>NZ_LN881718.1 GCF_001457415.1 Gorillibacterium timonense
TCTTCGATTGCTTATACTTCATGGTAGAGTGCCTCCTGTGCTGAGTTGTTCTTTGGTCGGAACCCAGTATACAGAAGGTGCTCTTTTCATTCAAACCTCAAATTAATTCATTACAGGAATGGCTCCTAACTTTTATAACCAAGTTTAAGTATATTCTATTCTTTGCCATGCTTACCCTAGAGGAAAAAAACCTTGGATTCGTACACAATCCGGGTCCTTGATTTCATGGCATCTGAGCATGTGTTACAAGCCTCCTTCTGATCTCATACCTGTAAAATAATGACACATTCTCTTCTTTAAAACAATAAAAAGTTATCAGACACGCCTTAGTGTGGGCTCCACATATTCCAGACGAAATCGGCTCATTTTCAACTGGTTTATGATGTCGATTTGAATCTGATTTATCTTCATCGGTGCAGCTTCATCCTTTCCCGGACAGCTTACAAAATCAAAATTTGAACGACTGTCGCCATGATCAACAATTCTCTTCAACTAGCGTGAAATAAAATCAAGATGGATGTGCGACACCTCCCAAAACAAAAAGGCGAGGGCACTTAGCCCCCGCCGCACTCGTCGGTCTTCTGTTAAATTTCCACATACTCGAACCAATCAAAGTCTGCTGCATTGTCGCTTTTCCATGCCATTGCTGCTGGCATACAGGCCCAGGCAGGCCCCCACAAATCCTCCGGCAACATCTGTACTCAGGATGCGTCCATCTACTTGTTCCGCCAAAATCAAATGTTCATCCGACTTGCTGCCATAGTAGAAGGAATAATCCTGCCCATGAGCTGTAACCGTCAAGTAGAGGGTGTCGGCAGAGAAAGCGTTCCTCGCCAGCACCTCTTCCTTTCCGTTCGTGCATTTGGTCAATTGCACGAAATACGATTCGCCTGTTTTCACATATTCGAAACGGAAGTTAAATTTGCTGCTCTGCAACAGCGCCATACCTGCTGTTTCGTTTTCGGTTTGTGGAGTAAACTCCATCACCGTGCGCGCAGCAAAATCAATATGCTGCTGACGTTTGCACACCAGGCTCGGATTGACGTCCTCCGTAATGGTTTCCCGACGCAGCTTCAATCTCAGATGACCCTTACGGGCGTCCAGGCTGAAGAAATCCTCTCTCGGCGTCCGCGCGAACAGCCATTGCATACCAAGCTTTTCGCTGTCAAAATGATCGCAAGCAGCTTGCGTTAACCAGCGCTGCTCAGGCAGGTCGGGCCGCACCTCTACCAGTTCGACAATCCCTATGCCCGGCTTGACCACCAGCCAGCCGTCTTCCCATGTAAACGAAACAAGTAAGGTTTCTCTGCCCAGGTTGCGGTAATACCCGCCATATGGCCGCGAGGCGAGCAGCACCATCCACCACTCTCCATTTTGCGTTTCAACGATATCGGCATGACCCATATTTACAATGGGATAGTCATTACCCAAATGGCGATGGGTAAGCACCGGGTTACGGGGATTGCCGACGAAAGGGCCGGTAATCGATTCGCTGCGTGCAATCGAGAGGGCATGATCTGGTCCGGTTCCGCCTTCCGAAATCATCAGATAGTACAGACCGTTAATCTTTTTGATCAATACCCATCAAACTATAGAAAAAGCAAAAAGTCCCTTTAACCCCCTAATTATTCAGATAGGTTTGCAATAGTCGGGTCAAAATCAGCTTGCTCTCCCTTAACGCTATATTCTAGAAATTACGTTTACTGTAAGTTTGTTATTGGCCGTAAGATTATGTGAGCAACCGTATTTCACGCATTGAACTCTTCGTTATAGAGATTCGACCTGACTAAACCTTCAAGCCCACCCGAACTGGAGCCTTGCATCTGATTTTGAGATGGACTTGCGCGGGGAACACATTTCAGTCCCTTATGCCGCATTACTATTCCGTATTGGCTATAATGATTTAAACCGTAACCATGAATGAGGCCATAAATAGGAAAAGCAGATTCATAAAACTGCTCAAGGCAATTTTACAAATCTGCTCTTTAAGTGCCGGTGAGAGGACTCGAACCTCCACGGTTTCCCTCACGATTTTGAGTCGCGCGCGTCTGCCATTCCGCCACACCGGCATATAAATTTTATTTGTGAAATAATGGCGTGCCCAGAGAGATTCGAACTCCCGACCTTTTGATTCGTAGTCAAACGCTCTATCCAGCTGAGCTATGGGCACATATCTTGATGAAGTTGGTGCCGGGGACGGGACTTGAACCCGTACGATGGTCACCCATCCCAGGATTTTAAGTCCTGTGCGTCTGCCGATTCCGCCACCCCGGCACAGGGCAGACACATGAAATTCAATGGAGGCGCCACCCAGATTCGAACTGGGGGTAAAGCTTTTGCAGAGCTTTGCCTTACCACTTGGCTATGGCGCCAAAAATAAAATGGAGCGGACGAAGGGATTCGAACCCTCGACCCTCGCCTTGGCAAGGCGATGCTCTACCACTGAGCCACGTCCGCATACTATATAATTTGGCTGGGGATCTAGGATTCGAACCTAGGGTGACGGAGTCAGAGACCGTTGCCTTACCGCTTGGCTAATCCCCATCAGAGTAAATAATGGGGCGGTCGAAGGGAATTGAACCCTCGAGTGTCGGATCCACAAACCGATGCGTTAACCACTTCGCCACGACCGCCATACGATCCCAAATTTGAAATTGGCAGGGGCAGCAGGAATTGAACCCACACCAAAGGTTTTGGAGACCTTTGTTCTACCTTTAAACTATGCCCCTACAGATAAAGGAAGGATTAAAATGGTGGAGGCTGATGGATTCGAACCACCGAACTCGTCAGAGAACAGATTTACAGTCTGCTGCGTTTGGCCACTTCGCTAAGCCTCCACGATATAAGGAAAAACTGGTGCCGCCGAGAGGACTTGAACCCCCAACCTACTGATTACAAGTCAGTTGCTCTACCAGTTGAGCTACAGCGGCTTGAATCCGCAAGTGGTGGCTCGGGACGGAATCGAACCGCCGACACGAGGATTTTCAGTCCTCTGCTCTACCGACTGAGCTACCGAGCCATATGGGATTCTTCATCTTCAAAGATTTTGTTCACTTCTCAGGTTTAAAATGGCGGAGCCGACGGGATTCGAACCCGCGGTCTCCTGCGTGACAGGCAGGCATGTTAGGCCTCTACACCACGGCTCCACAATCGATAACGAGAAGAAGTAAGTTGCGGGGGCAGGATTTGAACCTGCGGCCTTCGGGTTATGAGCCCGACGAGCTACCGGACTGCTCCACCCCGCGATGGATGATATGGTGGAGGCTGAGGGGATCGAACCCCCGACCCTCTGCTTGTAAGGCAGATGCTCTCCCAGCTGAGCTAAGCCTCCATATGGTGACCCGTAGGGGATTCGAACCCCTGTTACCTCCGTGAAAGGGAGGTGTCTTAACCCCTTGACCAACGGGCCTTGCTATTAGTTTCACTAAGGAGTAAGTGGCGGAGAGAGAGGGATTCGAACCCTCGAGACGCTTGTGACGCCTACACGATTTCCAATCGTGCTCCTTCGACCAACTCGGACACCTCTCCACATGGCTCCCCGAACAGGACTCGAACCTGTGACAACTCGATTAACAGTCGAGTGCTCTACCAACTGAGCTATCAGGGAACGGACTCGATTAGTGACACCTAGACAGTATATCAGGTTTTGTCCTAAAAGGAAACAAGTTCTTTTCAGGGGGTTATTCCCTGAAAACCGGATGCGAAGCAACTCGCTTGGAACATTCTTACCTGTGTGTTGTGTGGATAAGCCCTCGACCGATTAGTATCCGTCAGCTGCATGCGTTGCCGCACTTCCACCTCGGACCTATCAACCTGGTCGTCTTCCAGGGGTCTTACGAATTGGGAAATCTCATCTTGAGGGCGCCAC
>NZ_LN881719.1 GCF_001457415.1 Gorillibacterium timonense
TTCCCAGTTAGTAAGACCCCTGGAAGACGACCAGGTTGATAGGTCCGAGGTGGAAGTGCGGCAACGCATGCAGCTGACGGATACTAATCGGTCGAGGGCTTATCCAAATAGACCCCACAAAGTGAAGGGAACGCTGACGAAGCGGATTCCTGGTACTTTGCGGGGGCCCCGATAACAAGGGGACACACAGGTAAGAATGTTCCAAGCGAGTTGCTTCGCATCCGGTTTTCAGGGAATGACCTTCTCTGAGCGACCTCGAATTTCGGGGTCCCCGAAAAGTAATCGGAGTAAGCTTCAGAGCTTCACTTCACTTTTTGGGAAAGCGTAAGCTTTCGATGTGGTTTTACTTCGTAAAACCTGTAGTTTGGTGATAATGGCGGAGGGGAACCACGCGTTCCCATCTCGAACACGACCGTTAAGCCCTCCAGCGCCAATGGTACTTGGACCGCAGGGTCCTGGGAGAGTAGGACGTCGCCAAGCACAATCAAGTCTGCACACACCGTGCAGGCTTTTTTGTTGTTTCAGGGTTCCGGCCAAGCTGGTAAATGCAGAGTGGGTATGGAAACGAAAAAGCTGAGGAGAACAAGAGTGACGGCATTCTTCGCTAACGGATGGGATTCGGGGTGTGGTCATTTTGCAGGAAATGATGATTCGGCGATATATGCTCTCGCTTCTCGCTTTCGGTTCATGGGTCGTCTGCCCGGGAATGCGATTTTAAAAGACGGGTTCTTTCAAAATCCGTAACGGGAACGACACAACAGGAGGGTTTCAACGAATGGCTGATAAGGGTACATAATTGAATGACGAATGGGGAGGAGTCTTGAGATCCATTGGAAGGCATACGGCCATATGATCCCCCTGACTTCATCGTATTCCCGAAGTTTGAATAGACACCACTGATGCAAAGCAAGTATACGGACGGTGAAATAGGCAGACAATAATTTCATGGAGACGCTTGAAAACATGAAAAAGCATGCTATAATAATTTTAAGGTCAAAGAAAGTCAAAGTCAGATGATTCGCACCCAGGCTGCAATTTGGTCTGTTTGCCGTCTTCTCGATTCGGGTTTCATGGCCTTTCCTTATAAGAAGCGGAGGGTGAATGGATGCGCAATGCTTCGGATATGATTGAACAGTATCTCAAGAATATTCTGATGCAAAGCCCAACCGGCGTCATCGAGATTCAACGCAATGAGTTGGCCGATCGATTCCAATGCGTCCCCTCGCAGATTAACTACGTGATCAGCACCCGCTTTACTCTGGAAAAGGGCTACATCGTGGAAAGCAAACGGGGTGGCGGTGGCTATATCCGGATTCAGAAGGTTCAGCTGTCCTCTCATGGAGTTATTCTGGATTACGTACTTGGAACTATCGGTGACCGAATTGATCAAACCAGTTCGGAAGGGTTGCTGTATCAACTCGAGGAGGGCGGATTCATAACCTGTCGGGAGGCCAGCCTCATCAAGGCGGCCATGTCGCGAGACGTTCTCTATCTCAAGCTTCCCCTTCGGGATGAAATCCGAGCCAGGCTGCTGAAGGCAATGTTATTGTCATTGCTCAGCCATCCATAAGGAGGGAGTACCAAATGCTTTGTCAGGAATGCGGAAAACGTCCGGCAACCCTGCATTTTACCAAGATTGTCGGCGGTGAAAAGACGGAATCGCACCTGTGCGAAACCTGTGCGAGGGAAAAGGGAGAGCAAATTCCCGGAACACCGGGCGGGTTTTCGATCCACAATCTGCTGTCGGGACTGCTCAATTATGATTCAGCTGCCATGCCGGGTACTGTAGCGGCGCCGCCGATGAACAACCGGTGCGAGGAATGCGGACTTACTTATGCGCAGTTCAGCAAGCTGGGGCGATTCGGCTGCAGCTCGTGCTACCAAGCATTCGGCGATCGGCTTGACCCGCTGTTTAAGCGGGTGCACGGAAGCACCTCCCATAGCGGTAAGGTGCCCCTGCGCTCCGGCGGGGTTCTTCAGCAGAGGCGGGAACTCAATGCGCTCAAGCAGAGGCTGTCAGAGCTGATCCAGCAAGAGGAATTTGAGGAAGCGGCTTCGATCCGCGATCAGATCCGCGAGCTGGAAAAACGGATCTCCGACGTATAAGGAGGGTGCAACATGGTAGTGGGACATTTTACCGATCATGCCTTGAGCGACTGGATGAAGCAGGAGGGGCCTGAATCCGATATTGTCCTGTCCAGTCGGATTCGACTGGCGCGCAATATGCGGGGTTATCCCTTCCCGATGCTGGCGACGAATCAGCAATCCCGCGATGTGCTCGATAAGGTTACCGAGGTGCTGGAGAACGAGGAGCTGCGGGAGCTGGGAGATTTTACGATCATTCCGCTTTCCGACATCAGCGAGCTGGAGAAGAAGGTGCTGGTTGAAAAGCACCTGATCAGTCCGAGCCTAGCGAACGAATCGCGAGGCGGAGCGGTCATTCTCAGCCAGAATGAATCGATCAGCATCATGGTGAACGAAGAAGACCATCTTCGCATCCAATGCTTGACTCCCGGGTTTCAAATCCGCGAGGCCTGGGATATGGCCAACCGGATTGATGATATTATAGAAAGTCAATTGAATTATGCCTTCGATGAACGGCGGGGGTACCTGACCAGCTGTCCCACGAATGTGGGAACCGGTCTTCGCGCTTCGGTGATGATCCATCTCCCGGCGCTTGTGATGACCCAGCAGATCAATCGCATCCTGTCCGCCGTCACTCAAGTGGGGCTGGTCGTTCGGGGAATGTACGGGGAAGGAAGCGACTCTTCCGGCAACCTGTTTCAGATCTCCAACCAGATTACCCTCGGGCAATCCGAGGAAGAGATTTTGAACAATCTCTATGGCGTGGTTCAACAGATCATTGAGCATGAACGCGCCGCTCGCGAAAGGCTTCAAGAGGATACGCCGCATCGTTTGGCAGACCGGATTAACCGATCGTTTGGCATCCTTTCCCATGCGGTGATCCTCGACTCCAAGGAAGCCATGCAGCGGCTGTCGGATGTTCGCCTTGGCATCGATCTGGGCCTTCTCGGCGGTATTGAGCCGAAGACGCTGAATGAGCTTTTGGTTATGACACAACCGGGATTTTTGCAGAAGCACTCGGGAGAACTGCTCACCGCTGAGAACCGGGACATCCGCCGAGCGGAGCTCATCCGCGAACGGGTTCAGGAGTAACGGTCGGGACGGTAGTCGACCCGAATTTAATAACGGAGGTGCTAGTGAATGATGTTTGGGAGATTTACGGAACGGGCACAAAAGGTGCTTGCGTTGGCTCAGGAAGAGGCGGTTCGCCTCGGTCATAACAATATCGGAACCGAACATATCCTGCTCGGTCTGATTCGGGAAGGAGAGGGGATCGCCGCCAAGGCGCTCATGGCCCTCGGTCTCGGTCTCGAGAAAATTCAAGACGAAGTGGAATCCCTAATCGGACGCGGACAAGAACAGCCGACGAATATTGCATATACCCCGCGCGCCAAGAAAGTGATCGAGCTTTCCATGGATGAAGCGCGGAAGCTTGGCCATACCTACGTAGGCACGGAGCATATTCTTCTCGGTTTAATCCGCGAGGGAGAGGGCGTAGCCGCACGGGTACTAAACAACCTGGGCATCTCGCTCAACAAGGCTCGCCAGCAGGTTCTTCAACTGCTCGGGAGCAGCGACTCGGTTTCATCCAACCACGGGACGCAAGCGAATGTCAACACGCCAACACTGGATGGACTGGCGCGTGACTTGACGGCCTTCGCCAAGGAGGGCAACATCGATCCGGTGATCGGTCGGAGCAAGGAGATCGAGCGCGTCATCCAGGTGCTGAGCCGTCGGACGAAGAATAACCCGGTTCTCATCGGGGAACCTGGCGTCGGGAAGACGGCGATTGCGGAAGGGCTCGCCCAGCGCATCGTCAACAACGAAATACCGGAGACGCTCCGGGAGAAACGCGTCATGACGCTGGATATGGGCTCGGTTGTCGCAGGCACCAAGTACCGCGGCGAATTCGAAGACCGCTTGAAGAAGATCATGGATGAGATCCGTCAAGCAGGCAATATCATCCTCTTTATCGACGAGCTTCACACCTTGATCGGTGCAGGCGGAGCAGAGGGCGCTATCGACGCGTCCAACATCCTGAAGCCGGCGCTTGCCCGGGGCGAGCTTCAGTGCATCGGGGCGACGACGCTGGACGAATATCGCAAATACATCGAGAAGGACGCAGCTCTGGAGCGCCGCTTCCAGCCGATCCAGGTCGACGAGCCGACGCCGGAGGAAGCCATTCAGATCCTTCACGGGCTGCGCGACCGCTATGAGGCTCATCACCGCGTGAAGATCACCGACGAAGCGATCGTGCAAGCGGTGAAGCTGTCCGACCGCTACATCACCGATCGTTTCCTGCCGGACAAAGCCATTGACCTCATCGATGAAGCCGGCTCGAAGGTACGGCTGCGCTCCTATACGACGCCTCCGCAGCTCAAGGAGCTGGAAAGCAAGCTGGAGGACATCCGTAAGGAGAAAGACGCTGCAGTGCAGAGCCAGGAGTTTGAGAAAGCCGCTGCTCTGCGCGATACGGAGCAGAAGCTGAAGGAAGAGCTCGAAGATACCCGCAATGAGTGGAAGGAAACGCAAGGAAGAACCGATTCAGAGGTAACCCCTGAGGATATCGCGGACGTCGTGGCGAGCTGGACCGGCATCCCGGTACGGAAGCTGGCCGAAGAGGAAACCGAACGGCTGCTCAAGATGGAATCGATCCTTCACGAGCGCGTCATTGGGCAGGATGAAGCGGTGCGTTCCGTAAGCCGCGCGATTCGTCGGGCACGGGCAGGACTGAAGGATGTGAAGCGTCCGATCGGATCGTTCATCTTCCTTGGACCGACCGGCGTCGGGAAAACTGAGCTCGCACGCGCACTGGCCGAAGCGATGTTCGGAGACGAAAATGCCGTCATCCGGATCGATATGTCCGAGTACATGGAGAAGCACTCGACCTCCCGTCTCGTCGGAGCGCCTCCGGGATATGTCGGCTACGAAGAAGGCGGCCAACTTACGGAGAAAGTACGCCGCAAGCCTTACTCCGTCGTGCTGCTCGATGAAGTGGAGAAGGCGCACCCGGAAGTGTTCAACATCCTGCTGCAAGTGCTGGAAGACGGCCGACTGACCGACTCGAAGGGACGCACGGTCGATTTCCGCAACACGCTGATCATCATGACCTCCAACGTCGGGGCCGATACGATCAAGAAGAATTCCACGCTCGGATTTACGGCCGCTGACGATTCAAGCCGCGAATATAACAACATGAAGGACAAAGTCATGGCTGAGCTGAAGAAGAGCTTCCGTCCGGAGTTTCTCAACCGGATCGACGAGATCATCGTCTTCCACAACCTGGATGAAGCCCATATTCAGGAGATCGTCTCGCTGATGGCCGAAGATCTTCGCAAGCGCCTGAAGGAGCATGACGTAGACTTCGTCCTGACCGAAGAAGCCAAGAAATTCCTCGCGAAGGAAGGCTATGATCCTGCATTTGGAGCAAGGCCGCTCCGTCGGGCCATTCAGAAGCACATCGAGGATCGCCTGTCCGAGGAACTCCTCAAGGGCAACATCGCCAAAGGTGATTCTCTCACCATTGACGTGAAAGAAGGCGCGCTCGAAGTCGTTCGCAACGGGTAAGCAGCCCAATACTAGCACAAACGCCAAGCACCCGATTCACCGTAACGTTCCTCTCTCTATGGGAGGGATCGACGGAGAATCGGGTGTTTTTTGCGCTGCAAATGCCAGGCGTAACGATTTCGCATGGTTCAGAAGAGGCTAGATCTCTGGTCGACAGAGACTGGAAATAATAAGTATAGTTGTATACTAGGCGGCGTTCGATTGCTATAATTATACAATCATCGCCATTGAGAGGAGCTCTTTATGCGTCGCCGTTGCCATCGTCTCTTTCCTGTATTTCTTGCTCTACTTCTAATCGCAGGACTTGTCCCCATCCTGCCCAGTCCGCAAGCGCGGGCAGAGAGCCTTGCCTATATAGAAGATCCTTTCGTGGAAGAAGCCATTCGCGCGAAGCTTGAATACGATCCTAATCAACCGCTCACTAAAGAGGCGGTGTACAGTCTTCACTCGTTGGAGATTCATTCGAGTAAGGTCCATTCTCTTCGAGGATTGGAGGATGCAGGGCAGTTGGTCATGCTTACTCTGACGGACAGCAAAGTGACCGATTTCACGCCTGTGCTGGGACTCCAAGGCTTGCGAGTCTTGGATCTGAGCCGCAATGAAATCGTGAGTCTGGCTCCATTCGCATCCCTAAGGGATCTGGCCGAGCTGAATGTAAGCCACAATCAGATCAAGGACTTGTCTCCGCTCTCCAAGCTGACCAAGCTGGAGAAGCTGAATGTGTCCGGCAATCAGATTACCAGCCTCGACCCTCTCAGTGGGCTTGCGGAATTGAACGTATTGGATTGCTCCGATAATCAGGTGAGCAGCTTGAAGCCCTTGCTAAAGCTGACGAACCTGACGAAGCTCTCCGTTTCGAAGAACCTTCTCGATCTTACGGATACGGAGATAGTCGAGCAGATCAATACGCTAAAGCGTACGAAAGTAACGCAGTTCGTGGATGCCTACACGGAGCAAAAGGCGGTCCCGAAAAGCAAGCTGCTGCTGGATTGGACCGAGGTAACCGGGCTTGAGGCCTCATATTCTTGGAACTATGCTTACGGTAACGGACGCTATGTAACCGCGGCTTCGGAAGGCAATACGATGGTTTCGACAGACGGCCTCAATTGGACAAGGTACTACTCTGGCGATTCCCAGCCCTTCATGTCCATTGTTTGGGGCAAGAATGAATTTTTGGGCTTCAAGCCGGAAGGGTGGGGGAACACCGTTTGGAGCTCCAAGGACGGGATCACCTGGACCAAGCATAAGGAGAAGTTCGGAACCGGCAGCTGCCGGCTTGCCGCCTGGAACGGAAAGCGTTATGTCGCCGTAGACGGGGGGATCTATACATCCGAGGACGGGCAAAAATGGACCAAGCGCTCGTTGAATCTCGACACCCAAATCCAGGGACTTGCCTATGGCAATGGGGTATTTGTAGGTCAGGGAGAAGAGTGGGGTCAAGTGGTCGTCTCTTCAGACGGCATCACCTGGAAAACAGTGAAGACCAAGCAGCCCAACTATCATGACATGTACGATATTGCTTTTGGCGGAGGACTCTTTGTTGCCGTTGGCGGCAGCACGATCATGACCTCCAAGGATGGCACGACGTGGACGTACATCTCCGCCGCTTCATCTAAGACCACGCTCAGCCAAGTGATGTGGGCCAAAGATCGCTTTTACATATACGGTTCGGAGTACACGCCTTCTCGCAAACCGGCTCATCTGACCTCCAAGGACGGGAAAAAGTGGACCAGCGCCGGCTTTACGAATTCGCCAAATCAAGAGCCCCAGTTTACGCTGTATAACGGAAAACAGTATGTGACCGCGACCACGGCAGGATTTCAGACCTCCGCCAACGGAGTGAAGTGGACCCAAGCCTTCACCTATCCGCTGTTCGATACTGGGATTCTTCAAGACTCAGCGGTGGGCAACGGAAACCTGGTCATGGTCGGCGGACATTATGACTCCTTTAGGCAGGTTGAACAGAGCTATCAGAGTGCTGTACGGATGGGGACGGACGGGAAGTGGAAAGGATCCTCGATCAAAGGGACCCTTCCGCTAACAAGTGTCGTCTGGACCGGCAAGGACTTTTTTGCAGTAGGGTATTCCGGTAAAATGATGACCTCGACCGACGGTCTTGCCTGGAAGGCGATCGCTTCTCCGACCAAGGAAACCTTGAGCAGCGTCGCCTATGCGAACGGGAATTATTATGTCAGCGGGACAAAAGGAACGATTCTGACCTCCACCGACCGGGTGAAGTGGAAGAAAGCGAATACAGGCGTCAGTGTAACGCTGAACTCGATTGCGGCTAATGACAAGATGGTGGTCGCAGTGGGGAAGGAAGGGACGCTGATTGTTTCTAAGGACGGGGTGAATTGGACCAAGCCGGCCAAACTGTTCAAGGGCGATCTCTACGATGTGGTTTGGGGGAACGGCAAATTCGTCGCGACCGGCCAAAGCCATGTGGAAAATCGAGAGGATTCGACCGTCTTGGTCTCTTCCGACGGAACGACCTGGAAGAAGATTTCGTTCAAGGATGAAACGCCAGAAGGGTCGGTCAGCACGCCGGGCTTATACGGAGTTTCCGCTGTGGGCGGATTGTTTGTCGCGGTAGGAAGCGGCGGAGCCGTCTTCGTCTCGGAGGATGCGGAGAAGTGGAAGAAGCAGCCCGCGATGACAGCCGGAACGTGGCTCGTGGCAGCCGAATTTAAAGGCAGTGTCTATCTGGTAGGGAACTCTAACAAGACCTTGGTGGCCAAGCTGCCTTGAGAATGGATTGTATCATCGGTAAGTTTCATTAAGTCGACAAAAATGGTACACTTCGGAGAGTGCGTATTTTTTAGAGTTGGAGATCGATATGGCGAAAGCGAAAACGAAATTTGTCTGTCAGGACTGCGGATACGAATCGCCTAAATGGCTTGGGAAATGTCCGGGCTGCGAGGCCTGGAATACGCTTGTGGAAGAAGTGGAGACGAAGGTGATGACCCAGGGGGTCCTCCCGGTAAGCGGGCTCTCTCAGGAGAAAGCGGTCTCGATCACGGAGATCGCCGGAGCGCTTGACCCGCGGATCCGAACGGAGAACCGGGAGCTCGATCGCGTCCTGGGCGGAGGAATCGTACCGGGCTCATTGATTCTGGTCGGCGGCGATCCGGGTATCGGTAAATCGACTCTCCTTCTGCAGACGTCTCACTCCTTGACTCTCGCAGGCCGTAAGGCCCTTTATATATCAGGAGAAGAATCGGCGCGGCAGACGAAGCTGCGGGCCGATCGCCTCGGGGCGTTGTCTCCCCTGCTCTATGTGCTCTGCGAAACCAATCTGGAGCGGATCGACGAGGCCATCGAGAAGGTGGCTCCGGATTTCGTTGTGATCGACTCCATTCAGACGGTGTACCATCCGGCTGTCACGTCCGCTCCAGGAAGCGTTTCCCAGGTGCGGGAATGCACCTCGCACTTCATGCGGCTCGCCAAAACGAAGGGAATCGCCATCGTTCTGGTCGGACACGTGACGAAGGAAGGAGCGATCGCCGGTCCGCGACTTCTGGAGCATATGGTGGACTGTGTGCTGTACTTTGAAGGCGAGCGCCACCATACGTATCGCCTGCTCCGCGCGGTCAAGAACCGGTTCGGTTCGACCAATGAGATCGGGATTTTTGAAATGCGGGAGGCGGGTCTCGCCGAAATTGCCAACCCGTCCGAGCTGTTCCTGTCGGAGCGTCCTCGGGGAGTATCCGGTTCGACGGTCGTTGCCAGCATGGAGGGGACGCGGCCGATGCTCGTCGAGCTGCAGGCCTTGGTCTCTCCCACGACCTTTCCCTCACCCCGAAGGATGTCAACAGGCTTTGATTACAACCGCATGTCGCTTATCATGGCTGTGTTGGAGAAGCGCAATGGCTTGTTCCTGCAGAGCCAGGACGCCTATCTGAATGTGGCGGGCGGAGTCCGTCTGGATGAACCGGCCGTGGATCTGGGGGTTGCGGTAAGCATTGCTTCCAGCTTTAAGGATCGCCCCACGCGTCCGGACGACGTCGTATTTGGGGAGATCGGCCTCACCGGCGAGGTCCGGGGCGTCTCCCGGATCGAGCAGCGGGTTCGGGAAGCGGAGAAGCTCGGCTTTAAACGGATCATTCTTCCGGCGATCAGCTTGAAAGGATGGATACCGCCCGAAGGTATCGCAGTAAAGGGAGTCAACACGGTAGCGGAAGCTCTGGCAGCCGCTCTTGACGAGTAATCATCGAATTGGATTCATATGCCGATAGGATCGTTAGGACTAGAGAAATACCCAGGGGAGGGAGGCCGGCAGCAGCGCCGATTCAACCGAGCTAGGGCTAGAGAGAAGAGGGGGTACATGATGGCGAAGGAAGAAGAAATAAAAGGACGGATCATTAAGCTGGTCGCTCCCGGAACCCAGTTCCGAGAAGGGCTGGAGAATGTGCTGCGGGCGAAGACCGGCGCGCTTATCGTTGTCGGTTACAGTCCGGAGGTAATGGAGCTTGCAGATGGCGGATTCTGCATCAACTGCGACTTCACCCCTAACTTTTTATACGAGCTTGCGAAGATGGACGGAGCGATCATCCTAAGCGAGGATGTCAAGAAGATTCATTACGCCAACACGCAGCTCAATCCCGATCCAGCCATTTCCTCGAATGAAACCGGGATCCGTCACCGGACGGCGGAGCGCGTCGCGAAGCAGACCGGCAAATTGGTGGTCTCCATCTCCCAGAGGAGGAATATCATTACCCTGTATCAGGGGAACTTGCGGTATTCCCTTAAAGATATCGGCGTCATTCTGACGAAGGCCAACCAGGCGATGCAGACACTGGAAAAATACAAATCCGTGCTCGATCAGAATCTCATCAATTTGGGAGCAACGGAATTTGAAGATGCGGTGACGTATGAGGACGCGGTTCACGCCCTGCAGAGGGCAGAAATGGTGCTGCGGGTCAAAGCCGAGATCCGGCGCTACATCAACGAGCTTGGGGTGGAGGGCCGGTTGATCAGCATGCAGCTCGAGGAGTTGGTCGCTCACATCGAGCATGAGTCGGTCTTGCTCATCCGGGACTATGCCCGGGAGAACACCGATGAGAAAATCAAGGAGATTCGGGCCGGACTCTCGCGGCTCACAAGCGAGGAACTGCTCGATCTGCATCACATCGTTCGACTGCTCGGCTACAACGTCACGAACAACATTCTCGATGAGCAGGTGTCGCCTCGCGGGTTCCGGGTGCTGAACAAGATTCCCCGGCTTCCCTCGATCATCATCTCCAATCTGGTCGAGAAGTTTGAGTGTCTTCCCCAGATCATATCCGCCTCCATCGAGCAGTTGGATGAAGTGGATGGGATCGGCGAAGTCCGCGCAAGAGCCATCAAGGAAGGGCTTCGGAGATTTCAAGAGCAGGTATTCATTGACAGGCAAATCTAAATTGACTACAATTTTGTAGGTTAACTTCCTGCCGTCAGCTTGCGGCGGATACAAAGGTGGGTCCTCATGTTACGAAAATCGGTACCCAACATGTTCACGGTGCTGAACCTCTTTTTTGGGATCGTCGCGATCATACTCGTTTTGAACGACACCCCGGTCTTTCCCGATTTTGACAATGCCAATCTGGCGTCGATCATCGTCATCATCTCGATGATGATGGACGGCATCGACGGACGGCTGGCCCGTGCGCTCAATGTGCAGAGTGAATTCGGGAAGGAACTCGATTCCTTGTCCGATGTCATCTCGTTCGGGGTCGCTCCAGCCTTTATCATGTATGTCGTGGCTTACGGAGACATCAATCCTCCCTTGGCTTGGATCACCACCGCGATCTTCCCCATCTGTGGGGCCTTGCGGCTTGCGCGGTTTAACGTCATTGAAGGCATTCCGGGGTATTTCATCGGGCTCCCGATTCCGGCTGCCGGAGTTATCCTCTGTACCCTTGCGTTGTTCCATCAGGAGATGAGCTCTTATGTTCTCGTGCCTGCTTCGCTCTTGCTTTCTTTTCTCATGATCAGCCGGATCAAGTACCCAAGCTTCAAGAAGGTTCGCATTACCAAAAAAGCGGCTCTTCTCATGCTCCTATTTGTAGGAATCGCCCTGATCATTGCGGTTCTGTTCCCGAACTATCTGTCCCGCCTCATCTTCGTCCCTCTCGTGATCTATGCGCTGTACGGAACCTTCATGGGCTTCAAGCGCAAGCGATAGAACGGAAACGTATCGCAAGGCGACCGGCGAAAGCCGGTTTTTTTGCGCTATACTACGGGGAAACAAACAAGACCGCCAGGGGATGCCTGACGGTCTTTCTTTAGGTTTTGGAAGGTGCCAGTTATGTAAGTGGCACTCAAGACATATTGAAGAATCCCAGAGTGGAGCACTTCTTGGATTCATCCTCGACGACCTGCTGCATATCGATTCCGAGCAGGTTGCACATGGAGGCCAGATAGAACAGATTGCGTCCGAGCTCGGCTGCGACGACTTCCGTGCAGTTCTCACAGAGTTCTCCGGTCATATGGGTATCGAGAAGTTTCTTCGCGTCATCGATTGTCATTTCCGTGGAATAATGCTGCTTGCCGGCGTGGACTTGCACGCATCCGCATTCGGTGATCGCCTTGGTCACGGCGCGGTTGACGGCAGCGTTAGACTGGGTCGTCTTCGACAAAACATCGAGAAGACTGCGGTGGCGAAGCAGGAGATCCGAAACCTGGTTTTGGAATTGTCTAAGGCTAAGCGAATTCATTCTCTCTTCACCCCAAGGAAAGGATAGGCACTAAGGTCATTATAAAGGAACTGGACTTACAATTCAATTTCCATTCTGTTCGGGTTTTCGATTCAGACTGCGTTCCGACAGGTTTAGATGCTTTTGCTTTCGACCATACTGGTAACACGGTGAATCCTACCAAATGCAGGAAATCACATGAACTACTGGAAAAAGTGGAGGTGTAGCAAATGAAAAGAGGAATTCAAGCAATCGCGCTCATCATTGGCTTTTTTGTCGGTTATCAAAACCGGTTCGACGTGGGGAGGCTATTGGAGAATTGGCTTGGCTCCGGGTTCGGACGGCTCTCGGAGAGCGGGAGGGAGATCCTCAGCACGGGGACCATTGCCCTGCTGTTTCTGCTTGCCGCCGCGCTCTGCGGCGAATGGCTGCTTCGGGTTCTGACGCGTTCGGAAACGGCGATCCGGCACATGCCGGTACCGGAGCTACTGGCTTCGTCGGCAGGCATCACGCTCGGGCTCTTGATGGCGGCACTGCTCTATCCGCTGCTGTCAGCGCTAGGAGGAGGAGGTCCGATTCTGGCACTCGCTGCGACGGTTTTCCTCGTCTGGTCCGGGTACCGCATTGCCCGTTCCAAAGGACTTGAGCTCTGGAGAGTGCTGAAGGATGGCGGCAAGGACAAAGCGGAGGATGACGAGGATGAATGGGAACAACGGAAAATTCTTGACACCAGCGTGATCATTGACGGTCGAATAGCCGATATCTGCAAAACTGGATTTATTGAGGGAACGCTGGTCATTCCGGAATTCATTCTGGAGGAACTGCAGCATATAGCTGATTCATCCGATCTCTTAAAACGAAACCGGGGACGCCGCGGGCTCGATATTCTGAATAAAATTCAGAAAGAGCTGGACGTGAAGGTGGAGATCTACGAGGGAGACTTTGAGGAAATCTCCGAGGTAGACAGCAAGCTGGTCCGGCTCGCCAAAGTGCTCGGCGGCAAGGTGCTGACCAATGATTTCAACCTGAACAAGGTGTGCGAGCTGCAGGGCGTATCGGTGTTGAACATCAACGATTTGGCCAACGCGGTAAAGCCGGTGGTGCTGCCGGGCGAGGAGATCGTCGTGCAGGTGATCAAGGATGGCAAGGAGCACGGGCAAGGAGTAGCTTATTTGGACGATGGAACGATGATCGTGGTGGAAGGAGGCCGCGAGTACATTGGAACCACCATGGAGGTTATGGTGACGAGCGTGCTTCAGACCTCTGCTGGCCGTATGATCTTTGCCAAGCCTAAATTATTGGAAAAAGCCCAATAAAACGATTATGATAGAAACAGCCGGCAGGACGGAGGGCATGAAGGTGTCCGCTGTCTCGCGGCTGTTTTTCTGTAGGTAGGCAACTGATGCAAGGGATGGATGAACGATGAACAAACAGGCCAATACGGTCTTTGGTGTCATAGTCGTGGCTGGCGGCAAAGGATCCCGCATGAAAAGCGCCGAGAGCAAGCAGTTTTTGCCGCTTGCCGGCAAGCCGATCCTGGTCCACGCATTGGAGCGGTTTGAGTGGATGCCAGAAGCGGCATGCGTTGTCCTGGTGGCGGGAGCTGCCGAAATCGATCGCTGCTGGGAGCTGATCCGTCGCTACGGCATCACCAAGGTCCATGCTGTCGTACCGGGCGGAGCCGAGCGGCAGGATTCCGTTTCTTGCGGACTTGGAGCGCTGCCGGAAGATCTGGATTGGGTGATGGTACACGATGCGGCACGTCCATTTGCTTCGCAGGAGCATATTGCGGCTTGCCTCGATGCGGCTCGCCAGGCAGGGGGCGCGGTGCTTGCGGTCCCGGTGAAGGATACGATCAAGACGGCTGACGCGTACGGGGAGATCACGGGAACGCCGGACCGGCGCACCTTATGGGCGGTGCAGACGCCGCAGGCGTTCCGCCGCGACCTTCTGCTGGCGGCGCACGCTGCTGCAAGAGAAGAAGAATACCTCGGCACGGATGACGCCAGCCTGGTCGAGCGGATCGGCGGTACGGTCCGTGTGGTCGAAGGCAGCTATGACAATATAAAAATCACGACGCCGGAGGATCTTCAGTGGGCAGAGGCTTATCTCGCCCGCGAGGCGCCGGTGGGAAGGGAAGCGGATATGATCCGGATTGGACAAGGCTTTGACGTTCATGCTTTTGAAGAAGGGCGCAAATGCATCATCGGAGGGGTGGATATCCCCTTCGAGAAGGGCCTCGCCGGCCATTCGGATGCCGATGTGCTGCTGCATGCGATATCTGACGCAATTCTCGGAGCGCTTGCACTGGGTGATATCGGGAAACACTTTCCCGATACGGACGCGGCTTTCAAGAATGCGGACAGCCTTCTCTTGCTGAAGCAAGTCTGGAAGCTCGCAGTGGAGCGCGGGTACCGGCTCGGGAACCTCGATGCGACGATCATCGCCCAGCGGCCGAAGATGGCTTCCTACATACCGCATATGGTTGAGATCATTGCGGAAGCGCTTGGTGCGGAGCCCGGACTTGTGAACGTAAAGGCGACGACGACGGAGAAGCTGGGATTTACGGGCCGCGAGGAAGGAATTGCCGCGCAAGCAGTTGTTTGTCTTTTTGCGAATGTGCTATCATAGCATGTAATCTTGCCTAAGAATGAACGGAGGAACGACCATGACGGAACAAGTTCGCGTCCGCTACGCACCGAGCCCGACAGGGCATTTGCATATCGGTAACACCCGGACGGCACTGTTCAACTATTTGTTTGCCCGCCACGCCGGCGGCCAATTCATCATCCGGATTGAAGACACCGACCTCAAGCGCAATGTGGCCGGCGGAGAAGAAAGCCAGCTGAAATACTTGAAATGGCTTGGCATGGAGTGGGACGAGAGCGTGGATATCGGCGGACCGTACGGCCCTTATCGGCAGACGGAACGCCTCGACATATACCGGCAGCACTGGCAGGAGCTTCTGGATAAGGGGCTCGCATATCCGTGCTATTGCACAGAGGGAGAGCTGGAACAGGAACGCGAGGAGCAGAAGGAAAAAGGCGAAACCCCGCGCTACTCCGGCAAATGCCGTCATCTGACGGAAGAGCAGCGCCGTGCGCTCGAAGCGGAAGGCCGGGTGCCAAGCATCCGTTTTCTGGTGCCGGAAGGCCGTACGTATACGTTCGATGACATGGTAAAGGGGGATATTTCCTTCACGACGGAAGAGATCGGCGATTTCGTCATCGTCAAGAAGGACGGCATTCCCACCTACAACTATGCCGTCGTCATCGATGACCATCTCATGAAGATTTCTCACGTGCTGCGCGGGGAAGAGCATATCTCCAACACGCCGCGCCAACTGATGATCTACGAAGCGTACGGCTGGGCAGCGCCCGTGTTTGGGCACATGACTCTGATCGTCGGTGAAAACCGCAAGAAGCTGAGCAAACGCGACGAATCGATCGTTCAGTTCATCGCCCAATACGACAAGCTCGGATACCTCCCCGAGACGATGATGAATTTCATCGCGCTTCTCGGCTGGTCGCCCGAAGGAGAGAACGAAATCTTCACGAAGGACGAGCTGATCACCTCCTTCAATCCGGAACGGCTGTCGCAAAGTCCGGCCATGTTCGACACCCATAAGCTCGCTTGGATGAACAGCCAATACATCAAGAACGCCGAGCCCGAGCGGATCATTGCTCTCTGTCTGCCTCATCTGCAGGAGGCTGGCATGCTTCCCGAGACGATGGATGAAGCGCAGAAGGAATGGGCAAGCCGCTTGATCCGTCTGTTCCAGGACAAGCTGACCTGCGGAGCGGACATCGTTGGCCTTACCGGCTTGTTCTTTGAGGAAGCTGTCGAGCGGGATGACGAAGCGAAGGAAGTTCTCGTCGGAGAGCATGTTCCGGTCGTGCTTGGCGGCATGTTGAACGAGCTGAAAGCGGCGGATGAAGAAGGCTACCTTGCCCCCGAAACGGTTAAAGCGATGCTGAAGAGCGTGCAGAAGGCGACGGGCTACAAAGGGATGCAGCTCTTCATGACGATCCGCGTCGCGGTCACCGGGCAGATGCACGGTCCGGACCTCAACGAGACGATCTCCTTGCTTGGCCGCGAAAAAACCATTTCCCGCATCTCCGCCTTATTGTCATAACGCGGTCGGGTGGGATATACTGATTACAAATTCGGAAGAAATTCCGTTCATCTGAGAATGCCATGACCGGATAAGTACCGCCGGAAGGGGAGCACAGAGAGGATGATCGGGCCCGCTAGAGGGACCCGGCTGCAAGTCATCCCTCCCCGCCGACGTGAAAATGCGCCCGGGAGCAGCGGAGTCGAATGGTTCACCGTAGATTCCGCCGGTCACATCCACGATACGGATGCCAAGGGGGAGGAAGTTCCCGGTTGGCGCATGCGCGAGCTTATGCTTGAGCGGCGGAACCGGCAGGACAACCTTCAAGCAGAGTGGAACCGCGTGATCAAGCGTCTCTGCAGCCGCAAGGCTGCCGGGGCGTTTTTTTTGAAGTCGGAAGGCTGATCAAGTCGAACGAAGTCGAAGGGTGCCCTTCAGTAAAACACCTGTCCCGGCGGCAGCTATGAACCCTAGAGGAAACAAGAGAGACGGCGAATACCGCCAATTCAGGGGAGTACAGGGGGGGTTGTCCTATGTTTCGACGCATCCGTTCGGATCTGTCAGCCGTGTTCGACAATGATCCGGCCGCTCGATCCGTCCTGGAGGTAGTGCTTACGTACTCCGGTCTGCACGCCATTTGGCTGCACCGGATTGCTCATTGGTTTTACCGCCATCGCAGCTTCGCCCTTGCGAGAGCCATCTCCCAGTTCGGACGCTTTATGACCGGCATTGAGATTCATCCGGGAGCCCAAATCGGCAGTCGGCTGTTCATCGATCACGGCATGGGCGTCGTCATCGGGGAAACCTGTGAGATCGGCGACGATGTCGTGCTGTTCCAGGGCGTCACACTCGGAGGAACGGGTAAGGAAAAGGGAAAGCGGCATCCGACCATTGGCAGCAATGTTGTGGTGGGGTCGGGAGCCAAGGTGCTCGGCTCCTTCAAGGTGGGCGATAATTCTCGCATCGGTGCGAATGCGGTGGTGCTTCAGGAGGTGCCGGCGGGTTGTACCGTGGTTGGCAATCCCGGCCGGGTGGTCAGGCGCGACGGAGTGAGGGTGAACAAGCTCAATCACACCGACATGCCAGACCCTTCAAGCGAGCTGTTTCGCTCCCTGCAAGCGCAGATCGATGAATTGAAGGAAACGTTGTCCCGGGAGAGGCGGGAACGGGCAGAGGTACTCGAATACACAGAGGAGCGGAAACTATGACGCTGAGCATTTACAATACGCTGACCAGAACCAAGGAGGAGTTCCGGCCGATCGAGCCGGGCAAAGTAAGGATGTACGTCTGCGGGCCGACCGTCTATGACTACATTCACATCGGCAATTCCCGTCCCGTGATTTTCTTCGACGCGGTTCGGCGCTATCTGGAATTCTCGGGTTACGACGTGAAATATGTCGTTAACTTCACCGATGTGGACGACAAGCTGATCAAGCGCTCGGAAGAGCGGGGAATTCCTGTTCCCGAGCTTGCGAGCACGTATATCCAGGCTTTTTTGAAGGACTCGGAAGCGCTCCGAGCTGATAAGGCGCTGCATCCGCGGGTGACGGAGAACATTGAAGAGATCATCGCCTTCATCGCGGGCCTCGTCGAGAATGGCTCTGCTTATGAGAGCGGCGGGGATGTCTTCTTCCGGACCAAAGCCTATCCGAAATACGGGCAAATCTCGCACAAGAACCTGGATGAGCTGCAGCATGGCATCCGCATTGAGGTCGACGAGCGCAAGGAAAGCCCTCATGATTTCGTCCTCTGGAAGAAAGCGAAGCCTGGCGAAATCCGTTGGCCCAGCCCATGGGGCGACGGGAGGCCAGGGTGGCACATCGAGTGCTCGGCTATGGCGGCCAAGTATTTGGGCGAGACGATCGATATTCATGGCGGAGGAGAGGATTTGGAATTCCCGCATCATGAATGCGAAGCAGCTCAGTCCGAAGCGCTGACCGGCAAGCCTCTCGCCCGGTATTGGATGCACAACCGCTATCTCAATATCGCCGGGGAAAAAATGTCGAAGTCGCTCGGAAACGGCCTTTCCGTCCGTGCGATCCTGCAATCGGCCAAACCGGAGGCCATCCGGTATGTCATCCTGTCGACGCATTACCGCAATCCGATCAACTTCAATGACGAATCGCTCAAGCAGGGAGAGGCGGGAGTGGAGCGGCTGAATAACAGCTTCACCAATCTCATCCACCGGCTGCAGATCCTGACGGAGGAGAAGTCCGGCTGGAAGCCCGACAGCGACGAAGCCCTGGATGCCCTCATTGCCGACGGCAACCGGGATGATGCGGAGGAAAGCGTAAGGGAAGCTTCCCGGGCATTGAACGATTTTGTCGCGCGTATGGATGACGATTTTAATACACCCGATGCGATTACCGCCATGTTCGATCTCGCCGCTGCGACGAACAAGTACCTCTTGGCCGAACAGGCCTCCGTTCAAGTGCTGCAGATTTTGCGGCGGGGGTTCGAACGGATGGATTCGGTTCTTGGCCTCTTGTACAGCGCGGAGCCCTCGGCGGAGGACGCTGAGATTGAGCAGCTGATCGAGGATAGGCAGGAGGCCCGCCGGACACGCAATTTCGGACGTGCGGATGAAATCCGGAACGAGCTTACGGAGCGGGGAATCATTCTGGAGGATACACCCCAAGGCATCCGTTGGCGCAGGAAATGAGGAGATCCGATCTGATGGACAGCATACCTCTGTTTATTCCTCCGATTAAGGATCCCAAGCTGATGAATCCGCTCGCGCTCGCTTATATCGGAGATACGATCTACGATTTGTTCGTGCGTCAGCACCTCATCGCCCAGCCGAATCATCGGCCCCATCATCTCCACAAGGAAGCGAGCCGCTACGTTTCCGCCAAAGCTCAGGCTAAGGCGCTGGACCGGTGGCTGCCGCTGCTGACCGAAGAAGAGCAGGAGGTAGTGCGCCGCGGCCGCAACGCAAAGAGTGGAACCGTGCCGAAAAATACGGATGTGCTCGTCTATCGGCACAGCACCGCCTTCGAATGCTTGATCGGCTATTTGTATTACCGCCAGCAATATGACCGGCTGCACGATCTGCTGATGATTAGCATCAGCTCCTATCCGGATATTCTCGGGTAAGTTGAGGCGGCCAACCGGCCCTCGACTTACCGGTTCTCTGAGAATGACGGAACGAACAGAGAGGAAGAACGAACATGGAAGAATATTTGGCAGGCAAGCACTCCGTGCTGGAGGCTCTCCGCTCCGGCCGCGCGATTCACAAAATCTGGTTTGCGGAGGGAGCGCAGAAGCATCTGGTCGTTCCGATCGCGACGGAGGCGAAGGCGCTTGGCATCGTGACCCAGACGGCAGACAAACGCAAGCTGGACCAGATGGCGGGTGGCGTACAGCATCAAGGTGTCGTCGCCCAGGTGGCCGCATACGAATACGCCGAGCTCGACGACATTTTACAGGCTGCCGCTGACAGCGGAGAACCGCCGTTTCTCCTCCTGCTCGATGAGATTGAAGACCCGCATAACCTCGGGTCCATTCTTCGAACGGCAGAATGCACGGGAGTTCACGGGGTGATAATCCCGAAGCGCCGATCGGTCGGTCTTACGGCTACTGTCTCTAAGACATCAGCTGGCGCGATCGAATACGTGCCCGTGGCCAAAGTGACCAATCTCGCGCAGACCATCGATGAACTGAAAGAAAAAGGCATTTGGGTTGCCGGCACCGACGGCAGCGCCACTCAGGATATTTACAGCACCGATTTCCGTATGCCTCTCGCTTTGGTCATCGGCAATGAGAACAAGGGGATGGGGCGGCTGATTCGGGAAAAATGCGATTTTCTCGTCAAGCTCCCCATGTTCGGAAGCATCAATTCGCTGAACGCCTCCGTGGCCGCTTCCCTGTTCATGTACGAGGTTGTTCGCCAGCGCAGGATCGCCAAGTAGGCCCGAGATGAAGGACTATCTGATCGTCGACGGCTACAATGTGATCGGAGCCTGGCCGGAGTTGGCCCGTCTGAAAGATATCCGCTTGGAGGATGCCCGCGATCGGCTGATCGATATTTTGGCGGATTATCAAGCTTATTCCGGAATGAAGATCTATCTGGTATTCGATGCCCATCAGGTGCCCGGCGTTGGCGGCAAGTACGAGCAGAGCCGCCTGCAGGTGGTCTATACCAAAGAGAAGGAAACGGCTGACGAGTTGATCGAGCGGCTTGTCTCCGACTTGACGGGAAGGCGTCGGCTCGTTTATGTGGCGACATCCGATATGACCGAGCAGCATGTGATCTTCGGAAGAGGGGCTTTCCGGCTTCCCGCTCGGGAGCTCCTCTCGAAGGTGAAAGAGAGCCGCAAGGAGGTCCGCATGCAGCTGGAAGAATCGAAACGGGCCGGCAACACCATCGATAGCAAGCTGAGTGACGAATTGCGGGAGCGGTTTGAAAAATGGAGACGGGAATAAATGCCGTACCATCGGGCATTTTCGGCGGAATGGCAAAGGGAAACAGGTTGACGATAATCGGATGCATCAGGTATACTTATTTCATATGTTTGCTTATTTTCCCATTTTTCTGCGAATTGCAATTGCTGCCTGACAGGCCAAGCCGGAGGGATTTTCGTGGGTATTGACCTCAATGATTTAAGAAAGCAGGACTATGCCCTTTTGACCGATGAGGACAATGTCGAGGCGGTAAGAGCGGGGAACAGCGATGCTCTGGAACACCTGATTAACAAATACAAGAATTTCGTTCGGGCGAAGGCCCGGTCTTATTTCTTAATCGGCGCGGACCGGGAAGATATTGTGCAGGAAGGCATGATCGGCCTGTACAAATCAATTCGGGATTTCCGGGGCGACAAGCTCGCTTCCTTCAAGGCGTTTGCCGAGCTGTGCATCACGAGACAGATCATTACGGCGATTAAGACCGCCACCCGCCAGAAGCATATTCCTCTCAACTCCTATGTCTCGCTGGACAAGCCGATCTATGACGAGGAGTCGGACCGCACCCTGCTGGATGTGATTTGCGGACCAAAGGTAACCGATCCGGAAGAACTTATCATTAATCAGGAAGAATTCTCCGGTCTGGAAGACAAGATGGGCGAGATTCTAAGCGATTTGGAACGGCGTGTTCTCATGCTCTATCTGGACGGCCGATCCTATCAGGAGATCGCTGTCGATCTGGATCGTCACGTGAAGTCGATTGACAATGCTCTGCAGCGGGTAAAGCGCAAGCTGGAGAAGTATTTGGAAGTTCGGGATATGAACTAAGCATCTGTTCCTTCGGAGGACAGATGCTTTTTTATGAGCGAGAGAGGCAGGGCGATTGGTGACGGAGATTCAAGATTCGGGCCGTATCTATGCGGCGGAATATGCAGCGAGAATCAACCGGGTGATGGATTACATAGAAATGCATTTACCCGATGCGCTTAGTCTTGAGGAGTTGGCTGAAGTCGCCGGGTTCTCCAAATATCACTTTCATCGAATGTTTCATGCCTATACGGGCGAAACCTTATTTGACTATATCCAACGTCTACGTCTGGAGAAAAGTGCTTCTCTTCTCCTTCTAAATCCCGGGCTTACGGTCACGGAAGTCGCTTTGGAATATGGCTTTTCCAGCTCCTCCGTATTCGCTAGAGCGTTCCGCGCCTGTTTTGGAGTCTCCGCAACACAATGGCGCAGTCAGAAGGTGTCTCCTGAACCGGAGAGCTGCTTGACGGAACGAAATAGCAAGGAGAGCAAAGCGGAGAGCAGCTCGAGTCAAATGAATCGCAATAACCGTAAAGATTGTCGTTTTCCCTCCAGGTATATTGAATATGCAGCACATTCTCATATCTGGAGGGTTCCCATGAACAACAATTTGACTCAAACGGTGGAAGTGAAGGATTTGCCGGACATGACGGTTGCTTATTTTCGCTACGTAGGACCGTATCAAGGTGATTCCCAACTGTTCGAAAGACTGCACGGTACCCTGCATCAGTGGGCGGGTCCTCGGGGTCTCGTGCGTTATCCCGAGACTCAGTCACTGGTCATTTATCACGATAGCCCCGAAATCACAGATGAGAATAAGCTACGGATAAGCGTATGCTTGACGGTACCGGAAGACACGCAGATATCGGGCGAGGTAGGAAAATTAACCATACCTGCCGGACGATATGCACTCGCCCGCTATGTGCTCGGGGCAGATGAATTTCAACAGGCTTGGAGTTGGGTATATGGAGAATGGCTACCCGCGAGCGGCTATACAACGGACGACCGCCCATGCTTCGAGTGGTATCATGGCAGTCCCGAGGATCATCCGGAAGGGAAGTTTACACTGGACATTTGCGTCCCTGTGAGACCACTGTAGGGCGTAAGGACCGGACGAAAAGAGGCAGCCCCCTTTTCGTTCGGTCCTCTTTATCAAATATTTGGTAGGAAGAGAGTCTTTCAAATTCGGATGCCGGTCAAGAGCCGTGTTTGATTTCATTATTTCCCGTCCATACTAGAAGAAACGCCTCTTTCCGCTCCTTTTCGCATTCCGCGACAGGCACCTCCGGTATGCCTTCTCTCTCCTGAGAGTTTACAGAATCGTCAATGTCGTCTTGACAGAGGATTGACACTGTGATAAATTATTTTAGGTAACCCTATTTGTCGGAGTCTACTCAAGACAATCGGGGTTCTTTAATTCAGGTTGTCTCGGGAGGTGTGATCCATGCGGGTTATTATCACGTTGGCTTGTACGAGCTGTAAGCAAAGAAACTACACGTCCAACAAGAACAAGCGTAACAACCCTGACCGCTTGGAGAAGAAGAAATATTGCAAATTCTGCAATTCTCATCAGCTTCATCGCGAGACCCGTTAAGGTAATACGGAGGTGCTGTTGTGGGATTCGTAGCCAGAATGAAGCAAGGATTCAGCTCCACGTTTTCCTTCTTCGCGGAAAGTTGGGCGGAACTGCGCAAGGTCAAATGGCCAGGGCGTAAGGAATTGACCAGCTACACGATCGTGGTTATCACTACGGTCATTTTCGTGGGAATCTATTTCACTATCTTGGATTTGATTATTTCCGAGATCGTGAGATTGGTCACTAAATAAGAGTGACGCAAGGAGACGATCATGGAGAAACGATGGTACGTTGTCCATACCTACTCCGGGTATGAGAACAAAGTGAAGGCCAACTTGGAGAAACGCGTCGAGTCCATGAACATGACCGATAAGATCTTCCGCGTCCTCGTTCCGATGGAAGAGGAAGTGGTAAGCAAGGACGGCAAGAAGAAAACCGTCATGCGCAAGGTCTATCCGGGTTATGTACTCGTGGAAATGATTCAGACCGACGACTCCTGGTACGTGGTCCGCAATACTCCGGGCGTTACCGGCTTTGTGGGCTCTACCGGATCGGGTTCCAAGCCGACTCCGCTTCTGGCCGAAGAGGTTGAGGCTATTCTTCGCCATATGGGCATTGAAGAACCGAAACCACGGATCGACTTTGAGCTCAAGGAAACCGTTCGCGTGAAGGTTGGACCATTCGCCGACTTCGTGGGTTCCGTCGAAGAGATTTTGTTCGACAAGAACAAACTGAAGGTGCACGTGAACATGTTTGGCCGCGAAACTCCGCTTGAATTGGATTTCACTCAGGTGGAAAAATTATAGGACACACCGGGCGCTGTTGGCACTCGGCCTCTGGCCTGTAACGAGTTTTGCGCACGATCGTCCTTCGGACGACGCATGGATGCCCGCCGTTTAAGCGGCGTGGCGCGCGGTTAACCGGCTCTCTTTTTGCCGCGGATTCGTCCGTACTTGGTGAAAAAGGCCGTTTGCCTTAGGTGGGAGGGTTTTACCCGTTCGACCACATTCCAGCAAGGAGGTGTCCCTCATGGCTAAGAAAGTTATCAAAATGGTCAAACTGCAAGTTCCCGCAGGGAAAGCGAATCCGGCTCCGCCTATCGGTCCGGCCCTCGGTCAAGCAGGCGTGAACATCATGGCGTTCTGTAAGGAATTCAACGCTCGTACCGCCGATCAAGCCGGCCTGATTATCCCGGTTGTCATCAGCGTGTTCGAAGACCGTTCCTTCACGTTCGTTACGAAGACTCCGCCCGCAGCCGTTCTTCTTCGCGTTGCAGCCGGTGTTGCCAAAGGTTCCGGCGAACCGAACAAGAAAAAAGTTGCTACGGTAAAGCGCGACAAAGTCCGCGAAATCGCCGAGCAAAAAATGGAAGACCTGAACGCAGCATCGGTTGAAGCCGCAATGCGCATGGTCGAAGGTACCGCCCGCAGCATGGGCATCACGATCGCCGACTAATTCTGGTTGGCAGCCATCCAAATGCAAGCTTCCCGAAACTGATTCGCTCTCCGTGAGGAGACTTTCTGTTTACCATTTGGATATCGGCTCTCAGGAGCCGTATGTGGGAGGATATTCCGTTAACACCACAAAGGAGGAACAAGACGTGCCGAAGCATGGTAAGAAATATGCCGAAGCGGTCAAGACCATCGATCAAGACGCTCTTTATGAGCTTCTCGACGCGGTGACCGCGGTCAAGAAGAACGCGACGGCCAAATTCGACGAAACCGTCGAAGCGGCTATCCGTCTCGGAGTTGACCCGAAGAAACAAGACCAAGCCGTCCGCGGTGTCGTAGTACTGCCGCACGGAACCGGTAAAACGAAGCGTGTGCTCGTTTTCGCCAAAGGCGACAAAGCCAAGGAAGCGGAACAAGCCGGCGCCGATTTTGTCGGTGACCAAGATATGATCAACAAGATTCAGCAAGGCTGGTTCGACTTCGACGTCTGCGTAGCTACGCCGGACATGATGAGCGAAGTCGGGAAACTGGGCCGTCTGCTCGGGGGTAAGGGCCTTATGCCGAACCCGAAAGCCGGTACCGTTACGTTCGACGTGACGAAGGCTGTGCAAGAAATCAAAGCTGGTAAGATCGAGTACCGCTTGGACCGCGCGGGTCAGATTCATGCCCCGATCGGCAAAGCGTCCTTCTCGGAGCAACAGCTGTCCGATAACTTGCGCTCTCTGATCGAAGCCCTGGTTCGTTCGAAACCTGCTGCCGCCAAAGGGGTATACCTGAAGAGCGCTGCGGTTGCGTCTACCATGGGACCGAGCGTCAAGCTGAATCTCCAATCCTTCAGATAAGCCTTGACACGGGTTATCCCGTCTGCTATTCTGGATAAGGTTTTTGGAATTGAATAGTCTGCCGTAGACAGTAGGTGCCCGCGTGTCGGGCTTAATTTCCTCCCGAGGCGTTCGAATACAGTTCGGCGGTTCCATTGTGAACATCGAATTTCGGGCCTTCGTGCGGATGCACGGAGGCCCTTCTTATACGATCGGGGAATCCATGGCAGGACGACAGTAACAGGAGGTGTAACGATGGCAAACGCAAAGATTTTGGAAGGGAAACAAGAGCAAGTTTCGGAAGTGTCCGGCAAGCTGAAGGATAGCTCCACGACGGTTGTAGTGGACTACCGCGGCTTGAACGTATCCCAGGTAACCGAGCTTCGCAAGCAACTTCGCCAAGCTGGCGTAGAATTCGAAGTTCTGAAGAATACCCTGGTTCGCCGGGCTACGGCAGAAGCCGAGCTGTCCGAGCTTGACCAATATCTGACCGGCCCGACCGCCATCGCGTTCAGCAAAGAAGACGCGATAGCACCGGCCAAAGTCCTTTCTGACTTCGCTAAGAAAAACGACAAGCTGAACATCAAAGGCGGCGTCGTTGAAGGCAAAGTCGTAGGATTTGACCAAATCAAAGCACTGGCTGATCTTCCTTCCCGCGAAGGACTTCTGTCCATGCTGCTTTCCGTACTGCAAGCTCCGATGCGCAACATCGCGTTGGCAGTCAAAGCTGTATCCGAGAAGCAAGAAGGCGGAGCACAAGAAGCGTAAGCTTCTCGCGCCTGCTGGATAGCTGATCATCTGCAAGATCTTTCGCTTCGAACGAAGCACCAAATACGAATCCATGGAGGTTTACCATGAGCAAAGAGCAAATCCTTGAAGCCATCAAAGGCATGACCGTTCTGGAACTGAACGATCTCGTGAAAGCCATCGAAGAAGAATTCGGCGTAACCGCAGCTGCCCCTGTTGCCGTAATTGGCGGCGGAGCCGTTGCTGCTGAAGCAGAAGAACAAAGCGAATTCGACGTTATCCTCGCCAACGCTGGCGCATCCAAGATCAACGTCATCAAAGTCGTTCGCGAAATCACCGGTCTTGGCCTGAAAGAAGCCAAGGATCTGGTTGACGGCGCACCGAAACCGGTCAAAGAAAAAGTATCCAAGGAAGACGCCGAAGCTATCAAAGCTAAGCTGACCGAAGCTGGCGCAACCGTAGAAGTTAAATAAGGTTGGTCCTTGAATAGAACCCCCTTGAAGGTCGACTTCAAGGGGGTTTTTATCCATCACCTTAGGGCAGGAGATCCCGCATGAGCGAGCACTATTACACCGGAAAACCGACCGTAAAGCACGATACCCGGACCTTGAAGGAAACGCTTCGGGGGATTGAATTTACTTTTGTAACGGATGCCGGAGTTTTCTCCAAAGGTGGAGTAGACTACGGAAGCAAAGCGCTTATCCGCTGCATGGAGATTCCGGATGGCGCTAGAGTGCTTGATGTCGGTTGCGGATATGGCCCGATCGGTTTGACGGCCGCGACACTCTCCCCGTCTTCAACCGTTACCATGTTGGATGTCAACGAGCGGGCGGTCGAACTGAGCCGGGAAAACGCTCGGATGAACGGTATCGGGAATACGGAGGTTTTCGTGAGCGACGGGGTTACGGCTGTTAAAGGTCGTTCGTTTGATTGCGTGCTCACCAATCCGCCGATTCGTGCGGGCAAGGAAGTCGTTCATCGGATCTTCGAAGAAGCAGCGGAATGTCTCGTTCCGGGAGGCAAGCTGTGGGTGGTCATTCAAAAGAAACAAGGCGCTCCTTCCGCCTTTGCGAAGCTGGAGACGATGTTCACCTCCGTTCGCGAGGTGGAGAAAGACAAAGGCTATCGAATCATCGTCTGTGAGAAGTAGCGAAGGTTCTAGCAGTGAAAAAGGGGGGGTCATCTTTACGGTTGACTCTCTATTTGCTTTGTGGTATCATAATTAAATGTCAGTATAAAATGGGCTCCATGTCTTTAGTTGACTAAAATGTCAAGCCTTTTCTAGCTTCCGGATTTGAGCTGCCGGCCGGCGGAGGATTCGAGCGAAAGAGGGCTTGTGCATAAAGTTTGCCCGAATGGCGTATAATAATCGGTTTTTGGGCAATATCTACAGAGTAGGAGACTCGGCCGTTTTCAACATCGATGGGCATGCGGGATATGTTTTTCCTAGAGTCAGGTCGATCAGGTGCTTGCGCTTCGTTGATCAATAGGAGAGATCGAAAGTCGCATAAGCCCGGCCGCACATCAAAAGAAAGACTTGTGCCCCGGATCATCGGCAGGTGAAGTCGCGGAAGGCTTCATCATTGAAGCTTTTTCTTGTTTTATCGCTGTCCGAAAGGGCGCTTCCTCTCTAGGAAACGCATTTTCGAATAGCTGATTCGTTTCATTGAGTAGACACAAGGGGTGAAGAAAAGTTGGCAGGTCATCTTGTACAATTCGGACGACGCACTCGCAGAAGCTACGCGCGGATCAACGAAGTCTTGGAAGTCCCGAACCTGATTGAAATTCAACAGAAATCCTATCAATGGTTTCTGGATGAAGGCCTGCGGGAAATGTTCCAGGATATTTCCCCGATTCAGGACTTTACGGGCAATCTGGTGTTGGAGTTTATCGATTACAGCCTCGGTGAGCCCAAGTACACCGTGGACGATTCCAAAGAGCGCGACGTCACGTTCGCAGCTCCTCTCCGAGTCAAAGTCCGCCTGATCAATAAGGAGACCGGGGAAGTAAAGGAACAGGAAGTGTTCATGGGCGATTTCCCGCTTATGACCGACACCGGTACCTTTATTATCAACGGTGCGGAACGCGTTATCGTCAGTCAGCTCGTTCGTTCCCCCAGCGTCTATTTCAGCACGAAGACCGATAAAAATGCGAAAAAGACCTTCACGGCTACGGTAATTCCAAACCGCGGTGCCTGGCTCGAGCTGGAAACCGACGCAAAAGATATCATCTATGTGCGGATTGATCGCACGCGGAAGATTCCGGTTACGGTGCTTTTGCGGGCACTTGGCTTCGGCACGGACGCCGAAATCCTCGACCTTCTCGGAGATGACGAGTTTATCCGTAATACGCTGGACAAGGATAATACCGACTCTACCGAAAAAGCGCTGATCGAAATCTACGAGCGCTTGCGTCCGGGCGAACCGCCTACGCTCGACAATGCCAAGAGCTTGCTCGTGGCTCGCTTTTTCGATCCAAAACGCTACGATCTGGCCAATGTCGGCCGTTACAAAATTAATAAGAAGCTCCACATCAAGAACCGCCTGTTCAATCAACGTCTGGCAGAAACGCTGGTGGATCCGGAAACCGGCGAAATCTTGGCGGAATCGGGTCAGATGCTTGACCGGCGCCTGCTCGATCAGATTCTGCCTCACCTAGAGAAGAATCTGAACGGCACGACTTTCCCGGTGGCGGGCGGTGTCTCCGAAACGGACGACATTCCGCTGCAGGTCGTCAACGTTTATTCTCCTCAAGAGGATGGCAAGGTGATCAAGGTGATCTCCAACGCGATCATCGACAAGTCGGTGAAGCATATCACGCCGGCGGATATCATCGCGTCGATTAACTATTTCATCAACCTGCTGCACGGCATCGGAAACATCGACGACATCGACCACTTGGGCAACCGTCGTCTTCGCTCCGTTGGTGAGCTCTTGCAGAACCAGTTCCGCATCGGGTTGTCCCGTATGGAACGTGTTGTTCGCGAGCGTATGTCGATTCAGGACGCCAATGTCATTACGCCGCAAGCGTTGATCAACATTCGTCCCGTCATCGCTTCCATCAAAGAGTTCTTCGGCAGCTCCCAGTTGTCCCAGTTCATGGACCAGACGAACCCTCTAGCCGAGCTCACGCACAAACGCCGTTTGTCCGCGCTCGGACCGGGCGGTCTGACCCGGGAACGGGCCGGCATGGAAGTGCGTGACGTTCACCCGTCCCACTACGGCCGGATGTGCCCGATCGAAACGCCTGAAGGTCCGAACATCGGTCTGATCAACTCGTTGTCGACCTTTGCGCGTATCAACGAATACGGATTTATCGAAGCGCCTTACCGTCGTGTTGATCCGAAGACGGGAATCGTCACGGAACATATCGACTACCTGACCGCCGATGAAGAAGATAACTATGTTGTTGCTCAGGCGAACGCGGTGCTCACCGAAGAGTACGGTTTCCAGGACGAGTCGGTTATCGTCCGGTTCAAGGATGAAATCCTGACCTTGCCGCGCGAACGCGTCGATTACATGGACGTCTCTCCGAAACAGGTCGTTTCGGTCGCAACGGCGCTCATCCCCTTCTTGGAAAACGATGACTCGAACCGCGCGCTCATGGGATCCAACATGCAGCGGCAGGCCGTTCCGCTGCTCGTTCCTCGCTCGCCCTTTGTAGGTACGGGCATGGAACACAAAGCGGCGAAGGACTCCGGCGTCTGCATCGTTGCGAAGCATGATGGTGTTATTGAACGGGCGTCTGCCAATGAGATTTGGCTCCGCCGTCAGGAAACCATCGATGGCAAGGTCGTTACCGGCAACCTGGATAAATACAAGCTGCACAAGTTCGAACGTTCCAACCAAGGAACCTGCATTAATCAACGTCCGCTCGTCTTCCGCGGCGAAATCGTGAAAGCCGGCGATATCCTCGCCGATGGACCTTCCACCGAACAGGGCGAACTCGCGCTCGGCCGCAACGTGGTCGTCGCCTTCATGACCTGGGAAGGGTACAACTACGAGGATGCGATCCTGCTGTCCGAGAAGCTCGTCAAGGAAGATGTCTATACCTCGATCCATATCGAGGAATATGAGTCCGAAGCCCGGGACACGAAGCTCGGACCGGAAGAAATCACCCGCGATATCCCGAACGTCGGGGAAGAAGCGCTCAAGAATCTCGACGAGCGCGGAATCATCCGCGTCGGCGCGGAAATCGCGGCTGGCGATATCCTTGTTGGCAAAGTAACGCCGAAGGGCGTAACCGAGCTGACGGCGGAAGAGCGCCTGCTGCATGCGATCTTTGGCGAGAAGGCGCGCGAAGTGCGCGACACCTCGCTGCACGTTCCTCACGGCACCGACGGGATCGTCGTGGACGTGAAGGTCTTTACCCGCGAGAACGGCGACGAGTTGCCGCCTGGAGTCAACCAGTTGGTGCGCGTCTACATCGCGCAAAAGCGGAAGATCTCCGAAGGCGATAAGATGGCCGGCCGCCACGGGAACAAAGGGGTCGTCGCCCGGATTCTTCCGGAAGAAGACATGCCTTTCATGCCGGACGGCACGCCGGTTCAAGTCGTGCTGAACCCTCTCGGGGTTCCGTCCCGGATGAACATCGGGCAGGTGCTTGAAGTCCATCTCGGCATGGCAGCTCGCGGCCTCGGCATTCACGTGGCTACGCCGGTCTTCGACGGCGCGCATGAAAATGACGTGTTCGATACGATGGTGGAAGCCGGTATGCAGCGAAACGGTAAGACCAAGCTGTACGACGGCCGCACCGGCGAGGAATTCGAGCGCGAAGTCACCGTCGGCGTCATGTACATGATCAAGCTGGCGCACATGGTCGATGACAAGATCCATGCCCGTTCGACGGGTCCGTACTCTCTCGTCACCCAGCAGCCTCTCGGCGGTAAAGCCCAGTTCGGCGGCCAGCGGTTCGGGGAAATGGAAGTATGGGCGCTGGAAGCCTACGGCGCCGCTTATACACTGCAAGAAATTTTGACCGTGAAGTCCGACGATGTGGTCGGCCGCGTCAAAACCTATGAATCCATCGTCAAAGGCGAGAACGTACCGGAGCCGGGCGTACCGGAATCCTTCAAGGTTCTCATCAAGGAACTGCAAAGTCTTGGCATGGATGTCAAGATCCTCTCCGAGAACGAAGAGGAGATCGAAATGAAAGAGCTCGACGACGAGGACGACGTCAGCGGCGATAAGCTGAACCTCAATCTCGAAGGCGCGGAATACGGCGTCGAATAACTCCCGGTCCCACTTAGTCACGGCTCCATCAGCCGTACCATAATTTATCGCTTTGTTGAAGCGCCCCGGTATTCGTAGGAGAAGCCCGGGGCCTTCGGCAAGCCACCGTGTCATTTCCGTTTCCCTAGCTTTTCAATCTTGAGGAGGGTTGCTCCTTGATCGACGTTAACAATTTTGAATACATGAAAATCGGCCTCGCCTCACCGGAGAAGATTCGCTCCTGGTCCCGCGGCGAAGTCAAAAAGCCTGAAACGATCAACTACCGGACGCTGAAGCCGGAAAAAGAAGGTCTCTTCTGCGAAAAGATCTTCGGACCGACGAAGGACTGGGAGTGCCATTGCGGCAAGTACAAGAGAGTGCGCTACAAAGGCGTTGTCTGCGACCGCTGCGGAGTTGAAGTTACCCGCCAGAAGGTTCGTCGCGAACGCATGGGCCACATCGAGCTCGCTGCTCCGGTATCCCATATCTGGTACTTCAAAGGCATTCCGAGCCGCATGGGTCTTGCTCTTGATATGTCCCCGCGTTCTCTGGAAGAAGTCATCTACTTTGCATCCTATGTCGTAACCGATCCGGGAGACACGCCTCTTGAGAAGAAGCAGCTCCTGTCCGAGAAGGAATACCGCAGCTACCGTGAGAAATACGGGTATGCCTTCCAAGCTGGCATGGGTGCGGAAGCCGTTAAAAAGCTTCTGCAGGACATCGATCTCGATCGCGAGCTGGAAATGCTCAAAGAAGAGCTTCGCACGGCACAAGGCCAACGCCGCAACCGGGCGATCAAACGCCTTGAGGTCATCGAAGCGTTCCGCAACTCCAAGAACAAGCCGGACTGGATGGTCCTCGATGTGCTTCCGGTCATTCCTCCGGAGCTTCGTCCGATGGTTCAGCTGGATGGCGGCCGTTTCGCTACGTCTGACTTGAACGATCTTTATCGTCGTGTAATCAATCGGAACAACCGTCTGAAACGTCTGCTTGATCTGGGCGCTCCGGACATCATTGTGCAGAATGAAAAGCGGATGCTTCAAGAAGCCGTTGACGCTTTGATCGACAACGGCCGCCGCGGCCGCCCGGTTACGGGTCCCGGCAACCGTCCGCTCAAATCCCTGTCCCATATGCTGAAGGGGAAACAAGGCCGTTTCCGGCAAAACCTGCTCGGCAAACGGGTTGACTATTCCGGCCGTTCCGTTATCGTTGTCGGCCCGAACCTGAAGATGTACCAATGCGGTCTTCCGAAGGAAATGGCACTCGAGCTGTTCAAGCCGTTCGTCATGAAAGAGCTCGTCAACAAGGGACTCGCTCACAACATCAAGAGCGCGAAGCGTAAGGTTGAGCGCAGCAGCGGTGAAGTTTGGGACGTTCTCGAAGAAGTCATCAAGGAGCATCCGGTTCTCCTGAACCGTGCCCCCACGCTGCACAGACTGGGGATTCAAGCGTTCGAGCCGATTCTGGTCGAAGGCAAAGCCATAAAGCTTCATCCGCTCGTTTGTACGGCGTATAACGCTGACTTCGACGGTGACCAAATGGCTGTCCACGTTCCGCTTTCGGCAGAAGCTCAAGCGGAAGCCCGCCTGCTCATGCTTGCTTCGGGCAACATTCTGAACCCGAAGGACGGCAAACCGGTCGTTACGCCTTCGCAGGATATGGTTCTTGGCAGCTTCTACCTGACCTTGTCCGACAAGGAAGCGAAGGGTACGGGTGCGGTTATCGGCTCGATTCATGAAGCCGTCTCCCTGTACCAACGCGGCATTGCTTCCTTGCACGCTGTAGTAGCAGTTCCTGCTCGCATTCTGCACAAGACGAGCTTTACGCCCGAGCAGCAAAATGCCATGGTGATCACCACGATCGGGAAGATTATCTTTAATGAAATCTACCCGGACGATTTCCCATACATCAACGAAGCGACCAAGGAAAACCTCTTGAACGGCATCTCCGACAAGCACTTTGTGTTTGAGAAGGGCGCCGACATTCAAGAGCGCATTGCAAACGCTCCGGAAACGAAGGGCGTCGGCAAGGAGTACCTCGGTTCGATCATCGCCGAATGCTTCCGCCGCTACAAGACGACGGAAACCTCGGTCATTCTCGACCGTATCAAGCAAAATGGCTTTACCTATTCGACCAAAGCCGGTATTTCCATCGCCGTCTCTGACGTAACGATTCCGCAGGATAAAGCGCGCATCATCAAGGAATCCGACGAGAAGGTCCGCACGGTTACGAACCAATATCGCCGCGGGCTCATCACCGATGAAGAACGCTATACCCGCGTCATCGCCATCTGGAGTCGGACGAAGGACGAACTGACCGATATCCTGATGAAGTCGCTCGACAAGTTCAATTCGATCAACATGATGGTCGAATCGAAAGCGCGGGGTAACAAATCTCAGATCACCCAGCTCGGCGGGATGCGCGGCCTGATGGCTACGCCGACCGGACGGATTTACGAGCTGCCGATCATCTCGAACTTCCGCGAAGGCCTGACGGTCCTCGAGTACTTCATCTCGACGCACGGCGCCCGGAAGGGTCTTGCCGATACCGCGCTCCGTACCGCTGACTCAGGCTACCTGACCCGCCGTCTCGTCGACGTCGCGCAGGATGTCATCGTACGCGAAGATGACTGCGGAACCGACAAGGGCTTCTCCGTCAGCCGCATACAGGACGGCAAGGAAATCATTGAGGAGCTGTACGACCGGATTGAAGGGCGCTATGCTTTCGAAACCGTCAAGCACCCGCAGACGGGCGAAATCATTGTCCGCCGCAACGAGTTGATCGAGCCCTCTATCGCGGATGAGATTATCAATGCCGGCATCGAAAAGGTGCAGATTCGTTCCGTTCTCAGCTGCCGCGCTCGTCATGGCGTCTGCAAGAAGTGCTATGGACGCAATCTGGCGACCGGCGATCATGTGGAGATCGGAGAAGCGGTCGGCATCATCGCCGCCCAATCCATCGGAGAGCCGGGAACCCAGCTCACGATGCGTACGTTCCATACCGGAGGCGTTGCCGGAGACGATATCACGCAAGGTCTTCCCCGGATTCAGGAGCTCTTTGAAGCTCGGAATCCGAAGGGCCAAGCGATCATCTCCGAAGTCGACGGCGTCGTGAAGGACATTCGCGAAGCGAAAGATCGCCGTGAGATCGAAATTCAGGGCGAAGCCGAGTCCAAGGTATATTCGGTTACCTACGGATCCCGGATCCGCGTCTACAAAGACCAGCAGGTTGAAGCGGGAGATGAGCTCACCGAAGGCTCCATCGACCCGAAAGACATGCTCCGCATCAAGGGAATTCGCGGCGTGCAGAACTACATTCTTCAGGAAGTCCAGCGCGTATACCGGAACCAAGGTGTAGAAATTAATGACAAGCACGTCGAGGTCATGATCCGGCAAATGCTGCGTAAGATTCGCGTTATCGACGCGGGTCACACAACGCTTCTGCCCGGTTCCTTCGTCGACATGCATGAATATGAAGCGGCCAACCTGGAAGCTCTGCTTGGTGGTGATGAGCCCGCTGTAGCCAAACCGGTTCTGCTCGGGATCACGAAGGCATCGCTTGAAACGGATTCCTTCCTCTCCGCAGCATCCTTCCAGGAGACGACCCGGGTTCTCACGGACGCAGCGATCAAGGGCAAAGTGGACAAATTGCTTGGCCTCAAGGAAAATGTCATCATCGGCAAGCTGATTCCGGCTGGAACCGGGATGGCACGCTACCGCAATATCCGTTTAAGCGATGCCAACGGAGCGCTCGGCGAACCGGAAGCTGCGGAACAGGCCTTAGGCTCGGGCGAGACGGCCGAGCAAGCCGACGCTGTAGAAGTTCAGTAAGTAGATATAAGCTATCCCCCTGGGGATAACCCTTAAGCCGTGTCAAGAATCGTTCACTTTCTCCACAGAAAGCACGAACTTTTCTTGACACGCGATAGGGGGAAATGCTATTATGTCGTAGTGTGCCAAAATCGATTGTTTCCCTGTGCTTTGGAGGATATGATTTTTATGTCTTATGATAAAGTAAAACAGGCTAGTAAGCTCCGTATTGGCACAAAGCAGGCGACAAGAATGATCGAGCTTGGAGAAGCGACTGAGGTCTTCGTTGCCAAAGATGCGGATCCGCGTCTCACCGCAAAAGTTGTGAGCCTCTGCAAGAATTGCGGAGTGAAAGTCACTTACGTCGATTCCATGAAGCAGCTTGGCAAAGCATGCGGAATTGAAGTGGGAGCCGCTGTGGCGGCAGTTGCAGCTGAATGAAGGACCTACTCGTTTTTGTTGCTGGATTCCGGCGGCAAAAACGTTTCCTTTGTCCAATTGCGACTCACCTGGATCTGTGGGCTTGCAATACAAGGTTTTTAGAATGACTGGAAGGGGGTGCTGAAATGCCGACAATCAATCAATTGGTTCGTAAAGGCCGCAAAGCAAAGGTGGTTAAATCCAAATCGCCTGCTCTGCAAATTGGCTTTAACGCGCTGAAAAGGGAAGAAACCGACCTGAGCGCACCGCAAAAACGTGGAGTTTGCACTCGTGTCGGTACGATGACGCCGAAAAAACCAAACTCTGCTCTCCGTAAATATGCCCGTGTACGTCTGTCCAACCGGATCGAAGTAACGGCTTATATTCCTGGGATCGGACACAACCTGCAAGAACACAGTGTCGTGCTGGTTCGTGGTGGTCGTGTTAAGGACTTGCCTGGTGTACGTTATCACATTGTTCGTGGCGCGCTTGACACCGCTGGCGTCAACAACCGCAAACAATCCCGTTCCAAATACGGAGCGAAACGTCCCAAAGCTGCCAAGAAATAATGGCGCAACAACCGTTAAGATGAACGATTCCGTAAGAAAGGGGGATAACTATGCCGCGCAAAGGTCCTGTAACACGCAGAGACGTGCTGCCTGATCCCATATACAACAGCAAATTAGTCACCCGTTTGATCAACCGCATCATGATCGACGGTAAGCGGGGAACCGCCCAGAAGATCCTGTACAATGCGTTCACGACGATTCAAGAGCGCACGGGTAAGGATCCGATGGAAGTGTTTGAAGCTGCTATCAAGAACATCATGCCCGTACTGGAAGTAAGAGCTCGCCGCGTTGGTGGTTCCAACTACCAAGTACCGGTTGAAGTTCGTCCGGAACGCCGCACCACCCTCGGTCTCCGTTGGTTGGTGAACTATTCTCGCCTCCGTGGCGAGAAGACGATGGAAGAGCGCCTGGCCGCCGAGATCATCGACGCCAGCAACAACACCGGCGCATCCGTCAAGAAACGCGAAGATACACACAAGATGGCGGAAGCCAACAAAGCGTTCGCCCACTACCGCTGGTAAACCCTCCGGTATAACCGGGTTAAACGAAAGGAGAATACCCCATGGCAAGAGAGTTCTCCTTGAAAGATACGCGTAACATCGGGATCATGGCTCACATTGATGCCGGGAAAACCACCACTACGGAACGGATCTTGTTCTACACCGGCCGTACCCACAAGATCGGGGAAGTGCACGAAGGTGCTGCCACGATGGACTGGATGGAGCAGGAACAAGAGCGCGGTATTACGATTACGTCTGCCGCGACCACTGCTCAGTGGAAAGGACACCGCATCAATATCATCGATACCCCGGGACACGTTGACTTCACCGTTGAAGTTGAACGCTCCCTGCGCGTTCTGGATGGAGCAGTGGGTGTGTTCAGCGCCAAAGAAGGCGTTGAACCGCAATCCGAAACGGTATGGCGTCAAGCTGACCGTTATGGAGTACCCCGCATCGCTTACGTCAACAAGATGGACATCATCGGAGCTGACTTCCTCGGAGCCGTGCAGCAAATGCGCGAAAAGCTCGGAGCGAACGCTGTTCCGATTCAACTCCCGATTGGAGCCGAGAACGACTTTGTCGGTATCGTCGATCTGATCGAAATGAAAGCCCTTGTCTACAAAGACGACCTCGGAAAACAAGCTGACGAAGTGGAAATTCCGGCCGAACTGAAAGACAAGGCTGCTGAGCTGCGTCTTGAACTCGTCGAGAAAGTCGCCGAGCTGGACGAAGAACTCACGATGAAGTACTTGGAAGGCGAAGAAATCTCCATTCCGGAGATCAAAGCCGCTCTCCGTAAGGGTGTCTGCGAAGTGAAGATCTTCCCGGTTATCGCGGGATCTTCCTATCGCAACAAAGGCGTACAGCCGATGCTGGATGCTGTTGTCGACTTCCTGCCTGCTCCGATCGACGTTCCGGATATCAAGGGACATCTGGAAGACGGCAACGAAGTTACGCGTCGTTCGGCCGATAACGAGCCTTTTTCCGCTCTTGCCTTCAAAATCGCAACGGATCCCTACGTTGGCCGCTTGACCTTCTTCCGCGTGTATTCGGGTGTTTTGAGCTCCGGCTCTTATGTCCTGAACGCCACGAAGAACAAGCGCGAACGCGTGGGTCGTATTCTTCAGATGCATGCCAACAGCCGTCAAGAAATCCAGGAAGTGTATTCCGGTGATATCGCGGCTGCTGTCGGTCTGAAAGATACGACTACGGGAGATACCCTGTGCGACGAGAAGCACCCGGTAATTCTTGAATCCATGAACTTCCCGGATCCGGTTATCTCCATCGCAGTTGAACCGAAGACCAAAGCTGACCAGGACAAGATGGGTATCGCCCTCTCCAAACTGGCGGAAGAAGATCCGACGTTCCGTTACTACACCGATGAAGAAACTAACCAGACGATCATTCAAGGGATGGGCGAGCTCCATCTGGAAATTATCGTTGACCGGATGCTTCGTGAATTCAAAGTCGAAACCAACGTGGGTAAACCGCAAGTTGCCTACCGCGAAACGTTCCGCTCCGCCGCCAAGGTGGAAGGCAAGTTCGTTCGCCAATCCGGCGGTCGCGGTCAATACGGTCACGTATGGATCGAATTCGCACCGCGCGAAGCTGGCGAAGGCTTCTTGTTTGAGAATAAAATCGTCGGTGGCGTAGTTCCGCGCGAATACATTGCTCCGGTTCAAGCCGGTATCGAAGAATCGATGAAGAACGGTGTTCTCGCCGGCTTCCCGCTCGTCGATATCAAAGCAACGATCTTCGACGGATCTTACCATGACGTCGACTCCAATGAAATGGCGTTTAAAATCGCCGGCTCGATGGCCCTCAAGGCTGCCAAGGACAAATGTAACCCCGTCCTGCTCGAGCCGATCATGAAGGTCGAAGTGACGGTCCCGGAAGAGTACATGGGCGACGTAATGGGCGACTTGAACTCCCGTCGCGGACGCATCGAAGGGATGGACGCTCGTCACGGAGCGCAAATCATCCGTGCGAAGGTGCCGCTGTCCGAAATGTTCGGATACTCCACCACCCTGCGTTCTCGGACGCAAGGTCGCGGTGTTTACTCGATGGAGATCTCCCACTACGAAGAAGTGCCGAAGTCCATTTCCGAAGAAATCGTGGCTAAGCACAAAGGTGCATAACCATTATAATCAGTTAAATTAAGGAGGAATCGTTTCAATGGCTAAAGCTAAATACGAACGCAATAAGCCGCATATGAACATCGGTACCATCGGTCACGTCGACCATGGTAAAACGACTCTGACGGCAGCGATCACCACTGTTCTTTCCAAGAAATACGGCGGCGCAGCCGTAGCTTTCGATCAAATCGACAAAGCTCCGGAAGAACGCGAACGCGGTATCACGATCTCCACGGCTCACGTTGAGTATGAAACGGCTGCTCGCCACTACGCTCACGTTGACTGCCCAGGACACGCCGACTATGTTAAGAACATGATCACCGGTGCTGCTCAAATGGACGGAGCTATCCTGGTAGTATCCGCTGCTGACGGCCCGATGCCGCAAACGCGCGAACACATCCTTCTGTCCCGTCAAGTAGGTGTTTCCTACATCGTCGTATTCATGAACAAATGCGACATGGTAGAAGACGCAGAACTGCTTGAACTGGTTGAAATGGAAATTCGCGATCTGCTTAGCGAATACGACTTCCCGGGCGACGACACGCCGATCATCCAAGGTTCTGCTCGTGAAGCTCTGCAAAACCCGGACGGTCCTTGGGCTGAGAAGATCGTTGAACTGTTCAACAAGATCGAAGAATACATTCCGCTTCCGGAACGTCAAACCGACAAGCCTTTCCTTATGCCGGTCGAAGACGTGTTCACGATCACCGGTCGTGGTACGGTTGCTACGGGCCGTGTAGAACGCGGAACGGTTAAAGTCGGCGACGAAGTTGAAATCGTCGGTATCGCTGAAGAAACCCGCAAGACCGTCGTTACCGGCGTTGAAATGTTCCGCAAACTGCTTGACTCCGCTCAAGCTGGCGACAACATCGGCGCACTGCTTCGCGGCGTTGACCGTAAGGACATCGAACGCGGCCAAGTTTTGGCTAAGACGGGTTCCGTTAAGCCGCACACGAACTTCACCGCTTCCGTATACGTCCTGACCAAAGAAGAAGGCGGCCGTCACAAACCGTTCTTCACGGGCTACCGTCCGCAGTTCTTCTTCCGGACGACCGACGTAACGGGCGTTATTCACCTTCCGGAAGGAACCGAAATGGTTATGCCTGGCGATAACATCACCGTTACCGTCGAGCTGATCGCACCGGTTGCTATCGAAGAAGGAACGAAGTTCACGATCCGCGAAGGCGGCCGTACGGTTGGCGCCGGTTCCGTAGTATCGATTACGAAGTAAGTTTTCACTAATCGAATAAGAGAGCTCCTGTCGTTAGACGGGAGCTCTTTTTAAATCGGGAATAAAAAGCTTTAAATTATTCTTGCTTTTCATCTAGGCGTTGTTATATAATAGTGAGCGTTGGTCTGTGACGTTGCGATGATGCGGGAGGTTGCCGATACACCCGGCCCCTTTGCCATTGGCAGGGGTATTGGAGAATTTCCGCGGAGTATGTCCGATTACAAAATTGGGCGATAGAAGGAGGGACTCATATGGCAAAGCAAAAGATTCGTATCCGCTTGAAGGCATACGATCACAGGATTCTTGATCAGTCCGCAGAAAAAATCGTTGAAACGGCAAAACGTACCGGTGCAGGTGTATCGGGACCGATTCCGCTTCCGACCGAAAAACAGGTCATCACGATTCTTCGTGCGGTTCACAAGTACAAGGATTCTCGGGAACAATTCGAAATGCGCACTCATAAGCGCTTGATCGACATTGTCAACCCGACCCCGCAAACGGTCGACGCACTGATGCGTTTGGACCTGCCGTCCGGAGTGGACATTGAGATCAAGCTGTAAATAGTAGAAACAAATTATCCACATGTGAATGAAACGAGGTGTCAACATGACAAAAGGTATCTTAGGTAAAAAACTGGGCATGACTCAAGTTTTTGCTGCCGATGGTACGGTTATTCCGGTAACCGTCATCCTGGCCGGTCCCTGCGTAGTCCTCCAAAAGAAAGACGTGGAGAACGATGGCTACGAAGCGATCCAGCTCGGCTTTGACGATAAGAAGAAAAATGCCATCAAACCTGAGCTGGGCCATGCGAAAAAAGCAGGCGCAGCCCCTAAGCGCTACATTAAAGAATTCCGCGGGGTAACATTGTCTGATTATGAAGTTGGCCAGGAACTTAAGGCTGACGTGTTCTCCGAAGGCGAATTCGTTGATGTCACAGGCACTTCTAAGGGTAAAGGGTTCCAAGGTAACATCAAGCGTTGGGGACAACATACTGGACCGATGGCTCACGGCTCCCGTTATCACCGTGGACCGGGTTCGATGGGTTCCATCCAAGCGAACCGTGTACCGAAGGGCAAACACCTTCCGGGTCACATGGGCGTAGAAACCGTAACCCTGCAGAACCTGCAAGTGGTGAAGGTGGATACGGAGCGCAACGTTCTGCTCGTGAAGGGTTCCATTCCAGGCCCTAAAAATAGCTACGTTTCTGTCAAATCGACAGTCAAAAAGTAAGAAACGGAAAGGAGGATCACCATGCCTAAAGTAGCAGTTTACAACGTCAGCGGATCGGAAGTAGGAGAAATCGAACTGTCCGAATCCGTGTTCGGAATTGAACCGAATGTACACGTGCTTCACTCGGCTGTCGTTATGCAGCAGGCTTCCCTGCGTGCCGGTACGCACAGCACCAAGGGTCGTTCGGAAGTACGCGGCGGCGGTCGCAAGCCGTGGAAACAAAAAGGAACCGGTCGTGCCCGTCAAGGCTCTATCCGCGCTCCTCAATGGAAAGGCGGCGGGATCGTATTCGGTCCGACTCCGCGCAGCTATTCTTACAAGCTGCCGAAGAAAGTTCGTCGTCTGGCAATCAAATCCGCACTGTCTTCCAAAGTGATCGACAATAACATTGTTGTCCTTGATCAACTGAGCTTCGCTGCTCCCAAGACGAAAGAGATCGTCAGCCTCTTGAAGAACCTGAAGGCAGACCGCCGTGCGCTGGTCGTCACCGGTGATTTCAATGAGAATGTCGCTCTGTCCGCTCGCAACATTCCGGGCGTGAAGTTCGTCAGCGCAACCGGCATCAACGTCCTCGACGTCATGCTGCATGACAAGCTGATCATCACCAAGGAAGCGGTCGAGAAAGTACAGGAGGTGCTGGCGTAATGAAAGATCCTCGCGATATTATCAAACGCCCGGTCATTACGGAACGTACCAGCGACCTGATGGCCATGAAGAAGTACGTCTTCGAAGTGGACATTCGCGCCAACAAGACCGAGATCAAACAAGCCGTTGAAGCGATCTTTAAAGTGAAGGTCGTGAGCGTCAATACGCTCCGTATGCCGGCTAAACCGAAACGCTACGGCCGTTATTCCGGCTTCCGTTCGGAATGGAAAAAAGCCATCGTGGCTCTTTCTCCGGAAAGCAAAGAACTTGAGTTCTTTGAAACCGTGTAAGACCACTATCTTTCGAGTAAGGAGGGAATCCAAGTGCCCGTAAAAAAATATAAACCGACTTCGCCGGCTCGTCGTTCGATGTCCGTCTCGACTTTCGAAGAGATCACCACGAACGTACCGGAGAAATCTTTGCTTGCGCCTTTGAACAAGAAGGCCGGCCGCAACAACCAAGGCAAAATTACGGTTCGCCATCAAGGCGGCGGTGCGAAGCGCAAATACCGGATTATCGATTTCAAGCGGAACAAAGATGGAATACCTGGTCGCGTTGCTACGATCGAGTATGATCCGAACCGTTCGGCTAACATCGCTTTGATTCATTATGCTGATGGGGAAAAACGCTATATCATCGCTCCGAAAGGCCTGAAGGTCGACGACGTGATTACGTCTGGCGCAGACTCCGACATCAAAGTGGGCAACGCTCTGCCGCTCGAGAACATCCCGGTAGGTACGGTTATCCACAACATTGAATTGAAGCCCGGCAAGGGCGGCCAAATGGTTCGCGCAGCCGGCACCGAAGCTCAACTTCTTGGTAAAGAAGAAGAGTATGTAACCATCCGTCTTTCCTCTGGCGAAGTTCGCCGCGTACTGAAAGTTTGCCGCGCTACGATCGGTTCCGTTGGTAACGGCGACCACGAGCTCGTCAAAATCGGTAAAGCGGGTCGCGCTCGTCACATGGGCAAACGTCCGGAAGTCCGCGGTGTTGTTATGAACCCGGTGGATCACCCGCACGGCGGTGGCGAAGGCCGCGCTCCGATCGGCCGCAAATCGCCTTTGTCTCCTTGGGGCAAACCGACTCTCGGCTACAAAACCCGCAAGAAGAACAAAGCTTCCAACAAGTACATTGTACGCCGTCGCACGAAATAAGATTGCACGAGATAAGGCTTATGGAAGGGAGGATCTTCAATGGGACGCAGCTTGAAAAAAGGACCTTTTGTGGACAGCTATCTGCTTAAGAAAGTCGAACAGGCCGGTGACACCACGGCTCGTAAAGTGGTAATCAAGACTTGGTCGCGCCGTTCCACGATTTTTCCGCAGTTCATCGGACATACGTTCGCGGTGTACGACGGAAGAAAGCATGTTCCGGTTTATGTAACGGAAGACATGGTGGGACACAAGCTCGGCGAGTTTGCCCCGACGCGCACGTACAAAGGGCACACCGACGACGACAAGAAAACCGGCAAGCGCTAAAACCGGTCTTATCCAGACCGGTTTTGCAGAGCGGAAGCCGTACACATTGACTTCAACGGTATGAGAGGAGGTTTATCCCATGCAAGCAACTGCTAATGCGAAATTCATCCGCATCGCTCCCCGCAAAGCCCAACTGGTCGTTGACCTGATTCGCGGCAAGGAAGTCGGCGAAGCGATTGCCATTCTGCGCAACACCCCGCGTGCCGCATCCCCGATTCTCGAGAAGCTTCTGAACTCGGCGATCGCCAATGCAGAGCACAACTACTCGCTTGATCCGAACAAATTGGTTGTCTCGCAAGTCTATGTCAACCAAGGCCCGACGATGAAACGATTCCGGGAGCGCGCCATGGGTCGCGCAAGCCGCATCAATAAACGCACGAGCCACATCACTTTGGTGGTATCCGAAAAATAAGGAGGGAAAACGTGTGGGTCAAAAAGTAAACCCAATCGGTCTTCGTATCGGCATCATCCGTGATTGGGAATCCAAGTGGTACGCTGGTAAAGACTACGGCACCCTGCTGATGGAAGACGTTAAGATTCGTGAATACCTGAAGGGTAAGCTGAAGGATTCTTCGGTTTCCCATATCGATATCGAACGCGCAGCTAACCGCGTCAACGTCACCATCCACACGGCTAAGCCGGGTATGGTTATCGGCAAAGGCGGAGTGGAAGTTGAGAACATCCGCACGCATCTGTCGAAGCTGACGAACAAGAAAGTTCACATCAACATCACGGAAATCAAAAACCCCGAGCTCGACGCGATCCTCGTTGCGGAAAGCATTGCTCAACAATTGGAACGCCGTGTATCTTTCCGTCGCGCCATGAAGCAATCGATCCAAAGAACGATTCGATCGGGAGCCAAAGGAATTAAGACCTCGGTAAGCGGCCGTCTGGGCGGAGCCGAAATCGCCCGTACAGAAGGCTACAGCGAAGGAACTGTACCGCTGCACACGCTGCGTGCGGACATCGATTACGGAACCGCTGAAGCTCACACCACTTACGGTCGGATCGGCGTAAAAGTCTGGATCTACCGCGGCGAGGTTCTTCCTACGGCGAAGAAGAAGGCTGTTCGGGAAGGAGGAAACTAATCATGTTAGTACCAAAGCGCGTTAAGCACCGCAAGGAGCACCGCGGTACGATGAAAGGGAACGCCAAAGGCGGAACCGAAGTATCCTTCGGTGAATATGGCCTGAAAGCCCTCGAACCGGCTTGGGTCACCAACCGTCAAATCGAAGCTGCCCGTATTGCCATGACCCGTTACATCAAACGTGGCGGTAAAGTATGGATCAAGATTTTCCCTTCGAAGCCGATCACCCAAAAGCCCCTTGAAGTTCGTATGGGTAGTGGTAAAGGTAACGTGGAAAAATGGGTTGCTGTTGTAAAACCCGGCAAGATCCTGTTTGAACTGGCAGGCGTTAGCGAAGAGATTGCCCGCGAAGCGATGCGTCTCGCCGCTCACAAGCTGCCCATCAAGACGAAGTTTGTAAAACGCGAAGAACTGGGTGGTGAAGCAGAATGAAGGCTAGCGATCTCCGCAACCTGACCTCGGCCGAAATTGAGCAAAAAGTGGCCGGGTTCAAGGAAGAGTTGTTCAACCTCCGTTTCCAGCTGGCCACCGGCCAATTGGATAACCCGACTCAAATCCGCAACGTGCGCAAGGAAATCGCACGGGCCAAAACCATTTTGCGCGAAAGGGAACTCGGCATCGGTTAATCCGATCCAAGTCCAGAGAGGAGGATGAAACATGGCAGAACGCAAGGAACGTAAAGTTCAAGTCGGCAAAGTCGTCAGCGACAAGATGGATAAAACCGTTGTAGTTGCCGTTGAAACCTACAAAAAGCACAGCTTGTATCACAAGCGGATCAAATACACGAAGAAGTTCAAGGCTCATGATGAACTGAACGAAGCCAAGATTGGCGATACGGTGAAGATCATGGAAACCCGCCCGCTGTCCAAGGACAAGAGCTGGAGACTGGTTGAAATCGTAGAGAAAGCAGTCATCATCTAACGCCTACTGAAGCCGAAAGGAGGGTATCCCCATGATTCAACCTTTATCCCGTTTGAATGTCGCCGACAACTCGGGCGCTAAGCAACTGATGTGCATTCGCGTGCTGGGCGGAACCGGACGTCGCGTGGGACATATCGGTGATACGATTATCTGCTCCGTCAAAGAAGCAACACCAGGCGGCGTTGTCAAGAAGGGCGATGTAGTGAAGGCCGTTATCGTGCGCACCAAGTTCGGTGCTCGCCGTAAGGACGGATCCTATATTTCCTTCGACGAAAACGCAGCGGTTGTCATCAAAGACGACAAGAGCCCCCGCGGAACCCGGATCTTCGGGCCGGTTGCCCGTGAGCTCCGCGACCGCGACTTCATGAAAATCGTCTCCCTGGCTCCGGAAGTTATCTAAGACAGGGACCTTTTATCCGCCATTAGGAGGTGTAACCGAAGATGCCGAAAGCAAAAAAGAAGCTGGAATCTCACAGCAACAAGCTTCACGTCAAAAAAGACGACACGGTATTTGTCATTACCGGTAAAGATAAAGGCAAGAAGGGCCGCGTGCTCGCTGCTTTTCCCCGCGAAAACCGCGTGCTGGTTGAAGGGGTCAACCTGGTGAAGAAGCATTCTAAGCCTTCCCAGAAAAACCCGCAGGGCGGAATCCTCCACCAGGAAGCTCCGATCCACGTCTCCAATGTCATGCTGGCTGATCCGAAGAGCGGCAAACCGACTCGCGTTGGCTACAAAGTGCTCGACAATGGAGAAAAAGTCCGCGTAGCTAAACGCTCCGGAGAAGTAATCGACTAAGATAAAGCAAGAAAGGAGGAACATGTAACATGGCTGCAAGAATGAAAGATCGTTACTTAAACGAAATCACTCCTGCTCTGATGCAGAAGTTCGATTATAAAACGGTTATGCAGGTACCGAAGCTGGAAAAAGTGGTCATCAACATGGGCGTAGGCGACGCAGTTGCCAACTCCAAGGTGCTTGATTCCGCAGTTCAGGATCTGCAAATCATCGCAGGTCAAAAACCGGTTATCACCCGCGCTAAGAAATCCATCGCCGGCTTCAAGCTTCGCGAAGGAATGCCCATCGGCGTGAAGGTTACGCTGCGCGGCGAGCGCATGTATCACTTCCTGGACAAATTGTTCAACGTTGCTCTTCCCCGCGTTCGCGACTTCCGCGGCGTTTCCTCGAAAGCCTTTGACGGCCGTGGAAACTACACGCTCGGGCTGAAAGAACAACTGATTTTCCCGGAAATCGAATATGACAAAGTTGACAAGATCCGCGGGATGGACGTTGTTATCGTCACAACCGCAAAAACGGACGAAGAGTCCCGTGAACTGCTGACCCAACTCGGCATGCCGTTCGTAAAGTAATTCCTACTATGGAGGTGGAAATCTAGTGGCAAAAACTTCGATGAAGATCAAGCAACAACGCGCTCCGAAGTTCAAGGTCCAGGCGTACACCCGTTGCGAACGCTGCGGGCGTCCCCATTCCGTCCTGCGCAAATTCAAGATTTGCCGGATTTGTTTCCGTGAATTAGCATACAAAGGCCAGATCCCTGGCGTAAGAAAAGCCAGCTGGTAATCACCCCGCTTACGGGAAGGAGGTTCGCTACATGGTAATGTCTGATCCTATTGCCGATATGCTTACGCGCATCCGCAATGCCAATATCGTCCGTCACGAAACCGTGGAAATCCCCGCTTCCAAGATCAAACGCGAAATCGCCGAGATTTTGAAACGGGAAGGCTTCATCCGTGACGCGGAATATGTTCAGGACAACAAGCACGGCATCATCCGCCTGTTCCTGAAATATGGTTCGAACAACGAACGTGTCATCACCGGTCTGAAGAGAATCAGCAAACCGGGACTGCGCGTCTATGCGAAAAGTCAAGAGATTCCCCGGGTACTGGGTGGTCTCGGTATCGCGATCATCTCGACGTCCAAAGGCGTCATGACGGATAAAGAAGCTCGTCAATCCAAAGCTGGCGGAGAGGTTCTCTGCTACGTTTGGTAATCGGCTAACGTGAACGAATGGAGGTGTGAACATGTCCCGTATTGGTCGTAAACCCATTGCAGTCCCCAGCGGAGTTGCCGTTACTCTCGACAACACCCTGATCACGGTAAAAGGCCCGAAAGGTACCTTGTCCCGCGAACTGCATAAAGATATGAAAGTCAGCGTCGAAGAGAACGTCATCACCGTTGAGCGTCCTTCCGACAACAAGCTGCACCGTTCCCTGCACGGAACGACCCGGAGCGTGGTTGCAAATATGGTGAACGGAGTTACCGAAGGATTCAGCAAATCCCTCGAGCTCGTCGGCGTCGGCTACCGTGCCAACAAGAACGGCAACAAGCTGGTCTTGAACGTCGGTTACTCCCACCCGGTTGAAATCAACCCGGAAGAAGGCATTGAGTTCGAAGTGCCTGCACAAAACAAAATTATCGTCCGCGGCATCGACAAGGAACTCGTCGGCGCTACGGCTGCCAAGGTCCGCTCCGTACGCGAGCCCGAGCCGTATAAAGGCAAAGGCATCAAATACGAAGGTGAACGGATCATCCGCAAGGAAGGCAAAGCCGGTAAGAAGAAATAAGCCGATACTCGCGGCTTAGTGGCCTGACAAGACCAGGCCGCAACTGAAGATAAGCTGAAAGGAGTGAGTGTTCCCCATGATCACCAAAGGCGATAAGAACGAAGCTCGTTTGAAACGGCACTTGCGCGTGCGCAAGAAAATCCAGGGAACGGTAGAACGTCCCCGCTTGAGCATTTACCGATCCTCCAAGCACATGTATGCTCAGATCATCGACGACGTCAACGGCAAGACCTTGGCAGCTGCGTCGACTCAAGATAAAGAACTGAAAGAAATCGCAAACGGCGGTAACGTCGAAGCGGCTCAGCAAGTTGGCGCCCTGATCGCAAAGCGTGCCAAAGAAAACGGAATCGAGAAAGTCGTGTTTGACCGCGGAGGGTACTTGTACCACGGTCGGATCCAAGCACTGGCCGATGCGGCTCGCGAAGCCGGACTCGAATTCTGATCCATTTTGCCAATAAGGAGGTTAAGGACTTGCGCGTAGATCCGAACACACTTGAATTGAAAGACAAAACCGTACACATTAACCGTGTTGCGAAAGTAGTCAAAGGCGGACGCCGCTTCAGCTTCAGCGCACTCGTAGTTGTCGGCGACGGCAACGGCTGGGTTGGCGCCGGGATCGGCAAAGCTTCCGAAGTAGGCGATGCGATCAAGAAGGGTATCGAAGATGCCAAGAAAAACTTGATCCATGTTCCGATCGTCGGAACGACGATTCCTCACCTGGTTACCGGACGTTTTGGAGCAGGCCGCGTTCTTCTGAAGCCGGCTTCCGAAGGTACCGGAGTTATTGCGGGCGGCCCTGTTCGCGCCGTACTCGAACTCGCTGGTGTAGGCGACATTTTGACGAAATCCCTCGGTTCTTCCAACTCGACAAACATGGTTAATGCGACGTTGGAAGGCTTGCAACGCTTGAAGCGGGCAGAAGAAGTTGCCAAGCTTCGCGGCAAAACCGTTGAAGAGTTGATGGGTTAAGGAGGGGTAATCATGGCTAAGCAATTGCAAATCACCCTCGTGCGCAGCTTGATCGGACGTCCGGAGAAGCAGCGTGTAACCGTTAAGACGCTGGGACTTACGAAAATGCACCAAACGGTGCTGCAACAGGACAACCCGGCCATTCGCGGAATGGTAAATCAAGTGAAGCACCTGGTTGACGTTGTTGAAGTAGAAGCGTAACTCGAATCAAAAGCCTGTGTCAGGCTGCAATAGAAAAGACATACAAGGAGGTGCTTGAGCGATGAAAATCCATGAACTTTCCCCGGCTCCGGGTTCTACCCACGTTAGCAAACGCATCGGCCGTGGTATCGGTAGCGGTACCGGCAAAACTTCGGGTAAGGGTCACAAAGGCCAAAAAGCTCGTTCCGGCGGTGGTGTTCGCCCCGGTTTCGAAGGTGGTCAAAACCCGTTGTACCGTCGTCTTCCGAAACGCGGCTTCAAGAACTTCAACCGAGTTGAATTCGCCGTAATCAACCTGGTTGACTTGAACGCATTCGAAGCGGATACCGTTGTAACTCCGGAACTGCTGCTGGAGACCGGTCTGGTCAAGAACCCCAAAGATGGCATCAAGGTATTGGGCAATGGAGAGTTGACCGTGAAGCTGACGGTCAAAGCGAATAAGTTCTCTGCTTCCGCAGTTGAAAAAATCCAAGCTGCCGGCGGTCAATCCGAGGTGATCTAATGTTCAAAACATTGTCCAACATTCTGAAGGTAGAAGATCTCCGCAAGAAGATCATTTTTACACTTCTCTGTTTGATTGTTTACCGGATCGGGAACTTCATTCCTACCCCCAACATCAACTCGGAAGCACTGAAGGCCCTCGATGAGCAGGGCAGCAGTGTCTTCGGGTTGATGAACACCTTTTCAGGCGGAGCCTTGTTCCGCTTCTCCATCTTTGCGATGGGGATCATGCCTTACATCACTTCGTCGATCATCGTTCAACTTCTTTCGATGGATGTCATTCCGAAGTTTGCGGAATGGGCCAAGGAAGGGGAGAGCGGTCGGAAGAAGCTGGCTCAGATTACCCGGTACGGCACGATTGTCCTCGGTCTGGTTCAAGGCTTTGGTACGGCGGTCGGCTTCAACAACCTGGTTCGGACCGGGGCTGGCACCATCGTCATCGATCCGAAGTTCTCTACGTATGCATTGATTGCGCTCGTCCTCACGGCAGGTACGGCGTTCCTCATGTGGCTCGGTGAACAAATCACCGAGAAAGGAATCGGTAACGGGATCTCGATCCTGATCTTTGCCGGTATCGTAGCGAACATCCCGACAGGACTTCGTCAACTGGTTCAGCAGATGTTCATCGATGCAGGCGACAAGCTGTTCTTGAACATCATCAAATTCATCGTGCTGGTCGTCGTCGTGATCGCGATCGTAGCTGGAGTTATCTTCGTACAGCAAGGCGTACGCAAAATTCCGGTTCAATACGCAAAACGCGTCGTCGGTCGCAAGATGTACGGTGGTCAATCTACGCACATTCCGATGAAGGTGAATGCATCGGGCGTTATCCCGGTCATCTTCGCGGTATCGCTGCTTATGTTCCCGGCGACCATCGCCCAGTTCTGGAGCGATAAAGCTTGGGCCAAATGGATTCAGCACAACATCACGATTCAAGAACCGGCCGGAATCGGCATCACGCTGTACGTCCTGCTGATCGTCGGCTTTACGTTCTTCTACACGTTTGTTCAGATGAACCCGCAGCAAATGGCGGAAAACATGAAGAAGAACGGCGGCTACATTCCGGGTATCCGTCCTGGCAAAACCACTCAGGTTTACCTGACGCGGGTTATGACGAGACTGACTCTTGCCGGAGCGATTTTCCTGGCTTTGATCTCGGTTCTCCCTCTGATCTTTACGGATCTGGTCGGTTTGCCGGCAAGCCTGAAGATCGGTGGCACATCGCTCCTCATCTTGATCGGGGTTGCTCTTGAGACGATGAAGACGATTGAAAGCCAACTGATCAAACGCCACTACAAAGGCTTCATTAACAAATAAAGCATGGCCCGGAACTTGCCAAACACCCATGGGGAGGTGGCATAACGTGAACATCGTATTTATGGGCCCCCCGGGAGCGGGTAAAGGAACGCAGGCGGAGCGGATTGTGGCGAGTTATCACATCCCGCACATCTCAACCGGAGACGCGTTTCGGGCGGCCAAAGAGCAGGGAACGCCGCTCGGCCTGGAAGCCAAGAAGTTCATGGACCAAGGGCTGCTCGTTCCCGATGAAATCACGAATGGGATCGTACGGGAAAGGCTGCAGGAGAAAGACTGTGAAACCGGATTTCTCCTGGATGGCTTTCCGCGCACGATATCCCAAGCCGAGGCGCTGGACGACATGCTCACCGGCATGGGCAAGGAGATTGATCACGTCATCGACCTTCATGTCGATCGGAGTCTGCTTCTAGCCCGGTTGACCGGACGGAGAGTGTGCCGCTCTTGCGGCGCGACTTATCATGTTCTGTTCAACCCTCCTTCGCAGGAGGGTGTCTGCGACAAATGCGGCGGCGAGCTTTACCAACGCGCTGATGATACGGAAGAGAAGGTTGGCACACGGCTTGATGAGTACATCAACAAGACCGCTCCCCTTCTGGACTACTATCAGGCCAAGGGCAAGCTGCGGCAATTGAACGGAGAACAGGACATCGATGCGGTCACGGAGGAGATTCATTCCATCCTGCGGGGGCAGGCTGAATGATTATCTACAAGTCCGAGGCAGAGCTTGTATGGATGCGCCAAGCAGGCCGCATCGTCGCCGAGACTCATCGTCTCATGGCGGAGGCGGTTAAACCGGGCATCACGACTCGGGAGCTTGACCGGATCGCAGAGGATTACATCCGAAGTCAGGGAGCAGTACCTTCATTCAAGGGCTATAACGGTTTTCCTGCCAGCATCTGCGCTTCCGTCAACAATGAATTGGTACACGGCTTCCCCGGCGACCGAACGCTCCAAGAGGGCGACATCATCAGCATCGATATCGGTGCGCAGTACAAGGGTTATCACGGTGACTCCGCCTGGACTTATCCGGTGGGAACCATCTCTCCCGAAACCCAGAGGCTTCTGGATGTAACGGAGGGATCCTTGTTTGCCGGACTCGCGGAAGCGAAGCCGGATGCGCGGCTGTTCAGCATCTCCCATGCGATTCAAACCTACGCGGAGAGCGCCGGTTTCTCCATTGTCCGCGAATACGTCGGACACGGAGTCGGTACGAAGCTCCACGAGGAACCGCAGATTCCCAATTTCGGCCCCGCTGATCGGGGACCGCGGTTGAGACCGGGGATGGTGCTGGCGATCGAGCCGATGGTGAACGCAGGCGAGCGCTACGTTAAGACGCTCGCCGACAATTGGACGGTGGTAACGGTAGATGGATCTCTTTGTGCTCATTTCGAGCACACCATCGCCATCACGGCGGATGGCTATGAGATTCTGACGAAAGTCGGGTGACCAGCGATGAGAACGGCTCAAATCGGCCAGCTTGTGAGAATCTTGCGAGGCCGTGGCCTGGAGCAATATGCGGTCATCATCGGAATTGAAGATGCCCGGTTCGTTTGGATCGCGGATGGCGACAAACGCAAGTTTGACCAGCCGAAGAAAAAAAACATCCAGCACTTGGAGCTCCTTGAAGAAGTGAGCCGCGAGGTAGCGGATAGTTTGAACGAAACGGGACGTGTAACCAACGGAAAGCTGAGGTTCGCTGTTCTTTCCTACCGGAAGAATGCGGATCTTACGCTTGAAGCGCATGAGAGAGGAGAATGAAAGTGGCCAAAGATGATGTTATTGAAGTAGAAGGTACGGTTATCGAGCCTTTGCCGAACGCCATGTTTCGCGTAGAGCTTGAGAACGGGCACAAGATCCTGGCCCATGTCTCCGGTAAAATCCGGATGCACTTTATCCGAATCCTGCCGGGTGACAAAGTGACCGTGGAATTGTCGCCTTACGACCTGACGCGCGGCCGGATCACCTATCGATACAAATAAGCAGCAAGATCCCCTTCCGCAAGGAAGAACAGATAGCCGCTCTACGGCGGCGATTACACGGCTTTCCCTCATCGGGAAGCTTGCCGTCACACACGAATAAGCTTTCCCGCAGGAGAAGCTGCGCCGAAAAGCTTGAAGAGGAGGCATAACCATGAAAGTCAGACCTTCGGTCAAGCCGATTTGCGAAAAATGCAAAGTCATCAAGCGCAAAGGCAATGTCATGGTCATCTGTGAAAACCCGAAACACAAACAAAAACAAGGATAACAAGGAGGTGTAGCCTAGAATGGCTCGTATTGCTGGAGTAGACTTACCCCGTGACAAACGTGTGGAAATTGCCCTGACGTACATTTTCGGAATCGGCAAAACCACGTCGCAAAAGATTCTTGCCATAACTGAAGTTAACCCGGATACCCGCGTACGCGATCTGACGGAAGATGAAGTTAGCCGTCTGCGTGATGCGATCGACAAGAATATCAAGGTGGAAGGCGATCTGCGCCGTGAGATCTCGCTGAACATCAAGCGTCTGGTCGAAATCGGATGCTATCGCGGAGTGCGCCACCGCCGCGGCCTGCCCGTTCGTGGGCAACGCACGAAGACCAACGCCCGTACGCGTAAAGGTCCTCGTCGTACCGTAGCGAATAAGAAGAAATAAAAAGGGGGGAAACCACTAATGGCTAAACCGAAAGCAAAAATTGCTCGTACGAAACGTCGCGACCGGAAGAACATTGAATCCGGCGTAGCACACATTCGCTCTACGTTCAACAACACCATCGTTACCATCACCGACCCGCACGGAAATGCAATTTCCTGGGCCAGCTCCGGCAACATGGGCTTCAAGGGCTCCCGGAAGAGCACGCCGTTCGCCGCTCAAATGGCAGCGGAGTCTGCAGCCAAGGCCGCAATGGAACATGGTATGAAATCTGTTGAAGTGATGGTCAAGGGACCCGGATCGGGCCGCGAAGCAGCTATCCGCTCTTTGCAAGCCGCCGGCCTCGAAGTGAACCTGATTAAGGACGTCACTCCGATTCCCCATAATGGCTGCCGCCCGCCGAAACGTCGTCGCGTGTAACCCAAGGATCGCTCGGTAGTATAAATATCCGTTCTCTGGTTAAAGCTGGAGAAGGAAGCCATACTACCAGGTTATTATCCGTTAGTAATCCCGAGGAAACGACGTTTCGAAGGAGGGTTCAGTTTCATGATAGAAATCGAAAAGCCGAAAATAGAGACCGTAACCGTAAACGAGGAAGGCAACTACGGCAAGTTCGTGGTAGAACCGCTTGAGCGGGGCTACGGAACCACGCTGGGAAACTCCCTGCGCCGTATTCTGCTCTCCTCGCTTCCGGGTGCTGCTGTTTCGTCCGTGCAGATCGACGGAGTTCTTCACGAATTCTCGACGATCCCGGGCGTAATGGAAGACGTTACGGAAATTATCCTTAACCTCAAAGGCTTGTCGCTTAAGATTCACTCTGACGAAGAGAAGATTCTTGAGATCGACGCCGAAGGGGAAGGCCGGGTTTCCGCAGGAGACATCCGCGCCGACAGCGACGTAGAAATCCTGAATCCGGACCTTCATATCGCAACGCTTTCCCCGGACGCTCGTGTCCACATGAGAATTCATGCGAACAGGGGCCGCGGTTACGTGCAGGCGGACAAGAACAAGCGGGATGACCAGCCGATTGGCGTAATCCCGATCGATTCGATTTACACGCCCATTACGCGCGTCAACTACACCGTGGAGAACACCCGAGTCGGTCAAGTGACCAACTATGACAAGCTCACGCTGGAAGTTTGGACCGACGGGAGCATTCGTCCGGAAGAAGCGGTAAGTCTCGGCGCCAAAATCCTCACCGAGCATCTCTATCTGTTCGTCGGCTTGACCGATGAAGCGAAGGATGCCGAGATCATGGTCGAGAAGGAAGAGGACAAGAAGGAAAAAGTTCTCGAGATGACCATCGAAGAGCTCGATCTTTCTGTGCGCTCTTACAATTGTCTGAAGCGGGCCGGCATCAACACGGTGCAGGAACTGATCACCAAGACCGAAGAAGACATGATGAAGGTGCGCAACCTTGGACGCAAGTCCTTGGAGGAAGTTCAAGAGAAGCTCGACGAGCTCGGACTCAGCCTTCGCAGCGAAGAATAATCACTACGTACAGGAGGAGGGAACCTCATGGCATATCAAAAATTAGGTCGTGACGCAAGCGCGCGGAAAGCATTGTTCCGTGATCTTGTAACCGATCTGTTCATTTACGAACGCATTCAGACGACGGAAGCGAAAGCGAAAGAAGTGCGCTCCATCGCCGAGAAGCTGATCACTCTGGCAAAGCGTGGAGATCTGCATGCTCGCCGTCAAGTCGCAGCCTACGTTCGCCGCGAATCCGCAGGCGATCAAGATGCGATTCAAAAGCTGTTCACGGAACTGGCTACCCGCTATTCCGAGCGGCAGGGCGGATACACTCGGATCCTGAAGCTGGGGCCTCGCCGCGGCGATGCAGCTCCTATGGTTTATCTGGAACTGGTAGATCGCGCTTAGTCGTACAACGGGAAAGGGTGGACAGAATCTTAGGATTCTGCTGAAGCCCTTTTTTTGTTCCTCCATCAGAATGATCCGGCATAAGTCCGGAAATTCTGATCCCGCATCGATAAACGTACGGCGTCTTAGGGCGCCGTCCACGTTTATCCATGTCCCGAGGAGAGATGATCATGCGCAATATCGCCATGGTGGTGAGCTATGACGGCACCGGATACAGCGGCTTTCAGACTCAGCCTGACGGGAATACCATTCAGGATAAGCTGGAAGCAGCAATACGGCATTTGACCGGAGAGCAGTTGAAGATTATCGGCTCCGGCCGAACGGATGCAGGTGTTCATGCACGCGGGCAAGTCTTCAATTTCACCACCGGTTCACAGATTCCGGTCGAGCGGTGGTGCCTCGCACTCAATTCTCGACTTCCCCATGACATTGTGGTCCGTGCCGCTCAGGAGGTGCCGGCCGATTTTCATGCACGAAGGTCTGCCAAGCGTAAAACCTACCGGTACAGCATTCAGCGATCAAAGTTCCCCGATGTATTCCATCGGAACACCCGGTTCCATCATCCCATGCCGCTCGCGGTCAGACCTATGCGTGAAGCCTTAGCGGCTTTCACGGGGGAGCATAATTTCACATCCTTCTGCTCCACGAGAACACCGGCTGAATCACACGTACGCACCATATTCTCCACCAGACTGATCGACGAGCCTTACGCCGATCCAGAGGATGGTGACGCAGGTGTGATCCACCTGGAAGTGACCGGAAGCGGGTTTTTGTACAACATGGTCCGGATTATTGCAGGTACGGTGATCGAGGTTGGTGAGGGCAAGCGAAGCCCATCGGAAATCCCTCTCATTTTGGCAGGGGAGAACCGAGGGCTGGCAGGACCTACGGCTGTTCCGCATGGACTTACTCTTTGGAATGTCGAATACAATTCTTTTCAAACAAGGCTTGATTAATGCTCGGACGTATAGTATGATTATTATTGGTGTTTCGACTGGCTTCCCACGGCCCCGAGTTGAAATAACCGCTCATCTTTACGAACCGCGAGGACCCGTTGCCGGGTCTTTAAAGAAGTTTAGGAGGATACGCAAATGAGTACCACATATATGGCGAAACCGAATGAAGTTGAGCGCAAATGGTACATTATTGATGCAGAGGGCAAAACCTTGGGGCGTATGGCTAGTGAAGCAGCGAGCATCATCCGCGGCAAGCACAAGCCGGAGTTTACTCCGAACGTTGATACCGGGGATTTCGTCATCGTCATTAATGCCGACAAGGTCGTATTGACCGGCAAGAAACTTCAAAAGAAAATGTACTACCGCCACTCTCTTTATCCGGGCGGTTTGAAAGTGACTTCCGCTCAGGACATGCTGAAGAACAAGCCCGAGCGTATGATCGAACTCGCCATTCATGGTATGCTTCCGAAGAACCGTCTCGGAGACGCCTTGAAAACGAAGCTTAAAGTGTATGCTGGATCTGAGCATCCGCATCAAGCACAAAATCCTGAAGTCTGGGAACTTCGCGGATAATAAAGGGAGGACAGTTTCATGGCACAAGTGCAATACTATGGAACCGGTCGTCGCAAACATTCGGTAGCGCGTGTGCGCCTTGTACCGGGTGAAGGACGCATCGTAATCAATAAGCGGGACCTGAACGATTACTTCGGTCTGGAAACGCTGAAGCTGATCGTCAAACAACCGCTTAACCTGACCGAAACCACGTCTAAATACGACGTCTTGGTTATCGCTCATGGTGGCGGAATGTCCGGCCAAGCCGGCGCAATCCGTCACGGCATCTCCCGCGCGCTTCTCAAGGCTGACCCGGAATTCCGTGGTTCCTTGAAGAAAGCCGGCTTCCTGACCCGCGATCCGCGGATGAAGGAACGGAAGAAATACGGCCTCAAAGCCGCTCGTCGTGCTCCTCAGTTCTCGAAACGCTAAAAACCCTTGTGTATCAAGGAATCAAGCCTCTGGCCTTTTATGGGTCAGGGGCTTTTATTTGCTTTCAGGGCATCCGTGACCATTTATTTGAACTGTTTAGAGCTCAAGGAACTTCTCAAATCGGTCTGCAGCTTTTTCCTTGGCGGCCTTAGTGACGTGGGTATATATGTTCATGGTCATCTGGATATCGGAGTGTCCCAGTCGCTCCTGAACCTCCTTGATGGATGCACCGGCTTCAAACAAGAGTGAGGCGTGAGTGTGACGAAGACTGTGAATGGTGATCGTATGGAGGTTATGAGCCTTGATCAATTCGGCCAGCTTATCGTTTGGGTATGCAAGGCGGAGTGGTGTGGAATCATCTTCGCGGGTAAAGAAATAATCATTGTCCTGAGTTCCTGTTGTAGATCCGATAGCTAGAAGGCGCTCCTTTTCGCTTGTGCGGCGTTTCTTGATAAGGGCAAGGGTTTTGTTATCGTCCAAGCTGATAATGCGCCTAGAAGCGGCTGTTTTGGAGGTCAGAGAGGTAAACCCGCTTTTGTCTTGGAATAAAGTCTTGGAGAAGTTGATCGTTTTTGCCTTTGCATCGACATCTCCCCACCTTAACGCAAGGACTTCACCTTTTCTGGCTCCTGTGTAGATCAGGAGATGGAACATAAGCTGATCTCTTGGAGTGCAATCTCGCTTAACCGCAGCCAGAAACTTTTTAATCTTGGCCTTTTCCCAATAATTTCGACTTTCAGAAGTCGGAACAGCTAAGTGCTCCTTTTCGGCCTTAGGGATCGTTGTACCTTTCATGGGATTGGTGGCCCGGATCTCCATCTTAACCGCGTATTCAAACACCTGGGAGGCATACATGCGCATGTTATCTACGGTCTTTATCTTCTTAGCTAATTTGTTGATGACTTTTTGGCAATAGCTTCGTGTAATGTCCTTCATCTTGAGCTTGCCGAAGTGGGGAAGGAGCTGCCGGCGGAACTTTGAAACCACGGCCTTCCGGGTACTCGGCTTGAAATTGGGCTAGTTCGTTTCGAACCATTGAAGGTACACCTGTTCGAAGGTGATCTGCTTGTCCCCTCCGATAAATGTCCCCTCAGCAATCTCCCTTTCCGTTTTGGCAGCGTCGTGCTGCGCTTCCTTCTTCGTCTTGAATCCCCGCTTGGTTGATGGCTTTCGCTTTCCCGTCTCCGGATTAAGCTCACCGTAATTTAAAGATTTTATGTCATAAACAAGGTTATTCATTTCAAAAACTAATCTTTCAAGTGCATTCTCATTTTTTTTAGTGTAATTACGAGCAAAAAAGTCTATTCCTGCTTTTTCAAATCCATTTGACGTAGAGGGGATAATATCCTGCATTACAAAAAACATGTTCTTAAAAATGGAATATATTATAATAAAGATCACAACATGGAAGTGTTTTAATGAGTATAATGAGCTCACATCTTAGAAATGGTATAATATAACATATTAAGGATGGATATGTATAAAACAAAATGGCGCTTATTGGAGTTGCTGCTTCGGTCTTATTCCTTTCCTTGTCTGTCCCCCATTCTAATCATGTAAAGGCAGATGTTTTGAATGTTAGGGGAAAAGTTACAAGCGATATTACCATATCCCAATCAGAAATTGATGCTTTTAAGGAAAAAATTCATCAAAGAATCACTGAAAGCTCTAGTACAACCTTATCAAAAATGAGGTAAGACAAGTTCGATAAGGAAATCTCAGTTATCGACGGAGAAAGTCACCTAATAAATGGGTTGCCCAATCTTACTGTAACAATTAATTATCGATCATATGTAACTAATACTAACGGTGAATTCTTCGCTTCTTTAAAACCAGGATATTATGATGCGGATGTATCGTTTCTAGGGCATGAAATATACAATGCGAAAATTAATATTATTGAGGGTACTAACGATGTTAACATTTCATTAAAGCAAAAGCTTGATGATCTCCCTTCAAATATGGACAACAACATGGATATGAGCAACATGGATATGAGCAAGGATATGGGCAACATGGATATGGGCACTCATAATTCAATGAAAATGAGCAATAACAACGTGAGTAACTCTACCAATTCAACTGATGTGGAAGAATGGGTTGTTCCTTATTCAGATCCGGGATCGGGTGGAGGAAGTACTTCTTGGCACGGTGTGACTGTTGGAGGAGCTTTTGGCACCGGAGCTCATGGGATTATGACATTATTAACTGCAGACGGCCATGTTTCGTGTAACAAATCCTCTTGGGATAATGGAGCCAACTTTCCCAATAACAATTCGGATTGTGCAATTGCTATCATGGATGGCCTGTTATATTTATCAGATGCTAAGACATTTTTGCCTTATTATTCCTGGTATTACTGTGTTATTGAAAGTATGAAAACAAAGGATGGAGGTGGAGCAAATATATACTGTAATCGTCAAACCGCTTTATCCGGAACAAAGCCACATGTTTCCTATTTCCAAGGATATTTGAATTTAGGCTATAATTGCTCAAGTTTCCCTATGATAAACGGTGATGAAAGACTCAATAAATATAACTTCTAGATTAAAAACTGTTATTGATTAAGAGAGAAGACGTATGTCTTCTCTCAATTTATTTCTATGGTGGGATAGAGAATGAAAAAAAAGAAAAATGTTTTGATCTTTTCATTAATCATTCTTGCTATATTGTCTGGAACACTATTCTTACTTCACCAACGAGGCAATCCAAAAGAACAAAGAAAAGAGCCGTTTTTCCTCGAAATCGGATATGAGGTTAATGATAGTAATATGCGAATTATTCATCCAAAAACAACTTTTGATCGATCGAGGCCCTTGTTACTATTGGCAGTTTTCAATAAAATTCGAGGAAACGATAATGTTGTTTCGACTGTGAAAGTGGTAAGTAAATCAACAAATCAAATTGAACAGGAATACTCCTGGAGGGAATCAGAGTATTCATCTCAAATGCAAATTTCTCTAGAGAACACCTCATGGAGTCCGGGTGAGTATACAATCGTTTGGGAACGAGATGGCGTCATAGTGGCAGATGTAGATCTGAAATTGTTACTAAAATGATTATTATTTTGGATTACTTCGCAGTGCTTGTGAATTTGCCCTGATGGCTTCGGCTGTCAGGGGCTTTTTTGTTTTCAGGGAACTTCTATGTAAAGGCCAACCCGGCGGGGCCAGCTCGTGGCGGATTTCCGCGATCATCCCGGCGGCATAATCCCAAACGCTTGGCATTTTGCTCGCTACAACCAAAAGAGGGCGTTAGGGAGGGTATAGGTTGGTTCGAATGGAATAAGATACCATCCTGTTATGGTCCCACTGAAAGCAGCGTGCTTTGGACCGACCGATTGGAGGACAAGAATGGAGTCAGATGCTTATACACGGTTTGTGATTTTGCTCAGCATGAATGAAGGTCGAGCCTTCACGGAAGATCTCATTAAGGAGCATGTCCGACACTTACGCGAACTGGATCAGCAGGGAAAGCTGATTCTATGCGGACCTTTTATTGATTACAAAGGGGGGATGGTCATCATCCAGGCGGAATCCTATGAAGAGGCCGATCAAATTGCTAGGCGAGACCCCTTTGTTTCTTCTGGGACCGAGAGCTATGAGCTGCGGACATGGGAATTATCGAACGAAGAAAACAACCACTTGGGTGCTGGTTAAAGCAATTGTACCAATTTGATCATAATTATCAGGCGAACCTCCGTTTGACACCCATCTCCCTTACATATACTGCTACTAAGAATATGGTTATTGATCGGGGGTGGTTCAACATGGAGCAGGACTTCAGAGAAATGGACCGAACAGAATTTGTGAAAACGCTTCGTTCTCATTACGGATTTGTATCGGAGAACGAAAATGATGATGATGGGGATTGGGCGATCCTTGAGCAGTGGGAGTCCTTGTTGGACGGAACATTTATGAAGAAACCCACGGTAAAATAGATACGAAGGATCAGATCGGGACCAGCATGATAAGGCAAGGCCTTGCAGCCATGAGGGTGGTGCAAGGCCTTTTTCAATTTTATTAATTGTACCTATCTGTAAGGGACCTTAGCTAAACATCGTGAATACGATAAAGTTCGTGAGTAGCATTAGCGTATTTTCAAACCGGATCCGTATGGTCCGGTAGGATGATTTCACGGATCGGAGCTTCTTTGGTTCGCATTCAAACGGTGATGATGGTCCATTTCGTTCCTCTTAGCGGTTTTAAAACAAGCCTTAGTGGGATAGTTGACAATGGTTGACAAAACCTTGATACCTTCTATAATTGAGTAAAGCGTTAAAACGCATGGGAATAGTATAGATTAGGAGGGGCTCCATATGAACCTGTTGGAAAAAGAACAGTGGATCAAACAGGCTGCCGATGAATTGGAGGGTAGGAATGCCGAAGAAGCCATCCAGGCTGCTGTCCGGCGATTTCCCAATCTCACACTCGCCTGCAGCTTCGGCGCCGAGGATATAGTTCTTGTTGATCTGCTGCATCAGGTAAAACCAGACGCAGATGTCTTCTATCTCGATACCAGCCTGCATTTTGCCGAAACCTATGAAACAAAGAATCGTCTTGAACAGCTCTACGGGAAATCATTTATTCAAGTTTTGCCTAAGCTGACTTTGGAGGAACAAGCACAGGAGTACGGAAATGAGCTGTGGTCGTCTGACCCGAATGCGTGCTGTAACATCCGTAAAGTAAGTCCCCTTACCGAAATTCTCAGTCACTACGATGCTTGGATAACGGGGATTCGACGGGATCAAGCGCCAACTCGGGCTAACTCCCGCAAGGTGGAATACGACGGTAAGTTCGGACTTGTCAAATTCAATCCTCTTGCCGATTGGACTTCCGAGGATGTTTGGGCATATATCCGTGAGCATGAACTCTTTTATAACCCGCTGCACGATCAGAATTATCCCAGCATTGGCTGTGAGAAATGTACCCGTCCTGTCCTTAACGGGGAAGACCCGCGGGCGGGGCGTTGGGCAGGCTTTGAGAAGACAGAGTGCGGCCTTCACAAATAGGTGGGGTGTACACTTAATAACAATGAGCAGCGCACGGCATTCCGAAATCGATTGACGCTGTGTCTCGATGATACACAATCAGGGTTGGCAGCGTACTTGCCGAATGAAGGGACTAGCCCGGAAAACCGATCCGGATGTCCCAAGTCGTTAAATAGATTGACGAAGTGGAGGATATGACGTGTCTGATACCCGTACCATCAAAGCCCACGGGGGCCTGTTGATCAACCGTATGGTGCAAGGCGAAGCACGAACCGAGCTGTTGAAGGAGGCGGAGAGCCTTTCCGTTATCCCGATCGACAGCTGGACGATATCGGATCTTGATCTGATTGCGGTGGGAGGATTTTCTCCTCTGACCGGTTTTCTAGATGAGGCGGATTACCGCTCGGTTGTTGAACGTATGAGACTCTCGAATGGTACAGTGTGGAGCATACCGGTAACCCTTCCTGTGGAGGAGAGTCAAGCGGACCTTTTGGCTTCAGGAGAGCGTGTGGCTTTAAGAGGGGCGGAGGACGGCATCGTCTATGCGCTTATGGAGATCACCAGCCTGTATCGGGCGGATCCTCTCTACGAGGCTCAGAATGTCTTTAAGACCACGGACGAAGCTCACCCCGGCGTGAAAAAGCTCTATTCCCGTTCGTCGGTCTATGCCGGCGGCCCCGTTTGGGTAGTGAACCGCAAGCAACCGGACCGTTTCGGCGAATTCTATTTCGATCCTATTGACACCCGCAAGCTGTTTGCAGAGAAGGGCTGGAAGACCGTTGTGGGCTTCCAAACCCGCAATCCAGTTCACCGTGCCCATGAATATATCCAGAAGAGCGCCCTTGAGATCGTTGACGGGCTGTTTCTTAACCCTCTCGTAGGGGAGACGAAGTCCGATGACATTCCGGCGGATGTGCGGATGAAGAGTTACCTGGTGTTGCTGGAGCATTATTATCCGAAGAACAGGGTTCAGTTAGGCGTCTTCCCCGCGGCCATGCGTTATGCCGGGCCAAGGGAAGCCATTTTTCATGCCCTTGTCCGCAAAAACTACGGCTGTACGCATTTCATCGTCGGCCGGGATCATGCCGGCGTAGGCGATTACTACGGAACCTATGAAGCTCAAGAGATATTCCGCGAATTCACAGCAGAAGACATAGGGATAACCCCCCTGTTCTTCGAGCATAGCTTTTACTGCAAAACCTGCGGTAATATGGCATCGAGTAAAACTTGTCCGCACGACAAGGTCCATCATATGACCCTCTCCGGAACGAAGGTGAGAGCGCTCCTACGCGAGGGAGAATGCCCTCCTCCAGAGTTTACGAGGCCGGAAGTTGCCCGTGTGCTGATCGAAGGCATTCAAGATCAGGAACGGCTTTCTCTGTCAGGCGGATCGCTCGTATAAGTAATCCTTGCTTGTCATAATTGTCCACCCTGTCCCATATAGATGAGAATGAAATCTAGGGGATGGGGTGGATTTTTTCATGCGCAGATTCAGCAAAAGGGTTGTCATCTGGACGACGCTGCAAGGCAAACTTAAACTAACGGCTTCCCTTGTGCTCCTCTTTCTCATGATTTTGGTGTTTGGCTACCAGTTGCCGTCTACTCCGGCCACGGCGAGCTGGAATATGCCGCTGTCGGGAAAAGTGATCGCGATTGACCCCGGGCATGGCGGTCCCGATGGAGGAGCGGTGAGCGGGGAGGGGCTCGTCGAAAAGGATGTTAATCTCGCCGTTGCGCTTTATCTGCGCGATTACCTCCAACAGGCGGGAGCTCTAGTCGTGATGACTCGGGAGACTGATAAGGATTTGGCGGACAGCGGGACCAAGGGCTACAGCAAACGCAAGACGGAGGATTTGGTCAGAAGAGCGCAGGCGCTAAACGAGCGAAATATTGATCTATTCCTGACCATTCACATGAACAGCATCCCTTCTCCCAAGTGGTCGGGAGCTCAAGCCTTTTATACGGCCAATCATCCCGATAATGCGGCGCTTGCCGCACTGATTCAAGATGAAATCCGGCGGAATTTGGCCAACACGGACCGTGTGGCTAAGCCTGTGGACAAGACGGTGTATCTGCTCAAAATGATGAAGGTTCCGAGCGTGCTTGTCGAACTCGGCTTTCTCAGCAACCCGGGCGAAGCCCGCAGCTTGAGTCAGCCTTCGTATCAGCAGAAGCTGGCAGCTACCGTCTACCAAGGGGTCCTCCGTTATCTGTCAGGAGAGAAGGCACCGGCTTCCGCGCTCCCGGACAACGATTCGGATTCGGCTCTTTAATTAGTGTTCTCACACTCGAGTGGAGAGCGGACGAGGTATGCTATACTGATAGGGTTAGGAAAGCGTAAACAAACGAGCCTACCCGAGGTGTTGTCAATGGTAACCAGAGAACAAATTCTTGAGGTTCTGTCGGGATTTTATGACGGAGGCTATCATCAACCCGCAGTGGAACTGGGTTTGATCCGTGATATCATGATCAAGGGAAGCAGAGTCGCTCTGACTTATGTGCTTACGGAAGAAGGGGCCAACACGGCTCTCTACAAGCATGAGATGGAGGAAGCGCTACGTTCCATCGGAGTGATGGAGCCGCATATCCGCTTTCGGCCGATCACGGAATACGAGAGAGAGGCGCTGGAGAAGAAGCTTGGCGTAAATCGACCGGTGCAGGGGTCTTCTTCACCCACAGCAGCTGAAACCGGAGATGAGGTCCATGGAGGCCGTAAAGCCGCTGGTTCTCTTCTCGATCCGACAAGCCAAACGCGCTTCCTTGCGGTTGCGAGCGGCAAAGGCGGAGTCGGCAAGTCTACCGTGACCGTGAATCTCGCGGTCGCCTTGGCCCGAATGGGGCGCAAGGTCGGTATTATCGACGCGGATATTTACGGATTCAGCGTTCCCGATATGATGGGGATTGAGGAACGGCCTGTAGCGGAAGGAGATAAGATCATTCCGGTTGAGCGCTTTGGCGTGAAAGTCATTTCCATGGGCTTCTTTGTGGAGGACAACGCTCCGATTATTTGGCGCGGACCGATGCTTGGGAAAATGCTGCAGAACTTCTTCCAAGAGGTGGAGTGGGGAGAGCTCGATTACCTGCTGTTGGATCTCCCGCCAGGAACGGGGGATGTTGCCCTGGACGTTCATCAGATGCTGCCGGGAAGCCAGGAGATCATCGTGACGACTCCTCATGCCACTGCGGCGTTTGTGGCGGCTAGAGCGGGCGCTATGGCACTTCATACAGGCCATGGGATCGTTGGAATTGTAGAGAACATGTCCCATTACGTTAACCGCCTGGGTGAAGTGGAATACGTGTTTGGCCGCGGTGGAGGAGCAAAGCTGGCCGAGGAGCTGCACACGGAGCTCTTGGCGCAGATTCCGCTCGGAGCGCCGGACAATGCGCCGGCCGATCCGGATTTTTCACCCTCCGTCTACAAATCGGATACGGAGACAGGACGCCTATACGACCGTCTGGCGGAACAAGTTGCATCGAAGCTCGAGACGGTATAAAGCACAGGACCTCAACCGGATTTGTCCAGGTGGGGTCCTGTTTTTCTGTTTGACCTGCCTTCCATTCGCCGGCGCTTAACTACTGGAGCCGCTCTGTCCTTGTCCCTGCTGGTTGTTTTCCTCTTGTCCGCCTTCGCTTCCTCCCCCTTTATCCCCGCTCGGCTTCTGTTCTGTCGCCTTCAGTTGATTTGCACTTTTTGGCTTCGTTTCCTGTTCGATGGCTTCTCCCATCATTTCCACGAGCTGGGCCCGAAACATCGGCGAGGAAAGTGATTCCTTCATGACGGTCATCATGGTTAGGCGAAATTGCTGTCCCTTGATCACATTTTCAACGATCTTGGTATATTCCGGATCCTTCATCAGCTGGATGAGTTCTTTTTGGTACTCGGGATCCTTCATCAGGTCTTTTTGGAGCTGCGTATTTTGCGTCTGAAGCGCTTTGGCGAAAGAGGCGGCAAAGGCCGGATCGGTGAAGGTCTCTTCAATCAGCTTCACCCCGTCCGAGCCGGTAAGAACATTTTTGACGGTTTCCTGAATTTGACCGCCTTGTTCGGAGGCAAGCAGCCGGAAGCTGCTGCTTTTGCCGGAGGATTGCTGAAGCTGCTGCATGGCTTCATCGCTTTTCAAAATATCCATAACCATCGTCTTCGTATCCTTGTAGCTTTGCCCCTGATCCCCGGAGGACTGAGCGGGAGCACTGCACGCTGTTGTGAGAAGGAGAGTGACCACGGCCGCAGCCGCGGATGCTTTCTTGGGAATGGCCTTCATGGATTCTGCGCTCCTTTCTTTGCGGATGTCCTGACTGTAGTATTTGCCGGCACAGGGCGATTATCAGCGGGAGGAGTCGCTTTTTTCTGAGAACGTTGGTACAATTAGCAAGGATAAATCTAGTTGTGCGATTTTCCAGTGAACCCAAAAAATAACCGTTTGTACCCCGGAAGAAAAAGGGTACAAACGGATTTGGCGGTTGAGGCAGCTTAGGCATGATTATGGAGTGGACGTGGGAGAGGGCGATGCGGCGGGAAGAGGCTTGACGACCTGATCCCGAACAGGTTCTTCCTGCAAATCTGCTTGATGAATGAGACCGGAGACCGTAACAAAATCATAACCCTTGGCCCGAAGCTGATCGATGATGGCGGGCAGCGCTTCAAGATTGTGCTTGGCGGAGTCGCTTGCATGGAGGAGTACGATATCCCCTGGGTGGACTCGGCTTACGACCCGATCTACGATGGCGCTCGCGCTTTTGTCCATCCAGTCTTGGGAGTCCGTATCCCATTGGATTACGGTATAACCGAGGTCGTCAGCAATCTTCAGCACTCGTTTGTCAAAATCGCCGTTAGGCAGTCGGAGGAGTTCGGGCTGCTTCTTGATCGAGTCGGTTAGAATGGCATGGGCGGTTTGGATTTGGTTGCGGATCTCATCATCGGTGAGCGTGCTGTAATTCAGATGCTTGTGTCCGTGGCTGCCGATTTCGTATCCGTTCTTCACCAGCTTATCGACGACCTTTTGATGGCTCTTCGCCCAAGGAGAAGAAAGAAAGAACGTAGCGTTCTTAACCCCTTTGTCTTTCAGTGTGTTCATGATGGGCTCCGGGAGCTTGTCTCCCCAGCTGATATCAAAGGTCAAAGCCACAACCTTTTGATCCGTTTTCACACTGTATACGGCAAGCGGTTGCTTTTCGGCGAATACCGTTAGATTCTCCTTTTCGACATAGATGATTCCGGCGCCAAACAGAAGGGCTACAGAGATTACCAAAGCTTGTTTGATTTTTCTTCCGTTCCATACATAGAAACCATTCATTCTTGTTCAACCTCCTGGAGCCCGCGGGGCGGATTGCTTTTTATTACCGAGTGTATGCTTGTACCGCGGGATTAAGACCGGAAGGTTGAGATTCAGACCATTACCAGAGAATTGAGCAGAAAGCGAAGGGAAGGACCTACCGTGGGGCTGCAGCAGCTTATTCAGCATATGAAGGGACTGCGTAAATACATCATCGTATCCGCATTGATCTTTGGATTGGGTATCCTATTGGGATGCATGAACCGCTATGAGGGAGTTATGCAATCGACATTGAGCGAAATGGCCGATTTGACCAAGGCCGCCGAACAATGGCCGAATTATGAGCTTGGGCTCTTCTCCATGCTCTTGCTTAATAATATCAGCGCGCTGCTTTTTGTCCTGTACGGAGGGGCATTTTTTGGCCTCTTGCCTGTTTATTTTCTGATATTGAACGGTATGGTGGTCGGCCATATGGTCACTCAAGAAATAGCGAAGGGGTCGGGCTGGGAGTATATCCTCAGTATCCTGCCTAACGGGATCTTCGAATGGCTTGCCATTATTCTCGCTTCTGCCTATGGGATTCGATTCGGGTTTCTGCTGCTGGACGGCTTGATCAGTCTTCCCAGCCAAAAAGGAAGAGCGCGGGTGAAGGTAAGCTTTACAGCCTTTTTCCGCTCGCTGATTCCGCTCATGGGCTTGCTTCTCCTGCTGCTCTTCCTTGCTGCGGGCTTGGAGGTCTTTGTATCTTCTCGCTTATTTTGATTACACACTCATAAAAATTTCCAGAGTTGAGCATAACTATAAGACATGCCTCAAGCGCGCACGATCATCAGGCCGGAAGGGGACAAGTCGGGTTATGCTCGGTTTTTTGTTTAATGACAGAGAATGCCGCGAATTGGAGTATATGCTGCGCAAGGAGCTTGATGAAATGACGTATGATCTGAAGGACGACCAGTTGAACCGGGAGATACGCTCTGCGGTAGAGGGCCGGTACAAAATCGTCTTCCGGATGTATGCCCGTCTCGCATCCCCGCAAGAAATCTCGCGTTATGCGCGAAATAAAATCCGCTCGTAACCCCATGGGGGCGCGGCGAAACAGCCCTTATCAGCTGCACCCCAAAAAAATTGAAGCAAAAGCTTGACTTCGAAACGGGTCGTGTGGTACATTAATTCTCGCCCTTTCGAGGCAGACGAATCTGCAAGAGAGAAGGCACACGGTTCATCAAATGCAAGCTTTCAAAAAAAAGTACTTGCAAAGATAAGAAGAGCTGTGATATGATATAAGAGTCGCCGCAAGAAAGCGACAAAAGAAAATGCCCTTTGAAAACTGAACAACGAGTGGTAAGGACGCGACTTTCGGACTTCGGTTCGGGAGACGCACAAACAAACACGCAAGTGTTAAAGAATGAGCTTAAATGAAACGATCTATAAACTTTTATGGAGAGTTTGATCCTGGCTCAGGACGAACGCTGGCGGCGTGCCTAATACATGCAAGTCGAGCGGAGCTTGTCTGATTCTTCGGATGACGGTAAGCTTAGCGGCGGACGGGTGAGTAACACGTAGGCAACCTGCCCTCAAGACTGGGATAACCTCCGGAAACGGAAGCTAAGACCGGATACGTTCTTTCTGCCGCATGGTGGGAAGAAGAAAAGCGGAGCAATCTGCTACTTGAGGATGGGCCTGCGGCGCATTAGCTAGTAGGTGAGGTAATGGCTCACCTAGGCGACGATGCGTAGCCGACCTGAGAGGGTGAACGGCCACACTGGGAC
>NZ_LN881720.1:0-247056 GCF_001457415.1 Gorillibacterium timonense
GACCGGGATGGACGTACCGCTGGTGTACCAGTTGTTCCGCCAGGAGCATCGCTGGGTAGCCAAGTACGGACGGGATAAGCGCTGAAAGCATCTAAGCGTGAAGCCCCCCTCAAGATGAGATTTCCCAGTTAGTAAGACCCCTGGAAGACGACCAGGTTGATAGGTCCGAGGTGGAAGTGCGGCAACGCATGCAGCTGACGGATACTAATCGGTCGAGGGCTTATCCACACAACACACACAGGTAAGAATGTTCCAAGCGAGTTGCTTCGCATCCGGTTTTCAGGGAATAAATATCTCTGACTGTTTGGTGATAATGGCGGAGGGGAACCACGCGTTCCCATCTCGAACACGACCGTTAAGCCCTCCAGCGCCAATGGTACTTGGACCGCAGGGTCCTGGGAGAGTAGGACGTCGCCAAGCACAATCAAGTCTGCACACACCGTGCAGGCTTTTTTGTTGTTTCAGGGTCCTGGCCAAGCTGGTAAATGCAGAGTGGGGATGGAAATGAAAAAGCTGTGAAGACTAAGCGAGACAGCAATTTCGGTCGATTTTTGTGTATTCTTTTTCCAAAGTGATAGACCCTTTTTATAATCCACATAAATGCTGCCTTGACACCAAAATTGGGCTTTTGTTAAACTTGCAATAATATAAAAAGGGTTAAGAAAAAAGGGAGGCTTCCATACGTGTGGGAATCCAAGTTTGACAAGGAAGGTTTAACGTTTGACGATGTGCTGCTCGTTCCCCGTCGCTCCGAGGTTTTTGGACCGAAACAGGTCGATGTATCCACGACGCTTGGCAAGTCGCTGAAGCTGAATATTCCGCTTCTCAGCTCCGCCATGGACACCGTTACGGAAGCAGCTTTGGCAATTGCAATTGCTCGCGAGGGCGGAATCGGCATTATTCATAAGAACATGTCGGTGGCACAGCAAGCTGAAGAAGTGGACCGAGTCAAACGTTCGGAAAGCGGAGTCATCACGAATCCCTTCTCGCTCACTCCCGAGCACAAGGTCTATCATGCCGAAGAATTGATGGGCAAATACCGGATCTCCGGCGTGCCGATCGTGGATGGCTCCAAGCGGTTGATCGGAATCATCACCAACCGCGATCTGCGATTTATCCACGACTTCTCCATGAATATCTCGGAAGTCATGACCAAAGACAATCTAGTGACGGCTCCGGTTGGGACAACCCTGGCGGAAGCCGAAGTCATTTTGCAGCAGCACAAAATAGAAAAGCTTCCGTTGGTCGATGAGAACAACGAGCTGAAGGGCCTTATTACCATTAAGGACATCGAGAAGGCGATTCAATTCCCCAATGCTGCAAAGGATGCACAAGGTCGGCTTGTAGTCGGAGCTGCCATCGGCGTTTCGAGTGGCTGGAAGGAACGGGCGGACGCGCTGGTTGCGGCCGGAGTAGATGCCGTTGTCGTCGATTCGGCTCACGGGCATCACATCAACATTCTCAATACGGTCAAAAGCCTGCGTGAAGCCTATCCCGAGCTTCTCATTATCGCAGGCAATGTGGCGACGGGAGAAGGAACCCGCGATCTGATCGAAGCAGGAGCTTCGGTCGTCAAGGTGGGCATTGGTCCGGGGTCGATCTGTACGACGCGGATCATTGCAGGTATTGGTGTTCCGCAAATTACGGCGATTTATGACTGTGCAACCGTGGCTCGTGAATACGGGGTGCAGATTATCGCAGACGGCGGGATTAAATATTCCGGCGATATTACGAAGGCGCTTGCGGCTGGAGCGGATGCGGTAATGATCGGCAGCCTTCTCGCCGGTACCGAAGAGAGCCCGGGTGAGCAGGAGATTTTCCAAGGGCGGCGCTTTAAAGTCTATCGGGGCATGGGCTCGCTCGGCGCGATGAAGGAAGGCAGCAAGGACCGCTACTTCCAAGAGGATGAGACCAAGCTCGTACCGGAGGGAATCGAAGGGCGCGTCGCTTACAAGGGTCCGCTTAAGGATACGGTTCATCAACTGGTTGGCGGCCTGGTTCAAGGCATGGGCTATTGCGGTACGCGTACGCTGACTGAGCTCAAGCTCGATACCAAGTTTATTCGCATTACCGGAGCGGGTCTGCGGGAAAGCCATCCGCATGATGTTCAGATTACCAAAGAGGCGCCTAACTACTCGCTGTGAGCGAGGGATAAATAGTTGAATAAGACCTTCCAAATCGTTCCTACGGGCCTTGATTCAGCGAGGCGGGGAACGAGGACGTACGGTTCATTCTCCGGGAGCGAAAGCTCCCGGTTTTTTCTTTTTTTGCCCCGGGGCCTGTGCTACAATAGGGAAATGAAATCAAGTAAACCTATAGGAGTGTGAATGGTGAAACGCTTGTCAGGATTGAAGAAAGGTCTCTCTTTGGTGCTCGCTGTGTCCCTGGCGGTAACATTCGTCCCGCCGTCCTCCTCAAAGGCTTGGGCTGCACCCGAGTTGAAGCTTAATGTGAAATCCGCGATTCTCATCGACGCGGCGAGTGGACAGGTTCTCTATGAGAATAACGCTGATGTTGCTCTGCCTCCTGCCAGTATGGCTAAGATGATGACTGAATATATCCTTATGGAACAAATCGATAGCGGCAAGTTGGATTGGGATACGATGGTTCATACGAGCCACTATGCGGCAAACGTCGGAGGCTCCGGCGGCATGCTCGCCGAGAACGAGCAATTGTCCGTGAAGGACATGCTCTACGCCCTTTCTATTTATTCTTCCAATGACGCCGCCGTTGCTCTCGCAGAACATATGGCTGGCAACGAGCAATCGTTCGTGGCGATGATGAACAGCAAGGCGAAGGAAATCGGCTTGTCGGACAAAACTCATTTTACGAGTGCGACGGGGCTGACCCGGGATGACATCGAGGATCCGGCTTTGAAGGATAATCCTCTCGAAGGCGACACCCTGATGACGGCCCGGGATGCGGCAACGCTTGGCCTGCGCCTCATCAAGGATCATCCGGACATTCTGGAATTCACGAAGATTCCGCGCAAGAAGCTGCGCGAGTCTGATCAATATCCGATGGAGAACTGGAACTGGATGCTGGAGGGAAAGGTGAACTCCGAATTCCAAAAGCAGTTCGCCTATCAAGGAATGGATGGACTGAAGACGGGCAGCACCGATGCGGCGGGTTACTGCTTCACCGGAACGGCGCTGCGGAACGGCGTGCGGCTGGTTAGCGTCGTCATGAACGCCCAATCGACGAAGAAGAATCCGAACAAGCAGGAACGGGAAGCGGCGCGCTTCATCGAGACACGCAAGCTGCTCGATTACGGCTTCAATAACTTTGAAACGAAGACGGTCGTCACGAAGGACACCGCGGTAGATGCTTTGCCGACGGTCGCGGTCAAGAAGGGACTCAAGAAAACCGTTCCGGTGGTGACCGAGGGCGATGTCTCCATGGTTCTCATGAAGGGCGCCAAGGACACCGAAATCAAGAAGGTAAGCGTCGATACAACGAATGGCAAGCTCACCGCCCCGGTCAAGAAGGGCCAGGAAGTGGGAACCATGACGGTTACTTACGGCAAAGTCACCAAGACGGTCAAACTGGTTGCCGCTGAGGATGTCAAGAAGGCGGGAGCGTTCCGCTTGTTCTTCCGCAGCGTGGGAAGCTTCTTCTCCCGTCTTGGAGATACCATCAAGGGTTGGTTTTAAGCGAGTCAAACCATAAAGGAGCCGTACATTGCTGTAATTGGAGGGGGCGCACAATGGCAAACGAAACGGGAAAGGGAACAACGACCGTCAAACGCGGAATGGCCGAAATGCAAAAGGGCGGCGTCATCATGGACGTCATGAACGCGGAGCAAGCCAAGATTGCCGAGGAGGCGGGAGCTTCCGCCGTCATGGCGCTTGAGCGCGTGCCTGCCGACATTCGCGCCGCAGGTGGAGTGGCCCGTATGGCGGATCCGACGATTGTCGAGCAAGTCATGAAGGTGGTTTCCATCCCCGTTATGGCGAAAGCCCGCATCGGTCATTTTGTCGAAGCTAAGGTGCTGGAAGCGCTCGGCGTCGATTATATCGACGAAAGCGAAGTGCTCACTCCGGCGGATGATTTGTTCCACATCAACAAGCGGGATTTCACGGTACCATTCGTTTGCGGAGCCCGCGACCTTGGGGAAGCGCTGCGCCGGATCGGCGAAGGCGCCTCGATGATCCGGACGAAGGGCGAACCGGGAACGGGCAATATCGTCGAAGCGGTTCGCCATATGCGGATGATGGTTTCCCAGATGCGCAAGGTGCAGGCGATGTCCAAGGACGAGTTGATGGCGGAAGCCAAAAACCTCGGGGCGCCTTATGAGCTGCTTCTGCAAGTCCATGAGACAGGCAAGCTCCCGGTCGTCAACTTCGCAGCCGGCGGTGTGGCGACTCCCGCAGATGCAGCCCTCATGATGCATCTCGGCGCGGACGGGGTCTTCGTCGGTTCCGGTATCTTCAAATCGGACAGCCCGGAGAAGTTTGCCAAGGCTATTGTGGAAGCGACGACGCATTACACGGATTTCGGCTTGATTGCCGAGCTCTCGAAAAACCTCGGTACCCCGATGAAGGGGATCGAGATCTCGAAGCTGAATGCGTCCGAGCGGATGCAGGAGCGCGGCTGGTAAACGGAAGCCGCACATAGCGGTGATCCAGACCCATCCGTTTGTGGAACGAGCTGGATTGGCATAGCTAACGGATCGCCAGGCGGGCTCCCGTTTTATGAGGGAGTCTTTTCGGGAAGAATCAGGATAGATCCGGATGATACAGGGTAGAGGAGAGACCCGTATGAAGATCGGAGTATTGGCGCTGCAAGGCGCTGTGGCAGAGCATATGGTCATGATGACGCGAGCGGGAGCAGAAGCCGTTCCGGTGAAACGGACGGATGAGCTGGCCGAGCTGGACGGGCTGATCATTCCCGGCGGGGAGAGCACGACCATCGGCAAGCTGATCCGTACCTACGGCTTTACCGAGCCGCTGCGGGAATTTTCCATGGAGCGAAGGCCGATCTTTGGCACCTGCGCGGGGCTTATTATCTTGGCCAAGCAGATTACCGGCCAAGCCGACACGCATCTGAATTTAATGGACATTCGAGTCGCCCGAAATGCCTTCGGCCGCCAGCGGGAGAGCTTTGAGACCGATCTGCCGGTAAAGGGCATCGAGGAGCCGATCCGTGCCGTTTTCATCCGCGCGCCTTTGATCGAGGAAGTGGGCGAAGGAGTGGAAGTGCTCGCCAAGCACCGGGACGACATTGTCGCGGCGCGACAGGAGCATCTGCTCGCAGCCAGCTTTCACCCCGAGCTGACGGAGGATCATCGGCTGCATGCGTATTTTGCCGATATGGTGCGCAAGTATCGGAGATGATTTGCCGATAGTAGGAGTAGAGTTGTTAAGAGTGAACAGGCTGTTTCGGCCTGATATTTGTACCCCTTTGGGAGGAATCTTACGTGTTTGACGTGAAGCTGTTGAGAAATCAGTATGAGGAAGTAAAAGCATCGCTTGAAAATCGAGGTAAGCCGCTGCCGGATTTGGCGAGATTCGCTGATCTGGACAAGAGCCGCCGGGAGAAGCTCCAGGAGACGGAGCAGCTCAAGAATCGCCGCAACACCGTATCCCAAGAAGTCGCCGCGAAGAAGCGGGCCGGGGAGGACGCGGAAGGACTCATTCTGGAAATGCGCGAGGTCTCTGACCGGATCAAGGAACTGGATGAAGAAATCCGCGTGCTGGAAACGGATCTGAATGTCATCGTCATGTCGCTGCCGAATCTGCCCCATGCTTCGACTCCGGTGGGCAAGAGCGAAGACGACAACGTGGAAATTCGCCGTCATGGGGAGCCGAAGGCATTCCCGTTCGCGCCAAAGGCTCACTGGGAGCTGGCGCAGGAGCTTGGCATTCTCGATTTTGAAGCGGCAGCTAAGGTAACCGGTTCGCGTTTCGTGTTCTACAAGGGACTTGGAGCGCGTCTGGAGCGAGCTCTGATGAACTTCATGATGGACCTGCATAGCAATGAGCATGGCTACGAGGAGATGCTTCCTCCTTATATCGTAAACCGTGACAGCCTGACCGGAACGGGCCAGCTGCCGAAGTTCGAAGAGGATGTCTTCAAGCTGGATGGCATGGATTACTTCCTGATTCCGACGGCGGAAGTGCCGGTTACGAATTACCACCGGGATGATATCTTGAGTGGGGAAGAGCTTCCGAAGAACTTCGTGGCCTTCAGCGCCTGCTTCCGTTCGGAAGCGGGATCAGCGGGACGCGATACCCGCGGCCTCATCCGCCAGCATCAATTCAACAAGGTAGAGCTCGTCAAGCTGGTGAAGCCGGAGACCTCCTACGACGAATTGGAAAAGCTGACGAACGACGCCGAACGCGTACTTCAGCTCCTCGGCCTTCCTTACCGTGTACTGAGCCTCTGTACGGGCGATATCGGCTTCTCGTCGGCCAAGACATATGATCTGGAGGTCTGGCTGCCGAACAGCAACATGTACCGGGAAATCTCCTCCTGCTCCAACTTCGAGGATTTCCAAGCGCGGCGTGCTAACATCCGCTTCCGCCGCGACTCCAAGGCGAAGCCGGAATTCGTGCACACGCTGAACGGCTCGGGGCTTGCAGTCGGGCGCTCCGTCGCGGCCATTCTGGAGAACGGACAGCAGGAGGACGGCAGCGTCGTCATTCCGGAGGCGCTCGTGCCGTATATGGGCGGAGTGCGCGTCATCACGAAGAAATAAGACGGCCTTCCATTGCTGAAAATAAACATTGAATCATCCGCTTTCCGTATGGTAAAATTGCTTGTGCTGCACCTGGCTTACAGCAGAAAGCCGACGGAAAGCACCGCCTGGAGAGGTGGTCGAGTGGTTTATGGCAGCGGTCTTGAAAACCGTCGTACCTGCGAGGGTACCGTGGGTTCGAATCCCACCCTCTCCGTTCTTTTAAAGAGGCTTAACCCCCAGTTTGACTGGGGGTTTTTATTTTATATAAACGCTATACAGCTAGTACGCTGTCAACTCAAAAACCGTGGTTATGGCCCCCCTTCTCATACCGATTGACGCCGCTTCGTATCCACACGATTAAGGTTGACAGCGTATTAGAGCGTGTCTGCAAACCCATGAAACGGTCCAATCGCAGGTGAGAGTTGTCTGAAGTTTAGCCATTTTTGGCTATAGTCAGAGAAACTGATCCTGGAGCCAAGATCTAAGGTTCTCTGTTACTCTCCAAGCCTACGAAGCAAATCCTTTTTCTTCAGCCCGTTCTTCTTCGCCTGCGGATGCCAAAACCCACGGTCCGCCGATATGCGCCAAGCAAACCGCGGGAAATTCGGACTGAATAGCATCGGATCTCCGCTGTCCCGCGTTAGGATCGCTTGAGCGAGGCGATCCATCGCTTTGCCGAGGTTTTTGAGCGGCCCCTGCCCGAGCGGGACTTTCTCCATGAAATCGAGCATTTCTCCGGCTCCTTGACCGATTCCTTGACCGAAATGAAGCCCGCAGCGAGCACACCAGTTTTTGATGATGTCCATCGCGATGTGGTTTTGCTTCCCCTCATAAAATCCGTTGTTTAGGATGACATAGACGTAGATGTCTTTCTCCTGATCCTGCTTTCGGTATTCCTCAAAAACAGTCAGCATTCGGAACAACTGAGACGGAATGGCATCAATGTAGAGGGGAAAGGAAAGAACCAGCACATCCATACGGCACAGCTCCTGAACCTGCTCCTCGGTCAACGGGGTTTTGTTGACTTTGTAGTGGGAGAGTTCATTTCCGTTCTGGATCAGCGGTTCAAGGGCTTTCAACAGCCGACCGGAATTGTTCTTCCCGAGCTTGGGACTCCCGTTTATCATGGCAATTTTCATTGGAGCACCCCCTTCAGTTCTTGCAGGCTGTTGTGGAAGTGGACATGGTTTTCCTTGGCGTAAAAGTTAATCGCATTCGCAGCGACCAGCGACTTCGCCGTCTCCCGCTCCGCCTCGGTGATGTCATCGCCATAAAAGTGCACATTAAGCTCAAAATGATTGTCGTAGCGGTTCTTGTGATGGGTTTCTCCGTTCAAGGTAGCGAAATAGGGCAGCAAATAGGGGATGCTCCTGTCCCAAACATTGCGTACAAACGGGCTGTAGCTTCCATACAGGCAGCGACTGACGATGACCAGCTCATCGCACTTGGACAGCCGTTCTCCCATTTGCTGATAGCCGTCCTTCAGCACACATACCCCCGGTGTCTTGATCCAGCACCCGAAGCAGCCGATGCAGTGACGGATTCGGCCATTGTCCGATACAACGATAGTGTCCGCGTCCACTTCTCCGTACCATGTCTCAAATTCCCGCTGCTCCAAATCATGAACGAGCATCTTCATGGTCATTCCTCCCCATTTGAGTGACAAACGTGAATACGTCCTGCCAATCCCCGGAATAGTGAATCCCTTTGCTGGTGACCAGTGAGGCAATCCCGTGTACCATTGACCAGAGGGCCAGTAGCGCCTTCGTATCGTCCTCTTCCTTCAGATTCATGCTGCGGAATACTTGATTAGCGGTAGCTTTAAATACGGCGAAAGGAGGGTACAGATCGTCGGCTTCCTGCTTACCTTCCAGATCGATGGATATCGAGGAGTGATAATAGAGAAAGGGGAAATACGCCGGGTTTTCTTCGAAAAACGCGATGTAGGCTTTGCCCAGCGAGGAAATGGCCTGAAGGCTGTCTTCCGCCCCTTGAATAGAAGCTCTTAATTTATCCGTAAAGCGCTCGGTTACATGCTCGCTCATGGCGGAAATCAGCTCTTTCACATCTTTAAAGTGGCTGTAAGGAGCGGCATGGCTGACCTCGCATCTCGCTGCTACCTTACGCAGGGAAAAGCCGCTGATCCCTTCTTCGTTGAGAAGCTCGATTCCGGCTTCGATGAGCTGATTGCGCAGGTCGCCATGGTGGTATGGTTTTTCCTTCATGTGCAAAAATCTCCCTTTTGTTATCTTGACAGTGTAAAGATACTCTTTAATCTTTACACTGTCAAGATGATTGCCAAAGAAAAGGTTCCGGCAACTGAAAAAAAGAGTATGATAGGTATAATTGGCAGGGAATCCTTCCCTTTGCCGCAAAGCTAATAAATCGCATGATGATGACAAATGACATCCAAGAACACGGTCAGCCCTAATCGAGTGGATACGGACAGCGTTCTGGAAGGAGATATACGATGAGAGGCCTCTTTCTCTCTGGAATCAAATGCAAGCCGAGCATCTGGTCGCGAACCGATGACCTGCTTTCGCATCTCAGCATCGACTATGTTGAATATCCTCATTCCGTTACACAAGAAGCAAATTCCGTTTCGGATTTGACCAAATGGGTTTTGGCCACCTATCGGAACACGCCTTATGATTTTGTAGTTGGCCATAGCATGGGAGGAATCATCGCCTTGGAGCTTGCGGCGGATTGGGGCTTTGCCTGCCGCCGGATCATTCTAGTCGATACCAACCTAAAGCCGGCCAATCCATTCTATCGGAATCTGCTTACTCCCCGACACATGGAGGAATATGGGGATGAGCTCATTCAGGTCATGCAGGCCGAGGCGCCTTATTATCGAGAAGAATTAAGGAGTTCCCTACAAGCTGACTTTGATTATTCCAGCTATGTCCGGAGGGCCTCTCAAGAGATCTATGCCATCTATGGGGACCGGGGGCAGCATGGGTATCCGGATCGGATTCGCGATCTATGCTTGGATGAGGATGTAGCGGAGCGGATTTCCTTTGCGTTCGTTGAAGATGCGTGCCATATGCCGATGATGGAGAATCCGCAAGCGTTGGCCGAAACAATATCCAATATCGTAAGCGGCACTTAAGAACATGCGAGGTGAATGCTCCCTTGGATCAGAACCGGGTGCGCCGGAACCACACCCCGGATATGCCTCGCAGCCGAGAGCGACCCGCGTTTTTGAGTTGAACGTGTACCCGATAGAATAAACTCACTCACAATTCGGTACAAGGAGGGGATTGGATATGGGGGATCATCCCTGGAAAAGCGTACCTCTGAAGGACTATGAGGCGCATATGAGTCTGCCTGGTGTACATCAGCTGCAGACGTTGAATGCCATCATGAAGGATCAATTGAATCGGTATCCGGTGGAAACGGCGGCCATCGCGGGAGTTGCCGGAGGGAACGGTCTGGAGCACGTGGTCGATTCGAAGCTCAGGACCGTCTACGGCCTGGATCTCAATCAGGAGTATCTGGATGTGTGTCGAGAGCGATTTCACCATCTTGAAAAGCGCCTCGTGATGCTTCAGGTTGATCTGTCGGATGAGAGGGAGTCGCTGCCGGAAGTCGAGCTCGTGATCGCCAATCTGTTTATCGAGTATGTGGGAGTGGGTGTTTTTGCCGAACAAGCAGGTAAAACGTCTCCTCGTTACCTGTCCTGTGTCATCCAGAAAAATCTGGATACGGAGTTCGTCTCGGAATCGCCCTATGCCGATTCTTTCTCAGGCCTTGCGTGTGTACATTGGAATATCAATGCTGAGGAATTGACCGACAGCTTGCGCCGCGTCGGGTATGAGCGGACGCTGATGGAGGACTACCCGCTGCCGAACGGCAAAAAGCTGATCCGGCTCGATTATCGGGTGGGATAAGAATGCTCCGTTTTACAAAAAGTAAGAGCGGAGGTGGCGAAGCCCATGAGCGAGGATCTTATACCCATCGTGAACGACCGTCTGATTGCCGGTTGGCGTGAGCATTTGCCGGAATGCCTGAATCCGAACGACGAGGCGGAGGTTCAATTGGACGGACACGACCCGAACCTCTTGCGGATTCATATCGTTACGGAAGGGCGCTCCGGATACACGTTTGATTTTACCGTCCGCTACTTGGATGACCGGGAAATCGAGGTCGGCTTCGTCGATGTGGACCAAGAGGGAAGAACGGCCGATGAACGGACTGACAAGATTCAGGCGTTAATCGAGGACTATGTTCGGCACCTTCATGAATGCGCCCAAATCCTGCAGCGGGTAACCCATGCTTAACGCTTGAGGGAGAATCATGGACGAGGCCGGGACCAAACCGGAGAAGATGAACATTCGAAGGGGGTGGTGACCGTGAGCAAGAAGCCGAAGGTGGATAAAAATCTACAGAATACGGTCGATGAGCTGGACCGCAATCCGGTGAACAGCAAGCACGCCGCCGAGCTCCAGCAGGATCAGGACGACCGCCGCAAGCGCTCGTCTCGGCAAAACTATAACTGACGAAGGAATCAGGAGGGAACAGCATGCCGGTTAATATTCCCCAGCCCGTGAATCCTCCCCAGGACGAGGGAGGGCACAAACCGCAGAAGGAATCCCGTTCCCACGGCGGTCAGGAGCCTCTGTCCGGTTCGAAGAAGGTCAAGAATCGCAATCACTCCCGACAAAATCACGGAGAGGGAAGTTGAAGCGGCGGCGGGCGTAACGCTCCTTCAGCTCCGCCTGTATGCTTCCAAGCTCGGAGAGCGGCACATCGTTCGTCGCCTGCGAGTCGGCGGGGAAACTGAATAGCCCCGACCAAAACCAGTCCTCTTGCAGGGCTGGTTTTTTGCCATGTCAACGGTCTGCGGGTCTGAGCACTCTCCGTCCGGTCCGTCCAGGCATGTCGTGAAAATGATGTCGAAAGAAGGGATTTGAATGAATGGGGGAGAACTAGTACCGTCTTACCCTAACAGACACAAGATGAGAAGGAGAGGGCGATTCATGTTTGGAAAACCAATCGGCCGAATTTGCTTGACGGTCCTTCTTCTAGCCAGCCTCTTGACCGGCGCATCCCTGGCAAGTCCGAGGCAAGCAGAGGCAGCGGCGGGAGTCCGCTATGAGAGCAAGACGGTTATGTATAACGGCAAGTCATTTTCACTGCAATATGCGGTCATTGATGTGAAAAATCCTTATCTACGCGTCATGTCGGTTACCGCCAAAGAGGGGATCGGCCATGACGAAAGCTTGGCTTCCATCGTCAACCGGACCGGCGCGACGGTAGCGGTCAACGGCACGTTCTTCGACGCATACACAACCAAGGATGCGGAACGCTACCCGAACGGGCTCCTGCTGAACGAAGGGGAGACGGTCTTTTCCGGCGAAAATCAATCGCTCGTCATTCCGGTCGGCAAAACGCCGGACATCCGCAAGCTGAGCTTAAAGGTCAAGATCACCCTCACGGATGCTCCCTCTAAGCGATATACGTTCAGCCCCTGGAGCGTGAACCGGTATTACGGAGCGTCCAATCAGGAGCAGTCGGTACTGTTCACCCGGGCATTTGGCGAGAAGGTTTCGTTTGTCGGGGTGAAGGCGGTCATCAAGGGCGGCAAGATCGTGACCGTCACCGAGGGAACGGCCACGATTCCAGCGGACGGGCAAGTGCTGCTCGTTGGCAAGGCGGATATGAACAAACGCAACATTCTGCCCTATGTGAAGGCGGGCAACCTCGTCGATGTTACTCATACGGTGCTCGACCTGGAATCCGGCACAACCTACGACACGGAAGACTACGAAGCCGCCGTTGGCGTCGGGCCGAAGCTGGTGACGAACGGGAAGATGGACGTCGATCCGGCTCGAGACGGCTTTCAGGACCCGAAGATCACGACCAACGCGGGCGCGCGTAGCTTCGCCGGCATCGACGCCAAGGGACAGCTCGTGCTGGGCGTCTCCTCTGCTGCCACCATGAAGGACTTGGCAGGTGCTCTCATCAAGCTGGGGCTAACCGATGCCATGAATCTGGATGGCGGGGCCAGCTCCGGGCTCTATGCCGAAGGAGCCATGAAGCGGACCCCAGGCCGCGAGATCAGCAACGCCATCGTGGTGAAGCGCTATGCGAAGCCGCAGGTACAGGTGTTCCTGAACGGCAAGATCGTAAATGAAATCTACGGCTATATGGAAAAGGACCTGACGATGGTTCCGCTACGCGGCATCTTCGAACGCCTCGGCGCAACGATGCAGTGGGATAGCACCGGGCAGGTGCTGACGGTGCAACGGGGGGAGAGTCGGCTTGTGCTGCGGTTAAACAGCCGCCAGGCGATCGTGAACGGACAAGCCGTTCAGATGGATGCCGCGCCTGTTGTCACCGCCGGACGGACCTATGTTCCTCTGCGCTTTGCTGTTACGGCTCTCGGCGGCAAGGTCGTATGGGACAACAAGCTGTATCGCGCCTCCATTACCACGCCGCAGTAAAAGACGGCGAGCCCAGTGAGCGGCGGCCCAGCACTTTCACGGAGAGGGAAGAGTATAAACCCATGAAGGTACAGACGCGAAAAAGGAAGTCACTGCAAAAAGCGGTGGCCTCCTTTTTTAGCTGCAATTGTACTTTCTTTTCCGATTAAAGCAACAAGGAAATTGATTATACTCTATACGCGCCTAGCTCACGCAACCGTATTCTTGATGACCGTTTGAAATCCATTTTCTGAGGCCTTATAGATAAGATTCCATATGGAGTCGCTTGCGGCAGCGCTAAATTCATACCATTGATCCTCGGAAGGATCATGAATCACAACGCTCGGATGATCAGTCGTCCCATCATAAGAACCCCCACCAAATGAAGAATAGATATCAAACCGTTGTAGGCTCTTCCCTTTTTCACCCAAAAAATCATATTGTGCGTTCTTATAATACGAACCAGGTTCGCTATAATTAACTCTCCATGAATAACTCACAGGAGCTTCGATTTGTTTTCCTTTGTTATCGACAAGTAGCTTATAAATGGCCTCTATGTACGCATTCCCATTGATTTGTTGTACGACGCCGCCCATCGTCATATGGTATTCTTGTTGCAATGCGCCCACTTTCGTGCCATCTATGACCAATGGGGCAGTATGGATCGTTACCGTGGAGTTGCTGTAATCCACCGTGCAGCCAAACGTCTCAGCAATAAAGCGAAGAGGAACGAATAGGCGATTCTTCTTGACATAAGGCTTTACATCCATCAGGATCGACTCACCGTTCTTCACGGCAATGCTGCTATTTGGCTTCACCGTTACTTTCATGTTGTGTTTGGTTAGGGTTACTTCCGAATCCGAATGGGCCCAGTCCACCCTAGCCCCCAGATTCTCACTGATGATCCGTATTGGCACCATGGTGCGATTGTTTTTGGTTTCGGGTTTCACATCGGAAGCGATCGCGACTCCGTCGATCTCGATTTGCTTGGTTGCTGCATAGGCAGGGGACGATACCAGGATTAGCATGATGGTAAGAATGATACTTGATAATGCCTTCTTCATTTTTTTGCTCCTTCCTAGCGAGATAGAGGCGATTACTTGCTACAACCGTTAAGGCCTGTAACCAATAGGTGTTCTGAACATCTATAATGGGACTCGAACTTGATCTTACAATTGAAAGGGTACTCCTCTCTACCGTTAAACGCGTAATGCTTGTTTTTGTTACAATTAAATTCAAATGAAAATAAATAATTCCTTTTTATCATGGTGTAACCTTACCTTTTATGAAAAAGGTTCTTATCAAACCCACCCTGAAGCGAGAACGTTGAATGAAGTGCAGGGATGAGACCGGAAGCCTGCGTCCATACAGGCGAGAGGGGGAGAGAGAGATCGAAGACGAAGCGATTGTGGCAGCGGTCCTCGAGGGGCGGACGGAATGCTTCCGCCTGCTGGTGGAGCGCTACCGCATATACCTCTATCACGTCGCGCTCTCCGTCGTCCGCAATCCGAAGGATGCGGAGGATGTGACGCAGGAGGCCTTCCTGAAAATCTACTCGGCTCTCCCTGGTTATCGCAAGCAGGGCTTCAAGACGTGGATCACCCGGATTGCCACCAACAAGGCGATCGACCACGCCCGGAAAATGCGGCGCCGCAAAGAACAGCCGGACGATGAGATCGAGTTAATGGAAGGCAATGCCGGACCGCCGCTTCCTTCACAGGAAGAGCGCATGCTTGACAAGGAGAAACGGGAGCTGCTTCACGAACGGATTCGGGAAATGCCGAAAAATTACCGAGATGTGGTGCTGGCTTATTACTTTGAAGAGAAGAGCTATCAGGAAATTGCCGCTATGCAGAATGTCGAGATGAAGACGGTGGAATCGAAGCTGTACCGGGCTCGGCAGTGGATCCGCCGGCATTGGAAGGAGGAGGATTTTCGTTGATGCATTACTCGCGTGATACCTGGAGGAGCTACCAGGAAGACTTGCTGCCGGAGCAAGAGCGGCTGCGCATGGAGGACCATCTGGAAAGCTGCGATCATTGTCTGGCGATCTATCTCGAAGCCCTTCACCCTACCCTTGTACAAATGGCTGATCAGGGCGAGTCTTCCGTCGATTTCGTGAAGATGACTTCATCCATTATGGAGTCGGTTCAGCGGCTTCAGCCGCTGGAAGCAGCGGATGCCGAGCCGGAGCTTGTCGCCTCCCGTCCCCGGACGAAGGAGAGGTGGTACGAGCGCAAGCTGTTCCATTATGCGGTGGCGGCTGCCATGACGATGGCGATCATCTCGACCGGTGTACTGGAAGAGGTAAGCCGCCATTTGAATCAGGTCGAAAGCTCCCTCTCCACGCGGCAGGAGAAGACGGTATCCGGTCAACTGATGGAGAGAACGGCCGATCTCCTCAATTCGATTCAGCCGACAGAAAATGGAGGAACCAAGCGTGTACCCTAATCCCATTTTGGCCTTCCTGTTCTCGTTCATACCGGGACTCGGCCATTACTATCTGAACCGGAAAGGTCGCGCCTTTCTGTATGCGACCGGTTTTTTCGGAGCCGTCTGTCTGGCCGTTCTGTGCGGCTTGTACGATGTGGACGATTTGGCGGTGATGCTTTCCCTGGTGGCACTCGGCATCTGGGGCATCAATCTGCTGGACGCTCTGTTATACCTCTTGTCTCCGCGGCGGAACGGGGGCAATGGGCAAGCCGGCGGTTATCCGCCACCGCCGCCGCAGGCCTATCCGCCGGGATATGGCGCGGATGCCCGCTACGCAACCGATAACCGTTATGCCTCCGGGTATGGGGATCGTCCTGTTCCTCCACACAGCCCGGAGCAAGCGCAGAATGAACGCTTTTACACGATCTTGCTATCGTTTGTTCCCGGGCTTGGCCATTTTCAGCTCGGTCTCATGCAGCGAGGCCTGACCTTCCTGGTGTCGTTCTTCGGCTTGTTCGCTCTGGTCGCCTTTGTGACGTTCACTACGCGAGTCGAAGGGTTCTTAACCTTCCTCTTGGCTCTGCCGATCATTTGGCTCTACGGGATGTTCGACGCCGTGCAGCTGGTCACGCGCAAGCAGCGCGGAGAAGTGGTGGAAGACCGTTCGCTCTTCGAGGACCTGGAGATGGGCCGCGAGGAGGGGAAGCGCAGCCGCATGGTGGCCACTCTGCTGTCCATTCTCCCGGGTGCGGGGCACATGTACCTCGGCCTGCAGATGCGGGGCATTCAGCTGATGGCCGGATTCCTGATCTCCATCTACGTGATGGATACCTTGCACATCTCGCTGTTCCTGTTCCTCATCCCGCTGATCTGGTTCTATGCGCTCTTTGACGCGTTCCAGACGATCTCCAAATACGGCCGTGAGCCGCTCAGGGATAAACCGATCATCGAAGGGCTGATGACGCATCAAAAATGGTTCGGTGCCATTCTGCTAGCTCTCGGGATCTACTATCTGTTTCAATACATCGGGCTCGATCTGGTGGACCGGCTGATCGGCGACCGCCGCTTCTCGATCTGGTTCTATCGGTATTTTCAGTCGTTCGTCGTATCGCTTCTGCTGGTCGCAGGCGGCATCAAGCTGCTGATCGGCGAGCGGAAGGGAAAGAAGTAGCTGGTGCGCCTTCAACTCGAAAGGTATGGTTCCGCACCCTTTCCATGCTCCATTGACGCGGAAACGTAACGACACAATTAGGATTGAAAGTGTACGGGAGCTCGACAGCCCAGCCGATCGACTCCGTTATGCTCCACGTGGAACATCTTGTCCCGTCAAAAAAGACACATTCCGATCTGCGCGAAGCAGACGAAATGTGTCTTTTTGTACGGGTTACGGCAGGTCGGCGGTTAACGGGAAAGAAAGGAAAGTATTCCCTCCGCGAGCGGGTCCGGTGTCTCCAGCATGCTCATGTGGCCTGCCTCTTCCAGCTCTACGCAGGTGATGGACGCGCGCCGGACGGAGAAGGTTTTCTCCACGGGTACGATCCCGTCTCTCAAGCCCGCCACAAGAAGAACAGGCAGCCCGGTCTCTGCGAGCACCGAGTTGCGGTCTGGACGGCGTTTCATGCCTTCCTGGGTGGCGGCGGCTCCGGCGGCGGAGGTGCCTCGACCGATCCGCTTGGCCTCCTCCACCGCCTCCGGCATGCTGGTGAGATGCTCCGGAGCGAAGAGTTTCGGCACAAGCCCGTCAACAAAGGCGGTGATGCCTTCCGAGCGGATGGTGGCGATGCCCTTGTCCCGACCAGCGCGGCTTTCCTCGGTATCGGGATAGGCGGTGGAGTGGATGAGGCCGAAGCCGGACAGGAGCTCGCCGTACCGTTCCGCCAAAGCAAGGGCGATGTAGCCGCCCAAGGAATGGCCGAGCACGATCGGACGGTCCAGATCGAGCGCCTGAATTAAAGCCGCGATATCGTCGGCATTCGCTTCCATCGAATAGACCGCTTCCTCCGGCGCTTCCGATTCACCGTGACCGCGAAGGTCAGGCGCGATGACGCGGCAGTGCCCGGCAAGGAGCGGAATCACCTTCTGCCAGTAAAGGGAACTTCCACAAAATCCGTGCAGCAGGAGGAGCGGCTTTCCCGCTCCGTGGTCTTCATACGCCAGTGTAATGCCGTTCGCTTCAACTCTCTTCTTGGGCATCCTCTCTCCATCCTTTCTCCTCCAGGCGGACCGGCTTGCCGGTACGGGCGGACCAATTGGCGGCGAGCGTCAGTTCGAAGGTCTTCAGGGCATCGGCGTAGTCCGACCGGATGAGGGAGCGGTCCCCGGTGCGGAGCGCGTGGATGAACGCTTCATTTTCTTTGCGGAAGGCTTGGCCGTCGTAACGCAGCTCGGTCTTTCGGCCCTCCTCCAGTACGGTCATGGAGGAGTCGCGGAGCTCGATGACGCCTTTGTCCGTATACACATCGAGTCCGGTCTTGTGATAATGCGGCAGAAGGCAGGTGTTGGAGACGGTCGCTACTGCTCCACTCGCCAGCTTGAAGGTGACGGAGCCGACATCGTAGACGGTCGTTCTCGGTACCCGCTCATGCATGACACGCTGGCTGTATGCCGCGTATACTTCCGTCACTTCGCCGCACAGATCTCGCAGGAGGTCGACGATGTGGGTCGTCTGCTCCACGAATTGACCGCCGGAGCGGTCGTAGTTGATCCACCATTCGGCGCGCGGCATGGTGCCCATCCAATAGCCGTTCACGAGGCCGATGGCCGTGTTCGCCAGCTCGGAGCGGGCTGCGGCTACCGAGTCGAGGTATCTCCAATGATAGGCGACGGAGGTGAGAAGTCCGGCGGCTTCCACCTTCGCCGCAATCCGGGCGGGCAGATCCCACGAAGCGGCGAGCGGCTTTTCCACCAAGAAGGGGATGCGGCGATCCACCAGCAGCTCCTCCAGCCCTTCATGGGCATCCGGAGGAACACAGATATAGACGGCGTCGAGAGGGCCTGCGTCCAGCATGTCCGTGACATGGGCATAAGCTTTGGCGTTCGGCCATCGCCCCGCAGCCTGTACAGCATTGTCAAAGTTTCCGCTGACGAAGCCGGTAACCTCCACATCGTTCATGCGGGAGAGCTGATCCTGATGAGCGCGGGAGATTCCGCCGGTGCCGACAAATCCAATACGAAGAGACATGGGCAAGCTCCTTTTCAAGTGGTTATGGGCTGGGAGGAGAGCATGTAGAAATCGTGAAGAAATGCCTTTGAATTCAAGTGATACATCTGGACGCGGCCGACTTGTTCGCCCAAAAGGGATGCGATATAGGTAACTCGGCTTGGATGATGCGTCCGGTTGAAATAGTCGAAAGGCTTGAGCGCAACAGGCCACCAGAAAAGTCAACATCTTGAGGGCCACAATTGGACAGAACAACCACGCCTTTTCAGGAAGACTCCACCAAAATTATAGCATGAATGAAATCCCAAATCATTTTATGGACTGCGCTTACGTCGTCCGCCTCCGCGATAAAGGTCTCGCCGTTCTGAGTGACTTTCCATATATCCGATCACGTGGTCGCCGCGCCGGGCCATGAAGTAGCGGGACTTCAAGGTGGCAGGTAAGGGGTCGAGATCGGTTAGCTGCAGGGATGGGCGAGCCTGGAATCCGGGAATGACGTTTCACCCATTGGGTGGTATACTGGTCAAAAATTGGTCAAAACAAAAGGCAGGGAGTGCTGGTAGTGAACGTGAACGGTGAAAAACGGTGCTGGCGTGCGGACAAGCTGGGGCATCTCGGTTCGTCGATCTTCGCGGAGGTGGGAGGTTGGAAGGCGGAGGCACGGAGGAACGGACGGGATGTCATCGATCTGAGCATCGGGAGCCCGGATCTCGGCCCGTCCGAAGAGATCCGCCGGGCGCTTGCGGAGAGCGCGCTGCGAGAGGATAGCTACTCATACCCCGGTACTTCGGGAAGTTTGGCGTTCCGGGAAGCTGCCGCCGACTGGATGCAGCACCGGTTCGGCGTCCGTCTCGATCCGCGGGAAGAGATCGTCTCGCTCATGGGCTCGCAGGATGGGCTCTCGCATCTCGCGCAGGCGGTATGCAATCCCGGCGATCTAGCCATCGTTCCGAATCCAGGCTATCCGATCTATACCGGCGCGTTGGCTTTGGCCGGGGTGAGGCGCTGGCTCCTGCCGCTTCGCGAGGAGAACGGCTTCCTGCCGAACCTCGCTTCCATCCCGGAGGAGGTGTGGCGGGAGGCAAAGTTCATCCTGCTGAACATCCCCGGCAATCCAGCTTCCGCCCGCGCGGATCTGGCCTTCTTCGAGCAACTGATCGCTTATGCGCGTCGATACGGGGTACTGGTCGTCCACGATCTGGCCTATTCGGAGATGGGCTTCGACGGCTATCGCCCGATCAGCATCTTCCAGGCGGAGGGCGCTCTCGAGTATGCGGTGGAGTTCCATTCCTTCTCCAAGAGCTTCAACATGGCCGGCTGCCGCATCGGCTTTCTGGCCGGGAACCGGGAGGCGGTGGGGGCTTTGCGCGAGCTGAAGGAGAACATCGACTTCGGCGTGTTTGAGCCGGTGCAGGCGGCAGCGGTAACCGCCTTGCGGCAAGCGATGGCGGCGGGGGATGGCGTAGGTGAAGGTGACGGCGCGGGAACAGGCGGAGCCGGGGAAGGAGTCGGCCGGCTGTACGAACGACGCCGCGATCTCCTAATCGAGGCGCTCGCCCGCGAGGGCTGGGCCGTGCCGAAGCCGGCTGCGACCATGTTCACGTGGACGCGGCTGCCGGAGGGCTTCCGCCACCTAAGCTCGCGCGAGTTTGCTCGCGGGCTCCTCGCCGCGACCGGCGTGGCGGTCATCCCCGGAGACGCCTTCGGCTCTGAGGGAGAAGGCTATGTGCGTATCGCGCTTGTCGGAGACGATGAGCGGCTTCTGGAGGCCGCCCGGCGGATCGGCGGTTACCTGCGGGAGAATGCGGATATGCTCGCGGGCCGATGAGCGAGTACAGGGGAAGTGCGGGAAACGCAGATAACGCGGATAACGCAGATAACGTGGAAACCAAAAACGAAGCTGTCCCGTACAGGATAAACGATCCTGCTGACCGGACAGCTTCGTTGTTTTTTGCATTAGGGGAGGGGAATGGGGTATTACCGCTCGCCACACTGTTGCGCTTTAGATGGAACGGAGAGCAGAGCTGGGACAACTCGCTTTCTGGAGCACGGCTCTACAGGTCACCCCGTTTGAAGATACGCTCTAATCAGGCTTGCGCCGATTCTGCCTGAAGCTCTTCCACTTCCCGCAGCCATAGGGCCGCCGAAGCATCGCTCGGCATGCGCCAGTCTCCGCGCGGCGACAGGCTGACCGTTCCGACCTTCGGGCCGTCCGGCAGACACGAGCGCTTGAACTGCTGGGTGAAGAATCGGGTGAAGAACACCTTCAGCCAGCCGACGAGCTGCTCGCGGGTATACCCCTTGCCGAAGGCTTCCTCGGCGAGATAGAGGATTTTGCCCGGTCCGGCTCCGGTACGCAGCATGTGATAGAGGAAGAAATCGTGCACCACATAAGGGCCGAGAATGTCCTCCGTGAGTTGGACGATCTCACCCGTGGGCGACGGAGGCAAGAGCTCGGGGCTGATGCCGGTGTCGATGATGCTTAGGAGATACTTGCGGGCCGTCTCATCCGCTTCGTGTTCGGCGTACCATTTGACGACGTATTGGATGAGCGTCTTGGGAATGCCTCCGTTGACGCCGTACATGGACATATGGTCTCCGTTGTAGGTGCACCAGCCGAGCGCGAGCTCGGAGAGGTCTCCCGTCCCGACGACAATTCCACCGTTCTTGTTGGCAAGGTCCATTAGGATCTGCGTGCGCTCCCGGGCTTGAACGTTCTCGTAGGTGAGATCGTGCACCTCCGGGTCATGCCCGATATCGGCAAAATGCTGCAGGCACGCCGCCTTGATATCGACCACCTTCAGAGTGGCGCCGAGCGCGTTGATCAAGCCGACGGCGTTGTCGTACGTCCGGCTGGTGGTCCCGAAGCCAGGCATCGTGACCGCCAGCACGTCGCTTGCTGGACGGCCGAGCCGCTGCATGGCGCGCACGGCAACCAGGAAGGCGAGTGTCGAGTCGAGCCCGCCGGAGATGCCGATGACGAGCTGCTTGACGCCGATATGACTCACTCGCTTCATGAGGCCGGAGGTCTGGATCGATAGGATCTCCTGGCAGCGTTCATCACGGCGCAGGGGGTTGCCCGGAACGAAGGGACTCGCGTCTATCGTGCGGGCGAGCTTTCGGTTCGGAGCAAGCGTCTCCGATGGATCGCTGAAGCGGATAACCCGGTAGCCGCGTCCGCCTTTGCCTGCGCGGAAGGTGCCCATGATCATGCGCGAGTATTGCAGGCGGGGGATGTCGATGTCGGCCGTGATCATGCGGGTCTCTTGCGTGAAGCGCTCCGATTCGGCCAGCATTTGTCCGTTCTCGGCGATCAGGGAGTGGCCGCCGAATACGAGGTCAGTGGACGATTCGCCGGTGTTGCAAGCTGCGTAGACGTATGCGGCGACGCAGGAGGCGGATTGGCTCGACACCAGCTGACGCCGGTAATCCGCTTTGCCGACCAGCTCGTTGCTGGCGGACGGGTTGAACAGCAGCACCGCTCCTGCTTGGGCAAGCAGGCTGCTCGGGGGAACGGGCACCCAGAGGTCCTCGCAGATTTCAATGCCGAAGGCCAGATTGTCGTCCTCTTCGGAGACGAACATCAGGTCGTTGCCGACGGGAACGGCTTGCCCGCCGATGCGCAGCTCCGACGCTTCCAGCTCCTCGGCTCCGGCAAACCAACGAGGCTCGTAGAATTCGCTGTAGCCGGGGATGCAGGTCTTGGGCACGAGGCCTAGGATGAGGCCGTTCTGCAGCACGGCGGCGCAGTTGAACAGCCTTCCCTTGATATCGACGGGCAGGCCGACGATCACGATCAGGCTCTTGCCCGCCGTTCCGGCGGCGATGGTCTGAAGCGCTTGAAGCGCGGAATTCAGCAGCTGGCGCTGCATAAAGAGATCTGCGCAGGTATAGCCCGTGATGCAGAGCTCCGGCAGGATAAGGTATTCCACCTGTTCACTTTCTGCCAGAACGATCGCTTCGAGAATTTTCGCGGCATTATAGGTACAGTCGGCCACGCGCAGCTCAGGCGAAGCGGCGGCCACTCTTGCGAAACCATGCTTGTACAACTTCATCACCTGTCCTTCTGAGGAGTGCCATTATCCAATTTCTTCTCATTGTACCCCAAGAACGGGGATCTGTAACAGTCCGGGTGAAACCCTTTGCTTTGCCGAGATGTCTTTCCCGATGATGTCGAAGAGGATTCAAATGAGGCAACATCGTGAAAATTGCAATCGTCTCTACCGCATGCAGGTCAATTTCGCTAGGATGGAGGAAATGGCCTATTCCTGATCCGCCGGGGGATGTACTAATGAAGGATGATGTGGAAGAGTTTGAAAGGAGCCTATTGTATTTTAGCAAAGTGTTCACGGAGAACAATTCCCACCTTGAACGTCTTCATTCCATAAGCAATCGGGCTTTAACAGCGATCGGAGGAACCCTCTGACCCGCAGCGACTCCATCGCATAAAGTCAAGCACTGAATTTTAGATTGAACCATAAAAACCGGAGTTCCTTGTTCATTTATTTTAAATCAATTTCTTCGATGGAAATCTGGCCAATGAGTTCAATCGCAAGCTCTCAGATTGAGCTGAATTTAATTATAAAATCAAAGAAACTCGCTGCCTTTTTATCAGGCGCGAGTTTCTTTGATTTTGAATCAGGCTTGGATTTATAACGATTCGGTAAATCCTTGAGAGATGGCTTGTCTATCTTCAGGACTGTCAAACCCATCCCCCCAGATAAACCCAGCTCCGTCGCCGCCAGAATAGAGTATAGGAAGTGAAAATAAAAAGCTTCCGGTAAAACCATAATTGTAATTTCCAAACCATTCGCTCGTCCGGTATGATTGGCCCCATCTAGTGATAGCTAACCACCCCTTATCATGTGGAGCATATCCAGGTTGAACTTTATAATCCCATTCGCCTCCACCTCTTACTTTCGCTACCCAAACACTACTGGCGATTATATATGCACTTGCTGGTGTTCCAGGAAATTTGGAATATGATTGGTAAATGCTTTGTATGAAATCTCTATTACCCAATGCGATATGATATGCATCCAAGATGGAGGGACCGCTCATTAAGGATGAAAATGACTGCTTTTCCATATCCCTCTGAAATTCTGTAGCAATGATTTCATCCCGCGAGCGTGTAACAAATGAATAAGTTTCATCGAAGTAAGCATATCCTTTGGATACAGCAATGTTTGCATCATTCATTCTTTCTATGTACAGGTTATAAGTTGATTCTTGGAGTCCTACTTCTTTTGGGTTAATCTCTGCGATCACTATTTTACCACTTTCATCCACTTGAAGCAGATTCAACTCAATTAATGTTGAATGAATAGATTGGAGTTCTTGATCTGTAGGTTCAGTTGCCGACGTTACACCTTCATTAGCAGATGCAAACGAAGTAAATGCGGTGAACAATAGAAGAAACATTAATGTAATATATATCAATTTTTTCATAAATATACCTCCTTTTTATTGTGATCTAAGTATACCATTTATATAATAAATATGTAAATAATACTCATAAACTAAAATAATATGGAGTTGATTTATGATGAAGAAGGTCAACATTATCAGTTTTATTATGGGTCTAGGTTATTTTTTTATGGTCCAATTATATGGAAATATCTATCGAATCAGCAGATTAACTGGATTTGAGCTCAAAACTGTCATTCTTACTGTTCAATGGATAATTGTAATTCTCTTTATCGGAGTCACTATCATTACCTTTTTTTATTCGAGAACTAATCTCCTCGATGAAAAGTACAAATACATTTCTGTAATCCTATGGTTGCCGTACTTTTTACTCCTCAATTTCACCTTTACCAGGATATATCCAATTACAAACTCAGGGGAAATGGTCAGTCCAGCCATTGGTCTCCTCGTAATTTTTTTAACTCTCCTATTCCCACTCTATGTGTTTATTATTTTATTCGTAAGCTCAATCGTCCCCTTCCGTGGTCAAAAGAAACAATGATGATGTGTTTTGAATCTACGCGCACTCTAAGAAAGAGTAAGGATCTCCTCTTGGTTCTCCATGAGGAGGAAACAAGTGGCCGAGCGGAAGACCCACCGTTATTACCGCTGCCCCTCCTGCAACCAAACCTTGCGCGTTCCGAAGGGGAAAGGAAAGCTCTCCATCACCTGCTCCCGCTGCCAAACGTCATTCGTTCGGAAAAGCTAAGCCATGCTAGCGGTGACCGCAAGCAGCTGAGGAAGAGGGCTCGGCATGATGCCGACACCCTACGTACCTTTTTCATGAATAACTGAAGAGCTCCTTCCGATTTGAATTCGAGAGTGATGATCGAATTCGTTTGGAAGGAGCTTTTTTCGTAGGGAGGAACAGCATGCGGGGGCAGATTCATCTCGTTCAGGTATATCGGGAACTCTCATTCTGTCAATATTTATTATAAAAATTGCTAAATATTAAAAAATATGGTGATAAGTATTTTATATCATGATAGCATTCGAATTGCATAATCTTACCGACAAGGAGAGAAGAAAGGATATGATGAAGATGATCGTGGAAGTCCTACCTAGCTACCGCATTGCTTATGTACGGCAGGTTGGTCCATATGGTCCGGCGAACATTCAGGCGATGGAGAAGCTAAAACAATGGGCCAGGGAGAAAAAGCTGTTTACCGAATCGGCAATTCTACTCGCATTTCCGCAAGACAATCCCGAAACAACCCTTCCTGAAGCCTGTAGATACGATGCAGGTATTGTCCTTCCCAAAGACTATCAAATGGATGATTCTCTTTGTGAAAATGAACTCTCTGGCGGGCAATATGCTGTTTTCAAAGTCAACCACACCGTGGAAGGCGTTCAAAGAGCATGGGCTGAAATTTTTCCAGCTATCCAAAACAGTGGATATCAAATCGACAACAAACCGATTATCGAAAGATACGCAGGCGACATGATGGCCAATGAGTTTTGTGAATTATGTGTACCGGTAAAAGAGGAGGGCCGAGTTTAGGCAGCGAGAAGGAGGACGGGACGCGGATCAAGGCTTGGTCGAACGGTGTTTCATAAGGGAGTACGGCCGCCAACAAAACAAAAAGACGGCACCAATCAGTGCCGTCTGGGTATTTTTGAGTGATCTCAAGCAGGGGTACCGGGTCCGATCCTCTATAATCTTAGTATAAATTTCAGATCAGGATAAGTCTTTACTTTTTGAAGAAATACAGGTATTTTATACCTGTTGGTTGGCCAGCCGCGTAACCAAGCGGGACTTTCCGAGTGAGGAGTCGGGTATGGAGTCATTTATTCAACATGTCCATGAGCTTGGCCTGCAGGTAAATGGGGTTATCGTAACGCAGAATGGCAGACGGCTACTGGAGCATGCTTTTGTCCCGGATAAGCGGCAGCGGATTTATTCCTGTACGAAAACGTTCCTAGGAACGGCCTGCGGGGTCGCCCTTGATCAAGGGCTTTTTTCTCTTCACGACCAGGCGGTGAACTACTTTGCCGATGAATGGGCTTTGACCTCGGCGGATCGCCGGCAATGGGAGCAGGTCACCATCGAGCGTCTCTTGACCATGTCGATTGCCGATTTCCCCTTTTCCTGTAAGAGCGAGAAGAACTGGCTGAATGCAATCCTCGACCTGCCTTTACCGGAGATAAGCCGCAAACAGCTCAATTATTCCAATGTGCCGACTTACTTGCTCTCGATCATCCTGGAAAGGGCCTCGGGTCGGAAAACCTGGGAGTTCATGGCGGAGCATGTATTCACGCCTCTGGACATAGAGCCGGTTGCCGATGGAGCCAACTGTCCGGAAGGTTATTTTATCGGAGGATACGGCATAGCCGCTACGCTCCGTGAGTTGGATCGGCTGGGGCACCTGTATGGCAATGATGGCGTATACCAAGGGCGACGGATCGTCTCGGAGGAATGGACTCGGGAGGCGATGAAGCCGCATGGTATGAAACCCGAGGGGAACGGCGGGTATGGGTATCTGATGTGGAGCGTTCCGGGTGTCGGCGCGATGATAGCAGGCATGCTGGGGCAGATTTGCCTCATCTGTCGGGACAAGAACGCGGTGATTACGATCCTGTCCGATCTCCCGGACCGCAGCGGGCAAGAGGATATCCTGTACAAGCTGCTGTGGGACGATTTGTATGCCAATCTATCGTAGAAAGCGGGGAAAGCACTTGGGGCAGGTAACGTTTGCCGTGTTCACCGATCTGCATTACGACAGAATCTCGGGTGGAGACCGGCGGCTGGACGAGTTTCTAAACACGGTTCGCAGGACGGACCCGGACTTCATCATCGAGCTGGGGGACCTGTGCCATCCTATGGAAGAAAACCGGTTCCTGCTGGAGAGGCTGGAACAGGCCGGTGTCCCCTGCTATCACGTCATTGGCAATCACGATTCGGATCGATCTTGTCGATATCGAAGGAATGAAGGGAAGCTATCGGCATCTGACGCCGGCAGACGCGGGCATCGTGAATAATCGCTGGAACGGAATTTCGATGGAGCCGGTTGTTTCCTCTCTGCGGATAAAGGCAAAGCGGTCTGCTCCCGAGAGGGATCTTTGAATGGTATGATGTTACAGTTGAGATGTATTTCCAAAAAATAGTTAACTGTAGTAGTTTTGATATTAGGTAAATAAACCGCACTATATAGAAAGGAGAGGTTTGGATATGTCAGAAATTATGAGGTATGAGGGAAATGTAGGGCAATCCATTGAGGCACAGGTGAATGGCGCACTCGACGTAAAGGGGACACATCAATGAATAATGTAGTCAATTGGCTTCTTGAAGATGACACCCCCGAAGTAAAATACCGTGCAATGACCGAACTTCTAGGTATGTCAAAAGACGAACTTGAAGTGAAAAAGGCTTATGACCATTTATTAAGCTCAAATAGGCTTCGTTTAGTCATGGATAAATTCAAACATAATAAAAAGTGGGAGGATATCAACGCATTCTTGGCACTCACGGAATTTGGTTTAACACGCTTTGATGTACCTATTGATGACTATATTGAACGTATCATCAAACATATGAATTTGAGTATGAAGTGTGCGAAAATATTACTGTTGAGAAATTTGGTATCGCTTGGATATTACGAGCATCCGTGGGTGCAAGAGCAAATACCTTTGGCTTTTTCTACTATACGGCAAGACGGCACAGTTCGATGCCTGGACAAAACCAAAAAAACAAACGACTCTAAGTTGCTGGATATGGGTTGCTATAGACAAACTACTACCTATCTTTTACTCGGGGCAGAGCTGAAAAAGATAGGCATTATTCTGCCGCAATTTGAGCCATTACTTAATTTTTATATGAACCACTACGTTGCGTTCCGCTCTGACGCTCCCGGAAAGGTAATTATCAAAGATATGGCGGGGACGTTTTATCCGATTGATCATGTACACATGGGGTTACAGATGATTATGTATGGGCTTTCGGTTCTTGGTGAGGCGAATCATCCTAATTGCGATAAAGCATGGGCATTATTAGACAGCAAAAAAGACATCGAGGGTAAATATTTGCTTAGCGAATCTTTCGATGAGCCTTATTTCGATGTGGGTATGGTGGGCCAACCCAATAAATGGGTAACGCTATATGTTCTGCTCTCAGAAAAGTATCGAACAAAAAAAGCATAGCGAAAAATCCAAAGATAAACTCTTCTACGCAGAAGGCGTGAAATTCACTGGTGGTTCCCACATACCGCTCCATCGTCGCCGCGGACACATTGTTGAGCTTCTTTTCCTCGATAAAGTTCTTGATCGCAAATTTGAGCAACATAAAAGAGACAACTCCCTCCCGGATTTGCAACCCGTTAGGTTGTTGTCTCTTCGTCTGGAACGGTGTCTGCCCCTGACCACAAAACACGTTGATCGTGAAGAGGGGGAGAAAACCTTATGGTGTAAAGGAAATCGAGACGACAGGATTTGAACCTGCGACCTCTTGCTCCCGAAGCAAGCGCTCTACCAAGCTGAGCCACGTCTCGTCATGATATTTCACCCGGTCTTGAAAGGACCAGCAGAAAAGATTATATCATGGCCCAATTGAAAAAGCAAAGTGTTTTTTATACGGGAGGAAGCAGAGAATAAAGGGCAGATGAAAACGCTGCCTATTTTTGTCGTGAGAATTTTTTTCAATAAAACCTGAAAATCCTTGAAAAAGGTCTTGAAAGTGAGCGGAGATGGGAGTAGAATCAGCTTCAGTACCGAATGACTGGTTTGGACATTTAGTCAGTTTTTCAAAACTCGGGTCTTCCGTTCTTTCGGAGGACGGATGCACAAGGGAGGGAACAAGAATCGCGACCGTAGACAGGAGGCAGCAAATTCTGGATGCTGCAGCCCGCTCGTTCAGCATTTACGGCTACAAAGCAACGACCATGGATCAGGTCGCCAAGGATGCGAAGGTGGGCAAAGGGACGATCTATACGTTTTTTGCCGACAAGGAAGAGCTGTTCCGCGCCATTCTAAATGAATTCATTATGCAAATGAAGCAGATCGCGGAATCGGTGCTGGACCGCAAGCTTTCGTTTTTTGAGAATTTGCATAACGTGCTGCTGTCGATGGTGAACTTCCGGGAATCCCATCGGTTGACGATCCAGCTGACCCATGAAATGAAGGATATGGGGACGCTGGCCGCCATAAATGCGCTGCAGCAGGTGGAGTCGGCGATCATCGGGTTCATCAAGCGAGAGATCGAGGGCGCCATCGCCAAGAAGCAGATTAAGCTTTGCGATCCGGAGATTACCGCCTTCGTCATGCTGAAGCTGTACATCGCCTTCGTCTCGGAATGGAGCGAAACGCGAGGGAAGCTGACGAACGAGGAGATCGCTCGGCTGTTCCAACTGTATTTGGGGGACGGCTTAGCCGTTTCTAATGCTTAGCTGTGACGAAGAGAGTTCGCCGAATGACTGTAGAGACCGGTTGGCGACCGGAATAAAAGCGAATTGAAAAGAGAAGGGTAGGATAAGAGATCCATGAAACAAAGATCTTTTGCAGGTGAATTATCAGCCATCGTGCGCGATAAGCGGGTGCTCATTCCCGTTATTGCCGTCATGCTAGTCCCGCTGCTTTACTGCGGCATGTTCCTGTGGGCCTTCTGGGACCCGTACGCCAAGATGGACGTTCTTCCGGTTGCTGTCATAAACAGCGACAAGGGAGCGGACTTCAACGGCGAGACGATGAACGTCGGCAAAGAGTTGGCCGATAAGCTTAAGGATGGCAAGGACTTCGACTGGCAATTTGTGAGTAAAGAAGAAGCCCTGAGCGGTTTGTCCGACCGTACGTATTACATGGCGATTGAAATTCCGGAGGATTTCTCGCAGAAGGTCGTTACTGTGACCGACGAGAAACCGGAAAAAGCCCAGGTCATGTACATCCCGAATGAAAGCTATAACTTCCTTGCCGCGCAAATCGGCAAAACCGCCATTGAGCGCATCAAGAGCGAGCTGTCGCAAAATGTGACAGAGGCGTATTCCAAAGCCGTATTCAGCAGCGTGAATAAGCTCGCCGACGGCATCGGCCAGGCTGGCGACGGTGCCTCCAAGCTGGCTGACGGCTCCAAAGACATCGACAGCGGCGTGAAGACCGTTAAGGAAAACCTCGACAAGCTGGCTGCAGGCGCAACCGACCTGAACAACGGCGTTCAACTCGTAGACGTCAACACCGGTAAGCTCGTAAGCGGTGCGGCCCAGTTGAAGACGGGGATCGATACGCTGGATGCAAGCGCCGGGAAGCTGGCCGCAGGCGCCGGCGAGCTCAAAACCGGTGCGGAAGCCATCGATGCCGGTCTCGGCAAGCTGGTAGCCGGCGCCGCTCCGATGAAGGACGGCATCGCCGCCCTGCAGCAAGGCGCTGGAGCGCTTGGCAGCGGGCTCACCGAGCTGAACACCGGCGCAGGCTCCCTGTCCGATGGGCTTGGTCAATTGAAGACGGGTGCTGAGCAACTGTCCGCAGGCGCCGACAAGGCTGGAACCGGAGCCGCCCAACTGGAGAAGGGGCTCTCCACCTCCAAGGATAGCCTGACCAAGCTGTCCGCTGGTGCGGACGGTATCACGAACGGCCTGCAGGCCTACGTGAAGGCTCATCCCGAACTGGCACAAGACCCGAACTTCGCCAAGCTGCTTGAAACGAGCAAATCGGTATCGCAGGGTCTCACCGCAGTAACCGCTGGTCAGGATCAATTGATCGCAGGCGCCGGACAACTGGCGACCGGATCGACGGAGCTCAAGACCGGCCTCGACACCGTCGCTTCCAAGCTGACGGAAGCGGCAGCCGGTGGTGAGAAGCTGGCTGCAGGAGCAGTCAAACTGCAAGCGGGCGCTGAGCAATTGTCCGGCGGAATCGGCCAACTGGCCGGAGGCGCGGACCAACTGGTAGCCGGTGCAGGCGAGCTGCAAGCCGGAGCCAAGAAGCTGGCTGCCGGTGCGGGCCAACTGGCCGGAGGCACGGGCCAGCTGACAGCCGGAACCGGGAAGCTGGCTGCAGGCGCCGATGCGTTGGCGAACGGCACCCAGCAATTGAACGACGGTACGCACAAGCTGGCAAACGGAGCCGAGCAAGTCGCGAGCGGCGCCAAGCAGCTTGACGAAGGCACCGGCAAGCTGCAGGACGGAGCCGATCAGCTCGCAAGCGGCAACACCGAGCTGGCAACTAAGCTGCAGGATGCCACGAAGCAAACCGGCTCGATGAACACGGGCGAAGACAACGCCAAGATGTTTGCCGGCCCGGTTGAAGTCACTGAGCAGCGCTACACCGAGGTTCCGAACTACGGCACCGGGTTTGCTCCTTACTTCATCTCGCTCGGTCTGTTCATCGGAGCGCTCCTCTTGACCATCGTCTTCAAGATCAAGGAGCCTGCTACTCCTCCGAAATCCGGCGTGGCTTGGTTCTTCAGCAAGTTTATGGTCACCATTCTGGTCGGATTGGTTCAAGCCGTCGTGCTGGATACGTTCCTGCTTACCGGGCTCGGACTTGAAGTGCAAAGCATTCCGCTGTTCTACATCATGACCATCATCACCAGCATCACCTTTATGGCCATCATTCAATTCCTCGTATCGGCATTCGGCAATGTCGGTCGCTTCGCGGCTATCGTGCTGCTGATCTTCCAATTGACGACTTCGGCGGGTACGTTCCCGAAGGAGCTGCTGCCGGACTTCCTGCAGAAGTTCCATCACCTGCTGCCGATGACCTATTCCGTCTTCGGATTCAAGGATGTCATCTCGAGCGGAAGCTTCAGCACGATGTGGCAAAATGCAGGCGTGCTGCTCGGATTCACGGTCGCCTTCATGCTGCTTGGCTTGGCCTACTATACCTTCCAATTCAGCCGGCATAAGGATGAGTTTAAGGGAGCGGAAATGACCGCTTGAGTTTAGCGAAACCAGCTCCTTGAACGGAGCGAAGCAGCTAACCGCTTCATCCGAATTTAGCTGTTCAAAAGAGAACCCCGTCCCGCTTTGGGATCGGGGTTCTTTGCTGTCGAATGCCAGACTGTCATTGAGAGAAGCTATCAATATCCATAGAATGATAACTTGTTCTGAGAGAGCACGAAATTTATACTTATTATAAAGTTGTGAAAAATCGTACATAGGAGGATTCATCCATGAAAAGTCTTGTCGGAACCCGCACTGCCGAAAATTTGCTCAAGGCGTTCGCAGGGGAATCTCAAGCCAGCATGCGCTATACGATCTTTGCCGAGGTAGCGGAAGAAGAAGGACTTCTGCCGATCGCTGCGATCTTCAAAGCGACCTCCCACAATGAAAAGGAACATGCCAAGCGCTTCTATAACCTGCTGATAGCGGGCTACGGCGGAGAGCTCCCCGGAAGCCTGGAAATCGCCGCGACCTTCCCGTTCGCCAAAGGCAGCACCGCGGAAAACCTGAGGGCAGCTGCGAGCGGTGAGAACGAGGAATGGACGGAGCTGTACCCCGAATTCGAACGAATCGCCAAGGAAGAAGGCTTCCCCGAGGTTGCCGGAGCGTTCCGGCTGATCATGAACATCGAGAAGCGTCACGAAGCCCGCTATCTGAAGCTGGCTGGCGAAGTGGAGAGCGAAACGGTGTTCAAAAAGGAAGAGAAGGTCGTCTGGATCTGCACGGAATGCGGACATATTCACGAGGGCAAGAACCCGCCGGAGAAGTGCCCGACTTGCCTGAATCCGAAAAAGTACTTCGAGCTGTTCGCGGAAGCGCTGTAAGCAGTCCGATAAGGATCATGACCATAAGGTCCGGCCGCTGGCCGGACCTTTTCTTTGGAATGAGCGGAGTTTGGGCGAATAGCCTCCTGCAAGTGACCATGCCAATCGGAATGTGGCACATATCCTAAAGTATCTTCTGTGAAGGGAGTGCTGAAAGATGGGTTTTTTTCCCGGCTATGGCGGTAACGGTGCTTATGGCGGTGCGGGTTGCGGTTGCGTAGCCCCCTATTCCGGTGGAGGAACAGGGGCGGCATTTGTTCTGGTTCTGTTCATCCTGCTTGTCATTATTCTGAAAACACTCTGTTAGTCTCCAAAGCGCCTCCCCGCCGGCTCCCCGCCGTGCGGGGATTTTTTTATGGTCCGTGCCTTCGATTCGTTATCGTTCGTTCTCGATGCTTGACGAATAAGAAGAAGAGAAAATTGGAAGTTTATCCTTATCTGTGTGAAAGGGGAATTCTGGGTCATGGTCCATCTGATCAAAAGGATGATCTCGTCCAAGTCAAAAAAGAACGCGACACCGATCCGCGAGCAGAATGCCCCCGAACTAAACAAGGACAGCCTTCAACGTGAGCTCGGCGCTTCGCTATCGGACAACATCCGTTTTTTGCAAGAAACTCTTGGTCAAAGCTCGGATTACGTTTGCCGGAAGATCGGGGAAGAGGACAACCTTGCGGTGGCTTACCTACAAGGAATGGCGGATCAAAAGCTGCTCGCGGTGTTAATGAAGGAAATGCTCCCGTTTGCACGCGCCTCTGAGATGGCAACCCATTTGCCGCACCGGATTGCCGAACAGCTGCCGTTCGGCAATGTCGAGCAGGAAGGAACCGAACAGGAAGTTCTGAAATGCATTCTGAACGGCAAGGTGGTCCTGCTAGTTGATGGCATGAATGGGGCCTTATCGGTTGCCATTCAAGGTGGCGCGCAAAGGGCCGTGGAGGAGCCGACTTCGCAAACGGTAATCCGTGGGCCGAAGGAAGGTTTTACGGAGAACATCGGAACGAACATTGCCCTCGTTCGGCGAAAGGTGAAATCGCTGGATATGCGTGTGAAGACCCAAACGATCGGAAGGCTGACGCAAACAGAGGTATCTACCGTGTACTTGGAGGGAATCGCAAAGCCGGAGGTCTTGGAGGAAGTCACTGCACGGTTGGGTGCGATCGACATCGACAGCGTACTGGAGAGCGGTTATCTTGAAGAGTTCTTGCAGAACCGTCGATACACCCCGTTTCCGACCATGATGAATACCGAACGCCCGGACGCGGTAGCGGCCTCCATTTTGGAGGGGGGCGTGGCGATCTTTGTGGATGGCACACCGTTTGTGCTTCTGGCGCCAGCTACGTTTTTCAAATTTCTGTTTTCAAGCGAAGATTATTACCAAAGCTTTGACATTTCAACGTTTCTCCGGTTCGTCCGTTTTTTTTCGTTTCTCGTTGCGACGTTCCTGCCCTCGTTATTTATCGCCATCACTACCTTTCACCAGGAGATGCTTCCCACGACGCTTTTGATCAGCCTGACCGCCCAGCGGGAAGGCACACCTCTCCCTGCTCTGATCGAGGCGTTGCTGATGGAACTGACGTTTGAGATCATCCGGGAAGCCGGTGTCCGCATGCCGCGCGCCATAGGTCCTGCGATCTCCATTGTGGGGGCCCTTGTTCTGGGGCAAGCGGCCGTTCAGGCGGGGCTTGTATCGGCTGCCATGGTCATCGTCGTGTCGTTCACCGCTATCTCCAACTTCGTCATTCCCGCCATCAACCTGGCAGCCGCCATCCGGCTGCTCCGGTTTGTTTTTATGATACTGGGCGGTACGCTCGGGCTTTTCGGCATTCTGGCCGGCGCTATTCCGGTTCTCGTACATATGATCGCTCTGCGCAGCTTCGGCGTTCCTTACATGACTCCGCTGGCTCCTTTCGACAGCTCGGCCTTCCGGGACTTCTTAATCCGGGCGCCCTGGAGCCGAATGAACCGACGTCCGGTGACGACGGCGACCCATAACCTTAAGCGCCAGCCTGGGAAGGAGAGCAGCGGCCTAAAGGAAGAAGAACGGAGTTGACAGCGAGAGGAGAAGGTCCGATGAGGCGTTGGAAGGCGGTTGGGCTGGCCGTTGCGGTCAGCTTGCTGCTGGGCGGGTGCTGGAATCGCACGGAATTGAATGAATTGGGAATTGCAACGGCCACCGGTTTTGATCGCGACGACGGTCTATGGGCGGTAACGTATCAGGTTGTCGTACCTTCGGCTGTTTCCTCTGCGGCAGGCATGATGTCCGGAGCATCTTCCCAGCCTGCGGTGCATGTATATACCACGAAAGCCAAAACCGTTTTTGAGGCCAACAATATGAGCAACCTGGAATATCCCCGGCGTTTGTTTGTTGCTCACAACAATGCTGTGGTCATAAGCGAAGAGGTGGCCAGAAGCGGCATAAGCCGAATCATCGACGTCTATTTGCGGCAACCGGAAGCGCGGGAGACCGTCCAGCTTCTCGTTACAGAAGGAAGGGCTGATCATATTCTGCGGAAGCTCTTGCCGCCTGAGAAGATCCCGGGAGTCAGCATTGCGGATATCCTTCGTCAGGAGACGAAAAACACAGCCAAAATGCCGGCCGTGACCGTCCATGAGTTTGCCTTGCATCTGGTTTCAGACGCTCCCTACACGGTTGTGCCCGTGATCGAGGTATCCCCTCAAGATGAAAAGGGAAATCCCGCTGAACTGGAAACTCAGGACATCTACAAAGAAACATCTCCGTCCGCCAAGCTGCGATTGACCAAGCTGGCGGTGTTCAAAGGCGATCAAATGGTGAGATGGATGAACCTCAAGCAAGGCTCCGGTTTGGCATGGATGAAGGGAGATCTTCGCAATGCCGCATTGTCGTTTCCTTCAACCGCGGGTACTGGCGATGAACACGAGTATTCCTCTGCCCGTATCATTCGAGCCTCTACCAAGCTTGTTCCCAGAAAGAAGGGGGACGGATTCCGTATGCACATTGAGGTGAAGGCTAGGCTGGTGCTCACGGAAGTGATGGAGAATAACGACCTTGCGGAAGCAGGAACGATTCGAGAGATGGAGCGGCAGATCGCCGATAAGATCAAAAGGGATATCGAGAATACGTTGGAGTTCATCCAGAGCGAGAAAATCGATCTCGTGGGGTTCGCCGACCTCATTCACCGTAAGTTTCCGCGGGAATGGCCGCGAGTTAAGGAGGACTGGCCGGAAGAGTTCAGTCGCATCGATGTAGACGTCAAGGTAAAGGCGACGATTATACGGCATGGCCTTGTGATGAAATCGATGGAGAGCTTGATGAAAGGACGACGCTAAGGAAAGGAAAAAACCAAGGGGGGGTGTGGAAATGAATAGCGTCCCAATACGGGTATCCTATGTCGCCATCAGTCTATTTATCTTCGAGATCGGCAGCAGCCCCATGTTCCTATTGGGCGCAAAAGCGGGGAGAGACGCCTGGCTATCCATGCTGATCGGCGCCGTCACCGGGTTGCCCTTTCTTCTCCTGTATCTGGCCATTCACAGACTTGATCCGGACAAGGATCTGTTCGAATTGCTTCTGTACTATTTCGGCAGGACACTGGGCACTGTGGTGGGGTTGGCGTTTGTCGGTTATTTTATTTTGGAAGCGAACCGGAACCTCCGTGATTTCGGCGATTTGACGGGATTGGCCATCTTGACGCAGACGCCACTCTTTTTTATCATGCTGATCGTCATTCTTGTGATCATGAACACCATGCGGTATGGTCCAAGGACACTGTTTCTGGTCATCACAAGTTTGTTTCCCCTCATCCTCTTTAGCTTCATCCTCTTGTTTGTTTTTCTCCTCACGACCGACTTGGTCAGGCCGGAATTTCTGTTCCCCGTACTCGAGCATGGAATTAAGCCGGTCTGGGACGCGGCGGTTCCCGAACTGATCTCGTTTCCCTTTTGCCAAAGTATGCTCTTTCTCGTTTTCTTCCCTCTCGCTGACCCCCGCCGTAGATTGACCAAAGCGATTGTGCTGTGGTACGCGGGGACCTCGGTGTTTTTGACTTGCTTGAATGAGGTCAGCATTCTGGTGCTCGGTCCCGTTCTAGCGGCGAACAGCACCTATCCGATTCTGCAGGTGGTTCAGTTGATTCGGGTATCACAGTTGGTTCAGCGCTTCGACGCGCTGTTCGTGATGATTTTATTTTTGGGGTTAGGGACGAAGCTCTGTTTCTTTTTTATGGGAGCGCTGGTGGGGATGGAACGCATGACGGGAAAGAAGGTAAAGCTATGGGTCATCCCGGTGGGGGCGACCATCTACCTAACTGCGTTTTTTCCATCCTCCTTTACCTCGTTTGTTAGACTCGGCCTGGAGGTTTTGGTCACCTATGTTTATCCGTTCTTCCAGCTGGGCTTCCCTTTGCTGCTGTTTGCTGTCATGCTTCTTCGCCAAAAGAAAAAGGGATCCCGGACAACCGGTCATCCCTCTACTGGTTCTACCTAAGCCTCCCGACCATGATCTCCAAGGCTCTGCGTTCCTTCTCGTATGCGGTTTTCAACAGGGAGGCAATGTTCGTTCGAACCTCGAGCAAGCTTGCATCCTCGTTTTTTTTGATGGTAAAGGCGCTCAGCCAAGCTTGGTAAACGGTCTGATATAACTCAGCGAGCTCAGGGAGATGGGCCTTCTCGAAATACTTGTAGGCATATTGTTTCAGCGGTGCATAGGTCCCGAGGAAATATTCGGCATTTGATGAGTCGCCAAAGCCGGTAGCTTCCTCATAATGCTTGATGAGAGCCGGGTAGACCTCCAGGCCTTTGGCGTTGTCGCACCACTCCTCCCCCTGCAAGTGGGAAACGGCAAGCTGCAGCGTGTCGTGCTGAATCGCTTCCCGCGACTTCTCCGACTTTCCGGTCAAGGTGAGTACCGACAAAATCGGGATTTCCCGCTTGCCTAGGGCATCATAGGACATCTCCGCAGCTTCGCCTGTAACGGATAGCGTGGCGAAGGTTTGAGAGGCGTCATCGTAACCCGTGATCAGCCCCCATTCGGGAACTCCGATATCCCAGGAAATGGCCGCGATGCCTTGATCGATGGAGGTTCTGATCCGTTCGATGGCTTTAAGCCGCTGCGCTTCCTCCTGGTCGTCCTGCCCCCAATAGCGGCCGACATAATCGCAGTGAAGACCTCCGTTTTCCACCCACCTTTGCTGATCGTCCCAACTCCAGATCGAGGTGGCGCTTCGGCACAAATCGGCAGACAGCCACATCCGGAAAGCAAACCCGCTCGTGGCGACAATCTCCTCCGCCAGATCGGCATACGGGCTGTTTTTGACGGCGGCAGACAAGGCTTTCGCTAAGGAAAACAGATACCCGGTGGCGTCGTCAACGCCGTCCCACGTGATGGCTAGCTTCTTCATTTCAATCCCTCCAAAGGTATGTGGATTTGTTCTCGGAATGTCCGAGCTTCTTCGGTATACGTCTCGAATTCGTGTCCGCCGGTGCTCCGGCAGCCGCTAGTGGGAAGCCATTTGTTGTTGATGAATGCCCATGTTTGATGAATGGTGCTCACAAAGGTATAGAAAGTCGATGGAGGAGTGGTAAAAACGGCATACCGGCCGCCGCTGATCGCGATTTCCTGAGTATCGCTCAAATCTCCGCGCGCGTGCTCCTTGCGAATGCCAATGAAATAATCCAGCTTGCCAATCGAGTGGTTCCAGATGCACACCCCGTAATCCGTGCATGGCATTCCCCCGGATAGCTTCTTCGACCCTTTCCGGCAGTTGTATTTGTTCCAGAAGCTTGGCGGATCCTCCTCATCGCTTTCATAGGCGACGACCGTAAACGGATCAAGCGTCCTGATTTCAGGCGTTACCGAGAAGGGAACGCTTTCAAATTGAAGGGGTTCATAAAGCTTCAGGCTGCTTTGCGCCGCCTTAAATTCCGTGGGGCGAATGCGATGCTCGGCTGCAAACGCCCGCGTGAAATTCTCTTTGGAATTGAAGCCGTAGGCAAAGGCAAGATCCGAAATCACGGCTTCGTTATCCAGCCGTTTGATGATTTCGGTCAGTCTCCGCTTGCGAATGTAGTCGGCCGGCGTGAGCTTGGTCGCATACTTGAACACCCGGATAAAATGATAATCCGAGTAGCCGGCCATCCGCGCGCAGTCGGCCAGGGTTAGTTCTTGACTCAAGTTCTCTTCGATATAGGCAATCACACGCGCCATATGCGCCTTATAGTCCATACCGCCTCACCTATGTATAGATATACCACAACAAAACCTCACAGAGTTGATAAAAATTGCTTTTTTTGCTTTCTCCAGAATATTGACAATCCAATTCTATCGTCGTATAGTGTTGTGAACTGAAAATAGTCAGGTTTTCTAGGGTTCCGCAACATATCCATGTTGGCCTGGTCCGAGAGAAAGCCCGCAGCCCACCAGCTGCGCCACGGAAGGATAAAAGCCTGGGAGATAAACTGCATCATGCGGTTTGTTTCCCAGGCTTCTTGTTTTCATCCACTTTTGGCTTTACTAACGAAGGGAGAGATCACGGTGAACAAAACGTGGGCATCGGTTATTGCGGCAGCTATCTTTGAGGTGTTTTGGGTCATTGGGCTAAAACATGCGGATAGCTTTTGGGAATGGGGAGGAACGGCAACCGCGATTTTCTTTAGCTTTTACTTAATGATCATGGCGGCGCGTTCGCTTCCAGTTGGTACCGTTTATGCCGTCTTTGTTGGCTTAGGAACAGCGGGAACGGTTCTTGCTGAGATTGTTTTGTTCGATGCGGAAGTTCAACTCTCGAAAATTGTATTCATTGTCGTGCTTCTTATTGGGGTTGTCGGCCTAAAACTGCTTAGCATGGAAAAAGGGAATGAGGTGAGCGGAGAATGAGCTGGTTGTATCTCTTTATGGCGGGGATCTTTGAGATGCTCGGGGTTTTATTGATAAATCTATTTAACCAAGCACGCAATTGGAAATCGTTTTGCTTCATGTTTGCTGGTTTTGGTCTCAGCTTTCTATTCCTATCGCTGGCCATGAAAACATTGCCGATGGGGACAGCCTACGCGGTATGGACCGGAATTGGAGCTTCCGGGGGCGCGATCCTTGGAATGATCTATTACAAGGAGCCTCGAAGCTTTCTTCGTATCGCTTGTATTGGATTGGTATTGGGCTCAGCCGTAGGGTTGAAACTGGTGGGTTAGAGGTTAACATGCCCAAAGAGGTGGCCTGGCTCCCCTGTTTTGGGATGTCGCAGAGGTACGGTCGGATCTGCGGATCTGGATAGCAAGGCGTAGCAGCAAACGAAAAGGAGCCGCGCTAAGGGCTCCTTTTTGTATGTGTAAATGTGTATTCGGATTCGGAATCATTCAAAAAAATGGCGTTCCCGAGAGGATTCGAACCTCCGACCTGCAGTTTAGGAAACTGTCGCTCTATCCTGCTGAGCTACGGGAACGCAGCGAATAACATTATACCACCAGCCCTGCTCGCGGCGCAACATGCGGAATATCCCCCAGTTGGACGAAAGAAGGTGCCTGGTGTGGAGACCCTCTCCCGGATCACAAGCGGATCACAGGTAGTTGCTGCGAAACCCTCTGGTGCATGCAGTTGGGCAGCTCAGACGTGTCCCCAGGGGAAAGGGCTCACAACATGTGGGCAACAACCCATGGAGAGCCAGTTGTCAGCTTCTACAAGGATCTGTTCAGTGAGCCCATCTCCGTAATCACTGAGGGAGACCGGAGCACCACAACAATCATGCCGGCAAGCGAACGTTAGGAACGGGTGTTTGTAGCGACGATCACAAAAGTTTTGTTTCACCGATCACAGAAAATTTGTAGATTATTGGATATTATGCTTGTAAGTTGAATGCCAGTGTCTTTTCTCCACGGGGTCTTTGGTGATTTCAGCAAGCATATGTAAGTGATCCAGGTTGAGGATCGTGATGAGTCGCTTCTCTACAAGAATGATACCTTCTTGTTGGAACTCGATTAGGATTCTCGCAGCGGACTCTCGGCTGATTCCGATCATGTTACCAAGATGTTGTTGCGTGATCTTCCAGTCGATCAGTTGGCCTTCGCTTGAGGGAACACCAAAGTTGGAAAGCAGGTCAAGTAGTATGTTGGCAACTCGTACACGGGCGTCAAGAAAGGCCAAGTACTCCAGCTTACGATCGGCTTGGGCGAGCCGCTCGCTCACTACGTAGAATAGGTTGCGAAGGATCTGTGGAAAGCGGTCGATTAGCTTGTCCACGTCTGGCTTGCGAATCATCCAGAGAACGGTGTCTTCAATGGCAGCGACAGAAGCGAGCCGCTCACTACTACGGTGGACAACTTCCAACTCTCCTATGGTTTGGCCTGGGAATTGGTGGCCAAAGACGATCTCTTTGTCTTCACCTTCACGGAAGATCTTGAGCTGGCCGGACTTGACCACGTACATTTCGTTGCCGGGGTCGCCTTGGGAGAACAAGACTTGGTGCTTTCGAAGGCGACGCTCAGTGAATTTTTCTAGTACCCATTCTGTGGTCTCGGGTGGAACGGTGACATCTTCAAAGAAGGTGGATTCTAGTATATATGTAACCAATAGCAGTCTCTCCCAGGCAGTAATTATTTCATAATACATTTTACCAGAATTATAGAAGGTAGGAGAAAACGAATTACTCAGTATATTTGAGGGAGGCAGCCATGAAACCTGGAAAGATTACGAAAACAAGGCGGTTCGTTTTGGTTACGACAGCGAGTATATTGTTACTAACTACTGTTCCCGCAATAGGGTTTGCCGGTTCCAATCAGAGTTCTATTTCTGTCGTTATTAATGAGCGAAAACAACAGTATGATCAGTCCCCTGTTCTACTAAATGGGTCGGTCATGGTTCCATTGCGTTCTGTCTTTCAGTCTCTAGAAGCTAATGTTACCTATGACTCGAAAACCAGAACAATTAAGTCGAACAAAGGGGAAATATCGGTTTCCCTTCAAGTCGGCAGCAAAATAGCTAAAGTAAATGGTAAGGAAGTCACATTGAGCCAACCTGCGACCAGCATTAATAATTCCACATACGTACCAATCCGATTTGTAAGCGAAGCGCTGGGTGCAGAGGTAAAGTGGGATTCAAAGAATAACATAGTTTTCATTACATACAAGGAAAACCCAGAGCATTTGAGTAAACTCGTTGAGGCGGAGTTACTCAATAATCAGATTGACGTCGAAAAGGTTGCCTCTCTTATCCGAAAAGGAGCGGATGCAAACCGCGCATTGTTTTTTGCTATAGACCATGGTGCACCTTTGGAAGTGGGTCAGGCTATTGTGAAATGTGGTGCAAATCCAAGCATTCTGTTAATCAGTAATGTCACGTCTAGAGATATAACGACTGTTAAGATGCAGCTTGCTTTAGGTGCCGATCCTAACGTACAGGATACAACGGGGAATTTCTTTTCCCCATTAACATCTGCATTAAACAAATGGACCGTTAATGGTAAAAAGGTGGATATATCTTTCGAATTAGCAGAAATTCTTTTGGAGGCAGGGGCAAAGCCAACTCCTGAAGATTTGGCTAATATTCTTATCTACCGAAATTCTGATGCCTTAAAGCTTTTGCTGGACCATGGTGCCGATCCTAATGGAATTGTCACAAAAATCGTATACCGAGGGACGAATAGTACCTCCTTTTACTTCTTTGGTGATGCACCTGATCCGAATGTTAAGCAGAAAGTTATTTTACAAGCAATTGATCAGGCTATTGCGACAGGGGAGAGCGAGTTTAAGGATGATGTATTTAGAAATGTGGAACTCCTGTTGAAGTACGGAGCTAGTCTAGACACTGTATCTCAGGATCAACTGGATCAATTATTACAGCTGGCATTAAAGCTCGGAGTAGATAGCCCTTACTTACTGAATGCGCTCAGAACAGCAGGAGCTAAATAAATCAGGATGCGAACCCAAATTGGCCATAAAGATAAAAGCTAAGCGAAGGGTATTGGCGGAAAGTTGCTGTTACCATTTTTGGAGAAGGAAGAAAATGCCCATCAGTACATATTCCAACCATGATGAATCAACACTTCCCGGAAACCCCAGCTGGACAGCTAGAGTTTAGCGTGATCCCTGTGGCAGGCGGAGAAGTAGCAATTGCTACAGATATGCCCCTGTAGAGAACCAGCCCCAGACCTCGCAAAGGCCATATATTATATTGATGCTATTCTATTGCCCTGCATGTGAGCTTTTTTGCAGGGCTTTTGCTTTTTCTGAACAAACCCTTGAGACTACTTTGACCATGCAGAGATTCGGACAGAGTTGTTGCATTAGTTCTTCGACATGAAGCAAAAGGCAACCACCAACAGTAGGAGCTGCCGGTGGTTGCCTGATCACAACCGGATCACATGATGGTGTCCAGAAATTCATTTGGCCGGAGGGGGCGTTCTATGTACAATACGTATCCAAACCCTCTTGTTAACGTTGGTTTAGATGGTTCAGATGTTTTTCACACTTACCATTCGAAGGCATTCTACCACCATGGCCCTTGGCGGAGCAACATGCGGAATATCCCCCAGTTGGACGAAAGGAGGCTTCCAGTGCGGCCTTATTTCCCTTGACGCGAGGAGTGGAGGAGCACAATTGCTGCTATACTCCTCGAATGATATTTCACTAAAGTATTTCGTAATAGTCGCCTTCTTTTTCCTCTCACTACTCCTCAGAGCCACCACGCACCGTCCCGGATTGGAACTCTCTCCACCAGATGACCAACACGACGAACGTCAGGCCCCCTAATACGAGGAACAAGCTATTGGCAACTTGCAGGTTCGCCACTTCTAGCGGAACATGGCGGGCGACAGAATGGCCTCTTCGAAGCACAAATGCCAATAGAGCAATCACAATGGCAAAGGAGGATACGAGCTGTTCAACCAGATCGTTGAGCACCGAGCCTTCGACCAGACGGTGTTCCGGGAGTGTCCCCATACCCGCCGTTGTGGCCGGAATGCACGAAAGCCCAAAGCCTGCACCCCGAACAGCCAAGAGCAAGGCAATATACCAGAGAGGCGATTCTGCGGATAACCATCCGAGCAGCAAGGTTGTAATTCCAACGATGAACAGTCCCGCTGCAACCACGTTCTTGGCTCCATTGCGATCCAGAATTTTCCCGCCGACGATCATGAAGATTCCGGTCATTAGAGCATCCGGGATAAACATTAATCCGGTAACGGTAGCGCTATAGTGGTATACATCCTGGAGCACAAGCGGGATGAGAAAGAACGACATGTAATATCCGACGGCCCCTAAGGTAGTCACGATAGTGCCTGTGCGGAACGGACGAATCTTCAGCAATGATAAGTGTAGCAGAGGATGCTGGATAGCCTGCTGATGGATAACAAACAACACAAGACTAACCAATCCTCCGGCCAACAGCAGCCAGTTAAGAGGACTTAGCGCCTGCTCGAAGGTACCCATTTTGCCAAGCGCATACAGGGTTAATCCGACACCGAGGAAAACCGTAAGGTATCCTTTCTTGTCAAAAGGGCCGGGCTTACCGGTTGCGGATGGTTGAATAAGCCCAATGGCGGCAATAAGCCCAAGAACTCCCGTCGGCAAGTTGGCCAAGAACAACAGCCGTGGGCTTCCAAAATCAACAATCACTCCGCCCAGAGTGGGGCCGACGGTTGGAGCAACCATACTAACAACGCCCCAGATCCCCGTGGCGACTCCTCTTTCTTGGATAGGAACAGCAGCAAAGATCAGTGTAATTGACAAGGGCGTGAGCAGTCCTGCACCAAGACCCTGAAGCCCTCTACTGATGATAAGAACAGGCAAATTCCCCGCGGCAGAGGCGGCGATGGAGCCAATGAGGAACAAGAACAGACCTGCAATGTAGATTTTCTTGGCACCGTACCGTTCGCTTAAGAAGCCGGTGAGCGGCAAGGTTATGCCTACAACTAGAATGTAAATATTGATGATCCAGCTGGCCTGGAATTCATCAATCTGAAATTGTCTGACAAAAAACGGAATAGCTGGATTCAACAAACTGGTATTCAATATGACGGTGAACGTCCCCAGCAAAACAGCCAGCAGGACGGACCATTTATGTGATAGATGCTTCATTATCTTTTTCCTCCAGGTAGGTTGCCCAAGGAAAAAGCAAACGGCTAAGACTGCCGGTTAACCCTATGCTGGAACAATCTTATCCTCTACTTTCTTGCCAAAGGCACCTCGATTAATAAATTCAATGGGGTACACTCTGGCAGACAGATGATGAGCTGGTTCATAGACCGGGTCACCTCCTAATGATTGTTGGTTCGAATCCTATCATAATACCACAGATTGATCAGGTTGAAGACTTCTCCACCGAACCCTTTGTCAAACCGAGCGAACTGCACCTTCCGGGAGTCTAGAAGGGACAAGGTGCGCTCCACACAAGCCGATGGGGAAGAACGGATTCCTTTTGAGAACCGAGCGGATGGGGCAGGGATGGCTATTGCTTACTGGATCGTCCTGTTCGCGGTTGGGAATAATCTGGAAGCGACCGTCGAGTTTACGCTCGACATTGTTCACTAAAGGATTGGAACTCCGTAATAACAAAAAACACCCGAAGCTTTTGCTGTCGGGTGGTTGCCTGATCACAACCGGATCACACGTGGCGCAACACACGGAATTCCCATGCCTTATCTGATCGGCTTATTGCGTCACTGCCGTTTTGCCGATCGGGCTGTTCCTGCTCGAAGCAAAAATAGAATCATGAGAGCGGCAAAACCCGTCAAAAGCCATATCGCTGCATCCGGTTGAATGGCGTCCATACTCCACCCGATTAGCAAGGGGAGCACAGCCCCTCCAATGCCGCCCGAAGCGATGATGATGCTTGTCGTTTGCTTTGTCGTATCCGGGTTCTTGGAATTGGCGTATACGATCGCTATGGCGAAAATGCCCGAAAGGAAAAGTCCAATTAGGAACACGAGGGTAAAGACCATCCATTTCGGATGGAACACGGCAAACCCGATCAGCAAAAGAAGCGCACCCGAAGTGCTGATGAGCAAATAGGTGAAGTAGCTTATCCTTTCGGCGGTCACGCCCGAAAACAGGCGTCCGATAATCATGGAAATCCAAAAGACGGAGACAGCGAGCGCGGCTTGAGAGCTCTCCAGATGAAGACGATGCGCCAATACAGACGGAAGGAAATTGATCACGCTTGTTTCCAATCCAACATATAGAAAGACGTAAATCATCAGGAAGACCAGAGGATAAAGGCGGATCCGTTTCTTACCGGGCAGTGCGGGAACATCGGCATCGCTTTTCTTTTTCGACCCCAAAGCAGCTTCCCTATCAAGGGGCATCCTGCTCCAGAGGATGGCCAGGGCTAGCGCGCATAGCGCGACGATCGCGAACGGCCCCGCTCCGTTGCTGTTCCTCAGAAAGAAGCTGGAGATGAGCGGCATTACGAAAGCTCCGATGCCGAACGATACTTCCAGGCGGCTCATCGTAACAGCCTTCTTGTTGTCCTGTGCCTCCAACAGCATGGTTCCGATCGCCGTTTGGGCCATACCGAATGAAAATCCGTTCAGAGCGGCCGGGATGAACAGAACCGACCAAGACGGCCGGAAAAACAAGACGGTATGCGCGAGAAACAACCCCGCAAAGGAAAGCGAAATCACCCGCCGGTACCCCAACCTGCGAGCCCCGTGCGGCGCAAGCAGCACGCCTCCAAGAAAACCAGCAAACTGGGCAAACACCAAGGATCCGCCACTGCTGAAGGATCGGTTGTATTCCTGAAGCAATTCCGACAGCAAGGTGCCAAAAATGACGGTGGCTAACCCGATTACAAAGTAAGACAAGCCTCCTAATCCGATGATTCTTTTCATCCCATCACCCCCTCGCGGATTGGTTGGAAGAGAAAATCAGGTCGATGGCTTCGGCAACGGAGCTTACAACATATCGTGCTTCTTTTTTTACCTCATCGGGAGCGCCTTCCATCGCAAAGCTGTGCGGGGTAAACGAAAACATGGAGAGGTCATTGTAAGAATCGCCGATGCAGGCGACCTCATCGGGCCGCACGCCCAAATGCTCCGTCAATACGGATAATCCGGCTCCCTTCGAAACGTTGAGAGGCATTACGTCGAGGCAATCTTTGTCGGATATAAATACATTGACGTGACCTTGGAACCGCCGAGTCAATTCGGCTTGCAAAAGACGGAGCCTCTCGATCCCGCCAAAATGGGAAAACTTGCTCGATACCAGTTCCTTGTGCCGAAGAGCCGCTTCCAGATCGCCGCAGACCGTGCCGACAGTCATGATGCGTGCTTCATACGGTAAAGTTCTCTCCGTTCTCTCCTCCAGATAAAAGGAGTCATCGCTGGAATGAACGAAGCTTTCCAAATGGAACTCGCGAGAGACCTGAAGCAATTGCGCCGCGAGTTCCGGCTTGAAGGAGGAGGACGCGAGGAGCGCTCGCTCCTTCGTATGAACGGTCGCGCCATTCTGGCTGATCGAGTGAAAGCGAGCCTCGAACTCGTTCATGACGGTGTTCAATTCGGTGAACATTCGACCCGATGCGAAACAGATTTCACAGCCTTCACGGCTTGCCGTTTCAATCGCCGCTCGGTCTTTGGGGCTTACCCGCCGATGACGATCAAGCAGCGTGCCGTCCAGATCACTTGCAAATAGCTTGATCATAATTCTTCCTCCGATACGATGAGTATTTCGACATTATGTTCGGAGAGGGTATCCAGCATCGCTTGATCCGGCTGACGGTCCGTGATCAACAGATCGATGGAGTCCAGCCCGGAGATCCGGTAAAACATCTGCTCTCCAAATTTGGTGTGATCCGCGAGGACGATCACTTGGCCGGCTCGTTTGATCATCTCGCGCTTCACAACCCCGTCTTCTTCATGCGGGTAGGACAAGCCGCTGGCTGTGATTCCGCATGCGCCGAGGAACAATTTGTCCACTTGATAGTCAGCCAGCTTCGCGATCGTGGATTGCCCATATAGAAATCGATGCTGAGGGTCTAACTCTCCGCCTAACAAATACGTTCGCACGGCTGCCTTTCTCGATAGGACATCCGCAATATCGATCGAATTCGTGACCACCACGACGTTATCAGCGGCGATGTTCTCCGCGGCGAATTGGACGGTGGTCGACGCGTCCATAATGATGTAATCCCCGTTATCGACGAGCGAGGCGGCAAAGGCTCCGATCTTGTGCTTTTCGTCGGATTCCCGGATGAGCCGTTCCTTGTACTCGTATACCTCTTTTGTCTTCTTGGGCAGGATGGCTCCGCCATGGGTTCGGAGGATCAGTCCCAGCTCTTCCATCTTCAATAGATCACGGCGGGCCGTGTCCCGGGATACGCCGAATTGTTGGCAAATCTCCTGTATGCCCACTCGTTCATGCTGTTTCAAATGCTCGACAATCGCGTTCATGCGCTCTTCCTGATACATGAGATCTCTTCACCTCTCCTAAATGGATTGATGCAAATGTGCAAATGTGCTGAATCGATATAAGTCATTGTACATCATTTTTTAAGTGATTGAAAGCCAAATTGAATGTATCTAAAAGTTAATGATCGATAAAGATGCAGAAATGGGCGTAAACGCAGCTGCGAGTTTAAGGCGCAAGAGGCTTTTACTGAAGGAAGCGAGGGCTGCCCTTCGAGCGGCTCGCAGGGCAACCGGGAAGAAACAGGGAAAGGACTTGACACTGTTCATAAAATGATTAAACTGTGTATATAGTCATATTAACAGTTGGTTGACGAGGTGAGGGTTTGTACATCATTTTATCCAACAGCGATCCGCTTCCGCTCTATGAGCAGATCAAGAAGCAGATTACCGAGCAGATTGTGAACGGCAAGCTGCTTCCGGAGGACCCGCTGCCTTCGATCCGGGCGCTCGCCAAGGAGCTAGAGATCAGCGTCATCACCGTGAAGAAGGCTTATGACGACCTGGAGGCGGAGGGCTTTATCGTCACTCGACAGGGCAAAGGATCCGTCGTCGCGCAGGCGGGAGCCGCATTCGTCCGGGAGGCGAAGCTGAAGGCGATGCAGGATCGATTGGAAGAGGCGATTGCAAAAGGCCGGGAGCTGAGCATGAGCGACGAGGATATCCTGCGCACGCTGGAGCTGTTACTCAAAGAGCTGTAGAGGAGGAACCACGATGGCAAGCGAATATGCCCTGGAAGTGGAGGGGCTGAACAAGCATTTCGACCGGTTTCAATTGAAGGACGTCACCTTCCGGATCCCGCGCGGATACATCATGGGCTTTGTCGGGCGCAATGGAGCGGGCAAGACCACCACGATCAAATGCATTCTCGACCTGATCAAGGGGGACAGCGGGCAAATCCGTGTGTTCGGCGAGGATTATGCGCGAGATCCGATTGGAATTCGGGACCGGATCGGCTATGTCAGCGAGGAAGCCCATTTTTATGAGGAAATGACGGTCGCGTGGACCGGGAAGTTTGTCGGCAAGTTTTACTCGCGCTTCGATGATGGCGACTTCACCCAGTGGTTGCGGCGCTTTCAGGTGGACCCGGCCAAGAAGGTGAAGGAGCTGTCGCGGGGGATGAAGGTCAAGCTGTCGCTCGCGCTGGCCTTGTCCCATCATCCGGAGCTTCTGCTCCTGGACGAGCCGACATCCGGCCTCGATCCGGTTGTGCGCAGCGAGCTGCTAGAGGTGTTCCTGGAGCTTCTCCAGGACGAGAATTGCACCATCTTCTTCTCCTCGCACATCTCCTCCGACATGGAGAAGATCGCTGATTACATTACACTGATCGACAACGGCCAAGTGCTTCTAAGCGATGAGAAGCACAAGCTGCTCGACGAGTGGACGATCGTCAAGGCGGATAACCGGTTCCGCAGCCCGGAGCTCGATGCGCTGCTGACAGGCGTGAAAGCTGGTGAATTCGGATACAGCGGGATCGTGAAGGATGTGTCCGATTTCCGACGGCGCTTCGCCGCCCGGTATCCCGGGGCCGACTACAAGACGGATCGGCTTACGCTCGACGAGCTGCTGCTGCGAATGACGAGGGAGGAGGGTGTCGTATGCTAGCGCTCATTTCGAAGGATTTTGCCGTGCAGAAGCGATCTCTCCTACTATTCCTCATGATCGGACTCATCATCTTCTTCAGCTTTGGCCTGATGGAGGATGCGGGGATGATGACCCTCATCTTCCCGGTGTTTGTTGTCGGGTACAGCTTCGTCAACCGCTCGCTCTATGAGGATGAACGCAATCACTCGCTCCGGCTGCTTCTCGCGTTTCCGTTAGCCCGCAAGCAGCTCGTTCGCGCCAAGTATGCAAGCGTCGCGTTGTTCTTTCTGGCGCTCATCCTCCTGTTTTGGCTGATCGGCGGGTTTATGGGCCTGAACGATGTCGCAGGGGAGCCGGGTCTCTCGTTCCTCGTGCTGAGCGGTACGATCTTCGGCTTTGTCCTGCTCGTCTCCATTTACTTGCCCATCGCCTATAAAGTGGGGATGATCCGGGCGCAGACCGTTCAACGGTTTCTCTTTATCGGGCTCTTTGCATTGGGGACATCCGCCGGCGCTGTGTTCACCCGGCTTGGCAAAGAAACCGGCGGTCCGCCGCCCTGGCTGAACGATCTGCTGGAGCAAGCCGCGAAGCTGAACGTTTCCGTGTACAGCCTGGTGCTCCTCGCGCTATCCGTGGTTCTCTATCTAGCCTCCATGAGCCTGTCCATCCGGTTCTTCGAGCGCCGGGAGCTCTTCTGATCAATTGCATCACGGTGAAGAAGGACGTTGCTCAGCTCCATCAAAAAAAGCTTCTCTTCCCCCTTATGTCGGGCGGGAGGAGAAGCTTCTTCGCATTGATCCACTGGATTAGCGGATCAGAAAGGCCTGTTCGATGGATTCGGGCCGGGAGGGGCGGCCGATCAGGTAGCCCTGCCCTTCGTGACAGTTGTTCGCTTTCAGGAAATCGAGCTGTTCCCTCGTTTCGACCCCTTCGGCAATGACCTTCAGGTTCAGGCTTTTGGCGAGCGTGATGATGGTCGTGACGATCTCGGAGTCCGCATGATCGGTGTAAATGTTCCGAATGAAGGACTTGTCGATCTTGAGCGCGTCGATGGGCAGCCGGTTCAAATAGCTGAGGGAGGAATAGCCGGTGCCGAAATCATCGATGGAGATGTAGATGCCCATGTTCTTCAAATGCTCCAGAATCCGTACGGTATGCTCTCCCTGCTTCATGATCGTCTCGGTGATTTCCAGCTCCAATTGGGAGGCGGACAACTGTTCCTCCTCCAACACCCGCTCTACGAGCGCCGGTAAGCCGGGGTCCTGCAGCTGCTTCACGGAGAGATTGACAGCGAGCCGTTCTCCCGGATTGCCCGTGCTGAGCCACTTGCGGAATTGGCGGCAGCCGGTGCGAAGCACCCATTCGCCCAGCGGGATGATGAGCCCGCTCTCTTCGGCAACCGGTATGAATTCATCCGGCGATATGGGACCCCACTCCGGGTGATCCCAACGCAGCAGCGCCTCAAAGCCCGTGAGCTCTCCGGTCAATAGATCGATCTTCGGCTGATACTCCAACCGAAGGCTGTCCGTTTCCAAGGCGCTGCGAAGTCCTTTGTCAATCTCGACCTTGCGGAGCACCTTCTCGGTCATATCGGCAGAGAAGAAACGGAAATGGTTCTTCTCATGGGTTTTCACATGGTACATGGCCGTATCGGCGCATTTGATCAAAGACTCGGCATCCTGTGCGTCCTGCGGGTACATGCTGATGCCGATGCTGGGGCTGGTGAAGCATTCGCGTTCGCCGAGCTTGTACTTGCGGCCGAGTGACTGCTTGATGTAGAGGGCGAAATCTCCCGCTTCCTTCAAGGTGACGCCGTTCAGAATCACCGTGAACTCGTCGCCGGCAAGCCGGGAGACCGTATCCTGCTCCCGCACGCACTCCTTCAACCGGCGGGCGACCTCGATCAGCAGCAGATCGCCTATTTCGTGGCCGAGGGAATCGTTGATCAGCTTGAAATGGTCGAGGTCGATAAACAAAAGCGCAAGCGAGGCTCCTTTGGGCTGCATGTGCAGGCATTCCGCGAGCCGATCGTGGAACAAGCGGCGGTTTGGTAAGCCGGTAAGCGAATCGTGAAAGGCGTAGTGGCGGATTCGTTCCTCTTGAAGCCGGCGTTCCTGAATATCGCGGAAAACGAGAACAACGCCGGTGATGGCTCCGCTCTCGTCATAGATGGGAGAAGCGCTGTCGTCGATCGGAAGCTCCGTTCCATCTCGGCGCAGCAGGCTGGTATCCGGGGGCATATCCACGGAGGCTCCCACCTCGATAGCCCGATAGATCGGATTGAGAACCGGTTCGCGGCTTGTTTCGTGAAAGATCGGCATGACGGTCTCAATCTTTTGCCCGATGGCTTCGTGCAGGCTCCAGCCGGTCAGCTTTGCGGCTACGGGATTGAGGTAGCGGACCTCTCCCGCCGCATTCGTGGAAATGACGCCGTCCCCGATGCTGTCGAGGGTGATGGACAGCCTGTTGCGGCTGTCCCGCAATTCTTGCTCCTGCCGTTTGAGCTCTCTCGCATTGGAATAAGAGCGCAGCTGATTGTCCGCGAAGATGAAGCTGAGCAGGCTCACCGGAATGAGAATCAAGCAGTAGAGGACCGTGGACCTCACCGCAAGCCGAGTATCCGGAATGACCACCATCAGGACGATGCTCGACAAAACAAGCGTACACAGATTAAACCGGAACCACTGGGCGCGGGGAGAACCCCCGAGCTTCCGAATGAGGCTGCAGCCGAGGGCGCATAACAGAAGATTGATCACAGCGATCTCAGAGGCAAACGACAGCCCGAACAAGGTTACCCGAGCGGTACCGATGAGGAGAGCGGACAGGACAGCGGCGAAAGGCCCGCAGAAGAAGGCGGCGAGCATGATCGGAATCATGCGAAAATCCATAATGACATGGTCCGTCACCGCGACGGTAAACAACATCAGGAGGACGCCGAGAAGCCCGTAGGTGAGCCCGTGAATGACGTTTTTCCATCGGGAGAGACGGCTGCCGTGGAACCGGTCCGTTAGCTGGTAGAAGAAAAAAAGAAAGGCGATTAACAACGAACCGTTGATGATTAATTCTTTACCCATTCGTGCACCTGCTTTACATCCGATGTCAACGTATTCGACAGGTTTCCCCATTTTCCCTGTATAGACCTGTAAAAATAATTAAGCGGCAAGCGGCGGCAGCTAGCCGAAGAGAGGCGATGGAGGTTGACGGACTTCAAGCGGCGGTCAAGCGAAAGAAGAAGAAAAATGAAACAAAATATATTTTGACAGTAACTATCAAAAGGAATAGTATATCATTTATGTAGTTCATCTTATTATTCGAGGGTGATTGAAAATGGTAACTTTGGAGAAGTCCCGATGGTGGATCCTCTTCTCGCTCGCGTTGGGGTTGTTGGCTGTTGGTCTGGATATGACGGTACTCAATGTGGCTCTGCCGACCCTGGCAATGGATCTGCAAGCCTCAACCAGTGAATTGCAGTGGATTTTGGACTCTTACAACCTCGTTCTGGCCGCTATGCTGCTGCCTGCCGGGATGCTTGGCGACCGGTATGGGCGCAAAAAGCTGCTGCTCGCTTCACTGTTCCTGTTCGGGGGAGCATCGGCTGCCTGCGCATTCTCGGATACTCCTGCCATGCTGATCGGGATGCGAAGCTTGCTTGGTCTCGGTGCGGCCTTCCTCATGCCGCTCTCCATCTCGGTTCTTCCCGTGCTGTTCAAGGGCGCGGATCGAACGAAAGCGATGATGGTTTGGATGACGGTGAACATGCTGGGCATTCCGCTCGGTCCCATCGTCGGCGGATGGCTTCTGAACCAGTACAACTGGGGCTCCGTCTTCCTGATTAACCTTCCGCTGATCGCCATCGCCCTGATCGCCGTAGGCCTGCTAATGCCCGAATCGCACAGTCCGGAACGGCTGCGGCTCGATATTCCAGGGGTGCTCGGCTCAAGCGCCGGCCTTGTCGGCATTACCTATGGAGTCATCCGGGTGGGGGAATATGGTTGGGACGATAGAAGTGGACTTCTTGTCATGGCTGCCGGGGTGCTTATTCTCATCCTCTTTGTGATCGGGGAGCGCAGGGTCCGTCATCCGCTGATCGACTTGTCCCTGTTTCGCTCTTCTAGCTTCACCTGGGGGACACTGCTTGCTACCTGCGTCTCCTTCGCGATGTTCGGGCTGCTCTTCGCGATGCCGCAATATTTCCAGGCGGTAAATGGCGCTGATGCGTTCGGCACCGGCCTCAGGCTGCTTCCGATGATCGGGGGAATGATGGTGGGAGCCAAAGTTTCCGAAGCGATCATCAAAAAGTTCGGGGCGCGAATCGTCGTCTCCTTCGGTTTCGCCGTTATCGCCGGGAGCCTGTTCTTGGGCACGGTCACCGGCCCCGAGAGCGGCTATGCCTTTGTCGCCGTCTGGATCAGCTTGTTCGGTGTCGGTTTGGGCTTTGCGCTGCCCACATCCATGGATTTGGCCATCGGCGAGCTTTCCGCAGAACGCGGCGGAGTTGGCTCCGCGCTGATCATGGCGCTGCGGCAGGTGGGCGGAGCCATCGGCGTGGCGGTTCTCGGATCTGCTCTTAATTCGGCTTACCAGAGCCGCCTGGAGCTCGACGGCCTTCCCGGCCAGACCGCCAATGCGATCAAGAAAAGTGTGTCCACCGGGGCGGCTACCGCCCGCCAAATGGGCTTGCCGGACCTGCTTGCGATGGTGAAGTCCGCTTATATCCACGGAATGAGCCTGATGCTGTGGATTTGCGGAGGCATTGCGGCGATCAGCTTCGTGTTGGCAGTTCTGTTCCTGCCCCGCCGCGCCGCAGGTGAAACTAAGGCTCAAGGCGAATCCGATTTGCGCGCCTGAACGCACCGACCAGGGACTGTCCCTCCCGCCGAAAAAAAGGTACACTGAAGAAAACCCGTAGGAACGGGTCTTCGACAGGTTTATGGAGGGATCGCTGTGCCTGATGGAAACCAGTCCAAGATCGGACTGCGTGAGCGCAAAAAAATGAAGACGAAAGCGACGATTCAGCGAAACGCCCTGCGACTGTTCCGTGAGCAGGGCTATCAAGCCACGACGGTGGAGCAGATCGCGGAGGTGTCGGAGATATCGCCGAGTACGTTCTTCCGCTATTTCGCGACGAAGGAAGCCGTCGTTCTGGAAGACGATTTCGATCCGCTGCTGATTGAGACCTACTGTAAGCAGCCGCGTGAATTAAGCCCGATTGAGGCGTTTCGTAAAGCGCTGCGTGAAGGGTTCTCGCAGATTCCGGAAGAGGAACGCATCGAGCTGTGGGATCGGATTTCCCTGTCCATGTCCATTCCCGAGTTGCGAGCGTCTATGCTTCAACAAGTGACCGACGCCGCGGATTTGATCGCGACGATTATTGGGGAGCGGCAAGGCTGCGATGCCGCCGATTTGAAGGTTCGCACGCTGGCCGGGGCCTTTGTCAGCGTGTTGCTCTCCGCGCAGGCCCACTACTTGCAGCATCCCGAAAGAGAGTTTGTTGATATAGCAGACGAAGCGCTGGCGTTGATGGAAGCGGGCTTCCCGCTGTAACGGTCTGCCCTCCGCATGGGCCACGCATACAAAAACGAGACGGTTCCCCGTCGTGGTTGTCCACGACGGGGCCGTCTCGTTTGGCATTAAGGGGTGGGAACCCGTTCCAGCGGCGGGGAACGCCGAAGCGAAAAACGCCGCCGGTATTCGGAGGCCGCGAACAGAATGACGAGCGGCATGAGCGGAAGCGCATAACGGGAATGCGGCAGATAGATCATATGCAGCAGCGAAAAATAGCCGAGCAGGGTGATGATGGACAAGGCGATCCCTTGCTTGCGGTTTCGCCAGAGCCCGATAAAGCCGGGGATGAGCAGCAGATAGTGAGCGACGACGGCAGCGGCGAGCGGGATGCCGGGAAGGGGCAGCCAGTAGAAGACGTCTCCCCAGAAGAGCAGGAATTTCCCGATCGTATACCAGCTGGCGTAGACCCAGAACCGGTTGGAGAAGCCGTCCTTCAGCCGCTCTATCGCATGCTGCGTATCTTGCTCGTCGTTCACCCAGAGGTTATCGGTGCTATGCCAGGTACGCTGCTCGTCGAGGAAGAGCGCCGGGACGGTCCACGGATAGGTGCCGAGCAAGAGAGGATTTCCGGACGATTTGGTGAGCGGGATGTATTCGCCGCCCGAGACACGTTCGTTGCGCGCCCACCAGGGGGCGAGGCAGAGCGTGAAGACGAGGGCCGAGACGATCCCGCAGCGAAGCAAGCGTCGGAAGGGAATGCGCTTGCGAAAGGCGAGCAGCAGGAAAAACACCCCCGGCCAGAGTGCCACAGTAGGGCGGATATAGACGGCCGCCGCCCAGGCGAGACCGAAGAGGAGGGCGCTGCCGAGCGTAGGCCGCTCTTCGGCACGAAGCGCGATCCGGAATAGCAGGAAGAGGGCAAGGATAAACAGAGACTCCGTAAAGACGAAGTTCGAGATCAGCCATAACGGTGGATAGAGGCTGCACAGGATTACCGCGAGCAGGGCGGTCCGCTCGTCGAACAAGCGGCAGCCGATCCGGTAGAGCAGCCAGAGCGCCGCCGTGATCATGACGGCCTGCAGGATGCGCACGGCCTGAGCCGCTTCCGGACCGGTGCCCGTCACCTGCATGACGAGGGCAAGGAAGCCGGGATAAGCCGGAGTAATGAATGCGGTTGGACGGCTCGGATCATTGTAGGTAAGGGTACCCTGCTCCAGCAGGATGCGGGCGGAACGCAGATATTCCTGGTCATCCGAGTGGTAGTCGAAGCGGGCTCCTGCGACCAGAACCAGAATGACCTTTAACGCAAGAGTCAAGGCGAGCACCCAAAGACAGATCCGTTTCGGATTGCGGGAGCGGGTGGCCATGCGTCTACCCGTTCCCTTTCAGCTTCTTCCACTCCGGGAGCACGATTCCGACAAGGATGATGATCACGCCGAGCCACTGAAGCAAGGTCACCGTTTCGCGCAGCACAAAAGCGGACATCAGGACGGCGGTCGGGAGCTCGGCAGCGCTCAGGATGGAGGCGAGGGTGCCGCCTGTACCGGGAACGCCGATGGCATAAAAGAGCGTCGGAATGACCGCTCCGAAAAGAGCGAGCAGGAGCGCCCACAAGAGAAGTCCGCTGAGAAGCGAGCCGTTCGTCAGGAATGCAGGCGGATAGACCGCAAGGGTGAGCAGAAGCGAGCCCAGGCTCATCACGAGGCTACGCTTGAGAGGAGCTCCCTTCGGCGCTACCCGGCCGCTCAGCAGGATGAAGAGGGCGTACGTGACGGCGGAACCGAGGCTGAGCAGGATGCCGACCAGCTTCACCTGTCCGATTCCGCCGCCAAGCACTCCTCCGGCAAGCAGCGTTCCGGCAAACAGGACGGCGATGGCCGCCCATTCGATTCCGGAGGGGAGCCTGCGGAGCAGAAGGGCATCCACCAGAACCCCGATCCAGGAAAATTGAAACAGGAGCACGATGGCGAGCGAGGCGGGAATGGACTGCAGCGCTCCGTAATAGAGCATTCCCGTTGAGGCCATGAGCAGGCCGACGCCGAGCAGTCCCAGATAGTCTTTGCCTTGAAGAGGGGCGCCTTGGCTGAGGCGCCCGAAGGCCGAAGAGGGGCGTCCGGACTTCGCCAGCTTCGTAAAGAAGCGGGAGGCAAGAAAAACGAGAGCCATCAGAAGGAAGCCAATAAAGTTTTGGCCCCCGACGACCTCGTCGACGGTGAATCCTTGATCATATGCGAATACCACGAAGGTGGATAGAACCCCATAGCTGCAAGCTCCGGCAAGAATCAGCCATTTCGATTTCATAGGTGGTTGTCACTTCCTTTCTTACTCAATCGGATGCTCAGGCGGTTCCTCCGCCGTTTTTTTGCGCCGCAATTCACGGAAAAAGTCCGTCAATTGGGCTGCGCATTCCTGTTGAAGGATGGAGGGAACGACCTCGGTCCGGTGGTTGAACCGCGATTCCTGCAGCAGGTTCATCAGGGTACCGGCGCAGCCAGCCTTCGGATCCGGTGTGCCGTAGACGACGGTCGGAACCCGCGCCTGAACGATAGCGCCCGCGCACATGGGACAAGGCTCCAGCGTCACATAGAGGGTGCAGTTCAGCAAGCGCCAGGCTCCCAGAGCCTCGCTCGCTTCGCGGATGGCGATCATCTCGGCATGCGCGGTCGGGTCTGCTGAAGTCTCCCGCAGGTTATGGCCGCGTCCGATGATCTCTCCGTCGCACACGATGACCGCGCCGATGGGAACTTCGCCGATTGCGCGGGCTTTATCCGCTTCGCGCAGCGCTTCCTCCATCCAAAAGGTATGACTGGCATTGGTTTCGGGCATAGGATTCTCCGTTTCTACGGAATAAAAAACGAACATTTATTCGTTGTTAACATGTTGTGGATAATTCTGTGGATAACTTCTCAAATCGGTGGACAACTCCACCTATTTTACTTGGCTTCGCTTGCCTTGGCAAACCTCCCTCCCGCAAGCGGCAGCCGACTTCCCATTGCAGCCAAAAGATATACAAAATAAGCGAACGTAAGTTTGCATATTTTCGCAAAATAGGAGTATAATAAGGGAACAAGAGTTCTTGTTTTGGGCGGATAGCAGGCGGGATGTTCATGAGAGAAACGCGGGATGAGGGAGGAATTCCAAATGCCGGCCACCTTTGAAAGGTATGTGGGGCATACGGTGGATATTATCTATTTGGACCGGGATAACCAGCTGACCCAGAGGAGGATCAGCGTTCTTGCCGCTGATCCGGACGGGATGACGGCTTATTGTTGGAAGCGACATGCGCCCCGGCTGTTCAAGAACGAGAACGTGCTCGCTGTCATGCCGGTCAAGCGGCGAATTGGCTGAAGGCGCCGCTTACAAGCCTGTCGGTCCATGGTATAATGGTGAGGTTTATCGAATAGTCCGCCATTTCCGTGACCGGGAGGAGCCAGGGAAAGTGAACTCCATCACAGCTCTCATCACGTTCGTGTCGATCTCGGGTGTTTTGAACGCTCTGATGGGACTTTACGCCGCGACGACGAAAACCCACTTTTCCGGCAACCGCGCATTCATTGGGGTTTCGGCCACCGCTACTCTCTACATCTTCGGGTTCGCAATGGAGCTCGCCAGCTCGACCCTGTCGGAGGTCCAGCTGTGGACCTTGGTCGAATATATGGGGATCGCGTTCTGCCCTCCGTTTTCTCTGCTCCTAGTCATGCACTATACCGCCATGGAGAAATGGCTGAACCGCAAGGTATCGCTTGCGCTGTTTGTCATCCCTATGGTGTCGCTTGCGCTTATCGCCACGAACGACCAGCATCATCTCTTCTATCGCTCGATTTACTGGCGGGAAGGCTCTCCCTTTCCCACGACTGATGTCGTGATGGGGGAATGGTACATCATCCAAGGCGGCTACACCTTCGGCTGCCTGCTGCTCGCCGCGTTGATCCTCATGCGGCAGTGGCGCAAGACTCCGGTCTACCGCAAGCAGGTCATGGCCATGCTGATCGGAAATTTGCTTCCGATCGTCACTTCTTTCCTCTATCTTGTGGGGCTCACTCCCTACGGAATCGATGCGGTTCCGTTTGTGCTGGCCGTGACGTCGGCCAGCTATATTTGGGCGATCCGCTCCACCGGCATGCTGGATATCGCCCCGATTGCCCGGGAATACATCTTTGAGAGTATGCGAGACGGCGTTATCGTGCTTGACCCCCTCGACCGGCTGGTCGACTACAACCGGGCGGCGCAGCGGATCATTCCCGTCTTGTGTACGCCCCATTTGGGACTCACCCTGGACAAGTTGCAGGCGCTGGAAACCGGCGGTAAGAACCTGCTCAGCTGTTTGAACCCGTCCGAGCTGGAAGGCGGTCAGCGGATTCGCTGGGAACAGGCGGATGGGGTGCAGCATTACGACGTCTATATCTCTCCGGTGTTAAACCGAACCGGCACGATGGTTGGACGGATGTTCACTCTGTTCGATGTTACCGAGACGGCTTTCGGGGAAGAACGGCTGCGCTATTTGGCTACCCATGATGGACTGACGCAGATCTTGAGCCGGACCTTTTTTCTGGAACAGGCGGATCAACTCCACCGGATTTGTCTTCAGGAAGGAAAGGACTTTTCGCTTGTGCTCCTGGATGTGGATCACTTCAAGCAAGTCAATGACCGATTCGGCCATTTCGCCGGAGACCGGGCACTGACGCATGTTGTCCGAGTATGCGAGAGGCATTTGGGGGACGGTGCTCTCTTTGCCCGTTATGGGGGCGAGGAGTTTGTTGCGGCGCTGCCTGGAATGAATCTTGCGACGGCCTTCAAGCTGGCGGAAGCGATTCGGAAGGACCTGGAGGAGAGTCCGCTTCCGTGGAACGAGACGCTGATTCCTGTTACTGGCAGCTTCGGGGTTGCCATGGCTCATTCGGACATGGACACCTTGTCGGATCTGCTGCATATGGCCGATAAGGCTCTCTATCAAGCCAAAGAAGGCGGACGCAATTGCATCCGCACAGCTGTGACTTGATCGATAAGCAAGCCGCTGCCTGCCAGGCAGCGGCTTCGTTCAATTCGAACAGGAAAAGATGTAGAAAGTTCGAACGGTGAAGAACAGGGAAGAAGTGGGGAAGAATGGAAGGTTCGCGCGGCTACAAGACCGGCTCCTGCGTCCCGGCCATTTGGATGACGCCGGAGATATCGAGGATAAACGCCACCTTCCCGTTACCCAATATCGTTCCCCCGGCAATTCCGGGAACCCTTCCGATATAACTGCCCAAAGATTTGATGACGACCTCCTGATTGCCCAGCAGCTCATCTACCGCCAGAGCCAGCCGTTTTTCCGCCGATCCGACGATGACCAAGGGAATCTGGCGCTTGGAATCCTCGGCTCTGGCGATCTGAAAGCGCTCGTGAATCCAGGCGACAGGAATCACCTGATTGCGCAGCAGAATGACAGGCTGTCCCTTAATCCTCTGAATGTCCTCGGGCGCGACGCGGACGATCTCGGCGATGTTGCTCATCGGGATGATGAAGGTCTCCTTGCCCAGCTTGACGAGCAAGCCGACGATGATCGCGAGCGTGAGCGGAAGCTTGATCTTGAAGCGGGTCCCTTTGCCCAGTTCGGTTTCGATATCGATCAACCCGTTCAGCTTCTCGATATGGCTCTTGACGATGTCCATTCCCACTCCGCGACCGGAGATGTCACTGATGCGGGCGGCCGTCGAGAAGCCGGGACGGAAGATGAGGCGGATCGCTTCCTGCTCCGTCAGCTGTTCCGCTTCCTCCGCCGTAATGATCTTCTTCTCTAGAGCAGCTTTCTTCATCTTGGCTGGATCGATCCCCGCCCCGTCATCCTCCACATAAATGATGACTTGGTTGTCCTCATGGGCGGCCCGAAGCCTCAGGGTGCCTTTGCGCTCCTTGCCGGCCCTCTCTCGTTTCTCCGGCGTTTCAATGCCATGATCCAGCGAATTGCGAACCAGATGAACGAGCGGATCGGTGATCTCTTCGATTAACGTCCGATCCAGATCCGTGTCTTTCCCGTCCATCACCAGCTTGACCTCTTTCCCCAAATTGCGGGCCAAATCGCGAACCATGCGGGGAAAGCGGCTAAACAGCTGATCGATCGGGAACATGCGGGCCTTCATCACGCATTCCTGAAGATCGCCGATGATGCGGGACAAGTGATCGGACACCTGCTCCAGCTCGTCCACCGATTCGGCGGTAAGGTGCCGCTTTTGCATCCGTTTGACCTGTGCGATGCGGGTTTGGTCGATGACGAGCTCTCCCACCAGATTCATCAGCTGCTCGAGTCGTTCTACATTGACGCGCACCGATTGGTTTTTGTTTTTATCGGCAGCCGATGCGGGAGGGGGAGCCGGCTGCTCCGAAGGGGAGGAAGCTTGCTCTTCCTCCTCCGATTCTTGCTCCCCGTACGTATCAACCTTGACGCGAACGACATCGGTCAGATCGCGCAGGGAAGCCTCAAGCTCGGACTTGCCTTGGATGCCCGAATAGAGGTAGACGACCTCCAAGATTCCCGAGCTCAGCTCGTCGATCTCTTCGACGTCCGGATTGGACAGAAGCACCTCGCCCCACTCGCTGAGCCTAGAAGAGATCAGGTAGACCCTTGCCCCCTTAATGAGGCAATCGGGAGAGATCTGGACATGAATCCAATAGACTTGAAACCCTTGCTCGCGGGCTTCATTCACTTTCAATCGCATATCGGGGAGAGACTCCTGGCTTCTGGCGCTGCGGACAGCAGCGACAGGGGCAGCGGAGTAATCGTTTAGCTCGCGAATCAAGCTGGGCAGATCGACGGGGGAAGGGACCCCCAGCACAATCTGATCCCTGGCGTGCTTGAGCCCGTCCATGGTTCGAAACAGGACTTCAATCAGCTCCAGAGTGACCGGGAGGGTCTTGTTCCGCACTCGCTCCAGAAGGTTCTCCATCGCATGGGTGAGGCGCATGATCTCTTCATAGCCCATGACGGCGGAGGAGCCCTTGATCGTATGGGCGATGCGGAACAGGCTTTGAACGACGGTTTCGGATTCTCCCTCCTGCTCCAGCTTCAATATATCGTTATCCATAAGCAGCAATTGTTCTTCCAGCTCCTCAAGAAAGGCGGCTTTGAACTCTGAATTCAAGAAGGCTCACCCCTGTTCATGAAGCAGGACTTGCTCCAGCTTCAAGATGCCGATCAATCCGTTTGGCGCAAGGCCGATTCCGGTGAATAGATTGCCGTCTCTGCCTCCAACCTGCTCCGGAGGCGGTTGAATCTCGGAGAAGGTGGTGACCCTATTCACCCGATCGACAATGACGCCGACCGTTTCGGCACGGTGATGGACGACTACGATTCGACTCAGCTTGGTAAACTCCTTTTCTGCAAAGGAAAACAGGCTTCTCAGGCTGACGACCGGTACGATGTTTCCTCTAAGGTTGATGACGCCCTTCACATAGTGCCGTGTATTTGGAAGGGGGGTGATGGTCTGAACCTTGATGATCTCATTAATGTCATGGATCGGAATGGCGTACTTCTCTTCTTCCATGTTGAATTCGATGTACTGCTCCGTTCCCGCAGCATGCATGGCTGGGCCCCCTTTCCTTAGTTGACCTTGAAGATGGAGACCGCTTGGTTCAGCCCTTCGGCCAATTGGGCGAGCGATTGCGAGGTGGCTGCCGTCTCTTCGGAAGCGGCCGCCGATTCTTGGCTTGCGGACGAGATGCTTTCGATCGATTGCAGTACGTCACCGGTTTGGGCGGCTTGTTCTTCGCATGCGGCGGCGATTTCATCCACTTTATGCGCGGTTTCTTTAATCGTCTTGATGATCTCTTCGAACGCGCTGCCCGTTTCCTCGGATTGCTTCATCCCATTCGATACGGCGAGTACGCTCTTACGGGTGTTCTCCTGCATGCCCTTGATGATGGTGGTAATCTGCTTGGTTGCGTCGCTGCTGCGTTCGGCCAATTTGCGCACTTCATCGGCCACGACGGCGAAGCCTCGACCTTGCTCCCCGGCGCGCGCGGCCTCGATGGCGGCATTGAGGGCGAGAAGATTGGTTTGTTCCGCGATATCGTCGATCACTTCAATGATTTCGCCAATTCGGTTGGAGTCTTCCTCGAGATGATTCATCTGCTGGTTGACCTGGTTCATGCTGTCGATCGACTGATTGATCTTGATTCCGCCATTGCCTGCGATGGTGGTGGATTGAGTAGCGAGATCCGCCGCCGCTTCCGCATTCTGAGCAACCAGGTTGATGCCTACCGCCAGCTCGCGGAACAGCTCCTGCATATTTAAGGCAGCATTGGCCTGCTCCGTGCTTCCGGAAGCGATCTGTTCGGTGGTGGCGGAGATTTGCTGCGAAGCGGCCGCGACATTTTGCGAGGAATGAATGACTCCTCCGATGAGATCGCGAAGCTTGTGCATCATCTCATTGACGGAATCAGACAGCTGTCCCAGCTCGTCACGGGACTTCGTCACGATGTCTTCCGTCAAATCACCGTTCGCAATTCGTTTCGTTGCTTCGTTCAACCTCTTGAGCGGAACAGAGATCGAGCGGATAATCCAGAGGACGAGAATGACTCCTATGAGAACGGAAATTCCGAGGACGATTAGCGTCGTATTCAGGATGCCACGGGAAGCGTCATTGATCTCCGATACTTCAATGGTTCCGACAACTTTCCAGCCGGTGGCCGGATTCGTAACATACACGGCCTTTTTGGGCAAGCCGTCAACAGTATACGAGATCGTGCCGCTATCCGTTGAATAGAGTTGGTCGATATAGGATTGCGTGTTAGGGGTCCCCACTTCCCTCGTGGGATGAACGAGATAATTCCGGTCCGCGTCGACGACGAAGACGTAGCCCAACTTGCCGATCTTATAGGAGTTAATCTGTTGGGCGAGCCAAGTCAAATCCAATGCGCCGGTTACAACCCCTGAACCGTCATCGGTCGTTTTAGAGGTGGTGACAATGACGTTGCCGGAACCGTCTGCCGAGACAATGGGATCGGATACGACGGCGGTTCCCTTCTTTTCCGTGGCGTTGATGAACCAGGGCCGCTTGGTGGCGTTAAACCCTGCTTCCATCTTCTTATCCGGCGATAGGACCATAAGGCCCGCATTGCTGGCATAGGATACAGAATCATATTGCGAATTTACCGCTATGTACGCGTCGAGAACCTTGCGGATTTCCGGGCTTTGCTCTCCTTGGATCATGCTTCCGTTGATGGACTTTGCCAAGTAGTCCATATCCGACAGGCTGCCCGCGACCAGATCGGAGATTTGCTTGTCGACATATTGAACGTTCTTTTCCGCATTGTCCTGGATTTGGTTTGTTACAGCGGTCTCCGCCTTCCGGTAGGAAAACCAACCGATCGCAGAGCAGGGCAGAATTAAAACAGCAAGAAAAGCGATGATCAACCGGGTTTGAATCGTGAGTTTCATCTGTCCATTCCTCCAATACGTGTGTGAAAATCTCCTTCTGTAGACATGCCTGAATCCGACCAAAGACGTACTGACTTCCGACCGTGAAGCCGCCCCTCCTTTTTGGCTGTAGATCCATGCGACTAAAGTTTTTGTCGAATTATGGATTATAGGAAATTATTTCATGAGGTTACTTCCCTTTCAATTAGGGAAGTTCCTTAAGTCAATGAACAAAGTCTGATGAGGGAGGGGAGATTCCCGTAAGGGAATTAGGTCGAAAGGGGCAGAAGCCGAGGGGGGATCAAGTAGGGAAATGGGCGCAAATAAAGAAAAAGACGCCGGCAGCTTTCCTCGGGCGTCTTCGTTTGAAATCGGGGCTTCGTCTGCTTAGGGATCGCGAAAATATCCGGATTTCTCCGCATACTCAACAAGAGCATGCCGGGAAAACAGCTGCAGCTTGTTCATGATCTTGCTCTTGAACGTTTCCACTGTCTTGACCGATATGGAGAGCTCTTCGGCAATTTCCCTGTTGGAATAACCCCTTGTGATGAAGAACAATACCTCCTGCTCCCGGGAGGTCAAGGATGGTTTGGTTTCCGGATTTGGTGAGGGTTCGGGGGGATTGATCAGTCCGTTCAACAGGGGACGGTTCCGGCGGATCATGTGTTTCATGGCATGGGGGTACAGGTAAGGGGAGCGGTTATAAACGGATCGGATGGCGGTAAACAGGTCCTGATCTCCATAGGTCTTGAGCAGATAGCCCGAAGCTCCGGAGTCGAGAATTTTTCTTAGGTCGTCCGGACCGTCCAGAGCGGTGAAAATCAGGATCTCGACTTGGGGCACCGTCTTTTTGATGAGTTTGGTTGCCGTCAAGCCATCCATAACGGGCATATGAATATCCATAATCACGATATCGGGTGCGAGCTCAATCGTTTTCTCAACCGCTTCCTTGCCGTTCTTCGCAGTGCCGACTACCGTCATATCCGGTTCTGTTTTTAATAATAGGGAAAGACCGTTGCAAAGGATCTCATGATCATCTGCAATCAATATGCGCATGGCCGTACACACCTCTCGGATGACTTAAACCTTGTCAGGATGGCATTTCTCCCTCTTGCTTTGTCAGATAGGAACAAACGGATCGAAGGGTGCAGTTCGATTCGGAAACAAGGGGATGCCGCTTCTTGCGGGGAGGATGAACATAAAAGCCCTCCCGAGTCAGGAGGACTTTCCTATGAGAAACGAATGTTCTAGAGCGAACAATCACAAGAAGCGAACATTGGGAGCGAACATCCGCAGCTCGATGAAAAAGTAAGCTCATGTCTCTCCACAAGTCCCTTACAAATTATAGTCCATAAGATTTGGCGTGGCAACAAACATCACACATGGGAAAAACAGGGGGGTGCTGGAATGGAGCGAGGCTCCTCTATGCTTTTGCAGGCTTTTTCTGTATAATAAAAAGGATGTACTCTTCCAGATGACAAGGAGTGTTCTATAGATGGCATTGAAAGCCGGAATTGTAGGGTTGCCGAACGTTGGAAAGTCGACCCTCTTTAACGCGATTACCCAAGCGGGAGCCGAATCGGCGAACTATCCGTTCTGCACCATTGACCCGAATGTCGGCGTGGTCGAAGTACCGGACGAAAGGCTGGATGGGCTGGCCAAGATCGTCAGTCCGAACCGCATCGTCCCGACCGCGTTCGAATTCGTCGATATCGCCGGTCTCGTCAAGGGCGCGAGCAAGGGCGAAGGGCTCGGCAACAAATTCCTCGCCCATATCCGCGAGGTGGACGCGATCGTGCATGTGGTTCGCTGCTTCGTTGACGAGAACATCACACATGTCTCGGGCAAGGTCGATCCGATCGGCGACATCGAGACGATCAACCTGGAGCTGATCCTGGCCGACCTGGAGTCGGTGGAGAAGCGAATCGACCGCACCCGTAAGAACATGAAGGGCGGAGACAAGAAGTACGCGGGCGAAGTGGAGCTCCTCGAGCGGATCAAGGAAGCTCTCTACAACGACAAGCCGGCGCGCAGCGTGGAGATGACGGACGAAGAGAAACTGCTCATCCGCGACATGCCGCTGCTCACCCTGAAGCAGATCGTTTATGCGGCTAATGTCAGCGAAGCGGAAGCGGGCAATGCCGACGAGAACCCCTTTGTGCAAAAGGTGCGGGAATACGCAGCCGCTGAAGGGGCCGAGGTGGTCCCGATCAGCGCCAAGGTGGAATCCGAAATCGCCGAGCTGGAGGGCGAGGACAAGGAAATGTTCCTTCAGGAGCTGGGGCTTGCGGAATCGGGGCTCAATCGGCTCATCCGGGCGGCTTACAAGCTGCTCGGGCTGTATACGTATTTTACCGCCGGGGTGCAGGAGGTTCGCGCCTGGACGATCCATCAAGGGACAAAAGCGCCGCAAGCCGCAGGGGTCATTCATACCGACTTTGAGCGCGGCTTCATTCGGGCGGAGGTTGTCTCGTACGAGGATCTGACCACAGCCGGTTCCATGGCGGCGGCACGAGAAAAAGGCCAGCTTCGGTTGGAAGGCAAGGATTATGTCGTAGCGGACGGCGATGTCATGCACTTCCGCTTTAATGTATAGCAAGGCAAGGTGGGGAGGAACAGAACCGATGTGATCCGTATTCAGCAAGTACGCGTTCAACCCTACAATGAGAAAGGAAGGGAACCATCATGCTGGACCGTCTGCAAGCGTTGGCGGACCGTTACGAGAAATTAAGCGAGCTGCTGTGCGATCCGGATGTGGCGAACGACTCCGCCAAGCTGAGAGAATACTCGAAGGAACAATCCGATCTCCAGGAGGCGAATGACGCTTACCGGGAGTACCAGAATGTGTGCGAAGAGCTGGAAGCGGCCAAAGAGATGCTGAACGACAAGCTCGACGACGAGATGCGCGAGATGGTGAAGCTGGAGGTCGACGAGCTGAGCGACCGGAAGGATGAGCTGGAGGCGCGGCTGACCGTGCTCATGCTGCCGAAGGACCCGAACGACGACAAGAACGTCATCGTGGAAATTCGCGGAGCGGCGGGCGGCGACGAAGCGGCCCTCTTCGCGGGCGACCTGTACCGGATGTACACCCGGTATGCCGACGGGCAGGGCTGGAAGGTCGAGGTGCTCGACACGAATGTGAACGATCTCGGTGGCTTCAAGGAAGTCGTGTTCATGATCAGCGGCAAGGGAGCTTACAGCAAGCTGAAGTACGAGAGCGGAGCGCACCGGGTGCAGCGCATTCCGGTTACGGAATCCGGCGGTCGGATTCATACATCCACCTCCACGGTGGCCGTCATTCCGGAAGCGGAGGAAGTCGAGATCGACATCAAGGAGAGCGACATCCGCGTCGATACGTTCTGCTCCAGCGGGGCGGGCGGGCAATCCGTCAACACGACGAAATCGGCCGTGCGCGTCACGCACGTGCCTACGGGAATCGTCGCCACCTGCCAGGATGGCAAGTCGCAGAACTCCAACAAAGAGAAGGCGCTGCAGGTGCTGCGCGCCCGAATCTATGACAAATTCCTGCAGGAAGAACAGGCGAAGTATGCCGACGAGCGCAAGAGCAAGGTCGGAACCGGCGACCGCAGCGAGCGGATTCGCACCTACAACTTCCCGCAGAGCCGGGTGACGGATCACCGCATCGGGCTTACGTTGCATCGGCTTGACAGCGTGCTGAACGGCGACCTGGATGAAATCATCGGCTCGCTCACGGTTGCGGTTCAAGCCGAGCTGCTGGATAAAGCCGAGTAATGGCGGCACCATTGGAATCAGGAGGAGTCTGGACATGACGAACACGAATGGGAGAACCCTTCGGGAAGCCTATGTTCAGGCTTCTTCTTTTTTAGCAGCGGCCGGAGTGGATGAGGCCCAGACGAGCGCCCGGCGGCTGCTCGCTCTGCAGCTCGGCATCCCTGACGCCGAGCTGCTGTGGCGCTTTCCTGAGCCGTTTCCGCCGGAAGCGGAGGCGCGGTGGCAGGAGCTGCTTCAGCGCCGGGCGGCAGGAGAGCCACTGCAGTATATCGTCGGGGAGCAGGAATTCTACGGGCTCCCCTTCGCCGTCAGCCCGGCGGTGCTCATTCCGCGGCCGGAGACGGAGCTGCTCGTGGAGGCGATTGTCCGCCACGGGCAACGCATGTGGCCGCCGGGCGGAGCTGAGCCGGTCGCGAGCGCGGACAGGACGGCGGCCGCGGTCCAGTGCCCCGGCTGGGAGGTGGCCGCCGTCGACCTGTCGCCGGAGGCGCTCGCGGTGGCACAGGCTAACGCCGAACAGAACGGCGCGGCGGAGCGAATCCGCTGGCTGCAGGGCGACCTGCTGCTGCCCGTCATCGAGTCCGGCCTCGCGCCGGACATTCTCGTCTCCAATCCGCCGTACATTCCGTCGGCGGATATTCCCGGCCTGCAGCGGGAGGTGCGGCAGCATGAACCGTTGCTCGCCCTGGACGGCGGCTCGGACGGCCTTACGCCTTATCGGAGGATGGCCGAGCAGCTCGCTCAGCTTCCGGCGTGGCCGAGACTCGTCGGCTTCGAGGTCGGACAGGGCCAGGCCGACGAGGTGGCGGAGCTCATGCGGGCCACCGGCCGCTTCGAATGGATCGAGATCGTTCCGGACTACGCGGGAATTCCGCGTCATGTTCTCGCGGGAAGAGGTTGAGGGAAGCGGGGGTCTCCTATTCCGGAGACGCCTGCCTCCTCATCGGACCCCCTTACAGAAAGAGCTTCTCCCACTGCCGACGCTCAAGGGCAGGGGAGAAGCTCTTCTTTATTGTGCATAGAATATGACCAGCGGGAGAAGCTCATTGGCATGAATGGGGGTTGCCTCTACAGCAGGGTACGTAAGACGCGACTAGTGATGGTGAAGGGATGAAAGGGTGAAGGCCGGCCTTGCTCAGCCAATTCCGCGCGATATGCTGCTACAGCTACAGCTACAGCGCAAGCCCGCTCCCCGCCTTACTCGGCAGGCTCCGTTCGATACGGCAAATACAGCGTAAACCGGCTGCCTCGGCCCACCTCGCTGTCGAGGAGGATGAAGCCGCCGAGCAGCTTGGCGAACTCCCGCGAGATGGAGAGGCCGAGTCCGGTCCCGCCATATTTCCGGCTCGTGGTTCCGTCCGCTTGGCGAAAAGCTTCAAAGACAAGCGACTGCTTGTCTTCCGGAATGCCGATGCCGGTATCCTGCACAGTGAAGGCCAGCCAGTCGGGCAGAGGCTTGTCTGTTTCTTCCGAAGAACCGCCCCCCGGATTGTCCGGCTGCGGACGCCCTTGAATGCGGGCGACGACAGCCGGGTTCGTTTCGAAGAAGGAGCCGAAGAAGCCCATCTCGGGCAGCTCCTCCGGCATGCGCTCGGCATGAATGCGGAATGCCTCCAGAACATCGTCCCGGCTTACTCGCTGAATGGAGAAGGCGACCGAGCCTTTTTCGGTAAATTTGAAGGCATTGGAGAGCAGGTTCATCAGAATTTGCTGCAGTCGCTGCCCATCGGTATAGATCAGATCCGGAAGACCGGGTTCGTAGTCGAGGTTGAAGGCGATCGGCTTCTGCTGAGCGAGAGGTTGGAAATTCCGTTCTAGAATCTGCGGAAGCTCCGTCAAATTGACGGCCTCCTGCACCATTTCGAGGCGACCCGCCTCTACCTTGGACAGATCGAGAACTTCGTTGATCAGACGCAGCAGGTCATTGCCGGAGGAATAGATCATCTCGGCGTAGCTTGCCTCTTCCGGCGGCAGCGCTCCGTTGCGGTTCTCCGCAAGCAGCTGGGAGAGGATCAGCATGCTGTTGAGCGGTGTGCGCAGCTCGTGCGACATGTTCGCCAGGAACTCGCTTTTGTATTGGTTGCTCAGCTGCAGCATGCGGGCATGCTCCTCGAGAGCGGCGGTCGTCCTGACCAGCTCGTCGGTCTTGTCCTGCGCAATCTCATATTGAACGGCGAGCTCGCGGTTCGCTTCGCGCAGATGCTCCAGACGGCGGTACTCCATTTGAAAATCCCGCAGCAAAAGAGAGAAAAACGCGCTGAGGAGTACGCTCATCGGGAACGTGAGCGGCGCGATATGGGAGAGATACTCCCAGGCAGGAATCACTCCGAAGAGGGCGATGACGATCACGTTCATCCCATTGATCGCGAGCACGAAGCAGAGATTTTTTTGCCAAAAGGTGAAGGGCTTGTTCTTCATCCACTCATGAAGAGCGGCGGAGAGCAGGCCCAGGATGACCATGTTCATGCACCCCACCCAGGAGGCGGGGCTTAAGGAAAACGTCAAGCGCGACAGTCCGATTCCGGCCCCGATCACGAGGAGCCAATAGGAGGGCCCGACGAACATCGGCGCAATGATCAGCGGAACAAACCGTAGGTCGAACCGGACCTGGTCCGCAAGGGGAAGCCCGAAAAACATCGAGATCCAGCCGCCGCCGATTGCTGCGAGGGCAAAAAGGAGCTGCCGCGTCCTCCGGCTGAAGCCTTGGAGCAGGTACTTGTTGAAGACACTGGCCAGATACGTCAACGTAAGCAGTATGCAGATGTTCGCGAAAAAGGTTTTATACCAGTGCACTCCTGAAGCCTCCGATCGGGCGAGCCTGTTCCTTGCCGTCTTTGCCAAGATCATATCACATAATGACCAGGAAGGCTTACGCCAACAGGCCTAAAGCTAGCGCGAACCCAGAGGGAGCGAGTGCCAGTTGCGTGTCCGAAACTGTGAAAAGAGAAGCGGATCTCGAATGGGGAAGAAGCAGAAGAAGAGGTCGGCGGCAAAGCAATCGGAGTAAGAGTGGGAAGGACCATTAAACAGTTGAAGCAGAGAGCGGCTAAGCAGATCATGCTGCAGGAGTAGGTGGAAATTCTATCAAATCACGATGCGAGAAAAATGCTAGAGACACGTTTAAGAGATTCGCCCCCTGGCCATACTGAGGCTATGATCCTGATGAAGCGGGGCGTGAACATGATGGTGAAACGGGCGAACAATCGGGTTATCGCACTTCTCTTTTTTTCATTGACGATGCTTCTTCTTAATTGGCAGACACAAAAGGCTGACGCTGCCTTCGGACAAGCGGGGATTCCGAGCGAGTCGATTCGCATCCGCATCATTGCCAATTCCGATACGATCCGCGATCAGGCGATCAAGCGCGTGATCCGGGATCGGCTTTCGACCGAACTGACCGGGTGGGTGGCATCACCTTCCGATCTAGCTGCCGCCCGCGTCGCCATCCGCAGCCATCTGCCCGAGATAGAAGCGCTGGTCGGCTCCTTGCTAGAATCGCGGGGGTTTGCCTACGGCTATTCGGTGGAGCTCAGCAAGGTCGAGTTCCCGGATAAGATGTTCGGTTCGCGGCTCTATGCCGCAGGTGAATACGAGGCGCTCCGCATTACGCTCGGAAACGGCGAAGGACAGAACTGGTGGTGCGTGCTGTTTCCTCCCCTTTGCTTTGCCGATGCAGTGGCCAAGGACGAGGACGGAGTGGCTTTGAAAAAAGCGGTTCTGACGAAGAAAGCTGCGGATGACAAGGCCGCGGATAGCGCAGAGAAAGCCAAGAGCGGGAAAAAAGCCGTTGTGAGCAAAGGGAAGGCTGTTGACGGAAAAGGCGAAAGCGGAAGTCAGGCTGCAATCGAGGACGGCGCGGGCAAAGCACCGAAAGCGAAGTTCTTTGTTTGGGAGGCGCTGAAGGATCTGGGGCGCTGGATCAAAGGGCTGTTCCGGTAAAAAACGGCGCTGTGCGAAGGCGGCACTCGCTGGAAAGCTGGAGTTTGTAAGGATGGCTGGGAGCGGCGCTTGTGTGGGTAGCCAGGGCCTACGAGGTAGAGGTCTTGAAGTGACTTCTCGGGGGAGACGCGCTATAATGGGCAACGACATGAAAACTGCGGTGGAATGGCCCGAACGAACGGGAATCCTCCTATAGATAAAGAGGAATGAAGATGACGCAATTGTGGCAGGTACATCCCGCCGAAGCACGGCCGGACCATCCGGTGATCCGGGAAGCGGCTGAACGGCTGCGGCATGGCGAGCCGGTAGCGTTTCCCACGGAGACGGTTTACGGGCTTGGAGCGGACGCCGGCGATACGGCGGCGGTGGAGCGGGTATTCGCGGCAAAGGGAAGGCCGGCGGATAACCCGCTTATCGTGCATATCGCGGACAAAGCCCAGCTTCAAAGCCTGACTTCTCCACCGGACGAACTATCGCAGCGCCTTATGGATGCCTTCTGGCCGGGGCCGCTGACGCTGATCCTCCCCGTGCTGCCGGGCGCGGTGTCCCCGCGCGTGACGGCGGGCCTCGCGACCGTCGGGGTGCGCATGCCGGATCATCCGGTGGCGCTGGCGCTCATCGAAGCGGCGGAGTGCCCGCTTGCCGCGCCGAGCGCCAACCGGTCCGGGCGGCCCAGCCCGACCCGGGCCGCCCACGTGCTGGACGACCTGAGCGGACTCATCGCCGGGGTCGTGGACGGCGGTCCGACCGGCGTCGGCGTAGAGTCGACGGTCGTGGAAGCAAGCCCCGGCCGCATCCACATCCTGCGCCCGGGCGGCGTGAGCGCGGAGGAGCTCCGGCGCGCCGTTCCCGGCGCGATCGTTACGAAGGCCGGGGAAGTGACGGCCGGGGCCGATCCACAGGCGGCGATGAACGCGGAAGCTGCGCTTGCCCCGTCCGCCGAAGAAGAGCGGCCCGAGCAAGAGCACGCTCGCTCCATAGCGGATGCGGCATCCAATGCAGACGCAGGTGACGCGCCGAAAGCGCCGGGCATGAAGTACACGCATTACGCGCCGAAGGGCAAGCTCACGCTCGTTCTCGCAAGCGATTCCGAGCGGCGCACCACTTGGATCAACGACGAGCTCGCGCTGCGGAAAGCAGCAGGTGAGCGGACCGGCGTGCTCGCGGCGGAAGAGCGCGCAGCGGGATATGCCGCTGATGTGGTCGAAGTCTTCGGCCGCGAGGCCGAGCCGGATACGTTCGCCTACGGCTTGTACGAGGCTCTCCGGCGCTTCGATGAAGCAGGCGCTACGTATATCCTCGCCGAAGGTGTGAGCGAGGAGGGCATCGGCGCCGCCGTGATGAACCGGCTGCGCAAGGCGGCGGGCGGCCGGATGGTCCGGCTGGATGGGCCGAAGGCCTAAAGAAGGCATGGAGCTCGCCTTGTGACAAGCGAGCCTTCTGATAGGGAATCCTTGCGATATGGAAGTCTTGCGCTAATAGATATAAGAAACGCAGCGGACAGCAATCCGTCTCTTCGGAGACCGATTGCTGTTTTTTTTCGGAACGAGTGGATCCCCAGTGGCTCAAACAGCTAGGATCGTCCGTTTCGTTCCTTTCAACGGTTTGATACCACGACTACCTGTGTCCTGGCCCGTCTTCGCTTTCGGACATGTTTTCCTCTCCAATCGCATATCCATGAGAAGGAAGCTTGGACGCAGAGACTACGACGCTTCCTTGTTCCGGCGCATCGGGTCCGGAGCGCTGATTTTTCGGGGATTGGCACATACGGGGAAGCGGACGGACCAAGCCGCTTGGGGACAAGCCTGCAAAAGGGGAGTGGAGCATGAATACCGCGCAGTGGGGAGAATGGTTTACGATCATCCTGATGGCGTTTGCTCTCGGACTGGATGCCTTTTCTCTTGGCATCGGCATCGGGCTTCGGGGAATCCGTCTGCTCGACGTGCTCAAGCTGAGCGTGATCATTGCCATTTTCCATGTGGTAATGCCCCTGATCGGGATCTTCACGGGACATTATGTGGGGGAGCTGCTCGGAGATGTGGCCGCATCGGCGGGCGGAGCGCTTCTCGTCTTGCTTGGCGCACACATGATCTACAACTCCCTGCAAAAAAATAAATCGGACACGATCCATTATCGCTCCACCTGGGGGATGATGCTGTTTGCCTTCTCCGTCAGCATCGATTCGTTTTCGGTGGGGGTATCGCTCGGGATGTTTGCTTCGGATCTGATCTTGACGGTTCTGCTCTTCGGAGCCTTCGGAGGGCTGATGTCGATCTGCGGACTCCTCCTCGGCCGCCGGGTCGGAGAGTGGGTGGGCAGCTACGGAGAGGCATTCGGAGGGTTGATTCTGCTCACGTTCGGGCTGCGATTTCTGTTCTAGGGTTCCGCTTGATTCACGGGCTTCACCGTGCTGTTGATAACTCTCGGGCGGGGACTCCTGCACAAAAATGGGGGAGTCGGCAGGAACTTACCGGATGCCGTTTCCCTAACCGTCTTCTTTTAAGGTATAATGAAGGAATCACCCGATTTCTTCGGAAAGGAGACCACTTTCATGGGGAAAACCATATTGTTCGTCTGCACCGGTAACACGTGCCGCAGTCCGATGGCCGAAGGCCTTTTACGCAAGATGGCAAAAGAAGCAGGCTTGTCGATTGAGGTGAAATCGGCAGGGGTCGCCGCCATGGAAGGGAGCTCGATATCCTCCCATTCCCAGAAGGTGCTCACCGACAAGGGAGTGGATGGCCGCCTCCATTCGCAGCCCGTACGGGAACCGCTCGTTCGAGAGGCGGACTTGATTCTGACGATGACCACCCGGCACAAGAACCAGGTGCTCTCGCGTTTTCCGTCAGCCGAAGGGAAGATCTACACCCTCCTGGAATACGCCGGGGGCGATCTGCAGGAAGAGCAGGCGAACGCCGACCGCGAGTTGGTTGAACTGGTAACCCGGCATTCTCTCGGCCAATCGCTGTCGAAGGCGGAGAGAGAACGCGCGCTGTTTCTCGAAAGCTTGGCGCAGGATCAGGACATCCCCGACCCGTTCGGGGGAACCTTGGAGGATTACCGCATCTGCGCGCGCGACATCGAGAGTGCGCTCAGCCGGTTGATCGCCAAGCTGAAGAAGGAATAGAACGAAGGCGGAGGGCCGCTTTACAAACACGGCAAACCCCGCTACTATATAGACAAACATTGCGACTCCGAAGTGACTGGCGGCATAGTGGGATACCACGGTGAAGCTTCGGAGAACGGCCGGCCGCCTGGGCAAGAGCAACGCTTGCGCATTTTTATGTGCGGGCGGGCTCTTTTTTCATATGTGGAGTTCGTGCCAAGAGGGGGCGGTTCGGGTATAATAAGTAGAAATTCCGGATGGAGAAGAAAGGGGAAAGCTTGCATGAAAATCGCAATGGGGGCCGATCACGCCGGCTTCGGTCTCAAGAACAAGCTGGCTGAGGTAGCCAGAAGTCTTGGGCATGACGTGCTCGACCTCGGCTGTAACGGACCGGATTCGGTCGATTATCCCGACTACGCGGCCGCCGTGTGCGGCAAGGTGACGGAGGGAGCCGTGGACAAGGGCGTTCTCATCTGCGGAACGGGAATCGGCATGACCATCGCCGCCAACAAGATCCCCGGCATCCGCTGCGCGCTCGTTCACGATCTCTTCTCGGCGAAAGCGACGCGGGAGCATAACGATTCGAACGTTCTCGCCATGGGCGAGCGGGTGATCGGTCCGGGAGTCGCGGAGGAAATTCTCCGCGTATGGCTCGAGACGGAATTCTCGCAGGGCGAACGGCATCAAGGTCGGATCGGCAAGGTGTCCAAGCTGGAAGGGGCATCCGCCCTTCATCCGTAATCGGGAATCGACGCTGCAATCGTTCGGTTGAGCAGAGGAGGAGAAGGCGATGAGCGAAGCTATAGGGACGGCCAAAGCCGGCCGCGAAGCGGAAGAACAGCAGCACCGTTCGAATGGGTGCGCGGAAGGTCCGGTCGCCCTTGCGGGGACGGCCGGAGAAGAGCTCTCCGCCGCAAGCGCGGTTGCGCCCGAGGAGATTGCGTCCCTTGTGGAGCAGGCTCTCGGGGAGCTGATCGCCGCAGGCGGGCTTGTCGCGGGAAGCCTCGTCGTCATCGGCGCCAGCACGAGTGAGGTGGCCGGGAAGCGGATCGGCTCCTCCGGGAGCCTGGAGATCGCCCGCGGCATCTGGGAGGGCGTTCGCCGCGTCCGTCAGACGAGCGGCATCTGCCCGGTGTTCCAATGCTGCGAGCACCTGAACCGCACGCTCGTTGCGGAGCGGGAGTGGCTCGGCCGCTTCCCGGCCTGGGAGCCGGTGTCGGTCATCCCGGTTCCGCACGCAGGCGGCTCGCTCGCCGCATATGCCTACGGGCAAGCGGTGGCACCGGTCGTCGTGGAAGCGGTGCGGGCGGATGCCGCCATCGACATCGGCTCGACGCTCATCGGCATGCATCTGAAGCCGGTCGCCGTCCCTGTTCGGCCGACGGCGAAGTGGATCGGTGAAGCCACGGTCACGATGGCTTACAGCCGGCCGAAGCTGATCGGTGGGCCGCGAGCCGTCTATGATCCAGCGGCGGCCCGCGAGCTCGGGACGTGTCAATAGATCACCGATAGAAGATTGGTGCGAGACGGGTGGCAGGCCCTGCGGCAGGATGCGGCGACGCAGCCTGAAATTCGCGAATGCCCGGCGGTAAGGGGCTTCTCGGCGTCATGCATTGATTGAAACGCTATACGGTATAAGAATGATGCCGGCAGCTGCCGGTTTTCATGGAGCATGGGCATATGAGTATGAGACATTGGCTTTGGCTATCGGCGTAAACGACGAACACGCAGGCTACCCGCCTGCGTCACGTATATTCGATAATCTTGGGAGGATGGACATGGAACATTTGCGCAAGCAGGACCCGGAGCTTCTCGCAGCGATGGGGAAGGAACTGAATCGCCAGAAGAATAATATCGAATTGATCGCCTCGGAAAACTTCGTCAGCCCGGCTGTACTTGAAGCGATGGGCTCCGTTCTGACCAATAAGTATGCGGAAGGCTATCCGGGCAAACGGTACTACGGCGGCTGCGAATTCGTCGACGTGGTCGAAGACATCGCCCGCGACCGGGCGAAGGAGATCTTCGGCGCGGAGCATGCCAACGTGCAGCCTCACTCCGGAGCTCAGGCGAACCTTGCTGTCTACCTCGCCGCCTTGAAGCCAGGCGAGACGGTGCTCGGGATGAACCTCGCCCATGGCGGGCATCTGACGCACGGCAGCCCGGTCAACGCATCCGGCCTGCTGTATAACTTTGCCGCTTACGGCGTGCGCGAGGACAACTTCCGCATCGACTACGACGAAGTCCGCAAGGCGGCCTTCAAGCATCGCCCGCGTTTGATCGTAGCCGGCGCCAGCGCTTATCCGCGCACGATTGATTTCGAAGCCTTCGCTTCCATCGCTCAGGACGTGGGCGCTCTCTTCATGGTCGACATGGCCCACATCGCCGGTCTCGTCGCCGCTGGCGTTCATCCGAGCCCGGTCCCTTACGCCCAGTTCGTGACCACGACGACCCACAAAACCCTGCGCGGTCCGCGCGGCGGCATGATCCTTACCCGCAAAGCGTGGGCGCAGCAGATCGACAAGGCCGTGTTCCCGGGTACGCAGGGCGGTCCGCTTGAGCATATCATCGCCGCCAAGGCGGCCTCCTTCGGAGAGGTGCTGAAGCCGGAATTCAAGACGTACGCCGAACAGATCGTCAAGAACGCCAAGGTGCTGGCGGATGAGCTGATGGCCGAGGGGCTGACCATCGTGTCGGGCGGAACGGACAACCACCTGATGCTCGTCGACCTGCGGAACATCAACATTACTGGCAAGGCAGCGGAGCATCTGCTCGATGAAGTCGGCGTTACCGTCAACAAGAACGCCATCCCCTTCGATCCGACGAGCCCGAACGTGACGAGCGGCATCCGCATCGGCACGCCGGCCGTCACGAGCCGGGGCATGGACGAGGGCGCGATGAAGAAGATCGGCCAAATCATCGCCCTGACCCTCAAAAATGCGACGGACGAAGCGGCCTTGAACAAGGCCCGCGGCATGGTTCGTGAGCTGACCGAGCAATTCCCGCTCTACAAGGACCTGGCTTATTAATCCATCACCGTGCCCAGTGGCACGAGGAAGAGAGCTTTCCCCGAACAGGTGGAGAAAGCTCTCTTTTTGTGCGGGTAAACTCCATGGATCCGAAGAGGCGTCAATGGGATGGAGAGGGGCAAATAAAGCATACTCGGGTGCTCACCCAAGAATATCCTGTTCATGGTTTTGGAAAAGATTAAATGAATCGGTTGTGCTATAATGGACAAAGTTTTAGGAAAAAACGGTGAATAGCCGTTCGGGAGGATTACTGATGGGACAAGTATTTGTATGCGATCATCCGCTGATTCAACACAAGTTGACGTACATCCGGGATGAAAACACAACGACCAAGGATTTCCGCGAGCTGGTAGACGAAGTGGCGACCCTTATGGCCTATGAGATCACCCGCAGCATCCCGCTGGAAACGGTTACGGTGCAAACCCCGGTGGCTCGCACCGAATCGAAGATCATCTCGGGACGGATGCTGGGCCTGATTCCGATTCTGCGCGCGGGTCTGGGCATGGTGGACGGCGTTCTGAAGCTGATTCCTGCCGCCAAGGTGGGCCATATCGGCTTGTACCGCGACCCCGAGACGCTGCAGCCGGTTGAATACTACACCAAGCTGCCGACCGACGTTACCGAGCGCGAGCTGATTGTCATCGATCCGATGCTGGCGACGGGCGGCTCCGCCATCGCTGCGATCGACGTATTGAAGAAGCTGAACTGCACCCAAATCAAGCTGATGTGCCTGATCGCCGCGCCCGAAGGCGTTAAAGCCATCCAAGACGCGCATCCGGATGTGGATCTGTATGTAGCGGCCATTGACGATCATCTGAATGACCACGGTTACATCGTTCCGGGACTTGGTGATGCAGGAGACCGTCTGTTCGGGACAAAATAATTGCCGTTTTATTGTGAAACCTTCGCTCTGGTGAATCGTACGATAGAGAGTCTTAAGACGGAAGCCGCATTCCGCGCCAACTTCCATGGATAAGGTAAGGTGAGTTTATGAAGCGTCTGAAAGTGATGACCGTCTTCGGGACAAGGCCGGAGGCCATCAAGATGGCTCCGCTTGTGCTGGAGCTTGAGCGTCATCCGGAAGAGATTGAGTCTGTGGTCTGCCTGACCGCCCAGCATCGGCAAATGCTCGATCAGGTGATGGAAACCTTCGCGATCAAGGCGGATTACGACTTGAACGTCATGAAGGACCGGCAGTCCCTGGAGGAAATCACGGTTCGGGTGATTCAGGGCCTTCAACCGGTTTTTGCGGAAGCGAAGCCCGATATCGTGCTCGTTCACGGAGATACGCTGACGACCTTCCTCGCGAGCTACGCCGCTTTTCTCCAGCAGATTCAAGTGGGCCATGTCGAAGCGGGCCTGCGCACCTGGAACAAGCTGTCGCCCTATCCCGAGGAGATGAATCGGCAGCTGACCGGCGTGCTGGCGGATCTGCATTTTGCTCCGACGGCTTGGTCGGCGGGCAATCTGCTCAAAGAGAACAAGCCGAAGGATCGCGTCTATATCACCGGCAACACGATCACGGATGTTCCCCGCTACATGGTTCGCGAGGGGTACACGCATCCGATGCTGGACTGGGCGAAGGGCAAGCGGCTGATCCTGATGACGGCGCACCGCCGCGAATCCCAGGGCGAGCCGCATCGGCAGATTTTCCGCGCGATCAAGCGCATCGCGGATGAGTTTGAGGACATCGCCATCGTCTATCCGGTGCATTTGAGCCCGGCCGTGCGCGAGCCGGCGAATGAGATCCTCGGCGACCATCCGCGCATCAAGCTGATCGATCCGCTGGATGTCGAGGATATGTACAACTTTTATCCGCACACCCACCTGATCCTGACCGATTCGGGAGGTCTGCAGGAGGAAGCTCCTTCCTTCGGCATCCCCGTGCTCGTGCTGCGGGATACCACCGAGCGCCCCGAGGGCGTCGAGGCGGGAACCTTGGAGCTGGTCGGAACGAAGGAAGAGGATGTCTATTCGCGTGCCAAAGCGCTGCTAACGGATTCCGAGCTGTACGGCCGGATGAGCCGGGCCGCCAACCCTTACGGGGATGGCCGCTCTTCGGAGCGAATTGTGCAGGCGATCAAGCATCATTTCGGAATCGCCGCGAAACGGCCGGAGCCGTTTGGAACGGGCGAATGAGAAGAAAATAGCAGGACCATACGGCCGGCGGGGCAATTGCCTCGGACCGGCCGACTTTCATTCGTATTGAGAGGAATGTTGGACGGGGGCAAGATCGAAAAACCTAGGCGTATCAAGGGTTTTCGACGTTTTTTCCAGGATAGGCATAAAGCTCCATATAACAGATATATCAATTTGTCAATAGATTTGGTCACAGTGGAAACGGTAGCAAAAAGAACAAAACGACACAAGTCTTGATTTATCAAGGTTTTTTCGACGTCCGTTCACAGAAGTTTATTTTTTGGTACAATTGACACTACTTCTTGCCTTAGCTACAATGAATGAGGATTCTTTGCGCTATTTTCCATCCGTGAAAGTTCTCGCCTGCAACCGCTTAATGGGGTCATAAGGGGGAGTGCCGCAATGCCGGAACCCGGATCGAATAGGCCGAATGAAGCGTGGAAGGCCGCCGGACTGGTCGGCTCGCTCGGTGTGGAAGTAGCGCTTGCTGTTCTGGGAGGGCATTTTGCCGGCCGATACATAGACCGACTGACGAATGGCGGAAAAACCTGGATGATCGCAGGTACGCTTGCCGGGCTCGTGCTGGGACTTGCCGGAGCGGTTCTCCTCATCAAGCGCTTTTTGGAGGATACGAATGGATGACCTGGCTGTCCTGCTTCGAAAGCTGTTTCGTTTTGCATTTCTCTTTTTTGCCGTCTGCCTGATTCTGGCCCTGATCGTTCCGTCTTTTCGCGCGATGGGGTTCGGCTTAGCACTCGGCACGGCCGCGAGTACGGCCATCACTTGGAATCTCGGTCATCGGACCGAGCGCATCACCCGACAACTTGTTCAAAAGTCGGAGAAAAAAGCTTGGGGCTTAGGGCTGGTCACGCGGCTTGCCATCGTGCTCGCCGCCACTTACCTCGCCTTAAAATCTCCTCAGGTGAATCTCGTTGGTATGGTGATTGGCCTTGTTTCGTTTCAACTCGGCATCATCGTCTACGGAATCCTCTCCGCTTTTAAAAAACATTAAAGGCAAGGTTGGGGAAAGGGGTGAATAATATCCATGCATGAATTTCCGATATGGGATTTGGGTCACGGCCTCCAAGTAGATATCGCCGGCGTCCTGACCATCCTGGTAGCCTGCATCATCGTGTTCGTGCTCGCCCGGTTATCGGTGAGGAACCTCTCCGTCACCCATCCTTCCAAGATGCAAAACTTTATGGAGTGGGTCGTCGAGTTCGTACGAGACATGGTCGCGAGCACCCAGGATCTCAAGACGGGCAAGAAATACGTCTCCCTGGCCATGACGCTGATCATGTTCATTTTTGTGAGCAACCTGCTGGGCCTGCCTCTCCTGATCACGACGGAGCATCACCATCCGCTGGTCGTAGCCGGGCACACGCTGGTCTCGCAGGAAGTGATCGACGAAGCGATTCAGAAAGGGCATGAGGGAGCCGAGGTTTCCTGGTGGAAATCCCCGACGGCTGATCTGTCCGTCACCGCTGGGCTTGCGCTCATCGTGACGGTTATCATCCATCTTCACGGGGTTACCCGGAATACGAAGCATTACCTCAAGCATTATTTCGAGCCGTACTTCTTCTTCTTCCCGCTCAATCTTCTCGAAACGCTGGCTAAGCCGCTAACGCTGGCTCTCCGGCTTTTCGCGAATATCTTCGCGGGGGAAGTGCTGATCTCTACCATCACGATGGCCGGCTTCTTCGGGATCCCGCTCATGCTCGCTTGGCAGGGCTTCAGTATTTTCGTCGGGGCGATCCAAGCCTTCCTGTTCACGATCCTGACGCTCGTGTACATCGCGCAAGCGACGGTTCATGAGGAGGAGCATGCGTAACCTGACAGAACGGTTTTCAATTAGCCAAGCCTATCCAAGCATAAGCTTCAAGCCTGTCTGTGGATCACAATCACCTGGACGGGAATCACTATAACCATCCAAAACCATGTTTAGGGAGGATTTTTACAATGGGAGTAATGGCATATCTCGCAGCAGCAATCGTAGTAGGTCTCGGCGCAATCGGCGCCGGTATTGGTAACGCCTTGATCGTCAGCAAGACGGTTGAAGGGATTTCCCGTCAGCCTGAGCTCCGCGGCACGCTGCAAACCACGATGTTCATCGGTGTCGGTATCGTCGAAGTTGTGCCGATTCTGGGTGTCGTCCTCGCTTTCCTGTTCTACTTTGGCGCTTAAGTTCATATCGTCCGGGTTTGGCGGGGAAGGCCTAAGCCATCCGCGCCTTCCTTTTACTTGTTCCGCCGGAAAGGATGACGCGCAAGCAGGTTGTGCATTTCCGGCTGCTAGCGGTAAACGTTTGGCGTCAAGAGACGCTGAAAGTCGTTTATCTTTGTTGGCCGCTTGCGGCCATGTTGCCGAAGGGAGGACTAACCGTGAGTTTTAATATCATAAATTTTGCCGTGACGATCATCGCGTTTGTTTTACTCTATTTGCTGTTAAACAAGTACGCCTTCGGGCCGCTGTTTGCCACGATGGAGAAACGGCGCGAATACGTCCAAAGCGAAATTAAGAAGGCCGAAGCAAGCCGCGCCGAAAGCGTTCAGTATCTGGAGGACCAGAAGGCGGCTCTTGATACGGCGCGTAAGGAAGCATTCGGTATCGTCGAGCAGGCTCGTCAGGCTTCGAGCCGCCAGGCCGAGGAGATCATTCACTCCGCCCGGAACGAAGCGAACCGCGTGAAGGAAGACGCCGTTCAACAGATCGAAAGCGAGAAGAACAAGGCGATCACCGCTTTGCGCAGCGAAGTGAGCGACATGTCCGTTCGCATCGCGACGAAGATCATCGAGAAGGAAATCGACCCAGGTTCGCAAAAGAAGCTGGTTGACGACTACTTGAAAGAGATTGGGGACGGGCAGTCATGAGCAAGGACACGGCTGCATCCAAACGCTACGCAAAGGCGCTCTATGAACTGGCTAATGAACGGGGCCGCGCCGTGCAGGCGGAAGAGGACCTGAAGCTCATCGCCTCGGCTTTGGAGTCGAGTCGGGAGCTGCAGACTCTCCTTGAACATCCGAGCTTGCAGCCAGATGTGAAGAAGAGTGTTCTCGCTACCCTGTTCGCAGGCAAAGTCACCGAAGAGGTCGAGAATCTCCTAAAGCTCTTGGTGGACCGCCGCCGGGAAGCGCTGCTTTCCACCCTGGCTGCCGACTACAGCAAGATCGCAGGGGAATCGCTCGGCCAGGCGGAAGCGGTCGTGACGACTCCTTTTCCCCTCACGGACGAGGAATCGGTGGAGATCGCCAAGCAGTTCGGCCAAAAGACCGGCAAGAAGATCAAAGTGGTCAATGTCATCGATACGAATCTGCTCGGAGGCTTGACGGTCCGCATCGGCGACATGCTGTATGACGGCAGTCTCTCCGGCAAGCTGTCCCGGCTGCGCAAAACCTTGGTTAGCAGCAAAGCATTGTAGATAGGGGTGAGGTTCCTTTGAGTATAAGAGCGGAAGAAATCAGCACGCTGATTAAAAGTCAGATTGAAAATTACCAGGCAGACATGCAGGTCTACGAGGTCGGCACGGTCATTACGATCGGGGACGGAATCGCCCGCGCCCACGGCCTCGAAAACTGCATGGCCGGAGAGCTGCTCGAGTTCTCGAACGGCGTCATGGGCATGGCGCTCAACCTGGAAGAAAGCAACGTCGGTATCGTTATTCTCGGTCCGTACACGGATATCCGCGAAGGCGACCAAGTGAAGCGGACCGGCCGCATCATGCAGGTTCCGGTCGGAGATGCCATGCTGGGCCGCGTCGTCAATGCGCTCGGAGAGCCGGTTGACGGCAAAGGACCGGTAGCGACGACGGAATTCCGTAACATTGAATCGGCTGCACCCGGTGTCATGGACCGCAAATCGGTCTTTGAGCCGATGCAGACGGGGATCAAAGCGATCGATTCGATGATCCCGATCGGCCGCGGCCAACGCGAGCTCGTCATCGGCGACCGGCAAACGGGGAAAACCGCGATTGCCATCGACACGATCATCAACCAAAAGGGCAATGGCGTGAAGTGCATCTACGTCGCCATCGGCCAAAAGCAATCCACCGTAGCGAACGTTGTGGGCACCCTGCAGCGCGCTGGAGCGATGGACTACACCATCGTCGTAACGGCCAGCGCTTCCGAGCCGTCCCCGCTGCTGTACCTGGCTCCTTATGCCGGCTGCGCAATGGGCGAATACTTCATGTACAAGGGCGAGCACGTCCTGATCATCTATGACGACTTGTCCAAGCAAGCCGCTGCATACCGCGAGTTGTCCCTTCTGCTCCGCCGTCCTCCGGGCCGGGAAGCTTATCCGGGCGACGTTTTCTATCTTCACTCCCGTCTGCTGGAACGCGCAGCCAAGCTGAGCGATGAACTCGGGGGCGGCTCTCTCACCGCGCTGCCGTTTATCGAAACGCAAGCAGGCGATATCTCCGCTTACATTCCGACGAACGTCATCTCGATCACGGACGGCCAGATCTTCCTGGAATCCGATCTCTTCTATTCGGGCCAGCGCCCCGCTATCAACGTCGGGGTATCCGTATCCCGGGTCGGCAGCTCGGCGCAGATCAAGGCCATGAAGAAGGTCGCCGGTACCCTGAAGCTGGACCTGGCCCAATACCGCGAGCTGCAGGCGTTCGCCCAGTTCGGCTCCGACCTTGACCGCTCCACCAAAGCCCGCCTCAACCGCGGCGCCCGCCTGATGGAAGTGCTGAAACAGGGCATCCAACAGCCGCTCAGCGTCGAAAAACAGGTTGCGAGCTTGTACACGGCGACCAAGGGGTATCTGGACGAAGTGGCTCTGGAGGACATCAAGCGGTTCGAGCATGAATTCCTCGCTTACATGGATGCCAACCAGTCGGCCATCCTCGCGTCCATCCGCGATACGAAGGACCTGACCGCGGACAACGAAAAGGCGCTCAAGGATGCCATCGAACAATTCCGCAAGGGGTTCGCTCCCTCGAAATAAAGACCGGACGGGAGATGCTCCCGTCTTGTCTGATTGATAGGTAAGGCTTACGATGCAAGCTTTCTCCTGATGGGGATACTTCCCGTCTATCTCGAAAGCTAGTTGATGCTTACGATGCGAGCTTTCTCCTGATGGGGATTAATCCCCCATCTATACCGAAAGCTAGTTGATGCTTACGATGCGAACTTTCTCAAGCCGGGAACAAGTCCCGACTAATCGAAAGTTTTTAGGTGGTGAGAAAATGGCAAAAGGAATGCGCGAAATCAAACGCCAGATCCGAAGCGTCCAGAACATGAAGCAGATCACGAAGGCGATGGAGATGGTCGCGGCGGCCAAGCTGCGCAAAGCTCAGCAGAGGGCGGAGGCAGCGCGGCCGTACGAAGAGAAGATTCGTGAGATGGTCGCCCATATCGCAGCGGTTCAATCCGATGTGAGCCACCCCATGCTTCAGAAACGGCCTGTGAAAAAGACGGGGTATCTCGTCATCACCTCCGACCGCGGACTTGCTGGCGGCTTCAACGCTAACCTAATCCGCAAGACGCTGCAGGTGATCGAAGAGCGCCACAAGTCGAAGGACGAGTACACGCTCCTCGTGGTCGGCCGCAAGGGCCGCGATTACTTCCGCCGGCGCAACTTCCCGGTGCTGGAGGAAATTACGGGCCTATCGGACACGCCGATGTTCAGCGACATCAAGGATCTGGCTTCCACGGCCGTAAATGATTTTGCTAACGGATCGTTCGACGAGATCCATATCATCTACAACCGTTTCGTGAATGCGATCGTACAGGTTCCGACGTTAAAGCAGCTGCTCCCACTCGAGGATATTCAAGCCGAGCGCGGCTCGAACGATTACGATTATGAGCCTTCCGCGGAAGATGTGCTTGGCGTGCTTCTGCCGAAATATGCAGAGACGCTCATCTACAGCGCTCTTCTCGAGAGCAAAGCGAGCGAATTCGGCGCCAAGATGACGGCCATGGGCAGCGCGTCCAAGAACGCAACCAATTTGATCAATTCGCTTACGCTTACGTATAACCGAGCCCGGCAGGCCGCGATCACCCAGGAGATTACGGAAATCGTCGCCGGCGCCAACTCGCAGGTCTAGCACGCTGTCAACTCATAAGCCGAGGGTGGCACACCACTTCTCATACCGATTGGCGCTGCTTCGTCTCCACACGATTAAGGTTGACAGCGTGCTAGCAGGAATTCGGCTCTGATCTGTTGCGCCTCGCAGGGGGCGTGGGGATTGAAACTAGGAGGGAATTGAAATGAATAAAGGACGCGTTTTTCAGGTCATGGGTCCTGTCGTCGACATCGAGTTCGAACGTGGACAGCTGCCTGATATTCTGAACGCTATCACGATTGAGAAAAAGGCGGAAGCCGCCGGAGAGTCGGACATCAGCCTGACGGTTGAAACGGCGCTTCACCTGGGTGACAACGCGGTTCGCTGCATCGCCATGTCCAGCACGGACGGTCTCGTTCGCGGCATGGAAGCCGTGGATACCGGCAAACCGATCTCGGTTCCGATCGGACCGGAAACGCTCGGCCGCGTGTTCAACGTCATCGGCCAATGCATCGATCCGGGAGAGCCTGTCAACCCGAAAAAATACAGCCCCATTCACCGCCAGGCCCCTGGCTTTGAGGATCTCTCCCCGACCCAGGAAATTCTGGAAACGGGTATCAAGGTCATCGACCTGCTCGCTCCGTATCCGAAGGGCGGCAAAATCGGCTTGTTCGGCGGCGCAGGCGTCGGTAAAACGGTTACGATGCAGGAGCTCATTCACAACATCGCTCAAGAGCACGGCGGGATCTCGGTCTTTGCCGGCGTAGGCGAACGGACCCGTGAAGGGAACGACCTGTACCATGAAATGAAAGGCTCCGGCGTTATTGAGAAGACCGCGATGGTGTTCGGCCAAATGAACGAACCGCCCGGCGCCCGTCTTCGCGTAGCTCTGACCGGTCTGACCATGGCGGAATACTTCCGCGATGAAGAAAACCGGGACGTGCTGCTCTTCATCGATAACATCTTCCGGTTTACGCAAGCCGGTTCCGAAGTATCCGCTCTGCTCGGCCGTATGCCGTCTGCGGTAGGTTACCAGCCGACGCTCGCTACGGAAATGGGCCAATTGCAGGAACGGATTACGACGACCAAGCAAGGCTCGGTAACGTCGATTCAAGCGATCTACGTTCCTGCCGATGACTACACCGACCCGGCTCCTGCCACGGCGTTTGCCCACTTGGACGCCACGACGAACCTGGAGCGTAACATCGCGGCCATCGGGATTTTCCCCGCCGTCGACCCGCTTGCATCCAGCTCGCGGATTCTGACCCCGGAAGTGGTCGGAGACGAACACTACGAAGTAGCCCAAGGGGTCAAACGCCTCTTGCAGCGTTATAAAGAGCTCCAGGATATCATCAACATCCTCGGGATGGATGAACTGAGCGACGAAGACAAGGTGACGGTTTACCGGGCACGGCGGGTTCAGAACTTCCTGTCCCAGCCGCTTCACGTCGCCGAGCCCTTTACGGGAACCCCCGGCATCTATGTTCCGGTCAAGGAAACCGTACGGAGCTTCAAGGAACTGCTTGATGGCAAATACGACGACTTGCCGGAGCTCGCCTTCATCAACGTCGGCTCCATCGAGGGCGCCGTGGAGAAAGCGAAAACTCTGTAAGGGCAGCTTTCTCCGCCGTAAGCGGCGTAGGAGCGGACGGGTATTCCGCACCTTTTCCTTCTTGCTTCCCATAGGCAAGTGAGCAAGAGGGACATGCGGGAACTCAGCCGTCCCTGCACCGTCTCTGCGGCGGCAGAAATTGTCCGTACGGTCAGGAGGGTGCTGTAATGAGCACATTTAGACTCGAAATCGTGACCCCGGAGCGCAAAGTGTTCGACCATGACGTCAATATGATCGTCGTGGAGGGCGTGGAAGGCCAGCTCGGGATTCTCCCGAACCACATTCCGCTGCTCACGCCTCTCAAAATTTCGCCGGTGCGCATCAAGACCGACGGAAGGGAAGAGGAAGTCGTAGCGCTTGGCGGAGGCTTCATGGAAGTCCGCAAGGACAAGGTCGTCATTCTCGCCGAGACGGCGGAGCTTCCGACCGACATCGACCTCAGCCGCGCTGAGGAAGCGAAGCGCCGTGCCGAGAGCCGCTTGCTCCATCAGGACGAGTACGATGCGGTGCGGGCCGAGCTCGCTCTCAAGCGTGCGGTCAACCGGATAAACGTTGCCAGCCATAGACACTAGCAAAAAGCGGAGGAGCTGATCCTTCGCTTTTTTTATTTCTGGGCGGTGGCGCGAGCAGAGAAGAGCAGGCAGGAAACAGCGCAAGCGAGCATTTCCTATCTGACCGGCACGTACACTGGTGATAGAAGGACGCGGCAAAAACGCCTTGCATGCCCGAGGAAAAATGAAAAGATCTCATTTCGGGTTCATCTGTTGCGGTCTTTATGGAGATTATGCAGGGCACCGCACCGGTCCGGGCTTAGGAGGCGCAAAGCCGAATAGACAATCTTTTTCACGATTTGCTATAATCAAGAAAGCACTTACATTCTTAATAGCGAACGGGGGCTCGAATCATGAACGCCAGTTATGTGATTGTCGCCGTGTTTATCGCTGTGGGCATCCTTTTGCCGGCAGCCGCTCTATCCCTCGGAAGACTGCTGAGGCCGAGCAGGCCGACGGCGGAAAAGGAAACGACGTACGAGAGCGGCAACGAGCCGGTAGGTGAAGGACAGGTGCGGTTCAACATTCGCTATTACCTGTTCGCCTTGATGTTTGTCATTTTTGATGCGGAAACTGTCTTTCTGTACCCTTGGGCCGTCGCTTACAACAAGCTCGGCTTGTTTGCGTTTGTGGAAATGTGCATGTTTGTAGGGCTGCTTGCGACGGGGCTTCTCTATGCCTGGAGGAAGAAGGTGCTGCAATGGAATTCCCTCTAGACGGAATCTCGCCGGAAGAGCGGGAAGAGATGGAGCGGAACGTGTTTCTCACGACCCTGGAGCAGCTCAAGGGCTGGGCTCGCAGCAATTCTCTCTGGCCGCTCACCTTCGGGCTTGCGTGCTGCGCCATTGAAATGATGGGAACCGGCGCTTCCCACTATGATCTCGACCGGTTCGGCGTCATCTTCCGCACCTCTCCCCGGCAGTCGGACGTGATGATCGTGGCGGGAACGGTCACGAAGAAGATGGCTCCGCTCCTGCGCCGCCTGTACGATCAGATGCCCGAGCCGAAGTGGGTGATCGCCATGGGCTCCTGCGCTACGGCGGGTGGCCCTTACGTGAAGTCCTATTCCGTGGTGAAGGGCGTCGATCAGATTGTGCCCGTGGATGTCTACATCCCAGGCTGTCCGCCCAACCCGGCCGCCCTGATCTACGGCATCAACAAGCTGCAGGAGAAGATCCGCTACGAAGCCAAAACCGGAAAGCGGGTGACCAGCCGATGACTGGACCGGAGAAGGATACGGAAGCAGGCAGCCAACCGAGTGCGAGTCCCGGTAAGGAGGCCGCAACGTCTGAGGCACCTGACTCGAATGTCGACTCGATGCGGGTTAGCGCGCAAGCAGAAGCGTCAGCTGCGACGGTCGGAAATCCGCCGTCTCCTACGGAGAACCCGCAGCTTGCTCAAGAGGATGCGCACGCGCCCGATCCGCGGCAGGAGCGTCTAGCCGAGGTTGTATCGCTGCTGCAAACCGCACTCGGCTTAACGGCGGTCACCGACAGCTACTTGAGTGAGCTGGACTCCTGGCGTCCCTATCTCATCATAGACGCGCACAGCTGGCAGGAAGCGGCGTTATTGCTGCGCGATCATGATGATCTTCACTTGGATTATCTGCGCAGCATGGCAGGTACCGATTACGAGACTCACATGGAAGTGGTCTATTATCTTCTTTCTCTCTCTACGGGCGAGGAGTATGCCGTCAAGGTAAAGACGGAGCGGAATGAGCCGTCGATTCCCTCGGTGACTCCGGTCTGGGCGACGGCCAATTGGAACGAGCGGGAAATCTACGATTTGCTCGGGATCGATTTTCCCGGGCATCCCGATTTGCGGCGGATTCTCATGCCGGACGATTGGGTCGGCCACCCGCTGCGCAAGGACTACGAACCGCTGGACCCGGAGGTGTAAAGCGCCATGATCCGAACGGAAGAGCTGCTGCTCAACGTTGGCCCGCAGCACCCGAGCACGCACGGCGTATTCCGCATCGTCGTGAAGCTGGACGGCGAGGTGATCACCGAGGCGACGCCCGTCATGGGTTATCTGCATCGGGGAACGGAGAAGCTGGCCGAGAACTTGACCTACACCCAGATCATTCCTTATACCGACCGCATGGACTATGTCTCCGCCATGACCAACAATTACGTTCTCGTCCATTCGGTTGAGAAGATGATGCAGCTGGAGGTCCCCGAGCGGGCCGAATTCCTCCGGCTGACGGTGATGGAGCTGCAGCGAATCGCGAGCCATCTGGTTTGGTGGGGTACTTACCTGCTCGATATCGGCGCGATGAGCCCGTTCCTCTACGCGTTCCGCGATCGGGAGCTCATCCTCGACCTGTTCAACGAGCTTTGCGGAGCCCGCCTGACCTACAACTACATGCGCGTCGGCGGAGTCAAATGGGATGCGCCTCCCGGCTGGCTGGATAAGGTGCGGGCTTTCATCCCGCACATGCGCGGCAAGCTGGAGGAATACGATCGCCTCGTCAGCGGCAACGAGATCTTCCTCGCCCGCATCAAGGGCGTGGGCCGTTACGACGCCGCGACGGCCATCCGGTACGGGCTGAGCGGCGCTAACCTGCGCTGCACAGGCGTGAACCACGATCTGCGTAAAGCACAGCCGTACAGCCTCTACGACCGCTTTGAATTCGATGTGCCCGTGGGGACGAATGGGGATTGCTACGAGCGTTACCTGCTCCGAATCGAGGAGATGCACCAGTCGCTGCGCATTCTGGAGCAGGCGCTGGAGGTCTTCCCCGAAGACGGACCGATCATGGGCAAGGTACCGAAGATTCTCCGCGTACCGGCGGGGGAATCGTACACCGCGATCGAATCTCCGCGCGGCGAGATCGGCTGCCACCTGGTCTCCACCGGCAAGGATAAACCGTACCGACTGAAGTTCCGCCGCCCATCGTTCATCAATCTGCAAATTTTGCCCGAGCTGCTCGTCGGAGAAACGATGACCAACCTGATTCTCATTCTGGGCGGCATCGATATTGTCGTCGGAGAGGTGGACTGCTGATGGGAGACTGGTTGAACGGCCCCCTCACCTGGGGCAGCTTCGGCGGCATCGTCGCCGTGACTGTCGTCATGCTCCTGATCGTGCTCTTCTTCGTGACGTACGCGATCTACTTCGAGCGCAAGATCATCGGCTGGATGCAGTACCGCATCGGTCCGAACCGGGTTGGCCCGTACGGACTCTTCCAGAGCTTTGCCGATATCCTCAAGCTGCTCATCAAGGAGGACACCATTCCGGCCAAGGCGGAAAAAGGCCTCTTCCGCATCGCGCCGGTCATCGCCTTCGTACCCGCTTTCGCCGTCATCGCGGCGATTCCGTTTACGAGCACGCTCTATTTTGCCAATCTGAATGTCGGCATTCTCTATTATGTCGCGCTGTCGGGAATCTCCACGCTCGGGATCATTCTCGGCGGATGGGCCTCGAACAACAAATATTCGCTCCTCGGGGGCATGCGCTCGGCGGCGCAGATGATCAGCTATGAGGTTCCTCTCGTCCTGTCCATCACGGGGACCGTGATGATGGCGGGCAGTCTCAACCTGCGCGATATCGTGAATCTTCAGGCGGGAGGGCTGCATCACTGGAACTTCCTGCCGCAGATCGTCGGCTTCGCTGTCTTTGTCGTGGCTGCCGTATCGGAGCTGAACCGGACGCCCTTTGACCTGCCGGAGGCGGAATCGGAGCTGGTGGCCGGTTACCACGTGGAATACAGCGGCTTCCGATTCGCCTTCTTCATGCTGGCTGAGTATGTGTACATGTTTGCGATTTCCGCGCTGACCACGGTACTTTTTCTCGGCGGGTGGCATGCGCCGCTGCCGATCCTTGATTTTATTCCCGGCATCCTCTGGTTTCTGCTCAAATTCGGCTTCTGCGTGTTCTTTCTGATCTGGCTGAGGGCCACTCTGCCGCGGGTGCGGGTGGATCAGCTGATGAGCTTCGGCTGGAAGGTGCTGCTTCCGCTTGCGCTCTTGAATATTTTCATCACCGCCGGGTACATGCATGGGTTTATGTAGCGAAGAGGGAAGGGATGATCGAAGGAGGGGAAGCCGATGAAAGGCACGGGCCTGGTAAAAGGCATGGGCGTCACCCTGAAGGCGATGCTCAGCAAAAAAGTAACCTACGCGTATCCCGAGGTTCCGCTCAACATGCCCGACCGGTTCCGGGGCGTCCAGCATTTTGATCCGGAAAAATGCATTGTCTGCAACGCTTGCGCACGGATTTGTCCAACGGAATGCATCTCGCTGACAGGAAAACCGAACCCCGATCCCGAAAAGAAAGGGAAGGTCATCGATACGTACGACATCAATTTCGAGCTGTGCATCCTCTGCGATCTCTGCACGGAGGTATGCCCGACGGAGGCGATCGTCATGACGAACAACTTCGAGCTGGCGGCATACAGCCGGGATGACCTGTTCAAGGACCGGGAGTGGCTGAGCGGAAACACGGCCAACATCCGTCAGGAGAACAACTCTGCCATGGTGAAGAAGGGCGGGACGAAGAAGGATGCTGAATAACCTCGCCGATAATGTAAAAGACCCGGGAAGCTACCTGTACATGCTGTTTGCCATCCTCTCGATCGGGGGAGGCGTCGTCATGCTGAATTCGGTCAAGGTGGTGCACATGGTCGCGTCGCTTGCGGTGACGTTTGTGAGTCTGGCGGGACTCTACCTCATGCTGGGCGCGGATTTCGTAGCGTTCGTGCAGGTGCTGATCTATGCGGGCGCCGTCTCGATTCTCATGATCTTCGGCATTATGCTGACCAAGCACCGATCCGACGCGGAGGAAGAAGCGACAACCGCGGCAACCGGCCGGGTACATGAAATTTTGACCGCCGTCGGCGTACTCGCACTGTTCGGCGTTCTCTACTACGCCATTCAAAAGGCCAGCTTTCCCGCAGTCCCCACGGCGGAAGCGAACAACACGACGCTCGAAATCGGCAAGCTACTCATGAGCCGCCATGCCATTCCCTTCGAGATCATGGCGGTGCTGCTTACGGTCGCCCTCGTCGGAGCGATCGTCATTGCCAAACGGGAGGAGGAGTAGGGATGAGCGGACTCTTATCGCCTTATCTGACGCTGGGCGCCATTCTCTTCTGCATCGGGCTCTATGGAGCGCTGACCAAGCGCAATGCGGTCATCGTGCTCCTGTCGATCGAGCTGATGCTGAACGGCGTCAACTTGAATTTGGTCGCATTCTCCAAAATGGGCGTGAACCCTTCGCTTACCGGCCAAGTGTTCTCACTCTTCACGATAACGGTGGCGGCAGCCGAAGCAGCGGTCGGGATCGCTCTCTTGATCGCGCTGTACCGAAACAAGCCGACCGCTGATGTGAGCGAGATGGACGACCTGAAGCACTGATGGAAGGAGGACTGATCATGCCATCCACGATATCGCAATATGCCTGGATTGTGCCGCTGTTTCCGCTCGCCGCCTTCCTGGCCTTGACCGCCCTTGGGCGGCAGGCAAAGAAGCTCGGGGCCGCGATCAGCCTGGCGGCCGGTGCCGCCTCCTTTGCCCTTGCCCTTGCGATCTACTTGGGCAGGCTCCGGGACAACGCGGCCGATTTCACGTGGAACAGTTGGACATGGCTGAAGGCAGGGGACTTCACCCTGACCATGGGGTACGAGGTTACCAACCTGAATGTGCTGATGCTGCTCTTGGTCTCTTCCATCAGCCTGCTCGTTCTGATCTATTCATGCGGGTACATGGCGGAGGATGAGCGCTTCACCGTTTTTCACGGGTATGTCTCGCTGTTCGCCTTCTCGATGCTGAGCCTGACGCTTTCCGTCAACCTCATCCAATTCTATCTGTTCTGGGAGCTGGTCGGGGCTTGCTCGTTCCTGTTGATCGGCTTCTGGTACCGGAAGCCGGAAGCGCGAGCGGCGGCCAAGAAGGCCTTTCTCATGACGCGGATCGGCGACATGGGCTTGTTCTTCGCCATTCTGCTGCTGTACTGGAACATGCCGAGCCACGCGCTCGAATTTACGTCGCTCCAGAACGCATTCCCGCTGGCAGGCGGAGCAGCGGGGGACGCCGCGATGTCCGCCGGACTCACGACGGCGATCGCGCTTCTGATCTTCCTGGGCGCCATGGGCAAGTCGGGACAGTTCCCGCTGCATGCCTGGCTTCCGGATGCCATGGAGGGGCCGACGCCGATCAGCGCGCTCATCCATGCGGCGACGATGGTGGCGGCGGGCGTCTATCTGATCGCCCGAACGTATCCGATCTTCTTGCACTCGACAGCCGCTCTTGATGTCATGGCCGGGACAGGGGCGTTTACGGCGCTGTTTGCCGCCTTGCTCGCCATCGGTCAGAACGATCTCAAGCGAGTGCTGGCCTATTCCACGGTCAGCCAGCTCGGGTATATGATGCTGGCGCTGGGGCTCGGCAGCTATGCCGCTTACACCGCCGGAATCTCTCACTTGTTCACGCACGCGTTCTTCAAAGCGCTCCTGTTCCTCGCGGCGGGCTGCGTGATTCATGCGGTACATACCCAGGATATCCGGCAGATGGGCGGCCTCGCCGGCAAGCTCAAGACAACCGCCTGGACCTTTGGTATCGGAGCGCTGGCCTTGTCCGGCATTCCGCCCTTCTCCGGCTTTTGGTCGAAGGATGCGATCCTGGCGGAAGCCTATCAGGAGCGACCCTTCCTGTTCGCCGTTGCCCTCCTGACCGCGGTGCTGACCGCCTTCTACATGGCTCGTCTCGTCTTCCTCGTCTTTTTTGGCCCTGGACGCGGCGAGGGTCAGAGTGAACAGGAGGCTTTGCCCCGGTCGATGACCGCTCCTCTGATCGCGCTCGCCGTTCCGGCGGCGATAGCCGGCTTCCTCTTCCTACCGGGAACGTCCAGCTTCGGCCGCTGGCTGACCAGCCAGGAATTCGCCCATGACGTCGATTGGACCGTGCTGCTTCTTTCGACCGTAGCCGGGCTTCTCGGCATCGGACTCGGCTATCTCGCGTATGGGCGCGGCAGTCGGATGGAGGGGCGCTTCCTCCGGCTCGGAAGAGCCGCCGAAGAAGGCTTCTACGTGGATGCGTTCTATGAGCGTGCTATTATCGCTCCGGTGAAGGGTTTCGGGTTTGTCCTGGAGCTGTTTGACCGCTATGTGATTGGCGGAGCCGTCAAGCTGGTCGCGCTTGCCGTGATGCAGCTGCACCGGCTCGGAACGCGCCTGCAAAATGGACGTGTGCAGACATACGGCCTCGTGACTCTGCTCGGGCTCGTCGCGATGCTGCTGATTTATGCCGGAAGGAGGTTTTGGCATGTGGGATAACCTGCCCCTCCTCAGCCTGATTCTTCTTTCGCCGCTCCTCGGGGTGCTTGTTCTGACCGTGATTCCCAAAGAGAACGGCCGGCTTCTGCAGCGGGTAGGTATCGCCGCTTCCTTCCTGCCGCTCTTGTTTTCCTGCATCCTGTTCGTTCAGTTTCAAGCTCAAATCGCCGACTTTCAATTTGTGGAGCAGCATTCCTGGATTCGCATCCCGCTCGATAAAAGCTTGCTCGGGGCTACCTCGTTCACCTTGAGCTTCGATTATCACTTGGCGGTGGATGGCTTGTCGCTTCCACTCGTGTTCCTGACGGCGCTTGTGGCGGCTATGGCGGCGCTCGCCTCCGTACAGATCAAGAAGCGCTGGAAGTTGTTCTACATCCTGTTCCTCCTTCTGGAGACGGCGATGTTCGGCGTGTTCATGGCTCGGGACCTGTTCTTGTTCTTCTTGTTCTTTGAGGCTGCGCTTGTTCCGGTGTTCTTTCTCGTCGGCATCTGGGGCTCGGTGAACCGGGAGAAGGCCGCCATCCAATTCCTGCTCTACAACGGGATCGGGTCGGCGCTGATGCTGACGGCCTTCCTCATCCTGATCGCAACGGCAGGGTTTACCCTGGATGAGCAGACGATGGCCTTCCAGTACAGCGGCGATATTCAGACGATCATGAACAATCTGTTCCACAATCCTGAAGCTTATCTGAATTATGCCAATAATCCCTTTACGCTGACGGCGGGCATGAAGACGTTCCTGTTCTTCCTGCTTCTGCTTGCATTCGGGATCAAGCTGCCCGTGTTTCCGTTCCACACCTGGATGCTGAAGATGCACCAGGAGGCCCCTCCTTCGGTCGTCATGATCCACTCCGGCATTCTGCTTAAGATGGGCGCGTATGGCCTCATTCGCTTCGGGATTCTGCTCTTCCCGGAGCAGGCGAAGAGCTATACTCTACTCCTCGCCGTGCTCGGGCTGATCAATCTGCTGTACGGAGCGATTCTGGCATTCGTGCAAAAGGACTTCCGGCTCGTGCTCGCTTATTCGAGCGTAAGCCAGATGGGCATCGTGCTGCTCGGCCTCGCCGCGTTCAATACGGCGGGCTGGTCCGGCGCGGTCTTCCAGCTGGTCTCACACGGCCTCATCTCTGCGCTCCTGTTCCTTCTCGTCGGAAGCCTGTGCGAGCGGACCGGAACGACGGAGCTTGCGAAGCTTTCGGGCCTCGCCTCGTCCATCCCGTTCATCAGCGGTATCCTGCTGTTCGCCGGGCTGGCGTCGCTCGGCCTGCCGGGGCTTTCGGGCTTCGTGGGCGAGCTGCTCGTATTCGTCGGCCTAAGCGGCTCTTACAAGGCAATCGCGGCAGTTGGCCTTCTCGGGCTTGTGCTTGCCGCCGCTTATATGCTGCGGGCGGTTCTAGCGATGACCTTCGGCCCGCCGGGCGATGAAGCTCCTCGAACCGTGGGCGGCTCAGGCGTCATCGCTCCGAACGGGGGCGGAGCCGCGTCCGCTAGCGGGGGTCCCCGCTACCGGGATGCGCGGCTGATCGAGGCGGTGCCGATGATCATCCTGACGACCTTCATCCTGCTGCTCGGGGTGTATCCGGGCATGATCAGCCACACCGTGGAGAAAGCGGTCGCCGACTTTACATCCCATATCGAGTCTACTGTTGCAAAGGCGGGTGAATAGCCATGGGCGTTCAAGAATGGACTGGACCTACCGTGGGCGACCTCGCCCACTTGGCTCCCGAGCTCACGGTCGCCGCCAGCTTTCTTCTGCTTTTGCTGCTCGATCTGTTTCTTCCGCGCACGGTGAATCGCAATCTGATCGGGTGGCTGGCGCTTGCAGGGACAGTGGCGGCAGCCGTGTTGGTCGGCTACCAGATCAATCCGGCCGAGACGGTATCGCTGCTCGAAGGCAGCTACCGGATCGACGATTTCGGGAACGTGCTCAAGCTGGTTTTTTTCGCCGGAACGGGCCTTGTTCTCCTCATGAGCATCGGCTCGCTCAAGCGGGAGGAGATCACCTCGGAGGGAGAGTATTATTACTTGCTCCTAGCTGCCGTTCTCGGCGCTATGATCATGGCCTCGTCGTCGGATCTCATCATTCTGTATGTCGGACTAGAGACGCTCAGCCTGTCCAGCTATGTGCTCGCTGGAATCCGCAAGAAGAACCGCAAGGCGAACGAAGGAGCCTTCAAGTATTTGATCCAAGGCGGAATCTCTTCGGCTGTCATCCTCTATGGGATGTCTTTTCTCTACGGCATTTCGGGCTCCACGCAGCTCATCTCCATTAACGAAGCCGTTCAATCGGCGGACATGAGCTTGATTCCGCTGATCTACGTCGCTTTCATCCTGCTTCTCGCTGGATTCGGCTTCAAGATTGCGGCAGCTCCCTTCCACACCTGGGCGCCTGATACCTATCAAGGAGCGAGCACGCCAATCGCCGCATTTCTGGCGGTTGTATCGAAGGGAGCGGGGCTTGCGGTCATCTTTCGCCTGTTCTACGGAGTCTTCTTCCAGCAGACCCTGCTTCGCGGAGAAAACATCAGCGGGCTGGAATACGACGTCTTTCTCGCAATCATGATCCTGGCGGCGATGTCCATGATCGTCGGCAATCTGCTCGCGCTGCGCCAGAAGAACATGAAACGGCTCTTTGCATATTCCGGGATAGCCAATGCCGGGTATCTGCTCGTGCCGATCGGAATCCAATTCTCAGTGGTCCATCTTACGAACTTCTCGGAGCTGATCTACTATTTGATCGCTTATCTCTTGATGACGATCGGCGCTTTTGCGGCCGTCATGATCGTCGAGAGGCTGTCCGGCACCGAGGAACTCAGCGGCTTTGCCGGGCTGTATTACCGGTCCCCGGGAACGGCTGTGGCGATGCTGCTCTTGGTTCTGTCCCTTGCCGGCTTTCCGGTGACCGCGGGCTTCTTCGGCAAGCTGTTCATTCTCTTTGGAGCTGTTCAGCTCCGTATGTACGCGCTGGCGCTGATTATGGCCGCGACGAGCGTCCTGTCCTTCTACTACTCCTTCAGCATTTTGCGGCAGATGTTCATGCGCGGCGAGATCGGGGAGACGCGGGGCGAGAAGATTCCCTGGACGCTGAACGCAGTCCTTTGGTTCTGTGCGGTGGCGGGCATTGTCCTCGGCTTTTATCCGCAGGGCATCCTGTCGGAGCTCCAGAACATTTTCTCCGTGGTGGGCATGGATTTATTTTAACGGAAATGGTATGCTTGAACGGAACGTTGAAGAGCCGGTTAGCGACCCGGATGCGTGCTTCATGCAGCTACAAAGGCAGCGATTCGCTGCCTTTTTCCATTTCAGTCGATGGGTTTTGGTAACGGTTACCCTCTTCCAGTTGCAGGAGGGGCTCATCACGATGCGAATCGCTGTTAAAATAATGAAATTGAGGGAAAATCGTTCAACATCTTTCCGCACCGAGACAGATCCATTTGCCGGAATGCAGGTACTTTTTCACAGATGCTGGCAGGACTCGTGCGAAGCAGCGCGAATATCGTAAAATAAATGAGAAAATGCTATAAAATTGGCGAATCTCCCCGGTCTTTGAGGAGACTCTTCTATCCCATAAACAGAGTGAGGGTTGCCTGGTATCATGAGAAGAAAGCATCATGCCATGATTATGGCAGCCGCCATGACCTTCGTGTTGGTTTTCGTCCTTTCTTCCTTTGGAAGCACGGCTCCTTTGACAATAGAAAAAGCGGCACAAGCGACGGGTTCCTCAAATTCGAGCAACCGATCGGATTCCTGGATTCTACAATGGAAGGACAAGCCTCCAAAAGCTTTCTTGGAGGGAAGCGAGGTCATTCGGGAGCATCCCGAGTCGCATGTAACGGTCGCTCGGCCGAAGGAAGGCCAGGACTTGACCGCCTGGATCGATCGCTGGTCCCGCTCCGGGGAAACGGTCTCCGTCGAACGAAACCAATCCTATCAGGTGGCAGTCGCGCCGAATGATCCGATGCTCAGCCACCAGAGCTATTTGAAGCAAATCCATGTACCGGATACATGGGAAGCGGCGACGGGCAGCAAGAAGGTCTTGATCGCCGTCGTCGATACCGGCATTGAGCTGGACCACCCGGACCTGTCGGCTTCACTCGTGAAAGGGGTCAATCTGGTGAAGCCCGATTTCCTGCCTTCGGACGATAATGGGCACGGAACGAACGTCGCCGGTGTGATCGCGGCTGCGATCAATAACGAGAAGGGCATTGCCGGCATCGCGCCGAATGCCCGCATCATGCCGATCAAGGCGCTTGAAGCGGACGGAACGGGCGATGAAGACCTGCTCGGAGAAGGCATCCGATACGCAGTGGATCACGGTGCCGATATCGTGGTGCTGTCCCTCGGATTGAATAAGCCGTCGACCTACATGGAATCGGTCGTGCGGTATGCAGAATCGAAGGGCGTCGTTCTCGTCGCCGCCGCAGGCAACGAAGGGAAGGACGTCAAGTACCCCGCCGCTTATCCGACGGTACTGGCGGTTGGAGGAGTTATGGGAGACAATACCCGGGCCGTCTTGTCGAATTACGGGCCGGAGATGGATATCGTCGCCCCTTGGAATGTCTTCACGACTTCGCTCAAGGGAACCTACCGTTTTAGTGGCGGCACCTCCTTGGCCGCTCCGCAAGCGGCGGCTGTGATCGCGCTCGTCCTTGAGCGTCATCCGGGTCTCGCCCCCTACGAGCTGCGGACGCTGATCCGGGAAACGGCGGAAGACCTGCAGGAGGAAGGCTGGGACAAGGAGACCGGATATGGTCTTTTGCGCGCAGACCGGGCCCTCGCGGCGGCGGATGCGGCAGTTGTCCGTTCCTATGCGGGCGTATCGAGAGAGGCCGCACGGAAGCTGCCGATGAACAAGCAGACGGATCTCAGCGGAACCGGAAGCGAGCAGTGGATTTCCTTTGATGCGCCCTATAACGGCTACATCGACCTGACACTGACTCCCGCCAAGCTGGCCAAGGGAGCGTCCGTGGAAGCCTTTTACGAAGGGGATGCGAAAGGAACTTCCGTGAAGGCGAATGCAGACGGAGCGTTTGTCTTGCCGGTCAAGACAGGAACTCTCTATGTCCGGCTGCTCCTACCGGAAGGCAGGCAGGGGACGGTCATCCATCTTCTTCCTGGGTTTCGGATGATGCAGGACCGATTCGAAAGCAATGACCGCGCCTATACGGCTTACCGATTGGCTCCGCGAAACCACGTTCTCACCGGGACATTCCATCGCTCGGGCGACGAGGATTGGTATTCCCTCAAGGTGGACCGGCCGGGCAAGCTCAGCTTGAAGGTCTCTACGGTATCCCAGCGAATCGACCTTACCCTGATGCTCCGCCGGGCGGATGAAGCGGCGGCTCCGACGGTTGACCGAACCGACGAAGGCATGGCGGAGCGAATCGACCAAGCTGAGGTGAGGCCCGGGCTGTACTACATCCGTGTAGGCAGCGTGGAACGGTCGGATTCTCCTCCCAGTGGAGAGTACACCCTGCGGGTGGACTACGACGGGGAAACGATCGATCCGCGGGAGCCCGATGACAAGCCTTATCAGGCTTCCGTCATGCGGCCGGACTTGGCCTACAGCGGGGTGATCAGCACGCCGAAGGATGTCGATTGGTTTCGTTTCAAGATCAGCAAGGAAACGGATGTCAAGCTGACGATGACGAGCGAATGGACGGCAGGCATGCTGGATATGCTGGTGACCGACTCCACGATCAAGCAAGTGGCGGTCGCCCGCACGCTGCCCGGACAAAACGATCTTCTGCTGCGGGAGAGAGGAAGTACCATCCGCCTGAAGCCGGGCACCTATTACGTCAAAGTGTCTTCAACCGAAGGGGCAACGGCAGAGAACCAGCCCTATTCGCTCAAGCTTGCTTTGACCGATTAACCATCAGGGCCTATGTCACATATCCTGTAGTTGGAGAGGGGAATACCCGTTTGAATGAGGAGATCGCTCGCTCCATTGCCGTCGGCAGTCTGACTTCGCTTGTGACGATGCTGGTTTGCATTGTTATCGCGTGGGTGGCTTTGCAGCAGGTCAAGTTCGACCGAATCTTGAAGGAGCCGAAGTCATTTGCCGCTCGGCTGCTGCAGATTTTGCTGGCGGTCGCCTTGGGGTATGAAGTGGGGCGCTTTTTCACGGATTACATCAGCTGGTCATCCGGATTGAAGGGATTTTTCTAAGGCGAAGGCGGCATCGGTAAGAGCATGGTCAGCACAACCAATCTGCCACCAAGCATTCGCAAGCGGAGTGCATAACAAACGGCTCAATCGCTCAAAATGGGTATAACCCCATTCAGACGAGCGGAAAGTTTGACCTTGGCAACAGCTACCACATGAAAATCAAAAGAGGCTGCGAATATTATGAAGATGATTTGCGAAGAAAACAGGACGCGGAGGGGTGCGGCATGAAGAAAATCATCGTCCGCGGTGGACATAGCTTGAACGGAACGGTAAAAATCAGCGGGGCGAAAAATGCAGTCCTGCCGATTATTGCAGCGACTTTGTTGGCCTCGGAAGGGAAATGCGTCATCCAGGAGGCTCCGCGTCTGGATGATGTCATGACGATCAATCAGGTGGTGGCGAGTCTCGGAGCCCAGGTCGATTACGCGAATGAAACCGTTCGGATCGATGCGGCCCGTCTGACGACGACGGAAGCGGCTCCCGAGCTGGTACAGCGCATGCGGGCATCCTTCCTCGTGCTCGGACCGCTGCTGGCTCGAATGGGCCGTGCTCGGATCGCTCTGCCCGGAGGCTGCGCCATCGGCACGCGGCCGATCGATCAACATCTGAAGGGCTTCGAGGCGATGGGCGCGCAGATTGAGGTCGGCCCGGGCTGGATTGAAGTTCGTTCGGAGGGCCGCTTGCGCGGAGCGAAGATTTATTTGGATGTCGCCAGTGTCGGCGCCACGGAAAACATCATGCTGGCCGCTTCCTTGGCGGAAGGCACAACCGTCATTGAGAACGCGGCGATGGAGCCGGAGATCGTCGATCTCGCCAATTTCATGGGAGCCATGGGTGCCAAGGTCCGCGGCGCGGGCACCGGCGTTATCCGAATCGACGGGGTGGAGCGCCTGAAGGGCGCGGTCCATACCGTCATTCCCGACCGCATCGAGGCGGGAACGTACATGATCGCAGCCGCTATCACCGGCGGAAACGTCCGCGTGGAAGGCGCGATTGCTGACCATCTGCGGCCGCTCATCTCCAAGCTGCAGGAAATGGGTGTGAGTGTGGGCGAGGAAGATAACGCCATTCGGGTTCAAGTCGGCTCGGAAGAACGTTTGAAAGCGGTGGACATCAAGACGCTGCCTCATCCGGGCTTCCCCACCGACCTGCAGTCGCAGATGATGGCCCTGCTGCTCACGGCGGACGGCACCAGCCTGGTGACGGAAACCATCTTTGAGAACCGGTTCATGCACGTGGATGCCTTCCTGAGCATGAGTGCCGCCATCGCCATCGAAGGGCGGACGGCGGTGGTGACCGGCGGTCGCAAGCTGTCCGGAGCCAAGCTGCGCGCTACGGACCTGAGAGCCGGAGCGGCGCTCATCCTGGCGGCGCTCGTCGCCGATGGCGAATCGGAGATTTCCGATATCCATCACATTGACCGCGGCTATGTGGACATTGTCCGCAACCTGTACAATCTTGGCGCAGATGTCGTCCGGATCGATCCGGAAGCAGCCGTAGCCGCGAAGGCAGAAGCCGAGCCGGTTCAGGCGGAGAAGCTGCCGCGCTTCCAAGTCCAGCCGACGCTCGCGTGATTCGTGATTTCCCTTTGGCACTTATTCCTACCCTTTACAGAAGCTCGCGCCTGTCGGCAGCGGGCTTCTTTTCATCTTTTCCTAGGCGTCTTCTCCCCTCCTCCGCGTTTCCGGACCCCTATGACAGGGGCCGTGACAAACGGTACTACTCGGAAAGGATATCCCGACTTATAATTAGATGTTAGCAAGGGCGTTTGTGCAAGCACGCTTAGAAAGAAAGGCAGGTGGCGGGAGTGGCGACCTATGACGAATCGATGAATGTATCGCGCAAGTGGACAGGCCTCGATACGTTCTTGTTCCTATTGCGGACGATCTGGTTCGTGACGGGGGTGGCAGTCTTGTTCCGGCAGCCCATGGAGGGGCTGCACGATATGCTGCTGCCGGTCGGTTTTTTCCTGTCCTATTTCATCCCCCAGCTCTTTTTTCGCCCTCAACTGATTCGTCCGCTCGCGTATGCGCTGTCTGAAATCGCGCTTACCGGCGGACTGTTCGTCTATGTCTCCCTGCTGTACAACGGGGACAATGCGTTTCAATTCCTGTACCTGCCGCTCACGGTCGGCTATATGATCGGACGCAAAGGGGTGTGGTATGCCGGTCCGCTCGTCGTCCTGTTGATTCCCCTGCTGTCGCTTTGGCTTGGCAGCGGGGAGCTGTTCACGCAGGACATCGGGATCACCGTCAACTTTCTGGCGTATTACCTCGCTTTTTATGGCCTTGGACTGGCGCTGAATCTGCTCGCTTCCGAGGAGCGGCGCACGCGCGAGCTTGCGGCGGCGATCCGGGAGAAGAACGAGGTTCTGGAGCAATATGCCTGCCAGGTAGAGGAGATGACGCTGCTAGAGGAGCGCAGCCGCATGGCGCGCGAGCTGCACGATACGGTCGGGCACACGTTTACCTCGGTGATCATCGGAATGGACGCCGTGCGGTGTCAAATCGACTCGGCGCCGGAAGAAGCCAAGGAGAACCTGCAGGAGCTGCTCACCGCAACCCGCCAAGGGCTAGATGAGATCCGGCGAAGTATCCATCAGATGGCGGCTCGGGAGCAGGAAGGCCTTGTGGATGAGGTCGCGAAGGTGGCGGCGGAGTTTGAGCGTTCGACCGGCACGGAGATGGAGCTTGCGATCATCGGAGAAGAATCCGTCTGCCCGCAGATCGTTCGGCTTGCGGTGCTGCGCTGCGTGCAGGAGGGGCTCACCAATGCCAAGCGGCACGGGCGGGCACCTAAGGTGCGCATCCGGCTGGAGTTTCAACCGAATCGGCTGGCACTTGCCGTGACGGATAACGGGAGCGGCTTTGTGAAGCTTGCGCCGGGCTTCGGTCTGAAGGCGATGCAGGAGCGTCTCGCGGCCCTTCAGGGGACGGTGACCCTTACGTCTCGTCCCGGCGAAGGGGCGACCTTGCTGTGCGAGGTGCCGCTGAATCCTGCGGGCGAGGCCCGCGCCTATGCCTTCGCGAACGGCGAATCGGAAAGAGAGGGAGCTCATGGAGGCGGAGAATAAAGTAAAGCTGGCGCTCGTGGAAGATCAGGAGCTCATCCGTAAAAGCTTGAGGATCGTGCTCGACATGGAGCCGGACTTCCAGGTTAGTTGGCTAGCGGGAGATGGCTGTGAAGCGCTGGAGCTTTGCGCGAAGGAATGCCCCGATCTCATCCTGATGGATATTCAGATGCCGCGGATGGACGGAGTAGAAGCGACACGCCGGATCAAGGCGGAATGGCCAACGGTGAAGGTGATCATTCTGACGACCTTCCAGGAGGTGAATCTCGTAGTGGATGCCCTGCATGCGGGGGCGGAGGGGTACCTGCTCAAAGCGATGGACCCGCGGGATCTGGCTTCGGGCATTCGCCATGTCTGCCGTGGAGAGACGCTGATCCCTCAACATATGGCCAAAGAAATCTTCACCCGCCCTTTACAGCCGCCTGCCGAATCCGTTGCATCCGTCCCATCCGCTGCATCCGGATCGTTTCTCGCTGGGGGAATCGAAGAGTACGGACTGAGCGAGCGTGAACAGCAGGTGCTGAAGGGGCTGTCCGACGGCTTGTCCAACAAGGAAATTGCCGCGAAGCTGTTCATCTCGGAGGGAACGGCCCGCAATTACATCAGCTCTGTGTATGCGAAGATGGATGTGAAGAACCGCGCGGAAGCAGCCCGCCGGGCGGCGGAAAGCTCCTGGTTTCGTGACAGTCGGCATGACAACCGGCACTAACGCGTTGTGACAGCCGGGCGTTATGATTAGAGCGTGTCTTCAAACTCGAATATCAGCCGATTTTGCCCAAGAGGGGATGCTGGATGAGGCGAAATCCATTCGCCTTCTCCCCACATCTGTTCGCGACTCGGCTACCCCATGAGTTTGAAGACACGCTCTAGGACAATCAATTCCTTTGAAGGAGAGAACGCCATGCAGGACCATGAGTATCAAACGCCTTTGCCCCTGCGGGAGAAGGGGTATTATCCCAGTTATCCGCCGCCGCAGCCGATGAAAAAGAAGAGCGTAGCCGCATCCGTGCTGTTCTCGATGATGATTCCCGGTCTCGGCCATATGTATCTCGGCTTGATGAAACGCGGAATGTCGTACATGATCGGGCTTGTGCTCAATATCTTCCTGATCTCCATGATCAGTACGAACGGGGAGGACTTGTCCATCTACACCCCGCTCATGATTCTCGTCTGCTTGTGCATTCCCGTGCTGTATTTCTACTGCATCTTCGACGGGGTTCACCGGGCGCGCATGATCAACAGCCGCGGGGAAGACGCGCTCTGGACCTATACCATGGACGAATTGCCCGTTCAACCGCCTATCATAGGCGGGGGTCTTGTAGTCATCGGAGGCCTGCTCCTTCTGTCGCAGACCGCGCCGGTCTTGATGAACACGATTGTCCGTGATTATGGCGGCACCGCGATTGCGCTATTGCTCATCGGGGGCGGCGGATGGCTGCTCTATCGGATGAAATGAAGCCCGTGACCCTATACGACGGATGCCAGTCTCGCAGGAGGCGAAGGCATCCGTTTTTTGCGTTCGGGGAATCCACCGTGCCGCTTTCCGCTCCCACCTCCGGTTCTATCACGCCTAGCAATCTCATAAGGTAGGTATTGGCTCGTCTCAACCGGGCTACCCTGATAGAGAGAAGCTTCGAAATCTGCGAGAAACCGGAAAGGATGCGTTGACCGAACATGAGAGAGTTCCCCGCCGGGCGGCTGCCCGAACGTATAGCGGCCGCTGCCCGTCGCTTGCTAGAGCGGCTGCCTTCAAGAGCGCGTCTGCCTCTGCTGAATCGCCTTCGGCTTCCCCGTGTGCCCAGATTGGTCGTGTTCACCGGCTCCATCGGAGCGCCGGCCTCCCCGGCCGGGAGGCCGGAGACGGCGATGTGGAGAGTCCGCCGCCCTCCTTCGCTTCCCCGGGTCTGTCTCGGAATTGCGCTGTTCGCGGCATTCTCGGTTGTGACGATCGGCTTGCTGCAGCGAGACGGCGCTAAGGCGGCGCAGGTAAGCGCCGATCCCGAGTCTTCCGCCCATGCGGCGGCCCCGCAATCCGATCCAACAAAAGCGAGCAGCGGCGCCGCCACAAAACCCGGACCAGCGGCTGCGCCTCTCGACACGAAGCTGTCGCTCGTGGTCCCTGTCTACCTCTCAAAAGCGAAGACCATCGAGCGCCTGCCGATTGAGGATTATGTGCTCGGGGTGGTGGCGGCCGAGATGCCGGCGGATTTTGCTCCGGAAGCGCTCAAGGCGCAGGCGCTTGCTGCCCGTACCTATATCGTCAGGCGCCACCTCGAGGAGGATTACAGCGGAGTTCCCGACAAAGCGGCATGGGTGACGGACACCGTCCTTCATCAAGCGTATCTCACCGAAGCTCAGATGAAGAAGGCATGGGGCGACGCCTACGAGGAGAAGCGGGCCAAGCTTCGAAAGGCTGTGGAGGATACAGCCGGGCAGATCATCACCTATAGCGGAAGGCCGATCAATGCCGTCTTTTTCTCCGTAGGCAACGGCTATACCGAGAACGCGGAAGAGTATTGGAACGTGTCTGAACCGTATTTGAAGAGTGTGCCAAGTCCTTGGGACAAGGAGGCTCCGGGCTACCGAATGACGATGAAGCTGACCAAGAAGCAGCTGGTTCAGAAGCTTGGCCTCTCCGGGCAGATCAGCGCAAACAGCGCGGCCGCGAGCATGAAGGTGACGGAGAGGACCACCGGCAACCGCGTCGGGCAGCTCACGATCGGAACCGTTTCGTTCAGCGGCCGGGAGATTCGCGAAAAGCTCGGGCTTCGCTCGTCCTCTTTTACCTGGACGGTCAAGGGCAATCAGATCGAATTCACCACATTCGGAAATGGTCACGGCGTCGGCATGAGCCAATGGGGAGCCAACGGCATGGCGCAGGAAGGGAAGACGGCGCAAGAGATTATCGCCTATTACTACAAGGGAGTGCAGATAGAGGCTGCAAGTCTCGCACTCGCGAGCTCTCTTCGATAGAAGGCGCGCTCGACGAGCCCGTAGCAGCCCGCCATCTCCTGCGAATCTTAAAGTCTTTTTCTGAAATCCTATCACCTCGCGTATAAAAGCTCTCATTCTGGCAAGAATGGGTGATGAGGTGATGATCCTATGAAAGAAAACAAAGAGTTGCAAGAAGCTCCCCAAACTGTCGAGGAGCAGCAAACCGCCAAACCTGCCGGCGCCTGGAAAAGGCTGATCAGCAAAAAATGGGCCTACCCGGCGATTTACATGGCAGCGGCGGCTATTATCTTTTCGTTAATGTGGTGGTATCAGGGAACGGTGAGCGACAAGCTGACCGGAAGCGATACGACTGCCGGATCGGCGATTACCGAACCGGACAAGGCGAAGCCGACTTCTCCCGATGATGCCGTCCCCGCTAACGCGACTGTCGAAGAAATGGCATGGCCGGTTACCGACCACACCGTGCTGGACGTAGTGTCGAACTATTATGACAAGAACGCCAGCGCGGAAGAAAAAGCTGCATCGATGCTTCAGTACGGAGACCAATTCATTCCGCAGACGGGCATCGCCCTTGCTCGCGAAGACAATCAAACCTTTGATATCCTCGCGACGAAGAGCGGGAAGGTGACGGCGGTGGACAAGCAGCCGCTGGTCGGCCAGTTCGTCGAGATCACCCATCCGGACGGTCTCGTAACGGTCTACCAAAGCTTGGACAATGTCAAAGTCGCTGTCGGCGCGGAAGTAAAGAAAGGCGACCTGATCGCCCAAGCCGGACGCAATGAGCTGGAAAAGGATGAAGGCATCCACCTCCACTTCGAGGTGCGCCAAGGGGAATCTACCCTCAATCCGATGGATGTCCTGCCAAAATAACGGAATTCCAATCGCAGCTATAGGTTTTTCCATCCGCCGTTAGGGGCCGAATGAGCCCCTGCGGCTTTTTTTTGTTGCGAGAACGAGAGAGGTGGTGCGGATAGGAGTCGGTGTCAATCGCTAGGGATAGGATGCGGCAACCGCAAAAAGGAACATTATTTCAGGAGAGGGATCATTATTTTTGATTTGCTTGCATCGAAACCGGTTTCGTATTACTTTGGTGGTAGAGAAACGAGAGGAAAGCGAATGGCAAGAGGATGAGGGCAAAGGAGAATCGATATCATGATCCAAGCGAAGATTTATATCACCGCCCAAGAGACCGGCGAACGGTGGAGCGAGCAAGCTCCTGCAACCCTGGAAAAGAGAACCGCCGGCCAGACCGCCGACTTGGAGCTTGATCCTTCCAAAACCTATCAGACGATGCTCGGTTTTGGTGGCGCTTTCACGGAAGCGGCTGCTTATACGTTGTCCAGGGTCAGTCCGGAAAACCGGGCGGCAGCGATCCGCAACTATTTCGATCCCGTAGAGGGGCTCGGCTATACCATCGGAAGAGTCCACATCCACAGCTGCGACTTTGCCCTTGGCAACTATACCTATGTCGAGGATAACGATACCGAGCTCAAGACGTTTGATATCTCGCATGACCGGGAATTGATCCTGCCGCTCATCAAGGATGCCGCCCGGGTAAAGGGCGGAACGCTGCAGCTGCTTGCTTCCCCCTGGAGCCCTCCGGCCTGGATGAAGACCAACGGGGAGATGAATCACGGCGGTCAGCTGAAGCCCGAATACCGCGACGCCTGGGCGCTCTATTACACCAAATTTATCCGCGCTTATGAAGCGGAGAACGTTCCGATTTGGGCGATCACCGTCCAAAACGAGCCGGCCGCGGTTCAGGTGTGGGACTCCTGTATCTACAGCGGGGAAGAAGAACGGGACTTCGTCCGAGACCATCTTGGGCCGACGATGCATCGGGAGGGGCTGGAGCAGGTCAAGATTCTGATCTGGGATCATAACCGCGATCTGATGGTGGACCGCGCTTCGGCTGTCCTGAACGATCCGGAAGCGGCCAAATACGTGTGGGGAACGGGCTTCCACTGGTACGTCAGCGAAGATTTCTCCGCCGTCGGCCAGGTGCACGACTTATTTCCCGACAAGCATCTGCTGTTCACGGAGGGCTGCCAGGAAGGCGGCGTAAAGCTGGGCGAATGGTTCACCGGCGAGCGCTACGGCCGCAACATGATCGGCGACCTGAACAACTGGTGCGAGGGCTATCTCGACTGGAATCTGGTCCTCGATGAAACCGGAGGACCGAATCACGTGAACAACCTGTGCGATGCTCCGATCATCGCCGATACGGTCACGGATACCCTTCATCTCAACAGCTCGTATTCCTACATCGGCCATTTCAGCAGATATATCCGGCCGGGTGCGGTCCGCATCGGGCTCGTCAACACCCACGCCGCTGTGCAGGCGACGGCTTTCCGTAATCCGGAGGGCACCCTGGCGGTGGTGGCGCAGAACGAATCCGACGCCCCGCAAAGCCTGACGCTGGGGCTTGCCGGGAGCATTCTCACCCGAGAGCTGCCCGCGCATTCCATCGCGACCTTCGTCCTGGCCGGTTAATCCGGCTGCCGCGTTTGACCGAGTCACCGTTCATTCCGATCCCGAACTGGACCGGCAGCGGGGAAGATTCCGATCTTCGCGGTCCCTCGAAAATACACCTATGGAGGCAATGGGCAATGGGCCACTATTCATACGATCAAGATACCTTCATCATCAATCAATACACGGAAGCGAAGCCGTTTGCCAGCTTTTTGCCGGGGCTTGCCGGACTGAAGGGAATCCCGATGTGGACCTTCTACGTCAATCGCGGCCAAGCGATCAGCGGCTTTGGCATCAAGGACAAAAACAGCCCGATCATGGAATTTTCACCGGCCAGCATCGCCTATAAGACGGTATCGGCGAGCGGGTTCCGCACGTTTGTGAAGATCGGAGACGACATCTACGAGCCGTTTCAAACTGCTCGTCCCGATCCTTTCGCCCATCGGACGATGCGGGTGCGGGCCAATGAAATCTCGATCGAGGAGACGCACAGCCGCTACGGTCTTCGGGTGAAGGTCGTCTACTTCCACATTCCGGGCGAAGACTATGCCGCATTGGTTCGCCATGTGGAAGTCACGAATGAATCGGGCCGGCAGCAGGCCTTCGAGCTGCTCGATGGATTGCCGGAGATTCTGCCTTACGGCGTAGAGAACGGCGCATTCAAGGAAGTCGGGCATCTGCTCCGCAGCTGGATGGAGGTCGAGAATCTCGAGAACCGCATCCCCTTCTACAAGGTGCGCTCCAGTACGCATGATGAAGCGGAAGTCAGTGAAGTGGTAAACGGCCATTTTTATCTGAGCTTCTCCGACGAGGAAGAGCTCCTTGCCCCGATCGTCGATCCTGTTCTCGTCTTCGGCGATAACACGTCACTGTCGTATCCAGACGCCTTCGCGGCCGCACCCTTAAGCGAGCTGATGAACGCTCGGCAATATGCAACCAACAAAATTCCTTGCGGGTTCACCGGGAAAGCGGTAGAGCTTGCCCCCGGTGCAACTGCGAATGTGTATACGCTCATCGGGCATGTGTCCCGGGTGGAGCGGATCAACCAGAAGGCGGCGGGCATCTGTTCCGCCGCATACGTGATAGCCAAGCGGCAGGAAGCGAACCGCCTGGTCGAGGAACTCACCGACGATATCGCCACGAAGACCGGCAAGCCGATCATCGATGCGTACAGCCGCCAATGCTACCTCGACAATCTGCTGCGCGGCGGCTACCCCTTCCTGTTCGGAGGCCATGACGGAGAAAGCGGCAAGGTCGTTCATCTCTATTCCCGCAAGCACGGCGATCTGGAGCGGGATTACAACTTCTTCTCGATCCTGCCGGAATTCTATTCGCAGGGAAACGGCAATTTCCGCGACGCCAACCAGAACCGGAGAAGCGATGTGTTCTTCCACCCGAGGGTGGGGACGTTCAACATCCGCATGTTCTTCAGCCTGATGCAGGCGGACGGGTATAATCCGCTCGGTGTGGAAGGAACGACCTTCGTCGTTCCGTCTGAGCGCAGTGGAGAATTGGCTGCTTTGCTGGAGGAGGCTGCCGGGAGCCGCGGGCAGGAGCTTGCAGAGCTGTGCCGCAAGGCATACACCCCCGGCAAGATCATCAGCTTCCTTGCCGACCGCAAGATTCAGCTCGGCATGAGCGAAGAAGACTTCCTGAATCGCCTGCTGGGCATGTCCAGCCAGCAGATTGAAGCAACCTTCGGCGAAGGCTATTGGTCCGATCACTGGACCTACAATATGGATTTGGTGGACTCCTATCTGGAGATCTATCCCGACCGCAAGGCGGAGCTGCTGTTCGGCGAAGAGACCTATACCTTCTTCGACAGCCCGGTCCGCGTGCTCCCGAGAAGCGAGAAGTACGTGCTGAAGGGAGATTCCGTCCGGCAGTATGGAGCGGTCCTGCCCGATGAAGAGAAGATGCAGAAGCTCGGCATCCCCCTGAAGGGGACGCATTGGTTGAAGACGAACCACGGAGCAGGCGAAGTCTACACCACCAACCTGTTGGTCAAGATCCTCTCGCTCGGCCTGAACAAATTCGCCACCCTTGATCCTTATGGTATGGGCATCGAGATGGAAGCGAACAAGCCGGGCTGGAACGACGCGATGAACGGGCTTCCCGGCATCGTCGGTTCCGGCATGAGCGAGACCTTTGAGCTGAAGCGCCTGATCGCCTTCCTCGCGGAAGCGTGCGCGGAATACCCGGAGCGGAGCGTCCGCCTGCCGGAGGAAATGCTGCAGTATCTGCACCGGGTCGCGGCTCTTGCGGAACGCCGTCTCGAAGGATCCCTCGATTCTTTCACGTACTGGGATCTTGTGGCAGTTGAACGGGAACGGTACCGGGAGGCCATTCGCTTCGGCATCGACGGAACCGAGCAGGAGCTTTCCCTTGCCCGGCTCGACGGAATGTGCCGCAGCTTCCTGGAGGTGCTTGACTTGGGCATCCGGCGCGCCATCGACATGGGCGGCGGACTTGTCCCCACGTACTTCCGTTTTGAAGCGACGCAGTTTGAGCCCGTGCTGGATGCGGACGGCCAGCCAGCGAAGACCCATTACGGTCTGCCCAAGGTCACGGTCCGCGAATTCCGCGGCGAAGCGCTGCCGCACTTCCTGGAAGGACCGGCGCGCTGGCTCAAGACGGTGAAATCGACGGAGGAAGCCCGCTCCATTCACCGATGCATCAAGGAGACGGAGCTGTACGATCCCAAGCTGCAGATGTTCAAGACCTCGGTCAGCATCGAGGACCAGCCTCATGAAATCGGTCGGATCCGGGCCTTTACCGCCGGTTGGCTGGAACGAGAATCCGTCTTCATGCACATGTCCTACAAGTATGTGCTGGAGCTGCTCCGCAGCGGCTTGTACGCCGAATACGAGGAGGAAATGCAGCGTTCCCTCGTTCCCTTCATGGATCCCGAGGTGTACGGCCGCAGCACCCTGGAGAACTCCTCCTTTATCGCAACGGCTGTCAATCCGGACCCGCATGTGGTCGGCCGCGGCTTCTACGCTCGTCTGAGCGGCTCGACAGCCGAGTTTCTCAGCATGTGGATCGGCATGATGGCGGGACCGAAGCCTTTTCGGATGGTTGACGGGCAGCTCACGCTCGAATTCCGCCCGGTGCTCCCCGGTTGGCTTTTCGATGAAGAAGGTCGCATAAGCTTCCGGTTCCTGGGGAACACGGATGTGACCTACCGCAATCCGGGGAAGCGCTCGACGTATGGCGAGGATGCGGGTACCATCCAATCTCTCCTCCTCCGTGCCAAGAGTGGGGAAGAACATGCCATTGAAGGCCGACTCGTTACCGAGACCTGGGCCGAGAAGGTTCGCCGCGGAGAGATTGCCGCCATTGACGTTATCCTGGGGTAGCGCCCGAGAACCTGAAATTACGACACCTCATATAAAAATTGCGTCCTATTCATATGGATCAATAGACACTAAACTAGAGAGAGAAAGGGCTTACATTACAGGATAGGAGAAATGGGAGGTGCTGCCCGCTATGAGTTCCACAGCAGGGGTTACGGTAACAGACAAGAGACCCGTGAAGGGCAATGACAAATGGAGCAAGCTCGCAAAAAGGATTTACAGCCAGCGGTACTTACAGGTGATGGCGCTTCTCGGGATCATCTGGATGATCATCTTCAACTACATCCCGATGTACTGGATCACCATCGCCTTCAAGGATTTCAACATCGTCAAGCCGGTTTCCGAGGCGCCTTGGGTCGGTCTCACCCACTTCAAGGATTTCCTGAATGACGAAAACCTCGGTTACGTCATCAAGAATACGCTCGGCATGAGCGCGTTGAAGCTGATCATCGGCTTCCCGCTTCCGATCATCTTCGCAATCCTTCTGAGCGAAGTGCGGTCCGCCTTATTCAAGAAGTCGATTCAGACCATCTCCTACTTGCCTCACTTCTTGTCCTGGGTAATCCTAGGCGGCATACTTGCCACCTGGCTCGCTGACGTCGGGATCATCAACAAGCTCCTGATGGGAATAGGCCTGATCGATCAGCCCATCACGTACCTGGCCGAGCCGAAGTATTTCTGGACCATCGTGGTGGCGTCGGACATTTGGAAGGAGCTCGGCTGGTCGGCCATCATCTACCTGGCTGCGATCTCCAGCATCTCGCCGGAGCTTTATGAAGCGGCAACCATCGACGGGGCAGGGCGCTTCCAAAAGATCTTCAACATCACGATTCCCTCGATCAAGGGAACGATCTCCATCCTGTTCATCCTGGCCGTGAGCGGCATTTTGAACTCGAACTTCGACCAGATCCTGGTCCTGCGCAACTCGCTGAATGAAAGCACAAGCAATGTCATCGACATCTATGTCTACCAAGTAGGGCTCGTGCAGTCGCGCTTCTCGTATTCCACCGCAGTCGGTCTGATCAAGTCAGTCATCGCGTTACTGCTGCTGCTCAGCTCCAACTGGGTGACGAAGAAGCTAAACGACACATCCCTATTCTAGAAAAGAGGCGGTGACCAAGATGTTTTCCATGAATCGCAGAACGGCTGGAGAAGTCGCATTTGATATCATCAACAACCTGCTCATGCTGACCGTTTGTTTCCTCACCTTGTACCCGATCTGGTATGTTCTCGTCAATGCGTTCAATGACGGAACGGATGCCATGCGGGGCGGGATTTACTGGTGGCCGCGGGTGTTCAGCCTCGATAGCTTCCGCACGGTGTTCCACAGCAACGGCATCATGACGGCCATGGGTGTTACCGTGGCCAAGACCGTGATCGGAACCGTGATCCATGTTTTCTTTACCGCCATGGTCGCTTATGCGCTGTCCCGCAGAGAGCTGATCGGTCGCAAGCTCTACATGCTGATCGGAACGATCACGATGTTCTTCGGAGGCGGACTCATTCCCTCCTACCTGCTCATCAAGAGCCTCGGGCTGCTCGACTCCTTCTGGGTGTACATCATCCCGGCCGCCTTCAGCTTCTGGGACCTGATCATCTTCCTCACCTTCTTCCGCGAGATTCCGGACGGGTTGGAGGAGGCGGCCAAGATCGACGGCGCCAACGATTTCAAAATCTTTTACAAAGTCATCATTCCGGTCTCCATGCCGGTCGTCGCCACCATCGCCCTGTTCCACGGGGTCTATCAATGGAACGACTATTTTACCGGGATGATCTATATCAATAATTCCGACCTGCAGCCGATTCAGACGTTCCTCTATCGGATTGTGGCTTCGTCGAGCACCGGAGCAAGCGGAATGATCGCCGCTATGCCGAGTAACGTATCCAAAGCGGTCACCACACAGACGCTGAAGCTGGCGACGATGGTCGTCACCACCGCGCCGATCGTCTTTGTCTATCCGTTCCTACAGAAGTATTTCGTCAAGGGCTTCATGATCGGGTCGATCAAGGGTTGATTCTTGATTCAACCGTTGGGATCAACCCACCTACCGATTACCGGTCTTCGCCTCCCGCGGAGATTGATAATACATCATCCTTATCCATGAAAAGGGGTTAAACAGATGGGCAAAACGCGTAAAATTGCCACTTCCCTGCTGGCAGCGTCCATGGTCTTCTCGCTGGCAGCCTGCTCCGGAGGCAAGAGCTCGGAAAGTGCGAGTCCTTCGCCTTCCGATTCGGCGAAGCCTTCCGAATCAGCAGCCGCTTCCACTGCGCCTGCCGCGAATGCGGATGAACCGGGGTGGAAGAGCGACACCAGTCCGATCACGTTCGACTGGTACTTGAACTTCTCCTGGTTCCCGAACAAGTGGGGAGTCGACAAGACGAGCCAATACATCACGAAAAAGACCGGGGTCAGCGTCAATTTCATCGTCCCGGCCGGTAACGAGAACGAGAAGCTGAACACGATGATCGCTTCCGGCAAGCTGCCCGACTTCATCACCCTCGGCTGGTGGGAAGATGCGGTCAAGAAGATGGTCGAAGGCAAGCTGGTTCTGCCTTTGAATGAGCTCGCCAAAGAGTACGACCCGTACTTCTTCAAGGTTACTGACCCGGCCAAGATGGGTTGGTACACGCAGGCGGACGGCAATGTCTACGGTTATCCGAACTCCTCTTCTTCTGCAGACGACTATAAGAAATACGGGGAAAACTTCACCTCCAACCAGACCTTCGTCGTCCGCAAGGATATGTACGAAGCGATCGGCAGCCCGGATATGAGCACGCCGGAGGGCTTCCTGAACGCCCTGAAAGCCGCCAAAGAGAAGTTCCCGGATGTCGACGGTCAGCCGCTCATTCCGCTCGCCTTGCATGAATTCAAGGATACCGGCAACGATTCGCTGGAAGGCTACCTGCAAAACTTCCTGGCGATTCCTCAGGAAAAAGACGGCAAGCTCTATGATCGCCGTACCGATCCTGAATATATCAAGTGGCTGAAGGTGTTCCGTCAAGCCAACCAGGACGGCCTGCTCTCGAAGGATATCTTCATTGACAAGCGCGCCCAAATGGAAGAGAAAATCGCTCAAGGCCGCTACTTCGCTATGCTGTATCAACGGACGGACTTCGCCAACCAAAACATCTCCTTGTACCAAAAGGACCCGAACAAGGTTTATATCGCCGTTGACGGACCGAAGAACTCGAATGGCGATCAACCGACCCTCGCCGGCCCCGGCATCTCCGGCTGGACGGTCACGCTGATCTCCAAGGACGTCAAGGACAAGAAACGCGCCATTGAGTTCCTGAGCTACCTGATCAGTGAAGAAGGCAACAAGGACCTGTATCTCGGGGAAAAAGGCGTCTCGTACGACACCATCGACGGCAAAGATCAATTCAAGCCGGAAGTGCTCGAGCTGCTCAACAAAGACCGCTCTGCATTTGATAAGGAATATGGCTCTTCGCTCACCTTCTGGATGATGCAGGACACGAACATGATCCTGCAATGGGCTCCGCCTTCCGTCGAACCGTCTAAGCAAATGGAAGACTGGACGAAGGGCAAGTCGATCAGCATGGCTCAATTCGACAACATCAATCCGACCGGCAGTTCGGAAGAAGGGGTAGCCGCCAACAAGATCGCCCAGTTGTGGGGCAAGGCGCTGCCGAAGCTGCTCATGTCCAAATCCGATGCCGACTTCGACACCATCTGGACGAAGTTCCTGAAGGATGCGGATTCCGCAGGCCAAGCGAAAGTGGACGTCTATCGTCAAGCGGCCTATGAAGCGAACCTGAAAAAGCTGGAAGCCGCCAAATAAAAAGCTTCCCGAATCGAGTCGTACATTCAAGCCTGACATTCCACTTAAAAAGAATGTCAGGCTTGTTCCTGTGATATGCTTACAGCATCAAGCGTATAGTTTGGATAGCAGGGCGGGGATGGCATGACAAGGAAGATACCGACAAGGCTTAGGCGCTATTATAGGGTTATGGACGGGCTTTCCATCCAGGTCAAGCTCATTTTGTCGTACATCATCATCATTCTGGTCCCGATTGTGATCTTCTCTTGGTATTTCTTCAACCAAATGTATTCGAGCACCATGCGCGAAGCGACCCGAAGTTCGGAGTACATGCTTGAGATCGAAAAGAACAACATCATCAACAAGATGATGGTCATGGAAAGCATGGCGCAGATCGTCGCCTCGGATCGTTATGTAACCGATCTGCTGACGACCACGAATGAACCGAGCGCTGCGGAGCTCATTCAATTCAACGACACGACCCAGCAAAACCTGCTCAATCTGATCTTCAGCAACCCGACCATTTCCAGCCTTCGCATTTTTACGAGCAATCCTCTTGTTCCGGAGTTTTGGCCGATTATTTTCAAGGAGGAGCGAGTGGCGGCAAAGCCCTGGATTCCCAAGGTACTGGAGCAAGGGGAGACGGTTTGGTGGGAGATCGGCGAGAATGAGAAGGAAATTACCAAGCGCTACGATCCCAGCATCATCGCCACGGAAACCTATGTGATGCTGCTGAGGGGCATGCAGCAGTACAACAAGACGATCGGGATTCTCGAAATGAGCGTGAGACTGGAAGATTTTTTTACAAGCGCATTCAGCAATGTCCAAGATCCGAATTCCCAGATGGCGATCATCGACCGAAACGGTCAGGTCTACGCCAATAAGAACTCCCGTTTCTCCAAGGAAGTGGGAATCGGCGAGATCAAGAACCAATTCGCCGCTCACCGCGACAATAACGAGGATAGCTTCTCGTTCACCTATAACGGCCAGCCCTATTTGTGCATTCAGACTTATATCGACAAGCTTGATGCGCACGTTTTGAACATCGTTTCCATGAAGGGCTCTGTATCGGCCATCACCCGCTGGCGCAATACGATTGTCGCCGCCACCCTTATTCTGATCGCGCTATTGTCGGTCATCTCCTACTTCCTGCATTCTCTCATTCTCAAGAAGCTGACGATCCTGCGGGATTCCATGAAGAAGGTTCGCAAAGGGGACTTCCAGGTCGACATCCCGGTCAGCGGAACGGATGAGGTCGGGGAGCTGGCGTTTCATTTCCGCCAGATGATGAAGAAGATCAATGAGCTGATCGTCGAAGCGGTCAACCGCCAGGCTTCCGCCAAGGAGGCGGAACTGAAGAGCCTGCGCAATCAGATCGACTCCCATTTCCTCTACAACACGCTGGAAAATTTGAAAATGATGGCGGAGATCGAAGGCCAGTATACGTTGTCTGATGCCCTCACTTCTCTTGGCGGCATGATGCGCTATAATTTACGGTGGACGAGCAACCATGTCCGGCTGCAGGAAGAAGTGGCGCACATCCAGAACTACATTGCGATCATGAATATCCGTTATAACGACCGGCTGGCGCTTCAACTGGAGATTCCAGCTCCCTTCCTGGAGCAGGAAGTGCTGAAGATGTCGCTGCAGCCTCTCGTAGAGAACGCTGTGAAGCATGGAATGAGCTCGGATGCGCCGATCAGCGAGCTGCTTACCATTACGATTCAGGTGTACAGCCATGGCGACCAGATGATTCTTGTGGTGCAGGATGACGGCTCTGGAATCACGCCTGAGCGCTTGCGCCGCCTCAATCTGATGCTCCGTATGGAAGACGCGGAATATCAGGAGATGCGCAACCAACTGCCGGCTGCCGAGCGGGAGGGGAGCGGAATCGGGCTGCGGAATGTGGATCAGCGGATCGTGATGTATTATGGTAAGGAATATGGAATACGCGCCGAAAGCAAGGAAGGCCGTTATACTCGAATCTTCATGACCATCCCTTATCTGATTTTGACCGGAGGTTGTTCGGATGCGCAAATTACTGATCGTCGATGACGAACAAAACATTCGGTTTGGGCTGAAAGCGATGATTGACCGCCAGTTTCCCGGGCAGTATGCGTTTTTCCTGGCGGGTGACGGAGCGGAGGCGCTGGCGATTCATGAGCGGGAGCGCGTCGAACTCGTCATTACGGATATCCGCATGCCGATGATGGACGGCATTCAACTGATCAACCGGCTGCAGGAAAGTGCCGACAAGCCGGTGGTCGTCATCCTGAGCGGCCATGATGACTTCCAATACGCCAAAGAAGCGATCCGCAACGAGGTGAAGGAGTACCTGCTGAAGCCGATCGTGCGGGAGGAGCTGTTTCAGACGCTGACGCGGCTGGAGACGGAGCGGAAGCGCCAAGACGAATGGGCGTTAAAATCGTTTTTCTCCGAACGGATGCGGGAGGATTTTATTGCCGGTCAGTTCAACTACGTGCTCATCCATGACACGATAACGCCCGGCGAAATCCGCGAGCACCTGGCGAGGGCTGACCAGCATTGGCTCGATGAGGGCTATTATGTCGGCTTGCTCAAAATTTCGGAATCCCGTCAGCCGGATAACCGCATCGAGCTGCTCGCCAAGATCGACAGCCTGCTTCAAAGCATGCTGAACGCAGGGGAGCCTCATGTTCGCTTTTATGATAAAGACAACCGCCTTGTCCTCCTGGCCGGAAGGGAGGAGCTGTTCACGGGGCTTGCCGCACAGATTCAGGACCGGAACTTCTTTACGGTTCGGATGGGCATGAGTGAGCGGGCCTCCAAGATGGAGCAGATGAAGACGGCTTACGGGCAGGCGGCGGGGGCCCTGCACTATTTTCTCCTGCAGACGACCCCCGGCGTGATTCGTTACAGCGCGGTTAAGGATCGCGATAAAGCTTACACCCTGCCTGTCGATGAGGTGCAGAAGCTCGCCAACATGCTCGGCAGCGACCGGGAGGCGGAGATGAAGCGGCTTTTGCTGCATATCCTCGACATCAAGACGGTAGTCCGCTATGACATCGGCTATCTCGAGGGCATCAGCCGCGCCATCAACGAGCTCATATTCGACAAGGTTTACCAGCTGTACGGGGAAGAATCCATCGAGATTCTCAAGCCTTATCGGGAAGCGGGCAATATCTACAATTTCGACCATTTTCACGACTACTTCCACAGCGTGGAGAGTTTGCTTGAGCGTCTCAATCACTATATCCGCCAAATTCGCACGGTTCACAGAGACCCGAAGGAGATCCACAAGGCGCTGGATTACATCCATGCGCACTACCAGGAGAATCTGAACATGGCGATGGTCTCCAATCACGTCTCGCTGAACTACACTTACTTCAGCCAGGCGTTCAAGGAATATACCGGTGAAAGCTTCGTCGCTTACCTGCGGAAGCTGCGCATCCAGAAGGCGAAGGAGCTCCTGGAAGGCACCGACGAGAAGGTCTATGAGATCAGCAATCAGGTCGGCTTCGAGAACGTGAAGCATTTTACCCGCATTTTCCGGGAGATGGAAGGCGTTACTCCGCTTGAGTACCGCGCCCAAAAAAGATTGTTGTTGTGATCACCAGTGCGTGTCGCAAGGAAGAAGAGACCGCCTCTCCCGTAACAAGCAATGGCTTGCTTCGGTAGGGGCGGTCTTGCCTGTCTGCAGGGGATCGAAAAAGGAAAGAGGAGAGAGCGCTCAATCCCGCGCCGCGCAAGGACAATCCCTCTTTAATTCGTTGTACGAACACAGCATATCTTGGCCCGCCCCTCATATAATGTACCAATTCCAACTGGAATGAAGGAGGCGAGGCGAGTGCACGATTACATCAAAGAACGAACCATCAAGATCGGACGCTGCATCGTGGAAACGAAACACACGGTTCGCACCATCGCGAAGGAGTTCGGCGTTTCCAAGAGCACCGTACACAAGGACCTTACGGAGAGGCTCCCGGACATCAATCCGGATCTCGCCAACCAGGTAAAAACCATTCTGGAGTACCACAAATCGATCCGCCACCTGAGAGGAGGAGAAGCCACCAAGATCAAATACAAGAAGTCGCCGAGACAAAAAAATCAAGAACAACTCGTATCCACCCATTCCTGATTCTTCCCGCCAGCATCCGCTCTCATGTTCGGACCGCGCAGAATCAGAATAAGGAGGATTTTTTATTTTTATGGCGAATTTTGTATAAGCAAATGGAGTCTGTGCGCCGATACTATAGGAATAAGCAGGTTACACGGCCTCCTATATCAAGAGCGGACGATCAGGGAGGATCAAAGCGGGATGCTGAGCAAGGATATCGGGATTGATTTGGGAACGGCCAATGTGCTCATCTACGTGAAGGGCCGGGGAATCGTGCTTGATGAGCCTTCGGTCGTGGCCATCGAGAACCAGACGAAGCGGGTTCTGGCGGTAGGGGAAGAAGCCCGGAGGATGGTAGGAAGAACCCCCGGCAACATCATCGCCATCCGGCCGATGAGGGATGGGGTGATCGCGGACTTCGAGGTCACCGAGATGATGCTGAAGTATTTCATCGGCAAGATCGGGGCTAAATCTTGGCTCAGAAGCCCGCGCATCCTCATCTGCGGACCGACTAACATGACGAGCGTGGAGCAAAAGGCGATCCGGGAAGCGGCCGAGAAGGGCGGAGCCCGGGAAGTGTTTTTGGAAGAAGAGCCGAAGGCGGCAGCGGTGGGGGCTGGAATGGATATCTTCCAGCCCAGCGGTAATATGGTGGTGGATATCGGCGGGGGAACGACGGATGTGGCGGTCATTTCGATGGGCGACATCGTGACTTCCTCCTCCCTCAAGGTTGCGGGGGACAAGTTCGACGCCGCCATCATGAAGTACATCAAGAGCAAGTACAAGCTATTGATCGGCGAACGGACATCCGAAGAGATCAAGGTCAGGATCGGGACGGTTAGCCCGGGCTACGTCGACAAGCAGATGGACATCCGCGGGCGGGACATGGTAAGCGGCATGCCGCAGACGGTGACGATCACCTCCGAGGAGGTGCGGGAAGCCCTTCTGGAGCCGATCTCCGCCATCGTCGCATCGGCCAAGACCGTACTGGAACGGACCCCGCCCGAGCTTGCGGCGGATATCATTGACAAGGGGATCATCCTGACCGGAGGCGGCGCTTTGTTGCACGGCTTCGATCAACTGCTCAGCCAGGAATTGATGGTTCCCGTGCTGATCGCCGAAGATCCGATGCATTGCGTGGTCAAAGGGACCGGGATCATGCTCGACAATTTGGACAAGGTGGCGCGCAAGCGTTCGGGTGGAAATAACTTTTGACTTTAAATAAGAGAGACAAGCGGGTGAGCGGATGATCAGGGGACTCTACACAGCGGCTGCCGGGATGATTGCCGAGCAGCGCAAGCACGATACCGTTACGAACAACATTGCCAATATCAACACTCCCGGTTACAAGCAGGTGAACGCCATTTCTCGGTCATTCCCGGAGATGCTCATCGCGCTCACGAACGGCCAAGGCCAAGGGAACGGATCGCTGTCGCGTACGATCGGTCGCCTGAACACCGGTGTCCTCGCGGAGGAAGACCCTTCTCTCTATGTTCAAGGGGATCTGAAGGAGACGAAGAACCACTTTGATTTTGCCATCGCCTCGGACATCCAGGAGAACGGACTGAACTTCAACGGCACCGGAATGGCCTTCGATGCAGACGGCAACCGGGTGTTCCAGAAACAGCTGTTCTTCACGGTCCAGAGTCCCGAAGGAGAGACGCGATACAGCCGCAGCGGCAATTTTGAAGTCACCGCCGACGGCGACCTCGTAACCGCCGAGGGTTATCGGGTTCTTGGATTGGATGGACAACCGATCCGGCTTGTCGATCCCGCCACTGGCAGGGCCGTGTCGGAAGTGACCGCCACGGCGGACGGGCGCTTCCTGAGTTCGATCACGGGAGAGCCACTCGTGGATGCACAAGGGCGGCAACTTGGGCTCTTGCTGAGCCGTGTGGACGATCCCAACCGGCTCGTACGCGAGGGGAACAGCGTCTATCGGGTAAACGCCGGCGACGAAGGAACGGTAACGGCTCTGACGGATGTGAACGGCGTTCAGAACGCGGAGCTCAGCAATTGGGTCGATACCCATCAAGCGGTTGTTCGCCAAGGTTATCTCGAACAGTCCAATGTGGATCCCGCGCAATCGATGATTGAGCTGAACACGGCCCTGAGGGCTTACGAAGCCAACCAAAAGATGGTTCAATACTACGACCGCAGCCTGGACAAGGCTGTCAACGAAGTTGGGAAGGTGTAACGGACGATGAACGCTTCTCTAATTTCTTCCATGACATCCATGAACGCCCTGCAGCGAAAGCTTGACATTCTGGGCGACAATATGGCAAATTTGTCTACTACAGGGTATAAGCGCAAGGAAGCCAACTTTGCCGATATCTTGATGAATGTCAAACAGCAGCCGCAAGGCTTTCAGCAGAACGGCCGCTTGTCTCCTCTCGGCTACGTGCAGAGCTGGGGCAGCCGCATCAGCCAGGTGCAGTATGACCTCACACAAGGGTCGCTGAAGGAGACGGGAGTAAGCACCGACCTGAGCGTGGAGGGAGACGCCTTGTTCGAGGTCAACGCGGATGGGCAGACCGCCTACACCCGAGACGGCGCTTTTCAACTGACTGCTCAAGGCACGGATCCGAACCTCCTCTACCTGACGACGAAGGAAGGCCATGATGTCCAGGGTGTGGATGCTGCGGGCAATCCCATCCCGATCACGGTTCGGGCTGGTTATGATGTGCATATTGCACCGGACGGCACCGTAACCGAGTATCGCAAGGACGATCCCAATGGCTCTCGAGTAGTGGGTAAGGTCAAGCTGGTGGTTGCCGTCAAACCGCAATTTCTGGAGCAGATTGGGAATAATCTGTATATCGTTCCCCGGGACATGGACAATGCTGCCGCTCAAATCGTCCGCGACGCGGTCGCCGCTGATTATGACGCCTCCTCTCCTGATCGGACCGTAGATACCCCGCTTGCGGTGCGTCAGGGCTGGTTGGAGCAGTCCAATGTTTCGATGGCCGATGAAATGGCCGACCTTATGCTCGTGCAGAGGGCCTATCAATTGAATGCGCGGGCGCTTACGTCCGCCGACACCATGATGAATCTCGCCAATAACCTCCGAGCTTGATTCTTTGTTGGAACGTGCAGCACCTCGAGAAGGAGGAAGCCATGCCGCTTAACGAAGATGGTCAAGCCTCCGCTGCCAAAAGTCGCGAAGCCGGGCTCAAACCGGCATCCGGCAAGAAGGCGGAGCAGCCGACCAAACCGTCTAAATCGTCTAAATCGCGAAAGAAGAAGCGTCTGAAGCTTTGGATACGGATCTCGATTCCTTTCCTGTGCCTGATTGCCCTGGTTGTCGGAATGGGCGTCGGATATGTCTACATGGGTAAGCAGCCCATGTCGGATATTTGGAAATGGGAAACATGGAGACATGCCTTTGACCTCATTTTCGCTCCATAACCCAAGCTCCCTGCTCAAGGGAGTTTTTTTTTCGCCATTTCCTAGGTATAATGGGGGGATGGAAATCCTTATATGAGGAGAGCGGACCTTTGACATTACCCAATGTCTTAACTTTGCTGCGTTTTCTGCTGATTCCCGTGTACCTCTATGTCTTCTTGAGCGGGCACGAGCAACCGGCATTTCTCATCATGCTGCTTGCCGGTCTTACGGATGTGCTCGACGGGCACATTGCCCGTAAACGGCAGCAGGTGACCGAGCTTGGATCGATGCTGGACCCGCTTGCGGACAAGCTGATGATGCTAACCGTGGTCTTCTCGCTCCTTTATATCGAGTGGATTCCCTGGCAGGCCGCCGTCGCTGTTGTGTTCCGCGATGCAGGCATGATTGCAGCGGCTGTGCTGTTCAAGGTGCGGGGTAAGAAAACCGTACCGGCAAACGCCATGGGGAAGCTGACCACCGTATTGTTTTACCTGGCGATTTTGCTTATCGTCATGAAAGTCAACCACGCGGTTCCGTTTCTCTGGGTTGTCATCGCCTTTTCCTTTTTAACGACCTTGATCTATGCGATTTCCGTCAAGCGGGTGAATGAGGAAGAGGGGGAAGCGGGCGCCCTGGCGGGGGTGTCCGGATTTGTTCCCGAGAAAGAGGAGCTGCGGCGCAAGTCTTAAGAGACGGATGCGTACATAAGGATTACTCCGCCTTTTGAGATCGGGCAGGGCGCTACTTGGAGGACAAGGGGGCCCGGGGCAGAAGTCTCTTGCCGAACCGGGGCTTCCCGCTATAATCGGAATTCAAGGAAGATCCTCATCGGCGCTTTCTTGGCGCTGGACGTTGCCCGAAGAAACGCGGAACAACAGAAGCAATGACGTACAGCTTTCATTCGGAAAGGGGACGGCGGCTCGATGTTTAATGCACAACAAATTCAAGAAATCATTCCGCACCGGTATCCTTTTTTACTGGTGGACCGCATTCTCGAAGTGGAGGAAGGCAAGCGGGCGGTGGGCCTCAAGAATGTGACGGTCAACGAACCGTTCTTCGCCGGCCACTTCCCCGGGTATCCGGTCATGCCGGGCGTACTGATTGCGGAAGCGCTCGCCCAGGTCGGAGCGGTCGCTCTGCTTCAGCTCGAAGCCAATAAGAACAAGCTGGGCTTGCTCGCGGGGATCGACAATTTCCGGTTCCGGGGACAGGTGTTTCCGGGAGACACGCTCACGCTGGAAATGACCGTAACCCGCTTTAAGGGCTCGATCGGCAAAGGGCAAGGCGTTGCCAAGGTGGGAGACCGCGTCGTCGCCGAAGGTGAGCTCATGTTCGCGCTGGCCGACCGGCCTGCGGAGTAAGGGAGCAGCGAGCATTCTTAGGAATTCAACTGGAATTGCAAAAAAGAAACGGTTGTTTAAGGAGGAAGCAAGATGGCAGGGAATGAACGAGTTAGCGCAGAATACCGCCTTTGGCTGGAAAAAGGCGACGAGGAAACGAAACGGGAGCTTGAGCTCATTCAGGATCAAGCGAAGGAAGTGGAAGACCGGTTTTACCGCGATCTTGAATTCGGCACCGGCGGCATGCGCGGTGTTGTAGGAGCAGGTACGAACCGGATGAATCTTTACACCGTCGGCCGGGCTTCTCAAGGGCTGTCGAACTACTTGCTGCAGGATAAGAGCCGCAGCCATGCGGTGGTCATTGCTTATGATTCGCGCAACAAATCTCCGGAATTCGCTTTGGAAGCGGCTCTCGTGCTTGCGGCGAACGGAATCACCGCCCATGTGTTTGAAAGCCTGCGGCCGACGCCGGAGCTGTCGTTTGCGGTCCGGGAAGTCGGCGCATCCGCCGGTATTGTCGTGACAGCGAGCCACAATCCGCCGGAATACAACGGCTATAAAGTATACGGTCCGGACGGCGGACAGATGGTAGCGGAAGCGGCCGGCGCCGTCATCTCGGAGATCGGCAAGCTCGACACGTTCACTTCGGTGAACCGCATCACCCGCAGTGATGCCGAAGCGAAGGGGCTTCTGCATTGGCTCGGCGAAGCCGTGGACCAAAAGTTCATTCATGCCGTTACCTCCGTCAGCCCGAACCCGCAAACGGCCAAGGAAATGGGAGACAAGGTCAAGATTGTCTATACCCCGCTGCATGGAGCCGGCAACCTTAGCGTTCGCCGCGCTTTGAAGGAAATCGGCTTCACCCAGGTGCATGTCGTTCCCGAGCAGGAGCTGCCGGATCCGTTGTTCTCGACGGTGAAGTCGCCGAATCCGGAGGAACGCGCCGCGTTCACGTTGGCTGTCGAGCTGGCGAAGCAGATCGATGCCGATCTCATCATCGGCACGGACCCCGATTGCGACCGAATGGGCGCCGTGGTTCGTGATGCTTCCGGCGAGTACAACGTGCTCACCGGTAACCAGTCCGGTGCGATCATGGTGCATTACCTGCTCAGCAGCTTGAAGGACCAGAACAAGATTCCGGCGAATGGCGCCGTCATCAAGACGATCGTCACGAGCGAGATGGGCGCGGTCATTGCCCGCAGCTTTGGAGTCGAGGTCATGAACACCCTCACGGGCTTCAAGTACATCGGCGAGAAAATGACCGAGTTCGATGCCACAGGCAGCCACACCTTCCTGTTTGGCTACGAAGAGAGCTATGGCTATCTGGCCGGCAACTACGCTCGCGACAAAGATGCCGTTGTCGCCTGCATGCTGATCTCCGAGGCGGCTGCTTACTATAAGAAACAAGGCAAAACCTTGTACGATGTGTTGCTTTCGCTGTACGACGAATACGGCTTCTTCCTGGAGAAGTTGGAGTCTCGCACGCTGAAGGGCAAGGAAGGCTTGGAAAAGATCCGCGGCATCATGGACGACTGGCGGAAAAACCCGCCGGCTGATGTCAATGGCACCCAAGTGGCGGAGGTGTTGGACTACTCCCAGGGCATCCAAGATCTGCCGCGTGAAAACGTGCTGAAATATGTGCTGGCGGACGGATCATGGTTCACGCTGCGGCCTTCCGGCACGGAGCCCAAGATCAAAGTGTACTTTGCCGTCAAAGGCGCTACGGCGGATGAATCCCGGGAACGGCTCGCCACCCTTTCCGAAACGGTTATGGCTCGTGTAGACGCCTAATCTCCGATCGGCCGATTGCGGATAACGAGGTTCGCAGTCGCCGTGGCATACGGTTATCCGCTCTCCGGGAGCGAACAACGGGTCCTCTTGTGGGGCGGGCGGCTTGCCTGCCGCAAGCGGACCCTTTTGCCGGAAAATGAATGGAACAGGAGTTGGATAGGGTGAAAGGCTACGCGAAATGGAACCGCCTCGCTCTCAAGGGGCTGTGGATACTGGTTGCGCTGGGCCTGTTGGCCTCGCTTCCGCTTGCCTATGCGCGGGTGAAGACGGAACGTTCAACAAAAAATGTGGAATTCGTCATGGACTACCGCGACTTGCTGGAGATCAGCGCCGTCAAGGATGACCCGCAAGCCTTCGTATCGGCTCAGCTGGAGGAAATGAAGAAGGCGGGCATCCGCTCCGTCGCCATGTACGAAACGACGCTCAGTGAGCTGCAACTGGCTCGCCGGGTGGATTTGTTCACGGAAAAGGACGTCTCTCTTCTGGTCGGAAACCTCGCGTCGCCGCGGGAAAACAACACCTATCTCCTGTTCGCTGACGAGGCGACCCGTGCGAAGCTGCAGCCGGAGCTTGAGTATTGGTTTAGCCGTTACAAGCTGACCACCTCGGTGTGGAATTATCAAGGCAGACCGGGGATGGTCATCAACGCTTCACCCGATGAAGCGGCCTTGAAGCCGCTCGGTCCCGATCCGATCGCTCTGGAGCAATTGAAGCAGCAGGGCTTCCGGATTGTTTCCCGAATCTCCAACCGGCATCAGCCTTATGTCCAGGAGGATATGGATAAGATTCTGTCGGCCTATGCGCAGGCCGACGCCCGGACGCTGATCGTGGAAGGGGATTACGTCCCTGGTTACGGAGAAGGCGATGACAGCCATATCAAGGATTTTGCCGAGCTGATGGATAAGCATCACATGGGGCTTGCCTCCGTCGAGCTGATCAAGACTCCTGCGGGTCTCGGCACCCTCGCGGCCAAGCTGCATTACAACGTGCTGCGTGCGCATTCCTTCACCGAAGCGGATGCGGACAAGCTTTCGCCTACCCTTTCTACCGAGCAACTGGATGCACGGATCAAGACGGCGTCTGATCGCTTCGTGCTTGCGGTAAAGGACCGGAATATTCGCTTGATCTTCCTGAATGCGCGGGCTTATCGCAATGTCGACAAGGCGACGATCACCGATCCGCTTGCGCCTCTTTACCGCACTCTTCAGGGCAAGGACGGAGCGATTGCGCGAATCGAAAATGAAGGCTTCCAGACGAATAATGGTCCCGCAGGGCAGTTCGACTACCAGGAGAGCCCGCTGCATTCCGTTCTCAAGCCGCTTGTTGTGGCCGGGGCTATCGCTCTTGTTACTTTGCTGATCGCAGTATTTTTCCCGGTGTCCGCTCTTCCGGTCTTTGTGCTCGGCCTTCTGGGTGCCGGCGGCCTCTATTTGCTATCTCCCGTCATGCTGTACAAGCTGCTCGCGCTCGCGGCGGGAATCAGCTCGGCCAGCCTGGCGATGATCCTCGCCATCAAACGACTGCGCAAGCCTAAGCTTCCGGAAGCGGCAAGCGGCGCTGTGGTGAACCTGTTTATTCGGACGACGCTCCTGTCGCTCATCGGGGCTGTCTATGTGGTGGGACTGCTCAACCACATCACCTTTAACTTGCTGCTTAACCAATTTACCGGCGTCAAAGCTCTCGGCTTTTTGCCGATCGTGGTCGTAGCGTTCTATCTGCTGCTGTTCAGCGAAAGCCTCGGGTCCGACGAGCAGATTCGCAAGCTGAAGAAAATTCTCGCCTCTCCGATTACCGTGCTGTGGATCGTTGCGGCGGCGTTGCTCGGGGGCGCTCTCCTGTACTACCTTTCCCGTACGGGCAATGAAGGGCAGGTCAGCGGAGTCGAGATGATCTTCCGCTCCTTCCTCGAAAATGTTCTCGGCGTCCGGCCGCGTACGAAGGAATTCCTCATCGGTCATCCGCTGTTCATTCTCGGCGCTTATCTGTGGCTTCGTTATCGGAAGCCCGCCGGGTTGTGGATCTTCATGTTCGGGGTTATCGGCCAGGTGGATATGGTCGGCACCTTCACTCACCTGCATACCCCGATCTACATCTCGGCCATCCGGCTGGGATATGGGCTCTTGTTCGGTGTCGTGATCGGGTTCATCCTCATCGGGTTGTGGAATCTTGCGGCAAGGGGTTGGAGAAAATGGGCAGAGCCGTTCATCAGCTAGTTCTGTCGGGCTATTACGGCTTTCACAACAGCGGCGATGAAGCGGTGCTTCAGTCCATCCTGCTTGCCCTGGAGGCTGAAGCGAAAAGGGCGGGCATCGCCGTCGAGCCTATCGTCTTGTCGGGTGATCCCGCTTGGACGGAGAAGATGTACGGCGTCCGGGCCGTCCACCGGATGAAGCCGGCGGAGGTGCTCTCGGCTGTCCGGAAGGCCGACGGACTCATCAGCGGCGGCGGCAGCCTCCTGCAGGATGCCACCGGCAAGCTGACGATTCCGTATTATCTCGCGATCCTTAAGCTAGCCCAGTGGCTCGGCAAGCCGACGTTCATCTACTCCCAGGGAATCGGGCCTGTGGGGCAGAGGGCTTTCTTTGGTCCCATCCGGCGGACGTTCTCCCGCTGCCAGTATGTATCGGTCCGGGACCGGGAATCGGCGGAGCTGCTGAGACGCATGGGGCTGACCGCCCCCGTCGATATCGTCCCGGACCCGGTCATGGGGCTGCCACTGCGTTCAGCGGCTGAGGATGGCCGGCTCCCGGATAGCGGGACGGCGCTTGCCGCTGGTTTAAGCGGCGCTTCGCAAGAGCTGGCCCCGGTTATCGGCGTGTCCGTCCGCTTCTGGAACGCCGACCGCTCGGAGCTGGCGGCCATCGCGGAGGCGCTGAACCGGCTCCGCCGCGAGCGCCGGGTCGAGGTGCGCTTCCTGCCGTTCCATCTGCCGGATGACGAGGAGGCCTCTCGTGAAGTGGTCCGGCTGATGGGCGCGGAGGACGCGCCGGATGTGCGGATCGCGGACGGGCTCGACCACCCGCAGGCGATGCTCGCGGCGGTCGGCGAATGCAGCCTGCTGATCGGCATGCGGCTGCATTCGCTGATCTATGCCGCGTCGCAGCATGTGCCGGTGGCCGGCATCTCCTACGATCCGAAGATCGACCAGTTCCTCTCGCGGCTCAAGCGGACCGCCGTCGCCTCCGTGGACCGGATCGACGCCGCTCTCGTCGCCCGGGAGTCGGCGCTCCTGCTCGATTCCCGAGAAACCTGGACCGCGGCCTCCCGCCCGTTGATCGATGCACTCAAAAACGAAGCCCACCGTCCGGCCGAGCGGATCGTGGACCTGCTCGTGAAGAAAGGTTGAGCATATGAAACCCGGAATTCCCGCCGTTTCGTTGTACGGTGTACCCTTCAGCAAGTTGAATTTCAAGGAGACGGTGGACCTGCTCGTCCAAACCGTGGAAGCGAAAATGCCCGCGCAGGTCATCACGGCCAACCCGATCATGGTGATGAAGGCGCTTGAAGATCCGGCCTATATGGCGATGATGCAGAGGGCCGAAGTGATCGTGCCGGACGGCGCCGGAGTGGTATGGGCAACAGGCTATATCGGCAAGCCGGTAGCGGAGAAGGTCGCCGGAATCGAGCTGATGCACGAGCTTTTTCGCATCGGAGAAGAACGCGGCTGGAGGGTGTATCTGCTCGGGACCGCTCCCGATACGATCCGCATCGCCGTGGAGAAGCTGCGGGAGCGCTATCCGAAGCTGATCCTGGCCGGCTACCGCGACGGATATTTCAAGGCGGATCAGGATCAAGAGGTGCTGTCCGAGATTCAGCAGACGGCTCCCGATCTGCTCTTCGTCGGCCGCGGAGCCGATACGCAAGAGCCTTGGATCGACCGCTACAAGGAAGAGCTCGGCGTGCCGCTTGTCATGGGAGTCGGGGGGAGCCTCGACATTCTCGCAGGCAAGCTGAAACGGGCTCCGAAGTGGATGATCAAGCTGCGCTTGGAATGGTTTTACCGGCTCGCGAAGGAGCCGACGCGCTACAAGCGAATGCTGGTATTACCGAAATTTGCCCTAAAAGTGATGAGAGATAGAGAAAAACTGCAATAAAAGCAAGAATAACCCGGCAAACCAAGGTTTGCCGGGTTATTTGTTAGTTTCGCTGGTTTGTCTATTTGGTTACATGTTATTATAGTAGGATAGAAGCTAGTAGTGGCTTGCGTTTTTGGCGTGCCCTTACCGGGCACTGACTTGAGTTTGTGAATACCATAACCGGAATCATAAAAGATTGGCAGAGAAGTTAAAGGGGTTGACAGATTTGAATTGGTGGATTTACATGATCGGTTTTGCCGCTTCCATGATGCTTTCCGTCCTGCTGACGCCGCTCATGTCCAAATTTGCAAGAAAAATTGGCGCCGTATCCATCCCCAATCATCGAAGCGTTCATACGAAGCCGATGCCGCTGCTCGGCGGGTTGGCTATTTTTCTAGCATTTGTGCTCTCCTATTTCATCGTAAGTCCCGGCATCGTCTATAACGATAAGGACAACGTTGCCATCGGCCTCATTCTAGGCGGTATTGTCATCGCCCTCACCGGCGCGCTGGACGACAAGTTCGACCTTTCGCCGAAGCTGAAGCTGCTCGGCCAGATCATCGCTGCGGGCATCGCCGTTTCCTTCGGACTGGAGATCGACGTGGTCAACATTCCGTTCAGTAGCTCCCTGCCGATCAACGAAGCCTGGATCAGCATCCCGCTGACCGTTCTGTGGATCGTTGGCGTCACCAACGCGATCAACCTGATCGACGGGCTCGACGGTTTGTCGGCCGGGGTTTCGAGCATCTCCGCCGCTACCATTCTCGTGGTGGCCGTGCTTATGCCGTATTCCAATCCGATGGTCATCCTGCTGTGCCTGCTTCTCATCGGCAGCTCCCTCGGGTTTCTCGTCTTTAACTTCCACCCGGCCAAAATCTTCATGGGCGACTCCGGGGCTTTGTTCCTCGGTTACGCTTTGTCCATCTTGTCCATCATGGGTTACAAGCAGGCGACGATCGTATCCTTCCTCGTTCCGATCCTGATTCTCGGAGTGCCGATTTCGGATACGATGCTGGCGATCGTCCGGCGCAAGCTGAACAACAAGCCGATCACCGTTGCCGACAAGGGCCACCTGCATCACTGCTTGATGAACCTGGGCTTCGGCATGCGCAAGACGGTTCTGATCATCTACGGCATCGCCGCCGCCTTCGGCCTGTGTGCCATCCTGATGACGCAGAAGCAGAACTGGGTGACGGTCATCCTCGTCGTCATCATTCTCTGCGGCCTGGAGCTTGGCGCCGAGTTCATCGGCATCATGGGCAAGAAGAAGAAGCCCGTGATCCACTTCCTGCAGCGCACCTTCGCCGTAGGAAAATCTAAATAACACTTCAACCAAGGCAGTTGTCCTCAAATTCATCTCTCATGATACCCGGTCCCGAGCGGATCGGGTTTTTTCGTTCGGTCCGGCATTCTGACAAATACCAATTATTTCTACATGTCATTTCGAGCTTGGGGTAAAAAAATCAGAGCTTCCCACCGATAACCAAGATATAGATTATTTTCCGGCGAAGCTGCGGCGAAGGAGGAGCAGGGGCCCCGCCAGCCGGGTTGCGAACCTGCACTAACCGCTTCAGGAGATCATGAATCACAAGGAGGACTTATCTTGGCACACGCAGCAAAAAAATGGTTGAGCGTCGCGCTTGTTTTTTCATTACTCGTTGCTCTCATTCCGGCAAAGGTTAACGCCGCCGGAGCGTCTATTATGATCACCGGGCTTTACACGACAACGGACAGTCAGGTAAGTCCGGTTACCGGCAAACCGTTGGATGACAGCAGCATTCCACGCTATACCTCCAACCCGATCACCGTCCGAGCCAATGTGACGGGGATCAGTGAGGAACAGATTCAGAACGTCTTTTATGAAATCTATAACCCTGATACGAAGCAGACGGTCGTTGAAAAGCTGAACAAGGCGACCTTGAGCGGCAATCAGATTGTCTTTAACAACGTCACGTTGACCGAGGGCTTAAACCGAATCATCATCAAAATGGGAACGGACAGCTCCGGCGTAGCTTCCCCTCCGGGCTGGGCCTATTTGACCTCCGTCACAAACATCACGAACCTGATGATTGGGGAAGAGGCGTTTGTGGACGGCGGCATTTTTCCGAAGAAGCCGATGGAAAATACCACCAACAGCCTGACCATCACGGGTACAGCGCAGAACTCGACCAAGGTCGAGGCAACGGCACTGGGAGTGAACGGAACCCAGACCACCAGCTTCCCGGATGGCTTTTTCTCCTTTACCATCAAGAACGACGAGTCCGCTGATGCATCATCGTTTGGCGGATTTAACCTGAAGGTCGGCGATAACCAAATTTTTATTATCGCGTCCAACACGAGCACCCTGAGTTCTTATCGGATTCAACGCTCGTTCGTTTATGACAACGGCAAGGCGTTCGCGTTCCACACGTATGTGAAGCCTGGTAAAGGTGCGGATACGGAATATCAATTACTTGCCTCCAGTCCGGTTGTGAACAAAAATACCATCGATTTGAAGACAGATATCAAGGTCCCGTTGAGCAGCGGAGCATTGAAATATGATCAGGTTAAGATTTCGGCGGGCGGAGCCGATACTTTAGTGAATCTCTCCACCCCGGACGGCGTCAACCTGAAGCTGGATGCTGCCCAGTCTACAAGTACCTACAAGGTGTTCAACTACACCAAACAGCTTACTTTATCCACGGATCATCGTCAGCTGCAGGACATCGACTTCGAGTTTACCAATACCACCAGTGCGGCGGTAAACCCGTTCAAACAAACGTTCACGATCACCTATGTTGATGCCAACAGCCCTACAGTGACTTCTGTGGGCATTGGCTCCGATAAGGCGATCTCCAATCTCGACTTCACCCAGATGTCTTCCGTGACCGACGTGACCGAGCTGCCCCGCAAGCTGCGCATCAACACGGTGAATGCAACGAAGGTGCAGATCAAGATCGATGGGAAAGAAGTCAAAGCAGGAGAAGCTGTCACCTCCAATCAGGTTGACTATATGCTCGATGAGATGCTCAACGGACAGCATACGATCACGTTTACCCCATATGATGCTGCTTCGCCCAAAGCGGTGGACAGTGTCACTTACACACTGAATATCAACGTAGCACCGTATATCATTCTGACTAACCTCACCAAAGGACAAGTTTTCCAGGATGTGATCACACCGTTTGCCAACAACAAGCTGAACGGGCGACTGGTCAATGTGTCTCAGGAAGAAATGAAGAATGTGAAGATTTCCGTCAATGATGACGAGATGGTTACCTTGCAATCCTCCCTGGCGACATCGGGGGGCAAGTATACGGGGGAATTCTCGTTTGATGTATCGGGCAAGACCTTCCTGAACGGACTCAATACGATTAAATTCGTGATCTACAACGGCGGCGTCGTCGTGACGAGGGTGACCTACGAATTCTTCTACTATAAAGATTCCGCACCGACCTTTACGTCGGTCTATCCGGAAAACACGAATACGAACGACTTTATACCCGGTTCGGTGACCGATACCTATTCCACCCAGCTAGATAATGTCGTAATCAAGGGCCAATTGACCGGAGCGACGAGCATGAAGCTGACGGTTCGCGCCAACAATGCGGAAGGAGCGCCGGTTTCTCGGTCACAGACGATTACGAACTTGTCTACGAAGGTTATCGGAAGTCCGGAAAGCACCGGAGATTTTGATTGGAATAACGCCATTTTCTTTACTACAGCCAAGATTAGCTCGACGACGTTCTCGACCGAGACGATAGCCCTTAGCAAATATGGCGACACGACCTTCGAATTTGAAATCACCAACGCCTCGAACATTAAGGTCACCCGTACCTTAACCATTCGTCGCGAGCCGCTCCCCTTCAAAATCACGTTCCCAACACTGATCACGAATGCAAAGAGCGAGCTGCAGGCGAACATCACGAGCAACTATCAAACGATTGAGATTACCTCTGAGGGAGCTACTCAGCTTTTGTTCGGCAAGGTAGAAGCGAAGAAGGTCTCTCCAGGCAGCTTCTCCTACGAGGTGCGCAATCTCAAGTCAGGCAAGAACAGCATCAAGTTTACAGTGGTTAAGGGTACGTCAAAGATTAACGGGACGCTCGTCCTGAACTATGCGGATACACCTGTTGAAGGGGCTCGTTATAAGACGACGCTCGCCAGCAGCTTGAAAATCTTCAACAATCAGATCCAATTGAGCTTTCCGAAGAATACATTCCTGATGCGGAACGATAATACGACAAAACCGGACCTGTACAGTGAGCGTTCCTTGCTTTTCGGCATTGCGAACGGAACTACCGGCCAACTTGTCGACCGGGATACCGACTATTATGCGACCAGCTCGGAGCTGCAAAGCCTGCTTATGGAGCGCACCGGCCGCTTCTTGCCGGCAAGCCCGCTTTATTACATGGATGCCGGGTACGCTTGGTCAAAAATGCTGGAGCCATCTCCTGATAATGTGAATAAAGGCGGTGTACTCCCCTTTGCTCCTAGTCTCATAGGAACGAGGATTGGAGGAGACGGGCCGACATATTTACCCTTTAACAATCGCTCCGCTACCGACAATCTGATAACCAATCAGGTGGGCAAGCTGACCCTTCAGTACGATCCGAATGTGACCTCGTCGGCATGGCGCTATGTAACCGTTATGCACTTCGGCTTCCATGTTAACGAATCGGGGGTCATGTCCAATATTCCAACCTGGAAAAATATCGGCGGGGTTGTGGATACGGGCAAGAATACCATCACCGTTCCGTTCCAGGAATTTGGCTATTACCGGGTGTTCTATCTGTCGAACAGCTGGCCGGATGTCATTAATCATCCTTGGGCGCGCAATGAACTGGATGCCTTGTACGCGAAAGGCTACATGTTCAATTTGCAAAATAATGCATTCGTTCCAAGTGAGAACATCACTCGAGGCGAATTCGCCCAGCTTCTTGTGAAGATTTTTGACCTGCCGCTCAATTATTCCGGCAAGCTCTCTTTCATCGATGTCAGTCCGAGTCAGTCAACCGTAAATCGCGATTACCGTTATATTGAGACAGCGGCGCGAGTGGGGATTGTTCGCGGAATCACCGAGACAAGTTTTGCTCCAACTCTATCGATCACAAGACAGGATGCGGCGGTAATGATTGCAAGGGCAGGGAAGCTGAAGCTCGCTACCGACCCGGACAAGTCCTTGACCGTGCTGCAAAAAGCGTTCACCGATGCAACCAAAATTGATTTCTATGCTCGAACCTCGGTTGAAGCAGTAAATAAAGCGAAGTTCATTACAGGGAAAGCGAATCTTTATGATCCAGGAACGATGAGCTTTGATCCGCTAAGCCCATTCACGCGCGCGGAAGCTGCGATGGTAGCCATGCGCGTGCTGAAGCAGCAAAAGAAGGTCCCTTGATTTTGATTTCAAAGCTGATCAGGCCTTCCTAGTTCGGAAGGCCTGATTTTATGATTTTATAGAATTTCATAGAAAACTTTGATTTTCCGCAACTTTTCCCCGTGCTTTGCGTTTAAGTAGTTGATGCAAAAACGGTGCGAGGAACATTGGCGTGACTTGAGACCAATTCTTTCCGATTAGGCTGCTGCAAAAATCCCCTTTACGGTGGTTGGCAAGCCAGTGTATAATTGGAAAGGTGGCCGCAGAGCCTATTTTTCTATCTCCGTTTGCGAGTTTCTGCTGCTTCTCGGGCAGCAGGCTAACACCATATTCACGCTCAACTCTGGGAAGGGGGTGAAACACACAATGAGGGAATCGAGCTCAATTTTTTCCAAGAATCACGTACAGACATTGACGCTTTTTCAAGGAGGAGAAAAAAAGGTTATGAAGAAAGTTTTAACACTTTTCCTTGCCGTCTCTCTGGTTTTCGGCGCATTCGCAGGTATTGCCGGTGCTGCTGAACTGACGACGGTACAGAAATACGATGCCATGGCTGAAGCCAATATCTTCAACGGCAACAACGCCAACGGCGACCGCGATCTCGACCAACCGATGACTCGCGCTCAACTGGCTAAGGTTATCACCCTGACCCTCGGTCTGGATGAAAATGCCGCAGCCGCTAATGCTTACAAAGATATCGTTAGCTACCACTGGGGCAAACCCTTCATCGGTGCAGTTGTTAAAGCTGGCATCATGAATGGCGTTTCCGCTACGGCGTTCAAACCGAACGACAACATGAAGATCGAAGAACTGGCCAAAGTGCTGGTTGTTGCTTCCGGTCTTGAGCCGAAGGCCGACGCTACGGTTGACGGTAAGGTTTCCAAATGGGCTGTTGGCTATGTAGCTGCTGCTCTGGATGCTAAACTGATCGCTTCTGCTTCCGACTACACGGCTAACGCTCTCCGCGCTGCTCTTGTAGACGGTGCTTACACGCTGTATGCTCCGCAAAAATCCCAAGCTATCGTTTCGACGAAGCAAGTGGGTGCCCGCAAGATCGAAGTAACGTTTGCTAAAGCAGTAGACGCTGCTACCTTCACGCTGGCTACAACTACCGCTCCTGTTGGCCAAAAGGCTACTGCATGGAACGAAGCTAAGACGGTTGCTACCATTGAAACGAGCAGCGACCTTCAAGCTGTTACGGTTAACGTAACCGCCAAGATCGGTACGGAAGAACTGAAGTCCTCCGTTACGACGGTTAAGGCTGTTCTATCCACGATCGAGTTCTCCGGCGAAACCCTGGTACTTGATACCGATACGGGTAACACGGCAACCATCGGATACAAAGCCTTCAACCAATTCAAAGAAGACATTAGTGCTACCACGAACCTGACTGCTACCTATTCGGAAGGCACGGCATCTGCTTCCAAGGGAACGCTGACGGCTACGAGATCTGCTGCTTTCGCAGCAACGGACATCGGCCGCGTTGCAGTAGTTGGCCTGTATGTAGACAATGTTGTTAAAACCCAAACTGCTAAGTATGGAGCTCCTGCTTACGTTGCAGAAATCAGCCTCGACGGCGTTGTATACCCTACTGGGGTAACCGAATTGGCTAAAGACAGCACGAAAGACTTCTTCATCAAGTACACCGCTAAGGACCAATACGGCAATGACTTGTCGAAGAAGGCCGCTTTCACGGGCCAAACGAACTTCATCGTATACACCACCAACCCGACCAACTTTGTGGTTGATGTTGTCGCCAAGTCGGACGACAGCAGCAAGGCTGCCCTGAAGATCTCCAAGCACGACTTGGCTGGAACCTTCACGGTTAATGCTCTGGCTGTTAAGTCGGGCAAGACGGCTACCCTGGCTGTAACGGTTAAGGATGTAGTGAAGGTCGATACCATCAGCCTGACCGCTCCGACGGATGCTTATGCTAATGAAGCGGTTAAGATTCCGTTCGCCGCAGTTGACCAGAACGGCGTAGCTGTTACGACTTACAGCACGCTGAAGGATGTTACTCTGACTGGTGCACAATGGAAAGAAAACTACGCTGATGGCACGGGTTACATCGAGTTTAATTCTCCTGTCAAGGGCTTCGCAGTAGTTAATGCTGTTACGCCTACTTACAAGAACTCCTACATCACGGTTAACGTCAAGGACGAATCCGTTCCTACGGTTGTGTCCGGCGTACACACTGACGCTGTTAAATACCTGGCAGTTGGTGCTTCTACTTCCCTCAAAGAAGCCAAGAAGCAAATTAACGTTCTTGACCAATACGGCCGCACTATCAACCTGAAGGACGACTACCGCGTCAAAGCAGAGGTTGCTGCTGGTAGCGCTGTTGACTTCAACGGTTCGGTTACGAGCCTGGTGTACAAGAATGATGTTCTCAAGTTGAATGCAGTTAAAGAAGGAACGGCAACGGTTACCTTCTCTGTAGAGAAGAAGGAAGCTGGGACCTGGAAGACCGTTTCCAACAGCTCCGATGACGTTCAATACACTGTCATTGCACAAGACAAGGTCGTATCTTTCGATGTTGCCAAGGTAGAAACCCTCTATGCTGGTAGCGCAAACTCCGCATATGACCGCGATGTAACCATTACGGGTAAAGATGCTAGCGGCAATGTAGTAGCCATCAAGACGGGCGACTTTGTGAAGGGCGACTACCTGACGAGCAGCAGCACGGTTACGAAGGCTGTAGATGCTGATGGTAACATTAGCCTCCACGCAGTTGTGAACACGGATGCCACCAAGGCTGACGCTACTTCTGCTCTGGTTCTGACGTTCTCCAACAGCACGACGGTTACTGTTCCGCTGACGGTTTCCTACAAGGCTGCCGAAGCTCAATCCATCGCAGTTGCCAAAGGTGACGATGCAGTAGCTCTCGATGGCAACGTAGTAATCGTTAATGCAAACTTGGCTAATGGCACGTTCGATCTGGCCAGCAACAACCTGTTCAAGTTTGAAGTTGTTGACCAATATGGTGCCAAGGTTCTGACCCCGGTTTACTACACGGTAACCAAGGTTGACGGACTTACCGCTAACATCGACGCTACTACCAAGCAGTTGACGGTTTCCGGTGCATCTACTGGTGACTCCTTCGTGATCACGGCGGTTACGCACAACGCGAAGAGCGTTCAACTGACGGTTAAGATCGCTAACGCTAAGTAATCCTTACCAAGAAAGAACCTGACTTCGGTCAGGTTCTTTTTTCATTTTCCCGCCTTTTTCGCAACTATTCGTGTAAAGTGAGAGTCTAACCTCTTAGAACAACCTTAGGAGGTAAATCATGCAAAAGAAATGGACATATGTGGCTGCTACGGCTCTGCTTGGCACGGCAGTCTTCATTGGTTCTTCTCTGACAAGCCATACGCAAGCGGACTCGGCTGTGCAACCGGGATCGTCAGATGATCCGGTTGTGACGAAGAGCTATGTCGATCAAGCGGTTAAGTCGGCTGGCGGCTCCGGAGGAGGGTCGGTTGGCGTTACCAACGTGAGTGTAAGCGCTGGACAAGTCCTCATCGGGAACTCAGGTACCGAGTTCATTGTACGGACTGGGACGACGAAAGCATACAGCAAGGACGGAAGCGGAATTCCGGATTTGACCGATGGGAAGGACCTCGCCGATGGAGTCTCCGTTCCCAAAAATCATTTATTGCTGTTCCCACGGGATGGCCGCGGGATCGCTTCGGTTACCAACAGTATTGTCATGGTAAGAGGAACTTATACGATTATGGATAAGAACGGAAACGTAGTCGGACCCTGATCCAGGCTGCATATCCAGCATTTATACAGCGTAGCGAACCCTTCGAACGAACAACCTACAGGTAAACGTTCAGGAGGTGAGAGCGATGGCGCGAAGCAATAAGAAAGTGGTTCCGGAAGCCAAAAAGGCATTGGATGCCATGAAGTATGAGATTGCTGCTGAACTCGGACTTCCCGTTGGACAAGCCTATTCAGGTGGAGGAATCGCCGACGCGGAGTTTGCAGGGGAATTAGGTTCAGTATCTTCCGGTGGCTACAAAAAGGATTACTGGGGGCATCTGGCTTCCCGGGATAACGGCGCGATGGGCGGCAATATAACCAAGCGGTTGATTGAAAAAGCCGAAGAAGCTCTTTTTACCATCTGATCCTAACCTTAGCTTTATGCAGTTGCAGCTGAATTGACAGGGTTCGTCCATTCAAGTACTATACTGTAAGGAAGGTAATCCCCAACCTTTTCCGATCCGGAAAAGGTTGCTTTTTTATCGGTGTACGAGCAGTTGTGTAAGATACATAGCTAATTCCATGGGTATTATAGAAGAAGATCCTGCGCTATTTATGAGGAGGTTTAAGAAGATGGGGAACAGCGTTAAACGACTTTTCACTTCGGAGTCCGTGACGGAGGGGCATCCGGATAAGATCTGCGATCAAATTTCCGACGCCGTATTGGATGCATTTCTAGAGGCGGATCCCAATGCACGTGTCGCCTGCGAAGTATCGGTGGCCACCGGGCTTGTGCTTGTTATTGGCGAAATTACAAGCCGCGCGGATTACGTCGACATCTCCGCTATTGTGCGAAATACCATTAAGGATATCGGATACACCCGAGCCAAATATGGCTTTGATTATAAAACCTGTGCAGTTTTGACCTCTCTTAACGAACAATCCGCAGACATCGCTCAAGGAGTCAATCAGGCTTTGGAAGCTCGCGAAGGGAATATGTCGGACGAGGAGATCGAAGCATTGGGAGCAGGCGACCAAGGCTTGATGTTCGGGTATGCAACCAATGAAACCCCGGAGCTGATGCCGATGCCGATTGCCTTGGCTCATCGGCTCGCCAGAAGGCTCTCTGAGGTCCGCAAGGACGAGACCCTGGCCTACCTTCGTCCTGACGGAAAAACGCAAGTAACGGTCGAATATGAAGGGGACAAGCCGGTCCGGGTTGATGCTATCGTCGTGTCCACCCAGCATGCTCCCGAAATCTCTCTGGAGCAAATCCAAAAGGATATTAAGGAGCAAGTCATTGCACCGGTCGTGCCTGTGGAATTTTTGGATGAGGCTACCCAGTATTTTATCAATCCGACAGGCCGGTTTGTGATTGGCGGGCCTCAAGGGGATGCCGGCTTAACCGGGCGCAAGATCATCGTCGACACCTATGGAGGGTACGCCCGCCATGGCGGTGGCGCCTTCTCCGGTAAGGACCCGACGAAGGTGGATCGTTCCGCAGCCTATGCTGCCCGTTATGTGGCGAAGAATATCGTTGCGGCTGGCTTGGCCGAAAAATGCGAAATTCAGCTTGCTTACGCGATCGGCGTGGCACGTCCCGTTTCGATCAGCGTCGACACATTTGGCACGGGGAAAGTGAGCGATGAGAAGATCGTTCAAGTCATTCGCGAGAACTTCGACTTGCGTCCGGCTGGTATCATCAAAGAGTTGGGCCTTCGGACGCCGATCTACAAGCAGACGGCCGCTTACGGTCACTTTGGCCGCACCGATGTGGATCTCCCTTGGGAGCGTACAGATAAAGCATCCAAGCTTAAGGCGGATGCGCTCGGTTAACAGCAGCTTTTCTCAAGTGGGCATATGATGATTTGCAAGTGAAATCGTATGACAATCGTTTTACATGACATAAAAAAGGAACGCCTCCAATGTGGAGGCGTTTTTGTGTGCAACAAGAAAGGGTAATGCTGGAAGCCATGCGAATTAAGACTTTACGCCGCTCTCTCCGATTAATGGATAGATTCCCTTGAGATCAAGACATTCTTGTTGATCGGATTGTAGTTGACGGATAAGCCTAATTGTTCGGAAACAAAGCGAAGAGGGACAAATGTGACCCCCTGTATGACACGGGGTGCAGTTGCAACTGTGACCTCTTTGCCATCGACTCGCACACGGCGGTCTTGTTCCTTCAAGACAATCGTACTCTTTGAGTTCTGAATGATAATACTCTTTGAAGCCTGATCCCAGCGCACGGTTAGGCCAAGGGCTTCGCTGACAAGCCGTAGCGGCACCAAGGTTGTACCCTTTTCGACAAAGGGACGTTCGTAGTCATCAAAATAATGGATGCCTGTCCGGGTCTGATAGTCCCACGCCTGTTCCGTTTGAAATTGCAGGGTCCACCGTTCGATCTCACCGGGGTAGAAGTGCTTGCTCAAATCGTAGAACTCTACCTCATAAGTCAAGTTTGCATCCTTCCCGTCTACTGTATGCAGACCGGTTATCGATACCTGGTACAATCCCTCATAGTTCTGGACCTGATCCAGTCGAAAAATGATCGCATTGGGGACACCATATCCTGATAACTCGACATTTAAATAAAGATCCTTATTCAAGTTGTTGTTCTTGGCATTCAATGACCATTTTTTTTGAGTCTGAACCTGGGTTACCTGTACCTGAATATCCTGCAGAGAAGGCTGCTTATATTTCTTCGGGTTTAATGTTACGGACCAGGGATAATTCCCTTGGAACAATTGCTGTGGAAATTCGGCTGCGGGCCAAGCAATAGAGGAGTAATCGACGGCTTCCGTTCGGGAACGATCAAAGACTTGCATGGTGCCGTAACTGCCGGCAAGTCCAAATCCGACTTTCTGCAGTCCCGGGTTCAAAATCCAGCGACGATGCCCCACGCGATCCGCATTGCTGCCGGTATCGGGCATATATCCGTTCAACACATTTTGACTCAAATTGGTCCTGCCACTGGATATATTGCTGGAGGAAGTCGATTCACTTCCCTTTTGATAGAAGGCATCGGCCATATCTGCTGGTTTCGCCGGGTAGTGAGTTAGGGTATTGTTGGCAGCCAGCAATACGGCTCCATGCTGCGCTAAATCAGTCAAGCCGGCGTCCAATTGAAGGTCGGCCGGAAGGCCGGCTAATGAACGGGCGAGATTAGCAGCCAGTAGCGCTTGCTCCAGCATGGCCTGACTTACCTTGCCCGTTGTGTAAGGGGCTTTTATGGAAGGCTCGACATCATAGGGCTTCATATTCTCGCCTAATTCCAGCAAGTGATTCCACATTCGTTTGACTTCATCCCGTTGGGGATATTTCAATCCTTCGGCACTTGCGGAACCAGGGGTTATCCCATAAACACCCAGCAAGACGAACAGGGCTGTTGCTACAAATAATAAACATCTCTTCACTCTTGTTGCCGACAACACGATCAACTCCCAATCCTTTTGCGAGCATGCGGTTTGTATGAGAACGCTCCGAAACGATGGTTTCGCAACGAAAATGCCTATTTAGTAGTAGGAGCGTGTTTGCATACCCGACCTTCGGTCGAATTGACGAGTGATTTCACCTGACTATAGCCACAAATGGCTAATCATCAGGCAACTATCACCTGCTATTCGACCGGTTCACGGGTCTGCGAACACGCCCTAGGAGTCTCTTATTTTACCGTTACGTTTACTTTCGCTTTCTTCCCGGCATAGGACACGGTTACAGTGGCCTTCCCCTTGCCCGTAGCACGGATCAGACCGTCCTTGACCACTACCACGGAGTCTTTGGAGGAAGTCCACAATGCCGGCTTGGATACATCGGTATCCGTTCCGTCAGCATAGGTGGCGGTAGCAATGACTTGCTTGCGGGCGCCAACGGAAAGGGTAAGGTTGACTTCATCGGTTTGGAGGTATTTCAAGGTGTCTACATCAACGGCAACGGTCACGGACTTGGAACCGTATTTGGCGGTAATCGTGGCCTTCCCGTAAGCGATGGCCGAAACGAGGCCGCCTGGGCTTACATCGGCAACCTTATACGAGCTCGATGTCCATTCGGCATCCGCCGTTACCGTTTTTTTGCTGCCATCGCTGAAGGTGACGGTCAGGGTCAGTTGGGTGTCATTGCCGGATTTCATCGACAAGGAGCGCTTGTTGACCTCGAGCTTTTGAATGACATCAACATCGACGGAGATGGTTGCGGTCTTGCCGCCATACTGGGCTGTAACCGTCGTTGAACCGCGGGAATAACCGGTGACCAATCCATCTTCCACATCGGCGATCTTGTTGTTTGCGACTTTCCACTGAGCATCCGATGTAACATCCAGAGTTTTACCGGCGGAATCGGTGGCGGTCAGCTTGATTTGCTTGCTTTCCTTGGTATTCAGGAAGATTGTCCGGACGTCCGGCGTAAGCTTGCTGGCAAGCGCTACTCCTACGGTCATCGTGACGGATTTCGATTGGTATTTGGCCGTAATGGTTGCCGATCCGGAAGCGGAGCTTTGGATCAAACCGCCAGAGGTTACATCCGCAACGGCCGCAGCCGAAGAGCTCCAAGTGGCTTTTGAAGTGACATCCTCTTCATGCCCATCGGCGAAGGTGGCGATGAGCTTTGCCTGATAGCTTTCGCCAACGCCGAGAGCGACCGTTTTGCTATCTAATGTCAGCTTACGGGGAACTTCCACATCGACGGATACCGTAGCGGTCTTGCCGCCGTAAGTGGCGGTCAGCTTCGCTTCGCCTTGCCCGACGGAGTAGACCTTGCCTTGATCGAAATAAGCGATCTCATCCTTGGTCGAAGTCCAAGTGGCTTTCGATGTGACGTCTTCGCTAGTTCCGTTCAAGTAAGTCGCCTTCAAGGTGATCGCGTAGGTTTCCTTCGCTTTCATGGAAACCGAGTCGCTGCTCACTTCCAGAAAACGTGGGACATCCACGTCAACGGCAACGGTGATCTTCTTGGTTCCATAAGAGGCGGTAATCGTCGCCGATCCGGGAGATCCGGCGGTTAACAATCCTTTGGTAACCGAAACGGCATCTTCGTTGCTGCTGCTCCATACCGCCAGATTCGTGACGTCGGTGGATGTTCCATTCGGATAGGAGGCGGTCAGCTTGAGCTGCTTCTGGTTATCCGCATGCAGGAACAGCTTTTGCTCGCCGATATCGAGCTTGCTGGTGGCATCGACATCCACCTTGATCGTGGTGCTCTTGCCGCCGTAGGAGGCCGTCAGGGTGGCGGTCCCCGCCTTATAGCCGGTCACTGTTCCCCGGATGGCGTCAGCGATCGTAGCATCGCTCGTCGACCAATCGGCATCAGCCGCTACGTTGCGGGTGGTTCCATCGGGATAGGTGGCAATCAGCTCAAGGGTTGTCTTCTCTTTCAGCAATAGGGAGAGCTGAGAGTCTGCAAGATCGAGGCGCTTCACCAGCTCCACGTCGACTGGAATGGTGGTGGTTTGGCTTCCAAGCTTGGCAGTCAAGGTAGCGGAGCCGGAACCGACAGCGGTGACGGACCCGTTTACCACCGTGACGACTTCATCGTCGCTCGTGCTCCATTCCGCTTTTGCGCTGACTTCTTCCGTGGAGTTGTCACTGTAGGTGGCCGTGAGCTGGACAGTTGCTTTTTCCATGAGGCGGAGATCCAGCTTTTGCTTGGATTTGGTCAGGCTCTTCACTTTCTTCGTAACGGTGACTTGAATGGGTTGAGATTGGTTTTTGTAAGCGGCCATGACGATGGCGGTTCCTTCCGCCTTGGCCGAAATGGTGCCGTTATAGACGGTGGCCACGGACGGGGTATCTGTGGACCAGGTTGAATTCAAGGTTACGATGGCGGTGGATCCGTCCACATAAACAGCGGTTGAGGAAAGGGTAACGGAATCTCCCACCTCGAGACGAACTTCATTTTTCGAGACGACCAGCTTGGACAGCTCCGCTTCTGCCGCAAAAATGGAAGAGAAGGGAGCGACACATAAGACGACGGTCAACAACAGGGCGACAAATCTGGAAGCTTTCAAAACGTTTCTCCTTTCGTATCCCGATTGGGGAATCTTCCCTTTATATCGACCATAAGCGGCTCATAGTTTAGGTTAAAGCCATTTTCGTGAAGTCTCTTAGCCGGATAGCGAATCACTTTCCTCTAAAAAAATCGTAACTTTTCCCAGCCTGCGTGAGTCTAAGATAGTAGAAGCGTCGGGAGGCGCGCGCCACTCCGGGATGTTTGCGGGTTATTTGGCATGCGCGGCCTCTGTTCCGTTGATAGAAAGCAGGACGAAAGAGAAGCGGCGCAAGAAGAGGAGGAAGTGGAATACATGCTGGGGAACGGCAGCAAGAAGAGATGGACTTGGAAGCAGGTTGTGAACGCAGGAGTCGCAGTGGCCCTCATGGTACCTACTTTTACGCTATATTCCGGCAGAGCTGAAGCAGCGTCTACCGTAACCGATGCGGTATTAAAAGGAAACGAGCCGATTACGGCCGGCGCGAATCTACTATCCTATGTAGCGGTTATTCAAAGAGGGACTTCGACGGTGAAAACGAACGTAAAGGTCGTTCAAGTCGATATGCAGGTTCCCTATGTGCAGCTCGGTGTCATGTCGGGGGAAGGCAATTCCATAACGACAAGCAACAGCGTTCGCGGGATGGCGGAGGAGACGAGCGCGGTAGCCGGGATCAATGGCGATGTATACAACACCTCCTCCTCGGTGGATCGGGCGCCGATGGGCGGGGTTATTCAAAACGGGGAGATTTTGACGTCTCCTTCGCAAATTCAAGGGATGTACAGCTTTGCGGTGACGAAGGACAACAAGCCGGTGATCGATTTGTTTACCTTCCAGGGGTCGGTGACCGGTCCTGATGGAGAATCGTATCCGTTGTCTGGACTGAACAAGAACTTCTATGTCTCCGATCCCGGCAAAGTCAATACGATGGTAGACAGCATCCAGCTGTATACGGACAAATGGGCCAGCACGAACCGGGGTACCGGCAGCGGAACGACGCCCACCGAAGTGCTCGTGCAGAACGGCGTTGTCCAGCAGATTTCCGAGGGAAAGGCGTTCAACATGGTCCCCCCGAAGGATGGATACATCTTGCGCGCCCATGGAAAAGGAGCCAAGTTCGTGCTTGCGCATCTTTTGCCGGGTGAGCCGGTTAACGTGCAGACTCAGCTAGTCTCTACGGGAACGAACACGACCTACACGGACGCTGACCTGAAGACGCTGATGGGCGGCCATACCATTCTGGTTGACGAGGGCAAGGTCGCGACGTTCTCCCGCGATATCAGCGGAGTCGGCGGCCAGTATTATCGAGCTCGTACGGCCGTCGGCTTTTCTAAGGATCAGCGGTACGTCTATATGGTTACAGCCGATAAGACGAGCGACAGCGCAGGGATGAGCCTTGCTGAGCTGCAGCAATTCCTCGTCAAGATCGGAGCCTGGAAGGCGCTCAACATGGACGGCGGAGGCTCTACCCAGCTCGTCTCCCGGCCGCTCGGCGAAACCGAGCTGGTCGTCGCCAACACGACGGAAAACGGAGATGAGCGCCGCGTCGTCAACGGGCTGGGCGTCTATACGACAGCGCCGAAGGGCAATGCCCTCAGCATCAGCATTCTTGGCGAGAAGACGGTTTTTCTGAACGAGAAGCTGACGTATGAGATCAAGGGCTACGATACGTACTACAATCCGATGGAGTTCGACCAATCGAAGGTGACTTGGAGCAGCTCGGGCAATGTGGGCAGCTTCCAGGGCAACACCTTCACCGTGAAGGCGACGGGGACCACCATCATCAAGGCGGTTAGCGGTCAAGCCGCTCATACGATGGATGTGAAGGTGGCGGCCCGCGACGATATCGCCAGCATGAGCATCGTTCCAACGAGCACGGTGCTGATGAACGGAAGCGAGATCGGGTTATCTGTTCTCGTGAAGCTGAAGGACGGAACGGAACGGACGCTTCCGGCCAGCTCCTTTAAATGGGAGACGAGTGGGTTCAAAGGACAGGTGAGCGGCAGCTCGCTTAAGGTTACGGATGCCGGAACAAGCGGTGGTCAATTGATCGCGGGGTATGACGGGTTCCGTACGATTCTGCCGATGGCGAGCGGGACCTCGATGGTGTGGTCCGACTTCAGCAGCGCCGATGTACCGGCAAGCGTTATGGTTTATCCGCAGGGAGAATTGACGGCTACCGTGGACAAAGTGGCCGGTCTCGGCGGGCTCCCGGCCGCAAATACGGCCCTCCAGCTGCAATACGACATGACGCCGGGAACCTTCGGTGAAGTGACCAAAGCGGCGTATGTCAAATTTGGAACGGAGCCGGACGGGGTTCAAGCCCAAGGCTCTCCGCAGACGCTGTCGGTGAACGTGCTTGGAGACAACAGCTTGAACATGCTGCGGGCGGAAGTAGTCGATGCGGCGGGGACGCTCACGCGGATCGATCTGGCCGAGCGAATCGATTGGACCGGATGGAAGACGCTCACCGCTGATCTGACGAAAGCCAAACCGGTTTATCCGATTAAGCTGAAGCGGATTTATGTGGCCAATCCGGCTGTCGGTCAGGACGAGCGCGCTCGCACCGGCGCTATTGGAATCGACGATATTACCTTCCAATATAAGGCGAATACTCCGGCTCTCGCGCGCAACAAGGTGACCCTGACCCTTGGCAAAACGACCGTGCAAGTGAACGGCAAGACGCTGTCTCTCTCTCCGGCACCTGCCCCTTATACGACAAAGGATGGCCGAACTATGGTTCCTGTGAGATTTATCACAGAAGCACTCGGCGGAAGCGTCGTCTGGACGAATGCGACCAAGCAGGTCAGCATCCAGCGCGGCAGCCAATTGGCCGATTTGTGGGTTGGCAACAAGGAGATGATAATCGACGGCAAACGCGTCGTCATCGACTCTCCGGCTGAGCTGAAAGGCGCGACGACTATGGTCCCGCTTCGCGTCCTGTCCGAAGCGTTCCAGTGGAAAGTGAACTATGACCCGGCAACCAAATCGATCACGCTGGAGTAAATTAGTACTAAACGATCAGTACTAATTATTCACATCAAGCGTAGCGAAATATGTTACTATATAGGCAAACCTACCGACTGAAGGAGCTTGGCCGCCTTGCAAGTGGACGCTATTGACCGCGTAATCAAGAATGCCATCGAAGTCATGGAAAGCAGCAAATATCAGATCTTCGAAATCTGCGAGAACGTCCGCTCAGAGCGTGATTCCTTGTACAAGGAGCTCCAGCAAGTCATGGAGGAAGCGAGCGAGGCGATCAAGCAAGTGGATCGATTGGAGCTCGAGTACCGGCGCACCCGAATCCGGCTTACGGAAGTAAGCCGGGATTTTCATAAATTCCGGGAAGAAGACATCCGGATCGCTTATGAAGCCGCTACTCAGCTGCAGCTGCAGCTCACCATTTTCCGTGAAAAGGAAAACCATCTCAAGCTGAGGCGCAATGATCTGCAAAAACGGATCAAAAACGTCGACAAGCAGGTGGAGCGGGCCGAAACTCTCGTCTCCCAAATGAATGTGGTACTCGAATATTTGTCGGGCGACCTGAATCAGGTTACCCGTATCTTGGAATCTGCCAAAAACCGGCAACTGCTCGGCCTTAAGATCATTCTCGCTCAGGAGGATGAGCGCAAGCGTATTGCCCGGGAAATTCACGACGGGCTTGCTCAGACGATGGCGAATGTCGTCCTCCGGACCGAGATTGCCGAGCGGATGCTGGTTAAAAACGAATATGAAATGGTCAGGGAAGAACTGATCGAATTGAAGGGTCAAGTCCGTGGCGGTCTGGAGGAAGTCCGGAAGATTATCTTTAATCTTCGGCCGATGGCGCTTGACGATCTTGGGCTGGTTCCCACTCTGCGCAAATTTACCCAGGATTTCGAGGAGAAAACCAAAATCCGTACTCAGCTTGATTTGATCGGGCGGGAGGTTCGTCTGCCATCGGGAATGGAAGTTGCGATCTATCGGCTCGTTCAGGAAGCTTTCTCCAATTGCTATAAGCATGCGGAAGCTTCCTATATCCAGTTGGAGGTCCAATTCCAGGAGGCCCAAGTCGTCATCATCGTCCGCGATAATGGCATAGGCTTCAGCACGGACAACATGGAGGCCGTTTATTCCATGGGCGTTCATTTTGGACTTCTCGGGATGCGGGAGCGTCTGGAGCTATTGGAGGGCAAAATGGACATTGAATCTGCCAAGGGGGTGGGGACCAAAATCATCATGGAGATTCCGCTGAGCGCTAAGAATAGAGAGGAGTAAAAAGATGTCTATGGCCATGGTCACGAGTAAGACCGTAAAATTGGTTTTGGCTGACGACCACCAGCTTTTTCGGGAAGGCGTCAAGCGGATCATCAACATGGAGAACGACCTGGAAGTTGTCGGTGAATGCGGAGACGGCATTCAGGTAATCGAGCTGTGCAATGAACTGAAGCCGGATATCGTGCTCATGGACATCAACATGCCGGTGGAGAACGGTGTTGCCGCGACGGAGAAGCTCAAGGAGATTTTTCCGCTGATCAAAATCATCATTCTCTCCATTCACGACGACGAAAGCTACGTGTTCGAAACGCTGCGCAAGGGCGCATCCGGTTATCTGCTCAAGGATATGGAAGCCGAAGCTCTGATCAATGCGATTCGGTCTGTTGTTGCGGGTCATGCCTACATTCATCCGAAGGTTACGGGCAAGCTGATCAACCAGCTTCGCCGCATGACGTACCTCGATGAGCGTGGAACGGCTTCAGGCAGTGCCGATCAATTAAAGGACGCCGGCGTCCGGTACAACCATACGACGGAAAGCCCGCTCACCAAACGAGAAGCGGAAGTTCTTCGGCTCATGGCGGAAGGCAAGAGCAATAAGCTGATTGGAGAAAGTCTGTTTATCAGCGAAAAAACCGTGAAGAATCATGTCAGCAGCATCCTGCAAAAGATGGAAGTCGAAGACCGCACGCAAGCTGTCATCAACTCCATCAAGAATGGCTGGGTGACCTTGTAATCCTACCGAAACGGGCCTTCTCTTGCCGGGCAGATGTCAAAGCACTCTGGGCGGCCTCGCGGCATATACTATCCCACAAGGGAGGGAGCTGCGATGATTGCCGGATTGCTTATGATCCTCGGAGTTTATGGGCTTTGTGCCGTCATCATTCACGCCTTTTACGCCTATTCCCGGCGTACAGGAGAATCGGAGGAAGTCTACCAGCTTGTGGTCGTCACCCGAAACAGCGCCGCCAAGATCGAGTGGTATCTGTATGCTTATCTCTTCGTGTCCTGGCTTCGGGGCAGGCAGACGGTGATTACGGTATTCGATGACTCTTCCGAGGATGAAACCGTTTCGATTGTGCGCAAGGTAGCGGAGGAATGGCCGAATGTTCGTCTGTATGAGTCAATAGAGGGATTAGATCTTTTTCTTGAGGAACATGAATCGCAGCCGCTGCTATTACTCCATCTATTCCGGATGGACCTCAGTCCCAAGCGTCCGCTTCATCAGTGGTAATCGCTTGCATGTTAACCGGGAAGGGGTGGAGGAAAGTCGCTGAAATGATTACCACCGTATACGCCATTAAGCACCAGGGTTCCTGGCAGTGGCGGGCAACCTTGCACCTTCAACTGGATGCGGCTTATTGGCTGCGAAAACAGGGGGAGGCCATCGCCCTCATGTGGGCAGGCAAGGCGCTGTCCTGGGGACAGGCCGTCCGGCTTCGAGACCGGCTGACAGCGGAAGGATGGATGCCTCCGAATGAGGAGGACCCGACATTCGAATGGGCAAGGAGGGAATTGACGAATCGGGCGATACAGGCCGGCGTGCCGGAGGAGATCGCTCAAACGATGAACCTGCAAAGCATAGCGGGAATTGGCAAGCAGCCATCCCTTGAACAGGTAGAGATGCTGGATAGTCCGGATGTGCGGCGGTTGGCCGCTGGGATCCGGGGGCGTTCCCTGTTCCGGGATGAGCTGCTTTCTTTATGCGCGGAACAGGGGATCGATACCGGCAAGGATCGCTGGATATCTCTTGTGCAGGCGGCGGAGCTGCAGGGTTGGCTCCGAATCTGCTGCGGAGTAGAGGAAGAGCGGCAGAGGGCTCGTAAGCATGCGGGGAGGTGGACACGCATAGCGCGGAGGGGAGAACAGCCGAAATGGCTATGCCGCCGCTGCGGGGCCGGTCCGGATTTCCTCCGATCGGCTTACTGTCCGCGGTGCGGCGGGCCTTGCGCTTATTGCGAACGCTGCCTCGGCATGGGTCGCTCGCGAATGTGCGAACCGCTAATCGAGGGGATATCTCCGCCAGTGATGCCCTCAGTTACCGCGGCTTGTCCCACGGATATTGCTCGCACTGCCCGTTCTGCCGTTCCCATTGCCCCTGCCGCTGCTGCCGAGGTTGATCTGACCTCTCCTGACGCTGTCTCTCCCTCCTCCTCGGGTGATCGTTTCGGTGATGGGCGAGAAGAGGTGCCGACGGCAGCCTCCCTTCGGCAGGAATGGGGACTCAGCCCGGCGCAGGCGGAAGCGTCCCGATCCGCTTTGCAGTTTCTGCAGAAGACAAGCTGCAGCGGCTTTACGGAGACTGCGGTCAATCCCGGGAATGGAACAACCAATGAATTTCTGATCTGGGCGGTGACCGGGGCGGGCAAGACGGAAATGATCTTCCCCCTCGTGCAGTACGAGCGGCAAGCGGGTCGCCGGGTGCTCATTGCGACTCCTCGCAAGGATGTCGTCCTCGAACTGCTTCCCCGGTTGAGAACGGCGTTTCCCACCGAGCGCATTGTCGCCCTGTATGGCGGCAGCGAACAGCGCTGGGAGCCGGCCGATCTGATCCTGGCGACGACACATCAGCTTCTCCGCTATTGCGGCGCGTTCGACTTCGTCATCATTGACGAGATCGACGCGTTCCCCTATGCCGGCGATCCCATGCTGCATTACGCAGCGGCGAGGTCTATGGCGCATGGCGGTCGTCGTCTGTTCCTCAGCGCTACCCCGCCGAAAGAAATGGAGAAGAGAGCGGATCGGGGAAGACTGGCGCACGCCAAGGTGCCTGTGCGTTACCATGGACATCCGCTCCCGGTACCCTGGCTCACCCGGATGAAGCCGCTTGCCAAGTGGCTGCGGGGAAGGAGCATTCCCCGCAGCCTCAAGCGATTGATGGACCGTTCGCTCGAACGGGGAGCGCTGCTGTTCGTGTTCGTTCCGGAGATCCGGCTAGTCGAGCCGCTGACGGCTCTCTTCCGGAGATGCTATCCGGAACGAACTGTGGAAGGGACAAGCTCTCACGATCCGGAGCGGGTGGAGAAGGTGGCGGGCTTTCGGCAGCGCCAGTACGACATTCTCGTGACGACGACGATTCTGGAGCGAGGTGTCACGGTTCCAAGGTCGGACGTGTTCGTGCTCGATGCGCATGCGGCTTGGTTCGATGAAGCGGCCCTCGTCCAAATGTCCGGCCGTGCCGGACGCTCGAAGGACGACCCCGCCGGGTTCGTGGTATTCGCAGCTGCCTCCGTAACCCGCAACCAGACGGGAGCGGTCCGACAAATCCGGAGGATGAACCGGATCGCTCGCAAAAAGGGCTATCTATCTCGATAGAAGGAGGGACCTCTTAATGGAAGATCGATTCCGTTTACAGGCTAACAGCGCTATCAGCGGGTGGAAGGCGGCAGTTCTTCAACTGCGTTCCGCTATTCATCGCTTTGCCCAGGAAATATGGGCTCCTCCCCGCGAGGAATGCTTAACCTGCAAGGGACCAACTAAAGGGAATGGCAATCCCCTCGGCATCTGCTCGACCTGCTTCCAGGCTATCCCCTGGATCACTCGAATCGAATGCCCCGTGTGCGGGCGACCGAATGATTGCCCGGATTGCCGGAGGGGATATGCCCGCAACTTTCTGCTGAGCCGCAGTGCCGTCCGCTATGATCCGCTCATGAAGGAATGGCTGGCCGCCTTCAAATACCGGGGAGACGAACGATATGCCCGGCTTCTTGGAACGATGCTGCATCAAGCTTACGCTTTGCTTCGAAGCAGTCTTCCACAGGAGAATCTGCGTTTCGATTGCATCACGTTTGTGCCGGTGAGCCGGGAGCGGCTCCTGGAGCGGGGATTCAACCAAGCCGAGCAAGCGGCGCTGCAGCTTGCAAGGCATCTGAGGCTTCCCGTCCTTCCGTTGCTCCTTCGCACCCACTCCACCGTAAAGCAAAGTATGAAGTCGCGGAACGCGCGCTTCTTTGACCTGCGCGATGCGTTCGCGCCGCATGAAGAAGGTATGGCCCATCTGATGCAGAAGACGGAGGTGCGGGCGGCTGGTGATCCAAGCACGATGCGGAGTCCTCTAAGAATTTTGCTTGTTGACGATGTTTATACGACGGGGAGCACCATGCAGGAATGCTCAACCGTCCTCCATAAGAGGCTTGGTGCCGAAGTATATGGACTCACCTGGGCGCGATAATTATGAGGTTGATTCTATACAACGGAGCGAGACTCATGTAAACTAGGGGGACAAAGGAGCTAGTGCGGCTGTCGATCAACACGATGGGTTATGTACTGTGACGGGATGATAGAAGAAATTGGTTATGGAGGAAGTCAGGATCATGAGCCTGAATGTGATGAATTGTACCCGATGCGGCAAGCTTTGCGTTCGAACGGTGAGCGAGATCTGTCCGGCTTGCATGAAGGAGCTGGAGGTTCAGTATGAATCATGCCTTCATTATTTGAGAGAGAACCGCGGGATTACGCTGCAGGAGCTGAGTGATGCCACGGGCGTATCGGTCAAACAGATCATCCGGTTTATCCGCGAAGGGCGAATTTCCATGGTGAATGCGCCCAATCTGACGTACCCCTGCGAAGTCTGCGGAACTCCAATCCGTGAGCAGGCCATTTGCCCTTCCTGCCGCCAAAGGCTGATGAACGATTTCAATCAAGCGCAGCAGGACGAAAAGCGCAAAGACGAAGCCAAGCAGCAGCAAGAAGGAGTAAGTTATCAGATTAAGGATCGGCTGCGTGAGCGCAACAAATAACCCGTCTCTTTCAAGGATTCTCTTGATAAAAGCTAAATAATTGCGATTCCCTTGCCGATAATAGGAGTAAACCTATATCGGCAAGTTCTTTTATGAGAGAGTATTGGAATAGAGGTGACAAGAATGAAAATTAATGAACCGTCTCGCATAGGCGGAGTAAATCCTTACCACAAGCAGCAGGATGGGAAGCTGACCGGTGCAGGCAAGGAGAAGGCGAAGCTGAAGGATCAACTGCAAATTTCTCCGGAGGCCAAGGAGCTGCAGGAGCTTCAGGCCGCCTCGCAGAAGAACGCTGCGGATCCGGCCCGCCTCGCCAAAGTGGAGGAACTGAAACAGCAAGTCTCCACCGGCACTTATCGAGTAGATTCCGGCAAGATCGCCGAAAAGCTGCTGCCCTATCTGAAATAGAACGTAACAGGAGGAACGGGAATGTCCATCCAGGCGCTGCGAGAAGAGATGGAGCAGCTGATTCATCTGCACGATGGCTTGCTTGAGCTATCCGCAGCCAAAACCCAGGTGCTTGTGGAGAACAACGTCGAAGAACTGAATCGGATCGTGCACAAGGAAGCCAGTCTCGTCCGTCAAGTGACGGAATGCGAGCGCCGCCGGATGGAAGCCATCGATCGTTTTCTCATCTCCAAGGGATTTCACCCGACACCGGCGATTACCGTCAGCGAGGTCATTCGGTTGATCTTTCGCATGGAGGACAAGCAGGCGGTTCAGCACCTTCAACAGGGGCTTGCCGATCGACTAGAGAAGCTAAAGCGGTTGAACGAGCAGAACCGACAGCTGATCGAGCAATCTCTTGGTTACTTGAATCTCTCTCTTGATCTGGTGATTGGCCCCCCGGAGGATGATACGGTATACCGCAACCCTCATCAACAGAACGCAGCCGGCTATCGCAACCGGTTTTATGATAACCGCGTGTAGGAGAAAGGAAGACTGTCATGAGATCGACATTCAGCGGGCTTGAAATCGCCAAGCGGAGCTTGTTCGCCCAGCAGACCGCCTTGCAAACGACCGGACACAACATCTCTAACGCCAATACCAAAGGGTACACTCGCCAAGTCGTTAATTTGGTAGCTTCCCGCCCGCTTGAAGCCGTCGGGATGACGTCGAGCGCGCTTCCCGGGCAGATCGGACAAGGCGTTGAGTTTGACCACATCAACCGCATCCGGGAAAAGTTCCTGGACAATCAGTTCTATAACGAGAATAAGAACTACGGGGAATGGAGCGTCCGCCAGGATACGCTCGAGAAACTGGAGACGATCGTGAATGAACCGTCCGACACCAGTATCCGAACCGTCATGGAGAAGTTCTGGAACTCTTGGCAGGAGCTCAGCAAGGCTCCCGAGAACTTAACCGCTCGTGCGGTCGTCAAGGAGAACGCCTTGGCGCTTACGGATGCATTCAACCATGTATCCAACCAACTAAGCGACCTGAATAGCGACCTGACCGAGAACATTACGGTGAAGGCGACGCAGATTGATACGACGCTGAACCAAATCGTCAGCTTGAACAAGGAGATCCGACGGATCGAAGGTCTCGGCAACGATGCCAACGATCTTCGTGATCAGCGGGACGTTCTCGTGGACGACCTGTCCAAGATGATCAACGTCACGGTCACCGACACGGCAAACGGCTACAACATCTCGATGGGAGGAACCCCCCTCGTCACTGGGATAAACCTGGAGGCAACGGTGGACTCGGACTTTCTTGTGGACGCCTCATCCTCCGGTGAACTGGCTAGCGGTGAAGTTCGTGGCCTGATTGATTCCCGTGATAAAATTGTCACCAGCTTTCAGAAGCAGCTCGATACGATGGTGAAGACGATGGCGGAAGGCGACGTCAAGGTCACGCTTCCGGCGGGAACTGTGCTGCGTGGAGGAACCGATCTAAACCCCGGAGCGACCCCCGTTACCTTGAGCGCGGACACCGAGGTTACCGTCAAAGGGATCAACGGGCTGCATCAACTCGGCTACACGTTGAACGGCGACATCACCTCGCCGGGAGAGCCCTTTTTCACGCTGAAAGATGGAGCTACGGAATTTAGCGCGGCGAGTATTACGGTGAATCCTAAGATCGTGAAGAACGTGGAGAATATTGCATCTTCTCTCCGGACTTATTATGACGATGTAGATAAAGCGACAAAGGTTGTCAAAGGGAATAACGGCTTGGCTCTGTTGATGTCGGGCCTCAGCACGAAGGACTTCAACTTTGACCCCGCCAATACGGGAGACACGGTGTTGAACGGCGGTACGGTAGATGAGTTTTTCCGGGCCTTCGTTGGGGAAATCGGTGTCCAGTCCCAGGAAGCCCAGCGGCAAGCCAGCAATCAGAAGCTGCTGGTGGACCAGGTGGATTCCCGCCGCCAGTCGGTGAGCGGTGTATCCCTCGACGAAGAGATGGCCAACATGATCAAGTACCAGCATGCCTACAATGCGGCGGCGCGTGCGATGACCACCTTTGACGAATGCCTCGACAAAATCATCAACAGCATGGGCGTCGTTGGACGCTGACGGATCTGATCATTGACGGATCTCACGGAGGAGGAAGACCATGCCCGGACGAATAACTCAGAACATGATGAACACCCAGTTGCTGACCAACCTGGGAAGCAACCTGAATCGGATGAACAACCTGCAGAACCAGATGTCCACCAGCCGCAAAATCAACAAGCCTTCGGACGATCCTGTCGGCCTTAGTTATTCCATGCGGTACCGCAGCGAATTGTCCAATTACGATCAATACGCGAAGAATGCCGACAACGCAGTCTCCTGGTTGGATTACACCGATACGATGCTGGGACAAGCAGGAAGCGTGCTGCAGCGCATACGTGAACTGACGGTAAATGCAGCAAATGGAACAAACCCGGAGGACGCCTTGAAGGCGGTCCAAAGCGAAGTGGATCAGCTCTCCAGTCAATTAGTCGATATCGGCAACAGCCAATTTAACGGGAAATATGTCTTTAACGGAGAATTGACCGATAAGATCCCTTATTCCACAACGAACCCAGAGGATTCGGTAACGGATTCTGGAGAAATCAAATTCCAAGTGGGCGCAGGCTCGCAGATTCCGATCAATATCAACGGCAATGCGGTATTTGGAAGTCCAAATCCTGGGGAAAACCTGTTTGGCGTGCTCAAGGATCTGTCAACAGCACTCTCCACAGGCGATCAGACGAGCGTCTCCTCGCTGCTCGGCAAGCTGGACAGCCGGTTGGAGCAGATGCTCAACGTTCGATCTGATTTGGGAGCGAAGACCAACCGCGTCGAGCTCGCTCAGGACCGGCTGAATGACATCAGCATTAACCTGCAGAGCCTCCAGTCGAAGACGGAGGATGCGGATATGGCCGAGGTCATTACCAACCTCAAGACACAGGAAAATGTGTACGAGTCGTCGTTATCCGTCGGCTCCAAGCTGATTCAGCACAGCTTGATCGATTTTCTGAGATAAGTCCGGAGGGGTCCTATGGCCGCCATACCCACCATACAAATCAGGCAGCAATATGCACGGATCGGAATTGATGCCGAACCCGGGTTCATGAAAATCAGCCAACCGCAAGCGACGGTTGAAATTACGCAAGCACCGGCTGTCGTGTCCATTCACTCAGAACCCGGACGCCTTCAAATTGACCAGAGCCGCGCTTGGGATGCGCTTGGGGCGAAGAATATTCTCAGCACTTTGGATCGCATCCACTCGGAAGCGCGCAATGTGGGCTGGGATCATGTCGTGCAGATTGTGCAGCAGGGTGATCGGCTTGCGGATCTCACGAACCCGGGCAACACCGTTGCGGAGATCGGCAAAGAAGAGGCACTGCGCTTCCGTGAGTTCAACTACTTGACGGAAGCCAGTTCTGGTAATGTGGCTATGGAATACACTCCCTCACCGCCAGTCATAGATGTTCAGGCTGGAGGAGTGGATATCCGAGTAGATACCCACAAACCTGAAATGGAATATATCCGCGGCAAGCTGGACATCTATGTGGCCCAGCAGGCGATGTTGACCATCACTCCCCCGCAAATTGATATTCAAGCCTAGAACCATACGATATAATCAAGCTATAGATGGACATCTGTAGCTTTTTTCTATTAGAGGGCGCTGGATGCATTCCGGCGAGAGACAATATTTGGCCTATAGAAACCATGAGAAAGAAAGGGAGTTTTTACGATGGCAAAAGTGCAGATCACGACAGCGGCCTGCGGTGCGGTAGAAGTAGAAGAAAAGGACATTCTGACTTTTCCTCACGGCGTTCCTGGCTTTGACAACCTCCATCGCTTCATTCTCGTTCAACCTGATCCGGAAATTCCCTTCTCCTATCTTCAGGCTGTAGATGAGCCCGAACTGGCCTTTGTCGTGGCCAACCCGTTTACCTTCTTTCGAGATTATGAATTCGATCTTTCGGCCGCAGATCAGATCGATCTGGAAGTAGAACGCGAGGATCAGCTGTTGGTTTTTGTCATTCTTACCATCGGGGATAACCTTCAGGAAGCGACGGCAAATCTGTTCGCGCCGATTGTGATCAATTGGGAACTCAAACAAGGGAAACAGATTGCTCTCTATGATGCAGCGTATACCACTAAGCACCGTCTCATTCCAGCTGATGCCAAGGATGTTGCAGCTAAAGGAAGGGGCTGAGTAAATGTTGGTGCTGGCGCGCAAAAAAGGAGAGTCTATTGTGATCGGAGATAACATCGAGATCGTTGTACTGGATACGGAAGGCGATTCCGTTCGGTTGGGGATCTCAGCCCCCAAGGAAGTACAGATTCACAGGCAAGAGATCTACAAGGCGATCAGGCTGTCAAACGAGGAAGCCTCGAAGAGTGCGATGCATATTAAAAGCCTTGCAGATCTGCTGAAAAACGGCGAGCAGTAAGGGGAAATAGACTCTGCTATGATGAAGGGAATCTCAACAAAAAAAATCTCGAAAAACATCTCAATTTCTTTACTTTTGCTATTCACTTTTCACGTAGGCCTTTCGATATAGTTAGTATAAGCAATTCCGCAAGGGCGGCCGACCTTAGCGGATAGCTGACTAGGGTCCACAAGGACGTGGACCTCACACCATTACATGGAGGTAATAACGATGAGAATTAATCACAACATTTCTGCCATCAATACGAACCGTCAACTGGGCATCAACGTTGGCGCCCAAAGCAAATCCATTGAGAAGCTGTCTTCCGGTCTTCGCATCAACCGTGCTGGCGATGACGCTGCAGGGCTGTCCATCTCCGAAAAAATGCGCGGCCAAATCCGCGGTTTGGATCAAGCTTCCCGTAACTCGCAAGACGCTATCTCCTTGATTCAAACGGCTGAAGGCGCACTGAATGAAACGCATTCCATCCTTCAACGTCAACGCGAGTTGGTTGTTCAAGCCGGTAACAGTGGAACGCTGGAAGATGAAGATCTTACCGCCATTCAAGATGAAATTACGGAATTGAACAATGAGTTGGATGGTATCTCCACACGCACCGAGTTCAACGGAAAGAAACTTCTGGATGGTAATTTTGACAACACCTTCCAAATCGGTGCGAATACCGGACAAACCCTCGCTCTGTCGATCAATGCAACGACTGGTGCAGGAGCTACAGCCGCCTTCAATTCTACTGGTCTTGGTGTTGATGGTATCAATGTAACAACTGTCGGTAATACCGACACGGATCTTGCATCAGTTGATGATGCTATTAAAGCCGTATCTGCCGCTCGTTCCAAACTGGGCGCAAATCAAAACCGTCTGGAACACACGATCAAGAACCTGGATAATGCTTCCGAGAACCTGACGGCTGCTGAATCGCGCGTTCGTGACGTTGACATGGCTAAGGAAATGATGGAGCAAACGAAACAAGCCATCCTTACTCAAGCTTCTCAAGCTATGCTGGCTCAAGCAAACCAACTGCCGCAAGGCGTTCTGCAATTGCTTCGTTAATTCTCTTTCTGCATTACAGCAGGGACTCTAGGTTCTCTAGGGTCCTTTTTTTTACCTTTGATCATAACAGGATAGATTCTTGTAAACTATAGATTCCGAACTGAGGGGAAGAGCATTGAAGACCATATCCTTATGCATGATTGTCAAGAATGAAGAAGAATACCTTGCTCGGTGCTTGGCTAGTGTTGCTGACTCGGTTCAAGAAATCATTATTGTTGATACGGGGTCAATCGATCGGACGGTGGAGATTGCACGGTCTTACCAGGCTAAAATTCTGCTCTATCAGTGGGACGGCGATTTTGCCTCAGCAAGGAATATCGGACTGAAAGCAGCCACGAGCGACTACATTCTTGTTCTTGACGCGGATGAATATGTGGATGATATGGCGACTTTGCAAGACGATCTTTCCTATTCTGCTGATTGTTATTTGCTCCCCTTCATCAATCAAATCTCGGGAGGCAGGAGCTATTCTCACACGGCAGTCCGATTATTTCTTAATTCTCCGATTTATCGTTATCAAGAGAAGATTCATGAGTACGTCCAGTTTCGCCAAGAATCGACTCGGTTAGGAAAGACTTTAATTCACCATGATGGGTATATGCAAGAAATACTTGAAAAAAAAGACAAGAACAGACGAAACCTGGATATTCTCGAGGAGTTGGTTAAACAATCTCCCTCGGGATATAACCTCTTTAATTTAGCTCGTCAGTACCAATCGTTAGGCAAACATGATGAAGCGATTAATTATTTTGAACAGGCATATGAGAAGTCCAAAGGAGAAACATACCTCTCCCACCTCTTGTTTGGCATGGGGACCTCATTGCATGCACTAAAGCAATATGAGGAAGCAATTCAGATTCTTCAAAGTGCCATTACGGTTTTTCCCCGAAACCCTGATTTGCACTATACGTTAGGTGAGGTTTATCTGGATGCTGGGTACCATAAGGATGCTGAGTTGTGCTGGGAAAAGTGTTTGTCCCTCGGTGACATTCCAACAGAGGATTACTTTAAATATGCCATTTCTTTTGAAGGAACAGGAAGCTATTTCCCTGGCATCCAACTATCGGAGTTGTACCTTAAACATAATCAGCCTGTTTTAGCTATGGATTATATAAGTCCAATTTTAGAGAAGAAGGAGCATTTTCTCAAAGCGGTACCGTTTTATCTTAAAATAGCTAACTATGTCCAAATTCCAATAGATGATCAATATATGTTTATCAACCAATTGTACCGTTTAAAAAAGCGGGATGAGCTTTTTGATCTTGTGTCAGTTTTATGGAAGCTGAGACATCAACTGCTTACCAAATATCTTGATGACTACAACATCCAGTTGCCGAATGACGACTTGGCTGTAGCCAAATTAGTTTCTGGCGAATACGAGAAAGCAACTGAATTATTTCTACAAGCAAGGAATCCTGCACTAAGTGATCTCGTCATCTTGGCACTGGCAGTGAAGGATGATGATTGCTTAAGAATGCACAAAGATCAATATAATTTGAGTGACAAGGAATGGAAGGTACTCTTTCAGTTGGATAAAGAAGTAAGAAATCAAAATAATCCTTTATCTGATTTGCTTGAAGGTCTTTTGTTGGAAGTGTGCGAGAAAGCAATATGGATGAATAAAAATGACATTCTGCAAAGAGTGTCAGACATGCTTTGGAAGAGTAATGAGAACATAAAGCTACGCCAATTCAACCTGTTAAACTCATTTGGAAAGAGGGAATTGGCATCCGAGATGATATTTGAAATGTATCAAGCAAATTATAGCCCAAGAGTAGCTGCTACCCTTTTGGGTTCTTTGATTAATAAAGGTCTAATCAATGATGCGAGACCGGTTTTTGAAAAATTGTGCAAGGAAAAGAAAATGGATTATTTCGGTTATTCTAATTGTTATGACTTCTTGATGATGGATGGCAATGAGGCTGAGGCGAGACAATTAATGAAAGCAATGGCTACACAATTCCCTCATTCATTGTGGGCTTCATCAATGAACCAAGGATAAAAAAATTGTGTTGGGATTAAAATTAATGAAAGAAGGAATAACCCTATGAAGACTTTTCGAGTGTTGACTGCAAGTCCCATTCGGCAGAGGCCAGTCGTGCTAAATGAATTCCTCTTGTCTTTAAAAAAGCTTAACCTACCAGGCATTGAGATGGACTTTCTATTTGTTGATGATAATGAAGATGCGATATCTAGTAAACTGTTGTTGGATTTTAAAAGGGATTGTGGAAATACCCGTATAGTAGTGGGGGAACAAGAAGGTTCTTATTTATGTAATGAGACGACTCATAATTGGAATGAAGAGTTGGTATGGAAAGTTGCAAGATATAAAGATATTATGATCGATGATGCCAAGAATAGGGAATACGATTATCTCTTTCTAATAGATTCAGATTTGGTCCTGCATCCAGATACAGTAAAACATTTGATTAGAACGGAAAAGGATATAGTATCTACAGTATTTTGGACTAAGTGGCAACCGGATATGCCCGAGCTACCTCAAGTATGGTTGCGTGACCACTATTCACAAGTACCTATGCGAAGAGGAGAAAATTTGTCCGAGCAAGAACAATTGAGAAGACATTCATCTTTTCTAAAACAATTACGGACTCCTGGAATCTACGAGGTTGGGGGTCTAGGGGCGTGTACACTCATCAGCAAGAAGGCGCTACACGCAGGAGTTAGTTTTAATGAAATTAAAAATATTTCTTTTTGGGGAGAAGATCGACATTTTTGTATAAGAGCTGCAGCTCTTGGCCTTCCCTTATATGTAGATACACATTATCCGGCTTTTCATATATATAGAGAATCTGATTTAAAAAAACTCCCTGCGTTTCAACTTGAAATTACTAAGGATCGAATTGCTGAAACATTGTATCTTGGTATCAGCGGGTTAGGCACTTATAACTATTTGTCAGGTTATCAAATAGATTGGACCACTTTCTTTGAGGGCTATTTAAAAGAGTCATTAGTTCAAACTGCTGTAAGTAATGAAAGTGAGCATCAAAGAAGCAAACTTAATACTAAATCCACTATTTCCGAAATTAAATTTCGCTCTATAGATGAGCAAAAAGCTGTTGTGGAATTTGTTTTATCCCAACAAGGAATAAAAAATGACGAGTCCTTTGACGAACTACTAGAATGCAGCGCCCAATTAATGCAAAAAGATGACGATTGGTTCATTGTTGAATTTGTAACACATGGGCAAAAGATACAAGAGGAGCCTAAGATAAAGAGCGGAAAACCAAAGCTGACTTTATCCATGATAGTAAAAAATGAAGAAGATCATTATCTTAGAGAGGTCCTTACAGAGTGCAGACAATATATTGATGAAGCTGTTATCATTGATGATGCAAGCACTGATAACAGTGTCGATATATGTAATGAAGTTTTGCAGGGCATCCCAATTCGAATTATCCGTAACACCGAAAGTAAATTCTCAAATGAAGTGGAACTGCGAAAACAACAGTGGGAAGAAACTCTCAAGACCAAACCAGACTGGATACTGAATATCGATGCTGATCAGATTTTTGAGAAGAGATTTAAGGATGAAGTGAAGGAACTAATCGATCAAGATGAAGTAGATGTTTATTATTTTCGATTATATGATTTTTGGTCGATGGATGAATATCGAGAAGATTCCTTTTGGTTTGCTCATAAAACATTTCGCCCCTTCCTATTCAGGTATCGTAAAGATGTTAACTATGTGTGGAAGGAAACAGCTCAACATTGTGGGAGTTTTCCTGCAAATATCAATCAATTGCCCTCAGCTAAAAGCATCTTACGATTGAAACATTATGGGTGGGCAAAAGAAGAAGATAGAATCATCAAGTATAAACGATATCAAAAGCTAGATCCCAATGCGGAATATGGGTGGAAAGAACAGTATGAATCCATATTAGATCCGAAACCAAATCTTGTGAAATGGGTGGAATAAACAATGCAGACTATCCCGTGGATACCATTCAAAGTTATGAGATTGAGGCACTGGCCCCGGATGATGCATTAATTGAATTAAAAAAACTAATGTATAATGATCAGGCAGTGCTCCTTTATCACAATTTTCCTCGCATCTTCCGATATATCCTATAGAAGATATCGGAGGGATCGCGATGAAAATCACCAACAGCCAATCCGGCGCAATGAATGCAGTTAACCAGGATCAACCGTTGGAGCTGCGCAAGGGGGAGACGTATCAGGCGATCGTCAAGGAAAAAAAGAGCGCGAATGAGGCCGTTGTCCAAATTCGCGGAAAAGAGGTCTCTGTGAAGACAGATGGCCCCTTTCCCGCTGTTGGGGAAACGGTCTCTTTAACGATACAAGGACAAGACGCGGACGGGATCAAGGCGAAAGTAGTCGATTCAGGGAAGACGGGAGCCCAGACGCAAAGCGGGCCGACCGGAACGTCGGTTAGCAGCAGCAGTGAACTGTACACACAAGACGATGGGCAGATCGCCAAGCTGCTGGCGGATAAAGGAATCCCTCTGACACGAGAGACGGCTGGAGTGATTCGGCAGTTCATGGAGACGGCTCCCGGAACCGTAGAGGAGAAGCTGGACAGCCTGCGCACGCTCCTGCGCAAGGGGATCGAAGTGACTGACGAGCAGCTGCAGGCGGTCCACCAGGCTTTGCATGGGGAGCCGCTGACGGCACAGGTCGACAAGCTGCTCACAGCGGCCAAGGCGGGTGGAGCCTCCGATGCCGAGCTTCGCCGACTGGTAAGCGAGCTGCGCAAGCTGACCGGAGGCAAGTCGGAGTGGGAACCGATCCTGCGTCAGTTGGTGCAGAAGCTGCAAGCAGCTACCGGCGGGCAGACCGGGTCTGCGGCGGAGACAGCATCCCGGCTGGCAGAGGCGCTGCGGCTCCTGAAGGCGGGACAGAGCAGCAAGGCGATGGAGGCTCTTAACCATCTCCTTCAGAATGGCGGAAGCGCAGGAGAGAATGCGGCCGGCACCGGCATAGATTCGACTTGGCCGTTCTTTAGCGGCACACAGGAATCGGAGTCGCTCGGGAAATGGCCAGCCTCTTCCAATTCCCTGTCAGGTCTTCTCGACAGGGTAAACACGGAGTCCAGCCTGAGCAGCGTTGTCTATGAAATCAAGGATCAGCTCCTTGGTTCATCCAAGTATCCAGAAGAGAAAGCAGCGAAGTGGGAGCAGACCTTCTCCTCGGTTCGCCGTGAGCAGTTTGCCGGGAGAACGGAAGCAGCAAGGAAGTTGCTTCAAGCAGCCCTCCAGACGGAATTGGCCGAGGAGCTGAGGAATCAGGACATGACCCCGGTCGACTCCCCTGCCACGGACTTAGATGCCGTTTCGGGAAGTGCGGGAGCAGCGAGCGCCGCTTCGGCAGAGGCATCCGATTCGCTAACCATGATTGCATCCAGGCTCACCGAATCCATAAGGACCGACAATTATGATCTTAACAGCGAGCTCGCATCACTCGGCCTCTCTTCAAAGACTTTGATTGTCACTCAAGTGACAGCTCGGCTCAGCCAGGCGGCCAATGAGTTTCGGACGCTGAAGCGGGAAATCTCCCGCAACCTGGACAATCTCATGAACTTGACCGTTACCTCGTCCAAGACCGTTCATCCTCAAGCAAAGGCTCTCCTTGAATCCTCCATCGATCTGCTGGACAAGGCCATATTGAAAAGTGACATCACGATGCTGACGGATATGGGGACAGAAAAACGTTTGCTACAGGCAAGCGGACAACTTGCAGCCGCCCGCAAGCAGTTGATGAATGGAGACACAGCGGCGGCTCGGGAGATTTTCGACCGGGTGAAGACGAGTCTTGATACCTTGAACTGGAAGCCTACCGATGTAAAGGTTCGTCATATGCTGATGGGCGAGACAGATGCCAAGACCGCTATCGATACCCACAAGCTATCTGCTGAGTGGGAAAAGCTTGCTTCTTCCATGGGGCGCAACGACGGTTCTGCCAGACATCTGTATGAAGGCGTCCGTTCGCTTGGCTTGAACCGTGATAGTGAAGCGGCTCAATGGCTAGCTAATTCGGGGTCGAACTCATCGGGCCAAGGGCAGCAATCCCGACAGGCTTTTGATCAGAACATCAAGTCCATTCTGTTAAAGCTGGCTCAGGATGACTCTTCCCCCGTTGCGAAGCAAGCGGAACAAGCGCTTCAGAATCTAACCGGGCAGCAGCTGCTGAATAAGACGGAGACGGGAAGCTCCACGCAAAGCATGATGCTTCAGATTCCCGTCCCTCTCACGAATCAAATCGCCCCCGTAAATGTCTTTGTCCAATCCCGCAAGGAAGGGGAAAAGATGGACTGGGAAAATTGCAGCCTGTATTTTGCCTTGGAGACCCAAAAGCTGGGGAGCTTAGGGATTCAGATCATGGCGAGCGACCGCAATCTGGCGATTACAATGAAGAACGATCGGCAAGACTTCAAGCAGCTCATGGAGCCCTTGGTCAGTTCCTGCAAGGAGAAGCTGCAGGAGATCGGGTACCGGGTTTCGCAGATTCAGTATTCCCCGCTAACCATCCAAGCGGACACTTTAAAAGCATCGGAGCGGATAAGATCGAAGCCCATCGAACCTTCCAACCCACCCACGTCGTTTCCCGTGAAAGGATTTGATTTCAAAGTATGATGTACAAATACTTCAATCCGAAAGCCAAAAGCAACGCAAGCGGCAAATCAGCGGCAGTTCTGCGTTATGATAGTGGAACGGACAAAGCACCCGTTGTGATCGCCCAGGGGAAGGGACATGTGGCCCGACAAATTATCGAGATGGCCAAGATGAATGATATTCCCATGCAGGAAGATCCTCTGCTGGTCGAGAACCTCATCGACATGGATCTTGGAGAGAATGTACCTCCACAACTATACTCGGTCATCGCCGAGGTTCTGCTCATGATTGAGGATATGGAGAAAAAAGCTTAAGAAACCTGTTAAATTGTCCGATAAAGGAAGTAGGAACGACATAACGGGAGGTAGAACTGTGGCGACGGACGTGCTAACGGATGAAGGGCTTTATCAGAAGACTCCACAGCAGTTGACAACGATTTTGTATGAGGCTTGTCTGGAGCGTCTGGATCGCGCAGTCGAGTGCCTTGACCGGAAGGATTATTTAGAGGTTAATCAACTGCTGCAGAAATGCAACGACATTTTATATCGCCTAGGAGGCGGTATCAACTATGAAGCGGGTTTGATCGCCGACCAACTCGATGCTTTATACAATTATATGGCCGAGCGGCTCATTCGTGCGAATGTCCATAAAGACAAAGCGGCGGTGCTTGAAGTACGAAAGCTCCTTGGGATCATCCACGAGGCTTGGACCACTGCATCCCATAAAGGCAAGGACGATCAGACCGGAATCGCCAAACAACGTGCCCGAGCCTATGATCAGGAAATCCTTTATCCCCAAGGCAATGTAAATTTGAGAGAATAGACGGAGGTATCGACCTTATGCGTATCAACCATAACATTCAAGCGCTCAATGCTTACCGCAACTTGTCTCGAAATTCTACGGACATGTCCAAACATCTGGAACGCCTCTCCTCTGGTCTCCGCATCAACCGAGCGGCCGATGACGCGGCAGGACTTGCCATCTCCGAGAAGATGCGCTCCCAGATCCGGGGCCTGGACATGGCCGAACGGAACACGATGGACGGCATCTCGCTCATTCAGACCGCCGAAGGCGCGCTCGGTACGACCCATGAAATCCTGCAGCGTATGCGGGAACTAGCTGTGCAAGCTTCGAATGGAACACTTGAGGAAGCGGACCGTGAGGCGGTTCAGTCCGAGATCGACCAGCTTACGCAGGAGATCGACCGGATCGCTCGAACGACACAATTCAACTCAAAGTCGCTCTTGCGCGGCACCGCCGATAGCAAAGCGTTCGTATCCAGCGGTTCTACGCCTCTCACCTATGCAGGTAACGGAAGCTGGGAAGGCGTCGTCAGCGCCGATCCCAGTGCGGCGGGAACGGCTGACCTAACCCTGGCTACTGCTTTTGGCTCGGGAACAGGAGATGCTGAAACGTTTACGGTAAATGGTAAAACCTACGAGATTCAGACGGATGCTACTCCGGTCTCTCCAGGTAATATTGCGGTTCCTGTAGCTTGGACTGGTTCGGATGAGGACAAAATCAATAATACGATGACCGCACTTAAGAATGCTATTCAAGCCAATGATCCTGACCTTGTGGCCAGCATCAAGACATCGGCGGTTGCCGCCGGCTCCAGCGGGGTATTGACTATTCAGACGGCTCAACTTGCTACACCAGCCACTGCAAGTGCGATTGATGTAGCTACAACGGCAGGTGGCGCGTCATTCTCTGGAACAAGCTTAAGCGCACCTGCAACCTCGAGCCTATCCAATACTATCAATCTTGCCTTCAATTCGGTCCCCAAAGAAGGGGATGAGCTGGTGATTGATAATTATAGCTTTATTTTCACCAGTGGCTCAGTAACTCCGCCAGCTATTGCGATCAATCCCAGTGGCAAGAGTGTGAGCGATATTTTAACGGAAATTGCCGGGAACCTATCTCCAACGACCGACCTGAACAGTGTCTCCGTTGTCGGCAATTCCCTTCTCCTTACCACAACATCAACAGATGACGGAACGGCGGGAAGCGGCCTTGAAATCCGAATTACCGACAAGGATTTTACAACTAATTCCGGCAAAGATCTGAAAGTGAATATGCAGATTGGAGCTAACTCCGGAGAAAATATGGAAGTCTTGATCGGGGTTATGGATGCAGCTCGTTTGGGACTCGCCCGCCAAGCGGATCACAAGGGGATCATTAAGGATGCCGGTGTGGATGCTGTTGCAGGACTGGATCTAAGCTCATCCCAGGATGCAGCAGCTGCGGCACTCGGGGTCATTGATAACTCAATTAAATTGGTTTCGGAAGAACGATCCAAACTTGGTGCTTATCAGAACCGGATGGAACACACGGTTGACAACCTTGGCATCGCGAGCGAAAACCTGACTTCCGCCGAATCGCGGATTCGCGACGCGGATATGGCGATGGAGATGTCGACCTTCACGAAGACAAACATCATCAACCAAGCTGCGACGGCCATGCTTGCTCAAGCGAACCAGCTCCCTCAAGGGATCCTGCAGTTGCTCAAATAGTCTGATTAAAGAGATCGAGGGAAGAGAGACACCGCCCGTCCTCTTCCCTTTTTGATGGTTATGGTATAATGGTAGGCGAAAGGCGGGAGATGAAACGTGGAAGTCCACAAGGTAAGCAGAGCATCTCTGGATAAAATAAAGCCCCGGCAAGAAGGATTGGGTGAGAGCCTGACCTTCTCCAACTTGATGGCAGATCGACGCACTCAACTGGATACGGACAAGCTGGACCGGATGGTTCGAGATATTGAAGATCAGGGCAAGCTGCTCTCGCAGTCTTTGAATGTGGAGGATCTCCGCACTTATAAACAAATGGTAAAAGACTTCATGCAGGATGCCGTTAAACATGGGCTTAAACTGGAAGAGCGACGGGGGTTCAATCGGCGCGGCCGCACCAAGGTATACAAGATCGTAACCGAGGTGGATAAGAAATTGCTCGATCTCACGGATGCCGTTTTGAAGAAGCAGGAGAAAGGTCTGAAGGTGCTCGATCTAGTCGGTGAGATCAAAGGGCTTCTCCTAAACATTTACGCATAAGGGATGCACTCATTCGTTTGTAGAGGCTCTAAATCAGAGTCTCTTTTTCTGGATATATTTTCTCCAATTTATTCATAAATTTGCTCAACCAACCGATAAAAGGAGTAAAGGAAGCTATCGGATGGAGGACAGGGTATGACTGCGAACGATCTATCGATTTCTGGGACAGGAGCGGCTGCGCCAGTTGATCGGGCGGCTTCCGTAAAACCGGTGAAGTTGGATGTACCGGGTGTGAAGCAGGGGAATGCGCCAGTGATTGCAAATGTGAAGCAGTTGAAGCAAGCAGAAGCGCGCGGGGAACAGGTTCCGGTTAGCGAGGGGCAGCTGATTCGCTCCATCGAGCGGGCGATCAAGGCAATGGAAGGGGCAAACACGCAGCTCGAATTCTCCATTCATGGGAAGACCAAACAAATCATGGTCAAGGTGTTGAACAAGGACACAGGCGAGACCATCCGTGAAATTCCACCGGAAAAGACATTGGACTTCGTTGCAAAGATGTGGGAGATGGCCGGTATTTTGGTTGATGAACGTAGATAAGTAAACTGTACATACACGAATAGACAGGAGGTTGAGATACATGGTTCAACGAATTAGTGGTCTGGCGAGCGGTATGGACATTGACAGCATCGTTAGCAAAATGGTTCAGGCTCAGCGAGCGCCGCTTGATAAACTGGTGCAGAAGCGGCAGACTTTGCAGTGGCAGCGAGAAAACTACCGCGATTTGAATACGAAGATCCTTGATTTTCGCAATAATAAGCTTTCGAATTATAGGATGACGTCAACGTATAGCGCTACGAAGGTGAGTGTAGGAGGAAACACGGAAGCCATATCGGCTAAAGCGAGCGGGACTGTAACGGGGACGAATATGACAATATCAGTTGGGTCGCTTGCCACCGCTTCAACCAATACCAGTTCCACTCAAGTTAGTCTCACGGACATTGCGACTTTAAAAGGGGACGCAAAGCTAACACAAGATTATAAGTTCAAGATCAATGGAACCGTGGTAGAAGCAAAGAAAGATGAGACGTTGTCGACCGTGCTTGCCCGCATTTCGAAGGATACGAATGTATCCGCCTTTTATGACGATGTCACAAAGAAAGTATCCTTCATAGCCAAAAACACTGGCGAAATGGATTACTTCACTTATCCCGACGCTAGTGATCCGACCAAAAAAGTCGCCACGTCGAAAGTCAGTCGAATCCAGTTTGAGGATATGGATGGAACCAATTTTCTCAATGGTATTTTAAACGCCTATACGACCAATGGTACAATTGCCAAACAGGCTTCCGTAACAATCAATGGCCTGACAACTACCCGTGATTCTAATACCTTTACTGTCAATGGAGTAGAGATCACTTTACTGAAATCCAGCAGCGGGACTCCGTCCACTCTTACTATGAGCGCGGACACGGACAAGCTTGTCGATACCGTAAAGGCTTTTGTCAATGATTACAATGAGATACTTAAGACGCTTACGGGCACTCTCAATGAGACGCGCTATCGCGATTATGCTCCTCTTACGGATGAGCAAAAGAAGGATATGAGCGAAACCCAGATCGAGCAGTGGGAGAAAAAGGCCAAAAGTGGTCTGTTATATAACGATTCTGTTGTGAGTAGCGCCGTACAGAGTATGCGAAACTCCATCATCTCTACTGTAAATACCGGATCAACTAGCCCTTATCAAACTCTTTCTTCTATAGGGATTACGACCGGTACTTATCTTGAGAACGGGAAGCTGTATCTGGATGAAGCAAAGCTTCGCAAAGCCCTTGAGGCTGATCCGGATGCCGTCAAAAACTTGTTTACCCCGAAGACGGAATCGGTAGACGGTGAAAAGAAGCTCGGGGTTGCAGAGCAGATGTACCAAAGCCTCAATAACGTTCAAAAATCGATTATGACCAAGATCGGTTACGCTAGCCTTGAGGATTCCACCTCTCAGGATCAGAGTATTATCGGCAAGCAGATTTATAACCTGACTAAGCAGATCAGAGCGGGCGAAACGAGGATTTCCGATCTGGAGGATCGTTATTACAAGCAATTTACAGCGATGGAAACAGCTATAAACAAGGCGAACAGCCAGAGTACGTACTTAGCTAACGCCTTTAGTTGATAATTCAAATTTTTGCTAATTATCTATAACCAAGGTGGGACCATCCATGATCCAGTATCAACAGCAGCAAAATCGTTATCTGGAGACAACCATTGCGACCGCTACCCCTGCCCAGCTTCTGATCATGCTCTGTGATGGGGCAATCCGGTTTACCCGCCTCGCCCTCGAAGCGATGAAGAACAACCAACCCCAGGAAGCCAATCGGCAATTTCAAAGGGTACAAAATATCGTAAGTGAATTCATCATCACTGTGGACCGCGAGGCTCTGATCAGCAAAAATCTCCTTCAACTCTATGACTACTTCAACCGCCGGCTGATCGAGGCGAATGTTTCCAAAGATCCTGCTCCCGCCGAAGAAGTTCTTGGCTACCTCATCGAGCTTAAGGAAACCTGGATGCAAGCCGCCAAGGCTGCTACTGCCGGTAAGGTGACTCATGAGTGAACTGCTTGACCGGCTGCTCGAACTGACGGAAGACGCGCTTGGGCGTTTGGACTTGATGGCATATGAAGAGCTGGAGCAGTGGGTAAATGACCGCGAAGCCCTCATTAGCGAAATCAGGATGCAGCCCCCGGAGAGCTTTCGTGTAGAGGAGCGGAGGAGAAAGGCGCAGCAGGAGTTGCACTTGGCGGCCGAACTGATTGCTCGAATGGAGGACTTGCGAGAGGAAGCGTCCTCGCATCTGAACCGGGTGGAAACAGCCCGCGTTCAACGAAGCGCGTATGATGTGACGTACACCCCGGACAGCTTTTTCATCGACAAGAAAAAATGAATACCGACCGCATTTGTCAAGTCCCATGTTTTGGCTGAGCTTCAGCCAGGCATGGGGCTTTTCTGTGTTTAGCCGGTCGGTACACCTTGAAGTTGACAGCAATTTGCAGACTTCTCCACAGACTTATCCACAGGATGTGGATATTGTGTGCAACTCCTTTCAGGTCAATGAAAACAAGGTTTCATTCCAAGTCGCGGTGTGAAGAACTTGTTAATTGTCGAATTTTCCGATAACTTGAGAGCCGCGTGCAAAAAATACGGCGCATTTTGTAAGCGATTTAAATACAGGCTGGGAGAGCAGACATGCCCCATTGGGCACGTTTGACAATTCTGTGGCCGCAGTGTTATATTCAGAGGGAAGCGGCAGCGCTTTACTTGAAGATGAAGGGAATGTTCGTGCATGCAAGGTCGTGTAAAATGGTTTAACGCAGAAAAAGGTTACGGTTTCATCGAAACGCAAGAAGGCGGCGACGTATTCGTACACTTCTCCGCAATTCAAACTGATGGCTTCAAGTCCCTGGACGAAGGCCAACAAGTTGAATTCGATATCGTAGAAGGCGCACGCGGACCGCAAGCCGCTAACGTTGTGAAGCTGTAAGCAAACGGCTGAGAAATCGAGCCGTTCCTACATAGAATGGAATATTCGGCTCCAGGAAGCGCTCCGGACTTGCTCCGGGGCGCTTCTTGTTGACGCGGGAATAGCGCTCTTCCTGCCTGGTTACACTTTCGTTGGAAGACAGTGGAAGTTCTGGAGACAAATCAAGGTCCATTTGTAAAAGGATTTTGAAGGTTTCTGGCGAATAGTTTATAATGTAACCGAGAGGAGGAGTAACCTATGAAATACACGATCCGCGGTGCGAACTTGGAATTGACCGAAGCCTTGAAAGACTACGTTCAAAAGAAATTGAACCGCCTGGAACGCTACTTTGAAGCTCCCCCCACATCCGATGTAAGCGTAACCCTCAGCGTTGTCCGCGACTTGCAGAATGTCGAGGTCACCATTCCGCTTCCGGGAGTTCTGCTTCGGGCGGAAGTTAAGGGAAACGACATGTACGCTTCCATCGACCTTGTAACCGAGAAGCTGGAACGGCAAATCCGCAAGCACAAAACCAAGGCCAATCGCAAGATCCGCCAGGTAAGCGGAATGCGCACCTTCCGGGAGGAGCCGAATACTCCGCAAATGCATGAGGAGGACGAAGAGTTCGAACTCGTCCGGACCAAGCGCTTCACCTTGAAGCCCATGAATGTGGATGAAGCGATCCTGCAAATGAATCTGGTCGGCCACAGCTTCTTTGTCTTCGCCAACGCCGACTCGTCCGAGGAGATCAATGTGGTGTACCGCCGCAATGACGGAACCTACGGATTGATCGAACCGGCCCGTTAATGGAAACCACCAACCCGCTTTCGCTTTCAGGAAAATTCCTGAAACGCGAGCGGGTTTTTTACGTATAGAATGGGAATCGAATTTGCGCAGGGCTGGAACGTGCACGCCTTAACTCGGAAGAGTACGGCGCAGCCGCTTCATCTTGGGCAAATTCTTGCTAGCGGATAGGGAACCTGTTACAATTTCTGTGTACACGCGTTTTTTTTGGAGAGCCCTCCGGGTTTTCTGGTAACTCGCTTCGGGAAACACGTCAGCCGACAGGCAGACCGGCTGTTTGCCCGTGAGGGATGCGGTGCACAGCCATTTTTGCATTTGTGAAAGGGGTACGTCCCATGTTGGGAATGGTTAAGAAGATGTTCGGCGATCAGAACGAGCGCGACATCAAGAAGATGATGAAGACGGTGGAACGGATCAATGCGTTAGAGCCGGAGATCCAAAAGCTCTCCGATGAAGCGCTCCGGGCCAAGACCGAAGAATACAAGAAGCGGCACGCCGACGGGGAATCGCTCGACGATCTCTTGCCGGAAGCCTTTGCTACCGTGCGGGAAGCTTCCAAGCGTACGATCGAAAAACGGCATTTTGACGTTCAGATGATCGGGGGAATCGTGCTGCATACCGGCAAGATCTCCGAGATGAAGACCGGGGAAGGGAAAACGCTGGTCGCAACGCTTCCCCTTTATCTGAATGCATTGACGGGCAAGGGCGTACACCTGATTACCGCCAACGATTACCTGGCTACCGTCGGTGCCGAGGAAATGGGCAAGATCTACACCTTCCTTGGACTTACCGTCGGGTTGAACCTTCATAATATGGACCATGCGGATAAGCAAGCGGCTTATGCATGCGACATCACGTACGGAACGAACAATGAATTCGGCTTCGACTATCTGCGCGACAATATGGTGCTTTACAGCGAACAGATGGTGCAGCGCCCGCTGTACTACGCCATCGTCGACGAAGTCGACTCCATTCTGATCGACGAAGCCCGGACTCCGCTCATCATCTCCGGACAAGCCGCCAAGTCGACCGAGCTTTATATCGCGGCCGACCGCTTTGTGATCCGACTGAAGCCAGAAACGGACTATACCGTTGATATCAAGCTGAAGAGCGTCATGCTGACCGAAGAAGGGGTAGCCAAGGCCGAGAAAATGTTCGGCGTGGACAACCTCTACGATCACGCCCATGTTACGCTCAATCATCATATCACCCAAGCCTTGAAGGCCCACGTCATCATGCACCGCGACCAGGATTATGTCGTTCAGGATGACGAAGTCATCATCGTCGACGAATTTACCGGCCGCCTCATGACTGGCCGCCGTTACAGCGAAGGCCTGCATCAGGCGATCGAAGCCAAGGAAGGGCTGAAGGTGCAGAACGAGAGCATGACGCTCGCGACGATCACCTTCCAGAACTATTTCCGCATGTATCGCAAGCTGGCTGGGATGACCGGTACGGCGAAGACCGAAGAGGAAGAATTCAAGAAAATCTACGGTCTCGATGTCGTCGTTGTGCCCACCAACAAGCCGATGATCCGCAAGGATATACCGGACGTCGTCTATAAATCCGTCGGCAGCAAGTTCCGCGCCGTTGTGAATGAAATCGTCGAGCGGCACAAGAACAACCAGCCGGTGCTAGTCGGTACGGTCTCGATCGAGAACTCGGAGCTGCTGTCTGATATGCTGAAGAAGAAGGGCGTCAAGCACCAGGTGCTGAACGCCAAGTTCCACCGCGAGGAAGCGGAGATCGTGGCTCTGGCCGGTCAGCCGGGTGCGGTTACCATCGCGACCAACATGGCGGGCCGCGGGACCGACATTTTGCTCGGTCCGGGAGTGCCGGAGCTCGGCGGTCTGCATATCATAGGCACTGAGCGGCATGAGAGCCGCCGGATTGATAATCAGCTGCGCGGCCGTTCGGGGCGCCAAGGCGACCCGGGCTCTTCGCAGTTCTACATCTCCCTGGAGGATGAGTTGATGCGCCGGTTCGGCGCGGAGAACATCATGGGGATGATGGAGCGGTTCGGCTTCGAAGAGGATCAGCCGATCGAGAGCAAGCTGGTATCGCGTGCCATCGAATCCGCTCAGAAGCGCGTAGAAGGCAACAACTTCGACGTCCGGAAGGTCGTCCTCCAATACGACGATGTCATGAACCAGCAGCGTAATGTCATCTACAAGCAGCGTCGTGATGTCATCGAGTCGGATAATATCCGCGGAATCGTCGAAGGCATGCTGTACCCGGTACTGGAACGGGCGGTGCATTCCCATTGTCCGCAGGAGCAGATCCCGGAAGAATGGGATTATGAAGGCTTGATCAAGTTCATCCACGCCACCTTCCTGCCGGAAGGCACCCTCACCCGCGACGATCTGTGGGGCAAGGAACCGGAAGAGATGGAAGAGATGCTGAAGGACAAGATCGCCGCCCTGTACAACGAGCGCGAAGAGCTGATCGGCACCGAGCACATGCGCGAGTTCGAGAAGGTCGTTGTACTGCGTGCAGTCGACAGCAAGTGGATGGATCACATCGACGCCATGGATCAGCTGCGCCAAGGCATTCACCTGCGTGCTTACGGCGGTACCGACCCGCTGCGCGAGTATCAGTTTGAAGGCTTCGAAATGTTCAACGAAATGATCGAGAGCGTGCAGGAAGAAGTTGCGCTCTACATCATGAAAGCGCAGGTCGAAGTCAACAACCTGGAGCGTCAAGCCGTAGCGGAAGGGCAGGCGGTTGACCCGAGCGGCGAGCCTGCCGAGAAGCGCCCGGCGAAGCGCGACGAGAAGGTAGGCCGTAATGACCTCTGCCCCTGCGGCAGCGGGAAGAAATACAAGCATTGCCACGGGCAAGCGTAAAGCATAAGGTAAACCAAGAGCGCATCGAACAGGAAAGGGAGGCCTCGGCTTTCCTTTCCTTTCATCGCTTAAGGATAAAAAGGAGAGATCGCGAAATGTTTGATGTAGTAGACGTAAAGCAAGACCTGCGGGAAGTGGCAGGCCGATTACAGAACCTTAGGGGGTCTCTTTGACTTAGATCTCAAAACGGAACAGATTGCCGACTTTGAGGAAAAGATGACCGCACCCGACTTCTGGGACGACAATGACCGCGCGCAAAAGCTGATCGCCGAGATGAACGCGGTGAAATCGGTAGCGGCTGATTTTGAAGCGCTGAATACGGAATACGAGGACCTGGCGACCATGCTGGAGCTGGTGGAGGAAGAGCAGGACGAAAGCATGGTGAACGACCTGCGTCAGGGGACGAAGGTGCTGGTTACCAAGCTGGAAGCCTATGAGCTGCAGCTGCTGCTCAACCAGCCATACGATCGGTTGAACGCGATCCTGGAGCTTCACCCCGGCGCCGGCGGCACCGAGTCCCAGGACTGGGCCGAGCAGTTGCTTCGCATGTACCGCCGCTGGGCGGAGAAACGAGGCTTCAAGGTAGAGGTGCTCGACTATCTGCCCGGAGATGAAGCGGGTGTAAAGAGCGTCACCCTGTTGATCAAGGGATACAATGCATACGGCTATCTGAAGGTGGAAAAGGGCGTGCACCGTCTCGTCCGGATTTCTCCCTTCGATGCGTCGGGACGACGGCACACCTCCTTCGTATCGTGCGATGTCGTGCCGGAGATCGACGATACGATCGACATCGAGATCCGCTCGGAGGATCTCAAGGTCGACACTTATCGTTCCAGCGGCGCGGGCGGCCAGCACATCAACACCACCGACTCGGCCGTGCGGATTACGCACATGCCCACGGGCATCGTAGTATCATGCCAAAACGAGCGTTCGCAGATCAAGAACCGCGAGCGCGCGATGACCATGCTGCGCTCCAAGCTGTATGAGCGCCGCATCGAGGAGCAGAAGAAGGAGCTCGCCGAGATCCGCGGCGTGCAATCCGATATCGCCTGGGGCAGCCAGATCCGCTCCTACGTCTTCCATCCGTACAGCATGGTGAAGGATCACCGCACCGGCGCGGAGACTGGCAACGTCGGCTCCGTCATGGATGGGGAGATCGATTTCCTGATCGATGCCGCACTTCGCGGAGAGATGAATAAGAACCCGGATGACGACCGGGAATAAACATGATCGGCTAGCGAATACCGGATAGGCTTCGGTTTCCAGCCTATAAATCAAACGAACCCCCTTGCCTGCGTAGGCAAGGGGGTTTCATTTGTTTTACACCAATTATTCCGAAGGGGCGGCGTCCTTATCCAGCGAACGCTTCGCTTGGTTTGTTCTTCTCGTAGAACACGGCCGTGGTCGTCCCGATGTAGGGCAGCAGCCAGAGCAGGCCGATCCCGAAAGTGAGCATCGCGAGCAGCATCCAACCGAAGAAGGTGAGCTCCAGGACGAGCAGCTTCCAGGTGAGTCCTTTCATCATGCTCCAGCTGGCCTTGATCGCGCGCCACCCCCGGAGCTCGGGTTTATCCTTAAGCAGAAAGAGGGTCATGCTGGTCTTCAGCCCCACATAAAGCGAAGGGATCAGAACAAGGACAATGAGAATGAGCAGGAAGGCGCCGGTGTTCTTTTCCACGACAGCGGCATCGATCTGGCCGTACGGGAGGATGCCATACATCAGGAATAATACGACAAAACCGGGAAGGGTAGCGACGATCACCAGAAGCGATTGAAGGATTCCCGTCCAGATCACAGAAGTGAAGGATCGGAATCCATCGAACAAATTGGAAAACTGCGGACGATTTCCCCGGGCAATCTCCAGAAAGATCCAGCTCGATCCTACGGTGAGCAGGAAGGTGATGAGCCAGCTGAGAAGGTCGGTGAGAAAGACCAGGTTGTTGCTGGTGTTCTGCAGCAGCACGGATACAACCGCGCTGAACAGAGTGATGCCGACGGCAAGTCCCCATTTGCCCTGAAGAGACGCGAATGCCGCTTGCCGGTATTGTTTGGATGACCATTCCATATAAGATTCCACCTCTGAGGAGAGCAGCTTCTCGATGCTGCAGAATTCAACTGATGTCTATGGTACGTTTCGCGGAAGAGAGGGTTTCAGGATCGATTCGTCTAGTAGAGCCGCGAACCCCCATCTTCCTTTCAAGGAGTTACGAGCGATTTTCCGGGCCTGCGTCAAATTCATTTTATGCCTCTTTCGTATCAAGAATGTATCTTCTTTTACCGGGCCTGATTATGCCGGGAAAACACGCTAAGAGGTTTCCTCTGGCAAGCAGGCATCTAGTATGCAGTCAGCGTATCTAGTGAAAGATTCTCTTTAAAAAGCGAAAGTCCTCCTCGTTTCGACAGCATTTTCGGTACCGAGATGATAGAAAGGATAGGAAGTCGGATTTCCGCCGTCCGCATTGGAGAGGAGAGAACGAAATGAGTGGTTGGGTGATCCTGATGGTGTTCGCGCCGCTAATGCTGATAGGTGCTGTTCCCCTGAGCATGGCTCGAGTGACCAAGAAGTTGGAGCTTGAACGGCTGCCGGACCCAGAGCTTCAGGATAAGCTGCAAAGGATTCATGAGCAGATGGAACTCCAGCCGATCGAGATTGGGGTTTGGAAAGCGCCGGAATCGAACCGCAAAGCGAAGATCTTCTTGACGGGCGGCAGTCCCCGAAGGCTGATCCTCTCCGACGTCTTGTTGGAGCAGGCCTCTGTCGATGAGATTGGCGCGTTAGCTACGCATGAGTTCGCTCATTGGAAGCTGGGGCATCTCAAGATCCGAACGGGAGTCATGCTGCTTATTCTTGGAGTGCTTCTTCCCGTTGTCGCGCTTGGCCTTGTGCCGGCAGAACGGATCGGTTGGCAGGCTCTCCTCACGGCGGCTTTCTTGCTGCTCTATCTGGCGATTCAATTGAAAGGGTTGCGCGGCTGGTTTGAACATGAGGCGGACCGGTACGTTCTGGGGGCTGGTGTACCTGCCGAGACCTATTTAACGGCCCTTGCGGTTATCGAGCAAGGAAGCGGCCGAAATCCCGATTCCGTCCGGCCGTCTCTTGCCGCGCGAATGAAGCGAATCCATGAGTGGAAGCCCACATCGGCTTGAAAGCACGTCCTGGCGGGAATTATGACGCTAAGGTTCGGGGTTGCATACCGGACGTCCGCATGTGCGGGCTTTCAATTCCCTGCCGGTTTCGATTCCTTGTGGCGCATAAGCTCGGATACCGTGACGAAGCGGTACCCGCGATTGGAGAGCTCCGGCAGTATCTTTTGCAGAGCCGCTGCCGTCTGGCTCTTTCCCTCGACGTGATCATGGAACAGGATGATGTCGCCATTGCGCGCATTGGTCAGCACCTTACGGATGATCTTCTCCGTTCCGGGACGGTTCCAATCCTCCGTATCCTGGTGCCAGGACCACAGCACGGTCTTGTAACCGGCCTGCTTCGCTCCATCCACGACAGCTTGTCCGTAGTAGCCTCCGGGCGGACGAAACAGAACGGGCTTTTGCCCGGTTGCGCGCAGGATCGCTTCATCGGTGCGGGTGATCTCGGAGTTCAGAACCTCGCGAGTGATGGGACGGTTGAAATAGCGGTGAGTGTACGTATGGTTGGCGATCTCATGGCCCTCCAACACTTCCCGGGCGGCGAGCTCCGGGTACTGCTCGACTTTTTTGCCGAGGACGAAAAAGGTGGCCTTCGCCTGATACTGGCTCAGAAGGTCGAGAATCAGCGGAGTTTCCTCGGGATCGGGACCGTCGTCGAACGTGAGGGCGATGAGCTTCTCGGTCATCGGAACCTCCCAGACGATATCGCCGCGAGCTTCGTAATAATCGCGTCCTCTGGTTGGAGTGAAGGATGAGCTTGAAGCGGCAGCCGGGGGGAGGCCCGAGCCGATCAGGAGAAGGACGATGACGATCAAGGTGATACTTGTGTAGACACGAGGCTTTGCCCATTTCATGGGGGATTGACACTCCTTTCGAAAATAGCGGTACCCGTTCCCATGCCGATCGACGCCGGTTCTTGTCCATACGATCAAGGATGACAGAGTACTAGTTTTCCCATCGCCGCCTCCTGCATGCCTGACGGTAATTTCCAGATTCCCGTTTCCTCTTTAGGCTAAAGCTATCATCGTGTTTTCTACGCGATGAGGAGGAACGAGTGATGAACAAGCTCGGCTTGGTTTTGGCGGTCGCAATCGGTTTGGGCTGGAGCCTGAATGCGACGGCGGCTGAAAGGAGAAACGCTCCCGAAGGCGAAACGCCGGCATCCGGCAAAGCGGCAGCCATTGTGATCGACGACTTCGGCAATGGGATGGACGGGACGGAGCAGATGATGAATTTACCATTCCCCATTACGGTGGCGGTCATGCCCTTTTTGCCTACGACGGAGAAGGACGCGGAAGAAGCGTATTACAAAGGACATGAAGTGATCGTTCACATGCCCATGGAGCCGTTTACTGGACGAAAAAGCTGGCTGGGTCCCGGTGCGGTCACATGTGACCTGACGGACGAGCAGATTCGCGAGCGGGTGCGGGCAGCGATCGACAATGTTCCGCACGCAGTCGGGATAAGCAATCACATGGGCTCAAAGGCGACGTCAAGCGAACGGGTGATGGAGAATGTTCTCGCCGTTTGCCGGGAGCGGGGGCTGTATTTTTTGGACAGCCATACGAATTATCGCAGTGTCGTCGGCAAAACAGCTCGGAGAATGGGCGTTCAAAGTACCGACAATCAGCTTTTTCTCGATGACGTGAAGGATTCAGCGTTGATTCGCAAACAGCTCCAGCTCTTCGGCAAGCTTGTAGAAGAGCAAGGGACGGGGATTGCCATCGGCCATGTTGGGACAGGCGGCCAAAAAACAGCGGAAGCGGTAAAGGAAGCTCCCCAGGTGATGCCGGGAGTTCGGTTCCTTCGGATGTCCGAAATGTTGAAGATGCGGGGGCTGGAGAACTAATACATGGAGAACGAAAGCGCGGTCAATTTAAGTCGCGTGGATAGGAGCCAGCGAGAGGCCATCGCCGATCGTTACGGGAAGGGTGCGGAAGCAACGGTTTGAGCCGAGCGTACTCGTACGCTGTCAGCCCAGCCCTAATCGTGTGGGTATGAATCGTAGTCATTGGGTAGGGGAAGCTCTACGGAGAGCACGGTTATTAAGCTGACAACATACTTGGTGATACTGGAGGCTCCCCGGAATTATTAGTGAACAAGGCTCTTCTCCCCGCTATCGGGCGAAGGGCTTTATTCGCTGTATGCAAACGATTGATGCAGAAGAGCGGAGGGTGCAAGAGAAAGAATGCGGTGAAAATCACTGTTGTATCGCAATATGCGGCTGGGGAGCCGGGTATGACTTGAAATATAGCATTGAATTATCATGCATAGAAACGTATAATAATACATATGTTTTTGCGATCGGATGGGAAGGAGAGAGGATCATGGCGGAAAAAATCAAGGCTGCCATCGTGGGGGCAACGGGATATGGCGGGGGGGGGCTTGTGCGAATTCTGCTTCGGCACCCGCATGCGGAGCTTTCGGCTGTTGTTTCGTCCTCCTCGGTCGGAGCGTCGCTTACCGAGAGCTTTCCCCACTTGGCAGGTCTGGCTGAGCTGGAGCTCGGTGCCATTGACCCGGAGCTGATCCGCAAGAAGGCGGATGTCGTCTTCACGGCTACCCCTCATGGAGTGAGCAGCACGCTTGTTCCGCAGCTTTTGGATGCCGGGCTCAAGGTGATCGACTTGTCCGGGGACTTGAGGCTGAAGGACGGCGAAGACTATAAGAAGTGGTACGGAAAAGAACCTGCGGCGAATGAATACCTGGAGGAAGCCGTCTATGGGCTTGCCGAGGTAAGCGGGAAGGAAGTGGAGGGCAAGCGGCTCATTTCCAATCCCGGCTGCTATCCAACGGCCACTCTGCTTGGTTTGATACCAGCGCTTGCCGCTGGCTGGATCGATCCCGATTCGATCATCATCGACGCGAAGTCGGGCGTATCCGGGGCTGGGCGCGGCTTTTCGCTTTCTTCGCATTATGCAGAAATCAATGATAACATGAAGCCATACAAGCTGGGCAAGCACCAGCACACGCCTGAGATCGAACAGGCGCTAAGCCTTTGTGCGGGCCGGGATGTAGCCGTCACCTTTACGACTCATCTCGCTCCGATGACTCGAGGAATTCTGAGCACCATGTATGCCAAGCTGACGGATGATCGGACGGTTGAGGAATTCATTGCCCAGTACCGCAGCTATTACGAAGGAAGGCCTTTTGTCCGCATTCGGCCCGCTGGACAGTGGCCGGCGTCGAAGGAGGTGGCCGGGTCCAACTATTGCGATATCGGCTTCTCCGTCGATGAACGGACTCATCGCGTGACCATCGTGTCGGTCATCGACAATCTGGTGAAGGGTGCCGCCGGTCAGGCGGTGCAGAATTTAAACCTGATGATGGGCTGGGAAGAGACTGCCGGTCTGGAATTCTCGCCGTTGTATCCTTGAACTCGTGCTGATCGAACAGCGGAATCTATGAAATGATAGGAATGGTGCGAAGCGTTATGAATTCATCCTTTGTTGTTCTCCCTGGTGGGACTATCACCACGCCCAAAGGCTTTCAAGCCGGAGGACTGCATGCCGGTCTTAAGAAGACCGAGCGCCGCGACCTCGGCATTCTCTACTGTGAGGTTCCGGCAGCCGCTGCAGCGGTCTATACCCTGAACGTGTTCCAAGCGGCGCCGCTAAAGGTAACGCGGGACAGCATCGCGGCAGGGGCTGGCAAGCTCCAGGCGCTGGTCGTCAACAGCGGCAACGCCAACGCCTGCACGGGCGAGCAGGGTGAAGCCGATGCCCGCGCCATGCGGCACCTCACCGCCGACGCGCTCAGCATCGCCGAGACATTGGTCGGCGTCGCCTCCACCGGAGTGATCGGCGAGCCTTTGCCGATGGCGAAGGTGGAGCGCGGCATCGCCGGGCTCCCGGCCGCACTGGCCGCGAACAGCGGCGATGATTTCTGCGAGGCGATCATGACGACCGACCTCGTGCAGAAATCGCTTTGCGTTCGCGTCGAGACCTCGGCCGGACCCGTTCATATCGCGGGAGCGGCGAAGGGCTCCGGCATGATCCATCCGAATATGGCGACGATGCTCGGCTTCATCACGACGGATGCTCTGGTGACGAGCGCCGACCTTCAAGGCCTGCTCTCGGAAGCGACGGATGCTTCCTTTAATATGATCACCGTGGACGGCGATACGTCTACCAATGATATGGTTGTGGCAATGGCGAGCGGACTTGCCGGCGGCAGCGAGCTTCATCCTGGACATCCGGACTGGAAGGCATTTGCCGACGGCTTCGGCTATGTGGCGGAGTACTTGGCCAAAGCCATCGCTCGAGATGGCGAAGGCGCGACGAAGCTGGTGGAAGTGCATGTGGCCGGAGCGGTGAACGAAGCGGCGGCGCGGGCCATCGCCAAGACGGTCGTCGGCTCCAGCCTGGTCAAGTCGGCCTGCTACGGAGCGGACGCCAACTGGGGACGTATCGTGGCGGCTGTCGGCCGGGCCGGTCAGCCGGTCAATCCCGATACCGTGGATGTCCGCCTGGGAGATTTTCTCGTCCTGGAGGGCTCCCGTCCCGTTCCGTTCGATGATCCGGCGGCTACGGAGTATTTGAAGGGAACCGAGGTTCAAATCGTGGTCAACCTGCACATGGGCACGGCCAGCGCCACCGCCTGGGGCTGCGATCTGACCTATGAATATGTACGCATCAATGCGGCGTATCGGACTTAAGCCGGAGGAGGCCTGTTTGGATGGGCGGAACGATGGAACAATCCTTTGTCATCAAATGCGGCGGGAGCACGCTTGCGGCGTTGCCGGATTCTTTCTATACGGATTTGCGGCTCCTGCTTGAAGAAGGCTGGTCACCGGTCATTGTGCACGGCGGCGGACCGGCGATCAACGAGACCCTGACGAAGCTGGGGATTGAAAGCCGCTTCGAAGGCGGGCTTCGCGTGACGAGCGAGGAAGTGCTGGACGTGGTGGAGATGGTGCTGTCCGGCAAGATCAACAAGGAGATCGTCCGCAGGCTGCAGGCGGCGGGAGCTCCGGCCGTCGGGCTGTCCGGCGTGGACGGCGGTCTGATCGAGGCGGTTCCCGTGGAAAATGCGGACCGGGTCGGCCTCGTGGGCGATGTCGTCAGCGTCAACGGAACCTTGCTCGGAGGAATCGCCAAGCTCGGCTACATTCCGGTGGTGTCTCCGGTCGGGCTCGACGCGAATGGAGCGGGGCGCTATAACATCAACGCCGATACCGCTGCGGGCGCGGTCGCTTCGGCGCTCGGTGCAGCCAAGCTGATTGTCGTGACGGACGTGCCGGGCATTCTAAAAGAAACGGAAAAGGGCAAGCAAGTGATTCCGGAGGCAGCGGAAGCGGATATTCGCGCGATGATCGCTTCGGGCGAAATCTACGGCGGAATGATTCCGAAGGTCCAAGCCGCACTCGCCTGCCTAAACGGCAATGTACGCGAGGTCGTCATCGTCGACGGCTCCGTCCCGGATGTTCTGCGACGAACTTTGCTCGCCGGAGATACCGGAACCCGAATTGTTCGCGACTAACAAAAACCATGAAATGGAGTGAGAAGGATGGCTGAACCCGTAAGTGCGCTTTTTAACACGTATGCCCGTTTTCCCATTACCCTAGTGAGAGGCGACGGAACGAGGTTGTATGATGATACTGGCAAGGAGTATCTCGACTTCATGGCCGGACTCGCGGTGACCAGTCTCGGGCATGCCCCGCAGGTGGTCAAGGAGCGTCTCGTGGCCCAGCTCGACGAGCTGTGGCATTGCAGCAACCTGTTCAGCCATCCGAATCAGGAAAAGCTGGCGCAGCTGCTCACCGAGAACAGCAGCGCGGACGCCGTATTCTTCTGCAACAGCGGAGCGGAAGCCAACGAAGCCGCCATCAAGCTGGCACGGCGCTATCATTCGAAGGTGGTCGGCACTGGGAAGTTCGAGATCATCACCTTCCACCAGTCCTTCCATGGGCGCACGCTCGCCACGCTGACGGCGACCGGGCAGGACAAGGTGAAGGATGGGTATTTGCCGCTGCCGGAAGGCTTCGTTCATGCCCCCTTCAATGATGTAGAAGCGTTGGAGGGCTACATCACGGATAAAACCTGTGCAATCATGCTGGAGATGATTCAGGCGGAGGGCGGAATCCTGGAGGCGGAGCCTGCATTCGTCCAAGAGATCGTGCGGCTGTGCAAGAAGCATGACCTCCTGCTCATCGTGGACGAGGTGCAGACGGGGATGGGGCGCACGGGCAAGCTGTTCGCTCACCAGCATTATGGTATCGAGCCGGATATCTTCACGCTCGCCAAAGCGCTCGCTAGCGGCTTCCCGATGGGGGCCATGCTCGGCAAGGAGAAGCTGAAGGCAGCCTTCACGCCGGGCAGCCACGCCAGCACCTTCGGCGGCACGCCCATCGCTACTGCGGCGGCAATCGCTACCGTCGAGACGATGCTGGCCGATAAGCTGCCAGAGCGTGCGGCTGAGCTGGGCGATTACCTGATCGGCAAGCTGGAAGAGAGCTTGGCCGGCAACGCCTACGTGAAAGTGATTCGCGGCAAGGGACTTATCATCGGCATCGAATGCGCAGCTCCGGTCGCGGAGGATGTGGCGGCGATCCACAAGCAGGGCCTTCTGGTCGTATCGGCGGGACCGAACGTGATCCGGCTTCTGCCGTCGCTCATCATCACCAAGGACGACATCGACCAAGCGGTTGAGATCATCGCAGGTGTGCTCGCTGGACACAAGACGGTGGCAAGCGGCGTTTAAGGGTCGGCACAAGCCTAATCTGATGGTAGGGCAGGGCAAGAAGGCCATAGCGCAGACACACGATTAGGGCTGACAGCGTACGGGGAGCAGTTGTACGGTGCGGTTTTCAGCCCAGCTGCATGAGTCATTTTGCGCGATTGGACGATGCGAGCGGATCCTTTTCGGATACGGGTCTTTCGGAAGAGAGGAACCGGAGCTTTTTTGATAACTAATCATTCTGTACAATAGAGGAGCGGAACTGTCGCATGATAGCGGACCAATTGGAATCCCTCGGCATGAAGGGGCGGGATTTTCTCGGCCTCGCCGACTATACGCCGGATGAGATCCGGAAGCTGATCGATCTCGGCATCGAGCTGAAGAACTTGAATAAGGCGGGGAAAGCGTACCGCCCGCTTGAAGGCAAGACCCTCGGCATGATCTTTGAAAAATCGTCGACGCGCACCCGGGTTTCTTTTGAAGTGGGGATGTACCAATTGGGCGGGCATGCGCTGTTTCTGTCTCGCAACGATCTGCAGATCGGACGAGGCGAGATTATTTCGGACACGGCGGGCGTACTCTCTCGTTATCTGGACGGCATCATGATCCGCACGTTCGCGCATCAGATTATTCTCGATCTGGCGGAGCATTCCTCCGTTCCGGTCATTAACGCACTGACGGACTATTCCCATCCTTGCCAGGCGCTCGCGGATTACATGACCGTGCTTGAGCACAAGGGCAAGCTCGCCGGGCTGAAGATCGCCTTCATCGGCGACGGTAACAACATGGCCCACTCCTTGATGATCGGCGGCGCGAAGCTCGGGCTTCATGTAGCCATTGCTTCTCCGGACGGCTATCTGCCTGATGCCGGGGTGCAGCAGGATACTCGTGCGATCGCTGCGGAAACGGGCGGCTCGCTGCTCGTGACTGAGGATGCGCGGGAAGCGATTGCCGATGCCGATATCGTCTACACCGATGTGTGGGCGAGCATGGGCTTTGAAGAAGAGCAGAAAATTCGCGAGAAGGCCTTTGCCAATTATCAGGTGAACGAGGAGCTGGCGAAGCTCGCGAAGCCGGATTATGTCTTCCTGCACTGCCTCCCGGCCCATCGGGGCGAGGAAGTGAGCGCTGGCGTGATCGACAGCAAGCATTCGATCATCTTCGATGAAGCGGAGAACCGGCTGCACGCGCAGAAGGCGATTATGGCCGCTCTCATGTAGCGGAAGCAAGCAGAACGATTCATGCAGCCTGCGGTGGGGTTCACGCAGCGGATTCATGCGGCAGCGTGAACCCACCGGGGGATATTGCCTGAAGCGGGAAGAATAAAGCAAGAAGAGGAATGAGAAAAAGGAGCGAAAAGCATGGCGAAGGAGAAAATCGTGCTGGCCTACTCGGGCGGGCTGGACACATCCGTAATACTGGCATGGCTGAAGGAAACCTATGACGCCGAGATCATCACCTTCACGGCCGATATCGGCCAAGAGGACGAGCTGGACGGCCTGGAGGAAAAGGCCATCAAGACAGGCGCGACGAAGGCGTACATCGATGACCTGAAGGCGGAGTTCTCTAGCGACTTCATCTACCCGATGTTCCAGGCAGGAGCATTGTATGAAGGGCAGTACCTGCTCGGCACCAGCATCGCACGGCCATTGATCGCGAAGCGGATGGTCGAGATCGCTCGCGCCGAGGGCGCGACCGCCATCGCCCACGGGGCCACCGGCAAGGGCAACGACCAGGTGCGCTTCGAACTGACAGCCGCAGCGCTTGCGCCTGAGCTGAACGTCATCGCCCCTTGGCGGTTGGAGGAATTCCGTGAGCAGTTCCCGGGCCGCGCGGAGATGATCGCTTATGCCGAAAAGCAAGGGATTACGGTACAGGCGACGGCGGCCAAGCCGTATTCCACGGACCGCAACCTGCTTCATATCAGCTTTGAGAGCGGCATTCTCGAAGATCCGTGGTTCGATGCGAGCGCGGACGCCAACAAGGACATGTTCGTGTTGAGCGTCTCTCCGGAGGATGCTCCGGATGAAGCGGAATACATCGAGCTGGAATTCGTTCAAGGCAACTGCGTTGCGGTGAACGGCGAGGAGCTGTCGCCGCTCGGCGTCATGCAGAAGCTGAACAAGCTAGGCGGCAAGCACGGCATCGGCCGCGTCGATATGGTGGAGAACCGTTTCGTCGGTATGAAGAGCCGCGGCGTGTACGAAACCCCCGGCGGTACGATTCTCTTCACCGCTCATCGCAAGATGGAGTCGCTGACGATGGACCGGGAGGTCATGCACCTGCGCGATTCCCTCATCTCGAAGTATGCCACTCTCGTCTACAACGGCTTCTGGTTCGCTCCGGAGCGCCAGGCCATTCAGGCGCTGGTCACCGAAAGCCAGAAGAACGTATCCGGGATCGTGCGGCTTAAGCTGTACAAGGGCAATGTCATCGGGGCAGGGGTCAAGAGCGACGTCAGCCTGTACAACCCGAACATCGCCACGATGGAAGCGGACCCGACCCAAGCGTACAATCAAGGCGATGCCGCCGGCTTCATCCGGTTGAACGCGCTTCGCCTGAAGGTGGCCTCGGGGGTCGAGCAGAACGCCAAGCCGCAGAACTAAGTAGCTAGTACGCTGTCAACTCAAAAACTGTGGACTCCGCACAACTTCCCATACCGATGGACGCCGATTCATATCCACACGATTAAGGTTGACAGCGTACTAGAGTGTCTTCAAACCCGAATTCGGGCCGGTTCATCTGGGAAGGGACCTCCTGAGGGAAGCGATAGCGGTTCTAGCTCAGGCAATTCCCATTCGTGTCTCGGCCGCCATACCATGAGGTTTGAAGACACGCTCTTATCGGTAGCCATCCAGTTGCCACTATAAAATTGAAACGGGCTCCGCGCACGAGTGGCGCGGGGCTCGCTTGAGGAAATGAGGGAACAGACGTGTCCAAGCTGTGGGGAGGACGCTTTACGAAGCCGACCAACCAGTTGGTGGAGGAATACACCGCCTCGATCCTGTTCGACAAAGAGCTGGCGGAGGAAGACATTCAAGGAAGCTTGGCTCATGTGGCTATGCTCGGCAAATGCGGAATCATTCCGCAGGAAGACGCCGCCACCATAGCCGAAGGCTTGCGCAAGGTGCTCGCTTCCATCAAGGCCGGGCAGATGACGTTTTCCGTCGGCGATGAAGACATCCATATGAACATCGAGAAGGCGCTGATCGGCGAGATCGGCCCGGTCGGCGGCAAGCTGCATACCGGTCGCAGCCGCAACGACCAGGTTGCTACCGATATGCACCTGTACCTGCGCAAGCGGACGGTGGAGATCACCGGACTGCTGCACAAGCTGCAGGAAGCTCTCCTTGAGCAGGCGGAAGCGAATCTCGATACGATCCTGCCGGGATATACGCATCTGCAGCGAGCGCAGCCCATCCTGCTTGCCCATCATCTGCTGGCGTATGTTTCCATGCTCGAGCGGGACATCAGCCGCTTCAAGGACAGCTACAAGCGCGTGAACGTGCTGCCGCTCGGCGCGGGCGCCCTAGCCGGCACGACGTTCCCGATCGACCGCCACTTTGTGGCGGAACAGCTGGGCTTTGACGGCGTGTATGAGAACAGCCTCGACGCGGTCAGCGACCGCGACTTCATCGTCGAGTTCCTCGCCAATTCCTCGCTCGTCATGACGCATCTGTCGCGTCTCTGCGAGGAGCTGGTGCTGTGGTCGAGCACGGAGTTTGGGTTCATCGAGCTGGACGATGCTTTCTGCACGGGCAGCAGCATCATGCCGCAGAAGAAAAACCCCGATGTCGCCGAGCTCGTGCGCGGCAAGACCGGCCGGGTCTACGGCAATCTGTTCGGCCTCCTGACGGTGCTGAAAGCTCTGCCGCTCGCCTATAACAAAGATATGCAGGAAGACAAGGAAGGCATGTTCGATACGGTCCGCACGCTGGAAGGGGCGCTGCAGCTCTTCGCTCCGATGATCTCCACCATGAAGGTGCGCAAGGAGCGGATGCGTCAGGCGGTGAACCGGGACTTCTCCAATGCGACGGATATCGCGGATTACCTGGTCACCAAAGGCCTTCCCTTCCGGCAGGCGCATGAAGTGATCGGCCGCCTCGTCCTGTACGGCATCCAGCACGACAAATTCCTGCTCGATCTGACGCTGGACGAATTCCGCGAATTCTCCGAGCTGTTCGACGAGGAGATCTATCAGGTGCTGGAGCCGGAGCATGTCGTCAACGCCCGCAAGGTTTACGGCGGCACGGCGCGCTCTCAGGTGGAAGGCGCTCTCGCCAGGGCGAAGCAGACGGCGGAAGCTACGGCCGAGTGGATTGCTCAGCACGAAGCGTGAGGCAAACAGCACGGACAGAATCCGGTAACTCCAGGATTTGAAGAGGGCCCGCTGCGTGGATGAGTGACAGCGCTGAGGGGATTCAAATCCAGCATAAGGAATTGGGAAATTAACCCATCTTGACCGGAGTGGGAATGGGCGCGGAAACCACGGCTTGAGTTGAAGGCGGACAAGTCCGCTTTCATCCTTAATCGTGTGGATACGAAAGGGCGTCAATCGATTCGAAAACCTCTCAATTGCTGCTGCGATGCGGTTTTGAGAGGTTTTCCTTTTAACGTCATCTAGAGACTCACCCTCAACGGGCGATACGACTTATTCCGAAATCTTTTCCGCTTTTTCGAACCGCTGGCGTCGTCTTGCCTGTCTCCTTTGGGTCGGTTGCCTTCGTACAAATCTTTGAAGTTTTCAGATAATTCGACCTTTGCAGGGTCATTTTGCCTTGTCCTTGTCTTTTTCGTCATGTACAATAGAACTCATGTCACGTGAATCGGGGGCTTCTGATCGCGATTTTTACCCATGCGATTCGACTCCGTTCTGCTAGAGACAAGCTTTGCTAGAATCCGCCGTCATGTAGAACCGTCAACCGCGCAAGCACCCTTTTTTTGAAAAAAAAGGGGAGTTTCTCTTCAGCCCGGAGGAATTTGGCCACAATTGTCGAAGTTGTTAGGGCTTACTAGTGACAGGAAGTGATGATGTGATCGAAATGCATGACGTCTGGAAGACCTATCCGGACGGGACAAACGCGATACGTGGAATTAATTTGAAGGTCGACTCCAATGAATTTGTCTATGTCGTAGGGCCATCCGGTGCCGGCAAATCTACGTTCATGAAGATGATATACAGAGAAGAGAAGCCGACCAAGGGGACCATCTTCGTCAACGGCTTCAACCTCGGCAAGCTGAAGGCTCGGAAGATTCCGTATGTACGCCGGAATATCGGGGTCATCTTTCAAGATTTTCGCCTCTTGCCCAAGTTGACCGTCGCCGAGAACGTCGCTTTCGCTCTCGAGGTTATTGAAGCTCCGAAGCGGCTCATCAAGCGGCGCACTTTGGAAGTGCTTGAACTGGTCCGCTTGAGAGAGAAGGCGGATTCCTTTCCGAATCAGCTCTCCGGCGGCGAACAACAGCGCGTAGCCATCGCCCGGGCCATCGTAAACAATCCGGCCGTCATCATTGCGGACGAGCCTACCGGGAATCTCGACCCCGATACCTCTTGGGAGATTATGAAGCTGCTCGATGAAATCAACTACCGTGGATCGACGATCATCATGGCCACGCACAACAAGGAAATCGTCAACACCCGCCGTAGACGCGTCATCGCCATCGAGAAGGGCCAGATTGCCCGCGACCAGCAGAGAGGGGAATACGGCTATGAAGATTAGCACCCTCCGCAGGCATTTTCGGGAAGGCACTCGCAGCATGTACCGCAACGGCTGGATGACGTTCGCGTCCATCAGCTCCATTACCATCTCTCTATTCATTCTCGGGTTGTTCCTGATGCTAGGAATCAACGTCAACTATATGTCCAACCAGCTTGAGAATCAGGTGACCATTAAAGTGTACCTGGAGCTGAAGACTCCCCAGGCGGTGCGAGAGGAGATCCAGACGGATATCCAGGCGATGCCGGAAGTCAAGAAGGTCGTATTCGTCTCCAAAGAGGAAGCCTTGAAAACCATGCGCGAGACGATGGGCGATCCTCTGGAAGGCCTTGACGGAGAGAACAATCCTCTGCCTGATGGATTCGTCATCGAGGTCAAGGAGCCGCGTACCGTTCAGAGCGTCACCGAGCAGATTCAGAAGCTGAACGATGGGCGCGAACCGAAGCCGATCGAGCAGGTCAAATACGGCAAGGGAACGGTCGACGCCTTGTTCAAGGTCACCACGATCGTTCGCAACATCGGGATTGTTTTTGTCGTCGCCCTAGTTTTTACCTCCATGTTCCTCATTTCAAACACGATCAAGCTGACCATCCTGGCGCGCAACCGGGAAATCAAGATCATGAAGCTGGTCGGAGCGACGAACGGATTTATTCGCTGGCCCTTTTTCATTGAAGGAGCCCTCATCGGGTTTCAAGGGGCGCTTATTCCGGCAGCTCTGCTCACGTACGGCTATCATCTGATGCTGGAATTTTTCCAGCCGGGGCTGGTCACGGTCATGCTGAAGATGTCGCCCTTCAAATCGACGGCCTACCCCATCGGCGGGGTGCTCATGGCCATCGGGCTCGTCATCGGCATTTGGGGCAGCACCATTTCGGTTCGCAAATTCTTGAAAGTGTAGGAGGACGGAATGTTGAAACGGACCTTGACGACCTGGATCGCCGCGACCTTGACGGCGGCGCTCCTGATTCAACCGCTGACGGCTACGGCCGGAGCCAAGGAAGATATCGCGAAGCAGCTGTCGGAACTCCGCAAGCAAGAACAGAAGACCGCCGAGCAGCAGAAGGCGGCCGATCAGAAGGCTGCTGGCCTGAAGAAGGAAAAGCAGCAGCAGGTGGTTTCCCTGAACGACCTCCAGACGGATATCAAGACCCAGGGAGACAAGCTGGAGAAGCTGGAGACGAAGATCACGGAGACGAGCTTGAAGCTGCAGCAAACCGGCGAGCAGCTGGAAGAAGCGCAGGACCGGGTAGCGAAGCGGGACACCCTCCTCAAATCCCGGGTCCGCATGATGTACATGAAAGGCTCGGTTTCGTACCTGGACGTGCTGCTCAGCGCCACGAGCTTCTCCGATTTCATCGATCGCTTTGATTCAATCAAGGCGTTGGTCGGTCAGGACAAGAAGATCCTGGCGGAGAACAAGAAGGATCGCAACGAGATCGCGGCGATGAAGAAGGACGTCGAGGCGAAGCTGGCCGACGTGAAGGATATGTATGCCGATGCGGAGGACTTAAAGGCCTCCCTCATGGATAAAGAGAAGCGCGTCAAAGCGGTGATTGCCAGCCTGTCGCAGGAAGAAGCGAAGCAGGAGGACATCAGCGAGGAGTCCGAGGCGAGCCTGGTCGCTCTGGCGAAGCAGAAGCAGCAGCTTTACACCAAGCAGCAGGAGATTATCGCCAAGGAAAAGGCAGAGGAAGAGAAGCGCAAGAAGGCAGCCGCGGCTGCTGCCGCAGCGGCGGCGGCAAAGGGCGGAGGCAACAAGACGGTGGCCAGCTCGCATAACGGCCAGATGCTGTGGCCGGTGCCTTCCAGCGATACGATCAGCTCCACCTTCGGCTACCGCGTGGACCCGATTGCCGGTGTCCGCAAGCTGCACAAGGGCGTGGATATCGCGGCTCCCAGAGGGACGAAGATCTTGGCCGCCGACGACGGCGTTGTCTTGATCGCTTCTTGGGTGCGCGGCTATGGCAACTGCATTGTCATTGACCACGGAGACGGAGTTTGGACTTGGTACGGGCACATTATGGAAGGCGGCATTTATGTGAGTGAGGGGGATACCGTGAAGCGCGGCCAGGTGATTGCCGGAGTCGGCAGCACAGGTGATTCCACCGGGAACCACTTGCATTTTGAAGTGCGTATCAATGAAAATCCGGTCAATCCGCTGCCTTATATCCAATAGAAATACTAAACCGTACGAGCCTGGCATATACTGAACAAACAGACAGGCCCGTATAAGGTGGTGGAGGTTCCCATGGTATTTAAAGGTCGTACGGTGTTTGCCATTGTGCTGCTGGCGCTGCTTGCCGGCAGCCTTTTCACGATGGCGGTGACGGATTCTCCGATCTGGGAGAAGAGCCCGTCCCAGGCTTCGAATCCTTCTCCTTCTAGCACTCCGGGAGCTTCGAGCTCTACGGCGGGAGACGACAAGCTGTCCGGCGAGGAGCTGGACAAGGTGGAGAGGGCTTACGAGCTGATCGAAACCAACTTCCTCAGCAAGGTAGACAAGGACAAGATCGTCAACGGAGCGATCCACGGCATGCTTGATGCGCTGGACGATCCGTACACGACGTACATGGACCAGGAGGAAGCCAAGCAATTTGAAGAGACGATCAATTCGTCGTTCCAAGGCATCGGAGCGGAATGCTCGCTGGTGAACGGCGTCGTGACGGTCACTGCGCCCATTAAGGGCTCTCCCGCCGAGAAAGCCGGCATCCGCACGGGTGACGCGATTTTGGCGGTAAACGGAGAGAAGCTGGACGGACTGACGCTCAATCAGGCGGTCATGAAGATCCGCGGCCCGAAAGGGACGCAGGCCAAGCTGACCATTCTCAAAGCGGGAGCTTCCGCTCCTCAAGAGCTCGTCGTGGTTCGAGATGACATTCCGATCGAAACGGTCTACGCAGAGATGGTGAACGACACCATCGGCAAAATCGAAATCAGCCAATTCTCTACAGATACGGCGAAGCGATTCGCGGAAGAGCTGAACAACCTGGAGAAAAAGGGCATGAAGGGCCTCATCATCGATGTGCGCGACGATCCCGGTGGCTTGCTCGACTCCGTTCTGGATATCGCCGATCATTTTGTCCCCAAGGGCAAGACCGTCCTCCAAGTGGAGGACCGCAATGGGCAGCGCAGCGAGGAAGCAGCCAAAGGCAAGTATCCGGTTCGTACCTATCCGGTCACCGTCATGATCAATGGAGGCAGCGCCAGCGCCTCGGAGATTCTCGCCGGGATCATCAAGGAAGCGGTCGGCGGGCAGCTCGTCGGCGAGAAATCCTTCGGCAAGGGGACCGTTCAGGTCACCTATGAGAAGGAAATGGGCGACGGCAGCAACATCAAGATGACCATCATGAAATGGCTGACTCCGAATGGCAACTGGATTCACAAGAAGGGCATCGAGCCTGACATCAAGGTGGAGCAGCCCGCGGTGTTCAACCTCACGGCGTTCTCCAAGGAAAAGACACTCAAAGCCGACATGGTTGGCGACGAGGTGAAGAAGCTGCAGGTCATGCTGGCCGCTCTCGGCTTTGCACCCGACCGTCAGGACGGTTACTTCAGCAAGGGGACGGCCGATAAGGTAAAAGCGTTCCAAACCGCCAAGAAGCTTACGGTTACCGGTGAAGCGGACGCGAAGACGATGAGCGGTATCGAGGAAGCGGTCACGGCCATGCTCCGCGACTCCAAGAACGATGCTCAACTGAACGCTGCAATAACAGCAACGGAGAAGCGGCTAGGGAAGTAAGGCTTAGGTTATTCCGAGCCAGTCGCGATAGCTAATCTCTTGTTAATAAGAGGATGCCCGAGTAAGAAGGCATCCTCTTTTAATTATAAACCCAGTTGATTTTTGCTTTTCATGGTCTTATAAACAGCCTTGCCGCATCCAACTAGCGTGCACACAACTATAATAGTAGAAATAAGCGCGATAACCGAACGGGTTTCGCCTGATCCCATAAAACCCGCGAATCCCAAGTCGTCCCAACCCTTGCTTTGTAGAAAAGCGATAAATTCCGTACTAAATATATCGGGCTTGTTTATCATGAATAGCACAATCCCCATGTTGATCAGGCTGCTCCCCATGACTGCAATGCAAACGAATGGAGTCCATCTGCGGTCTTTGATCTTGCAGATACAGGCGAAAATACCGATGAGAGCCATACCGATAACGGCAGGGATACAGCTTTGCAAAAAGGAAGAACTGAAAAGGGTGCGTATTTGCGTGTCACCGTTCTGTATGAGAAAAACAAGAGGCACAACTCCACGGCATATAAGGATAGCCACAACAGAGAAGACGACGGTCATCACCAACTCCATAATACTGTCAGACAAGGGGATACTGTTTTTGCCATTAGGCGGTATCTCCGGTAAATCTTCGATACTCCACTCCTGGCCTTTATCGTTTGCTGCTTTGGTCCTCGTTCGTTCCGCAATCACATAACCGATTGTTGTCCACAGAAGCGCCTGGAAAACTGCCGCTATGCCCATAGAAATGCCTTTTGAAATGCTATGGCTCGTAAAGTAAGCCACATCCACCATGTCCGCTTTAATGGCATCGACAGCTCCCAGCATCATGCCTATCACCAAAGCGACGACACCGACCAGAGGCAAGAGAAACTTAAGAGTGCGCACATAGTCTCCATAGATAGCCGGTGATATCAGATAACGGGGTTTTTGCTGGTATTTCACCGCTAACGAAGCGGGTGAACCCAGTTTATATAATACGGCGGTTATTTCCTCATCCGTTGGATGTTCTGACAACATGTCATAGATATTGGATCGTAATTCCTTGCTCACTTCATCCCGGTCCTTTTCAGGCAGGTGGTGCGTTACACCATAAACATACCGCTCGATCAAATCATTCATTGTCTTCGTCCCTTCCACAGATGGATTCGATGTTGCGTTGCATTTTTCTCCATTCATTCAGCAGCTCTTGGTACACCGCCTCTCCTTTTTCGTTTATGGCGTAGTATTTTCTGGGTCTGCTCTCGCTGGTATCCCAATCGCTCACAAGCAAGCCCTGACTTTCCAGTCGGCGCAAAAGGGGGTATAGGGTATTGGCCTCAATGTCGATGTGCTTATCCTGCATGGTTTGAAGCAAGGCGTATCCATAATGCGGTTGCTTGAGGCATCCTAAAACCGCCAAGGTTAAGCTGCCTCGCCGAAGTTCTGTGAGAAAGCTTTGCAGCTGATCATTTTCAAGCATCGTATCACCTCACTGCTATTATACTGTGCGACACACAATATTATCAATAATAATTTATTGTGCGATGAAATGAACCGTGACAGCTTGACCGGACCATCATCGAACGAAGATCAGGTAAATGGATAAATATAGGAAATTGAACGAATCGTGAAGGATTCCGTTCCTCTGCGTCGAAAAGGAAGAGAGACAAATAGACGAATCGATCCCATAAAGGAGACAGCGAACCATGAATGGAACCGAAGAGCTTTTCTACCGGCTTCTTGCCGCAATCGGCAGGCTGGCGCTGAACCCCTTTTATTACATTGGCATTCTCTTCGTGGTGATCCAGTATCGCCGTCATATCATATTGGAGCGGAAGTTCTTCGCGAGTCGGCTCCACTCGCTCGGGCAGGAGACGTGGCGAACGGTCGCATGGGGTCTTCTGGCCGGAACGTTGGCATCCTTATTGCTCGCAGTGACCGGGGTCAAGCTGGAAGCCGGAACCGTCGTGCTTCTGTGGGGACTGACGCTGGGGTTGCTTTTTGTTCGCGTTCGTTATCTCTGCTTGGCTTATTCAGCAGGCCTGCTCGGCCTGCTTCATATGACCGCGCCTCATCTGCCTGGGTGGGGGGAGAATTCGGGCTTTGCGTGGTTTTATCAGGCGGTGGATCAGGTCGATCTGCCCTCTCTGTTCGTTCTGGTCGCGGTTCTGCATCTGCTGGAGGCGGGCTTGATCCTGTTTCAGGGCGATCGCTTGGCCACCCCTCTCTTCGTAGAGAGCAAGAGGGGCAAAATTGTAGGCAGCTATCAGCTGCAGGGCTTCTGGCCGGTCCCCTTGTTCCTGCTCACCCCGGTGGCGAGCGGCGGAGTGACTCTGCCGTGGGAGCCGTTTCTAGCAGGGAACTGGCAGGCGGTCCAGTGGGACTTTCTTGTCTTCCCGGCCATCATCGGCTTCACCGGCATGACCCTCAGCCGTTTGCCGAAGCCTAAGCTTCGCCAGACGGCGGGGCTGCTCCTCGGATATGGAGCCGTTCTGTTGGCGGGAGCCGTCGTGTCTGCCTTCTGGACGCCCTTTGGCTGGGCGGCGGCTATCGTGTGCATTCTCCTGCATGAAGCGATTATCACTTATGGAGACTGGGCGGAACGGCAGCGCAGCCCGCTCTACGTGAACGGCCCAAAGGGACTTACGATTCTTGCCGTTCTTCCGGGTAGCTCCGCACAGGGCGCGGGTCTTACCGTCGGGGAAGTTGTTCACAAAGTCAACGGCGTGCAGGTTCGGACCAAGGAGGAGCTGCATGAGGCGCTTCGGCTGAACTCCGCCTTCTGCAAGCTGGAGGTGCTGAACCTGGCGGGGGAGAGCAAATTCATCAGCCGCCCGCTCTATGAGGACGAGCATCACCAGCTCGGAATCATCGTTGCTCCCGATGACGATGCGCCTTATTATATCGAGGAGAAGACGTTCTCCTTCCCCTCTTACGTCCGCCGTAAGTGGATGGGCGTGCTGCGCAATGAGCGCCAGCAGGGGATGTAGGAGCCGGCGTCAATTCGATCGTTGAAACGAGACCATGCGCCATTGGCCGTGGTCTTTTTGCATGTGGAGGAACATGATGGAGAGAGGAGAGACTTCCTGCAGAGTTGGAGCGGCCCGGAACACGGATATCTCGACAATGGCGGTAGCTTGATCAGGCTCGATTGGTGCGAGACCCGCGCTCAAGATACTTAAATTTTGAACGAACCTGAAACAAGAGTGACGTAAATGTAGGGAAATGAAAGAGGTGATGTAATTGGAGTATGACAACATAATTACGCGCTTATTAATAGATGTGCCACTTATAAAACCGCTTTACGATGAGGAAATAAAATGGCTTGAGGAGGATTTACCACATGTCATTTAAAGAGCATGAAGAATCAAGTAATATCTATGACTTTCTTGAAAAGATGGCATTAAGTGAAGAAAAGGTGCAGGGAGTATTGATTGTATCTGTTCTTGAATCATTGATAACGGAAAGGGATATTATTGATTTTGCCAAATCTCATATGGGTGAGCTAACAAAAACACTGTGTGAGAATATAGAAAAAGCAAATGGATATTAATGTAGAAGACCTTGAGAGACAATCCTCAAGGTCTTTTTCTTAAATGGTGTAAGGAGAATAACAATTGTAAGTACCTTAGTTCGCAACTAATTGACCGTTTAGTGCGATGGCTATAGTGGGAGAACAATCTGGCAACGTTCTAGTTTATATACAGATAGTGCAACCTTAAGGCAAGCCGCTATCCTCAAATGTATAAGCTTCTTGTTACTCAAATAAACCCGCCGTTGGCGCGCAGGGTTTGACCGGTTACCCACTGGGATTTCTCGCTTACGAGAAACTCGACGACATCCGTGATATCCTCCGGTTCACCGATCCGGCCGAAGGCATTCAGCTTTTTCATGCCTTCGATTTGCTGCTCGGTTTTCCCGACGGTAAACAGCTCGGTATTCACGGGACCGGGAGCGACCGCATTGATGGTGATCCCCTTCGGGCCGAATTCCTTGGCGAGCTGGCGGGTGAATTGTTCGACTGCACCTTTGGTCCCGGCATATACGCTGTACGCCGGAAACATTTGCCCCAGCACGGAGGTGGAGAAGTTGACGATCCTCCCGTTATTCTCCATGTGCTTCATCGCTTGCTGACAGGCAAAAAAGGTACCTTTCACATTTACCGCAAACTGCTTGTCGAAATCCGCTTCCGTCACTTCCGCAAGAGGCTTGTTGATCATCAGCCCCGCATTGTTGATCAGAATGTCTACTTTGCCGAAGGCGGCAAGCGTTTCGGAGAACAGCTTCTCGATCTCCTCCATTCTGCTCAGGTCGGCGTGCAGGGCAATGGCCGTTCCGCCCCTCCGCTTGATCGCTTCCACCGCCTCAGACGCTTTATCCGGATTGCTGGAGTAATTGATGACCGTCTTTGCGCCGAGGTCAGCCAAACGATTGGCAATAGAAAGCCCGATTCCTCGCGATGAACCGGTAACGATGGCGACTTTTCCTTCGAGTATGTTCAAGTTCATTCACTCCTTATTCGCTCAGTTGATTGGCGAAGCCCTGTTCAAGTAACGACCATACCTCCGCAAACTCCTCATCGATCGAGGGGCTCTTCCAAGCATAGGCATGGGCCGGATGATGAAAACGCGCGGTGGCATAAAAAATAGCGCTCGCCAACCGGCCAGGTGACGCGCATGCCGGATTGGCTCGGGTGATAATCTCGCTTAGCTGATCCGTAATATGACGAATATGTCTTCCGATTAAATCCGCCGCTTCTTCCGTAACTTTTGCGTACACGCGGAACAATTCCTCGTCTTCTCGGGCAGAGGCCCGCTTTAACTCGATGAGTGTCCGGATATACTGGTATAAATGGGCGGAGCCGTTCAAGGAAGTGTCGCTGCACACTGCCGTCAAAGGTTCAATGATTTTATCGGTTAGCCAGCTCTCTGTGGCTCCTTCAAGCAGGTCCGCCTTGCTTTTGAAATGGCGGTAAAGAGTGCCGTGACTGACCCCGAGCACTTTGGCGACGTCTGTGACGGAGGTTTTGCCGACTCCAAAGCGGCGCAACGTTTCCTCTGTGGCGGTTAGAATTTGTTCTCTCGTCAGCACTTCCGATGCTTTTTCCATGATAGGGTCACCTCCATGCGGATAGAATATCACACGGGGTTACAAATGACAAATAATATATTATGTCATTTGTCATTGAACGAGATTAAAACCACATTGCATGCTCGCAACCCAAGAACCTGGGTTTCTGCATCTACTTCTCATACCAATAGACCCCGTTTTTAACCGCATGAGGTTGGAAGTGAACTGGCTATGGCCGTGGTCCAAATAAAAAACACCGCCGAACTCGCGGATAATCCCGGGTTCGAACGGTGTTTGCAGCATGTGGTGATAGACTATCTCAGCACGACGATCTCTACGCGCCGGTTCTTTTGACGGTTGGCTTCGGAATCGTTCTTCACGATCGGCTTCGTGTCAGCATAAGAGACGGAGCGTAAGATATCGCGGGAGATGCCTTTCTTTTCAAAGTATCGAAGGACGCTCAGCGAACGTTCGGACGAGAGCCGCCAATTGTCTTGGTACTGGCCGCCCGTGATCGGCAGGTCGTCGGTATGGCCTTCGATGCTGATCTCGGCGTGCAGGCTCGGGAATAGACTCGCCATCTTGTCCAGAATCGGATAAGCACCTGGCTTGAGATCCGCTTTGCCGAGGTCAAAGAGGAAGTAATCCTTCAGCGTCACAGAGACTCCCCGCTCGGTGTCTACGGCGGATACGGTCGCTTGCAGCTTATTGTCATCGATATAATGGGTAATGATCTTAAGGAGACCTTGAAGCTCCTGCTCTTTTTGCTCCTGCTCCTTGCGTTCCTGATCGGCGCGCGTCTCATCGCCCGCTTTTTTCTTGCTGTCGTCCGAATCGTTGTCCGCTGTTTGATCCTTCTTCGGATCGGTCTCGCCGACGAGGCCGCTGCCGCCTCCGCCTTGAGGCATGACGGAATCGGATTTGTTGAATTGGAACTGCAGCGACTGCGCCAGCTGGTTGTACTTCGCCACGTCCACCTTACTCATGGAGTACATGATGACGAAGAAGACCAGAAGCAGCGTGATCAAGTCGGAATAGGTGACGAGCCAGCGTTCGTTGTTTTCGTGTTCGACTTGTTTCTTCTTATTTCTCCTCGCCATTGAGATCGGCACCTGCTCCCGCATTATTCTTGCCTTCCTTGTCATGGAGGAAGGAGGTCAGCTTCTTCTTGATGAGCTGTGGATTTTCGCCGGCCTGCAGTGCCAGAATGCCTTCCAGCATCAGCTCCATGTCGGATACGATGCCTTTGCTGCGGTTTTTGATCTTGGTGCCGATAGGAAGGTACAGAAGGTTAGCGCTCGCTACCCCGTACAGGGTTGCGGTGAACGCGACGGCAATCTTCGGTCCAAGTGAATCCGGATCGGTCAGGTTCCCGAGTACGTGAATCAGGCCGAGTACGGTACCGATAATCCCGATAGTAGGCGCATAACCGCCGGCAGCTTCGAATATTTTGGCATAGCCTTCATACTTCGATTCAATGGCATCCATTTCGAGCTCCATGATCTGCCGGGTAAGCTCGGGGTCTGTACCGTCGACAACCATCAAAAGTCCTTCCTTGAGGAAAGGGTTGGTATGCTCTTGGGCTCTCTGCTCCAATGCCAGCACGCCTTCACGGCGAGCGATCGTGGCCATGTCGACAATCTCATCGATAATCTGTCCGGGGTCGCGTTTGGGTTCCTTAAACGCCATGCCTAAGGCTTTCGGGATATCCTTCAAGCTGGACAAAGGAAAACTGATGATAACCGCGCCGAATGTACCGCCGAAAACGATGATAGCCGCCGTATAGATCCACAGCGATTCCAGGTGGCCTCCTTCCAGCATGAATCCCCCTATTAGGGAAATAAAGCCAAGCAGAATACCGATAATTGTCGTAATGTCCACTAACGTCCACTCCAGTTCTGAGGTAGGATGCAGTCCTGTGTCAGATGCTTCCAAAGATTGCAACACAGGAGGAAAATAAGGTATAATAAACGAACATGCATTCCTATTTTCCGGGTAAGACTTGTCTCTTTCTATATCGGAACGGGAAGCGATAAATTTTAGAGCAATTCGTTAAGGGGTAGGTGACGAGAGAAACCATGGGTGAGATTCTCATGAGCAACAAGCCGTTTCAACTGCAATCGGACTTTTCTCCGCAGGGGGACCAACCGAAGGCAATCACGGAGCTGGTGGATGGAGTGAAGGCGGGCATGCGGTATCAGACGCTGCTCGGAGCGACCGGTACGGGGAAGACGTTCACGATCGCGCAAACCATCGCCCAACTGAATCGCCCTACACTCATCATCGCGCACAACAAGACGCTAGCTGCTCAGCTTGCCAGCGAGTTCAAGGATTTTTTTCCGACCAATTCGGTCGACTATTTTGTCAGTTATTACGACTACTATCAGCCCGAGGCCTATATCGCATCCTCGGATACCTATATCGAGAAGGATTCCAGCATTAATGAAGAGATTGACAAGCTGCGCCACTCGGCGACGAGCGCTCTGTTCGAACGGCGCGACGTCATCATCGTGGCGAGCGTATCCTGCATTTACGGTCTCGGTTCTCCGATGGAGTACCGAGACTTGGTCATGTCTTTGCGGGTCGGAATGGAGAAGCCGAGGAATGAGATTCTCCATCGGCTGGTAGACATCCAGTACCAGCGCAACGACCTGAACTTCGTTCGCGGCACGTTCCGCGTGCGGGGCGATGTCGTGGAGATCTTCCCGGCCTCGCACAGCGAGCATGCGGTGCGCGTGGAATTGTTTGGAGATGAGATCGAGCGGATCACCGAGATCGATGTGCTCACCGGGGAGATCATCGGCGAGCGGGACCACATCGCCATCTTCCCGGCCTCTCACTTCGTCACCGCGGAAGAAACGGTGAAGCGGGCGGTTGTCAATATCGAACGGGAGCTAGAGGACCGCTTGGAGGAGCTTCGCGGACAAGGCAAGCTGCTGGAAGCCCAGCGGCTGGAGCAGCGCACTCGCTACGACATCGAGATGATGCTGGAGATGGGCTTTTGCTCCGGGATCGAGAACTATTCCGGACCGCTTACGTTCCGCGAGCGGGGAGCGACACCTTATACGCTGTTCGATTACTTCCCGGACGACCTGCTGGTCGTCGTGGATGAATCGCACGTGACGCTGCCGCAGATCCGCGGTATGTACAACGGCGACCGGGCGCGCAAGGAAGTGCTGGTGGAGCACGGCTTCCGGCTGCCGTCGGCGCTGGACAACCGGCCGCTCCGATTCGAGGAATTCGAGCAGAAGTTCAACCAGATGATCTGCGTCTCGGCCACCCCAGGCCCGTACGAGATCGAGCATTGCCCCGTGATGGTCGAGCAGATCATTCGTCCGACCGGTCTCTTGGACCCGATCATTGACGTTCGCCCGACGAAGGGGCAGATCGACGATCTGATCGGGGAGATTCACGACCGGATTGCCAAGGACGAGCGCGTGCTCGTCACGACGCTGACCAAGAAGATGGCCGAGGACTTGACCGATTATTTGAAGGAAATCGGCATCAAGGTGCGGTATCTGCATTCCGATATCAAGACCTTGGAGCGGATGCAGATTCTCCGCGACCTCCGGCTTGGCACCTTCCATGTCCTGGTTGGGATCAACCTGCTGCGGGAAGGCTTGGACTTGCCGGAAGTGTCGCTCGTCGCCATTCTGGACGCCGACAAGGAAGGTTTCCTGCGGGCGGAGCGCTCTCTGATCCAGACGATCGGTCGCGCGGCGCGGAACTCGGAAGGCAAAGTTATCATGTACGGGGACAAAATTACCGATTCTATGGATAAGGCTCTTCGCGAGACCGAGCGGCGCCGCACGATTCAGATGGCCTTCAACGAAGCGCACGGCGTCACGCCGACGACGATCAAGAAGCGGGTGCGCGATGTCATCGAAGCGACCAAGGTCGCCGAGCAGAAGGCGGATTATCTAGCCGGAGTGAAGGAAGGCGGCAAGCTCTCCAAGCGCGACCGGGCAACCGTGATCGAACGGTTGGAGAAGGAGATGAAGGAAGCGGCCAAGAACCTGCAGTTCGAACGCGCCGCAGAGCTTCGGGACGCGATCATGGAGCTGAAAGCGGACAATTGACGCATGTCGTCGATGACCTTGCTGCTTAGGCGGCAAGAGTTGGCGAAGCTCGACATACTCCGAGCAGCGGGTCCCTTCTAAGTAAAGCCCAGCAACACTTTACAACTCAATAGATTGATAAGACTAAAAAGACTCAATAAAGCTGAATAATCACAGCAGCGTTTTTTAACTCAAGTAAGCTCAGAACGACTCAGCAAGGGAACAAGGTTTCTTCCATCATCGTTTTTTGGTTGGCGGCGGACAAAGCGGAGCTTTTTACGTTGACGACTTACCAGATAAAGAGGACGTGAGAGAGTGGCCATCGACAATATTGTAATCAAAGGGGCCCGGGCGAATAATCTGAAGAACATTGACGTCACCATTCCCCGGGACAAATTCGTGGTACTGACCGGGCTGAGCGGCTCCGGCAAATCGTCGCTCGCATTTGATACGATTTACGCAGAAGGGCAGCGGCGCTATGTAGAGTCGCTGTCTGCGTATGCCCGCCAGTTCCTCGGGCAGATGGACAAGCCGGATGTCGATTCCATCGAAGGGCTGTCGCCGGCCATCTCCATCGACCAGAAGACGACGAGCCGCAACCCCCGTTCCACCGTCGGAACGGTGACAGAGATCTACGATTACCTGCGTCTGCTGTTCGCCCGGATCGGCCGTCCGCATTGCCCGACGCACGGCATCGAGATCACCTCGCAAACTGTCGAGCAGATGGTGGACCGCATCCTGGAATATCCGGAGAAGACTCGCCTGCAGATCATGGCGCCTCTGGTATCAGGTCGAAAAGGCGAGCATGTGAAGCTGCTTGAGGATATCCGCAAGCAAGGGTTCGTTCGCGTGCGGATCAACGGCGAGCTGCGCGAGCTGTCCGAAACCATCGAGCTCGAAAAGAACAAAAAGCACTCCATCGAAGTGGTCGTCGACCGGATCGTCGTAAAGGACGACGTTGCCACCCGCCTCGCTGACTCCTTGGAGACAGCGCTCAAGCTGGCGGAAGGGCGCGTGTTGGTCGATGTCATGGAGCATGAGGAGCTTCTATTCAGCCAAAACCTTGCTTGCCCGATCTGCGGATTCAGCATGGATGAGCTGTCGCCGCGAATGTTTTCCTTCAATAGCCCGTTCGGAGCTTGCCCGGATTGCGATGGCCTTGGCAGCAAGATGATCGTCGACCCCGACCTGCTCATTCCCGATGCAACGAAGTCGATCGAGGAAGGGGCTTTTGAAGCGTGGGCAGGCGGAACGTCCAACTATTATCCGCAGTTCCTCGCTGCCGTGTGCAAGCACTTCAATATTCCGATGGATATCCCAGTTGCCGAGGTCAGCAAGGAACAGATGGATAAGCTTCTGTACGGAACCGGAGAAGAACGGGTTCACTTCCGATATGAGAATGATTTCGGGCAATCGAGGGAAGCTTGGGTGTCGTTCGAAGGCATCGTAAATAACCTGGAGCGGAGATACCGGGATACCGGCTCCGATGGCATACGTGAGTATATTGAAGCCTACATGTCTGGCAAGGCGTGTGAGAAATGCAAGGGCAAGCGACTCAAACCGGAAGTGTTGGCCGTTACAGTGGGCGAGCAGAACATATCCTATGTGACCGATCTGGCGGTGGGAGACGCCCATTCGTTTTTTGATACCCTCGTACTGAACCAGAAAGAGCAGACCATCGCGAATCTGATTCTGAAGGAAATCAAGGAACGACTCGGCTTCCTCGTGAACGTCGGGCTTGATTACCTCACAATGAGCCGAGCGGCTGGCACCCTCTCCGGCGGTGAAGCGCAGCGGATTCGCTTGGCCACTCAGGTCGGGTCGAGTCTGATGGGCGTGCTCTACATTTTGGACGAGCCGAGCATCGGCCTGCATCAACGGGATAACGACCGGCTGATCGGTACGCTCAAGCGTATGCGCGACCTGGGCAATACGCTTATTGTCGTGGAACATGATGAGGATACGATGCTGGCTTCCGACTACATCATCGATATCGGCCCCGGAGCAGGCATTCACGGGGGACATGTGATCGCAAAGGGAACTCCGCAGGAGATCATGGCGAATCCCGACTCGATCACCGGCCAATACTTGAGTGGCAAGAAGCTCATTCCCGTCCCAGACATGCGGCGCAAGCCCAGGGAGGAATGGCTGGAGGTTCGCGGAGCGAAGGAAAATAACCTGAAGAACATCAACGTGAAAATTCCCCTCGGTGTCTTCACCTGTGTGACAGGGGTATCGGGCTCCGGGAAAAGTACGCTCGTCAACGAGATCCTCTACAAAACGATGGCCCGCGACTTAAACCGAGCAAAGGTACGCCCAGGTCAGCACAAGGAGATTCTCGGACTTGAGCATATCGAAAAGGTCATCGATATCGACCAGTCTCCGATCGGACGTACGCCGCGTTCGAATCCTGCGACTTACACCGGCGTGTTTGACGACATCCGCGACCTTTTCTCGACGACAACTGAAGCGAAGATTCGCGGCTATAAGAAGGGGCGCTTCAGCTTCAATGTCAAAGGCGGCCGTTGTGAAGCCTGCAAAGGCGACGGGATCATCAAGATCGAAATGCATTTCCTGCCCGATGTGTACGTTCCCTGCGAAGTCTGCAAGGGGCGGCGCTATAACCGCGAGACGTTGGACATTCACTACAAGGGTAAGAGCATTGCCGAAGTCCTCGATATGACCATCGAAGACGCCACTCAATTCTTTGAGAACATTCCGCGCATACACCGCAAAATAAAAACACTGACGGATGTCGGACTCGGCTACATGAAAATGGGACAGCCGGCCACTACCATGTCCGGGGGCGAAGCACAGCGGGTGAAGTTGGCGGCAGAGCTGTACCGGCGCAATACCGGCAAGTCGTTCTATATTCTTGACGAGCCGACAACCGGGCTTCACGTCGACGATATCGACCGGCTGCTCGTGGTGCTGCAGCGCCTCGTCGACAGCGGGGAGACGGTGCTCGTCATCGAGCATAACCTCGATGTCATCAAGACGGCCGACTACCTGATCGACCTCGGTCCAGAGGGCGGCCACAAGGGTGGCACGATCATCGCATCCGGTACACCGGAGCAGATTTGCGCGGTTCCGGACTCTTATACTGGCCGCTACCTGCAGCCCATTCTGGAGCGGGACCGCAAGCGGACAGAAGAGCGGTTTGGAACGAAGCCCGCGAAGCGGACGAAAACTAGCTCCGCATCGGCCAAAGAAACGAAGGCGGAAAAGCAACGGACGGACGGAGAGCAGGAAGCGGGAGAAACGCGGAAGGACGCACTCGCTTGATGAATTCGTAATTTGTAAGAGCAGAGCTAGATCATGCGCGCTTCCTCAAGAGGAAGCTGCAGAAGCCTGTCGGCATAACGCCGACAGGCTTTTTCATTCAGGAATTGAGCAGAGGAAAGCTGCTGATGGTTTTAGGGTTGGCATGGAGCTAGAAGAGACAGCTGCGGATGTTTCTCTAGTGCGGGGATCGAGCAGAAGGACAGCTGCGGATGTTTCTCTAGTGCGGGGATCGAGTAGAAGGACAACTACCGATGCATCTCTAGTTGGGAGGTCAAGCAGAACAAGCAGCATTACGAGAGTTTAGCCACATACATACCCGTTATGGAGATTGAATCTTTTTCATTTAGAGTGATGAGCAACATCATCAGGATATGTCCATTCGGAAGAGACATTATGGGGGAAGATGTCTTTCATAAGGTGGACACACGAGGAATAGAGGGTTCTCTTGTTGGAAGCTTTAATCAATACAATATATTGTAGATCTTGAGATTATGAGATCGATATATAGATAAAAAAGCAAAATGGACATCCTATCTCTATCGGAATGGGATGTCCACCTTATGAAAGACAAATTGACTTGAAAAGTCCACTTGGAATGGACAAATAGTTTCCTGTTTGGAGAACGTTAGCTTGCAGCGACAAGCCGGACCGCTTCTTCCAGCTTTTCTTGGAAGGCGGAGGTTCCCGCTCGGAGCACGAAGCTGTGGAAGCTTTCGCCGATTTCGCGGCTTTCTTTGTAAAACTCGATCAAATGCTTCAGCACGGGGCCGACATCATCGCCTTTAACCCGACCTTTTAGCGGGGTGACGAGCTGGGCGCCGGGACCGAGAATGCCGCCAACGGAGATATCGAAGGCGTCTACCATGCCCTCAGCCGTTTTGACAAGAGCGCCTTGAAGCCCGATGTCGGCGATATATTTCTGTCCGCAGTTGTTTGGGCAGCCAACGAAATGAATGCGGACATCATGATCCAGTTGGACCTGTTCGTCGAGATAAGCGGCGACGCGGCGGGCGCGTTCTTTGGTCTCCACGATAGCCAGGTTGCAAAACTCATTGCCGGTGCACGAGACGGTCCGGCTCGTAAACCGCTTCGGATAAGGCGTTAGCCGTTCCAGCACTTGCTCCTTGAGCAGTTGGTCGATCTTCTCGTTCGGTATTCCGGTGAGAAGAATGTTCTGAGACATGGTGGTGCGGATGAATGCGTCTCCGTATTCTTCGGAGAGGCGGGCTAGCTCGCTAAGTTCTGCAGCCGAAAGGCGGCCGACCGGGACATTCAGACCTACATAGTTCAACCCGTCCTGCTTTTGCGGGTGTACGCCGTCGAAGTAAGCTCCGTTCCAGCCGATTACTTTGTCGGTCCCTCGATCCGGCAGCTCGCCGATCAGCTTCACCAGCTCTTCCTGAAACGTTTCCGGTCCCCAATCGGCGATCAAGAACTTCAAACGGGCATGGTGACGCTTTTCGCGGTATCCGTGATCGCGGAATAGGGTGGAGACTCCTGCTGCAATTTTGAGAACATCTTCAGGGCGAGCGAATAGGTCCAGCTTTTTGGCCAGATAGGGCTTGGCGGACAAGCCACCACCGACCCAAACGTGGAAGCCGAGCACGTCCTGTCCGTTGATCTCTTTGACCGCCGGAGTAAAGGCGAGATCATTGATTTCCGCATGCGCGGTATTGTAGATGCTGCTTGAGATGGACATTTTGTATTTTCGCGGCAGGTTAGAGAAATCACGATTCAGCAAGAAGAAATCATTGACCTCTTCGACCAGCGGAGTCGTATCGAACAGCTCGTCTTTGTCGATTCCGGCGAGTGGATTGCCGACGATGGTGCGCGGGCAGTCGCCGCAGGCTTCATAAGAATACAGGCCGACGTTCTCCAGCCGTTTGAAGATGTCCGGCAGGTACTCGACGCGCAGCCAGTGGAATTGGATCGCTTGCCGGGTGGTCACATCGACAAGATCTCGCCCATAATCGCGGGCGATCGAGGCGAGGGCCTCGGCCTGAACGCTCGTCATCCGGCCTCCGTTGATGCGCACGCGCATCATGAAGTGACCGTCTTTGGGTTTCTGTTCGTAGACGCCCGCCCACTTGAAGCGGCCCAGCTCGTCTTCAGGAATGGACTCATAGCCACCCGGGGCGTATGTCTCGATGATGGAGCGAATGACATCGAGGCCATCCTTTTCCAGCTTGATGAGTTCCATCTTGTTCAGCTTGGACGGATCAGCCGCCCAAATGGCTTCATAGGCCATGTCCGACTCCTCCTCTTTCCTTTAAATTCCGACTAACAAACTATGATTAAAAGTATCGTATCATAGTGGGCACGCGGCGTAAACGGCGGCGGACATAACACTTCCTGATCGCTCAAAAAAGGGCTGCTTATAGCGCAGAGAACGCTTTTGTATAGGGAGTTGAATCCGTTAGTGATCGGCTGACAAAGCAGGTACAGGGAATGAACTCTGTAGAAGAGCAGCTGAGAAAACGGGTGCAAGGAAGAGGACCACTGTGGAGGGATGTCTGACATAATGGGTGCAAGGAAGAGGACCACTGTGGAGGGATGTCTGACAAACGGGAACAAGGAACGGACCTCTGTAGAGGAGCACCGACAAAACGGGGAATTCGGTAGTTGAAGCGGGAGATGGGATGACCTATCGTGGTCATTCTAACCCGACTCCAGACGATTGGACTTGAAGCTTTCCTCTAAGATGAGCTCTGTTAGCTCGTTTTACAAGCAGTCGGTTATAGGATTGGAATGGAAGCAATGAGCAAAAAAAAGAAAAGAGAGCAACAAAAAGCGTTCCCGGCACGCCGGAAACGCAGAAGGAGCGTTAGAAAATAGCATTCCCCGGAAATGACAGCGGGAGCATCAGAAGGAGTATTCTTCGGAAAGCAGAATGGGCATCAGAACATTGTGCGCTCCCCCGGAGTCGGATAAAAGTTGTATCGGAACTACACGGTGTTATGGAGTTGAAGTAAAGTCACCTTTTCTTCAGTGGGGATGAGAGGGAGCGGGAAAAGTTGGCGCTTCTATGGGGAAGTCTGGATTTGTAGCTTGCACTTCCAGTTCGTTCAGGGATTGTCCAGCTGCAGCGGCTGCTTGGGTCAGGGCCAACTGGCGCAGCGCTTCCGGCGAATCGGTCGATTTGTAAGCGGCATTCTTTTGAATGGCGGGAGAAGGAGAGACGGCGACGCTTCCGCGGTCGGCAGTTCCTTGGCGGTCCGAGCAGGCCGACAAAATAAGGCAGCCTCCGATGATGGCGAGGAGGAGTGTGCGATTGGCGGTCTTTTTCATGGCGGACTCCCTTCGGGCAATGCGGATCTCTCAGCCAGTATTCCCATCATACCGGAGAAAGATCAGCCCTACGTTAACGCCATATGTACATTATCTAAAGATGACCACCACCCAGTGAGTTCTCACCCCTATTCTTGCCGATACGAAGCGGCGTCAGCCAGTAGGGGAAGAGGTGAAGAGACGGTCGTCTTTGATTGAACAAAGTACCATAAGCTCCGACTTCTGACGATGGGATTACCTCGCCTATTCCTTTTGCATAGGGGATTCGATGGATGGTTTCGCAAGGAGTCGCTCCCTCCTCCGGGATAGAGATCCGGTGATGAGCTGCTTCAGAGCGTCTGCATTGACAAGCACCGTCCCAGCGATGATCGTGAAGACGCCGAGAAGCGACAGCCGGGTCACCGTTTCGCCATAGAGCAAGAAGCCTGCGCCCACGGCGATCGGCGGTGACACATACAGCCAGGTGGATGGAAAGACGGGGTTCGTCTTGGCTACCAGCCAGTAGAACAGGGTATGCCCGACCATGGAGCCGACGACCGTCAGGTACAGCAGCGAGCCTGCCGTTTTGAACGATAAGAACACCTCGGGATGAACCGGTTCGGTGGCCAGCGACAGTAGGAACAGGAGAGCTCCACCGTACATCATCTGAACGGCGTTTAGGGCAATTGGGGAGGTCTCCGAGAAGGTGGTGATGACGGTTTTGGAATAGAGCGTACCCGCCGCGTAGCTGCATTCCCCGATCAGCACGACCGCGCAGCCGATCACCCACAGCGGCGACAGGCTGACGGCGAGATTGGGCAGAACAAGCAGCAAGACGCCGGTTAACCCAATGAGGCATCCCCACAAGGCACGGCGCGGAGCCCGCTGCCGAAGCATGGCCGTCTGCAAAAGCAAGATCATGATCGGTCCGGTCGCAGACAGCACCGAGGCCAGCCCGGAGGATATGTGCTGCTCGGCCCAGTACAGGGTGGAGAAGGTGCCGAAGGTCAGCATCGCTCCGGTAAACAGCATTTCCTTGCACAAAAGCAAGGAAAAGCGAGCCTTCCCTTTCCAAACCATCCAGAGAAACAGAATGGTTCCCGCGAGGAAAAATCGCAAGCCCGCGGAGAAAAAGGGAGGGGCTCCGGCGTCCACCCCGACTTTGATGGCGAGGAAGGTCGTGCCGAAGATGAGGCAGATGAGCGAGTACGCGAGCATGATCATGGTCAAGCAACCCCTTTGTGTAATGGATCGGAAAGCCTTCAGCAAGCTTTTGTCCATCATAGCGGGTTCACTATAGAACAGATGGAGAAGAACAGAACAGATTGGATCGGATTTGCGGTACACTAGAGAAAAGAGACAACCTAGGGCGGAATAGAGAAACGAAATTGAGCGGAATAGGGCCATGAAGAAGAGCCATGAAGAAGAGCCATGAAGAGAGCCATGAAGAGAGCCATGGAGCGACTACCCCTATTGGAATAGCTGGAGATCGAGCCAGGCTGAATGGAGGTGCGGGGAAGATGACGGTTTTGGATGGAGACGGGAGAAGCCCGCAAAAACAGATGAACACAGAGCCGGCCCAGCCTCTATTCCGCCAAGTGTACGAGCACCTGTTGAACCGGATGGCGCGGGGGGAGTGGAAGCCCCATGATAAGCTGCCGTCAATTCGTGTACTGGCCGAAGAATTGCAGGTGCACCGGTTGACGGTATTCAAGGCCTGTCGTGAGCTCGCGGAATGCGGCAAGGTATACGTCAAGGATAAGTCAGGGTATTATGTCTCCCCCGCCAGCCGACGAGACGCGGAGCCTGAAGCGGATAAGGAAAAGGTGGCGACTGCCTATTCGCTCACCAGCGCTCTGTCGGATATTCATCGGCTGCCGGCTCGCTATCAGTTTTCTCAAGCGCTCATCGATCCGAACCTGCTGCCGAACCTCTTCTTGTCCGACTATGTGAAGAAGGTGTTCGACCTTTACCCGAAGGTGATGGGCACCTACTCCTCGGCTCAAGGAGACGAAGAGCTGCGCGGCATGCTGAGTCGGCATTTTCGGGAGCGCCACCGGCTGCAGTTGGCGCCGGAAGAGCTCGTCATCACCTCGGGCTCTCAACAGGCGATCAACCTGATCGCCGGAACGGTCCTCGGCCCGATGGATGCCGTACTGGTGGAGCGGCCGACTTATAGCGTGGCGCTGGATATTTTTCGCCGGAGGGGAGCGCGGCTCGTTCCCGTCGAGATCACGCCCGAGGGCTACGACCTCGGCCAGATCGAGGAACAGCTGCGTCGGCATCGACCGCGAATGTTTTACATGAACCCCACGCATCACAATCCGACGGGCGCCACCGTTCCGGCTTGGCAGCGCAAGCGGATCGTAGAGCTGGCCGAGCGCTATCGCTGCCTGCTGGTGGAGGATGATCCTTTCCGTGATATGTACTTTGAGACGGAACCGCCTCCCCCGTTTTTTGCCTACGATACGGAGGGCTGGGTGATCTACATCAGCAGCTTCAGCAAGTATATCGCTCCTGGGCTGCGCATCTGCGCCGTCGCCAGCCGCCAGCCGTTCGTCGAGCAGCTCGTTATCGCCAAAGCTCTCGCGGATGGAGGGACCTCGCTGTTGAACCAGAAGATCTTCCTGCACTATTACACCTCATCCCGGCTGCAGCAGCATGTGGGCAAGCTTCGCATCGCCCTTCAGGTGCAGAAGGAGATCGTGGAGGAGGAGCTGGCGGGGAGCGGCTGGCAATGGACCACTCCGCAAGGTGGGCTCAATCTGTGGGTGAAGGTGCCGGAGACGGTGTCGGTCGATGAGCTGTTCATGCGCGCCCGGGAGGAATCCATCTCTTTCGTTCCGGGGACGATCTGCGATCCGCTCGGGGAGATGCATTCGTGGCTGCGCCTCAGCTATTCCTTCTTAAGCGCTGAGGTTTTGCGCGATGGAATCCGTCGTTTAAAGCAGTTGGCGCGGGAGCTGGAAGGGAGCGGGCCGCGCGAATAACGCCTTTTGCTTTTGATGAAATGCAAAAACACCTTCAAGCGCGCTCCCTGCTGGAAATGGGACGGGTCGGGTTGTAACCCCGACCTGGCGCGGCTTGAAGGTGTTTTCTTTTACAGGCTTACACCCACCACATTTGGCCGATCGGCTCGGTGATGAGCACCTGTTGAAGGTTGCTCACGGCTTTGGAGAAGCCTTCGTCGATAGACATGAGGCCATCTTCATGCTCGATGCTGACGACATAGTCATAGCCAACGAGACGCAGGGCGCTCATGATGTCGGCCCATACCTTCAGGTCGTGGCCGAAGCCGACGGAGCGGAACTGCCATGCGCGGTCCAGCATCAGCTCATAGGATTGCATATCCGTCACGCCGTGGCGGTTGACGTTGTTCTGGTCGATTGAGGTGTCCTTGGCATGGAAATGATGCAGCGCTCCGGCTTTGCCGAGAATGAGGATGGCTTGTACCGGATCGATTCCCTGCCACCACATGTGGCTCGGATCGAGATTGGCGCCGATGGCGTCACCCGTCGCTTCCCGCAGGCGCAGAAGCGTCCCGGGTGTGTGAACGGAGAAGCCTCCGTGCAGCTCAAGCCCGATTTTGATCCCGCGTTCAGTTGCGTATTGGTTGATTTCCTTCCAGTACGGAATCACCTTGTATTCCCACTGCCAGGCTAGAATTTCCTGGAAGTCGGTCGGCCAGGGAGCGACCGGCCAGTTCGGATACTTGGCATCCTCATGATCGCCCGGACAGCCGGAGAAGGTGTTCACGACCGGAACCTCCAGCAGTTGCGCCAGGTCGATCGTCTTGCGGATGAGCTCGTCCGCTTCTTTGGCGATCGCCTTTTGCGGATGGAGCGGATTGCTGTGGCAGCTCAAGGCGCTGATGATCAGGCCGCGGGAAGCAATCGCTTCTTTATAGGCCGTGCGTTTCGATTCGTCGGCGAGAAGCCCGTCAAGGTCGCAGTGGTTGTTCCCAGGATAACCCCCGGTTCCGATTTCGACCGCCTGTAGGCCTTTGGCTGCAAGGGTATCGAGCATGTCCTCGAATGATTTTTGGTTGAAGAGGGGATTGAATACTCCCAGTTTCATCTTGGCACCTCCAAAAAAATTTCGGCTTTTGGCAAGAGTATACCACATCGCCAGATAAAACAAGAGCGCTTACACAATTCGCGAAAACGAACATTTTTCAACGAGCGTGCCTCGGATTAGCCAAGACCAACAAGAGAGAAGGGACTGTTCATACTTAGAAATTCTAGGTATACTAATACTTAGTTATTCTAGCTATACGGGAGGAGGCGGAATCCGATGATTGATCGTGAAATGGTGAAGGGGAGTACGGCGCTGCTGATCCTTTCTCTGCTCCATCGAGAAGGCCACTTGTATGGGTACCAAATCTCCAAGCTCATCCAGGAACGTAGCGACAATGTGCTGTCGTACAAAGATGGTACCCTGTATCCTGCGCTGTACAAATTAGAAGAGGATGGCTTGATTCAGAGCGAATGGACGGAAGTGAACGGGCGCAAGCGCAAGTATTATGATATAACCTCGAGCGGTAGAGGAGAGCTTAGGAGCAAGGAAGAGGAATGGAAGCTTTTTACGAAATCAATGGGGAGTGTGCTGGGACATGGCTAACCTGCCTAACCAAATTGACGAGTTTCTGAATGAGCTGCTGCCTTATCCTTGCGGACCTCGGATACTGGAGCTTCGCAAAGAGCTTGAGGATCATTTGCTGGAAGGGATGGAAGAACATCTCGAGCAGGGACTCTCGAAGCAAGAGGCTTTCCAAGCGGCAGTGGTAACATTGGGGCCAATTCGAGGGCTGAAGCGCCATATTCGCCGAATTCATCGACACGGCAGGAGAAAGAGACCGATTCAACTGATTGCCGGCCTCAGTCTTCTGATCCTCTATCCGTTGGCTCTGTTTCTGTTCTTTCCTAACGTGAACTTTTCGCTCGTGATGCTTCTCCCGTTATTGGTTGGGGTTGGCATGCTGTTTGGCGCTGGCTTTGGCACTCACATGGATATTGTCTTGAGCAAGTATGAACCGCTGGAGGACAATAGCGATTTTACGGCCTTGTTCGGAAACGGAATGAAGTACAAAGAATAGGTGTGCCGCTGGATACCCGTGTGAAAAAGGGGCTGAAAAAAGAACAAGTCGACTCCCATTCACCGTCAAGCCGGCTCATCGATGGGGCAGTCTGGCCGGGAATCGGAGCGGGAGCGGACAGCGCGAGGGAGAGCCACCGGCAGCAGGCCGGGAATCACTTCGATGCGAATCCGTTCTTCCTGAACCGGGTCGCCGTCCGCCTGTATGGGTAAGGGACTTTCCGGCAAGAGCTCAATCCGCTTACCGGTGAAAAACCGCACGGCCGGATGTCCGACATGCTTGCCGGAGAGCACGAGCGGGAACAAGCGGAGGAGCTGCCAGCGGGTAATCCCGAAGGCGACGCATACCGAGGCGAGGCCGTCGGTCGCATCGGCATCGGGATTGATGCGGAAGCCGCCACCGTAATAGGGAAGGTTGCACATGGCGACGAGCCACACCTGCTCAAAGCGGCTTTCCCATCCGTCCACGCGGAGGGTGATGGCTTGCGGCCGGTAAGTGAAAAGGACGCGGATGACAGACAGTACATAGGCGAGCTTGCCTGCTCCGAAGAGATTGAGCCATCGCTTGTAGGAGGCCTCGTTGGTCGTGAGCGCCACCTGCGCGTCGAAGCCGCAGCTGATCGAGCTGGCGGCCACCGTATGGCCCAGCTGAAGGAGGTCCAGATCGACGGAGCTGTCCTCTAGTACCGCACCGAGCAGAAGGTCGAGCGCGGCGATCGGGTCCTCGGGAATGCCGTTGCTGCGCGCAAAGTCATTACCCGAGCCTGCGGGGATGTAGCCGAAGGAACAGTCTCCCGGCGAAGCCAGCCCGCGCGTTTCCATAGCCGTTGATGAAAGCGGTCCCGCCGTAACGAGGCCGGTCACCGCCTCATTTACCGTTCCGTCTCCGCCCACCGCGGCGATGGCTTGAATTCTCCCGCTTTTCGCCATCTCGCGAGCGATTCGCTCGGCATCGCCTGCCCCTGTGGTGAATCGGGCCTCGTGCGGGATGCCCCGCTTGCGCAGCTCCTTTTCGACCCGCTTCCAAACCTTGGCCCCCCGACCGTTCCCGGACACGGGATTGATTACAAACCCGATCATGCGCATCGCCCTTCTTCCGTCTCTCTCAAACTTTTGGTGTTAATTATCTCACATTTCCTTGTCGATGGCATCCCTGGTTTTTGCCAATTTTCGGCTAAAAATCGGCGTTAGGATGTGATTCCCTTCACGCCATGGATGGAAAAGGCCATGGTTTTCCGCTACACTAGAAGGATATGGCCATTGCCGAGGTAAGGCGATGCCGACAGGAGGATTCATGGGAACGATGCGCAAGGAAGAGATTGAGCTGCTGGCTCCCGCCGGAGACTGGGATTGCCTGCGCGCGGCGGTGGCGAACGGGGCGGATGCGGTTTATTTTGGGGTGGAGAAATTCAATGCCCGGGCGCGCGCGAATAACTTTCGGACGGAGGAATTGCCGGAAGTGATGTCGTTCTTGCATCGCTATGGAGTGAAGGGATTTCTCACCGTCAACATATTGATATTTGAAAACGAGCTGGAGGATGCACGGAGCCTGGTCGAGGCTTGCGCGAATGCAGGCGTAGACGCCGTTATCGTGCAGGACCTTGGCCTCGTGCGGTTGATCCGGGAAATCTCTCCCGACTTCCCGATTCACGGCTCGACCCAGATGACGATGACCTCGCCTGAGGCGGTGGAATTCACGAAGTCGTATAACATCGAGCGGGTCGTGCTCGGGCGGGAAAACAACCTGAAGCAGATCCGCACAATCGGAGAGCATGCCAAGCAGCCGATGGAGATTTTCGTCCACGGGGCGATCTGCGTCTCCTATTCCGGCCAATGCCTCACCTCGGAAATGTGGGGCGGTCGCTCGGCGAACCGGGGAGAATGCGCCCAGGCCTGCCGTCTCCCGTACGACCTGATGGTCGACGGGGTTCATCAGCCGATGGGTGACATCACGTACCTGCTGTCGCCGAAGGATCTCGCCGCCATCGAGCTCGTGCCGGAGCTGATCGAGGCGGGGGTGACCTCCTTCAAGATCGAAGGGCGGATGAAGAGCCCGGAATACGTGGCGAATGTGACGGCGAAGTATCGGGCCGCAATTGACCGCTATTTCGCAGGAGTGAACCCATCACCTTCCAAGGAGGAGCTGCGCGAGCTGCAGCAGAGCTTCTCGCGCGGGTTCACCTACGGCTTCTTGAAGGGGACGAACAACAAGACGCTGGTCGAAGGGACGTTTCCGAAGAGCCGCGGCGTCTACCTAGGCCGGGTGAAGGAAGTGCTAAGGGACGGCGTGCTCGGTGAGCTGGAAGCGCCGCTCAAGCGCGGGGACGGCATCGTCTTCGACGCGGGCGACCCGACCCAGAAGGAAGAGGGAGGGCGCGTCTACGACCTTCGCCGCAAGGGACTTAAGCTGGAGGGCGAAGCGCCCGGCGGCTTGATCGAGATCATACCGGGACGTAACGACGTGGCGCTCGGCCGCTTGCATGTCGGCGACCGCATCTGGAAGACGAACGACCCACATCTCGATAAGCGGCTGCGCCAAACGTTCGAGACGGACAAGCCGTACCGAACCTTCCCCGTGAAGGTGAAGGTGATCGCCGCGCTCGGCCAGTCGCTCAAGACGTGGTGGACGGATCTTCGCACTGGAGCGCAGGTTCAGGTCGATTCCGAGGCGCTTCTGGAGCAAGCGCTGAAGCGGCCGATGGACGAAGCGCTGTTCCGGGAGCAGTTCGGCCGGCTCGGCGGAACGATCTTCGAGCTCGCCGAGCTGGACGCCGTTCTCACGGAGGACCTGATCGTCCCCGTGAAGGAGCTGAACCGCATCCGCCGGGAGGCGGTTGAGCAGCTGACGGCGGCGCGCGAAGAAGCGCCCCGTTACACGATCCGCAGCCGCGAGGAGCAGGCGGCGTTGGCCGCCGCTGACATGCCGCCGGCTCGGGCGGATCGCGCTGCTGCTTCAGCTGGCGCTCCGGTTGGCGCTTCGGCTGGGCTGAGCCCAGCGGCCTGCGATGCCGGAGCAAGTCTGCAAGCAGCGGATGGAGCAGCTGCGGCTCTATCCAAGCCCGAGCTGACGGTGCTCTGCCGTACCCTGCCGCAGGTATATGCGGCACTCGAAGCCGGTGTGGAGTTCCTCTATGCCGACTTCGAGTTCATCAAGCAGTTCCCAGCGGCCGTGGAGGCTGTCCATGCGGCGGGAGCGAAGATCGCGCTCGTGCCTCCGCGCATTCATATGCCGGGCGAGACCGGCTTCTTCAACCACATCCTGCGGCTTGCGCCGGATGCGGTGCTTGTGCGCAACACCGGCGCCCTCTATTATTTCATGCGGGAGCGGCAGCTCCATCCGGATGCCGCTCATCCCGAGCTGATCGGCGACTTCTCGCTTAACGTCGCCAACCACCGCTCGGCGGCGCTCTTCCTGGAGGCCGGACTCAGCCGGATCACGCCGTCGTACGACTTGAACATCCAGCAGATGATCGACTTCCTGGAGCAGACGGATACCTCCCGCGTCGAGCTCGTGCTGCACCAGCACCTGCCGATGTATCATACCGAGCATTGCATCTACTGTACCTTCATGAGCGAGGGGACGGATTATACGAACTGCGGAAGACCCTGCGAGAGCCAGCGCGCCTCGCTGCGCGACCGGATCGGCATGTCGCATCCGGTGCGGGTGGACGAAGGCTGCCGCAACACGGTCTATCACGCCATCGAGCAGTCCGGAGCGGAATACTTGCCGCAGTTCCTCTCGCTGGGCGTCCGCCGTTTCCGGGTGGAGTTCCTGGAAGAGACGCCGGAGAAGGTCCAAGAGGTGCTCAGCCTGTACCGCAGGGCGCTCGGGGGCACGATTCCGGGTACGCAGGTCTGGAAGACGCTGAAGGCGACCAACCAGCTCGGCGTCACTCGCGGACAGCTGGTGAAATAAACGATGGGCCGTCCCATAAGGAAGGCATCGAGTAAACCTAGTACGTTGGCAGCTTAAAAACTGTGGTCTCCGCACAACTTCTCATACCCATTGACGTCGATTCATATCCACACGATTAGGGCTGACAGCGTACTAGTAAGCCTAACCCTTTAAAGAGTCTTCCTCCCTATAGAAGGGGGAAGGCTCTCTTGCTGTGTGCCGATAACACGGGATAAACGGGAGAAAAACCTCTGTTTTTTGCTGTGGAGGCTACCCTTTTCCTACCGCGACCGCGAAAGATGGAGCAAGATCGACCTAGCGCAAGCCTGACGGCGACCGAAGGAGAAGTAAGCGTTTTTCATCCTCGCCATTCCCTCGGGCAGCCTTCCGCCCCGATCGGCGGGACTTTACAGCGGAACGGCGAGGGAGTATGATACGTTTCGTGATTACGACACACGCTGAATCCCGAACAGGGAGCGGGGGAACCGAACGGCGCGCACCGCGCGCTACAGGGGTGAATCCTTCCGGCCAAGCAGGCCGAAGGTAGGGCGACTCTCACGTCCGAATCCGACAGCTAACCTCGCAAGCGTCTCGAGAGGGGCTTGTTTGAACGCGCACGCTGATCCCATCATCCTTCCAAGGATTTCATGAGGAGAAGCCGCGGGAAAGGGTCTCTTTCCCCCGGCTTCTTTTTGTTGTGCACAGAAAGGGCTGCCGGAGCTGCACGTACACGAAATCCGCTCCCGCCGAGCTTCATGTAAGTCGGTGCGGAACGACCGGGAGGAACCCGCCATGACCCAAGAAAAAGTTCTCGTTTCCGCGCCCAGTCCCGCCGGAGAGCAGTTCATCCGGATGCTGAAGTATAAGAAGATTCCCTTTGCCGTTCTCATTAACCATCCGGATCAAAAGGAGCGCCTCGCCAAGCTCGGCGTTCAGGACTTCGTACAGGTGGACACAAAAGACGCCGGAATCCCCGCCGAAGCCGGAGAACCCGCGCGGATGGTGTTTCTGTTTGAGGATAGCTTGAATTTGACCTGTCGCTATCTGAAGCTGTGCAGCGCCTGGACGGAGGGGCCGATCATCGTCATCTCACAAAACGGTGTTCCGCGCCCGATCTACCGCCACCTGGGAGCCAAGGACGTCATCTACTCCCGCAGCGGAGAGGTATCTTACCTGCTTCAGAGTGTGTAGAACTATAGAGCGGAGAAGTACCCAACTGCTACAAAGCGTGTAGAACTATAGAGCGGAGAAGTACCTAACTGCTACAAGCGTGTAGAACTATAGAGCAAGAAATATCCTATCTGCTTTAGAGTGTGTAGAGCGCGGAAAGCAGTCCCAACCCGCATTAGGGCTGGAGAAACAACGGAATAGAAGGTCTGGAAGAAAAGCTCTGTGCTTAGCCGCTGTCTATTCGATTGCAGGAAAGTTGAGCTTAGAAAAAGTCGGTATCTGTTCCGGTAACGGAATGGGTTCCGGCTTTTTTGGGCTTGTGGGACTGCTTCCGACTAATACGCTGTCCACTCAAAAACGATGGGTTCCGCACATTTTCCCATACCGATTGACGCCGAACCGTATCCATACGATTCGGGTGGACGGCGTATTAGGTCGAGGTACACAAATCATGGATTGACGTTAGAGGGAAAGAGGGAAGAAGAGCGAGGGGGAGGAAGAGCGGGAAGAGCGGGAAGAGCGGTTAGGGGGACTTCCGTGCCCGTAGTTTGCCACCGAACGAAGCGTAACAAGGAGCATGCGATTTGCCGAAAGGCTAGTCTAGCGGGCGCGGGTCTGCTATTCTGGAGAAAACAGGAGAAACGAGACCACTCCGGGAAAGGAACCGAACTCCTTGATAAAAAGACGATACGGGATCGCGCTCGCCCTTCTGGTGGCCGCCGCCCTGCTTTTGCGGGTAGGCTATGTGGTCACATCGGAGGGCAGCAAGCTGTCCCATGATGAGAAGAATTATTCTGAACAGGCCGTGCGCCTGGTGGATAAAGGGATTTACGCTTACAACGAAGAAGTTCCCAATGCCCGAGTGACACCCGGGTATCCGCTCTTCGTGGCGGCGGTGGTGAAGGTGGTCGGCACGGACCATCTCACTTCGGCGCAGAATACGGTGCGCTACCTGCAGTGCGTGCTGGGAGCGGCCGCCGTTCTCTTGATGTACGCCCTCGGAAGCGAGCTGTGGAGCCGGCGGGCCGGACTTGTCGCGGCAGCGCTCGCGGCCTTTTACCCGACGTATATCTGGTCGCCGCAGCTGATCACGACAGAGACGCTGTTTCTCACCGCCTTCCTCGGCATGCTCTATGCCCAGGCGAAGATCATCCGCGAGAATCGGCTGCGCGACCACGTGGCGGCGGGCCTGCTCGTCGCGCTGGCCGTGTTGATCCGGCCTCAAGTGCTTCCGCTTGCTGTGGTGCCCTATGTGATCATCTGGGTGCGCGACCGGCGTTTGTACGCGCGGGAAATTGTTACGGCGGTCGGGGCGTTCGCTCTTCTGATGCTGCCTTGGTGGATCCGCAACGCGGTGACGCTGCATGAATTTGTCCTGACGGCCAAAGGTGGAATGGGCAATCCGTTCCTCGCCGGCACAGACCCCTATCTCAAGGGAACGATCGACTGGAATGAAGCGCAGAAGGGCGATCAGTTTCAGGAAGGGCTGAAGCGGCTGAAGGAGGGCTTGAGGGAAGATCCGTGGCTGTGGATCCGCTGGTTCACGGTGGGCAAGTTCATGGTCATCTTCAAAACCCCGCGGCTTATGCTTCCGGCCCCTTTTGCTGACATTTTCACCGCTCTGCATTTGGCTTTTGCCTGGATTGGCTGGCTCGCGCTGCTCAGTTTCCGCAGCCGCCCGCTCCGTTTTCTCGCCATCGGCCTACTGATGCTTGTAGGTATCCAACTGATGTTTATCCCGGTCGCGCGCTATGCGTATCCTATGTACGCCTTCTTGATGCTAGGCTTCGGCTACGCCGTCTCGGTCGTCTGGAATCGGCTGCGCGGAACGGAAGACTTCGGGTATCCGAGCGAGTACCGGTTTTAGGTGCGGCAATCTAAAGCTGTCGATTTGGTCGACATTTTTTCTCTAAATGATCTCCGCTTCACCTCTGTGGATCTCTCTTTTTGTATGGTATACTCGCATCAGACGAAGAACGTCTTCTGTAGCTTTTACGGGAGGGCGTTCTTTTTTTTATCGGGAAATCGGGTTCAGATGCAGGTTCAGAACATTCGATTGGGTTAAAGGGGAGTTGTCCATGAGCTTTGAAGCTTCACATGAGGAGTTCCTTCAGAATCATCTCCGGTTGCGGTCCGGAGAGCGGCGTGGAAGGCTGCAGCGTGGGCATGCCTATGCAGAGAAGCTGTTCCTTCAGCAGGTATGGTGGCCGTTGTTCGGGACATTGGACTACCTTCATCCGGAATACGAAGTGGCTGATTGGAACCGAAAGTCACAGTTTCTCGACTTTGCATACCTTCCTCCATATGGGCGATTTGGGTTGGAAATTGACAGCTATCAAAGCCATATCAAGGACGTCGATCGGGAAAAGTTCAGCTATTCGTTGAATCGGGATACGTTTCTGACGGCGATGGGCTGGACCGTGCTTCATTTTTCCTTCGACGATGTTCAGCAGAGACCGGAGTTGTGCCGCATGCTGTTGCAGATGGTATTCGGACCGTATCTTCTGCGGACTCCTAAAGACATACAGCTATCTCCAGCAGAAAAAGAAGTATTGCGGCTAGCCTGGAGCCTGGGAAAACCCATTCGGACGATGGATGTGATCGAAGGCTGCCAGGTAACCTATCGAACGGCCCGCAAGTGGCTCCAGGGATTAACGGAAAAGGGAATGATGCGCCCGATAGCGCGTGCCAAGTACACCTGCTGTTACGAACTGGTGGAGAAGGATACCGGGATGTGGCCATGAAGGGGCTGTGAATGAGCTGTGAATGAGCTATGAATGAGCCGTGAATGAGCTGTGAATGAGCCGTGAATGAGCTGTGAAGAGGCAGGCTTGTCGGTTGTTCGGATTGACTTTTCGTAACTTGGATTTTAAGTCGTCGGGATGTGGGGTTTTGCAGGGAAAGGAAGGGGTGGAACCCGAATTTCGCATCCCGGATCACGAAACACGAAATTTGAAACTCGATCCCGGATCACGAATCACGAATCTCGGATCATGAAATTTGAAACTCGATCCCGGATCACGAATCTCGGATCATGAAATTTGAAACTCGATCCCGGATCACGAAACTCGGATCCCGAAAAAGAATAAAATCATGCATTTTCTGCAACATTTTTAGGGAATCCCCCTCTTTTTCTGTGAAATCATGCATTAATGTCATCATTTTCTTCGAGATCGAGCACTTTCGCCCGAAAATCATGCACAAAAGGCAACAATTTAGAGAAAAACGTGGTTATGGTTTAAAAATATTGCATTTATTGCATGATTTCTTAACAAGGATCCGGATTGGTGCGGTGAGCTAACCTTTGTGCAAGGGAGTAAGGTGGGGATCGTTCGATGTGTGTAGGTGAAGTGTGTAGGTGAAGTGTGTAGGTGAAGTGTGTAGGTGACATGAGAGTTCTGCAGGGACCCAGGTTTCGGGTTTTTCCTTGAGAGAGGGTCAAATAGGAGAGAACACGATGCTCGGTTCTTTTTTCATTGAATTGCAACCTTTTGCCAAGCTTTCCGTCTAGAGGGTGCGAGCAAGACGATTTTCCACAAACAAGGAGGATGACCAGAATGAAAGGTTGGGTCAAAACGGTCGGAGCGGTTGCGCTGGCAAGCGGGTTGATCTTTGGTAGCATGGGGCTGAACGGAGCGCTGAAGGGGCCGGAAAAAGCTTTGGCGGAGGAGGCGCAGAAAAACGTGATTCAGGTAACAGGCAAGGGAGAGCTGTCCATCAAGCCAGACATCGTTTACCTGTCCATCGGCGTCGACACGTCGGCAGCCACAGCGGCGGAAGCGCAGAAGGCTAACGCAGCCAAAATTCAAAAGATTACGGCGGTCTTGAAGGGCACTTGGGGCGTAGCCGACAAGGATATTCAAACCGCCCGCTTCAGCGTGCAGCCGAACTACACGTACAGTGAGAAGGAAGGCCAGCAGGTGAAGGGCTACAACGCCAATCACACGCTGCAGATCAACTATCGCGATCTGGATAAGGTCGGCGGATTGCTGGACGCCGTCGCTGCAGCCGGAGCGAACAACATCGGCAACGCTAGTTTCTCCGTGGAAGATCCCTCGGCTTTTGAGGCTCAGGTGTTGGAAAAGGCGATGGCCAACGCGGACGTCAAAGCGGGCGCCATCGCAAAGGCGGCCAAACGCAGCCTTGGCCAGGTCGTCTCGGTTACTCAGCTTGACACCGGCAGCGTTCCGGTAAACTACATGGGCTATGAGAAGCTGGCGGCGACCGCTGCAGCGGATACGGCGGGAACCTCCGTGCAGCCGGGTGAAATCGATGTGACCGCACAGGTCAGCGTGACGTACGACATGAAGTAAGGCCAGTAACAAGCGAGCATTAATGTAAGAATAAGAGGCAGGACGGGCGAGGGGAGCTCTCTCGAGAGTCATTCTACCATTCGTCGAGCCTCGTCGTGTCAAGCGGAATGCCGGATGCGAAAAAGGACCTCAATCTCCACTGAAGAGCGGTGGATTTGGGGTCCTTTTGATTAACTTGGCAAGTTCCTTGTGAACTCAAACTTGGAAGTTCCATCTGCTCTCGAACTTGGCGAGTTCATTCCGTACACAAATCGGGAAACTCTTTCCGTAAGGAAGAGAGAGCACTGCTGCAACCAGTAGCCAGTAACAGGTAACAAGTACTTAGCAACAAGTAACTTCAGCCGAGTAGCCGGCCAGTAACCAGTAACCAGCAACCAGAAAAAACCGCTTAGCAGCAAGCAACCTTCAACCGAGCAACCAGTACTCAGCGACAAACTGAATCATCAGCAATCAGCGGCTCATGTCCACCACAAGCCGGCCCTGCACTTCCCCGCGCAGGATCGCATCCATGGCGTCCGGCACTTCATCGAGCGAGATCACGCGGTAGAGCAGCCCGAGCTTCTCCGGCTTCCAGTCGGAGGCAAGGAGCTTCCACAGGTGCAGGCGCTCGTCCATCGGGCATTCGACGGAGTCGACGCCGAGCAGACTGACGCCGCGCAGGATGAAAGGGAACACCGTGGTCGGCAGCTGCCCGCCCCCGGCGAGCCCGCACGCTGCGACGGCTCCGCCGTAGCGCAGCGAGGCGATGACGTGGGCGAGCACGGCGCCGCCCACGGGATCCACAGCCCCCGCCCAACGCTCATGGGCGAGGGGGCGCGGCTTCGCGGGAAGCAGCTCTTCCCGCGGCACAATTTCGGCGGCCCCCAGCTCGCGGAGCCAGGCTTGGGCCGCCGGTTTGCCCGTGGCGCCGGCGACGGTGAAGCGCAGTTAGGATATCCACCTGGCGCTTATACCCACCGAGATGTGAAAAAGAGACAGCGCGTATTCGGCGAGCCCGCCGAAGTGTGAGACGCCGAGGCCGTAGCTGGTGACGAGCACCGCGTCGCCGGGAGCGAAGCGGGCGTCCTCCGAGGAGACGATCGTTCCGACGAGATCGATCCCCGGAATGAAGGGATACGAGCTCACGATCTTGCCGTCTTCCTTGCCGGCCAGCCCGTCCTTATAATTGATGCCGGAGTGGCTGACGCGAATCAGCAGCTCGCCCTCCGGGAGATTCTCGGTTTGCCATTCACGGATTCCGCGGGTGAAGCCGTCATCCGTTTTGTCGACTGTTAAGGCTCGAAATGAAGTCATCGTCAATCATCCTTTCATACACATCCGCATGGTTGCCGTTTCTCAGGGTTGCGGTGCGGACAGGTTCAAAGCCAAGTCCTTGCCAGAATCGGTGAGCAGGCTCGTTGCCCTCCACCACTCCGAGCTGGCAGGTCTGATAACCTTGCTTCCAAAGACGGGTGAAATACTCGGAGAGCGCAGCAAGCGCCAATCCTTGTTGACGGAACGACGGCGCAAGAAACAAAAATCCGATCCACGGAGCCTTGTCCTGCCGATACAGATAGTCGAAGACGCCGACATCTTCGCCGTTCAACCGCAGGATAAAACGGTCTGCTCCATATTCGAGTCCTTCCTCGCGATCCTTTTCCACGTCTGTAAGCGTCAGCCATTCCTTGCCGTCCGTAACCCGATTGTAGAACGAATCGGTGTTTCGCAGAGCCAGCTCGCGCGCGGCGTTTCCAGGCTCTGCCTTTTCCCATATCAGCATAACGCACCCTTCCTTTCGGTTCAAATGGATTCGGAGCAGAGCGTGTTTGTAGAACTGGTCTTTCGGTTGATTCGGCTGAATAGCTTCCCCTGTTTGGAGCCATAGGGGCTCTTCCTTAGGAGATTTTCAACCGCTATTCCACCATACGATCAGCCTGCATACACACTCTCCGGACCCGTCAGCACAGCTTCCGCCAGTCAATCCCGCCTCGAGCGAATTCCGTTCGTCCCGTCAGTATTTCCTCCTGTCGATCCCACCTCACAAGGGTCCGTTTCGCCCCCGTCAGTGCAAATTCCGCCAATTCGTCCAAACCTCGCGTGGATTCAGCTCGTAAACTTCCTTCTCACGGTACATGAACTGCTGCATGATCAGCTCGCGCCGGAGAGTGGCGAAATCCTCATGATATCGCTTCAGGAACTCGTTGATCTCCTTTTCCGGATAGGCCTTGCCGATCTCGAATTGCTCCGCCAGCCACTCCAGAATGACGATCTTCTTCTTGAGCTGAGCCGGGATGGTCTTCAGGCGTCCGTCCTTACCGAAAAAGTTCTTCAGCACGCTCTCCTTGAATTTGTCCTCGTTTAATGCCGTCAACTCCGTTACCTCCTTCTCGGCGCCAGAAGGGCTGATGAACGATACCGTTCCTCCGGCCTTGACCTCCAGCATCTCGCGGTTGAGTGAAAAATAGATCGTGTTCTTCTCCCGCCATTCGAAAAGAACCCCCGCCTCCCTCAGCTTCAACATGTGGTGGGTGATGGTGGGCGGGGTGACGCCGAGTCGGCCGGCGAGCTCCTGCCCGCTGAGCGGCCCATCGGCGATAAGCCGCAGGATGCGGATGCGGGTCGGATCGGACAGCGCTTTATGGAAGGCGACCAGTTTTTCTAATTGCATAGCTCCAACTCCTTAAACAGTCATCTAATTAGATTGTGATCAAATCATATAGGATAGCGAACTAATTTGTCAATTATCTAATTAGTCGATCATCGAACTTTGTAAACCTCATGCGGTTATTCGTCTTGCGGGCCTTTACTCTGTTGGATGTTTGTTCTTTTGTTTAAGAGGTAAGAGGTCACTTCCGCACCGCACGAAGCTCCCAGTGCGCGGTACTTGGCGTCACATGATGTGGTCACCCCACCTGCAAAGAGTAGCAATCCCTTGAGTCATAGCCAGTCCGTTTTTTGCGATTTGAATCGTGGGTCACCTAACACGAAAAAAGTACCGTTCCATTGAGGGAAAATCGCTCGTCTCCACTTACAAAAAGTCGTATTCATCGCTCATAATCAAGGTGTTCACATTTTGGACAACTATTTTTAAGCTTCCTTTCATCTCTTTTTAATCCTGGTTTATTCTAGCTTTCCTATAGTGAATAGGGTCCCACTCTGTGGTTTGGAATGCTCCAGGGGTGGACGATACTGATAGCAAAAGCCTCCAACCGGGGTGCTATGCCGCCAGTTTAAGTAGGCTCAGGAACGTATGCGAAGGGGGAAACGGTCTTGCTTGAGGTGAAGAAGGTAAGCAAGCTGTACACGAACCGCCGGGGAGTGGATGAGATTGACTTTTCCATGAACCGGGGGGAGATCGTCGGGTTTCTCGGACCGAACGGCGCCGGGAAGACGACGACCATGCGGATGATCACCGGCTATCTCAATCCGACCCACGGCTCGATTCTCGTGGACGGGGTCTCGATGGCCGATCAGCCGAAGCAGGTGCGTCGTAAAATCGGCTATCTGCCCGAGACGCCGCCGCTTTACTTGGATATGAGAGTGCGCGATTACTTGAAGTTCGTTGCCGATCTGCGCGACATTCCGGCCCGCAGCCAGAAGAAGCGCATCGGTGAAGTCACGGAGATGCTCGGGCTGACCGGGCGGGAGAGGCAGGTCATCCGCGGGCTGTCCAAAGGGTATAAGCAGCGGCTCGGCCTGGCGCAGGCGATTCTCCACGAGCCCGACCTGCTCGTGCTCGACGAACCGACCTCGGGGCTCGACCCGAAGCAGATCATTGAAATTCGCAAGCTCATCCGCGAGCTTGGAGAGAAGCACACGGTGCTGCTCAGCACCCACATCCTGCCCGAGGTGAACAGCATCTGCAACCGCGTGTTGATCATCAACCAGGGCAAGATCGTCACGGACGGCAAGCCGGATGAACTGGCCGGCTCTTTGGCGGAGCGCTTCGAGGTCAACCTCGAGGTGCGCGGTTCGAAGGACGAGCTGCTCACAGCCATCTCGGCCATTCCGGAAGTCGCGGAAGTGACCGCGATCTCGTCGAAACCGGCGGCAGAGCTGCTCATTCCGACTCAAGAGCCAGAAGAAGGAGAGCATGCTTTGGCGGTTCCGGATGGCGGCGCTTCCACCGTCCGGCTGAAGGTGGTTTCGGCTGATCAGACGGATGTGCGCGAGGCGCTGTTCTTCCGGCTCGCTTCGCTCGGCACCCCCATTCTGGAGATGAACAAAGTGTCGCTCAGCTTGGAGGATGTATTCCTCAAGCTGACGACGGATGAGCAGATGGAGGAGGGGGCCGGCTCCGTGAACGCCGATCAAGACCCGACGGATTCGGAACGCGTTGGGGCTTTGGCCGAAGGACCCCGCTTTGGAGAAGAGGCGGCTGTGGAACGCTCCGGTTCCCCGGATCAAGAGGAACCGTCCTCCTCCGCAGATGCGGACGCACCGAAAGGAGAGGATGAGCATGCGTAAAACATGGGCCATTTGCCGCAAGGAGCTGCAGATGTATTTCTTCTCTCCGACGGCGTATGTGGCGTTCGCCTTCTATTTTCTCGTCAGCGGCTTCTTCTTCAGTATGGATTTCCTCGGCAATCAGACCGTCGACATCCGGCCGCTGTTCGGAAACTTCATGGTGGTCTACCTGTTCGTCATCCCGCTTCTGACCATGCGCCTCGTCTCCGACGAGCTTCGCCAGGGCACCGACGAGCTCCTGCTCACCTCTCCGGCCAGCTTGACCGAGATTATCGTCGGCAAATACCTCGCCGCCATTCTCCTTCAGCTCATCCTGGTCGGAGGCGCGCTCGTCTATCCCTTCATCCTGTCCCGCTTCGGCGCACTCGACCTGCCGGTGATGTGGCTGTCGTTCCTCAGCCTCTTTCTGCTCGGGGCGGCGATGATGGCGGTCGGGCTGTTCGCCTCGACGCTCAGCTCGCATCAGATGGTCGCGGGGATCGCCGGCTTCGCCATGCTGCTCATCCTCTGGATGCTCGAATGGCTGAGCGGCAGCATTTTGCCGAAGGGTGGAGAATGGCTGCAGCTGTTCTCGATCTCCTCCCGCACCGTCAATCTGCAAAAGGGCCTGCTCGACTGGACCGACGTGATTTTCTACGTCTCATTCATTCTCGTCTTTGTCGTTCTCAGCATTCAGACGCTGGAACGCAAACGCTGGAGATAAGGAGGGATTGTCGTGAAGAAATGGATCAGAGGCACCAATGCCGTCGTCCTGTCGGCGGCTGTCATCGGGATATTCATCCTGCTCACGGTCTTCCTGCATTCCGCCAAGGGACTCCAGTGGGATTTGACGGCGACGAAGAAGTTTACCTTGTCGGATCAGACGACGACCGTCGTGAAGAACCTGAAGCAAGAGGTGAACGTGATCGCCTTCACCAGCTCCAGCCAGGAGTATTACAACCGCCAAGTTAGCGATTTGTTGACGGATTACAAGCGGCTGAACAAGAAGGTTTCCTTCCAGGAGGTCGATCCGAAGAAGCAGCCGACGCTCGCCGAGCAATACGGCATTACGCAATACGGCACGGTGATCTTCGAGGTTGGTGACAAGAAGAAGACGGTTCTCTACAACGATATCTTCGGGTACGGCTCGGATCAGTCGACCTATAACTTTTCCGGAGAAGAGAAATTCACCCAAGCCATCATGAGCCTCACGTCGGGCACCGCCCACAAAGCGTATTTCTTGACCGGTCACGGCGAACAGACGGTGTCGAACGCAGCGTCCTTCGCTTCCGCGCTGGAGAGCGAGAATTATACGCTGGCCGATCTAAACCTGGTCAAGGACGGCAAAATCCCGGAAGATGCGGAAGCGCTGTTCATCCTCTCTCCGCAGCAGGATCTATCGGACTCGGAAGCGAAGCTGGTGGAAGATTACCTGTTGGGCAAGGGCAAGCTATTCTTCACCCTCGGTCTGTCGGATCAGATGGACAGCTGGAAAAACTGGGACACCGTGCTCGCTCAAGTGGGCGTGAAGAATACGAAGGCGCTCGCCGTAGAGACGAACAGCTCGCTCAGCAGCGATCCGCTCACGATCATTCCGGAGTACAGCTACCACGAAATTACCGATAAACTCGAGAGCGCCAACCGCGTCACCATCATGCCCGCTTCGATCGGCCTCACCTCCGAGATCGGCTCCACGGGCTATACCGCAGACGAGCTGCTCGCGACAACGAGCGACGGCTACGGGAAGACCAACCTGGCCGAGCTGCTCAAGAAGCAGCTGACGCAGAAGGATATCGAGAAGGCGAAGGGCGACCTGGAAGGGCCGCTGGCGCTCGCCTATGCGATCAAGGATAAGGACAGCAAGCCGAAGGCGGTCGTCGTCGGCAACGGCATGTTCGTGGAAGACCAATACTTGTCTGAGCAAGGCAACAAGGATTTTGCCCTGAACAGCGTCGGCTGGCTGCATGAGGATCAATCCTCGCTGACCATCCGTCCCCGTGAAGAGGCGCAGATGCAGCAGGTTTACCTTACTCCCCGGCAGAACAACACGATCTTTATCGTGACGATCATCGTCATTCCGGCTCTCTTCCTGCTGGCAGGCGGGCTGGTTTGGTGGAGGAGGAGAAGAGGATGAAACGGCTTTGGCCCACTCTTCTGCTCGTCCTCGTCTGCGCCGGAGGGTTCTGGTTCGCCTCCGAGAAGGGATTCCTCAACAGCAAGACGACCGACGAGACGGCAGGCAAACCCTTTTTTACGATAAAATCGGATGACTTGGTGGGTATTGCCATCCATACGAAGACGGACGACATCGCACTGACGAAGAAGGACAAGGAATGGAGCATGAACAAGCCGGACGCTTACCCGCTCAATACGTACGGGCCGGACAACTGGGCGAGCGCGTTCGCGCTGCTGACCTATGAGTCTGTGGTGGAGGAGGCTCCGACGGACCTCGCGCCGTACGGCCTGAAGGAGCCGGAGAAGACGTTGACGGCCACCCTTGCGGACGGCACCGTGAAAAAGCTCGCGATCGGCAAGCCCCTCCCCGTCAGCGGGACCACCTATGTTCAGCTCGAAGGCGATCCCAAGGTCTATGAAGTGAGCGACACCTCACTCAGCTCGCTGGAAAGCTCCGCTCTGTCTTTTGTAAACACACAAGCGGTCGATTCAGTCTACAACTCCGTGAAGACGGTCAAGCTGACCTGGAAAGGGCAAAGCTGGACGTTGGAAAAGACCGAGCCCGCCAAGATGGCCTATGAGAGCAAGTGGAAGCGGGATTCGAAGGAGCTGACCGCCGAGGAAGGCTCAGCCGTGCTCGACAAGCTGACCAGTCTCTATGCGGATGCGCTCATGACTCCGGCTGCCAAAGCGGATGTAAGCAACCCGGAACTCACCGTCACCGTGACGGAGGAGAAAGACGGGAAGACAACCGAGAGTGCCTTCCACGGCAAAGTCAAAGACGATCAGGTCGTCTTTGTCAAAGACGGCGGGTCTTGGGCGTACAGCCTGAAGCTGACGGACGTTCAAGCGCTTTACGATGCCGGCAAAAACGCCGGGGAAGCGCAGCAGTAAACGGCATTGAACCGGGAAACCGAGAGACGGCCGGCTTATGATAAGCTCAGGCCTCTCTCCAATCCCTTTGGGTCAGGGGCGCCAATATTCATCCACTTAGGGCCGCGGCGCTTCTTCCTGTTGGGGTCCGATAGCGGCAGTCCCTATATCCAGCAAAAATCCAGTCGAAAGCCAATCTCGCATCCCGCGGGACTGGCTTTTTGCTTGTTTTCTAGGTGCCTTGTCCGGCTCAGCATATCCTGCTCGAGACGGAGCAGACCCACGCGTCTGCGTCACCGGCTGAACTTTTGGTTAAGGTTAGGGTTGAGGTTCCTCTCCCTGCATCATAACAAGGGGCATCGGCTCTCAACCTTTGGTTCGGCCTTTCGGCAGGACAAGCGTACATAAGGCAGATTCAGATCCAATCTAGCTTCGCTGAAAGGGTTCACCAGAAAGGTTCACCGGAATAAGTTCGCCGGTAACGCCGATCGTCCCCTGAATCCCCTGTTCGACCGTGCAATAGGTTGAATGGGACAATCAGGAGGTTTTTCATGAAGGTTCGTTTTTTTACACCGCTCGTCCTCAGTTTTGCCCTCGCTCTATGCATCCTGCCTGCGGAGGCAGCCAAGCGGCCGCAGGAGCGCGGCAAGGAGGCGGAGGGAGGCATTTCCGATTCCGCTCCCATACATCAGGACAACCCGGCCGTTCCCGGCTCCAAGCTTGAAGAGACATCGGGGCATAGCCGCAAGAATAACGGGATCTCGCTTAGCGAGAGCAGCGGCAACTCGTTAAACAAGAGTAACGGCAACTCGCGTAGTAAGGTTAATGGCCCCCTGTCGGCAAAATATTCGCCGGCTCAAGACATAGCGGCGGTGCAGCAGACCGCCGAAACCGATAGCGCGGCCGCTTTGTGGAGTGGAGTCCGGCGGCATCCCGTTTCCTCTTGGCGAAGCTTAGGAGGAAGCTCGGCGTCCTCTGATCACGCAGCCACAGGCGCTTCCATTCGCGGAGGGGAAGGGAGGGCGTTGCTCTCTTCAACCGCTTCTCTGACTTACCGGCTGATGGGAGGGCAGGCCGGGCGGGTAGGAGAAGCGAAGGCGAAGGTGACCATAGCCTCCGCGTTTCCACTCCCGGAGAAGGCGGGGCCGTCCGCCTTCGGCACAATAGGAAAACAGGCTGCTTTCAGCAAAACGGCGAAATTGGCTGTTGTCATCGCGAATCCCGGCAGCCCCGCTACCCTAGCAGCTTCTTCCGGCGGCTACACGCGCTCTCAAGCAGCCTCTTCCGACAGTGATATGGCCGAGAAGCCTGCTGGAGAGGAAGCGGAGAAGACCGTCATCGAGCTGAATCCCGGCGAGCTGGACATCCTCGCCAGGATCATTTACGCCGAGGCGCGCGGCGAGTCCTATGAAGGCCAGGTCGCGGTAGGCGCGGTGGTGATCAACCGGGTGAAGAGTCCTCATTTTCCGGATACAATCCGGGAAGTAGTCTTCCAGCGAGGGGCCTTCACGGCGGTCCATGACGGCCAATACCGGTTGAAGCCGGGGGTCGCCGCCTACCGCGCCGCTCGCGAAGCTTTGCGGGGAACGGACCCGACCGGCAATGCCGTCTACTACTACAACCCCGACACCGCCACTTCGCGCTGGATTCGCAGTCGCGCCGCAACAAAACGAATCGGTAATCATCTGTTCGCCCAATGACCCGAATGATCGTCCGTTCCGCTCCTTCACAGCGGGTTGAGACACACTTGGGCTATGCTGGTACGCTGCGGCTGCCCCGTTATGACCTAGTGCGCTGTCAGCTTAAAAACCGTGGTCTTCGCACAACTTCTCATACCCATTGACGCTGATTCATATCCACACGATTAGGGCTGACAGCGTACCTAGCCCCTGCGGGGGCTTTTTTGCTGTCGCTCTCTTTATTGCGAACGTCTATTCCCATGAGCTATACTGGAAAAAAGGAATCGGTATTGGAAAGAACTTGGGAGTCCGACGGCTGCTGCAGGCGATTGACGGCATCCCGCCCCTGCCTTAGACTTGTAACAGGCGCGGCCTTCGCGCCGGGTTCCTGTGTGCAGGAACTGACCCTATAGGAATGGGAACGAACGCCGTGAAGCCCGATATTACGATTTGGAAGCATGTATTCAAGCTGGACCCGGACAAGTTCATCGACGATGAGGCCCTTGAACGGGTTTGTCTGTCGGGAACCGATGCCGTGATTGTCGGCGGCTCCTCCGGCGTTACCTATGACAATACCGCGGATCTCTTGTCCCGCGTGCGCAGGTACGAGGTGCCATGCGCCCTCGAGTTGTCGGACGCCGATGCAGCGGTCCCCGGTTTCGATTTGTATCTGATTCCGGTCGTGCTGAATACGCCCGACGGCGACTGGATTACCGGCCTTCATCAGAAGGCTCTGAAGGAATATGGGAACGTCCTCGATTGGGATCGGGTCGTCCCGGAGGGCTATGTCATTCTTAACCCCCGCTCGATGGCGGCTCGGGTAAGCGGCGCGCAGGCTCCGGCGGATGCCCGGGACCTGTTGGCATACGGCATGCTTGCCGACCGGTTGTTCCGCATGCCGATCTTCTATATCGAGTACAGCGGCAGCTGGGGCGACATGGCTTGGGTCCGCGAAGCGAAGACGGCCTTGCAGAACGCCCGCTTGTTCTATGGCGGCGGCATTCGCACGCCGGAGCAAGCGCTTGCGGCGCTGGACGCAGCCGACACGATTGTTGTCGGGAATCTGATCTACGAGAATTTACCGCTCGCGATGGCTACCGTGCCCGAAGAGCGGCGTAATCCAGAAACGAGGGACAACACATGGTACAGATGAACGATATCCAAGAAGCGATCCGTAAGCTGAATCCGCAGCAGCAGAAGGCGGTTATCGCCACCGACGGCCCCCTGCTCATCATGGCCGGAGCGGGCAGCGGCAAGACGCGCGTGCTGACGCACCGCATCGGCTACCTGATCGCCTCGGGCAAAGCGGCTCCCTGGAGCATCCTTGCCATCACCTTCACGAATAAAGCTGCTCGGGAGATGCAGGAGCGGGTAGAGGGACTCGTTGGACCGCAGGCCCGCGACATCTGGGTCTCGACCTTTCACTCCATGTGCGTGCGCATTCTTCGCCGGGACATCACCCGCATCGGCTTTACATCCAATTTCACCATCCTCGACTCGACCGACCAGTTATCAGTCATCCGCAACTGCCTGAAGGAACTGGGCATCGATCCGAAGAAATTCGAACCGAAGGGCATTCAAGCGGCGATCAGCGCGGCCAAGAACGAGCTGACTACCCCGGAACGCTTCGAAGCGAAGATCGGCGATTATTACCAAGGCGTTGTGGCCAAGGTGTATTCTCTCTACCAGCGGAAGCTGAAAGCGAACAATTCGCTCGACTTCGACGATCTGATCATGGCGACCATCGAGCTGTTTACGCAGGTACCCGAGGTGCTGGAATTTTATCAGAACAAGTTCCAATACATTCACGTCGACGAATATCAAGATACGAACCGCGCTCAGTACCTGCTCTGCCGGATGCTGGCGGACCGTCACCACCGCATCTGTGTTGTAGGCGACAGCGACCAGTCGATCTACCGCTGGCGCGGGGCGGACATTTCCAATATCCTCAACTTTGAAAAGGACTACCCGGAAACGACTGAAATCAAGCTGGAGCAAAATTACCGCTCCACCTCGACGATCCTGGATGCCGCCAATAGCGTCATCTCGAACAATCTGGGACGAAAGCCGAAGAACCTGTGGTCCGAGAAAGATCGAGGCGCAAAGATTCAAGTCTATCAAGCGGACTCCGAGCATGAGGAGGGCTATTTCGTCACGTCCCGCATCCGTGAAAATGTGGAGCAGGGCGCCAAGTACGGAGATCATGCCATTCTCTATCGGACGAACGCCCAGTCCCGGGTCATAGAAGAAATTCTCATCAAATCGGAAGTTCCCTACCAGATCGTCGGGGGCATCAAGTTCTACGACCGCAAGGAAATCAAGGATCTGCTTGCTTACCTGAGGCTCATTTCGAATCCCGATGACGACATTTCCTTCGCCCGGATCGTCAACGTGCCGAAGCGCGGCATCGGAGACACGACGGTGGACCGCCTTGCGGAGCTGGCCGGAGAGCGCGGGGTCTCCCTGTTTGCCCTTCTGGACGATCTCGAGCTGCTCGACATCACGAACCGGGCTCGTGGCCCGCTCACCGAATTCCGCAGCATGATCCGCAACATCCATCAGATGGCCGACTACCTGTCCGTCACCGAGTTGACGGAGCAAATTTTGCAAACCACGCAGTACCGGGCGGAGATTCTCAAGGAGAATACGCTGGAAGCCCGTTCGCGGGTGGAGAATATCGACGAGTTCCTGTCGGTCACCATGGAGTTTGAGAAACGGGGAGACGACAAGTCGCTGATCGCTTTCCTGACCGACTTGGCGCTCATCGCTGATATCGACACGATGGACAAGGAGGAAGGGCCGCAGAATGCGGTCGTTCTCATGACCATGCACAGCGCCAAAGGCCTGGAATTCCCGAGTGTCTTCATCGTCGGCATGGAGGAAGGGGTCTTCCCGCACAGCCGGGCGTTCATGGACAACGAGGAGCTGGAGGAAGAACGGCGCCTCGCTTATGTCGGCATCACCCGCGCGGAAGAGACGCTCTACCTGAGCTGCGCGCGCATGCGCACGCTGTTTGGCCGGACGAACGCCAACCCTCCCTCCCGCTTCCTGAAGGAGATTCCGGAGGAGCTGAGAGAAGACTGCTCTCCGGCGCGCGACCGCTTCGCCCGTTCGGCCTCTCCCTTCGGCGGCGGCTCGTCTTACGGGGATTACAGCGGCGGCTCCTCCCGGAGCAGCTTCGGTGGAGGGGGTGGAGCTGCCGCTTCATCCTACGGGCGTCCCGCTGCGACGGAAGCCGCGCGGACGCGCCCCGTCGCGGCCTCCGCTCCGCGCACCGACCCGAGCGAATTCAAGGCGGGAGACAAGGTCGCCCACAACAAATGGGGGACCGGGGTCATCGCCTCTGTCAAAGGGACGGGAGACGACACGGAGCTGCAGATCGCTTTCCCCGCTCCGGTAGGCGTTAAGCGGTTGTTAGCCAAGTTCGCCCCGATCACGAAGCTGTGAGTCGGCTTGCGGGTGGCGAATCGCGGATATACTGAATAGAAGCCAATGGATGAGAAAGGATGAGCGGAACGTGGCCGATCCGAATACCGGCAGTTCTCCACAAGCGATGGAAGAGATGGAGGCCCTGATCGCTGAGATCAGCCGGCATAATTATATGTACTACACCCTCGATCAGCCGGAGCTCTCCGATAAGGAGTACGACGTTCTGTATGACCGGCTCGTCAAGCTGGAGCAGGAGACAGGGGTCGTGCTTCCCATCTCCCCCACCAAGCGGGTAGGCGGGGAGCTTCTGAGCGGATTCCCGCAGCACCGCCACCGGGCGCGGCTGTGGAGCCTCGACAAAGCGCAAAATCACGAGCAATTGCTCGCTTGGCTGGCGCGGGTGGAGAAGCTGGTCGCCCAGTACAACAAGGAGCACCCAGAGGACCCGCTGCCTGATCCGACCTTCGTCGTGGAGCTGAAGTTTGACGGGCTGACCCTAAACCTTACCTATGAGGGCGGGGAGCTGGTGCAGGCGGCCACACGCGGCAACGGAACGGTAGGAGAGGGCATCCTGCCCCAGGTGAAGACGATTCGCTCCATTCCGCTCGCGATTCCTTACCAGGACGGAATTCTGGAGATTCAGGGCGAAGGGATCATGTTCCTCTCGGTTCTTGAGAAGTACAACCAAACGGCCGCCGAGCCGCTTAAGAACGCCCGCAATGCGGCCGCTGGGGCCTTACGCAACTTGAACACGTCCGTGACGGCTTCCCGTCATCTTGACGCGTTCATCTACAACGTCGGGTATTCCGACGAAATCGCCTTTGCAAATCACAAGGAAATGATCGACTTCCTGAAGACCAATCATTTCAAGGTCAATCCGGAGACGCATTATTACGATACGATCGAGGAAGTGGCGGAGCAGGTCGAACGGATCGCGGAAGCCCGCCACGGCATGGATTATCTCATCGATGGCGCGGTGGTCAAGGTAACCGATTTCCGCACGCGGGAAGCGCTCGGCTACACCGACAAGTTCCCCCGCTGGGCGGTCGCGTTTAAGTTTGAGGCCGAGGAAGCGACGACGACGCTCCGCTCCGTGAGCTGGGAGGTCGGACGGACCGGCAAGCTCACCCCGGTGGCCAAGGTCGATCCGGTGGAGCTCGCCGGAGTCACCGTTCAGAACTGTACCCTGAACAACATCGGCGACATCGAGCGCAAGAACCTGAAACACGCCCTCGGTACGCTTGTCTATATCCGCCGCTCGAATGATGTCATTCCGGAGATTCTCGGCAAAGCGACGGAGGAGACGGACGGAGAGGAGATTGAATATCCGTCCGTCTGCCCCGCCTGCGGCACCGTGCTTGAGCTGCGCGGCGCCCACATCTTCTGCCCGAACCGGCTCGGCTGCCGGCCTCAGCTGATCGGGCGAATCACACACTTTGTTTCCCGCGATGCGATGGACATCGAGACCTTCAGCATCGCGACGGCGGAGCAGCTCTATGACAGCCTCGGCGTGAACGACCCGTCTGGCTTGTATGGCCTGACCTTGGAGCAGCTATTGTCGCTCGACCGCTTCGGGGAGAAGAAGGCAAGCAACCTGCTTGCGGCCATCGAGAAAAGCAAGACCCGCGATCTCGGCTCGTTCCTGTTTGCGCTCGGCATTCCCAACACCGGCAAGAAGACCACCTCCGTGCTGGCGGAGCATTTCCGCAGCCTCGACCGGGCGATGGAAGCGGGAACTGAAGACCTGATCGCCCTCCCGGATGTGGGCAGCATCGTCGCCGAGAGCATCGTCTCTTTCTTTGCGGACCCGCTCATGCAGGAGAGCATCCGTCGGATGCGGGAAGCGGGAGTCGATCCGCAGATGGAGGAGGAAGCGGCGCCCGTTCCCGAGGACGGGTTCTTCAGCGGCAAAACCGTCGTGCTCACGGGGACGCTCTCGGTGATGGGTCGGGACGAAGTGGCTCGCAAGCTGGAGAAACTTGGAGCGAAGGTGACCGGCAGCGTGTCCAAGAAGACGGACTTGGTTATCGCCGGGGAAAGCGCCGGTAGCAAGCTGACCAAAGCGCGTGAGCTCGGCATCACCGTCATCGACGATGAGGAGGAGCTGCTGCGGCTGTTCCGGGAAGCTGGAGTCTGACCCTATTGACAAGGGACTGGAAATCCTCTATGATTTTTCTCACAAGCTAGTAATTGAATAGCATTCCTGTAAAGGGGAGTAGCTGTACAATAAAGCCGTCAATACGAGTGTAATTGCTCCGGTTTTATTGACACAACCGTGTTAGCGAGACCTTTATCCTGAGTTCGGCCTGCTTTGGCATGTCGTGCTCGGAGATAAAGGTCTTTTTGGTGTTCGGAATCCTAACGGCGCAATCCGCGGAGCATACTACAGGCAAACCGATAAACGCCCGCGTTTATCGTTGCATAGAGCCAACAATTTATTCATTCATATGGAGGGGTAGTGTGGACATTTTACTGGAATACTTATGGGTACTCATCGTGCTTGTCGGATTGGAGGGCCTGCTCGCCGCCGATAATGCGCTGGTGCTGGCGATCATGGTCAAGCACTTGCCCGAGCAGGAGAGGAAGAAGGCGCTCTTCTACGGCCTCGCGGGAGCGTTCGTCTTTCGTCTCGTCTCGCTGTTCATCATTTCGTTCCTGGTGGACATCTGGCAGGTTCAAGCCATCGGCGCCATTTATCTTCTGTTCATCGCGGTGAACCACATCGTTCGTAAGGTTATTGCCGGCAAGCGGAAATCGGATGAAGCGACCGAGGCTTCCAACTCCAAGCCGGGCAAAGAACCGAAGAAGTCCGGTCTCTGGATGACCGTGTTCAAGGTGGAAGTGGCGGACATCGCGTTTGCGATCGACTCCATCCTGGCGGCGGTGGCCATGGCGGTTGTCTTGCCCGCAAGCGGGCTGCCCAAAATTGGCGGCATGGACGGCGGACACTTCCTGGTCATCTTTGCGGGCGGGTTCCTCGGCCTCGTGATCATGCGGTTTGCTGCATCCTTCTTCGTCAAGCTGCTGCATTCCCGCCCGGGTCTGGAGATTGCGGCCTTCGCCATCGTCGGCTGGGTTGGCGTTAAGCTGGCGGTTGTGACACTCGCCCATCCCGATGTCGCCGTTATCTCCGAATCCTTCTCTCACAGCACGGCCTGGAAGCTCACTTTCTATATCGTGCTGGTGATCATCGCGGTGACCGGCTGGTTCTTGAGCGGCAAGAATCCGGCCAAGAGCGAGGAGGATCCGGTCGGGGAAGTGCGGGAGCAATTGCACTAAGACGCAGTACGCTGCCAACTCTGAAACGGGGTATCCGCACCACTTCCCATATCGATTGACACCGCTTCGTATTTTTTCAAACCGACGCCGTACAAGGCCGTTGACCTTCGCCTACGAATCTCGTTATAATAGAGAAGCATAAGGGGAGTAGCTTGTTACGGTAAAGTCGTCAGTTCGGATGCCGAGAGACATCCCGGCTTTATCGGCAACGCTTGACGTTGTTAGCAAGACCTTTGCCGTTTTACGGTAAAGGTCTTTTCTTTTTGATTACGACTCATTAAAAAAAGAGAAGAGTTCCTTGCCGAGCCAAATCAAGATTGGAGTGGGAGAAGTGGATATCTTTTCAATGAAGTTTCTGGGTGCTCTTGTATCGATCGTCCTCATGGATTTGGTTCTTGCGGGCGACAATGCCATCGTGATCGGAATGGCTGCACGCAACGTGCCGAAAAAGATGCAGAAGCTCGTCATTCTCATGGGAACGGCCGGGGCTGTCGTCATCCGGATTCTGGCGACCTTGGCGGTGGCTTGGCTGCTCGATCTGCCGGGTCTGCTGCTGGTGGGCGGTCTCCTGCTCATGCTCATCGCGTACAAGCTGATGACGGGAAGCGATTCACACGAGATCAAGGCCAAAGATTCCATGTGGGGAGCGGTCGGAACGATTGTCCTCGCCGATGCCGCCATGGGGCTGGACAATGTCCTCGCGGTCGCCGGTGCGGCTCATGATGATTTCCGTCTTGTGGTCATCGGGCTCTTGATCAGCATTCCGATCGTCGTGTGGGGAAGCACGCTGTTCATCAAGCTGATGGATCGATTCTCTTGGATTCTCTATATCGGGGCTGGAGTGATCGCATTCACGGCTGCGAAGATGGTAACGGAGGAACCGATACTGGAGCAGTGGATCATTGCGGACGGTGTTGGCAAATGGATTTTCATTGTGGTCTTCGCCCTGCTTCTTGTCGGAGGCGGGTATTACCGGAGCACCCATCCGCGCAAAAACAAAGGTGTCGCACACAGCGCTTGATGATGGAATTTAGGTCTTACCGATGGATCTTTGGCAACGGAAAACACAAAAATAGGAGGGTGTCCCAAAAGCAAGCTTTGGAACAAGCTCTGGAGCAAATGGGATAGCCAAAAAAACGAAACGAAGGAGCTAAGCGGTCTGTATTCGCTTAGCTCCTTCGTTTTTGGCGTCTATCGCTGCCATCTTGAGCAAATTGTGGGCAAGCGACAACCACCCGACCTCGAGGCTCACCTTTGGTAAGCCTCGAAGCAGGAATCGTCTAAAGCCCCGGTTGTTCTTGATATCGCCAAACACAGGCTCTGGCTCAATCATGCGTTGTACGGCTAAGGCGTACCCTTCTGCACTGCGGAGCTTCTGTCTGGCCTGGTTCTTGAGCTGCATATATTTCATGCTGACCCTAATCTCACGATTCCCTTGTGCTTTCGTACACTGTGATTTCAGCGGACAGTCCTCGCAGCTTGTGCTTCGGTAATGCCGGTATTCGATTTCATATCCGCTTTCCGTCNGCCTTCTTGAGCAAATTGTGGGCAAGCGACAACCACCCGACCTCGAGGCTCACCTTTGGTAAGCCTCGAAGCAGGAATCGTCTAAAGCCCCGGTTGTTCTTGATATCGCCAAACACAGGCTCTGGCTCAATCATGCGTTGTACGGCTAAGGCGTACCCTTCTGCACTGCGGAGCTTCTGTCTGGCCTGGTTCTTGAGCTGCATATATTTCATGCTGACCCTGATCTCACGATTCCCTTGTGCTTTCGTACACTGTGATTTCAGCGGACAGTCCTCGCAGCTTGTGCTTCGGTAATGCCGGTATTCGATTTCATATCCGCTTTCCGTCAGTTCCTTGCTCGTTCGACGAAAATGAAGCGTCTGCCCGGCCGCACATGTCCATGTGTCCGATTCGCTGTCATAGCTCCAGTTGTCGATCTTGCTGATGTCATTCTGCCATGCCTTACTCATCTCCCGATGATACGTGCTGTATTTAACGATCGCTTCGACTTCACTTTGCTCCAGATAGTCGTAGTTCTCTTCACCGCCATACCCCGCATCGGCGATCACGGTGCTCGGCAGTTTCCCGAGCTGCGCCTTGATCTTTTCGAGATGAGGGATGAGGCAGCGCGTATCGGTCGGTCGCTGGTGGACGCTGTACCCGAGAATGAACTGGTTTTCGGTTCCGACCTGCACATTGTAGCCCGGCTTGAGCTGGCCGTTTCGCATGTGGTCTTCCTTCATCCGCATAAACGTCGCGTCATGATCCGTTTTGCTATAGCTGTTTCGCGTCCCTAAGATGGCTTCATGCGTCTCGTACTTCTGGAGGCGAGGAAGCAAGTCCTTTCGGAGCGCGCGCACGGCTTTCTTGAGCGGTTTGTCCTTGGGCTTTTCCTGCAGGCGTTCTTCCAACTGTCGGACCGCCTGCTCCAGCTTTTCACTGGTAACGGCTGCCGACTCCCCCCCACT
>NZ_LN881720.1:247274-350021 GCF_001457415.1 Gorillibacterium timonense
GCCTTGTGCTTCACGACTGCTTTCCCCCACACAAAGGTATACCGATTCGCGTTGGCTTCAATCTTGGTACCATCCACGAAGTAATGCTCCAATTGCACGTAGTTCTCCTCCGCCAGAAAGTGAAGAACGGCGGTAAACACGGTCTCCAGCACGGTTTTCATGCGCTCCGAGCGAAACCGATTGATGGTGCGGAAGTCCGGTCGTTGTCGGCCTGCGATCCACATGAACATGATGTTTTCGCGCACGGCTTTGGCAATCTGACGAGAGGAGTAGATGCGCTGGGTGTAGGCGTAGATGATGACTTTGGTGAGCATCTTGGGATGGTAGCTATCTCGTCCTCCTCCAGGGTACGCCGCGTCGAAGATGGCGTCGTCGAGACGATTGACGGCGGCGTTCACCACGCGAATGAGGTGATTTGCGGGGATGTCTTCTTCCAAATCCATTGGTAAGCACAGTTGATCCATGCTATATTGAATGTACAAAGAAACCGACTCCTTTTGGCTTATGGTTGGGTGGTACCTCCATTTTACCAAAGAGTGGTTTCTTTTTGCTTATCCAAATGAGAAAGAGGGCGCCCCTCTGTCATCCTTGATGACTTTTGGGACACCCTCTTTTTTTGTTGGAACGTCCTTTTCTTTATATATTGGGACTCTATATATTGGATGGATGGTTTCCGTGGACACAGTTATCCTGATCGCACAGGGCAAGGGGGATATGTGTAGATTTCTATCCTAAAGGAGGCCTGCTTTGCTTCCGAACGTGTGGGAAAAGAGTGGACTAGAGCAACGCTGTATCTCGCAGTGAAAGCCACAGGGCAATAGCTGTATTAACACCCAAAACGGAGTTTATAAACGGATGGGCATGTACGGTGAAATTCACCATTCAAAAGTATTTTTAAAAAAGGCTTGCATTTCATCGATTGGGCTGGTAAGATGTATCCTTGTTACCGCGATTGTTCGTCGGCAAGCGAAACGGACAACCAAAGGACGAAGTTCTTTGAAAACTGAACAAACGAGTGAGTATGTCGCGCGAAATCGACTTCGGTCGAGGACGCACAAACAAACACGCAAGTGTTAAAGAATGAGCTTAATGAAACGATCTATAAACTTTTATGGAGAGTTTGATCCTGGCTCAGGACGAACGCTGGCGGCGTGCCTAATACATGCAAGTCGAGCGGAGTTTACTTGAATCTTCGGATGAAGGTAAGCTTAGCGGCGGACGGGTGAGTAACACGTAGGCAACCTGCCCTCAAGACTGGGATAACCTCCGGAAACGGAAGCTAAGACCGGATACGTTCTTTCTGCCGCATGGTGGGGAGAAGAAAAGCGGAGCAATCTGCTACTTGAGGATGGGCCTGCGGCGCATTAGCTAGTAGGTGAGGTAATGGCTCACCTAGGCGACGATGCGTAGCCGACCTGAGAGGGTGAACGGCCACACTGGGACTGAGACACGGCCCAGACTCCTACGGGAGGCAGCAGTAGGGAATCTTCGGCAATGGACGAAAGTCTGACCGAGCAACGCCGCGTGAGTGAAGAAGGGTTTCGGCTCGTAAAACTCTGTTGCCAAGGAAGAAGGGTAAGGAGAGTAACTGCTCTTTGCTTGACGGTACTTGAGAAGAAAGCCCCGGCTAACTACGTGCCAGCAGCCGCGGTAATACGTAGGGGGCAAGCGTTGTCCGGAATTATTGGGCGTAAAGCGCGCGCAGGCGGTCTTTTAAGTCTGGGGTATAAACGCAGGGCTCAACCCTGTGTCGCCTTGGAAACTGGGAGACTGGAGTGTAGGAGAGGAAAGTGGAATTCCACGTGTAGCGGTGAAATGCGTAGAGATGTGGAGGAACACCAGTGGCGAAGGCGACTTTCTGGCCTATAACTGACGCTGAGGCGCGAAAGCGTGGGGAGCAAACAGGATTAGATACCCTGGTAGTCCACGCCGTAAACGATGCATGCTAGGTGTTAGGGGTTTCGATACCCTTGGTGCCGAAGTAAACACAGTAAGCATGCCGCCTGGGGAGTACGCTCGCAAGAGTGAAACTCAAAGGAATTGACGGGGACCCGCACAAGCAGTGGAGTATGTGGTTTAATTCGAAGCAACGCGAAGAACCTTACCAGGTCTTGACATCCAACTAACGAGGCAGAGATGCGTTAGGTGCCCTTCGGGGAAAGTTGAGACAGGTGGTGCATGGTTGTCGTCAGCTCGTGTCGTGAGATGTTGGGTTAAGTCCCGCAACGAGCGCAACCCTTGATCTTAGTTGCCAGCATTAAGTTGGGCACTCTAAGGTGACTGCCGGTGACAAACCGGAGGAAGGTGGGGATGACGTCAAATCATCATGCCCCTTATGACCTGGGCTACACACGTACTACAATGGCCGGTACAACGGGAAGCGAAGCCGCGAGGTGGAGCGAATCTTTAGAAGCCGGTCTCAGTTCGGATTGCAGGCTGCAACTCGCCTGCATGAAGTCGGAATTGCTAGTAATCGCGGATCAGCATGCCGCGGTGAATACGTTCCCGGGTCTTGTACACACCGCCCGTCACACCACGAGAGTTTACAACACCCGAAGTCGGTGGGGTAACCCGCAAGGGAGCCAGCCGCCGAAGGTGGGGTAGATGATTGGGGTGAAGTCGTAACAAGGTAGCCGTATCGGAAGGTGCGGCTGGATCACCTCCTTTCTAGGGAGTTACCGGCGACTGTAATGGTCCGCCATATGTAACGAACTTGACGCTCCGATCGAGGGAGCAAAGCGACACACTCATTCTTGTTCAGTTTTGAAGGAACTTCCTCTGCGGGTATAAGGGGCCATAGCTCAGCTGGGAGAGCGCCTGCCTTGCAAGCAGGAGGTCAGGAGTTCGATCCTCCTTGGCTCCACCATTTCCTAACAAGTAGAAGCACGTAAGCCATAACGGTTTAGGTGCTTTTTTGTGTTTTCTTCCTTGCGATATCGCGGAGGAAACGGCGGAGTCGTCGCGATCGCGGCAGGACTGACCCGTCTTGTCTCGATCCTATTCATTCTCCTTGAAGCAAGATGCCCATCTTGTACCCTCTTCTCGCATTTAGTTCGCTGTCAGCTTAATAACAGCGGTCTCCGCACAACTTCCCACACCTATTGACGTCGATCCATATCCACACGATTAGGGCTGACAGCGTATTAGTTAAGCGAACCCGCTTCGTTTCCGAATACAAGTGAAGCTCCGTGATTCGCTTCCGTAAAATACGCTCCATTCCTGCACTTTTGTAGCTTATGAAGACGATCTAATTTGCTTGCTGCGTAGATAGTATTTGGTATGTATATGCTCGTCCAAAAGAGCTCTCATGTCGACTGGGCAAACAGCTGAAGGATAGAATCCGTAGGGACGATCCCGACTGACAAGGCCTAGGCCTTGATTGATGTAGACGGGTATTATAAGAAGTTGGGCCATCGTTGGGAAGGCGCTGTATTTGAAGTGAACAGGAGAGAGTAGAGGAGTGGCGTCATCTTCGAGACTTGAGATGACCGAAGGCTTGACGCGGTAACTGTTGGGGAAGATGAGGAGCGAATGCGACGTGAAAAGGCCTGCTGCAATTGGCATAAACGTACACCAAAAGAAAATGTCGAATAGGGGTTGACCCTGGTTAAAAAGCGTGATATTATATTCTTCGTTGCTCTTGAAGCAACAAGCAACAAGAAACAAAGCTTGTTCCTTGAAAACTGGATAGCGAAGCAACAAACGCGTAGGAATATTCTTACCGAATGTGTCGATCTGTTTCTTTTTTGCCGAGGGTTACCTCGACAAAAAGACAACATGGTTAAGCTAGTAAGAGCACACGGAGGATGCCTAGGCGCCAGGAGCCGAAGAAGGACGTGGCGAACGACGAAAATGCCTCGGGGAGCTGTAAGCAAGCATTGATCCGGGGATGTCCGAATGGGGGAACCCGGCTGCGGTAATGCGCAGTCACTCTTCACTGAATCCATAGGTGGAGAAGAGGCAGACCGAGGGAACTGAAACATCTAAGTACCTCGAGGAAGAGAAAACAAGAGTGATTCCGTCAGTAGCGGCGAGCGAACGCGGAGAAGCCTAAACTTACGCACTTGTCCCTAGGGGTTGTGGGACGTCTTACACGGAGTTACAAAGGAGTTTGGTAGGCGAAGAGGCCTGGAAAGGCCCGCCGTAGGAGGTAACAGCCCTGTAGCCGAAATCGAGCTCTCTCCAAGACGGATCCCGAGTACCGCGGGACACGAGGAATCCCGTGGGAATCTGGCAGGACCATCTGCTAAGGCTAAATACTCCCTGGCGACCGATAGCGAAGCAGTACCGTGAGGGAAAGGTGAAAAGAACCGCGGGAGCGGAGTGAAAAAGAACCTGAAACCGTGTGCTTACAAGAAGTCAGAGCCCGTTAACGGGTGATGGCGTGCCTTTTGTAGAATGAACCGGCGAGTTACGTTCACGTGCGAGGTTAAAGCGAGAAGCTGGAGCCGCAGCGAAAGCGAGTCTGAAGAGGGCGAATGAGTACGTGGGCGTAGACCCGAAACCGTGTGATCTACCCCTGTCCAGGGTGAAGGTGCGGTAACACGCACTGGAGGCCCGAACCCACGAACGTTGAAAAGTTCGGGGATGAGGTGGGGGTAGCGGAGAAATTCCAATCGAACTCGGAGATAGCTGGTTCTCCCCGAAATAGCTTTAGGGCTAGCCTCGGTGTAACAGCTCTGGAGGTAGAGCACTGATTGGATGCGGGGCCCGCCAAGGGTTACCAAGTCCAGTCAAACTCCGAATGCCAGAGACTGATCACCGGGAGTCAGACAGTGAGTGCTAAGATCCATTGTCGAGAGGGAAACAGCCCAGACCATCAGCTAAGGTCCCCAAGTGTGTGTTAAGTGGGAAAGGATGTGGAGTTGCACAGACAACCAGGATGTTGGCTTAGAAGCAGCCACCATTTAAAGAGTGCGTAATAGCTCACTGGTCGAGTGACTCTGCGCCGAAAATGTAACGGGGCTAAACACGCCACCGAAGCTATGGCTCGTACACCAATGTACTTGGGTAGGGGAGCGTTCTGTATNTGTATGCGGAGAAGGTATACCGTAAGGAGTGCTGGAGCGTACAGAAGTGAGAATGCCGGTATAAGTAACGAAAAGACAGGTGAGAATCCTGTCCGCCGAAAACCTAAGGGTTCCTGAGGAAGGCTCGTCCGCTCAGGGTAAGTCGGGACCTAAGGCGAGGCCGAAAGGCGTAGTCGATGGACAACAGGTTGAAATTCCTGTACCACCGTAAGCCGTTATGAGCGATGGGGTGACGCAGAAGGGTAGTGACGCGGACCGATGGAATGGTCCGTCCAAGCAGTGAGGCTGGGTTGTAGGCAAATCCGCAATCCGTAAGGCTGGGCTGTGATGGGGAGGGAAACTTACAGTACCGAAGGTCATGATCTCAAGCTGCCGAGAAAAGCCTCTAGCCAGGCGAAGGTGCCCGTACCGTAAACCGACACAGGTAGGTAAGAAGAGAATTCTAAGGCGCGCGGAAGAACTCTCGTTAAGGAACTCGGCAAAATGACCCCGTAACTTCGGGAGAAGGGGTGCCTCGGTAGGGTGAATAGCCCGAGGGGGCCGCAGTGAAAAGGCCCAAGCGACTGTTTAGCAAAAACACAGGTCTGTGCGAAGCCGCAAGGCGAAGTATACGGGCTGACGCCTGCCCGGTGCTGGAAGGTTAAGGGGAGCGGTTAGGGGTAACCCGAAGCTGTGAACCGAAGCCCCAGTAAACGGCGGCCGTAACTATAACGGTCCTAAGGTAGCGAAATTCCTTGTCAGGTAAATTCTGACCCGCACGAATGGCGTAACGACTTGGGCGCTGTCTCAACGAGAGATCCGGTGAAATTTTAATACCTGTGAAGATGCAGGTTACCCGCGACAAGACGGAAAGACCCCATGGAGCTTTACTGCAGCTTGATATTGGACTTGGGTACGGTCTGTACAGGATAGGTGGGAGCCTAAGAAGCATGTGCGCCAGCATGTGTGGAGGCGACGTTGGGATACCACCCTGATCGTATCTAGGTTCTAACCTGTCACCATGATCTGGTGAAGGGACCGTGTCAGGCGGGCAGTTTGACTGGGGCGGTCGCCTCCTAAAGCGTAACGGAGGCGCCCAAAGGTTCCCTCAGAATGGTTGGAAATCATTCGAAGAGTGCAAAGGCAGAAGGGAGCTTGACTGCGAGACGTACAGGTCGAGCAGGGACGAAAGTCGGGCTTAGTGATCCGGTGGTTCCGAATGGAAGGGCCATCGCTCAACGGATAAAAGCTACCCTGGGGATAACAGGCTTATCTCCCCCAAGAGTCCACATCGACGGGGAGGTTTGGCACCTCGATGTCGGCTCATCGCATCCTGGGGCTGAAGTAGGTCCCAAGGGTTGGGCTGTTCGCCCATTAAAGCGGTACGCGAGCTGGGTTCAGAACGTCGTGAGACAGTTCGGTCCCTATCTGTCGCGGGCGCAGGAAATTTGAGAGGAGCTGTCCTTAGTACGAGAGGACCGGGATGGACGTACCGCTGGTGTACCAGTTGTTCCGCCAGGAGCATCGCTGGGTAGCCAAGTACGGACGGGATAAGCGCTGAAAGCATCTAAGCGTGAAGCCCCCCTCAAGATGAGATTTCCCAGTTAGTAAGACCCCTGGAAGACGACCAGGTTGATAGGTCCGAGGTGGAAGTGCGGCAACGCATGCAGCTGACGGATACTAATCGGTCGAGGGCTTATCCAAATAGACCCCACAAAGTGAAGCAGACGCTGACGAAGCGGATGCCGAGTACTTTGCGGGGGCCCCGATAACAAGGGGACACACAGGTAAGAATGTTCCACGCGAGTTGCTTCGCATCCGGTTTTCAGGGAATAACCTTCCTTGAGCGACCTCGAATTTCGGGGTCCCCGAAAAGTAATTGGAGTAAGCTTCAGAGCTTCACTTCACTTTTTGGGGAAATGGTTTGGTGATAATGGCGGAGGGGAACCACGCGTTCCCATCTCGAACACGACCGTTAAGCCCTCCAGCGCCAATGGTACTTGGACCGCAGGGTCCTGGGAGAGTAGGACGTCGCCAAGCACAATCAAGTCTGCACACACCGTGCAGGCTTTTTTGTTGTTTCAGGGCGAATTGGAGCTGGAGCGTGTTTGCAAACACGATCTAGGTGATCGAAAGCGAGAAGCGGAGCTGCCTGCTGATGAAAAAAATGTCGAAAATGCGAGTTTCCTGCCAGTTTGGGCTTGAACATCCCTCCGATGGATTCTATGATGGATAAGTACTTCTAAGCGGAAACGAGCGAATTGAGGGCGAACGATGACAGCATGGAAACGATACCTAACAGCAGTAATGCTCGTAGCCGTTCTGATTCTCGTGTTTCTGTATCGAGCGGGTCAGCTGGAACCGAACTGGGTAATCCATGGAGAGCTTGATTTGGAAGCAGCCGGCTTTACCGCTTCATCCCCTATGGCCCTGAACGGAGATTGGGAGTTTTATTGGGGAAAGCTTCTACAGCCCGAGGATTTCGCAGCTGGCAGGCAGGGAGAGCCTGCCTGGATGAAGGTTCCGGGGAACTGGACGAAGGACACGGACGGACATTCCTATCCGAACACCGGGCTTGCAACCTATCGACTTACCCTACATCACGTTCCGGCAGATGGGATGTTCGGCATTAAGAAAGAGAGCATCCGCAACGCAAGTCGCATTTACGTGAATGGGAAGCTCGTGATGGAGAACGGCTCTTTTACCGAACAGGCCATCATCAAAGAAAGCAACTACCCGCAAACCGCTGCCTTCGAGCTGCCGTCGGAAACGGCCGACATTATTGTCCAGGTCGCTAACCATCAATATATTAGGGGAGGAATCGCCAGTCCGATTCTGCTGGGCAGTCGGGAAGCGATCGTCCTCCACAATAACCGTCATATGCTGGGTGAGACTTTTGCCGCTTCTTTGCTTTTCTCGATCGGGCTTTTTTATCTGCTGCTCTATGTCGGGTCTTCTCATTTTCGCAGGAAGGAACTGGCGATATTGCCCTTTGGGCTTACTTGTCTGTTTTCGATGGTGATGCTTGGCTATCTCAGTCAGCGCATTATTGCACGTATTTTTCCGCAGATCAGCTATGAAACTCTCTTTCGCCTCGGTCATATTGCCACCTACTGCAGCATGATCTCCCTGGTCCTCATCATTCATCGAACTCATGTGCTCTTTCTTTCGAGAAGGGTGAAGCAGGCGATAACTGTGGTGTATGCAGGATGCATTCTTTGCGTGGTTGTTTCGCCTCCGACGATCTTTATCCAGCTTGCTGGGTATATGGGTGTAATGAACGGAATTGTCATTCTCGGTGTGTTCATATCGGTGCTGGTAAGCTTCTACCGCCAGAAAACTCCCGTGGAGCCGGGTGTACATGCGGCACTGGTAGCTGCCTTGTTTTGTGTGAGCGTCTATACGGTGGACGTTGGGTTGTACAGCATGGGCCTCAAGCCGAATATGAACATCGGGATAGCGTTTCTTGTGCTGTATTCCTTAAGCTTGGCCGTATTGGTGATCGTCCGCTACTATTTAATGTTCCAGAATAACGAGCGGGTGTCCCTTCAGCTTGGACAGAGCCTACAAAATCTGAACGAAGCGGAGAGGCGTTCGCGTCAGAGTGAATCGGCCTTCTTGCAGGCGCAGATCAAGCCGCATTTTCTCTTCAATGCCTTGAACAGCGTCATCAGCCTCTGCTACATAAACGGAGCTCAAGCAGCGGAGCTTCTCCAGAAGCTTTCCGGCTACCTCCACCAATCCTTTGACATGGACGTAAGCTCCGAATTTGTCACGGTCCGAAAAGAGCTGGAGCTGATCCGTCTCTTTGTCGATATCGAACAGGTCCGTTTTGGAGCGCGGCTGCACATGGAGTATGACATTGATCCCGAAGCCCTTGATGTCCGAGTCATTCCGCTTGTGATCGAGCCCCTTGTTGAAAATGCCATTCGGCATGGAGTCATGGGCAATCGAGAGGGCGGAGTGATCAAGCTGACCCTCCGCCGCGAACGGGACTGGCTGCACGTATCCGTGGAGGATAACGGCAAAGGGATAAGCCGGCAGCAGGTGGAGTCGATTCAAGGCGGTTCCGGCAAGCTGGAGAGAGCGGAAGGCAATGGGATCGGCCTCGTCAATATCAATGGGCGATTGCGAGAGTTTTACGGCACGCAGCTGCATTTCGAGACGGGGAATGGCGGAACCCGGGTTACGTTTGCCATCCCGGTCGAGGAGAAGGAGGAACGAGATGATTCGAGCGATACTTGTGGATGACGAGGCGTTGGGACTTGCTCTTCTACGGCGGCTTCTGGAGGATACCGAGCAGGTGGAGATTGTCGGTGAATACACGGATCCGGATACAGCCCTTCGCGAAATCCCCCTCCTCTCGGCCGATGTCGTTTTCCTTGATGTCGAAATGCCGGAGAAGGATGGAATCAGCCTGGGGACGGAGCTTTTGGAAGCGGATGTGGAGCTGGAGATCGTCTTTGTCACGGCATACGAGCGCTACGCCGTACAGGCGTTTAAATTAAATGCGATTCATTACCTGTTGAAGCCGGTTAACCCGGATGCGATTGCAGACACGCTCTCTCGCATCGTTAAGAAAAAGCCGCAAGCGGTGCGCCCGCAGCAAGCGCCGGTGAGCTTGAGATTATTTGGAGATATCGGATTTTGGAAAAAGGATACTCCTCTGAAAGTGAATTGGATCACCTCTAAGGTGGAAGAGCTGTTTGCCCTGCTCGTCAGTGAGCGGGGGGGAGGGATCAGCAAATGGCGAATCATGGATCTCCTGTGGCAGGAGCTTGACCCGCATAAAGCGCAGCAAAATCTCTATACCACCGTATTCCGGCTGAAAAAGGCGCTCAAAGAAGCCGATATCCGTGCTTCGGTTGAAAACGAAACGGGCGTTTACCGGATTGTGCTGGAGGGCGTATCCAGCGATCTGGCTGAATTTGAACGGGAAGAAGAAAGGAACGGCTCCTTTGAGGAGTGGACGGCGGAAGAAACGGAGAAGGCGCTTGGCCTCTACCAAGGGGATTTGTTTGGGGAACGGGCATACCCTTGGAGCTTGTGGAGGCGAGACTTGTGTTATAACCGCTTTTTCGGTCTTCTCAAACGCGCGCTCTCTCATTATGCAGCGGCGGGAAACCGCGGAGGGGCCAAACGGCTGCTGCTGCAGAAGCTCCCTCTCCTCCAAGAGGAAGACGCAAAAGATGTAAATGACTTTTATCACAAATATTTTTGACGAGATTCGCTAAGAATAGTGAACAACTTTGGTCCTATAAGCGAGGGAAAACCTTATTCTATAAGGGTTTTTCTCGCTTTCTTCAGTTGCGAACGTGTAAGAATCTTGTAAGCCGGTTCCCGATAATATGACAATATGCCCATACGGAACAGGAGGAACTAGCTTGAGTAGGCAAATGGTCCTAAAAAAGAAATTGAGCATTCTTCTCGTCTCGGCGATGCTGTTGTCGCTGATTTCGCCTCTTTCCGCTCGGTCCTTGGCTTTCGCTGCTGCCGGTGAAGCCGGTATCGATGTAGCGGTTGCCCTTGGAAACAGCGGCCGCGATGTCAGTACGTTCGAGCGGGATTTGAAAACGGTGCTGGAGCAAGTGTACGGCATTCCCAGCAACCAGGTGAAGGTGAACGTCTTTGATCAAGCGAATGTCAAAGCGACGAACCCGAACAATTGGAAGACGTATGATCATTATTACAACAAGGATTACCCGACGAACGGCAGTGTCCCAGCGGCCTGGGATGATCTGCTAGGCTTCCGACCTTATTATTACTACAGAGAAAGCACGACTCCCGATTCAACCAAGTATTTCACGGATATCAGCCCGGATGACGAATCCCTGACGGGCACGTACTTCCGTTCGAAGCATGTGTATGCCAAGGGGGGAGATGTTCACTTCCTCGGCTACAGCGCTCCCGCCTACAAGGATTTTATGCTGTACCCCGATACGAGCAAATGGGAGAAGTCGATCACCTTTACGCTAAGTGAAGGGAAAATCGATGTCCACACGCTGGAGGGTGCCGGGTTCCTGTTCAATACGGAGATCACGGCTAGCGGTAAGATGAACGGCTATCTGGTTCTCTATGATTACAACGCTCCCGCTCAATGGCCGGATTATGATGAGAACTACATCGTGACGGCTTATCATCCCAACGTCAAACTGTACAAGCTGGCGAATGTGGATGTCGCACAGTTCCATAACGCGACCGGCGGCACGATCAGCACCATAGCCGGCGTGCAATTGCTGAAGACAAAGCCCAGCCTGAGCACCTCATCCATCAAGAACATCTCGATGGATGTTACGTCGACCAGCCTGAAGTTCGTGGAGAACGGGCAGACGATTTTTGACACCAAGGGAGCCGATAGCGATGTGGTGATTTCGGCTTCGAATGGCTACGGTTTCGGACCGCTGGTCAGCTATGTGGCCCACGGCTGCACCATTTTGACGTATTTCACCTTCAAAAACATCAGCATGACGAGCAACAAGACGCAAACCTTCGGCGAACTCGTCCGCAACCCGGAATGGGAAGACGGAACCGATCGGTATCTCGTCAACTTCACGGATACGGTAGAGCCGGATTTCACATCAAGCTCCGATACTCGCAGCGAAGTCTTGTACCGTTTGAGCAAGGATGACGTGCATTACATCGGCGTAGGTCAGGATGAGCCGACCCTGCGCGACGAAACGGATAAGCTGATCCAGGACAATGATGGAAAAGGGACGTTCATTTCGGACGAAGACTATCAGAAATCGGTTGAAGCCATTGCCAGCTACATCGCCGCGAACCGCAAGGCGGTTCAAGACAGCGGCACGCCGGTGGCTTCCATCGTCTACACCCCGGAGAATGGCCTGCAAAGCGAGTCTTTTGATCCCGAAGGGGGAACGCTGAGCGAGCTGTGGAAGTGGAAAACCGTCGGGCAGTCCGATTACGGCTGGACCTTCGGTAAGCCGGATACCGTGACCGACTTCGTGTACGCGAACGGCTATTACCTCGTCCAGCTTCAAGTAGTGGACAACGACCAAAAGTGGAGCAAGCCGGATGTAAAATACTTGTCACAGAACGGGCTGGCTCTTCCGGTTGCGGAATTTACCCTGCCGGACAAGGTGCTCAAGCATCATGAAGGCGAAACTTCCATTACCCTGCGGCAACAATCCTTCCATCCTGCAGGAGTGGCCATCGACGAGTATTCCTGGAAGATCTATGATTCCATGGGCAACGAGGTCTATTCCAGCAGCCTTTCGGAACCGACTGTCGATGTCAGCGGATTACCCACGGATACGTATACCGTTAAGCTGAGCGTGAAGTCCGGCAATAGCTGGTCATCGCCCTACTCGCAAAAGCTGACGGTCATCAATGACCAGTCGGCACCGCAAATTGAAACGACCGCTGCCTCCAACAAGACCGTAACGAATGCGGTGTTCCAGATTATCGACAGCGGCGGCAGCGGCATCTACGGATACCGCGTGAAGAAGAACGGCGGAGAATGGAGCGAATGGATTCGCGGTACGAGCGGCTACCTCGATGCCGGAACCTGGAGCTCTTACGAGATCGAAGCGAAGGATGAAGCGGGAAATGTTAGCCCGATCCTTACCTTAACGAACCTCGTGATTGTGGATACGAAGCCCCCGGTCATCGTTTCTGCCGGATTTGAGAGCATCAGCAAGACCGGAGCTGTCCTGTCCGCTACCGGTGATGAAGGCGGCAAGCTTTATTACGTAGTTGTTCCGAAGGGAGCGCCCGCCCCTACGAAGGAACAGGTGAAGAATGGGCAGGACGCGGCCGGCGAACCGGTAAACTCCGGCAGCGCGACCGCGAGCCCCAATACGGCGGCAACAACCGCAGTATCCGGACTCGCTCCGGGAACGGACTATGAGGTCTATGTAGTAGCGGAGGATGCAGCGGGCAATCTTTCCACCCCGCAGGTGCTGAGTCTCACCACGGCGCCGCTCGTGATCCCGTCTCTGACGGCCGAGCTTGCTCAAGTAAATCAGCGCGATGTGCAAGTGAAGGCAACGAGCACCGAAGCCGGTGTGGTCTACTATGTTCTCGTTGCTAAAGATGCGGAAGCACCGAGCAAGGAACAGATCATCGCCGGATTGAACGGCGAAGGCAAGGCAGCGCTTGCCGCAGAATCGGCACCGCTTCAAGCCGGAGTAACGCAAACGGTAACGGTCGACGGGCTTACGGTTGAGACCGCTTATGATCTCTATGTCGTCGTCCTGAACAGCGATGGAGATGCCTCCTCCGACGTAACCAAGCTCAGCTTTGAGACGCTGGACAACCATCGGGAGCTGGCGGAAGCGGATGCGGCTTCATTGAAGATCGGCTATCTGGGGAAAGACAATGAGAATCTCGTTACCCAACAGCTCCAGCTTCCCGTACTTGGCGGGAACGGCAGCGACATAACCTGGACGAGCAGCAACCCCGAGGTGATCTCCGCAAGCGGAGAATTCACCAAGCCGGATGTCAACACGTACGTGACTTTGACCGCTACTATCAAGAACGGCAACGAGACGGTTACCAAGACCTTCATGGTCAGAGCCGTAGCCGATATCGTGCCGCCGGAGCTTGTGCTGGTCGGAGAGAGCACGGTTACCGTAAAACAGGGAACCCTGTTCCACGAACCGGGCTATACGGCAACCGATAAGGTGGACGGGAACCTCACGGCTTCCGTCGAAGTGAAGGGATATGTCGACACCGACAAGCCGGGAACCTACTCGCTGATCTACAGCGTGAAGGACATCACCGGCAATGGAACCGAAATCGTCCGGACCGTAATTGTCACGGCCGCCGTTGTCTCGGCAGACGCTATTATCCCTGCCGCTAACGGGGATGTCTTGGCGGACGAGAAGGTGAACGGAGCCATTGAAGGCGCCAAGCAGCAAAGCGAGAAGAAGATTGTCGTTCGAGTGGACGAGGATGTCACGACGGACAAGCCCGTTCAAGTGGAGCTGACCAAGGAACAAGCGGCGAAGATCGCCGACAGCGGACTTGCCCTGACACTGGAAACCCGAAATGCTTCTATCGAAATCCCGCTGACGCAGGACCTGCTGAATGCCCTGCCGGAAGGCTCCAGGCTGAAGCTGGTATGCGAGCAGGTAGACACCGCCAAACCGGGCAATGAGTCCCTCACTTCGAGCATCAAAGCCGGTATGAGCATTTATCAAAATCAGATCTATGATTTCAAAATGGTCGCCGTCAAGCTCGATGCTTCCGGCCAAGTTCTGAGCGAGCAGGTCATCCCTTCCTATACCGGAGATCAGGATATCACGCTCGGGATGATGATCGGGCAAGGAATTGCGGATCAAGTCTTCATGACTTTCTATTACAACGAGGCAAAGGGAGCTTGGGAGTATGTGAGAGGCCAGTATGACGCGCAAACCGGGCGCATGACTCTTCTTACCCGGCACCTGAGCATCTATTCGGTCATGACCATGTCCCTGGAGCAAAAACGGGCGGAGCTGCTGAGTCTGGTAAACGGCGGCGGATTAACTCTTGAGGAAGTGCTCGCCATCCTGGACGACACGGATGCGGGCTTCCACCCAGAAGCCATTGCCTCCTACCAAGACTTCACCGAGCAGCACAAGGAAAATGTAGCCAAAGAAATACTGGCCGAAGCGCCGTACACCGACTATGCCGATCTGGTGGACAGCTTCGACCGCATCGTTCAAGCTGAGAAGGACAGCATCGCATCCGATACCGTCGCGCCGGTCGTCACCCTCAAGGGAGAGGCATCCATCACCCTTTACCTGAGAAGCGACTTTGTCGATCCGGGAGCGACCGCGATCGATGACCGCGACGGAGACATCACCAGCCGGATCATCATTGTGGGGCATGTGGATACAACCCAAACAGGCGAGTATGTGATCACGTACACAGCACGCGACCAGAAGGGCAACATCGGTAAAGCCGAGCGCCGCGTCACTGTTATCGCTCCGCCAGTTCCCGTCTACACCGAGGAAGTAAAGCTGGAGGTTGTCAAAGGCAAGGAAACGGTGAGAGTCGCCGAGCTTCCAGCGGCAAACGTTCCGGCGCCTTCCGCGGAGGGCATGAAGCAAATCGGCGATGCGTATGTGCTGACCCCGGTTGCAGTTGGGGAATCCACGCAAGTGTCCGTCGTCCTTCCGTATGACCCCGCGCTAACCGGCGCAGAGGATTTCCTCTCGGTCTTCTACTATGACGAAGCGACGCAAACGTGGAAATCGGCAGGCGGAGTGGTCGACAAGACGAAACATACCGTAACTGTGACCCTTACGGTGACGGGTGCAACCAAGATCGCGCTTATGGAATACACCAAAACGTTCAAGGATGTTCAGGGTCATTGGGCGCAATCGATCATCGAATTGCTTGCTTCCCGTCAGATTCTGGAGGGAGACAGCGCCGGTAACTTCCACCCGAACATGGGCATAACCCGCGCTGAATTCGCAACCCTCGTCGCCAAGATTTTGGAGCTCCCGGTCAAGAAGACGGATACCGGCTTTACGGATGTGGCGGCGAAGGATTGGTACGCTCCTTACATTGCAGCCGCGAGGGATGCGGGTGTGATCAAGGGAGTCAGCGACACGGAGTATGAGCCGAACCGCATCGTCAATCGTCAGGAGATGGCGGCCATCATCATGCGGGCGTACCGCAAGACGACAGGCACGGAGATTTCGGCGGAAGCCATCGAGCGGTTTATCGACTCCGACAAAATCGGCTTCTGGGCCTTCGACGACGTCTATGCCGCGAAAGCGCTCGGCCTTGTGGAAGGAAGAGGCGGGGAGGCTTACAAGCCGGCAAGTGAAACGCTGAAAGGAGAAGCCGCCGCTCTGATTTATCGCTTCCTGAAGCTCTTGAACAAGATCTAAGCGAATAGGCGAATAGGCTCACAGGGAAAAGCAAGCACGAGAGCAACTCTCAAAAGAGCAAACACTAAAAGAGACCGGTTCCGAGGCACTCCCCTCAGGATCGGTCTCTTGCTGTGTGTGCCCGGCATGGGCGATACGGGAGTTACGGCATGTAATAAGCGGCTTCCCGCTTGCCGTAGCGAATGAGGCCTCCCGGCTTCAGCCGCAGAAAGACGGGAGCGAGCGCATAATGCGGCAGAATGATCCAAGCGTGGACGAGCAGGCCGCAGGCGGCATATTCCGGCGGTCCCCACACATAGATCAAGGCCAGCAGAGCGGCTCCTAGAAAAGAGATCTGATGCAGCATGCGGAGGCATCTGCGATAGGGACAATGTCCGTCCGGCAGGAATCCCGCCCAGGGAGAGGCAAACCGAAAGCTCCAGGCGTCCTGCGAGCGTCCGGAGAGTCTCCGATAGATCCGGGCGATCGTCGTATGCAAGAGCGGAACACCGATCCCGGCGGCGACGACGGCGTAGATGCCCGCTTGTCCAAACCGGACGACGAACAGCGCGCACACTGCCGCGAGCAATAGGGCGTAAAGGATGCTGAAGAGGCGGGGGACGCTGTACTTGCGGACAAGTGTATACTGATAATAGGTGGAATCCTTGGATAGATTGAGCTCGGGCATGGGGACCTCCTGTCATTTCTCTACCTAAAATATCGGTTGAAAGAGTTCAAGGGAATAGTTTTCTGCGAAAAAAAGGCGTACAGACACCGGAAGCGGGCATTCCGCATACGGATAAAGTATGTGAGTGAAAGTTTGAAAGGCAAAAGATATGGCAATCCTAATAGAAAACAAGAAAGGGGTGAACGAGAATGGAAGAAACGAACAGCGAATGCATCATCTGCGGGGAAACGGGAAAGAGCGGAATCACCATTATATCCGGCTTTATCTGCGAAGCCTGCGAAGCGGAGATGGTGCGCACCGACGTGCTGGACGAGAAATATCCGTTTTTCATTCACCGGTTGAAGGGGATTTGGTTCAAAAAAAACGCGTAGAGCCCGAATGAACGAGCGCAGAGCTTCCCTCAAACGGGCTTTTCTTTGGTATAGTGGAGGAGAGCCCTTAGGGCATCTCCTTTCTTTTGTTGCACGGCGGAGGGTGAGCGGGCGTGACGGATGCTGCGAAAAGCATGACGAGTGATAAAACGAATGATATAACGAATGATGAAGCGAAAAGCAAAGGGAATTGCTTAGTGAATCGCAATGCGGAAGACCTTGGGGATGGCGATCCCAATCTAACGACAAAAGCACCTCTCGTAGAGGCGCTTCTTCAATATCGGGACAAGGCGCTCGCGAGCTATCATGTTCCGGGCCACAAAGGCGGGCAGGGAGTCCATCCCGAGGGAGAGGCTCTGTTCCGCAGCATCATGGCCATCGATTATACGGAGATCACGGGACTCGATGACCTTCACCATTCCTCGGGGGTCATCCGGGAGGCACAGGAGCTCGCGGCAGCATGCTTTGGTGCCGAGGAGACGCATTTTCTGGTCGGAGGCAGCACGGCAGGGAACCTTGCCCTCGTCATGGGGCTGTGCGGCCGCGGCGACCTGCTCATCGTGCAGCGAAATGTGCACAAATCGGTATTGAACGGGGCGGCACTGGCTGGAGCTCGCTGCGTATTCCTGCCGGGCCGCTTGGACCCGGCATCCGGGCTTACCGCAGGCGTGCGGCTCGCCGATCTGCGCGAAGCGCTTGAGCGCTATCCCGAAGCGCGAGGGGTTCTGCTGACGAACCCCAACTATTACGGCATGGCGGATGATCTGAGGGAAGCCGTCGAGCTGGTTCACCGCTGTGGGAAGCCGGTTGTGGTTGACGAGGCGCATGGAGCCCACTTCGGCTTTCACCCGGAGCTGCCGCCTTCGGCCTTGGCGTGCGGAGCGGATGGCGTCGTGCAGTCCACGCACAAGATGCTGACGGCGATGACCATGGGAGCGATGCTTCATCTTCAGGGAGAACGGCTGAACCGACCGCGCATCCGGCGCATTCTGGCGGCGGTGCAGAGCTCCAGCCCCTCGTATCCGCTGCTCGCATCCTTGGATCTCAGCCGCTACCAGATGCAGACGGAAGGCGGCGAGCTGCTTGATCGGGCGCTCGCCCGCCTCAAGGGACTGCGCAAGGTCTCCGAGGGCTGGACAGCGCTCGCTTTCCTCCAACGTGAAGAGGCTTCGGTTTACGATGCTCTCGATCCGTTTAAAATGTCCGTATGCGACTTAAGCGGGACCTTGAGCGGGTATCAGCTCCAGGAGCGAATCGAAGCCTACGGCTGCATGACAGAGCTGGCTGACCCGCGATATGTGCTTTGCCTGTTCAGTCTGGCTTCTCCGCAGGAGGACATGGACCGACTGGCGGAAGCGCTCACTGCTATCGATTCGGAAATATCGCGAGGAATGCAGGAAAATCGCAGGTTTTTGCCGAATCTATTAGAGAATGCTCCCGTTTTCGAGGCTTCGCCTCCGATTTCCATACCCTGGGACGCGGAGACGGAGTTTTCCTCGGCCAATCGCCCGATCGAATGGGTGTCGCTGAGCGAAGCGGTGGGCTGCTATGCGGCCGAAATGGTGATCCCTTACCCTCCCGGAATTCCGCTTCTGTATCCGGGCGAGCCGATAACGGCAGCCATGAGTGACTATCTGTCCCTCTTGTCCCGTTCCGGGGCACGCTTCCAGGGAGCGGAGGAGGAGCGGCTGACCGGGCTCAAGGTTACCCGTGAGCCGGAATAATGCTGGATCGGAATGACCGATTATGCATGATCAATCGGGGATAGAAAGGCAATGCACAAGGCACGCAGGCTTAAGCCGGCGGATTCATAGCCGGGCGAGAGCCCGGATGGAGGAACAGCATGAACGGCATGAATGGATTATTCATCACCTTTGAAGGACCGGACGGCTCCGGTAAAACGACCCAGATCGCCCGGGTGGCAGCTGAGCTCAGCGGCCTTGGGTTGCCCATCGTGGCTACCCGCGAGCCGGGCGGCACGGCGATCAGCGACAAGATCCGCTCCATCATCCTTGACCCGGAAAACCGGGAGATGGCGGACCGGGCGGAGGTGCTGCTCTATGCAGCTTCCCGCGCGCAGCATGTCGAGGAGAAGATAATCCCGGCGCTCAAGGAAGGCAAAATCGTGCTCTGTGACCGGTTTGTCGACGCCAGCATAGCGTATCAGGGACACGGTCTCGGTTTGGATGTGCATACCGTTGCGGAAGTCAACCGCTTCGCGACGGGCGGCCTTGTTCCCGACCGCACCTATCTGATCGATGTGCCGGTGAGTGTGACAGAAGCCCGTCTGCGGGCGCGTGCGGCAGCCGATCCCGCGCTCAGTCTCGACCGAATCGAGAGCAAGGGCAGCGAGTACCATGAGCGTGTCCGCAGCAGCTTCCATGCGATCGCAGAAGCGAATCCGGAGCGGATCGTCCCGGTGCGGGGTGATCGTTCCCCGGATGAAGTCTTCGACGACATCATTCGTGATTGCGAGAGCTTGCTTGCGGAGCGCATTAAGCGATAAGATAGAATGAAGGAGGAGGATTTACGATGAAAATGGTTATTGCCGTTGTACAAGACAAGGACAGCAACCGTTTGTCCAACGCCCTCATCACGGCGGGCTTTCGCTCCACCAAGCTGGCGACCACCGGCGGGTTTCTGAAGTCCGGTAACACGACTTTTCTGATCGGGATCGAAGACGACCGCGTGAGCGAGGTTCTTCAGGTCATTCGAAATAACTGCAAGGTTCGGGATCAGTTGGTGACTCCCGTATCGCCGATGGGCGGCACCACCGACTCGTACATCCCATTCCCGGTAGAAGTTCAGGTAGGCGGAGCGACGGTGTTCGTTCTTCCTGTCGAACGGTTCGAGCATTTCTAATCGGATGCGAATCGATCGTATCCGCTCTTCTCTGGTCCGTCCGGTCAGCCCTGCTTCCCAGAGCGGGGAGCAGGCGATTTCCGGCAAAGCCTTTTCCGATATTCTACAGCAGCAGGGCGGCGGGAAGTCGCGAGACCCAGAGCTCGCTGCGCAGCTCGAACAGATTCACCAGCAGTCCGAGCGCTTCACCCGCTCCATGAACATGCGGGAGCTTCACGAGTACAAGCGCTTGGTCAAGAGGTATTTGGAGCGAACGGCGCGCCGGGGAGTGGGGCTGAAGGACGCGAAGGGAAGAGACCGCGGAGGACGGGATCGAAGGTATCTGCTCCTGGATGAAATCGACCGGGAGCTTCTCTTGCTTGCGGACGAGCTTCTCGAGACGGAGCAGGGCCGTATGACGCTGTTAACCTCGGTAGGAGAGATCAAAGGCTTGCTGTTTCAAACCTTCTATTAACAGCGCGGGCAGCGAGTGAGTATAGAGGTTGGCAACGGATAGATAGCTTCGACAAAGTCTGGGAAGGGGGAAGCCATGTCGGTTCAGGAAACGGACGGGCAGGAACGGATTCGGCATATTCTCCGGACAGGCGTTCGAAACCACAGCTTGTCCCATGCCTATATCTTTAACGGGCCGCGCGGTTCGGGCAAACGGGACATGGCTCTCTGGCTCGCCCAGGCCGTATACTGCGTCCGTGGTCACGGCGATGCATGCGGGGAATGTCCGGAATGCCGCAAGGTCATCCATGGCAACCATCCGGACTTCCACTGGATCGAGCCGGACGGCGCCTCGGTTAAGATCGAACAAATCCGCGAGCTGCAGAAGGAATTTGCCTATCGTTCCTCGCAAGCTCGCAAAAAAATATATGTGATTCAGCAGGCCGACCGGATGACGATTCAAGCTTCGAACAGCCTGCTGAAATTCCTCGAAGAGCCCATCGCAGACGTCATGGCGATTCTCCTGACGGAGAACGGTCAAGCGCTCCTGCCCACGATCAAATCACGGTCGCAGTGGCTGTCCTTCGTTCCGGAGAATCCGGATGCGATGGAGGCCGCGCTCATCGCGGAAGGGGTCCCCGCGATGCTTGCCCGCACTGCCGTAAGGCTGGCGGCCGGCCTGCCGGCTGCGCGCGAGCTAGCGAGAGCGGAATGGTTTGCCGAAGCGAGAACCACGATGGTACAATTAGCGAAGGAGACGCTCACGCGTTTTCCGGCGGCGATGCTGACCGTGCAGCAGAAACTCGCGAAGGGCGAGATGGCCGAACGGCTGGATACGATCCTTGACCTGTGGCTTCTTCTCCTTCGGGACATGATTCAGCTGCAGTGCGGCCGCCGCGAGCAGATGGTTTTTGCCGATCAAGTCGATTGGATGGCGGACAAAGCCTTTTCCCGCGGAGCCCATGAATGGGTTCATGCGATGGAGCAGGTGACCGACGTCCAGAAACGGTTACGTTCCCATGCGAATTCCCAGCTTGCTGTGGAAAAGCTGATCATGGATATGCAAGGAGGCTAGACTTTGTATTCTGTAGTAGGGGTGCGCTTCAAACGGGCGGGAAAAATCTTTTATTTCGATCCCCATGAACTGCCGGTTGAGAAGGAACAAAGCGTCATCGTCGATACGGCGAGAGGCCTTGAGTACGGCAAAGTGGTGATCGGCAAACGCGACGTCCCCGAAGACGATGTCGTGCTGCCGCTCAAAAAAGTCATTCGGATCGCGGACGCGAACGACGCCGTACTGGTGGATGGCAACCGCAAGGCGGCGGGAGACGCGTTTCATATATGTCAGGCGAAGATCAAGGACCACAACCTCAAGATGAAGCTGATCGACGTCGAATATACGTTTGACCGCAACAAGATCATTTTTTATTTCACGGCGGACGGCCGGGTCGATTTTCGCGAATTGGTCAAGGACCTAGCCAGCATCTTCCGCACGCGGATTGAGCTCAGACAGATCGGAGTGCGCGACGAGGCGAAGCTGCTCGGAGGGATCGGGCCTTGCGGCCGCATCCTGTGCTGTTCCTCCTTCCTGGGAGATTTCGAGCCGGTATCGATCAAGATGGCCAAGGACCAGAACCTGTCGCTCAACCCGACAAAGATCTCCGGTCTCTGCGGCCGGCTGATGTGCTGCCTCAAATATGAGCATGATAACTACGAAAGTGTCAAAACCGAGCTGCCGAAGCCGGGTAAAATGGTCCTCACCTCTTACGGAACCGGCAAGGTGCTGAGCCTCAACGTAGCCGAGCGAACCGTCAAGGTGCAGATCTTCGATCTGAACAACAAGGTGATGGAACTGCCTGCGGATGACGTTGCCGAGCAGGAGTAGAAACCGAGCGTCAGACTCAGCAGCATCGCCGGATTAGCCGCTTGCTTACCTGCCAACCTTGAGGTGAACGAACTCATGAAGGATATTTTTCTTCAATTGGAACAGATTGAGGACAAGATGGGCTTAACCTACGCCGACCTCGGCGTGCTGAAGCAGAAGATTGTCGCTCTCCTGGAGGAGAACCAGCGTCTTCAACACGAGAACCAACAGCTTCGCGATCTGCTGAAGAACGGTGAGCTGCCGATACAGACAGCGGAAGACCCGGAAGCTCCGGGGACCGGGGAAGGCTTCGATAATCTATTGCGTTTATATAATGAAGGGTTTCACATCTGCAATGTGTACTACGGGCACCTTCGCACCGAGGGAGACTGCCTGTTTTGCCTCTCGTTCCTGAACAAATAAGTTTGGGAACCGGTGGAACAAGTACGCCGTCAGCCCTAATCGTGTGGATATGAATCCTCGTCAATGGGTATGAGAAGATGTGCGGAGACCGCGGTTTTTAAGCTGACAGCGTACAAGCGGCAGAACCGGCGCTCCTGCCGGCAGCGGGTGACCGCTCAGAACGGGATGCTAAGCCGCAGGGACAAGAGTCCCTGCGGCTTTTTTTGGAAAATGCGGAAAGAGGAACGATGGGGGTAAGCTATGGGACAGGACAGGGAATGGTTGCTTCCCGGTGAACGAATCGACGATCTGCTGCGCAACGACCTGAAGATCATTCAGAGCGGCGAAGTGTTTTCCTTTTCGATGGATGCGGTGCTGCTGGCGCATTTTTGCTCGGTTCCGGCGAAAGGACGGATTATCGATCTGTGTACGGGCAACGGTGTGGTGCCGATCCTGCTCACGGCGCGGACGAAGGCCCCCGTGTGGGGCGTGGAGATTCAAGAGCGCCTTGCCGAGATGGCGGAGCGCAGCGTCAGCTTGAACGGGCTGGAGGAGCGGGTGACCCTCTCGCGGATGGACCTGAAGGAGGCGCATCTGGCCTTCGGCCATGGCGGGTTTGACCTCGTGACCGTCAATCCACCTTATCTGCCCGCTCATGCAGGCGAACCGAACGGCAACCCGCATTTCGCCGCGGCCCGTCACGAGATTCATTGCACGCTGGAGGATGTCGTCGCGGCTTCGGCAAAGCTTGTGAAGGCGGGAGGCAAGGTGGCCATGGTGCATCGGCCTTCGCGGCTCGCGGATATCTTGATTCTCTTCCGCCAGTATCGGCTGGAACCGAAAAGGGTGCGCTTCGTTCATCCCCGAGCGGGAGAAGAAGCGAATATGGTGCTGATCGAAGCGATCAAGGATGGCGGCCCCGAGATTCGGCTGCTGCCTCCCTTGATCGTGTACCAGGAGGATGGCCGTTATTGTCCGGAGCTGATGAAGATTTATTACGAGCCTCTGGGCGCAGCCAGCGTAGACGAGAGACATGTGGATAATGGAGAGGGCGCGCAATGAACATTCAAAAAAGCTTTCAAGCGGAGCGCAGCACCGGGACGCTGTACTTGATCGGAACGCCGATCGGCAATCTGGAGGACATGACCTTCCGCGCCGTGCGGCTGTTGAAGGAAGCGGACCTGATCGCAGCCGAGGACACGCGGCAGACGCGGAAGCTGCTGACGCATTTTGAAATCGGCGGGCGCTTGGTCAGCTACCACGAGCACAACAAGGAGGCGAGTGGCCGGGAGCTGCTGCGGCTGATGGAGGAAGGGCAGACGATTGCGCTCGTCTCGGACGCCGGAATGCCGGCGATCTCCGATCCGGGCGCAGATCTCGCCCGTGGAGCCATCGAGCGGGGGATTCCGGTGGTACCGGTTCCCGGAGCCAATGCGGCGTTGTCCGCGCTCGTCATGTCCGGGCTGCCGACGGAGCGGTTCCTCTTCTGCGGCTTCCTGCCGCGCGAGAAGAAGAAGCGTTCCGACGAATTGCTTGGGCTCAGAAGCATCGCTGCCACGCTGCTCTTCTATGAATCGCCGCATCGGGTGGCGAAGACGGTGGAGGCGATGCTGGAGGCTTTGGGGGACCGGGAGGCCGTGCTCGTGCGGGAGCTGACCAAGCGGCATGAGGAAGCGGTGCGCGGGACGCTCAGCGAGCTGCTGAAGCATCTGGAGGAGCATCCTCCTCTCGGCGAATATGTCCTCGCGGTCACGGGGGCGAATGCGGCCGACGTTTCGGGGTCGGGAGCCGCCGACGGCGGAGACGAACCGTGGTGGAGCGGACTGAGCGCCATCGACCATGTCCAGCACTACCTGAATGCGGGAGAGGACCGCAAGGCGGCTATGAAAAAAGCGGCCGCTGACCGGGGCGTATCAAAGCGCGATATCTACCAGGAGCTGCTGTAGCAAGCCTGGTGATCGCGCTGCATGATCGAGAGCTCTGGCGATCGATTATCTTCGAGTGACCGAGGCGCCTACATTATATAGTAGAAACTCGGTTAATTGAGCAATTGGCGAGTAGAGAAAGCGGGGGACGGAGGGTTGGTGGCAGCAGATGGAGTAGGTACGCGCTGAACCGACCGTCCTGCCGAATCGGTACAAAAAAAGGTCCCCGATTTGAGCGGCTGCCGTTCCGCTCAAATCGGGGACAAGGAGTATGAAAAAGGTTATAAATAACAATGGGATCTCTTTCATTATACTATAGCTTGATTATTTTGTCACTGGCTCCGGCATATCTTGAATGCAGTTGTTGCAGACGATTTTTCCTTTGAAGTACGTGACGTTCTCCGCGTTGCCACAGAAGATACAGGCCGGTTCATACTTTTTGAGCATGATGCGCTCGCCGTCGACATAGATTTCGAGAGCGTCCTTCTCACCGATTCCAAGCGTGCGGCGCAGTTCGATGGGGATGACGACACGACCCAGCTCGTCGACTTTTCTAACAATCCCTGTTGATTTCATCATCGTTATTATCCCTCCGTGTATATGTATTCTTGCCTAATCGCCATAATTCGACAGGAAACTCTCAATATGATACCAACCATTCCCATAATAGTCAATAGAGAAAATTGGGTTATTGGGCACTGAAATCGAAAAAAGTTCATTTTTTCTAGAAAAAACATAGAAAAGACAACAGTTTTCTTCAAAAAGAGCCGGAATAGCCGCTCGGATGAGAAAAAGAAATGGCAATCGCAATGTGACAGCATTCGACATATGGCGTAAAAATCGCTGTCGAAATCGAGAGGAGATGGTGACGAATGGCAAGGCTGCAGGAAGAAAAAGTGTTTAAAGATCCCGTCCATCGGTATATTTATGTACAGGACACCCTCATCTGGGACCTCATCAATAGCCGGGAATTTCAGAGACTGCGGAGGATTCGACAGCTGGGTACCTCTTATCTAACCTTTCATGGAGCCGAGCACAGTCGATTCTCCCATTCGCTCGGAGTCTACGAGATTGTCCGGCGCATTCTCTCGCAGTTTGAACGCAGCGGCTTCGGCGACCTTAGCGAAGAGGAGCGGCTTGTCTGCTTGTGCGCGGCACTGCTGCATGATGTGGGGCATGCTCCTTTTTCGCATTCGATGGAAAAAATATTTGGGGAGCATCATGAAGCCTGGTCCTGCCGCATCATCCTCGGGGATACGGAGATTCATCAAATCTTGAGTCGAGTTGCGGAGGGCTTCCCCGAGCAGGTGGCCGGAGTGATTTGCAAAACCCATCCAAACCCTGTTGCGATCAGCCTGATCGCCAGCCAGCTCGATGCGGACCGGATGGATTACCTGCTTCGGGACGCGTACTGCACCGGAGTCAACTACGGAACGTTCGATCTCGACCGGATACTTCGTGTTTTGCGCCCCTTGAAGTCGGGAGTTGTGGTGAAGGAGAGCGGCATGCATGCCGTAGAGGATTACCTGATGTCGCGGTACCAGATGTATTGGCAAATTTATTTTCACCCGGTTACCCGCAGCGCCGAGATCGTCCTCACCAAGATTCTCAATCGGGCGAAGACGCTGTATGAGGACGGATATGCCTTTGCCTTTATGGTGGAACCGATTCGCAGGCTGCTTGAGGGAAAGCTCAGCGTCGAGGATTACCTCCGGTTGGATGAAGCGTTAATGCAGGCCGCTTTTTCTCAGTGGATGGAGGAAAAGGACCCGATTCTTGCCGATTTGTGCGAGAGGTTCTTAAACCGCAGGCTGTTCCGCTACGTTCCCGCCGAGGACATCTCCGGGTTTCTGTTCGAGCAGCTTCGCGCCGAGCTCGCCGCCATCGGTTGGGACCCGGATTATTACCTGGAGATCGACTTCCCTTCCGATTTGCCGTATGATGTGTACCGTCCAGGGCAGGAGGACGAGAAGCGGCCGATCCTTCTGCTCGGCCCCGATGGGGAGTTGGAGGAGATCTCCCGCCGTTCGGAGATCGTTCGTTCGATCAGCGGCATTCATTCCGGGCAAAACCAGCTCTACTACCCGGCGGAGCTGCTCCAGGACAAGCGGCTTCCGGATGGGGTTCGGAAGATTCTGGTGAACGGAATCCGCAAGTCCTGAAGCGCGATCTGGGACAAAGACGGACGGACTGGATGTATAAAAATTGCTGAGCGACTGGACAGGCTGTATTCGGATGACATCGGTTCAGGCCATCGCATGGAACGGGCTATCGGTGCGAATATTGATTGTGACCATTCAAAAATCACCATTCCAAAACCGATCCCGGTCCCATGAGGCTCATCCGTGTAACGGTTTAACGAGGGCGTGTTTGGCAAACCTGCTCAAGAGAGATGACAAAGGAGACGTACCTATGCTAACGGATTCGCATGCGCATCTGAACGCCCCTGAATTTGACGAGGACCGGGAAGAAACGATTGCCCGGGCTAGAGAGGCGGGAGTGACGCGCATCGTCAATATCGGCTTTAACCGCGAGACCATCCCGACTTCTCTGAAGCTGGCGGAGGCGTATGATTTTATTTGGACGGCGGTCGGCTGGCATCCCCAGGATGCCAAGGACATGCTGCCGGAGGATCTCGATTGGATCGAGGAGCTGTGCAAGCACGAGAAGGTGGTCGCCATCGGAGAGATCGGGCTCGACTACTACTGGGATACCTCACCTAAAGAAGTGCAAGATCGGGTGTTTCGCGAGCAGATCCGCTTGGCCCGCAAGGTGGGCAAGCCGATCATCATTCATGACCGCGACGCCCATCACGATGTGGTGGAGACGCTGAAGCAGGAAAAAGCCGCCGAGGTCGGCGGCATCATGCACTGCTTCTCGGGAAGCTGGGAGACGGCGAAGCTGTGCTTGGACATGAACTTCTACATCTCCTTCGGCGGGCCGGTGACCTTCAAGAATGCCCGGCAGCCGAAGGAGGTTCTGGCGCAGGTGCCGCTCGACCGTCTCCTCCTGGAGACGGACTCGCCGTACCTGACGCCGCATCCATTTCGCGGCAAGCGCAATGAATCAGCGCATGTGCGGCTCGTCGCCGAAGCCGCCGCCGAAATCAAGGGCTTGCCGGTGGAAGAGATCGCGCGGATCACGACGGAGAACGCCATCCGCCTCCTCGGCATCAACTAGTACGCTGTCAGCTTAAAAACCATGTTCTCCGCACAACTTCCCATACCTATTGACGCCGATTCATATCGACACGATTAGGGCTGACAGCGTACTAGAGCGTGTTTGCAAACACGCTCTAGCCGAGAAGAGGCGATGCGGCGGCTGTGGAATTTGGCCGCGCGAGCAAACAAAACAAATCCCCCCTGCTGCACTCTCCCGAGGCAGCAGGGGGGATTTGTCGGTTGTGGCGCCGCGCCGCGCCGCGTGGTGTGTGCGGGCGCTATGCCGCGACGCGGCGGCGGAACGCTACGCGGCGGCGCGTTCGCTGCGCGTCTAGCATGTTCGAGCCCATATCAACAGCGGAACCATCCATTTTCTGCTCGACTTCAGCAACTGCCAATTCATGGCCAGCACGAGGAACGCCTGCCAGAGGGCGGCGGACCGCAAGGCGCGCTGCAGGTAGCCGGCCATCGCCTGCTCCGCCGGGAGCAGGAACACCCGGTCCGCACCCTCCAGATGCGTGCGGATCGGACTCCAGCCGATGACCAGGGCGAGCACCGGCACCGTAATCCAGCGGTACGGGAAGTCCGGCGGCATCTGATCGAGGGCCCATGTGTACGCGGGACCGGCGGCCAACAGCGCCATCGCCGCAAGCATTCCCGCTCCGCTGCGGAGGACGTCCCGCCAATACGGGAACGTCCCTCGCCGCCAGCGGCTCTTCCTCACCCGGAAGAGCCGGGCGGCGTTCAGCCCTTGCCTGTCTCCGCTGCCCCCTACCCCAGCGCCGGTTCCATTTCTGCGCGGCGCGCTCATAAGCCCCCGCCTTCTCCGCTTCCTCCCACGAGGTGGAAGAAGACGTCGTCGAGAGTGGCTCCGACGGGCAATCCTGCCTGCGTGCGGATCTCCTCAAGAGTGCCGCGCGCGGCCATCTCTCCGCGTTCCAGAACGACGTAGCGGTCGCAGTATTTTTCAATGGTCGAGAGGATGTGCGAGCTGATGAGGAAGCTGCAGCCCTTCTGTTTGAAGGAGGCCATCAGCTCAAGCAGGGAGCGGATGCCGAGCGGGTCGAGGCCGAGAAAAGGCTCGTCGATGATGTAGAGCGGAGCCTGAATCAGGAAGGCGTTCATCAGCATCACCTTCTGACGCATGCCCTTGGAGAGATGGCGCGAGAAGCTGCCCGCTCTCTCCGTCATGCGGAACAAGCGCATCAACTGCTCGGCTCTCTCTTCGTATTCCTCCCGGCTCAGCCCGTACACCCGCGCTGTCAGCTCCAAATGCTCGCGGATCGTCAGCTCCTCGTACAGCTCCGGACTTTCGGGGACGAAGGCGATCGAGCTGTGATAGGTTGTCCCCTCTTCGCGAAGCGTCACGCCGTTGACCCGGATCTCCCCCTCTTCCGGTTCCATCAACCCGAGAATGTGTTTGATGGTGGTGCTTTTGCCAGCTCCGTTCAATCCGACGAGGCCGACCATTTCTCCTTTACCTACGGAAAAGGTCAAGTTCCGGATGACCGGCTTGCGGTACAAATATCCGCCATAAAGTCCGTTTACTGTCAAAACCGATTGCATGTCGATCAAGGCTCCTTTGGGTTTTTAAAAAAACCGCTTCCATTTTTCGCGGAGACCGCAACTTTTTTGGTGCTCTGAACGTTAAAAGAGTAACGAAATCAGACCCTTTTATTATAAACCGAGGGTGTGCGGAAGCAAGAAAACTATAAAATAGTGAGCAATCGTGTGATAGAGGGCGATTTAAAGAGTGTGAAGCCTATTTTATTTGGCGATTTCCGGAACTTGTGCGGATATGGCCTTTTTTTGCTGTGTACAGACGGCTGTTGACTCTTTACATGTCTTACCGGGAAGGCGTATCATACATTCAGGATAACTTAATAAACCATGCCAATTTTCCAAAAAAGTTCGCTGAGTTCCATTTGGGAAACGGGGGAACCGTGAAGCGGAAGCCGGAAGTTTCGGACTTTCCGCAGGTTTTAGGGGTGAATCGCAAGGGGGACGCGACTGTTCCTTCTCGCGTAGGGCGACTCTCGCGCCCGAATCCGTCAGCTAACCTCGTAAGCGTTGAAGAGAGAGGTATTGATCGGGCGGGTCTACATATGCCACGAGAAGTCCTCTTCTTATGGCTTTTTTGTGTCCAAAAAAGCGATAAGAATCCAAATGGGAAAAACAAGGAGCGGAGGTGGAGAGTCGAGAGTGCCGTTTTGATCTGGCAAATTGAAAACGGAAATTGGCGGATGCTTCACGAACACCAAAATCCATAGTCACGTCAGATGGAACCATGCATAACAGTCGATGGCGAGGCTTTCAAGGAGGACCGAAACAAGTGGGAGAAATGTCTAATCAGAACCCCCATGAGAAACGATCATCCAGCATGTCCTTCGCATTGCGTTGGAAGCATGAAAACGTGCGCAGAATCACTTATCTCGCATTGTTCACCCTCGTGGTGACCACCATGTTTTTCATGTTGCTGAGCGGTACCCAGACCAAGAGCGTCGCTCTGGTCGTGAACGGAGAGGAGCAGGTCGTTAAGACCAAGCACCAAACCGTCAAACAGTTGTTGGATGAACAAGATGTCAAGGTGGGCGAATACGACCGGATTTCCTTGGCACTCGATACGAAGCTGAAGCACGGCGACCGGATCGCGATTGAGCGGGCCCGGACGATCGAGCTGACGGCCGATGGGAAAGTCCAGACGCTTCATACGGTGGAGAAGACGCTGGATGCTGCACTTACGGAATTTCATATCACCGTGGATCAAGATGACCGCATTACCCCTGCCATTGGAACTCCGCTCACGGAGAACAACCAAGTGGAAATCGTTCGCGTAACCAAAGAAAAGAAAGAAATCGAAGTTCCGATTGCCTTTGAAACCACCACGAAGCAAGACGCAACGCTGCTGAAAGGCAAGCAGCAGACCCTCCAGGAGGGGAAAGCAGGCAAGAAGATCGTTACCAAGGAACAGGTATACGAGAACGGCGTTATGGTAAAGGAAAGTGTCCTTGGAGAGACCGTTGCCGCCCAGAGCGTAAAGAAAATCGTTGCAGTAGGAACCAAGAATCCCGTCGTCGTGATGGCGGTCAAAACGGAGAAGAAAGTCACTGCAGCGGCTAAGACAGAGAAAGCAAAGGCGCTTACCGTAACCAAAGGCGGCGTGCCCATCAGCTATAAGAAATTGTTAAACAACGTCACCTTGACCGCTTATTCCGCAGGCGTGGAATCCACCGGCAAAAACCCCGGCGATTCCGGCTACGGCATCACCCGTACGGGCACGAAAGTGACCGAAGGGAGAACCATCTCAGTGGACCCGAATGTCATTCCGCTCGGATGGTGGGTATACATTGAAGGCGTCGGCTACCGCCGCGCCGAGGATACCGGCAGTGCCGTCAAAGGAAACAAGATCGACGTTTATTACGACAGCGAGTCCTATGCCCAGCAGTTCGGCTTGAAGCGGGGCTATACCGTGTACGTGATCGGTCCGAAGAAGCCTTCGGTCGAGTAGCACGGAAGCGTTGCGAATGCAGCGGGGATTCGGTATACTACTACTTAAACCAAGGAGAGGCGATCGCCTCTCCTTTTATGCGATTATTTTCCAAGTTATACAGGAGGGGTCCTGCGTTTTGATTCGGGAGATCATAGTTGTGGAAGGCAAGGATGACACGACGGCCATCCGCCGAGCGGTGGAGGCCGATACGATAGAGACCGGAGGCTCGGCGATCAACGAGGGCGTGTACCGACGGATCGAGCGGGCGCAGGCGACACGAGGGGTCATTATCTTCACGGACCCGGACCATGCCGGCGAAAGGCTGCGCAAGCTGATCTCGGCGCGCGTTCCGGGCTGCAAGCATGCCTTTATCACCCAGGAGGAAGGGCGCAAGAGGGATGACATCGGGGTGGAAAATGCCTCCCCTGAGACGATCCGCCAAGCCCTCTCCCGCGTGAAGAGCGAGTACCGCGAAGTTCCGAGCGAAATCAGCATGGGGGATCTGATGGCGGCGGGGCTGCTCGTCCATGCCCGAGCGGCGGAACGTCGGCTGTTCGTCGGCAACGCTCTCGGCATCGGCTATGCCAACGGGAAGCAGTTCTTTAACCGCTGCAAGATGTTTCAGATCAACCGCCAGGAATTTACGGAAGCCGTGGCCGCAATGGAAGCCGCGCTCGGAGAAAGGGACAAGCCCAATGAGTGAACAAAGACCGGATATCGCGACGCCGAAGCGGACCCAGGAGATCGTCCGTCGCCACGGCATCACCATGAAGAAGAGCCTTGGCCAGAACTTCCTGATCGACCGCAATGTGCTGGCCAAAATCGTAGGAGCGGCAGAGCTTGACGCAAACCGCGGCGCACTCGAGATCGGCCCCGGCATCGGCGCGCTCACCGAGCAGCTGGCCCGCGCGGCCGGCAAGGTAATGGCGATCGAAATCGACCAGCGGCTGCTCCCGGTGCTCGCCGAAACCTTGGCTGATTACGGCAACGTGAAGGTCGTGCACGGCGATGTCCTGAAGCTGCCGCTCCGCGAGCTGATGGAGAAGGAGCTTAGCGGATGCGAAGAAGTGAGCGTCGTGGCGAATCTCCCTTATTATGTGACGACTCCGATCATCATGAAGCTGCTGGAAGAGAAGCTCCCGCTCGCCAACATCGTCGTTATGATTCAGAAGGAAGTAGCGGAACGAATGGCTGCTGCGCCGGGATCGAAGGATTACGGAAGCCTGAGCGTGGCGGTGCAGTACTACTGCGTGCCGGAGTTGGTAACCATCGTGCCGCACACGGTGTTTATTCCTCAGCCGCAAGTGGATTCGGCAGTCATCCGCCTCGCTCTTCGAGCTCAACCTCCTGTGGAGGTGGAGGATGAGAAGTTCTTCTTCGAGGTCGTGCAAGCTGCATTCGCCCAGCGGCGCAAAACGCTCGGCAACAATATGCTCGCCCGGTTCTTCGGCAAGGAAGGGCGCGACGAGATGAACCGGCTCCTCGAAGAGCTGGCTATCGACCCGGGCCGCCGCGGAGAGACGCTCAGCATCGCCGAATTCGCCAAGCTGGCGAATGCTTTGTACTTGCGTCAGAAAGGGTAACTCGAGGGTCGGGATGCTCTCACAACCGAAGCTTTACGATTTGAATGGCGTATCGCCGCCCGCATACACCAAAGGCCCAACACTTCCATAGGATGATGGAGGAGGGGATGGAATGCGGCAGGGCGATTTGGTTGTGCGCGACTCCTACGGCGGCGATGTGACATTTACGCTCGGGCCCGTCGTCCAGGGGCAAGCGCTTTTGAAGGGATTGGAGCTTCGGCTTCTGGCGGACGCACCGATCTATGACCTGCGTGCGGCTAAGCCAGAGGCGCTGCAGGAAGCGATGGAAGACGAGAATCGGCGTGCGCGCCGTTCCATTCAGCAGCTAGACCAGTTCCGCCGCCAGCGCAGCGAAACGGGAATGCGCGAGAAGAGCCGGGAGCAGGCGGGCTACTTCGAGGTGCCTGGCAAGGTGCTTCATCTCGACGGGGATGTCGGATATCTGCGCAAGAGCATGACGCTGTACAAAGAGCTGCGCGTGCCCGCGGAAGGGTATTACGTGGCGGAATCGGCGATGGCGAGCGCTTTGACAACCCTTTTGCCGAAGGTGATGCCGGATATTGTCGTATTGACTGGGCACGATAGCATCCTGAAGAACAGCAAAGGGCGGGATATGCAAAATTTGGCGAGCTACAAAAATTCCCGCCACTTCATGAATGCCGTACACGCGGCCAGACAATTCGATCGCGGCAAAGACAGCCTCGTCATCATCGCCGGGGCCTGCCAGTCGCATTTTGAAGCTCTTCTGCATGCGGGAGCCAATTTCGCGAGCTCTCCTGCGCGGGTCTTGATCCATGCGCTTGACCCCCTCGTGATCGCTGCCAAGGTAGCGTACACACCGTCGCGAAGCACGGTCAAGATCACCGATGTTCTTTCGGGCACTCTGAGCGGCCTGGAAGGGCTTGGAGGAATTGAGACGCGGGGAAGCTATCGGGTCGGAATGCCGGTGGTGGAATGGAAGGAATCGAGCGAAACAGCGACAATCGCGAGTTTAAGAACGAGTAAAAGAAGGAATACGGTAAGCTGATTGCCCTTCAAGCCGATATTCGGCTTTTTTTTTTGAAATTCTCTAAATTACCTCGTTGACAATGCAATTGTCCTGCTGATATAATAATTTGTTAATTTGACAAACCGACCTGTTTCCGCTATACTGAAAAGAAGGAAAGAGGTGGTTTGGAGACAATGGCTAAAAATGCGCTATTGGAAATCAAACGCAGTCTTGAACCCCATGTGGGACAAAAGATCATGTTACGGGCGAACGGTGGCCGAAGAAAGACCATCGAGCGTTCCGGAGTTTTGGAAGAGACCTACCCTTCTGTGTTTATCGTCAAACTTGACGAGGAGCAGCACTCGTTCAAGCGGGTGTCCTACAGCTACGCCGATATTTTGACCGAGTCCGTGGAGGTCACGGTTTGCCAGGACGAGGAAGAGCTTCGGATCATTTACTTAAATCACTGAAACAGCAGCAAGCACATAAGCAGAGCAGCAGCCGGGCAACAGGCTGCTGTGCATATTTGGCGGATTCGCCGGGAGTACATTCCGGCGGGGCGCCGCATACTAGTTGGAAACCGGCGAGCGCAAGCTTTCGTCCGCCGGTTTCCAACTTTTTTTTATTCGGCGAAGGAGGCGGGCATGTGAGCAGAAGACGGCGGAGCATGATGTCGGATCAGTTGAAATACGAGCTGGCGCAGGACCTCGGCTTTGCGGATAAGGTCGACCGGGAAGGGTGGGGAGCCATCACCACGAAGGAAGCCGGTAACATGGTGAAACGAGCGATCCAGCTAGCGGAGCAAGCAGCCCGGAAGCAGCCTTGATCGGTATAATCCTGCTCGACGAACAACAAGCCCCGCGTTTCGGCGGGGCTTTTGCCGTGGTCGGGAATGGATGTTTTTTGCAGGGGCCTTTGCTATAATAGATAGGCCTGTACCCGCTTCCAGATGAGGCTTTGAATGAGGCTGTGCGAGCGGGAATGGCGTACGAAACGACACGGAAGAACCCGTTGGGAAGTAGGTGCGCTCGTGAGAGTGTTGGAAAAGGCTCCGGCCAAAATCAATCTATCCTTAGATGTTTTATATAAACGCCCGGACGGCTTTCACGAGGTGGAGATGGTCATGACCATGGTTGATCTGGCCGACCGCCTCGAAATGCGGGAATTGCCCCGGGATACCATTATGATCTCCAGTCAGGCGGGCTACATCCCTCTGGACGAGAAAAACTTGGCCTTTCAAGCGGCCAAGCTGATCAAAGACCGGTATCAGGTGACCAAAGGGGTCTATATCCATTTGGATAAGAAGATCCCGGTAGCGGCCGGCCTTGCGGGGGGGAGCAGCGACGCAGCGGCTACCCTGCGCGGGCTGAATCGGCTGTGGAACCTGGGGATGACGCAGGAGGAGATGATGAAGCTCGGAAGCGAGCTCGGCTCCGACGTCCCCTTCTGCGTAAGCGGCGGAACGGCGATTGCCCGAGGCAGGGGGGAACAACTGACACCGATTGCCTCCCCGCCTTCCTGTTGGGTGGTTCTGGCCAAGCTCCCGCTTAACGTGTCCACCGCCGACGTATACGGAAAGCTCCGCGCTTCCGAAATCAAGCGTCATCCGGATACGGCAAAGCTGCTTGAAGCGATTAACGCGCAGAGCTTTACCGGCATCTGCTCCTCTCTCGGCAATGTCCTGGAGGAAGTGACGCTGTCCCTCTATCCAGAGGTGAAGCGGCTCAGAGACTGCATGGAGCGGCTCGGAGTAGACGGAGTGCTGATGTCCGGAAGCGGTCCGACGGTGTTCGGCCTCGTCGAGAAGGAGGGGAAGGCGGAACGGATCTACAACGGACTTCGCGGATTTTGCAAGGATGTCTATGCCGTTCGCCTACTAACCTAACCATCCCTGTTGAATAAACACGGACATAAATGGTATATTGAGTACAAATTATTCGGATTTCCGGGGGTGCATGATGAAGAAGTTGAAGCGCAGCGAGCGGCTTGTGGAGTTGACCCAGTACTTACTCTCCCGCCCCCACTCCCTCATTCCGCTGACGACGTTTGCCGAACGCTATCAATCTGCCAAATCCTCGATCAGCGAGGACCTGGCAATCATCAAGGAAGTGTTTCAAGAGGAAGGCATCGGCGAGCTGCAGACGATGGCTGGCGCGGCCGGTGGAGTACGCTTTATGCCGAAGGTTCCCGTTGCCCAATCTCTGGCCTTCATCGAATCGATCTGCCGGGAGCTGGAGCAGCCGGATCGGATCCTGCCGGGAGGCTACATGTACATGTCGGATATCCTCGGGGAGCCGCGGACGGTGAACGAGATCGGCCGGACCTTCGCCACGCTGTTCGCCGAGATCGAAGCCGATGCGGTCATGACGGTGGAGACGAAGGGGATCCCGCTCGCTTATGCGACAGCGAGCTACCTCAACCTGCCGGTGATCATCGTGCGCCGCGACCACAGCGCGGTGGAGGGCTCGGCCGTCAGCATCAATTACGTGTCCGGCTCCGCCAAGCGCATGCATACGATGTCGCTCGGAAGAAGAGCTCTTCGGGAGCAGTCCCGCGTCTTGATCGTGGACGATTTCATGCGCGCCGGGGGCACGATTCAGGGAATGAAGGATCTGCTCGCCGAGTTCCGCGCTCAAGTGGCCGGAGTCGGCGTATTCGTGGAATCGGGTGATGTGGAGGAGCATCTGGTCACCGACTATGTATCACTTGCCCGCATTCAGGATATTGATACGAAGAGCAAGGTGGCGTGTGTAACGCCGGGCAATTATTTCACGGCAGCGGATTCGTCGGCTGTCTCCCAACAAAGAGGAGGCGTATTGTCATGAAAACGGAACTCATCGCAACAACTCAAGCACCTGCCGCCATCGGCCCTTATTCGCAGGCGGTCCGGTTTGGGAATCTTCTCTTTACCTCCGGCCAGATTGCTCTTACACCGGCTGGGGAGTTCGTCCAAGGCGGAATCGATGAGGAGACCCGCCAGGTATTCCAGAATCTGCAAGCGATTCTGGAGGCGGCCGGAGCGGAGCGGACGGACGTCATCAAGGCGACGGTCTTTTTACAAGATATGGAACAGTTCGGTCGTGTGAATGCCATTTATGGAGAATTCTTCGGAGAGCATAAGCCTGCCCGTTCCACGGTTCAGGTCGCCGCTTTGCCCCGCGGAGCGCAGGTAGAAATCGAGCTGATCGTCGCTTTAGCTTCCGAATAATGGGATTGTTCAAAAAAATTTGCAAATTGAGCTCAAATAAGTAAAAAAAACTGGGACTTCATCACCAAATCGAGAAGGATTTCTAATTTCCGCGTGGAATTATATACCAAGTCTTTTTCGAGCCAAAGGTGGTGATCCCAAGATGCAAATCACTGACGTAAGACTCCGCCGAGTCAACTCCGAAGGGAGAATGAAGGCGATCGCTTCCATTACCATTGACAACGAGTTCGTCGTTCACGACATTCGTGTTATCGACGGCAACAACGGAATGTTCGTGGCAATGCCGAGCAAGCGCACTCCCGATGGAGAGTTCCGCGACATCGCGCACCCCATTTCATCGGCTACCCGCGAGAAGATTCAAGCCGCGGTTCTGACCGAGTACGAGAATGCCGCTGTGGAAGAAGAGGTCATCGAAGAAGGGGCCTGAGTGTAGGGGGGCCTTGTTCCAAATCTAGCAATTGAGTCTGAGGGCCCGGTGCGCTGCACTGTCGGCTCTCTTTTCTTTCCCTCCCCAGACCGGCGCTCGTTCACACAGGGGGCGCAGGGGTTTCCTTCTCTTCTAATTTCCGCTATAGTGGGTGGTAACTGGTGGCGCGACGAAGGTTGGGAAGGAAAACCCGCGTCTCTCTTGTTATGCAGCAAAACGAAGGATGGAGTGGATACGTTTGCGGATTAATGGAATCGTACTGGCTGCCGGTCAAGGCAAGCGGATGAAATCGAAGCTATACAAGGTGCTTCATCCCGTATGCGGCAAACCGATGGTGGGCCATGTGGTGGATTTGCTGGACCGACTGGATTGCGAGCGGCGAATCGTCGTGGTCGGCCATGGCGCGGATAAAGTAAAAGACTATCTGGGTTCTCGGACGGAGTTCGCTCTGCAGGAGCAGCAGCTCGGAACCGGACATGCGGTCCTGCAGGCAAAGGAAGTGCTGGGTGCGGAAGAAGGTCTTACGTTTGTCCTGTACGGCGACACTCCGTTGATCAAGGAGGAAAGCCTCCAGGAGATGATCCGGCTCGCCAAGGAGCAATCCGCTGCCGGAGTCGTGCTGACGGCAGAGGTGGAGATTCCCTTTGGGCTCGGCCGAATTCTGCGCGACGAGAACGGCTCGCTCGTCGGAATCGTGGAAGAGAAGGACTGCACGCCGGAGCAGGCGGCGATCCGCGAGATCAACACGGGTATTTACTGCTTTGACAACCGGAAGCTGTTTGCAGCCCTCGAGCAGGTAACCAATCAGAATGCGCAGGGAGAGTACTACCTGACGGATGTGATCTCCATTCTGCGGCAGGCCGGAGAAACGCTCGCCGTCTACAAGACCCCCGATTCGACGGAAGGAATCGGAGTCAATGACCGCGTGGCGCTCTCGGAAGCGGAAGCCGTGATGAAGGAGCGCATCAATCGGAAGCATATGCTGAACGGCGTCAGCATCCAAGACCCGTCGGCCACTTACATCGAGGCGGATGTTGTGATCGGCTCGGATACCCGCCTGCTTCCAGGAACAATCCTGCGCGGCGCGACGGTCATCGGCGAGGACTGCGTGATCGGCCCGAACACCGACATCACGGATTCGGACATTGCAGATGGCGCTGAGATCAAGCACTCGGTGCTGCTTGAGGCCTCCGTCGGTCGCTCAGCGACGGTCGGACCCTTCGCTTATCTGCGCCCGGGGGCCAAGCTCGGCGAGAAGGTTAAGGTCGGCGATTTCGTTGAGATCAAAAACGCAACGCTTGGCGCGGGCAGCAAGGTCTCGCACCTGAGCTATGTGGGCGATGCGGTCGTAGGCAAGAACGTGAACATGGGCTGCGGCTCCATCACGGTCAACTATGATGGGTTCAACAAGCACAAGACGGAGATCGGCGACGATGCGTTCGTCGGCAGCAACGTCAATCTGATCGCCCCGGTGACGATCGGCAAAGGCGCCTTTGTGGTGGCCGGCTCGACCATTACGAAGAACGTCGAAGAGGATTCGCTGGCTGTCGCCCGCGAACGCCAATCCAACAAGGCGGGTTACGCCGCCAAGCTTCGCGCTCGGCTGAAAAACCGCCCGAAGGACGAAGACGAATAAGCGGACTCCGTTTCTTTTTTTCGTGATTTCTAAAAAAAATGGTTTAACACCTCCTTGAATAGGGTAAATAAATAGGTGAAACCTATTTCTCTCATCCGCGTCGAACAAGCCCGCCTCCGGCTCTAGGGACGGACAGCGGGCAAGTCCGGGAAGCACGGAAGTTCAAGGAGGTTCTTTTGTATGTCCATTCAGTTGAAGGCCGAGATTCGCACGGGAAAAACCCGTTCGGCAATCCGGGGGTTGCGGAATGGAGGGCGGGTACCGGCTTCGGTATACGGCAAGAAGATCTCGTCCGGAGAGTCCATTTCGGTGGAGGAAAAGGAGCTGGGTGCGCTGCTGCGCAAAAATCCCCACGCGATCATTGATCTGATCGTCGGCGGGGAAGGAGCCCAACCGGTCATCATCAATGAAATTCAAAAGGACAAGATGTCCGGCAAGGTGCTGCATGTCGATTTCCATCAGATCAGCATGGATGAGCCGATCCACTCCGCTCTGCCTGTTGAACTGGTCGGCACGGCGGCCGGAGTGAAGGAGGGCGGCATCCTCACGGTGGAAAGTCACCAAGTGGAAATTCGCTGCCTGCCAAAGGACCTGCCCGCATCCTTGTCCGTCGATATCAGCGAGCTCGGGATCGGAGACAGCATTCATGTATCCTCGATCCAGCTGCCTGAAGGGGTAGAGCTGATCAGCGAGTCGACCGATGTCATCGCCTCCGTTCTCGCGCCGCAGAAGGCTGATGAATCCGATGCCGGCGAGGCTCCGAAGGATGCCCCTGTCGCCGCTCCGGCCGCAGAGGACAACGAATAAACCGACCGGCGTGTTGGCCAGACCGGTTGACGAACGGCAAATCTCCGCTGAGGGGATTTGCCGTTTTTGCTGCGTATCGGCAGGATTGCTCCGGGACGCGGGAATGTGATACGTTGTAGAAAGCAAAAAATGAGCAGGCAATCGCATCCCGTGCGTAGCTTGAACACGCGGAAGGAAGAGAAGAATGAAATGGTTTGTCGGGCTGGGAAATCCCGGCCGAGAGTACAAGGATACCCGTCATAATGTGGGCTTCATGGCCCTTGACCGCTTTGCGGAGGAATGGAACCTCACGTTCAAGGAAAGCAAGTGCAAGGGCTGGATCGCCGAAGGCCTTGTGGAGGGACAGAAGGTATGCCTGCTGAAGCCGGCTACGTTCATGAACCTGTCCGGGGAAGCGGTTCGCGCTTTCCTGCAGTTCTACAAAGCGAATCTGGACGATATGGTCGTCATCTATGATGATCTCGATACCGAGGTGGGCCGCATGCGGCTTCGCTACCAAGGAAGCGCCGGAGGGCATAACGGCATCAAGTCGATCATCCAGCACGCGGGGACTCAGACCTTCAACCGCATCCGCATCGGCATCTCGCGCCCGCAGCCGGGCCGCAGCGTCGTGGATTATGTCCTCGGCGAATTCAGCAAGGAAGAGCGCAAGCTGCTGCCCGAAGTGTTGGACAAGACGGGTGAAGCGATGATCTACAGCCTGGGCCACACCTTCGAGCAGACGATGGCTAAGTTTAATAGTTAGTTCGATCGAGCCGCGATAAGGAGTGGCAGCGAATCCCCATATCCGATATAAAAACCTTCTTTTGCGGGCATACTGAGGGTATACGCCGGTATGCGAGGAGGTTTTACCCATGTCAATTCGTTACGTTTGCCGCCACTGCGGGTCGACGATCGGAGTGCTGGACAGCGGCGCGGTCAGCGAGCTGCAGTTGGGTCTCCATTTCTTGACCCTCGCGGAGCGGCGGGATATAATAGCATATAACGCCGACGGAGGGATGACCGTTAAAGTGGTCTGTGAGTTTTGCCGGGAAGCGCTGGAAGCCCATCCCGAACTCTCCCTCGTCAACAGCCCGCTGCAATAATGCCGCTTGCGGCATCCTGTGCAGAATAACGATGGGCCAGAAGGCTGAGAAGCTTTAAATCCCCCCACAAGACGAGCGCATGAGCAGATGCGCGTCCCGTGTTTGGGGGTTCTTTTGATGGGCGTTTGTTTGCTTTTTTACCAGGAGGTGCGTCATGCGGGAGTTGATCTCCGCCTTTAAGGAAGATAAGGATTTTGCCGCGATAGCAGCCGGTGTCGGCTCCGGTATGCGGGAGCAGCTGGTGGCCGGACTTGCCGGCTCATCGCGTCAGGTGATGATCGCCGCTCTCATGGATGAGACGGAACGCCCGGTGATGATCGTCACCCATAATATGTTTGCCGCGCAAAAAATAGCGGAGGATTTGGTAGAGTGCATCTCCGCCGATAGAGTTCTGCTCTACCCCGCTCAGGAAATGCTGGCGGTGGAAGCGGCGGCGGCTAGTCCTGAGACGGAGGCTCAGCGGATCGATGCGCTGACCAAGCTCGCAACGGGATTCAAGGGCGTGCTCATCACGCCTTACGCCGGTCTTCGCCGCTTGCTGCCGGAACGGAGCGTCTTTGCCGATTCTTGCATTCGAGTGAAAGAAGGCGAGGAGCTCGTACTGGAAGAGTTCCTGCGAAGGATCGCTGAGCTCGGCTACGAGAGGGCGGAACGCGTGGAGAAGAAGGGCGAATTCAGCGTTCGGGGCGGCATTGTCGATCTTTATCCGCTTACATCCGCCACGCCTTACCGCATTGAGTTGTTCGATGTGGAAGTGGATTCGATCCGTTCCTTCGACCCGGAGACGCAGCGCTCCCAAGACCGCTTATCCTCTCTGGAGATTCCTCCCGCGAAGGAGATCATCGCTTCCGTTAAGCGCTTTCAGAATGCCGCTCATCATGCGGCCGACCTCTTGGAGGTTCAGCTTGGCAAAATGACCGATCGCCAAGCCAAGCTGCGCCTGCGCGACACCATTCAGGATGAGCTTGGACGTCTGGAGCAGGGGACGCCGTTTGCTGGGATTTCCAAGTATATCTCGCTCTTATACCCCGAACGGCAAACTCTGTTTGACTATGTCTCTTCCGATACTCTGCTCTTGATCGACGAGCCGGCGCGGCTTTTGGAGACGGCGAAGCAGCTGGAGCGCGACGAAGCGGAATGGGTGACGGGTCTTCTTCAGGAAGGGAAGACGCTGCCTCAGCTCGCCCTGTCCAAGCCCTATGATTCTCTTTTGCACCGCAAGCCGTTCCCGACGATCTATCTCTCGCTGTTCTTGCGCCAGGTTCCCGGGACCCAGCCGCAGAACATCGTCAATTTCATGTGCCGCACGATGCAGAGCTTCCACGGTCAGATGAACCTGCTCAAAGCTGAGATGGAGCGGTGGAAAAAATCTGGCTCCCGGGTTCTGCTCCTGGCCGAAGGCAGCGAGCGCAAAGACCGGGTGAGGCGTGTCCTGGCGGACTACAGCATCGAGGAACCGGAGATTCTGGATGGAAATCTCCAGAGTGGGTTCGAGCTGCCTTCCATTCGGCTCGTCGTCATCACGGAAGGCGAGATGTTCTCCCAAAAGCAGCGCAAGGCGCGGCGCGTGGACAAACGGATCGAGAATGCTGAGCGAATCAAGAGCTACCAAGAGCTGAAGCCGGGCGATTACGTGGTGCATGTCAACCACGGAATTGGGAAATATATGGGGATCGGCACCCTGGAGGTCGGAGGCATCCATAAGGATTACATGCATATCCTGTATGCCGGCGGCGACAAGCTGTCCGTTCCGATCGATCAGATCGATCTGATTCAGAAATATGTGGGCTCCGAGGAGAAGGAGCCGAAGGTTTACAAGCTGGGCGGGACCGAATGGAGCAAGGTCAAGACCAAGGTGCGTTCGTCCGTCAAGGACATCGCGGATGACCTGATCAAGCTCTATGCCGAGCGGCAGCAGGCCCCCGGGTACGCCTTTACCAAGGATTCCGCGTATCAGGGCGAGTTCGAGGCGATGTTCCCGTATGACGAGACCCGCGATCAGCTGCGAGCGATATCGGAGATCAAAACCGATATGGAGAAGACGCGACCGATGGACCGGCTCCTGTGCGGCGATGTCGGCTACGGCAAGACGGAGGTGGCCGTACGCGCCGCCTTCAAGGCTGCGATCGACGGGAAGCAGGTGGCCATTCTCGTGCCCACGACCATCTTGGCCCAACAGCATTACGAAACGTTCCGCGAGCGGTTCAGCGACTATCCGTTTCGCATCAGCGTGCTCAGCCGCTTCCGCTCCAAGAAGGAGCAGACGGAGACGATCAAGGGCATCAAGGCGGGTACCGTGGATATTGTCATCGGCACACACCGCATCCTGTCGGCCGACATCAAATTCAAGGACCTGGGACTGCTCATCGTCGACGAGGAGCAGCGGTTTGGCGTCTCCCATAAAGAGAAGCTGAAGCGCCTTAAGACGAACGTCGACGTGCTCACGCTGACGGCTACGCCGATCCCCCGCACCCTGCACATGTCGATGCTCGGCGTGCGCGACCTCTCGGTCATCGAGACGCCGCCCGAGAACCGTTTCCCCGTGCAGACGTACGTCCTGGAGTACAGCGCCGGGCTCGTCCGCGAGGCGATCGAGCGCGAGCTTGCCCGCGAGGGACAGGTCTATTACCTGTACAACCGGGTTCAAGGCATCCAGCAGATGGCCGATCAGATTTCGGCGCTCGTTCCCGATGCGCGCGTGGCGTACGCCCACGGGCAAATGTCCGAACAGGAGCTGGAACGCACCATCCTCGACTTCCTGGACGGCGAATACGATGTGCTCGTCAGCACGAGCATCATCGAGACCGGCGTGGACATTCCGAACGTGAATACCCTGATCATTCACGACGCCGACAAGATGGGGTTATCCCAGCTTTATCAGCTGCGCGGACGGGTCGGGCGATCGAATCGGATCGCTTACGCCTACTTCACGTATCAACGGGATAAGGTCTTGACGGAAGTGGCGGAGAAGCGTTTGCAGTCGATAAAAGAGTTTACAGAACTTGGGTCAGGGTTTAAAATTGCTATGAGAGACTTGTCCATTCGAGGCGCAGGCAATCTGCTCGGAGCCGAGCAGCACGGATTTATTGCCTCTGTCGGCTTTGACATGTACTCGCAGATGCTGGCCGATGAAATCAACAAGCTGAAGGCGGAAATGGACGGGGGCGCTCAGATTCCGCTTCAGGACTTCTCGACCCAGCTCGATCTGCAAATCGACGCTTACTTGCCGTCTGATTATATTTATGACAGCATGCAAAAGATCGAGATCTACAAAAAAGTCGCCGGTATTACGACGCTTGATGAAGCAGGGGACCTCCAGGATGAGCTGGTGGATCGGTTCGGGGATCTGCCCGAGGCCGTGGACAATCTGCTCGCGGTCGCAAGGGTTAAAGTATACGGTTCTTTGTTCAAGATCGAATCGATCGTCCAGAAAGGAGAGGATTTCCACCTCAAGCTTCACACCAGCCAGAACGACAAGCTGGACGGCAAGCGCCTCGTCGCCTTGTCCGCCCAATTCGAGAATAGAATCCGGCTCACGCCGGGAACCCAGATTCAAATCGAGATCAAGGGAAAAGGGTACAAATCGGGCCGACCGTTCCTGCTTCTTGAAGAAATCCTACAAAAGATGACCGAGGCCCACATCCTGAAAGGAGAATTACAAAATGCAGCAAACGAATAAACGGAACTGGACGAAAGCTCTGGCCGTGTGTCTGGCTCTGGTCCTGGCCGTTTCTCTTAGCGCCTGCGGAAAGAAAGACGGTTCCAAGGCAGAAGGCAAAGACGACAGCAAGGTTGTGGCGACGTACAAGGACGGCGAAATCACCCAGAAGGAATTCGATACCTTCCTTGGCGTCAACCAAGTGATGGATTCCACCGGACAAGTCGCCCAGATGCTCGCCAGCGAAGAGCTGAAGAGCTACATCCAAGACCAGTTCCTCCAGCAGTTGGCCGTATGGAAGGTGCTTGACGCCAAGACGACCGACGAGAACCGCAAGGAAGGCGACAAGAAAGCCGACGAGCTGGAAAAGCAGATCAACGATATGGAGGCCGAGAGCAAAACTTCCTTCGAAGCGGCGCTTAAGGAGAGCAAGATTACCGTTGCCGACCTCAAAAAATATGTTTCGATGACGTACAGCATCGTCCACCAAATGGAGCAATCCTTGACGGATAAGGACATTCAGGAAGCTTATGACGCCAACGTGAAGACGAACGCTAACTTCTACGATGTCGTGAACGTTCGACACATCCTGATTGTCACGAAGGAAACCGATTCCACAACAGGGGAATCCAAGGAAAAGCGCACCAAGGAAGAAGCTTTGAAGCTGGCCAAGGAAGTCAAAGCCAAGCTCGACGCCGGCGGCGACTTCGCTGCACTTGCCAAGGAATACTCGGAAGATCCGGGCTCCAAGGATAATGGTGGCTTGTATGAGAATCAGCAGATCGGCACATCCCAGTTCGTAGCTCCGTTCCTGAAAGCCATGACGGAACAAGAAGTGGGCAAGGTCAGCGATCCGGTTGAAACCGACTTCGGCTACCACCTCATCAAGGTCGATTCCCGCAAGACGCTATCTTTTGCAGACGAAAAGGAATCGCTCCGTTCCGAGAAAGCGCAGACGAAGCTGTCTGAATTCGTTCAGAACGATTTCCCGTCCTATGAGTTCAAGTCCAATCTGCCGCAGCCTTCCGTCGCTCCGAGCGCAAGCCCGGCCGCAACCGGCGAAACGAGCCCGGTCGCTTCCCCCGCTGCAAGCCCGATCGCTACGGAAGCGGTTAGCCCGAGCCCGGCAGCAACGAAGTAGCACAGCGGTTCGCCAACATCTACCAGGGTCCTCCTTCCGGAGGCCCTGTTTCTTTTTCCAGCTTCCGGGCATAATGAAGGGGACAGAAATCCAGCCCCAAGAGGCGGTCCTAAGATCGTTCTCAGGTCGGATGCATAACCAGCCGTTCAGGGAGAATACTGAGCATACACTTATATCCAGTGAATTTATCATCTGAGGAAAGAGAGGCATCACGAGCATGAAAGCAACTGGAATTGTCCGCCGTATTGACGATCTGGGCCGAGTCGTTATCCCGAAGGAGATCCGCCGTACCCTGCGCATTCGGGAAGGGGATCCGCTGGAGATTTTCGTTGACCGCGATGGCGAAGTCATTTTGAAAAAGTATTCCCCGATCGGGGAATTGGGTGATTTTGCGAAGGAATATGCGGATTCGCTGTTTGAAAACACCAATCACATCGTCCTTGTCACAGACCGGGACAATATCATCGCCGTATCTGGCGGATCCAAGAAGGATTTTATGGACAAGCAGGTAGGCAGCATTGTGGAGAGCTCCATGGAGAACCGCAGGTCGGCATTGGAAAGCGGCTCCGGCAGCTATGAAATCGTCAAGGACAACAAGGAAACGTATTCGTCTTATGTCGTATCCCCGATCGTTGCTGGCGGAGATCCCATCGGATCTGTGATCATGCTCAGCAAGGAAGAAGGCGTCAAGATGGGCGAGATGGAGCAAAAGATGGCGGAAATCGCCTCCGGCTTCCTCGGCAAGCAGATGGAGCAGTAAGGTTGTCAGCCGCGAGGCGGATGAACATCCGGCTATCGGCAGACGCCGCGAGCCGCGGGCATACTAACCATGAACGTAACCGCGAGTGTAACCGTGAACGAAAGCCTTGAACGTACCAGCACATGCGGTTTAAACTCTTCCTTGCTTCGGCATGGAAGAGTTTTTTATTACGGCATGAGTTTGAGTCGGCTTCCGAGGCTGGCCCGTTCCACTCGAACGGTTGGGACTTGATGCTACTGCATGTTAGGATTTTTGGGCTATTATTTAAGCGGTAACTATTGTCCATTTCATTCGTCTCCGCGGTCTGACAACACGCTTGAGTCTCCGGCCCGGTTGGTCGCATCCCGCAAATGCGCTATAATAGGAGCAGCTTGCGTAAGGGACGGGACATGCGTGAAGAAAACCACCGGTAACGGGTACCTCCAAGGAGCAGCGGTGCTGGGCGCGGCGGCGATCGTGTCCAAGCTCCTCGGCACCCTTCAGAAAATTCCGCTGCAAAACCTTGCGGGAGAAGAAGCTTTTGGCATTTATAATGTCGTATATCCGCTTTATACGTTTATCCTGACGCTGGCCGTTGCCGGGCTGCCGCTAACGGTGTCGGCTTTTGTTTCGGAAGCGAGGGCGCTGGGCAAGCCGGGGGAGACAAGGCGCGTTCTTCGAACGGCCACGGCTACCTTGGTGAGCACGGGACTTTTGTTCTTCCTCCTGCTGTACGGGGGTGCGGACGCCATCGCCTCCCTGTTTGGGGTTCCGAAGACGGCTGCTGCCATTCGGAGCGTATCATGGGCATTGCTCGTCGCTCCGGTTATGGCTGCCCTTCGCGGCTATTTTCAAGGCTTTGGGGAAATGGTGCCGACTGCCGTCTCCCAAGTGGCGGAACAGCTGATCCGGGTGGCTGTCATGCTCGGGCTCCTGTTGTATTTCCTTCACCTCGGGTACGGACCGGAGAAGATTGCGGCTGGAGCGACCTTCGGCTCGACAGCGGGGGCGTTAGCCGGTCTCCTCGTCATGCTAGGTTACTGGCGGCGGGAACAGCGGCTGCGTGCCTATTTGCCGGAAGAAGCCGGCGCAGCGGACATGCCTTACCCGGTCCAGACCGAGCCTGCGGGAGCGTTTGTCCGGCGCTTTTTGCGGGCCGCCATCCCGGTCTGCCTAGGCTCGATGGCTTTGCCCATCCTGACTTTGGTCGATTCGGCAACGCTGCCCCGCCTGCTTGCAGCGGACGGCCTTGCGGAATCGGCCCGGCTGCATGCCGTAGGGCTGTACAATCACGCCCAGCCGCTCGTGCAGCTGGTCGCGCTCATCGCCACCTCGATGACGGCGGCGCTGGTGCCGGCTATCGCGGAAGCGCGGGCAGCGGGCAGCCGGGAGCTCCTCGCGAGGAGAACCGAGCTGTCGGTCCGCTGCGCTTGGCTGATCGGGTTCGCCGCCGCCTTCGGATTGGCTGCTGCGGCTAAGCCGATCAATATCATGATGTTCACCTCGCCGGAAGGAACCCGGACGATGGCGATCCTGGCGTTTACCGCGGCCTTCTCCACGCTGCAGATCGTCAGCGGCAGCGTCCTGATCGGCCTTGGCGAAGCGAAGCGGCCCGCGCTCCACTTGTTCGCAGCGGCTGTCCTGAAGCTTGTGCTGAACGCGCTCCTCGTTCCGTTCTTCGGCATCGCCGGAGCGGCGGCGGCAGCCGTGGCCGCTTACGCACTCGCCGCGCTCTGGAACCTGGCCGCGCTCACGCGGCTCACCGGCGTGCGCTTCCCGGCGGCGGCCTATCTGTGGCGGCCACTCGCCGCCGCCCTCGCGATGACCGCCGCCGTGCTCGCCATCCGTATCGGCTTCCTCGGCGCCCTTGCCGTCGCTCGTGCGCCTCGTCGCCATCCGCATTCGCGCCTTGCGGTCGCTCGTGCGCCCCGCCGCTAGCCGCGTTCGCCGCTGCTAGCCGCTTATGCGCCTCGCCTCGGGTGTGCTTGCTTCCCCCGCATCTCCGCCGCGCCAACACGCGGCTTATCCATCTGCGCTGTCCATTACTCAGCCTGCTGCTCGCAGGCGGAAGGAGTTGCTTGATGTCTGCACAGCTCACGGTCATCGGACTCGGGTCCGGTGACGAAAATCAACTCACGCTCGGCATCTGGAAGAAGCTTCGCGAAGCCCAGCGCCTCTACCTCCGCACGGCTCACCATCCGGTCGTCGCGTTTCTGACGGAGAACGGCGTCGCCTTCGAATCCTTCGACGCCGTGTATGAAACCCACCCCGATTTCATCGCCGTCTACGATGAAATCGTGAAGCGCCTGCTCGCTGCCGCAGAGGAGGCGGACGGCGGCGAGATTCTCTACGCCGTTCCGGGCCACCCCTGGGTGGCGGAGCGCACCACCGTGCTGCTCCGCGACGCCTGCGCGGAGCGCGGAATCCCTTTCGCCGCTCTCGGCGGCGAAAGCTTCCTCGACCAAGCCTTCCTGCGTTTCGGCTTCGATCCGGTCGAGGGCTTCCAGCTGCTCGACGCCGCGGAGCTCGCGGCTGACCGCCTTGATCCCCGGCAGCATCTCCTCATCGGCCAAGTGTACGATGCCTTCACGGCATCGGATGCCAAGCTGGCCCTCATGGAGATCTACCCGGATGAGTATCCGGTCACGGTGGGCCACGCCCTCGGCGTTGCAGGCGAAGAGCGCATCCGGACCGTGCCGCTCTATGAGCTTGACCGGGAGGAGGGCTATGGCAACCTGTCGCTCATCTACGTCCCGCGCTCCGCGGAAGAGAACCTCTTGAACCGCAGCTTCGGCCGCCTGCATGAGATCGTCGGTATCCTCCGCAGCCCGGGCGGCTGTCCGTGGGACCGCGAGCAGACTCATGACAGCTTGCGCAAGAACCTGATCGAAGAAGCGTATGAGGTGCTGGAGACGATCGACGAGGACGATCCTGATCACATGCAGGAGGAGCTCGGCGATCTCATGCTTCAGGTGATGCTGCATGCGCAGATCGAAGAGGAGACCGGCGCGTTCACCGTCTACGACGTCATCCGTACCTTGAACGAGAAGCTGATCCGCCGCCATCCCCACGTCTTCGGAGATGTGGCGGCAGAGGATGCAGATGAAGCGCTAGCGAACTGGCAGGAGGTCAAGCGGCAGGAGCGGGAAGGGAAGGAAAAGAAACCCGCTTCGGCGCTCGACGGCATTCCCCGCGAGCTTCCGGGGCTCATGAAGGCCTGGAAGCTGCAGAAGAAAGCCGCTTCCGTCGGCTTTGACTGGAGCGATATTCGGGATGTGTTCGCGAAGGTGGAGGAAGAGCTGGCCGAGGTCCGCGAGACGATTGTCGCGGAGGAGCCGGAGGAAACCCTGGGCGAGCTCGGAGACCTGCTCTTTTCCGTCGTCAACCTGGCTCGCTTCCTGAAGACCGATCCCGAAGAAGCGCTCGCTGCCACCAACCGCAAATTTTACGACCGTTTCCGGTATGTCGAGGAGCAGATTCGTTTAAAGGGTGGGAAATTGGACGAAACTGGTCTTGACGAGATGGAACGGTACTGGCAGGAAGCGAAAACCGCCGTTCAAGAAAAATAACGGTAAAAAGCAGGAATTATGGCGGCAGTAAAGAATATAGTGAGGGTTAGCTTACTATTTAGAGGAGGATTTCTCATGAACAAAACGGATTTGGTTAACAATATCTCGCAAAAAAGCGGTATGTCCAAACGTGACGTAGAAGCAGTATTGAACGGATTTTTCGGTGAAGTGACCAGCGCCCTGTCTTCCGGCGACAAAGTTCAACTCGTGGGCTTCGGCACCTTCGAAACCCGCAAGCGCAACGGCCGCACGGGCCGCAACCCGCAAACCGGCGAATCCATCACGATCCCGGAATCCGTTATCCCCGCCTTCAAAGCAGGCAACAAGCTTAAAGAAGCCGTAAAATAATGCGGGTCGACAAGTTCCTCAAGGTCTCGCGCCTCATCAAGCGGCGCACCGTCGCGAAGGACGTCTCCGACCAAGGGCGCGTCTGGATCAACGGCCGCGAGGCTAAGCCTTCCAGCACGGTAAAGCCAGGTGACGAGCTCACGATCGGGTTTGGGCAGAAGAACGTCACCGTCCGGGTGGAGCGCATCGCCGAAACCGTCCGCAAGGATGATGCTGGCGAGATGTATACCCTGCTGAGGGAAGAACCGAAGCAGCCGTCGCAAGGATAAACAAAGCACATCAAACGGGTATTTCGTTCCGGCTAAACCGGTGCGGGATGCCCGTTTTTTATTTGCCACCGCCGCTCTAATGCATTTTATTTCGCAATCCTCCCACCTCTCGTTCGCCGTATCCTTTTCGCAGGAGCTTGTTCTAAAGCGGGACATCCTCCCATAGGGTAGTGGTAAGAGGAGGGACGTACCATGGCCGAAACCCAAAGCAAGATGAAGCGTCAGGAAATCCGCATGCTGAACCGCAAGGTGATGGAGGTCACCGGGGTCTTGAATGTGGATAGCTTCGACAGCGAGGAATTCCAGTTGGAGACGGAGTGCGGATTTTTGAGCATCAAGGGCAGCAACCTGCACATCAAGAATCTGAATCTGGAGCAGGGCTTGGTGGCGATCGAGGGACTGGTCGACGAACTGGCTTACCGGGAAACGGGAGGCCCGGCTAAATCCAAGGGATTGCTCGGCAAGCTGTTTAAATGACGCTGGAAACACAAGCGGTCACCCTGGCGGTCATGATGGCATGCGGACTTGCCATGGGCATCGTCTTTGACGGATACCGGGTGTTGACCTGGCAGCTTCCGTTTCTCCGCAGGCTAACCCCGGTCCTCGATCTGTTGTATTGGGCGGGAGTGACGCTGTTTGTCTTCCGGGCTCTGAACGGAAGCAACGAGGGACAGCTGCGCTTTTTCATCTTCCTGGGTTTGGCGGCAGGTGTTCTCCTGTACTACCTGCTGTTCAGCCGGCTCACGGTTTGGCTTGTCCGCAAGCTAATCGAGGGGATTCGCTATACGATCCGTCTCATCGTCAAGCTTTTCCATATTCTTGTCGTGAAACCGCTTCTTTTGCTGATTCGATTTTTATGGGTTCTCCTCGGAATTGCGGCTTCCGTCTCTATTTTCCTGCTAAAAGTTGTGCTACAATTGCTTTACCCTTTTCGGATTTTACTTCGTTGGCTCTGGAAGCTGACGGGGGGAAGGATCGCCTGGCGGAAGCTGGGGACCTGGATTCTTCATGCAACGAGGCTGTACAAGCTGGCAAAGCTCAAAGAACCGGCCAAGAAAATCTGGCGGTTTCTGTTTCGCAGGTAAGGAATGCGTGTAAAGAGTACAATGTGCTTTTCACGGACAGCCGGAGCTTGCTTCCGCCCTTTTTTCCGAATCGACGCAAGGATTCCGCATCCGTTACATACTCTATTATCGACAGGGCAGGAGGTCCGCCGTTATGCCGCAATCTCCCAGCCGGGAGCCCAAACGTGGGAAAGCGTCAGTCCGTCGGATGAGACTGGCCTTCCTGGTCGTTCTCGCACTCATGATCCCCATCGGCTACTCCGCCTGGGGCCAGCTTGCCAAGCTGAAGGACAACAACGCTCAACTGAATGACCTTCGGGGCCAGCTTAACGCCAAAAAGAAAATCAACGCCGAGATGGAGCTCGAGCTGAAGCGGATGAACGATCCGGAATACCGGGAAGAGATCATTCGCAGTGAGCTGAATCAGGCGAAAGACGGAGAGACGGTTTTTGAGTCGGCGAAGCCCGCGAAATAGGCTTGCCAGGCTTCAAGGCTGCTTATGGCATGATTCAACCACAGTTACGCAGGGATTGCCCCCGCTTGCCTGTACAATCCGCAAGCATCGGCCGCGGTCTCGGAATCATCTGCTCCTGACCAGACTTTCGCACGCTTAATTTGCCAGTCCCGACGAGGCAACGGTTTCTTGCTTTCGGGGCAGGCATCAGGTATAATCTGCATAGCTCTTGTTTTTCTAACCATTATGAGGAGGAACGTATTACCTTATGGCCATCGAAGTAGGCGCCAAACTGCAAGGCAAGGTGACAGGCATCACTCACTTCGGAGCATTCGTGGAGCTTCCGGAGGGAGGGACCGGTCTTGTTCACATTTCCGAGATCGCGGACAATTACGTCAAGGATGTAAATGATCACCTGAAGCTGAGCGACATCGTAACGGTGAAAGTGATCAATGTGGACAAAGACGGCAAGATCGGTTTATCCATCAAGCAGGCCGTCGATAAACCGGTATCCGAAAGGCCCGTACGTACCGGACCAAGCGGTGGCGGCTTTGGCGAGAGAAGAGAGGGCGGCGGCGGTGGTGGTTTCAACCGTGATCGCGGCGGACGTCCGTTCAACAAGCCGGGATACGGCGGGAAGCCCAGCTTCAACAAACCCTCCTTTGAAGACAAAATGAGCAAATTCCTGAAGGACAGCGAAGAGCGAATCTCCTCCCTCAAGAAGAACACCGAAGGCAAGCGCGGTGGTCGGGGAGCCCGCCGGGACTGATCTTTTCCAAATAGGTGACCGCGGTCGGCAGCAGCCGGCGGCGGTTTTTGTGTTCCGAGGCTAGCCCACGTCTTGTCCCATTGACGGCCCCCTTGTAAGCGGTATATAATCATCTCTATATGGCGGTGTAGCTCAGCTGGCTAGAGCGTTCGGTTCATACCCGAAAGGTCGGGGGTTCGATTCCCTTCGCCGCTACTTATATCCACGAAGAAAGTCCCGATTTCGGGGCTTTTTTTGTTATAGCTGCTCCGGACTTCCGGTCTTACTAAGGGGAGGATCGGCTCTTGGCAGCGGCTCATCGTTTCCCGACACCGTCGGCGGCAGATTCCTCTTTGTCCCCACCCGGCGACAGCATGCGGGTTACGCATGCAAGGATTGGGGAACGAAGCGACATGTCCGACGGTCCCGAAAAGACTCTTCCAAAAAAGAATCGACATAAAGGTCCGCAGGCCGGATAGGGCCAGTGAGCCCTTGTGTGGAGGGGGAAATCGCGGACGAACCAACGGTTAAATGCCCTGAGAAAAGCTTCCCCGGGCGCTCGTCAGGACAAGCACTCGACACCACGCGCTGTCAGGATAGGCAATAAACCCTCGCCTAGATCCGCCTTCACTTCTGATTTGTTCGGAGAGGAGGAACCTCAAAGCCGCGTTCCTCTTCGGCTTTTGCTTGTCGACGGAGAGCTTGTCCAACTTGTCGGAAATTTCTTCCAACTGCATTCCGATATGCGACAAACTTTCTTCCTACCACCCCGTATAATAGGGACCACCAAAACTGCTAGGGTGGTGTCAATCGAGTATGGAGAAGAGGAATGCGGCTGGCCGCGCAGTGGATTGGACTCGGGAAGCTTTTGCAGAATGGAGACTCGCGGGATGGGGGCTCCTTCAGAGAAACAAGTGGATGCAGGCGTGGACGGTGAAGAAATGGGGGATGCTGCTTGCGGTTATGGCTTTTTTGCTCGGACGAGCTGCGATTCTCGATCAGCTGGCGCCTTTTGCGCTCGCGTACTTTGCCGTCATCTATTACTTGCGCAAGGATCTGGTTGTCTGGGTCGGGATCGGAACGGCAGCTGGCTGCCTGTTCTCTCCGGTCGCACATCCGGTAGGCCTGTTTGGTGAACTGGCCGTCTTTCTCCTTCTGCAAAAGGCAATGGAAAAATTTGAACGAATCGAGCTGTCCTATGTGCCCGTTCTGGTAGGGAGCTCGATCCTGCTCGTTCAGTTGTTTTTGGCATTGGTTGGGCCTGTCGAGGGCTGGTTCCCGATGGTCATGGCGGGAATCGATGCGGCGCTCGGACTGATCCTCTCTCTGATTTTCGTACAGGCGATTCCGATCTTTGCCCCTGCTCGCAAATCCTATCACTTGAAAAATGAGGAGATCATCTGCCTCATCATCCTGCTCGCCTCTGTCATGACCGGCACGGTAGGCTGGGCCGCGGGTCCGGTGACCGTAGAGCATGTGCTGTCGCGCTATCTGGTTCTCCTGTTCGCGCTGGTCGGCGGAGCGCCGCTCGGGGCCTCCGTCGGCGTGGTGGCGGGAATGATCCTGAGCCTCGCTGATCCCAATGCGGTGTATCAGATCAGCCTGCTCGCTTTCTCCGGCATGCTGGCCGGACTGATGAAGGAGGGCGGGCGCGTTCCTGTCGCACTCGGCATGCTGCTCGGCTCCTCCATCCTCTCGTTCTATATCGGGGATCAGGCCGCCGTGCTGAATTCCACCTGGGAATCGCTTCTCTCCGTCACTCTCTTTTTCCTGACCGGGCGGACACTGATCCATACTCTATCCCGCTATGTGCCGGGAACCCAGGAAAATCTCAAGTCGCATTATGAATATGCGAAACGGGTGCGGGATATTACCGCTAGCCGGGTCGAGCAGTTCTCGGAGGTGTTCCGCCAACTGTCGCGCAGCTTCACGCAGCTGGCGGCAGACGGAACCGGCGGTGAACGCAGGAAGGCCGAGCAGGAGCATTTCATGGATGCGGTGGCCCAGAAAACCTGCGCGAGCTGCTTCCGGCAGAAGATGTGCTGGAACGAAAAGTTCTACGACACCTATGCCGTGATGACGGAGATGATGACCTCCATCGAAGGGGAAGGCAAGAGCAAGCGGGAGAAGAGAGACATTCGCCCGGAATGGCGGACGGCCTGCAAGAAGCCCGAGCAGGTGCTGGCCGTGATGAGGGAGCAGTACAGCCTGTACCGGAACGACCAGCACTGGCGGCGGCAGATCATTGAGAGCCGACAGCTCGTGGCGGACCAACTGGTGGGCGTCTCGCAGGTGATGGAGGACCTGGCGCGTGAAATCAAGCGAGAGGGGCAGCAGCTCTATCTGCAGGAGGAGCAGATCCGCTCCGCTCTGGAGCAGCTTGGCTTATCGGTCCATAGCATCGATGTCATCAATCTGGAGGAGGGCAATGTCGAGATCGAGATCGTGCACCAATATACGCGCGGCTTCGATGAATGCCGCAAGATCATCGCCCCGATGTTATCGGACATCCTGGGCGAGACGATCACGGTGACCCGGGAGCAGCCGACGGATCGCGGCCCGAGCTACAGCCTCGTCACCTTCGGCTCGGCGAAGGAATTCGAGGTGTGGACCGGAGTGGCGGGTGCGGCCAAGGGCGGCGATCTGCTGTCGGGCGACAGCTTCACCGCCGTGGAGCTCGGCAACGGCAAGTTCGCGGTCGCGCTCAGCGATGGCATGGGCAACGGAGAGCGGGCGCGGCAGGAGAGCAGCACGGCGCTGACGATTCTCCAGCAGCTGCTGCAGTCGGGGATGGACGAGAAGCTGGCGATCAAGTCGGTCAATTCCGTCTTGATGCTGCGCTCGCCGGAGGAGATCTATGCCACTGTGGACATGGCAATCATCGACCTGTACAGCGCCGAGACGACGTTCATGAAGATCGGCTCGACGCCGAGCTTCATCAAGCGGGCGGGCGAGGTCATTCCGATCACGGCGAGCAATCTCCCCGTGGGCATCCTGAGCGAGATCGAGGTCGATCTGGTCAGCGTCCAGCTCCTCCCGGGCGACACGCTGATCATGATGACCGACGGCATCTTCGATGCGCCCGGCTACGCCGTGAACAAGGAGCTGTGGCTGAAGCGCGTCATCCAGGAGATTCGCGCCGACGACCCGCAGGAGTTCGCCGACTGCCTCCTGGAGCGGGTCGTCCGCCACCAGGAGGGCGACATCCACGACGACATGACCGTCATCGTCGCCAAGGTGAACCGCTACCAGCCGGAGTGGGCCACCTTCCGCTGGCCCGGCGTCAGCCGGATGGAACGGCCGAAGGTGGTGAGTTAGCGGGCTCTGCGAGGAGAGAGCAGCCGGGAGCTGCTCTTTTTTATGCCAATTGGATTAATAGGGGAAACGCTCGTATTCACACAAAATACATATTATAGAATTTTAACCATTTTAATGGCAAAAACGTTTAACTAGTAACCAGACCATTCAACCGTACGAGCATTCCTTAACTCTGGAATCTGGAATTGCTATGGAGGTGAGCCCTCTCTTCATTGCTGCCTGAAAGGGATCAAACCAGCTGTTCAATTTACTAGTTTAGGAGGATTTCATTATGAAGATGAAAAGTATCGCCAGTTTTCTCTTGGCCCTTGTAATGGTAAGCACAATCAGCGTATCGAGCGCAGTAGCCGAGTCAAATGCCGTTCCGGTTTCGGGAGAGAAGCTTGCCAGCCGAACGGTGGACGATCATGGGGCTTCTCTCACTTGGCAAAAAGGAACCTCCGGGGAAACTCTGGCGAGAGTCAAGATTGGCAAAAATGAAGCGGACTATTCGTACAATAATCAAAAGAACCGGGTATCCAAGAAGACTGGTGAGCAAACCGTCTCCTATGTCTATGATTCGGACTCCCGTTTGATTTCAGAAACGAGAAATGCGGACGTGTTTACCTACTTGCAGGAGAACGCCGATTTCGCAGGGTTTATTTTCCGAGATGCAACCTATGCCTATGTAAAAGACGATGACCGAAACGTAGTTGCCCTTAAAGATGCTTCCGGGCAGGAAGTGGCGAAGTATGCATACAGCCCCGATGGAACTACCTCCATTCTTGGCAAGGACGAACTTGGGAATTGGGTAGACAAAAGCCAGGACGAAACGTTTATCGGTACTCTGAATCTGATTCGGTTGCACTCGTTTTATTATGACTGTTACTGCTAACCCATAATGTCCGGCAATTGACGGCGTAAGTTGTCCTGCTGGTGACGGACAAGCTGTCCGCGCGAGATTAAAAGAAAGGGAGAATCATGATAATTCTCCCTGGATGACGCGCTTGACCATATGGTCGTCGACGATCCGATGTTGATTCTGCGCTCCGTACAACAAACAGTGTGTACATACCTTGTTGATAAGCCGTGCGGCACCACTCGAGAAGCGGTAAATGTCATCGATTGCACTGTCCGAGAAGATGTCATGCTCCGCACCGGCGAACGCCATGTGACGACGAATGTAATCGCCGGTCTGGGCGCGATCGTAATGCGGCAGCTTGCACTGCAGGTCGATGCGCTGGCGAATGGCCGCATACGCCTGAAGATTGAGTCGATCCCACAGCTCACTCTGGCCTACGAGAATGAGTGCCATGGGGCTTTGCGCGTCCATCTTGAAATTGAGCAGGAAGCGTACTTCTTCCAGCATTTCGCGGTCGAGCAAATGCGCTTCGTCGACGACGACAACCGGTTGCAGCCGATGAATGCCGCGCATGAGCTCGATCTCGCGATGCAACTGACGTTTGGCGTCACCGCGGTAGAATTTCGACTCGCAGCCGAGCTGCTCCAAGAGTCCCTTGTAGAAGTGCCGTGGCGTCAGCTTGGAGTCCGACAAGTAAAGCACCTTGTACTTCGCCGGGTCGAGTGCTTCCGTGAACCGCCGAATCGTCGTCGTCTTGCCTGTGCCGCAGTCGCCAGTGATGACCGCGAACCACTGGCGCTGGGCAGCGTACTCGAGACGCCCGAGCGTTTCCTCAAGGATGACCGACTCATACAGCTCACTTGTCGGTACGTCCCGAGAGAATGGCGAACGGCCAAGGCTGTAGAAGGACTCAAACATGGCCGTCCTCCTTGTTCACCCGGCGGTAAGCTACAGCCGGAGCTTGCTGTGCCTTACGATCCCGGCTGCGTTCTTCTGCTGCCGTGAGCAGCCTTGATGCATCTGCCGGTAATGGACCCAGATGCTCCGGCAGCGGAGGCCGTTTGCCTGCCCGTTCGCCGATGACGAGTTCTCGGACGCGCCGTGGCGCATGTCCTTCGTACTCCATGATGAGCTCCGTAATGTCCGCCGGGTCGAACACCACATCCACCGTGCAGCCTATGAATGGCAAGCCAACCTCGTATTTGCGATCCATGAAGCTGATGCAGCCGGACTTGTCTACCTTGCGCGTCTCGCAGTGCAGGAAGGCATGGGCGAGCTCGTCCGGATCCACGAACCGGAGAGGCTTCTTGTCGCTGCGGTAGGCCGTTTCCGGGCTGCGCTTATTCTCCAGCGCGGAATGCGGTTTGTTCTGGTAACACTCCGACAGCCACACCGTAAACAGCTCATTCAGCCGTTCCAGTGTATTCGGTTTCTCCAGCGCTGACTCACTCAAGAACGCATCAACCACACGATTGAAACGCTCGACCTTGCCCGTGGCTTCCGGTGAGTAAGGCTTTGCAAACAAAAGCCGGATGCCAAGCTTGGAACACGCACGCGTCATCCATTTGGTTCGGTATTGCTTCCCATTGTCGAAGTACACGGACTCGGGGACGCCGAACTTCTGAATGGCTTGGCGGAAGCAGTCCTCTACGATGGTCTTGTCCATGACCGGGTAGAACTCACCGTGCAAGACAAACCGTGTCGCATCGTCGACAAACGTCACCAGGAACACTTGCTTCATGGCACCATTCGGACCGATGGGCAAGTACGGACCGTACTTGATGTCTGAGTGCCACAGACGATTGCGGTGCCGCTGTTGGAACCGCCTTGCAGCAACACCGGATTCCGTATACATGCGCATGTGACGTGTGCTGTAGCCGCGCTCCGCCAGTCTCTCTTGCAGCGTACTGCGCTTGATCTCCCCGGGCCTGATGCGACCTTCCCATTCGAGGATCTGAATGAGCTGCGCGACGCTTCGACTGGGCACCTCACGGCGCAGCAGGATCGCCTGCTCCAGCACTTCTGTCGGGATGGTTGTCTCTGACGGCTGGCGACCTTTGCTCTTGGGTTTTAGACCACCGAACCCGTCTTGGCAGTACTTCGCCAGATACCGGCGCAGCGTCCGCTCGGAGAGTCCCGTCTGTTCACAAATCCGTTCCTTGATTTCTCTAGCCTTGGCCGGGTCGAGCCCTTCTGCCAGCAGCGGAGACAGCAGTTGGACGCGCTCCGACGCGATGGCCTCGGCTTTCTTCTGATCTTTCATCTATTCTGCACCTCGCTTGGTAGACTTCGAGATGAGTCTACCGCAGAGCAAGGGTGGACAAGAATGCAGAACGGGTATGTACCCACAAATTTGAATTGACGACGGGGCGGACAATTCGTGCCAGCCAGCCGGGGGCGTCCCCGACGTAGTGTCCGATACAATGATGTGCAGACTGCGAAGGGACGGACAGCTTCTCCACAGGGTTCGGACGAAAGCGAATGGCGATGGATCTTAAGGCACCGAGCAAGTACGCGGACTGCTCTTGAAACCAGTTCTTCCAGCGCTGCAAAGTCGCGTCGTCTGCCGCGACCATGGATAACGCCACCGGCTCTGAAATGACTTGTTCCACACATGCCGATTCGTAACGCTTGTACGGCACCACACAATCCGGGAGTTCATGGTGAATCTTCCGGCACTGTGTACAACGCAGCCGGCGGATGACGAGCAAGCGGCGTTCTCCGTCCTCACTCGCTAGCTTCCGCTTCCGGCTTCCAATAACGCTAAGCTCTTCTCCACAGCAGGGAGAGGGAACCACTTCTGCACATCTAACGAAAAACGCCGGGCGACTTTTCATCCAACTCATACTTTGATACAATGACCATGTTGTTTGGGGGATGCATCCCGTGAGCCTGTTGCTGCAGGCCCACATCCATGGGAGGCATCCTTTTCCTTTTCTGGCGTGCCCAGCAAAGCACGCATCTTCTAGCCGGTGAAAGACCGGTCGCGGGAGGGGCCAAGCCCCCGCGTAGCTAGGGTGCCTGCGCATGGCGAAATCTGTGCGTAGAAGCGCATCGACGAAAGTACCTGTCAGAGACAGGGCGAGCAACAGACCAGGCCGTAACATGAAGTGAATCTTGCCGCGTCGACAAAAAGGCCTCACAAGAGGGAAAAGAGGAAGCCGAGCCTTGCAGAATTGGGCGAAGGCCATGGAAGCTGTTAGGACCTTGGAGCGACAGCGAAGAATCCTCCGGCGTAAAGGGAGCGGCATGGACTGAAAGAGGATGCAGTGAACTGGGGAGACCCTCCCCTGCACGAAGTTTTTTTTCGTAACGAGATGCTCTATAAGCCAAAAGGCGAAATGAGCCATCAGCAGGAAGGGAGTCCGAGGGGCTCATACTACCGAGGAGCGCAGGACAACACAACCTGCGGGAGGGAAGGAGCCCTGCTTTGTTCAAGCTTTTGGAGGAGGTACGAGTCAGTGAATGCCAAACGGCTAACGACACCAAAGGAAAACGTTCAACAACTCCGAGAAAAGCTAGGTCATGCGGCCAAGACAAGCAAGAGCAGAAGATTCCATGCGCTGTACGACAAGGTAAGTCGGGAGGATGTGCTGTGGGAAGCATGGCGATGTGTACGAGGCAACAAAGGAGCGGCAGGCGTGGATGGCGAGACGCTCGCGGATATCGAGAAGAAGGGTGAAGCCTTGTTCATCGAGGAATGCCGGGAACGATTGATACAGAAGCGGTACCGCCCCCAACCCGTACGACGCCACTATATCCCGAAGAAGGATGGACGAAAGCGTCCGCTGGGCATCCCGACGATTCAAGACCGCGTTGTACAGATGGCAGTAAAACTGGTGATCGAACCGATCTACGAAGCGGATTTTCAAGAAAGTTCCTTCGGCTTCCGCCCGAAGCGCAGTGCGAAAGGGGCGCTGGAGCGAATCCGGAAAGCATGCAACCGCAAAGGCAATTGGGTGGTCGATGTGGACATCCAAGGGTACTTCGACAACATCAACCAAGAGAAGCTGATGAAGCTGGTAGAAATGCGAATCAGCGACAGACGCGTACTCAAGCTAATCCGCCAGTGGCTCGGAGCCGGGGTGCTGGAGGAAGGGAAGGTCAGGAGGAGCGATCTCGGAACGCCACAGGGCGGCGTGATCTCACCTCTGCTTGCCAACATCTATCTGAACTACTTCGACCAGTTGTGGGAGAAGCATGGGAAGACGGTTGGAGAACTGACGCGGTATGCCGACGACTTTGTCGTGGTGTGCAAGACAAGGAAGGATGCCATCCATGCTCATAAGTTGATACAGGCGATCATGGAGCGGCTGGAATTGACGCTGCACCCGGAGAAGACGCGGATCGTGGGGCTGTGGACGGGGGAAGAAGGATTCGACTTCCTCGGCATGCACCACCGGAAGACGAAGGCGGAAACAGGACGAAGCCAAGTGTACTACACGACCCAGCAATGGCTCTGCAAGAAAGCAGAGCAGCATATCCGGGAAGTGGTGAAAGAACGACTGGCGCCGCCAAGCATGCGGCATGTCTCGTTCGAAGAACACGTGAAGTGGCTCAATCCGAAAATCCAAGGCTGGAAGAACTACTATGCGACCCCATACAGCAGCAGATGGATGGCCAAGCTAGATTGGTATATCCGACAACGGCTAACGAAATGGTATGCAAAGAAGCGTCAGCGAAATCGCTGGCGCAGCTCCGGCACCGAAGTGAGGTTTCACTGCCAACTGCATGGACTCAAGACACTCGTGTAAGTTGCATGCCCATGAATGACGAACATCGGAAAGCCGTATGAGGGAAAACCTCACGTACGGTTTGATGAGGAGGGGCTGAAGAAAAAAAACTCAGCCCTTCACTCTAGTGATACGGTCATTATATTCAGCAACTCTCGGACAGGCAATCCCACCAGCAATTGGACGTTATCTTTCAGCGGTAACATTATGACGCAGAAACCGGCTGGTATTACAACGGCTATCAATATTACGATTCGATCTCCAATCAATATATCACGGGAATTGAAACCACCGATGCGGCGACGAACCTCAAATTGTTTTCGGCTAAGGGTCAACAAATCTCTCCATTTGTCACCCAGGATATGGTCATCCAGATTACAAATTGGAAGAACACCCTGATGAGTGATGCAAACTTCGGAAAGTCGATCTCGTATTCTTCCGGATGGTATAATAGCTTGTCCGATGTTGAAGTCCTGACCCGACTGCTATACGGAGAAAATACGGTGAACGTCTCTGATCAAAATGCTGTGGCCTGGGTGGTGATCAATCGGAAGAGCAACGGCTCATTCGGAGGAAGCACCTATCGGGGAGTCGCCACCAGCTCCGGCGCGTTCGAGCCTATCACTGGAGGATCAAGCGGAACGACAAATGCCCGTGTTCCCGACAAAAGCTCGGCCAGATGGAGCAATGCGGTGTGGAATGCTTGCACACTTCTCTCCACATCCAGTGCATCCGATTATGCTTCGCTGGTCTCCAAGCCTGCAGGAATCTCCAGCCAATTGTATTTCGTAGGCTTGACCTACTTCCTCTTGCCAGGGAATGGTGCGGATACTTCACCCGCCGGCAGCGGCTTGCGTTACAGCTTTAATGGAGGAAGCAGCTACGTGGCCATCAAGGATGTTGTGATTGTGTTCGATTCCACATCGTCTTTGCAGAATCCGTCCTCCATTGCTACCATAACCAGCAACAGCAACCTGGACACCAACAGTGAGAGAAGCACCCATAATATTTTCTATAACCTAAAATAACCAAGCTCATGTCTTCCACATGGCGGAGGAGAAACGAATATGACAAGAAGCAAAGGGTGGATCCTCCTGTTGACGGCGGTACTCTTGCTGATGGGAGGATGCGCCACGACTACCAAGACTGGGGTCGGGATCACGACGACTGCCGTATCAAGCGAGCTTAAAGCTACCGACCTAGGCGCTGCCGCCGAAGCTGAACTCCCTGCCGGATACACCTTGGCCAAAATCCGAACCGCTCTGGAGGACTACATCAATCTGCGGTTATGGTTATACCCGGATCGAACGGAAGGCAAAGGAACTAACGAGTTTGAGCCCTATATCGGACAGGATCTTGAATTTGAGCTCAGGCTCTATACCGGTTCTGACGGACAGAAACGGATTTATGCACATGCGGATAAGGGAAAGAGTCTGGTGACGTTCACTCTGATGGACGGAATCGTTTATGCCAATGGCAAGGTAACCGAGGAGGAGAGCGGAGCGGATTGGCCGGGCCAGGACTTCCAGGCAAAGGGTACCCTCACCCAGCACATATCCGAACCGCATAAACCGGATTATGGCTCCACTCCGCACAAGGATAAAATGATCGCCGCAGCAAAGGAATATGCAAAAAGGATATGTGAAGACCTCAATGCCTCGAGTGAGCGGGACCAATGGAATAAAGCAGAGGTGTACATTCAAGACTTCTATGAATATGAAACTGGCACCGCTCTTTGGATAGTGCGGTCCGACGATTATGCCTGGTACAGCCCGTTATCATTTGAAGAGAGCGGAGATACCATCAAGGCCGTTGGAGTAAAGGGGTTTGAAGTAAAGAACATCCACGGCTTAGCTGCAGATCAACTCGAACGGTTCATGTTCGACCGGGCGGTTAGCGATTCGATCACGCACTATAGGTGCAGCGAGGGGAAGCTTAAGGAGATGACGAACCCGTAAAAGGAAAGCTCTGCCGCTAGGCAAAATAGGTGGTTGCTGCGGGTCGGCGGGATGGCATCAAAGAAAAGATAGAGAGCGAATCAAGCAGGGAAGGGCCCTTTGCTTGGTTCGCTCCTTTTTGTGGTCGTTCGCTGTCTTCATTAACAGAAGCTTCGAAGGAGGAGGGGCCAGCTCCTTTACTCCATGCTATCCTTCTTGTCGTTTGCCTTTTTGATTATGGTGACAATGAGCGAGATGAGCAGGGCGACAGCGGAGACAAGAAAGAGAATGAGCGCCGAGTTGTCGTTCGTCTCTGTCCCGGTGGCTGGGGTCGTACGTCCAAAGAGACGATAGGCGGCTATCGCAAGAACGACGGAAAATACGATTGCGAGGATCGCAGAAACGGTGGTTTTCCTGCCATGAGCCTTTGGAGGCAGATAGGCATCAGCTGCTATCGTTCGAATCAGGTAGATCCCCATGCAGGCTGTAATGATGACCAAACTATTTGCTGGATAGGGAAGCCAGTGAATTCCCGACCCGTAGAGGCCGGAATCTAGAAAAAGAGCATAGAACATCAGCATGAACATTTGATTGCCAATGCTATTACGCCTTTCTTTTTGACGTTCATCCAGTCCGTTATTCTTGCTCTTCATGCTCATCATCCTCCCAAAAAAGTTGGTCAAGGGTTTTACCCAGAGCCTGACAAATGGAAATGCATAGGTTGATTGAGGGGTTATAGTCGCCTTTTTCAATGGCGTTTATGGTTTGGCGGGCAACTCCGACTGCATCTGCAAGGTCTTTTTGCGTCATGTCCTTTGCCGCTCGTGCAGCTTTTATTCGTAAATTCTTTCCGATCGTTACCACCTCCTATATAAAAAGTACCATAACCCAGTCACTATGTCAATTATATAAGACATAAATGTGTGTATATAAGACATTGTCCTTGCGCTAATTCGACGTTGGGTCGATTGTAAATCCATGGTGGAGACCGGTTACATAGATCAAGGCAACCAGGGAGTATGTTACTTTCGACGGATCGTATGAACCATCAGGCACCCATTTACCAGGTTATGTCATGAGATTTCTGTCCTTATCTGGTACACTAGTCCTGCTGGAAATAGACGGATCACGTATCGTACATCCAGACATTACACCAAAGGAGTTTGTCCTCTTTGAAAAAGCTGCTTTTGACTTGCATCGCCTTCATCCTTATATCGGCGGTCTGGGTAACGCCCGCTCTTGCCGGGTTTAAGGATGTGGATGGTAACCGCCAGTATAATTGGGCCAAGCCGTCCATTGACGAAATGAGCCGGCGCGGCATTCTGAACGGATTTCCCGACGGGACCTTTCGGCCCGGTCAACCTGTTACCAAAGCGCAATTTACGGTGATGGTATACCGCCTCTTCCCGCTGCTTCGCAACCCCGAGCCCGCAACCATTCCTGGGGTGCCGAAGAACCATTGGGCCAGCAAGGAATTCGCCGAGCTGTACAGCACCACTTGGCCGATCTATGCGGCGGATGTCCAAGATTTCTGGAACGAAAGCTATACCTATAAACCGGAGAAGAACATGACCCGTTGGGAAGTGCTCATGACGCTGGACGCTCTATTCAGCAAGATCGAGGGTCCCTTAGAGCCGGAGGATTCGGCCTTGGCGAAGGAACTGGCCAAGGTGAAGGACATTCCACAACGGGAGTTTCTCTCCTACGAGAGCTTCGAAAAAAGCGGCTTACCCCTTTCCTTGATGTCGCCTAAGCTCGCCTTGATCCGTGAGAAGGGGGAGGTTTGGTGGGCCAGCGATCTAGACTATGTGAAAGCTAGTGCCCTCTACCGCTTCAGCAAGCTCGGAATTATTACGCCGGATGCCAAGGGATACTTCTACCCGGATCGGTCCGTAACGCGGGCGGAGATCGTCACCATTCTGAACCGGATGCTGATGGCAGCCGGTGAAGACTATGCTTACGTGAAGCCAACAGAGCCGGAAGAACCGATGTCTTATCAGACATTGGACGCCGGCGGAGAAACGGGGTTCGGCGCCAACCTCTTCAACGGTGGTCCGGACACCAATATTGTTCTGGCCCCTGCACCCGAATGGAGCACGAATCCGGGCCAGGTTGTGACGAAGGCAGCCATTCGGATTGAGGCGCGTCAGGTCATGGACATCTATATAACGATCAATGGGCAGACCGTGAAATACACGTACGAGCAATTCGCAAATAACGCTCAGGTCGAATTTGATGTAACGGGCGTAAAGAGCTTCCACGTCCGAGGAGAAGCGCGCTACCCCGAGCGAATGACGGAAGAAACTGATAATGAAGTGATGATTTACGTGAAGGATGCGAACGCACCTTGGTTTGAATGGGATGAATGAAAGGAAGAGCGGCCGAAGGGCTGCTTTTTTTTGGTGGGAGAGGATGAAGGAATAGGAATAGGGGATAACATATAATTTCGATCATGTGGTAAAGTAGTGGAAAATGAATCGGTGAGCCATCACATTGAAGTGAGCTTGATCCTGCTTTTGCTCTTCATGAATTTGCTCGCATTTTATGGCGCACCGCGTTTGTTATTCCTGGGAACCTCTGTTGCATCGGGAATGTTGATCCTCTATAAGTTTGGTGTTACTTATCAGATCAAGGATGATAAATTAAGCAAGTGGGTTTACAAGATGAGATGGTTTGAGATCGAAATAAGCGAGATTGAACTCATTGAGTTTTATCGTTATCGTGAAATGGGGACAATCCGAATTGCCAGCCGTGATGAGGATGAATACCGCTTATTGTTAAAGAACAGAGAAGTGATAAGGATCCCGCATTCCTATATGAACAAGAAGAAAACGGTTGGAGAATACCTGTGCAAGCGCTATAAGCGGAAGAAGAAAGAAACCAAGATCGTGGTCAATTTTTTGGGGAATCCTCGAAATGAAAGTGATGACAAGTAACAATTCATCGCTGTGATTAGACAGGAGAATGAGGTTGTTACGTGAATGGGGAAGGAGTGGCCGAGAGGCTGCTCTTTTTTTGCTGAAAGGATTTGAGGGTTTTGTCTCTGGATTGTCAGATGTATAATAATGGAATACGATTCAAGGGGGCAAATCCGTTGTTTCTTTACCTTGAGCTTGCAGAATGGGAAGTCATTATGAGTCAAGAACAATCGGATTATCGAGGCATCCCCATCCTAAAAACCGAATTCACACTAGCGTTTATCCAACCCTATTTAAATCAATTTGGTGTCAGAGGCACAAACACGCTGGCTGTTTTGGAGAAGGTTCCTTGGAAAGAAGGACAATGGTGGCCAAGGATATTATACTTCCCTAAAGGGTTTGATGAGGATGTGGAAACCCTGGGGAAAACGATCCCGTATGAAAGCTTTTTTTATGTGTATTATCGAACGTTTCATTGCTTTGATTGCGGTCTAGATCTCGATGCTTTCTGTTTTGATCGGGACGCCTATGTCTTTCATGATGCAGAATTAGAAGCAGCTCATCAAACCTTGAGATTCAAGAACGAATGTCCAAGGTGCAAAGGAGATATGAGAAGTCCGGGTCTTATCGAAATCATTAAGACTACTGCGCTGGGTTCATGTCTACCCACTTTGAAGAGCCTCCGGTAATGTTATAGATCAACCAGGGAGAATTCGTATCGGATGTCAACTGGACAAGGGTATACACTTCATAGCGGGGAGCATCGATCGGTAAGGCATCTCGCGGTTTTTCCTTCCAATCCCCTTGATACTCAACCAGAAACGTTCGGTAGTCCCAATAAGGCACACGTTCATCCATTTGATACTGTCCTTCGGTGCTTTCGGTCTTATCCCACATGCGAAGGTTGGTTTTACTCCTCAACAAGCTTTCTGGAACAGGGCCTCTTCGGTAATTCGGATTCTCTTGTCCACCCATAAGGAGCTCGGCAGCTTTATCGAATTTTTTCTCATTGGACAGTTGAGTAAAACGATTAATCACAGATGCATCTGGTCGAGAAGGGTCAACTGGGACAAGGTCACTTGTTAATGCTGAAAAGTATGGCATCAACCAATCCGATATGCTTTTGTCGGGGGTAAACCAAACCGATTCGCCCCCTGTTCCCGTGATGTTCTCGTACAATCCACGCGATCCTTTAAACTTGAAATAACAAGTCGAATAAGAGGTCCCTTCCCGAAACGTCACCCGGTAATCAGGATCGAACATACTCGTTTTCTCATCGACCTGTTCTTTTTGAATCGAGATGGACTTTGCCTCCTCTATCCACTTTTGAATTTCTTCAGGCTTCCGCAGATAGGTTTGTCGTTTCTCATGACCGGAGGCGATTTGAATATTGCCCGATTTAGCAAGGGAGTTGCGATACTGCTGTTGTTCAGATAGGCAAATACGCACCCTCGATATAGAAAACGCCGTTTGTCGATGACTGGTCCAAGCTGGGCTTTTCAAGCACATTTCTATGGATAAGCTCTTCCGTTACATATCCAGCAACGTTATGGACAAAGCACGAGACCCATTGATTGATTTGACTGTCCAGGCGTTTTGGAACAAAAGACTTGAAGCTCTTGTGGATGCTCAGAATCAAATCCGTAATTAGCTTGGTGATGGTCTCATCCTCTAATCGGAACAGTCCAGAAAATTCCGTAAACTGCTCTTGTAAAAAGCAAGCAAAGTTCAGCTTGTAGGTGTCGCCCGACTTTATGATTAGATTAGTTTGCAGAAGCCGAATGACGTCATCTTCGGACAGCAATCCGTCGGGAATCCAACCATTTGTACATTTTGGCGGAAGTTTATGCGCGTCTGCAGCAAGCCGTCGTGTTCCTTCGTTATCATATAGGTCAGTAAAATACTTGACGGTATGATAGTAGTAGATCAATCCCTTTTCGGCGTCTGTAACATTGCAACCGCTAGCGTATTCACTGCTTCTGTCGCGTTCATCTTGAGATTCCTCGACGATCGGAGCAAATTCTTTTTCCAAACGCTCTTTGTCTCCAAGTCGCAGAACAATAAAATTCGTCCCATATTTGCTACCGGTTTGTTCCATTGCATCCCCGTAAAGCAGATGAGGAAGCGCATCCTCGATGTACATCGTCGGAAGACCCGTTTTCAGGCTAATTTCTTCGATCGTAAGCGGTTTCATAAGCCGCCTCACAAATGGCGCGCGCGACCTGATTGTTCAGATAAGCACTTGCGTTCATGGAGCCGTTGCATGCGGTCGTTTCCCAGTTTATTCTAGTATAAACCTTATCCATTCGATTGCCTCCAATCCGTTCTCTGATTTTATTTCGGCTGACGTTCAGCCTCCATTTTACGGTGCTTTCGGGCAGAGAATATTTGTCGGAAAGACGCTTTACCGGCATTTCCCCGATATAATAGTCCACTAGAATGTTTTTATATTCGGAGGAAAGGGTGTGCAGAGAGTTAAACACCCTCTCGTATTCATCGGTGATGGTCAGCGCGTCAACAACACCATAATCAACCTCAATGGCAAACAGTTGGTCAGCGGAGCACACTTCGGCACGTGTCTTCTGGGCTTGGGCTTTACACCATCGTGCATATCGGTTATGAGCGATTCGCCAAACCCATGCTTCAAGCGATTCAATCTTGTATTTGGCTATACCGTCAAGGATGTGCACCATTATTTCGCTTGCAAGATCTTCCGCTTCATAACGGGAATGAATTCGTTTCAAACAAAAGAGATAGACGGGCTCGATAAATTTTACAATGGTGAACCGACAAAAGAAGATGGATTCTGAGCCAAGTAACTAATACGAAGGGAGACACACTCGTAATGGTAAGGTTAGAGAAAATAACACGCGACAATTATAGAGAATGTCTGGATTTAAAGGTGAAAGAAGATCAACATAATTTTGTTTCACCCAACGTGCTTTCGCTGGCAAAAGCATATGTTTATTATGATAAAGTGATGCCATTTGCCATTTATGCGGATCACCTAATGGTGGGATTTATCATGCTTCGATTTAATGAAGAATACAACCATTATTTCATATGGCAATTTATGATCGATGAGAGGTATCAATCGAAAGGATACGGGAGCAAAGCGCTTGGATTAGCAATTGAGTGGGTCAAAAAAGAAAGCGACTGCAGTGAAATTGTAACCACGTACATAGTCGGCAATGAAAATGTTAGGGAGCTCTATCTAAAACACGGGTTTCAGCAAATGGGTGAAATGGCGGATGACGAAATCGATATGGTTTTATCGATATAACCATCATGGATCCTGCAATTATGGAGTTGGCAGAAAATCGGATGAAATCGAGTAGGCCATTGTTGGAGGAGGATCGTACTACATGGATGTAATATTTCCATTAGAAGCGTCTGTATTATCATCACATGCACTTGGTACCTATATGACAGGACAATATTTCCCTGGCGCCACGCTAACATGTCGGTTGTTTTATAGAAGCTTGCATGATACATACAAGGTAGTAACAGACCATAAAGAGTATTTCTTTAAGGTATACCGTCAAGGGATAAGAAGCAGGGAAGAAATTCAAACCGAGATTGATTTGCTTCATCATCTTAAATCATCAGGTATTGAAACCGTAATCCCGGTTGCAAAATGGGACGGAACGTACATTTCAGATTTCCATACGGGAAATGGAATGAGGTACGGCGTTTTATACACCTCAGTCGGGAAATACGAGTTTACTCACCTAGAGGAAACGGTTGAAGTTAACGAAAGATTAGGCAAGTATATTGCTTCTATACATCGTGCTTGGGATGATTTCGAGTTTGGTATTAATCGATGGAGGTTAGACGCCCATTCATTTATCGATCGTTCTATGAACGCGATAAGAGAGTTTTCTACTGTTCATGAATTTGACGTCCATTTTTTAGAGGAAGTCGCAAAGGGTGTAAAAAAGAAGCTAGAAAGTCTAAGTACCGAAAGACCGCAATATGGTGTGTGCCATGGCGATATTTATAGTGGAAATATACGAGTCGATGATAACCATCAGCCTATCCTGATTGATTTTGATTTTTGTGGGATTGGATGGAGGGCCTATGATATCTCCATGTACGCTTTCCCGTTTGGCATGGGAAGTGATGTAACCAAATTGAAGGAGAGGGAGCAGCGTAAGAATCAATTTCTTAATGGATATAACAAGGTGAGAGCAATGAGCGGCAATGAAGTTGATTCGATTGCCCTTTTTATTCCGTTCAGGAGAATCTTTAATATAGGCACTCTATATATTTCTTATTTCCCAACTACTTGGGGAGATTATGCCGTCCTAAGAAATGTTGATGATGATATTGCTTTGCTGAAAAAATGGTTGGAAATAAACCCTGTACTTTAAGAGGAACCATCGGCAAGTTAGTAATCATCGAAGGGACACAATTGATCACCCGCTTAGGTACTTTTGACGTTGATGATCTTCTTTTAAATACATTAGGAGCGTTCATTGGATTTGGGCTGACAAGGGTTTTAGTAAAGACACTTCAGAAGAGATAATCGAATGGCAGGTTACCGGAATCAGATCACATCATTTGCAGGGCGGTGCAGGGATGTCAGACAATTGGAATACATACTTTACTTTCCTGGATGAAAAGCCAGCTTCCTTCTTGTTGGATATGGAGCCTTGGGCAGATGGTGCAAATGAGGGGCTCGTCCATTTGTTCCGGCTGAGCGTCACATTAAATGAACCGAACGCGGATGGACTTACCTGTGAAAAAGAAGCAGCTGTTTTGTATGAGATTGAGGATTCTATCCTGGATTCCTTGGATCATCATTATCTGTATGTCGGACGGATCACCGCGCATGGCAAGAGAGATTTCTTTTACTATACGGATTCTGCAGATGGAAGGGAATTGGAGAGTCTTGCCGAGACACTCGTCAAAACATATAAGTACAGCCTTACCCGTATTGAGGAACAGGAGCCAAGATCCTTCTATCATGAGGTTCTCTACCCCGATACAACCGATCGGCATCGAATGGCGAACAGACAGTTGGTAGATAAATTAATCGAGCTTGGAGACAATCTAGAAAGATCCCGACCTGTGAATCACTGGATTTATTTCAGCTCGGAGGAGTCCTGTGGTCTCTTCAAAGAGAAGGTTCAAAAAGCCGGATTTCACATTGAAGATCAGGTTGCCCAAGAAGATAAGTACTCGTTAAGAATTTCTAGAAATGATTTCGTTCAACTGGATTTCATCAATGAAGTAACGGACTTCTTGATAGGTGCGGCGGAAGAATTTCATGGTGATTATGATGGCTGGGAAACGAAGGTCATCAAAGGACCGGAAGGGTTAGCGAGTAAGCTGAAGGGGCTTTTTAAGCCAAAGAAATAGCCGAAATCGGGTAGGAAGGAGGAACCATGAAGCCAAAAGGGAAAATCATCTTTTTGAATGGAACTTCAAGCTCGGGGAAAACGACTCTTTCCTTGAACCTAAAAGAACTGCTAGATGAACCGTATGTGCACTATTCCGTAGATAAGTTCGACGCGGGGATATTCGGAATGTTTTATTCAACTTTTTCGTCAGAGCTTGATGGAACCAAGGTACCACTAGATTTCAACGAAGGAAAGCGCCTCATGAGAAACCCAATGACGGACTTTTATCATCAGACGATAAGTGTTCTTTCAGACTTGGGGATCAACCTTATTGTGGATCATATCTTCGGCAATAAGCAGTGGAGAGAGCAATGCGTCAGGTTGCTTCGCGATAAGCCCGTATTCTTTATTAAAGTTTCTTGCAACCTGGAGGAGCTGGAGAGAAGGGAACGGGATAGAAAGGACCGCACGCTCGGTAAGGCGAAAGGTCAGATCAATAGCATCCATGAGGATTGCATCTATGAGGATTGCATCTATGATCTCGTCGTACATACAGATCAACACACGTCTCAAGAGTGCGCGCTCCAGATCAAAAGCTATATGGAACGGACAGATTCAGGCCATGCTTGTAAAGAAATGATGGAGATCATTCAACATACAGGAGGATGAACTATGCTTCAATCGATTGTACATATTGCTTTGGTCGTGGAGGATTATGATGAGGCCATTGAGTTCTATACGAAGAAGCTCCATTTCACTTTGGTGGAGGACACTTATCAGCCCGAGCAGGACAAGCGGTGGGTGGTTGTGGCTCCCCCGGGATCGGTCGGGACGACCATCCTATTGGCTCGCGCCAGCAAACCGGAGCAAGAGCCTTTCATCGGGAACCAGTCGGGCGGGCGCGTTTTCCTTTTTCTCAATACGGATGATTTCTGGCGGGACTATCACGACATGGTGGCGAAAGGCATCGAATTTGTTCGAGAGCCGAAGGAACAACCCTACGGGATGGTCGCTGTCTTCAAGGACTTGTATGGGAACCAGTGGGACCTGCTTCAACTGAATGAGGACCACCCGATCGCGTTAAGAACGAAGTAATTCGCTGTATCCTTAGATGTTCGAGCCGATAGGCTAAGCATCTTACAAGAAGATCTCTATGAATAGGACTAGACGAGAGAGAGGAATGACCATGCAGGAATCGGACGTTATCCTAGAGCAGCTTAATCGCAGCTATCCCCTCAAGTTCGATGACATCGTCTTTCAGCGCGAGGGGGGCTGCCGTTCTTATGTCGTGTTCAGCGGGACCGAGAGGTATTTTCTAAAGGTGGTCTCGCCTGTTTTTCAAGATACGGTGAAACAGTCGCTTGATATTCTGATCTATCTTGCTCAGCACGACCTTTCGGTGCCGCCGGTCCTTCATTGTAATAACGGCTTGCCGTACCTGGAATCGAACGAGTCTGATGAAAGCCGACTCTTTGTCTTGTTTGGCTATGTGGACGGAAGAGAACCGGAAGCGGGCGAGGGTTTAGAGGAGATCGGCAGTTTAGTCGGGAGGCTTCATGATGCTATGGGAGGTTACCCCGGGAAGCTGACGGAGCGCGATAAGCCCTTTTTCATTGACCGCTACCTGAACATTTTGTTGCAAAAGAAGTACCCGGATTCCAAGCTGGCCAGATTCCGCGAATACGGCGATGAGCTGTGGGAGAAGGTGAAGGGCCTGCCTCGTGGGTATTCTCACGGAGATCTGCATCGGGGGAATTTGCTGCGTACGCTCAAGGGAAACGATGTTCTTCTTGATTTCGATACTTCATGCTGGGCCTATCCTAGCTTTGACATCGCGACGTTTTGCGACGAAACCGACTATTTCCAGTTTGACCCGGAAGGCTATAAAAGAACGACAGAGGCCTTGGAGCGGTTTCTCCGTGGCTATTCGAAGCAGCGAAGCCTCACGGACGCCGAGCTCCGCTCGTTTCCGGACTGGATTGCCATCCGGCATTATCAGCTTCAGGCGACCATTATCGAATTGTTCGGTCTGGACTGTGTGGATGAGGCTTTCCTGGATGGGCAGCTCGATTGGCTGATGAGATGGAGAGAGCAGTGTGGTTCTTGTTAATCGGAAGACGTTCGACACCCGTGTGCCAGAGAGCATGCGGGTTTTTTTTCTTTGAAGTGATGCCAAAGTCATCCAGTATTATGCTATATTTGAGCATATGGTCCCAGATTATAGAAGAGTGTGTAAGAAAATGTCGCTAAAAGACGGAGGATCACATGGCCAGAACGTATTATGCAGAAGGCAGACAAGTAGCAAAAGCGGTAACCGGTATCTCTTCTTGGTGGAATGGGAATTTACTTTGCGATACCAGGATTGCATTGGGGTTTTTTCTTCGGCATCCTGTTCGGTTCCGTGCTCATTGGTGAGATCTGTGGGAGTCGATGGACGACCAAACGACGCCAAGCCAAGAAAGCGGGCGGTTCTTCGGCAGCAGGAAGCCGTCCTCCCACTACAGCAGTCAAAACGAAAGGAAACCCCCGTACTAGTGCAACCCGGACAACCACTCGTAAGCTCACGGATGCGGAAATCCTAAAAGCCGATGTGCAGACCTTATCCGGCACTGACTTCGAACGGCTCATGGAGCTTTACTATATCGATCAGGGCTATACGGTACAACGTATCGGTGGGGCAGGTGATCATGAAGTGGACCTGATTCTGAAAGGAAAAGAAGGTTATAAGATCGCCGTCCAATGCAAAAGGTGGAAGCAAGATGTCGGTAACGACATTGTCTTGCGACTTAAGGCAGGCTAACAAGTGCATGGCTGCTATGACGCCTGGATCGTGACAACAAGCAACTTCACCAGAGCAGCCAAGGAAGCTGCGGAACGGCTGAATATCAAGCTGATCAACGGGCTGATCCTGGATGATAAGCTGAAAAGGTGGAAGAGCAAGAAGCTGGTGAGTAAGAGGTAGGGGTTGAAGTGATAGTTCGGAACATAAATTGGAGGTTTTTAAATGGAATTAAATTCAGAGATGATTAAGGTAACATCAGAATTAGCAAGTCATATTGGAAAGAAAAGCGTTGAAGCAATATTTGATAAAATACGAGCTGTTAAACAGAAGGGTAATCAGGGAGAAATCATTAGTAGTCTTGAAGAAATTATAAACGAGTTGATATCGGATAAAAATCAACTTATTCAAATAACTCAAGCCTATGAAGAAAAACTAATTGCGCAGAGGATTTCAGAAGAAGACATAGATTATATTACTAACAGTGTTATTCCAATATTGGAAACCCTCATTCAACAGAGCGGTAATGAAGATATTGATAAAATGAGGCAAAGCATTGATATGTTTAAACCGATCTTATCAAAAGAGACTTTAAATATATTGCAAATACTAGGTTTTAACTTTAAACAAGCTATAGGATTACCATTAACAAAGCTAATTGAAGCTCTAATATCATCTAAAATTCCTCCTAGTGGTGACAAAACCGTTGAACTGCAAATGTTAGTTGAACAAAGACAGATAGAATATTTAAAGGTTGCACAAAATGAGGAGACCTATCAAAGGATATTAAGAATTTACGGTCACAATAGTTAGAACCTCAGAGAGACTACAATCACATTAATACTTTGTCACTGACAACACTCTAAGATCTGTAAGGAAAAGCGCAGTAGACAATCCACAATACAGGTCATGAAGGGACAAAAAAATGAATGAGAAAGAAATATTCAAAATACTTGATTATATTTTGTTGATAAATTTAAGAAGTTAAATTTATACATTGTTCCGAAATACAGATAAAGAAGGAGGCTTTACCAATGATTAAAAAGCTCAAGCTGCTCATCATCTGCTCCCTGCTCGCTCTTTCCTTCGTCCAGCCAGTCTCTGCAGAAGGCGAGACGGTTACCGTCAAAGTGAAGCTGACGAATGTGGAGCTGGTCGAGAGCAAAGGTATGGCCAGCAACTGGAAAACGGAGATCTATGTAAATGAGAAGTCGATCAAAGAGGGTAACACGGTGAAGTTGACGCTCAAATCGACGGATAGCGTGAAGCTAAAGGCCGTAGCCAAAGAACAGGATAAACAGCCGTCTAGCGGATCGAAAACCAGCTCGGTGAAATTGTCGTCCTTCAAGGAGAAGACGAACGAGACGCTCAACTTCAGGGTTTCCAAGGGCACGAATTCAGACAAATATGCCAAATGGAAGGTTAAGTTTACGATTGTAAAGTCGTCAAGCTGATGTTCCCCATCCCATTCAGATGAATAGCGGATTGTGATCGATAAGGAGGAATGGCAATGCCAATCAGGCTAGGGGCGAAGGTCGCCGAGGGCGGTTGTTCAGAAGTGTTCGAATGGGAAGGCCCTGACAAAATCATTAAGCTGGCCAAACCCAACACAGACGATGAAGCGATGCGAAGAGAATACCGAAACACCCTCACGGCATGGGAATGCGGACTTCCTGTCCCGCGGCCCTATGAATGGACTAAGGTTGAAGGGCGCACAGGGATTGTTTTTGAGCAGATTAAGGGGGAGACGTTAGGGGATCGATTTATGGGGCAGTTGCAGCATCTGTCCGACGAAGCCTCGGAGGAGGGTGGCGAGGATATTCGGTTGACCGCGCGCATTCTATACGCCATACATAGCCAAGCCGCTTCCGACCATCCGCTGCCATCGCAAAAAGAGAGCTTTAAGCAGAGCATCCGGTATATCGGTCATTTGACCTCAGAGGAGAAGGAAGCGGTGATTGCTGCACTTGACCGGTTACCGGCTAAGCACGTGATCTGCCATGGCGATCCCAATCCCGGCAATATCATGGTAAAAGACGATGGGGAAGCGATCATCCTCGACTGGATGAATGCGGCTTCGGGCAATCCGGAAGGAGATATGGCCGAATACATCATCATGATTCGGTATGCCGTATTGCCCGATGATCTGCCTGACGAAATTCGAGAAGGCTTTGATTCCATACGAGAAGCGGTCATTGATATTTTCATGGACGAGTACACGAAGCTGTCGGGAATCACCTACGATGAGGTCCATCCCTGGATTGCCCCGGTAGCTGCGAGAAAGCTGTCGGCCGATGCAATTTCAGAGGAAGAGAAGGGCAGGCTGCTTCAGTTTATTAGGCAAAACCTATAGAGAGAGGCTCATGTCCCTCTCTTCTTTTTATGTAGGGAGCATACGCCGCGCTGGTTATCCGTTCGTTTATCGATTCTTTTGATAGATTCCCTCTGCGGTGACATTGTGCCCATAGATAGAGTCCCCGACTTCGACAATCTCAAAGGTGCCGTCCTGATAGAAATAAAAGGTCATCTCGTAGTCGTTCTCCTCATCCCGATACACGGCGGATTGGCCGCTTTCGGTTATGACTGCCTGTTCGTCTTCAAGTTTCCCCAGGCTCATATTTCCGAGTTTAAGCTCTTCTTCGCCTCCGTTAACGTGATAGCCATCGAATGCAAAGGAAACCTGGCTGTCGGTGACGGCTTTGATGGTGATCATCCCGGATTCGTAGTCAGAAGAACCTTCTCGTGTATAAGTCCCGACAAAGCTTGTGATGTCAACGGGCTCTGCCAGCTTGAGCACCTGCTTCACAGTGAGGGTGCGAGTTGTGGCGGAATGAGCGATCCGGTTCTCCAGTTCGGTATCCTCTACGAAGTTCCCCCATGAGTCATTCTTGAAAATGAAAGCCTTCGAGAAGGGCTCCATCCCCTGCGGACCTGCGCCTGTGACAAAATCAGCGATGACGATAATATCCGTATAGCCTGATTTAAGGCTGTGGGGGTCGATGTCGACAAAGGCTATCGCCTCAAACGAGTTCAACATGGGATACCGTTCCTCCCCCTCCGGCTTCAGCACTTGAATCTTATCCCCTCCCGATACGATCAGGACAAAGGGAGGCAGGCCCTCATCTACGGACGATATAGTTGCCGGAGTGATGGTCAGCTTGCCCATTCCTTCAAACTCTCTCACAAAGACATGCTTTGCCTCCACCATATATCCTTGCTGAATGTAACCGTCGATTACCGATTCCAGATCCGCTGGAGATGTGGTCGGATCACCAACAGGCGAGGCAACCGGGGGAGTTGTTGCAGGGGACGCCAAATCACTTTTCTCGGGAGAAGCTTCGATCGGAGAAGAAGAAACGGAAGGGGCGGTGCTTGCGGATTGGGTTGGTTGGGCCGTGGGTCCTTCCCCTTCTCCGCTGGTCTCCTTGCAAGCCGTAGCCACGGTTAAGATAAGCAACAGCAAGCACAGAAGCTTAAATTTGAATGGATTCATCCTGTGGGCTCCTTTCCTTTGGGCCTTTTCTATTATTCGGGAAGCTGCGCAAAACTTGAACGTCCTCGCCGCACCTGGGACATTTATTCTGGAAACCCCATTATTTTCCTCGTTTTAATAGTATAATCGGGAAAGATGACTCAGACAACATAAGCAAGCTAAGAGCTATCTAAGACGGAGAGAAAAGATCGAACGATCAACATAGTCAATCCCCATTAAGGTGCTGATACTCCTCGGTTGGGTAGTAGGAAACTACTTGTTGATCAAAGTGGATTGAACAATAACTCGTGAATATATCAACGTTAGGTGAAATGGTCGCAAGGGAATGAATAATCATGATCAAGGACTTTATGCAGTCAAAAGAAGCTCTTTTGAAAAAATTGGATTCAGTAGTTTTTTATATGGATACATTCTCATCAAACTATACAGAAATCGTAGAAAGACGACTGCTGAATTTTGCCTATCTATTAAATGAACTAGCGGATAGATCCGAATCCATATCAGATAACACGAACATGAATACCGATTTTGTAAAATCCATCCTCAAAGAGGGGGGAGATTTTAAAGACTATGAAGATATGGTATTGGATGAATCAAATAAAATAAATGCTTCATTTTCTCGTATGGGAGATGAAATACAGCATTCGATTAATGAAATGAATAGCTTCTTAGAACCGCAAGAAGCATTGCCAATATACGCAATCCAAAACACATCTATTTTTGTTTATATTTTTTCGATTTATGAGAGTTTTTTAAATGGCGATAGTGATGAGTTAGTTTATAAAACCATAAATGTTTACAAAAACGATAATTTCAACAGTGATGAGTGGAAAAGATGGGCAAGGAAAGCTCATAAGTTCAGAGACATAAGAAATACCTTGGTCCATAAAGATGTTGGTCTGAAGGTAACAAGAAAAAATATCCATGAACTAATCGACAACATTAAGGATTTCCTAAATCTTTATAGTATGAAGTATGTACCTTGATGGAAATTGAAATAGATCTCAAAATTACTTATATTGGAAGTGTGTGAACTTCGGAGAGTATATGGACCTATACATACCCCATCATGAATTTCCCAGGAGGATATATGAACACTTATCTGTACATGGTCAGACACGGTGAATCGCTGAAAACGGAAGGAAACGAGAGAACGCGAGGACTTACGGACAAGGGATGGGCCGATGTTGACCGAATCACGAACCTATTGAAAGAGGAAGGAATCGATGCGTTCGTTTCGAGCCCGTATCGAAGGGCCGTTCTGACCATTGAAGGCTTAGCCCAGTCCCTTGGCAAGGAAATCACTGTTTATGAAGAGTTAAGAGAATTGAATTTTATTAGTGAAAACCAGGGCATCGCCGATCAGGACATTTATCCCACTCTTCAGAAGATGTTCGCTGACCCGAGCTATTCATTGCCGGGAGGGGAATCCAACGCGGCTTGCCTGGAACGATCCGTCGCGGCGCTCAAAGATATTTTGCAGAAGCACAAGGGGCAGAAGATCGTAGTTGGAACGCATGGCTTGATCATGACGCTCATGATGGGGCATTTCGACAGTCAGTACGGCCTGGATTTCTTGCTGCAGATATCCAAGCCCGATGTGTACAGGCTGGAATTCAAAGAGGATATGTTCATCGGCGCAACGAGATTATGGAAGGTTTAGCTCCGTTTTTCCCGCATTCCCGCAGGGCCAGCAATGGTCCTGCTTTTCTTTTTAATTCCGCGGAATCAGCTTGCTGTACTGCTTGGAGAGAAACTGCAGATAGGTCGTCAGCGCCTTTCGGCTAAAATAAGCAATGATACCCAAAAAGGCTGTAACCACGAGGGAATAGGGAATGCTCCAGTTTAGGGGCACATCGTTCTCGCCTGTGAAGCTCATGCTGATCCAGGGGACGCCTAAGGAGCGCAGAATGCCGGCGATCGGGGTGATCACCGCGACAAAGCCGAACCCGTAAGCGATGGTTGCGAGTAGAGGGACAACTATGGCACTCAGCAGGCCCGTTGTGCTGTAGAAGCTAAGCATGAGCCAAATTCTCCTCAGAGAAAACGTCAACCCATCCTTCGTGAGATAATCACTTTGATAAGCCTTTGCCAGCTTGCGAGGGTCCCCTAGTCGGAGCAGAATCGCCCTTTCCGACAAGCCGCCGGTCATCCCATCCTCGATGGCGTCTTCGATCTCCCGTATGGCATCAAGCCGCTCCTCTTGCGGCAAATGGCGCAGCTGGGTGCTGAACATATCCAGATACGCTCGCTTGTTCCATTCCATTTCCTTCTCCTCCTAGTGCTATTGATTCAATTCCTCAATCGCCTGCGTGACCTTTTCCCATTCCGTAGACATGGAATCGAGCAGCTCGCGCCCGCTTTCCGTCAAGGTGTAGTACTTGCGCGGTGGGCCTGCTTCGGATTCCTTCCAATAGGAATCAATGCACTTTTCTTTGAGCAGCCTGCGCAAGAGAGGGTACAGTGTGCCTTCCGTAACGGCGAGAAATTCCCATCGGTTCAACGTGGTGACCAACTCGTATCCGTAGCGTGGCTGTGACCCGATCAAGCGAAGGATGCAAAATTCCAGAAGTCCCCGGCGAACCTGAGACTTCCATTCGGACATATCCATGAATTCCCACCTCTCGCGATTAATGTACCACAAAGTACCTTGCGGCGTACAGTACTATTTTTTGTTCATTTGCCTACTCCTTTCGGAAGGAATGGCTTCTGACATTTCCTCTCACGGCGTCTCTCCGTTCTCAATGTGATGCGAACGAATATTCTGTATCTGGATATGTTTGTATGATAAGCTGGATAAGGGTGATATGAGATGGGGAAAGTGAAAATCTACCGAAACGTTGCCAAGTTGAAGAGCATTGACTTGTTTTATTTCGATACAAAAACCGAGGGACCGACTATTCTATGCCTACATGGAAGAATGGGGAGGGCGGAAACCTGGTATGACTTTATCCAACGCTACGGCGAACAGTACCGAATTATCGCACCGGATCAAAGAGGGCACGGATTGAGCGGGAAGCCGATATCGAAATATACGGCCGAAGAAATGGCGGAGGATATGCTTGACCTTTTAACTTTCATTAAAGATCGATTCCGCTCTAGTCGTAGGTCATTCTATGGGTGGACGAGTGGCTGGACACTTAACGGCGTTATATCCCAAGCTCGTCAAAGCATTGGCTATCCTCGACAAATCCGCTTCCGGACCTGCCGAACCAAACCAATTGCCGTTAGATCAAATCCCTACCGTTGACCCGGTGACAAAAGATTGGCCGATGCCATTCTCCAGCTTAAGCGAAGCGGCAGCATTTCTCCGGCAAACGATGGATTCCGATTTGAGTTATCAATACTTCATGAATAGCTTGGTCGAAACGGTAGAGGGATATCAGATGATGTTCAGCTCACAGGCGATAGCCGCCAACATGGCATATGAGGAAAACTGGTTTCATCTCTTGCCGAACCTCACATGTCCCGTATTGGTCCTCCGAGCCAAAGGCAACGATGCGGTATCGGACGAGGATTTCCTGAGAATGCAATCTCTACTCCCGAACTGCCTCGCCCGCGAGGTAGATCATCCCGACCATAACGTACATTTGGGGAACAAGGAAGAGTTTTACCGTTATTTTGATGAATTTATCATGACGCTTTGAGGATCCAATTGCTTCGCCGTTCAGGGTGATTGGTTTTCTGTGATAGGGGCAGGCGCCTCTCGTTTAGAAGTCTCTCATGAGGGCAAGACTGGAAGGAGAGAGACTTAGAGGAGGCGGCAGAGATGAAACAGATCATCCTGATTACGGACGGATGCTCCAATGTGGGGGTCAGTCCGGTCGTGGCGGCGGCGCATGCGCTGTCGGAGGGAATTACGGTGAACGTGGTCGGCGTAGTCGACCAAGGCGAGATCGGGGAGCTCGGCTCGGAGGAGATCCGCGAGATTGCCCGGGCGGGAGGAGGCCTCTCGCGCATGGTCGGTTCGGCAAGTTTGTCGCAGACGGTGCAGATGATGACGCGCAAGACCGTCTCGCATACCATCCGCCAGGTGGTCGGCGCAGAGCTGAAGGCGATCATGGGGCAGGAGTCAATGGAGCTGACCGACCTTCCGCCGGACAAAAGAGCGCAGGTCGTGCGCGTGATCGATGAGATGGAGGAGACGGCTGCGCTCGAGGTGGCGCTCCTGGTCGATGCCAGCGCCAGCATGAAGCCGAAGCTGGCTGCCGTGCGCGAAGCGGTGCGTGATCTGATGAAAAGCCTGGAGGCGCGCTCCGGTGCGAGCCGGCTTGCGGTTTTGCGCTTTCCCGGAGCGTCCGGGGAAGAGGTTCGCGTCGAGCAGGCTTGGTCGGGTCGTCTTGCAAAAGTGGGAGAGTTATTTTATAACATTAACATGAAGGGTACGACTCCTACGGGGCCAGCGATCCTCCAAACTGTGAAGTATTTCGCGGGGGAGGGCAAGAGCGGCGGGCTGTTGACGGAGAAAACCACAGGGACTACCGCCGAACGCCGGCAGACGAAGGACGGGATTTGGAGTGACTACGTCGTATAAGCCTGAACCGGCCGCAGGGAGCGTCCTGACGGGCAAGTGGAAGGGACGCTCCTACCGCGTGCTCGGCAAGCTGGGTGAGGGAGCGAACGGAGCTGTATATCTGGTAGGCCGCGAAGGCCGGCGGTATGCGCTCAAGATCGGACTCGACCCGGCCGATGTGCAATCCGAAGTGAACGCGCTTTCCGCGATCACCGCCGGGCAAGGACCGCTTGCCGGGTTTCTTGTCGATACGGATGATTTTGTATGGAGAGGCGCGAGCTATTCCTTTTATGTGATGAAATATGTGGAGGGGCGCCAATCGGCGTTGTTCCTTGAGAAGGAGGGTCCCGAGTGGCTCAGCGTCATCGGGCTCAAGCTTCTTGTTCAATTGACCCATCTGCATGAGCGGGGATGGGTGTTCGGCGATCTGAAGACGGAGAATGTGCTCGTCTCCTCTTACGGAGAAGCCCAGCTCGTCGACTTCGGCGGCTTGTCGCCGGTCGGACGCTCGGTCAAGCAGTTCACGGAGATCTACGACCGCAGCTATTGGAATGCGGGGACGCGGACAGCGGACTCCGGCTATGATTTATTCGCGTTCGGGGTGCTCTGTCTGCGTCTGCTCGACGTGGGAGAGGATTGCTTCCGACGAGACTTGCTGCCACAAAACCGCAGCCCCGAGCTGCTGGTGAAGGCTGCTGAAGCTTCGCCGGCTTGCCGCGCTTATTTGCCATGCCTCCGCCGTTTGCTGACCGGAGGCTATTTGTCCAGCCGCGAAGCTTACGAGGACTGGCGGGCGATGGTCTATTCGCGCCGCGCCCGTCCGGCCAAGAAGAAATCGGCGCTCGGCAGAGGCTTCAAGGCGGGAATTGCGGTCTCCGCGATTCTATTTCTGTCCGTCGTGTATTTATATATACGAGACTTGCTGTAGGGGGAGTTCGGGAGCGGCTTCGTCGAACGAGCTCCCGATGGTGAAGTCTCGCGGAAATGGGGAAACGATTGGATGCTGTACCGGCAGGTGGAAGAACAAATCCGCGAGGAGGGGCTCCTTGCTCCAGGCGATTCGGTGGTCGTCGCGGTATCGGGAGGGCCAGATTCCATGGCCCTGCTGCATCTACTCTCGCGTTTCGCGCCAGGGCTGCAGCTTAAGCTGACGGTCGCCCATGTCAACCATGGGTTCCGCGGAGAGGAATCGGATGAAGAAGAGCGCATGGTGGAAGCTTACACCCGCAAGCTCGGGCTTCCCTTCCGGGTCGCTCATCTCGATATGCCCGCCTACATACGCGACACCGGGATGAACGGGCAGGCTGCTTCCCGAGAGCAACGCCGCGCGTTTCTGATCGAAGCCGCCGCCGGATGCGGCGCAGCCAAGGTGGCGCTCGCCCACCATGCGGGGGATCAGGCGGAGACGGTGCTCATGCGCTTCCTGCGCGGAGCGGGCCCAACCGGGCTGTCGGGCATCGCTGCGGAACGAACTTTTGCAAATGTGGAACTTATCCGCCCCCTCCTTCGTATAAACAAGGAAGCTCTTGTCGGCTATTGCGAAGCGGAGGGGATTCCTTACCGGATCGACAGCAGCAACGGCAAGCGCACCTACACCCGAAACCGGATTCGGCTCGATGTCATGCCCCTCCTGCGGGAATACAATCCACGGTTGGAGGAAACGCTGGGCCGCTTGGCGGATGTGATGCAGGCGGAGAATGCTTACCTGACCGAGGCGGCGGCGGCCGCCTTTTCCTCGCTCGTTCGCCCGCTGGACGGTGGTTTTGCCTTTTCGCGCAAGGCCTTTGCGGGGCTCCATCTCGCTTTACAAAGGCGGTTGATTAAACTACTATTAGATTATCTTGCCACCGGAACGGATCAGCAGGACGACTTCGGCTACTCCCTAACGGAGATTGTGCGCTCTGCCGTGCTCCGCGAGGGGCCGCCGAATTTCACCCTCGATCTTGCGGGAAACCTGCAGTTTTGCCGGGAATACGACCTTGTGAAGATCGCTTCACCCGATAAGCCGCTTCCTTTCCTTCATTATATAGCGGAGAAGGATGCAGGTTCTCTTTCGCTACCGCTGGAAGGCTTGGACAGGGCGCTCGGCGGGTTCACCGCGACAGAGCGAAGCGATATTCCGGATGAGGGCCGAAATGGTCGGGATTACGCCGTATTCGACTGGGAGACTCTTTGTTTTCCGCTCACCGTAAGGTCCCGCAGGGAAGGCGACCGCATGAACGTCATGGGACTAAAGGGCGTCAAAAAAGTAAAAGATATCTTCATTGACGAAAAGATCCCCGCAAGCAAGCGGGAAATCTGGCCGATTGTGGCCGACGGGAACGGCCGGATTCTGTGGCTTCCCGGCATTCGCCAAGCAGCGCATTCCGTTGTGACGGAGAAGACAGGGATCTTCTTCTGCATGACGTTTACCGGGCCGCAATTGTGAATACGGTCCGAATGCATACCAGCATCGATTCATAGGATAATTGTGGGAGGGGCAACTGTTGCAGAACGACATTAAGGAAGTCATGTACAGCGAGGAACAGATTCAAGCGAAGATCCGAGAACTGGGAGAACAGATCAGCCGCGAATACGAGGGGAAAAATCTGTTTGTGATTTGCGTCCTGAAGGGCGCGTTCATTTTTATGGCCGATCTGGTCAAAACGATCACCATTCCGCTTGAGCTCGATTTTATGGCGGTTTCAAGCTACGGCGCATCCACCCGTTCATCGGGGGTCGTCAAGATTATCAAGGATTTGGACGTGCCGGTGGAAGGCCGCGACGTTCTGATCGTGGAGGACATCATCGACAGCGGTATGACGCTCAGCTACCTGATCGACTTGCTCGAAGGCCGCGACGCCAAATCGGTGAAGGTGGTCGCCCTCTTCGACAAGCCGGCGCGCCGCACGGTGCCGTTGGAGCCGGATTACCGCGGCTTTGAAATTCCCGACGAATTCGTCGTCGGCTATGGCCTCGATTATGCGGAGAAGTACCGCAACCTTCCGTACGTAGGGATCTTGAAGGAAGCCATCTATTCGGAATAACAGCAGGCGCTATTATAACGTTAGGATTCATTCCTGCCGCGTCTTTCCAGGCATCCCGGTTCAGTTGAGAAGCCAAAAGGCGCTGTGGTAAAATAAAACAAGCATGAGAGGAGGTTGGGGATGAATCGAATCCTCCGCAGTACCGGGTTTTATCTGCTTATTATTTTGGTCATTATCGGAATCGTGCGCGTCATTGCAACCCAGAACGAGATCGAAGTGGCGAAGTCATACAGCGATTTCCGGAATGAACTGCAAAATATAGCCGACGAGAAGAAAGCCAACGATATCGAAAAGATCAGCGTGCAGCCTGACGGTAACATGTACGCCATTCGCGGACAGTACAAAGACGGCAAAACGTTCCGTACGGTTGCCCCGCCAACAGCAGATACCGATAAGCTGATCGATGCCGCTCAGCTGCAAGCCGAAGACCAGAACGTCAAGATTGAGATCAAATACGAGAAGCAACGGGAAGCCAGCATTTGGCTGACCTTCCTCACTTCGCTTTTCCCGCTTATCATCATCTTCATCCTGTTCTTCTTTATGATGAATCAGGCGCAAGGCGGCGGTGGCAAGGTCATGAACTTCGGCAAGAGCCGCGCCCGCCTCTATAATGAAGAGAAGAAACGGGTCACGTTCGAGGATGTGGCCGGTGCGGACGAAGAGAAGCAAGAGCTCGTGGAAGTCGTGGAATTCCTCAAGGACCCGCGCAAATTCGCAGCCGTTGGCGCTCGTATTCCGAAGGGCGTGCTGCTTGTCGGACCTCCGGGTACCGGTAAAACTCTGCTCGCCCGTGCGGTAGCCGGCGAAGCCGGTGTTCCCTTCTTCAGCATCTCCGGTTCCGACTTCGTGGAAATGTTCGTCGGGGTCGGCGCATCTCGTGTTCGCGACTTGTTCGAGAACGCCAAGAAGAACGCCCCCTGCATCATCTTCATCGACGAAATCGACGCCGTCGGACGGCAGCGCGGAGCAGGACTCGGCGGCGGTCACGACGAACGCGAACAGACGCTTAACCAATTGCTCGTCGAGATGGACGGCTTTGGCGCGAACGAAGGCATTATCATCGTCGCAGCCACCAACCGTCCGGATATTCTTGACCCGGCGCTTCTTCGTCCCGGACGCTTCGACCGGCAGATTACGGTAGACCGTCCCGATGTGAAGGGCCGCGAAGCCGTGCTCAAGGTCCATGCCCGCAACAAACCGCTTGCCAAGGACGTCCGTCTGGACACCCTGGCTCGTTATACGACCGGCTTCACTGGAGCCGATCTCGAGAACCTGCTGAACGAATCGGCGCTCATCGCCGCTCGCCGCAACCGCAAGGATATCTCCATGGCGGAAGTGGAAGAAGCGTATGACCGCGTAATCGTCGGGACGCAGAAGAAAAGCCGCGTCATCAGCGAGCGCGACAAGCGTACCGTCGCCTTCCATGAAGCGGGTCACGCCATCATCGGCTATTACGAGCGCAATGCTCATATGATCCACAAGGTGACCATCGTTCCCCGGGGGCGTGCAGGCGGCTACGTCATGATGCTTCCGAAGGATGCGGAGGATCCGCTCGTGGTGACCAAGTCCGAGCTGCTCGACCAGGTCACCGGCCTGCTTGCCGGGCGGGTGTCGGAAGAGCTGTTTATCGGCGAGATCGGCACCGGCGCTTACGATGACTTCCGGAAGGCGACGGACATCGTCCGCCGGATGATCGTCGACTACGGCATGAGCGAGAAGCTCGGGCCGATGCAGTTCGGCCATTCTCAAGGAGGCCAGGTCTTCCTGGGCCGCGATCTCGGCCACGAGCAGAACTACAGCGACGCGATCGCCTACGAGATCGACCAGGAAATGCAGCAGATGATCCGCCGCTGCTACGAGCGGGCACGCGAGCTTCTGCAGATGCATTCCGACAAGGTTCACTTGGTGGCAAATACGCTGCTTCGTCGGGAAACCCTTGATAAGGACCAGATCATTCAACTCATCGAGCAGGGTCATATCGAAGGAGACGAAGGCCGCGATGCGGAGGAAACTCCCACCGCCGCTCCGAGCTTTGCCGAGGATGTCAAAGTCAACATCCAAAGCCAAGACCAGGACAACAGCGCCAATAAGCTCGGCGATATCGCCCGAGGCACGGGAAGCCCATCGTCTGCCGATGGCGACAACGAGCCGACCGACAAGTAAGAATCGTACGTACCCATTACCAGCAAAGCCGGGCTCCCCTGCGGAGTTCCGGCTTTTCTTGGCAGAAAGCCCGCAAGAGCGACGTCATCAAGCGCCGACTTCGTTTCGCATATCCTCACCACGGAGTAAGCGGCAAGTTGGACTTTTTGTGCTTCTGTGTGATTTAGATCACTGAAAACCTCCTAAAAGCGGCTGCTTCTCGTTGACACCCGCCTTAAGTTTTTGTAAATTAGGTTTAAATTGATATCCCGGGGGATGGTCTTATGGAAGCTCTCGCACTAGAACGCAAGGAACAGCAGAATCGGGAGCTTAAAGAGCGGATTCTGCGGTTGAAGGAAGAGAAGAATGCCATTATCCTTGCCCATTACTATCAGCGGGATGAAGTTCAAGAGATTGCCGATTTTCGCGGAGACTCGTTCCTGCTCGCCCAGAAGGCGGCCAGCACAGACGCTGATGTCATCGTATTTTGCGGTGTGCATTTCATGGGGGAAAGCGCCAAGATTCTCGCCCCGAACAAGACGGTCGTCATCCCCGATGAACGCGCGGGCTGTCCGATGGCCGATATGGTCAATGTCGACGGCTTGAAGGCGCTGAAGCAACAGCATCCGAACGCGGCGGTTGTCGCATACATTAATACCTCTGCCGATGTGAAGGCGGAGACGGATATTTGCTGTACATCGGCAAATGCGGTCAAGGTGGTCAATTCGGTAGATGCCGACGAGATCATCTGGGTGCCGGATAAGAACCTGGGCAACTATGTCTCCAAATTCACAACCAAGAAGATGATTCTCTGGGAAGGCTACTGCAACACCCATGATATGCTGACCGTAAGGGATGTCATGGAAATGCGCGAAAAGTTCCCGAACGCGGAATTCGTCGTTCACCCGGAATGCCGTCCTGAGGTCGTCAAGCTGGGCGATTTCGTCGGAAGCACGACGGCGATCTTGAAGTACTGCAAGGAATCCGCCACGAAGCAGTTCATCGTCGGCACGGAGGACGGAGTCGGCTATCAGCTCCGGCTCGACAGCCCGGACAAGGAGTTCCACTTCGCTACGAAGTACCTGGTCTGCCCCAACATGAAGGTGAACAACCTGAAGAAGGTGGCCCAGTGCCTGGAAACCCTGTCCCCGCAAATCTATGTACCGCCGCAGGTGGCGGATAAAGCCAGACAATCTCTCGAGCGCATGCTGCAGGTGAAGTAGCATGCGCTGCTTCATGTCCCCGGTCCCGGGACGTAAAGCGGAATGGATGAAGTCGGACGAGGAATAGGAACAAGCAAATACATGTCATTCTACTATAGTAAAGACAGGTGAAGGCAATGATTCCACGTTATTTGACGGATGTTTCCTGGCAGGACTTGCCCCGGTATGAATTCGAGACGATCATCATCGGCTCCGGCGTGGCCGGGCTGTACACGGCGATCAAGGCGGCCAAGACCGGCAAGGTGCTGATGATCACCAAGAAGGCTTTGGACGAGAGCAATACCCGCTACGCCCAAGGCGGCATTGCAGCGGTGATCGCCGATGAGGATTCGCCGGATTTCCATCTGCAGGATACGCTGATGGCGGGCGCGGGCCTCTGCGACGAGGACGCGGTCGATGTGCTCGTGCATGAAGGACCGGCCCGGGTGAATGAATTGATCCGACTCGGGACCGAGTTCGATCTCGAGGACGGCGTGCTTGCGCTTACTCGGGAGGGGGCGCATAGTCAGCGGCGGATTCTTCATGCCCATGGCGATTCCACTGGGGCCGAAATCGTCCGGGCTCTTGCTCAACAAGCGTTGGAACAGCCAAACCTGGAGATTTGGAACAACCATTTTGCGATCGATCTGCTGACGTCAAACGGCGAATGCTTAGGCGCGCTGGTTCAGCGGCCGGACGGCAGCCGGGTCGCCGTGTTCGGCAAAGCCACCATTCTGTGCTCCGGCGGCGCGGGTCAGCTGTACCGCTATACGACCAACCCCGAAATCGCTACAGCCGACGGCATCGCGATAGCTTATCGGGCGGGGGCTGAAGTTCGCGACATGGAGTTCGTGCAGTTCCACCCGACCTCTCTCTGTTATCCAGGCGCTCCCCGATTTCTCATCTCCGAGGCCGTGCGCGGAGAAGGAGCGGTGCTGCGCAACAGCACCGGCGAACGCTTTATGGAGAACTATCACCCGCTGCTCGAGCTCGCTCCGCGCGATGTCGTGGCCCGGGCGATTGTAAGCGAGATGGAACGGACCAAGTCTACCTTCGTCTACCTCGATATTACTCACGAACCGCGCGAGAAGGTGCTGCATCGGTTCCCGATGATCTATGAAACCTGCCTGCATTACGGACTCGATCTTACTGCGGACTGGATTCCGGTCGCCCCGGCTGCCCACTATATGATGGGTGGGGTCAAGACGGGACTGGATGGGGAGACTTCGCTTAAGCGCTTGTTCGCTTGCGGTGAGGTGTCCTCGACCGGGGTGCATGGAGCGAACCGGCTCGCCAGCAACTCTCTCTCGGAAGCGCTCGTCTTTGGCAGGCGGATCATCAAGAAGCTCGCGGAGCTGCCGGAGCTTGATCTCGACAGCCTGCAGGTGGGTTCGTCCGATCAGGTTGCGCTTGCTCTGCGCAAGGACATCCCCATGACTCCGGTCGTGGAGAAGCGGCTGAAGCTGCAAAAGGTGATGCTCCGCCACGTCGGACTCGTCCGCTCGGACGAGGGGCTGGAGCGAGGGATCGACGAGCTGCGACGGCTGATGTCCCTCTTCGAATCCCGCTTGACCAAGCGCGAGGAATACGAATTCGCCAACATGTTGACGGTTTCCCTGCTGGTCGCGGTTGCCGCGCGGATGCGCCAGGAAAGCCGAGGAGGCCATTTCCGCAGCGATTATCCGGCTTCGAACGAAGAATGGCGCCGTCACATTGTCTTTCACCGGGAAAGCGGTACGGTCACGGAGACAGTCCGCCGAATGCCAGTGGAGCACGGCCAGGAAGAGGCAGCAGCCTCTAAGGGCTGAAGCTTCTAGCGCTTATCCAGCGAGCGAAACATTTGCAGCGCGTGACGAATCGACAGTGGCCGCATGCGCGGCAAAGCCAAGATGAAACCAACCGATGCAGGAGTGAAACCGATCATGCACCCTACCGTAATGGAACTGAATAAGAGCAAGCTCGCGGAGTCCATCCGCTGTTGGTTAGATGAAGATATCGGCACCGGCGACGTCACGACGCTGTCCACCATTCCGGCGGACAGCGTCTCGTCCGGTATCATTCACGTGAAGGAAGACGGCATTCTGGCCGGTCTTCCGATTGCCGAGGAGGTATTCCGCGTCGTTGATCCGCGACTCACCTTCGAGCCTCGCGCCGTCGAGGGCGGTCCGCTGCGCAAGGGCGATCTCATCGCCGTCGTGAGCGGCAGCACCCGCAGCATCCTGCTCGGGGAGCGGCTTGCGCTCAATCTGCTGCAGCGTTTGTCCGGCATCGCCACCCGCACTCGCGGATTCGTCGATGCGCTGGATGGCCTTCCCACGCGGCTCGTGGATACGCGCAAGACGACACCCGGCCACCGGATGCTGGAGAAGTATGCGGTTCGGGTCGGCGGCGGCCATAACCACCGCTTCGGGTTGTACGATGCGGTGATGATCAAGGACAACCACATCAAGGGAGCGGGCGGCATCACCCGGGCTGTGCAGGCGGCTCGCGAGCAGATCCCACACACGATGAAGATCGAGGTGGAGGTCGAGAGCTTCGGCGAGCTGGAGGAAGCTCTAACCGCCGGAGCCGACATCATCATGCTCGACAACATGAGCGTCGAAGACATGACGGTTGCGGTTCGGCAGGTGAAGGCGGCGGCTCCGCATATCGTGGTGGAGGCTTCCGGCAACGTCAGCCTCGATACCGTTCGGGCGATCGCTTCGTCCGGGGTCGATGTCATCTCTGTCGGACGGCTGACCTATTCCGTGCATGCGCTCGACATCAGCCTGGATCTAAACGAACGAAAGGGGAGCCTTTCGTGATTCTTGTCATCGACGTAGGCAATACCAACATTGTTCTCGGGATCTACCGGGGCAAGGAACTTCTGTACCATTACCGGATCAGTACGGATCGCTCCTCCACCACGGACGAATATGGAATGATGGTGCACAGTCTCTTTCAGCACGCTGGCATTCGGATGGAAGACATAGAAGGGGTCATCATCTCCTCGGTCGTTCCTCCACTTATGCATGTGCTGGAAAACCTGTGCGTGAAGTACATCAAACGCACCCCGCTCGTCGTCGGCCCCGGCCTGAAGACCGGGCTGAACATCCGCTACGAGAATCCCCGCGAGGTGGGCGCCGACCGTATCGTGAATGCCGTCGCCGGCATTGAATTGTACGGAGCGCCGCTGATCATCGTGGATTTCGGAACCGCCACGACCTTCGATTACATCGACGAGCAAGCCCGCTACCTGGGCGGGGCGATCGCGCCGGGGATCGGCATCTCAACGGAGGCGCTCTATCAGCGCGCTGCGAAGCTTCCCCGCATCGAGCTGGCCCGTCCCAAGAGCGTGGTTGGACGCAACCCGGTGACGTCGATGCAGGCGGGAATCATCTTTGGGTTTGCCGGGCAGGTGGATGGGATCGTCGAGCGGATTCGCGAGGAATTCAACACGGACCCGCAGGTCATCGCCACCGGCGGGCTTGCCAAGATGATCGCTTCGGAATCGCGCACCATCCAGGTCGTGAATCCGCTGCTGACACTCGAAGGGCTGCGGCTTATCTACGAGCGCAATGGGTAAAGCTAGAGAGAAAGACATTCAAGGGGAGTGACCTTACTTACTATGAAGGACGAATTGATTCGAGCAACAGCAAAGGACGGCAAGTTTCGCGCATTTGCCGTTCACACCACAGCACTGACGGAAGAGCTGCGCCGTCGCCATTCGACGACACCGACCGCTACGGCGGCACTTGGACGGACCCTGGCAGCCGGCGCCATGATCGGCGCCATGATGAAAGGCGAGGAAAAGCTGACCATTCAAATTAAAGGCGGAGGCCCAATCGGGCAGATCGTCGTCGACGCCAACGCCAAGGGAGAAGTGCGCGGGTATGTCGATAACCCGGCCGTCGACCTGCCGCTGAACGAAAAGGGCAAGCTCGATGTAAGCGGAGCGGTCGGAACGGACGGCTTCATCTATATCATCCGGGATCTTGGCATGAAGGAGCCGTACCTCGGCAGCACTCCGATCGTTTCGGGCGAGCTGGCGGAGGATTTCACGTATTATTTTGCCAAGTCGGAGCAAACTCCCTCTGTGGTGGCGCTGGGCGTGCTTGTCGATAAGGACTACACGGTCAAAGCGGCAGGCGGCTTCATCGTTCAACTGCTGCCGGGAGTAAGCGAAGATGAGATCGCACAGCTGGAGGAGAAGCTGAGCAAGATCACTTCCGTAACTTCGCTGCTGGAAAGCGGCGCAACCTTGGAGGACATTCTCGCGTCTATTCTAGAGGATGTCCGTATTCTGGACCGAATGGATGTGTCGTTCCGCTGTAAATGTTCGCGGGAGCGGGTTGAACGCACCTTGATCAGCCTGGGGCGCGAGGAGCTGACCTCCATCTTAGAGGAAGACGGAAAAATTGATCTCGTCTGTCATTTCTGTAACGAAACGTATCATTTTACCGATAAAGAAATTGAGGGCGTTATAACCAAGATCGATTCTTAAAGAGAACAACGGAAGCCTGGGCCAAGGGCGAAGAGGGAATCCGAGGGGATAGAGATGAGAAATGTTAAGCTGCTGTGGGGGATTATCGTATTATTGACGGGAGTCGGGCTGGTGCTGTTCCGGATTGCCATAACCGAGCCGCATGCGTCGGTGCCGGATCCCTCCGCCAGCAGTGGAGAAGAGAGCCGAATCGTCGCCAAGATCGGTGACAAGGTCATCACCTCCGAGATGGTTCGGCAGAAGGTATACAGCAAGTATGGGCTGGAAGTACTGAATCAGATGGTGGATCATCTCGCCATCCAGCTTGAGGCCGATGACCGGGGACTGCGAGTCGAGGAGAAGGAGATCGCCGCGGAGCTCACACGCATGCAGCAGGGATACGGCAGCGAGGAGCAATTTTATCAGTCGATGAAGGAGCAGGTCGGCATGACCCGCGAGGAGCTTCATGAAGATGTTTACTTCAAGCTGCTGGTGGAAAAAGCCGCAACCTCCGACATCGTGGTAGGAGAAAACGAGATCAGCGATTACATCAAGCAGAACCCCGAGGAATTCGCCGATACCGAGCAGCTGCATCTGCAGTTCATCCTCAACGAAACGTTGGAGCAGGCCAATCGCACGTACCAGCTGGCAACAGCCGGGGGCGACTTCGCTACCCTTGCCCGCGAGCGCTCCTTGGATATCAACACGGCGAGCGAAGGAGGCGATCTCGGCTGGATTGAAGAGAACGATCCGTTCGTTTCGCCGAATATCCTGAAGACGGCTAAGGAGCTGACGGTCGGCGAGATCGGACAGCCCGTTCAGACGGAGTCCGGCTATGCCGTGGTAAAGCTGCTCGACCGCAAGGAAGACAAGAAGAGCGACCCGGAAGCGATTCGGGAAAGCGTCCGCAAGCAGTTGGCCTTGCAGAAGGCTCCGGCTATCAAGGATTACATTTTGGCCCTGCGCGATAAATGGAAGGCGTCGCTGATTGGAGCCGACAGCGAATTTGGAGCTTCCCCGACTCCAAGTCCGAGTCCGGCTTCCGGGCAATAACAGGGAATACGAGGATTCCGGCGGAACCGATTCGCTTCGGAATCCTTTTCATATTCCAGTTGACAAGGAAGAATGGGATTGGTAAGATGATAGCATAATACCAACCGGATTAGTCGGAAATATGAACGGAACATTTAGAGGAGGTTTTATCCATGGCCAAAATCGTAGACAGCGTTACCGAATTGATCGGCGGAACTCCGCTTGTACGGCTGAATCGCGTTGTGCCTGAGGACAGCGCAGAAATTTACGTGAAGCTCGAATACCAAAACCCGGGCTCCAGCGTCAAGGACCGGATCGCCATCAGCATGGTAGAGGTCGCCGAGCAAGAAGGGAAGCTGAAACCCGGAGATACCATCATCGAACCGACGAGCGGGAACACCGGGATCGGTTTGGCCATGGTAGCCGCAGCGAAGGGCTATAAAGCCATTCTTGTCATGCCGGAAACGATGAGCATTGAACGGCGCAACCTGCTTCGCGCTTATGGAGCCGAGCTCGTGCTGACTCCGGGAGCGGAAGGCATGAAGGGCGCCATCAAGAAGGCGGAGGAGCTGCAGGCTGAGAATCCGACCTACTTCATTCCGCAGCAGTTCAAGAATCAAGCGAACGTGAAGATTCATCGCGAGACGACGGGTCCGGAGATCGTCGAAGCCATCAACTCCAAGGACGGCAAGCTGGATGCGTTCATCGCCGGGATCGGAACCGGCGGCACCATCACCGGTGTCGGTGAAGTGCTGAAGAAGAACTTCCCGGACATCGAGATTTACGCGGTCGAGCCAGCGGCTTCCCCGGTGCTCTCCGGAGGCAAGCCCGGTCCCCACAAGATTCAAGGCATTGGCGCCGGCTTCGTTCCGGATATCCTCAACACGGAGATCTACAAAGAGATCATTCCGGTAGAGAATGACGAAGCCTTCGAGACCGCTCGCCGCGTAGCGCGCGAAGAAGGCATCCTCGGAGGTATTTCCTCCGGTGCTGCGATCTTCGCCGCCCTGAAAGTGGCGAAGAAGCTGGGCAAGGGCAAGCGCGTCATTGCCGTTTTGCCGAGCAACGGCGAACGCTACTTGAGCACGCCGCTCTACCAATTTGACGAGCAATAAGAGCTTTCTTGACCATGTGAGCGATTAACGACAGCCCCTTCCTGGAGGGGCTGTCTTGTTGTGTTTCCGGCGGCAGGATTGACGGGGAGCGCAAGATATCCTTAAATAGAGGGAAGATAGTCGGCCGCATGAGGCGGAACGCACGGCCGGATTCAAAGACAAAGGAGTGATTTGCCGTGATTCTGGTCATCGATAATTACGACTCGTTTACGTACAACCTGGTTCAGTATTTAGGCGAGCTGGGCGAGGCTGTCGAGGTTCGTCGCAACAATGACATTACCCTTGCCGGAATCGAAGAGCTTGCCCCGGACCGGATTTTGCTGTCACCCGGGCCGTGCACTCCGAATGAAGCCGGGATATGCCTCGATCTGATCGAGCATTTTAAGGAGAAGCTGCCGATCCTCGGAGTCTGCCTCGGCCATCAGGCGATCGGCCAAGCCTTCGGCGGCGAGGTCGTACGCGCCGAGCGGCTGATGCACGGCAAAACCTCAGCCATCTATCACGATGGCAGGACGCTGTTTGCCGAAATCGAGTCGCCTTTCACGGCAACGCGCTATCACTCTCTGCTCGTCCGCCGGGAGACGCTTCCCGACTGCCTGGAAGTGAGCGCCTGGACGGAAGAGGGAGAGATCATGGGCCTTCGGCATAAGGACTATGCCATCGAGGGCGTACAGTTCCATCCGGAATCTATTCTGACCGATCATGGCCGGAAGCTGCTGCTTCATTTCTTGGAGATGCAGCCGGGTCGCGTGGTCGGGTAACAGTCTGCTGACAAGGAAGTGCTTGTCTTTATGAAACACAATGAACCTTATTCTGTGTGGCTAATGGGGGGAGCTGATCGGCGTAGCCTGACCGACCGGCGAAGTCTGGACTGCCGCGGACTCACGCTTGAACTGGGCGCAAAAACGCAGATTATGGGTATTTTAAATGTAACGCCGGATTCCTTCTCTGACGGAGGACGCTATACGGACCTCGAAGCCGCGGTGGAGCATGTCAAAGCGATGGTAGCGGCTGGAGCCGACCTCATCGACATCGGGGGCGAATCGACGCGTCCGGGCTCCGTGCATGTCCCGGAGGAGGAAGAGATCCGTCGAGTTATCCCCATTATTGAAGCGCTGCGGGAGGCGGTGTCCGTCCCGCTGTCCATCGATACGTACAAGCCGGGAACTGCGAAGCGGGCTCTGGAAGCGGGCGCTCACCTGCTGAACGATATCTGGGGCTGCCGCCGAGACTCGCGGATGGGTGAATTGGCAGCGGAATACGGGTGCCCGATCATTCTCATGCACAACCGCCCGGAGCCGGTCTATGCCGACTTCCTGGCCGATGTCGTCTCCGATCTGGAAGAAAGCGTACGGATCGCTAAGCGGGCGGGCGTACGTGACGAGCAGATCATCCTCGATCCCGGAATCGGCTTCGCCAAATCTCAGGAGCAGAACCTTCAGCTTCTCGGGAACCTGAAGCGATTGACCGCGCTAGGCTACCCGGTTCTGCTGGCGGCATCGCGCAAACGCACGCTGCGCAATGTGCTCGACCTGCCTGCGGACGATGTGATCGAGGGAACGGTAGCCACGACGGTGCTCGGCATCGCCCAGGGCTGCGAGCTGGTGCGGGTGCACGACATCAAGGAGAATGCGCGGGCGGCGCGAATGGCGGATGCCATCGTTCGCTGCGGCGCTTGACGGGGGACTGCCGCATGGATAAAATGACGCTTAACCGAATGGAATTCTTCGCGTATCACGGAGTTTATGCCGAGGAAAATAAACTAGGGCAGCACTATTATGTCGATCTGGAGCTCTTGCTCCCGCTGTCCCGCGCCGGCTTCGGCGACGAGCTGACCGAGACGATCAATTATGCTGAGCTGTACGCCCGGGTGAGAACCATTGTCGTTGAACGGACGTTTCGGCTGATTGAGGCTTTGGCGGAGCACATCGCGCAGGATTTGCTCGGCTTTTACCCGGAGCTTCAAGAAGTTCTGGTGCGGGTGACGAAGCCCCATCCGCCATTTGAGATTCATTTCGCGGGTGTGAGCGTGGAGATTCGGCGCAGCCGTCCGGTCGAGGTTTATGTGGGGCTTGGCTCGAACCTGGGCGAGCGGCACGAGCTGTTGGCCGAAGCCATTCGGCTTTTGTCGGAGCATCCGCGAATTAAGCTGCTTCGGCAAAGCCGTCTGTATGAGACGGAGCCAGTTGGGTTCGTCGAACAGGGGAAATTCCTCAATCAGGCAGCGGCCTTCGCCACCGACCTCCCTCCGGAGGAATTGCTCGTCGAGCTGCAGCGAGTCGAGAACCGGCTCGGCCGGGTTCGAGACAAGCGCTGGGGCCCGCGAACCGTCGATCTTGATCTGCTGCTCTACGGGCAAGTCGAGCTGCGCCTTCCCCGCTTGACGGTTCCTCACCCTCGCCTTGCAGAGCGGGCTTTCGTATTGGTTCCGCTCGCCGAAATCGCCACGGACGACGCCGTGCCGGGCCTGAGCTCGCTGTCTGCCCGAATCGAAGCCATGCCGGCAAGAAATGAGGTTGTGCCATGGACACGCTAAAAATCGCGCTGCGCATCCGCGCCTTCCGTAAGCTGAAAGGGCTGACGCAGCTGGAACTGGCTGAGCGCATGGGGGTTTCCGTATCGGTTCTCGGTTCATTGGAGCGAGGAACACGCAAGGTGGACGGGAAGCTGATCCGTCGAATTGCCGAAGTGTTGGATGTGAAGGAAGAAGAGCTGCTGGATGTCGGTCAGGAGAGACGCGCTTAACGCCGTTTGAAGTGAATATGCCTTTTTGAGAAAGCCAACGCTTTATAGGCGCATTATCGATTTACATGGTTTAGGGTTTGCCATAGAAAGGAGCTTTATATGCTGAAAATAGGGAATGTAGCCGCCCCGAACAACGTTGTGCTGGCCCCGATGGCTGGCGTCTGCAACCCCGCCTTCCGGCTCATCGCCAAGGAATTCGGCACCGGGCTTGTCTGCGCCGAAATGGTGAGCGACAAGGCCATCATGAACGGCAACAAGCGAACGATGGAGATGCTGTACGTGGACGAGCGCGAGAAGCCGCTCAGCCTGCAGATCTTCGGAGGCGATATCGAGACGCTGGTCGAGGCGGCCAAAGTGGTTGATCAGCAGACCAACGCCGACATCATCGACATCAACATGGGCTGCCCGGTGCCCAAGGTCACAAAGAGCGACGCGGGCGCCCGCTGGCTGCTCGCTCCGGATAAGATTGAACAAATGGTGGCGGAGGTTGTTGCCGCTGTCTCCAAGCCGGTTACGGTGAAGATGCGGATCGGCTGGGATGACGAGCATATCTACGCCTTGCAAAACGCAAAAGCTGTCGAAAACGGGGGAGGGTCCGCCGTCTCCGTCCACGGGCGCACCCGGGTACAGATGTATAGCGGTACCGCCAATTGGGATATGATTAGAGAAGTCAAGCAAGCGGTGGGCATTCCCGTCATCGGCAACGGCGATGTCTTCACGCCGGAGGACGCCAAGCGGATGCTCGAAACGACCGGCTGCGACGGCGTGATGATCGGCAGGGGAGCGCTCGGCAATCCTTGGATGCTGTACCGGACCGTGCGCTATCTGACGGAAGGGGTGCTCTCTCCAGAGCCCTCAGCGGAAGAAAAGATTCGCATCGCCATCCTCCACATGGACCGCTTGATCGCGCTCAAGGGAGAGACGGTCGCCGTCAAAGAGATGCGCAAGCATCTGGCTTGGTACTTGAAGGGGCTTACCGGCGCCGCCCGCGTGAAGGATGCCATCATGGAGATGGTGGGCCGCGACGAGATCGTGCGTTCGCTGACGGAATTTGTCGATAAGCTTGCTTCCGGTGAAGGGGAAGAGGAGCCTTCCGCCGAACTGACGGTCCACTAAAGGCGCGCTGATGTCTTTATAACCGCTGGTTAACCCTATTTTGGCTGCGATTGACAATTAGTTGGGGTTGCAATATAATCAGTCGTAAACTTGAAACCAACGCCATTGTCATGACGTAGTAACGTACACCATATAGTAATGAGGAAGCCGCGGAGCTTATACGCCTCTGCGGCGACTTTTATTGAATTCACACGACAGGAGATTTGTTGGAATGAGCGAAAAAGAAACGATTCTGACTCAGGAAGGTCTGAAACGGCTGGAGGAAGAGCTGGAAAACCTCAAGTCGGTCAAACGCCGCGAGGTCGCGGAACGGATCAAGATCGCCATCGGCTACGGGGACATCAGCGAAAACTCCGAGTATGACGATGCCAAGAACGAACAGGCATTTATCGAAGGCCGTATCCTGCAGCTGGAGAAGCTGCTGCGTAACGCGCGGATCATCAACAGCGAAGAAGTGGACATCAACACGGTGAGCATCGGCTCGATCGTGACCTTGAAGGATCTGGAATACGGGGATACGGTGGAATATACGATTGTCGGGACGGCGGAGTCAGATCCCTTCGAGAATAAAATTTCCAACGAAAGCCCTGTAGGTCGTTCCATTCTCGGCCAGAAGAAGGGCTCCACGGTTGAAGTCAGCGTCCCCGCCGGTATTATCCAATATCAGATCATCGATATTAAGAAGTAATCTTCTCTTCAGACGGCAGGCACGATCCATCCATAGCAGAACGGGAAAGCTTCCTGGTAAAGGAAGCTTTTTTCTGAACGATGGGTATTGAACGATGGAAGAACCGGAATGATTGGAATGGTCGGAATGCGAGAAGCTGCTGTGTGAATCGGCACGCTTATCGTCATGAGGAAACGGGCGCATCCCTTATCTTTATGGAGGGAATAGCGGTGCCGTTTCTTCTTGTTCCACCACCCATGAGCAGAAGCGCAATTTCACGGTCTTTTCGGGAAAAATGCTTTTGTTTGCGGGTATTTATGAGTACAATGAAGAAATGGATTCAAAAAGGTGAAGGAGATTGTGCGATGAGTCAGGAACTCGAACTAAATGATTTGCTGGTGATCCGCCGGGACAAGCTGAACGACTTGAGAAACCTCGGTATCGATCCCTTTGGACACAAATTTGTGCGAACTCACGCGGCGAAGGATATTTTGAACACTTATGATGCCATGGACAAGGACGAGCTTGAGGCGCTTGCCCCGACCGTCAGCATCGCCGGGCGCATCATGCAGAAGCGGAGCATGGGGAAAGCATCTTTTGCCCATATTCAAGACTTGACCGGCAAAATTCAAATCTACGTGCGCAAGGATTCCGTCGAGGAGGCGCAATACGAAGCCTTCGATCTTCTCGATATCGGCGATATCATTGGGGTGACGGGTGAAGTCTTCAAGACCAAAACCGGAGAAACGACCGTCAAAGCGACGAGCTTGGACGTTCTTACCAAATCGCTCTACCCGCTTCCGGACAAGTTCCACGGCCTGAAGGACGTCGAGCTTCGCTATCGTCAGCGCTATGTGGATTTGATCATGAGCCAGAGCGTCAAAGAGACGTTCATCACTCGCTCGAAGATCATTCAATCCATCCGCCGTTACCTGGATACTCAGGGCTATCTGGAAGTGGAGACCCCGACGCTCCACGCCATCGCAGGCGGAGCCGCGGCTCGTCCGTTTGTCACTCACCACAATGCGCTCGATATGCCGCTGTTTATGCGGATCGCCATTGAGCTTCATCTGAAGCGCCTCATTGTAGGCGGCATGGAAAAAGTCTATGAGATCGGCCGCGTCTACCGCAACGAGGGGACTTCCACCCGGCATAACCCGGAGTTTACCCTTCTCGAGCTGTATGAGGCTTATGCCGATTACAAGGATATCATGAACCTGACCGAGAACCTATTCGTGCATGTTGCCCGCGAGGTACTCGGCAAGACCGAAATTGAATATCAAGGCCAAACCATCGATCTGGCAAAGCCGTGGCGCCGTGTGTCCATGGTCGAAGCGATCAAGGAAGTCGTTGGCGTTGACTTCCTCGTGGATATGTCTGACGAGGAAGCGATCCGACTCGCCAAGGAGCATAAGGTTCCAGTGGAGCCGGGCATGACGTTCGGCCATATCGTCAACCAATTCTTCGAGAGGTTCGTCGAAGAGACGTTGATCGAGCCGACCTTCATCACCGGTCACCCGGTTGCCATTTCACCGCTTGCCAAGAAGAACGCCGAAGATCCGCGCTTTACGGATCGCTTCGAGCTGTTCATCGTGGCGCGGGAGCATGCCAATGCCTTCACCGAGCTGAACGACCCGATCGATCAACGCGAACGGTTTGAGGCTCAGCTCCATGAGCGCGAGCTCGGCAACGACGAAGCTCATATGATGGATGAAGACTTTGTACGTGCGCTGGAATACGGGATGCCGCCGACGGGCGGGCTTGGCATCGGCATCGACCGCATGGTCATGCTGCTTACCGACGCAGCCTCTATTCGCGACGTCCTGCTGTTCCCGCTGATGAGGGAACGGTAAGGCTCATTTGCCTTTTAAACAAGAAGCCCGCTGCGGCTTCTTGTTTTTTTATCCCCTTTGCTGGGACGAGGTGGGAGGCAGCTATGGCTCCTTCAAAGGGGGGGGGAGGCCTCCTGAGGCCATTCTGAGCTTTTTTAAATTTCCTCTTGCATTCCCTCAACGATCTGTGGTACATTAGTTCTCGCCGCTCCGAAGGCTAACACCGGACGAGCAGTGCAGAGCGGTTCCGAGCTTCCTGGAAAAACTTGAGGGTTGCAACGAAGAAGGCCGCTGTGCTATAGTATGAGAGTCGCACTGAACGCGATGAATGCCCTTTGAAAACTGAACAACGAGTGGTAAGGACGCGACTTTCGGACTTCGGTTCGGAAGGAGCACAAACAAACACGCAAGTGTTAAAGAATGAGCTTAATGAAACGATCTATAAACTTTTATGGAGAGTTTGATCCTGGCTCAGGACGAACGCTGGCGGCGTGCCTAATACATGCAAGTCGAGCGGAGTTTACTGGAATCTTCGGATGAAGGTAAGCTTAGCGGCGGACGGGTGAGTAACACGTAGGCAACCTGCCCTCAAGACTGGGATAACCTCCGGAAACGGAAGCTAAGACCGGATACGTTCTTTCTGCCGCATGGTGGGGAGAAGAAAAGCGGAGCAATCTGCTACTTGAGGATGGGCCTGCGGCGCATTAGCTAGTAGGTGAGGTAACGGCTCACCTAGGCGACGATGCGTAGCCGACCTGAGAGGGTGAACGGCCACACTGGGAC
>NZ_LN881721.1 GCF_001457415.1 Gorillibacterium timonense
GTAAACTCCGCTCGACTTGCATGTATTAGGCACGCCGCCAGCGTTCGTCCTGAGCCAGGATCAAACTCTCCATAAAAGTTTATAGATCGTTTCATTAAGCTCATTCTTTAACACTTGCGTGTTTGTTCGTGCGTCTCCCGAACCGAAGTCCGAAAGTCGCGTCCTTACCACTCGTTGTTCAGTTTTCAAAGGACCATTTTCTTTCGTCGCTTTCTTGCGGCGACCTTTATAATATATCACAGGTCTAGGCGAGAAAGCAAGCTTTTTTTTAATTATTTTTTCCGCTTTCGAATCGTCGTTTCTATTCTTGCGAATCGCCGTCTCGAGAGCAGAGTCTTACTATAGCACGGCTCATCTATCCCTGTCAAAGCCAATTGCTGGATCATTACGATCCAGCCACGACTTCACGAATATAGAACTGCCTTTCCTGAGCGAGATTGACGATGATGTCTCCGATCTTCACCATGGGACGTGTTGGATTAGAGCGGTCGGTAAAGATGATCTCGCCGATTCGTCCGTCGCTGATTTTGACCAGCGTTCCGTTGCTGAACTGTGTCATCTTCTCAATAAACGTCCGCACAAGAGCCGGATCCAGCTTGCCGAACGATTCTTGGTGAAGATCATCCAACACCAGATAAGGAGAATCCGCACGCTTGTAGCCCCGATTGCTGGTCATAGCATGGAAGATATCGGTGATCGCTACGATTTTGGCGTATGGATGGATCTTGTCCCCCTTGACCCGCATCGGATAACCGCTGCCGTCTTCCCTTTCATGATGCTGCAGAGCGGCAAGCTTGACCCCTTCATTAATGGCAGCAACATTCTTTAGCAGAACATAACCGTATGTAGGATGACGCTGGATTTCTTCCCGCTCATGGGACGTCAGAGGGGCTTTCTTCTCCAGAATGGCCGGATCGATCTTGGTCTTCCCTATATCATGCAGCAGGCCGGCCAAAGCCACCTGCAAGTGCTCCTTTTCGGAGAGGCCATGCCATTTGGCAAGCAGATATGAACTGAGACCGACATAGACGCTGTTATTGAAGAGATAATCTTCGTCGCGCACAGCCTCCGGGTCGCAGAACAACGGATGATAGTCCTCCGCCGCCTCAATCAGCGAAATGAGCTTGTTGCGGATATCGAGGATCGGAATGGATTGTCCTGCCGCAGGCAGCGGGAATACTTTGCGGAGTAGGCTTCGCATTTCCTTGAAAGCCAGATCAAAGTCCGTTTTTCCCTGAAAGGTGACAGCCGCTTCCTCCGATTCGGATTGATCCCATTCTTTTTCTTGATCCGAGGAATCGAAAATCATAACGGATGGAATCAAAAAAGCCTCCAAAATCTCTTTGTCGGTTTCCGTTATCGCCCTGCCTTTTTCGAACAGCAGCGTTCCCCGGCGGGTGATGACATGTTCGGAAAGCTTGCTTCCCGGCTTCAGATGGGAAACGCCAACATTCTGCATGATATAAGCCCCTTTGTCATTATGTGAAATAGCACTGATTTGCTTCGGTTTTATTGTAAAACAAAAAGAAGGGGGAGAAAACCCCCTCCTTCTGAACGATATGCAATCAGCTTTCGCTATCTTCTTCCGTCTGTTCGTCGATCTCCTCGCTTTTCTCCACTCGGGAGACCGTCGCGACCTCATCATCTTCCTTGATGTTGATCAGACGGACGCCCTGCGTATTCCGTCCCATCAGGTTGATGCCGTCCATGCTCATCCGGATGATGGTGCCCTGCGTCGTAATGATCATGAGGTCCTCGTCCTCTTTGACGACATTCAAGCCCACGACCGGCCCGTTCTTCGGCGTGATATTGAGCGTCTTGATGCCCTTACCGCCGCGCGATTGAATCCGGTAATCGGTCATCGGGGTGCGCTTGCCGAAGCCCTTCGAGGTGACGATCAGCACGCTGTCCTCGTCATTGGCGATGTCCATCGAGATGACGGCATCGTCCTCACCGATGCTGATCCCTTTGACCCCTGTGGCTGCCCGGCCCATGGAGCGGACATCTTGTTCGGGGAAGCGGATCGACATGCCCTGCTTCGTTCCCATGATGATCTCCTGCTTACCATCCGTCAGCTTGACGCTGATCAGTCGATCTTCCTCGCGCAGGTGTACCGCAATCAAACCGCCTTTGCGGATGTATTTGTAATCATCGAGAGGCGTTTTCTTGACGATCCCTTCCCGGGTAGCGAAGAACAAGTAGCTCTCGTTCTCGTCGTCGGGAATCGGAATGACCGCCGAAATCTTCTCTCCCTGCTCGATCTGCAGCAGGTTGATGATCGGCGTTCCCCGCGCCGTGCGGCTCATCACGGGGATTTCATAGGCCTTCAACCGATACGCTTTCCCTTTGTCTGTGAAGAACATCAGGTATTGGTGCGTATTGGAGACGAAGAGATGCTCGACAAAATCATCTTCCTTCGTATCCATGCCGATGACTCCGCGGCCGCCCCGCTTCTGAGAGCGATAGGTGTTCACCGGCAGGCGCTTCACGTAGCCGGTATGGCTGAGCGTGACGATGACATCCTCTTGGGGAATGAGATCCTCGTCCAGGATGGAGTCGTCGCCGATCGTGATTTCGCTGCGGCGTTCATCGTTGTACTTGGCGCGGATTTCACCGAGTTCATCCATGATGATATCGAGAACCAAGCCTTCGTTGCCGAGGATCGCTTTGTATTCGGCAATCCGCTCCATTAATTCGGCATACTCCGCTTCCAGCTTCTCGCGTTCCAGTCCGGTGAGCCGGGCCAATCGCATGTCGAGAATCGCTTGGGCTTGCTCATAGCTCAGCTCGAACCGGCTCATCAAGCCGTCCCGTGCCACATCGGTGGTCGGGGACGTACGGATCAACTGAATGACCTCATCCAGATGGTCGAGCGCAATCCGCAAGCCGAGCAGGATATGAGCGCGCGCTTCTGCTTTCTTCAGATCGAAAGCGGTGCGGCGGCGGATGACTTCCTTCTGATGCTCCAGGTAATAATACAGCATATCCTTGATGTTCAGGATACGCGGCTCTTTATTGACGAGCGACAGCAGGATAATCCCGAAATTGGACTGCATGGCCGTATGCTTGTACAGGTTATTCAGAACGACGCTCGGGTTGACATCGCGGCGCAGCTCGATGACGATGCGCATGCCGTTGCGGTCCGATTCGTCGCGCAGATCGGTGATGCCGTCGATCCGCTTATCGCGGACCATCTCAGCAATCGTGGAGATGAGGCGAGCCTTGATGACCTGATACGGCAGCTCGTTGACGATGATCCGCGCCTTGCCGCCAACTTCTTCGATCTCCGCCCGCGCGCGCATCGTAACGGAGCCGCGTCCCGTGGTGTAGGCCTGCTTGATGCCTTCGCGTCCCAGGATAAAACCGCCGGTCGGAAAGTCGGGTCCTTTGATATACTGCATCAGCTCAAGCGGCGTAATCTCAGGATTGTCGATGAGGGCTTTCAGGCCGTCGATGACTTCGCCGAGGTTATGCGGTGGAATGTTCGTCGCCATCCCGACGGCGATCCCGGAGGAGCCGTTCACGAGCAGATTGGGGAAACGAGAAGGAAGAACATCCGGTTGAATTTCCTCACCGTCATAGTTCGGAATGAAATCGACGGTTTCCTTGTTGATATCGCGGAGAAGCTCCATGGCAATCTTGGAGAGCCTCGCTTCCGTATACCGCATCGCCGCCGCCGAGTCTCCGTCAATAGAGCCGAAGTTACCGTGGCCGTCAACTAACGGATAACGCAGAGAGAAATCCTGCGCCATACGGACCATGGTCTCGTAAACCGCGGAATCGCCATGGGGATGGTATTTCCCGATGACTTCCCCGACGATTCTCGCCGACTTCTTATGCGGCTTGTCGGGAGACATGCCGAGCTCTGACATGGCGTACAGGATACGTCGATGCACCGGCTTAAGGCCGTCGCGAACATCGGGAAGGGCGCGCTGAACGATGATGCTCATCGCATACTCCATAAAGGATTCGCGCATTTCCGAACCGATGTCCCTTTCACTGATTTGCGGATGCATTTCTTCCGCCATGGTGGTGTACCCTCCTCAGGTAAGAAGAAACGGCAGCCCGTCCATTTGAACAAGGGACGCGCGCGTTTCTCAAATTTGAAGACAAAATGTATGGGGCGAATAAACGCGCGGGGGTCCCGATATCGGGACCCTGCCGCAGGTCTTCTTATTCGAACGGTGTCCGTTTACTCCGTTTAGAAGTCCAGGTTTCTCACGTGCTTCGCATGGTCCTGGATGAAATCGCGGCGTGGCTCAACATTATCGCCCATCAAGGTGTCAAAAATCTGATCGGCGTCGATGGCATCGTGGATGCTGACCTGCATCATGGAGCGGGTATCCGGATCCATGGTGGTGTCCCACAGCTGCTCCGGGTTCATTTCCCCGAGACCTTTATAGCGCTGAACCGCAACCTTGGAATCGGCGCCGCCGAAATCTTCCTGCATGATCCGTTCTTTTTGCTTGTCGTTGTAAGCATACCGGACCACCTTGTTTCGCTCCAGCTTGTAGAGCGGAGGCTGTGCGATGTAGATATAGCCGGCTTCGATCAGCTTGCGCATGTACCGGTAGAAGAACGTCAGCATGAGCGTCCGGATATGGGCTCCGTCCACGTCGGCGTCCGTCATGATGATGACTTTGTGGTACCGGGCTTTGGCGATGTCGAAGTCGTCGCCGATCCCGGTGCCGATCGCCGTAATCATCGCGCGAATTTCGGCGTTGGACAGAATTCGGTCGAGACGGGCCTTCTCCACGTTGAGAATTTTGCCCCGAAGCGGCAAAATCGCTTGGAAATGCCGGTCCCGACCTTGCTTGGCCGAGCCGCCGGCAGAGTCACCTTCGACGATGAACATCTCGCTGATCGTGGCGTCGCGGGAGGAGCAATCCGCCAGCTTGCCCGGCAGAGAGCTGACTTCGAGAGCGCTCTTGCGGCGGGTGAGCTCGCGGGCTTTGCGGGCCGCTTCGCGGGCGCGGGAAGCCTGGATTCCCTTCTCCACAATGCGCCGGGCAACGGCCGGATGCTCGCCGAGGAATGTATCGAGCTTGTCGGCGAACATCGATTCGACGATACCTCGCACCTCACTGTTACCGAGTTTCGTCTTCGTCTGCCCTTCGAACTGCGGCTCCGGCACCTTCACCGAGATGATCGCCGTCATGCCTTCCCGGACATCCTCGCCGCTTAAGTTGCCGTCGTTTTCCTTGAGGACGCCGATGCGCCGGGCATAGTCGTTCAAGATCCGCGTAAGCGCGCTCTTGAAGCCGGATTCATGGGTTCCGCCTTCATGAGTGTGGATGTTGTTACAGAACGAGTAGATGTTCTCGTTGTAGCTGTTGTTGTACTGGATGGAGATCTCCACCTGTATGGCGTCCTTGCTTCCGCTCACATAGATAGCCGGATGCAGAGGCTCCCGGTTCTGGTTCAGATGCTCGACGAAGGAGACGATCCCGCCTTCATACCGGTAGGAATGGCTGACATCCGTCCGCTCGTCAATCAGGTTGATCTCAATGCCTTTATTCAAATAGGCCAGCTCCCGAAGCCGGGACTGAAGCACTTCGTACTCATACTCGGTGGTTTCCTGGAAGATCTCTTGATCGGGCTTGAAGGTGATCTTCGTCCCCGTCTCCTCCGATTCCCCGACAACCTTCACGTCATACTGCGGAATGCCGCGGCGGTATTCCTGTTGATAAACCTTGCCGTTCTGTCTAACCTGAGCGATCAGCTGTTCGGACAAAGCATTGACGACAGAAATCCCGACCCCGTGAAGCCCACCTGACACCTTATAGCCGGAATCCTCGCCGCCGAATTTGCCTCCGGCGTGAAGGACCGTCAGAACAACTTCAAGTGCGGATTTCTGCATTTTCTCCTGAACGCCGACCGGGATACCCCGACCGTTGTCCGTAACGGTGATGCTGTTGTCTTCGTGAATCACAACGTCGATCTTGTCGCATACGCCGGCCAAAGCTTCGTCGATGCTGTTGTCGACGACTTCCCAGACCAGATGGTGCAAGCCCCTTGAGCTGGTCGAACCGATATACATCCCCGGGCGCTTGCGGACCGCTTCAAGTCCTTCCAGCACCTGGATCTTACTGGCGTCATACGAATTTTGATGCTCGTTCACTGGACTTTCACCTACTTTTTATCGAGTGATGGCTTCTTCAGCCTCGGTCGGATTCGGATTAATTCATCGAAAGGCTGACCGCTCGCTTCTTGAGCGTAGCGGAGGAGATCGGGGAATAATACACCTTATCGACAGTCACCACGAGCGATTTGCATTCTTCTTCGCCGATGATCTCGATTTTCTTTTCCTTGACCGCTTCCGTGATGAACTGCTTCGAGATCTTCGAATTCTTCTCGATGGACAAGTCAAAAATGGCGATGAGCTCCGACGAACGGATGATGCGTTCACCGCCCAAATGGATATACACCTTGACGTCCCCCTCTGCCTCTCGAGCGAATTTTAGGCCTCGTGGCCCATCTGGAACCCGCCGTTCTTCACACGAAAAACAGCGGCATCCCGCAATTTGGACACATCAATGCTCTCGGTGCCGGTCGTGGTGATAAACGTCTGCACCTTGTCCTGAAAAGTCTCGATCAACTGGGTTTGCCGGTTCTGGTCAAGCTCGGACAAGACATCATCCAGGAGCAGGATCGGGTACTCTCCCGCCTCCTCGCGGATGAGCTCGAGCTCTGCAAGTTTCAGCGACAACGCGGTGGTCCTTTGCTGCCCCTGAGAGCCGAAGACATGCGCCTCTTTGCCGTTTATAGAAAAGACCATGTCGTCCCGATGCGGTCCGATCAAGGTCGTGCCCCTGCGCAAATCCTGATTTCTCACCTTGTTTAACTGTACCATAAAGTTGTCAAATAGAATAGATTCTTCTTCTTCCGCCCCGGCAAAAGAGGGCTTGTACTGGATCTTGAGCTCCTCAAGTCCCGCAGTGATTCCCGAATGAATCCGCTCCGCCCAAACTTGCAGCTTCTCTATAAAGCTTTGACGTTTTTTCATGATTTTAGTACCGTGGCGGGCAAGCTGCTCATCCCAGATGCTGAGCAAGGCTTCATCCACGCCTTTTCCGAATTCGACCTGCTTCAGGAAGTTGTTCCGCTGCGCAAGCACCTTCTGGTACTGCATCGATTCATAGAGGTAGGAGGGGTAGACTTGGCCGATCTCCATATCGAGAAAACGCCGCCGGATCCCCGGGGCGCCCTTGACGATCTCGAGATCCTCCGGCGCGAACATCACCACGTTGAAGGAGCCGATAAATTCACTTAAGCGGCGCTGCTCGAGCCCGTTCACACGCGCCTTCTTGCCCTGCTTGGACAAGGTGAGGGAAAGGTTCACCGGACCGTATTTCTTGTCCACCTCTCCGTAGAGAGAAGCCTCTTCCCGGTTCCAACCGATGAGCTCCCGATCTTGATGCGTCCGGTGGGATTTGGTGAGGGCGAGGACATAGATGGCCTCGAGCAGGTTCGTTTTCCCTTGGGCGTTCGGCCCGACGAAGAGGTTGACCCCCGATTTCACCTCAAGCGTCAGCTGTTCATAATTCCGGTAATGAGAAAGCGACAGCTTTTTCAGGAACATGATCAGGCTTTCCTCGCAATCCGAAACTCTCCAAAGCCGGCCACTTCAATCTTGTCCCCATCCACCAGCTTGCGTCCGCGCCGGTTCTCGGCTTCTCCGTTCACACGAATAACCGCCTCCTGCAAAAAGGCTTTCGCCTGTCCTCCAGAGGAGATGCAGTCCGTCAGCTTCAAAAATTGCCCCAGCGCAATATAGTCCGTGTTGATTTCAACGGTTTTCATAAGCATCCTCAATTCGTCGTCCGATAGGGGAGAATCAACTGCAGCACCTTCGTGTCGCCGAGCGGCTCAATGATGATCGGGCTCATGGCGCCCGTGAAGCCGAGCCGGACCGTTTCACTGTCGATGACGCGCAGCGCGTCGAGCATGTACTTGGAGTTAAACGAAATTCGGAGCAAATTGCCGGTGAGCTGCTCCACCGGAATGGTCTCGGTGACCTTGCCAATCTCACTCGAGCTGGACGAAATCTCCAGAGTGTGGTCTTCGTTCATGACGAGCTTGACGATATTCGTCTTCTCTTCACGCGACAGCAGATAAGCCCGGTCGATCGCTTCCGTGAGCAGCTTGCCGCTGACCACGATTTCCGTTTGGAACTGATTCGGGATCAGCTTGGAGGTATCGGGATAGGTTCCTTCCAGCATGCGGCTGTAGAAGAGCAGATTGTTCATGCGAAACAGCACTTGATTGTCGGACACGACGATATCGGTCAGCGAATTCTCATCCGGGAGAACCTTGGACAACTCGTTCAGCGTTTTGCCGGAGATGACGACACCGCGGAAGAATTGCTCCGCATCAGCTGCAAGCGGAGTTTCCCGTTGGGCGAGTCGGTGACGGTCGCAAGAGATGAACTTGAGCCCTTGCTCGTCCAGATTCCACAATACGCCGGTTAGAATCGGAGTCGTTTCGCTGGTGGACACAGCGTAGGAGGTTTGACGGATCATCGTCTTGAGCAGATCGCTCGGAACGGAGACGACCTTTTTCTCCTCGATTAACGGAAGCTGTGGATATTCCTCCGGATCAAGACCGACGACCTGAACCTCCGAACCTCCGGAACGAATGGTCGCGAGGAACGGCGGACGGATTTCAATTTCGATTTCGTGGGAAGGGAGCTTCTTGATGATCTCTCCGAAAAATTTGGCGGGAAGCACAACGCTGCCTGTTTGGTCGAGCCGGATGATTTGGACTCCGTCCTTCTCTGCCGGAATAAAGGATTGAATCGTAATATCAGCGTCGCTTGCGGTCAGCCTTACCCCTTCTTCCGTCGCATCGAACTTAATGCCGCTCAAGATCGGAATCGGCGTACGGCTGGTGATCGCTTTGGATACGTTGCCGATGGATTCATTCAAGTGTTCTTTCAAGATGGACAATTTCACTGGGAAGACCTCCGGTTCTGAATTCGCAGCCTGGAGCATAGGCTGTAAAGAGGGGTGGAATCTTGACTCTTCGTCTTATTACTAAATGTCTTTTAAAAGATAGAATTCGTAGTAGGGGCACTGAATATGTGGATATGTGGGAAAAGACGAGTACGCGCATGGATATCCACATGTGAATAGAATGTGCACAGAGAATTGGCGTATCCACAGAAGGACAAGCCTAGAGACCGGCCTGTTTGATTTTCTCTGTGATGTTCTGCAGGATGCGGGAAAGCTCTTGATCCTCCTGCAGGCTCATCGCGATTTTCTCATGGGCGTGAATGACGGTCGTATGGTCGCGTCCGCCGAACGCTTCGCCGATCTTCGGCAGAGAATAATCGGTCAACTCGCGGGACAGGTACATGGCCACTTGGCGAGGGAACGCCACGGCCTTCGTCCGTTTGCGGGCCTTGAAGTCCTCCATGCGCAGGCCGTAAAATTCGCCGACTTTCTGTTGAATGTCTTGAATGGTGATCACGCGCGGCCGGCTGGACGGAATGATATCCTTCAGCGCATCGGCGGCAAGCGCTACCGTGACGTCCTGATTCATCATCGACGAATAAGCGACGACGCGAATGAGCGCGCCTTCCAGCTCGCGGATGTTGGTGTCGATCTGATTGGCGATGTAGACCATCGCTTCATTAGGAATTTCCAGGTTCTCGGAACGCGCTTTTTTGCGCAGAATGGCAATCCGCGTCTCGAGATCGGGCGGCTGGATATCTGTGATGAGGCCCCACTCGAAGCGGGAGCGCAGCCGCTCCTCCAGGGTGGGGATCTCCTTCGGCTGGCGGTCGCTCGAGATGATGATCTGCTTGCGCTCCTCCTGAAGAGCGTTGAAGGTGTGGAAAAATTCCTCCTGGGTCTGCTCCTTACCAGCCAAAAATTGGATGTCGTCGATGAGGAGGACATCGATGCTGCGGTATTTGTTGCGGAAGCTCTCGCCGCGGTTGTCGCGGATGGCGTTGATGAACTCGTTGGTGAACTTCTCGCTGGAGATGTAAAGCACCTTAGCCGTTGGATTGTGCTGGAGGACGTAGTGTCCGATGGCATGCATCAAGTGGGTTTTGCCCAGTCCGACCCCGCCATAGAGGAACAGCGGGTTGTAGGAGTTTGCGGGATCCTCCGCAACAGCGAGAGAAGCCGCATGAGCAAACCGGTTGCCGGAGCCGATGACGAAAGTGTCAAAGGTGTAGCGCGGATTTAGCATGCTGGCGAAGTTCTCCTCGGCTTGAACGACCGGCTTCGCAGCGACAGGAGCCGGGACGGCTGCTTGCGCGGCAGCAAGCGTCTGGGCTTCCTCTTCCAACACGAATTGGACCTCCACCTGGATCCCGAGGGTTTCATACACAGTTGAGGTAATCAGCTTCGCATAGCGGGACTCCAGCCATTCCCGGGCAAAGTTATTGGGAGCGCAAATGACGAGCGACCGGTCCGTAAATACGCTGGCTTTCGTCGATTTGAGCCAAGTATCGAAGCTGGGTTTGCTGAGTCGGGTCTGAATGGCGGAGAGCACCTGCTGCCACCGATCATTGACTTGACGATCCACTACGAAATTCACTCCTTTAAAAAGTGCAACGGCAAAAACCGCGTTGAGAAAAAAAGAGCTCCTTGAAACGGGAGGCGGCAGAAGGTTCGACAGCATCCCGGCAGGAACGACGCAAACGGCTCTTGCCCGACAAAGGAATAGGGACATGAGCCGTTTGACAAAGATGAAGGTTATCCACATAATAACCCGTTTGTGGGCAAAGATACAAAGAAGAATGGAGAATTGTTAACAGAGTTATCCACAGGGTGTGAATAATTATCCTCGATTTCACGTACTATCCACAAGCCAAAGTAATAATAATATATCAAACAAAGCCTTTTGTTTCAACGAAATTTATCTTTTATCCACAAATTCCATAGATAGTGTTACGCAATTGTGCACAGTACTACATATTGTGAATAAGCTGTTCGCAAATCGACAATCTGTGCAAAACGCGCTGTCAGGTTGTGCACAAGCGGGATTTTTACCTTTTCCACAGGGTGCTGCCGGCCATTCGAAAAGAGGGACAAACCGGTTTCCTCGTGTTGACTTTAGAGATCGAAAATGGTTTAATGGTGAAAGGTATTTTTAAGGATGGATATCCTCAGGAGGTGCAAATAGATGAAACCGACTTACCAACCGAATACGCGGAAGCACAAGAAAGTGCACGGATTCCGTAAACGGATGAGCACGAAGAACGGTCGCAAGGTTTTGGCGGCTCGCCGGCTCAAAGGCAGAAAGCAACTGTCCGCATAACCGGAAGACCACGAGCGTGGTCTTTTTTCTTTTTCAATAAGTTCCTGAGCTTATATTTTGGTCCGAAGACGTCAAAGCTGTAGCGAGAATCGACGGGAAGGAGCCTCCTGTGCAAAAAGAGCATCGCCTAGCCAAACGAGAAGATTTCAACCGGGTGTACCGGAGGGGGAAGTCGGCAGCCAACCTTCAATTTGTTCTCTATTATTTGCCGCAAAAAGAATCGGGACCCTTTCGCCTCGGAGTATCGGTCAGCAAAAAGCTGGGCAACGCGGTTGTCCGCAATGGAATCCGCAGAAGAATGAAGGAGATCATCCGGCTTGGTGGGGAGGATCTTCTGCCCGGACTCGATATCGTCATCATCGCGCGCAAGCCTGTCGCGGAGATGGACTATGAGGAAATGAAAAAAAGCCTCTACCATGTAATGAAGCGTTCCGGTGTTTTGAAGGAGAAAAAGCGGAACCAGAGCAGCGCTCGTCCGTAACTCCATACGGAGGAGGTTGCCGTCCGGAAATCCTTGGAGACGGCTTGTTTATTTGTTTCTGTACTTATGTTATATTTGGGGTTGTACATGCAATTGACAATGGCTTCGGGAGGAACTCTTTTGGTACGACGCTTGTATAAACTGTGGCCGCTGGCCCTCATCTTGCTTCTGGCCGGCTGTTCGACAACGAATAAGGACGGGTCCATTCGTATAATCAGTCCCAGCAACGGGATTTGGGACCGCTTTTTTGTCGGACCTTTATCGGAATTTCTCAAATACATCGCTCATCTCACGGGTGGTGCCTACGGGATCTCGATCCTGATCGTCACCATCATTGTCCGTTTTGTAGTGTTGCCGCTCACGCTCAAGCAGTACAAGAGCAGCAAGGCGATGCAGGCTCTCCAGCCGGAGCTCGCCAAGATCAAAGAGAAGTACAAGGATGAACCGCAAAAGCAGCAGGAAGAGACGATGAAGCTGTTCACCCAGAACAACGTCAATCCGATGGCCGGCTGTTTCCCGATCTTCATTCAGATGCCCGTGCTGATCGCTCTCTACCATGCGATCTTCCGGACGCCGGAAATCCGCGATCACACATTTCTGTGGCTGCAGCTCGGTACTCCTGACCACTGGATCCTGCCGATCATAGCAGCGCTGACCACGTTCCTGCAGCAGAAGCTGATGCCGAAGCAGCAGACGGCTCAGATGGGTGCTATGCAGACCATCATGCTGATTTTCCCGGTCATGATCTTCTTCATGTCGCGCAGCTTCCCGGCCGCTCTGCCGTTGTACTGGATTTACTCCAATGTCTTTACGATCATTCAAAACTTGGTCATTTATCGGGACAAATCCGGCGGTACCGCTGTGGTTACCGCTGGTGAAGGTTCAAGCGCCGGAGCCTCGGCGAAGAAGAAAAGCAACACTTCCGCAGGCGCAGCAAATAAGGCCAGCAAGAGCAACAAGCCTGCCGGCAAATCCGCGAAGAAACCATCTAAATAATAGGGGTGGTCCCGATATTATGAAGAAGGCCGTTTTTACGGGGAAAACGATTGATGAAGCGGTTAACGCCGGACTGAAGCAGTGGAATCTGCCGGCCGAGCGAGTCAAGGTAACGGTACTTGAGCAGCCGAGCAAGGGGCTGTTCGGATTGATCGGCACGAAGGATGCGAAGGTGGAGCTGGAGAAGATTCCAGACCCCATCGAAGAAGCGGAGCTCTTTCTGGCCGAGGTCTTCAAAACGATGGAGCTTGAGGTGCAGGTGGAACGGCAGGAGGATGAAGAAGGAACGCTTCTCAACCTGACCGGTCCCGAGCTCGGCATCCTGATCGGACGCCGTGGCCAAACACTGGATGCTCTTCAGTACCTGACGAACATCGTGGGGAACCGATATTCGAATTCCCACATCCGCATCGTGTTGGATGCGGAGAAATTCCGGGAACGCCGGAAGAAAACGCTGGAGGATTTGGCTCGCCGCCTCGCCCAGCGGGTCATCAAGACACGCAAAGAGGTTGTGCTTGAACCGATGCCGCCTCAAGAGCGGAAGATCATTCATTCCTATCTGCAGAATTACTCCGGCGTGAAGACGTTCAGCAAGGGAGAGGAACCGAACCGGCGTATCATCATCGCTTTGCGTTCCCAGTAAGGTTACGGACTCATCATCGGGCGATTGCCTGAATAAGCAAAAGAGTGGATACGAGGCGCAATGACTTAGAGCGTGTTTGCAAACCCGACCGTTTCATGGGTTTGCGAACACGCTCTAGGGTTTTCACGGGTCATTGCTCCTTTTTTAAACGACTGGAAAGAAACGGACGCCGCCTCTTTAGGGAGCGGATTGGCCGTTTCTTCTTGCGATAGGATAGATTGCATCGAATTGTTCGAAAGGATGGTGGAATTCAACATGATGGAGGATACGATAGCAGCGATTTCGACTCCGCTTGGAGAAGGGGGCATCGCGGTTATTCGCGTTAGCGGGCCTGAAGCGGTGGAACAAGCCGATCGCCTGTTTCGCCCGGCGGACAAGCTGAAGAATGCCGCAAGCCATACCGTTCATTACGGTCATATCGCAGATCCGCTGACGGGAGAAACCGTGGAGGAAGTGCTCGTTACAGTGATGCTTGCTCCGCGTTCTTTTACGATGGAGAATGTGGTGGAGATCGGCTGTCACGGCGGGCTTGTCTCGGTGAAGAGGGTGCTGGACCTGCTTCTCGCAGGTGGAGTGAGGTTAGCGGAACCGGGCGAATTTACGAAACGCGCCTTCCTGAACGGGCGGATCGATTTGACTCAAGCGGAGGCGGTCATCGATGTGATCCGCGCCAAATCGGACAAAGCGCATAAGGTCGCTCTCAAGCAGGTGGAAGGCTCGCTATCCCAAAAAGTGAAGAAGCTGAGACAGCAGCTTGTCGAAGTCATGGCGCATCTGGAGGTCAATATCGACTATCCCGAGCATGATGTGGAGGAACTGACGACCGCGTTCATTCGGGATAAGGGAACCGATGCGATTCGCCAGGTGGGAGCTCTCCTCAAGTCGGCCGGGGAAGGAAAGCTCATCCGCGAAGGGATCACGACTGCGATCGTCGGGAGACCGAATGTCGGCAAATCTTCACTCTTGAACGCGCTTGCCCAGGAGAACCGCGCGATTGTAACAGACATCCCTGGGACAACTAGAGATGTGATCGAGGAATATGTTACGATGAACGGGATTCCCCTGAAGCTGCTCGATACAGCCGGCATTCGCGAGACGGAGGATGTGGTGGAGAAGATCGGGGTAGAACGTTCTCTCGGTGCCCTGGATGAAGCTGATCTGATCCTGTTCGTGCTGAATGCCAACGAATCCTTGAACGATGATGAGAGACGGCTTCTTAAGGAGCTTCATTCTCGTCCGACCCTTGTGATCCTGAACAAAACCGATCTGCCGGAACAGGTGGACATGCAGGTGGTATCCGAGTGGTACCCAGCGGAGCGGATCGTTCGCATGTCTGTACTTGAAGAGGAAGGACTTGATCGTCTGGAAAAGGCGGTTACCGATCTGTTCTTCTTAGGTGATGTGGAGGGCAGCGATTTTACTTATGTCAGCAATGTACGGCACATTCAACTGCTGAGGCAGGCGAACGAAGCACTGCAGGACGCAGTGGCTGCGGCGGATCAGTATGTGCCGATCGATATGATTCAAATCGACTTTCGCCGGGCATGGGAATTTCTCGGTGAGATCGTCGGCGATCAGATGGCTGATTCGCTCGTCGATCAGATTTTCTCGCAATTTTGTCTCGGCAAGTAAGCAACATTCGATATAGAGGAGGTTGGCAAGCCATGGGTTATGACGCAGGCGATTATGAAGTCATCGTGATTGGAGCGGGCCACGCGGGCTGTGAATCAGCGCTCGCCGCAGCTCGGATGGGATGCCGTACGCTGCTTCTTACCATCAATCTGGACATGGTGGCGTTCATGCCCTGCAATCCTTCGGTGGGCGGACCTGCCAAAGGGCATGTGGTCAGGGAGATCGATGCGCTGGGCGGTGAAATGGGACGGAACATCGACAAGACCTACATTCAAATGCGCATGCTGAACACGGGAAAAGGGCCGGCGGTCCATGCTCTACGCGCACAAGCGGATAAATTTCTATACCAGCACTCCATGAAGGAGACCATCGAGAAGCAGCCGAATTTGACGCTGCGGCAAGGAATGGCGGAGGAGCTGATCGTAGAAGACGGTGTCATTCGAGGCGTCGTCACCAAGACGGGAGCTCGTTACTATGGTCAAGCGGTCGTCTTGACGACGGGCACGTATCTCCGCGGCAAGGTCATCATCGGGGAATTGATGTACGAGAGCGGCCCGAATAACCAACAGCCTTCCGTTAAGCTCTCGCAATCGCTCAAAGAGCTCGGTCTTGAACTCATCCGCTTCAAAACGGGGACTCCACCACGGGTGCACAAGGACACCATCGATTTCAGCAAGACGGAGATTCAGCCGGGCGATGAGAATCCGAAGTTTTTCTCTTACGAGACGACCGAGCCAGTTCCGAATCAGCTTCCGTGCTGGCTCACCTATACCTCCAGCGAGACTCATGAGGTGATCAACCGCAACCTGCACCGGGCTCCGATGTTCACCGGGCAGATCGAAGGGACCGGACCTCGCTACTGTCCGTCTATTGAAGACAAAATTGTCCGATTTGCCGACAAGCCGAAGCATCAGATCTTCCTGGAGCCGGAAGGAAGAAATACGGCGGAATACTACGTCCAAGGCCTATCTACGAGTATGCCGGAGGATGTGCAGCTGCAAATTCTCCGCTCCATTCCAGGCCTGGAACAGGTGGAAATGATGCGGACCGGATACGCGATCGAATATGATGCGGTCGTTCCGACTCAACTGCTGCCTTCCTTAGAGACGAAAGCCGTCAGTGGGTTGTTTACAGCCGGACAAATTAACGGAACTTCCGGCTATGAGGAAGCGGCCGGCCAAGGAATCATGGCTGGTATCAACGCAGCGCGCAAGGTGCAAGGGAAAGAACCGGTTATCTTAGATCGCTCGGAAGGCTACATTGGGGTTCTCATCGATGACTTGGTTACGAAGGGGACGAACGAACCGTACCGCCTTCTAACCTCTCGCGCTGAATACCGCTTGCTGCTTCGCCATGACAACGCGGACCTGCGCCTTACTCCAATCGGCTACGAGATCGGACTCATTTCGCAACATCGGTACGACGCTTTCCTTCTTAAGAAAGAGATGGTGGCAGCCGAAATCGGCAGATTGAAGGAAGCACGAATCCGCCCGGATGAGGATACGGCTCAGTTCCTCGAGAAGATCGGCACAGCTCCGATCAGCCAAGCGGTCGACGGAATTTCTCTTCTGCGAAGGCCGGAAGTCTCCTACGAGCAAGTAAGCACGCTTGTCCCATCTCCGCATGAGCTTTCGGATGACATGAAGGAGCAGGTGGAGATTCAGATCAAGTATGCGGGATACATCGAGAAGCAGCTTGCTCAGGTGGAGAGGCTGAAGAAGATGGAGAAGAAGAAAATCCCCGATGATATCCGCTACGAGGAAATCCACGGCCTCGCCTCTGAAGCGAAGCAGAAGCTGCAAAAGATTCGCCCGGTATCCATCGGACAAGCCTCGCGCATTGCAGGTGTGACTCCGGCAGACATCTCGATCTTGTTGATCCATTTAGAGCACTATAACAAAGTGAAGGCGGCTCGAAACGGATGAGTGAACAAATTTTTAACCGTCATGATGCGAGCGAGGCGATGTTGATCGGGCTGTTGGAGGAGAAGGGGATTACGCTATCTCCTCGTCAACTGGAGCAGTTCGACCTCTATTACCGCGAGCTTGTCGAGTGGAATGAGAAGATGAACCTGACCGGGATAACCGATCGTGAGCAGGTGTACATCAAGCATTTTTATGATTCAATTTCCCTTGCTTTCTTTAAGGATTTCAGTGGAATCGGCAGTTTGGCGGATATTGGATCGGGCGCGGGCTTTCCCGGAATTCCCTTGAAAATCGTCTTCCCCCATCTGAAGCTGACGATCGTTGACTCCCTCAACAAGAGGATCGGCTTTCTCCGCCATCTGACAGAGAAACTGGAGCTTGAAGGCGTTCAGCTTGTTCACGGGAGAGCGGAGGATGTCGCCAGGCTTCCCGAGCATCGGGATCAATACGATGCGGTTACCGCAAGAGCAGTTGCCAGGCTTTCTGTACTCAATGAGCTTTGTCTTCCTTTTGTAAAGGTAAACGGATGGTTTGCAGCCATGAAAGGAGCGGCTGTTTCTGAGGAAGTGGAGGAAGCAACTGCTTCCATCCGTGAGCTTGGCGCGGAGCTAGCCGATCTTTACTCCTTTGTTCTTCCTCTTGAAGAAGCAGCACGGTACATGGTTGTGCTCAATAAAGCCAAGCCGACACCCAAGAAATATCCGCGTAAGGCAGGCGTCCCCCTAAAAACGCCCCTCAAGTAAGAGAGAAAAGTCAATTTCATGCCCGCATGTTCCACGTGAAACAATCAAGTGCGAAATGTTGCCCCGATCAGGGAGGAATTAACAGCCTCCATGGAGAATTAAGTAGACGGGAGTCAATCGGATTTCGATCTTCTGGTGCACGAGTCGCTTATCATAAAAGTGGAGAAGAGGATGCTCGAATCCTTTTCTAAGTCTGGCATAACGAATGCTTACTGTGGTTGAAAGCAGACTCTTGCGCAGCGGACGGATCGGCAAAAAAGGACTCTGATTAGCGTTTATCCTTTAATGTAGACGAGTAGGTGATTGTGCCTGATGAAAGAGCATCTGTCCAAGCTGTTTGGCCTGGGTGAGCGAGTTCCTTCAGATGAAGTAAAGCAAATTCCGCTTGATGAAATCGTGCCAAGCCCTTATCAACCGCGAACCATCTTCGATGAGGAGCGCATTGATGAGCTATGCCAAACGATCAAGACGCATGGCGTCATTCAACCGATCGTGGTGCGGTATCGCAACGGAAGCTTTGAAATCATCGCGGGAGAGAGGCGGTATCGGGCCGTCCGGAAGCTTGGCTTAGATTCGATTCCGGCCATTGTCCGTGAATTTAACGATTCGCAAGCCGCATCGATTGCTCTAATTGAAAACTTGCAGCGGGAAGGTCTCACCGCATTGGAAGAGGCGCTGGCTTATCAGCAATTAATGGAAATTCATCAACTCACCCAAGAAAGCTTGGCTCAACGGCTTGGGAAGAGTCAATCAACTATCGCAAATAAGATCCGGCTAATACAGCTTCCAGATGGAATCAAGCAGGCTTTAGCCGAGAGAAAGATAACGGAAAGACATGCGCGCGCGCTTTTATCCTTGGATAATGAAGAATTGCAATTAAAAGTATTAAGCGATATTATTACTAAAGAGTTAAACGTGAAACAAACGGAGGCTCGCATCGCTTTTTATAAGGAAGCGAACAAGCTGAAGAAGCAAAAGAGGCTATCTTATACAAAGGATGTCCGGTTGGCTCTGAATACGATCCGTCAATCCGTAGAGATGATCTCCAACTCGGGAATGACGGTCAATACGAAGGAGCAGAATTACGACGATCGGTACGAAATCATCATCACGATTCCGAAGAAGTAGCGTGAACGTTCATAGAAGGGAAGCCGTAACCCATGGCAGACTTGTCCGGCTTGTTGGCCGAACCAGGCAGCCTTTTTCTTTCTCGGCTCCTTTTTATTCGTACGGGATCAACTCGATAACGGCGCTATCTAACTCTGTTGTTTCTTCATCGCAGCCGATCGTATTCATACGAGCAAGGTTGATTGTGTACGGGTGACGCATGAGAATGACTAAGCCTGATCGGAAGAGGTATTTCATGCGCCTGTTTTCTTTCTATGAGCGTGTCGATTGCGTTCATAGAATACGATCATTCCGGATCATTCATCAAGAGAACCCAACAAAGAGTTCATGATTTGCGAGTACGAGAATAGATTCCAAGCAATCTATTTTGAACGAGTGGATCATGCACTGGATAGGAAGGACAAGCAGTTGGATATATCGTTTACGGAGAAAAATCAACCCGCGGGCAGGCGACCTAAAGGAATGGGTTTTTCCTTGCCTCTCATGGAAGAAGAGCCCACCAACACAGAAGAACCGCCTGATTTCGGTATTTCTAATTCTGGGGTGAACACTTTGTCCAAGATTATTGCTGTGACGAATCAAAAAGGCGGGGTAGGGAAAACCACAACTTCAGTCAATCTAGGTGCGTCGCTGGCCTATCTCGGAAAAAAAGTTCTGTTGGTTGATATTGATCCCCAAGGAAATACGACAAGCGGAATTGGAATAAACAAAGCAGATGTAAGTAACTGTATCTACGACGTTCTGATCAATGATGTGCATCCGAAGGATGCGATCATGGAGACGTCCGTTCCCAATCTCAAGATCATCCCGGCGACGATTCAATTAGCCGGTGCGGAAATTGAGCTTGTCTCCACCATCTCCCGTGAGGTGCGCTTGAAGAAATCGCTCCAACTCATCAAGCATCTGTTCGATTACATCCTCATCGACTGTCCTCCTTCCCTTGGCATTCTAACCGTCAATTCCTTGACGGCAGCGGATTCGGTCATCATCCCAATCCAATGCGAATATTATGCGCTTGAAGGACTCAGTCAATTGCTGAATACCGTAAGACTTGTGCAAAAACATCTGAACACGAGCTTACAGATTGAAGGCGTGCTGCTCACGATGTTTGATGCGCGCACCAATCTGGGTATTCAAGTCATAGAAGAAGTGAAGAAATATTTCCAGCAAAAGGTTTACCAAACGATTATTCCGCGAAATGTTCGACTTAGCGAAGCCCCCAGTCACGGACAATCCATTATTACCTATGATCCTCGCTCCAAGGGAGCGGAAGTTTATATGGAACTTGCCAAGGAAGTGATCCAGTATGAATAAACGTTTGGGTAGAGGGCTTGATGCTCTGATTCCTTCCTTAAACATCAACGATGACGATAAGGTTGTGGAGATTCCACTGACACAGCTCCGCGCCAATCCTTATCAGCCTCGAAAGACGTTCCACGAGGAAACGATCAAAGAATTGGCCTCATCCATCAAGGAACATGGCGTGATTCAGCCGATCATCGTGCGCAGCGTGCTCCGCGGTTATGAGATCATTGCTGGTGAACGAAGATTTCGCGCGGCTCAGGAATGTGGCCTCGAAACCATACCTGCCGTTGTCAAATCCTTCACAGATAGACAAGTCATGGAAATCGCCCTTATTGAGAACATTCAGCGTGAGGATCTCAACGCTATTGAATTAGCAGTCGCTTATCAATCGCTAGCCGATTCCTTGCAGCTCACTCAGGAAGAGTTGTCGGTCAAGGTTGGGAAGAGCCGCTCGCATGTCGCCAACTTTCTTCGCCTACTGCAGCTGCCGGAAGAGATCAAACAACATGTTTCACGTGGAACATTATCGATGGGCCATGCTCGTGCAATTGCCGGAGTGAAGAGCGATAAGACGAAGAAACAGCTCGCCGAGATCTGCATTCGGGAACAGTGGAGTGTGCGGGAGCTGGAGGAAGCGATCAAAAAGCAGGAGCAGCGGAAGGAAAAAGAAGCGGAGCCTGCGAGAAAGGCGAAGGGGAATCCCTTCATCCTACAAGCGGAAGAAACGTTGCGCGAGCAGTTCCATACGACGGTGAAGATCAAGCACGGCAAACAGAAAGGGAAAATTGAATTTTCCTACTATTCCGAAGATGACCTGCAGCGCTTGTTGGATATGCTACAAGGGTCACCATCATAACCGGATCGTCTTAAGCATACCGGCGTGATTCCTTGGGGACCACCGGTATGCTTTTTCGTTTGATCTGCTGCAATCAGGTGGCAATGAATAGGAGTCAAATGAAGGAGGGGCCTTCTTTGGAACAGGTGTATCTCGATTGGGCGGCTTCCTCCTGGCCCAAGCCGACAGGGGTCGCACAAGCGATGGTGGACTTCATGGGAGCGAATGGAGCCAACCCGGGGAGAGGCGGGCACAGGCAGGCGATGACGGCGTCGCGTGCCATCTACGAATGTAGAGTGGAATTGGCTAAGTTATTCCATGTTGACCGGCCGACGGATATCGCTCTGCTGTCAAGCGCGACAGAGGCGTTGAACTTGGCGATAAAAGGTTTTCTGAAGCCGGGTGATCATGTGATCTCAACGGAGCTGGAGCACAATTCGGTACGTCGTCCGCTGGAGTGGGTTCGTGTAAATCAGCAGGTAGAGGTGACGTACGTTGGTGCCTCTCGTAACGGAACGATCGATCTCCAAGAGGTGTCAAAAGCGTTCCGGCCAACTACGAAGCTGTTTGCATGCAGCCATGCGTCGAATCTGCTTGGGAGTGTCGTGCCGATCGCAAAAATCGCAGAGATGTGTTCGGAGCGTGGGGTAAAGCTGTTGGTTGATGCGGCACAGACAGCCGGTAGTTTTCCGATCGATGTGAATGCGATGGGTATCGACATGCTTGCTTTTCCGGGGCATAAAGGGCTGCTTGGTCCTCAAGGAACCGGCGGTTTGTATATCCATCCCGAGATTGAGCTTGAACCGCTGCTCCATGGAGGAACCGGCAGTAACTCCGAAGAGGTTGGGCAGCCAACGGTTCGTCCGGAACGATATGAAGCGGGTACGCGCAATACGCCGGGATTGGTGGGGTTAAAAGAGGGAGTAAGGTTCGTGAACACCGAGACCGTTGCCTCCATTCGAGCCCATGAAAGCAAATTGATCAGGCGAATGCAGGAGGGGCTGGAGGCGATTCCCGGCATCTGCTGCCTGGGTCCGAATCGGGGGGAGGAGCGAGCGTCGTTGCTTGCCTTTGTCCGTAAAGGGGAAGATCCGGCAGTAACGGCCCACCGGTTGGATCGGGAATACGGGATCGCGGTACGGGCAGGCTATCACTGCAGTCCGCTTGGGCATCAAACGGCGGGTACGACCGAAACGGGGGCGGTTCGGTCGAGTGTCGGGTATGCGACGACTACCGAACAAGTCGATACCTTTCTGGAGGCTATCCGGACCATGCCGGCAAAATGATGGAGTAGAGAAAAAGGGGATGGAAAGACTATGGATCTCAGCGGGGAGACGCTTGGGCAGCCGGAATTGTTTTTTGCTCTTGGACTTGGTTTATTTGTATTGTCCTTGATCTTATTTATCATCGTATTGGTTCGGCTTGGTCGGATGAATAAACGATATAAAGCGATGTTGAACGGGAAATCGGGGGCGGACTACGAAGAATTGCTCATTGATGTCCAAGAGAGAGTGAAAACCTGGGGGAGAGCTACGGAAGCTAACGAAATGGCCTTGCGGGAATTGAAGGAGACGCTCAAGCTCCATAAAACAAAGGTAGAGATGATTCGTTACCATGCTTTTGATCAACACGGAAGCGACCTCAGCTTCTCGATGGCCATTCTGAACGATTATCGCGATGGGGTAGTGCTGACGGGAATACACAGCCGTGAGCAAACCTTCATGTATGCGAAGCCGTTGAATAAGGGTGAATCGACGTACGCTTTGTCGCCAGAGGAAAAGCAAGTCATCGAACTGGCGGCCGGAGGGGCGAGCAAGTAACGACCGACGTCCAAAAGAAACACCTGTCCTCGTTGGCTTTAAAACCGTTGGGACAGGTTGTGACGTTTCTTCAAACCCGAATTTAGGCTGATTCAACTCGTAGGGGATGGCTTGATGAAGGCATAAGCCGGGCCGCATCCGACAATTCTTATTCGTGCTCCCGGCATACCCCCCGGTTTGAAGGTGCGCTCTAGTACACTGTCACCCTTAATCGTGCAGATGTGAGTCGGCGTCAATGGGCATGGAAAAGGGTGCGGAAACAACGATTTAGAGACTACAGCGTATGAAGTGGTAATGACAGATTTCTTATTCAATGCTGGATGAAGCTTGCTCCCGGTACAGGGTGGAAGAGAAGAGAGTGATCCTGCCGCAGTTGATGAGGGAGATGTAGATCCCCTTGGCAATGAGCTCGGCTAAGTCCATGACGAGGCTGAGCCGTGTATTTTGCAGAACGAAATATTCCATGAAGCCGCCGACGTTGACGATCCCTGTGATGTGCATGTCTCCAACATGGGGGAGCTCCTTGTTGACCCCAGCACCCGGCTTGAGAGGTCCAGGAGATAGCTTGATGCTTCCGATATGAGCAAGCTGACCGAGGCAGGCGTCAATGCCGATGATAAACGGATTGTTGAAGTCGCGGTGAACGGAGCACATGGTTTCATTCAGATTCATCGCGTGGACTGGTTGGTCCAGGGTTCCGTACAGATGAATGTCGCTGAAGCTATAGCGGCGAAGCCGGGAGCCGACCAAGGGGCCGAGAGAATCGCCGGTCGAGCGATCCGTTCCGACACAAACGAACACGACCGGCCGTTCCGAAGGAACCGAACGAATGCAGTCGGATAAGTGATCGGCGACGCGTTCGGCGACGCGGCCTTCGTCTTTCGATAGGAGGACGGGGGGGAAGGAAAGCGGAACGGATGTTTCGGGCTGGAGCTTCATAGGATTCCTCCGACTCGTTGTTTTTTTACTAGTATATGAAGGACTTGGTAGTTTTATACGTAGGGAGAGAGAAGGCTATGCTCTTGATCGCATTTGATTCCACCCAGCAGGCTTTGCGTATGGAAATGCTGCTTGATTATGCGGGGGTCGAAAGCGACACCCAGCCGACTCCGAAGAGCATAACGGCCGGCTGCGCACTGTCCATCGGATTTCCCGAGGAAGAGCTCCCGAAGGTGAAGGAGATCATGGCTGCCGAGCAGGTGGAGATTCGCGGGATTTTCAAACAGCAGAACGAAGGCTATGTGCAGGTGGGCTAAGGCAAGAAAGAGGAAGGCAAGAGATAGAGGAAGAAGGGGGAGAATGAGACGTGATCTTGGCACTGCTCGTGGATGATATACAGGAGGCGCGAACTTATCTCGATGACATCCGCGATTTTTTCATGAACCCAGATATGTGGTGGGGGCTTCTCTCCGTCCTGCTCAAAGTACTGTTGATCCTGGTTGCTGCGAGGCTGATCAACCGCTTTGCCCGGACTGCGATTGCCAAAATGATCGTCGAAAAGGATTCGAGCAGGCTTCGGATCAATGCACGCCGGTCAAAAACCATTGGGGTTTTGGTCGAGAACGTCATCACCTATGCGGTAAATTTTTTGGCTATTCTTCTTATCTTGAGTCAGTTCAACTTTGATTTGGCACCTCTTTTGGCAGGGGCTGGGGTGGTTGGATTGGCTATCGGGTTTGGCGCTCAAAGCATTGTCAAAGATATTATTACAGGTTTCTTTATTATCTTTGAGGACCAGTTCGCCGTCGGTGATGTGATTCAGACGGGGACCTATCGCGGAACGGTGGAATCCATCGGTCTGAGGGTGACGACGATCCGGGCATGGACCGGTGAAATCTACATTCTTCCGAACAGCACCATTCAGGCGGTTACGAACTATTCGATGAGCAATTCGGTGGCCGTAATCGATCTGTCGTTCAACTACCAAGATGATGTAGAGAAGGCGATCGAAGGACTCAAGCCGATTCTGCAAAAGCTCTATGAAACCAATCCGTATGTGGTGAGCGAGCCCGTTGTGCATGGGATTCAGACGCTCGGCGAGAGCAATGCAGCTGTGCGGATCAGCCTCGAGTGCCAGCCGAACACCCGTCAGAGCATTGTCCGGGAGCTGAATCTGGAGCTTGAACGCAAATGGAAGGACGAAGAGCTGCCTCGGGTCTTGGGAGCAACCTATCTGCCGGAAGAGAAGGGGTGAGGAGATGGAACGGAAGCAATTCCAACTAGGCGATGTCGTCATGATGAAAAAGCCCCATCCTTGTGGAGTCAACGAGATGGAGATCATCCGGATGGGCATGGACATCCGGGTCCGCTGTACCGGTTGCAAGCACAGCGTGCTGATTCCACGGGCCAAATTCGAGAGCAAGATGAAAAAGGTGCTGCGCTCAAACCCAATATTGGCAGCCCAGGAAGAGGAGCGGCGGGCAGGCGAGAGTCCGCAAGAGAGAGGGGACTGATCGATGCCAGGGAGAAGGAAGTAACCGGACGAAGCCAGGCAGAACGGGGGGAAGGGATCGACCGGTTTACGGACTGGACTTCTGAAGAGCGTCGGTGAGAGATGGGTGCGCCGCCATGGCTTGCGCGTGCACCTGAACGCCTTTATGGGCTAGCGCTAAGCGGTTAATCAGTTGTTGCATTTCGAGAAGAATCTATGATACAATAACGTTTGTGTCGTCCATATGGAGAGGTACCCAAGAGGCCCAAGGGGGCTGACTCGAAATCAGTTAGGCGTGTCAAAGCGTGCGTGGGTTCGAATCCCACCCTCTCCGCTCGTAATAAACGTGAAGTCTTCTCCCGGTTTCGGGCAGGAGGCTTTTTCTATATCATTCAGGATCGAAATGGAGATGAGCAGCGTGGACCGGGAAGAACAAAACCGCAAGGCATGGAACAGCGGAACCTATGCGGCATGGCTAGAGCGCTTCGGAACTCCGCAGGAGGCGGCGGAGAAGATTGCGCAGGATCCGAACAAACGGATTGGGTCCGTGCTTGCAGAGATGGGGGAGCCGCTGACGGGTAAAAGAATCGTCAATCTCCTCGGTTCCAACGGCAACAAGGCCGTTGCGCTCGCTCTGCTTGGTGCGGAGGTGACGGTGATCGATTTCTCGGAGGGGAACGAGCGATACGCCCGTGAATTGGCGCTTTCGGCTCAGGTGCCGCTGCGCTATGTGCAGGCCGATGTACTCGATCTTCCCGAAGCGGAGTTCGCCGCTCCTTACGATATCGTGTTCATGGAGTTCGGAATCCTTCATTACTTTACCGATCTCGAACCGCTGTTCCGAACGGTCCGCCAGCTTCTGACCAAAGGGGGAATCTTGATCCTGCAAGATTTCCATCCGGTGTCCACGAAGCTGATCTCCTCTCGCGGTACGACCGCGGCGATCCGCAAGCACAAGGTGACCGGCGATTATTTCGATGAAACGTTGGAAGTGAAAGAAGCCGCCTTCACGAAGTTTCTGCCCGATAGCGAGAAGCAGGGGGAGGTTCCGACAGTCAAGCTGCGGAATTGGACCTTGGGGGAAATCGTGACCGGGGCCGCGCAGGAAGGACTCTTCATTCGGAAGCTAGAAGAGCTGCCGAATCAGTCCTCCGACATCTATGACAAAGGAATTCCGAAGACCTTCACCCTGATTGCCGAGAACCGCTAAGCGTGATGAAGCGGCGATGGTTATTATGCGGGAACCAGGGGATTAGAAAGAGGACCGTATTCGGCAGCAGGTCACTTGTGCCGGTTACGGTCTTTTGGGTATGCGGGAAAGCACAAGTTACCGCCAGCTACCGTGTTTAATTCTCGGAATTGCGGTGCTTGCGGCTCCACTTGCGGTTGTGATTCGACGGCTCCGGAAATTTGTCTCCGGCCTCCAGGTGGATCGTCTGCGGATTCTGGATGCCCATGATCCGGTCGTTCTCGCCGATCTCCATATAGATACCGGTATTTGGCACCTGGTCTCCAGCGCGGAATTCAGTTTTTTCGCCCATGAGGGTCACCTCCCGTTTCCTATTTAGAGTTCTCAGGCGCAATGGTTTCCATGAGGGCTGCTGAGGTGGAAAGTGAAGGAATGTCGGAGTCGGTCCCTTGGACTTCTTAGGAACCAATAGTGTGGAAAGTAAAGGAATGTCGAGGTTGGTCTCCTTCAGTCTTCTTAGGAGTCAAAGGACGGAAAGCGGAGGGAAACCGGCGCGGCGGATCAGCAGTGATACGAGGGTACAGTGGATCGAAATAAGAGGAATGCAGCGGGAAACCCGGGACCAGAAAGCCGAGGGGGTTGGCATAGCTCCAGCCGTTGGCGTGGAAGGTGCTGCTTGTGTTTGCTTGGTCAAAGTGCTATAGTTAGAAAGTGCGAGTTTGTTTACCCTTATCTCGCTCCTTGCTCCTTCGGCATCTTCGGATGCCCTCATGTCCAAGAAGGAGCCGCCAAGTCCATAAGGAGGTGAATCGATAATGCGCAAGTACGAAGTAATGTACATTGTTCGTCCGGATGTGGAAGAACAAGCTTTTCAAGCAGCGGTGGAAAAATTCCAAGCCATCATTAACAACGGTGGAGAAGTAACGAAAAGCGATGTCATGGGCAAACGCCGTCTCGCGTATGAGATCAAGAAGTTCCGCGACGGGTACTATGTTCTCGTCAACTTCAACGCAACCCCTCAGGTTGTTGCTGAATTGGAACGCGTAATGAAGATTTCCGACGAAGTCATTCGTTACCTGATCATCAACGACGTAGCTTAATCGTTTCGTTAAGACCACTGTTTTTATTGCCGTTAGGAGGAATCCGATGTTAAATCGTGTGATTCTGATCGGAAGATTGACCCGTGACCCGGAGCTTCGCTATACGCCTGCCGGTGTCGCCGTAACCCAGTTTACCCTGGCGGTGGACCGTCCCTTTACGAATCAGCAGAAGGAACGCGAAGCCGATTTCATACCGGTTGTCACCTGGAGACAGCTCGCAGAGACCTGCGCAAACTATTTGCGTAAGGGCCGCCTGTGCGCCGTCGAAGGCCGTATTCAAGTGCGGAACTATGACAACAACGAAGGCCGCAAGGTGTACGTCACCGAAGTGGTCGCCGACAATGTGCGATTCCTGGAATCCGCGAACCGCGAAGGCGGAGGTCGGTCGGAAGGAAACGGGGGATACCGTGAGGAACCGGCCGGCAACCGATACGGCGGAGGAGGACGGGAGCACCAGGACCCCTTCGCAGACGACGGCAAGCCGATTGATATATCGGATGATGATTTGCCATTTTAAACCGGAAGGAATGAAACAAGGATGAGCATCAACAAACGCGATGGAGAAGAGCGCGGCGAACGCAAGTTCGGAGGCCGCAAGGGCCGCAACAAGCGCCGCAAAGTGTGCTACTTCACCGTCAATAAGATCAAATATATCGATTACAAGGACACCGACACGCTCCGCAAGTTCATCAGCGAGCGCGGGAAGATTCTTCCCCGTCGTGTAACCGGTACGTCCGCTAAGTACCAACGGATGTTGACGACCGCGATCAAGCGCTCCCGTCAAATCGCTCTGCTTCCTTACACCACCGAGTAAGATCGGGAACAACAAACCATCAGCCGGGCCAAGCCCGGCTGATTTTCTTTTCTTAAGGAATAACCGGGATGAGCGCCTTTGTTGGTATTTATTTGATCCGATGCGTGCTTTTTTCTCACGAAATCAGTGATTCTGCTCGTCATTGGCGCAGCCCAATTGGCATTACCCGCGAGGGCGTTTCTATCCCGACGACGAGTTGTTATGCTATAATGAGGGGTAAGTCTGATCAAAGAGAGGTTGAGTGAAACCGGGTGAACCGTAAGCTTTCGAGCCTACGGATGCCGCTTGTTTGGAGCGTCGTCCATTTTCTTTTATTTTTCTCGTTGATTGTACCCGGAATCAATTTCCTCTCGATCCACTTTATGATGGCGGTCATCCTCTATCTGTATGTGAAACTGGATCTGAAATGGTTTATTCCGGTCTATGGCTTGAATGTGCTGCTAGTCGTGCTCGTCGGTGGGCGAATCGGGCCCTTGATGCTGTTGTTTCCGCTCATTTTCCTGCCCGGCGCTGTCATTATGGGCATTTTATACAAGCGCAAGTGGTCAGCCTTTAAGACCGTTGTAGCCGGGGCTCTCACTCTCGTCGTGGAAATCGTCCTCAGCCTTATCGCCGTACGGCTTGCTGGCCAGGACCCGTTTGAAGCGATGAAGACCATGCTGCATGACAGCCTGTCTACCCTTCCAAGCGGCATGGTGGACTTATCGATGCTTGAAGTTACGATGTATACCCTGCAGATGGTTTCGCCGCTGATGATGCTGATGATCGGGTTCTATTATGCCTTCGTCACCCATGGCCTCTCCCGCTGGCTGTTTGGTAAAGGAGATGGAAGTATTCCGCCTTTGCCGCCGCTCAGTAAGTGGAAAGTCCCGCGCGTGACGGCTATCTATTTTATCGTGGTCATGGTGGTCAGCCTGTTCGTAAACCAGACAAACGGCTCCGCGTTGGCAATGATCGTGCTGAATCTGCTGCCGCTCTTGTCCATTCTGCTCTGTATTCAAGCTCTGTCGTTCCTCGCCTTTCTCTGCCGCAAATACAAGTGGCCGCGAGCGATTCCTTGGATTGCGCTTGTCCTGATCGTGGTCTGGAACGCGGGTATGTATATGGCGGTGTTCATCGGACTGTTGGATCTGTTGTTCTCGTTGAAGGAAAGGCTGACGGATAAACCATGACAAGCGGAGGCGTACTGCAATGCCGAAGAAACTGCTGAATCGCTGGCATGGCCGCCATATGATCGCGGCTCTGGCGGGCCTCGTCCTGCTGTCCCTTGTGCTGCTTCGCCTGGACTGGCGGCTCACAGCGGCCGGACTTGTCCTGACGGCGGTTCTCGCGTTCTATACGGTTCAAGCGGAAAAGGCATTTCGCAAGGATTTGAACCGCTATGCGGCCACCTTGTCCAACCGGATCAAGAAGGTCGGCAACGTAGTTTTGCAGGAGATGCCGATCGGCATCATCCTCTATGACGAGGAGAAGCGGATCGAATGGCACAACCCGTTCGTCGGGCAAATCCTCGGCAAGGAATCGGTGATCGGCGATCCGCTCGGCGAAGTGATTCCCGCTATGAAGAAGAAAGACCGGGATTCGCTGGTCGATTTTCTGATCGAAGGCAAAATTTATCAGGGACTCATCAAGGAGACCGAGCGCCTGATCTTCCTCCGGAACATCACCGAGCAGACGGAATTGCGCCAGCGGTATGAGGACGAGAAGCTGGCGATCGGCATCGTGCTGCTGGACAATCTGGAGGAAGCCACCCAAGGAATGGATGACCAGACCCGCAGCATCCTCCTGGCCAAGGTCACCAGCGTGATGAACGAATGGGCACAGCAGAACGGGATTTATCTTCGCCGCTTGTCCTCGGAACGCCATCTTCTCCTGATGAATCAGCGCTCGCTGCAGGAGCTGGAGCAGGATCGGTTCAGCCTGCTGGACGATGTTCGCGACATGACCGCGGAGCAGAAGGTCCCGATTACACTGAGCATCGGGATCGCTTCAGGAACGGAGAGCATCACCGAGCTCGGCCAGCTGGCGCAGTCAAGTCTCGACATGGCACTCGGCCGCGGAGGCGATCAGGTGGCCGTGAAGGTGGGGGACAAAACCTCCTTCTACGGCGGAAGAACCAACGCCGTCGAGAAGAGGACGCGGGTCCGTGCGCGGGTCATCGCTCACGCGCTGCGGGATTTAATTAAGGAGAGCGACAATGTGGTCATCATGGGCCACAAGCTTCCCGATCTCGATTCGATCGGGGCGGCGATCGGCGTCCTGAAGGCCGTCCAAGCGCATAAGAAGGAAGGCTTCATTATCGTCGACAGCGTTGGCCCTTCGATTCAGATGCTGATGAATGAGCTGAAGGAGGAGAATCAGGCGAGCCGGTTCATTACTCCTGACCAAGCTACGCAAATTACGACGGCGAGAACCCTCGCGGTCGTCGTCGATACGCATAAGTCGTCGATGGTTTCGGAGCCGCGTGTGCTGAATCAGACCAACCGGGTGGTGGTGATCGACCATCACCGGCGTGGAGAGGATTACTTGCAGGACGCCATGCTCATCTACATGGAACCTTACGCCTCATCCACCTGCGAGCTGGTGACGGAGCTCTTGCAGTATATTCATGAGCGGCTCACGCTAGGGGCCCTCGAAGCGACGGCGCTTCTTGCCGGCATGATGATGGATACGAAGAATTTCAGCCTCCGGACCGGCTCTCGCACCTTCGACGCGGCCTCTTATCTGCGCCGCAGCGGGGCGGACCTCGGAATGATCCAACAATGGCAGAAGGAAGACTTGACCACCTTTGTCAGCAAGGCGGATATTATCAAGCATGCCGAAATCCTCTATGACCGGATTGCCATTGCCGCGGCGGAGAAAGGCAAACGGTACAATCAAGTGCTGTTCGCTCAAGTCGCCGATACTCTCCTAAACATGTCCGGTATCATCGGTTCCTTCGTCATCGGGGAGCGGACGGATGGGCTTATCGGCATCAGCGCCCGTTCCACGGGCGACATTAACGTTCAACTGGTCATGGAGCAAATGGGCGGCGGCGGTCACTTGTCCAATGCGGCAACGCAGGTGGAAGGGGAGATCGGGGAAGTGACCGACCGGCTCAAGCGGATTTTAGCGAAAATGATGATGGAAGAGGGGTTAGCAGAATGAAGGTTATCTTTTTGAAGGATGTTAAAGGGCAAGGCAAGAAGGGCGAAGTCAAAGAGGTTTCGGAGGGCTACGCCAAAAATTTTCTGTTCAAGCAAGGAGTAGCGAAGCCGGCTACCGATGGCAATATCAAGACCCTGGATCTGCAGAAGCAATCCGAAGTGAAGAAGAAGGAACGCGAAAAGGAAGAGGCCAAAGCGCTCGCCGATCGCCTCGGCAGCCTGTCCTTGACGATCAAGCATAAAGCAGGCGAAGGCGGCCGGCTGTTCGGCTCCATCACGACGAAGCAAATTGCCGAAGAGCTGGAGAAGACGCACAAAATCACCATCGACAAGCGCAAAATGGTGCTCGAGGATCCGATCCGCACAATCGGAACGACGGATATTCCCATCAAGCTGTACCCCGAAATCACCGGAACCTTGAAGGTTCACGTGACGGAGGAATAAGAGGGAATGGAAGGCGAACTGCTGCTCGAGCGGGTTCCGCCGCAAAACCTGGAGGCGGAGCAGGCGGTGCTCGGCGCCATCTTGCTGGACGGAGAATCGCTCGTCACGGCGATGGAACGGCTGACCGGCGACGATTTCTACCGGACGAGTCACCGCTATATCTTTGACGGAATGATCTCTCTCTCCGAAGGGGACGAGCCGGTCGATCTGGTCACGCTGACCGCCAAGCTTCAGGCGCGCGGGCAGCTGGACGAGGTGGGCGGCGTCACGTACCTCTCGGAGCTTGCCAATGCCGTTCCGACGGCTGCCAATATCGATTACTACGCACAGATCGTAGAAGAGAAGTCGATGCTGCGCCGCCTGATCCGGGCGGCCACGCAGATTGTCACCAACGGATACGCGAGTGAAGACGATGTAGGCGGGCTGCTCAGCGAAGCGGAGGCGCGCATTCTCGAAATCTCCAACCGCCGCGGCGGCAACGGCTTCATCTCGATACGGGATGTGCTGATGGAGGTCTTCGAGAAGGTGGAATTTCTCTCGCAGAACAAGGGAGGAACGACCGGCATCGCTTCCGGGTTCCGCGATCTCGACAAGATGACCTCCGGGTTTCAGCGTTCCGACCTCATCATCGTAGCGGCGCGGCCTTCCGTCGGGAAAACCGCCTTCGCGCTCAACATCGCCCAGAATGTCGGCGTCCGCGAGAAGGAGACCGTCGCAATCTTCAGTCTGGAAATGGGCGCGGCTCAGCTCGTTCAGCGTATGATTTGCGCGGAAGCGAACGTAGACGCGACGCGGCTGAGAACCGGATTCCTGGAGCCGGACGATTGGGAGAAGATGACGATGGCGATCGGATCGTTGTCCGAGGCCAACATCTACATCGATGATTCCCCTTCGGTCACGGTCAGCGACATCCGCGCCAAGTGCCGGCGGCTGAAGAAGGAACGCGGCCTCGGCATGATCCTCATCGACTACCTGCAGCTCATTCACGGCCGCAGCAAGAATGGCGAGAACCGCCAGCAGGAGGTCTCGGAGATCTCACGGACGCTCAAGCAGATCGCTCGTGAGCTGGAGGTTCCGGTTATCGCCTTGTCTCAGCTCAGCCGGGGCGTAGAGCAGCGGCAGGACAAGCGTCCGATGATGTCGGACTTGCGGGAATCGGGCTCGATCGAGCAGGACGCCGATATCGTCGCGTTCCTGTACCGGGATGATTACTACAATCAGGAGTCGGAGAAGAAGAACATCATCGAAATCATCATTGCCAAGCAGCGTAACGGTCCTGTCGGCACCGTGGAGCTGGCTTTTCTCAAAAACTACAACAAATTCGTCAGCCTCGACCGCAGCCAACAGCAGGCGAGCGCGGCGGGGTGATCGTGGAGCAGCCGTCCCAAGGGACGGCTGCTTTATTGAGCGAAGTAGAGACCCAATGGAGAATCTGTTCGGCACTACCGACCGCAGGTTTGATAGAACGAGGAAGAAGCTCATAGCGGCCTGCTTATTCACGAACATTTTATATTTATATATTTCGAATGTTCGCCTTTCGAAATTGACTTTGCCTGAGGTGGCTGTTACACTGGTAATGCCGCTTTGATGCGTCACTGAAGTGCAAGGCCTTATGTCCTGCACGGAAGGATGCGGTCATGGGCTCATTTGTTGTGTCCGGCACCGGCTGGTGCGGACCCGAAGCGGCAAAAATCGGCGCGCCCGAAGGCGCGGCCAACGGGGGAATGTTCATGCCAACCGTAGTAGTCGTCGGAACCCAATGGGGAGACGAAGGAAAAGGCAAAATCACGGATTTTCTGGCTGAATCGGCGGAGGTAGTCGCTCGCTACCAAGGCGGGAATAATGCCGGACATACCATTCTGATCGATAATAAAAAATACAAACTCACCTTGATTCCGTCCGGGATCTTTTATAACGAAAAGCTCTGCGTTATCGGCAACGGCACGGTAATCAATCCGGGAGCGCTGATTGAGGAAATCGCTTACATTCAGGAGAATGGTTTTTCCACCGCCAACCTGAAGATCAGCGATCGCGCTCATGTCATCCTGCCGTATCACCTCCTGCTCGATAAGCTGGAGGAAGAGCGCAAGGGTGCGAACAAGATCGGCACGACCGGCAAGGGGATCGGACCCTGCTACATGGACAAAGCCGCTCGCAGCGGCATCCGCATGGCCGACCTGCTCGACGCGAAGGAATTCGAACGCAAGCTGCGCCATAACGTCAAAGAAAAGAACTCGCTGATTGAACAGGTCTATGAGGGCCAAGGAGTCGACGTTGAAGAGATTCTCGCCACCTACCTGGGCTATGCCGAGAAGCTGCGCGGCTTTGTGACCGACACTTCCGTCGTCTTAAACGACATGATTGATCAAGGCAAGCGCGTTCTGTTCGAAGGGGCGCAAGGCGTGATGCTGGACATCGACCATGGCACCTATCCGTTCGTCACGTCTTCGAATCCTTCCGCCGGAGCCGTCTGCATCGGGTCCGGAGTCGGTCCGACGAAGATCCATCAAATCATCGGGGTGGCGAAGGCTTACACGACCCGCGTAGGCGACGGTCCTTTCCCGACCGAGCTGAACAACGCCATCGGCGACCAAATCCGCGAGACCGGCCATGAGTATGGCACGGTGACCGGACGTCCTCGCCGGGTAGGCTGGTTCGACAGCGTGGTCGTTCGCCATGCGCGCCGCGTCAGCGGCATCACGGGCCTCTCGCTCAATTCGCTCGACGTGCTGACGGGCCTGGAGACCGTGAAGATTTGCACCAGCTACCGGTACCGCGGCGAGCTCATCGAGCACTATCCGGCAAGCCTCGATATGCTGAACGAATGCGAAGCCGTCTATGAGGAGCTGCCAGGCTGGAGCGAGGACATCACGGGCGTGCGCTCGATGGAGGAGCTTCCGGAGAATACTCGCCGCTATGTAAGCCGCGTATCGGAGCTTACCGGCATCCCGATCTCCATCTTCTCCGTCGGCCGCAACCGGGAGCAGACCAACCAGGTTCGCCCGATCTACTTGTAATTCAGTCGGGAGCCCTTTTCATATTAATTTCAATGACGCCATGTTGTCCGGGATACCGGAGAGCATGGCGTTTTTTGCTGCCCCGTACACGTTCAACCCTTTCATGAGGATAAATTCGGCGGCAAATGGTGGGAAAAGAGGCGGGATCATCCGTGGCATGGGGGTTGAGTGGAAGCGAAGGCACACCACGTTTTGGCGGAGGAAATCGTTGACAAGGAAAACAAGCGATGATACTATATCCATATAAGACATATCCATAGTGGATACATCAAAGAATGATACAAAACAACTCAATCGCAAGGAGGAACCTTATGTCCAGGAGCAGTAGCTATGAGCTGGAGCAATTGACCGATCCGGCGTATTACATCCTGATTTCGCTGCTGACACCGCGGCACGGCTACGGAATCATGAAGTACATCTCGGAATTGACAGAGGAAGAAGTGACCATGGGGCCGGCAACTCTCTACACGCTGATCAAGAAGATGCAGAAGGCGGGTTACCTGGTTTTGAACGAGGATGAGGATGAGCGGCGCAAAACCTATTCACTCACTGAAAAAGGGCGCTCCATGATCGAGAACGAAATCGAACGGAGAGCGCGCATGGCCGAGCACGGCCGAATCGCCATCGAACAGACGAAAGAGGGGGATTACGAATGAAAAAGGAAGAAACCCGTTACATACCTTCCATGGGCTTGGCATTCGCGGAGGAATCGGAAATGCGCAAGCTGAGTCAGTTGGCCGCTCAGGGCTGGCTGTTCGAGTCCTTCGCCTTCCTCGGATTCCGCTTGAGGCGCGGAGAGCCGCAGATGCTGGAGTATTGTCTGGATATGCATTCAGTCGACAAAGGAGATCTGGAGGAATACTGGGAAACCTTTCGTTCCGCAGGCTGGAAGCCGATTTGTTCGTCAAGTGGAATGCACATTTTCTCGGCAGCGCCCGGGACTAAGCCCATCTATTCGGAGCGGACGACACATCGTGAGAAATATAAGCGCATGAGCCGAGTCACCGGATGGAGCGCTCTCATCGCGCTGCTGCTTTTCGCCATCTTCGTGATTGTGGTACGGGATCCGTTCGCTATTGGAGGAAATCACTTGAGGGATCAACTGCTCGACGGGGTAACCTTTGTGGGTGCAGCTCTCTGCCTCATCATCGGGGTGCCCAGTCTGATGATGTATATCGCCTACAAGTGGCGACTCGGCAGAATCAAATAGGAAGAACAGAGAGGAACGGGGACAGGATCGGCCGCTACAGGCCGGTCCTGTTGCTTTTGAATGGGATATTTTCCGGAGGGGGTTAATTCCAGCGGGTTCAAGTCAATACTGGGGGTAGGCCGGACAAGTCGCAATTCCATATCGGCATCACGGAAGGAGATACGAATATGACCAAGCTGCTGCAAGGATTGGCGAAGCTGATCATCGGAACGATTTTCGTAAGCGGACTTACCCTATCTGTCACCTGGCTGACCCTTCACACCTACATCGATAAGCTGCTCGCGAGCTATAACATAGAAGTGCCGGATACCGGAGTCGGCGATTTATTTGGCTTTGGAGACTCGAAGAAAGCGGACATTCCGGCAAAACAAGCGGAGCTGCCTGCTAATGGGAGCGAAGCTGGGACGGGAGGCGAGGGGAGCACCGAAGACAAGAAGGATCGCGTTCAGAGCCTGAGCAGCCAAGGGGCAAGCGGCAGCGGAGCGTCTCTCGCTCTGTCGAGCAAGGAGCTTATCGCCCTCAAGGAGAAAATGACCGAGCCCGATAAAGCCGCGATGATGGCGCTGCTCATGAAGATACCGGAAGCGAGGCTGCAGGAGCTGACCGCTCTATTGGAGGGGGGACTGACCGAAGCGGAGCTTGCAGAAATGAAGAATCGGGCCAAGCAGGATCTAAGTGCGGAAGAGTTTGACCAATTGTTGCATATCTTAAACAAATACGAATAATCAAACAATTTGTGAGCGAAATGGTTGAAAGAAAGCTGATAGGTGTGATAAATTAGATTAAGCTTTGTAGGGATGTGCCTTTTAGCAGGGGACATCCCTCACGTGTCCTACCCGGGACGCATCCAGCCGCTGAATTTCGTCGTAATTTGTCGAGGAATGGACTTATTCGTACATATTCCAAGAATTATCCGGTGAACGGGGACCTTTCAAGGGGCCGGACTATTCAGGCGGACAACGTTTTAAGAGGAGAGAGTCATGACAGCTTTCAAGAGCATAGATTGGTTCCGGCGTCTCCTCTCACGAGAAGAGAGAGAACGGAAGAGCCAATGTCAAAGCTTGACTGCCACGGCACAAGGCAATAATGATCGAGCGAGCGAACCCAAAGCGGAAATCCATAATGTGCGGGCAGCGAAACGCGCAGATTCCCCCGCTACCCAAATACCCACTGAATCGAATATGAAGCAGCCGAAGGCAGCGAAGTCCCAAGCATCTTCAGGCAAAAGCAAGACGACCGCAGCCAAAAGCTCGAAGCCGGAAGTCGCTAGCGGCAAAAAAGGCAAGAACAGCGCTACTGGCAAAGCTGGCACTGGCAAGGCCGCTGCAAATGGCAAAACCGGAAGCAAGGGCCAGCGCAAAAATTCTGGGCCGATGCTCGCTCCTGGTGTGAAGCCTGCAGCTGGCGGAAGCAAGCCGGGCCGTGTGGCCGAAGCGGCAGCGAGCAGCGCGAAGCTTGTGGCACCGGTGAAGCTCACTCCCAAGGCGGTCGAAGAGGAGCAGGTGCTTCTCGAGGAGTCTGTTGAAGGGTCCGCCGTTCTAGCGGAGGAGGTCCTTCCCGCCATCGAACCCGCTGCCGAGCCGCTAACTGTTGCGGAGCACGTTGAACCTACAGCCCGTCCGAAGCTCATGACGCTGCCGCTTCAACCCGCACTGAAGAGGACGCGCCGCCGCCGGATGATCTCCGCCGGTCTCGTCGCCAGTACGCTTCTGCTTGTCGGAGCGATCACCATCGGCGGCAATCACTATGTGAAAGTCAATACGTTTGAAGTGTATCACGTCTACATGAACGACAAGGAAGTCGGCATCGTCAGCGATCCCCAGGTTGTCGACGATTTCAAGCTTGCCGAATACCGCAAGCTGGCGGACAAATACCCCGATACCCAAATGGTGCTTAATACAGAAGGGATCACAGTCAAGGCTGAAAAGGCTTTCAAGCCGGTCTCCGACGATGCGGGCACACTGTTGAAGTTATCCCCCCTGATGAGCTCTCATGCTGTTGGCGTTGAGCTGCTCGTGGACGGCAAGAGGGTAGGCGTTCTGAAGAACGAAGAGGAAGCCGAACACATTCTGGAAGTGATCAAGGACGATTACATTCCGGAGAAGGAAAAGGCTCAAGCGAAGGTGGCAATGCTGTCGGCTCCCGTGAAGACGGCGACGCCGGGCAACAACGTCTTGGAGAAAGTGGAATTCGTCGAGAAGGTAGAGATGAAGACCATCGATACCCAGCCGGGAAGCTTCAGCGACGCGACGACTTTGGTGAAGACGCTCCAGACCGGGGATGTCCGTCCCCGAACCTATAAGGTGGTGAGCGGGGATACGCTCAGCTTCATCGCCCAGAAATTTGACATCACCACGAAGGATATCCAGAAGAAGAACCCGGAGATCAAGGAAGATTTCATCCGCGAGGGACAGGAGCTTAACCTGACCGTTTTGCAGCCCTCCGTCACCGTCCGTACAGTAGAGAAGGTTGTGGAAACCGAGGAGATCGCCTACGGCACCGAGGTCATCCGCGATCCGGACTTGAAGGAAGGCATCGTCAAGAAGATCAGCCCCGGCAAGGAAGGCAAGAAGAAGGTAACCTTCTCCTTGACCAAGGAAAACGGGGAAGTCGTCAAGGAAGAGCTGCTTCAGGAAGAGGTGCTCGTCAAGCCGGTCAATGAGGTGATCAAGCGCGGGACCAAGGTTATCCGCGGAGAAGGCACCGGGAACTTTGCCTGGCCGGTCATCGGCGCTTCGCTCAGCAGCGGCTTTGGCTATCGCTGGGGCAAGCTTCACAAGGGCGTAGACTTGACCTCCTCCAACCGCAACATCCTTGCTTCTGACAATGGTGTTGTAGAGAGCTCCGGCTATCGATACGATTACGGCAATTATGTTCTCCTCAATCATAAGAATGGCTACAAAACCATGTACGGCCATTTGAGCAAAATCAACGTATCCCAAGGCCAAATCGTCGAGAAGGGCGAGAAGATCGGCTATATGGGAAGTACAGGCGATTCGACCGGCGTTCACCTTCATTTTGAAGTGATCAAAAGCGGCACTGTGCAAAATCCGCTCCGGTATCTGAACTGGTAAGCGGCGAATAGTTCCTGAATGATTCCGAGCTATTCCTTGGGCTAAAGCAAAGCCCGGGGGATAGCTCTTTTGTGCTCTCGGAAATACCAAATGATTCCACCGTCCGGGGCAGGGGCTCGCCAAGTATGGTACAATTACATTATCAACACTGTCGGTCATTTAAGGACAAGCCGGAGCACTTCTAGAGCGCCTGTCCTTCATCCATAGAGGCAGCTGTCAGAAGAGGATACGGAGGGATGGCTTTGCAAGGAAAGATACTGGTTGTGGACGATGAACAGCCGATTGCGGACATTCTGAAATTCAATTTAGAAAAAGAAGGCTACGAGGTCATCTGCGCGTATGACGGCATTCGCGCAGTGGAGCTGGCGCTCGGAGAGGACCCCGATTTGATCCTGCTCGATCTGATGCTGCCGCTCAAGGACGGGATGGACGCCTGTCGGGAAATCCGCGCACGCTCCAATACGCCGATCATCATGCTGACAGCCAAGGATTCGGAGATCGACAAGGTGCTCGGCCTGGAGATGGGCGCCGACGATTACGTGACGAAGCCGTTCGGCAACCGCGAGCTGCTGGCGCGGGTGAAGGCGCATCTCAGGCGGCAGTCGAACAATCAGCAGTCGGCGCGGACGGAACCGGCCCCCGGCAAGGAGGGCCTGCGCATCCACAAGCTGTTGATCGACAGCGACACTTACGTGGTCTACAAGGACGGAACCCCGCTCGATTTGACGCATCGCGAATTCGAGCTTCTGCAGTACCTGGCGAAGAACGCCGGACGCGTCATGACCCGCGAGCATCTGCTCCAGGCGGTGTGGGGCTACGATTACTTTGGCGACGTGCGTACGGTGGACGTCACGATCCGGCGGTTGAGGGAGAAGATCGAGGACGATCCCAGCCAGCCGTCGTACATCACGACCCGTCGGGGACTTGGCTACATGCTGCGCAACCCTGCTCTAAGCGGAGGCTTCTAGCATGAAGGGAGTCCGCTTCTTCCGCACGATTCAGATGAAGATGAGCATTATCTATGTGCTCCTGATCTTGTTCGCCATGCAGCTGATCGGCGTCTATTTCATGCAGGTGATGGAGAGCTCTTCGCTGAAGAGCTTCTCCAACTCGCTGGAATACGAAGCCTCGCTGCTTGCGACCTTCGCTGCGGAGAAGCTGCCGGAGGGAGCGCGCGAAGGCGGGCAAACTCAGGAGGAGATTCTAAAGGCGTACGACGACCTGAAGGACATCGCCAAATTTTCCAGTGCCGATACCCTGCAGATCGTAGACGCGGACGGGAATGTCGTCAGCACGACCGACCAGAATGCGGCGGCGGTGCTCGGACACAAGAACAACAACATCTTGATCAGCCGAGCTCTACAGAATACGAAGGACAACGAGCAGACGCTGATGGACGATATGGGCAACCGCATCAAGGTGCTGGCGGTGCCTGTGGTGAAGGACGGCAAGGTGCTCGGCGCCGTCTATATTAAGAAATCGATGAAGGAGACGTACGCGACGATCCGGAGGATCAACGGCATCTTCCTGTCCGGCACGATCATGGCGCTGGCGCTAACGGCGCTCCTCGGCGTGTTCCTGTCGCATACGATCACAAGCCCGATCAAGGAGATCACCCGGCAGGTGACCTCGGTGGCGGAGGGACGTTTCCGCCAGCGGGTGCGCATCCACGGGGAGGACGAGATCGGTCAGCTCGGCAAGGCGTTCAACTACATGACGGAGCGGCTGCAGGAAGCCCTCTCCTCCAACGAGGAGGAGAAGGAGAAGCTTGCGTCGATCCTGAGCAACATGAGCGACGGCGTGATCGCAACGGACGAGCAGAACCGGATCATCCTCTTGAACCACCGGGCGGCCCAGATGCTGGGCACCGATCCGACGCAGGCGGAGGGGCGGAAGCTCGTTGAGCTCGTTCCGCTGCCGGAGGAGTGGCATGGCGAGGAGACGCGGGACGAGGAGCTGCGCACGGTCATGGAGCTTGCGGCGAAGAGCGAGCAGGAGCCGAGGCAGGTGCACGTGACGCTCACCCCGATTCACCGCAGAGAGATCGGCATCACCGGAGCGGTCCTCGTCTTCCAGGACGTCACCGAGCAGGTCGAGATGGAACGCTCCCGTCGCGAATTCGTCGCGAACGTCTCCCATGAGTTGCGCACGCCGCTGACGACGATGAAGAGCTACCTCGAGGCGCTGGAGGATGGCGCGATCAACGAGCCGGAGCTGGCGAAGCGATTCCTGGACGTCACCCGCAACGAGACGGAACGGATGATCCGCTTGGTAACGGACCTGCTGAATTTGTCGCGCTTCGATTCGAAGCAAGCCCAGATCAAGAAAATCCCGGCCGCCATTCCCGAGATGCTGGAGGAAGTGGCGGACCGGTTCTCCTTCCAATTCAAGCAGAAGAGCATTCGCTCCCGCCTCGACATCGGAGATGTCCGTATGGCGCGGATCGACCGCGACAAGATCGATCAGGTGCTGGACAATCTCGTATCCAATGCCGTCAAATATACGCCGGATCACGGGCAGATTGTATTGTCCTGCCGCGACCGAGGCGGAGAGTATGCCGAGATATCGGTGGCGGATGACGGGATCGGCATTCCGAAGAAGGATCTCGATCACATTTTTGAGCGGTTTTACCGCGTGGACAAGGCTCGCTCCCGCAATATGGGCGGTACCGGACTCGGCCTTGCTATTGCCCGGGAAATTGTAAGGGCGCACGGAGGATCTATCGATTTGGAGTCCGAATACAACAAGGGCACCAAAGTTACCTTTACCGTTCCGTACGGGGAAGGAAGTGAACCGGCATGAAGGAACGGCTCAAAACCTTGGTCTTGGCGATCCTCGTGACGGCGAGTCTCGTACAGAGCTATGTGCTGGCGTATGGTCGGCCGAAGCTCGATCTGCTCGCTCCGACGAACTATGTGCCCTCCGAGCTTGGAGGGACACAAGCGGAGCTGAAGGATCTGCTGTATCCGTACCAAATCGTGCTGCATCTCGGAGAGCGCAAGCACACGCTGCTCACGCCGTTTTCTCCACAGCAGCAGTTCTATAAGATGGTGTACCGCGATTTTTTGCAAAAGCGTCGCTTTGAAAGCCTGCGCAAGCTGACCCCGGAAAATTTGAGCGATCTCAACTGGAACACCATCAAGAATGAGAATGAAGGGATCGAGATCCGCTTTCGCGAAGCGGTACCCATGAAGGCTCTCCAGCGCATTCTCGACATCAAGACCGATGGAGACTCGCTCGATGAGGCTCGGATCGATCGGATTCTCATTTATGCGAATACGGGGTCCGGCGAACCGGAGGCTTATTTCTTCACGGACCAAGCAACGACTGTTTATGCAGCCCGAACGGATATGGACATCAGCGAGGTGCGGAAAAACGTCGCCTTCGGGCAGTACCTCACCCCCTATGAGCCGCATTACTCCGATTACTATCTGCCGGAGAAGTCCGTTCCAGTCGTCCGGTATACCGTGGGGTACGAGCAATTCACGGCAGACGAGCTGAAGCGAAGCTTGTTCGTCGATCCGAATATCGTCAAGAACCTGCAGGAAAAGGACGGCTCGCAGATTTACACCGATGCGAAGCGCGGCCTGCAGCTTCAGAATGAGCGGCATTGGCTGATCTTCACCGACCCGGTGACCGGTCCGTCAACCGGCCGCACGGGTTCCGCCGCCGACCTCGATACGGCGATCCAGTTCATCAACCAGCATGGCGGCTGGAACAGCACCTTCCTGATGGAACGGCTCTTCCGCAGCTCCGAGGAGGAACCGAATCAGCTCGTCTTCCGGCAGTACCGCGATTTCCTGCCCATTCTGGGAGGAGCGGAGGAGGATCTCGGAGCGATCAAGCTCCAGCTTGTCCAAGGTGCGGTGACGAGCTTTGAGCGCTCGCTGATCAAGCTGAACGGGGAAGCGACCGCACGCCACGAGATGGAGCTGCCGGGGGGAGAAGCATTGTGGAAGCTCGTTCAGAGCAGCAAGCATGCCGGCGATATCGTCGATGTCTTCCCGGCCTACTCGGCCAAGATTTCCGACAAGAGCGTCGAGCTGATCCCCCGATGGGCGGTAGAGCTTCGCGACGGGACCTATGATTTTCTGTAAAAGGAGGTGCGGATAAAATGGATTGGGGACGCGCGAAGTCGGTGCTGATCGTCTCTTTTTTACTGCTGAATATTGTGCTCGGCTACCAGCTCTACAACAGCCGCTGGGACAAGACCGCCTCCCAGAACTCCGCCGTGATCCAGGAGGAGACGCTCAAGCTTCTGGACAGCCGGAACATCCGCATCGAAGTGAAGAAGGTGCCGAAGGATACCCCGAAGCTGCGGTCGGTCTACTCTCGTGAGAAGATCAATCACGACGATCCTGTGCAGGTGGAGTCTCCCTTCAACGCCTCGACGCTCCTGCGCCATTCCCCGAGCAAGAAGGCGATGGAAGCAGCGGGAATCGAGAAGCCGGGCGATTACGAAAGCGATCCGGCCACGAGCGTCAAGGGCGAGAAACGAGTTTATTATCAGATGTACGAGGGCCTGCCGATGTTCGATATGCCGCTTGTTTTGCTTGAGGAAAACGGCAAAATTACGGGTTACAAACAAGCGTACGTTGAAGTACAATCAGGAGTGGACGTTCAGGAGCAAGAGGTTATCTCCGCCTATACAGCGCTTCGTAGCCTGGCCGAGAATACCCAGGAGACGAATTATGCCATAGTGGACATCCAGCTCGGGTATCACGGGCAGAAGTTTAACACCGAAACCCAATACATGCTGCCCAGCTGGCGCATCATTCGGGACAATGGCGACATCTATTACGTGCAAGCCTATACCGGTGCGGTGGAACAGCCGACGGAGAAGGATGAATAGCAAGAGGCTCAAGACCAACGCAAACAGCAATAGTACGCTGTCAGCCCTAATCGTGTGGATATGAATCGGCATCAATTGGTATGGGAAGTTGTGCGGAAACCACGGTTTTTAAGCTGACAGCGTACGAGAATCACGAATGGGTGAAGAGAAGGGGAACAACATGGGACTGCGTTTTACCATCCTGTCGAGCGGATCGACTGGAAATGCTACGGTGGTGGATAACGGGGAAGCGAAGGTGCTGCTCGATGCGGGATTCAGCGGCAAAAAGCTGGAGCAGCTGATGACGGAGCGGGGGCTTGCCTTTTCCGACCTGGATGCGGTCTTCATCACGCATGAGCATTCCGATCACATCAAAGGGCTTGGGGCGATTGCGCGTAAGCACAATCTTCCGGTCTACGCGAATGAGAAGACGTGGGAGGAATTGGACCGGCTCTGCGGGCAGATTCCCGAGGACAATCGGCAGGTGATGGACACGGGATCGGCGGTCGACTTTGGATCGCTCAAGGTGGAATCGTTCGGCATCTCGCATGACGCGGCTGAGCCAGTGGCGTACAACTTCTACAGCGAGGACGAGAAGCTGAGCGTGGCGACCGACCTCGGGTACTTGAGCGGCAAGGTCAAGGAGAGCGTCAAGGACGCCGATGTGCTCGTGCTGGAGTCGAACCATGACGTCGGCATGCTGCGCATGGGAAGCTATCCGTGGAACATCAAGCGACGGATTCTGAGCGATCTGGGGCATTTGTCCAATGACGCGGCAGGAGAAGGGCTGTGCGAGCTCGTCAGCGGGCAAACAAAACGGGTATATTTGGCTCATTTGAGCCGTAATCATAACATGACGGATTTGGCGCGGCTTACAGTGGGGAATATCATGGAAGAGAACGGTATCTTCGACAACCTTCCCGTGAAGCTGAAGGACACCTATTTCGACCGGCCTACGGAATGGGATGCGCTTGAGGAAGAATAGGCGCGAGAGTTCGAGAGGAAGGGAATGTCAACGGGCGAGCGGGATGGCCTAAGGATCGGAGCATACCCGATGAGGTGCAGCGAACGGCGTGACTGGGGAAAAAGAAGAGTCGGTCTCGCAGCCTTCACTGGTTACACAGGTTCAGGCACTCGTTGCCGTGTAAGAAGGTACTCTCTAGATTAGCTCTGCGGGTTCCGTTTCAGGAAGCCATCCGCCGGTTCCCGGCAAGCGGCGAGGTCGGCCTGCTCCAGGAGGGAAGCCCGGGCAGCGATCTCTTCAGGAGTGACCAGCCCTTTCTCGATCAGGAGCTCCGCGAGGGCGCTGGCGAGAAGGATCGTGCGGTAATGCTGTTCTTTGAGATCGGCGAGTTGTCCGACCCACGCCACTTGTTCCCAGGCATTCATTGGTCATTCTCCTTTTCTAGCAATCTGTTATTATTAGTGTAGTCATAGCGAGGAGAAAAGATTCCTCATCAGAGAAAAAAGAGTTATCCCGTTTAGGAGGGGACCGCTGTGGGACTGTTTCAGGACGATTTTTACAGCACAAAGCCGAGTCGAGGGACCGTGCGTCTTCGACAGGGAACAGGTACGGGCGGCAAGTTCCTGGCGGTTGTGATTGCGGCTTCGCTGCTTACCGGAAGCGGGCTCACCCTCCTTGTAACACGGGCTTTCCCTTCATCCACTCCAGCCGCTCAGCCTGCGATCGCCGTGAATGCGCCCGTCGATCGGTCCGACAGCTCCACTGATCCGGTGGTGGAGGCCGTGAGCCAAGTGCAGGCCGCGGTCGTCAGTGTGATCACGACGGATGTGAAGGACGACAAGATTCAAGGCGGCGGCATGGGGTCCGGGGTTATTTTCCGCAAGATGGACGGCAAGGCGCTCATCGTCACCAACAACCACGTGATCGATACCGGCAACACCTACGAAATCGTGCTCGCCGACGGCACCCGACGCGACGGGACCTTGGTCGGCAAGGATGAATACACGGACCTCGCGGTTCTGTCAATGAAGGACGACGGGATCAAGACCGTCGCCGAGTTCGGCGATTCCGACAAGCTCCGCCCGGGGGAAACGGCGATTGCCATCGGCAACCCGCTCGGGTTAAGCTTTTCCCATACGATTACCAAGGGCGTTATCAGCTCGCCCCTGCAGACGATTCCCGTATTCCTCGGCAAGGACGGAGACCTGCAGTGGGAGATGGAGGTCATCCAGACGGATGCGCCGATCAACCAAGGCAACAGCGGCGGGGCGCTGATCAACCTCGCCGGGCAAGTCATCGGCATCAACAGCATGAAGATCTCCGACACCGGCGTCGAGGGACTCGGCTTTGCGATTCCGGTCAACAGCGCCAAGCCGGTGTTGGAGGCTCTTATCAGCGACCACAAGGTGAAACGGCCTAAGATGGGCATCTTCTCCGAAGACCTGCAGGCGTTCTCAAGCGGGCTCGATATCCTGAAGCTGCCGGACGGCGTGAAGAGCGGGGTCATCGTCACCGATGTGGCGGACCCAGCCAAGGGGGCCGGCCTGGAGACCCGCGATGTGATCGTTGCGCTGGATGGCAAGGACGTCGGCTCGACGATGGAGCTGCGCAAGTATCTGTTCGGCAAGAAGAAGATCGGCGACAAGCTGGAGGTTACCTTTTACCGGGGTGGGAAGAAGGAGAAGGTGTCGCTCACGTTGGGAGAGCTGGACTGAATCCGGCAGGTGGATGTCCGGGGCTCGAAGGAGAACGGGTTCCCCCACGTTGAGCGGACCGACGAGCCAGGGTCTGATTCGAAGCGGACGGCGCTTACCCCCACTGGCAGACACATGAGCGGAAGTGCCGCAACAAGTGGCTAAAAGCATAACGGTGAATAGGCAAACGATGTATAATACAAAGAGAAGACCAAGTGTATAGAAGCCAGTGGTGGAAGAGATTCACTCAGGGTAACGCATTAGCGGCAGTGAACGCGAACAGCATGGAGGCAGGCAAAGGTATGTATGTGGTATGCAAAGAGCATGTGGAGCTGGCAATCGACCGGTTCCTGGATGAATATGAGGAAGCTCCCGATGTGGTGAACCTGCAGGAGACGAAATTCGCCAAATGGGACCCACCCCCTCATTGCGAGGAAAAGGATTGTCCGCATCATGCGGAGTTTCTCGTGGTGTAACCGAGCTTCCCTTCTTCCGAAACAGCATCCGCATACGGCCGAACGAGCGACCGGGGCGGGTGCTGTTTTGGTTTATTTTCCCTTTCCTTGTGCTTTGAGGTAAGATGAAGAAGATGACTTGCGGCGGGTTGGCGAGAGATGAGGTGAACCGGACGGGGATGAACGCATCCCTCTGGGCGATACATGACAGAATCTACTCCACATGATCATAAAAAATGCAGCTATTGCGGTGAGCAAAAGCGGCTGAGCGAATTTAAGCGCCGGAGCGGCAAAGGCGGCGCGGCGGGTCGGCGCGGCATGTGCCGAAGCTGCCGTGCGGCGAGAGGCGAAGGTGTGCAGGAGTCGGGGCTTACTAGTGCGTCTAACAAAGTGTCGCATGAAACTCCAAGCAAAGTAGCAGTTAAAGCAGCAGACAAAGCAGCAGTTAATGCGTCGGATAATGCGGTAGATAAAGCAACAGTTGAAGTATCGAGCAAAGCGCCAAACATAAAATCAAACAAAGCGCCAACCAAAGGATCAACCAAAGGATCAAAGAATGAAACGGACGTAAAGCCAACCAAAGCGGTGCCATCTGAAAAAGAGACCGATGCAGCGGGGAACATGGCGACCGATGGCAACCCCGCGGCCGTGGCTCCTTCAGCAGTGGATGCTGATGCCGTTGCAATCGCTGCCGGAGGATCGGGAGCCGGCGGCAAGAAGCGGCGCTCGCGGAAACGGCGGAGGCGGAAGAGCCATGCTCCGATGGCAGTTGGAAGCCTGCCGGTGGAGCGGAAGCCAGAACCGGCTGAGGCGAATGAGGGGCAGGCCCCTTCGGATAAGAGTGCTGCGGACCGGGCGGCTATGAATGAGGCGTACGGCGATGAGACGGTCGGCGCGAATGCGAAACCGGCGAGGAAGAGGAAAGGCCGGAAATCCGCCGCCGGTAAGGAAACGGCCGTACGTGAAGAGGCACACTTGGCGGCGACCGGAGTGGATTCGGCTGCAGTTGCGTCTACGGCATCTACGGCGGCTTCGAATCGTGCGGATCGTTCAGTAGTCCGTGCGGAAGTGCAGAGCTCTCCGGGCGAGGAATTGCTGGGCAGCGATCTGCCGGAAGGAGCCGTGCTTCTCCCGGTGGACAAGCCCAAGAAGAAGCGCAGGCCAAGGAGACGGAAGCGGAAGCCCGCGATGGACACGGCGAGCGGCGGACAGGCCGGGCAAGCGGCGGGAGTCGCAGCCGAGGCGAGAACATCCGAGGATAGCCCTACGGTCGGTGGGAAAGCTACGGCAGCAGCGGCCCCGGCTTCAGCTTCGGCGAGGCAGGGCGCCGCGAAGGCGCAGGCCACCTCGCAGGTGGCTGCGGCAGACTCGGTGGCTGCTGCCGGGGAGCCGGGCGAGGCGGCGGGACCTGCGCCGAAGAAGCGCAAGCGCTCGCGGCGCAAGAAGAAGCCGACCGGCGCGGTCCTAGCGGGAGCCGCGCGCTTGGCCGAATTGCAGCCCGAGCCGCGCGCCAAGGCCGAGCCCTATCTGAAGAGCCGCCCGCATACGACCGGCGGTCGACTCAATATCCATGACCCGGCGGCGCTCCGGCCGACCCGGCAGGGCATCATCCGCATGCGCGGACGCACGGACAAGGGGCGGGGCTGGTACCAGGAGATCGACCTGGAGATGGCGGCCACCCTCGTAAGCGAGCATGCGGCGGTGCTCATCAATCCGCATACGATCCGGCGGTTGTACAGCAATAAGGACTTTCGCCGGTATATTTTGACTCGGGATCATTATACCTGCTACTTCTGCGGGGAATACGGGGATACGATCGACCATCTCGTGCCCCGGGCCAAGGGCGGCCACAGTACGCCGGACAACTGCGTATGCGCGTGCAGCTTGTGCAACCGCCATAAGGCAGACAAGGACGTAGACGTCTTCCTGAAATCGAGAAGATAGCGCATGGAAAGGAATCGTGGGTTGTGAAAGAGAAGCTCGAACGGTTTGCGATATTCCGCTTGTTGGTCGGATTGAGCCGAACGCGGGCGATCCGGCTGCTCATTCCCATTGCGGTCATCGCCCTCGTGTACATAGAAGGCTCGAATGAGCTGAAGCAGATTCACATCGGCCAGACGATCCGGCAGCTGAGGGGAATGCCCCGGCTGTCGGTATTGGCGATTCTCGGTACGGCGCTCTTCTCGGTGGCGGTGATGAGCGGGTACGATTTTCTGATCCGGCATCATTTCCGGCTGAACGTGAGCCGCGGCACGACATTTCGCTATTCGTGGATTGCCAACACCTTCAACAACATTCTCGGCTTCGCTGGTTTGACCGGAGCAGGAGTACGTACGCTCCTCTACAAGAGAAGCGGAGTACCCGCCGCCAAAATGGGGCAGGCCGTGCTGTTCCTTTCTCCGATGGTGATAACCGGGCTTTCGGTGCTGTCCTGGTTTGTGGTGACGGGGGTTTTTCCGGCGTGGACGCTGTTTGAGGTTCATCCTTGGCTGCAGATTGCCGTCTATGGCGTGGGGCTGTATTTGGTGTTCTTCATCGGCGTTCAGCGGTCATCTCTCTTCGCAAAATGGTTTAACCGTGATGGGGGGCGGATTCCGTTTGTCACGGTCGGAGCATCGCTCGGCGCTTCTTTTCTGGAATGGAGCTTCGCTGCGATGACCTTCTTCCTGATCACCCGGGAGCTGCTCGGTCCGGTTCCCTTCTGCGGAATCATCGGGCTCTATGTGGTGTCGGCGGTGGCGGGGATTCTTAGTATGGCTCCCGGCGGTATCGGGGCGTTTGACCTCACGGTGCTGATGGGGCTGCAAATCATGGATTATTCGTCCGATCAGGCGATGGCCGTGCTCGTCATGTTCCGCTTGTTCTATTACGTGGTTCCCTGGCTGGTGGGGCTGCTTCTCGGCGCCTTCGAATTCGCAACCGGAGGGCGGCGCAAGGCGGATCGGCAGCCGGTGAAGGACCCCGAATCCGGCGAACTGTTTCAAGAGAGCGAGAGCGTAAGTGGATCGGCAGCCGCGCTTGCCAACCGATTGAACGGGGCGCTGAACGCCTGGCAGAAATTCTGGCGGCTGCCCGAGCAGCTCGGTTTCCTGACGGACTTCGGAGCATGGGCGCTCGGCAAGCTGGTGCTGATCGGCGGCTTCGTGCTGCTCCTGTCGGCGGCGACCCCCGGACTGATGCACCGGCTGAGGTTCACGAAGGAACTGCTCAGCCTGCCCGTCATGCAGCTCTCGCATCAGCTCACGGTCATCATCGGCTTCCTGCTCATCCTCTTGTCGAGGGGCATCTCGCTAAGGGTGAAGCGGGCCTACCGGTTGACCAGTCTCCTGCTCTGGGCCGGGGCGGTGTTCAGCTTTACCAAAGCGTTCGATTTCGAGGAAGCGATCTACCTGCTCATCGTTGCCCTCATGTTGTGGATCTCGCGAGACCGGTTTTACCGGGAAGGAGCGCCGCTCTCTGGACGCTTGCTCGGGTTTTGGTTCCTGACGACAACGTTGATCGCGGTCAGCTATTATCTGCTTGGCAGTCACATGCTGGATGGGTTCATCAAGCATCTGCCGATGAAGCCGAGGCATCATGCAGCGCACGCGCTGCAGCCTCCTCACTATTATGCGATAACTGCCGCAGTCGGGCTTGTCAGCTCCTGGCTGTTCCTCACGGTGATCCTGCTCCTGCGACCGTTCCGTCATACGGAGATTGGGGCGGGTGTGGAGGAAATGGCCCGGCTGGAGGCTTTTCTCAAGACGAATAAGGGCAATTACCTTACACATATGTACTTCACCGGAGACAAAGGCTTCTACTGGGCCAAGGGCGGCAAGGTGTTATTCGTCTATGCCAAAACGCGGGACAAGCTGGCCGTGCTGGGAGATCCGCTCGGTCCCCGTGAGCTGATCTCGGAGGCGATTGTGGAGTTCCAGCAGTATGCGGACCGGTATGCTCTATCGGTGGTCTTTTACCAGGTGGGGCCGGAGTATCTGTCGATCTATCACGACAATGGTTATCGCTTCTTCAAGCTGGGAGAGGAGGCTTTGGTCGATCTGGACGCGTTCACCCTGAGCGGTAAAAAGAACACGGACCTGCGCGCCGTCAACAACCGCTTCGAGCGGGAGGGGTATGCGTTCGAGATCGCACAGCCGCCGCATAACGCGGACCTGCTCTCGGAGCTGCGGGAGGTCTCCACGGAATGGCTCGACGGCAAAAAGGAAATGGGCTACTCCCTCGGCTGGTTCGATGAGCCGTATCTCCAGCGCGCTCCACTTGCGGTTTTGCGGTCCTCGGAGGGGCGGGCTCTCGCTTTCGCTTCACTTGCCCCGGTCTACGACGGCGGCCGGACGATGTCCATCGACCTGATGCGGCACCGGAAGGATACACCGAACGGCACGATGGACTGGATGTTCATCCGTCTCCTGCAGGGGTGCAAGGAGCAGGGCTACGCCCGCTTCAACCTCGGCAATGCTCCGCTCGCGAGCGTCGGCCAGAGCAAAAGCGCCATGCGCGAGGAGCGGCTCGCATCGCTCGTGTTCCGCTACGGCGGCCATTGGTACGGCTTCCAGGGTTTGCGCCGCTACAAGGGCAAGTTCTCACCGGACTGGGAGCCGCGTTTCCTGGCGTATCCGGTGACGGTATCGCTGCCGATCCTCACGGTCGATCTGGTGCGGCTCGTGAACCGCAAGATGAAGGGAAGCCGGTAACAAATCAGCGGCGGCAGGGTGTCGGGGAGACGACTAGATGTGGCGGTCGTGTTCTCCGGCGTCTGCCGCCATTTTTTTGTACGATGAGGCAAAGTAGGGTTAAGCATGAAGGTGGAGGAGTAGAGGCATGTTTATTCAGATCATCGGTGTCGGCAAATTGAAGGAAAAATACCTCGTCCAAGGCATCGCCGAATACGCGAAGCGGCTCGGGCCATACATCAAGTTCCAGATCATCGAGGTGTCCGATGAGAAAGCCCCCGACACGTTGAGCGACGCCGAAGTGGAGATCGTCAAGGATCGCGAGGGCGAGCGCATCCTCGCCCATGTGAAGCCCGATGCCCATGTCATCGCCCTCACGCTGGACGGCAAGCTCTGGAGCTCCGAAGAGCTCGCGGCCGAGCTCGACCGCCTCGCCACCTACGGCTCCAGCCACGTGGTGTTTGTCATTGGCGGCAGCCACGGCATCGCGGATGCCGTTCTTCGTCGCGCCCAGCAGAAGCTGTGCTTCGGGCGGATGACCCTGCCGCATCAGTTGATGCGGCTTGTGTTGACGGAGCAGGTGTACCGGGCGGTGAAGATTATTCGAGGGGAACCGTACCACAAATAACGGCATGTTTTTTGTTGGGGAACTGCGTAAAAGACGTGGAAAAGGATTAGTATGGCGAGGGTTTACCCTAAGTCACTTTCTGTGAAAAAGCCTGCTACAGAGGCGATATGCTGTGATTTGAGGGCATGGAGATGCCCATGCCCATGACTTATTCCTATTTGGCATCAGATGACGATGGTGTATGAAGTATTGGACTTTTGCTTAGAAAAAGCAAAAGCCCCTGCCACCGTTTGGGTGGAAGGGGCATATCCTAAAAAACACGCATTGATCTTATCATCGAACTCCAATTCGATGCCTTCGATTTTCTGGCCTTTCTTCACATGAATCTGCTTCACGATGATCTGAAGCAGGTTCTTTTGTGTTTCAATCGCTGCTGACGATAACAACTCATGGAATTGAGACAGCACCTGCTTTACTTGATGCAGCGGAACCGGGTCGGCGGAGCTTCGTTCAAGCTGTCTTAAGGCCTCATGCCTTCTTCGGGTCAGTGCTTCATGCTGCTGCTTGAGTTCATTCATACGTTGGATTAGAAATTCATTATCAACAACATCGGCTTCGTAAAGCTTGAAGTATTTCTTCTTTTGGGCATCCAGCGTTCCAAGCTCCTTGTCAACGGAAGCTATTTCTTTTTGGAGAGGAACGACATTCACGGTACGGTTATTATTGATTCGTGCCACAATGTCCTCCAAAATCTTAGGCTTCCCCACCACGGCAGCGATTCGGTCGGTTACATATTGTTCAGCCATGTCAGCCTTCACACTATTTGAAGTACAAACCCGGCTACCTTTGGCACGGAAGTTGCTGCAAATGTAGTATCGCCGCACAACCTTGGTACCATCCTTGAGCGTATCATGAATCCGATGGGCGACAAGTGTTGCTCCACAGTCGGGGCAACGCATCATTCCGGTCAGCAAATAGGTTCCGTTGAAGACACGCGGCGAGGTGACGGACTTTTTAGCGTAGAGCTTTGTACGGTATCCCACACATCCTGTGTGATAATACGTTCGTGTTCACCATCAACAATGATAGGCTCATGATTAATGCCCTTACGCCGTTGCTCACTCCAGTTTTCTCTCACGTTGTAGCGAATCTTACCGATGTAGACGGGATTGTTGATGATCGTCTTGATCGAAACGGCGCTGAATGGTTTGTTAGGCTTCGTTTTGTAGCCGTTGTGGTTCAGTTCGTTAGCAATGCTGCGCAGTCCCTGTCCTCCGGCATACATATGAAATATTTTCCTCACCAATTCAGCTTCAACGGGGTTGATTTGCAGTGAGGAATCCTTTCCTTTAGGAATGGGAACCTCGACGACATCATAGCCCAGATGCCTAGCAGATCACCAGCATCTCTCAGTCGTTTGGTCATATCCACATCCTCCGGGCTAGGTTCGGCCTTACCCGAAGGATGGTTATGACAACAAATAATAGATGCTGAGTTAGCAAGTACAGCGAGCTTGAACGTTTCTCGTGGATGCACCAGAGCAGTGCTCAAGGTTCCACAGGATACCTGATGTAGCGCCGTAGGCTCATTTTTGGTATTTAAACAAACGATGCAGAAGGTCTCCCTATCACAATCACCGATGAAAGGACGGAACAGATCGGCCGCATCTTTAGGCGAACGAATGACCCGATTAGGGTACAGCAGGGAAGCCTTTTCCCGTACCATACGAAGGGTAATGATCTCGACTCGTTTGGCAGGTTGAGGCTTGAGATTACTCATTATTGATCTTCCTCTCCTTGGACAATGGTGATGAACTCCAGTATTCCAAGGAAATAATATATATTTGAGAATGTATTTCTTACGGGTGACGAGAGCCCCTCCCATTGCCCCCAGAGTGCAGTGAAATCCCCCGCATTAAGGCCCAAAGGTGCCTTGCCGCGCATGACATTCTGGAGGCTGCCCCCGCCGCCCCTAGGTTTGGGGCAGAGAGGGGATTACTCCTATTGTCAGGGGGGGATTGATTTTTTATTTTATTTCTTTTTCTTACGGGGGCAAAGGGGGCATGGATGCCCTAATTGCTTACCCGTCATGGATTGGCTCACGCCCCGCTTTAGCTGTGCTCAGGGGGCAATGCCCCGTTTTCCGGGGCGAACACATCGGGCAGCTCAGAATGAACCGAAACAGGTTCTGGTCGCATTCTTACTTCAGCGTCTTCATCAACACCTCTGATGACCTCTGCTCGGATGCAGAGCTTGCGTGAGCGTGATCCTCCGACCATTTTTTTAACCGTGTAGTGACTTCGTTCCTTCCCGTTTTCCTTCGATGTTTCGGTCAAGGTCAACCCTTCATCCCCTAACTGCCGCCAGAGCATGGATGCTGTAATGGGAAACTGTGTTCCTTGAGCACTCAAGAAACGGAAAACGGCATTGTAGAGAACATCTGGCAGGAAGTAGAGTACTCTCGGTCACTCCATCCCACATGCGTTCCATTCTTCGGAATGTCCTCACCCGTCAGTGGTTTTGCAGCCGTCGTGTAGATGGTTCCGTTAGCTATTAGTTCAGTAACGATGTTGACAAAGCGAGTCGTAGCCTTAACCTCAGTCACCTGCTCACCTTGTTCGCTGGCGGTGTTGAGAAAACCCGTCCAGGCCTCATGCAGAAGATGCTGACTTGTCTGCTCATCTATCGCTCTTACACTGACCGCGTACTTTAAGCCCATTTGCAGACCGAGATGAAGCCACACGGCTGCTTCGATCAGTCTGCCATGAACGCGTAGAAGGTTAGCTTCCTTTCGTTTATCGGAGAACATCTGAGATAGCTTATCGTCGTAATCTCCACTGTTCATTGCTTCCGCAAGCCAGCTTAAGTACCCTGACATTGCTTCACGAAGGCATGGGGTCTGACCTTGAGCCTCCGTTAGCTTCAGAAGATTCACATCACTGGGTTTTAGCTCTACAGGGAACAACCGGGCAACGCTAGAACCTCCTTCCAGCAAGTCCTCAGCCGTAACAATCGCCATCCCGCGCGGCGGGTAATCGGCTCTTAGCGTGGTGTCTTGCTTCATGCGTCCCCGGCCCACCCGATCTCCGTAACCTCTCAAGATTTGCTGAGCGAGTTGAGCCATAGCCTTCGCTTCTTGAGGGGTACTTGTCGGATGATAATCGTCGATCAGCAGTAGGGAATCCTTGGTGTCAAAGCTGCGCCGTTCAAGGGAGTTAGCGGTATCCTTAAAGTTAGCGGGAGGACGCTGATGATCATAGAGAACTTTCCGAAGCAATAAGAGGCATAATTGATAGCCATTGGATTACAACCTATGACTATGTTAGTAGCATTGCTGAAATATATGAAAATATACCCACTAAAGTGTATCAGCTTCAATATTCAGCAAATAGAAAGAGAAAAGAGAAGGAATATTTATTTCATAATGCAAGAACGGTTATAGATTCTTTTGACAAAGTTCAATTTATAGAATGAAATGAAGGTTGGCCATTAACTGATGGGCAACCTTTTTTGTAGATTGCTATATTTATGTTATGATGACTTAGTCAAAATGACTTTATAATAAGAGGAGATGTATATTATTGAGTAAGTTGAATTTTGAACGATTATTAACAAAAGCTGTACGTATAGATTGGACTACTTTAGCAGATTCGCAAGCTTTATCATATGAGGTTCACTTGAATGGACAATTTTATACAAAATTGAATTCAGATCAAACTTCATGTGTTATTGGTGATTTAATAGCTGGAGCTCAGAATAACATCGCTGTTTATGTTCAGTATTTAGAAGGTGAGAAACACTTATTGCCTGGGTCTGAAGAATCTATTTGGGCTTTTCATACACCTGATGGATTACCGGTAGATATTTGTATTCTAACGGTCCTTCCTGAGTTTGAGTGTAAAAAACGCCCACATATGCCCTCGTTTAAACCTTATGTTCTTTTAATTCGTCGAAAAGATGAGGTCTATGAGGGGCACTGGGCATTACCGGGAGGATTTTCTAAGGTGGATGAGACACTGGATGAAGCGGCAGAAAGGGAGTTGAAAGAAGAAACTGGAATAGAGAAGGATTTTACACTTAATCAACTTAAGACGTTCTACTACAAAGGTCGAGATCCTAGAGGATGGATTCCTTCTGTTGCATATTTTTCATTAGTAAGACCTGAAATTTTTATAACTGTTCAAGATGGAAGAGATGTATTCAAAGAAATAGTATTTAAAGAACTTGAAGCGAATACAGATGCTTTAGAGGCAAAGCTTTTTACTATAGATGAAGCACTTAAACTCGAATTAGCATTCGATCATAGAGAAGTTATTAAATATGCTACGGAGCGTATGAAAACAGAGTTGTTATCAACGACAATTGCTAGACATTTTTTAAACAAAAAGGGATTTACCCTTCGTGAATTGCATCGATTATTAAAAGATACAGTGCCTGAATTTCAGGTGGATGAAACTAATTTTTCTAAAAAACTTTTAGCAACTAAGGGGAGGGAGGGAATTTTGCTGGTACTCAATGAAAAAGAGCAAAGATATGCGGGACCTAAAGCGCAATTATATAAGTTCAGACAGGAGGGGAACGAGCCAATCCTATCAATTTATAATTCATTTTAATGTCAATACGCCTTCCGCAGAAAATAAATATAGTTTATTTAACTTAGTCATATTGACACAGTTAAATACAGTCTGTATATTTAACTGTAAAGGGGCGTGAGATTAAAATGAACAGTTTATTTCTAATAGGTAATGGATTTGATCTTGCACATGGAATGAAAACATCATATGAAAATTTTCATGACTATCTCAAAGAAAATCATCCTGATGCTAAAGCTTCATTTGGTGGATATGTTCCCGAATCCATAACAATGCCTGATGGCGGTGAAAGTTATAATGATGTTGAAGTAGTAGGATTATTATTCGAAGTTATTTCAAATGCTGAACCATATGGAGATAAATGGTCTGACCTTGAAACATCAGTGGGTTATTTAGAATTGGATGACTACTTTTCTGATTGGGATGAAGATGATGACGATAATCCTTGGCATAAAGTATATAGAAATCAAGACCTAGCAGATAATCTTGTTGGAGCAATTCTAGAAATTACAGAGTATTTTGCTGATTGGATTAATGAAATTGAACCAACCGATAGCTTGCCAATAGCGGACTTCGTAAAGCTTATTGATAAGAAAAACGATTTTTTCTTAACCTTTAACTATACTGATACATTAGAGATGTTGTATGAAGCAGAGAATGTTTGTCATATTCATGGTGAGCAAGGTGGAGAATTGTTATTTGGACATGGAAACGATGAGGATTACTATGAGGAAAATATGGGACGGAATGTTGGTTCCGAAGATCGGCTACAGTATATGCAAAGTAAACTGAGAAAAAATACAGAAATGGCTCTTAAAAAGAATCAAGGTTTCTTTAGAAGCATTTCAAAGTCAGTTAAGAAAATATATTCTTACGGATTCTCATTTTCTAAAGTTGATGAAGTGTATGTACATGAGTTATGCCGGATTTTACCTACAGCAGATATTACGTGGTATCTGAATGATTATGATGATGTTTCGAAGCAAGATGAGTATAAAGAAGTTGTGAGATCTTGTGGCTTTAAGGGGAGTTTTGATACATACCATATTTCGTAGTTTGAAATGGTACGTTCTGTAATAGTATTAAAGTTTAGAAGCTTATAGCTGCGGATTGTGAAGTTTTCAGTGACAGATCTCATATTTCAACTCCTATACGATTTGCAGGCTGAAGTTCAACATAACCACGATGATGTTTGATATAGTGTAAAAGGTTCACCCGCAGGTGAACCTTTTTGATATCACTGAAACTTGCCGCTTCAGCTATCGCGGTGAACCTTATCATAAGTAGTGGATAAACTTTTCGGTAGGGCAGAACCATTGGGTTAATGTTTCAGAGCCACGAAGTTTTAAAATAGTGCCAGCATGTTAATGGCGAGAGCCATCAAGTAAATGATGGCAGAGCAGTGATTCTTGAACTAACGGCTTACCTCGGCTTGGTACGAATTACGCCTATGCGCGCTCTTTGGCAGAAAAACCGTGTTTCTTGGCAACCAATGAAACGATGAAGGCAATAAGCATGAGAATAAGCAATGCCCATGGGAAGGAAAGGACACCAAGTGATTCGAGAAGAATCCCACCGACCAAGCCGCCGCCGCTAATGGCCAGATTCCATGCTGTCACAAGCATGGACTGGGCAACATCCGCGCTCTCGCCGGCAGCTTCGGCCAATGCCGTTTGCAATAGAGTTGCGGCCCCTCCGAATGTCAATCCCCATATGGAAATACTTATATAAACGACAATGAGCTGTTGACTGCCAATACCGAGTGCCAAAGAAGCCGCAGCAAAGCCAAAGGTGCTAATCAATACTAATAAACGCAGCCAACGGTCGATCAAAACGCCTGTTATCCAAATCCCGACAACAGAAGTAATTCCAAAAATAAGCAGGACAAAACCTATTTGGCTGGCAAGCCCGGCTTGTGCCAGATAGGGTGCTATATAGGTATAAAGAATATTGTGGGCTAGCACCCAAATCAAAACGACTAGCAAAATGGGACGTACACCGGCAATCGTGAAGACCTTAATTAGAGGAATCCGCTGATGGGTAGCTTGTCCGGGGAAATCTGGCAGTTTCCAGAGTACCCAAAAGACCAATGCTACCGTCAGCAGGGACATAATTCCAAAGATCGATCGCCAGCCCACAAGAACGCCAAGGAAAGTTCCAACTGGGACACCGAGAGCAAGAGCCAGCGGAGTGCCTGACATGGCTATCGCCATAGCTCGTCCTTTTAATGAATCCGGCACCATACGACGGGCATAACCCGCGATCATTCCCCACAGCACGCCAGCGGATACGCCTGCTAGGAAACGGGCAACAAGCGTAAGCATGAAGTTGGAAGATATCGCCGTAATGGTGTTAAACACAAGAAAACCAATGATGCAGAGTAATAGTAACGGCCGTCGTCGCCATCCACGCGTCGCAGCAGTCAAAGGGATTGCGGCTGCCAGAGAGCCCATGGCATACAATGTGACAAGTTGACCAGCAAAAGCTTCTGATATTCCGAGCCCCTCGCTGATTTGAGGCAACAAACCGGCAGGAAGGGTCTCGGTGAGGATACAAATAAATCCTGTCATAGAGAGTGCCAGTAACCCGGTCCAAGGGAGACGTTCTGATGCAGATGCGCCCTTAGTAGTAGGCTCGGCAGAAGTAAGGTTTGAATTCATTCTGGAATCACCTCTCACGATAAATTTATAAGCTTCGGCCGATAGAAGGACCAAGATTGGAGTAAACGCCCTTTATCATCAATAAGAAAGCCGGTGCATACAGGCAATAAGGCAGCCGGAATATATCCTCCCATATTTAATACAGCATTCGCCTCTGCTCTGCGGTGCTCAGGGACATGAAGGCCAATGAGCGTCAATCCACCTAATTGGCCAAGTCCCTGGCCCATACCGGCAAAAATGGCGGCTAATATAAATAACGGTACTAAGGAGGCAGTAACTGCTGCAACAAGACCAATCATGGATAGGATCGTGGCTATAGCTCCTATGATGAAGATCGTGCGGACAGAAAATTTGTTGAGAGCGAATTGAATCCCTGTGGCGGTTAAAAACATGACACATGCTGTACTGCCTGCTACCAGTGGATTGGTTACGTCAAGAACCTTCGCCAGCAAGGAAGGCCCTAAAGACAGAATGAAAGATGTTGCCGTGATTCCCGGTGCAAAAACAGTAATTCCGAATACGAGATGCAGACGATTACCTGAAGGGACGCCGGGTAAAAGCAGAGACCGGTTGAGTCATGACGCTGGACAGTATGCTTGATAGCAAGGGACCGAGGCCAGCACCCAACACCATGGATATGGATGCTGCAAGGGACGCCTGTTGTTTCAACTTCGCTCCTCCCGCATCCACAACGGAGGCCATCCCCGCTGAGACCATGACGCCGACGGCTACCCCTGACAAAAAGCGGGCTGTAAGAAGTGCTATGACGGAAGGTGCAGTGGCAAACAGCAAGCAGGCTATAATAGCTGCTGTGATCCCAGGGAATAAAACGGGCTTGCGTCCAAATCGGTCGGACAGTTGACCTGCAATCATAGGTGTAAGGAGCAGTCCAACAATATAAGAAGCAAAAATCAACGTGAGCGTGCCGTTGGAAAAGTTGAATTTCTGCTGCCAATATACATAGAGCGGAGTAGCTGAATTAGAGAGAACGAAGACGGCTGTTACCATCCAGGCGGTGATCCATATGCGCCTGAATGATTTTCGTTCTTCCAATAAGGATGAACGATTATCTTGCTCAGCATGAATATTCATGATATAAACCTCTTTCCTAAATCCACTTTTTAATAAAAGTGTGGTCGATAGTAAATAATCTGCTTCACGTAAGCAGGAGTTGTATTTTATCATAAGGTATGTTCTACTATAACTGAAATATCTTTATATCATAAGGAGAATAACCGAATGGTTATAATGAAAATATGAATATGAATCATCTTGAAGTGTTTATGAAGATCGCGGAGAAGTTGAATATTACGGAGGCTGCCAAAGCACTGTTTATTTCCCAACCGGCTGTTAGTAAAGCTTTGAAAAATTTAGAAATATCTTTACAAGTGAAGTTGTTTATTCGAGACAAACAGAATGGATTAATGCTTACAGATGTTGGGGAAGAAATGTTGATCCTGGCTAGGAAAATGAAGGAAATTGAAAATAAAATGGTTCAACTCGCTTGTCAGGAGAACAAGCTTTTGCGCGGCAAGGTGAAGATCGGATCATTTCCGGCTGCCTCCACAAACTTGTTGCCGGAAGTGATATGTTCATTCCGCTCCCAATATCCGAAAGTCACGATTGAGCTTATGGAAGGAACCTCTAATCAAATTAAACAATGGGTGGAAGACCGAACGGTTGAAATAGGGATTATCGCTTCTCCCTTCGATCATTTTAGCTTTAAAATCCTGGCGCATGACTACATGGTAGCCATTGTACCGGAGAATCATCCTTTAAAATCACAAAGCGAGATTAACCTGGAACATTGCAGAAATGATCTTATTTTTTGCAAAGGTGGACATGAATCCGCTGTATTGAACACATTTCACGATAATGATATTTCTTTCCATGAGAGTCTGACTGTCCAAACGGCTGAAACCTTAATCCAAATGGTCCAAAAAAATTTGGGGATCGGCATTATATCTCATTTTACGCTTACTTCTGTTCCGCATCACTTGATTGTCAAAGAGATTGTTCCTCGGATCACGCGGGATATCGGGATTGTGGCGCATTCCTTTGATGAAGTGACACCAGCAGCCAAGCAGTTTATAAGTGTAATGGGTCAATTGTATGGTGAGAGGATTTAATGTGAAGAGGCGAATGAACAATGCATTAAATCTGACGATGACAAGCTAATATTTCCCATTCAATATTGTGCGTATTCTTGCGGGGGCTCATCAAGGGCATTACGTTGGTAGAAATTTAGCCGTTATAGCGTGTAAGCTGAACCGTATCATAAGTAACTACAAATTTTACATAATTTATGAATCACCAGGAGGAAAAAATGACTGAATTATTAGCTCCAGCAGGAAGCATGGAAGCTTTAAAAGCTGCCATTTCGAATGGTTGTGATGCCATATACTTAGGAATGCAAAAATTTGGCGCACGTGCCTACTCATCTAATTTTGATTTCGAATCGTTACAAGAGGCGGTTACGTATGCGCACCTGAGGAACGTTAAAATCTATGTTACGATGAATACCATCGTTTTCGAGAACGAAGTGGAAGAGATGAAAGAGCAGATCCGCGGATTAAATGAAATCGGTGTGGATGGCATTATCGTCCAGGACCTGGCTGCTTTCGATTATATCGTGAAGAACTTTCTTGATCTGGAAGCCCATTGTTCCACTCAAATGGGAATAGACGATGTAGACGGAACTTTATTGTTTAAAGAACTTGGTGCGAAACGAGTGGTTCTGTCCCGTGAGGTTGAGATTGAAAAAGTAAAAGAGATCAAACGATTAGCGGAAATCCCTTTGGAAATTTTCGTTCACGGTGCGTTATGTGTCTCTTATTCAGGAAATTGCCTCATGTCAGGATTACTCGGCTATCGAAGCGGAAATCGCGGAAGATGTGTGGGTTCATGCCGTAAGGAGTATGAACTACTGGATCAGACAACCGATACATCTTTAGCGAAAAACTATATTTTATCCACGAAGGACTTAAACACAATCGATTATATCGATGATTTAAGAGAAATCGATTCTTTAAAAATAGAAGGTCGAATGAAAGATCCTACGTATGTGGCGAATGTTGTATCCAAATATCGCATGGCCTTGGATAATCAAATAACCGAAGAAGAGAAAGATAATCTGAAGAAAACCTTCAATCGAACATTCACCAAAGGCTATTTGTTTCACGAAGATAGGAGAAACATTACAAACATCGTAAAGCCGAATAACTTTGGTTATGAAATTGGAACCATCAGCAGGATTGATAAAGATCGGTATGAAATAACCCTTACACGTCCTTTAAATCAAAACGATACCATTCGAATAAGTCACAACAAAGAAGATGTTAATTTAGCGGTTGCCAAACTGTACGATAGAGAGGGTCAATTAATCAACAAAGCAGATAAAGTCTGCTATATCAAAATCCAAGAAACGCTGTCTACGGGAGATGTCGTCTATAAAACGAAGGATTATTTCTATTCCAAAGAATTAGAAGCATCGCTGGAAAAAGAATTTAAGCGGTTTGCCCTGGATATGAAAGTATATGCATGTCCAGATTCAAAGCTTTTCATCAATGCGGAGGGCTTAGGCTTTCATTATTCCTATGAAAGCGAGGAAATACTGGGCAAAGCCATGAATAATCCAACAACCAAAGACCAGGTAATCAAGCAATTTTCCAGATTAAATGATACGATATTCGAGCTGAACCAGGTCGATTATGAGGAATGCCACGCGTTTATTCCGGCTAAACTGTTAAATGCAGCAAGAAGAGAGATTGTACAGGGCTTATATGACGTAAAGCTGAACAGCCAGCAGAAGAGAACCCAGGCTTTGAGAGCAAAAGAAAAAATAAGCTTTGCCCCTGAAAAACCATACCTTACGGCCTCTGTAACGACTAAGGAACAGTATGATGCTTGCGTGAGCTGTGGAATTAAGGAAATCTATTTTGAAAATGTTGTGAGAAGAAATCAAAATGATTATAAGGAAAAAGAAGGGCAGCTGCTAATCGGGGGATATGGCGGAATTTATCACTACAGAGAAACGAATCCGTTTGTTACGGACTATTCGCTAAATGTCGTGAATGCTGCCAGCTGCTATGAATTACACAAATTAGGTGCAAAACGAGTCACTTTATCTTATGAATTGAATAAGAGCCAAATGGAAGACTTAAGGAACGCCTATTATGAAGAAAACGACGGCTATCCTTCACTGGAGATGATTGTATACGGCAAGGCTCCCTTGATGTTCACCAAATACTGTCCGATGAAAAAAATGAATCAATGCAGAGTTTGCGAAACGAAGAGCTATGCGTTAAAAGATGAGAACGGAACGTTCCCTATCCTTTCCCATGAGGATTGTACGACGACTATCCTGAATGGGAAGACGCTTAATCTTCTAGATGAGCTGCAAAGCATCAAAGGAATCGAGGCATTCCGATTAAGCTTCACCATTGAATCACAAGAGCAGGTTGTGAACGTTATTCATCAGGCTTTAGGCAAGTTAGAGGGCTCCGTGAATCATGCTGTCTTCAATCAGGAAACCGACACAAGAGGACATTTTCATAAAGAGATTTTGTAGGCAGAATCGTCACCACTATCGTTTTAAGAGAGGCAACCCTATGATAAAAGTGGATCACTTATCCTTCTCGTTTCCGCAAAAAGAGCTATATAAGGACATTTCGTTTCAGCTTGAAGAGGGGCAGCATTGTGCTTTTATCGGAACAAGCGGCAGCGGGAAAAGTACACTGATCGATATCCTGATCGATCCCGAAAGGTATCTGTTCGATGGCAAGTTAGAGAAAGACCCGACCTGTAAAATCGGGTATGTCAGTCAGTTCTCGCAAGTAAACAAGCCTGAAGTAACAACCGTTTTTGACTATATCGCGGAAACCTACATCCAGATACAAGATGAGATCACATCCATCTATGCTGAAATGGAAACCGCATCGGACATGGATTCGCTGCTGGAAAAGCTTCAATCGGCATTGGACGCATTCGCTTCAATAGGCGGCGATGATTTTGAAAGCAGCATGAATAAGAAACTAAATCTGGCAAACCTCATGAAGCTTAAAGATCGTAAGGTATCCGATCTGAGCGGCGGGGAATTCAAGCTTATTCAAGTAATCAAGGAAATGCTTATCCGTCCGGACTTGCTAATCATGGACGAACCGGATGTGTTTTTAGACTTTGAGAACCTAAACGCGCTTAGACAATTGATGAATGCCCACAAGGGAATGCTGCTGGTCGTTACGCACAACCGCTATTTGTTGAATCATTGCTTCAACAAAATCATACACCTTGAAAACAAGGAGATCCAAGAGTTTGACGGGCGATATATCGAGTATAGATTCTCATTGCTTCAGACCAAAATTGAGCTGCAAGAGCTCGCGATTGCGGACGAAGAAGAAATCGAGCGAAACGAGAACATCATCAATCATCTTAGAGTGATCGCGACTAATAATTCAGAAGCAGCCAGAGGCAGAGCGTTAAAAGCCAGAGTCAGCTTTCAAGAAAGATTGGAAGCGCGTAGAATCAAAGCGCCGTTTGTTGAGATTAAGCAGCCGGATATTACGTTTGGTATGGAGCATGAAATGGAAGATACCACGGTGGTAAGCGTCCAGGATTATAGCATTGCCTTCCATGAGCTGCTTTTAGAAAACGTTACCTTTGAGATCCAATCTACAGATAAAGTAGCCATTATCGGTCCAAACGGTACCGGGAAAACGACTTTGCTCCGAGAGATCTTTAAAAACCATCATGAGGCGATCGAAATAAAGGCTGATGCGAAAGTGGCTTATTTGTCCCAGCTTCATGGCGAAACGCTAAACGAATCCAATACCATCATGGATGAATTCATCGATGCCGGGTTTAAAACGTATGACGAGATCCGATCGTATCTGGCAAACTATGATTTTGAAGGAGAAATCTTGGATCAAACGATTGCATCTTTGTCCGGTGGAGAAAAAAACATGCTTCAGTTGGCCAAGGTGTCTGCCAGTAAGGCAAACCTCCTGCTTCTTGACGAACCGACAAGCCATTTGGATATCTATGCACAGATCGCACTGGAGAAAGCCATCGAGGACTATAAAGGTGCGATTTTGATGGTTTCCCATGATTTCTATTCGGTCGTAAACGGCATGGATTATGTGTTAATCATTGACGATAAGAAGATTAGAAAAATGAGCATGCGAAAATTTAGAAAAATGATTTATGCGAGTCACTTTAATCGAGACTATTTGGAAACGGAACAAAAGAAAAAGTCGGTTGAACTGAAAATAGAGTTGGCTTTAAAAGATAAGAATTTTGAACTTGCCAAAGGATTGGCCGATGAGCTGGGAGAGATCATCAAACTGCTTTAAAGGACGGGACAGGGTTCGAAATGTACGGTGTGAAAGACGGCCTCAATGAAAGCCATCCCAGGAGGGGTGGCTTTAAAACTTTCAAAATAATGGAGGGTTATATATGAAGTACTTTTACGGAGTATTATCTTTCCTGGGATTCGTCTTGCCCTATTCGCAATTCATCCCTTGGATCGTGCACAACGGCCTCGATTTGACTCTCCTATTTGAAGCTATAAACAGTACGCGTATCGGAGCTTTTGCATGGATGGATGTTTTCGTTACCGCGATCGTGCTTATGGGATTCATTCTGTTTGAAGGCACCAGAAAGAGAATGAAGTATTTATGGCTGCCGATTGCCAGTACACTACTGGTAGGTCCTTCACTGGGTCTTCCCTTGTTTTTGTTACTTCGACAAGTACACTTGGAGAAAAATATTCTAAAATAACATCGGATGCAGGGGCATAGATCGTAAACTTCAAAACGGCTCCCAAACATAAGTACCAGCGGTACCGGGCAAAGGGCTTCCTGCAAATGATTTACTTCATCAAAAAAGACTGTTAGTCCTCTATAATATAGTCTCTCTGTTTATTAAAGTAAGTATGGGAATTACATAATACAAAAGGCTCTTTTTTTTGCTTTTTACATTAGTTTGAGAATGAAAAATCGTAGTTGGATTGATATGAAGAGCCAGATCATAAGCTGTGGTAAGTTTATTTGCTGAAGACAAACATGACGATGAATGTTTGGTTCATGATTATTGGTCACTTTGTAAATTCAATATGATTATTACAAAAATTATATTGTAAGAATTAGGGTTGGAGGGTAGAATGTAGAGAATAATTTCTTCGAAGGAATGACATGATATGGCAAAAAAAGTTTTTTATGCGTCCAAGGTAAATGTGCATGCAAACATCTTTTCTCAAAATTTGAACGATATCATTGAAATACATATTCCTAGAGCAATTTTGTCAGCCCCTAGCCTTAAAAAAGGATCATACAATTGGTCCATCACTGACGTTAACAAAGTACTGGTAGAGGGAAGTGAATTGATTACTGGGAACCTTACCAAGTCAAGATATGCTAGTATGAAGAAAAGGGATGGTATGAATACAAAGGATATTGTTACTGATTTTGAAGTAGCCCATACATCTCGCTTTTTTTATCATCCTGTAAGTGAAATAATTGTTCACGAATTTAGTAGTTACATAAACGAAGAGGACTTTATAAGTATCTTTCAGCAGTTAATTGGGAGGGATGTGTATATTGGCGAGATTAAGGTTATCCTTATTCCAGAGCCACACAAAATTCGTTCCGAGTTAAAGTCCATACAAAAAGTTACAAGTATTCATTTCCACTTGATCCATCCAAACCCCGGAAAAAAAGAGTTCGACTTGTATAATAATTTAATAAATCAGCACGATTTAAAAGAGCTGGACTTGTGTATGGCAAACAGGGATGGAATGAAGATTTCGGATAAAAATGATCCGGATCACCTAACTGATGCAATCGAGTCCGGCATTCAACTAGTTGAGACGGGGTATGGTGGAGTTGATATTAAGGGGTTTGATGAAGTCAAGGTAAAGGGTAAAAGAAAAGATAAGATTGTTAGAGAGCAACGGGCATTCCTTTCCAGAAAATCAATTCGTAAAATTACCGTTAATGAATTTGGTGAGGAAGTATTATTATCTAGAATAAGGAGTTTCATTTTAGATGTTAAGGATAAAGTAGTTAATAAGGGTGATGAGGATGACACCAACATCAAATTCTAAACTTTCTTACAGAGACACTACATTTCTGGGGTTATTACGAATTAATGGTGTGAAGGTGCTTTTTAATTGGTCTTTTTTTTGGTCATTTCTGATTTCGTCAGTTCCGATTTTTTACTCTTGGAAAAAAGGCACATTTACCTCAGACTTTATTTCCCTTTCAAAAGAGCTATCTGCAACTTTATTAGGTGCATCCGCGGGTGTGTTAGGAATTGTTATTGCGGCACTAACGATAACTTTAACGTTATTTCATAATTCATTGCTCCCTAAGATGCTTGAAACTAAGTTAATTCATAAATTCCTATTCCCGTATTGGTTTGTAGTTGTCTTGTGGGGAGTAAGTATTGTGCTTTGTATTATTCTTAATTTTTTTGAAGTATATGGGTTGGTGCAGAGCGTAGCTATAGTTTTTGGTATAGAACTGTTTTGGTTTTTATACGCAACTTTCTACACCGTGCAATTGACTGGATTAGTGATTAGGTTGGCACTGCAACGGTCACAAATGAGTTAATTTTTTTTGGGCAAAGAAGGAACATAAGTTCCCGTTTGACTGCTGAAAAGTGCTCCCTAAGAGTTACTACTCAAGATAAATGACTGTGGTTACGACCATACGATAGTACAAGCTGCTGTCGATTAACTGAAACGTTTACTCAACCCTCCTCCGATCCTTCCACTCCTCAATCTCACGAGGGTCAACATCCAACAGCTCGCAGATATGCAGAGCGATGTTTACTGTCGGTGAAGTAATCCCATGTTCGATGTTTTGATAATGCTTCAGCGATATATTCACACTGCGACTGACCTGTTCCTGGGTCAGTCCTTTTTGGGTTCGAGCTTCGCTTAACTTTTTCAAGGGAAACACATCCTTTCTGTGCTCCCTTTATCGTAGGCAATTGGTGAAAAATCATCCTCGAAGTATACTTGGCGAATTATAGTGCACATTGTATAATGGGAAACAATTACATAATCAAGTTCAGCATGAGAAGTTCTGATATACAATCACAACAAAACACCCATTACAAGGAGGAAACCCGCATGACACGGACCTATGACGTGTACGAGAAGTTGGTGGACGAGGAAGACGAGCTGCTGGCGAGGATCAAGCTGTGCGAAGGCTGCCAATGGTCGGTCTTGGAGTATGTGAGTCGGCAGGGGGAGCTGGGGAAAGCGATCGGGGAGGAGATCGTCACGAACATTCATCAGATTGAGCAGGACCTGCGGACCGAGCTGCTGCATCTGCGCCTGGAGAGGGGCTTCCTGGCGGAGGCAATGAAGGGGGAAGACTCCCCGTGTCCCGGATGAACATGGGACAGAAGGTGGGGTTGATCATTAATCAGGGATAATCGACATCCTCTGGAGAAAGCAGGATTGACTCGCCCCATGTAGAAAGGGAATAGTAACAGGATGAGTAAGCTTGCTCATGTACATAAATAACGCAAACAACGAAAAAGGAGGTTTCACAGATGACCATTACGGTCCAGAATGTGATCGATCGCCTGATTGAGCCCGTTGGTGCTTTTGAGGAGACGGTCGATCGACTGAAGAGCGGGCGCCTTGATGCAGAGGTTCACAAAGTGGCGGTTGTCTTCATGGCGACGTATGCCATCATTCAGCAGGCGGTGGAAGCGGGAGTCGATCTGATCATCACGCATGAGCCGACTTACTATACCCACTCAGATGAAGGGGATTGGCTAGCCGGGGGTTCCGTCTATGAGAAGAAGCGGAAGCTCATCGAGGAGTCGGGGATTTCAATCTTTCGCCTGCACGATTACATCCATAGCTACAAGCCGGACGGGATTCAGATCAGCATACTCAAGAAGCTGGAATGGGAAGCTTACGCAAATCCAGAGGAGTTGAATCTCCTTACGCTGCCCTCTGATGAGCAGCATACCGTCCGTACTCTGGTGACTCATCTGAAAAGCAAGCTCGGTGTCGATAGCATGACGGTGATCGGGGATCTGGACATGCCCGTTCGGCAGGTCGGACTGCTGCCCGGTGCGGCTGGCGGACCTTGGCATATTCAATACTTCGAGAGCCGAAACCTTGATCTCTTAATCGTTGGCGAGACAAATGAATGGGAGACCAACGAGTATGTGAGAGACGCCGTAGATATGGGACTTCCCAAGGCGTTGATTATCACAGGACACCAGAGCAGCGAGGAGGCCGGGATGCTGACCGTGGTGGAGATGCTGCAGGAAGCATTCCCCGGGCTTCAAGTGGACTTTATCGTGAGCCCTCCTGCGGCAAAGAGAGTGTAAGGGTCTGTCGACGGGTCCAAACTCGCCGATTCACATGGGCCGCCTATATGGCGGCCTTGATTCTTTTTGTAGCAACTAAGTGAATAATCCGGAGTGAATTGAGCCATGGTTCCGATGAGTGAGAGCCATGTCTCTGGCGTTTTTGAACCGCCCGTTCGGACGAGGCGAGCCACTCCATCGTGCCTCCTGCTAGATGTGTTGCAGCTTGATATGATACCAAACCGTTTGAAGAAGGTAATATCAAAAGAAGGGCCTCCCGTAAAGGTTGGCCCTTAAATTATCAAATGTCTACATCCCATTAATTTACCGTCTTATTGACAAAATCAATCTCATTTCTGATTCCTTTATGGGCGTCATTCCACAGGCCCTTTGTCAGGCGAATGCGCAGCAGGCATGTGTTAGGGTCTTCGTCGTTATTGGCGTCGTTATACCACTCGGCGAATATTGTGCGCAGCTTTGTCATCATCTCTGCGTTTTTCTCGTCACATACCCAGCCCAGGTTTTCACCGATCCCATCGGCCGTAAAGTTTTCGACGATGATACAAACGGAGACTTCGGGGTTTTGGGCGATCTGCTGCATCTTGCCTGAGGTCGCGTAAGTGACGGTGTAGAACGCGCCGTCCTCATAGTAAGCGTCTACAATGCGGGCGGCGGGGCGGCTTTTGCCATCGGCTCCCGGTTCCAGCGCGATGGTGGACAGAGAGATCAGACCGTCCTTGTTACCCACTTGTTCTTCCAGCAGCTTCATGGCTTCATCGTACTTGCTCACTCTATTACCTCCTAATGTGTCGTAAGGCATACCTTATTAAGCCTATCATTGTAAAATCTTAGTGTATGTGAAGATTAATACGATGAATACTAAATCGCTATCATAATCCTCTGCTCGACTAATATATATTTTTCATTTACATATTCTTAAATTGATATAAATATAAAAGATAGGAATTACCGATAAGATACTATCGGAGGAACTCACTTTATGGGATATAACATGGTACTTTCAGCCATTTTAATTATTTTCACCTTTTGCTTTATGGTGCTGCTACACTTTTCTTGGAAAAATAGGGAAACTCCTATTTCGATTAGTTATGGCTTAGGGGTGGTAGCCGCATCTTTTTATACATTTGGCTATGCTTTTCAACTCGTAAGTACGACAATGGAGCAAATCATCTTTTGGATACATGTTCAGTATATAGGCATTCCCTTTGCATCATTTATTTGGGTGATTATGATCTTACAATTCACAGGTAATCAGAGACTTGTGACAAAAAGGAATGTAGCTTTATTATCAATTGGTCCACTCTATACATTAATTGCTCACTTCACCAATGGATGGCATTATTTATTTTACAAGGGCATGGCTTTAGATTACTCTCAAGGATTTTCGCTTATCATTTTAGATAGAGGGCCGCTTTTTTACTTACACATTGGTTATGTTTATGGTTATTACTTAGTTGGCATATGTCTCTTAATTCACATGTATCTTAAGTCGAATCGAGAGAAGAAAAAACATGTTGTCTTAATGATGATAGGTTCTCTTGGTGTATTTGTTGTTCCATTCATCCATTCAATAGATGTTATAAAAATACCAGTCGATATATCTCCATTCGGACTTGTTATTTCGGGCTTATTTTACTTATGGGGGATATACCAATTTAATATGCTTAAATTATCTCCCACTATAAATTAATGTTTTCTTCCATTTGCTCACGTTTTCTTAGATTTACAACATCGACTTTGTAAAGAGATGGAGATATCATGTTGGCATGACATTTTTTTCTGGAGGAGCCGGTTGCGGGAATAGAGCTTGGAACCCTTTTTCCAATCTGTGGATGCTACTTATGGTCGCACCTTGGATATCCACACCATTCCCTCGACGGTTTACCCTCCCATGTCACACGGGGTCTATGCCCTCACATTCCTTCGTTCTACCTCTCAAGGGGTGGACGCCGCTTCTTGCTCCTTTACTGGGTCATTGCCCTTATGGATGATGATCTGCGGCTGCTCCGTGCTTCTATTGTCATTTGTAAAACTCTAAGCGTGGGTTAAGCAAAATGAATATTCCGGTTTGAATTAAGCAGCCATCTGAAGCTGAGACTGGCGTACCGGCCCCAAAACATCTGTTGCGTTGTAACGAATTTGTTTCGTCCCCAATGTGTGCAAGACTCGAATGAGCTTTCCGCATAGGGCTACAATAGATTGTTTCTTCTTCAGTGGATTCTGAGTTCGTTTCGTGTAATAGTGGTGCAGGGCTTTAAACTCCGCGTTTTTCGCCACCATGGGCATCACCGCGCGGAACAACAATGCCCGAAGCCGGGATCGTCCCCGTTTGGTTATGGTGGACTTGCCTTTCTTCTTGCCTGAGCTGTTTTCCCGTAGATTGAAGCCTGCAAGTCGTATGATTTGTTGACTGTGGTCATAGCCCTGCAGATCGCCTACTTCAGCTAGAAATCCAGCTAATGTAACGACTCCGACGCCCGGAACTGTGAGCATTTCTTCCGCACCAGGTATCTGTTCAAGAAGCTGCTCCACCTGCTGCATGACGTCGTCGCTCTGCCGGGCAAACAAGGTATATTGCTCCAGCAGGTCCTTCAATTCGATCTTGGCTGCCGTTAGGCCCTCTCGAAGGCCGATTGAACTCCGAGCGGCTTGAACCAGCTTCTCCGCCCGCTTCATGCCTACCGCCCTTTTAACCTCTTGTTTCCACCGCTTTAGGACCGCAAAGGCGCCGAGCGTGACGATTTCTTGTGGGGTAGGGAATTCAGTAAGCGTGATGAGAGAGGCTTTTCCTTCCCAGTCTGCAAATACCCTATGGTATTCGGGGAAGAACCGGTCCAGCCAATTTTGAATTCTCCTCTGGGTTTGGCCCAGGTTTAACATGACCTTTTCCCGATGGTTCATGAGAATACGTAAATCGGCGTAGATCCTTTTCGGAAGTCTAGGCTCCGAATAATGGCCGTTACGGATGAGATCTGCTATGACCTTGGCATCCTTGTAGTCGTTTTTCGTCGGTGAATTGTCTTGAAGTTCTTTGCTCTTGTTCACGTGGTGAGGATTGACGATAACGAGTTGGATGCCCTCATTCTGTAGAAATTCCGCTAGAGTAAACCAGTAGTGTCCGGTTGGTTCAATGCCGAAGATGACGTCGGTCTTGGCATGCTCCCGTTGTAGTTCCTTCATCCACGATACCAGCTTTTCCAAGCCCAAACGGTCGTTTTGAAACACACATTCCTTGCCCAACTCGATGCCCCGGAAGTCGATCCCCCGTGACACGTGGGTTTCTTTGGCGATGTCTGCTCCGATTACCAGGGTGTTTTCGGTAATTCGAGTAATCCGTTGATTCTGCTTCTTCGATTGCTTATACTTCATGGTAGAGTGCCTCCTGTGCTGAGTTGTTCTTTGGTCGGAACCCAGTATACAGAAGGTGCTCTTTTCATTCAAACCTCAAATTAATTCATTACAGGAATGGCTCCTTTAGCTATGAAAAAAGTTTTTGAATCCATACACGACGCGGTCATTATTCTTGATATAGATAATACTTTAAAGAGCTTTAATAACTCCGCTACTCTATTGTTTGAACAGGTACCTGACAAGAAGCTAATTGGTAACGCTGCATCACAAGCGTTGTCTCATTTTCCACCTCTATTGCAGCTTATTGAACATAAATCAGAGGTAGATCACGTAACAACACATCCCATGCGACTAGGAGAACGGTATTATCATGTTCATTATTCATTAATAAATGGAAGCAATAATAAGCCAGTTGGTAAGATGTTACTATTACATGACATTACAGAATCGGTACAGTATGAAGAAAGTTTACTTCAGCAATCGCAACAATTATCGGAGTTGAATTTATTTAAAGATAAGATGTTTAACGTAGTAGCTCACGATATTCGTGATCCGCTTGCAGTACTAGTTAATTTAATTGAACTAATGGAAGAGGATATGCAGGAAGTAGAAATCATTGAACATAAGGGGAGCTATAAAGAACTGGTCGAGGAGATGGGAAAGCAGATTAACAACACATTTCTACTCCTTGAAAGTTTACTCGAATGGTTTCATACTCAACGTGGTGGAATGTTGTTTAACCCCGTTGTGAGAGATTTAGGCAACGTTGTTCAGAAAACGATTCATATGATGAACGTGAAAATAAACAGTAAGCACATTAGAATTCATTCTGAAATAGCTGAAAATGTCTACGTTTATGCGGATAGGGATATGTTGGATTTAATTATTCGCAATCTATTGTCTAACGCTGTCAAGTTTACTCCAATTGGAGGAAGGATTCGATTACGCTCAGAAATATCACAAAATATGGTTGTGGTTTCAATCAGTGATACTGGAGAAGGGATATCTGCTGATGAAGCAAGTTATTTACTACAAGATGAATTTCCTAAATCCAAGAGAGGTACGGCGGGTGAGCAAGGTGTAGGTCTTGGTCTATCCATTTGCCGAGAATTTGTTGGACTAAATGGCGGAGAAATTTGGTTTGAGAGCTTCCGACATGTAGGTACCACATTTTATTTTTCACTTCCGATAGCCTCAACATTCAGCATGTCTAGAACAGATGAGAAGGAGGAAGTCGTGTGAAGGTTATCGTTATTGATGATGAAAGAAGTATGCATATGATTATGGAAAGAATGCTCAAAAAAATAAATTCGATTACCTTAGTTGGTTGTTTTTATGATACTTGGTCTGCATATACGTACTTATCTGACCATGATGTTGATATAATTTTTGTCGATATTAGTATGCCAAAGGAAAGTGGATTAGAGTTTGCAAAAAGATTAAGAGATGAAGGCAGAGAAACGAAGATCATATTTGTTACCTCACACAAAGAATACGCACTACCGGCATTTGATGTCTATGCCTTGGATTATATGTTGAAGCCTGTTAATCAAGAGCGACTTCAGCAAACCATCGAACGAGCAGTTGCAGATATGGAATTACAAAAGAACAAGGTCAGACAGGCTGCTCAAGAACATAAGTTGATCTATAACTGTCTAGGTACTATGGAATTAAGAACTCCACAAAATGAACTCATCAAGTGGAGAACGAGTAAAAGCGCGGAGCTTTTCGCTTACTTGATTATGCAGAAAGGAAAGCGTGTTTCAAGGGCAAGAATTATAGAGGATATGTTCGACCATATGCCGCTAAAAAATGCAGAAACGTACTTAAATACAACGGTATATCAACTAAGAAAGTTGTTAAGCAACCATGGGTTTTCTCAAGTTATCTATTCGGGTAATCAGCATTATTCATTAGATTACTCGCAGATTCATGTTGACGCTTTTAGGTTTGAAGATCAATGCAATAGGATGGACTTCAGCAATGAACGACAAGTTAACCAAGCAGTTGAACATGAGAAAAGTTATCGGGGGCATTTATTTGGGGAGTATGTTTATAGATGGGCACAAAACGAAGTAGAGCGATTATTTTTAGTATCGATTACCTTTTCACACAAGCTATGTGAAGCGTTATTGAATAGAGCAGAGATGGATAAAGCAATATCTATTTTGAAAAAGTTAGTGGATAGCTATGAACTTGAGGATAGAACGATGATGCTGTATTTAGAAGCATTGGCTTTAAAACAGGATGAAGTAGGATTAAAAAGGCAATATAAAACGTTTATCGAAATTATGCGCGAAGATGTCGGTGTAAGTGTATCTACTAAAGTAACGGATTATTATTACCAGCTTATCGAAAAACTGAACTAAAGAAGAGGAAGTGAGAAAGAGCTCCAGAATAAATAGGGGCTCTTTTTGTGTTGAAGTTTGTCATTAAGTTGTCATTGAGGTGAGATAAGCTTGAATGAACGGGAAAACCCCAATAGAAGGAGAAAACAAAAGCGGAGGGCGGAATATGACAACAAGTAAGCGTCAATCGAAACCGAAAGAACGAATTTGGATCTGGATGCTAATCATCAGCATGGTCACTTCGCTGTTGCCTGTGCAGCAAGCGACGGTTCAAGCAGCTGGAGTCTCGGAATGGCAATCGGTTGGCAGTGAGGGTTTTTCGGCAGGTGAAGTTTATAATACATCGATAGCGCTAGACAGCAGCGGCACCCCTTATGTTGCTTATAGGGATTGGAACTTCAATAAAGCGACCGTAATGAAATTCGACGGAAGCAGTTGGGAACTCGTTGGCAGTGAGGGTTTTTCGGCAGGTGTAACTACTGATGTAAAGATCGCTTTAGACAGCAGGGGTACCCCTTATGTTGTCTATAGGGATCATGGGAACTCCAATAAAGCGACCGTAATGACATACAACGGAAGCAGTTGGGAGCCCGTAGGGAATCCAGCTTTTTCAGCAGGTGAAGTTTATGATACAGCGATAGCGCTAGACAGTAGTGACACCCCTTATGTTGTCTACAGGGATAATGGGAACTCACAAAAAGCGACCGTAATGAAATACGACGGAAGCAGTTGGGAGCCTGTAGGGAATCCAGCTTTTTCGGCAGGTGCAGCTAGTGAAATATCGATCGTGTTAGACAGCAGCGATACCCCCTATGTTGTCTATAGTGATCAAGCGGGTGACTCAAAAGCTACCGTGATGACATACAACGGAAGCAGTTGGGAGCCCGTAGGGAATCCGGCTTTTTCGGCAGGTCAAGTTTATAATACATCGATAGCGCTAGACAGCAGCGACACCCCTTACGTTGTCTATAAGGATTATGGGAACTTCGGAAAAGCGACCGTAATGAAATATAGCGGAAGTAGTTGGGAGTCTGTTGGCAGTGTGGGTTTTTCGGCAGGTGAAGTATTTTATACATCGATAGCGGTAGACAGCAGGGGCACCCCTTATGTTGTCTACAGGGATGATGAGAATGATTATAAAGCGACCGTAATGACATACAACGGAAGCAGTTGGGAGCCTGTAGGGAATCCGGCTTTTTCAGCAGGTGGTGTTGATGATACATCGATAGCGCTAGACAGTAGCGGCACCCCTTATGTTGTCTATAGGGATAATGGGAACTCCGGAAAAGCGACCGTGATGAAACTTTATCGGGAGACGCAGCCTATGTATACTGCGAGTGCAGTCGCTGCCTCAACGACACCAGAAGCTGGAGCGGATAATGCGGTTACGCTGACGGTAAAGAATTCGCTGGATCTCACGGATACGACGTTTAGCGGAGCACATGACGTGACGATCTCCGGATATACAGTAGCACCTGACGGCTCTTATGGCAGCTTTAACGGAACGGACTTGACGGAAGGGCCGAACACGATCAGCGTGACGTTTGCAAGCGGCGTAGCGACAGCGAATCTGAAGCTACATAAGGCGGCGGCACAAACGATCGGTTTCAGCGTGGCGGGCGTGGCAACGCCGGCAGCGAACACGGTGAGCATCACGCCAGCGGCGGGAAGCGCGGCTTCGATGGCGCTGACGACGGACGTTACAGCCCCATCTAGCAATGGAGGCGCGTTTGCGCAGCAGCCGGTTGTTACGCTCCGTGATGCTTATGGGAATACGAGCACGGGCGACAGCACCACGGTGGTGACCGTATCGAAGAAGGATGCAGGCACGTGGACGCTGACCGGAACCATGGCGGCAACAGCGAGCGCAGGTGTCGTACCCTTCACCGGCCTAGGCGCAACGAATGCAGCTGAGGTGACGGGAGCGCAGCTCGCATTCGATGCGACAGGCTTGACGCAGATTGCGAGCCAGACGGTGATCCTGCCGGCTCCTGCACCAGCACTAGCACAAACCGTCAGCGCATCTGCCGCCTCGGCAACTCCATTAGCTGGAGCGGATAATGCGGTTACGCTGACGGTAAAGAATTCGCTGGATCTCACGGATACGACGTTTAGCGGAGCGCATAATGTGACGATCTCCGGATATAGAGCAGCACCTGACGGCTCTTATGGCAGCTTTAACGGGACGGACTTGACAGAAGGGCCGAACACGATCAGCGTGACGTTTGCAAGCGGCGTAGCGACAGCGAATCTGAAGCTACATAAGGCGGCGGCACAAACGATCGGTTTCAGCGTGGCGGGCGTGGCAACGCCGGCAGCGAACACGGTGAGCATCACGCCAGCGGCGGGAAGCGCGGCTTCGATGGCGCTGACGACGGACGTTACAGCCCCATCTAGCAATGGAGGCGCGTTTGCGCAGCAGCCGGTTGTTACGCTCCGTGATGCTTATGGGAATACGAGCACGGGCGACAGCACCACGGTGGTGACCGTATCGAAGAAGGATGCAGGCACGTGGACGCTGACCGGAACCATGGCGGCAACAGCGAGCGCAGGTGTCGTACCCTTCACCGGCCTAGGCGCAACGAATGCAGCTGAGGTGACGGGAGCGCAGCTCGCATTCGATGCGACAGGCCTGACGCAGATTGCGAGCCAGACAGTGATCCTTCCGGCTCCCGCACCAGCACCAGCACAAACCGTCAGCGCATCTGCTGCATCGGCAACACCCGGAGTCGGCGCGGACGATACGGTCACGCTGACGGTAAAGAATTCGGTGGATCTCACGGATACGACGTTTAGCGGAGCACATGATGTGACGATCTCCAGATATACCGCAGCACCTGACGGCTCTTATGGCAGCTTTAACGGAACGGACTTGACGGAAGGGCCGAACACGATCAGCGTTACGTTTGCAAGCGGCGTAGCGACAGTGAATCTAAAGCTGAACAAGGCGGCAGCGCAAACCATCGGTTTCAGCGTGGCGGGCGTGGCAACGCCAGCAGCGAACACGGTGAGCATCACGCCTATAGCGGGAAGCGTGGCTTCAATGGCGCTGACGACAGACATTACAGCCCCATCTAGCAATGGAGGCGCGTTCGCACAGCAGCCGGTTGTTACGCTCCGAGATGCTTATGGGAATACGAGCACGAACGACAGTACCACAGTGGTGACCGTATCGAAGAAGGATGCAGGCACGTGGACGCTGACCGGAACGGCGACGGCAACAGCGAGCACAGGTGTCGTAACCTTCACCGGCCTAGGCGCAACGAATGCAGCTGAGGTGACGGGAGCGCAGCTTGCATTCGATGCAACAGGCTTGACGCAGATTGCGAGCCAGACGGTGATCCTGCCGGCTCCTGCACCAGCGACTGCTCCAGAGCAGACACCTGTTCCAGCGGAGCAGACACCTGCTTCTCCACAGCCTACGGTAGAGGTGTTTAATAGTAACATTGTTAATGAAGCCATTTTAGTAAAGACGATTGAATCCAAAGTAGCAGAAGCTAAGGAAGCAAACCCTACAATTGATTTTGCTGACATTCAAGGGCACTGGGCTGAAGAGACAATCGATACGTTCAACAAATTGCAAATCATTAAAGGCTACCCAGATGGGACGTATAGACCAAACAGTCTCATCACACGCGCTGAGTTTGCAGTCATTCTGAATCGCGTGTTCAATATTCAAGCTGGCAGCAATGCGAGTGTTGTATTGAAGGACATTGGCGATAACTGGGCTAAAGAAGCTATTGAGAACCTTGTAGCGGCAAGGGTAATCAAAGGTTACGAGGACGGTACGTTCAAGCCGGATCAAACGATTACACGTGAAGAAATGGTTATCATGCTGTCCCGAGTTGTAAACCTCAATAACTTGGCGAAGGACACAACAAAAGGCAATTTCCATGATCTGAATGGTTCTTATGCAGCTAGCGAGATCAAGGCAGAAGCGCAAGCAGGTATCGTTAGCGGTAAAGGGGATGGAAGATTCGATCCCAAGAGCAATGCTACACGTGCTGAGGCGTTGCAGATCATCTTGAATGTGTTGAAGCTTAACCAGCAGTTGAAGACGCTGCTCGATTCACTTAGCTAGTATCTGTGAAGGATGCCCAAACGGGGCGTCCTTCATTTCGTTTTCACCGGAAAACAGAAGAACCTCTGGAAAGTATCCAAGGGTTCTTCTGTTAGGTTATTCGTAGTCGTTCAGTCGTCTCCCGTCTCACCCTCCGGCGTATTTGTTATTCTATAATTTTAGGAGTAGGCTTATTAAGAGCTCGTCATTTTTATAGGATAGTCTTAAATGCATTTGGTCTTAAGGAAAATGGAGGTATTGGATATGAATATCAGGGATAGGGTTGAAAAGCTAAGACAACTAATGAGAACAAATCAAATGGATGCTTATCTCATTCCCAGTTTTGATGCACATCAGAGTGAATATGTAGCAGAGCATTGGAAATGTAGACAATGGATATCAGGATTTACGGGGTCTGCAGGTACAGTAGTTATTACATTAGAGGATGCTGGGTTATGGACAGATGGTAGATACTATATTCAAGCAGAAAAGCAGCTTGAGGGCTCCGGAATCCGATTATTCAGAATGGCGGATCCAGGGATACCCTTTTATTCGGAATGGTTAGCAGATGTTCTTAATGAAGGTAGCGTTGTGGGCTTTGATGGACATGTTTTTTCAATTGATATGGTAAGAAGGATGGAAAATGATCTAAAAGCAAAAAGAATGGAATTAAAAATGAATCAAGATTTAGTTGGCAAATTGTGGGGAGATCGACCGGATATTCCTAAAGGATCCATGTTTACCCATGACGTAAAATATGCAGGAAAATCACGTGTAGAAAAAGTAAATGAAGTAAGAAAAGAAATGAAAATTAGGGGAGCCAATCATTATCTTATAACCTCCTTAGATGACATTGCATGGCTTTTGAATATAAGAGGGGCCGATGTGCCTAACAATCCCGTTGTAATCACTAATTTGATCGTAGCAGAGCATAAATGTTATTTATTTATTGATTCCTGCAAGGTTCCTCCTTTGGTCAAATTAGAATTGGAGGCTGAAGGAATCGAGATAAAAGCGTATGATGAAATCCATATGTTCTTGGGAAATCTTTCGAGCGAAGACACCATTATTTTTGATGCGAATAAAACAAATAGTAGCTTATATAGCGCCATTAGCAGGAATACAATGAAAATGGAAAGTCCGGACATCACAACGAATTTAAAAGCTATTAAAAATGAAGTCGAGATAAAAAATGTAAAATGGTGTGAAATAAAAGATGGTTTGGCCATGGTGAAATTTATGAAATGGTTAAAAACCGTTGTAGATAAAGAAGATATTACAGAGATTGCTGCCGAAGAGAGATTAGAAGATTTCCGAAGGGTGCAGGAAGGATTTGTTGGGCCAAGCTTTGATACGATCGCAGGTTATAAAGAACATGCTGCGTTGATGCATTATAAAGCCAATAAGGAAACGCAATTTACCCTTAAGAATGAAGGTCTTTTTCTAGTTGACTCAGGCGGACAGTATTATGATGGAACAACAGATATTACACGAACGTTTGTGTTGGGAGAACTTACCGATGAGCAAAAAAGAGATTTTACTCTGGTGTTGAAAGGGTTTATTGCATTAAGCTCAGTAAAGTTTTTACATGGAGCTACTGGCTCTAATTTGGATGTTCTAGCAAGACAGCCCATATGGCAATATGGGTTAGACTATAAGTGTGGAACAGGCCATGGGGTAGGGTTTTTCCTGAATGTTCATGAGGGACCACAAAGCATAAGGAATACTAATCATGTTAGATTAGAAAAAGGCATGATCATTACGAATGAACCGGGAATATACCTTGAAGGTAAATATGGAATTCGAACGGAAAATATGATGGTAGTTGTTGAAGACGAGAAAACAGAGTTTGGTCAATTTATGAAGTTTGAAACCATTACGTATTGTCCAATTGATCTAGCCGGTATCCATACAGATCTGTTAACAGAGAGTGAAAAGCAATGGTTAAACAATTATCATCAAGAGGTATACACGAAGCTAGCTCCTTATTTAAATGATGAAGAGAGCGCATGGCTGAGGGAAGAAACTAGGGAAATCTAAATAGAGTAACGCATCCGCCTCACCTCCAATATGATAAGTCTAGAAACCTAAAGAGGTGAGCACATGGCAGTCGTAAAAGCCAGGCAGCGGGATATCGATATGTTGGCAAGGTTGCTTCGAGCTGAAGCTGAGACCGAAGGCGAAACGGGCATGCTCCTTGTTGGAAATGTTGGCATTAACCGAATAAGAGGGAATTGCTCCGATTTTAAAAACATCCGGACAATTCCCGAAATGATCAACCAGCCTCATGCGTTCGAAGCATTACAACATGGGATGTTCTATCAAAACGCAAGAGACAGGGAACGCCGTCTTGCGCGACGGGCTGTGAATGGAGAGCGGAGTTGGCCAGCCGAATTCTCCTTATGGTATTTCCGTCCAGGGACGTTCGAGAATCCCGGACCATGTCCGCCAACTTGGTATAATCAGCCGTTCGTAGGTCGATGGAAGAAGCACTGTTTTTATCAACCGACCGTGGAAGAATGTGAAAATATTTATAATACGTGAGACTGAGACTGCCCAACGCAAAAACACCTCCAAGAAGATCCACCCCATCTTGCAATAAGGGGCTAATCTCTTGAAGGTGTTTTGATTTTACTCACGTTATGGGGTAGGTCCCGAACGGAGGAGCAGAGCTCTTGTGCAGGATACCTACGGTTGCAGGTTCAACCTTTTGAATGACTAACCAGGTAGGCCGCATCCAGAATAAGCGCGACCGTACCGTTACCCAGTATGGTTGCACCGGACAGATGATTCATATTTCCGAGGATGCCGCTCAGTTTCTTGATGACAACCTCTTGATTCCCGATAATCTCATCAACCGCATAAGCGGTAGCTGCATCGGCAGAGCGGACGATGACGACCGGAAGCTGCGTTCCGGTCTTTTCCGTAGGAGCATAATTCAATTTCTCATGCAACCAACGGAATGGCACGATTCGTCCATGATTTAGAAGGGTACGCTTGCCTTGCACCGTTTGAATCTTGTCGGGGTGGATCCGGACAACTTCGCCGACATTATACATCGGGATCACGAACAGGCGACCGGAGACCTTTACGAGCAATCCTTTTATAATAGCCAGTGTCAGGGGCAGCCGAATGATAAAACACGTTCCTTCACCGACTTTTGTCTCAATATCAATCAATCCGTTCAAGCGGCCGATCTGGCTGCGAACGATATCCATCCCCACACCGCGACCCGACACATCGCTGACTTCCGCAGCTGTGGAGAAGCCTGGTTCGAAGATGAGATGAACGGCCTCCTGTTGTCCGAGCGAAGCTGCCGTTCCCTCCTTGATGATTCCCTTGCGCACAGCCGATGCTTTGATCCGTTCTGCATCAATACCTTGGCCATCATCCCGAAGCGCCACAACCACATGGTTTTCTTCATAATAGGAACTCAGTGTGATACGTCCCTTGGCCGGCTTGCCTGCAGCCAGACGTATTTCCGGCGTTTCAATCCCATGATCGGCACTATTGCGGATCAGATGAATCAGCGGATCACTAAGCTCCTCAATAATCATCCGGTCCAGCTCGGTCTCTCCGCCATGGGTGATGAGTTCGATGTCCTTATCAAGCTTCTGGGCGAGGTCCCGCACCATCCGCGGGAAACGGCTAAATAATTGATCAATAGGCAGCATGCGCGTCTTCATGACACCCTCCTGCAGCTCTTTGATCAAAGTGCCTATTCGGTCGGCCACATGGCCTGCATCCTGCAGGGAACGGGATGGATCAGACGTATCATGACTCAACTCTGTCAGTGAAGTCTGCTCGATCAGCAGCTCTCCTACCAGATTCATCAGATGATCGAGACGCTCCACGTTAACTCTAACGGTTGATTGACCTGCTGCCTTTGCACGCTCCATCGAAGGGGATCGTGGTTCCGGATCGTTCGCTTCCCCATCCCTCTTGTCACCGGTACCCTGGAGTAGGAAGGGTTGAATATCGAAGCGGATAACCTCGGTTTCTGCAAGGAGCATGGCCTGCAATTCTTCTGATCCCCGCTTCGCGGCAACGATGAGCTGGAAGCTACCGTACCGTTCATCATCCTCCGCATTAGACAGCTCGTCCACCTCAAAGGTGGAGGCGATGACTTCGCCAGCAAGGTCATTAAACCGCTGGAGCATGATATAATAACGTACCGCCTTCATAGGGCAATCGGGCTGCAGCTCAACTGAAATCTCCTGAAGGGTGTACCCGGCAGCAACGGCAGCCTGAGCCTGTCGCACAGCTTCTGCTCCAAGAGTCAGCCTTATGCGCCGGGACTCCACGTTTGCAGCCCCTATGCTTCCGGAACCATTCTTCACCATCGTCTTGATGGCAGAGACGACTCCGCCGAAATCATCATAATGCTCGTCGCCAATATAATGGTCCCTAAGCGACTTCATCGCATCCAGTGCACGAAACAGGGTATCAATCAGTTGAGCGGTAATATCCGGCTTGTGCTCCCTGACCCATTCCAGTGCGAATTCCACTTCATGCGTAAGCTCGCTCATCTCCCGGAAGCCCATAGTAGACGAAGAGCCTTTGATCGTATGTGCCGCCCGGAATAGCGTCTGAATGACATCCGGATTCTTCTCCCGCTCCAGTTCCAGCAGCGATTGGTCGATCCGTTCAAGCTGGTCGTTAAGTTCTTCAATAAAAATCTCGCGATAGGCTGACAGTTCCATCAATCGTTTTGCTCCCTCCTGTCAAGCGAGAACCTTGTCTAATTCCAGAATGCCTACCAGCTTGTCATGATTCTGGCCGATACCTTGAAACAACCCCTCCCGATCACTAGTCTGACCGGAAGGAGGATGAATTTCCGCATAAGTCGTCACCTTATTCACTTTGTCAACGATTAAGCCTACAGATTCGTTACGATATCGGACGACGACAATCCGGTTCTCTTTTGTATACGGCTCATCCGGCATACCAACCAAATTACGCAGGCTCATGACGCAGACAACCTTGCCGCGCAAATTGATGACACCCTTCACTTCACTTCGGCTAAAAGGAATATCGGTAATCGCAAGCACTTTGATAATCTCATCAATCTCTTCAATTCGAATCGCACAGGTCTCTGTGCCAACCGTAAGCTCGATATATTGATCTTTCTCGGTCGCTGCCACTACGCCCACCCCCTGCATTACTCGGTCCTGAATGTGGAAGCAGCCTTAGCAAGTTCCTCAGACAGTTGTGCCAACGATTGGCAGTTCATTGCCGTCTCTTCGGATGCAGCCGCCGATTCCTCGCTAGAAGCGGATATCGCCTCGACGGATTGCATAACCTCAGTAGCCTGGGCCGATTCCTCCTCGCATGCTGCCGCGATCTCATTAACCTTTAGCGAGGAGGAGTTGACCATCGTGATAATCTGCTCAAACGCCTGGCTGGTTAAGGACGACTGCTGTACGCTATCCGATACGGCTCTGACGCTTTGCTTGGTATTATCCTGCATGGCCTTAATAATCTTGGTAATCTCTTTAGTGGCCGCTCCACTGCGCTCGGCCAGTTTGCGCACTTCATCAGCCACGACAGCGAAACCGCGTCCCTGCTCACCTGCACGCGCTGCCTCAATAGCAGCATTCAACGCAAGTAGATTTGTCTGATCGGCTATATCGTCAATAACCTCGATAATATCTCCAATTTTATTGGAGTCTTCTTCAAGCCGGGTCATTTTCTCATTTACCGCCTGCATACCCTCAAGCGATACTTGAACAACCTTGCCGCCTTCTCGCGCAGTTGTCACCGTAGCATTAGACAATTCTGCAGCCTCTTCTGCACTAATAGCAACGGAATTGATCGCCGTCGTCAGCTCCCCGAATAGCACCGTGATGTTTGCCGCAGCTGCGGTCTGGTTGGTGCTTGTGCTGGCAATCTCTTCCGTACTGGCGGATATCTGCTGTGAAGATGCCGCAACGTTATGAGAACTACTAATAATGTTGCCGAGTAAGCCGCGCAGGTTGTCGACCATCCGGTTAATTGCGGCAGCTAGCAACCCTACCTCATCTTTACTGTTAATATCTAGTTTCATGGTTAGATTGCCGTCTGCCACCGCTGTCGAAATCCGCAACATTTGTTGCAATGGTTTTGAGATTGAACTGGAGATAAACGTACCGATGATAATACTTACAGCAATAGCTAGAATGATGGCGACTGCCGTCACGGTGAGGGATACTGAATACATCTGTTGAGCATTTGTATTCGCTTTGTCTGCCATATCGACGTTCAGATTGATCAGATTGGTAAGCCCATCTCTGATTTTGTCTCCTGAAGGAGAGAGATCGCTTGCCACAAAATCTGTAAAATTCTTAATATTATCCCTTTCTGCATAAGACATCGCTTGATCGAATACAGCCAGATAATCCTTATAGTCTTGCTGATATTGCTCGATCATTTGCTTTTCCTCCGGCGTTGTTGCAAGAGGCAAGTAATTCTGAATCCGGTTTTCCATTTCTTTCTGTGCTTGATCAATTCTATTCTTTGATTCGGCGATTGCAGTGCTATCGTTACTCAATGCGACATCTCGAATCATAATCATGGTTAATCGATAATTGAAGAAGGTAGCAGACAAATCACGAATGGATATTAAGTTGTTGCTGTACATTTTTTTCATATTCTGGTTCGTGTTTTGAAGGGCAATGATCGAGTATATACCCAGCCCCGCCAAAATAATGGATACGATTAGAAAAGAACTGATGATTTTTGTTGCCGTTTTAAGATCCCGAAACCTTTTCACTATGAACTCCCCCTATGCTTAACAGTATGAATTTTCATCGGTTGCTCTTTCCGTTTATGACGAGAACGGCCCCCCTCAAGAAAAGATATAATAGCTTAATTCTTATTTCGACATTTTTCTTCGTTTTTTTATATCAATATGTGAAATTAGTCATATATTTTGTCGGGAATCTCTCACATAACTGTCAAATAAACAATAAAAATATCGAAATATGCAACCTCTACTTTCTTGATAATAGTCGGTTTAGCCCCGAAATCGGGAAGTCAATATGAAAAAAGCACCTTCATCCCCAGACGGGTTGAGAAAAGGTGAGATGAGTAGAGAAGAGGTAAAATTGGCTTTAAGTCGTTAAGAGAAATTACTTGTTTCGATCTTATGCTAAGATTGATCGAAGCATAATCGCACCGACTCCGTTGCTGCATGATGGAAAGGAAGAGGATGAAGTGAATAAAACCGATCGAATGGCTGACATCGAACCGGCGGTGGCGTCAGCGCTCGATCAGAGTACGGGGGCACGATCAGAACCGGGAAACGAGATCGACCGACATACGGTTGTCCATCCGCGACTCGGCGGATTGAATGCATTCGAATGGTTCTGCTTAATCGAGATGCACTATCGCCATCATCTGCTCCAGATGAAGCGTCTGGACGATGCTTGGAAGGAAGCGCAAGCTTGAGGCCAGGCCGGAAGAGGAACACCTTCCTATGGGATAGGCGTCGTCTCGGCATCGCATGTGCAGTAGCATCATGACGTTGATGTAGGGCTAGTAATTAATTATAAGTGTTTTCTACATACGGCTTGCCTTTAGATACTGGTAAACTAACTGTATATTTGTGCTAAAGGTAGGGGAATTATGATGGGCACTATCGAGAGTGAAGTATGCCGATTCATTTCGTTGATATCTACGGACGCGAGGAATTATGTACAGGATGGCTTTAGCAATCATGCGGTAACTCTGGTTCACTATGAAGATTCACCTCGTAACCAGGGAGTTTTTTGTGTGGTGGAGAATGAGGATTGTATCATCGCTTATGCCGCCTTTTCTCGTTATCGTCATGACGAAGCCCTGATCACGCTTATGGCGAACAGCCTGCAAAGGCATTTGGGTCCAAACGAAACAAAGGAAGTTTGCTTTAACGTATATGGGCGGAATACGGAGATCGTTCAGCTAGCCCACCAACTTGGGTTCGCGACCGATATGGAGGGCTTCCAGCTCCAGTACGATTTCGGCAAGGAAAGTAAGACGCTGGAGATGGCTCCCCTTGTTGAAAAGGGTTTTTCCCCCGACATGCTGGATGATGTCATGCAACTGTTCGACAAAGCCTATTATCCGTTGAAGGTTGAAAATGGCTGGAGCACCGAAGCACCGCCAAAGAACGATTTCCTACAATCCATGCTAAGCTACGAATCAGAAGATCGGGTAAGGTCTTTTTGGATCGAGGATACCTTGATTGGGGCTTATGTTATAGCGGGTGAGTTTATTCGAGATTTTGTTATCCTTCCGGAATATCAGAATCAGGGGTATGGAAGCCGGATGTTGAGCCATTGCATTCATCGAATGGCGAACACAATGGGGATGAACAGGATACTCCTCCGTGTGGCAAAATCAAATAGCGGGGCCAAACGATTTTACGAAAGAAATCATTTTATGGAGCTGTCTCATTTCGCGGAGCATACATTCGTTTCAAACTAAAACCTTTTCATAGGGGTGACCTGAGCGAAACCCCCGGAGACGATAGTCGAACAAAGCGATAGTAAAGAAAGACAAAATGAATTGCACATCTAAACAAAATTTGGTAAAGTACCCTCAAGCTAGTACGCTGTCAGCTTAAAAACCGTGGTCTTCGCACAACTTCTCATACCAATCGACGCCGATTCATATCCACACGATTAGGGCTGACAGCGTACTAGGCATTAGAATAGTTGAAAAAAGGTGAGATGAGATGAGTGGAGCAGAAGTGAAGTTGGATTTGAGTCGTGTTGTTTTTATTGGGAGAACCTTTGATGAGTACATGCACATGTTCAACCTATCTCAAGAGGAATTACGGGGTCGGAGGATTCTTGATTGTCCTGCAGGGGCGTGCTCATTTACAGCAATTGCAAGCAAAATAGGTGCAGATGCAACTGCGACTGATCTTGCCTATTATCATCCTGTTGAGCAGCAGGGGCTAACAGCATGTTAGTCATTAAGAAGGTTAATTCGAGGTAGTACCCGAAGGCAGACTATCTTGGAGAAGGAACAGGTTACGGGTCAATACCATTAAAGAAGGGATTGCCAATTAGTACTATATAGTGATATTCTATATAAAGATAAAATTACTTATTAAGGAAAGAAGGAACCCTACGATCAAAACAAGCGGTGGCTTTTTGATATCCAAAATCAAACAAATTCAAGGTAGGGTGTTTGAGCATATTCTTGCAGAGCACGGCATTGACCAGTTTAACGGTGCACAGGGGCGGATCCTTCATATTCTTTGGAATAACGACAACATTCCTATATCGGAGCTTGCCAATAAAACCGGACTTGCCAAAACAACCCTGACGAGCATGCTGGACAGGCTTGAATCGTCGGGTTATCTCAAGCGTGTTTACGATAATTTTGACCGCCGGAGAATAAATATCAAGTTAACAGACACTGCAATCGCAATGAGGGATCAATACGATCGGGTGTCGGAACATATGAATGATATCTTTTATGAAGGCTTCTCCGCAAAGGAGATTGTTGAATTTGAAAGCTATCTCGAACGAATATTGACCAACCTAACCAGGAGGGAATAAGAACAATGAACGAAAACGCAAGGGAATCCATAACGGAACTGAGGAAAAACAGCAGCACCGCTTATCTGGCATCGATAAACAACGAAGACTATCCGGTCATGAGGGCAATGCTCGTTTTGGAACACGACAGCTTTAAAACCCAATACTTCTCAACGAACACCTCCTCCGGAAAAGTCAGCTATTATCAGAACAATCCCAAAGCATCGGTCTATTACTGTGATCCCCAAAATTTCAAAGGTGTGTTGTTCGTCGGTGAAATGCAGGTGTGCACCGATCAGGAAACAAAAGACTTTCTTTGGCGAGAAGGGTTTGAACGTTATTACCCAGAGGGTGCGACCGACCCGGATTATTGTGTTCTGAAATTTACGGCAAATTCCGGCAGCTTCTATCATGGACCGAATAGTGCAAAATTTACAATTGAAGAAATAGAGAAACAAGAATCATAAAGTTGGCAAACAAGGAGGAATAACCATGGGAAGTGAAAGCCGCGAAGAATTGATTCAAATCTTAACAAAATTCGCCGAATCAGGGTGGGACTTGATCGACACTCCATCAAAAGCATGGCTTGAGGGTAACGGAGACAGAGACAAGTTAATCGCAGCTATTGAAGAGGCGGATGAGACATGCGGCAGTTGTGGTTGCGAATTTGATCCGCTATACAAAAGGGCACTGAGCCTAAAAAGCTTACTATAAGCGGTCAAGCCCCTTTATAGGATGTTGCAACAAAGAAAAGGGTATGATAGAATACCGCTACACTTAACGATTGGAGATGAAGAGGATAATGTAGGTTTTCTTGCCTGGTTTAAAGAATAAAATCGATGGTTTTATTCTTTATTGGCAAGAGAGTTACCTTATTCTTTTCACTCAAAAAATAGAGTCTATTCATCCCTGTGCCGGGGTGGATTATCCGTATTTTTGAGCTACAAGAAGGGTAACTTTCTTGTGGCTCTATTTTTGTTGATAAGGAACTTACAGACTAATCTGAACTGGAGGCTGAATGCGATGTTGACTGAGGTTGTAGATGATTTTGTGAACCGGTTCATGTCCCATGATGCGGTTCACGAAAACAACATGCCGGAGAATTACCCTTATATCGACAAATGTACGTAGCGATCGGTCTGCGAGCACATCACGCTCGTCCATTCGCAATGGGGTAATGACGTATGTAAGACGCTGATTGACGGTTGCTTCTGTACGTTTTCTCCGGCGGTAAGGAGAAGACATGAAGGCAGTCTCGAAATATGATAAGATTCGCCAACTATTGTCCGAGTTGAAGCAACCCTCCTATCGATATTCGCAAATTACGGAAGCGATTTTCAAGGGGAAAGTCGACGAATTCGAACGGATGGTCATACTGCCCAAATCGCTGCGGGAACCATTGATTCAGACGCTTGGTCCGCGGGTCTGCAGCATCTTTCCGGTAAAGGAGCTGACATCGAGTCAGGTCAACAAGGTGTTGTTTGCCATAGCTGGCGACGAACATATTGAGGCCGTACGGCTTCATTATGAACGCGGGTGGGACTCCTATTGCATTTCCACACAGTGCGGCTGCGGGTTTGGGTGCAAATTTTGTGCCACCGGTACGATAGGTCTGAAACGAAATTTGACGGCCGACGAAATTACCGACCAATTGCTTTACTTTCACCTGAAGGGTCACAGCTTAGACAGTGTCTCATTCATGGGCATGGGGGAGGCGCTCGCCAACCCGCATATCTTTGATGCTTTGACTATTATGACCGATCCAAGCCTCTTTGGATTAGGACAACGACGGATTACGATGTCCACCATCGGTTTGTTGCCGGGTATCGACAAGCTGACCCGGGAGTATCCCCAAGTCAATCTAACCTTTTCTCTGCATTCGCCGTTCGACGATCAACGAAGTGAGCTGATGCCGATCAACGACCGGTTTCCAGTCCGAGACATCCTCCATGTATTGGATCGCCATATCCGACAGACAGGGAGGAAGGTGTATATTGCTTATCTTCTACTCCGAGGAGTCAACGACTCGACGGCGCATGCGAAGGCGGTCGCCGAGTTGTTGCGAGGAAGGGGGCCAGGAGAGCATCTGTATCACGTAAACCTGATTCCTTACAACTCAACCGAAGTTACACCAGAAAGGTACCGGGTATCTGATTCTGCCCAGATCGAAAGCTTTGTTCAGGTCTTGAAGTCAAAAGGGATTCAGGTGACCATCCGAACGCAATTCGGATCGGACATTAACGCGGCATGCGGACAGTTATACGGTAAAGATTAGCCGATAGGGTTGAACCGGAGAACGATAGCTGAAAAAGGCATAACGGCAGCCGAACAATGTAGTCGGTTGCCGTTATCCATTCTGTTGATCCAACACCACTCAACTATCCTCAAATCCTCCGGCAGATGAGGTTTTTCGCAGCGATTTTTTATCCTGGAGAGGAGGCAGCCCAAAGAGCCTCCGATACTCCCGATTGAACTGCGACGGACTCTCATAGCCTACTGTCATAGCGGCTGTCGTTGCCCCGATGGGACCACTCAGCATGAGGCGCCTCGCTTCCAGAAGGCGAAGCTGCTTCTGGTACTGCAAGGGCCCCATTGTCGTGACGGCTTTGAATTTATGATGCAGCCCCGAGATGCTCATGTTGCAGGATTTGGCGAGCTCCTCAATGGTGAAAGAGCTTGCGTAGTTTTCTTTGATCCAATGGATGGCCTTTCCGACTCCGTCCGCTCTTTGATCGAAGAGCACCTTTTGCAAAAACAAGTGCCCAAAATCACCTGACAGCAAGTTGAAAATCATTTCTCGTTTGATCAACTCGGACAGAAATCGAACTTCTTTAGGCTTATCAACAAGCTTAAGCAACCGTAAAAAGATGTCCAGCAGCGCGGCATCTGATTTTCCAATGAAGGCACCGGTGCTCCAATTACTCTCCTTTAACCCCGTATTGATTCCCGCCTCCATGACCACAGAGGCTATTTCCTGCGTTGTAAAATCGACACGTAAACCGATATACGGCGATTCTTCTGTCGCGTCGATGACTTGGGCGGCAGCCGGCATATCGATGAGTGACGCCAAGTAATCGCCCGCCGAGTAATGATAGATATCTTGACCGAGGTAAAGCTTCTTCGTCCCTTGAAGGATCAGGCAAAAAGAAGGCGTCAACACCCCCGTGCTTTTCGGCGTTTCGCGATTGCTTCTGACAATCGTAAGAAACGGAATGATCGTTGGCGTCCGTCCCTCTGCAAGGGTAATTCGATCCGCCATAGCAATGAGCTGATCCAATGCTTTCTTATGAATAGAAACACTTTTTCCAAAGGCAGTTGGGTTATCCACTCTTTGTTCCGGCATGAATTCCATTCCCCCCGTTCTTATTCAAACTACATCATTTTGCAGCTTTAGGCAAGTTTCGTGCACGAAAGGTCTACTTCCTTCCTCCGATTCCATCCATAATAACGATCAGGGACACGAAACATCGGATAAGGAAAGGAAGATGCTTATGAATCAGTCAAAACGAATGATTTTGACCATTATCATCGCATGTCAACTGATTGTTGTGCTTGACGCCTCCATAATGGTAACGGCAATCCCACAAATCGGACGTTCGCTGCATATGACGGCGACCAGCTTGACCTGGGTCCAAAATGGCTACATTTTGCCGTTCGGCGGTTTCTTGTTGCTTGGTGCCCGGGCGGGCGACCTTTTGGGACGCAGAAGAATCCTTAGTATCGGCATTGGATTATTTTCGCTTGCCTCCATGCTGGCTGGTTTGGCGCCGACAGCCGGATTTCTGCTGGTTTCCCGTGCATTCCAAGGCTTTGCCGCTGCGTTAGCAACGCCTGCTGCCCTAGCATTACTGTCTGCGAGCTTTGTCGAGGCCAAGGAACGTACCAAAGCAATTGCCATATACAGCGCGGTTTCGGCTGGAGGCGGCAGCATCGGTCTCCTACTGGGCGGATTCTTCACCGATTTTATATCTTGGCGTGTCGGGATGTTCATCAATGTACCTATTGGGATTGCTTTGCTGTACTTGGTACAGAGGCATATACAGAAAACGGATACACGGACCGGACAATTTGATTTTTGGGGCGCGCTTGTCTCCGTTATCGGCATGACTGCGTTGGTATACGGATTTGTTCAGGCTGCCGAGCACGGTTGGGGGAATCCTGTAACATGGATTTTGCTTGCAGCCGGAATTATTCTGTTAGCGACATTCGCTCTTATTGAAGCACGTGCGACGGAGCCGATCATCCCGCTTCGACTGTTTGCGAACCGCCAGCGGTCCGGGGCTTATCTTGGAAGGTTCCTCTTGGTGTGCGGGAATTTTTCCCTCTTCTTCTTTATCCCTCAGTATTTGCAAAACGTGCTCGGGTTCAGCTCACTGGAAGCAGGCTTAGCCTTCCTGCCATTTACAGGCGCCCAGTTCGGGATGATGTATTTGATGCCCGGGTTGGTGCACCGCTTTGGAGATCGAAAGGTCCTGATGACCGGTTTGCTAGTAGCCATCGGGGGTACCTTCTGGATAAGCCGGATCGTTGGCATGCAAGCCCCGTTCTTTCCGCTGATGTTCATCCTCTTGGCGATCATGGGCATTGGCGCCGGTATGGTATTCCAACCGCTTACCACTTTCGGGCTCTCCGATGTAGATCCACAGGATACCGGTGCAGCTTCGGGTCTCATTAATGTCGCGCATCAAAGCGGTTCCTCGTTGGGACTGGCCGTTCTCATATCGGTATTTGATGCCGTTATCCGGACGGATCAACCTTCAAAGATGCAGTTCGCTCATGCTATATCAAGCTCCCTATTGGGATCTGTGTTATTTATAACGTCTGCTTTTATTGCGGCGCTGATCTGCTTTCTTCCGGCAAGCCCATCCACACGAGAACAAGCAGTAGCGGATTGATGACAGGGGCTGGAATAACTAAACGGAGCCAGAATAAGTCGTTACCACTAGTATCACAGAAAAACAGGCCGCCGATTCCTTCGGTGGCCTTCCGTGGCTTGGAATCCATTGTTATAAGTTCCTTTTCTTTTGCTATCACCAAACTTGAACTGATATGCTTAAATAAAAAATATCCAAATGAAAATGATGGCAATTACAAGGAGAACAATGGACGCACACATTAAAGATCTTTTCACGGGTGAGATGGCCGACGAAGGCGCAGCTCGGTTCGGAGTGCATCCCAAAGAGCTGTCCTTCATTGGCGGATTCCAAAACTTTATTTACTCCTACGCCAGAGAAGGAAGCCAATACATTCTTCGCTTCACGCCGAGCACGCTACGCTCCCTTGAGGCACTTAAAGGCGAATTGGAATGGATTCGATATTTGGCGCAGAATGGACTATCCGTCTCCGAACCGGTCTCTTCTTCTCAAGGCATAGACGTTGAATCTATTCAGGAAGAGACGATCACGTTCTACGTGACCTCCTTCAAGTACGCGTCCGGCCGCAAAATCGGTTACCCGGAATGCCTTGGCAATCCCCGGCTGTACGAGCAATGCGGCCGATTGACCGGCCGCCTACATGAACTAGCCAAACCGTACAAACCTTCGCACAGAAGACACTCGTGGGAGCGCAACGAATACCTCCTTAGAGCCCGAGACTACTTACCACACGAGGATGAGCCTGTGCTGTTCGCCCTTGAAGCTCTGAAAAAGCATTTGGCTAGCCTATCGATCTCTTCTGACAATTTCGGTCTTATCCATGGGGATATTAATGTAGGGAACTTTACGATGGATGATGCAGGCAAACTGACTCTTTTCGACTTCGATGAATGTCAATACAGCTGGTACGTCGAAGATATTGCCATCCAACTTTATTATGTTCTTTATGTGTTTGGGGAGGATTCCAAGCCTGAACGGAAGGTGCAGTACGATCTCTTCATGGAGCATTTCCAACGGGGCTATGAGGAGAATGCTCGTCGACTACCGGACAAGTGGAAGGAACAGTTACCGCTGTTTCTTCGGCTTCGTGAAATCATCGTGCTCGTAGGTATGAACCGGAGTTGGGATCTGCGTCAGCCGGACGATTGGACCCGCGATTTTTTGCGAGATAGCCGGATGCGAATCACAAACGGGCTTTCGCTGATCGATGATTTTCTCTAGTGTTGAATCTTTCAAATCCCAAACGGCAATAGGAGAGATACGAATGGGGAATACCGATAAGTTCGAAATGATTGCGAATATGTACGACACTCCGGAGAGAATCCACACTGCTAAGGTTGCATCCGATGCCATCCGCGAGTATTTGGTTGACGCGAAAAACAAGAGCGCGATCGATTTTGGTTGTGGAACGGGTCTGGTCGGAATGAACTTGCTAAACGACTTTGATTCCATGCTTTTTCTGGATACATCCCAAAACATGATTACTCAAATCAAGCAAAAAATCTCGGATTTGGCTATTCCGAATGCGGACACCGTATGCTTTGATTTTGAACAGGATGAGCTATCGGATCTTCACGCTGACTATATCTTCATGGCTCAGGTTCTCCTGCATATTCCCGATTTCGAATTTGTTTTATCAAGGTTATTCGAGGTTCTGAATGAAGGTGGACACTTACTGATCGTAGATTATGATATCAATGAAAAAGTCGTGTCCGATATCGTCCATAACGGATTTGATCAAGCCGAGCTCACGGACATAATGACCAAAATCGGGTATACGACTATTCAATCCAAAACGTTCTATACGGGAAGCAAGCTATTTATGGGACAGGATGCATCGATGTTCATTCTTGATTCTCAGAAGTAATGGACCCTTTCTAAATCCAGGTAATGGCTGATCGGTTGAATTGGTTTGGACTTCTATGGCTCATTAGCTCGTCGGCCGTCTGGCGGATGATCCGGATGCCTTCCTCAATCTTTTGCTCATCCGTGCGGATAATGCTGAGGCGGCAGCTGTTCGCGCTTTCCACACTAGGAAGGTAGCAAGGCATCGTAGGAAAGACATACACGTCCTTCTGACGAAGGGCTGCGGCGAGTTCCTCTGCTGCCAGATGATGGGGCAGCTCAAGTTGAGCAAATATCCCGCCGGTTGATTGGCTTAGACGGAAGCCCTCGTTCAAATATCGGCTGCATGCCTCTTGCAGCGCCTTCATTCGAATTCCATAGCGCTCCCTCATCATGGCGGCGTGGCGCTGAAGCAATCCACTGCTCAGATGAATCTCCAAAGCAGCTTGTGAAAGAGCAGCTGTGCTTAAATCGCTCGACGACTTGTACATTCGGAACAGAGGGATCAATGCTTCGGGAAGGACAGCGGCACCGAGCCGCAGGCCGGGCAGCATGATTTTGGAAAAGCTTCGGATGTAGATGACGCGGCCCGAATGATCATAGCTGCAGATTGGATCGGATTTGCTGTTCGTTTCCAAGTCTGCGAGATAGTCGTCCTCAACGATATACACATCATATTTCTCCGCCATTGCTGCGATTGCTTCTTTCTCCCGACGGGACAGGCTGGTTCCAAGCGGGTTGTGGTATCGGGGGACCGTATAAAAAAACTTAATGGAATTGTTCCGAAAATGCCGTTCCAGTTCATCCAGGTCAAGGCCTGATTCCGTTCGAGCAATTCCGATTGCGGTTATCCCGAGGAGGCTCAGCAATCTCAACATTCCGGCATAGCAGGGCTGTTCGACCAAGATTGCCGATTTCCCATTCGGGAACGGCATAGAGGCAAGCAAGTGGAGAGCCTGTTGGGCGCCGGAGACGACACAGATCCGTTCGGGTCCAGCAAAAATTTGAGAGACTGCCAGATGCTGAGAAATAGCCTCGCGTAGAGATGGAAATCCAAGCGGATCGCCATATGCGAAAAGCCGGTCCCCATATAGCTCGACCGCCCGGTTCAACCCGTGCTGAATTTCTTCATAGGGGATAATACCCGGATCCGGAGCAGCCATGGCAAAATCAATCCGCTCTTCGGGCCGATCCTCCGACTTGGAGGAGCGAACAATCACGTAGTAGCCACTTTTCGGTACCGAGTAAATCAGGTGTTCCTTTTCTAATTCTTCGATGGCTCGAATGACGGTGTTATTGCTGCACGCCCATTGGAGGCTAAGCTCTCGGATGGACGGTAATTTCCCACCCGGCTTGATCGACCCGCTGTTAATCTGTTGCTTCAGGTAGTTCTTCACATTCTCATATTTCATGGTCTTTCCGCCTCAATCTGTATGGGTATAGTTGCAGAATAATTCCGTTTCCTCTTCTGACTGTCACCATTATACTAAACCCATTACGGAATGTGAACAATCGGAGGGGATACAGATGGAGTGGGTTCATGATTGCCTGCCTTACAGAATCAGTGATCATGTGGAGGAACTGCAGCTGAATGTGATTATTGCATTATTGAAGAGCAGTTATTGGGCAGCGGAACGGTCGGAAGAAACCATCATGAATAGCCTGAAGGAATCGCTTTGCTTCGGAGTCTACAGCGCGGACGGGCAACAAGTAGGTTTCATGCGGGTTGTAACGGATGGAGCATCCTTTTCCTGGCTGTGCGACGTCATTGTTGACACTGAGCATCGCGGAAAAGGACTCGGCAAATGGATGATGGCTGCCTTGGTCGACCATCCTCGCATTCGCCATACGACGATCTATCTTGGTACACGGGACGCGCATGGACTCTATGAGAAGTATGGCTTCGAACGACGGGAAATGATGGTCCGCCGTGTATGTAACCCGGTCTAGATAAAGCGATCTATGGCCGGGTTAGGAGCTCTCCGCAGGATTCTCACATATGCCAATAAACAGCAATGTACCGTTGGGTGCAAGGATGCCGTAAATAAATGGGCGATCTAATATCATATCGGCTCTGCCTTCAGGTGGCGCCGAACCCATAAATAATAGTTCAGTAAAGGCTGAGGCCTCCACGCCTTTTTCATCAATGCCGATGTGCGTTTCTTGGCGAACCTCCGTTAGAGAAGCCCTATGATCCGTAATGCCTGAAAAGTCAGCTTCTTGTTTAAAGGCGGAGGTTACGCCTAGCTTCTGTAAAGTGTCCGCAAGACGAAGCTTCGTGTCAAAATTGAATTTCGGTATCTTCCATAGAACTTCACCATGACCTTCCTGACCATCCTCAAAAGCAGCCTTCACTTTTTCCGGTGTGGACAAAAGCTCTCTGGGGGAAATCCCCTTATTGGGAAGAATGAACACCATACTCCCCCCATTTTTTAGGCCAAGACTGGAACGTGTAAACTCCTCTCCTAATGCAAAGCCAGCGGAAGCAAATCTGCTATTCATAAAGTCGGTATTTATTGGAGTACCCTCTGATGTGTTGAAGATATCTTTCTCTGTCTTGTCCTTGTCAAATTTATTCGCCCATTCATCATAGAAATATACGGTATTGATGAGGGAGAGAACCTGATCCTTATCAAGCTCAAACGTAGGCTTTAACGTACCGTTTAGATTATCCGCAACCCATTTCGCCATAACTTCCCCTGTCTGGTTATCGGTGAAATCCACGCTGAACGAGGAAGCATAGAAGTTTTCGGCGGTATTTTGAATAAAATCCTTTTTCCAATGGATATCTTTGTCCATCCACAGAGAGTTGGCGATTTTTAACTTCCCGATTTGGTTATCGGTATACAACCGACGATAAAGATTTCTGCTTTGCATGGAAAGAGCGGATGGACCGGATATATCCAATAGGGAAAGCATCTCATCCGCTGTTTCACCGCCCGCACCGGTAGCAGCCATTGCCAATGCGTAATAGAGGGATAGTGGCGAGTAATTCGTATTACCGCTGCTGTCCGCGAAAATTTGAGAGGTGGTTTTGTAGGAAAATCCGCTCAAGGCAGAAAGAAAGGCATCGTCCACGGGATTGCTATCGATCATTGTACGTTTGGAACCGATGTCATCAAACGCATATGCTTTCGGAAAAGCCACATTGAATAAGGCCTCGTCCGACGGGGTGTCGCCATGAGGAATGAGGACAACCAGTACAATCACGAAAGAAAGACATCCGGCAAGTACAGTCCACTTTTTCCATGTTTCTCGCAAACGAAAACAGCCTCCTTAACAAGTGCCTGGGAATCCATTCATCAAAAATAGAAATATATCCTATTTAACGAAAAGAAGGCACTACTTGTTGCATTAGGTAAGTGGATCGGATCAAGCCTTTCTCGACGTCCCTAAGTAGCTCTTTGATGGCTGGGCGTTTGTCGGGGAGTGCCGCCGGAAGTGCTCCGACGCTGCGTGGTATGTCAAAAGCTTCTAACTTTTGTATGGAGGAATTTATGGGTTCCAATGGAATATTTACACAAACAATGTTTTTGGGAGTGGGAATCAGGATGGACGAGCAGCATTTAAAGGTGGAGCGGCGAATCTTTATCGTGTCAGAAACCATTCGGTTGATTGAGCGTGCATTTGTACATTGGGATGATGCCAAAGTAAAACCAGATGAATTGGATCAAGTGGCGGAGACGTTTTTTGAAAAAGCAGTAGAAGCAGAAACACGTTTTGATTTTGCAAAGGTAATGTGGGAGTTGTTTGGTCTCTTGCGGAACGCTCATTCCGGGTACTCCGATACACGAATTCCAGAGTATGGCAACGAAGTTCTTAGTTTTTCTTTATTGGAGCTTAAAGATGAATGGGTTGTGAATCGAGATGCAGCGAATATTCTAAAATCAGGTGATTTGGTACTATCCATTGAGGGAAAATCTCCATCAGAATGGTCCAAGGAACTTGAAATCTACACGGGGTTAGCGAATAATACCTCTCAACATAGTCGAACAGAGTTTTTTCTCCCCTATTTCATTCAAAACAAGTCCATCGAAGTCGAAATCGAGGATCAAAACCATTCCCGCAAAACGGTTATGTTACCACGATTAGCACGCAACGATGAGCGGTTCCACGTTACTAACCAACCATCGGAAACAGAAGGGAAATGGATCGAGAAGGGCAAAGTAGCCTACATTCGAATTCCTAGTTTCGGGGAACCCCACTATGAGAATCGTGCGGTAGAGCTCGTTCAAGAATACGGTCATGCCCGGGCAATCATTGTTGATGTGCGCGGCAACGGCGGGGGGTCAACGCCAAGCGAGTTGACAAAGAAGCTTATGGATCGGCCTTACCGGTGGTGGATCGAACGGTCACGCCACCCGGAGTGGCTCAGGAAACGCCATGGAAGCGCTGATCTCCTTTTTCCGGAAAACTACAGCTATGCCGAGTGGCGTCCGAACTGGCAGGAACCTGCGGACGAAAGAGAACGCTATAACGGACAGATCCTTTTTCTAACGGACAGATTTGTCGGTTCTGCTACTGAAGATTTTATTATGCCGTTTAAAGATAATGCTCGGGCAACAGTTATCGGGGAGAGAACCTGGGGATCAACCGGCCAACCCGTCTGGAAGCGTATTGACGAAGATATCTATATCGGTGTCGGTTCTATTCGTGCTCTCTTTCCAAACGGGGAACCTTTCGAAGGCATTGGGATCACACCGGACATTCCGGTGGAACGCCGTCGAGAAGATCTCTACAACAACAGGGATGTCGTTCTTGAAAAAGCATTGGAGTTCATTTAGAGACAAACGTTAAGAAAGTCCAATCCTTTTTGTGGGTTGGACTTTCTTCAATAATCTTGCCGTTTCGGACAGCGTGGTGAACCGTACCATAAGTAAGCATAAAGGTGCCGTTCTCTTTCTATAAAATCAAGCAGCTGGGCAGAGTACCATACCGGTTTCAGCAGTCACCTACAGTTTGATCAACACGTTCGTGCCGTCCTGAGCCTTGACATCGACCAGAACGGTTCCTTTGCAACGTTGTAACTCCAGGATGAACTGCCTGAGCGCTTGTCCTGTGCTTTGGTTTTCGAGAATCGACTGCACCAGTGCAATCCCGAATTGGCTGCCGTTCGACCCGAACTGGCTGCTGTCCAAATCGAAATCAGGTTCCCCGCTCGAGTGCTCACCCGCATGCCCGTCGTACTGGTTCAACCAATCCTTCATTTTGCGACGGACGAAATGTGAAGTCAGAATACCGATCCCCATGCGCAATACGGCATAAGGGACTGGTATCGTAAAAGAATGCTCCGTGCTCTTCACTTTCACAATCATCATGACTCATCACTCGATCACTACGGTGACCGTCGCTTCACCGGAGTGGATGTCAACGATTTGCCCGTCGAGCTCGTTCTCGATGGCATCGATCAACAAGTCGATATCGATATCCTTCACATATTTCGCAGCTTGTGGAATATTGGACGCGATGCCGTGCCCTGCTCCGAGAACAGCCTTAACCAGTCTAATCGGTAAATTGATGCTGACGTTATCGTTTTCTTGGGAGGTCACCCGTATTTTCAACATTTTGGCCAAATAACCGCTCGATCCCGATGACGATTTCACCGAATAGTCCGGTTTCCCCGGCATAAGCACGGCTTGCGAGGTTTGGGCCGTGTTCTTCTCCTTCAGCGCGTCAATCAACTCCGAAGCCTTCTCGGAATCAATTTTGCCTTCCTGCATCATGGACAACACCTTGCTGATTTCTTCTTTCATGGTTTCTTCCTCCCTATTCATCCTTTAATAGCTTGACCGCTTCATCCGCGGTGATTTCGCCATTCTCCAGCATGGAAATGACTTTCTTCTCATCGACTTCGGGCTTCTTCGGCTTATTATCGTATCCGAGGGCCGTAATGATATCATTGAGCTTGCCGCGCACCGTCGGGTAAGATATGCCGAGATCCTTCTCCACTTCCTTAATGTTGCCTCTGTTCACGAGGAAGGTGACGACAAAATGGAGCTGTTCGGGCGAGAGTAGAGCCAGCTTAGATAATTCAAATTTGTTCTCAATCGTGGTCCGGCAGTGTCCGCATTCCAGCTTGACGGCATGCAGCGGATGGTCGCATACCGGACACTGTGTGAGGATGGGATATTTCATACTCGACTCCTTTCTTTTTCTTGAATTATAGATCAATAAAATGAATTTGTAAATGAAAAAAATTCATTATTTTAATTAGTAAATTGATTTTATTGATTTTATGGGTTGTTATCCTCAATATCTTTAAGGAGTCCATCAGTCCTTGCTAATATAAATGAGCGACTTCATCGTTAACACGTAAACGGTTGCATCGCCGTACTCAAAATTCAATGAGACAAGCTCCCCTTCTTCGAGTAGAATCTACTAATAACCATGCACACTGAATCTGTGCCCCTTCACAACAGGACACGACAGACGAAAGGATGACAGCTCAGCATCATGGATCTTACTCAACATGAAAACCATCGACCGCAGGCGGGTAAGGGGAGTTTTCCCATCTCGCTGCTTTCGCTTACGGTGGGCGCCTTCGCCATTGGCATGACCGAATTCGTTATTATGGGCATATTACCGAATGTTGCAGAGAGCCTGCACGTCAGCATCTCTGCAGCTGGACAGTTGATCACCTTATATGCGTTAGGGGTAGCTCTGGGAGCTCCGATACTCACCGTGCTGACGAGCCGGATTCCCCAGAAGAAGCTGTTGATCTTTCTCATGCTCCTCTTTATTGCGGGCAACGGCATCGCCGCCATCGCCCCTAACTACGCCGTTCTGATGGGAGCGAGGGTGTTGACGGCTCTTACCCACGGGACCTTCTTCGGCGTCGGCGCGGTCATTGCGGCCAATCTGGTACGCCCCGACAAACGGGCGAGCGCCGTATCTGTCATGATGGCCGGGCTGACGATTGCCAACATTCTGGGCGTTCCTCTCGGCACGTATATCGGTCAGCATCTGGGATGGCGAGCTTCCTTCGTGTCGATCGCGCTGATGGGCGTGCTTGCCTTGGTAGGCGTTGCTCTCTTGATTCCGCGAATGCCGCAGGAAGAGGCGGCGGGGATCCGGCAGCAGGTTGCTGCGCTGATGAGCCCCAAGCTGCTGGTGTATCTGCTTATTTTCGTGTTAGGCAACGCAGGGCTGTTCGCCGTTTTCACTTATATTACGCCGCTATTGGTGGAGATTACCGGTTTCACCGAGGAGAATGTCACCTGGATACTGGTTCTGTTCGGGGTCGGCGTTACCGTCGGCAATATCGTCGGTGGCAAGCTGGCGGACTGGAAGCTGATGCCGTCGGTTCTGGGCACCTATACCGCCATCGTCCTTGCATTAACAGCGCTGACGTTCACGATTCACAGCGAGATCGCAGCTCTTGTTACCATCTTTATATGGGGGGCTGGGTCCTTTGCCGTCATGCCGGGCTTGCAGGTTCGTATCATGAGCATCGCCAAGGACGCCCCGACTTTAGCGGCCACCTCCAGCCATTCGGCCGGTAATCTCGGCAATGCGATCGGCGCTTTTGTCGGCGGTGTGGTGATTCCCCGCCTGTCTCTCTCCTCGCTTCCGTGGGTTGGAGCCATATTGGTGGCGCTGGCCCTCGCTGTCGGATTCGGCAGCGTTCTGATGGAACGGCGGGAGTCCTGACAGAAAGATCGGGTCCCGCTTCCGAAGGATCTCGGGTTATCCAGTTCCCGAAAGGGGAATACTTGGTGGTCAAAGGGGAAGAGAAGACGGCTTCGTCTATGGGGAAATGTGGATTCCCGTTGTTAAGAAATAAGGAGATCACAGGAGGGATGGGAATGTCCTACATCGTTGATTTTAAAACCGTGTCTACGGCTGGTTTAGAATCTTCGCCGGTTGCCGAAGCGCTTGCGGGTCTACGCGCCAATGAAGCCCGCTACTTCATGAACAAGTACAAGCATGAATTCACGGTTGTACCCGCCAGCGAAAGCCAGGAGACCCTTGCTTATGTGAACCGCATTCTGAAGGAAGAACGTAATCTTGAATTTGCGGCAAAGCCCTTGGAGACGTCGAGCTTTCAAGTGGAAAACATAAAATGGACCTTCGTCTTCTATGAAGATGGTCTCGGGATCAATGTTCTGTATACCGTGGATGACCCCAAGAAGCGGGCCGTCGGGTTAAAGCTGTCTGAGGGGATGGAAGTACCGAAGGAGTTGGAAGGGAAGTTCAAGTTCGCTCGACAGAAGTCGAAATTAGCCGGAACCATCCGGGGCTCGTTTTTTGTTATTAAAGGGGAGTATTGAGGGGAGCGAAGGCTTCTTTTGGAGAAAGGTTTGATCGATTGGCCGCCCATGTGGCGGCCTTTTTGCTATGTAGGTAACGTGCGTGACGAGGGTAAGAGGAACTACATTGAACGGCTTAACGAGCCGTATCTCCAGCGTTCTCTGCTTGCGGTTTTGAGATCCTCAGAATGGAAAATGTCAAATAGATAACATCAATGATGTTGATTGTTTGACAATAATGCATCATTGATGTAATAATTGAGATAAAACTTGGGAAAGGAGGAGGTTCTGTTTTGGCGGTTTCGGAAGATGATTTTTACAAGTTGATGAGAAAAGTTACGACCCTTGTTGATACAGGGTGTTGTAGAGTAATCCCACGAAATATCCGTAAGCCTGATGGAAGCTGTGTACATTATATTGTCGCTATGGCCGAACTGGACTTAACAGAAGACGAAGCAATACAGGAGCTAAAGAAGTTAAGGTGGAACGACTTCAAGAAGGATGGACCAGAATTGGATAGCAAGTTTCCAAGGGATGGTTTATGCATCTACAAGTTTAAGAAGTATATCAAAGGGCGACGAGCCTATATAAAGCTGAAGATTACAGCAGCAGAGGCGGAAGTTGCAATAATGTCCATACATCCTGACGATTGGATATAAGTGGAGCGATTTAGATAAACTAAATTAGTAATAAAATAACCTCGGCCGCGAATGCAGAGTGGCCGAGGAGACATAAAAGGGATTGAAATTGAACTGCTGTTTAAGGGACTTTGGAGGAAATTGGAGAGTAATAAAAGATTGATTTATGGAGTAAGACAATTTGTCAAAATAATTTTCTGGAGGAATACTCTAATGAGTTTTATATGTGAATTTTGTGGTGCAGTCGAGTCGGTCGTCGTAGCGGAACCGAGCCGGTTCACCGTAGAGGGGGAAACATTTGAGATTCCGGATGAATTTCGGAAATGTGAAAAATGCGGTAATCGGTTATTTGATGAAAAATATGATCCAATCTCCCTTAATAAGATAATTGCTGCGAAAAGAACCCGGCGAGCCCGAAAAGTACTTGAGTTGACTCAATTACAGTTATCACAGTTACTGGGGTGGGGATTGGCAACTGTACAAAGGTATGAGGCTGGTTTGACAAATCCCAATTCTACTCAATTGTATGAATTGGATCATCTTAATCAACGTCCAAGTCATGCTTGGGGTTTATTACTAAATGCACGGGAACGGCTTGGAGATGCAGAGTTTTTTAAATTACAAACCAAATTAAAACCTTATGAAAAAATATGGATGGAGGACCCTTATACATTACCCTCAATAAACCCTTACTATGAGAATGCTACATTTGAATTTACGGGGAATCGAAAGTTTGATCCTCAAAAATTGGTTAATATGCTTTTGTATTTTGCACAAAACGGTGTTTTAAAGACTAAATTAATGAAACTATTATGGTACTCCGATTTTTTGCATTTTAAAGTGGCGGACGTTTCAATAAGTGGAACCCCTTATCAGAATCAAAAGTTTGGCCCTGTACCTTTAAAACACGCCTCATTACTGGAAGAAATGGTGGATAGAAATGTATTAAATATAAATGTGGATGAAATGAATGGCTATTCCTCGGAAGAATACAGAGCGATGATTCAACTTGAACAGGGTCAATTGCTTGAAGTATTTGACCCAAGAGAAATACGTTGTATGAACAGAATAATGGAGGTGTTTAAAGAAAGGGGGTCTGTAGAACTGAGTAAAATATCTCATCGAGAAGATGCATGGTTAAAAACAGAACGACATGATGTTATTCCTTACAAATATTCAAAAAGCTTAAGCATCGACCTGTAAGGGGATAGGGGAGGCCTTCAATAGCAGGTCTCCTCTTTTGTTATTTTGGAAATAGTTCAGAATTATTATTAATGATTCATATACTCCTAATACGTAAACTTGTAGTGTTAATTTAAGGAAGCTGTGAATGATGTAAATTGCTTACTTAAACAATTGGGAATTTACGTTATAATCTACATAAATAATCATGCAGTACTAGAATATGAACTAAGAAAAGTAGAAGAACTTGAACAAGAAGGGCAAAAACGGTGGTGGAAAAGATTTTGTTTAGGTCTATTTGGTAAATTAATCATTAAAGTCCTTGAGGGGGATGTTAGGTCATCAATCAAAAAAAATTCTGACAGACAAAAGATAAACCCACTCCATAAGATCTTAGAAAGGTGGAGGGATATTCTAATTGTAAAGTTAGAGAGAAAACAGCTTCACATTCACAGTACAAGTGGGGACGCTACTATTTGTTAAATTGCACGGTTTATTCATAACTGGAACTTCGTTTTGTCTAGGAGAAGACAAGGAATATTAGAGGATTTTCGGTTATGTAAGGATTTTTTTAACATTTGTCTAAAGGGTGAATTCTATGAAACAAAAAGTTGCACTTATTGATAGACGTTTAATAACTGATTTTCTCTACATATTGTCACCAGTCAGTGTCGTGTTTTCATTCTTTTCTATCGTGCTTGATGTAGCCGAAAAAGAAAAGGTTATAGTTAGTGTTTCAATAGTGGCTATTTTATTTGCGACTTATCTACTGTTATGGATTAGAGCCAATACACTATCGAAAGTTGAATTTAGTGTTGATAATTCATATGTAGTTGTAAAAGTTGGGGATATTTTTAAAGAACAAGGATATAAGGTGATTGGATTTAATGAGTACTTCGACACGATAGTAGATAATAAAATAATATCAGAGAATACGTTGAATGGAATTTTCTTAAACGAAGTGGAAACTGATATTAACCAATTAGATAGCTTAATCGAAACAGACGGTGTGTTAAGGGAGAAACTAATTGAAATTAATGAGAAGAGAGCTCATGGTAAAAAGAATAAATTTAGATTAGGGAGCATTATTCAATACGGCGAATATTTATTAACAGCATTTTCAAAGTTTGATGATGATAATCGAGCATATTTATGTATGAATGATTACGTCAACTTCTTGCTAAATTTTTGGAATGAGATAGACATTATTTATGCAGGGAAATCGGTTTCGGTACCGCTTATGGGTTCTGGGGTTACTAGATTTAAAGGGTTCAGCAATATTACGGACCAAGAATTATTAGAATTGCTCTTGTGGTCCTTTAAGATCAGTAGAATCAAGTTTTCATATCCTTCTAAAATAACAATCGTTATACATGAGTCTAGAAAGGATAGAATTAATTTCTACAAATTGAAAGGAGTAGTCTGATGGCATATCGAAACGGAACGTATGTCGCTTTTGATGGAAATGCAACTACAAATCCAACTGAGGGCGATATGAAGTACTATGGGTTATTACAGAAGTGGAATCATTCGAATGGATTTCAATTAAGCTTTAGCGACAGTCATAAAAAAACATACCAGGTCAGAGATAGTAGCACAATAGCAACACTAAAATCGAGGTTATTAGAGCGAATGAGGAGTTCAAAGAACATGCTACTAATTATCTCTAAGGATACAAATTGGGATAGAGGTATGTTGAATTTCGAAATTGAGAAGGCTGTCGATTTTTATGAAATTCCAATCATTGTGGCATACCCAGAATATAAATCTATATTGAACCCGAACTCTCACAAAGAAAAGTGGCCAAAAGCCCTATATGAGAGAATAGGGAATAATACCGCTAAATGCATTCATGTTGCATTTAAAGAAAAGGCCATTGCAGCAGCAGTTTCTCAATTTAGTACTCATAATAAAGAGAATCAGCTTACTTCATCGCTACATTACTACGGTGAAGAGGTGTACAAAAACTGGGGATACATAGATTAGAAAATATATCGACCTATTTGGGATATTTATTATAAAGTCTAGAAAATTAGTTTCTAGAGGTGATTAGGATCATGTTGTTTATCGAGGATAAAATAAAAGTTTTTATAAGTTCGAAATGCGGTGTGGAGAATTACGATTTAATTAGATGCTCTATCAAGCAGTTGCTAGAGGCAACAGGCATAATTAAAACATATATTTTTGAAGAGAGTGCTGCAGCATCAAACTGTACGCAAGATACGTATTTAAATAAACTGGAAGAATGCCATGTTGTATTATTTCTTATAGATAATGAAAGCGCTATAACCGAAGGGGTAATGAAAGAATGGAAGTATTCTAGAGAAATACAAAAAAAGGCTATTTATTTGTTTTGCAATAACCCAACTAAACCAAGTACTAGCATTGAAAATGAACTTAAAGGACCTCAAGGTGCTAAGTATAGGATTATCCCAAACTTTAAGGATTTTATTCGAGAAGGGTATCAGTCCGTAATTATTGATATTCTGAATATATATACTATCTATTCTAGGAATGGACTTACATTGACCCATCAACTATCTGTGGAAGAACATCAAGAGGAAAAAATGTCTTATTCAATTAGTGGTGATAAGCAGGGGCTTTTTTTTGGAAAACAAAAAAATCATGATTTCCCTCTAACATATAGCTACTTTGATAATATGGAGGGGGAGGGCACGGAATACTTAGGACAAACAAATCAACTGGATCAGTTTGCTTATCAATTCATAAAAGTAATACATGGAGAAGGTAAATATGATCCATCAAATTTGACACTACCTGAGGAAGACTTTCAAAAAATGCACTCTGAAGAACTTACAAGAGCAGTATTAATTCGCTGGAGAGCTGTTCGGCGTGTCTATGAAGGTAAGGTTGATGATGCAGTACAAATGCTAGAAGAAGCATATTTATTTGCTTGTGACAATAAACTTCCTTACTGGTTTACAGACGATATATTAATCGACAAGAGAAATTTAGAAATGAAGACTAAGGGGCACTCATATGATTATAGTGAAGGTGGCGCACAAAGTGAGCTTCAAAAACGTTCTCATGTCCTCCATTATCCTTTATTAGATAGAACAGAAGGAAATACGTATAGAGCTATATTAAAGGAACTTTACGAATTGAATACTCAGAGTCCATATACAAAAAGGTTTGGCACTGGGTTAAGAAGTGTTATTGACCAAATAAGACGAAGTTATATTATTTCGGTTTGTTATGGTTCTTTAACTCATATGTTAGGTATTAATGAGCTGCTGTATAAAACTTTTTACTATTTCTCAAGGGAATATGACGAATATCAGTGGAAATTTTTATGTTTTAAATTTTGTATTCTTAATAATGATATAAAATCCTTAGAAAAAGTATATCGACGTAGCAACGATATAATTGCCACCTGTAGTTTTGGTAGGATTAAAGAGTTATATAAACTTGCCGATACAATACCACACACACCAGAAAGGCACCTTTTAAAGATTAAATTAATTGAATTATTAGGATACTATTTTTCTGATGAAGACTATAACAATATTCATAGTGAGTTGTTTAAAATAATCGATGAGTGGCTTGCTGATGTAACTCCAAATATTAATCTCTCATCTGCAGTGTCTAGTTGCATAAAAGCTAATATGAGTAGAGTTGATCATGAGTCGGTAGTGGCAAGGGCACTTATTATACTGAATAATAAGCAATATAGATTCTTTGATGATTTCTTTTCAACCTTAATCGAAATAGATTGGGTAAAAGTTAACCCTGAAACACATGTAATGGTTGTTGAGCAGCTAACTAACATTATTAAAGATCCAAATTTAAGAGGAAGATATAGAAGTTTACCCAATCTAGTGGTAACAATGCGATTGAAGTGTAACCAACTTAAACAATGGGATACCTTTATTAGTAATAATTGGTCTACCTTTTTTAAAACTCATTACAAATTGGAAATATCTGAACGGACACCTCAAAACGATGAGGCATTCTTATTTAGTTGTATAGAGGAGATTAGAGAAAGAAATCAACATCAAGGAAGGGGGGGGAGTTATTCTTCTTACGCAAGTCATCCTTTCAAAACGATGAGAAATATATTATTGGGTTCAAATGTAATTATAGATGCCGATAAATTGCTTGATGAACTAATCTTGGTATCAACTCAAGTTCTTATAAATCCTAAGCAAACAACTGAAGAGAAGATAGAAGCTACACAATTCATCTTATTCTTGAGAGGTATTTGTAATAAGCAAGAAATATCCGACTTAAAGTGGAGTGCATTTTCAAGGGAAATAACTAACGAATACTTAAATGTGTGCTCCTCCTTTGAGGATGGTTTTTTTAACCGTATGACAGAATTTACTCTTAGAACGAACTTGCTATTTTTGAGAGAGATGTTGGGAAAAGATATCAGTATAGAGTTATTCGAAATAATCGCCATGCATTATAATGCAAGTCCCTATGACAACATCCAACTTTTAACTTCCATAGAGATATACATGGAATACTGTGATTTGAGTAATATTAGAAATAATCCCTACTTTTCTGCAGTTCTTCAGCTTGTTTTGTCACATGTCAGGAATAATAATCTTGAATTAAAAGTACTTGCAACAAAATGCTTAGTTAGAATGATGAAATCGGAATACTCTGATATTGTATCGAAATCGTTATCTTACATAGTGAATGATGCTGATTACAGATTGAAAATATTAGTGATAAGGGGGGGTAAGGAAAGTCAAAACCAGGGGTATAGAATGGTCTTAGAAAAGTTGATTACAGACAATCATTATTTAGTTCGTCAGTTCGCGAGGGATGTACTTAGAGAGGGGCAAAAAAGTTGAAAATTATTAACAAGGAGAGAGCTACGATTAATAGCTCTCTCCTTGGTTTTTTGTAGATACAACGATTTTTGTTTCGCATTCTAACAAGTATCTAAAACCTATTCCCCATACTCCCGCTCAATCAACCTAAAAAAATCCGAAGGCTTTATCTCCAGCCCCTTGCAGAGAATGAACAGTTTCGTAACAGAAGGCTCGTTTCGTCCAACTTCGATCATGGATATGTAGGAGCGGTCCACGTTGCACAGGTCGGCTAGGTCCTCTTGGGTAAGGTCTTGGCGTAGGCGGAGCGCTTTGACGGTTTTGCCGATCACTTGTTTGAGCGACTGGGCTTCATTCAAGGAAAAATCTCCTTTTACGCCTATTATCATTCTGATATAATGAAATCCACAGATAAAGTATTCAACAAAAAGGATAAATTATACAAAATGAACACAACAAAACAGCCACAAAGGAGGAACCCACATGACGAGTACCTGTGACGTGTACGAAAAGCTGGTGGACGAGGAAGACGAGCTGCTGGCGAAGATTGAGCTTTGCGAAGGCTGCCAGTGGTCGCTGTTGGAGTATGTCAGTCGGTATGGAGAGATGGGGAGGGCCATCGGGGAGGAAATCATCACGAATATCCATCACATCGAACAGGATCTGCGGACCGAGCTACTGCATTTGCGCTTGGAGAAGGGATTTTTGGCCGAGACGATGAAGAAAGGAGAGTCACGTTTACCGGAGGAGGAAGGCGATATGACCGCCGCTCTATAATTCGAAGCTTCACCGATAACCTACTTACATAAGCTTTTGCTACTATGCACAACTTTCCCAACAGCCTTGTCGATGCTTTTTATTCCATACCTTTATCACGTAGTCTTACTGAATCTTTGCATTCACCCTCAGCCTTACCTCAGCCACCCAAACTCAAGAAGAACCGTCGAGAACACCCTAAACCCCGAATGCTATCCTTCAGAGGAAAGGAGGTTCATCCCCATGGAATCAGCAAGAAGCATTCAAGCCGTCCTCGATTATATCGAGGAGAACATCGAGGAGCCGATCGACAGTGACAGCTTGGCGGAGCAGGCGGCTTTTTCCAAGTCGCAATTCTTCAAGTGGTTCACCCATTACACCGGGCAGACGCCAATGAATTACGTCATTCGCCGGAAGCTGCATGCTGCGTCCAAGCGCATGCTGGCTGCGGAGGAGAACATTGTTGACCTGGCTTACCTCTACGGGTTCGAGTCGCATGAGGGGTTTAGCCGGGCCTTCAAGCGCACCTATGGCGTGACTCCTCAGAGCTACCGCAAGCGCGGCTATACGTTCCAGGAGATGAAGATGGCCTCCATTCGGAATTCTTTTGAGAGGGGAGACCGAAGGATGGACGTGCAAGTGGTGGAGAAGCCTACGCTGTATCTGCTCGGAATCGAGCGGTTCATCGGCACAGGAGAGGGACAGAGGAGCTTTGCGCAAGTTTGGGACGATTATTACCAAGGCTGGGAGCGCTTGTTTGGACAAGTGAAGAATCGGGTTCGACCGGAGGACGACGAAGAGGTGGCGCTTAGCTTGTATGATGCGGACGGGACGCTTCGGTATTTTGTCGGCTTCGAGGTGGAGGGGCTGGATCAGGTGCCAGCGGGTGCGGTCGGAATGGAGATTCCGCCGTTGCTCTATGCCAAGGCAACTCACACGGGGCCAATTGCGGAGACGCTGGGCGAAACGATCGGGTACGTGTACGGGGAGTGGTTCGAGAGCCAGACCTTTCTGACCGCTCACTTGCCTGATACGCCCTTTGCCGTGATGGAGGTGTATGACAAGCGCTGCACCGTCGCCCCGCCGGAGATGGACATCTTCATCCCGATCAGGAGGCCGACCGAGAATCGGATCATCGAATTGCCCTCCCGCGAAGCGGTGTATTACCGCGCCGTAGGCGATGACCTCGGGAAGCTGAAATATGAGGCGATGGATGCCATATTGAATTGGGTGGAGCGAAACGGCTTGGCGAATGGGCCGCAGGTGAAGCTGGGTGTCCGGTACGGGGAGACGGAGGAGCAGGAGTCGTTTTGCGAGGTGTTCTTCGATCTTACCGATGAGCCGACAGGCTGGGCTGAGACGGAGAAGGAGAAGGTCAAGAGGAAGACGTACAGCGGCGGGACTTATGCGGTGTCTCCGGGGGTTCATCATTTTCTGGAGAAGGACTGGCGGGCCTTCATTCGCTGGATTGAGCAGGGTGGCGAGTATCGCCCCTGTTGGGAAGGGTTTGAGGAGTTCCACATCAAGGACGGCCGGGTGAGCTTCTACACAGAGCTGTGCTTTTATCAGAAGGTGGAACGGATCGGCGGGGAAGCGTAACCTAATGAACAACAGGCATCTGGATAAAAAGAAGCACGCACGAACAGGAAACCATTCGGCTACACCTTTACAGAATGCTTCCCCGGATCTCCTTTCAAAATCAGAACATATGGGGAAACCCTGACACGGGGGGATGACCCCTTCCACCACTGAGGCGGAAGAGGCTCCTCGTACATCTAAACGATCATATCCCCGATACCCGTTCTTTCAATATCGGACTTCATCATGAATAGCGGTTTAAACTTCGTGTAGTGGTCTGCCCAGATTAAAATGTCTTCGTTCGTAACAAATTGATCGACGGCTCCGGATAGCTCCATTTGCTTAAGCTCTTCAGGGAGTGAAGCGAATAGAGCTTCTTCTATGCTTTTATAGGAGTAGGTTTGCATCCCTCTTGCATAAGGGGGAGGGGGCTGAAGGGTGAGTGGTTCGGTTAGCTTTAACTCATTATGCTGGACGAATAATTGATCCAATACCATCTCAATTTGCTCAACGGCCCTAGGGATGGAAATCTCCATCAAAGCACCCTCGAGCTGCTTGCCCATTTGATCGGCCAGCGGGCTTATTTGGGAAAGCTCTCTCGAAATCCATTTGTACGTGCCGGGGCGGTACTTCTTATGGTAGAGGAAAATCAGTTGAACGGCCTTCTCCACCATTCGGTTAATGACGAGTCTGGCGGACAAAGATTCGCCTCTTCGATCCGTTAGCCTGGCTACACGGAGAAGAGAAAACGAACTCCAGGCATTCTTCAATTTGAATCGCCAAACCTCATCGGGTAAATAGGACAAGGTTTCTCGCATTTGCGAAATGTCGCCAACGGGGTCTGTAAAAATCCTCCCCCGCGTCCACTCCAGCAGCTTTTGCTCCGGGATGACAAGCCAGTCAAGCATGGAGGGGCGAGAGGATTGCAACCCCAATTGAATTCTCCTATGCCGTTGAACCGTCGTGATGGCGACATGATGCAGGTTGGTACTGCCGTTATAAGGGATCAATACCTCATTACAGTCATCCAATGAAAACCGAACCGGAAATCCTTTATAAGTAAACGGTAATTCTTCATGAAGAGCTTCGTTCAGGAGAGCGGCAACCTCATCGTAATCCGATTCCAGCAACCACAGATGGCATCTTGCCCCCCACTCGTGATCCCTCGATAAAGCATCATCATGGCCAAGGACATCGGAGCCATAGCCAATTAATCCTGCCGCATGTCGTTCCAGTAAGGTTGGGAAACGCCTCTCCAGGATGGGTCGAACCATCTCCCAATAAAACTGCTCACTCAAGTCTAATCCCTTCATGGGTATACTCCATTTCATGCTAAGGCGCGCACCTGCATTGTTTTTACCGGTGGTATAATCGTAACAGTCTACCCAAAAATTACTAGACTGTTTCTTTCGCTTCGGTTATCATTTAGATTGAAGTCTTGGTAAAAATCCAGACTCCTCGAAAACTTGATTAAGCTTATTCATCCAGAACAAGACACCGTTGTCTTGTTTTTTATTTTGCCTTCTCCACCATGACCCTAATGGAGTGATCAAATGGGCGGGATAGAGTCTTCTGTACAACCAATACAACCAAAGCTGCCAAAATTGCTGCTGCTCGGCACGTTCCACATGGGATCAACCACTGACTTGTTTTCGGCCAGAACGGAGTTCGTGTTATCCGCCCAAAGGCGGCAAGAAATAGCGGAAGTTGTGGAACGATTAAGGAGATTTCATCCAACCAAGGTAGCCCTAGAGCTGGTAACCAAACAGAACGACACCGTCAATGAACAATACCGGCAGTATCGCAAAGGGAGCTTTGAGCTTCCCGTTAACGAGGCCTACCAACTGGGGTTTCGTATCGCTGCGGATCTCGTTCACGAACAGGTCTATTGCATCGATTGGATGGAAAAGGGTGCAGGAACGAAGAGTGCAGGAGAGGTATATGAATGGGCGAAGGAACATCAGCCGGCGCTCTGGGATGAAATCTATGGGTGGTTGTTTCATTCAGGAGACCAACCAGCCGCTCCTTCTTACCGAAGCATTCTGGAGATGTACCGCGATTGTAACGAACCAACTGGGGTCAAGAAGCATCATACGATGAACCTAAACATGGCGCGAATCGGAGATGGGGATCAGTACGTAGGAGTGGAGTGGCTGATTTGGTGGTACCAACGAAACCTCATTCTTTTTTCCAACCTGGCCCGGCTTGCCGATTCTAGTGATGACCGAATATTGTTGATCATCGGTTCGGCGCATGTCGAATTGTTATCCCGATTCATTGAGGAAAGCGGACGGTTTGAACTGGATTCCGCATGGAATTATCTAGAGTAGCGGCGGATGTGAGGTATGGATACCCGTAAGAAGAAAGGTATTATTCGATCTTTTGAACGACGCATCGACTACAGAAGGCCGGATTACCAAGCCCTTGAATCTCTTGATTTTGTCCGATTTTATATGCACTGCTCTTTACATGTAATAGATATAAGGAGTTAATGGAATTGAAAAGGTTGCTCTATATTGTACTGAAGATGATCGCGTCAGATAGAAGTTTTTCTCATTCCGATTATAGGATTCCCCAAAATGAGTTCGAAAACTTTATTAAGACAGTTATTCACAAAGGTTACATAGACGTTATTAGCCTCTCCCCAAAAAAACTGGTGGTTTCTTCACTAGGCCATGAGTTTTTACAGCAGCATAAACAGTATGAATCAGAGTTGCCTTTAGGCCCCGACGAGTTGCCTTATTGGGTAAGTTTTGAAGGAGAGCATGATCAGCAACCCAGAATCACAGAAGATCAGGGGATTTGGGAAAGCCCTAACTATTTTGATTGGAAAAACGTATTTGAAAAGGTCTTGTCCTACAGCAAGGAAATAAGTGGAGAAAGTGAGCTTCACATTGCAGACAAAGCCACCATAAGCGAGCTTATGAAAATCGAATCCATGTTGAATACGAAGCTTCCCGGTGAATTTGTGGATGTACTACTCAACTTCTCAAAAAAAGTAACCTTTTTTTGGTCTGTTACTAACCCATCTTACGGGTGCCATTTGAGTGATGGGGGCAGGTTAATCGAAGGTGGGGGCTTGCGAGATGGAGGGCTATGGGATTTGGATGCCTTGCCTACCTTAAACCAAGAACGCCTAGATCATATCGATATGCTGGAGGAGCATGACGAGTCCCTTCATTATTGGGAAAATAGTTTAATTTTTGCCAAGGATGGATCCGGCGATTATTTCGCTATCGATCTTCACTATCTTCCTGGTGAGGTAATATTCTTGTCTCATGAAGATCACTTTTCTAGATATTCTTTGGGTAAAAACTTTGGGGCCTTTCTGGATAATTGGATCAGAATCGGTTGCTCAGGGTATACAGTCCGTGATTTTCAAGCTTTTACGGGGTGCGACTCTCCATATATTGATCATAAATCCAAGAATTCTATTACGATGAGGAGATGGCTGAGTATAGAGAAATGATTCTCGCTTTATACCATTGATGTTATCGGGTTAGTGCATACGGTAACCCCCTAATGAATTTGGACCGTATATCGCACTACCTAAGAGAATGACGAATACTAAGTAACGATTAACGACAATTCATATCAGCCCTCGATGTATCCGGCAGGATGGGTCGAGGGCATTATTATGCTGCTTGAGCTTGCTGGCTAACCGCTCCTATCACCGCTGCCCGTTCTTTCGCTGTCGGACTTCTTTTACCGTGCTTTTACCGTGCTGTGGTATTCTGGACTTACTATTCTACGCTCGGCGGTGAACGGGATGAACATTCTTCTCGCTGAAGATGACAAGAAGCTAGGGAAATTGGTGAAATATGTCCTGGAGAAGAAGGGCGGCTACCATGTGGATTGGGTAGAAAACGGCGAAGACGCGCTGGGGTATGCCGAAGGATCATCCTCCTACGATGTGCTCATCTTGGACTGGATGATGCCCCTCAAGGATGGAATTGAAGTTTGCAAAAGCTTACGAGCCGCCAGCTACGGTCAGGCGATTCTCCTGTTAACCGCGAAGGATGCGCTGCAGGATAAAATTCTCGGGCTGGATGCGGGAGCGGATGACTATCTGACGAAGCCCTTTGAGATGGATGAGCTGCTTGCCCGTCTCCGTTCGCTGACACGGCGGAATTTCGCTCCCATTCAAGCGGATGTGATCGAATTCGGACCATTTACATTAAATCGTTCGTCGCGTCAGTTGGTGAGAGGTGGAGAAGAGGTCCTCCTCAGCCAGCGGGAATATCAGCTGCTCGATTTATTTCTGCAAAACCTCGGCAATGTTCTGACAAGGGAAGTCATTCTGGATCGGGTATGGGGGTTCGGGAGCGAGGTATCCTACAAGAACGTGGATGTCACGGTGAAAATGCTCCGGGATAAATTGGAGGCTGTGCAAGGGGAAGCGATGATTCACAGCGTCAGGGGAGTGGGGTATCGGTTTGAAACCTAAATGGTTGAAAAAGAGAGACTTGTTCGTACAGACTCAAAGAAAGTTAACCTTCACTTATGCCTGGCTGATCATCGTGTTCTTGATGTTGTTTTCCATGATCGTCTCAATTTTCTTTCTGGGCATGGCTTATCGGGAACAACGTCAGCTGCTTCACTCCAGTTTGTATGCAACGGAGAATGGAGACGTCATCATCCCGGATCTGTCCAATTCTCGCGGGGATGATTTGTATTTCTTCTATATCCTCGATGATGAGGGTAAGGTCATTGCGGATAGTACCGCCATCCGACAAAACCGTGATGATAATCTGGACATGATTGAACGGTGGCATCCCCGCCGGGACGGATTCCGACTGAAATGGCTGCCGGAGTCGGATGACCACCATGATGGCGACAGATATCGAGATAAGGATCGGCTGCTTTTTGTGGGGGCGCGTCCGTATGTGATGGAGGATGGAAGGAAAGCCGTCATTTATGCGGCAAGAGACGTCACCTTCTATGCGGAGGCGTTCCAGAACCTTCTCCTGGTGCTTCTCTTTATTCTCGTTCTCTTTGTTATCGCGGCCGTGTGGTTAAGCTATTCCATGTCCAAGAAAGCGATGATCCCCATCCAGCAGACGTATCGGCAGCAGCAGCAATTTCTCGCAGATGCGTCACATGAGCTTCGGACGCCCCTTAGTATTCTGAACACGTCCTTGGATGTCATCGAGCTGGAGAATGGCGAAGATTTGACTCGCTATTCTCGCGAAGTCGTGTCGGATATGAAGGAAGAAGTCGGTCGGATGAGCCGAATGGTTCAGCACCTGCTGACATTGGCCCGTTCGGACTCCGGCTCGGTCGAGTTTGAAATGGCGTCCTTCGACTTGGTGCCGAGGGTTCGCCAATGGGTGCAAGCGGTCGAAGCGGTCGCACAGAAGAAGCAGATCACGCTAACCACCTCTCTGCCTGAGAAGTTGGCGGTTACGGCGGATGTTGAACGCATCAAGCAGCTGGTGTATATCCTGCTGGACAATGCCATCAAGTATACGCCGGAGAAGGGAACCGTCGACGTTACACTGGGAAGCCACCCCAAACAGTGGTACTTGTCCATTCGGGATACGGGGATCGGGATTCCCGAGGAGAGCAAGCAGCGGATTTTCGACCGGTTTTACCGGGCGGAGGAGCACCGTTCTCGGGAGGAAGGAAGTGCCGGGCTCGGATTATCGATTGCGAAGTGGATTGTCGAAGTGCACCGGGGATCGATCGAGGTGGAGAGCACTCTCGGGGACGGCAGTACGTTTATTGTGAAATTCCCTCAAGCTTAATAAGCGGGACCCTTTCTTATCGGAAGATGAGGAAGGGTCTTTTTTTGCCCATTTACCGTACTTTTACTTTTCAAGCCTATAGTGGGGCATGTAGAGAAGACAAACGATATAGACGAAAGGATGAAGGATGCATGAAAGTGAGAAAATCTTGGATCAAGCGGCTCATCATCACGGCCGGAATCATCGCCTTTGTTGGTGTCGGAATAGGCTTCGCCACAGAGAGGATGGACCGATCCGATCATGACCACGGGAAGCAAGGCTCACAACTGCTAGTATCCGTTAGAGACGGAGAGGGGCGTGACGAAGCCGGGGATCATCATGAAAGAGGCATGGACAGAGGCGAGCATGAGCATGAAGGATGGGGCGCGGCACTGGCCATCGGCGGCACTCTTGTGGGAGCCGGACTGCTGTACGGGATCATCAGGAGCAGGAAGAGAGCAAGCGGATTGGGTGCAGGGAGTGCAGTTTCGGTGATCCCCTCTACCTCCGACTTTTTGGACCAATGGGAAAAGAACCAAACCAATACAAAGGAGTCGAACTAACATGGGAATTCTGAAACGGGTAAAAAGTGTGTTTTTGGCCGAAACGAATGGTCTTTTGGATAAGGTCGAACAGCCGATCAACATGGTCAATCAATACATGCGGGAGTTGGATCAAGAGCTTGCAAAGGGACAGCACGCACTCGCAAATCAATTGTTTATTGAAAAGAGACAAGCAGCGCTGATTGCCGAGACCGAAGAAAGCATAGAGAAAAGAGATCGCCAGGCTAAGCTTGCGGTGAAGCAAGGGGAAGACCATATTGCAAAGCTGGCGCTGCAGGAAAAGCTGCTGCAGGAGAAGAAACTGTCTGCTTACTGTGAACAGTATGCAACGATTCAAGAGCAAACGAAGGTGCTGGAAGAAAAGATTGGGCTGCTGCTCGTTCAATCGGAAGAATATAACCACCGCCGGCTTCTGTTAGCGTCTCGAGTAAATGTTGCCAGCTCCATTAAGGAGATGACCCAGAGCATCGTTGTTTTCCAAACGGAGAATGTAGCAAAAGGGTTTGCTCGTGTGGAAGAGAAGGTGCTGAGGATGGAAGCGGAGGTGGAGGCGATGGCGCATTTTTCTTCATCAGCCAAGCGTTCCGCGCCTCAATACTTAGATCCAACTCTTACCGCGGATATCGAAAAAGCATTAGGTGAACTGAAACAACAAGCACAGGAGTAAAAGCAATCTTCGGTTTGGGGATGCTTGACATAGATAAGTAGGATCGTAACCAGGACATCCGTGTCCTGGTTTTTGTTTTGGACATCTCTACCAAAACGACATATTTCGACCTTCCAGTTTATAGTATACTGAGAAATAAAAACGAGCTTTAAGGAGAGAACCATGAGTCGTCGACATCTATGCTTTCGAGCCGTATCCCTGTTGGTGATTGCAGCACTCTTGATTTCCTTGCTTCCGGTTTACCCAGCGCATGCCGAAGGAGTGACCTTTGCCGATTCCAAGGTGGAGAAGGTTGTTCGCCTCAAGCTTGCGAAGCCGTCCGGTGCTTTGACGGAGGAGGATCTGGCCAAGCTTAAGGAATTAACCATCCCCGACTACAGCGGGGTAAAGTCACTCAAGGGCTTGGAGAAGGCCGTCAACCTGACTTCGTTGACCTCCTGGGGCAATCAGATCACCGATCTTAGCCCGCTGTCCGGCTTGAAGCAGCTGAAGGAATTGAACCTAAATGAGAATCAGGTTACGAACCTGTCCCCGCTTGCGGGGCTGACCGAGCTGCGCTCCTTGCTCATCAGTCAGAATCAAATCAAGGATATTCGCCCGCTCGCCGGTCTCGTTAAGCTGACCGAGCTGTCCTTGTCGCAAAATCCGATCACGGATTTGTCGATCCTGTCGGGACTCACGGAGCTGACGGAGCTTTCCTTCGATGATACCCCGATCTCCGATCTCACTCCGATCCGCGGGCTTGCCAAGCTTCGGATTCTGAGCTTCTTCGACAGCAAGGTAGAGAATCTGGAGCCGCTGAAGGCGTTGACCTCTCTGGAATACTTGACCATGAGAGATAATCGAGTCAGCGATCTGACTCCGATTGTCGAGCTGCCTAACCTGAAGGAGGTTCAGGCGTCGAATAATTACCTGGACTTGAATGATCCGGCGACCAAGGCCGCTATCGAATCGCTCAAGGCGCGGAAAGTGGCGCTATCCGGCTTCTTTGGAAGCATTCAGGAACAGAAGACACTGACGACTCATCTGAAGCTGAAGTGGTCGTTGTTGGATGAGCTGCACACCGGTATAACCAAGTCCATCGCATCTGGCGGGGGACTCTATGTCATGCCGGCGTCCGGCGGTTATGTGAAGACATCCAAGGACGGTCTCACCTGGAAGCAGACCTATTCCGGAAATCCTCAAGATTTCAGTTTCATCATTCGCGGGAAAACCGACTTCATGGGCTTCCGCGAGGCGGGGCGCACGACAACCGTGTGGACCTCCAAGGACGGCGTTGCCTGGAAGCAGACGGCGAAGACGATCCCCACCCCGTACATCTGGGGCGCTGTATGGAACGGTAAGCGGTATGTGGCGGTCGGAGGGGAGTACTCGAAGGGGATGATCTACTCCTCCGAGGATGGAATTACCTGGACGGAACGCAAGACCGGCATCGGCACCAATTTCACGGCCGTCGCTTGGGGCAACAATACCTTCGTGGCCCAAGGCTATGAAGACGGGGTTGTAGCCGTATCGAAGGACGGCGTCACCTGGAAGAAGGTCAGCACCAAGCAGCCCAATTACGAGCAGGTATGGGACATGACCTTTGGCGGGGGAGCGTTTGTTGCGGTCGGCGATGCGACGATCATGACCTCGAAGGATGGAGAGAAGTGGACGTACGTGTCCTCCAATGTTTTCTGGTCCGATGTGTATTGGGCGAAGGATCGGTTTTATGCGTACGGCTTCGTTTACGCAGATAAAGCGAACCATGTGCTGAAGCTGGTCAACTGGACCTCGAAGGACGGGAAGAGCTGGAGCGATGCCGGATTTGTGGCCAGTCCGAAGCAGAATCCGTATGCGACGTTTCACAATGGTAAACAGTATGTAACCATTACCGACAGTGGGATTGAGGCTTCGACCGATGGACGGAGCTGGAAGCAGACGCTGCTGTATCCTTTTCAACTGCCAAGAAACGTATACGGAGCGGCTGCTGGCAGCGACAAGCTGGCGATGGTGGGAGGCTACCGGGATTCGTATCATGCTTACCTGTCTATCAGCTTCCAAGGCTCTGCTCAGATGAATACGGCGGGCAAGTGGAAATCAGCGACGGTCGGGCAGACTTACCCGCTGCGGAGCGTCGTATGGTCCGGGAAGGACTTCTTCGCCGTCGGAGACAACGGGAAGATGATGTCCTCCACTGATGGACTGAAATGGACCGCAGTGAAATCCCCCACGTCCGCCACTCTCTTGAGCGTCCTTTATGTCAAGGGCACCTACTATGCAGCCGGAGAGGGCGGGGTGATCCTGTCCTCCAAGGACCGCAAAACGTGGACAACCCTTAAAACCAACGTCAAGAAAAAGATCAATTCCCTGGCATCAAACGGCACGACTCTGGTCGCCGTAGGGGAAGAAGGACTGCTGCTTGTATCCAAGGATGGCGTGAAGTGGAGCCAAATCACAGCCTTGTTCCCGGGTGACAACTTCGATGTGGCTTGGGGCAACGGCCAGTTTGTGGTGACGACCGCCAGCTATTATGGGAATGCGAAGAGTGCGGTCATTCTGACTTCATCGGACGGCGTAAAGTGGAAGACCTCGACCTTCCCGGACGGACTCACCGCCCACGGCATGGGGACCGGATTGTTTGGCATCTCGTACATCGGCGGTCTGTTTGTCGCGGTCGGCAGTGAAGGGACCGTCTTCCTCTCCGAGGATGCGAAGCAGTGGACCCAGCAGGACGTGTTCACGATTGACGATTGGTACGATGCGGTCGAGTTCCAAGGAAAGGTGTACCTCTTCGGCAATACCGGCAAGATCGTCACCGCCGATCTGAAGTCACTGGAACGGAAGACGGAGAAGGGGGAGTAAGCGTCGGGACAAGACCGATCGGCTTACAACCGTAATTCCTTAGGTGAAGTATGGATTCCCGTTATAAAGAAAGGCATACTAAGATTCTTTGGCCGCCCATGTGGCGGCCTTTTACCATAGAGGAGAAAGTGCTGTAGTAGGCGACATCCGGGAGACAACTGGCTCAAACCGGAAAAAGGGCTTGAGCCAGTTGAATGACAATCGTCAACGAGATACTGCTTAACAGCGTGGATACAAGCACAGCTTGCGCGGCGAAACCAGGCTCGTTATCGTATTCGAGTGCGAGGGCTGCACTGTTTCGTGAGGTGGGTATGGCGCTTGCAATCAATAACGCTTGTGCGGTGATGCCGTGCACATGCAGGAGATGAAGCAAGATCCCTGCGCAAGCAGGCGCTGCCGCAAGTCGCACGAAGCTGCTCATGAGGACAGCCGATGTATTTTGCTTCAGCGGGGTGGATACAAGCTGTGCTCCTATCGATAGTAAGGCGAAGCTCAACATCCCATCGGCGATCGTGGATAAGGGCGAAAGCAGAGTAGTCGGAACTTGAATATGCGCAAGGCGCAGCAGGGCACCAAGGATGAGGGCATAGATGACGGGCATCTTACCAAATTGAAGCAAGGAATTTCGCCAACCGCTTGCGGCGCGGCTGACGTTGAACAGCCCGAAGGTGAAGGTGGTGAACAACTCAAAGGTGACGACCATCACTTGAATCGACAGAGCGAACGGATCATGCTTGAAGGCCATGGCATTGACCGGAATGCCGATATTGCCGTTGTTGGTCAGCAAGGTGCTGTTGGCGAAGCTGCCCGCCAGGGATCGGGGAAAACCGAGCAAGCGGCTGATGCCCTGACTAAGCAGCAAGACAACGACAAACTGCAGCGCCAGAAAGCCAACTATCGTGACCACTAAGGAAGCGGTGAGCGAGGCTTCGTACACCTTCACAAATGCCAGAGCGGGCAAATAGTAATACATGATCAACTTGGAAAAGCTTCCGAGAGCGAATTGGAACTTGCGGTGGAGCACAGCACCGATGCCAAGGGGAATCAAGATCGGGATGATGACCTGCAGCAACGTATCCGCGATGGTCATGGGCTTACTTCTCTACCAAACTGCGCTCAGGTGCAAAGCTATCTCCAGGCTGCATGTGCCGGCCATGGATTCCCTTGGCCTCCAACGCCTGCACGAATGCAGCGGCGTCTTGGCTGATGGGCGGGAAGGTGTCGTAATGAATCGGGACGACGCAGCGGGCGTTAAGCCACTCTGCCGCAATCCCGGCATCCTCCGGCCCCATCGTGAACCGGCCGCCGATGGGAAGGAAGGCCACGTCGATAGCGAAGCGTTCGCCGAGCCATCGCATGTCGGTGAAGAGTCCGGTGTCTCCGGCATGATAGAGGGTGAACCCGCCCATTTGCAGGATAATACCGACCGGAGAGCCGGTGTAGATCAGCTGCCCGTCCTCGGTGATGGCAGATGAGGCATGCTGAGCCGGTGTAAAGAAGACGCGTCCGAACGGAAACTCCCAGGAACCGCCAATATGCAGGGCTTCGGTGGCAACGCCATCCTTTGCTAAGAACAGTGTCAATTCCTCCGGCGCTATGATGGTGGCGTTATTTTGTTTTGCCAGGGGGATTGCGTCGGTGATATGATCGAAGTGCCCGTGGGTCAGCAAAATGTGTTGAACCTGAATTTGGTCGAGCGTAGTGACGGCTATTGGGTTCTCGGTTATGTAAGGATCAATGATGATGGAATGCGGTCCTTCGGTGATTTGAATACAAGAATGGCCGTGATAATGAATGTTCATCGGTAAGCCCTCTCCTTTTTATAATATAAATTTTAACGACCGATGTTAAATACGTTATATTATACGAGCGCTTAAGATGTCAATCTCTTTCTGTTCATTTTTGGATATGGAGGGAGGGTGTCCCTTGCTATCGATAGAAAAACAGCTGCTTTATCTCGTCGCCAGCGGAGACGGTGCGGGCCCGGGGGCTGCTGTAAAGCGTCTTGTAAGTGTATATGAGGCGCGCGGCGTCTCTCATCAAATCGTCCGCAATTCGCTTGCAAGCTTGAAGAAGGAAGGCTACGTTGCTTCCTCTGAACGATCCCGTTATGTAGTCACCCCGCTTGGCGAAGACTTCATCGGGATGATAAACCGGAAGCCCCGCCTGTATGAGCAGGAATGGAATGGGCTCTGGTGCATGGTGCTGTTCGAAGTGCCGGAGGCGGATCGGAGGAAGCGGGATCGGCTGAGATCCGATTTGCTGCAGCTTGGATTTGGTGCGCTGTACAAAAGTGTTTATGTCTCGCCGTGGGATTGCCGGGATGAAGTGGTGCGGCTCAGTGAGTTATACGAGATCACCGATTGCGTGACGGTCATGGAGTCGCGGTTTCTCCACAACTGTATCTCTGTAGACAAGGCCAGAGACTTGTGGCAGCTTGACGCGATTCAAGACCTGTATGTGAGCGGGGAGAGCTGGTATCGGACGGAGTTTGCGCCCGCGCTAGAGCTCGTCAAGGGAGGGGAAGCGGGTGACGATGGGCTTGGCCTGTTTGTCCGTTTCTTGGAATTGGGCGAGAAGATCGCTGATTTCAGTCTGCGCGATCCGATGCTGCCGGATGCTTTGCTGCCACAGGATTGGCGGGGCAAGCAAGTCTTGCTGGAATTTGATCGCTGTTTGCTGCAGATCGCACGATCGATTCCGGAATCTTCTCCCTATCGCCCGTTTGTGAATCGCTTCTTGTCGTTCATGTGGAATGAGTAGCAGATTGGAAACGAAAATGCGATATAGAGATAAAACACTGCGGACTTACGGTTCCCGGCAGTAAGCCCCACAAGCGGGCTCTCCTGGCCCGCTCGCAAAAAGATCGCCCTCCGCTTGGCTGGAATGCCAAGAAGACGGGCGATCCTTTTTTGCAGGCGACGGTGTCGGTCACCCTCATTCCTCATCAGAAAGGAAGGCTTTCACGCTTGTAAAGAGGGAGTCCTTCGGGCGGGACCACAAGCGATATGCTTTCTTTCCGCCGTCCAGACTGATATCGCCTTCGTTGCTGATGAGTAGACTCACGAGTTTTTCCTTGTCGTCATCCACACAAACCAGGGTAATGATCATGACTTTTGAGGCGTGCACCCCAGAGATTACGTCACTAACTCCTCTCAGCAACCGGACACCACGAACATCGTGGAAATTTCGGTAAAACTCCGAGATCCTTTCCCGATCCTTGATCGTCACGTCCTGTGCATGGAACTCTCCATCTACCAAGAGGGTTCCATACATAATCGTTTGAACCTTTTCCTCAGGCGGGAGAACCCGATCAGTCGTATAGGGGAATTTATACCCTACAATCCCCCCAACAAGAAGGAGAGCCAGGAATACCAGACTGATGTGGTAAAGTTTTCTTGATTCCTTCTGCTTCATCTCGATCACTCCAAAAAGAAAATCCCCAAAATTATATAAAGATCATAAAATATGGAATGCAGATCTGCTTTATCAATATATCATTCGGGCTTCCGTCATCGCAAGATTGAAGATTTTGCGAAGCTCATCCTCTGTCGGATAGAAGTCTTTGCCATAGTTGTTTTGCAGATTAGCCTACACCGTCACCTTCCAACAAGGAATAAAAGTTATCCCGATCTTCGTCATCGAATTTGCCAAGCGTCCGTACCCTGACAAATTCATGTCCGCCATAAATATCGATTTCCTCACCAAACCGATTGTAGAGTGCGATCATATGGCCATCCTGATTCAACTCCATGTACCCGTAACCGTTAGCCTCAGGCGCTTCGCCGTAGAGGAGAGTAAATCTGATTTTGTCCACCTTGTTCATGGGACTCCACCTCTTCCGTTTGTCGTGTATGGATCTTGATTCATTGTGTTCTATCCCTTGCTTGTGTATCCCTCATCTGCCATTGACCTGATGAAAATAGTACGTGAAGCGGGCTGAATTGGAAAAAGCGATATCGCGCTTCCTACCCGGAAATTCATTCATCCTACAAAAGGAGAAGGGGGGATCCCTTACTATGTCGCTCCTTCGCCCATTATCTCTTGACAGGACGCGGTTTGGTGATTACTATAACGTGCCGGTCAACTCTACATGGGGAATCCTAGGTGCTGCTGGTCCTACACCTCTATGGACTTAGCCAGATAGCAGGATATTTTGACTCAACGCGCCTTTTAGCCTAACCGATTGAAGGTAAAACGGTACTTTAGCCCCGCTCATTAAGTTGGAAAATTCATCTATAATGAAGGAAACTTTTTTCGATAATTATCGACACTTTCTCAGAAAAGGTGAGTTGGTCTATGCGTTCTCCTTTCCAAAAGAAGAAGATTGGCCTTGAGCAGCAGCAATCGCGAGAGGATCTTGACATAAAGGGGGACCTGGAAAAGCCACAGGAAGAAGGATCGGTAAATTCGACTCAATCCGAGACGAGTGAAGAGCCTTCAGGCTCTATTTTGATAAACAAGGGCCATCTGGATAAAAGGTCGCTCGATCTGGTATGCGCCGTTGAACAGATCATTAAGGCCAAGCAGCATGTCGAAATGAGCAACAACGATTTGCAAGATCGGCTCAGTCATGCGAACGGGCAAATTGATCGACTGAACAGGGACTCGAAGAACCTGAGCAAGGTAATCGAGGAGCGCGAGAAGAGCATCTTCGAGCTGGAGCAGAAACTGACCGACAAGAACCTGAAGGTCGATCAGATGATGGAAGACTACCGAGAGATCCATACCACCTTGTCTGGTGAGATCGAGGAGCTCAAAAGCGTGATTGAGCTCGAACGCCAGAACTATGCGGGCCTGCTTCAGAAGTCCAACGAGACGACGGCCCATCAGAATAAGAGAATCAATGAGCTTGAGGAGAAGAATGCGAGGCTTGAAGCCGAGCTCTCCCAAATGAAACAGAAATTTGATGTCCTTCGCCAGGAGAAGGCACATCTCCTTACGATTGTACATGACTTTACCAACCGGCTGACGTCTCCATTCGCATCGAACGCAGGCTCCACGGATGGAGCTTCAACCGATTAAGGTCATATCGAGATTGGGAAGAGAAGGACGAAGATGGGGATAGAGACATACAGCATACAGGTGATAGAGCTGCTGTCACTTGGGAAGACCTCCGATGGAGGACATCAGATCGAGGTCGCCGTTACCCATGAAGACAAGCATGCCACATACGTGATCGATATAGACGAGTTTACGTTTCGAGGTCTTGAAGTGCTGCAGCCGTTGAATGGAGGCAGGGCTCGACTCTCTCCCTATCCCAAGTGGGACCCTTATCGAAACACCTACTATTGTTCTCTTATCAAAACCACAAGCGTCAGCCGAGAAACGCTACCCTATGCATGCAGCGAAGAATACCTCAATCAGCTAAAGCGGATTAGGCAAACCGACCTTCCGCCCATTCCGATGAGCGAGGGAGGGCAGGATGACGGCGTAAAGAAACCCGCCCGCAACCAAGCTCGATGGCTGCGCCAATTCCCTGCACAAGCGCCGAGGGTCGCCAATCTGCTCCTCGTCATGTACGTCTTGCTGCTTGTCCTATCCATCCCTTCCGAGGGCAAGGCAAATGCCGTGAATATCATTAACGGGCCAATCAGCGAAGGGAAAGTCGTGGTCACGGCGAATGATTCGAATGACTTGAATGACTCGATTGTTCCCGCATCTATGAGTAATTGGGACAAGGAAGATCTCCCGTCTATGGTTGTCGCAGCAGACCAACAACAAGTTCAAACCCAAGCTTCGATTCAACCTAGCGCGGATCAGGTGGACTATGAGGTCATGGACGTCGCGGAAGAGAAGATCTTCGGGCTGCCGAAGAACTACATCGCCCTAACCTTCGATGATGGGCCTTCCACGCACACGCAGAAGATCGTAGACATTCTGACGGAGAACAAGGTGGCAGCGACGTTTCTATTCGTAGGGAAGAATGTGGAGCGCAATCCGGATGCCGTTACTTATGCGAGCGAGCATGGGATGTCAATCGGGAATCATTCCTGGGATCACAGTGTCCTGACGAAAGCCACTCCTGCGAATCAGAGCAAGAACTTGTCAATGACGAGCAACCTCATTGAATCCCTAACGCACGCTTCCGTCACTCTGTTTCGCCCCCCATACGGCGCGGTTAACGATGAGCTGGTCAACGTGGCCAAGAAGCAGCATATGAAGACGCTCCTATGGAATCGCGACCCGGAGGACTGGAATGCCAAGAAGCCCGAGGACATCATTCGCTACTTCCATGAGGTTGATGTGTCCGGTGGCGTATATGTGCTGCATGAAGACAAGAACACGGTAGATGCGCTTCCCGCTATCATAAACTACCTAAAAGAAAAGAATGTAACGTTCGTTATTTTCAAATAAATCGTCCTCTTACTGATCAAGGCACCTTTCCTGAGGTGCCTTTTATTTTTCCTTGTGCGGTCCTCGAGAGCGGCTCCTTATCATCGAAGGTTTGGGTTTAAAAAAACATTCACAAACTGGCTTATTGTCTTTGTCGTATGATAAGATATGGCTAATTTCATGATGCGGCAGTTGTCGAATGCTAAAGGAGAAGGCTTGTGAGCTCACCCGCATGGTTTGACCTCTTCTTATTCCTCCTATTGTTTGGGTTATTTGTTTATGTGTTTGTTACCGTTCGGATCACAAACTTACATAAAGTGTACTTCCTGTTTCATTTTTTTATGATGTTTTGGCCGCTGTGTCAGTTTGCCACCGATCTTACACAGAATCCGCAGCTGCAGTTGCTTTTTGTGCTGCTGTCATTTGTCTCGATTCCGATGCTGGCGAGCGGCTGGCTTCTTCTGACCGTCTTTCTGACGGGTTATGCGAATCAATTCCGAACGAGACGATTCCTCCTGCTGTTTGTACCGGCTGCTCTTGCAGCAGCGGGTGTGATCCTGAACCCGTATACCCTATTTGTTAATCCGGTGGAAGGCGGTTATATCCATCGAGTCTACGGTCCATGGTTCTGGATGATGGTCGTGATTCTAGTAGGCTACTTTTTGGCTTCCCTCTCTTTCTTGTTTCGGGCATTGAAATCTTCCAAGACGTTATTAACGATCAAGAAGCAAGTGAGAATCACCCTGTGGGGAATCTATGTGCTTGCTGCTTTTGCGTTTATGGATGTCCTGCTTAATGTCGTCTTTAGTCCATGGCTGCCGATCATTCCCGGACTTACCTCCATGGGGATTTTGGTTTCCGACCTCTTTTTCGTATTCGTCATCAAGAGATACAAGGTGTTTGATCTTGTCTCCATCGCTCATGAGGACGTGATCAACACGATTCCCTATGGAATGCTTGTCTTGGATGAGAACGAATCGATTATTGAGGTCAACAAAGCGTTACGGTTCTTTATCGACGTGAGTGTCGGGGACCTTTTCGATATGGAGAAGTTTCTTGCGTCTGTTCATGTAGAGGGGAGCAGCAAGGAGTTCCTGGATCGGTATAAGCAGAAGGAAAATACCTTTTCCCAACTTGAAATCATCGCTCAGCGAGAGAGCGAGCGTCATTATATCCTGCAGGTTTCTCCGATTGTGGATTCGTACCAGATGCCGATCGGTCATATCATCACGTTTCAGGATGTCTCCCAAGAGCGCTACCTTGTGAAGGAATTATCCAAAGCCAATCAAAAGCTCGAAGAAATGGCGCTTACGGATAGTTTGACTGACTGCTTCAACCGTCGTTATTTAACGGAGCAGTTGACTAAAGAGGTGATCACGAATATTCGCAATCGAACTCCGTTCTCCCTGATCCTCTTTGATATCGATTATTTTAAAGCGATTAATGACCGCTATGGACATGTGATCGGGGATGTGGTGCTTTATCGTACCGCGCAAACGGTCAAACAATCCATTCGCAGTAGCGATGTTCTGGCCCGATACGGAGGAGAGGAATTCCTCATCTATCTCCCGCATGCAGACCGTCGGTTGGCGGAACAATTGGCGGAACGAGTAAGAGAAGCGATCGAGTCCCATCGCGTTCGGGTGGGGAATGAAAGCGAACCGATTTCCGTCACCGTGAGCGTAGGGGGATTAACGGTGGAGAGGTTCGATCAGGAGCAGGTATCGGACAATCTGGAAGGGAGCTTGGTCCAGCTCCTTGCTGACGTGGATAAAGCCCTTTATCAAGCCAAGCAAAAGGGACGCAATCGGGTTGAATTTGCGGATCGAATTTCATGGCATGCCTAAGAACAAGTGCAGACAAGGAGCGGCTCCACTTGGTAATATGGGGGAGAGTCCCGTTATTAAGCATTGAAGAGAGACCAAAACCAATTGGAGAGGAACCTGAGAGAATGGCACAAACTTTAAAAGCAAAAGTAGCGATTGTAACCGGTGCAGCAAGAGGGATTGGGAAAGCAACGGCAATTGCTTTGGCCAAGGAAGGCGTTAACGTTGGATTGCTTGCAAGAACTGAGGAAACGTTGAAAGAGGTAGCTGCGGAAATCGAAGGGCTAGACGTGAAAGCGGCTTATGCAGCGGTCGACATTTCCTCCAGGGAACAAGTTGAAGCCGCGATTGAAGGATTGAAAAAGGAACTCGGTTCTGCTGATATTCTCATTAATTGTGCGGGTATCGCATCGTTTGGTACCGTTCTTGAGATGGACCCGGAAGAATGGAAGGCCATCATGGATACCAATCTAATGGGCACCTACTATGTAACGCGTGCAGTACTGCCTCAATTAATCGAAAAAAATGGCGGAGACATCATTACGATCTCTTCGACAAATGGATTGAATGGCGCGGCTACCTCCAGCGCTTACAGCGCATCGAAATTTGCTGTGATCGGGTTCACCGAATCCCTCGCCCAAGAGGTTCGCCGCAACAATATTCGGGTATCGACATTAACCCCGAGTACGGTTGCCACCGATATGGCACAGGACTTAAAGCTGATTAAAGAAAACAATGATTCCAAATTCATTCAGCCTGAAGATCTAGCGGAGTTCATTGTAGACCAATTGAAACTAAACCCACGTGTGTATGTGAAGTCCGCAGGCTTCATCGCAACAAATCCATTCTAACTCATAGGCAGCTCCATAGGGCCATCCCTTTAGTGGATGGTCTTTTTTTATGCTTATTTTCTCTGGCGCGCGGAGCGTAGAACGGGATAAGGGGCCAATTTTCGCCAAATTCTCTTAATAATGCGGCGAAATGTTGTCGATCCATGTTAAATCTTCGTGTTTTCGTAGGATTCTTATGGTTCGGGACTTTAGACTCGATTATAATGGGTTTGAATATTATTCCAGACCGATATAGGGACTAGAGGGTGTTATCCATGAAATATTCGATAGGCAAAAGCTCGAAGCATGACATCAAGGAAGCCGTTGCGGAAGCCGCGGTCGGACTCTCCTCGCCAAAGCTCCTCTTGTTTTTCTCGGATGTGGGGCATTTCGAGAAGGCTAACGAAGAGATCAAGGGGAAATTTCCGGACAGCCTTATTCTCGGAGCAACCACCTTCGCCGGCTTCTGTAAGGAGGGGGCTTATAAAGAGAGCCTGCTCGTCCTGGGAATTGAAGAGGGCATTGAATGCTATGCCGATGTGTTGGAGGACGCGAATCAGTTTCCTCTGAAGCATGTGGATCGAATCAAGCGGTGCTTGCAAAATTTCGATGATACGAAGAATACGGTGTGCTTCGAGGTTTCTACCGCCTTAATGAGCTGCGAGGAATTGGTTTTGTCTACGATGAATTCCGTCCTCGAAGAGGAGGATATCCCCTTGTTCGGAGGATCGGCGGGGGACCACGGCAAAGCGGAACAGACGATGATTGCTTTAAACGGTACCCTGTACAACAACGCCTGTGCGTTTGTCTTCATCAAGAATCTCGGAGGGAGGGTTCGCCTGTATCGGGAAAACATCTACAAGCCGACAACCCATTCCTTTACCGCAACGAAGGTTGATGAACGAAACCGGATCGTCCACGAATACGATAATCGGCCGGCAGCCGTGGTCGTAGCGGAGGCGCTGGACACAACGGTAGAGGGCCTGTCGAAATACTTGGACAGCTATCCCATGGGCAGAGTCATCGGAAATGAGATGTACATTACCGCTAATCAAATGGTTACGGCCAACCGCGGGATGTCCTATCATGCCAAGGTATACAACAATTCGCACATGGTGCTTCTGGAGCCGGACGATTATAAGGCGGTGATCCGAACGACCATTGCCACGGTCAAACAGGACATCCCCCGACCTTCTCTCGGAATCATGGTGAACTGTCTAGCCCGATCCATGCTGTTCGAAGGGGATGGCTATCTGAATGAGTTTGCCAAGGAAATGAGTGCTGCCTTGGGGAATTACATTGGATTTGCCGGATACGGAGAGCAGTTGGGACAGCAGCATTTTAACCAAACGATGGTCTTGGCTGTATTCGAATGATGAGGCGGGTATACCTATGAGATGGTTTAATTTCGCGGACAAATCGGGTGGGACGGATCAAGTGGCGGCTGCATTAGAGCCTGTGGAGCAACAGACTTGCGACCCGGCGGGTAGTTACGACCAAGAAGTGTTATACGGCATTACGCACATCGAGAAGAAGCTCGATCAATTTATGAATGAAGAGGTCATTGTGACTCAATCCATTCAGGACATCGGGACGACGTACTCTCAGATCAGCGGCATTCAGGATATGATGACGAGGCTGGATGCGAACTTCAATCAGTTCCGACAGTATGTCCAGGAGATCGACGGCGTCATGAATCAGACCGAGACGGCTGTTGAGCGAGCGGATGATAAAATGGGCATCTTGTCCGAAAAGCTGAACGGAACCTGCGGGGAGCTTCATTCCATCACGGATGCCTTCCAGGTGCTGGAGGAGAGCTTCAAGCAGATCAAGGACATGTCTGCCGGCATTACCGAGATTGCAAGCAGCACGAACCTGCTGGCGCTGAATGCTTCCATAGAGGCGGCGCGTGCAGGAGATGCGGGCAGGGGCTTCGCCGTTGTCGCAGAGGAAATCAGGAAGTTGTCCACCTCTACCGCCATGATGGTGAAGGGGATTGACGACAGCGTCAAGACGCTCTATCACAGTATGGATTCGCTCAAAGGCAGCATTCAGCAAACCGCCGCCACCATTCAAAGCAATTATCAATATGCCCAAAACGTGCAGCATGATTTTAAAGAAGTTGCGGAATGCACAGGGGAAGTGAAGAACTTCAGCAGTCGGATTATTACCGGAATTGAGCAAACGAGCGCGGAGATCAATGACGCGGCATCCGGCGTTGGCTCCGTGGCTGCGCTTGTGACCTCGCTGGGCAGCAAGCTGGAGAAGCTGAATCTGAGGTTAAGCAAGCGATCGATCATTATCAGCAGCATTACCGACTTCCTGCAGCAGATCGAGAACTTGCTCAACCATTCCTTAAGCCGCAAGGGAAAAAAGCGCTGATCGGCGTGACGATGCCGAGCTTCGCCACCGAATAAACCAGCTGCAAAGCGGAAGGCCATCCAACACAGGATGGCCTTCACTCTTGCTGTCAGAGGTTATGGTGATCCGTACCACATGGGGGCAAGTTTTAAGAAACATTATTTCGTTAACGCAAAAAATAACGAAATGATTTTTCCTTATTTGTGATAAACTAATACCAGTAACAAAAGAAAGGAGATGATGGCAACTGTACTCTCCGAACTTTGAATATAACCACTTGATAATTAAGGACTTAATGTCAGTCGAGCGATCGAGAGCAATTGTGGATATTTTGCCGATTCCTGCAGATGTAGAAAGGGATCTTAGAGAAAAGGCACGCTTAAAGATGACTCATTATTCCACAAGGATAGAAGGTAACCCATTAAGTATTGAGCAGGTTTCTCAAATTGTTAAGGCTAAACGTGATCATTCTCGGATAAGAGCCGAGGAAGAGGTTAGAAATTATTGGGATGCACTTTCCTTCTTAAATACAGCAAGAAAATTAAAATACCCCATTAATGAACCATTTATAAAACGGTTACATGCAATTATTGAAAGAAGAGGGGTTGGAAGAAAAACGGTAGCTAGTTCCTATAGAGGACCAACACCTCCAGGAACACTGTTTGCAGTTTATGATGCTGAAACCAAACAGCCGGATTATATTCCTCCTGAGTGGACAGACGTTCCACAGCTCATGATTGATCTAGTGGACTGGATTAATAAAGAAGAAGAACTTCCTGTTCCGATTAAAGCAGCTATTGCGGCATATCAATTATTGACCATTCATCCCTTTGAAGATGGCAACGGTAGAACTTCTAGAGCATTGGCATCCTATATATTATCTACCGGGGGTTACAATTTACGAGGATTTAACTCAATGGAGGAGTATTATTTCGCAGATTTGTCAGGGTACTATAAAAATATACAAATGGGGTTGCCTGCTTTATATTATAACGGACGCAACAATCCACAGACTTTATCACCCTGGATTGAATATTTCACACGAATCATGGCGTATGCCTTCGAGCAAGTGGCAATATCGGCCCATAAAAATAGTAAGAACTTAGTTGATCCAATTATAGGAAGACTTGAGCCTAAAGAGCTAGTGTTGTTGCGTATGTTAATTCAGAACGACGGAGTAATCAAACCTAGAGATATTGCCGAGGCTTTCCAAGTAACTGGAAGGACAGCAACCAACTGGACAAAAGAGTGGTTAACTAAGGGTTTGTTAAAACCAGCAAGTGGAGCAAAGCGAATTACCTCATATTGTATAGGTGATCAATATGCTGGCATTAGTTTAATAGACCTAGGTTACCTGGATCATTAATTGCCCCTTCAGCTAACACAGAGAACCATACCACAAGGGGGGCAAGTTTCTCAGCCCCTGCCCTCAAGTGATCTCCGTTGTCTCTGTGTCCTCCTATCATTAGCCTCTTTGAACTTCTAGCGCTCTTACCGTTTCGCCTTCCATGAGCACGGGGGGATAGTAGGTGTTCGTTCGCAGGTCCTTTTTTCCTTGCAGCTTCTTAATGACCCAATCCGCAGCATCCCGTCCCATTTGTTCCTGTGGGTGTGTCAAGGTCGTGAGTTTGATGTTCGCATTCTTGGCGATATAGGAATTGTCTTGACCGATGATGGACAAGTGCTCCGGTACGGATATGTCGAGTTGTCTGCATACATGTACAACCTCTAACCCTACCTCGTCGTTATAGCAGATGATCCCCGTTAATGCATCTCGATTATCCGTTAGGAATTTCTTCAAATTTGTCGACAGATCGGGCTTCGTCTCGGTATCGAAGGAAAGCACCTGCTCGGGGTGGAATCGCAATTTGGCTTCTCCGAGAGCTTTTATATACCCCTTCATTCGGAATTTCCCCTGCAAATCATCCATCTTCGCAATGATCCCGATTTGGGTATGTCCTTTCGAAATCAACTCTTTGGTTGCCAGATAGCTGGATTGAACGTCATCGAGACACAAGAAAGGAACATCCAATTCTTCATAATAAGCATTGATCATGATGAAGGGAACATCTTGCTCCTTGAGCGCTAAGTAGTACGCAATATTGGGATTGTATAGGTTGCTTTTGGTAGGCTCGATAATCAACCCATCTACACCGAATGAGAGCATCATTTCCAATGCTTTCTTTTCTTGCGCGACATCATTATTTGTACTGGCCAATAGTAACGAATAATTGTCTTCATTCAATCGGCCTTCAATCCCACGGATAATCGAAGGAAAGATGTAATCGGAAATGTAGGTCGTGATGACACCGATTGTTTTATTAGTGGCAGTCCCGCCGGTTTTGGATCGGAAATGGTTGCTGACATAAGTGCCGGAACCCTTTTCGCTTCTTAAAAAGCCTTCCTTCGATAGCTCCAAAATGGCTTTTCGAACCGTCTGTCGGCTTACCTTGTAGATACCTTGCAAAGCGGATTCGGTAGGGATTTGTTCCCCTATGGTATAAGAACCTGATAAAATATGGCTTTTTATCTCATCGATGATGACCTGATATTTTGGCTTCATGTTACCCACTTCTTTCCTTGTTGATCGAATACAACTTTCGATAACGAAGTATTTGTATGTACATATTATAGCGTAATTATGAATTTCGTATACTGCTTTTCCTAGTTGGATAAAGATAATAATGAAAGAATAGAAGGGGTTATGGAATAATTGTAAGTATATCTATTGTTTGATGTTGACAAATGTACGAACAAAAAAATATACTAAAGCTGTCAATAAGGGAAAGCGCCTTCTTTTTCGATTATAGAGGATAACCCGCTTTGTCAGGGAGAGGAGTCACGCAGGGATGGATCAAGACTTGAAACAAGCCATTGCCAAGGGAGAAACATCACTTGGCATCGAATTTGGATCTACCCGGATCAAGGCCGTGTTGATCGATCATCGGTTTAAGACCATCGCATCGGGAAGCTACGAGTGGGAGAACCTCTTGGTTGATGGATATTGGACGTACAACTTGGCGGATATTATCGCGGGTCTGCAAGTGGCTTATCGTGAGATGAAGCAAGAAGTTGAACGGGACTATGGAATCCCCCTTCAAACCGTCGGTTCAATCGGATTCTCGGCCATGATGCACGGATATATGGCTTTTGACAGCATGGGGGAGCTGCTGGTTCCCTTCCGGACTTGGCGGAATGCAACAACCGGCGCCGCGGCGAAAGAATTGACGGACCAATTCCAATTCAACATCCCCGAACGGTGGAGCATCGCTCACCTCTATCAGGCGATATTGAACGAAGAACAACATGTGCCTCGCATCGATTACCTGACAACGTTAGCGGGATACATTCACGGTTTGCTGACGGGCAACAAGGTGATTGGCATCGGAGACGCATCGGGCATGTTCCCGATTGATGAAGCCGCTCAAGATTACCATGCGTCGATGGTGAAGCAGTTTGATGAACTCGTCGCGGCGAAGGGATATCCATGGAAGCTGAAGGGTATTCTCCCCAAAGTCCTTACCGCAGGCGAGCAGGCAGGCGTATTAACCGAGGCGGGCGCCAAGCTACTGGACCCATCCGGGACGCTGCAGCCTGGTATTCCGCTATGCCCGCCGGAGGGTGATGCGGGGACCGGGATGGTGGCTACGAATAGTGTGAGGAAACGGACGGGCAACATCTCCGTCGGGACTTCCGTTTTTGCCATGATTGTCTTGGAGAAGGAGCTAACGGCCGTTTATCCGGAAATCGATTTGGTGACTACCCCGGACGGCAGTCTGGTCGGCATGGTTCATGCCAACAACTGCTCAAGCGACATCAATGCCTGGATGGGCTTGTTCCGTGAATTCTACGAAGCCATGGGGCAGAAGGTCGACTCCAATCAATTGTTCGGCGTGCTGTTCAACAAGGCGATGGCGGCGGACCCCGATGGCGGCGGGTTGCTGAGTTACGGGTATTTCTCGGGTGAAAACATCACCGGAATCGAGAAGGGCCGGCCGCTGTTTGTCCGCTCTCCCGAAAGCCGGTTTAACCTGGCCAACTTCATGCGGACCCATCTGTTTACCGCCTTCGCCGCTCTGAAGATCGGCATGGATATTCTGACCAAGAAGGAAGACGTCGCCATCGACAGCATTTTGGCTCACGGAGGATTATTTAAGACCCCTCTCGTCGGACAGAAGATGGTTGCGGCGGCCCTGAATGTTCCGGTTTCCGTCATGGCGACAGCCGGGGAAGGCGGGGCGTGGGGGATGGCGATCCTGGCCGCTTACATGATGAACAAAGCTCAACAAGAAAGTCTGGATGACTTCCTCGATCAACAAGTCTTTAAAGAGGTGGAGGGCCAAGAAGTCGATCCGGACGGTTCTGATGTAAAAGGATTCGAAGCTTTCATGGAACGCTACACAAAAGGGTTGGCGATTGAGCAGGCCGCTGTGGATCATCTTGTAGAGAACGGGAGGGATTGATGTGTTAGAGCAGCTGAAGGAAGAAGTATATGAGGCCAATCTGGACCTGCCTAAACAGGGACTCGTGAAATACACCTGGGGCAATGTAAGCGCCGTGGATCGGCAAAGCGGCTTATTCGTCATCAAGCCGAGCGGCGTCAGCTATGAAAAGATGAAGCCCAGCGATATGGTCGTCGTTGATTTTGACGGCAATGTGGTGGAGGGAGAGCTCAGGCCTTCCTCCGATACCCCGACTCACGCTGTGCTGTATAAGCATTACGCAGAGATCGGCGGCATCGTGCACACCCATTCGACTTGGGCGACCGTCTGGGCGCAAGCCGGTCTTGATGTCCCTGTCATGGGGACGACTCATGCAGACACCTTCTACGGTTCCGTACCCTGTGCCCGTTTCCTGACCCAAGAGGAGATTGATCGCGGCTATGAAGCAGAGACCGGACGGGTTATCATCGAGACCTTTGAGCAGCGGGGCTTAGACATTATGGCGGTCCCCGGTGTTCTGCTCAAGGGCCATGCACCCTTCACCTGGGGCAAGGATGCGAAGTCGGCCGTCATGAACAGCGTCGTGCTGGAAGAGGTTTCGAAAACGAACTTGTTTGCACGCGAATTGAATCATTTTGCGGAAGAGCTGCCCCAACGAATTTTGGATAAGCACTATTTGCGGAAGCATGGGAAAGACGCCTATTACGGACAAAAGTAATCCAAATCATCATACAGAGAAGAGGATGAGTAAGATGACAACAGCAGCAAAAAAAGAATTTTGGTTTGTCGTAGGGTCCCAGCACCTTTATGGGGAAGAAGCGTTAGCAGAAGTCAAAGCTCACGCGCAGGTCATGACCGACGCCCTGAATAAGAGTGGGGTTCTGCCTTACCCGCTTGTCCTGCAGGACCTGGCTGTCACTGCAGACAAGATCACGACCATCATGAAGGAAGTCAACTATCGCGACGAGGTTGCCGGTGTCATTACCTGGATGCATACGTTCTCGCCCGCAAAAATGTGGATTCGCGGAACGAAATTGCTGCAGAAGCCTTTGCTTCATCTGGCCACGCAATACAATGAGAGCATTCCTTGGGCGACGATTGACATGGACTTCATGAACCTGAATCAGGCCGCTCATGGTGACCGGGAATATGGCTTCATCAATGCTCGTTTGAATAAACAAAACAAAGTGGTCGTCGGGTACTGGGAGCGCGCCGAAGTACAGAAGCATATCGCAGACTGGATGGATGTAGCGGTTGCTTATAACGAAGGCTTCACCATCAAAGTCGCCCGCTTCGGCGACAACATGCGCAACGTCGGCGTTACGGAAGGGGATAAAGTCGAGGCGCAAATTCAATTTGGCTGGACCGTCGACTATTTCGGCATCGGCGACCTTGTTCAATACGTAAATGCGGTTACGGCAGAAGAGGTTGATGCTCTGTTTGCGGAATACTCCAACCTGTATGATTTTGATTATGGCACGTACAGCAAGGAAGCTTGGGAGGCCAGCGTAAAAGTTCAAGCCAGCTATGAAATCGCCTTGAAACGCTTCCTGGATAACGGCGGGTACAATGCCTTCACGACGAACTTCGAAGACTTGTATGGAATGAAGCAGCTTCCGGGTCTTGCCGTCCAACGCTTGATGGCACAAGGCTATGGCTTCGCCGGGGAAGGCGACTGGAAGACAGCTGCGCTCGACCGCTTGCTGAAGGTGATGAGCCACAATGATTCCACTGGCTTCATGGAAGATTACACCTACGAGCTGGCAGCGGGTCAGGAAGCGATCCTGCAGTCGCATATGCTGGAGGTAGACCCGTCTCTGGCGAGCAATAAGCCGAAGATCCTCGTAGCGCCGCTCGGAATCGGCAACCGCGAAGATCCAGCCCGTCTCGTATTCGACGGCAAGGCAGGAGAAGGCGTCGTGGTATCGATGGCGGACTTCGGCACGCATTACAAGCTGTTGATCAACGAGGTAACGGCATTTGAGCCGACGGTTCCGGCTCCCAAGCTTCCCGTGGCTCGCGTGTTGTGGAAAGTGAAGCCGAACTTCCAGGATGGAGTGAAGGCCTGGATCGAGAACGGCGGCGGCCACCATACCGTGGTCTCCTTAACCTTGACGACGGATCAAGTTGTCACCTATGCCAAGCTTGTTGGGCTGGAGTACGTGATTATCAAGTAAGGATAACCAAGCCATATTCGAAAAGAGCAAAACGGTACGTGCTTATGGCGAAACCGTTTTGCTCTTCTTTTGCTTATCGGGGCGACTGCGGCTTGATTATTTATGAAGATAGGTGTACGATAACTCCAATGATTATGTTTAAATGTTTAAACATTTAATCCTAGATGACAGGGTGATCACCGACATGGGTAAACAAGCGCTGCAGATTTTTCGCGAAAGCCTTCCGATTCTTCAAGTATTAAGCGATCCGCACCGTCAGGATATCTTGCTATTCCTCTCCGAGAACGGCAGGAAGACAGTCAATGAAATCACGGAGCAGTTGATCCTGTCTCGTCCGGCGGTCTCTCATCATTTAAAATTGCTCAAGAACGCAGGGGTCGTCAAAGTCGAGCAAGCTGGCACTCAGCGGTATTATGAGCTGTCCATGCAGGAATCGGTGGAATTGTTAAGAAGATTGTTGACCGCCTTGGAGCGAGATTGTCTCTAGACCTGATTGGATGAAAGGAGGAACAGAGAATGAAGCAATGGACGCTGGAGCAGGTCGATGAGATCCTGCAGGAGCATCGCAAGAAATTTCACAGCGGTTATACGCGGAGCGTGGAATTCCGCCTGGAGCAGCTCAAGAAGCTGTCGGACGCAATCCGACGGAACGAGAAGCAGCTGCTGGAGGCGTTATATCAGGATCTGCACAAAAGCGAATTCGAGGCCTATTCGACGGAGATCGGCTATACGCTGGATAGCATCCGTTACATGAGCAAGCATTTGAAGCGGTGGATGAAGCCGCGCAGGGTAAGGACACCGTTCTACCATGGATTAGCCAAGAGTTATCTGCACAAAGAGCCCTACGGGACCGTTCTGATCATCGGGCCGTTCAATTATCCGTTCCAATTGCTGATCGAGCCTCTGATCGGGGCTATTGCGGCAGGGAACAGCGCAGTCTTGAAGCCTTCCGAGAATACCCCTGCAGTTACCGTCGTCGTCAAGAAGCTGATCAGCGAAACCTTTGACGAGACGTATATTCGAGTGATTGAAGGGGAGAAGGAAACCACCTCAGCGCTGATTCACGCTCCCTTCGACTACATCTTCTTTACGGGAAGCGTACCGGTCGGCAGGATCGTCATGGAAGCTGCGGCTCAAAACCTCGTCCCCGTCACGCTTGAGCTCGGGGGCAAGAGCCCGGCTATCGTGGACCGTACCGCGAACCTCGACGCCGCAGCCAAACGGATCATTTGGGGCAAGATGATGAATGCCGGGCAGACTTGTATCGCCCCGGACTATGTTCTGGCTCACGAGGAGATCAAAGAGGAATTGATCGCCCGAATGAAAACGGTCCTTGCGAGCTTCTTCGGACCGGATGCAAGACAGAGCAAGGACTTCGGCCGAATCGTCAATGAGCGGCAGTTTGACCGATTGGCCGCTATTCTGGAAGCGGACTCGGCTCGCGTGCTGTCAGGCGGGATGCTAGAGCGAGAGGAGCTTTACATCGAGCCGACTCTGCTCGATACGGCTTCCTGGTCAGACGCGGCCATGCAGGATGAGCTCTTTGGTCCGATCCTGCCGATTCTGAGCTTCCGGCAAGTGGAGGAAGCGATCGAGCAGGTGAACAGCCGGCCCAAGCCTCTTGCGCTGTATCTGTTTACCGAAGACTCTCGCGTAGAGCAGGAAGTGCTCACTCGCGTATCCTTCGGTGGAGGCTGCGTGAACGATACGATCAGCCATGTGGCCAATCACCATCTGCCCTTCGGGGGAGTAGGGAACGCTGGGATTGGCGCTTATCACGGACCATACAGCTTCGAGCTGTTCTCCCATACGAAGAGCGTTCTGAGCAAGAGCACCAAATTGGACATCCCCTTCTTATTTCCGCCTTATGGCGACAAGGTGAAGTGGGTTCGAAAGATCATGCGGTAATGCAGGAAGGATGGCAAGAAGGAGGAGAAGGAGCATGAACAACGTGCATTTTGCATCGCTGGATGAGGTGAAGAAAGAACTGTCGAGCCTGGAGGGATATGGCGTCATCCAGACCAAGCAATGGCCGCTCTATGAGATTCTCGCCCATTGCGCCCAGACCATCGAATATTCCATGACCGGTTATCCGGTGCTGAAGCCCAAGCTGGTGAGGAAGACCATCGGGCGCGTGGCGATCCGTAAATTTTTGAAGCAGGGCTATATGAAGCATGATTTGACGGCACATGTACCGGGTGGGGCCAAGATCCGTCGGCAGGGAACGGCCGAGGAAGGAATCGAGCTGCTGCTGAAGGCCATCGACGCCTTCCAGGCGTACAAAGGGCCGTTGGCTCCCCATTTGATCTTCGGAGAACTGAGCAAGGAGGAGTATGATCTGTATTTCGCTATGCACATCGCGGATCATTTCTCCGAATTGGAGCTCGCCAGCTGAGCGCTAAAGTTTCGTATAACAGGGTTAAGGCCATCCGCCAAGGATGGCCTTAACCCTGTTGCAGACGCAAGCTGAATCGTATCGCCTTCAAAGGTCGAAATTATTTGGTGAAGTACTCGATATCATCCTTGTAGTTGTCGTACGCCTTGGCATACTCCATGACTCGGGCTACTTCCAAGATAAAGGATTCCTCGTATCCGGCACGGCGCAGCAAGTGGAAGCCCATCTCCATACCCGATGCTATACCGCCTGCAGTGATGATGCGGCCCGAATCGACGATGCGAGCTCTGCTGATCTTAGCGGCCGGTGCGATTTCTGCAAGACGATCAATCGGCACTTTGCCCATATTGGTTTTCTCAATCCGGTCGGGTTCCTTCCGGTTTGTAGCGGCGATGCCGTCAAGAAGCCCCATGTTGCCATAAATCCAGGAACCTGTACATACGCTGGTCAGAAGAGTGGTTTCAGGCAAAGACTTGATAAATTCATGCAGCCGTTTGTTGTACGTTTCTTGTCTCGTACCAAAACCGCCGGGAATCAGAAAGGCATCCATATCCGGCAAATCATTGAAGCTGTAATTCGGATGAACCACCAGTCCGGCCTGTGTTTGGATCGGTCTCATGGAATCTGCAACAAGAAAGGCGTCGAGCTCCGGATCCAATCTTCTGGCTACAGAGAATACTCCATAGGGAGCAGCGTAGTCGATAATTTCCGCATCTTTAAATACATATACACCCAAACGAAACCCACTTTTTTTACTCATGATCATTTCCTCCTAAGTATTTTTTTGTTTTTTGGGATGATTTCTTTCGTACCCAGTATGATCGTTGGAGGACTTCTGCCCTCTCTCTTCCTCTTTTGAAGAGATTCAGCCATTCTGTTAACACCTCTTTTTAAGTAATATATACATACTTGACTAGTTATATAGTTTTTTATACTTTATGAACTTCTTTTTGTCAATGGGGAGGTAATGGATTATAATATAACTAGATAACTATGAAATGAGGTTTATTTATGAACCACAAAAGTTTAATGCTCCAAATTGATCCAAACTTGACCTTTAGCGTTAATACACAAATTAAAGAACAGCTCAAATGGCTGATTGGAACCGGTAAAATCGAACTCGGCGACATGCTGCCTGCAGCCGGTCAATTGGCTGATTCATTGGGACTTAATCGCAATACGGTGAATTGGGTTTATAATCAACTGCGCGACGAAGGCCTCGTCACTATGCATAAAGGACGTGGAACGATCGTAAGCCACGGACCCAGGGTCGAACAGCTACGAAAAGAACGTGAGCCGATGCATCGTCTGCTCACCGAAACGATAAATAGCGCCCAAACGGAGGGGATGGAGCTTCAATCCTTTTTTATGGCGGGACTTGCTTATGTTCTTCTTCAGGATCCTTCTGGGGAGCAAGGGAGGCGAATCGTTCTTGTGGAATGCAAAGAACACGACTATCTCTTCTATCAGTCCGAGATCCAGCGGATCACTGGCTGTGAAGTGGATGTCGTGTTTACAGAGCAGTTGGCGAACGGAGAACGGCTGTCAGACGATGTGCTGACCGCTTCTGACATGATCATTACAACCGTCAATCATGCGGATGAAGTAAGGAAAATCATGGTAGGTCGGGATCTCCAGATTCATGTCATCGGCGCAACCCTTGAGCCGCAAACCTTGCTGAATCTGGCCAAGCTGAGTGAAGGCACTCAAGTCACCTTTGTGTGTCTGGGGAAAGCTGGCGGAGAATGGATGGCTAGCCGAGTAGAGGATGCTGGAGTTCGCCAGATTCGTTCCCAGTCCCTTGGCATCGGGGATCAAGGCTTCGAACAGAACCTGGATAAGATCCGGCAATCGGATAAAATATACGCTTCTTCAGCTGCATTTCATCACATGCAAAACCTGGTGCCGGAGAAGGTGGAGCTTTACCCGATGCAGCTTGAAGCCAGCAGTGAAATCCTTCTTGAAGAATTGGCTGACTCCCTTGAAGCGAAGTCAGAGTCGAAATGAGTAGCAAAAAGCTCGCTAACCCAATCAAGGGTCTCGTTTGCCCCTTGCCATTGTACGGTGAATCCTGCCATGAATTACGACGAGTTTTCTCAGCCGTGTAAAGTTGCATTAAAATATTCACGGCCTATATCCCATCCAATCCCCATGATATCCTTGCCCTAGATCAGATGCGCACCTGATGTGACTAAGACAAGGGAAAGGGTGGTAGAAGATGAGTAAGGACACGATCATTAGATCGATGCTTTCGGAGAAGGTTAGCATGACGCCGAATGGATTTGTATCCGATCAATTAACCCCGGAGCAGTTTGCGGAATGCCACGAATTGTTTTTTGACAAGATCTTGGAGATTCATTCGTCTGATCTGGCGGGAGTAGAGGGCTACGGTTCGTTTAATGAGGAATGCCGAACGGAGTATGGGACCTGCAGGGAGTTTCTGATCGATACATTCGCGGATGATCAAGAGGGTTACTGGTACAATTGGAAGGAGACGTTCGAGACAACGGTTCTCGAGCGTGATTTCTTCGAAACCTACTACGAGGAAATGAAAAGCCGAATTTCTTATTGCGAAGGGAAACGTTATCTGGTTAATAACAACACGTTTTTCGTGAATATGATCACGGACGGCAAGACGACGGTCGGATTTCCCGATTGGAGCCGATCCGGCATCTGTGATTTCCTTCTCGATTTTGCCATTATGGACTTGAACAAGCCGTATCTGCGCATCCCGGAATTGTTGGTCGAGTACTCCAAGAAAAGAGGCATCGTCATACCGGATTTTCAAGAACGATTCCTATGCATGGCCTATTATAAAGGGATCGACGTCCTGCGTTGGCATGCATCGATTGATGACAAGGAGTCTTGCACGACCATCATGAAATCCATCGGCGAACTGAAAGATCGAATCTACGTCTTATAATGGGTGAGCAGGATGAAATACGAAAATGCCAGCGACATCCTTCCTGAGAATCTCTTAAAAGAAATCCAGAAGTACGCGGCGGGGAAACTCCTGTACATCCCTTCCGGGGATGAAAAAAAGGCATGGGGCGAAACGTCCGGGTATCGGGAGCAGCTGCAGAGACGCAACATCATGATTCGCAATAAGTATGCCCATGGGCTCACGGTATCGGAGCTTGCGGACGAATACTTTCTATCCTTGGATTCCATCAAGAAGATCATCTACTCGAAGAGCGGCGATAAGCAGCTAACGTACTCTCCGACGCTGGAATCAGCCGTGCACTACACGAATGCAGGGATGATCGAAGAGTGGGTTCAATGTTATTTGCTGCTTACCCGGAAAGCCGCTCCTCTCGTAGAGGATTTCCTGAAAGATGCCCCCCTCTATTTCGGGGTCGTTAAGTTACCGCTGCGGCTCATCGAGCGCGAAGGCGGCGATAGTGGGGGGGATCTGGCGGGGGATCTGGCGGGGGATCTGGCGGGCGATCCCGATGGCGATTCTCTACTCGCTCCCCCGCCGCTGCTTATTCAGTACGAGGAAGGAAAGTTTACTAGCACCGTCCAGCGAGGGCTGTTGGCCTCATTAAAACAACGCAAAGTAAATGCGTATCCGTCCATCATCGTTCTGCGAAGCAATCAGGAGTATAAACGATTCATGAAACACTATGGAAACATCTTCTTTTATGTGGAATGAGCATAGGGGTTCATGGACGAAGGGCAGAAAGGGGCCGTCCCGCAAGGGGCGGCCCTCATGCGCTTTCAACTCAACAGCCATAATTGTCGAACGCAGAACCGAACGCAAAGGAAGATAATTTTTCGCTGAAAGCGGTATTCTCCATTGATAAAGGGTTGGGTTGACGCTATGGTGAGGGGGAGTCTGTAAAATAGTGAAACACGATCCCTTTCCTAAAGGAGCTGCACCCTCTGTGCCGGAGAAGAAACCACTAGATTACTTGAAACGAATCGAAAAGCTGGAGCTAGAGCTCACCCAATTGAATGCTAGCCGCTCGCTGGTTCCTGTCGAGAGGCAGCTCGAAGTCCTGCGCTTGGGGAGCTCCCTCTTGCTTCGGGATCAGACAGATCCGTCCTCACCTTATTACAATCGAATCAAAGGCTTCGGAGCGCAAGACCTTCCGGAGCTGGATCAACTGCTTAGCCATTATCCGAATGCCGCTCCCTGTTTCGATATGACCCCGAACCACATGATCGAAGAGGTAACTCACGCTTTATCCGAAAAGGGATTTTATCCCGTCGAGCAGCTTGCCTTTCTGTACACTCATCCCTCGAACGAGTCAGTAACGACCTCGGGGTTAACGATTGAACGGGTAACGGAGGGGAGTGCGGAGGAATTTGTCGGGTGGATTGGGCAGTCCATGGGCGGCATAGAGATCAGCAGAGACATGCTGGTGCGGTCCAAGCCGTATTTTCACAGACCTGATTTTCTGAATTATATGCTTAGAATAGATGGGAATCCCGCAGCGATGGCATCGCTTTTCCTTAGTGGAGAAGAGGGCTACCTGGCCAATGACTACACCTTCGAGCCCTATCGAGGCAGGGGCTGTCAATTGGCTTTGCTTCAGCAGCGGCTTGCCGATGCCGTGAAGCTGGGAGTGAAGACGGTGTATACCGATGTAGAGTTCGGCTCAATCAGCCACGGAAATATGGGCAAGGTCGGGTTTAAGACCGCCTTTCTCAATACGTTCTGGATGAAGAAGCCGGACAACCGATAAATTTCGATAATCCTTCCTTGACCTTGAAGAGACCTTCAAGGTTTTTTGTTATATTCACCCTCATCATTCTTTTAAGCCTTGCGGCGGCTCATGGGTCCTCTTTCGAATATTATTAATCTGGGGAAGCAAAAAACCTAAAATCTTATCGATTTTCCTGCAAATCTTTACTTTGTTTTAGCGAATAACTAAAATGGCATTAATTAATTGAAGCGCGGGGGTGACAGGTACGGATAAGACAGACTTAAAAATTATTGACGCTCTAAAAGAAAACGGGAGGGCAACGGCATCCGAGATAAGCCGAAAAGTAAACCTCTCGGTTCCGGCTGTCTCAGAAAGAATAAGGAAAATGGAGGAAGCGGAGGTCATTGAGAACTACACCGTAAAGGTAAACCGAGAAAAGCTTAACTATAAGCTGCTGGTGTTTATCTTTGTCATCGTTGACGAGACGGACAATATTGAGAATTTCAGGAAAACCGTCGTTCAATATCCTTCCGTGCTCGAATGTCATCACTTGGCCGGCGAATATGACTATTTATTAAAGGTGCTCTTGGAAGATACGAAAGCTCTGGAGCAGTTTATCTCTCATCAGCTGCGGGCAATAAAAGGCGTCAACAAGATCAACACGACCATCGCTCTCTCCACCTTAAAGGAAAGCATCAATGTGTAATGGCGTACAAAATGATGGTTAAGGGCTTTCGATTTGGTATGGTATTGCAAGTTGCCATCGGTCCAGTCTGCCTGTTCATTTTTCAAACGGGATCTACAAGCGGGTTTGCCTTAGCGGAGACAGGAGTACTGGGGATTACAATCGTGGACGGCCTTTTTATTTTGGCAGCTATTCTGGGTCTCGCCTCGCTCATGGATAGGAAAAATGTCAAAGCGGTTCTTCGTGGATTCGGTGCCGTCATCTTATGCGTGTTTGGACTAAGCACGATCTTGAGTGCGTTTGATCTCTCGATTCTGCCAAGCTTAAGCCTGCCGAGCCAGCCGGGTTCAACGAGCATTTTCCTTCGTGCCATGCTGCTTACCCTGTCTAATCCGCTTACGGTCCTGTTTTGGGCAGGAGCATTTTCAGCCAAAATCGCAGAGGAGGAGCTGCAAAAAAGCGATATGCTCGCATATGGCTTTGGCGCCGTCCTGTCCACCCTTGTTTTCTTAACTCTTATTGCTTGGTTGGGAAGCGTGCTGCAAACCTTCCTATCCGCATCTGCAATCCAGATCTTGAATGTGCTTGTGGGCGTCTTCTTGATCTTTTTCGGCATGAGGATGATGTTCCGTAAAGGATAGACGATCGAAGCGCAAACCAGAAGCTTGGCTCCCCACTGGCGAATGGGTTTCGCCTTTCCTGATTCTTGTATAGAGTTGTTACCATGTCCGTGCAGCTTGAACTGCACGGGCTTTTTTGCGGGCATTTTCTAGGTTATGGAAGTATAATGTCAGAATATATGACACAAAAGTCGAATGTAATCGTTTTATGTAAAAAATATTGACCTAAATTGTGAAAAATTATTGACGGAGGGTGGGGGATGGGGTATATTTTAAACAATTCAAAGAAGTGAATGAAAAATTTCATATAGAGTGGTGGTGAATGAAATTATTCAAACCGGTGAAATCCGCAATAAGATGCTGAAGGACAAGCTGACTGAAATCATTTACTCCGAAAAAACCACGCTAAACATTCGCAGGCTGGCGGAATACATTTTGCATCATTTCAACTCCGTTGCCTTTATGACCGCAGCCGAGCTCGCCGAAGCGGCCGGAACCAGCCAATCGACGGTCACGCGGTTTGTAACGATTTTCCTCGAGTATTCCAATTTCTCTTCGTTCATCCGAGAGATCCAAGACAGCGTCCGCAATCAAATCTCCGGAACGGAGAACCATCCGGTACTGGCGGAGGGCAGCGATTCGGCCATCGACGCTTACCTGCATCAAGAGGTAGACAACCTGGTCCAGGCGCTGAGGGCAGTCGATGAGCGCAAGCTGCAAATAATGGCCGAACGCATTGCCTCCAAGCCAACCATTCTCGTTATTGGACTGCGAACTGGCACCCACCTAGCCCACTATTTTCACTTTATTCTCAGCAAAATCCACCCCGATGTCCGGTTGGTTACCTCAGGAGGCAGCGGGATCTACGACAAGATTGTGAAGCTGAACCCCGAGAACACCTTGGCGATCAACTTTGTGTTTCCTCGTTACCCCAGGGAAATGATCGAGGTGATCCGGTTTCTGAAGGATAGGCAGGTTGAGCAACTGACCATCAGCGACACCTATTCCCTCGAAGAATGGGGCATCGCGGAATGCCATCTGGTCACCCCCGTGAATTCCACGGATCTCTTTGAGTCTTATGCAGCGTGCTATAGCGTTCTAAATCTATTAATCGGCGAAGTCGGAAAAGTCAATCTGCAGCATACCAAGGAACAGCTAATGTCGCTGGAACGGCTGTATCAGGAGAATCAGGTTTTCTATACCAAAGATAAATAAGTCAGCCGAGGGAGTGGAGAGCGTGCTTAGAAAACCGGATGTGGAAGAGGTCAAGGCGTACGGCCAGGAGCTTGGATTTGATTTCACCGACCTGGAAGCAGAATTGGTGCAGAAGAGCATGGAGAAGAGCTTGGATGGGCTGGACCGTTTCTATGAAGCCAAGCTGGAGGAAGAGCGGCTTCCGATGGGACAATTCCTTCGGGACCCGGGATACCGCCCTTCCGAGGAAGAGGACCCCTACAATGCGTACATTCGCAAATGTCGGGTGGAAGGCACGAAGGAGGGCTTGCTCGCTGGCAAAACCGTCGCGTTGAAGGATCACATCGCGGTAGCGGGAATTCCGCTGACGCTGGGGTCGCATTTCATGGACGGGTACACGCCGGACTTCGACGCGACCATCGTGACCCGAATGCTGAACCAAGGCGCGACCATCACGGGGAAGCTGAACATGATCGATTTTTCCTCCGGTTCGGGGCTCACCGGAACGGGAGACTACGGAAGGGTAAAGAACCCGCATAATCCGGAGCATGTCAGCGGAGGCTCTTCCTCGGGATCGGCTGCCGCTGTGGCGGCAGGCGACGTGGATATCGCCATCGGCGGGGATCAGGGCGGCTCGGTCCAGGCTCCCTCCCACTACTGCGGCATCCTCGGGCTGAAGCCGACATTCGGCTTGATCCCGCACACCGGCGTGTTCGGCTCTGATCCCGGCATCGACTTCCTCGGGCCGATGGCGAAGACAGCGGAGGATGTCGCCGTGATGCTCGAATGCATTGCCGGACCCGACGGATATGACCCCAGGCAGCGCGATATTCCAGAGCTTCCGGCATACAGCCGAATCGTCGATCAGGGCATCAAGGGGCTGAAGATCGGCATCCTGACGGAAGGCTTCGGCTTCGACGGGATGGACCCGGAGGTGGAAAGCGCCGTTCTGGCGGCAGTCGATGTGTTGAGCCAGGCAGGAGCGGTCGTGTCGAAGGTATCTGTACCGGCGCATATCGATGCGCATATCCCGGCCTCGATTCTCCTCATGGAAGGCTGTCGGTACCTGATGGAGACCAATTTCGGTGGAGCCTTCGCCGAGACCTACTACCCCACGTCGCTGATCCGGATGATCGGCAGCTCCAAGCAGAGTCATGGCTACCAGCTTCCGCTGAATATGAAGTCCAATCTGACGACAGCGGAATATTTGCATCGGAGATACTACGGCACGCTGTATGCCAAGGCACAGAATGTGCGCAAGGGAATCCGCAATGCCTACGACCGGGCCTTCGCCGATGTTGATTTGCTCGTTTGCCCCACGAAGCCGACCCGAGCGCCCCGGTTCCACGCCCCGAAGGACACGCGGGAAGCATTGGAGCAGGCAATCCCCAACGCTGGTGCGGCTCACTTCCGGAACACCTCCTGCTTCAATTATACCGGGCACCCCGCGATCAGCATTCCCTGCCGGGTGGACGGACTGCCGATCGGTATGCAGCTGATCGGATCGCATTACTCCGAGCATCTTCTGCTTCAAGCCGCTTATGCCTATCAGGAATCCGTATAAGGGCTTGTCCCGATTAAGTCAGGGAGGTGAAGGAGCATGAACGAAACTCTACTCAAGGTCGATAACCTGGTGACGCATTTCTCGATACGGGGAAAACCGATTCCAGCGGTGCGAGGTGTTTCCCTGGAAGTGAAAAAAGGCAAGACGCTCGTGGTGCTCGGGGAGTCCGGCTCCGGCAAAAGCGTGATGCTCCGATCGATTCTTCGGATTTTGCCGAAGGAGACGGTTACGTCTGGCCAAGTGCTTTATAACGGGGAAGAATTGCTGCACAAAAGCGAGAAAGAGATGCAGCGAATTCGTGGCAGCCAAATCGCGATGGTCTTTCAGGATTCGCTATCGGCACTTGACCCGCTCTATCGGGTCGGAGAGCAGATCGGCGAGTGCATGCGGGATCACGGGACAGCTGCCAAGGGGACCATCCGCGGAAAGGTCACCGAGCTGTTGACCAAGGTGGGCATTCCTTCGCCAGAGACGCGGATGCGCGCTTACCCCTTCGAGATGAGCGGCGGCATGCGCCAGCGTTCGGTCATCGGCATGTCGCTTGCCAATACGCCGCAGCTGCTCTTGGCCGATGAGCCGACCACCGCTCTCGATGTGACGATTCAGGCGCAGATCCTCACGCTGTTCAAGCAGATTCAGCGGGAATACGGAATGACGGTGATCCTGGTCACCCACGACATCGGGGTGGCGATCGAGATGGCGGACGAAATCGCGGTCATGTATGCCGGCAAAATCGTGGAATACGGCGACGTCAGCCAGGTGCTGGGAAGCCCGGCGCATCCTTACACGAAGGGGCTGATCGAGGCGACTCCGCGTCCCGGTCAACGCGAGGAGCTGACGGCGATCCCCGGCCAGCCGCCTTCCATCGCCAATATGCCGGCGGGCTGCGCCTTTGCGGAGCGCTGTCGCTGGGCGACGGAACGCTGCCGGGCGGAACAGCCGGAGTATATTTCGATTGGAGGTGGTCACTATTCCGCTTGTCATTTAACGGAAAGCAGCACGGCATAGAAGGGGCAAGTCATCATCATGAGCGAACAAACAAGGAGGGCATTCTCAGTGAAAAGTCGACGGAAATGGAACAACATCGGAATTATGAGCATCGTCCTGGCTATTCTGCTTTCCGCTTGCAGCAAATCGGCACAGCCAGCCGCATCAGGTGCCGAGCAAACAAGCGCTGCCGGAGGAAACGGCACTGGGGGAACACTTGTTGTGGCCATGACCGCCGGCAATATTCCCGTTCCCGATACTTCACCGACGGAGGGCTCCGAAGGGCTGCGATTTGTCGGATTCCAGCTGTATGACGGCCTGGTACGCTGGGACTTGTCCAGCGACAGCAAACCGGCCGTGCCGAAGGCGGCGCTTGCGGAGTCGTGGGAAGTATCGGACGATAAGACCACCTGGACCTTCCATCTTCGTCCCGGCGTGAAATTTCACGACGGCACGGAGTGGAATGCCGACGCCGCTATCTTTAACTTTGATCGCGTGATGAATAAAGACTTCGAGTATTACTCTCCAAAAATGGCAGGCGGTGTAGCGAACTACACCAAATGGATCGCGACCTATTCCAAGATTGACGATATGACCATCCAGCTGGTGACCAAGGAGCCTTATTCCTTGCTCGAGTGGGATTTGACCTGGGTGCTGTTTGCAAGTCCGGAAGCGGTCAAGAAGTACGGCGATGACTATTCCCAGCATCCGGTAGGAACCGGGCCCTTCAAGTTCGTGGAGCTGACGCAAGGGCAAAGCATGACGATGGCGGCCAACACTGACTATTGGGGAGACGTGCCGAAGATCTCCAAGCTGGTGCTGAGGCCGATCTCCGATCCGGCGGCGAGACTGGCCGCGCTGCAATCCGGTGAAGTCAATTGGGCGGAGCTGCCTCCTCCCGAATCGATGAACAGTCTGAAGAGCCAAGGCTATCAAGTTTACCTGAACCCTTATCCTCATGTGCTTCCGTTCATGCTGAACATGGAATCGAAGATTTGGAGCAACAAGCTGGTCAGACAAGCCGCAAACTATGCCATCGACCGGGATGGCCTCGCCAATGATTTGCTGGGCGGAGCCGCCGAGCCCGCGAATGCGCTCATGTATCCGGGGCAATCCTGGTACAACGATAAATATAAGTACAGCTACGATCCGGAGAAGGCCAAGGCGCTGCTGGCCGAGGCTGGGTATCCGAACGGATTTGAATCGACCTTCATCCTGCCTTCCGCCGGTTCCGGTAACATGTGGCCGCAGCCCATTGCCGAATATGTGCAGAAGAACCTGGCCGAGGTCGGCATCAAGATCAAGCTTGAAGTGGTGGAATGGCAGTCGCTGCTCGACCAATTCTCCTCCGGATTCCCGACTAACCGGGAAGTAGGCGGCGTCATGATCTCTACGGGAACGTATACGCCGATCCGGGCCATTGACTTTAACTTCGCCAAGAGTTCCTTCGCTCCAGTCGGCAACAACAAGGGCAAGTACTCGAACGAGGAAGTTGAAGCTCTTCTCAACAAGATCAAGGTCGCTTCTCCCGATGAAGTGGACGGCCTCATGCAGCAAGCATCCGGAATCATTACCGATGACGCGCCATGGCTCTTCATCGTCCACGATAAGAACTTGCGGGTGCTTGCTCCGAACGTGAAGGGCTTTGTGATGGCACAGTCCTGGTTCCAGGATTTGACGCACCTTACCGTTGAATAAGGAGCGCGAGTCTCCCACATCCGAGAAAATGAGGTGAAGTGATGCTTGGATTTCTGATGAAGCGGCTTCTCCTGATGATTCCCACCCTGTTTGGCGTAACGCTCGTCGTCTTCCTCATCATCCAGATCGTCCCCGGTAGCCCGGTGGACGCTCTGGTTCCTCCCGAATCCTCGCAGGAGGTGAAGGACAGGCTGATCGCCGAGCTGGGATTGGACCAGCCGCTGTACATTCAATATTTCCGATGGCTCGGGGATTTGTTGACCGGAGATATGGGCCGCTCTCTCGTTAAGTCAACCTCCGTTAATTCGCTGCTCTTTCAGGCCTTCTCTAATAGTCTGCTGCTTGCCCTCGGTGCTGCAGCCTTCGCTTTCATCTTCAGCATTCTCTTAGGGTTCCTGGCGGCCTACAAGCCGAAGTCGTGGTTGGCTTCCCTGGGCAATATCATCGCCATCTTCGGAATCAGCGTCCCGAATTTCTGGGGCGGTCTGATTCTGATGGGGATCTTCGGAGTAGCGCTGGGCTGGCTGCCTCCCATGGGCAAGACGGCGATCGGCGGAGCCGGAGGAACCTGGGATTTGCTCAGCCACATGATCATGCCGTCCATCGCTTCGGGGATGGTGACCTTGGGTGTGATGACACGGATGATCCGCAGCAGCGTGTACGATCTCCTGCATGAGGAATTTGTCCTGACCCTGAGGGCGAAGGGCGCGAAAACCTCGACGATCCTGCTGCATGTGCTGAAAAATGCCACGCCTTCCATCCTGACCATCGCCGGGCTGCAATTCAGCTCTCTCTTGGGCGGCTCGATTCTGGTTGAAACGGTGTTCTCTTGGCCGGGGTTGGGTCAGCTCATCTATCAAGGGATCAGTCAGCGGGATTATCCCATTATCCAATCCGGTATCTTGTTGATCTCGATATTCTTCGTCGTGCTTAACATTGTCGTGGACCTGCTGCACGCACTGCTGGACCCGAGAGTGCAGAAGGCTTGATGGCGTACGTGATGAAAGGAGGTTATGACGTCGATGAGCAGTGAAGTCACCGCAGTTGTGCCCCTCGCTCCGGCTGAATCCGGGGTGGTGAGGGAAGAGAAATTTTACCGCAAAGCCTTGAGAGCTTTTGCCAAGAACAAGGTTGCCATGATCTCCTTCGTCATTCTCGCGCTGATCGTTCTGTCTGTTGCCCTCGCCAATTGGATCAGCCCGTATTCCCCGCTGGAAGGGAAGATCGGAGAGAGGCTTCAGCCGATCGGAACGCCGGGACACTTCCTGGGCACCGACGAACAGGGCCGGGACATGCTCACCCGTATTTTGTACGGCGGACGAATGACCCTGCTGGCCGGGTTTCTGCCCGTTCTCGTAGCGGCGATCGCCGGTGGAGCTTTGGGCATTATCGCCGGATATTACGGCGGGATCGTCAATGCGGTCATCATGCGAACGCTCGATATCTTCTATGCGTTCCCCGCCGTGATCCTGTCGATTGCGGTCTCGGCTGCGCTCGGGCAAGGGATCATCAACATCATGATCGCGATCTCGATCGTGTTCACTCCGCCGGTGGCGCGGGTTCTCGAGACGGCGGTGAAGCGAATCCGTAATCAGGAATTCATTGAAGCGGCCAAATCGAGCGGGGCTAACTCGCTGCAAGTGATCCGGCACCACATCGTCCCGAACGTGTTCAGCGAGCTGTTCGTCTACTCCTCCAGCCAGATCTCCATCGGGATCGTCATCGCCGCCGGGCTCAGCTTTCTCGGCCTCGGGGTGGCGCCGCCGACACCGGAGTGGGGCGTGATGCTGAACAGTATCAAGCAGCTGGTCTTCGTCGATCCGCTGTTGACGATCGTGCCGGGGATCTTCCTCTTCTTGACCTCTCTATGCATCAATTTGTGCGCGGACGGCATCCGCGACGCTCTGCAGGTGAAGTGATTCCAACGGGAAGGACGTGCTGCCGTGAACAGCGAAGCTGCCATTTTGGAAGTGAATCAGGTATCCAAGACGTTTAAGACCAAAAATTTCGCCGGCAAGGTGAAGCATGTGGTATCGGCTGTGAGCGACGTGTCCTTCACCCTGCCGGCACGAAAAACCTTCGGCATTGTCGGGGAGTCTGGATGCGGGAAATCGACGCTGGCGCGGCTGATTCTTCGGCTTATCGAGTCGGACGGCGGCGCGATTCATTACAAGGACAGGGACCTGCTGAAGCTGTCCAAATCACAGTTTAACGACTACCGGAAAGATATTCAGATGGTGTTTCAGGACCCGTACTCGTCTCTCAATCCGAAGATGACCCTGCTCGATAACGTGGCTTTCAGCCTATGGGTCAACGGGGCGTCGAAGGCCGAGGGCCGAAAGCAAGCGTATCGTTATCTGGATGCGGTCGGCATTCCCCGCAGCTTCGCGGAGCGGTATCCGCAGATGTTGAGCGGGGGCCAGCGGCAGCGCGTTGCCATCGCGCGGGCTCTGGTGCTGGAGCCGAAGATCTTGATCGCGGACGAAGCGGTATCGGCATTGGACAAATCGATTCAAGCACAGGTGCTGAATCTGTTCCGTGAGCTGCAGCAGGAATTTCATCTGTCGATGATCTTCATCTCCCATGACCTGAACGTCGTGCAGATGATGAGCGACGAAGTGATGGTCATGTACCTGGGCATGGTCGTGGAGCAGGGGCCGGCCGATCAAATAGCTAACAATCCCTATCATCCGTACACGCAGGCCTTGTTCAACTCCGCGCCATCCATGGAGGTGGGCAAGCGGAAGCTCGACGACTTCCGTTTGATCGGGGAGCTTCCAAGTCCGCTCAATCCGCCTTCCGGCTGTCGGTTTCGTACGCGCTGTCCGTTTGCCACCGAAAGCTGCGCAAGCCGAATGCCGCAGCGGGTTGAGGTCGAGCCCGGGCATTTTGTTTCCTGCGTCCTATATCCTGAAGTGGGAAGCGAACGGAGAGCGATGTGATCCGGATCGCCCTGCGCGATCCTAATAGGTTGGTGAACGTCACATATGGCTTTTTTTATCATGCTGCTGATCAACACGCTTCACACCTTTGGCATTGCGGCAACGCGCCCGATTGTTTCGATTTATTCGGAGCAGTTGGGGTTCACCTCGGCGATCATCGGCATTCTGGTCGCATCCTATTCGTTCCTGCCCATGATGATCGCCGCTCGCACGGGAAGATGGGTGGACCGGATCGGCGCGAGAAAAATGGTCTACATCGGCGGCGGCGGCCTGTTAACGGGATTTCTTGTTCCCATTCTGTTTCCAACGCTCCCCGCCCTGTTTTTCTCGCAGATCATTCTGGGCTTCTCACAGCTATTTATCGTCTTGTCCATTCAGAAAACAGTGGGGAACATGCCGGGGGAACGGGATCGGCTGATCGCCACGCACAGCCTCTCGGGAGCAATCGGCGAAATGCTCGGGCCGCTGGTAAGCGGCTTTACTTATGCCCATTTCGGATTTCAGTGGGCGTTCGGTGTATCGGCATTCGTTTCTCTCCTAGCGATTCTGCTGGGGCTGCTGTTGAAGAAAAAGGATTGGCAGTGGGGAGATCCGGCGGCAGAATCGGAGGCGGGCCGCGTCGAGCCGATCTGGAAGCTGCTGCGTGACGTAAATTTGCGCAATGCGATTCTGATCAGCGGAGTAGTGCTGTATTCCAAGGAGCTGGTCACCGCTTACTTCCCGCTATACGGCACCAGCATCGGAATGACCTCCAGCTCCATCGGGCTTGCCTTGTCCATCTCTTCGCTCATGTCGCTGGTCGTTCGCTTCCTGCAGTATCCGATCATCCGCTGGCTGGGAAGAAGCCGGGTGATGACCGGTACCTTGGTTGTCGCCGCTTCCGCCTATATGCTGATCTCCTTGACGGAGCTGCCGGTTTGGCTCGGCGTATTGCTTGCCGTGATGGGGGCCAGCCTGGGGATCGGACAGCCGCTGAGTATGGTCTACGCCCTCGATCTGAGCCCGGTGAGGCGTCATGGGGAAATTCTCGGACTGCGCGTATCCATCAACCGGGTGCTGCAGTTCTTCGCCCCGATGGTCTTCGGGGGCATCGGCGGAGCAATCGGGCTGGCAGCGATCTTCCTGAGCAACGGCGCGATCATGCTGCTCGTTTCCTTCTTCACCCGCATCGATCCGTCGATCGGAAGCGCAAGCCGGGAGGGGATAGCGAAAGCCGATGCTGCCCGGGTTACGGAGGGAAGGAACCGGCTTCCGATGAAAGAAGCTCCCCCGTCAAAACCGTAAGATTCGGGAACCTCCCGCTTTTAAGGAGATCAAATCTCGGAGCGAAGAGCCTGAAGGACATTTCCCGTCGAATTATGATACAATACCTCTATGGACGGCTTATTGCCGTCTATCTTTGTTCAATTATGCAAAGGGTAGGGTGAGGGGCTAATGAAAAGGTGGTATTCTGTTGGTCCACCGGAACAACCCGATACCGTCTCCCACGAAGGACACCCCTGCGCCTAAACCGGCTTCTCGCTCGACTGCCGGCGTTTGGCGGAAGGAGCTTTTGGCAGGTACGGTATCGTTTTTTGCGATTGTCTATATCATTATCGTCAATTCCTCCATTTTGGCGGATGCCGGCATTCCTCAGAAAGCCGGCATCGTTGCGACGGTTCTCGCTTCGGCGGTCGGCTGCTTCCTCATGGGGCTGTGGGGCAAAGCTCCCCTGATTATCGCTCCGGGAATGGGCATCAACGCCATGTTCACGTACACGCTCGTGCAAGGGATGGGCATGACCTGGCAGCAGGCGCTGGCCGTGGTCATTCTGTCCGGCATCTGCTTCTTCGCCGTGAGCCTGACCTCCCTGATCGAGAAGCTGCGCACGGCCATCCCGGCGTCGCTTCAGGAAGCCATCTCGGTCGGCATCGGGCTTTTGCTCGTGCTCATCGGCCTGCAAAAGGGCGGGGTCATCGCTTCGGACGGAGCGTCCATCATCGCCGTCCAATCGTTTGCGAGCCCGGGCGTGCTGGTTACGCTCGCGACGCTCGCACTCACGTGTATCCTGTACATGCGCAAGGTACCGGGCAACCTTCTTCTGGCGATCCTCGGAGGAACGGTGCTGGCCTACCTGTTCGGAGTCGTTCCTGCGAAGGCGACTGGTCTGGAAGGCGGCTCGCCGTGGGCGGCTTACGGAGAAGTGTTCGGCCAGTTTTCGTTCAAAGGACTGCCCATCACGACACTCCTTGTCGCCGTCTTCTCGATGACGCTTGTCCTTGTGTTTGAAAGTGTGGGGCTTGTGAACGCTCAGCTTAAGATGAGCGGCAAGCCGGAGCGCTTCCGGCGCTCGATGCAAGCGACCTCGTTCACGGTGCTGCTGAGCGGCCTGCTCGGGACAAGCCCGACCGTCTCCACGGTAGAGGCTGCCGCCGGTATCTCGGCCGGAGGCCGCACCGGGCTCACCTCGATGGTGACCGGCGTCCTGTTCCTGGTCTCGCTGGTCGCGATGCCGGTCATTACGCTCGTGCCCGATCAGGCGGTCGCGCCGATTCTCATCTTCATCGGCGGCTTGATGATGCCGTCCATTCGGCACATCTCCTTCGACAAGCTGGAGGAAGGGCTGCCCGCCTTCTTCATCATCGCGTTCATTCCGCTCATGCACAGCATCGTGGATGGAATCGCGATCGGCTTCATCAGCTACGTGCTGTTCCATCTCGCGATGGGCAAGCGGCGCGATGTGAAGCCGCTGTTTTATCTCATTTCGCTCTTGTTTGTGGCGCATTTTGGCCTGCAGGCGCTGTAAATGGAGCAAGGGTCAGTCCCACAAGGGGTACGCCCGAGTTGATGATGCTGAGAGAGGCCTATTAGGATCCACACTCAAAAAATAGCCGAACGCAATTCCAGGTTTTTTCCCTGGAGATGCGTTCGGCTTTTTCTATTGCTTACGACTTGCGTGGGATTGGGTGGAGGGGAACCGGGAGGACCCAAGGTTCTCTTCTCCGCCTACTCCAAGGGAGCTTCAGGGTTTCTCTCCTCCTTTTATTGAACGGGAGCGAGGACCAAAGGCTTCAGGAGTTCTTCCTGGTTTTTGTCCATGCCTAGGCAGACGGCGGTATAATAGATGTCATTTTGCTTCCACAAGTAGTAGGTTTGGCTTCTGACCTTCGATTGGTTGCTGTCGAGATAGAGGGGGCCGTAATAGACATGATCGTTGTCGGCGTAAGCCGAAATCTCGATGCCGTCGATCTCCAGCTTGCGAATGACCGAGAGCTTGGCCGTATCGAACAGCGGCGTTCGGCTCTGGTAAAGCGATAGCTCATCATTCAGCTCATAGTCGGTGGAATCATACGGCGCGCGATAACTGTTCCATAAGGCGTCGGCAGCTTGTCGGAACGAATACCCGGTGTTCTGATCGTCCTTCCTCAGCAAGACCGAGTTGATCAGCGTAAGCTGGGTATCGGGTAGGTCGAGAGGGAACTTCACCTTAAAGCCGAGAATGTCCTTGGCTCTCCGCAAATCCGTCTCATCGTACAGAGGGAACGAATTTCCTTCCCCGTCGTAACGAACATGCCGAATCTGCTGTGGGAAGGCGAAAGAGTCCACGATTTTCGCCAACTCGTCCTCGGTGATATTTCTCCTGTGCAGCGGATGGCCTTCTTTTAAGGTATGGTTCTCGCTGTAGTAATTGATCGCATACCAGACGCCCTCGTCCTGCCAGACGAAGCTCTTGGCCGTCTCTGACTCGTGGTGTTCGTAGGCTTGGGTTTGGGTGACCAAGATGCCCTGGATATCGCCAAGCGTCAGGGGGTCATGCCGGTAGGCGAGAGGGAGAGCGGCTCCCCATGAATACGGGGCGATATTCCCCGTTCCCCATACCAAATCGTGTGTTTCGAGCAGATTGCCCTTTGAGGCGACCAGTTCGATGATATGCTCGTCCTCTTGTCCGAAATTCGATACAAACGTGATGAAGACCAAATTGTCGATGCGCTTGACGTACTTTTCGTCCACATCCACATTTTGAAGTCGGTAACCTTCCGGCAGATAGTCCGGTACTTTGAAGTCGAATCCGGAATAATCGGTCGCCCGGTCCAGATCGTGAAACCATTTGGAGAAGTCGTTCAGTCGAACGAGCATGAAGGAGGAATCCCCCGTCTTCCTGGCCCCTATCGGGTTCCCTATGCTTGAATCGGCGCCCTCTGCGGCCTCGCTCGCATTGGTGAGCAAGACCGCGCCGAGGGAAAGAACCAGAACAATCGCTGCGATGGACAGCTTGTACGAGCCTTTTTTAAACTTGGCGATCATGGTGATTCTCCGTTTCAATTCATTTGGTTTCTCAAAGAAATGCGACAGGCTCATCCGCGAGGAGACTCCGCGGGAAACAAACCGCGAGAGCATAAGCAGGGTTCCTCCGTACTCTGAAGCTTCTCGCTCGCCCAGAATTTCCAGCACGCTCGCATCGCAGGAGACCTCGACATCCGCCTTCCTCTTCTTGGCTGCGAACCAAACAAACGGGTTGTACCAATGCAGACCGATGGACAGCGCCCACAGGGAATTGAACCATAGATCCTTACGCTTGTAGTGGGCCAGCTCGTGCAGCAGGATGTGCGTCAATTGCTTGGAATCGGCAATCGCAACCAGATCTTCGGGCAGATAAATTCTGGGCTTGCGCAAGCCATAAAGACAAGGACTGCGGAGAAGGCGAGTTTCATAGATGGGAATTGCCTTTCGAAGGTTCAACTTCTTCCTGCATGCCTCAAGAACGGTGAGCGCCTCCGGGTTGTCAAGCCTGCGTGACTCACGAATTCTTACGCGGAAGGTCATCGCGCTGACCAGATAATATCCGGCGAAACCGAGAAGCCCTACCAGCCAGACAAGCGAGCCGATCGTCAGCCCATTCGCTCCATCCATAGCTTTTGCAAGGGCATTCGGAGGAGACGAGTTTTCGACGGCAGGATTGGGTTCATCTGTCGGGTTTGAGGCTGGGCCTGGAAGCAGCTTGTCCCCTTCGCTATGGGTGACGGTGATCTCCGATCGGGAGTCGGAGGTCGATGAACCGTCGAGAAGAGCATCCCTCTGATGGAAATTCCATTCTATCGGAAGCCCCTGCGGAACCAGATTAAACAAGCTGACGGAGCTCTGCGGGGCGATGGGGACAAGCAGCTTGACCAAGACCAGAAGCCATAAAATCGATATGACTCTCGGGCTTAGACGATTCTGAACCAGCTTCCGAATCAGGAGCAGCAGCAACAGGATAATCGTCGCTGTCAGCGATGCGGTAAACAGGAGTGTAAAAGCCGCTTCCAGGTGCTTCATGCTTTCTTCTTCTGTTCTAAGATCTTCTGGAGCTCTTCAATATCTTTCTCGGAGAGCGGCTCTTCCTGGAGAAATTTCGCGCAGAGCATTCCGACCGCCCCGTCGTATACTCGGTCTAGGAAGGATCGGTTCTCGGTTTTTAAGTAGTCATCGTGCGAGACCAGCGGATAATACAGGTAGTTCCGGCCGGACTTTTCGAATCGGATGGCGTTCTTCTTATGCAGTCGGTTCAAGAAGGTCTTGATCGTTTGATCGGACCATTGCATCTGCTGCGTCAGCTTGGAAATGATCTCGTTAGCGGACAAAGGCTCCTCCTGCCATAGCAGCTTCATCACTTCGCTTTCGGCTTCGGTAATGCGTGGGGTCTCGTTCATCTCGTTCACCCTTTTTCTGTCATTTTGTTTACGATCGTAAACGATATCGTTAGTTTACAAGTGTAAACGGTTCGTGTCAAGCGGGAATTCTAGTCGTTGGCGAGGAATAACAATTGATAGTAAGACCTCTCCGCCATCTCTTGTCGGGGGCTCATTTCCATTGCTGTGATTAGTATGGTTCAAATATAATAAGGAATATAATCTAAGTAGAAACGCGAACATCCTTCTTGAGCGTGTCTTCAAACTGTAGGGTAGGAGGCGGGAAACATGAGCACCCAACAGAAGAATGCCGACGTGATCTTAATCGGTGCCGGGATCATGAGTGCGACGTTAGGGGCATTGCTGAAGGAACTCGTACCGGATTGGGAGATTACTGTGTTTGAGCGGCGAGCCAAGGCTGGGGAGGAAAGCTCGAACGAATGGAACAACGCGGGGACGGGGCACTCTTCTCTGTGCGAGCTGAACTATACGGTCGAACGGCCGGACGGGTCCATGGAGATCAGCAAGGCGATCAAGGTGAATGAAGAGTTTCAGATCTCCAAGCAGTTCTGGTCTTACCTCGTGAAAAGCAACCTGATCGAGAATCCTCGGGATTTTATCGCGCCGGTGCCGCATATGAGTTTTGTGCAAGGGGAAGAAGCGGTTGCCTTTCTGAAAAAAAGGTATAAAGCGCTTTCAAGTCATCCTCTGTTTCTAGGAATGGAATTTTCCGATGACCCGGCTAAGCTCGCGGAATGGATTCCGCTGATGATGAAGGACCGGCTCGTGAACGAGCCGATTGCAGCCACTCGAATCGATTCAGGGACGGATGTGAACTTCGGTGCTTTAACTCGCATCCTGTTTGCCCACCTGCACGAGAATAACGTCAATATCCGGTTTCAGCATCATGTGAAGGATATGGAGCGCACCCGCGATGGCTTGTGGGAGCTGAAGGTGCGGAATGCCGAAGGCACCATCGAGCGCCACCGGGCAAAGTTCGTTTTCATCGGCGGCGGGGGAGGCAGCCTCCATCTGCTGCAAAAATCCGGAATCCCGGAAGGGAAAGGGATCGGTGGATTTCCGGTAAGCGGACTGTTTATGGTCTGCCGGAAGCCGGAGCTTGCCAGCCAGCATCATGCCAAGGTGTACGGGAAGGCTCCGGTCGGCGCTCCTCCCATGTCGGTTCCCCATCTGGATACCCGGGTGATCGATAAGGAAGAATCGCTGCTATTCGGGCCTTTTGCCGGGTTCTCGCCCAAATTTCTCAAATTTGGTTCCGTGTTCGATCTGATCACTTCCGTCAAGCCGCACAATCTAGTCACGATGCTCGCGGCAGGCGTGAAAAACGCGGCCCTCACCACTTACCTCATCCAGCAGGTGCTGCTGTCCAAGGAAAAACGCATGGATGCTTTGCGGGAGTTCGTTCCGAACGCCAAAAACGAGGATTGGGATCTGCTGATGGCGGGCCAGCGCGTGCAGATCATTAAGGATACGGCGGCCGGCAAAGGAACACTTCAATTTGGCACGGAGGTGATCTGTGCTGCCGACGGCTCGATCGCCGCCTTGCTCGGAGCTTCCCCGGGGGCTTCCACCGCTGTGTCCGTTATGCTGGAGGTCCTCACGAGATGCTTCCCGGAGCATATCTCGGCGTGGGAGCCGAAGCTGAAGGAAATGATTCCTTCGTACGGCGTGTCCCTGCTGGCTCATCCGGAGGCCATGCACGACATTCACGACTCCATCGTCCAGCCGCTTGGCCTAACTCCTGAAGGAGGGGAGCAGGAGATAAAGACCGCTATTCATCCGTAAGGGGGAGCGCCCCCATCAACCGACAGGCAGCCCGCCGTATGGCAGGGCTGTCTTTTTCTCAATGACGGATTGCTGATTATTGATGGTGGATACTCGGCTCAATAGCAGGTAAGATGATGACATTCCTCGTTTTTCGGGGCCGTCATTTTCATGCACAGGGAGAATGACATGGAAGAGCAATCCGTTTTCGAGCTGGTAAGGGCCGTTACGGCGGGGCAAAGCTGCGCTTGACCCTATTCGCCAAGCTGACGGAGCCGGAGCGTGAGAAGCGGGGAGTATGGATGAAGGGGAGCAGTGGATTTTCGATCCGGACGGCATTTCGCTGGCAGTCTGCCATGCCGTTCATCGGGGGCAAGTGAGATAGAAGGGAGCCATGTAGTGGTGATTCTAGAAACAGACCGATTGGTGATCCGAAGGTTTCGTGAAGACGACTGGAAGGACTTGTTTGAGTATCTTTCGCAAGAGGCGGTTGTCCAATATGAACCCTATGGTGTCTTCAGCGAAGAGGATTGCAGGAAAGAAGCCGTCAGCCGTTCGCAGAATGAAGCCTTTTGGGCGGTGTGTCGAAAAAACGATCATAAACTCATTGGCAATCTATACTTCAAACAGCAAGAGCCTCTCCCATTCTTAACTTGGGAGCTCGGATATGTCTTTAACACGGCCTATTGGGGACAAGGTTATGCGCATGAGGCTTGCAACCGAATGCTGAAGCATGCTTTCGAGCAAATGGGAGCTCATCGGGTCATGGCAAGATGCAACCCTGACAATACATCTTCCTGGAGGCTAATGGAACGACTTTCGATGAGAAGGGGGGGACATTTTCGAAAACCCGCTTTCTTTAAAAAAACGGATGATGGAAAACCGATATGGCATGATGCTTATCAATATTCCATCTTGGATGAAGAATTTGCTGCAATCGAGGGATTGAACACTTAAAGTTGTTGGAGAAAGGATGTTCGAGATGAGCACTTCTCTTTATTACAGCGCGACACGCACGACGCCACTGACTGCGGAGGAACAGCAACAGATTGCCGAGTGGATCGAAACGTACAGCTTGGAAAACGCGAAGGAAGACTTTGATACCGTAAGCGAGGAAGAGTGGGAAGCCTTCACGGTGTATAACCCAACCGACCCTATGCAGTCAGATGTCATCTTCGAAGGCGCAACTCGCCTGCCGGATGGATCGCCGGAGGCGAAAACGGATCGCCCTTGTCTGCAGCAGTCTGCAGCGAGGAGCGATCCGTTTTGTTCATCTGCGTCCATCCATTACGATTTATCCAGAACCAGTTCGAGGCGTACTGCGACGTCGTTTTCAGTGGACAGCACGACGCTGTGGGGGTTCTTCATACCGAAGTCGTCGAAGGTGACGGTGGTCGTGCCCGACAGCAGGAGCTGTCCTTTATTGTAAACGGCCTTGCTCGCGAAGGTGACGTCCTTGTCGATACCGCGGACGTTTAGCGTTCCTTTCATGGTGAAGTCGTAGGCCGTTCCCTCGGTCCACTCACCTGGCAAGCCCTCGAAGGCGGTGGCGGTGAAGGTTGCCTGCGGGAACTGGCCCGCGTCAAAGAAATCCGCGCTCTTCACATGCTCATCCCGCTGCGAGTTGCCGGAATCGATGACCGTCATGTCGATCGTCCCGGTCGCGGACGTCTGGGAGGGGTCATCGACATTCAGCGCCCAGTCGCCGCTGACGGCTTTGTCGACGAAGTTGACCGTCTCCTTGGAGGTGGTGACGGAGAAGTAGACGTTCGACGAATCAGCGATCGCCCACTTTCCGTTCAACTGCTCGCCGGTGGCGGCGCCGGTTGCTTCCGATGTTGCATCGGCGCTTGCCGCCGGAGAAGCGGCTGCAGGGGAGCTCGACGGAATGACCGACTCGATCTCAACGTTGTTGCCAACATAATTATTCATCAGTGCATACCCGCCTCCGCCCAACACGGCAACGGCGATGATGCCGGAGGCGAGCCATAGCTTCGCTTTTTTCTTCACAGTGGTTTCCTCCTGTTTCTATCTGTTTTTTGGTGATGAGAAGAGCTTGAACCCAAGCCTACCAGACGAAAATGTCAGGAAGATGTCAAACAAAAATTTAGCAGCCGAATCGGTTAATCCCCTTGCGACGAGCTTTCCCTTATGTAAAAGTAGCAGTACGAACATGCGAAAAAGGGGGTGACGGAACGTCATGAAGTCGATTCTGATCGTAGAGGACGAAGAGGCCATCTCGCGCGTATTGGCCGCTTATTTGAAGAAGGCCGGGTTTCTCGTCAGCCGGGCGGCCGACGGAATCGAGGCCATTCGGCAGTTCGAAGAAGGCGACTACTCGCTGGTGCTGCTCGATGTTACGCTTCCCGGCATGGACGGCTGGGAGCTCTTGAAGCAGATTCGCGCGAAGAGTCCGTGCCCGGTCATCATGCTGACCGCTCGCGACCAGCTTCAGGATCGGCTCAGCGGACTGAACGGCGGAGCGGACGACTATATGACGAAGCCGTTCGTGCCGGAGGAGGTCGTCGCTCGGGTGCAGGCGGTGCTGCGCAGAAGGCCGCATTGGACAGACGGGGACAGCAAGCGCTTCTTCGGGAACCTGCTGGTCGACTATGCCTCCCGATCCGTGTACTTGAATGCGGCGGAGGTCTCCTTGACCCCGCGGGATTTGTCGCTCCTGCTGTTTTTGGCGGAGCATCCAAACCGCATTTATACGAGGGAGCAGCTCATCGAGCAGGTGTGGGGCATGGATTACGACGGAAGCGACCGAGCGGTCGACCTGTCCATCAAACGACTGCGCCAGTCGCTCACGCACTGGTCGGCGGAGGCGGGCGAGATCCGCACGCTGCGGGGAACGGGGTATCAATTTTGGATCGGAGAATAAAACGGAGTAAGCTGACGTCCATCCTCACCTACTGGACGGTTCGTTATTTTATTATCCTGTGTGTCGGATTTACCGTTATCGCGGTGAGCTCCTTGTATTGGATTCGCGCGACAGCGACGGACAGCCGACTCAAAACGGCGGGGCTGCTCGGCCAAGAGATCGCCGACAACGTCGTGTCTGATGATGGGCGGCTTGTCATTCCGTCCTCCATGGAGAGGCTTGTAGCGAGCCGTCTCAACTATTTCAACTTTCAGGGTGAGCTGTGCTTATTTATTGCGGATCGGGACGGGAAGCTCCTGTTCTCGATGCCAGGCATAACCCAGGAGCAGTTGGCGAAGCGAATGAATGAGGATTTAACGAAGGTGAGAGAACCCGGCACCGAAGCGCTCACGACGCCTGTTATGGCAGGCGACCAGCGGCTCGGGCAGGTGACGCTCCTGCTGTCCAAGCGGTCGCTTGCCGCAAGTCCCCACGAGGTGGCGATCGTATGCGTTCTGCTCGCTACCTTGATCTTGTCGGGCTGGCTCACGCTCTACCTGCTGTCGCGCAAGCTGGCCCGTCCCATTCGGCAGGTGGCGGAGGGAGCCAATCTCATCCGCAGCGGGCAATACGACATCCGCCTCGATGTGAAGACGAAGGAGCGGGAGATTCAAGAACTGGTCGATTCCTTCGGGGATATGGCAAGCCGACTGAAGCAGCTCGAAGAATGGCGCACGCTTTCGCTCGCGGGCGTGACGCACGAGCTGAAGACGCCCGTCACCTCGATCAAGGGACTGCTCCTGGCGGTGCGGGACGATGTGGTTCCGCAAGAGGAGGCGAAGGAATTCCTCGACATTGCGCTCCAGGAATCCGGACGCTTGGAACGCATGGTATCCGACCTGCTCGACTACAACGCGATGTCGGCCGGAAGCGTGAAGGTCGCGAGCGAACGACTGGAGCTGCGTGCTCTCGTCTCGGAGATCGTCTATCAATGGGGGCTGACGAACAAGCTGCCGGACGCTGCCGTCTCGCTCGACCTGCCTCATACGGCCGTGTATGGCATCGGCGATGCGCTGCGCGTTCAGCAGATCCTCGTCAATCTGCTGAACAACGCTCGGCAGGCGGTGCGATCGGATCGTGCCGCGAGCATCTGCGTCCGCGTAGTGGAGCGGGGGAATCAAGCATTCATGGACGTTGCGGATAACGGAACGGGGATCTCCCCGGAGGAGGCGCCGCATATCTTTGAGCGCTTCTACCGAGGAGAGCGCAAGAAGCTCCGGACGCGCGGCCTCGGCCTTGGCTTGACCTACAGCCAACTGCTGGCCCGTGCGCAGGGAGGCGAGCTGTCGCTTGTCAGCAGCTCATCCGAGGGGTCGGTGTTTCGCTTGGCGTTGCCCAAAGCAGCATCGCATAGCGCATGATCCTAAAGCCTGCCCCGATCAATGATCCGGAGATAAGGGAAGAACCAGATGATTGTTTTCTTTCGGTTCCTTGATCATGCTGAGGACGTAGCTTTTTAGAAATTGCGAGTCGGCCTTCTTCCATAGTTCCATCCCTTTAGAGTTTAGAACGTTTGGATCAATCTCGGTTGTCGTGCCCGCAAAATAATGGAGATTCACGTCGGCCATCACATTCGCCATGCTTTGACGTTCCTCTTCGGTATATCCTTTGGATTCGAGAGAACGATAAGCTTTGCCGTACGAGCTATCGCGAAAGAATGCGGTGGAGAAGTCCGTGAAATGACGCAGATCCCGGTTGGTGTTTCCCGTTGCCTTGCTCCACCCTTCTACATCGACAGGCTCGGTGTGGTATTCGATGGTGGAAGCGGTCGAGGAATAATCCAGAACCCCGAATTGGTGCGGGTAGACCTCAAAGGCGCTTGTCGCAATATCATAGACTTGATCCTTGGAACGAATGTCTTGAAGATGGATGTGCCCGGACAGGACGAGCTTGATACCGGCATCTTTGAGCACGGATAAGGCTTTCTTATCATTCGTTAACGTGAAGCCCATGAACGAATATTCGCTGTGGTCGATGAGATTGTGGTGCATCACGGCGATGACATGGGCATCGGCTTGCTTCGCTAATGCGCCCTGCTCGGTTATCCATTGGAGGGTGGAGTCGGACAGGTACCCGCCCGTTTCCGGAGCTCCAAGCTCGACGTTCTGCTTGTAATCGCTTGTGTCCAGCATAAGCAGCCAAAGCTCGTCCGATAGCTTGGTTAGATAGCTGAGGGAGCTTTCATCACGGGAGGCCGCATCCTGGTAACCGAAGGGGGCGTACAGATCCTCAAAATCCTGCGGGGATATATAGTCGGTGATGATTTGCTTATCGTCCTTAAAGCTTCTGGCCCATGGATTTGAAATATCGTGGTTTCCCGGGATGACATAGACACCGATTCCGGCATCCTTGATGGCTTGGAGCTTGTTGGCAAGCTGTTCGTGACTGGCTTTCTCGCCGTTATTCGTAAGGTCTCCGCTCAGGACGACCGCTTTGGGCTTGTCTTGAATGACTTGATGGACCCAAGCCTCTACCAGCTCGTCGGAGTAATTCAACAGCTTGGAATCGCCGTTCTTGATATACTCCTGAAAAGCCTTCCCGTTGTCATGGAGAGAAGGAGCCAAGTAATGAAGGTCCGTCGCGAGATAAAGCTCATGGGATGAGGGAGAGGAGTTCGGCTTTGAAGAAGACGAGCTCTCGGAGCCACTCTCGACACCTCTGCAGCTCGATAACAGGATAAGGGATAATAAACTCATAATCAGAAGCGATAACGATCTCCATTTCATAAACAAATCCTCCATGCATTCTAAGCATCCAACTGCTGTCCGGGACGTTCTCTCTTCCTTGGCTGCAGCTATTGGTATTCTCTATCATAAGACATTTGCTTATCAAAGGGATAGAGCATGATTACGATCATAGAGCCAGAGGTGAACCAAATCATACCTTTGTATGACCTTCTTCTATGAGCGCAGGAACCCCTATGCTCTGGGTATGTTGGTGAAAGCAGTGGCTTGTCAGCAAGGATAATCGATAGGAGGGAAAAACATGCTTGCAGTGGTAAAGCAAACGGAAGAGGGGTACGTCGCCAGGTTTGAGCGGCGCCTGAAGCATTCGGTTGAAGAGGTATGGTCCTATCTGGTGGATAACGACAAATTAAAGCAGTGGTTCTCCGAGCTAAATGTGGCCGACTTGCGGGAAGGCGGGGTTATCCGCTTTGATATGGGCGACGGCTCCTTCGTGGAGATGGACATTCTGGCACTTGTCCCGCTTTCGATTCTGGAGTACACGTGGGGAGAAGACAAGGTTTGCTTCGAGCTGATTCCCGAGTCTGATGGATGCCGTCTGTTCCTGATCGAGACGATGGGAACGCTAACGAACCACACTCCGAAGGATCTCGCCGGTTGGGACGTCTGCCTGGATGTCATCGCTGCCTTGCTGGAGGGTCGAACCTTCGAAGGTCGGCGCGAGAAGTGGGAGGAACGGTACCGTGACTATTCCCGGCTCATTGAGTCTCTTAGGGAGAGCCATGGGCATTCGCCAAAGGAAAGGAGATGACCCGCCTCAATTGGGCGGGTCATCGTGATAGGAGTCTGGCGAGGTTGCGCCGTAAATCCTTAGGCAGGATCTACGGCGTTTTTGCTTATTCGCCTGGCGATCGATGCCGTTGTCTCCTCGCGTGCACTTAAGATTTTTCATGCGTGAGCAGCCACTGTTTTCGGGTAATTCCGCCTCCATATCCGCCTAATTCTCCGTCCGAGTTGATGACGCGATGGCAGGGAATCACGATAGCCAACTGATTGGCGCCGTTGGCTTGAGCGACAGCGCGGAAGGCGTTTGGGTTCCCCAGGGCACGAGCCAGATCCGCATAAGAGCGGGTTTCGCCGGGCGGGATGCTCATGAGTTGAGTCCAGACGCTCTTCTGAAAGGGAGATCCCAAGAGGTAGAGGGGAGTTTTGAACTCGGTTAACGTACCGTTGAAATAGTCGGCCAACTCCTGTTCAATGGAGACGATCGGCTCGGTTTGGCCGGGAACGATCGCAGCCTTCGTCTTTCGCCGGAGGCGCTCCACCTCGCGCTCCAGCCCGCGACGGTCGACGAATTCCAGGAGATAGAGCTGGGTCTCGTCCGCGATAGCCAACATTGGACCAAGCGGAGTGTCCAGCCAGGATGCTTTCAGGACCAAGCTATTTTCCACTAGAGTGGGAGGCGCGCCCATGATGCGCGAGAAGGCATCCCGGAACCCGCTGCTGGACTCGTAGCCAGAAGCCAATTGTGTCTGAATGATGTTCTCCCCCGATCGGATGCTTTTTAGAGCGAGACCCATCCTGCGGGCCCTCGCATATTCCACAAAGGTCATGCCGAAGCGCTTTTTGAACTGGCGGCGCGCCGTGGATTCGTCGATGGAGAGGGCCTTGAAATCCTGCCCCTTCCAGCGCTTTTCCGGATTCTTCTCTACGGCTTCCACAAGCATTTGCACAATCTCCGAGATGTGATTCGGATGCGACAAAGGTCGGCAGCGCTGACACGGACGATAGGAGGCTAGCAGCGCTTGCTGAACCGTTTCATAGAACTCGCAGTTTTCAAACTTTGGCTTACGCGCGGGGCAGGTTGGGCGGCAAAAAACACCGGTTGTCTTCACCCCGACGTAAAAGATCCCTTCGTATTCCGTGTTCTTCTCGATCAGCGCCTGATAGTAGTCTTTCGTGCGTTCGTCCTGGATCATGCTTGTTCCTCAATCCCTGAATGATACTCTGATTATAGCTTGGTTTGGTCTGCTCTGTAGCCGAAAATCAGGCATGAATATTTTAAATAAAACAATCCCCATACAAGCATACGAGACTATGGTACGGTAAGGGTATCGACGAGTCCATGACGACTATAGTCTGCTTGCCGCTATGTTCGTCAAACAAGCCAACGGCTATCCGAAAAGAATCTTCTCGGTCAGGAGACCGCGTCGGGGAAAGGGGCTAATCGTGGAACAGGGGATACTGGATGATTTAATCGACTCCGTGCGGAGGCAGAATCTTCACGTGCTCAGCGTAGTGGTACGAAAGGATGGAGAAGTACTTGCCGAGCATGACTTTGAAGCACCGAAGCCTACGCTAATGTGGTCGGTTAGCAAAACCTTCACCTCCATGGCCATCGGAATTGCACAAAGTGAAGGCTTTTTAAGTCTGAATGATAAAATTGTCGATCATTTCGCTGGTGAAGTAACCGAGACGAATGATCGCCTGAAGAAAATGACCGTGCATGATCTGCTGTGTATGGGGACCGGACATGCCAAGTGCCCGATGGAGAAGGTCATCCGGGATCATGGGCCTTTTGATCATATCAGCAAGCTTTTCTTTGAAGAACCGGTGGTCTACGAGCCCGGAACTCATTTTGTCTATAACAATGCTGCGACGTATATGCTGTCGAAGCTCATTAGCGTGACAACCGGAGTGAGCGTGAATGAGTATTTGCGGCCTCGTCTGTATCAGCCGCTAGGAATCACCCAGCCGTACTGGGAGGCAGATGTCCATGGCATCTCGTTTGGATGCAATGGGCTCTATCTGACCGCACGCGAGCTGTCCAAGGTGGGCCAGCTGCTGTTGAACAAGGGCAGCTGGAACGGACAACAGCAGCTCATCCCTGCGGAGTACATTGCTAAGGCGACAAGATCGCAAATCGATACGTCCGATTTCCAGGAGTTTTTTGCGACGGTCGACCACAAGCAGGGATACGGGTATCAGTTATGGCGGAATGCTTATCCGAATTCTTATCGAATGGATGGGATGTTCGGGCAATATGTCGTCATGCTCCCGGACAAAAATGCGGTCGTTACCTACGTCTCCAACGAACCCACAAACATGACGGGAATATTGGAGCTCACTTGGAAGACTCTTGTGGATCACCTGTAAGCCAACAGGAACGGCAAGGGAATTGATCTTGTTGTACAGATATACTACAATACGTAGTATATTGAGGTGAATAACATGCAAATCAAGAAAATCAATGTACAAGGCGAGGGACTGACCCGCTTCTTTGGACCGTTAGAAGCCAAGATCATGGAGCTGCTGTGGTCGTCCGGGGAATTGAGCATCCGAGAGGTTCAGTCTGTGTTGACTCAGGACACGCCGATCTCGATCAATGCGGTCATGACCGTGATGAACCGGCTGCGCGAGAAGGGGCATCTCACGAAGACGGCGGGTGGAATCGGAAGAGCGCGTGGAGCCAAATTCAGGCCGTTGCAGGCCAAGGAAGAGTTTCTGGATGAACAGATGAAGGCCGTGTCGCAGGGGCTCATTCAGGAATATGGAAGCCTCGTTGTCACGCATATGATCGATGTGCTGGAAGACGCCGACGCGGAGATCATCGCCAAATTGGAGCAGAAACTGAACGAGATGAAGCGGGGGAATAAGCCATGAGACCGGCCGCCAAAGTGAAGGCCAGCTATGGGCTGATGCTGTTCATTGTCGCGGCTGTTATATTCCGAATGGCGGAGGTTGTCATCCATCATCAGGGCGAGATCCATTCCCACATATGGAGGATTCCCATCCTTTTATTCGACCTTCTTCTGGGTTATACCTTGATTCGGATCTTGTGGTCGGCTGCCAGACAGGGGTATGGAATGAGAAGCGGACTACGTTTGTTCCGTGCTCATGAGGATGCTCTCTTATCGAAGCAATTTCAAGAGAAATACAGGAATTGGAACACGGAGATCATCGTAGTGCGAGAGGATGCCTTTGTTGGGCTCACGATCGGGCTGAGGCGTCCTCGCATTGTCTTGTCCACCGGCGTGCTGGAACGGTTTACCGAGGAAGAGGTGGAGGCTATTCTGCTGCACGAGCGGCATCATTGCCAGAGCCGGGATAATCTGAAGCTGTTTCTCTCTACGCTTCTCGCAGATGCATTCGGCTACCTGCCGATCATAAAACCGGTTCTTGCTTACGCGAAGACATGGCGAGAGCTGTTCGCCGATCGCTATGCCATCGAGCAGATGGGAACATCCTTGCATTTGGGCAGCGTGTTGTGGAAGATGATCCAACTGGGGGTGATCCGGCAGCGCAGAGCGGTGCTTCATTTCATGGAGACAGCGATTGATTATCGGATGATGCAGATTATCGAGCCCGATGAGGTGGTGAAGGTTCCGCTGCGGCTTTATCGACCGCTGCTGGTTACCTGCTGCTTCTTGCTGTTGATGATGCTTGGCGGGAGCTCTTGATCCCGTTTTTTTGTGGATAAATATACTACACTGTGTAGTATGATTGGTAACAATCCGAGTAACCAGGTTATCTACCAAGGAGGAAAGACAAATGAGAGTGACTTTATTCATGATTGGCGACTATGCCGTTCGATCTTACGGGCTTGTCGTGGCGTTGGCCGTACTCTTGGCGATGGGGATGGCGACCTTTCTGGCCAAAGACACCCCTTATCAGAAGCATATCTCAAATCTGATGCTGTATCTCATCGTGGGGGCGCTTCTTGGCGCGCGGATCTGGCATGTTTTCTTCTTTCAATGGGAGGATTACTCCAGCCGTTTAGCCGAGATCCCAAAGTTTTGGAACGGTGGCCTGTCCATTCAAGGAGGCTTGGCAGGCGGGTTTCTTGCTGCAGCTGTTTATGTACGGCGATACCGGCTTTCGTTTTGGGAGTTGGCGGATACCTTGGCTCCCGCTATTGCTTTGGGCCAAGGCCTCGGCCGTATCGCCTGCTTTCTAAACGGGGACGCCTTCGGATCGCCGACCGGCTCCGGCTTCGGCATCGTCTATCCTCCGGGAACGATGGCGTACGATACATACGGCTCGCAACCTCTTTGGCCTGCCGAAGTATGGGAAGGGCAGTGGGATATCGTTGTATTTGTTTTGTTAATTCTTTTAAAATCGCGAAAATGGCCGAAGGGCTGCTTGTTTTTGACCTATAACATCCTGTATTCGGTCGCCCGGTTTCTCCTTGAACTTCTTCGGGGCGATTCTCCGCGGTATGCCCTCAGCTGGACGGCCGGTCAATGGACAAGCATGACGGTCATTGCGATCAGCCTGCTGCTTGGCCTGGTTCTGGTGATCCGCAGCCGGACCGAAGGTAGGGAGCCGATATCCTAATAAGGCCGTGTTGACTACTTGATTCCACAATATTACATTGGTAAAGTGATCACTGAGTTTTTCTATATAAACGTTAAACGGCAATAAGCAGGAGAACTGCTTATTGCCGTTTTCAATAGTGCCCTTATGGTTTACTCGGGGTGGATCAAATTAAAACTTGATGCGCTCCTGCAGGAAGCTCTTCAGATCGGCGATCGGCATGCGGACCTGCGACATGGTATCGCGGTCGCGTACCGTGACTTGGCCGTCGGTCTCCGATTCGAAGTCGTAGGTGATGCAGAACGGCGTCCCAATCTCGTCGTGGCGGCGGTACCGCTTGCCGATGGAGCCGGCATCGTCGTAATCGACCATGAAATCAGCGGCGAGGTCGGCAAATACGCGGCCCGCGCCTTCCGCCAGCTTCTTCGAAAGCGGGAAGATGGCCGCTTTGTACGGAGCGAGGGCGGGGTGAAGGCGGAGCACCGTGCGGCTGTCTTCGCCTTCCAGCTGCTGCTCCTCGTAGGCGTCGATCAGGAAGGCCAGCGTGACGCGGTCGGCTCCGAGGGAAGGCTCGATGCAATACGGAACGTAGCGTTCGTTCGCATCCTGGTCGATGAAGTTGAAATCTTCTCCGGAATGCTCCATATGCTGCTTCAGGTCATAATCGGTCCGGTCTGCGATTCCCCACAGCTCGCCCCAGCCGAACGGGAAGCGGTATTCGATATCGGTCGTTCCGTTGCTGTAGTGAGATAGCTCATCCTCCGAGTGGTCGCGCAGGCGGATATGACCTTCATTCATCCCGAGCGTCAAGAGCCAGTCGCGGCAGAAGCTGCGCCAGTATTCGAACCATTTGAGATCCTCGCCTGGCTTGCAAAAGAATTCAAGCTCCATCTGCTCGAATTCGCGCGTCCGGAAGGTGAAGTTGCCGGGAGTGATCTCGTTGCGGAAGCTCTTGCCGATCTGCCCGATGCCGAACGGCAGCTTCTTCCGCATGGTGCGCTGGACGTTCTTGAAGTTGACGAAGATGCCCTGCGCCGTTTCGGGACGCAGGAAGATTTCGTTGCCGCTCGATTCGGTTACGCCCTGGAACGTCTTGAACATGAGGTTGAACTGGCGGATCTCCGTGAAGTCCTGGCTCCCGCAGTCCGGACAGACGATGTGGTGCTCGTCGATCAAAGCCTTCATCTGGTCAAACGACAAGCCGTCGACGACGAGCTCGATCCCTTTGGCATCCAAGGCGTTCTCGATGATTTTGTCTGCACGGTGACGAGCTTTGCATTGCTTACAGTCGATCATTGGATCGTTGAAGTTGCCTACGTGACCCGATGCCACCCACGTCTTGGGGTTCATCAGGATTGCGGCGTCGAGGCCGACATTGTACGGAGATTCCTGGATGAATTTCTTCCACCAGGCGCGCTTGACGTTGTTCTTCAACTCAACGCCGAGAGGGCCGTAGTCCCACGTGTTCGCGAGCCCGCCGTAGATCTCGGACCCCGGGAAGATAAATCCGCGGTGCTTGGCCAGCGCGACGACTTGATCCATGGTTTTGCTTGTGCTCATGTTTGACGACTCCTTTTGGTCTGTTTTTTGGCGTTGTTGCCCGTGGAACAATGAGAAAAGCCCTCATCCCATAGGCATCCAACTTCGATGCCCAGGGACGAGAGCTGTATGCACCCGCGGTTCCACCCTAGTTGACGACCTGAGGCGGTCGCCCTCTTTTTTGCCGACGCTTCGGCTCCGGACTGCCTTTTCCCTGACGCTGCTTCCGGGCTTCCACCGCCCCCGGATCGCTGTGAAGCAAGCCGATCAAGTACTATTGGTCCATCACTGCCGATAGATACCGTTGCGGTAATCGTACCGGAAAATGAAGCAAGTTTCAAGCGGGTATTCGCAGAGACCTTCGGACGAGCATGAGCGGTTCCTAGGCTAAGCGGCGGCATGATCGGTATGCCCCAATTCCGAACCCTCATACTCGCATGCCAGGCTGCAGCACTACTCCGGGGGTGTAAGAAATGGTATAGTGGTAATTGCGGATGTAACACGTTCCGTCAGCGAGTATTCGAGTAGAAGGAGCCCTCCATGGCACAATTGATCTATAAGCAAATTATGGATGATCTGAAGAAGAAGATATTCGCCGGGGAATATTCGGATATGAGGCTGCCGGATGAACGGAGTCTTGCCAAGACGTACGAGGTCAGCCTCAGCTCTGTGAAACGGGCGCTCACCAAGATGGAGAATGCGGGCATTATCTTCAAGAAACGCGGTTCCGGAACCTACATCAACCCCCTGTATATAAAAAACGAATCGATCTTCAATTACGAAGGCTCGAATCTGGGCGTCACGGACAACTTTCAAATGAACGGGAAGAAGCCCAAGGTCAAGGTGTTGAGCTTCGAGGTCATTCCGCCTACCGAAGAGCTGCAACAGGAGTTGTTCTTGAAGCCCCATGAGTTTGTGTACAAAATCGTTCGCTTGCGGCTGTTCGACGAGGAGCCCTTCATGATCGAAACGGGGTACATCCCGATCAAGATCGTTCAGGATTTGGACCACACGATCATCGAGGGATCGATCTTTAATTACCTGGAAGATTCGCGCAACCTGGCCGTGACCAAATCGTTTCTTTCGATCTTTGCGGAGCCGTCCAATCCGGAGGATCAAGAGCTTTTGCACTTGAAGGCGAACGAGCCGGTGGGTATCATGGAAGGCATTTTCTTCTTGGATAACGGAACCCCCTTTGAGTTCTCGCACATGCGGTTCCATTACAACTATTTGAAATTCAACACCTTCGTATCGGTTCAATCGAAGTAGAGCGTGAGCTCAAACCGTTGTAACGAACGAAGGGAACGAGAATGATCGCCTGGAAATCGAGCCTAAGGAGCTCGTACAGAGGAAAGCTTCAAGCTGGGCCCGTCCGATATCGGCTTGAAAACGCGCTTTAAGGCCAACTCCGATTGGCCTTATTTTTTTTGTTCGCGGACGTGCATACTACCCTCATCTGACGATAAAAAAGAGGCGAAAGACATGAAATGTTCCTAATTTCACAAAATTGATACGTATCACTTTAAAATAAGATTGTATTTTTTGTTTTAATCGGTATGATGAACTAGTAGAAATAATAGATAGCAACCAATAGGAGTGGAACGAATGCCAACATCAGCGGTGCAAGTCGATTACTCGTCGAAAACGTATTTGGAAAAGCTCGACGCCTACTGGCGTGCGACGAACTACATTTCGGTGGGGCAGCTTTACTTGAAGGATAACCCTCTGCTGAGGGAACCCTTGAAGGATTCGGATGTGAAGGTGAAGCCGATCGGACACTGGGGAACCATTCCCGGACAGAACTTCATCTATGCCCATCTGAACCGGGTCATCACCAAGTATGACCTGAACATGTTTTACATCGAAGGACCGGGACACGGCGGCCAGGTTATGGTCTCGAACTCGTATCTCGACGGAAGCTATACGGAAATCTATCCGGGTATCACGCGGGATATCGACGGAATGAAGAAGCTGTTCAAGCAGTTCTCGTTCCCGGGCGGGGTTGCTTCCCACGCTGCTCCGGAAACGCCGGGGTCCATCCATGAAGGCGGCGAATTGGGCTACTCCATGTCCCATGGTGTCGGTGCGATCCTCGACAACCCGGATCTGATCTCGGCTGTCGTCGTAGGCGACGGCGAAGCTGAAACCGGACCGCTTGCCGCTTCGTGGTTCTCCAACCGGTTCATCAACCCCATCACGGATGGCGCGGTGCTGCCGATCCTGCACTTGAATGGCTTCAAGATCAGCAACCCGACGATTCTCTCCCGCCAATCGAAGGAAGAGATCACCGCCTACTTTACGGGACTCGGCTGGGAGCCTTACTTCGTCGAAGGCGAAGATCCGGCCTACATGCATGAAGCCATGGCGAAGGCGCTGGATGCCATCGTCGAGAAGATCCAATCGATCCAAAAGAATGCGCGCGAAAACAACGATACCATCCGCCCGGCTTGGCCGATGCTGGTCTTCCGCTCTCCGAAGGGTTGGACGGGGCCGAAGGAATGGGATAAGGTTCCGAACGAAAACTCCTTCCGCGCTCACCAGGTTCCGATTCCTGTGGACCAGAAGCATATGCAGCATGCCCCGGCTCTGTTGGAATGGCTGAACAGCTATCGCCCCGAGGAGCTGTTTGACGAGAATGGCCGCTTGATCGCCGAGCTCGCCGAAATCCTGCCCAAAGGCAGCAAGCGGATGGGCAAGAGCCCGGTTTCCGACGCCGGTCTGCTCACCAAGGAATTGAAGCTGCCGGATTTCCGCAAGTATGCACTCGACAACTCCACTCCCGGCAAAATCATTGCCCAAGACATGCTGGTCCTTGGAAAATACTTGAAAGACGTTGTCGAGCTAAACGAAGACAACCGCAACTTCCGTATTTTTGGGCCGGATGAAACGATGTCCAACCGGTTGAGCCCGGTATTCGAAGTGACCAAGCGGCAGTGGCTGGATGAGATCAAGGAGCCGAACGACGAATTCCTCGCTCCGTACGGCCGCGTCATCGACTCCCAGCTGTCTGAGCATCAAGCGGAAGGCTTCCTGGAAGGGTATGTATTGTCCGGCCGTCACGGGATCTTCGCCAGCTACGAAGCATTCCTGCGAGTGGTGGACTCGATGCTGACTCAGCACTTCAAGTGGCTGCGCAAGGCGACCGACCAAGGCTGGCGTGCGGATATTCCTTCCCTCAACGTGGTAGCGACCTCTACTGTGTTCCAGCAGGACCATAACGGCTATACGCACCAAGATCCGGGCTTGCTCGGCCATCTGGCTGACAAAAAGCCGGAATTCATCCGGGAATACCTGCCGTCCGATGCGAACACCTTGCTGGCGGTCTTCGACACGATCCTGAACGATCGTCAGAAGATCAACCTGATCGTATCCTCCAAGCATCCGCGCCCGCAGTGGTTCTCGGCGGAAGAAGCCCAGGAGCTGGTCGACAAGGGTCTCAAGATCATCGATTGGGCAAGCACGGATAAGGGCGGAGAGCCTGACGTCGTCATCGCTTCGGCGGGTACCGAACCGACGATGGAAAGCTTGGCTGCGATCTCCATCCTGCATGAGAAGCTGCCGAATCTGAAGATTCGGTACATCAACGTAGTGGATCTGCTCAAGCTGAGAAGCCAAAAGCTGGATCCCCGCGGCCTGTCCGACGAAGAGTTCGATCGCTACTTCACCAAGAACAAGCCGGTCATCTTCGCCTTCCACGGGTATGAAGGCTTGATCAAGGATCTGTTCTTCGATCGCCACAATCACAACCTGCATGTACACGGCTACCGGGAAAACGGCGACATCACGACGCCGTTCGATATGCGCGTCCTGAACCAGATGGACCGTTTCGACCTGGCGAAGGAAGCCGTCCTCAGCCTGCCCGATGCAGCCAAGCACACCGCCATCGTAGAGGAAATGGATGCCATCATCGCGAAGCACCATGTCTTCATCCGCGAAGAAGGCTTCGACCTTCCGGAAGTCGAAGAATGGGTATGGCAGGATTTGAAGTAAGGAACGCCACCCTTTTCGAACGAACAGAAGAACAGCAACGGTGAATGATCTCCAAAAAGTAAGGCTCCCCCAAAGGCAGACAGGCGAAAGAGAATGCCTGCTGTCGATGGGGGAGCCTTTTTCCTGCTCAAACGAAGCTCGTTTACTTCTTCAAGAAATCTTCGATGTCGGCGATTTGCAGAACCCCTTCGGGGTTCTTTTTCAGGATGGCGGTGCTGTTCAGCTCGACTCTCTCTATCGTACTCTTGCCATCGCGGTAGAGCACAGCGCGAAAGGGGACATGCTGTTCTCCCGCCTGATCGGATGCTGCGCCGACGGTCAGCTCCTCCTTGACTACCTTATAGGTAACCGCATGAGAATGCGCGTCCTTCACAATCTGATCCAGAACAGGGGTCAAGTCCGAACCGGAGATGAGGTAGCTGGAGAATAGCGACGGATTGCCGCTCTCCACTCCCTGAGCGAACGCATCTAAGAAGGCAGGGATCAGGTCAACCGGATCTTTGGGCAAATCCTTCATGGTAACGATCTTTGGTATTGCAGCGGAATCCTTGGAGCCTGGATCGACGATCATAGACGATTGGAAAATTTGCCGAGGCTGAATATCCTGATCGGCAATCTGCAAGGCGTCTTGGTCCAAGATTTTCCGCGGGGGCGCATCCCCCTGGAGGTCCTTCATAAACAACCCCGTTTCCCCGTAATCGGGAAGCTGGGTCAGCACTTCGTCCTCAGAGACAGAGTTGATCGGTTTGGAATAAATCAAATGGGATCCATCCGGTGTTAGGAGCGGATAGAACAGATAGGTCCCGAGGGAGAGCAGCTGCTTGGTCAACGTGTCGTATCGATAGGCTTCATGATTGATCGTCAGCAGGATGGAGCCGTTCGAATGCCACTGGGAGATATAGAACGAAAAGTCTCTCTCCGAAAGATCCCGGCCGACCTTGATCTGATCGGTGATTTTCCCTTGCTCCAGATCGTAGATCAGCAAATATTTGCCGTGATCGGCGTCCTCGCCTTGGTAAGCGATTCTTTGACGGTCAGGGGAATACGCCATTCGGTTTAGATCGCCTTTGACCTGGTCATCCGGGCTCAGTTTCAACGGAATTAAGCTGCCGTTCTGTTCATAGGCGTAGGTTTGGTCGCCGGTATAGCGGAGCGGGGAGGCCATTTCCTTCGAAACGCTGCCGATTTCATCCTCCGCTCGCTTGCTGGAAGAGGCGAAATGATAATAGAACGGTTTAATGGAGGTGTCGGGTCCTTGAATGCCATAGTGGACCCAATTTCCGTCGGATGAGAATTCCTCCGGATACAGGCTGTTCGCCCAGGACTCTCGAAATAAGGAGCGGGTGAACTCCTTATAGTCAAACGCGGTTTCCTTTCCCGCAAGGGCATCAGTGAGATTGAGCAGATAATGCTCATCGCCGGACGTAAACCACAACCAGTCAGAAGGGGAAGTGTGAACAGGGGAAGGAACAGAGATTTTATCCGAATCCCCGGAGACGGCGCCAGATCGCTTCGCCTGACCGCAGCCTGTTGCCACCAGCAGTAAACATAGGGCAAGAATGAATAATACCCTCGATTTCTTCAATGCTTTTTCATCCTCTCTATTCATAGTAAGAAGAATCGCTCACCCGATTGTCACTACCAAGGCCGGTAAGATCGGTCGATAATCATGTATCCATTGACGTTGTTATAGCTCGTGCCGACTGAACTGGCATCGTTGATGTAGCCTACCGTTGAGGCAAAGGAGCCATAGGTATCTTTATGAACGATCAAGCATCCCAGTGACGTCGGTGAAGACGGATTGTCTTGGTTATACCCTTTATGGAGTTGAATGGCGGTTGCGGTCTTGCTTACCTTTTTGGACCCGTACGTCGCGGGCACGCTCCCATTGTTATTTAGCAGCAAGGCCGCGTAAGACCCGCTATGGAGCCCGCTATTAAAAGGGGGGAGTGATCCATCGGAGTTGGTATTCTTGGTTGTGGCTACGGAATCGCTCTCGGGTTGGTCCGGCATGGTGCTTGCATCGAGAAAGACATTGTAAATCATATGACTTTTGACCACGACGGCCATCGCTTGAAATCGGCCTTGCACATGATAGGGTTCATACTTTTTCAGGGTATCCGTTAGAGGAGGGTAGGCATATGAACCCGCTCCTTCAAACAGAATGACAAGGGGATCGGAGGAAGATTGATCGATGTACTTCGTTTTAAGGACGGAATTGGTTGAGTAATTGTTAATGGCATTGAGAGCATTTTTTTGCGTTTGGCTCAAACCGGTATGGGTTGCAAGGAAGCCCTGCAATGCAGCCGGATCTACCAGGGTGGTGACGGCTTGTGTTTGAAGGCCAGATAACTCCGAATTGGCAAAGACAAAGGATTGCTGAGAGATAGCGGGAAGAAGGAATGCGGCTGCTAGACAGAGCCAAGGTTTAAATCTCATCTTAGTACCTCCTCAACTAGAAATATTAATCATATTTTCTATTATGAGGAATACAAGAGAAGAGGGATAGGGCGGAAGTCCGCATGATTACGAGAAGCGGTTATCCAATCGCCATTCCTTGCTGGTGGATCCATTTCACAACGGCTTCTGTTCGGCTTTGGACTCGAAGCTTTCCATAAATAGACGTTAGATGTTTTTCCACGGTTCTTCTACCGATAAAAAGGCTGCGGGCGATCTGCTCGTTTGTCAATCCGGAGCAAATCGCTTGAAGGATCGCTTTTTCAGTGGTGGTCAATTTGGCCTCAAGCGAAGCTCCAAGGGAGGAAGAGGAAGAGGTAAGAACGTCCGTTGATAAGGGGATCAGATTCCACGGAAGGCTGAAGCAAGTCGACTGGATGACATCCGGCGTGATGTCATTTCGATTAAGAAATCCGCGCACACCCGACTGGAAGAGGTCGATCAGCTTTGAAACCGGCTCGGCGGAGGGGAGCATGGCGATAATCCGGCAGGAGGGGCATAGAAGGAATAGCTTCATGATCGAAGGAGCATCCAAGCCGGGTACATTTGTATCGAGAAAGAGGTAGTTTGGAGAACTGATAGGAGTTTGTTTAATTGCTTCGGGAATAGTGGCAGCTTGAAAAAGCTCCAGCATGCCAGGCATGGAGGAGAGGATGGAGACAAGCAGCTCAGCTAGAGCAAGATCTTCCGTTAGAACCAATACGGAAAGAAGGGCCAAGGGACATTCACCCACTAGTAAATATTTCTATAAAATGAATTATACGGATGAGTTTTCTTGTTTTGATATGACTTTTTTCATAGTTGTTATCGAAAGCAAAAGGACCGCAGCCACCAGACCGCGGTCCATCTTCTTCTTGGTTTACCTTGTCTACACCTCAAAGGTGGTGTTGACTAGGGACGCATAATAATTTCCCCAATCGGCGGTGAAGCACAAAATGCTGTAATCCGGGTCTGTCACGCCGAGCGGGTAGTAGATTTCACAGCCATCCGACCAGAATCTCTCCTTGATCTCCGGATCGTCGAGCACCTCCATGTGTCCGACAAGCATCAAGCCGGTCCATTTCACCTGGTCGGTAAAATAGACGCTCGCTTTGGGATTCGCACGGAATTGCGCCACCCGTTTGCTCGATGTGTTGGTGCTGAACCATACTTTGCGGAGACCTTCCGTTTCGATTTTGATCATGGACTTGATGTGAGGGAACCCTTCCTCTCCGTTCGACCCTACCATCGCGAATTTACTGTCATTCATGAGTTCCCGTGCTAGTTGTTTCGCCGTTTCTTGATTCATTTGGCTTGCCGCCTCCTGTCTTTGATGTGGAGCAGGTACTGATAGAAGCCAGAGATGATTTGGAAGTTTGCGATCAACTCGGCGGCCAACTCTCTGCTGAACAAACGGCCGTCGATCTCCCTCAGGCATACCAGGTACAGATTCTTTCTCTGGTACCAATCGGCTAACTCCCCCGGCTTGGTTTTATCCAGCACTCGTTTGTACTTGTCCCCTTCTAGAGTAAAGATCTGCTGCTGGGGATAAAAAGCGATAGCTTTCTTAAACTCCTCCACAGAGGTATCCATGCGTTCCCGGAATCCTTCCATGGTCTCGGGGTCTGCGGAAAAGTAGCCCATGCCATACCGATAGGAATGAGGGGACAGCTCGAAGAAAAAGGCTGGGTTCGTGCTCCATTCCTTCGCCGATCTCTTGAAGGTTAGCCACATGGTATCTCGATACGGGGATTTGTTCTTGGAAAAGCGGGTGTCACGATGGATTCTCGAGATGGCCTTCCCCGGAGTGACATCGAAATAGGGATCGATCGATAGCATGAACTCGCTCAACTCCATAACCAGTCCCTGCAGGGGCTCCTGCAGCAGCTTCTTGTAGTCCTCCTTGTGCTCCTCAAACCATGGCTTGTTGTTGTTAACAGTCAGATCCTTTAAATACTCGATGGCAGCAGGGGAAAAGCCGTGGAAATAGTGGCGGCTATCATCCGGCATAAATCATTCTCCTTTCTTGGCAGGGAGCTCGAGCCGGGACAGATTGTCATAAATGCGGGTAAGATAATCTTCGAACATATCGATCTCGTGCTCCGCGAAGCCGTGATAAAACAAGTCCAGCATGTCGTTCGATACATCCTCATAAGCGGCTTTGAGCTGTTCATTCTTGGCGGTGAGCTTGATGATGATTTTGCGACGATCGTCGGGGGAGGGAATTCTCTGTAGATGCCCGGATTGTTCAAGCCTCTCCAGCATGCGGGAAAGGGTGGACTTTTCCAAAGCGGTTTTCTTCGCCAATTCCTGAATGGAAATGCCGTCGTTTTGCCACAAAACAAAGATGATTCTTCCCTGTGCCGAATTCAGCTCGTAAAGGTCGTAGCTCTTCAGCTTCCTCGTAAAGACGCGTCCCGCCAGCTGATGGATTTTTGAGATCAAAAAGCCGCCTTGCCGGTTCTGGGGCATAATTCCTCCTAAGTTGATGACTGCTCTACAATAACTTTAAACGTTGTATATACAACTAAAATTATGTACCAATTATACCCACATCCTTTGATTCCATCAACCCTTTTTTTTGATTTCCGCTTCGCTGGTATCATAAAATCCTCTCTCTTACCGGGATGTGTTTTATTGGTGTATAGTAGGGGGAGATTATTTCATGCGAGCGAGGGAGCCCATTCATGACGACGAATGCAAACACAAAGGTATATGCCTTATCCGAAATTGAGAATGTTAAGGTTCACGGAAGAACGACGGAGAATCGATCTCCCCTGACTTTGTTTTGGACAGGCAGCGGAATTGAATTAAACGCCAGAGGGTCGGAGCTATGGATTGAGGTCGAAGCCGATTATGATACGTATGAGCCCTGGATCAGCATCGTGATCAACTCGGCTCCGGTGAGCCGGCAGATGGTGACAGCGGGAAGGCATTGGATCTGTTTGTTCCGGGGAACGAACGCTGAAGCCGTGAAGAACGTTCGGGTCACCAAGGATGTGCAGGCCATGAGCGGAGACCCCGGCTGCCGGCTGCAGATTCATGCGGTGAAGAGCGACGGGGACCTTTTGCCCGTAGAGGATAAGCCTTATAAGATTGAATTTATCGGAGACAGCATAACTTCTGGAGAAGGGGCCATCGGAGCAAAAGCCGAGGTCGATTGGGTCCCCATGTGGTTCAGCGCGATTCACAATTATGCGGCACTGACCGGGGAGGCCTTGGACGCTGAGGTACGGATTCTCTCGCAAAGCGGCTGGGGGGTTCTGACCAGTTGGGACAATAACCCGCATTCCAATCTTCCGGACTACTATGAGAAAGTGTGCGGACTCCTGACCGGCGAGAGAAACAAAGCCTTGGGTGCTTGGAATGACAACGACTTCGCTTCTTGGCAGCCGGATGTGGTTGTGGTCAACCTCGGAACGAACGATGGCGGCGCCTTCCATTCACCGGAATGGAAAGATGAAGCTACCGGAGAGACGCACAAGCAGCGCTTGAATGAGGACGGGACCTTCCATGATGAGGACCTGCGCGCCTTTGAGGAGGCAGTGGTGAAGTTCCTCGGCAAGCTTCGGACCTTCAACCCCAAAGCCCAGATCGTCTGGGTTTACGGCATGCTGGGGCTGCCGATGATGCCGGCTATTTACCGTGCGGTAGACGCTTATAAGTCCAAGACGGGGGACCGGAAGGTGTCCGTGTTCCAGCTCCCCAACACCACCGAGGAAACCGTCGGTTCGAGAACCCATCCCGGTGCCTTGGCCCATGAGCGAGCAGCCAAGGAGCTGACCGGTTATCTCCGGGAGATTTTGAGCTAGCCCGCAGTCAACCTTAATCGTGTGTAATGTAGGATGTGTCAGGGGCTGTCCCCCAAGCAGGTGAAAACCTGTTTTTAGGACCGCTCCGTTTTTGCGTTCATTCCCGGCAGCCGCGATACCCTCTCATCCAAAGAGATGATCCCGGTAATCGTCCAAGACCTTTCGTTCGACTTCGGCTTGTACGGAAGACAGCTCCAGCTTGAGCTGGTGATACAGCTCATTTGGCAGTCCACCGTTGTCGGTAACACTGCCCCAAAGAATTGAATACCAGCGCAAGTTTTAGGGATGGGGAACTAGCTCAGCTGGGAGAGCGCATCGCTGGCAGCGATGAGGTCAGGGGTTCGCAAAGGTGTCTTGTTACAGGATGCCCATGGGATTTTAATCGGTTCACCAATGTTCGAGAAATCGTTGCAATGGAAGGGGATTAAATCATTAGAGCGTGTCTAGTAGATATTTTTAAAGAAGATAACTAAAAAAAGAAGTATGACATACACCTGTCATACTTCTTTTTTTATACTCTTGATATGGGCTAGGAAAAGTTATTGAGCGACTCCAAAAATAAAGTGAGAGAAGTGATATGGAATGTAAAGTAAGGAATGCAAATATTTACAGTCCACCTGAAGATTCGCCATTGTGAACAATTAATTCAACATGAAGGGTGATTTTATTTTGTTGAAAAATAAACGATACAATCTTTTCTCATCCATTATGATTTGTCTGCAATCGAATCCCATCATTGTCTTATTATCACTTCTTTTTTCGATTATCGGCGGTTTCATACCGTATTTGTTAGTGAAGGTAAATGGCCGGTTTATCGATTCTGTTTTGGCGTATATCAACAATCATTCAAGTAGAAGTTTGATCTATATGCCTTTGCTTGGATTGCTGTTCCTATTTCTGGTAAGTTACGTTATTGGCGTTTTTTCGCAATTATTGAATGTTAGGCTGCTCATGGGTTTAAGAAGTCATTTTCATACGAAGATCATCAGAAAATCGGTCCGGATGAAGTATCAATACATAGAAGATTCAAATACATGCGATCTAGTAAATCGGGTTGTGGAAAACCCGGGAATGAATGCAGTACATGCCGTATTTATTAGCTTAACAAGCTTTGTGACCTTAGGTATTCAGCTTTGCAGCATAGCGTTACTTCTCATTTCACATCAATGGTGGCTGTTCCCGCTTATGATTCTAGTGTCTTTTCCTTTAATTGTTGTTTCATATTTAACCGGAATCGATACATATAAATCGCTGAGATGGAATAGCGAAATTGCCAGGAAGTCGAATTATATTGAATTTGACGTATTAAGAGGAAGAGATTTAGCGGCTGAACGTAATTTATTTGGTTACTCTGGATATTTCAACGAGAAATTCGATCGATATATTCAGACAGCGATCAAATTCACCAAGGATGTAAAGCGCAAATGGCTGTGGCGTGATAAAGCGGCGGCGTTTGCAATAATTGTTACCGGGGTCATCGTAACGCTGGCCTTTCTACCTTTGCTAAAAAGCAATATGATCTCAATCGGTTTTTTCATTTCAATTGTAACGGCTGTGTACCAAATGCAGGATAACCTCGTAACAAACATCCCTGAAACGGTAAGATCATTATCAGAGAATAGTGGATATTTTCGAGACTTATCTGCTTTTGTTCAACTTGAAGAGCAGAATCAAGCAGAACCAGATGCGGATGAATACAATCTCGAGATCGAAACAATCGAATTTAAAGATGTTTATTTCAAGTATCCAGGAACAGAACAAATGATAGTAAAAGGACTTTCTTTTACGTTGAAAAAAGGCGGGCACTATTCTTTTGTGGGAAAAAACGGATCAGGGAAAAGTACAATTACGAAGCTTTTGCTTGGGCTATATGACGTTGACCAAGGTTCGATTTTGATTAATGGGAAGAATATTAATGAATTCGGACGAAACCAACTTTATTCGTTATTTTCAGTTGTGTATCAAGACTTCGCGAAGTATTCGATACCTGCCAAGGACAATATCGGCATTGGGCATATCGAACAGATGAATGATAGGAACAGAATCGAGGAAGTAGCCGAATTTGCTGGCGTAAAGGATGTCATAAATCAACTTCCGAATCAATTCGATACCCCTCTAGGAAAGGTGCTTTCTTGTGGAGTGGACATCTCAGGTGGGCAGTGGCAAAGAATCGCATTAGCAAGGTCGTTGATGAAAGAGAATACATTTAAAATTCTTGATGAACCTACATCGGCTCTTGATCCGATTGAAGAAAGCAGACTATACAAACAGTACTCGCAAATATCTAAGAACGAAACGACATTATTCATTTCACATCGATTAGGTTCGACCAAATTGGCGGACGTTATTATGGTGCTCGATAATGGACAAATTGTTGCTTCCGGATCTCACGAGCAGCTAATGAATGAAAATGGAATCTATAAAGAGATGTTTACTATACAAAAGGAGTGGTATGATGAGGCATAATTCGTTACCGTTCCATAAAGTCATCGAAAGAACGATTTCATATGGATACAAGAAACTGAAGGCGTATTTTTTTATCTATATCCTTCTCTCGCTGATGCTCTCATGTGTTAATTTTGTATCTATTTATATACTCCAAAAAATGTTTGATGTGATTTCCAACGCGGTTACAGGAGGCCATTGGACTCAGTCTACATTTAACCTGGTAATCCTTACAGGAGCGGTACTGGTCGTAAGTAATATACTTAAAGGAATTCATGGATATTTTAGCGAGAATTATTTCATGCAATTTATGAGTAAAATACTGAAGGACATGAACGCCAAGGCGGGGAAACTAGACCTTGTAGACTATGAATCGCTTGAATTATATCAAAAAATAAATATGGCTATTGGCGGCGTCAATTATGCGATAAAATCAACGATTTCCTTATTGAACGGAGTGATTTTCCACGTTTCATTCTTCATTAGTGTAACGATCTATTTCTTTTCGATTAAACCAACGCTGGTGCTATTATGCTTCTTGATTTTTATACCCAAGTTCGTCTCGCAAATGATAAGGGGTTCAAAGATATATCAGATTCAAGAGAAACTTGCGGATAAGAAAAGAGAATTTGATTATTTTCAAAAATGCCTAGTTGATAAAGAATATTTCAAGGAAACGAAAACGTACAGAGGCACCCCTTATTTTATCCGGCGATATAACGAAGCATTACAAAGCTACAATTCGCAACAATGGAATACGGAACGTAAAATCGCTTATATCGATCTCTTTCTTAGTTGTTTCACCTATTTAGGTTATGTAGGCTCCTTTCTCTTGTTAGTCAAATACCTTATGGACGGTACGATCTCAATCGGTATTTTCACTGCCATATACTACTCTTTGAATAAGCTAATGAGTTCGATGAAGGATATGGTTGAATTATTCGGCTCCATCTACCAAAACTCAAGTCTTGCCGGCAAGCTGTACGACTTTCTGGATCTTCCGGAAAGAAGCGGAAGAGACCACACATTCTCTTCGGTTGAAAAAGTAACTTTAAACAACATTTCGTTTTCCTACCCGTACGCGAATAAGTGTTCCTTGGACCGGGTTTCTCTTGAAATCGAAAAAGGTACGAAGTTAGCCATAGTTGGAGTTAATGGGGCAGGCAAATCAACCTTAGTTAAGCTTCTTAGCGGGTTGCTGCAACCGAATGAGGGAAGTGTGCTATTGAACGATATTGATATAGGAGATATTTCCCCGAAAAGTACATTCTCCCGAACTTCGGCTGTATTTCAAAACTTTGGCCGGTATAAACTGACGCTGAAGGAAAATGTGATACTAAGTGATATTGAGAAAGAAGCTAAGGAAGAAGAAATCATCAGCAAGATGGAAACGTCCGGTTTTGACTATAGCAAAATCGAGCAATTGGATTCATTGGAAACGATGATGTCAAGAGAATTTGGAGGAATAGACTTATCGGGCGGGCAATGGCAACGTTTAGCGATTGCCAGGGGATTTTATCGAAGTAACGACATGATTATACTCGATGAACCGACTTCTGCCATTGATCCGATAGAAGAAGCTCATTTGTATGATCGTTTCATTCAGATGTCGGAAGGGAAAATAGCGATAATCGTCACACATAGGCTCGGCTCAGTCAAACTTGCTGATCGAATTATTGTTATGGAAACAGGCAGGATCATAGAGGATGGTACGCATGAGGAATTAATGAAGAAAGACGGTGTCTATGCCTCGATGTTTCTTTCCCAGGCGGAATGGTATAGCAGGTGATGGAACAACTGAACAAAGAAGAGGTGGAGCAGGAACTTCAAGGAATAAGATAAGTCTATATTTTTTTGGAAAACAGAGGTAATCTGGAATTATACCCGGCCGGGAATGCGAAAGAAGCGAGGTTCCATATGGCAAACCAAAACCTATTGGCGAAAGCAGCGAAATCCTTTGGATTTGATCCGGAAACCTTAGTGTTCATCAGCAAGTCGTGCAATGAAGTGCACCGGTTCACCAAAGACGATTAGCCCTACATCCTGCGCTTATCGGAAAAGCCGCTTGCGGATGCAGAGAAGGTCAGGGCGGAGATGGATTGGATCTATTACTTGGCGCAAAATGGCGTACATGCTTCGCTGCCAATCTTAACGAACGATCACCAGCTAATCGCGGTGTATGAAGAGCAGGAGAAGTATTTCATCACGACAGCATTCCATGCCGCACCCGGACGGTGCTTTGACAAGAACGATCCCGAGCTCTGGGGTCCCGCGTTATTCCGCAAATGGGGAGAGACGATGGGGAGAATGCATTTCCTCACCCAATCCTACGATGCTGCGAGGGTTGCGGTTAAACGAAACGAATGGGGGATCTGGAACATCTCCAATCCTCATCTGCAGCAGGGTCGCTACCACATTCTGCTGAAGAAACAACAAAAGCTGGAGAGGCAGATCGCATCGCTGCCGAAGGATCGTCAATCGTATGGAATGATCCACAATGACTTGCACCCCTTCAATTTCCACATCGAGAAGGGGGATATCACGGTCTTCGATTTCGATGACAGCATCTACGGCTGGTTTGCACTCGATATCGCAATAGCAGCCGCTCATGCCGTATGGTGGGGGTCGCCGGCGGAGGATCGAAGCTCTAGGAATGAATTTGCCAAACGTTTCTTGGATGAGTTCTTAGCCGGGTACGACAAGCAGAATCGATTGGATTCCTACTGGATCCGGCAAATTCCTATGTTTATGGATTATCGGAAGAGCTGCTCCTACTTCTGGTGGCTTAGCGACTGGGACGGGGATGAGAGCCATCTGACCCCATATCAGTCTGCTGGCATAGACTACGCGGTCTCCTTTATCGAGAATGGACAACGGTTTGACGGCTGCGAGATAGAATTATAGGGCATTGGCTGATGAGGATCGGTCGGAGAGGCGCTTTTTGGAGCGCTTCTTTTTTGTGATGAGAGGAAGATCGAAACATGGATGTTCTCGTCATGAGTGCCGCTTGGAGGGGTAGTATCCATTCGGCCGGAACGCTATACTAAGTACCAGAACGAGAAAACACGGCTTGGTTGGTAGTCCAAGCGCAAGGTGCTTATCGACGGCTCCTTGTCAGTAGCCTTCCCCCCCTCGGGATGTCCGTCGTTCTGATTGAGCAGAGGGGGATTTATATGAAGCTGACGATTTATCACGACGGGCAATACTGGGTAGGAATTTTGGAAGAGCAAGACCAGGCAAGGCTGAAGGCCGTAAGATTCATATTTGGGTCGGAGCCGAAGGATGAAGAGGTTTTGGATTTTATCCGAAATGACCTGTCTAGGCTGGTAGACCACCTGTCTCAAGGGGTGGATGTTCAGCTTCCGGAGAGCAGGAAGAGGAACCCCAAACGAGTAGCCAGGCTCGTTTCGAAAGAAGTAAGGAGCAAGGGCGTTTCCACCTATGCGCAAGAGGCTATGCGATTGGAGTATGAGAAACGCAAGCAAGATAAGCAGACAGATTCAAAGCAGCGGCGTGAAGCCGCAAAGGAATTCAAGCGGGAAGTCAAGGTTCGGAAAGCAAAGGAAAAGCATCGCGGCCATTAGAGGAAAGGGGCATCCCAACGGGAGCCCCTTTTTCGATGTGCGCCCGGCATGGGCGGTAAGCTGAGCCAATCCGATAAAGCCAGGTGATCGATTTCCCCCGACTGAAGATAACCGTTTCCCTCGGATCGCGCTCATGCAGGCGATTTTAGGTAATCGCATTGGATTTTATGAAGATAGGCGGCGTATTGCTGAGCTATGCAGCAATAGAACTCCGCATCTTCCGGAGCGCAATCCGATATGCGGTCCGAGAAATCACTGAGCTGGCAACGCAAGTCCAGCATCCTCTTCATATACTCGTTGTTCTCCCCCATGATCCATCCCTGCCTTTGTGGAGTCTGTATCGGATAAAGTGTCGTTGTTCAAGGAAAATACAACGTTGGGAAAAAATTCGAAAAAACAGGAACACATGTTCCTGTTTTCGTTGTATAATCGTCGTACAAGTTCACTTTACTTAGTGGAAATGACTATGAATGGATAGGAGTGATCTCCATTGGCAACCGAAATCTCCCGTAAGTCCTCTCCTCATCAACACGAGATCGCTAGTTTTCTGGAATATCGTTCTGCTCATCCGGCCCTTTTTGATAATAGCTTGATCTCAGCCTTCTTCGATAATGACGAGAATGCCGTCTTGCTGGGAAGAGCGATGGGACATCCGACTCCAGAGAACAGAAAGGAATTGGACAGGGCCTTCCAAAGGTTCTTTTTCGGCGTTCGATTTACCAAGTATTTAGGCTCTATGATTCGTTATTCGGACATCGATTACCATCGGAGGCGGAAGAAGTACGAAAGCCGAAACCGACTCATCTTCGATTCTCCCCTTGGGGAAGACAGCGAGATGTCCATGGGCGACTATTTGCTGACCAAGCTTCCCGAGTCCCCGGGGTGTTCGGCCAGCGGCAGCCCGGAGGCCTTTCAGGCGGAGCTGGACAATCCCGATCTATGCGAGGCCTTCTCCAAATTGACGGATCGGCAGAAGCTTGTCGTCACGCTGTCGTATTCGGCGCGCGAACGGGACACCGAAATTGCCAGCCGGTTAAATGTCTCCCAGCAAGCGGTAACCAAAACCCGCATAACCGCCTTGAACAAAATGCGCAGAGGCCTTCAGATCGCGGAAAAACGCGATTCAGGTTATGAGGTACAGAAGAGACCATGATTCCGGATGATTTATTCCTGCGGGTGGAACGAGCAAAATCCGGTGATCGGGAGGCGATGGAACAAATTATCGACTTGTTTCAACCGGCCATCAACCGGGTGTGCCTGCAAGCTCATCCGAACGAACGGAACGATCTCAGGCAGGCTCTGAAGGAGAAGGTGATCGTCGCGGTGAAGCAGTACGATCTGGCTTCGGTTCCCGATTATTCCGCGTTCATCGAGATGATCTCGACCAATTGGGACTCGGGATTGTGAGTGGGTCTGGCATGGAGTGGAGCCGCTAAGCTGCCATGACGCCGGACATCGTGCTTGAATGGCTGCCAAACAGACAAAGGCAGAGCTGCCCGGATGGGCGGCTCTGCCTTTCCATTATCCGATGCCGCCTCAGTTGATCAGCAGCGTTCTGAGCTTGGGGAACAAGAAACGGACGAGCGGGCCGATAACGATCAATTGCAGCGGATAAGCCATGATAAAATTTTTGCCGAAGGTTAGAAAATAGCTTCTCATAAGCGAGCCGCCGTCATACCCTCCGGTCAGATGGGCGATCGCCAAGCCGTAAACGGACATACACATCGCCATTCCCAGCACCATGCAGGTGGAAATGGCAAGGATGGTGTACCCTTTGTTGGACTTAGGGAACGGCAATTTCAAGGCTGTCTTTTTAGCTGTAGGGCCGACAAGAAACAGATCCAGGAGAAAGGCGATGAGAAAGCCGATCGCAAACTCCAGCAAGGCCTCTCCGATCGTTATGGTCGAGATCGCGCCATTTAGAATCAGATTATAAACGGTCATCCCCATAACCATTCCGAAGCACATCATGAAACAAAACCATACACTCTCTCTCTTTGTTGCAGGCAAATGGTCTCCATCCCTTCTTCTTCGTGTGCCTGTTCAGTATAGACATGACCGAAAATCTCATGTAAGTGAACATTTTGCGAAGAATGGTTGACGGAGACTGAGCGGGTTGGTGGCGAACAAATAGGCTGACGGCTTCTCAGGCCGGCAGCCCTGCGCGATTCAACTCAATTGCACGGAGAAGGTCGTGCTTTCCCCAACCACACTCTTGGCGTAGATTCGCCCCTTATGCTGCTCCACAATCGACTTCGCGATCGCGAGGCCGAGTCCATAGCCGCCCTGCTTGCGCGTGCGAGAGGCATCGGTGCGATAGAAGCGGTCGAAGATGCGCGCAAGATGCTCCGGTGCGATGCCCTCTCCAGTGTTTGAGACGCTGAGGAGCACGCCGTGGCTTTGCTTTTTCAAGGAGACGGTCACCGTTCCGTTCGGATTGGTATATTTGATGGCGTTGTCCAGCAGGATGAGGATCACCTGCTTGATCTGTTCATTGCTGCCGTTCACCATCAGGTTCGGCTCGATGTCATAAGTCAGGGATAGGTGCTTCTCAAAGATCACGGCTTCCATCGTCAGGATGATGCTTTCCACCGATTCGCTCAGATCGAACGGCGAGAAGATCATGGCCGTTCGGGAATCGTCCAGCTCGGTCAGATAGAGCAGATCGTTCGTCAGCCGGCTCATGCGCTCGGTCTCGGACTTGATGTAATGCAGCCATTTGGCCTGCTGGCGGATCGGTTCGTTCTCATTCGCCAGAAGCACATCCGCGTTCGTGCTGATGATGGCGAGCGGCGTCTTCAGCTCGTGGGAAGCGTCGGCAATAAATTGCTTTTGCTTCTCGAAGGCTTCCCGGATCGGGGCGATCGAGCGATTCGCGAAGAACCGGCTGATACCGTAAATGACGAGCAGCATCGCCAAGCCCACCGCGGAAAAGGTGTAGATGAGCTTCGTCAGGATCGCCTGCTGAGCGCTTACGTCTAGGAAAACGTATTGGTAGCCGTCCCTTGTCGGCTGAACAATGTAAGCCCAGCGGGTCTCATCGAGGGTGAACTGGCCGATGTCCTTCTTCGCGGAGATGGCCTTCTGCAGAGCGGTTTCGTAAAATTCTTGATCCTGATCCAAGTCCAAAGCGGAAGAGGTTTGCGTCAATGTCCGCGACTTGTCCGCCAGCACCTGGAAGGAGACCGACCGCTCCGGTGGGCCCTCTCCTTTGTCCGCGGGCCGGAGGTCGGAAGCCGGGTTCAGCGCTTGGCCGCCGTTCTTCCCGGCAGGAAGCTGATCCGTATTGCCGGTCTGGGCTCCAAGCGACGGATCCGTATTACCGGTAAGAGAGGAAGGGGGTACGGTATCTCTACCGCCCGGAACCTTCTGATAAAACTCTGTCAGCCGGTGAAGCTCGCGGTTGGTTTCGTTGTACGCATCGCGGTAGGTAATCGTGTAGATCGAAGTAAAGGCAACCAGCATGAGAATCGTGATGCTCACCAGATTGACGAGCAGGAACCGATTTCGGAGCTTCGTAAACATCATCCGCTCACCTCTAATACATAGCCTACGCCGCGAATCGTGTTGATGCGGACGGTCGAGTTCAGGAAGGTCAGCTTTTTCCGCAGAAACGAAATGTAGACCTCCACGTTATTGTGCTCCGCCTCGGAATCAAAGCCCCACAGCTTCTCGATGATTTGCTCTTTGGACGTGACCCCTTGCTTGCGCAGGATCAGGAGCTCCAGCAGCTCGCTCTCCTTCAGATTGAGCTTGAGCTCTTTGCCGCGTGACGCCAGCTTGAGATGGGTCGGACTCAGCTCGATATCCCCGAACCTCAGCGTGTCGTCCTGTACGGTCTCGCCCTTGCGCCGCAGCGCCGCGCGGATTCTCGCCATCAGCTCCTCCGAGGAGAACGGCTTGGCGATGTAATCGTCGGCCCCGTAATCGAGCCCCGCGACCATGTCCGAGATCTCCCCTTTGGCCGTGAGGAAGATCACCGGCGTGGATACGCCCTGGCTCCGAAGCGTCTGAAGCAGGCGGATGCCGTCCATCTCCGGCATCATGATATCGAGCAAGAGCAGGTCGTAAATCCCGCTCTGCGCATAATCGAGACCGGCCCGGCCGTCATGCACAGCGTCTACGGAATAGTTGTTTTTTCGCAGGATATGGGTCAGAGCCTCGGCTAGATGAAGCTCGTCTTCGACAATCAGGATTCTCATGGTGGGTTCACCCTTTGCTTCATATTGCTTCAAATAAGGTAGTTACCGCTTAAAGGGGTTCTTCCCTTCTTCGGTCATTATAACCGAAATACCTTTAGTGAACCTTAACCGGGCATCATGAGGGACGGGCTGCGGGACGGGCTGCGAGCCATGTTCGAATTGTAAAGGTTTCGTAAATTCATTTAAGTTTCACTAAAGGTTCAGGGGCTACGATACAGGCATGGAACAACCGAACCCTTCCCCACCGAAAGGACGTGACCCCAAATGGCCATCGAAGTTTTCAACCGTTATGAGAACAAGTACCTGCTCGATACCGCGGCTTATGCCGACCTCTACAGGGAACTTCTCCATCATATGGAGCCGGACGAGTACAACAAACGGCACGAGTTCTACACCATCACCAACCTGTATTACGATACCGAGCATAACACCCTGATCCGCAACAGCCTGTCGAAGCCGAAATACAAGGAGAAGCTTCGCCTCCGGGCTTACGGAACGCCGAATGGCGATTCGAAGGTGTATCTCGAAATCAAGAAAAAGGTGGTCGGGCTGGTCAACAAGCGAAGAACGGCGCTTACGCTGAACGAAGCCTATGACTTTGTCCGCACCGGAGTGGAGCCGGAGTACAAGGACTACATGAACCGCCAGGTTTTGCACGAGATCTCGTATTTCCTTCAGCAGTATGAACTGATTCCGATGGTGTATCTGTCGTACGACCGCAAGGCGCTTTTTAGCAAGGAAAGCCGGGATCTGCGCATCACCTTCGACACGAACATCCGTTGCCGCCGCCACGATCTGCTGCTGGAAAATGGGACCTACGGCGATCCGCTGCTGGAGCGCGGACAATGGCTGATGGAAGTGAAGGCCGAGAACACCATTCCCCTCTGGCTGTCCCGAATGCTTTCGGAGCACGGGATGTACCGCACCGGGTTTTCCAAATACGGCAATGAGTACAAGAAGACGATTCGTTCGAAACAGTCTGAAATGGAGAGTGTCCGCTATGCTTGATTCCTTATTTACCGCCACGACCAGCACGAGCCTTACGTTTGCGAATGCCATGCTGACCATCGTCGTCGCCATCGTTCTCGGCGGGATTATCAGCTTCACCTATATGAAGACGAATGTCGCTTCCTATACGCAGAGCTTCACCCTCACGATGGTGCTGCTGCCGACGATCGTCGCCATCATCATTCTGCTCATTGGCAGCAATATCGCCCGAGCGTTCAGCCTGGCCGGCGCGTTCTCCATCATTCGGTTCCGAAGCGCGCCTGGCGACCCGAAGGATATCACCTTCGTCCTGTTCACCATGGCCGCTGGACTGGCTTGCGGAGTGGGAGCCTTCGGATACGCGGTGTTCTTTACTCTCATCCTCTGTGTGCTGATGGCCGTGCTCAGCCGAACGAATTTCGGCGTGCGGAAGACGGCGCAGAAGACGTTGAAGATCACCATACCGGAGAATCTCGGTTACGAGGAAGCATTCGCTGAGGTGTTTGATCGCTATCAAGTCGGCTATGAGCTGAAAAAGATCCGGACCACCGAGCTTGGCAGCCTGTACGAGCTGGTGTACGCCGTTACCTTGAAGAACGAAGTTAATCAAAAGGAATTTCTCGACGCCATCCGGTGCCGCAACGGCAACCTGGACCTGTCGCTGACCATGAGTCCGACTGTGACGGAGTTTTAAAAGAAATGACCGAATCCGCTTCGAGGTTCGGGAGACGAAAGGAAGATGTAAAATGAGTAAAATTATAGATATTGGCAAGACGGCGGCATTGGGACTTCTGTGCGCCGCTCTGCTTACCGCCTGCAACGGGACGACGAATGGTACGGCTGCCACCGGGAAGGAGGCGGCGGCCACGGCCGCGCAAAGTGGGAATACGACTGCTTCGGGTACGACTGCTGCTGTCACAGTGAGCCGCGAGGAGCTGGAGAAGGCGGTGACCTTCGATGACGAGGATAAGCTCACGGAGTGGAGCGCGGACAGCTCCACCGCCATTCAACTGAACGGGACGGCCGCAACGGTTACCGGCTCCGGAGCAGCGTATCAAGACGGAACGGTAACGATCACGAAAGCCGGCACCTATGTCCTGAGCGGCAAGCTCACAGATGGACAGATCGCCGTCAATGTCGAGGAGAAAGGAACCGTTCATCTCGTGCTGAACGGAGCGGAGATCGCAAACAGCGACAGCGCCGCGATCTACGTTCAGAAGGCTGACAAGACGGTGATCACGCTTCAGGAGGGCACGGTGAACGCCGTATCGGACGGCAAGACCTACACGTTCCCGGATGCGGACACGGATGAGCCATCCGCCGCCATCTTCAGCAAGGATGACCTGACGATCAACGGAACGGGTAAGCTGACGGTTACCGCGAATTATAACGACGGCATTACCGGGAAGGACGACCTGAAGATCGTGAGCGGGACCTTCGAGATTCAGGCCGCGGATGACGGCGTGGTCGGCAAGGACCTCGTCGCGGTGCAGGCAGGAACCTTCACCATCAAGGCGGAGGGAGACGGTATCAAATCGACCAACGATACCGATGCGGACAAAGGGATCATCGTCCTCGCCGGAGGCACGTATGACATTCAAGCCGGAAGCGACGCCGTGCAGGCGGAGACCTCGCTGCTCGTCCAAGACGGCACGTACACCCTGGTAACGGGCGGCGGCCACACGAATGCGGAGAAGAAGACGGAGGAGATGGGTCCCGGCGGCGGAATGGGCCAGCGTCCCGACATGGGAGCGCAAGGGGCGCCAGGTGCTCAAGGCACCCAGGGCACCCAAGGCACCCAAGGATCGAAGCAAGGTGCTGAAGGAACACAAGGCGCAGCATCTACGCAGCAGACGGGGACGGATCAGACATCCGCGAACTCCACGACAACGGAGGAAACGGCGGATACGCCCAGCACCAAAGGGCTGAAAGCTGGAGCAGGCTTGTTCGTTACGGGCGGCAGCTTCACGATCGATTCGGCGGACGATGCGATTCACAGCAACAACACGGTAGAGATCACGAACGGAGACTTTACGATCGCGACCGGCGATGATGGCATTCATGGCGATTCTGCGCTGACGATCAGCGGGGGAACGGTCAACATCACCGACAGCTATGAAGGACTGGAAGCGGCGACCATTACCCTTGCCGGCGGCGAGATTCATCTCGTCACCTCCGACGACGGAATCAACGCTTCGGGGAACGACGGTACGAACAATCAGCTGATCATTCAAGGCGGCTATGTAACGCTCAATGCCGGAGGCGACGGACTCGACTCGAACGGATCGATCACGATGAGCGGCGGAACGGTCATCGTTAACGGCCCGACCAATGACGGCAACGGCCCGCTCGATTATGACGCGACCTTCGAGATGACCGGCGGATTCCTGGTGGCGGCGGGAAGCTCGGGCATGGCCCAGGCGACATCGGACGCTTCGAGCCAGGCTTCGATCATCATGACCTACCCGCAAACCCAGCAAGCCGGGACGCTTGTTCATCTGGAAAACAGCGAGGGCAAGAGCATCCTGACCTTCGCTCCTGCCAAAGCGTATCAATCGGTAGTGGTCAGCTCACCCGAGCTGAAGACCGGCGGCAGCTACACGCTGTATTCCGGCGGTACCGCAACCGGAACGGCCAAGGATGGCCTCTATGCCGACGGAACGTATCAAGGCGGCACCAAGGTAACCGGCTTTGATATCTCGGGCAGCGTCACCTGGCTGAACGAATCCGGCGTAACCACAGCCAAGACCGGAGGTCCGGGCGGAGGAGGCGGCTTCGGCGGCGGCAACCGTGGTGGCGGCAGAGGCGAAGGAGGCGGCACAGGCAACGGCGGCACCCCGCCGGAAGGCGTCCCAGGCGGTGACGGCCCCACGGGCAACGGTGGGAATCCGCCGGAAGCGGCCCCGAGCACGAGTCCGAGCGGAACCTAAGGGAGCGCGGAGAATGAATCAAGGGTAGAAGAGCAGGAGGGTTGGACTCCAAGAGAGGGTCGGTTCCGGTCGCACACCGGAGCCGGCCCTTTTTCGCTTGGGTGAAGGGTTGACTCCGCCGCCGACAGGCTGATGACGGTTCTGCCAAGATCATAGGGTAAGGAATTTCGGCATCGCGCAGCGGTCATGCATTGTATAATACAGGTAACGCACACGAAAAGAGGTATAGCGATGATCCGAGCATCGGATGATAAGGAGTTTTGCGAGCTGACAAGTCCGACCCTTCTGCCCAAGGCGTCGGGGTTTCTATGGAATGAGAAGATGATGATTCATGTGAATTGCCGCGGGTATGCGGTGGCGCAGTTTATGCAGCCGGAGCCGAGCAAGTATGCGCATGCGCCAAATCTGGAAGCGAAGTCGTTCATGCAGCCGGAGCAGCCGTATTACGCCCATCACCCCGGCCGCTTTGTATATGTGAAGGACGAGGAAAGCGGGGAGCTTTTCTCCGCTCCTTATGAACCGACCCGGGTTCCGGCCGATCACTATACCTTTTCGGTGGGAAAGAGCCGCGTCGGATGGACAGTCGCTTATCAGGGCATCGAGGTGGAGATGAGCTTGACTCTGCCGAGGGAGGAGCCGATTGAGCTTTGGCGCGTAAAGGTCCGAAATCTTACGAATGCGAGCAAGCGGCTGAGTGTCTATCCGTATTTTACAGTCGGATATATGTCGTGGATGAATCAGTCCGGCGAGTATAACGAGGAGCTTCAAGCCATCGTGTGCAGCTCGATTACGCCGTATCAGAAATACCAGGATTACGACAAAATCAAGGAATTCCGCGACAAAACCTTCCTGCTTGCAGATCGAACGCCCACCGCTTGGGAAGTGAGTCAGGAGGCATTCGAGGGTGAGGGCGGCATCATGCAGCCGTCCGCGCTTCTGGAGGAGGAGCTGGCTAAAGGAGATGCCCGGTACGAAACTCCGGCGGCCGCTCTGCAATACCGGATCGAGCTTGCTCCGGGGGAAGAGGCGAGCTGCCGGTTTCTCTTCGGTCCAGCCAAGGACGAAGCGCAAATCGCTCAGATCCGCAGGGATTATCTCGGAGTGACTTCGCACGAAGAGGACAGAGAGGACGGTTTCGCGGCGGCGGAGCGGGACTATGAGCAGTACATAAGAGAAGGCGCCGGCTGCATCGAGATCACGACCCCCGATCCTGAGCTCGATACCTTCGTGAATCATTGGCTTCCCCGGCAGATGTATTATCACGGACAGACGAACCGCCTTACGACCGATCCCCAAACGCGCAATTTCCTGCAGGACCATATGGGGATGAGCTACATCAAGCCGCAGACCGCGAGAGCAGCCTTCCTCCTTGCCGTGAGCCAGCAGCAGGTAAACGGAGCTATGCCGGACGGTATCCTGCTGCATAGGGATGCGGAGTTGAAATACATCAACCAGGTGCCGCATACGGACCACTGCGTCTGGCTGCCCATCTGCCTCAGCACGTACTTAAGCGAGACGAACGACTATTCGATCTTAGAGGAAAAGGTTCCTTATGCGGACGGGAGCGAGATCGGCGCCGTCCACGAGCATATCGACCGGGCGATGCGTTGGCTTGCCCGCGACCGGGACGAGCGGGGCTTGAATTATATCAACCAGGGCGACTGGTGCGACCCGATGAACATGGTGGGGTACAAAGGGAAGGGCGTCTCTGGCTGGCTCACCATCGCGACGGCCTATGCGTTTCTCGTATGGGCCGATATATGTGATGCCAGCGGAAGGCATGAAGCCGGCGAGGAATACCGTCGCGCCGCCAAGACAACGAATGAAGCCGTAAATGCCCATCTGTGGGACGGCGAATGGTATGCGCGGGGCATCACGGATGACAATGTCGTCTTCGGGATCAGCGCCGATCCGGAGGGCCGGATCTTCCTCAATCCCCAAGGCTGGTCGCTGCTCAGTGGAGCGGCGGACGAGGAGAAGCGCGAGAAGCTGATGAGGGCGGTTCGCGAACAGCTGGAGACGCCTTACGGGGTCGAGAAGCTGGCTCCCTCCTTCACCGCCATGCGGGAGGATGTGGGCCGGGTGACGCAGAAGCATCCCGGCACTGCCGAGAATGGTGCCGTCTATAACCATGCGGCAGCTTTCTACATCTATGCCCTGTATGCGGTCGGGGAACCGGACGATGCGTACCGCCTGCTGCGGAAGATGCTTCCCGGACCCGACTTGGACGATCTCGTTCAACGGGGTCAGTTGCCGGTGTTCATCCCGAACTATTACCGCGGCGCCTACCGGCAGTACCCGCGCACGGCCGGGCGGTCCAGCCACCTGTTCAATACGGGAACGGTTCCGTGGGTGTACCGTTGTCTGATCGACGGTTTGTTCGGCGTGCAGGGTACTCCCGAAGGCATTCGCATCCGGCCTCAGCTTCCTTCCGATTGGAATTCGGCTACGATCAAGCGCAGCTTTCGAGGGGCGACTCTTCATATCGAGATGAGCCGGGAGCCGGGTGTTCAGGAGATGGAAGTATACGCGGGTGATGTCCGCCTTCAAGACGGACTCCTGAAGGAGCTGAGACCAGGTACGGACTATCGTGTGGTCGTCAAGCTTCCGAGCTGATGCCAAGAAGGTTCACGCCTGTAGCAGCTTGCGGATGAACATCTCCACCGCGAGCGTTGAGGAATGATCCTTGTTTCGGATAATCCAGAAATCACGTTTCGGCAATCGGGGAGTGAGAGGGAGGGCCAGCATTTCGCCGGACTCCAATTCCTTGCGCATAATCCAGCGCGAGAGAAGGGAGATGCCAAGACCGGCTGCCGCCGCTTCTTTCACTCCCTGACTGCTGTTGAACACATAGGCCTTCTTCACCCGCAGCCCTGCCTCCCGAATGAAATGATCGCTGTAAGATCGGGTGCCTGATCCGTGCTCCCGAAAGACCCAGACTTGGTCCTGGAGCATGTCCGGCCTTACGGATTTTTTGGAATGGAGGGGATGATCCTTGGAGGCCACAAGCAGCATTTCATCCTTTTGGTAAAAGGTAAGCTGGAATTTCTCCGGCGACACCTCCCCCTCTACGACTCCGATGTCGAGTACGTTCGCTTTCAACGCTTGTGCAATCTCCTCCGTATTTGCAATGGTGACCTCGATCTCGACCTCCGGATACTGGCGGGCAAAATCAGCCAACAGACGCGGAAGAAGATATTCCCCGATGGTGAAGCTGGCTCCGATATGGATGACCCCCGACACTCGTTCGTGCAGCAGGCGGATTTCTTCTTTCCCCTGGTCATAGAGCGCCAGAATTTCCTTAGAACGCTTGTACAGAATATCCCCGGCTTCCGTGAGGCTCACCTGCTTCGGGGAGCGATGCAGAAGCTTCGCACCGATTTCATGCTCCAGATTGCGGATATGGAGAGATACGGCGGGCTGAGACAGGTTCAGCAGCTCGGCCGCTCTGGAGAAATGCCTTTGTTCGGCTACGGTGACAAAAACACGCAGAGTTTCTGCGACCATCGATTCGCCCTCCTCGATCTGCGGGAATGGCTCCCGGTGCTTCCGATCCACTTAATCATAAGAATTCCTCATGATAATCATAGTTTATTGTCATTTCACTTATCGTTCAAGTGGACGTATAGTTAGTTCTGCGAAATTGATCCAATTGCTACGGAAAGCGGGAGTGAGAAGAATGGCAAGAGAGGAAGGAATGTCGGGCAGAACAGGCCAAGGAGTGAAATTCGCGCTGGGCGTTGGTTTGACGCTGCTGCTTGCAGCCGCTGCCAAGCAGCTGGCGGATCTCCCTTTTCTGCGGATCATGGGACAGCTCGTGATCGCGATCCTGCTCGGGATGATCTGGAGGGCGAGCTTGGGTGTTCCCACGCAAGTGATGAGCGGAGCCTCCTTCTCAAGCAAAAGGCTTCTTCGTTACGGAATCATCCTGCTCGGGATGAGGCTGAATTTACAGGATATCGTTCAAGCCGGCCCGAAAATCCTGCTGCTCGCCGTCGTGAACGTTGGGGTGACGATAACGGTCGTCTATGGAACCGCTCGTCTGCTCAAGGTGCGCAAGCCGCTTGGGATTCTAACCGCCTGCGGGACTGCCATTTGCGGGGCAGCCGCGGTTGTCGCCATCTCGCCGCAAGTCAAGGCGGATGATGATGAGATTGCGATCGGGGCGGCGACGGTGGCCATTCTCGGGACCCTCTTCACCCTTCTCTATACGTTTCTCTACCCGGTGCTCGGTCTGACGCCCCATGGCTACGGTGTATTCTCTGGGGCGACGCTGCACGAGGTCGCTCATGTTGTTGCGGCGGCCGACCCCGTCGGCAAAGCCGCGGTCGATCCGGCGGTTGTGGTGAAATTGACGCGGGTCGCCCTCTTAGTACCGGTGGCCATCGTCATCGGTGCCTGGACCCATCGGGGAGAAGCACTCGAGGGGGAGAAAGGGAGCGAGGGAGGGTGGAAACGAATCCCGATCCCTTGGTTCGTAGTGGGTTTTCTGCTGATGAGCGGGGTCAACACCGCTCGGATCTTACCGGAGGGCGCAACGGCCGGGCTCATCACGGCCGCGTATATGCTGATTGCCATGGCGATGGCCGGACTTGGCCTGAATGTAGACCTGGTGACCTTTCGACGCTTGGGAATGAAGCCGTTCGCCGCTGGTTTGCTGGGGTCTGTCGTGCTTTCGGTCATGGGATATATTCTCGTGCTTGCGCTGGGGTTGAACTAGTGCACTTTCTATTTCGCTCTAAACATGATACGGTTTGCTTATCTGGCAAAAGTCACAATTCCATCGATGATCCCATCTTCCGAGGAGGCCACCCATGTCCAAGACGATCGTAGAGAAATTAAATTTGCACAAATTCAAAAAGGCGGCGGTGCTCAACAAGCCGGAGAGCGAGGATGCTTTTGCTGAGCTAAGCCCGTACGATACGGAACTGACCACGGACAGCTATGACCTGATCTTCGCGTTCGTTCTCGACATGGAATCCTTGCAGGATCTGGTGAGGAAAGTGATCGAGCACGACTCTCTTATGAAGGGCGGCTACCTGTTCGCGGCGTATCCGAAAAAAGGAAACAAGGTATACCCGACCTACATTCATCGCGATCAGCTCTTCGAGGGACTCGGCGCCGACGAGGACGGTTACATTGGGACAAGCAGCTTGAAATTCGCCCGCATGGTCGGGTATGACGATGTCTTTACGGTGGTCGGCCTGAAGGAAGAAGCACGGAAACAAACACAGGCTTCAACAAAACCGAGCCAAAGAGTCGACGATTACATCGTCCTGATTCCCGAGGTGGAAAAGGACTTAAGCGGCAGCCCCGAAGCGCTCCACTTTTATCAATCGCTTACTCCAGGGTACCGAAAGGATTGGGCGCGTTATGTGTACAGCGCCGTCCAGGAAGAAACGCGGGCCAAGCGCCGAGAAGAAATGATCGAGGTCTTGGGAGCGGGATATAAGAGCATAGAGCTCTATCGAAAAAGATAGCAGGGTGGATTCGATCCGACATCATGAGCGTATAGGAGGGGTAACGTTGGCTGAGCTGAAGACGAAGGAAACCGAGAACTGCGTGATCGAATTCATCGAGCAGGTCGAATCCCCCAAAAAACGCGAGGACGCCTATCTCCTGTTGGACGTTTTCCAAGAGGCAACCGGCTACCCGGCGAAGATGTGGGGACCGAGCATCATCGGCTTCGGCTCGTACCATTATATATATGCCTCAGGCCATGAAGGGGACGCGCCGCTCGTCGGCTATTCGCCCCGGAAAGCGAAGATCAGCTTGTACTTCGCTACCGGAGACGACCAGCGGGAGGAACTGCTGAAGGGCTTCGGCAAATACACCTCTGGCAAAGGGTGTATCTACATCAATAAAGTTGCGGACATTGACCTGGACGTTCTGAAGGCTTTGATCAACCAATCAGTAACGTTTCTTCAGGAAACCTACCCGGATAACCCTTGATTTTTGACTTCCAAAAAGGAATCTACTAATGTATAATAAGCCAATGGCAAGGATGATTCGTTTTTTCCATGAAGTGCAGATCGGCATGTACCATTTATCACATGGTTTATACATAGGAGGAAATCCACATGGCTGAAGTGACCGCTGTCGTCAAAGACAGAAGATCCGCAATGAAGTTTCAACCGGAGGTTCGCATTTCCAACGAGGAGCTGGACGAGCTGTTCAATCTGGTCAAGTTTGCTCCTTCGGCATTCAATTTGCAGCATACTCGTTACCTCGTGGTGACCGATCCCGAGCTTAAGGAGAAGGTTTACGAGGCGGCTAATCAGCAGTACAAAGTTAAGACCGCATCCGCGGTCATCGTGGTGCTGGGCGATCTGGATGCCTACAAGCAGGTTGGGGAGATCAACCAAGGATTGCTCCAGTTGGGCGTCATCAATAAGCAGGAATACGACATGACCGTCGAATCGGTTCTCGGATTTTACGAGGAGGGCGGGGATACCTTCAAACGGGAAGAGGCGATCCGCAACAGCAGCTTGTCCGCCATGCTCTTCATGCTTGTCGCCAAGGACAAAGGATGGGACACCTGCCCGATGATCGGATTCAACCCGGAGAGCCTGAAGGAAGCGTTGCAGCTGCCGGACCGGCTCGTGCCGACCATGCTTATCACCCTGGGCAAGGAAGATACTTCCCGGCAAAGACCGCGCGGCTACCGCAAGCCAGTAGCGGAATTCGTCAGCTACAACACCCTGTAAGCAGGGGAATCCTCGCCGGCTCACCACTCGAATCGTGTGGATACAATGCGGCGTCAATCGGCCTGATCCGCAACATTCTTACGTTTAGCCTATATAGACCAAGAACCGGGGGCATCCGTCTCCCGGTTCTTGGCGTCTATCCCCAATTCTCCGAATCGTCCGCATTCATCCTCTTCTCAAAGTAGGAGATGACCTGCCGCGCGATGGTGTCCGGATAATCGATTCCTTTGGCTTTGCACAGCTCTTCCGCATCCTGCCGGAATAGAAGCATGCTGCTTCTTATCGCAGCTTCCAGATCAGCAAATTCCGCCTTCGCAAAATAACCCAGCACATGCTGCTGCTTCTCTTCCGGAACGCAATACTTGACCTTGCTTTCCCAAGAGCCCCAATCCAGCGTGTCGTATTGGCTCAGCAAGAGGTCCACATGCGCGTGAAACAGGACATCGATATTTTTGAGCAGCTTAAACCGGTCTTGGCGCTTGAAGTATTTGATCAGCATCTCGGTATGAAACCAGTAGGTGTCCATCGCCCTGACCGCATCGGGGATGTGGTTATCGGTCCGGTAGCCTCTATCGAGAAACTCCGCGACTTCCCCGTCTCTGTCAAAGATGATCTGCTCCCGTGAACAGCCCTTGCAATGCTGCCGGCACATCCATTCCTCGGGATAATCGGCGTTAATGATAAAAAAATCAAACTGATGCAGGTTATCCCCCAAGCGAATCACGCTGCAGTAATTTTTGAAATGCGCATCATTAAAGCTTTCGCCCCAGAAGATCAACAGCTCGTCCGAAGCCTCGGCAAGCACCTTGGGCGCATCCGCGGCAAAGTCTTCAAAGTCTTCATCCGCCACCAGAAAGACAGGGTCGTAATCCGAATAAACGTCTTGCTCTGCTCGGCTTATCGATCCGTAGTGCCAACCGCCCTTGCAACGCGGATCCTTTTGCAAGAGGTTCACCACGCGATCGAATGCAGCCTCCAGGTCCCTGTGCATGAAAGCACTTCCCTTCCTTGTCTCTACTGTCATCGTACGGGATCAAGGCGGGGAAGTCTTGTTCATTTTTAACCTGTTCTTGTCAAATCTTATCTTTTCGCATAATCGCGTTCCATTCGGATTTTGTACTTGGCCGGTGTCTCGTGATATACCCTTTTGAACGCCTCGATAAAGGCTTTCACATTGGAAAAGCCGTTGTTTAAGGCGATTTCCGTAATGGAAGCATCCCGGTTCATCAGCTCCTGATGGGCATAATAGAGCCGGATCGCCGTGAGATAATGGTAGAAGGTTTCGCCGGTCGTTTTCTTGAAAAAGCGCGAAAAATAAGTGGGAGACATCCCGACCTCGTCAGCGATCTCATTCAACGAAATGTCGTTCTCATAATGAGTCTCCAGATAGGCGATGGCTTTTTTTAAGTGGAACATGCTTTTCTGCTCATACCTGCCGAACAGATGGTCCTGCCTCTTTTTCTTGCAAGCTTGTAACAGAACGAGGCATATCTCTCTTAAAGCGATGGAAATCTCCAGCTCATAGAATTCCTTCTTTGCTTCATAGAGTTCCGCACACCGAAGGATGAGCGCTTTCACGTTTGCCTGTGCCTTTTCGTTTCCGGTGAAGTCGAAATAATAGGAATCCACATCGGGACAATAGTCCTTTAGCATTGGATAAGAGAGCAAGATCGTGATGGAGCACATGGGGGTTACTCGATCATACCCAGCCGTCTCGTGCAAGTCGCCGCTGTTGACGAAGAAGAATTCTCCGGCACGGGCTTCGGTCTGCTTCCCGTTGATCTTTCCGCTTATTCTGCCTTCCAACACAAGATCGAACTCCAGATGAGTATGCCAGTGCAAGGGGTAATGGCAGGTAGTGTCTTGGGGTTTGCCGATATAGATTTTGGCGGGGATGATCGAATCCGTCTCGATTCGCTCTTGATAATAGTTCATGGCGGGGCCTCCACGATCCTTCTATCTCTGACTATATTCGATTTCCCCGAACGTGCAAGAGCCACTTTCACGGAATAGAGGGCAACTCGCCTTCCCACGGGAAGAGCGGGTGGTCTCAGGGGTCCCGGAAAGTGGCCGAGAGAAAGACTATGGTGTGTTTTCAAACCGAATTTCGGCCAGTTGGGTTTGATACCACGCCTTAGTGGAGATTAGACTTCGTCTTTGATTTCCTCCTGGAAGCCTTGGATGCTCTCCTTGCGACGTTCATTCTTCTTCTCGATTTGGCTGCGTTCTTCGTCGCTGATCTCGGAGGAGAACTCGTTCAGGTAATCTTCTGCTTCATTCAGGTTCTCCAAGGTGTTCTGAATGCTCTGTTGCAAATGCTCAACATTGTCTGCCCGATTGTCCGGTTTGGCCATTGCTTCGCACCTCCTGGGATTGGAGCGCTCATGGAGCGAGCGCTACCCACTAGCTTGAGCGCGGCCGGATATAATTATGCAGATGTACCCAATTCCCATACCGATAGAAATCGACTCCTATCTGCACGACTAAGGTTGACAGCATGTCAGGTCCATGTCGCTGCCCGTATCGCCTACATCCGATTAGGAGCCGGAAGCCCTAGCACCGACAAGGCGTCGGCCATGGTCTCTTGGAACTTTGACGTCAGCCAGAGCCGGAAGCCCAACTCGCCGTCGGGCGCTTTCAAGATCGGAACTGCGCCGTAGAAAGCATTGAACAGCACCGCAAGCTCGTGAGCGTAGGAGCAGATCAAGCTTGGCGACAGCTCGCAGCTCGCCAGATGAAGCGTATCTGGCCAATGGGCGAGCTGCTTCAGCAGGGCAAGCTCCGCCTTGACGGGCTGAGCTGGAAATGAGGGGGCGGGAGGCGACGTAATCCCGGCTTTGCTCAGCAGATTGGCCGCTCTGGCGTGGGAGTACATGAGATATACGCCGGAATTGCCTGTCGTCTCCGTCGCTTGTCCGATATCGAAGATCACCTCGGTGGGAAGGCTGAAGCGGAGGAGGTAATACCGGATCGCTGCGGCGGCGATGGTGCGGCTAGGCAGCCCCTGCTTGTCGGAGCGTTTGGTCTCGATCACGGCCTCCATGCGGTCGAGCAGCTCGGTGACTTTGATTCCGATTCCCTGCCTGCCGGACATGGCATAGGAGGGTTTGCCCGCTGAGGTGTCGATTCCGAGTTCCTCGGCTGCGGCGGGGCTGAGGGACACAACGCCGTAGCTGACGTGGCGCAGCTTCTGGGCTTGAGCTTGGAAGCCGAGCAGCTCAAAGGCTTGCTTGACCATGGCTTGAGGATAGTGCTGGCGGTAATCGATGACATTTACGACGAGATCCGCCCCTCCGAACTCGCCAGTCGTTCCTGCGCGGTGGGTGGAGCCGATCCCGTCCGCAAAGGCTTTGTAGCGAAAATCTTTGTCTAGCAGCCCGAACTTCCAGAGGTGATAGGCGATATCCTTGGCCGTATAGGTCAGGATTCCGTTGGAGCGCACAAGAACTTTATCTGCGATATGCTCGGAATCGTTCGTTCCCGCTGCCGAGCTTCCCTGCGTCAAAACCCAACAGCCCTGCAAGGCCCCCGCCGATTCCTGATAAAAGTGGCCGGTCTGCTGCAAGAGGTGGAATGCCGAATCCCAAAACCCCTCCCGGACAATCTCGCTTTCCCAAACAAGCAAGTCGTATCCGACGTCGAAGGCCTTCATCTCGTCGAGATGTTCTCGAACGATCCTCTCCGCCGCCAGCAGTCCGATCCAGGCGGTATTATCGTCCCCTTTTTCCAAGGAATGAAGGACGTTCGTCCTCTCTGCAGCCAGCTCGGGGGATGCTTCATATTCCCGGTTTACGCGCGCATACAGATCCCAGCAGTAGTCGCCAAAGCGGCTGTGATCGTGTTCATAGGGAAGGTGAAGAAGCCCGACCACGGTATCGGCCAGCTGATTGCCGAGGTCATCGATGTAATTGTGCACTTCGACCTGATAGCCGACTCTCCGCATGAGCCGCGCCAGCGTATCTCCAATGCACGAGTTCCTCAGATGTCCGATATGGGCGGATTTATTCGGATTGATGGAGGTGTGCTCGATCACAGCCTTTTCTCCGGGATTCTGCGGAACGGTGAACTCCCGTCCAGCCCACTGCTCCCAGTCCAGGAATAGGTTGAGGAATCCCGGCGGAGCCACTTCGATCCTCGATAAGAGATGATCCAAATAGCCGTCCGCTTCCAGCTTGGCTTTGATCGCATGAGCGATCTGTTGCGGGGGCTGGCGCAGGACTTTGGCAAGCTGCAGAGGCGCGTTGGTGGAATAATCGCCGTGCTCCAGATAGGTGGGCTGCTCCAGATGCAGAACGAGGGGAGGGGGATCGCGTCGCTCGCCGTTCTCCACAATCTGATGCACCGCATTGCTCAGCCCTTGAATGATCGTTTCGCTTAAGGTCGGCATTTCCTTTCTCTCCCTCTTTCGCATGAAATAAAAAAGCCCCGTCTCTAAAAAGAGACGAAGGCATGTGCATTCGCGGTACCACTCTTGTTGTTATACGACTGTATAACCCCTTGATCGAGATAACGGTCTCGGCCGCGGCTTCCTACCCTTCATTCGGAAGCCGATCTCTCGGGTGCGCTTCACTAACGGACGTCGTACCGGCTCTCACTCTCCCGGCTCGCTTGGCCTTCTGTTCCGCAGCTACTGTCCCTGTCATGGAAGATGCTGTATGGTTTTTACCAGTATAGCGAACTCTCGGAAAAAGTCAAAGAGAAAAAACGGCCCTTCCCATCCCAATTGGTGCTGTTATCCACGCGGGCGTTGGCCTTACCCTTTCAGCATCTTTTTCAGCTCATCCATATCGGTGATATAGATATAGCCGTCCTCCCGGCTGATGATGTTCATTTTGATCAGATGGCTCATGATCTTCGACACCGTGATCCGCGAGCAGCCCATGAGATCGGCGAACAGCTGATGGGTGACCTTCGTGTTGATCTTGATGCCCCTGTCCGTCTCCACGCCGTAGTTGAAGCTCAGCCGGTAAATGTACTTGATGATGATCTGCTCCTTGTCGAGAAAAACCAGCTCGGTCACATGGTCGACGAGGAACTCGACGATCTCCGAGAGATTGCCCATCCAGCTCTCAGCCAGCTCCCGGTTGCTGAACAGCACGTCCAGGAAGGCCTTCTGTTCCATGACGCGGAAGGAGCATTTGGTCAGTGTCGTAGCGGACATGAAGTAGGGCCGCTTGGATGCGGACCAGAGATCCCCGATCAGCTCTCCCTTGTTCACGATGTACATGATCTTCTCGTTCCCGTCGGGCGTCGTGATCGAGAATTTCACCCGGCCGGACTCAATGTAATAGATCTGGTTGATCACCGTGCCTTCTTCAGCGATCAGGCGGTTTTTGCTCATGGTGACGACGGGACAGTCGGCAAAATGATCGCTCCACAGGTGGTTTTGGACATAGTGGGTTTTCGACATGGATGATGCCCTCCGATCCGAACTTGTGTCAGTAATTATGCCATGAATCAGGATGGCGATGAAAAAATGCAAGTAGAACACAGATGAAATCTTTTTTTCGACAAAATTCGTTTTATTTATTATAACGTCCGACAGATTGAATTTTCAAAATTAAAATCGCTTTCAGTTTCTTTTTATGTAGCGCGCGCTACAACATTTCGGAAAAAGGGTCGCTAGAATGATAATTAATTATCACGTTGGTACCGATGTGATAAAAACTAACACTATCGGGGGGAGCACTCGAATGAAAAAAGGATCGGCCGTACTCACGTTCATCCTCGGCATCAGCATGGCACTGTCCGCATGCAGCTCGAGCAGCAGTTCCAGCACGTCTTCTCCGTCACCGTCTTCTTCGGAAGCAGCAGCGACCGCATCGGCCGCTCCTGCGAAGACCGGCGGGTCGGTTACCGTGGCGCAAGCATCGGAGCCCGGAAACTTGAACCCGCTCATTTACGCGACGACAAGCGATACGAACGTTACCCATATGATCTTTGATTCTCTCGTGCAGCCCGATGCTGAGCTGAAGATGGTCGGCGACCTGGCGAAGAGCTGGGACGTCAGCGAGGATGGCCTCACGTATACCTTCCACCTGCAGGAGAATGCGAAATGGCATGACGGGCAGCCGTTCACCGCGAACGATGTCGCCTTCACGTTCACTTCCATGGCCGATGCTCGCTACGACGGCGGCGCCTATAGCCGCGTACAGCCGGTAGCCGGCGCGGAAGAATTCCACAGCGGCAAGGCTGACAGCGTGTCCGGCATCAAGGTGATCGATGAACACACGATCTCCTTTACCCTGACGAAGCCGAACGCCTCCTTCCTGGCGAGCCTGTTCATCGGAGTGCTCCCCGAGCACATTCTGAAGGATGTCTCTCCCGCCGATTGGGCGAAGAACGATTTTAACCGCAATCCGATCGGCACGGGCCCATTCAAGTTCGTGAAATGGGAGACCGGTCAGTACATTGAAGTGGCCGCCAACCCGGATTACTTCGGCGGAGCGCCGAAGCTGGACAAGATCATCACACGGTTCGGGGATGCGAACACGATGCTGGCCGCATTCATGAACAAGGAAATCGACATCGTTCCGGTTGCAGCGGATCAGGTGGCTTCCATCAAGACGCTGGATTTCGCGGATGTGAAAGCGGCGAACGACCTGTCTGTTTACTACGTCGGCTTCAACCTGCTGAACCCGTTCTTCTCCGACCTCAAGGTACGGCAGGCGCTCTCCTACGGCACGGACAAGAACCTGATCGTCTCCAGCGTCATCGGCGAATACGGAGAAGTGAGCGACGACCTCTTCCCGAACGCCCACTGGTCGCACAATCCCGACGTCACCAAGTACCCGTACGACAAAGCGAAGGCCAAGCAGCTTTTGGAGGAAGACGGGTTCAAGCTGAACAGCAAGGGCTTCTATGAAAAGGACGGCAAGGAGCTGAAATTCTCCCTGAACGTGCCGACCGGCAAGCCTGAGCGCGAGAAAACCGGCGTGCTGCTCAAGCAGCAATGGGGCGAGATCGGCGTAAACGTCGAAATCATCTCGCTCGACTTCTCGACGCTGGTAACCAAGCTGCTTCCGACCGGAAGCGACGGCAAGCAAAGAGCGGTGAAGGCTGACGATTACGATGCGTATATCCTCGGATTCGGTGTTGAAGCTGACCCGGATGAATACCGCTCGTACTTCAGCTCGAAGTTCATGCCGCCGAACGGCTACAATTTCGTCAGCTACAGCAACCCGAAGATGGACGAGCTGTTCGAGAAGGAGCTGTCCCAGACGAATCAGGACGAGCGCACGGCGACCTTCCACGAGATCGGCAAAATTCTCTCGGACGACATTCCGTGGATTCCGATCTATGGACAGAAGACCGTGTTTACGGCGAACAAGAGAGTGCAGAACTTCAATCCGGACTTCCGCGGTGTAAGCTTCGACGCCAAGGATTGGAGTGTGAGCGAATAATTCGCAGCCCCAAGGGAAAGCGGGGGCCACGCCTCAACGCTTCTGCCGGCTGATGAATATTCGCACCGCACGAGCAAGGCTGACAAACGCATGACATGCTTAGGGTTGGGAAGCATAGAGCCCCTTTGGGTTTCTATGTTTCCCATTATTCCCCTTTTGCAGCACAAAGGAGCACAAGACCTATGAACAAGGCCGATGCCATTCAACAAGAAGCCACGAAGCTGCTCCAGAGCTTGATCCGAATCAATACCGCCAACCCGCCCGGCGGCGAGCTGGCTGCCGCCCGTTATCTCGCCGAAATCGCGGAAGCGGAGGGCATTCCCGCCGAAATCGTCGAGACGGCTCCGGGCCGAGGTAATGTCCTGCTGAAGCTTTCGGGCCGAGAGGTCGGTCCGCCGCTCATCCTGCTGTCTCATCTGGATGTGGTGGGAGCAAATCCCGAGGAGTGGACCTACCCGCCCTTCGAAGGAGTCATCGAGGATGGGTATCTCTGGGGACGAGGAACCGTCGACACCAAGCAGCTTACGGCAATGGAAATGATGACGATGCTGCTTCTCGCTCGAGAGAAGGTGGTCCCGAAGCGGGACATCTACCTGATTGCCACGGCCGACGAAGAGAGCGGGAGCGAATACGGTCTCAAATCGCTGCTGAAGACGCATGGCGAGCTGTTCCGGGGGGCGGATGTCGTGAGCGAGGGCGGCGGATTTCCCATTGTGGTAAACAGGCACGTCTTCTACCTCTGCGAAGTGGGGCAGAAGGGCTTGTGCCAAGTGAAATTTACGTATCCGCGAGTCCCGAACCGCAACCCGTTTTACCCGGAAAACACCGGGCTGGTCCGGTTTTCGGAGCTGCTTCGCCGAATATCTTCCACCTCTTGGGACGGAGTGATCCCGGAGACCACCCGCAAATTGATCGCGGAATTGATGAAGGCAAGCGGCGAAGCTCCGGAAGGCCGGACGCTTTCCGAACAGGCGGAAGCGCTGAAGGTGAAGGTCAGCCCCCTGTTCGGCACCATGATCAAGGCGATGACCGAGAGCACCATCGCGCTTACGCTGTGGAGCGGCGGAAGGAGCCGCCGGGAGCTGGCCGGAGAATACGAGGCGATGGCGGATATTCGCCTTCTACCGGGAGTCGGCCGGGAGGAGGTCGAGAGCAAGCTGGACACCTTGTGCGACGGCCTCGGCATCCAGTGGGAGATCCTCACCTGCCAGCAAGGCTACGATTCCGGCTGCGAGGGCGAGCTGTATGAGGCGATGGCGGAGGCCATTGCCGAGCGGATGCCCGGTGCAAGGCTGGTTCCGTTCATCGCAACGGGAACGAGCGACGGCCGTTATTTGCGCGACTACAACTGCAAGGTATTCGGGTTCTCGCCTGTGCTTCCGGAGGATATGACCTTTGAGCAGGCGGTCACCCTGGTGCACGGCGTCGACGAGAGAATCGCCTGCAGCTCGATAGAGTTTGGAGCATCGACGCTCCATCAAACCGTTAGAAATTATCTAGAACGGAGGGGATAAACATGATCAAGGACGAATACCGCGTCGCTTATGAGAAATTGAGAGCGGCGGCGGAGCTGCTGAGCAAGAACAACATCGACGCCTGGTTGATTCTGAACCGGGAAGCAAGCGACCCTTCCCTGCCGCTGCTCATTGGCACGACCTCGATTCACGAGGCGGCCGTCATCCTGAAGCCAGACGGGCGTCACGTCATCCTGGCATCCGAGAGCGACCGGGGAAATTTTGAGAACGGCGGCTTGTTTGCCGAAGTGATTCCCTACGGGAAAAACTTTGAGGAGGCGCTCGGCGCTCTTCTCAAGCAGCTTGATCCGCAGAAGCTCGCATTAAACTTCTCGCTGCACGACCATCTTTGCGACGGGATGACGGTCGGGCAATACCAGATTCTTGAGCAGGCGGTAGGCAAGGACAAGCTGACCGCCATTGAGGTGTCCAGCGAAGCGATGCTGAAGGAAATCCGCAGCATCAAGACACCGGCGGAGCTGGAGCGCATTCAGCAGGCTGTCGACTATACCCAAGAGATCTTCAACGAGGTAGCCGCTCAGGTCCGCTGCGGCATGACCGAGCGGGAGATCGGCGCGCTGTTCGTCGAAGGGATGAAAGCCCGCGGCGTCACGAACGGAATCGACCATCCGTTCGATCCGCCGCTCGTCTGCATCGTCCGCGCCGGGCTCGCCCACCGCAAGCCGGGCGATACCGCCGTTATTCCGGGCGACATCGTCATCATGGACATGTCCGTGAAGTATCGGGACTATTGCTCCGATGTCGCCCGCACCCTCTACTTCCTGAAGCCTGGGGAGACGCAGCCGCCGGAAGATGTGCAGCACGCGTTCGATACGGCTGTCGGGGCGATCAGCGCCGCCATCGGCTTCATCGAAGCGGGCAAGAAGGGCTATGAGGTCGATGCAGCGGGCCGCCGCCATATCGAGGCGGGAGGCTACCCGACCATCCGCCACTCCGTCGGCCACCAGGTTGGCCGGCAGTGCCATGACGGCGGAACGCGCCTTGGCCCGCCGCATAAGGAGGATTCCGGCGGGATCGTGAAGGTTGGCGAAGTGTACGCCATTGAACCGACCGTCATCCAGGACGGCGGGCTGCCCTGCATGCTGGTCGAGGAGAACATCGTCATCACCGAGGAAGGCCCGAAGCTGCTGAGCAAGCGGCAGGTGGAGCTGGTCACCATTCCATGCTGACAGGAGGGAGGCTGATGGAGGAGCCGATCGGAACTCCCGAATGGGAGAAGCAAACCCTTGAGCTTTTTACCGGACTCATTCGCATCGATACATCCAATCCTCCCGGAAGAGAGCTCGAAGCGGTCAACTTCATCCGCGCCGAGCTCGCAGCGAGGGAAATCGCCAGCGAAGTGTTCGAGCCGGAGCCCGGCCGGGCCAATCTCATCGCGAAGCTCGGGGCCGGGCCAAAGCCGGCCGTCATCCTGCTCTCCCATCTGGATGTCGTGGCCGCCGATGCCGAGAAGTGGAGCCATCCTCCCTTTGAGGCGAAGGAGGTCGACGGCGTCATCTATGGGCGCGGGACCCTCGATACAAAGCAGCTGACGGCGATGCAGCTGACGTCGTTCCTTCAATTGAAGGAACGGGAAGCGGAGCTTGACCGGACTGTCTATCTGGTCGCTACGGCGGACGAGGAGGCGGGCAGCCACCTCGGCATGGCGCAGGTGATCGAGCGGTTCCCGGAGCTGCAGAACGACGGGTATGTGATCAGCGAGGGCGGCGGCTTTCCGCTCTTGCTGAGCGGCCGCAGCCTCATTCTCTGCGCGGCGGGAGAGAAGGGCGTCTGCCGGGTGATGCTGCGTGCAACCGGTCCTTCGGGACACGCGTCCTGCCCGCCCCGGGAGCAGGCGGTCTTCCGCCTTGGCGAAGCCCTCGGCAGGCTGGCTGAATACAAATTTCCGAAGAAATACACGGCGCTCTCCCGCCGCTTCATTCTGGAGACCGGGCTCAGTCCGAACAGCAAGCAGGTCATTGAATCGACCTACAACAATTTGATGCAATACATGCTCCATGACGGGTTGATGATCAATGAGATCAACGCCGGGGAACGGATCAATGTCATTGCCGGGAAGGCCGAGGCGGAGATCGAATTCCGCGTGCTGCCCGGAACGACGGTTCAGGACATCGAGCGGCTGATGGAGAAGCTCATGAAAGGCGCAGAGGTGGAATGGGAAATCGTCAGCTTCGAAGAAGGCTACGAGAGCAGCATGGAGAACGAGCTGCTGGAGCTGTTTGAACGCAATTGCCAGGCATTCGGGTTCGACGCGAAGCTGATCCCGTTCCTGGCGCTCGGCCGGACTGACGGAAGGTTCCTGGGGCCTTATACGGATAGCATCTACGGCTTTTCGCCGACGCTCCTGACCGATCATTTCGCAGCGGTTCTCGAGCGGGTCCATCAGCATGACGAGCGGATCACCCGCGACTCCTACTTGTTCGGGGCTAAGGTGCTGTCCAAGACATTGCTTGATCTATGCTTCACTAACGGAGGTGCGAAATGAATTATTCGGTGAATCGGGAAAAGATGGAGCAGGCCTCCAAGGCCTTGAGCGACCGGGGAATCGCACTGTGGCTGATCTTGACCAGCGAGGGAAGCGATCCGTGTCTGCCGCTCGTGACAGGAGTGCGCACGGTCGGCCCGGGAGCTTTTCTGATCCTCGCAAGCGGGGAACGCTACGCGGTCTGCAGCTCCATCGACGCGCAGGACATTGAAGAAAGCGGCCTGTTCCATGAGGTCGTCAAATATACGAACAATCTGGACGAGGCGCTTAGAGCGCTTGTGCTGAAGCTCGCCCCAAGTCATATTGCCTTGAATTACTCCAAGGATGAGCATCTGTGCGACGGGCTGACGCTCGGCCGATATCGCTGGCTCTTGGAGGTGCTGAAGGAATACGACGGAGAGTTCGTTTCCTCCGAATCGTTCCTGACGGAGCTTAGGAGCATCAAGACGCCGGAAGAAATCCGCCGGGTGAAAAAGGCGATCGACGTCACGCTCGACATCTACGATGCGGTATTCGAGAAGTTGAAGGTCGGCATGACGGAAAAACAAGCCGGCGAGCTCTTTCTCGTGGAAATGCAGGAGCGCGGAGTGGTGAACGGCCTGGACCGCACGCTGTCGATGCCGATGGTGCTCAAGGAGAATATCGCCCACCGGCAGCCGTCCGACCGGGTCATTGAACCGGGAGACCTGGTCATCTTCGATTACAGCATCGATTACGAGGGGTATGTCTCCGATATCGCACGAACGGTCTACTTCCTGAAGGCGGATGAAGAGGACGCGCCGGAGGATGCTAAATATGCGTTCCAGGCGGCGTTCGATGCGATCAGCGCGGCGCAGCGGGCGCTGAAGCCCGGGGCCGTCGGCCATGAGGTGGACGCGGTCGCCCGCCAGTTCCTGCTGGACCGCGGCATGCCGGAGATCAGTCACGCCACGGGCCACCAGATCGGGCGCGAGACGCATGACGGCGGCACCTTGCTCGGTCCCCGCTGGGACCGGTATGGCCGGTCGCCTTACGGCACCGTGGAAGAGCATATGATCTTCACGCTGGAGCCGACCATCCTCCCGGGGAAGCCGCCTTATATTCTCTTGGAAGAGAATCTCGTCGTCACCTCCGATGGGTCTGAGTATTTGAGCACACGTCAAGAGAGCCTCGTTCTCATCCGCTCGTGAGGCGGAGCCGTTTCGTCAGAAGGGAGGAACCACCGTGCAACACTATTTGATCAAACGGATTCTGTCGACCTTGCCGCTCATGGTCGGGATTACGCTGCTCACCTTTCTCATCATGCAGATCACTCCCGGCAATCCGATGCAGACGATGATCGATCCGCGAATCTCAACGGCGGAGCTGGCGCGGGCGCAGGAGCGGATGGGCCTCAATGATCCGCTGATCGTGCAGTATTTTCGCTGGCTCGGGCAGATCGTTCAGGGCAATCTGGGGTATACCGTCAAGACAGGGCAGTCCGTGGCCACCATGATCGGAGAGCGCCTGCCGGCTACGCTCCTGCTGACGGTTACGGCTTTTCTGCTCAGCTTCATCGTCGGCGTTCCGCTCGGTGTCTATTCGGCAACGAACAAGTACACCAAGCGCGATTACGGCCTCACCATATTCTCGTTCATCGGTATCTCGGTCCCCTCGTTCTTCTTCGGGATCGCGCTCATCTACCTGTTCGCGGTCAAGCTGAACTGGTTTCCGACCTCGGGGCTTGCCACCATCAACCTGCAGGGGGGAGCGGGGGCGATCTTCCTCGACAAGCTGCGGCATCTCGTGCTGCCGGCAATCGTGCTGGCGCTGCCCAATCTCGCCGTCATCATGCGCTTCACCCGGTCGAGCATGATCGAGGTATTGACCAACGACTACATCCGCACCGCTCGCGCCAAGGGACTGGGCGGCGGGATGGTCAAATACAAGCACGCGCTGCGCAATGCGATCATCCCGGTCATCACGATGTTCGGCATCTCGATTCCGACGCTGTTCGGCGGAGCCTATATCACCGAGACGATCTTCAACTGGCCGGGTATGGGCAGTCTGGGCATTCAAGCGATAACGGCACGGGAGTATCCGGTGATCATGGGCCTTAACCTCTTCACCTCCCTGCTCGTGCTCGTGGGCAATCTTACGGCCGACGTTCTGTACGCGGTGGCCGATCCGAAGATTCGCCTAACCAAATAAGCGAGAGAGGAGGGAATTGACCGTGGATATGATTCAAGACGGCGGAATTCCAAAGACGAAGAAGCAGCTCCGAGCGGCGGGAGCAGGCCATCAGACATGGCGGCGGTACAAGAAAAATAAGCTGGCCGTGTTTGGCCTCGGCTTTATCGGCCTGCTGATCCTCGCCTCGCTGCTTGCTCCGCTGCTCGCGCCGCACAACCCGTTTCAGTCGATCAAGAACGCGGCAGGCGGCCTGGATATTATGGCCAAGCCTTCGAATACCTATATTCTCGGCACCGACAGCCTTGGCCGGGATGTGCTGTCGAGGCTGCTGTATGCCGGCCGGGTCTCCCTCAGCGTCGGCATCGTTTCGGTGACGATTTCGACGGTGCTCGGCGTGCTGCTTGGCTCACTAGCGGGTTATTACGGCAAGTGGACGGATTCGATCATCATGCGGGTCGTGGACGTGGTGTACTGCTTTCCCGTCATGTTCCTCATCATCACCGTCTCCACGCTGCTCAAGCCGAGCATTTACAACGTCATGATCATCATCGGGCTCGTCAGCTGGACGAGCACCGCGCGGCTCGTACGGGGTGAAATCCTCCGCGTGCGCGAGCTGGAATACGTTCAGGCATCCAAGGCGCTCGGCGTCAGCGACTTTTCAATCATCCTCCAGCACATTCTGCCGAATATCATGGCTCCGATCCTCGTTCAGGCGACGCTGATGACGGCGGACGCCATCCTGACAGAGGCAGCGTTAAGCTTTCTCGGTGTCGGGGTGCAGCAGCCTACGCCAAGCTGGGGCAACATGCTGAACGAAGCGATGTCGATCATGGTGCTGCGCTTTAAGTATTGGATCTGGATGTATCCGGGGATCGCCATCCTGCTCACCGTGCTCAGCATCAACTTCATCGGTGACGGCCTGCGGGATGCGCTTGATCCGAAGTTGAAAGGACGCAAGTAAGCGAAGAAGCAAGAGAAGGAAGTGCGTGGACGAAGATAGCGAAAGAAGAGGGAATCCGATGAAGCAGCAACGATTGGACAAGATCAGGGACATGCTCTCTCATCGCGAGCTGGATGGCGTCTATCTTTCATCCGAGGAGAACCGGGTGTACTATTCCGGCTTCACCGGCAGCAACGGGCACCTGTTTGTCACGGCGGACAAGGAGGTCCTGATCACGGACTCACGCTATACCGAGCAAGCCGAAGCGCAGGCAGAGGGGTGGCGGATCGTCACCCACGGCCTCGACGCCATGCCGACCCTGCGGGAAGAAGCACTCACGCTCAAGGCCGGTCGGATCGGCTATGTTTCGGAGCTGTTGACGGATGCCGCCGTCATTCGGCTGCGCTCGGCGATTCCGGAGGTGGAATGGGTGCCGTTGGAGGACTTCGGCTTGGCGAATCGGGCCGTGAAGGACGAAGAGGAGATCGCCTGCATCCGAAAAGCGATCCAGATCGGAGACCGCGCCCTTCAGCAGCTTGTTCCGCAGCTGTCGCCCGGTATCACCGAACGGGATATCCAGATCGAGCTGGAGTATCGGATGGCCCAGTTGGGCAGCGAGGGGCCAGCATTCGGCACCATCGTCGCCTCCGGCAAGCGCTCGTCACTTCCGCACGGAACGGCGACGGACAAAGCGATCCGGCCGGGGGAGATGGTCGTCGTCGATTTTGGCGCCACGTATCAAGGCTATCACGGCGATATGACGCGGACTCTATGGGTCGGCGTCCCGGAGCCGGACATTCTCGCTCTCTATTATCTGGTGAACAAGGCGCTGGACGATTCCATCGCGGCGATCAAGCCCGGTATGACTTGCGGCGAGCTCGACTCGGTGCATCGAAGCCTGTTTGTGGCAGAAGGGTTGGAAGCCTACAGCCTGCGAGGGCTCGGTCATGGCGTCGGCCTGCAGATTCATGAACAGCCGCGCGTCGTCATGGATAGCCGGGACGTGATTGTCCCGGGAATGGTGTTCACCGTCGAACCGGGGCTTTACGTTCCGAATGTTGGCGGCGTGCGCATAGAAGATATCGTAAGGGTTACGGAGGGTGGATGCGAGGTGCTGACGCGGTGTCCGCGCTTGCTCCAAATCCACTGAGGGAATCGAACAAGCAGGTGAAGGAGGCAAAATCGCATGGAACAGCTGCTTGAGGTCAAAGGGCTCAAAACGTACTTTTTTACGGAAGAAGGCGTTGCGAAATCGGTGGATGGGATCGATTTTGCTCTCGATAAAGGCAAGACTCTAGGCATCGTCGGCGAGTCAGGCTGTGGCAAGAGCGTGACGTCCCTGTCAGTAATGCGGCTTGTGGCTGAGCCCGTAGGCAAAATCGTCTCCGGTGAAATCCGCTTTGGCGGGGAGGACCTGCTTGCGAAATCGGAAAAGGACATGCAGGCGATCCGGGGCAACCGCATCTCGATGATCTTCCAGGAGCCGATGACCTCGCTCAATCCCGTCTTCACGGTCGGCAATCAGATCAATGAGGTGCTCAAGCTGCATCAAGGCATGACCACGCAGCAAGCGACGCTGAAGAGCATCGAGATGCTGAGGCTCGTCGGGATTCCTCTGCCGGAAAAAAGGGTGCACGAGTATCCGCATCAGCTCAGCGGCGGCATGCGGCAGCGTGTCATGATCGCGATGGCGCTCGCCTGCAACCCCGCGCTGCTCATCGCGGACGAGCCGACGACGGCGCTCGATGTGACGATCCAGGCGCAGATTTTGGAGCTGATGAAGGATTTGAAGGACCGGCTCGGAACGGCGATCATGCTCATCACCCATGACCTGGGCGTCGTGGCGGAGGTAGCCGACGAGGTGATGGTCATGTACGCGGGCAAGGTCGTGGAGCACGGAGAGGTGAGCGCCGTCTTCGCGAATCCGCTTCATCCCTACACCCTCGGACTGTTGGCCTCGATTCCGGATATCCACGAGGAGGTCGAGCGGCTGGAGACGATCGAGGGACTCGTTCCGAATGTCTATGCGATGCCGTCCGGCTGCCGGTTCGCTCCCCGCTGCAAGCATGCGATGGAGAAGTGTACGCAGCACCAGCCCGCACTTACGGAAAGCAAAGGGCACAAGGTCAGGTGCTTCCTGCACAGCGACGCCGTAGAGGAGGATGCCCAATGAGCGAGACGCTGCTTGAAGTCAACGGTTTGAAGGTGCATTTCCCGGTGGGTGGGGGAGGGCTGTTCGGGCGTGACCGCCAGTACGTGAAGGCGGTAGACGGCCTCGATTTTACGATTAACCGAGGGGAAACGCTCGGCATTGTCGGGGAATCCGGCTGCGGCAAGTCCACAACCGGCCGCGCTCTCCTGCGTCTTATCGAGCCGACGGATGGCGAGGTGCTGTTCGAGGGGATGGACATCCTGAAGCTGAACCGCGGCGATATGCGCAGCATGCGCCGCGAGATGCAGATCATCTTCCAGGACCCGTACGCCTCGCTCGATCCGCGCAAGACAGTGGCCAGCATCATTGGAGAAGCGTTCAAGGCGCATGAGAAGCTGTCGGCCCGCGAGCGGGAGGAGAAGGTTCGAGAGCTGCTGGCCGTCGTCGGGCTGCGGCCCGAGCACATCACCCGGTATCCGCACGAATTCAGTGGAGGCCAGCGGCAGCGGATCGGCATCGCCCGCGCTCTTGCGCTACAGCCGAAATTCGTCGTCTGCGACGAGCCTGTATCGGCGCTGGACGTATCGATCCAGGCGCAGGTCGTGAACCTGATGAAAGACTTGCAGGACAAGCTCGGCCTCACCTACCTCTTCATCTCCCACGACCTTCGGGTCGTCAAGCACATCAGCAGCAGGGTCGGGGTTATGTATCTCGGCAAAATGGTCGAGCTTGCAGACAAACGCTCGCTCTACAGCAACCCGCAGCACCCGTATACGCGCGCTTTGCTCTCGGCCATTCCGCAGCCGATTGCAGGCGCGAAGCGGGAGCGGATCATTCTGCAGGGCGATGTGCCGAGCCCGGTCAATCCCCCGAGCGGCTGCCGCTTCCGCACCCGCTGCCCGGAGGCGACGGAACGCTGCTCGCTTGAAGAACCGGTGTTCCGGGACATAGGGGGAGGCCATCACGTGGCTTGCCATTACAGATAAGGTTGTACCGTTTACGCTTTCAGTGAGCGGATAAGGGCCATAAAAAGCTTGGGCGACCGAGATGACAGGAGGATATTTGGACATGAAGTTTGATGAGAGTTGGCTGAAGCTGAAATCGCCGGATTTCTCGGCTTACGACGGAATGGACCCAGACAAGAAGCTGATGCTGCTCGGGGCGGATCCCTTTTTTCCCGATCCGTGCATCCCTGCGCATGTCATTGAAGCGACGAAACGGGCGCTCGACGAAGGCAAGACGCATTACGCACTCGACAACAGCTACGCGGTGCCGGAGCTGAAGGAAGCGCTGGTCAAGAAGCTGAAGGAGTTTAACGGCCTCGATGTCGACCCCGAGCATGAGCTGATCGTCGTTCCGAGCTCGGCCTTCGGCTTGTTTGTCGGCATTCGCATTTGCATCCGGCCGAATCAAGGCGATGAAGTGCTCAACATTGATCCCGGCTTCGCTGAAAATTTCAACGATGTGTACCAGATGGGCGCAATCAGCGTCAGCGTCCCGACTTATATGGAAGACGGCTTTCAATTGCGCATAGAAGAGCTGGAGAAGCGTGTCACCCCGCATACCCGCTGCCTCGTGCTGACGCATCCGAATAACCCGACGACCACGGTCTATACGCGAGAAGTGCTGGAGCAGTTGGCTGCTTTTCTGGAAAAGCACGACCTGATGGTCGTCGTCGACCAGAGCTTCGAGCGGACCATCTACGACGAGAAAGAATACATCACCTTCGCTACGCTGCCCGGTATGAAGGAGAGGACCATCTCCGTGTTTGGCACCTCGAAGGATTTCGGGCTCACCGGCTACCGTGTCGCATATATGGTTGCTCCGAAGCCGATCATCGATATGCTGAAGGTCGCCACGTTCAACTATGTCGGCCCAACTAACACGTTCGCCCAGTATGGAGTGGTCGCCGCTCTGCAGGACCCTTCCTATGTAGACGATTGGAACCGGATCTACGACGAACGCCGTCGCTTCGGCCTGGAGCAGTTGAGCTCGATCCCCGGGGTGGAGGTTCTTCCGCCGGATGCGGGCTTCTATTTCTGGATCAATATATCAAAGCTCGGCACCTCGGTCGAAATCCGTGATTATCTCGCAAAGGATGCCAATGTGGGAATCTCTCCGGGCACCTGGTTCGGAGCGAATGGGGAAGGCTTCCTGCGCATCATGTACGGAACGATGAAGGATACGGAGAGATATAAGGAAGCGATCCTGCGCATCAAGGAGTCGCTCAGCAAGCTGCCCTTGAAGGACTGAATGGCGGGTTAGGCTGTATCCGGACAGTAGAATAAAGAGTATGAAAAAAGGCGGCTTCAGCCGCGGGAGTCATCCCGCTTCTGAAGCCGCCTGATTTGCTTTCGTTTAGTTTTCGACTGCACCGCTATCGATCAGTCGGATGAGCAGCGTGGCCGCTTGAGCGCGCGTAACCTGCTCATCTGGGGCAAACCGGTTGCCGCCGATTCCATTCATGAGTCCGGCCTTCTGCACGGCCGCCACATGGGCTGCCGCCCAGGCCGGAATCTTCCCGGCATCCGCAAAGCTTGGTTTCAATCCGGCTTCCGGACTTAATCCCATTGCGCGGGAGATGAGCACGGCCAGCTCGGCTCGGGTCATCGTTCGGCTCGGGCCGAAGCTGCCATCCGTGTAGCCGCTCAGAATACCGGCTGCCGCTGCCTGTGCTGCAAACCCGCGGGCGTAGGCGGGAATGGAAGCCGCGTCCTTGAAGCTGTTGGGCGAACTGCTGTCATTCGTCCAGCCCAATGCACGGCCGAGCATGGTGACCAGTTCGGCCCGGCTCACACCGGCGTCAGGGCGGAACCTGCCATCCCCATCTCCGCTGACGATTCCGAGCTCCGCTGCGCGAGCGATAGCTTCGCTTGCCCAATGGCCCGCCTTCACGTCGTTGAATTCCGGCGCGGGGCTCGGAGATGGCGTCTCGCTCGGAGAAGGCGTCGCACTCGGAGAAGGCGTCGCACTCGGAGAAGGCGTCGCACTCGGAGAAGGCGTCGCACTCGGAGAAGGCGTCGCACTCGGAGAAGGCGTCTCGCTCGGGGACGGTGTCTCGCTTGGCGAAGGCGTCACGCTCGGAGAAGGCGTCGGTGTTACGGCTTCTCCTGCCGTCTTGAAGTTCCAAATATCCGAACGCACATATCCGCTGTTGTCGTCCTCGACAACGGCATACCATTGGTAGGTGCGATCGGCGCTTAGGCCGGTCCAGATGGCGCTGGCTTCGCCGCCGCTTGCGATGTTCGCGACTTCGCCGATGCGCGAGTTTGTATACACGCTTGCCTTCATGGAATCGGTTGCGACCCGTTTAACCATCGGAGTCAGATCCACGTTCAGGCTGAATTCATCCTTGCCGGGGTATTCGTCCGGCTTGTAGTAGTTGTATTCGTTGAGATAAGGCGAGAACGTCTTGATATTGATCTTGTTTTCCGCCAGGTTGAACTGCATCAAGCGGATGTAGCCAAGGCCGCCTTTCTCCGCTCCCTGATAATCGGCCAGCATCTGATAGACCTTGCGATCCGGCACGCCGTCTCCATTGTCGTCGATTTCATCGACGAGCGTCTCAGCGTCATGATAGTGGCCGGACAGGACGGCAAATACGTTTTTGTTGGTCTTCACCACATGCTCGTAGATTTCATCTGCGATCGGGGCACGGTTGCCCGAGACCAACAGATATTCATGGAAAGCAAGGATCGCCTTGCGCTCTGGATACTGCTTCAGCACATCGTCAACCCATTGAATCTGTTCCGTTCCGATGTTCCAGCCCATGTACACGATGATGAAATCATTGCCCCCGGCCGAGATCAGATCGTAATGGCCGCGGTTGTTCTGGTAGGAGCCGCCATAGTAGGACTTGTCCTTAAAGCGGTCTTCGCCATAATGCTTCCAGTATTCCGTATAGTCGGAATTCTGATGGCCGACGTCGTGGTTGCCTGCGAGCACACCGTAAGGCATTCCTCCGTCATCGAATACTTTCATCGCTTTCTGCGCATTTTCCCACTGAGTCACTTTACTTGCGTTGTCTACGATGTCGCCGGTATGAATGACATACTTGATGTTCATGGCATCCTTGTTATCCATGACCCATTTTGTATTGCCTTCATAGATTTCCGGCCAGCTCTCCGAATAATACTGGGTGTCGGACATCCAGACGAAGGAGAAGTCATAATCCTTGTCTCCCGCAGCTACCTCGTCCTGTACGAGGACGTTCACGATGCCGTTCAAGGAGTAGGCTCCTGCGGTTACCGAGGCTTGGAGCGTGAACGAGCTTTCATCGGCTGGAATGTGCTGAGCGAGGCGCTCCCACTTGTTATCTGCCAAATTCCAGGCATACAGCGATACTTTGCGTCCGGCTAGCGAGCTGCCCGTCCACTCCAGCTTGACCTCGTCCTTCGGCTGGACGGAAGCGTCGAGCTTGATCTCAAAGCGGTGATAAGGGAACGCATCGGTCGAATCGTTCACCAGCTTGTCGCCGTCGCCTGCGGCGATGGAGGCATACTCTTGCTGCGTCAGCTCGCGCTCGCCTTCCGGCTTCAGCACGGGTGGAGGCTCAATAGCGGCCTGCCCGGTGAAAGCCTTGAAGGATTCGGGATGAGCGGCGCTGTGCAGAAAGCCTTGATAGAAGCCGACTTTCATCGGATCGCCCGTAGGGTCGGTCACCCGCACGGTCAAAGCAGCAGTAGTTCCTTGAACCGTGGAACCTTGTGCAGGCGATACGAGCTCAGGCGCCAACGGATTTTCGTCCGGTACTTGGAAGTGGACGGTGCGCTCCGACTTGTTGCCGACATTGTCCTCGGCGGAGATGGCGAGTACATGTGTGCCTTCGCCGAGAGCTGCGCTAGTTGTAGCATACGGAATCTGCAGCGGCTTGCCGTCCAGGGTGGCGGAGACGGTGCCGGACTTGATGCCGGACAAGGCATCGCTGACCGTCGCATCCAGCGTGAACGCTCCGCGGTATTCCTTGCCATCCGCAACCGTCGGCTCAATGACCGGGGCGGTGTTGTCGATCATCACATCTGCGTTGATGGTGCCGGATGCACCTGTCACCGATACGCTGTGAGGTCCATCGGCAAGGGCGGTTGTGTCCCAGGCATAGGTGCGGGAGCGCAGTTGCTCTTGAAGCAGCGAGAACTTGAACTCGAGTCCGACATGCTTGCCGGCGGAATCGCCCATATCCAGAACCTTGCTGCGATCGGCGAACGCCGGATCGTAGATCTCCGTTCCGTCTGCGAGAATCAAGCGAACATTGCGGATCTGGAAGTCGTCCTTGTTCTCCTCGGGACGGTCGTCAAACGGTCCCGACTTGGAGCCGGAACGGATCCAGATGCCATTCTCGCCTGCCATCAACCGTTCGTCGTTGATCGGGAACAGCAGCGTTTTCCAGGAAGGAATCGGGTCCATGAACGTATACAGAATTTCGTCGCCGATCGTGACGGCGTTTTTGAAATAGTAATCCACTCCGCTCGCGTCGAAAGCGAGATAAGCGTCCTGCTCCAACGCCTGGTACGTTCCTTGTGTGAGAACAGTACCATCGATGGCTAACTGAAGCTGGCCAGGAAGCTCCTGCTCCGCTGTCCCTTTCAGTACGAAGGAGCCCCGGATAAACTGTCCGTCCTGTACGTTCAGGCGCAGCGGGGACTTGTCCCGGTTATCCTTCACCTCTACGCGAACGGCAGGAAGTTCGGTCCGGTTCTGTCCATCCGATACGACAGCCGAGTACTCCACATACTCTTTGCCGATCAGATCGGCGGCCGGAATCAGTTGGTGATAGAAGGTATCGTTGTAATCTTGAGTTAGGTAGATCTTCGTCGGTTCGGTTTGGCGATCCGTACGGTAGCTGAACTGAACGGATTTGATGCTCCGGTTGTCGGTAGCCTCGAGTCGGATCTCCAGATCCTTCGAAGGATCGGCGGTGACAGCGCCGGTATGGTCCGTCAAGACGGGCTTCTCTGTATCGTCCGACACGTGGACCGGCTGAGCGGGGAGCTGCCAAGCGTCTACACGGCCGGGAGTCGCGGCTTCCGTTCCGGGACGAACCTTGAGCATGTTCTTGCTGCCGTCCACCGGATACTGGTATTGGATGCCCATGTTCACCTTGACGTCATCCTTGATATAGGAGGCGACGGACACATCCACATGGGTGTTGGTGCCGACGACAAGTGCGCGCGGGGAGCCGTTTGCCATGCCGGCGCTGTTGATGCGGAACAGATTCTGTCCCTCAATCAACGCCGAACCGTAATTGGCATTAAAGTCGGCTGCTGTTGCGGCCGTGTTTTCCGCATTGATGACCCACAGCACGATGCTGCCCTTGGAAGGAATCAGGATCTCTTCCGGGTTCGTTGCCCAGGTGAGATCGGCGGAGGGGCCTTTGTCGGGGTAGCGGTAATACAGCTTGTAATCGCCAAAATTCAAGGTGCGATCCGTATTGTTGTAGATCTCGATGAACTCATACCCGTCGGAGCCACCGATATTGGTCGAGTCCGGCACGACTTCGGTTACGAGAAGCTCCGGCAGACGGTCGGTATCTACCTCACCCAGTTCAACCTGAACCGGATACGTGTCCGTCAAGGTGCGTCCGCCTTCGCTGTCCGCTTGGATATAGTACAGAAGCTGCGGTTCATTCAACGCGTCACCGGGAATCTCGACGGAGTAGCTCTTGCCGTCCGTCGTGACCATCGGTGCCTGTTGATAGACCGCTTGGCTGAGGCTGCGATAATAGACCGCTGCTGTGACGTTTGCGAGCGGTTGTCCGCTTCCATCCGTCAACTGGGCCGTGAGTTGCAGAGGCGTGCCTCCCGGTGCGGATTGAATCGGCGTATGGCCGATGACCGGTTTGTTAACCGCTGGAGCGGGGGGGACCAACTGCTCCGGCGTTATGGTGCCGGGAGTCGGGGCGCTCAGCACGGCCAGCTTGATTTCCTCCGGCAGACCGGAGGGCCGGTATTGGACTCCTTTATTGGCTCCGATGTCGCTGCCCAGATAGGAGGCCGAAGCGGTATCGACTCCGCCGCTTTTGAGCACGAGAGCGCGGTCGCCGCCGTTGGCGAAGCCCGGAAAGCTGTTTCCGCTAGCTGGCACCTGAACCAGTTGAGTATCCGTCAGGTTCACTTTATAGAAGGAGTTGAAGTCGGTGATCGACTTATTAGCGTTATTGTACCAGAATACCTTGGTTTCTCCGGGATTCAGGACGCTCTCCGCCGGAAGGGTGATCTTCACGTCCGGCTTGCCGCTGCCATCTGTATACCGATAATACACCGCATCGGTCACATTCTGGGATTCGCTGCTACCGTTATGCAGTTCAAAAAATTCGAAATTGTCCGTCCCAGTATTATCGGGAAGGATCTCCGTAATGATGACGGCTTGAGCCGGGGCGCCCGTTGCATTCACCTCAGCGGCAGAAACCTTTTGAGCCCCTGAAGGCAGCAGGCCGATCATCAGGCTTAACGCCAGGCTTCCCGCCAGCCATTTTTTCCAAGGCAGGCGGCGCAGCGACTTCCTGACCGCGGGTGCGGACGAATGGAGTGACAGGCGTTCCCGTTCGTCGTTGTCGTTCGTGCTTGGCGGCTGTTTGTGATCAAGCTGAGCCAATTTCTTCATCCTCCTCATTTTGCAGAATCCAGTCGTTTTCTCGACGGATTTCTACAGGTTTTCTACTAATCCGACACTCTTAACCTTATTTAGAATAAAGATAAAATGTTATCGTTCCGTAAGGATCATATGAAGAAAATGTAAAGGTCGGCTGAGTGAAGGAGGGACAAGCCTCGCGGGAATGGGTTCATGAAGCATAATTAGACGCGCAAAAAAGGCCATTCCCAGGTCTTTGAAGACGGGGAATAGCCTTTTCGGTTTCGACAGCCGGGCGCTTCTTCCAGCCTAATGCTCATGACATCGCGGCTGTTCGGCTTGATTCCTTTTCCATGTTGCCGCTTTCAATCGGTTATAGATGTCCGTCCCGCTTGTTCTTGAATGCGAGCCTTATCATCGGCTTGTGCCTCTTTCATCGTCAGATCCGATGCTTTTCCATCCATGCGGCGGCCCAGTCAACCAACTGAGGCTGCTCTAAGAGGCGGACTTCAGCATTTCCGACCCGGTGTACCTTCACACCCTTCTCTTTCTCATACTCGTCTCCCAATTGGACAAAATCGCCGTCATCCACAGCCAAGGTCGAATACGTCACCCACTCGCGGACTCCGTCCACTCGGATTGCGCTGCTCTCCTCCACCTCATGCTTCGCAGGATAATCGGCCCGGGTCTCAGCCAGATGCAGGGAGGTATTCTTGTCATAGCCTACGCCGATCAGCAGGACATGCCCATTCCGTTTGTACAATCGGTCCAATGGAGAACCCTCGCCAAAAATGTTGCGGAGATCATGGTTTTCCGTCAGATAGGCCGCATGCTTGCCCACGGCGGCGAAGGATCGAGCAGGGTGGTCGGAGCGCTTCGCTCCCGGCCATTTCCGCAGCATCTCGGCCATTACGCCCATGCCGATGGCGGGGGTTACCTCCTTGTCGTAAGCAGGCCAATGCTCGCGGAGGATCGGCCACCATTCCACCGGCTCCTCCCAATGTACACCCGTCGATGGGTCGAGATTTTTCCAGGTTTGAGAGGGCATCATCAAGGTTCCCTCTTCGCCTACGATCTCAAGAAGAGCCCGAATCAAGGTTTCGGCTCCTCCCACGACAAAGCCCAGCTTGCGGAGCGAGACGTGGACAATCAAGGTTTGCCCTTCCTTCAGCCCGCAGTCCTTCAACTGCCGGACCAGATCTTCTTGGGTTAAGATCGGCCTTGGTTCTTGCAGTTCGGTCACAGGAATACCTCCTTTGGAATAAAAAAACAACCCCGCAGAAAGCTGCGGGGTTGTCTCCGGCGATAACCGGAAAAGCATTGCCCTTCAATTGAATGGTTTCCTAGATTATACCACAGAAGGCAGGAGGTTCCCATCAAAATTTGGTGCCGGATGCTCTGCTTTTGAAATCCACGGACAGCTTTCATCACAACGGCGGAAGCCTGTAAGCTTCGGAGAACAACACCACATGACAGTCCGGCGGACTGCCGTACCTGTGAGATGTTCACCCATGAATGCGGGCAATGACGGTGAATGCGAGCGGCAAGATGAAGCGGTTGCGGGTATCGTGCATTAGCAGGAAAAGATGGCGGCAAAGGAGGCAAGAGGTCACAGCCGGTTCAGCCGGCGGAATTCGGAGGGGCTCACGCCCATTTCCCGAGTGAACACCCGGCTCAAATAAAAGCCATTCTCGTATCCGCACAGCTCCGCGATCTGCGAAAGCTTCAGGTCCGTCTCATTCAGCAGCGTGCAAGCTTTTCTCAGACGTAGCTTTTTCAAGTAGTGTGAGGGGGTCTCCTGGAACGCCTCTCGGAACCGGCGGGTGAATTGAACCGCGCTCAAGCCGAACTGTCCGGCGAGTTTCTGCAGCTGGGTCGCTTCTCCGAAGTGCCGTTCCATGTAATGAGCTGCTTCGGCCATCAGGAGATCGTCGCTCGGAAGTGCGCTCTGCTCGTCAAGGATGCGCTCCAAAGCATATAGGTGCAGAAGATCGGCTACGAGATGGGTTTTCCATTCCCAGGATCGGCTCCCGGGGGTGCTGCTATCGGCAAGCTGCCGCAGGTAGGCATAATCGGAAGCCAGTCGCTTCCGGTCGTTCAGCGTACCCTTGCCGGATGGCGGGGCCAGCTCGGGCGGGTCACCCGGTTCCAGATCAAACAGCAGGAAGTGAAAGGTGAGCGGCGTCACGACTTCCCTGGCAAAATCGACACCCGGGGGACAAACCACCAAATCGCCCTCCGCAGCGATTCCGCGCTTCTCTCCAATCGAATAGCGGAACTGACCGCTCTCCACTCCGAAGATCACCCAGGATTCGTAGCGATCGACGGGCATAGCGAATGCCGCTTTGCGCTGCCAATAGATGTGGCTTCTCAGTCTCATGACGGGCTCCATTCTTGAAATAAAGTATATGAATAATGATAGTTTAGTGCATTTTAAATGAAAATCATAATGATTATTATGAAATTATCGATATGGAAGCGATTTCGAAGGAGGATTCCTCGACATGAGGCTTGAACAAGTGGAATGCGATCTCACCGTCATTGGCGGAGGGCTTGCAGGCGTATGCGCCGCCATTGCGGCGGCGAGACAAGGACGAACCGTTGCGCTTGTGCAGAACCGACCGGTGCTTGGAGGCAATTCCAGCAGCGAGGTTCGAGTATGGGTTTGCGGCGCAACGGCGCACGGCTTGAACCGATATGCCCGGGAAACCGGCATTATGGGCGAGCTGTTCGTGGAGAATCAATACCGTAACCCCGAAGGCAACCCGTATCTGTGGGATTTGGTTGTGCTGGAAGCGGTGAACGCGGAGAAGAACATCACCCTTTATTTGAATACAGATGTGCACGAAGTGGAAGCTCAGGGCAGCAGGGAAGAACGTACGATCAAGTCCGTGACTGGCTGGATGATGGGGGCTGAACGCAGGATCACCTTTAAGAGCCCGATGTACATCGACTGTACGGGAGATGGGCTGATCGGATTTCTCGCCGGTGCGGACTTCATGATCGGGCGCGAAGCCCGCAGTCAATTTCAAGAGGAATGGGCACCTGAGGTGGCCGACGGCATCACGCTCGGCAGCACCATGCTGTTCTATACCAAGGACACCGGCAAGCCGGTCCGCTTCCTTCCGCCAAGCTTCTCCAAGGACATCACCGCGACCTCGATCCCAATCCGCCGCGTCATCCAAAGCGGAGACTCGGGCTGCCATTACTGGTGGATCGAATGGGGCGGAGAGCATGACACGGTTCATGACAACGAGATGATCCGCGACGAGCTGGCGTCGGTCATTTACGGGATATGGGACTACATCAAGAACTCGGGTCAGTTTGACGCGGACAATCTGACGCTAGAATGGGTCGGCTCTCTGCCGGGCAAAAGGGAATACCGCCGTTTCACCGGAGACTATGTGCTGAATCAGAACGATATCGTCGCCCAGCGCGAATTCGAGGATGGAGTCGCTTTCGGAGGCTGGTCCATCGACCTGCATCCGCCCCAAGGCATGTATGCCGAGGCGAGCGGCTCCAAGCATCTGCAGCCGGACGGTATCTATCACATCCCCTTCCGCTCGCTCTATTCCGCCAATGTATCTAACATGCTCATGGCCGGGCGCGACATCAGCGCCTCCCATGTCGCCTTCGGCACGACGCGCGTCATGGCTACCTGTGCCGCAATCGGAGAGGCCGCCGGCATTGGGGCCGCTCTTGCCATCCAATATGGGCTGACTCCCCGGCAGCTCTATCAGGAGAAGCTCGCCGAGCTGCGGCAGACGCTTCTAAGGGCGGACGCTTCGATCATCGGCCTGCGCAGCACCGACGAGCGGGACGCGGCCCGGCAAGCTAAGGTCACCGCTTCCAGTGTTCAGACCCGGCTCGCCGTGGAGCAGCCTGGAGATGCTTGTCCGCTCGCGGGCGACGTCGCCCTGCTTCTGCCGGTAAATCCGCGTCTCGACGGAATCGAATTTCTGCTCGACGCGGCGGTGGCGACAGAGCTCATCGTCGAGCTGTGGGACACCGGGCGCAAGGAAAACTATATTCCCCACGACCTTATTGGAGAACGGAAGGTGTCGGTTGCTGCCGGGAGCCGCCAATGGGTTGGCGTCGATATCCGCTGGGAGCCGGATGAACCGCAGAACGCTTTTGTAATCATCAAGGCCAATCCTTCTTTAAGCCTGTACCATTCGACAGAACCGCTCAGCGGTGTTCTGATTTTCTTTCGAAACGAAGATTCCGACAAAAATCCGGATCTGGGCGACTATTCCCCGGATCAGCTCGTCACTCGCTGGGGCATGCGCCGCATGGCGCGTCAGCCGTTCTGCTTCCGTACGGGCGAGCCTACCAACGCTTATCAGGCGGATCATGTGACAAACGGCTATCACCGACCCTATGGAGGTCCGCAGCAGTGGATGTCGCTTCCTATGAAGGAGGGGAAACCCGAGTGGCTGCGGCTGGACTGGGAGATGGAGCAAAGCTTGTCTGAAATCCACCTCACCTTCAATGACGACGTCAATGACGACTTGATCAACCTGCATCATCATGTCACCCCGTTTCGCATCATCCCGGAGCTTGTGAGCCGATACCGGCTGGAGTACCTGAATGGGAATGGCGAGTGGACGAAGGTCGTTCACGAGGCGGAAAACCGCAAGCGAAAGGTGATTCATCGGCTTGAGCAGCTGGTTAAGACAAAAGCCTTGCGGCTCTTGGTGGAGGCGACTTCCGGCAGCCGGACCAGCGAGGTTATCGAAATCCGGGCTTACGGACCGGATACCGATTGAACGAGTTTGTGGGCACCCGAGAGGGTGCCTTTTTGCATGGAGAGCTATCGCTTGTGCGCAAAAACGAACAAATTCGAGACAATTTTGCAAAATCAACAAAAAAGGAAGATTTCTCACAGGTTTGAGCGGTTGACTCTTGTAGAATGATGGTAGATTATGGTGCTGTCTCACGCAGCCGTGTCAGATAGGCACCGAACCAGGAGGATTTCGAAACCCATGAAGCAAGGCCGATTGATCAAACGTCTGTTGTCGCAGCTTCTCACCCTTGCCCTTGTCGTTACCGCCTTTGGCGGAGTTGCCGCAGCATACGGTCCGTCCCAGGAAGGAGTCGCTGCAGTTCATCCTCAAGCAGAGGAACAAGCGCCTGTGGACGATCCCTTGACGAGCCTCGATCTTTCAGCCGATATAAATACCCTAGCCGTAGGAGAAACCTTAGCCATAAAGCCGGAGACACTCTCCGCATCGGGAGCATCCGAAGAGATCGACCCCTTCTGGGTGGAGTGGTCATCGTCCGATTCGGCGGTCGCAGCTGTTGCGGCAGGGACCGTAACGGGGGTATCTCCCGGGATCTCTGTTATCACAGCCGTCTATCAAGGCTTGAGAGCTGATTATTCCGTTCATGTAGATTTGGCGGAGCCGGACGCTGCGGAAGCTCAGCTTCTTCAGGAGGCTTCTCAACGGTTAACCATTGGTTATGTTTCGGGCGACAGCGAAGCTGCTGTTACGCAGAATCTTCTGCTGCCCGATTCTCTAGATGAAGTATCGATCAAATGGTCGAGCAGTAATCCCACAGTTGTTACGGAAATGGGTCATGTCATCCGGCCTGCCTATCTCCTGGGCGATGCGCCCGTCACCTTGACCGCAGCTTTGAGCCTCGGGCAGAAAAAGCCGCTCCTTCGATCGTTTGCCGTGAACGTTCTCAAGCTGGAGGAGACGGATGCCGACCGGGTCGCGCAAGACAAGCAGGAGCTGGAGCTTGCCTTCGTCGAGTCGGATACGAGCCATTCGGTCACCCGTTCCTTTGGCCTCATCACCGAAGGAGCTCACGGGTCCGCGATCTTTTACCGGAGCAGCAATCCCGCTGTCGTGGCGGATGACGGAACGGTTACTCCTCCGAATGATGTTGATGTTACGGTCATCTTTACGGCGACGATCGCAAACAATCGGGCTATCGAGACGAAGGAATTTCTGCTGACGGTAAAAGCGGCGAATCCGGGAGTTCTTCACGTTGAGGAGCTCATGCCGAGCCGCGACCGCCTTGACGCTGCTGTGGGTAGCGGTCAAATTGCGATTGCGGTTGTTGCGCGGATGAGCAGCGGAGAATTTGTGGATGCCACCGATTTGGGTCTCTGGGAGAGCGGCAACGAATCCATAGTAACGGTGAGCCGCAAAGGAATCGTCAACTTTGTAGGCGAGGGGCAGAGCACCGTTCTGTTTACTTATGGAGGCGTTACGCTGACTACGGAGGTTCTTGTCCGAGGCGCCACGGTACCGAGTCCTGGCGGCGGATCAACCCCCACCCCAACAGACCCTGCCTCCACTCCGGCGGGCGGAACAGATTCGAACTCGTCGCCAAGCCCGACGCCGACGGTGAGCCCGGGCGCATCGCCTGGAGCAGGCCCAAGCCCGACGCCGACGGTGAGCCCGGGCACATCGCCTGGAGCAGGCCCGAGCCCGACGCCGACGGTGAGCCCGAGCGCCGCGCCTGGAGCGAGCGCCGCGCCTGGAGCAGGCCCGAGCCCGACGCCGACAGTGAGCCCGAGCGCGGCACCTGGAGCAGGCCCAAGCCCGACGCCAGCAGTGAGCCCGAGCGCCGCACCCGGCCCGGCTCCCGCGCCATATCCGGCCGCGCCGCTTCCTGGCATCGCTGTCCCGACGCCTTCGGCTCCGACATCCGTTTCGCCAGCTCCCGCCCCTACGGCTACGCCAACTGCACCGGGATTGCCCGCTTCTCTGAACGGGACGGTCGCCCGCGAGGATGCCATCCGGTCAGCCGTTCAATTATCAGCATCCGCACCCGAGCGACACTTCCGGGACGTTCCCGACACGCTGTGGAGCAGCAAAGCGATTCATACTGCCGCCCGGCTTGGCTTCGTGTCGGGTTACGAGGACGGAACCTTCCGGCCGGATGCTAGGGTGACGCGGGCCGAGTTCGCCCAGATGCTGATGAAGGCTTTTGCGCTTCCGTCTGCGGAGAAAGCAGCATTTCCCGATGTGCAGAAGCATTGGGCCAAATCCGCCATCGCATCTCTGTCTGCACATGGAATCTCGGGAGGCTACGGGGATGGAACCTTCCGTCCGGAGCAGCGAATTACCCGTGCGGAGATTGTCACCATGCTGGCGAGAGTGGCAACGGTTGAAGGAGTAGAGGCCACGCCGACTTTCATCGATGTAAACCGTCACTGGGCCGAAAAGGCGATCACGGCATTCGCCGGAGCGCAGATCGTGAACGGCAAAGGCGGGAACCGCTTCGAGCCGGATGCCCCTGCGACTCGCGCCGAAGCGGTCGTCATGCTGCTGCGCCTGCTGAACGTCAGCCTCGGCCTCACGCTGGAAATGTAGGTTATCTTCATAGACAGAGCCAGTCTTGATCCTTTGCGCGATCCGAGACTGGCTGTTCGCGTTGACGGGGAGCGGTCGGACGGCTATGATGGGGGCAACCTCAGCATTCGAGTCAATAAAGAATAACACTCCCTACGGAAAGCGGGCGATATCGCCATGAACAAGACGGCTCTCGTCACCGGAGCAACAAGCGGATTGGGCTTGGAATTCGTGAAGCTGCTGGCGAAGGATGGCTATACCCTCGTGCTGGTTGCGCGCAGCGAAGAGAAGCTGAAGCAGCTGCAAGCGAGCGGGCTTGGCGTCGAAAGCGTCATACTGGTCAAGGATTTGAGCCTTCCTCATGCCGCGAAGGAGGTCTTTGCGGAGCTGGTGCGACAGCAAATCGAGGTGGATGTCTTGATCAATAATGCCGGGTTCGGTTTGATGGGAGCCTTTGATGAACTGGAGCTCGATCAACAGATGGAGATGATCCAACTGAACATCGGGGCGCTCACGGAGCTCACCCGTCTGGTTCTCCCCGGCATGAAGAAACGGAACCGGGGCAGCATCCTCAATGTCGCCAGCATGGCGGCCTTCCTCCCCGGACCGCTGATGGCGGTCTATTATGCCTCGAAGGCGTATGTGCTGTCTTTCTCAGAGGCGCTGGCCGAGGAGCTTGCCGGTTCGGCTGTCACAGTGACGACGCTGTGCCCAGGACCGACGAAGACTCAATTCGGGGCGGCAGCCAACGCGGAAGGATCTCGGTTGTTCAAGAGAGCCATGTCAGCCGATCAAGTCGCTCGTCAAGGATACGCCGCGATGAAGACAGGCAAGCGCGTGATCATCACGGGAACCCTCAACCGGCTGAGCATCTTCGGAACGAAATTCATCCCGAGAAGCGCGGCCGCGAAATTCGCCAAGTCCCTCGCCAAGAAAAATTGATCAGGTAGATGGAACGCTGAAGACCCGAAAGTACCGGCATAAACGAAGAAGATACCCCAAAAGGTAACCTTGGAACACCCTTAGAACCCCCATAAGGTGATTTTTGGAGGGAAACCAAAGTAGCTAAGCGAGAACAAGCCGCTTAGCTACTTGGTTTTTGCATCAGCAGGTGCAGGCAGGGGAAAGTTCTCCGATCTCCAGGATTACGTCCGGTAAGCATGGAATCAGGAGCCGCTCAAGCTTCTGCTATTATCTGGCTGATATGATTGTAACGGAAGCAGTAGCCGCTAATTAGCTCCAAATGGTACTCTCATCCATCTAGCTATGATGAACGTAAAGGAAAACAGCACCTCCAAATTTGCTCGAATCGTAGGTTAAAATGGAGTTGTCCCCACCATTTCAGAGCTACAAGCAAAAGGAGATGCTGATACCATGAAGTTTACCACAAAATATATTGGTTTAGATGTCTCAAAAGAAAAAATAGCGGTGGCAATTGCAGATGCGGGAACAGAAGCCCCCCGTTATTACGGCACAATTTCGCATACCCCAGCTGCAATACGGAAGCTGCTTAAGGAGCTTGGGCCGGCGAATAGCTTGGCGTTCTGTTACGAAGCGGGACCCACCGGGTACGAAACCCATCGCTGGATTGAATCCATGGGTGCCAGCTGCACGGTTATTGCTCCCTCACTCATCCCCAAACGGGCAGGAGACCACGTTAAGACAGATCGCCGGGACGCCGAGCAACTGGCACGACTATTCCGCGCAGGGGAACTGACAGCCGTTCACGTGCCGACAAGAGAAGATGAAGCCTTACGTGACCTTGTCCGCACGCGCGAAGCAGCAAGGGAGGATATCCATCGTGCCAGGCAGCGCCTGTTGAAGTTTCTGCTTCGGCACCACATCCATCCGCCAGTTACCATCAAACGGAGGTGGACAAAAAAGTACCGCGAATGGCTGACTCAGCTCACGTTCGAGCATGAGGGAATGCAAGTTGCTTTTACGGAAATGCTCCATGCGATCGATGAAGTCGATCAGCGCATGGCCCGCTTGGAAAAAGCGCTGCTCGTACAAGCCACGAAGGGAGCGAAGGCTCCCGTCATTCAGGTCCTTCAATCTTTGCGCGGCGTCGCTCTTCTCACAGCCGTTACGATTGCGGCAGAGATCGGTTCCTTCGCTCGTTTTCGTTCCCCCGCCCAACTCATGGCTTACTTAGGATTGGTTCCTCGCGAGTATTCAACCGGACAGCGCACACGTCGAGGATCGATGACCAAAGCGGGCAATAGCCATTTGCGACGCGTCCTCATTGAAGCAGCATGGAGTTACCGCTATCGTCCCGCAGTAAAAGGGGAGCTTGAGAAACGCTTGGATGGGCTGTCGGGTGAAGTCCAAATGCTTTCATGGAAAGCACAGGAACGATTACATCGCAAATATCGGTACTTGGTGTTTGGCAAGAACAAGCAAAAAAATGTAGCGATCGGTGCGGTTGCGCGAGAACTGGTTGGGTTTGTATGGGCGGTTGCGCGGACGGTGGAACCATCGCCGACGGCTTAACCCTTAAGGGGAAACGCAGGGGACTCGCCCCCTGCACCCCCACACTCGCCGTGAGGCACCTCCAACAGCAAGCTGTTGGAAGGAACGACAGTGTTACCTGCAGAACAACCGCTTGTCAAGGAATCCACTTGACAAGCTCCCACTCGAGCATTAAGCCCAGGAGCAAATGAAAGGTTTCAGGAGAGAATTCGCGACTTCCGTTTGCACTAGACGAGTCATCGTCGAATGTGCGTTTCTAGCTAGCGTTTGCTCTCCCTGACGAAGGCATTACATGTGGTACCCAACCCACGGATAGCAGCGTGCCGACCGTCGCTCGCATATTTGCTCCTGCGCTTAGTGCTTAAGTTGAATAAATGCAAATGATGAAGGGCTTGACTAAAACGTTCATAGCAACGGAAATGGATGCAGCTATTGGACTTCCTTTGACGTGATGATCAGCGATTGGCTCCCATTTGTGGCGTGCTGTTCCGTTAGAATTTCAAACCCCTGCTTATTGGCGAAATAGCAGCGGTGGCCGCCATTAGAAAAAACAGCACCCGAGCAGCCTTGGAGTAACCCCTTGGATTTGCCATTGGAAAGCCCGACGATGTCTAGGTAGGCATTCCCCTTATCGATCAGTGGCTTTCGCACAACTAAAGGGGGCTCGGGAGGGAAGCAATCGATCCGAAAAGGGAGCGAATCAATCTGTTGACTCCCACCGCTTGACTCGCCCCTCTACATCATTATTCCAACAATCAGGCACTGTACCCAAACCGATGAAAACGGCTTTTTGGACAGCCTCATTTTCGTGTTTAGCGAATCGAAGCTTAGCCGACCAATCAGAATAGACTTTCGATCAATTCTTACTCACTAGGCAGCCTGACGCCAGGGTACCATGCTGCCCGGCCTCCCCGCGCGCTTCTTGTGCGAGAGAAGGAGGCTGGTCTCACGGCTCACCGCGCGCTTCTTGCGCGAGAGAAGATGTTGGGTCTCACGGCTCGCCGGCTCAATGAGGCGGGTCGGTCCGATGCTGTCTCTGTTACGGCAGCACGTTGCCCGCCGCGCGGTAAATCTCGTACCATTCCTCGCGGGTGAGCCGAATTTCGCTCGCCTTGCAGCAGTCCTTCAAGCGCTCGATGTTCATGGTTCCGGTTACCGGCTGCATGTGTGCGGGGTGACGGAGCAGCCAGGCGATCGCGATGGTCGTATTGGTGACGGAGTATTGATCCGCAATTTCGTCGATCTTCCGGTTCAGCTCCGGGAACTTGTCGCTGCCGAGGAAGACGCCCTCGAAGAAGCCGTATTGGAATGGGGACCAGGGCTGGACGGTGATGTCGTTCAGGCGGCAGAAGTCGAGAATGCTGCCGTCCCGGTTCACGGAGGCCGCGTTCTCCATGTTTACGTTAATGCCGTTCGAGATCATGTTGGCGTTGGTGATGCTGAGTTGCAGCTGATTGGCGACTAGCGGCTGCTTAACTGTCTTTTGCAGCAGTTGGATCTGCATCGAGTTCTGGTTGGAGACACCGAAATGGCGGACCTTACCCGTAGAAGCCAACAGGTCGAACGCTTCCGCCACTTCCTCCGGCTCCACAAGCGCATCCGGCCGGTGCAGCAGGAGCACATCGAGGTAATCCGTCTTCAGCCGCTTTAGGCTTCCATCCACAGCATGTAGAATATGCTCCTTGGAAAAGTCAAACGAACCGCTGCGAATCCCGCATTTCGATTGGAGAATGACCTTCTCGCGGACCGATGCGTTCATGTGAATGGCATCCGCGAAGATCGATTCGCATTCCCCTCCCCCGTAAATATCCGCATGGTCGAAAAAGGTAGCGCCCTCATCGAGAGCCGACTGGACAAAGCGTTCTGCCTGAGGCTTGTCCAGCGAGTTGATCCGCATGCAGCCGACGGCGATCACCGGCACCTCCAGTGAACTGGTTCCGAGTTTCATCGTTTTCACGTGTTGTATCCCTCCTTAACTCGTACCCGGTCCGCCCGAAGCTCAACCGCGACAGGCCGGGTTGTCGGTCTTATTGTCGCATAGGGAGGAAAAAGATAGCAAGCTAGTGGAGGGGGGGCGTTACCCGCCCTCCCGGTGAAAGCCGCGCTCGAGAATCCGCTCCGTCAGCCGGTCCGCCGCCTCGGCGGGGGGAATGGCGGACGCCTCTGCTTTGGCGAGCACCCGGCGCAGAGTGTCCGGGATGCGCTCGACTTGCCGCTTGGCGGAATCGGCGCTGCGGCCGTCGAGCTCGGCGGCCGTTACGATGATCCCGCCGGCGTTGATCACATAATCGGGCGCGTAGAGAATTCCGCGCCCGTGCAGCCTGGCGCCGTGCTGCGGCTCCTGCAGCTGGTTGTTGGCGGCTCCCGCCACCAACCGGCAGCGCAGTCGGGGAAGCACGGTGTCGTTCAGGATGCCGCCGAGCGCGCATGGCGCGAAGACGTCGCACTCCGTCTCATAGATGCGGTTTGGCCAGACCGGGACGGCGCCGAATTCATGCGCGACCCGAGCCAAACGGAACGCATCCACATCGGAGGCGATGAGCTTTGCGCCTGCTTCGTGCAGATAGCGGCATAGAAAATACCCGACCTTGCCTACACCCTGCACGGCGACCGTGATCCCCGCAAGGTCGGTGTTTCGCTCCGGGGAGGCTGAGGCGGGTATCGGTGACTCCTGCGCGGAGCCGGGACCAAGGGGAGGGTCCGATCCTTCCTGCTTCTCCGATGTGCGATTCAGGTAAGCAAGGCCTTCGCGAATCGCAAGAAAGACGCCGTAAGCGGTCATTTTGGCGGTCAGGTCGCCGACTGCGCCGAGAGAGCCGGACGTGTCCGTCACATAATCCGTTTCCTCGCGGATGAGGTCCATATCGGTCACGGTGGTTCCAAGGTCGAGACCGGTCACATACGTCCCGTTCAGCTTTTCAAGGAAACGGCCAAAGGAGCGGAACCCGGCTGAACGCTTCTGCGGGTCAGGCAGCTCAAGCACCACGGCTTTGCCTCCCCCGTAGGGCAGGCCGGCCAGCGCCGACTTATAGGTCATCCCTTTGGCGAGACGCAGAGCATCCCGTACGGCCTCATCGCTTGATGCATAGCTCCGCAAGCGGCAGCCGCCGAGCGCCGGTCCCAGCTTCGTATTGTGAATGGCGACCACCGCCTTCATGCCGCTGTCGGCATCCTGAAAGAAGACGAGCTGCTCGCAGCCCTCGCGTTCCATCTCCGCCCAGATTTCCATCCGCCGTTCTCCCTCCTTGTCTTGGCTGCTTTCATGCCCGGTCTCTCCATGTCTTCCTTTTCCTAGAGTATGAGGCGAGAGGCCGCAAAGTGCAGTTGGGCTAGTACGCTGTCAGCTTTAACACCGCGGTCTCCGCACAACTTCCCATATCGATTGACGCCGATTCGTATCCACACGATTAGGGCTAACAGCGTACTTGTGCTCGCGCCTCTGGTTGCCTGAGGATGTGCGAAGGGCCATCGGTGCAAGGGCTTCTCGAATCAGCTGGTGTTCCGGCTGGAGCATGCTTGCGACCCTCTTGTAGGACCGAAAGGGCAGACTAGAATCGCCGGTAGTTGAACCTTTCGACTCCTCGAAGCCCAAATGAATCGACTGAACGGGTCGGAGATCCGGTTTGCATCCACGCTTAAGAAGCAGGTAAACTGAAAGCGAGGGTAAGCGACTAAAGGAAAGGAAGCGGGAGGTACTCACAAAATGCAGTTCAGCGGAAGTCTGATGTCGATGTCGGGCAGCAGGGGTTGATAGCTAATGCCTGATAGCGATGGCCGACTGGCTGAGCGGTTTCAGCTGATGATCGCCAAGCGATGCCGCGCGCCGCTCTGGTTGAAGGATCGCCATGCGATGACGCTCGCAGCCTAGAACCGCATGTGGCGCAAAAAGAAACGCAGCTGTCTCAAAAGACCGAGGAGGGATGCTCATGGAAATCGGAATCAGCACATTTGTGGAAACATCGCCGGACGTTGTGACGGGAGAAGTCATGAGCCATGCTCAACGGCTTAGAGAGGTAGTAGAGGAAATCATCCTAGCGGATCAGGTGGGCTTGGATGCTTACGGCGTCGGCGAGCATCATCGGGAAGATTATGCGGCGTCTTCCCCCGCCGTTGTTCTTGCGGCGGCAGCGCCGCAGACGACCCACATCCGGCTGACGAGTGCGGTCACGGTGCTGTCCTCGGCTGACCCGGTGCGAGTCTTTCAGGATTTCGCGACCTTGGACGGGCTCTCAAACGGTCGAGCGGAGATCATGGCGGGGCGGGGGTCCTTCATCGAGTCTTTCCCTTTGTTCGGCTACGACCTGGATGATTATGACGAGTTGTTTGATGAAAACCTGGAGCTGCTCCTCAAGCTGCGCGAATCGGAAAAGGTAACCTGGCGGGGCGGCCATCGCCCGGCCATCCACAACCTCGGCGTGTACCCGCGTCCGGTGCAGAATCCGCTGCCGGTGTGGATCGGCAGCGGCGGGAATCCGGAGTCCGTCATTCGCGCCGGTATGCTCGGCCTGCCGCTCGCGCTCGCCATCATCGGCGGCCAACCGAAGCAGTTCGCTCCGCTCGTCCGGCTGTACAAGCAGGCGGCCGCCAAGGCGGGACACGACCCGGCCAAGCTGCCGGTGGCGTCGCATTCGCACGGATTTCTCGCCCGGGATACCGCGACGGCCGCGGATAAATTCTTTCCTCCGACCCAGGACCGGATGAATCACATCGGCAGAGAGCGGGGCTGGCCGCCCTATACCCGCGCCTCGTTCGATTCGGCCCGCACTCTGGAGGGGGCGCTCTATGTCGGCGATCCCGAGACCGTGGCGGAGAAGATTATTTATCTGCGCAAGAATGTGGGCATCACGCGCTTCCTGCTGCACATGCCGCTCGGGACGATGCCGCACGAGGATGTGATGGCGGCCATTGAGCTGCTCGGCAAGGAAGTTGCACCTCGGGTGCGGGAGGAAATCGCCCGCTGGGAAGCGGCTGGTGGTGGGGCAGAGTAACCGAGAGAAGATAGACGAAGACCGGATCGACAAACGACGTTTGTCGCGATCCGGCCTGAGGGGTACGTGCTCAATAAAAAACTTTTCGCTGCAGGAGGTCGAGCGCTCGCTCGATCTCTTTTTTTTCCTCATCGGTAAGCGGCCCAGTGCGTTCCTCAAACCGGACCTGAATCCAGGCAAACGCTTCTTCCATCATCGCGGTCCCTTTATCCGAAAGCCGAATGTACTGCTTTCTGCGGTCCTCTGTATCCGGAATTCGCTCGCAGAGGCCGGCTTCATCCAGCTTTCTCAATTCCCGGCTCGTATTGGGCAGGGATAGGTGCATGCATTCGCTGATTTCGCTTGGGGTAACCGGCGGGCTGACCGCCAGGTATTCGAGAATCCGGTATTGCACGGCGGGAAGGCTCTCCGCCTTAACGTCTTTCGTAAGGGTATACTTCACATCGTGGACGGCAGTCGTAAAGTCGACGAACTTCCGGAACAGGCCGGTCATGTCCATTGAAATCACCTCATCCGTTACCATAACAAACTGGTTATCCGAATACAATTATCATTTGACAACTAAATGCCCCTGGAGTAGGATGTTTGTTATCAAATGATAATAAAATGGAGGGGGACCCATGAACCTGCTCGTCATCTTCACTCATCCTAATCACGAAAGCTTGAGCTATGCCTTTTTGCAGGAGGTGCTCGAAGGGAGCCGGGAGAATTCCGCCATTCAGGAGGTGAGGGTGCTGGATTTGTATGCGGAGGGGTTCGATCCCGTGCTGACCTTCCATAAGGAAAAGCGTAGGAGAGACATGCACCGCGATCCCGCCTTCGCCCGCTACCGGGAACAGCTTCTGTGGGCGGATAAGCTCGTCTTCATCTATCCCATCTGGTGGGGAAGGCCGCCCGCGATGCTGATGGGCTACATCGACCAGATGTTTTCCTCTGAATTTGCTTATCGGGACAAAGGGGGGCTCGTGCCGGAAGGGCTCCTGAAGGGGAAGTCCGCCGTCATCATCTCCGTCATGAAGGGGCCGGCCCATTACCCGCTCCTCTGGCTGAACAATGCCCATAAGGTGCTCATGCGCAGGGCGCTCCTCGGCTATGTCGGGATTCGGCCGGTCAAGTTCTTCGAGTTCGGAAGCATGGAAAGCCGGAAGGGGCGTCATGCTGCCAAACTGGCCCGCATCCGGAAGTATTTCCGGACCGTAGCGCGGTAATGGGCCTGACTTCCTCTTCCGGCTGAATGGCATGCCTCCGTTGTCCTTGCCGCTGATAAAGGAACGAAGCGGCGGTTCTGCCGAGCCGTCTCTTACGAGAGAGCGTTCACCAGCGCCTTGCCGAATTCTTCGGCTCCCTGCGGACCGTCGCCGGTGATGATGTCTTTGTGCGCAACGGTGTGCTTCTCAACATAGGTGACGCCGTTTGCTTGGAGCTGGTCCTTTTGCAGGTCGATGGGGTAGCAGGTCGCTTCTCTTCCCGAGAGCAGTCCGGTTTGCGCGATTGCGACGGAGCCGGCGCAGATTCCCGTTACGAGAACGTTGTCCTCATGCGCTTTAAGGATGTAGCTTTGCAGCTCGGCATTACCCCACAGATAATCGTTCGGGCCGGCCCCGCCGATGATCGAGATGACGTCATAGTCTGAAGCGGCGGTGTCGGTGAACACTTTTTCAGCCACGGCTTTGCCTTCATAGTCTCCCGTAATTGCACCGACTTTGGTACTGGCGATCGTGACGGCCACCCCGGCTTGTTCCAGAGCTTCCTTCGGCTTAACCAATTCGTCCTCGTTGAACCGCTCGGGCGGGATGATCAAAAGTGCTTTTTTGCTCATTCTCCATTCCTCCTGTACACTTGGGTTACTATCATCGTACTTCCTGTCAGCAGCTCTGTGAAGAATGCACTTCTTTGTAAGAAGGTTACCGGCAGGTAAGTAAGGTCCGGAGGCAAGCGAACGAAATGACGGATAAGCTGAGAGAAGAAATCAAAGAAAAGATCGTAAACGGAGACTTCAACTGTGAGAAGGAGCTGACCCTGTCCATTCTGAGCGGGAAGTGGAAGGTGGTGATTCTTTGGCATCTGGGAGTCGAAGGGCCGCACCGGTTCAGCGAGCTTCAGAAGCTCTTCCCCAAAATCTCGCACAAAATGCTCACGAACCAGCTGAAAGAATTGATGGAGGATGGGATCGTGCATCGGGAGGTCTATCCCGACGTTCCGCCGAGAGTGGAATATTCCATGACAGAGCTGGGAATGACGCTGCTGCCAATCGTGGAGATGATGTACGAGTGGGGAAAGATGCGGATGGCGGACATCAAGCGGCAGATAGAGCAGGAAGCCTGAAGGCGAGGTCGGCGAAAGCTGGCCTCGTTTGTCTTTCCACGCAGGACCTCATGATCCTCGTTTGTCTTTCCACGCAGGTCCATGCTATCGTTAGGGGGAGAAAGCAGCGATTCTGCCTGGCGCATATCGGGTTGAATGACCCGGCTAAAAGGCGGAAGCGGCATACCCTACGGAGGTGGATCGATGAAAGCGTTATTTATCGGCGGCACCGGAACGATCAGTGCGGCCATTACCCGTCAGCTGACGGACACGGACTGGGAGCTGTACCTTCTGAATCGCGGCAATCGTACGGAAGACATTCCGGCTGGAGTTCATATCTTAACCGGAGATATCTATCAGGAAGAAGAGATTGCGGCACTTATCGCCGAGCTCGAATTTGATGTGGTTGCGGATTTCATTGCCTTCGAACCGGCTCATCTGGAGCGGGATTACCGCTTGTTCAAGAACAAGACGAAGCAGTTTCTCTTCATCAGCTCGGCCTCGGCTTATCAGAAGCCGCTGTCCGATTACCGCATCACCGAAGGAACGCCTCTATCCAACCCCTACTGGGAATATTCGCGAAACAAGATCGCTTGCGAGGATTATCTGATGAAGCTGTACCGGGAGGAAGGCTTCCCCGTGACCCTCGTGCGTCCGAGCCATACCTACAGTGAACGCTCCATTCCGCTCGGGCTGCATGGGGACAACGGCTCCTGGCAGGTAGCGAAGCGGCTTCTCGCCAACAAGCCCATCCTCATCCACGGAGACGGCACTTCCTTGTGGACCATGACGCACAGCCGCGACTTTGCCAAAGGATTCATCGGCCTCATGGGCAATATCCATGCGATCGGCGAAGCGGTTCAGATTACCTCGGACGAATCCCTCACTTGGAACCAAATTTACGCGATCCTCGCGGATGCGCTTGGCGTGAAGCTGAACGCCGTTCATGTCTCGTCCGATTTTCTCGCCTCTTGCTGGAAGGGCGATTTCTGGGGTCCGCTGCATGGAGACAAGGCAAACACCGTCGTCTTCGATAATTCCAAGCTGAAGCGGCTCGTTCCCGGCTTCACCGCTACCACCCGCTTTGATCAAGGGCTGAAGGAAACCGTCGCCCATATCTTGGCCCACCCCGAGCTGCAAAAGGATGATCCGGAGTTCGACGAGTGGTGCGACAAGGTCGTGTCGGCGCTGGAAGCGGCTGCTGCTGCAGTCAAGGGATAACGTGAAGGGATAACGCTCAATGGCCCCGATAGGGGTTTCGATAGCGAGCGCCAGCATTCCGCTTCCTCGTCTTGCAAATAGAAGAGAGGCGTCACCTTGAGCAGTTCTACTGCTTGGGGGGCGCCTCTTTTTGGCTTGAGGAACGGTTTCGCTGCGGCTTGGCTTCAAACAGATTGACACGCTCTTTCTTCGTGGTTTTCTTATACTCCAGAGGGGATTCTCCCATCGTCCTCGTAAAAATCACGGTAAAGTAATTGGCGTTGTCGTAACCCAACTGCTTCGCGATATCCTTTACTTTCATGTTCGTATTGATCAGCAGTTGCTTCGCTTCTCCCATTCTTCTTTGCAGCATGTAGTTGATGGGGGAGTCGTTATACTTTTTCTTGAATGTATGGAGAATGTAATACTGATTCATATGAAAAGCTCGGGAGAGGTCCTTCAAGGATGGATGGCATAAATAGTTCTGCTCCAGGTAATCCATAATCTGTTCGGCGAGAGCCTCGGAGCTTTGCTTGGCAGACCGTTTCGGCGCTTGGGCGAGACGCTGGATGATGATGAGCAGGACCTCAAGAAGACGGCTGCACACGGTCTCATAGCCCGTGCTCTGCAGCAGGGATTCTTCATACATCATCGAAAATAAGGCTTCGATCTGATGGGCATAGCTCTTGGCCGTGATGCAGGGGGTCGCTCCTTCGGGGATGAGATTGTTAGGCTCATTTCCTTCTAGAGAGACATTGGTCACACCACAATAGTACATTTCCAGGGGATGGAGAGAAGACGAGGACTCCTCATGCAGGATTCCTTGATTATAGATGAGCAGATCGCCGGATTGAACGGTGTACATCTGACCGTCGATTCTTACGGTTCCCTCTCCATGGAGAACATAGATAATCTCGCTAACATTCTCATGTTTATGGTTGGGGAACTTCCAGGAAGGGTCCTCTTTGAGCTTGCCGATGTACAACAAATTGGGACTACCGTCCTTGATTCGAATCGCCCCCTTCCTTCGCTCCCAGGCTTACGCGCCAATAAAGCAAGATCTATCACATGTTGCAAAAGAAAGCCAACATCGTTACTTGTGATTTTTATACCTAAATCTTATGATGAATTTCGACATGAAACAACATTTATTATTAAGCTCGATTCCGATTCGGTGCTTACTACAGGAGGCATCATGCGCACACTCAACGAACGTGCCCTTATCCTTGCTTTTACATGCATGTCCTTTTTCTTGGGCACCACGGAATATATCATTGTCGGGCTTCTGCCCGAAATCTCAAGCTCGCTTGGCATTACCCTTGCTGCAGCTGGTAGCCTCGTGTCCGGATTCGCCATCGCCTATGCGGTCGGCACCCCCATCCTCATGGTGCTGCTGAGCCGCTTTTCCAAGAGAACGGCGATCTTGGGTATTCTCGCCCTGATTGTCGCATTAAACTTGGTCGGCGCCGTATCCGGCTCGTACCTGCTTCTGTTGGCGATTCGGATCTTAACTGGGGTCTTATGCGGAACCTCCCTCTCCATTTCCCTGTCTGTGCTTAATGAAGCCGTAAACCGCAAAAACGTCGGCAAGTCCATTTCATGGGTGCTGAGCGGGTTTTCCATTGCCAATGTGCTGGGGGTGCCGATCGGAACCTTTGTGGGCCAGCACCTGGAGTGGCAGGCCGCATTTGTTCTGAACTCCGTGATCGGAATCGTTGTGCTCGTCTTCGTTGGGCTTTATATTCCGTCTAACCTGTCCAAGCAAAAAGGGTCCTGGAGTGAGCTGGCTGGGTTGCTGACGAATTATCGGATCGTGCTTGCCTTCCTTATCCCCGTTCTGGGAACGGCGGCCGTCTTCAGCTTTTACACGTACATCACCCCTATCATTAAGAACGTGATGGGGCTTCCTCTCTATTCGATCAGCTTGGTTCTCCTGCTGTATGGGATAGCGGCCATCGGCAGCAACTGGTTGGGGGGAAGGCTGGCTTCCGGCAATGCGGTCGGCAAGCTGCGAGGAGTCTTTCTTGCCCAGGCGGTCATCTATCTCGTCTTTTCCTTTGCGGCCGATATTCCCGCAGCCGGGCTGCTTCTTCTCACGGCCATCTCCTTGTTCTCTTGTGTTTATAACGTAACCGCTCAGTTGAACCTTGTTGAGCTTGCAGTCGAGCATTCTCCGGCTTCAAGAGACCTCGCTTCTTCCCTTCTTCCGGTAGGCGCCAATATCGGGATTGCGATCGGGTCATCCATAGGCGGGGTAGTGGTCACTACGTTCGGAGTAAGTCATCTCTCCTGGACCGCGGCTTTCCTTGCGCTGATTGCTTGCCTGGTTACGGTCGGCAACTATCGCCTGAAGAAGCGAACGAATCGAAAGCCGGATGCGGAAGCCGCCAAGAGAACCGCTGTCATTCACTAAATAGGGTGTTAAAAAAAGTAGAGCTGTCTTGAGATCACGAAAAGTGACCGAGACAGCTCTGTTTTTTGCTGCTCTGCTGTTCGATTGCTCTTATGAGCGTCTTACACCATCTTCAGATCATGCGGCTCCTCCGTGTAGACGGAGATCAGGATGAGCGCCGTTTCCTCTCCGATGTTCTCGACCTTGTGAGGGGTGCAGGCGTGCCAGCTGAAGGAGTCGCCAGCCTCCAGCTCCGTGCGGTCTTCGCCCTGCTCGGCTAAGACGCGGCCTTCGAGGACGAGATGCACCTCCTCGCCTTCGTGCGCATGAGGGATGTCCCCCGTCGACTGCCCGGGCGGGATCTCCACGAGCACCATGCGCATGTGGCGAGTCGTGCCGATCTGGGAGACACTAAGCTGATCGGGGCCGCTCGTCGTTTGCCGCCGTTCCCCCTTGCGGACGACGCTCATTCGCTCGTCCTTGCGAAGCAGGAGATAAGCGAGCGGAACCTCCAGCGCTTGCGCGATATTTTCCAGGGTGCTGATGGAGGGAGACGTCTTGTTGGTTTCGACCTGGCTCATGAATCCTTGAGACAGCCCGGTTCGCTCGCAGATTTGGGCGATGGTGATGTTTTTGCGTTTACGGATAGCGCGGATTGCAGAACCTATATCCATGAGCTTCACCTTCTTATGAGAAATGGAATGAGATCAACTGATAAGAGAATATAAGTGATAATAAATACAATTCTATATTAGCAATATTTTTGTTGACATTCTAGTGGGAAAGGGTTAATTTATTGTTACAAATAAAAAATCTATATTGCTTATAAATGAGAGGAGCTTTCTTCATGAAGATGAACATTGTCACCACTATAATGAGAATTGTTCTCGGCATTCTCTTCTTGGCACATGGAATCAACAAATTCCAAACCGGCCTCGGCAACGTCGGACAATGGTTTGAGAGCATTCACGTTCCTTCGTTTATGGCTTACATCGTGGCAACGATTGAGCTGGTTGGCGGGATTCTGCTCATCGCCGGGTTGTTCACCCGCATCGTTTCGGTCGTGCTGATCGCCGTGCTTGCCGGTGCGATCTTTACCGCGAAGCTGTCGGCGGGACTCCTCGGCAATGGACAGGGCGCAGGCTATGAACTGGATCTGGCCTTTGTCCTGGTTGCCTTCTACCTCGCGTTTGCGGACCGCTCACCGTTGTCTCTCGATCATGCGATCTTCGGAAGGAGAGGGTGAGACCGATGACCAATCCCGTTCCCTATTCCTATGCTGTCCATCTGCCGGACGCCTATGACAAATCGAAGAGCTATCCGGTGATCTTCGTACTGCACGGCAAAGGCTCAAACGAGCAAGATCTGTTGCAGCTCGTGAGCCCTCTCGCGGAAGAGTTCATCCTTATCGGAATCCGCGGCGATCTTCCGCTCGGCCCGGGCTATCAGTATTATGAGCTCAAGAGCCTCGGCAATCCGATCCGCGAGCAATTCGACCGGGCGATCCGTAACCTGGAGGCTTTCATCGAATTCGCTGACATGGAGTATGCGATTGACAGCTCCCGCCGCTACGTTCTCGGCTTCAGCCAAGGCGCGATCCTGGCGCTCACGCTGGCCCATGCTCTGGGCGATAAGCTCAAGGGAATCGTCGCTCTGAACGGTTACGTTCCCGATTTCGTGAAGACGGAGTATCCCCTCGGCTCCGGAACGGATAAGGTAGCGGCATTCGTCTCCCACGGGCAATACGATCAAGTATTCCCGGCGATTATCGGCGAACAGACCGCAGCCTATATGCGAACTCTCACGGAAAGAACTACCTTCCATCTGTATCCGGGAGGTCATGAGGTGACCGCAGCCAATCAGCGCGATCTGCTGCAATGGCTCTTGCAGGACAGCGGGCTGTCAGAGAAGTAGAGCTTGACGATGACTGATATGTACGCTGTCAGCTAATAAACCGTGGTTTCCGCACATCGTCCCATACCCATTGACGCAATTCACATCTACACGAGTAGAACTAACTGCGCATTAATAACGTGGTTTCGTACCACTGAGAGGATCGAAACGGGCGATTCACACGGCTTGAACAAGAGCCGAAGAGCTCCTATCAGGCTTAACTCTCTTGATCAGGCGTAACTCTCTTGGCCGACCTTCCGGAATCTGGTTTGAATACAGGCTCTTACTAAATGCTGCTGAAATGAACGAGCATACAAGGAATAACAACAACCATAAGGAGTGATTTTCATGATGCCATCCTTTTTCTTCGCACACGGAGCTCCGTCTCTCGTTATTGAAGACCACGAGTACACGCGTTTTCTCAAGCAATTCGCCAGTACGCTTCCCCGGAGGCCGAAAGGAATTGTGATCTTCTCCGCTCATTATGAAAGCATGATCCAAGAGATCGGCTCCGTGGATTCCTACGGAACGATCTACGACTTCTCCGGGTTCCCGGATGAGATGTACCGGATGACCTATGCGGCCCCCGGCGATAAGCCGCTGAGCACTCAGGTTTCGGAGCTGCTGCTCGGCTCCGGCATCGCCAATCGCCTGGATACCGAGCGCGGGCTGGATCACGGCTCCTGGGCGGTGCTGAAGCTGATCTTCCCGGAGGCGGACATTCCGGTGGTGGCCTTGTCGGTTAACCGCCATCTGACGAACAAGCAGCAATACGAGCTCGGCAAAGCGCTCGGCAAGCTCCGCGAGCAGGACATCCTGATCATCGGCAGCGGCGGCATCGTTCACAACCTGCGGCGGATTTCCTGGGGAGCAGGTCCGAACAGCATCGATTCCTGGGCGATGGAATTCGACAAGTGGATCGAGGAACGGCTGACCACTTGGAACACGGACGAACTCTTCCGCTATGATGAACTTGCGCCGAACGCCCGCATGGCCGTGCCGACCAACGAGCATTTCATTCCGGTCCTCTTGGCGATGGGCAGCGGGGATGCAAGCCGCGAAGCGAAGCTTCTGCACCGCAGCTACCAATGGGGCAGCCTGAGCCTGACGGCCTGGCAGTTTAGCTGAGGGCGGCCCGCTTCGGGGAGTAATGCGATAGGCATGATGCAGGATCATGCACGGGGCAACAGCGCACTCCCGACTGGATCGTCGAGGCTAATACAGCGGCAGAAAGCCGAGCGCTAGAAATGTTTCAACCGATCAGACCCGGAAAGCGATGGCTTTCCGGGTCTGTTTTTACTTATACAGGTGTAACCCTTCCTTATCTTCCAGCGTCTTGTATGGTAGACTTAGCGTGATGCCCAGATTGTGATAGAGTCACACATCGCTTGAAGCGTAGTCTAAGTCCGCTCTAGTTGGTGTAGAAAGTACAGTTACTCCAACCTAACTGTGTTCCTCCATGCGGACGAGCTTTCCCAACCCTGATGTTGAATGGGTCGTGAAATGTTGCATAAAAGGCATCATTTCGAGCGAAACACCGAGCAAAACGAGGAAATGTTGCACAAAAGGCATCATTTTCGGGCGAAACACCGAGCAGAACGAGGAAATGTTGCACAAAAGGCATCATTTCGGGCGAAACACCGAGCAGAACGAGGAAATGTTGCATAAAAAGCATCATTTCGAGTGAAACACCGAGCAGAACGAGGAAATGTTGCACTAAAGGCATCATTTTCAACTCGGGGACTGACAGCCCCTCGGTAAATGGGGGTTCTGCTTTTGTTGCGTACGTTAACTTTCCGAATGAACGAGTTTCCTAGATTACGAGAATAAAGGAGTCGATTGAGATGAAAAGGATTGGACGATTCATGCTTGCGCTTGTGCTGGCCTCGGCAGCAATTCTGCCAGTGGCTGCTCCCGCTCGTGCAGCGGTCTCCGCTTCCGTCGGTGCTGTGACGATTCTGCTCGACGGGTATCCGCTGCCTTTTCCGGTTGCTCCGATCATCATAAAAGGGACGACGCTCGTCCCGTTCCGTGCCATCTCGGAGGCGCTTGGGGTCAGCGTCCAGTGGGAGCAGAAGACGGGCCGCATCACGGCGGTCAAGCAGGATAGCACCAGTAAGAAAACGATCATACTTACAGTAGGCAGTAAGCAGGCTCTTGTGAACGGCAAGGCCGTGCCGCTCGCTCTTGCCCCTACCGTGATTCAGGGCAGCACGATGATTCCGCTCAGCTTTTTCAGCCAGCAGTTCGGCGCAAGCGTCTCCTGGACGCAGAGTACCCAAACGGTCACCATCGTGTCTCCGCCCAAAGATATGTACACATTGGCCTTCTACGCCTTATCCTCTTATGACGAGCGCAGCTACCTGCCGAACTTCGATGAGGTCACCTTCGGCTGGAGCCGGGTCGACCGCAGCGGGGAATTCACCACCTCGGGAGCCGAATACCGCTGGCCACAGGCAGATGGAGCGACTACGCCGGAATCCATCGTTCAGGATGCATCAGGCAAGGGGACGCTTCCGTCGCTAATGGTTTATTCCGTAGACGGGCAGAACGAACTGACTAAAAACCTCGAAGATCCGGCGCTTCAAGAACGCACGGTCCAGGCTATCGTGGATACGGCGGTGGAAAAAGGCTTCGGCGGAATCACACTCGACCTGGAAGGCCTCGGTATGAACGGCGATATCGCCAAAGCCCGTACTGACTACAACGCCTTCGTGAAGAATCTCTCTGGCAAGGCTCGCCAAGCGGGACTGAAGCTGACGGTTGTTCTTCACCCCTTGAACAGTGCCTACACCGGTTATGATTACAAGACGCTCGGCATCTTAGCGGACCAACTGATCTTGATGGCGTACAGCTACGGACCGACGAAGACGCCGGAGCCGCTCGCTAAGGTGGACGAAGCCATTCAACTCGCGCTGAAACAGACCTCGAAGGACAAGCTGCTCTTGGGCATCTCCGCCGACAGCGAGAACAGCAGCACCATCGGAGCCAAGGTGGGCCTTGCCAAGCGATATGGCCTGAAGGGTATCGCGTTGTGGAGGCTTGGCCTTCTGCAAGCGGACTGGTCGGCACTCAGTAAGACGGTGGTGTGGAAGGAGTAGAGGGAGGGAAAGGGGGGCGTAAACTGGTCCCTTTTTTTGTTGAGGCGAAATTGGAAGGGCCGACTCTGTCCGAACGATCACTATTGTTGATTCGAACACGATCTCAAACAAGAAAAAGCCTAAAGAATTGCAGCTAGAGAGTATCGGAATATAGGCTCATGGTGGTTATGGTGGAACCATAGCCAGCTATGAAACCATCTATGATCTCAGCCTTAAAGGATTGACTTTAACGCAGGCAGAAGCCCTCTATCAACAAGAGGTGGTCAGTCAAAGAATCGCGGAAGCATTTGGGCTTGTGACAATAAAGGCAGCGTCAGGGAATAATACACAAATATCCTCTAAGCGTGGATACAAGCAGGTAGGAGAATATATCAATTAGTGAAGGGGTTAGGAATGGAAAACACTACTGTCATGGTGGGTTTTAGTATCTATGGTGATGAGTTTAATCCTCAAATTATTACAGAGAAACTCAATATCCAACCCAAAAAATATTGGCTTAAAGGTGATACTATTCCTGGAAAGCCACTTATTCGAAATAAAACTTGTTGGAGTGTTAATACAGAATATCAGGAGTCGCTAGATATTAACGATCAATTAAGTGAAATTATTGACCTTATTCAAGGAAAATCAAAAGAAATTATTGAATTAATGCGCATACACAACCTTGAAATAATTATTTCAATAGTAATAAACATTGAGAATAATCAGAAGCCAGCAATGTATTTAAATAAGCAAGTCATTGAGTTTTTACATTGTATAAATGCAGAAATTGATATTGATCTTTACGTTTATTCGTAATGATCTGCTCGACCTCCTCGGCGAGCGTTACGGCAAGACCGCATATCCCTAGTCCTGGGGTATGCGGTCTTTTTCCGAGAAAGAATCCTTTATCTCGTTCGGGAACGGCTCGCCGCCGGCTTGACGGTCGCGTCCGCACTAGTCGTTCTTGAACGCCACGTTCGCGTGACAGCGCCCGTTCCGCATGCAGCGGTGCACTCTCCGCACAGGATGCATTCGGTGTGATCGGTGCGCCCGGTGCGCACCATATTCGAGACATTTAGGCTCATGGTGCAGACCCTGTCGCATTTGTGGCAGGAGATGCAGCGGTCCTTGTCTCCGGCGAGTCGCAGGGAGGGGAGATTGAGCCGGTTCTTCAGCTTGCTTCCGGCGATGTTCAGGATGGACATGGGGCATAGGTAATGGCAGGTGGCTCTTTTGCCAAGGAAGAGGGGGAGAAGCGCCAGCATCAAGACGATAAAATAGGTAAAGATCAGCTTCTGAGCATTGTCTGCAGAGATTCCGTTCTCCGTGAGGTAGAGGGGGGAGAATTGGAGCGAGCCTTTCACAGCGGAGAAGATGAGTGGGTAGAGGATGAGCCCGGCCCAGATGATGCCGAGTCCATAACGGAAAAAGCGCAGCCAGCGGATCTCCTTCAGCTTACGACCGAATACCCGGTCCATCGTCATCTGAAGACCACCGTAGGGGCACACATAAGAGCAGGCCGCGCGTCCGATGGCGAGCGAGGTTACGAAAAAAGCAGCCCAGACGAGGAACGAGCCGGCCAGAATGCCGCGGAATAAACCGTCGATGATGAGATACGGCGAGAAATAATTGAGTGTAACCGGGAGGAGAAGAAACGAGGTCCACAAGAGCGCCCTGCGCAGCCGTTGATGCCTCATGGTCATGATGACGATTCCCCTTTAGAGTCGGATGGGTGAGACGGTGAAGCTCCGGAAGAGCTTGCACCGGAGGCGTCCGGCCGGGTGGACGCCTGCGGCTGCTCCTGCATCCCCAGCACACGGGCGAGAACGAGGGAGATGCTGGCCATGCGTGCGGAGGCGAAGCCGGGATCGACCATCTCCCGGAAATTCCGGTTGATGAAGCCGGTAATGCCGCGCAGCAGGATCGCCGTGACGTCCTCCGGATTTCCGGTATGAAAGATACCTTCCTGGATGCCCTGGCGGGTGATTGCCACGAGCACCGGCTCCAGCTTGGCGTAGAACCGGTTGGTGAGCTTCATATGCATCAGGAGATGCCGGTCGTCGTCCGGATCGAGAGAGGCGCCACGGCGGTTATCGCCTCCCTGAAAGATCGCGCCCATGACGGCGTGCAGCTTCTGCGGGGCGTTCATCTCCGGATGCTCGCAGATGGCGGCTGCGCGTTCTCCAATTCCTTCGACGGTTCTTTCCAGAATGGCGTTCAAGAGTGCGTCCTTCGAAGGAAAGTGGTGGTAAAACGTTCCTTTGGCTATTCCGATCACAGCCAGCAGCTCGCTGATCGGTACGTTGTCATATCCCTTTTGCATAAAAAGCTGTTCGGCAGCATTCATGATTTCGGCTCGCCGCTCCGGTGCGGCTTTCACGATTCGGGTCATGTTCGGGTATTCCTCCTCTGATTTCCAATTCCATCATATGATATAGACCGACGGTCGGTCTAGTGAAGATTTGTCGAACATGATGAGGGCTTGGCTTTTCCGGCTTGCGTTAACAGGGTGGCAGGGATTATTTTTTCGGTACAGGTAACGTTAAGGGGCCATTGTGGCACTTAGAGATGCGGGGATGGATGGGGGATGAGTCGCAGGAGTCGTAGGTTGTTGCGGGGATAAGAAGGCATGTGGGCTTGGGATGAGCGGGAGGCCAAGGATCGGCCTGGATATAAGACATGGAATGAGCCGGATCGAGTGGTTTGGATTACGGGAAAGGGTGTGCAGGGAATGAGGGAATGGATCGAGCAGGCTCAGAGGGGGGATGCCGACGCTTGGGGGGAGATCGTCCGGCGGTTCGGCGGAATGGCGCAGGCCGTTGCTTACGAGCTGCTTCGCGATCCGTATCTGGCGGAGGACGCGGTTCAGGAGGCATTTGTGGAGGCCTACAAGGAGATTGGCAAGCTTCATGAACCCGAGGCGTTTCCAGGCTGGTTCAAGAGAATCGTGCAGAGGAAATGCTACAGACTCCTGCGCCGAAAAAAACACGGAACCGTACCTCTGGACGAGACAGGCGAGTTGGTCTCCCCGGACAGAAGTCCTGCCGAGCTCGCGATCCGGAAGGAACAGATGAGCCGCTTGTACGAGACGACTGCCGCTCTGTCCGCTCCTCTTCGGATCGCCGTCAATCTCTTTTACTTCCATGGACTCTCTCTCCACGAAGTATCGGAGCAGCTCAACACCCCCGTTCCCACCTTGAAAAAGCGGCTTTTCGACGCTCGTCGGAGGCTGAAGAGGTCGCTGCTGCCGGTAACCGATATCACGACCGTATTTCACGAGCTCTATGAAGGAGGAAGAGGGATGCTGCATCTGGTGAATGGCGATCACGCCGCTGATCAGCTGAGAGAGGCTGGAATTCCGGGAGAGATATTCGTATGGAGGGAAGTGTATCCGTTCGGACCTGTCTATCCCGACCTGACAGACCAAGACCTACGGATGATTCGCGCTTGGTATTTGCAGGAGCGGCTCGGGGTGCCTGCTTCGGAATACTTGCGGTATTCCGAAGAGCAGGACCGCTTGCTGGCGAAGCTGAGCAGCTATGAGGAAGTCGTGCTCTGGTTCGAGCATGATCTGTTCGACCAAACGATGCTCTGCCAACTGCTTGACCGGCTGTCCCGGCTCGATCTGGGCAAGGCGAAGCTGAGCCTGCTCTGCATCGGAGAATACCCCGGTATCGAGCATTTTCGCGGCCTTGGTCAGCTGTCGGGACCTCAGCTTGCGACGCTGTCCGGGACCTGGCAGGCGGTGAGCGGGGAGGAGCTTCGCCTCGGTAGCCGACTATGGCAGGCCTATGCGGCAGCGGAGCCTGGACCGCTCCAGAGTCTACTTGACGAGAATACCTCCGCCTTGCCTTACGCACGAGAAGCTTTTCTCGCTCACCTGGCACAGTATCCGTCGCTGACGAATGGGCTCGGCGCCGTCGAGCAGGCGGTTCTTGAGTGGGTTCGGGACGGAGTAAGCGATCCCCGCGAGCTGTTCCAACTGGTCTGCGAACAGTATCCCCTGCTTGGCATGGGGGACTTAGCGTTTCGCGATCTTCTCACGGCCCTCTCCGCAGGTCCGCAGCCTCTCCTGACATTCACGGGAAGACCTCCCGCTGCGGCTTATGCGCAGCAGGAGGGAACAGACCCGTGGGGCGAAGGAGCGGCGGCGCTCACGGAGCTGGGGCAAGAGGTTCTGGCGGGCCGTTCGGACCGCGTAGCGGAATGCGGCATCGACGCTTGGTTCGGCGGCGTCCAACTGCAAGGGCGGACCGTTGCCTGGCGATGGGACGTCGATAGGGGCAGGCTGAGCGGTCCGGTTCGCGGATAGCGTCAGCGTCCACATTCCCGATCAAGCCGCTGGCCGCAGCTTATAGGGGTGGCTTTATGATCCCAGATGGTGAAAAGATCGCCCAAAGCTTGTGAAGGGCGATCTTCTTTAGGTCCAGGTCCAGATTATTCCGGAATGACGCCTTTCGTCCCGGTCTGCGGAAGGACAAAGGACCAGTCGGCATCCTTGTATTGGCGGTTGACGATGAGTCGGCGAATAGTCAGTTGCTGGGGCATCTTATCCAGACCGTCGATGACGAGACGAGAATCCGACAACCCGACCGAACCATATTTATCGCGCAAGAACCCCCCAGCGAAGAACGTAGAATACTCCTTGCCGTTCTCATCGATCACAACCCAGGTATCCTCGTCGATTTCGTTATTAGCAGTACCCCCAAGCGGAATGTAGGCGGGCTGATTGGGACCGAGCTTGACCCCTTCAAGCAGAAGCTTATCGCCCGAGTCTTCAAACATGGCGGGATGCTCGGCCGACGTTTGCTCCGGGTCGAAGGTGACGGACGCTTCTCTTTTTTCCCGAATTACATAGCTGTCCAGTACGAATCGGATCTTCTGTTTGTCGTATGCGAAATTGTTGAATGGATAGAACCATTGGGTCAACCCGCCCCACCGCTCCAGTTCGGAATGGCGACCGACATCAAACGAAAGGCTTGTTCCGATCAAGTTCCCCTGCTCATCCTCCAGATGAAAGTTAAGCTTGTGGAAGCCGCTTTGTCCATTCACCGCTCGTTCGGCCGCCCCCGGAGTCAGCTTTGTGGTAAATTCGAGCGAGCCGCCGCTCGGTGTCCGGGTAGCCCCCTGCATGTGAATTTGGATGCCGCCTGGGGTCTCATAGGTTTGATTGATCTCCGTCAGCAGGGTTTGGGCTTTGGCTTTGGACAGGTCCGCCTCGATAATGAGCGCCCAATTCCCTTTAATCGTGCTTATGGGACTTCCTTCCTTCATGGTGTCCTTAAAGAGCTTCAGTTCATGGATACGTGCATTCAGCTGCAGCTTATCGGCCAGTACAGGTCGTAGAAAGTCGAATTCGATTCGGTTGGTCGTCGTGCCCCCTCCCACCATCAGATTATAGGGAACATCGCCAAAGTTGCCTCTTTGGATATCGTGAACACTGAAGTCGGCAGTTGTATAATCGATTTCTCCGACCAGGGCATTTCCTTTGTTGTCATAAGCGTCGATCCCGATAATCAGTCGGCTGGAGTCGGCAATCACTTCGTTGACTTTCAGGATGTAACCCTGATCCTTGGCGCTGACGCCCGAAATCTGCACCAGACCCGAATTTTGGACGCTTTTCATTCCATCGTCTACATAGCTATCCTTCGCAAACAGCGACCGGACCATATCGGCGAGGGTGGGTTGCGTATACAGCAGTGTACTGCCCACCAGCACGACGATGGCCGCTGTTGCTCCCCCGACTTTGAGGCGTGACATGCGCTTGCGGGTGCGATTGCGTTGGACCTGGCTGGCAATGGACGAATCGTACGGGTCGCTATTTCCTTTCCGCTTAGGAGGCGCAGATGATTCCGGTACCGGCTCGATTTCGATCTCTTCCAATGCCAGCATCACCCGGTCGGTAAACGTGTCCGGTAGATCTTGGGCAAACAGCGCATGCTCCCAGCTTTTGTCCTCCCACGTCGGTTTGCCGCTATCCGCCTTACGACTGGCTTTTTTTGTTTCGGTACGTTCCCAGAAAGTCATAGCGCTGTCCCTCCTTGTCTTCTACGATTTTTCGCAGGCTCGCTTTTGCCCGAAAGACCGTGTTGGTGACCTGTCGGATCGACATCCCGGTAATATCGGCAATCTCTTTAGGGGTAAGCTGGTTGGTGAAGCGCAAGATCAAGACGAGCCGATAATGCTCGGGCAGTTCCTCCAGCAGGCGGTCCAACTCGGAGCGCAGCTCCTTTTGCAGCAGCTTCGATTCCGGCGTTTCCCGTTCATAGCGGTCGTCCCGCAACGAATCCGCTCCTTTTCGTCCGGCCCGGTCCTTCTGCAAATGGACGGCAATCGTATAGATCCACCCGGCAAAGCTCTGTGTCGGATTATGTGTGGCCAGCTTGCGGTAAGCCTTAAGCAATGTCTCTTGCGTCAGGTCCTGAGCGTCCGCTTCGGAAGATCCCATCTTGCGGAACAATCCGTAGAGCTTATTCTGATAGCGCCGGACGATGTCCGCATACGCCTGCTTATTGCCCTTCAGTACGGCTTCAATGATCGAATGATCGTCTGTCAGCTCCACGACGAACTCCTCTCCTTTCACAGTCTGACTTATGTATTTCACTACTAAGACCCCTGATCGACATCATTTCTCTCACTCGATTCCGGAAGTTTTTCAACTTCATAAAAAGGATATTGACAGCAAGGAAAAAATCGACAATAATCATATCAAGTTGATATATCGAGTTGATACATAATGGAGGAGTAAAAAAATCTCCTCTCTGTAATGGAGGTACCTATGATTGATGATATTATCTTGGGAATTTTGATGGAAGGGCCGATGAGCGGATACGACATCAAGCGGATGATCGACCAATCGGTGGGCTTCTTCTATACAGCAAGCTTCGGAAGCCTGTACCCGGCTCTGAAGCGGTTGACCGAGCAGGATTCCATCGCCGTAACGGAGACCGGTAGCAGCAAAAACAAGAAGATTTATACTCTCCTCCCGGCAGGAAAAGAACGCTTCTTAAGCTGGCTGGCGGAACCGCTCACCCGAGTGCGCAACGAGCATATGCTCAAGATTTTTTTCTATGATTATTTGGAGGAGGGCTTGCGGAAGGAACGTCTTCGCGCCTTTCACTCCAAGCTGCAAGGGGAGTATCACCGATTGAAGGCTGTGCAGGAGATCGTCGATAAGGAAACCGAAACAATCGATAATCCGGAGGATTACGTCTACCGGCTGTCGGTGCTCACGTACGGGTCGCGTTTTTTGGGAATGGTCCGGCAATGGGTTGAAGATCTTGAACAAGTCCACCAGGAGAAAGGAAATCGGAGCAAATGAAACCTTCACAAAACCATGAGGCTGTGCAAAAAACAGGATTTACCGGCAGACGCCCGATTCTCGCCATCGTATTGATCGAAGTTGCTTTGTTTCTCGCTCTTTTTTCAGCAGGGGCGTACCTCACGATGAACGAGCTGACAGACCAATCCCCGGTCCCCTATGCGTTTGTTCCGTTTGCGATTGTTCTCGCGGCTTACCTGCTCCTTCATAAGCGCTGGCAAAGATATGGCTTTCGCAGCATGGCGGGAGTGCCTCGACGAGAGCTGCTCTTCTACCTGCCGCTTGTGATCGACATCCTGGTTGTTCTGACCAATGGGATCGTAAATGGCTTCGAATTCGTATCGACTTCGCATGTTCTTTATCTGCTGTTCCTGGCTCTCCTGGTGGCTTTTGTCGAGGAGACGATCTACCGCGGCTTGATCTTGAACATTCTCCTGCAAAAGGGAGCCCGTACCGCCGTCATCGTGTCGAGTCTGCTGTTTTCACTCACGCATCTCCTCAATTTAATGGGCGGGCAGGACCTGGCTGCAACTTTACTTCAATTGTTGTACGCGCTTCTTGTAGGCTTGTCGCTCTCGCTTCTGTTCGTGAAGCACGGAAGCTTGCTTCCGCTCATGGCCTTCCATTTCCTGCATGACTTTACGCAATTCCTAGTCGCAGACGCCGAGTCGGTTCTGTTCGACAGTCTCGTCGTCGCTGCTCTGCTCTTCTCCTGCATCTGGCTGATCCTGGACGTTCGAAAGAACGGAAGCACGAGGGCCGGTTTCTCTTCAGACAAGAGCGGGGGCAGCGCTCCGGGAACGAAGCCGACTCTCTCCGAATAACAAACAACTCTTTCAACGGATATCCAACCTGCGAGACAGTCGAATGATTCCGCCCATTCTCTCTCAAGCTCCACTCTACAAGCCTCTCCCGGTGATTTGAACCGGGAGTTTTTTTGTTGAGGCATCAGGCAGGGGATGGATTGTAAAGGTTTTGTTAAGATTCATTAAAGGTTTGTCCCTTATGCTGGAAACGAATCTACTTGAAGGAGATGGTAAAACTTGATTCGCTTCCTGAAGAAAGGCATTCTTGTAGCGGCATCGGCGGCTCTCGTGGCGACGGCCGCGTTGGGCTTTGGAGGAATCCCTCCCGCTGAGGCCGCCTCAACAAGCGCAGGCATCGCTCAAGAATACGAGTCCCTTTTTAGCGGCGACCGGATTATCAATGTCAAGGTGACGATTGCCGACGACGATTGGCAGAGCATTCTGGAGAGCCCGCTGGACAAGGACTACAAGAAGGTCTCGGTTGAAGTCGATGGGCGCAAGCTAGACAATGTCGGCTTCTCTACCAAGGGAAACCTGACTTTGAAGGCCGTGGCTTCCATGACCGACTCCGATCGGTACAGCTTCCGCTTGAAATTTGACAAATACGACAAGAACCAGACCCTGCTGGGACTGGATAAGCTGACGCTCAACAACAGCTACTCCGACCCGTCCTTTTTGCGTGAATACCTGCATTACGAGGCTCTTCGGCAGCTTGGAATGGATGCACCCTTGACGGTATTCACCAATCTGTACATTAACGGCGAATTATACGGCTTCTACGTCGGAGTCGAGTCGATCGACGACAGCTATTTGGCCCGCAACTACGGGGACACTTACAAGGACGGGGTCTTGTACGACACGGAGGAAGGCAGCTATCTTCAATACGAGGAGAGCGGCGAGTACAAGACGATTACGGAGGATCTCGGGACCGACGAAAACAAGAGCGCTTTGCAGAATTTCATCAAAACCTTGAATGAAATGCCCGCAGGGGAAAAGGGCAGCATCGAGAGTGTGCTTGATGTGGATTCGGCACTGAAATATATCGCAGCCAACGCGGTTCTTGGCAACTATGACAGCTACAACGGCGACAAGGGCCATAACTACATGCTCTATGGTGACGCCAAAGGCAAATTTACGGTTGTCCCATGGGACTTCAACATGTCCTTCAACGGATACAGCGGCGGGGGAGGAAGACCCGGCGGACAAGATGCGGGAACCGCTACGGATACCGCCACCAACACGTCCACTAATACGCCAACTAATACGTCCACCAAAAATACGGATGCGGTCACGGCGGCGGTTGACCTTCCGGTTCTCGGAATTGAGATGGACCAGGTTCCGCTGATCAACAATTTGCTGAAGGTGCCGGAGTATAAAACCCGCTATTTGGAGTACGTGAAGGAGTTGACGCAATTCCTCAGCGGCGTTCCCGAACGCATCGAGGAGCTTGCGGATCTGATTCGCCCTTCGGTCGAAGCGGACCCGACGAAGTTCTATACGATGGAGGACTTCGAAGCGAGCATCACCTATTCGGCGAACGAGCAGCAGAGCGGCGGCATGGGCGGCACGCCTCCCACCGGCGCAGCGGAAGGCGGAGCGGGGATGACGCCTCCGGATGGAAATGCTCCGACGGGAACACCTCCGACTGGAACACAACCAACGGGAACACCTCCTGCCGGTGCGCCTACTGGAGCCAATCCTCCCGAACGGCCCGATGGCAGCCAAGGCGGGGAGCCCGCGAACGGGCAGTTCCCCGCTGGTGGCGGCGGACAAGGGATGGGGACGATGAAGGCTGGCTCCATCATGACCTTTGCATGGAACCGTCTCGTCAATCTGCAGAAGCAGCTGGGGCTGACGGTTACGGAGCTGCCGAACGCTTCCGGCACGACGGCGGGCGCGGGCACCTCCACTACGCCGAGCAATCCGGGAACGCCATCCACGACGGGTAATTCCGGCATTTCGGTAACCCTGGATGGCAAGAAGCTGACTTTCCCCGATCAGCAGCCTTATCTTCACAATCAACGCACGCTCGTACCGGTCGCCGTTCTGCTGGAGCAGCTTGGCGGGAAGGTCACCTGGAATTCTTCGAACAAGACCGCAACCGTGGTCAAGGATAACCAAACGCTCACCTTCACGATCGGCAGCGCGACCGTCGATGTGAATGGCCGGAAGGTGACCATGGCGGAGGCGGCTGCCCTTACCGGCAATCGGACGATGGTCCCCGTCGCTTTCCTGGTGGAGCAGCTCGGATACCGGATCACTTGGGACAACGCTACTTCCACCGTCCGGATCAGCAGTCCCGCTGCTGCGGCTTCACCGGCGGCTTAACTGCCAAGGTTTTGTGCTGAACAGCCGCGGTCCTGTGGCTGAACCATCAGGTCTCCGTGGCTGAAAGGCCGCGTAGTCCTTGCGGTTGAACCGGCCCTCCGTAGCTGAAGGGCCGCAGTCTCTGCGGTTGAACCTCAACTGCTCGCTCATTACTTGTCCGATCTAAAGAAAAACCGTTCTATCGAATGCATGGACGCGTGTCCATTCTTCGAGAGGAACGGTTTTTCTTCTTGTCTATACGGGGAGACTCGCTCCAGAGTGCTTTCCACTCCAGAACCGTCGATTCCGTGCTTATCCACTGTCCGGCCACGGAATCCGGACTGGAAATTTTACCCGGGAAATTCGCCCTGGAACTGGCCGTGGCCAAGTTATCGCCGGAGCACAAGGCGCGGCCAGATCGACCCTTGTCAAAAGAATCGCAGCAGCTCGCTCTTGATTGCTTCCGTTGAACCGTCCACGCGCGTGACGTGGCGGGACTTTTCGAAGAGAGCGGCGATCGGCTCCGGATACGTCTGGCCGATGCCGACAAGCCGAATGGACTCATCGAACTTCGCTGGATGGGCAGTCGCCAGCGTCACGGTGAGCTCGCCTTCGCTCGCGAGTTTCTCACTGGCCGCCACCCCGCAGGCGGTATGCGGATCAAGAAGATAGCCGGTGCTTTCGTGGCAGGCTCGGATGGCTTCGAGGCATTCCGCATTTTTTACGCCATAGGCTGCGAATGTGTTCTGCACAGCGGCGCGCTTGTCTGCCGGAATAACGATGCGACCATCCGTCTTCAAAGTGGCCATGAGCGAGCTCGTGGCTTCTGCGTCTTCCTCGTACAAGTAGAAGAGGAAGCGCTCGAAGTTGCTCGCCACTTGGATGTCCATCGACGGACTGTACGTGCTGCGGAACTCGCCCGGCTGATAGACGCCCTCCTGCACGAAGCTCTCGAGGATGTTGTTCTCGTTCGTGGCGAGGATCAGCTTGCCGATGGGCAGTCCCATGCGCCCAGCCAAATAACCCGCGAAGATATCGCCGAAATTGCCGGTGGGGACGCTGAAGTTAGGAGCGCTCTGTTCGCCCTCTTTTGCGAGCTGCAGTGCGGCATAGAAGTAGTAAACGGTTTGGGCCAGAATGCGGGCGATGTTGATCGAGTTGATGGCCCGAAGGTGATAGCTTCTCTTGAAATCAACGTCTGCGAACAGCTCCTTGATGATTCGCTGGCAATCGTCAAAGGTGCCCTCGACAGCGAGATTCAGCACATTGGCGTCATCCACAGTCGTCATCTGCAGCTCCTGAACCTCACTCACCTTGCCGTGGGGATGGAGAATGCAGATGCGAATGCCTTCCTTGCCGCGGACGCCTTCAATCGCCGAAGCGCCCGTATCGCCGGAGGTCGCTCCGAGAATGTGGATGACCGAGCCGGTTTTCCTGGAGATATAGGCGTAGAGCTGGCCCAGAAACTGCAGGGCGATGTCCTTGAATGCGAAGGTAGGGCCGTGAAAAAGCTCAAGCACCGCGAGGTCCGGCCGAATCCGCTTCACCGGCGTCACCGCTTCGTCGCGGAAGGTTCCGTAGCTGGAGTCTACCAGCTCCTTCAAATCCGCACGAGGAATTTCATCGCCCACATAGAGCGAGAAAACCTCCAGCGCAAGCTCCGGATAACTCAGCTCCTGCCATTTTTTCAGCGTTCCGGCATCCACCTGAGGAATGGATTCCGGTACGAGCAATCCGCCGTCATCGGCGAGCCCCATCAGGACGGAGTCGACGAATCCGATTCCCGCGATTCCGCCCCGCGTGCTTTTGAACTTCATGCTGACAGCCCCCTAGTCCACATCTTTTTTCATCATTGTAGCAGAAAGCATCATGTGCGGGTACCCTTCGACATCCTAACAAGGGAGGAAACGAGATAGGCAATTCTTATCGGGTCTATCATCAAAACGGGCAATCGGCACCGGCGAACTCACGCTGATAAGGAGGTGTTGGCGGGAGCGGGTGAGAGCGCAGGTACGCAGTTGCGTCCGATGCAAAAAAGCACTCTTGAAGCAAGAGAAACAACTGCGTCCGATGCGAAAATGCACTCTTGAAGCATAGGAGAAGCAATTGTGCCCGATGAAAAAAAGCTCCTCCTGTTCAGGAGAAGCTTGGGACTATTACGAGTTTCCATTCCATTTTCCTTACTCGGCAGCCTTCGGTTCTTCTGCTTCTGGTGACTGCTCTACAGGAGCCTCTTCCGTAGGAGGCTCCACCGAAGCAAGTACCGGTTCAACCGTCCGCGTCTCGGTGATGTCGATCATGCTGGGTGCCCGGAGATCCTTAACCCAGGATTGAACGTTGTCCTTCACGGCCGAGGCGGCTTCAGCTGCATGGATTGCCGTTTCCTTAACCTTGCCACCCAAATCGCCGGCCGTTTCTTTCACCTGCTTGGCAGCTTCCTTAGCCTTGTCTCCGGCTGCGCCAGCCAGCTCCTTGGTTTTCGCGCCTGCCGTGTGGGCGGTATCCGATATATCCTTGCGCAGCTCTTTGCCTGCCTTCGGAGCAAGCAGGAGCGCAGAAACAGCTCCGACCGCCGCTCCGATCACGGCTCCGAGTAGAAATCCGTTACCGCCTGTTTTTTTCTCTTCTGTCATCATTGCCACTCTCCTCTTCATTATGGATCAAGCCTGCGACTTTTCGGAATGCGATTTACGGCCTTCCTGCCAGTTCCGCCATAGGCGGACGCCGGTGGAGGTCCAGTCCAAAGCCTCCGTCCAGCGGCTGCGATTTGTGCGGACCTTGCGCTCCGCCTCTTGAATCGTGTCCGATACCGTGACCGAGGCTTGGCGAACGGTTCCTGCCACCTGCTGCACAGCCGTGCCGACCTGTTCCACGGATTGGAACAAAGCGTCCGCCGCGTTCAGCTTGGCCTGGACATTGTCGCTGATGCCTTGGAATTGCTGCAGCAGCTTGACCGATTCCTCGCTCAGTTGGCCGACCTGCTGCTCCAGAGCGCCGACGGTCTGCTCCATCCGGCTGATCGTGCTCTTGGCCTGCTTGAGGAGGCCGATGAGGAACCAGGATACCGCCAGCAAGCTGAGGGCAGCGACTGCGGCACTAATTTGGGCAATCATTGGCAAGTCCACCTCCTTTCCATGAACGATCCATTCTCTTCTCTCGAAATAAGATTCGCCGCGAGGCGTCGCTTCCCTCTTTTTACGGAGAGGAATGGAAATAGGAGTCATTCTGGGCGAAAAAAAGGTAGAGCGCCAGGGAAAACCTTCCGGAGTGTTTAAAATGGGTCATCTATGGATGACTGAATCAGATTGCCATTGATATATAAAGAGCGTTTCAAATAAGGAACATCGTTAGGGCGCGGCTCAGGCTCAGGCTCAGAAGAGAACTCTATGGGATGAGTCGAATCGGATGAGACGATTATTCCTGTCTTGGATCGGGACATTTGGTTAGGGAATGTAGCCGAGGACAGCTCCGGTCAAGGATAATCCATTTCCTTCTGAGGATCAGATATGTACGTTCGAACAACATGCATAAGGAGGAGGAATGTTGCACAAAATGCATGATTTCGGTTGAATGAACGAGTGAATTCATAAAATGATGCAATAAATGCAACATTTTTAACGTTTTTAGGTCATATTGAGCGAAAATGTTGCATGTAGTGCATTATTTCGAAGGAGAAAGCCCTCTTTTAAAAGGAAATGTTGCATAAATGTCATCATTTCTGAGAATGGCTTTCTTGAGGCCATCAATAAGAATGCGCGCAACGCGCAAAGACAAAACACGAAAAACGCGGGTTGGTTCATTGCCATCAGCGGCTTACACTTGTGATGAGCATGGGATTGCCACGAAATGAACGCGAGATACATGGACGAACTTAAGATGACTCGGAATGAACGCGAGATGAGCTTGAACATGGACGAACTTAGGATGCCGCGAAACGAACTCAGACTTGAGTTGGATCAAGCTTAGAAATGAACACAAGATGAACTGAACTCGAACCTGGGATAGACACAGGATTGACTCGGGATAGATTCACAAAATCGAAATCCTTCATGCCTGGCTTGTTTATCGCATTGACGGCTATGCGGCGAGCTTGAGGCGAGCCTGAGATAGCTGCCAAGAAAAAGGGTGGGCCTAATCGGAAGAAGAGCCGCAGGGCAGCCCGTTAGCGGCGAACCGCTCAAGGCTGTCCCGCAGCGCTACGCCAGCCATCGGCAGGCCGTGGCCGCAGAACAGGGCCTCCGGCTTCAGCCGGGCGAGCTTCTGCACCGATTCGCCAGCGCGATTCCAATCGTCGGTAAAGGGCTCGGGCGGGCCGTGAACCTCCTCTTCGCGCGCAAGAACCGTGAAGGCCGCTTCCGGCTTCACCGAAAGGATGGCGTCGCCGGCGATCAGGGTTCGATCATCCTCTCGGAACAGCGAGACATGGCCCTTCGAATGGCCGGGAGTGGCGATCCATCTCCATTCCGGCAGCCCCGGTACCGACCCGTCGGGAGGAAGCGCCAGAACCTGTTCCCCCAAATCGATTCCCTTATGGGGGTGGCGAGGCACGATGCGAGAGAGGAGTCCGCTTCCGCCGACGAGGACGCTTGCCGGGTAGTCGGCTTTCCCTGTGAGAAACGGAAGCTCATGCTTATGCGCGTAGACAGGGACATCCCAGCGCCGCAAGAGGCCGGGAAGGGAGCCGACGTGGTCGAAGTGGCCGTGAGTGAGCACAATGGCCAGCGGCGCCCGTCCCGCAAAAAGCTCGGCCGCCTTGCCCGCTATCGCGGCTGCGAAGCCGGGCATGCCGGCATCGATCAGAATCCAATCCGCCCCAGCGCTCTCTCCGATCAGGATGACATTGGAAGCGGCAGTCCTCATATAGTCGATATGGATTGGCATCGCTTCTCGGTTCATGTCGAGTCCCCCTCCGCTATAGGATGAGCGGGCAGCCGTCATCGCATCCGTTCCAATTGAGGACAGAGCCAATAAGAGCATGGGTTTGCTCGTCTCCCAGTAGGCTGCTGTGGCGAGAAGGTCACAACCCATGTAAAGATATTTTTTTCCAATAAGGGAGGAGGAAAAGAAAGGGTAGCGAATTAAGAATATTGTCGAAAAGAAACGGTTTTTGCGCGCAAGCAGGAACCTGCACCGGGGGGGGGTTGTTCGGAGTGAAGAGGAACCTGCACAAAAGTCGTTTGGCCTGTCTGTTCGCCGGTCTGCTTCTGCTTCAGCTCATCCTGGCGCTGCCTGTTGCCGCCGATTCGGAACCTCCTGTTACATCGAAGGTCCTGATTCTGAATTCCTACCACAAGGGAATGGAATGGACGGATGAGGAGACGGAGGGAATCACGAACCGGATTAAGGAAGTGAGGGGCTATACGACCCTATACACCGAGTATATGGATTGGAAAAGATATCCCAACGAGACAAACATCCGGCACTTTTATGAACGGGTGAAAGCGAAATATGAAGGCGTGAAGTTCGATCTCGTCATCACGACGGACGACATGGCCTTGGAGTTCGCCCTTGAGCATCGAGATGATCTGCTGGGCAATGCACCGATCGTCTTTTGCGGCGTGAACGAAGTCAGCGCGGAGCGTCTGACGAAGGGTCAGCATGGAGTAACGGGGGTTCTTGAGACGCTGGAACCCGGGGGCACGTTGAAGGCGGCCCTTCAGTTGAATCCGAATTTGAAAAAGGTGTATGTCCTCTTCGACAATTCCGAGAGCGGAATTTCCACCGGAAGAATCGTGATGGAGAAGATTCGATCGGATTTTCCTGGGCTGACCGGAATCCCCATGAACCAGCTCACGCGGGAACAGATTCTGGATTTAGCCGGAACGCTGATGAAGGACAGCATCTTCCTCATGACGACCTACTTTCAGGATAGCTCCGGCAAAACGATGGAGTTCGACGCCTTTTCCAAGGAACTGAGCACGAAGAGCAGGGTACCCGTCTATCATTTGTTCAATTTCGGACTGAACAACGGAGGGATTGGTGGAAGCCTGGCCAGCGGCACTCTCCAGGGAGAGGAAGCGGCGAATCTGGGGCTGCTTATCCTGAACGGGGAAAGGGTCGACAACATCCCCTTCTACGCAGCCGACACCACCCGACTCGCCTTCGATTATAACGAGTTGAAACGGTTCTCGATTCCATTCAATCGGCTTCCAAAGGATAGCGAGGTCATCAACCGGCCGTTTTCCTTTTACCGCACGTACCGTTCGCTTGTAATCGGGACGGCGGCTGCGTTTGCGGTCTTGATCCTGTTCATCGCCATCCTGATTTTCTATGTCGATCAGGTCAGGCGGATCCGCAAGAAGCTGGAGCAGAGCAATGAGCGGTTTTCGCTTGCAACCTATGGCTCTGCGGCAGTTATCTGGGATATGGATATGCTGAGTCAGAGATATTATTTTTCGGATATTTGGTACGAGCTGCTTGGCTATGAGCGCGGCGACCTGAATGAAGAGTTCGGGGGGTGGAGAACGATCATTCATCCGGATGACGTTCAAGCCGAAGCCAAAAACAAGCGTGAGCATATGAGCGGCGAGAAGCCGTATTACTTTTGCGAGTACCGGCTGCTGACGAAATCCGGTTCGTACAAATGGTTTCAAGTGAGGGGGATGGTGCTCCGCGACGCGCAAGGAGCACCCATCCGGTTCGCGGGTTCCATGACCGATGTGACGGATCGCAAGGATTTCGAGGTCAAGCTGCAGGATAGCTACCAGGAGCTGGAGTCAACGTACGAGGAGCTGACGGCCGTGCAGGCCGAGCTTCTTGAGCAGTACAACCGTCTGGTGGAGAATCAGACCATGCTCATCCAAAGCGAAGAGAAATACCGCGAGCTCGCCTACAACGATACGCTCAGCGGATTACCCAACAAGCGCTCCCTCGTGGAGACGCTGGCCCGGTTCACCGAGGAGAACAAACGAGCGGCAGCGGCTCTTCTGTTCCTGGACATCGATAATTTCAAATACATCAACGATACGATGGGCCATTCCTTCGGAGATCAACTGCTTGCCGCCTTCAGCAGCAGGCTGATCAGCCTTTCCGGACCGAACGACGAACACTTCCGGTTTGGCGGGGATGAGTATGTCATCTTCCTCAAGGACATCCAGTCGAAGAAAGAAGTGCTCGATTACGCCGAGCGCATGATCGAGGCCGTCAAGGAGCCGTTCTCGCTGCATGACAGCCTGCTCCATGTCTCCGTCAGCATTGGGATCGCCTGCTACCCGGACAACGGAACAACCGTGGAGGAGCTGCTTCAAAAAGCCGATGTGGCCATGTACAGAGCCAAGCAGGCGGGGAGAGGCGTCTATGCTCTGTACGAGCAGGAGATGCAGCAGGTTTTCGACGAGCGGATGAGGATTGAGCGGCATTTGCGCGAAGCTTTGCAGAAGGACGAGCTGCTCTTGTATTATCAACCCATTACTGTGATCGGGAACGATCAGATTTGGGGCTTTGAGGCGCTTCTTCGCTGGAACAGCCCGGAGCTGGGGTTCGTCTCTCCCTTCCAGTTCATCGAGATTGCAGAAGATTGCCGCCTGATCATTCCGATCGGCGAATGGGTGCTTACCTCCGCCTGCCGCTTCATCACTTCCGTGCATGAGCGGGGTAACAAGGATTGCCGCATCTCCGTGAACATCTCGTTGATTCAGCTCATGCAGGACGATTTTAACGAGATGGTTGTTCGGGTTCTGGATCAGACGGGGCTGACTCCTTCGATGCTGCAGATTGAAATCACCGAATCGGTCTTGATGAAATCGTTTGGAGCGATCATCAGCAAGCTGGAATTTCTCCGAGGTCTTGGCGTAAGCATTGCACTGGATGACTTCGGAACCGGCTATTCCTCGCTCAGCTACCTCAAACAGCTGCCGATCACGACACTCAAAATCGACAAATCCTTCATTAGCGGACTGAGAGAAGAGAAAGCGGGAGAGTCGCTCGCGGAATCGATCGTCTCCATCGGCCACAATTTGGGGATTGAAGTGACGGCGGAAGGGGTAGAAACTAGAGAGCAATTAGAAGACTTGAAACGGATGAATTGTGATAAAATACAAGGATATTACATCAGCCGGCCCATACCCGAAGAGGAAGTACACAACTGGCTCTTGGTCAACAGCGCCTTTCATGACGGGACTCAAGCCGGATAATGCAGGCGCGTGAGGGGATGGGACCGGCAGTTGAGGGCGTGATTTCGTGCGTTCCAGAAAAATCCGAATCCGATGGAAAACCGCATTCCTTGCGCTCCTTCTCCTGACTCTGCCTGCTTGCAGGGAGAAAGCGGAGGTCCTACACTTACCTGAACCGAGTCCGCTTCTTTCGTCACGACTTCATACGGGAAGCCTGGACGCGAATAGCGGAAGGGAAGCAACCGATCTTTTTCTTCAGCGGGCCATGACCGGTCCATATGGCATTTATACGAATTACTTGGAGACGAATCAGGCGGGAGAGCTAGCATCGGGGCATGAGGTGCTGAGCGAGTCCGCTTCTTTGTCCATGCGCATTGCGGCCCGAACCGGCCAGAGGGAGCGGTTTGAGGCGGCGTGGCGGACGGCCCGAGACACGTTCGAACAGGAGTGGGGCTTCAGCTACCGCTATAGCCCCAAGCAGAACAAGGCGTACGCCATGGGCGCTTCGGTGGATGATCTCCGGATGATTCGCGCTTTATACGAAGCGGGAGAAGCCTTTCAAGAACCCGCCTATTCCCGGGAAGCGGACAAGCTCGGAGAACGCTTCGCCCAGTACAATGTGAGCGCGGGCAGCTTGCGCGATTTCTATGACTCGGTTTCGCATAAGACGAACACGTTCCTAACTTTGTGTTATGCTGATCTTCGGACGCTGCAGCAGCTGCCTGCGTCGGCGAAGCCGCAGTCCCTGCTGGAGAATACGCTCTCTACGGTAGAGAAGGGATATTTGTCCGACGACTTTCCCTTCTATGAAACACGATATGACTATAAGGACAAGCGGTATGAATCGGAGTCGATTCGAACTGTGGAATCGCTTTTGACGATCCTTCACCTGACCGAGGTAGGCAGAGAGCGGGAAGCCAGCATCCGTTTTATTAAGGAGCAGACGCTCAAGGGGGCGCTTTACGGCGAATATACGCGGGATGGGAAGCCCATGAATCAAGTGGAATCGACCGCGATCTACGCCATTGCCGCGATGATCGGGGCAGAACGGGGCGATGCTCAGCTGTACGAGGCCAGCCTCCGAAGGCTTGAAGCGTTCCGAGTAACGGACACGGCCAGCCCGCTCTTCGGAGGGTTTGGCAATGCAACAACGAAGGAAGCTTATTCCTTCGACAATCTGATGGCGCTCTTGGCGTACACCTATTGAAACCGACATCAGGGAGGGGACAGCATGATGAACAGCATTGGAGCTCTCAAGAGGATCGGGTTCACTCTCCTGCATCGAATCGCCTCCCCTTCCTTCCTGGCCGCACTCGGAGTTCTCATCGTAACCGGATGGGCGTTGTTCATCCCTCCGTACATCGGAATGGCCGACAACGGAGACTACTTCCGCATCCTGTACCCGAACGGCCTCTTCTTCCACCTGCCCGATTATGACAGCCGTTATTTCGGCTATTTTGTCCGCACGTACGGGATCTTCCAATACTACAACGAGAATTCCGCGATGGTGTTCACCTCGCAGTCGCTCTTCATCCGTGCGGCGCTCGCTCTCAACAAGCTGCTGTACAGTGGAGAGGTTTTCGACTTGCGCTTTCAGGCTGCGATCTTCACGGTGCTCTATACGGTCGGCATCTATCTCCTGGTGGAGGGTTTGACCTATAAAGTATCCCGCCGGCGAGGGTGGATCATCGCCGCTCTCGCCGTGTTTATCTTCGGGGATACCGCTTATACGGCCTACTTTCAATCGTTCTTCGGAGAAAGCGTCATGCTGGTGGCGCTGATCTTTGTTGCGGCTTCCTGGCTTCTCTTGTGCAGGAGAAGATTCAATGATTATGTGATGCTCGGCCTGTTTGTAGCCTCCGCTCTGCTTCTCACCACCTCCAAGCAGCAAAATGCCCCTGTCGGCATCCTCCTTGCCATCCTCGGTCTTTCTCTTCTGTTCCTGCGGCGCGGCCGCCCCTACCGACCTCTGGTCATGCTGTCGCTTGTTGGGCTTTTTGTCGCGGGGGTGGGTACGTACGTGCTCATTCCGCAGGAGTTCGTACATATTAACCAGTACCATGCGATGACACGGGGGGTACTTCTCGGCTCGACGGACCCGGAAGAGACGCTTCGCTCGTTCGACATCAACGAGCAGTATGCCATTCTCAAGGACAGCATCTATTATGAGCAGTACTCGACGGTCGACGTCGACTCGCCTCTGCTCGAACGGGACTTCTACAGCCAGTACGGGTTTGGCTCTGTTCTCGGCTATTACCTGTCTCATCCGGACAAGCTTGGCAATCTGCTGAATGTCGCCGCCAAGCAGGCGTTCTCGATCCGCCCGGCCGCTATGGGAAATTACGAGATGTCGGCGGGCAAAGGCTTCGGGACGCAAACCCGTTTTTTCTCGGCCTACAGCTTGATCAAGAAGCAGGGAGCGCCCAAAACGTTCGGGTTCATCGCGTTGTGGGCGGTGCTCAACCTCGGCTTGCATCTGCCCGGTTTTGTCCAGGCGTGGAAGAAGCGGGACTTCAGGCAGATGCAGAAGCTGTTCTTGATCGTCGCCTTACTTCTGGCCGGTTTCTCCGGAATCCTGGTCTCGATCATCGGAGCGGGAGACGCCGACTTGTCCAAGCATGAATTCTTATTTACGCTCGCGTTCGATCTCGTGACCTTCATCACGGTAGCGGATGCGATCTCTCGCCAACTGCTGCGTCCAGGCAGGTCGACGGTGGAAGCGGCGGGCGTGAGCCCAGAGGCCTCTCCGAAAGGAGGGGAGACGACATGAACATTCGGAATGGTATGCGGCTGCCGAAAGGAGCGAAACTGCGGGTAGGAAAGCTTCTTCTTGTCGGATTGCTCCTATTCGCCGCTGCTTTCACGGGAAGCGCCGGAATGGTTGTCTTCGCTGCCCCATCGTCAGGAGCTGCTCCAGCCGGAGAAGCCCCCGCTCCGGAATCCGTGCTGCTGCTCTATGACAGCTTGGCAAAAGGGACGGCGGACGAGCGCACTCTTCCGGTAGTGGAGCGTCTGCTCTCCGCATTCGGATCGTCCGTGACACCGGTCAGCCTTGACCGGTACAAGTCGGGAATGCTGGAGGAGTATCCCCGCACCATCCTTCTGAGGAACCGGCCGGATCTTGCTCCATCGGAGGAGGTCCTGGCCGAGCTGAACCAGTACGCCGGAAAGCGGTTCGCGTTGTTCGGAAGCGCAGCCGCCTCGCGCACAGGTGAAGGCTCCGCCGCCGATCCGCTCGCAACATGGGCCGAGAGTCGGGTTTCGCAGCTCCCGACGGGCGCAGATGGAACGCTCAAGCTGGCGAATGCGCTGCGAGAGTGGTTCGGGGTGAAGAAAGAAGGGGACGTTTACCTGCTGATTAAGGAGGCATATCCCTTCTCCGATTTGGACTTGCTGGAGGAATTCGCCGATCGGCTCGGCGAAGCGGGCATCCCGTTCCTGCTTGCGACGCGCCCGGTCTTCAGCAATACCGAATATCCGGCCATGCTCCGATACCTGGAGTCGTTAAAATATGTTCAGTCCCGCGGGGGCTCCATCCTGGTCCAGACCCCGGTAGTCAAGCTGGCAGCGACCCGGGCGGACACTACCCTGCGCTCGAAGATGGACGGCTTTCTGGATACCTTGATGAACGGAGGGATCGTCCCGCTCGGAGTCGTATCGGAAGCGTATTGGACGTATGATCGGGAATTCGCGGAGGGCGGTCTGAGCTTCTTCGACTCCGCTGCCCTCCTCCCGGACGTGAATCCGGTTTATATGGAACGCCTGCCGAGCTCGAAGGCGTTTGCCTCCTCTCTGTATACCTTTTCTCCCGAGGAGCTGCCGCTGTCGGAGCTATCCCAGGCGAACCTTCCGACTTTTCCAGTCGATACCGCCCTCGCTTATGACCTGCCCGAGACGAGGGAGGAGATGGAGGAGCTGCTTCGGCAGCTAAAGGCCTCCTGGCTGGATTATTCCGATTACAAGAACGAGGCTCATACGGTGCGGACGGAGCGTCGAATCGCTTCTTCCGCGGATGGGATCCTTACGCTCGATGGACAGCCGGTCAGCATCGATTATGTGCCGCGGCAGGTGAGCGCGGATTTCGAATACGCGACCAAGGACCCGGTGAGCTTCGCCCGGTTGTTCCGCGCACAGAACCGCTTCTTCCTGGTCATCATCGTGGCGGCCCTAATCGCATTTGTGGCGCTGATCGGGATCGGTCGCCGGCTGTACCGGAGGAAATTCCTGAAATGAGGTGGAGAGGATGGAAATCGCAGACCTTCTCATGGTCATTGCCGTCATCAGCATCTGGTCGCTACTGCTCGTGAATGTGGCGCTCATCATTGCTGGATACTTCTATTATATCCGCTGCGAGCGGGAGCGCCCGCCGGAGATAACCGGTGAAACCCCGTTTGTCTCGATCCTGGTGCCCGCCCACAATGAGGGCAAGGTGATCGGGCAGACGGTCGAGGCATTGCTTGCGCTCGATTATCCTCATGATCGCTATGAGATCATCGTCATCAACGACAATTCATCCGATAACAGCGCGCAGCTGCTAAGCACCATCCAGAAGAAGAATCCGGGGCGGCAGCTCATCGTCCTGAACACAGACACGGTTACCGGGGGCAAGGGGAAGTCAAACGCGCTGAACCTCGGGTTCGCCGAGTGCCGAGGCGAGCTGATCGCGATTTACGATGCCGATAACACCCCGGAGAGACCTGCTCTCCGTTATCTCGTCGGAGAGATCACCGCTGACCCCACCTTGGGCGCCGTAATCGGCAAGTTCCGGACGCGCAACCGCGACGCAAGCTGGCTCACTCGTTTCATCAACATTGAGACGCTGTCGTATCAATGGATGGCGCAGGCGGGAAGGTGGCAGCTGTTCCGCCTCTGCACCATACCGGGAACCAATTTCATCATGCGGCGGTCGATTGTCGAGAGCATCGGCGGCTGGGATACGAAGGCCATTGCCGAGGATACGGAGATCAGCTTCCGCATCTATCTGATGGGCTACCGCATCAAATTCCAGCCCCATGCCGTTACTTGGGAGCAGGAGCCGCAGACGCTCCGGGTGTGGTTCAAGCAGCGGACGCGCTGGGTGAAGGGAAACATTTACGTCATCGTCAAAAACCTGCCGCTTCTCTTCCGTTGGTCGGCTCGCCGGATCAGCTTCGACATCCTGTACTACGTCTCGATCTACTTCCTGCTTGTCACGGCACTCCTGACGTCGGATGCCCTACTCGTTCTTCATGCGCTCGGCTATGTCCATACCTCCATCGCAGGCCTCAGCACCTTCCTGTGGCTGCTCGCCATCATTCTCTTCGTGGTAGGAACCTTCGTCACGGTCACAACCGAAAAAGGCGAAATGACCTTGTCCAATTTGTGGCTCATCGTGCTGATGTACATCTCCTACTGCCAGCTCTGGATGGTGGTGGCGGCTAACGGCCTCTACCAGTACATCAAGGACGCCATCTTCAAGCGCGAAATCAAGTGGTACAAGACCGAGCGGTATTAAGCCGCTCCTAGATAAGGGGGAGCACCATGATCAGAAAGTTGCTCGTTGTCATTCTCTCCGCAGCAATTGTGTATCCGACGCTTCCGGTTTCTGCGGAACCGGCGGCTCAAGCAAGTCCGTCGGCCCTAGCGAGCCCGTCGGGTTCGGCTGGCTCCACGCTCCAAATGGCGCCTGCCGCTTCGGCAGTTCCAAGTCCCGCTCCGACGGGTACCCCGGTCCAAGCGGATAATCCCGGCGAGAACGGCGTTACCGGCTCTTCGCCTGTTGGGAAACCCGATCCGAACCATCCGGTTCTCGTCCGGGATAGCCAGTTCCTGACGGCGGACGTCTCCATGAAGGGACCCGATAGCATCCGCCAGGATTACTTCTATCTGCCCGCCTATTGGCAGCCGGACACGGTCACCCTCTCGCTGGATTACCGCATTACCCAGTTGGCCTTGCCCGAACAGACCAGCCTCACCCTGTCGATTAACGGCCACCCGTTCTATTCCCTGCGGCCGAAGGAGGCCGCCACCGGCAAGCAGCGCCTCACGGTGACGATTCCTCGCGAGCTTCTCGTCACCGGAGACAATCTGTTGAGAATGGAGGGCGTCCTGCGGACAGAGGTAAACGAAGAGATCTGTCTTGACGAGGAGGCTTCTCCGGCGGAATGGATCCATCTGTATCCGACCTCAACGCTGCGCATCGCTTATCGCGAGACGGCCCCGGAGGGATCGATCCGCGATTTTTATACCCGCCTCACGGGCTTCGACAAGCTGGAGGCGGGAAAGAGCCTCGTCCTCGTCTCCTCCAAGGAGAGCGCGGAAGAGTGGGAAGCCGCGGTTCACGCCCTCTCCGGGTTCTCCCGGTCGGACACTCGCGCGGACAAAGCCATCCCGCTTAGCCCTTACGCGACTGACAAGGAGAAGACGGCGGAGAATACCGTCCTCATCGCCCTCTACGATCAGCTTCCGGCCGAATGGCAGGTGCGGATCGACGGGAGCGGACTGGAGCAGGCGGCCCGCATTCAGCTGATTCGCGAAGGGCAGCGGTCGGTGCTCGTCGCCACTTCCCGCAGCCCGGAGCTGCTGGTGAAGGCGGGACGCTTCCTCGGCAATCCACAGCTGATGCAGGAGACGCTTTCGTCCTCGGTGCAGGTTGACGCGAATACCAAGGTGGAGACCCCCGCGGTCGAAATCAGCAAGACCGTGACGTTGACCGCTGCTGGCGATCAAGTGAAGGGAAGCCGACACCAGGAGCTGTCCTATTACGTTCCGCTTCCCGCAGGGCGGACGCTTGCCAATTCGGGGAAGATTCTGCTCGATTTCCGCTATGCGAAGAATCTTGACTTCGACCGATCGATGGTGACGGTGCTGTTGAATGGAACACCTATCGGCAGTAAGAAGCTGACAGCCGAATTGGCGGATGGGGATACCGCAACCTTGTCTGTCCCGAAGAATCTGAACGTGTCCGGCAATCTCACCGTAACGGTAGCCTTCGATCTGGAGCTTAAGGGCTCCTCCTGCATCAAGGGCGAGCAGCAGATGCCGTGGGCTTATCTCACGAAGGATTCGAAGCTGCTGCTGCATACCAAGGACAACACGGAGCTTCTGTTCAACAATTATCCGAACCCCTTCTTGCGGGACGGAGTGTATAACCAGGTGGGGCTCGTGCTTCCTTCCGAGCGAAGCGAAACGCTCTACCAGGCCGTATCCGACCTGATCCACCTGTTTGGCCGTTATACCGAAGGAAATACGGGGGATGTGAAGGTGTTTGGTCCGGGTGCGACGGCGGAAGAGCTGAAGGATCGCAATCTCATTGCCGTAGGTACCTACGGGGATAATCCCGTGATCCGCAGCAGCAATGACAAGCTGTACTTCCGGTTTAGCGAAGATGGGACGAGAATCGACTCCAACGAGAAGCTGAGCATTGAAGAGAGCTACGGGCAAACCGTCGGCACGCTGCAGCTGCTGGCTTCTCCCTATGGGGCGGGCAAGGGAATGCTCGCCGTGACCGGACCGAAGCCGGAAGGCTACAGGCTCGCAGCGGAGCTCTTGGGGAGTGACCAATCGCGCTGGCGCATCTACGGCGATGGGGTTTTGACAGATAAGGACGGTACGGTTCAAGCCTTCCGCTTCAAGCAGCAAGCAAACGAAGAAGAGTCTACCTTGGTGGAAGATATTCTCCACCGGCCCGATGCCCTTGCGTTTACCTTAACGGTCGTCACGGTGTTGGTTCTCGCGATCATCGCGCTTCTGCTGCTCATCCGCAAGCACGGGAAGAAGAGGAGGAGATAGCATGAGAAGAAACCGCAGCAGTCTGTGGTCCGATGTAGCTTTTCTGGCCTTTCTGGTTCTGTGTTACGTGACCATTCTCTACCTCGCGGGGGATCCGGACCGCTATTTGCAAAACCTGTTTTTGCTCAACATCGTCTTCCTGCTTGCGATCATCACCTATTTCACAACGGTGACGGCGGGACTTGTGCTCAATGTGGCGTTTATTTTTGCCTATGGCGCTTTTATCCTGTACCGTACGGTCACCGGCGGAGAAGCGATTCAGACGAGCGCTTATTTCTGGATCGTTCTTGCTCCTCTTCTCACCCTCGCGGTGTGGGTGTTTACCTGGTCGAGCCGGCAGCTCCAAACGGAGAATGACCAGCTTAAGCAGCAAAAGGAACGGCTGGCCACCTTGGATGAAAGCACGGATCTGAAGACGAGCCTCGCCTTCCAGAAGGATCTGTCGGTCTTCGCGGGCATCTCCGAGCGGTACGATATTCCGCTTACCCTCGTCGTGATCAAAGTCAAGTTCTGGAACGAGATGCGGCGCTTCATCCGCGCCGAGGAGCTTGCCGACGCCGTGCTCGATATCACCAAGATCAGCCAGGCCAGTATCCGCACGAACGATACCCTTTACCTGCTCGACAAGGAAAACGTGACGTGGGGCCTCCTGCTTTTTACCGATCGAGAAGGGTCCAAAGTGGTCATGGATCGCATCCGATCGGGGCTCTCGCAATTCAATACCCAGGATTTCGCTGATAAGTACAAGGTGCAATTAAACCTGAAGATCGGAGCGGTCGAGTACCATAAGGACTCGGTAGAGTCGGCGCTCGATTTCGTCTCGCAAGCTCAGCGGCAGTTGGAGTATGATGTGTAAAAGGGCGATGATGGTCGCCCGAAGGAGGGAGGCTGATCGATATGCCCATTATTCAAGTCAAGCTCACCAAAGGACGGAGCGTAGAGCAAAAACAGCGGTTTGCCCAAGCCGTGACCCGGGCGGCCGCAGAGCATCTGGGCGTTCGGGAAGAGTGGGTGTCCTTGATTTTTGATGAGTACGAGCGGGACAATTGGGCCACTGGAGGGACGCTGCATTCGATCAAGTTTGAACCCGGACATGGTAAACAAGGAGCGGGGGAATCCGCTCAGTAGCCGCAGAGATGACCGTTTCCATGATTTTGCAACAATAGAAGCCCAATGGTTCCCCGAGCTGAATCGCTCTGGAACCATTGGGCTTTTTGTGTTGGTGGGAATGAGGGCGTCCCTGTGCGGCTGCTAGTAATGGGGAAGGGCTGCGATGTATTCCATGAAGTCGTCACGGTCTAAATCCGGGAACAGGGGATCTTTATAAACGATCGCGTCGCCCGATACCTCGATAAACGCCTGCTTAGGGTTCAGAAGAGCCATAGGCTTGTCATCCGGATAGCTCTCCAAGAAAAGCAGGTATTGCTTGTCCTTTTCCAAATAGATCATGTTGTCGACGATCAATTGAGTTTTCCCATCGTCCCCTCCCAATTGCTTAACGGAGAATTCGGTTTTCTCCTTGTCTCCTTTGATGATCTGATCGGCTTTTACGCGCGACACGGTATAGACCAGATAATGAGGGGACTGTTTATTGGCGCTGATGTTCAATTCTTTTGAAGCTACCTCTTTAACGGTCACAAGTGCAATAACATCTGCAGAATTATACAGATCTCTAGGAGTTTCATAATACGGATATTCGACTAGCGCGGTTTGCGTGAGTTTCTCTTGAGCGACAAAATGGTTAGCTTTGGCTTCTTCCTTCAGGGGAGTATGAGTGGCATTCGATTGGACGGTGCATCCGCTAACGACTAGCATGCATGTCCATAAGGTTAAGACGAGGACCCGCTTGTGATTTTTCAAGTGCGCAACCTCCATCATATGGATAATAGAGAGGAAGATGACTCAACCGTTACGAGTTAAGCGGAAAGTGCAACGCCACACCGCATCGAAAGCGGATGTTCCGGCAGAAACCGCCAGATCCATCTGAGTGGCGAGGCTTGTCATTCTATCCTGTCTCTATACTAAACAAACGGCAGTTGTCGGAGGTTGCACTTGTACGCTGATAGCCCTAATCGTGTGGATATGAATCGGCGTCAATGGGTATGAGAAGCTGTACGTTGCCCCTCGAAGTACCGTCTTGCAGAGCTTACCTCGTCGTCGCGGCTGCCGTTTTCATGAGGCCGGAGGCGAGAACCTGGCTGTAAAAGGTGTTGAACTGCTCGATCGTGAGTTGCTGATCGGCGTCGGATAATGCCGTCTGAGGGTCGGGATGGACCTCCACCATGATGCCGTCGGCTCCTGCCGCGAGCGCCGCCTTGGCGCAGGGGACGAGGATATCTTTGCGTCCGGTGGAGTGGCTGACGTCGACCAGAACCGGCAGATGCGTCTCCTGCTTCATAATCGGCACAGCGGAGATGTCGAGCGTATTGCGCGTCCATTTCTCATAGGTTCGAATGCCGCGCTCGATGAGGATGATCCGGTCGTTGCCGCTGGAGTAAATGTACTCCGCCGCGAAGATGAACTCCTCCATCGTGGCCGACAGCCCGCGCTTCAACACGACGGGGACGCGGGCTTCGCCAGCAGCCTTCAGAAGCTCGAAGTTCTGCATGTTGCGGGCACCGATCTGCACGATGTCGATGTACTTGGCGGCCATCTCCATATGCGCCGGATTCACGATCTCGCTGATCGTGACGAGGCCGAACTCGTCGGCCACTTCCTTCAAAAGCCGCAGGCCCTCTTCTCCGAGTCCCTGAAAGTCATACGGCGAGGTGCGTGGCTTGAAGGCTCCGCCGCGCATGATCGGAACCCCGGCTGCCTTCAAAGCAGCAGCGACCGTGCGAACCTGCTCGTAGGATTCCACGGAGCAGGGTCCGGCGATCATCACCTGGGTCGGGCCGCCGATGGCGACGTCCTTTACCGTAACGACCGTGTTCTCCTCTTGGCTCTTTCGGCTGACAAGCAGATGCTTCTTATGGTCTTTCTCTTGAAGGCCGACGGAGGCCTTGAAGATTTCTTTGAATACATGTTTAATGGCGGCGTCCTCGAACGGGCCTTGATTTTGCCGCACTAGCTCGTCGAGCATTTCCCGCTCCCGAACCGGATCAAACTTGGGAACACCCATTTCTTCTTTGATCTTGCCGATTTCGCGGACGATCGCCGCACGTTCGTTGAGCAGGCCGAGCAGTCGGCTGTTGACGCCGTCCAACTGGTCCCGGAGCGCTTCCAGGTTTTCCATTCGTAACGCCTCCTTATCGATTGTATGGGGCCAAAAGCTTGCGCTAGTAGCTCTTCAATTCTAATAGTATGAAAATGCAATCTGTGGTAAAGTAGTGGCAAAAAGAGGTAATACGATGCGACCGATAAGCTATCCGATATCACTGTCCGAAGAAGAGCGAAACCAGTTAACCGTGGTGGTATCGAAAGGAAAGGCAAGCGCTCGTGCCATCCGCCGGGCACACATTCTGCTGGCGGCCGATAAGAATCGTGAAGGCGGGGCCTTAAAAGAACGGGAGATTGCCGAGCGGTTAGGCGTGCATCCCAATACGGTCTATGCCATTCGTAAAGCGTATACCGAGCAAGGGTTGGATGGAGCAGTGAAGCGAAAAAAGCGGGTGACTCCCCCTGTTGCTCCCAAAATAACCGGAGAAGTGGAGGCAAGGATCATCGCCCTAAGCTGCAGTGCACCCCCGGAGGGACGAAGCCGCTGGACCCTGCACTTGCTGGCGAATCGAGCGGTCGAACTTCAGTATGTGGAGGGGCTCTCCTACGAAACTGTCCGGCAAGTGTTAAAAAAACGAGCTCAAACCCCATCTTCATAAATGCTGGTGTATTCCCCCCGAGCAGAATGCCACATTTGTCGCTGCGATGGAGGATGTGTTGGATGTCTATCGGTTGCCCTATGATGCGGATTGCCCCGTGATCTGCATGGACGAGAAACCCTACCAACTGTTGGATGAAGCCAGACAGCCCATCCCTATGAAGCCCGCCCAACCTGAACGTCAGGATAGTGAATATGTCCGAGTTGGCACCTGCAGTATCTTTCTTTTCACGGACCCCTTGGGCAGTTGGCGTCATGTGAGCGTTCGGGAGCAACGCACGCGAATCGAGTGGGCGGAACAAATCCGGGAACTCCTGGACGTTCATTACAAAGACGCACCGAAGATTCGGCTGGTGATGGATAATCTCAATACGCATGCGATCGCTTCACTCTATCAAGCGTTTGATCCGCAGACCGCTCGTCGTTTAGCTAAGCGAATCGAGGTTCACTACACGCCCAAGCATGGCAGTTGGCTCAATATGGCAGAGATCGAGCTCAGTGTTCTGACGAGTCAATGTTTGGGACGTCGCATTCCCTCCATTGCCGACTTGACCATTGAAATGTCTGCTTGGGAACAGGCGCGCAACCTTTCCCAAAAGGGAGTCGATTGGCAGTTTACTACCGAGGACGCTCGCATCAAGCTAAAACGACTTTATCCACGGTTTAAGAATTGAAGAGCTACTAGTACGCTGTCAGCCTGAAACGTGTGGATACGAAACGGCATCGATTGGTATGAGAAGTAGTGCGCTAACCATCGTTTTTGAGTTGACAGCGTACCAAATAAAAAAGCCGTCTATCAAGGGACGGTTTGCACCGCGGTACCAGCCTTGTTAGACAGCTTGAATGTCAAGCTTCTCGCTTCAGCACGAATAACGGTGTGCGGCCGGACCTTCCTACCGGGCTCCTGCAGGCAGCCGTTCAGAGGTCAACTCGAGAGTGAACTTCGGCGGAACGCTCGCTTCGGCAAGCTCTCAATCGGTGGCTCGCCGTCCCTGTCAGGGCTTTCCCGCTTACTTTTCTCCGTCATCGAAATGTTCGATGTTGAACTTGTCCATCATTATAGGCTTCGGAACCGAGAGATGCAAGTATCCACCGCGAAGTTTCACTACGGTGAAGAAGTAAAGGGGGCGGTATGCTGTCAACTTTACTTTTGCGGATAGAAGTCGGTGTGAATCGGTATGGAGAAGGGTGCGGAAACCGAAACCATGGTTTTCTGAGTCGACAGCGTACTGGGAAGTGTTTGATGTAACGGCTTTGTTGCGGCTGCTGGATGATTCCAGCTCATGGATTTTTCTTGGGAGACGATAAGTTGAGGTTAGGCGCTAAAACGAATAATAAGGCCCCACATGATGACGGTTGACCATACCTCTTTTCTCTCTAAAGCATAGAATACCTTGGTTTAGCTGAGTTAGGGGAGGAAGAAGGCATGCCAAGAAAACTCAAGCGGGTTCGCAAGACAAGCACAAGGCAAACCCATGTGCATGAATTCACGGGGAGCACGAAATTGGCGGAGCAGGGCGCGGAGCGGCATAATCACCGTTTTGCCGGCGTTACGGGTCAAGTGATCCCGTGCGGCAAGAGCCATATCCACGAAATCGATCTGAGTCGCACCGATTTTTTTGATCATTTTCATAAGCTCAAAAGGATCAGAACGGGTCGCGCCATTCCGGTAGGAAACGGGAAGCATGTTCATTTTGTAAAAGGAAATACGACGCTCGTTGATGGTCACGTTCACCCATTCAACTTCGCCACCCTCATTCAAAAGCCGCTCGTATAGGAGTCTTGCCCTTCAATGGACAGCGATCTGACAAACGGGAATAATCCCCGACATAAGCAAGCATGCAAATGACCTTGAAGGGAGCTTCCTTCAAGGTCATTCTCGTAACGAGAGGAGGAGCGTAATCATGATTAATGGGCTAGCCTTCTTCGTGAAATCGATCTGAATTCGGATTTGATGACACGCTCCAATTAAAATCCTTCGCGGACGACTTCGGCCAGCAGCTCATAGGAGTGGAGCCGTGCCGCATGCTCGTAGATCTGTCCGGCAGCGATCCACTCATCGGCCTGGGTCAGCTCCTGAAGCTCACGCAGCTTGGCGCGGATCGTGGACGGGCTGCCGATGGCGGAAAAACGCTGCTGCCCCTCCACGATCGTCCGCTCGTGCTCGCTCGGCCAGATGCTGTCCATCGAATCGACCGGAGGCTCCAAGGGGCCGCCTCCACCGCGGATGAGCCGGAGGAATTGGAGCTGCTGCGAGGTGGCGAGCCTGCGCGCTTCTTCGTCCGTATCGGCGGCGAAGACGTTGATCGCGACCATCGCATGCGGCTTCTCCAGCACGAGCGAGGGCTGAAAGCTCGTGCGGTACAGCTCAAGCGCCGGAAGCACATACTCCGGCGAGAAGTGGCTGGCGAAGGCGAATGGCAAGCCGAGCCTTCCGGCCAGCTCGGCGCTGAAGCCGCTCGAGCCGAGCAGCCAAATCGGGATGGCGAGGCCGCGGCCGGGAACGGCTTGGACGCCGATGCTCGTCCCGTCGAGGTAAGAGCGCAGCTCGCCGAGGAGCGCCGGAAAGTCCTGGCCCGAGCTGGTCAGCCCGCGCCGGATCGCCCGCGCGGCAGGCTGGTCGGAGCCGGGCGCTCGCCCAAGGCCGAGGTCGATGCGGCCCGGGAACAGCGACTCCAGCGTGCCGAACTGCTCCGCGACCATGAGCGGCGCGTGGTTCGGCAGCATGATGCCGCCGGAGCCGACGCGGATCGTGCTCGTCCCGGCTGCAATATGGCCGATGACGACGGCAGTCGCGGAGCTGGCCACGCCCGCCATGTTGTGATGCTCAGCGAGCCAGAAGCGCTGGTAGCCCCATTTTTCGGCGTGCTGGGCCAGATCGAGCGAACGGCGGAGTGCATCGGAAGCGTTGCTCCCGGCGACGATGGGAGCGAGGTCAAGCACGGAGAAGGGGGCATGGTAGCGGCCATCGGCCGATTTTGTGACGGAAGGGTATATGGTCATGGAAAGAAAGCCTCCTTGTATATTGAGCTCATCCAGCAAGAGTAGGTTTGCAAACTGGCTCTTCGCCTCATACGGCCAAGTTGTTTCGCCTGTTTGGAGTCATGTTGGATCTTTTTAGTCGATGCTCACTGCTGTTCAACCGTATGTTGGGTTTGAAAGCTCACTCTTCTGATTGAGAAAAGTTCTCTCTCTATGATACCCGATCTCGGAACGAAATGCTTCTACAGCTGCGACAGCTTCGATCGGTTTGGACGCCACTTGTGTTCATGATACACTTACCTCAAATCGATAGACCGAGGAGGGAATGTCATGATTCGGGTATATCCGGCAGAATCCCGGTATGTGGCTGACAGGGGCTGGCTCATGAGCAGCGCCAGCTTTTCCTTTGGCGAGTATTTCGATCCGGCTAACACCGCGTTCAGTGTGATGCGGGTGATGAATGACGACATCGTTCAAGGCGGCAAAGGCTTCGGTCCCCATCCCCACAGCGACATGGAGATCGTGTCGGTGGTGCTGGAGGGGGCGATCAAGCATCAGGACAGCCTGGGGAATACGGTGGTGACAAAAGCAGGTGGCATCCAGCGGATGACGGCGGGCAGCGGAGTGGTCCATGCCGAGTACAACGCCTCGGATACGGAACCGATGCGAATCCTGCAGCTGTGGTTCATGACTGATGAGCGGGGGCACGAGCCCTCCTTTGAGACCTGTGCCTATCCCGAGGAAAAGCTTAGCCATGGCTTGCTGCCAGTAGTCACGCCAGTCGGGGGAGTCGGCCAGGTGAGTATCCATCAGGATCTGACGCTTTATTTAAGCCGTCTCCGGCCGGAGAGCGAGCTGATTCATCATCATCAGCCCGATCGAAGCGCTTATCTCTTCATCATCGAAGGCGAACTCGCTGTGAATGGTAAAGAACTGAAGGAAGGCGATGCCGCTCGCATTACGGAAATACCCGAGCTGTCCATTGTGAGCCGGACCGACAGCTTCTTCATGCTGATTGATCTTCCCAGAGGTTTTGAGATGCAGGATCACATATCGAGCCGAGCAAGTTCAACAGGGACAACGAACCCAACGGATGCACCGAGCCGAGCAAGTTCAGCAGGATCAACGAACCCAACAAGTTCAATTAGCCCGGTAGGCCAATCTAGTACAGCCGCGAGCGAAAAACTCCTGATCAAGCACGCCGTCGGAGGGCGAACTTTTTTGGATAGCTCAAAGAATCCCTCCATCCGTTATAAGGTGGAGCCGGAGGGAGAGGGCTGGTTATTTCTAGTAGAGGGAGCGCCTTCCGAAGCTATAGAGCAAATTGTGGAGTGGCGTGAGGAGCTGAACGTCTTCATCTTCCGCGATGATCTCGACCGGCCAACCGAAAAGTGCTGGTATTACGTCCAAAACGGCCCGGTACACGATGACCAGCCGAGCGGGCAGTTGACAATTCATGCTAAATCGCGGATCGAATACATTCCAGACGAATTTTAACCAATGGTTAATAACCATGATGAATTTCAGTCGCGTAAACATATAGAAGCGAACCTAGCGGATAGAGGAAGATGAGACTCGGCCAGCGGGTAACAGGTATGAATTAGAGGGATGTCCATCTATGACGGACAATTAGTGTTGTTTTGTCTTTCATAAGGTGGACAGTGATTTCTGAACGAGATAGAGCTGCCCGACGGGTATAGGCGTCTATATATAGTTATAAACTCTTGTACATTCCTATATGTAGATGTTTTCATGGGACTGACGAGAATAAGGCTTAATCAGTTCCGTGTCCACCTTCTAAAAAACAAAAAGGACAAAAATGTCCTTCTGTCGCGCACAAATTGGGTGCGTATGAAAAGAAAAAGCAGTATAGCAAACAGCCCTTTCACTCTCCGAATAAGAGAGCAGAAGGGCTGTTTGCGTTTACCCATTTACATAACGCGAGAGATCGCTTCTTGCATGTAAGTGCCAGAGGTACAGCGAAGACGCGCGTCCGTTTCAAGAAAGGATTGTGCAAGAATTCGCTGCCAGCAAACCGCTTCTGCGAATGACTAAGCGAACGCTTTCCGCCCAACAGGCCTTAAGCGAAACGTACACCTTTGATTCGCTGCCAGCAGTCCGCTTCTGCGAATGATTAAGCGAACTCCTTCCGTCTCAACGGACCGTAAGCTAATCTTACGCCTTCGCGGCGTACAGCTTGATGATCTCGATGATCACCTTCGTCGCTTTTTCCATAACGTCTACCGAGGCGTATTCGTACTTCCCGTGGTAGTTCTCGCCGCCGGTGAACAGGTTCGGCGTGGGCAGGCCCATGTAGGAAAGCTGTGAGCCGTCGGTGCCGCCGCGGATCGGCTTGATCTCCGGCTCGATATCAAGGTTCTTCATCGCTTCCTTGGCGATGTCGACGATTTCGATAACCGGCTCGATCTTCTCACGCATGTTGTAGTACTGGTCTTGGAGCGTCAGCGTGACCGTACCTTCTCCATAAGCCGCGTTCAGCTCGGCAATGGCCTTTTCCAGCGTACGCTTGCGGGCTTCGAAGTTCGTCCGGTCGAAGTCGCGGATATAGTAGCGGAGCTTGGTGTTCTCAACATCTCCCTGCAACGAGTTCAGATGGAAAAAGCCTTCATACCCCTCCGTATGCTCAGGGGCTTCGATCACGGGCAGCTTGGCGTTTAGCTCCATGGCGATCTTGAGCGAGTTCACCATTTTGTTCTTCGCGGTGCCGGGGTGGACACTCTTGCCCTTGATGGCGATCTTCGCGACGGCGGCGTTGAAGCTTTCGTACTCCAGCTCGCCCAAAGGACCGCCGTCCACGGTATAGGCGAATTTCGCCCCGAAAGCGGCGACGTCGAACTTGTGCGGCCCGCGGCCGATTTCTTCATCCGGGGTAAAGGCCACGCGCACCGTGCCGTGCTCGATCTCCGGATGGTCGATCAGGTAATGAAGGGCGGTCATGATTTCGGTAATGCCCGCCTTGTCGTCCGCACCGAGCAGTGTCGTTCCGTCGGTGGTCATCAGCGTGTGCCCTTTGTAGCCTGTCAATTCCGGGAATTCTCGTGGAGACAAGACCACGTTCAGCTCGGCGTTCAGCACAAGATCGCCGCCATCGTAGTTTTCCACGATCTGTGGATTCACGCCTTTGCCGGTGAAATCGGTCGCCGTGTCCACGTGAGCGAGGAAACCGATGACCGGTACGGACTTGTCCGTATTTGCAGGCAGCGTAGCCATGACATAGCCATTCGTGTCCATGGCTGCGTCGGTGAGCCCGAGTCCCTGCAGCTCTTCCACGAGAAGACGACCCAGCTCGAGCTGTCCCGGTGTGGAGGGGCAGGTTTCGCTGGCATCGTCAGATTGCGTTTCCATCTTGGCGTATCGGGTTAACCGTTCGATCAATTCTTGCTTCATGCGTTCCATCATCTCCCTTTCTTTCCCTTATTGTAGCATGAACCGCCGAGTGGCATGCAAGCCAAGCGGATCGACTCGAGTTTCCCTCCATTTTGTCACAGGAGAGCGGACTGCGGGCTTGCTTGCCTTTGTGCACGCGGTCAATGAAAGCCATGACTTGCGTCCCTTTCCGATTACGGATTGAGGTCGACTTTTATCCTCACGAGTCCGAGTAAGGTTGCCAGCATATCCGCGTTGGTTTCGCTCCAGATCACGGTTCTGCACATTCAAGCGCCCGAGCGTGCTGAGTGGGGGTCACGCCTCGTTTGATGAGCATTTCGCTGCGAATTTTCCGGTTAGAGGCTCAGGACTGGAAAACCAAGCGAATCTTCGAGCATGGGCCAATTGACGGTCCGTTCTAGGATTCTATACAATTGCATTGACCAGATTGGTCAATACTCGATGAATCGATGGCTCACAAACTCAACAAGAACGTTATAGATCAACGATATTCCACGTAGGGAATAACACGAGAAGGACGGAATAACGCCATGTATGAAAAATTTCACAGCCTAGAGCAGGAGAAGCAGGACCGCATCCTAAACGCCGGGATGAAGGAGTTTGCCGTGAGCGGCTTCGAGCGTGCGTCCACCAATACCATGGTGAAGGAAGCGGGCATTTCCAAGGGGCTTTTGTTCCACTATTTTGCCAATAAGAAGCAGTTCTTTCTGTATCTCTTCGATTATGCGGTGGAGCTCAGCATAAAGGAGTTTTTTAAAACGGTCGATTGGAGCGAGCCGGACTTGTTTGTGCACTTGCAGAGGTCGATGAAGACCAAACTGGAGGTGTGGCACCGTTACCCGGAGCTGTTCAAATTTATCGAGACGGCCTACCTGGAGACATCCGGTCAAGTCCGGCCGGAGATGGAGGAGAAAATTCGGGCGCTCCATGCGAAGACGATGCCGGAGATCTTCAAAGGAGTTGATTTCAGCCGATTTCGGGAAGGTCTCGATACCGAAAAAGCAACCCGCATCATCGTCTGGTCGCTCGAAAAGCTGGGGGATTACCTGCTGGAGGTCTATAAGCCGATCATCCCCGGCGAAAACCGCTATGAGGAGATGACGGTGGAGGCGGAGACGTATCTGGGGCTGCTCAAGCACGCCTTTTATTCGGATAAAGGGGGAAGCGCGTCATGAATGCCATTGAATTGCACGGACTCACGAAAAAGTACGGGAACTCGCGAGGAATCGACGGCTTGACGTTTGCGGTAGAGGAGGGCGAGACCTTCGGGTTTATCGGGCCGAACGGGGCGGGTAAATCGACGACGATCCGCACGCTGCTAGCGCTTATCTACCCCACGGCGGGGAGCGCGACTCTCTTCGGCAAGGACTGCATCCGCTGCTCGGCGGAGATCAAGAAGGACATCGGTTATTTGCCCTCGGAGGTCTTTTATTACGACAACATGCGGGTGAAGGATCTGCTGGCCTATTCCGCGAGCTTTTACAAGAAGGACTGCACGAAGCGCATGAAAGAGCTGTCCGAGCGCATGGAGCTGGACCTGTCACGTCGGATCGACGATCTGTCCTTCGGGAACAAGAAGAAGGTCGGTATCGTCCAAGGGCTTCTGCATGAGCCGAAGCTGGTCATTCTCGACGAACCGACGAGCGGGCTCGACCCGTTGATGCAGCAGCGTTTTTTTGAACTGCTGGAGGAGGAAGGGCGCAAGGGCACGACGATCTTCTTCTCGTCGCACATTCTGAGCGAGGTGCAGCGGCTCTGCAACCGGGTGGCGATCATCAAGGAGGGCAAGCTGGTCCAGCTGGAAAAGATCAGCGAGCTGACGGCGAATGCCAACAAGCGCATCCGTTTGGCGACGGCGGCTCCGGTCGCTCCAGACTTCTTCGCCATGCCCGGGGTGAGCCGGGAAGAGCGGCAGGGCGGGGAGATCCGCTTCCTGTTCCGCGGGGATCTGGGGATGCTGACGGCTAAGCTCGCTTCCATGAGCCTCACCAACCTGTGGATCGAGGAACCGGATCTGGAGGAGATTTTCCTGCATTATTATGAAAAAGAAGCTCCGGAGGCGGCGCGGCTATGAACATCTTTCGCAAGGAATGGCAGGCGCTCCGCAAATCGACCTTCACCTGGTCGCTGTCCCTCGCGGCGGTGGCACTCCTCCTGCTTGCGCTGTACCCCGGCTTTGCCCGGGATGCGGAGGACTTCCGCGGGCTGCTCGACGCGTATCCAGAATCGGTGCAAAAAGCGTTCGGCCTTTCGCTCGACAGCTTGACCTCGTTCCTCGGCTACTACTCCTTTGTACTTACCTACATCAGCTTAGCGGGAGCGATTCAGGCGATGAATCTCGGACTCGGGCAGTTGTCGAAGGAGACCCGCGAGAAGACAGCGGATTTTCTTCTGACCAAGCCGGTCAGCCGAACGCGGATCATCACCGCCAAGCTGTTCGCCGCGCTCGCGTCTTTATTCGTCACGAATCTGATCTACTTGGCGGCAGCCTTGCTTCTGGCCGGGCAGGTGGCATCGGACGTGGACTATGGCACCTACACGTTGCTCACTCTCAGCGTACCGCTGCTTCAGCTTTTGTTCTTCGCCTTCGGCCTCGTTCTGTCTGTCTTGCTTCCGAAGATTCGCAGCGTACTGCCGCTGTCGCTCGGCCTTGTGTTCGGATTCTATGTCCTCGGCATGGTCGCTTCGCTGGTCGGAGAGGAGGCGGCGCGGTATGTGACCCCGTTCCGGTACTTCGACCGCTCCTACATCATGGCGCATTCCGCCTACGAGAGCGGGTTCGTGATTCTGGAGCTTGTGCTCGTGGTCCTTTTCACGGCGGGAACCTATCAGATTTACCGGAAAAAGGACATCCATGCGGTGTAGAAAGGAGCGGCTCTGAGATGAATGTGTTTCGAAGAGAGATGAAGGCCCAGCGCAAGGCGCTGATCATCTGGTGCGTCAGTGTGTTTCTTCTGATGGTGGCCGGGATGAGCAAATATTCCGTATCGAAGGAGTCCGGTCAGGCCATGAGCGAGCTCGTGGGTAAGATGCCGCCGGCGGTGCAGGCAATCTTCGGTACTTCGGGGTTTGACATCTCCCAAGCGAGCGGGTATTACGGAGCGATGTTCTTCTATGTTCTCTTGATGGCCGCCGTGCACGCCAGCATGCTGGGGGCGACGATTCTAGCCAAGGAGGAGCGGGATAAGACGGGGGAATTCCTCTTCGTGAAGCCCTTGTCCCGCATGGCCATCGTGGGAAGCAAGCTGCTTGCGGCATTCGTGCAGGCTTTGGTATTCAATGCCGTATCCTGGCTCAGCTCCCTCATGGGAATCGCCCTCTACGCCAAAGGGGAATCGCTCGGCGGGGAAATTGCGCTCCTGATGGCGGGCATGCTGCTGGTGCAGGCGGTGTTTCTGACGGCGGGCGCCGCCAACGCTGCGATCGGCCGCAAGCCCAAAAAAGCCGCCGCCGGGTCAGCGGGACTCATGCTCGCCACCTTTCTGATCTCTCTCCTCATTGAGATCAGCGGCAAGCTGGGCGCGCTGAAGATGCTGACCCCATTTCAATACGTGGACGCGCACCGCGTGCTGGAAGGGCGTGGGCTTCAGCCGGGGATGCTCGTCTGGGCGGTGGCTCTGTGCACTCTGTTCCTGCTGGCTGCCTTTCGCGGATACGGGCGACGCGATCTTCAGGTGTAAGCTCTGCAGCGGACCAGCGGATCGGTGACAAGTGGACCAGTGGCAATTGCGCCCCTGGATTCCGTGCCGGAGGGTATAGAAGCGCGAGCGGCGGGTAAACTTGACGAAACGGAAACGATCCTCTAGACTCTGAATAGGAAACCTTTCGGTTTCCTATTCAGAGTCTTTTGTATTTTTCTTTGCTTACTGAGAACATCCACACAAAGGGAAGGAGCTCCTCTCATGATTCCATCTGATAACCATTTCGCATCCGACGCTTCCGCTGCTCCGCAGCCTTTGCCTGACATTCGCCGGACGATTACCTTGAACGCCCCTATCGATAAAGCCTGGAAAGCAGTATCGACCGCGGAGGGAATGGCCGCCTGGTTTATGCCGAGCAACATGGAGGCGGTCGTCGGCCATGAGTTCCTGCTGGAAGCCGGCCCCTTCGGGCAGTCTCCTTGCCGTGTCACCGAGGTGGAGCCGCCGAACCGCTTGTCCTTCCGCTGGGGCAAGGACTGGACGCTCACGTTCGAGCTGCATGAGCTGGAGCCGGGTAAGACGGAATTCACCCTGATCCATTCCGGATGGTCGGCGGATCAAGTGACCGAATTCGGTCAACCTCATTCTGTTGTCCGCGAGAACATGGCTGGCGGCTGGGTTGGCATCGTCGCCAAGCTTGCCAAGCTCCTCGAAGCGTAAGATGGGCGCACAGGCCGATAGGCGCAAGGAGCCGCCGCACGGCGGGCAGCGGCAATCCGGCCAGCGCGACGTCTTTCACGCGTTGGCGGATCCGACCCGCAGGCGTCTACTGCAGGAGTTGGCTCAGGGAGAGCAGCCGCTCAATGCCTTGAGCGGGCAGTTTGACGTGAGCCGGACGGCCGTCTCCAAGCATCTGCGGGTGCTGGCGGAGGCCGGGCTTGTCCGGGAGCGGAAGGCCGGGCGGGAGACGCGCTACCGGCTGGACGCAGAGCCTCTGCGCGAGCTGAAGGAGTGGGTAGCGTTCTACGAACGCTTCTGGGACAACAAGCTCGCCGCTCTGGAGCGGTATTTGGAGGCAGAGGATTCCGATTGAGGAAGCGGAGTATCCCATCTTCCATTGGTTTAGAGTTTAGGGGCTGGCTTAGAAGCAGAGTTTCACCTGCTTGGGGCACAGCCCCTGATTTATTGAAAGACTGAAAGATGGGGAGCGAGTAGAGATAGGCGAGGTTTGAATCGCGATTTCCGGGTTTCGCAAGGGCGAACCCCCAGGCCGTGAAGATGCGTGCTTCCCCGCTTGCTGGAAATACGATATGCTTAAAACAGGGCGATTTGCAATTTTTGAAACATATGGAATCTTGCTTCGTAGTACTGGGTAAGAGTTGGCACCGCGATTGCAAGGAATTCCGCGAAAGAAGGAGGATAGCTAAGCATGCTGCAACTTTATATCGGTTGTTTGATCTTTGGCGCCTTATTCGCGGTTGTATCGGTTCTATTGGGCGATGTACTCAGCACCGCACTCGATGGCGCACTCGATTTCCTGTCAGCCGATTACCTCAATCCGACGGTTCTCGCCACCTTCATCACCATCTTCGGCGGAACGGGAATTATGCTTGATCACTATGCCGTTTTCGGCGCAGTTGGAATCTTCCTGGTCGCTGCTCTGACGGGTTTGGCGGGGGCGATCCTCATTCACCTGTTCTACGTGAAACCGATGATGAACAGCGAGAATTCCACCGGCTACTCGATCCACGGGCTCACCGGCAAGGTCGGGGAGGTCATCGTTCCGATTCCGGCAAATGGCTATGGAGAGATCCTGGTCCGCACTGGAGCGGCGAATTCCAACCAGATTGCCGGAAGCTTTGAGCACACCGACATTCAAGCGGGAGATCGCGTCGTTATCGTCGAGGTAAAGGACGGTGCGGTGTATGTCTCCCGGTTTGAAAATAATAGCAAAGGGGACTAAAGCGGAATGAATGATTTTTTGAACGGGGATTACAGTGTTTGGATAATTCCCATCATTGTGGTTGCGGTTATCGTCCTTCTTGGCATCGCTTTCATGGCGCGCTACAAGACGGTCGGGCCGGATGAAGCGATGATCGTGACCGGGTCTTTCCTCGGCAGCAAGAATGTCACCACGGATACGGCGGAAGCCTCGAATACCGGCCGCAAGATCAAGATCGTTCGCGGAGGCGGCGCCTTCATCTGGCCGATCTTCCAGCAGGCCGAGTACTTATCCCTCCTTTCTCACAAGCTGGACGTATCAACGCCGGAGGTCTATACGGAACAGGGCGTTCCGGTAATCGCCGACGGAGTTGCGATCATCAAGATCGGGGGTTCCGTCGAAGACGTCGCCACCGCTGCCGAGCAATTCATGGGCAAACCGATTGAAGCGCTTAAGGGAGAAGCCCAGGAAGTGCTGGAAGGGCACCTGCGGGCGATTCTCGGTACGATGACCGTCGAAGAAGTGTACCGCAACCGGGATCGTTTTGCCCAAGAGGTACAGGGAGTTGCCGCGAAGGATCTGAAGAAGATGGGGCTGCAAATCGTCTCCTTCACGATCAAGGATGTGCGCGACAAGCAAGGCTATCTGGATGCGCTCGGGAAGCCGCGGATCGCTGCCGTTAAGCGAGATGCGGAGATCGCCGAAGCGGAAGCGGTGCGTGACGCGCGGATTCAGAAGGCGAAGGCGACGGAAGAAGGCCAGAAGGCCGAGCTGCTGCGCGACACCAACATCGCCGAGGCGGAGAAGGAGCGGGAGCTGAAGGTCGCGGCCTTTAAGAAGGAACAGGATACGGCCAAGGCGGAAGCTGACCAAGCCTACTTCATTCAGGAGGCCAAAGCCAAGCAGATAGCCGTCGAGGAACAAATGAAGGTAGAGCTCGTCCGCAAGGAACGGGAGATCGACCTGCAGCAAAAGGAGATTCAAGTCCGCGAAAAGCAATACGACGCGGAAGTGAAGAAGAAGGCGGATGCCGATCGCTATGCGGTTGAGCAGGCGGCCGAGGCGGACAAGGCGCGCAAAATGCGCGAAGCCGACGCTCTGTCCTATGCCATCGAGCGGGAAGCGAAGGCGAACGCCGAGCAGAAGCGGCTCGAGGGTGTCGCCACCGCTGATGCCGAACGCGCGAAGGGTACAGCGGAAGCCGAAGTCATCCGCCTGCGCGGGCTTGCCGAAGCGGAAGCGAAGGAGAAGCTGGCGGAAGCGTTCCAGAAGTTCGGCGAAGCGGCGGTGCTCGACATCATCGTGAAGATGCTGCCGGAGCTTGCCGGCAAGATCGCCCAGCCGATCTCGTCCATCGACAAGCTGACCGTGGTCGACACCGGCAAGGGCGAAGGCGCGGCTCGCGTCAGCAATTACGTCACCGAGCTGATGGCGACCGCTCCAGAGATGCTGAAGGACGTATCAGGAATCGACCTGAATGGGCTCATTCAAGGGCTCATGCATAAGAAGGCACCGGTTGCTGCAGCCGTTCAAGCAGCGGCTCCGAGCTCTGCCGGGCTCCCTGCGGGTGCGCCAAGTCCGGTAGCCGTTCCGAACCCGATCAATCCGGAAAGCGGACAGTAAACGGCACTACTGCATCATGCCCGTTAACAGGAAGGCCCGAGCGCTGAGCTCGGGCTTTTTTTGCAGTTCTTCATGAGAGGCAGGGGAAAAAGAGCTTGCATTTTCAGGGCGATATGGGATAGAATCCTGAATATATGTTCAGTATCGAGGGGGTGCAGAGATGAACAAAAAGCAGCTGCAGAGCGAGCACACGAGAAAAAAGATCATGGATGCCTCCCGGCCCTTCTTCATCCAAAAGGGGTACAAGGCGACATGCATTGAAGACATCGTGAGCACGACCGGTTGCAGTGCCGGGAACATCTACTATCACTTCAAAAGCAAGGAAGGGCTGTTTCTATCTCTGCTGGAGGAGATGGATCGGGAATGGGATGAGAGCTGGCGCGCTCGAAAAGGAACCTTTTCGACGATATCCGAAGAGCTGTACGAATTTGCGAAACAGCTTGCGCTCGATCAGATGAACCACCCGCTCGTAAAAGCCGCAGACGAATTTTACACCGAATCAGAGAAAGCATCGGACATCAAGGAACGTATGGATCGGATGGTCTCCGAATACCTGCGCTTTAACCGGGAGCTGCTGCAGAGAGGGATCGATAGCGGGGAATTTGCGATGACGAACGTTGCCGATACGGCTACGATTCTGGACAGCTTGCTGTATGGGCTTAGCCAACATGCCCGAAGAATGAACCAGGAGGAAGCGCTGGCGACTTACCGATTGGCGATCGATGTGGTTTTGCATGGCGTTGCCAAGAGATAGCGTGTCGTTGTCTCGGATTCCCGCCAACGGAATGCGTCGGTTGGTTCAGCATAACGTTAGCGTTGAATGCGAGAGTCGGTTTTTTCAAGGCAAGTGGATAGTTCTTTTTTTATCGAATAATCTAGAATAAATATTCAGTATTCGGATCGAAGCATCTTAGAGTGGAGGAAATGCAATGACGGTCTTACTCAAAAATCGGGGAGCCTTGCTGCTCCTCATGATGAATCTATTTTTAGTCTTCACCGGAATCGGCCTGATCGTCCCGATCCTGCCCAAGTTCATGACGGAGCTGGGCGTAACGGGGAGCATCGCCGGTCTTTTGGTCGCCGCTTTTTCGCTGACGCAGTTTCTTTTTTCGCCTCTCGCGGGTCGGCTTGCGGACCGCTTCGGCCGCAAACGGATCATTGTCCTCGGCATGCTCGTGTTTGCCCTCTCGGAGTGGCTGTTCGGAATCGCGACGGATACGCTCCTGCTTTTTGTCGCCCGTATGCTGGGCGGGGTGAGCGGAGCCATGATCATGCCGGCTGTTATGGCCTACGCGGCCGATGTGACAACGAAGGACGAACGCGCGGCGGGAATGGGCTTTATTAACGCCTCCATTACCACCGGCTTTATTATCGGACCCGGGCTCGGCGGATATATCGCGAAGTTCGGGCTGCGTGTTCCTTTCTACAGCGCGGCTGTAGCGGGGATTTTGGCTGCCGTCATCACCCTGTTGTTCTTGAGAGAAGTCCGGTCCGCTTCGGAGTCGGCCTCGGAATCGGCTTCGGAAGCTCCGTCCCGTAAAGAACCGCAAGGCAACCTGTTCACCCAATTGAGGTATTCGTACCGGGAGCCTTATTTTATCAGCCTGGTGTTGGTTTTCGTCATGTCGTTCGGGCTGGCCAATTTCGAGACGATCTTCGGGCTGTTCGTGGATCATAAATTCGGGTTTGGCCCCGATGATATCGCCTTTATCCTCACCTTCGGCTCTATCGCCGGGGCAGTCATTCAGGTGACGGCCTTCAGTTGGATACTCAAGCGCTTTGGGGAAAAACGGGTCATTTCCACCTGTCTGCTCTTCGCAGCCATCTTTATCTTGCTCGTTCTTTTTGCGCATACGTTTTGGCTCATCTTTGCCTTCACGTTCATTATCTTTCTCGCCACCGATATTTTGCGCCCTACGATCAGCACCGAGATGTCGATGCTGGCAAAGGACCAGCAGGGGTATGTGGCGGGTCTCAATTCCGCCTTCACCAGCCTCGGGAACATCATCGGTCCCATCGTAGCCGGTGTGCTACTCGACGCCAATGTCAACGCTCCTTATGTGCTCGCAAGCGTGATTCTGCTGCTCAGCTTCTTCTTGTCGCTGAGAACGGGCAAGCTCCGGCGGCAAAAGACGGCCACAACCGTTTAAAAAGCGGATTGTGCCGAGAAGGCCCAATAGGATGTTTTCCCTCAGTGATGGGGACTGGGATATTGAAAGTTCCGCGACATATGGATGTCACGTGCGTCTTATCTCATGAGAAAGATATCCATCCGTGCCCCGGTCTGTTTGCCGGCCAGAGGCCCGAACCCGTAGGAGGTTTCTGTTTATGAGTCAGCCGTTCACCATTCATCGCCTCACCCCGGAGGATCAGCAATCGGCCTTTCAGGTGTTTGAAGAGGCCATTCCGGACGCGTTCGAGCAGCAAGGAATCGGCGACGATCAGTCATCCATCGCAGGTGAAATTGAAGGCAAGAAGCAGCTTGTCCGACGATCGCTTGATCCGGATGAAGACCGCGTCACGTTTCTTGTTGCCAAGCGCGGGGGAGAGGTGGTCGGTACGATTTCATTCGGACCTTGCGGGCATGAAACTCAGGTCTGTACGAATCACGAGCTGGATGAAGTAGGGGAATTGGGCAGTCTCTATGTGCGGCCAAGCGCTCAGAATCAGGGCATCGGCTCCGCGCTTATCGGAGAGCTGATCGCCTTGCTCAAAGCAAGAGGAGTCGAGCGCTTCTGCCTGGACAGCGGGTATTGGGCGGCACAGAAGCGATGGCGGAGGAAGTTTGGCGAACCGTATAAGATCGTCGAGGGCTTCTGGGGACCGGGATCCCCTCATATGATCTGGCTGTGCGAGGTAAAGGACTTCTGACTTCCGAAACCAAACGGACCGTCATCCGTTAGATGAACATATCCGTTCTAAGGGAGTGGTAACGTGGAAGTCATGCTCGGTTTGGTCCTGCTTGTGGCGAATATTCCAGTCTACCGATACTTGTTTCGAGTGTTCTTCGGCAGTCGCGACGAATTTAGGGAGGCGGTCAAGTATTCATTCACACCGGATCTCCTGTCTCTCTTCCGAGGCCGATACTGGAAGGATCAGTTTGGAGAGGCGAAGCTGTCGTTCTTTTTCTTCTGCTGCGTGATGGCGGTGGTTGTCGAATTTGTTGTGCTGCGTTCCCTCCTGTTGATGATGTTCTGATGGAGGGCGCTGCATCGTGAACAATTGTGAGCGAAGCGCATTTCGGGTATGATGGTAAAGGCTCGGGCTGGTCCGGCGAATGGAGAACAAGCGAGTCTTCTGCAGACCCGTTGCTCCCTTAGCCGCATGCGGTCCGACACGATTCTGTTACAATGCGAGGGAAGCCATGTATCCGAAAGACTTAACCTATACCATGCCGCCGGAATGGGCACCCCATTCCCGTACCTTTATCTCCTGGCCGATCCAGGACTCCATGTGTTACCCGGATGCGTATTCCGAGATCTGCGAAGGATATTCCGAGCTGATTAGGGCCATCGCTGAATTCGAGCCAGTGACCGTGATCGTGAACCCGGAGGACCTCGACCGGGTGAAAGCCCGGTTCACCGAGAACAACATCTCCTGCTTGGCGATCGAGCACAATGACGCGTGGCTGCGCGACAATGGACCGACCTTCGTAGCCGCGCAAGACGGCGCGCTCGCCGGGATCAACTGGCGCTTCAACGCCTGGGGCGGCAAATACGCTCCTTGGGATTTAGACGATCAAGTCGCTCCGCAAATTCTTGACCATTACGGTGTGCGCCGCTTCGACGCTCCTCTCGTCATGGAGGGCGGCTCCTTCCATGTGGACGGCGAAGGAACGCTCCTCACCACCGAGGAGTGCCTCTTGAATCCGAATCGCAACCCGGAGCTGTCCCGGGAGCAGATCGAGGAGCAGCTCCGTCTCCACCTCGGCATCACGAAGGTGATCTGGCTGAAGCGGGGGCTTGCCGGCGATGAGACGGACGGTCACGTGGACAACGCCGCCTGCTTCGCCGCGCCAGGTCGGGTTATCCTTCAGGTGTGTGACGATCCGGCGGATGAGAATTATGCGATCACCCAGGAGAATCTGCGCATCCTGGAGCAGGCTGTCGATGCCGCTGGACGCTCCCTTGAGATCGTCAAGCTGCAGCAGCCGCCTTATGCCGAGCATGAAGGCAATCGGCTGACGCTGAGCTACTTGAACTTTTATTTCGTGAACGGGGGCATCGTTCTGCCCGTATTCGGCGGAGCGGCGGAAGAGACCGACCGCTTGGCCGTACAGGCGCTCCAAGCCGAGTTTCCGGACCGCCGCATCCGCACGGTGAACGGCATGGCCGTCATCCGCGAGGGCGGCAACGTCCACTGCACGACGCAGCAGATGCCCGCCGTCCGCTGACTGGCAACTGGATGCCATCGGAACCGTTTGGTCCGTGAGCAGACAAGCAAACAAGCAGACTTGCAAACAAGCAGATAAGCAGGCATTCACATAGCCCCATCCTTTACCAGACAGGAGGCCTTAGCCCATGAGAAACGTGAAAGTCGCGGCCACCCAAATGAGCTGCTCCGGCAACATCGAGGAGAACATCGCGAGGGCCGACTCCCTGGTGCGCAAAGCGGCAGCCGAGGGAGCGCAGATCATTTTGCTGCAGGAGCTGTTCGAGACCCCGTACTTCTGCCAGAAGGAAAAGGCCGACTACTACCGCTACGCTACCGAGCTTGAAGAGAACAAGGCCGTGAACCATTTCCGCGCCGTAGCTCGCGAGCTGCAGGTGGTGCTGCCGATCAGCTTCTATGAGAAGAAGAACTACGCCCGCTACAACTCCCTCGCGGTCATCGACGCGGACGGAGAAGTGCTCGGCCTCTACCGCAAAAGCCACATCCCCGACGGTCCCGGCTACGAAGAGAAATTCTACTTCAATCCCGGCGACACCGGCTTCAAGGTGTGGAACACACGCTACGCGAAGATCGGTATCGGCGTCTGCTGGGACCAATGGTACCCGGAGACCGCCCGCTGCCTGACGCTGATGGGGGCGGAGCTGTTGTTCTACCCGACCGCGATTGGCTCCGAGCCGCAGGACGGCTCGATCGATTCGAAGGACCACTGGCAGGCGGCCATGCTCGGCCACGCCGCGGCCAACCTGATTCCGGTCATCGCCTCGAACCGCATCGGAGCCGAATCGGATGAGGATTCCGCGATCACCTTCTACGGTTCGTCCTTCATCGCCGGGCCGCAGGGCAACAAGGTAGCCGAGGCGGGACGGGTCGAAGATGCCGTGCTGACCGCCGAATTCGACCTGGATGCTCTGGAAGTGGGCCGCCTCGAATGGGGCATCTTCCGCGACCGCCGTCCGGATTTGTACGGCATCATCGCGACCTACGACGGCTCCACACCCGTGAAGCACTGATACCGTTTGGAGCAGAGGAAGCAACCGGAAGCAATCGAATTTCGATGATAGCTATCGCGCTCCCATTAAATATTCATCGTCTACTATAGAAGACTCCAGCCGCACTTAACCGTGGGGCCGGAGTCTTCTTCGTTTCGCTCGATTCCCATTCAATCCGCCAACAGCTCTCGTAATAGAGCGGCGGGGTTATTCAGAAATGCCTTGGTGAGCTGATAATGCTCCGTCTCTTCATAAGGCGTCAGCTTGATCCCGTCTGCGTCCAGCACGTAAATGTCCGCTCCCGGATAGCCGAGCAGAATCGGCGAGTGCGTGGCGATGATGAACTGGGCGCCTTGACCGACCAGATCGTGCATAGACGAGATGGCAAATCCGTATAAGAACGGCCTTCTGGATGCGTTACCACATCTCCCCAATCTACTAAAATAATCGCCCCGTTCCGCCTATCTATGATACAATTTAAAGCAATTGTGGGCCGGATATCGATAACGTGGAGGACATCATGAGAAGAAAAGGGTTGCTGACCGCTATCATTCTACTAGGGATCGCCCTGATTGGGGGCGCTTTTGCGCTGGCTCCCGGACAGAGTGCGCTAGATTCGAAGAGTCCGCAGGTAAATGCGGAGGAAATAAAGGAGACGCAGAACAAAGCGACTCCAAACATCATCGCCATCCAACTGGAATCGTTCCAGTCCTTTGTTTTGGGCAAGACCATCGAGGGGCAAGAGATCACCCCGAACCTGAACAGCCTGATGAAGGACTCGCTGACTTATCCGAACTTTTACCTGCAAAATGGTGCGGGCAACACGGTCGATGCTGAGTTCATGTTCAATACCTCGCTGCATCCGGTGAAGCCGCCGAATGTGATCGCGTTTACCGACCCGATGAAGGAATTCCCGTCCCTGCCTCGGATTCTTCGGGAAAAGGGCTATTCGACGATCACCATGCATACGAATAACGCCATGTTCTACAACCGCAAGGAGTTCTACTCGGCGCTTGGGTTTGAGCGCTTTTTGGATAAAGACTACTTCGGCACTGACGACTTCATCGCCTTCGGCTCCTCCGATGACATTTTATACGATAAGGGAATGGATGCGGTCATCGAGTACGCCAAGGAGGGCAAACCCTTCTACGCTCAGTTCGTCAGCATGTCGAGCCATCATCCGTTCCGCCTGCCGGAGAAATTCCGCGAGCTCGAGCTGTCCGAGCTGTACCAGGATAATATGGCGGGAGACTACCTGCAGGCCACCCGGTACACGGACACGGCGATCGGCCACCTGATCGAGCGCTTGAAGAAGGACGGCCTTTGGGAGAACACCATTCTCGTGCTGTACGGCGATCATACGGGCATTCAGATGAAAATGGTCGAGGATGCCGAGAAGGCGGCGCTAAAAGAGATTGTCGGTCATGAGTATACGCTGGCGGACGCCTTGCGCGTTCCGCTCATCATCCACGGACCCGGCATCGAGGCGAAGGTGGATGAGACGTACGGAGGGCATATGGATATGCTTCCGACTCTACTCAGCCTGACTGGCAATACTCCGGCGAATGCCAAGTTTTTTGGCTATGACCTGACGAGCGGCCAGGCGCATACGATTCCGATCCGCGGGGCCTTTGCCGATGAAGGCAGCTTCATCGATGAAGGTACCCTGTACAACCCGGTAAAAGAGACCTCGATGGATCTTGCGACGGGGGAGAGCAAGCCCGTTGACAAGTCGGTGTATCAGGCGAAATATGACGATGTGCTGGCTCGCTTCCAGGCGTCGGAGGAGTATGTCAAAGGGCTGCCGGAGAAGAAGGAAGACTTCGGGGAAAAGGTTGTGTTGACCGAACCGGCTGAGCTGTATGCGACCGCCGATATGACCAGCCCTCTTGGAATTACCGTGCCGAAGACGACCGTCACATCCAAGGAAAGCAAGCCGGAGGAAGGCTGGTACAAGATCGAATACGAGGGCAAGAGCGGCTGGATCAAGCCCGAGCGCCCGATTTTGGAGCTGTGGGGACTCATCAAGCCGAAGAACAAGATGAAGCTGTACAAGGAACCGGATGATACGCTGGAACCGGTGTTATCCGTCGGCATTCAGAATCTGAATGTGACCCAGCGCTGGGTAGGGACCAAATGGTACAAGATCGTAACCTGGGCCGGCGAATTCTGGGGCCAAGTGGAAGAATGATCGTGACGGCTTAAGGCCGATTAGGAGGAGCTACATGCAGCGGCAGGATACGGCGCTATTGTTTTTACTTGCTTCGATCTGGGGAGCGTCCTTTCTCTTCATGCGGATCGCATCCCCTGTGCTCGGCCCGTTCTTTACCACCGAGGTTCGGGTAGGAGTGGCGGGAGTGGCTCTCCTGCTGTATGCGGCCCTGCGCGGCAAGCTTCCTCGCCTTCGCGACCGGTGGAAGGCCTATCTGATTCTCGGTGGGCTCAACGCCGCCATTCCATTCGTACTGATCTGCACGGCGGAGCTTCATCTGAATGCTTCGCTCGCCGCTATTCTGAACGCGACGACCCCGCTGTTCACCGCCCTCGTCGTCTGGGGCTGGACACGGGAGAGGCTCGGGCGAGGCAAAGCGGTAGGAATGGTCATCGGACTTGCGGGCGTCGCCATCCTGGTTGGCTGGAGCCCGCTGCCGCTGAACGGAGAGACCGTGCTGGCCATCCTCTTCTCGCTGCTTGCGGCACTGGCCTATGGCTTTGGCACCACCTATGCAGGCCGGGCCTTTCGGGGCGTAGCGCCGCTAGAGGTCGCCATCGGCCAGCAGTTGGCCGCTGCGATCCTGCTGCTGCCGTTCGCTCTCTACGAATGGCCGCGGAGCGTACCTCCCTCAAATGTCATCTACTCGCTGCTCGGGCTTTCCCTGCTGTGCACGGCACTCGCTTACCTCATCTTCTACCGGCTGATGGAACGAGTCGGAGCCGTCAAGACCGTCACCGTGACGTTTCTTGTGCCGATCTTCGGCATCCTCTGGGGGGTTCTGTTTCTGAATGAGTCGGTCTATGTCACGACGGTCATCGGGCTGCTCGTCATCCTGATGAGCATCGTGCTGGTCAACCAGATTCCGCTTCCAGCGAGGCTGAAGCGCAAGCCTAAAGAAGAAAGGCTGGAGCTTCCTTGATCGAGCTTTCTTATTTGACAGACCTGAACGAGGAAGGCTTGCTCGAGCTTCTGGACCGGTTTCGCTCGTTCGGACCGCTGCCCGGAATTGCGCTGCCTTTCCTCAAATCGTTCATTCCGCCCCTGCCAACGGTCGTGCTGGTCACGGTGAATGCGGCCGTCTATGGATTGTGGCTCGGCGTTCTTTATTCCTGGCTCGGGCTTGTCAGCGGCTGCCTTGTGACGTTTCTCCTCGTCAAGCTGCTGTCTCGGCATCGGTTCATCGAGCGGTGGAGGCAAAAGCCGAGGGTGCAGAAGAGCCTGCGCTGGATTCGCCGCAACGAGTTCAGCTACGTGTTCCTGCTCAGCTTGTTTCCCGTGGGTCCGTTTGTCGTGATCAACATCGCTGCAGGCATATCCGGGATGCGGCTCAAAACCTTCGCGCTAGCGCTGGCATTGGGCAAAGCCTTGATGGTGTTTATGGTCTCTTACATCGGCCGCGACATCGGCGATCCGGTTCGCCTCTTGGTGCTGGCCCTCGTCGTCGCTGTCTCCATCATCCTCGTTCGCAAGCTGGAAGCGCGTTTCAGCGCGGTTGTGCCGGAGCAGGAGGCGAAGCAGGCGGGCAAGGATCTCGCACAGTGAACGCTATTGGAGGCGCGGGCGGCCTTGTCCCCGCTACTGCCCGTGAAGCCGCCCATGCAACCTCGTTTCAATCCTGAGCGTCTATTTGGAGAAGCCATGGATTGAAAGCGAGGTTTTTTCATGACTGAAAGATATCGTTTCTGCCCGTTAACCCGCTCATGCGCCGTACTGATGACGGTCTTGCTATTCCTTACCGGATGCACAGGGAATGGAGGGGCTGGAACAGGCGTCGCTGTACCCTCCAGTCCTTCTGGACAAGTTTCCTCCTCCGCATCCTCTTCGACATCGCCCGCGGCGTCGTCTGCCGCAGCCTATAGCGGCGGCGAGAATTCACCATCCTCCTCCTCCGCTCCTCTGCTCGTCCCTACCGTCCTTCCGGTGGGCGGCGAGTGGACCCCGCGCCATTTCAGTCCCTATTTCCAGGAGCCCTTGCTCCCCGGTAAGCTGGAGACAGCGTCCTCGTCTCATTATGACGAGGCGGGCATTCCCTATCGCATCATCGAGCAGCAAGGGGAGTGGATTCAAGCGGACAATGGCTCCGGACCGGTCTGGGCGCCGCTCTGGTACGGAACAGCCGCCGCAGGCAGCATCGTCGAAGATGCGGAGCTTGCCCGCATCCAGCTGAAGCCGGAGACCATCCTGCACCTCTATCCGGAGAGCGGATCGGCATGGAAGCTGGCTGAGATGGATTCCGCTCTCCGGGAGGCGGCGGAGGGAGAGGGCTTATACTCCGTGCTCACCTGGAAGGGCTGGCGGGGAGTGATCCTGCCGCCGTCCGTGCCGTACACGGGCGACAGCCTTAACCGTCCTCTGCTCTTGTGGGTTCCGGATTCCGCCACTGTCGGACGAACGCCGCTGCCGAAGGGGCTTCTTGCTGATTGGGGCGAGAGCGGCTCCGGGACTGCTTCTCCGGAAGCGGCAAACCAGCAAGGTAACAATGCGGCGGTCTCCGCGCCCGCCTTTTCCATGGCGGCAAGCCGGGAGCGGGCTGTGACGGAAGCCGTGCTGCATCAAGGGACGACGGAAGCGCAGGTGGAGAGGTGGCTCGGAGCTCCCGCATTCGTGGAGAAGTCTGCAAACCTGGAGTTGAGCACCCAAGAGCCGCAGCTGCTGGGGACCACATGGCGTTATGAGAGCGATCAGGCTCAATTCACCGTATCCTTCGACCCGAAGGGCCGCCTTGCGCGTTGGAACTGGATCTTGCCCATCACGGAAGCGGGCATGCAGGAGATATCCAGCGTTCAACAGCCGTATACCTATACGTATGAATACCGCGTGCTGCCGCTGGCGTCGACGCGCAAGAGTGATGCGGCATGGGTTCATCAAGGCAATTTGGATTATGCCTATCTTGTCGGTGCGACAGACGGGGTTCTTCTAATCAACGGAGACGATGGCGGCTACAGCGGGTTTCATGAGAACAGCAGCCTATACGCGATTGACCGGACTACCGGCAAGAAGCTCTGGCAGATCGATGCCGGTTTTGATGCTCTTCAATACATCATGGATCCCGACGGCAAGCATGTGATGGTCTCGACCGCCTACAACAAGCAAAAGAAAAAATACGAGCAACACATTCGCCGGATCCGTCTGGCCGATGGAAAGCCGATTTGGGAAATGGTGAGGAAGGAGGGCGATCCGATCCTGAGAATGAGCGCAGCGAAGGGATCGGTCGTTCTGTATCAGGAGCCGTTTCAATCGGATGACCGCTCCGTACCGGGGGAACTGTCGGTTCTGGATGCCGCCACCGGCAAGTTTCGCTGGAAGCAGCCCGTTATGGAGAAGACCGACATCGTTCCGGGATCGCTGGCCGTTCCTTCCATCCTTATGAAGAAGACGGACGGTCTCACCGCACTAAACCCGCTTACCGGAAAATCCGTCTGGCACAAAGACATGGAAGCAGGCGGGTCTGATCCTGATCCTTATCAATTTGCAGATTCTCCGGCAGACGTGTTTCGTCCCGCTGCCTCCTTTGGCTGGATTACCGTGGGTGCGGATAAGGTTTTGCTGGATGCGTTGACCGGCGCCGTGAAGGCTAGCTATGTGACAAAGCCAAACGAAGTGATCACGGTCATCGACGATTCCCATTGGCTGATCCAAACCAGCTTCGGGTCGGAACGCTTTGACGGGCAACAGTCGGTTCAAACTCGTCTGTATGATCCCTTTACCGGGACGACCGCCTGGACCTTGTCCGGACGCGGCTCGGCCGGAACCATCGAGGGAGACCGCCTCTATCTTATACTAGACGGGCTTCCGACTGCCGTAGATCTGAAGACGGGCAGCGTCCTCTGGCAATCGCCGACAAACGGGGTTCCCGATTCTTCGGATGCTTCTTATTCTTCTTATTACGCCTTAAACCGCATCGTCGTCCAAGGGGATCGGCTGGTGCTGCCATACGGTCCGGACTTCCTCGTTCTCGACAAAGGGAACGGCAAGCCGCTCTATCGGCTGGGAGACATGCAGGCGGCTTATCCCGATCTGCGAGAAAAGCTCACCCTGAGCGGCCTTCTCAACGCAGGACCGGACGGGTATCTCTATGCCGGCTCATCGAACGGCCGGTTCGGCAAATTCAAGCTGCCTTAATCAGAGTTGGCCATCGCATAACAATTTGACGATGATCTGCAGAGATTCCCTTTCAAATCGAACACGTTCCTTCCACCAAAAAGCTCTCTCCCACAGCGCCCGGCGCCGCGTGGAGAGAGCTTTTGATTACATTTGCACCTGTTGGCCCAGCTTGCTTGGCTTGTTACTTCTTCACGATGTCTTGAATTCCTTTATCGAATTTCCCGAGCAAGGTGTCCTTGTCGATTTGTTGGCCTTCGTATTCCTGCATGGCAGCACCCCAAGCTTGGATGACGCCGTCCGGATAGCGGCCCCAATGCCAGCCGCCAGCCGTTGCTGCTTGTTCGGAGATGGCGGCGCCGATTTGGCCGATGTCGTCTGAGGTAGCCTTGATTGACGTCAAGGCCGGAATGAATTTGAACTCTTTCGTCAGATAGTTCTTGCCCGTTTCGGAGGTGACCATCCAGTTGAGGAAAGCCTTCGCTTCTTCCGCGTTCTTCGATTTGCTGTTGACGATCCAGAAGTTAGCCGGGCCGGTGTAAATGCGGGCCTTGCCGCTGTCGTCGATCGGGATCGGGAGGACGCCGAGGTTCATCTTGCCGATCTTGTCGATATCGCCTTGAATCCAGTTCCCTTGTTGGATCATAGCGGCTTTGCCGGTTGCGAAGTAGGAGACTTGGGTAGCGTAGTCGGTCGTCAGCTTATCCTTCTGGCTGTTGCCGAACACGACATCCACGTAGTTGATCCAGTTGGCGAACACTTCATTGCCCTTGAAGGAAGCGGTGCCTGCTTTCGTATCGTCCGTAAATTTGACCGGATCGGGTTGTTCCGCGATCCCTACGTTGATCGTGTGATGACCGATGGACCACCATTCGTTCGTCGTCGAGAAGGGGGTGATTCCCGCCGCAACTAGCTTTTCACATGCAGCCTTCAACTCGGTCAGCGTCTTGGGCAGTTCCGTAATGCCCGCTTTTGCGAACAGGTCCTTGTTGTAGATGATGCCGTAGCCTTCGATGTTCATCGGCATGCCGAGCAGCTTGCCGTCCACTTGGGCAGGAGCGGATGCGGCCGGGATGACATCCTTGGCCCAGGGCTCGCCCGACAAATCGGAGGCCCGGTCATAGTAAGCCTTCAGAGCATCAAAGCCTTCGGAGTTGAAGATTTCGGGCTCCGAGCCGGATGCGATCTCGGCTTTGAGAAGGGCGTTGTAGTCTTCTCCGCCGCCGTGGGTTTCCACATCGACCTTGACGCCGGTTTCCTTCTCGTAATCGGCCGCCATCTTGGTCAGGGCGTCGGCGATCTCCACTTTGAACTGGAACACGCGAATCGTGACGTCCTTTTTCGCGGGAGCTTTGCTGGCTTCGGCCGAGGAAGACGAGCTGGATGATGGGGAAGCCGAATTCTCCTCCGAGGATTTTTTGCCGCAGCCTGCGAAGGCGGTGAGGATGAGGGCCGAGATCATGAGCAGGACGGTTAAACGCATAGAACGTTTCATACCTGAACCTCCCTAAAATGTCTGTTTTTCACTACATTTCCATTATAGAAAGCGGTTGCAGCTTCGAAAACCGACGTTCTTGACTTCTTTGGTGCATTATATTGACCTCTCGGTTCGCTCCGGTTACCCCTTCAACGAACCGGCAACAATCCCCTCAACGATATACTTTTGCAGCAGCATGAATATGGCGATGATTGGCGTAACACTCATGGCAAGTCCGGCCAGCGCGAGATCCCACTGTTTGGTATATTGCCCAAAAAAGCGGGTGACCGCAAGAGGAATTGTCGTGATGTCTTTGTTGGAGCCAATGATCAGCACCGGCAGCAGGTAGTCGTTCCAGATCCACAGCCCGTTCAGGATCACGACCGTCATGACGATGGGGCGAAGCAGCGGGAAGACAATTCGCCAAAACACTCCGTAGGGCGAGCATCCGTCCACGACTGCCGCTTCCTCGATTTCAAGCGGGACCGTCTTAATGAAGCCGTGGAACAGGAAGACGGAGAGCGACATGCCGAACCCGAGGTAGCAGACGATGATCCCAAACATATTGCCGCGAAGCTCGAGAAGGCTTGTGACCCGCACCAGCTGCAGCATGATCGACTGGAAGGGGATGATCATCGACGAGATGAAGGCCGTGAACAGAATGCGGTTGAACAGCGTCGGCTTTCGAACGAGACGGTAAGCCGTCATGGAGCTCAGGATGACGATTCCGCCGACGCTGAGGAGCGTGATGACTACCGAGTTGCCGAGGACCTTCGGAAACCGGATGATGTCCCATACCCGCGAGTAGTTGGAGAACAAGTATTTCTCAGGCAGGGAGGCGGCATCGATCATGATCTCGCCAAGCGACTTGACGGAATTGACGAGAACGAAATAGAAGGGAGCCAGAAAGAGCAGGGCAAGCAGAACGGCCAACGCTTGAACGGCGTATGCGCGGATCCGCTGGGCACGAGTCAGCATCAGACCTCCACCTCCTTCCGTTTGGTCAGCCATACCTGGGTGACGGCGATGATCGAGATGACGAGGAAGAACAGAAGCGCCTTGGCCGTACCGAGCCCGTAACGGTTGTTGACGAGCGCCTCCGCGTAGATGTTGTAAGCGAGCGATTGCGTCGATGTTCCGGGTCCGCCTTTGGTCAGCGAGAGGTTGAGGTCGAACATCTTGAACGCATTGGACGTCGTTAGGAACAGGCAAACCGTGATGGCCGGAACAATGAGGGGCAGCATGACACGGCGGATGATTTGCTGAGGATTGGCTCCGTCAATCTTGGCTGCTTCGATCAGATCTTTGGGAATGCCGACGATTGCGGCGATGTAGATGACCATCATGTAGCCCGCGGTCTGCCAGACGAAGACGATGACGAGTCCCCAGAAGCCGGTGGTCGGCGTTCCGAGCCAAGGCAGCTCAAACAAGGACCAGCCGGTCAACTCCCCGATCGTTTTGAAGCCCTTGGTGAAGATGAACTGCCAGATGTAGCCGAGCAGGATTCCCCCAATGACATTCGGGAGGAAAAAGATCGTACGCAGAGCATTTCGCCCCTTCATGGCGCTTGTCAGCATCAGGGCAAGCAGGAAGGCGAGGAGGTTCGCCCCGGCTACGGTTAGGACGGTGAATTTGATCGTAAACCGGAAGGAAGCCCAAAACTTCTCGTCATTCGTAAAGATGCGAATGAAGTTATCCATGCCGATCCATTTGGCCTTGTCGAGATCAAGCCCGTTCCATTCCGTAAAGGAATAATAAAAGCCGAGCAGGAAGGGCACGAGGACAATGACGGTGAAGGCGGCGAGACCCGGCCCTACAAAGACGGCCTGCTGTACCCATTCGCTCGTCCGGTTGCGCTTCTTCATACGGAAATCCCCTTTCCAATCGGATTCTAGTTTAACTATAGCCAGCCGTTGTTTTTTTGAACACTGACGGATATGATGAGTTTGGTGTAATATATTGACCTGTCAAACCGCAGTCACATGCCGGATTCCAAAGGGGACAACGCCATGTTCAACACCAGTATCCGCCGCAAGCTCATGTCGCTGCTGCTTGCCGCTACGATCATTCCCATCGCCATATCCATGGCGTTGTCAAACTCGTACATCAAGCGGGCAGTGACGGAGAAGTCGATTACCGAGAACCAAAGCTTGCTATCCCTCGGCAAAAATAACATTCTCTCCTACATGAACTCCGTGAACCGCATCACGCTCATGGCATACAATTCCATCAACTCTCCAAGCTCTCTCTTCGCCCTCATCGAAAAAGGTCAAGCCACCCCCGATTCGGAAGCCTTCGACCGGGCTAATCAAATGGCGATCTATTCCCATATGCTGAACATGTATCAATCCATGAAGGAGATCCTGCAGATCCATCTGCAGTTTGCCGGCACCGACCGGCTTTCTTATCTGCTTTCTCGCGGCTTCTATCGAAGCGGAGTTGAAAGCGCTACATCTTGGCCGGTGGGCAAAGAGCAGGACCCGGCTCCGTTTCTCGAGGCCGCCCACCTAAACCGCCATTACGAGCTTGACTTTAACCGCCGAATTCCGGAGGCCAAGGTCATCACCTTGCGGCGCCCCATTATCCGCACGCCCAGTGACGAAGTGATCGCTTATTTGAGCCTGGATATCCGCATGACCGAGCTGGACAAGATGTGTACAGAGCTTACCCCCTCCCCCGAAGAGGAGCTTTACCTGGTCGATCGCAGCAGAGGGATCATCTGCTCTCAGAATGTTCCTGCAGGCTTAAGCGCGCTCGAGAAAGAGGAGCAGCGGAAGGGAGTCGCGGCGTCGATTGAGGCCACTTGGATGGACAGAGCTATCGCGACGGGGGAGGACAGCGGATATTATACGTGGACGGATGACAGCTTTTCTGGGATCATTCTCTTCGATACGCTAAAAACCAACTACATGGATTGGATCATCATCAAACGGCTGCCTTATTCCTATCTGCATGAGAATGCAAGGACCATCCGTCTGATCAATTCGTTCATCATCGCCGCCAGCCTCATCATCGTCGTGATCGCTACCCTGATCATCTCGGTGTCCTTTACGAAGCCGATCAAGCGGCTCATTGGACACATCAGCCGGGTTCAGACCGGCCATTTCAATGTCAGCGTTCCCGTTCAAGGCAAGGATGAGATCAGCATTTTGGCGCGGCGCTTCAACGCGATGACCGAGACGATCAACGATCTGATCAATCGCGAGTATAAGCTGGAGCTGGCCAACAAGACGAATCAGCTGAAAGCGATGCAGGCGCAGATCAATCCCCATTTTCTCAACAATGCCCTGCAGTCCATCGGCACCCTTGCCCTTCAATCGGATGCTCCCAAGGTCTATTCGCTCATCTCGGCCATGGCCCGGATGATGAGGTACAGCATGAACACGGAAGAGACTCTCGTTCCGCTCATGGCGGAGCTGGAGCATGTGAAAGCTTATCTGGAGCTGCAGCAGCAGCGGTTCTCCGAACGGCTTCAGATCGTTTATGAGATCGATCCGGAGTCGCTTTACGTGCCCGTTCCGAAGATGCTCGTGCAGCCGCTTGCGGAGAATTATTTCAAGCACGGCTACGAGCCGCAGGGAGGGGCCGGCCTGCTCAGGATCACGTCACGCATGGAAGAAGAGGCGCTTATCATTCAAGTGGAGGACGATGGAGCGGGGATGGAACGGGAGGCGCTTCAGGAGCTCATCGACCGCTTGCATGGCAAGAGGGCGGTGCTACCCGGAGATGGGGCCGAGCACATCGGACTCAACAACGTCGCCATGAGAATCCGCCTGTATTACGGCGAGGCGGCATCTCTCCATCTGACTTCCGAGAAAGGACATGGCTTCACGGTAACCATCACGATTCCACTCCAACTGAATGAGGGTGACGCTCGATGAAAGTGCTTATTGTCGATGATGAACAACATGTGCGGGAGGCGATCCGGCTGCTCGCCGATTGGAAGGAGCTGGGGATTTCCGAGATCTACGAAGCGGACAACGGGCTTCACGCCTCCGAGCTTATCGAACAAGTCCACCCGGAGATCCTCATCACGGATATGAGAATGCCGATTCAAGATGGGGTGAAGCTACTTCAGCACGCTCAGGAACAATGCCCCTCCATGCAAAAAATCGTCGTCAGCGGCCACAACGATTTCGAGTTGGTCCGCAGCACGATGAAATACGGCGGCCAAGATTATCTCCTCAAGCCGATCGACCCCGTGCAGCTGACGGAGGCGCTTCGCAAAGCGATTCAAAATTGGCACAAGGTCGATTTGGAAAGGCGAGTCAACCAGAAGCGAAGCATGGAGATCAATCAGATCAAGCCAGTCTATTGGGACAAGGTCATGTCTGGCCTCGTTGCCGATCCGCCGGAGGTTCCCTCCCGCATCCGCAGCATGCTCGCCGAGGAATTCGGCGAGGGAGTGACCGCGGAATGCCGGGTCGCCCTGCTCAGCCTGGCATCGGCGGGAGGGGCGATCCTTAGGCGGTTCCGCGACAACCGGGAGCTGTTGTTCTTTAGCCTCACCAACATCTGCAACGAATTCCTTCGGCGGGGCAATCGGGGGATCGCCTGCCGATATTGGAATAGCGATCACGAGATTCTGCTGATCGTCTGGTCGCGGACGGAGGAGCTTCCCGGTCTGCTGCACGAGATCAATAGCGGGATTCTCCAAACCTTGGGAAGCCGCCTGGACATCGGCGTCGGCAGCGCCCAACCGTTTCCGGCAGGGGCGGCGGAATCCTGGAAACAGGCCAAGAGAGCGCTGGAAGAGAGAAACATGAGAGAGAAGAATCATTGGATTCATATCGGAGAAGAGAGGCATCAACCGGCGAAGGAGCTGCACATCTCCGATTATGAAGAGAGCTTTCGCCTCGCGCTCTTGAGCGGCAGCAGGGAAGAGATCGCGAGCGCGGTGGATGACTGGCTGGCTGCCGTCGGGGGGCTGGCCATCGTCACGTGGAAGCAGGTGGAGGAATGGCGCGAGGAATGGCGATCGCTCATCCGCAGGCTTGGGCGGAGAATGGACGATTCGGTGGACGAGGAGGGCGAAGCCCTAGCGGTTCCGACCCGTCCGGCACCACTTGATCCGGACGGTTGCCTGTCCTTTCCGGAATGGGGGAAGGAGCTGCGCGAATCGCTGGAGCAGCTTGTCCGGGAGCACAACCGGGCTCACCGCGAGAAAGGAAGCATGCGCGAGATTGCCCGCTATCTCCAGGACCATTACTCCCGCGAACTCACCCTGCAGGACATCGCGAATCATTTCTATCTGAGCCGGGAGTACATCTCGCGAAGATTTAAACAGGAATTTGGTGAGAATCTGTCGGATTATCTGGGCCGAATCCGCATCGGCAAGGCGAAGCTGCTGCTCCAGAATCCGCATCTGCGGATCGCGCAAATCGCGGAAATGGTCGGTTATCCGGACGAGAAATATTTCAGTAAAGTATTTAAGAAGCTAGAGGGAAAGTCGCCGGGCGAATACCGCAAAAGCTGCGGGGAAGGCTTGTAAATCGGCAATGCCTGCAGCGAATTTCCCTTGCTATTTGGAAATAAGGATAAGATAAAGGTTGGCGCAATTAAAAAAATTATCCAATTGGGACGTGAGGAGTGTGCTATACTAGCGTTGTGGCAAATTATAGGACAATTAGGAACAATATGACGGAGTGAACTCATGAGCAAAAAGCGTTGGTTAACCTTGCGAGTTTTGTGCATCTTCGTTTTCCTGATCGGTACATTTGGGTGGAGTTCAAAAAGCTTAGCTGCGTCGACCGCTCCGCTCGGAAGCATTGATGAATGGCGGATGAAATGGGGAGGCGCGGCTGGCGATAATGATCAACTTATCCCTTCGGCTAGTGATCCGGGATGGATGACGATTCGAGCCGGAGAGGCTAAACTCGATAGACCGGCCTCTGAGACTACCGCATGGGTTCAACTAAAGCTGCCCGAGTTAAACGGACAAGTCAGTCTCCTTAAAATAAAGAAGCTTTTTGCCCTGAATGTGAAAGTGTACAAGGAGCAGCAGCTTGTTTTCGAATCAAACCGGAATTATCTCTATGACAAAAATAATATTTCGCTCCCCCTCTATCCGGAGGACTCCGGCAAGACTCTCTCGATCTGGATGGAAACCACCCCCGCTTTTAAAATGCTGGGACTCTTTGATAAGGCTGTCGTGTATCCATATACCGAGACTCCAGATAAGAGCTTCACCCTCCTTCATGAGAATGAACTCATGAGCGGAGGACTCTTTTTTGCAGCCCTGGCGATTCTCATCTGCGGAATGCTTCAGGGAGCTTACTACCGTACTATTTGGTTGTCTCTCGGCATCATTATCGTATGTACAGGAGGAATCATTCTTTCTGAATCGCTCCTGTCCGTCTTCAATTCAGCTAATGGAAGTCTCCTAATCTTTATTTATGATCTTTCCATGGCTATTGGTTTGTTGATGCTTACCGTATTCTTCGAAAAGATATTTGGCCCGGGGAGATTTCATCTCATCCGGAGATTCCGAATCTTTCAAACCTTCTATTCCGCTCTCTGCATCCTGTTGAGCTTTCTAACCGCCTTCGTCGGACTTCGCTTCGCGCTCGTCAGCGCGTTATTTACGAGCACATGGCTCGGATATATCATGATGGTGCAATTCATCTTATTGCTGAGCAGCGCGATTATTTACGCGACAAGGGGGCATAAGGAAGCGATCATTTTCACCCTGGGCTTTTCCATATTCGCCGTGGTGGGCCTGTTGGAGCTGGTTTGGTATTACTTCGATCAGGGCCATTACGAGATTCATCTGTGGAAGTGGGGGCTGTTTGCCTTCATCATCGCTTTGATGGTCATTGTGGGCAGAACCGTTGCCTTGAACTACCGACAGCTGGTGAAGTACTCCAAGCAGCTCGAGATGTTCAATAACGAGCTGCAGCGCTCCGAGAAGATGGATATCATCAGCGAGTTGGCCGCTTCCGTCGCTCATGAGGTGCGGAATCCGCTGCAGGTGACCCGGGGATTCCTCCAATTGCTGGACGGCAAGTATTCCAGTCCGACCGATACGACCTATGTGAAGCTGGCTCTCAACGAGCTTGACCGGGCTTCCGGAATCATAACCGATTTTCTGACCTTTGCGAAGCCGGGGATCGAGGACGTCGTGACGTTGAATCTCGCTCACGAATTCGAGCAGGTAGAGAACATCTTGCAGCCTTTGGCTCACTTGCAAGGCGGTCGGTTGAATATCGCGATTCCTGCTGACCTGTTCACAAAAGGAAACCCGCCGAAATTCAAGCAGGCCATCGTCAATATCGTCAAGAACAGCATCGAGGCGTTTCGTGAAGAAGGGCATGTGGACATCACGGCTTATACCAGCGGGGATGATGTCGTCTTAAGCATCAAGGACAACGGGGAAGGGATGGAGGGCTCCGAGATTGCCCGGCTCGGAGAACCGTATTTCTCCAACAAGACCAAAGGAACCGGCCTAGGTCTCATGGTTACGTTTCGCATCATTGAGGCGATGAAGGGGACGCTCCAATTCAAGAGCCAAAAAGGAAAGGGAACAGAGGTGCTGATCCGCGTCCCGAGGGCTGCGAATCCCACCACTGCTCCCTAAAGTCTACCATCATAGATTTGATTGCGAATGCAGGGCTTACGGCCAAATGATCTGAGGCTTAACCTCGGTATCCAACACCGCGGCGGGGCTTGCTGGAAGAACGAAGACCCATTCATCCGAGCTTTCTTCCACTGTCTTGAGCTTCAGGTGGCTGGGAAGCGAAATGCCGAGAGCTTCCTGAATGGCGGCTTTAGGATCAGACAACAGCTTTTGCCTAAAATCTGGATCTTTCCAAGCCCGTTGGACCACTTGCGACTGCAATGCGACTTGAGTTGACAATGGAATCACCCTTTCAACAAAATTTGGTGTTTCTGTTAAAAATATAGCACGAAAAACCTGGATATTCCAGGAATTTTTTTTCGAGGCTGCGAGTATTCATAGGATTAATTTCATTTCTTTGAGGAGCGGACCAAGAATGGAGCAGGATCTACAATTTTCGGCCGAAATCGGAGAGATGTTTGCCCGGTGCCGCAAACGGATCGAAGCCTTTCCTGAGCAGCTGCGGGGCCAAGGGCTGTCCTATTTGTACCGATCAAATCCGCTCGTGAGCGAGGAGGGAGGGAAGAACCGGATCTGTTACCTCCTGCCGTTCTGGATGGAGGATCAGTGCGGGCTCGGCATGGAAACCTGCCGGGAGATGGCGGCGGGCAATATCTTTCTCATGCTCTACTATTTCATCCAAGATGATATCATGGACACGGCCGACCCTTCGGCGGGCGGGAAGCTGCCAATCGCGAACCTCTATCACGGCGAATTCCTGCGCTTTTATTCCCAGCTCTTTCCGGTGGATTCTCCCTTTTGGGAGTTCTATCGAACCTATGTGGCAGAATGGGCCGTCAGCGTGTCGCGGGAAGGACTGGATGATACCTTCATCGGAGATCCGCTAAGGATCGCCGGGAAGTCTGCTCCTTTAAAGCTTTGCAGTACAGGGGCTTTGCTTCTTGCGGGGCAGGACAGCCAAATCCCCCGGGTATCTGCCCTGCTTGAGAGCGCTTTGGCAGCGCTGCAGATGGCGGATGATTGGGCGGATTGGGAGTCCGATTTAGCGGATGGCAGCTACAACAGCCTGCTCGATCTTCTGCGCTCCCACAGAGGGGTAGCTTCCGATGCGGTGCTGACGCAAGAGGAGATGAGAGACTTTCTCTATGTGGAGGACGGCTTGAACCTCTACAGCTTGATAGCGGTTAAGTTGGTCGAGGAAACCGATTATTCCGGACTTGAGCTTCCCTGTCTAAAGGCCTTTCACGAGTCGATTGTGAACAATTTGCGGCAGGGGGCAATCGAAATTGAATCCGCCAAAAGGCAGTTGGAGCAAGGCGGGCTCCATTATTGGCTCAGTCGTTCTCCGTCGCTGTAAAGGAGAAGGAGAGCAGCCCAAAAGAGACATTTCTCTTCTCAATCAGATGGAGAAATGTCTCTTTTCGTGTGTGGGGACTGACAGGGTCACCGCGAGGGAGAAAGCACCTTGAGAAGGGAGCTTTCGATCTTCGCCGGTGTATCCTTCGGAGCGAACCGGTGAACGATACGCTCTTCCCGGTCAATGAGGAATTTCGTGAAATTCCACTTGATCGCGCGGGAGCCGAATAGCCCGGGGGCCTGTTCCGTCAAATACTTAAACAAGGGATGAGCATCGGAGCCATTCACGTCGATCTTGGCAAAGAGAGGGAAAGTCACTCCGTGATTGATTTCGCAAGCTTGGGCAATTTCGCTGTCCTCCGCAAGCTCCTGGTTGAGAAACTGGTCGCTTGGAAAGCCGAGCACCGAGAAGCCCTGATCGCGGTACTCTTGATAGAGCTTCTCCAGCCCTTTGAACTGGGGGGCCAAGCCGCACTTGGTCGCGGTGTTAACGATGAGCAGAACCTGCCCTTTATAAGGGGAAAGCGTCGTGTTCTCCCCTCGGATTGTTTTCACCTCATAATCGTAGAGACTCATGGAACCATGTCCTCCTATGTGGGTGCTGAATTCGGCACGAATATTTTATCTAATTGTATTGTATACAACTTAAACGTAGTTGTCAAAGCAGGAAATTTGCCATATCCGGTGTGCTCCTATTGAACTAGACTTAACATGATTAAAAAGTCTCGCGCAAGAGACCATTTGTGGAAAAAATAGCAAGGGGGCTAGTTTTACGAGGAAAAACGTGGTAAATTAGTCCAAGTGAGAAAATTAAGTGATTAACCGGTAGACCCACATTTTGGTGGCCAATTGAATACTCGGCAAAACTATCGAAAGGTAGTGACGCAAAGCTATAGGGACTACTTCCTTTATGGAAATGTCAGCCAGTTGCAATCTTTTCACGCAAATTGGTGAACTATGGCTTTTTGGCCCTCTGGTTCACTTTTTTTTGCTCAAAATTGCTGCTAGAAGGGGTATTAACATGGGGAATTCGAATCGTTTTATTAAACGGGTTCAACAAGCAGGGAGAGCACGGACCATAGCGGGAAAGAGCATGTTGATCACGAGTTTGTTCATCTTTGTAACGGGCATCGTTCTTATCTCCTACAGCTATCTCCTGCAAGGAAATGTCATGATGAAGCAACTGGAGTCCGAGTCCCAAAAGACGATGGAAGCCTTTGTGAAATCCGTATCACCCGAGGATGTGGCGAGCGCGAAGAACACTCCTGACCCGAGCGCCCCGGTACAAAAGAAGCTGACCCAACTGTTTGACCAATTATCCGCCACCCATCCCAACATCGCTCAAGGCTATATTTTCGGAGCGGATTTGGATGACTCCAATAAAAGCGGGACCTCGATGATCTCCTTCCCAACCGCGCTTCTCGACGCATTCGCCACCGAAAACATGAAGCTTGGCGACATGTACGAGCAGCCCAAGATCCATGCGGACGGCGTTCGCGAGATGCAACGAACGAAGAAGCTCAGCTTCACCAAAATCTACAAAGACAGCTTCGGCTCATGGTTGACGGTGCTCTATCCCTATCAGAACGAGAAAGGCGAAGTCTATGCTTACGTGGGGATGGACGTGGACGCCAGTCTCGTGCTTAGCGGCAAAAGAGAGTTGCTGGTCAAAACCTCGATCGCGCTCCTCGTGACCTTATTGGTTGTGATCGCGCTTCAATACCTGGCCAACCGGAGAACCTTCGCTCCCGTCAAGGATCTGATGCGGGCGCTTGAACGGCTGAGCACCGGAGACTTTTATGTCCGTCTGCGGGAAAGCGGTGACGAGCTCGGGCAGGTGAACGCTCGGTTTAATCAAACGGTGGAACACATCGGCAACCTGGTCACCACGATCAAGGGAGTATCCATCGAGTCGGCCAATCAGTCACAGCAGATGTTCTCGACGGTCGAGATGGGAAATAAAAGCACAGGTGAATTGACAACTCACATTGAGCAGATGATGGACCGAATCAGCCAGCAGAGCGTCGCGATCACCGAGAGCGCCACCTCCCTCGAGGAGATCGCGACGGGTGTCCAGACGATTGCAGGCAATACGTCCCAATTGTCGGAAACCTCTACGCAGATGATGCTCCAATCCGAGAAGGGCAACCACAATGTGGAACAGGTGATCGAGCAGATGAACTCCATCCATGATTCCGTCAAAAGCTCGGTGGTGCTGATGGAAAAGCTTCAACGCCGTTCCGAGGAAATTGGAGAAATCGTTCAGGTGATCACGCAGATTTCGGCTCAGACCAGCTTGTTGTCGCTGAATGCGAGCATAGAGGCCGCACGGGCAGGCGAGAACGGAAGAGGCTTCGCCGTCGTCGCCAATGAAGTGAAGAAGCTGTCGGAGGAATCGAAGAAGTCCGCCGAACAGATCGTGGAACTCGTCGCCCACATTCGGAAGGAAACCAAGCAGGCGGTAGAATCCATTGTAGAGGGCGAACGAAACGTCGAAAGCGGCATGGAAATCGTCAAGGAGACGGGGGTCCTCTTCAACGAAATTTTGGCGGCAACCGATCAGGTAACGACCCAAGCCCAGGAGGTTTCCGCCGCTACGGAGGAGATGGTCGCCGTGACCGAGCAAATTTCCGCATCGTTCCAGGAGCTATCCGGACTCGCCGATCAGAATGCGTCTCTCTCGGATGATATGAAGGGACAGGCCTATGAACAGCAGGAGGCCTTTGCACAGATCGTGGATTCGGCCGATCATTTGAATCGCATTTCCGATCAATTAAAAGACTTAGTCAAGGATTTGGCTGTATAGAGACGGTTCCCGCAACAGGAAAACAGACTTAACTTTTATGAGGGATGTGTGGTTATGAAGGCGATTCTGGCAAATGGGGAAGAAAACAGACTGCGATGGCTTCAAGAGCTGGCGGAGCCGGTGCCCCAATTGGGTCTGCCGGCAGATAACCCGGAGCGGCAAGCGGGGGTCCAGACAGCGAGCGCAATCCTGAACCTTCATGCCGATGATTCGGAGGTCGTTGGGTTCCTACGTCTGCGCAACCGGGGCGGAGAAATGGCAAGTGTTTTAACCCTCTATATGAGCTTTCTTCACCGCATGACCTTGGAAAGCGATCTGCTGATCGGTCTCCAAAGGGAGAACGGCTCACTCGTCCCCCTGCGTGTCGTATGCGACAAAGAGACTACCTTCTCGGCTCTGTTCCGCCAGATTCGTGACAAGTTGCTGTGGATGGAGCGGGATGTTCCTGGAGGGAAGATGGGAACGGAAGAGTTGCCGGATGTGGCCTATTCCATGTTATATGGAACCAGTGGTCTGCCGGGAGAGAACGGAGTGCGGTTCTCGATCGAACGTGACGGCGACGCTTGGGCGTTGACTCTCGCCTATTACCCGGAACGGTTTACAGAGGCGACCATCCAACGGTTTTTACATTATATGAGGAGACTCGCTCGCGTCGGCCTGGCCGATCCGGGCCGGGTAGTCGCGAGTGCGGACATTCTCACGCTCGAAGACCGGTGGGCCTATTCTCGCCTGAATGACACGGCTGCCCCTGCCTCTGAAGAGATAACCATCACGGAATGGTTTTCTCGGACGGCATACCGGTACGGCAGCAAGATTGCCCTCTCGTGCGGTGGAGACTTTCTGACCTATCGGGAGCTTCACGAGCAATCCAACCAGATTGCCAGCTATCTCCGGAACGAAGGATTGAAGCCAGGAGAGCCCGTCGCCCTTTATATGGAGAGAAGCATTCAATCGGTGGTTTCCCTTTTGGGGGTGCTGAAGGCGGGCGGGGCTTATGTCCCCGTCGATCCGAGCCACCCCGCTGACCGCAATGCCTATATCATCAGAGACACGAAAGCGAGATTCGCCCTCAGCAGTCCAGCTCTTACTACACGGCTGGAAGGGCTTTTCGCCGGACCGTCGTCCACAAAGCTGCGCATCCTCAATCCGGAAGATGCCACTCTTGATCAATCGGTGGAGGCGTTGGAGGAGCTTGCCCATCCGGATGCTCTTGCCTATCTCATCTACACCTCCGGTTCAACGGGCACGCCAAAAGGCGCCATGATCACGCATCAGGCAGTGGTTAACCTGGTTACGGGCATCCGCCGCCTGTTGAATTGGAGCGAGGATGACATCATCGCTCAGTACTCGACCTTCAGCTTCGACGCATCGGTCTTCGACTTGTTCGGAGCTTTGCTGCTCGGAGCGCATCTGCACCTCCTTGAAGACGAAGAACGGTTCTCGGTGGAATCGTTCACCGCCGCTATCGCAGGTGCTCAGGCGACGCAGATCGGCATTCTTCCTCCGGTCTTCTTCAGCCGGCTGGCCGCTCATCTGCCGAAGGAAGCGGCGGATCGGTACAGCACGGTGAAGAATCTGCTGCTTGGCGGAGAAGCTCTGCAGGGCCAATCGGTCCGCCTGTTTCAACAGAAGGTGGGGCTTGAGACGGCGATTGTCAATGTATACGGTCCGACCGAATGCACTTCTGTGACGACGACCCATACGGTCGATTATCCGCTCCCAGAGAATGTGGCGATCGTTTCAATCGGCAAGCCGATGGCCAATTACCGGGTCTACATTGTCAATGAGCTGAACCGGCTTTGCCCGCCGGGCGTAACGGGTGAGTTGATCATCGAATCTCCGGGTGTGGGTCTCGGGTATCTGAACCAGCCCGAGAAGACGAGGGAGGCGTTCATTCCCGACCCATTCCGGCCATCCTCGGGCAAGAGATTTTACCGGACCGGAGACTTGGCCAAGCTCTGCCCCGATGGCGAGCTCGAGTATGCCGGACGCCGCGACAATCAGGTGAAGATTCGCGGCTATCGCATTGAGATCGGCGAGATCGAGGATCATCTCGCGAAGCACGTAGCGCTCGGCGATGTAGCCGTCGTTGCGATGCCCGACACGGATGGAAGCAAGATGCTCACCGCCTTCTATACGCTCAAGACCGAGAAGCGCGTGACGAAATCGGAACTCGTCTCTTATTTGGAGCAGAAGCTGCCTTCCTATATGATCCCCAAGCATTTCCGGCAGCTGCCCGATTTCCCTCTCTCTCCAAACCGGAAGATCGACCGGAAGGCGCTCGTTCAGCTTGGGCCCGGAGAAGATGACGACCTTCGGGAAGACTTTACGGCTCCGCGGACAGCCCTTGAAACCGAGGTGGCGGCTGCATGGGGGCAGGCGCTTGGACTCCACCGAGTGGGACTTCAGGACAACTTTTTTACCATCGGCGGCTACTCGCTCAAAATTCTCGAGACCCTGGTGCTTATGAAGCCGAGATATCCTCAATTGAAGATCGCCGACTTCTTCGCTTATCCTACCGTAGAAGAGATGGCGGAGCGGATTCTTGCCTTGAAAGAGACAGGTACAGGAGAAACGGCGGAAGTGTTGTCGGAGCAAAGGATCGGAGAACTGGCGGAGTACCCTTCCGTCTTCGGGAAGACGGATTTTCCGCCGCTTGCGACGGCTCACCCGCATGTCTTCCTGACCGGGGCGACCGGTTACCTCGGTTCACGCTTGCTGAACGACCTCCTGATGAGGCCCGAAGTATCTGTCACCTGTCTAGTGCGCAAGCGGGGAGATCAACCCGTGTTCGACCGGCTCGCCGACAGCATGGAAGATTATTTCGGCCACGAAATCCGGGCGATGATGGCGAAACGCGTTACTGCGGTGGAAGGCGACATGGAGAAAGAGGGACTCGGCTTAAGCGAGGATGACCACAAGCGGTTGATCGAATCCGTCGATCTCATCCTGCACTGCGGGGCTGAGGTGCGGCACTTCGGCAGCGAGGAGCATTTTGCCCGCACCAACGTCGACAGCACCCGCCGCTTGCTCGAGTTAGCCGCCTGCAGAGAGGGCATCCGGTTCCACTTCATCTCGACGATGGGGATTCCGGAGGAGTTGGCCCTCGCGGGGAAATGGGAGGATTTCGTCTCCTCTGGCGATTACGACTACAGTGCGGCTGTTGAAAATGTCTACACCAACAGCAAGTTGGAAGCGGAAAAGCTCGTCATCCGGGCGGGAGAATCGGGAGCAATCCCGGTCGCCGTGTATCGGGTCGGCAACCTATGCTGCGATTCCGTGACCGGCCGTTTCCAGCGGAACATTGACGGGAATGCCTTTTACCGCATGCTGAAAGCCATGCTGCTGCTTAAGAAAGCCCCGAAGGTGCAGTGGGAGGTCGACCTTACCCCGATCGATTATGCCGGTTGGTCCATCACGGAGCTTGCTCTGCAGCCCGATAGCACAGGTCGTCTATTCCACATTTGCAATCCACATACGATTTCTTACGAGGATCTGGTTGAGCTGTTCCGCGAAGAAGGCTATTCCATTGAATGGATGGACAACGCCGATTATGAGAAATGGCTTTTGGATCCGACCGTTGAGAAGGACCGTGCGGGAACCGAACTCGCGATGGTCCATCTGGAAGGTGACGGCGCCAAGCAGCTTTCCTACCGGTACGCTTGTCCAAATACCGTTTCTCGGCTTTCAGGGGGGAAAGGGGCTTGTCCCATTCCTGACAAAACGTATATCCACCGCTTGATCGAGCATGCCGTGAGCAGCTGCTATTTTCCTAAAGGAGGCCTTGATCCACAATGAAGTCCTGCTTGGTCGCGGTATCACTGGATAACTGGACGATAGAAAATGAAGGGCTGCTCTCGCTCTTATCGGAGCAGGAAGTGAGGGCGCTCCGTCTGCACGGCACCAAGCGGGAGCTGCTCTCTTCTCTGGTCGGGTATACCCTCGCCAAGTCCCTGATCCGCTTTCGGTATCATGCGGAAGGAGAGCTTAAACGTGAGCGAGGAGGGAAACCGTACCTAGACTCTCCGGATTGGGAGGGAGACTTCTCCATGTCTCACTCGGAGAACCTCGTTGTCTGTGCCATAACGCCCACCGGCAAGATTGGGGTCGACGTGGAGAAGGCTCGTCCCGTGATGAACGAGCTCATCCGGGAATGCCTCTCGGAGCAGGAACGAAAGCAATGGATGGACGCTTCGAATGATGAAGAGCGAAAGGCGTTGTTTTTCCGGTTTTGGACCTTAAAGGAAGCCTACCTGAAATTCACCGGAGCCGGGTTGATCGGCGCGAGCTTACCGGAGCTGGATTTTGCCGGGAAAGCCCAGACACAGGCGGTCTCTGCACCGGACGCGCGAGAGGACGGATCTTACCCCGTATTGCTGCATAACGAGAAAGAGCAGGACGAAGTAAAGTTCTGCCACTTTGAGCTCGCCGGCGGATATTCCCTTGCCTCTTGCGGGGATGAGCGGTTCTCTGCTCCTGAGTGGCTGTCTTCGCCGCGGCTTCTGCCCAGCAAGCCCATCCATGCAAGCAGAAAGCTCGTAAGAGAAACCGGTTTTCGCAAAGTGCCTGGCCTTTGGTCCAGTTTCTTTTCTTGACTTAAGATGGATGACGAATTTCCTTTCGACTGGTAATCTAGGGGACATAGGGATAACCAGGTTCGGGAGGGAAAGGTATGAACAAACGCACGATCGTCGGTCCGGTTCTGATTTTGCTGGGAGCTTATCTGATTCTAAACAAAGGAGGAGAGCTTGAAGCGGGTTCCATATTCGGAACGTTTTGGGCGACTCTCTTTATCATTCCGCTCGGCTTGTTCTTTCATTGGATGTACTTCTCCATGACGAGACGCCGGGCGGCAGGGCTGCTGATTCCGGGAGGAATTCTGCTGACCGTTGGTCTGGTTTGCCAGGTCTCGATGCTGACAGGAGACTGGGGCACGACGTGGCCGGGCTTCATTCTGGCTCCTGCAGTCGGTCTTGCCGAATTCTACTGGTTCGGCGGCAGGAATCGATGGCTGCTCATTCCGATCAACATCCTTGTCGTCATTTCACTCTTGTTTTTCTCCGTCTTTACGGTAGAGGCCCTGTTCAATCGGACCATTATGGGGCAGCCGTTCATCGCCGTCGCGCTCATTCTCGGCGGGCTGGCGTTCATGCTCATCAGGAAGAAGGATTCCTGATGCCGTCAGCTCCAGCGGCTTGAAAGCAAGCTCTAGAGGCACAAATCCAAAAAAACGCAGCGGTTGCTTCGATGCAACCGCTGCGTTTTTTAATGTCGCTATCCCTTACCCTGTACTCAGGAGAGGGGAAGCGGTTTGAGCCGAATCCTGATTCATCGGCCATTATCAGACAAATGATGGTTTTGTCTCAAAGAAACGCAAGATGGAGCCGTCTGGTGTCGTCACGCTGCATTCTCTGGCTCCCCATGGCTGCGGTTCAATGTCTGAAATCTGGTTCCAGCCACTGTTCTTGACGAGGCTGTGGAGGGTATCGATTCCTTCCACCATCAGAAAGCCGACTACACCCTTTACAGGCTCGCCCGTGAAAAGGTGAAAGCCTCGGAACGGCGTGATGTGCGCTACGGCAATCTCGCTCGGATAATCGAAGACGCAGCCGTAATCGCCTCGTCCGGCACTGTCCCTTGCAACAATATCGCCATACCATCCAAGCGTATTCTGAAACCATTCCAATGTCTTGTCCATATCCCTCGTAAAGTAGACAGGACCGTTTTCCCGGATAACATATCCTCTTTCGCTGTAGCTGCTCATCTTTTTCGACCACCCGTTCAGAGTAGATTGGAAAGTGATCCTTGAATAGGCTTTTAGGGGAACACCCTCGCTGCGCGCCGACGATGGTGTCATTCCATGCCATTGATGAAATGCCCGCGAAAAGGCGGCCGGTGAATCATAGCCGTATTTCAACGCGATATCGATGATTTTCCCATCGCACGATTGAAGGTCATTCGCTGCGAGTGTCAGCTTTCTGCGGCGAATGTATTCTCCAAGGGAAAGATGCGTCATGAACGAAAAAACGCGTTGAAATTCCCATACCGAGCAGCCCGCATATTGCGCTGCAATGGCCAGGTCCATATCCCCGGTCAAATGATCCTCAATATAGGCAATGGCTTGGTTCATCCCATTATGCCAGTTCAATCTCTCACCTCCTGCGGATTTTATCCGAACTTTCATAATTCTGAAGAAATCAAAAGCAGGCAGCGGAATGATCGAGGAATACCTTCCGGAAACCGGAAAGTCATTCCCATTTCCCGGTGTTTGTCCCCATTTCCCGATGTCGCATATGATCAAGATTGCTCCACATGTAAGATAAGCAGATCGTTTCTTCCTCAGAAATAAAACAGCGCGCACCGATAACGGTACGCGCTTGCGGTTAGCTTTGCGGCTCGGGCTTTCTCGCCGCTTTGACCTCATAAACCGCTCCCTGGCTGTTGAGGATGTACTCCGGTTTTGGTTTCCCCCGGGATTGCCGATGGCCTTCCAGGTGAACCTCGCTCTTCTCCCAGCCCTTCCAGTGCTCCTCCGATTCCCACCGAATCATGACGACCACTTCCTGCTCCCCGCGGCGAGGTTTTTGGACGAGCACGGACAAATCGAGGAAGCCCGGGCTCTCTTCCACGGGGCTTTTGGAGCTGAAGCGCTCCACAATGGAATCTGCAAATCCTTCTTGCACGGTAAAAGTCTTCATTTGAATGAACATAATGGAGGGTTCCTCCTGACGTGTAGGATCCTCTTCATTTTAACTGAGAATCATTATCAACGTCAAAGGAATCTTACTTGCTGTCTAGCGGGTCCGTTTGCCGATTTTCTTTAATGGAAGAGATGCTGGAGCGAATGATCTCGCAAGAGGCTGCAAACTGATTCTGCTCCTTCTCCGGCAGCTTCAGCTCAACGATCTCCTTCATGCCCTGGCGGGTGATGATCGCGGGAACCCCTACACAGACGTCGTCCTGACCGTATTCCCCCTCCAGGATCGCGGAGACGGCGATGATGCGGTGATCGTCGTTGAAGATGGAGCGAGTGATATGGGCGAGCGCATTGCCGATGCCGTAGTGGGTCGAGCCCTTGCGATGGAAGATTTCCCATCCGGCATTCCGGGTTTTATAGGCGATCTCTTCAAGATTCATATGGCCGAAGCGTTGGGGATGCTGCTCCAGAATATCCAGGAGCGGCTTACCGCCAATGGTCACATGCGACCAAGCGGGGAATTGCGATTCTCCGTGCTCGCCAAGCACATAGCCTTGAACGCTGCGGGGATCGACGGATAGATATTCCGATAGCAGAGTCTTGAGCCGCGAGGAGTCAATTGAGGTGCCCGTCCCAAGCACATGGCTGCGAGGCAGGCCGGATACCTTGCGGACCACATAGGTGATGACGTCGACGGGATTGCTCGCGATGAGGAAAATGCCGCTGAATCCGCTGGCCATCACCTTTTCCACGATTCCGCTGGTGACTTCAACCGCCGCGTCGAGAACATCTAAGCGAGTTTGCCCTTCCTTCGGATTCGGGCCGGCGCAAAGGATGACGATATCGACATCGCCGCATTGGTCGTAGCTGCCAGTATGAATTTTCGTGCGGGAATGGATGAAATCCATGCAGTGAGACAAATCCAACGCCTGGGCGTAAGCCCGGTCATGATTGCGGTCGATGAGCATAATCTCGTCGCATACCGATTGATTAATGAGGGAATATGCACAGCTGGACCCTACATAGCCCATGCCGATGATCGCCACCTTGCGAACCGTGCTCGCCATTGAAAAACTCCTTTACGCGTTAAATGTCAATTATCATAACATAAGAATAGCATCCTTCCTGTGAAAACAAAAGCAATGGTTTGTGAAAAAAATTGGTTATCAGCGAGCCACAGCTTTTCGGCCTTCCCGCTTTACCGAATGTAAGTCATGCGGCTAACGGCCTATATCCCTCCCTCATAAGCTTGGCTATTGCGTTACGAGGTTCTGCCATCTTCCTTCGAATAGGAAGATTCCCCCCTGGACATACTGTCAAATGCATGAAAAAGACGTATGATTTAACTCCAATCCGTAAGCAACGATAGGATAATCAGAGGGGCGATGGCAGAATATATGACAAAAAAACAATTTTTCTATTGAAAAAGCATATTTTTCGGAATATAGTAGAGAGGTATGAGTTTGCTTTACATTACATGAAATCGGGGGCATTGGCGTATGAAAAAAGGCTTAATCTCAGTAATGGTTCTTGCTTTGGTACTGACTCTCGTCGCAGGTTGCGGCAAGAAGGAAGAAGGCGGCAGCGGAGCAAAATCCGACCTTAAAGTAGGGATGGTTACCGACGCAGGGACGATCGACGACAAGTCCTTCAACCAAGGCACCTGGGAAGGTATCGAAAAAGCAAAGAAAGACCTCGGAATTAGCGACAAGTACATCAAGCCGAACGGAACGACTGAAGCCGAATATATCAAGGAAATCGGCAACCTGTATGACGCCGGCTACAAGTTCATCGTAACGCCGGGCTTCAAGTTCTCCTCTGCGATCTTCAATGCACAAGACAAGTACACGGACGCGAAGTTCGTTCTGATCGACGCCGCTCCGAACTCTGGTAAAGAAGGCGCTTCTGACGTTGTCAAAGAAAACACCGTATCCGTCTTCTTCGCCGAGCAAGAATCCGGCTTCATCGCTGGCGTTGCTGCTGCCGTTCAAATCAAGGAAGGCGAAGCAGGCTTCATCGGCGGTATGGAAATTCCGGCTCCTCAAAAGTTCAACTGGGGCTTCCAACAAGGCCTGCAGTACGCAAATGACAACTACGGAACGAAAATCACCATCAAGCCGGAAAACGTTGTTTACCAAGGATCTTTCGATAATGTCGCAGCTGGCGGACAACTTGCCGCTCAAATGTTCGACCGCGGCGTGAAGTTCATCTTCACCGCAGCAGGCGGCGTAGGCGTAGGCGCTATCAACGAAGCCAAGTCCCGTGCGGAAGCCGGTAAAGAAGCTTGGATCATCGGCGTAGACAGCGACCAATACAATGATGGCAAATACGGCGATTCCTCCAAGTCCATTATCTTGACCTCCGCTGTCAAGAAGGTCGACCAAGCAACCTACGATATCATCAAAGACGAGATCGACGGCAAATTCCCGGGCGGACAAACCCTCGTGTTCGACGCCAAGAACGACGGCGTAGGCATCCCGGCTGAAAACCCGAACCTGTCCGACGACGCAACTGCCAAAGCCAAAGAAGTTACCGAGAAAATTAAATCCGGCGACATCAAAGTTGCTGCTGAACAAGGTAGCCTGATCAAGTAATCTTACCTTGCTCTATAGAGAGTACGGATATGGATTTCTTAAAAAGACGGAAGCTTCCGTCTTTTTTTTCTCCATCTGTGAGCCAAGCCCCAAATTACCGATAAACGGTTATCCTTGTTGTCATTGGGAAAGTGTAAGAATAAGGAGTCAGATTTGACTGGCTGATGCTGTCCCGCAGGAAGAAGGCGGGACGGCACGGCCATTTTGCCGGACATGCACGTCAGCTTGTCGTTTGCCCATCAATGCCAAGCTGCCTACTTATTATCCTTGTCCAAAAGGAGAAGCTTTCTATGGGATATGTGGTTGAAATGATTAACATCCGCAAGGAGTTTCCAGGCGTCGTTGCGAACGACGATATCACCCTGTGTCTGGAAAAAGGTGAAATTCACGCCCTCCTTGGCGAAAACGGCGCCGGAAAATCGACGCTCATGAGTATTCTGTTCGGGATGTACCAGCCCGATCGGGGGCATATTGTCGTTCGTGGCAAAGAGACGAAAATCACCAACCCGAATGTAGCGAATGACCTCGGGATTGGGATGGTTCACCAGCATTTCAAGCTGGTCGGCAATTTCACGGTTACGGAGAACATCATTCTCGGCTCCGAGCTCCGCAAGGGGCCTGTGCTTGATTTGAAGAGCGCAGCTAAGCGGGTCGAGGCTTTGTCCAAGCAGTATGGATTGAATGTAGATCCGTATGCCAAGATCGAAAACATCTCCGTTGGCATGCAGCAACGGGTGGAAATTATGAAGATGCTGTACCGCGATGCCGAGATTCTCATCTTCGACGAGCCGACGGCGGTCCTCACTCCGCAGGAAATCGAAGAACTGATGAAGATCATGCGCAACCTGATCAAGGAAGGCAAATCCATCGTAGTCATCACGCACAAGCTGAAGGAAATCAAAGCTGTTGCGGATCGCTGCACGGTTATTCGCCGGGGTAAGACGATCGGAACGGTTGAAGTGGCTTCTACGAGCGAGCAAGCGATGGCGGAGATGATGGTCGGTCGCAACGTTTCCTTTAAAGTGGACAAGAAGCCCGCTTCCCCGAGAGATACCGTTCTCAAGCTGGAGAATCTGAATGTTCGCAACAGCAAAAAGGTTCTTGGCCTTGCCGACTTCTCCTTGGAGGTCCGTGCAGGTGAAATCGTCGGGATCGCCGGTGTCGAGGGCAACGGGCAGTCGGAGCTGGTGGAAGCGATTACGGGGCTGCGCAAGCTGGAATCCGGCGTCATCTCCTACAACGGTCATGACATCTCCAAGCTGAGCATACGCGAACGAATCTACGAAGGCATCGGCCACATTCCCGAAGACCGCCAGCGGCGGGGACTCGTCCTCGATTACACGCTCGAGGAGAATATGGTCCTTCAGGTTTACAATAAGAAACCCTTCGCCAAGGGGGGCATTCTTCGCCGCCAAGCGATCCGAACCTATGCCGATAAGATTCTGAAGAGCTTTGACGTTCGTTCCGGACAAGGGCCGATCTCTATCGTGCGTTCCCTCTCCGGAGGCAATCAGCAGAAGGCCATCATCGGACGGGAGATCGAGCTCGATCCGAACCTTCTGATCGCAGTCCAACCGACCCGTGGTCTCGACGTCGGCTCCATCGAATATATCCATAAGCGGCTCATTGAGCAGCGGGACAAGGGCAAGGCCGTTCTGCTCATCTCCCTGGAGCTGGACGAAATCCTGAATGTATCGGACCGCATTGCCGTATTGAACCACGGCCAACTGGTCGGCGAGGTTGTCGCCGCCGAGACGAACGAGAATGAAATCGGACTGATGATGGCCGGCGTGCAGAGGGGAGAAGGAGCATGAGAAAAGCAATCGTATCCCTGCTTGCCATCGTGCTAGGCCTTTTGGCCGGAGCTCTATTGATGGCTCTTACCGGGCATGACCCGATTGAAGGGTACCGGTATTTGATATCGGGCGGCCTTAAGAACCGCGAGCGTATTGGTAATACCCTAGCGACAGCCACGCCCTTGATCTTTACCGGACTGTCCCTCGCTTTTTCCTTCCGGACTGGGCTGTTCAACATCGGCGCACCCGGCCAAATGCTGTTCGGCGGATTTTGCGCGACGGCCGTCGGCTTGACCTTCGATCTGCCGCGTGCTCTGCTCCTGATCGTGATGATCCTCGCGGGCTTCATCGGCGGAGCGCTCTGGGCGTTCATTCCCGGTATTCTGAAGGCCAAGTTTAACGTGCATGAGGTCGTTTCGACGATCATGATGAACTGGTCTTGTTATTGGATCGTCTATTACGGTGTTCCTGCTTATTTCAAGGGGCCTTCCCTGGAGACGGAATCCCGGCTTCTGCCGGATAAGGCTTCGCTTAAGACTCCGTTCATGACGGATTTGTTCAATGGCTCTTACGTCAACTTGGGCTTGATTCTGGCCATTGTTGCCGTCATCGTGGTTGGCTTCATCATCAATAAGACGACGCTCGGCTATGAGCTGAAGGCGGTCGGCTTCAACCGGGATGCGGCGGAATACGCCGGTATCGCGGTCAACCGCGGCATCATCACCTCGATGCTCATCTCCGGCGGACTGGCTGGTCTCGGTGGGGTCGCCCAATATGCCGGGAACGCGTCCAATATCCAGATCGGCTTGCTGCCTTCGCAAGGCTTCGATGGCATCGCCGTCGCCTTACTCGGGGCGAGTGCTCCTGTAGGCGTTCTTCTCTCCGCGATCTTCTTCGGTATCCTGTATTCCGGGCGCGGCTTCATGAACGCCATGACGGACATCCCTCCTGAAATTGCGGATACGATCATTGCGATCATCATCTATTTTGCCGCGACGAGTGTCCTGTTCGAACGCTTGATCAGTTGGCTGAAAAAGCGCCGTGGCGGCAAGGCTGAGCAGCCTGGCAATCCGCCAAAACCGGACGAACCGGTGAGCCAAGCGGAAGAAGTCAAAAACGTGGGAAGGGTGGGTGAGTAATCATGTGGGATACGATTGCGAACATCTTCCCGTATGCGATTGTCTATACCATCCCTCTGCTCATAACAGCGCTCGGAGCCTTGTTCAGTGAACGAAGCGGCGTGGTCAACATCGGGCTGGAGGGGTTGATGATTGTCGGCGCCTTCGCCGGCGCCTTCACCATCAACAAGCTTCAGCAGCAGTTTCCTGGGCAACAATGGACCCTCTGGGTCGGCCTTGTCGCCGCCTTTGTGATCGGAATCCTGTTCTCTCTGCTGCATGCCTTCGCCAGCATCAACCTGAGTGCGAACCAGGTAATTTCGGGTACGGCCATCAACATGGTAGCGGGCTCGCTTACCGTGTTCTTGTCCCGGAACATTACGGGCAGCGGCAACATCCGGATCGTTCAGGGCTTTAGCAAGTTCGATATTCCTTACCTGTCCGATATTCCGATCATCGGGCGTCTGTTCTTCAGCCAGACGTATTGGACAACCTGGTTTATCTTGTTGGTTCTTTTGTTCAGCTCCTTCCTGCTGTTCAAGACCCGCTTCGGTCTGCGCCTGCGCGCCTGCGGCGAGCATCCGCATGCGGCGGAAGCAGCCGGCGTCAGCGTACGGAAGATGCGGTACATGGGTGTCATGATCTCCGGAGGCTTTTCCGGTCTTGGCGGAGCGATCATCATTGCCACATACTCCGGGGAGTTTAACGGCAGTGTAGCCGGCCTCGGCTTCCTGGCGCTGGCCGCGCTCATCTTCGGACAGTGGAAACCGCTCGGCGTGTTGGCGGCAACCTTCTTCTTCGGCTTTGCCAGTACCATCGCCAACGTGTCTCAGGTTATTCCGTCCTTCCAGGTCATTCCTTCCGTGATCCTGAAGGTGTTCCCGTATGTCGTGACCCTGATCGCGCTCGTGCTCTTCTCCAAGTCGTCTCAAGCGCCCAAGGCATCCGGCGAGCCATTCGATTCCGGCAAACGGTAAGTCTTGGAGCCCAGCTTTCAAGCAGTACGCGGACAACGTACTGGCTTTAACCGTTCCGCAAGGGCCTGGAGACAGGGATTGCGGAGCGGTTTTTTAATTATTTTTTGGTGCAAATGTGAAAAAAGCTGTCATACCTGTTGCCATGAAGGAAAAATATGATACTATAAAACTAGTAATACGTTTTGAATGATTCATAGAATGAATCGGCAAATTCGACAAGCTTCACGATAATGGCAAACCTATCGAAAGATAGGGACGCAAAGCTATAGGGCCTTCCCGTCATAGACGGATGGTAGCCAGCTACCGAAAGGGGCTTTTTTTGATGAAAAAACTACTGATGATCGCTTCTCTCACCCTCTTCACCGCCGCTGCGACACTCCAGCCGATCACGGCAGCACCGGTTCAAGCCGCTGCATCCGAAGCGTCGTGGCTGAACAAGGACGCAGCCAGCCGCGGAGTAATCGCGGTGCGCTATTCGATCAAAAGCGGAGTTGACACGAAGCTGATGGTCACCAAGGGCGAGACAAGCTACACCTATAATTTGACGACCTCCGGGCAAACCTTCCCGTTGCAGCTCGGTAACGGAGATTATCAGGTCTCTGTTCTTGAGCAAGCGAGCGGCACCAAATACCGTCAAGTAAAGAAAGAAACCGTGAACGTCAAGCTGGACGATGCCAACGCCGTGTTCCTGAACTCGATCCAGAATGTCCGGTGGCAGACGAACGGCAACGCAGCCAAGCTCGCAGAAGAGCTGACCAAGTCGGCCAAGACGGATGAAGAGAAAGCCAAAGCGATCTATTCCTACATCATCAAAAAAATCAATTATGACAATAAGCTGGCCGCGTCCGGAGTCACCTCGGATTACCTGCCCGATGCGGATCGCACCTTGTCCACCAGCAAGGGCATCTGCTATGATTACGCTTCTCTGTATGCCGTCATGCTGCGGAGCCAGAAAATCCCCGCCAAGCTTATGATGGGCACCAGTTCCTATGTGAAAGAGTATCACGCTTGGAACGAAGTCCTGCTGAACGGCAAGTGGGTGACGGTCGATACGACGGTTGACGCAAGCAAGGCAGGCGCCACCGCTCAAAAAGACTTCGTCAAGGACAGCTCCAAGTACAAAGTCGCCAAAGTATACTAAAAGCTCAATCCGAAGAGACCGGACCCGCTGATCACAGCGGGTCTTCTTATTTGCGGAAAAGGGATTTAGATGAAGTCTTCACCTGAAGAGGGGCAGCTTTAACGGAAGGAGAAATTCGGATATACTGGGGGAAGCTACCGGGAAACCGGAGGGGAGGATATTCCGTGACGCAATCCTTGCAGGGGAAAATCGCTCTTGTGGCGGGAGCCACGAGAGGAGCTGGCCGTGCGATCGCCGAATGTTTGGGCGAAGCGGGGGCGACGGTTTATGTGACCGGCCGAAGCACCCGGGAGGGCAGCTCTGAGATGAATCGCCGAGAGACCATCGAGGAAACGGCGGAAAGAGTCGAAGCAAAGGGCGGCAAAGCCATTGCCGTCAAGGTCGACCACACCGTGGAAGAAGAAGTGGCGGGGCTGTTCAGGAAGATCGCGGAGGAGCAGGAAGGTCGGCTGGACATCCTCATCAATGATATCTGGGGAGGCGACCCACTGACGCAGTGGGGAGTTCCCTTTTGGCAGCATGACTTGCATAACGGATTGCGCATCCAGAAGCAGGCGGTTCATACGCATATGATCAACAGCTTCTATGCGGCTCCGCTCATGACCGCACGGAAGGAAGGCTTGATCGTCGAGGTGACGGACGGAGTCGGTTATCATTACCGGGGCAATCTCTATTACAGCCTGGCCAAGATCTCGGGTGTGCATCTCGCTGAAGCGATGGCAAGCGATCTGAAAGAACATCATGTGACCGCCGTAGCGGTAACGCCGGGCTTTCTCCGTTCGGAAGCGATGCTGGAGTTGTTTGGCGTGACGGAAGAGACTTGGCGGGACGGAGCGAAGCAGGACGTCCATTTCCTGCAGTCGGAGACGCCTTATTTCGTCGGGAGAGCGATCGCAAGCCTGGCCGCCGATCCCGACCATTTTGCTCGAACGGGCCAAAGCTTGAGCAGCTGGGGCTTGTCTGACGTATACGGCTTTACCGATATCGACGGGTCCAAGCCTCATTGGGGAAGGTACGCCGAGACATTAGGGCTATAAAGGGAGCGGTCCTCGAAGCGATGGATTATCTGCATTGTCAGCTAGGCATCGGCAAGCGGGACGAACGATTCCCTGTACTGCCGCGGAGACAATCCGAAGAGCTGCTTGAACATACGCGAGAACAAGAGAGGGTCCTTGTAGCCGACCGAGAAGGATACCTCCTTCACCGACAGAGCGGTGCCGCGCAGAAGCTCAGACGCTTTGTCGAGCCGATACTTCAGCAGGTATTGCTGAGGGGAGATGCCCGTCTCGTCCTTAAATAAGCGTGACAGGTACTTGCGGCTGAGGCCTAGATCTGCCGCCAGTTCCTCCACCGTGACCCCCCGGGAATAGTTCACATCGACATACTCCATGGCGCGAGCCGCATAGATTTTGCGGCGGCTTTCCGGCGGTCGAGACCCGGAGCGTTCCCCGCTCGCTTCATCGAGAAGGGTTGCCATAAGCTGAAAAAAGGCGGAGGTGATGCGAAGCTCCCTGCTCTCTCCGGGATAATCGGCATCGCGCACCTGCCGAAAGCAGCTCGGGAGCTGTGTGTCAGTGCCAGCGTTGAACACCGGATTTGCGGCGGAGAGGCCGGCAAGAGCAAGATAGGCCTCGGTATAAGTGCCATGAAAGGCAACCCAGGATTGCACCCAGGGATTGGCCTCGTCGGCTTCGTAGGAGAAGACGACACCCGGGCACACGAGAAAGCCTTGCCCCGCGGTTAGAGGATAGACCTCTCCAAGGCAGCGAAAGACCCCTTGACCGCTGTGAATGTAAAAAATTTTGTAATGATCCTTCACGGCCGGTCCCCACGAGGCCCCGGGGGAACAGCGTTCCGATCCGTAATAATAAAAATGCAAATCGACAGGCGCATGCGATTGCCTCGGCAAAACCGTACAGCGTTCCATGGCGGAAGCCACCTCTGAATGAATTAGAATGTGGACATTATACTATAGAGTGCGGACATGAGGATATGCCTTTTTCCACACGGGAGGGGTATAATGGAGGCGTATTCACAAGAAGAAGGAGAGGAATCCATGGCACATTCCGCAGCAGAAGGACGTTACAATTCCATGAAATATAACCGCAGCGGCAAGAGCGGCATCAAGCTGCCGGCTGTCTCACTTGGCTTATGGCATAATTTTGGAGGCATCGATCCATATGAACGGGGACGCGAGATGGTGCGCTACGCCTTCGATCGGGGGATCACTCACTTTGACCTGGCCAACAATTATGGGCCTCCGGCAGGCTCTGCTGAAGAGAGCTTCGGGCGTATCCTGGACCAGGATTTCCGCAGCTACCGCGATGAGATGATCATCTCCACCAAAGCGGGTTATTACATGTGGCCCGGACCTTACGGCGAATGGGGCTCCAAGAAATACCTGGTGTCGAGCCTCGACCAGAGCCTGAAGCGGATGGGACTGGATTACGTCGATATCTTCTATCATCACCGTCCGGACCCGGATACGCCTTTGGAGGAAACGATGGCCGCGCTTGACCTGCTTGTCCGGCAAGGCAAAGCGCTGTATGTAGGGATCTCGAATTATTCGGCGGAGCAGACAGTGAGGGCCGCCGCGATCCTGAAGGAGCTTGGCACTCCCTGTCTGATCCATCAGTTCCGCTATTCCATGCTGGATCGCCGTGCCGAGCAGGAAGGCTGGCTGGATGCGCTGGAGCAGGAAGAGATCGGCAGCATCGCCTTCTCTCCGCTGGAGCAAGGCGTGTTGACGGATCGTTACCTGAAGGAGATTCCGGCCGATTCCCGCGCCGCCGGAGGTAGCGTGTTCCTTCGTCCCGAATCGATCACGGAAGAAGTGATGGGGAAGGTCCGCAAGCTGAATGCGTTCGCCGCAGAGCGCGGACAGAAGCTGTCGCAGATGGCCATCTCGTGGATTCTTCGCGGCGGCCGGTTGACCTCCGCCTTGATTGGAGCAAGCAAGGTGAGTCAGATTGAGGATGCGGTTGCGGCGGTTCAAGCCCCTGACTTTACGGCAGACGAGCTGGCGCACATCGAAAGCATTATGAACGGTTAAGTCGTGTGGAAGCCTGTTCCCGTCGGAGTTCATCTTCGAAGGAACGGGCTTTTTTTTGCCTGCTCCGGCAGGACTTTTCATTGGATGGCAGGTTGCGGCATGATATAATGACAGTGGTTTTTCGTGATCTGAACGGATATTTCAAGAATGACAAGACAAGCGGGTGCAGCAACGCGAATGGAAGAAGAAGCAGCAATCAATCGTAATCAAGAAGATACGGAGCTTATCGTCGAAATATGCCTGCTTGCGGGCAAGCTTATGCTCCAGAACGGAGCGGAGACCTACCGGGTGGAGGATACGATGACCCGCATGGCCGCCGCCTTCGGTGCGGAGAATGCGCAGAGCTACGTCACCCCGACCGGCATCTGGTTCTCGCAGGGAGAGAAGGAGCCTGCCAAGATGGCGCGCATCTCGGTCCGCTCTACCGACCTGCGTAAGGTGACCCTGGTCAACAGCATCTCCAGGCAAGCAGCAAACGGAGAACTCGACATTCTTCAAGTGCAGGACAGGCTGAGAGAGGTGGAGGCGAGCAAGGTCGCCTATTCGCCTTGGCTTCAGCTCCTGGCGGCTGCTCTATCGAGCGGCTGCTTTCTGATGATGTTCCAGGGAGTTTGGCAAGACTTCATTCCCGCGATGGTAGCCGGGGGAGTCGGGTTTGCCGCTTCGGTGCTCGTCCACCGTTTCGTACCGTTGAAGTTTTTCTCGGAGCTGCTCGCCGCTTTCTTGATCGGCGTCATTGCCACGTTATTTGTTCGCTACGGCCATGGGCAGCAGATCGACAAGATCATCGTCGGCTCCGTCATGCCGCTCGTTCCCGGGCTGCTCATCACGAATGCGGTGCGCGATCTGATGGCCGGGCATCTTGTCTCCGGCTTGTCCAAGGGGGCGGAGGCCTTCCTGACGGCGTTCGCGATCGGAACCGGGATCGCTATGGCCTATACATTTCTCTAAGGAGGCGTCAGCCATGCTCATTCAGCTCGTCACTAGCTTCATCGCATCGGCCGCCTTCGGCATTCTGTTCAACGTCCCGCGCAAAGTCCTCGTTCAATGCGGATTCGTCGGCATGCTTGGATGGGCGCTCTATTATTCCCTCTCCGAAGAGGGGTTCGACATCGTGGTCGCGACGATCGCAGCGGCATTCTTTGTCACGCTGATCAGCCAGATCTTCGCCCGGATGTTCAAGACCCCGATCATCGTGTTCAGCGTCTCCGGCATCATTCCGCTCGTCCCGGGCGGGCTTGCCTACGATGCCATGCGGATGTTTGTGGAGGGTGATTACAACTTGGCCATGCAAGCGGCCGCTCGGGCGTTTCTCATCTCTGGGGCTATTGCCATCGGGTTGATCTTCTCCGAGGTCACCAACGTCATCTTCAAACGCCCGGCTATGAAAAAGGCTCCCTCCGGGAAGCCCTGAGGAGGAATCGCGATGAAAAGCGCCAGACCCCCCTGTTAATGGAATGTCCGGTTCGCCCGACCTCCGCCTGACGGATGCTCATTCGCATCCATCTAGGAGAGGGAGAAAACCGGATGAACGTACAGAAGAACCTGATCAAGCTCTATCTGCTTGAGTTTTTTCACAGCCTGATTCCCGCGTATGTGATCGAAAGGCTTTTTTGGGAATCCCGCGGCATGAGTGTAAAAGAGGTCGTGATCTGTGAGATCCTCTATGCCGCCGGTGTCGTCCTCTTGGAGATCCCGTCGGGAGCAGCGGCCGATCGGTATGGCCGCAAGCCCCTCATTGTGGCAGGGGCTTTCCTCGCCATGCTTGAGATGGCCCTCCTGCTTGGCGCACACCGATTTTGGCATTTTGCGGCGCTCGTCCTGATAGCCGCTGTTGCGAAAGCCTGCACGAGCGGAGCATTGAACGCGCTGCTCTACGATACTCTCGCGGCGAGCTCGCGGCAGAAGGAATTTGAAGGCATTCTCGGCCGGATGAACGCCTGCGGCATCCTGGCCGCCGTCATGGCGGCACTTGGCGGCAGCGCGCTTGCGGCGAAGGTCAATATGGAATGGAATTATGTTCTATCGGCAGCCAGCCTGCTTCTCTCGCTCTGGGCCGCGCTGACGTTGCGCGAGCCGCCTCTGCATGCGAACGGGGAGAGCGAGAAGCCTTTCAATGCTCTCGATGCAAGAGAGAACCAGGCGGCGTTGCCCTCTGCCCGCTCAGGTAGCGTTCGGGCCTCCGTTCGCCTCTTTGGAAGCAGTCCCGTCCTGATCATGGTGCTCTTGCAGGGGATGCTTCTCGGAGCCTGTCTGGTCTATCTGGATGAGTTCTGGCAGCTCTATTTGAACCGGCTTTCCATTCCCGTTATCTGGTTCGGAGCGTATTCGTGCCTGCTGCTGGCGGTGAGGCTTCCCGGAAGCCTGCTTGCAGGTTGGTTGGTTCGCAGGGTGCCGCCAATCCGCATTGTCACGGGTGCCGGTGTCGGGATCGTCTTGGCGCTTCTCGCTGCTGGACTTGTACCCGGGGCTGTCGGGCTGGCGGCGATGGCATCGGCTTTCCTGCTGGCGGGTGTGCTTGAGCCGGTCGTCGCAGGGTTTCTGCACCATCGCATCGATTCCTCGATGCGCGCGACGGCGGAGTCCTTCCAATCGCTCGGGACGAAAGCGGCGACCGCCGCTGTGGGCCTTGGCTTCGGGTATTTCACTGATTCGATGAGCCTGTATGCCGGCTTTTTATTTCTCGGTGTGCTGGCAGGAGCGGGGATGCTCCTCACCGGAGCTCCTATGCTTTTGCGGAGAAACCGAGAGTGAAACCGGGCTTCTCGAGTTGAAAGAGCGAATCTGGAAGAAACTGTCGCCGGAAAACGCGTTCCGCACGCGCACCGGCACCTGCATCGAGCAGCGCATTGATTATTCTCGCAAGACCGGCTGGATCAGCCGGTCTTTTGTTATGCGCAGACCGTGTGGGTCTATCCGGTGATCAGGGGAGCGGGCATCGAATGGTGCTTGATAATTGTGAAGAATTCGTGAAAGAAAGGGTTGACAATCCAAGTCCGAGCAATGCTATACTACTATTCATGAGTGATAATGAGAATCATTATCACAATTAAGAATCATTCTAATCTAGCATGGCAAATCGCATCGCTTGCCATCTCATTCAACTGGAGAATCACATGAAACGACGTTACTGGATCGTACTCCTCGCCGTGCTTTCGGTTGCCTCCTTGTTTATCGGGGTGAAGAACATCTCTCCCCTGGATATCTTCTCCTTAAGCGAAGACCAGCTGGAAGTGCTGCTGATCAGCCGGATTCCGCGTCTCGTCAGCATCCTGATTGCCGGGATGAGCATGAGCGTGGTCGGGTTGATCATGCAGCAGTTGAGCCGCAACAAGTTCATCTCGCCGACCACTGCCGGAACGATGGATTCTGCTCGGCTCGGCATCCTCGTATCGATGGTGCTGTTTGCCTCGGCTGGCATGCTCACGAAGATCCTGATCGCGTTCGTCTTCGCTTTGGCGGGAACGATGCTGTTCATGAAGCTGCTCAGCCGCATCAAACTGAAGGATGCCGTCTTCATCCCGCTCGTCGGGCTGATGTTCGGCAATGTGATCAGCTCGTTTACCACGTTCTTCGCCTACAAATTCGAGCTGATCCAGAATATGTCCGCCTGGCTTCAGGGCGACTTCTCCGTCATCATGACCGGTCGGTATGAAGCGCTGTACATCAGCCTGCCGCTCCTATGTCTAGCTTATCTCTACGCAAACCGGTTTACGATAGCGGGGATGGGCGAGGATTTTGCCGTCAATCTCGGCCTCAACTACCGCCAAGTCGTCAACCTTGGGCTCGCGATCGTCGCCATGGTCTCCGCCGTGGTCGTGCTGACGGTGGGTACGCTGCCTTTTCTCGGGTTGATTGTCCCGAATATCGTCACGCTCTATCTCGGCGACAACCTGCGCAAGAGCCTATCCGAAACCGCATTGCTCGGCGCGGCGTTCGTGCTGGTCTGCGATATCCTCAGCAGGCTCATCTTGTACCCATACGAGATTCCCATCGGACTCACGGTCGGGGTGCTGGGCAGCGGGATCTTCCTGTTCCTGCTGCTGCGGAAAAGAGGCGCTTATGGCGAATAGGAACAAGCTCCTTCTTCTGCTGCTTGCGGCCGTAACGTTGATTGCCGTCTTCATGACCATCCGCGCCGGTGGCAACTGGGATTACATTCTACCCAGCCGGGGGAAGAAGATCGCCGCGATGGTTCTGACGGGAACCGCTATCGCTCTCTCGACGTTGATCTTTCAGACGCTGACCAACAACCGTATTCTTACGCCGAGCATCATCGGGCTCGATTCCTTGTATCTGCTCTTTCAGACAGCAGCGGTGTTCATTCTCGGCTCGTCGAGTTGGGCAGTCGCGGACAAAAGGTTGAACTTCCTCATCTCGGTAGGGATGATGATGCTCTTCTCAGCCCTGCTTTACCGCCTGATGTTTCGTTCCGAGCGCGGCAATTTGTTCTTCTTGATCTTGGTTGGCATGATCTTTGGAACGTTCTTCCAAAGCCTCTCGACCTTCATGCAGGTGCTGATCGACCCGAATGAATTTCTCGTCGTGCAGGGGAAGATGTTCGCAAGCTTCAGCGCTATCAACACCGACATTCTGCTCCTCGCGGCCATTGCCCTTCTTGCAGCGATGGCGGTGGCCTGGAAGTCCGTCCGCGTTCTCGATACGCTCTCGCTGGGGAGAGATCACGCGATCAACCTCGGCGTGGCTTACGACGCCAAGGTGAAGCGCCTGCTCCTCCTCGTGGCGGTGCTCGTCTCGGTCTCTACGGCTCTCGTTGGCCCCATCACCTTCCTTGGGCTGCTGATCGCCAATCTCGCCCGTGAATGGCTGGGAACGCATCGGCACCGCGTGCTCCTGCCCGGAGCGGCGCTTCTCGCGATCATTGCGCTCGTCGGCGGCCAACTGATCGTAGAGCGGGTCTTTTCATTTACGACGACGATCAGCGTCATCATCAATTTTGTCGGCGGCTTGTATTTTCTCTACTTGCTGCTAAAGGAGAATCGGTCCCTGTGATAGAGGTTAACGATGTATCCAAGCATTATGGAAGCAAAGCTGTCGTGGACAATGTCTCGCTCAAGATTCCTCCGGGGCGAATCACCTCCTTTATCGGCCCGAACGGGGCGGGCAAAAGCACACTGCTCTCCCTGATGAGCCGGTTAGTCAAGCGAAGCGAAGGGGAGGTTCGGATCGGAGGCAAATCCATCGACGAATGGAAGCCGAACGAGCTCGCTAAGAAGCTCTCCATATTGAAGCAGACCAATACTCTGTCGATCCGGTTAAGCGTTCGAGATCTGGTATCGTTCGGGAGGTTCCCGTATAGCGAAGGCAGACTGACGCCGGAGGATCGAGAGCAGGTGGAAGAGGCGCTTCATTATATGAACATGGTGGAGCTGGGGGACAGGTATATCGACGAATTGAGCGGAGGTCAGCGTCAGAGGGCATTTCTCGCCATGGTGCTGGCGCAGAATACCGACTGCATCCTGCTCGACGAGCCGCTCAACAACCTGGATATGAAGCATTCCGTGCAGATCATGAAGCTGCTCCGTCAACTGGTGGAGGAGAGAGGCAAAACGATTGTCGTCGTTCTTCATGACATCAACTTCGCTTCCTGCTATTCCGACCGGATCGTCGCATTGCGGGACGGGCGCATCGTCCGCGACGGCCTCACGGAAGAGATTATCGAATCCGGCGCACTTCGGGAGATCTACGACATGGACATTCCCATCGAGACGATAGGCGGGCGAAAAATCGGCGTCTACTTCTCTTGATCGCGGTTGATTGTATTGGCTTTCCATCAAGCGGCAGAGTGAATAAGGCGTAGGAGACAGGGAGGGAGGGCCCCCCTCCGGTCAAGGCTAAATTCTGCCCCGTTTGAGACGGCCAACTGTAATCATAGATAGCAATTCCAAATTCAATATGAGGTGAGTCCATGATGAAAAAGAAATATACAGCTGCTCCCATCCTGCTGTTCTTCATCCTCGCTCTTCTAGTGGCAGGCTGCGGGCAGAGCAAATCAACGTCGGAAGGAAATGCAGCCTCGGCTTCGCCATCCGCTAGTACAGAGCCCTCCGCCGCGACGACGGCGCCGACCAGCGCTGCTGCTGATTCGGAGGAATTGACCATCACGCACAAGCTGGGCGAGATCAAGCTCAAGAAGAACCCTGCCAAGGTCGTCGTCTTCGACTTCGGAACCTTGGATACCCTTGACAAGCTGGGGGTAGAAGTCACCGGATTGCCGAAGAGCAATCTGCCCTCTTATCTCGATAAATACAAGGACGACAAATATGAAAGCGTCGGAGGCTTGATGGAGCCGGACTTCGAGAAGATCAATGCCCTGAAGCCGGATCTCATCATCATCTCAGGCAGACAGCAGACGAGCTACGAGGAGTTTGCCAAGATCGCTCCGACCCTGTTCGTAAGTGTGGATGCAAATGCTTATATGAGCTCCTTTAAGGAAAATGTAACGCTTCTGGGGCAAATTTTCGGCAAGGAATCTGAAGCGGCGGCAGAAGTCACCAAGCTCACGGATGCGGCAGCCAAGCTGAAGGAGGAGAATGTGAACTCCGGCAAGAAGGGCTTGATTGTGCTCACCACCGGCGGTAAGGTCAGCGCTTATGGTCCGGGCTCGCGATTCGGAATCATTCATGACGAGCTCGGCGTCGCTCCGGTCGATACGGAGATCAAAGCGGATACGCATGGCCAGAGCATCTCCTTCGAGTATGTGGCGGAGAAGAATCCGGATTACCTGTTCGTCGTCGATCGGGATGCCGTTGTGGCGTCGGATGGAGCATCTCCGGCGAAGTCGGTCGTCGAAAACGACTTGGTCAAAAAGACGAATGCCTACAAGAACGGCAAAATCATCTATCTTGACCCGAACTACTGGTATCTGTCCGGCGGCGGACTCCTGTCCGTGGAAGAGATGATCAAGGAAGTGTCAAACGGAGTGAAGTAACGCGTTGGTTAGAGAGAAGGAAGAATGCAAGTTCTGGGGGGAGTGCCGACCCGGTTTTCGGCGCCCCTCTATCTTCTTTCCGTTCTTCAGCTTGCTTTCCTATTCTCGCGCTTGTGTTCCCCTTCCAGATGTGCTATTCTGAGACAGTTAACAAATGAAGCCTGAAATTCACGTATTTCAAAGGGTTCTCATCTGGTAATGAAGCCTTTTGGAATGTGTGAATTTTTTATTTAAACGTAAGCCAATTATGTGACAAATAAAAAAGCTCCATGTTAAATAAACTATTGGAGGTATATCCCCATGCAACAAGGAACAGTAAAATGGTTCAACGCTGAGAAAGGCTTTGGCTTCATCGAAGTGGAAGGCGGCAACGACGTATTCGTACACTTCAGCGCAATCGTAGGCGACGGCTTCAAGACGCTGGACGAAGGCCAAGCCGTAGAATTCAACGTAGTTCAAGGCAACCGCGGACCGCAAGCTGAGAACGTTGTAAAGCTGTAAGCTTCATTTCTCGTCAACAGGGGTTGCTCGCAGGCCGTTTCAAACGGCCGGAGCAACCCCTGTTTGCTGTTCGGAAGAACCCCGCGATTCGGGGGCGAGGGAGTGGAAGCAAGGTGGGGATCAGGTTAATACGTGCCAGCTCTCCACTTGATAGCGTAACGATTGATCGCGATCGGTTGTGAATTCGTGTAGGGGCGGGAGGGAACCGTCCAACCGCCGCTCATTGTCGCCAAAGCCCTTGGATACGGCAAAGCGGAAGGTGAGGCCGCGCGGAAGAAGGGCTGTGCCTTCATAGAAGCCGTCGGGCCGGCGGAAGGTCTCGATGCCGGCAAAGACACGGGTCTCCTCCGGAGTCGAGGACGGGACCTCCACTACGACAGACACCCTCACTTGCTCCGGCAGAGTTGCTTCCACGGTGACCTCGGAGCTCGCTTCGAGCCCGGCGTACTCGGCGACCAACATCGTGGAGCCGGACGCTTTGCTCGTGAGCAGGCCGTCCTGCGCGACTTCGACAATTCCAGCGGGCATGGTCCGGTAATCGGCGGCGAGCAGGCTGCGCATGAAGCCACTGCTGTATCGGAGCACCGGATTGGCCCGGATCGGCGAGCCCTGCAAACCGATGGAGTAGCTTTTCTGGAAAGAAAGGGAGACCGGCTTTCCGATGTCGCCGAAGAAATAGAGCAGCGGGGCATGAATGCGGGCGGCCCAGTCGGTTTGTGAATGGCCGGCGGATTCGTCGAGGTAATACATCAGATCGTCGCCGTCCCGAAAGCCTTGATCGATCAACATGTCGGCGGCTTCGCGTGCGTGACGGGCCATGAGCAGCCCTTCCGCCCCGCCCATGTCCAACCAGACCCGGATCGGCGGCTTGCTCGGATAACGCTGGTACAGTGCGGTTTCCTCTCCCAGCAGGTGCTGCGGGGATTTGCCGGACAGCTGCGCTCTCACGAAGAACGGGGAGAGAATGCTTGCCATTCCGAACACATCCGGGCGACGGAAGCCGAGGTTGTAGCTCACCAGTCCGCCGGCAGAAGAACCCATGACGGCGGTATCGGCGGGACCTGGCAAGGTGCGGTAAGCGGCATCGATGTACGCCTTGACTTCCTCGATCAGGAACTTCTCGTAGTTCACGCCTTGAGCGACGGAACCGAACAGCTCCCGGATGCCTTCCGAGTCATGAAAGTACTCATGCAGACGGATTTCCGGGATGCTGGCGGGTGCGACGATGAGGAGCTTGCGGATTTTTCCTTCCGCGATCAGCCGGTCCGCCGTCCGATGCATCTCCCAGGATTCTCCTCGCTCGTCGCGGCCGAAGACGTGCTGGCCGTCATGCATATACAGCACGGGGTAGCGGGTGTCCTCTGACTCCGCATAGCCCGGCGGCACGTAAATGTACAGGTCCCGGCGGTTGTTCAGCACAGCGGAGGGGAAATCGGGAATACGGATGACTTGCGAAGGGGAAGCAGATGGCATGGGGGTTCCTCCTTATTGAACGAATGGAATACAAAAAAGGCACAACCCACGGGCAATCAAGCGTCCGAGGTTGTACCTTTGCAGGTAAACAGTGCCTTTTGTATTCTCCCTCGTTATAAGGGAAAACCGCTGAGCTGTCAAGTTCTTTAACCCCGCCCGATGAAGATGGCTAACACCAGCACCACGATGCGGGCTGAGGACAGCAGCATAAAGGTTTTCACCGAGAGGCTGAACGTGACGGCTTTGACCTGCTGCTGTTCAAAGCGGCGGATATTTCGGCTGAGCGGTATTGCCGTGGCGAGGATGATCAGCAGCAGATAGGGCGGGATGCCGAGCAGGAAGAGAGCGATTACGTCCACGTAAGAGACGTAGTAGATGATCCGGAACAGGAGCAGCGAATTCTTCTTGCCGATGTATTGGGGCAAGGTATAGCGCCGGTTCTCTAGATCGTCCTCCATGTCGCAGATGTTGTTCGCCAGCATGATGTTGGCGATGCCTGCTATCGTCGGTATGGAGATGGCAAAAACAGCCAAGATCTCGACAAGATTAAGGCGCAGGTTGACGATGCCGTCGCGGATTGCGGTGAGATCCAGCTGAGCGATCTGTCCGGCATCGGTCTGGATGAAGACGGTGATGAAGAGCAGCACGAAGCCCATGAACAGGCCGGAAAAGAGCTCGCCGAGCGGCATGCGCGAGATAGGAACAGGTCCGTAGGAATAGAGAATTCCGACCAGAAAGGACAGGCCCCCTAGGAAGAACACCAGAAGATCGCTGTTCAGGACGAGGAGAATGCCAGTCGCGGCGGCGATGGCAAGCAGGAGCAGGATGGTCGTCACCACCGTCTTTTCCCGCAATTGGTGGCTCACGATCGCGTTGTGGCTCTCATATCCGTAGCCGCTCGTTTTAATTGCTTTTTTGTAATCCATATAATTGTTGATGGCGGTAGTGGCCATATCGAAGGACAGAAGCGAGATCAACATGAGCAAAAAGGACAGCAGATCAAACCGTTCGAAGCGGAAGTAGGCATACAGCGTTCCGATAGCAAATGGAATGATACTGGCTGCTTTGGTTTGAATTTCGACCAGCTTAAGGAAGCTGCGTATGTTCAAGAAAATCACCTGCTTACGAGTTCTGGATGTTCGGATACAGACAAAAACCTGCGGTGAGGCAGGTTCCATTGCCGATCATATCGTGCAGAGAGATATTTGTCCATAGGAATGAAAATGATTCTTGTTTTCACAATAATTTCTGTCATAATGGATGAGGGTGTTTCGAATGCAATGTGCTTCCTCCTCGAAAACGAGCTTGTTCCTCTTGAACGGATGTTTTTTTTCGAAAGCCAAACTCATAAGCATGAAATTGGGGTAATATAGGGGAGGGTTAGAAAATCCGCTCCGAAAACGATGCTTTTTGCCCCGGATTAGCGAAATGATGGGTCGAGGAGAAATTCACAGATTCTATAAGCATGAAGTGATAAAAATCACTATATTTTTTTCTCAACTGTTGATATAATCAATCTACGTGTGAAATGAATCACAGTTAAGAACACGAACAAAAAGGGGAGGAACACTGCAATGAAGAAATCAGCAGCAATCTTTTTAACTCTGACGCTCACCGCCGCTCTGGCAGCAGGTTGCGGCAGCAAGGAATCCAGCGAATCGGCAAGCCCTTCGGCTTCTACGGCTCCTTCGGCTTCCACGGCTCCGGCCGCATCTCAAGCTCCGGCAGGCCAATATGCCGACGGCGTATATTACGCTCAAGGCGACGAGTTCGATGCCAAAACCGGTTGGAAAGAAGTTGTCGGCCTTAAGGTCGAAGGCGGCAAAATCGTATCCGTTAACTGGACCGGCTTGAACAAAGACGGCGGTATCGACAAGAAGGAATATTCCGTCGAAGGCAAGTACGGCATGAAAGCTGGCGGCGCTTCCTCCGAATGGCATGAGCAAGCCGCTAAAGCCGAGCAATTCCTGCTTGAGAAGCAAGATCCGGCTGCCATCACGGTGAACAGCGAAGGCAAAACCGACGCGATCTCCGGCGTATCCGTTCACGTAAGCGGCCTTGCTACCCTCGCCAAGAAGGCTCTCGACGCTGGACCGGTTGAAGCAGGTCCTTACAAAGACGGCACCTACAAAGCCGAAGCCGCTGATTTCGATGCCAAAACAGGCTGGAAAGAAACGGTTGTCCTGACGGTTCTGAACGGCAAGATCCTTGCTGTTGATTGGAACGGCGTCAACAAAGACGGCGGCACGGACAAGATCACCCGTTCGAAGAGCGGCGAATACGGCATGAAAGCCGGCGGCGCTTCCTCCGAATGGCATGAACAAGCAGCTAAAGCCGATCAGTTCCTGCTTGAGAAGCAAGATCCGGCTGCGATCACGACGAACAGCGAAGGCAAAACCGACGCAATCTCCGGCGTATCCGTTCATGTAAATGGCTTCGCAGAATTGGCTAAGAAAGCTCTTGATCAAGCAAAATAAGCAAGTGGCATCCATCCGGAACCCGCGGCAACGGCACTATGCGCCGCGGGTTCAAATCATCCAGTCTGAATCTATCGTGAGGTGTATCGTATGAAACAGATCGTTGTCCTGGGCGGCGGTTACGGCGGCGTCTTAACGGCCAAGAAGCTCGGAAAGCAGCTGAAGAAGCAAGATGTACGCATTACCCTCATCGACAGAAACCCCTACCACACCCTTCTGACTGAATTGCATGAAGTTGCCGCCGGCCGGGTGGACGAGGATTCCATCAAGGTCGATCTGAAGAAGGTTTTTGCCGGTTTCAAAAATGTCGATGTTGTACAAGATGAAATCGCTCATATCGATTTCGATTCCAAGAAGCTCCATGGCGACACCAAGGCTTATAGCTACGATTATCTGGTCATCGGCACGGGCAGCAAGCCGACCTACTTCGGAATTCCGGGGGCGGAGGAGCATGCGTTTTCCCTGTGGTCTTTCGATGACGCCGTCAACCTGAAAGAACAGATTCTCAACATGTTCCGGAACGGTGTAAAAGAACGGAACGCTGCGAAGCGCAAGGAAATGCTTACGTTTGTCGTTGTTGGCGCCGGCTTTACTGGCGTGGAAATGATCGGCGAACTGGCTGAATACGTTCAGGATCTCTGCCGAGAGCATCATATCGAGCGTTCCGAGGTGGACCTCTACGTTGTCGATATGGTCGACAAAATCTTGCCTATTCTTCCTGAAAAGCTCATCAAGAAGTCCGAGCGTTATTTGAAGAAGCTGGGCGTTAACATCATCACGGGTTCGAAAATTACGGGAGTCACCGAGCAAGGAGTACAACTGGGCAACCGGGCGATCGCATCCAAGACGGTCATCTGGACGGCTGGTGTCGAAGGCTCCGAGCTGGCTGGCAACCTTGATGTCGAGCAGAAGGGCCGCAAGCGTCTGCTCACCAACGACAAGCTGCAAGTTCCGGATCGTCCGGAAGTGTACGTTGTCGGGGATAATATCTTCTACATTCCGGAAGGCGCGACCGCTCCGGTTCCGCAGATGGTCGAAAACGCCGAACAGGCCGCTCCGATCATCGCCCACAACATCGCGTCGGAATTCCTCGGCAAGCCGAAGAAATCCTACAAGCCGAGCTTCCACGGTATGATGGTCAGTATCGGTAGCCGTTACGGTGTTGCCAATGTCGGTCTCCCGAACATGATGTTCCAGCTGACCGGCTTCATGGCCATGCTCTCAAAGCATGCGATCAACATCCTGTACCTGTCCCAAGTGCTTGGCTTCAACAAGGTGTACTCCTACCTTCTGCATGAGATCTTCCATGTGAAGCATCGCAGAAGCTTCCTGGGCGGCCACTTCTCCAAGCGTTCGCCGAACTTCTGGCTCGTCCCTCTCCGGATCTTCATTGGAGTCAAATGGTTCCAGGAAGGCTGGGAGAAGCTGGGTAAGATCATGGACGATCCGAACAAGATTTTCTTGATTCCGGCGTCCAGCGTAGCCAAAGACGGAACGGCAGGGGCTTCCCTTGCCGAAGCGACGAAAGCCGGTGCTGAGGCAGTCGGAGCGGATGCTGTGGCAGCTGCTTCCAAGGCTACATCGGAAGCCCTGTCCGCCCTTCCGGTATGGGACTGGGTTCACAAGATCGTCGACTGGTCGATGAACCTGTTCTTCTATACCAATGACGGCGGCTTTACAGGCCTCGCCAAGGTGTTCCAATTCGGTATGGTCGGTGCGGAATTGATCTGCGGCGCTCTCCTGATCCTCGGTCTGTTCTCGGCTCCGGCGGCCATCATTACGATCGCCATGGGCTGCATGATCTGGGTGTCCGGTATGGCTCCGCCCGAAATGCTCTGGTACCTGTTCGCAGGCTTCGCCTTGATCGGCGGTTCGGGCAGCACGCTCGGCCTCGACTATTACGTCTACCCGTGGCTGAAGAAAGTGGCTAGACGCATTCCGATCATCAAGCGTTATTACCTGTACGCGGATTAATCACAAGCCCCAAGAAGAGAGAGGAGCCTGTCGCTTTCAACGAAGCGCGGGCCCTCTCTTCTCAGCGTTTGAGAAGTCGCAGGAAAGCCCTCGTTTGTCGGATGCCTGCATCACCGCCTGGCGTGCCGGGAGGGGATGCAGGTTTTTTCTGAGACGAAGAGCGGGGAAAGCCGTAGAGAAGGGTATAGATGGACAACGAAGGAATGGGGATCATGGACAGGAAACTGATTCAGGACACGCTAAGCAAAGTGGAAAAGCTGATGGACCCCTCGACCGGAATCCGTCTCGATAACGGGGAAGGCAAGCTCGCCGACCTGGCGGTCCTGCTTAATGAGACACCGATCTCACGCAAGCGAAAAATCGCCATTCTGGGCAGCTATCTGCTTCTTCACTTGGGGCTGGAGAGCCATCAGGAGTTGGATAGCCAGAAGAGCGAGGAGCGCACGCGGAGCCTGCTTGCCGGAGATTATCTGTTTGGGGTGTACATCCGCTGGCTGGTCCAGAATGAGGAGCGGGATCTGCTCGCGTACCTGTCGCCCGTTCACAAGAAGATTCAGATCGAGCTTGCGACAGGACTCCCGCTTACGCTGGCGCTGGCCGAGCTGTTCACCGAATTTAAACGTTATCTGGCAAGCTGTTCGGAAGGACAACGCCCTTAAGGAGGCCGCAATGAAGCTTCATGAAGCCCTCCGCATCGATCTCACGGAATTGAATGAGCAGCTGATTGCGATTGCCGCGTCCGATCCGGACGCCAAAGGACACTCTTGGATTGGAGAAAGCGTAGCCCGGCTCGTAGAAGCCGGCGGCAAACGACTCCGCCCCATGATGGTCCTCGTCGGAGCGCGATTTGGGCTGGAATCCGATCCGACTCATGTGGGGAAAGCCGCACTCATTCTTGAATATCTTCATATGGCGTCGCTCATCCATGACGACATCATCGACAGCTCCGATCTTCGCCGGGGAGAACCGACTCTGCATAAAGCGGTCGGCATCCCGGAAGCGGCCCATATCGCCAACTACATGATGGCGCGCGCCGTGGAATGGGCGATGGAGGGGGAAATAGACCCTGCGGAGGATGACCGGCGGGAGCAGCGCAGCGACAAGCCGAGGCTCGCCGATGTCGCCTCTCTGCTGATGCAGCTCTGTATGGGCGAGTACCAGCAGTTGGGCAACCGCTTTAACTTTGATCTGACGCTGCCCGACTATTTGGAGAAGTCCCGCAACAAAACCGCTGTGCTGATGGCCAATTGCTTTCGCATCGGGGCGGAGCTCAATCAAGCCAATAAAGCCGTGTGCAAGCGGCTCTATGCCTTTGGCGAAGCGCTCGGAATGGCTTTCCAGATCAAAGATGACGTGCTCGATTACAGCGAAACCTCGGAGCAGATTGGCAAGCCGGCAGGCTCGGATCTGCGGGGCGGCAATGTCACGCTTCCGGTGCTGTACGCTCTCGAGGACAAGGACTCCGAGCTGGCGAGGGAGATCCGGTCGCTTGGAGCCGATTCACCTGATGAAGCTTTCGCCCGAGTAACGCGGCAGGTTGCCGCAAGCGGTGCTATTGAACGCTCGCTTGAGCTAAGCCGCGCTTATGCCAAGAAGGCCGCGCGCATCATCGAGAAGCTGCGTCCGCATCCGGCGACGGAGGACTTGGACATTTTTCTTCGTTATTTTACGGAATAGAGGACATCCCCCTGTGAATGGTGAAAGGCAATTCGGAACAATCGTGAGCAAACGACTCCGGGCTGCTTCACTTACGGGGGGATTTTTTGCGCAAAAGGATGTTAATCTGGGATTTAACCGAATGGAAAGAGGCTTGGAGCAATAGAAGGGGGTAGAGTATACTAGGATCATCCCGATCGAATTAAGAGGGGGACTTATGAAAAACGCAAATGCCAACCTCATGAAGGAAATTAATTTGAACAACGTGCGCCAGGTGATGAAGCGGGTCGAAACGGCAACCAAGCCGCAGCTGGCCGCTCTGACCAAGCTCAGTGTGGTGACGGTCAACTCTCTGGTGAAAGAGCTGCAGGATCGTGGGGAGATTGTGGAGGATGAACCCGTTCCTTCAAACGGAGGAAGGCCCGCACTTACCTATCGGTTCAATTTCGATCACAGCCTCGCGCTTGTCCTGTACATGAGAGAAAAAGAAGGCCAGGAGCTGATCACCGCATCGGTCGTGAACCTGGAGGATCGCATTCTGCTGAAAGAGGAGCATGCCATGCCCGTGTTTGATCGGCAGCCCTTCTATCAATTGATTGGGCGGCTTCTCGAAGCATACCCTTCCATTAAGGTGATTGGCATAGGGATTCCCGGACAGGCCGTGAATGGGGAAGTGATGGTTACCGGTCACCAGGGGCTGATGGGATATCGCATGATCGAAGAGATAGAGAACCAGTTTGGACTGCCGGTTATGGTGGAAAATGACATGAACGCCGCCATAAGCGGATATTGCGCAAAACAGGAATCGGACGACGAACCGTGTACCGTGGGGATCTACTTTCCTGCGAAGTATCCACCCGGGATGGGCATCTATCTCGACGGAAGGATCGTCAAAGGAAAGAACGGCATGGCGGGGGAAATTCGTTATCTTCCGATGCCCCTCGACTGGCATGGGCAAATGGATCAGGAAACCTTCATCGATGCGGCTTGCCGAATCATTCAAAGCGTCAATGCCGTGCTTGCTCCCGATATAGTGGTGATCTATCAAGACCGAATTGAGGCCGCCTGCTGGGGGCCGGCCTGGGAGTCTTATTGCTTGCATCATCCCCTGCCAGCTTATCCGGAAGTGGTGCTGAAGGAGACGTTTCAAGAGGATTTTGAGGCTGGCATGCGGTGGCTGACACTCAAAGAACTGGAGCCAACTCTGGCGCTACTGCCGTAACGGAACCTTGAAAGGCTGATGCGGGTAGAGCCTTTTTCCTGTATTGACAACGAACGGCTCTTATCGCATACTAACTAAAGATACTTTATAAAGTATATTTTATAACTGGTGCACGGTCAGCCCTAATCGTGTGGATATGAATCGGTGTCAATGGGTATGGAAAGTTCTGCGGAGAGCACGGTTTATAAGCTGACAGCGTACTAGTAGCTCTTCAATTCTAATAGTATGAAAATGCAATCTGTGGTAAAGTAGTGGCAAAAAGAGGTAATACGATGCGACCGATAAGCTATCCGATATCACTGTCCGAAGAAGAGCGAAACCAGTTAACCGTGGTGGTATCGAAAGGAAAGGCAAGCGCTCGTGCCATCCGCCGGGCACACATTCTGCTGGCGGCCGATAAGAATCGTGAAGGCGGGGCCTTAAAAGAACGGGAGATTGCCGAGCGGTTAGGCGTGCATCCCAATACGGTCTATGCCATTCGTAAAGCGTATACCGAGCAAGGGTTGGATGGAGCAGTGAAGCGAAAAAAGCGGGTGACTCCCCCTGTTGCTCCCAAAATAACCGGAGAAGTGGAGGCAAGGATCATCGCCCTAAGCTGCAGTGCACCCCCGGAGGGACGAAGCCGCTGGACCCTGCACTTGCTGGCGAATCGAGCGGTCGAACTTCAGTATGTGGAGGGGCTCTCCTACGAAACTGTCCGGCAAGTGTTAAAAAAACGAGCTCAAACCCCATCTTCATAAATGCTGGTGTATTCCCCCCGAGCAGAATGCCACATTTGTCGCTGCGATGGAGGATGTGTTGGATGTCTATCGGTTGCCCTATGATGCGGATTGCCCCGTGATCTGCATGGACGAGAAACCCTACCAACTGTTGGATGAAGCCAGACAGCCCATCCCTATGAAGCCCGCCCAACCTGAACGTCAGGATAGTGAATATGTCCGAGTTGGCACCTGCAGTATCTTTCTTTTCACGGAACCCTTGGGCAGTTGGCGTCATGTGAGCGTTCGGGAGCAACGCACGCGAATCGAGTGGGCGGAACAAATCCGGGAACTCCTGGACGTTCATTACAAAGACGCACCGAAGATTCGGCTGGTGATGGATAATCTCAATACGCATGCGATCGCTTCACTCTATCAAGCGTTTGATCCGCAGACCGCTCGTCGTTTAGCTAAGCGAATCGAGGTTCACTACACGCCCAAGCATGGCAGTTGGCTCAATATGGCAGAGATCGAGCTCAGTGTTCTGACGAGTCAATGTTTGGGACGTCGCATTCCCTCCATTGCCGACTTGACCATTGAAATGTCTGCTTGGGAACAGGCGCGCAACCTTTCCCAAAAGGGAGTCGATTGGCAGTTTACTACCGAGGACGCTCGCATCAAGCTAAAACGACTTTATCCACGGTTTAAGAATTGAAGAGCTACTAGTACGCTGTCAACCTTAATCGTGTGGATACGAAGCGGCGTCCATCGGTATGGGAAGTGGTGCGGAGTCCACAGTTTTTGAGTTGACAGCGTACTAGTTGAAATTTTCTTGCATTGTGAAAATCATGCAGGAGAGGGTGCACAGGTGGCTACTTGGTTTTTGGTTGTCATTTACTTGGCATTTATCAGCCTGGGACTCCCGGACTCCTTGCTCGGGTCTGCTTGGCCTGTGATGCGTCTCGATCTGGGCGCGCGACTGGACTCGGCCGGGATTTTGTCCATGATCGTATCGGGGGGGACCATTCTATCCAGCTTGGCAAGCGGAGCTGTCGTTCGACGATTGGGGACGGGTCGAGTGACCTTGATCAGCTGCATTTTGACCGCAGGCGCGCTGTTAGGCTTCTCTCAGTCGCCTTCATTCGTCTGGCTGGCGCTCCTGGCGATCCCTCTCGGTCTCGGGGCGGGGGCTGTCGATGCGGGATTGAATCAGTATGTAGCGGAGCATTATAAGGCTCATCATATGAATTGGCTGCATTGCTTTTGGGGAGTCGGTGCAACGATGGGGCCGATCCTCATGTCCGCTTCCCTAACCGGTCCCCATTCCTGGAGGGGCGGTTACGCCACGGTATCCATCCTTCAGTTCGCGCTGGTCTTCGTGCTGTTCGTCACCCTTCCTCTGTGGAACCGCGTCGCGGCGAGCCGCGAAGGGAGCGGCTCGACAAATGAATCTCCGGGTGAGCTTATCGAGCCGAGCGGGCAAGTGAACGGGAATATCCTCCGGCTCCGAGGAGTCAAGCCTTCTCTCGCGGCTTTCTTACTCTACTGCGGAGCGGAAAGTACCTTGGGGCTGTGGGGAGCCAGCTATCTGGTAGGCGCGCGGCAGGTGGCAGCGGAGACGGCAGCCGGATGGGTCTCCCTGTATTATGGAGGGATTACCCTCGGCAGGTTCATTACCGGTTTCCTGACCTTCAAGATCCCCAACAAGTCGCTGATTCGGTATGGGCAGCTGGTCGCCATAGCTGGCGGGATTCTCCTGCTGCTTCCGCTTCCCGCTGCGGCTTCTCTCATTGGGATTCTGCTTATCGGACTTGGACTCGCTCCCATCTATCCGGGACTGCTTCACGAGACCCCGTCACGGTTTGGGCGAGCGAATTCTGCTAAGCTCATGGGAGTTCAGATGGCGGTGGCCTATGTAGGCAGCACCTTTCTTCCCCCCCTATTTGGAGTTCTCGCCGCACGGACGAGCATGACCTTTTTCCCCTACGTCGTGTTAGCCTTTCTAGCGCTGATGCTGCTGAGTGCGGAGAGAGTCAATCGGATTTTGGTGGAGCGCATCGATCATGAGAAAGGAAGGACTAGAGGATGAATCAAAAGGAACGAATGCTGGCGGGCTTGCCTTACAAAGCCTGGCTGGATGGTTTGAGTGAAGAGAGAATGGCCAATAAACAGAACATTCGGGAGTACAACCTTCTTGAACCGGATGATCATGAGAAGAGGAACGAGTTGATCCGCCGTATTCTCGGCAAGACCGGGGAGCAGGTTCATATCGAGGCCCCCTTCCATTGTGATTACGGCTATAACATCGAGGTGGGGAACAACTTCTACGCCAATTTCAACTGTACCATTCTCGACGTAGGCAAGGTGATCATCGGCGACAATGTCATGTTTGCGCCGAATGTATCGATCTATACAGCCGGTCATCCGATTCACCCGGACTCCCGCAATTCGGGCTATGAATATGGGATCGGCATCACCATCGGGAACAACGTCTGGGTTGGCGGCAACGTCATCTTGAACCCTGGTGTTACCATTGGCAACAATGTCGTAATCGGCGCGGGGAGTATTGTGACCAAGGACATTCCGGATCACGTAATCGCGGTGGGAAGCCCCTGCAAGGCGATTCGAGAAATCACCGAAGAAGACCGGAAGTATTACTACAAGGATCGGGAATTCGATGTAACCGATTATCGGTAAAATACAGAGGACAGCAGACGTCATGGCGACGGTTTGCTGTCTTTTTCAATGAGCGTTCCTTTTCCAATTCCTGTCTGATTGGTTTGGAGAGGAATTCGGAGATCGCTGGGGAATGAGTAGAGAAGCACGATCACGTAACGGACCCGTTTACTTGAATTGATCGTCCCATGCAAAGCAAATCTAGCAATCCATGCTACCATAAGAGCGAGAGGGGATATCCGCTTGAACGCCTTTGAACGAATGAACGCAGTCATCGATTATTTGGAAGCGAACCTGACAGGGGAGATCGATTATGCGAAAGCCGCGAGGATTGCCTGCTGTCCCAAGGATCAGTTCTCGCGATTGTTTTCGTATCTCACCGATATCACCTTATCGGAATACATTCGACGCCGAAGGTTGACGTTAAGCGCCTTTGAGCTGCAGCAGGGCGAGGGAGCGATCCTCGACCTCGCCTTCAAATATGGCTATGACTCTCATGCCGCGTTTTCCCGTGCGTTTAAAGAGTTCCACGGATTTTCTCCATCCCAGGCTCGAAGCAAGAGCGCCGTATTTACCCTCTTTCAGAAAGTGACCTTTCAGGCGCAAAATCCGGGAAAAGAACGGAGTGGATGCAAGGTGGCTATGTTGGGGAAAATCGAGTTTCTCGACCTTCCGGCGGTTCGCATGATCGGCAGGAAGGTCATCAATGGAGCGGGAGAAAACCCGGACAATCCGGTTCCAGCTTTATGGGCAAAGTGTTTTGAAGAACAAGCGTTTGAGACGTTAGAGCGCTGTTCTCCGGTAGTCGACTATTATGTCGGCTGGATGGGGGAATACGACCCGGAAACGAATACCTTTACTTATTTGGCGGGCATGCTCCTGCCAGCGGGGTCCGAGGCTCCCGAGGGCTTCGACTACCGGGACTTGGCCCCTTGTCTGGTGGGGGACGGGTACATCAACGGCAGCTTTGCGAACGGAGAGGTCTTCTGCCATGCTCATGAACTCACGGTAGGCGGGATTATCGAAAACGGGTACGAGCCCGATTATTCCAAAGGCTGGAGCGCGGAGGTGTATCCGAAGGATTTGTCCTTCGAGGCGGAGGAAGGGACGATTCATTACTTCTGTCCGTGCCAAAAAGCTTGAGACGCTGCTTGGCAATGCCTGCGAATAGCAAAGAAGCCCCGCTTTCCTTATGGAAAAGGCGGGGTTTCTTTTGCGTGATCATCGTGTTGGTGCGATAGCGCATGCGAAAGGTCAGAATGCCGAATCAGACGAGCTGGGTGATGACGATGAGCAGGGCGGTCGCCGCGATCAGGAGGGTATCGCCCCAGCCCCAGGTCAGCTTGTGGAAGCGGGAACGAGGGGCGTGCAGCCGATAGCCGCGCGCTTCCATAGAATCGACCAGCTCTGCCGCCCGGCGTATTGCGCCAACCGTGACCGGGACGAGCAGCGAGATGAGCAGCTTTGCCTTCTGCAGCACGTTCTGGTCAACCAGGTCCATCCCTCGCGAGGCTTGGGCGCGCAGGATTTTGTTCGCTTCCTCAAATACGGTTGGGATGAAGCGCAGCGAAGTTGTCAGCATTAGCGTCACCTTGCGCGGGGAGATGCGGAAGAGCGAGAGCGGCTTCATCAGGCTCTCCAGCCCCTGCGTCAGGAGAAGCGGGGGAGTTGTCAGGGTAAGCACCGCTGTGAAGGCGACGAACAGCACCATCCGCGCGACGGACATGAACCCCTTTTGCAGGCCGCCGGAGTAAAACTTCACCGGTCCCAGATCGACGTACCAGGAGCCGCCGGTATCGAACAACACGTGAAAGACGAAGATGAACGCCATGAGAAAGATAAGCGGCTTCAGCGTACGCACATAGGTGATGAAAGGAATCCGGGTAGCGGCCATCACCCCAATGGAAAAGGCGGCAAGAACAGCGAGGTCGACCGTTGAGCGGACGAGAAAGACGGCTGCCATGAACAGCAGCATAGCAAGTGTTTTGGCACGAGGATCGAGCCGATGCACCGCCGACCCGGTCTCGATGTATTTGCCCATAATCATGCGGTTGGCCATGCGGAACGTTCCTTTCGGTTGCGAGATAAGAATGGAGTGATCCTGCAGAGGGCTCAGGCTTTTTCACGGACCGTCTGCTCAATGAAGCGGGCGAGATGGTCGGCGGGATAAGGCCCTTCCGGAAAAGGAACCTGGAAGCGCTCCGAGAAATCGCGCAGGAAGCGGACGGCGGGCGGGGTGACGATCCCGGCCTGCTCCATGAGTCCGCTGTCGGCAAGAAGTTCCTCTGGCGGGCCGTGGAAGATGGCTTTCCCTTGGTCCAGGAGGACGTAGTCCTCGGCAAAGGGAAGCACCTCCTCCAGCCGGTGTGTGACAAGGATGACCGTCTTCCCCCGGCTTTGGCACAGGTCCGCGAGCAGCGAGAGCAGCTCTTCGCGGCTGGCCTGATCCAGCGTGGCGGCGGGCTCGTCCAGGACGAGCACATCGGGATCGGCGGCAAGCACGGTGGCAATCGCCGTCTTGCGCATCTGCCCGCCGCTCAGGTGGAAGGGATTGCGGCCGAGGAGCTCGTCGTCGAGGCCAAGCGCTCGAGCCGCGCTGCGAGCGGCTTCCCGGGCTTCCGGCTCCTTCATGCCGAAGTTGAGCGGGCCGTACATCAGGTCCTGCTCGACCGTTTCGGCAAAGAGCTGCTGCTCCGGGAACTGGAAGACGAGCCCTACCCGTCTGCGCAGCTCCTTCATCCCTTTGCCGGACAGCCCCGGCTCCAGGAGAAAGTCCAGGATGCGAATCTTCCCGGCCGAGGGGAGCAGAAGTCCGTTGAAGTGCTGGAGCAGGGTCGATTTGCCCGAGCCGGAGGCTCCGAGCACGGCGATGAACCGTCCTTCCTCCAGCACGAGATCGAGCGCGTCCAGGCCGGTCCTCCGCTCCTGGTTTCCGCTCCGGTACGTATAGGTTACTTGCTCGAATTGAAGCGCCATAATGCCTCCATGAGTTCACTTTCGTCCGATTGCGGGCCGATGGGCAGCCCGAGCCGCGCAAGCTCGCCGCTCAGCTCCATGGCGAAGGACGGCTTCAGCCTCAGCCGCTCCAGCAGAGCGGGATCGGCCAGCAGCTCGCGCGGCGTTCCATCGGCGATGAGATGCCCGTCTGCAATCGCCAGCATCCGGTCGGTGGCGAGCATCTCGTCCGTATCGTGAGTGACCGAGAGGAGGGTATACCCCCCCTCCTCTCGCATCTCACGGATGACGCCAAGAATCTCGGTTTTCGCCTGCTCGTCGAGCATGGAGGTCGCTTCGTCCAGGATGACGACCTTCGGCTCCATCGCGAGCACGGCGGCGAGCGCCACCCGCTGCTTCTGTCCGCCGGACAGCTCCGCCGGGTGGCGGCCGAGGTAATCCATGATGCCGAGCTTTCCGGCGTAGCGGTTCAGCCGCTCCGTCATCTCCTCTCGGCTCATGCAGCGATTCTCCAACCCGAAGACGATGTCGTCGGCTACGGTTAGGCCGACGAACTGGTTATCGGGGTTGGCGAACACCATGCCGATGCGTTCCCGCACGTCTCCAAGCGTCGCATCGGTAAGCCGGATTCCGTCGACGGTGATCTGCCCGCCGCTCACGGGGAGCAGGCCGTTCAGCCGTTTGACGAGGCTTGATTTGCCCGAGCCGTTCGCGCCGACCAGGCTGATCCATTCCCCGGCGCGCACCGAGAAGGAGATGCCCTGCAGGAAGTTCGGTCCGCCCGGCTCGTGGGCGCAGCTGATTTCCTCCACAAGGATCATGGCGTCCGGCGATGCGGAAGCTTCTAATCCTTCTGAAGCTGCTAATGCTGCAGAAGGATTGGTTATCTCCCGCTGTTCCACTCGTTCGGTCCGGTTCATCGCACACCTCCCACCGGGCGCAGGAGGCCCAGCTTGTCGATGGAGCCGATGAGGAAGTTCGCGGCGATGCCGATGAAGAAGCCGGTCACCACACCCGAGACAAGGAGCAGCGGCAAGTAGTAGAAGATCGAGGTGGTGCCGAGCACGAGTGCCGCTGCACCGAGCTGCCCCAGGTTATGGGCGATGCCGCCCATGATGCTGATGGCCGCCAAGCTGAAGAAATCCTTCTTGACCCGAAGCAGGACGAACATGACGAGGAAGCTTGCCATCGAGCCGAAGAAGCTGAACAGGAACGTCGAGAACGTGCCGAGGATGAACGAAGTTAAGAGTGTCTTCAAAATAATGAGAGAGACGGCGTCTCTCCCTTTGAAATAATAGAGGCAGGTCAGCACCATGATGTTGCCGAGCCCAAGCTTGGCTCCCGGTATGGCGATCGCAAAGGGGATGAACGATTCGACGATGCCGAGCACGACGGCAACGGAGGCGAGAATGGCGATCATGGACGCATTTTTCAGTTCCTCGCGATCAGGAGGCAACGCCATCGATTACCCCTCCTTGACCGGTATCGCTGACGACCTCAACCATCAAGCGATGCGGCAGGCAGACGATGGTCTGACCGACCGCCGTTACGTTGCCGAAAGTGAGACAAAGCTTGTCTGGACAGTCGGCGTCAATCATCTGAATGCCGCTGTCGTGCAGCTTCAGCAGGTTGTACCCATATTTCGTGTTGATCTCCAGTTCCTGCTCCACGGCTCCAAGCTCGACCGTTTTGTAGGGCTTTCCGTCAACCGTGATCTTCGCGTATAGCTTTCCGGAGGCAAGGCCGGCATCCTTTTTCAGAAGCGGGGGGAGAATGAAGACCGAGGCGATCAAGATGACGGCGGCCAGCAGGATGAGATCAGCTTTTTTGAACAGCTTCAGCATAAAACCAACTCCAATAAGAATAAGGGTGCGCCTCCGCTCACAGACAACGAAACGAAGCGGGACCCACCTGTACCATTTGTCACAAATCGGATTTGACCATTTGCTTTTATCCTACCATAATAAGAAGGAAAAAAGAAATGATACCCGGCTCGCCTCCGGTCTGCAAGCGACAGCATTCGGCGAGCGATGCCGGAGTCAGCATCAGGAGGCTCCACATGAGTAAGCAACTACGCGGGAAATGGCCTGTGATGATTTTAATCCTCGTATGCCTCATCGTCAGCGGTTGCGCCAAGCAGTCGCCCTCGGCAAGCCCGGCGGCGGGACAGGCGAAGATTCCGGTGAGTGAGACGTATTATGTCTTCGATACGGTCGTTACCGTGAAGGTCTATGACGAGAAGATTCAAAAGGACCAATTTGCGCATATCGGCACCATCCTCGATAACGTCGAGCTATGGCTGAACCGGGAAAACAAGAACAGTGAAATCTACAAGGTCAACCAAATGGCCGGAAAAGAAGCCGTCAAGGTTTCTCCCGAGGCGTTCAAGGCCGTCAAGTCTGCTCTCCAAGATTCCATTGACTCGAACGGGGTGTTTGACCTGACAATCGGACCCATCGTTTCCTTATGGGGAGTGGGCCAGGAAGGCGCGCACAAGCCAGCGGACAGCGATATCGCCAAATCGCTCGCTCTCGTCAATTACAAGGAGGTAACCTTGGACGAGGCGAATCAGACCGTGAAGCTGAACAAGCCGGGGATGTCGCTTGACATCGGCGGCACCGGGAAGGGCTATGCCGCTGATCTCATCGCCGAATATCTGGAGTCACAGGGCTTCCACAGCGCCATCATCGACATGGGCGGCAATCTGCTCACGGTAGGCCAAAAGCCGGACGGAAGCGACTGGAACATCGGCATTCAAAACCCGGACCAGTCCCGCGGAACCTCGGTTGGCACCGTCAAGGTAGGGCCGATGGCCATCGTCGCTTCGGGCATCTATGAACGCTTTTTTATTGAAAATGGCGTTCGCTATCACCACATCATGGACACATCCACCGGGGCTCCGGTGCAGAATGAGCTGGCGAGCGTCACGATCCTCACCGATCAGTCGGCCATGGTCGGGGAAGGACTCGACAACTGGGTGTTTGCCCTTGGACTTGAAAAAGGACTTGCCTACGTCGATTCAAGGGAAGGCGTTGAAGCCGTCTTCATCACGAAGGATCAAAAGGTCTACGTGAGCAAGGGACTGAAGGGCAAGCTGGTGATGAGCGATCCCGGATTCACCCTGATGGGCGAATAAGTGCCATAGGCAGTTGAACACGTTTGAAGAATACGAGAACGGACTGCTCTAAGAACGGGTGGCCTGTATAGGCAAGGTCACATAGAGAAAACCAGTACCGGGCCGGTACTGGTTTTTTAGTATTTTGGTATACTGATATGCTGATTTACCGGTATGCCGAAAAGAAAAGATGGGGGTCATGCCGTTCTTGAGTGCAGGCGCCTCCACATGCCGGCCAGAGAATCAAGGAACCATCCGACGAGAGCGAACGACCCGAAATAGATCAGATAAGCCGGGAGCCGAAAGGAAAAGAGGGCGCTGCTTCCATCCAAGAATGGGTTCTGAGCACTCACGAGCCAGACCGGAAAAGGCCGGTCACTTAAGAACGCCGATAGGATGGGATTCAGGTGAATCGCTGCATTTGCAAGCTCGCTGCCTGCGAGATCGGCGATACAGACCACCAGACCGAGCAGTGTAAACCAGAACGCAAACCTTCGAAACCAAATGAACATGGTTCGACCTCCTAGAGGGGGGATGGTGAAACCGGACAGTGGGAAAGAAAATGTGGATGTGGAAATTCTAGCTCCCTGCCAAGTGTTATATAAATGAAACGCTTCAAAATGGAAAAAGTTGCGTAATCAAGGCTGGATCACTAATTTTGCGCCGGATACGCAACGGAGAACATCCGGTTAAGGAGCGGCCAATACCGTCACCTGCAAATCTTCCTTAAGCTTGCTCCTCAACGTCGCCCCGGGAAGCGAGAAGCGGATTCGGCCCTCTTCGGCCATTCGCTCCAGCTTAGACCGGGATAGCCCGAGCAGCTCGGACAGCACCTTATCGAGCCGCAATTCAAAGGGGTATTTTGTGGACAAGAGGAGGGTGAGGCTTCCTTCGCACTCCTCCATCCGTTCTACCACGAGCTGATAGGGAATTGCGGTGTTTACGCCGCTCGATCCTTTGCGGAGCTGCTCGGTTTGAAAAGCATAGCGCCAAGCCGTTTCTCGGTCATTGTCTTCAAATTTCCGGTGAAGCTCCTTGTCGATCAGGCGGGCATGCACCCGGGAGAGGATCTCGTAATTCCAGGTGCTGTCGCAGTGGGAGCAGCGGTAGATCAGCCAGACATCCAAGTGCTTTTGCTGGGCGTTCATGCGGAATTTCTCGCTGCAGTAGAACTCGGTTGTCTTTTTGCAGCGTCGGCAGTGTGTCAAGACTCTTGGGGTTTCTTCAGCGATGATTTCACAAAGGTATATCCCGCTGGTTAGCATAGGGTAGTTTCCTCCAATGGTTAGAGGAACGCTAGGTATCCATTAAGAAGGAGAAATGAATTTCTCCCAAACAAAAAACGGAGTACCCCTAGGGGGATGCTCCGCGTGGAAGATGACTAACGGTTCGATCCAGCGTTCCCTGTAATGGTTAAAATAGGCGCACTTCTCCCGTATAGGGATATTTCATCCGCACGGAATAGGCGCTATTCGGTTGCTTAACCATTACAGGTATGAAGGCAAGATCAGTTCCACCTTTCGTGTTCTCCTGCCTTTTAGGATAATGGCGAAGCAGAACGCTCGCCAGGGTCAGAATGGCTTTAGCCGATTTTTCTTCTTTCTACTTCACCGTTTTCGAGGGTGTCCTGCGGTCGAGTCAATGGCGTTTTCGCTGGATTGGGGTTCAGGCGCGGCAGCCCTGTGTTATAATAGCTCCCAACTGGAGAATACCGGAACTTATAAGGGAATCTAACGCGCGTGATCAAACGGAATTTCGGATGGTTGGACTTGAATCGTTCGGCGGGTATCGGCTGAACGCGCGAGAAGAGTGGAGGTTATGGAGGTTTGCGTACGCTGCTGTCGTTTGTGAAGCCTTACCGTAAGACGGCGATTATCGCCATCGTGTTGATGCTGACGGAGCTCGCCGTGGAGCTGTGGCATCCCCTGCTGATGCGCTACATCATCAATAAGGGAGTCATTCCCCAAGACATGACAGAAGTGCTGCGATACGGGGGGATTATGCTCGCCATTTCGCTTGTCGGATTCGCAGCGGGCATCATCAATTCGTTTTATGCTTCTCGGGTCAGCCAGGGAGTAGGCGCAGATTTGCGGGGAGCTTTGTTCGAACGGTTGGAAAAGACGTCGTATGCGGACTTCGGCCGTTTTCCCGCCTCTACCCTCATTACGCGCATTACGAGCGACGTCTCGCAGGTGCAGAATATCGTCTTCATGGGCTTGCGCGTCATGCTGCGGGCGCCGCTCATGATGATCGGCGGGCTGACACTCGCGCTCACGCTTCAGTTTCGCGTATCGTTTGCGCTCATTCTGGTCACGCCGCTCCTCATTCTGGCGATGATCCATGTGATCCGCAAAGGCTTCGGACTCTTCCGCAGCGTGCAGGAGCGGCTCGACCGTACCAACGGGGTGATGCGCGAGAGCTTGACGGGGATGCGCTGGATTCGGGCGCTCGTCCGGTCGCGGCATGAGGTGGACCGATTCACGAGCGCGAGCGGCGAGCTGATGGAGAAGACGATCTCGGCGAGCCGCTGGATGGAGCTGACGATCCCGGTGCTCCTGTTCGTGATGAACCTGTGCATCCTGTTCATCCTCTGGTTCGGGAGCCGCGAGGTGGAGGCGTCCCGCGCCAATGTCGGCGATATCGTCGCGGTGGTCAATTATGCGACCCGGATTACGGGCGCTTTCGGCATGCTGTCATGGATCTTGTCGAGCGTGTCCCGGGCGCGAGCGTCCTGGGGAAGAATCGGCGAGGTGCTGGTGTTGCCAGAGGAGAGCACATCGGCTGGAAAAGGGGCTGCGGATCAAACGAACCGAATGGCAGCAGGGGAACGACGGGAATCAGGCGATGGAGAGGGGCCGGAGGAGGCCCTTGATGGGGAGTCTGGACCTTCTGCCGCGGCTCTTCGCGCGGCGAGCGTTACCTTTGAGCAGGTTTCTTTCGCTTATCCGGGCATGGCGGAGCCAGCGCTTGAAGGGATTTCGTTCGTGGCGGAGCCGGGACAGATGGTGGCCGTTCTCGGGGCGACCGGCTCCGGCAAGACGACGCTCATGCAGCTGATTCCCCGTCTTTATCGACCGAAGACGGGGCGTATCCTCCTGGACGGGCGGGATACCGCCGAGCTTCCGGCCGAGACGCTGCTTGCGGGAATCGGCTATGTGCCGCAGGAGATCCAGCTGTTCTCGGGAACGATCCGCGAGAACCTGCTGTGGGGCAAGGAAGAGGCGACGGCGGAGGAGCTGGCGGCTGCGGCGCAGGATGCCCAAATTCACGAGACGATCATGCGCCTGCCGGATCAATACGAGACGATGCTCGGACAGAACGGCGTGAACCTGTCGGGCGGCCAGAAGCAGCGGCTATCCATCGCTCGGGCATTGATTCGTAAGCCGAGGCTTCTGCTCCTCGATGACAGCACGAGCGCGCTCGACTTGAAGACGGAAGCCCGGCTGCTCGCTGCGCTCGGAAAATACCGCTGCACGACGCTGCTTATCACGCAGAAGATCAGCACGGCGATGGAAGCGGACCGGATTCTCATTCTAGAGGACGGGCGGCTTATCGCCGAGGGAGATCACGAATCCTTGTTGGACACATCCACGCTGTACCGAAAGATCGTGGAATCGCAATTCGGGGTAAAGGAGGCGGCGGGACATGAGCGCCATGAATAGAGCCGCGGGTGGGATGCGCGGTGAGCAGAGGGGACCCGGCGGCAAGAAGGCGCGTCCCGCCGACAGCGCCGCCGCCCTGCGCAAAATTTGGGCTTACCTCGCCGTGCACCGCAAGCTGCTGCTGCTCATTCTGCTGCTCGTGCTGGTGAATTCGGCGGCGGGACTGTTCGCTCCTTATCTGCTCGGGCGGACCGTGGATCATTTTGCCGACGGGAAGAGCAAGACCGTCCTCATCCATCTTCTGATCGCGCTGCTCGGCGTCTACGTCATCCAGCTCGTATCCGGCTGGCTGCAGAGCTATTGGATGATCGGCATCTCGCAAAAGACCGTCTTCACGCTGCGGCGCGATCTGTTCGCGAAGCTGCACCAACTGCCGATTTCCTACTTCGCCAAGCGGCGGCACGGGGAAATGATGAGCCGCCTCACCAACGACATCGATAATGTCAGTCAGACGCTCGGGACATCGTTTATTCAAATTCTGTCGAGCGTGCTGACCTTCATCGGCATGCTCGTCCTCATGCTTTGGCTGAGCCCGCTTCTGACACTCGTTACGCTGACCATCGTCCCTGCCATGTTCCTCGGGATGAAGTGGATCACCTCGCGGACCGGACCGCTGTTCAAGGAGCAGCAGAAGAGCATCGGCGACCTGAACGGCTTCGTCGAGGAGACGTTGTCCGGACAACGTATCGTGAAGACATTCGCACGCGAGGGCAGGGTGCTGGAGGAGTTCGCCGTCAAGAACGAGCGGCTTCGCGAGGCCGCCTATTATGCGCAGACGTATTCGGGCTTCATTCCCAAGCTGATGAACGTGCTGAACAACGCCAGCTTCGCCCTGATCGCGGGAGTGGGCGGTTTGCTTGCGCTCAAGGGAGCGATCTCGGTCGGGGTCATTCTGACCTTCGCGGAATATGCCCGCCAGTTCACCCGGCCGCTCAACGACTTGGCCAACCAATTCAACACCTTCCTCTCGGCGGTAGCCGGAGCGGAGCGGGTCTTCGAGGTGCTGGAGGAGCCGGAGGAGGAAGAGGATGAGCGGGAAGCTGCAGAGCTCTCGGGCATGCGCGGCGAAATCCGCTTCTCGGACGTATCCTTCTCCTATGAGGCGAACCGTACGACCCTCTCGGAGATCTCCTTCCATGCGCGTCCCGGCGAGACGGTCGCACTCGTCGGCCCGACCGGAGCGGGCAAGACGACGATCGTCCAGCTGCTGTCGCGCTTCTATGACCCGAGCGCAGGCAGCATCTTCATCGACGGGCGCGACACACGCTCGATTAAACGCAAGAGCCTGCGCAGGAGCATGGGCTTCGTGCTGCAGGACGCGTTTCTGTTTCAAGGCACGGTGCGGGAAAACATCCGCTACGGAAGGCTTGCGGCGACGGACGAGGAGGTGGAGGCGGCGGCTCAGCTTGCGAATGCTCATTCCTTCATCGCCCGGCTGCCCAAGGGCTACGACACCATGCTGAGCCATGACGGCAGCGGCATCAGCCAGGGGCAGAAGCAGCTTCTGTCCATCGCCCGGGCGATTCTTGCCGATCCGGCGCTCCTCATTCTGGATGAGGCGACGAGCAGCATCGACACGGTGACGGAGGTGCGCATTCAAGAGGCGTTGAACCGGCTCATGGAGGGGCGGACCAGCGTCGTCATCGCCCATCGGCTCGGCACGATCCAGAATGCCGACCGCATCCTCGTGCTTGACGAGGGCAAGCTGGTCGAAGAAGGATCGCACCGTGAACTGATCGAGAAGCGAAGCTTCTACTATGACCTGTACCAGAGCCAGTTCAGCAACAATGGGGGAAGAGCGATCCCCGCTGGGAAGTGACGATCGGACGGCTGTCGTGACGAGGAAAGAGGAATGAGGGTAAATCTGGATTTTCGAGCAGGTCCATGATAGGTCGATGCCGAGAGGATTGGACAAATTCATTAAGGTTTTATCGGCTCCTGCTCGAAAATCGCGCATAACCTCCTAGAGGTGATAATACTTTCTCACGTCTGCCGAACATTTGCATACTCCGAACACTCGAATGGTTTTGATGACTTGGGATATTTCCTCCAAAGGAATATCGTTAGCGATGATTAACATACCGATTACGTCATAAGAAACCAACTTGTTAGAAGCTTTCAGATTGGTAATAAAATCTCGTCCGATATGAATGATCCCTACGAATTTTTCCGTTTTTTCTAAAGGGTTGTTCACCATTCGATTCGTAAAATCCGAGTGTACCTGCAACTGATTTCGAATCGATGTCTTGATAAAATCCGTTCGATTGGAATAAAACCCCTCGCTCACCAAGAGATCAACGAAGCCTAAATCCACAACGTTAATATTAATGGTGATCTTCTCAGTAGTTGTTTTCTCATGATCCAAACCTTCCATATGCATTCCCTCCATCATCCATGTGGATTGTATGCGGATATAATACCATCCACATGGATGGTAGTAAAGATGCGTTTCTCCGCTGTCAGAAGTATTTTTACTGACAAGCAGAAGATCGTGCTTCTTCCTCAAATAAAAGCATATTTCGAGATCAAGCACATAACGAATAAGCGACCGCTTCCCGGAGCTCTGCCGGGGAACGGTCGCTTTTGTGGATAAAGGGAGGCCGGATTCGAAGGATAGAACCGGTCCAAGGACGAGGAACCCGTGAAGGGAACCGAAGAGCCAAGCCCGCTATAGCTATAGTAGAGGGAGTGAGTACGGACAGGCTAAACAACCTTGTAAGCTTTCCCGAGTGAATCGCGCATCCACTGGCTTAGCTCTCTTGCGGAGCCGGAGACGATGTCCTTTTTCGGAAGGATGAGGGCCTGGATGTTGCTGATGTAGATGTAATAGCTATCGGTTGTCTCGTAGACGCGGTAGATCGCGCTCCACTTCAATTCCGTCGAGCTTGTTCGGTCCGCCGAGACCGTTTCGACGGTGATTCGTTCCGGGTCCAGCCGGTAGCGGACTTCATCCGGTTGATTCAGCTGCTTGTTGGTTTTGGCATGACGCTTGACGGAGCGGGCTGCGCGTGCGCGAGATCTTACAGGCATAAGAAGCCCCCAGAGAATGAGAAGGGCACCCAGCCAGTAGACGCCAAGGTAAAAGGAATACGCGGCGAGCGCCAGCCAGATGACAGCGAGAATGACGAAAAACAGCCTGTTTTTGCGGAACAAATGGAACCGATTGAACTTCAAAAGTTCTTCCGTGCTCGTGGAAGTGTGAATTTCGAGAAGGGTATTCAAGAAAGATCGCCAGCCTTTGGATAGAAGAGTAGGAACAACGGCAGTGCAGTTCTTCTCATTATAGGGAGGAGGAAGCCTGGCTGGCAAGCTAGAGAGGAGGAAGCCGTCAAATGAGGGTGTCCAGGCGATAAGTATGCAAAAAGGGCGCCCGAAACGAGCGCCCCTTCATACGAATACCGAGTTCATTAAATCGATTGATCGTTTTATTGCATCCAGCCGGATCGAAGGCGCTTGGAGCATGTGTCCGCCTGTTCATTGCGGGGTCTATTCCTCCGGTGCGATTGAGTGCTCGCTGTGGAACTTGATGATCCAGGCGGTGACGACGCCTTTCTCGTCGCGGGAGAATCGAATGGCTTCGTAGTTGCCGTCCTCCTCGCTTCCGCTCAAGCTCATGGCGGCAGATTCGCCGGTTTGTCCGTCCGTAAACAACGAGCTTTCCAAGACGGAGAGCGAGTGACCCGGGTAGTCGTACTGCAGCATGCCGTCCTTGCCTTCCTTGAGGATTCGCTTGGAGGCCGGCACTACTGTACCTTTGGCGAGATCCTCGCGCCAAGGCTCTTGCCCGGCTTTCGGAGCTACGGCGGTTTCCTCCGCTTTCTTGGGGTTCAGCAGCTCATCCAGATAGGCCGCGGCTTTGGCCGGGTCGGCCTTGGCTGAATCGATCGGCAGGGAGAACAGCGCATGAGCCCCTTCAAAGTCCGGATTCAACGCGATGGCTCCGGTAGCTTCATCGTAAGTAAACGAGTGGATATCGTAGAAGCTGCCGGTGCTCACCGCGAGGTACAAGCCGCGATCCGCGAACTTTTCCACATCGTCGCATTCAATCAGCCGATACTGGATTCCGTCTACGACGAGCTCCGAGTACCCGCCTTTCATGGATGCGATGTTCACCTGCCAAGGCTTCACTCCCTTAATAAGAGGCGAGACGAAGAAAGGCGTTGTCCCATATTCCTCGTCCCGGGTGGAGGGCATCGGCTTGCCGTCGGCTCGGGCGATGGAGACGACCGCATAGGTTCGCTCGGAGATGACGTTTCCATCGTTCTTGTGGGCGAAGTCGCTTAAGCTTTTCCCGGAGACGATGCCGTGCAGGGTAAAGGTGTAGCCGCCGGATTCGGCGGATTGGTCCAGCTTGATGGCATCCTTGCCGGCAAAAGCGGCGGCGAGGGTCGGGTTGCCCATCTGCTCGACCACCTGCTTCGAATCAAGCAGATGGGTAGCGGCGATGGCGGTAGCCGATAAGGCAAGGGTGATGGCGGCCGCAAGGAGCACCGCAACCCGTTTTCTTGGACGAATCGTCTTCATGGCTTCTCTCTCCTTCATTAGGTCGATGACGCGCCGGTTCAGTTCGTCGGGCGGTTCCGCCGAGGTTCTGAATGCTTGCTTAAGGGCGCGTTCCCACTGGTCTTGTTCTTCATTCATGGTCATCCGCCTCCAGCATGAGTTTGATCCGCTTGCGCGCTTTGTGCAGCCGGCTCTTGACCGTCCCGGCGGGAACTTTCAGGGCCGCTGCGATATCGTCAATGGACATATCTGCTGCGTAGTGCAGGTAGAGGGGAATCTGGAGCCGATCATCGAGCTTGCGCGCGGCGGTCCGGATTCCTTCCTCCCGTTCCCGGGAGAGCAGGATGTCCTCCGGTGATGCGGTTCCAGAAGGCTGCTCACGAGACTCTGGACGTACGGCATCCTCCAGAAGCTCGCCGGTCGGGGCAATCCGCTGCCTCCAGGCAGCTTTGCGGCGCCGGTTTCGATGCAGCCCGACGGCGATGGAGAACAGAAGCGCCTTCGGATTGCGGCTGTCATCGAGCCTCTCGCACCGCTCGACCGCCTTCAGGAATGTTTCTTGGTAGAGATCCTCCGCATCGGCGATGGTCGGGGCCAAGCGGAGGCAAAAGCCGTAGACGGCCTTGCCGTGCTGCCGCACAAGGGATTCCAACTCTGCATGCTCCAACTGCTTGTTGCTCCTTTCTGAATGGCCATTCATCCTGATATTGTCATAGACGAGCGAAAGGTTCCCTTTTCCACAAAAAAACTTCTCTACAAAAAACGTTCCTACGAAAAACGTTCCAATAAAATGAAAGAGGCAGCCCTGCGAACAGAGCTGCCGAATCTTGTGATGGTGGTATGGAGGGCTATGACGGCTACCGCTTAGATGGCGATCCCTCAGTTCGGGTTGACGCCCTTCGACGTGTCCGCCTCCGGAAACTTGAAGCTGCGGGCGATGTACATCACCGGCGTGGAAGCTACGGAGATGACGAACTTGAACAGGTAGGTGGTCAGCAGAATCTGCGCCCAGACCCCGAGCGAATACTCCCCGGCGAATGCGATAGTGCAGAAGATCAGCGAGTCGACCATCTGGCTGAACACCGTGCTGCCGTTGGTTCGAATCCACAGCTGGTTGTACTTGGAGAAATGCTTCTTCAGCTTACTGTAGATTCGCACGTCGAGGAACTGGCTGCAGAAGTACGCGACCAAGCTGCCTGCGGCGACGCGGGGCAGGAAGCCGAAGATCGTCGTGAGCGGCCCTTGAGCGAAATCCTCCGCGCTCGGATGAAAGACGAGCGCCATCTGCATCATGATCGTCGAGGCGAGCAGGCTGAAAAAGCCGAACCAAACCGCCTTCTTCGCATCCTTCGACCCGTATTTCTCGTTGAGCAGGTCGGTGCACATGTAAATCGTGGTGTAGATGGTGTTGCCAAGCGTCATGACGAGGCCCAGCATGGGGATGGTTTTGGCCACCTGAATGTTGGCGAGCACCGTGGCGAAGCCGATCCAGGCATACAGTCCCGTCTTGCCGAACAAGCGGTAGCAGAGCAGGAACAAGCCAAAGTTGACGGCTACGAACAAGAGCCCCCAGAAAAAGTTGAACATAAATCCTTTCCTCCCTAGTTTTGTTGACGCGGGATGGTCTCGAACCGCGGACCGGTCGCAAAGCGCCGGACCTTGTAAGAATACCAGAACGAGCGGCGCGAGAAAACCGTTATTTTCCGGAAGGGGAACAGACGAACGCCAGATGGGGGCCGCCTTATTGACAGATTCCAAGAAGCCCAGTACCATCAACACGAATCGATTCCATTTGACGCGGACCAAGAGGAGATGCCACATGCCGGGCGAGACAAAAGACTTGACCCCCCTAAAAACGATCCTGCACCAGGCAGATCCTGCCTATAACGGACGAAAAGTCGGAAGCTCGCCAGCTGCTGAATGGGCGAACCGAATCAAGGATTTCTTCGGTAAGGATGTGTTTTTCCTCCTTTCCTTCCTGGCGGCGGTTGTCACCTCGCTGTTCCACGCACCCAGCTGGGAATCGATCGATTTCAAGGTCATTTTCTGCCTGTTTGAGTTGATGGTGATCGTGAAGGCGTTCGAGGAGTACTCGCTGCTTTCGTCCATCGCGGTGACCATTTTGAATAGCTGCAAGAATGAACGAGTCTTAACGCAGACCCTGTGCCTGATCTCCTTTTTCTTTGCTATGTTTTTAACGAACGATGTCGCCCTCTTAACCATCATCCCCCTCATGATCGCGATTGCGCGCAAGAGCAATTATCGCCTGGTGCTGCCCGTTGTCCTGGTGACCCTCTCCGCGAATCTGGGGAGCAGTGCCACCCCGATCGGAAACCCTCAGAACTTATATCTCTTTTCGTATGCCGAGCTGAGCACAACCACTTTCTTTGCCTCATCCTTGCCACTGGCCGCCGTAAGCTTGGGGATCCTCCTGATCCTAAGCTTCCTCATTCAGCCGAACCAAATCCAATTCTCCATGCATACGGCACGGGTCGTTGAAAAAAAGAAGCTCGCCCTTTTCGCTTTGCTATCGGTTTTCGCGGTGTTAAGCGTCTTCGGGGTGATGTCGTATCTCCTTACGTTTCCCCTTGTCCTGGCGGTTACGCTGCTGCTCAACAGGCGGTTGCTTGTAAAAGTCGACTATCGGTTATTGCTCACCTTTGTCTGCATTTTCATAGCGATCGGCAACTTGTCATCCCTCGCCATCATTCAGAATCACCTGACTGCTCTTACGGATACGCCGATCAAAACCTTTGCGTCCTCGCTGCTCCTGAGCCAATTCATCAGCAATGTGCCGAGCACCATCCTGCTTGCCCCGTTCACGGCATACCGTGAGGCGTTGTTCTACGGCGCAAACATCGGCGGGCTTGGCACACCCGTCGCATCTCTGGCAAGCGTGATTGCCTTCAAGCTGTTCGCTCAAGAATATCCGCATATGAAGCGGGACTATCTATGGAAATTCTCTCAATGGAACGTGGGCTGCCTCCTGATCTTAGGCGTCTTGTTTGGAATCGTTCTGCTGATCCGCTAATGCCTGGGGCCAAGTGCCCGATCATGAGGCGCGCCGCTTCGGCAAGAACAGGTAAGCCCCTACGATGACCGCGATCAGGACGAGCTCCCCGGCGAAAATATTACTGAACCCATAAGCCGCCCGGTGCTGCTGGAGCGGATTGAGCGCGCGGGTGGGATGGAGGTCGAGAAGCTTGCCGAGCAGCGTGGCGGTGGCGGCCGAGGAGATGAAGTTCAGCATGGAAAAGAGGCCCATGCCGACTCCGGCCTGCTCCGGCCCGAGCTCCGCGGCCACCGTTCCGGAGAGGGCGACGAGCATCAGCGTCTGGCCGAGGTAGCCCCCGACATAGATCGCCCCCGTCCAGAGCGGCGAGGCTCCGGCGAAGGTGGACAAGAGCAGGCAGCATGCCGCCTGCAGCGCCGCCGCGAGCCGCATGAGGGCGGCGTTGCCGCGCTTGTCGGCGAAACGGCCGCCTCTTCTGCCGAGCAGCACGGAGGCGAGCGCCCCCGGCAGCATGACCCAGCCCACGCGGGCGGAGGACAGCCCGTTCACACGGGCGAGCAGCTGCGGCATGAGGTAGGGCAGCGAGAAGCCGATGCTGTTCGCAGCGAAGGCGATGGCGAGCCCGAGCGAATAGCTGCGGCTCGCGAAGAGGGCGGGCTGGATGAAGGGCGCTTCCGCTGTGCGGATGCGCCGGATGAACAGCCCGGCCAGGACGAGCCCGGCGGCGGCGAGCAGCCAGCCGGAGCGCGTGACCGCGAGCAGCAGGCACGTGGCCGCGCCGGTGAGAAGAGCGGCGCCGGCCCAGTCCATCTGCGAGCCGTGCAGCGGCGGCTCGTGGGCGAGCAGCCGCCGGAGGAACGGCAGCGCGAGGAGCGCTAGGCTGGCGAGCAGGAAGAGGTAGCGCCAGCCGGCGGTTCCGGCGATGAGCGCGGCTGCGACCGGGCCCGCCGCGCCGAGCGAGGAGCCGGCGGCGAAGAAGATCAGGCCGAAGGTGAGAAGCCCCTTCAGCCGGTAGCGGTCGGCCAGCTTGCCGTAGACGACCGAGCCGACGGCGTAGACCAGCATGTAGCTGCCGGCCACCCAACTGACCTGGGAGGACGGGAGCCGATACTGGCGCGCGATCTCGGGCAGCACCAGGTTGAACACGGAACCGTTCAGGACCGAGATCATCAAGGTGAAGCGCATGAGGAGCTGAAGTCGCTCTTCATGGATGGAGCCTGCTCCGCCGCCCTCTTCGGCAACTGTCTTATCTGGAGCTGGGCGGCTTTTTGGACTTGCTTCGGGTTTTACGGGGTTGCTCGACGGTCCTTCGCGGGAAGCCTCCGCTGTCTTTACCACATGATGAGCCTCCCTTCACCTAGTCTTTGACAGCCTGCCCGCCGGGGGGTAAAGTTATTTTCGTAGCATACCCATTTCGGCGAATTGACCCGTATCCAGAAGGAGATTTTCATGGACATTCTCATGCAGTACCTGTCCTTTTTTGTCATTCAAAGCGAGAGCGAAGACCCGGAGGCAGCGAAGACCTATCGGCATTTCCAGACTCTGCACCGGGAAAGCTACGAGAATAGCGAGCTGAAGGAATTCCTGCACGGAGAGCTCGAACGCATTCTGAAGCGCAAAGCGGAGCGCAACCCGAAGACGGAGCAGGCGCCGACGAAGATCGGCCGCTTTCTTGTGGAGCCGGGCTATGAACCGTCCTCCAACCCCAATTTCAATCTGTTTCAACGCCTTCGGCAGGCCTCGACCCGGGAGGAGTTTCAGGCGGTCAGCGATGATCTGATCCGCACCTACCTGAACACGAGCGCTGTGCGCGGAGGTGCTTTTATCGTAGCGGCTGCGAAGCTGCCCAAGTATTTTGACGAGCCGTTTATCTTCGTGCTCAAATGCGATTTCGAACCGAAGATCGCGCGCATTTCGGATGAGAAGAGCTTGGTCTCCCAGGTGGAAATGGCGATCAGCGCCCGCAGCATCAAGTCGATCCAGTATCCCTATATGCCGGAGCCGGGGATGCTGGAGGAAGAGGAACTGAAGATTCACCAGGCTTCTCATGCTCGTTATTTTGAAGACTTCCTGAAATACGTCACCTATGAGAAATCGAAGCCGGCCATCGTGACCGAGCAAATGCTCGGGATGGTTCAGGAATACATGGACGCCAAATGGCATGGTTCCGAAGGCTCCTATCAAACGGAGGAAGACGGTACGGATCTGGGCACGGATCTGGATGCCGGACAACCGGCGGGCGAAGCTGGACATGGAGAAACCCCGCCCTGGGACGAAGCGGCTGGAGCGGGATCGGAGAACGAAACGGGAGCGGCGCCGGAAGGCATCCTGGCTGCGGCATCCGAGGAAGAGGTGCGCCTGGGTGAAGCGGGTTCGCCGGACGGTCGAAACCGGGCGGCTTCCGCACCCGTGGACGCGCGCAGGCGAGAAGAGCAGCGCATGGAGATATGGGCCGCGGGAGAAAAGCGGGAGCTTCAGGAACGCTGGAGCCACGATCAGGTGGCGGATGCCGCTGCGCGCATCGTTGAGACGCAGCCGGACTATGAGATGAACTTCAAGCTGGACGGCATCTCGGTCCGGGGCAAGATGGAGGAATACGGCAAGAGCGTTCACATCGCCAGGTTGAACGGACGGTATGTGGTGCTCATCGAGGGAGACGCCTTCCGCTTTGACAAGGGCATCTCTCCGATCGAGCTGCTCAGCCCGGAGCCGTTTGAGGAGGTCGTCGCCCGCATCGCGGAGGAAGCTGACCGCCGGACCGTGGAGGAGAGGGAAGAACGCTGGCGTGAGCGGGAGGAACGGCTGGCCCGCGAGAACCATGCGGCCACTTCCTCCACTGAAAGCGGAGAACCCTCACCGTTCGCTGGGGAAGCCCGCGCGGACAAGCTTCCTTGGGAATGAAGGCATTGAGGGGGGAACCAATTGAAGAAACGCATCCTGTACGTGGAAGACGATCGGCAGATCGGGAGCTGGGTGACGGAGCACCTGTCCGGCTGCGGGTATGAGGTGGATTGGTTGACGGACGGCAGTCCGCTGACCGTCCATCTGGAGGAAACGCTGGTGGGAGAAGGCACGGACAAGCGGGGTTGCGACCTGGTGATTCTCGATGTCATGCTTCCCGGTCTCGATGGATTTTCATTGGGTCGGCGAGTGAAGGAGGCTCATCCCGATTTGCCAGTGCTGATGCTGTCCGCTCGAACGGCCATCGAGGACAAGCTGCAGGGACTGCAGTTCGCCGACGATTATTTGACGAAGCCGTTTCATCCCGACGAGCTTGCCGCGAGGGTTGAGGTGCTGATGCGGCGGTTCGGCAAGCTGGAAGAGGAGGCGCTCCATCTGAAGCATCTGCAGGTATACGGAGAAGCAGAGCGAATCGTCGATTCCCGCACCGGGGAGGATATCCGACTGACCGGGAAGCAGCATCAGATTTTCCAGTACTTTTTACGGCACCGAAATCGCATCTTAACGAAGGAACAGCTCTATGAAGGGGTGTGGCAGGAGCCCTTCCTGGAAGGGGACAAAACCTTGATGGTGCACATCCGGTACCTGCGCGAGAAGCTGGAGCAGGACCCGGGACAGCCGGAGATTATCGAGACGATCCGGGGAATCGGATACCGGGTGCGCGCATGAGGACGAAATGGTACAAATCGTTGCTGATGCGGTACATGATGATCCTCCTCACCGCCATCATGCTGTGGCCGCTGCTTATCCCCTTATCCTCTCTGCTCTACTCCTTACCCTTTGTCTCCGGGCAGGACGAGCCGACCTCTCCTTATCAAAGCAGAACCTATATGACCGAGCGCTGGCACCGAGAAGCGACGGCTCTAAAGGATGCGAAAGCTTCTCAAATCAGCAGCAAACTGCTGGATCTCAAAAATGAATTCCCGGAGGCTTCGATGTTCTGGGTGGACGGCAACGGAACGAGCCGCCTGGAGCTGCCCTTTCAGTCCTCCATCCCCGATCATTGGACGGCAAGTGATACGGTAGCCTTCATGAAAAAGAGCTTCGACGCCGACCCGTTCACGGTGGTCGCATTCATTGGCAAAGAAACCGAAAGCGATGTCACAACCCAGGGCTTTATGGTTGTCCAGGTTCCGGTTCACCTGCTCAAGGAAACGAATGTGCCGGTCTACGTGGCCCATGTCTTTATCGTCATGCTGTTGATTTTATTGGGCTTCTTTATCTTCATATCGACGTGGTTCTTCTTCCGCCTGCGCAGAAGGCTCGTGAAGCTGGAGAAGGCGATGATTCCCGGAAAAGACAGAGGGGGCATTCCGAAGCCGGTGAGCATCAGCCGCGAGGATGAGATCGGGCGTCTGGAGTATGCGTTCAACGGAATGGTTACGGAGCTTGCGGCTGGTCGAGCCCGGGAAGCGGAGGAGGAGAAGCTCCGCCGGGAGCTGATCGCGAACCTGTCCCACGATCTGCGGACGCCGCTTACGGTCTTGCGAAGCCACGCCTATTCGCTGGAAAAGGAAAACCTGTCCGCTGGCGGCAGAGATTCGCTTCGGCTCTTGAATGCAAAGGCGGAGGATGTGGGGCGTCTGCTCGACGATCTTCTCTCGTATACGCTGCTCGCGGCAGGCAAGTACCCGGTCCAGCTTGAGCGGTTGGATATGGGGAGGCTGCTGAGAACGCATGCGGCGGAGTGGTATCCGCTCTTGGAGCAGAACGGGATGGAGCTGGACTTGGACACGCCTGAATACCCGATTTTCTGGCAGGTGGACGCCAACCTCATGGGCCGTGTGCTGGACAATCTTCTGCAGAATGCCGTGCGCCACGCGGCCGACGGCCGTTACATCGGAATCCGGCTCATTGCGCTCGGCAAGGGGGCCGGAGCCAAGGAGGAGGAAATCGTGGAGATCTGCGACCACGGACCGGGCATGGAGTCCCGCTCGGAACGCGGGGGGGCCGGACTTGGATTGGCTATTGTCGAGCTGATGCTCCGCGAGATGGGATTGGTCTCCGAGACGGTCAGTTCTCCCGACGGCACGATGATCCGCATTCGACCGACAAGAGAAGCGAGGTAATTTGCGGTAGCTCTTCTCGTCGGGATCTGCCAATCGAGATCGGCTTTAGGAGATCGAACCTCGTTCCGAGGATTGCTCATTGGATTACTCCGAGAATTAACCTGGACAGAGGATCGCCATGGTGTGGCGGCCAAGGTCTACGACCTACTCTGTAGCTGAGCAGGATGGAGCTCGAATCGTCTTTTTTTGAAAATGATGCAAAAATAGCATCATTCCTGGAACAACTAGGCTATTTCTATTAAAAATGTTGCTTATATTGCATGATTTTGCAGACGATACCTGGTTTGATGGTGAAAATCATGCAATTATTACAACATTATTGGCCAGTAATAGGGAATCAGGAGTGAAATTGTGCATAAAATGCAACATTCTCTTTCATGCGAGTAAGAAATGAGGAGGCTGCCGGATTTCCAGATGCGGGGGGCTATCCCAAAAGTCATTTTGGAATGTATAGCTCGACATTATACGTGAGATCACATTTTATTAGGAACCTTCATTCCCACTTATGTAGTGGCCTTGAAGGTTCCTTTGCATTTCCTTATCAGATCTATCGCATGGGCTTACCCTTTTGGGTCAGCTCCTTTTTGTGTTGGACCGGAGAATGGGGGATTTCGCTGCCGCAGGCAGGTGTTGGTTTTTAACCTTTTTTTAAACGAAGCGCACTCTTCCTTTAACCTGACCGCGATAGACTGAGAGTCGTGAACAGATCGCAGAACAATCGCAGAACAGAAAGAGAGGCGCTTACACTTGAGTGAAATCGTATTGGAGACCCGGCAGCTCACGAAAACGTATAAGAACCGGGCTGCCGTTAACAATGTCAGTTTAAGCTTAAACAAAGGGGACATATACGGCTTTCTCGGACCAAACGGAGCCGGCAAGACGACGACGATCCGCATGCTGCTCGGGCTGATCCGCCCGACGGCGGGCAGTGTCCACGTCTTCGGCAAGCCCCTTGCCACGAATAAGCTGGATATCCTGAGGCGAGTTGGTTCGCTGGTGGAATACCCTTCCTATTACGGGCATCTGACGGCCCGCGAGAATCTGGAGACGATTCGCCGCATTCTGGACGTTCCCGTATCCCGCATTGATGAGGTGCTGGCGATCGTCCGCCTGACGGGAGAGGAGCGGCGCCCGGTGAAGGGCTTCTCGCTCGGCATGAAGCAGCGGCTCGGCATCGCTGCGGCGCTCCTTGGGAATCCGGAGCTGCTCATTCTCGATGAGCCGACCAATGGCCTCGATCCGGCAGGCATTCACGAGATTCGCGAGCTGATCAAGAGCATGCCGAAGGAGTTCGGCGTCACCGTGCTGATCTCGAGCCATCTGCTGAGCGAAATCGAGCATATGGCGAATCGGGTGGGCATCATTCGGGAGGGGCAGCTCATCTTCCAGGACAGCATCGAGATGCTGAAAAGGCAGGCTTCCAGTCAGCTTCGTCTATCGGTGAGCGATCCCGAGACGGCCCGGTTGACGATTGCGCGATATGACAGCCGGGCGGTTCTTGAGGACGGAGCGCTTTATCTGGACCTGCTGTCGGATGAGCAGATCGGGCGGTTGGTTGCTCACTTGGTTCAAGAGGGCCATTCGGTATACCGGGTGGAGGAGATCCGCAAATCCTTGGAGGATCTGTTCCTCGATCTGGTGGGAGGCGACAGCTTGTGAGCCGGACATCTACTCTTGGCATGCTCGGTCGCGTCTTCTCCACCGATCTTCTCAAGCTTCGGAGAACGATGGCGGTGCCGCTTGCGGTTCTGGGGCCGGTAGGGGTCGTCAGCCTCACCGCTCTCAACTTTGGCCTCCGCTACGATTATCTAACGAAGGTATACGAGGGAAAGCTCTGGGAGGGGCTGATTGAGAATACGCTTTATCTCAGCTTTCTCGCCCTCCTGCTCGGCATGGCGCTCCTGGCATCCCAGTTCGCCGGTCAAGAGCATCAGACGCGCGCATGGAAGCAGACGCTGGCACTTCCCGTTTCTCGCTTCAGCGTCTTCACTTCGAAGCTGATCCTTCTTGTTCTCCTGCTTGCTTTCTCCTGCCTGCTGCTGTTTGGCGGCATTTGGCTGCTCGGGGGTCTGCTCGGATTCGGCTGGCTTCCACCGCTCGCTCTGCTTGCCCGAACAGCCTTCTTCCCGCTGCCGGCCGGTCTCGCCTGCCTGGTTCTGCAGTACGGGCTGTCCGTGGCCTTCAAAAACCAGGCGATATCGCTTACAGTGGGCATTCTCGGCTGTGTTGTAGGTATGTATGGTATGCTTCCGGATTGGGTCATCTGGAAGTGGCCGCTGCTAGAGAATCATACGGGCAAGCCGGAATGGTCCGTCTTCGCTGGCATACTGGCCGGTGTACCGTTATTTGTACTCGGTTGCGCTCATTTTATCCGAAAGGACGTGAATTGACATGCGGGTGTACGGAAGGGTTTTAACCTCGGAATGGCGCAAGCTGGGCAAATCCTCCATCTGGCTGCTCGTTCTGGTCGGACCTCTGCTCAGCACTCTCCTCGGCAGTCTGGATCTGGAGGGGGTAGCGAATGAGAATGAGAAGTGGCTGGGGCTGTTCCTCAATATGGCGTCGGGACAGGGGTTGCTGTTTTTGCCGCTTTTTACCGGAATCTTCGCCGCGTTCGTCTGCCGCTATGAGCACCTGGACGGAGGATGGAAGCAGCTGATGGCACTTCCCGTCCGACGGACGGCAGTCTATTTCGCCAAGCTGACGCTGGTGCTGATCCTGGTTGCCGCCATGCAGCTTCTGTTCCTCGGCTTTTATCTGGGAGGGGGAAAACTCCTCGGTCTATCGTTGGGAAGCCTCCCTTGGCAAACCGTTCTTGGCGGGATTGGAGGCGGCCTGCTCGGGGCTTTGCCGATCGCTGCTCTGCAGCTTGCCGTTTCGGTCGGTTGGACGAGCTTTGCCGGTCCGCTCTCCTTGAACGTCATGCTGACCATCCCGAATGTTTTGGTGGTGAACTCCAAGGATTTCAGCCCTTGGTATCCGTGGGCGCAGCCGTTTATGGCGATGATGCCGCGTATAGCTGGACACGAAACGTTCGCCGCTTTGAATTTGAGCTTGTCTACCGTCCTGATCGTCATCGCGGGAGGAACCATCCTTTTCCTGGCATCCGGTCTTTTCTACTTTAACCGCAAGGAGATGTGAACGGGCGAAGTTCATCTCGCCTGAACTTGTCTGCCTAAACTGCCTAAATGGATTGAATTATATGATCTGTATGATCCGCAAAATCTGCAGAGAGAAGGCTTGCATGGACTCGCATAAGGACCATCCGGTACAATAGAGCCAACAGCTAGAAAAGAGGTAGGGCCGGATGAACGGGATGATTGCGAATACGAGCCACGGAGCCGGAGCTCCTCTGCAAAAACGCCTGCGTAACGTAGGCGTCTTTGCGCATGTCGATGCAGGCAAAACGACCACGACGGAACAGATGCTGTATGCGAGCGGGCGCATCCGCACGCTGGGCAGCGTCGATGCGGGCACGGCGCAGACGGATTTTCTCGACGTGGAGAGGGAGAGAGGCATCTCCGTGCGAGCGGCCGTTACCCGGCTGGAGTGGGGTGATACGCTCATCAACCTGGTGGACACGCCGGGTCACGTCGATTTTCTTGCCGAGGTGGAGCGGTCGCTGTCGGTCATGGACGGAGCGATCTTGATCGTCTCCGCCGTGGAGGGGGTGCAGGCCCAGACGGAGGTTATCTGGGATGCGCTCTGTGAACGCGGACTTCCGGCCTTGATCTATGTGAACAAAATGGACCGGATCGGAGCCGATCCCGAAGGAACTCTGCGGCAGATTCACCGGGTTCTCGGAGCGAATGCCGCTCCTCTTCAAGCGCCATGCGGAGCGGAGGGAGGCTTCGCCGGTGTTGCCCCGCTAGCCAAGTTCCTCGATGGTGGGGGCGGGATCGCTTCGGAAGAGGAAGGACTGGTGTTGCCTTCCGACAAGTGCTTGCGTGCGGACGAGGGGCGGGAGGTCGAGGAAGGCTGGGAAGTCGAGCCTTACCGCACGCTGCTCCTGGAAGCGGCGGCGGAGGCGGACGAAGAGCTTCTCGTCCGGTACCTGGAGGAGGGGGAGATCGGCGCGAATGAACTCGCCTCTCGTCTCCCGGAGCTGACGCGCCGCCGCCGGATCGTTCCGGTGCTGTTCGGCGCATCGGCCCGGGGCATCGGCGTTCGCGAGCTGTTGGACGGCCTTGCCCGTCTTCTGCCATGCCCCTCGGGCGACCCGACGTCTCCTTTGGCGGGGGTCGTCTTTAAACTGGAAAAGGACCCGGCCATGGGACGGATCGCTTACGTGCGGTTGTATGAAGGAACCATTCGCAACCGGGACAGCGTCCACAATCAGACGCAGGAGCTTGCCGAGAAGGCGACGCAAATCCGCCGCGTGGAAGGGCGCCGATCGGAGGACCTCGGCATTCTTGAAGCAGGAGATATCGCTGCGGTGTATGGCTTGTCCCGTGCCCGGATCGGCGATGTCCTCGGGGCGGAAGCGGAGGTTCCGGGAGGAAAAACGCTCGCGGTTCCGCTCCTCACGGTGCAGGTCGAGTGGCCTCCTGCTGCGGACTACATGGCGGTGGTGGCCGCTTTTCAGGAGCTGGCCGACGAGGACCCGCTGCTTGATCTCCAGTGGATAAAAGAGGATCGTGAGCTCCATCTCAAAGTGATGGGTCCGATCCAGATCGAGGTGCTGACAGAGCTGGTCAAGAGCCGATTCGGGCTCGATGTCCGCTTTGGAGCGCCTTCGGTGATCTACAAGGAGACACCCGCCCGGACGGGAGAAGGCTTCATCGCCTACACGATGCCGAAGCCGTGCTGGGCAATCCTGCGGTTTCTCATCGAGCCGGGCGAACGCGGCAGCGGTATCGTTTACCGGTCGCTCGCCCGGCCGGAGAGGCTGCTCGAAAGCTATCAGAACGAAGTGGCCCGCCGGGTGCCCGAAGCCCTTCAGCAAGGGCTGTTCGGGTGGGAGGTCACCGATGTGAAGGTGACGCTGCTGGAAGGGGAGCATCATGTCTGGCATACGCACCCGCTCGATTTTGTCGTGGCGACGCCGATGGGAATTATGAACGGACTTGCGGAGACCGGAGTGCGTCTGCTGGAGCCGATGCTGCGGTTTCGTCTGTCTGTACCGGAGGAATTCGGCGGGAAGCTGATGAACGAGCTCGTGGTCATGCGAGGCGAATTCTCCGCTCCTGAGCTTCACGGGGAGAGGATGGAGATCACCGGCACGGTCCCGCTCGCCACCTCCCTGGACTTCCCGGCGCGGATCGGCTCGCTCACCAAAGGGAGGGGCATCTGGTCCAGCTCGTATGCCGGGTATCGGGAGTGTCCGCCGGATGTTCACGCCGAGCGAGCGCGCCGGGGAGTGAATCCGCTCGATCAGGCCAAGTACATCCTGGCCGCCCGGAGCGCGCTCTCGTAATTTCGGCCTTGTGGGTGTACGAAAGCCACCGATCGATCAGGGGAGTGCTTTCAAAGACATGATCGGGCTTTCCAGTGGAAATACCAAGGGGTTAATCCAAGGCTGCTCTGGTGCTGTTTTTCTAATGGAGGCCACGGCCGCTATTTCGTCGATAGGTAGGGGTTTGAAATTCTAGCGGAACTGCACGCCGCTAATGGGGGCAAATCGCCCATTAGCACGCCAAAGGAAGCCAAATAGCGGCGTCCATTTCCGTCAGATGGAGAAGAGTGCCATTTTGAGCTGATTAGCAGCTGCTGCTTCCGTTAAAGTCGAATCCGCTGGAGAACAGCCGATGCTTGAGCGGTTCCTGCTTCCAGACTTGCCGGACGTAAGTCTGGAGATTGGAGAGCTTTCCCCTGCCTGCATCAACTCATAAAGGCTGAAGTAGACAACAAAAACCAAGTAGCTAAGCGGCTTGTTCTCGCTTAGCTACTTGGTTTCCTTTTAAATGTCACCGTATAGAGAATCTAAGTGTGTTCCAAGGTTATCTTTTGGGACACTCTTTTGTGTTCGCATTTGTGGAAGCGATTTCAAATTCCGAAATTATCATCCCTATTCCAAAAAAAGGAGCCTATTCGGAGTGGTTTCCAATTGATAAGATAATTTAGCGAAACTGCTTTCTTTAGCTTTTGATTTTGCCTTTTTGATCCTGAAACGAGACAAAAGGAGGATGATTGTTTTGCACAAACGCATCACTCATCTGCTGCTGGCTTTCTTGCTGCTGGTTCCTCCGCTCCTGCCGGTAACGGCTGCAGCGGACGCAGCAGCGGTCCCCGGCTCCGGGAACCACTATGCAAGCGAAGCAATGGCCAAGTGGCAGCGAGCCGGCTTGCTGAAGGGCTATTCCGACGGAAGCTTAAGGCCGGATCAAGCTTTGACCCGCGCGGAATTCGCTGTATTGCTGCAGCGCTTGTTCGGGTACCCGGGCAACGAAGAGCTGCCGTATTCCGATGTGCCGGCAGCGGCCTGGTATGCTTCCGACCTCAAGGGATTGCACGCTGCAGGCCTAATGGAGGGGTATTCGGACGGTACGTTTAAGCCGAATCAAGTCGTCAGCCGACAGGAGGCGATAGTCGTACTGAATAAGGCTTATCAGTTCGATTCGGGCCTTGCGGCTACTGAACCGGCGACAAGCTACTCCGATGATGCGGCCATCGCTCCCTATGCCAAAGCTGCCGTGCAAGAATTTGTACGGCTCGGGTTTATCCAAGGAAGCGCTGGAAAGTTTCTGCCGAACGATGGGCTGACTCGCGGCCAGCTCGCCGTGATCCTCGACCGGATCGTCGGACGCTGGGTGACGTCTTCCTCGCCTGCAGTTGGAAGCGCTAACAACAGTGTGATTGTAAACGCGGAGGATGCGCTTCTGCGGAACCTGGTCATTCAAGGAAATCTGTACCTCGCTCCGGGTATCGGCGAAGGCCGCGTTCACCTGGATGGCGTGAAGGTAAAGGGCAAGACCTATATCAATGGCGGCGGAGAACCCGGTCTTGTTCTGAAGGACTCCGCGCTTGCCGAGATGGTCATTCGCCGACAGGGCGGCTCCGCCCGTATCGCTCTGGAGGGTACATCCTCCATCGAAGCTTTGACGGTTGAATCCGATGCCGTTCTCGAAAGCAAAGCTTCAGCTGGGAAAGGATTTGGCAAGGTTACTCTTGCGGCCAACGTGAACGTCCGCCTGATCGGATCGTTCGGGCAGGTCTTGGTAGGGGATGGAGCCGTTGTGACCGTGGAGGGCAGCGTCGAAAACCTGACGGTTATCGGAGACTCCGCTACGATCAATGGCGTGAAGCGGGGGAAGGGCTACACCACCGTGATCGGAGGAAGCACTGCACCTTCATCGACGCCAGGCTCAACGGGAACCCCGACGGCGACGCCAACAGCAACGCCAACGGCAACTCCGACGGAAACTCCGACAGTAACACCAACAGCAACGCCAACTGCAACTCCGACGGAGACGCCGACAGCGACACCAACAGCAACGCCGACAATAGCACCAACAGCGACTCCAACAGTGACGCCGACAGTGACCCCCACCGCAACCCCGACCACGAGTCCTGCCGCGGACTGGAAGCTGGTGTGGAACGATGAATTCGATGGGGCCGAGGTGGATCTGACAAAGTGGGGCTATCAGGAAGGAACGGGCGCGCAATACGGCCTGACGGACTGGGGCAATAACGAGCAGCAGTACTATCGCCGGGACAATGCCCAGGTGAAGGACGGTAAGCTGATCATCACCGCCATTAATGACGGCTACCAAGGCAAGCCTTATACCTCTGCCCGGTTGTATACCGGCAATACGTTCACCCAAACCTACGGCAGGTTCGAAGCGCGCATGAAGCTTCCGGCCGGGCAGGGCTTTTGGCCGGCCTTCTGGATGATGCCGAAGGACAATGTGTACGGGGAATGGGCGACCTCCGGAGAGCTCGACATCCTGGAAGCGCGCGGCCAAAACCCGCAGGAAGTGCAGGGGACCATCCACTATGGTCAAGTGTGGCCGAACAACAAATCGGCGACCGGATCCTATACCTTCCCCGAAGGCGAATCGTTCACCGGGTACCATACGTATGCGGTAGAATGGGAGCCGAATGCGATCCGTTGGTACGTGGACGATCAGCTCTACTCCACCCAAACCAACTGGAACAGCAAGGGGGATGGTCAACCGGCCAAATACGCGCATCCCGCGCCCTTCGATCAACCGTTTTATTTGATATTGAATTTGGCCGTCGGCGGGAATTACGTCTCAAATCTCGTTCCCGGACCCGAATTGTTCCCGAATCAGATGGAAGTCGACTATGTCCGCGTCTATCAACCGAAGAACGGTGCTTATCCAGCCCCCGTTGAGCCGGCCATTCCCGTCGGTGAGCTTCCGGAGAATGCGAAGCTGCCGACCACGGATGGCAACTATCTGTATGACGCCGAGTACGAGCAGGGCTTCAACAAAGTCACTTCTATGCCGACTCCGCTCGAAACCTACGACGTCACCGATCCGGCGCGCTGGAATCTTGTCGCCATGACGGAATTCGGCGGGAATGCGACGGCGGAGAAAGTGCTCCTGGATGGAAAAGCCTTTGCCAAGGTGAGCATTGCCCAACCCGGCAATCAGTCGTACGCCATCCAGCTGATTCAGAATTTCACGGCGGTAAAAGGGCGTTATTACAAGCTGACTTTCGACGCCAAGTCATCCGCCACCCGCAGCCTGACCTTCAAGGTCGGCGGCGGTCCGAGCCGCGGCTACACCACTTATTACAGCGGTTCGGCTGCATTGAAGGACGAAATCCAGTCCTACGAGTACATGTTCCAGATGGAGCCGGATACGGACCGTCTGGCGCGGCTGGAGCTGAGCATGGGGCTGAATGCCAACCCCGTCTGGATCGGCAATGTCCGCATCCAGGAGATCGAGCCTGTTGACCCGTATAAGGAAAATGCGATGAAAACCCCGCTGAAGGACGGCAATCTGCTCTACAACGGCTCCTTCGATTTGGGGCGCATCGACCGGATGACTTATTGGACCTTCACCAAAGCGGTGGAAGGCGCGGCGGCTTCCGTCAATCCTACTCATCGGCAGTTGGAAGTTACCCTGCCGGAAGAATCCGTGCAGCAAAGTGACGCGATCTTGTCCGAAGCTGGATTGAAGCTGACGGCGAAAGGGGAGTACCAGCTCTCCTTCCAGGCCAAGGCTTCGGCCCCAAGGACGATCCGCGTTCAGCTTACGGAGCCGTCCGGTTCGGCCATCTACGCCGATTCGGAGGTCGCTCTCACCGAAGCGATGACCGAGCAGACGGTCGAGCTGACTCTGCCGCAAGCGGTTGCGAGCGAAGGCGTTTTCCGCTTTCTCCTCGGAGGCACCCCAGGCACTGTCACGATTGATAGCGTGAAGCTGATCCATGTCGCCAAGCCCGCCGAATGGGTCGAGCTTGCGCCAAGTCAGATCGTGAATGGCACCTTCGATCAGGATTTAACCGGATGGAACGTGTATAACCATGCATCGAGCGGCAATTCCGGTTCGGCGGATTTCGCGGTGGAGAGCGGCATAGCGGACGCGACCGTAACCGATCTGGGCCAGGATTGGTGGAATATCCAGTTCTATCAGGACATCGATGCCGTCCCAGCCGGAACCTATCGAGTCCGCTTTGACTTAAGCGCGACGGTCGACCGGAGCATTCGGGTAGAGCTGCAGGGACGAAACGGAACGGATAGCCTCCCGCAGCAATCCTACGAGATAACGCCGGAGCGTAAGACCTTCGAATGGCAGGTTCAGGTTCCCGCCGGGGACTACCGCCTTATCTTTGGTTATGGCAAAGCGAACAGCGATGCTTCCTTGCCGGTGCCTCATCAGCTGCACCTGGATAATGTCAGCTTCGCTCCGGTTGGAGCGAGCCTGCTTGCGGACGGCAGCTTCGCCAACACCACGGCTTTTGGAGCCTCTGAGGATGATCCTCTGCCGTGGAAGCTGCATAATCAAGGTCAGTATGAGGAGTGGGCAGGCTTAGCCGATGTTCGTGTCGAGGATGGAATAATGCAGGCGGATGTGAAGCAGGTCGGCTGGGATTATTGGCAAATCCAGCTGTATCAGACCGGGCTGCTAATGACCAAAGGGTTTTATGTGATCCAGTTTGATGCCAAGGCGACGATCGATCGGCCTCTCTACGCAGAGCTCGTCGGCGGCGCTTCCGGCAAACAAACCGTGGAGGTCGGCACCGAATGGAAGACGTACCGGACTTATGCCGAGGTTTCCTCTGACGGTACGTATAAATTCATGCTCGGCCTCGGCCGGATACCTGCTGAGGACAGCCGAATCGATGCCCATACGGTGTGGATCGACAATGTTAGGCTGGCACAGGTTCCGAGCCTGCCCTCTTCGCTTAAGGCCGCTCCCAAGCTCACGTCCGGTCCTGAACACCCCATCGTGGGAACGAATGTCGAGATCGGGTATGACGGTGACGAAGCTTGGCGGAGCGCGGTGACCGGCGTATCCGTAAACGGAACGGTAACGGAATCGGTCTATTTTGACGGCGGAATGCTCGTTGTAAAAGGGGACAATTTCCCCGTATCCGGCACGTATCAGATTAAGGTCATGGCAGAAGGCTACAAGGATGCCCTTCTCAAGCAGCCGATCTGGGACGCGGATGGGAACTTGGTTCTGAACGGATCGCTCACCTCCGATTCGGGGGACTGGAAGCACTGGGAGGGAGACGGTGGAGCGGCGGCAGTCTCGTATGAGGCGAGCGGCGCTAAGATCGATATTTCCGCCACAGGCCCGCAAAACTGGTCGATTCAGTTCCATCAGGAGGGAATACCGATCATCGCTGGCAAGACCTATCAGGTTTCCTTCAAAGCCTCCTCAACCCTCGCCCGGTCCATCATGGCCGAGTATGAGGTGGGAAAAGGGCTGGGCAGCTTTTCGCTGACCAGTCAGGAGGGTGTCTATACAGCGACGTTCACCGCCACTAGCTCCACGGCCAAGCTGAATTTCCTGATCGGCAATGTCACGGGAACTCCGAACAGTCCGCATACCCTCTATATCCGGGATGTGGTTATCCGCGAAGTGACGGCCCCCTGACCGATCGGTACGGTGGCGGGGTTGAAATGATAAAAGAACGGGAGCTTCCGGTTGGATCCGGGGGCATCCCGTTCTTTTGCTTGCCGCGAGTGGCGCTATTTCAAAGGCTCTCCTGAATACCCGTTCTGAAAGAGGAAGAATTGCAGTAGAGCAATCGCTTCGTCGTGACGGGAGACTGGCAACTGTACCTCAAACGAACGGAAGACGGGATCTCCATCATGCTCCTGATAAGCGACGCCAAGGACTTCAAGCTCCTTCGCTTTGGGTTCTCGGCTGTAGAACATGAAGTTCGGGTTGAGCAAGGACTGCTTTTGAAAGTCGGGTGTATTAAGCGGAGGGAAACCCGACTCCTCCGCCCATGTTCGAAGCTCGGGGAAATAGGCGCCGATTTGGCTTGCGATGCAGCCGACGCATGCCCCGTCATCCTGGAAGCGAACGTATTGATTCGAGTCCCGGGGATCTTCCACCCGGATTGCGCTGGACCCATTTGCGCCGATTTCCCCTTGGCGCACGGTCCAATGGTTCGGGGCGAGAAGCAAGAGCCCCCGCGCGGGATCATCCCAGCCCTCGCTCAACCAATAGCCGGCAAGCTTGGCGGACATAGCGGGCGAGACGGAATACCCATCAATCTGAATCGGGGAGGGCGGCTCTTGCGTTCGGGGAGCATCGAGCCCATACGTCCCGCGTATGCAGGACAGCGGCAGCTTGACGGCGGCGTCTCCCTCTCCCAATGTCAGCTCGCCGCAGGAGTAGCTGCTCTCCTCTCCGGGAGAAGCCGGTTCAGATGCGGGCGCAGAGGAAACGGGAGGTTGAGAGGAAGCGTCTGCAGGAGAGGCTGACGCAGTAACGCCGACCGATGCCAAGGATTTGCTTCCAGAGGCGGGCTCGGAGGGCGGGGAAGCCGGAGCGGCGGCTGTTCCGTCCTCCGCAGAACCGATAGCTGCGACGGATTCCTCCGGCGGATCGAAGGCCGGAGCGCCTGCTTGACCGACGCTGCCGCCGCAGCCGGACAGCAGCAGGATACCCGCCAGGAGATAGCATGAGAGTATGGACTTTTTCAAAACGGAACCCTCCCGATTCGACAGAAGATCACGGTCTACGGCCGTTATACGGAATAGACGAAACGGAAGGCTCCGTTGTTGCCATCTCATGAGCAAATGGTTCAATGGATCAATTTGCTGCGTTTCGCCTGCCGGACGAGTGACGAGGAGGCCCGGTTGATCGGGGCTTTGAGCGCCAGCCCGAGAAGCAGAGCCACCCCCGCATACACGGCCATGCGCAGGAAATCGAGCTGCACGATATCCCAGAGGATACCGCCGGTCGCCTCCCGCATCATGCTGATGCCGTAGGTGAAGGGCAAATAGGGATAGATCGCTTGAAAAAACGGCGGCGTCACCTGTATGGGAAAGGTTCCTCCCGATCCGGCCAACTGCAGCACGAGGAGGACGATCGCCATCGCCTTGCCCACATTGCCGAAGACGGACACCAGCGTATAGACGATCAGCATGAAGACGGAACTGAGCAGCAGGGCGAAAAGCACGAACCAGAGCGGATCATGGACATACGCCTTCAGCAGATAGATGTCCCCCAGCGTGACGAACAGTGCTTGAAGCAGTGCCGTCTGGAGGAAGATCAGGTATCGGCCAAAATACACCTCATATTCCCGGCAGCCTCCCGGGCAATCCTGAACCTCGACGGAGAGCAGAGAAACGAGGAGTAGGGCGCCAACCCATAGAGACAGTGTCGTAAAAAAGGGCGACATCGCCGACCCGTAATTCGGAATGGGATAAAGCTTGTTTTCGACGAGGGAGACCGGGTGGGCGAAGAAATCGCTCTTCTTCTCGAAGTCGTTCACGAGCAGATCGATGATCTCCTGAATGTCTCCCCGCTGCTCAAAGGCGCGAATCCGGTCGGCAATACCGTGCAGCTTCTCTTCGACGGTGGGGAATGCTTTGCGCACCTCCGCCAACTCACGGGTGCCGAAGGCGACACCGGATGCCGCATCCTGAAGAATCTTCTGAATGTCGGGCAGCGCGGCAACGGCTTCGTTCAGCAGGCTGCGGGTCTCGGCAATCGTCTTGTCCGCCCTATCAAAAGCGGAGCTTACCTTCGGAACGATGTCCGAGTCGAAGCGGTCGGCGAGGCTGCCGCTGATCTGCGAAACTTCGCCGGCCCGATCGGACAGCTTGTCGAGGACAGCTGCCGCAATGGCTTTGCCCTGCTTGCGGCTGTCCTGGATTTCGCCGAGCAGCGTGCGCTCCCCCTGGATTCGGCTAGTGAGCTGATCGAGCGACGCAAGCTCCGTGTGGAAGGCGCTGGTACCGCCGGTTGATGCGCCGCCTGCGGCAAAGCGATCGAGCCCGGCGAACCAGTCTCGCACCCCTTGGGTGAGCGATGCTGCGCCTTCCAGCTTCTTGATCACCGCCGCGAGTGTGTCATCCACCAGCTTCGGTTCAGCCGCGGCATCCGCCAGGAGCGACGCCGTCGCCTTGACCGAATCGGCGGTTTCGCGGATGACGGTGAGATCCTGGCGGATATACGGCTTCGCTGCGGCGAGGACGTCACGGCTGCGCTCGACCACCTTCGCCGCTTCGGCTGCAAACGTCTCTCCGTTCCCCAGAATGTCATTCGCCACCGGTAAAGCCTTCTGCGCTTTGCCGACGATGCCAGAGGCCTTGTCCAGATCGCTCCCCGCGGTATCGATCGCCGTGTGGATCTCAGGGAGCATATCCTCCAGGCGGAAAACAAGCGTCTTCGTCTTCTCGATGACGGGCAGCTCGCGCGCCAGCTCCACCCCGAGCGTGTTGAACATTCGAAACAGCGCTTCGCTAGCCGTTTGGACGAAGGTGGAGCTGACCTCCTCGATGATGCCGCTCGCTCCTTTGGACGTAATCTTCGGGGCGATGGCGTTGATTTTCTCATTCACATAATACATTATCTCCGCCTTGACGGGCTCCTTGGTAAGCACGGAGGAGATGTCGCGGGAGAAGGCCTCCGGAATGATCAGAGAGGCATAATACTCTCCGTGATGAACGCCGGAGAGAGCCTTTTCCTCCGTGGTGAAGATCCAGCCAATCTGATGATTATTCTGAAGAGAGGACACGATCTCATCGCCGAGCCGGACCGGCTGACCAAGAATCTCGGCTCCTGAATCTTCATTGACGACGGCTACCCGGATGCCCTGCGTGTTGCCGTACGGGTCCCAGGCGGCCTCGATGTTAAACCAGGCATACAGGGATGGCAGGAACGCAAGTCCGAGCAGCATGACGATGGCCGCCGGACTTTTGCCCAAGTTCCTCAGATCGTTCCGGTAAATGGAAAGAATGCGGCGCATAAAAGCCTCCGATCCAGAGCGTTGTCCGATTCAGTTTTCCAACCGCAGCCGGATTTCATGCGGGATCGGAAGAGAAGAATGAATCCGCCGCGAAGATGCGCGCTGGCAGGAAGGAGTTCCCTTTTGCTAGAATGAAGGGAAGGGACGAGACCGCATGCCAAGTGAGGAAGGAAGCGGCCGGGCGAGCACTTGTCCTTGTACGAAGATGGGAGGAGTGAAGGGATGAAGGTTATGCCTTTGCAAAAACGCGGAGTCTCAGACAGCCGCCTGGTTCTTGGGTGCATGGGGTTGGCCGAGAATTGGGAGCCGGTCCCGCTGACGGCGGAGGATCGCAAGAGGACCGCAGAGGCGGTGGAAGCGGCGTTGTCGATCGGAATCACGATGTTCGATCATGCGGACATCTACTGTCGGACGAAATCGGAGGCCGCCTTCGGCGAGTGGCTGGCCGCCCACCCCGGCATGCGCGAGAAGCTCGTCCTGCAATCCAAATGCGGCATTATTCTCCGGGATGACGTATTGCCGGAACACTATAATTTCTCTCGGGATCACATTCTTCAGTCCGTGGACGGTATTCTGAAGCGCCTCGGAACCGAGTACCTGGATATTCTTCTGCTGCATCGCCCCGATCCGCTCATGGAGCCGGATGAGATTGCCGAAGCGTTCCTCAAGCTTTCGAGCGCTGGGAAGGTGCGGCATTTTGGCGTGTCCAATATGGGAGCTTCGCAGATGATTTTCCTTCAGCGGGCGATCTCCCAGCCTCTTGTCGTGAACCAGCTTCGGCTTGGCCTCGGCCATCTCGATTTTCTCAATCAGGGCTTGTGGGTCAATCGCAGGGATGGCGTGGACGTCAATTTTGGCGAGGGCATTCTGGAATACTGTCAGATGGAAGATATTCAGCTTCAGGGCTGGGGGCCGCTGGAGCAAGGTAAGTATACCGGCCGGCCGGTGAGCCCCGGAGATGAAACGACAGCTCGGACGGCCGCCTTCGTGAATGAGCTTGCGGGGCGGATGGAGACAACGCCGGAGTCGGTTGTGCTCGGCTGGTTGATGAAGCATCCTGCGAACATTCAACCGATCCTCGGGTCCGTCAACCCGAAACGGATCATCGCCTGCCAGGACTCGGCGAAGGTGGCGGAGCAGATGACCCGGGAAGACTGGTACAAGCTATACAGCCGAGCTCGCGGAGATGCGATGCCCTGAACCTTGATCCAACCCCCTGCTGGAGCGTGTTCTCCAAGAACGGGATGGTCGAGTGACTCCGGGCTTCGCACCAGTGAGGGGGAACAGCGGAGTCCTTCCATTGCTGCTGAGTCGATGGGGAGGAGCGAGCAAACTCAACCGCTCCTGAAGCATCGGTACACGGTAAAAAAGCCTTTCTCACGCATTTGGTGAGAAAGGCTTTTCGCGTTCAGAATTATCCGGTAGCGCTCAAATATCGAACCGACTGTTCGGATGTTCAATCCGAGTAAAGGCCGACACCGACTAATCAGGCAGGCTTGAGAAAGACCGGGTTACCGCTGCGAGCGCTTCGTTGTCCCGCACGATTCCCGGATGATAAGCTCAGGCTTAACTTTAAGAGAGGGGCTGCTGCACTGCTGGTTGATCAAGTCAAAAAGCAGGAGAGCGGCATATTTGCCAATCGTTTCCTTGTCCTGACGAATGGTCGTGAGAGAAGGGCGGATATACCGGCTAGCTTCGATGTCGTCGCATCCGACGAGTGCGACATCCTCCGGAATGCGGAGCCCGTGCTCGTTCAAGGCCCGGTATGCGCCAAAGGCGAGAAGATCGGAGGCGGCCCAGATCGCCCGCGGAAGCGGCCCTTTCGTCAGAAGCTGCTTCATCGCCCAGTACCCAGCGTCCTCGTAGAAGCTATCGGCATGAAGAAACCATTCTTCCCGGATCGGCAAACCCTGTTTCTTCATGGCTTCACGATACCCTGCTTCGCGTTCCCGCGACATCTCCGAGCTTTCTGTGCTGCCCAGATAGCCCAACTGCCCATACCCCAGCCCGGAGAAGTGATTGACCACAAGCTCCGCCATCTCGCGGTTGTCGGAATTGATGTGGGCGGAATTTGGGCCGCTTAGCGTCAGGTCCACCCCCATGCAGGGGATATCACTCGCGTCAAGCTCGCGGATGGAGGGCTCAAGCTCCTCACCGGAGAGCAGGATACAGCCGTCGACATGAAAATGGCGGCAGCGCGCCGGGTAATCGCCTCGCCCTTGGAACTTTTCGTTCGAGAAGAACAGCAGGTCATAGCCGAGAATCCCCATCTGCTTCTTGAAGGCGTTCACGACTTCCACGAAAAAGGGATGGGTCATATCGATATTTAGCTTACCGGCAAAGATGACGCCGATGAGATGAGAGGTTTTGGTGGCGAGCGTCTTGGCGGAATTGGAGGGAATATAGCCGGTGTCGTTCATGATCTTCCGGACGCGTAGCTTGGTATCCTCCGAAATTTCCGGATAATCGTTAATAATTTTAGAGACCGTCGAGACGGATACTCCAGCCAGTTGGGCGATTTTTTTGATGTTCACGGGTTCGAACCTCGATTCGCTTGCGACCTGGCCCCCTTATCCGCAAGTACGGACAAGTGGGGCAGTCGATAGCCGTATTATATCGCAGTGCTCCAAATGTTAACAAGCGAATAGGTCGCGATTGGGTGAGGAGAAGGGAGAAGATTTTCTTTACAAACCGCCGCTCATTCGCAATAATGAAGGAAACGAAACCGGTTTCGTTTCGTGAACTGCTGCGGAATATTAGGGTATCGAAGATGCTGATAAAGGATCGAAAAGCAGAAGCTAGTATTTGCGGAAAGGTAGCCGCAGGCGGACCGGGATTCTTGATAGGGAGAAGGATGAGAAGCATGACGAACCATAGTCGAACGAATGGCTGGCGCTTTATCGGGGAGGAAGGCGATTTTGAGCTGGAAGCCCCCGGGAAGAGCCGGTATTTGTATTTTCCTCTCGTGAATGAGGCGGGCATGATGGCGGCGGTTACTCCAACAGGCAGCGGCGATGTGAAGGCGGGGCTAAATGAATTTCTGACGCCCCCGATGTCGGTGGAGGATCTTCACGAATCAGCATGGGGACGTAACTTCTGGCTGAACCTGGAGGGGCATGAGCCCTGGTCGGCTGTCGGCCGCTCCGCTGCTCAACTCGCTGCGATCAATACGGCGAAAGAGGACGAGACGGTTCTGCAGGCGGGCTTCCTCTGGCACAAGACGATCCGCAAGCACCGCGGCTCGGGCTTGCGTGCCGAGGTCACCCAGTTCGTTCCGGCATCTGCCGATAAGGTCGAACTGATGCGGATCGAGCTCGTGAACGAGGGGACTGATCCTGTCCGTTTTGTGCCCACGGCGGCCATCCCTCTGTATGGCCGCTCCGCCGACAATCTGCGTGACCACCGCCATGTGACGTCCTTGTTGAACCGCGCGTATACGAATGACCATGGAGTCGAGGTGCAGCCTTCCTTGTCCTTTGACGAACGGGGGCATCGGATCAACCGGACCGCATATGCGGTGCTTGGCGCGGAAGGAGACGGGACGGCTCCTATCGGCTTCTATCCGGAGGTCGAACCCTTTGTCGGTGAAGCCGGAAGCCTCGATTGGCCGGAAGCCATCGTCTGCGGAGGGGTTCCGCTTGCCCAAGCGGGAGAAGAATTTGAAGGCTACGAAGCGCTGGGGGGGGTGCGTTTTCGAGATGCGGAGCTTCAGCCGGGGGCTAGGAGAAGCTATCTTCTGATCCTGGCTATCGCGGAAGACCGGGTCGATGCGGGCAAGCTGGTGAAGAGCTATGCTTCTCCCGCTCAATTCGAAGAACATTTGGAATCCACAAAGAGCTATTGGAAGGACAAGGTGGCGGGAGTAGAATTCCGTTCCGGAGACCCGGACTTCGACCGCTGGATGAAGTGGGTGACGCTGCAGCCGGTTCTCCGCCGCCTGTTCGGCAACTCGTTCCTGCCGCATCACGATTACGGCCGCGGCGGCCGGGGCTGGCGCGACTTGTGGCAGGATTGCCTGGCGCTGCTCGTCATGGAACCGGATGAGGTCCGCCAGCTGCTGCTGAACAACTTCGCCGGAGTTCGCATCGACGGCAGCAATGCTACGATCATCGGATCGAAGCCGGGTGATTTCGTCGCGGACCGCAACAACATCCCGCGCGTCTGGATGGACCACGGCGCTTGGCCGCTGCTCACGACGCTGCTCTATCTGAACCAGAGCGGCGATCTGGATTTTCTGTTGGCGGAGCAAACCTACTTCCAAGACCGCTTTCGGAGGCGCTGCGCGGAAACCGTTCCGGGCTGGACGTCGGAAGACGGCAGCCGGCTGCGCACGGAGGCGGGGGAGGTCTACAGCGGCACGGTGCTTGAGCATCTGCTATTGCAAAATCTGGTCCCCTTCTTCCATGCCGGAGCGCATGGCAATATCCTTCTGGAAGGGGCGGACTGGAATGACGGCATGGATATGGCGGCGGACAAGGGCGAAAGCGTCACGTTCACGGCGTTCTATGCGAGCAACCTGAAGGAGCTGGGCCAACTGGTGTCCGCGCTGCGCGATCGCAAAGGGGAATCTACCGTCGAAGTGGCGGAGGAAATTCTGCTCTTGATGGATACGATCGGATGCGGAGTTGATTACGACTCCGTGGAGGCCCGTCGAGCTCAGTTGGAGCGTTTCTACGACGCCGCGCCCGGCAAGGTGACGGGTCGCAAGACAGCTGTCGAAGCCGATCAACTGATCGCCGACCTGAACGCGAAGGCCGCCTGGCTGACGGAGCATCTCCGCGAGCAGGAATGGCTGCGTTCGCAGGATGGCGAGGAATGGTTCAACGGCTATTACAACAATGACGGCGAACGGGTCGAGGGCGATCATCCGAACGGCGTGCGCATCACCCTCACCGGCCAAGTGTTCCCGATCATGGGCGGCGTGGCTACGGAGGAGCAGATCGGCAAGATGGTTCATGCCGTCGACCGTTATCTGCTCGATCCCGAGATCGGCTACCGCTTGAACAGCCGCTTCGGCGGCATTCAGCAGAACCTCGGCCGTGCCTTCGGCTTCGCCTTCGGGCACAAGGAGAACGGGGCCATGTTCAGCCACATGACGGTCATGTACGGCAACGCTCTCTACCAGAGGGGCTTCGTTAAGGAAGGCCGCAAGGTGCTGGAATCTGTCTATGCTCTGTCGAGCGACTTTGAGAAGAGCCGGATCTACCCGGGCATTCCCGAATACATCAATGAGAGGGGCCGGGGCATGTACCATTTCCTGACCGGTTCGGCCAGTTGGCTTCTGCTCACTCACCTGACGGAAGTATATGGAGTGAAAGGGGAAATGGGCGATCTCGTTCTCGAACCGAAGCTGACAGCCGAACAGTTCACGGCCGACGGGGATGCCGCCGTCACCACCCTATTTGCCGCTCGGAGGCTCCAGGTGAGCTATCGAAATCCGGCTAAGCTGGAAGCGGGAAGCTACAGGGTCCATGCGATCCGCTTGAACGGGGAGCTAGTTCCGTATTGCGCCTGCCGAGACGGAGCGCTGCTCGACCGCCGTCTCATCGCCACACTTGCAGATGAAACCACCCACCAGCTTGAGGTTGAACTCGGAGCGCGCTAAACTGGAGTCATTACGGCAACAGAGAAAGGAATGCGAGTATGGCTTATCATTTGCACAGCGAAGAGCTGGACGTGCGCATCGCCGACCCGGGCGAAGATTACAAGGGCGCGCGCTTCGATTGGAGCGGCCTCGTTACCCAGGTGACCTGGCGCAAAACCGGAATGACTTTTTGCGGGGTGGAAAATGAAACTCCCGGACAAGGCAGCGGAGGAATCGGCATCTGCAACGAATTCGGAATTGAAGAGGCGCTCGGGTACTCCGATGCAGCGGTCGGAGGGCGATTCCCCAAGCTCGGCATCGGCCTCTTGCAAAAGCTGGACGAAGACCCGTACTTTTTCATGCTCCATTATCCCATTAAGCCCTTTATGATCCACCGAGAAGGCGACGAACGTTCGGTACGCTTCACCGTTGAGCCAGAGGAAGTGAATGGCTATGCCTGCCGTTTGGAAAAGACGCTCACCCTGGAAGGCGCCAAGCTGTCCATCGCCTATCGACTGACCAACACCGGCGGCCAGCCGATCGAAACGGATGAGTACGTCCACAACTTCCTGCGCATCGGCTCGTACGAAGCGGGGCCGGACTATACGCTGACTTGGGGAGGCGCGGTTGAAGTGGAGAGCCCTGAGGTGGGCAATAGAGCCGACCTGAAGCTGGATGAGAAGCAGATCACCTGGACGGGGCGACCGGAAGGCGAGTTTTATTCGAAGCTGACCGTCCCGACGATCGATTCCCCTTTCACTTGGGAACTGCGTCATGTACCAAGCGGAGCTTATGTGCGGGAATCGGGCGACTTCCCGATTGATCGGGTGGCCATGTGGGGCCATGCCGCCGTCATTTCCCCCGAGGTGTTCATACGCCTCTCCCTCCAGCCGGGAGAAACAGTGGCGTGGACGCGGACGTATGAGTTCTTCGCAGAGTGAGTGATAGACGTCATAGAAAAGACGGCTTAGCCCGAATAGGCGGCCGTCTTTTTTGCGTTCTGTCCCGAATCCAGCCAGGAAAGTCGTCCCGCTCTTACTTCTCCATAAGCGGAGCGCCTCCGAGCAAGGAAATCTCCCAGGGATCGCCATCGTTCATTTGGACGAGGTGAACGGCATATTGGTTGAGGCCATTGTGCATGTCCGTCTGTGCCGGTGTTAGTTTTCCTCGAACTTTGAAATCCAGCTCCATGTAGATGACTTTGTAATCCTTTGCTCCCTCGTCTTCGCCTTCTTTCGGTGCAATGGCGGTGACATCGGCCCAGCGAATCAATTTGGCTCCCTTCACTTCTTTTAAATAGACTTCTTGCGATTTAAGGGCATATAAACTGTACAAACCGGTTTTTTTCCGGTAGCCCTGTAAAGTGGTTAAGGCCTCATCATAGTTTTGTTCTCCCCTGCACTTAAACCATTTCCATGCGATTAAAGCCGGGCCTTCCGTTGGAGGTTCCGTGTGGATATCCAACCCTTCTTTGCTGATATAGCTCGATTTCCCATCCGGATTCATGATGACACCTCTAGGCTTAGTAGAAGCGGACGGGTTGAGCGTAAGGGTGGCAAGGGCAGTTGGAGCAGATTCAGATGGAATCGAGGACGGTGGAGCAGAGACGGATGCAACAGGTGACGGTGGGACGATAGAAGAGGTGGCTTCTTCGGCAGAGCAGGCGGAGAATAGCAGGATACTGGAGAGGGACAGAAGGAGTAAAAGGTTTTTTTTCATGGACAGTCCTCCGGTATATGGATATGGATAAAGGATTGAATGAGGTGGGCTCACATCCCGTTTAACGCATCCTGATAAGTCGCTTTCTGGCCCCTAATACTTCCCGGAGTTGTCTGATTGGTCAGGTACCCTGTTTCTACAAGGATCATCGTAACGGTCTTGCGAAAGATCCAATATATAGGATAATTCACAAAGTTATACTAACGCATAGACGAACAATCGTATACCAACAACTTGGGTGCATATTCCAAGAAATGGATCGATAATACGAAACAAACCGATAGGAGACCCTATCGGCGGCAGTACAAATTAATCTATTATAAAATTTACTCATATTTAAAAGGACGGGAAAGTTGACAAATTTACCAGCTCTCCCATCCTTCTCTTCCCTATTCGCTTTTCTCAAGCTTGGCAGACAAAGCAGTCCACAGAGCTCCAACTCCGTCGTGGATGGAGAGCAGGGAGACGAGGACATCGGTACCGCTGGCTTCCAGATCAACGCCGGTCCAAGCTTGTGAATGGCCGGATAACCCAGTGGCACTTCTCTGTTTCGCGTCAGGCTGCCTGTCGAGAGAAAAGCTGATCTCTTCTCCGTGGTAAGTCATCATCGACAGGCGGAGCAGATTACCGCTGGTGCGGGGCGAAAGAGCGAGCGGTTCCTCGCTTGACGCGAGCTTGTCGGTGAGGGCGAGCCAGGAGTTCGCGTCGAGAAAGGGCTGGCTGTCCATCAGCAGGCGCAGCAGCTCAGGGTGCTTTTCCGTAAGGCCAGGAAAATCGGCTCGGACGGTTCGCAGGAAAGCCGCAGCGTTTTGCGAGATCGGAAATCTAGTCTCAGTTTCACCGGGCGATTGCTGCGAACGGGATTCCGTTTCCCTAGCAGAGGGTTCACCTGCAGCCGCGACGCTCTCCTCGATATCGGCAGCCAGATGATCGTGGATCTCCCCGGCCAAGCCGTCGAGCAGGGAGCGGACATGTCGGGCGTAGGCTTGGACCTGAGCCGGCAGCGATTCCGACAGGCTTCGGCTCTCCAAAGCCTCTTCGCAAGCGTCGGCGACTTCCCTCAGAAGCGCTTCTTCACGCTCAAAAAGGGGGGATAACAGGGATGGCATGAGGGTGACCTACTTTCGATTGGGATGTTTGCATTTTACCAGAGTACAGGTTTTGATTCCAATTTGACAAGGGCTACTTTTGTTGATATAGTTCGTTTAGCGAACTGTTTGCTTGACGAACTACTTGTCCGTTGAACCCTTTGACAACAGGGAAGAGAGGAGGCTGTGATGAGACCGGAGCTTTTGAAGGAGATCATCAGCCGCTACATGGCGGCGAACTTTACGATAACCCGCAGGATCGGGGCGATGCTGCGCGAGATTATGCCGGAGTTTATTACAGAGGATCAATACATGATCCTGCAATTTATCAAGGATAAGTCGGAGCAATCGACGACCTCCACGGAGCTGGCGAGCATTTTTTGCGTGGGGAAGAGCACCATCACCGCTATCGTAGCGCGGATGGAAGCGAAGGGCTGGATTCTCCGACAAGAGGATGCCAGGGACCGCCGGGTAACCCGACTTTTGCTGACGGAGGAGGGCCTGCGGCTGGCGACGGAGCTGACCGCGAGGATTGAGAGCATTCTTGCTCATTACCTGAATGAATTTGAAGACGAGGATTCGGAGCGGTTTATTCAGCCGTTTGAAAAGCTGGCCAAGCTGCTGTCAGAGCCGGATGAGAGGAGAGAGACAGAGAGATGAAAACCATATTAAAATTCCGCTGGGTCATTCTCATCTTGTGGATCGCAGCAGTGGCAGGATTGGCTGTGACGGCTCCGAGCATGGAGACGCTGGTCCGCGAGAAGGGGCAGATTACCGTTCCGGACGGTTACTCCTTCAGGCAGGCGGCGGACTTGCAGGCGGAGATGAACAAGGACAGCAAGGAGAACGGCGAGAGCACGGTGCTCGTCTTCCACAGCGACGACAAGCTGACCTCAACGCAGATGGAGGATATCAAGTCCACCGTTGAGAAGCTGAAGGCGGAGCAGGAGAAGCTCGGCATTCTCTCCATCACGACCCACTTCGACACCAAGGAATTGGAAAAGGAAATGGTGTCCGAGGACGGCAAGACCGTCCTGGTGCTGCTCGGCGTGGGCTTTGGAGACCGGACGGCTTCGGAGACGCGCGAGGCGTTGTACGACGCAGCGAGCGGCAGCAAGCTTGAGCATTACTATACGGGGAACTGGCTCATTACCGAGGATGTGGTCGAGAGCTCGCAGACCGGCCTCAAGAAGACGGAGGGCATTACCGTCGTCTTCATCCTGGTCATTCTGTTTGCGGTGTTCCGCTCGGCGGTCACTCCCTTCATCCCACTCATCTCGGTGGGCTTAAGCTACATTGCCGCCCAGTCGGTCGTGGCCTTCCTGGTCGACCGGGCCGGTTTCCCGATCTCCACCTTCACGCAAATCTTCATGGTGGCGGTTATGTTCGGGATCGGGACGGATTATTGCATTCTGCTGATCAGCCGGTACAAGGAAGAGCTTGCGGCAGGCGGAGACAAGAATGAGGCGATCCTCACCACCTACAAGACGGCGGGCAAAACGGTCCTGGTGGCAGGAGCGGCGGTGCTGACCGGCTTCGTGGCCATCGGCTTCTCCGAATTCTCGCTGTACCGTTCGGCGGTAGCGGTAGCGGTCGGCGTATCGGTGTTGCTGATCGCACTGGTGACCTTCGTTCCGGTTCTGCTCTCGCTGCTCGGCCCGGTGCTGTTCTGGCCGGCCAAGGGCGGCATCACCCACCGGCAAAGCCGCCTGTGGGGAACGGTAGGCGGCTTCTCGGTGAAACGGCCGCTCCTGGCCCTTCTCATCGTGGCCGTCGTAACGGTTCCGTTCCTGTCGATTTACACGGGAGCGCAGTCGTTCAACTCGCTCGATGAAGTCGGCAGCAAGTACAATTCCGTCAAGGCTTTCGACCTGATCTCGGATAGCTTCGGGCCGGGCGAATCGCTTCCGGGCAGCGTGGTCCTGAAGACCGATCACTCGCTTAGGAGCGCCGAAGGGCTGGCGCAGGTCGAGCAGATCACCCGCGAGCTGCTGAAGGCGGATGGCGTGAAGACCGTGCGCAGCGCGACGCGCCCGACCGGGGCCATCCTCTCCGACCTGCAGGTGGCCGACCAAGCCGAGAAGGTGCAGAGCGGCCTCGGCCAAGGCGCGGAAGGGCTGACGAAGATCTCCTCCGGGCTTACGGAAGCGAGCGGCTCGCTCAAAGCCAATGAGCCGAAGCTGAAGGAAGCCGCAGACGGAGCGAGTCAGCTCGTAACGGGAACGGACGCCTTGAAGAACGGCGTCGTTCAGCTGAGCGACGGGCTGAAGCGCATCGAGCAGGGCCTGAAGGACGGCTCGATGGGCGCGTCCGAGCTGAGCGCGGCGATGACGAAGGTGAAGGCCAGCGCCGATCAACTGGCGCAGGGAAGCCAGACTCTGCTCGCGAGCTACAAGAAGCTGGAGACGGGGCTCGGGCAACTATCCGGTGCCTACACGAAGGTGGCGACGGAAGCCGGCAAGCTGGCCGATGGGCTCACCAGCGTAGGCCAAGGGCTGACCGGCCTTGGGGTGAAGTATCCCGAGCTGAAGACGGACCCTGTCTTCCTGCAAACCCAAGGCGCGCTGACGCAGCTCCAGGACGGAGCCACCCAGCTGAGCCAGGGGCTGACTCAGCTGAACAGCCAGTTGGAAGCCGTAAGCGGCGGCCTCGGGCAGGCGAACGCCGGGCTGGCGCAAGCCGCCGGAGGGCAGGAGCAACTGGCTGGAGGCCTCGGACAGCTCGCAGCGGGCATCGGCAAGCTGCAGCAGGGCTTTGAGCAGGCCGCAGCCGGGCAGGGCCAGGTGGTCGGGAAGCTGCCGGAGCTGACCGGTGGAATCGACAAGCTGAGCGAGGGCCAGAAGCAGTTCGCTCAAGGCTTCTCCGACCTCGGCGGGCAGCTGTCGCAGCTGACGGATGGACTCGATCAGAGCGTCAGCGGCCTGAACCAGGTCACGGACGGCATCAAGTCGGCTCAGGATTACATGAAAGCCTTGTCCGTTTCGTCAGATAAGCAGTTGGCCGGCTGGTATGCGCCGGATCAGGCTCTTGAAAATGCGGACTTCCAAAAGGCGCTCGACACGTATCTGTCTCCGGATGGCAAGATCGTCCGCTTCGATATCATCTTCGAGGGCAATCCTTATGACGTGAAAACGATGGAACAAACGGAAGGCGTCAAGCAAGCGATGGATCGGGCGGTGAAGGGCACCGATCTGGAGAAGGCCGAATACGCCGTCGGCGGCGTATCGAGCATGAACCATGACTTGAAGGAAATCTCAGGCGGCGACTATACCCGCACGGTCATCTTCATGCTGATCGGCGTCGCGATCATCCTCATTCTGCTGTTCCGTTCGCTCGTCATTCCGATCTACATTATACTGTCGCTTCTGCTGACGTATTTTACGTCCATGGCTATCACAGAAGTGATCTTCACCCGCATTCTGGACTATCCCGGTATCAACTGGGCGGTAACGTTCTTCGCCTTCACGATGCTGATCGCTCTCGGCGTCGACTATAGCATCTTCCTCATGGCGCGCTTCAAGGAATATCCGGAGCTGCGGGAAGAAGATGCGATCCTGGAAGCGATGAAGAACATGGGCTCGGTCATCATGTCGGCGGTCGTCATTCTCGGTGGCACCTTCGCCGCCATGCTGCCCTCGGGCGTACTGTCCATCCTCCAGATCGCAACGGTGGTGCTGACCGGACTCGTGCTCTACGCGTTCATCATGCTGCCGCTGTTCATCCCGGTGATGGTCCGTACCTTCGGCCCGGCCAACTGGTGGCCGTTCATGCGCAATCGCGCGGAGCGGTAACGGCGGGGCGGCAACGCCCCACGTTACCCTGCACCGACACCGATCGGCGTGGGGCTTCAAACCGACAAACAGATCAAAGCAGCGGAAGCCGATGTCGGAATCCGGTCCTCTAAGGGCCTTCCGGACTTAGCATAAACTCGCTGTAAGATGGAGTATCCGGTTTGAAGACATGCACTAGAAAAAAGCGTCCTCTTCCTATCAGCTAGACAGGAGGAGGACGCTTTTTCGTTTTTCTTATAAGGGGCAGACAGGCTTCAACTGCTATTCGTCTGCGGTACACTCCTTAATGGATCGAGCACGAACCATCCTGGCAGCCGTCATCCTCTTCGCCTTTGGGGCTGCTCAGTATCGTAAATGGCTGCGATTCTTTCCAGGCAGTCTCCAGCGCTTGACGGAACATTTCGCCCGGTTGTGCTCCAGATACGGCATATTTGCGGTCGAACACGAAGAACGGGACTCCTCGCACGCCCAGCTTTTGCGCCTCGTCCTCATCCGCACGTACATCGGCAGAATGATCAGCGCTGGCAAGCAGCGCAAGAGCTTCATCCCGGTCCAATCCGGCCTCAACGGCCAAGTCGGCTAAGGTTTCATGATCTCCCAAGTGCCGGGAATCCGTAAAATAGGCCCGAAAGAGAGCTTGAACCATCGGACTCGCCTTCCCTTTCTTCGCGGCGAATTGCGCCAATCGGTGAGCATCAAACGTGTTGGTCAGCTTCATCGTATCGAATTGGAACGTAAGTCCGGCAGCCTCGGCTTGCTTGGCGAGATTTTCATTCATGGCGATGGCTTCTTGCCGGCTCATCCCATATTTCTCTGCGAGCATGTCGTGAACGTCATGGTCGATCTTCCGTGGGGCATGAGGATCAAGCTCGAAGCTTTTGAAAATGACCTCTACCTCGCCTTTATGCTCAAATTGGTCAAGCGTCTCCTCAAGCCTTTGTTTGCCGATGTAACAGAAGGGGCAAGCAAAATCGGACCATATTTCAATTTTCATGATGGAATCTCCTCCATTTCTGCGTCATTCCGATGTAACCATTTTAGTTACATCATACTGCTGATGTCAAGCCAGTCTCCTCCCGATTCAGGTTGACATCGTACTCGCTGGCTGTTTTTTAACCAATCAAACGTTATAATGGGGGAATTATGGGAACGCACAGAACGGAGCAACTTTTCCTATCGGGGGCTTGTGATGAGAACGATACTGATTCTGGAAGACGACGAGAATCTAAGCCGAGGCATTGCCTTTACTTTTGAGAAGAGCGGCTACCGCCCTCTTACGGCCGGCAATATCAAGGAAGCGAAACGGCAACTGGAGCAGCATAAAGCGGATCTGATCCTGCTGGATTTGGGCTTGCCCGACGGCAGCGGAATGGACTTTTGCAAGGAGCTCCGAGAGTACTCAGGAATCCCCATCATCATGCTGACCGCTTGCGATTTGGAAATTGAGGAAGTGTCCGGCCTGCTGGCGGGAGCGGACGATTACATCACGAAGCCCTTCTCCTTATCGGTTCTCCGTGCAAGAGTGGAAGCGCTGCTTCGGCGCACCGAGGCGGGAAGCCGCCCGTTCATTTGCTCAGGGCCCTATAAGCTGGATGCGGATTTGTTCAAATTTTATCGCAGGGATGAGGAAATTCCCGTCAGCATCACGGAATTCAAGCTGCTCTCCTATCTGATGACCAATACCGGGCAAGTGCTGTCCAAGGAGCAGATTCTGTCCGCCCTGTGGGACAAGGACGGCAACTTCGTGGATGAGAATACCCTGCCGGTCAACATTAGCCGGCTGCGCGCAAAGATCGAGGACGATCCCAAAAATCCAAGGACGATAAAGACCATTCACGGGATCGGCTACATGTAGAACGGAGGAGAATGAGCGTGATCCTCGCCATATCCATTGCCCTACTGGCTGCTGCCCTATGCGCCTTCGTCTCTTGGTTCAGCTACCGTTATGTGAAACGATCGTTTGATGCCATGGATCGAATCCTGGATGGCGTGCTGGCCCGACATGCAGACTTCTCGATGGAAACGACGAGAGATAATCGTCTTTCCAAGCTTACCCACAAAGCGATTAAAATCATTCAAATGAGCACGATTGACGTCAAGCAGACCAAGCAGGAAAAGGAAACGATCCAAAGCTTTCTGTCAGACATGTCCCATCAAATGAAGACGCCATTATCCGGAATATCCATGTACACCGACCTGCTGCTGGAAGGGAATACGACGGCAGACGAACAGCAGGAGTTTTTGACGCGCATCAAGGCCGGAACGGAAAAGCTGCAGTGGATGATGGTCAGCCTGGTGAAAATGTCCAGGCTTGAGGTCGGAGCTATCGAGCTTGTCCCCGTTTCGGCAAGCATCAAGCCAACCCTCTCCCAAAGCATCAGCGACGTGTATATGGCCGCCTCCAAGAAGAACATCACCATCCACACCGAGCCTTTTGAAGATGTTCTCCTGCTCCATGACCGCAAATGGACGGGCGAGGCGCTAGCCAACCTTCTGGAAAACGCCGTCAAATATGCTCCTGCAGGCAGCGTTATTCAGTTGTCCGTGGAAGCCATGCCGATCTATACCAAAATCAACATAACGGATTACGGCCCAGGGATTGATCCGGATGAATGGAACGCGGTATTCAAGCGGTTCTACCGGGGAAGGAATGCTGAGGGAGTGGAGGGCGCGGGACTCGGACTCTTCTTGGCTGCGATGATCGTTCAGAAGCAAGGCGGGTACATCCTGGTGGATTCCAAACCGGGGCGGTATACCACCTTCTCTTTATTCTTACAAAACGGTAAGAAATAAAAGCAATCCCGTCAAAAGCCTGTAAGAACTGCGGGTTATGATAGGGGCACTAGAGAAGGGAGGACTGCTGCGTGTCCGTATTAAAGACAGAAGGATTGAAGAAGGTTTATGGGAAAAGCCCCGCCCAAGTGAAGGCCTTGGATGGCGTTGATCTGGAGGTTGAGCAAGGAGAATTCGTCGCGATCGTCGGGACCTCCGGTTCGGGAAAAAGCACGCTTCTCCATATGCTCGGCGGGCTGGACAAGCCGACGGAGGGTAGTGTTCTGGTAGAAGGGAAGGACTTATCGGCCATGACAGACGAGCAGTTGACCATCTTCCGCCGCCGGAATGTGGGGTTTGTCTTTCAGAATTACAACCTCGTTCCCATCCTGAATGTGTACGAGAACATCGTTCTACCAGTTGAATTGGATGGCGGCACCGTCGACAAGACCTTCGTAGAGAATATTATCGAAACGCTGGGGTTGTCGGAAAAGAAGCACCAGCTGCCGGGTCATCTGTCCGGAGGGCAGCAGCAGCGCGTTGCCATTGCCCGAGCTCTGGCCATGAAGCCATCCATCCTGCTTGCCGATGAGCCGACTGGGAATTTGGACAGCAAGACGAGCCAGGAGGTCTTGGGTATTCTGAAGATGACCTCTACCCGCTTCCACCAAACCATCCTGATGATCACCCACAATGAGCTGATCGCTCAGCTCGCGGATCGGGTTATTCGGATCGAGGACGGCCGGATCGTCCTGCCGGAAGCGAGGTGACGGGATGCGGAACAATAATGGAGCGGTGATCCGACGGCTAACAGCCAGAAGCCTTCGGACCAATAAACGGAGAAACTTCTACATCACGATGGCCATTGCCCTCACGACCTTGCTCCTCGCATCGGTCTTCAGTATCGGGATGAGTCTTCGGCAATCCATACGGGTGCAGGAGCTGCGGCTCATGGGGACGGCGGCCCATACGGCCGTGACTCAGCCGACGGCAGCCCAGTTGGAGCAGCTCAGGCAATTGCCCTATGTGAAAACCGTAGGGACGGGCAATTTTGTCGGTTCTATCAAGAGCACCCCAGAGATGGGGGATATGAACCTGTCGCTGTACCATTTTGACAAAACCGAATGGGAAGAGCTTCGAGCGCCTGCCGTTACCGATATCGTGGGCCGCTATCCGCAGAACGAAGACGAAATGATGATTCCTCTGTGGGTGCTGAAGCGGCTGGGGATCGAGAGCCCGACTATCGGCATGGAGATTCCGCTGACCTATTCCATACGGGACGGGAGCGAGAATCACGAGTTCAGTCGCGTGTTTCGTCTGTCCGGCTGGTACACCAGCTACATGCACATTCGGTCCGGCAACATTGATTCCCTTCTGGTGTCTCAAGCGTTGTCGCAAAAGCATGGGAGAACGGTTGAAGCCGAAGGAGTCGCTACCGTAAGATTTACCGATTCATCGCCGACCAAGATTATGCAGGATAGCGCACAATTGGAGCGGGATCTGGCTCTGACCCTTAACCAGAAGGTGAAGAATGTACCCGCTTATGAGTTCGATTCCGATTCGATCCGGTCAAACTTGATCGCTCTTGCGGTCATTGTCGCTTTTCTAGTTCTGACCGGCTACCTCTTGATTTACAACGTGCTGTATATCTCGGTTACGCAGGATGTGCGTTTTTACGGCCTGTTAAAGACCCTCGGAACTACACCGAGGCAAATTCGCCGCATCGTGACCGGACAAATGGTTCGTCTGTGTGCAATCGGGATTCCTGTCGGCGCGGCAGGGGCCGCACTTGTATCCTCCTTTGCCGTGCCGCTGTTCATTTCCCGTATGGGCACCATCTCGACAGGGTCGGTCGTTTCCTTCTCGCCTGTCATCTACCTGGGCGCTGCTGCCTTTGCTTTGCTTACGGCTCTTCTGGGAGCCTTCAAGCCTGCTCAAAAGGCTGCGCGGATCTCGCCCATCGAAGCACAACGGTTTACCGGCATCCAGATGACGAAGGGCCACGCGGGTTCATCGGTCCGGGGCAAGCCGTACAAAATGGCTCTGCGGAATATTTTTCGGGAAAAGAAGCGAGCCGTAATCGTGCTTCTGAGCTTGTTCCTGGGCATCACTACGTTCACCACTGTTCTAACTCTGGTCAAGAGCATGAACACGGACAACTTTATCGCCTCCTATATGAAAAGCGACTTTGAGCTAAAGAACAATACGTTGGATACGACCGGTCCCCCCAAACAAAAGTTCGACGCGGCCTTTATGGAATCTCTCCACGCTTTGCCCGGCCTGGAGAGCGTGCGCAGCATGACGAGGGAGTGGGGCCGTCTCGATTACTCCTCTCAGCAGTTTGGCGACTATGTGACCGATTACTTGCAGCGGAATCAAGCGAGCCATATGACCGAGTCGATGATCGCCAACCATTTCAGCGGGTTGATTGCGGGCATCGAACGCGATGACCTCGAAGAGTTGAATCGTACGCTTGATAAGCCAATCGATCTCGACGCTTTTGACCGCGGCGAAATCGCTCTCATCGCGACCGACAATCCGGACTTGTTTCGAAAGGTCCAGGAGCTCACGCTTCACCCTATGGAGCAAACGGAAGAGGCGGGCATTCACGATGAAGCCGGTGCTCGGCCCAAAACCATTCGACTTGGGGGTTACGTGCCCAAGATATTCGAGGGTGTCGGCTACAGCCTGGCGCCGACTCTGTTTGTGTCTAACTCCTTCATGCGCGACCTGTATGGGGACCCGGTAATCGCTCAAGTGAATATTGATGTATCGAAAGGGAATGAGAAACAGGTTCTCGACTCCTTAAAGCAACTGATGGACAAGGATTTCGAAATGTCTCGCACGTCGAAGCTGGAGGCGCAGGAGGAAATGCGCGACGCCAAGCTGATGATGTATATCCTTGGCGGAGGCATCGCGTTGATCCTGGCTTTGATCGGCATCCTAAATTTTGTGAATGTGATGTCCGTCGGGATCATGGTCCGCAAGCAGGAGTTGACCACGCTTGAATGCGTCGGGATGAGCCGTAGGCAGGTCAGAAGCATGCTGATCAGCGAGGGGCTCGGATACGCTGCGATCACATTGGTTCTTGTCTTCACCGCAGGGACCGCTGCCACCTTCGGGATCTTCAAGCTGTTCCAGCAGCAGGCCACCTACGCCGTCTTTACCTATCCGATTGTTCCGATGGCGATAGCGAGTCTCCTCATTATTGCCGTTTGCGTCACAACGCCGGAAAAGGTGTACCGTTCCATCTATAGAGCTACCTTGGTTGGACGGCTCCGAGATGTCGAATGACGAAGACCTCTAGATAGCGGCCGTGAATTATGAAAAAGGAGAGCGAATCCCGTCGGGAGCACCTTGCCCCGCCTGATTCGCTCTCCTTTATTCGTTCCAATCGTTACTTTCCTTCTTCTGTATTCGATGGCTCCAGGAGAGGCAATTGGGTCACGTAGCTGTCGGATAGGTTCAACAGCTCCAAAGCGCGATCATATTCGCTGTGCGTGACTCCGTTTCCTCGGATGATGCCGTCGGCCAGCGGATATTGGGTGCCGTCCTCAAAGCCGCTGCCCGGAATAAACAGCCCGTTTTCTCCGATCAGGGAGCCGGTCGGGAGATAGTAGCGCTCTGGCAGCAGGTTGTGCGATTGATTCAGCAGATCCTGCCCAAAATGCAGCTGTCCGTCGAGGGATACCCCCGTCAAGTTGGCGATGGTCGGCTGGACGTCGACTTGGCCGCCCATTTGATCGAAGACGGCGGGATAGGTAACCCCTGAAGCGATCATGAGGAGCGGGATGTTGAACATGTCGGAGAAGCCATATTCCCGTCCGAAGATGCCCTCCATCAGATCCTTCTCTTGCTTTTCAAGCGAGTAGATCGGCAAGCCGACATGGTCGCCATAGATCACGATCAGGCTGTTGTCATAGACGCCGTTCGCCTTCAGCTCGTCGATGAACTTGCCGAGCGCATAATCGGCATAGCTCTGGGCGCGCAGGTAATTGCCGACAAAATTGTCGCGATACTCTTCCGGCAAGGTGATCTGGTCGAGCTCTTCCGGAGTCGTAAACGGGTGATGCGCCGTCATCGAGATGACATGAGCGTAGAAGGGCTTGCCGGAGGCTTGCATCTTCGCCAGCTCCGCACTCGTCTTCTCGTACAAGACTTCGTCCTTCGGTCCGAAGAACACCGTATCGTCCGTGCCGAAGAACGATTGGTCGTAATAGCGGTCGAAGCCGATGGCTTTGTACAAGCCGCTGCGGTTCCAGAATTCCACCACATTCGTGTGGAATGTCGCCGTGTCATAGCCTTGAGCCTTCATCAGCTTCGGCAGACTGGGCAAGTCGTGGTCCACATAAGACATGGTGGCCGCTCCCCGGCGCGGGATGTACATGGAGGTGTTCACGACGAATTCGGCATCTGAGGTGTTCCCTTGGCCGACCTGCTGATAGAAGTGGTTGAAATAGAAGTTTTCGCGGACCAGCTTATTCAGGTTCGGCGTCACTTCTTGACCGTCCACCTTCAGGTTGATCAGGAAGTTTTGCAGCGATTCCATTTGAATGATGATCACGTTGCGGCCCTTCGCGGCTTCCCAGAACTTAGGGCTAGCGGGAACTTCGATTCCCTTCAACTGATTGATGGTAGCTTGGTTGATCTGGTTCAGGGCGACTGGCTGCTGCTTCTCTTCGTCGGCGAGCAGGGTGTAGGCTTCATAGCCGATGATGCCCATCTGCTCCGCTTTTTTGAGCTCGCTCATGCTGGCCCGGTTGGGCAGGACATTGAACAGGCACAGGAACAGGGACAGGGCGAACAAGGCGGTAACGACGCTACGGCGTTCTTTTTTGGCGGCTAGGGCCTTCCATTCTACTGCGCGTTTGCTGCGGAACAGATAGAAGCCGATCACGATCACGTCCAGAAACAAGAGGAGGTAATAGGGCTGCAGAAGCGAGAAGACGCTGTTCTTGACCGCCGTCACCTGATTGACCTGTTCGAGAGCATGGTAGGTCGCGATGACGCCATAATACTTGTAATACATCACGACGGTGAAAAAGAGCGCCGTCACCGCCAGGTTGATCCCGAGGTAGATCGGCAGCTTCCGCTTGGTAGCGAGCCACTCGACGAGGCAGAAGAGAATCCAGATAAACGGCATTTCCGTAAACAGAATATTAAAGGTAACTCCGCTGTCAAAGAGTACGGACCAGGCCAGATAGCTTTTGAGAAGTAGAATGAGAGAGAAGAAAATGAACGGCTTAAAGAAGTAGCCGCGGACATTCTTCAGGAAGGGCACGAATAGCCAGCTCCTTTCGGGAAAACATCATTCCCATTATGATCTGAGGGGTACCGGATGTCAAAAGGTAATTACCCGTTTTTTGGGGAATTGCTGGGCGGTTTGAGTCTTTTTTCACAGCGGAATGCGATGCGTGAGCTTTTGCAATGAATGGGTGAGTGCGAGTGCACGGTACCCCTCATTGTTATGAATGCAAAGCGGCGTCAATGAGCGTGGAGCAAGGCGCGGAAACGGCGGATCATGGAGCGGATTACATGCTAGGCACACAACCGGGAAACATGCTATACTGCAAAAAGAAAACGTACGTTCGTAAAACGTGGGGTCGATTCGATCCCACCTGTCGGAAGGTGAAGCCGCTTTGTCCGAACGGGTATGGTCTGTCCGCTCTGTTGTTGAATACGTGTACCGATCCGGCAGTCTGGGGTTCGGTTTCGGCAGCGCAGCCGCTTTTCAAGAAGGAAGCCGCATTCATCGCCTCGTCCAAAGCCGGTACGGAGAAGAGGACCGCAAGGAGCTCTTCCTCCGCGCGGAGGTGGAAGAGGGCGATGCCCGCTACACGCTGGAGGGCCGCTGCGACGGCCTGCTTCAGCCGGGAGCGGATCGGGAGCTCATCACCATCGACGAGATCAAGTCCACCTCCGGCAGCCTCGAGGAGATCGAGGAGGACAGCCATCCCGTTCACTGGGCGCAGGCTTACTGCTATGCATGGATGTATGCCCGGGCGGAGGGACTGGAGCAAATCGCGGTTCAGCTCACGTATGTCCAGACCATGAGCGAGGAAGAGAGGCGCTTCGTGCGCATCTTGACCGCGGAGGAGCTGGAGTCGTTCGTCGCGAGCGTCGTGCAAGTCTATGCTCCCTATGCCCGCCTTCAGGACGATCATTTGCGCCTCCGGGAAGTGAGCATCCGCGAGCTTGGGTTTCCCTTTGAGCGCTACCGCAGAGGACAGCGGGAGTTGGCTGCCGCCGTCTACAAAACGCATCTGGACGGCTGCAGGCTGTTTGCCAAAGCGCCGACGGGCACGGGCAAGACGATCTCCACGATCTTTCCGACGGTGAAGGCGGTCGGGGAAGGCTTGCTTCGCAGGCTCGTCTACCTGACTGCCCGAACGACGACCCGGACGGCGGCGGAGGCCGCCTTCGTGCGAATGGAACGGCAGGGACTTCATCTGCGCAGCGTGACGCTGACCGCTAAGGAGAAGATCTGCTTCCAGGAGCAGGTGGATTGCCGCAAGGAGAGCTGCCCGTACGCGGACGGCTTCTACGACCGGCTCAATGCCGCGCTGCTCGATCTTCTCGGTGAAGAGCGGCGCATCACCCGCGACAAGGTGGAAGCTTATGCCCGCAAGCACCGGATCTGTCCGTTCGAATTCTCGCTCGAGGCCGCGTACACCGCTGACGTCGTGATCGGCGACTATAACTATATCTTCGATCCCCGTGCCTCCTTGCGCAGGCTCTGGGAGGAGGAACGGAAAAAGACCGCCCTGCTCGTGGATGAGGCGCACAATCTGGTCGACCGAGGGCGGGAGATGTTCTCCGCGGAGCTGGGCAAGGACGATTTTCTGGCGCTGAAGCGCGCGTTCAAGAGTGTGGACCCTGCGGTGCACCAGACGGCTGCCGAAGTGAATGCCGTCTTCATCAAGCTTCGCAAGAAAGCACACGAAGCGGGGAGCCGCTTCTTCGTGATGCCGTCTCCGCCGGACGGCTTGAGGGAAAGCCTGGAAGGTTTTCTTCAAGCCGCCGAAGGGCGGATGCAGCGGGCTCCTGAAGAAGGGGAACCGCGCGAGTCCTTGGTGGACGCTTTCTTCCAAGTCCGTCACTTTCTGCGGATCGGGGATGAGTATGACGAGCGGTATGTCACGGTGGTCAAGGAAGAGTATAAGGGCTTCCGTCTAAGGCTCTCCTGCTTGGACCCTTCCCTGTCCCTCCAGAGGATCACGGAAGGCTTCCGCTCCACGATCTTCTTCTCGGCCACCTTGGCTCCGCTTGGGTATTACCGGGATATCCTTGGCGGCGCGGAGGAAGACCTCCGGCTTGCACTTCCGTCCCCGTTCTCCCCGGATCAGCTCGATGTTTTGCTGCTTCCGTTCTCGACCCGGTTCCGCGACCGGGAGCGGACCAAGGAGACGCTCGCGGCGCGCCTGGATGAGCTCTTGCGGGTGAGGCCCGGACGCTACCTGTTCTTTTTTCCTTCCTATGACTATCTGCTGGACGTTCTTGAACGGGTGCGCGAGCATCAACCGCCTGCCCGAATCCTCGTCCAAAGCGGAAGCATGAGTGAACAGGAGCGGGAAGATTTTCTTGCCTGCTTTCAAGAGGATACGGGCGAACGGTTAGTTGGTTTCGCCGTAATGGGCGGAATCTTCGGCGAAGCGATCGACCTGGCTGGCGATCGGCTTACCGGAGTTGCCGTCATCGGCGTCGGCCTGCCGCAGCTCGGACCCGAGCGGGACCTCATCCGCGATTACTATTCGCGCACGGACCGGAACGGCTTCGATTATGCCTATGTCTATCCGGGAATGAACAAGGTGCTGCAAGCGGGCGGCAGGCTGATCCGCACGGAGCAGGACCGGGGAACGCTGCTGCTCGTGGATGACCGCTTCCAGGAATCCCCTTACCGCTATCTGCTGCCTGCCGAATGGCAGCCTATTCGCGCGCTGCAGGCGAAGGAGCCGATTCCTCCGTTCGCACACCTAGCGCGGTGTGCCCCCTCACATAGTCAACTCAAGACCGTGGAATCCGGATCTCCTCCCCTACCTATTGACGCAGCTTCGCAATCACATGATTAGGGTTTAGGGTTGACTGCGCACCAGCCGATTGGCGGGACGCCCTTCTGGAGTAAAGCGGAAGTGTTCGAGGGAATGGTACAGTGGTTCTCCGAACAGAGAGTCGTAGATCCTCCGCCAAGGGTGGCCGGTATAGCAGCGGTTGGCTTCTGCATAGCCATCTCCCAGGTAGAAGGTGAGGCCGACCTTGTGGGGATACTCTTCGAAGGGACCTGCTCCGACACAGTCGCAGGGGTGTGTGAAATTGCGAATGCCCGCAAGAGTCACCCCGGAGCTGTCGGGGAGTCCGCCGTCAAACTCGGCAGGGAGCAGCCAGTAGCAGCTCGGAGCGGCGAATGTGATTGCCTCAAGGCCGTGGATCGCCGCCGCATAGGCTGCCAGCGCGCCTCCTAGAGAAAAGCCCGTCAGGATGAGCCGCCAGTCGGGATAGTGGAGGAGGAGCGTGGAGGCGAGCGCAGCCGCCAGACGGAATTGGCCGAGGTCGGCGATGGCAGCGGAACGGCTGCGCGAAGGGAAGCCGGTCCGTGCTTGATTTACGAGTTCTCTGAAATCGCGGTTGGCGAGACCCTCCTCCACCTTGTCTCCAATCCATTCCGGGAGAGCGAGAAATAAGCCGTCCGTCATCAGATCGGCGAGCCAGGAAAGCCAGGAGCTGGAATTCCGGCCTTCCCCGGTACCCCGGAAGGCCGCGACGATGCACTGCCGCTCGGAATGAACGAAGCAGGCAGCGTCAAAGCCGGTCGGCGGATCATGAAGCCCGCTCTCAAGCGGCAGCGTCCGCCAGCCGGGCAAATGCTCCGACGGTTGCTCGGCCAAGATTCGCCGGTATGCAAGCCCCGCCATTCGCCAGCATTCCTCCTCTGTCACCGTCCCCGTTTTTGCCAAGGATAAGCCCGCCCCTTCTGTTTTACGTTCCTATAGTATTTGAAATTCGTTCCGGTTTCACAATAAGAAGGGTCAGAATGTCGTCTATGTGGCTTAAGGGGGATTGCGAATGGATCATCTACCCCATACCGGCAACGATTCGGGAGAGACTCAACGGGAAGAATCGCTCGGGTCGATTCCGAAGGAGGTTCTTCTTCAAGCAACCCGCTATTTGCGGGAAGCGCATGATCTGGATGCGATACTGACTACCGCGGAACGGCTGCCCACTTGGGTTGCCCGCAATCGCCTTGTCCTTGCCGGACATTTGGCTGAGGATCGGGAGAAGACAGTGACCCTCGACATCGACTTGACCAAGGGGAAGGTTCTAGACGCGGGAGTGCCTGAAGGATCGAGCAGGCTCACTGATTCGGAAATGCCCAAGGAACCGAGCGGACTCGTGTAATCGGGGTGACCCCGGAACCGTAGTAATGAGCAAATTGATGGATTAAGTTTCCCCCTGAACATGGGGCAAACTAACGGATCAAAATGCTCCCAATGAAGCAAACCCAAACGATCGAGACGCACCCGGAGCACCGGCCACTCGTAACAATCAGGACGCCTTGCGCCGAACGACTCCATTCATTTCGGGCATCCGAACGTGGGGTAGGGAGGTCGATGTCGGCACTCGCCTTTTGCGGCAGAAAAAGGTATGGTAGAAGGAGCGGAAGAAGCTTCCACTGGTTAGGCAACATCCCAATGAGGTAAGGATCAGGATAACCCTATTCTTGACGAGGAGGATGCAGGATGAGTGATTTGCTGAGAAAGGCGATTAATCTAGGTGTCGGACTCGCGGTTGCCAGCAAGGAGAAGATCGAACAATACGCCGACGAATTGGTGGCTAAGGGAGAGCTTGGCAAGAACGAATCCAAGGATTTCGTGAACCAATTGATCCACAAGGGCGAAGAGCAGCGGGATGAACTGAAGGGCATGGTTCGCGAGCAGGTGAACAAGGTGCTGGCCGAGCTGGACATTGCCACCCTTCAGGATATACGCCGACTTGAAGTGCGGGTCGCTGCTTTAGAGGAGGCGCTTCGGAAGGAGAGGACAGCGCCTGTCTCGCCGGTCGCGGGAGCGGAAGGTGTGCTTTCGCCGAATGAAACGGCTACAGCCAAGGGGGATGTCGCAGCAGCGAACGGAGATGCTTCCACCTCCGATTCGGCTGAATCCGCAGAAGGCCCGGATCGGCTGATCCCCTAATATGGTAATTAAACTCCGCCACACCAAGCGGTACAAGGAGATCATCGCCGCTTTGGTTCACCATGGCTTCGGGTATTTGGTGGAGGAGATGGGCCTGCTCCAGCTTCTCTCCCTCCCCCGGAGATGGCGGCGCGGGCCTGAAACGCCTGCCAAGACGCTCGGAGAGCGCGTCCGGCTTGTCCTGGAAGAGCTGGGCCCGGCATTCGTGAAGCTCGGCCAGCTCTCCAGCACGCGGCAGGATCTCTTCCCTCCGGATATCCTCCGGGAATTGGAGAAGCTTCAAGATGATGTCCCGCCTTTTCCGATGAACGAGGTCCGGGATATCCTCGAACGGGAGCTGGGGAAGCCCCTGGAGGAGAGCTACCGGGAATTCCGTGAGACGCCTCTCGCCGCTGCTTCGATCGGGCAGGTCCATTATGCCCGCCTGCATACTGATGAACAGGTGGCGGTCAAGATTCAACGTCCCTCTGTCGATGAGAGGATCCGTCTGGACCTGGAGATACTGGCGGAGCTGGTTCAGCTTGCCGAGCGTCGGATCGCTTGGGTGGCGCAGTACCAGGTGGCCGATCTGCTGGAGGAACTATCGAGGTCGATGCTGGACGAGCTGGATTATACCCATGAAAGCCGCAATACGGACGCCATCGCCCGCCAATTCGCGGCGAACTCGCATGTGGTCGTCCCTCAAATCTACTGGTCCCATACCACCGCCAAGGTTCTCACCATGGAATACATAGACGGGATCAAGCTGAACCATGCCCGCGAGCGGGACAAGGAGCAGTTTCGGGAGGAACGGGTGGGTGAGCGCTTCGTAAATGCGATGCTGAAGCAAATCTTCACCGATGGGGTGTTTCATGCCGATCCGCATCCCGGGAACCTTCTCGTGCTTCCGGGTGGGCGCATCGTCTTCATTGATTTCGGTATGGTCGGACGGCTGAGCGAGGAGATGCGCTTCCACCTGATCTCCTTTCTCATCGCCATGATGAGAGGCGACAGCGAAGGGCTCGTTCGGGCGGTTCTCCAGCTCGGCATGGTCGGAGAAGATGCAGACATGATCGTGCTCGAGCGCGAGATGGAGCGGTTGAGAGAAAAATATTATGAAGTTCCGTTTGCGGAGGTTAGCCTGGGCCAAGCGCTCGGCGATCTGTTCAAGGTCGCTAACAAGCACGGAATCCGCATTCCCTCGGATTTGACCCTGCTCGGCAAAACCCTGCTGACCATGGAAGGGGTAGCGGCAAGCATCGATCCGGGGCTCAGCATCGTCAGCCTGGCGGAGCCCTTTGGACGCAAGCTGCTGAAGGAGCGGTTTCGTCCTTCCTCCATCCGCAAACGAGCATGGAAATCCGCCACGGAAGCAGGACGGTATGCGCTGCAGCTTCCCAAGGAGATTCAGCAGATCTCTCGCCTCATCCGCACCGGCAAGCTGAAGCTGGACGTCGGCATGCCGGAACTGGAGGTCATCCTGCGTAAGCTCGACCAGGTCAGCAACCGCATCACGATCAGCATCGTCCTGCTCTCCTTCAGCATCGTGCTGGTCGGCCTGATGATCGCTTCGTCGCTCGGAGATAAAGCCAGCTACATCCTGCATTTTCCCGTGATGGAGATCGGTTCTCTGATCGCCGGGCTGATGCTGCTCTGGCTGCTGTACTCGATCTTTAAATCAGGCCGATCTTAGGAGTAGGCCGCTTGGAGCGGAATGGAAACGGGTGACTCTCTTTGAGGGCTGCCCGTTTTTTTCGTGGAAACGATGCTGAAGTCATGAAAGAGGGATTGTCTTCAGAGCTTGCCTGCGTTAAAGTGGTAATCAAATTCAATGCGGGATATCTGCATGGCGCAGGGCGGGGGAATCGGAAGATGGAGGCATCGAGGCGGTGGAATCCGAGACTTTTCTGGGGGCTGGGAGCTCTCTTTTTTGGCAGTCACATGCTGTATACGCTTCTGGACGCCAGTCACGACCTGCTGGTTTGGCTGCTGCTTCCCGCGTGGGCGGCAGGGATGGGGCTGCTTTGGGCGGTGCTCCCTTCTCTTCGGGCGATGAAGCCGCTCACCTTCTGGCTGCTCTTGATCGGATGCGCCGGTGGGCTCCGGCTCGCTGCGATCCTGTGGGTGGATACTCCCCCTTACTCCGATTTTCAGATCATGTACGATGCGGCGAGGAGTGCGGCGCGGGGAGAATTCTCCTTTGTCCGCACCGACTATTTTACCCGATGGAACTATCAGCTTGGCTTCACGCTGTATGAGGCGTTCATCCTCAAGCTGTCCGGCGGCTCTCTCTTTGCTCTGCGCTTCGTCCAGGTGCTGTTGGGGACAGGATCGGCCTGCGTCGTTTACGGAATCGCCAAGGAGCTGTTCGGCCAAACGGCCGGAAGAGTCAGCGCCCTGCTCTATGCGCTTTATCCGCCTATGATCCTGATGGGCTCCGTTTTGACCAATCAGCACCTATCTAATTTCTTGTTCGCTCTCGGGGTCTATTTCGTCCTTCGCCTCGATAAGAGCCGACAGGGATGGTGGGCGGCAGGGCTCTGCCTGGGACTTGGGCATCTCATTCGTCCACTCGGCGTCTTTTATGTGACGGGTGTTGTTTTGTACGGATTGGCGCTCCTGCTGAGAAGCTCCGATCCGTCAGCTCGGAAGCGGATGGCGATGAGAGTTCTCGGGATGGCGGCGGTCGTGGTTTTGCTCCAGCAGGTCTTTTCTTATTCACTAGTTGAGCGGAACATCACAGATGGCCCGCTCGCAAGCCGGGAACCTTACTGGAAGCTGATGGTGGGCTTGAATGCCGGAACGACGGGGGCTTGGTCGCCGGAAGACGAGGAATACGCCTCCAGTTATCCGCTCGGGGAACAGAGGAATGAGGCGGAGTTAAACCAAATTAAGGAGAGGCTCTCCGATCCGGCGCAGTTATCTCTCCTGCTGCTTCGGAAGTACAAGGTACTGTGGGGCACGGCCGATTCCTCTCCCTATTGGGCTCTGTCAGCCACCGATAAAAAAGGGGCGGAGAGCGGAGCGATGCGGGTAGAGCGGATCTTCTTTCTCATTATCTCTTCGCTCTGCTTCCTCTCTCTTCTGCGTCTATGGCGCGACAGAGCCGGAGCTGCGGCCTCAGGCGCCCTTCTGCTCCTGCTTCTTCTTGGCGGATATGCCCTCGTCCACCTCTTCATCGAAGTGCAGGTGCGCTACCGACTGGATGTGCTGCCCTTGTATCTGGTCTTTTGTGGCTATGGGCTCGTTTGGCTGCGGGAGGTCAGGCCACCTGCAAGGAAGCCACCTGCGTGAATAACGACCGGATCCTAAAAAGATGGAGGTCATTCCGTGTACAATCGATGAAGGGAGCCATGGAAATGAAGATAAGCAAACAAAATGCAGAACATTATCGTTGGGCTGAAATTTGTGATGGGTGGCATTTAGCTAAAAATCAAGAATTAAGCATTATACATGAACGAATGCCAATAAATACTTCGGAAATAAAGCACCTTCATCAAAATGCTCGCCAATTTTTCTTTGTCCTATCGGGTACAGCAACTTTGGAAATGGATGATAAAGAAATTATCTTAAATCATCATGAGGGCATCGAGGTTCCCCCTCTGACACCACACCAAATGTTGAATAAGTCAAAAGAAGAAATTGAATTTTTGGTCATTTCTCAGCCGAATAGTAAAGGAGATAGGATCCTAGTAGAGTGAATGAAGACGGATAGGCTAGCTCAATAACCGCCTTTTCACGAAGGCGGTTGTCTGATGGCCAAATAACAACATTAGGATGAACATAGCCAAAATGAAAAAGCTTCCGGAGCTGCTATCATCGAGCGTGCTATCAAACCGAATGGGTGCTGAGATGGACATGAAAAACCGCCTGACAATCCGGATCAAGGAGTTCGGTCAGGCGGTATCTTGGAGTCCATCCAGACGCGGTGTGAAACCACTCTCAAGCAGCCGCAGGGGGCTTCTCTTCTGCGGCCGGCGATCTCAACAATCGCCCAGCTCGAAGTCTACCTCGAAGGTTCGCTTCCACGGAAGGGACGCTTCTTCGATGCGGAACGGAGGCGAGACGATAGCCGATAGATAGCGGTCATAGAAGGCGGAGAGCTTGGACGCGAGCAGGGCGTACAATTCTCGTTCCCCCTCCTCGGCGGTGCGCTCATTGATCTCGTTATGGCCGAGCAGATGCCCGAGGTTGATCTCCGCCCGGATGTTCGATTGGTAGCCCCAATCCTCCAGGAGCCGATAGACGAGGAACTGCTTGCTCTTGCGGAGGCGCTGCGGCGAATCCTCCTCGGGACGGCTCGCATAATACGAAGCGATGACGGCATGGGCGACCACGGTTCCCATGGCGTTCCCGGAAGTATTCCAGCCCGCATAGGCACTGAGGAGGGAGAGCCCGCCCGTCTGAGCGAGCAGCTGCATCAGCGGCTCATCGGCGCCGTTGGCGGTGGCGACATCCGCCAGCGCGACGAATTTCCCTTTGACCGCATAGGTGTGAACGGCCTTGACGAACTCGGGCAGATTCACTTCGGAGAAATAAGCGCGGTGACGCTCGGGATAGCGATGGTTGGATTCCGCCGCTTCCGCTTGGCTTACCGGAGGCGAATTGACCATCAGCACGAAGTCGGCTTCGACGGAAGAATCGGCCATAAAGCCGCCGGATGCGGTCAGATGCGCCTTGATGCTTTCATTCAAGCTGCGGTCTTCGTACCGGGGGAGAATGAAGGGGCCGTTCGTGGAAGAATAGCGCACATACGCTTCGGGCGTATATCCCTTCTGCTCGCAGAAGACTCGGGCCAGCAGGGTACAGCCGATCTCGTCCGCCCCCGGATAGATGAGCACTCGATCCATCAGTCGGTTGGCCTCGACTTCGAACAGCAGCCTGCGCTGCTCCATGGAGGTGAAGCCGTAGCGGGAGTTATCGTCAAGGGGAATGACGAGATGATCGAGAATGCCTTCCTGGACGAGCCGGATGCAATGTTCATTGACCCCGGCATTGATTAAGCGGCGTCCGGTGAAGTCAGTCAGCACAGCTTCGGGAATCGCCTTCCGGATGGCGGCGTATTCCTCCGATTCGTCGGCAGACAGCGTCTCCCGCTCGCCCTTGTCGAGCAGCCAGCCGTAGCGGTGCAGAGAGGCGCCATACTGATCGTAATAGTCCGGCTCCTCGTCGCTTCCGTTGTAGGCGGGAGCCCGCATGATCAGGTTGAAGGCGTAGATACGCAAGGCTGGATTCGCCGCCTTGCAGCGAGCGAGCGCCTCGATGCGATCCTCGCATTCTCCCGCGGAGAGGGAATGGAGGCGGGACGGCACGATGCCTCCGTACACCAGCATGTCGATCGATACGATCAGATGAGAGGCATCCCTGGTCGCTTCAAGCAGCCATTCCGTCAATCGCGCATGATCGGCGGGCTGCTTCTTTCGCCCGAGCAGCGCCGTCGGGGGAGCGACGAGCGGCAGGCTGCCGAGCTCCGCCAGCATTTGCGGGTACTTGAAGTTGCAGGGGCGTTCGTCCAGCGGCAAATATACGATGGTTCCCATTCATTCAGCCTCCTCGTTCCTCATTTGCCCCCTATCATAGCACAAGAATGAATAATTGGAGATAATATTCTTTTTGGTGAGAAAAAATAAAATTTAGTTCTTTAAAATGCCTGACCCAGGTGATATGATGGTCGCAGAATCAAGAATTCGAAGAATAACGATTAGAGAAATGGGGATGCCCATGAGTAAGGTCGGCAAGCCGATGAATTCATCCAGCACGCTCTTGATGATCGCGAGTATTTACAATTCCCTGTCCAAAGCGGAGAAGAAGGTGGCGGATGCCGTTCTTGACGATCCGGAATATGCGGTCATGGCTACAATTACAGATCTTGCCGAGAAAGCAAAGGTAGGAGAAACCTCCGTCATTCGGTTCTGCCGCAAAGTGGGATATGGAGGCTATCACGAATTCAAGCTGTCTGTGGCTCAGGATTTGGTCAACGTTCCATCCTACATCGACGAAGAGATCGGGGAAGCCGATGACGACGAGGTAATCGCCCACAAGCTGACGCAGAATCATACCAAGCTGCTCGACAAGACGCTGGAGCTGATCAGCTTTGCCAAGGTGAGAGAAACGGTTGAGGCGCTTGCCGCCGCAAATCGGGTGTTCATCTACGGGGTAGGCTCCTCAGGCATTACCGCACTTGACGCGCATTACCGATTCATGAGGCTCGGGCTTTCTGTAGAGGTTCAGCGGGACGCCCATATCTTGGCGATGTCCGCCGCGTTGGTGAAGCCGGGCGACGTCGTCCTTGGAATATCGGTATCCGGCAGCACGAAGGATTTGGTGGATGCCATGAAGAAGGCGAAGCAGAACGGTGCGACCATCATCTGCTTGACCTGCCACGCCAAATCGCCGATCACCAATTATGCCGATATCGTCCTGCTCGTTCCCTCGAAGGAGATGCCGTTTCAAGGCGGAGCGCTCTCGACCAAGATCGCCCAGGTTCATCTCATCGACATCATCTCTACGCTGCTTATGCGGAAAAAGAAGGACTCCGCGTACGCCGCCATTCGCAAGACGGCCGATGCCGTGGCTGACAAGCTGTACTAAGAAGGGTTGCCGCAAGGGGTTGACGGTAGTATCCATACGGACGATGAGGGGGAACAAGAGATGGCAAAGAAACGAGTAGGGGTAATTGGCATTGGGTCGATCGCGCACATGTTCCATTTGGAGAATTACCGCAATCATCCCGATGTGGAGCTTGTCGCCGTTGCCGATACCGACAAGGAGAGGGCGGACAAGGCGGCGGCTGATTTCGACGTGCCCCGGGCTTACGGCTCGGCGGAGGAGATGTTTGCTTCCGAGGAGCTGGATGCGGTCAGCATCTGCACCTTTAACCAATCTCATGTTCCTCTGGCGCTGCTTGCGCTGAAGCATGGAGTCGATGTGCTGCTGGAGAAGCCGATGGCGATGAACGTGGAAGAGGCGCTTTCTCTGAAGGGAGCGGCTGCCGAGTCGGGCCGAGTGGTCATGGTGGGAATGAGCCACCGCTATCGGAATGATGCCCAAGTGATCCATGCCGCGGTGCAGAACGGGGAGCTTGGGGAGATCTATTTTGCCAAAACACGCATTCTCAGGCGGCGGGGAGTCCCCCTTGGCTGGTTTACTGCTTCCGAGTATTCCGGCGGCGGACCGATGATGGATATCGGTGTGCATGTGCTCGATTTGGCTTGGTGGTTGATGGGCTGTCCCGAGCCGGACAAGGTCGTGGGCAAGCTGTTTCACAAGATTGCCCCTTATGAGACGGATGGAGTATCCGGCTATGTCGCTTATTCGCACGAGAACAAGGAAGAGGGAGTCTATGACGTCGAGGACCTCGGTACAGCTTATATCCTCTTCAAAAATGGAGCCGTGCTGACGGTGGAAGCGAGCTGGGCCGTGAACGGAAGCCAGGATGACGCGGTAAAAGTAGACCTGTTCGGTTCCAAGGGAGGGGCGTCTCTGGAGCCGCTTGTCCTGTTCAAGGATACGGCCGGACTTTCCGTGGAGCACAAGCTGGAGGTGCCGAGCGGGGATTTCTACAAGAAGGAGATCGACCATTTCGTTCAATGCGTCATAAGCGGCCGCACGCCTCTGTCCGATGTGCCTCAGGGGACGGAGGTCATCCGCATGCTGGAAGCCATTCGGGTCTCCTCGGAGACGAATGACATCGTCAAACTATGATTGTGTGAGTAAATATAACATCATATGGTTTTGTTGAGACACTCGTTTCGTTTCGAAACGGGTGTCTTTTTATCTCTTTTTGGACGAAGCATGCCGTTTCTTGCCAAAACCATTGATGAACTAGGAGGAAATTGGATATAAATACCCGTTTTTTCGAAAATGGAGGATAAATTTATTTTTAATAAATAAAAAAGAAATAATCTCTTTACAATCTCCCACCCCCTTACTATAATGAGGTCAGAAACACTGACATGGATTCAAAAATTCATGAAGAGGCGGGGAGACGATGATCAAACAAACCGGCAAGAGAAAGTTCCTTTCACTCGGAGTATCGGTCTTGGTTCTTGCGCTTGCGCTGGCCGGCTGTGGCGGTTCGGACGGCAAATCGAGCAGCTCGGCGGCACCCAGCGGGAGTGCGGCACCGGCAAAGACGGAGCGCACGAAGGTATCGGTATGGTACCTGTGGGGCGGCGCAGAAGGCGAAGTGGTGGAACAACTGATCAAACGCTTCAATGAGAGCCAGGACAAGTACACGGTTGAAGGCTTGTCCGTACCGGACGAGCAGAAGATCAAGGTGGCCATTGCCGGAGGGAACGGCCCCGACATCACCGACTCCTTCGCCGAGAATGTGGCGCAGTATGCCGAAGAAGGCATCGCACTTGAGCTGGACAGCCTGATTGAACGCGACGGCTACGATCTGACGGATTTCATCCCCGCTTCCCTTGAGCAAGGCAAATACAACGGCAAATACTACGCTTTGCCGCTGAACACGACGGTATACGGCCTGTTCTACAACAAGAAGCTGTTGGCGGACGCCGGCTATACAGAGCCTCCGAAGACGAGCAAGGAGCTGTATGAGATGGCCGTCAAGCTGACGAAGACCAACTCCGACGGCACGATCAGCGTCTTGGGTTACCCGGTCTATCCGAACTTCAGCTTCCAGCAGCTGGCGTACGGCTTCGGCGGCGAGCTGGTCTCGGCGGACGGCAAGACGGCGCTGATCGACAGCGAGCCGAACCGCTTGGCCCTGCAAGGCGTGTATGACTACACCAAGCAATTTGGCATTGACAACATCAAGAAAGTGCAGGCTTCCGGCAAGTGGCTCGATCCGAACGATCCGTTCATGAAGGGTGAGCAGGCCTTCCGCATCGACGGTCCGTGGCTGTCTACCTTCATGAAGAACAACAACATCTCCCTGGATTACGGTCTTGCTCCGCTTCCCTATGCGGAAGGCCATCCCGAACTGGAGGGGAGCGGACTGAACGGAAGCTCCATCTTCTACATCGCCAATAACGCCAAGAACAAAGAAGGAGCTTGGGAGTTCATGAAGTTCATGTATTCCTCGGAGGAGCTGGCCACCTTCATGAGCGGAATGGGGAACATCCCGGCCCGGACTTCATCGATGGCAAGCCCGCTGTTCAGCAACATCGCCGACGCTCCCACCTTCATCGAATTCTCCAAGAGCAAGAACGTCAAATCGATGCCGAACATTCGCGCTTTGAACGACATCCAGAACAAGGTGATCAAGGAAGAGTTCGAGGCCATGTACAACATGAGGCAGACGCCCGACGAAACCATCAAGAAGATGCAGGACCGGATTCAAGGTCTGCTGAAATAAGAGGCCTGTGAGCAAGAGGCGGCCCGATCCTTGAGGGGCGGGCCCTCCCGGATGACGACCGGGAGGCCGCCCGTCCGGGTTGCTCAAGGCTTAACCCGGCCGATTCCGCGCTGGAAGGAAGGCGACCATGAGAAGAAAAACAAATTTGACGGGGCTGCTGTTCGCAGCGCCATTCCTCATCGGATTTTTGCTGTTTACGCTGTACCCGACCGGAGCATCGCTGGTCTACAGCTTCAGTGATTTCAATCTGTTCAAGCCTCTCAAATGGGTAGGGTTCGCGAATTACGAATGGATTTTTAAGGAGAGGGAAGTTTGGAAGAGCATCAAAAATACGCTCTATATGGTCATAATCGCGACACCCATCACGTTGTTCTGCGGCCTTATGACCGCGCTCTTGCTCAACATGAAGGTTCGTGGACAATCCGTCTTCCGCACCTTGTTCTATATTCCGTCCATCGTGCCGGTCATCGCATCCTCGCTGGTCTGGATGTGGGTGCTGAACCCACAAAGCGGTTTGATCAACTCGGTGTTGAAGACGATCGGCGTGAATGGGCCGAACTGGCTGCTCGATTCCGGCTGGACGAAGCCCTCGCTCATTCTCATGCTGGCCTGGAGCTCTGGCGGAGTCATGATCATCTTCCTGGCTGCTCTGCAGGACGTATCCAAAAGCCTGTATGAAGCGGCAGACATCGACGGGGCGAATACGCTCCGCAAATTCTTTCATGTGACATTGCCGAGCATCTCCCCGATTATTCTTTTTCAGCTGATCATGAGCTTGATTACGTACTTTCAATTTTTCGCTCAAGCCTTTATGCTCGCTTCGCTCACGGCCTCCGGTCCGGACCAGACGATGGCGGGACCCGAGAAATCGCTGCTGTTCTATGCGATCCTGCTCTACCGTGAGGCGTTCGTCGATTTCCGCATGGGACACGCAAGCGCCATGGCATGGGTGCTGTTCCTCTTGACCGCGTTGGTCACGTGGATTGTGTTCATCACTTCCAAAAAATGGGTCACCTATGGAGGGGAGTAAACCATGACTTGGGTTAGACAAAAGCTGATCCCCTACACGCTGCTGGTATTGTTCAGCATCATCTTTGCGGCTCCGCTCCTGTGGTTGATCTCGACCTCTCTCAAGAAGCAATCGGAGCTGTTCGCGAATCCGCCCGTGTTCATTCCTCGTTCTCCGCAATGGGGGAATTACGCCGACGTATTCAAGACCATCGACTTCTTTCGCTTGACCGGCAATACGCTGCTCGTCTCGGTGCTGGTCGTGATCGGCGTCTTGATCTCGGCTCCCCTGGCTGCTTACGCCTGCTCGCACATCGATTGGTTCGGGAAGAAACCGCTGTTCGCTTTGGTCATGGCGACCATGATGCTCCCTTATCAGGTGACGATGGTTCCGCTGTATGTCATCTTCAACAAAATGCATTTGATCGGCAGCTATGTTCCACTGGTTCTCCCGGCTTTCCTGGCTGCGGGCGCTGGCTATTACATCTTTCTCATGCGGCAGTTTTTCTTGACGCTGCCTCACTCGCTCGTTCAGGCGGCGCGAATAGACGGAGCTTCGGAAGCGCGGATCTATGTTCAGATTATCTTTCCGCTCTGCCGTCCGGTGGTCGCGACGGTCGGGGTCATGACCTTCCTTGCGACCTGGTCGGATTTTCTCGGTCCGCTGCTGTATCTGAACGATCAGAAGAGGTATACGCTTTCGCTCGGTCTGTATGCGTTCATGCAAACCCACTATATTCAGTGGGAGCAGTTGATGGCGGCGAGCGCGATGTTCACCGTTCCGATCATCATCCTGTTCTTTTTTGCGCAGAAGCAATTTATCGAGGGGATCGCCCTCACGGGTATTAAAGCCTGAAGAAGAAGGAAGCCAGGATAGAGGGGAGCGTACTTATGTCGGGACTGCCCAATAAAATCGGCGTCATTGTCGACAGCTTCGGCCTCGGGCTGCAGGAGGGACTTCTGAAAGCCAGAGAGGTCGGAGCGGAAGGCGTCCAGCTCTATGCGGTCGAGGGGGAAATGGCGCCTGAGCATCTCGATCCGGCGGCGAGACGGGCGTTGAAAAAGAAAATCGGATCGTTCGGTCTTGATGTATCGGCGCTGGTCGGTGATCTCGGCGGCCACGGCTTTCAGGACCATCGGGCCAATCCGGAGAAGGTGGCTCGTACGAAGGCGATTCTCGATCTTGCTCTGGATCTCGGCTGTACGATCGTCACTACGCATATCGGCATTGTGCCCGAGAAGGACAGTCCCGTCTATCGGGTCATGCAGGAGGCCTGCGGACAACTGAACCGGTATGCGCGGGCGCAGGGCGGCTCCTTTGCTATTGAAACCGGACCGGAGACGGCGGCGCATCTGAAGGAATTTCTCGATTCGCTGTCAGACGGCGGAGTGGCGGTCAATTACGATCCGGCCAATCTGGTGATGGTGACCGGGGACGATCCGGTCCAAGGCGTGCATACCTTGAAAGACTATATCGTTCATACCCATGTAAAGGACGGCGTCCGTTACCAAGAGGTCGATCCCCGGGAGGTCTACGGGGCGCTCGGATATGAGCCGATGGATCACGGGCGAATTGCCGAAATGGTCGCTTCCGGAACGCTGTTCCGGGAAACCCCACTCGGGGATGGAAAGGTCGATTTCACCGAGTACTTCCGCGCTTTGCAGGAGATCGGCTACACCGGGTACCTGACCATTGAGCGGGAGGTCGGCGGAAAGCCGGAAGAAGACATCCGCAAAGCCGTCGAATTTATTAAGCGGTATCGATGAGGTGGGAGAACATGACAGCATTGATGAAGAGGGGGATTATCGTCTCCTGCCAAGCCCTGCCGGGCGAGCCTTTGCATGGCGGAGACACCATGCTCAAGATGGCGGCTGCCGCATACCAGGGCGGAGCCGTAGGAATACGGGCTAACGGCCCGGAGGATATCGCCATGATCAAGCGGGAGATCCCGCTTCCGGTCATCGGCTTGTTTAAACGGACCCAAGAGGGCTCCGATGTGTTCATTACGCCAACGCGAGCGGAGGTGATAGCCGTCATCGAGGCGGGAGCCGACATCGTCGCGATGGATGTGACCGACCGTGAGAACCGGCTTGAGCAGGTCAAGGAGCTGCTGGCTTGCATCCATGCAGCCGGACGGCTCGCGATGGCGGACATCTCCACCTTCGAAGAAGGAATTGCCGCAGAGAAGCTGGGTTTCGATTACGTCTCCACGACGTTATCCGGATACACCCCCTACAGTCCGCAGCAAAACGGGCCGGATTTGGCGCTGGTCAAGCGATTGGCGGGAGCGCTCACCGTTCCGCTCTTTATGGAAGGAAAGGTTGCTCGTCCCGAGGAAGCTCTGCAGGCGCTGGACGCCGGAGCGAAGTATGTCGTCGTGGGCAGTGCGATCACGCGGCCGAAATGGATCACCGAAACCTATACGTCGGCGGTATCGAGTTGGCTCAATCAATCCGAAGCGGAGGGTGCCCCAAAACGATGAAAACAAGCCTGAGCATATGGAGCGTACACAAAAGCGTCTATGCAGAGGAAATGGATAATGCCGCTTTTATCGAGTTTGCGGCGGAGGCGGGAGCGCAGGGAGTCGAGCTGCTGAGCATCTTCTGGAAGGAGGATGGACAGGAGGCGGAGCGGATTGCCGCCGCGCTTGAGCGCACGGGCCTTGCGCTCGCCTGCTTCAGCGCCTGCAACAATCTCGCCGTAACGGGAGAAGAGCGGCGCAGAGCGGAGGTGAGCGATATCATCGCCTCGGTGGATCGGGCCGCTCTTTTCGGCGCTAAGGTTGTTCGTGTCTTCTCCGGCGATAAAGAGGAGTCGGTCACCTATGAGGCTGCCAAGGGCTGGATCGTCGAAGGGTTGATCGTGGCGGCGGCTTACGCCGAGTCGAAGGGAATTACGCTCTGCCTGGAGAACCACGGCTTGTTTGCCGGCAAGGCGGAGCAGGTTCTTGAGGTCATCCGCGAGGTGGGGTCCGCTTCTCTGAAGAGCACCTTCGACACCGGCAACTTCCTGTTGGTGGATGAGAATCCGAGCGAGGCGGTCGTCAAGCTGAAGGATCGGATCGCCCATGTGCATTTGAAAGACTTCGCTCCTGTGGAGGAAGGGCAAGTAGGCACCTTCTATACCTCCCTTGGAGGCAAACGCTTTTCCGGGCAAGTGCCGGGCGAAGGGGTGGTCGATCTGCCCTTCATCCTGGGTGAGCTTCGAGATCACGGATACGCCGGCTGGCTTTCCGTCGAATATGAAGGAGACGAGGAGCAGAAGGAAGGCTCCAAGCGTTCCATCGAGCATTTAAGCGCCATTTTGCAGCACCTTTAACCGGATGGTCGGATGGTCGGATGGTCGGATAGCCGGACGGCCGGATATGGATCGGAAAACAACGCAAGCACCCGGTTTTGGACAGATTCAGGCAGAGGAAATGAGGGGTTGCGGTGCAGGATGCTTTCAATGAAGGGGCCGTCGCCATCGGCGTTGACATCGGCGGGACCAAGATAAGAGCCGGTCTCGTTCGGCGAGACGGAGCGGTGCTGAAGGAATTGACCCTGCCCGCCTTAGCGGAGAAGCGGCGGGTGATGGATCAGGTGTTCCTCGCGATCAACACGCTTCGTATGTATGGGGAGGAAACCGGAAGCGGAACCTTGGCCGGGATCGGCGTCGGGAGCGCAGGGCAGATTGATTTCGAGCGGGGGTCCGTTCATTTTGCCAGTGATCTGATTCCGGGGTACACGGGCATGCCGATTCGCGAGCTCATCGAGAAGAAGTATGCTCTTCCGGTATACGTAGACAACGATGTCAATGTAATGGCGCTGGCGGAGCACGAGCTTGGGGCGGGCAAGGGCTGCCGCCATCTCGTGTGCCTTGCGCTTGGCACCGGAGTCGGCGGCGCCGTCATTACGGACAATCGGCTGCTGCATGGAGCTCGCGGCGGTGCCGGGGAGATCGGGCATCTCTCGGTTGATCTGCACGGTCCTCGCTGCATCTGCGGAAACCGGGGTTGCGTGGAGGTGTACGCCTCCGGAACCTCGATTGCCGGACGTTATCGGGAGGAGATCGCGGCGCAGGACAGAGCTCTAATGAAGGAAGCCCCGGCGGACACGCGGCAGATTGTCACCCGCTGGTTGGATGGCGAGCCAGCGGCGGGGAAGGTGATGGAGGATGCTATCGCTGCGCTCGGATCGGCGGTGACCAGCCTCATTCATGTCTTTAACCCGCAAGCGGTAATCATCGGCGGCGGACTTGCGGAGATCGGTGAGCCGTTGTTTGCACCGCTGCGTCAGCGGGTGGAAGCAACCGCTATGGCCTCGATGCGGCAGGAGGTGCGGATCCTGCCTGCCGAGCTGGGAGGGGGAAGCAACATGATTGGCGCAGCTCTACAGGTATGGGTGTATGGTCGTGAGAGGGCCGCTGCGGCAGCGGCAAACGCGAATGAGGTTTGAGTGCGTTAACCTGTTGTGCTTCCCTGGCGATAGGATAATAAAAACGGACAGAACTCTGCTAGAGGGTTCTGTCCGTTTCCATTGTTACGGCTCCAGTCCCCAGACCAGAGAGCCGTTCAGGTAGACGGTCGCCTTGACCCAATCGGCATACGCCGTCTTCGTGGCATCGCGCGAGTAGTCGTCGGCTTCGTTGAAGTTCGACCAGTCCGCTTTGCTTACGCGCGCCTGGATATCACCGGTTTGGCCTCCGGCGGGAATCGTCCCGCCCGTGAAGCTGACCTCCAGGTACGTATCCGCACCAGAAGCCGAAGCGGTACCGAAGGAGGTCTTCACCAAGCTGTTTCCGATCGCGGCCCAGTCGATCCAGGCGTTCAGCGATTGATTGCTATCCTTGGTGAAATAATAGCGGATTTTCACGCCGGTGAGATCGACGGCGGTTGTGCCAGTGTTCTTCAGGTTGAAGTGGGGCTTGAGCTGATTATCCGTTGCATTCGCGTCAGGCGTCCGGTATTGCAGGACGAGCGAGCCTGCCGTGGGAACCCGCGGAATCGCCACCACCTGGGCGGAGTTACCGGACTCTCCGTTGGTGTTAACGGCGCTGATCACGTAGTAATAAGCGGTGTCGTTAACGAGGCCGGAGTCCGTGTAGGTGGTACCGGAGGTGACCGTAGCGATCGTGGTGTAAGCGCCGGTGCTGGTGGCGGCCCGCTTCACCTTGTAGCTCGCGGCTCCGCTTGACGGCGACCAGGCCAGTGTCACCTTGCCATCACTCGGCGTCGCCGTTACACCGGTCGGGGTCGCGGGTGCCTGGGTGGCAGCTTCGACGAGAGCCCAGTAAGCCGGCTTGGACTGCAGGCGCTCGTCGAACAAGAGCGGCCAATTGTTGCGGTTCACCGGATAAGTGCGCAGCCAGCTGTTTCCGTCGTCCTTGCCCCAGAAGGTGACACTGGTGATTTGGTCCTTGTGCCGGCGGAAAATATCAAACAGCTGCTTGTACCGAGTCGCTTGGATTTGAGCGGCGCTGGCAGGCAGGGTGTCGTACTTCAAGGTCGAGTTCGGATAGATGTCGATGTCGAGCTCTGTCACATGCTGCTCCAGACCGAGCGCAGCGAATTTGACGATGGAATTCTCGATTTCGGACATCGAGGGCCAATCGTTGCGGATGTGGGTTTGGTGGCCGATTCCGGTTACCGGAATTCCTTTGGCCTGAAGGCGGGTGATGAGGTTGTAGAGCGCCTGACTTTTGCCGGATTCGTGCGTGTTGTAGTCGTTGATGAACAGCTTAGCGGCGGGATCGGCTTCATGCGCGTACTGGAACGCCTTCTCAATGTACTCCTGACCGGCGATCTGGTACCAGAGGCTGCGGCGCAGGCCGTCCGATTGCGAAGAGTCGATGACTTCGTTCACCACATCCCAGGCGCTAATGATTCCTTTGTAGCGGCCGACGACGGTTTTGATGTGGTTCTCCATACGCGCGAACAGAACATCCTTGGTGACCAGATTGCCGCTCGCATCGTAGAACACCCAGTTCGGTGTCTGATTGTGCCAGACCAGCGTATGGCCCCGCACGGCTTGTCCGTTCTGGACGGCAAAGTTGACGGCGGCGTCGGCCTGAGCGAAGGAGAAGGTATTCTCCGCAGGCTCCGTGCTATCCCATTTCAACACATTGCCGGGAGTCAGGCTGTTGAAATGTTTGACGAGCAGCTGGCGGTCGGGTTCGCTTGCCAGCTCGAAGTTCTCAAAGGCGGCGCCGATGGGGAAGTCCGTTGCGAACACATCCTTTAGATTGGGGATGGTGGGCTCGATCACGATCGGTCCGGCGTCCGGCTTTTGCTCCATGCGGAAGTCGTCAAGGTACAGGCCTTGCGAAGCGCTGCCTGGTATCTCGAAATAGACGGACAAGTTGCTGGCGGCTTCCCGCAGCTTGTACTCGGCTGAGAGCTGCACCCAGCTTCCGGCGGAGGCGGCAGCCGTAGTCATCTGCTCGTAATGTACGGTATCCGTCGTGGTCCGCTGCATGGTCATCGTCACATTGATGCCGGAGGAATTGGCGGGAAGCTTGACCCATCCGGAAAAGACATACGTCTGGCCGACGCTCATCTGAGTGGTTACATCGAGGGTCGGGCCGTGCCAGGTCTTGGTGCGTCCGGCGACGACAAGTCCGGCAGTCCCGCTGTGAGCGGCGGCCGGATCCGCGCTGAGCAGCTCGACTCCTCCGCGTCCGGCCCAGCCCTGGGTGGTGCCGTCCTCAAAATCGGTCGAGAGGAGAAGCGTATTTTCAGCGTGGGCGGGAGAAAGCGATACGAAAGGAATGCTCAGGCATAGGATCAAGAATAATAGAAGCGCTTTCATAGATTTGCGTGAATGAACGGAAGAGGACATGGTTTTATTAACTCCTTTCGATTAATGGAGTATCGGCGGTCGCCTTTCTGCTGCTGAGAAGCGCGACCTTTCTGGTAAACGCTTTCAACAACGCGCTTGAAAAAAGAGCATTCAACGGATGCCGAGTGAATAGTGAGCGATTGCCACACCTCCTTTGCCGACTGAGACGCAAGCGGGGTTCCACGCTCCTCTCTATGCCATATTTGATATCTAATACCATATTATGGTAAATTCACTTGGCTTGTCCATAGGTATTCAGAAGTGCCACGTCAAGCGGCGGGGACGTAAACGGGTCGCTTTGTCGGGATTATTGTCGATGTTTTGCACGCGAAGAACCCCTTTTGGACATCTCACCTCAACGCATGGACGATTTCACCTCCCGAGCTTTGTGACGGATTGTATATCTGGACGAGCCGATCTTCTTTACTGTGGAAGAGAACGAGGGAAGAGAGGGGGATTCATTCATGAGGGCCAAGGACATTCTGTATTTCACCGCAGTTGGCATTCGCACGATTGTTACGCGCCGGAGTAAGCCAATTCTAGGTACGATCATTCTGACGGACGACTGCAACTTAAGCTGCCTTCACTGCGCGGTTCATCACCGAAAAAATGTGCACTACCCCTATCTCGACATTGTGGGGGAGATGGAGCGCTTTTACGCGGAGGGAATCCGCATTCTCTTCTTTTGCGGCGGAGAGACGATGCTTTGGCAGGATGGAGACCGAACGGTGGGCGATCTCGTCCGGGTTGCGAAACGGATGGGTTTTCTCTTGGTAAACATCGTGACGAACGGGACGCTTGGTCTTTCCGTTCCCGAAGCCGATGTCATCTTTCTCAGTCTGGACGGGATGAGGGAGGGGCACAACCGCATTCGCGGAAACACCTTTGACCGAATCATGGAGCAAGCCGCTCGTGCGCCGGGTGGGAACATCTGCGTGTACATGGCCATCAATCGGCTCAACCGGGGTGAAGTGGAGGAACTTGCCCGCTTTGTCCGGGATCACCCTGCTCTGAACTCGATTTCGTTCAATTTTCATACTCCTTATGCCGGAACGGAGGAGTTGGCTCTGAGCCGGGAAGAAACCGTTGAGACGGTCGGGGTGATCAAACGGCTGATCCGGGAGGGATATCCGGTATTCAACCTGTATTCCGCTCTCGATCACTTCATCGCCGGAAGCTGGTCAAGGCCTTGCGGCATGTGCATCGTATCCGAGAACAATCGCCGGTATGTCTGTGGACGCTGTATAGAGGAGGAAGGACTGTGCGAGCGCTGCGGTTATTTGTTTGCCGTGGAATTCTCGCTTTTGTTCCGAGGGAACTTGCCGGTCATTATCGATGTGGTGCGAACCTATCTGAAATATGCCTAGTACGCTGCCAAGCAATCGCCCGAAGTTCGGACTTGTTTGAAAACACGCTATAAGAAAGCAGGGCTTAGCCATGATTACCACGATGCTGCGGGTGCTGCTGACCCGATCCTTCCAGCCGATAGCATTTGAAAAGCCGATCTCCTCTTCGGAACCGGTATGGGGCGAAGAAACGGCCCCGGTCGGCCTCTATGTCCATATCCCATTTTGCCGGGAGCTGTGCCCGTTTTGTCCGTATCAGAAGGTTGCCTATGATTCTATAAAGGCAGAGGAGTTCGTCAAAGCACTCCTTGCAGAGATTCGAATGTCGGCTGCCTTAGAAGGGCGCCGCCTGAAGATATCCAGTGTTTATTTCGGCGGAGGAACACCTGCTCTTCTACTGGAGAAGCTAGGATCAATCCTTGAAGCGATCGACGAAGGCTATGAACGGACCGGCGAATGCGGGATCGAGCTTCACCCCTCCGATGTTACCCCGGAGGCTTTGAACCAGCTTAGGCAGATGGGGTTTACTATGGTCAGCCTCGGCATTCAATCGTTCCAGCCGCGCTGTCTGAACGTTCTGGGGCGTGCGGACAAGGCTGGAGCAGAACGGGTTCGACTTGCGGCAACCGCTGGCTTTCGAACCATCGATGTGGATCTCATCTTTGGGATGCAGGGGCAGACGGAGGAGGAGCTGATCGCCGATTTCCGCATCGCTTGCGAGATGGGGGCGACTCAGATTTCGACCTATCCCTTCATTGACTTTTCTTATGCGCACAATCGGACGAAGCCTCTCGGTCACGGATCGAAGAGAAAGCTTCTTGCCTGTCTAAACATGCAGGCAGACAGGAGCGGCTGGGAGCGCACTTCCGTCTGGACCTTTGCCCGTCGGAATACGCCGAAGTACTCCTCCATTACCCGGGATCTCTTTCGGGGCTTTGGACCGAGCGCTGTGACGCTGACTCGGACAAGTTTTTGTGTGAATACCTTTTCTGTGGATGAATACATAAAAGCGATGAGCAAGGAGCAGTCGGTCGCCGCCTTGGAGCTCCGCTTCACCAAAAGGCTGCGGGCCTTATATTGGCTATTCTGGAGCGCGTATACCTTAAAGCTCGATGGGCGGGCGTTCCAAGCGTTGAATGGGCGGTCTCTGGAGGAGATGTTCCCGGTGGAGTTGAGACTCGCCCGGCTTGCGGGCTTGATCAGGAGAGCAGGGGTCGATTATCGGCTAACTCGGCGCGGTGCGGCCCTCTACCACAGGCTAGAGCAAGTTTATACGCACGGATATATCGACAAGACGTGGAAGGCGGCGCGCGAAGATCCGTGGCCGTCCTCGATCCGCTTGCATTGATCCGCTCTCTCGCAAGCGCTCTCGCGCCGTTTGACAGAAGAAGAGAGAGTGTGTAGATTTAGAGATAACTTGATGGTTTACCGGTTTAAAGCGATGAACAAAAAAGAAGGTTGACGATCGGGCGAGGATTAGCTAAGATGGACTTACGATAAATCGCATAGGAATACTTGGAATTGAGAACAGCCGCTTTTCCGATCCGCCTCATTCTAACGAATCCATTGGAGGGAATGACCGATGACTCAGGAAAGACAGCTTCAACCGGAGACGCTTGCCGTCCATGCCGGACAGGTAATTGACCCTGTGACGAACTCCCGCGCCGTCCCGCTCTATCAAACCACTTCTTATGCGTTCAACAGCACGGAGCATGCCGCCAATCTGTTTGGCTTGAAGGAATTTGGCAACATTTATACCCGGCTCATGAACCCGACGACGGATGTGTTCGAGAAGCGCGTTGCCGCGCTGGAAGGCGGGGTTGGGGCACTCGCGACCGCTTCCGGGCAGGCGGCCATCTCGCTCGCCATCTTCAACATCGCCGGAGCGGGAGATGAGGTCGTCTCCTCGACGAGCCTGTACGGCGGCACCTACAACCTGTTCTCGACCACCTTGCCGAAGCTCGGAATCAACGTCAAATTCGTCGATTCCTCTGACCCAGAGAACTTCCGCGCCGCCATCACGGAGAAGACCAAGGCCTTGTATGCGGAGACGATCGGCAATCCGAAGGGGGATGTCCTCGATATCGAAGCGGTGGCGAAGATCGCCCATGAGAACGGAGTACCGCTCATCGTGGACAATACGTTCCCGAGTCCTTATCTACTCCGGCCGATCGAACATGGAGCCGACATTGTCGTGCATTCCGCCACGAAGTTTATCGGCGGCCATGGTACCTCCATTGGCGGCGTCATTGTCGATGGCGGCAAGTTCGACTGGAAGGCGAGCGGCAACTACCCCGGCCTCACGGAGCCGGATGCCAGCTACCACGGCGTCGTCTACACGGATGCGGTCGGCCCACTCGCTTATATCATCAAGGCTCGCGTCCAAGGGCTGCGCGATCTTGGTGCATCCATCTCACCGTTCAACTCCTTCCTCCTCCTGCAGGGGCTGGAAACGCTGCATCTGCGGATGGAGCGGCACAGCGAGAATGCCCTGAAGGTGGCGCGCTATCTGGAAGAGCATGATGCAGTGGAATCGGTCAGCTACGCTGGGCTGCCATCCCACTCCTCCTATGAGCTAGCGAAGAAGTACCTCCCCAAAGGGCAGGGGGCCATCCTCACCTTTGAGATCAAGGGGGGAGTGGAAGCAGGGAAGAAGCTGATCGAATCGGTGAAGCTGTTCTCTCACCTGGCGAATGTGGGCGATTCGAAGTCGCTGATCATTCACCCGGCCAGCACGACCCACCAGCAACTGAACGAAGAGGAGCAGACATCGACCGGGGTTACCCCGGGGCTTGTCCGGCTCTCCATCGGAACGGAGAACATCGACGATATTCTCTACGACCTGGAGCAAGCGATTCAAGCGAGCCAGAAGTAACTCCTCGATCATCGAAGCGGATTGGAATACAAGCAACCTGAATACAAGTTAACCCAAATACAAATAACCCTCTTGCCGGCACGGATTCCCGTGCCGGTTTTGTTATGCTTACTGGCGAGAACAAAAGTTTCCTTGGGGAAAGATTAGTTAGTCGGCATATCAATTTTACTAGAAATCGCTTACAAATTAATTTATTTTATGTTCATTTTATTGAAAATGGGGAAGAATGATCATGAACAAGCGAGCCTAAAAACGTGTTGACGGGTAAAATGGATGGTGTTATGATGATAAACGATTAGTCGGCTAACTATTTAGTAGGGAGGGGGATGCAACTTTGTTTAATGAAGAACGAAGGGATTCGCTCTACCACCTGTTCTCACAGATTATTCGGCTGCACTTCATGCGGGTGCACGCCCACCTGGAAAAGATCGGGCTCTATCCGGGTCAGCACCCGGTTCTTTTTATTTTGAAGCATCATAAAGAGGGGCTCAGCCAGCGCGAGCTGGCCGATCACATGAAGATCAAACCGGCGACCATAACGGTTATGCTGAAAAGGCTGGAGAACGCGCAGGTGGTGACGCGTCGGCCCGATCCGGTGGATCAGCGGATAACCCGCGTATACCTGACGGAGAAGGGGCTCGCATTAACCGGTGAGATGGAGCAGGCCTTGATGGAAATCGATCGAGAATTATTCAGCCATATTACGGTGGAGGAACAGGCTTTGCTCCGCAGGTTGTTTATGCAGATGCGGGATAATCTAATAGAAGCAAACAAAAAGAGTGGAGATGAGGCACGTTGTTAAAACTGTTTCGAAATTTGAAGCCTTATACGACTCCGATCGCGATCGTCCTGATTCTGGTCCTCATGCAATCGCTGGCGGAATTGTACCTGCCCACGCTGATGTCCGACATCGTGGACAAGGGAATCGTGCACAACGACAACCCCTACATCTGGAGGATCGGCGGGTTTATGCTGCTGATCGCATTCGTCAGCATGATCTGTGCCGTCGTGTCGAACTACCTGTCGGCCAAGGTTGGCGTCGGGTTTGGACGGGATTTGCGCAACAAAGTATTTGCACACGTGGAAAATTATTCGCTGCGCGAGTTCGACAAGATCGGTACGGCGTCGCTCATCACCCGTACGACCAACGACATCACCCAGATCCAGAACATCACGATCATGATCATGCGGATGATGATCAGCGCTCCGATGATGTGTATCGGCGGCATCATCATGGCGTTGAACAAGGACACAACGCTCTCCTGGGTCATCGTGGTGGTCATTCCGATCCTGGCCCTCGCCATCTACGCCATCGCTGGGTCGGCCATGCCGTACTTTAAGGCCATGCAAAAGAAAATCGATAAAATCAACCTCGTCGTGCGTGAGGAACTCACCGGTATTCGCGTCATTCGGGCATTCAACCGCACCGAACATGAGAAGAAGCGCTTCACGGAAGCGAACGCGGATCTCACCGATACCGCGATTAAGGTCAACAAGATCATGGCCTTCATGATGCCGATCATGATGATCGTCATGAACCTCACCACCATCGCCATCATCTGGTTCGGCGGCATTCGCATCGATGAAGGCAACATGCAGGTCGGGAGCCTGATGGCTTTCCTTCAGTACGTCATGCAAATCATGTTCTCTCTCATCATGGTATCCATGATGTTCGTAATGCTTCCGCGGGCATCCGCGTCCGCAGTCCGGATTAATGAAGTGCTCGACACGGTGAGCGACATCAACGACCCGGCAACGAATGCTCCCGAGCACAAACACGGTTATGTAGAATTCGACAACGTCACCTTCAGCTTCCCGGGAGCGGAGCAGCCGGCGGTGCGAGGGATCACCTTCTCGGCCGGGCCGGGGGAAACGACCGCCATCATCGGCGGGACCGGCTCTGGGAAGTCGACCATCATCAACCTCATTCCCCGCTTTTACGACGTTCAGAGCGGAAGTGTCCGGGTTAACGGAGTGGATGTCAGGGAGATCAGCCAAGAATTTCTCCGTTCTAAGGTCGGCTACGTGCCGCAAAAAGCTGTGCTCTTTACCGGAACCATCTCGGAAAATATCCGTTACGGCAAAGAAGACGCTACGGACGAGGAAGTGCGCCATGCGGCAGAGGTTGCTCAGGCGACCGACTTCATCGGCGAGATGAAAGAAGGCTACGACTCCGTGATCTCCCAAGGGGGGACCAACGTATCGGGCGGTCAAAAACAGCGCTTATCCATTGCCCGGGCGCTTGTTCGGAAGCCCGAAATTTATATCTTCGACGACAGCTTCTCCGCGCTTGACTTCAAGACGGACGCCAAGCTGCGCCAAGCTTTGAAGGGCGAGACGGCCGACGCTACGGTCCTGATCGTCGCCCAGCGGGTCAGCACCGTCATGGACGCCGACCGCATCATCGTGCTCGACGAAGGCGAAGTGGCCGGAATCGGCACGCACAAAGAACTGATGAGCACCTGTGAGGTCTACCGGGAAATCGTATCCTCTCAGCTGTCCGAGGAGGAGATCGCATGAGTGAACAAAAAGCCAGTCAACGGCCCCAACGCGGTCCCGGAGGCGGTCATGGCGGCCCCCCCATGGGCAGACCCGTCGAAAAGGCCAAGGATTTCAAAGGTACGATGAAACGGCTTGTCCGTTATCTGAAACCCCAGCGGGCCAAACTGCTGACGGTCTTCGTCATGGCGATTCTGAGCACCGTCTTCAGCATTGTCAGCCCGAAGGTCATGGGCAGAGCCACCACCAAGCTGTTCGAGGGCGTTATGGCCAAGATGAAAGGAGTTCCGGGAGCTGAAATTGACTTCACTTACATCTCCCACATCATCTTCATTCTGATCGGACTCTATGTCCTGAGCTCCCTGTTCATGTATGTCACTCAGTATGTCATGGCTGGCGTGTCGCAGAAGGTCGTCTACGACCTGCGGGAAGAGGTCAACCACAAGCTGAACCGGTTGCCGCTTAAATACTTCGACGCCCGGACTCACGGTGAGATCCTCAGCCGGGTTACGAACGACGTAGACAACATCGCGAACACACTGCAGCAAAGTTTGACTCAGCTCATCACGTCGGTCTTCACACTGATCGGGATCATCGTCATGATGCTGACCATCAGTCCGTGGATGACCCTGATCGCCTTCGTCACCTTGCCGGCATCGGCTTATGTTGCGAAGACCATCGCATCCAAGTCTCAGCACTACTTCAAGGATCAACAGAGGGAGCTTGGCGAACTGAACGGCCATGTCGAGGAAATGTATACCGGTCACAACATTGTGAAAGCCTTCGGCCGGGAAAAGGAATCGCTCGACAAGTTCCATGAAGTCAACGACAGGCTATACGATGCGGGCTGGAAGGCTCAATTCATTTCTGGACTCATCTTCCCCATCCTTGGGTTCGTCAACAACATCGGGTACGTGCTCGTCTGTGTAGTCGGCGGCCTGTTTGTTACTCACGGACGGATTACGGTTGGCGATATTCAAGCCTTCATTCAATATTCGCGTCAATTCACGCAGCCGATCGTGCAAACCGCGAACATCGCGAACATCCTGCAGTCGACGGTCGCTTCCGCGGAGCGGGTGTTCGAGGTTCTCGACGAGCAAGAGGAAGAACCGGAACAGGCGAATGCCAAACCGCTCGCCAATCCGGAAGGCAATGTGAAGTTCGATCACGTCCGCTTCGGCTACAAGGAAGGACAGACGTTGATCAGCGACATGAACATCGAGGTCTCGCAGGGGCAGACCATCGCCATCGTCGGACCGACCGGCGCCGGCAAGACCACATTGGTCAATCTGCTGATGCGCTTCTACGAAATCAACGAAGGCAAGATAACGGTCGACGGTAAGGATATCCGCGACCTGAAACGCGGCGATCTGCGCAGCCTGTTCGGAATGGTGCTTCAGGATACGTGGCTGTTCAACGGAACGATCCGGGACAACATCGCGTATGGCAAAGAAGGCGTCACCGAGACCGACATCGTTCGAGCAGCAAAGGCGGCTCATGCCGATCACTTCATCCGGACGCTGCCGGAAGGGTATAACACCGTGCTGAACGAAGAGGCGTCGAACATCTCCCAAGGGCAAAAGCAACTGCTCACCATCGCCCGCGCCATTCTCGCTGATCCGGCGATCCTGATCCTGGACGAAGCGACGAGCAGCGTCGATACCCGTACGGAAGTGCACATTCAGGCGGCCATGAGCCGGTTGATGGAAGGAAGAACGAGCTTCGTCATCGCCCACCGGCTCTCCACGATTCGGAATGCCGATCTCATTCTCGTCATGAATCACGGCGACGTGATCGAAAAGGGCTCGCACATCGAGCTGATGCAGCAGGGCGGCTTCTACGCCGACCTCTACAACAGCCAGTTTACGGGCAGAAACACCGAAAAAGAAATCGTTTGAGTGTAGGCGAATCAATCATGACAGTTTAAGGCCGGCGCCTTGTGCGTCGGCTTTTTCCTATCTTGCAATATCTTGCTCCATGCGGGTCTCAGTGTCTTCGGATTGGAATGGCAGGAAGGCGCTTCGTATCATCATCATGGTTGCGCTTCCGAGCATTTGTCGATACGATAGAAGGCAGTCAACGGAGTTCGGTGCGGCTTTCTACTGCCTTATGTGTATAGGGGGCCTGTCAGGGCGAGGCGGGTTGTCCTAGGTTCGAGAGGGAGGAGGGCAGCCGCAGATGGACCCGTGAAAGGCAGGTTTTATATTCGTTCATGTGGCGGAATCGGAATGTCTGGATTGTGTTAACGGGGGAATTTATCGCAGGGCTCGGCTTATGGACGGCGACCATCGCCAACCTGGAGTTTATGCAGCGGTTGGTTCCTTCGGATTTTTTGAAGTCGGTGATCTTGTTTGTCGGCTTGTTCGCCGGGGTCCTCCTCGGCCCATTGGCCGGGCGGATCATCGATACGACCCGCAAGAAGACCGTGCTTCTTTATGCCGGGATCGGTCGGCTCTTGAGCCTCGGGCTCATGTTTATTGCCCTCGCTACCGATTCCATCGCTTGGATGGTCGCCTTCATGATCGCTTTGCAGATTGCCGCGGCTTTTTTTTTCCCGGCGCTGCAAGCGGTCCTTCCGATCATCGTGCCGGAGAAGCAACTGATCACGCTGAACGGAGCGCATATGAATGCTTCCACCTTGTCCCGTATTCTAGGAACGGCGCTGGCGGGAATCATGCTGACCGTGATGAGTCTCACCGATTTATATCTAGTTTCGGTAGCGGGCTATGCCTTCCTGGTGGTGGCGACCTTCTTCCTTCATACTGAGGAAGAAGAGAAGGGGCTGCATGTGGCCAAGTCTCGTCAGACGCGTGAAGGCTCAGAAGAGGGAACTCGGAAGGAAGCCTCAAGCAAGCCGGACAAGAGCGGCTTCAAGGAAATGATTCCGCTTCTTAAAGGAATGCCGATGGTTGCCATGCTGTTGCTCCTCGCGGTGATTCCGACCCTGTTCATCGGCGGTTTCAATCTGATGGTCATCGGAGTAAGCGAGCTTCAGCACGATTCCACCATCAAGGGGATCTTGTATGCGGCAGAGGGAACCAGCTTTATCGTCGGAGCCTTCCTCGTGAAACGGCTGTCCTCGAACGGCCCGCTGCTCCGTCGGCTGCTGCTTTTTGCTTTTCTCGTTGCGATCGCGCATCTGTCGCTTTTCTTCGGCGATTCCAAGCCGTTTGCCATTGCGTCCTTCGCCCTGTTCGGGTTTTCGGCGGGCTGCTTCTATCCGCTCATCGCCGCTTACTTTCAAACAGAGGTTCCCCGCGAGTACCATGGCCGGTTCTTCTCGTTTCGCAATATGCTCGACCGGGTATTGACTCAGGTCATCCTGCTGTCCACCGGCTTCTTCCTTGACACCATTGGGCTGCAGTGGATGGCAGTCGTCTTCGGAAGCCTATCGATGCTGATGGTCCTGACCGCGACCCGCTTCTCCCGTCGCTTTTTTGGTAAAGGATCAAGCCAGCAGGTCGAAATCGATATCCAGTAGCGAGATAGCCCGCAATCAAGCTCGCAAGGGTCCTTCTCGATCGGATTATGTAACTCCACGTTTCTGCCTCCGAACCCCATCCGGGGTTCGGGTAGACGAGTATAATCTAACGGAACCGGCAGCCGTTAATAAGCTAAAAAAGGTGTTTTTTTTAATCTGACGGAAATGGATGCAGCTATTTGACTAACTTTGGGGTGAATATCGGCAATTGCCCCCCATTAGTCGCGTATATCTCCGTTGGAATTTCAAACCCTGCCTAATCGATGAAATAGCGGCGGTGGCATCCGTTAGAAAAGCAGCAAAATCGTTTCTAACCGACATAAGAGCAAGAGACAAGAGACAAGAGACACGGATTGAAGCGTGAAGGACAACCTTCTTTCTCTTTTGTCAAATCAATAATCAGGGGCTGACCCCCAAGCAGATGATTGCCTGCTTGGGGGTCAGCCCCTTTTTCATTTAACGTGCTTGGCAGTTGGATGCGGATCAACCAGCTTGGCTGCCGCTTACTTCAACCCGAGATCCTTCACGAGGGCTTCCGCCGCCGCCTTTTCTTCCGGGGTCCCGTTCTTCGCCTTGTCGGCAAGTACGGTGATCCACGCCTGCTTGGTCTTTGCGTCCTGCGTGATCGAGCCCCACAGCGAGTCCTTGATCATCGCGCGTTGATCGGTGTTCAAGCTGGCATAGAGAGGCAGGAACTGGGCGATCTGCTCTGGATCGTCACCGGCGATCTGTACGGCGGCTGCCGTCGCGTTGCTCAGCACCAACGGGTCCTTTTCGCTCGCAAGGGCTTTGAGCAGGGCGCTGAACGCTTCCGGCGTATTCATCTGATACAAGCCATACGCGACGGTATATCGCACAGACTCATTCGTGTGCTTGATGAGAAGCTTTTCCAGCAAGGGAACGGTCTGCGAAGTATTGGAATCCGCGATCAGCTTCGTGGCCTGGTAGCCGAGCAGAACATCATCCGGATGAGCGATGCTGTAATCGGCGAAGGGGGTGAGGTCCTTATTCAGGAATTCGCTGATGAAATAGCGGATTTCCTGGTTTACCACCGCCGAAGGCTTGTCCGTGTTGTACAGACCAAGCAGTATCCCGCTTCGCTGTGCCTCATTCGCGTTAAGCACGGAGCTGAGCGTCTGCTTATCAGCAGTGCTGAGGGAAGCGGCGGTTTTGTTGAAGACCGCATGAATGAAGCTCTTGAGGCTTTCTTCGGTCAGAGTGATGGAAGAGCCTCCGCTCTTGCTCACACTTACCGTATTGGTCGCCGCATTGAATGAGACGGAGTATCCCAAAGCTTCAGCTACCGCCCGTGCAGGCAAATACACGCGGCCTGCTCGTTCCTGGGCCGGGACATCCAGCTCGGAAAGCTTCTTGCCGTTCTTGTATAAGACCTTGCTCCCGATGGACAGCTGAATCGTGTCGGAACCGGAGTGGGCAATGACCGTCTTCGTGGCCGCTTTGTATTCGATGCCGCCATTCGGCACTCCGAGCGCAACTAGCAGATCCCGAAGCGGGAACAAGCTGCGGCCTTTCTCGGTATAGGGTTGTCCAAAGGTAAAGGTGACGGCGCTGCCTTGAACAGTCATTCGAAGAGCGGCGGCTTCGGCAAAGGGTGTGGCGGCAAGGCTGGCGGTTCCGAGCGCGGCGGCGAAGAGGAGCGGATACATGGCTTTTCTCATGGGTCAACCTCCTGTATTCATAATGTATGGGGCATCTAGGGAAGGAAAGAAAGATTTTCCTAAGCTTACCCTGAATCCTCCCGGCGCACAATAGACGATTTGTCCGAATAGATCGGGGAATATTACCCATACTACTTGAAAAAGACGAGGAGCAGCCCCGATGAACGTATGGGCCGAATGGCTGTTTTATTATACGGTATACGGAATAGCCGGCTGGCTTTTGGAAAATGGGTACAGCCTGGCGACCGTCGGAGTCTTTTGGAAGGAAGGGTTTCTCTTCACTCCGCTGAAACCGATGTATGGGATCGCGATGGCAGTGCTGGCCGCCGTTCAAACGGGTGGAGGGAGTCCGATCTTTGTCGTCTTTTGCTGCCTGGTTGTTCCGAGCGCCATCGAATTTGCCAGCGGATTCTTGCTCGACAAAGGCTTCGGGAGGCGGTATTGGGACTACCGGAGCATGAAGGGGAACGTCGAAGGGTATGTTTGCCCGAGCTTCTCGCTCTGCTGGGTTCCGCTTTCGCTCATCTGTGTGTATGGGCTCCAGCCGTATTTGACTAGTTTCTATGAGCGGATCGCTTCCAGTTGGAACGCGGTTTTTCCTTGGTTGGTCATGCTCATGGTGATCGAGTTTGCCGTTGTAGTGGGGAAGCGGCGTGTCGCTCGGGGAATGAATCCAATGGAACGAGATATGGAATCGGAACCGAATGGGTTTGCGGGCGAAGGCTCTCCGGAAGCCAATATGGGCTGACGTAACGCAACAGCAAGACGGAATGCTGCGATGCGAGATGAAGACGGTAGATGGAGACGGATGAGCCGATTGCTGAAGGTGACGCAGAATGAAGCGTGGGGTGAAATAGTTGGAGTAGGCTCGGAGCCGCTAACCGCTAAGGTAGCGGTTTTTTGCGATGCTGAAGGCTAAATCGAGGACGAGGAGTGGGCGAATAAGGAAAGGGCTACGCATTTCTGACGGGTAAAAGACTTCGTTGACAAATCTTGGTCGTGGTTTTACTATATACTTAGTAATACAAAGTAATAAGTCAGGCTGAGGTGACCATGAACGAATCGAGCCAATTGAAAAAGGGAGTTCTTGAGATTCTCGTGCTGCATCTGCTCTCAGGAGCGGATCTGTACGGCTATCAGCTGATCAGCGAGCTGGATGCTCGAAGCCGGAGCTTTTTCCGGATGAAGGAAGGAACCTTGTATCCCGTTCTCTATCGGCTTGAGGACGGAGGCTTCATCAGCAGCTACTGGGAGAAGGAAAGCGAGAAGAGAGGCGTTCCCCGCAAATATTACCGCATCACCCCGGAGGGCAAGGAGCGGGAACGGGAATTGAAAGAGGATTTGGAGCTGTTTGTTCAGTCGATAAAGCTTGTGCTGGAGGGAGAGCCATGATACCGATTCGCGTAGAGGAATATGTCGTCCGGGTGCTGACGCGGCTTCATGTGGACGATGAAACGAAAAACCGGATTCGCAAGGATTTGACAGCCTCTATCCTGGAGCGTGCAGAGCAGGGTGGTGTGGAGCAAGCGTTGAAGAGCATGGGGTCGCCGGAGGAGGTGGCCCGCGAGTTCGCTGATAATTTATCAGCTGGAAAAGATCTTGAACTGCTCTCGGAGCGGATCAACGAGCTGACCCAGGAAATGAAGAGCTTGTCTCCTTATTACGAATATCGTAGCCAGAGAACGCTGTTCGGGCTGCCGCTCGTGCATATCAAGATCCGTCGAACGGGCTTCGGTTTGTATGGGCGAAGAGGTGGGCTGGCGGTCGCGAAGGGGATCTTCGCCATCGGAGATGTGGCGCTTGGCTTCCTGTCGCTCGGCATCATCTCCGCAGGCTTCGTGTCAGTCGGAGCGTTATCAGTCGGCCTTGCGGCGTTCGGAGCGGTCGCGGTCGGTTTGGCACTTGGCGTCGGCGCCATCGCGGTCGGCACGGTCGCCATCGGAGCATTTGCCATCGGCGTGGTGACGATCGGCGCTTTCGCCATCGGACGCCTGGCCTGCGGCGCCTATCCCGTCGGCCATGTGACCCGTCAGCTCTCGGAGAATGAACTGCTGACGTGGTCGGAATTCCGCGATTTGCTGCGGCTGGCATTTCCGAAGCTGTTCAAATGACCCACCCGGTATTCGCCAACAAGGCAAGTTCGCCAACAATGAAACAAGCCGCTCTGCGCAGCAAGTAGCTGTGTGCAGAGCGGCTTGTTTTTTGCCACAATTAATAATACTCGTACAGGTTGCTGGATCTCCGGTCAGGCCTTACAGAGAGCTCCGATAGATCGCGTTGACGTCCTCGCGGTCGAGCTTCTTGAAGTTGCCGAACGGCCCGTACACCATCGCCTTGTCGACCATCGTCGCGAGCTGGCTGTCATCGATCTCGTAATCGGCCAGGCGGGCCGGGGCGCCGATGCTCGTCCAGAAGGCGCGCAGCGCCTGAATGCCTTCAAGGCCGGTTTCACGCGCCGATTTGCCGGTCGGATCGATGCCGAAGACATTGACGGCGAACTGCTGGAACCGTTCCGGGCCTTCGTCTATCACATGCTCCATCCAGTTCGGGAAGAGGATGGCGAGCCCTCCGCCGTGGGGGATGTCGTACACGGCACTAACGGCGTGCTCGATGTTGTGCGTGGCCCAGTCGCCGGTCGTTCCCATGGAGACCATTCCGTTCAGCGCCATCGTGCCGCTGTAAAGGATCGTTTCCCGATGCTCGAAGCTCTCGAGGTCTTCCAGCAGCTTCGGAGCGGTCTCGATCACCGTGCGCAGCAAGGTTTCGCAGAAGCCGTCCTGTACAGGCGAATTGGTGGTGTGGTGGAAGTACGACTCGAACACGTGAGACATGATGTCCACCATGCCATAAACCGTCTGGTTGCGGGGAACCGATGAAGTGAAGGCCGGGTCGAGAATCGAAAATTGCGGGAACACATGAGGACTTCCCCAACCAACTTTTTCTTGGGTATCCCAGTTGGTGATGACGGAGCCGTTGTTCATTTCGGAGCCGGTGGCGGCGAGTGTCAGCACGGTGCCGAAGGGCAGGGCATCCTTGACCGGTGCCTTGTGCGTGATGAAGTCCCAAGCGTCTCCTTCATAGCGGGCACCCGCCGCGATCGCCTTCACGCAGTCGATGACGCTGCCTCCGCCTGCGGCGATGATGAAGTCGACTTGCTCCTGCTTGCAGATCTCGACGCCCTTTTGTACCGTGGACAAACGCGGATTCGGCTCCACACCCGAAAGCTCGTGCACGGTTTGGCCGAGTTCGTTCAGAATGCCAATAACGCCGTCATAGACGCCGTTTTTCTTGATGCTGCCGCCTCCGTAGACGAGAAGGACGGTTTTTCCGTATTTGGGGAGCTCTTCTTTCAGCTTGTCCAAGGTGCCTTGGCCGAAATAAAGACGGGTCGGATTGTGAAAACTAAAACGGTTCATGAGAAACCTCCTGAAAGGGAATGGGGTTCTTGGCGTTGCCGCAAATCAAGAAAGGGCGGAGATCGACGCCTATGTCTTCATTGTATCAAAGGATGCCCAAAAACGATAATGGACAAGGAGAAGGATGCGCATGAAAGCAGCTGTCACTCACGCATTCGGAGAAAAACTGAAGATCGAGGAGGTCGAGCGTCCGAAGCCGGGGCCGGGTCAGGTGGTCGTCCGCATTCACGCTTGCGGCGTGTGCCATACGGACCTGCATGCCGCTAACGGGGATTGGCCGGTCAAGCCGAAGCTGCCGCTCATTCCCGGTCATGAAGGGGTCGGGACTGTCGAGGAGTTGGGAGCGGGGGTCGCCCATCTTCGCATAGGGGATCGGGTTGGCATTCCCTGGCTGTATTCCGCCTGCGGGCATTGCGAATTCTGTCTCAGCGGGCGTGAGACGCTATGCCTGGATCAGCAGAACGCAGGCTATTCGGTGGATGGAAGCTATGCTGAGTATTGTGTGGCCGCAGCGGACTACGTCGTGAAAATTCCCGATAACCTCGGGTTTATGGAAGCTGCGCCGCTCTTCTGCGCCGGTGTGACCACGTACAAAGCCCTGAAGGTGTCCGAGGCGCGCCCTGGCCAATGGGTATCCATCGTCGGCATCGGCGGGCTCGGGCATCTCGCGGTGCAGTATGCCAAAGCGATGGGGTTGAATGTCGTCGCCGTGGATACGGTCACCGAGAAGCTGGAGCTGGCGAAGACCCTCGGGGCCGATATGACCGTGAATCCGACGAAGGTCATACCGGCGGATTGGATCAAGGAGAGAATCGGCGGCGTGGAGGGGAGCATCGTCACCGCCGTCACCGCCAAAGCCTTCGACAGCGCATACCGCTCGCTCAAGCGGGGAGGGACGCTCGTGCTGGTCGGTCTTCCCCCTGAGAAGATGGAGGTTCCGATCTTCAACACCGTGCTGGACGGCACGCGGATCGTCGGGTCCATCGTCGGTACCCGCAAGGACCTGCAGGAAGCGCTCCAATTCGCTGCCGAGGGCAAGGTACGCGCCACCATCGAGTCCCGCCGTCTGGAGGACATCAACGAGATCTTCGCGGAGATGGCCAAAGGGGACATTCAAGGCCGAGTCGTGATGGATTATGGAGTCGAATCATCCCGCGAGCCTGCGATGGCGGGAGCCGCAGAGACTCGACATTGAGAGTGTAAGGTAAAAGTGCTCGGAGCACTGACCCCAGGGTCGGCGCTCCGAGCATTTATTTGTGCGCATAAGAGGATGGTTAAAGATTGATTATAACGATTTTGTGGCCTGTAATCCCTTTCATGCTATCTTACAATGGTCTACATACTCATTCTATTCTCTGGAGGTTCCTCATGAAAGAAGCACTGTTTCCGGTTCGATATACTCAACTGCATCCGGATGCGCTGAAGAAAGAGCTGGCTGCTCGCTATGAATGGAAGGAGCCGATAGAGTGCCGTTTGTTCGATAGTGGTATTAATGATATCTACGTGGTGAGTGCCGGTGATAAACGCTGCTTTTTGCGGGTTGCGCTGACGGGTCGGTATGAAAGAAAGGATTATGAAGAGGAAGTCGCCATCATTAACACTTTATCCGATCAGGGCATTCCGGTTGCGAAACCCATCCGTTGCAAGGATTCCTCTCTCCTCTGGGAGATCCATGCTCCGGAGGGAATCCGTCATGCGATTCTATTTGCGGAGGCGAAGCACGCCCCTTCTGAAGATAAGGCGAAGCAGGCGCATCAACTGGGAAGCACGCTCGCTCAGCTCCATGCGATTGCAGACGAACAAACCTTTACGGTCAGCCGGCCCGCCATCGATCTTCAACAGTTGATCGAAGAGCCCTTGAAAAAGGTCAAACCCTATTTCGAGCGTCGGAGCTCCGATTACCTCTATTTTAAGAATGCGGCGGAGCAGCTCGGCCGAGCCGTCGAAAGGAAACTGGGGTACGAAATGCCTTATTACGGATACTGCCATGGAGACATTCATGGCGGCAATGTGCATTTTGTTCAGGAGCAACCGGTGCTCTTTGATTTTGATTGTATGGGATATGGGTGGCGCGCCTATGACATTTGCGTTTTTGCCTGGAATGAAACCTTCGGTGATGAGGCCTATGTTCAGTCAGAAGCATGGACAGCCTTCTTGAGCGGCTATCTTTCGGTGCGTCCGTTAAGTAAAATGGAGGTGGAATCGATTCCTGCCTTTGCGGCTTTGCGCGACCTTTGGCTGATGAGCCTTCATGCCGATGTCATCGAGCGAAATGCGGGCTGCTCTTGGTACAACGACGGGTATTTGGATTATCGCCTTCGAATCTTTAAGCTATGGTACGAACGCGCAGCTGCTTTCTTGACAGATTAATGAAACTTGCAGAATGGATGGTACGACTTCATGAACGAAAGGCTGACCGCCGTCATCTTCGATCTTGACGGTGTGATCGCGGACACCAACGACCTGTATGACCGGGCGAACCGGAGGCTCGCAGCGGAGCTCGGCACGAACGTGACGGATGAGGAGAACGACTCGTTCAAGGGCATTCACCGCTCGCGGATCGTCCGCGCCATCGCCGCCAAGGCGGAGCTTGAGCTGACGGAGAGCGAAACGGTGGAGCTGGGCGAGCGAAAGAACCGCTATTACCAGGAGATGATCGAAGCGCTCAGCCCGCGGGATGCGCTTCCTGGAATCCCCCGCTTTCTTGAAGAGCTGTGCGAAGCCGATATCCGGCTTGGACTCGCCTCGTCCAGCTCGAACGCGTGGTTCGTGCTGGAGCGTCTCGGCCTGACTGCGTACTTCGATGCGGTCGCCGATCCGCGCGCCGTAGCGGCGAAACCCGCGCCGGATCTGTTTCTCGCGGCCGCGCGGCTGCTTGACGCCGACCCGGTGCGGTGCGCGGCGGTCGAGGACGGCGAAGCCGGTCTCGCCGCCATCCGGGCCACGCCGATGTTCTCCGTCGGCGTGGGGAGCGCGCCCTATCTGCGGGCGGCGGATTGGAACCCGCTCTCGACGGCGGAGCTGTCCTGCCCGGAGCTGCTGCGCCGTTTCTCGGAGCAGCGGCGTGGGGAGCCGGGCGGCCGATGAGATACCGCGAGATTATCCCCGCCATCCTCATCGCCCGCGACAGCCGGTTTCTCGCCCGGGTGCTCCTTGCGGGCCGGGAAGAGCGGGTTCATGTGAAGAATACGGGCCGTCTGCGCGAATGGCTTGTGCCTGGGGCCGAGGTGTACCTGGAGCCGGCCTCCGGGTCTCCGCAACGCCGGACGGCGTACTCCCTGGTCGCCGTGAAGCATGGCGATAAAGTTGTAAATATCGATTCGCAGGCTCCCAATGAGCTCGTGCATGAAGAGCTGACCCGCTCGGACGGCTGGTTTCTGGATTGGATTCGCACCGGAGCGGGCGTTGGCCAGCCAAGCGACTCTACCGCCCTAACCGGTTTCACGTCCTGCTTGACCGTGGATGCGGCAGCCCCAGCAGCCTCGCCAGCGTATCCAGCCGGTACCGATGTTCCCGCAACCGCTGCCGTAACTGCTTCTGTTTCCGCTCCTGCAACTGCTCTCGCAACCGCTCCCGCAACCGCTCCCGCAACCGCTCCCGCAACCGCTCCCGCAACCGATGCAGCCTCCGCTCCCACTCCCGCGACCTCTGCCGGCGAGCGGTCCGTCATCGTCCGGCGCGAGGTGCGCTTCGGCTCTTCGCGCATCGACTTCTGCGCCGAGTCGCCCGAGGGCGGCCGCCTGTTCATCGAGGTGAAGGGCGTGACGCTGGCTAGCGGCGGCTGCGCCGAATTTCCCGATGCTCCGACCGCTCGGGGAGCCCGCCATCTGGAAGAGCTGACCGCGGCGGTCCGCGAGGGGCATTCCGCCTGCGTCCTCTTCGTCATTCAACTGGAGGGGGTTAGCACCTTTTCTCCTTGCAGGCGAATCGATCCGGCTTTTGCCGATGCGCTCAGCCGGGCGGCGGCAAGCGGCGTGATCATTGCCGCTTGCGACTGTTGGGTGACGCCGGGAGAAATTCGCCTGAATCGCCCCGTTCCTGTAATCGGACTCCAGTAGCAGCTCGTCTGAACCGTCCAGTTACAGGTGCCGGACTCCAGAAGAAGCTCAACCGAACCTGCCGGTGTCCAAAAATAAAATAACCAATGGTTAATTCTAACGTAGTCGATAGGAATAGCTCGGATGAAACCGAGTAGTTAACTATAAAGTATTCAAGAATGTGGCAGTTCGTTTTGCACCGTTTTTGTAGGGGACACGTAGTAAAGCGTACATAAAGAAGGCGAAGAAGAAGGCATTGGAGAATCAAAAGAATTCGTTAGGGAGAGGGGCAGGAGAGTATGGCACTCATCTTTCGCGACAATTTCTTCAGCGCAGGAGAGACGGAGATTCAGAATGAGGCGGGAGCGCCGGCGGGGAGACTCGACCTGAAAAGCGCCTTCAACGCTTCCATCGATGTGTATGACGGGAGCAATCGGCTGGTGTGCTCTGGGAAATTCCCGTTCTTTTCGGGCAAATGGTCCGTCCTCACCCCAGGCGGCGATGAGATCGGGCGGCTCCGTTCGCGCTTTAGCTTGGGCAGCAAGCGTTTTGAGTACGACGCCCGTCACCGGGGGCTCTATGAAATCCGGTCGCCGCTTTTTTCAAGGGAATATGAGATTCTGGATGAATCCGGATCGCGCGTAGCGTTCTTCGAGAAGGTCAGCGGGTTTTTCTCCTCGGGGGCGTTTCGACTCACCAACTCGGCCATGAAGCTGAACGACTATGAGCTGGTCGCTGTCATCATGGGGATGTACGCCATCCAGAAGCGCAATTCGGCGGCGGCAAACAGCTCAGCAAATCCGTAAGGGTTAGGCTCGCCCGAACTACGGAAGCGCGAAATTGCATTTTCGATACGGTCTATTGTTTCCTCCCGGCAACTCTTTCAATCAAAGTCTTCCAAAAATGCGCGGCTCCCATTATATTTTTCTTAAAAATTGTGTACTATAAGGAGATACAAAACCGCTGGCAGCGTATGAGGCCAATGGGAGATATCACGGAAGGGCTGGGTCCTATGGAAACGGAAAAACCGACTTCATCGAACTTTATCAAGAACATCGTCATCGACGATTTGAAATCCGGCAGGGAGAAGACCATCGTCACGCGGTTTCCCCCGGAGCCGAACGGCTATCTGCATATCGGTCATGCCAAGGCGATCTGCCTCAATTTCGAGCTAGCCGACGAATTTAACGGCAAGACGAACCTGCGCTTCGACGACACCAACCCGGTCAAGGAAGACACGGAGTACGTCGACGGGATCCTGAACGACATCAAATGGCTTGGCTTTGAGTGGGATAACCTTCATTTTGCCTCGGATTATTTCGAGATGAACTATGAGAAGGCCCTTCTCTTGATCGAAAAAGGCAAAGCCTACGTCGACGACCAATCGGCGGATGACATCCGCAAGACGCGCGGAACCCTGAAGGAGCCAGGCAAAGACAGCCCGTACCGCAACCGGAGTGTGGAGGAGAACCTCGACCTGTTCAAGCGGATGCGCGCCGGAGAGTTCAAGGACGGGGAAAAGGTGCTGCGCGCGAAGATCGACATGAGCTCGCCCAACATCAACCTGCGCGACCCGGTCATCTATCGGATCAAGCATGCCCATCACCACCAAACCGGGGACAAATGGTGCATTTACCCCATGTACGATTATTCGCATCCGTTGGGCGATGCGGTGGAAGGCGTCACGCATTCCTTGTGCAGCCTGGAATATGAAGATCACCGTCCGCTCTATGATTGGGCCGTGCGCGAATGCGAAATGGAGAATACGCCGCATCAATACGAATTCGCTCGCCTCAACCTGACGAACACGGTCATGAGCAAGCGGAAGCTGAAGTCGCTCGTGGATGCGGGAGTCGTGGACGGCTGGGACGACCCGCGGATGCCTACGATCGCCGGTTTGCGGCGCAAGGGCTACACCCCGGAAGCGATCCGCAATTTCTGCCGCGAGATCGGCGTAGCGAAGAGCTACAGCATCGTCGACGAACGGTATCTGGAGCACTTTATCCGCGAGGATCTGAAGCTGAAGGCTCCCCGGACGATGGCGATTCTCGATCCGCTCAAGGTTGTCATCACCAACTATCCGGAAGGCGAGACCGAGTGGTTTGAGATCGAAAACAACGCCGAGAACCCGGACATGGGCACCCGGAAGGTCCCTTTCTCGCGGGAGATCTACATCGAGCGGGAAGATTTCATGGAGAACCCGGTGCCGAAGTATTTCCGGCTGTTCCCGGGCAATGAAGTGCGCTTGAAGAGCGCCTATTTCGTCAAGTGCGTGGAAGCGGTGAAGGATGCCGACGGCAACATCGTCGAGCTTCACTGTACGTACGACCCGGAAACGAGAAGCGGAAGCGGCTTTTCCGGTCGCAAGGTGAAAGGCACGATCCATTGGGTGGATGCCGCCCACGCCGTTCCGGCGGAATTCCGCTTGTACGAGCCGATCTTGAAGGACGACGCCGACCTGAGCCAAGAGGCCGAGGAAGCGGCAGACGACATCACGAGTGAATCCGAAGAATATACCGGAGGAGCGGCCGGAGAAGACAAATCGTTCCTCGACAAGATCAACAAGGATTCGCTGACCGTCTTGAACGGATTCATCGAGCCGGGTCTTACGGACGTGAAGGCGCATGACAAGTTCCAGCTGTTCCGTCATGGCTACTTTAATGTCGATCCGAAGGATTCCGCTCCAGGCCGCATCGTGTTCAATCGCACGGTCTCGCTGAAGAGCTCTTTTGAGGTTAAGTAAGCGAATTGCAGTTTAAAAGCTTGAGGAGGTGAAGGTTGAATGTTGATACCGATTGTCCTGACAGTCATCTTGGTCGGATTCGCAGTCGGCTGGGTCCGATTGTTTGAGATCAAGCTGAGAGCGGACCGAGTGATCGCGTTCGGTATTCTCCTCATCCTGGCGGGGAACGGCTTCGGAGGCGGCAAAAACAGTGTCGGTGTTACCTTCCTCCTACTGGGCCTTGCCATCGGGCTGCTCGGCTTCTTCTTCGGTACTCCGAGGGATAAATCCTGAAGCATTCGAATCTACGTTTCATCCCATCTGATAAAAGAGAACGGACCTCGTCCCGCGCGTATTGCTGCGGAGTCAGGGTCCGTTTTTTTCTCCCAGTTTGAGTGAAGAAGGAATTTTCATCCATAAAATGGAAATATTTATTCTCAAGATAACAATGCTCCGCCTATCGGGGAATATACAACATTATACCAAATAGTGGTATAATGTTAGAAAATAATTTAATTTATGGGATTTGCGAGGAAAAATTATGAACGAAAAGATGTGGAATGGTGACCTGTCAAATGAAAGTGAGAAGGAAAGAAAAAAAGTAAAAAGAAAGATACTGTTTTCATTTTTCGGTACTATAGCGTTTGTCATATGTCTTATCTTGTATGGTGTATACTGGGCTTTTTTTGATTTACAACGTATTCCAAAAGGAAAATTACTCACTCAACAGACTTCACCCGCTGGGACTTATACCGTCAAGGCCTACTCCTCCGACGCGGGAGCTACAACGTCATACTCTGTAGTAGGTGAGCTAAACTACAATAAAGTGAACAAGAAGCCAAAGATCATCTATTTTCAAAACAAAGAAGAAAGTGCCACTATCATTTGGAAAGATGATCACACGGTTATTATTAACAATAAGGAACTAGAAGTCCTCACTCAAGTTTATGATTATAGAAGATGACACTCAACTATTTTGCAGCAAGTGATAACTGCGAGAGATGATTCTTTCATCATAAGAAGCACAGAAGACCAGCTTAGCTACTCAGAAATGGAAAAACAATGGACCCCATCGCTGCTTTCCTCAAAGTAGCGATGGGGTCCATTGTTGTCTTCGTCATTCTTCATCCTTCACCGACATGCGGTAATTCTTGAGGGCATCCAGGTTCATCTTCGAATTGCCGAGCTTGGGTAGCGGCTCGGAGGAGTTGCGGCTGTCCCGGGTAAGGCTCCGCAGATGCTCCAGCGCTTCTTCCTGCTGGTCGAGAATGACCGACACGGCTAGCAGCAGCAGCGCCCAGGTCCATCCCGACAGCCCAATCAACAGGGCAGTTCCCAGATGCAGCCCGTCCGCAAGAAATCCGTAATAGACGGCGGAGCTCAACGTGAGGAGGGCAAAGAGTGCGGCCAAAAATCGAAAGATGGAGCTCATGGATCAGTCCCCTTTAGCGTAGCTTTCCTTAATAACCTCGTATTTCAATTGGACATAGGAATCTCCTAGCTGATTGCACTCCACTAGATTCATTGCTTTCAGTTTATTCAATTCCTCGACGCTTGTAATGGATGTTCCGTCGATTAACGTGTTCGTATCCTTTCCTCCCACCAATAGAGGTGCGATTACGATCGATACATAATCGATCAGATTTGCTCTTAGTAGTTCTCCGTTAAGGGTACCGCCCGATTGAATCGTGATCCTTTCTACTCCGAAACTTTCTTTTAAATCGATCATCATTTTTTCCAGATCAATCTCAGGGTCGTATACCATCAACTCTAAATTATCATAGCGCTCTCTTACTTGAAAGGCGGGATGTTCTTTATGGTTTGTGACGATAAATAATTGATCTAGCCACTTGCACAAATACTCTACTCCATCTTCCGTTAAATGTGGTTTTCTATCGATGAGGATGAATCGGATATTTTGTTTTTTTCTTGCTTTTTTTCGATCATTTACCCCGATCTTGGCCATGACTCTTCCCGTATTCAAGGAATACCGGTCCGTGTTTTGTTCCAGTTCGTAATAGTGAGGAAGCCCTTCCTTTACTCCATCAATCGTAGACCAATCTCGATCGGGATCCAACTCATCGCCTGCACCGCTATTGATTTTCCCATCCAATGACATCAGCATAAATAAGGTTGTGATGGGGGTGCGTCTCATTCTCTTTGGATCTCCCATTTGACTCACATCTCCTTTTCAACACGCTCTAGATCGCGAAAATAGAAAAACGGCAGAACGCTGCATGAATACAGAGTCCTGCCGTTTGGCAAAATCAAGACAACACCGCTGAAATTGCGAGGGGATCATTTGAGCTTTGTTATACGGCCCGTTTCATGACCGGGATGCAGATGTCCATCTGCACGAGCCCGTTCTCGTCTCCGGCGCAGCGCTCGTCGTAGTACTCGAATTCGACGCCCTCGATGGTTTGCTCATAGTCGGAATGCGGGAACCATTCGGTGTAGATCATGTTCCACGTTTGTTGAATGGATTCGCTGAACTTCTCGCGCGAAACCTTGGGAGTCGTGAACACGGCGTACGTCGCAGCCGGGAAAGAGCGAAGCACCGTTCCTTCCGGTACTTGGACGGAATCGTCCGCATCGACGCCGATGATGTAGGTGAACTCTCCTGTTGCCATGTTCATGTCCGTGCAGATGCCGTATTCACAGTAGTTCCCGGTTGCTTCGTTCAGAACGCGCCCCCAGCCGTTTTGCATATAGTTCTGCCAAAACTTCGGAATCTCCTTGAGGTTGGCTCCATCCGTGCTGCGGGTAGCGAGCGCGTATCCAAGCACTTGAAAAGCGGGTTTGTCTGTAATGCGGAAGTCCATGCGAATTCCTCCTAAATAGGGATTTAACCGCTGCTTCAGCACATTTGCCCGACTGTAGGGGGGCGTGTCGATCTGCCGCCTCCGGTACGTTCCAGGCGTCATGCCGAAGAGCTTGCGGAAGGCGCGGATGAAGGTTTCCTGCGAGCCAAAGCCCGAGTCGAGGGCGATATCCAGCAGCCGGTCGTCCGTGTGCGAGACGCGGTAAGCGGCTTTGGCCAGCTTCCTCTTGCGAACATAGTCCATGACAGGGATACCCACCATAACGAGAAAGATGCGGTGAAAGTGGTAATCGGAAAAGCCCGCGATCGCCGCAAGCTCCGAGAGACTCGGCTGCTCCTCGGCCTGTTCTTCGATATAGTCGATGACCTGTTGAATCCGTTCGGGATACCCGTTCATCAGCGGCCCTCCTTCCTTCATTAGGATAACAAAGGAAACAGATGTTCTCTTGACGTTTTTTGCGGTCTTCGGCGTTTCGTGCTTCGTGCTTTCCTGCTCAGATGACCCAGTTGCCGGAGCGGAACAGCGGCTCGCGGACGCCTTCCGCCGTTTCCCCGTCGATGTCCATCTCCGCCGAACCGATCATAAAGTCGGTATGCACGAGGCTTTGGTTAAAGCCGCGCTGCATCAATTCATCCCGGGTGAGTCCCGTTCCGCCTTCGGCGCAGGTGGGGAAGGAGGAGCCGACGGCCAGATGGCAGGAGGCGTTCTCGTCATAGAGGGTGTTGTAGAAGGTAAGCCCGGACTCGGACACCGGCGACCGATGTGGCACGAGCGCAACTTCTCCCAAATGGGAAGCTCCTTCGTCCGTTGCCATCAGGTTGCGCAGAATGTCCTCGCCGTGCTCGGCGCGAACGTCCGTAACCTTCCCGTTCGCAAAGGTCAGCGTGAAGTTCTCGATCCGGGCACCGTTGTAGTTAAGCGGCTTGGTGCTCGTCACATAGCCGGACACATCGTTTCGATCCGGGGCCGTGAACACTTCTTCTGTAGGAATATTCGCTACGAAGGGGACTCCCTTGGCGTTCTTCTCGCCTGCCGAGATCCACAGATGACCGTCTGGCAGCCCGATCGCCAGCTCGGTGCCAGGGGCTTTGAAGTGCAGACGGCGGTAACGCTTGGCATTCAGATAGGTGGACCATTTCTGCAAATGCTCCAGATGCTCCTCCCAAGCGGCCAAAGGGTTTTCCCGATCTGAGCGGGTGAGACGGAAGATCTGTTCCCAGAGCTTCTCCACCGCTTCCTGCGGGGTAGCTTCCGGGAAGATCTTCGACGCCCAACCTTCATTCGGCACGGTTACGATCGTCCAGCTGACGAGGCTTCCCCGGGTGTAGGTGCTGAATTCGCGGTTGGCTTCCGCCAACGCCTTGCTCGCCTTCGCAATGCGAGCCGGATCGACTCCTTTGAAGAGATCAGGATCGGTCCCCTTGATATACAAAAAAGCCGCTCCCTCCAAAGCCAGCTCCGTCATGCCGGCGGATTTCCAGAGCGGGACGCGGACGAGAGCTTCCTCGGGCGCTTGCTTGTATTTGATAGCGGTCAAAAGCTCATCCGTCCATTCCACATGGACGTTGCCGGCTCCTGCTTCATAGGCCTTGCGGGCGACGGCGCGGACAAACTCGGCGGCGGTCAGGGGGGCATTCACGACCAGGGTTTGGCCCGGCTGAATATTGACTCCCGTGCGGACCGCAAGCTCGGCATAGTGCTCCAGGTTTCGTTCAAAGGTTTCGAGGTTCATCTTTCGGATTCCTTTCCTTAGCGAATTGGTCTAGTACGCAGTCAGCTTAACAACCGTGGTCTCCGCACAACTTCTCATACCCATTGACGCTGATTCATATTCACACGATTAGGGCTGACAGCGTACTATGCAGGCTTTAATCTTCCCCTTTATACCTTGTCCAACACTTTCTGTCAAACAGATACCCCCCGAAACGAGAAACCGGCTCCGAACTCTATGTGCATACCTACTAAACGTGAGAAAGGAGGAAGATTGGCTTATGTCCGCGATGTATGAAAATCTCCATCAGGACTTTTCCTCGCTCGATGGCAAGATGGAACTTCTTGAAAAGAAGCTGGCAGAATTGGAAAGCGCCTTTCTGTTTCTCGATTTTCTTGCCGCCGGCGGCCTTGATCCGAATGAGAAGGAAGCATCTCCGTCCAAAACGGCCCCGTTGAGTCCGAACAATCCGAATGAATGATTTTTCTTCTTAATACTAAATAAGACAAGCCGTTTCCATGCCCCGAACATCCGGGGAAGGAAACGGCTTTTTAAATGAAAGCAGCCTCGCATCGCGGGGCTATTTGGTTAGGCGCTTGACGGCACCGGCTCCCGTGTCGAGGAGAAGCCGGACCCCATAGACGGCCATGATGAGCAGCATCAGATCGAAGCAGACATTGAAGAGGAACAGATGCTTACCGAGATCTGCCTCTCCGTCGCCGAGAATCGGAATCGCCAGGGAGAAGGCCGCAACGGCTGCGATCAGGAGAAACACCTCAAGGGATATTCGCAAGCGGCGGTCCCGGGTGCGTATGTAGTGGAAGAGGATAACGGCGATATAGCAGGCGAAGACGAGGGAAATGAAGCCAAACGTATGGGGTAGGTGATTCCTCTTGAACTCGCTCCACGCACTGAAGGTATAAGCGAGGGTGCCGGGCGGTTTACCGACGCTCTTCTCATAGTTTCCCAAGTAGTACGGGCGGACCGCCATGCCGCTCTCCGCTGCCCGCTCCAGCTTCTGGAGGAATCTCTCGGGATGGGTGGCGTAGAAGCGCAGGATGTCCATATGGCTGATGACGTCATAGACCTCCCGATGCAGCCGGGGGTCATCCTGCGGAATGGCCGTTCCCGTCTGGAAGTAGTTCGTACCGGCCAGCACGGCCAGATCGGTCGGCAAGCCGAGTGCCTCGAGGTCCTTCTCGGGTTGCGGAGAATCCTTAAGCACCCCGTAGAACACGGTCTGATACAGGTTGATCTGCTTGAGCCCGCCGGGAGCTACGCTGTACATCAGAATGGAGATACAGACGAGAACAGCGGCTCCGCCGTAGGCGAGCTTTCGCCAGGCTTTATCTGGCTTCAGCCTTGCGAAGCGCATGCCGAGAAGCGCGAAGGCGACCCCGACCGGTGCGTTCTGAATCTTGGTGCACGCCAATATGGCGGCTGCCACATAGAAGCAGGCGAGCAGGCGAGAGGATGCCTGTTCCGTGCGTGCGATAGCATAAGCGAGCGCTGTGGTTAAGATCAAGAAGATCAGGGCGACCGGCTCTCCGAAGAGGGAGTTGAAATAAGCCAGATACCCGATATCAAGAAACACGAATGAGAGCGCCGCAACGAGGAATGCATTCGCCGTCGCCGAGCGGGTTTTGCCGTATTTTACAGCAAGGACAAGAGCTGCCGCCATGAAGGCAAAATAAAGTGCGGAGAGTACCCGAATGTCGAACAAGCCGCCGAAGAGCCTTCCTGCCATTCCAGCGATATAGAGAAAAGGAAGCTGAGAGGAGGCGTACCCTCCGATATGGAAGCCGTCAAATGCATAGCTGGCGTGAGAATACCGGTAATATCGATCCTCATGCGATTCTCCCGCATCGGCGTACTGGAGCCCTCCCGCACCCATGACGCGGGCGAAATCTCCGTTGTCGGCAACGCCGATAACGGGTGAGCGCAGCAGTAGGACGGCGTAGAGAATAACCGCAGCGATCAGCATCCAGGTTTCAGAGCGTTTCAAAAGAGGCAGCAACCTGCCAGATAGCCATTTGTTGTTCATGATCAACCTTCTTAAATGAAAATGATAGTGAAACCTTTCTTATTCTAGCGGATGGAAGGCAAAAAACCAAATTGGGCAGAGAAAATGACGGCACAGACCGAGGGGATCAAGGACAAGGCTCTTTGCGGCAGCGCGAGGGTGCATGGCAAAATAATCCGAAAGTTGTAATCGAAATGTAATGCAAACGTAAATGGCCATTAACCTCAAATTCGACAAAACCTACTACAATAGAAGTAAGCTTTAGAATATTCAGATAATTCACCGGGTGCAAAGTCTCGGGTTTGTCCGCCTCAAGACCCGTTTCCGCTGCTCAGGGTTGAATAGAGTTTTTGAAGGAAGGAAGGAAGAATCATGAGCACAACGGAAGCCTCTTTGGCCATTTTCCCAACATCATTGGATGGAAGCGCATTCATAAATGCGCCCGTTCTTCGCCCAACCCGGTCGCTCATCCGGCGCATGAAGTTGATTCTGATCCTTCTCTTGGTCGGAACGATTCTTGCCGCAAGCGCGCTCGTTGGTTTCTATGCGTATATTTTGTACCGGCTTCAGAAGCCGCCGGTTCCGAACCTCGGTTCGAATCCCTGGAAGGCGATCGGGCTTACCTACAGCGATGTGGAGTTTCCGAGCGCCAACGGCAAGACCCGAGTCGATGGGTGGTATATTCCGGGGGCATCCCGCAACACGGTCATTCTCTCGCATGGCTATGGGGGAAACCGAGAGGAGCCGTGGATTCCCCTCTATCAGATCGCCAAGGTGCTGCACAACAACAGGTTTAATGTCCTAATGTTCGATTACAGCTTTGTGCGGCCGGAGCATTACGTTACCGGAGGGATACAGGAATCCTCGGAGCTTCGGGGAGCGATCAGCCTGGTCAAGGAGCTCGGTGACGAGCAGATCTACATTTGGGGCTTCTCCATGGGCGCCGGAACCGCTCTCCAGACCGCTCTAGTGGACTCTCATGATATCAATGGAATGATTCTCGACAGCACCTTCATCATGGATTCCGACGCCGTCTACCAGAATGTGAAGCAGAAGCTCAATCGTCTACCTCGATTCCCTTCCGTATTCATGTTGAACCTGCTGTCTCCGATCTATACCGGTTACAGCATCAAGCAGGTCCCGATCAATCAGGTGAAGAGCACCAAATACCAGATGCCGCTCTTCCTCGTACACGGGGAACAAGACAAAGTTGCCCCGATCGCCAGCGTCGTCTCCTTCTATGAGGAGCAAAAGGATTATCCCGGGACCGAGCTGTGGATGATTCCGGACGGGCAGCACGAATTCATTTATAAGTACCATCAGGAGGAATACATGAAGCGAGCCATCAAATTCCTCTATGACAGCGTTCATCAAGCGAATCTCTCCAAGTCGCAGAAGCTGCTTTCTGTATAAATGCGAGAATGCCTCTAAACGCGATCACGACTGCGATAACTCCCCATATGAAAAAGCGGAAGGAACCGGCTTGGCTTGCCGGACTCCTTCCGCTTTTTTGCGGCCATTACGATTCGAAAAGGTTTATTTGCGTAAATTCAGCTTGTCGATCATCTTGTTCTGTTCGTCGACCATGCGGCTCTTGAAGCTTCGGGATTCCTGAAACACCTGTCGGCTGGAGTTCGAGCCGCTCACCTCGGTCACGAAATCCCGTAGGCGGCTGTCTAGTGGCGGAGTGGCTGGCTTCTGACGCGACAACGAGTAGTAATCCGGCTTGTCCATCTTCGCTTGTTCCTCCTTAGACTTAAGAATAGACTCTCATTTACCCTTTCTGGAGAGGAATGAAACAATGAAAATGGCTTGTTTCTGAAAAAGTAAGTGAAAATAATCACTTCTTCATGAAGAATTCATGAAAATCTCACACATTGTCCATTCAACTGTAACAAAAAAAGGCAAAAAGATCGTTTCAAAGCGGTTTTTTCTGTTATATAATTAGGCAAGTGATAATGATTATCATTAAACATAATCTGCAGCAAAGAGGATGATGGTGATGAACTTAACCCAGATTTCAGTTGGCAATAAAGTCCGGATTACCGATCTGGCGGCTGTAAACCGTCTTGTCCGCCGTCGGCTAATCGATCTCGGAATCATGGAAGGAACCCTGGTTCAGATTAAGAAGACACTGCCCTTCGGAGGACCTTACACCATTGAAGCCTGCGGACAACGAATCGCCATCCGGAAGAAGGAAGCGGCACATATTCGGGTGGAAGCGGCATGATGCAAATAGCGCTCGCGGGTAACCCGAACACGGGTAAAAGTTCCCTCTTCAATATTCTCACCGGTTCCTACGAATACGTGGGCAACTGGACCGGGGTCACCATTGAGAAAAAGGTGGGCCTGCTCAAGAACAAGCAAGGCTACCTGATCGACCTCCCCGGAATCTATTCCGTCAATCCCCTCTCCAAGGACGAGGGAGTTACCGCCAACTTTCTCCTTCACGAAACCTTCTCTTTGATCTTGAATGTGGTGGATGCCTCGCAGCTTGAACGGAACCTGAACCTCTCGATTCAACTGCTCGAATTCGGCAAACCGATGGTCATCGGCCTGAACATGGTCGATGTGGCCAAGCAGCAAGGGATGGATATCGACTTCGCAAAACTCGGAAGTCTGCTCGGGGTACCGGTTTCACCTGTCGTCGCCCGAACGGGTAAAGGGGTGGACGACCTCCTGAATCGAGTGATGGGCAAGGATACCGATGCGGCCTTCCCCTTCAAAATCGATTACGGCGAAACCGTGGAGAAGGCAATCGAGGAACTGGCGCACAAATTGCCAGAAGGACTGGAAGCGAACAAGCGCTGGCTGGCCATTCAGCTTTTTGAAGGCAATGAAGTCGTATCCACTTATCTGGAGAAATTCATCGAGAAGAGCTGGCTGAAGGACTTGTACGGCAGGACGGAAGAAGCGGCCGCCAAGCATACGGGAATCAAGCTGCTTCCTCAGGTCATTCGACAGCGGCGCTCGGAGGTCATTGAAGGCATCCTTCATCAAGCGGTCACGCGTACCAAAGAACAGGATCAAACCTTCTCCGACCGGATCGACCGGATTGTGACCAACCGGTTTCTGGGCATTCCGATCTTCATGGCCTTCATGTATTTGACCTTTAAATTGACATTCGAATGGCTGGGCAATCCGCTGTCTGATCTGCTGGACGGCTTCATCGGCGGAACGCTCACCGATTGGATAGCTTCTCTGCTCGACAAGGTGAATGCGACCGCCTTCGTCCATGCTCTGGTATTGGACGGGATCGTCGCAGGCGTCGGGGGCGTGTTGGTCTTCGCTCCTCAGATCTTCATCCTGTTCCTGATCATCTCCTTCATCGAGGATTCCGGCTACATGGCCCGAATCGCAACCGTTATGGATAAGCTGATGGAGCATATCGGCCTGAACGGTAAAGCCTTCATCCCGCTCATCATCGGGTTTGGCTGCAATGTGCCAGGCGTCATGGCGGCTCGTTCGATCGAACGGCCGAATGAACGGCTCCTGACCATTCTGCTCACGCCGCTCATGTCCTGCTCCGCCCGCCTGCCGGTTTACATTCTGTTTGGCGGTGCGTTCTTCGCCGGCAATCAAGGCGCGATCGTGTTCTCTCTGTATATTCTGGGCATCGTCGTCGCCCTCTTGATCGCCAAGCTGTTCTCTTCGACGATTTTGAAGCAAGAGGGAGGCTCGATGTTCGTCGTCGAGCTGCCGCCTTACCGCATTCCACAGTGGCAGACCCTCGCCCGTAGCACCTGGGAGAAGGGGAAAGGCTTCCTCAAGAAAGCCGGTACCTTCATCTTCGGAGGCTCGGTGCTCATCTGGCTGCTCTCGTACACGGGACCCGGCGGTGTTGATGTAGCGATGGACGATAGCTTCCTCGCGATGATCGGCGGGGTTATCGCTCCTCTGCTTCATCCGATCGGCTTTGGCACCTGGCAGGCCGGAGCTTCGCTGCTCACCGGCTTCGCAGCCAAAGAAGTCGTGGTATCCACGATGGCGATCATCTACTCCGTTTCGGATGAAGGACTCAGCGGCGTTCTGATGGGCCAATACACAGCGCTTCAGGCCTACAGCTTCATGGTATTCATTCTGTTGTACATCCCTTGCCTGGCTACAGTGGGTGTTATCAAGAAGGAGACCAACTCCTCCAAGTGGACCTGGTTTTCGATGGGCTACTCGCTCGTCATTGCTTATATCCTCAGTCTGGTGATTTATCAGGGCGGTAAGCTTCTTGGTCTCGGTTAACCGCTCGTTTACTAAGCTCGGAAAGGAAGTGGAGATATGATAGTCAGCATCGCACTCGTCGCAGCCATTTTCGGCTATGCCGCTTGGACTCTCCGCCGTCATGTCCTTAAGAGCAAGCAAGGCAAGTGCTCCGGATGTTCCTTAGGCGACTCTTGCGCCTCTTCATCCTGTTGCAGCACAGAGCCTTCCTCTCATACCCCGTCGACGCCCCTCTAAGCGTTATGGGTGTTTTCCAGAAAGCCGAGCATAGAGGCTGCCCTGTACCGGGCGGCTTTCATGCTCGGCTTTTTTATGCAAGTGGAGCCGGCCCACAGCCCGCAAAGGAAGAGAACTCTTCTTATCCCCCTTTTGCCGGGTGCTCATGAACGGATAGGGCAGGCTATGCTATAATGGAAAAAGTTATTTGTGTTAGTACTCTGTCAATCGGTATGAGAAGTGGCACGATAACCAAGAGTTTTGAGTTGACAGCGTACTAGTACGCCGTCAACCTTATCGTGCGGATACGAAGCGGCGTCAATCGGTATGAGAAGTGGCACGATAACCACGGTTTCTGAGTTGACAGCGTACTAGGTAATATGGAGCGGGGAGTGGGTCGCATGTGGTTGCTGTTCGGGGTGGCATTGGCTTTGGTGTATATCCTCATCACAAATCAATCGCGCAAGAAAAAGCTGCATAAGAAAAAGGTGGAGACGAAGCCGCAAGGCAAACAACCCATCGTACCGGTCCGCTGGACGCCGGATCTCTCTGCCGAAGGGGAACAGGAAGTAGAGATGGCGCGGCTTAGCGTGAGCAAGGAAGCCTACCTTCCGGAGGAACCCACAGTATTGAAGGATGCTGCGGCGGAAGATGCGGATACAGAGGGAACGGAGGGTACGGCGAACGTCGAACCCGGGGCCCCCAAGGAATCGGTGTCGGAGCTGCCTTCCGCCCAGGCGTCGCTCGCCTTGGATGAGGGGGTGCAGCCGAATGCGGATACGACAGATGATTTCGAAGCGGAGCTGGACGCACCCGCGGCCAATCGTCCGGACGTTCGCCCGGAAGAGGTGCTCGGCAGCGATAAGATCCATTCGTTGTGGGAAGCGGGAAGAGCGCTTGAGAAGCTGTCGGGTGAAGCTCCTCGCTCGTTCATGACCTTTGATTTCGGCCGCCGCAAATATCCGCAAGCTCTGTCCATCCTGACGGATGAGGAGTCGGCGCGGGCTTGGGTGGATGCGCTGCAGGAGCGTCTCGACGGCGAGCTGCTCGCCTTCATCGGAACGACCCGTTGGTTGGGAGAGGAAGACGAGCAGGGAGTGGAGGTCGTCGTCGCCAAGGGAGAGACCCCTTTTGACAGCTTGCGATTGGCTCAGACGGATGCCGCGAATTATGATTTGTCCACTGAGGATATCATCACCAAGTTGAAGGAACTGGATCGCCGCTACGGTATTCGGCTGTACGCGGTTCAGACGGATTCGGTCGGCTTTGAGTTGCTCCGGCAGCCAACCAACCTGCAAGCCTTTGCCGAGGAGCTCTACGCGTTCTGCCCGGACCTTGTCGATCAAGGAGTTGGATCGATTGAGCATCTGATCGACTATTTGAAGGATCATCGCGACCTTCATTTGTGGTGGGACTGATGACAGACGTTCTTCATATCTTGGGCAACGGAGATTCCATGGGCGTTCCGCGGGTCTATTGCGACTGCGAGGTCTGCACGGAAGCGCGAACGGAAGGTCTCAATTGGAGACTGCGCTCCGCGGCTTATCTGGAGACGGAGACAGGCGGCTTATGGATTGACATCGGGCCCGATTGGGCCAGCCAGATGGAGGCGATGGGCAAGCGAAGCATGCCGATCGCGCTTCTGACCCATGCCCACTTCGACCATATGGCCGGTCTGCCGGAATGGGCCGACTGCTGCCGCTGGACGGGGGAGAAAGGGATTCTCTATGCACCGCGGGAAGTGCTCGTGCTTGTTCGAGACCGTTATCCGTGGCTGGAGAACCAGCTGATCTATCGGGAAGCAGACGGCGGGACTCACTTCGGTGAGTGGACGATCACAACGAGGAAGGTTTGCCACGGCAAGAACGGATACTCCTACGCTTACCGCTTTGAAAAGCCGGGCTTCGCATTCGTCTATTGTCCTGATGCCATCAATCTTGGCGAAGAGGAGAAAGCCTTTCTGAGAGGGCTGGATCTACTCGTGCTCGGGACAAGTTATTACAAGGAAGAGTTCGACTTCCATACCCGCTCGGTCTACGACATGACCGAAGCCCTCGAGCTGGCGGAAGAGATCAAACCGAGGCGCATCTATTTCACCCATATGTCACACGGGGTAGATGTGCGGACCGCTTATCCGCTTCCCGACCATGCGTCCTTGACCGCGAGAGGCATGCGGATCCCATTAAGCATATGATAATTTCAAAGCCCCGTACCTCTCATTGAATGCGAGAGGTACGGGGCTTTTGGTTGGTCTGACTTTCCGCTCAGGAACGTATGCAATCAAGAGCGCAGGCTGGGACGCTTGGAGAGCACGGACATGAGTAGGAACCCGGCTACGAAGCCGCCCAGATGGGCATAACCATCCACGTTGGGAACGACAAAGGAGTAGATCACACCGATGATGACGATCGTGACGACCGTCTGGCGGGAACTCGGATCGAGGCGATTCGCTCCGAAAAAGCTCATGAAGATGTAAGCGGCATAGATGCCATAGATGGCTCCGGAAGCTCCTACTCCGAAAAAGACGTCGGAGTGCAGGGCATAAGAGGCGAGATTGCCCAAGACTCCGGCTAGGAGATAGAACAACGTATAGCGGATGGAACCCAGCGTCCTTTCCAGGGGCGGAGCGAACACGAGCAGGTTAAACATATTGAACAACAGATGGTAAGGGCCGTTGTGCAAGAAAACGGCGGCGACGTATCTCCATACATCGGGTGTGGTCGGCAGATTCAGGTAAGCCGCGGAAGCAGCATCCATCTTGTACATGGCTCCAAAATGGACAAGGGTCGGTAAGGATGTGGACGACCCGTAGATCGTCATCAGGATGTACATAACTACGTTTATGGCGATTAGAAGAGAAGTGATCGGGTACAGCTTCAGGTATTGTCGAAAGCTCTCATAACGGATAAATTGCATGACGTTGACTCCTTTGGTCTGCGAACAGGCTTTCGCTGGATGAATAGACGTATCTCCAAAGTACTCATTTGGAGAGCCAATGTCAAACTTGGCCCCGAGCGACACCCATTTGCGGCAAGACAGGCCAAACGAGAGCCCTCCCTCATTCACGGACCATTTCATGAACAGGGGAGGGCTCTCTTAGTCGAATTACTTGGTCAGCTTGAGGGAGGCAAAGACGTCTGCCAGTCGTTTCTCATTCTCCGGAGTCCGTACGGCGTCATTGATCATTAATTTGGCGACGTAGGTGGTGCCGTTCTTGGAGAAGACATATTCCGTCAGGTGATAAGGAATGTTCTTTTGCTTGCCGGATGCGGTGTATGTGCGGGCTTCGCCTCCGAACAGCGTTACCTTTTGCGAGGTATAGGTGTAGTCGGAATCGGCATTCTTCACTTTCTTGTGCTCGGCATCCTCGGCCTTGAGAGCATCCGCCAGCTTGGTATCGGGCCGCGCTTCCACCCGGAAGCTTCCACCCAGGAAGGTGAAGATCGCCGTTTTGGCTTCCTTGCTCTTGCCTGTGAGATCGGTCCACCATAGCTCCGGAACCTTAAGGGTATAGCCATATTTCGTGTTGCTGTACGTCATCGTGCGATCGGGATCTTCCTGATCGTCTTCATCCTGGATATAGCCGATAGACGGATTCATCAGCTCTTTGTCGATCCGGATCGATTCCGAGAGGCTTTTCACAATCGGCTTCATGTCGGAGGCCGCGTCCTTCGGGTAGGAGATGACGATGCGGTATTTGTACTTGTCCTTGAGGAAGTAGTAATGCTGCTCCACCGTCCACTTGTCGCCCATTGTCGAGGACAGCGTATTGGCGATCCCCGTTATTCCGCCAAGCTTCACTTCCTGGGCACCTGAAATCGTGCGGTAATTAGCGGCGTAGCTCTTCTTGAAGTGGTCTTCCTGCCGCTTCGCCCAGCCTGCGAGCGTATCTCCGGAAGCGGCGGAGCTTACCGTCACCGTCACGCTGCGGGAGAAATCGTCGTTCGCATATTCCAGGCCGCCCAGCCAGGAAGATTCTTCCCAGTCACTCGGGATATCGAACGAGATTCCGTAATCGCTCGAGACAAGCCGGGTTTTGGCCGAGCTGCCGATATCCTTCAAGGCGGCATCGGTCCGGTCGAACGAAGGCTTGAAGCTGCCGAGAAGCTCGATGTAGCTGCCCAGCTTGGTGCGGTTGCTTGAAATCTCGCTGTTTTCGATGAACAAGGTGACGAAATAGACTTTATCTCCCTTTAAATAAGCGCGGGCTTGATAATACGAACCGTCTTGCAGCTTGCCGGTGATCACGCCATACGGATAAGCCGCATCGTCCACGTATTTGCGCTCGTAGACCGTCCCGTATTGGCCGGAGGATGCCAGCTTGCGGAGAAGCGCGCTGGGGGACATGTCCTCGCTCTGCTGCTTGGCAACATTAACGGTGATGAGGAATTCCCCTTTGGCGTCTCCGAACATGACGCTGTCCTCGCCTTGGTAATCTCCGTAGAGGACAAGGCCTGGAGGGTATTTCATCGACCAGCCGTTCTGGCTGTCGCCGATGCGGGTCTTTCCTTCATCGGTGTCGAGGGAAGAGCTGCCTGTGCTGGGACTCCAGGTTGTTCCGCTGTCGTCTTCACCCAGCGTGAGTGTCCGTTCCTTCGTCAGCCCCCCCGATTGGAGAAGAAGTGTCACTTTTTGTCCGGGCAGATAACGCTTCAGCAGCTCGTTCAGTCCCACGAGGGTGTCAGCCGACTTGCCGTCGATGGAGAGCAGGCTGTCTCCTTCTTTGATCCCGGCAAGGGCGCCGGGGGAATCCGGCTCCACGTAGGAGACGCTGAGCGCCTGGCGTGTCGGCAGACCGACGACCGCTTCCCAGCTCTCTTCAAGTTCCAGCCCGAGGGACGGGCGCTTCACTTTCCCGTAGGTGAGAAACTGATCCAGAACATAGACGGCGGTATCGGCCGGAATGGCAAAGCCGAGGCTGTCGACACCAATGTCCGTGTATTTGAGCGTATTGATGCCGATGACCTCGCCCTTCATGTTGAGCAGAGGCCCGCCGCTGTTGCCCGGGTTGATGGCGGCATCGGTTTGCAGCAGTTGGTATTTGGAGTTCACGGACCGATCCATGCCGCTGACGATTCCCGATGTGACGGAATTTCGCAGAGCGAAGGAAATCGGCGTGCCAATGGCAATGACGCTGTCGCCGACGTGAATGTCGGCCGGATTGGCGAACACGGCCGCGGTCATTCCGCTTGCGTCGATCTTGACGAGAGCCAGATCGCTTTCCTCGTCGTAATGGGTGACGGTAGCGGAATAGGATTTCCCTTCGTAGGTGACGACGATCAGGCTCTTCATATCCTTGACCACATGGGCATTGGTCATAATCAGTCCGTCCGAGCGGACGACAATGCCGGTTCCATGCGCCAGATCATACCGATTGGCCGAAGAGCTGTCCGCTGAATCGACGGGCTTGCCGATGATGGCGACTACGGACGGGGAAACCTTGCTGATGATCGGGGCGATTCCGGTCGAAGCGCTGCCGACGGCCGTTCCGGTTGATAGAGCGGAATCGGCGAAGGCGGCCGGGGCTGGAGCGCCAGCCAAGAGCACAGCGGCGCAAGCGAGCGCCAAAGCGGATTTTCGCAGCCTGAATTTGAATGGGTTCATCGATTGGACTCCCTCTCTGATAAGCTATCCGTTCTTACTTCAACGGAGTGGAGGGAAACTCCTGCTAATTTCCATATTGTCCTAGTACGTGTCTTCAAACCCGAATTGGGGGTGATTCAACGTTGCTCATGGTATAATGGCAGCAAATCCAGAAGACAGGATGTGGGGGCATGGCAGACATTCGGCTGATTCGCCCGGAGGAGCGGGAGGAAGCGATCCGGCTGTCGGACCGGACTTTCCGGTCGCCGGGGCAGAGCTCGATGGGACAGGCATTTCCGGATGTGTTCTCGATGGAGCTTCGGCAATCGTATGGAGCATTTGAGGAGGGGCGTCTCGCCGCCTTCATGGGCTTGGTTCCTGCCGTGCTGCGCATCGGCTCGGCGAGTGTCCATGCCATGCTGCTCGGCTCCGTCTGCACCGCCGAGGAATACCGCGGGCGCGGCCTCGCAGCTGAGCTGCTTAACAAGGTCATCGCCCACTCCGATGAAGCGGGCGCGACGTTGCTGCTTGTCTCCGGCGGGCGCGGTCTCTATCAACGCGCGGGCTGCTATCCCTTCGGCCGCTCGGATATCCTGGAGCTTACTCCCGAATCGGTCGGAGCGGGAGGCAAATGCCCGGATGGGGCGGTCTGTCGGGAGTTCTCGCCAGAGGATTGGTTCCACCTGCAGCGGCTCGCTTCCGCGCGCAAGGTTCGCTTCGATGCCTCCTTGGCCGATCTAGCGCGGCTCATTCGATCGGAAGCCTGGGCAAGCATCGTCGGCCTCCGTCATCGGGTGCTGTTGGCCGAGCGGGGAGGACTCCCGCTTGCCTTCGCAGTGATCGGCATTCCCGATGACCCTGCCGATCCGGAGAAGCCCGCGCGCCTGATCGAATGGGCTGGAGATGCGGAAGCCGCGAGCATGCTGATCGCCGAATCGATCGGCCGTTACGGGCTCTCCCGGATCGCCGTTCCCGTACCTTGGCATGAGCGGGAGCTCGCCGCTGCTCTGCTACCGCTGACGGACCGGAGCAATCCGGAAGCCGATCGCCATACGGTAAAAATCTTGAATTCGGAACGGCTGCTCGGCCAATTGACACCTTATTTGATGGAGACGCAGGAACAATACGCTTTCGACTTCAGCCTGAAGGGAAGGACGGATGGCGGAGCGATACTCTATCTAGGAGGCCGAACGGCGGAGCTTCATGCAGAAGAGCTGGTCTCTCTCCTGTTTGATCCGGACAGCGCCTTCCCGCTTCATGCGGACTTCAGGCGCGAGCTCGGAGGTCTGCTGCCCGTACCGCTCCCCTATGAGAAGGGACTGCATTACGTTTAATGCGCAAGCAAAAGGAGACGTCCAAAACGGCGTCTCCTTTTGCATAGTGGTCCGAACATCGGCATCGGCAAGTCTCCTCAGCCGTGTACGACGGTTCCTCCGTTGATGTGAATCACTTGGCCGGTGATATAAGAGGAATCCTCCGAAGCGAGGAACACATAGGCCGGGGCAAGCTCCTCTGGCTGACCGGGCCGCTTCATCGGTGCGTTCGCTCCATGCTCCGAGGTCCTCTTCGCGTCGAAAGTGGACGGAATGAGCGGAGTCCAGATCGGCCCAGGTGCTATGGCGTTCACGCGAACTCCTTGCTCAATCAGGCTGCCGGAGAGGGAATACGTGAATGCGGAGATGGCCCCCTTCGTTGATGAGTAATCAAGCAGCTGCGGGCTGCCTTGATAGGCGGTTACGGACGTCGTGTTGATGATCGAGGACCCGTCCTTCAGATGAGGAAGCGCGGCTTTTACCAGATAGAACATCGCAAAGATATTCGTCCGGAACGTCTTTTCGAGCTGCTCGCGGGTGATGTCGGTAATGCTCTTCTGTGGATGCTGCTCCGCCGCATTGTTGACGAGGATATTCAAGCCGCCGAACTTCTTAACGGTCTCGCTTACGAGCTTGCCGCAGAATGCTTCGTCGCCGATGTCGCCGGGCAGAAGCAAGCACTCGCCACCTTGCTCTTCCACGAGCCGCTTCGTTTCCTCGGCATCTCCATGTTCGTTCAAATAGGAGATGGCTACCTTGGCCCCCTCCGTTGCGAATGCGATGGCCACGGCGCGGCCGATTCCGCTGTCCCCGCCGGTAATCAGCGCAGCCTTGCCCTGCAGCTTGCCGCTGCCTTTATAGCTGCGATCCACCGCAACCGGTTTGGGATGCATGTCACTTTCGATGCCGGGCTGCCGGTCCTGATGCTGGAGAGGCATGGTTGGCTTTTGCGAAGAGTTGGATGTCGTAGACATGCGATATCTCCTTTCGGAAGGTAACTGACCTTGAGATTCGATTCGAAGGCGTAATAGGGTGGGAGAAAATGAACGTGTGCGAATAAGCGTTCCATCTGTTACTATGCCCACCCGGGTTAAACTGAACCAAACAAGCCCGCAAATAAAAAATCGGAAGGCGGCCTGGACATAGGTCCGAGCTGTCATTCCGATCCGGAATAAGGGGCTGTGGCTGTTAATGCCTCTGTTAGACGTTCGGCTTGCTTCGGCGTCCCAGGAAGAAGGAAGCGACGAAGAGAATCAGGAAGAGGACGAACAGAATCTTCGCGATTCCGGCCGCGGCGTTCACGATCCCGGCGAAGCCGAAGATGCCGGCAATAATCGCTACGATCAAGAAGAGCAAGGGATATTTCAGCATAGGAAGACCGCCTTTCTGCGCTTCAGCAGCGCTGTCGGTTTGGCTTGCAGCCCATTCGTTCTGGGCCTACCGGGAAGCTTCCCGGTAAGCCCTTTTTACCCGACCGTCCGATTAGTGAATCAAGAACGAGCCTATGCCGCTTTTCCTTGGCGAGACATTCTGCTATCGTAGGAAGACAGAGAGAGCTGAGGAAAGAAAGGCGAGGAACGCACATGCGGATCAACAAATATATCAGTGAAACGGGAGTTTGCTCCCGTCGGGAAGCGGATAAATGGGTGGAGGAAGGGCGCGTCACCATCAATGGGGTGAAGGCGGAGCTTGGAAGTCAAGCGGAGGAAGGGGACGATGTTCGGGTCGATGGCCGTCCGATTGGGGACAAGAAACGAACGGTCTATTTGGCGCTCAACAAACCGGTCGGGATCACGTGTACGACGGAGAGCCATATCAAAGGGAATATCGTCGATTTTGTCGGCTATCCGGAGCGGATCTTTCCCATCGGGCGGCTGGATAAGGATTCGGAGGGGCTTATTCTTCTGACGAACGACGGTGACATCGTCAATAAAATCCTGCGAGTCGAGCATGGGCATGAGAAGGAGTATATCGTTACCGTAGACAAGCCCCTTACCCCTGAATTCCTCGAAGGAATGGCCCAGGGCGTACCGATTCTGGACACCGTAACCTTGCCCTGCCGGATTCAAAAAGCGGGAGAACGCACCTTCCGGATCATTCTCACCCAAGGGCTTAATCGGCAAATCCGCCGAATGTGCGCCCACTTCGGCTATCAGGTCCGCAAGCTGAAGAGAATCCGCATCATCAACGTCCGCTTAGGCGAGCTGAAGACGGGGCAATGGCGCAAGCTGTCGGCGGACGAACTAGAGGGCCTTGTGCCCGGTCACCGCAAGGAGCGGTCACGGCCTCTCGGCTGAGTCCATTCGGCTGAGCTCCCTGCCCCTGCCAGGGGACAGGTCACGGATGATGCGGTTTTTGCCGGATGATTTGGCGACGTACATCGAATCGTCCGCTTCCTTGAAGAACTGATCCTTGGTCATCAAGGAATCGTATTCCTTCAGGCCGATGCTGACCGAGACCTTCACCTCGGGATGGCCCGGGATGGAGATTTCCGTGATCTGCTTGCGGATTTTTTCGACGGTGGCGTAGACATGCTCGGGTTTCTTCTCCAGGAAGAGGATGGAAAACTCCTCCCCGCCGCAGCGGGCGGCAAAATCGTCGGGACCGATCCTCCGGGAGATGAGCCGGGAGACTTCCGCCAAAGCGAGATCGCCTAAGCGGTGGCCGTACGTGTCGTTGAACTTCTTGAAATCGTCCACGTCGATGACAGCCAGATGAATGGAAAAGGGCATGCGCTTGTTCTGCTCGATCAATTCCTCCAAGTAGTCGTGGAAAGAGGTATGCGTATAGAGTCCGGTAAGCGGGTCCGTCTTCACCAGCTTGTCCATGAGAATGCTGCGCACCATCAGCTCCCGCTTTGCATCCAGGGCGCTCGAGAGGTCCTGCATCAGCTGTTTGACCCGGTCGATGAACAGCAGAAGAATTGTGAGCCCGGCGAGATAAGCGAGGAGGTCGTCCATCCGTTTCTCCAAGACGAAGCTCTCGCGCAAAGAGGGATCAAGGAGATGGAGGACTGTCACTCCAATCAGACTGATGATGGCCGCGCCGAACGTATAGGTTTTGCGGAAATAGAAGATGGAGACCAGGATCGGCAGAAAGGCATAATAAACGATATTGCCGGGATTCGTATCGAGAGGGATGACGATCAGGCTGATCACAATGCCGAGAGAGATGATCATCAGGGGATGGATCGACTTCCATTTGCGCTGCGCGACTTCGGCTGCCAAGAGGATGAAGATGACCAGGAGTAGAGGGAAGATCTCGCCCGGTGAGAGGTAATGATCCGCATGAGGCAAGAGAAAGGAACCGAGCAGGGTGGAAAAGGCCACTAAAAAAGTGACGGTCCAGTAAGCATTCAGAATCTTTCGATTCCATTTTCGCACGTTTACCCGCTCCAACTCATTCATACAAGTCCCTCCCATCTGTCACCCTTCTCGTTGCGGTCAGAGAAATACAGGGCGATGCAGTGTATAGGCATTTAAGCCTATTATAGCAAGAAATTGCTGTGATTTAAAAATAATATTTTCACAAAAATATAGGGAATGGAAATTATTTCGACGCAATTTGATGAGAAGCGACCTCATCCTCATGGGATATTTATCCTATACGTGGTTAAGCCCCTCAAGGAGTCATCGAGAAGCTCCATTTGGAAAAAAAAGGTTCATTCCTCGAGGAATGAACCTTTTGTGTGTGCAGACCAGGATGGAGCTAGCCGCCGATTCCGGCAAGGGGAAGCTTGCGTTCGGCTGTGGAGGAGGCTCGTTCTCCGTCCCGCTTCTCGGTTTGGCGGCAAGGACATTCTTCAAATAAGGCGAGGGAGCAGGTTTGACAAGCGTGGCTGCCGGTATGCTGGAAGACATAGCGGAGGGCATGCGCCGTATCAGAGAAGCGATGCTCCTGCTCCACGATCGCTCCGTGTCCGGTCCTTCGCAGCACCTCCTCCGGTTGACTGCGAAGCCCGGCGAGGATGACCTTGCGCCCAGCGGCTTGCGACATGCGGATGAGGGACGAGAGCTTGGCTGCGCCCGTAGAATCCAGAACGGTCATCCGGTTCATTCGGAGCAGCAGGTATTCGGAGTTGTCGCCACGGGCTTTGCGGAATTGGTCTTCGAGCGCATCCGCCGTGCCGAAGAATAGCGGGCCTTCCACGGTAAGGATGTGCACATGGGGACATTTCCGGTCGTCGCCCTCCGGTAGGCGTCGCATCTTCCGGTCCTGTCCGGCCTGCTCCGGTAGGGAGGGAGTGACCGTAAGAGAGTCTCGCATCTGCTTGATGAACAAGACGACGGACACCCCGAGGCCGATCTCAACGGCGGTCGTCAGGTCGGTGAATACGGTGAGCAGGAAGGTTGCCGCGAGTACGATGGAATCGCCTGTGCGGGCCTTCAGGCCGCGGATCACTTCCTTGCGTTCGCTCATGTTCCACGCGACGATCATGAGAATCGGAGCCATGGCTGCAAGCGGAATACGCGAAGCGAACGGGGCGAGCACAAGCAGGACGGCAAGCACGACGACACCGTGAATGACGCCGGACATGCGGCTGGCCGCTCCGCTGCGGATGTTGGTGGCGGTGCGCGCGATGGCGCCGGTTGCCGGGATGCCGCCGAACAGCGGGACTACGAGATTAGCGATGCCTTGGCCGACCAGCTCTCGGTTGCTGTCATGGCGGGTCCCGGCCATCCCGTCCGCTACTACGGCGGACAGAAGCGACTCAATCGCGCCGAGCAAGGCAATGACGAGGGCCGGGCCGATCATCTGCCGCATCGTCTCCCAGGTCAGATCCGGGAATTGCAGGTCCGGCAGCTTGGCCGGGATGCTGCCGTAGGCCGACCCGATGGTGGCGACCTGTCCCTCGTAGAAGAAGGTGGCGACGAGGGTGGATAAGATCAGGCCGACAATCGAAGGGGGAACCTTGGTAGTCAGCTTCGGCAGAAGCAGGAGACACACCAGGCACAGGGCAGCCGTCAGCACGCTGTAGCCGTTGATCGTGTGGAGATGGCGGAAGAGGTCAGCCATGGTCGGCAGAAAATGCTCGTGGCGCGACACGCCGGTCAGCCCGAGGAAGTTGCCGATCTGTCCGGTGAAGATCGTGACCGCGATCCCCGCGGTGAAGCCGATGGTCACGGGCCGAGGGATGTAGCGGATCAGGGAGCCGAGCTTCAGAAGACCCATCAGGACGAGGATTAGCCCTGCCATAAAGCCGGCTACGAGCAGATTCTTATACCCATACAGGGTGACGATTCCGAGCAAGATCGGAACGAAGGCGCCGGTCGGTCCTCCGATCTGAAAACGCGAGCCCCCGAAGATCGAGATGAGAATGCCGGCGATAATGGTGGTGTAGATGCCGTACTCCGGTTTGACGCCCGATGCAATGGCAAAAGCCATTCCCAAGGGAATGGCGACAATTCCGACGATTAGGCCGGAAATGATATCTTTGCGTAAATGATTGTGTACATAATCCGATCGATCAGACATTTGTTCCAGGACCCCGTTCTGCAGATGGTAACCATGCTTTTCGCATTTCTCTCTATCCTAAGTCGGAGTTTGGATGTTTACAGTGACGATTATCATAAAAAATGAAAATAGTCGGCCCGCTTTCATTTCATCGGCTCGTCGAGGAGCTCACGAGCGTGACATGGCGTTTGTTAGTGAGGCGTTGTGTGACAAGCATGAAGATCAGGAATCGATCCATTCGCGCCGCAGCCGGAAGAGGTCGCGCAGATCGTCGGTGGACAGCTCGGTAATCCAATTCTCGCTCGCGCCGACGATGCGGCTGCTGAGGTCCAGCTTGCGCTCGATCATCTCGTCGATCCTCTCCTCCAGCGTTCCGAGGGTGACGAATTTGTGCACCTGGACGAGCCGGGTTTGGCCGATCCGGTACGCGCGGTCGGTCGCCTGGTTCTCGACGGCGGGATTCCACCAGCGGTCGAAGTGAAAGACATGGTTGGCTGCCGTCAGGTTAAGCCCGATGCCGCCTGCCCTTAGCGACAGAATGAACACCCCTGGCCGCTCGGCTTCCGGCAGGCTCTCATCCTGGAACTGCGCGATCATGGCATCTCGCTGCGCCCGCGGGGTTCCGCCGTGCAGGAAGAGGGTCTGATCACCAAGCTCCTCTCGAACGGCGCGTTCCAGAAGGTGGCCCGCTTCAACGAATTGGGTGAAGATCAGGCAGCGGTCTCCTTCGGAGCGCAGCTCGCGGACCATATCGAGGAGCCGCTCCAGCTTGTTGGACCGGTCGCGCCAAGAAGCCCGGCCTTCATGCAGCATGAGGGACGGATGGTCGCACACCTGCTTGAGCCGTGTGAGAGAAGAGAGGATGAGTCCCCTTCTCTCCAGAGAAGTCGACTTCTCAAGACGCTCAAACATCGTCTGGATGTGATTCTCATAGAGGGAGGCTTGCTCTGCGGTGAGCGAAACATACACCTTCGCCTCGTTTTTGTCTGGAAGGTCCAAGCGGATGGCGGGATCGCGCTTCTCCCGACGGAGCAGGAACGGCCGGACGAGCTGCTGGACGCGGCCGAGCGGTTCGTCGCTGTTCTCCCGTTCGATTGCATTCACGAACCGATGGGTGAATTCCCGCAGCGGACCGAGATAGCCTGGATTCAGGAAGTCAAAGATCGACCACAGCTCGGTGAGCCGATTCTCGATCGGCGTGCCGGTCATGGCGATGCGGTGGTACCCGTTCAGCCTCCGGATCGAAGAGGCTTGCTTCGTATAGGCGTTCTTAATGTTCTGCGCTTCGTCGAGGCAGATCGAGCCCCAGGAGAGCTGCTTCAGTTCTTCTTCGTCCAGATGGGAGAGGGTATACGAAGTGAGCACAACGTCCGCCTGCTGCGCCGCTTCCGCAAATGCCGAACCCTTCAGCCGATTCGGCCCGTAGTGGAGATGGACCTTGAGGGAGGGAGCGAAGCGCTCCAGCTCCTTCTGCCAATTCCCGAGCACGGAGGTTGGGCAGATGAGCAGGGAGGGGCCCCCGCCGTCCCGGGCCTCTCCGTCATTCTCATGATCTTCCTTCACGCTGAGCAAATAGCAGATCCATTGGATGGTTTTGCCGAGCCCCATGTCGTCGGCGAGACAGCCTCCGAGTCCGATGCTTCGGAGGAAGAGCAGCCAGGACATCCCTTCCGCCTGATAGCGGCGCAGGGAGCCGTGGAAGCCGGAGGGAGCCTCACGCAGCGGAATCTTCTCCTGATGCTCCAGCTGTTGAAAGAGCCGGGAGAGCGAATCGTCGAGTTCCAGCTCCATCATGATCCGGTCTTCCTCGGCCAGCTCCTGGGCGCGATCGGCTGCAGGCACTTCTCCGAGAAGGTGCATCTCCATCACTTCCCGGAAGGTGAGGCCCTTTCGCCGCTTGGCCCGCTTCATCGCCTCGCGGATTTGGGCGAGCTGAGCCGGATCGAGCTGGATCCATTGGCCGCGGAACTGAATGAGCCTGCGCTTCTCTTCGAGCAGGCTGCGGAACTCGTCCTCAGTCAGCTCCTCGCCGCCGATGGCGAGCCGCCAATCGAAATTCAGGATGCGGTCAAGCCCGAAGAGGGACTCGCCCGTGGCGGCGCCAACGGATGACTTGACCTTTGCCTTGAGCCGCGGCCGGGTCCGGCGTACGCGCTCCCACCAGGACGGCAGCAGCACGGCGGCTCCCGCCTCCGCGAGCTGGAGAGCACCGCGGCTGAGCAGCTCCCAGGCGGCGTCTTCGTCCAGCTCCTGCGCAAGCTGCCCAGGCCGGTCCTTCTCGCGCAGGAGCGGCGCTACCCGCAGCCAGCGCTCGACCTCCCGCGTGACGCGGGTCGGCGCATCCGCCCACTCGGGCGGCAGCTCGCTTCCGTCCGCGGGGATGCCTTCGGCGCTCACCGGGAGCAGCGTCTCCGGATGCTCCCGGTCCTGCAGTTGCGCGGCGATGCGCCAGCCGCGGCCGCCTTCGGGCTCGACGAGCTGCAGGCAGACGCGATACGGGCTCGGGTCGTGGACCCAGCCGATCGCCGTCAGCCAGTCTTCCTCGTCGAGCCACATGGCCGCGACTGCATCCGGCGCCGCCGCAGGCTCCTGCGCGAGCCGCTGGAGCGAGGCTCGCAGGCCTGGCTCGCGCCCGGCCCGCTCTGCGGCCAGCGCCTCGATAAAGGCGCGTGCGGTCGGGCCGGAGGCGAGCGCCCGCACTTCGGCGGGCAGGTCGAGTTTCCAACCGAGCTGCCCGTGCTTCCACTGCTCGAAATCCGGCATGAACGCGCCGGTGGCGAGCGCTTGCTCGATTGAGGGGGCGAGGAGCTTGAGATCCGCCGCTTCCTCGCTGAAGACCGCATCCGCATGAAGCAGCGTCGGGGTATGACAGAAGAAATCGAGCGCTTCCGGAGCGGAGAGCTTAACCCCTTCCTTGAAGCCGACGGCGGTGGTCTCGATAAAGGTTCCATAGAAGGACGGTTCATGCCAAGCGAACAGGTGGTCTTTCAGCTCCGATGGATCGATGGAGCGGAGTCCGTTCGCCCCATACAGGAACAAGGCTCCTTCCTCCAGCCATTCGGCGTAGACGGTATAGGTACCCAAGAGACTCATGGCAGCAGGTTTCCTTTCGACAGCTCCTCCTGGAAGGCGCGCAGGCGGTTGTGCTTTTCGGCAAGCCGCTTGATGTACACCGACCAGCGGAGGGAGAGATCCGCTTGCTTGTAGCAGGCTTTAAGCTTCTTCAACTGGCGGATGGCCTCCTTGTAGGCGTTCCGATTCTTATCGGCGATGGTCCGCTCCACCGCTTGGTGATACAGAGGCAGCATCAGCTCGGGAGCGGCCTCTTGAACGGATTTGAAATCGGCCGTATACAGGCTCTCCGCCGATACGCGGACGGCGAGCTGCAGATCGACCCATTCCCGGTAGCGGTGGTATTTGAGCAGGTACTCCGTGTAATAAGGATAGCTGCGCGGCAGCAGGGAGCGCATCGCGTTCACCCATTCATCGTGAGCCTGCAGCTCCCGCGCGGCATCGGTCCAATAGGAGCAGATGCGATGGAATTCATCCTGCTTGGCTCGGGGCAGCGCCGGAGTCAGCCAGCGCAGCCACTCCATCAGGCGGCTCCACTGCTCTTGGCTCTTCAAGGCGGAGAGCATCGCTTCGAAATCGCCCGCTTTTCTCTCGTGCAGTCCGTCAAGCAGGCCCATGGCCGCGATATCCTCCTTCCTCAGAAGAAGAAACTGCGCTTCGGCCAGCCGAAGCAAATCTTGAATGCGAGGAGAGAGGGCATCGTTCGTACGCAAATCCGCGAGCTGACGGCGTTCCTCCTCCGGATCGTCAGTGCGGCTGAACAGCTCCCACCAGAGAATGCGGTACGTATCGAGCCGATCCGATATCCCATTTTCCCGCTTCTGGAGCGCGTCACGCACCCACTCACTCGTCTTGCTCCAGTGAACGGGGCAGCTTTTTTTGGCTCCGGCCGCATCGGTGCTCCGCGCAGCGGCTTGCAGGTCCGCGCGGCAGCGGGCTGCCGTATTCCTCGCCGCTCCTTCGTGGTAATAGGTCATGAACGACGATTGGTTATCGAGTTGAAACCGGTCGAGCCGGTGCAGAACAAACAGATAGACATGGATGCGGAAGAGAGCCGCGGCGTCAGGCTTCCAGCCGTCCGCAAGCGGGAGCAAAGTCTTCCGGGCCATCTCGTAGAACCCTTCCACCGATTGCTGGTACGTGAGCGTATATCCGCTGAACCGACGTTCGAAATGCCCATGCCATTCCTCCGGCAGCTCAGTGGACAGCGGAACAGCCGGGGGCTGCCGCTTGGCTTGCCGTTCCGTTGCGGTTCGGGAGCGGACCTTCGCGCCCGCAGCTTTTTGCAGGCTGACGAACAAGAGCTCGGGCCGTCCGTGCGGTGTATAGGCTTTGAACAGAGCGGCGGCCATGTGCTTGCACCAGCCGTTATACGGGCACGTGCAGGAGCTGTCCTCGGGCTTTTCCAAGTCAAAGGTAACCAGGTAGGGCTCGGGATCGGTTCCGTACACCTCCGCCTCAAGCCGGGTTCCGTGGCGCAAAACCAGATCTCCAACCCGGCCGCGATGATAATAATTCCACCCCCGGGCCAAAATGACCGATTCCAACCGGGCTTCCATGGCTTTGATCAGCGCGTCGATCCGGCTTATGGGGATTTTCACGGATGTCATGAACGTTCCTCCGTCATGCGAAAGACATTCCTTTTATTGTATCAGATTTCGTGCAAATTTGCTCACAGAGAAGCAGGACTCGGAAAGACCATGCAATAAAAATCGGCGGGGCCGGTCGGCGTCATCCGCTCGTAGTGGTCCGTGATCGTGAAGCCGGCTTTCCGGTAGGCGCGAACAGCCCGTTCGTTGTCAATCCGCACCTCCAGATCGATCTCGTTGTCCGGATTTCGCCGGAGCGCTTCCTGCGCGGCTTCCCGCGCCAAGCTGCAGCCGTAACCTCGCCCGCACAGATCGGGACGCAGCCCAAGGCCAAGCCGAGTGACTCCAAGCATCGGGAAAAATTGAATGAAGCCGACGAGCTCACCTTCCTCGTCCAGCACTGCGCGGTATTGGCTTTGGCGGATCGTTTCGTCGGCAAACTCCGTGCCTCCCGCCAGCATTTCGGTCCAAGAGGGCCAGTTGTAGATGGCGTAAGGAGGCTCGTACCGCCAAAGGCACAGCTCTTTGGCATATTCTTCGGCTAGAGGGGCGATCAGAAGCTGAGGGTGCATGGGTGGGGAGATCCTCCTGCAAATGGAATAAAAGACTGAGGCTTCTTCCATCCTACTCATAGCGGGTCCAATTGGTCAATGAGCGTCCAAAAGCCATCGAACCGGCTGCTCCGGTTCTTGGCGTTTCATTCCTTCTCGTAAAGGGTAATAGGTTGTGCGTAATCCAGCCTGTCAAGCCGGGAGTGAAGAGGGAATGACACATCCATCCGGAAAACGAATGAGCCGCGAAGAAGCAGGCCGTCTGGGCGGAGAAGCGACCGCTCGTCTGCATGGCAAAAACCACTACCGCAAAATCGGCCGCATAGGCGGAGCGGCGACGGCCGAGACGCACGATTCGGATTTTTACCAGGAGATTGGACGCAAGGGCGGAGAAGCGACGGCGGATTCACGCGACCGGGAGTTCTTCCGGGAAATCGGCCGTAAGGGAGGGCAATCCCGGCCGAGCTCACGCTCGGGCGAGTAAGGGACCGACCGTAAGTGCTCCCTCATACGGGACGATCTCGCCCCATAAAAGGAGGCTCCCTCAGCGCCTAGGGCGTCAAGAGAGCCTTCTTAAAAAAGGGTCATAACCTTTCATCACGATGGTGGTTTGACGAATCCGAATCGGATCACTCCGTGGATCGGACTCCGTGGGCGGATGGTGCTTACGCCTTCTTCGCCTTCAAATATTCACCCATCTGCTGGTCGTTCTTCTGGATGTGGTTGATCAGCCAATCGACCAGGGCGCGGTTCAGCTTGATCGTCGTCAGAACGGATGCGCCTTTCTCTTTCAGCTGCTGCTGAATCGCGGCGACTTCCTTCACGAATTGGTCATGTTCGGCTTTATGCTCGATATAATGGGGATAACCGGCTCCCTTCATCAACGCTTCTTCGTCATTGAAATGCTTGACCGTGTAGCTGATGAGAAAATCGAGCGTTTCTTCCAGCTTCTCTTTGCCTTTTTGCTGCGTGCAGGCTTCGAGGAAATCATTGAGCATCCGAACCAGCTCTTGATGCTGCTTGTCCACCGCATCTACACCAATATTGAGTTCATCTCTCCAAGCTATCATGAGGCACCGCCATTCAAACAGTTTTCACCAATTATCGCCAGAAAACGGTCAAAAGCGCAATGCGATTCGTCACATTTGATTTAAAGTCAGCGTCCTGCAAATTTCCCATTCCATGCGGAGCGGGTTTCCCGTTATAATAAGAATAAAAGAACAAAGGCAGGGATAGTCCTATGACGTCCACAGTGAGTATGCAATGGGTGAAGGACCACTTAACGTGCATCGATATGATACCAGTAGACTGCCGATTTATCATGGGACAGCCTGAAGCGGGTCGTGCGGCGTATGAAGCCGGACATCTGCCGGGGGCTGTCTATTTTGATTTAGAACAGGATTTATCGACGCCGATCAGCCCCCACGGAGGAAGACATCCGCTTCCGATTCCGGAGGAGCTGGCCATCAAGCTTGGAGCGGCAGGAATCGGACCGGAATCGCGCGTCGTCGTATACGACGATCAGGGCGGAGCCAATGCTTGCCGGATGTGGTGGCTCCTGCGCTATTACGGCCATCGGCATGTCGTCGTGATGGATCAGGGCTTCAGCGCTTGGGTGGAAGCGGGGCATGAGGTGGATACGGTCATACCGGAACGCAAGCCGGAAAGATTCACTCCACGGCTTCAGCCGGGCTGGGTGGCGGAACGCGACGAGGTGATGACCAAGCGGCTCGTGCCGAGCGCCGTCGTGATCGATTCTCGCGAGCCTGCCCGGTACGCGGGGCTGACGGAACCGATTGACAAGATCGCCGGCCATATTCCCGGAGCGGTCAACCATTTCTGGAAGGATGGCTTGGACGCTGCGGGAAGTTGGAAGGAGCGCGAGGAGCAGCGAGCCCGTTTTACGGGGATTCCGCTCGATCGCGACATCATCGTCTATTGCGGTTCGGGAGTCACCGCGTGCCCGAACGTGCTTGCACTGAAGGAAGCAGGCTTCCCTCATGTGAAGCTCTATCCGGGAAGCTGGAGCGACTGGATCAGCTACCCCGACAGCCCGATTGCGCTCGGTGATGAGCCGAGCGGGGAATGGGAAGAAGCAGGCGCGTAAGGGATTGAATGTAGAGTTCGCCGAAATGGAGAAGGGTTGCAGCAGTTTCTTCAAGTCAGACACTGCAGCCCTTTTTAGGTTCGTTCGTGGAACAAATTGAAAGTGTGGACCAGAACTCAGAGCAGTTGGAACCGATTGTTGAATGGTCTCTACAACTTAAGGAGAATAAACGGGTGCAACTCGAAAGTTACTCCTCCACAATAAGATTAATTATTCTGTACTTCGATTCCTTTACCAACCAAAGTGAATCTGGTTTTGTAATAAGTCGTGCATTTTGATAAGCCATTTCACGAGTTAAAATTGTTGTCCCAAGATATTCTCGAAGCTCCCATCAACAAAGCTAATACTAATGAAATAATTGGTTCCTCCCCCGCAATTTTACTGTAAAATATACGGGCAGGGGATTATTTTAGCTGAAGTATAGTTTGTTTGGTTATAAAGTAATTATTTTTTAAACGATTTTCTATAAATCTATTCGTATCAACTTTTGATATCTTTGAAAAAAAGAAATATGAATTCATTTCTTCATTGTTGATTTTTGTTTTCTCGTAGATCTTTTTCTGAACATCTTTCGCCTCTTCAGAGAAGCTGATATGGAAATTTACAAAATCGAAATATTTTTTATAGTGCTGATAAAACGAATTGCTTTCCTCTGGCTTAGTTATTTCGCCCAAGTTTGTAAAAACGTCCTCCATCGATTTTGATTCCCTATTAATGTCTGTTATGGCAACACCAAAGTATCCATCATTCAGCATGTCGTATATTTCAATGTAATACTTCTCTAGATCGGGACTACCGCTTCTTGCAAAAATGTACTGATGAACCAGTAGCGGAGCCCAATCTTTGTGGGAGTAATTACTGGGATTCAAGTTTTTTATAGGTAAATTATTGAGCCTCTGCTGTCCATCCTTCGCACTATTAATAGTACTTGGAATCCTTGGGTTAAAATATTTGCTATCCGATATTACAACATACCCAAATAAAGAATGATTATTATCAAAATAAGTAAGTACGATATAATCATCCGCGTAATAGGTAGCAACAGAACCTCTCTCATCTGTATTATTCGATGTTTGATATTTAATGTCTTCGATGATTGTAGGAATACCTAACTTTTTTTCTATAAACGAATAGTTCTGCCCTAATCGCAAATCGCTCACTTTTTGGGCGAATGCTTTCAAATCGGTTCCGGGCAATAAATCTTTCCCGAAAGAAAAGGCTACAATGATCCATCCGACGATTGTTACTACTGCCGCTACAAATTCAAATATTTGCTTGCTATTTTTTTTGATTGTTCTGAATTTCTCTTCTATTAATGAAGGCAGTTTGCTCCCCATGCTCCATCTCCTTGAAAAAACTCATCTGGTTAAAACAAATTTTATGAAAACGAATAAAGTCCATATTCACGATACTCCGGAGGACGGAATGAGTGTTCTTTATACCGATAGCAACCGCAACACACGTCCGCGTATCCATGTTACATACAACGGGAACGCCTCCATGCGAATAGTGTTTTACGAGCGAGCACTCGTTTTCCTTACATCTAATTTCGACATTTAAGACGCTAAACCCTTGTGGATACTAGTTTTTTTTCATCAATCAAGACCTATCTGAATAATTTTATTATAATCAGATAATTATGGTGTTTATCCTAAAATCGAGGTGCTTAAGTATGGATATCGCGTTTAAGATCTTCTGCCGTAGATTTCGACAATCGAGGTCGTTATCGGAGAGGTCTTCACTTATTATTCCAGCTGGAAACACAGTAAGTATGAAGTGTTTATAGGAAAGACACAGCTATCAGACCGACCTGCAAGGCATCGCCAAGATCATCGATTACGGCAACAACACGGGGGAAATGTCGGCCAAAGATCCACAAAATGCTGCATACGGACTGCTGTCGATGGTCGTAGGCTTGAGTTTCTTTCGCGTAGCGAACCTTCCGACTGCGAGTGGCGAGGATAACCGACACATTTGCGATGATTATGTCAGTAAGCTCACTGAACGATCATAAGGCAGGAAACGGAGTCAAAATCATGTCAACTTCATTACAGCAGCATATCGAATACCCCGAATACCCGATGGTGAGCATTCCCGCGGGAGAAGTATCGTTAAGGGATGACCGAATCAAGAAAGCATGGTCGGCTCAAGTTCATGCTTTTCGGCTTGGACCGGTTCCGGTCACGAAAGCTCTGTACAGCTCCATCATCAATAAAGCGGATTGCCATCCTGACGACACTCGGGTGCCGATTACAGAAGTGTCATGGCTGGACGCCATTGCCTTCTGCAATTTGTTTTCTCGGCACTCGGGCCTACAAGTTTGTTACGAGATAACCCGTGACGGCGAGGTCATCTGGAACCGGGATGCAACCGGCTATCGGCTTCCGACGGAAGTGGAATGGCAATACGCTTGCAAAGCGGGAACAACGGGATACCGGTATGGCGAACTGGACGCCATCGCATGGTATAACGAAAATTCCGAAGGCGGTGTCCGGGAAGCGGGGCTGAAGGAGCCTAACGCGTGGGGTTTATACGATATGCTAGGGAACGTCTGGGAGTGGTGCAGGGATATTTACGATGCAGAGGTGTATGGATCTTATAGGGTCTTCCGTGGCGGCAGTTGGGCGGAGGAAGCGAGGGGGTGCGGAGCAACCTGCCGTCGCCGCAGTCATCCGACGTTCCGGATCGACGATCTCGGCTTCCGGCTGACGAGGTCCGTGTAGCTTCACCATTCCTGCCGCGATGATCGGAATCCCCCTTATTTACCAACGCTGGAACCCTTCGAGTATAGGGAATGCTGGGAAACGAACCGCTCAACTTCCTCCGCGTATCGCTCCGGTTCATCGTCCGGTATCATATGGCCCGAATGAGGGAACTCGACAAGCTTAAGCGAGGGGATCGCACGCGCATAGACATCGAGATCGGCTTCTGTCAGATTGGAGGGGACCGCTGACTGTTCGTCCTTTCCGACGAAGAGAGTCACAGGCAGTCCTAGCTCTTCCAGTCTTGCTGCAAAATCCACGGTAACCGCTTCGCGATGCAAGCCTTCGAGTGCTTCTCGGCGCATGACCTGGAGCACAGGAACCCCGCGATAGACCAGGTTTGTCCAGAAGGCCAGTCCTTCCGCCGAAACGTTGATATGAACAGGCGGCTGATCGACCAGGAGCAGCCCTTTCATCTCCTGTTGATGCTGCAGGGTCCATCCGAGTGCGTAGGAAGCTCCCCGGGAGAAGCCGAGCAAGCAGTAGTTTTTCAAGCCAAAATGAGCCACGACCGCTGCGATGTCCGAGAGGTGATCCTCCAGGTCATAGCCCGATGATGGCGCCGAGCTGAGTCCCCGTCCCCGAAGGCTGAGAGCAATGGAATGGCCGGACAGCCCAGACATAAGCGGCAGTGCCCGCTCCGCCGGTTCCCAAATTCCGCATAAAATAAGCAGAGTGGGTGTGCTGTCGGAAGGGCCCCCGTTTTCCAACGCGTGCAGAAGAATCGAGTCATTGCGGATGAAATGATTTTTCATGGTTAAACCTCCGATTGGTAGAGAAGGGCAGGTGAAGCTGTCGATGTTGTCCATCATTCTAAGACGAAGAGGAAGATTTTTCAAGAAGTGAGTTGCCGATTCTATCCTCGTAGATCTGAATTTTCTCTTCCAGATGGCTCAGATGGGAGTCCCATTTCGCTTGTTCAGCGAGGACGAAGAGGCGATGACGTTTCAGCATGTCTAATCTTTCCATCATGGTAGAATTGCCCTCGTATCGCAGTAGGGCATAGGTCTTAATCTCTTTAATGGGCATGCCGGTTTCCTTCAACCGCTTAATAAAGTGAATCCAGCCGATGTCCTCCTCCATGTAGCAGCGTCTGCCTGCGGCGTCGCGCCGGACTGCAATCAACTGTTCTTTTTCATAGTAGCGCAGCGTGTCAATGCTTAACTGAGTGAGCGCAGAAAACTCGCCGATGGAATAGCCCATGATCATTCCTCTTCTCCTAAACCGATGCTTGACCTGGAGTTAACTCCAGATTGTATGCTTCCACTATAGGATAAGAAAGGAGGTTTGAGCAATGGAAACGGGTCGGTATGAGCGTGGACTAGAAAAGCTGTCGGAGGTCGATGGTGCAGGCGGGCAAAAGGTGATTGATTCTCTTCGCGAAATCGCTCCCGATTTGGGGCGCTATATCATCGAATTTGCATTCGGGGATATCTACAACCGAGCAGGGTTGGACCTTCAAGAGCGGGAGCTGGTGACCCTCGCCAGTCTGCTTACGGCAGGAGGCTGCGAGCCTCAATTGGAGGTGCACATCAACGGGGCATTAAATGTCGGCATTCCACCCGAAAAGGTAATCGAGGCCTTTATCCAGTGCATTCCCTACACCGGATTTCCCAAGGTGCTCAACGCGGTTGCCGTCGCCAAAAAAGTGTTTGGAGATCGCCGGATCACCCATCCGAGCAATGATTTGCGCTAATCGAAGAACGGGGCATAGCCATGTCTTCTGCTGATTCTTCACTTTTCTCCTTGGTTTGCCGATAACCGAATCAACAGACAACCAAAGGAGCTGCATGAATGACTTCCAAACGGACTCTTCGATCTCTGAATGTTCTGCTCGTACTTTCTCTGCTGTTCTCTGCGATCGCGTATGCCGGTCCTCAGAGCTTGGACCCCACATTGAAAAAGAAGGATGCGGCCGTCTTCGGCAATGGGAGCTTTCTAGAGGACAAATCCACCTTCACCAGCGCCGTGGAAGTCCAAATGAGCGAAAGCAACGGATACGTGTACCTGTCCTGGGTGAACAACCGCCCGAAGAACCCGATCTATTATGTCTCCATTGCCAAGGACGGCAAGTGGCTGGTTCGCAACAAGAAGGTTTTCGAAGCGTCCGGTGTCACGTCGCCGATCGGGAATGCGGAGTACAAGCTGAATGAAATCGTGAATCTTGGCAATGTTGTGTACCTGACCTACCTGGATATGAAAGGCATGAAGTATTACATCCGCCAAGTATCCCTCGATCCAAAAGGGACGATGACCGTCAACAAAACGATCTTCACCTTGCCGATCACGAACGAGAAGAACAATTTGAAGGCCGGGCAGATTCGGCCTGTCTATACGTCCAAGGGACCGGGAGTTATTTTTCATAAAACGTATGAGACGGAAACCGTGTACCCTTTCAAGGTAAAGGAAACGGCGTATACGATCTTCCTGGCTTCCACCCAGGCGAAGGCCGCCTCCTTCACGGATAGCACCTTCGCCTTGTACAAGCGCCTCCCGCGGGCCGAGATTGAAACCTCGACCAGGGAGTATTACAACGCCTATTGGGATATCGAGGGCAAAATCCTCTATCATAATGATGGTATGGGCTTTGTACGAAAGTTTAATACCGCCACGGGGAAAGCGGTCGTTGATGCGAAAAACAACCCGGTCTCCCTCGTCACGAAAGCAGCCTTTCTGCTCGACAATCAATACCTGTTTGCCTACAATTCAGTTTCCAAGAAGCATTGGGTAGAGCGCTTCGACAACAAAACGATGAAGACCAAAGCAGTATCCGATTACTTCAATCTAGATGGCTACTCTTACAACAACAAGGTATTCGCCACATCGACGGAGAAGGAAATTCACGTTTGGGAGATTACGACCCGCGTCGATTCGGCTCTGTCGCCAGCCTTGAAGCTGACCACCGTCACGAAATAGATTTAATGAAAGAGCAAGCACTCGATGCATGGCGTTGATTGCTTGCTCTTCCTTTTTGATCAATCCAATCGATTTAATCGGATATTTTTCTTGCAATCCACTTATAATTGATTATAATACTTGGTATAAGGGTTGTGGAGCGCTACAGAGTCCCCAAACCTGTCGAGATATGATGGTAGCCAAATGGATTGAGAGGCTCCAACATCAAAAAAGCTAACCTGCAGTTATCTGCTCAGTTAGCTTCAGGAGTGTAAGGATAGAGAGTAAGCGTGTGGAAGACCACTTCGCTGATGTACCGCAGGTGGTAAATGGCCAGATTTACCATCCGCTGATTACATAGTCATTTGTTCCATTTCGCTCATCATCGTCATCATCTTCGTCGTCATTTCGTCACACTCTTGAAGCTTCATGGTCATCATCTTCATCATGCTCATGTCAGTACAGCCTGCCTTCTTACACTCGTCCATCATCATCATCATGCACTTCATCTTGCACATCATTTCTTCCATGCACATGTTCATCATCATCGGCATCATCTTTTCCATTGGTCCTACCTCCTTGGTATTTTTTTCTAACAAGTAGAAGATAACATGTCCTTGGAGTCGACATCAAGGTCTTTTTTGACGTTCTTCAAAAAATATTTCGTGTGAAATCAGGACATTAGGATTTGACTTTCATGGCTTGGTTCTGAAGATCAAGCATAGGGGTTGCAGCAGTCGCCTTCAAGGCGAGCTGGCGCAGCCCCTTTTTGATTACCAGTGTGCGATCCCGTTACCAGATCCCCTCGTGGCCTCTCTATTTTTCGGCCAGGTCTTCGATCACGAGCTTGAACTGGCTTTCGGTCAGCCCGTCTACCCCCATTGCGCTCACGTCATAATGGGTGGCCTCGGCTTCGTCATACCAGATCGCCACATAATCGTTCTCATTGCCGCTTTGTCTATGGGCCAGCAGAATATCTTTGCCGCCCCTGATCCATTTTTCCTGGCTGAATCCGGAGGACAAGGTCTCTTCCACACGAACAGCATTTTTCGCCGCTGTGATGCGCAGGGTGGCCTCACCCCTGCGGTATTCCAGTTCGGCCCCTTCGGCATTCGTCCAATGGACCTCTTCGACGAGCAGGTCCTGATTCGGCTCCGCTGCCGCCCTTTTCTGAAGCTGGAAAAGCAATCTCTCATATTCTGCGGATGTCCGTTCATCCTGCTCATGGGGAAAGAGAGGGGCGACACTGCCGTAATCGAAGGAAAACCCTGCAGGCAATGCCGTCGGTTCTTTGATGACAGGGGCGGAAGTGCGAGTCAGGAGCTCTTCGAAATCGTTGTAGGAGTGAACTCTCGTATCATAGAGGTACTGAATGCTCGATGGGGAACGCCCGTCCCGGATGGAATAGGCGAGCAGCTGTCCCGGCTTCACCATCTCCAGAACGCGATCACGGTAGGAAGGGTTCACCTTGCTATCCTCTCTCGTAGATGGGTTAATCGGAGATGGCGACTTTCGAATGATCGATTGAATGATCACTTCACCTGCGCGATTGCGGATTTCAATGATATCACTCGCGGCATATACGGACGCCGACGCCAGCAGCAGGAGAAAGAACCCGGCGGCATAGATGGAGAGCCGCTGGCGCGGTTTATTGAATCTTCGCCGCTTTCCCGCTTGGATGGCGGTGATCCGGTTCATGACAGCCCCAGTCAGATCGATCCTCGGCAATTGATCGTTAGGTAAGAAATGCTTCTTCAAGTCCTCATATTCAGGGGCTGCTTGTTCTCGCTCCATATCGGTTCCTCCCGCCACTCCTCCATGGAATGCCTGACTTTTGCCTTGATCCGGTTTACTCTTTTCTTGGCAGCTTCGGGCTTGCATCCGATAATCGCTCCCAATTCCTCGTATGTCTGCTCTTCAAAAATGCGCAGGATGAGCAGAGACCGTTCCTCAGGCGACAATGCCGCCATAGCCGCTCTCGCTTTCGGACTGAACATACGCTTGTCCATGGTCTGTTCCGGGCTCTCCGACGCCGCTTCGGGGGTAAACAACCGTGGCAGCAAGTGAAGCTGATACCTTCGCTTTCTCAGGAGATTAAGGCAGTGTCGATGCGCGATTTTGTATAGCCAGGATGAAAAGCGAACAGTGGACTTGTATTGCCCAATCGCCTCGAAGGCTTTGATGAAAATATCCTGGGCGGCATCCTCAGCATCCTGCCGATTGCCTACTAGGCGTAAGCAGTATCGATAGATCGGCTGCTGATAGGTTTGAACGACTTCAGCGTAATCCCCGGTGCTGCCGTTCTGCACGTCGATGATCCGTTGTTCGATGGTCTGGTCGTCCGATGGAAGCTCCTCCTTTCGTGATGGTCACTTTCACTCTTTATAACACATCACAGAGCTCAAACGGGACATTTTCTCCCTTTACGGCTTACATTCTTCAATATTTCCATATTGCACCATCAACCAATCTCCCTTATTGTTAGATCCAAAGCGTTTGGCCTTTCGAAAAAGTGGGTCAGCGATGAATCGAATTGTTGAGGAGGAGACGGTGTTGGGTTATCGTGCAATCGTACTGGATCTGGACGGCACTTTTTTGGGGAAGGATAAGAAAGTATCTGCCCGGAATCTCGCCGCCGTTCTGGCATGCTATGAAAAAGGAATGCGAATCATCATTGCCACGGCTCGTCCGCCGCGGTCTGTGAATGTGATCTTGCCAGAAGAACTCCTGTCGATCGGTTCTTTCGTTTATTACAATGGAGCTCAAGCAGTCTGCCAGACATCTCTCACGGAGTTCCACTACGTCATTCCAGCTTCACTGACAGGAGAAATTATCGATTATTGCATACAAGAGTACCCGGATTTGGCCCTGTCCCTTGAGGTGAAGGGAGAGTGGTTTAGCTTGGGCGATCACGACTACATGACTACGATGCATGTTGAAGCGAATCCTCTTGGCAAAACCGTCGAGGAGCTCAAGCAGCTCGATGCTACGAAAATCCTGCTCTCGGGAGCTTTTAAAGGGAAACCCTTATTTGATCGGTATGGGGGAAAGGTAGCGATTGTTTACACGGATCGAAACAGTCTGGTTCAGGTGATGGCGCAAGGGGTTTCGAAGGAGCAAGCCGTGCTAAGGCTTTGCGGCGTGTATGGCTTTGAAGTGGACGAGGTTCTCGTCTTTGGCGATGACCACAATGATATCGGACTTTTTCGGATAGGGGCTCATGCCGTCGCCATGGGCAATGCGATCCCGGAATTGAAGGAGCTTGCGTCTGAAGTGACGTCCGCTCACGATGAAGACGGGGTTGCTCTCATCTTGGAGAGAGTTCTCTTGGGTGAAGAAAAACGCCGCCAAAGCCTACTTTGCGAGTAGTTTTGGCGGCATTTTATTCGTTGCGTGCTCGGATATCCTGGCGTTTTTTAACCGTTGAAAGTTCGGTTTTCTGTGAGTGCTCGCCGTAAATCCGTCATCCTTTTTTGGCGGCGATCGAGAAGACGACCGTCTTCTTGGCATTATCCACGAGGACGTTTACCGTATAGTCACCTACGGATTCCTGCTTGTCGGCCAGCAGCCGTCCGGCTTCGACATCGGCGCAGGTGGCGGTGAAGAAGCGGCGAAAGGCGCTTGCATCATAGGTAAACAGTTGATTGGCGAACAGCTCGATTGACTCTTCGTTTCGGGCTAATGTCCCTTCGCGCAGCCGAACGGTGATGCCGTAGGTATTGTACGTCGGATCCAGCCAAATCGCCGTTTCTTCCGTTGTCGCGGCGCTGCCTTGGCTTTCTTTTTGCTGAACCGCCTTCTTTTCCTTCTCGTCCTTAAACAAGCGAAGAGTCGTGTCCAGCAGATCGTAATTGGTGCCGCGAAGCTGCCCCGCTTTCAGCAGCGTATCGTACGCATCCCACATCCGTTTGTCGGGGAATACGACGATCTTCTTCCCGCCGGCTGTCGGCACAAGCCTTTGCAGCTTGTCCGCCTGCGGTTGAATCGGAATCCGCTTCGTTTTGTCGGTGAGGCGGTTCAGAATGACGAGCGCTTCTGCGCGGGATACATACCGTCCTACGCCAAACTTCCCGTCCGGGTACCCCTGCATGATCCCTTTGATCAGCGATTCCGCAATAAATTTCTGTTCACGTTCGTTTGCGCTGGTCAAGTCCCCGTAGGACGCCGCTACCGTCCGGCTGAACTGCTCGTCCTCGAGAAATTCAGTTTCCTGAAGGGTATAGAACAATACTTCGGCCACATTCTCCCGGGTCATGGATGTCTGAAAGTCACTGTAGCGGCTTTTGTTCAGAAAGTTCAAATCGCTCGCGACATCGATATAGGGCTTCGCCCAGTATCCGGTCAAGGCGGGCTTGAAGTCGAAATACCGGTAATCCTGCTTCAGGATCGTCCGATTTTCATCCGTAAGCGAATCTAAGAAGGAGGCGCGCCAGCTGCGCTCCTGATTTGCATGAAGGTCGCTGAATGACAAGATGAGCATCTTGATGAACTGATCCACCTTTACCGGTTCGTTAGGCCGAAAGGTCCCATCCGGATATCCGTTCAAGATCCCTTGGTCCACCATTGTTTCAATCGCTTTTTGCGCCCAATGGCCGTTAATATCCTTGAATGCGGCGCTCGACTTTTCGCCGGCTGCCCCAGCCATGCCAGTCATGTGAGTCATGTTGATCAAGCCGGCCAGCAAACAAATCGAAAGCGTAATCCGCAAACTTTTTCTGGCGAATCGTCCTATTCCCTGACCTATCATGTCGTGCCTCCTGAATGAGATAATGGCGAAGGAAGCGATTCGCTTCTTTCGCCACTATTCAGAAAACCATAATTCGGAAGGGTTGTGAATAGGTCAAATGACTGCCGCAGGGCTTGCCGATACCCGGAGATACGGACTAGCTCCAAACGACCGGATTTGGCGTAAAGACAGGGAAGAAATTAGGCGAATTAGGCAAATGGGAGTGCTTCTCTAGCCCCTCGGCCGTGCGGAAACCGCAAATTTTACCGAAGACCTTCAACAGGTGTCGGAATGTGCGCAATCCGCTTGCTTGAGTCGAAGCTCTTGCACGTCTGTATTCGGAGTGAACGCGGCCTCGAATCCGTCTCGAGTTATGGGGAACGTGCGGGAGCAGCGGGGGAGACAGAGGGGAAGGACGAGATGCAAAAAGGCGCACATGAGATTGCCCTGTCGCTTTCGTCGGCCCCCTTAAAGTTGTGATGTTCGACTATAAGTGATTAAATGAACTTGGTTCCCACAATTGAATGAGGAGGCGCACGTCATGAAGCAAGCGATTTTTTCTCCGTCCAAGTACATACAAGGAAGAGGCGAAATCGGCAATCTCGGCGACTACTTCGCTGTGCTTGGCAGCAGAGGAGCCTATCTGATCGTGGACCCGTTTATTTTGTCCGTCTATGAGAAGGAGATTTCAAGCGGGTTCCGCGAGCGGTCGATCTCTTTTACCCTGCAGAAGTTTAACGGGGAATGCAGCAAGAATGAAGTGGATCGGATCGTTCAGGCGATGAAGGAGAAATCCGCTGATGTGGTGATCGGAATCGGCGGCGGCAAAACGTTGGACACAGCCAAAGCGGTTGGCTTTTTCGCGGAATTGCCGGTCGTCATCGTTCCGACCATTGCCTCGACCGACGCACCCTGCAGCGCCTTGTCCGTGCTGTATACGGACGAAGGTCAGTTTGACCGGTACCTCATGCTGAAGAGCAATCCTAACATTGTGGTCGTAGATATCGACGTTGTGGCCAAGGCTCCGGAGCGACTCCTGGTTGCGGGGATGGGCGACGCATTGTCCACCTATTATGAAGCGAGAGCCTGTCATCGCTCGGGAGCGTTATCGATGGCTGGGGGAACCAGCACGATTGCTGCCCTCACCATCGCTCGGGCCTGTCGGGACGTCTTGTTTGCCGATGGGCTGAAAGCCAAGCTTGCCCTCGAAAACAAGGCCAGCTCGAAAGCGGTGGAGAACATTGTCGAGGCGAATACCTACTTGAGCGGAATTGGTTTCGAGAGCGGCGGTCTCGCTGCAGCTCACGCGATCCACAACGGCTTGACGGTTCTCGAAGAGACCCACCATCTGTACCATGGCGAGAAGGTTGCGTTCGGTACGCTGGCTCAATTGGCGCTGGAGAATGCGGAGCTCGCCGAGATCCAGGAAACGATTGATTTCTGCAAAAGCATCGGCTTACCCACCACGCTGAAGCAGCTCGGAGTGGATCGTACGGACCACGATAAAATCCGGAAAGTAGCCGAAGCCAGCTGTGCCGATGGGGAAACGATCCACAACATGCCGTTTCAGGTGACTCCCGAGGATGTGTTCAGCGCCATTCTGGTTGCGGACCGTTTGGGAGAATAAACAGCCTTACGCAAAAACAGGAGGGTCGCCGGCTTATGCCGACGACCCTCCTGTTTTTGATTTATTGAGCAGGAAATTCAAAGCTATACGACTTGTTAAGATTGGTTCAACAGTTCCTGAATCACCGTATCGGTTCTAAGCGCCCTCATGAGGATGACGACAGCTTCCGCGCGGGTCACCTGATCATTCGGTTTGAAGACATCTCGGCCTCTTCCCTGGATGATCCCGGCTTCCGCCGCTTCCAGAATCGCATCTCGCGCCCAGAAGTGCGTATCGACGTCCCTGAATGTGGGAACGGCCGAGTTCCCCCCGCTCGAAACAGCTTTAAAGTTTAGGATGCGAGACAGGATGACCGTCATCTCGGCGCGGGTCAGATTCCGATCTGCTCCGACCGTACCGTCCGTATAGCCGTTCAGGATGCCGTTGGATAACAGTAGCTCAAGGGATGGACGTGCCCAATGCTCGGATATGTCTTTGACGGATGAAGAGACAGTTCCTGGACTCAATTGGAAGGCCCTCACAAGCAGAGTACTGAATTCGGCCCGCGTAATAGAGCTGTTCGGATGGAAGGTGCCATCCGGATAGCCGTTCACAATGCCGATTCGGGCGGATAGCGTGAGCTCCTCCGCTGCCCAGTGCGACTGGGAATCGGACAAGCTCGATGGAAGTGGTGAGGCCAATGCTCCTTGGAAGGCAGAGATCAACCGGTCTACTGAAACAAAGCTGTTGAAAGGTTGTTGGGTGGACTCCGGTGTCGAAGTTGGTACTGGAGTCGGAGACGGCGTACCTGTCGAATCAGGCGTAGGCATCGGTGTTGATGTTGATTTTGGTGTTGGCGTCGGCGTTGGAGTCGGAGTCGGACTGGCGGTTTCTCCTGATTCATCCGTTGGTACAGGCGTTGGCGTCGGAGATGGCGTTCCCTCAGGTGACGGTGACGGCGACGGACTCGGCGTCACTTCCGGTGTTGCAGTCGGTGAAGGAGTAGGTGTCGCGGTAGTCGTTGGCTCCGGTGTTGGCGCCGGCGCATTTTCCACCTTCAACGGGATCGCAGTCGACACGTTCCCGTAGACGGCGGTGATTACCGTATCGCCAGCCGAGATCGGCGTGACGGTGCCTCCGTTTACCACAGCTACAAGCGATGAGGCGATGGTCCAAGTCGTGTAGGGAGTGACGTCGACTTGGGTCTCGTCCGAATAATGGGCGCTGATGGTCGCCGAAGCGGTTTGGCCCATCTGGATGGTGAGGCTGAGCGGATCAGCCGTTAGATGAGTGACGGCCCTAACCGCAACGGTTTTTATTGCAGGAGGGCTAAGCAATGTTCCGTCGTTCACGACAAAGGAGAGCGAACGGGTATTGGTGTCAGGCGATAGCGCGGAATTGGCATAGGTCACGGCCCGAAGGGCGCTCTGCCACTGGCTCAACGAAGCGCTCGCTCCACCGGAGGTCAACGTCAGGATGCCTGTACTCGCATCATAGGACGAGGCTATATTGCCGAAAGCGGCGGCATCATCATTCGTAAAAGCGAGGAGATCCTCGCCAGCTCGGAAGTTCGCGGTGATTGCTATCGTAGATTGGGCAAGGGTCGGACTGTCCGGGTCCATGACGGTGATGCCGGGATCGACGATGACCGGATTGGCGTTAGAACCGGCTGTATAGAGGGTGCTGCCGCCGCTGGGAGCAACGACCGGAGGGAGGTTGGGCGGAACGAATAAGAATTGTTGGATCTTGATCACAATAGCGCTGCTATCGGTGCCGTCACTCACCTGAAAGGAAAAGATTCGAGTCGGGAACGCGGTAATCGGGGCTTGAAGGGTGTAGGTTACGGCGCGCAGGGCGTTCTGCCACTGTGCGACAGTGGCGGTAGCCCCTGCAGAGGTGAGGGTCAGCACGCCGGTCCCGGTGTTATAACTGCCCGTTATATTGCCGAAAATGGTCGAACTTGTGTTTGAAAAGGCAAGGGCATCCTCCCCGGGATTGAAGGGGGGCATGATGGCGATCGTCGCGCTGGCCAGTGTCGAATTGTCCAGATCCGAGACCGATATAGAGGGATCAATCGGAGCCGGGGTATTAGGAGAAAAGAAGGCGAGACCGCCGCTTGTCGTCAGGATCGGCGTCTGATTGACGTCTGTGACGGTGACAACCTTGGTGGCGGTATTGCTGGAGGCTGTATCGTCATTTGCCATGAAGTCAATTGTCCGGTTAGCCGAATTCGGCGTCACGGCCGAATTCGTATAGGTTACCGAGCGCAAAGCGCTCTGCCACTGGGCTAGGGTCGCGGTCGCCCCGCTTGAGGTCATGGTCAGCACGCCTGTTAAGGCGTTATAGCTCGCAGTAATATTCCCCATGGTCAAGCCGTCATTGATAAAGCTCAGAATATCTTCTCCGCTATGGAGATTCCCCGTAATGGCCACTATCGCACTCGGCAATGTTATATCATCAGGGTCAGTCAAAGTGATCCCGGAATCGATGGTAACGGGGGTGGATACGGTATTATTGCCGGCTGTGAAAGCGGTACTCCCACTGCTCGTCGTCACAACGGGCGGAAGACCTGGTACAGCATAGGCGGGGGAGAGCCCGGCTGAACCGGCGGCTATCTGCACGAGCCATGTTAAAATGAGGGTAAGGATGATTTTGCTGCGAATGCGTTTCATGATGAGGCCTCCTGTTCGAGTGGATACGGTGGTGGTTGATGAGAATGCGGGAGAATGGAACGAAAATGCAGTGAACTAAATCACTGCGTTTCTTTGAATAGAAACCGTTAGCTTCGAAGCTGGACTTCAAACAAAGTCTTTTAACACGTGGAAAAATTCAGTAAACACCAATTGAATCTACTATAACCAGTTTGTCGAATTATGACAATAGTCACAATTTAATTATTTCGAATCTTCGCTTATTGGAGATGTCGTGAGGTATCTGCTCCGAGGAAAACAATCAAGCGCGAAGAAGCACCGCAGCCTCCTCTCGGCAGCGGTGCTTCTAGTACGCTGTCAACCTTAATCGTATCGATACGAAGCAGCGTTGCATAACAACCCTCGATTATTTCTCCACCAGTTTCCCCGTGTATACATAACCTTGCGACTCGATATCGATAAATGCGGTCCCCACTTTGCTGCCGTCTTTGTACGCAGTTAGAGTGAGTTGGATCGGTTCCGCCAAATCATGATTCTTCTCTAGTTCTGAGGGGAGAGGGGACCAATAGACCGTCTCACCTGGTTTGATTTCGACTTCATGGCCCTGATCCCTCACCTTATAGGAAGGGGCGGACCACAAGAGCAGGTGACCGTCTGTTGAAGCGATATGGATAGCGTCAGCCTCATCTGCTGTTACCTGAATCGGGAATCCCGGAGCGCTGCTCATGGCGGTGCTGTATTGGCCGATGGGGAACGATGCTTCCGGCTGTACGGTAACCGGGGTTCCATCCGCTGCGTATACCGTGACGGCAAATCCGCGGAAGAGGGCGGAGCTGCGTTCCGTACCGGGATGCATCCGATCGTCCCCGTGGTTCGGCCATAGGGGCGGCAGGAACAACGTCGCGATCAGCAGCAGAACAAAGGACACCGCCACCGGAAAGAGTAGGCGTCGAGTTCGGTTCCGGTTCCGCCTAGTTGACGACTTCACCGCTTGAACGACCTGACGGGCAAGCTGCTCCCGCTCTTCCTCTGACAGTCGGACCTTGCTCATTCCATCCTTGTATCTATTCATCTTCGCTTCCCTCCAGTCTCTTCTTGAGAAGGGCTCGCGCCCGCATCAATTGGCTGCGAATGGTGCTTTCCTTGACGGAGAGAAGGGAAGCCATCTCCGCCGTGCTATACTCTTCGAAATAATAGAGATGAATGACGACGCGGTATTTTTGCGGAAGCTCCAAGACGGCCTCCACCACCTCCCGCTCTTCCGTTCCCCCAAGAGAAGGGGAGACTTGCTCCAGGGGGACCGAACGCCTTCGTTTTAAGCTTCGTAACAGATCCTTGCAGCGATTGATCGTGACCCGGAGAATCCAGGCTTTTTCATGCTCGCTGTCCCGAAAAGTCGGGGTGCTGCGGAGCAACTTAATAAAGACCTCCTGACTGATATCTTGGGCGTCGCTCCTATTTCCGGTATAGGTGAAAGCGAGCCGCAGGACCATATCGGAGTATTGTCCAATCCATTCGGATGCCCGATGTTCCAGATCCGATTCTTCGATGTGGATCACCTCGCCGTTTATTTAGAACACGCCGATCTCCATCATAATGTTGCATCAATAAGAGTCAAACCTCAAATCGTTCGGATAAAAAAACCGCCTAATCCAGGCGGTTGGGTATGGCGCGATTTCAAGACGGTACAAGGAACGGGAGTACGGAGGAGAGTAGACGGTCCGGGGCTTCCAAATGGGGATAATGCCCGCAGCCGTCCATGCGAATCCGGGCAGCGCCAGAGATTCCCCGCTCCAGCTTAGCGCAGACCTGGCGGTTGAAGGGCAGATCGCGTTCGCCTTCCACGATGAGCACGGGACAGGCCAATTCACCGAGGCGACTTGCCGCAAGCGGCAGGAGAGGGCGATGAAGAGAAGGCTTTCCCTGATAAAAAAACACCACATTATCCAGATAAAGCCGCTTCAATTGCTGACGGGACTCATCTTCAAAGGGAATCAGATAGCTCCAAAAGGGCTTCTCCATAAAGCACTCCGCAGCCTTATCCATACCATGCCGCTTCACCCTTAGAAAGTCCGCTATGCCTTCCCAGGTCAATCGGAACGGGTATTTCTCGCCGTTCAACGAAGGTGCGATCAAGACGAGCTTGTTCACTCGCTCGGGATAAGCCAGGGCAAAGTCGATGGCCGCACTTCCACCAAAGGAGGACGCCATGATGGTCGTTCGCTCCACCTGGAGATGATCCAAGACCGCACGGATATCCTCGTATGCAGAATAGGGGGTGTTAACAGGATCGCTTTTGCCATATCCCCGTTGATCGAAACGGATGACGGTGTGAAATTTCTTAAGCTCTGCTGCTGCTTCATTCCATACCGTCAAATTCGAATAACCGCCATGCAATAGCAGAAGCGGCTCTCCCTCCCCTTGGACTCTTAGATAGAGCCGGGTTCCATTCAGCGGATAACGATCGGGTTCAATCCGAGGCTTCTCCATTTCGTCGTCTCCTTTCTTCAGCTTGCTCCAGCCATGTGATTGCCTCCTGCAGCCAAGTGATCCGCGCTTCGGTAGACAAGATGCCGTACCGGAGCGTGAGGGGCCACAGTCCTTCCTCGTCTACTCTTTCGATATGCTCTTGTTCCCGGAAGGTCTCTCGGAGCTGCTCCAAGTCCACCTGTTCTCGCCTCAGCAGGTCGAGAAGAGTTCGTCCGTCTTCGGGACCCGCAAAAAAAATCTTCAGCAGCAGCTCATCGCGGTAATGCATGGGAGACACCGGTTCGGACAGCCACTGCCGGTAGCGGCTTCGTCCTGCATCCGTTATGAAATACAGCTTCTTTCCACGGCCGTCGGCAGAGACCGGGCGTACCTCCGCATATCCCCATTGGACGATCTCCCTCAGGGCCGGATAAATCTGCCCGTAGCTCTCGCTCCAGAAGTACTGCACGGACTCTTGAAACTGCTTGCGGATGTCGTAACCGGAACGGGGGCCTCTGTTTAAGACGCCCAAGACAGCGTATAAGGTAGTTCTTGCCATTATATTTCACACCTCAAATATATCTAAAAGATAGGTTATATAACTAATAGATACATTGTAAAGAGGGTGTGAAGAAAAAGCAAGATCATTGAAGAGAAGTGAAACTGCCTCCTGATACGGAGATCACGACGAACAAAACAAGCAAAGAGGCGCAGGAAAGGGGGGCTACCCGCTATTGCGCCTCTTGCTCTTTGTTCGCAAAATCAATTTCAATCACTCGTTCCTACCACTTGCAGCTATCAGTCCAAGTTTACTTGCTCGAATCCCTGTCCGAATTCTTCGGGGCCCGAGCTTTGGTCATGTAGAGCACCAACTCGTCATCCACCGGGACTTGCGATCCCGGCTCGACGAGCCGATTCTCGTACGTGATTCCCCGACCGTCGGGGATATATCCTCTGCGGGCGTACATGCGCTGGGCATTTCCATAGGAAGCATAGAGGCCTACCCCAATCCCGACGGTACCGTGTTCTTGAAAGGCAAGTGCTTCGATGGCTTCCATCAGAGTGTTTCCTACCCCCTGCCTGCGATACGGGGGAATAACATTGAAATCGTTGATCTCGGGGATACGCTGATCAGCGAAGAAGGGATAATCGGACTGAGCCAGTAAGTGCAGGCTGCCGGCAAATTGGTCGCCGACGAAGGCCAACAGGGTGGTGCGGGAAGCGGATTGATTTTCGTCCCAACAACGGCGGAGATAAACGGCAGGTTTACGGATCCCGTAAGCGGCAAAAGCGGCTTCCATTGGTTCGATATCTTCTTCCACCATTCGGCGAATGAGCGGGGCTGAGGAAGCAGCGTTTTGCGGAAACGGGTTGGGGTTGAGGTTCATGGAAGTCCCTCCTGAATGGTTGTATGGCGGGAGCGCACACATCGGCTTCCGCTTCTACTCACATGGTACCTTATTCAGAGGACAGACAAGAATGTAGAGAATACGTATAGGCAATCTTTACGGATAAAAGCAGACCGCAGGGGAACTCCAGAACCGGGTAGAGGCGGAGCGAGTAGGTGCAGGGCTTGAATATAAGTTCCGTTTGCAGGACAATGGAGCCAAAATGCCCTTGAGGCAGCAGCGAGGAGCGGTTTCATTGAGATTGGGCGGACAAGTATATCTGGAACGGATGGACCCCGAAGCGTGGGCGGAAGCATTAAGGCGGGAAAGATACCGAGCGGCAGTCTTCCCGGTGAACCATGAGGCGGACGATGGGATCGTGAACGCCTACGCACATGAGGCGGCAAAGCGGGACATCGTCCTTGCCGAAGTTGGGGCGTGGAGCAATCCGATCAGCTCCGATCCGGCGGCGAGAAGGCAGGCGATTGCGACCTGCATCAAGCAGCTGGAGCTGGCGGAGCGCGTCGGGGCGCGCTGCTGCGTCAACATCGCCGGCTCTCGAGGCGAGCAGTGGGATGGTCCGCATCCGGATAATTTCTCGGACGAGACCTTCGCGCTTATCGTCGATACCGTTCGGGAGATCGTCGATGCGGTGAAGCCGAAGCGGACCTTCTATACGCTGGAGACAATGCCTTGGGTGTTCCCCGATTCGGCGGACAGCTACCTCGCCTTGATCCGCGCCATTGACCGCCCCGGCTTCGCCGTCCATCTCGATCCGGTCAACATGATCTCAAGCCCGAGGACCTATTATCGCAATGGGGAGATGATCCGCGATTTCTTCGCGAAGCTCGGGCCTTATATCAAGAACGCCCATGCTAAGGACATTCACCTGAGCGGTCACCTGACCGTTCAACTGCACGAAGTCGTCCCTGGCCGAGGAGCGCTCGATTACCGAACCTTTCTGACGGAGCTTAGCAAGCTCGACCCGGATGTATCGCTCATCATCGAGCACTTGTCGACGAACGAGGAATACCGAGAAGCGGCGGCCTATATCCGAGGAGAGGCAAAGGGACTCAGGATGGACTTGGGCAGCTGATGGGAGAGGGCAAGACGGGCCAGTGGGGGAGTTAAAGAGCTCCTGTTCTTGGAATGAAGCGAAGGGTCAGGAGGATCGCCACAATCAACAGGTGTTGGTCGGTTGGCTGCTGGCCTTAGCCATGTGCAGGGTGTCTGTGCGAATCCAATACGAAACCGAAAAAGGCCGCTCCCTTTAAGGCAGATCATCGTCTGCTGAGGGAGCGGCCTTTTCATCAACCAACACTCTTATTCGGCTTCAGTCGGTTGAAGCGCAGGGGCCAGCTCCAGCAGCACCGGGCAGTGATCGCTTCCGAGGATCGGAGCATCGATGGAGGCGCTGAGAATGCTCGGAGCGAGGCGGGAAGAGACGAGGAAATAGTCGATCCGCCACCCGACGTTCCGTTCGCGCATCTTCGGCATGTAAGACCACCAGGAATAGGCGCCCTCAAGATCGGGATAGAGATGACGGAATGTATCGACGAAGCCGGCTTCGAGCAGCTCGGTCAGCTTGCCGCGCTCCTCCGGGGTGAACCCGGCGTTTTGGCGGTTGGATTTCGGATTCTTCAGGTCAAGCTCGCGGTGCGCGACGTTCAGGTCGCCGCAGACGACGACCGGCTTCTTCGCATCGAGCTCCAGCAGGTAGTGGCGGAAGCGGTCCTCCCACTCCATGCGGAATTCGAGCCGGGACAAGTCGCGGCGGGCGTTGGGCGTATAGACGTTGACGAGATAGAAGTCGGGAAATTCCAGCGTCAGCACGCGTCCTTCGGGCTCGTAATTTTCTTCGATGCCGTAGCGGACGCTGAGCGGCTTCAGCCGGGTGAACACCGCCGTTCCGGAGTAACCCTTCTTCTCGGCGTGGTTCCAATATTCGTGATAATCGCCGTTCTGGACGAGGCACTGCTGGCCGTCCTGCAGCTTCGTCTCCTGCAAGCAGAAGATATCGGCATCGATGGAATGAAAATAATCGTGAAAGCCTTTATTGACACAGGCACGCAGGCCATTGACGTTCCAGGATACGAGTTTCATAACGGTAGCACCTCTTAAGAGAAATGATGATTTCTCCCAGTGTAGCACAACCAGAGGACAAGGGGATACCGGATCTGATTTCCGTTATCGCTTGCGGATCGGTGTCACCAACGCGAGGATCACCTCTAGGTGTTCGGCGTCTGCGGCCAAAACAAAGACCGTACGACTGCCATCAATTCTTCTGCATCGCAGGTGTCTTGGTAGGCCTGTCGATGCGGAACAGCGCCGCATCCGGATTCGGCTTGCCTTCGATCAGGTCGGCGTTGATCCGGGCGGCGATCAGGCTGTACAAGCTGCCGTTGCCCCCATACCCCATCGTGAAATAGCACCGTGGAAAGCCCAGCTGCTCCCCGATCATCGGAAGGCCGTCGTGGGTTTCTCCGAAGGCAGCGGCCCAGCCATATTCGGCGCGCAGCGGCGGCAGCTCAGGAAACAGCTTCTGTACCTCCGCGATCAGCCGCTTCTTTTTGAGCGGCAGCTGGCGGTCCCGCTCCTCGGGATCGGCGGTCGCCTCATCCATTCCACCTGCGACAATGCGGTTGTCGACCGTAGTCCTCACATACAGATAAGGACGGGCGGTTTCCCAGATGAGACACCGGTCCGGCCAGCCAGGGAAGGCGTCCAGAGGCTGAGTCGCGATGGCATAGGAGCTGATGATTTGGGCATTCGCATTGCGCTTCATCTCCTGGGTTTCATAGCCCGCTGCGAACAAGGCATACTGAGCCGTTATGCACTTTCCCCGATCGGTATAGAGCCGAATGCAAGTATCGTCCGCCTTATGATGCCGAATCTCGGTAAGCTCATAGATGCGCATTCCGTTCTCCGCCGCGCTTTGGGCCAGAGCGTGAGTAATCCGAAAAGGGTTCACCTCAGCATCGCCTTGGCACAGCAAGGCAGCCGACTTGCGAAATGAATAGCGGGATGCCACATCCGCTTCGTCCAGATAGCGCACCGGAAAGCCGAATCGGCTCAAGGCTTCGTATTCCTCTTGGAGCGAAGAGACGTCCTCCGGGCAGCTGGCATAATAGAGGCTGTCTCGCAGGCGAAATTCGGGATCCAGGGAAAGCTTGTCGCAGATCGCTTTCAGCTGTCCGATCCCCTCCTGACAGAGCTTGTAGAATCGGACGCCTCCCTCTTCTCCGAAGGTATTTATGCAGGAGACAAGGGACTTGTCGCTGGAATATTGGATGAGTCCCGTATTGGCGGATGAACTTCCGCCGGCCACTGAGCGTTTGTCCACGAGAACCGGCTTTATCCCGCGATTCATCAGCTCGCGAGCGGCGAGAAGACCGGAGATGCCGCCGCCGATGATGAGCACATCGCAGGAAAGATCTTCCTCGAGCGGAGGAAAGGAGCGGGGATTCGGCAGCGTATCCAACCAATTGGATTTTTCGGTTCGCAGGTTCAAGTCGGTCAGCCTCCACATCTCGGGTACCGTTTGGTACGGGTAGTATGAACATGGCACCGAAGCGTCATTCAGTCGAGCACCATACATAAGGGCCGCTTTTCGGGGAATCTTAAGAGACGATCACACGAAAGGAGGGATACCCATGCAAGGCATGCAGCCCTTGACAGGAAAAGAGATGGAATACATCGTCGATTCCATGTCCAACGAAGAACTGCTGTTGAAGCAATGTGCGGCCGCCAGCGCCGTTACGATCAATCCGACGATCAAGCAGGCTTGCGAAAGCGAGCTGGCCGTCCACGAACAACATTTGAACACGCTGATGAACCTTCTTAAGCAGCATCAGCAATCCGCTCCTCAACAACCGACGATGCATTAATATTCCAATAGGAACGAAAGGAGAATCCTCGGTCTATGGCCCAACAATCCAAAGGTACTCTTGAGGAAAAAGATTGGCTCGATACCATCCTTTGCGATCTGAAACGCTCGACACGCGAGTATGCCACCGCCGTCACGGAAAGCAATTGTCAGACGGTTCGTCAGGAATTCACCAAGCTGTTGAACAGCACTTTGACGCTTCAGGGCAACCTCTATGAGCTGATGAAGCAAAATAACATGTACAACGCCTCTTCCCCTGTGCTTGCCTCGGAGCTTCAGAAGCAAATTCAGCAGTATCAGCAATCCGGTCAGCAGGCGTTCCAGTTTGCTCAAACGCAGGGAGCGCAGGCGGCGGGGCAGACACCTGCATTTATGTAAAGCAATAAGCTGAACAAGAATCAGGGGGCTTAGGTTGCCTCCCAGCAAAAAGGCCAGGCCTGAGTACGCTTCTCAGGCCTGGCCTTTCTATGCTTCTGCCGCCGCTACACAAGACCGAAGCGGCGCGCTTGCTCCCCTTGCCTTTCCGCGAGGAGGATGGCCCCTTGTCGGGGGCCAAGCAGATCGAAGTGGGGAAAAGGGGAACGGTTGTGAATGTAACGAGGAGGAAGGCCGTGGCTCTCGCACCATGCGGCAAGGCGAGCGAGATCGGCACAACCGACCTTCGTCACGGTCTTGCAGCCGGGAAACCGTGGATCCAGCCAGTAGTGGGTCAGGAAGGCGATCTCGCCGCGGGACACGGCTTCCTTCCAGGCTTGGAGCTCTTCCCGACGGATTCCGAAAGCCATTAGCCCGCCGTCCCTCCCATCATCGCCGATGCGTCGGATAGACGGAACCGCTCCAGGTCAATCCGCCCGTCCGAGCGGACTTGAATACCGTCCCGCTCCAACAGCATCCGCTGGGTATAAGCCGCGTCGCGGTCAGGGAGCGCGATCTGGCCTTGGGCGTTGACAACGCGATGCCAAGGAAGGCTGTAGGCGGCGCTCATGGAATGGAGAATGCGCACAACCTGCCGTGCGCCGCGCGGACTTCCGGCGAGCGCGGCAATCTGTCCGTATGTCATGACATGTCCAGCCGGAATGGCTCGAATCAGAGCGACAACTCTTTCCGTGAAAGGCTCCATGGCTTACAGAAGCTTCTCGATGGCGGGCCCTACATCGAGCGGATCGACAGGCGATTCGTACCGCTTGACGACATGACCTTCGCGGTCGATCAGGAACTTCGTGAAATTCCATTTGATGCCGTTGCCCTCAAGGCGGTCCGGCATTTTTTCCTGGAAGAAGGCGTTCAGCATTTTGCCGGAGGCGGTGGAGACGTCAAAGCCTTCAAATGGCTTGCTTTCGGTCAAGTAAGCGAACAAGGGATGGCGCTCCGGACCGTTCACGTCGATCTTCTCAAAGAGCGGGAAGGTGACGCCATAGTTCAACTGGCAGAAGGTATGGACATCCTCGTTTGTTCCAGGCTCCTGCTCGCCGAATTGGTTGCAGGGAAAGCCGAGAATGACAAAGTCCTTGTCTTTATACGTTTCGTACAGCTTTTGCAGGTCGGAATATTGCGGGGTAAAGCCGCATTTGCTTGCCGTATTTACGATCAGAAGAACCTTGCCGGCATACTTGTCCAGCTTGATTTCCTCGCCGCGGATGGTTTTTGCGGTAAATTCATGAACACTCATGGTTCATTCCTCCGATTCCTTGGATGGATGCAGGATAAAACGCTCAATGACTTCCTTGACGCCGTCTTCATTGTTGCTCGCAGTCACGTAATCGGCAATTTCCTTGAGCGCGGGAGTTGCATTCGCCATCGCGACGCCGAGACCGGCGGTCTCGAGCAATTCCCGATCGTTCCAGGAGTCGCCCACGCCGATCGTCTCCGAGAGCGTGCAGCCGAAATGGTCGGCCAGAAAGGCGAGGGCATGGCCTTTGGTTCCTTCATGGTGCATGATCTCCAGAAAGTGCGGCTTCGACTTCGTGATATGCACCTCGGGTCCGAGCAGCTCGCGGAGGATGGGGCCGAGTTCGTCCAGGTAGGACGGCTCGTCGATGATCAGCAGCTTTGGAGTCGGCTTGTCCATCATGGAGCGGAAATCCGGCTCGATATAAAAGGGAGTCCCGTTAAGCTCGCAGTATCCGCGGATCTTGTCGTTATCCTCGCGTGTGTAGAGCTTGTCATCGACATAGGTTTGCAGATGAAGGTTGTGCTCCAGGCAGTAGTCAAGCAGCTTGTGTGCGGCTTCCCGGGGAACGAACCGCTCGAGGAGCACCTTTTCGTCCATCAGATTTTTGATCAAAGCGCCCTGGTAGGTGATGATGGGAACGTTGAGTCCGGTTTGCCGGGCGATCTTTTGGGCGGAGGCGTAAGCTCGTCCGGTGGCCAGGGTGACGATGACCCCTTTTGCTACGGCTTGCTCAAGGGCCTGCTCCGTGGCAGGCGTAACCTCCTTCTCGTCGTTGATCAAGGTGTCGTCAATATCGATAGCGATGAGTTTGTACATAGCGATTTCTCTCCATTTCTCTTCTCTTCGCTCCATTGTACCAAGCTTTTCCGAATCCGGTCAAAACCGTTATACTGATAGGGAGTCCCGGGCCTGCGTGTCCGGAGCATCTTGCGCAGGCTGCAACTGGCAAACAGCAGCCTTAAAGGAGAACTCCCCATGGCTAACTCTCGGATTATTCACTCGGTTATCTTCAGCCTGAAGCATGAAGGAGGATCGGTGGAAGAACAGCAGTTCCTGAAGGATGGGAACACCATTTTGTCGGCAATCCCAACCGTGCAGAACTTCCGCGTCTTCCGCCAAGTCAGCCCCAAGAACGATTATGCGTTTGGCTTTTCCATGGAATTTGCGGACGCTGGCGCCTACGAGGCTTACAATGCCCATCCGGCCCATGTCGGATTCGTCAAGGAGCGTTGGGAGACCGAGGTCACCCAGTTTCTCGAAATCGATTATCAGGACGTTTTCTAAGAAGGGCCGCTGCCCTTGCATGAGCTCAAAAAATGCGCTTTCCCTCCCGGATATCCGGGGAGGAAGCGCATTTTTTATTCCTTGCTTGCGTGATGCCTCATCTCGTAAGCCGGCTAGCCCACTGCCGCGTCACTGCCCACTGGATCGGCAGCGATCGTCTCCCGGCTGAGGTTAGGGAGGTAGAAGAGAAAACAAACGGCTCCGTCCGATTCTTCGATGGTGATATAGCCGGATAACAGGCGGGCCATTTCGCCGCTGATGGAGAGACCCAGGCGGATTTCCTTGCGAATCGATTGATGCTCAGGAGGCAGGCCGGGCTCCCACAGATCGGAGGATTGGGTGAAGCTCACGGTGAGGGCAATCCATTCCTTGTAATTATGCTGGTTTTTGTCGTAGGGGATTTCACCCGGACGAACCCTTCTCATTTCAAATCTCACCAGGCCAGAGGAAGCAATTTGAATGGCGGAGGACAGCATATTGTTCAAGATGCGCTCCACTCGCATCCCGTCCGAGTAGAAGATCGCCGGGATCGGCTGGATGACGGCAAAAGTCAGTTTAAGCTCATGCGCCTCCGCCAGCCGGCGATTCTTATGTAAGAGAATCTCGGGAAACTCGCTTAGATTGACTTCCTCGCATTCGACGGTGATACGCCCTGATTCGACCTGAGCAAGGTCTTGAATGCCGTTGCACAGCTCAAGAAGCTGCTTGCCAGAGTCGAAGACGATGTCGAAGAGGGCTTGGCGCTCTTCCGCGGATTGTTGTTCCTCCGACGTTCCTCTTTGGATCTCGGCGATCATGATGATGTTATTTAGCGGAATGCGGAGCTCCATGGCCAGATTGGCGAGAAATTCTACCCGGTATTGGGAGAGAACGAACAGGTGCTGAGCCTTCTCCTCCAACTGCTCCTTGATGATCTGCAATTCGGTTGTGGTCTGCAGCAGCTTTGCGTTGGTCCGGTTGGTCTCCTGCTCGTGATAGAGGTCCTGCCGGGTCAAATGGATCAGGAAAGCGAAGACGACGCTGAGGGCGAAGCTAAGCGGAAATAGCACGGGCACAACCGTCCGAAGATAGGTGCCTGCCGGAATGACGCCGAACAGAGCGATGTTGACGACATTGAACACATTGACGAGCGTGATGACGGTCAAGATGTTCACGGGAGAGGGCCAGCGGACCTTTTTTAAGTAGACGCTCAAAAAAGCACAGAGCACGCCGAGCAGCGATAGATTGAGGAATCCCGACCAGGCGCGCGTATCCAATCCGTAGAAGAGGCGTCCGATCCCAATTCCGATTCCAGCAAGCAGCAGGAGGAGCGGAGCTTCAGGCAGCAGGAAGGCGAGCACGATCAAGGGAACAAACCGGAGATCGAACATAGAGCCGGAAGGAAGCGTGAAGGCGAACTTCATCGAGAGCCAGCCGAGCGCGATTGCAAAGAGGACGGCTGCGATTCTCAGCACAAAGTGGGGCAAACGCCGCAAAAACTGTTTATATACCAGTAAGGCCAAAAAGGAAACGCTCAGAAGCATGCTGATGTTGATCAGAAACGGCTTCACATAGCCCACCGGAGGACATCCTTTCTCTTGCACGAATACAGCTGTATTTTAATCAAGTATAAAGAAGCCGTATGTTCAGCAAAAAAGCGGTAGGCGTCCATAGGATGCGAAAAAACCCTATTATTCTTGAAATTGCTCGTATTTTCTCCTGAAATCATACCAAAATTTATATTATGATCTTTTTTTGTGTTTTTATGAAATTTGGTTCGATTTAACGGGAAACGCTAAACAATTAAACTTGCGTGCTTCCTGCCCCGATACGTAAAGCATGGAGGAACCCGGGTTCGATTATCTATCCGATTTCATCGGTTAGGTGCATTGTGCGGATGGGGTTCTCTCTATATACTGATCCACGAATCGGAGTCTATTCTGTCGCCAAAAAGGGGAATGTCGGTGCCGTCTGATCATGACCAACTCATAGCTCTGCTGAAAGAACCCGCCGCTGTATGCGAAGCGAGGGGAAATACATGGGAGCTCGTTAGCGGCAACCGCTATCTGGCGGAATTGTTCGGCTGCAGGCGGACCGAATTTCTGTCGGAGAAGCACGGCTTTCATCCTGCCGATTTTCTCGGGCGTCCCGAGGAGACGATAGAGCGTCTGCTTAATAAGGAGTCGATGGTGACGGAAGCGGTCCTTCCGAACAAGAGCGGAGGAGTGCTTCAGCTGGAGATTCGCCCAAGCCTGCTGGAAGGTGCGGAGAAACGAAGGATTCTTCTCCTTGTGAATGACATCGGCCATGTCAAATGGCTGCAGTCCGAGCTGCTTCGCGGCTGCGATCTGGTGCTCGCGTCCGGCACGCTCCTTCCCGGCTTGCTTGTAGAGACGGTCGATGTGTATGAGGAAGAAGACCCCTCCTATAAAAAGCTGAAGCCCGGCTCATCGCTGTTGGAGTATTTATCGGTTCTGGATCGGACTTTGCTTCATGACACGTTGACGCTCCTCAAAAAAAGAGGGAAGTCGGGTGAATCGAAGGAAATCGTGATCCATTCGAAAAAGATGCGGTCAAAGGTCTACCGCGTGAGATGCTGCGTAGCTCCCTTCTTCACCGGCGCGGGCAAGCTGAGCCGCTTTGGCTTTGTCTTGAACCGGCTGGCTGCCTTCGAGCAGCGGGAGGATCCCTCTCTGCGGCTCAAGCTGCTCATGACGGAGAAGGGGATATCGGCTACTGAGCTGTCCAGGCTGACAGGACTCTCCATGACAACGATATCCAAGCTGCGCAACGGAAAAATCCGGACTCCTCGCCGCCTTACGGCCGAGCTGATCGCGGCCGAGCTCGGGGTCAAGACGGTGGAGATCTGGGCGCAATAACTTTCTCACTGGCGCTGCCTTAAGGGGCAGCGTTTTTCATTTCCCCGACTTTGGTCCAAGAACGATACCGGACTGTGGGTGGTTCAAGGGATCGCGCTCTTTCCCTATAGTAGAGAAAGGGAAATGGTGGAGGTCGTGAATGATGAAGCACAGAACCATCTATATTCTGCTCACTGATACGGGCACTTGGTTTACTCGGATGATCCGCTTGTATACCAAGGCGGCATACAATCATGCTTCCATTGCGTTCGATTCCGAGCTGTCGGAGGTGTACAGCTTCGGTCGGAAACAGCCGCACAATCCATTTGTGGGCGGTTTCATCAAGGAAAATCTGCATAATGAGCTGTTTCGGGATGCGACCTGCTCGCTCTACTCCTGCCAAGTGGAGGAAGAGGCTTATCAGAGGATGAAGGAACGGGTCCGAAGGATGGAGCAGAGTGCAGACCGTTACAAATACAACCTGCTCGGAGTATTCGCCATCATGCTGAAGCTGGAGATGGAACGCCACGATGCGTTTTTCTGCTCGGAATTCGTGGCTTGGCTGCTGGAAGACGGCGGAATCAAGGCGGTTGACAAACCGGCCTGCCGGGTGACGCCGGCCGATCTAGCAGAGGGAAGAGCGTTTGTGCCTCTCTATGAGGGCGAGCTGCAGAGTTATTTGAACGGTGCCTGCGAAAGCAACTTACCGAGAAGACGGCAGGAAACCCACCGCAGAGCGCGAGTTCGGTCTGGAAATTGGGGGTTGACAAATTATGGAGAATTGCATACCTTTAACATTAAGCAATCGTTAAAGGTTATATACAAAAAAGTATTGTTTCAATAAATAATAAAGTTGGTGCGAAATACGATGGACTTAAACGAAATGCTGAAGGAAAAACTGACGTTCCGGTATCGTGAGCCTTTGGAGTTTATCATTTCCATGGGAATGCTGGCTTGCGAGGAAGCGATGCTGAAGCTTGCGGAGGATTACAAGATCCAAATCGACCCGCTTCTGAAGGAGTTTTTCGACTACGCTCGCGAACACCTCTCGGCTCATTCGCTGCGAGAGCTGAAGGTTTTCTTTGGTCATGACTTTTTTCACGGGTCGCTCAATATGTGCTGCTACCGCCTCCTGGCCTTCCGACCGGAGATCGATCAGGTGGCGGAGCTGATCGAAGCCCTCAAGCAGGAGAATGAGGAGAGTTTGGTCTCCGGTATGGTGTACGACGTTTATTATGACCGCATGGATGAATTCCTGGATGGAGAGCAATGGGATGAGCGGTCAGGGGATCTTCCCTTTCTGATGGAACGGGTGAAACGGCAGCCGCCGGCTGATTCGGTGGCGACGGCTCGGGAGCCGCTTCTCGAGTGTCTCTCTCACCCCAAGGAAGCGAAACAGAGACTTCTCCATCTGCTTATGCAAGTTGACCAGGGAGCTTTTGAGCCCTGGAAGGATCGTTTCCGCGCGATGTCGGAACCCGGATTGAACCGCTACAAGGAGCTCTTTGAAGAGAATCCAGCCAAGTTTATTCGTGAGTATGAGAAGCTCAGTCCCGATTTTTACATACAGGAAAACCAAACCATCGTTCATGTCAGCTTTTGCTTGCAGGTCGGAAACTACTACATGGCTTTCGGCAGCGAGGTAGGGTTGTACCTGTTCGGCTTGCGGAACGAGGAGATCTTCGGGACAGCGGCAACGTTGGAGAAGGTCGAGCAATTCTTCAAGGCGATGTCCGACAACCGGCGCCTTAAGATGATTTCTCTGCTGCTCAAACGGCCTCATTACGGTACGGAAATCGCGGAAGTCCTCGGCATTACGCCGGCAGCCGTATCCTATCACGCCAACTTTCTGTTCTTTCTCGATTTGATCGAGATGAAGAGGACCGATCACCGGCTCTATTACCATCTGCGTAAGGAGAGAATGAGTGAGTTGTTGCAGATGGCCGGCCGTGTGCTGCTAGAGGAGTGAACCGATTGGAGGCCGATATTAGGGTAAGTCATTGATCTGAGTTGTTTAGGAGGAATCGAAATTGGCCGTCAAGGAATCCGCTTCGCCAACTCCAGCGCCTGCCGCCGGAACGCTGACCCGCATGCTCGGGCTCAGTCGGCCCTATCTGGGCTCGTATCTCATCCTCTGTATCTTCACAGCCTGCGTATCCGCATCGGCCGTCGTTCTGGCGGAATCGCTCAGGCGCATCGTGAACGCGGCCACGAACCACAGCACGGCCGAGCTCGGAGGCGCGTTAATCCTGGGGGTGGGCTCCATCCTGCTCGATGTCGGCGGAAATTATGTTAAAACTTATTTGGCTGCGCGCCTTGAATATACCTCTACCGCGAAGCTGCAGGCAGCGGTTCTCCGCAAGGTGCTGCGCATACGGACCAAGGAATTTGAAGGGTATCATTCTGCCGACCTGATCAGCCGGATCAACGATTCGGCGGCGGAAGCGCAAAAGGGGCTTAATGTTAAAGCCGTCGATTTGCTTGGCAACCTGCTACAAATCGTCTTTGTTCTCACCTATTTGATCACCATGGAGTGGTCGCTAACCGTCGGAACCCTGTTGATTTCGGTGCTCACCCCCCTCGTGATGCTGCCTTTCACAAAGAAACTTCGCGGCCTGTATGCAGATCGGCAAAAAGCCGCTGCCGACCAGCAAGCCTTCGTTCAGGACACGGTGCAGGGGGCGGAGCTCGTCAAGAGCTTCGGGTTGTTCGCGCGAATGCAGGAGAGCTTCCGCAATAAATACGATGCGTACATGGTGTTCCAGGCCCATGTGCTGCGCATCGAAGCGGTAGGCTACCAGCTGCCCTTCGTCGTCATTATCGGCGGACTCTTATATGTCCTCGGCTTTGGTGGGTACCTGGTTATCCACGGCAAGCTGGATGTCGGAGCTTTGGCGGCATTCCTCGTTTCCTTCGAGCAGTTTGCCAACCCGCTGTCGAAGATTTCCAACCTGTGGACCGAGCTGCAGGGAGCCCTTGGGCAAGCGAGCCGAATGTTCGAGGTGCTGGATCTCGAAGAGGAGGATTCTACGTCCGGGACAGTGGCGGGGAAAGCTTCGGGGGAGGTGGCATTTCCTCCCACCGGGGAGGAAAGCCGCGATCTCGTACTCGAACAGGTCTCCTACCGGTATGCGGAGGATCGGCTCGTACTAAATGGAGTATCGCTCGTGATCGAAGCCGGGAAGACGACGGCCTTCGCGGGTCCGAGCGGCGGCGGCAAAAGCACGTTGATGAAGCTGCTGCTGAGGGCATACGAGCCGGAAGATGGAAGCATCCGGTACGGCGATAACCCGCTTAACGCGATTCCAGCGAAGGCTTGGCGTGAAGGTCTCGCTTATGTGTCACAGGAGCCTTATCTCTTCTCCGGCACTTTGTATGACAACATCGCTTGGGGCCGGCCGGGAGCCAGCCGCGAAGAGGTGGAGGAAGCGGCCCGACTCGCGGCAATCCATGAGTTTATCATGCGGACGCCGGAGCAATATTCGACTCGCATTGGGGAGCGTGGACTCACCTTATCCGGCGGAGAGCGCCAAAGGATCTCCATCGCTCGGGCCTTTATCCGCGATCCGAAGCTGCTCCTCCTGGATGAGCCGACATCCGCTTTGGACAGCGGCAGTGAGGAAATCGTCCAAGCGGCGCTCGCCCGTTTGATGCGGGGGAGAACGACGGTGGTCATCGCGCACCGCCTTTCCACGATCCGCGATGCCGACCGGATCTATTATCTTGAAGGAGGAAGCGTACTGGAGTCGGGGACTCATGACGAGTTGATTCGACTGAACGGGCGCTACTGCTCGATGTATGAACGAGGCAGAGAGAATGGCAAGGATGCGGAAGAGACGGAAGGGGGGATGGCGGAATGAATCCTGCGGTTGAAGCGGCACAAGCCAAACCGACGATGGCGGAGGAAAAGGCTCCGAAGGCGGCCGGGTCGTTTATCCAAGTTGCCCGCAGGCTGATCCGGTATGCAGGCTCGAGCAAGCTATTGCTCAGCCTGGCCATCGTCCTGCTGCTAGCAAACCTCGTTGTCGATGTCGGTTTTGCAGCGGTTCAAGAGCTGTTTATCGATACGATCAACGGGGCGAATCAGGACATGCTCATGCGGTTGATTCTGATTTGTTCGGTGGGCAGCGTTGTGCTCGTCCTCTGTTTCATGATGGAGCATTACGCAAGGCATATGTCTGTTTCCCAGATGACCCGGCAGCTCTCGGAGGACTTGTATGCCAAGACGGGGAGACTGCCCTACCGGATCGCCCAAGAGATGCATTCGGGCGACCTCGTCTCCCGCAACAGCAAGGATACCGGATTGGCCATGAACCTGGTGAGCAGCGTTACCTTCGACCTCGGCTACAACCTGACCCTGTGTCTGGTCGCCTTCCTTTATCTGGTCCGGCTGAACTTGTGGCTGGCCGTCGTAGCACTCGGAGTAGGACCCATCGTGTTTTTCACCGGCCGATTCTTTGATCGCCGCCTGCGCGGCTTGTCGGAGAACATCTTGAGCAAGGAAGCGGAAATTCGCGGACTCCTGCAAGAGATTCTTCAGGGGATGCAGGTGGTGCGGGTCTTTGGCATGGAGGAAGCCCTCATCACCCGCTACGTGGAGGAGAGGAATCGGTTGAATGCCATGCTGCGTCGGCGCGCCATCATGAACGGTCTGCTCTGGCAATCCTCCTCCTTCGTCAACGGCTTGGTGATGATCGGCTGCGGAGGCATGATGGCGCACTATGCGATTCGCGGAGAGGCCACGGCCGGAGGAATGGTCGCTTTCATCCTGCTCATGGGAAGGGTGCAATGGCCCTTCGTCAACATGTCGCGGACATGGGGCAGCGTCCAGGAATCGCTCGGTGCAGCCGATCGAGTCTTCCAGCTGATGGATCTTCCTTCGGAGCCGGGAGCGTTTAGCGGAAGCCATCCTGCCGAGCCGGCCGCTGAGGATGCTCCTGCCCTAGCTTTCCGAAACGTCTGCCTTCAGCATCCCGGTCAGAGCAGCGAGCCGCTCTTCAGCGGCCTTGATCTGGCTGTGGCCGCGGGAGAGACGGTGGCGGTCGTAGGCCCGAGCGGCTCCGGCAAGACCACTCTCGCCCGGCTTGCCTGCGGGCTGTACGAACCGGACGAGGGAGAGGTCGAGGTTGCCGGAGTGCCGCTCGCATCCCGCCGCGATGAAGCGCGTTCCCGGCTCACGTATGTGCCACAATCCCCTTATCTCTTCTCGGGTTCGGTTCGGGATAACATCGCCTTCGGCTCGGAAGGCGCCTCCGATGAGGAGATCAAGGAAGCGGCGAGGCTTGCCGGAGCGGAGGAGTTTATTGAGCGGCTTCCGGAAGGGTATGACACCCTCCTCAGCGAGAGTGGCTCCAATCTGTCGGGAGGCCAGCGGCAGCGGCTCGCCATCGCTCGAGCTTTCCTTCGTAAAGCTCCGCTGCTCATTCTGGATGAAGCGACCTCCGCCCTCGACAACGAATCCGAAGAGCGGGTCCAGGAATCGCTCGAATCGCTTATGCGCGGCCGTTCCACGCTGGTGATTGCGCACCGGCTGTCGACCGTCCGCGGGGCGTCGCGAATCGTCGTGCTCGATGGGGGACGGATTGTCGAAAGCGGAACGCATGAGGAGCTGCTGGCTCAAGGCGGAATGTATACGCGCCTTTACGAGCTGCAATTTGCGGATGCAGGACATGAGCGAGTGGACTGCAAAACGGCAGCCGTTTCCTAGGGGATTCAAGCCGAGAATGCGAGAAGCCCCCGGAAAAATAGGAATGGATCCCATTTTTCCGGGGGCTTCCGAAGCTTGGCTGGTTAGGCATTCATTATCTGGCGATGTCCTGATACTGCTCATTCGTCAGAATTCGGCGGGCGGTGACATACCTTTTGGCGTAGTACGATTCGCTCAGCTTGTTCTTGATGACGCCGTTGTTGGTGGAGGCGTGAACGAATACACCATCGCCTAAGTAAATGCCGACATGCGAGATGCCGTTGCCGCCGGTGTCGAAGAATACCAGATCACCTGCACGCAAATCGTCCTTGTCCACGGCTTTGCCTTGCTTCGCCTGGTCTCTCGAACTGCGATCGAGAGAGATGTCAAAGGCGTCGAAGACGTACTTGGTAAAGCCGGAACAGTCGAAGCCCTTGGTGGTGGTGCCGCCGTAGCTGTAATCGATCCCGATCAGCTTGCTCACTTTAGCCTCCAGCTTACTGGAGTCATCGGCGAAAGCGTTTCCGGACAAGATGCCGAGCGACAACACGAGACCAAGTAATGCCAAAACAGCCTTCTTCAAGACAAATTCCCCTTCCAGTGCCTACGAGGTTAGCTAAGGGTTCGGTTGAAGGTTCCCTATGATCCTTCTAAAGCAAGATCAATTCACCCAAGACGGTTCCCCCGTTTTCCTTGCGGAAATTCGGCTTATTTCCGATCCAACCCAAGATGAAACGACACTCGCCCGTTTCCGGACAGGCGCATTTCGTCGAGAAAGAGAAGACAGCTTTTGAGCGAAGCTTACAAGTCTTCTGTTCCAAGAAATTCCGGATTAAATCAATAGAAAAAAATATTCGCCTTAAATCGGCTGTTTCCTCCCTACTATATTATTTTTTTTTGAAGAAAATGATTGGACGCACGGCAAATAGGGTAATAGACGAGATGGAAGCATCAAAAAAAGCGAGGCGCCGTGCGGATTTGCGGCGCTTCGCTTTTTTTCGATCGGCATGTCCTCTTTTGACATAGACAAGGCCTCAAAAGGTCGGTTCACTCTTCATGCGGAATACTTGATGCTGGCTCGTGATCCCCCAGAGGGACAAAAACGTGCGGACAAAGGTATAGCCCTGATAAAGGAGGAACGTCCAGAGACCGGCGTCCCAGAGAGCGGCAGCGAGCACGCCGGCGGATAGCAGAACGGACAGCGTGATCAGGAGAAGAGCCGTTCCGAGAACGGGGAGAGCGGAGGAGAGAGAACGGATCAAGGTGCGCAGAAACGGCTGCCGCTCGGTATGGCCAAATTGCAGGTGCAGGAACAAGAGGTGAATCAGGTAGCCATAAGCAGCGTAGACAAGCGCGTAGAGAAGCAGCTTATTTGGGTTGGACGCGAGGCTATACAGCTCATTCAGGCTACGAACATGGGGATAAATCCATAACAGCGGAAGCAGAGTGAGGGCCATCCGGGCCGCATAATAGAGGGTAAAAGCGGGTCCCAGCCTCTTCAAGCCCTTGAAAAAGCGGTAGCCGGTGTTCAATTGCGTATGGGTGAGGGAGTAGAAGATTCCTGCGTTCAGGAGCGGCGTGATCAGCATGCGAATGCCGAGGAGCAGGAGGAGGCCTCCCACATATTCGGCGGCGAGGTCGGTTTTGGCAAGGCGGAACTGGGCTTCCATCAGGAATAACTGGGCACCGCCGGAGGGGCCGCCCGAATCCGGGTAGCGCGCGAGGAGCGGCACCACATGAGACTTTGCGATCCGGAAGAGAGCGAATGCCCAAGCGAAGCGGTATAGGAACAGGACGGCCAGCACGAACGGCTGACTCCAAGCGCTCGACCAGCCCTTTTTCAAAATGCCGAACATGGCCTTCACCTCACCAGGCGACCCCGGAGATCAGGGTCTCGATTATTTTTTGCACACTGATACTGAACCGTTGCTTCTGCTTCGCATTCACGTCGGCTTTCAGGTAATTGTTAATCAACCGGGATTCCAGCACGAGGGAGCGGTCGGGGTCCACCTGCACCCAGTCGACGGGAGAGGAATGCACCAGTTTGTATTGAATCTCGTTGGCATCGGTGCTCCAGATGATATCCCGGCTTGCGCCATCGCGGAAATGGATGCGGATCGGTACGGAGGGCCAGGGACCGCCTTGCTTGCGGATCATCACCAGGTTTTCATAGGACGGTGCATCCTTTGAGGATGTCTCCAGCTTACGCACCCGAATGGCGTCAACGGAGAAGTCGGACATCAGATTTCCGTAGACATAGGCTTGGAAAAACTCGGACCAGCTTTTCCCCGTTGTGCTTTCCAGCGTCGACTGGAAATTTTCCGTAGAGGGATGCTGGAATTTGTATCGGCTAAAATAGCTCCTCAATACCCGGGTCATCTTGTCTTGACCAATCTGGCGCTCGATGGCGTTCAGCACGAGCTTGCCGCGAATGTACACGTTATCGGAGTACCCGTCATGAGAACCGTATTCCCAAGAAGGCAGCTTTAGAGATTCCGGGTTGGTCACATAGCTCGCTTCGACGGGAAGATTAGAGGTTTCCCCGTATTCCCGCTCCATGACCTTGTCTTCGGCATAGGAGGTGAAGCCCTCGTCCAGCCAAGCTTCTTCGAATTCGTTCGATGCGACCATTCCGTACCACCATTGATGGCCGATCTCATGGACGATCACACGCTCCAGACTGAGTCCGGGAGTTTCGGCGGAAGCTCCCCATGCGGTGATGAGCGTCGGGTACTCCATTCCCCCCGCTCCATTGCCGCCGGCGGGAGGCACCACGATGGAGAGGGTGGAGTAGGGGTATTCTCCATACCACTCGCTGTAACGGGTGAGCGCTTTTTTGGCCGCCTGGAAATAGCGGGCTTTCAAATCCTTGTGGAGCGGATCAAGGTAAAGCTTGATCTTGACTCCGGGTACGCCGGGCACGGAAAACTTTTCTTCCTGATAGATGAAATGGGGAGAGGCGGCCCAGGCGAAATCATGAACGTCGTCTGCGTAGAAGCGATAGGTCTTGCTGCTTTTTTCTTCTACGGCCGGTTTTGTCGGGAAGCCGGTGGCGGCTACGGTATACCCGGAGGGAACGCGGATCTTCACGTCATAGATGCCGAAATCGGCATAAAACTCGGAATTGCCGTGATATTGATGAAGGTTCCAGCCCTCTTCCGTGCGTCCGCGGGTTCCCGCCGGTTCATAGACGGCGAGCTTGGGGAACCATTGGCCGGCCATATAGAAGTCGCCGGAATATCCCATCCGGGCATAGACCTCAGGAAGTTGAACCCGATATTCCATCCGCAGGGTGACCTTGCCTCCGGCCGGAACCGGCGTAAGCAGCCGGACCTTCAGCAGGGTGTGATCGTCGGAGTTGCCGTCGTCAGGACGCACATATTCGGTCAAGCGGGACAGGTCGTCGCCATGCTCCGATTGAATGGCAAGGAGCGTCATGCTTCCGGTGCTGCCCGCGGTACGGGCATCGTTTCGCAGCTTGCCGCCGGATTCTCGGTTGAACGTCGAGTTGTCCGATTCGAAGGCATTCGGGTACAGATGCAGATACAGCTCTTGAACCGGCTTCTTGCCAGGATTTTCCCACGTGACGGTCTGATTGCCATGCAATTCCTTCTTCTCCGGAGCCAGCGAGACGGAAATGTGGTACTCGACCAGACGCCGGCTGAGCGCTGTGTAAACCGGAGGTTCGGCCGGTTTTACGTCGAGCGGAGCGGGTTCTATGCTCGTTGCCCCTTGAATGATGGTGCTATCATGTTCGGCTTTGCGGGGCCAGGCGGTGAGGAGCACCACTGCGAGCGCCAGGATGAGGAGAGCCGGCGCCCATTGGGCAAAAGGCGGTTTGGGTATGCGGAGCTTCATTCGTTTCTTCCCTCCCGAGTCGTCGGACAGCCATATACAGCATGTATATGTGGACAGGGGATGGAATATTTCTCGGGCGTGCGGATGGAGACGGACCTTTCATGCTGAAGAAGCGGCAGGGCTTAAGCGGAGTGGAAATGCCTGCATGGGTTCCGGTACAATGGAGAAAGATTCTCAATGGAAAAGGAGTGGACCCTTTGAATGAACCGAGCGCAAACAAGAAGCTTGCCCTCAATATCGTGAGCGGTAAAGCTGCCCATAAAGGCTTCGGGGCGGGCTCTATCGACCTGAGCAATGTCTCCTCGATTATCATAGACGGAGCGGAAGCATATGTGGACAATGGAGCCCTGCATGCGAAGAGCAAGGTGGAGAAGGGAATCAAATTCGTTGCGGACCGGAACGAGGTGCCGAACGGCCGACGCTGCTTCGTGGTCTGGGTCGCCGTGGAGCGCAGCGAGGAGGGCGGCCGTTATGCCGGGCTGACCGCATGCGAGATGGCCATCGATACCGAAGCGCGCAGAGGCTGGAAGGTGCTGGCGGACCACGTCAACCGGATGGATCGTGCGATGAAGCGGCAGATTCTCGTCGAGAACTTGAATGCGGAGGAAAAAGCGGCGCTCAAAGCGACGCTCATCGGCGTGAATCCCGAGTGGTGGGAGCGCACGGACGAGGAAGTGAAGCAGACGCTCGTATAACTGCGAGTTGAGATCCGAACAAATCCACATCGACAAAGAAGACCCGAGAGCTCCCATTGGGAGGCTTCCGGGTCTTTCGGTTATTTATGGCCGAACGGGTTCTTACATCGTTTCTTACTCCTCAATCGTTCCACCACCGCTTGAAGTCGCTCCACCATGAGCCTTTGCCGGGCGAGGGAGTCGGCGCAGGCAGAGCCGGAGCTTCGGTGCAGTAGTCAGTCGGCTCGGTGCCGCTTACGAACACCTCAAGCCGTGACTGCGCGCAGCCTTGATTGGCAAGCTTCCCGGACTTCGGGTCCACGTAGACGCTGACTACGCCGTCCGGTGCGGTGAACTGCTTGGGAGGGACGGCTGCGAGCGCCTTTTCCGTGTATTCGGCAAAAATCGGAGCCGCCTTGTGTGCTTCGGCGGAGCTGATCGTGCGCCCCTGGTCGTACCCGACCCAGACAGCGGTGGCGAGCTCAGGTGTAAAGCCGACCATCCAGGCGTCGGTGTTGGTTGTTCCGGTTTTCCCGGCTGCGGGCCGCTTCATGAGGTCGGTCACGCGGTAGCCCGTTCCGCCTTCCTCGAAGACGCTCTCCATCAAGCTGGTGAGAACGTAGGCTTGTGCGGGGTCGGCCACCTGAATCTCCTCCGGATGAGCGCGGTACAGCACCCGACCCAGGCTATCCTCGATGCGCAGAACCGCTGTCGGTTCCACGCGGACGCCCAGATTGGCGATGGAGCCGAAGGCTGCGGCCATCTCGAAGGGACTTACCGGATACGTGCCCAGCGCGAGCGAAGGAAGCGGCTCCAGCCGGCTGGTAATGCCCATTCTCCGGGCCGTGGCGATCACATTGTCCGCTCCGACGTCGACGAGCGTATGCACGGCATAGATGTTGTTGGATTTGGCGATGGCTTGTCTCATGTCGAGCTGTTCGTAGGTGTATTTGCTGTCGTAGTTGTTGGGATGATAGATCTGCTTGCCTTCGTCGTAGGGAAAATCAGTTGGCTCGTCCATGTACGCGGTAAGCGGCGAGAAGCGGTTTGCGAGCGCCGTCAGGTAAACCACAGGCTTGAAGGAGGAACCGGGCTGGCGGGTCGTGGTGAAGACGCGGTTATATTGATTTTGCGCGTAATTTTTACCGCCGACCATCGCTTTGATATAGCCGGTGCGGGGGTCGATGGAGACGAGGGCGGCCTGCAGCTCGCCGGTCGTCCCCACCTGTCGGGCGACGGCATCTTCCGCCGCCTGCTGCGCTTCGCGGTTCAGCGTCGTGTAGATGCGAAGGCCGCCCGAATCGTAGAGCGGCTCGCTGATCTTCAGCTTCTCTTCGACGACTCGGCGGATATAATCGCGGAAATAGGGGGCGACGGCCGCTCGACTCTCGTCTTCCAGAGGGACGATATGCAGCGTCTCCCTATAGGCGGCTTCCGCTTCCGCCTGCGTGATATCCCCTTCCTTGACCATGGCTGCGAGCACGAGCTTTTGCCGGCTCTTGGCATTCTCCATGTTCAAATAAGGGGAGTAATAGCGCGGTCCCTTCGGAACTCCGATCATAAGCGAGGCTTCCGCCAAGGTTAGGTCTTTGGCGTCCTTGCCGAAGAACATGCGAGCTGCCGCCTGAACCCCGTAGGTGGAATGCCCGAAATAGATTTGATTGAGGTATTGCGCAAGAATTTCGTTCTTGTCATACTGCAGCTCCATCTGGATCGTATAGACGGCTTCCTTCGCTTTGCGCGACCAGGTCCGGTCATGGCTCAAATACAGGTTGCGCGCGAGCTGCTGGGTGATGGTGCTGGCACCTTGCTCCCTCGACATGCTCTTCAGATCAGTGAGGATGGCGCGGGCCAGCCCCTTCGGATCAATTCCCGGATGGGAATAGAAGCGGCGGTCTTCAATGGCCACGGCTCCCTTCACCAGATAGGGGGAAATGTCCGCAAGCGTTACAGGCTGTCGGTTTTGCCCGGAGGTGAGCGAATCGAACGGAACCCCATCGGCATCATAGAGAATGGAGGTCTGCAGGAAGGAGACGGCCGGAAGCGCTTGGGAACGCAAATAGAGAAGAGCAAGCAGAAGGCATGCGGCAAGCACAACCCCGAAGGAAAGAACGAAGGCGGATATGCGTTTTATTCTTCTTGCCCACCGGATAAGCCACGATTCTCTTTCCTTGGGTGATCGGGTATCGTCTCCCATATGCGAACTCCCCCTTCCGTTTCGGAGCTGTAGATCGGCAAGACAAGCCATTCATCCCGACTGGGAGACGAGGTAACTCGCTAGAGGGCTTGCATGCACAACTCTTACCAGTATGGAAAAGGTTGGGGAGGTCTATTCAATTGGAGCTTAAGAAAAGGCAGCTTTTTCACGAAAGTAATCCAGTCAGGCCAAGGGTTGTGCCCCTTCCTGCTCTAGAGGATAGAGGGAAATCATGGTATGATGAGGAGGTAAATCTCTATGAAAAAAGGAGTCAGGAGGGCAGCTATGCCAATCTCAAAAACCTTAAAGCTGGTGACGGGGATTCTGGAGCTCATTCTGGGGATTCCGGTCTTAGGCGGTCTGATCGTGGTCGGTTCAGGCTGGTCGGTGCTCGGATTTATGTTTGTCTTCCACATTGTGGCGCTGATCTTCACTTATCAGGAACAAGGGAGCGGAATCGGGAGCATTCTCGGCATCATCACGTCCTGCTTGGCCTGGATCCCGATTCTCGGGATGCTGCTTCATCTGTTGACGGCGGTCGTCCTGTTGATCAGCAGTGCGGCTACTCCTTCCCGTACGGGAAGAAGCCGGACAAACCGGAGAACGTACCTCCGCTAAGATCTCGGCACAGAAAATCAAAGAGCTGCCTGAGAGGGTCGGTTCGGCCCTCTCAGGCAGCATTTCTTTTTTGGCGGCCCTGCGGGAAACGGGAAATGCCTTTGCTTCCTTAGGGATGCATCCGCTAAACTGGAAGCGGAACAACGGATTCCGCTTCGGCGAGGAGGGTAACATGGTAGAGAAAACAAGCGTCATGCTGACCGTAATCAATGATAGCGAGGATGATCACATCCGGCTAACTTACCGGGCCGATCGGTATACGAAGGGAGTCAACCAGTATTTCCGTTATCAAGAGCAGGAGGACATGGGCCAGACCTTCACCCTGCTGAAGATCGGACCGGATGAAATCCGCATCGTGCGCCAGGGTGACATGGAGTCGGAGCAAGCCTTTGCCGTCGGAGAAATTCGCACGGGGTATTATCGCACCGCACAAGGGCTGTTATCGATCACAACTCGGACAAGCTCCATCTCGGTCCAGCTCACGGAAGGGCTTGGGACGGTGTTTTGGGACTATGAACTGCAGCTTGCGGGAGAGGCCGCGGGCGAATACCGCGTTACCTTGGACATTCGCGGGCTCGACGAAGAGGAAGGCGATTCGACTCTCGTTTAATGGAGCCCTTATCCCCGCCGAGTGCGGCCTCCTTATCTCTTACGTAACGATGCGGCCTTCAGGGCCGTCGATTCCGGGATGAGTGCCTGCTTGAGGCAGAGGGCGGCGTTTGTTTGACCTGCCCTTAACCGAACGGTTCCCCGGGTGACGGCGGTCGTCCCCCGGGTTAAGGCGCGTTTAATGGCGGCCGGAGACAGCCCGGGCCTCACCGACAGCAAGAGCGCGATGACCCCCGAAACATGGGAGGTAGCCATCGAGGTTCCGCTCAGCTCGCGATAGCCTCCGTTCAGCCAAGTGGAGACGATTTTGTCGCCCGGTGCATAGAGATCAATACGCCTCCCCCGGTTGCTGAAGGAAGCCAGCCGGCCGCCGCGCGTTGTCGCTCCTACGGCAATGGCCTGACGGTAGCGGGCCGGATAATCGATATCGCCGAGCTGCCCCTCATTGCCGGATGAAGCCACGACGACGATCCCGCTGTGGTAGGCGGCCTTGACCGCATCTTGAAGACCGCGATGAGAGGTCTTCATTCCGAAGCTCATGTTGATGATATCCATCTTGTTGCGGATGCACCATTCGATGCCTGCCACGATGTCGGAGACATAGGCCGTTCCGTTGCGATCAAAGGCTTTCACCGCATAGATATGGGCTTCCGGAGCGACGCCGTTGATTCCGCCGATTTTGGAGGAGGCGGCGATGGTGCCGGCGATGTGGGTCCCGTGTCCATTGTCGTCCCAAGGGGGGCGGCCTGGAGACACGAGGTTGACGCCTCCGGCTGCTGCGCCACGCAGATCGGGATGCCGGTAATCGATGCCGGTGTCGATGACGGCAATGCGGATTGCGTTGCCGGTAGAGCGTTCCCATACCGCGGGAGCTTTGATTTCCCGGACTCCCCATGGCACGGTAAGGCTTCCCGTCCGATAGGCCGACGGGGAGCTGGTCGAATCGTCTGAGGTCTCGTGGATTAGCGCCCTGTGGTGTTCATTGAGGAGACGGGTGTCCATCGCGGAATCCTCCCCCTTGCGACAGGTTTTGGATATCCTATGAGGGGGGAGCGAAGTTCGACTGAGATGATCGCCCTTCTTCGTGGAAATGAGTGCGCGTGAGCGTGGCATCCGGCAAGGGCTTGCATACGATGCTTATGAGGATGGTTCCCGGAATCCTCAAACGGCTTCGAGGGGTCTGTCCCGGCGGGCTCATCCGGGAAGGATACAGTCAGGGCGGGAATCTCCCGCCTTTTTTTATCGATAGGAGGCCGACAGACGGCCGATTTTTCTTCAGGATGCGTTCGTCTTCGGCAATCGCCGAAAAGGCGCGCATCCTTGCTTGCATTTTATGGTGAAATAGGTTTTACTATAGATTACATTGGGTAGAAGTCTTGATTTTGAGGAATGGCAAAGATGTTCTACCGAAGAAGATTCAACGGACAAACGAAAATCGTTTGAGGGAGTGTGTTCCACTTGAGCAATGAAACCTATCCGCCGCTTCGGCTATCCCCCGATCAGGCCAAGGAAACCGCCATGGTCGATTTGGCGTTTCTCATCCTGAAGACGGCAAACACACCGTTTTACTATCGGGATCTCATGGCCGAGGTTGCTAAATACAAGGGCTATTCGGATGATCAGGTCCGGGAGGTTATCGCCCAGCTTTATACCGAGATCAATGTCGACGGCCGATTCGCCTGCGTCGGCAACAACTTGTGGGGATTGAAGCGCTGGTACCCCGTGGACAATAAGGCGGAGGATTCCATCGGCGGCAAGCGTCCGCGCATCATCAATGACGACGATGATGATCTGGATGAAGAGGATACGTTCACGGAGGAAGAAGAAACCTACACCGCTGACGAAGATGACTTCGATTCCTTTAATGAGGACCGGGATGAGGTCAATGAGGAAGAAGAAGAAGAATTCTTCCCGGAAGCTGAAGAAGAGGAAGAAGCCGAAGAGCTAGAGGGCGAAGAGATCGAGGAAGAGGAAGACGATTTCGACGACGAAGCGGAAGAGGACGAAGAGGAAGAAGACGACGACAAGTAAGGTCTTCCGCACTGATTTTTGCCCTCCTCTTAAGGAGATTGCTCCTGCTTGACACGCTCGCTCCCGCAAGGTAAACTATTGCATGGGCTAATCGAAGGTATTCGAATTGCATAAGACAAATGAAAAGTGCCCCGTATCTACGGGTGTCACTTTTTTGTTTTTTTTGTTCTAAATCCGCTTAGTTGGGAAGAAGCTAATCACTTACAGGAGCCGCAGGGCTTACATCAAGCAGGGGGTCAAACGTTGTGACGAAGTATATTTTTGTAACAGGTGGGGTCGTATCCTCGCTCGGCAAAGGGATCACAGCAGCATCGCTGGGAAGACTGCTCAAGAACCGGGGCCTGAAGGTCACCATCCAGAAATTCGATCCGTACCTGAACGTCGATCCGGGTACCATGAGCCCTTATCAGCACGGCGAAGTGTTCGTCACCGACGATGGGGCGGAGACCGATCTTGACCTCGGTCACTACGAACGATTCATCGACATCAACCTATCCAAGAACAGCAATGTCACAACCGGCAAGGTGTATTCCTCTGTCATCTCCAAGGAACGCCGAGGAGAGTACCTGGGCGGAACGGTTCAAGTTATTCCCCACATCACCAATGAGATCAAGGATCGCGTGTTCCGAGCGGGACGGGAAACGGCTGCAGACGTGGTCATAACGGAGATCGGCGGAACCGTCGGCGACATCGAGAGCTTGCCCTTTCTCGAAGCGATTCGGCAGATCAAGAGTGACATCGGGCGGGAAAATGTGATGTACATTCACGTTACCCTGATTCCTTACCTCAAGGCTGCGGGAGAGGTGAAGACGAAGCCGACTCAGCACAGCGTCAAGGAGCTGCGCAGCATCGGCATTCAGCCGAACGTCATCGTCTGCCGGACGGAGAAGCCGCTTACGGAAGATATGAAGCGTAAAATCGCTTTGTTCTGCGACATCGATCCGGCTGCCGTCATCGAGGGAATCGATGCGGACACGCTGTATGAAGTGCCGATGATGTACCGCGACCAGAAGCTGGATGAGTATGTGGTCAACCATCTGAAGCTGGATGCGAAGCCGCTTGAGCTGGCCGAGTGGGAAGATATGGTCGGACGGATCAAGAAGCTCGAGCATAAGACCGAGATCGCGATCGTAGGCAAGTACGTCTCGCTGCACGACGCTTACCTGAGCGTCGTGGAAGCACTGAGCCATGCCGGTTTCGCCTGCAATACGGATGTGCGTATCCGTTGGGTCAATGCCGAGGAAGTATTCGAATATAACGTAGACGAACTGCTCGGCGGCGTGGAAGGAATTCTCGTTCCGGGCGGCTTCGGAGACCGCGGCATCGAAGGCAAAGTGATCGCCATTCGGTATGCCCGCGAGAAGAAAATCCCCTTCTTCGGGATTTGCCTCGGCATGCAGGTGGCTGTGGTCGAGTATGCCCGTTATGTCGCTGGCTTGACCGATGCGAACAGCTCGGAGATCAACCCGGCTACCCCTTATCCGGTCATCGACCTCCTGCCGGAGCAAAAAGATATTGAAGAGATGGGCGGCACCATGCGGCTTGGCCTGTACCCGTGCAAGCTTGCTCCGGGATCGCTTGCCGAACACTGCTATCAGGATGAGCTCGTCTATGAGCGGCACCGCCATCGGTATGAATTTAACAACCAGTACCGGGAGCAGATCGAAGCAGCCGGTCTTACGATCTCCGGAACGTCTCCGGACGGACGCTTGGTTGAAATTGTCGAGCTGAAGGATCACCCCTGGTTCTTGGCTGTTCAATTCCATCCGGAGTTCACTTCCCGCCCCAACCGTTCGCAGCCGCTGTTCCGCGAATTTGTTAAAGCTGCGTTTGAGCACAATCGGAAATAAGGAGAGCGATTTTTGCTATTCTGGTATTTCTTCACGGTTTCGCCACAAAAAATGCTCCGCCCTCCACCGCGTTTGGAAGGAAATTTCGCGGTTTCGTCGAATGTACTTTTTTAGGAATTATTTCCACGGAAAAGGAGGGCGGTTCCATTGGACAAGAAGAAACTTTTGATCGTAGACGATCAAAATGGAATCAGGGTGCTGCTGGTTGAGGTCTTTTCCAGCGAAGGCTATCAGACATTTCAAGCATCGAACGGAAAGCTTGCACTGGAAATTGTTAAACAGGAATCCCCAGACCTCGTCTTGCTCGATATGAAGATTCCCGGGATGGACGGACTTGATATTCTTAAGCATATCAAGGAGATCGATCCCGCTATGAAGGTCATCATGATGACCGCTTACGGAGAACTCGACATGATCAAGGAAGCGACCGATCTCGGGGCGCTGATGCACTTCACCAAGCCGTTTGATATCGATGAAATGCGGACGGCGGTGCATCATTACCTGCGCAATTCCCAAGCGGTTTGATTCCGGTCGAAGTGGAGCTCGTATCCTGCTGAAGATCCCGGAAGGGATCTTTTTTTGCAACGGAAAAAGATTGCTCTCTCTAACACGGGAAGTAAGGGAATGAATCTTTTGATTACGGATGGGCTGTGCTATAATAAGCAGGTATGAGCGGCGGGAGGGACTCGCGTTGGTCTTTTCCGCACGACGAAAGATACGCAACCCATCCATAGGAGGAAAAAACCATGCCACTCGTTTCCATGAATGAATTCTTGCCCGCGGCAAGAGAAGGCAAGTATGCAGTCGGTCAATTTAACATGAACAACCTTGAATTCGCGCAAGCGATCACCCAAGCCGGGATCGAATTGAAATCGCCGTTTATCTTCGGTGTCAGCGAAGGCGCCCTGAAATATATGGGGATTGAATTCACGGTTGCTCTGGCAGAAGCTGCTGCTAAACAATCCGGACTTCCGATCGCCCTTCACCTTGACCATGGCAGCTCGTTTGAAGTTGCTATGAAATGTATCCGCGCCGGCTTCAGCTCCGTTATGTTCGACGGTTCCCACCACTCCTTCGAAGACAACATCCGTCTGACGAAGGAAATCGTTAAGACGGCTCACGCAATGGGCGTATCCGTTGAAGGCGAACTCGGAACCATCGGCGGTACGGAAGACGACATCTCTCTGGATGCCGAAAAAGCCAGCCTGGCTAAGCCGGAAGAAGCCATCCGCTTCTACGAAGAAACCGGAGTTGACGCTCTGGCGATCGCAGTCGGTACGGCTCACGGCGTATACGTCGGCGAACCGAAGATCCACTTCGACATCATCGAGCAGGTAGCAGCCGCTATCCCGGCCGCCATCGTTCTGCACGGCGGTTCCGGTGTTCCGGATGAAATGCTCCGCGCAGCGATCAAGGCTGGAGCAGCCAAGATCAACGTCAACACCGAAAACCAAGTTGCTGGAACGGCTGCTATTCGCGAAGTCCTGAACAAGGATAGCAAAGTATACGATCCGCGCAAATACTTGACCCCGGCCCGCAACGCCATGGTTGAAGTCGTCAAATCCAAGATGACCCAATTCGGCAGCGTAGGCAAAGCTTAAGCTTAATCGTCATCATAGGTTTTATCGGACCGCGGAACTGCGGTTTCGCTTCCAATTGCACAACGGACATGGGAAAAAACATCGGTCTCCGATGTTTTTTCCTTCATTTTCTTTTTGACGCAGGAGGCTAGGGGAGCAGTATGGAGAAATTGTTGATTGCGGGGGGGGCACCGCTCCGCGGAACCGTTACGATCAGCGGGGCCAAGAACAGTGCGGTGGCGCTTATCCCAGCCGCTATCCTGGCCGAGTCCACGGTCATTTTGGACAATCTGCCCGATTTAAGCGATGTAGCTATCTATTCGGAACTGCTCACGGAATTTGGAGCTGTCGTAGAACGCCAAGCGGATCAGATGAAGATCGATCCGTCCGCCCTGCGCTCGGTTCCTATGCCAAACGGCAATGTGAAGAAGCTTCGCGCTTCCTATTATTTGATGGGAGCTCTGCTAGGAAGGTTTGGAGAAGCGGTAGTCGGCTTGCCCGGCGGCTGCAATTTCGAACCGCGCCCCATCGATCAGCATATCAAAGGATTTGAAGCGCTAGGTGCTCAAGTAAGCATCGAGGGTGGAGCGATCCACATTCGCGCCAAGGAATTGCGCGGAGCCAAGGTGTATCTTGACGTAGTTAGCGTCGGAGCGACCATCAACCTGATGCTGGCGGCCGCTCGGGCCAAAGGTGTGACCATTATTGAAAACGCGGCCAAAGAGCCTGAAATTATAGATGTGGCAACTCTGCTAAACTCGATGGGCGCCCGGATCATCGGGGTGGGAACGGAAACGATTCGGATCGAAGGCGTAGACTCCCTTCACGGCTGCCGTCATTCCATTATTCCTGACCGGATTCAGGCGGGAACCTATATGATCGCGGCTGCTGCTACACGCGGTGATGTTTTGGTTGATAATATTATTCCCAAGCATCTCGAGGCCATTACAGCCAAAATGCTTGAACTTGGTGTTCGAATTGAAGAGCATGATGAAGCGCTTCGTGTGATCGGCTCGGAGGTTTATGAGCCTGTGGATGTCAAAGCGCTTGTCTACCCGGGCTTCGCGACCGATATTCAATCGCCGATGTGCAGCCTGCTCACTCAGACGCGGGGAACCAGTGTTCTCACCGATTATGTGTTCTCCAGCCGGTTTAAGTATGTTCCGGAGCTGGTTCGCATGGGGGCAAAGATCAAGCTGGAAGGCCGCTCGGCCATTATCGAAGGCAGTCCTTTGCGTGCCGCGGCTGTACGGGCTACGGACCTGCGCGCCGGAGCCGCGCTTGTGGTGGCAGGGCTTACCGTGAAGTCCGGCATCACCGAGATTACCGGCGTGGAATATATCGATCGCGGCTATGACCGGCTGGTGGAGAATCTCGCCGGCCTTGGAGCGGAGATTTGGCGGGCATAGCTTCCGGAAAGCTTGTTTTTTGGATTGGAGATTTGCGAAGATAGGGAACAGGAGCCTCGCTAAGGTGTGAAATTTTATCGGAACTGCTTGTCGCAAGGTTTGAGCGGGTTTCGGTTGGTTAAGCTTTAAGAGATGAAAATAATCGATCAAGTGTGGTGGTTGAATGGATATGCAATTATCCCAGCTGGAAGAGTTAAAGCTGACGGAGCTTTACAAGCTGGCGAAGATGCATCAAATTCCCTATTACGGCCAGATGAAGAAGAAGGAATTGATCTTCGCGATTCTTCGAGCGCAGGCCGAAAAGGGCGGACTCATGTTCATGCAGGGCGTACTGGAAATCTTGCCGGAAGGATTCGGTTTTCTTCGTCCGATCAATTATTTGCCGAGTGCGGAGGACATCTACATCTCCTCTTCGCAAATCCGCAAGTTCGATTTGCGCTCCGGCGATATGGTGTCGGGGAAATGCCGGCCTCCGAAGGAAAATGAACGGTACTTCGGACTCCTTCAGGTAGAAGCGGTCAATGGAGAGAAACCGGAGACGGCTGCCGAACGGCTTCACTTCCCGGCGTTAACCCCTCTTTACCCACAGACAAAAGTGACCCTTGAAACGACTCCCACTCGTTTGTCCACTCGCGTAATGGATCTGCTAAGCCCGGTTGGCCTCGGCCAGCGCGGACTGATCGTCGCCCCTCCCAAAGCCGGTAAAACCTTACTGCTCAAGGAAATTGCCAACAGCATCTCAACGAACTATCCGGAGATCGCGCTCTTTGTGCTTCTCATCGACGAGCGGCCGGAGGAAGTGACGGATATGCAGCGCTCGGTGAAGGGCGAAGTGGTGGCGTCCACCTTCGACGAATTGCCGGAGAACCACATCAAGGTGGCCGAGCTTGTTCTGGAGCGGGCGCAGCGGCTCGTCGAGCACAAGAAGGACGTTGTGATTCTGCTCGACAGCATTACCCGGCTTGCGCGGGCGTACAACTTGGTTGTTCCCCCCACCGGTCGGACGCTGTCAGGGGGCATCGATCCGGGAGCGTTCCACCGGCCGAAGCGCTTCTTTGGTGCGGCTCGAAACATCGAAGAAGGCGGCAGCTTGACCATACTTGCAACGGCTCTGGTGGAAACAGGCTCGCGTATGGATGATGTCATCTATGAAGAATTTAAAGGAACGGGCAATCTGGAACTGCATTTGGATCGCAAGCTCGCAGAACGGAGAATATTCCCGGCTATCGATATTCGCCGCTCGGGGACGCGCCGCGAAGAGATGCTCCTGACCAAGGAAGAGCTGGACAAGGTTTGGATGCTGCGCAAGAGCATGAACGATTCGGCGGATGTTACGGAATCGTTCTTGAAGAAGCTGGGCGAAGCGAAAACGAACCAGGAGTTCCTCGACAGTCTGGGTAAAGCGCCCGCGGCACATAAGCCTGTGCATACATCCGCGGGATCGGCGACTCATCGCGCGAGCACGACGTCCGCCCAAGGAACAGCGCCGACCCGCGTCCCGCAAGCGGCGGGAAGCGTAAGCACGCCGGCATCGACAGGCCTGCGCACGGGAACAACGGCGTCGGCAGCGCCGACTGCGCAGGGTACGGCGCCGAGCCGCGCCCCGCAAGCGGCGGGAGCCGCGAGCCCAGCGGCAGCGCCGACTCCGCGCACGCGCACAAGCAGCGCCGAAGGCTCAGCTGCGAGGACAAACGCCGCGTCGCCTACCGCAGCCCGTACGTCACGCCGTCCTGCAGCGGCGGCTTCCTCTGCTCCGGCTTCCGAGGCTGCGCCTCGCACGGAGGTCAGTGACCCGGCACCGCAAGAGTCAGCGGAAGCGCCAGCTCCCGCACGGCGAAGCGGAGCCAAGTCGACGACCGGTTCGACTACGCGCCGCAGAAGCACCCCATCCTCATCATGAATCGCCTGACAAGGAGAATGTTATGAATCTGGTATATGCCGACCGGGAGGGCCGCGTATACGACCACCCGGATTATTTGGCGCTCGCACGCAGCGCCGATCAAGCTGTTGAATTATTGGAGGAAGAGCTCATTCCGCTGCCAGCGGGGGCAACCCTCGTCAGCCTTCCGGGGACACGCCCGCTCTGCATGGATGCAGACGGGAATATGTTCCCGCTTCCCGGCGACTATCAAGCGGTCGGAGCGCTCCTGCCTCAAGGCTTTACCCGCCTGCTGCTGCCCGGCTATATGAAGGCGGATCGGAGCGCCGTCTTGCCCCTCTTCGGGTATACGGCTGTCGTCTGGAAGGACGGGGGCTTCCATGTCGCTGCCCGCCAGTGTGACGATCCGGAACCGTGGAATCCGTTGAATTGCAACCCGGACAAGCTGGAGGCAGGCGTCAACGGGCTTCGAAAGAAATACCCTGAGAACCGCCTCTACGAGCATCTGTCGCATTGCGCGCTTGGCTATGAGTGCTTGACCGCATCGAACACCTTCCTACAGCGGTTGGAGGGAGCGGTTCCGGTTTCCTACTCGTGCAACGCCGGCTGCTTCGGCTGCATTTCGGAGCAGCCGGATGACAGCGAATTTCCGTCCCCGCAGACGCGCCTAACTTTCCGTCCGACTGTCGAGGAAGTATCGCAGGTCATGCTGGAGCACTTGAAGTCCTCAGAGAGCATCATCAGCTTCGGACAGGGCTGTGAGGGAGAGCCTTCTACGCAGGCTCCGCTCATCATCAAGGCCATCCACGCCGTTCGGGAACAGACGGACATGGGGTATATCAACATCAACACCAATGCAGGGCTCACCGATCACATCCGTGGAATCGTGGACGCGGGTCTTCAACTCATGCGCGTGAGCACGATCAGCGCCTTGGACGATCATTACAACGCTTATTACCGCCCGCGTGGGTACACCTTGAAGAATGTGGAGAAGTCGATTCGCTACGCAGCCGACAAAGGGGTGCTCGTCTCGCTGAACTACCTGATCTTTCCCGGGGTATCCGACCGGGAGGAAGAGGTTGAAGCGATGATTGAGCTGGTGCGGCGATCCGGCGTCAAGCTCATCCAGATGCGGAACCTGAACATTGATCCGGAGAGCTACCTTAAGCTCATACCGCCTGCTCAAGGAGACATCCTCGGCATGGGGCAGATGATCGATATTTTTCGGGAGGAGCTTCCCGGTGTCCTGATTGGCTCCTATACGCATACCCCGGACGGCTGGCTGCGCAAACAAGCTCGAGAGTCCAACTGACTCGGTTTTTCGCTTGCGTGTTTGTTCTTTTCCATGATATAATCATTTTATGTGTCCAATACTCTGGATAACCATTGCAGATCCAGGGCGGAAAGAGGTGAAAGAATCATGAAACAAGGAATTCATCCGAAGTATGAAGTAACGACGGTAACCTGCGCTTGCGGCAACACGTTCGAGTCCGGTTCCGTTAAGCCTAACGTTCGCGTTGAAATCTGCTCGGCTTGCCATCCGTTCTTCACCGGTAAGCAGAAGTTCGTAGACGCCGGCGGCCGTGTCGACAAGTTCAAGAAGAAATACGGAATCTAATCCGGCAACGGATAAGCACCCCCTCCTCGGAGGGGGTTTTGTTTGTTTTCGGATGCTTTTCCACAGCGATGAGCGAAATCCTTGCTTCTGCATTGTAGGGGTGGGAATATTTACTTGCTAAAATGCAATATATATTTTACATTTAGAAATATATATTATATAATTTGTTTAATGGAAGTGATGCTGACTTGAAGAACAAAAAAATGAAAATGGCAAGAGTGGAATGTGATATGTCACAGGAGGATTTGGCAAATGCTGTGGGCGCTACGAGACAGACGATCGGCTTGATTGAAAGCGGCAAATACAATCCGTCGCTCAATCTTTGCATTGCCATTTGCAAGGCGACGGGAAAGACTTTAAATGATTTATTTTGGGAGGATCCACAATGAAAATTAATTTTGCCAGCCTCAAGCAAGACGAAAGAACAACAAAAAATACTGGAACGGCTTGTGCTTGGGCGGTAGTTGTGACTTATGCATACTCACCATAGAAATCATCTATAAAATATTCACCACCGAAGACTATGGGAGCTGCGGCTGGGATGTCGGCCTTCTCCTGATTATCAGCCTCGTATTGATTCTTGCAAGAAGAGACCGGCATGAGATTTTTTTACCCCGTACACTTACCAGAAGGCTTCTTTCAACAGGTTCATCCCGAAAGGAAAAGAGAGCCAGATCTATGCAGTATCTGAGTGATTCGGCTATTTTCGCGGCAATCATTACGATTATCCCCATAGCCAAACACTATCTTGGAGGCGTTCCTGACAGAGACTTTACCGACGCGTTCAACTTGTGGAATCGTTCATCCGAATTTGTGGCGTTCTTCGCGATTTCCTTCACTCTCAATTGGCTTCTAGGCGAGCTTTCGGTAAAGCGCTACAATCGAATTTGCCAGAAGCTTGAGGAGGAAGCTGATGAAGATGATTAGGCGAAGCTTTAAGCTCGCTTCATGCGAATTGACACGATCCCGCTACTAGGGAAGGTGATTCTTCCCAGTCCTTGCGTATCTCCTGCGATTTCGGTATAATACTCCTTGCCGTGCTAGATGGGGAGGTAGCGGTGCCCTGTAACCCGCAATCCGCTATAGCGGGATTGAATTCCTGTCAAAGGTCTTGTCGCTGTAAGGTCTGACGTCTCTACGAAGTGTTGACGGCCGGGTCCTTCGCAATGGATGCCCATGAACCCGGTCAGGTCCGGAAGGAAGCAGCCGTAAGTGGGAGTGTCCATGTGCCGAGGGGCAGCCTAGCCCGAGCTTACGATAGGCGTTCCGCTTGGATCGCAATGATCGATGGCAGGTGCACGGTTCTACCCTATTCATTCAATAACGAGTCGCTTTTCGCATGGTGCGGGAAGCGATTTTTGTCTTTTTGGCACGTTTTTTACCCTTCGTCTGTTACTTGGAGCTAATATGAAGTGCTTTTCGGAGGGGTTTCTATATATGACTATATTTAATCACCTTATAGAAGGATATTGTTAGTTTGCAGAGAATGTTAATACATGAAAATGTTACTTGCCGAGACAGTGGGGAGGTAAAGCCTTTGTCATCTCCGCAGAACTGGTGTATGCATCAAGGCTTCGATTTTTTGGCCGGATGTGCGAAGGAGTGCCGGCAGCACGCCTATCTTGTATGCGATAACAAGAAGGTGATCATGAATGGCTGCCCGGTTTTATTGGAACGTCTCGGATATGACCAAGGGGATTTGCTGGGCATGCCTCTTGAAACCTTGTTCGAGGATGGCAAGCTATCGGATATTGTTTGGGAAGAACTGCTCGCCGGACGCGGCGACGGGATAAGAATCATGCTGAGGGGGAAAGCGGGGAACGGTTTCGAGACTTCGATCACGACAGAGCGCATTGTGGATGTGAAAGAAGAGAGAGAATGGTTTCTGCTCGGTTTCCCGGATCTGCTGCGGGACCCGAATTTGAATCTTCTGCAGCAATTTGCCGGTGCTTTCATGAAAGACATCAACCTTGGGGTTCTCTTGATCGATCCCTCCTATTGTCTGGTGGACATCAGCGATACGGCGTGCCGGATATTGGGGTTCCCAAGGGAGAATGTGATCGGTAAACCGATCGAAAAGATCTTTGCTTCTCTGCCTGCGGAGCATCAGATCGTCGATCGTTCGATTCTGGACGGAGTGATCGTCCGCAATCACGCGGCTTCCTGGATGAATAACGAGGAGCGATACGATCTTCTCTTGGACTCAAATGTTCTGAAAGACCACGAAGGCCGGACGGTTGGCGCTTATATGATGTTCAAAGACGTCACCAACCTGCGTTCTCTGGAGGAGCAGGTCAAGCGCAGCGATCGGCTGGCGATGATCGGCCAGATTGCGGCGGGAACCGCTCATGAGATCCGGAATCCGCTCACTTCGATCAAAGGGTTTTTGCAGGTGCTGAACAACACGTTTCACGACAAAGGAATGGAAAAGGAGCGGTCCTATACCGAAATCATGCTCACGGAGATCAATCGGATCAACGATTTGGTCAGTGAGTTTCTTCTTCTCGGCAAGCGTAAGAACGTCAGCTATCACGAGGTTGAACTCCAAACGACGCTGCGGGAAATTTTGCCGATTATCCACAATGAAGCCATCCTACATAACGTGAATGTTTATTATGAAGCGATTGAAAGCTGTCCGAAGGTGATTGCGGATCGCGAGCTGCTCAAACAAGTCTTTCTCAACATTTCAAAAAACGGAATCGAAGCGATGTCCGACGGAGGCAATCTGACCATCGGCATAAGAACGGACACGGAAGACCGCTTTGTCCTCGTGGAAATCCGGGATACGGGTCCGGGGATCCCCAACTTTCTCATCGATAAAATATTTGATCCGTTTTTTACCACCAAGTCGGAAGGGACGGGTCTCGGTTTATCGGTATGCCAGCGAATTGTCCACGACATGGGCGGCACGATCCGGGTGAGCTCCAAAGGCTTTGGAACGACCTTTACCGTTTGCATCCCTTACATGTAAGACCGACAGCCCCGAAGGGGCTGTTTTTCATGGTAACGGGTAAAACACCTGGATACGGCGGTTTCTTGAGGGGCTGATTTATAGTATACTAAAGAGAATAATTCCGCCCCACCGGGGAGTTATGAAAGAGGGATCTATGGCGCATATCGCATTATATAGAAGCTGGAGACCGCAAACGTTCGCGGATGTCGTAGGGCAGGCCCATGTCGTGCGGACCCTGCAGAATGCCTTGAAGGAGAATCGGCTCAGTCATGCTTACCTGTTCAACGGTCCGCGCGGAACAGGGAAGACGACCTTGGCGAGATTGCTTGCCAAAGCGGTCAACTGTGAGCGCGGACCGGCGGTGGAACCGTGCAACGAGTGCGATGCCTGCCGGCGGATTGCCGAAGGCTCGGTGATCGATGTGCTTGAGATCGATGCCGCTTCCAACCGCGGCGTCGACGAAATCCGAGATCTTCGGGATAAAACCAAATACTCACCGACGGAAGTCCGCCGCAAGGTGTATATCATCGACGAGGTGCACATGCTCACGACGGAGGCCTTCAATGCCCTTCTGAAGACATTGGAAGAACCGCCGGAGCATGTGATGTTTATTCTTGCTACCACAGAACCGCACAAGCTGCCCGCCACCATCATCTCCCGCTGCCAGCGGTTTGATTTTCGTCGGGTATCGACGGAAGAGCAGACCGATTGGCTGGAACGGATCTGCCGGACAGAGGGCTTTGTCGCTGATCGGGACGCCTTGCAGTACATCGCCAAGCTGTCTGAAGGCGGGATGAGGGATGCGGTCAGTCTGCTGGACCAAATCTCCTCCTACAGCGATGAGCGGATCACGTATCAAACCGTCGTCACCATCACGGGAGGCATCTCCTCCGAGCAGTTCGGCCATCTGGCCCGGGCGGTGCTCGAGCGGAACATCGGACGGTGCCTGAAGCTGGTCGAGGAGATGGCCCAAGAGGGCAAAAGCGCCGACAAATGCATGGAGAGTCTCATGGTTTACTTCCGGGATCTCCTCATGATTCGCATGGTGCCGAAATCCGAGGCGGTGACCGACCGGATCCTTCATGTGGAGGAGTTCCGCAAGGTGTCGGAGGGCTTTCCCTCCGATGAGTTATTCCGCGTGATTGAGACGCTGAATCATTACCAGACGGAGATGAAATATTCCGCTCAGCCTCAAACCTTGTTCGAGGTGGCGCTGATGAAGCTGTGTACGGCTCCTCAGGCTCCAGCGCCTCAAGGCGCAGCGGAGCTATCCTCAGCAGGCCGCGATGAGATTCGAGAGCTGAGCCGAAAGGTCGCCCTGCTGGAGCAGCAGATCTCCAAGCTGCGCGAGACAGGAGCGGCGGCTATAAGCAGCGAAGCGTCGACCGGCCACACGCCGGCAGCTTCGATCGTGTCGTCGCCGGTTAGGACCTCCTCGTCCTCATCTGGAGCATCCTCTGGAGTGCGCAAGCGGATCAAGCTGGAGCCGTTTTTGCAATCGCGGGATTCGGAGCTGTTGAAGCAGGCCTTGCTCAAATGGAGCCAAGTGCTCGCGATGGTCAAGGAACGAAAAATAACGGTCCACGCCTGGTTGATTGACGGAGAGCCGGTCGGTTACGATGAGGATACGGTGTTGCTTGCTTTCAAGAGCTCCATGCACCGGGAGACGACCGAGAAGCCGGCCAACAAGCAGCTGATTGAGCAGGCGATGTCCGAAATTCTGGGGCATCCCGTTCGTCTAGCCACCGTCATGATGAAGGAATGGAAGGAAGCGGATGCGGAGGCGAAAGAAGCCCCGCCGGAGATTCTCCAGCTGGAGCCGGAAGATCCGTCTCAAGAGGCGGAATGGGTGAGCGAAGCGATCCGCATGTTTGGCCCGGATCTCGTCAAAATAAAAGAAGAATAGGAGAAGTGCCGCTATGAACAATATGAACCAAATGATGAAGCAAGTGAAGAAAATGCAAGAACAAATGCTGAAGGCCCAGGAGGAGCTCGGTTCCAAGACCATCGAGGGCTCTGCCGGAGGCGGCGTAGTGACCGTTACGGCGAACGGCCATAAGAAAATCCTGAGCATCGCAATCAAGCCGGAAGCGGTTGATCCGGATGACGTAGAAATGCTGCAGGATCTGGTTCTGACCGCCGTCAACGAAGCTCTGAATCAAGTGGATGAGATGGCGAACAAGGACATGAACAAATTTACCGGAGGCATGAAGATTCCTGGCTTGTTCTAATGCTCCCCATAGGCCGAGTCTGACTTGGCTATCCAAACCGAACGGGAATGGCGGGAGGCGTCTTAAGCGCCTGCCCGCTTTCTGTTACTATGAGCGTACGAAATGAGGGCTTGAACGTTGTATTATCCCGAACCGATTGCCAAGTTGATTGATGCGTTTACCCGTTTGCCCGGCATCGGACCGAAAACGGCGGGAAGGCTGGCCTTCCAGGTTCTCCGGATGAAGGAGGAGGACGTCACCGATTTCGCCAAGGCGCTCATCAATGTGAAGCGGAATCTGCACTACTGTTCCGTCTGCTGCAACATCACGGATGTCGACCCGTGCCGGATCTGTCAGGACAAGGGGCGCGATCCGTCGATTATCTGCGTCGTTCAGGAGCCGAAGGATTTGGTGGCGATGGAGCGAACCAAGGAATTTAACGGGTATTATCATGTTCTTCACGGAGCTATCTCTCCGATGGAGGGGATAGGGCCGGATGAAATTTACATCGCCGATCTCCTTAAACGGCTGAGTGACGAGCGGGTGCAGGAGCTGATCTTAGCGACGAATCCGAATATCGAAGGGGAAGCTACAGCAATGTACCTGTCCCGGCTTGTAAAGCCCTTCGGCCTCAAGGTGACCCGGATCGCGCATGGACTTCCAGTCGGAGGAGATTTGGAGTATGCGGATGAAGTGACCTTAACGAAGGCGCTTGAAGGACGAAGGGAATTGTAAAGGATTACGTGCACATAGAAGCTTTCTGTCTGCGGGGTGCTCGCAGGCGGGGAGCTTTTTTTGTTCCGGACTTTATAGAAGAGGGACAATCTGCAGAAGGCTTGTTCTAAAACTCCATGACCCCGACTATATCTAGTGGTACCAAGAGTAGGGAGGGGAAGGCATGCGAGTAGGCTGGAAAAAGGGTGAGGAAGCAGGCCAGCTTCCGGAAGACAAAAAGCTGCTTCTAGCGGAAATCCGCCGTGCTCACGAGCAGTGGGTAATCGCCAGCGAGCACCTGAACTGGGTTGGGGTGACGGAGGAAATCGATTATGCGGTGTTTGCTATGGCGGCAGCGGAGAAGAAATATGACATGCTTCTTCGACAAGCCAAAAAGTTGGACTGGCGAGATCATACTTTCTATACCGGATAAGGAGGGAAGAGGCTCATGCGAATGATCATGTGGGGGATGCTGGCTGGCTCGCTTGTGCTGCTAATCGCTGTACTGTTCCGAAACCGCGAAGCGATTCAATGGCTGACGAAGTGGGGGTTGGCTGCTGTCGCGGCGGCTATTCTGCTCTATGCGGCGAATTGGTTTGGAGCTTCCTACGACTTTCACATTCCCATCAATGGGGGAACCGTAGCTCTTGTCGGCCTATTGGGAGTGCCCGGACTTGCTCTATTGGCTGCAGTTCGTTGGACCATTCTGGGGTAACGGGTTTGATTAAAGTAACTGGAATTTATTGTATGTATAAAATTTATGAAAAAGGGTTGACTCTCGAGTGGAGGCCGTGATATATTATTCAAGTCGCTTCTGACGGACGCGGAAAACGAGTTCGAAAGAGATCGACAATGGTCCTTTGAAAACTGAACAACGAGTGGTAAGGACGCGACTTTCGGACTTCGGTTCGGAAGGAGCACAAACAAACACGCAAGTGTTAAGTAATGAGCATAAGTGAAACGATCTATAAACTTTTATGGAGAGTTTGATCCTGGCTCAGGACGAACGCTGGCGGCGTGCCTAATACATGCAAGTCGAGCGGAGTTTACTTGAATCTTCGGATGACGGTAAGCTTAGCGGCGGACGGGTGAGTAACACGTAGGCAACCTGCCCTCAAGACTGGGATAACCTCCGGAAACGGAAGCTAAGACCGGATACGTTCTTTCTGCCGCATGGTGGGAAGAAGAAAAGCGGAGCAATCTGCTACTTGAGGATGGGCCTGCGGCGCATTAGCTAGTAGGTGAGGTAATGGCTCACCTAGGCGACGATGCGTAGCCGACCTGAGAGGGTGAACGGCCACACTGGGAC
>NZ_LN881722.1 GCF_001457415.1 Gorillibacterium timonense
AAGATGAGATTTCCCAATTCGTAAGACCCCTGGAAGACGACCAGGTTGATAGGTCCGAGGTGGAAGTGCGGCAACGCATGCAGCTGACGGATACTAATCGGTCGAGGGCTTATCCAAATAGACCCCATAAAGTGAAGGGAACGCTGACGAAGCGGATTCCTGGTACTTTGCGGGGGCCCCGATAACAAGGGGACACACAGGTAGGAATGTTCCACGCGAGTTGCTTCGCATCCGGTTTTCAGGGAATAACCTTCCTTGATAGGCCTTGTCATGAGGCACCTGAAAAGCAGTAGACGCGGGCTGAGAAGCCGCGCTTCCTTTTTGGGGATATATGGAGAGGTACCCAAGTGGCCGAAGGGGGCGCTTTGCTAAAGCGTTAGGGTGTAACAGCCGCGAGGGTTCGAATCCCTCCCTCTCCGCCATTCCCTTCATTCGCTCGGTTGATGTGGCGGTGTAGCTCAGCTGGCTAGAGCGTTCGGTTCATACCCGAAAGGTCGGGGGTTCGATTCCCTTCGCCGCTACCAATATTAGCTTGTCAACTTGCTTCAAATATGGTAAGATATCAAATGTCTTGTCGATTATGGAGGCTTAGCTCAGCTGGGAGAGCATCTGCCTTACAAGCAGAGGGTCGGGGGTTCGATCCCCTCAGCCTCCACCATAAGCCGACGTAGCTCAGTTGGTAGAGCAGCGGTATCGTAAACCGCAGGTCGGGGGTTCGAGTCCCTTCGTCGGCACCATCTTTACACGATTCTCTTTTGTTGATGCGGAGCCGTGGTGTAGAGGCCTAACATGCCTGCCTGTCACGCAGGAGACCGCGGGTTCGAATCCCGTCGGCTCCGCCATTTTACAACAAGAGAAAAGCTTACTCTTTGCGCCTATGACGCAAAATTTTTTTTGTCCGTTTACGGTTTGGCTCGGTAGCTCAGTCGGTAGAGCAGAGGACTGAAAATCCTCGTGTCGGCGGTTCGATTCCGTCCCGAGCCACCATTTTATGGAGGCTTAGCGAAGTGGCCAAACGCAGCAGACTGTAAATCTGTTCTCTGACGAGTTCGGTGGTTCGAATCCATCAGCCTCCACCATTTTGTATGAGCCATTAGCTCAGTTGGTAGAGCACCTGACTTTTAATCAGGGTGTCGTAGGTTCGAGTCCTACATGGCTCATTCTATAGAAAAGGGACGTTCTTTCGGAGCAATCCGGTGAGAACGTCCCTTTTTTGCGTTAGGAAGCAATTGGTTCAGGGGTGATCGGCAGAGGCGTTGGCGCTCTTCAGAAGCTTTTTGCGAGTCCGATAGCGAACATCGCTGCCAAGTGCGAGAGGAACCCCAATTAGGAGAATGAGGCAAGAGAAGCCAAATGTATGATGGAAGGCGTTTTCTCCGGCTTTTTGTAGGCGGCTTTGCAAGAAGAGGAACTGGTCCGTGACCATTTTCTTTTGTTGATCATACTCCTTCAAGAAAGCTTCTCGCTGTTCGTCCGAAAGCGTCTTGGTGATGGCCTCCTTCTGCTGATCAAGAAGCGCGCTCAGCTCCGCCGGCTTAAAGCTGTTAATAGAAGAAGTAGAGTTCCCGTTATCTGAAACAAGAGTTTGTTCGATTCGTGTACCCACGACCTGCTTCCACTCGGGCGCTAACTCTTGAACGGATTGAAGATGCGTCAAGCTTACCTCTTTGGCATGGTCCATTTCGCTCGTCATGGCGTTGTTCAGCACCGTAGCCAGGATGGCGACGCCAAGCACATTTCCAATGGCGCGTGCCATGTTGACTACACCGGAGGCGATGCCGACCTTCTCCTCGGGAACGTTGCGAACGGAGGCGGCGATAACCGGTGATAGGCAGAGGCCGAGTCCGAGACCCGACAAAGCGAGGCGAAGCATAATAACGATGGTAGAGGAGTCAGAGGTAAGGCTCCGAAAGGTATAGATCGACAAGATCATGAGGAGCATGCCGGCAGCGGCAAACCAACGGCTTCCGTATTTCGCAGAGAGAGGACCTGAGAAGACAGAGGTGCACATCGAGGCGAGAGCCATCACCGAAATGGTGAGCCCGGCGTGGAGCTCGCTCATCCCGACGATCCGGGTGAGGAAGAACGACATGAGGAACGCAACGCTCATAATGGCGCCGCCGGCTACGATGAGAGTGGCCGCTGCCCGGTTGAAGACACCGATTCGGAGCAGCGAGAGGGGGAGCATGGGGTGCTTGCCCTTGGATTCGGCAAGGGCAAAGCAAAAGAATGCGAGGAGGCTTACCCCAAAGAGAAATAAGGTAGTAGGAGAGCCCCATCCGTAATCGGGTACCTTGATAAAGGCATAGGTGAGGCAGAACATCGCGGCGGAAATGCTGAGCATGCCCGCCCAGTCGATTCTTTTGTCTGAGGAGGGATCGACCGATTCCTGAATGAATGCGACCGTGAGGACGATGCTCAGGATGCCGAGCGGCACATTGACGAAGAAAATCCACGGCCAGCTTAGCCAATCGATCAAAATGCCCCCCAGAGCAGGGCCGCTGGCGGCGGCCAACCCGGAGACGGCCCCCCAAATCCCGATAACCACCCCATGTAATTCTTTAGGAAATGTCGAGGTGGTGAGCGGAACCGTAACCGGAACGATGATGGCGCCAGCGAGCCCTTGCACGACCCGGCATGCGATCAAGGCTTCGCTGCTCGTTGAGAGACCTGCGAAGAGAGAGGATAGCGTGAAGACAGCCAAACCGATGAGAAACAGCTTTTTTCGACCGAATTGATCGGCGAGCCGGGCGGAGGTCAGAATGAAGACGGCAAACGCCAGATTATAGCCGTTCATCACCCAGGAGATCTCGCGGACAGAGCTAGAGTAGGAATGCATCATTTCGGGCAGAGCGATGTTCACGATGGTCGAATCCAGCAGTGCCATGAAAAATCCGAGTACAATCGCGCAAAACGAGAGGGCGGAGCGTCCATTCCATTTCATAAAATGCCTTCTTTCTATTTCTAATATGAACTTTATTTCACGTTTGATTATATGAACCTAAGTTCGCATTTGTCAATCAGACAATTTACGAAGAACGATCGAATAACCGATGCATGCTTGCGGTACCGTCCAATGTCTTTTAGAATTTGGAGAGAAGGGGGACGAAAGGATATGGAACCCAAAGATCGAGTTCGTACTCCACGACAAGAACGAAGTATGAAGACGAAGACGCTGATCCTCCATGCTGCCATCCAGCTCTTTTCCGAAAAAGGCTACCATGCGACCAACACGAAGGAGATCGCCGCGGCTGCAGGCGTATCGACGGGCAGTGTCTATTCGTATTATGCGGACAAGCGGGCGATCTTTCTCGATGCCGTGCTTCTCTACAACCGAGAGTTTGTTGATCGGATGGAGCGGGAGCTTAGTGAGATCGATATCAAGGTAGACGACAAGAGGATGGTATTGCCCACGCTGGTGGACAGCCTGATCAGCGCGCACCAGGTATTCAAGAGCTTTCATAATGAAATGAAGGTGCTGTATTACTCCGATCCGGTCGTGCGCCACTTGATGGATGAGCAGTATGAACGCAGTCGCGAGATGACGCTAAAGTATTTTAACAACTGGAAGGATGAGCTCATACTCGACGATCCGGAAGCGGCTGCCTTCGTGGTCTTTGAGGCGATCGGTCAGGTGGTGGACATGCTGGTGTTCTCGAAGGTGCCGATCTCCGAGGAGCGCATCAAAAAAGGGCTCATCGCTATGGTGGAAAGCTATCTGATGAACCTGGATGAGAAGGAAGAGGCGAAGGGATAAGGAGCCGGTACTGGGGAAGCCTAACAAAGCATATTTGTTTCCTACGGAGGGAATCCGGCCATGTCCTATGCAATTCCCTGGCTCACTGCCATGCTCTTGGTGCTCTTGCTCATTCCCCCTATTCGTTCTCTTGCGCTTCGCAGCGGCTTTGTGGATCGACCCGGCGGAAGGAAGATCCACGGACAGCCGATTCCACTGCTCGGCGGCGCGGCCATTTACATCGGCGTCGTTGTGTCGATCCTGCTCTATACCGGGTGGACGGCGCAGACCAAGACGATCCTAACCGGGGGAACGCTGATGGCCTTCATGGGGCTTTTGGATGATTCCTTTAAGACGAGGGGCAAGGAGTATCCCGTATGGCCCCGCCTCATCGTCTATCTCTTGGCGGCGGTTGTGCCGCTTGCGTTCGGGATCGAGATTTCAAGCGTCCGCGGGCTGCACGGTATGATCGTGTTTCCGCAGGCGGTCGCTTGGGTTGCTACGATTCTCTGGATGTTCGCCATCCCTAACATGATCAACTTTATCGATGGAGTAGATGGGCTTGCCTCAGGGATCATCACGATCGCCTCAGCGGCGTTGTTCGTTGCAGCGTTATGGCAGCGGCAAACCGAATCGGCTGTTCTGGCGGCCATCCTCTTCGGAGTCAGCCTCGGGTTTCTGGCTTATAATTTCTACCCGGCGCGAATCTTTATGGGCGATTCGGGGGCGGTCTTCCTCGGCTATACGATCGCCGTTCTCGCTGTAAACGGCTCCTTCAAGAGCGCAACGGTGATTTCGCTGTTCGTTCCGATCCTGGCGCTTGGGGTGCCGATCTTCGATACTGCGCAGGTTTTCATGCGCCGGCTTATGCGCGGGAGCGGGCTGCACCGGGCCGATAATCTGCATACGCATCATCTGCTGATGCGGTGGGGACTCAGTCAGACGCAGACCGTCGCCTTTCTTTATCTGGTGGAAATTGCCTTTACGCTTCTGGCTGTCATCCTGCTTCTTCTCTATCCCGCGCTGTGAGAAACCCTTTGGGCCCTGTCCAAGGGGTTTCTTTTTGGCTGATTTATGGGGTATCATGGAGAAAAAGAGACGGATCGGAGAGCGGCTATGGACTGGGAGAAGCTGGCGGAGCAACTGGAGCAAAGGCTTGGAGCGGCAGTATCGCTCCGCAATGAGCCGCATGATCACAGCAGGAAGGGCGGGGATAAAGCCGGCTCAGCGGACGGGGATGGGCAGAGCGGGGAGAGGCTTTTTCCGCTTGAGGACACCGCCGACGGACTGCTGCTGCTGGCCGTTGCGGGCAATCTCTCGGAGAGAGAGCAGGCACTCATTGAGCTTGCGGTAGAAGCGGGCAAGATGGGCAGCCAGCCGAAAGCGCCCAACCCCAACGCCCAAGAGGAGCGCCGGGCTATTCTCGTACGGGATTGGTTCCTGCAGCACCTGGAGAGCGGGCAGACCTCGGCAGAGCTTCCGGAGCCGCTTGCCTCTCAGATCGGCTTTCACAAACCGCGAATTCCGCTCCTGCTCACAGGTGAGTTCTCTGCAGCGCGGAAGCAGCTTCCTTATCGGGAATTCAAGAAGCTGTTGGAATCGTTTTTCGATACGGAAATTCATCTGATTCCGCTCATGGACAAGGAGTGGCTTATTCTGGCTCCGGAGACGCTGCTCGCGGACAGCTACGGAGAAGAGGAGGGCGAGGACCGGGTCGAGGATTCGCTCAGCGCATTGGCGGAAGGCATGTATGAGATGCTGTCGAGCGAATGGCTCGGTGAATGTCATCTGAGCATCGATTATCCGATGACGCCGGCTAAATCGCTGCTTCCGGTCGCCCTTCAGCTGCGAGAGACGATTTTGCTAGGCAAAGCGTTCCATCCGGGGATCAACATCCACCTGCCTTGGAAACTCCAAATGGAGAAGCTGCTCTACGAGATTCCCGAAGAAGAGAAGCTGCTTTTCGTGAGCAGGGTGTTCAAGCGCAGCGATCCGTCATTGGAGGGCGAGCTGCTCACTACGCTGGAGAGCTTCTTCGCACTTGAATGCAATGTGAGCGAGACCGCCAAGAAGCTGTATATCCACCGCAATACGCTCCTCTACCGGCTGGACAAGTTCAAGCAGGAAACCGGACTCGACGTCCGCACCTTCAATGATGCCGTATTGGTGAGAATTGCCGTGCTATTGTATAAAGTTACGAAAAGGCAGTAGGATTTTTTGTAGGGATTGTGCATAGTGTTTTGGCTGGGAGTAGGTTATCATGAACATGTACTCAAGAAGGAGCACAATTTATTCATTCGGGAGGAATACGCATGGCTGGCGTTCGCTTGAACCATATTGTGAAGAAGTACCCCGGTAACGATGAAGCGACGGTTAAAGACTTTCACTTGGACATTAAAGATAAGGAATTCCTCGTTCTGGTAGGCGCTTCGGGTTGCGGCAAATCCACCACGCTCCGCATGATCGCGGGCCTCGAAGAAATTTCTGAAGGCGAACTGTACATCGGCGACCGTCTGGTCAACGACGTCGCTCCGAAAGACCGCGACATCGCGATGGTGTTCCAATCCTACGCTCTGTATCCGCACATGAACGTTTATCAAAATATGGCATTCGGTCTGAAGCTGCGCAAATTCAAGAAAGCCGACATCGACGCTCGCGTCCGTGCCGCTGCCAAGACCCTTGATATCGAACATCTTCTGGACCGCAAGCCGAAGGCTCTGTCCGGCGGTCAACGTCAACGTGTTGCTCTGGGCCGCGCGATCGTCCGCGAACCGCAAGTGTTCCTGATGGACGAACCGCTCTCCAACTTGGATGCTAAACTCCGCGTACAAATGCGCGCTGAAATCACCAAGCTTCACAAACGTCTCGGAACGACGTTCATCTACGTAACGCATGACCAAACGGAAGCCTTGACCATGGGCCAACGAATAGTCGTTATGGATAAAGGCATCATTCAACAAGCCGCTACGCCGGAAGAAATCTACAACCACCCGGTAAACATGTTCGTAGCTGGCTTCATCGGATCTCCTTCGATGAACTTCCTGAACGGCAAGCTCGTCGAAGAAGGCGGTAGCCTGAAGTTCAAAGCCGAAGGAGCAAACCTGGAAGTTCCTGCAGGCCGCGCCCAGATCCTCAAATCCAAGGGCTACGTCAACAAGGAAATCGTTCTCGGCGTTCGTCCGGAAGAACTCCATGACGAGCCGATCTTCCTGGAAGGATCCCCGAACTCTATCGTGAATGCTCACGTGGAAGTATCGGAAAACCTCGGTCACGAAATGTACCTCTACCTGAACGGAATCGGCACCAGCTCGATTATCGCCCGCGTAGACGCTCGCTCGGCAGCTAAGGAAGGCAACAATGTCCGCCTGGCTATCGACATGAACAAAGTCCATTTCTTCGACAAAGAGTCGACGGAATCGGTCCTGGTTGAAAAATAAGCTTGCACTCAAGTTCAAAGGGTCAGCCAAAAGGCTGACCCTTTTTTACTAAGAACGGGTTTGCAAACACGCTCTAAGAGGCGATTCTCGCGGTTGACTGTCCGTTCCCTAACTTGTGGCGGGAACGGACCTCGTCTATCGGGGCAGACTGCCGCTATGAAAATGTGGAAGAGAATGGATTCGACTTTTGTTGATTTCAGAACTCAATTCCGATACGATGTACCTATTGGAGAGAGAAGGAGCAACGCAACATGGCCAAAAAAGTAAAAATTGCCGAACTGGTCAAACGCTTTAAGCTGGAGGTCGTCTGCGCCGAAGAGGGCTTGCAGCGCCTGATCACCGTGTCGGATCTGTATCGTCCCGGACTGGAGATCGCCGGGTATTTCAACTACCATCCGTCGGAACGGATTCAAATTCTCGGCAAAACCGAGCTTACGTTCCTGATGACGCTGAGCGAGGACCAGCGCAACGAGCGGTTGGCCAAGCTGTGCAGCTCGGAGGAAACACCGTGCATTCTGGTTACCCGTGGCCTGCCCGTTCCGGAAGAGCTGATCGAGATCGCAACGGCCCGGAAGCTTCCTATCGTCCGCAGCACCATGCCGACGACGACGCTCTCCAGCCAGATGACCAACTTTTTGGAAACCAAAATGGCTCCCACCACGACCATTCACGGTGTCCTGGTCGACGTGTACGGCATCGGCGTTCTCATCACCGGGTCCAGCGGTATCGGCAAGAGCGAAACGGCGCTCGAGCTGGTGAAACGCGGGCATCGGCTTGTGACGGATGATTCGGTGGAAATCCGGCAGACCGCAGAAAATGTTCTGATCGGCAACCCGCCGGAGCTGATTAAGCATCTGCTCGAAATTCGCGGAGTCGGGATCATCAACGTCATGACGCTGTTCGGCGCAGGCGCGATCCGCAGCGACACGAAGATCAACCTGGTCGTTAAGCTGGAGACCTGGCAGCAGGAAAAGCAGTACGACCGTCTCGGATTGGATGAAGAAACGACACGGATTATCGATACCGATATTCCGCTGATGACGATTCCGGTTCGTCCGGGACGCAACTTGGCGGTTATCGTCGAAGTAGCAGCGATGAACTACCGCTTGAAGCGGATGGGCTTCAATGCGGCTCTGCAGTTTGCCAACAAACTGACGGAGACGATTGCGGAGGATTCAGAGAACTTGGATTAAGAGAAAGCGAATAGATGGAAAGGGGCACAAGCATGGTTTTGGCGTTGGATCGAATCGCATTTTCCATCGGGAGCTTGTCTGTTACGTGGTACGGCATCATCTTGGCATCGGCAGCGTTGGCCGGTCTCTATCTGGCGATTCTGGAAGGGAAACGGTTCGGGATCATTCCCGATTTCTTCATGGATGTTCTCCTGATCGGCGTTCCGTCGGCTATCGTCGGCGCAAGGCTCTATTTCGTGGCTTTCAAGTGGGAGGATTACCGCGATACCCCCATGGATATCTTCAAAATATGGGAGGGCGGCATCGCCATCTACGGCGCTTTGATCGGTGCCTTCATCGGCGCATTTTTCTACATAAGGGCCAAGGGCTACAGCTTTTGGCGCATCGCCGATATTTGCGCGCCGAGCCTCCTGCTCGGACAAATGATCGGGCGATGGGGAAACTACGTCAACCAAGAGGCATACGGCGGCCCGGTTTCCGAAAGCTTTTTGCGGGATACGCTGCATTTGCCTTCGTTTATCGTCGATCAGATGCTGGTCGGGACCACATACCATCACCCGACGTTCCTGTACGAATCGGTGTGGAACTTCGTGGGCTTGCTGCTCCTGTTCTGGCTGAGAAGAAGGCCGTTCCTCCGTTCCGGCGAGCTGTTGTTTAGCTACCTGATGTGGTATTCGATCGGACGCTTCTTTATTGAAGGATTGCGCACGGACAGCCTTGCTTTTGCCGGCCCAGGCTGGTTGGAGAAGCTGATGAATGGCTTATGGTCGCCGATGACGCTGTTGTTTGAATCGGGCGCAATGGAACCGGGCAAGAACATCCGGATTTCTCAGGTGATAGCGGTTCTGCTCGTCATTGCAGCCGTGATCATCATTACTTACCGCCGGAAGAAGGGCCATTCCTCGGAACGGTACCTGGATCCGATCGTGTCCACGCGAGTGGTGGCAGCGGGCGCTGGTCCTGGCGAGAGCCATGCGGCTGTCGCTGAACCCATTTCGGTTCCCGTTGAGGCCCATGCGGTGAAAAGCGATGGAGTGAATTCGGAAGATGCAGCCACAACGACGCCGGAGGGAATTCCGGGTCACGCGGCCGAAGAAAGCTCCGAAGACTTCCCCGAGGACTCGCCCATTGATGGGGATACAGAGGGAACGGATAAGGGACGGAACTAGCCGGTACGCTGTCAGCATTCATATCCACACGATTAGGGCTGACAGCGTACTTGGATTTAATCGAATCATGCAAAAGCGGGAGAAACGGTCGTCGTCCCTTCGGGGCGGCGCAGCCGTTTCTTCTTATACCCTGAGCTAAATAGCGAATAGGAAAAGGAGATCCCCATGATTGACACGATCTTGTTTGATTTCGACGGAACTATTGTGGATACGAACGAATTGATCATCACCACCTTTCTTCATGTGCTTGAAGGAAAGACCGCTGAGCCGTTAACCCGGGAAAAGATTCTTCCCTATATGGGCCTTCCGCTCGGGGAGCAGCTTCAACTCTTTTCTGGCCAGGAGGATGTAAGAGACCTGGTGCTGGCTTATCGGGAATACAATCTTAAACGGCATGATGAGCTGGTGCGCAAATTTCCAAATGTGGACGAGGTGCTGAAGAAGCTGCACGAGAACGGAATCCGGATGGGCATCGTCACGAACAAAGTGCGGCTAACAACGGAAAAGGGACTTCGGCTGTTCGGATATGACGCTTATATGGATGAAGTGGTTACGGCGGAGGATGTCGAAGTGGGCAAGCCTGATCCAGCCGGCGTGCTCGTCGCGGTGAGCCTCTTGCAAGCGGACCCGAAGAAAACGCTGATGGTCGGAGACAGCCATTTCGATCTGCTCGCAGGACAGCGGGCCGGAGTGCTGTCGGCGGGAGTGGCTTGGTCTCTTAAGGGGGAAGAATTCCTGCAGACGTACCATCCGGACTATATGCTTCACGACATGTGGGATTTGCTCGAAATCGTTGGAATAAAGAGGGATGAACCGTGCCGAGAAAGGTAGAACGGTACCCGGTAACCGGGCCGAATTCGCTGTGGCAGGTGTACAAGACGGTGAGCCCATGGAGGGCGATGCGCAACTTTGTATTCATTCAAGTATCTCGCTACTCGCCTTCTCTTCGTTTGAAGAATTGGATCTTCCGACATGTTCTCGGTATGAGAGTGGGGGAGAACACGGCATTCGCCCTGATGGCGATGCCGGATGTGTTCTTTCCCGAGCGGATCACGGTGGGAGACGATTCGATCATCGGCTACAATACCACCATCCTCTGTCACGAATACTTAACCCGCGAATACCGGTTGGGCGATGTGCGTATCGGCTCCCGGGTCATGATCGGAGCGGGCAGCATCATCCTTCCCGGCGTTACGATCGGGGATGATGCGATGGTCGGAGCGGGATCGGTGGTCGTGCGCGATGTAGCGCCCGGGAGCTTTGTAGCGGGAAACCCATTGCAAGTGATTCGGCCTGGCTGGGAAGGACAAGCCGGCGAGAGATCCGAATGGGCGGGGAAGGTTGGCGAATCGTCTGGCGGAACGACGGACGAACCGACGGATCGATCGACGACTGTTGCTGCTGGCGGACGGATTGACGAGGAAACGTGATCGTGATATCATAACAACATTCTTTATCTTGCTAATATGGTAGCATGGTAGCGAACTAAAGAGAATGATAAATCGCAAGTGAATTGGAATGAAACGAGGGGAACCGCTTGTCCAAGCCAAGAGGGTTTGAAAAGCCAACGGGTGTGAAGGATTACGTTCCGGAGGCAGTGGAACGACTGCGAAGGATTGAATTCCGCGTACTGGAATGCATGAAACGCTGGGGATACCGGCAGATCATCACGCCTACGCTGGAATTTTACGATACGGTTGGAATGGCCAGCGCGACGACGGACAAAAAGCTGTTTAAGCTGCTCGACCAGAACGGACGGACGCTCGTGCTCCGCTCCGATATGACGGCGCCGATTGCGCGGGTGGTATCTTCCCTCCTTAAGGAAGAGCCGCTGCCGCTTCGTCTGTGCTATCACTCCAACGTGTTTCGGGCTTTTGCCGAAGAAGCGGGGAAGGAATCGGAGTTTTTTCAGACGGGGGTCGAATTGGTTGGGGACGCCTCCGCCGAAGCCGATGCCGAGGTGATTGCTCTTGCGGTAGCTTCCCTGCAAGCGGCTGGAATCGGCGAGTTCAAGATCGCGCTCGGCCATATCGGCTTCTTGAACGGACTGTTTGAAGAGCTGTTGCCCTGGCAGCCGGAGAAGCAGGAGATCTTGAAGGAAAGCTTGATGAACCGGGATTATGTGGGCTATCGGCGCATACTCTCTGAGATCGGTTTGTCTGAGCGGACGGAGGAGAAGCTGGAGAGTATCCTTCGCATTCACGGAGGAGCGGAGGTTCTGGACGAAGCCCATGGCTTGACCCGAAATGCGGAAGCGCAGGAAGCGATCGAGCACCTTCGCAGCATGCTGGAGGTGCTGAACGCTTACGGGATGGCCGGGCATGTGCTCGTCGATCTGACCATGGTCGGCGATTTCGGTTATTACACGGGAATGACCTTTGAAGGTTATGCCTCCGGTCTCGGCTTCCCGGTGGTTAGCGGGGGTCGGTACGATAATCTGCTCGGCCAGTTTGGAAGGCCCGCGCCGGCGACCGGATTCGCTCTGAAGACGAACCGGATTCTGGAATGGGGCTCGGAGCCGACCGAGGAGCCGATGAAGACGACGATCCTTTACCGCGCGGAGAAACGAACGGTAGCCTTGGGGAAGGCGATGGAGCTGAGGGCTTCGGGACACCGGATCGTAGAGACGCGGTTGGTTCTCGAGGGGGAAGAGCTTCCCCATATAGCAGGAGAGTTATTGGTGTTTGAATGATCGCGGTTTGAAGGATTCAGGGAAGGAATGAGGGAGATGGCGGAGCTTTTGAAGGTAGCGATGCCGAAGGGGCGGATTAACAAATCCGCCATCCGGCTGTTCCAGGCCGCGGGCTATTCCATACCGGACGACCTGGAAGAATCGCGCAAGCTGATTGTGACGGTTCCGGAGGCGGGTATGGAGTTCATCCTGGCCAAACCGGTCGATGTCGCCACCTATGTGGAATACGGCGCGGTCGATGTCGGGATTGTCGGCAAGGATGTGCTGCTCGAGGAGAACCGGGATGTCTACGAGCTGCTTGATCTCGGAATCGCACGCTGTCGCATGTCGGTGATCGGACTGCCGGATTACCAGCCGGAGCTTCATCCTCGCGTGGCGACGAAGTATCCGAATGTGGCGTCGGATTATTTTCGCAGGCAGGGTCAGCAGGTGGAAGTGATCAAGCTGAACGGCTCTATTGAGCTAGCTCCCTTGATCGGACTCGCCGACCGGATCGTCGATATGGTGGAGACCGGGCAGACCCTGAAGGAAAATGGCCTAGTCGAGCTGACGACGATCTTCCCGGTGACGAGCCGACTCATCGCCAACCGGGTTAGCTACCGGTTGAAAAGCGATGCAATCCAGCGGCTGTGCGACCGGCTTCGGGAAGTCATTCCGACGGATAAGGCAGCATCGGCGAGCAACCGGTGACAAGGCGATTTTACTGGCATCGGAAACAGAACAAGGATACACGAGCAGGACATGAGGTCACATTTAAAAGATAAACGCCGAGGGCTCACCGACGGGATAGAGAACGGGTTGTGAGCTACGAGGGAGCTTGGACAGTTAAGAGAGAGGATGGGACGAAAGCATGCGGATTATTGGAGCGGACGAATTCACGCTGGAGCGGGAAGTGGACAGCGGCAATGCCGAGCAGAGCCGCGCAGTCGCGGAGATTCTGGAGGCGGTGCGGCAAGAGGGGGATGCCGCGCTCTATCGCTTCACGGAGCAGTTTGACCGTGTCCGGATCGACAGCCTGCGCATTTCGGAGGAAGAGATCCAGGAGGCTTACGCTCATGTAGATGACGACTTCCTCGCAGCCCTGAAGGAAGCGGCTGTGAATATCCGGACCTTCCACGAAAAGCAAAAGCGCTCGTCCTGGATCGATCTGGCGCCGAGCGGAACGATGCTCGGCCAAGTGATCCGGCCCCTGCGCCGGGTCGGGCTCTACGTTCCCGGGGGGAAAGCGGCGTACCCGTCCTCGGTGCTGATGAACGCGATTCCCGCCCAAGTGGCGGGCGTGCCGGAGATCGTCATGGTGACGCCTCCGGCGACGGCCGGTGTGCCGGGCGTGAATCCCTATGTGCTGGTCGCCGCGGCGGAATGCGGCATCACGGAGATCTACCGCGTCGGCGGAGCGCAGGCCGTAGGGGCTCTCGCCTACGGCACGGAGACGATCGCCCGCGCGGATAAGATCGTCGGACCCGGCAACATCTATGTCGCGCTCGCCAAACGCCAAGTGTTTGGCGCGGTGGACATCGACAGCATCGCGGGGCCGAGTGAGATCGTCGTGCTGGCGGATGACAGCGCGACTCCGGCGTATTTAGCCGCCGACCTGCTCTCGCAGGCGGAGCACGACGAGATGGCGTCGGCCGTGCTGGTGACGCCGTCGGCGGCTCTCGCCGCAGCTGTGCAGCAGGAAGTCGAGCGGCAGCTGGCCGCTCTGCCGAAGCGGGAGATCGCTGCGGCTTCACTCCGCGACTACGGCGCGATCTTGAAGGTTGCGGATCTGGATGAGGCGATCCGCGTCGTCAACCGGCTCGCGCCGGAGCACCTGGAGGTGGTCACGGAAGCCCCCTTCGAGCTGCTCGGACGGATCGAGAACGCCGGTGCGATTTTCCTCGGCCCTTATAGCGCGGAGCCGGTCGGGGATTATTTTGCCGGCCCGAACCATGTGCTGCCGACCAACGGCACGGCCCGCTTCTCGTCGCCGCTCTCGGTGGACGATTTCATCAAGAAGTCGAGCGTGATTCACTACAGCAAGCAGGATCTTCTTCAGCACGGCGCCAAGATTGTCAAGCTCGCCCGTGGAGAAGGCTTGGACGCGCATGCGGAAGCGATCGCCATCCGGCTTAGAGAAGAGGGGGAGCAGGCATGACGGAAGCGAGAAAAGAAAGAACGGCCAGTATTGCGCGGAAAACGGGCGAGACGGACATCTCGTTAGCCTTTGGCATCGACGGAAGCGGCGTTGTCGAGCTGGAGACGGATGTTCCTTTTCTCAATCACATGCTCGATCTGTTCGCCCGCCACGGTCAGTTTGATCTGACGCTTCAGGCAAAAGGCGATGTCGAGGTCGACGATCATCATACCGTCGAGGACATTGCCATCTGCCTCGGGCAGGCTCTTCGGGAGGCGCTTGGAGACAAGGCTGGCATCAAGCGGTATGCCAGTGTGTTCATTCCGATGGATGAGGCGCTGGCTCAGGTCGTCATCGACCTCAGCAACCGGCCGCATCTGGAGTATCGGGCGGAGTATCCGTCGGCGCAGATCGGAAGCTTCCAGACGGAGCTCGTCCACGAGTTCCTGTGGAAGCTGGCGCTGGAGGCGAGGATGACGCTGCACGTGATCGTGCATTACGGCCGCAACACCCACCACATGGTGGAGGCGGTATTCAAGGCTCTCGGCCGGGCCCTGGACGAAGCGACCGGATACGATCCGCGCGTGAAGGGCGTCCCCTCGACGAAGGGAGTGCTGTAGCATGATTGCCATCGTCGATTACGGAATGGGCAATCTGCACAGCGTGACGAAAGCGGTGGAACGGCTCGGCGCCGAAGCGCTCGTAACGGCGGACGAGGAAGAGATTCTGGGCGCTTCCGGAGCTATTCTGCCCGGTGTCGGAGCGTTCGGCGACGCGATGGCGGAGCTTGACCGGAGTGGATTGGATGAGGTCGTTCGCCGGTATGCGGCGAGCGGCAAGCCGCTGCTCGGAATCTGCCTCGGCATGCAGCTCTTGTTTTCTCGCAGCGAAGAACACGGCAATCACGCCGGGCTTGACCTCCTTCCGGGAGAGGTTGTCCGCTTTGAAGGCAGCTACAAGGTGCCGCACATGGGCTGGAACAAGCTGTCCTTCCTGCGGGAGAGCCCGCTTACGGCGGGAGTGGAGGAAGGCCACGTGTACTTCGTTCACTCCTATCACGCACGACCGGAGATCAAGAACGACCTCATCGCGGTGACGGATTATCACCAGCCGGTAACGGCGATCGTCGGACGCGATAATGTGTACGGCATGCAATTTCACCCGGAGAAAAGCGGAGCCGTCGGCTTGCAGCTGCTCGGGAACTTCCTACGCCTCTGCTAGTGCATGTTAGCAAATCGGTCCTCGTTCCTCGGTTGATCGGGTCGCACCGTTCCGCTTGTTTGGAGCCGCGAAGGCTCTTCTTCAGGCGTTAGGAGCAAGCTGTTTTTCGAACGTTATAGGGTGGGTTTGGTAACACGCTCAAGAGTGATTGATTTCAAATGAGAAAAGGAAAGCATCACGTTCGGCTTTCACAAGGGGAGGAAGACGGCTGTGTCATTCATTGTCTATCCCGCCATCGACATACGCGGCGGCAAGTGCGTGCGTCTTGTGCAGGGCGACTATAATCAAGAGACGGTGTACCGCGAAAGACCAGAGGACGCGGCCGCCGATTGGGCAGCCGCTGGCGCTTCTTGGATTCATCTGGTCGATCTTGACGGCGCCAAGGAAGGCAAGCCGGTCAATCAGGAAGTGATTGGGGCGATTGCAGGAAGTGTCGGAATCCCGGTGCAATGCGGCGGTGGCCTGCGTACGCTGGAGGATGTGGCCTTGCTTGTCCGGCTCGGGGTGTCCCGGGTGATTCTCGGCACTGCCGCCATCGAAGATCGAGCTTTTGTGGAAGCGGCGCTCGCGGAATACGGAGACAAAGTAGCTATCGGCATCGATGCCCGAAATGGCTTCGTTGCCACGCGCGGCTGGCTGACCACCTCCGAGGTGAAGGCGGAGACGCTCGCGAAGGAATTGGCTGCCGTCGGCGCTAAAACCTTCATCTTCACGGACATTTCCCGCGACGGGATGATGAAGGGGCCGAACGTGGAAGCCATCGTAAGCTTGGCGCAGGCCTCCGGACGCGAAGTGATCGCTTCGGGTGGTGTGAGCCGCTATGAAGATTTGGAGCGGCTTGCCGAGTACGAGAAGGACGGGATCGCCGGAGCTATCGTCGGCAAAGCGTTATATACCGGCCAGATCGAATTAGCTGAGGCACTGCGGAGCTTGGGTTGATTTATGAAATCAGCGTTCCGACTTTGCAGCGCCTAATCCGTTAAGGATAGTGGGTCGGCAGAGAGGATCGCTGGAGATCATTAAAGACAAAGGAGGACGACCCGATGTTGGCTAAGCGGATCATTCCCTGTCTGGACGTGAAGGACGGGCGTGTCGTCAAAGGGGTCAATTTCATCAACCTGCGGGATGCCGGAGATCCGGTGGAACTGGCCGCCTTGTACGACCGAGAAGGTGCGGATGAGCTTGTGTTTCTCGACATCTCCGCGTCCGTGGAAGGTCGAGCGACCATGGTCGAGGTCGTCCGGCGAACGGCTGGAGAGATCGCCATTCCATTTACCGTGGGAGGCGGAATCGGCAGCGTCGAGGATATGAAGCGGCTGCTCCGCGCCGGGGCTGACAAGATCGGAATCAACACCGCCGCGGTGCTCCGCCCCGAGCTGATCGCCGAAGGAGCCCGTCGATTCGGCAACCAATGTATAGTCGTGGCGGTGGATGCCCGATTTAATCCCGAATGGGGCGAATGGGAAGTCTATACCCACGGCGGGAGGAAGCCTACCGGCATTCGCGCGCTCGACTGGGTGTCGCGCGCGGAGGAGTTGGGGGCGGGAGAGCTGCTCCTCACCAGCATGGATGCGGACGGGACCAAGGACGGCTTCGATCTGGCGCTCACGAAGAGCGTGGCGAATCGGGTCGGCATTCCCGTGATTGCGTCGGGAGGCGCGGGGAATGCGGAGCATTTCGCCGATGTGTTCCGGGAGGCGAACGCGGACGCCGCGCTCGCAGCATCGATTTTTCACTACAAGGAATTGTCCATAAGGGAAGTCAAAGACAGCTTGAAGAGGGAAGGAGTGGAAATCCGGTGACGGAATCCGCTAACGCAAGCACGAATTCAAAACAGTTGATTGCAGGAGAAGCTCTTGAAGCCATCCGTTGGGATGAACGAGGACTCGTCCCCGCCATCGTCCAGGATGCTGCGAGCAAGGCGGTACTCACTCTTGCTTACATGAACGAGGAGTCGCTGCAGAAGACACTTGAGACCGGAGAGACTTGGTTCTGGAGCCGGTCCAGGCAGGAGCTTTGGCACAAGGGTGCCACCTCCGGCAACACGCAGCAGGTGAAAGCGATCCGCTACGACTGTGACGGCGATGCTTTGCTCGTTCAGGTCATTCCGGCGGGGCCGGCTTGTCATACTGGCGCGTATTCCTGCTTTAATGAGGAGCTTCCGCTTGCAGCGGACGTGGCACAGGCGGGCGCACAACAAGACTGGAAAACCGAAGAGGCAGAAAAGGCTGGGAAAGCCGCGCTTGGACTGGACCGGACCCTCCATGCCGGGGAAGACCGCTTCCGAATCTTGTCCGTGCTCGAAGAGGTGATCGCCCGCCGGGATGTTGAACGGCCGGAAGGCGCGTATACCACGTACCTGTTTGAGCGAGGCATCGATAAGATCTTGAAGAAGATCGGAGAAGAGGCCGCCGAGGTGATCATCGCCGCCAAAAATCACAGCGCCGACGAATTGCGCTATGAGGCCAGTGACTTGATCTACCACCTACTCGTGCTGCTCCGAGAGGAGAAGCTGCCGCTTGACGACGTGATGGCCGAGCTTGATCGCAGGCATAACAAATAATACCGACAGTTGCTTGGTTAAGGTTCAGAGGCGTGTCCAGTAGATAATCGGGGCAGCGCGAAAGGTAACTTCGCGAAATCCGTGCAACTGTTCGAAAGGCTGCATCTGGCGAAAATTAGCGAAGCAGTGTGAATGGCATCATCCAGTATCCAGCATAAATCGGCATACCAGCGCGAAAGATAGCGCGAGCGGCTCTTCCAACATTCGACGCTGCTCTCCAAGGGGACCCGCCGCTCGCTCTCTTTCCGAGACGGCCGCAGGGTCCCTTCCGCTGTTTTTCGGCACGTTTTTCGCAGCATTCGAGGGAGTTTTGGGCTTTTTTCTCTAGAAGCGCAACTTTCCCTTTTGTAAATTCATTTTGAACAGGTATAATTGAACCGTGACGATTTCTATGACAGTTTGTTGACAATCCCTTGTGCAATGCGCACACGGCCGTTTTTTTGATTACACTTGGGAAGGACAAGTCAGAGGCGGGGGATTGTTCTTCGACGGAATGTCCTTATTTGTCTGGGGGCATTTCGATTCCGGATCGGTTGGCGGTTGGCGTCAAAGGACGGCGGTGAGCGTTATTCCGTGAGGAGGACTCTGCCATACGCGAGTGGATCGCACCATTACTAGGAGGTCTAAAATGAACGGCAATTTGAAGATTTTTTCGGGGTCCTCGAACCCTAAATTGGCAGAGGAGATATCCAAGGTACTGGATCGTCCCCTGGGGAAGGTTAAGCTGTCCCGGTTCAAAAGCGGTGAGTTGTACTGCTTGTACGAGGAGCCGGTCCGCAACTGCGACGTCTTTATCGTGCAAACTTTCTCCCATCCGATCAACGAACACTTTGTTGAGCTGCTCGTCATGATCGACGCTGCCAAACGGGCATCCGCCCGCACCATCAACCTGGTCGTTCCCTACTACGGCTACTCGCGCCAGGAGCGCAAAGCGGCTCCTCGGGAACCGATTTCGGCGAAAATGGTTGCCGACGTGCTCGCCACAGTTGGAGCGGACCGGATGATCACGGTGGATCTTCACGCTGCCGCCATTCAAGGCTTCTTCAATATCCCGGTCGATCACCTGACGGCGCTTGACCTGATCAGCGATTACATCCGCAAGAAAAATATCCCGAATCCGATCGTAGTTTCGCCGGATGCCGGCCGCGCCACGACGGCGGAACGCCTTGCGAACATCCTAAACGCTCCTTTTGCCATCATGATCAAAAAGCGCCCGGCCCACAACGAGTCGGTTATCACGCACGTCATCGGGGAAGTCGAAGGCTACACACCGATCATCATCGAGGACATGATCGATTCCGGCGGTACCATCGTCAACGTCGTGGAAGGGCTTAAGGAACGCGGAGCGGGCGACTCTTATGTGTGCGCCACTCACCCGATTTTCTCCGGACCGGCTCTACAACGGCTCGACCACCCGAACATCAAGGAAGTGGTCATCACCGATACGATCGCAATCCCGGACAACCATGCTTCCCGGTTCCAGGTCATCTCGGTAGCTCCCTTGCTCGCCAATGCGATTCACATTGTGGTTGAGGGCGGTTCGATCAGTTCGCTGTTTAAATATGGCGGGGTTTGACGATTCAAGGCTTGGCATGCGGGTTTTTGGAGGAGGTGCTGACCCGTGGGTAAGAAAATGGCGCTCGAGCGCAAAAAGCAACAGAAGATCATCCCGCTAAAAATCGACGCGACTTTCTTCTTCGAGCGGGCGGTCCGTTCTCTGGACCGCTGTCATTACGATAAAGCATTAAAATATTTCCGTCGAGCCGTGGAATACGAGCCGGAGAATGCGGTCAATCACTGCAATCTGGCCGGCGTTCTCGCGGAGATCGGGAGCTTTGAGGAATCCAACGAGATTCTTCTCGGCATTCTTGAGAAGCTCGATCCCGGTATGACGGAATGCTATTACTATTTGGCGAATAACTATGCCAACATGGACGATTTCGATTCCGCCGAGCAGGCCGTGCTTCGTTACTTGGAGACGGATGAGGACGGCATCTATTTGGAGGAAGCGGAGGAGATGGTCGAGCTCTTGTCTTACGAGCTTGGCCGCCCGATCCAGATTCGCTTCGTGAAGAGCCGGGAAGGCATGTACGAGCATGATGATGCCCGGCGTCTTCTGGAAGAGGGCAAATTCGTGGAAGCGACCGGCGTGCTGCAGAAGCTCGTCAAGAAACACCCGGATTTTCTCGCGGCCCGGAACAACCTGGCGCTCGGTTATTACTATCTAGGAGATTTCGAGAAGGCGCTCAGCACGGTGTTCGATGTGCTGGAGATCGACGAGGGCAATTTGCATGCGCTGTGCAATCTGGCGATCTTCTACCAGCACCTTGGCGAGACCGAGAAGCTGGCGGAGCTTACCAGCCAATTGCGGAAGACCTATCCATTTCACTCCGAATATTTGTTCAAGCTCGCGACGACCATGGGGATTCTCGGCGATCATGAGACAGCTTACCGGCTGTTCAGCCGGCTTCTGAGGATCGGGGTCGAGGAGCAGGATCCGAGCCTCTATCATTACACGGCAGTCGCCGCTTTCAATACGGGACGCTTCGAGGAAGCCCGCAAGAGATGGCGGCAGGCGGCGAAGCTGGACCCGCAAGCGGAGATCGCCCGATTCTATCTTGACCAGATGGATCGCCAGGAGACGGACGGGGTGTTCTTCCATTACCACTACCATCTTCCCTTCGAGCAGAAGGCTCTCACCCTGCAGGAAGGAGAGAGTTCGTTGTCCGAGAGCATCAAGCGCGACCCGCTCATCCGCTCGTCCTTTTTCTGGGGACTGAGGCATGGGGATGCCGAGACGAAGCTCCAAGTCATCCAGGCATTCGGAGCCATCGCAGATGAGGAAGCGGAAGCGGCGCTCAAGCAGTTTCTACTTGAACCGGACGAAAGCGACACCCTCAAGCGGATGGCCCTCTACGCGCTGCGCAGCATGGGAATGACCGGGCCTTTGCCGGTGTACATGGCCGGAGGAACGCGGACCGTAGGCGCCGCTCCCTACTCCCCTTCGCTTCCCGAATGGGAAGAGGACTGGCAGGCCGTGCTTACGCTTGCGCACAAGCAAATGGAGAAGCGCTACGATATGGTGCAGCAGTGTGATTTGGAAACGCTCTGGGTGGAATACTTGACCTGTGTATACCCGACCAAGCCGCGCATCGCCAAGATCGAAGGCTGGTCGGCTGCGCTCGAATATTTGACCGCCAAGATGCACCGCAGAGCCATCTCGTTTGAAGAAGTGGCGGGCCGCTACGGCATTTCCGCAGCGACCGTCAGCCGGGCGGCTCGGCGCATCGACGAAGCCTGCGGGCTGAAAGAAAAACTAACAGGCACTTCCGAGCTTTCGGCGGATGCAGCGGGCTCGACGAGCAGTCCGAACCCGTAACTTGTGAGATCAGGAGGAAAGCGGCCATGTACAAAAGCGTGATCATCGGAACAGGCCCCTCGGGCCTGACCGCAGCGATTTATTTGGCGAGAGCCAACCTGAACCCGCTGGTTATCGAAGGGCCGGAGCCGGGTGGACAGCTGACCACGACGACCGAAGTCGAGAACTTCCCCGGGTTTCCGAACGGCATTCTCGGACCGGAGCTGATGGCGAATATGCGCAGCCAGGCCGAGCGCTTTGGTGCCGAGTTTCGTTCCAGTTGGGTAGTGAAGGCGGATTTGTCCCGCTCTCCTTTCCAGTTGACTTTAGAAGGCGGGGCTGTCATTGAAGCGGAGACGGTCATTCTCTCCACCGGCGCTTCCGCCAAGCTGCTCAGCATACCGGGAGAGAAGGAGAACATCGGCAGAGGGGTCAGCACCTGTGCGACCTGCGACGGCTTCTTCTTCCGCGGCAAGAAGATCATCGTTGTCGGCGGAGGAGATTCCGCCATGGAAGAAGCACACTTCCTCACCCGCTTCGCCAGCGAGGTGCGGGTGGTTCATCGGAGAAATGAGCTGCGCGCATCCAAGATCATGCAGGACCGTACTCGGGAGAACGCCAAGATCGTTTGGAGCTTGAACTGCTCACCGCTTGAAGTCACCGCCGGCGAGAAGGGCGTGACCGGACTGAAGGTGCTCAACAACGAAACCGGACAGGAAGAGGTACTCGAGACCGACGGTATCTTCGTCGCCATCGGACACAATCCGAACACGGCGTTCCTCGAAGGGCAAGTGATGACGGACGACCAGGGCTACATCGTCGTGAATCCGGGGACGACCCGGACGAATGTCCCCGGTGTCTTCGCCTGCGGAGACGTTCAAGATCAACGTTATCAACAGGCGATAACGGCGGCGGGAAGCGGCTGTATGGCGGCTCTCGACTGCGAGAAATACCTGGAAGGGGAAATGGTCCACGATTGGAGCCATACCCTGTCCAATACGACCGTCTAACGAATCGAACTAGCGCCTGCGTCTGGTCGAGAAGGGTGCAGACGAGTGCAAGGAGAGAAAAACCCGATCGATCTCTGTCGGGTTTTTCCCGTTCCAGCAAGCTTTTTTGTATGAACGTTTCCTTGACCGCACACCTAGGAAGCTATATAGTTGGAACAGAAGCGTCCGAGCTCGTTCATGCCGTGATCTGCAAGGCCCGGGAAAAGAAATCCGGTCCCTGTATTGTCATGTCCGGACTGGGGCGGCGCACGCCTGTACCTCGGGATTCCTCCCGAGCCGGATCAGCTTGGATCGCTCGCATGTCTGCAGGCTGCATATGCGAAGACGATCGAGTCTTGAGCGAGAATCGGGCAATGGCAAGCAAATCATGTGTAGAGGTGACATTCAAATGTCAGGAAAAGTGTATGTCGGTGTCGATCTGGGCGGAACCAGCATCAAGGTCGGACTCTGCGACGAGAACGGCAAATTGCTGCAAACCTATGAAGGGCCGACCGGCTCTGAGCACGGCCCCGATGAAGTGCTGGAGCGCATTGCGCAGTATGTCCGTCTCTTGGTCGACGAGTCCCCCTACAACTGGGAGGATGTAGCCGGAATCGGCGCCGGACTGGCAGGTTTCTTGGACATTCCGGAAGGCATCGTCCGCTTCTCTCCGAACCTGAAATGGCATGACGTGCCGGTAAAGGCTACGTTGGAGCAGAAACTAGGCAAGCCGGTCGCTATCGATAATGACGCCAATGTGGCGGCTCTCGGGGAAGCCTGGAGCGGAGCCGGAGCGGGAATTGCCAACGTCGTCTGCTATACCCTCGGAACCGGCGTGGGCGGAGGCATCATCATCGGCGGCAAGATCTATCAGGGCTCGGACGGCATGGCCGGGGAGCTTGGACATATGTCGGTGGTACCCGATCTCGAAGCCATTCAATGCGGCTGCGGCCAAATGGGCTGCCTAGAGACGGTCTCCTCGGCAACGGGAATCATCCGGATGGCGAAGGATGCAGTTCAACGCGGCGACAAAACCTCGCTTGCGATGATTCAGAATATAACGGCCAAGGACGTATTCGATGCGGCCAAGGCAGGCGACGAAGTCGCCCTGCGCATTGTGAACCGCGCGGCTTATTACTTGGGACGCTCCATGGCGGCACTTGCGGTTGTGCTGAACCCGAAGCGGTTTATCGTCGGGGGCGGAGTATCCAAAGCAGGTGAAATCCTCTTCCAGCCGATTCGGGAAATCTTCAAGAAATATACCCCCGCTCAGGTTCAGGAAAACGTCGACATCGTTCCGGCCACGCTCGGCAATGACGCGGGTATCGTCGGTGCCGCCGGTCTCAACCTCCGATAAGGAAATGCTGTAAAGCACGGGCCGCTCAACCGGATCATACCGGCGAGCGGCCTTGGGCGGATCAGGCGAAAAAGGTATCCCGCTGACGGCGGAATAGCTGCTACACGGGTCAGAACCGCGGGAGATACTTTACGGGGAGGGATCGATATGGAGGAACGGATTGCGCTTGCTAAGCTCGTCATCATCACCGGCATGTCGGGCGCCGGAAAAACCATTGCAGTACAAAGCCTGGAGGATCTCGGATTCTTCTGTGTAGATAACCTGCCTCCAGTGCTCATTCCGAAATTTGCCGAGCTGATTGAACAATCGAACGGCAAGATCGGCAAGGTGGCTCTTGTCATCGACCTGCGCGGCCGCGAGTTTTTCCGGGCTCTGACGGAATCGCTGCACTCGCTTCAGGAGAATCATACGATCAGCTACGAAATCCTGTTCTTGGATGCGACGGATTCCGTTCTGGTTCAACGTTACAAGGAAAGTCGCCGACGGCATCCGCTCGCTCCGGGAGGAGCACCGCTTGAAGGCATCCAGCAGGAGCGTAAGCTGCTCGAGGAGCTGAGAGGGCTAGCCAGCCAGTCGATCGATACGAGCAGCCTGAAGCCGGGGCAGCTCAAGGAGATCATCACGTCAAGGTTCAATCATCTGGGGAACGAAGGGCTTGTGCTCAACGTGATCTCCTTCGGCTTCAAATATGGGATTCCGATCGATGCTGACCTCATCTTTGACGTACGTTTCCTGCCGAATCCGCATTATATAGAGAACCTGCGGCCGCAGACCGGGCAAGATCCGGCTGTTTATGATTATGTCATGAAATGGAGCGACACTCAGGAATTCCTGATCAAGCTTCTCGATCTGCTCAACTTCCTCATCCCCCAATACCGGAAGGAAGGCAAGAGCCAGGTCGTCATCGGGATCGGCTGCACCGGCGGCAAGCATCGCTCGGTCGCCATCGCCGAATACTTGGGTAAACGCATCGGAGCAAGCGAAACGGAGACGGTTCGCGTAAGCCACCGTGATGCGGAACGGGACCGGAGGTAGAGGAATTGACGGATGCTTTGACCGGAAAAGAAAATCTCCCCCATGTCGTCGTCATCGGCGGCGGCACAGGGTTGTCCGTCATGCTGCGCGGCTTGAAGAAAAAGCCGCTCGATATCACCGCCATCGTCACTGTAGCGGACGATGGCGGCAGCTCGGGAGTGCTTCGCGATGAGCTGCAGATTCCCCCTCCCGGGGACATCCGCAACGTCATGAGCTCGCTCGCGGATGCCGAGCCGCTGTTATCCCAGCTGCTGCAATACCGCTTCAAGCAGGTGGACGGCCTGATCGGCCACCCGCTAGGCAATCTCATGCTGGCGGCGCTGAGCGACATCACCGGCGACTTCGTAAGCGCGGTGCGCGAGCTGAGCCGTGTGCTCGCCGTCCGCGGGCGGGTGCTGCCCGCTGCGGATATTCCCATCGTGCTCAAAGCCGAAATGGAGGATGGGACCTTCGTAACTGGAGAGTCCAAAATCCCTCAAGCCGGCCGCCGGATCAAGCGCATCTCCATCGAGCCTAAGGATGTGGCCCCGCTGCCGGAAACCGTCGAGGCCATTCGTCGGGCGGATACCATCATCCTCGGGCCTGGCAGCTTGTATACCAGCATCATCCCCAACCTGCTCGTCCCCGATATTGCGAATGCGGTCATCGAGTCGAAAGCCTTGAAGATCTTTATCTGCAACGTCATGACCCAGCCGGGCGAAACGGATTCCTATTCGGTGAGCGATCACATTAACGCCGTCTATGATCACATCGGCCAGCCGATCTTTGATTATGTGATCGTGAATAACGGAACGATCCCTCCGGAGGTCGAAAAAATGTACTCCGAGGAGGGAGCGGCGCCAGTCGTGCTGGACCTGGAAGACGCAGAACGGCAAGGCTATCAGGTCATTGCCGATGAACTCGTTTATTTTCATACGTACCTTCGGCATGATGCCGACAAATTAAGCCATCATATCTATCAACTGGTGGAAAGCTGGATGGTCCGAAAGAGGTGATTTCCCGTGTCCTTTGCGGCGCAGACCAAAAAAGAACTGACCCTGCTGGAAAGTGGGGCCTGCTGCGAAAAATCGGAGCTTTCTGCGCTCATTCGCATGAACGGAGCGGTGCAAATCACCGGTCAACGAATCGTCCTTGACATATCGACGGAGAATGCAGCGATTGCCAGGCGGATTTATCTCCTGCTGAAGAAATTGTACCAGGTGCATACGGAGCTGCTCGTTCGCAAGAAAATGCGGCTCAAAAAGAACAACGTCTACATTGTTCGCGTGCCGCTCAGGGTACAGGAGATTTTGTCGGACCTCAAGATCGTATCCTCCGAAGGCTTTCTCTTCACGCCAGGTATCGACAAGGACCTGATCAAGAACAATTGCTGCAAGCGGGCATACCTGCGCGGCGCCTTCCTGGCGGGAGGATCGGTGAACAATCCAGAAGGTTCTTCTTACCATCTGGAGATCGCGTCCATGTATGAGGAACACTGCCACTCGCTGGTTCAGCTGGCCAATCGATTTGAGTTGAACGCCCGCTGCATCGAGCGCAAGAAAGGTTTCATCTTCTACCTCAAGGAAGGGGAGAAGATCATCGATTTCCTCAGCCTGATCGGAGCTCATCAAGCTCTTCTGCGGTTTGAGGATGTGCGGATCATGAAGGACATGCGCAATTCGGTGAACCGGATCGTGAACTGCGAGACCGCCAACCTCAACAAGACGATTGGGGCGGCCGTCCGGCAGATCGACAACATCCGGCTGATCGAGAAGGAGATGGGGCTCGACAACCTTCCGGAAAAGCTGCGGGAGGTGGCCGAGGTCCGGCTGAAGCATCCGGATATCAACCTGAAGGAAGTGGGCGATCTGCTCAAGGGGAGCGTGAGTAAATCCGGAGTCAACCATCGTCTGCGCAAGCTGGATGAGATCGCGGATAAGCTGAGGAGCTCCCGCTAGTATGCAATCGACTTTTATCATGGGAATAGGAGTCGCGTCAGTTGGTTTGGGAAAGGGTACGGAAAACGATGGGGTTTGAGTGAACAACGCGCTTAAGGAGAGTTCCATGCAAGTTCCATGATTTTTCTAGTGCTGCTTTGGAAAAAATGTTATAATGGACAAAAACTCATTCCTATTCGTTCCCTTTTGTTTCTATAGAAGAAAATTCATGCAATGGGGGTATTGGTTCATGTCTAAGAGTCCCGCTGTGGTTCGTTTGAAAACGGGTCTGCACGCCAGACCGGCTGCTCTCTTCGTCCAAGAGGCCAACAAATTCTCTTCGGAGATCTTCGTGGAGAAGGACGAGAAGAAAGTGAATGCCAAGAGCATCATGGGTATCATGAGCCTTGCAATCAGCACAGGTACAGAAATTTCCATAAGCGCCGAAGGTGCGGATTCCGATCAGGCTGTAAACGCTTTAGTCGCGCTTGTCAGCAAGGAAGAGCTGGAGAACCAGTAACCGGCCGCTTTGCCGCCGAAGAAGCTTCCGTGTCGGGAAGCTTTTTTGATTCGGCAGGGACGAGCCTTTTTTCCTATTACCTCGCTCCTCTAAGGGAGCGCTTCCCCATTCATGTACAAAAAAAGGCTGTCTTCCCCGGTAAACGGAGAAGACAGCCTTTTCTGCAGTGCGCAGCGAATTTCTTTACAGCAGGCTCTTGGCCGGTGATTCGATGACCTTGTCGATGATGCCGTAGGCGAGCGCCTCGTCGGCGGTCATGAAGTAGTCACGGTCCGTGTCCTTATCGATGCGTTCCAGCGGTTGGCCGGTACGGTCGGCCAAGATGCCGTTCAGCTTCTCGCGCAGCTTGATGATGCGCTTCGCGCGAATCTCGATGTCGCTTGCCTGGCCTTCGGCTCCGCCGAGTGGCTGGTGGATCATGACTTCGCTGTTCGGCAGGGCGTAACGCTTGCCTTTGGCTCCCGCCGTCAGAAGAAAGGCGCCCATGGAAGCCGCCATGCCCACGCAGATGGTGGAGACATCGGGCTTGATGAACTGCATGGTGTCATAGATGGCCATGCCAGCGGTAATGGACCCGCCCGGGCTGTTGATGTAAATGCTGATATCCTTCTCCGAATCCTGAGCGCTCAGGAACAGGAGCTGAGCGATGATGGCGTTGGCCACCGCGTCGTTGATCTGGCTTCCCAGGAAGATGATGCGGTCCTTTAAGAGCCGGGAGTAAATGTCATACGCCCGTTCCCCGCGGGAGTCGGGTTCGACAACCATTGGAATAAAACTCATGCGGATTTCCTCCTTTTGCACTCGGCCATAATTTGCTTTCTTGCACAGCCTTCGGTGAAACTATACCCATCTTACTCAAAAAAAGAACAAAAGTCAAAAAAGGTCAGACATTTCTTTTGGATAACAAAAAAACGCCCTTCTAAAGGACGTTCGATGATAAAGTAGATGGCGCGCCCGCGAGGGATCGAACCTCGATCTCAGGCTCCGGAGGCCTACGTCATATCCATTGGACCACGGGCGCATAAATGGCTGCTTTTCGAAGCCAGCAAGTAATATTATAGGCGAGCTAATGAGAAAAAGCAAGGAGAACTTTCTGCTCAGAGCGGATTGTTTCAAAAACGGCAAAATCGCGAGAGAAAGAGAGCGAAATGGAGCCTCTGTGGGATGTAATCGGTCCCGCCGGGACATTTCACAAAAACTTAACCAAACTTCGAAACGGACAAACTTGCACCCCGTTCCATAATCCGCTAAAATGGTATCTGGGACAAAGAAATATTCGTATCGTGGGACAAAAAATGCTTATGCGGGACGTTGGGTGTCCAAGGCGGGAGTGATAACATGAGAGCGGTCCTGGAGATGCAGAAACAGCTCGTCCCCGATGTGCTGGACATCGTCAAGAAGCGCTACACCATCCTCCATTACGTCTTGATCTACCGATTGGTTGGACGCCGGACGCTAGCGGCTGCGCTAAACATGACCGAACGGGTCCTGCGTGCGGAAGTGGATTTTCTTAAGGAGCAAGGCTTGCTGGAGGTGGAATCCTTCGGCATGCGCGTCACTCCATCCGGCAAGCGGCTGCTTGACGAGATGGAGCCGATGATCAAGGAGCTTTTCGGCTACAGCCGGATGGAAGAAGCCTTGAAGGAGAAATTCTCGCTGCGTGACGCCATCGTCGTTCCCGGTGATTCGGATGAGTCCGATTACACCAAGAAGGAGATGGGGCGCGCTGCGGCGGCGGCTCTGCGCAAAGCGGTGACCGAGGAAACCGTCATTGCGGTGACCGGCGGCTCGACCCTTGCGGAGGTTGCGGCCCAACTGACACCGAGTTCAGCCCTCAAAGGGAGCCTGTTCGTACCGGCCCGAGGAGGGATTGGTGAAAGTGTTGAATTCCAGGCGAATACGCTGGCTTCCGTCATGGCCAAGAAGACGGGCGGACAATACCGCCTGCTGCATGTGCCTGATCATTTGGGAGAAGAAGCCTACCATTCGCTGATTCAAGAGCCGAACATTCGGGAAATGATTCAAGTGATGAAGAGCGCCCGTATTCTGCTTCACGGAATCGGAGAAGCTACCGTTATGGCCAAGAGGCGGAAGGTTGAGCAAGCGACCTTGGCGGAGCTGGAAAGATCGGGAGCGCGCGGAGAAGCCTTCGGGTATTACTTCGACCGTACCGGCCAGGTTGTCTATCGGATGCCGACTCTCGGCCTCAAGATGGAGGATCTGAAGCAGGTGGATACCTTGATCGCCGTCGCTGGCGGCGGCAGCAAGGGCGGCTGTATCGCGGCTGTTCTGCGGCACGGGCTTGAGCATATTCTCGTAACCGACGAAGCGGCGGCCCGCTATATTTTACAGGAAGCTTGAGGCTTGGAAGGAATTGCGCATTGTTTGGCGAATACGTATAGGTTGGCCGGACGCGCAGCACGCAATCGGTTTTCTTGACGGCATCGCCGTCTTGAGATATAGGTACCATCATTTTTATCCACATAGGAGGAGTTACCATGACAGTAAAAGTAGGGATTAACGGGTTTGGCCGTATCGGACGTCTGGCATTCCGTCGTATTCAAAACGTAGAAGGAATCGAAGTTGTAGCCATCAACGACCTGACCGATGCAAAAATGCTGGCTCACCTGCTCAAATACGATACGACTCAAGGATCTTTCAACGGCGACGTTGAAGTTCATGACGGTTTCTTCAAAGTGAACGGCAAAGAAGTTAAGGTTCTGGCTAACCCGAAACCCGAAGAACTGCCTTGGGGAGAACTCGGTGTCGACATCGTTCTCGAGTGCACCGGCTTCTTCGTAACGAAGGAAAAAGCTGAACTTCACCTGAAGGGCGGCGCCAAGAAGGTTGTCATCTCCGCTCCGGCTACCGGCGAAATGAAGACCGTTGTTTACAACGTCAACCATGATATCCTTGACGGAAGCGAAACGGTTATCTCCGGCGCATCCTGCACCACGAACTGCCTCGCTCCGATGGCGAAAGTCCTGAACGACAAGTTCGGCATCGTAGAAGGCCTGATGACGACGATCCACGCCTACACCGGCGACCAAAATACCCTCGACGCTCCGCACCGCAAAGGCGACTTCCGCCGCGCTCGCGCTGCTGCTGAGAACATCGTTCCGAACACCACCGGTGCTGCCAAAGCCATCGGCCTCGTCATTCCGGACCTGAAGGGCAAACTCGACGGAGCCGCTCAACGCGTTCCGGTTGCTACCGGCTCTTTGACGGAACTCGTTACCGTTCTTAACGCATCGGTCACCGCTGATGAAATCAACGCAGCGATGAAAGAAGCCGCTAACGAATCCTACGGCTACACCGAAGACGAAATCGTATCCTCGGACATCAAGGGCTGCACCTATGGCTCCCTGTTCGACGCTACGCAAACCAAGGTTCTGACGGTTGGCGACAAGCAACTCGTGAAGACCGTTTCCTGGTACGACAACGAAATGTCTTACACCGCTCAACTGATCCGTACCTTGGAATACTTCGCTAAGCTGGCGAAATAAGGTTGGCGCAAGCCCCTTTAAGCAAAAGAGAGAGAGCGGAAACCGGCTATAACGTTTCCGCTCTTCTAACTGCTTTTTGACCATTATAGACCGGGGAGGAACCCTCATGAAGAAGAGTGTTCGCGACATCGATGTAGCTGGCAAACGCGTGTTTGTCCGCGTCGACTTCAACGTTCCGCTGGAAAACGGCAAGATCACCGACGATACCCGTATCGTTGAAACGCTGCCGACCGTGAAATACCTGATCGAAAAAGGCGCCAAAGTCATTCTGGCGAGCCACCTGGGTCGTCCGAAAGGCGAAGTGAACGAATCCATGCGCCTGACTCCGGCAGCTGTTCGTCTGTCCGAGCTGCTCGGCAAGCCGGTTCTGAAAGCCGACGAATCCGTAGGCGATGCTGTTAAGGCTCAAATCGCCGACATGAAAGACGGCGACGTTCTCGTGCTTGAAAACGTCCGCTTCCACAAGGGCGAAGAGAAGAACGATCCCGAGCTCGCCAAGCAATTCGCTGAGCTGGCCGATATCTTCGTAAACGACGCTTTCGGCGCCGCTCACCGCGCTCACTCCTCCACGGAAGGTATCGCGCACTACCTGCCGGCCGTATCGGGTCTGCTCATGGAGAAGGAGCTTGACGTTCTTGGCAAAGCTTTGAGCAATCCGGAACGTCCCTTCACCGCTATCATCGGCGGAGCCAAGGTCAAGGACAAGATCGACGTCATCGACAACCTGATCAAGCTGGCTGACAACATCATCATCGGCGGCGGCCTGCTGTTCACTTTCCTGAAGGCAAAGGGCTATGAAGTCGGTAACTCCATCGTTGACGAAGAGAAGATTGACGTCGCCCTCGGCTTCATCAAGAAGGCTGAAGAAAAAGGCGTTAAGCTTCTGCTGCCGGTTGACATCGTGGCTGCCGACGCATTCAGCAACGACGCCAACGTGAAGACCGTTGCGGCCAACGAAATTCCTGCTGGCTGGATGGGACTCGACATCGGACCGGAAACGACCAAGGCCTATGCCGAAGTCATCAAGAATTCCAAACTCGTCGTCTGGAACGGACCGATGGGTGTGTTCGAAATGGATAAATTCGCAGCCGGTACCCTCGGCGTATGCCAAGCTTGCGCTGACACGGAAGGCTACACCGTTATTGGTGGCGGCGACTCCGCTGCAGCGGTTGAGAAATTCAACATGAAAGACAAGATGGACCACATCTCCACGGGCGGCGGCGCTTCCCTGGAATTCATGGAAGGCAAGGCTCTTCCGGGTGTTGTGGCTCTGCAAGACAAATAAGTTTCCGCCTCCCGGCAGCCGCCGGGAAGGTGGTCGTTCGTAACGGACGGGACGACATGGGCGGATGAGGCTCGGGAACAGGGTGGAGAAGCGCTAGCGTTCGCCTTTGGATTTTGGAAGCCGACATCGAAGAGATTGAATCGAGGGCTTCCAAAACCAACAGCGATCGGAGCCCTGTTCCACGAAGTCGAAGGAGCCCGGGCTCGTACCCGATCCGTTGTTTACAGACAGCAGCACAAGAGCGGTCCAAACGGGCCGCCGCAAAGGAGGGAATCACGGTGAGAAAACCGATCATTGCCGGCAACTGGAAAATGTTTAAAACGGTCAAAGAAGCGCTCGCCTTCGCGGAAGAAGCGAAAGGCAAAGCGGAAGTGGAAGGCGTGGAGAGCGTCGTATGCGCGCCCTACACCAACCTGCCCGCTCTGGTGGAAGCTTTCAAGGGAACGGCGATCAAGGTTGGCGCACAAAACCTGCACTGGGCCGATAACGGCGCCTACACCGGCGAAATCAGCGGCGAAATGCTGAAGGAGCTGGGCGTAGACTACGTCATCATCGGACACTCCGAGCGCCGGGAATACTTCGCCGAAACCGACGAGACCGTAAACAAGAAGATGAAGGCAGCTTTCAAATACGACCTGACCCCGATCGTCTGCGTCGGCGAGAAGCTGGAAGAGCGGGAAGCGGGCCGCACTAAGGACGTCTGCAAGGTGCAAACCGAAGCGGCGTTCGCAGGCCTCGACAAAGAGCTTGCCGCCAAAACGGTCATCGCCTACGAACCGATCTGGGCGATCGGAACCGGCAAGTCCTCGACCTCCGAGGATGCGAACGAAGTCATCTCGTACATCCGCGAGTTGATTGCAGGCTTGTACGGTACCGAGACGGCGGAAGCCATCCGCATCCAATACGGCGGCAGCGTGAAACCCGCCAACGTGAAGGAATACATGGGCATGTCCGACATCGACGGCGCTCTCGTAGGCGGTGCCAGCCTGGAGCCGGCTTCCTATATTCAGCTTGTTGAGGGGGCACGTTAATCATGACGAGACCCAAACCAGCAGCGCTGATTATCCTCGACGGCTTCGGTCTGCGGACCGAAGCGCAGGGCAACGCGGTCGCGGCAGCCAAGAAGCCGGTTTTTGATCGGCTGTGGACTGAATACCCGCATACGCAGCTCGGAGCAAGCGGCGAGTCCGTCGGTCTTCCCGACGGTCAAATGGGCAACTCCGAAGTAGGACACCTGAACATCGGCTCCGGCCGGATCATCTATCAGGACCTGACTCGGGTAACGAAGTCCATTCGCGACGGCGAATTCTTCGAGAACGAATACTTGGCTGGCGCAGTTCGCCGCGCCAAAGCGAACGGCAAGAAGCTGCATCTGTTCGGCCTTCTCTCCGACGGCGGCGTACACAGCCACATCGACCACGTGTTTGCCCTCCTCGAGCTGGCAAAACGCGAAGGGTTAAACGAAGTGTACGTTCATGCCTTCATGGACGGCCGCGACGTAGCCCCGAGCTCCGGCCGGGACTTCATCGAAGAGCTGGAAGCCAAGATCAAGGAGATCGGCGTCGGCAAAATCGCGACGGTCATCGGACGCTACTACGCGATGGACCGCGACAAACGCTGGGAACGTGTAGAGAAAGCGTACCGTGCGATTGTTTACGGAGAAGGGCTGCAGTATAACAGCGCCGATGAGGCAGTTGAGAAGTCGTACGAAAACTCCGTATTCGACGAGTTCATCCTTCCTTCGGTCATCACCGATGCTGAAGGGCACACGAACGGAACGGTTGATAATGGCGACTCCATCATCTTCTTCAACTTCCGTCCGGACCGCGCAATTCAGCTGTCTCAAGCCTTTACCGTGGATGACTTCGCCGGCTTTGACCGCGGACCGAAGCACCCGCACGATCTGGCGTTCGTCTGCATGACGACGTACAGCGAGACGGTGAATGGCGACGTTGCCTTCCCACCGAAAGTGATTGAAGACACGCTTGGCTCCGTTCTTTCCAAGAATGGACTGAAGCAGCTCCGTACGGCGGAAACCGAAAAGTATCCGCACGTGACATTCTTCTTCAATGGCGGTAAGGAAGTGCAGTATGAAGGCGAAACCCGCGTCCTCATCAACTCGCCGAAGGTCGCTACCTATGACCTGCAGCCGGAGATGAGCGCGTACGAGCTGACGGAATCCACGCTGAAGGAGATCGCGGAAGACAAGCACGACGTGATCATCCTTAACTTTGCGAACCCCGACATGGTCGGTCACTCCGGTCTCATGGAGCCGACGATCAAGGCGGTCGAAACCGTTGACGAATGCCTCGGCAAGCTTGTCGAAGCGATCACCGCCAAGGGCGGCGTGGTCTTGATCACCGCCGACCACGGCAACGCCGATATCGTGCGCGATACGGAAGACAAACCGTTCACCGCTCACACGACGCAGCCGGTTCCGTTCATCTTGACGGACAAGAACGTCGAGCTTCGTGAAGGCGGCATTCTGGCTGACCTGGCTCCGACCCTTCTGCAATTGATCGGTGTCGAACAGCCTGCTGCCATGACCGGACATACGCTGATCAGCGGACGCAAGTAAGCTGGAATGAACCTATTCCGTGGGAGGGCGATGGAACGGAATCCGCTTAGCGGCCCGTTCTCCTCGGCCTTCCATTGAAAGAATGCGTGTCCTGCCCCCGCAGGGCAAGCAGCGGGCGATCTGTCCCGCAAATAAATCAGCTTTTCCCAAACTAAACCTATAAGGAGTGTTCTTCGAAATGACGATTATTTCTGACGTATACGCTCGCGAAGTCCTCGACTCCCGCGGTAACCCTACCGTCGAAGTTGAAGTTTACCTGGAATCCGGCGCTAAAGGCCGCGCCATCGTACCGTCCGGCGCTTCCACCGGCGCACACGAAGCGGTTGAGCTTCGCGACGAAGACAAATCCCGCTACCTCGGCAAAGGCGTTCTGAAAGCTGTTGAGAACGTCAACGAGCACATCGCTCCGGAAATCATCGGCCTCGACGCTCTTGACCAAGTTGCGATCGACACCCGCATGATCGAGCTCGACGGAACCGAAAACAAAGCCAAATTCGGCGCTAACGCGATTCTTGCCGTATCCATGGCTGTAGCTCGCGCGGCTGCTGACGCTTTGGACGTTCCGCTGTACACCTACCTGGGCGGATTCAACGCCAAGACCCTGCCGGTTCCGATGATGAACATCGTGAACGGCGGCGCACACGCCGACAACAACGTCGACGTACAAGAATTCATGGTTCTGCCGGTTGGCGCACCTTCCTTCAAGGAAGCTCTCCGTTGGGGCGCTGAAATCTTCCACAGCCTGAAATCCGTCCTGAAAGCCAAAGGACTGAACACGGCTGTCGGCGACGAAGGCGGCTTCGCACCGAACCTGGCTTCCAACGAAGAAGCGATTGTCACGATCATCGAAGCAATCGAAAAAGCCGGCTACAAACCGGGCGAAGACGTATTCCTCGGCATGGACGTTGCTTCCACCGAGTTCTTCAAAAACGGCAAGTACGAACTGGAAGGCGAAGGAAAATCCTTCACCCCGGCTGAATTCGTTGACCTGCTCGCTTCCTGGGTAGACAAATACCCGATCATCACCATCGAAGACGGCTGCTCCGAAGACGACTGGGAAGGCTGGAAGCTCCTCACCGAGAAGCTTGGCGGCAAAGCTCAACTCGTCGGCGATGACCTGTTTGTAACGAACACCAAGCGTCTGTCCAAGGGCATCGACGAAAACATCGCCAACTCCATCCTGGTTAAGGTTAACCAAATCGGTACGCTGACCGAAACCTTCGACGCTATCGAAATGGCAAAACGCGCTGGCTACACCGCCATCGTCTCCCACCGTTCCGGTGAATCCGAAGACAGCACCATCGCCGACATCGTAGTCGCTACGAATGCTGGCCAAATCAAGACCGGTGCTCCTTCCCGTACGGACCGCGTAGCGAAGTACAACCAACTGCTCCGCATCGAAGACCAACTTCCGGTTTCAAACTATGCCGGTAAGGAAGCCTTCTACAACCTGAAGAAATTCAAATAAGCCTTACGGATATACAGCCCCGGCAGCGGGCGAGCCAGACGGATCTTTCCGGTTCGATGGACCGCCCCTGTCGGGGCTTTTTTGCGTTCACTAGGTCTCTTCCGCTTGATTTTGGAGAGCTTTACCCGATAAGATGAAAACAAATCGTGTAAGTTTCGTAAGAGATAGGGGTAAGCGATAACTAAGGGGGGATGGCTGTGGGAAAATGGATGCGCGCGGTGCTTGTGCTGATCGGATGCGCCTTTCTAACCCGGTTCTTGCCGACTTCGTTCTTCCGCAACGTCGATACGATGGTGCATGAATTCGGCCACGCACTTATGGTCTTAGTGATGTCAGGCAAGGTGATGACGATCAGCTTGTACGCGGACCACAGCGGGGTTACGCAGTCGTACCTTTCCTCGCGGTCCTCTTTCATTCCGGTGTCGCTGGCGGGGTATATGACGGCGTCACTGTTCGCCTGGCTCCTCTTCGCCTTGTACGCTCGGAGGCGTTATTCGTTTGGACTCTGGATCGTAACGGGCATTGCCGCCGTCTCGCTTGCCCTCTTCGTCCGCAACAGCTTCGGGATGTCCTGGCTCGCAGGGCTGCTCGTGTTGAACCTGCTGGTGCTTTTTCTTCCGTATGAGGGGTTACGCAAATATTATTTCTTGTTTGTAGCCTTCCTGTCGCTGGAGGAGTCGGTGATGGGCCCGCTCACGCTCGTTCTCCTGGCTTTCCGAAACGGTTCAGGTGCGGGAGATGCCGGCATTCTCGCCCGTATTACACCGCTGCCTGGCTTCGTCTGGTCGCTTTTGTTTTTCCTCTTTGCCCTCTGGTGCGCGAAGCAGGCCATCGATTCCTTTAGCGGGAGGGACCGTCACAACCGGAAGTCGAGCCGCTCGACTGGCGCCCCTGCTTATGATCCAGTCCCTTCCACAAAGAGATGATGGAAGCATTTCGCTAGACCAATATGACTCCCTTGAGTGTCGAGTGGGGGAGTGAGGAACACCTCGGTCCTCTTACCTACCGTTCATACAGTATCCGCTTGCATAGGCATTAAAAGGGAACAACGATCCAAGTAACAAGAACGCAGACGTTCAGCTCTTTCGCTTCCAGTAGGAAGTCGGGAGGGCTTTGTTTGTGTTGTGAGACATTGAGGTACGACTTGTTGTGGTGAGGGTGACTTGTTGTCGTCTAAAGTAGGTGTAGCATTTAGCTTTTTGGGATTGGCTAAGCAAAATAGAACTTGAAATTCGATCAAAACGGTTATATTATGGATATTACAAATCCATTATGGATAATAAACATCTAAAATATGAGGAGGGGATCACTTGAAACTAACCGCCAGTCTTGAGCAGGCCGCAGCTGTCGTCATTTTGTTGGCCACGCAGGATTTGAAATCTCCACTGGCTTCCGATGAAATCAGCAGAATTCTCGAGGTTTCTCCCTCGTACTTGAAGAAGCTGATCCGAAAGCTGGTCGTCAGCGGCATTGTAAACTCCGTGCCTGGAACGAAGGGTGGAATTACGTTAGCGAAATCGCCGGAACAATTAACGGTATTGGACATCCTGGAGGCAATTGAAGGACCCATCGATATCTATCAGGATAGCGGCCTTATTCAACATGCATTCAAAGATGGACGGTACGCGGAGCAGGGAATTGTAGCGATCAAATCTATGTTTGAGGGTGCCAACAGGCTCATTATCGAGTACTTTTCATCCATCACCGCTGCCGATCTGCTTAATAAGGCGACCAATCATGCCGCTCTTCCCGCAATAGACTGGAATACAATGACGCTTGCCCAATTTTTGAAAAAAGAGATGAATATCTGATGAGTGTATTTAAACTGGAGTGGAAAGCAATCGCAACAAACCGGGTGCTTCTGATCAGTCTAATTATCCTGCTGCTTGTCCCGATTATGTACAGCGGCATCTTTCTCAGTTCAGCGTGGGACCCATACAGCCGTACCGAGAATTTACCTGTCGCCGTTGTCAATTTGGACCAGTCTGCCGATTACGGAGACAAAACCCTTGAGCTTGGAGCGAAACTAGTCGAACAGCTTAAGGATAATCCTAATATGCAGTGGCATTTTGTCGATGCTGATCAGGCGCAGCAGGGACTGGAGCGCGGAGACTATTATATGGTCATTACGATCCCTTCCGACTTTTCAGCCAACGCGTCCACCGTTCTCGACGATACGCCCAAAGCGATGAATCTGACGTATCAGACGAACCCAGGACGAAATTATTTTGCCAGTGTCGTTTCGTCGCAAGCTGCCACAGCCGTCGAGGGAACGATAGCCCGGAGCATCACGCAAGAGTACGCTCAGGCTTTACTTGATCAGATGAGCGGCATCGGCGAAGGGTTCGACAAAGCGGCGAATGGCTCCAAGCAGCTTCAAGAAGGGATTGCCAGCGCTCATGAAGGCAGCCAAAAGCTGAAAGATGGATTGGTGAAGTTGGCTGACAGCACCCTAACCTTCAGCAATGGCGTCAAGCAGTTGGTTGCAGCAGTAGGTACCGTTCAAGCAGGAACTGCAGCCCTCAACGATGGAGCCAACCAGCTGAACGCAGGTGTCATATCTTATACAACCGGTGTAAGTACCTTGTACGAAGGAAGCCAGAAGTTTACTCAGGGGGCTGATCAGCTTATTGCCGCTTCTCCCGCTCTCCTAAGCGGTGCCAAGCAATTGGCGGACGGAGCGCAGCAATTGGCCCCTGGGCTCACGGCTCTTGCAAATGGAGCCAATTCAACCCTCCCTGGCAGCAAAGAGCTGACGCAAGGATTATTGGCGGTAAATGAAGCCACAGCCAAGCTGGCAGATGAGAACGCGGGCGTAGCTTCGCTTGCCAAAGGGCAAAAACAGCTTCAATCTGCTATGAACCAGCTTCAGACCGGAGCAGCAGCGCTTCAGTCTGGACTGAAGCAACTGAACGGAAATCTGCCGTCCGAAGAGCAAGCCCGACAATTGACACAAGGTCTGACGGACATTCAAAAGGGTATTAACAAATTGTCAGCATCCGTCTCGTCAAATGCCAATTTGTCTTCATCGGTTGCCTCCATTCAGACGAATTTGCAAGTGATGCAGACAGCTTTGACGGCTCTGTCAGGGCAAGCCCAGACAAGTAGTCAAGCGGTAATTAAAGTCGTACAGGACTCAAGCGGCTATCAGTCACTAAGCTCTGCTCAACAGCAGGAGCTTCTGCGGGCGCTTGGGGTGGAATTAAACCGTCAAAGCGAGGCGCAAGCGGCACAGCTTAAGAATGCTTCTGCTTCGCTCAAGCAGTTGTCAGACACCTTAAGCACCCAGATCGTGCCGTTGGTTCAAGGTCTCGGTACGCTTCCCGCCAGCATCGAAACGCTCAACACGGCCGTCAATCAAGTGAATCCGAAAGCAGCAGCTGCGATTTCCGCTTATCCGACCATTTCGGCAACATTGGATGAGAAGCTTATTCCCGGCGCAGCAGCCTTAAATCAAGGATTGGCGGATGCCTCAACCGGCAGCTCGCAGCTGGCAATCGGATTGGATAGCTTGAATTCCCAAATGCCGATTTTGGCCGATAGCACTGGCAAGCTGGCTAGCGGCAGCCAAGCCCTTAGCGAAGGAATTGACTCCCTCTCACAAGGAAGCAAGCAGCTGTCCGATGCCGCGACTCGGTTCGCGACCGGTTCAAGCAGCTTCTCCGTCGGGGTCTCCCAGTATTCTCAATCCGTAGAGCAGCTCAATGCCGGGGCGAAGCAAATCGGAGCGGGCTTGGAGCAGCTGGATGCGAAATCCAGCGCCCTCCTCCAAGGGTCCGAATCGTTGAAGGATGGCCTTGCTGTTATGTTCTCCAATCTGCCGGCTCTGGCCGATGGGGCGGCTAAACTCTTCGATGGGACTGAACAATTCCAAAGCGGCTCGAATGCTTTGGTTCAAGGCTCTCAGGATTTAACGGAGGGCATCAATAAACTGAACAGCGGCAGTTCGGAGCTTGCATCCGAGCTTGGAGAAGGGGCCGGGCGGCTTCAGCAGGTCAACACGAATAAGGCCAATGCGGAAATGATCGCCAATCCTTTGAATCCTGTTCATACGGAGTACAGCAAAGTGCCCAACTACGGTCATGCCCTTGCTCCCTACGTATTAATTCTTGGCTTGTTTGTGGGAGCGATCGCGTTTAATCTCGTATTTCCGCTCACAAGCCCTGCAGGAAGTCGAGCATCCGGGCTTTCCTGGTGGTTCAGCAAATTCAGCGTCGGCGTTCTGCAAGCTACGTTCTCGGCCCTTGTCATGAACGTCATCATGCTGTATGGCATGGGGCTTCAAGTGGATCATTTGGCATCGTTCGTCTTGTTGTCAGTTCTAGCGTCCATAACCTTTATGTTCCTGGTTATGCTGCTCAATGTGGCTTTCGGCAACTTCGGACGACTTCTGTCGATGCTGCTGCTGGTCGTTCAGCTTGGCGCAAGCGGCGGTATGATGCCGATGGAGCTGAGCAACTCGCTCTTCAACGCCTTGCACCGCTGGCTTCCAATGACGTATGCGGTTGAAGGAACCCGTGAAGCCATGTCTTCCAGCATGGCCGCCTCTCAGTATTCGAACAGTGTCCTCATGCTGATCGTGTTCATGGTGCTGTTCAATCTGCTTCTTCTCGGGGTTATGCATCTGAAAGCTGGCAAAGAATCTGCATCAGCCATTCCAACAACAGGATCTCATCCGGTAGAAATGTAAAGGATGGGAAAAGTCGAAACAGGGTACCCCAAAAATCGACACCTCCCACCACCCGCGGTTGTGATCTGCTCAAGACAAATGAAAAATCGCTTCTCCTGCAAAACCTGCGGACAGGGTTAGGGTCCGCAGGTTTTTTCTCGTTCGGTGAAGCTGGTATGCGGCGGTCTGTATTTCTTTGGCTGTGGTTGAAAAGCATCTTGACAGAAGATGGATTATCTTATATGGTTAGTTACATAAGTAATTAACAAGTATGGTGGTGAAGTGATGAAAGAGCTGATAGACGACAGCAAGCCCATCTTCGTGCAAATCGCCGAACGAATCGAGAACGACATCATATCCGGGATCTTGCCGGAGGAGAGTCAAGCTCCTTCAACCAATCAGTTTGCGGCGCACTATCAGATCAACCCGGCGACGGCGGCCAAAGGGGTCAACTTGCTGGTGGAGGAAGGCATCCTGTACAAAAAGCGGGGGATTGGGATGTTCGTAGCGGAGGGAGCGCGGGAGCGGCTGCTTCAGAAGCGCAAAGGGGAATTTTTCGAGCAGTATGTGGAAGCGATGCTTCGAGAGGCGGAGAAGCTGGCCATCAGCCGGGAGGAAGTCATCGAGATGATTGCCAAGGGAGGGAAGGGACAATGAGTCAAGCCATTGTTGAGACGAAAGGATTAACGAAGAGGTACGGACAGACGGCAGCTTTGGATGGAATCGATCTTCGCATCGGAGAAAATCAAATTTGCGGACTGCTCGGACGCAACGGCGCCGGGAAAACAACGCTCATGCACATCATCACCTCGCAGCTGTTCGCAACCTCCGGTGAGCTTCACGTGTTCGGGGAAAAGCCCTACGAGAATGAAAAGGTTCTGCGCCAAATGTGCTTCATCAAAGAAAGCCAGGCGTACGCCAAAACCTTCAAGGTGGCGGATGTGGTCAGCCTCTCGAACGGGATCTTCCCGAACTGGGATTCCGCTTATGCGGAGCGGCTGCTGAACGAGTTCGAACTGCCGCGGAGCTGTTCGGTCGGTAAGCTGTCCCGCGGGATGCTGTCCTCGCTCGGTATCGTAGTCGGGCTTGCCAGTCGGGCGCCGCTCACGATTTTTGACGAGCCGTATCTCGGCCTCGATGCCGCCAGCCGCACGCTCTTCTATGATCTGCTGCTGGAGGATTACTCGAATCATCCGCGCACGATCATTCTCTCGACCCACCTGATCGATGAAGTGAGCCGCCTCTTGGAGCATGTAGTCATCATCGATCACGGACGTATCCTGCTCGACCAGGATGCTGATGAGTTCCGCGGGATGGCGTACACCGTGACCGGCAATGCAGACCGCATCCGTTCCTTCGCGGAGGGGAAGAAGGTTCTGCATGAGGAAGGCTTCGGCTCGCTCCTGTCGGTTGTCCTCTGGGGACGCGCAGGCGCGCAGGAGAAGCGGGATGCCGCTGAGCTGGGACTGGAGCTTGGGCCAGTCTCGTTCCAACAGCTGTTTGTTCACATGACTTCGGGGAACGCCGCACGGCCCTCCCTCGTCCAGGAAGGAGCGATCCATCGATGACCAGCAAATCCTTGCGCACGATGCTGAAGATGCACTGGATCAATGTACGCGCCAGTATCTATGTGTTTTGGGCCATCATGCTTACCATCACCGTCCTCGCTTTCACGATCATGACGATCGCCGCTGATCCGGACACCCAAATCAACATGGGATCGATCATCTCTGTTTCAGTCTACCTGCTTGTCGTCAGTCTAATTAGCGTAAATGAAACCTTCCGTTATGCCCTCGGGATGAATGTCCGGAGGAAAGACTATTACAGCTCCACCCTGCTCATGATTGTGGGAACTGTGCTTAGCTTTGGGGTTCTCTCGACGCTGCTCTCTGAGATCGAAAAGCCGATTGCTAAGGCGCTGAATGTGAACGTGTCCCTGTTTGGCGTTTTGGGAGAAAGTTCCCTATCTACTCTAGACGTGTTCCTCTTATATATGGGCGTCGGGCTGTGCATTAGCGCCATCGGTTTTTTCATCTCGATCATTTCGTATCGGTTCGGGAAGAAAGGCGTGCTCCTGCTGGGAGGGATAGCCCTTCTCGTGTTCATTGGGATGTCGGTTACGTCGAGCGGGCCGGTCGTCCGCTTCTTCAACAGCATCGGATCGATCGCAGAAGCGATGGCTTGGTTGATGATCCCGACAGCCGTACTCCTGGCCGTCTCTTATCCGCTCATGATGAGGATGGCCTTGAAGGAGTAGACTTCCGCTCCTTGCTTGCCGGATGGGACACCGTATGGTACAATTATCTTTGCTATGTATCAGGACGGTCAAGGTGCGTCCGGCTTCAAGGAGGTGGAAGTGTGGATTTATTCCTGAAAGTACTGCTTGTGATCGTGTGCGTTGGCCTGATCGCTGTTGTTCTCTTGCAGAAAGGGAAGAGCGCTGGTCTTTCGGGCGCCATCTCCGGGGGTGCGGAACATCTCTTCGGGAAACAGAAGGCCCGTGGAATGGACCTGTTGCTGTCCCGTGTGACGGTGGTGCTGGCAGCTCTGTTTATCGTGGTATCGATGGCGCTAGCCTTTGTATCGAGATAACTGAACCGAACCGGTTGAAAGAGGCGGAAGCTTTGGCTCCGCCTCTTTTTGAATAGATGCGGCTGCGAAGTCCAGGGAAGCGATGGGCAAACAGGCAAACGCCTGCCCCTTCCCGGCGCTCCCGCTTCCGCCCGAACGTCTCTCCCCGTGCGAGTGTATGCTTTGTCCGGGGTTTTCTTTTGCCTGACGATGCTGGTAAATTATTCTGCGACGCTGTTCCCTAGAGTGCGTTACCCCATCGCTGAGCTGAAGCGACCAAAGCTTCAGGTAAGGAATACCTGTGAACGGGCCTTGACGAGTCCTTGAAGCCCCCTATACAGGCGGAGCCATTCGAAATTCGGTTTCGTCATACGCGATAGGCGCAGGACATACGGGTTCTCGGGGCAGGGGGATGCGCATTGGGAAATGGGTAAATACTGAGGAAAGCTGTATCCGTCGATGGGAGTCTCAAGGCGGCACAACCGATTCGGCGGAACTCCGGTGTGACGGTCCCAAGAAGACGGCTTCCTGTACGAAGACATCTGGCGGATTGAACAATCATTTATTTTACTTAAAAGCAGGTGAAATCATGGCAACAGAGCAAGAAGTGCTCGATTATATGGCTAGGGACGATTACCGGCCTCTGACTTATCAGGAGCTGGAAAAGGAATTCGCTCCAGCGGATGCTCAGGAATTTAAGGATTTTCTGAAGCTGCTTAACACCCTGGAGGAGACCGGACGGATCTACCGCAACCGCGGCAACCGCTACGGGCTGCCGGAGAGAATGAACCTGGTCCGCGGAAGGATTCAGGCTCACCAGAAGGGCTTCGGCTTTCTGATCCCGGAAGACCGGGAACGGCCGGACATTTACATTCCCGCGACGGATATGGGCGGATCGATGAACGGCGACACCGTCCTCGTGCGAATCTCCTCGAAGGGAGCAGCGGGCGGCAAGGTGGAGGGCGAAGTCGTCATCATTGTCAAAAGAGCGACCCAACAGGTGGTCGGCACGTTCCAGAACTTTGAAAGCTACGGCTTCCTGGTACCGGATGACAAGCGGCTCATACGCGATATCTTCATCCCGCCGCATGCCTCGATGGGCGCAGTAACGGGGCAAAAGGTTGTCGCCCGCATCGTAAACTACCCGGAAGGCCGCTCGTCGGCGGAGGGCGAAATCATCGAGATTCTCGGACATAAGGATGATCCGGGCATCGACATCCTCTCGATCATTCGCCAATTCCAGCTTCCGGAGGCGTTCCCTGAGGAAGTGACCGCCGAGGCCGACCGTGTCCCGGATACGATCCGTGAAGAGGATCTGAAGGGGCGGCGCGATCTGCGCGAAGAGACGATCGTCACGATCGACGGAGAAGACGCCAAGGACCTGGACGATGCGGTCGCGGTCCGCAAGCTCGACAACGGCAATTACCACCTGGGCGTGCATATCGCCGATGTCAGTTACTACGTGCGCGAAGGATCGGAGCTCGACAAGGAAGCGTACAACCGGGGGACGAGCGTCTACCTGGTGGACCGCGTCATTCCAATGCTGCCGCATCGTCTCTCCAACGGCATCTGCAGCCTGAATCCGAAGGTGGACCGGCTGACGATGTCCTGCGAGATGGAGATCAACGCGAGCGGCGATGTGGTGAAGCATGATGTTTTTACGAGCGTGATTCGCACGACGGAGCGGATGACCTACACCAATGTCCGCAAAATCCTGCAGAACGAGGACCCGGAGGTCACCGAACGGTACAGCGGGCTGGTTGACGACTTCAAGCTGATGGAAGAGCTGGCGATGAAGCTGCGGAACAAGCGGATGACCCGCGGCGCTGTCGATTTCAACTTTACCGAGGCTAAAATTCTCGTCGATGAGAACGGCAAGCCGACGGACATCGTCAAGCGCGAGCGCTCGATTGCCGAGCAGATCATCGAGGAGTTCATGCTGAAGGCGAACGAGACGGTGGCTGAGCATTTTCACTGGCTGAAGGTGCCGTTCCTGTATCGGGTTCACGAAGAGCCGGATGCGGAGAAGCTGCTGCGTTTTGCTGAGTTTGTGACGAGCTTTGGCTATGCGCTGAAGGGCGGAAAAGGCGGGAAGCTGCATCCGCGCCAGTTGCAGGATATCCTCGACGAGATTTCCGGGACGAAGGAAGAAGCGGTCATCAGCACGGTGCTGCTGCGCTCGATGAAGCAGGCGCGTTATGACTCCCAGAGCCTCGGCCATTTTGGATTGGCGGCTGAGTTCTATTCGCACTTTACGTCGCCGATTCGCCGCTATCCTGACTTGATCATTCATCGCGTGATCCGCGAGGTGCTGGAGAGCGGAGGAACGCTCAGCGATAAGCGCCATGAATATTTAACGGCGCGAATGGATGACTATGCGAAGCAATCGTCCGAACGTGAGCGCCTTGCCGTGGACGCCGAGCGCGAGACGGATGCGCTTAAGAAGGCCGAGTTCATGCTGGACAAGGTGGGCGAGGAATTCGAGGGCATCATCAGCAGCGTGACTAACTTCGGCTTGTTCATTGAGCTGCCCAATACGGTAGAGGGCTTGATTCGTCTGGCTGATCTGACGGACGATTACTACAACTACCACGAGGCCCAGCACATGCTGGTGGGCGAGCGGACGGGCCGGATCTTCCGCCTCGGCGACGAGGCGAAGGTGCGGGTGACCCGCGTCAACCTGGACGAGCGCAATATCGACTTTGAGCTCGTCGATATGAAAGCTCGCCGCCCAGGAGAAGGCGGCGGGTTCGGAGCTGCCCGCGGCGGCAAGCGGGGCCGCGGAGAGAAAGGCGGCCGCGGCGAGCAGCGGAACGGCAACGGACGGCAGGGCACGCCGTTCGACGCTCCGGGACGCGGAGGCAAAGGCGGCAAGCGCCGCAAGGGCGAAGCGGCTCCGCAAGGCGAGCGCGCGCGGGTAAGCGGCGGCGCCGGCGGTGCTGCGGCGGGGGCGCGGAACAGCCGCGGCGGCGGCAATGGCGCAGGCGCGGAAACGGCTGCCGGCCATGGCGAGGGCAAGGGCCATGGGATCGGCATTGGCCGCAAGCGGGGCAACGGCGGAGCAACCGCCGGTACCGGTCCGGCACCGGGCGCAGGCCGCGGCGGCAAGCAAGCGAAGTCCGGCGACCGCCGGAGCAGCGCGAGCAAACGCCGCGAAGAAGAGCGGAAGCGCCAGGAGGAGAGCGACATCTACCTGGGCGGCGGCGGACGGCGCGAGAAGCCGGGCATCGCCTTCTATGGCGGTGCAGCCGCAACTTGGGCGAAGCCGGTAGTTTCCAAGCCAGCCAAGCGCAGCAAAAACAAAACTGAGCTTGAGCGTGCTGTTGATCCATCCGGTGATCGGCAAGCTCCTGCACAGGTCGCTCGTGCTGCCAAGCACGCAGCCCACGAACCTGCAGCTCCAGTTGGAGATACGGCAGAGCCGACGGCACCCACGAAGAAGCGCCGGAAGCCGAAGACGAAGCCTCTCGTTCATGCGACTCCGATCGAGAAAGCCGTGGAGGACAAGAAGAAGCCGAGAAGACGCTCCACTAAGAAAGCGGAGCCCGAGAAAAGCGAATAAGTCAGCTAGTACCATGGATTTCATATGACCTCTGCCGCACGGGCTGCTTCTAAAAGCAGCCCGTGCTTTCAGATGGGCGCAGCTATTATTCATCAGAACCAATGAGGTAATCGAGTGGAAGGTTTCGCTTTAGGGAAGCTCTCCCCTTGATTTGTCTTGTTCCAGTTGATACAATGAGGTCCTGAACACAGGCAGAGCAAGGTTTTTCTCTCGCCGCGTGTCTGAAGGAGTGAACATCCATGGCGAAGAAAAGCGATGTCGAGCACAAGTCGCTCGCCCAAAACAAAAAAGCTTCCCATGATTATTTCATCGAGGAAACCTTCGAATGCGGCATGGTGCTGACCGGAACCGAGATCAAGTCGTTGCGTGGAGGCAAGGCGAATCTGAGCGATAGCTTCGCCACGATCCGGAACGGCGAGGTATTCGTGCACAACCTGCACATCAGCCCGTTCGAGCAAGGCAACCGCAGTAACCCGACGGATCCCACTCGGGCCCGCAAGCTCCTGCTCCACCGCGCTCAGATCAGCAAGCTGATCGGGTTTGTGAAGCAAGAGGGGTACACGCTGGTTCCGCTCAAAATCTACACACGCAATGGCTACGCGAAGCTTTTGATCGGCCTCGGCCGAGGCAAGAAGAACTACGACAAGCGGCATGACGCAGCCAAGAAGGACGCCAACCGCGACATCCAACGCGCGCTGCGCGAGAAGCAAAAGGTCGCCCGGTAAGAAGAGGAGCGGCCGAGACTCAAGCCTGGGACGCTGTCCCTGAAGTAGATGGCCGGCCCGGATGGTGGAACGGACAGAACACCAGACCACGTGTCACCGCCAATGGGCCATGCACCAGAACCTTCATGTCGTGCGTACAGTTACCAAACCTTTTTGCAACGAATTGTGCTATACTGAATGTGTATCAGAAAGCAGTATTCTTTCCGGCTCGCACCGATCCAGACGATCGAAGCATGCGGCCTCATCACGGGGGCGTTTTTGGATTCGACGGGGATAGTTCGGGCATGGATAGCGGGTAGTGGGGCTGTGTCCACTCTAAAACGCGGAAGCCTATTAAACGGCAAACAACAACAAACCTACGCTTTCGCAGCCTAATAACCTGTGAGCGTGCTTCTACCTTCCATCGCCCATGTGGCAGGATAGGGGCTAACCTATAGTGGGATACGCTGTCTCATCTCCGCCTGGGGTGAACTGAAGAAGACAATCAGGCTGACCTTATGAGGACCCTGTTGCAGGGGGCCGCCTAAGGTGACATCAAAACTGCAACTACACCCGTAGAAGTCTATGTTGCGTTGTCTTCGGACAGGGGTTCAACTCCCCTCGCCTCCATATGTAAAACCAGTGAGTGTGCACTTAAAAAGGCATGCTCACTGTTTTTTTGTAGGCATATAGCTATGCATGGCGTTTGAAAAGTCCTGTTGGGATTTACTTTGCAGACATTCCGTCATGCAACCTTTATTGGTTCTGATGCTTTTTTGCATACTTTGGAATTGTATATTGCAGGAAATTAATGAGAAGTGTTGAAAGGTTTAGATAACATTTTAGTTTGTTTTTAGAGGAGCGATGAAACTTGGGGGATATCAAGTTATTTAATATAAATGACGATGAAGTTTCAGAACTTGAAGGAAAATCAGTAGCAGTTGAAAAGTCACTTCAGACTTTGATGGAGAGGCACTTAGAAGCAATTCTCGGGATACGCTTTTTGGCAACTGAATATTCGACTGGAAAGACACATGGCGGACGGATTGATACACTGGGAATAGATGAAAACAATGCTCCTGTGATCATCGAATATAAAAGATCTACTAACGAGAATGTTATCAATCAGGGATTATATTACCTTGATTGGCTACTCGATCATAAAGCTGAATTTACTCTTCTGGTCATGAGAAAGTACGGAAATGATGTCGCTGAACTAATCGATTGGTCAATTCCGCGTCTTTTGTGTATAGCCGGTGGTTTCACAAAATATGACGGACACGCAGTACAGCAAATCAATCGTAATATAGAATTGTACAGTTACAAACAGTTTGGTGATGAACTCCTAATGCTGGACCTTGTCAATGCAACAACAGCCCAAACTATTGAATGGGATACTGTGAAGCAATTACCGATATCGAATAAATCCTCTGAAAAAACGGTAACTGAATACTTTAAGCAATCAGATGATGTACTTAAAAATCGTTATGAGGCCATTAGGGCATTCCTGTTGGCTTTGGGAGATGATGTTCAAGAAAAAACTTTAAAGCATTATATTGCTTTTAGAAGGATTAAGAACTTTGCATGTATAGAATTTCATCCTCAAATGGGCAGAATTACCGTTTATGCGAAGGTGAATCCAGATTCCATCGAAATAGAGCCAGGCTTCACAAGAGATGTGAGAAAAATTGGACATTATGGAACTGGCGAGCTTGAGATTACTATTAACAACGATGAGCAGATAGAGAAGGCCAAGACCTATTTGCTTAAAAGTTATGAATCTAGTTGAACCAGTGCCCCAAAGAACTTGAGCATCACGCCATGCCTCCATACCTGAAAAACCCGCTCTGTGAGCGGGTTTTACCTTTTTATCATTAAATCATTGACCGATTATAGACATCACGGCACAATGGAAGGAACGTTGCTTTCATTGTAGACGTTAAGGCTACAACTCGACTTGAATGAAGGAGCTAGCAGATTGATGAAATTTTATTTCGCCCCTATGGAGGGGTTGACGGGGCATATCTATCGGAATGTCCACCATGCTTTTTTCAAGAATGTCGATAAATACTTCTCCCCTTTTATTGTTCCCCAACAAAACGAAAGCTTCAAAACCCGGGATATCCAGGATCTTTTGCCGGAGCATAATCAAGGACTGGTTTTGATCCCGCAGGTGCTGACGAACAATGCCAAAGACTTTTTGCATACGTCGAAGAAACTGGAGCGGTTGGGGTATCAGGAGATCAACATCAACCTGGGTTGTCCTTCGAGGACGGTCGTTTCCAAGCATAAAGGGTCGGGGTTTCTTGCAAAACGAGAAGAACTGGATCAGTTTCTAGATGAAATCTTTGCTCACGCGGAAACCAAGATCTCCCTAAAAACGAGATTGGGAAAAGACGAACCGGAGGAGTTTTATGCGTTACTCGACATCTTCAACAAATACCCGTTAGAAGAGCTGATCATCCATCCCCGAATTCAAAAGGATTTCTATAAAAACACGCCGAATCTGGACATCTTCAAGCATGCCTTGGAGAATAGCAAAAACCCGGTTTGCTATAACGGAGATATTTTTACCACCAAGGCGTACCAGGAGATTTCCGCTAAGTTTCCTACGGTCGATACCTTCATGCTTGGAAGGGGGTTATTGTCCAATCCGGGGCTGATCAGCGGTATTACCGACACGAGGAAAATCGACAAAACCCTGCTGAAAGACTTTCATGATCAAGTGTATGAAGGATATAAAGGTGTACTCTTTGGAGATACGAACGTGCTGTATAAAATGAAGGAGTTATGGTTCTATATGATTCAAGTGTTTTCGGATAACGCCCCCTATGTAAAGAAAATCAGGAAATCCCAACGGTTATCCGATTACGACGAAGCGGTAACAAGCTTGTTCAGAGAACAGGAACTTTTAGAAGATAGGGTCTAAATCGAATAGGAGGACGATATAATCCAGCCTATTTTAAATAATCACGAATACAATAGCCTATCCTACTATGAAGGACACCTAATGGAGTACCCTTCATTTTGCTCTATAGACGATACGTTGAATATAGATAACGTTAGGATCTAAATAAACTCCAGAATCCTTTCGTTGATTCTTTCTTTAGGGAATAAGACGTCAGTTGACCCAGTAGTTGGGTTAGTCCTTGCTCAAATTCCATCGATTCATCATCCGCTCCTGTAAACGCATGGGTAATCTCATGCAAGAGGGTCCCAGAAAAATCAATGACACTCCCTAGCTGACTTCGCTTGATTGTAATTCTTTGATCCAGCGGTTCCCACAATCCAAGGGCCTCATTACCCATATAGTCCACCCGCATGGTTTCAGATATTCTTATTTCTTTGATGTTTTGTGTCTGGGATTTCGGAAGCCAGTTGATAATCACATCCTTAACAGCTAGTACATCCTGCTCGGTTTTTGAAAGTTGATTTAGTGAAACAATTCTAAATTCAAAGCTGTTGTTAAACTCTGTGCGATAACCAGCCAAATCAAGGATCGGCTGACCTTGGATATCTTGTAGATTGCCTAAACGGTGGGCAATTGAATCAGGAACAACCACGATCCGATGTCCATCGTTCTGGGCATGAGTTACTAGCGCCCCTCCATTCCGCAATTGATCCGGTGTCAAAAAGATCACTATTTCATTGGCATTCAAGATTTTACAGGCATGGATTTGTACGTCCGTCCATTGGAGTTCATCGTGAAGATGACCAGTTTCAAAGTTTTTTAGGTCTGCTGCCAACTTATCAGCTACCGAAGATGATGAACAAGATAACAGAATGGATTTCACCCGATCGGTATACGCACTTCGTCCCACGTTAGTTCTTTCCCGGTTGAGAGCTTTGCGAAGAGCAGCATTCAATGATGTAATGTTGTAAGAAAAGAGAAAATTCTCTTCCTCGGCAACATAGAGCCCATTTACATAAATTCGTGCATGGTTCTTCTTCGGTTTCAAAACCGAGCCGTAGGGGAGCGTTTCCAATACTTCGTCTCCCGAAAAATGCAGGAAAAAATCTTTGGCTTGATACATGTCCTCATCTTTGATTCCGATCAAAATAACATCTGTTCCAATGAAATTGGGATCTGACGGCGGATGGACCACCGCATGAAGCGTGACAATATCTTCAAACCCATGCTTGTGACTCTTATCCATTGATATATCCGCATGACGGGAACGAATTAAAACGTGGACTTTCTTTCGATCAAATGTCGCTAATGCATCCTTAAGCCCTACTCCAAACTTTCCAATCACTAGCTCTGGGTTTTTCAGTTTTTCCTTATTCTCGTTCTGTGTAAAGTGTTCATACCTTAACCCCCTGCCATAATCACGGATATGCCAAGCCCCCTGCTCATCCTTGTAAATCTTCGGTTCTATTGTCTTGGTCAACATGTGTTCGTCGAAGGCATTTGCAATGATTTCTCGTAAGGCAAAGGCAATGTTCCAATGTTCAAGTACCTTTTCAATATTTAGGTCAAACTGACGTACCACTTCCACTTTTCTCATCCCCTTAAGGTATGTACTTGGATATCTGTTACAAAAATTTTGCATCTCCGATTGATACTTTAGTAAATTCACCCAATAGAAGGATGGGTGATACCATGTTAAGAGTCCTCATGTGGGAAAAATATCGCAAGCTTGGTGTCGGGCACTTTGAAAACGTCAAAAAAGTGATTATGCAACAAACCTATCCCGCCAGATAAAAAAGACAATAGATATAGTTCAGTTTTGGGTCTTTTCCGGACAACGGAATTGCCCCATTTCGTCAATGATTCGGCAGGAGAGAAACAGCCTCTGTTCATGAAGCAGGGCGATTGAATGCAATTGATGTCAGATGACTTTTGATTATTCAACAGGTTAAAGAAATATTAGCATACTCTCTTAGTTCCTTTTCACCGGATGAATTAGCTTATTTGTCTTTAACAAGTAAGAATGAGTTCCCAATTAGAGACAAGTTCGCGTTCGAGGTCTTCAAGGCATATCCACAAATGATTGTATCACGCGAGTAAGAAGATAGATTCAGAACTATTCTCGGATGGAGGGAATGTAAGTCTGACAGATATATTTGAGTTTAAATCGTGGTACTTATTTGATGTTTATAATGAAATAGAAGTCACTAATGCAACAGATCATGACTTTGTAAAAAAAAATTTCGGGTCTTTACCCCGATGCCAAACAATTTGCAGTAATAATAGCTACACATCCAAAACAGATAATCAAGTTGAAATATTTAGATATTGTGAAATATCTTTCTCCTCTTAATAAGATGACAAAGAACAAAGAGCTTATAAATGTTCCTAATGAATGTAATCAAAGAATTGAAGAGCACTACTCCGTTCTAGGTTATAGAGTAGAGATAGTTGAATACAAGGCTGGTGCAGCTTTTGAATGTCAAATAGACATATATGCATGGGTTATTGAAAAACTAAAATAACAAATTACGCTACCTCTCCAAACATCCTATCCTAAGCATCACGCGGCGGCGGATTGTGGATTTGCAAGCACGTTCGCATTTATGAACCATTTTCCATATAAAGCCACAACGATTAATGATGGGCAGGGATTCGATAAGATCAGATCTAGATTGTAACAGCTTTACATCAAAAAGCATCAGTGCCTTTAAATGCGTCATTATGACACTATGAAGGTACTGATGCTTTCTATGTGTAAGCATATTGATTGATTTCTTGATATCTTCGTAGATATATTAGTCAGGGATACGAACGAATTTATTTAATCCTAATATTCGAATTGATGATTATATGATTACGCCATTAACTTATTTTGCAAAACCATTTCTTGTTAGGTACTTCTTCATATCAACAACATCATTGGGATCAATACGATAGATCTGTTTGAACAACCTCTTTAAATGGTCATAGCGCTGATGTATATATTTCGTTTTTAATGTTGGTATTGGATTGTGTTTACTTCTCCACCTTTTCGCGAAATCCTGTTTAGCGTGTTTCGATCTCAATGGTTCCGAATCGCGAGTAGTCATTATTCGAATTATTACATCACCTAATCCAACAACACCCCGAAGATGAAGTTTTATCCTCTCTCCAACAAAAGGTATGGGTGCATGGAGCGGTACCTCCTCAAGACCTAAATCAGTTATATTAGCAATTCTTGCGAATTCATTGTAAGCATCAAGAAGTTTCTGATCAGCAAGTCCACCATGATGCATAATACAATTACAACATTCTTTGAAGTATCGATAACATCGTATCAAATTATCTAATTTACTAGATGAATATTTCTTTGAAGCTGTATATGATAAATAGAAAGTGTTTTTTAAGATAATTGATTCGTGATTGCAAATTTCGTTAATTGTATAAAATATTCCCCAGAGTCTTCCTCGTGGGTCTACACCAGTAGGGAATTGTAATTGTTTTTCATACCATTTGATTCCTGTATTTCCAAAACCTAAAGTAGTTAACACTTGTGTTATCCAGCTTTCGTGCATTGCAAAGAGATTAGAATTCGAAATTTTGAAAACACTTCGAGTTGTTCATCCCAAGCCTGATTAATACATGATTCTTTATAATCCACGCTTGGTAGTCCACTCCCATAAACGAAGCGTCCGGCTAACTCCACTATATTTGCATCAGGCCTGACTGATAAGTATCCATGAACTTGCCATCGAAAGTTCCATAATGCTGACGCTGTGGGTCAAAGAAAGTTATATAAATCAATGACCTGTTGTTCAATATCCTTACTGGCTTTAAAGAAATAATTTGCCATGATAATACCCCACTATTGTTTTTTAGATACGACGTAATCAAAAATACTATGTTATTTCGGCTGAATGGGATTTTCAGAAAATAACTTCATAATCTTCGATATAATGTTTTTAAGTAGTTCAATGTTTTTGCTTGCTGAAATCAGGTTATATACATTACTCCATTCACTATCTCGAATATTAATAAAATTCTCTTTAGTCATATAGTGATAATTATCTTGTCTCAGTTTTGCTAATTCTTTATATTCTTCTGTATTAAATATTGATCTGGCTATTTCAATAAGATCACTGTTTTTTGGGACATTTGCGATATGCCGCATAAATCGTTCAAATGTGTTCTGCTCCTCTTGTGTGTTTGTATAAATACATAAAAGATTAGCGAGTTTATCATAGACAGCATAAATCCGATATATGGCTGATTCAATAAAATATGAGTAATTCATGTTATGGAAGCATACAAATTCTTCGTTTAGTTCGGAGTTATTTTTCATTGATTCGTGAATTAGAGAATATGCAAATTGTAACGATCGATTGGCTTCATGTAATCTAAAAATTACATCAGTGTGAAGCAAAATGAATTTAGAATGTGGACCTCTGTCAAGAAAGTGGACGGTCAGGAAGCGGAATGAGTAGAAAAAAGAGCTGCAAAACGAACAGGAGAGAGATAGCCTAAGGTGCTGTGGATTCGTTTGCGGTTGTAGTAAAACTCGATGTATTGGAAAAGGGAATGGTAAGCCTGGTCCTTGTTCTTGAAACGGGGGTTGCAGTAAATGAGCTCTTTCTTCAAGATGCTGTGCCACGACTCGATGCAGGCGTTGTCATAGCAATTGCCCTTTCGGCTCATGCTGGGTTTCATGTGATAGAGGCACAACTGATTTCGGTAGTCTTGAGAGGTGTATTGCGAACCTCGGTCGGAGTGGTGAATCAAGCCTTTTTCGGGTCGCTTGGCTGCATATGCATCTTGTAAAGCACCGAGTACGAGGCTCGTTTCCATGTGGTGATCCAGACGCCATCCAACAATCTCACGCGTACATAGATCCATGACGCTGGCCAAGTACAAGCGCCCTTCTCGACAAGGAATCGAGGTGATGTCCGTCACCCATACCATATTCGGCTTCGGCACCCTGAATTGTTGATTGAGGTGGTTGGGGGAAACGGGATGGTCGGGATTGGAGCAGGTTGTCTGTACCCGGTATTTTCTGGACACAACCGAGCGGAGGCTCATCTCTCGCATGTATACGCTCACGGTACGCTCAGAGATCGTATGTCCCTCTTGACGAAGCAGTCGGGTAATCTTCGGGCTTCCGTACCGCTTCTGATGGTCGGCGAAGTGATATTGAATGCGCTTGAGCACAATCGCTTTGCGTCGCTTCTGTTTACTCGACCGCTCGACTCTCCACTTGTAATACCCGCTCCGTGAAACCCGTAGGGTTGTGCACATCTTCTCCAAGCGGAACTCGGAGCGATGATCCTCAATAAACCGGAATCTCAGTTCTTTGGTTTGCTGAAGATGTGCACTGCTTTTTTTACGATGGCGAGCTCTTCTTCCACATCGGAGAGTTTTTGCTCTTTTTCATGGAGTTGCCGGTTTAGTTCGCTCAACTTCGCTTCCAGTTCACGTACCCGATCTCCGCTAGCTGCCTGTTCATATTTCAGTTCACGGTACTGGCCCATCCATTGGTGGAGGGTGCCTCTTGGAATGTTGAGTTCCTCTGCTAGATCCGCTACTGTTTTTGTTTGTTCCTGAATGAACCGCACGGTCTGCTTTTTGAATTCCTCGTTGTACCGTTGTCGTTGTTCGCCCATGGGGACACCTCCGTTGGCTTCATTATCCGCAGTCTGTTAGCCGGTGTCCACTTTTTATTCTAGTTGCATGTTCATCTAATTTGGTTAAGTACTTATTTAGTTTTGGTCGTAGTGCTTCAAATGTTGATATTGCCTTGGTAATGTAATTCTGGTTTTGCTCTAGTCGAGAATCTAATAATTGTTTCTGTAATTCAATAGGGACTGTCTCATTTATTTTCTTTAAGTCAAGTCGAGCATCCCAATTAAGAATGTTTAGGTTAATGAGATCATTATAAATAAAACTTTGAGATGAGAGTTGTTCTAAAAGTATCATAATAACTTTATAAAGAGTTGCAGCGTTTTCATAACAAGACCACGCTACCTTTTTCATATCATCATCTTGAGAATATTCAACGTGTTTTGATAAACGATGATCGTTGCTCTCCCTGAAATCCTCAATTGTTGGGAAATAGCCTCTCGCCTTTAAGTCTTCAATTAAAGAACTAACTCTGCTTTTCTGAAAAGTTTCAACCTTTTTCAATGCTCTGTATACCGCAGAAGATTTTCCTGAGTTTTTAGAAAAATCATAACCATGAATGAATGCAGATAGGCGAAAGGTACGTTCCCATGCTCCCATAACGTGTAGAAATGAATTATTTAAAAAGTAACGAGAACTAAAGAAGGTATCGTCTTGTTTATGCTTAAGTCGTTCTTCGAACATGAACACGCCGCTAAGCGCTAAATAGCTAAATCGATGAATTTCCTCGAGAAGAGAAAACAAGTATCCATTATACGAAAGTTGCCTATCGTAGTGATTTAATAGTTCTATAGGAATAGCAGTTGATATTGTTTTTGTAACATATTCTCTATTCTGTTGGAATAAAAGACCACTCGAATCAAACTTGCTGTTTATGAACTCGTTTTGATTTATTATATCCAAGCATTCTTTTTGTAGGTCTTTATTTGGTTTGTTTTTCATTATTTATCAACGCCTCTTGTTGGTATTATTTAGCGCACCTTGCTTTTATTATAGTTGTATTGTATAAAATGTGAAAGGTATCAAAATTGGTAATATCTTTGTCGATCACTCCAAAACTTCTAAGTATCCCTCTGAATTGTAGCTTTGTTAATCCACAGTTCGGAAAAACGACTCCTTTTTCGTTCAAAATGATAATGGATAATGCCGAACAGGGTCCACCAACCAAGAGACAATCATGTTAACCATAAGTATTTTATGTTGGACATAGGCAACAACAGCTCTAATCATAATTAGCAGTAGGGATGAAATACTGTCATTTGCATCTAAGGGAATACGTTTTTAGGATGATATATTGTTAAGGTGGATCTGTATTCCATATTTGCTTATATAGATAAAATTACAATGTTCAAATTTTGAGGATTTACTTTCTTGAGTGCAATAAGTGGTTGATTCAACCTTCCAATCCTATTGGAGGCGACTGAGATGCAACAGACAAAATCGAGAAGAATTTACCGCGTCAGTTTGATATTCCTGGATCTGCTTCTTGCGGGGGGGGGGGGGATTGTATGGTATAAGTTCCCCTTTACGGCTGATCGGTATCTACCACCTAAGGAAAAGATTCAAACGATTTCTTATGGGACCCTTGTTGCAGATTGAGAGCTTAAATCTAGGGACATTTATATCAGGGATCGGAAAAGGATCTCGGAGTTTTACGGAAAATTTCGCTATGTGCGTGGCGTCCGGTTGCTGGGAGAACGAAATGTCATTAATACCACAAAGTCCATTTGGATAATTCCGGTTCGCGTGGATAACGGAAAGGAAAAACTCGTGAGTCTGGAAATGAGCAGCGGAGGCGATTTCAGCCTGAACGGCGGGAAAAAAAGCGTATCGCTTGTGGTCCCGTCCGAAGGATTCCCTCTTTACAAGCTTGAAAGCCTGCTTTTTCGGACGAGAAGTGAGGGCTTAGATCGACATAACAGCCTGAAAAAAAAGATCGCCTCGTCTTCTTGGCATTCTAGCCAAGGAGAGAGCGATCTTTTTTCACGAAGTGGGCCAGTGAGTCCGCTGCGAGGCTTAATGCCGAACCTTTTTACAGCGAGCGGCGGTGGATGATGGCGAGCATGTCCTCGCGTTTGAGCTTCCGGAAGTGGCCGAACGGGCCATATACCATTACCTTATCGATCATTGGTTTCCAATTGGCTGCTAACGATGTCATAGTCGGCGAGGCGGGACAGAGTCCCTATGCTCGTCCAGAAGGGGCGCATTACTTGAATACCTTCCAGACCAAATTACCATGCTGATTTGTTGGCTGGGTCGATGCCGAAGACGTTGACGGCCATTTGCTTAAAGCGCTCAGGGCCTGCGTCTAGCACATGCTCCATCCAGTTCGGGAAGAGGATCGCGAGGTCGCCGCCGTGCTCGATGTTGTACGTCGCCCAGTCGCCGCGAATGCCCATGGAGATCATTCCGTTGCGCCATGGTTCCGCGGTAGAGGATCGCCTCCCGGTGCTCGAAGCTGTTAGCAGCTTCGGAGATGGTTAGATCGATTGCTCGCCGATCTCTTGGTCGGAGATTGGAAATTGTAGATGAAGTCTCACATATGACTGTACAGCGTGCGATGCTCTCATAACTATTTGCAATGCCATGGAGGAGGATCTGCGACTCCTCTTTTTTAAGGGAATATATACCATATCCAGAATAGCAGTGTGTGCGTTGAATCTCACCCAGTAGTACGGAGATACGGCCTTGATGAAGAGAGGTGCGTAGAACTTTAGACCTATCGTCACTTGAAAAATTGGTCAGAAAATGGTTTAATATAACAATATACGGATGGCCATTTAGTACTCTAGGGAGTGCGGTTATGAAAATATATAAGAGATTTAGTGCAGAGAACCGTATAACATTATATAACGGAGATAGCTTAAAACTATTAAAACAGATCCCCAGCAATTCCGTAGATATGATCATCACTTCTCCCCCGTACTGTATTGGCAAGGAGTACGAAGATCCTCAAAACGACATTGAATCCTTTAAAAACGAACATAAAAGGATATTCCCCGATATATATAGAGTGCTTAAGCCTGGCGGAAGTCTTTGCTGGCAAGTAGGATACCACATTAATGACGCAACGGTATTTCCTTTGGATTTTTTTGTATATGATATATTTGTAGAGGGAAGTAAAGATACAGAATATCCGTTACTATTACGAAATAGGATTATATGGACTTTCGGTCATGGTTTAAACGGTACGCAACGTTTTAGCGGACGACATGAAACAATATTGTGGTTTACGAAAGGTAAAAACTATAATTTTGATCTTGATAGTATACGAATTCCACAGAAATATCCTGGTAAACGTTCATATAAAGGTCCAAACAAAGGTAAATTAAGTGGCAATCTCTTAGGAAAAAACCCATCCGATGTATGGGACATTCCAAATGTTAAGGCTCAACACGTAGAAAAAACGGAGCATCCTTGCCAATTTCCAGTTGCTATACCACGAAGGCTAATAAAAGCGCTAACCCCCGTCAACGGTTTGGTTTTAGATCCGTATGCTGGAGCGGGTACGAGTGGGGTAGCCGCTGTATTAGAGAATCGAAGATTTGTCGGAGCAGAGATATTATCCCAGTATTATGACATTTCTATAGAACGAATTAAAGCTGCCGAACGCGGAGAGGCAAAAGTACGAGAGGATGTACCTGTCGTAGAACCAAATTTGAATTCTTCAGTTGCAAAACTGCCGGAGGAATTTGCAAAAGCAAGGGGAGAGTACTACTGATGGCAAAGAAAAGAAAGAAGCTAACTGAAGAACAACTGGTTAAACGTCGTGATGCAGCATTTCGCAAGAAAATACGGACGACATTTACAAATGCTGGATTCATCTACCTTAATACACTAAATAAGCATCAGAAAATAGGTAGCCGAGTCATTGAAGTGGATGCAGTATTTTTATATGAAAATGTCATGCTAATATGTGAGGATACGGGGGCGGCTGCAAAGGATAAAGACCATATCCGAAAGAAGAAAGAGGCATTTGTCGAGATTAATAGGAATTTTCCGGAATTTTTCAACTGGTTGAGCACTACATTCCCTGAAAACGAGGAAAAATTAAAATCGTACAAAGTGGATCGATACATAGTCTTTAATCTCTACATTTCTCAAAACGAACTAAACTTAACAAGAGATGAACGGTCTTTATTCGACAATATTTTATTTATTGAGCCACAAACTTTAAATTATTTTAATAGAATTACTCAATGCATAAAATTGTCTTCTCGTTTTGAGATATTTCGATTTTTGGGGATAAAGAATGATGATATTGGATCATCAAAAAGCGATGCCGATATAAAGTCCATTAAGGCTCCAATTATTTGCTCAGAAGACTCCGTAGGAATTTATAACGGAGTTCGCGTAATATCATTTATGATGTCGGCTGATTTATTACTTAATACATCTTATGTAATGAGAAAGGATAACTGGGAAGACTCAAATTGGCCATATCAAAGACTGATCGAAAAAGAAAAAGTTGCAAGTATTAGACGCTTTTTAGCTGAAAATGGACAAGCTTTTTATAATAATATAATAGTTGGACTTCCCAATACTGTTCGTTTTGTAGACGCTTCTAATAACTATATATCCATCGATAAAATAGGAGACCTTGAGAATTGTAAATTGTCGATACCTGCAGAATGGAATAGTATCTGTGTTATTGATGGACAACACAGAATTTTTGCACACTATGAAGGCCCTGATAACGACAAATTTGAGAAAAAAATTGCACCACTAAGGAAGAAACTTCATCTATTAGTCACTGGTCTTATATTTCCTGAAAATATGTCTAAAATCGAAATCGCTCAAATTCAAAGCAAAATTTTCTTGGAGATTAATTCAAATGCCAAGTCTGTACCTGCTGATGTTTTGCTTCATATTGAAATGATTAGCAATCCATTTTCAGATATAGGTTTAGCTCGTCGTGTTATTGAAAGACTAAACAAGGAACAAGTCTTTCTTAATATGTTCGAGTTATCGTCTATTGACGAATCCAAGATCAAAGTAGCATCAATAATAAAATTTGCTCTCCGTTATCTGGTTACATTAATACCTTCAGGGGGGAAAGACAGTTTCTTTACTTATTGGGATGAAAATAAAAAAGGGCTTTTATTGAAAAAGGAAGAAACATCTCTTAATGAGTATATAGAATTTTGTGCAGACAACTTAAGAATCTATTTTTCTGCAATAAAAAAGAGATTTACTAATGATTGGCATGATAATAGTTCTAAGATATTATCTGTAACATCTATTAACGGCTTCATTATTGCATATACACGACAATTAGCAGTTAATGGAGTTCAATCGTTTGAATTTTTTGATAGAGCATTTCAAAAGCTCAATGTTGACTTCTCAAAGGATAATTTCCCCTTTACCTCCAGTCAATATAGAAAGTTCTCTGATCAGATTATTAAAGAGGCGTTTGGGCTGGAACCCAACACTCAAGAAGACTCTACATTTTAACATAAATCATCTCTGTTAAGTGTTAAGTTTTTAAGTTACTTAATCCTTAGAACAAATGATATTTCAACTGGTTCTAAGCTAATTTGCAGGCTTGTTCTTACTTCTTCAACAAAATGCGAACAAATCATTTTTTCATCTCCCTCTCCCAGATAATATTTCCATCCAAGAACCGAATTTGCCAACCCTTGAAGAGCATCATATTGTGCTATGGAGAAATCATTATTTTTGAACAAATACATATCGCCATTTATTGATAGTACTATAACTGATAGCATTGTAACCTCCTGTTTTCTGTAATGCGAGGGGTTAGTTTTTTTTTTTTATCATCTATAGCTCTTATTATTGTTTACCGTTTTAATAAATATATGCTTATTTTCCTTACTTCATGATGCGCCCTTCAACCCTTACACGTATTACATTTCTTTATTAATACATAGCCTATTGGAATAATGGATAAATCTTGCTTCCATCCTACCTTTGTATGGGGAACGCAGTGTAACAATCTGCTATAAGCCAGATTCAAAAGTGATATGACTGCTCTTCATTTCGAATCATTGTCCGGGTAGCTATGCAATTAAACGTTGATCTAACTTTATTCCCGCCTGATTATGTAGATGGGTGAAGTCCCAAACTATGCAGCATTCTATCAAAGAATCTATTCAATCTCATTCGGCCAATTGTGGATTTGCTGATCCACGGTTCGCCTTCATAGGTATGACCAGTGAGCGTGTTCTTAAAGGGTATGCTCACTGTTTTTTTGTGGGATGTAAGCTATGCATGGAGCCGTGGGAGCAGGGAAACGCATGGTCAAAGCTGAAATGAACGTTGTGCGGCCTTGGAGCACCAAAAGGATTGACGATATTTGGTGCTTTTTGTATTCTGGTGATGAAATAAGTGTTCTTTTTCACTATCAAAATGGGGGCTCAAGCATTTCAAGAATGTCCTGTTATATTTGATGTATTCAAGATAGCCCATTCAGATTGAACAAGTGTCGAAATGAGCTTGGGAAGGACGTTGGTATTATGAGAAAAATTCCAAAATTTAGCAGCTTGTTGCCGGTACGCCATCACGCCAGCGATGGGGGGCAATTGATACTGACATATTCCCAAACCGTGTTCGAACGGCTCAATTCGGGTATAACAATAGAGAGGTGTCAAAATTCCTCCGCAAGGGGGCTGTTTGAATAATGTCAATCCGTTTAACCGATCAAAGAATCGTCCCACATGTATGGTACGACAAGGAGGCAAAAGAAGCAGCAGAGTTTTACGCTTCCGTATTCCCGGACTCCAAAATTACGGATGTAACCACCTTACATAACACACCATCCGGCGATAGCGATGTAGTCTCTTTTGAAATATGGGGGCAGAAGTTTATGGCGATCAGCGCGGGACCCTATTTTAAAATTAATCCGTCTGTGTCTTTCATGGTTAACTTTGACCCCTCTCGAGAGAAAGATGCGGAAGAGAGATTGAATGAGGTTTGGAGCAAATTATCGGATGGCGGTACAGCGCTAATGCCGCTCGATAAGTACCCGTTCAGCGAAAGATATGGCTGGATTCAGGACAAGTATGGGTTGACGTGGCAGTTAATTCTAACCAACCCAGAAGGCGAAGTACGCCCTACGATTATACCGTCGATGTTGTTTGTCGGGGATCGATGCGGCAAAACGGAAGAGGCGATTCATTTTTACCTGTCCGTATTTAAGAACGCCAAGCAGGGACTTACGGCTCGCTACCCCAAAGGTATGGAACCCGACAAAGAAGGGACGATCCTATTCGCTGACTTCATGCTTGAAAATCAGTGGTTTGTCGCAATGGACAGCGCGCACGAGCATAGATTCAGTTTCAACGAGGCCATTTCATTCATGGTGTATTGCGACACACAAGATGAGATTGACTACTACTGGGATAAGCTCTCTGCGGTTTCGGAAGCCGAGCAATGCGGTTGGCTGAAAGATAAGTATGGGGTGTCCTGGCAGGTTGTGCCCAGAGAGATGGACGAGATGATGAGCAAGGGGACACCGGAGCAGATTGCTTCCGTAACAAAAGAATTTCTTAACATGAAGAAATTTGATCTTGCGGAATTGAAGGAAGCATACAACAGATGATGGGGTTCGGTCTCCGCGAATTGTGGAGTTGCCAAGCCATCGTTGATTTGATGGGCCAACATCAATTTGTTGTTTTTTCGAATAGGGATTCACCTCACCGTGGCCCCATCATGTAAATCCACAACTGCAAGAGGTTGTGGATTTTTGCTGTTTCTATCGATATTCTAGACTTAGAAAGTTTGACTGAATGGGTGCAATATCTTTCGAAACAACTAAAAAGCAACTACCGTTGCTGGAAGTCACCATACACCGAGAGGAGACAATACTATGGGCGTTTCTGCAATCGAGGCTGCACAGATCGTCCCGTCATCCCGGCAGATGGCGTGGCAGCAGCTGGAGTTTTATGCTTTTATTCATTTTACGGTCAATACCTTTACGGATCGGGAGTGGGGGGACGGGGCAGAGTCTCCTGATTTATTCAATCCGACGGAATTAAGTGCATCCCAGTGGGTGGAAGTGTGCAAAAGCGCGGGGATGAAAGGCTTGATTCTGACCTGCAAGCATCATGACGGATTCTGCCTTTGGCCGAGTCGCTGGACGGATCATTCGGTCGCGAGCAGCCCGTGGCGCGAGGGAAAGGGCGACTTGGTCAAAGAGGTGTCGGACGCTTGCCGGGAGGCTGGACTAAAATTCGGCATTTATTTGTCGCCCTGGGACCGACACGAATTGAGCTATGGAGATTCGGACAAGTACAACGCTTATTTCATTAATCAGCTTACCGAACTCGTGACGGGCTATGGGGACTTGTTCTGTGTCTGGTTTGATGGAGCGTGTGGCGAAGGACCGAACGGCAAGAGGCAGGTGTACGATTGGGACGCTTATTACCACGTCATCCGATCCCATCAGCCGGGGGCGGTGATCTCCGTGTGCGGCCCGGATGTTCGGTGGTGCGGCAACGAGGCGGGGCATACCCGGAAGGTGGAGTGGAGCGTCGTGCCTGCGAGCCTTAAGGATAACGAGAAGATTCAAGCTCATTCGCAGCAGGTGGATGACAGCAGCTTTGCCAAGCGAATCGGCTCGGATGAAGAGGATCTGGGCAGCCGTAGGACCCTGTCCGCGACAGACCGTGTCGTCTGGTATCCCGCCGAAGTCAACACGTCGATTCGCCCCGGCTGGTTTTATCATGAACACGAGGACCAGCAGGTGAAATCGGTTCCTCATCTGGTGGACCTATACGAACGGACCGTTGGGGGCAACTCCACCTTCCTGCTCAATCTCCCGCCGGACCGCCGGGGACTCATTCATGAGAACGATGCCGAAACCATGCGCTCCTTGGGAAAAACATTGAAGCAGATGTACGGACGAAATCTAGCCTTGGGGGCAAAAGCAACGGCTTCCGCATGCAAGAGCGATGAGCATGAGGGGAGCCGGGCAACGGACGGAGATCCGGGAACCTACTGGCGAACCGAAGAGAATGTGGAAGAGGCAACCCTCGAAATCGAGTTGGGGACCATACAGACCTTTGATCGTATCGTTCTTCAGGAAGCGATTATTCAGGGCCAACGAATCGAGAAGTTCCATATGGAGAGGCTTCACCAGGGACAGTGGCAGGTATTCTATGAAGGGGAGATCGTGGGATATAAGAAAATTTGCCGCTTCGACCCCATTGAAACAGACCGTATCCGCATCTGCGTAACTCAATCCCGCTGGTATCCGACCTTGCAGGCGGTTCAAGTGTACTGCACCGGAGCAAAGGAACTTCATATCTAGGTCGGATACAGGGAGGGAGATACAAACGATCTATATTCCTGCGGGCAAGGTGGATTTTGGCTCCGATCACGGCGTCAATCGGTATGAGAAGTGAAAGCGACCTCGTGATGAGGTTGCTTTTTTTTGGATAAGCTGCACATTCCATTTTATCGATTTATTACATGCGGACCCCGTCGTGTGGATGCGCAGCGGCTTCAACCGGTATGAGAAGTGGTACGATAACCGCGGTTCTTGAGTTGACAGCGTACTTGGCGGACGCAGCTTTGTAGGCATTCTAATGACGAGTGCTTATGACTTGGAGTTGCCACAGGGGACGATCTGTGATCTAATAGTAATAATTACGAATAAGGAGGCGGGACATATGAAGAACGAACACATGAAAGAAGAACGCATGAAGGAAGATCGTATTCCCGTAACCGTGCTGTGCGGTTACCTCGGCTCTGGCAAAACGACGCTGCTCAACCATGTGCTGAACAATCGCGAAGGCTTGCGGGTGGCCGTGATCGTTAATGATATGAGTGAAGTGAATGTCGATGCGGCTCTTGTCCGCTCCGGGTCTAACCTTTCACGGACCGAAGAAAAGCTCGTCCAGCTCTCCAACGGCTGCATCTGCTGCACCCTGCGCGCTGACTTGCTTGAAGAAGTGAAGCAATTGGCTGAGCAGAAGCGATTCGACTATATCTTGATCGAATCTACTGGGATTGCCGAACCGCTGCCTATTGCCCAGACGTTCTCGTACCGGGATGAAACGGGCCAGATCGACCTGACCGATTATTGCCGGCTCGACTGCATGGTAACGGTAGTGGATGCTTATAGCTTCTGGCAAGATTTTTCCTCCGGGGAAAGCTTGCTGGAAAGGTCTCAGGCAACCAGCGAAAACGACACTCGCGATGTAGTCGATCTGCTGATCGACCAGATCGAATTTTGCGATGTTCTGGTGTTGAACAAATGCGACCGCCTGTCGGAACAGGAGCTGCTGGAGCTGGAGGCTGTACTCCGGGCGCTGCAGCCGCGGGCCAAGCTGGTTCGCAGTGTGTACGGAAAAATCGATCCCCAGGAGATTCTTCACACCGATTTGTTTGATTTCGAGACAGCCAGCACATCGGCGGGCTGGATGCGTGAATTGGAGAACGAGCATGTTCCGGAGACCGAGGAGTATGGTATCGGGTCCTTCGTCTATCGGCGCAGACGGCCGTTTCATCCCGAGAGGTTGTATCACTTCTTTGAGGACTGGCCCGAAGAGGTCGTTCGCTCCAAAGGCTATTTGTGGATTGCGACGCGGACTGACATCGCAGCGTCCATCGGCCAGGCAGGACCATCGATTCAATTCGGGCCAGCAGGCTACTGGGTAGCCTCCCTCTCTTCTCCCGAGAGGGAAGAGGTGCTTCGGGATAATCCGGAGGTTCTGGAAAATTGGGACTCCCGTTGGGGAGACCGCATTACCGAGTGGGTGCTCATCGGTATCCAACTGGATCGCGAGGGGATCACTGCTGAACTGGATAAGTGTTTGCTTACAAATGCCGAGATGATGGAGGACTGGAGCTCCTTTGCCGATCCGCTGCCTGCTTGGCCGAATCTTGAATCGGCGAAGGAGGAGATCGGCAAATGACGGAACATAGCCTCGATATGAGCGCCCCCGTCCCCATTATGGTCCTGTCGGGATTCCTCGGCAGTGGCAAGACAACACTGTTGACCCGCATGCTGGAGGAAACGAAAGCCGCAGGGCTGAAGCCCGCTGTCATCATGAACGAGATCGGAGAGATCAGCTTGGACGGAGCCATGGTCCAAGCTGAGGTGCCCATGACAGAGATCATGGATGGCTGTATCTGCTGCAGCGTACGTGGAGAGTTGGCGCTGGCGATCAAATTGCTTATTGAGGAGCATGCGCCAGATATCGTCATTGTTGAAGCAACCGGTTTAGCCAACCCGGTAGAGATTATCGAGTCCATAACCGATACTTCGCTGATCATGAACACGGAGTTGCGCAGCATAGTCACGGTCATTGGCGCGGATCACTTCTTCGCCATGATGGGAGGCAGCGGAGCTAAAAAGGCTTCCCGCGCCACGCTGGCGCTTCTGGAGGATCAAGTACGAGTGGCCAACCGTTTGATTCTGAACAAGACCGATTTGCTATATCCCGATCAGCTCTTCCTCGTTCATGAGCAAATCCGCTTGTGGAATGAAAGTGCCCAGGTTTTCCAGACGAGCTATGCCGAGATTTCCATTGATGAACTGATCGATAGGGGAGCGGAAGCGCCTAATTGGGAGGAGGAAAAGGTCATCGCGGGGGACCAAGGTGACGATGATACCTGTCTTAGGCATCCGCATCACGACCATGTTACGGTCTTTACTCATAAGCTGAGCGGCCCGATTAAACGGAGCCATTTTCAGCGCTTTATCGCCGAATTGCCTGCCGAAGTCTATCGTTCCAAGGGACTCGTCACCTTTGAAGGCAAAGAAGAGGAGCGGCAGCTATTCCAGTATTCCTATCGCGAGGTATCCTTGACCAAATTGCTTCCTCGCAAATCGATTCCGGATGTGCTGGTCGTGATGGGCGAGGGGATCTCTCGCACGAAGCTGGCTCAAATGATGCTTCAGCTTGAAGGAAATCTTCCGAGGACGGTAAGGACGGGTAAAATCATGAGGGAAAATCTGCCTCATTCCTGAATCAGAAAACGGGTTATCGCGATCGTAAGCTGCTGGAGAAGATGGGACTGATCGTCAAGCAGCGGCTGGACAGGCAGTCACTACCAGCTCTTCCGAGAAGACGATCACCTACAGGCGATATGACTTAAATGCGGCCAATGCTGGGGCGTTCGACCGACTGAGCGTTCGTCATAGAGCCGTGCTCGCCTCAAGGGAACCGGGTCGTGATTAGGCCTCTTCCTCACCTCCATAAAAAACCACAACTCCCAGAGTTGTGGTTTTTTATGCGTTACTCATGATGAGCTTGCCATTATGGGCAAATCACCCGTCTCATGCTATTCGACCTTTTCATCGGTTTGCACCCACGCTCTAGTCGATATATCGTAATTAACTCAAATTCAAATGAATATTTCTGGTAAGATAATGTCATATATGAGAATTTGAAAGGAAAACACTATGGAAAACAATAATATCGGAAAAATTTTCAGGAAAATTCGGTTGGGGAGACAAATGTCATTAAAAGAGGTTTCAGGTCAGTCCTTATCGTTATCTTTTATTTCAAAATTTGAAAGAGGGGAAACGGAAATCTCTTTATCGAGATTTCTACTTCTGCTCGATCAGCTGAACGTGAACATTGATGAATTTGTTAAGATCCATCAAGTAGAGAATCCAAGCGAAGTTGATATATTGATGCGTGAAACAGCCAATGCATTTTTCAATAATAATGTGCAAATGTTAAAAAAAATCGAAGAGAATGAATTAATGAAGTGGGAAAAAACAGCTAAGAAGCAATACTACTATAATTCTATAATGGTTGCTGCATTTGCTTCTGAGGTTTCTGGAGAGAAATTGAGTAAATCCAAAACACAAGATCTATCGGACTATCTATTTGGCGTTGAATATTGGGGGAAGTACGAACTGATGATTTACGGAAATTCAATAGGGGTTCTTCCAATAAAAACGACTGTATTATTAACGAATGAACTTATCAATAGAACGATACTATTTGGCACAGTAGAAGAAAACTATAGAGCCAGGATAGGATTACTAATAAATTCCATTCACGCATGTTTACTACATAATGATCTAATCAATGCAGAGCGATTCTTAGGAGTTATAAGAGAAATGAAGCTAGGCGATCTACTACTCTATGAAAAATGTGAGTACAAATTTGCTTATGGAATTTACTTAATTAAATGTGGAGATATAAGCATCGGAAAACAGAATGCACAGGATGCACTGCAAGTTCTAAGGGTATTGAATTCAACTAATTTGCTAATGGCTCGTGAGGAAATTCTTAAAAACGCATTGAGTTCTCATATATGACAAGTTTTATAAAATGGATTGAAGCTCCTATAAGATGATGACATGAGAGATGAACCCCATCTGATCGTGTCATTATTTTTTTGGAGGGGAGGACGAGATTTGGTTTGTTCTAGAATAGCTTGGCCCTCTTTTCTTTGGGATCGAGAACATGGAGCTAACGACATTGGATGAATAAAGGGGAGATTTGGGATGATCAAATCCATCAAACGATTTAAATATGAAAACATTTTTTTGATAGTCTGTCTTATCGGATTATCAGTTGTGCAGGTACTGACCTCGTTGATTCATACCTTTGCTTTTGACTCTTTGCTGGGTGGAGGTATACGACATTTCATTTATTGGTATCTATTTTGCTTAGGGTTGTGGGTCGTGCTGCTCCTGTGCAATTATTTAATTAGAATTTACCAAACCAAGTTAATTCAAAAAATGTCGACCGAGATCCGCAAAGACATGTTACAGCGTGTGGAAAACCTTTCATTTGATGAATTTCATAAGAGTGGAACAGGAGATTATACTTCAAGATTAAGCAATGATGTAACGGCAATTGAAACATCCGGATTTAAAAGCTTATACAATCTTATAAGCACCGCAAGCATTACGATCTTTTCTTTAATCGCTCTGTTACAATTTAGTGGATATATTATGATCACAACGGTTGTACTAACGGTCATGATTTCATTGGTCCCCAATTTGTTTAGCAAAAAGGCAAATAAATCAATGCTGCAGCTATCAGAAGCAAACGAATCCTTTATCAGCAAACTACAGAATATTCTAAATGGCTTTAGTGTGTTGTTCTTTTCAAATGGCACAAGTAAAATGAAAGACTTTATCGGAAAATACTCGGAAGAACTAGGTAATGAAAAGGTAAATTATTCAAGGACAACAGGTGCGATTACTTTTTTTATTTCATTAATAAGCGTTATTTCTCAATTAATTATCTTCGTCTTAACTGGATACCTTGCTTCAATAGGCATAGTCTCGTTCGGTACAATTACTTCAACAGGAAGTATTGCCGGAAATGTGTTTAGTTCATTAACCCAATTTAATAGTAATGTTGTTCAAATTAAATCCGTCTATTCCATTTTCAAAAAATTTCAATTTCGTTCAAGTGAAGAAACAAACTCACCTTTCAAATTGGAAAGTAGTTTCGAAAGCATTGCTCTTGATGATGTTGGTTATAAATACGATGAAAATGAAGTGCTAACGAATATAAATATTTGCTTTGAAAAAGGAAAAAAGTATGCAATCACTGGAGTTAGCGGAAGTGGTAAATCTACGCTTATGAATATCTTGCTTGGAACAAAGAAGGATTACACCGGATCAGCCAAGCTGAATGGAATTGAAATAAATACAATTTCGGATGATTGCCTCCATCAATACATTGGATTTATTGATCATAAAAACTACATTTTCAACGGCACCCTATCCGATAATATTGCATTATGGAGAGATTATCCGGATGAGGAAATGATGGATGCTGTAAGGCACGCAAACGTAGCTGAAATCGGATGCATTGATGAAGAGATTGGAAACGGCAAAAGACTTTTATCAGAAGGACAAAAGCAACGAATTGCTATAGCAAGGGCTCTTATTCAAAAGAAGCCCATCCTCATTATTGATGAAGGGACAGCAAATCTTGATCAAAAAAATTCGGAGGGAATCGAAAGAGAATTACTTTTGAACCCCAACTTAACCATGATCATGGTAACTCATCACTTAAATAACAACCTAAGAGACTTGTACGATGACATAATCACTCTTCATTCCTGAAAAGGAAAGAATCCATTCTATTATCAGAAAAGCGACCTTAATCGGTCGCTTTTTCTTTCCCATTACACGAATGATAGAGTAGTCCAGGCTTCCACGTTGGTTTTTGATAAGGAAACGGGTAAGCTCATTGCCAATTGCCGCCTTTGTTTACAGGACAACATAGCAGCAGTTTACAGTATCGGGGTTGTACCGGCTCATAGAGGAAGAGGATTGGCTACGCGCATGTTGCAAAGAGCCTTGACGAGTCTAAAGGGGAACTATCCCTTATTAAGGTTGTATGTGATGGAAGGGAACGATGCGGAATCGGTGTATTGGAATCTTGGTTTCATGCCTGGAGTACAGGAAATTGAAAACATGTATATTCCTGCGAACCAGTAGCCGAGAATCATCTGGGGTTCCATATTTAGCATTAGAAAGACCACCTTAACGGGTAGTCTTTCTGCTTTAGATTCCGTTAGCACTCCGTTATTTTGATGCAATGTGCTTGAATGACTGAGGTTAATTCCTGGAATCTATACTTATGGATTACCATATCCACGGTGAAGTCCTCGGCCTTCTTTGTATCCATTATGAAATACAGGCCATTATAGCGCAAAAATAGGACAAGTGCCGTAAAAGCAGTACGTTTGTTGGCGTTGTGGAAGGGATGGTTTTGCCCCAGTGATTCAAATAATGCGGCTGCCTTTTCGAATAGGGTCGGGTATGCATCTTCCTCAAAAGCCGAGGATTGAGGCCGATAAACGGCAGATTCAAGCATTCCAGGGTCTTTGACCCCAACCTGTTCACCCGGACTATAGCGCTGAATCATGGCAAGGTTAATGGCAATGACTTCTTGGGCGGATAAATAGCGGGTTAAGCTCATCTGTCTTTGAGACCGTGTAACGTCTGATCATACAGGTTAATTACATCTGCCAGGGAGTCCATAAAATCTTCACTAATTCCTTGGGGCAAGGAGACTTTCGTTGATTTCTTAATAATGATTTCTCCGGTAGATGGATTTACATCGATGCTGACCGTATCGCCTTGATCGAGTCCAATTTGTTTTAAAGCGTCCGTCATCGTTATACCTAGACTGTTACCAAACTTCGTCACTTTTCTTTCCATCCCAATCATCCTGTCCATTGAAATTCCTCCTTACCATCATATTCAATTGTTATAACAATTATACATGTCTTGGCCCATGAATCAATTTTAAGACATAATGGAGCTTTGCACTTCAGTTCCGCTTGCTTGGGAGGAGAGAGGAGGACAAGCATCCCAATATGCTTATCTCGTCCCTTGAAATGTCTGGTAGCTCTTAAATATGGCTTCGATTCGTTTTTGGTGTTGACTGAAATAGTCAAGGGTCATGATGCCCCGCACCCGATATTCAATTTGTCGGTCACTGTTGATTACGTACATCTCAATTAAAACTTTTTTGTCTAGAGGTTCAATGAAATAGCTGGCGATTTCTCCGCTGTCCAGCGTAAGCGGCCTAGCGTAGGTTAATGGCGGGGATGTGTCTTTATCGTATGGGTGACCAGAGGCCTCGATCAACGTCCCTTCGCCTTCAGAAATGAGGGCCGGGGAAAAGTTAGTCTGTCGTTCTCTGAGATTCCAATTCGAAGGATATTTGATACTGTAACCGTAAAAGTCATCTGTGAACGTTACCCGCTCCGTATTATCGATTTCAGCATCGTCATCGGCAGGCACAACAAGAAGATAAGCAAAGTCCTCTGTATCAAAGCCATTCACTTGGTCTGACTTAGCCGCTACGCTCACTTGATCCGACTTTGTCGTAAGAGGAACGTCACAACCAGCAAGGAGAAGAAGGGAAATGCAGAGTGTGAGGATAAACGTAAAGATTCTCATGCCTTTGGATCGGTCTCCTGTAAACTCTCAGATAAACTCATATAAGCTATTATACATAGGACATCCTTATCATGTAAGTGATGAGATTATGCGCGTGCTACCAATTGCACCCATGAGGCATACAAGCGTCCAAGCCCTTTCAAAACCAAGGGTAACAGGAGGACCATTACCAAGCCAATGCCAGCGGCGGCCCATGAACGCTCAGAGGAGGACAGGTCTGGTAGAAGGAAGAGGAGAGAGGAATCGTACGAGAACAGATCGAAGGAAAAGAAGCGGTCGCTCACCCAGTAGGCGATTGGAGAAAGCAAGATACCGAAGGCGGTAGCGGGCAGAACGACAGCAAGGGTAAATCCGGTAATGCCAATGGGAAGCTGAGCTACACTGTAGAGCAATCCGCGGTAGGTCTGGCTTTGCCCCAGTAGTGAGAAGAGAGACCTCCATCCGCCCCATTGAAAAGGTACGGATGCTTCAGCAGGTTCAGGTTTGAGCTCCTCATCACGTATCCAGTTACTCACCGCCGATTGTTCATTCTTCATCATTCTGGAGCAGGCAGCAAGGGTTGCAGCCAACAACGGGATTCCGATCCAGACGATGATGAGCGGCAAACTCACACATATTCCCGTAATCGCAATAACAAATGCCACAATTCCTTTTGGCAGGGATAACATGAGAAGGGTCCAAGATTGCAGAGTACTTTGTTTTTTCATCGCTAAACGCCCCTTTATTGAAGTCTATTCTAGGATAGATGATTAGGAGGGCAGGGGAAAGGTTCTGAGGATTGGGAGATCCCCCGACCTTGGTCCAGAATTCATTCACGATAACGAATATCCCACAGCCTTCGTTCCCCATAGGACGATATACGATTTCCTGTACGCATGTAGAGGGATCGGCGAATCGGTACGGCCGATTTGAACATCATCTAGACACGCCGGTGCTTGGGTGCAGATGATCCGTATAGAAAATAATGGAATCGTATAGTATCATAAAAATTGCTAGAATACAAAAAATGTTAGGGGCCGCTTTCATGAAAAAGAGGATGAAACGTTTATTAGTTGGGATGGTATTGCTTTTGCTGTTCAGTTCACTTGAGGCTGCAGTGGTTCCTGTAGCCCGTGCAGAATCGTTAGCGGCTACTACGGAGCTTTCTCTCCCCGGAAATTTGACGGACTGGCTGTTGGATGAAGATGCGGGCTATATTTATGCAATCTCTAGCAAGGATAATTCCCTGTATTTCATTAGACTCAGCGATTTTACGGTCGAAAAAACGCTGAATGTAGGATCTAACCCGATTTATCTTGCAAGAGATGGGCAGTCTCTGCAGATTGCGCTCTCCGGAGCGACCCTAATCAAGACGGTTAATCTCTCCACTCAACAAATTTCGGACACGATTCAGACAAGCGCAGTACCTGACTCGGTAGCTGCTACTGCCAATCATCTTTTCTATGGAACGAATGATGGGAAAATATACAAGTACGACAAGACCGCCCGAACGAGCAGCCTCTTGTTCAGCGCTTTTTCGAATGATGATGTGGCTCTCGCCGTAGATGAGCAATCCCATACGCTTTATGTTGGCAAATTGTCCTCTTATGGCGGATTAACGGCTGTCAGCACGGAGACCGGAGCAATCCTGAGTCGGGACATTGATGATGACAAGGAGATTGGCGGGTTTTCTTTATCGCTCAAGCATATTTTTATGGATGATCAGTCCGTATACTTTGGCGGGCATCAGTTCAATAAAGACAACTTGATGGAGACCACGGGCACTTATGCAAGAATGTTGAATGATTATACCTCTCTCGAATCGGTTATATTGGCTGTTTCAGACTCCTATGTGCTTACTACGCAAGGGGTTTACGATAAGGATACTTATACTCCCTTGGTGGACTTTCCCTCCGACAAAAAGTTCGCCTTGCTCGACTCGAACGGCCATGCCTATCTTGCGGGCGTAGCGAACTCATTTTATGATGCCAATAAGATCGACAGAATCGATCTTGTGATCCCGCAGAGGGCAACCGTTGCCTTTACCAAGGATGCCTATTCGATCAAAAGCGATCAAGCGATCACCAATTGGGCCACGACGGATCACTCCCCCTACCTCTACGCCATTGTGGCAAGCACAAATGAGCTTGTCGTTATCCGTAAGGACGATATGAGTGTAGCAAGCAAGATGTTTATTGGTTCTAGCCCGAGTAAAATTAAGATTTTTGACAACAAGATCTATATCATCTATGAAGGTGAGAATCATATCAAGGTCATGGATCTGCATGACGGCCTTCCATCAGATGGAGCAGCAACCCAGATTACCACAAAACACTATCCACTTGATGTCTATCCGGATACTAACAGTCGGATCTTGTATAATGGCGGGGTCTTTAACGGCGGTATTCAAGTGACTTCAGCGGTCTATACCTCTGTTCAGGATGCCGTATACCATGAACAAAGTACAGGAATTTATTATCCTGACCGCTACACGTTAGACGCTGACCAACAAGTTCTCTATGGCGGGGATTCGTATTCTATATACAAATACAGCAGCACAAATTTTGAATTGATTGAAAAAGTCGGTGCACAAAGCGGCTATTATTATTCGGATATTATCCTCGATGAAAATAATCTGTATTATGGGAACCTCAGGCTCGATGCGAACCACATCTCCACCCTATACGGAACCTATCCAGAAAAGATTATTTATGCACGCGGCAGTCTCGTGTTCAGCAATAGTTCCGTCTATGACAGAGACAGCCTCACGAAAATCAGTGATCTGTTTATGTTTATTGATCATGCCTATGTTGGCGGAGATCAAGCCCTATTCGTTTCGACGAATAATCGGCTGTTTAAATTCAATAGTTTGGAAGAATTGACCACGGTCATGAATAAGAACCGCTTACCCTCTCATGCGGTTTTCGTGGATGAAAATTTGACCTCCGGTACGATTGATGGGTACCTGACCTTTGAACCGCCGGTCGAACAAGAAGGGATTACGGGGTACGACGCGTACTACCTTGATCGGAATGGCAATCAACTTAATCAAGTAACGATCTATAAGAACACGGAATTATCAACGGACTCCCAATTCGTTTATGATCTCTATCATTCGGTCCTGCCTGCGGGAGCCGTAAGCATTGGGCTGTATCCGGTCATTTGGCATGAAGGGAGTGGCAGTAAGCGCACACTGGATATTCATATCTCCGTTCCGATTTATGATGCGCCTGACTATCTGCCAGTAGATCTAACCGTGACCGATACCAATGCAGATATCTTCAAATTCGCCGGTACCGTAACCTGGAAGCCGGGTGCGATTGAACTGCCAGGTGCCCGCTATTCCTTATATTTCGTTGATGAAGAGGGTGCGGTTGGAGCTGCATTAGACGTTGTGAACGGTGGGAAAAAAGCCTATTCGGTTACATTTCCAGAGAAGGATGTTCCGAAAGAAGCTATTGGAATCGGTATTTTTGTAGAAAATGATGAATTTGAATCGCCCTTCTACAGCCGTGCACTATTAAAAGATAAAGTGACGCCGGATATCCCGCTATCCTCCATTACCGTGTACAAGAATTTGGTTAAAGTGGATCAGGTCGTCGTGAATAATCTGTTACCTGGAGATTATGTACGAGTTTACAATGGAACAGGAACCTCTCTCCTGGGGGTAGGAAACGTCGGCTCGGACAAGAACACCGTTACGATTCTGATCGGTAATCTTGGGCGTTCAGGGGATAACATTATTCTAACCCGTCAAGCACCTCACAAAATGGAAAGCGCGGGAACGATGGTCGTGATTCCTCCTGTAACGGATGATAGCGGCGGCGGAACCGGCGGTGGCGGTGGAATCGGCGGCGGTGGCGGTGGCGGTTTTGGAGGAGGCATCCCGAACCTGTCCGGCATTTCTGATGAAGCCAAGCTATCGACGATAATCAAGGAAAACACCGATGGAACCCATTCGTCTTTAACGGAAGTGACATCGGCCTTTATTTCAAAGGCAATAACGGCTTCCGACTTTGCCAAAAACCCGGTGATCACGATCAAGGCGGATGAACAAGCGGTAGTTCAAAGCAGTCAATTCCAGATCGATACAAGTTCAATAACAAGCATCCGCAATCAATCAAAGGAAGCCATATTGCTTCTGGAATCCACATGGGGCAAGCTTCAGATTCCAGTGAATGCCTTATTCTCGTCGCTTTCTAAGGACAACGGCTCGGAAAAGAAGGTCGTCATTACGATCTCTCAAGCCGCGAGCACCTATAAAGCCAAATTAAGTGCTCAGCTCAAGAGATCAACCAGTGTTCTGTTGGGAGGTCCTGTCGATTTTGAAGTTAAGTTGACCGGAGGCAGCCAAGAACGCATTCTTTCAAGTTTCTCTGATTATGTTGGCCACGTGATGAATTTCAACGTACCCAAAGAAGCGAATGCCGTCTATACAGGGTTAACCTATGATCCGATCTCGCAGACATACGTCCCGGTTCCAACTACTTGGGAATGGAAGGATGGTTCTTTACAGGTTACACTGAAGCGTAAGGGGAATTCTATCTATACCGTTGTTCAAAATCAAGTTGAGTTTAATGATTTAACTAACAGCAATCCGTATAAAGACAGCATCTTGGCGTTAGCGAATCGAAAGGTTATCAATGGCTATTCGGATGGAAGTTTTAAAGCGGAATCGGTTGTTACACGTGCCGAATTTGCTGTTATGCTCAATCGAGCTTTAGGCATTCTTCCTAAGCAGACGGCCTCGCAAAACTTTACGGATGTTAAGGATGGGGCATGGTATGCAGTTCAAGTAAATGCAGCTGTCGATGCGGGTTTGATTAACGGTTTTCCAGATGGCACTTTTCGCCCAAATCAAGAAATTACGCATGAAGAGCTGCTTGTTATGCTGGTAAATGCCATTAAATATGCCGGAACGGACACCGATCTAACGAAAACCTCTTCGGCAAAGTTCCCTGATAAGCTTCCGGATTGGGCTAAACCCTATTATGCTTCTGCCTTGGCTTATGATCTATTGCCGACGAACAGCCCCTTCCACTTCCAGTCGGGTAAGAAAACACAGCGCCAAGAAAGTGCATGGCTGTTGTACCAATTCATGAAGGTATTGAGGCTGACAAACGGATAGATCAGGAGAGGGTGAAACTTAAATGACAGCGAATTGGTGGTTAGCCCTCATCATCATGGTTGTGTTAAACGGCATTGTGGCATGGACTTTGCTTACAGGGCTAGAGCCCGTAAGTCGGAGGGCCAAGAAGTGGATGTTTATCGTCGTGAATGGGATTGGGCTCGTTCTCGCGGTCTCTCAGTTTTTCTGGATGGAGTTTTAACGTGGCTTCGAAAAAAAGCGACCGATGTTCGGTCGCTTTTTGCATGCTCTATCGGGCGATGAAAACAACCATTCGGTTGATCGGAACGAGTGGCCTTTCGTGAGCTGCTACAAGGGGAGAAAGAGGTGATGTGATAATTATCACAGAAAACTTTTGCTTCCCTTCTCAATAATAACGCTAGTGGCTTTACCGCAGAGAACAGATGGCAGGGAGGCAGAGAGTGTGGCGGTCCGTCGTGGAGCTATGGAGCAAGATTATGTGATTGAACGTGTACGAGAATTGTTTCCATGCCGGGTTTTATGGAGCGAAGGGCGTCCATGCCTGGAGTATACAAGTACAGAAGAGCTGACGAAAATCTCTGATTACGTAAAAGCAAACTTTGAAGTCGAGCTGCTGGATGTGTTTTTTACAGCGGTAGAAAGCCTTCCGGAAGAGAATTAGATTGTTCTGCGGGTAGAAGAACTTCTCTCTTGAAGGCCCGAATTTACTGAGGCGCATTGATCTCTCCGTTTCCACTCAAGATTGGTTTTCCAGTACAAAAAGGGACCTTCATCTCCACGTTTTCCGTGGCTTTGAAGATCCCTATGCGTGTTAGTCGGGACTTGCTCATCAACTGTGCTAACGCGTTTGGGACATCCCCTAGTTGTTAATGCTCGTAGGTTTCAACAGGTTAAATCTGCTGCAAAGCGTCTTCCAGGTCTCGGATCAAATCGGCGGTGTCCTCGATTCCGACGGATAGCCGGATCAAATTGTCGGAGATCCCGATTTGCTCCCGGGTTTCTTTCGGGATGGAGGCGTGGGTCATGACAGATGGGATTTCCACTAGACTTTCCACACCTCCGAGGCTTTCAGCCAAGGAGAATAGCTTTGTAGCAGCCGACACTTTGACCGCTTCTTCCGAACCGCCTTTGACCAAGAAGGAGACCATTCCACCGAAATTCGTCATCTGCTCCTTGGCAATGTGGTGATTTGGATGGGAGGGTAACCCTGGGTAGTAGACCTTATCCACCTTGGGATGCTGCTCCAGAAATTCGGCTATCGCTCGGGCGTTCCTACAGTGCGCGTCCATTCGGACGGATAAGGTTTTTAGTCCCCGCAGCAGGAGGAAGGAATCAAAGGGAGACAGCACGGAGCCGATGGCGTTCTGCAGAAAACGGATTCTCTCCGTCCATTCGTCATTGCGTCGGGCTACCACGACACCGGCAATCACATCGGAATGCCCGTTCAAGTATTTGGTGGCCGAGTGGACGACAAGATCGAAGCCAAGGGTGAGCGGCCGCTGCAAATAGGAAGAGGCAAAGGTGTTGTCGCAGACGCTGATCAGGTTGTGCTTTGCCGCAAGGCCGGCGATTTTCTTCAAATCGACGATCTTGAGAAGCGGATTGGTCGGCGTTTCCACCCAAATGAGGCGTGTATTGTCGCGAATCTGGTTTTCTAGCAAATCCAGGTCCGTCATGTCCACATAAGTGATTTCGAGATCGTGAGACTCTCGTTTTACCTTGTCCAGCAGTCGGAAGGTTCCTCCGTACAGATCGTCGCTCGCGATGATGTGGGAGCCCTTCTCCAGCAGGTCGATCACGACGGATTCCGCCGCCAGGCCGGAGGCAAAGGCGAAGCCGGCTTCTCCTTCCTCCAGGGTGGCGAGGCAGGATTCGAGAGCAGTTCGGGTCGGATTTCCGCTTCGGGAATATTCGTACCCTTTGTGCCGACCCGGCTCCTCCTGAACAAAGGTGGACGTGGCATAGATCGGCGTGATGATGGCTCCTGTAGCCGGATCGGGCTCCTGACCCGCATGTATCGATTTGGTAGTAAATCCGTAACCGCTCATGATTGTCCTCCGCTCATTTTAATTTTCTGCGCAGATAATGGATATAGTCCGTCTTGGTGATCACACCGTAAAATTCGTTATTCTTCGTGACGATGACAAGCAGCCCTTCCTTCAAAATTCCGATCACTCGGGACAATTCAGCTTCGAGCGGGACGGACACAATGTCCTTGGACATATAGGTTTCGACCGGTTCTTTCAAAATCGCTTCGTCCCCGTCTTCAACCGCCGTCAAGATGTCCCACTCGTCGATGATCCCCACAACCTTGGAATCCCGCACCACGGGGATTTGCGAAATTTCGTAGAGGCTCATTTTGGAGTGAGCGTTCAGCAAGGAATCATCCGGCTTTACGGTGATGACGCTACGCTCGGAGTACTTGCGCGTAATGATATCGTCGAGTCCGCCTGCCGTTTCCTTCTCGATCAATCCGCGATCGATCATCCAAAAATCGTTGAACATCTTCGTCAAATACTTGTTGCCGCTGTCGCAAACAAACGTCACGATGTTCTTCGGCTGTGTCTGTTCTCGGGCATACTTCACAGCCGCGCTGATCAGCGTTCCGCTGGATGAACCCGCCAGGATTCCCTCTTTGCGCAACAAGGTCCTTGCGGCATCGAAGCTTTCCTTGTCGCTGACCGCATAGGCCCGCCGAATGAGCGTGGAATCGAATTGATGCGGCACAAAATCTTCCCCGATGCCCTCAACCAGCCAGCTTCCGGCCTGCGGCAACGGCTTTCCTTCCACATAATCCGCCAATATCGAGCCTTCGGGATCGGCCAGTACGATCTCCAGATCGGGTTTGACTTTCTTGAAATAATCGGTGAGCCCCTTCAGCGTTCCGGCGGAACCGACGCCGACGACAATCGCATCCACGTTATGCCCGGTCTGTTCCCAGATTTCCGGTCCTGTTGTTTTCTCGTGAGCCAGCGGATTCGCCGGATTATTAAACTGGTTAACGAAGTAGGAGTTGGGGGTTTCTCTCGCAATCCGCTCTGCGTAATCCTGATAGTACTCGGGGTGGCCCTTCTCCACATCCGAGCGGGTGAGCACAATTTCGACTCCGAGAGCCTTGAGGTGATGAATTTTCTCTGTGCTCATCTTGTCCGGAATGACCAGGATCAGCTTGTAGCCTTTGGTGATGGCGGCGAGCGCCAACCCAAGTCCGGTATTTCCCGCCGTCGCTTCGACCAGAGTATCCCCCGGCTTGATTTTGCCTTCCTTCTCCGCCTGCTCGATCATGGATAATCCGATTCGGTCCTTAATGGAACCGCCGGGGTTCTGATTTTCCAGCTTTAGAAACAGGCGGCTTGCCCCCAAGTCGAAACAGTTGACCTCGATCAGCGGGGTGTTCCCGATCAAATCGATCGTTGTCTTCACCTTGTTACCTCCTTATTTTCCGGCAATGAAGCCGCAGTAAATCAATGGATGAACACCAAATAACCCCACAACGAGTGGAGAGCTTTAAAAACCGATAAAAAATACTTGTATAGTATGAATAATGGAATTATATGACACGATCTTAATGCTGTCAATATACGAGATCGGGAAGGAAAAAATGCCGCTGTGAAACGAGTTTGGCAGATTTTTATTGACAATTTTTTCGATGTGCCCTAGAGTGTAAGGTAATTTAAAATACAAGGTAATCCAATAGGGCTACTCATCAAATAAGCTCCTTTTTTTGGGGCTAAATCCGAGTAAGTAGACAGGAATTATAAGTGTATGCCCGATCGATTGAAAAAACTCTTTTACTTGAAAGGTGAGGATAGGATGAGCACGATTCTGGAGGGCAGGCAAGAGCGAATCAAACAAAAGATCGAGGCTAATAAGTCGCTGTATATTGAAACGAGCCATTCGATTCACGCCAATCCGGAGATCGGCAACCAGGAGCACTTCGCTTCCCAGACGCTTACCCGACTTCTCGAAGATGCCGGCTTTGAGGTCACGCGGAATGTCGCTGGCCATGAGACCGGATTCGTTGCCCGTAAAGGTTCGTCTAAGCCAGGGCCAAAGATCGGTTACTTGGCGGAATATGATGCTCTCCCCGGTCTCGGCCATGCCTGCGGGCACAATCTGATCGGAACCATCAGCACGGCGGCGGCGATCGCATTATCGCAGATTACGGAAGAGGCGGGCGGCGATGTCTATGTATTCGGAACACCGGCCGAAGAGGGAGGACCGGGCGGCAGCGCCAAGGGCAGCTTCGTGAAGCATGGGTTGTTCGAAGGGATCGATGTCGCCTTGATCATCCATCCCTCCGGAGAAACGAGATTGACCACACCCAGCCTGGCTGTAGACCCGCTAGATTTTCATTTCTACGGAAAAGCGGCCCATGCTTCCGGCGCACCGGAGAAGGGAATTAACGCTCTCGATGCAGTGCTGCTCCTATTCAACGGAATCAATGCGTTGCGCCAGCAGCTTCCGACCGACGTGCGCATTCACGGCATTATCACACATGGCGGCGATGCGCCCAATATTATCCCCGAATATGCTTCTGCCCGCTTCTTTATTCGGGCAAGCACATGGGCTAGCACGGAAGAGGTTTCAGCGAAGGTTCGAAAGATTGCGGAGGGTGCGGCATTGGCGACTGGAAGCACCGTAAAAATTGAAAGATTCCAAAACGAGATAAAGGACATTGTCATCAACCGGACGCTGGACGAAGTTGTCGGCAGAGAACTCGAGCAGCTCGGTGAGACCTTGATTCACGAGGAGAGACGGGGGATCGGTTCCACAGACGCCGGGAATGTCAGCCATGTGATTCCAACCTCCCATGAATACATAAAGATCGGACCGGATGACCTCATTGCCCATACGCCTGAATTCCGGGAAGCGGCGGGCTCCAGCAAAGGAGACGAAGCGCTGCTCACGGGAGCCAAAGCGCTGGCTCTGGCCGGACTTCAACTGATCGAGAACCCCGATCTGCTGGCTCGGGTGAAAGAGGATTTTGCACACAATCACTGAGGAATGTTTGGACGGGAAATTACTTTTTCAAGGGGGCAGCGAACATGACTTGTTGAAGATCCGATGAGTTCGAATCGTGATCAGGAACGTTAAATATGGGACATGAAGGGATGAGTATCATGAGGAACAAATGGAAGCTGAATGTGCTGTTGAGCTTGGTCGTAGTCGTATCGCTCGCGGGGTGCTCCTCCAAGAAAGCCGAAACCGCGTCGCCTTCCGCAGGCGCAACTGCAGCGGCAACTTCGGCGGCAACGGCTGCTCCCGCTTCTCCGAGCAAGGCGCCTGTACCGCAAGAGCTAAACTGGATCATTGCCAATGAATTGCCTACCGCCGATTCCGTTAAATCCTACGACACGTTAAGCTCTTCGCAAATCGAAATCTTTGCCGAAGGGTTATACAAGATCGACGGAAGCAACAAAACGGTTCCCGTACTGGCCACCGGAGACCCTGTGATCAGCGCAGATGGCTTGACTTATACGATTAAGCTGCGGGATAGCTTGAAATGGTCCAACGGAGATCCTCTTACCGCCAAGGATTTCGTCTTCGCCTGGAAAAGGCTGTTTGATCCCAAAACAGCGGCGCAAAATGCGAGCACTTATTTTAACATCAAAAATGCGCAGGCGATCAACGAGGGCAAGAAAACGCCGGAGGAGCTGGGGATTGAAGCTGTCAGCGATACCGAGCTGAAGATTACGCTCGAATACCCGGATACCTACTTTACCGCTTCCTTGTCGTCGGTTAACCTCTTTCCGCAAAATGAGGCGTTTGTAACGGGGAAGGGCGAAACGTATGGAACAACAAGTGAGAACACGCTCGGCAACGGACCTTTTGTTCTGTCGGATTGGGATGGTACCGGGCTGAAATGGGCCTACAAGAAAAACGAGAACTATTGGGACAAGGACAACATCAAGCTGGACAAGATCAACATTCAGGTCGTGAAGGAAACCGGAACAGGGATTAACCTGTATGAGTCAGGCGCTGTCGATGTAGCGGCTCTATCCGGGGAGTACATCAGTCAATACATTAGCAACCCCGAATATCTGTCCGTTCTGACGTTGACGGATTCCAACCTGGAGTTGGGCATTAGCGCCAATAAGGCGCTGCAGAACGAGAACTTCCGCAAAGCGATTTCCCTGGTCATCAACCGGGAAGAGCTGGTGAACAACGTGCTGATCGACGGCTCCAAGCCGCTTACCGGGATCGTTCCTAAGGGGATTGCGGTTAATCCGGATACCGGCACGGACTTCTCGGATGAAGCGGGAGTGCTGGTCAAAACCGACGTCGAGGAAGGCAAGAAGTTATGGGAGCAAGCCAAGAAGGAGCTTGGGACGGACAAGGTAACCCTTGAGCTGGTGACGAGCGACACCGATACGGCTAAGAAAACGAGCCAGTATCTGCAGAGTCAACTGGAGACGAATTTGCCGGGCGTGACGATCGAGCTGAGCAACGTGCCTGCCAAAGTTCGTTTCGAGAAGATGATGTCCTACAAATTCGACCTGGCCCTTGGCGGCTGGACCGGCGATTTCGATCCGGTGAGTTATCTAAACTTGTTCTTCTCCACGTATGAACACAATCATGCCAAGTACAAGGATGCCACCTATGATGCGTATATCACCAAAATCAAGACCGAGGATGCGACGAATCCGCAAGTCCGCTGGAAGGATCTCCAGGAAGCTCAAAAGTATATTCTGAGCAAGGCGGTAGTGGCTCCCTTATACCAAGGCGCCTCCAACTATCTGGTCAAGTCCAAGGTGAAGGGCATTGTCACTCACAATTTGGGCACCCCATTGGAAATCACTCGCGCCTATATCGAGGAGGATTCCGCCAAGTAAAGAGTTGAACGCTAATGGAAGGGTAAAGTCTATTCGCGAATAGACTTTACCTTTTTCATGATGATTCAGGAGGGCTTCAGCAGCGGGGAGATGGGTTCGCATGACGAATTATTGCAAATTTATTGGAAAACGGGTCGGGTACATGCTGGTCACCTTATTCTTTATCAGCTCGATAACCTTCTTGTTGATGAACTTCTTGCCGGGCAGTCCTTACAATAACGAAGAGAAGCTGACCAACCAGCAGCGGCAGATCATGGATGAGAAGTATGGACTGAACAAACCGGTAACCGAACGGTATGCCACCTATATGTCGGGCATCGTCCGCGGCGACTTCGGCATCTCGCTGCAATTCAGCAATCAGCCTGTGGGCAAGCTGTTGTCCAAGCGCATTGGCCCCTCGCTTCAGTTGGGAATTCAGGCGATGCTGCTGGGAACGGTCGTCGGAATCGTGCTCGGAACGATCTCGGCTATGTATCAGAACAGTTTTACGGATACCTTTGCCTCTTTAACGGCCATCATCGGGCGTTCGATTCCCAACTTTGTTTTTGCGGTTCTGCTTCAGGCGATATTCGCCATCAGTTTAAAATGGCTGCCGATCGCCTTGTGGGACGACGGATTTCGATCCACCATACTGCCGACGATCGCTTTATCCATCTCGCCCATGGCGGATGCCGCCCGTTTTATCCGCACCGAAATGATCGAGGTGCTCAATAGCGACTATGTAGAATTGGCAAGAGCCAAGGGACAGAGCGAATGGCGGATGGCCTTTGTCCATGGCCTGCGAAACGCCTTGATTCCCTTGATCACCATACTCGGGCCCATGACCGTTGGCTTGATGACAGGCTCTTTGGTGGTGGAGAATATCTTCGCCATTCCGGGCATCGGCGAACAGTTTGTTAAATCCATCCTGACCAATGACTATGCCACCATCATGGGTGTGACACTGCTCTATTCCACGCTGCTTGTCGTTGTCATCTTACTCGTAGATATTCTCTACGGGATTATCGATCCGCGGATCCGGGTAGCGGGAGGAACATCATGAGCGAAGCAAACAGGATGGGACAGGCGCTTCCCGAGATTCCGGACTCTTATTTTGAGCCTTTAAGCAGCGACTACTTTTTGGATAATGAGAAAATATCCGCACCTTCCTTGTCCTTCTATCGGGATGGATGGAGGCGATTGAAGAAAAACAAAGCGGCTCTCGTATCGCTTTATATCTTATTGCTCATTGTCCTCATAGCGGTGGCATCGATCTGGTACTCTCCGCATGATCCGAATCTGCAAAATGTGCCGCATGCCAATTTACCGCCTCGCATTCCCGGGCTGGATATCAATGGGTTTAACGGGATGGCGAAGGTGGCGGGCAAATGGGTGAACAAGTACGAGCTTGCCCACGTTCCTCAAGGCGTACATTACTATTTTGGTACGGATGCATTCGGACGCGATTTGCTGTCGCGGATCTTGGCGGGTACCCGCATCTCCCTGTTGATTGCCGGGGTGGCTGCCCTATTTGATCTGGTCATTGGGGTAACCTACGGCTTGATCTCCGGCTGGAAGGGAGGGCGCACGGATAATTTCATGCAGCGCATCCTGGAGATTATCTCCGGTGTTCCGACCTTGGTTGTCGTGATTCTGATGCTCCTGTTTTTTAAGCCGGGGGCCATGTCGATCATCGTTGCCTTGGCCTTAACCGGCTGGATTACGATGGCGCGGGTGATTCGTGGACAAACCCTTAGGCTGAAGGGGCAGGAGTACATATTGGCAGCGAGGACGCTCGGCGTTTCCTCTCTGAATATTGCGGTGAAGCATATCATCCCGAATCTAAGCGGGATCATTATCATTCAGACGATGTTCACCATTCCCAGCGCGATTTTTTTCGAGGCGTTCTTGAGCTTCATCGGGATCGGAATGCGTCCGCCTCATGCGTCGCTCGGGACGCTGCTTAACGAAGGGTATAAAACGTTTCGATTTTTGCCCCATCTGATGTGGTTTCCCGCCGCCGTTCTCTGTGTGATCATGATTTCCTTTAACTTGCTGGCGGACGGGCTTCGGGATGCCTTCGATCCGAAGATGAAAGAGTAGGGGGCTGAAACGGATGGCGGAAACTTTATTGGAAATGAATGATTTGCATATATCCTTCCAAACGTTTGCCGGTAAGGTAAAGGCGGTACGAGGGGTGACCCTCGCTCTGCAAAAAGGGGAGACCCTTGCCCTCGTTGGCGAATCGGGTTCGGGAAAATCCGTAACCTGCAGGAGCATGATGGGGCTGCTCGCCAAAAATGCACAGGTGGAGGGCGGAGAAATCCTCTATCACGGGGAAGACCTGCTCGCCAAAAGCAATAAGGAAATGAAGCATATTCGTGGAAAAGAGATTGCGATGATTTTTCAGAACCCGATGACATCTCTGAACCCGACGATGACAGTGGGGAAGCAGGTGGCCGAGCCCTTGATTCTTCATCAGAAGCTGAGCAAGTCGGCTGCTAGGAAGAGAGCTTTGGAATTGCTGCAAGATGTAGGAATTCCCGACTGTGAGAAGCGCTTGAATGATTATCCTCATCAATTTTCCGGCGGTCAGCGGCAGCGGATCGTGGTAGCGATCGCACTTGCCTGCAACCCGGAGATCCTGATCGCGGACGAGCCGACAACGGCGCTCGACGTCACCATTCAGGCCCAAATTCTCGAATTGCTCAAGACCCTGCAGAATAAGGTGTCGACCTCTATCCTCTTCATCACGCATGATTTGGGAGTGGTGGCGAATGTCGCGGACCGAGTGGCGGTGATGTATGGAGGGAAGATCGTCGAGATCGGCCGGGTTGACGAAATCTTTTACAATCCTCAGCATCCGTATACATGGGGACTCTTGAGGTCCATGCCGACCGTGGACACCGGCGACGAAGACCTCTATGCCATCCCAGGGAGTCCGCCCGATCTCTTGGCGCCGCCCCCAGGGGATTTGTTCGCTTCGCGCAACCCCTATGCTTTAACGGTCGATGTTCATTATGAACCGCCCCTGTTTCAGGTGTCTCCGACTCACTTTGCCGCCACCTGGCTGCTGGATCCGCGTGCTCCGAAGATGGAAGTGCCTGAAGCGATTGCGGCCCGTCGACGTTATTTTCTGGCTAGAAACAGCGGTCTGATCAAAAAAGAGGGATTGACATGATGGAGAACAAACGTGAACTTTTACGGGTAGATGGCTTGAAGCAGGTGTTCAAGGCGGGCTCTGGTCGAGTTAAGGCCGTGGACGATATCAGCTTTTCGATTGGGGAAGGGGAGACCTTCGGTCTCGTTGGCGAGTCGGGATGCGGCAAATCGACGACGGGGAGGACGATCATTCAGCTATATCAGCCTACGGCGGGGCGTATCTATTATGATGGCGTGGATCTATCGACTCTTCATAGCAAAAAGCAATGGCTGCAGTTCCGGCGCGATGTCCAGATGATCTATCAGGACCCCTACGCTTCACTGAATCCGAGGAATAAGATCAAGGAGATTATTGCCGAAGGAATCGATGTTCACGGGCTGGCCAAGAATGCCGCAGACCGCAATCGTCAAGTCGCCGAGCTGCTCGAGACGGTAGGACTAAACCCGGATCATGCCAATCGTTATCCTCACGAGTTGTCAGGGGGTCAACGGCAGCGGATCGGCATCGCCCGCGCTTTGGCCGTGCAGCCCAAATTCATTATCTGTGACGAGCCCATATCCGCATTGGATGTATCCATTCAAGCCCAGATCGTAAATCTGCTGAAACGATTGCAAAAGGAGAAGCAACTAACGTATCTCTTTATCGCCCATGATCTCTCCATGGTCAAATATATCAGCAATCGAATCGCCGTGATGTATCGCGGGAAGATCGTTGAGCTTGGCCATGCAAAGGAGCTTTATCGCTTCCCTCTGCATCCCTATACGGAGAGCTTGCTATCGTCCATTCCTTATCCGGACCCGGATTATGAGAGTCAGAGAACTCGACTGGTCTTTCACCAATTGATTCAGACGGAGAGCAGCCAGCTTCATGAGGTGGTTCCTGGTCATTATGTCTATTGCGATACATCGGAAATACCATTTTATCAGAGAAAATATGAAGGGATGGTTTCCCATACCGCCTTGCAGACCGAAGTTCAACTGATCCGGTAAAACTTCGTTGCGGCAGCTTGATTCGGCTGCGGATGGCTAATCCCTCAAGAGAGACCCATGGGTCTCTTTTTTTCTCCCATTTAAGGATACCCTCTATTCACCATTGGTTTCCTTCTGTTTTCATTTAAGAAAAATTTAAGCTAGGCCTCCTATAATAAAAAACAGAGAAGAGCTTTAGGAGGAGTGACCTGCTCATGATGGTCAAAAAACGAAAATCGAGACGAAAGCTGCTGATCGGTCTTATCCTCTCCCTATCCATTATCGGTGCCATTGTCTACGGGTTGGCGGATCGCTATTTAATCAGGCATGTGGAAGTGGTCGTACAACCGAATACGATAACAAGGTTCGTCGATTCCGCGTCTACATCGACGTCTTCTTCGTCCTCATCCAGCCCAACGTCATCCTCATCGTCATCAACAGCTTCATCCGAGCCGACACCTACAACCGCGTCGTCATCAACGCCCACATCGGAGTCTGCATCCACAACCGCTGCCTCCCCTTCTGCTACTTCAACGGCAGCTGCGGACTCCGCGCAACAGGTCTCCTCCGACGATTGGAATTACAAGAGCGACTCCACTGAGATTGCGATCAAGAAGGTGGAGACCGGCAGCGGCTCGGACAAAGTCACCTACTATGTCGCCGATGTTCAGCTGAAGGACTCGTCTAATCTGCTGACGGCTTTTGCAGATAATGCCTACGGCCGCAATATTATCGAAGACACCTCGGTGATCGCTTCTGCGAACAAGGCGATATTCGCCATTAACGGCGATTATTACGGGTTCCGCAACGATGGGGTCATCATCCGGAATGGCACGCTCTACCGCAATAAACCGGCGCGTGAAGGGCTCGCCCTTTATAGCGACGGCACGATGGCCTCGTACGATGAAAAGGAGGTTTCGGCAGAAGAGCTGCTGGCCCAAGGGGTGACGAACACCTTCTCGTTTGGACCGGTGTTGGTGAAAGACGGCAAGGCCGTCCAAAACTTAACGAACGTCAAGATCGATAACAACATCGGCTACGGCACGATTGACGGAGCCAACCCGCGAACGGGCGTCGGCATGATCTCCGCCAATCATTATGTGTTCGTGGTCGTCGACGGCCGGCAGAAGAACTACAGCAAGGGGCTGACCCTCACCGAATTTGCCAAGCTTTTCGAAGACCTGGGGGCAAAGGAAGCCTACAACCTCGACGGCGGAGGCTCGTCTACGATGTATTTTAATGGCAGGGTCGTGAACAGCCCGGGAAGCAAGGGCAATGAGCGCGGCGTCAGCGACATCCTCTATATCGCGAAATGATCTTCCGAGCTGCAAGCGAACGATTCCGAAGGAGGCAGATCCCCATGACCGTATTGATTCCCGCTTATGAACCGGACGACCGGCTGCTTTCCCTTATTGCCAATTTAAAAGCGACTTTCCGCTCCAAGATCGTCATTGTCGATGACGGCAGCGGCGAAGCCTATCGTCCGATATTCGACTTGGCGCGTCAATCCGGCTGCGTCGTGCTCACCCACGCGGTCAATCTCGGCAAGGGCCGCGCTCTGAAGACCGGGTTCCGCTACTTGATTGACATCGGCGAAAGGGAGGGCGTGATCTGCGCCGACAGCGACGGGCAGCATCTCCCCGCCGATATCAAGCGAATCGCCGATGCATTAGTCGATTACCGTTACGAGATCGTGCTTGGGTGCAGGCATTTTACCGGAAAGGTTCCGTTCAGGAGCCGTTTCGGCAACGACGCTACCCGCTGGGTATATTCGTTGACGACCGGGCGGCGCATCCAGGACACTCAGACCGGACTTCGTGGCTTCCCGGCCACGATGCTGGATTGGCTGTGCCGGATTCCGGGAGAGCGGTTCGAATATGAGATGAACATGCTGCTGCAGGCCCAAAGAGAGGGTTACTCCTTATACGAGGTGCCGATCGATACCATTTATTTGGAAGATAACAAATCGTCGCATTTTCGCCCTATCGCCGATTCCGCCAAGGTGTATGCCCCAATCCTGAAGTTCTGCTCATCCTCGGTGCTTGCGGCCTTGCTCGATTTCGTGCTGGTTTTATTGCTCCAACTGCTAAGCGGCAGCCTGCTCCTTTCAGTCGTCGGCGCGAGGGCTTGCAGCTCCCTTTTCAATTACGCGATGAACCGGCGCTTTGTATTCGGCGATAAGCAGCGTGAGGCGGTGAGCTCGTCGGCTCCAAAATATTTCGCGCTTGTCTTGCTGATTCTGGGGTTCAACTACGGGCTCATGTTCCTCTTCCATGAACGTATCGGCGTTCCGCTCGTTGCGGCCAAGCTGCTGACGGAGGGAATCCTCTTTGCTTTCAGCTATTGGTCGCAGCGCACCTTCGTCTTCCGAAGCGCACGCCCGTCAACCGGATTGCATCCGACGAGCAAGTTGGATCGTTCAACCCGGCAGTAAGGATGGGAGAGAGTGACTTCTCCGGACATCCCTTCGGCTTACGAGGGCACCGGAAATGCGGCCGAGCTGCCCCAACCATCTTTTCAAACCTAATATAACATGATATATTAGGATAAAGGGTTATGCTGCAAGGGTTGATGGAGGTGCTTGATTTTGGTGAATCATTCGTCGTCGAAGCCGATGTATGAGCAGATTTTTGAAGAGCTGCGTGAGCGGATTGAACAAGGGAGTTATCAGGTAGGAGAACGAGTGCCCTCGGAGAAGGAGCTCTGCGACGAGTTTGGCGTCAGCCGGATTACAAGCAAGAAGGCGCTGGAGATGCTGGCGGCAGACGACTATATTGTCCGGAAGCCCGGCAGGGGATCGTTTGTGTCAGATGCCAAGCCTCAGCGGCAGTCGCACCCGTTGAACCACTCGAGCTCGATTCATTCGACTCATTTGGGAAGGTCCAAGGAGAATAATAAAGGCCAGCTGATCGGCCTCGTGATCACGAATTTTAGCGATATGTATGGGACAGAGCTGCTCTATGGACTGGAAGAAGCGAGCCGAGAGAACGGCGCCTTTCTGGTCGTGAGACGTTCCTTCGGCATTGCCGAGCAAGAGGAACAGATCATCCGGGAGATGCTGGAGCTGGGAGTGGACAGGCTGATCATCTTCCCGGCGCAGGGGGAGTATTTCAGCGCGGAGATTCTGAAGCTGGTCATCGAGAAGTTCCCCTTCGTCATGGTGGACCGTTATCTCAAGGGAATCCCGGCTTCTTCCGTCAGCACGGATAATGTGAAGGCGGCCAAAGAAGGGGCGATCCATCTGTTCGAGCTGGGACACCGGGATATTGCGTTTCTGACCACACCTCCGGTAAACACGACGGCGATTGAAGAGCGCATTGAGGGAATCGTCGAAGCCCATGCCGAATACGGGATTCTGGTGAATCGGGAGCAGTGGCTGGAGTCGTTCGTCTCTACCATGCCGAATGTCTTTGACCCGGAGGCCCGTGTACAGGACGCGGAAATGCTGGTGGATCATCTCAAGCGGCATCCTCAGATTACGGCGCTTTTTGCAGCGGAGTACAACATCGCCTTGCTGGCGGAGGCGGCGGCCGCGAAGCTGGGGCTGCGGATTCCCGAAGACTTGTCGATCATCTGCTTCGACAGTCCGAAATCGAGCGACAGCTTCCGGTTTACTCACATCCGGCAGGATCAGTTTGAAATGGGGAAACAGGCCTGTGAAATGGTTCTGGATATGAACCGGAACGAAAGCCCGGTAAACCGGATTCTGCTTCCGGCCACTTTGGTTAAAGGAAGATCGACTGGACCCGTTCGAACAAGCCCTGCTTCAAGCTGATCCATTCCTTCTCTTAAGAGACCTCATACGAGGTCTCTTTTCTGTTAAATGCGAACACTTGGTATACCATTATATCTAATTAAAATTTTCACATACCAATTATACTATTAGTATATTGACATATTATAATAAAGAGGGTAGGATAATGATGAAAGCGGTTCATATGGGGTGCAACAAGAGAAGGAAGGTGATGGCTTTTGTCGTCAGATGTCGAAAAAAGCGTTCCCGCATCGATCCGAAACATGGTGGATCGGGTGAAGGAATGTTTACCGGATAAGCCAAAGCTGGCGCAGATGTTTGAAAATTGCTTTACGAACACCATCGTGACCACTATCAAGGGGAAGGAAGACGGAACGACCTTTGTTATCACAGGCGATATACCCGCCATGTGGCTGCGCGATTCGGCGGCTCAGGTACGTCCGTATTTGGTCCTCGCTGCAGAGGATGAGAGCATCGCGGATATGATCGCAGGGCTGATCGAACGGCAGATGGCGTACGTGCTGATTGATCCCTATGCAAACGCTTTTAATGAGGGGCCAACCGGAGCGGGCCATCAGCAGGATTTGACCGCGATGAACCCTTGGATTTGGGAACGCAAATACGAAATCGATTCATTGGCTTATCCCATTCAACTCGGATACCTGCTCTGGAAAAACAGCGGGTCGGTCAAACCCTTTAATGAGACGTTCCGTAAGGCCGCTTACGAGATCATCAAGCTGTGGAAAGTCGAGCAGCATCATGAGGACAAGTCGCCGTACACGTTCCAGCGCCTGAATGCTCCTCTTACCGATACGTTGGTCAGAGAAGGCAAAGGCAGCGAAACGGCCTACACCGGGATGACCTGGAGCGGCTTCCGCCCGAGTGACGATTGCTGCAATTATGGGTATCTGATTCCCTCCAACATGTTCGCCGTTGTCGCGCTCCGCTATTTGGACGAGATTGCCCGCGTCGTATATGGGGACGCGGTCTTAGCCGAGGAAGCCTTGGGACTGGCAGACGAAATCGAAGCCGGCATCCGCAAATTCGGGGTTTATGATCATCCCGTATACGGGAAAATCTATGCTTATGAAACGGATGGCAAAGGCGGCTATACCCTGATGGACGACGCCAATGTACCGAGCTTGCTCGCCCTGCCTTATTTGGGATACACCGACGATCAGGACGAGATCTATCGGAACACCCGCAGGTTTATCTTGAGTGAGGACAACCCGTACTACTATCGCGGTCAAGCTGCGGAGGGCATCGGTAGTCCGCATACGCCTCCCGGTTATATCTGGCATATCGCCTTATCCATGCAGGGGCTGACGTCTTCGGACCGGGAAGAGAAGGCCCGGATGCTCCAAATGATTCAGGATACAGACGCAGATACGGGGCTGACGCATGAAAGCTTCTCGCCCGACGATCCGCAGCAGTTTACAAGACCATGGTTTTCCTGGTCCAACATGTTATTCAGCGAACTGATCATGGATTATTGCGGAATTCGCATCCACTCGTAATCCCGACGATTCAACGCGAAGGCATGAAGACCATTTCATCCTCGTGCGCTTGCAACATCAACGATGGTTCCGGCATCCGTTCTCACGTTCATGGGTGCCTAATCATATCCACACGAGCACGGCCGAAAGCGTACAAGCACCATAGAGAAAGAATCTTCTTGAGAGATGGGAAAACGGAGAGCGCCTACGATCCTAAAACGAAGGGGATTGACGAGAAATGAGACAGGCTAAAAAAGGGAAGGTCATCCTGACTGCTGCTATCGCATCTTTGCTTGTTGTGACAAGCGCCTGTTCGAGCGGCAAGTCAAATGCGGGGAATTCCGACGGAGGCAAGCAAAGCGTGACGATTACGTTCCGCTCCGCCGGTTCGGAGGACACGCTGACGAAATACTTCAAATCCGGATTGGTCGAAGAATTCGAAAAACAGAACCCCGATATCAAAATCAACATCGCTCCGATTCTAGCCAGCGAAGGCGACTATACGTCGAAGATCGTGCTGCAAATGAAATCGGCGGGCACCGCGCCTGATATTGTGGCCGAAGATACGTCCATTATCAAATCGGATGCCGCCGCTGGGTATTTGGAGCCGCTGGATACGCAGGTCGCCGGTTGGTCGGATTGGAAGGACCATATCATCGATAACCTGAAAGCCGGCGTAACCGGTGAAGACGGCAAAGTATACGGCGTGCCGGCTACCACCGACACTCGCGGGATCTGGTACAACAAAGAGCTGCTGGCGCAAGCGGGCATCCAAGTGCCCTTTAAGCCGGCAAGCTGGGAAGAAGTGCTGGAGGCCGCTCGCACCATCAAGGCCAAGTTCCCGGATGTAACGCCGCTTAACCTGATCGTCGGCAAATCGAGCGGCGAAGGGGTCACGATGCAGACGCTGGAGATGCTGCTGTACGGAACGAACGATACGCTCTATAACGACACGACCAAGAAATGGGTGGTCGGCAGCCAAGGTCTGCTCGATTCCTTCAACTTCATCAATCAAGTCTACAACGTAGACAAGACGGGGACTTCCTTGCAGGTCGCACTGAACGGCCAAGCGGGAAGCATCGCGTTCCAGCAGTTGTTCCCGGAAGGGAAGCTCGCGATGGCCGTCGACGGCAGCTGGGCCGGTTCGACCTGGTTCGCGAACGGCGCGGCTCCGATTGAGAATGTTCAAGACAAGATGGGTTTTGCTCCGTTCCCAACCCAGAACGGCCAAGAACCGGGAGCGACCACGATGTCTGGCGGATGGGCTTGGTCGATTCCGGCTCAATCGAAGAACAAGGAAGCAGCTTGGAAGTTCCTGGAGTTCTTGATGAACCGGGACAACGGCACGGCTCGGGTTATCGCGGAAGGTGCTTTGAGCCCCCGCAATGATTCCACCGAGGTCCAAGGCTACACCGATCGCACCTTTATCGCCGAAGCTCAAGCCATGGTCAATACGGCGCACTTCCGTCCGGCGAACGATCAATACGCTACGGTCTCGGCTCAACTGCAAAGCATCGTGGAAAGCATCGCTACCGGCAAGCTCACTCCGGAAAATGCCATGAAGCAATTGAAAGACAATGTATCTCGCTCTCTCGGTGCGGACAGCATAGAAGAGAAATAGGAAATGGCGGGAGAGACAAGTCGTCGCCAGCTTACGCAAGCGGCGGCGACTGTTTCTTCTTGGACTAGAAAGGAGAGTACTCATGGGGAGGAAGAAATCGGGAGCTTTTCTGTTCTTCACGCCTTCGATACTGCTGCTGCTTGTGTTTTTCATCTTTCCGATTATCCTTACGTTCTGCTTCGCGTTTACCAATATGGCCTTGACCGGTGAGGCGGCAAAAAATCTACAATTTGTCGGCTTTCAGAATTTCATCAATATGTTCCAAGACCCGGATTTTCGAATCAGTGTATGGCGCACCCTGGTCTTTTTGATATTCTCGGCCGTGATCGGTCAAGTTATGCTGGGCTTCATTCTGGCGCTGCTGATGAAGGAAAAGAATGTGACCTTCCGGCGCATCCTCGGAATTATTGTCATCGCCGCGTGGGTAACCCCGGAAATCGTAGTGGCGTTTTGCATGGTTTCCTTTTTCAGCGACAATGGCTCCTTGAATCAAATCATCGGCTGGATCGGCTTGAAGCCGGTATCCTGGCTGTTCAGCTTCCCCATGGTTAGTGTTATCATCGCCAACATCTGGCACGGAACGGCGTTCTCCATGATGGTTTACCAATCCGCTCTCGATGAAATTCCGAAGGATGTGGAAGAGGCGGCGGTTATCGACGGAACCAATGGTTTTCAGTTGCTGCGGCATATCACCATCCCCATGGTAAAAGGCTCGATCGTAACCAACATGATGCTGGTTACCCTTCAAACGCTGGGCGTGTTCACGCTCATCTATACCATGACCGGAGGCGGACCCGGAACAGCTACGCAAACCTTGCCCGTCTTCATGTACAATCAGGCTTTTGTGAACTACCAGTTTGGCTATGGGACGGCAATCTCGCTTGTGCTGCTGTTCATCGGCATCGTGACAAGCTTGCTCTATATGAAATCGATGAAAGTCAAAATGTAGCCGAAAAGGTGGTGGATCATCGTGGTTAATCATAGGCTTCATCGCAACATCCAGTATGGCATTCTGGTGTTTCTCGGGATTTGCTTTCTGGCTCCTCTCCTGTGGCTCCTCTTCGCTGCCTTCGACCTGAATGCGCGGCAGGGGATCAAAATTCCGAGCTCCTTCTCGTTGGCTAACTTTTCAGCGGTGCTGGGGGATACCGGCAATATCCGCTCCTTTGGCGTCGGGCTTTTGCTCTCGGGGGGACAGGCCATCCTGGTTGTCGTCGTCTCCATTCTGGCCGCGTACCCGCTGTCTCGATATGAGATGAGGTTCAAGAAGAGCTTTCTGCTGAGCATCCTCTTTATGACGTCTCTGCCGATCACCGCCGTTATGGTGCCTGTATTTCAAATGTTCTTGTACTTCAAGCTGCAGAACTCCATCTTCGCAACGATGCTGTTCCTGACTTCCTCCTCCCTGCCGTACGGTATCTGGATGATGAAAAATTTCATGGATTCCGTTCCGATCGACTTGGAGGAATCGGCATGGATCGACGGAACCTCCGTATGGGGCGGCTTGCGTAAAATTGTCGCTCCCCTGATGCTGCCGGGGATCGCCACGATCGCGATCTTTACCTTCTCCGGCAGCTGGGGCAACTTCTTTGTTCCGTATATTTTACTGCAAACGCCGGAAAAACTGCCTGCTTCCGTCACCATCTATCAATTCTTTGGAAGCCACGGGATGGTGGAATACGGTCGGCTCGCGGCGTTCTCGCTGCTCTACACCATGCCCTCCGTTGTGCTGTACATTTTCTCCCAGCGCTACATGTCCAAAGGCTTTAGCATGGGCGGAGCGACCAAGGGATAAGAGCATCGGAAATACGGGCCGACATGGCTCGATCGAAGGAGTGGAACCGCATGACCAAGAAAAAAACTGCGCATGTCATCTCGCATACCCACTGGGATCGCGAGTGGTACATGCCTTATGAATATCATCATGCCTTGCTGATCGAGCTGGTGGACACCTTGCTCGATACGCTGGATCGGGACCCGGACTACCGCTATTTCCACTTGGATGGGCAGACGATTGTCCGCGAGGACTATTTACAGATCCGCCCCGATCAGCAAGAACGGTTGGACCGTTATATCCGCGAAGGGCGAATTCATTTCGGGCCTTGGTATGTGCTGCAGGATGAATTTCTGACGAGCAGCGAAGCGAACCTGCGGAATCTGCTGATCGGCCACCGGGACGCGAAGCCGTTCGGCATCATCTCCAAGACCGGTTATTTCCCCGATTCGTTCGGGAATATGGGACAGGCCCCGCAAATTTTGCAGCAGGCTGACATCGATAACGCCGTCTTCGGGCGGGGCGTCAAGCCTACCGGGTTCAACAATACGGTGGGGGAAGCGGACAGCTACGAGTCGCCTTATTCCGAGATGATCTGGCGTGCTCCGGACGGGTCGGAGGTGCTCGGCGTTCTGTTTGCCAATTGGTATTGCAACGGGATGGAGGTCCCCGCCGATGCGGCGGCCGCGAAAACCTACTGGGACAAAAACCTGGCGGATGCGGAGCGGTTCGCTTCTACGCCGCATTTGCTCTTCATGAACGGCTGCGATCATCAGCCGATTCAGACGGATCTGTCGGAGGCTCTTCGCACCGCGTCCGAGCTGTACCCGGATGTAGACTTCGTTCACTCTAATTTTGACGAGTATCTGCTAGCGCTGCGATCGGAGCTTCCGAACGACCTCGTCACCATCGAAGGGGAGCTTCGCAGCCAGCATACGGACGGATGGGGAACGCTCGTCAATACGGCTTCCGCCCGCGTCTACCTGAAGCAGTTGAACCAGCGCGCTCAGACTCTGCTTGAGAAGGTAGCTGAACCGCTTGCAGCGCTTGCTCAGCAGACCGTGGGGAAGGCTTATCCGCATCATCTGTTGACCTATGCTTGGAAGACGCTGATGCAGAATCATCCTCATGACAGCATTTGCGGCTGCAGCGTCGATGAAGTGCATCGAGAAATGATTACCCGCTTCGCCAAGAGCATCCAGATGACCGAGACGATTGTGGCCCAAAGCGCGGAAGCCATCGCGGGGAAGATCGCTACGGGCGCGGTTGTGGCGTGGGGAGAGGAAGCGATCCCGTTCACCGTCTTCAATACGAGCGGCTGGAAGCGCAGCGGCACTGTTGAAGTCGAGCTGATCGTGGCGAGAAAGTATTTTCCGGAGGGGCCGAATCCACAGGCGCTTGCTAGAGAGCTGGAGCACGAGCCGCTTCCCGGCTATCAGGTGCTGGACGAAGCAGGCTGCGTTTATCCGGCCCGCATCGAAGACCTCGGCGCCCATTTCGGCTATGACCTGCCGAAGGATCGCTTCCGCCAGCCGTATATGGCGCGCAAGGTGCGGGTAACGCTTCCCGTTGCCGAAGTAGCTGAGCTCGGCTATCGCACGTATGCCCTCGTTCCCGAACGGGAAGGCGCTCGCGAACAGGCTGCGCTTGATCTCGTTACCGTGCAGGGCATGACCATGGAGAATGAGAAGCTGCGCGTGGAAGTGGCGGACAACGGAACCGTTACAGTAACGGACAAGCCATCCGGAGCGGCCTATCCCGGCCTGAACGGATATGAGAATACCGGAGATATCGGCAACGAATATGTTTACCGTCAACCGGACGGCGAGCAGGCGCTCACGACCGAGCAGTTGAAAGCGGAGCTGCGTGTGGTGGAGCAAACTCTTTATCGCGCCGTCATCGAGAGTGTTCTTCGCTGGGAGATTCCGGAGAGCGCGGGAGAACGGTTCCTTCAAGAGAAGCGCGAGATGGTTCCTTTCACGGAGCGCAAGGCTCAGCGCTCGGACCGCCTCGTTCCGCTCGTGCTGACAACCCGTTACACCCTCGAATCGGGCAGCGGCCTGCTTCAGGTCAAGACGAGCTTCAACAACCAAGCGAAGGATCATCGCCTGCGGGCGCTGTTCCCGACAAACCGACAGGCGGAGCATCATTACGCCGATTCGATCTTTGAAGTGGCGAAACGCAGCAATGTCCCGGCAAAGGAATGGACGAACCCGAGCAATGCTCAGCATCAGCAGGCGTTCGTGCATGTGACGGACGGAACCGACGGGCTGGTTGTCGCTAACAAAGGCTTAAACGAGTATGAAGTGCTTCGCGACGGCAAGAACACGATCGCCTTGACCCTTCTGCGCGCCTCCTCGGAGCTGGGCGATTGGGGCGTATTCGAAACACCTGAAGCGCAATGCTTGGGCGAGCAGGTGGTGGAATACGCCATCATCCCTCATCATGGAGATGCAGCCGAGTCGGGGGCGTATGCACTCGCTTACCAATATCAAATTCCGTGGACCAGCGTCCAATCCGGCCAATTTGCCGCCGCCGCAACGCTGTGGAAATCCGGGAACGGGAAGGTCGGAACTGCCACCGCTTCCGGTGCGGTTGAAGCAACCCTTCCTGTGTCCGCACAGGCGCTGAGCTGGAATGCGGAGCATTCGCCGCTGGCGTTCTCCTCGTTTAAGATCGCGGAGGAGACGGGGGATCTCGTGGCGCGTTGGTACAACATTGGCTCGGCTTCGGTCAAGCTGGAAGCTGCGCTGCCCTTTGAAGCCGCCGCCGTTTACGAAAGCGACGTGCTGGAGCGCCGCCGCGCGGAGCTGCCCTCCGCTGAGCTGGACGTCGCAGGCTACAAAATCGTGACGCTCGCCTTCCGCATGTCCGCTAAGTGAACGAACAACAACAACAACATGCTGCTCTGTCCGTATATACTCTCTGAACGTCCGACTTTGATCGGGTGGCTACGATAGAAAGTTGCGACAATTGGCCAAGGAACCCGGTTGACGGGATGGGGAGACAGACCCTTCCGCACACGTCAAGTAAAAGCAGCCTGCTCTCTCGGGAGACAGGCTGCTTTTGTCAGCTGCGCAGCGGGTTCGGCGAATGAAGCAGTGGATCTTGCTGCTTTCACCTGGTTTCTGCAAGATTCACCCCTTGGGAGAGAACGCCTTGTGCGTATAGGGGATCGATAGGGCTCGATAGGGCTTGATACAGCGCACTTCACTTTCCCGCTTAGCATTTTTTTCGCTTAAGTGGGGTATGCTTATGAAGATTGCCGTCTCTTGGGTTTCGCTCAACCAGTTGAAGGACTTCACAGAGTTTTAATTTTTCCTTCACGGTAGCTTCATGAACAAAGTTTCCATTTGTGATATTATTCTTTATATAAAGTTAAAATCACACTAAGGAGGAAAAATCATTATGTCTCTGATTGGAAAAGAAGTACTCCCGTTTAAAGCATCTGCCTACAACAACGGTAAGTTTGTCGACCTCACCGAGGCTGACTTCAAGGGCAAGTGGAGCGTCGTTTGCTTCTACCCGGCCGACTTCACCTTCGTCTGCCCGACGGAGCTTGAAGACCTCCAGAACCAATACGAAACCCTCAAAGGACTTGGCGTTGAAGTGTACTCCGTTTCGACTGATACCCACTTCACGCACAAAGCCTGGCATGACAGCTCGGAAGCGATCGGCAAAATCACCTATACGATGATCGGCGACCCGTCCCATACGCTGTCCCGTAACTTCGATGTCCTGATCGAAGAAGACGGCCTGGCAGACCGCGGCACGTTCATCATCGACCCGGACGGCGTCATTCAAGCTCTTGAAATCAATGCCGGCGGCATCGGCCGCGACGCCAGCACTCTGGTGAACAAGATTAAAGCCGCACAATATGTTCGGACCAATCCCGGTGAAGTATGCCCGGCCAAATGGCAAGAAGGCGGCGCTACCCTGAAGCCGAGCCTGGATCTTGTAGGAAAGATTTAAGGAGCGAACCCTTATGGCATTGGATGCAGATATTAAAGCCCAACTGGCTCAATACCTGCAGCTTCTCGAGGGGGATGTCCTCCTCAAAGTGAGCGCAGGTACGGATGCCGTGTCCGCGGAGATGCTGGCTCTCGTCGAAGAGATCGCTGGCATGTCTCCCCGGATCACGGTGGAAAAGGCCTCGTTGCCCAAAACGCCGAGCTTTAGCGTCAATCGCGCAGGTCAAGCGGACAGCGGCATTACCTTTGCCGGCATTCCGCTTGGCCACGAGTTCACGTCCTTGGTGCTCGCCCTGCTGCAAGTAAGCGGCAGGCCGCCCAAGGTGGAGCAGAAGGTCATCGATCAGATCAAAGCCATTCGCGGCGAGTATCACTTCGAGACGTATGTCAGCCTGAGCTGCCATAACTGTCCCGACGTGGTGCAAGCGCTGAACGTGCTGAGCGTGCTGAACCCAGGCATCACCCACACCATGATCGACGGCGCGGCCTTTAAGGATGAGGTCGAAAGCAAGAACATCATGGCGGTGCCTTCGGTTTACCTGAACGGAGAATTCTTCAACAGCGGACGTACGTCCCTCGAAGAAATTCTCGCCAAGCTGGGCAGCCAGCCCGACGCTTCCGAATTGGCGAACAAGGAGCCCTATGACGTGCTCGTCATCGGCGGCGGTCCGGCCGGCGCGAGCGCGGCGATCTATGCGGCGCGCAAAGGCATCCGCACCGGTATCGTCGCAGAGCGCTTCGGCGGCCAAGTGCTGGACACCTTGGGCATCGAGAATTTCATCAGCGTGAAATACACCGAAGGGCCCAAGCTGGCGGCAAGCCTCGAAGAGCATGTGAACGAATACGGCGTCGATGTGATGAAGGTCCAGCGCGCCAAGCGTCTGGAAAAGAAAGAGCTCATCGAAGTCGAGCTGGAGAGCGGAGCGGTGCTGAAGAGCAAAACCGTCATCCTCTCGACCGGCGCTCGCTGGCGCAACGTCGGCGTTCCCGGCGAAGCCGAGTTCAAAAACAAAGGGGTCGCTTACTGCCCCCATTGCGATGGTCCTCTCTTCGCGGGCAAGCATGTTGCGGTTATCGGCGGCGGCAACTCTGGCATCGAGGCTGCGATTGACTTGGCCGGTGTCGTGAAACATGTCACCGTTCTGGAATTCCTGCCTGAGCTTAAAGCCGACTCGGTCCTCCAGGAACGGCTATACAGCCTTCCGAACGTAACGGTTCTGAAGAATGTGCAAACCAAGGAGATCACCGGCACGGATAAAGTGAACGGCATTACGTATGTGGACCGGGAAACCGGAGCGGAGCATCACACCGAGCTGCAAGGCGTATTCGTGCAGATTGGCCTTGTTCCCAATACCGATTGGTTGGGTGACACGGTGGAGCGTACCCGCTTTGGCGAGATTGTAGTGGATCGCCACGGCGCAACCAACGTGCCCGGCGTGTTTGCTGCAGGCGACTGTACCAACAGTCCCTTCAAGCAGATCATCATATCGATGGGATCGGGCGCGACGGCAGCCTTGGGCGCGTTCGATTATCTCATCCGCAATTAATGGTATCATCTCGGCGGGCGACTGCGGCTTCCTTTGCGGAAGCGGTGGTTCGCCTTCCTTACTATGAAGCAGAGGGGCTGGCCCTTAAGCAGGTAAATACCTGCTTGGGTCCAGCCCCTGCTTCAATTTTTCTAACGGATGTCGTAGCCGCTATTTAATCGATAGTTGGTGGGGTGAAATTTTAACGGAGATACACGCAGCTAATAGGGGCCAATCGTTGATATTCACTCCGAAGTAAGCCAAATAGCTGCGTCCATTTCCGCTACATAAATAAATCTACCTTTATGAGCTCATTAGCGGCAGTAGCTTCCATTAGAATCAAAACTCGATGCAGCTCGTTAAGGCTGATTTCAGCTCTGTACATGATGTTGGTTTTTACGTACGAGAGTAGGGGTGGCTCGGCTGATTAACAACCATCGGCGTAGGCAAGCCTCTGCCTTCTTTTCCATATTCCTCCGTCGGGGGTTGACATCAGGCGGCGATTCGCCTATACAAAAAGCAAGGAAATGCGCAGCCCGCAGTGGCAGGAACAAAGGCAGGTACGCGGCGGCAGGTACATCGGCGGCAGGTACAGAGGAAGGTGTCGCTGCAAGCGCAGGAGAGTAAGGATACCGCTACAAGGACAAGCGGAGCGAATACTCGGGAGACAAAGGGGAGCTCGTGAGGTCTCTCCAGCAGCCGACGAGGAGGATATTCATGTGAAGTGGAAAGCTGATTTGGAGCGCTGTGCCGACGACGCGCAAACAAGCGAAAGCAGCCGAAAGGAAAACGAACAAGCGAGCCCACAACCGCATTTTCCCGATAAGATAACTCAGCAGGACATCGCCGCTCGCCTCGGCCTTTCCCTTCACACCGTATCCAAGGCTTTGCGCGGGAGAAGCGGGATGTCCGAGCAGACCCGGCGGGCGGTGTTCCAAACCGCACGGGAATTGGGCTACCGCACGAAGCAGCAGGAAAACTCGCTCGCCATCGATCGGCTTGAGGTGCAGCCCGGGCAGAGCTGTCGGTTCCTGTTTATCTCTTACGCCAAAAGCAGCCTCCATCAGCTTCTGTATGACGGACTGGCGGATCGCTTGGCTGAGTTCGGCCACCACTTGAACTGGATCACTTATCCCGATGAGACAACCGATGAGGCCCGGTTGAACGCGTGGCTGGATGAGCAGGCGGTTCCCTATGTGGACGGCCTGTTCTTGTCCTTCGGCCTTCCGCTGCTCGTGGAGAAGCGCATCCTTCAGGTTCCTGTTCCGAAGATTCTGCTGAACTACCCGGAGACGGGGATCGAAGCCGACAGCATCATTTGGGATGTGTATGATGCGATTGCCAAGAGCGTGCTCACCTTCGTGGAAGCGGGCCACCGCTCCATACTCTATGTCGGGGACATCTACAGCCATCGCGGGTTCCGCCGTCGTTGGCAGGCCTTCAGTGAAACCATGAACGACGCCGGGCTTGAGGTGCGTTTGGAGGATCACCTGATCCGGAGCTACTCCACGCAGCAGGAATGGACGAAGGCCTTTGCCGAGCTTTTGACGAAGAGAGCCCCTTCCGCCGTGTTATGCTCGATTGAATATATTTTGCCTTGGGTGTACGACGCATGTGCTTCGCTCTCGCTGCAAATTCCGGGAGATGTATCTCTGATCAGCCTGGAGACGATCCTTTCGCCTTTGTCCGATGAGGTGACCCACCCGCATTTGCTGGTTAGCAAAACCGGAGAGCGCGCCGCCGACCGGCTGCTGTGGAGGATCGCGAATCCGCATCTTCCTTACGAGCATATCCGTTTGCAATGCCGCTGGCACGATGGCGGCACGGTGCGGCAGCTTCATAACAAGCGCAAGCCGGTCATTCGTTGGAACTAAATTTGAACTAGATGCGCAGAAAAGCGTCCGATTATGATGAAGCTGATCCGTTGATCGAAAAGGCCGGTCAAATCATGAGGAGGTTGATCCACATGGAAGCGTATTCTCTTAATCGGAGCGTTCCCCTGCTTGCGGAGGCGGACATTGTCGTCATTGGAGGAGGTCCTGCGGGCATTGCTGCGTCGATCGCAGCGGCACGCTGCGGCAAAAAGGTCATTGTGGCCGAACATTCGGGACAGCTTGGCGGTATGGGGACGCTGGCGAATGTGAGTGTGTTTATGCCCGTTGGCAACGTGACCGGCATCTACCGCGAGATTGTCGAAGAGACCTTGCCGGAGAGTCTGCCCGATTCCCACGACACTTCGATCGCTCCGCAATACAATCCTTTTCTTCTGCGGCATTATTTCAATGAGAAGCTGGAAAAGGAAAACGTCAAGGTTCTCTTCCATACCACATTCATTAGCGCGGTTAAAGAACGGGATCGAGTAACGGCGGTCATCGTCCATACCCGCGAAGGCTTGTTTGCCTTGAAGGCGGCTGTCTTCATTGACGGCAGCGGTGACGGTGCTGTGGCGATCGATGCTGGAGCCGACTATACGACGGGCAGAGAAGAGGACGGCTTGACGCAACCGATGACTCTCATGTTCATGATGCAAAATACGGGAAAACCGGTACAACGCAGCCTGCCGGAAGGCTGCTACACGTACAGCTCGGTCGAGGAGCTGCCGCAAGGGCGTCATTTGTATTGGGAGAGGAATTCGGACGGAACAATGCTCGTGAACATGACCCGGGTGAAAGGAAACGGCTCCAAGGTGGAGGAGGTCAGCTTTGCCGAGAAGGAGTCGCTGCGGCAGGCCTTGTCCGTCGCGGACTACTTGCAACGCAATGGCTTTGAGACTTACACCTTGTCGCATATTCCCGGGCAGATCGGAGTGCGGGAGACGAATCAGATCGTCGGCCGCTACACACTGACGGAGCAGGATATCGTCGAAGGCAGAAGATTCGCGGATGTCGTCGCACAAACCAATTATGAGATCGATATTCACAGCCCGGATGGCAAAAGAGGGACCGACGAGCGGCGCGTAGACGGCTACGATATCCCGTATCGCTGCATGATTCCCGCGAAGGTCGAAGGCTTGCTGGTGGCGGGGCGCTCGATCTCGGCCACTCATGTGGCCATGTCCTCGATGCGCGTGCAGGCGACCTGCTTCGCGCTCGGCCAAGCGGCGGGAATTGCCGCTTCCTTAAGCATCGACACCCATTGCCCACTGCCTGAAGTAAGCATGACGGAGCTACACCGGGAGCTGGGTAAACAGGGAGTGCGCTTGCTGAAAGAAGATGAGCCTGTAGCTTCAAAATAAAAGGCGGCACGGTATCGCCGTCACGGAATCTTGCTCGTGCTCCCCGGGAATCGGATGCGAGTGTGCACTTTGCACAAGACGCTAGGGTAAACCGTTTCCGAGATGACGGTTTACCCTGGCTCTTTTGGCTGAACAGTTCCTGAATTTTTCCTTGAAATGGAACCATTGATCGTTCAAAAATCCCGGAAAAGACCTCTAGTTTACCGGTTTGATTCTTAAGGGGAAATTCTTTATAGTGAGAGGAATGGGTTCGGGAAAGTAGAGAAAATTCCGCAAGGGATAAGGGCTTTTGACAGAACCGCTAAACATTGAAATGACAACAGGGAGAGAGTTCATTGACTACACAGAAGCTGGGAGTTCCATTGGAAGGATTTGCGGAATTCAGCCGCAAAGTAGCCGCGGAAGGAGCCGTGCTGCTGAAGAATGAGGGCCAAGTGCTGCCGATTGGCAACAACGAGACGGTTTCGGTCTTCGGCAGAACGCAGGTCAACTATTACCGCAGCGGGACAGGCTCGGGCGGAAGCGTTCATGTCGCCTATACGACCAACCTGCTGGACGGTTTGCGAAGCAAAACAAGCATTCAAGTGAATGAAGACCTAGCTGCCGTCTATGAGAAGTGGATCGAGGAGCATCCCTTCGATAACGGTGGAGGAGGCTGGGCCGCAGAGCCTTGGCATCAGAAGGAAATGCCGCTTACCGATGAGCTGGTGGCGGAAGCCCGGCGGAAATCCGCTAAGGCGATCGTCGTCATCGGTCGGACGGCGGGAGAGGATCAGGACAACGCCGACGCACCGGGCAGCTATCAGCTGACACCGGAAGAGAAGGCCATGCTGAAGAGCGTGACCGCTCATTTCGAGCAGACGGCCGTGGTGCTGAATGTCTCGAATATCATCGATATGAGCTGGCTGAACGAGGACGGGGATGCGAACCCGATTCCCTGCGTGATCTACGCTTGGCACGGCGGTATGGAGGGCGGCAATGCGATCGCCGATGTTCTGGTCGGAGAGGTGACGCCGAGCGGCAAATTGACCGATACGATCGCGGTTTCCATCGAGGATTATCCTTCCACTCGCAATTACGGCAATGAGCACCAGAACCTTTACCAGGAAGATATCTATGTTGGGTATCGGTATTTTGAAACCTTTTGCCCGGACAAGGTTCAATATGAATTTGGTTATGGCATCTCGTATACGTCTTTCCAGGTTGAATCGGAGGAAGCTAAGCTCGTCAACCGGGAAGGTGAAGAGCATCTGGAGATCGGCGTAACGGTGCACAATACCGGGACGGCATTCGCGGGCAAGGAAGTCGTTCAGATCTATTATGAAGCGCCGCAGGGCAAGCTCGGCAAGCCAGCCAAGGTGTTGGCGGCATTCGGGAAAACCCGGTTGCTTCAGCCGGGTGAATCGCAGCGTTTGGTCCTGAGCTTCCCGGTTCATGCGATGGCTTCCTATGATGACGGCGGCGTGACGGGGCATCCTTCCGCTTATGTACTGGAGGAAGGGACTTATCGCTTGTATGTGGGAACCAGCGTCAAGAAGCTGACAGAGATCACCGTTGAAGGGCAGAACGGCTATGCGGTGGAAGCTCTTCAAGTCGTGCAACAGCTGGAAGAGGCGCTCGCGCCGACTGTGGCCTTCGCGAGAATGAAGCCGGGAGTCCGGAAGGAAAACGGCTCGTATGAGCTCGCCTTCGAGGATGCGCCGAACCAGAAGATAGCCTTGGCGGAGCGAATTGCGAAGAATCTCCCCGCAACCCTGGAGCAGACCGGGGATCGAGGCTACAAGCTGCAGGACGTGCGGGACGGCAAGGTGAGCCTGGAGGCGTTTATCGCGCAGCTTGATGATCAGGACTTGGCCGCGATCGTCCGTGGTGAAGGCATGAGCAGCCCGCTCGTCACCCCGGGCACGGCATCGGCTTTCGGAGGAGTCACCGACCGTCTGTTCCACTACGGAATTCCCGTTGCCTGTACGGCGGATGGCCCTTCCGGAATTCGAATGGACAGCGGGGAAAAGGCGACGCAGGTAGCCATCGGAACTCTGCTTGCCGCTACCTGGAACGCGGACCTCGTGGAAGAGCTGTATGTCATGGAAGGTCAGGAGCTGCTGCGCAACCGCGTGGATACGCTGCTCGGACCGGGCATGAACATCCGACGCAGCCCGCTCAACGGGCGCAACTTCGAGTACTTTTCGGAAGATCCGCTCGTAACCGGCGTCTTCGCTGCGGCTTGCACCCGCGGTATCATGAAGGGCGGCTCTAACGCTACGATGAAGCACTTCGCCTGCAACAATCAGGAGAAGTTCCGCAGCAAGGTCGACGCGGTCGTCTCCGAACGCGCTCTGCGGGAGATCTATCTGAAGGGCTTCGAGCTGGCGGTGAAGCAAAGCGACGCGAATTCGATCATGACCTCCTACAATCCCGTCAACGGGCATTGGGCGGCGTCCAATTATGATCTGAACACCACGATTCTTCGCGGCGAGTGGGGCTTCACGGGCATCGTGATGACAGACTGGTGGGCCATGATGAACGATGTCGTCCACGGCGGCGCTCCGGATTCGAAGAATACGAACGCGATGGTCCGCGCCCAGAACGATCTCTTCATGGTCATCAGCAACTATGGCGCCGACATCAATGCGATGGAGGATAACACCATTGAGTCCTTGGGCAACGGCACCTTGACGCGCGGGGAGCTGCAGCGTTCGGCTATGAACATCTGCCGCTTCATCATGCAGGCGCCGGTATTCTCACGTAAGCTGGAGCGGGAGGAGACCGCCCACAAGTTCGCAGCGAATCCCGCCCTTTTGCCGGATCAAGTGCAGGCCCTGGCGGAGAACGTTCAGGTGAAGCCCGCCACAGCCGGATCGACCTTTATCCGGGCTAATCAGGCTGGCTACTACTGGATCGTGGTCAAGCTCATGTCGCCGGGCAGCTATTTGGCGCAAAGCGCCTGCAACGTGACGCTGAACGGAGAGCTGATGACGACCGTGCAAACGAACGGCACCGACAACCGGTGGATCCGGCTGCGGCTTGTCAAGATCGAGCTGGAAGAAGGCTTGTATGAAATGAAGCTTGATTTCGTCAAGCCCGGCATGCAGATCGATTGGATCGAATTCAAGCAGGTGTAAGCGGAGCAGCTGGTGGATCGAGCTTGGCAGGCGTGAGCTGAGCGGCTGGCAGCTCCATTTCACAAGCTTCGGGAAGTCGTGCAGCTACGGGCTTTCCTGTGATGCTTAGACGATTGAGGATATTCCAGACAAAAGATGCAAAGAGGACTTTCATCACCACTTTTCCGGTGGGGGTGAAGGTCCTTTTTGCGTATCCGGTGGAGGTTGCTCATCCATACGAACGGGTTTGAACAGTCTCTATTGGTTTTTTTCAAAGAAAAGAAAGATCGGAAGTGTGTCATGAAAGAGAGAATCGCGCAAAGCGCAATCGGAGAAATCATGCAGAGGGGGCTGAAGTTTTCTATTCGGGATGTCGCCGCTCGCCTGGGGATCAGCACGAAGTCGATCTATCAATTTTTTGACTCGAAGGAGCAGATCATCGGGTATTTGGTTGACCGGTGTATTGCCGACATGAGAGATGCTGAGAAAGAAGTGATGGATGACCCGGTGCTCACCCCGCGACAAAAGTTGGAGAAGGCTTTGGTCATTCTGCCTCGTGGCATTGTTTTTCCGGACATTCGAGTCCTGCATGAGGTGAAAGTGAAATACCCCAACCAATGGGAAAAGGCGGACACCTACTTGGAGCAAGGCTGGGATAACATCCGGATGCTCGTTCGGGAAGGAATGGCGGAAGGAAGCCTGCGGCCGTTTGATTTGGACGTTTTCATCCAGATGTACATCGGGGCTTTGAATCATTTGATGGATTACCGGGTTTCTACCCGAATGGGCTTGTCCTTAGAGAAGGCATTGGTGCAGATGGTGGAGATCATGCTGCAGGGGATCGAAAACAAGGTTGTCTAGCAAGTGGAGTAAGGGAGGGGAGCCGAATGAAGCCGTATCTTGGATTCTTGAATCAGGTTATCTATCGATTATTTCTCGACGGCGTGATGATCGGTATTTCGGAATTCCCGCTTTGGTTGTCTTATGCTCAACAAATGAGAAATGGTGATTTGCTGGCTCCTTTAGTATGGTTCTTATAGAAGAGAAAAAGCAAAGGAGTAAACATATGCAAATCAAATTCGGCGAGAATCTTCGAAAGCTTAGAATGATGAACGAGCTTACACAGGAAAAGCTGGCAGAGGTATTCGGAGTATCCCCCCAAGCCATTAGCCTTAACGCTAAAAATTCAAACGGATGCAGCAGGCGAGTTCGTTAAGGAAGGAATGCCGGGAGGTTCTTTTGCCAGAAATGGTCATGGAGGATGATTATTTAAGTGAATTGAAAAAAGGGATCCTTACGGTTTTATCTGTAATCTGTGAGAAAATTGAGAACTCCAAAAATCATGAACATTCAAGTATGGATACAATGTTTGCGATTGGACCGAATACGAATGCGAATGATGATGTCAAAGAGAAAATAGAGCTGCTAGCGAAGTTCCTTGATGTAGCTATTCATTGAAAGGTAGTCTGCGTTATATTCGGATGGACGCTATCATCAGCTTTTTCTGGCACGGACGTTTCTTCTGATATAAAATGGAAATCATTCACTCATTCGGCATGAAGGAGCTAGAACGTTGTCCACTCACAAACTGTGGTTTCTGCACCTCTTCTCAATCTCATTTGCGCCGGTTCATCTCTACACGATGCGGGCTGACAACGCACTAGCGAGCCGGCTGGATGTGCATTGGGGTTTTTCCTGGGAGGGGCTCGTCGTATTCCTGCTCGTCATGGTGCCCAACCTGTTCTACTTTTGGCTTCCCCAAGCAGATGCCGATTTGGTCAAAGCTGAGCACAACGGCAGCTATAGGCTGTGGACGCTTATCGAACACGCGAGCCAGGCGGTCATGGTCGCGCTTTTGGTATTTTTGACAAGTCGTTCGAGCTCGTCGTTTCTCAGCCCGTACACCTTGGGGATGGCCGTCTTTCTGCTGTCCTATTACGGGATGTGGGGATTCTATTTCCGGGGGCGCCGAAATCGGCTCCTGCTGCTAGGCATGGCGGTTTTCCCTGTTGTGTATTTTGTGCTGGCGCAGCTCTGGCTTCACAACGTTCCGGCTCTTGTGCCCACTGGGATCTTTGGAATTGCGCATGTATGGATCACGATCTGCGACGATCAACAGACAAGTAAATAGAGGCGTTCGTGGAGAAGAACAAAGGAGGGAATGGCATGAGCGAGATCGTATCCACTCGAAAATTGACACAAGAGGAATTCACGGCGTATCGGAACGAAGTGGTCGAAAAGTATTGCGAGGAGCTGGTGGGAACGGATTCTGTGGCCAGCGCGGAAGAGGCCCGAGCTTTTGCCGAAACGGAGGTCAGCAGGCTGCTGCCGGTTGGAGTGGACCTCGATTGCTTGAATTTGAACGTCATGGTAAACGATAAAGGAGAGGACGTCGGGTTTCTGTGGCATGAGAAGAGACATATCCTGGAGATGGACGTAGCGTTTATCTACGATATTCTCGTCTATGAGAACCACCGCAAAAAGGGCTATGGCCAAAGAATCATTGCTTATTTGGCAGAGGCGGCCAAGAAGGAAGGGCTGGGTAAGATCGTCTTGAATGTCTTTGCGAAGAATGCGGCGGCAAACGCTTTGTACGAGCGCATGGGGTTCGAAGTGATTGCCGAAGCGAAAGGGCAGAAGGCGATGATCAAGCATCTGTAGAAGTGCGAACATTGCTCATGTGAATAGTCCCGATGCCGTGCTTGATGCATACAAGCGGTTGCTAGGCTTCTTCTTCGATCATGTTCGTGATCGTATCAGGTGATAACTCCGGTTGAAAAATCTCACATTTCATGTCAATTCCACTTGCTCAAACTCCGCGAAAAGGGTAAAACTAAAGGAACACCCAACATTCAAGCAAAGGTGGTTGAGGGAGTGGCTGTTGCAGCAGAGCAAGAGATCCAGGCAAGAGAGTACATTCAGGCCGTCTTCGAAACGGTGCAGAGGCGCAATCCGAACGAGAGCGAGTTTCAGCAAGCGGTGAAGGAGATTCTGGAATCCCTCGTACCGGTGCTTGCCAAACATCCGAAGTATCGGGAACAGGGCATTTTGGAGCGAATCGTGGAACCGGAGCGGCTCGTGACCTTTCGAGTGCCGTGGGTGGACGATCAAGGGATTGTCCGGGTGAATCGCGGATTCCGGGTTCAATTTAACAGCGCGATCGGGCCGTATAAAGGCGGGCTGCGCTTCCATCCCTCCGTGAATGCGAGCATCATCAAGTTCCTCGGGTTTGAACAGACCTTTAAGAATTCTTTGACAGGTCAGCCGATCGGCGGCGGAAAAGGTGGATCGGATTTCGATCCGAAGGACAAGTCGGATCGGGAGATCATGCGGTTCACCCAGAGCTTCATGACGGAGCTGTCTAAATACATAGGCCCGGATACGGATATTCCCGCAGGGGACATCGGGGTTGGCGGGCGAGAGATCGGCTATCTGTTCGGCCAATACAAACGAATTCGCGGAGCCCATGAAGCGGGAGTCTTGACCGGAAAGGGTACTCTCTATGGTGGCAGCCTGGCTCGCACGGAAGCGACGGGGTATGGCTGCGTCTATTTCGTCGATGAAATGCTCGCGGCCAAAGGGCTCGGCTTCGAAGGCAGCACGGTCGTGGTATCCGGCTCCGGCAACGTGGCGATCTATGCCGTGGAGAAGGCTGCGCAGCTCGGGGCCAAGGTCGTGGCCTGCAGCGACTCCAACGGGTACATTCATGATCCAAACGGAATCGATCTTGCGGCGGTTCGTCGGTTGAAGGAGCAGGAGAGAAAGCGGATCGCGGAATACGTGTTGGACCACCCGGGCGCAACGTATCAGGAGGGCTGCAGCGGGATCTGGTCGATTCCCTGCGACATCGCGCTTCCATGTGCGACTCAGAATGAAATCGATGAGGATGCGGCGAAGCTTCTGGTCAAGAACGGCGTGAAGGCTGTAGGCGAAGGGGCCAATATGCCTTCCACCTTGCAGGCGATTGAGGTATTCCTGCAGGCGGGAGTCTTGTTCGGGCCAGCTAAGGCGGCCAATGCGGGGGGCGTGGCGGTATCCGCTCTGGAAATGGCGCAGAACAGCACGAGACAGGCTTGGGAGTTCGAGGAAGTGGACGCGAGGCTGCATGGGATCATGCGCAGCATTTACCAGAACTCCGTCCAGGCGGCCGAGGAATACGGCCATCCGGGGAACCTCGTCGTCGGCGCCAACATCGCCGGCTTTCTCAAGGTGGCGGATGCCATGATCGCCCAAGGGGTCGTCTAATTTCCGACCCACGGCCGCCTTTAATCGCTTTGTGGCCGATTTTGGAGCGGATCACCGACTTTTATCGAGCGGAACACTTGCCAATATAGAAGGCGCATCCTGCTTCCATTCAAGCACCCGTCAGGGTGCTTTTTTCACGTTGTACGGTCGCTCTCCTGTTGTTGCCAATTCGGCTCGCTCTTCGGCTTTCCCCGGAATAATCCACTATACGAAAAGAGGGAATTGCGGAGATGAGGGATCTTTTCTACAGTAAGGATATTAGCCACGTAAACTATCGATTACCTGTAGGAGGAATCCGGATGTACTCTGCTGCTGAACGAGAAGCGGTTTTAACGGAGTTGCAAGCCTTGGCTCAAGGGATTGAAGGGATTCGCGGACTGATCCTGGTCGGTTCCGGGGCGTATGGCTTTCGGGACGCCTATTCGGATCTGGATGTCGTAGCGGTCGCGGAAGAGAGCGGGCAGGTCCCCCGGATCCATGAGGAGCTCATCAGCCTGTTGAAGCGTCATCACTCGGTTGTCCGGCATAAGGTTTATCGCCATGAACCGGATATCTATGTCTCCTGCTTGCTGCTCGGCAGCTATTTGGAGCTGGATGTAGGCGTCTGGGCCTTTGATAAGCTCAGGGCCACAAAGCCGCATTGGAAGATCCTCTTCGACAAACAACCATCCTCCTTGGAGGAACGCTTGCAGAGCAAGAGTAGTATTCCTTCCCCAAAGCTTCTGGAGGACAAGGCCCGCGAATCGATGGGGTTCCTTTGGCAATTCGTGAGGGGTGCGGCCATCTCTCTGAAGCGCGGCCATTTCCTGCGGGCCGATAAGGAAATGGGGACGATCCGGGATGTGATCGCGGAGCTGCTCGTCCTGAGGGAAGGCAAGGGACCGGATATCGGCAAGGAGATCGACAAGGTGAACCCGGAGCTGCGGAACCGGTTGATTCGTACCTACGAAGGCAAGCTCGATCATCAAGGAAGCTGCGACAAGCTTATGGCTGCAGTTGAGCTCTATTATGACATTCTGAACGAAATTTTAGGGCAGGAGGAGACGGCGGAGAGCTATCAAATCAGCCGGAATATGATACGAGACCTTTTAAAACCATATGGAGTTGATACGATGGAACTCAGCTCAGAAAAGATTAAGAACAAATTAGAAAATGAGAAGCTCCTTAACTTGGCAACAACAAATGGCAAGTATCCCGATAACTCCGTTGTTTGCTTTGCCTATGATGAAAATATCCATCTGTATTTTGGAAGCTATTCAGACACCTTGAAATGTATGAATATTTCTCAAAATCCACATGTGGCAATAACCGTTGGAACCTTGCAAATTCATGGACTTGCGAAGGTTGTTCCCTATGGAAGCGAAGAATATATAAGCAAAAGAGCCATTTACGACAAGCGCTTTCCCCAATATGTATCCGTATTTGAGAAGGTTGCTAATGAGTTGTATGAAATCGCTCCTCTTGTCATTTGGAACTACAATCCGTCAGTGGGGGAAATGAATCGAGATGAATTCATCGTGGATGATGAATACTATAAAACAATTTCTCCCTATAAATTCCACGAGTATGAGGAACGATAATTCTACATCAGGGGAATCGTCCCATTCGAAGCGAGCCGGCCGAATCACTTGACTGGCTCGCTTGTCATGAGTTATCGAATGATCGTTTTCGTCAGGCTCCTCACTCTCAGCACCTTTACCTTCCCCGTTAGAAGAGCGCGGTCGCTAATGGCCCAGGTATGACCCTGCGAATTTTTTCGGCGAATCGCCACGAAGTTGTGCTTGCTCCCCGCATAAACCTTAAAGCCCTTGGCTCTGCTTCTGGAACAAAACTTGACGCATTCTCCCAAGCTCTGATTGGGGAAGGCGACCTTTCGGAATACATGGCGCTTGAACAGCAGCGTCGCCCCCGCAACATAGGAAACATAGCGGTTATCCATACCGGGATAGCGGAGGAGAAGCAGCCTTCGTCCCCGCAGGTACATGAAATACGCTCGCTTGCCGACGATGTCGGCGCCTGTTCCTTTCAGGGTCCGCATGCTTTCGGTCAGATAGTGGGGGGCGTAGTAATCGTCGTCGTCAAATTTGGCAATGACTCCGTATTTGGCTGCTTTCACCCCGTAGTTTAGGCAGCGGCCGAGCGACACGCGTTCGGGAAGTCGGTAGATTCTAATGTTTTTGTAGGGTTTTGCCGCCGCCAGATAGTCGCTCAGCCTCTGGGTCCGATGATTCAGGATAACGATGAGCTCCTTGTTCTTGTAGTGCTGCCTGGCGAAGTTGCGAAAAAGCGCGTGCATGCATTCGGGTCGTTTGGTGCACGTAAGGACGGTTATCCCTTCCCGGAGGAGAGGGGGCTTCTTCCTTCTCATCGGGGAACCACCTTTGGCATTCGGCTGATGAACCTTGGGATATTCGTGACTCCGCGGATTCGCTTGTGATGCGCGAGCAAGGTTTGGTCGCTGATGATCCACGTGTGCCCGTGAGAGTTTTTTCTGCGGATGGCGACGAAATTGAATTTGCTTGCGGAGTAAATCTTGAATCCCCTTTTTCGGCTCCGCATGCAGAAGCCGTCGTCTTCGCCGACGCTCTGATTAGGGAAGCTTACGGAGCGGAACACCTTGCGCTTCATGACGAGCGTAGCACCGGGAAGGATGTCGACATAGCGGTTCTCGTCCTGCGCGAACCGAAGGAGGAGAGCTTTGGAACCGCGCAAAACCATATAATGAGCCCGTTTGCCTACGATATCGGCACCCGTTCTCTTAAAGGCCTGCAAGCTGTCCGTTAAATAGTAAGGGGCATAATAATCATCGTCATCAAACTTGGCAATATAGGGATAGCGGCTTCTCTTAACGGCATAGTTTAAGCAGGCTCCGAGAGTATAGCGCTCTGACAAGCGGAACACGTGTACATGGGGATACTTCCGGGCTGCGTTGCGGTAGACGGATAGCGGAATTCGGCTGCTGTTGATGACAATGATGAGCTCTTTCTTGGCATGGAGCTGCCGGCTGTAATTCCGAAAAATAGTATGGATAAAACTCGCTCGATTGGTGCAGGTGATGATAGAAACCCCTGGCGGGCTGCTCGGTCTCCCCGGGTTTGATCTCATGAAATCGGCCCCCCTTATCGGAAAATCACGCACGGAAACCATCGCATAATACAATATGTTCCTAGCAGGGGGAGGCAACGGCATTTCTACCAAGCGAAAAAGAAAGGCGGCCAAGCGAGAATGAACCACGATCGGGTCGGGACGGGGATGGCGAATCGCGCTCGGGGGAGCGCGATACCTCATAGGATGATAGGCGGAGAAATGATATACTAATGGTATAATTTTCTTCTTTTGGAGGTCGAACAATGCCGAATCCGACAGAATATTCCCCTTCCGGTCAACCGATTTACCGCTATGAAAGCCGCGAGGAACAAGAGTGGACTCCTCCAGCCTATGGACAAGAGGGCTGGTCAGAGAAGATCGAAGAGCACTTTCAGAAGCACATCGGACCGATCGAGTCCGTCTTTCATGAGGTCATTTCGGATACAATCCACATTGACGTCCATTTTATCAAACCAACGGCGGAACGGGATTATCAGGTCCTCTTCACCACGGGGATGAGCTATCTTCCCATGAGCACACCCGAAGGCTTGGAGGAGCACGATTATGCCGAGCTGATGATTTGCCTGCCCTCCTCCTGGCCGCTTTCGCAAGAAGCGATACAGGATGAGAACCATTACTGGCCGATCCGCTGGTTGAAGATGCTGGCGCGCCTGCCTCATGAATACCATTCCTGGCTGGGACCGGGGCATACGGTCCCGAACGGCGATCCGGCGGACCCCTTCGCCTCACAGACGAAGCTGAGCGGAGTTATGCTGATGCCTCCGACGATTGCCGATCCGGAATTTTCAACGCTCAAGATGGACAGCGGGGAGACCGTACGCTTCTACAGCGTTCTCCCGCTGTATACGGAGGAAATGAACTACAAGCTGAGACACGGAGCGGAGGCTCTCATCGACAAGCTGGAGAAGACAGCGTTCACCGAAGTGGTGGATATCGACCGTAAAAATGCGGTGAAGTCTTCTCTTCTGTCGTTCTGGAAGAGACGATAAGCCCGTTGATATCCTCCTGCAGACAGGCCCGGTTCCGATGGAACCGGGTTTTGCTGTATAGCGAAGAAGCTCCTGCACCGGGAAGGTGCAGGAGCTTCTCTTTATAGGCTTCTATCGGCCGAATGCTGCGCTGAACGCTGCGGCGAGCAGATCGATGGACAAACGGGAAGTATCGGGGAGGACGAGATCCGCATGCGGGAAGAGCTCCAGTTGGCCGATGGCCACGGCGAACATCCCGGCCGCCTTGATGGCTTCCACGCCCGCGGCTGCATCCTCCACCCCGATGCACCGGTCCGGCTCTACGCCGAGTGCGGCGGCGGCTGTCAGGAACACTTCGGGGTCCGGCTTATTCCGCTTCAGCTTGCCTGCGTCGACGATGTAGTCGAACTGCTCCTCGATTCCGAGGAGGCGCACGACGGTAAACGCGTTTTTGCTGGCCGAGGCGATCGCGGTCTTGATGCCCCGCTCCTTCAGCTCTCCGAGCAGCGGCAGAATGCCGGGGAGGGCGTCGTCGGGAGTGACTTGGTTGATGAGCTCTTGGTACCGTTCATTCTTCTCTGTGGCGAGGCGATCCAGCTCCTCCGGCGAGTATTCGCGAGAGGTCGCAGCATCCGCTTGCCCCAGCAGCAGCTTGAGCGAATCAAGACGCGAGACTCCCTTCAGATTCTCGTTGAATTCCCGGGTGAAGGGGATGCCAAGCTCTTTGGCGAGGATGGCCCAAGCCTGGTAATGATATTCCGCCGTATCGGTGATGACTCCGTCGAGATCAAAGATGACGGCTTGCAGCTGTTCGGTTGGCAGCATCTAGAAAACTCCTTCCCATGGTGTCGGTTTCGCTTTACTTCCGATTCGGTTGCTGGAGCGGATGGGTGATCGGTGTCCCTGAAAGCAAGTCGACCGAATCGTTGTAGAGGGTCAAGGTCAGGGCATCGCCCTCCAGAAGCTCCAGTTCGACGCCGGCGGTGGTAATGGTCACCGAGAGGAGCCGCCCGCGGAAGGTCAGCCGGAAGGAATAGGTCGCCCAGCCGGCCGGAATTTGCGGGGACAGCGACAGGCCGGTTTCCTTCAGGCGAGTGCCGGCAAAGCCATAGACGATGGCCATCCAGGTCCCGCCCATGTTGGCCATGTGGAGGCCGTCCTTCGTGTTGCCGTGCGTGTTGTCCAGATCGAGCCGGGCCGTCTCGATGAAATAATCGTACGCCTTGTCGTGGTACCCGACCTTGGAGGCCATGATGCTGAAGATGCAGGACGACAAGGAAGAGTCGTGGGTCGTGATGGCCTCGTAGTAGTCATAGGAGCGGCGGATCGTTTCCTCGCTCTGTTCATCCTCCAGAAGGAAGTGGGCCAGCACCGTATCAGCCTGCTTGCACACCTGATAGCGGTACAGCGTGAGCGGGTGATAATGCAGCAGGAGCGGGTGCTTGTCCTGCGGGGTATTGGCGAAATCCCATACCGCTTTTCGGAGGAACGAATCGTCCTGCGGGTTGATGCCGAGTTTCTCGTCATAGGGAAGCAGCATGGCCTCCGCTGCCTGCAGCCAACCTTGGGCCTCCGCTTCGGTCACCTGAAGGCGTGCGCAGAGCTCCTGAAAGCCCTTCTCGTCGTAGCTCTTCAGCCGCTCAAAGCTGCGATACGCCCACTTCAGGTTGTGCTTCGCCATCACGTTGGTGTAGTAGTTGTTGTTGACGACGCAGGTGTATTCGTCCGGCCCCGTCACGTCATCGATATGGAAGCGGCCTTCGTAATAATGGCCGATTTCCGCCCACAAGCGTGCGGTTTCAAACAGCACCTCAGCCCCGTAACGGAGCAGGAACTCATCGTCTTCTTCCGCCAGCAAATATTGAATATAACTGTAAGCAACATCGGCGCTGATGTGATATTGCGCCGTGCCCGATGGGAAGAAGGAGGAGCATTCGGTGCCGGAGATCGTCCGCCACGGGTACAGCGCTCCCTTGGCATGGCCCATCTCCCGCGCCCGCTCCCGGGCTTGCTCCAGCTTGGAATACCGATACAACAGAAGCTGCTTCGCCAGCTCCGGAGAAGTCATCAGGAACACCGGGAACATGTAGATCTCCGTATCCCAAAAGTAGTGGCCCTCGTAGCCTTCTCCCGATAGTCCCTTAGCGGAAATGTTGCTGTGTTCGTCCCGTCCGGCGGATTGCAGGAGCTGATAGAGGTTAAAGCGGATTCCCTCCTGCAAGCGCTGATCGTTCTCGATCAAGATGTCCGAGGTTTTCCAGAAGGCATCCAAATAGCGCCGCTGCTGCTTCAAGAGCTCCTCGAAGGTCAATTCTCGCAGAGAGTTTTGCAGGGAGATGCCGCGGGCGACCAGTGAGTCCCCGTGCCGGAGGGTATCCGTGTAGACGTTCCATTTCGTCAGGCAGAGCGGCCCCGTCAGCTCCGCTTCCGCGGTCACCCATCCTTCCGCCGCGCCGGCTCGGGTCTCCACCTTCCAATTTCCGTCCCAGTCATGGCGGGTGACGCAAGCGACCCGCAGAGCGGAAGCCATCGTCTCATCCTCGACGTATAGGTATTCCCCCTGCAAGCCGCAGCCGTCAACGGTAAGACGCTTCGAGTGACCGGCGGCGACGCGAGGATCGTTCGGATTGGTGTAGTTGCTCACATCCCCGTTCAGCCGGGAAACGACCTTGATTTTGCCGACGAAATTGACAGGCTCAAGCTTGACCTCTACTGCAAAAAGCTCCTTGTTCGTGAAGGAGACGACTCTGCGAATGTGCAGCTTGAGCTCTTTGCCGGAGGGGGAACGCCAATGGATCTTCCGTTCCGAGAACCCTTTGTCCATATGCAGGCTTCTCTCGTAGCTCAAAGCGCTGCCCTCTGTGAGCGTGAAGGGCTCCTCGTCTTCCCCGATATAGAGATTCACGCTTTGGGAATCGATGACATTGACCAGCTTTTGCTGGGTTCCTGGAAAAGCGTAGAGCTTCTCCCCGTAAGGAATGTCAATGACATCGTGAAAGGCGTTCAAATACGTCCCTCGTATGCTCGAAATCTCCGCATCCGCATAGCCTTCCTCGAAATTGCCGCGAACGCCCAGGTAGCCGTTTCCCAGCGCAAAAATGCTCTCCAGATTCAACAAAGTTTCGGACGATAACCCTTGGTTGGATATGCTCCAGCTCATGCTAACGTTCCTCCTCGATGGATTATGGATTGAATTTTAAGCGGGAAGGGCCTAAGATTATACTAAATTATTTAGCTTTTTATTAAAATTTAAAGGTGAAGCTCATGATAAAGACGGTTCATGGCGAAGGCAGCATCGCGCCTTCCTATCTGATCACTCGCTCCCAAGATCTCAGCGACGGATTCGTTCATCCTCCGCTCGACTATGAGCAAGAGCTGCTGGAGGCCATCCGACTTGGCGACAAGAGCAAAGCGATGGAGACACTCCACCGCATCAACGCTCTGGAAGGAGCAACGCTAGCCCGCTATCCGCTGCGCTCCAAAAAGAACGCCATGATCGCTTCCTGCACGTTGTTTACGAGGGCGATCATCAGCGGGGGTGTGGACCCGGAGACCGCCTTCCAGTTAAGCGACACCTTGATTCGCGAGATCGAAATGATCGGAGAGCTGGAGCGACTGACCTCGTTTGAGTACGAAATGGTGCTGCAGTTTATTTCGGTTCTGAAGCGGGAGAAGGAGACGCTGCAGTATTCGCACATCGTCAATCTGTCGGTGTCCTTCATTCGGGAGCATATTTTTCAGGAGCTTACCCTCGACATCCTCTCTCGGCATGCGGGCGTGCATCCCAGCTATTTGTCTTGCCGATTCAAGAAAGAAACGGGGATGCCGCTCACGGAATTTATCAACCGGCGCAAGATCGAGGAATCCAAGCCGATCCTGATCTACAGCAACCAGTCGATCTCCGAGATCGCATTATTATTCCGGTTTTGCAATCAAGGCTATTACACCCAATTGTTCAAAAAGTACACGGGGAAGACGCCCAAACAGTTCCGTAGGGAAGGGAAAAATACGTTGAGCGAAGAGAAACGGGAAGAATCATGAACAAGCTGAGACGAAACCTGAAGAACCTGCGGATGGAGCAGAAGCTCATCATAGCGTTTTCCGTCTTCATTGTGGTGCCATTGTTGATTATTGGGGGCATCCTGACCGGGATTTACATGGAAAACAACCGGCAGACCGTGATGGATGCAGCGGTGGAGAAAAACCAGCAGATCATCAAGAATATGGATACCTCGATGCAGCCTCTCCTGCGCATGTCCATGCTTCCGGTTCAAGACGACAGCCTGTTTCGAATCATGCGCAAGGAGTATGACAAGGTAGCGTACCCCCTTCTTGAACGAGCGCGGGATTTTGACACCGTGAACGGCATCATCCGCAGCAGCATGATTCCTTATTCGGATTTGATCGATTCGCTGGCCATCTATCACAATGCGGAGCAGCGGATTATCGGACGCAACCACACCGAATATTTGAACTACTCTTATCTTAAAGAGGGGTTTACTCAGGAGCCCTTTGTCCAAGCGATATCGGAAAGCAACGGGGGTTATGTGCCCATCGGGGTGCATCTGGAGAAGCTTCTGTCGAGAAAGCCTCAACCTGTTGTTTCGATCGGCCGGGGGATCATAGACCCGTATTCCAAGAAGAAATTGGGCTTCGTCCTGATCAACATCAAGGCCGAGCAGCTGCAAACCCTATGGAGCAGCTCCTCCTTCACCAAGAACACAAGATTTTATCTGGTGGACGAGAAGGGAAACATCATTTACAGTAAACGGGCTGAAGAAATCGGGGATGCCGCCTCTGCGGTACTGGGAGTGAGCTTCGATTTGCTGCCGGCCAACGGACGTAATGACAAAGGAGGCAATCTGACCGTATCCTCCGCTTCCGGCATAACCGGGTGGAGAGCGGTGACGGTCATCCCGAAGGAAGAGCTGCTGTCGATCGTTTATGAGACGGTGACGATCATCGTGATCAGCCTGCTCGTCTTGCTGATGATCTCCATCTTCACATCGGCGCGCATTGCGAAGGCGGTCATGAAGCCGCTTGCGGAGTTGAACAGCAAGATGAAGCTGGTCTCCCAGGGGAATCTGGACGTCTCCTTCGAGACCCAGAATGGGGAAATGGGGAAGATCAGCAACACGATCGATCATATGCTGAAGGAAATCCGCAGCCTCATCCAGCGCATTTATAAGGAGGAGCGGGAGAAGATGGAGCTGGAAATGACGGCGCTCCAGTCGCAGATTCGGCCTCATTTCATGTACAATACCTTGAATGTCGTGAAATGGATGGCGAAAATTCAAGGTGCCACCGGCATTGAAGAGGCCTTGAACGCCTTCATTTCGGTCGTGAAATTTACCGCTCGGAAGGCGGGCGATTACGTCGCCATCTCCGAGGAGCTGGATTTTCTGGAGAACTATACGAAGATTCTCGACTTCCGCTATCTGAACAAATTCGAGGTGACCTTCGATGCCGATCCGGAGGTTCGGTCGTGCAAAACCTTGAAGTTCCTTCTGCAGCCTCTGATCGAGAATGCGGTCTTCCACGGCTTTGACGGGATCGAGTATAAGGGCGTGTTGATCGTGTCCATTCAGAAGGAGGACGACCAGTTGGTCATGAGGGTCAAGGACAATGGACGCGGAATCGCGGATTCGATGCCCGCCGCGAGCGGGACGATCCCGCTCCCGGATCATATGACTTCCATTGGACTGAGCAATATCCGCAAGCGGCTCGAGCTTCATTTTGGACAAGAAGGCGGGCTGACTCTGGAGCGAGCGGAGGGTGGTGGAACCGTTGCCACCGTTCGGGTTCCGCTCCTCTATGACGAAGGAGAGACAGGGGGGACGGAAGGTGCGAATTCTGATCGCGGATGACGAGCCGCTGGTGCGGATCGGTCTAAAATCAGTTATCGATTGGAAGGGGAACGGCATGGAGATCGTTGGAGAAGCTGCGGACGGCGCGGAAACGCTGGAGCAAATCTCTAGCCTGAGTCCGGATGTCGTCTTCCTGGATATCAAGATGCCGAAGAAGGATGGCATCGCCGTGATGAAGGAAATGCGGCAGCTCGGCTCGACCGCCAAGGTCATCATCCTGAGCAGCTTTGACGACATCGCTTATGTCAAGGAGGCGATGAAGCTCGGAGCGGTCGATTATTTTCATAAACCCGCTATGAACGAGGAGGAAATCACCGCCGTCCTGAAGGAGCTTCAAAGCGAGGCGACCCAAGGCGGGTTTTCTCCCAAGCAGCCGAGAGCCGATCATCCGGCTTCGTCCAAAGCGGATGATCTGCGCGAAGGGCTGCGCGGCAACAGCGGGGTCATGCGGAGATCCAGCCATCTGAAGGAAGCCGGAATCTACGTTCTGCTGTTTTCCATCAAGCATTATGGGACGGTGATCAAGCGCTATCCCCATGAGCAGCCCCATATATTGCCGGATACGGTGGACAATATCGTGGCGGAGGTGCTGGGGAAGGAGAAGGAGACCGAGTACCTGCGTATCGATGACCGCGTGTCGGCCGTTCTGATCAGCAACAGTGAGCTGAAGAGCTTGCTGGCCTCCTTGAATCGGGTCAACGGGCTGGTTCAAACACTTACTACGGCCTTGAAACGGTTCGTCAATGTCGATGCCGTCTTTGGCATCAGCGATTGGTTCTCCTCCTTCGGAGGCTTGGAAACGGGATATGCGCAGGCGCAAACGGCTCTTGAGCAGGCGTTCTATATGCCCGAGCCTTCCGTTTTTTATTTTCATTTCTGCAAGCCTGTCGACCCGAGCAGCCTCGAGCAATCCGACGTGTTGCTTGCCTCGATGAAGAATGCGCTTCGGGAGGGAAACTTCAAGAAGTTCAAGGAAATTCTCGAGCGCTGGCAGAAGCTTGTGGAGCGAGCTCGCTGTCTGAATGAGCAGGAGGCGCGAAAGGTATACGAAGGTCTGCTCTTCATGCTGGATGAGAGAAAGCCGGACGCAGAGGCGGCGGGAACAGGGGAAACCTTTGCAGAGCTCTCCGCATCCTTCAACCGGGTCATCGAGAGGGCGACTGCGGAGAAGGACAGCAGCGAGTTGAAGCTGTACAGCCTGCTGATCCGCAACGTGATCCGCTATTTGCAGGAGCACTACACAGAGGACCTATCTCTCAAACTGCTTGCGGAGCAATTTCAAGTGAGCCCGAACTATGTAAGCCGTCTCTTCAAGCAGGAGGTAGGCCGCGGAATATTTGAATACATCAACGAAATTCGGATCGAGAAGGCGAAGGCGCTCTTGAAGGATTATCGCTACAAAATCTACGAAATCGCCGAAATGGTCGGTTTCAACAGCCAAACCCACTTTTCCACCGTCTTTCAAAGGCTCACAGGAGTGTCGCCTAAGGAGTATCGGAACGATGAAGGTTGATGCGGTTAATGAAAGTGTGATTTCGTGTATATCCATTCCGGCAAAGGCGGAAATGCTAATTTCATAAGCGTTGTGAGAAGAAATTAATCGTTATTCGGTTAATTTCTTTTGTTTTTGAAAGCCTATATCCTTTGACTATAGGCAAGCACTTCATACGAAGCAGGGGGATTAGAGATGAGCAGGTTTAAGAAGATGACCGGGTTGGTGCTGAGCAGCGTACTTGTGCTTTCACTCGCCGCTTGCGGCAGCAGCAAGTCGGATAAGGAAGCGGGCAGCGGCACAGACAATGCTGCAAGCGGTAAAAAAGTTACGGTAAGCATGGGGTTCTGGGGAACCGCCCAGGACTTGCAGGTTTATCAGGACGCAGCGAAAACGATCTCCACGGAATACCCGAATCTTGAGCTTAAGATCAAACAGTATCCAAGTGCCGGGGATTTCTGGAACACGCTGCCGGGTGAAATTGCTGCCGGCGTAGCGCCTGATTTTATCAAGACATCCAATGAAGGGGCTTACGAGTATATCGATAAAGGCTTGTTCACCTCGTTGGATGATCTGATTACTTCGACAGGCGTAGATATGACTCGCTTTACGGAAACCTCCAAGAACATTTGGAAGGTGAACGGGAAGCAGTACGGGATTCCGAACAGTGTGATGCCGGCCATGTTCTTCGTCAACCAAACGATGTGGGAAGAGAAGGGATTAGGCGAGTATCCGAAAACGTGGGAAGAGGTCGAGGCAGCGGCAAAGAAGCTGACCACGGACAAGACGTACGGAATTATCGCTCCTTTGGATGCCTTTCATATCACGAACTACATCAAGAGCTTCGGCGGTGACTGGGGCAATGGCAAGACCATCAATTCTCCTGAAAACGTACAAGCGCTGCAATTTATTATCGATATGTACAAAGAAGGAATTGCGGTAACTCCGAAGTCTCTGGGCTTTGGCTGGGACGGAGAAGTGTTTAGCAACAGTCAAGGAGCGATGAGTACGGGCGGTTATTGGTACAAAGGGTATCTGAAGGATGCCAATCCGGACTTGAAATATGTCGCTTTGCCGATTCCGAAGGGCACGGTGAATGGAAGCACCACCAGCTCGGATGCCTATATCGTCTTGAAAGACGCCAAGAACAAAGAAGCAGCTCTGCAAGCGGCCTATTATCTGACAAACGATACCATCGAGACATCCTTCATGGATCTTGGATATAACCCGGCAGTTGCCTCGCTTTCGGATCAATTCTTCGATAAGAATCCTGAGTTTGCAGCGATTAAGCCTGCGCTCGAATACAGCACCGACTTTGGATATCCGACGGATACCAAGCGCTTTACCGATGAATTGACCCGGCAATTGGAAGAGCTGATTCTCGGAAAATCCGGAAAGACGGCTCAGCAAATTCTGGACGACGTCCAAAGTCAGTTTAAATAACTGACCCTCGTTTAACGCGTACCGCAGATGGTTTGCTCCCCGCTTCCCGGCATGAGCCGAGGAAGCGGGAAGCTTTTTTGTGAAACGGCGGCTTTCGCGGCTGAAAAACATGCAACTGGAGGTAAGTCTATGTCCAATTACAACGAGAAAACGGCCGAAGTTCGCCCGAGGAGCATCATGCCGTCCTGGTTTCGGCGGCTGCTCGACACCGACCTGACGCTGGGCTGGATTCTTTCGCTGCCGTTTTTGATTTTATGGGCTTGGTGGTTTCTTTACCCATTCGCTCAGTCCTTTATCCAAAGCTTCCAGGATGCCAATTTTGCAGCTTTGGATCAGGCGCGTTTTATTGGCCTGGACAATTATATAAATATTCTTCAGGATAAGGCGTTCTTCCGGGCCGTGCTTCATTCGTTGGAGATCGTGCTCGTGTCCGTGCCGATTCAAACCCTGCTGGGCTTGCTTATCGCGCTGCTTGTTAACCAAAAAATCAAAGGAAAAGGCATTTTCCGTACCGTGTTTTTCCTTCCCTACATCACTTCTCAAATCGCGATCACGACCGTCTTTATGATGCTGTTCAAAAAAGGAACCTTTCTCACGCAATTCTTTGGGAAGTTCGGATTTGGCGATGTGACTTGGTATGCCGACACGCGGTATGCCCTGTTGTTCGTTTGTGTTTTGTTCATTTTCCAACAATGCGGATTTACCATGATCGTATATTTGTCGGGGCTTCAGGAAGTGCCCAGCGATTTGTATGAGGCGGGGGAGATCGATGGAGCTTCCGGATGGAATAAATTCCGCTATATCACGGTCCCTTATTTGAAACCGATCACGTTCTTTATCGTGTCCGTGTCTACGATCGGCGGGTTCCAAATCTACGATCAGATCGCCGCTATATCGCGGTATGGGACGCTCGGGTCTCCGGCCGGAGCAACGGATACGGTCGTCACCTATTTTTATCAGCACGGCATTCGTTATATGAATATCGGGTACGGAAGCGCGGCGGTTGTCCTGTTCTTCCTGATCATTATGCTGATTACCTTCCTGCAAAAAATAGTACTGGATGAGAAGGAGTGAGCCTATGAGAGCCCGCAAAGCCGCCAACCAAACGTTACTTTACATCCTTGTGATTGCGCTGGGTTTACTATTTGCCCTTCCTTTTATCTACACGATATACACTTCGTTCGTCCCCATGCGTTTTGTGAATCGTATAGCTCCACTTACCGAATGGTCGTTCAACAATTACAAGATGTACTTTACCAATGAAGCCTATAATGTGCCGCGTTGGTTTCTGAACACCGTTGTGATGACGTCGATCGTCGTCATCGGCAACTTGATCATCAATCCGATGGTCGGTTTTTCCTTGGCGAAGTTGGATTTTCGCGGAAAGAAGCTCATTTACTGGATTGTCGTGGGTACGATGATGGTTCCAAGCCAAATTGTCCTTATCCCCGTCTATGTGAATGAAGCGCATTTGGGTTGGCTCAATACGTTTCAAGGCTTGACCGTACCGTTCCTGTTCCAAAGCTTGTACATTTTCATGCTTCGGCAGTTCTTTATCTCGGTGCCAGGTGAGTTTATCGAGGCGGCGCGGATTGACGGCCTGACCAAGATGGGCGCTTTCTGGCGAATCGTGTATCCGCTGGCCCGCTCCTCCCTGATTACGACGGCGATCCTCTCGTTCGCAGGGACCTGGAACAGTTATTTGATCCCGAGCACCTTGACCAACAAACCGGAGATGTATGTGCTCGTGGTCGGGTTGAACAGCGTGAAGGATATGTTTTTTGAGAATACGCCTTTGATTATGGCTGGGGTTCTGTTATCCACACTGCCGATTATTATCTTCTTCTTCTTGTTCCAACGGCAGTACATCGAAGGGATTTCGGCAGCTGGAGTGAAGGGATAACGATCCGAGGAGGAGCTAGCAGATGGAACAGGCAAGAAAACGAGCGGAAGAACTGCTGAAAATCATGACGTTGGAAGAAAAAATCGGACAAACCGTGCAATACGGGCGCTACGATGACCGCCGAGTGGAATTGATTGCAGCCGGACGTGTGGGCTCGATGTTGAATGTCTATGGGGCAGAGAGGATCAACGAGCTGCAGAAGCTTGCCGTAGAGAAAACTCGGCTGGGTATTCCGCTGTTGATCGGCGATGACGTCATCCATGGCTATCGAACGATCTTCCCGATCCCGCTCGCCGAGGCGGCCAGCTGGAATTTGGAGGCGATGGAGAACAATGCGCGGATTGCCGCCGTCGAAGCTGCATCGGAAGGCATCCGCTGGACTTTTGCGCCGATGGTCGATGTGACCCGAGAAGCGCGTTGGGGTCGGATCGCGGAAGGAGCGGGCGAAGATGTGTACCTCGGCTCCCTTGCCGCTGTGGCCAGAGTGAAAGGGTTTCAGCAAGCGAATGCCGAAGGGTATCCGACGGTCGCTGCCTGTGTAAAGCATTTTGCCGGTTACGGCTGGGTTGAAGGCGGACGGGATTACGACACCACCGATATGTCCGAGCGGACGCTGCGCGAGCATATCCTGCCGCCGTTCCTTGCGGGAATTCAGGCTGGCGCGATGTCGGTCATGACCGCTTTTAACGAGGTGAGCGGCGTTCCCGCTTCCAGTAATGTCTTTTTGCTGCGGGACATCCTGAGGAACGAATGGGGCTTTGAGGGCATTACCGTCAGCGACTGGGAATCGATTGAGGAAGTGATCTATCACGGTTATGCGGAGGATCGTCGCGACGCAGCCATGAAAGGCATGCGGGCCGGTGTCGATATGGACATGCATTCCGGCGTCTACCAGGAGCATTTGGCTTCGATCATCGAAGAACGGCCGGACATGCTGAAGCTTCTGGATGAGGCGGTTCTGCGGGTCTTGACCATCAAATATGCCTTGGGCTTGTTTGAGAACCCTTATACCGATGTCCATCAACACGAGAAGCTGATTTTGGCTCCCGAGCATTTGCAGCAGGCGCGGCTCAGTGCCAGTCAGTCGGTTGTCCTGCTGAAAAACAACCCGGGTATTCTTCCTCTGGACTTTACGAAGCATCGGAAGATCGCGTTGATCGGACCGCTTGCGGACGACCATCATCATACGATGGGCTGCTGGTCTCACAAGGGCAGAGAAGAAGATGTACAGACGGTTCGGGATGCCTTTACCGCGGAGCTGGCTCCGCATGCGGAGATTTTCTATGAAAAAGGCAGCGAGGTCAAGGAAGAACTGGAAGGCGGACTGGAGCGTGCTGTAGCGTTGGCTGAGCAATGCGATATTGCCATTGTCGCCGTGGGCGAAAGCGAAGATATGACCGGCGAGCATTACAACCGGACGGTGATCAATCTGCCGGAATGCCAGGAACGGGTAATCCGGGAAATCAAGAGCCGCACGAACACGCCGGTCGTCGTCGTCTTGATGAACGGCCGTCCGCTGGCCATCGAGTGGGTACAGGAGAACGCCGATGCGATCGTCGAAGCCTGGCATCCCGGAACGATGGGCGGCGGGGGGATCCTCGACGTATTGACCGGTGCATACAACCCGAGTGGCCGACTGCCGGTTACATTCCCCCGTGCGACCGGTCAGGTCCCGATTTACTACAACCGCAAAAGCACAGGCCGGCCGAATCTGTATGAGGATTACCTCGATTGCGATGACAACGAGCTGTACCCGTTCGGATTCGGACTCAGCTATACCACCTTCGCCTACAGCGACCTGTCGCTGGATCGCACCAGCATCCAGGCAGATGGCGAAATCAAGGTAAGCGCCAGAATCACCAACACCGGCACACGGGCCGGAGAAGAAACGGCGCAGCTTTATATCCGGGATATGGTCGGCAGCACGACACGTCCGGTCAAGGAATTGAAGGGCTACCGGAAGCTGTTCCTGCAGCCAGGCGAGTCCGCTGAGGTGGACTTCACGCTGACCGCAACGGAACTCGGCATGCTGGATGAGAAGCTCGAGTTCACGGTGGAACCGGGCAAATTTACCGTTTGGGTCGGCCCTCATTCTGCGGAAGGCTTGCAAGCCGATTTCCTCGTCGTTTAAGCCGTTGTCTGTGCTGTTTGCAGCAAAGAATCGTGGCATCCAATGGAATGAATCGGTCGGGTGTTCGGCAGGCTTCCAGTTGCGGGCGGCAATGGGAATTGGACAATGGTGGTATAATGGGATACAGACCATAGAGACAAAGGAGAGAAATCCAATGGCTGAGAACATCCCAGAAGTCATCCTGAACGATGGCGTTAAAATCCCCGGAATCGGCTTCGGAACCTACAAAATGAATGGAGCAGAAGGCGTCGAAGGCATGAAGAAGGCGATCGATCTCGGTTACCGGCTGCTCGATTCCGCTTTCAACTACGAGAATGAGGGAGCAGTGGGTGAAGTTGTCCGTCAAACGCTAGTGCCTCGCGAAGAGCTGATCGTCTGCTCCAAGCTGCCGGGAAGGCATCACGCTTATGCGGAGGCCTTGAATACGATCCAGGAATCCCTCTACCGGGGTGGCCTCGATTATTACGACCTCTACCTGATCCATTGGCCGAATCCGCGTGTAGACCTTTATGTCGAAGCTTGGCAGGCGATGATCGAGGCTCGCAAACGGGGCTACATCCGCTCGATCGGCGTCTGCAATTTCCTGCCCGAGCATATTGACCGTCTGGTCAAGGAAACCGGCGTGAAGCCGAGCCTCAACCAGATCGAGCTGCATCCCTTCTTCAATCAGGAGGAGATGCGCCGTTACCACGCGGAGCAGGGAATCGTGACGGAATCCTGGAGCCCGCTCGGACGCGCGAGCCGCCTGCTGGAGGACCCGCGGATCGGCTCCATCGCGGAGGCGCACGACAAGTCGATCTCGCAGATCATTCTGCGCTGGCATGTGCAGCTCGGCGCTCTTCCGATTCCGAAAGCCTCTTCGACCGAGCATCAGTTGGATAATCTCCGCATCTTCGACTTTGAGCTGACGGCGGATGAGATGCAAGTCATCAGCAGCTTGAACTCCGGTCGGCTCTGGAATCAAGACCCAGCGGTTTATGAGGAATTCTAGGAGCGAATAGGAAAGGCCCGCAGTGATCGGAACTCCGATCTGCGGGCCTTTTTGCTTTTAGCAACGCGCGCTCCCGTTGCGGCGAAGATAGGCTTCTCGATTCACAGGAGGGCAGCGAGGCACTTGGCTCAGAAGCTCGGCAGCCCAGCAACTCCGAAGCCCGAACTCAGAAGCCATACTCGGCTTCTTTTTCGGCTTGAATGGCTTGAAAGGCTTCTGTGGTGGCTTTCAGATCATCAGCCAGACGACGCAGTCGAAACAGAATGTCGTCGTTGATGATTTCCTTTTGCCGAAAATCCTTTTCCTCGATATAGACATAGGTCTGAACAATCTGGGCCTTCATGTAGGACAAGATCGGCTTGAGCTGCTGCTCCGGTACAAGATAGTGCCGACTGGAGCCGGCCGTTGCCAGGATGCCGACTACCTTGCCAAGGAAGGCCTGCTGCGGCAGCAGGTCAAAGATGTTTTTGAGACTCCCCGGCAAGGAAGCCTGAAAAATGGGAGTCCCGATGACGATGACATCGGAATTCATCAACTCCGCTGCCACATAGCCAGTGTCTCCCTCATACTCCAGATAGTTGCGGCCGTCGCTGAATTGGATCGTGTAGTCGGCCAGATCGATCAATTGGATATCCTCATTCGGGAACTGCTCCTGCAGGTACTGGCGGGTTACAAGCAAGGCGGCGGTTGTCTTCGAGCCGACGATCGACCCGGATAGCAGGGTGATCTTCATCGTTATACCTCCTTCAGATTTGTGGGATTCGTGGGGTTTGTGTACTTGTGCAGGGCGGGAATGATCTCGGAACCGATCACGTCGATGTTCTTCATGATCTTCTCAAAGGGGACGCCTCCGAAATCCAATTGGGCGATATATCGCTGATTTCCGAACAGCTCATGCTGATACAGCAGCTTTTCGATGATCTCCTGAGGGCTGCCGACATTTATAATGTCTCGCTTGTCGGCACCTTGTGCGAAGAGCTGCTTCGGAAATCCGCGGCCGTTCGTTTGCTTCATCCCTTCATTGATGTGCGGGTAGTATTCCCTCAGAGCCTGCTGTGTGGTTTCGGCCGCGTAGAAAAAGCCAGCCGTCGTCACCGGCAACTGCGAGGGATCAAAACCTCCGAGCGAAGCCGCTTCCCGATAGGCGTCGATCGAATGCTTGAAGGAAGAGGCCGGGCCTCCTAAATGAGCCAAAAACATCGGAACGCCTGCATAGCCGGCCTTCATCGCACTGGCGGGAGTCCCGCCTACCGCCCGCCATATCGGGATAGAGCCGTTCAGAGGGCGGGGAAGCACCCGGGCCTGCATCAGCGGGGCGCGGAATTTACCGCTCCAGGAAACCGTCTCCTGCCGATTCAATTTCAGCAGCAAGTCGAACTTCTCCTCAAACAATTCCTCATAATCGTTCAAGTCGTAGCCGAGCAGCTTGTAGACGCCTACCCGCGAGGCGCGTCCGGCAACAAGCTCCACTCGTCCTCCCGACAGGAGATCGAGGGTGGCGAAATCCTCATAGACCCGAACAGGGTCGAGCGTGCTGATGATGGTGGAGGCGCTGCCGATCCTCATGGTCGTGGTGGCTTGGGCGATGGCCGCTAGTACGACCGTATGCGCTTGGGTGGTAAAGAAATCCTGATGGCTTTCGCCGACGCTGAAGAAATCGATACCGGCTTGTTCCGCCAGCTTTGCCATGTCAATGATCTCCTTAAGGCGCTGCTGTGCGGGTATTCGTTCACCGGTAGCCGGGTTCGGTAAATGATCCCCGAGTGTATATAAGCCAAATTCCAGTCGACGGTTCTGATTTGTTTCCATAAGAGAGGGCTCCCTTTCTTTTATCTTGATATTATTATAATCAAGTTGCTATACTAATGTAAGTAGTCAAAATGATTTGACCGGATACGCTGACGGCTCAAACCATGGTTTCGGCATCCGTTTTTATGCCCATTAACGCCGTTTTGTAGCCTCACGATTAAGGCTGATAGCGTACTACTCGGCTAAGTGAATGGAACGGTTTATCCAAAGAAAATTGGAGGGAGATGCGCCATGAAGGATGAATGCAAGCAGGCGTGGCCGTATTTGGATGTGCTCGGAACCAAATGGTCGGTTCTTATCATCACCAAGCTGGAGGACGGGCCGAAGCGGTTCAAGCAACTGCATCGCGATGTTGCGGTCGTCACCACGCAATCCTTAACGAACGCGCTTAAGCGTCTGGTGGCGAATGGGATTGTCGATCGAAAAGTCTACCCGACGGTGCCGGTCTCCGTGGAGTACAGCCTGACGGAAAAAGGTGCGGACTTGAAGCGCGCATTGACGGAAATTGAGAACTGGGCGCTCCGCTGGCAATAAGTAGTCGGAAACGGCCAGATAAAAATGACCATATAAAAATGACCATATAGAAATGACCAGGTGGATTCCACCCTTTTGTTTTTCTAACGGCTACCATGGCCGCTAAATAGGCGATAAGTAGAGTTTGAAATTCTAACGGAGATATACGCAGCTAATTGGGATCAATCGCCGCTATTTACTCTGCAGGAGGTCAAATAGCTGCGTCCAGTTCCATTAGAATGATTAGGGTGCCATTTTGAGCTAATTAACAGCTGCCGCTTCCGCTAGAGTCAAATCAGGGTTATTTCTCGTTGTCTCAAATGGGAGCGTAAGCAAGGGGAAAGACTCATTTCATCCACGATATCCTGTTCCTGTGAACTTGCCAACGTCAGGAATTTCACGTTAGTCAATTTCTAATCGGTGCCGATTGACCGCGATTTTCACGAATAATGAATCTTTTTGGCCTGTTTTCAAGTATTATAAAAGGAACAGGCGATCATCTGGAAAGGGGTGCCCGACATGGGAATTCTGGCGAGATTCAAGGCGATCATGGCGAGCAACGTAAACGCAGCATTGGACAAGGTGAACGATCCGGAGAAGGAGATCGCGGCTTATCTGCGCTCGCTGACTGGCGACCTCGGGCAGGTGAAGGCGGAGACAGCCTCGGTGTTGGCCGATGAACAGCGGGCCAGGAGAGTGCTGGATGAATGCCGGGCGGAGACGGCAAAGCTGCAGAGATATGCGGACAAGTCCGCGGCTGAAGGACGGGCGGAAGAAGCCCGCCGCTTCCTCGAACGCAAGGAAACGGCGGAGGCCAAAGAACGCGAGCTTCAGGCGGCTTATGATCAGGCGGCGGAGAACGCCGCGAATATGAAGCAACTGCACGACAAGCTCTCGACCGATATTGGCTCTCTTACGGAACGGCTCGAGAAGCTGAAGGGGAAGGCGGCAGCCGCCAAAGTCCAGCGGGAGCGGAATGCGATAGGCTCGCCGATGGGGAACGCAGACTCCCGTCTCAAGGAGCTAGAGGATAAGGTGAACTTCGAGTACGACGAAGCGATGGCGATTGCGGAGCTTCGCGCGGGCCGGAAGGACGACCTGGACGAGGAGCTCGAACGGTTGGACCGTGAATCGTCGACGGACAGGGAAGCGCGCAAGAACGAATAGGCGGCCGACCTTACTCGTATGAATACGATGGGATGTTGATTTAGACAGTGTTTGCAAACCTGGTATTCGGTTGATTCGGCCAAGTCGTCTCGCCTGTTTGGAGCCAGGGAGGCTCTGCTAGGCGATTTCTCAACGCGCTATTCAACGGTACAATGGGTTTTCGAACACGCTCGAGTACGCTGTCAACTTTAATCGTGTGGATACGAAGTGGCGTCAATCGATATGGGAAGTGGTGCGGAAACCATCGTTTTTGAGTTGACAGCGTACTAGAAGGAAATTGGGTGCAGCGAGGTGGGGAAATGCGGGTCATTGAGTTCAAATGCCCGAACTGTGGGAGCGGAATGATCTTTGACAGCAAGTCGGGTACTCTGGCCTGTCCGGGCTGCGGCCGGACGGACCAAATCGAGACGCTGCCGGAGCCGCTCGAGGAAAGGGCTGCGGCAGCGACGGAGAGGGAGTCGGACTACCATTGCACGAGCTGTGGCGGCGTCATTGAAGCAGATGAAGTGACGACGGCCACGGTATGCAGCTTTTGCGGTGCGGCGGTGGTGCTTGGAGACCGATTGCGCGGTTCATTGAAGCCTGCGCTCGTCATTCCTTTTCGGATCGGCAAGGAAGAAGCAGTGGCAGCCTTTAAGAAATGGTGCCGGAATGGGCGACTGACTCCCGCCGGGTTTATGACGGCGGACCGGATCAAGTCGATCTCGGGCGTTTATGTGCCGTTTTGGTTGTACGATCTGGACAACCGGATCGAGGTGCAAGCTCATGCGACCAAGGTAAGAACCTATACGAGAGGCGATTATCAGATTACGGAGACCGAGCATTACGAGGTCTATCGGAAGATTCGTCTTGATTACGAACGCGTTCCGATCGACGCCGCGGAGAAGATGAGCGACAAGCTGATGGATCGGCTGGAGCCGTACCCCTATGAGCAATTGAAGGACTTTCGCTCGCCGTATCTTGCCGGCTTCCATGCCGATAAATACAGCTATACCGACGAGGAGCTCGTTCCCCGCGTGAAGGAGAAGATCGAGCCGTATATCGATTCCTACATTCAGTCCACGGTTGGAGGCTACACATCGGTTCAGTTCACCTCCAAGCAGGTCAACACCGCCGTCCAGCATGCCCATTATGCGCTGCTTCCCGTGTGGGTCGTTCAGTACGATTATGACAAGCTGGAGCATACCTTTGCGATGAACGGGCAGACGGGCAAGGTGGTGGGCAAGCCTCCGATCAGCGCCATGAAGGTGGCCGCCTGGTTTGGAAGCATCGCCGGAGTTTCGTTCCTTCTCCTCAAGACGGTATCCTGGATGATGGGAGGGGGATTCTGGTGATGAGACGACGGCACCTGATTCTTGCGCTCTTGTTCCCGCTCCTTGTTATGCTCGTTCTCCCCTTCGGTGCGGCCGCTGCGGCGGAGCAGAAGAAGATGATCTACGACGAAGCGGGGTTGCTCAGCACAGAGGAACAGCAAGAGCTGAATGACTTGGCTAACAAGCTTGGAGCGAAGCGCGATACCGACATTCTGATCATCACGTCCGAGAATGCGACGAATCTCGATGTGATCAAGCTCACCGAGGATTTCTATGACGAGAACGCCCCGGGCTATGACAAGCCGCACGGCAATGCGGTCATGCTGGTCATGGACATGCGGAATCGGAAGGTCTATGTAGCGGGCTTCGGCAAAGCTGAAACCTATGTGGATGACGGGAGAGCGGACCGCATTCGCGAGAAGATCACTCCGCAGTTATCGAGCGGAGATTATGCACAGGCTTTTGAGAAATATATCGAAGCCTCCTACAACTATCTGGGTATACGTCCGGGAGTAAATCCGGATAACCCGCTATTCTCGATTTGGGTCCAGCTGGGGGGAGCCGTCATCATCGGCGGCATCGTCGTGGGCATTATGGCTTACCGATCCGGCGGGCGGATCACCGTCAATGGAAGAACCTATGAGAATTCGGGCGAATCGGGCATTCTGGAGCGACACGATCAATACATCCGCACAACCGTGACCAAGCGCAAAATCGAGAAAAACAACGGCGGAGGCTCGGGCGGTGGAGGCGGAGGCGGAGTTTCCGCCGGAGGCCATTCGCACAGCGGCAGCAAGGGATCGTTTTAAGGCTTCCAAGGCAAGAAAATCATGAAACAAGAAAGGAAGGGATTTAAGATGGTGTTCTTCAAAAACCAGTTTTCCAATGTAGTGGAATGGGAGGAATTCCGGGAGGACATGATCTTCTGGAAGTGGAGCAATCGCGAGATCAAGAAGGGCAGCAAGCTGATCATCCGTCCGGGGCAGGATGCCATCTTCGTGAACAACGGCAAAGTGGAAGGGATCTTTCAGGATGATGGGGACTACAACATCGAGTCAGAGATCATCCCTTTTCTGTCCACGCTAAAGGGGTTCAAATTCGGCTTCAATAGCGGCATGCGGGTTGAGGTCCTGTTCGTGAATACAAAGGAATTCACCGTCCGCTGGGGGACCCAAAGCCCGATTCTCATTCCCTCTCCGCAGCTTCCGGGGGGCATGCCCATCCGGGCCAACGGGACCTTCACGTTCAAGGTGAACGACTACGTCACGCTCATCGACAAGATCGCCGGAGTGAAGGAGAGCTATCTGGTCGAGGATGTCAAAATCCGCATCACCTCCGTGCTCGATCAACTGCTCATGAAGTGGATCAGCCGCGAAGGCAAGGACATGTTCAACCTGCAGGCGAACGCCCATGACATTGCGCGGGGCATTCAGGAGGACCTGGATATGCAGGTGATGGATAACGGCATGACGATCACGGGCTTCCAGGTGATGAGCTTCAACTATCCGCAGGAAATTCAGGATATGATCACGAAGACCGCGTCCCACGAGATGATCGGCAATCTGCAAAAGTACCAGCAGGTATCCATGACCGACGGCATCGCTTCCGGCAACGTGAAGGGCGGTGGAGCTGCTGCAGACATGGCTGGGATGATGATGGGCATGAACATCGCCAAGGAAATGTTGAACAACATGAACACGCCGGGGAATGCACAAGCGCAAGCTCCGAATGCAGGCGCAAAGAAAGCGAACTTCTGTCCAAACTGCGGCACGAAGAACGAAGGCGCCAATTTCTGCTCGAACTGCGGACAGAAGCTGAACGCCTAACTGGAAAGATCGACGAGTGCGTGGTTATCCCTAAAGCATGCGGATAGCAGCCTGTCTCGATTGCCAGGGATAGGGGGCTGAAACCACGGTTGTTGAGTTCACAATGTACGAAGCATGAGAGGCTGTCCTAGAATCAATTTTGGTTTTGATTCCCCCGCATTGTATAGGATTTTGGCTGCAAAAAACGACCTCATCCTCCACTTCACCGTGGATGCTGAGGTCGTTTTTGGAATTGGATCATGGGAGTTATCCTTCGAGACGTGCTCGCTTATTTCAAGTATTGGACGACCTCTTGAAGGGATTGCCGCGTCTTCGGATAAGGTTCAACAGCCCGGTACCCGAAGCCGGCCATCACGGAGACTCCAAAATGCTCGGGATCGAGAATACCTTCGTTTACCAGGATCTCTTCAACGGCGGCCTTGTTGAAGCCTTCGATCGGGCACGAGTCGATGCCGAGCAGCGCTGCGGCCGTCAGCATGTTGCCGAGGGCGATGTAGGTCTGCTTGCTGGCCCAGTCGAACAGCGCCCGGTCGCTTTCCAGGAGGTCAAAATCCTTTTTCTGAAAGGCTTCGAAGGACGCCCGTTTCTGCTCGGCATATTCGGTGGGAATGCCTTGAACCTCCGTCATGATCCGGGTGATGTAATCCGAGCTGTACAGCGTATCGGCTTTTTTACGCGCGAGCACAATGACGAACCGGTTGGCCCCCTTCAAGCTGTTCTGAGCTCCCCAGGCAACGGGCCAGAGCTTTTCCTTCAGCTCCTGGCTTTCGAGGACAAGGAACTTCCAAGGCTCGAAGCCGTAAGAGCTCGGAGACAGCCGGCCGGCTTCAAGGATCACGGCAAAATCTTCATCGGAAACAGTCTTCGAGGAATCGAATTGCTTCGTGGCATGGCGGAACTGAAAGGCATCGAGAATCTGCTTGCGGGTATCGGTCGTAACGGTCATATCGGACAACCTGCTTTCTTGTGGATTTGAACTCAGTATAACCTGATAGGATCAACTATTGAAGTACGCACATTAATGGTACATAATATACTTATCATTACTTAGGTATCTTTTTTATCCTTAGGGGAGTGAAGAGAATGAGCGAGCAAGCCATGAGTCCCGATTGCCCCCATGCCCGTTGTCCGGTGGAAACTACGCTGAACATCATGAGCGGCAAGTGGAAGGGGATCATCCTCTACCGATTGCTTGGCGGGAAGAAGCGGTTCAATGAGCTGAAGCGGTTGATGGACAATGTCACCCACCGCACGTTGACTTTGCAGCTTCGGGAGCTTGAACAAGACGGTGTTGTAAAACGCACGGTATACGCGGAGGTTCCGCCCCGTGTGGAATACGAATTGACGGAGCTGGGCTACTCGATGAAACCCATCATCCAGTCCATGTTTGACTGGGGCTTGGATTACCAAAAAAACTCTGTCGGCGAACCGCCCTCAATAACGATATGAGTAGCATGAACCATGACAAATCTCCTCATCCGGGAGGTTTGTTTTTTTGTTATAATGCATAGAGTGAACTTGGATATATCTGTATCTCAAGTGGTTTCTTTCCCAGGGGGAGGCTTCATAAGCAGATGGAAAGCAAGCTGCGGCTCTTGGTCCATACGAAATTCGATATGGTAAGCCCCGTCTACCAAAAGGAAATCTATCAGGAATTTTACCGGACCTTTTACCGGACGGTTCTTTATATGGTGAATGATCATGCGTTGACGGAGGATATCCTGCAGGATTCCTTCTTAAAGGTCGTTCAGCATCTTCCTTCCATTGACGACGAGAGCCGACTGTGGGCATGGGTCCGCGTGGTTGTGAAGAATATGACGTATAATTATTTGCGAAAAGCCAAAATCAGACGCAACGAAGTCGATGCGGAAAGTGTTTATATTAGCGACAGCGCTGCTCACGCGACGGAGATCCGATCGACCGAGCAGCAGATTGAGCTGAAGGCGCTGGCGGAGGCCGTCGAGGAATGCCTGACGAGACTGAAGCCGGAGTATCGGGTGCTCATCGAATTGCGCTGGAAAAGGGAACTGAGCTACAAGGAGATCGCCGCAGAGCTCGAGATCACCGAAGAAGTCGTCAAATACAAGCTGTACCGAGCCAGAGAAGCGGTAAAGAAGCGGTTGAAACCCGAATGGGGGGAGGAGAACGATGAACGAAGATCCATTTGACAAGCAGTTTGATGCGGCATTCGAGGAAGCCGTGCAAAATCGCGAATGGCTTCCGGATCCGGACGAGTCCTGGAGGAAGGTCGAGGCTCGGCTTAGCCGCAAGCGGAAGAGGCGGAATCGGTTGAGGAGGCTCCCTTATGCGGCGGCTTCCTTTCTTCTCGGCGCTGTCATCTTTGGGACTCCCGCTGCTACCAAAGCGTTCACTCCCTTGTATCAATCGATAAAGAATATCCAAGAGGGGGCTGTTCATGTTGTGTTCGGAACGAAGGTGGAACAGGAGGGGATCCCGCTGACATCGCCCCCGCCTTCGGGAAATCCGGTCGCCTCCGTCGTTCCCGGAGAGGATGTCGATTCCGGCGAGACGGTTCAAAAGGAATATCCATCTTGGGCAGAGGCTTCCGCTTCCTTTCCATACCCGCTCCCCCTGATGCCGCAAGTGCCCGAAGGGTTTCAACTCGACCGGGTTATGGTCATCTTTCCCCATGGGGATACCGGAAAAGGAGGAACTACCGCTGTATTCTTCTATTCAGGGCCGAGCAGCAAGATCGTCACGGTTACCTTCCGGAAGTTGGAGGAAGGGGAGAAGCTGTCCTCCGACTACAGAGAGGCCGATGGAACCTTCCAATCGACGCAGATTAAAGGGAATGAAGCCTATTTGTTTTGGACCAAGGATGGCTCAAGCAGCTTGGAGATGCTCGCGGGTGGGTTGTATGTGTCCTTCGTTGGCAATGTGGAAAAGGAGACGATCCTGCGCATGGCGGGATCGACAGAGTGAGGAGTAGGCCTAGACAGATACAACGAAGCGTACAGCTTTCCCGCTTAGGAAGGCCGTACGCTTTTTTGCTGCTTGTGATCGGAGAGTTGAGGGTGCACTAAGAAACGAGTATGGAGTCCGTGTATTCCATCGCCAGCTCCGTCACTCCCGATTTGATCACATAATGGGTCACGCAAGCGCGATAATAATAGCCCGCACGCGCCGCTTTTGTCGCTGTCTTTTGAAAGTAGCTCGCGTTTGTGCTGGACAGATCGATCTGCGAATTGACATTCACCCAGGAGGCGCCGGACCATTCTTGAAACTGGATTTTCGCTCCGATGACTGCCACCGTCGACTTAGCCTGAGTCACCGGCGTGATATCGATGGTCTGATTCTTATTATCTTTGATGGTCCGTGAAGAGGATAGAAGATACGTATACCCACTGTAGGAAGAGTAGAGTTGGAACGACGGCGGGGGCGGGGATGTTTTGGCTTGGCCTGCCGCAAGAGCTGCAGGGGACGCTCCTATCCAACCGATCACAACCAAGCTTGCCATAAGCAATACCATGAATCCTTGTCTGACCTTCCTCATCAAGACCACTCCCAGATAATAGTAGGTGCACCTATATAACGGTTGATGTCAAAAGGAAGTTTCAAGAATCGAGTTAGTACGCCGATTCCTATCCACACGATTAGGGCTGACAGCGTACTGGCGCGTGTCCTCAAACCCGACTCCTAGCCAATAATTTGACGATGGAAGGGGTCAGGGGCGGCGGAAGCTGCGCTATTTTCCATTTCCCTGCTCCTTAGAATCCGTTTGTGATAAGATGGGAGCAATGAGCCTATTTTTCGGGAGGAAGCTGCCGTGAATGATGCGGAACCGATCGAACTGACCAAGGGTACCCCGGGCGAGCCTTGTCCCATTGCCAAAACGCTCGACGTGATCGGAACAAAGTGGACCTTTTTGATTATTCGCGACCTGCTGATGGAAGGGACGATGCGCTTCAGCGACTTGTTGAAGTCGATGGAGGGGATCAGCCCGAAGACCTTGTCGCTTCGGTTAAAGGAGCTGGAGAATCATGAGATCGTGGAGAGGACGGTTTATCCGGAAGTTCCTCCGCGCGTGGAATATACGTTAACGGACAAGGGGAAACGCTTGAAGGGGATTTTCATCGAACTAAAACGATTTGGCCTTGACTTGTAACCGCAGAATGAGAAGAAGACCGTACTCGCCCGATGGGGTGGAGTCGGTTTTTTTTGTGCGTATTGATGAAGAATGGCGCAATAGTTACTTTTCGGTAATTATATGAATTAAATATCACTACTTCCAATAAGGAATTCATGGAGGTACACTTGCTTTGAAAAGTTCGTATACAACAAAACAATCCGTTGGGAGGAATCCACATGCTGCAAGGTCAACGAATCGTGATCATCGGAGGAAGCTCCGGAATCGGTCTGGAAACGGCCAGAGGGGCGTTAGCACAAGGGGCGGAAATAGTGATCGCGAGCCGCTCGGAAGACAAATTGCGCAAGGCGAAAGAGAAACTGGGTGCGAAAGTCGAAACTTACCAGCTGGATACAACTCAGGAGCAGCAGGTGAAGTCCTTTTTCGATACCATCGGTTCCTTCGATCATCTGGTGGTAACTGCGGCGGCAACATCGGGGGGAGGGTTTCTTGAGACGGATACAGCGAAGGTCCGTGAGCTGTTCGAGAACAAGTTTTGGGGCCAATACTACGCAGCCAAATATGGCGCGCCGAAGCTCTCTCCAAACGGGTCCATCACGCTGTTTGCCGGCGTTGTCGCCTACAAAGCGATGGTCGGTTCCTCCGCGCTCGGAGCAGTCAATGCGGCCGTAGCGAGCCTCGGCCAAACCTTGGCGCTGGAGCTAGCTCCCCTTCGGGTGAACGTCGTTTCGCCCGGAATCATCGATACGCCTTCTCGCATCGGGATGCCGGAGGAAGCGCGCCGAAGCTTCTACGAAGGCGTCGCAAGCAAGCTTCCCGTGAAACGGGTAGGCCGAGCGGAGGATGTGGCACACAGCGTGCTCTATCTGCTTCAGAACGGATTCGTCACCGGTACCGTTCTGCATGTGGAAGGCGGGCATCTTTTAACGTAATCGCGTCCGGGCTCAAATTGAAGAGTAATGATATTCCCGCTTCCGTCGTAAACATAACAGGGTGCCTAGCGCTGGCATCCTGTTATGTTTTTTTCTTTTTCCAGAGGACATAGGGCATTGACAAAAATAGGAAAATAGTAGAAAATTATGATTCGATCTCTATTGTCAAGGAGATAGGTCACAATGAAGTATTTGTACATCCTTATGTTTGTATCGTTATGGTCCTTGGGCTTGTTCGTCTTATTCCACCGAACGAGAACGACTCTATGGATTGGGTTGACGTTGTTCTTGGGCGGATTCGCCAGTTTCGCGTTCGCGATGCACTTGACCCTCATCCCCTTGATCGGAACGGATTGGATGCCGGTTCCCGTGAGCTTTTTGCTGTACGGACTCACTGTCATCGCCATGCACATTCACTTCTATCTTCTCCCTTACGTCTTCTCCATGGGCGGGTTATGGCTAAATGAGACGATCTCCGTACGGCGCAAGCAGCTGCTGTCCATCCTGCTTTTTTTGGGAACGGTCGCGCTTTTGGCCCAACATTTGATCTTGGAGCCCTGGAACTCCTTTCATGTGGCCCTTTTCCGCTGGTGGGACGGCTTGTATGTCGCGCTGGGCTGTTTTTTCTACGGCTTGGCCAATTTTCGTGAAAAGAATGAGCTTAGACGAACCAGCAGGAGGCAGGTCCTTCTCTTTCCGGTCATCATGGTCTGGGCCTATGCTTCCGATTATGTCGGCTTCGATTCCCTGAAGCTGGGCTGGTGGTCGTTCGACCTGCAGAGCAATGGGATGTGGCAGAGCAATTTCATCGCGATTCTGGGAGCGGTGTACGCCATCCTGTTCTTCATCGTCCGCTACGGATTTCTTGGGGTCAAGCTGCGCATCGAACGCGAACGCATTGATTATTCCATCCGGACGTTGACCATGGGCGTGGCGATCTTAAATCATTCGATCAAGAATGAGATTCAAAAAATCGACTACTTGGCGGAAAAAAGCATAACTCTGATTCATACCGGACAATCGGAGAAAGCGATTCATTCGCTGGAGAAGGTGCACGGGCTAACCGCTCATCTGCATCATATGGTGAACCGGATTAAAGAGAAGGCGGAGGATGTCGTTCTGGATGAGAGCGAGAACGAGGTCCGCGAGATCATCGATCCCGTCATTGCTTCGTCTCGAACGCTTATGGAGGAGGGGCCACTATCGATTTTCGTCCGCTATGAGGCGGAAGGGGTGTTGAAATGCGATCCGGTGCATATCAGGGAAACCCTGTCGAATCTAATCCGCAACGCCATGGATGCTCTTCCGCACGGTGGCGGGACCATCGAGCTTCTGACGACGGCGACCCGAAGAGAATTCCGAGTGGAGGTCAAAGATAACGGGGAAGGCATTCCCCCTGAACACTTGGCCAAAATCGTCGAGCCTTTCTTCACCACGAAGAAGAACACACTCAATTATGGATTGGGGCTTTCCTACTGCAACAGTGTCATGTCCAAGCACGGGGGCAGACTGGCCGTCGCCGAGAGCGTGCCTGGCAAAGGAACGACGATGGTCCTGCACTTCCCTGTAAAAAGATTCAAAGCCCGCGTGCCCAGCTTGACGTTTTCCCGCGAGAGCAAACGGCTCGATCCGCTCAATCCGTCTTGAAATGGGTCAGCTTGTTCTTGATGCTTCGCAGCTGGCTCTTGATCGTATTCGTCGATTTGTGCAGCCGTTCGGAGATTTCTCGTTTGCTTAGTCCGTTCCGGCGCAGATCATACACTTCCCGCTCCATGGGCGACAGCTCCATCAGCTGGACTTCGCTCCGCATGATCCGGGCGGCATCGGCATGAATGGCCGCCCGGTTGTCGTATGCTTCACGAATGGCGTGCACAATGTCCCGGTAGCTGGACTTGTTGATATAATTCACGGCGCCGAGTCGGAAGGATTTCATCACGACCTCGCTTTCCGTAAGAGAGGTTAGCATGATGACCTTCGGAGGCTTTGGCAAGGGCATGCGAAGGAGCTGCTCCGCGGCCTCCAGGCCGTCCAATTGATTCTCGGTGAGGTTGATATCCATCAACACGATGTCGATCTCGGACGCTGACGCCGCTTCGACCGCAGCTTCTTTGGTGGCGACAGCCGTGATCACCTCAATATCGGGCTCGCTCGCCAGATCGGCACTGATATGCTCTCGCCAGAAGGGATCGTCCTCCACAAGCATAATTCGGATACGCGCCATGTATGTACACCTGCCTCACCCAGCGATATCAAGAACCTTACAAGTAATCCGAGTATAACAAAATTTACCGTTTCTCGAACAGGATGAATTCTTTTCACCCCCCTGGGTGAAGAAAGTTCATCCTGTTCGGCGTTCCTGTCGCAGGCCTATAATCCGAAATGCGGCAGCTCGAAAGGCGCAGCGAACAAACAAAGCCGCAGATTCATGAGGAAGAAGGGGATGGATTGGGGGAACAGCATAAGGCGGTTATGGGACCGGCGGGAAGGCGTGATGCGTCTTGTCGCTAGTCGAGGAAGTTCAACGAATCGCAGACTCCATACGCGAGATGTTCCCGGATGCGGTGATCCATCGCTTTCAGGAGCCAGAGCTTCCGGCTCGGAATGAATTTGTCGTACTTGTGAAGCAGGAGCTTCGCCGCATGGAGTCCCGAAGTCAAACCGCAGCGGAACGGCAGTATACGATCATTGCCTACGGAGGGAATGCGGAGCAGGCGATCACGGCCATGGAGTCATTTGGCCGGTACGTCATGAATGGAATGGGAGCAATTCCCACAGGTGCTACGGCTACGGCTGCGGCTGCGGCGAAGCCCCTGCAAATCGAGTCCTTCACGCTCGATGCGGTGGAGAAGCTGGAGAGCGGGCTTATGAAATGCAGCGGGACTGTGAAGACGCAGCTCCGCGAGGCCGTTGCAACCCCGGTGCATGTGAAAATGAAGCGCGTAGAACTGCGCGCCAATCCAAACTGAAAGGTGGCGTCATCAATCAATGGGTGGAACATGGGATCCGACAGCTTTACCGGCCCGACCGGGTCTGTATATCAATTTTGTGGAGGCAGCTGCAGCACAGATCAAGGGAGGAGCAAGGGGAACAGTGGCGTTGCCGCTCTTCCAATACGGAAGCGCAGAAGCGGGGAAATTCTTCACGATTGAGAAGGAATCGGAGGCCGCCAAGCTGTTCGGCCTGGACCGAGTCGGTCCGATTCGATTCGCTCTGCAAGGAGGAGCCAAGGAAGTGCTGGCTTATACCGTCTCGAGCGACGTAGAGGCGGAGTCCTTTGAAGAGATCCGGGAAGCGTTCGAGTCTCGCTCGTTTAACGTCTTTGTGTTCCCGGAAGAGATTTCCGCGGAGGAGCGCGCCAATACGAAAGCATGGGTTGTACGCAACCGTCAAGAGGGAAAGCATTTTCTGGCCGTCTTCGGCGGATCGAACGCCGATGATCAGGACCCGGCGATCGGCAATGAACGCACCACCCAACTGGCGGACGATTATATCGTCAACCTGATCACCGGCGCTCATGTGAACGGCAGCCCTTACAGCTCAGGTAAGTATGCGCCGTATATCGCAGGTCTCATCGCAGGCACGGGAATCAACAAATCCATTACGTATGCTCCGGTGCAGGCTACGGATGTTGGGAAGCGGTTGAAGAACAGCGAGATTGCGGCCGCTCTTCAGAAGGGCTCGCTGCTGCTCGTTCACGACGGAGAGAAAGTGAAGGTCGAGCAAGGGCTCGTCACGAGTAAGAAGAAAATTCGGGCGATCCGGGCGCGCCAAGCGATTTCGACCGACATTCCTAGAACGGCTGCGGAAGCTTACATAGGGAAGCTGGATAATAGTGCCGATGGGCAGGCAGCTTTGATCTCAGCGGTAAAAGCCTACCTGGAGCGGTTGGAGCTAAACCATGTGCTGACGGACATCGTCGTCACCTTGGATCCGGAGCGCAAGTCCGAAGGGGACAGCGTGTACTTGCTGATCGGCTTTACGGAGACCGACAGCATGGAGCGCATCTTCCTGACCGTTCGAGTGTAACTAGCCAACATATAAGGAGGGATCACGGTGCTGGATTCAACCCGTGTTATCAATGGAACTTATGGATACGTGTATCACGACGGAAAATGGTTGACCAATATCAAGTCGGCCGAAGCGAATGTGGAGATTACGAAGGAAGAAATCAGGCGTGCCGGTACCCGCTGGACAGCGCATAAAGTAACCGGGCTGAGCGGAACCGGAACCATCTCCGGTTATAAGGTCACTTCCGAATTCGTCGAGCTCATTGGCAAAATCGCGGATGATGGGCAGGGGACGTTCATCACCGAATTGATCCTGAAGCTGGAGGACCCCGAATCCTATGGCGCTTACCGAGTGCGGCTTAAGGGGGTAACCTTCGATAAGATTCCGCTCATGCATTTTGAAGTGGGCTCTATCGTCGAGGAAGAGCTTCCCTTCACCTTCACCGGGTATGAGCTGTTGGATAAACTGATCGAAGAATAATGCCGGTTTTCGGTCTTCCGTGGAAGTAGGCGCGAACGATTCAACTGATAAGGAGATGAACGAGAAGTGATCGACACGAGACAAAGCAGCGTGCTGCAGGCGCTCCTCAGCGTGGAGAGCAAGCCCAAGAAGGATGTACGGATGAAACGGCTGGGCGTTGATTTTCAGATCCAGGCTTTGGACGGCAAGACCATCCACCGCATCCAGGAGCAGTGCACCCATTATACCGGCAAGGGCCCGAAGCGGGAAAAACTGCTGGATGAAGAGCAATTTGGAGCCTTGGTCATCCAGAAGGCATGCCTCATTCCAGATTGGTCCTCGAAGGAGCTCATCGACAAACACGGCACGCCGACGGAAGCGATTCTCGGCTTGCTGCTTGCCGGGGAGATCGCCCGGTTGTCCGCCGAAATCCTCGAGATCAGCGGGTTCGACAGCGATGAAGACGAAATAAAAAACTGATCAAAGCGGGCGGCGAAGCCTTCCTGATCCACCTGATCTTCCAGCGCCACCATATTCCACCGGACGAAATCTACAACAAAGATGAGGGAGTTAAGCGTTTCATGTATGCCTCCATGCTGCTGCAGCTGGAGGAGGAAGAGAAGGCGAGACGGGAAGAGAGCCGAGCGGCCCGCAGGCTAACGCCGTAAAGCAAGAGGATCGCAGCAAGGAGGCGAAACGCACCGGTGGCATCGTCACAGAAGAAACAAGGAATCCCAACCGTTACCGCCAAGAGCCTCAACCAACTGAATGCCTACAACAAGACGATGAAGCAGCTCCAGACCTCCATGATCCGACTCGACCAATTCAACGGCCTGGCCCAGATGAGCGAGGAAATGTGGAAGGCCGGGGATGTGAACGCCAGGGTGGTCCGACAATTGGTCGGCTTGAAGCTCATGGCCGGGGATGCGATCACGTCGATATCAAACGGGGTAAGCGGGACGATGACCGTGATCTCGAATGGCGTGAGCAGCCGGTTCCAGGCGATCGGCAAAGGCGTCGGCGGAGCGATCCAATCCGGCGCGAATACGGTTGGCAAGGGGCTCGGGAGTCTCTGGGGCAAGGTCAAAGCCATCAAGGCGGCTGCCGATCAGAAGGAAGCGGACAAAGCGGCGGCGGCCCAACAAGCCCATTATCTGTATGGCACCCCGCTACCGAAGCCGAGAAGACTCAAGCGGATGCAAAACATTGTGGGGAGCAGCCCCATTCAAGACTCCGAGAAGCAGATGAAGCTGCTCTCCTCGTTCAAAAGCACAGCCTCAAGTGCGTTCAGCATGGTGCAAGACAAATCCTTGGAGGCGGCGAAAGCGTTCAGCACGGCCATGGGCACGCTGCGCGCCTCCTCAGGCGCGGCGCCCCGACAGCTGAACGAACTGGCGAATTCGCTGCGTTCCGTCGGCAGCCAGGTTCCGCAAAATCTGAATGAAGTGGCGAAGGTGCTCGGAACGCTCAGCAGCGGGACGAAGCTAACCGGCAAATCGCTCGAGGGGCTATCCAAAACCGCGCTGGATGCGGCTAGGTTAAGCGGCTCAGGAAGCGCGGAAATCGCGGAATCGACCTTCAAGGTGATGGCGGCGTGGGGCAAGCCGGCGGAGGAGGGCACCTTCCTGCTGGACCAATTCTATGCCGCGAGTCGTGCGAGCAGCGTCGGCATGGGAGGCCTGATGAAAGCGATGGAGCAGGTCGGTGAACCGATGCGCTTGATGGGCTTCGGGTTCGAGCAGTCCACCGCCCTGCTTGCCCAGTGGCAGGCCAAAGGCTTGACTCCCGTCCAGGATGCTCTCAAGAAGGAGCTTCCGACGGGGGGATTGGCCACGATTGCGGATCAAATTCGAACGGCGGCAACGGCTGCGGATGCCGCTGCTATCGCGACCAAGTATTTCGGACAGATCGCGGGCAAGGATCTGGCTGCATCGCTTCGGATCGGGCAGGTTGAATACAAGGGCGTGATCGCCGCGATGAATGGAGCCAAAGGCGTCATCCAGCAGCAATCCAGCGATATCCAAACATTCGGCGACAAGTGGGATATGCTGCAGAACCGCATCACGATCGCGCTCGCTCCGCTCGGGGAGGCGCTTCTCCCCCTTGGTTTGGCCATGGCTTCCGTGATCGAGGTACTGACGAGGGATTCCGACATTGTTCTTGCCACTCTCGGTTCGGTTGCGGCGCTGCTGCTTGGCGTGTTCGCGCCTGCGCTGTGGGCTTCCGCAGTGGCCGGCTGGGCGGCGGTTGCTCCCTTCCTGCCGATCATCCTTGCCGTCCTGCTCGTCGGTGCGGCTGTGGCCGGGCTGGCGTACTTGTTCAAATACCATATGGATTACATTATGAACAAGGCCGCCGAGGTTTCTGACTTCCTCTCTTCCGTGTTTGGTTTTTCAGACAGCGGCAAGAAGACGATTGAAGTGAAAGGCGGCGCAGCCGGGCAGGCTGTCTCGCAAGGCGGGCCATTGCCGGGAAACTATCACGGACTGGATTATGTGCCTTATGACGGCATGGTCTCCCGTCTTCACAAAGGGGAACGGATCATGACGGCGAGCGAGAATCGGGCCTTCACCCAAGGAGCTGGAGGAAGCGGTTCGATCACGATATCGGGAAATACGTTTAACGTCCGCCAGGATTCGGATATCGATGCGATCGCCAGAGCTCTGGCCCGCGAAATTAAGGCGGCGGGAGGGTTGATGGCGTAATGGCGGCACTCGAGTTTTGGCTGAAGACGATTGATGAGAACGAATGGCTGTGGCTGCCGGTCAATCCCGAGCAGATCAGCGTCAAGCGTGTTCATGGGTATGAGGACGTTCAGGTCACCCAGCTTGGCGAATATACGGTGATCGGCGAGGCGGCGCTTAAGGAATATTCGTTTGCCTCTTTCTTCCCCCGCGACTATCATCCCGGCTATTGCGAGTATGAAGACCTGCCCGATCCTTGGGCGACGGTGGAGAAGATCGAGGGCTGGATGAAAAGCCGCAAGCCGCTCCGCCTCGATGTCACGGGAACCAAGCTGAAGGGGCTCGTCACGCTTCGTTCGTTCCAGTACAGCGAACGGGCGGGAAATCCGGGCGACATCTTCTATGAGATGGAGCTTAAGGAGTACGTGGAGGTGCAGTTCCGGCAGGTGGAGACCTCCGGCTCCGGCAAAGCGGTGGTCGTCACGGGAAAGGGACGTCCCGATACCCGAAAACCGCCCGCCTCGTATATTGTCATCCCGGGAGATACGCTTTGGAAAATCGCGCAGCGGACTCTCGGCAACGGCGACCGCTGGAGGGAAGTCTATGCGGCAAACGAGCTTGTCATCGGGAAAAACCCGAATAAGCTCTACCCCGGCCAGAAGCTGGTGATCCCGTCATGAGCTGGAGCGTGATCTACAAGGATCCGGAGCAATCGGTTTACCTAGATCCCATTGTTAAGGCCGTTAATTGGTCAGGAGATATCAAGCAGGCCTCCCGCAAGCTCGTCGTGGACCTGTCCAATACGGGCAATCTCCGCGAGCTCTATATGAAGTTCGAGAAGGGCGGCGAGCTGAGGCTGGTTCTGGATGGGAAACAGGAATTGTTTCGCGGCGTTCTATTCGCGGATTCGATCGACTCCCGCGGGCAGCTGTCATTGACCGCTTATGACGAGAACATCTATTTGACCAAGAACAAGGATACGAAAATCTTCCGCAACCAGAAGGCGTCCGCCGTGGTGAAGAGGCTCTGCAACGAGTTCTCCATCCCGGCGGGCGAGATTCACGACACGGGCTTCGTCATTCCGAAGCTGGTCTTTCGCGACAAGACGCTGTTCGAAATGATGGTCATGGCGCTCACGGAATCCTGGAAGCAGAATGGCGAGAGCTATAGCCTTGTTTCGAAGGAAGGCAAGCTGCAGCTTCTTGCTCGCAAGGAGCAGAAGACGAAATGGGTGTTGGAGAACGGAGTCAACCTGCTCGATGCGAGCTACTCCCAATCGATCGAAGAAACTCGAACCCAGATCAAAGTGATCGGCGGCGATGCAAAGAAGCAGGAGCTGTCGTCAAGCGCCAAGGATTCGGAGCTGATCAAGCGATTCGGCTTGATGCAGCATGTGGAGAAGCCGGACCAAAGCATGTCCAAATCGCAAATGGAGCAGCGGGCGAAGCAGTTGCTTAAGAAGCTGGCCACGATTGATGACGAGGCTCGAATTGAATGCCTTGGCATTGTGGAGGTCGTATCCGGTTCGGCCGTTTACGTCAAGGAATCGATAACCGGAATTCTGGGCGCGTATTACGTGTCTGCGGATGAACATCGTTTCGAGAAGGGGAGCCACAAGATGTCGCTGACGCTGTCGGCAACGGATGACATCCCGAAGATGGAATACAAGGAACAGAAGGGAGGCTGAACGCCTTGGAGAGAATTGAAGGCTCGGGAGCGAGTCAACTGGTCCAGTTGATCCGCGCGATCGGGTACAATGCGGACATCTCCATCGAGCTGGCAACCGTTACCGCCGCTCCTCCCGATCTGAAGATCAAGGTGGACCATATGAATGTGGAGCTGGAGAAGGACGACTTGATCGTAGCTCAGTCGCTGACTGCCTACAAACGAACGGTTCACTTGAAAAGTCAGAAAAAAGCCGAGATTTCGTCTACATCGGTCAATTCCGTACATACGCTGGTCGTCCCGCAAGGTACGGGACAATTATCCTATCTCTCCTTCGGATTAGCGTCCGCCGATTTGACCGTCGAGGAAGCGGAGCTGGAATTTACCGATGAGCTTAAGGAAGGGGAGCGTGTGATCGTTGCGGGAATCCAGCAAGGACAAACGTATCTCGTACTCGATCGGGCGGTGATGTATTAATGGCTTTATCTCCTCTGCAACGGCGGGAGGAACGGTATGAGGAAGAGAAGATAGGGCCTTCTCCCTCGCGCACCTATCGGATTCATTTCGATACAGGTGAATTGGAGGAACGCAGGATCGATGGGAAAGAGGCCGTGTGCCAGTTCATCCGCAAGGCCATTCTCACCGCCAGATACCGTTTTCTCATCTATGACGGCCAGTACGGCTGTGAACTGGAAAGCCTGCTCGGCCAAGATATTTCCTATGAGCTGTTAAAAAGCGAAATTGCTCGCGTGATATCGGAGGCTCTGCTGGGGGACGACCGCGTCAAGGCGGTGGAGAAATTCCAGATTGTGCGCGACAGCGATAAGCTGTTCGTCACCTTCACCGTCCTTACGGTGGAGGGAGCCATCGAACAGGAGGTGACGATTTAACCATGTATGAGGATCAGACCAAAGCGCTCATTTTGCAGCGGATGCTAACGGCAACGCCGGATGACTTGGATAAGCGCCAAGGCTCCGTTACCTTCGATCTGCTTTCACCCGCCGCCATTGAACTGGCGCAGGCATACACCCAGCTCGACCATGTGCTGACCTTCGGATTCGTCGGTCCGAAGCAGCCCTCCGAGTATCTCGAGCTGCGAGCGAATGAGCTTGGCTTGCTCCGCCGTCCGAGTGTGAAGGCGGAAGGAGAAGTTACCTTCAGCGGAGACAACGATACGGGCATCCCAGTGGGGACGGCTGTCTCTACGGATGAAGAAGATGCCCTTGTCTTTCTTACGGTGGAGGAGGGGGTCATCAAGCAGGGCACCGCTCGGGTGAAGGCCATTGCCGCCGTAGGGGGCATCGCTGGAAACGTGGCAAAGAACCGTATCAAGCTGGTGCTCGGGGACAAATCGGGCATTGTGTCCGTAACGAACACGAAGCCGTTTCTCAATGGAGCCGATACCGAGTCCGATGAATCATTGATCGGGCGATACCTGGACCGGGTGAGAAGACCGGCCACAAGCGGAAACGCTTGGCATTACCGGCAGTGGGCACTGGAAGTGCCGGGGGTAGGCGATGTGAAGGTGTTTCCCGTGTGGAACGGCAACGGAACCGTGAAATTGGCTGTGCTCTCCGACGACAAGAGAGCGCCCGGCTCCCCGATCATCGATCGAGTGAAAAAGGCCGTTGAGGAGCGCCGTCCAGTCGGAGCCCTTGTGACGGTTTCTCCGGCGGTGGAGGTGGGAATCGCCGTCTCCGCCCGCTTGACGCTTGCGGCGGATGCGCAGCTGGATGAGGTCAGCGCGTTGTTTCAAACCGCCTTGACCGTCTACCTCGCCGATTTGGCCTTTCAAGACCCGATTGTGCGTTATAACCGGATCTTGGGCCTGCTGTTGGACATCGTGTCCATTGTAGATTTCGATGATTTGACCATCAATGGCGTCCAGGGGAACCTGGAGCTGGTTGACGATCAGGTGGCGGTGGCCGGGGCGGTGAATTTCGTTGTCGCGTAACCGTGGAGCGGAGATGCTGGACGCCTTGCCTTCCTACTATGCCGATTCACGGCTGGTAGGCAATTTGACCGCGCGGGAAGCCGATGAACTCGCTGTATTTCATGAACGGGTTCAGGACGTACTGCGGCAGTTTTTTGTGGATACCGCCACCTGGGGACTGGCCAAATGGGAAGAGCTGTGCGGTCTCCCCGTCCAAGAGAGCAAGCCCGTCGATCAGCGGCGGTCTATGATCAAATCTAAGCTGCGAGGGGCCGGGACGGTCACGCTTGCCGTCATTAAAGAGGTCGTCGATTCGTTCGAAAACGGCGAGATCGGCATCCAGGAGAATTTTGGCAACTACGAGGTGGTGATCACCTTCATCGGCAAGCGCGGAGTTCCGCCGAATTTGAACGATGTCATAACGGCGGTTCGCGAAATTGTACCGGCTCACATCAATCTGCTGTATCAGTTCACCTATTTGAGGTGGGATGAACTGGATCGAGCCGAATTGACATGGGCGGAGCTGGATGCCTTGAACCAAACGTGGGATGAATTAGAGGTGTGGAAGGTTTAGGAGGAGGATAGCCAATGACGACATTGCCCAGCGGGCTAAAAACATTTGAAGCCAACGATACCGTCAGGCGTATCGCGCAGAACGAGAATATTGAAGCGACGGATGCCTTGTTCCACGAGACGAAGGGGCATCGTCATACGGGGAAAGCGGGCGATGCGCCGCGGATCGGCGGAGAAGGCATCGCCGTGGGAGCCATTGAGCGAAAGCATCTGCGTGCAAGCGGCAGCACGGCCAATATTGCCAAATTCAAAAGGGTATGGATCAACGGAGGAAGTCTGTTCGGTCTTCCGACAACACCCTGGTACGGAGGAGCGGAAAGCCAAGGAGACCGGAATTCCTGGACCATCGACGATTCGAGGCTGCCCAATGTGATTACCATTGATCTTGGATACAGCTATTCCAAGGTGGAGGGAATGTCCTTCGTAAGCATCGGCGATTCCATGCCGAGAGGCTTTTACATAGAGGTCAGCAACGATCAAGAATCGTGGACCCGGGTCTATACCCACGAGGGACCTGTGTATGAGTCGGCGGCTTTTCTGGAATTCCGCCCGTTCGAATCCTGCCGGTACTTGCGTTTAGTGGTCACTTCTCCCAGCCATAAAACCTACACGGCGGTCGCGGGCTTGTGCGTATACAGCGGAGACAACGGAAACGAGGATCTGGATGTGCTGGAGGACCGGAGGACCTGGGGACTTTCCGCCCGATTGCAAGGACTGATGATCATCCCTGAGGGGCAGGTAAAGGACTATGGAGACGGTTCACTAGGGATTTACAAAGCTCTCATGATCATGAATCCGTCGGCGGGAACCTATTTTCGGGTAAATGGAGGCACCTACAAGCTTCCGGCGTGGGGATATCTCTATATCGATATTGAGCACATTCACAAGCAATCGGTGTTCCCCAAGATCGGAACATGGACGGAAGGCCCTCGCGCATACGAGCACAAGGACCGAATCGTGCTTGCTCAGCGAAATGGGGACGGCGATATTTACCTTCACTCCGCGATTCAGGCTAAAATTGCCGGAAATATTCCCGACGCGGACAAAGTGGATGGGATCGATATGCGAACCAGCAGCGGGTATTTGGAATACAACGACGGATCGGGGTGGAAAGGCGTGGGAATCAAAAGCGTGCAGCGAGGGACGGTAAACCTGTCATTTTTTTATCCGAATCAGAACTCGACCTTGTTTCGAGAAGTGACGATCACCCCTGTTAATCCGCAAAAGACCTTCCTGCAGGTGTTCTCCACAGGGCTCGCCGTTTCCATGCAATCGAATCCCGTTATGGACGGCAGCATATGCGCTAGGCTTATCGGTTCGAACAAGGTAAGGTTTAACGCATTAGAGTCGTTCTACGAGGCTTACGCGGAGATTGCTTGGGAGGTTATTGAGTATGCCTAATTATTATGCGCAGATTGATTCCGAGGGTCGGGTGTTTGGGCTGAGCCAACTGGCCGATGCAGTCGCGGCGGACGATCTGATCCCGATCGATCAGGAATCCTATACCAATCCCAACCTCCTGTATACTCGGTACGTGAACGGCGAATTCCAGGGATTCCTGGTTCGGATGGAGGCTGATAAGGCGCTCATCGCTCCGGACGGGAGCGATGCGATGACGATTCAGGCAACCGTCACCGATTGGCGAGGCAACGTTCAAAAGGATTACCGGGAGGAGCTCGTTCTGGAACTAAACGGAATGCGGCATGCGGTGAAGGTGAAGGAGGGCGTCGCGGATCTGACGATCAGCAGCGACGAGCCAGGTGAATTTCGGGTACGAACGGTTGGAATGGACCGAAACGCGGAGCTGAAGGTGGTGGTGACTTATGGCAGCTAAGAAAACGCCGGTCAAGCCGAATCACATTCACATCCCGGCCGATCCGCTGAGGATCAGGCTGGAGGAGATTCAGGCCCGGCAGTCGGGCAGGAGGCAACAGGGCCTCAAGTCGGGAGAAGTCACAAACGAAACGCTTTATGAGATGATTGCGGATATCTTGGAAAGTCAGATGCTGATTGAAGCCCGTCTGCAATCGATCGCCCGGGGGAAATGACCTTAGCCGACGCACGGAGGATAAGAAAGCCGCTCATGGCGCAATCGCGTCGTGAGCGGCTTATCCTGTTCGGGCCGCGGCCTCATGTTCATTTCAGACCCTGTTTCAGAGAGGGTTGCAGCGGTCCACTATCTGCCTCGCCCACTTGTCTCCCAGTTGCTCCAAGTGGATGATAACATCCAACAGCTCCGCTTGTGCAATTCTTTGCTCTTGTGACCAAGCTTGCTTGACGGTTGGAAATAAATTTACTGTGGCGCCGCTTGGCATGCCGTCATAGAAGGCTTCAAGCCGAGGGAGCATCTCTTTGTAACCGGCCGCCATTTCAGCGAGAGGTTTAATAACCGGCTCCATCTCGGAGAGCGACAGAGCTTCCTGCAGATAAACGGCAGCGCATCGGCGGGCATCCACGAGGGCTTGCATGCAAAAATGATTGACGCTCAGCCTGCGGGCGAAATCAGAAGCATCGGCGCGTGAATACCACTCCTCGTCCAGCAGGCCGTCTCGCCAGGTCTGCAGAGCGGCGTAGCCGAGACGGTATCCCCGGTTATCGGCCATGCCCATCGACTCGAGCCTGACCTGCAGCGAGCGGATCAGATTGCGCAGCGGGGAGGGGACAGGCCCTTGATCTCCGAACCTCACCAGGGCGAACGGCCAATGATCGACATGCAGGTATCCCTTGGTTTTCCGCATCTCCGCCTGGAAGTCGGGATCGTCCTTCAACTCGTCGAAGGTTTCCTGGTCGAAGAACGAACGGCAGAGAAGCGTGTTTCCGTTGTCTAGATACCCGGTGATCACTCCCCATTCCGGCGCGACGCGCAGGTTGATGGCCACCGGAAGTCGGCCTCTGCGAAGATCGGCCATGATCCGCTGCTTCTCTTCTTTGCGGGCTTCCGGGCCGATCCGATCGGACCAGACGGGAGCGATGCCGTAGGCAGCGAAGGCCGGCGCGGCATAGTCGTAGGCCACAAGCGCATCCGCGGAGCTGTAATCCCAATGAGGGGTAAAGGCCACTCTCCAGCAAGCCCCCGATACCCCCATCACCTCCTCGTACGAAGTGTCCTCCCCGTAGGCTTTCAAGGCAGCCAGCATGGCTCCGCCCCACGAACAATCTCTCCCTTGGCCAAACGCCAGCGGCTCGATCCCTTCGACGATCCAGTTGTCCGCTGCGGAAGAAGAACGGAGCAGCTCGGTCCGCTCCGAATTGAAGCGGAGGCTCTCACCTTCTCGGCAACTGATCGCATGGATTCCCCCCGCATTGCGATAAACGAACAGCAGATAATCGGGTCCGTCGTTGCCGATGAGGCTTGGAAACAGCTCGTGGTTTGCTGTGAACGACTCCCACCGGAAGTATTGGTAATGCTGAAGCTTCTTCATCACATTGCGGTGGGCCTGTTCGTTTCCGTAGAAGGCGTCCATCACGATCAATTCGCCCGGCTGAAGCGGGACACCCGGTGCTGTCGAGTCGATGGCAAGCGATTTTCCCTTACGAACATAAGCCGCATGGATACCGCTTGGAAGCTCGTATTTCACCAAAAGCACCTTGATCCGGTCGCCCGACAGCTCATAGGGCAGCGTATGCTCGTTCACCGGAAAAGTCAGCCGGCTGCCGGTAATGAAGGAATTCAAATAGGAGGTCACGTCATGGCTCTCCGAGCCGTCCGTATAGACGGCGGAGAGGATAATAAGCTCCTGCGGCATCAGAAGGCTGTCGATGGAATGGCCCAGCGCTCGGGATAAGAGCGGAAGGGTTGCCGTTTCCGGCAGGGCCTTGCCGGTCTCCCATTTCGATACCGCTTGCGCGCTTACCTGAAGCCGTTCGGCAAGCTGCTCCTGGGACATGCCCTTTTCCTTGCGCAGCATGGCAATGCGTTTTCCCGTCAATTCTGTAGGGTTCATCGATTTGTCTCCGTTATTCAGATTACGACGTCGTTACCCTCAATTATATACATCGGGACGGAGTTGACCATTTCTCTTAGGAGGGGAAGAAGAAAAAAATCCTCAACCTGAGGTTGAGGAAAGGCGGCTGGATACAGAAGGGCGGAGCGGATAGAGATACCTCTCACTCTCTTGAGGCCACGGCGCACAGGGTATCGGACTCGTTCCGATAGGGCGACCCGGTGACATCTCCATAGAACTCGGCCTTGCCGAATCCGTTCTGCTGTAAGAGGGAAGTGAGTTCGTCTGGGATATAAGTCTTGTCCCAGAGATGGTAGGTCTCGACAGAACGTCCCTCCTCCAGGATGGTGTAGGAATCGAGATGAATGCCTGCCTTTTCGTCCCAGGAGGAGGACTCTAGACAGAGATAAGGGTCTTTTCGCCAAAATCCCCCGTTCTCGACATACCAAGACCGCGAATCGGAGTGGTTCCGATAGCGAACGGGCTGGAACATATCGAACAGGAACTTTCCGTTCGGGGCAAGGGCAGCATGCACTTTACCTAGGATGGCGCGGCGCTCCTCCTCGTCGAAGACGCCGAAGTCGCAATAGATCATCAAGATCAAGTCGTAAGAGTCCGGAAGCAAGCAGGACAAGTAGTCCTCGTTTAGGTAACGGACGGAGAGGCCGGTCTCAGCGGCTTGTTCCTTCGCATGACGAATGGAACGAGCGGAGAAGTCGATGCCGGTCACCTCATACCCCAGCTCTGCCAGCCGGTTGGTATACAGCCCCGGACCGCAGCCGAGATCAAGGATCTTCAAGCTTGTATTCTCTTGGCAGATATCCCGGTGAATCCAGGCTGCCGAGCGGTCGATCGTTTGGAGGTTGCGGCTCGCGGCATCGGTTCCCGGGTCCAGATGGGCGAGCAGCATCTGCTGCGAGATGTGGTCGTCCGTCCACATTTGAGCGGTTCCTTTTTGAAAGATGGCCGGTTTAGCGGCTGCGGCAAGCAGTTGATGGATCTCCATGAATGGTCGCCCTCTCCATAAGGTATCTCAGGTAAGCGTAGCAGAGTAGGGGCGTAAAGTCGCCGGAGAGAATGGATGAAATGGACAATTCCAAGCGGAAGACGAATGCCAGCAGGGCACGACTTCCGACGATACGCATTTCATGCGGTTAAGGAAGAAGGAAGCGGACGAATCGGCTGATGGACAGGCATAGCTTTACATGAAAAAAGAGCGGTCCCCGACAGGAAACTCCTGCACGAGGACTACTCTTTTATGAGAGATTTTTTCTTTGAGACTCCTAAAGACTAGACTGCCCGGGCGACCTTCACGCGAAGGATACGTTTGTCGGAGACATCCTGCACGCGGAAGACATGGCCGCCGAATTCGATGACCGGCTGCTCGCCAGGCTTCGGAATGCGACCCAGTTGACCGACCAGAAAGCCGCTCAGCGTATCGTATTCCTCATAGGGCATCTGAATGTCGAGAAACTCCTTCAAGGTACGCAGGCTGGTCATACCGCTGACCAGATAGGTTCCTTCATCCAGCGTTTCGATCTCCAGCTCCTCTTCTTCGTCATGCTCGTCGAAGATATTGCCGACGATCTCTTCCAGAAGGTCTTCCATGGTGACGATTCCGGCGGTGCCGCCATATTCATCGATGGCGATCGCCATGTGATTTTTATTCTTTTGCAGATCGCGGTACAAGTAGTCGATTCTTCTCGAGGTTGGGACAAAATAAGGGGTGCGGATCAGCGTCTTCAAGGAAAAGTCGCCATTCTCTTTCCCGTCCAAATATTGAATCAGATCCTTGGTGTGCAGAACGCCGATGACATTGTCGACGCTCCCCTCGTAGATCGGAAATCGAGAGTATTTTTCCACATTGACCCGGTTCGCCACCTCGGAGAGAGGAAGGTCGCTCGGTAAGCTTGCGACGCGGCTGCGGTGAGTCATGATATCGGAGACGGTTTTGTTGTTGAATTCAAAGATGTTGTTGATCATCGTCTTCTCGATTTCTTGAATAGCGCCGCTCTCGTTGCCGACATCCACCATCATGCGGATTTCTTCCTCGGTCACCTGCTCGTGGTTGGCGTTCGGATCGACACCGGCCAGCCGTACGAGAAGGTTGGTGGAGCCGGTCAAGAGCTTGACGACGGGAGAAGCAATCTTGGACAGGAAGGTCAGCGGGCCAACGGTCATCATGGCAACGGCCTCGGACTTCTGCATCCCCAGCTGCTTCGGAACCAATTCCCCGAACACCAGGGTGAAATACGACATGATTAAAGTGATGAGAACGAGTGAGATGGTCTTTAGTGCGCTTTCAGGAAACGGAATTCCCCAATTTATGAACAAAGAGGACAGTCTTTCGGAAAAGCTGTCGGCCGCAAAAGCGCTGGCCAGAAACCCGGCCAGGGTGATGCCGACCTGTATGGTGGCAAGAAATCGGCTCGGTTCACTGAGGAGGTTCTGCAGGGATTTGGCCTTCTTATGGCCGCTCTCCGCCATAGCCCGGATTTTATTGTCATTCAGGGAGATCAAGGCAATTTCGGAAGCGGCAAAATAAGCGTTTAGAACAAGAAGCAAAACAAGAACTACGATTTCGGTAATCAACGATTTCATCCTCCGTCTGTAAGGGATTCGATTAGCATTCCTACGGACGGTCCGCTCAATTCCGCGGATAGAAGCTCGTTTTCCGAGTCGGGTACAGGTTCGGGATCACTTCTTGCCATAACAACCATGCCCCGTCCGGAGCACTCTCAGGTTCATCGTCCACGATGAATTGCCACCTCCATTTCCATTCGGTATTGGCTTTCCTACTTCAATATTATAGAGAATCCGGAAGGTCAGAACAACTTTTGACCTGTGCACAGGTTCGAATGACGCTGTCGAAATAACCAGTATAATGTTAAATTATCAAATAATAAAAATATAGGAAAATAATGATATTCTATGCTATGATTTTTTCAGTGATTCAACGATTCAACGATTCAGCGATTCAGATATTTGGAGATATAATGATTTGGAGAGTCGGGTGAACCGGGAAAATGGGGCGATTGGCGGTCAATTTCTCTCAAGTAAATGAACGCTTGGACGGCAGAGCTTCCGCGTACTTGGACTCGATTCGTTTCGGATCGGCGGTTCTGGTTGTAATGGAGCATCTTGGCTCCCGGCTGTTTGTCGGCTACGGCGAGGTAGAAAGACCCGGCCCTGTGGTTCAATTGCTTTATCTCCTTCATCTTCTTGGAGGTCCGGCGGTCATCGTGTTCTTTGTGCTAAGCGGGCTCTTTATCTCCAGATCGGTGCTTCATGCGTTTCTCTTTAACCGCTGGTCCTGGAAGGCTTACCTGATCAATCGGTTCTCCCGGCTCTATGTGGTGTTGATTCCCGCTCTCCTCCTGACCTTTGCGGCCGACCATATCGCCTCTCGCTTCTATTCCTATCCCGGTTATACAAGCCGCTTGGCGGAGCTTAAGGATTTTGTCGGCAACTTGCTGTTCCTGCAAGCGAATCGGGTAAGCAGCTACGGATCGAATGGGCCTCTGTGGAGCTTGGCCTATGAATTTTGGTATTACCTGCTGTTCCCTCTTGTTCTGCTTGCCTTGCTTCGGACTACACGAGCAATCCGGAGGGTGGGCGTTATCATTCTTGCAGCCGGTATTATGCTCTTCGTCGGGAATCGGGTGAGCCTCTACTTTGTCATTTGGCTGCTCGGGACGGCGCTCCTGGTATTGCCGGGAGGACAGAGGGACCGAAGCAAGACGTTCGCGTGGCTGACCGGTGGGCTCCTGGGTGCTGCCATGCTGATGAGGCCGCTCGTTCAAACGGGAAGGTTGTTCCCCGGCCACGGTTCGGGGCTGCTGTTTCTGGTGGATGTGGCTATCGGCCTATCGTTCGCCGGAGTCATTTCATTTTTGATCCATGGGCGCAGGCGCATCGGGTCGCTTGAGCGGAGAGAGGAAGCCGGGAACCATGAACCGGGTAAGTTTGAAAAGACAGCGAAAAAGCTGGCAGGCTTCACCTTCACGCTCTATCTTGTGCATTACCCGATCATTAACCTGGTTTATCACTGGCGAGCGGCTCATGGCTTTCGGGGTCTGCAGCCCGGACTTGGGACTGTGGCGCTGGAGCTGCTGCTGATCGCTGCCCTATGCGGTGCGGCTTACCTGATCTCACTTGTAACGGAGGCGAAGACAGATAAGATCCGGTCTGTCCTCCTTCGTCGCCGAGCAAGCTTGGCGAGTCGCAGAGAGACTCGTGTCACGGAAGCTTGAATCGGTTAGGCATAGATAAGAGGAAACCGTTAGAAAGGATCTTGAAGCTTAGCTCGTCTTGCGACATGAAAATGGAACAATGAGGGACCGGGAGGAATGTTTCCGGTCTTTTTGACGTTTGATTCCGGTCTTGTCGAGGTTGAAATCGATTTTGGTTTGAACGTTCGGCCCTGCGCTCGCGATCTTAACACAATCTTTATAGAGCCGGGCGGCTTCTTAACACTGCGTTTATGCCATTCTCTCGTATGATGGGGCCATGGGTTCACGCGCAGTCAATCCGATCGCTTAGATCGAGCTTGGAATCAGGCTTCTAGCGAGCTTGGATCGGGTTTGAAATGGGCTGTGCGTATGGACTTAACGAGAATGGGAGGTTTTCAAACGCCATGAAGATGATCGTGCTGCAGGATGCCGCATTCCTGCTCCTCTTGATCGGATTGTCCATTCCTCTTGGCCGGTATATGTACCGGGTGATGACCGGTGAGAAGGTCCTGTTGACCAAAATCCTCTCACCGGTGGAGAGAGCCCTCTACCGCCTGATGGGGGTGAAGCCCGAAGAAGAGATGACCGCATGGCGCTATGCGCTGTCGGTTCTGCTGTTCAGCGGCGTGGGTCTTATCGCCGTATGGGTGCTAGAGCTGCTGCAGAGGAAGCTTCCGTTCAATCCGGAGCATATCGGGGCGATGAGCATGCCCCTCGCCTTCAACACCGCTGCAAGCTTCGTCTCCAATACGAATTGGCAGGCGTATTCCGGTGAATCGGCGATGTCCTATCTGACGCAGGCGCTCGGCTTGACGGTGCAGAATTTCGTCTCCGCCGCAGCCGGGATCGCCGTTCTGTTCGCTTTAATTCGAGGGTTTCTCGGCAAGACCAAGGGCACCCTCGGCAGCTTCTGGTGCGACCTCGTGCGGGTGACGCTCTATGTCCTGATCCCGCTGTCCACGATCCTGGCGCTCATCCTCGTCTCCCAGGGTGTGGTGCAATCCTTTGATTCCTATAAAGCGGTTGCCGCTTTGGAAAATGGCGCCCGGCAGCTCATCCCGCTCGGACCTGCGGCGAGCCAGATCGCGATCAAGCAGCTCGGCACCAACGGAGGAGGCTTCTTTGGAGCCAACTCGGCTTATCCGCTCGAAAATCCGACGGTCTTCTCGAATTTGCTGGAGCTGCTGTCGATCCTGCTGCTCCCGGCGGCCCTCTGCGTGTCCTTCGGTGTTGCCGTGAAAGACCGCAAGCAGGGACGCACCCTCTATACCGTCATGCTGATCCTGTTCATCGCCGCTCTGGCCGTAATCACCTTGAGCGAGCAGGGGCTCGGTCCGGTGTATTCCGGAGTGTCCGCGGGAGGAAGCATGGAGGGCAAGGAAATCATCCACGGGGTCGGAACCTCGTCCCTCTGGGCAACCGCTACGACGGCAGCGTCGAACGGCTCCGTGAACGCGATGCATGACAGCTTCACTCCGCTCAGCGGCATGATGATGCTGTTCCTGATGCAGCTCGGAGAAATCGTCTTCGGGGGAGTGGGAAGCGGGCTCTACGGCATGATCGCCTTTGTCGTGCTCACCGTGTTCATCGCCGGTCTCATGGTCGGGCGCACGCCCGAATACCTAGGCAAGAAGATCGAGCCGTTCGATATGAAGATGGTTTGCCTGATCGTGCTGACTCCGCCTCTCTTGACCCTGCTCGGAACGGCGGTCGCCGTCAGCCTGCCGCAAGCACCGTCTTGGTTGGCCAATCCCGGACCGCATGGCTTTACGGAAATCCTCTACGCGTTCACCTCGCTTGCGGGGAATAACGGGAGTGCCTTCGCCGGCTATGCGGCGAACACGGCGTTTACGAACATCGCGGGAGGGCTGATCATGCTGATCGCCCGGTTCGTTCCGCTAACGGCGGTCCTCCTTCTGGCTGGGAACCTCGGAGGCAAGAAGACGGTCGCCGCCAGCGACGGCACCCTTCCGACTACGGGCGGTCTGTTCGTCGGGATGCTTCTCGGCGTCATCCTGCTGGTGGGCGCGCTCAGCTTCCTGCCTGCGCTCGCGCTCGGTCCGATCGCTGATTATTTCACATCCATACATTGAGGTGAGCACCGTGGAAGAGAAAGGGAATCCCCATACGCGTAAACAAGCGATCTACTTCGAAGCGATCAAACAGTCCTTTTATAAGCTGTCCCCCCGCGTACAGATCGCCAATCCGGTCATGTTTGTGGTCTATCTGGGAGCGATCCTGGTCTCCGTGCTGTACGGCTTGACGTTCGCGGGAATTCGCGACGAACGGGCCGGCTATATCCTGGCCATCGCCCTCATCCTCTGGTTCACCGTGCTGTTCGCCAACTTCGCAGAAGCGATCGCCGAGGGCCGCGGCAAGGCGCAGGCGGACAGCCTGCGGAGCGCTCGCAGGGATGTGGCCGCGCGCAAGCTGAAGGCGGCGGACAACCGCGAGGATTATACCGAGGTGCTCTCCAGCACCTTGAAAAAAGGCGATCTCGTCTACGTCCAGTCGGGTGATCAAATCCCGATGGACGGGGACGTAATCGAAGGGGCTGCGTCCGTGGACGAAAGCGCCATAACCGGGGAATCGGCTCCGGTCATCCGCGAATCCGGTGGCGACCGGAGCGCCGTTACCGGCGGGACGACGCTCGTCTCCGATTGGCTCGTCATCCGGGTGACGGCGGAAGCAGGCGGGAGCTTCCTCGACAAGATGATCTCGATGGTCGAAGGAGCGGCGCGGAAGAAGACGCCGAACGAAGTCGCCCTGCAGATTCTGCTCGTGACTTTGACGCTCATCTTCCTGGTCGTGACCGTCACGCTGCTGCCGTTTACGGGCTTCGCCAGCCGCCAGACGGGGAGCGGCTCCGCGATCTCCATCACGAACTGCATCGCCTTGCTCGTCTGCCTGGCTCCGACCACGATCGGCGCGCTGCTCTCCTCCATCGGCATCGCCGGGATGAGCCGCTTAAACCGCGCCAACGTTCTCGCCATGAGCGGCCGGGCGATCGAAGCCGCCGGAGACGTCGATGTGCTCCTCCTCGACAAGACGGGGACGATCACGCTCGGCAACCGCCAGGCGAGTGAGTTTCTCCCCGTTCGAGGGGTCACCGAGGAGGAACTTGCCGACGCGGCGCAGCTGTCCTCCTTGGCCGACGAAACGGCGGAGGGGCGCAGCATCGTGATCCTCGCCAAGGAGAGGTTCGGCATTCGCGGGAGGGAGCTGTCCCGGCTGGAGGCCGTGTTCGTGGAATTCTCCGCTCGGACCCGAATGAGCGGCATCGACTACCAGGGCAATGAAATCCGCAAGGGAGCGGCTGAGGCCGTCAAAGCCTTCGTGCTGGAGCGGGGCGGAACGTACCCGGAGGAATGCGACTGGATCGTGCAGAGGGTCGCAAACGCGGGCGGTACTCCGCTTGTCGTCGCCAAGAACGGTACCGTGCTCGGAGTCGTCTACTTGAAGGATATCGTCAAGAACGGCGTGAAGGAGCGCTTCGAGGATCTGCGCAAGATGGGCATCAAGACGATCATGATCACCGGTGACAATCCGATGACAGCCGCCGCCATCGCCGCCGAGGCGGGGGTGGACGATTTTCTCGCGGAGGCGACGCCGGAAGCGAAGCTGGCGCTCATCCGCGACTATCAGGCGAAGGGCCATCTGGTCGCCATGACCGGAGATGGCACCAACGACGCACCGGCGCTGGCTCAAGCCGATGTGGCCGTCGCCATGAATACCGGCACCCAGGCGGCGAAGGAAGCGGGCAACATGGTCGACCTCGATTCCAACCCGACCAAGCTGATCGACATCGTCAAGATCGGCAAGCAGCTGCTCATGACCCGTGGCGCACTCACCACCTTCAGCGTCGCGAACGATGTCGCCAAGTATTTTGCCATTATTCCGGTCTTGTTCTTCGGGATCTTCCCGCAGCTTAACGCCCTTAACTTTATGGGGTTAACCAGTTCGACCAGCGCCATTCTCTCGGCGATCCTGTACAATGCGCTTATTATCATCGCCCTCATTCCGCTGTCTCTGCGCGGAGTGAAATACCGGGAGATGCCCGCCAGCAAGCTGCTCGGCCGGAACATGCTGATCTATGGGCTCGGCGGGATCGTGGCTCCCTTCGTCGCCATCAAGCTGATCGATGTGCTGCTGACCGCGGCGGGAATCGCCTGAGTCGGGCCAAGAGGCCCCCAGGTAGAGGAAGGAAGCAAGGGAAAATCGAAAGGAGAAAACCATCATGCGCACCATCATTTCATTGATTCGTCCGGCGATCGTCTGCTTCGCCGTGTTAACGCTGCTGACCGGAGTGCTCTATCCGGCATTCGTGACGGGCGTAGCGCAAGCAGCTTATCCGCATCAAGCAAACGGGAGTATAATGAAAGCAACGCTCGCGGACGGAACGGTTCGGGAAATCGGCTCCTCGCTGCTTGCGCAGCCTTTTACCGAGCCGAAGTATCTGATTGGCCGCCCCGCCGGACCGGCGACGAACCTATCTTCGGTCGGAGATAAGCAGGAGGAGGCAGTTCAGCAGCGAATCGCCCGGTGGCATGAGCTGGATCCGGCCAACAAGCAGGACATTCCGCTGGACCTCGTCACCGTCTCCGGCAGCGGGGTTGACCCGCATATCACGCCGGCGGCGGCCGACTATCAGGTCAGCCGCATCGCCCGGGAGCGGGGAATCGGGGAAGACGAGGTGCGCCGCATCATCAAGCAGCACACCTCGGAGCGCTTCCTCGGCTTCTGGGGAGAGCCGGCGGTGAACGTGCTGCAGGTGAATGCGGCGCTGGACGGATTAAGCCGGTAGTACGCTGTCCACCTTAATCGTGTGGATACGAAGCAAGTCAATCGGTATGAGAAGTGGTGCGAAACCACGGTTATTGAGTTGGATGATCGCGACGGAAGGAGCAGCGGCACGGATGGAAAGCTATGAGGAAGGCAGGCCGGATCCGGACCGGATTCTGCAGCAGATCCGCTCGGGCGAGCCGAAGCGGGTCGGGCGGTTGAAGATCTTTTTCGGGTATGCGGCCGGGGTTGGGAAAACCTATGCCATGCTGGACGATGCGCAGGAGCAGCTGCGCTGCGGCGTCGATGTCGTGGCGGGTTATGTCGAGCCGCATACGCGGCCGGAGACGACCCAACTGCTGAGCGGTCTGCCGGCTCTGCCGCCGAAGCGCATCCTCCACAAGGGCATTGAGCTGAAGGAATTCGATCTGGACCTGGCGCTTGAACGGAAGCCGGAGCTGATTCTCGTCGATGAATTGGCGCACACCAATGCCGAGAGCGTGCGCAACCGCAAGCGATACCAAGACATCGAGGAGCTATTGCAAGCCGGGATCGATGTCTATACGACGGTCAACGTCCAGCATCTGGAGAGCCTGAACGACATCGTTCAGGGCATTACCCAGGTCCATGTGAGGGAGACGATTCCGGACTCCATCTTCGATCAGGCCGACAAGGTGAAGCTGATCGACATCGAACCTGAGGAGCTGCTGAAGAGGTTGGATGAAGGAAAGGTGTACCGGCCCGAGCGGGCCAGGGTGGCGACGGAGCACTTTTTCACCCAGCAGAATCTGCGTCTGCTTCGGGAAATTGCCATGCGCAAGGCGGCGGATCGGGTGAGCCATGACCCCGGCCCTGAGCGGCGGTACGCGGACAAGTCGGCCGGCGTCAAGCTGCTCGTCTGCATCAGCGCTTCGCCTTCTTCCGCCAAAAGCATCCGCTGGACCGCCCGGATGGCGGAAGCTTTTCATGCGCCGTGGACGGCCCTCTACGTGGAAACGGTCGACAATGAGCTTCTCCGGGAGGAAGATCGGGCCGGGATTCGCGCCAACATGGAGTTGGCGGAGCGGCTCGGGGCCGATATCATCGTCACGCTGAACGGACATGAGGTCGCTCCCGTCGTCGCGGAGTATGCCCGTCACTCGGGCATCACCAACATCGTCGTCGGCAAAAGCCGGAACCGGAGAACGCTGCCCAGCTTGTTCGAGAGCGATTTGTCCGACAAGCTGATCGAGCGGCTCGGGAATATTGAGCTTCACATCATCGCGGACAGTACGGCGAAGCGAAACCGGAGGAGAAGGGCCAAGCCGCCTCTTGCTCGACACCTGGACTTCTCATGGGGAGATGCCCTTAAGACGCTCGCCATGCTGATAATGGCGACGCTGGTATCGCTTGGGCTCCGAGCGGTCGGCTTGGGGGAACGCAACGTCATGATGATCTATATCCTCTCGGTTCTCGTCGTCTCGCGGGTGACGCGGGGATATGTGTTCGGAGTCGTAGCCTCGGTGTTCAGCGTTCTCTGCTACAACTACCTTTTTACGGAGCCCTACTTCACCTTAAATGCCATTCAAGCCGGGTATCCGATCACCTTCCTCATCATGCTGATCGTCGCCCTCATCACCAGCGCCTTGACCGTAAGAATCAAGACTCAGGCTCGGCTTGCCGCCGAGAGGGAGAGGCGCACCGAGGTTCTGTACGAGATCAACAAAAAACTGCTGGTCACCCGGGGGCTTGAGCCGATCGTGGCGCTTACGAACGACTACATGGTCAAGCTGTTCCACCGCTCGGCCGTCTTCTACACGGAGGACCCGGTGGAGGACGGGAAGCAGGCTTTCTTCAAGCAGGCTCCGGACGAACCGGACTCTTCTTATCTGCTGACAGCGGATGAACGGGCGGTCGCACACTGGGTATTCGCCAATCAGAAGCGGGCCGGGGCGGGGACGGATACGCTTCGAGGAGCCGGAGGCTTTTACATGCCGGTCATCTCGCAGGGGCAGGTGCTTGGAGTCATCGGTTTGTCGTGTACGAACGGGCGGGCGCTTGATCAGAACAACCGGATTTTCCTGCGCATGATCGCTTCCCAGGTCGCTATGGCGCTCGAGAGGCAGTCGCTGTCGGACGAACAGCGGAACATTCTCATTCAGTCAGAAAAGGAAAAGATGCGCAGCAACCTGCTGCGTGCCATCTCCCACGACCTGCGGACTCCCCTGACCGGCATTCTGGGGGCGAGCTCGGTTATTCTGGAGAACGAGAGCCGGCTGGACCCGGACACACGACGCAAGCTCATCTCCGACATTAAGGAAGATTCCCAGTGGTTAATCCGCCTCGTGGAGAATCTTCTGTCGGTGACGCGCATCAACGAGAACGGAGCGGATGTGGCCAAGACGCCCGAAGCGGTGGAGGAGATTGTAGCGGAGGCGATCAGCCGGATTCGCAAGCGGTTCCCGGGTCGTAAAATCACGGTGAAGATTCCCGATGAGCTGCTGCTCGTGCCAATGGACGGAACCTTGATCGAGCAGGTGTTGATCAATCTCGTCGAAAATGCCGCGAAGCATTCCGGGCCGGAGTCCCTCATTGACGTTAGCGTGCGGAAGCAGGGGCTGTATGCCGTGTTCGAGGTCAGCGACAACGGGGAAGGGATTCCCGAGCAGGATCTGCCTCATCTCTTCGAAAGCTACGTTTCCCCGGAGAAAAGGAACGCGGACTCCTCGCGCGGCATGGGGATCGGCTTGTCCATCTGCATGTCCATCATACGGGCGCACGGCGGCAGGATGGAAGCGGGGAATAAGCCGGAAGGCGGCGCCATCCTGCGGTTTACCTTGCCTATAAAAGGAAGTGAGAGTCCGTGAGCAACCGGCGGTTGATCCTAGTAGTGGAAGATGAAGACGGAATCAGCAATTTTATCGCCGCCATTCTCAGCTCGAACGACTATCAAGTCGTCCGGGCCGAGAGCGGCAAGGAGGCGGTCACCCTGGTGGCTTCCCGCAGCCCGGATCTGGTGCTTCTGGATCTGGGACTGCCGGATATGGACGGGCTGGTCGTTCTGCGAACGATCCGCTCCTGGAGCCGCGTCCCGGTTATCGTCGTCTCGGCACGCGGCCATGAGCGTGAAAAGGTGGAGGCGCTTGATCTCGGCGCCGACGACTATGTGACAAAGCCGTTCGGCACGTCGGAGCTGCTCGCCCGCATTCGCACGGCGCTGCGGCACAGCCAGCCGGGTGCGGGTCTGGAGCAGCCGGGTGAGATGCGGCTTGCCATCGGGGAACTCCTCATCGATGACGAGAAACGAAGGGTGACGCTCGGTGGAGCCGAGGTTCACCTGACTCCGATCGAATACAAGATCGTCCTTTTGCTTGCCCGACATGCGGGCAAGGTGTTGACGCATGCCTATCTCTGCAAGGAGATTTGGGGGCCTTATACGAACGAAACCCAAGCGCTGCGCGTGAATATGGCCAACATCCGCCGCAAGCTGGAGGAGAATCCAGCGGAGCCGCGCTACATCGTGACCGAGGTCGGCGTGGGGTACCGGATGGTAGACAGCATCTGACGGGGCCAGAGACCGGGTGACGTCTGCCAGGCGAGAGAAACGGGGTGAACCGGGAGATATCTGCCGGGCGAGGCGGAGGGAAACGGGTGAACCGGACGGCGCCTGCCGGGGCGAGGAAACCGGGAGAACCGAGGAGGTGGCTTGCCGGATGGAACCGAGTGCGGAAAGGGGCAGAGGGTATCTCGGGTTGGGAGGCTTTTGTCAGGGAACCGTTCATTGACAGAAGCGCCGTCCCGGTGGTATCCTCTTCAAATATCAGACTTTTCAAACGAGCGCGTACGATCCGGATTGCGCTGATCCGACCTTTACCGAATTTCTTATCACGAGCTCTTCGGTAGAAGAGTCTTTTTTTTCGTTTTGGGGACCCTTCAGAAGCGGTAGAACCTCGGATCGATCCATTATATAAGAAAAGAATGTGATGATTTGCGAAACGTGCACGCATACAAACGGGGCCTAAGCTTCCTGCAAAAGAACCTCACCGGCGAGTCGATGGATTATCGGCAGATCATCGCTCTATTCGTACCGATCCTGATTGATCAGGCTTTTATCGTCGGGCTGAATCTGGTCAATACGGCCATGATCAGCTCGTCCGGGATGGCGGCGGTCAGCGCGGTGAACATGGTGGATTCGTTGAACATCTTTCTTATCAACGTGTTTGTTGCGTTGGCGACCGGGGGAACAGTGGTCGTTGCTCAGTACAAGGGCAGCGGTAACCAAGAGATGGTCGGGAAAGCGGCGGGGGGGACGATCACATCGGTAACCTTGCTTTCGCTTTTCGTCGGGCTCCTGTTCGCCGGATTTCACAATCCGGTTCTGAATGTACTCTTCGGTTCAGCAGATCAGGATGTCTTTACCAACGCCCGGGTATACCTGATCGGCAGTTGCGCCTCTTATGCTGGAATCGGCATCGTAGAAGCGGTGTGCGGAGCACTCCGAGGAATCGGCAAAACGAAGTCCTCGCTCATGCTGTCGCTCATCATGAACTTGATGTATGTGCTCCTGAACATCGTTTTCATCACTTTTCTGGATATGGGCGTGTTTGGTATGACTCTCGCCGCAAATATTTCCCGATATGCGGGAGCGGTCTGCGCCCTCGTCTATCTGTTCAAAATCGACGCCAGCCTGCGCGTCCAGCTTCGGGATCTTCTACATTTGCCAATCTCCATGCTCAAGAAGATCATGTTCATCGGCCTGCCGTTTGCGGCGGAGCAGATGTTTTTCAACGGGGGCAAGCTGCTCACGCAGACGTTCATCGTAGGCCTCGGTACGAATGCGATCGCTACGAACGCCATCAGCTCCTCGCTTGCGGGATTTTTTCAAATTCCGGCCGGCGCTCTCTCGCTTACGATCGTGACTGTGGTCGGCCAATGTATCGGAAGCGGAAATGTGCCGGACGCGCGCAAATTCATCAAGTCTTTTCTGTGGCTCGGCTCCGCGTCTCTCTTGATCACGGGGGTGGTTCTCATGCCGTTCTTCCATCCGCTTGTCAGCTTGTTCGGGCCGCCGCCTGAAATTGTCGGCGACATCTTTCTCATCGTTCTGGTGAATACGATCGCTGCCATCTTTTTGTGGCCGATCAGCTTCATTACCCCTTCGGCGCTTCGGGCGGCGGGCGATTCGAAGTTCACTTCGATCACATCCATGCTCAGCATGTGGCTGTTCCGGGTGGTGCTCGGTTATCTGCTCGGAATCGTGTTCGGCTTCGGCATTCTCGGTGTCTGGCTCGCGATGAACTGCGAGTGGGGTGTCCGCGGAGCGATCTTCCTGTGGAGATACCGCGGCACGAAGTGGTATGCGCACAAGCTGATCGATTAGCGCGGTATCTGTAGATCGACGATAGACAACCCATTCGAATTCAGGACGTGGTGACGATGAAGGAAATGGAATCCCCGGCTGAGGGCAGCGCGCATCCTTATCGCTCGGAATGCGAGCGCTGCTTCGGCCTCTGCTGCGTGGCTCTCTCCTATACGAAATCGGCTGACTTCGCCTTCACCAAGGAAGCGGGAACGCCTTGCTCCCATCTGCGACCTGACAGCCGCTGCCGGATTCACGCCGATTTGAGAGTGAGCGGCTTCCGGGGCTGCGTCGGATACGAGTGCTTCGGTGCGGGGCAGCAGGTTTCGGAGATCACCTATGCGGGCAAGGATTGGAGAGCGCATCCAGAGCTTGCGGCGGAGATGTTCCGGGTATTCCCGATCATGCAGCAGCTTTACGAGATGCTCGCTTACCTGTGGGAAGCCGAGCAGCGGGAAGAAACCTTGCCGATTCGCGACGGCCTTCGTCATGCGCGGGAGACGACGGAGGCATTGACGCGGCTGAGCGCCGAAGCCCTTGCTCTGCTCGACGTTCCGAGCCATCGAGCCATCGTGAAGGAACAGCTCCTGCAAGCGAGCGCTCTTGTCCGGGCAGCGGCTGCTCCGCAGGAGCGTTCCTCCGGCTCAAGGTCCGCCGCTGCGAGCCGCAGAGGAAGCGACCTGATTGGCGCTCGGCTAGCGGGCGCCGATCTGCGGGGAGCCGAGCTGAGAGGAGCGCTGCTCATCGCTGCCGATCTTCGTGGCGCGGATCTGCGCGGAACCGACGTGCTCGGCGCGGATTTTCGCGATGCCAATCTGTGCGGGGCGGATTTGGCAGATTGCCTTTATCTGACCCAAGCCCAGGTGAATGCGGCTGTCGGGGATGCAGCGACGAAGCTGCCCGCTTGGTTGAATCGCCCCGAACATTGGCAAAGCTGAGGAAGAGCCTGTCCAGGACGCGGTCAGCCCTACTCATGTGGATATGAATTGGAGATCGAACGGGAAGACAGAAGGGGGCGGTAGTCTTGATCGAAGTCGCAGCAGCGATTATTCGCAATGACAAAGGACAGCTTCTGATTGCTCGGCGCGGACCGGAGAAGATACAAGCAGGCCAATGGGAGTTCCCAGGGGGAAAGCTGGAGCCGGGAGAATCGGCTGTCCGGTGTTTGAAGCGGGAGCTGATGGAAGAGATGGGCATCGAGATCGAGCCGTTTGCTCCTTATGGCGTTCATGAGCATGATTACGAGACGTTTTCCGTTCGGCTGATCGTTTATGAGGCTCATTATGTACGGGGTGAAATTCAATTAACAGATCATGACGATTACCGCTGGGTGGACGTGTCGGAGCTTGGCGAGTATCGATTCGCTCCCGCAGATATCCCGTTTGTGGATCGCCTCCGGGGAATGGTGAAGGGCGAGATACGGAGCGGTGAATGAGAGACTGAATGGACTGGGACGGACAGAACCAGAATCGGAACATTCTCTTCGCCTAGCGGACTGAAAAGAGGACTCAAGCGGGGTGCTTAGGGAATGAAGTCTCCGCCCTCCGCTATGCCGAACAGAAACGAATAAGCGAGAGAAGCGCAAGCCCAACCCGGGCTGCGCTTTTTTTCATTGGGAAAGGCGGTTTGGATTGCTCATTCCGAAGCATCTCATAGGAGTCGGGTATTTTTTGGTTTTTTTCAGGCAGACTGGTTTACGAAGGAATTCTTCAAGGAGGATGAATGATGAGCTTGTCGCCGTTTCCCGAATCGTATTGGCTAGCTTCCGCCGACATTCCGGAATACCCCGCCTTAACGGAGACCATCGAGACGGAGATTGCGGTCATCGGCGGTGGAATTACCGGCATTACGACCGCTTATCTGCTTGCCAAGGAAGGCAGAACGGTCGTCTTGGCCACCTCCGGACGGCTGATCGGCGGTACGACGGGATACACCACCGCTAAAGTGACCGCCCAGCACGATCTGATCTATGACGACTCCATTCGCCAGTTCGGAACCGAGAAAGCGGGGCTCCATTATCGGGCAAATCAGGGGGCGTTGGAGTTTATGCGCAGCTTGGTGGAACAGGAAGCCATCGCCTGCGATTGGGCGAGTGAGGCTGCTTATGTCTATGCGACGACCGCCTCGGGTGCCGAGAAAATTCGCAAGGAGTATGAGGCTTACGAGAAACTGGCCATTCCGGGAGCCGTTGTAGCGGAACTGCCTCTGCCGGTTTCTATCCAAAACGCCATCGAGATGAAGGATCAAGCGAGGTTTCATCCCGTTCCCTATCTGGTTCACCTCGTGAAGGAATTCGTCCGCTTGGGTGGACGGGTGTTCGAGCATACCATGGTGGATACGGTGGAAGAAGGAGAGCCGACCCGGGCCAAGATTCGTGACGGAGTGGAGATCGTCTGCCGTGATCTCGTCTCCTGCGCGCATTTTCCCGTCTTCGAAAGCGGCTTCTATTTCGCTCGGCTTCACGCCGAAACCTCCTATGTCCTCGCCGCTCGGGTGCCGGGGGAGCTGCTGCCCGGCATGTATATCAGCGCCGATGAACCGAAGCGTTCCGTTCGGTCCGTGGAATATGGCGGAGAGCGGCTGCTGCTCATCGGCGGCGAGTCGCATAAGACGGGACAGAGCTCCTGCACCATCAAGCATTATGAAGCGCTGGAGGCGTGGGCCCGTGAAAGGTTCGGAGCGGAAGAGTTTCCATATCGCTGGAGCAGCAACGACTTCGTCACCACGGACAAGCTTCCTTATATCGGGCGGATAGGTACGGGGAAAAGCCACGGCTATGTGGCGACCGGCTTCCGCAAATGGGGAATGACAACCGGAACCGCGGCGGCCCTCCTGCTCCGAGATATGCTCACGGGAAGAAGCAATCCCTATGAAGAGCTGTACAGCCCGAGCCGGTTCCAGCTCAATCCCGACGCCAAAACGATTCTCGTCGAAGGAGCGGATGTCGCGGGGCATCTCATCGCCGGCAAGCTGGAATGGCTGAGCAAGAAGACGCGCGACCTCGGTATGGACGAGGGGGCTCTCTTGCGCATCGACGGCAAAAAGACAGCTGCTTATCGCGATCCCGAAGGCCGCCTGCACCTCGTGGATGCCACCTGTACCCACATGGGCTGCGAAGTGGAGTGGAACGATGCCGACCGCACGTGGGATTGTCCCTGCCATGGTTCCCGCTACGACTATCGCGGAGAAGTTATCGAAGGTCCGGCGACCCGGCCGCTGAAGAAGCTGGAGGAGTAAGCCGAGCTTCCACAGATCAAGACAAAAAAAGGGACGCTACTCCCGGGCTGGGCGGGAGAGCGTCCTTTTTTGCGGGGCCTCAATCCATTTTCATGCTTGTCAATTGGACAAACTGCTGCTTCATCTCTTTCGTCACGACAAATTCATCCTGTTTGACTATGGTAATGCCCTTCGGCACATCCGCCAAAACCTGATCGATGGTGGGACCGCCATAGAAGATCATATCCGGGTTATTGCTGAAATGCTGGGGAATCAAGACCTTTACCCCCATCTCATATAATTCCTTGAATCGCACTGCGTTTTTTATGGTGTCCGCGCCATATCCGCCTGCATAAGCGAGCACAACGTCTGCGTCTTTTACGGCTGCGCGCGCCTCCGGCGACTCGATCTTATCCGTTTCTCCCATGTGAACGATTTTCAGATCGCCATAACGGAAGATGAAGATTTCGTTGTCTCCCATATTGGCGACATGCTTGGAGTTGAACCCGGTAACCTCGACGCCGCCGACTTGGATCGGCTCCTTCATCAGAGCGGGAAGGAGTCTCAGCGGATTCCCTTTAAATTGTTTTGCGCCAGGCGAATGATCGGCATGTGAGTGGGAGATGGACATCGCATCGACATCCATTTCAGGAGCCGGTCCAAATTGCTGATCATAGGTGTGGGGGTAGGGATCGGTGATGATGGTGGTGCCATCCGGAAATGTCATGAAAAAACAGGAGTTCCCGACATATTGGATGGTTAACGGGCCATCCTTGACCGGCTTGGCAGGAATCGTAGGAACAGCAGTCGGTGCTGCGCTTGCCGCTGGGCTTGGCGTGCTGTCCGCCGTAGGTTTCACGCTGGCCTTGCTGGTGTCGGCTGATGGCTGGACGCTGGCGGCAGTCGGCTTCTCCGTTGCTGCGCTGCTGCCCTCCTCCTGTTTCGAACAAGCGCCCAGCATAGCGGCACACAAAACAACCGAAAGCCATAACCCCATTCTTTTGGTATTTATACGGAACTTCATAGCTTAAGCCTCTCCTTATGATTTATAGTTTGCTACGAGTTCATCATAAGGGGAGAAGCTTGCGACGAGAATGGTTTATCTGCAAGACTTGTTTGCTTTTCTGCAACGATCTCCTGATGGCTTCAAAGCGGTTCATGTTCATCCATCCGAAAGACTGCCGTTATATCGAAGCGCGTCTGCCAATCGGGTAAGCCGATGACCGGGTTTGCTAACACGCACTAGGAAAAAATTGTATAATGATCATTGATGATCAAGAAAGCTTGTTCAGCCTAACAAACCGAGGTGAGCTCAGTGGAGTTTGTTACCATCGGCAGAGGAGTACATAGCGGTTATCGGCTGCCTTTATCTTGTACGGATGAGGATTCTTATTTGGAGAGTCTCCCGGATTGTTCCGGGTGGAGCATCGTCGTGATCGAAAAAGGCTCCGGCATCTTGTCCTTTGAAGGTGTGGATACGCCTTTGACGGCACCGGTGATCCTGTGCATCAACGAGACCGAATACCCCAGCTTGATAGCCCCTTCCGGGATCACGATGAAATCGGTTCATTTTGACCCGTTAGTGGTGAACAGCAAATTCAATTTTCATAATGTCCGGTCTCAAGAATCCGAATTCTCCAACACGGAGGAGCAGGATCTGTATCTTCTTTTTCCATTCGTTACTAGAAACGCCAAGTACCCGTTCATCATCCCGACAGATGCCGCCAGCGCCCGACACCTTGCTCAAACCTTCACGGAAATATCCGATGTTCTTGAGAAGCAAAAAGGCTACAATTGGCCCTGCCGCTCCCGTTCCCTGCTGCTGGAGGCGCTTGTTCTCATCTCAAGAGTTGCCGACCAAGCAGGGAGCTTGACTGTAGAGGAAAACACGGGAATTCCGGATATCGTGAACGAAATTATCATCTACTTGCATACAAACTATCCCGACAAAATCACACTGAACGATTTATCCCGAGAGTTTCACGTTAACCGGACCACCTTGAACGCGCAATTCTATCAGTACACCAACCTGTCCGTCATCGATTATTTGATCAAATACCGGGTGCAGTTGGCCGCGACTCTGCTGAGAGATACGCTGCTCCCGATTTCCGAAATCATGGAGCGGGTCGGCTTCCACAACACCACTCATTTCTGGAGAATGTTCAAAAAGCATACGTCCGTCTCCCCCTCCGGCTATCGAAAGCAATATTGCTGGTTGTAGGAGGTTAGGTTTTACGCAGTTGAAGGGGTGCCTGTTAGCCCGCTAACGTGATCAGGACCGGGAGCAGGAGAAACGAAGCCAACGTCGTCCAAACGATGCACTTGGAGACGAAGGCCGGGAAGGCGTCGAAGCGCTCGGCGAGGACGACGGAGTTGACGGCGACGGGCATGGACGCGAGGATGAACAGCACCTGGAACAGGGTGCCGTGAATGCCGAGCAGAGCGAGGACGAGGAGAGAGGCGAGCGGAGCCAGCACGAGCCGCATGCCGAGGCCGCTCCAGAATAGGCGCGGTGGAACACTGCGCGCCTCCGGCGTGCCGATGCGCACGATCTGCGCGCCGAGGACCGTCAGCACGACCGGCGAGTAGGCGTCGGCGATCATGGCGATGCCGCGGGCCACGTCGGCGGGAAGCGATAGGGAGAAGCCGCGCAGCAGGAGGGCGAGGACCGACGCGTAGATAGCGGGCAGCGAGAAGACCGACTTGACCGCGCCGCGCACGGAGAACTGTGATCGGGCGGCAAAGTAGATGCCGATCGTGTTCACGATCACCATCTGCGTGACGACGTAGACGGAGGCCTTGTCGAGTCCGGCTTGGCCAAAGGCGAGCAGTACGAGCGGCAGCCCGTAGTTCACGCTGTTGGTGAACGTGCTGACGAGCGTGAGCCCGGCGGCGCCTGCGGCATCGGCGCGGAGAAGCTTGGAGAGACCGAGGGCCAGATAGCGCAGAACGACCAGGTTGACGAGAGCGAAGGCGATGGAGCCGGCCACATCGGTGGAAGAGATCTCGGCGTTCTGCAAGGTATCGAAGATGATTGCCGGGCTAAGGACGTATAGGTACAGCGTGAGCAGCGGCTTCGTATCGAGCCCGCGAAAGCGGGCAAGCAAAGCTCCGGCGGTGACGGGAATCATCAGCGGCACAATCACGTGAAGCAGGGTGGCGAGGACGGTTTGAAGCACGGCGGTTGTTCCTCCGGTCGGATGAATTTCTTCTCACTATAAGGGCGCGCCGGGTAGATGTCCAAGATCGTTTTGCTATATCGGCTATAGCCTGAGCCTATGGATGGAGAGAAACATCACTTCCTGTTGCATTCAATAGGGATAAAATGGTTGAGTGAACTGGACGAATGGATTCATCGAACCCTCGTATTTTTGAAAACGCTAACAGCTTTGAATCGAGCCTTATCCTTTGCAGGAATCTACAGAAAATGGAGAAGCTTATGCCAAAGATCATTCCCGTTTATACCGAAAACAACGATTATCAGAAATTTGAGGTTCTGAAGCGCAACCGCAACAAGCGGCACAAATACCAGGAGTTTTTCGTCGAAGGGGTCCGCAACATCCATGAGGCGGTTCGGGGCGGATGGACCATCCAAGCTTTTCTCTACGCCAAGGAAAAGAAGCTGTCACGCTGGGGGAGCGACATTCTCGCCGCCTCCAAGGCTAACTTCCATTACGAGCTGTATGGAGACCTCATGGACAAGCTGAGCGACAAGGAGGAGACCTCCGAGTTAATCGCCATCGTGACGATTCCTCCGGATGACGCATCCCGTTTCTCTAAGAAGGGACCGCTCTTAGCCGTCGTCTTCGACCGCCCTTCCAATCGAGGGAATCTCGGCACGATCATTCGGAGCTGCGATGCGCTCGGAGCGAACGGGCTCATCATGACCGGACACGCGGTGGACTTGTACGATCCGGAGACGATTCGGGCTTCGATGGGGTCATTTTTTAGCATGCCCTCCATTCGTATGGACTCTCCGCAAGAGGTTGGGGAATGGGTGAGAGCTTTGCGGGTGATGCTGCCTGATCTGCAGGTAGTCGGTACGAGCGCCAAAGGCAGTCGGAACTTGAGCGAAGCCGATCTTTGCCGGCCGACGGTACTCTTAATCGGAAATGAGGCCGATGGGCTGTGCTTCAAGTTCAAGGAGCTGTGCGACACGTTGGTGAAAATCCCCATGGTAGGCTCGGCGTCCTCTCTGAATGTGGCGAGCGCCGCTTCTATTCTGCTGTATGAGGTGGCTCGCCAGCGAGCTTAGAGCAGGATAGGTGCGGATGGAATGGAGTGAGGAGCGCTGCGTTTTGTTTTTATCTTGGTTTAAGCTGGGATTAAGGTGGAGAGCAAGCCGATTTGCTAGAGTGGGAGTGGAGACGGTGATCGTCTAGATGAAGGAGGAGTCCCATGAACATCTCGTCAATCGGAAGCTTATCCAGCTCGTATTCCTCAGGCTCAACCAGCGGAACTGCCGATCTGGAAAAGGAAAAAGCGAAGCTGCAGGCCGAAATTCGGAAAGAAAATGCAAGCAGCGACGATGCGAAGACCAAGGAACAGAAGGTCAAGGCTATTCAGCAGCAGATTCAGCAGCTTGATGTGCAATTCTCACAGAAGAAAGCAAGCGCGGGCACGGGCGCTTCGCAAGGGACAGGCGGCGGACCCGCTCCGAGCGGAGGTCCCGCGGGTGGGTCCACTCCGAGCGGAAGTCCAGCCGGAGGCGGAACGATTGGCGGCGGCAAGTCGAAGGGTTCTAGCGGTGTGCAAGCGGACGGGAGCTTCGACATTCGAGTGTGAGAAGCAATTTATACGGAGATCCACGCAGCTAATGGTGATCAATCGCCGATTTTCACCCCATAGCAAGTCCAATAGCGGCGCCCATTTCCATTAGATGGAAAGGGTGCCTTTTTGGGTTAATTAGCAGCAGCTTCCTCTAGACTTGAATCGAGCGAAAATTTGTTGATGAAGCTCGCTAAGGCATAATTCAGCGCTGTTCTTATCCGTCTCCAGGTCCGCACCGCTTCCAGTCCCACGCGCAGTTCTTCCCATGTGACCCCTTTGGATTTGATTGCTGAGGCTGCTCCAAGGGTTACTTTGGATCGGTGTTCTTTCGTCGATTTCGTTGACGGCCGATTCGCCTGCGCTTCGTACCCTCACAACCTTGAGTACTTTCTCCTCCCCGTGCAAATACTGACAAAAAAAGCTCGGGGTGGAATAGGCGATGAATGAAGCTCAAAAGGATAAGGAGCAAGGCTTGTCGGCCTGGCAGCTTGCGATGATGGCGCTCGGCACGGTGGTGGGCGGTTCGTTCTTTCTTGGATCGGCGGTGGCGATCCGGGCGGCGGGACCTTCCGTGCTGATCGCCTATGTGATCGGCGGACTGCTGGTCTATTGGATCTTGTCGGCCTTATCGGAATTGACGGTGGCAAAGCCAGCCGCAGGCTCATTCCGCACCTACGCGGAGGAAGCCTTCGGAGCGGGGGCTGGATTCACAGTCGGCTGGGTGTATTGGACCGGCCTCGTGCTCGCCATGTCCAGCGAAGCGATCGCCGCCTCCACGCTGCTTCGGGGCTGGCTGCCGAATGTGCCGATCCCGCTGATCGGCGCGGTGATCATCATCGCCGTAACCCTGCTCAACCTGCTTGGAGCCAAGCGGCTCGGCAAGCTGGAAAGCGGGCTCGCTGCAATCAAGCTGGTCGCCATCGCCGCGTTTATTTTGCTGGCGGTCCTTCTGGTCGCCGGTCTCTTCCTGGGAGGGACGGGTCGTACAACCTTGACCGCTTCTCCTTTGACAGAGGGCTTGCGCGAGTTGTCTCGAGGGACCTGGTTTATCGGCGGCCTTCGCGGTATAGCCGGCAGTATGCTCATGGTCATGTTCACCTATGCGGGCTTTGAAGTTCTAGGGCTCGCCGCTGCGGACGCAAAGAACCCGCAGCGCACCATCCCGCAGGCGATCAATCGGACGATTCTCCTGCTCGTCGGCCTGTACATCGGGGCGATGATCTCGCTCTTCCTGCTGGTTCCGACCTCCCGCGTCTCGGAGGCAGTCAGTCCGTTTGTCACCGCCTTGTCGCTGCATGGCTTCGGTTGGGCAGGCACAGTTATGAATCTGGTGCTGGTAACGGCGATCCTCTCGACCATGCTCGCATCGGTTTTCGGACTCGGACGCATGCTTCGCTCTCTTGGCGACGAGGGTCATGCGCCGGAATGGATGCACGACAAAATGGCTGTTCCGCGCCGAGGCATTCTCGTCTCCGGTGCGGCGATGCTGGCCGCGCTCGGGTTGGGTGTTCTTTTGCCGCAGAATGTCTATTTGTTTCTCGTCAGCTCCGGCGGGTTTACCCTTTTGTTTGCATACACCTTAATTCTTCTCAGTCACTATCGGCTGCGCCGGCGCAATGGTCATCCCCTGGCGGGCAAGTACGGCCTGCGGGGCTTCCCATACACATCCTGGATTGCCTCCGTGAGCCTCGTGGCCATCATGCTGAGCATGCCGCTCATTCCGGGTCAAGGGAGCGGGCTTGCCGCCGGGATTCTGCTCGTCCTGCTCTTTGGCGGCGGGTATGCTCTCGGCCAAGCGCGCCGAACCAAGGGGACGGCAGATGGCCATCCGGTTCTTACTCCCAGCTCGGCGGCGGGACGGGAGCCCGCGACTCTGGCCTGGGCGAGCAGAGCTGGATACTCCATCGAGATGGCGGAAGAGCTGACGAAAGAGCAAGCGAGAGAGCAAACGAAAGAGCCGGCCGAAGAAAGGCTCGGAGCAAGCGCCGATAAAAGGCGGATCGATGAGCGGAAACCGGATACGGGGAAGCGCTGAAACGGGTTAGTCCGCTATAACGCTCCTGGGTGATTGCGATGTTAGAGCAAGGCTTTCGCTTGAGACGCGCAAGGAAACCGCCTCCGCTGCAAAATTGAGCGGAGGCGAAACCATGTGTATATTTTCACGTAGATAACGGGAGTAAATATCTGGTAGAATTCAGAAGAGAATTCATTCGAAAACAGGGTGGGGTCGGGTATGGGGAGAAGATCGACGCGATCGATCGGGTTCATTCTGGGAGTCCTTGCTTTGTGCTTGCTCATCGGAGGCTGCAGCAGCAAGCCCGCAAGTGCCAAAACGTCAATCTACAACGATTCCGCCAAGATTGCGGAAGAAGGCGACAGCTATACGTTCACCGACAAGCAGGGCAATGTGGATTCCGACGGCGGCGACATGTCCTACAAGGGCTTCAGCGGTATGATTACCTTATGGTCGGTCGATAACCCTTCGACGGAAGAGGGAACGTTGACGATCTCCTGGAAGCTGATAACGGCCAAGGGACAAGGCAAGCTGGTCTACCTCTCGCCGGACGGTACGACTCAGGTGCTCGCCGAAGGGGATTCGGATGGCGAGCTTCAGCTCAAGATTCCGGCCGGAACCGGGCGGATCAAGCTGGTCGGTCAAACCGCCAAGGGCAGCTTGTCTGCGGACCTGTCCTCTTCCGAAGGACTCGCGGTCAGCGGAGAACAAGATTCCGATTGGGCCAACGACTGAAAGCTCTCGGTGGTCCATTCCATATGAAGGAGACTGCATCGGCAAGAGCACGAACGTTCGCGCCGAGCAGTCTTTTTTCGCTTAGTCGTATTTTCGGGCATCCCTTTCTTTCTCTCTAGCACACGGTCAACTCCAATCCGATGAATACGAAGGAAGCGGCGTCATTAGGGATGGGAAGGAGGTAGGAGCTGCAATTTTTTAAGCAAACGGAGTATCGGAGTTGAACCCATTGCTGAGGGGGAATCGTCTTTTTCATAGGGAGGGATTCATGATGAAGCCGATGAAGCCGAAACCGAGCGGCAGGAACCGATCAAAGCGAAAACGAAAGCAAAAGGCTGCTCTCATGCTGGGTGCCGTTCTTCTCATGGCAGGCGCGGCGGCGATCTTCCTTGTTACTGCTCATGCAAAAGACGGTTCGGACTCCGTATTTCACCAAGGCACCGTCTATTCCTACAGCTCCGGTGCGGAGCGAATCGTTGCCTATGACGCCGGAAACTCCTATTCCGTAGACAAGGAAGGCCGCGTCACGATCCACTACCGCAACGGGACCATGAAGACCGAGGCTCCTCTGACTCTAGACCCGACCGGCTCGACCGCAGGAATGAGCGAAGCAGACACTGGATTTTTTATCTCCGAGGATAAGACCGCCATCGTGTATGGATTTGCAAACGGGACATTCCCGCTGCACGTCCTCATCAGCGACGATAGAGGGAAGACATGGAACACGTATTCCCTGGATAAGGCAATGGGGTATGACACGAAGTTCATTGGCTTCACGACGCGTAACGACGGATGGATTGTCGCCGGAGGCTCCGCAGGAGTGGGCCGGGCGTTGAACCGGGTGTATCAGACCTCGGATGGAGGCAAAAGCTGGACGGAGCTTGGCAATCCAAACGAGCTCTACTCGGAGCACTTGACCGGGGCGGGTTTTTCGAACAAGGACATCGGCTTTCTAGGCTTCCGCTATTACATGGACAATGGGCCCGTCGTCTATTGGACCGAGAATAAGGGACAATCGTGGGAGAAGCTGTCTCTTCCTCTTCCGGCAAAATACGAGGCATACAAAAAGACGCCGCTCTCCCCAGTCTTTGAAGGGGCGAAAGGGCGCTTCCCGATTTTGCTCAGCAAGGATGGAGCAGACGATATTCGGGGAACGATCTACTTGATCAGCACCGACTACGGCAGAACATGGACGTATGAAAAAGACCTCGACTTCCACGAGTAAGCGGAAGTCGAGGTCCTTTTTTGAGCTTGATGAACACCTTTAGAGACAGCCCTTTTCGTTAAGCAAAGGTCTTCGGGTTCGGGCCATATGTATTGTCAGGCTGACTATCCTGCAGCAGGAAGACGAGAAGGATGATCGCGCCAACCAGCGGAACGAAAATAGCGCGGCTATGAACGATCATACAAGAAGCTATCCGATCTTGCGACTATGCGAACCGGGTTTATAGGAAAGTTATCGACGGAGTTGTCTTCCGAGAATAGGGCGATTTTTGGTAGAATAGGGTAGATATTGCGAGACAGAGAGTCGAGAAATGACAGGCAGTCGGATAATCGAAGCTTGCCAAGCTTTCGTTAAGGCAGGATGCGGTAATTCCGGAGCCGCTTTTTGTAGATAGGAGGAAGAAAGAGGATGTCCGACGACAACGACAACAACAACAACGGCTTTACCCCGACTGACGATCCGAATGAGAAGAACGAACGCAGGCGCAACCTGAAGGTGATTTCCTTCAACCGCGAAAAAGGCGATCTGGTCGAAACCGAACAGCCGAAGATCACCTTCGCCGATGTCGGGGGGATGGACGCGCTTAAGAAAAAGATCCGCATGAACTTCATTCTTCCCCTCCAGCAGCCCGAGATGTTCCAGGCATTCGGCAAAACGGCAGGTGGGAGCCTGCTCCTCTACGGTCCTCCGGGCTGCGGGAAAACCTTCCTGGCAAGAGCGATCGCGGGCGAGATCGGGGCGAACTTTCTGCATATCGAGCTGCAGGCGATTCTCAACATGTACGTGGGTGGAAGCGAAAACAACCTCCACGACGTCTTCGAAAAAGCCCGCGCCGAAAAGCCGTGCGTCATCTTCATCGACGAGCTGGATGCTCTCGGCGGCAGCCGCCATCAGATGCGCCAGCATCACGACCGGATGCTGGTGAACCAGCTGCTCACGGAGTTGGACGGCCTATCCTCCTACAACCAAGAGGTGCTCGTCGTAGGAGCGACGAACACGCCTTGGTACCTGGACTCGGCGCTCCGACGCCCCGGGCGATTCAATCACCTGCTGTTCGTTTCGCCTCCCGAGCCCGCTGAACGGGAGCGCATCCTGGAGTTGAAGCTGGCGGGCAAACCGCAAGAGAAGCTGAACCTGAAGAAGTGGGCGGAAGGAGCCACGCATTTTTCCGGGGCCGATCTGGAGCAAATCGTGCGAGATGCGGTTGAGAAAGCGCTGGAACGCTCTCTGGAGAGTGGCAGCATTCAGCCGATTACGGACGGAGACTTGAAGGCGGTGTTTCAAGAACGTAAGGCGACGACGCTGGATTGGTTCTCCACGGCGAAGAACTACGCGACCTTCAGCGACACGAACAAAGACTACGAGCTGGTGCTGGACTACATCCGGGCGAATCGGATCAAGTAGGCGGAGGCGTCGGGAGGAAGGCCATGGAAGAGTCCACACATGCGGACCGGGCGGACCGGCTGCTGCAATGGAGCCGGTATTCGGAGGCGATTCGCGAGACGGAGGATTGGATCCGGGAGGATCCGGAGGATGCCGCCGCGTACGCCTTCCTCGGGCGAATCCATCTGGTGCAGAACCGGTACGACGAGGCGATCAAATGGGCGAACGAAGCGCTGCGGCTTGATCCGGCGAGCGAGCTCGGTTGGTTCGTGCGCGTGAATACCCTTTACAGCCAAGAACACTTTGATCCATTTAAACGGGATGTGCAGGAGGCTCGCCGGATTGATCCGTACGAGGCGCATTATCCCTACCTCCTGTTTAACTATCATCACAAGAAGGGGGAACTCCCGGAGGCCAGGGCTTCGCTTGAGGAAGCGCTTGAATTGCAGCCTGAGAATTCCCTGTATCTCGCTTCGCTCAGCTATTTGGAGGCCAACTCCAAAAACATCCCGGCATCCGTTGAAGCGGAGGAAGCCGCTCTTCGAATCAATCCCGAGAGTTCCCTGACCTTTCTGTATTTGGGTTGGGCCGCCGAGAAGCGGGGCGATTACAAGAAGGAATTGCTGTACCTGGAGAACGCCGTCCGCCTCAATCCCGAGAACAAGCAAACCCGTGACGAGTATCTTGAGAGCTTGAAGAAAAACTATTGGGTTTATCGAGTGCTGTTTCTGTCTTCTCCACGGAAGCGGAAACCTTGGCAAACGGTGCTTTTCTTGGTTTTCTGTGTGGCTTTTCTTCGTCAGTTCTTCTTGCTTTTTATCCTGTTCGTTCTGCTCGCTTTGTTGGTGAATGGGATAACCCGGCTGCTTGTGCGGGTGAAGGTGTTCGGGTGGCGGTCGCTTTTTCGGAAGAGGGAGTAGGGGAATGGATGCGTAGGGAGTCTATGATGCTAGCGGAGCCGGCAGCGATCCTGAACATGAAGGATTCTAAGGTCTTTGGTCACGAGTTAAGCTGGATGGAGTTGGCTTAATCGGCGGGAAAAGCTATAATAGAAAGCGACTGTGTACAGGAAGCGTGTTGACAAGCCGGCTCTCGGACGGGTACGGGGTTGCCTGCACGCTATATTGAGTGAAAGCGAGCGATAACCGATGGGTCGTAAGTGGAACAACATCAAGGAAAAGAAAGCGTCCAAAGATGCCAACAACAGCCGGGTCTATGCCAAGTTCGGCTTGGAGATTTATGTAGCCGCCAAACGGGGGGAGCCCAACCCGGATTCCAACCAGGCGTTAAAATTTGTGCTTGAGCGCGCCAAGACCTACAACGTGCCGAAGGCAATCATCGACCGCGCCATCGACAAGGCCAAAGGCTCCGGCGACGAGACGTATGACGAGCTGCGCTACGAGGGCTTTGGCCCGAACGGCGCGATGGTCATCGTCGACGCGCTGACCAACAACGTCAACCGCACCGCCTCCGAAGTGCGCTCCGCCTTCAACAAGAACGGCGGCAACCTCGGCGTCAGTGGGTCGGTCAGCTATATGTTCGACCAGACAGCCGTCATCGGCCTCGAAGGCAAAACGGCAGAGGAAGTGCTGGAGCTTCTGATGGAAGCGGATGTTGAAGTCCGCGACATTCTGGAGGAAGAGGATTCGGTCATCGTGTACGCCGAGCCGGATCAGTTCAGTGCCGTGCAAGAAGCTCTACGCGGAGCGGGCGTGAAGGACTTCACGGTAGCGGAGCTCACCATGCTGCCGCAAAACTACATTTCGCTTCCGGCGGAATCGGTGGCCCAGTTCGAGAAGCTGATCGACGCCCTGGAAGATCTGGACGACGTTCAACAGGTGTACCATAATGTCGAGCTGGAAGACTAATCTTCGGACGAGCTCGTGTTAGGCAGCCCGTTTCCGAACGATCGGCTTTCGTAAGGCGATAACATCTTCAAGAATAGATGCAGCTATCGCAAGATTGTTGCTCATTCTCGAAGGTGTTTTTTCATGGTCTCGCAAGCACGCTAATGATTCTGTGAAGGATGTTACCCTGAGCTGGCGATTGATTCAGCGTTCGCCTGGATGGCAAAAGGACTCTTCTCCCGGTAAGCAGCGGGGGAAAGAGTCCTTTTGTCACGTAGTCCAGCGGTTTTCTTGCCGTATAAAACGATGCGAGGAATACCATTAGTCGTGCTAGTGATGCAACAGCATCCGTACCAACGCACCGAGCGGGAAAAGCAGCAGAAGGAAGATCTCCCACACGTAGAGACGGTTCTCGTTCGATTCGAAGCTGAGTGAATTGTGTGTCTTCATGGCCGTGCGCAGACTGCCCATCTTGCTTTCTATGACCTCATACCGATCGTTCAGCTCGTAATGCTCGGCGAGGGCGTCGTACAGGCTGCGGCTGTTCCAGCTGTCGCCTTCAGCCGTCGTCCGGTCGAAGATGCGAATCGTCAGGATGCTGTCAAACTCGAATTTGAGGAATTTTGCCAACACGGAGGAAGAGGAGCGCTTGTTAAAGCGCAGCCGACCGCGCTGCAAGTTGTCGATCAACTGCTCCGACTGGTCGAGGTGGTCGTCCACATCGGCTTCGATCTTGGTCAGGGCGGCCGATTTGGCGAGAAGGCTTGCGACCAACGGTAAAATCGACTCTTCGACCCGGAAGCGAAGCGGAGATCCGTCCCAAGGCGAGAACTCGCCTTCCTCATCGACTTCCAACACGTGACTTTCGGTATAACGGGCCACCATGGCATAATCGATCTCGTCCACAAGCCCGGCGAGAAATTCATAGAACGTCTGCTGCTCTCCCTCATCGAGATCGAGGAAGGTCGCACAGCCGTATTCAAACAGATACACCCGCTTGCCCGGGCAGGGCTTCTGTAGAATCCGCTCCAGATGCGCCTCGTTCAGCTCTAGATATTCCTTCCAGCTGACGGTCCGCTCGATCCGGAAGAAGCTGGCGGGCTTATCCAAGTCGATGGAGGAGCCGATGACGCAGCTTTTGAAGCGGAGGAGCCGGGCGGGAGGAGCAGGCGGGGCCGACGCAGAAGCCGAATCTGAATCAGGAGCCATTCGCGGCAGCCGCAGGAGAGAACCGGAATCGTCTGTATGCACGCTGCTCCCCTCCTTACCGGAACGCTTCGATGAGCATCAGCACAACCTCGGCGACGATCAGAAGCACGATGACCCATTCGACGAAGATCCCGCGGGTCGAGTGGCTGATGGTGGAGAAGCCCTCCATGATGTTGTAGAGAATGGCGGTCTTGCTCTTCAGGATCTCGTAGCGGTCGTTCAGCTCGAAGAATTCCGCCATCTGGTGGTAAAAGTCGCCTGCCTCGCTGTTCGTCCACGTAATATCCGGCTTGTCGAGAATCATGATGTAGGCGATGGTATTGTATTCATGGCGCACGATGCGGGCCGTTGTTCGGGCGAGCTCTTTGTCGCTGATGCGCAGATTTGCTTTTTCCAGGCGGTCGATCATCGTTTCCAAGCGGTCAAGAATCTTGCCGAGCTCCTCCTCGGTCTTCTCCAGAGCAACTGATTTGGCGAGGACGATGGAGATCAGCTCGGGATAAAACAGCTCGAACTCCGGCACGATGACATACTCATCGGTCAGATGAAGCATTTCGGTATCTCCGATTTGGAGACGGTAGTCGTCAGTATAGCGGTCGAACTCGGCGAGCTTGATCTCTGGCTCGAAGGATTGCATGTACTTTAAGAAGCTCTTGATCTCCGCAGGCTCTGTGTGATTGATGAAGACGATGCTGCCGAAGGAGAACACCAGCACCTTTTGCGCCGGATCCACCTTTTTGCGGAGTATGGTCCCCAAGATTTCGTCCTGCAGGATCAAGGGCTCTTCCCAGGTGTACTTCTTCGGAATGCCGCAGTCGCTGGCCACCTTATTCAAGTCGATCTCATTGGTTATGGCATAAGCTTTGAATGTCATAGCGCTCATCATCTATCACCCTTCTTTACAGAGTATACCAACGGGAACGCGGTGGCAAATCGGGATTTCCATTGCTATCTGGGCATTCAATAAATATACTGGTTTTATGCGTGTGAGACGTTTCACAGAAAGAAGATGATGAAGTGCCAAGCGTTGAGAGCATTGCAATCAAGAAGCGCCTACTGCAGGAAGGCTTTCACGCCAAGTGGCAGAGCGCGGAGTCGATCCGGGCTTATCTGGAAAGCTTACCGGCGTATCCAGCTCTTTCCTTCAAGAGGACGGGCTGGCAGGAGGATCGCTATGACGATCCGGATTGGGGCCAGGTAAAGGTTTACCGGTTCGGCGAGCAGACGGATAAGAAGGGGACGCTCGTCTATTATCACGGCGGGGCTTATATTGAAGAAATCCTGCCGCCCCACTTTTCCTTTGCCGAGGCGCTTGTCTCGTTAACGGGGTTACCCGTTATCGTGCCGAATTACCCGACGGTTCCGGCGGCAACGGCGGATACCTTGAACCGGCTGCTGGCCGGCTTCTATGATTTTGTTCACAGTCAGACGGACGGGCCTGTTCACCTGATTGGGGACTCCGCGGGAGCTGCGCTCGCCCTGAATGCGGCGAAGCAGGGGATCGCGTCCTCAAGAGAAGCGGCGACCCTGACTCTCCTGTCTCCCTGGGTGGATGTGACGACAGACAATCCGCGCATCGAGGAAGAAGGGCTGGCGGAGCTGGATGTCTTCCTGCAGCCTCCGGGCTTGGGAGAAGTGGGCAGGCTGTTCGCGGGCGATCTGGGCGTGAAGCATCCACTCGCCAGCCCGCTGTTCGGATCGCTCGCCGGGCTGCCGCGCACGCTGGTTCTCATCGGCACCGCGGACAGCCTGCTGCCAGATGCCCGCCTGCTGCAGGACAAGCTGAAGCGGGAAGGGGTCGATTCCCGTTATATGGAGTTCGCCGACATGATGCACGCCTGGCCGCTCTTTTCGATGCCGGAGGCGGAGGAAGCGCGGAGGCTGATCCGGGATTTCGTTTGTTCTGCCGGTTCTGTTTCCGGCGCCGCTGACACGGTCCCGGATTCGACGGCGAAAGGCCGCCATTCGGAAAGTGGGGGGAAGCCATGAGTTTACTTCGCGGCTTCTACGGAAAGCTGCATGATTACGGAGTGCTGGTGATGTTCCAGCACACGATCTTTTCGTTCTCCTTCGCGATCGTTTCGCTGCTCCTCGCAGCGGGCGGGTTTCCCTCCTGGAGGCTGCTCGCCATCATCGTTGTCGCCCTGCTTGCCGCGCGGACGGGAGCGAACGCGCTCAACCGGGTGATCGACGCGGAGTTTGACAAGCGAAACCCGCGCACCGCCAACCGGCAAATTCCACGGGGGGACATGAGCAAGCGGGAGGCGCTCCTTCTATCCGTGGTCTGTTTTGTCATTACGCTGTTCGCCGCATTCCTGCTTAACCCGTTATGCGCCGTCTTGGCTCCACCGGCGATTTTTTTTATGGTGATCTATTCGTATACGAAACGCTTCACCCCGCTCTGCCATCTGGTGCTCGGGTTCACCTGCTCGATCGCGCCGGTCGGAGCTTGGCTTGCGGTCACCGGCCATTTCAGTTGGACCCCGATCTTTCTCGCCGGAGCTAACATGTTCTGGGTGGCGGGCTTCGACATCATCTATGGCGCCCAGGACGCCCAATTCGATCATGCGAATGGCCTTTATTCCATGCTGACCGAGTTCGGGGTTCCGTTCGGGCTGGTCATTTCTACGCTTTTTCATGCGGTGGCCATGTTCTGTCTTCTTGTCGTCGGGCTGCTGCAGCCCGAATTCGGCTGGATTTACTACTTTGGAGCAGGCATCGTCCTGATTCTGCTCATCATTGAGCATCGCGTCGTCAGCCCGGGGCATCTGCAGCACGCTACCTTCGCTTCGTATAACATCAACGAGCTGGTGAGCATCGTTTTTCTTGCGTGCGGAGTGCTGGATGTTTTTCTATAAAACTAGGTATTAGAATCAATAACGGAGGATTACTATGAACTTGATGAAAACCACGATTCGAAGCGGACTTATCCTAACGACGATCGCCCTGGCTCTCGCGGGCTGCGGCAAAACCGACAATACCGACAAAGCATCTGATTCCGGTTCTCCAGCGAAGGAGCCGGTTGTTGTCTCGCTCGGCATGCTGCCGTCCATAGACGAAATCCCGTTTGTCATCGCCCATCAGCAGGGGTTTGACACCAAGCACGGGGTAACCTTTGACATTGAGACCTTCAAAAGCGCGAAAGACCGCGATGCGGCCTTCCAGGCGGGAAAACTGGATGCGATCAGCGCCGATCTCGTCGCCATCTCCATCTACAATCAAGCGGGGATGGATGTAAAGATTGCGAGCACGACGATCGGAGGCTTCAGCCTGCTCACCGGTAACGACTCTATTCAATCGGTCGCGGACCTAAAGGGCAAGTCGGTCATTTTCTCGAAAAATACGTCGACAGAATATACCCTTTCCCGGATGCTGGAGCAAGCGGGCCTGACGGAAGGAGATATTCAGGCTACGGAGGTTCCGCAGATTCCGACTCGGCTTGAGCTTCTGAAAAACGGCAAGGCGGATGCCGCCATTCTGCCAGAGCCGTTCGTCACCATGGGGAAGGCGGCGGGGCTTCGCGTGCTGTCCTCGACCAAGGATGCGGGCGTCGACCCGTTCGTGCTGGGCATTCCGCAGAAGGTGCTCGACACCAAGAAAGAAGCGATTCAAAACATGTACGCCGCCTACAACGAAGCCGTTGATTATATGAAGGCTCATGATCAGGCGGATTATCTCGATGTGGTCATCAAGGAAGTTGGATATCCGGAGTCGCTGAAGGCAGAAATCACCGTTCCTGAGTATCCTCATGCGGTTCAGATGGAGGAGGCACAGGTGGAGGCGGCTTTCTCGTGGGCGAAAACGAAAGGACTGCTCAAAAAGGATCTCGCTCCGAAAGATGTGATCTCCGATGCCGGACTTAAGTAAAGGGGCGGTTCAACCGGTGGACGTGATATCGGGCGAGGGGCTAAGCTTATCGGAGATAACCGTAAGCTACCGTAACGGGCATCGGCCCTTGGACCGGTTTAATCTCGTGCTGCCGAAGAACAGCATCACCTGCATCATCGGCCCCTCCGGCTGTGGCAAGTCGACCTTGCTTCGAGCGGTCGCAGGCCTCGTTCAGCCGGAGAGTGGAGAGATCCGCTTGGACGGCGCTCCCGTCCGGCCGAAGGACACCCGCATCGGCTTCGTGCCGCAGAACTTCGGGCTGCTGCCGTGGAAGACGGTGCGGGCGAACATCGCCATGGCGATGAAGCTGGCCGAAAAGGGCGCGCAGCCGAAAAGCGCGGCTGAGCGGGAGGCGGAGATCGCCCGCTGGCTGGCCGCGATGGGCATCGCCGGGCTCAAGGACCGCTATCCGCTGTCCTTGAGCGGCGGGCAGCAGCAGCGGGTTGCCATCGCCCGCGCTTTCGCCCTGCATCCCGCGCTGCTGCTCCTGGACGAGCCGTTCTCGGCGCTTGACGCGATGACCCGCGAGAGCATGCAGCAGCTGCTCTGGACGAGCTGGCGCGAGCACCCGGCGACGGCGCTCTTCGTGACGCATGACGTGGAAGAAGCGGTTCTGTTGGGAGAGCGGATTCTCGTCATGCCGAAGAGCCGGGAAGCCGGCACCGTGCTGATGGACAATCCGGCAAGCCATCTTGATTGGGAAGGACGCCGGGAGAGCGCTTGCTTCTTTGAGCAGACGAACCTCGTGCGAAAGGTCATCCGGGACAAATGGTAAAAAAACCGAACCAGTTGGAACAAGGGTCGAAAGCGGGCGGGGCAGAGTCGGAGTCACTGAAGAAAGAACCGGAGTTGATGGAGAACATATCGGGATTGATGGGGAAGGAACCGAACGAGTTTGGATCAAAGTCGGAATCGCTGGAGAACGAATCGAAAAAGCCGATGGCATCGCCACTTTTGCGGCTTACGGGCAAGCGGGTTTTCTCTCTCATTGGAGTCTTGGCGGGGCTGCATCTCCTTTGGTATGTACTCGCTCTCTTGATGAACAATTCGATCCTGCCTGCTCCCGGACCGGTGTACGCCTCCATGGACGAGTTGGTCCGGTCGGGCATCGGCAAGCATGTCGCTTACAGCCTATACCGGATTGCGGTGGGGATCGCAGGCGCGCTGATCATCGGCCTTGCGATCGGGCTGCTCATGGGGCGTTCCGCCCGGTGGAACAAGCTGCTCGATCCTGTGGTCTATCTCACCTACCCGATTCCCAAGATCGCCCTCCTGCCGGTAGCGATGCTGCTGTTCGGTCTGGGCGAAACCTCGAAGATTTTGCTGATCGGCCTCATCCTTGTCTTTCAGATCATCATCTCGGTGCGTGACGCGGTCAAGGCGATCCCCGAGGAAACCTATGACGTCCTGACGACGCTTGGCGCCGACTCCTGGGCTAAGTTCCGGCATGTGACCTTGCCGGGAGCCCTCTCCGTCATTCTCAGCACAGTGCGCATCTCGCTCGGCACTGCAATCTCCGTGTTGTTCTTCACGGAAATCTACGGGACGCAATACGGCGTGGGCTTCTTCATCATGGACGCTTGGTTGCGGATGGATTACGCTCAGATGTATGCGGGCATTCTCGTGCTGAGCGCGGTAGGTTTCCTGCTGTTCATGATTGTGGACCTGCTCGATGCGGTCTGGATGAAGTGGCGCAGGCAACGGTGAACATGGGGCTTCTCTTGCTGCTTCCTAGTTCACCTTCATAAGAAACCTCACCTTCGCGGGCTCATATGCCTGTCATATAAAGTGCGACTCGTGTGAAAAGACCGGACCTTCCGCCGCTAACTGGCGTGAGGGTCCGGTCTATTTTCATTGAAGATCAGGCTGGATGCCAGATCACTCCATCAAGCCCGCCTGGATCAGCAGGTGATGCAGGGCATAGGCGGCGAATTCGCGGGTGGCGGCGGTGTTCGGTCGGAAGAAGGAGCCTCCCGGAAGCGTGAAGCCATCGATCACGCCCGCTTCTGCCAGCAAATTGACGCTATCTTTGGCATAAGCGGAGATCTTCGCGTCGTCCGCGAAGGGCACGATCGGGTTGGAGCGATCCTGCTTCCATTCCCCGCCGGTCAGCTTGAAGGCCCGATCCAGAATGACCGCGAGCTCCTCGCGGGTGACCTTGTCGTTCGGTGCAAATTTGCCGCCGCCGATGCCCTTGATGAGACCAGCGTTGTTCGCGGCTGTAACCTCGGCTGCGAACCAATCGGAGGATTTCACATCGGTGAAGACTTGCGCATCCGTCGCTTCTGTCGTCAAGCCGAGCGCACGGACGAGCAGAGCGGTGAATTCCGCCCGGGTCAAGTTGGCCTTGGGCGAGAAAGTCGTTGCCGTCGCCCCGTCGACGATCCATTTGTTAGCGAGCGCCTGAATGTCGGCTGCGGCATACGAGGAATCAATATCGGTGAAGGCTGGCTTTCGCGCTACTGCCGCGTAAACGGAGAAGCCTGGCCGGCTGACCGTTACGAGGGTGGTGCCGTCAGTTTGCTTCTTGAAGCTGGATGCGATAGGGGCGACGAAGCCATCTTGATCAACCAGTACGCCTGCTGTATTCGGATCAATACTGCCAGGTACGGTGAAGGAGCGTTTGATGAATTGCGGGCTCTTCACGACAAGCGGTTGCTTGCCCCCTGCTGTCAGCCATTTCGCATCATAGGATATCGGCGTGCCGATAAGGGTTCCCGAGGCGGCGGATATTTTGCTGTCAAGGGCTTTGCTTTTTTCTGCCGGTTGCAGGGTGAGCACAAAGCTCTTGGCATCGGCTGGCGCTTTGGCGAGCAATTCGGTGGGCAGGGCAATAGCGGAGCCGCTGGACCCGAATACGATTGTGCTCTTCGCCGGAAAGGAAGCCAACTGCTTCGCCTGCTCGGGCGTAAGCGACAACGAGGCGTTCTTTCGGGTTATCGCGTTATCCGCGATCACGAGAACAGCAGGAGCAGACCCGATGGATGAAAGGGCTGTTTTGAACGCATCATCCGAAAGAGTGACCTTGGCATCCAGATCCGAAAGAGCCACGATCGGCGCAAGGACGATGGGCTTCCTTTCGGGGTTTATTACGGCTTGGGCGGCGTTGCTGTATGCAGGCAAGGCAGGGATCGAAGGAAGATTTCCGCCTGTCCCCGTATTGTCGCTTTCCGGCGAGTTGTCCACGCGAAAGGAAGTGGTGGCGGCGAATGCGATCGCTTTTCCCGTGCTGTCTACAGCCACTCCACCCGCCGCGGTCAGCTGAGCAGCCTGGATATAGATTTTGTACGTGCCGTCATCTAGGCGGCCGATAACCGGCTGGCCGTTTGACCCGATCACGGGAAGCCCTGCTGGAGTCACGCTGATATACTGCCCCGTTATCTTTTTCAGAGAATAAGTTCCTGGCTCAAAAAGCGGTCTCTGCGTAGGCATTCGGGGTATGTCGAGCAGACCGATGGGTTGATTGTTCAGGTTCAGCACATAGATCTGGTAGAGGTTCACCTTATCCGTCGCAAGCCGGAACGTAAGGTCGGTCGAGCTTTGAGCCGAGCGCTTCGGGTAGATGATCTTGTTGGTCAGCGCCAGCTCTTGAATCCCGATGTTCTCATAAGCGGGAGCCTCTTCGCCGGCATAGACGACGAAGGGCAGGCGAAGCACCGGTTGATCCGGATCGGACGAAGTGAGAACAACGGTTCCTTCATAGCGAGTATTCAGCGGAGTGTCGGCACCGACGGTTAATTGGAGTTCGAACGATTGAACTCCTTGGGGTGCCAGATCGATCGCACTCTGCGACAGGGTCGCTTTTACGCTGTCGCTGCGAAGCTGCTCGTCCCATTCGATGCGGCTTGCATACGAGAGAGCTTTGTTTGCTTTATTGGCGAGTGTCAGGGTTTTGGAGAGGGCATCGCTTCCCGGACGCACCACGCCAAAGCTCGCAGAGGAATTCAAATTGGTGATGAGCTTGGCCTGAAAGCTTTTGTCGAGAAGGGTGATCGGTTCTACTGCTTGCAGAAGAGCCGACGTTTCGATGGCTTCCTTCACATCGACGCGGCCAGAACCTTGGCCTTGATGCTCTTCCCCGATATCGACAGCGGTATTGGAGAGAGCCGCTCGGATATCTGCCGGAGTATAGTTCGGATGAGCTTGCTTGATGAGAAGTGCCAGCCCCGTGACATGGGCGGACGCGATGCTGGTGCCGCTGAGTCGATCGTATGCGGCGGAATACGGATAACCGGGCTTGCCGAACTCATTGGCGGGAGTGGTGGACATAATGTTCTGACCCGGGGCAACGACATCCGGCTTGATGCTGAGCTGGCTGTCCGCGTTCGGTCCCCGCGAGCTGAAGCTGGAGAGCTGATCCTTCGATCTCGGGATCTCGGTGAACGCCGGGTTGAAGGTGACCTGCAGGCGAGTGTCCGGATTTTCCTTCAGTGAACGAGCGAGCGCGCGTCCCTCGGCTCCTGTCATTTCGAACGTGGGCACAAATTGCGGGCTGTCTCCAAGGAAGACATCGATATAGCCGTCTCTGCCCGGAATCTGAGGACTCAGATCAACGACTCCGCCTACGGAATAGGAATTGTTGTTGAAGTAGATAGCTGCTAGGGCATGATGCTTTCGGGCAATCTTGATTTTCACGTCATAGGAGAGGTCTCCTCGGGAAATGAGAACCACCTTACCCGCGACATCGGACGGATAATCCCGGTCGCGACCGAGCCCGACGTAGACAAGCTCCAGCGGCTTGGTACCGAGAATATCTGCGAAGGCTGCTTTACCGGTTTCGTAAGCCATCGTTTGGAAAGCGCCGTAGGTGCTGTACGTAGCGGTAACGACGGAGGGGTCTTCCTTCAGCACTGCTTCCGGCGTCAAGCTGCCCTTGTACAAGGAGGTCTCGGCCGTTACCGAACCGACGGCAATGGCGAGCTGCGCTACAGCAAGTGATCCGAGGGTATGGAGGCCCGGACCGGTGTTGCCGCTGGCGGTGACAACCGTGATGCCGGAGAGGACCGCGTTGTTGATGGCGATCGCCTCGGGGGAATTTACATCCTGTTCCGTCTCCGACCCGAGCGAAAGATTGAGGACATCCACGCCATCCTTGATGGCATGCTCAATGCCGTCGATGATCTGGGCGGACGTGCCGGTGAAAGCCGTCGGGTCAACCGGATTTCGAGAGAGGACCTTGTAGACGTACAGCTCGGCATCGGGAGCAACACCCTTATGCCGGATTTCACCGGTATCGTTAGCGGCTTGTCCGACGATGATCCCGGCGATATGCGTGCCGTGAGAGGAAGCCTGAAGTCCATAAGCAGGAATTGGAGGTTCTTCATTCGGGTCGGAGTCTCCGTTGACGGAGTCATAACCGCCTCGATAGGCGGGGGCGATGTCCGGATGCTGGCGATCCACCCCGGAGTCCACGATGCCTACTTTTAACCCTTTTCCCGTATAGGTGTTGGCCCAAGCCCAATCGGCGCGAATCTGTTTGAGCGGGGCTTCGTCCAGGTAAGTCGTTGACTCCTCTGGCGTAGGCGCGGAATCAGGAAGCGCAGACCAAACGGAATTCTCGTGAATGGAGGCGACGCCTGGAATGGAGGCGAGCTCGGGAATCTTATTCGCGGGAATCGAGATTTCGAAGCCGTTCAATACCGTGTTGTACGTGTAGTGGACGTTCAGGTCGAGCCCTTCGGCCTGTGCTTGCTGCAGCACATCCGCTTGTTCCTGGTCAACGGCTGCCTCTGCGGCCTCCGCTGCCTCTGCCGACAGCGCAGTAAAGCTCTGCTTCTCCGATGCTCGTACCGCTGCGGCGGGAGCTTCGCTTAGCTGAACGATGACGCGCACCGTTTCCGGCGACTCGATGTCAATTCCCGGTGAAATGACCGGAGCTGAAGAAGATGCCAGATTTTGTAGAGCGCTTTCTACTATAAGCGGATAAATGGTCTGGTTAGTAGAGCTTGCTGCTGAGGCGATTCCAGGCATACCGCTTGCGGTGATACCAAAAGCTAAGGCAAGAAGAGAAAGCTTGCGCAACCCTGTCTTCAAATGAGTCCCCTCCAACAAAAATGATAGAAGATTAGCCTCCTAATAGGAAGAAGCTTGCAGCGATAACGAGAGCCGCCTGCTTGTCCCTTTAGGAAAATATGCCAAAAGATTACAACAATAATGATTCTATCATATTCATTTTGGAGAAATCCGCAGAATCCTGTCGATAGGCTGGAGAATCGTGAGAAGGATGTAAAAGGGTAAAAAAACCCCCTTTTCCGATGACTCGGAAAAGGGGGAACGTCAGGAATCATTCAATCATCTTACGGTTTTATCAACCAGGTATTAATGATTAGTCGATAAGCCCGGTCTTGACCAGTAGCCCGTGGAGAGCAGCAGCTGCGAAGTCGCGGGTAGCAGCAGTGTTCGGCCGGTAGTAAGAGCCTCCTGGGAGTGTGAAGCCGCTGATGACGCCTGCATCGGACAGGGCCTTGACGCTATCCTTGGCATAAGCCGATACTTTGGCATCGTCTGCGTAAGGAACGATCGGGTTGAGGCCACTCGGCTTCAGTTCGATGCCGGTCAGCTTGAGCGCCCGGTCGAGAATAACAGCGAGATCTTCGCGGGTAACCTGGGCGTTAGGTGCGAACTTGCCGCTTCCGATTCCCTTGATCAATCCTGCTTCACTTGCGGCTGCAACATCAGAGGCGAACCAGTCGGAGTCCTTCACGTCAGTGAAGTTAGCCGTATCGGTTGCTTTCAGACCGAGTGCGCGAACCAGCAGAGCAGTGAATTCCGCACGAGTCAGGTTCGCCTTCGGTGAGAAGGTGGTAGCCGTGGTCCCATCGATGATCCACTTGTTAGCAAGGGCTTGAATATCCGAAGCTACTGTGGAAGAAGCGATATCCGTGAAGGCTACAGTGCGGGTTGCTGCGGCATAGACCGAGAAGCCCGGACGGCTGACCGTCACGAGGGTAGTGCCATCGGTTTGTTTCTTGAAGACGGAGGAAACCGGAGTCACGACTCCATCTTCTTCAAAGAGAACGCCAGCCGTATTGGGCTCGATGCTGCCCGGTACGGTGAAGGAGCGTTTGATGAAGACATTGTTCGGCGTTGCTACAGCTTTGCTGCCGGATGCAGTCACCCAGTTGGCTTCAAAGGAAACCGGAGTTCCTGCGATCGTACCAGCGCCCAGCTTGGCGGTGAAGGATGCTTTGGCATCTTCGGCCGGTTTCACCGTAAGCTCTAGCTTGGCTCCAGCCGGTGCATTCGCCAGAAGCGAGGTCGGCAGAGCGACAGCGGAACCGCCGGCAGTGAAGACAACCGTGCTCTTCGCTGGGAGTCCGGCAAGCAGCTTGACTTGCTCGGCCGTCAGAGAAAGCTTGGCATTGGCAGCGCTGTCCGTGATGAGGATTGCGGCTGCGGAAGTTCCAGCAGACGTAACGGCTGCTTTCAGCGCGTCATAGGTAACGGTAACGACGGCTGCGCCATCTTTGGTCTCAGAAGTCGCAGACACGACTTCTTGTTTCAGACCTTGATCGACAACGGCTGCGGCAGCACCGCTAGCGGAAGGTGCTGCAGGTACGTATGCTCCGCCACCAGTGTATACGGTGGAGTTGTCGACGCGGAAGGAGGTGATGCCATAGTATTCAACTAAAGGCGCATCGTCCTTATCGACATATTGATTCATGTCTTCATCGACTAGGGTAGCATACACATACAAAGAGTAGACACCGTCAACGAGATGTTTCTTAACCTCTTTACCATCTACAAAGTCGATGTATGAGCCGTTAATTCCTTCTTTCCCGTAATTGCCTGCAGGAATATACTCTTCATCACTTCCGGTATAGATCTGTCCGAGCGATCCCAAGATGTTCCCGTCCAAATCAGCAATCAGATATTGAATGAGGTTAACATATTCGGCATCTGCAGTGAAACGGAAGGACAGATCTGTGCTATTTTGAGCTGAACGATTTGGATAAATCAAAGTGTTCGTAAGCTTAACTTGGTCAATGGGATTATCTGCGAATTCCGGCTGACCATCCCCAACATGGACCACAAACGGAAGGTGTAAGGTGGGTTGATTAATAGCTGTTAAAGTCACTGTTCCTTCATACCAACCAGAAGGAGTGTGTGCACCAGCAGAAAGTTGAAGCTCGAAATCCTGGGTTTGTTTTGCCCCTACTGTTACGGTGGTAGTAGAAAGAGTAGCATTTACTTCTTTATCAGGAACAAGCCAATCGATCGAGGCTTGATAGGTCAGATCTTCATTCGATGTATTCTTGACCTGTAATGTCTTCGAATGATTAGTTCCAGGACTTACGATACCAAAACTTGCAGAAGGATTATAGTTAATGACGTCTTTGAATTGGTGAGAAGTATCCAGAATTTGAATAGGCTCGACAGCCGTAAGCAGGGCGGGGGTTAGGATTGCATTTTTTACATTTGCTCTACCTGATCCACCTTGATAATAATCTTCTTGATCGATGATAGGGTCAGCTGTATTAGCTAGGGCGGCCCGAACATCGAAAGGAGTATACAAAGGATGTGCTTGCTTGATCAGCAGAGCCAAGCCAGCAACATGGGGCGTAGCCATACTCGTCCCACTCTTGCGACCGTAAGCGTTATTGTAGGAGCCATCAAACGAGGGTAAAGTAGACAAAATGCTAACACCAGGTGCGCTAACATCAGGTTTAATGCTTAACGAAGAATCAAAGTTAGGTCCATAAGAAGTAAAGCTGGCCAACTTATCACCATTCGGAGTTGCTACAAACGGTTCAAACGTGAAAGTGACTTGCTTATTTTGTTGAACCATTTGGCGGGCTATAGCACGGCCATAACTACCTGGTACTTCGAGGATTAAAGGATAATCGCTGTTCTCACCATACAGATTCCCGATTGTACCATCCCTACCGGGGATGAACGCTGATAAATCAGCATCTGTACTAGTGGCATTAGCATTGCCATTAAAGAGAATAATGGCCTTTGCACCTCTATCTTTTGCGTTTTGAAACTTATCAACAAAGTTATTAAGTCCTCTAGAAATCAAAACGACTTTCCCCGCTACGTTTTCTTTAAAGTCTTCGGCACGCCCCAGACCTGCATAAACGGGAGTCAGTGTTTGTCCGGCAAAAAGTTCATCAAAAGCTTCTTTATCCTGACTCGGGAGCCATGAAATCACGTTAAAGTTACCGTAAGTGCTGTATGCTGCAGTAGTGACAGAGTCATCTTCGATGGTAGGAATGAATTTTCCGCTGTAAGCAAAAGATGTAGCGGTTACAGCTCCGACCGAAATCCCTAATTGAGTTGATGCAGGAGATCCCATGGTTTGGAGACCCGGCCCTGCATTCCCGTTAGCAACTACAACTGTGACTCCCATCAGAGTTGCATTGTTCAAAGCGATAACTTCGGGGGAGTTTACATTTTTTTCGGAGTCCGAGCCTAGAGAGAGGTTAAGAACATCCATATGATCTTTTACAGCACGCTCGATCCCATCTAAAACTTGAGCGGTTGATCCAGTTGCACTAGTAGGCCGCTCTGGATCTTTACCAAGAACCTTGTAAACATGAAGCTCTGCACCATATGCGATGCCTTTTTGAGAGATTGCATTTGATTTGTTATTAAATTGACCAATGATTGTACCGGATACGTGTGTGCCATGACTAGTTCCTGCAAACCCTATAGAAGGATCGGGAAGATCTTCAAAGGGATCGTCATCACCATTGAAGGAGTCATACCCTCCTGCATAAGCAGGTTTGATGTCGGGGTGATTATAGTCAACCCCGCTATCAATGACACCGATCTTCAGTCCCGCACCGGTGTATCCCTCGGCCCAAGCCCAATCTGCGCTGACTTGCTTGATCGGTGCATTATCATATGCTGCAGTCGTCACAGTCGGATCTGTTTCATCTGGTTCGACATACCAAGTGCTGTTCTCATTAATGGCGACAACACCCGGAATCTTGGCGAGCTCCGGCAATTTGTTGGCCGGAACGGTCACTTCGAAACCGTTCAACACGGTATCGTATTGATAGTTGACATCGAGGTCAATGCCCTTGGAGGCGGCTTGCTTCAGGACACTCGTTTGCTGGCTGACGACCTTGGCTTCCGTTGCTTCTCCAGCCAAGGATTTCAATCCTTGCTTGGCGGCGTATTGCCCAACAGCAGCCGGTTGACCGCTTAACTGAACGACGACGCGGATCTTGTCCGAGGAAGTGGTGTTAATCTTAGAAGAGATGACCGGTTTTACGGATGCTGCGGCTTCAGATAGGGCTTTAGCTGATAGAAGCGGTGATTTCGCAGCGGATACTCCGGAAGCAGCCGAAGCAAATCCGGGAATGCCGCTTACGGTGACCCCGAGAGCCAAAGTCAGAAGTGATAGTTTCTTTAACCCTTTCTCCAAATAAATTCCCCTCCATCACGAATTTTTATGTAGTACTCTTTTGATCCTCCCCCTGAAGAGCTGGATGTCCTTCCAACACCCTGCCTACAATTTCCAAGAAGAGTGGAAAGAATAAGAAGATTCTACCACCATGTTTACTTAAAATCTATAATCTATGTGAATATTTTTAACATTTGGTTAGGTATAAAAAGTCGTTATTGGCTTGAAAAACAGAAAAAATAGAAGGTGAATGATAGAATATATGTATATAGGTAATAAGTTACTGTTATCCATGTGAGATAACGTGACAGATTAAACGTATTACTTCCTATATATGTATGAAAAATGGAAGAAAGAAGTTTGAGGAGCCATTCTTGTAATTCCATAAACGACAGTAACAGGAATATAGATTGATTGGATTTTTGATAATTAATTGTATTCAATAACTGTTGGTTGAATTGGGATGGAGGAATAGAAGTAGCTAGACGAGCTGATCGGGAAGCGATTAACGGGATAAATCCTCATGTTCACATGATGAATTACGGGTTTGCTGTGAAATGGTTGAATGATTTGATGGCGGCAGGGAGTCTAGCGCGAAAAAAGAGGAACTGACGGGAGCAAAAAAAACGGAGGGTGGATTAGCCCGCTATTTATCCCTGTTCGGACTGCAGCTTGCGTTTACAGTCGGGAACGAGGGAGTGGAATACAGCGGGTGGTCGTTTACCGGATTGAACGGAATGCAGAAAGCACAGCAGCCTTCCGCCCTAGCATCACTTGGCCCCTATCGGTAAAATCCGGTGAATAAGGAAAGCTACCAAAGAAGATTGATAGGGAAGAAACCTTTTCTCGTCGGGGCTCGTCCATATAGCGTACCTCATTTTTCTCCAAGGAGACGATTGTGATGACCCGATTTTATAAAACCATGACCTGCTCGCTGGCACTTGCCGGGATTCTCGGCCTTACGGCCTGTGCTTCAGGAGGGGAGGAAGCGGCAAGTCCTTCAGCCAGCACTCCGGCATCCACTGCAACCGCAAGCGCGCCTGCAACTTCTGCTCCAACGGCAACCGTTCCCGCTGCTTCGGATTCGGCTTCTCCCGCGCCTGCGACGAATAGCCCTGCTCCAACAGCAGCGGCCTCTTCTTCACCAGCAGCCGCTGCTGCCAATAAGACCGAACAGCTTAAGGAACTGATGAAGCTTGCCAAGGAAGGCAAGGTGCCTGGTATCAAGTATGTCGCTCACAAGAGCATGATTGAGGACTTGAAGTTGGATTGGGGAAAAGCCGACAAAGAAGATCCCCTCGGAAGTTCCGGCTTCTACTCCACGTATAGCAAGAAATATGCTGTCATCGGCTGGAATAAGGGAAGCTTGATCTATGACGTGCGTTCGAGTGCTCCCGAGCTGCAAAAGCTGACGCTAAAGGACATCGAAGGCGTCCTTGGCAAGCCGACCGACACCAAGGTCAACGGAGACGACACCATCTACATCTACAAAGCCAATGATCAATATCAATTGAAATTCATCATTTCGAAATCCACCAGCAAGGTAGACCACATCTCGGTGTATTCTCCCCAGGATGCGATCAACAATATGGCGGGATAACCGAACGATCTTATAATGGATACAGGATTAAACTCGAGCTCTTCATCCATATAGTACTTCGTCACGGGAAGCTTTCGACTTCCCGTGATTTTTTTGGCATTTGACATTTGATTGGGGTAGAACTAAAATGGTTACAACGGGGAGGGGGTAAGAGGATGAAGCAGATCAGCAGTAGATTCTCGATTGCGGTTCATATCTTGTCCTTGGTTGCAGTGACTCCCGACCCCTGTACAGGGGATTATCTCGCGGGCAGCGTCAATACGAATCCAGTGATCATTCGGAGAATTACCGGCATGCTCAAGAAAGCTGGACTGATCGATGTCCGTCCGGGCGTTGGTGGGGCAACCCTGCGTGTATCTCCCGATGACATCACTCTGCTTATGGTTTTCAAGGCGGTTCAGGCCGCTTCTGAAGGAGAGCTGTTCCATTTCCATGACAACCCGAACCCGGATTGCCCGATCGGTGGGAATATCGAAGCTCTGCTGCGGGCGGAAATGCGCGCGGCTCAGGAAGCCTTCGAGGCGAGACTTGCTTCTGTTACGCTCCGGAAGCTTTTGGAGGGCTTTAAGCCTCATCTCGGTGCGGAGCTTAGAGTGCCCTGAACTGTGTTCAAGCGACGATCATGTTCCCGGAAGGATAATCGTGAGAAAGCAGCCGAAAAAGAAGCATAATGGAACATGGTATACTTGGGGAACAAGCGGGATAAGCTATAGTGTCTCGTAAAGTTCTGGATGCACATGAAGATGCAATCGCTTAATAATGAGCATTCAAAAGGGTTGTTAATCGCCGATCACGTTGGGATACAGCACAAGAAAAAGCCATACAGTAAGAGGCAACGCGGAAGGCTAACATTGGCGTAACCAGTACTGCTTTAGTGCGGCGGCGATCAAGCCGTTCATTAAAATTGGAAGCTCGCTCTTCGGAGCTTATTTTTATCCTTTAGTTGTAACCAATATGGTTATAACATAGCAACCCAAGGACAGGACATCCCATGGTTATTCATTACCCATTTCAAACGGAGGTGCAGGAAAATGACAAAGTATTTGGTAACGGGAGCAACGGGATTGTTAGGAGACAAGGCAGTGAAGGCTCTTTTGAAGCGGGTACCGGCAGAGCAGGTGGCAATCAGTGTAAGGGACCCGCGCAAAGCGGATGAATTCGCAAAGCTGGGTGTGGACGTTCGACAAGGCGATTATGATGATGCAGCTTCACTTGATCGGGCTTTTGCAGGCATTGAGCGGTTGTTGCTCATTTCGTCACAAGGGGATAACGACACCCGCATTAAGCAGCACAAAACGGCCGTAGATGCCGCAAAGCGCGCAGGAGTGAAGTTCATCGCCTATACGAGCGCTCCCAATGCGACCCACAGCAAGCTTTTCTTGGCTGAGGTGCACAAAGCAACGGAGGAAGCTATTCAAGCGACCGGCATTCCGTATTCTTTCCTGCGCAACAATTGGTATGTAGAGAACGAGACGGAATCGGTAAAAGGGGTGCTCGCCGGAGCGCCGCTCATCACCTCCGCGGGTGCCGGCCTCGCGGGCTGGACGACGCGCGGAGATTATGCCGAGGCGGCAGCGATCGTTCTGTCCGGAGAAGGACATCAGAATACGATCTATGAGCTTTCGGGCAAACTGTCGACGTATGACGATTACGCCGCAGCGATCTCCAAAGCGATCGGCAAGGAAGTATCCGTTCAGCATGTAGACGATGCGACTTATGAACGAATCATGACAGAGGCGGGCTTGCCTGCTCCGATTGTGCAGATGCTGTCGCTCATCCAGCAAGGGATTCGCAGTGGAACGTTGGCCGTCGAAGGCAAGGATCTCGCCGCTCTGCTTGATCGTCCGGTGACTTCTCTGGAGGACGCGGTGGCCGAAGTGGTCCGGGAAATTAACGCCAGCAAGTAAGTTTTTTCGGACGAGCAAGAACTTGCAGCCACAGCTTGCACCGCACAGAACGATAGTAGTGGGGGCAAGGAAATGGGTAGAGCAAGGAATGAGCTTACCGATCAAGAAGGAATTTGCATATAAATGAAGCGAGCTCGTTAGCAGCCAACCGGTTGCGGCGGGTTCGCTTTTTTATGGGAAGAATATTACGGGTTTTGAGTTTGAAATTCACGAGGGGTTTCTGTCTCGAAGATTGTGGTAAGATGAAGAGAATGGACAACAGGTAAGGGTGAGGATATGGAAACGCAAACGCCTCCGGTACGGGGGATTTTTTTCGATGTGGATGATACGCTGTACGATCACTTGGTGCCTTTTCGGCAGGCGGTTGAGGCTTTGCTAGGCAAGAACGACCTCTTTCCTTATGAGGAGGCCTACCACCGGATGAGGTATTACAGCGACACGCTGTCAGCCGCATCGGGAGGCGCGGGGGCGATGGAGGGCAGCCCGGCCATGGAAGTGATGAGAAGGGACCGGTTTCAGCTCGCCTTCCGTGAATTCGGCGTGGAGCTGAGCTCGGAGCAGGCCGCCGCCATGCAAGCGGAATACTTGGGTGGACAATATCGGCTTCAACCCTTCCCTGGCATGCGGGAGCTGATCGAGCGGCTGATTGCGGACGGGAGGGTGGTCGGACTCATCACCAACGGGCCCAAGCTGCATCAGAAGAACAAAATTCACGCTCTGGGCCTGGACGGACTCATCCCACCCGGCAATTGGTTCATCTCAGCGGAGGTCGGCTGGGACAAGCCGGACCCGCGAATCTTCACGTATGCCAATGAATGCACCGGAACGGATGCTTCCGAGTGCGTGTACATCGGCGACACCTGGCGCAACGATGTGATCGGAGCGCTAGCCGCGGGCTGGAGGGTCATTTGGTTCAACCACCGTGGAGTGGAACCGGAATCCGAAGGAACGCCAACCTATACCGCTGCCAGCTGCGAAGAGCTCGCTCGCCTTCTGTTAAATCAAGCAGAATGAGGAGCAAGGGGCGAAAAGGGCGGAACTTCACTGCTGGAAGCGAGACTCACACGGTAGCATTAGATCTACACAAAAACGCACGGCCAATCTTTAAGATCGGCCGTGCGTTTTTTGACTCCTGCTGCCCTGTGGCTCTGTTGAAGAACCACCTTCCGTTTTCGCGGAAGAAAGCGTAGGCTGCTTTACAAGCCGAGTGTCTTTCCCTTTTCCAAGCGCTGGATGCTTTTCTCGCCGGTATCGGCCAATTCGCGGAACTGATCGATCGTTTCCCGCATCTTAGGAAGGGCATTCTGCTTGTAGGTGCTGATCGACTCCAAGGCGGTCAAGCTGTCCGCAAACGCCTGCTTGAGCGTTTCCACCGAAATGCTCGTCTCCAGCGATTGCTTATGAATTTCCGCGCCTTGCTCCTTCAGCATTTTGGCTGTGCCGGCAATCAGCTCGTTGGTGGTTCGATTCAGAAGCTCGATCTTCTGCAGGACGATCTTCTGGTTATAGAGAGCGCTCGCAACCGTTACGGCAATTTTCAAAGCCGAGATCGTCACCGTTTTGGCCCGATCAACGCCGCGAATCAGTTCCTTGTTGTTTCGGATGACCACTTCGATCGCGATGATGCCCTGTTGATTGACGACCAGCATCTGCTGCATATCCATCACGCGCTGCCGGAGGGGGAAGAGCACCTCTTCCGTAATGAAGCGAACCTTCTCGGCGTCCTCCGCGCGCATTCGTGCGGCTTCGATCTGGGCTTCGATGGTTTCGTCCATGAGAACCCCGAGTTGGATTTCCTTCTGCAGCTTTTTGGTCAGCTCCCTCAGCGTCTGCTGCTCGAGCTCAAGGGTGGTGTTATCGTTCTTGAGCGTCGTTTTCCCTTTGTCCAGCGAAGTGACGATATCGGCGATCACCGTATCCGCTTTCTGATACTTCAGAAAGTACGCGCGCATCGGATTGAATAACTTGCCGAGCAGGCCGCCTTTGGCGAAATCGACCACGCTCGGATCCAAATCCTTCAGCTGCATATGAAGCTCGGTCAGCCCTTTGGCGACCTGGCCCCCTTCGTCCCCCGTTTTGGAGAGATTGCCGACCGAAACCTGCAGCAGTGCGTTTTTGCTGGAGGAGGTCTGCATCGTGTCTATGCCGAAGGAGTCGATGGACTTCAGAATCTCTCTTCGCTTCTCCAGAGAATCCAGGTCCAGCTCCATAATCGTCGCTACGTTGGAATTCGCCAAATCCTTTAATTTCGCGACTTCCTCCGGAACCGGTTTAACTTCCTCCTCGATGACAGCCTTAATCTTCTCCGGACTGGCCACTTCCATGGAAAACGACATAGGTATCCTCCTTTAATTGAGCTTCAATATGATGATGGGCTGGATGGATGAAATGAGGTGCGGCTTACATTTGAACATTGAACAAATTGCCGATTTTGTAGACGACATCGTCGGTATCCGCGTTGATGCTGGCAGCTTCATTGATATTGGAAATGCTCTGTAGCGCTTGAATGTTCGCATTATAGCCGATCGTGTAGATCGGGATCTTGTAGGTTTCGATCAGCTCTTTGATGTCCTTCAGCGAATGGCCTTCATTCGTTTCCCCGTCGCTTAAAACGAAGATCAGCGGCTTGACGGACGGGTTCACCGCCATCTGGTCCTGAATCATCTTCATGGCGACCGCGATGCCGTCGAAGGTAGCTGTCCCTCCGCCAGCGGTTAGACTGTTGACGGCGCCGACGAACATCGATTGCTGATTGGTGTCGTATTTGGCAATCGGCAGGTTGATGGTCACGTTGTTGGAGTAAGAGACAAGCCCGATGCTATTGTCCTTGCCCAAAAACTTTTGCCCCTTGATCAAGGACTCCTTCAAGCGGTTGAGAGGCTCGCCGGCCATGCTCCCGGACACGTCCGTGACAAAGACCGCCATGATCGGCTTGTTGCCATTCTTCTTCTCTTTCCACAGCTTTTGGGCGGAGGACAGAAGGGCTCCGTCCACGGCGGGAAGCTCGGACTTGTAATCTTCGAGAGCATTAAAGCCTTTCTCCTCAGCAGCCTTCTGATACTTCTCCTGAGCGACGAACTCCGAGAATTTGGTCAGAATATCCAGCTTGGCTTGCGGCAGGTCGCCGAGTGCATACAGAGGGCTGTCATGCCTGACGCCAAAGGGAGTGAACACGTAAGACTTTTTCAGATCGGCGGCATTGACGTAGGTTTGATATTCCAGTACGAAGCCGTCCAGCATGCCCGACTTGGCCGCATCGCGCATTTGAATCGTCGTGGAGGCGATGAAGGGAACGTTCGCCTGGAACTGCTCGAACCCTTGCACAGCCTTCTCTCCCAAAATATCGGAGCTGTCGAACGTGTTGAGCGCCGTCACGAGAAAATTCAACCCGGTCGAACTCGCGAACGGATCGGTATACCCCATGGCAAATTCATTGGCCGCAATCGCTTCGGTGATCGTTTTGACATTGACGGAGCCGTATTTCGCTACAAGAGCATCGTGTTTGGCTTTGGAGATGACGATTCCGGGGACGTTGCCGACCAGGCGCTTGGAGATCAGCTTCGTCTCGATGCCGTTCGCCTTGACCATCTCTCCCCACAGCTCATTCGACGGGGTATAAGCGTCGGGGACATATTTGCCGGATTTGATATAGTCGGCCGCCGTACCGGACGCAATGTTGCGGAGCTTGATCGAAGCAGGTTTGCCGTCCACGACGATGTTGGATTTGTTAAATTCCTCCGTGACCTCCGTCAACCAGCCGTCGACTCCAGAGCCGGACTTTTCAGTGGAGGAGAAGATCTCCACAAAGTTGTCGGTGCTGTTCGGCACGGTGATCGGGAATTTGGAGATATCCGGCAAAGACTCGCCGACATCGGCCGGGTTCAGGTCAATCTGGCCTTTGATCGGCTCCGCGGTGGACACCGAAATTTTGGAGTAGAGCTTGCTCAACTGCTTGCCTGCATCCTCCGCAGTCACCTGATCTTTGGTTTTTCCAATGTTGGAGGTAAGGTTTACCCCGTAATAAACCAGAGCAAATACGAGAACCACGATAAGTCCGGAAAAGAAAAGGAACTTTCTTTTTTTTTGCATGGCTGCACCTCTTTAGTTCTTATAGTATTTGGTTTGCTGGATGAGCATGTCGATTTCCTGCATGCAGGGCATCTTCTCGATATCTCCGGCCTCCAGGCTGTCCAGGCGGGATATTTCGAGCAGCAGTTTATCGAGCTTCAATAAGATTTCCTCGTTGTTTTCGATTGAGCTTTTGAGGAAGGCCAAATGCTCGTTATAGACGTCTGCTCTCTGGCGAAGGATGTCCGTCGCATACGCTGTTTTCGCTTTCTTGAGGCTCGCATATTCCGACTCGTCGAACACTTGGAGCCGGTTTAGCATGCTTCGGCCATTCAGATAGAATAGATTCTCCACCTGCTGGATGACGGAAGCGAACTTCTTGTAGCTGACCTCAGCCGGGTCGAAGCGCTGATCCAAGACTTCAAACAGCGTGCTCTTCTTCTTCCTGATTCGCTCCAGCTGATTCAAACCGAGGGCCATATCCTCCTCCAGTGCTTGAATTCGTTTGTAGTGCTGAAAGGCCTCCACGTAATCCTCATGCGTTTGAATCTGTTTGATGGGAATGACGACCGGAGCCTTTGTCAAAAGAGAGTAGCTTCCGTACAGCAAAACGAGGGCGCTGGCGAACAGCAGGGTGACTCCCGAAGCCGTCGCCAAAGCGCTCGCGCCGAGCTCGACACCTATGAATCCGGGGGAGAACACGATGATATTTAAAGCTGCGACACCGAGCACGAGTCCCAGCAATTTGACGTATTTGGTACCCGTCAAGAAGATAACCTCCTTATGCATCTAGTACGCTGTCAACTTAAAAACCGTGGACTCCGCACAACTTCCCATACCGATTGACGCCGATTCATATCCACACGATTAAGGTGGACAGCGTACGATATAGGCATCCTTCCTAGAGCAGACGGAAGGAGAGCGTTCTTTTTCAAGGTAATACGCAGCTGGAGCGGTTTTGATTTCACTTGTGTCAGGTATTTTTGAAAAACGGGTTGTTGGAAGAACGTGCGCAGATCATATTTTCTCTACTTTATCATAATATGGGAGAATCGAGATAGAAGAAAAACCCTCTTTTGGCGCAGAGGGTAGAATGGATGTCATCTATTGTCACGCGAACTGGAAAAATGTTAAACGGAATCGTTTAGGAGCTCGTGGACAAGCCGCCATCCACGTGGAGCACCTGTCCGGTGACAAAGCGGGAATCGTCCGAGGCGAGGTAGACATAGGTCGGCGCCAGCTCGAAGGGCTGGCCGGCGCGGCCGAGAGGAGTATCGGTGCCGAAGATGGCGATTGCATCGGAGGAGAAGCTGGCTGGAATGATCGGGGTCCAGATGGGGCCGGGAGCGACCGCATTTACGCGGATCCCCTTCTTGGCAAGGTTCTTGGAAAGCGCCCGGGTGAAGCCGACGACTGCTCCTTTCGAAGAGGTGTAGTCGATTAGGAGCGGATTCCCAATATAAGTAACCGCGGATGCCGTGCCGATAATAGAGCTTCCGGCTTTCAGATGCGGCAGGGCAGCGCGAGTAATATAGAAATGAGAATAGATATTCACCTTGTACGTATCGTCGAACTGCTCGTCGGTGATGTCCGTCAAGCTGTTCTGCTGGAATTGAATGCCCACGTTATTGACGAGGATATCCAGACGGCCGAAGGTGGCGACGGTGTGCTCGACCAAAGCGGCACAGAGGCGTTTGTCACGGACATCTCCAGGCATGAGAAGGCAGTTCCGCCCCAGTTCCTCCACGCGGCGTTTGATCGCGATGGCATCCTCGTGCTCATCGAGATAGGAAATGGCGACATCCGCTCCTTCCTTGGCGAAGGCGATGGCCGTTGCTCCGCCGATCCCGCTGTCGCCGCCTGTGATCAGAGCCGTTTTACCCGCCAGCTTCCCGCTGCCCTTGTATTGCGGGTTTTCCATGATGGGCTTCGGGACCATAACCCTGCTCACGCCGGGCTGGTGAAGCTGACGCTGCTCGGGGAAGCTGAGCGGAATCTCTTCAAACTCGGTGATTCTCCCGTAGTAGGGGTACAGCGGATAAGGGGCTGTCTGCTTGCGCTCCTCAAACTGCTTCTGCAGATCGGCGATCTGGGCCGGGAGCTGCTGTTCGGGTTTCATGGCCTTCCTCCTTCACCTTCACTCCTATAGCTCTATGTAAGCACGGATGGGTTGGTGCCTAGTTGATTGATACCGAGTTCTATCATGCGGAAGTGAATCGGTGCTTGCTTGTATCCGACGGCAGTCGCACTCCGCAAATGCCCGCATACGCTGGTAGGAAAGCCGCGAAGGAGGATACAGCATGAAAGTGGAATTCAGCCGGGAAGTGCGGAGGCTGCTGGAGAATCATTCATCGGCAACCGTCGATATGCGGTACGATTTAAATCCGTACACCTGGACCATGCCGGTTTTGGGTCCGCGGCCGCCTTTTTATACGAATCCCATTTACGAGTGGAGATACCCGGTGATTTAATCGAACAGAAACGAAGAAGCCTCCTTCTCCGCTGAATGGCGGGTGGGAGGCTTCAACATTCGAGAATAGATGGCCTTGATACAAGAAGCTATCAGGATCTGCCAGGCCAGAAGTGCGGGAAGAGCTCTTCCGCCTATACAGCGGATTCAGCGGTGGCAACCGGGAAGCCTGTGCCAGGATTCACAAGCTCGCGCGCAAAGCTTCGGCCATAGTGATAGGCCTCGGATAGTTCGTCCTCGCTCGGCTTGAACACGGTTCGCAGGCTCGGCACGCTCTTGAACCGGAGCTGGGCGAGCCGCGCTTCGATATTCTTGATCGCTTCTCCGCTCCAGCCGTAGGAGCCAAAGACGCCGGCAAGCTTCTTGCCGTGGACGATCGGATTTAACTGCGTGAGGAGATTCCAAATGGGCGGAAGCGTATCCGCGTTGATCGTCGGCGAACCGAAGAGCAGACCGTCTGCCCAATAAATTTTATCGAGCACCTCGGTCAGCTCACAGGCGGTCAGATCGAATAGGACGGCTTCGATCTCGCCGCTGCCCTCTTCTTCGACGCCGCGCTTGATCTCCTGGGCCATCATCTCCGTGTAGCCGTATACGGAAACATAGGGGATAACGACGCTGCGCAGGGTGTTAGGATTCGTCTCCACCGACCATTCCTTGCACAAGCCGACGATCTCCAGAGGATTCTGATCCAGCACCGGTCCGTGTCCGTTGCAGATAACATCGATCGCCAAATGCTCAATCTTGCCGATCGCCGTTGCCATGCTCGATTTGAATGGTCCCATGATGCAGTCATAGTAATATTTTAAAGCCGAATAATAATCGTCTCGGTTCGCGATCTTGGACAGCAGGACATCGTCGAAGGCATAATGCGCCCCGAAGGAATCGCAGGTGAAGAGGATACGGTCCTCCTGCAGGTAGGTGTACATCGAATCCGGCCAATGCAGAAGGGGAGCGGGAATGAAGGAGAGCGTCTTGCCGCCGAGCTCAAGAGTGCTTTTGGCGTTTACGGGCATGGAGTTGAATTCGCGATTGGTGATTTCCTTCAAGTACTTGAGTGCTACCGGAGAGCCGACGACGGTCACGTTCGGAATGTAGTCCAGCAGTTTTTCGAGCGACCCAGCATGATCGGGCTCCGTGTGATCGACGATGACGTAATTGATCTTGGCGAGGTCGATCGTCTCTTGCAGCTTGGCCAAATATTCGTCCCAGAATTTCACCTTGACGGTCTCGATGAGCGCCGTCTTCTCCGTGCCTTCCACGAGATAAGAATTATAGGAAGTGCCGAATTCGGTAACCATGATGATGTCGAATACCCGGATGTCGTGATCCTGCACCCCGAGCCATTTGACGCCCGGTTTGATGTCCAGTACATTCATAGCCATTCTCCTTTTTTTGTCTCATGCATATGGCCAAATTATACCATGTACGAGCATCCCGGCATGTCCGGTTTTCGTCAATTTATTGAATGCGTGCGTTGTTCGAAGCGGGAGCGGGGCAGGCTTATGAACCGATACGGCTCACAATCCCCAATATATGGTATGATAACTTGGTCGGTAACGATTACTAGTGGTCCAAATGATCGGGGAGGTCTGGAAATGATAGATAAAGCCTATTATCTTTCCCTTTGTGAAGATGCTCAGACGAATATGGATTTCTATAGATCAGAGGCGGAAAAACAGGTATCCAATTGGGAATATGCCAGCAATAAGAGGTATGATGTAACGCCTTATTTTTTTGAGCGTAATCATGAATCTCGGGGGCGTGTAAGCAAAAAGGAAACATCAACGGCTTATGGGTTAGATGCAGATGGGCAAATATGGGTAACAAAGTGTGATTATCTTAGAGACTCCATCGGTTGCTACAGTCGAAATGAGCGTCAATTCGTGAATCGTCTCTATCGAAATGGCGAAATTGATTCAATTGAAGAGGTCGTATTTGAAGAGGGGGTTCCTGTTCGTTATATCCAATTTATTGTGAGAAATGGAAGGACACTCGAATCTTCCTGGCACTTTGAAGAGTATTATGAATACAAAAACAATAGACTTGCACGAATTAGACGAGGCGAGTATGGGTCTCATGGACGAGGGGGTAGTCAATACCAGTATGAGTTGACCTACACGGATAGCGGCAAATTGTCACAAATAAAAGATGATAGGAACCAGATCATCTATTTGGATATTTCAAAATCTCAAGCTTCTGCATTAAGAGAGGAAGTAAGAACGGGACTACTGAATGAATCTCGAAAAATACTTCAAAAAATAGGGAAGCAAGCGGGAGAAGAGAGATTTTGCTTCTTAGGAATCTATCTCCATGATGAACCATTTGGTGTATACGACCCGATCTTCCATCCCGCATTAGAAAGAATCCGATTGGAGCAGCTAAAAGAAAACAGCAGCTTGGAATATATTTGGTGCACGGGAGAGCATCCTGTGACCTATCAGGAAACGATAGAAGATAAGGGAGTTCGCGATCAGTTCGAACGCCTCGTTCAATACTGGGAAATGAAAAATAGTTGGTGGAAAGAATCCAAGAAGCTATGGCAGGAAGTTGCTATGGAACTTAATCAAGAGGACTGGAGCGATTATAGCGCGCTGACTGAAGATTTTGTCTTATACATTGAGGAAGAAGGAATGAAAGTAAAGGATTTAGCAAAGAGCATTCCTCAAGAGAAGCTAAACATTCTCCGTTCTCAGGGTCTATTAAACAACTAACGCACCCAAAGACGTTATGAGCATGAAGATCGATAGGCATCATGCCGAGTATTATAGGTGGGCAATCATTGTGAGGGGTGGCATTTCGTGAAGCACTATCACCAGTGAGCACGGTAATTCTTCTTTATTATATCGGGTACTGCAAATCAGAGGATGCCATCGAATTTTTGGTGATTTCTCAACCGACCAGTAAAGGGGATCGGGTATTGGTCGATTAAGCTCATGCAAAACATTCGTTCAATCGTGACCGATGGGCATGGGCGCAGCGCACAAGAATGACGATCCCCTCCGCCGTTTTGGCAAAAGGGGCCAGCCGTCCTGCCATCCGATCAGGAGGATGGAATGAAAATGCGGTCATTAAGGCTGCTGGCGAAGGGCTCCGAATTTCTGCTAAAATTCAAGGTAGAAAAGACAGGTTCCTCCACGCAAGAAGGACGTAGCAACCTGCATAAGAAGAGAATCGCTGAACGCTCAAGGAGGGGCTGTTGTTGAATGGATCGATGTGGATTACATTAGCTACGCTCGTCGTGGCCTCCGCCTTGTTCATCTCCGGTAAGCTGCGTTCCGATCTGGTGGCCATCGGCGCCCTGCTCGTGCTCATGCTGATGGATATCTTGACACCTGCCGAAGCGCTTGCCGGCTTTTCGAATTCGGTGGTCATCATGATGGTCGGGCTGTTCGTGGTGGGCGGAGGCATCTTTCAGACCGGCCTCGCCAAGCTGGCGAGCGGCAAGCTCTTGCAGCTCGCCGGCAAGAACGAAACCAAACTGCTCATCATGGTCATGCTGGTGACGGCGGCGATCGGCGCCTTCGTCAGCAACACCGGCACTGTCGCGGTCATGCTGCCGATTGTCGTCAACCTGGCGCTCAGCGCGGATACGACTCCAGGGCGGCTGCTCATGCCGCTCGCATTTGCGAGCAGCCTGGGCGGGATGCTGACCTCTATCGGAACGCCGCCCAACCTGGTCATTCAGGATGCGCTGCAAAGCGGCGGGTACGGCAAGCTGAGCTTCTTCTCCTTCGCGCCGACCGGGCTCGTGTGCCTGACGACGGGCGTGCTCGCCATGCTGGTGCTGCGCCGGTTTCTCCCGAAGGAAGAAGGGGCAGGCAAAACCCGGCGCAACGGACGCTCGCCGATGGAGCTCGCGCGCAAATACCGGTTCGCGCAAAATCTGTTTCGCGTTCAGGTGCGCTCCGGCTCGCCTCTGCTGCGGAGGACGCTCCTCGAGCTGGAGATCCCCTCCCGCTTCGAGCTGACCATCATCGAGATCCGCCGGAAGATATCGGCCAAGAATCAGCTCTTCAAGACGATCAATCAGGAGATTGCCGGACCGGGCACGGTGATTGAAGAGGATGACATTTTGTACGTTCACGGTTCTTATGAGCATGCCGAGGAATTCGCCGAGCAGTATGGGCTTGCGCTGCTGGATAACCAGGCGCTCGAAGAGAAGCCTTCGCCAGAGGCGGAGCATTACGCCACGAGTGACATTGGCATCGCGGAGGTCATGCTCGCGCCGGGATCGCGGCTCATCGGCCGGATGGTCAAGGATTCCGGCTTCCGGGAGAAATATCGGCTGAATGTGCTCGGCATCCAGCGCAAGGAGAACTATCTGTTGCATAACCTCAAGGAAGAGAAGATGCGCTTCGGAGACGCTCTTCTCGTGCAGGGAACCTGGCAGGATATTTCGCTCTTGGCCTCTTCTGATCCAGAGGTGGTTGTTGTCGGACAACCTCTGGAGGAATCCCGTAAAATGACGATGGATAACAAAGCGCCTATCGCTGCAGGAATTTTGCTCCTGCTGATCCTGCTCCTCGTCACGGAGCTGATCCCGCCCGTCGCGGCGGTCATGGTATCCGCCGTCCTCATGGTTGCGCTCGGCTGCGTTCGGAACATGGAAGAAGCGTACCGCACGATCAACTGGGAGAGCATCGTGCTGATCGCCGCCATGATCCCGATGTCGACCGCGATAGAGAAGACCGGGGCGGCGGAGCTGTTGTCTCGCGGTTTGGTGGACTCCCTCGGGACCTTCGGGCCGTTCGCGCTGCTCGCCGGGATCTATGCGACAACATCGGTGCTCACCATGTTCATCAGCAACACCGCCTGCGCCGTTCTGCTCGCACCGATCGCGCTGAGCGCCGCTGTTCAGTTTGGGGCAAGCCCGTATCCTTATCTCTTCGCGGTGGCGATCGGGGCGAGCATGTGCTTCGCTTCTCCGTTCTCGACGCCGCCTAATGCCCTCGTCATGTCGGCCGGGCGTTACAAGTTCAGCCATTACTTGAAGGTCGGATTGCCCTTGCAAATTGTCATGGGGATCGTCATGGTGGTTGTGCTGCCTCTGATTTACCCATTTCACTGATAGAGGACGGAAGAATCCACCGCGGCAGCGGTGCAATACCGGCAAACCAGAAACAGAACAAGAACAAGAAAAAGGACCCCGACTCCACTTGATGTGGAGCCCGGGGTCCTTTCCTTATAAGCATAGCTCAGATGAAGATTGAGATTAGTTCACTTTCTTGAAGCGATCTTCGATCTTGGCGGTGATGCTGGAGTTCGCGAACTTCTCTTTGACATAGTCGATCGTGGCGTCCAAGTCAACCGGACCAGCAATGCGGTTCGTGCCCTTGATCAGGGTGACGTAGCCGTCGCCGCCCGTTGCCATGAAGTCGTTGACGACCATGGTGTAGGTGGCATTGTCATCGATCGGCGTTCCGTCTGCTTTCTTGATCTCCAGAACCTTTTGGCCGTACGGCTTGCTGTCGTCGTAGGTGTAGGTGAAGCCGGAGATTTGGCCGATCTTGGCCGAGGTGCCGGCCCATTGTTCGTTCAGCACGGCGCGGATTTGGGCGCCGGTCAGCGTCATCTTGATCAGCACGTTGCCGAACGGTTGGATCGAGAACATGTTGCCGTAGGTGACGTTGCCTTGCGGCAGGTCGTTGCGGATCCCGCCCGAGTTCATGAAGGCGAAGTCGGCTTTCATGATATCGCGCATGCCGTCGGCAATCAAGTTACCCATGGCATTCTCACCGCTCTTGCTCACTTCGCGGGTGATAGCGGCATCAGCCTTACCAACCGGAGCGTTCATGACCGGTGCGTTCTTATCGGTGTAATCTTTGATCATCTTGGTGATTTCAGCATCCGGCGTGATCGCTTCCTGCTTCACGTCGACAACGTCAGCCTTGATGCTGTCGATGTCGTGGGTGGCGCGGTTGATCACCAGATCAACATCGGAGAATGCCGTTCCGTAGGAGTAAGCTTCAATGACGAGCTTGCCGTCGATCATCGTGTTGATCTTGCCATGGTTGTGACCGGCGAAGATCACGTCCACATCATCGTCAACGGCTTTGGCGAGGTCAACGACTTCGCCGGTCGGAGCGGTGGCGCTGCCTTCGAACGGATCGTGGGCAAGGACGACGATGGCGTGAATGCCTTGAGCGTGAAGCTCATCCACGGCTTTGTTGACTGCCGTCGCTTGATCGGTGAAGGTTACACCCTTCAGGCCGGCCGGAGCAACGATGGAAGGCGTGATGTTCGTGATGAGACCGATGAAACCGATCTTCACGCCGCCAACTTCCTTCACGATATACGGATCGAGCATCGGCTTGCCGTCGAGCAGTACGTTGGCTGCAATGTACGGGAAGTTTGCACCAGCGAAATCAACGCCGGTCTTCGGGTTCTTGCCGCCGTAGATCAAGCGGAGAGCTTCCTGCGGTCCTTTGTCGAATTCATGGTTGCCAAGGGTTCCGAGATCGAAGCCGAGGCGGTTCAGGAAGTCGATGGTCGGTTCGTCCTGCAGCAGGGCGGATACCGGAGCGCTGGCGCCTACGGCGTCACCGACGTGGAGCAGGAGGGTATTCGGGTTCTCAGCTTCATACTTCTTCAGGTAAGCGGCGAGGTAATCAGCGCCTCCGAGCGTGGAGGTGACTTTGCCGGCCGAATCCTTCACGACCTTCTTGTAGTCAAGCTGGCCGTGGAAGTCGTTGATGGCGAGCAGTTGAACATTGATGTCCGTGATCAACGTGTAGATAACCTTGGCGGCTTCCGCACGAGTCGAGTTGTTCTTCGGATAGAAGTAGTTCTTCGTGTCGCCCTTCATGAGCCCGCGGTCATAGACCAGGCTGATGGAGTCTTTGGCCCATGCGCTGATGGACTTACCGTCAACGTAAGAGGTCGTCGTGGTCGACTTGAGCTCTTCTGCTGCGCGAACATCGAGAGCGTTTTTGGCCATGACAGCCATTTCTTCACGGGTGATCGGCAGGTTCGGAGCGAATTTGTCGGCGCTCACGCCCTTGACCAGTTCATTCTCATAAGCGGCGGCGATGGCGCTAGCGTACCAGCTGTTCGCAGCAACGTCCTTGAAGGGAGCTGCAGCAGTTGCCGTCAGGCCAAGAGCACGGACGAGCAGGCTAGCGAATTCAGCGCGGGTAACGGAAGCCTCCGGGCTAAAGGTGCCTGCCGGAGTTCCGGTGACGATTTCTTTTTCCGCCAAGGCTTGGATCGAATCATGAGCCCAGTGGGTCTTGGCAACGTCCGGGAATTCGGCAGCAGGTTCCGGAGTCGGAAGAACTTCCTTGGTCAGGTCGATCGTGTAGATACCGAAGCCTTTGTCATCCGTCTTGCCGGTGTACTTGATGTTGTCGGTTTCCTTGGCATACTTCTCGGCAGCCGGAGCCGACGTGAAGGTGACGTTCAAGTTCGAGCCCTTGATCGGGGCGATCGACCAGTTGTTGTCAGCCGTCGGGTTGATTTCTTTGTGAGTGGAGATGTAATCCATCAGGATCTGACGATTTTCATCCGGCGAGTCGATGATGATCTTGCTCGTCTTCACGCCGGGGAAGTTGCCGCCTCCGCTTGCGCGGTAGTTATTCGTGGCAACGACGAAATCCTGGTTCGGATCAACGGCTTTGCCCTTGTATTTCAGGTTTACAATCCGGCTGGAGGAAGCGTCGTTCACGGTTCCGTCCGCTTTGTATTTAGCCGGCTTGGTAACATCCACCTGGTACGTTACTCCGTCGATGACGTCGAAGTTATACACCGGGAAGGAAGCGTTAAGAAGCGGTTGTTCGTCGGTCTTGGCCGGGTCGATCTGGTTGAACTTGCCGGCAGACATTTCCAGCCATTCCTTGATGACCGAGCCCTTGACGAGCATAGCCTTCAGGGTGTTGTCGTAGAGGTACAGGTCGCCTGCGCTCTTGATGGCGAGCGGGCCTTTCGCGATTTCGGTATATTCTTCAGGGCCGTTGCGTCCCGCCTTGAAGGGAGCGCCGACCGAGAGAACCGGCAGGCTTGCGTATTGGGGCAGGTTCTTTTTGATGTAGGAAGCCACATAGTCTTTTTGAGCGGCGGTGACGATCTGTACGGAAGGATCATCCTGCACCAGCGCAAAGTAGCTGTGGATCGGGGCGGTCGTCGTGCCGATCGGGCTGTTCACGTAGTTGAGCGTACCTTCGTGATCGGCCTTCAGCAGCTTGACCATGGCTTGGTCTTCGTCGGCAAGGGACTTCTTCGCCGCCGTGTCGTAGATGGCTTTGGTGGACGATTGCGTGGAAGCCACGCTCCATTTGCCGTTCGTCTTCGACAGGGTCAGATCGATAACGCCGAGGTTGGCGCCGCCGAAGCCTGCTTGAACGGCCGCAACGCCGTTGATCGTGCCCTTTTCATTGTCTACGCCCGGATATACTTTGCCGGAAGCATCCTTGAACAGAGCGTCAAGCGCTTTTTCGGAAGCGGCCGGGAAGACCTTGTGCGTGTGAGAGAAGGTGATGGCGTCAATGCCCGGCACCTTGCTGAGCGGGTAAACAGCGTCTTCAGCCAAGGTGTTCGCTTGAGCGCTGCCGTTGAAGCCGCTGTGAGACATGACGACGACGATATCGGCGCCTTCGCTCTTCATTTTCGGAACGAACTTCTCAGCGGTCGCTACAATATCCTTGGTGATGACTTTGCCTTCGAGATTGTTTTTGTCCCATTGGAGAATTTGCGGGGTAACGAGTCCGAGAACGCCGATCTTAACCGTTTGGGTATTGCCGTTCTCGTCGGTAAAGGTTTTGTTCAAAATTTTGTAAGGGGTGAATTTGTTGACGTCGTTGTCGGGGTTGTTGTCTTTGTCATCGACGTACACATTCGCGTTTATGTACGGGAAGCTGGCTTTTTGAATGATTTGTTCCAGATAGGGAAGGCCGTAATTAAATTCGTGGTTGCCGAAGGTGGCGATATCGTACCCCAGCTCGTTCATAACCTTGTATACCGGGTGTACTTCGTCAGCTTTGGTCGGATTGATAAGAGCTTTGTAGGTTCCGAGCGGAGTGCCTTGAATCAAGTCGCCATTGTCGACCAAAAGGGTATTCGGTACTTCCTTGCGGGATTCCTTGATCAAGGTTGCCGTACGAACGAGACCGACGGTGGGAGCCGCCGCGCTCTTGTAGTAATCGTAAGACATGAGATTCGTGTGTACATCCGTGGTCTCCAAAATCCGCATTTTCAACGTGGAGTCCCCATCCGCAGCTGCTGCGTACAACCCGCCAAAAGGCATGGCCAGCATGCTTGCTACGAGCGTGGATGCGCCAATCTTGGTGATTCTCTGTCTGAACCCATTCTTCACGTTACGTTTCATCCCTCTCTACGTTATGAATTCTACCTCTATAAAACTATTCTATTATATTGATATCTTATCTTATTTTCAATGGGATGAGGAGTAACTTTTGGAAAGATTCATGGAGGAATTATAGAGATAATCAAGAAGGATGGAAAGTAAGGGCTTTCTCGGAATGGAAAGGCTCCTTTTGTACGGATAACTGGCAAAGTAGGGTATACTGATGAGAGTGGCAAGGGATAGGAACTTTGAGGAGGATCCAATGATTTCATTTGAAGAAAAGAACGCCATCGCAGGCTCGTTTGCGGAGCTTACGCGGAAGGAAGTCTCGATGGGGCGCGTGAATTATCATTATGAAGGAAGTGTCCAGGAGAAGAAGATCGTCGTCTATCATTTGCATCCGAACGGCAATGGGTTTGTCTATGCGGAGCTTCTGCCGGAATACGAGACGGACGGCAAGGGCTTCGTGAACATCCGCGATTTCAGCCGAGAGGAGCTGCACACGCTCATCCGCCGTTCGATCCGCTCGCTTGGACCAGAGCGGGAGGAGAAGGAGGATGAAGCTGAAGCGGAAGCGGAAGCACGGTTGGTTGAAGCGGCGGTGACCGAAGAGCAGGATGCGGAAGGATTCACCGAGAAGCATGAGCAGTGGAGCGACGCGGAAGGACACATTCTGGAGCTGCATTTGGAGCCGGAGGATCAAATGTGGTACATCTTCGCGGGCGATCAGCTCGATTCTGCTTTTGAGACGTATGAAGAAGCGGCCGACTATTTGAAAGAAGAAGGATTCACTCGTTGAATGGTCGGAATAGCTGACATACAGAAGGGGTTGTCCCATAGGGGCAGCCCCTATTTCTTTCCTACCTGCAAAAAAATAGGAATGGCGTACTCCTGAAATAGCCGTGTTTTCTCATTGCGTGAAGATGGAATGGAATGGTAATCTGTTGTTCGGTAGGAAGAACAGTCGGACATTTCCGCGCGATTTACGGGCAAGATAAGCGTTCGCTGAGCACAAGCCAGGGGCATGGCCCGTATACTGCAGCAAGACTTCCATAATAGGACTCAGGGAGGAAGAATACTATGAGGAAACGGCGAAAAGGACTGCTGACACTGGCTGTACTGGTGATAGCCGCCCTTTTGGCGCCATCCGCCGACGGACGCGCCGACGGGAATGAAGTAACGGTTCTGGGTACTCCGCTAGGAATGCCGCATGTTGAAATTGATCTTGCCAAATTCGGCATTTATAAGGATGGCACTCATCCGGTGGAGACGACGAAGGGGATCAACAAAGCTCTCAAATGGGCTCAAGAGCAGGGGATCAAGTCGACCAGTCTTCCCCGGGGAACCTACCTGATCTCCAAAGACAGCCGTATCGAGATGGTTGGGAACATGACCTTCACGCTGGACGCCAACACGGTGATCCAGAAGGAAACGAACGGCAAGGAATCGTACCAAACGCTTTTTGTCGGATATGGGACGGATAACGTCACCATTCAAGGCGGCACCTATCGTGGTGACAAGGATAAGCATGATTACACCAAGAAGGACAGCCTGTACTCGTCAGGAACCCACGAAGGCGGATACGGAATTGTCGTGGAAGGTGCGAAGAATGTCACCATCAACAGCGTGAAGGCGATCAACTTTACCGGAGACGGCCTGACGGTGGGGGGGAAAGGAACGCTCGCCAAGGACTTTTACCCGGCGCATTTTACGCTCGGCGCTTATGACGACAAAGGAAAGCCGGTGGCCAGCGCCACGAAGATCCGGACCGTGTCTTCGCTCCCGCTCACCAATGAGATCATTCAGAAGGAACGGGAATTCGAGCTGTCGAATTTGATCAACCTGCCGTGGACCTTCGATCTGTATTTCTATAAAGCGGATAACACCTTCCTCTCTTCCCTCAAAGGGCAGCGGGCACGAACGATCATCGCGCTTCCGGAAGGGGCTGCCTATGCTCAGGCGGTATTCGAGAAATCGTCCACAGCCGGGATCTACATGGAGCTTTGGAACAAGGCGGTATCCAAGGATGTTGTCGTCAAGAACTCCGAGTTCGCTTACAACCGCCGCCAAGGAATCACGATCGGCGGAGCGGACCGCATTCTCGTTGAGAATAACTACATTCATGATATGAAAGGAACGGCGCCGCAGTCCGGCATCGATGCGGAAGGCGGATTCGGAGAAAACGGCAACCGCAACTCCAACCTCACCATCAAGGGCAACGAGTTCTGGAACAACGCCGCTTACGATCTCATCCTCTATGACGGCCGGGACGCTGTCGTCGATGGGAACCACTTCGCTTCCAAGGGAGCCATCGGGCTTGCCGTCTCCGACCCTTTCACCGGGGTCATGGTCAAGAACAACCACTTTGACGGAACGAGAATCAATGCGACGCATGATGTCACCTTCACCGATAACCGGATGAACGATTCCTTTACTACCTTCGAGGGGCCGAACATCGTCATCGACCGCATGACGTTTACGGATTCCGTGCTCAGCATCAGCAGCAAGGTGCCCTTCGGCGTGACGGCGTCTAACATTGTCATGTACAACAACAAAAAACAGCAAAATGCGCTCGCCCTCTGGGGCAAGCCGATCAAGCTGAAGGACGTCACGATCTACGGGGAGACCAAGATCGGCACTGTCGTGGGCGGCATCGAGGACGGTAGCATCTTTGAGCGTTTGAGGGTGATCGGGCACAGCGGAGGTAACCTGCCTCGGGGAACTTATATCGACAGCGTCTTTGAAGCGGCTCCCGGCAGCATGAAGGAGCTGAGCACGCGCTACTCCGGCAGTACCGTTCTCGACGGCTGCACGTTCAAATCGACGACAATGGGACTCTATTACGAGAGCGCGGACGGCAGCCTGACGGTGCGAAACTCCACCTTTGAGGTGGGAAGCAACAATCCGGCCATCACCATCCAGGCAGCGAAGGCAGCGGTCATCGAGAACAATGTGATCCGCGCAGGCAAGCTGTCGAGCACATCCATGGCCGTCATCAAGCTGAACGATGTATCCAAGAGCAAAAACCCGTTCACCGTCGCGATGGCGCAGATTACCGGCAACACGATTACGACGAATCTGGCGGCCAAAGGAATCTCCACCCTCTATACAGGGGTTGGAGCCCCCTCCTACACAGTGACGGATAACGTTCTCGTGAAGGCGGTTCTGGAGACGAAAGCCGACGATGTCGTCACAAATAATCTACTCAGGTAAGCGGAGCCGCATCGCAGGCGACCGTCCCGAAGGCAAAGATTGTCCTTCCGGGACGGTCTTTTTTTGTGTGATATTCTTTATTGCGAACAGTTGACAAGGCGAAAAGGACCTGATAAACTAATCCCATGTTCGCTATAAAGAACATCGAACGAACAGCAGCGAACAAAGTTCAGGGGAGTCTCGGAGGTCGTATGAGCGCTATCGCAGGGATTTATCATTTCACCGGAGAGCCGGTGTCCGCCGAGATCGGACTCCGTCTCATGGATGAATTTGAGCGATTTCCGGCCGACCGAACGGGGACGTGGGCAAGCGAGGGCGTGTTCCTCGGCTGCCGGACCCGCTGGCTGACTCCCGAGTCGGTGAACGAAGAGCTGCCCCGAAAGGGTCCGCACGGGCTCGCGATAACAGCGGATGCGATTCTCGACAACCGCGATGCTCTGCTCGCCTTGTTTGGCATTGAACCTTCACGGCACGCGTCAGTTCCCGACAGCGAACTGATTGTACTTGCTTACTTGAAGTGGGGAGAAGCATCTCCCGCTTGGCTGATTGGTGATTACGCGTTTGTCATCTGGGATGAGTCTCGCCGTCGCTTGTTCGGCGCTCGCGACCATTCGGGAAAGCGAACGCTTTATTATCACCGGACTGCTGAACGATTCGCCTTCTCCACGCTCATCGGACCGCTCCTGGCTCTGCCGGGGGTGGAAAAGCGCCTGAATGAGCGATGGCTGTCCGAATTTCTCGCGATCACCGGCATGGTCGACACGGCAGACAGCTCCCAGACGGTTTATCTCGGCATCGAACAGATTCCTCCGGGGTATTGCTTCCTGTGCGAGGACGGGAGAGTGACCCTGTCCGAATACGGCGGGCGGCTGCTTCCGAGCGACACGCTGAAGCTAAAGAGCGATGCCGAATACGAGGAAGCGTTCCGAGACGTGTTTGGAGCTGCTGTGAGGTCTCGCCTTCGATCGGGTCTGCCTGTCGGTTCTCAGCTCAGCGGAGGGTTGGATTCCGGAGCGGTAGCCAGCTTCGCGGCGCTTGGCTTGCGAGAGGAGGGGCGTACCCTTCACACCTTCAGCTACGTCCCGGTGGAGGGCTTCACGGACTGGACGCCACGTCATCTCATGGCGAACGAAAAGGCGTTTATGCAGGCGACAGCCGCACATCATGACAACATGGAAACCCATTTCCGCGATTTTGCCGGGACCCATCCGCTCTCCGTGATGGATTTCTGGCTCGGTCTGATGGAAATGCCTTATAAATTCTTCGAGAACTCGTATTGGCAAAAAGGGATATTCGAGGAAGCGAGCAGCCGGGGGATCGGTTTTCTCTACAACGGCGCCAGAGGCAACTACACCATTTCGTGGGGGCCGGCGCTTGATTACTACAGCTTGATTCTGAAACGTCTTCAGCTCATCCGGTTTCTCCGGGAGCTCGGCGCGTACAGCCGCAACATGGGCGTGAGCCGATCCCGCGTCTTGTCGGTCGTAGGGGCCAAGGCGTTTCCTGCTCTCCAGGGGCTGACCCGGCAGGCGGCTCCGAAGCCGGCCGAATTTCCGATGTGGATTCATCCGGAATTCGCCGCCAGAACCGGAGTATTCGAGCGGATTGCCGCGCAGGGCTTCGCGGTCAACGGCCAATCGACGTTGGCTGCGGCGGATGCCATCGAGGCGCGCGCCAAGCACTTCACATGCGACAGCCTGTGGAATTCCAGCGGAACGTCGTTCACCAAGCTTTCTCTTCGGTACGGGGTGCAAAGCTATGATCCGACGAACGACCTCCGGGTCATCCGCTTCTGCCTTTCGCTTCCCCTGGACCAGTTTGTCCGTGATGGAGCCGGGCGTTCCCTTGTTCGCCGTTCGACCCGAGGCATTCTGGCCGATGAGGTGAGGTTGAACCAGCGCAAGCGCGGCGTGCAGGCGGCCGATTGGCTGTACCGGATCGTTCCGGTGTGGAAGGAATTCACCGATGAGCTGGAGGCCATGAGCAAGAGTCCTCTCATGCGGGAATATGTGAATATGGACGCCTTGCGCGGGAGCATAGAGCGCTTCAAGGAAGCTCCGAAGGAAGAATCTACGTTCGATCCCGAGCTGCGGCTTCTCATGCGCAGCCTGATCGTATACCGCTTTCTCCGCAACCACTTTGAAGGGAGGTGAGACGATGAAAAAGGAATGGAAACAACCCGAATTGGAAATCCTCAGCGTTCAAATGACGATGGCCGGTCCTGGCAAAGCCTTCCCGGATAGCTTCATTGAAGACGAAGACGAAACCGCCCACCTCAATCACAGCTAAGGAATCGGGATGACAAAGGAAGTTCGAGTAAACCGCCCTTGTACTCCTAAAAAGGTATGAGGGCTTTTCTCTTAATGATCTGCGATCTTGAGCGGTGGAGGATGAAGAATGCAGCTGACGACGAACGAGGTGCTGACGGAGGCGTTTGGGTTCCGGATCCGGAGCGAGATTCCCTTCCCTGAGCTTTTGACGGTGCAAGGCCGGTTCGAGAATGCCGATCTGACAGTCCGGCTTGAACCCCTGAGCGAAGAGTGGGCGGTCATGTTGGCTTCCCCTCGAAAAATTCACGCCACAGAAGCGCAAATCCTCATCCATATTCCGGAAGCGGCACTGTTCGCCGTCAGGGAAGGCCGCGTCATCGCCGTATCTCCGGTTCCCGGTGCGGACATGGACAAGATTCGCTTATATATCCTCGGAACCTGCATGGGAGCCGTTCTGATGCAGAGAGGGGTACTCCCTCTGCACGGCAGCGCGGTTGCGGTCCGAGGCAAGGTGTATGCCATCGTCGGCGAATCGGGCATGGGCAAATCGACGCTTGCCTCGGCCTTGATGGACCGGGGGCTCCCCCTCGTCAGCGACGATGTGATCGCGATCCGTTTCAACGAAGCCGGAATTCCGCTCGTTACCCCCTCCTACCCTCAGCAGAAGCTGTGGCAGGAGAGCTTGGACGCCTTCGGCATGGAGGCGAGCGGGCTCAAGCCGCTTTTTGAACGCGAAACCAAGTTTGCCGTCCCCGTCAGTGATCGATTTGTTCGGGAGGAGCTGCCGCTTGGAGGGGTCTTCGAGCTGGTCAAGAAGGCGGATGCCAGCCCTGGTTTGACCCCGATCGAGGGTCTGGACCGCATGCGCCTTCTCTATGAACATACGTACCGCAACTTGTTCCTCCGTCGGATGGGGAAGCTGGATTGGCATTTTCAAGTGACGGCGAGGCTGGCCGGGCTCGTGCCGATCAGCCGCATCACTCGGCCGGATGAGGGCTTCACGGCGCATGAACTGGCTGAGCTGCTAGTGAAAACAATCGGAGAGGAGGAATAATCGATGATGAATTCAAGTCCTGTGCTTCCCCGGACGGTGCTCAAACAGGTCCCGGGCCATATCGTCAGCGTCATGGATGGAGAGACCGTCATGCTGAGCGTCCAAAACGGCAAGTACTACAACCTGGGGGAGATCGGCGGTGCGATCTGGAATGAGCTTGCCCAACCGATCGCGTTCGAAGAGCTGGTGGAACGGCTGACGGCGGAGTATGAGGTCGAGCCGGAAGAATGCTCGCGTCAGGTTCTCCGCTTTGTGGATATGCTGCGGAATGAAGGCCTCGTCGCGGAAGGATGAAGCGGGGAAGCGTAACGGAATCCGGCGCGGTGGGTGGGGCGGATTCCGGGAGTAAGCCGCTCCCCGCGCAGCCTTATCGGAAGCAGAGGCTTCGATGCATGCGCGTCTTCCTCGCGCTTCCGCCAGGTCGGAAGCGGCTTCTAGTCGAAGCCTTTCTTGAGCTCGGCCGCGCCCGGCTGCAGCTCAGGCGCCCGTTCGCGCAGGTGGCACCGACCCTCGGGGCTGCCATGCGGGAGACGCCGAAAGCTCGGGCGGATGATCGGGAGCGGGCGAAGGTCCGGCAGATCGCCGACGCCATCGGCGCCATGAGCCGGCACACTCCATGGAGCAGCATGTGCTTCACACGCGCTGTCGCGGCCATGCGGATGCTGGAACGGCGGGGAATCGCATGCACGCTGTTTTTGGGGACCGGCCGGGAGGAAAGCGGCGGTCTTGCCGCACATGCCTGGCTGCGCAGCGGAGATATCTATTTGACCGGTGCGGAAGAGATGAAACGGTTTACCGTGGTCGGCAAATTCGCCAAGCCGGCCCGGACGAAGAGTCGTATGGACGGCAGTCACCGGGAGGAAGCGCGATGAAGGATATCTTGAGATATGTCAAACAGCTGGTTTCTTATTCCGGAGCGGCCCTGTACGCTAACATGGCCGGAATGATCGCCATCAGCTTGCTGGACGGGATCGGTCTTATCTTATTAATTCCCATGCTGGGCATCAGCGGAATCATCAGCTATTCGGCGTCAAATCACACCCTGTTCCAAGCGTTCTCCTTCCTTCAAGGATTGTCGGGGGCTGCCGGATTGTTGACGGTGTTGGGAATTTTTGTGATCCTGGCCTTGGTCCAGAATGGGCTCCAACGGCAGTTTACGGTCCGGAACGCTCGGATTCACCAATCGTTTTATCATCACTTGCGGTTTACGGTGTATCGCGATCTGCTGTATGCGGATTGGGGGTTCTACCTGAAGCGGCGGAGATCCGATATCGTGAACACCATGACTTCTGAGTTGACCCGGGTTGGAGCCGGCATCAATCTGTTCCTCGCGCTCGTGACCAACCTTCTGTTCACGGCGATTCAAGTGGTGATTGCGGTTTGGCTGTCCCTTCAAGTGACCGTCTTCGTGGTGGTGTGCGGCTTGGCTTTGGCGTTCCTGTCCAAGCGGGCACTGAAGAAAGCGATGGCGCTCGGCAAGCGGACGACGGATATGTCCCAGAGCTATCTCGCGGGCATAACCGAGCAGATCAACGGCATTAAAGACATCAAGAGCAATCGGCTTGAGGCGTCCCGACTCGACTGGATGAAAAGTGAATCCGACAAGCTCCAGAAGGAGCAGGATGAATATGTGCTGCTGAGGTCGAACTCCCAGCTTCTGTATAAGCTGGCCTCCGCTCTCTTGATCGCCTTCTTTCTGTATGCCTCGATCGCTTGGCTGAAGACGCCGCCGGAGCAGCTCATTCTGGTTGTCGCCATCTTCTCCCGGCTTTGGCCTCGCTTCATGAGCATCCAGATGAATCTGGAGCAGCTTTCCTCCAGCATCCCGGCCTTCCGCAGCCTGAAAGAGCTGCAGGAGCGCTGCCGCATGGCGGGCGAGCGAATCGGTGCGGCCGATAGCGAGCCTCTTCGGTTGAAGGAAGAAATCACGCTGGAAGACGTGAGCTTTCGTTACGATCGGGGCAGCGGCCCCTATGCGCTCAGCAGCATCAAGATCACCATCCCGGCGAATCGCATGACCGCGATTGTGGGAAGATCCGGAGCGGGCAAGAGTACGCTCGCGGATCTCATCATGGGGCTTATTGTCCCAGAAGAGGGTCAGATCTGCGTGGACGGCGAACCGCTGGAAGGAACCAACATCCGCAAGTTCCGGCAGAGCGTGAGCTACGTGTCGCAGGACCCGTTTCTGTTCAACGCCAGCATTCGCGACAACCTTCTCCTCGTTGAGCCGAATGCCGACGACAGCCGGATTTGGGAAGCGCTGGAACTTGCAGCGGCAGCGGAATTCGTCACTCGTCTGCCGATGGGCTTGGATACGGTGCTGGGCGACCGAGGAGTGCGGCTGTCCGGCGGTGAACGGCAGCGGCTCGTGCTGGCCCGCGCGCTGCTTCGCAACCCGTCCATTCTCGTTCTCGATGAAGCCACGAGCGCCCTCGACAATGAGAATGAATCGAGGATTCAGGACGCTCTCTTCCATTTGCGGGGCAAGATTACTTTAATCGTCATCGCCCACCGCTTGTCCACGATCCGGGATGCGGATCAGGTCATCGTTCTCGATCAGGGCGCGGTCGTGCAATGCGGTGAATATTCCAGTTTGGCTCGGGAGAAGCGGGGGATGTTCCGCCGCCTCCTCGGGATGCAAAGAGGGGACGATTCCATCCATTTGGGCGAAGGAGAACGCTATGATTGGAGATCGAATTAAATACTTGAGGGAACAGAAGGGGCTGACCATAACGGAGCTGGCCGAAATGGCCGATATTTCAAAATCGTATTTGAGCCACATGGAGCGGAAGCTGCAAAATAACCCTTCGCTTCAAATGCTGTCAAAGATTGCCGAGTCGTTGGACACGAATTTGGAGTTTCTGCTTGGGGAGGAATACCTGAAGACCGCTTATCTCCTGGACGAAGAGTGGAAAAGCTTGATCTACACCGCGATCCAGGAAGGAATGCGCAAGGAGGACTTCATTCGCATATACCAGCTGCAGCAGCAGGAGAAGGAATAAGCGGGTGGGCATTGTCGGACAGCCTTGTTTTTTCTGAAAACGGGAGATTCTTGATTTGACACGTTCGTTATTAAGAACTATAATGAAAGACGAGTTCATTATAAAGATCAGGAGAACCCTCATGGACAATACGCGCATCCCCAAAGAGATCAACATACGAGAGATTCTGCTTGTTCTTCGCCGCCGCTGGATGATCCTGTTCTTCGTGGCGCTGCTCTGCACCGGTCTCGGCGGTTTATATGCCAACAAGCCGGATACGCCGCTCTATCAAGCGACGGCACGGATCATCATCCATTCGAACACGGACTTCATCAACACGCTGAAGGTGGTCATTCGCGAGCCGGCCGTTCTGCAAAAGGTATTAGTTGAATTGAACCTCGACCGTTCTCCGGGAGCGCTCCGCAGCCAAATATCGGTCTCGAGCGTCGATAATACGCAGGTCGTGCTGGTGAGCGTGACGGACCGGGATCAGGCGCTTGCCGCGGACATTGCGAACTCTACCGTCAAGCAGTACAAAGCAACCATCGCCTCTCTCCTCAATTTCAGCGACATCACCATTTTGTCGGAAGCCAAGAAGGACCCCGCACCGCAGCCGATCAATCCGCCCGCCCGGAACCGGATGATTCTCATCGGCTTGATCGCAGGGTTGGTGATCGGTTTGGCCGCCGCTTTCTTCCGCGATACGATGGATGAGGCGTTCCGTTCCGAGAAGCGCGTTAAGGAAGTGCTCGGAATGCCGGTTCTCGGTCAGGTCTCCCCAATCAAACGGGTGAAGCTTCCGAGCAAAGGCCATCAACGGGTTCACATGACAAGGGGGGAGAGCATTGGCTCTTAATGAAACAGCTTCGGCCCGTGCTTCCTTTCGCAAGGGATTGGTGAGCTACCTGCAGCCTGCAGCGAAGGTATCCGAGCAATACCGTAGCATTCGCGCGAATATCCGACTTTTGTTTGAAAATCAGAAGATGAAGTCGCTTCTTGTCACTTCTCCGGCGGGAGGAGAAGGAAAGACAACAACCGTGACCAATCTGGCGGTTTCCATGGCCTATAAGGGCAGCAGAGTGCTCGTTGTCGATGCCAACGTACGCAAGCCAAGCGTCACGGCGATGTTCCAGTTGGAGCGGACAGCCGGACTGACCGATGTCCTCGCAGGCCGCAAGGATCTGAAGGATGCCGTCTATCCGACGGAGATCGGCGAGCTCGATGTGATGCCGGCCGGTACGTACGGCTCTGAAGCTCATAATCTCATGGATAACGGAGCGTTGGCCGTGATCATGCAGGCTCTGAACAGTCATTACGACATCGTGCTGGTGGATGCGCCTGCAGTGCTCGGCGCGTTTGAGGTGAAGGCTTTAGCGAATTGCTGCGATGCCGTATTGCTCGTCCTGGAGCATGGCAGAACCAAGGAAGAAGCAGCCTTGAACGCCAAGCTGACCTTGGAATTTGCGGGGGCGACGCTGCTCGGCGCAGTTTTAAATGAGAAGTGAGTTCTTTTTTTGTCCCGTCGTTCTTTATTGAGAACAAGTAAATTTAGTATAACGAACAAACCCGGCTTGTTGACCTGCTCTCTGCATGTCTTTACGGGTTTCGGCGATGTCTCCTTGCCGGTATCGATGGAGGCACTCGGTCATGCTGTGGGTCATGGGCCTTAGACGCGGGTCGTCGAGGGTGTGGCGTGAGGCGGGGTTGGATGCCCCGGATTTTTTCGTTTTCTTAAGTTGCGAAAAGCGATTTTCGTTTCTTTACTTGTGCGGGATTCCTCCAGGGAGACCGTACAGGTAAGCAATCGAGAACCGCGTAAGCTTCGGAAAGCACCCCGGTGGCATGCGCCTGTCCGGTGAAGAGGGAGAACCCTCTCATTGACGGTGGTGTGTTGCTGCCTGGTGGGAATTTGGGAATTCGTTTTGGAAGTGGCTGCTATAGCAGCAAGACGCTCCAGCAATTTATTCGAGCACGGGAGGATGAAAACGTGACTTATCGCCAGAGGCTGTCCTTTCTTTTTTTTACCGATTCGTTTGTGGTGATCACCGCGATCTTCTTCAGCCGCTATCTGACCAGTCCAGGTCAGGCGGTGAATGAGGCTTCGCTTGTCATCAGCTCGTTGACGCTGCTCCTCAGCCACCACTTCTTTTCCATCCGCTACAAGCTGTACAAAAAGGCGTGGGAGTACGCGAGCATCGGAGAACTGGTCGCGATTCTGAAGGCGGTGAGCCTGTCGATCGTGACGGCGGCGGCCATGCAGCTCGTGGTCGTCGGCAGCATCTACTTCCGGGTGCTTGCGGTCACGTGGATGCTGCACATTCTGCTCATCGGCGGAACTCGGTTCTGCTGGCGGCTCTTCCGGTCCACGTCTATGAAAAGGCCGAGCAACAAGAAGCGGACGCTGATTGTCGGAGCGGGATCGGGAGGAACGATGATCGTTCGGCATCTGCTCAGCAGCCACGAGACGGATCTCGTGCCGGTAGCTTTTGTCGATGACAATGTGAACAAGCGCAATTTGGATATCATGGGTGTTCCGGTAGTCGGAGGTCTGGAAGTCATTGAAGAGGTCACCCGGGAGATGAAGATCAGCACGATCATCATTGCCATCCCGTCCCTCCGTCGCAGAGAGCTGCAGCGGATCTATGAGGAATGCGCGAAGACGGCCGCCAAGACGCAGATTCTGCCGATGATCGAGGACATCGTCTCCGGTAAACTTTCGGTCAACCAGGTTCGGGACGTTCAGGTGGAGGACCTGCTCGGCCGGGAGCCCGTTGAGATGGACATGGAGAAGGTTTCTGAATATGTGACCGGCAAAATCGTTCTGGTTACGGGAGCTGGAGGTTCCATCGGCTCGGAGATTTGCCGCCAAGTGGCGGGGTTTCACCCGGAAATGCTGGTGCTGCTCGGGCACGGAGAGAACAGCATCTATTCGATTGAGATGGAGCTTCGCGAGCAGTTCAAAGATTCCGGAATGAAGATCATCCCGGAGATTGCTGATCTGCAGGATGCTGCGAAGATGATGAGCGTCATGAAGACTTATCGGCCTGATGTGGTGTACCATGCGGCCGCCCACAAGCATGTGCCGCTCATGGAGCGGAACCCGGAGGAAGCGGTCAAGAACAACATCATCGGCACGATGAATGCCGCCAATGCCGCAAGCGCGAGCGGAGTGCGAACCTTCGTCATGATTTCCACGGACAAAGCGGTCAACCCGACGAGCGTGATGGGCGCGGCCAAACGGCTCGCCGAGATGATCATCCAGGATCTCGACCAGCGCAGCTTCACCAAATTCGTCGCCGTGCGCTTCGGCAACGTTCTCGGCAGCCGAGGCAGCGTCATCCCGTTGTTCAAGAAACAGATCGAGAAGGGGGGGCCGGTGACGGTCACCCATCCCGATATGATCCGTTATTTCATGACCATCCCCGAGGCTTCGCGGCTTGTTATTCAAGCGGGAGCGCTCGCGCGGGGCGGAGAAATCTTCGTCCTCGATATGGGCGACCCGGTGCGGATCACCGACCTGGCCGTCAACCTGATTCGGCTGTCCGGCAATTCGGTGGAGGACATCGGCATCGAGTATTCCGGAATCCGGCCTGGCGAGAAGCTGTTTGAGGAGTTGCTCAACAAAGACGAGGTTCACGAGGAGCAGGTGTACCCGAAGATCTACATCGGCAAAACCTCGGAGCTTCGGATGAAGGAGATTCAAGATTTGCTGAAAGCTTACACCACCATGGAGAAAACGGAGCTGAGGGAATGCCTCCTCGGCCTGGCGAACCGGCGGGTACCGGATTCCGGCGAATCGGAGCTCGCGGTTGTCTCCCGGTAATTCGGGTAAGAGGAAAGGAGGGAAGCGCAATGCCGGCCATCTTGTTTGTGGCGACTGTAGACACGCATTTTGAGAAGTTTCACCTCCCCTATCTGCAATGGTTCAAGGAGCAAGGCTGGGAGGTGCATATCGCGGCGAGGGGAGACCGCGATCTTCCTTATGTCGATCGCAAGTTCGACATTCCCTTCGAGCGATCGCCGTTTCGCAAGGGAAATCTCCAGGCTTATCGAGAGCTGTCGGAGCTTATCGGGCAACAGACGTATGAGGTCATCCACTGCCATACTCCGATGGGCGGAATGCTCGCGCGGCTGGCCGGCTGGAAGGCGCGGCGGAACGGGACGAAGATCCTCTATACGGCGCATGGCTTTCACTTCTGCAAGGGAGCGCCGCTCATCAATTGGCTGCTCTACTATCCCATCGAAAAAGGGCTTTCCCGGCTGACCGACTGCCTCATCACCATCAATTCCGAGGACTATCGGCTCGCCCGCAGCCGACACTTTCACGCCTCCGAAATCGCGCATGTATCGGGAGTAGGCGTTCAAACCGAGCGCTTCCGGCCGCTCCTCCCCGAGGAGAAGCTCGAAAGGAGGAAGGAGCTCGGACTTGAGGAGGAGGGGCTCTTGCTCTTCTACGCGGCCGAGTTCAACAAGAACAAGAATCAGCAGTTCCTCATCCAGGCGCTCGCCCGCATCCGGGATGAGGTTCCCGCCGCCCGCCTCGTGCTCGCAGGCTCCGGTCCTCTGCTTGAGAGCTGCCGGGAGCTGGCCAATCGGCTTGATGTGGCTGACCGCATCGACTTCCTGGGGTACCGCGACGATGTCATGCGGCTGATGCCGGCCTGCGACATCGCCGTCGCCTCCAGTCTCCGCGAAGGGCTTCCGGTCAACATCATGGAAGCGATGGCGAGCGGTTTGCCGATCGTCGCCACGGATAATCGGGGGCACAGCGAGCTTGTCCGAGACAGTGTCAACGGATATATCGTCTCTCCAGGCGATGCCGCCGCGTTGGCGCAGCGGCTCGCGGAGCTCGGGACCTCAAGCGAAGTGCGCGAACGCATGGGTCAGGAAAGCTTGCGCCTGGTCACCGCCTATTCCGTGCAGGAAGTCAAGCAGCAGCTCGGCCAAATTTATGCTCGCTACGCCTGGGTGTAGCATGGAGCCCTTGGTGAGCATCATTGTGCCGGTCTATAACATGGAGCAGTACCTGGAGAGAAGCCTCGACAGCCTGCTTGGCCAAACGTTGAAAAACGTCGAGATCCTTGCCGTGAATGACGGGTCGACGGACGCAAGCCTCGCCATCCTGAGGCAAAAGGCATCGGGAGATGCTCGCCTGCGCGTCATCGACCGAAAGAACGGAGGCGTCTCCGCGGCTCGTAATGCGGGGCTGAATGAAGCGAGCGGGGCTTATATCGGATTCGTCGACCCGGATGATTGGGTGGATCCCGGCATGTTCGAGGCTCTCTACCGGACGGCGGTCGAGGAGCGGGCGGACATCGTCATGTGCTCGTACATCCGCGAGTTCGGCGACCATGCGAAGGAAAAGGAATTCTCGCTCGCTGACCGCACGGTTTACCGGGACGAGGAAGTGACGGACGGCCTCCTGCGGCGGCTCGTCGGCCCGGTCGGAGCGGAGACGGGAAACCCGGAGCTGCTCGATGCGTGGGGCACGGTTTGGAACAAGCTGTACCGGGCGGAGCTGATCCGAGAAGCGGAAGCCGAGTTCACCGACCTCCGCCTGATCGGCAGCAACGAGGACACCCTATTCAATCTGCAAGTCATTCACGAAGCGCGCAGCTTCGTGTTCTTACATACTCCTTATTACCATTACTGGCGGGTGAACGCGGGTTCCTTGACATCGGGATACAACCCGCGTCTTTTGCATCAGTTTTTGCAGCTGTATGGACAGATGGAACAGTTTCTAACCGACCGGAATTTGAGCGGCCCGTTCCGCAAAGCCCTGGACAATCGGATTGCGCTGAGCACACTGGGCCTTGGGCTCAATATTCTGTCGGCAGACAATCCGGCGCCCGCGCCTGAGAAGCTGAGGCTTCTTCAAGAGCTGCTCGATCATGAGCGGTTTCGCTCGGCGCTTTCTCGCTTTTCCCCGGAAGGTCCACCGGTCTGGCGGATCTTCTATTGGTGCGCCAAGCTCCGGTTTGCCGCCGGTTTTTATGTGCTATTGTCCGCGGCAGACCGGATGAGAAGACGAAAGAGGTAAGGAAGACGAGGTGTAGCAAATGGAACCGATGCGCGTCCTGCAGGTTGTGACCGTCATGAACCGCGGCGGCTTGGAGACGATGCTGATGAATTACTACCGGGGGATCGACCGCTCTCAGCTGCAATTCGATTTCATGGTGCACCGCGAGGAGCGCGGCCACTACGATGATGAGATCGAACGGCTCGGCGGACGAATCTACCGGATGCCGATGGTGAGGCCCGGAAATTACCGGCTTTACTTCAAAAGCTTGAAGCGGTTCTTCGCGGACCACCCAGAGTATCGGGTCGTTCATTCCCATATCAACGAGAACAGCAGCTTCGTACTGCGGGCGGCGAAGAAAGCCGGCGTTCCTTGCCGGATCGCCCACAGCCACCTAAGCGATCTCGGGCTGGACATCAAGCTTCCCTTCCGCCTGTACGCGAGAGCCGTGATGCGCGGCAAGCCGACGCATTACTTCGCCTGCTCCGCGAATGCCGGACGCTGGCTCTTCGGCCGGAAGCGTGAAGTCACGATCCTCCATAACGCGGTGAACGCGGAGGAATTCCTCTACGATCCGCAGTTGCGCGAGCAAGTCCGCGCGGAGCTTGGAGCGGGAGATCGCTTCATGCTCGGCCATATCGGCCGGTTCAACCGGCAGAAGAATCACCGGTTCCTGCTCGACATCTTCAAGGCCGTTCGGGATAGGCGTCCGGATGCTCTGCTGGTGCTCGCGGGAGACGGGGACCTGCGCGGAGAGATCGAGGAGAAGGCGGAGCGGCTCGGGCTGACGGAAGCGATCAGGTTCCTCGGCGTACGCGAGGACATTCCGGCGCTCCTGCAGGCATTCGACCAGTTCCTCTTCCCCTCGCTCTTCGAAGGGCTGCCGGTCGTGCTCGTCGAGGCGCAGGCGGCGGGGCTCCACTGCATCGTGTCGGACACGATTACGCAGGAAGCCGATGTGACCGGACGGGTGAGCTTCGAGCCGATCGCCGCGTCTCCCGCGGCCTGGGCGGAGCGAATCCTCTCTCTGTCCTGCGAGCATGCCGATACCTCGGAGGCTCTCGCCTTGAGCGGCTACGACACCAAGACGACAGCGGCTTGGCTCGGCGACTATTACCGGGCATGCGCCGATCCGGATCGCAGCAGGGAAGAGGAGCGGATGGCACCGGCTTCGAGCTTGGAACCAACAAGCTTAGAACTTAGCAGTCCGGAATCTACGAGCTTGGAACCTAGCGGCTTTGAAACGACGAGCCTGGAGCCAACAAGCTTGGACCCTTGCGGCCTGGAACCATCCGACTTGGACCTTACCAGCACGGAACCGGCTAGCTTGGAGCCTCCCAGTTCGGAGCCCACTGACCTGACCGAGCCGGAGAACCTTTGTGAGAATCAGCCGATGGAGGAAAAGCCCGCAAAGCCGACCCTAACCGTATTCACGCCGACTTACAATCGCGGCTACATTCTTCCGGTCTGCTACGAAAGCTTGAAACGCCAGAGCTGCAAAGACTTCCTCTGGCTGATCATCGACGATGGCTCGACGGACGGGACGGATGAGCTCGTTCTCTCCTGGATTGCGGAGGGTGCGCTGCCGATCCGCTATCACCGCCAGGAAAATCAGGGCATGCACGGCGCACATAATACCGCCTACGAACTCATCGATACCGAGCTCAACGTCTGCATCGATTCCGATGACTACATGCCGGACGATGCGGTGGATGCGATCGTATCCTTCTGGCGGCAGCACGGCAGCGACCGGGTGGCGGGCATCGCCGGGCTGGACGCGGCTCCAGACGGCAGCGTCATCGGAACGCCTCTGCCCGACGGTCTCGCGACATCGACGCTGACCGATCTGTACGGGCTGCACAAGGTGCGCGGCGACAAGAAGCTGGTCTACCGCTCGGAGCTGACGCGCAGAACGCCGCCATATCCGTTGTTCGCGGGAGAGAAATACTGCCCGCTCAGCTACAAATACGTGTTGATCGACCAGGAGTATCCGCTCCTCTTGCTCAACAAGCCGCTCTGCGTGGTGGAGTATTTGCCGGACGGCTCCAGCTTGAACATCATCAAGCAGTACCGCCGCAATCCACGCGGCTTTGCCTTTTTCCGAAAGACAGCGATGAAATATGCTCCGACAGCGAAAGAGCGGATGCGAGAGGCGATTCACTACGTGTCCAGCAGCCTGATGAGCGGCAATCGCCGCTTCCTGCGGGAATCCCCATGCCCCGTTCATACGGTGCTTGCGCTGCCTGTCGGACTGCTCCTCTACGTCTACCTGAACGTGACGAGCCGCCAGACCGCCATGAGGACCCAAAAGAGCGCGGCGAAGGGGTGACGTCATGACGGTCATGCTGATCAATCTCGTTCTGGTCTATGTCGCCTCCTTGTATGCGCGCTTCCTGGCTCGTCCGGTGTCACTCGGTGAATATGGCCTCCGCAACCGCCCGAGCTTCCTTCCCGCTCTTGTCGCGGCGCTTTCCCTGACGCTTGTCGCGGGCTTGCGGAACAACATCGGAGACACCTTCACCTACATGCATTCTTACCGGTACGGGATTTTTACCTGGGAGACGATCGATTACAGCAAGGACTTCGGGTTCAACATCATGCAGCTTCTGTTGAGGCAGATCAGTGGAGATCCGCAGCTGCTCATCTTTGTGACGGCGGCGATTACGACCTGCCTCATTGCCTGGATTCTGTACCACTATTCGCGGATGTATGAGCTGAGCTTGTACCTCTACATCACGACCGGGATGTTCACGACTTCCATGAATGGCATTCGTCAGTTCATGGCAGCCGCAATCATCTTCGCCGGGACCAAATACGTGATGAACGGAGACTGGAAGCGGTTCTTTCTGCTGGTTCTCCTCGCCTCCACCGTGCACCGCAGCGCCCTCGTTCTGCTGCCGATCTACTTCCTGGTGCGAAAGCCGGCCTGGACGAAGCAGACCTTCCTGCTGATCGGAGTAGCGGTGCTGATCGTCCTCGGCTTCAACCAGTTCATGGGGACGCTGTTCACGGTGCTGGCCGATACCCAGTACAGCCATTACTCGACCTTTTCCGAAGGCGGAGCAAGCTACATTCGGGTCCTGATCGCGGCGGGGCCGCTCACCGTCGCCTTTTACGGACGAGAGAAGCTGAAGAGCCTCGCGCCGAAGCTCGATCCGATCATCAACCTGTCCCTGATCAACGCGCTCTTCCTGCTCATCGCGACGCAGAACTGGATCTTCGCCCGCTTTTCCATCTACTTCGGTTTGTACCAGCTGCTGCTCATCCCGTGGATCATCAAGGTGTTCCGGGAGAAGGACCAGAAGCTGGTCTACTATTTGATCCTGCTGTTCTACCTATTCTTCTTTTTGTACGAATGCATCATCGCTTATGGCGGTTTGAATTACGGCAGCCGCTATCTCGTGTTTTAGAACGGAAAGGAGCATCCCGTGACAAAAGCCGATCCCATCCCGAAGATCATCCATTCCTGCTGGTTCGGAAGAGGCGAGAAGCCTGCGAAGATCCGAATGTGTCAGGAGAGCTGGCCGAAGCATCTGAGCGGGTACGCCTTCATGGAGTGGAATGAGGATACCTTTGATCTCTCCTCAAATCGCTACGTGCAGGAAGCCTATGCAAACGGCAAATTTGCGTTTGTGAGCGACTATGTCCGACTGTACGCCCTTTACACGCACGGCGGAATCTATATGGACACGGATGTCGAGGTGCTGAAGCCGCTTGACCGGTTTCTCGGGCACGAGGCGTTCTCTGGCTTCGAGGATGAACGGCATGTTCCCACCGGCCTCATGGGGGCGCAGCCCGGACATCGCTGGATCAAGGAGCTGCTGGACGATTACGTGGACCGGCCTTTCGTTCGGGCGGACGGCTCGCTCGATCTGACTACCAATACCAAGCTCATTACGGAAAATGCGAAAGCTCACGGCTTCATTCCGAATGGCCTCTTTCAGGAGCTGGACAACGGGGTGACGCTGTATCCGCGAACGTATTTCTGCCCCTACGATTACATTAACGGAGCGAATTATTTATCTGGTGAAAGCTACGCGATCCACCACTTCGCGAAGTCCTGGCTTCCGCCCTCCGTCCGCCGCCGCAGCGAGCTGAAACGGCGGATCGCCCGGATTCTTGGCCCTTCTGCCATCGCCCGCATGCGCGCGCTGCTGAAGGCAGGGCAATGATTCGATCAAGACCCTAAGAAAGGAGGCAGCGCGATGAAAAAGCGGCTGCTCTTTGTCACCCAATATCTGCACACCGGCGGCGCTGAGAAGAGCCTGCTCACCCTTTTGTCGGAGCTCGATTACGACAAGTACGAAGCGGACCTCCTGCTCTTCGACCACAGTGGAAAGTTGTTCCCGATGGTACCACCGGAGGTGAACGTGCTTCCGCCCTTGTTTCCGTCCTTCACGATGCCGCTGGGAGCTTCCGTCCCCTATTTGCTCCGGGAGCGTAAATATCGCCTGCTCACCGGAAAGGTGATGGCCGCCGCGCTCGGGCGAACCGGAAAAGGCAAAGGGGTCGGCAAGCGGTGGGCGGTCTACCGCCACGCACTTCCAAGGCAGAAAACCTATTATGACGCCGCGATCAGCTACCTTGACTTTTTTTGCAATTATTATGTGGCCGAGAAGGTGCAGGCTTCCCGCAAAATTCTCTACAACCACATGGATTACGGCTACAGCCAGGAGCAGGGCTGGCCTTGTCCGGAGATGGAGCGAAGGAGTTTCGGCAAGTGCGATTACATCGTCACGGTGGCCGAATCGGCGCGGGATTCGCTCGCCTCCCATTTCCCCGAGTTTTCACGGCAGATCCGCGTCATCCATAACCGAGTTTCGGAGACAGCGGTTCGTGAAATGGCGCGGGAGCCGGTGCCGGAGGCGGAGGATTCCTTCGCCGGCATCACGATCGTCACGGTTGCGCGGCTGGGCGACGAGAAGGGCGTGAGGCTCGCGCTCGAGGCTTGTCGGCTTCTGGACCAGGAAGGCTATCCGATCCGCTGGAACCTGATCGGCGGCGGCCCGCTCGAGAGCGAGCTGAAGCAGAGGGCGGAGGAGCTCGGCCTGTCCGAGCGCTTTCGGCTGCTCGGCGAGCAGGCCAATCCGTATCCGTATATGAGCCGCTGCGACATTTATGTGCAGCCCTCCAAGACGGAGGCGCACTGCATCGCGGTAGAAGAGGCGCTGGCGCTCTCCCGACCAGTCGTGGTCACCGACATCCCTTCCTTTCGGAAGCAGATCGACGACGGAGAGACCGGCATCCTCGTTCCGGTTACGCCGGAAGGTATCGCCTCCGGCATTCGGCAATTGATCGACCAGCCCGAGCTTCGTGTGGAGCTGACCGACCGTTTGGAGAGAAGCGGGAGCCGCCATGCCGGGGAGCTCGCTAAGTTTTGTTTACTGCTTGAGGGGGAGTTTTATGAAACGGTGGTTTGATCTTCTGGTGGCGGTGCCTCTCTTCCTTCTGGCCGTTCCGATTTTGGCGATTCTGGCCGTCCTCGTTCGCTTCAAGCTCGGATCGCCTATCCTGTTCAAGCAGGAGCGGCCGGGCCTGAGCGGCAAGCCGTTCGTGATCTATAAGCTGCGGACGATGACGGATGAACGCGATGAGTCGGGAGTCTTGCTGCCGGATCATGTTCGGCTGACGGCGTTCGGCCGCTTCCTGCGAAAATTCAGCCTCGACGAGCTGCTGCAGCTGGTGAATGTGATCAAGGGGGAGCTCAGCTTGGTCGGTCCAAGGCCGCTCCTCATGGAGTATATGGAGCTGTACACTCCCGAGCAGGCGAGACGCCATGAGGTTCGTCCCGGAATCACGGGATGGGCTCAGGTGAACGGGCGCAACGCCATTACCTGGGAGGAGCGCTTTCGGCTCGATGTCTGGTACGTGGAGAATCGCAGCTTTCGGCTGGACCTGCAAATCCTATGGATGACGGTGCTGAAGGTGGTTCGTCACGAAGGGATTCAGAATCCCCAGCATGCGACGATGCCTTTGTTTCGGGGAAGCCTGCAGAAGACGGAGTTGTAAGGGATGGAAATGACGAGAAGAAGGGGAACGGCATGAAGAACCTTATGCATAGCGATGCATCGGAGCTGTCCGTCGAGCTGCAGCTGACGCTGCTCTTGCTCCGCTCGGAGCCGGGCAAAGTCTGGAACGCGGAAGAGCGAGAACTGTTCCGGCAGGCGGATTGGGCGCATGTGATGGAGCTGGCGCGGCATCACCGGGTATACCCGTATTTGCACCGTCAGGCGCGGCAGCTCGATTTCCCGGCGGCACCGGAGCGGGTGACGGGCAGTCTCGCAAGGGAGTATCGGCATAACGTGTTTCGGATGCTGCACTTAGCGGGCGAGATGGAGACGGTGAGCGAGCAGCTCGATCTTGCGGGCGTCCGCTCCCTCATGCTCAAGGGCCCGGTGCTCGCCCACGACCTGTACGGAGAGCTATCGCTGCGCACCTCCTGCGATCTCGATCTGCTCGTGGAGATCGAGCAGCTGGATCGGGTGGAGCGGCTGCTGCCTTCCCTCGGCTACGTCAAGGACGATTACATCGAGACCGTTCTCGGCGACTGGAAATGGCGGCATCATCATATCACTTTCTACCATGCGGAGAAAGGGATCAAGCTTGAGGTGCACTGGCGGCTGAATCCCGGCCCCTCCAGCGAGCCCGCCTTTCAGGAGCTGTGGCAGAGGAGGAGGCAAACGCCGCTCGCCACCGGTTATCCGGTCTACTATCTCGGCCGGGAGGACCTGTTCCTGTTCCTCGCTTCTCACGGGGCGCGGCACGGGTGGTCGCGCCTGCGCTGGCTGCTCGACATCGACCGGCTCGTCCGCCAAGGCCTGGACGAAGAGAAGCTCACAAGCCTGCTGCACAAGCATCGGCTGTCACCCGTCGGCGGGCAAGCGCTCCGGCTCGCTTCCGTCCTGCTCGGCACTCCGCTCACCGCTCCGCTTGCGAGGCTCGCCTCGGACCGCCGGGCCGGAAAGCTTGCGGCGGAAGCCATGTTCTATGTCCGGCAGATGCTGAATTTACATACGTATCCGCTGACTGAGGAAGTGAACCGCTATCACCGCCGCCATCTGTTCTCGCTGATGGCGCCGTCGCATAAAGCGCTGTTCCTGCTCAGCCTGCTCTACCCCTTTTATGAAGACGCCCGCACCTTGCCGCTGCCCGAACGAGCCCATTTCCTCTACTTTCCGCTGAGGCCGTTCCTCTGCGTTTGGAGAATGGCGCGCCGTTTCCGCTATCAGGAAGGAGGGGCCTGATATGGAGGAGATGGAGGGGGTTCGGGTCAGCGTCATCGTTCCCGTCTACAACGGCGAACGATTCCTCGCGGATTGCGTGGAATCGCTCCGCGCCCAGACTCTCCTGGGCTGCGAGTTCATCTTCGTGGATGACGGCTCCCGTGATGGAAGCCGGACGATCCTGGAAGAATACCGGGAGCGAGACAGTCGCATCCGCTTGATCCATCAGGCGAACGCAGGGGTCAGCGCCGCCCGCAACCGGGGCATGGCAGAGGCTCGCGGGGCGTATATCGGCTTTGTCGATGCGGATGACACGGTCCGGGCGGATTACTTCGAGACCCTCTACCGGGCTGCGGAAGAGGAAGACTGCGAGATCGTCATCTCCACCTTTGCGAGTGAGCAGGAAGGGCGGCTCGTCGTTGCGCAGTACGGGTTTCCAACAGAGTCTGCACTTCGTAGAGAGTTCATTCGGTACGAGATTCTGCCTTATTTTTTCAAGGAAGACAACTTGAACGCAGTATGGACGAAGCTGTACCGGACCTCGCTTCTGCGGGAGCACACCATCCGCTTTCCCGTCGGGATCGCCCTCGGGGAGGACGCCCTGTTCAACATGGAGGCGTTCGCTCATGCGGGGAGCGTACGGTTTGTCGATTATCTCGGCTATCAGTACCGCGACGTTCAGGGAAGCGCCACCCGCAACATTCTGGCGAAGGATTATTTTCGGAGAGCGCTCGATGTCTATGAGATGAAGCTCCCCGGAATCGAAGCGGCCTCCGGCCTGCAGGGAGACAACCTGCGGCGGCTGAAGGCCGTCAAGCTGATCTATAGCGTGCTGTCCTACGTTTATCTCTATTTTACTCCAACGGCCGACGTCCCCCTCCGCGAGCGGTTTGCTTACGTCCGTCGGATGGTCGGACACAAGCGGGTGAGAGAGGCGCTGCCGTTCTACTGGGAGGAGCGTTACCCGGCAGCCGGCCGGTATGAACGGTGTGTGCTGTGGCTCGTCAAAACGAGGCTGACAGCGGGGCTGTACGCAACAGCTGTATACAGCCGCATGCGAAATAACGGTGGGTAAAGCGATTGCCTCGGAGCAACTGCAGACTGGATTAACCAGCCGTACAGGCGCAAGGGAATGAGAAGCCGAGGCTTGGTAAGAAATGATGGGAATGACGTGCGAAATCATCGAAACCGGAGGCAGGACGTTCTATGAAAATCATGATGTTCGCCCATGCGGGCAGCTTGAACCGAGGATGCGAGGCGATCGTCCGCTCCTCCACCCACCTGATCAAGGAGAAGATCGCGGGAGCGAAGGTGCTGCTCTCCTCGGAGCGTCCGGAGACGGACCGGATTCTCGACAAGGTCGACGAAATCCGCGACGGCAAGGCGCAGCCGGTGAGCAAATACAGCATCGACGGCCTGCTGTCGGCGCTCTCCTACAAGCTGCGGGGCGACGAATCCTATGCGCTTGGCAAAATCCACAAGAGCGTCATCCGCCACATTCCGGAGGTGGATGTCTGCCTCTCGATCGGCGGAGACAACTACTGCTACGGCGAACAGCCGGGCTGGTACGAGATCGACCGGCAGGTGAAGCAGAGGGGCAAGAAGCTCGTGCTTTGGGGCTGTTCGATCGGCGAGGAGGACATGTCGGAGCGGAAGCTTGCAGACCTTCGGTTGTTTGATCTCATTCTCGCCCGCGAAACGTTGACCTACGAGATGCTGAAGGCGAAGGGACTGACTAATGTTCGGCTGTGCGCCGATGCGGCATTCACGATGGAAAAAGAAGAGCTGCCGCTTCCCTCCGGCTGGCAGACGGGCAATACCGTCGGCTTCAACTTCAGCCCGCTTGTCTGGAAGCGGAACGAGCAGTCGCGGGAAGCCGCGAGAGCGCTGCTCACGCACATCCTCGACACAACGGACATGAGCATCGCGCTCACGCCGCATGTTGTCGAGGAGGGGAACAACGATTACGAGCTCCTGCGCCAGTTTGAACAGGAGTTCGCTTCTACGGGGCGAGTCTTTCTGCTGCCCGACCATCTGAACGCAACGCAGTACAAGGGCTACATCGCGCGCATGCGATTCTTCGTCGGAGCTCGGACGCACGCGACCATCGCGGCGTATTCCAGCCTCGTCCCGACGCTGGTGCTCGGCTACAGCGTGAAGTCCAAAGGCATCGCGCGCGACCTGTTCGGCGAAGAGAAGCTCGTACTCGCCATCGACCAGATCGCCGACCCGGGGAGGCTGATCGCCGCCTTCGACGAGATGGTGGGCGAGGAGGAGTCGATTAAGGCGCAGCTCGCCGAATCCATTCCCCGCATCAAGCAGATGTCGTACAAGGCAGTCGATTATCTGTGCGAGGTGGCGGGTTAACCGGGAGGGTCTATGAAGAAGAAGCTGCTGTTTATCATTCCAAGCCTGTCTGCAGGCGGAGGAGAGAAAAGCCTCGTCACCCTGCTGTCCCAGCTGGACTATTCGCGGTACGAGGTGGATCTCTTCCTGCTGCATCACGAGGGCTTGTTCATGGACTTTCTTCCCCGCGAGGTGCGCGTGCTGCCGCTTCCCGAAACGTACCGCAGCTTCGCCCGGCCCTTGCCGGAATCGATGCTGCGCTTCGTGAAGAGCGGGAGGTTCTCGCTGGCAGCCCAGCGCCTCTTGTTTGCATTCGGCAGCCGGAGCGGGGGGACGAGTAGGAGCGAGCAGCGCAGCTGGCGGCATATGGCGCGGTTCCTTCCGGCGCTTCCGGAGACGTACGACGTGGCCGTCGGGTTCCTGGAGAAGACCTCCAATTACTTCTGCGTCGATAAGGTGCGCGCACGGAAAAAGATCGGCTGGGTGCACATCGACTACGACAAGCACGGGATGGATGCGGCGTTCGATCTGCCCTATTTTCAGAAGCTGGACCATATCGTCACGGTGTCGGAGGAATGCGCGGAGATTTTGCGCCGCAACTTCCCAGAGGAGAGCGCCAAGATCGACGTCGTCTATAACATCGTCTCTCCGGCGATGATCGCCCGCATGGCGGAGGAGGCTCCCGTCGATCTGTACAACCGGGTAGAGGGGGAGACGATCATCCTCTCCATCGGGCGCTTGCATGCGCAAAAGGCGTTCGAGACGGCTATCGCGGCCTGCCGCAGGCTGCTCGACAAGGGGCATTCCGTCCGCTGGTATGTGATTGGCGAGGGCGAGGAGAGAGGGAAGCTCACGGAGCTTATCGCGAAAAGCGGCCTGAACGGGCGCTTCATCCTGCTCGGTCTGAAGGCCAATCCTTATCCTTATCTCAAGCAGGCCGATCTGTACGTGCAAACCTCCCGTTATGAGGGCAAATCGATTGCCATCGACGAAGCGAAGATTCTCGGCAAGCCGATCGTCGTCACCAACTTCAGCACAGCGGCCGATCAGATTCGCCACGAGTCGGATGGGCTGATCGTCGGGATGAGCCCCGAGGCGGTGGCGGGCGGGATCGAGGAACTGATGGGAAGCCCGGGACTTCGGCGCCGCTTCTCCGATCAGCTCGCGGCAAGTCCGCTCGGGACGGAAGCGGAGATGGAGAAGCTGGATCGGTTGTTCGCCTGAGTGATCCGATGGAACGAACGGCATTCGTCAATCTGCCAGGTAACGCACAGAGGAGGAGCGCATGAACGCATGAAGAAGAAGCTGCTGTTTATCATGAACAACCTGGGCTGCGGCGGAGCGGAGAAATCGCTCGTCTCTCTCCTGGATACGATCGATTACGATGCCTACGAAGTGGACCTCTTGCTGTTCCGGCAGGAGGGGTTGTTCCTGAACCAGATCCCCGAGCCGGTGAAGGTGCTTCCGGAGCCCGGAGGCTACCGGTATTACGACATGCCGCTCGCTCAGGCGGTGGCGGCCAACCTGAGCCGCGGCCGCATCCGGGCCGCAGCGAGCCGGGTTCAGGCGGCGTACCTATTCCGCAGCGAGAAGAATCGCGCGCGCTGCGAGCAGCGGGTATGGCGGCATCTGTCTCGTTCCCTTCCGCCGCTTGCGGGCGAGTATGATGCGGCCATCGGCTTTCTCGAGAAGAACCCGATCTACTACTGCATCGAGAAAGTGAAGGCGAAGAAGAAGCTCGGCTTCATCCATATCGACTACAACAAGCTCGGCATGGACGCGAAGCTGGATCAGCCCTTTTTTGAGCGCCTCGATCATCTGGTGACCGTCTCGGAAGAATGCGCGGAGACCTTGAGGAGAGAATTCCCGGACCTGTCCGATAAGGTCGAGGTCATCTACAACATCGTCTCGCCGAAGGCCATCCGGAAGCTGGCGAATGAGCCGGTTTCGCTTCCTCCAGCGTCCGTCCGGCTGCTGTCCATTGGGAGGCTGAACGCCCAGAAGGGATTCGATTTGGCGGTGGAGGCCTGCCGCAGGCTCGTTGACAGCGGCAAAGACATCAGTTGGGCGATCATCGGCGAAGGAGAGGAACGGCCTGAATTGGAGAGGCTCATTCGGCACTATGGGCTGGAGCAGCGATTCTTCCTGATGGGGATGAGCGAGAACCCCTATCCTTACCTGAAGGAAGCCGACATTTATGTGCAGCCCTCTCGGTTTGAAGGCAAATCGATCGCCATCGACGAGGCGAAAATCCTCGGCAAGCCGATTGTCGTCACGAATTTCTCCACCGCCCGGGATCAGATCGAGAGCGGTGAAACCGGCCTCATCGTGGAGATGAATGCGGAAGCGCTGGCCGAAGGAATCCGTTTGCTTATGGAAGACGAGGGGCTTTGCAGCTCCTTCTCGCACCGCTTGGCCGGGCTTCCGCTCGGGACGGAAAGCGAAGTCTACAAGCTGTATCAGATCATCGGACAGGGGGAGAGCGCGTGATGGCTTGGTGGATAACCGGTTTTCTTGTCGCCGCAGGATTGGTCGTAGCGCTTACGGACCTTGTCCCGATCTTCCGGACTTGGCTTAGCCGAATTCACATCGGCCGCTATGAGGATCAGGAGACTTGGGCTCGTTCGGTACAAAAGAGGGCTGTCCATTGGGTGAACCGGACGCCGACCATCAAGCTGACGGATCAGACGCGGTTCGTCCTGCTGGATCGGCTGCGCGGCAACTACAAGCGCAGCTCGATTCAGCAGTGGCAGGAAGGCGCTCTTCTTCTCGGTCTAGGCACCATGCTCCGTCAGCAGCCGGACGAGGCGGCTGTCCGTGAGGTGGATCGCTACCTGAAGCGGCTGTTCCTGCCCGACGGGAGCTGGCGGAACGCTCCGCAGCATGTGGACGGCGCGATCCTCGCTTACGCGGTGATGAAGCTGCCGCATCTGGACCCGGACCGGTTCCGACCTGCCTTCGATGCGACATGGTCCATGATCCGGGACCACCTGGGCGAAGACGGAACGGTAGGCTACCGCAAGAGCATGATGAAGTACCGATACGTGGACACGATCGGGTTCATCTGCCCCTTCCTTACCGCCTACGGCATCCGGTACGACAAGGAGGAATGCGTGGAGCTGGCGCTCCGTCAGCTGCGGTCGTTCGAACGGCACGGGCTTCATCCCGGGCTGTTCCTTCCCAGCCACGCTTATCAGGTGGAGACGAAGGCTCCCCTCGGCTTATACGGCTGGGGACGCGGCCTCGCCTGGTTCGCACTCGGCCTCGCGGATACGTGGAACGAGCTGCCGCTCCGTCATCCGGAACGCGCTTCGCTGGAACGCATGGTCGCGGGTTACGCCATCGCCGTCCTTCGCGAACAGCAGCCTGGAGGCAATTGGAACTGGACTGTAACCCGAAGCGAAGCCATTCCGGATTCGTCTGCCACCGCTTCTCTCGCCTGGTTTCTTACCCAGGCGGCCACGATCGAAGCGGTCTCCAAGGAGTGCTCGTCCGGTGCGGACAAAGCCCTCCGCTATCTCATGAAGGTAACCCGCCGTAACGGAGCCATCGACCTTTCTCAGGGCGACACGAAAGACATCGGCGTTTACTCCACCCTGTTCGACATCCTGCCGTTCACGCAAGGGTTTGCCCTTCGCACACATTTTGCCATTCGGCAGAACCGGGTGAAGAACCATGATCGAGAGGATCATGAACGGGACCAAAGCCAGATTGAACCGCTGGTTGTCGAGCGAGCCGCCGTTTGAGGAATACTTGAGGCTGGGCATGCAGGTGGGCGAGCATTGCCGCATTCAGCCTGGAGTCGTCTTTGATTATTCGCACTGCTGGCTGATCGAGATCGGCAACGAGGTGACCATCGCACCGCAGGCGTATCTTCTGGCTCATGACGCCAGCACGAAAGCCTGGAGCGGCTATACCCGCATCGGCCGGGTCGTCATCGAAGACGGAGCCTTCATCGGAGCGCGGGCTGTGATCATGCCGGGGGTGACGGTGGGTCATCATTCCATCATCGCGGCCGGCAGCATCGTCACCAAATCCGTACCGCCGAACAGCGTGTTCGGTGGAAATCCCGCCAAGGAGATTTGCACGATGGCGGCCTATCGGGAGAAATGCGAGAGCGAGATGAGGGAAATGCCCTTGTACGACAGCTCGTACACCCTCTCGGGAGGAATCACGGACCGGGAAAAGCGAGAGATGCAAGAGGCTTTGATGCAGGGCAGAGGGTTCGTGGTATAAGAGACCAGTGCTGACGTTCATGGAAGCGGCCGATGCGCCCGTTTTCATGAACGTTAGCCGGGAAGAGGCGCGTCATGAGAATAAAGAACACAATGATCAACATCTTCGCGGGCATCGGCAATCAGCTGATTATTACGGCGCTCAGCTTCATCTCCCGAAGCGTCTTCATCGCGACGCTCGGCATCGAGTACCTGGGCGTGAACGGGCTGTTCACGAGCATTCTCGCTATGCTGTCGCTCGCGGAAGCGGGCATCGGGGCCAGCATCATCTACAACCTGTATAAGCCCGTAGCCGAGAACGATCAGGAACAGATCAACGTGCTGATGAAGCTGTACCGCAAGGCGTATCTGGTCATCGCGCTTGTCGTCGGGCTGCTCGGGCTCTCGTTCATGCCCTTCCTCGGCTTTTTCGTCAAGGATGCCCAGGTTGATCATCTCTATCTGATCTTCGGCATCTTTCTCATCAACACCGTGGCGCCGTACCTGTTTCAAAGCAAGCTGTCCTTCCTGAATGTCAACCAGAAGTCGTATGTGGTGACTGCTGCCTACTCGGTTTCATCTATCCTGTCCACGAGCTTGAAGATCGCCATTCTGTATTACACGCATAATTACATCCTGTTCCTAGTCGTCGATTGCTTGCTGACCCTCTCGACCTCGCTGTTCCTGAGCCGCATGGTGGACCGGAAATATCCGTTCCTCAAGAACCCCGTCACGGGCAAGCTTGATCCCGATACGAGGCACTCGATCATCCGCAACGTCAAGGCGATCGTGCTGCAAAACATAGGCGGTTACTTCGTGTTCGGTGCGGACAGCTTGATCATTTCTTCTTTTGTCAGCTTGGCGGCAGTGGGGCTCTATTCCAACTATAAAATGCTGATCGACATCAGCCGCACGTTCGTGAACCAAGTCTTCAACAATATGTACCACAGCGTCGGCAATCTCGTGGCAAAGGAATCGACCGACAAGGTGTATTCCGTCTACAACGCGACGATGCTGGTCAACTTCTGGCTGTACTCCCTGTTCGCCATCCTGCTCTACGTGCTGATTGATCCCTTCATCACCGTCTGGATCGGCCCGAAGTTCCTGATGGGGCATGGAGCGCTCGTGCTGATGCTGCTCGTCTTTTTCGAACGGGGAATGCGCAATTCGATTTCGACCGTGAAGACAACAGCGGGGATCTTTCATGAGGATCGATTCGCTCCCCTCATCCAAGCGGGTGTCAACCTGGCGGCCGCGCTCGTGCTCGTTCAATGGATGGGCATCGCGGGCGTGTTTCTCGGCAGCTTGATCGGCAGCTTAGCCGTTCCTTTCTGGTACACTCCGCACCTCGTCTACAAAAAAGTGTTCCTTCGACCGGTACGCCATTATTACTTGCGCTATCTGAGGTATTCGGCCGTAGGAGTGGCTGCGCTTGCCGTGGTGTATTTCCTTGCCGACGTTCTGCCCTCCGAAAGCTGGCTCCATGTCATCGTCAAAGCGATCGTCTGCTTTGCGGCCGTCAACCTAATCTACTTGAGTGCATTCTACCGTTCTCAGGAATTCAAATACCTGCTTGGCGTCGGCAAGAATCTGCTTGCCAAGCTGCCGATTCGGAGAAGAATCGAGCAAATCGAACGATTGGAGGGAATCCGCTGATGGCTATTCTCGTGACGGGCGGTGCTGGTTATATCGGCAGCCATACCTGTGTGGAGCTTCTGGATGCCGGCTATGACATTGTGGTGGTGGATAATTACTCGAACAGCCATCCGGAGGCTCTTCATCGAGTGGAGGAGCTGACGGGAAGAACGTTTCCCCGCTACAACGTGGACCTGCTGGACAAAGAAGCCTTGAACCGGGTGTTTGCCGAGCAGTCGATCGATGCCGTCCTGCACTTTGCCGGACTGAAGGCGGTTGGGGAATCGGTCGGAATGCCTTTGCGCTATTACCACAACAACATTACCGGCACCTTGAATCTGTGCGACGCGATGAAGGAGCACGGCGTCTACCGGCTCGTGTTCAGCTCCTCCGCAACGGTCTACGGGATGCCGGAGAGCGCGCCGATTCCCGAGAGCGCACCGGTGGGGGCAACGAACCCTTATGGGCGGACGAAGCAGATGATCGAGGAGATGCTTCGCGATCTCAGCCTCACCGATTCGCGCTGGAGCATCGCGTTATTGCGCTATTTCAACCCGGTCGGCGCCCACAAGAGCGGCCGCATCGGCGAGAATCCGAACGGCATCCCGAACAACCTGATGCCGTACATCACGCAGGTGGCGGTGGGCAAGCTGCCTCTCTTGAAGGTGTTCGGCAGCGACTATCCGACGCCGGATGGAACCGGCGTGCGCGACTACATCCATGTGACCGATCTGGCGATCGGGCATCTGCGCGCGCTGGAGAAGACGGCGACTGCCGCGGGGACTGCCGCCTACAACCTCGGCACAGGGCGGGGCTTCAGCGTGCTGGAGCTGATCGAGGCTTTTCAGAAGGCGTCTGGCCGCGTAGTCCCCTATGTCCTCGCCGAGCGGAGACCGGGAGATATCGCTCTCTGTTACGCGGATACCGCGAAAGCCGAAGCCGAGCTCGGCTGGACGGCCGCGCGAGGCATCGCCGAGATGTGCGAGGACTCCTGGCGCTGGCAGTCGCAGAACCCGAGCGGCTTTGAACGATCGGCGTCCGCGCTGGCGGCGGGCTCCGGCCGACTATAGAACATGTACACATTCGAGGGGGATCGAGAGATGTACGATTTAGGCAAGCTGTCGCAGGATGATTTGTTGACCATCATGCTGGATGTTAGCCGCAAGGGCGAGGAATCGCATGATTGGGGCGTCCGGGAAGCGATCGAGGAACTGAAGCGGCAGATTATGAATTCGACCCGGCTCGAATAGGGCGCGTTGTCAAACCGCCAGTACGCTGTCAGCCTTAATCGAGTGGATAAAATCGGCGTCAATTGGTATGGGAAGTTGTGCGGAGACCACGGTTTTTTAGCTGACAGCGTACCAGGAGAACGGTAGTTGAAAAGGGGGGCTAAAGCATATGGATGAAACGAACTTGCTCTTTACCAGCTCGGGCCGGCGGGTGTCGCTGATCCGGGAGTTCAATGAAGCTTACCGCCGGTACGGCTTCGCCGGCCGGGGCATCACCGCCGATCTTAAGGCGACGGCTCCAACGGCGTTTTACAGCGACAAGCATTATCTTGTCCCGCGCGTGACGGACCCGGCTTATGTCGACAGGCTGATCGAGGTGTGCCGGGAGGAGCGGATTCATGCGCTCATTCCGCTCATCGACACGGAGCTGACGCTGCTGGCCGAGAACCGGCATCGCTTTGAGAGCGAGGGCGTCCGCCTCGTGCTGTCGAGCCCTCTCCTGAATGAGATCGCCTTCGACAAGACGAATACGTATCAATTTTTTCGCTCCCACGACATCGCCACTCCGCGCGTCTATACAGCGGAAGAGGTGAAGAGGGGAGAGCATTCATTTCCGCTCATGGTCAAGCCAAAGAACGGCAGCTCGGGCCAAGGGGTCACCTTGGTGAGAAACGAGCGGGAGCTCGATTTCTTCAAGGAGTACATACCGGGAGCCATGGTGCAGGAGCTGGTGCGCGGCGAGGAATATACGATAGACGTATTCGTCGACTTCTCGGGAGCCGTCAAGACCATCGTGCCTCGACTCCGAATCGAGACGAGAGCGGGCGAGGTGAGCAAGGGCGTCACCCGCAAGGATCCAGCCATCATCGAAGCCGCTCGAAATGTGGCGGAATGCCTGCCGGGGGCGGTCGGCTGCATCACCCTGCAATGCTTTAAGCAGGAGAACGGGGACATCACCTTCATCGAAATCAATCCGCGCTTCGGCGGCGGTGTTCCGCTGTCCATCGCGGCTGGGGCCGATCTGCCGCTGTGGACGATTCGGATGTGCCGGGGCGAGGAGCTGGGGGAGCCCGATTATTCCTGGAAGGACAGCCTCAGCATGTATCGGTACGATGATGCTGTTTTTTGCGGGTGAGCCTCATGGGTATCGACGCGGTCATCTTCGATTTGGACGATACGCTGATTTCGGAGCGGGAATACGCGATGAGCGGATTCCGCGCGGTGGGCGAGTGGCTGAAGGGACGCACCGGGACGGAGCGCTTTTTCGAAACGGCTGTCGCCTTTTACCATAGCTCGGATAAGAGTCGGATCTTCAACCGGTCGCTAGACGTTCTCGGAGTGCCCTACGACGACGGGGTGATCGCCGATTGCGTGGCCTGCTACCGGGAGCACCGGCCTGACATCCAGCTGCTTCCCGATGCGGAATGGGCGCTCAGCCGGCTGGAGGGCCGGGTCAAGCTGGGGCTCATCACCGACGGGTATTTGGAGACGCAGGAGCGCAAGGTTCAAGCGCTATCCCTTCGCGACCGCATGGAAGCGGTCATTCTGACCGACTTGTTCGGTCGCGACAACTGGAAGCCTAGCCCGGTTCCCTATGAAGCCGTGAGCCATATGCTGCAGGCGCCTCACTCCCGCTGTCTGTATATCGGGGACAACCCGGCCAAGGACTTTATCACCGCCAACCGGCTCGGCTGGATGACGGTTCATATCGATCGGGGAGAGGGCGTCTATTCCGGAAGCCGGTATACCCCCGATCACGAAGCTCATTACCGCATTGCCCGCTTGCAGGAGCTGCGGGATATCCCGGTCTTAAGGCCGTTATTTCGAATGGAGGGATTGTATGCCTAACCCGTTGCCTGCCAAGCGAATATTCCTTTCTCCGCCGCATATGAGCGGCAGAGAGCTGAAGTACATTCAGGATGCCTTCGATACCAATTGGATCGCCCCGCTCGGCCCGAATGTCGATGCGTTCGAGCGGGAGCTCGCGGCCGAGGTCGGAACGCGTGGAGCCGCGGCGGTATCTTCTGGAACGGCCGCGATCCATCTCGCTTTGCGGCTGCTCGATGCCGGACCCGGCGACCGGGTCTTCTGCTCCAGCTTTACGTTCATCGCCAGCGCGAACCCGATCCGCTACGAAGGAGCGGAGCCCGTCTTCATCGATTCGGAGCCGGATACCTGGAACATGTCTCCGGCTGCGCTCAGCCGGGCGCTGGAGGAAGCGGACCGGATCGGCCGTCTGCCGAAGGCGGTTATCGTAGTCAACCTGTACGGGCAGAGCGCCAAGATGGAGGAGCTGACAGCTCTGTGCGACCGGTATGGAGTGCCGATCATCGAGGATGCGGCGGAATCGCTCGGCTCCTCCTACAACGGGAGAGCGAGCGGAACCTTCGGCAAATTCGGCATCTACTCCTTCAACGGCAACAAGATCATCACGACTTCCGGCGGCGGCATGCTCGTCTCGGACGATACCGGAGCGCTGGAAAAGGCGCGGTTCCTGGCCACCCAGGCTCGCGATCCGGCTCCCCATTACCAGCACAGCGAGCTCGGCTATAATTACCGCATGAGCAATGTGCTCGCCGGCATCGGGCGTGCGCAGCTGGAGGTGTTGGAGGAACGCGTCCGGGCGAGAAGGCTCATCTTCGCCGCCTATGAGAGCGAGCTGGGCGATCTTCCCGGCATCTCCTTCATGCCGGAGCCGGCAGGCAGCCGCTCCAACCGCTGGCTCTCGGTCATGACCGTGAATCCCAAGGAATCGGGAGTCGCCGTTCCCGCCCTCTTGCAGGCTTTTGCCGAGAGCAACATTGAGGCGCGTCCGGTATGGAAGCCGCTGCACCTGCAGCCGCTGTTTGACGGAACCGCCTATTACGCGCATGCTCCGGGCGAGAGCTTTTGTGAGAAGCTTTTCGCCGAAGGGATCTGCCTGCCCTCCGGGTCCTCTCTGACCGAAGAAGAGCAGGCCCGCGTGATCTCCTGCGTTCGGGAGGAATGGAAGCAGGGCATTGCGGTCTCCGCTTGACGAGCGAGCCTGTAAGCCGCTGAGATACATGGGTTCCCCCGTTCCTGTACATGGTTTTCCCGTTCTAGCACATCGTTTTCCCGAAACCCCTGCCCGTTTTGGGCAGGGGCTTTTTTGCGTTGCCGAGTGCCTGTAACGGAGAGTTCTTCTGGGTGCCGCCATTTTTTCTACTCCCAGTACGCTGTCGACCTTAATCGTGTGTATACGAAGCGGCGTCAATCGGTATGAGAAGGGGTGCGGAATCCATCTTTTTTGAGTTGACAGCGCACTAGGGGAAGGAAAAGCAACGTTCGACATGGAATAGGGTGAAGGGTGGAAACTTGCGGAAAAATGAACCGTATTAGGAAACGAAAAAAGTATGCGGGGACAAGCTTCCCGAAGGAAGAGACTTCCCCTTGAATAGGAGTGATGAGATGCCGTTGATCCGTGTACTCAAATACGATGGTGCTCCAGACGTATTGGTTTGGAAATATCCAAATGCCGAACTCGGTCGCTGGACTCAATTGATTGTCAATCAATCGCAGGAGGCTTTGCTTGTCAAAGGCGGAGAGGCTCTGGATTTGTTCGGCCCCGGCAGACATACGCTGAAGACCGAAAATATCCCGATCCTTTCTTCTCTCGTCAATTTACCGTTTGGCGGCAGTTCGCCTTTTACAGCAGAGGTTTGGTATGTAAACAAGTTGAATCGGCTGGATGTAAAATGGGGAACCCCGACTCCCATTCAGCTGCAGGAGCCGAAGTATCAGACCTTTGTGGCGGTTCGTGCCTTCGGTCAATTCGGGGTGCAGGTGGAGGATACGCGTAAATTTCTGCACAAATTGGTCGGGACTCTCGCGGAATTTACCCAGGATGCTCTTTTGCAGTATTTTCGCGGAATTCTGATGATGAATATTAAGGAAATCATCACCGGTTATTTGGTCAGCAAGAGGATCAGCGTGTTCGACATCCATGCTTACGCATCCGAAATCGCTCGAACCTTGGAGGAAAACGTTCGGCCGGTCTTTCAGGAGCATGGACTGCGGCTGTTTAATTTCACCATCGATTCGATCAACCTTCCCGACGATGATGCGAGCACCAATCGGCTGAAGGAAGCTCTCGCCAAGAAAGCGGAGATGAATATTATCGGCTACTCCTATCAGCAGGAACGCAGCTTCTCCACGCTGGAGGAGGGAGCCAAGACGATGCATGGAGGCTCGGGCATGGTGGACACCATCGTCGGACTAGGGATCGGACAGCAGATGGCCGGCAATGTGGCGCGTATGACCGGTGAGATGGCGGGGCATATGCAGATCGCGTCCACTCCCGTCGCTTGCCCTTATTGCCGTACGGCGAATGAGAAAGATTCGACTTTCTGTCGCAAATGCGGAAAGTCGCTCCTCCCGGAGGACCTTCCCGGCTCTTCGGGTTCGGCTGCTCCTAAGACCGGTTCTCAGGCGATAGCGACATGCAATAGCTGTGGGAAACAGATTCCGATAGGATCGAAGTTTTGTCCGGAATGCGGAGACGAATATCGGGCTTGCCCTCAATGCGGCTTCGATAACGACTCTTCCGCCGTTTATTGTTCGAATTGCCAGGGCTTGCTCATAACCAACTGTCCCTCATGTGAAGAGCCTGTCCAAGCCGACGACAAATTTTGCCGCAAATGCGGGCATGGACTTGGAGAGTGACTCGGTTAGCTGCCCGGGGCAAGCGCTGCGATTGAAAGGGGTGGATGTATGAAGAGAAGAGAATACTCGAATTTGCTGTTCATCTTGCTGTCGGCAGTAGTGGTTTTGGCGACATTCGGGTTGTTCCTGCTTATCGATCAGCAAGGATTTCATTCCGGGCACGGGTGGCTCACCTTTCTCCTCTTGGCGGGTACGGAGCTGGCCTTCATTCGACTCGTTCGCGGCTTGTTTCGACAAGAGCAGACTTCTCCGAGCCTGGTCCCCGCCTATCTGCCGCGAATCGTTCTTACGGGCTGCTATTTTGCCGCGATTCTTGTTGTGGCCTTCCTATTCGGGTGGGAGAGCGAGCTGGCATTCGCCCGCTACCTGACCCTTCAGCTTATCGTCTTGGGGCTATATGCAGCCTTGTATCTGATCGCGGTGGCCTTCCAAAAGAAGGTCGCTGAAGAGAGGGCGGATCGGAGTTTCCAAACCGAACAGATCCGGCAGATGCAGAGAAGCTTGCTTTCCTCTTTGCGGATACTGGAAGACCGGAAAGCCCCTGATGAAATGGATCTCCTCACCAAAGTGAGGGAGTTATCCGAACGTTTCACGTACAGCGATCCTTACTCGCATCCCTCTTTGGCCGGATCGGAGGACAATCTGCACTGGCAGGTTACCCAACTGGAGCAGTGTGTGCGCTCTCTCAACCAGGATAATGGAGAGGGAAACCGGGATCTTGCATGGAGGTTTGCTCAAGACATTACAGCCGACCTGATCAAGCGGAACCAGGATCTGCTCGCGCTAAAATAGCATGAAGCCCGTTAAGGAGAGATGTGCTCGTGTACAACGACGATAAAACGCGATTAAGAGGATGGATTTTCTTTTTCTTCATTCCGTTCTTCCCGCTGCTTTTTTTATGGCGGATCTTTTTGCATCGAAACCTGAGCTTTCAAAAGACGAAGGACTGGAAGCTGCTCGGAAATTCCATCTTCGTTTTCTTCGTCTATATGATGATTTATTCCATTTCAAGATTGGGAACTGAATTTCGCATGGGGCATGTTTTCGCCATCAGTGTGGTTCTCCTCATTCCGGCGCTTATCTGCTGGACAATAGGTAATCGGAAAGTTCGCAAATTGGAAGAACGATATGGCCGCTATCAAGCGTTTGTATTTGGATCAAGCAGCAGATCGGTGAATGAAATCGCCCAGCATATGGGTCTTCGCACAAAGCTTGCCCTAAATGATCTTCGGAGGATGCAGCTCCTCGGGCTATTGCCGGGGTACGCGGTATTATCCGAATCCATGACGGTTGTTAAGGTGACCCCAGGGTTTGATTCGGTGCTCGGCGTTAACTTTAATTTTGGCGATCTATCCGGGTCCTTGACTCAAGCGGTGAATGCAGTAGCTTCTTATTTTTCTCCGCAGGAGGAGACGCCTGCTCTCCAGCCGCTTGTTGTGGAGTGTCCCGGCTGCGGCTACGGAACCTTGCTCCAGCCGAATGAATCCAAGTCTTGTCCGTATTGCGGTTCGGCTGTGACGTACGCCCAAGCGAAGAAAAATGCGTAGGTCATATAGCATTCGAATCCCTGCCCGCGCCATCATCTGAATGTTATTGGCGGCTGAGAGGTTTGCGTTACCCCTCGTGCAGTGATAGGATGGAAGCAAAAAAAAGGAATCGATTCTGTCATGCCAATCCGCTTTGTAACCGAGGCCGTCATGCTGGCGGTCTATGGGAATTTGTTGGTTCCCGAGAAGCCGGTGGAATTCCTCGTGCCCGCTTCGACGATCGCCGATCTCTACGAATATTTGGAGGATCCGGAACCGATTGTGGCCGACCTCGATCCCGAGGAACTGCGCGAAACCATTAAGCGCTTGATCGAATTTTTTGAACTGCCGTTTTTTTCGAAACAGATCCAGAATGCTCTTCTCGTGCCTTGGCGCAAGACGGCCGCGCTTCCTTTGGCGGATCATGTCACCGTGGCCGTGTTGAATACCGTGGAGGATGCGGAATACGGCGAAGAAGTGAACGAAATCGACACAGAGCTGATCTTGGCGGCTGCACGGGAAAAAGCCCTGCTGCTGACGGACCAGTTCGAACTGGTTGATCGCATCTTGGAGCAGGGCATTCCGGTGATTGTGGTGGATATTGAGGATTTCGAATACGCCGTCGAGAACGGGCTTGACCGCCAGCTGGACCATTTAAGCTAACCCTCTAGAGCGTATCTTAAACGGGGTGAACCGCGGAGCCATGCTCCAGAAGGAGAGTTGTCCCCACCCTCCGTTAAATCCAAAACACTTGAAATGACCATCTGCAGATGCGTTTTGGATTTAAAAGTCGGTCTTGGGACAACTTCTCCTTCCTTCGCTCGGCTCCGATTTCTCTGTAGACATGCTCTCTCGTTGCTTATTCCGCTTTCGGCTCCAGGCGGAAATCGTCATATTCGAAGCCGGGAGCGACGATGCAGGTGACGAAGGAAGGTTCATCCCCCTGCGGCTTGGCCGTCTGCCAAACGCCTGCGGGAACAAGCACCACGGGAGATTGTCCTGCGGCCACATCCATGCCGAGCAGAATGGATTCCCCCTCGCTGGGAAGTTCTCCGGCGCCTCCAAGGGTCAACCGAATCGGGCTTCCGGATTGCCAAATCCACAGCTCGTCCGATAAAACCAGATGCCAATTGGAGACTTCTCCCGGATGCAGAAGAAAGTGGACTCCTGTAGCGGCGGCTCTCGCTCCGGAATAGTCCGGACCGAGCACACTCTGCGGAATCTCTTGATGGGTTCGCCAGCATTCAGTAAACCAGCCACCTTCTACATGGGGGCGAAGCTTGAGCAGATCAACTAAGGGAGATAATGGGGCAGTCATAGGTGGGGAGTCTCCTTCACAGCCGTCGTCTTTCGACACGGCTTTTTTTCTTTTTATCATATCCTTTTTTGGCCCAATAAGGAACCGGGCGGCGGAAAGACCGTGAGGGAACGGAAGCATTCTTGCAGCCGAATGCCAAAATCACAAAAGAAAGTCCCAAAAGCCGAAATAGTTTTTCTCGCTGTCGCGGGTATAATCAATAAGGGAAGAGCAAAATCGAATAAGCATAAGGGATGGTGGATCACGTGACGAAACCGATAGTGGGGCTGCAAATGTACACCCTGCGGGATATGACGGAAAAGGACTTTATCGGAACCCTTCGCAAAGTGGCGGATCTGGGATACAAGGCAGTCGAATTCGCGGGGTATTTCGGTACACCTGCCAAGGAGCTTCGCGCTCTGCTCGACGAGCTGGGCTTGAAAGCGCCTTCGGCTCACATCGGCCTCAGCTTTGAGGAACCGGACAAGATTTCGGCTAATTTGGCCAAAGAAATCGCTTATGCCAAAGAACTCGGCATGGAATATATCATAACGCCTTGGGCTCCGCTGCCTGAACAGCCGACGATGGAAGACGTCAAGAAGCTGGCATCGATTCTGGAAAGCGCCGGACGCCAGGTTGTCGAAGCCGGACTGAAGTACGGGTACCACAACCATGAATTTGAATTCAAGCTCGTGGAAGGCAAGCCCGTGATGGATCACCTGCTGGAGCTTGTGCCGGCGGAATACCTGGTCGCCGAATTCGATCTCGGCTGGGTGCATATGGGCGGACAGGTTCCGGTTGATTACGTGAACCGTTATGCGGGCCGGGTGCCGCTTGCGCATTTCAAGGATTTTGGCGAGGGCACGCGCGACACGGAAGTGGGAACAGGCGTCGTCGACCTGAAGAGCGTCCTCGGCGTCGCGGAGCAAGCCGGAATCCGCTATTTCATCGTGGAGCAGGAGGAATTCTCTAACTCCTCCCTGGAGAGCGCCAAGCTTTGCCTGGATTTTTTCAAGGAGAACGGTGTGCTTTAATATAACTAGTACGCTGTCAACTCAAAAACTGTGGACTCCGCACCACTTCCCATACCGATGGACGCCGCTTCGTATCCACACGATTAAGGTTGACAGCGTACTAGAGCGTGTCTTCAAACTCATGAGGTAGCCGAGTTGCGAACAGATGTGGGGAGAAGGCGAATGGATTTTGCCTCATCCAGCATCCCCTCTTGAGCAAAATCGGCTGATATTCGAGTTCGAAGACACGCTCCGAGAAGATCGAGAGACTGCTTGCTTGCGGATGTATTCGCGAGGAGCAGTCTCTTGTCTGTGTAAAGACTCGCTCTGATGGAGAAGCCGGATGGTGCAGCACGGAAGATCCGAAGCGGCGTCTTTCCTCGCGGGTAAACACATAATTGCCAGGACACGGTTTAACCGCCCGTGCTTCCCGTACAGCCTCCTCATAAGATGATGGGATCGGATCGCAATCCGTTACCTTACCTAGAAGGACGAGGAGGAGAGTCCCATTTCCGCCAAATCTAAATGGACGGCCCACGCCCCCTATCATGTCATTGTGAAATACCGGCATGGCGTATCGCGGATCTCGGTAGCATCAGCGTGCCACAAGCATGGGGATCGGCTCATCTGCTGCAACAATAAGCTGGGCTACGACATCATCGAGGTGAAAGGAAGCCTGACGAAGGCGCTTGATCGCTATAAAAAGCAGGCCGGAGTGGAGTATGTCGAACCGAACTACTACCGTCATGCTTCCTATAGCCCGAATGATCCATTGTATCGTCAGCAGTACGGCCCTCAAGCCATCCAAGCGCCTACGGCATGGAACCGAACTGTCGGAAAAAAAAAGATCATCATTGCGATCTTGGATACCGGCGTCCAGCGGAACCACCCTGATTTGAAGAGCAAGCTGCTGGCCGGATACAACTTCGTGAGCAATACCACGAATGCGGACGATGACAACGGACACGGCACCCATGTGGCCGGCATAGCGGCTGCGGCAACGAATAATCGGGTCGGCATCGCCGGGATGGCCCCAAACTGCCGCATTCTTCCGGTCAAGGTGCTGAATGCGGCCGGTACCGGCACCACGCATCACATCGTGCAGGGCATTCACTATGCGGTAGATCGAGGAGCCCGCGTGATCAACATGAGCTTCACCGGACCCATTCGCTCCAAGCTTGAGGCGGATGCCATCCGCTATGCGCGCAAGAAAGGGGTCGTGCTGATCGGAGCGGCAGGCAACGACGGCAATACGGTCCTCTGCTACCCGGCGGCATTTCCCGAGGTGATCGCTGTGGCCGCCTTGGACCGAAACAGCCGGAAGGCGACCTTTTCCAATTACGGCAAATGGGTCAGCGTGGCGGCTCCGGGTGTGGAGATCTTATCCACGTACACCTCGGGAAGCTACCGAATGCTCAGCGGAACGTCGATGGCGGCTCCCCATGTCAGCGGAGTGGCGGGGCTGCTCGCCTCCCAAGGCTTGTCGCGATCAAGCATTCGCACACGGATTCAGGGGACGGCCGATCGGATAACAGGATCGGGTTCCTCCTGGAAATACGGACGGGTGAACGCCGGGAAGGCCGTGCAGGGCGCCAAAACCGGATAAACCGGAGGTGTCCTTCCTCTTCAAAAAGACCAGCTTCAGGGCGGGCAACCCTGCAAGCTGGTCTTTTGGCAAAAAATGAAAGCGTTGCTAATATTTTTGTCTATCTTTCGACACTTTCATACAATTATTGACGAATAATGCCGCTTCTCTTATTCTCTTATACAGGTTAGAAAATATAGGATAAGGATAGCGTGCTGTTCTCTACACCGAGGTTGATCCGCATTGTTTGACGGGACGTAAAGGTGATAGTAATGAAAGGGAAAAAAGTATTTGTTGCCGATTGCCAAAAAGGAGACATTTTAGCGCAGGATGTATTTTTGTCGAATGGTGTGCTTCTCATTACCCGCAACAGCCTAATCAATGAGTATATCATAGAGAGACTGTCCGAGCATCGGATTGAGGAAGTCAACATTTTGCAGCAAATCGAATCTTCCTCTTCTCTGATGAGGGAATATACGAAGGGGATCGAAAAGATCAACGGGATCTTCAAGCGATTGATCGCAGGAGAGCGAATGGACGTCTCGGAAGTGGACAAGATCGCAGGTCGTTTGGTTCCCTACCTGGATCAACCTTCCAGCGTTGCTGCCTGCCTGAGCGATGTGCGCGTCAAGGACGAGTACACCTATGCTCACAGTGTGAATGTAGCCTTCTACAGCCTGATCATTGCCAAGTGGCTTGGATTGTCGCGTCATGATTGCCGGAAAGCGGTTCAGGCCGGCCTTTTGCATGATGTTGGCAAATTGTTGATTCCCGATTCGATCTTAAACAAGCCGGGGCGCTTGACGGACAAAGAGTTCACCATGATCAAGCAGCATCCCTTGCTCGGCTACAACCTGCTCGCTCAAATTCCGAATTTATCGCAAGAGGTACGGGAGGCGGCTCTTCTCCACCACGAGCGTTTGGATGGACAAGGCTATCCTACGCAAACTCCGCTGGGTCAAGTTGGAATTCTGTCCCGCATCGTTGCGGTCGCCGATGTATTCGACTCGATGACGACAGACCGAATCTATAAAAAGGCCGTCAATCCCTTTGAAGCCTTCGAGATGTTTGCTTCAACCGGTCTTTCTCAATTCGATCCTTTTGTGCTGAACACGTTTCTTGTGCGCATGCCCTCCTGCTACACCGGCAGCAAGGTGCAGTTAAGCAGCGGGGAGGAAGGCGAAATCGTCTACGTACCGCCCTATCGAATTTTGTCGCCTATTGTCAAAATAAATGCCGAATACCGAGAGCTTGGTCCATTCCATCAAACCAAAATCATCAAACTGGCCATCTAGAGAACAGAGGATTGCTGGAGATAGAGGGAAACCATATGACATCCAAAAAAACGGACTTGAAAACGGGAGACAAAAAGAAACCGGAAGCCGCCCGCTTCCGCCGCAGATTAAGCCGTTCTCTTAAGACCCAACTGATTGTTGTATTCGCCATTGTTCTGCTCATTCCCGCGATCGTGATCGGTCAAATCTCCTACAGGAGCGCGAAAACCAGCTTACATAATGAAGTCCAGAAGACCATCGACGAGAATGTCGCGATGCTGAATTCGGTATTGAACGATGCCATCGATCAGAAGCTCAAGCAGGTTTCCACGATGTCGGCGCTGTTCAACAAATCGGAGAAGCCGGCAGAGATTACGAAGAGCCTGTTTTCCTACGCCTCGCTCCATCCGGAAGTCGCCAGTGTGTATGTGGGGACGGAGCAGGGCGGCATGATACTGGCCCCTTCGGCCACCCTGCCGAAGGATTTTGATCCGCGCACCCGCCCTTGGTACAAGGACGCGGTCGCTGCGAAGGGGAAGGTCGTCATCACTTCGCCTTATAAGACAGCGGACGGAACCGACGCCATGGTCGTGACCATCGCTCAGACGCTTTCGGACAACTCGGGGGTTGTCGGGATTGATCTCAGCCTCGACCGAATCACCAGCATTGCCCGAACCGTGTCGTTCGGCAAAAAAGGGTATGCGTTCATTCTCGATCAAGAGAGGCATGTCATCACCCATCCTTCCCTGGAGAACGGCTCGGAGGTTGCCGGGAAGGACATGGATTCGCTCTTTGCCGATGATGCAGGCCGCACGAAGATAGGCAAGGGAGACGAGAAGGTGATGGTTGCCTTCGTCACGAACGAGCTCACCGGTTGGAAGCTCGCAGGAGCGTATCCGCAAAAGGAGATCGATGAAGCCGTCTTCCCGATCATCAAGACGACCGCTATCGTCAGCATCATCATCATTTTGCTTGCCAGTGCGCTGGTCGTCTTCTTCCTTCTCACGATCATGAGGCCCCTCCGGCGGATTCACAAGGCTGTTGAGCGTATTCGCCAAGGCGATTTGACGGACAAGATCGATGTCTATCCTGCCAATGAGCTGGGAGATCTGGCCAAAGGCTTCAATACGATGTCCGATCATTTGCGTCATTTGATTCGAGAAGTGGGACTGAGCGCAGGCCATGTGGCATCCTCCGCCCAGGAGCTTACGGCCGGAGCTGAGCAGACGGAGAAGGCGACGGAGCAGATCGCGACGGTCATACAGGGAGTTGCAGCCGGAACGGACAAGCAGCTTCGCCATGTGGACGAAGGCGCCGCAGCCGCCCGCACGATGTCCCAGGATGCCCAGGAGGCATCTGTGCGGATGGAACGCGTAACGGAAGCGATGAACGTGACCGCCGGCCAATCCCTCGAAGGGAAGGTTGCGATGGAGACCGCCGTCGAGCAGATCGTCGCCGTTGACGCTTCCGTTCAGGAGCTGGCCGGAGCTTTGCAGCGGCAGGGCGAGCGTTCCGAGGAAATCGGTCGGATTGTGGAGATCATGGCCGAGATTTCGGCTCAAACCAATCTGCTGGCCCTCAACGCGGCCATCGAGGCGGCCCGGGCCGGAGAACACGGTCGGGGGTTTGCGGTGGTAGCCGGAGAGGTCCGCAAGCTTGCGGATCAATCGTCGGAATCGGGTAGCCGGATAGCCGGGCTCATCGCCGATATTCAGACCGATACCCGGGAAGTATCCGGTTCGATGGAATCCGCTCAGAAGAAAGTGGCAGCGGGCCTTCTCTCCGTCGAGCAAGCCGGCTCCCGGTTCCACGAGATCTATTCCTCGGTGCACGAGGTATCGGATGATCTCGGGGGGATGTCCAAGCTGATTGATCAGCTCGCGAAACAGATGGCGGAGCTGTCCCAATCGATAGCAACCGTTCAGAAACTCGCTGCCGATACGGTAGAAGGAACCCATACGGTATCCGCCGCTACGGAGGAGCAATTGGCCTCCATGGAAGAAATCGCTTCGTCGGCCGCTTCCCTCGGCAAGATGGCGGAAGAGCTTCGAGCGATGACCGAGCGGTTCCGCGTCTAATTGCCCAGGAAGAGGCGGCGGGTTTCTAGCATAGTTGTCCCGTATAAATCCATCCACTTGTTGAACAAGCGATCTTCGGCAGCCTTTGCCGAGGATCGCTTTTTTTACAAAATTCGAGAAAAATGAGAAGAAGCCGAACTCTAAATATCGTATACTAGTAAAAAACGCGCGCTTGGAAAGGAGGACTCAGGTGCCTCATCACTCGCAGATCGACACATGGATGCTGGACCATCTTTTTGAGCGCGGACTGCACGGGATCGCGGTTTTGTCGGCAGCGAACGGAAGCTGGGTCCGGTTAAATCCCGCTTTTTGCCGACTTATCGGATATGAAAAGACGGAGCTTGGAAGCACGGCCTGGTCGGACCTGCTTGTCCCAGAGGAACGGGAGAAGGGCGACCCGGGGCGCATCGCAAGCCACCTGCGGTCTACAGGGGACGACGAGTATCGAACGATCCTTCGTATGCGGAAGAAAGACGAGGGGGCGGTGTGGTTGTCGATCTGTGCGACACTCGGCTTATCCTCGGAGGTTCTAGTGGTTCAGGCGGAGGACGTGACGGCACAAAAACAGATGGAGGAAGAGCGGTGCAGGCGCGACGATTTCCTGGGGCTCATCATGGACGGCGGCCGTTCTCCTTATCTGTTCTCCATCAGCACGACGGCCGGGCTCCTTGAATTTGTCTCTCCCTCGGTGAAGGCGATGCTTGGGTACGAGCCCGAGGAGATGATCGGGCACAAGCGGACGGAATTCTATCATGCGGACGAATCCTCCACTATGCTGCTTCAGGAGGACCGGGAGGAGAGCGGCAAAGTCTTCCTTCGCCGGGTAAAGCACAAGGACGGGCGTTACATTTGGATGGAAACATCCGCTCATCCCCTTCGGGACAAGGGCAGTCGTGCAGATCGGGTATTGACCGTCGGGCGCGATGTCTCCGAGCGCATTGTTCTGGAGGAGCAGCTGCGGGCGAATGCCGACAACTACCGGCTGCTATCGGAAAATGCGCAGGATCTCATCTCTCGGCACAGCATGGAGGAGGGAGCGCCCTTCCTCTATGCTTCTCCCGCCAGTCTGCCTCTCCTTGGTTATTCCCCGGAGGAGCTGATCGGAGTTCCTTCCTTGTCACTCGTGCACCCGGAGGATTTGCCGCGGGTGTTGAGCCACATGAACAATAATCTGGTGACACAAGGACGCAGGTCGATCATGTACCGGTTTCGCCGCAAGGATGGCAGCTATATATGGCTGGAGACTTCCAGTCGTTTTGTCTTTGGCGTTGACGGCAGCGTGCAGGAGATCAATGCCATCGCCCGCGATGTCAGCGAAACGAAGCGGTACCTAGACGAGATCGAGCAGCTGAGCTATGATTACACCCTCATCCTCAACGCGGTTTCCGAAGGCATCTTCGGGGTTGATCTGGAAGGCAAAGTAACCTTCCTCAATCCGGTCGGAGCCGCCATGCTCGGCATTCAGGCGGACGGCGTCATCTCGCAGCCGCATCTTTCCTTCATGCATCAGGCGGGTACGGACGGCACTCCGTACGGGGCGCTGGATTCGCCGCTATACCGAGCCATCGTGTACGGTGAGCGTCCTGAACGACAGGAGGTTATCCTGTGGAAGCAGGACGGTACAAGCTTCATCGCCGAGTATCAGGCCACTCCGATCATCGACAACGGCAAGCGCAAAGGGGCCGTCGTCGTCTTCCGCGACATGACCAGCGAGCGGGAGATTTACCGGGCGAAGGAATCCGCCGAAAGAGCGGACCAAGCCAAATCGGAGTTCATCGCGATCATGAGCCACGAGATCCGCACGCCGATGAACGGGATCATCGGAATGAACAGCCTGCTAGCGGAAACGGAGCTGACGGAGGAACAGCGCGCCTATACGCAGATAATCGAACAGAGCGCGGATGCGCTTTTGCATATCCTGAACGACATCCTGGATTTCAGCAAAATGGAAGCGGGACAGATGACGCTCGCCTGCGAGCTTTTCGATCCGCATGACGTATTGGAGAGCGTCGTTGACTTATTCTCCGGTCGGGCCCGCGAGAAGAAGCTAGAATTACGCCTGGAAATGGATGGGTCTGTGCCGCATGCGCTCTACGGAGATGAAGGCAAGCTGCGCCAGGTGGTCCTCAATCTCGTCAGCAATGCGGTGAAGTTTACGGAGGCGGGCGGAATATGGGTGGGGATGTCCCTGGAGGGCTGTCCGAGCGGCTCGGACTTCCTGCTGGAGCTCTACGTGCGCGATACCGGAATCGGAATCCCGGAAGGCAAGCGGCAGTACTTGTTTCAATCGTTTTCCCAGCTGCATCCTGCGATCAACCGCAAGTATGGGGGCACGGGCTTGGGGCTTGCCATTTGCAAAAAGCTGGTGCGGCTCATGGGCGGCGACATCGATGCGCATCGTCCCGACGACGGAGGCACCGAGTTTCGCATCAAGCTGCCCTATAAACGAATCGAAGGACAGCTTTTTCCTTTTCGGGATGATGATTGGACAAGCCGTAAGCTGCTCGCTGGGGAATAGGTGCACATGTTGAGTGAGGGTTGGATCTCCGTTCTAATCTGCGAGGGAGCCGTTCTTTTTCGAATTCGTGCAACCCTGCGGCTTAAGGGGACGTCAGGAGGATGAATCTCACTCAACAGGGAAAGGGATTGATCCTAATGCGAACCAGGCTTGCGGCCGTACTGGCCTTTTGTCTCGTCAGCCTTGCCGTCCTTCCGGGAATTGGCAGAGCCTTTACTGATACGGCAGGCGATCCGGCGGAAAAGGAAATTCTCGCACTGGAAAAAGCAGGCATCGTGAACGGGATTGGGGGAGGCAGCTATGCTCCCGGAGAGCCGCTGACGAACGCTGCGGGCATACACCTGCTGGTGAAGGGCTTGGGGCTTAACATGAATACCCTGCTGATCAAGACTAGCATGAAGGTGGAGGACTATTTTTCGAAGATTCCCGAGGGAGTTTGGTACTCCCGCTCTTTTCTCATTGCCAAGCTGAACGGGCTGTCGCTGTCAACGGATTTGGACCCGAAGGTGGCGATGACCCGCGAAGAATATGCCAAGCGGCTGATGGAAGCCATCTCGACGACCGGCGATTATGCTTATCCGGAAATCTGGATGATGCTGAAGGATGAGGATGAAGTCGATCGCGCCAGCATGGATGCCATTCAGAAGCTGTTGATTTTGAAAATAGCCGAGCTGAAGGATGGAAGCTTTGACCCGAAGCGGATCATCACCCGCAGCGAAGCGGCCAAGATGCTGGTTGGCGCGATTCAATTCGTGGAGAGCATGAAGGCGGAATCCGGCAAGCCGGAAGGGACGAAGGAGCTGACTTACGACTTCGGCGGCCATGACGAGAAGGAGATGGCCACTTATCGGGAGGGGGACGGATTCTACCTGTATGTGCCCGAACGCTTGGAGATGGAGTCGGCAGATGCAGGGCAAACCGTTCTGACTACTGTAGAGATCCCGCATTCCACGCTCTCTCTTAAGAAGGTCGCAAGCAAGTCCGATCTGACTCAGTTGAAAAAAGCCGCTTCAGAGCGATTGAGTAAGGAATATCCCCAAAGTGAGACGGTAGAGTTGAAAGCGGATAGTCCTTACGCTATACCCGGGGCAAGCTTCCTTCTGCAAGCGAAGGATTCCTCCACCTTGACGTTTGCGGGAGTGCTGGAATCTGAGGGAGAGCTCTATGAAGTGTCCATCAAGCTCTGGCAATCGGAGACTTGGACCTATCCGGTTTTTCGGGCGGTGCTGGATACCTTAAAGCCGCTTGCAGCCGAATCCTCAATAGCAGTAGAGGCCTCATAAACCATGAACACAGGCAGGGATATGATCCCTGCCTGTGTTCATGAATCTGATCCGCCCCGAACCTACTGGGCGGGCAGCAAGGCGCTTGCCCGTTCGATGACGGCCGCTTTCTTGCGTTCCAGCTCCAGGATGCGGCTCTTGATGCTCACCGTGTCCCGGGCAGCCGGAACGAGGCGGTTTAACGAAGCGAGGGCTCCCGATCCATCGGCTTTTCTCACGGCGGCGGAGAAGACCTTCATCTCGGCCGTGACGATCTTGCCTGCGGCTGTCGCGGAGCTTCGTTCGTTTTTGAGCTTCAGCCCAAGCGGTTCCGTCTCCGCGAGCACGGCTCTCACTTTTTTGAGATGTGCGGTTCTCGCGTCCTTCGCATCCTTCCATTCCTTATCCTTGCGGCGGATTTCTTCGCGGGCGAGCTGAACTGGTATTTTCAGCGCGTCCACCTGAGCTTGCGCCAGGGCGATGGCCGGCTTGCTCTTGAGCGATTTGGCCAGGCTCAGCTGCTGGTTCAGCCGGGTGTAGGAGTCGAAGAGAGGCTGCCGCTTCTCCTTGAGCTCCTTGGCCTGCTTCTCCAGCCGGGCCAGCTTCTCGGCGTCCCACTCCTTCATCCGTTTGTTGACGGAGAGCCTCGCCTCGTCGGCCTTGCTGCGCACAGCCTTGATCTCCCCATCCGCCGCCCGTTCCTTCTCCTGCTCTTGCGCATATTCCTTGTACCGGGAGCGGAGCTTGCCGGCGGTCTGCGGGTCGGCTCCCGCCGCCAGCTTCTCGAAGGCCGCTTGCACCGTGGGCGTCAGCTCGGCGACAGCTTCGGCGGACTTGGGCGCGCCGCTCATCGCGAATGCGGCGATGAGGACGCATAACAGTGTGCGTTTCATGGACTTTACATTCCCTCCTTATCCAGATGGATTCCATCAACGAACGACGACGGGCCGAACCCAAACGAAAAGCACCCGCAAGAAAGGCCTTATCGGCCATTTCTTACGGGTGCTTCCTTCGTAAGTGTCGCTCGTTTGATGTGACTATACCCCGAATGAAGGAAGGTGTCAAGCGACGCGGAACGAGCCGATTAGATCGAGACCGGGAAAGGGAGACGAGCCCTCCGGATCTTGCTATACTGAAGAAAAAAGGAGTGGAGGATAAGGCCATGAAGCTGTTTTTTATGTCCGATATACACGGTTCGCTCAGCTGCCTGAATCAGGCGCTTGAAGCCTTTGAGCAGGAGCAGGCGGATGCTCTCGTTATTCTCGGAGACTTGATGTACCACGGGCCGAGAAATCCGCTGCCGGAGGAATACCGCCCGAAGGATGTGGCCGACCGGCTGAATGCCTACAAGAGCCGGATCGTTGCCGTCCGCGGCAATTGCGACTCCGAGGTCGATCAGATGTTGATCGAGTTCCCTATGCTCGCGGAGTACGCCATGCTGTTCTATGAGGGACGGCGAATCTTCGCGACGCATGGACATCACCATCACATCGACGACCTTCCCAGCCTCGCGGCGGGCGACCTGTTCATTCAGGGGCATACCCATGTGCCGGTTGCCGAGAAGCGGGGCGATATCATCGTGCTTAACCCCGGGTCCGTGTCACTGCCCAAGGAAAACTTCCCCCGGTCCTACGGACTGATGGCAGGGAGCCGTTTTCAAGTAAATAGCTTTGCTGGAGATACGGTGAAGGAAATTTCCTGGTAAGCGAAGGAGTGGCGGGCCGTCGGATGGATTGGCCTATTATCAAAGAATGCTGGATACGTGTTACCTGTGAGGCTCATTACCGAACACGCCTTTCGAGGCGGTGTTGCGGTTTTGAGTCTTTTTTGTCAGGCATAATGAAAAACGAAAGGTCCGGCTATCGACCGGAACCTTCCGTTTTCATTCGCAGCGGGGGCGCTGAGTCAAGTGGAATGTTGACGCCGATTCATATCCACACGATGAGGGCTGACAGCGTACTAGGAACTTGCTTGAATTGAAGCGGTGTTTCTTGCTAAATAATCCGGTTACCGGTCAAGGCTCCGATCCCCACGTCAAGGCCCCGGAGACATATCCAGGTGTGAGCGCACTGTCCGTATAGGCGGTAGCTGTGGAGTTGAAGGAATAGTCATCCGACTGAGAATAATTGCTCCAATCCGTCTTGGACATCCGGATCTGGATCTCTACGCTCTGCCCGGCGGCAAGAGTTCCCGCCGCGCTTGTGAAGCCGATTTCGGCATACGTGTCTGCCGTTGGCTTGGAGGTCGCCATCTTCACGAACGTTCCGGTGACATTTGCGGTTCCCGCAGACGACCAGTCCACAAAGAAGTTTTGGGCTTTCTCACCGTTGATGGTGTAGTAATAGTGGATTTTGACGGTTGAGAGAGTGATGGCGGTCGTTCCTGTGTTCGTCAATTTGATCCGCGGGCTCAGAGTGTTGGAGGTCGCGCTCAAGGTACCGTTGAACATCTGAACCTTGATGGCGCCGGGAGACGTCGTCGGTGTCGCAGTTGGCGTAGCGGTTGGAGTTGCAGTTGGCGTAGCCGTCGGTGTGGCCGTCGGAGTTACAGTCGGCGTAGCCGTTGGTGTGGCGGTTGGAGTTGCAGTCGGCGTAGCCGTTGGTGTGGCGGTTGGTGTGGCGGTTGGAGTTGCAGTTGGCGTAGCGGTTGGAGTTGCAGTCGGTGTAGCTGTCGGTGTCGCCGTTGGCGTAGCGGTCGGCGTAGGCGTCGGGTTGACCGGGTCGCCGTAGACGATGCCATGGCCGTTCGTGCCTACATAGACGCGGCCGAACACTTTCGGATCGCCGGTGATGGCGGAATTGGTCACGCCGTATTGATGCTGATCGTCGTTGATGCGCACCCAGCTTGCTCCGCCGTCAATGGAGCGGAAGATGCCTCGCACTCCGTCGATCTTTGCGCTGGTGTATAGAGCCTTGTAGCTTTGGCCAGGAGCCGCCTTGCCGAATCCGATGACATCGGCTTCCTGTACATTGGTGAGCTTGGTGAAGCTGGCGCCGGAATTAGTGGAATGCCAGAGCCCGTACACGGTCTCCTCGTTGCCTCCGGCGAGCCAAATATCGCCCTCGATGCCGGCTACTGCTTTCAGATCGCCGGTATTCGGCAAGCCGGTAGCGGTTGTCGGGGCAAAGGTAGCTCCACCGTCCGTACTGATATAGAACTTGCCGTCGCCGATGGCGTAGAATTTGGTTTTGTTTACCCGGTCCGAAGCGACCTTCGCCCCGATAGGCAGGCCTGTGGCGGCCGTCCAGGAGTTCCCACTCGACTTCGTGTAATAGACTCCCGCGTCGGCAAGCGACCACACGATCGAGCTTCCATCGGCGGCCATGGCTACCGTGCCTCCGCCTTTCTTCGTCGTGGGTTGGCTGTTCGGCGTGTACCAGTTCGCCGCGCTGTCCCGGGAGAGCCCAAAGAGAATCTGGCTCGGATAATTGCTGTCATAGGTCCCGACACGGACGATAAAGGCCGGATCAAGCTCGGCGTAATCCATGCTGGCCGTGCTCTTCGGGTTGACGAGCATCTTCGCCGGAACCTTCGTGAGGTCATCGTGCCGGAAGCCGCTCACATCGAATACGCCGCTGATGACGTGAGGGCCGATCGGAGTGCTGAGAAGCGAGGCGACGGCTGCTTCCTCGATTCCTTTGGCCATGACCGATATTTTGATCTTGCCGCCATTGTCCCAGGCGGTCAGGTTATTGGTGCCATAGAGGGTGGCTCCGGTGCCGTACATCATGCGGTCGGAATTGAACGGGTCGATGGAGATGCCGCCGATCATCCAGCCGAGCTTGGGCGAAATCTCAGGCGGAGAAGGATTGGTGGCGAAATCGAGCCAAGGAGCTGCCGATATGTCCAAGGTGTAGCGGAACGAGCGGTTCGGGTAGCCGTTCCAATCCCAGATCGGGGTCCAGGTGGCGCCGCCGTCCGTGCTGCGGTACATCTTCTCATCCGGCCACCAGGCGTTCATGGACGAAACCATCACGGTGTTCGGATGCTGAGGATCGACAGCGAGTCCGCCGTATCCAAACCAATTGTCTTCGCTATTGGAGTTAACGGGGCTAATGTTCGTCCAAGCTCCGGTAGCGGTGTTCAGCTTCCATACTTGGCCTTTGCTGCCGCCGTAGGGGCCGACATCGTTGCTGTAATTGACGTACAACGTGCCGTTCGAGCCAAGCACGCCGTGATGGGGAAGGAAGCCCGTCGGCTGTCCGGGGATCGCCTGCCAGGTGGCGCCGCCGTCCGTACTGCGGAAAATATTGTTCGTGAGATCGGCAACCCCGACATAGATCGTCTGGCTGCCATTTCCTGCAGAGCCGGTCGATTTGTCAAAGGTGATCCAGGAGATCCCCATGATGTCGCCTTGGTACGAATCTCCTGGGACAGGAATATACGTGCCCGGATTCGGGAAGCTGGTGACCTTGCTCCAGGTTTGCCCGTAATTGACGCTCTTCCACAGACCGTTGCCGCTGCGGGCGCCCAGATACAAGATGTTGTTCTTGTTTGGGTCGATGACCAGGCGTTCTCCCATGGAACGACCCGGCATGTTCCCGCCGACTTTAAACGGCAGCGGGGAGGAGACGAACGAATTCCCCTTGTCGGTGGAGATGAGCACCTGACCGTTCTTCTTGTCCCAATCATTGGTATACATGCCGGTCAGCAGATAGAGACGGTTGGTTTCGACCGGATCGGTGGCGAGGGCATCGATGCCGTTCTTGTTCCAGTCCTCCCAGCCGACAAAGTTGGTGAGCTGGGTCCAACTGCTATCGGTCGGATTCCAGCGGTAAGCGCCGCCCATGTCGGTCCGGGCATAGATCAGATCCCGTTCGGATTCGTTGAAGATGATGCCGGGGATGAAGCCGCCTCCCGCTCCGGTGTTGGCGTTATTCCAAGTATAAGCTTCGCTTGGAGCTGCTTGTGCGGCTGGAACTAGCTGAGAGAATGAGGTTCCGATCAGGGCCGCTGCGAGAAGCAAGAGGGCGACGGGTTTTCGGTTTTTATTACGTACCATGAATTCTCCTCCTCTGTAAGGTGTGATTCGGTTTTCAACTAGAGCGTGTCTTCAAACCCCTGGTATGGCCCAAGTACGAAAAAAATTGCTTGAGCTAGAACGGTTTTCCCTTTCATCAGGCGGTCTCTTCCCAGTTGAATCCTGAATTCGAGTTTGAAGACACGCTCCAAATGGACGAAACACTAGCCTGGACTGCGTGCTTCTTCGCATCACTCCCCATCATCAGCTGCATCGGGTACAAGCGCTTAAGGATACGGACAAGCCGTAGCAATAGGGTAACGCCTATCCCGGATAGCTGATGGCTGCGGGGCAGGAGGACTCCGGAATCGAACACCAAACGCCTTTTAGAAAGCGCATACATTTCTCGTTCTTAAAAAAGGCGGTCGGAGTTCAAAAGAAGGGTTACCGATAACGCTTTCATGTCCATACTAGCAATCAATTTCCAATTTGTAAACAGCTATTTTACCTAATGTTGGAATTTTGTCCTCTCCCAAGAAACAGAGTGCCGAAAAACGGATGCAACTGTTCGCGAGGCGTGCACATCGGAGCAAACATCGCCCGACGATAATGGAAATTGCGCCGCTGTCCTGTTGGACTCACTAGCTTTTTCTTAAGAAAAGTCCAAAAGACCTGTTTGATACGAGCGGAAAGTGGGTAAGTGATGCTATCTTCCATTCCAGTTCGTGTAAAAATTTGCCGAAAGGAGGAACACCACCTTCCGTAGACATCTCTGATCTGCCAAGCTAGCGTTTTATTACCCGTCCGAATTGCTCGACCGCCATCTATGAAAAATTTTTTTACCCCCTCTTAAAAACATTTATAGAAATATCGAAATTTAACGCCATTTTGTGACAAACATCCTTGCTTATTGCGTGATATGATAGAACAATCAATAAGCCGAAGTCAGTTAAAGGCAAACCTAGCTGAAAAGCAGGGACGCAAAGTCACAGGTCTACGGTACCCCATACTAGGACGGCTGGACTGCCTGGAGATCGGACCTACATGGAGGGAATATCCAATGAACCAGCCCATCCAAGCAAACGCCGATGATTTTGACCAGGAATGGATCGACTTGATTCATGAAGCATACGAAATGGGAATCTCCTTCGATGAAGTGAAGGACTTTTTCCAGCGCCCCAATCGGATGCCTATCGCCCTGTAGCCCTGTCTCCCTAATGCATGATCGACACCCATACATACAGCGGCCCCGCATATCGGACTGTATCCCCCATGGAGACCTACATGGCTGGAGCAGTCTATTTATTTTCTTGGCTGCCATTCTATTAGTCTCATTCTGATAAAGGATACGATAAGCGGAAGGGAGAGAAAGCAGATGAGGATTGGAGTTCCGAAGGAAATCAAGAACAACGAAAACCGGGTAGGAATGACTCCCGGTACGGTAGAAGCTTATATCGCGGCCGGTCATGAGGTGGCGGTGCAAAGCGGAGCGGGGCTTGGCGCTGGACTTACTGATGATGAATATGCCCGATCGGGAGCCTTCCTTGTCCCGTCTCCTAAGGACGCATGGGCCGCGGACATGGTGGTGAAGGTGAAGGAGCCGCTGCCGGAGGAGTATGCCTTCTTCCGCAAGGGTCAGGTTCTCTACACCTATCTGCATCTTGCGCCGGAGCACAGCCTTACCCAAGCTCTTGTCGAATCGGAAGTTACGGCCGTCGCCTATGAAACCATTCAGCGGGAAGACGGAAGCCTGCCCCTGCTCGTCCCCATGAGCGAGGTAGCGGGTCGAATGGCGGTGCAGATCGGAGGTCACTTCCTCGAAAAAGCGCATGGAGGCAAAGGAATCCTCCTCGGCGGAGTGCCCGGTGTGGCTCCGGGCCGTGTCGTCATCGTAGGCGGGGGTGTTGTGGGAACGCAGGCGGCCAAGATAGCCGTCGGAATGGGGGCGGACGTATCGATTTTGGATCGGAGCGTCGACAGACTTCGCCAGTTGGACGATCTTTTTCGCGGGCGCGTCAAGACGATCGCCTCCGGCAACGCGGCTATCGCGGAGGCCGTCCGTTCGGCGGATCTGTTGATCGGGGCTGTTCTGATCCCGGGAGCGCGAGCTCCTCGACTCGTGAAAGAGGAGATGGTCGCCTCGATGGAACCAGGCTCGGTCATCGTCGATGTGGCCATCGATCAAGGCGGGTCGATCGAGACGATCGACCGGATCACGACTCATGACCATCCGACGTACGTCAAGCACGGGGTGCTTCATTATGCGGTAGCCAATATGCCGGGGGCGGTTCCGCGCACATCCACGATCGCGTTAACCAATGCCACCCTGGAGTACGGCCTGCAGATCGCCGAGAAAGGAGTCCGGGAAGCGGCCCGGGAGAGCGCCGCAATCGCAAAGGGGGTTAATGTTACCGGAGGGCATGTGACCTACCGGGCGGTAGCGGATGCTCATGGTTACGCGCATACCGAAATCGCGGAGATTCTGTTCTGAAGCGAGAGGGGATGCGTTGCATTGTACTCTGAATCTGTGCATAATAAAGACAATAGCATTATGATAATGATTATCATTATCATAATGCTATTTCTTATTCGCCACTGCCGAGCCATGGAATCTTTACTTATGTATAAAGGGGCTTGATGACCGATGAGAACGAAACTGCTGAGGACGCGCTTATCTCTTGATGACTACCTGGACATGTTGAACCTGGCAATCCGTTTGGGAGACAAGGAGTGGCAGAAGGAAATCACCGCCAAGCTTGAGGAACTGACCTCTCATCAAACGGAAGCGGGCGCATGACGGGGACGGAGAATCCGTCACAAGCGGATTCCCGTCGGTGTCTTGTAGCTCTTCAGCATCACTTGGCAGTCTACATGCGTGACGCCGGCAAGGGTGTAGAGCTTCTCAGCCAGGAACTGCTCCATCTCCCGGCTGTCCCGGAATAAACCATGTACATGCAGCTTGCTCGGACCGGTCATATGATAGAGGCTGGTTACAAACGGATCGTCTTTAAGCAGATCCGCGACTTCAAGCAGCAGATGCGGCTCCACATCTACGTAAAAAAAGGCGGACACGCCGATTCCAATCTTCTCTGCATTGATGACGGCGGTAAAGCGCTCAATCACGCCTTCTTCGATCAGCATGTTGATCCGGGATTGAACGGATACCCGGGACAATCCGATTTCTCTCGCCAAGTCAGTGTAAGATATTCTCCCATTTCTATGAAGAGAAACAATGATTTTTCGGTCTATTTCATCAATAGCGAACACGTCGGAGTCATGTTGAGATTTATTCATACCCTTATCTCCTTATCGTCTACTTTTACAAATTGCCGCCTGTTTTCAGGAATGGCTTACTTTATGATCTAATATAACTCGAAAGAAACAGCGGTAGCAATGGTTAATTTGGACGATAACGGAATTTTTGATAGGTTTGCCAGGAGTGATTGACTTTTCTTTTCATGTTATGATATCTATCATATATGGGGATTGGCGAAAATGCAACGAACGAGCGGAGAATAAAAAAGACTGCAGCTTTGGTGGATTTCCCACCGGCTGCAGTCCTGTCCGTAAGATCGAAAGAAAAGAGATGAATCCGTATCGGTTACTCCGCTTCGAGGGCTTCTGCCTCTACCTCCGTAACGGCAGCGGCTTCCTGTTCAGCGGCTTCTTCCTCCGTAACCGCTTCCAATACTGCCGCATCTTCCTCTAGGACGACCGGGGCTTCTTCGGCCTCCTCGGCAATCGCGTCGACTTCTGCAGCGGCTTCTTCCAGCTCAACTTCCGCCGCCTCAGCCGTTACCTCTTGGTCGTCTTCCTCCAATTCCAAAGCAATTTCTTGTTCTTCTTCGGAGTCTTGCACAGCGGACAGGACTTCTTCTTCTTGGCTCATCGTTATCTCTCCTTTCGGTTGATTACTTCAAGTGTATAGCCTGGCCATTGGGCCCACAAGAGGGGCAAAATGTCGAGCCCAGCTTTATTTTCCCCCACCTTTCGAGTCATGTGAACGCGTTTGGCGATTGGTTGGACATGCTGTCTGTCCTTGGTATAATGGAAGAATCAAACAAAGGAGATTGATTATTGTCGATTATGGCAAATTGTGATATTCGCAGCAGGATTGAAGCGGAGATGGCCGTTCGCGGCATGACCTTTTCCCAACTGGCCCATGAATCGGGCGTGAACCGCGGAGTATTCAGTGCGATCTTCAATCGTAATCCCCCGAAGCCGATGTCGATCCATCAGCTCGATTTGATCGCCGCCGCTTTGAGGCAGCCGGAGGGCTGGCTCTATGATCTCTATGTAGACGAATGCTTTCAAGGCGGAAGGAACCATTGGAAGCGCACCAAAATGGTTTTGCTGCGGTGCGTGGAGCTGGAACGGGCTGATCTCATCGATCGGATTCTCGTTCTTCTCATGGAGGACCCTACGCATACCCATGAAGTCTTCGATTTTGCGGAGAAACTGTATGCCGAGGGACAGCGGAAGCCGTCGATCCCTTTTTACCGTTGTGTGGCCGAGAATGAAATCAAGCAGCATTCCGAACGGCTGATCATCAGTCAATACAAATGGTTTCGGGCGCGCATCGGGGATGATCTCGAAGAGAATCGGGCAGCCGCCCTGCAATTTTCCCCCTTTCGGAAAAGACTGCCCGTGCCCGATCAGGTGGAGGGCTTGCTGCAGTTGGCCTTCATTTCGTTCCATCTGCACAAGTGGGATGAGGTCATGGGGCTCGCCGACGAGATGAGAGCCTTGCTGGCCATCATCCGAAGAGACCAAAACGACCGTAAACAGAAGGGGCTGCCAGAGGAGCGGCTCTCGGCTGAGCGTCATCTCGCGGTGTACATCGGACACAGCTTCCTTCTGAAAGCCAGCGCGCTCAAATGGCTGGGCCGCTATGAGGAGGCACTCGCATCGATTCAAGCGTATGAGGAGTCGGAGGATGGCGACGGACTAGATGAAGCCGGCCTCAACGAAGTGGAACGCTTCCGGCTCTATGCCGAAGCGAACCGGTTGAATTTGCACGTACTGATGGGCCGCTTGGAGCATTTGCCCCGTTACGTCGACTACTTGGATCACCATCCGGAGATTTGGCTGACCGGTTTTTTGTCGATCATGGTTGCCGTAAACCGCCACCGGTTTCAGATTGATGACATTCTGACGCATTATCAGGATCATATCGATGCTGTAAAACCGCTGAATTCCGCCGATATACATACGGAGGGGAACTTTCCCTTTCAAATGGATCAAAGCGCCCGGCTCAGCTGCCAGCTTGCGATCTATTCGTTCCGGCTTGCTCGCTATCCGGAGGGAATGGAGTGGCTCCTGCACACCTTGCGCCGGTCCTTATCCGCCAACAACCGCGGCCTGGCGCTTTTGTGTGCAGCCTATTATGAACAGTATCGAGAGAAGGCGGACGCCGAACAACGGGCTGCTTTCCGAGTTCTTTTGCACGACATTACCGAACATCCAGAAGTTTTTCTTTGTTAGCGAATAAATTATTTTATCAGTTGGGTATCCTCCGCTAAAATGGACACAACTACAAAATATGGGAGTTAACACGTTTTGAATACAATCCTGAACCAAATTGAAGAAACGCGCCAAGAGATGATGGAGCTGGCCAATCGTTATGGCATGAGAGACAGCCGAGTGCTGGACAAGTCCTGCGAATTAGATGAGCTGTTGAATAAATATGAGAAGATCAAGAAGAGAATCGCCTGCTTCAAAGCAAGGGAAATGTCCTATAACCTCGTGAAGGGCGTATTCGGTCAAAAAGTTTGTGAAGGCTGAGTGCCAGACGAATCCGCACCACCTCGTACAAAGGCAAGAGTCGAGGCTCGTAATTATAGCAAAATGGGGATAAGCCGATAGCGGCTTTTTTTTGTATGCGTTTTCGGGTATGCGAATGGGTCGCATCTTGCTACAATGAGGACAAGGAAGGGGAGAGGCTGTTATGAAGATCGACTTGAGCGGCAAACGCGCGCTTGTGACGGGAGCAACGGGTCAGCTCGGCCGAGTCATGGCACGGACGCTGGCGGCTTGCGGTGCGGATGTAGCCATTCATTACCGGGGAAATGAAGCGAAAGCCGATGAGCTGGAGCAGGAGATTCGCGCACTCGGTTGCCGGACCTTGAAGGTGCAGGCGGATATCACGGACAAGGCTTCGATATTCGCGATGAAGGATAAGATTTCGGCGGAGCTGGGCGAGGTGGACATTGTCGTCGCCAATGCGGTCATCCAATATTCCTGGGCTTCGGTGCTTGAACAGCCGGAGGAGGACTACGAGAGCCAATTCCGTTCATGTGTCATGCAGAGCGTGTACTTGGCCAAGGCATTCCTACCCGGAATGATGACCCGTCGGAGCGGAAGGCTGATCGGCATCAATACGGAAAGCTCCATGCAGAATCTTCCGGGGCAATCCGCTTATGTGGCGGGCAAAAGAGGGATGGACGGCGTCTACCGCGTGCTGGCCCGCGAAGTCGGGGAGACGCAGGTGACGGTGAATCAGGTCGCACCGGGCTGGACGATCAGCGAGCGCGACCGCGAGGAGCAGACGGAGCACAGCGAATCCTATGAGAGAACGGTTGCGTTAAAGCGGCGCGGGACGGATCAGGAAATCGCCAATGTCGTCGCGTTCCTCGCATCCGATCTGGCCAGCTTCATCACGGGGGCCTATGTGCCCGTGTCCGGCGGCAATGTCATGCCCGCGATCTGATAGGTAGCAAATGGGTTATAGGAGCGGAAAAGGGCGTCATACGCAAACGGCGGAAATGCCGATGCGAATGACGCCCTTTATGCTGGAGCAATGGATCAGTCGAACAGGTTTTCGAATACGTCCATAATAGAGCTTTTCTTCTTGCGTCTGCCGTATTTGTCGTAGCCATAGCGATTGTAGCCATGCTTGTCATACGGGCCGCCGTATTCCCGGTTTTCGTATACCGGTGGAATGGAGCCGGTTCCGTATGAACGGTCGGAAGGATACCCTTCCCTGGTAGTGTCGGCTCTTCTCCGGTCTTCTGAATCACGGCGGGGGTAATCAGGGACGTCCTCCGCTGGGGAATATTCGTCTTGGAGACCTTGCCGGAGCTTCTCCAGCTCTCCCCGATCGAGCCAAATTCCTTTGCAGCTCGGGCAGATGTCGATGAGCACGCCTTCTTTTTCCACCTCGCGCAGGGACACGTTATCGCAGATCGGACATTTCATGATGGAATCTCCTCCTGTGTGTGGGGTAACGGTCTTTCGCTTTGAAGCCGTCACCGTACTTACGGAGGAAAGCGGAATGGGTTTCATGGAGGATAGGGCTTCGGGTGCGCTCGATCGGGTGGGGAGTGCAGTTTGGAGGCTCCGGAGGTCTGTGCTAAGCTAAGTATTAAAAAGGAGGGACCCCGGTGGAACTGTATGAACATATGGGCGGTGCTCCGGCGGTGCGCAGGCTTGTGGAAGCTTTCTATCCCAAGGTGCAGGCGCATCCGCTCTTAGCGCCGCTGTTTCCAGAGGATATCTATCCCGTAATGGACAAGCAGGAGCTGTTCCTGACGCAGTTTTTCGGCGGACCGCCTCGCTATACGATGAAGCATGGACACCCCATGATGCGGGCGCGGCATCTCGCATTTCCCATCACGGCCGAGCGGGCGGATGCTTGGCTCGCCTGCATGAAGGAAGCGCTGGAGGAGACGATCGCCGATGCCGAGCTGCGGAAGGCGCTGTGGGAGCGGCTGAAGAATACCGCCTACTTCTTCATCAATACGGAGTCGGATGAGGCTGAACATACGAAATCGGATGGAGCTGACTGAGCCTGCTCAAGTTTCCGGATCGTACACCGTACCGGTAAAGAGCAGGGTGCCGGTCGCTTCATCCTGAATGGCTAAGAAGAACGGCCGGTCCACGGTCATGTTGACGGGTTGAGCGGCGGCTCCCCCAGCCATCAAGACGGCAGTCGCGGCGGCCGCCTTCGTTCCTCCTTCATCAACCTCGATGAAGCTCCGTTGGAGAATGCGGCTGATCGCAAGGGAGGGCTGGATATCCGCGATCGGAGTGAAGTTGGCTTTGCCTGGGGTAAAGGCCTGCTTCATGCCGAGATCGGTGAGCGGCTGGGTCAGCTCCATTTCGTCGGAGAAGCGGAATTTGGGCAGAGTCAGATTCACCAGCTGCTCGGTGAATGCGGAGCCGGTCCAGTCTTCGGGATGCTTGAGCAGAGTGGGCAGCAGGGCGGTCAGCCCCGGCCCATTGGGAAGAACGATGATCATCGAGCAGGTCGAATCGGCATAGGGCATGCGGACGGCTGAGAAAAGATCGGCCTTCCGATAACCGAACGAAGCGACTTGATGCATCGTGGGAACGTTAATCACAAGTCCATCCGCACGGATAAACGGCTCGTTGAAAGTCGTCGAAGGTTGAAACTGGTTTTCCCATTTGGCTTTGAGAGAAGCGGCGTTCAACAGCGCCAGTTTGGTATCCCCGAGCGGTCCGTCGATCATCTTCGGGATGAGTCCGTCGGCTTGCTTCTTTACCCAGCGATTGATCGTATCCGGAGCCTTAGAGGAAGTGAAGTCGAGGGTAGCGACCTCCGCCTGGTAGCCGTCCTTTACCTTCTTCAGGAAGTGGGAAGAGAAGGAGATTCCCTTATCAAGCCAGAGCGAGTTGGCTAGCTTAAGCTGGAACTTATCGGGGGCACTGGAACTGGGAGACAGGGTATCTAGCAGGGCCTTGTTTCCCTTTGCTACTTTTTCCGGATCAAGCCCTTTATAGTGAAGGGCTTTTGTCATTTCGGCTTGCGTCTCTCCCGCGGCTCCGCTGTAGACCATGCCGAGCGCCATGGATAGGCTCACCGGGGAGAAGAGGCTGTTCGTTGTTTTCTTCTCGAAGAGCTTCAAGGAGAGAGCGAGTGCCGTCTTCTGATTCGCATCCGCCACCTTGGCGGTGAGCTCATCCATCGAAGAAGCGGAGCGTTTGTCTGCCTTCTGATGCAGGGTCTCATCTGCCTCTCCCCTCGTCATATAAGCGGCCACCAGGCCTCCCAAGACGAGGATGACCACTCCTGCCAAGCCTATGATTTGCTTTCTACTCATTGGTAAAATCCTCCTGAATGGGTTCTTTTTCTCATAGACGCAAGATTCTCCTGTTAGGTTGCGAGTCTTTTGGAAGGGGATTACAATGAAGGCGGTACAGGAGAGAAACACAGGAGAGAGATACAGGAGAGGGGACCGCTTCGAAGATGGGAAGCACACGGCTTGAAAAGGATTTTCTCGGAGAAAAAGAAGTTCCGTCCGATGCGTATTACGGAATTCAGACATTGAGAGCAGTTGAAAATTTCCCGATAACGGGGGTTCCGGTCCATCCGGAGCTGATTCGCGCGCTGGCTGAAGTGAAGAAGGCCGCGGCAAGAGCGAACCGGACGGCGCATCTGCTGCCGGAACGCATTGGGGAAGCGATCATTCAGGCAGCGGAAGAGGTCGCCTGCGGGCAACTGGCGGATCAGTTCATCGTCGACTCGATTCAGGGTGGAGCGGGAACCTCGATTAATATGAATATGAATGAAGTGCTGGCGAACCGCGCCCTTGAACGGCTCGGAGAGAAGAAGGGCAACTATTTCGCCTGCAGTCCGAACAACCATGTCAACATGTCCCAATCCACGAACGACACCATTCCGACTGCGCTTCGGCTTGCGGCGTACCGCCTGCAGCTGGAGCTGACCGCGGCGCTTGATGAACTGGTGGAAGCCTTCCATGGGAAGGGGGAGGAGTTCGCCGATGTCTTGAAGATGGGGCGGACCCATCTTCAGGATGCCGTTCCGATCCGCATGGGGCAGGAATTCGAAGCTTATGCGCGCGTGCTCGCCCGCGATGCAGCCCGGATTCGGACTGCCGCCGAGGGATTGCTAGAGGTCAACATGGGCGCGACCGCGGTCGGAACGGGGCTCAATGCCAAGCCGGAGTACATCGTGCTCGTCGCGCAGTACTTGGCGGAGCAGACCGGCTGGGAGGTTCGCTCGGCCGATCACCTCGTGGACGCCACACAGAACACCGACGCCTATACGGCGCTCTCGGCAGCGCTCAAGGTATGCTCGATCAACCTGTCGAAGCTGGCGAACGACATCCGGCTTATGGCATCGGGACCGACGGCGGGCTTTCAAGAGCTCACGCTGCCGCCCCGGCAGCCGGGTTCGTCGATCATGCCCGGCAAGGTAAACCCGGTCATGGCGGAGACGATCAACCAGATCGCCTTTCAGGTGATGGGCAACGATACGACGATCGCGGAAGCTTGTCAGGCCGGGCAGTTGGAGTTGAATGTGATGGGACCGGTGATCGCCTTCAACCTGCTGCAATCGCTCAAGATCATGAGAAACGGCCTCGTCGTCTTCCGCAAGTTCGCGGTAGAAGGGCTGACGGCGAACCGCGAGCGGTGCAAGCAGTATGTAGACCGCAGCTACGGCATCTGCACGGCGCTGAACCCGCATCTCGGCTATGAGCGCGCAGCACAGCTCGTCAAGGAAGCGATGAAGTCAGGCATGACCATCCGCGAGCTGATTCTGGAGCGGCATATGCTAACCGAAGAGGAGATCGACCTGATCCTCGATCCGTATCACATGACCTCGCCGGGAATCTCGGGAGAGAGATTGCTCACGGAGCAGTGAGAATGAAGCGAAAGAGGAGGGGAATCAATTGGTTTGATTCTCCTCCTCAGCATTTTCGATTTGATAAATAACTTTTCCATTCGATTTTCCAACGATGGATAGAGGCTTTTCTTTTTCTACCGCCAAGAAGGTTTTTTTATGGTCTCTTACTTTTATGATATCCAGGTTCGACTTTGAGAAGATTTCGATCGTATCCATCTTAGGGTCCGATAGATAGCCAAGTTCGATGTAGTTGGAGTAAGCGTGGGCCTCGCTCTGATCGAGGTCGCTCGTGTGAACGACGGTGATTGGTTCTTTGGGGGCTATGGGATAGAGGGAAATCGTCTTTAATAGGAGTTCCTCTCCTTGTTGAGCTGACAAGTAACCCAAGTAGTCTTTTTCATTTACCGTAATCAGAAACGAACCATATACGTTATCTCCCGCATAAATGCTGTCAACGATCGTGATCTTCTCTCTTTTTAAGGAGTATTTGTATTCTAATGATTTTAGAGCCAGTTGATCCAATGTCTTGGATTCGATTTTCTTATAATCTTGACTAGTATTGATCAGGATAAAGGAATCATCGGACTCCGCAGAGGGGGGATTCCTGCTCTGCATAACCAGAAAAGCGACAAGGAACAGTGTTAGCAAAGCGATTGTTGTCAGGATCAAGGGGCGATTCTTAAGAAATTTCATAATATCCTCCCGATGAAGATAGAACCCAGTTGAAATTATATTCAGCTGGGTTCTTTATTTGACGAAAATCAAAAAGCATTCGTGTACCCAAAGAAATGCAACGGGCTTCCAGCCGATCATTCAGAAATGGCATATTCATGCCAGCGAGCGCCACCGTTTATATCAATAGATGCATCCATGTGCCCTGATCTAAAAATGAATATCAAATAAACGATAAATATTACAATTACATTTAGAATCAAACTCATTTTTTAGATTAAAAAAGGCCTCCCATTTTGGCAAGGTATATTCATTAAATCCATGCCTCATCGTGACATCAATTAAACGTTTCTCAATTAAGCTAACTCCTGTCGGATAAGCGAGTGCATCACATAGCTGGATTAATTTATCGTAATCAGAATATTCAATGTTTTGTAAATAGTCGTTTATAAAGCTTGTTTCATCTTTCGTACAATCATTTTCCCCACTATAGGCATGAACTGATTTTAAGGGGAAAGAATGCGTTAAGCATATCCTAGCAGCGTCATCGTAACGCTGACCCTTCAAATAAAGATAGCCATCATAAATGTGCCTCATAGTCGTAATTCCTTCTCTTCGCCCAATATCATGTAATAAACCAAAAATATACGCAGCATCCGCATCAAGATTTTTGCATTGCTTTGAGATTGTACTTGCGCAATCTGCTACGAGTAACGAATGATTCTCCCAAGCTCCCGGGTTCCTTCTTACAGCATCATTAAACATTTCGTTTGCCTTATTTATCGTTGGAATATTCATAAGTATTTCTCCTTATATGGTTTGGGTGAAGTCCCGATTCGGAGACGGGTAGGACTCTGTTCGCTTTTATTCAAAAAAAGATCCATTTTGTGAAACAGTGGTGCGCAACATAAGTCCTTCTCTTGTTGTTATATAGAGGGAGCAGCAAACCAATCCTTCCGCTGACTGTTGCACACGCTGATTCCCTCTCCTTTTTCTCCATAGCAAGTAGGCCTTACTAGTTGTCCGAGTCCGTGCGAATCACGAAGAAGTAGGTATACGCTGTCTTTTTCCAAGTCGCCTCCACTTCGATCCCTCGATCATCATCCTTCTTAAAAAGAGAACTCAGCCCTGACCATTTGTGTGTTTGAACCTCAAAGGTATAGCGATTTCCGTCTTCCTGAAAAGGGATAGAGGTTGTGGTTCTCTCATCGTATAAGTAATGTCCATCCGGCCCTACCAAGCTATCCTTGCCCGTTATTCGGTCGGGGGGATTGTCACCGAAATCAAGCACGATCGTTTCGCTGGTTTTGATCGGTTCAATCGTGTAGGACGGGTCGAAAGCGAAAGAAAAAACGTCCTGACGAGATTCGTTTTTTTCGGAAGACACGGTTTTCTGAACCTGATAGCCGATGACTTTTTTTCCTGAGGTGATGGTTACTTCCATCTTCGGCTCGGGCTTGGAGCACCCACCGATAATGGCGAACACGATCGCCAGGAACAGGAACAGGAACGGGCTGTATCTTTTCTGCATGAATGAGCCCTCCGTGATCGATGTTACTATCGCTTCTTCTCACTCTATAGACACATGAAAGATGGAAAGGGTAGCACGGAAAACGAAATGAAAATGAAATGATTCCGATTACCTTTTATCAAGCTGAAAATTAGCGGCAGGGTGAATCGATGAACAATCTCGAGGAGGTGTCGGAAGTGAAAGGGAAGTTAGTTGCTTTATTAGTAGCCGCTCTTGTTGTTCCGGTATACTCGAGTGCGGCTCCAGCAGACATCGGCAGGCCGAAAAAAGAAGAATATCAACAGATCCAAGAATCCAAAATGATTCGTTACCTGTATGGTTTAAATCAGGATGATGATTATGTGAAGGGTGTTGTAAGGGAATACACCGCTAGCAATAAATTTGGTGCTGCATTGACGGACGCAGAAATCAGGGAACTTGAGAACCGGTTTGCGTATCAACGGGATCATAAACGCGCCGTGGTAGACTATTTAAATACTCTCGATTCCTATGCCTGGAGCTATTTTGATCAAAAACAAGGCGGGATCTATGTCATCGGATTAAAAGGAGAGGCTTATAAGAATAGGCAGCTTACCAAAACAATCAGGGATTTGTATGGAATGCCGAATCAGATTTCGATCCGAAAGGCTGCTTGTCGTGAGGCAGATTTAATTGAACTTTCGAATCGGATTTTCAGAGATCGCGATAAGCTGAAGGCTGCTGGTGTGATCGTAAAAAAGACGGAAGTCAATACTCCCAAGGAGAAGGTTGATGTTTACATGAGTCAGAACAGTATGGACGCGCAGAACTTGCTTCTCAGCCTTTATCCAAGAGATCGACTTGCCTTCTATGAAGCAGAGAATGAAATCGCATTAACGGCGAGAACGGATGTAGGGTCCCCGCTGGAAGGTGGGTTAATGATAACAAGATCTGCGACAAGCACAGAAGGGTATTGTTCATCCGGTTTTGTAGCAAAGCGAGGGAATTCGTACTATCTTCTTACAGCAGGGCATTGTACAGCAACAAATGACTTGATCTACCAAGGCGGTTGTTTGATTGGAATGACAGCTGGCTCTCATATAAGCGGCAATCCGGATACGGCTGCTATTCATATCCCTGCAGCATCGGCAAGTAAATATGTTTATGGTTCAAGCTCAAAGAGCGTATCTCTAACTTCTGCTGAAGCGGCTGGTGCTGCCCAAGTAGGTGACTCCGTTTGTATGGCCGGGGCAAGTTCAGGAGAAACATGCGGCTATGTGAAGAGTGTGTATGTAAATGATACGATTGGGACTGCTGATTACTATGGCGTAAGCTCAGCTTATTATACCTCTGCGGCAGGCGACAGCGGGGGGACGGTCTACGATGGTTCAATTTTAAAAGGAATACACTTCGGAAATGTGAGTGAAGGCAGTGGAGTTCCTATGGTCTCCTACTACTCGAAGGTAGCGGATATCCTCGCCTATTGGGGTTTAACCTTTTAGTACGCTTTCAACCTTCATCGTATGGGTACGAGTCGGCAATCGGTATAGGAAAACCATAGTTTTTGAGTTGGAAAGCGTACTAGTTGTACCCTGTCAGTTTGCTCCTATCTTTTCCTTTTCTCAATATAATCCGCAAAAAGATAGCCGAGCAGTGAGATAAATGCGACTGCATATAGATAAAACACAAAATTGACTAGGGTTTGGCGATTCAACTGGAAAAAGCTTAGGTAACTTACTTCGCTATTATCCCCTAATACTAATGAGAGTTGAGCCAATAGTGAAAAAAGGATGCTTATTACCATCAAAGATATAAAGCTATTGCGCCACCGATGCTCATCATTTATCCCGATCATTATCGCGATAAAAACAATGCAAACAAGTGTGAATAAAAAAATCACAAAATCCCTCCCATCAGCATTGCCTGTCATAATGGTGGTGTTTCAGCTAACCATCGAATAAATGGTTACAAGTAGAAAACGCGATTGGAACGAAAAAAGTAGCAGCATGAAACTCAAGAAAACAGAGTTAATTGCTAATTAAGCTTCCGTATAATGATGGCCATATATATAAAAAACCGCATCATCTACTCCTCTCTCTGCGGAGAGCAGATAATCACGGGATCTTCGAAGAATGACCTGGGGTGCCGAAATGATCAAGGGGGAGAGGCCGGAAGCTAACCGTGGCGCTGCAAGCAGAATGGGAACGGCATCAGCTTTCGATGATCATCAGCACTTCTGACAGGTTGACTGCCGTGGTTTTCTCTTTTCGAACAAAGACGAGCTCCTCATCTGTTGCGGAGACAACCGTTACGCGGTAGTACCCTTGGGGAGAAGCGAATAAGCTGTTGCTTTTAAGCCGTATGTTGCATCGGCATCCCACCCATAACCGGTGCGGAGACGCTTCACCCATCAGGTTCCCTGCAAAGTCGGAATCGAGCTCCGTGGACCCGTTTCCAGCGATGCCTGCCTCAGAGATGCTTTTGATATCGGAAATGCGGAGAATCCCCCGTTTGCCCTTTTCTCGAAACAGGAGATAATGACGGGTAACCGTCGCTACAGTCGCACGGTATACCCCTTGGTAAGCTTTGTCGTTCAGCAGGATGCTGACCGTCTTTCCGACAAAAGCTTGATAGGCGCTTGCCTCGACTTTCTGTAATTGAGGCTGGGGCTCCTCGACGGCTCCGTCTCTCAATAGGTAGTCCATACTGATCTGAAAATAGTCGCAAAGCAGCAGCGTCTTGTCGGTTTCCGGGTAGGCGAGACCCGATTCCCATTTGGACACCGCTTGCCGGGACACGCTGCAGATGTCCGCCACTTGCTCTTGGGTTAATCCGTTCTTGGACCGCAATTCTTGCAATTTCTCTGCAAAAGCCATGAGAAGTTCTCCTTCCGAAGCTGAGATGGAATCATGCTCTAACCGTAACCAGACAAGCGAAAAAGATCAACCAACTTGGCGTTGCATCATTAGCAACTTGCGGTTGCGCGACCGCATGATCCGGTTAAACCCTGCTATTGCGGCAGTCGCACTGTAAACCAAAAAGGAGCGGCCGCTCCTCGGTAGAAAGCCGAGAGGCGGCCGCTGCTTGTTTGCTCTTCTGTTTGACGGGGGTAGGACCGTTCGACAGAGTACTTATTCGGAATGGAGCTGACCGTCGGACGTACAAGCTTACGCCGTCACGCGTTCCTGCTTCCACGTTCCGTTGGCTTCGAGCGTATGCTCTTGACCGCCGACCAGGAGGGCGGCTGGGACACCCGTCTGATTGCTTATTTCGATGGTATCCGAGGTGACGTTCACCTTCAGCAGAGCGCCGCGGAAGACGACCTTGAAGGAGAAGGAGGTCCAGTGACCCGGAACGAACGGGTTCAGCACGAGCCGGTCGTCCTTCACGCGCAAGCCGCCGAAGCCGTGGACGACAGCCATCCAGGTGCCGGCCATGCTGGTGATGTGGCAGCCGTCCTCGGTGTCGTTGTTGTAATTGTCGAGGTCAAGGCGGGCCGTACGCAGGTACATCTCATACGCCTTCTCCTGGTAGCCGAGCTCGCAGGCGATGATGGCGTGGACGCAGGGAGACAGCGACGATTCATGCACGGTTAACGGCTCATAGAAATCGAAGTTGCGCTTCTTGGTCTCGAGATCGTAGCGATCTCCGAGGAAATAGAGCCCTTGCAGGACGTCGGCCTGCTTGATGTAGCAGGAACGCAGGATGCGGTCCCAAGACCACTTTTGGTTGATCGGGAGGTTCTCCGCTCCGAGCTCCTTCACGGGGATGAGCTCCTTGTCAAGGAAGCCGTCCTGCTGCAGGAAGATGCCGCGTTCTTCGTCCGACGGATAGTACATGCGGGCAATGATGTCTTGCCATTTGGCCGTTTCTTCTTCTGTCAGTTGGATGCGGTCCACGAGCTCGGTGTAGCGGCTCGGCTCCTGCTCCTTGAGATAAGCCAGCGCTTCCAGCGTGTATTCCATCGTCCATACAGCGATGCGGTTCGTGTACCAGTTGTTGTTGACGTTGTTCTCGTATTCGTTCGGGCCGGTGACGCCGAGCATCACATATTGACCTTTGTTTGCGGTAAAGTGAACCCGTTCTTCCCAGAAGCGGGAAATTTCCGCCAACACCTCCAGGCCGTATTGCCCGAGATACGCCTTATCTCCGGTATAATTCACATAATTATAGATGGCGTGAGCGATCGCTCCGTTGCGATGAATCTCTTCAAAGGTGATCTCCCATTCGTTGTGGCATTCTTCTCCGTTCATGGTGACCATCGGGTACAGAGCGCCTTTCTTGAAGCCGAGCTTGCGGGCGTTTTCCTTTGCCTTCTCCAGGTGCTTGTAGCGGTAGATCAGCAGGTTGCGGGAGATGGCCGGATCGTGGGTGCTCAAGTAGAAGGGAACGCAGTACGCTTCCGTGTCCCAATAGGTGCTGCCGCCGTATTTTTCCCCGGTGAAGCCCTTCGGTCCGATGTTGAGGCGGTCGTCTTCGCCGCTGTAGGTTTGATTCAATTGGAAAATGTTGAAGCGGATCGCCTGCTGGGCGGAAGGGTCGCCTTCGATGATGATGTCGCTCTCTTCCCAGGAATGAGCCCAAGCGTCGGTCTGCTCCTGCAAAAGAGCGGCGAAGCCAGCGATCTTGGCGTCCCCGGCAAGCTTCTCAGCGGTGGGCAGTAACTGGCCGAGGCCGTAGTTGCGCGAGGTCACATTCGCTACATATTTATAGAGGACGAGCTCTTCGCCTTGAGCGGCGTCTACCGTGAAGCTGTGGGCGACGAATTTCTCTCGTTCTTCTTGCTCGGGGGTCACGGAGACCGATTGACCGCCTTTGGTGACGGCGTAGGTCATGACGGAGGTCACGTGGAAGTCGAGCTTTTTCGTCTTGACGGTCAGGTGAGCCTTCGCTTCATCCGATCCCTTGCTCACTTCCAACCAGAACTTCTCGTCGTAGTTGGAGTCCTTGTTGGCCACATCGCCGTCGAGATAAGGGGTAAGCTTGACCTTGCCCGTGAAATTGAGCGGAGTGATCGAATAGCGGATCGCGCCGATCTCCTGGCGCTTCGCGCTTACGAAGCGGATCGCGTCGATCTGCACCTCCTTGCCGCCCTCCAGAGTGGCGGTAAAGCGGCGGGACAGGTAGCCTTCCTTCATGTGCAGGGTGCGGACAAAGTCGTGAACCTTCACCTTGTATAGGTCAAGCGGTTCGCCGTCGATTTCGACTCCGATGCCAATCCAGTTGGTCGAGTTGAGCACCTTGGCAAAGTATTCAGGATAGCCGTTCTTCCACCAGCCTACGCGGGTTTTGTCCGGGTAGTAGACGCCCGCCATGTAGCTGCCTTGGAGAGAGGCGCCGCTGTAGGCTTCTTCGAAATTGGCCCGTTGGCCCATATAGCCGTTGCCGATGCTGAAGATGCTTTCGGACAGCTCATGGGTGTGGGCATCGAAGCCCTCTTCGATAATCGACCACTCGTCGACGTGCAGGTATTGTTTCATTAGGGAAACTCCTTTGCGGTTTAGTGAAGGATCGGATGCATGCCGGATGAGGCGGAAAGCCGCGAACCGGAAGGAATTCATAGTCATGAAGTGAGTGAGTCATACGCTGTGGAGGTGTGAGGCATAGCCGCGAGGCAGGTCAGACGCGCATTCACGGCATGATGATGGATCAGGTAAGCTCAGCCAGACGTCCGACGGTCATCGCCCCGAGGGAGGGGACCACCAGATCGGCTTTGTTCAGAATGGTCGGCGAGCCGATACCCACGCTGCGCATTCCTCCGCGCCTTGCCGCTTCGATGCCGGCTTCGGCGTCCTCGAAGACAACGCACTCCGCAGGAGATACGCCGAGTGCTTCTGCGCCGAGTAGGAAAACCTCCGGATCAGGCTTGGCGGCCTGCGTCTTCGTCCCGTCGATAATGGCGTCGAAGTAAGGGGTGAGCCCGGTATTGGTTAGAATGATGCTGGAGTTCTTGCTTGCCGAGCCGAGCGCCACCTTAAGGCCGGCTTCTCTGCAGGCCTTCAAGAAGTCGAGTGCGCCGGGCAGAATCTCCGATTCGTCCATCCGGGAGATCATCTCCACGTACCAGCCGTTCTTCTTGGCGGCAAGTGCCTCCTTCTCATCGGGGGCGAGCGTCATACCGCCGATGGAAAGCAAAATATCGAGGGAAGCCATGCGGCTGACCCCCTTCAGTCTTTCGTTGTCTTCCTGGGTGAAAGGGAAGCCGAGTTCTTCGGCCAGCCTTCTCCAAGCGAGATAGTGGTATTTGGCGGTATCGACTAGGACGCCGTCCAAGTCGAACAAGCAGGCTTTCAGTGGCAGGGTCATATAGATCTCTCCTTTTGTTCATAGGCGATAAGCATCGGTAAGCATTTCATATGAGACGTTATGGAGATAACGGCAGATGCCGCAAGGAAGATTCCCGCACGATCAGCTGATGAGGAATGATCTGGCGAGCCGGAAACGGCAGGCTCTTCTCATCCGGGGCATGCCGAATGCGATAAACAAGCGTTTGCGCAGCGGCATAGCCCAGCTGATAGATGCCGATGTCCACGCTGGTTAAGGGAGGGTGGGACAAGGCGGCGGGCGGAATGTTGTTGAAGCTGACCAGACAGATATCTTCCGGGACGGAGTACTGCGCCTCCTTAAGTCCGCGCAGGATGCCGAGCGCCATCAAATCATCGGACACGACGAGCGCGGAAGGGCGATCCTGCAAGTCCATGAAAAAAGACATGGCCCGATAGCCGCTTTCCTGTAAGAAATCTCCTTCCACTATCCATTCTGGCCTCAACGCATATCCCGTATTCTCCAAAGCGGCGAGGTACCCTTTCAGACGATCTTGAGAGACGACCAGGTTTTGCGGACCGCTGACAAACCCGATGCGGGTATGTCCCATGGCAATCAGATGCATGACGGCGTCGTTTGCAGCTTTTACGTTGTCATTGTCGACCGTTAGGATCTCGGGGTGGCTTTCACTCTTGCCGATCAGCACGAAGGGATGGCTGCCGGAGCTCAGGAATTCGATGACCTGATCATCCTTGCGCGAATAGAGCAGGATCGCCCCGTCTGCGCGTTTGCCTTCAAGCAGGCGGGACAGCGTGTCGATTTCTTTGCGCTCTGTCGGTTCTGCCGTCAGCAGCACATCGTAGCCGGAGCGGCTTGCCTGGGTGACAATCCCTCGGATCAATTCCGGAAAGAACATATTGGTGAACAGCTCCTCGGCCGGCTTCGGGAGAACGACACAGATGGTGTTCGATTCCCTGGAGGCGAGGCTCTTCGCCAAAGAGTTTGGGGTATATCCCAGATCCTCCATGATGGTTCTTACCCGTTTGGAGGTCTCTTCGCTGATCCGGGAAGATTTGGACAGAACCCGGGATACCGTTGAGGGGGAGACGCCGGCCAGCCGGGCGACATCTTTGATCGTTGCCGACATGAAAACTTGAAGCCTCCTAGTGAAACCGTTTGCGCTACAGAGACATCTTAATGCAATTTTTTGCCCTTGTAAATAGAAAGTGAACCGAAAATGAGGGCGAAAAGTTATGAGTAATGACAAAGAAGGTGTTTAGAAAGCGGATACAATTCGTTTTTGGGGGTTTTTTGAGGATGATACGAGTAAGGAAAGAGAGATGAAAGGAAAAATGCAGCTCCTCTTTTGTGCAAACTAGTTTCGCAAATATGAAAAGTCGGGCAAAAATCCTCCTGATAACAGCGCTTACTTCGCAAAAATGGAGCGGATTTATCGTGAAAAATATGAGCGAAACGCAAAATAAATAAGCGGTTTGCGCAAATTTGCAGGATTTAACTATCGGAATGGGAGTGTGAAACGATTATCATCGGTCCGAAAGAAATGCATTCACCCCGATTCGCGATTGTGCTATAGTCTATTCAACTTGCCGAAAGGAGTACGATTGTGCGTCCCATTTGGTTCGGTATCGGCGCGTCCTTTCTCTTCGCGTCCTCGTTCATTCTCAACCGTTCGATGGAGCTGTCCGGCGGAAGCTGGCTATGGAGCGCTTCCCTCAGGTATCTCTTCATGCTCCCCCTGCTGCTGCTCCTCGTGGCCGGTCGAAAGAACATGCTTCCTCTGCTTCAGGAGATGAAGCGGAATCCTCGGGCATGGCTCTTGTGGAGCACAATAGGCTTCGGTCTCTTCTATGCGCCGCTCTGCTTCGCTGCCGCTTACAGCCCCGGCTGGCTCACGGCAGCGACCTGGCAGATCACCATCGTCTCCGGGACGCTGCTCGTTCCGTTCTTCTATGAAACGCTGGCTACTCCGGAGGGGCCTAGGAAAGTACGAAGGAAGCTTCCGAGGATGCCTCTCGCCTTGTCGGGGCTTATTCTCATCGGCATAGCTTTGATGCAAGCGGAACATGCTGGGGCGTTGACCCTGCGCGAATCGCTGTTCGGGGTCATTCCTGTTCTGGTCGCTTCCGTTGCCTATCCGCTTGGAAACCGGAAGATGATGGAGCACTGCGGCGGAAGACTGGATGCTTTTCAGCGGGTGCTGGGGATGACCGTCGCCAGCCTGCCGGTGTGGCTCGCACTCGCGGCTTACGGCTGGATATCGGCGGGACCGCCCTCTATCGGACAAGTGGGCGGTTCCTTGACGGTCGCGGTGTGCTCCGGAGTCATCGCCACACTCTTGTTCTTCCATGCCACCGATCTGGCGCAGGGAAGCATGCAGCAGCTCGCCGGGGTGGAGGCGACCCAGTCGATGGAGGTGCTGTTCGTGGTTGTGGTGGAGCTGCTATTGGGCAGTCCGCTTCCGACGGCTGTATCGTGGATCGGCATGCTGCTGGTTATGCTGGGGATGGTGCTGCAGAGCTATGCGACGAGTCTATCGTCCGGCCATTTGCAAGCGTCGGGGCAGCGGACGGCAAGCCGGCGTGCAGCAGGCAGGGAGCGCGGATAAGCGCCCTTGCGGTGGCAAACGGATGGAGAATGGATCGGAGCAGCGACTTAAAAGCTTGGCTTCTTGGAGCAAAAAAAGGAACCGCATGATCCCCGACTGCCTGAGGGGAAATGCGGTTCCTTTTCTATTGCGGAAGCAAGTTCTAGTCTCGTTCCTTGTTCAGGAAGAAGATGGCGAGCGTCCCGGGGCCGGAGTGTGCCCCAACGGATGCACCGACTGTGCTGATGAGCACCTCGGGGGTTCCGAAGGCTTCTCGGATCATGGAGGCGACTTGCTCGGCGGCTTCCAAATCATCTCCGTGGCTGATGCCGATGGTTTGTTTGTCCAGCGCAACGCCACGCTCCCGGATGATTTCGACCATGCGCTGAAGCGCCTTCTTGCGTCCGCGGACCTTTTCGATCGGGATCAGCTTGCCGTCCTCGACATCCAGAATCGGCTTGATCTGAAGGATGCCTCCGATGAAAGCGGCAATCGGGCTGACCCGTCCGCCACGGAGCAGGTATTTCAGATCGTCGACTGTAAAGATATGCTCCATATGGCGGGCGTAAAAAGCCGCGGCTTCCACAAGCTCGGCCATGCCTTTGCCCTGTGCGGCGAGTTCTGCCGTCTTCAGCACGACCATGCCTTCGCCAAAAGAGGCGCATTTCGTATCGAGAACCTCAAGCTCGAAATCGGGGTATTGCTCCAACAGGTCATTCTTGACCATAACGCCGGTTTGGTAAGTTCCCGACAGAGCGGATGAAAAAGCCAAATACAAGCAGCTTTGCCCTTGTTCGGCGTAGGAACTCAGACGGCTGTACAAGGTCTGATAGGAGATTTGGGAAGTCTTGTAGGCGGTGCCTTGGCGCATGCCGCGGAACATGTCGGCGGGGTCCAGGGTGACATTGTCCTCGTACTCTTTATCGCCGTCGATTACCATCAGCGGTACGACCTCAATCCCGTGGCGCTGAACGAGTTCCTTCGGCAGATCTGCGGCGCTGTCCGTAAAAATTTTTATCGTCATCTCTTAACTCCTTTTGCCCGAAATATGCATCGGGGGATCCGCAAGCTTGTGCTTCCATCATACCACTACTTCCCGTGCTGTGAAAATTCAGGATTTACAAGAAATCAAGGATTTTTGCCAATCGGGCGAATTAGGCGCAGGGACATTGAGTTCGATTTTGCCGATATGGTATCCTAAAAAGAGAGGAACGGCAGAGCATACGGAAGGGGGATGGCCCATGACAATTCGAAAAAACGGGATTCGAGCGGTCGCAAGCCTGCTGATCGTCGTCTTCTTCCTGTTCACGTATCCGACGCCTCCCATTCCGAAGCGTTCCGAGCCGGCCCCATCCAGCAATGGAATGGTTCAGGGGGAGAACCCCGTTTGGTCATCGGCGGCCCGTCAAGCTCCTCTGGGCTCAGGCAAGCATACCGCTCTCCTGAAATCGCTTGCGGCACTGTTATTTGTCTGCGCGATTTCCATCCGGTATCCGCTCGCTCCGACCTCCATTCGGTTATCGACCCTTCCCTCGGTCGCTCATGCGAGAAGGAGAGCCCTCCTATTGCCGCTTCAATTCTCCTCCAGGTACGTGTAATTCTTCGGCGTCAGGTAGAGACAGGGAAATCTGTTGTTTGTGAGATACTCCGGTCCCATTACCTGCCAAGGAGGAATGCCTCATGCACGACGAATCGGTCCTGGCCCCTTCCACCGCATTGTGGAACGAGGCGGCCGACTTCACCTTGTTCGGATACCCCGTCCACTGGGATTCTGTGATCCATGTGCTGGTCGCGTTTGGGCTCGTTTTCTTCGCCGTGTTCTATCTGGCGCAAGGATCACGTTCCATACGTAAGCTATCGGTGCGGAGCGCCTGGCCCCGAATGCTGCGCGCGATGCTGGAACAGGAGCTCGACCGTGAGATCGGTTACCGGCAGACGCCGGGCGTCCGCAAGGAGGATGAAAATACACTGATCTGTTATGTTTCCCGAACGGAAGAGACCGAGGTTATCCGCCTGATCCGGGAAATGGATGAGCATGCGGTCATCACCGTCGAATCCTCCGGCTTGCCCTCGCGAGCAAGAGGCGGGCGCGGTTGAAGGATTCTTGATGAACTTATATAGGTGTGAAGGAGCGCGGAAGCCGGGAGCTCGATGCCGGTTTCCGCGCTCTTTTTGCGCTTATCCGAAACGGGCCTCATTCGCTGAACGTACATAAGAGGAAGACAATGGAAGAACGGTATTCTTGTACGGCAAAAGAAAAGCGCCGGTTAGCCGCGGCGCTTAGGTTTCGAGTTCTATACCTATAAGAGTGATGATGCCGTAGGAGTCCGAGTGATGCGGGGCTAAAGCTTGAGTTCCTTCTTCAACTGGCTGATCCGCGCTTGGCTGATTCCGAGCTGTGCGGCGAGGTCCTTCTGACTGGCTCCCGGATGATCCGCAAAGGCCTGCTTTAAGCGTTCGAGCATTTCCGAAGTTTTGCCGCGCTTGCGGCCTGGCGGCTCGGTATCTCGGCGGACAGGCTCCGGCTTGTACAGAACGGCGGCTTGGCCGGTCTTCAGCTCCTCCAGACAAGTCGAACAGATAAACTGCTCATGGTAATACGTGACCGTATCGAGTCTGCGGCAAAAGGCGCATTCCGTGGACTTGTACTTTCTCATAACGATGGTGTTATCGTCTGTAATAAAAAACTCCAAGGGGTCCCCGATCTCGATATTTCGCGTCATGCGAATTTCGGTCGGGATGACGATTCGGCCCAAGCTGTCTAAATTGCGGACCATTCCGGTGTTTTTCATACGGCTCCCTCACTCGCGGCATAGTGAATTTCATACTTAACTATAACAGATTTTAAAAGAGAATCGTACTGGATAACGGTCAAAAATGGAAAATAATCCGCGATTTTAGCCGTTTTTCGCGATCGCAGGCGATATTAAATCCAGTGGTTCCAGATAATTGAATTTCAGTGTAGAGGGAGTGAAGAGCAGGGCATTCGCTGGTTTGGGGAACCGGATTCGTGCGGTATAATGAAAAGAAAATGAAAGCATGGAAATGCGTGAAGGAGCGGACAAGGTGGAGGCTAAATATGTTCGGGAGACCCGATGCTACAAGATTTCAAGAGTGTTCCCCTTTGATGTAAACAATCATTATACGTTATTCGGCGGCAAGCTGATGTCCTATATCGACGATATCGCTTCGATCTCGGCGGCTAAGCTGTGCCGGGCGACGACGGTTACGGCATCGACCGATTCCGTTGACTTTCTCTATCCGATCCGCATGACGGATTCCGTAGCGCTTGAGTCTTATGTGACCTGGACGGGGCGCAGCTCGATGGAGGTCTTCGTGAAGGTGGTGACGGAGGATTTGAAGACAGGGGAGAGGCGGATTGCGGCGACTTCGTTCTTGACCTTCGTTGCCTTGGACGACGATGGCAAACCTGTCGCAGTCCCTCACGTGATCCCGGAGTCGGCTGAGGAGCATCTGCTGTTCGAGGGCGCCGAGCAGCGGGCCGAAGCGCGGAAGCGGCGGCGCTCGGAGAGCAAACGCTTTGCCGATCACCTCAGCACTGCTTCTCCGTGGGAGTGAAGGCTGAGCGGATCACCTCAGCGCCGCTTATTCGTTAGAGTGAAGGCTGAGCCGACGATCTCAGCACCGCTTCTCCGTGGGAGTAGAAGCGATGCCGACGATCATCCGAGCATCGCTTCTCGATAAGTGTGAAGGGTTTTGCCAGTCTCCTCGGCATCTTTTCCCCTGGAAGGGAGAAGAGGGCTGGAACGCTTGACTGGCCATCTGATGGGAGTAAGGGAGAAGGTTGTGTGGGCAGACGGAGAGTGGGGATTCTGCTGATGGTCTTGCTGCTGGCATTCGGAGGGAGCGCCGCACGCGTATGGGCGGCGGCTATTCCGGAGCAGCAGGGGCTGGTCACGGACACGGCGGGTTTGTATTCGGAAGAAGAACGAGTAAAGATCGAGGGAGCCGCAAAGGGGGATTCCTATACCTTCTATGTGCTTACGGTGGAGAGCCTGGAGGGAGTGGAAGCTAACGAGTATGCGCAGGGGGTTTACCGCAGCTGGGGGCTTAGCCGCAACGATATCCTGCTCCTCATCTCACTCGGCAACCGCCGCGTCGAGATGAATTTCAACAATCCCACGTTGCTGACGGAGCTTGACCAACGGTTTGGCCGCGGCAACGGCTCTATCTCCGAGCTGACTACGGAGTACTTCAATCCCTCTGCAAAGCAAGGAGATTATGCGGGGGCGACGCTTGCGGTTATCGGTGAGGTGCACCGGATCGCCGAAGCCTCAAGTGTGGAGCCCGGCGGGAATGGCGCACCGGAGCGAACATCTAAGCCGGATACCGCGGTTGTCCCCGCACCGGAGACAACGTCCAATCCGGATTCAGTCGTAGCCCCTGTACCCGAGCGGACGGCACGTCCCGCCGATTCGACGCCCTTTCCGGGCTATACCGTCCGGGCGGCGGAGGAGAGCCATTCGCCTCTACTTCCGCTGCTTCTGCTTGCGGGCGGCGCGGCATTCATCGCCGCGCTTGTCTGGATTGGATACGGCCTTCTCCTGAAGCGAAGGATGAAGCGGCAGGTCGAGGAAGCCCGTGAGCTGCTCATCGGCGTCTCCCGGAGCGGCGAGAAGCTGAAGCCCTTTCTCGGCCTTGTGCAGGGAAGCACGGAGCAGCTGGTGACGCGCCTCGATCGCGAGCTGTCTGCGTTAGCCGTGGAGGCAAGCGCGTTTGGTTCCGAGCTGGCGGAAGCCTCCGTCTCCCTGTTCAAGCTGGGCGAACTGAACCGCCGCTTGTTGGAGGGGAGCGCTCGGCTGTTGGAGCTGAATAGCCGGTTCCGCTCGGTCGAGAAGGAAGTGGCCGGGCTGATCGAGGTGGACAAGACGGTCAAGGGCGAAGTCAAACAGCTGCAGGAGCGGCTTGACTCCGCTGCAGCTCGCGTGGAGGAGCTTAAGGCGCGCCATGGTTACCCGCTCGGTCATTTGGCGGATGAATTGGCGCATATTGCGGCGGACATCGCCAAGGCGGCGGATCTCTCCATCTTTGATCCGCTCGAGGCGGCCAAGCTGGCAAATCGAACGGAGAACGAGCTCGCATCCAAGGAGAAGGATGCGGAGGATTTCCCGGTCCTCCTGGAGGCGCACCGCAGCTTCCCGGACCGGGCGGCAGGAGCCCGGTCGGAAGTGGACACGCTCATCCGAGAGAATGGGCTCAAGTTGCCGCACACCGATCCCTTCGGCACCCTGAGCCGGGCGGCGAATCAAGTTGCTCCACTCATCGCCGCTCTGCAGGCGGGGCAGGTGGAAGCGGCCCGAACGATCTCCGGCGAGATGGACCATCTGCTGGCTGAAGCCGTGGAGATGACCAAGCGGCAAGCTTACTTAAAGGGAAAGAATGCCGCCGATATCCGGATCGCCGAAGAACGGATCTCCCGCATTCATGCGGAGGAGGGGAGCCGCAGGTCCGAGCGCGCCCGCGTGACGGCCGCTTATGCTCGGATCCACTGGACCCCCTTGGAAGAAGGCTATGAGAGGGCGGAACGGCTTGCTGCCGAGACGGAGCGGACACTGCCCGATATTCGTGTGCTGACGGACGAGGAGCATCAGGAGTATGACAAGGCGCGGAGCCTGCTCGACGAGGGACTTGCTCGGCTTGACGAATGCGAGCGTCTGCTCGCCGACAATGTTCGCGCGGGGGCCGAGCTTGACCGTCTGCTTGCCCAGTCGAAGGAGCGGCTCGCGGAATACGGAGCCGTGTATGAACGGGGAATCCGGCGGATCAAGGCGGAGGACCTGCGGTTTCATTCCGGCTACGGGGCCGATCAGGTGGGAGAGCGGATCGAAGCTCTCCGAAATCGACTCGGCGGCCTGCTGGCGAACGCGCCTTACGAGTTGAACGAAATCGGTCAACTGCTCGATCAGCTGCAGGCGGAGACGGGTCACTACACCGATATGGTGCAGGAGGTTGCCCTGCAGAAGGAGAATGCCGAGCGTCAACTGCTTGATCTGGAACGGCGTTATCGGGCTGCGAACGGTCGGATGGGCTCCTCCCGGTATGCGGGACTGTCCTCGAACGATTATTCTTCCCGCATGGGCGATATCGCCAGCCTGCTAGCCGCCGGCTATTACGCCAGAGCGCTGGAGGAATCGAGCGGGCTCGAATCGGCGATCCACCAGATCGAGCTGGCGATCGAGGAGGCGAGACGCGAGGAAGAAGAGCGGCAGTCCGCCGCCTCCTCTATTTCCGCAAACGATTCTTCCTGGAACTCCTCGTCCTTCGACAGCAACTCCTCAGGAGGCTCTTCTTGGGACTCTGGTTCTTCAAGTGGCAGTGACAATTCCTCCGGCGGCTCCAATTGGTGAAGGCTGGAGAGCGTGATTTGTCAATACTTGAAATGTCGCCCTGCTGTCGATATAATGCCTAAGGGTCGTTTCTCCGCATGCCGTTCCCGGATCGGAGAAACTATATAGTCAGGAAAACGGTGGATGGAGCTCTGCGCTTCGTCCGCCTTTGCTTTCCGGAGAGCCGCTTGCCGGCTCTTCTTTCCATCATGAGGAGGAATCACGTTGGGTTCGACAGAAGAAGCTACAGAGAAGCCGTTATTGGAAGCAACACCGATTTACCGATGCAAGGATGCCGGATGCAAGGCTTGGGTGCGCGAAGAGTATTTGCCTGAAGACAAAGCATGTCCGCTCTGCAAGGGGCCGATGCTGAAGAGCATCAAGCATTTGCCGCCGACGGGCAAGCCGAAGAAGAAGGCCAAGGCGACAGCGAAAACCTCCCGATGACACTGCCCTGCGGATAAGGACAAGCACGGGGCCAGTCCCCTTGCCGATCCGCCGACCGAAATCCTTTGAATACATGCAGACCTGGCCAAGCCGGCCGCTGCCAGAAACCTCCCGAGCTTGTTTCGGGAGGTTTTTGTATAGGGGGAGTAGAGGATTTTATCCCTCTTTTATTGAAATGTGAACCTGCCGGGTGCACGGGCCCGCCTCTATAATGAAGACAGCAACGAACCCGTTGCCATTACAGGTCTAGGAGGGTCACAAAGAATGAAGAAAAAGTTGTCACTGCTTCTCGTTTCGGTTATGGCGCTCTCATCGCTCGCCGCCGGCTGTGGAAGCAAGGATGCAGCGGAGTCCGCAAGTCCTTCCTCATCTCAAGCTCCGGCTGCGACAGAATCCGCTTCTCCCTCACCGGAACCCACGAAAGCGGCAGAGCCGTTCAAGGTTTCCCTGCGGCACATCCAAATCGGGGATGCGCAGAAGAACCGCAAGAAAATTCTCGACGACGTGGTCGCCAAAACCGAAGCCGAAATTCCCGGCCTGAAATTCGAGCTGGACGGCGTGGAAGACAACACCAACCGGTTCACCAAGCTGCCCGCCGAAATGGCGGCCGGCAACCCTCCCAAGATCATGGACCTGTTCGGCGGCGAAGGGGACGCTTTGAAATACGGCAAAGCCGGACGTCTCCTGGATCTTGCGCCTGTACTCGAAGAGATCGGCATCAAGCAGGATCAATTCGTCAACCTGAACCAATTCAAAGACGGCGACAAGCTGTACGGCCTGCCGCTTGGAGGAAGCTCCGAAGGCTTCTACTATAACAAGGACTTGTTCGCCAAGTTCAATATCGCCGAGCCACAAACCCTAGAGGATCTGGAAAAGGCTGCGGAAACCTTAAAGGCCAACAAGATCACGCCGTTTGCCATGGGCTCCAAGGGCGCGTGGGTGCCGCTGATGCTCGTCAATACGCTGATGGGGCGCTACGCCGGACCGGAGATCGTGAAGGAGCTGGCAGACGGATCGAAGAAGTGGACCGATCCGACGGTGGTCGCCGCCTTTACGAAATATAAGGAATGGGTAGACAAGGGCTACTTTACCAAAGGCGAGCTCGGTCTCGAATACGGCCAAATGCTCGACCAGTTTGTCACCGGCAAGGCTGGCATGATGTTCGACGGAAGCTGGCGGTCCTCGGTCTTTAAAGACAAGGAGCTGTCCAAGGACCTTTTTGAGAAGGCGGGTTACTTCGCATTGCCCGCTGTACCGAACGGCGTAGGCGACCAAAAAGCGATCAACGCCAACTATTCCAACGGCTACGGCTTCTCGGCTGATCTGAACGAGAATGAGCTGGCTGCCGTGAAGGCCTTTATCAAGAACCTGTACAACGAAGAAATGCAGCTGCGCGGGCTGCTGGAAGACGGCGTTCTGCCTTCCATGAAGCTGTCGGCGGATGCCAAAGCGAAGGTGACGGATCCGATCGTGACCACGGTCATGTCGCAGTTCGACGCGACGACCAACGCCTTCTCGCACTTCGATTCTACCGTCAAGACGGAAGTGTACCAGGAAGCCGAGAAGCAAATCGGCAAGCTGATCGCGGGACAGACGACCCCTGAGAAGATGGGCGCTGCGGTTCAAGCCATCGCCGACAAAGCCGCCGCCAAATAAACGGAGCCACCAATCCGCAATCTTCGGATGAAGAAGGCGCTGCCCGCCCGGTGTGGGCGGCGCCTTTTCTTCTTCTAATTTCTACGACTACCGGGCCGGACGGCGTCATTCGCGTGGGGAAGCCTGCGAATGAGTCGGATCGTTCCTCCCGGGCAGGGAGCTGGGTGAGAACAGATGTCGAAGGATACCTTGAAAAACCCGTTTATTTACCTCATGTTCGTTGTGCCGACGATCGCCTTGTACGTTCTCTTTTTCATCTATCCAATGGGCAGTTCCGCTTTCTATGCCTTCACGGATTGGAGCGGCCTCGACTCCACGAAGTTTATCGGGCTGCATAATTTCCGTGAGGCGTTCGGAGATGTCGATTTTCGCCATTCGATTCTAAACAACCTGTGGTTTATCGTCTTCTCCGTCTTCATCCAGGTGCCGATGATCATTTTCTTCGCCCTATTGATCGGCAATGTGAAGCGCCTGCAGGGCTTTTACAAGACGACGGTCTTCATGCCCTCCATTCTCTCCACCTCGGTCATTGGGATTCTGTGGAGCTTCATCTACGAGCCGGAGGTCGGGTTTCTCAATACCTTCCTGGGCAAGCTCGGCATTGAGCCGATCTATTGGCTGTCCGATCCGAAGTGGGCGATGGTGTCCATTCTGATCACGAATGCCTGGCAGTGGATGGGCTTCTATATCGTGCTCGTGCTGGCGGCGATTCTCGCCATTCCGAAGGAAATCAACGAGGCGGCAGCCATCGACGGCGCCAATGCCTTTCAGCAGGCCGTGCGCATCACCGTTCCGCTCATCCGGCCGATCATCTCCGTCGTCGTCATGCTGTCCATCGCCGGAGCGATGCGCGTCGTGGATATTGTGCTCGTCATGACGGACGGCGGGCCAGTCGGATCAACGGAGGTCATGGCCTCGTATATGGTGCACAAGTCGATCAAGATCGGACAGTTCGGCTACGGCACCGCCATCTCGCTCATCATCTTCGCTTTTGCCATGATCCTGACGACCCTCTATCAGCTGACGTTCGGAAGAAACACGGAAAGGATTGAATACTGATGCCGATCGCACTCAAGAAAATCCTTCCGCACGCTGTGCTCATGCTCTATGTGCTCATCGTCCTGATTCCGTTCGCCTTCATCGTCCTGTCCTCGTTCAAGGGAGGCAATGTCGAGATTGCCTCCCGACCCTTCGCGCTTCCGGAACATTGGGTATTCGAGAACTACCGCGAGGCGTGGGTGAAGGCGAAGATCAACGTCTACTTTTTCAACAGCTTGTACATCTCGCTCGTCTCCTCGGTCGTCGGAGTCCTGCTGGCAGCCGGGACAGCCTTTGCTCTCACCCGGATGAAGTTCATCCGAACGAGCAAATGGATCTACCAGTTTGTTCTGATCGGCATGCTCATTCCGGGCAACGTGCTCTTCATCGCCCAATACATCCTGGTAATGAAGATGGGAATCCTGAACACCCATTGGGCGCTGCTTCTTCCCTATACGGCGGGGGCGCTTCCCTTAAGCGTCCTGCTCATCGCGGCCTTCATGCGCAACATTCCGTTTGAGCTGGAGGAAGCCGCCATCATGGATGGATTGAGCGCTGCCGGCTTGTTTGCTAGAATAGTACTACCGCTTACCGTTCCGGCGCTTGTGACGGTCTTTATCATCAACTACCTCGGCAACTGGAATGAATACCTGCTCGCGAACTTCTTCCTCAGCAAGGAAGCGCTGAAGACTCTCCCTACCGGGATGGTCGGTTTCCGGGACGCGTTCCAGACCGATTATGCCTTGATCTGCACCGGGATCGTGTACAGTGTGACGCCGGTATTGATTCTGTACGCCTTCCTGCAGGAGAAGATCATCGAGGGTCTCACTGCGGGGAGCGTCAAGGGCTAGTACGCGTTCCTATGGCATCTTGATTTTAACAAGTGGTGGAGCCATCCCTTAACCGGAATAACCGGGCTGTATGAATCAGGATTCGTCAAATAGGAAAGGAAGAGAAGCAGAATGAGGATGACGCTGAGAGCCAAGCTGTTTACAGCTTTCTTCACCCTCATCCTCCTGCCTCTCTTCCTTTTTGGCATAGCGGCGTACTCCTTTCTCTCGGATATCCTGCAGGAGAAGTACACGCGCCAGGCCGAAATCACGCTCCGGGCGCTTTATCAGAGCGTGGATTTTATTTTCCAGGAAATGAACAAGGTGACGGACAGCACGATCGCGAGCAATGCCATCCAGGAGGTTCTGCGCAAGCCCGGAGCGAATGTCACGGATATCGATTACTTGAAGCTGAATGAGGTTCAGCGGAACTTCCGCGATCTGCTGGTCAATCACCCCTCGGTAAGCTATGCGTTTGTGTACACGATGGAGGGCGGGACGATCATTCCCTTTTACCAGAAGGACCGGTTCGTTGCCTTGCCCTTTGACGTCTTCAAAAAGGAAACGCTCTACTCCGAGGTGCTCGCCCGAGATGGAAAGCCGAAATGGGTCGGCCCCTTCGAATATCCGCAGCTGACCGGAACGGACCCGGTCTTCACCCAGGTTCGAGTCGTCAAGGACATCATCACGCTGAGCGACAAGGGCGTGCTCGTCGTCCAGATGAAGAATTCTGCGCTCGAGGATCTCTTTCGGTATTTCACCTACAAGCAGGAGACGTACCAGACCCGATTCTTCATTGTGAATCGCACGGGGCTGATTCTGTTCGACAGCTCCTTTCAGAGCGAGGGTCTCTTCCTGCGGGAATACACGAAGGATTTGCCGGAGGTGAAGACGGGGACGCAGAGCAAGCGGCAGATGTTCCAGGATGTGGACAGCATCGTCTCCAGCATCCGGCTGGACAACGAAGGCTGGCAGCTCGTCTCCGTGACTCCCTGGAGCTCGTTGTCGAAGGAGATTAACCTCTATACGAAATGGGTGGGCCTCATCATCGTCGCCTGCCTGCTGTCCGCCTTCGTCTTCCTGCTGTTCTTCGTCAATCGCATCACCCGTACGATCTCGCGCATCTCCCGGACGATGCGCCGCGTGGAGGACGGAGAGCTGGACGTGAGGGTGCGGGAGAGCGGCAGCGACGAATTGAATCTGCTCGCGCGCAGCTTGAACAGCATGATCGCCCGCATCCAGGAGCTGCTCGGGAGTGTGAAGAAGGAGCAGGAGCAGAAGACCCAGGCGGAGATGCGGGTGCTGGAGGCGCAGATCAAGCCGCATTTCCTCTTCAACACGCTGGAGTCGATCAATGTGCTGGCCGTGCAGAACGAGGGGCGCAAGGTGAGCCAGATGGTGCTCCGGCTGGCGAGCATCCTCCGAATCAGCATCCACGGCAACAGCATCATCCCGCTTCGGCAGGAGATCGAGCACCTGCGCAGCTACCTGGAGATCCAGCGCTTCCGCTTCGAGGACCTGTTCGATTATGAAATCGAAGTTCCTGAGGAGCTGCTGGATTGTCCCGTGCAGAAGCTCACCCTGCAGCCGCTGGTCGAAAATTGCATTCAGCATGGCTTCGACGGGCTGGCCCGCAAGGGGCTGATCCGCGTGACGGCGGAACGGGCAGGCGGGCGGCTCGTGCTCACCGTCGAGGACAATGGCATCGGGATGACGCCCGGCCAGCTGGCGGCGTTCCACTACCTGGATTCTGAGGAGAGAGCCGCCGGGAGTGCCGGAGCCCGCGGAACGCCGGAGGAATCGGGCCGCAGGGCGTCGGAGGCGGGGCTAACGCTGACAGGAGCAGAGCAATCGCCGAACGGAGCCGGGTGGCCCGCACGAAGGAACGGGAGAGAAGGCGGAGCAGCCGGTTCAGCGGGGAACGAGCCGGAGCGGAGAGGACTCGGACTGCGTAGCGTCGCGGACCGGATCCGCATTCAGTTTGGAAGCCGATACGGGCTGTTTATCTGCTCGGAGGCTGGAGTCGGGACTGTCATCAAATGCGTTCTACCATTAGCGGAACCGGGTGATCCGAATGAAATTGAAAGCCATGCTGGTTGACGACGAAATGCCGATTCTGAACAACCTGAAGAAGGTGCTGCCTTGGGAACGAATGGGGCTGGAGGTAGTCGCTTTGGCCCGCAACGGTCAGGAGGCGCTCATGGCGGTGAAGGAGCACCGGCCGGATGTGATCCTCTGCGATATTCGCATGCCGGTGATGGACGGCCTCGTCTTTCTGGAGGAAGTTCGCAAGGTGGACGCAGCCTGCGAGATTCTGATGCTTACCGGCTATCAGGAATTTGAATACGCGCGGACGGCCATGCAGTATGGAGTGAAGGATTACATCCTCAAGCCGATCGATTACGAGCAACTGGAGGCTAAGGTTGGGCAGGTGGCCGAAAGCATTCGCACGCGCCGCGCTGAAGACATCAAGAAGGAGCGCAAATGGGGAAAAGCGGCGGGTCTCGCCTATGAGAAAATTTTGCGTGATGTGGTGATGGGCTTCCCGTCCGTCAATGCACGGAACTTCCTGGTCGACGAGGGGGTGAGAGTCGACGAGCTGGCCTATACGGTTCTGTTGGTCGATATCGACGGTTATTCCCTGCACTCGGTAAAATGGACTGATAATGAGCGGAGGCTGTGGAACTTCGCGGTGGGCAACGTCCTTCAGGACGCACTCACTCCGCTGAGGCTTCCGTATCGGGTGCTGCAGATCCGCGAAGGCGAGTGGCTCATCCTGGTGGAACGCCAGGTGGGGGATACGGAGGCGTCGGATGAAGCGATGGCGTGCTGGCTCGCCGCTCTCCAGGAGGCGGTCCGGGACAACGTCAAGCTGAGCGTGAGCGTCGGCATGCATCCCGAGCCGGTTAAGTTTGCCGAGCTGGCTTCGACTTATCAGACCATGCAGCGCATGCTGCTGATCAATTCAGGCAACAGCAAGGTGCTTGCCGTTACCGATGAGGTCCTGCGGATGGCGGACAGCAGCCGTTCGCTGTGGAAGACCATGGAGGAGATGATCTCCGGGCTCCGCAAGCAGGACCGGGCACGCATCACAGGCGCGCTGGAGAGCTTGAGGCGGGATATCGCCGCCGAGCCGAACGAAGCGGCTGTCGCCAAAGCGGAGACGGTGCTGCATTACCTGATCGTGCATCTGCTTCGCGAGATGCGCGAGATGGACATGGTGACGCCGCAGGACGAGGATGAGCTCTGGACGAAGCTGCAGCACAGCCTTGGCATCAAGGACATCATGGACGCGGTCGTGCATCTCGTGGACCGCTCGCTTGCCTCGGCGCTTGGGAAGAAGACGAGCGAGCTGCTCATGCTGAACGCCAAGGACTACATTCACCGCAACCTGGCATCCGATATCGGGGTGGAGGAGGTCGCCGGACATCTCGGCATCAGCAGCAGCTATTTCAGCCTGCTGTTCAAGAGCCATTTCGGAGAGACCTTCGTCGAATATGTGACCCGCCAGCGCATGGAACTGGCCAAGTCGATGCTGCTCATGACCGACAAGAGCGTGACGAAAATCGGAGCCTTGGTCGGGTACGCAGAGCGACGCTACTTCACCAAAGTGTTCGTGAAGCACACGGGGCTCACTCCATCGGAATTTCGCGGAGCGCGAGGGGAGCCGCAGGCCGGGATTCCTTGATGATCTTGGCGAGGCGAGAGGGATCGCCGATTTGTGGGTTGACAACGCGCGAGTACGTAAGTAGCATTGGCGACAATGGAGACAACTAAGAAACTTCCCCTAGCGGGATTCGGAGGGTGATGGGCATGCGGAATTGGAAAAAGTGGACCTTGGAGCAAAAGGTAGGACAACTATTTATGGCCGGCTTTGACGGTCTGACTCCGACAGACGGGATTCTGGACTTGATCCGCGAGAATTCTCTCGGCGGCGTCATCTACTTCCGCCGCAACATCGGCGATCCGGAGCAGGTCGCCCGGCTGTCCCAGACGCTTCAAGAGAAGAACGCGGAAGCGGGAGACGCGCCGCTCTTTATCGCCATCGACCAGGAGGGCGGGATGGTGTCGCGGATCGACCGCGACGTCACGCTCATTCCGGGTGCGATGGCACTCGGGGCGGCGGGCAGCGCCGAGCTCGCCTATCAGACGGCGAAGATCAGCGGGCGGGAGCTGCGGCTTCTCGGCATCAACGTGAACTTCGCCCCGAGCCTCGACGTGAACAATAATCCGCTCAATCCCGTCATCGGGGTCCGCTCTTACGGCGAGGACCCGGCTTTCGTCGGCGAGCTGGGAACGGCCGCAGTGCGCGGCTACCAGGAAGCCGGAGTCGCCGCCACCGTGAAGCATTTTCCCGGCCATGGGGACACGGAGTTCGACTCCCATTATGGGCTGCCGCTGATCGCCCATGACGCCGAGCGGCTGGAGCGCGTCGAGCTCGCTCCGTTCCGCCGGGCGATCGCCGAAGGAACGGACGCGGTGATGACCGCGCATGTGATCTTCCCCGCCTTCGAGCCGGAGTCTCTGCCCGGGACGCTGTCGCCGAATGTCGTGACAGGGCTCCTGCGCAGCAAGCTCGGCTATGACGGAGTCGTCTTCTCCGACTGTATGGAGATGCACGCCATTTCCCGCCATTTCGGCGTGGCGGAGGGAGCCGTGCTCGCGGTGGAAGCGGGAGTCGACGTCGTGCTGGTCAGCCATACGCTGGAGGAGCAGCGCGCGGCCATCGGCGCGGTCATCGCGGCGGTGCGAGGGGGCCGCATCTCCGAGGCGCGCATCGACGAGTCCGTGGAGCGCATCCTCGCGCTCAAGGAGCAGCGCGGCATGGATCGTACGGCCTCGGAGCCGGGAGCGCTGAGCGGGCAGCTCGGCCGTGCGGAGGACTGGCGGACGGTGCGTGAAGCCAGCGAGCAGAGCATCACGCTGGTGAAGGACACCGCCGGGAACCTGCCGCTTCGCCGCGACGAGCCGACGCTGGTCGTCTGGGCTGAGCCGCGGGAAGCGACGCAGGTGGTCGAGATCATTGAGCAGGAGGCTACGCTGGGGGCCGCCTTGCGGCCGTATCTGGCCGAGGTGCGGGAACTGCGTATCGGCCTCGATCCGGGCGAGGCTGCCGTTCGTGAGCTTCTTGAAGCGACAGCCGGGTATTCCCAGGTGGTCGTGGCCACCCACAATCCGGTGTCTCGCCTTCCGGAAGGCCAAGTGCGGCTCGTGCAGCAGTTGGCCGAGCGGTCCGGGTTGAGGCTTGTTGTCGCTTCGACACGGAATCCCTATGATTTGAACGAGTTCCCGGCGATTCCGACCTATCTGGCAGCTTACGAGAACCGTCCGCAAGCGATGACTTCGCTCGCCCGCGTGCTCGCGGGTGAAATTCCGGCTCGCGGCAAGCTGCCGGTGACGATTTCGGCGGCAGCGGCGGAATAAACCAGCAGCGTCTGCCGCTTCAGCTCTGGCTTCGGCTTCAGTAGCACATTCGGCAGCGCATTCGGCAAATCGTCGCCTCTAGACATTTAAGCTAAAAAGCCTCACCCCCAAACGGCCAAAAGTTGAAGCCGATTCGGGAGTGAGGCTCTTTTTATTCCGAGAAGAATTGATCCTGCAGCAGCTGCTTTAATTCGGGAACGCTTGCTATGCGATCCTTGGGCCAATCAATTTGCTCGAAATAATCCTTCAGAATATTTCCGCAAAACAGATGGAGAGACAAGCCGCCAATGAGCGCATCCAAGAACCGTTCTCGATCCTCCTTGCCGATATAAGCCGAGACCAACTCCTTGTCGCACAGAAACAGCTCGAACACAAGGGCAGGCAGCTCATAGCATGCCGGAGCCAAGCGGCTGTCCGCAAAATCAATCAGCGTCACGGAGCCGTCCGAGCCAATGATGAGATTATCCCGCGTGATATCACCGTGGACCACGACGGGCTTGCTTAAATCCTGCTCCTCCGCAACGAGCGAAAGCCCGTGAATCAAAGCTGGATTTAGTCCCTCCATGCGCTTCAGCCGAGTGCTTTGATCGCTAAGATCGAGAAGGGGGAGCGGGTCTGGGCCCGGTCGGTTAAGCTTTGTGAGGATCTCCTTGATTCGCTCGGCAAACTCCATCTTAACGGACGCCGGAGACGCCAGCAGCTCGTCGATGGACTGAACGGCGGGGATGTACTCCATGATGAGATACCGGAAAAGGTAACGATCCCGGGTCTCGCCGTATCCGATGAGCTTGGGCACGGATATTCCGTGATCCATAGCGAATTTCATCACGGAGAGCTCGGTGTGATAATCGTCCTTCGTATCGATGGAGGCTTCCATAGGAGCGAATAGCTTGATGACCCAATCATCCGCCCGGAACACGGCGTTCGTGCCGGGAGTAAGCTTCTGAAGCGGGCTCTTGATCGACAAGCCTTCTTTGAGAAAGATGGCGTGGGCCAGAGGGGAGAAGGCTTCGACCGAATCGAAAACCTTGCACCAGGAATCCCAGCCATTCAGTGTTTTCATAAATAACATGGGCATGTTCCTTTATCGAAGGGTAGGGGTTCGAAATGCTGTCCGCAGGCTAAGGCGATCCTGCCAGAGACGATCATCCGAAACCAAAAGAACCGGAGTCGGATCGAGGTAGGTTCGATCCGCTCCGGTTCTGCTAAGGTACAGGGGTTCAACTTATCTGGTTGCTGTGGGCGAGATCCTAGAGAGCCGTATGGACTCTCTCAGGGTCAGCCTGAAGCGTCTTCCAGCAGCTCTTCGTGATAAGGCAAAGCGTGGATCGTCACGCGGTCGATCCGCAGGTTGTCGAGCTCGGCAATCTCGAAGATGATTCCGTCGTACAGAACCTGCATGCCGACCTTCGGCTTCTCCTCCAGCTGTTGATAGACCCAGCCGGCTACAGTATCGATCTCCTCGTCCTCGATATCGAGGTGGAAGAGGTCGTTCAGCTTGTCGAGCAGGAAGCGGCCGTCAACGGAGGTATAGGAGTCGAACACTTCTACCTCCGGACGCTCTTCCTTCCATTCGTCATGGATATCCCCGACGATCTCCTCGAGGATGTCCTCCATGGCGATGATCCCGGCCATACCGCCGTATTCGTCAACGACGACGGCGAGGTGGACGCGCTCGCGCTGCATGACCTTCAGCACTTGGCTGATCTCCATCGATTCGGGGATATGGGGCACCGGCCGAATCATCGGCTCCAGCTTGGCGGAAGCCCGATCCTGGGAGAGAGCGGCATTGTAGACGTCCGCCGAGAGGACGAAGCCGAGCACATTGTCCTTCTCTTCCATCACGACCGGATAGCGGGTGTGTCGAGTCTCCATGACGGAGGTCAAATTCTCTTCAAAGGGCAAGTCCGCATACAGGCATTCCACCACGGTGCGCGGAATCATCACTTCGCGGGCGAGACGTTCGGAGAATTCGAAGATATTTTCCATAAGGGTCAGTTCGTTCTGGTCGATGTGGCCGCCCTTTTGACTTTCTTTCATCAGAATGCGGATTTCTTCTTCCGTGTGACTCGCTTCATGCTCGCTTGCAGGCTCGATCCCGATCCAGCGAAGGATCGTATTGGCTGCTCCATTCAGAAGCCAGATGATCGGGTACATCAACCGATAGAACCACAGGAGCGGGGCGCTGAGCCACAGGGAGGTCGTCTCCGCTTGAAAAATCGCGATGGATTTCGGGGCGAGTTCCCCGAGAACGATGTGAAGGAAGGTAATAACAGCGAATGCCACACCAAGGGAAATCGGGTGGATCAGGGATTCGGGCGCTCCGACCCAGTTCAGAAAAGGCTCAACGATGAGGTCGGCAATCGCCGGCTCTCCCACCCAGCCAAGACCGAGGGAGGCGAGGGTGATCCCGAGCTGACACGCGGACAAATACGCGTCAAGCTTCGACGCGACATGCTGGGCGACCTTCGCCCGACTGTTGCCGGAGCTAGCAAGCTCCGCTAAGCGGGTGGCGCGCACCCTCACGAGCGCAAATTCCGCCGCCACAAAAAAGCCGTTCAACAAAACGAGTATAAGAACCAAAACTAAATTCAATAGAATCGATAAACCATCTTCCAAGCCGTCATCCTCCCCGCACGCGGGTTCGGATATTCACCTCCGGGATTATTGAGTGATTGACGTACAGATTCGCGTACAGCCGACTGTAAAATGTATGCGTCAACTTTCCAACTCAATCACCCCCCTTTTCACAATATTATATGGGAAGCAGCTGGAAGACACAACATCATAAGATTTCTTAAGAATGCCGGGGAATGCGGACAGAGGAGAGGTGAATTGGTTATAGTAGGGGAGACCACCTGGAAAATGAACGTTTGCACAAAGGAGTTCTGCTTATGGAATACCGAATATTGATCGTGGACGATGATCCGGCCATCGCCGGTTTGGTGCGGATCTACCTGGATCACGAGGGCTTGGAATGCGATACGGCGGCGGATGGAGCGGAGGGGCTGTCGGCGCTCGAGAAGAAGGAGTACCACCTGGTCGTCCTCGATGTGATGATGCCCCGGATGGACGGGATCGAATTTTGCCGGAGGGTCCGGGAGGATCGATCGATCCCTATCCTCATGCTGAGCGCTAAGGCGGAGGAAATGGACAAGATCACGGGCATGATGACCGGCGCGGATGATTACCTGGCCAAGCCGTTTCACCCGCTTGAGCTGGTCACCCGGATCAAATCGCTTCTTCGCAGAACCTACCAGTATAATCGGCCCGCCGAACGAAGAACGGACGGTGAAATCCGTATCGGGCCGCTCCTAATTGATAGCCGGACGCACACGGCGGAAGTGAACGGCCGAAACCTGCACCTCACCTCGAAGGAATTCGGTATTCTCCATCTTCTTGCCAGCCAGCCTGGAAGGGTGATGGGGGCGGAGGATATTTTCCGACAGGTGTGGCAGGAGCATTATTTCGATTCGAACAACACGGTGATGGTGCACATCAGCAACCTGCGCGACAAGCTCGAGCGGGAGATGAACGAGCGCATTCTCGTCACGGTGTGGGGAGTGGGGTATAAGATCGATGGCTAATTCCACTATGAAAATGGTCCGGAGGCTCGTCTTCCAAATGATCGGCAGCCTCTTGCTCTCGATGATAGGGCTGTTCGTGCTTCAATCCGTCTTCGACCGCATCGTTGGGATCGCGTTACGCTATCCCTCTCTTCATCTATTCGACTTGGTAAACACCTTCGGCGGTGCACGCGTGATTCTGCCGCTGGTGTTCGGCTTCCTGATGATCCTGTTCATGGTACTCTTCAACCTGAGGCGCTACCTCTATCTAAGCAAAATGCTTCGTTCCATCGGAAGCGTCTCGTCAGGGCGGTCCCGGGAGACCGTGCCGGTTCAGCAAAACAACGAGCTGACCGAACTCGCCATCCGGATCAACGAGCTGGCGCTGCGCCTGCAAAATTCGCTGGAGGAGGAACGGCGGGCCGAGCAGACGAAGAATGAGCTGATTACGAACGTTTCGCATGACCTGCGCACCCCGCTTACGTCGTTGATGGGGTACCTGGAGCTGGTCGATCAGGACCGGTACCGGGACGAGGTGGAGCTTCGGCAGTATATCGCGATTGCGCATGAGAAGGCGGTCCGCTTGAACGAGCTGATCCGTGACTTGTTCGATTATACCCGGATGCGCAACGAGCAGCTTCCGTTCCAGCTGCAGCCGGTCGATCTGGCCGAGCTGGCCGGGCAGCTTCTGACGGAATATCGCCTCTCGCTTCTGGAGCAGGGGATGGAGGGCAGGCTTTCCCGTTCAAGCAGCCCGCTTGTGGTGTACGGGGATGCGGGGAAACTGATTCGCGTCTTTGAGAACCTGCTGTCCAATGCGATGCAGTACGGCAAAATCGGCAAGTACATCGATATCGCGGTGCGCCGGGAAGGCAGGCTGGCCGTGGCGGAAGTGATCAATTACGGAGAGCCCATTCCCCTGGTCGATCTGCCTTACGTGTTCGACCGGTTTTACCGGGTGGAGAAATCGCGCAACGAGCATACCGGCGGCTCCGGCCTCGGACTCGCCATCGCGAAGGGCATTGTGGAGCAGCACGGAGGAGCCATCGAGGTGGAGAGCGACGGGCAGAGGACGGTTTTCCGTTTCAGGCTGCCGTTAACGGAAATCGAACTTAAGAAATCTTAAGGGATTCTTAAACGGAGCTTAAATCCGATTCTTTACAATAGGACTCGTAGAGAGATAAAGAAAGGGTTTGAGTCCTTCATGAAACGAATCGCTGCCGTTGTCACCTTGATCCTTGTTCTTGCCGCCGCACCCAAGATCGTCAGCTATGCGTTTGATTCCCGCCAATCGGCGGAGCCAGCCGGAGCAACTGCCGCTCTTCGGGGGCTTGACGCCAGCTCCGCTTTCCTGCTCGACGTGTCGGACGGCAAGGTGCTGTACGAGCACAACAGCCATTCGGCGCTGCCTCCCGCAAGCATGACCAAGATGATGACGGAGTACCTTCTTCTGGAGGACATTCAGTCAGGAGAGCTGGATTGGGAGGATGAAGTAGAGTTCAGCGCATATGCCGCAGCCGTACCCGGCGCTGGTATGGACGGACAGGAGGGAGAGCGCTGGTCCGTGCGCGACCTGTTCGCCGCGATGGCGATTCATTCGGCCAACGATGCGGCGGTGGCACTTGCGGAGCATGTCTCCGGCTCGGAAAGCAAGTTCGTCAAGAAGATGAACGAAACCGCCGCCCAGCTGAAGCTGAAGGACACGAAATTTTACAATGCGACCGGGCTTGGCCGACGGGACATCGCGGAGATTTCACCCGACCGGCCCAAGGGGGACAATAAAATGTCCGCTCGTGATGCCGGTGTGCTGGCTTCTCATCTGATCCGCAAATATCCGGAGATCTTGAAGATCACCAGTCAGCTGGAAGCGAGCCTGAAGGGAGGCAAGGTGGTTCTGCCGACCACCAACGAGATGCTTCCCGGCGGCCGCTTCGGCTTCAAGGGCAATGACGGTCTAAAGACCGGATATACGAGCGAAGCGGGATACTGCTTTACCGGAACCGTCAATCAGCATGGACGCCGCTTGATCGCGGTCGTCATGGGCGCCTCCACCCCGGAAGCCCGCTTTGAGGAGACAGAGAAGCTCTTTTCCTACGGCTTCACGGAGTAAGGCAACGATCACCGCGAGTTGAACCTTTACCGGCCTGCCCCTTGTCCTCCCGCCCCTTTACTTTCCCGCACGGCGCTTATACAATGGGCACAAAGCCACTGGAGCGCTTCTACTGGATGCCTCCGGTTCATGCCATCATCCGGGAAAGGAACGGGAGCCTTGAAACCGTCCACACTCGCTTGGCCATTCCGATTGGCCCGGCTTCACCCGCCTCAGGTGCTCGCCTTGGGGTTTATTCTTATCATCATTCTTGGGGCATTTCTCCTCCATTTGCCAATTTCGCTCGACGGGGACGGAGAACTGCCTTTTATCGATTCGCTGTTCATGGCTACCTCGGCGACCTGTGTCACAGGCTTGTCCGTGGTCAATTCGGGAGAGGATTTCACGCTCTTCGGCCAATTGGTGATCTTGACCTTGGTTCAGCTCGGCGGTCTCGGTTTCATGACGATGGCGTCGTTGATTGCTCTCGTGTTTAAGCGGAAGATCACCTTCAAAGAACGTCTCATTCTGCAGGAAGCCATGAACCACGGAACCGTGGAGGGCATCGTTCGCCTGATCCGCCGGGTATTGGTCTATTCGCTCGTGATTGAGGCTGTTGGGGCGGTTCTGCTCTCGGTGAGATTTCTGCTCGAGATGCCCGCCGATCAGGCGGTCTATTTCGGCTTGTTTCACAGCATCTCCATCTTCAACAATGCGGGCTTCGATTTGTTTGGAGCGTTCCCCGGACGGGCGGGAAGCTTGATCCACTACGTCAACGATCCGTTCGTCAACGTGGTGACCATGGTGCTCATTTTTCTCGGCGGCATCGGGTTTATCGTCATCGACGACCTGCTGCATTATCGCAAGCGGCGCAAGCTCACCCTGCACAGCAAAGTCGTGCTGTTCGTATCGGTCGCCCTGATTCTCGTCGGGACGCTGGTGATCTTGATCTTCGAATACACCAACGCGCTCACCCTGCAAAAGCTATCGGCTCCGAGCAAGCTGCTCGGATCGCTGTTCCAATCGGTGTCCATGCGCTCGGCGGGCGTCTCGACCTTGGACGTCGGCTCCATGCGCCAGGCCACGCAGTTTTTTACGATCCTGATGATGTTCATCGGAGCCGCTCCGGGCTCCTCCGGCGGAGGAATCAAGGTGACCACCTTCGCCATACTCGTCGGAGCCGTCATCGCCATGCTGCGCGGGAGGCAGGACATCGTCCTCTTCAATCGGCGGCTCGCGCAGGAGCGGGTCTACAAAGCGATCACCTTCACGCTGTTCTCCTTCTTCTTCGTAATCCTCGCTGCGATGATTCTATCCGTGACGGAGAGCTACAGCTTTCTCGGGATCCTGTTCGAAGCGACATCCGCCTATGCCACGGCCGGCCTCTCGATGGGGCTAACCGCGAATTTGACCGATTACGGCAAAGGCCTGCTCATGATCCTCATGTTCGTCGGCCGGCTCGGCCCGGTCACATTGGCATTCGCGCTCACGCCGAAGCATGAGAAGGAGCTGTACCGCTATCCCGAAGGGAAGATCACCATCGGGTAGGCACTGCTCGGCTCGGGCTGGAGCGGCCGACTTGATGGACAAAAACATCCCGTTCTCCTCCAGACGGCAGGAAGAGCGGGATGTTTGCGTTTGCTGAGCTTGAGCCGTTCAATAAGTCCGCGTGGCGATGGCATCCAGGCTCTTGAACTCGTAGCCCTGCTTGCGCGCGTCGTCGATTATTCGCCCGAGCGCTTGGGTATTGTCTCGTGATACGGAATGGAGCAGGATGACGGCTCCCGGATGAAGCTGCGCCATGACTTGGCGGTAAGCGTAATCTGCGCCGCGCTGTTCGTTCGGGTCCCAGTCTTTGTATGCGATCGACCAGAAGACGTTGGAATAGCCCTCCTCCGCACAAACCCGCAGCACCCGTTCGTTGAAGATCCCGCGGGGTGGGCGGACGAACGCCATCTCCTTCTGACCGGTGAGTTCGACCACGGCGGTCTTTACCTTGGCTAGCTCCTCCCGGATCTTCTCGTTCGTCACCTGCGTCATGTCCGGATGGCTCCAGGAATGGTTGCCGATCAGGTGGCCCTCGGTAGCCATGCGTTTCACAAGCTCCGGCTTGCTCAGAACATAGTGTCCGGTCAGAAAAAAGATAGCCGGAACCTTCTTCTCCTTGAGGGTATCGAGGATGGCCGGGGTATAACCGTTCTCATACCCATTGTCGAAGGTGAGATACAGCTCCTTCGCGTCCGGGCTAGCGGCAGAGGCGCCGCGGAAGATCGCTGCGTGCTTTTGCAGAATCGGCTTAAAACCTTCGTCGTCGATCGATGCGGGCTGACCGCCCCGGCCCTTTCTGAAACCGAAGTGATAGGCGCCATCGGCTGCGGCAGCTTGGGAAATGCCTTCATCGGACACCGCAGATGAGGCTGTCTTGGCTGCTGCGGCGGAATCCGCATGCGACCCTGTCAAGGCGGATACAGGGAGGCTGGCGATCATGAGAATGCATACGATAACCGCAAGAGCGGAGGAACGGTAACGATTCGACATCGGGATTTCTCCTATCCGTTTTGAAATGGTCAATGCCGCCCGGCCCGGGGCGCTACCCCTACTATTCCACTGGAACTCGAAGATATGCACGTTTTTCTACTTGGTCGTGTTTCCATCGAAGGCATAGGCTGATAACCTTTCTCATTGACGAGAAGACGCTTTAAAGAGATGAAGTAGAGAAATCGGGAGCATCCTTTCGGTTTGCCTCCTCTGGGCTGCCATTCCTTCACCAAATGCCGGATTATTGCGGCGAGAGCGGAAATATCCGATTTTATCGACCGTCCCGAAAGCTATATAATTAAGAGCAATTGAGACAAGAAAGCGGAAATCTCGGCATGGATGGAGAAACCGGGAGATACCTCTTTCGAACCCGGCGCCGATTCTCGCGGCCGTACGTTCGCGTCATGTCGAGCAGCCAATAAAACCAGGGGAGTGGACGAAGTTGACCCGTGAACAGTTGTTGGAACGCAAGTCGGAAATGCTGAAGCGAAATATGCAAGAGCTCATCATGAAGCAGAATCAGCGGGGGCTTACCCGGCAAGACGGAAAATACCTGCAGCAGGTCATCAAGCAGTTCCACCAAAATGTTCATAGCCTTCATGACTCAGCCAAGTGAGAATCGGCTGTAGCATGACGGAACGATAATGAGGAGCCAAAGTCAAATGGGAAGACGGGCACCCTGTTCATGGAGCGGGGTGCCTTTTGTATAGAGGCCTATGGTAAGCAATGAAGACGAGGGGGATCGGTTTGTGCTGACGGCTTTATGGGGTACGATCATTAACGCGCTCGCCATCATTGCGGCGGGCGTGCTCGGCATCTTCCTGCCGAAAATGCCGGAAACGATGCACCGAACGGTGATTCAAGCGATCGGCATCTTCACCTGCGTACTCGGCGTGGGAATGGCATTAAAGGGGGAAGAGACGCTCTATCTGGTCATTAGCTTGGCGGGCGGAACGCTGCTTGGCGAAGCCATCGGAGTGGAACGCGGCTTTGAACGGGTCGGCGCGTGGCTGGAGCGCAAGGTGGGCGGCGAAGGCTCCGGCAAGGTCGGACAAGCATTCGTCACCTCAACGCTGATCTTCTGTATCGGGGCGATGGCGATTCTCGGGCCGATCGAGAGCGCGACGGGACAGGGGCACTCCCTGCTCTACACAAAGTCGATTATGGACGGGATGATCACCCTGATTCTCGCATCGACTTTGGGGATCGGAGTGATCTTCTCCGCTCCGGCTGTCTTCGTCTACCAGGGAGTGATCGCGCTCGGTGCCTTCTGGTTCGCCTTGCGTCTCGATCCAGTGTCGCTCAGCGCAGCCGTGAGGGAGATCTCGGCGGTCGGCGGCGTCCTGATCGTCGGAGTAGGCCTCAATCTCCTCGAGATCAAAAAAATCCGCGTGGCGAACATGCTCCCCGCGCTCGTGGCGATGGCGCTGTTCATGGCCTTCCGGTTCGTGCTAGAGTAAGAAAAAGGAAAGAGAATCTAGCTATCATCGAGAAAGAAGGAACGTCTATGTCCACTGCCCGCTTGTCGGTTATTCGAACCTATGAGGAGCTCGCCGTGAATTCATGGCCAGCCCTGTCCGTTCTGTGCATGGACGGATGGCTGCTGCGCTCGGCTGACGGGTATTCCAAGCGCGCCAATTCGGTGCTTCCCCTCTATTCCTCCGAGCTTCCCCTTTCGGAGCATATCGCTTTTTGCGAGGACTACTATGCCCGGCTTGGATTGGACCCGGTATTTAAGCTCACGGCGGCGTCCTTGCCGAGGAAGCTTGACCGTGAGCTGGAGCGGCTTGGCTACAGCCGCGTCGAAGAGGTTAGCGTGCAGAGAGTCGCCCTGCCTTTGGCCGAACCGGTCGAACAAGAGAATGAGGAGCCGATTGTGTCCTTCTCGGCTGTCGATCCATGGCTTAAAAACTACATCAAGCTGAACCCGAAGCAAAGCCCCCATAAGAAGACGATCGCCCGCCTGTTCGAGCTCCAAACCTATCCTTGCTATTATGCGACGATCACGGAGAAGGGAAAGGCTGCGGCCATCGGGATGGTGGTCATTGTTGGAGCGCATGCCGCCGTATACTATATCATCACCGCGGCGGCCTTTCGCAGGAGAGGCTTTGCGGGCAAGCTCATGCGCGCCTTATTGGCAAAAGCGGCGGAGGCCGGGGCGGAAGAAGCCTTTTTGCAGGTTCTGACGGACAATGAAGCGGCGGTGTCACTCTATGAAAAGCTCGGGTTTCAAGAGCTGTATCGCCAGTGGTATCGGGTTAAGAGCGGTGACAGAAACCGATAAAGCGCTCGAAGGGAATCACAATTGCGCGGAGCCCACCATAATACAGCATTGACATTTTATTGAAGATGTCCTACTGTCATTATAAAAAGGTAAAAGCTGCCGCTCGGAGCTTGCTGGAAAGAGGAACGAGAAGACCATGTCCTTATCTTTTTGGAAGCTGCAACGCAATGTGAAAGCCCGGATGATAGAGCGCTTCATGACGCATATGATCAACAACTGTATTTTTCCGTTCATGGGCATCTACTTGGCTGGTCAATTTGGCGCCAAGCTCACCGGAATTCTGATGACGGTTACGATTCTGTTGGCGTTCGTTGCCGGAATCTTCGGCGGCTATCTATCGGATCAGATCGGACGAAAGAAGCTGCTTGTCGTGACCGAGGTCGTTCGCTTTACCGCGATTGCAGGCATGATTGCCGGCAGCACGGATGCCCTCTCAGCTCCGGTGCTGGTATGGGCAGGCTTCTTTTTTTGCTATTTTTGCTCCGGATTATCCGGTCCCGCCGGAGACGCACTCATCATCGATTCCAGCGATAGCGAAGAGCGCCGGTACATCTACAGCTTCGATTACTGGCTGTGGAACATCTCCGTCTTGGTCGGCATGATCATCGGCGGATTCTTTTTCAAATTACATAGGCTGGAGCTGTTTGTGGCTTTGGGCGTCATTTCGCTTCTCTCCATCGCGATCCTGGTGTTCTGGATCAAAGAGAATCGGACAACTCTTCCGGCAGCCGAAGAACCCTCCGAACGTGTCGGTTTCCTTCGCAGTACGGCGGCCAATTATCGCACGGTGGTTATGAACTCGGTTTTCATGGTGTTCCTGCTCGCCTCGCTCATTGACATATCCATTCAGCTGCAATTCAACAACTATTCCCCGATCCGTTTGGCTGCGGCCGTCGAGGAGACGAGCCTGTTTCATCTCTTCGGACAGACCTTCAAGGTGGACGGCTACAAATTGTTCGGGCTGCTCAACATCGTCAATACGGTGGCGGTAGTCATCCTTGGCACTTGGATTCGCAAGAGGACGATGCGGCTTTCGGACAGCAAGGCGATCATCGGCGGGCTTGTGCTGTATGTGGGCGGTTACGCCTTCCTGGTCGCCACGGCGCTGCCCTGGTTCCTCATGGTGATGATGGTTGTCGTGTCCTTCGGTGAAATGATCTATGCTCCGCGCAAGCAGGCGGTGCTGGCCGATATCGTTCCCGCCGATCAGCGCGGTTCTTACATGGCCATTAACGCGTTAACGTTAAGGGGAGCGATGATGATCGGCTCTTTGGCGGTCACTCTGGGGGCTTATATCCCGGCATGGGCGATGGGTGCGGAATTGGCCGTCGCCGGACTCGCGAGCATGCTCCTCTATCGGAAAATGTTCCGCATGAAGCCGAAACCGGTCCCGGCTCCCGAGCCGGTGGCGATCGGCGTGGCCCCGCCCTCTTGAGCTAAGCGGGAGAGCTGCGAACGGCTCTTGCAAGCGGCGATCTGTTCGCTTGGCGAGGAGCTACCAGTGGATGGAGACTAAGCCATTTCCGGCTCACCTGATAGGAACGGGCAATGGCGTGAGCAATCCGGTTAACCTTCATTTGAATTCAAGCACATGTTCCTTCGGGGCATGTGCTTTTGCATGAAGGCGTGTTTTCTAGCGGAGCTTGAATGATTTCTTGACGAGCGGGGAGAGCCATTTGACCCCGCTCGGTGTAAGGGTGTCCGCTGCCAGATGCGACAGATATCCGGCTGCGGATGCGGCGGCCAGACCGGGAATCGCCCATTCGGCTTCCAGCTGCCGACCGATGGCGGCCCAAAGGGCGAGTGCCCAGATCGTATGGGTGAGGCCGCGATGCTTCAGCCATGGGGCGATGACAACGAAGGCGCCCAAGCCGAGCAAGCCTCGGGAATCGCCCATCCATGCGGCATACAGGAGAGCGCAGCCGATGGCGCTCACCAAGGCGTTGCGAATCGCACCTTCCTTGGCTGTGAGGCCGAGCAGCAGAAGCGCGACTGCCGCGGCAGACGGCAGGGGAGCGAAGCCGTTTCGGGTTCCGTAGAGCACGAGAGCGACGACGGCGAGAACGCCCGCCCACGGCGCGAGGATGCGGATGACACGCGAGACTTTGCTGAGCTTCGAGCTGAGCAGACTCGCCCCATCGAGATCCGCGGCGAGCGCGGAGAAGGAAGCGGCCGTGATGAGCAGAGCGGCCTGGGTGAGGGAATGCGAGTACACGGCGGCAGCGCCGATTCCGATTGCGGTGCCGATGGTCAGATGAGTCGAACCTTTCATGATGTCCTCCTTAGCTGATGAGTTCGTCGGGAATCCAAACATACGTTTGCTTTGGTAGTATACCTGTGCCGCACCCGGATGACAACCGGGAACGCTTCTTTTGCATCATACGCGAAGGAATGACGGGCGATTCTTATCACGCTCATGGATAAAATGATTCAGGGCCACCTGTTCAGTTCCGGGCGTCGAGAGGTAGAATGATTGAAACGACCTTTTGTAATCGTAGGCGGAAATCGTCGCGTTTCGTGCCGCCGCGGACATGGACTTAGCAGAACGAATTCTTTACACAGAAGAGGGATGAGACATGACAGGTACGTGGTTTCACGGGGGGCGCAGCCCTTTTGCGGAGAAGAGCGAGGAGTCTATCTCTGTCTATTGCGAGAATGGCATCATCCGGGCCGTCGGCTCCGACCGAGAGCTCAGCTTGCAGCTTGCCGGCCGTGACATTCGCCGGATCGATCTGGACGGAGGCTATGTGCTTCCCGGACTAACGGATTGCCATATGCATCTGTCCATGCAGGGGATGAAGCTGGCGGCTCTCGATTTCAGCGGAGCGGAATCGAAGGAGGAGATGCTCCGCCTGCTGAAGGACCGTGTGGAAGCAACCCCGCCCGGCGAATGGATTCTCGGCTACAACTGGAATGAGAACGCCTTCCTTCCCGCTGTCGCGCCGAACCGGGACGAGCTCGATGCGGTCACCGACCGGCATCCGGTGCTGCTGACGCGCGTCTGCTACCATTCCTTGCTGGCCAATTCAGAAGCGTATCGGCGTGCCGGCATTGCGGAGGATATCGTCGATCCGCCCTCTGGGGCGTACGGGCGTGATGAGCGGGGCAGGCTGAACGGGCGCATCTACGAGGATGCCGGCGAAGCCTTCCAAGCGGCGGTGCCGGAGCCGGATTATGCCGCCAAGAAGGCCACAATCCGCAGCGCCGCCGAATACGCCCTCTCGCTTGGGCTGACGGCGGTGCATACGGATGACCTGCGGTATCTCGGCGACTTGAGCACGATGCTCCGCATCCACCGCGAGCTGCGCGAGGAGGGCGTCCGGCTGAGGACGCATCAGCTCGTCTATTACCCGAACCTCGCCGAAGCGAAGTCTCTGGGCCTTCGGGCAGGCAGCGGCGACGAATGGCTCCGCCTCGGAGGGGCGAAGCTCTTCGCGGACGGCGTACTCGGGGGCCGGACCGCCTGGCTGAGCGAACCGTATGCCGACGATCCCGGCAATTCCGGCATCCCGATCCACACGCCGCAAGCGCTCCGGGCTATCGTCCGCGAGGCGCGGGAGGCCGGCTATCCGATCGCCGTCCATGCCATCGGAGACGCGGCCGTGGACCTCGCGCTCACGGCGATGGAGGAGCAGCCGGTGGAGGCGGCCAGCCCGCTCCCCGATCGGCTGATCCACGTACCCGTGCTGCGCCCCGAGCAGCTCGAGCGGATGCGCCGCCTACGGCTTGCAGCCGACATTCAGCCGCCCTTCGTGGCGAGCGACTACCCGTGGGTGCAAGAGCGGCTCGGCAGCCGGCCGGTGCACCGCTACGCCTGGAAGACGCTGCTGGCCGCAGGCGTTCCCTGCGGCGGCAGCAGCGATGCTCCCATCGAGCCGCTGGATCCGCTCCACGGGCTGTACACCGCCGTCACCCGCCGCAAGCCGGGCGAGCGTCATCCGGGCTACGAGCCGGATGAGTCGCTGACGCTTGCGGAAGCGATTCGGCTGTACACGAACGGGAGTGCCCGGACGGCGGGAGAAGAGAACGTGAGGGGGACGCTGGCTCCCGGGTATGCAGCCGACTTCACCGTGCTCGACCGCCCGTTCGCGGAGGACCCCGAAGAGTGGCTGCGGATGAAGGCGCGGCGGACGGTCGTGAATGGAGAGACGGCTTACGAGCGGGACTAATCCCAGGCGGCAGAACCGGCTGTGCGGTGCAGGTCTCGCAATCTCGCACAGGAGTGTCCGTGCGGGACTAACGTCATGGATCAGTGTCGCCATGTGCGAGCCATATCCAGCAAGCGAGCCATACCCAGCAAGGAAAAGGGGAAGCAGAGGAAACCGGAGGGAATCGATATGGAATTTTGTACCGAACGTCTCATCCTGCGCGAATTTACTGACGATGATTTTGCTGCCGTGCACCGGTATACCTCCAATCCGGATGCGATGAAATTTATGCTGTGGGGGCCGAATTCGGAAGAAGAGACCCGCGGCTTCCTGGCCAAGGTCGCAGCGCTTGCTGCCGAAGAGCCGCGTACTGGCTACGAGCTGGCCGTGACCCGGCGCGACGACGGTGCACTCCTCGGCGGCGGCTGCTTGTATGTGACCGGGACGAACGGAGAGATCGGCTACTGCCTGAGTCCCGATGCCTGGAACCGGGGCTATGCCACGGAAGCGGCCCGGGAGCTGATGCGCTATGGCTTTGAGGAACATCGCTTGCATCGCATATTTGCGACCTGCCGTCCGGCAAATGCAGGCTCGGCCCGGGTGATTGAGAAGCTTGGCATGCAGCGTGAGGGTCACCTGCGGGAGTACCTGTATGCCAAAGGGCGTTATCACGACTCGCTCTTGTTCTCGATCCTGGAGGAGGAGTGGAGGGCAGGACAATGAGCGACGGCATGATGCTAGTCGGCGCGCTCGGTCTCGTCGGCTACGCAGGGCTGTCCTTGCTTGCACTGCGCTCCAAAGTCCGCGCGGGGAAGGTTCTTCTCAGCGGAAATGCAATCGGAATAAGCGTGGCGCTCTGGGTCATCTTTTATGTGCTGTTTTCCTTCATCCTTACCCTGGAGTTCCCGTTCTGGCTGTTCTTCCTTATTACCTTCCTGAACATCCTTCCGGTTGTTTGGGTCTCCCGGGTCCGCCTCGGGGAATTCGGGCTGCAGACGGGATACCGCTTTATTCCGCGCAACCAGCTGCTCGGGTTCCGTTTCCTGAACGACGATGGCAATCGGGTGGAGTTCTTTCTTAAAGCGGAGGAGCGATACCCGCAAGCGGCGTTCAGCCGCAAGCTGTCCCGGGATGAGGTGCAGGAGCGGCTGGCGAAGTATTTTGCACCTTGACGGTTACCTTGACGGTTACCTTGACGGTCAGCCTGACGTTTAGCAGCAGTAGAGAATATAGCCCCGGGAAATGCGGATGAAAGGGAGAGGTGGTCATGACGGAACCTGTGGAGTCTGTGGAGTTTGTGGAGTCAAAGGAAACGCGCCGTGTGCGCAAGGTTGCCATTCTGTTGTTTGATGACATTGAGGTGCTGGACTTTGCCGGTCCGTATGAGGTGTTCGCGATGGCGGGCAAGCAGGGCGGAGACTTCGAGCTCTATACGGTAGCGGAGGAGGCGCGCATCGTGACGGCGGTCGGCGGGCTGCGCCTCGTACCGGATTATGCCATCGGCGGCTGTCCAGTGCCGGATTTGCTGATCGTACCGGGAGGAATGGGCACGCGTAGAGAAATCTCGAACCGCAAGCTGCTCGATTGGATTGCCGCGACCGCAAGCGAATGCGAGCTGTTGCTGTCCGTCTGCACCGGCGCTCTGCTGCTGGCGGCTGCTGGTCTGCTCGACGGGCTGGAGATTACGACTCACCATGCCTCCATTCCGCTGCTCCGCGAGCTCGCGCCCAGATCGGCTAAAATCCGCGAGGACGCACGTTATACCGATAACGGGCATATTCTTCTGTCCGCCGGGGTCTCGGCGGGCATCGACATCTCCCTCCATGCCATCGAGAAGCTGCTCGGAGAGGAGCGCGCGCTTCTTGCGGCGGGGCAGATGGAATACGACTGGGAAGGCGCAGAGACCGAGCGAATGCTCTTTGACTAAGCCGAATGCGCCGATTTTCGGGAATGGGGAAACGAGAGACCGCTTCTCCCGTAAGAGAAGGATAGGTTAGCAATCCTTTTTAAGAACACCGGAAGGAGCAGGCAAATGACGGAACAGCTGCGACGGAAAAAGCCGGCGGAACATCCGCTGAGAACGAAGGAGAAGAACTCCAACCTCGAACGGACAAAGAAAGGAAACAGGTTCGAATACCGCGTGAATGAGGGTTCACTATGAAGGGGTTTCCTCTCACAAAGCGGAACAAGTGGCTGATTCTTCTCGGTGTAGCCGGCGTCCTGCTGCTTACGGCTATCGCCTGGTCGATTCCTCGCTTTCAGGATCGGGTCTTCTACGTATTTGACAGCAAATACCGGCTGGCGGAGCATACGGATAATACCTCCGTCTATCGCACTCGTTCAGGTGATGGTCCGATCAGGGTGACGGATTCCGGCGGCGGCAAGGAATTTGCCATTGTGATTGGAAACGAGCGGATTAACGTCAAGCTGATCTCGGAATCGGAGGAAGAACGGCTGTACGATATCACCGATGCTGTGGGAACCCGCAGGGCGAAGGCGGCGAGCGATAGATGGGTGGAAGTCCGACAGGAGGACGGCAGCTATTTTCCGGAGATGGTCAGCTCCGCTAACATGAACGGACAGTGGGTGTATGATACCCCGGGCGGTCATTTATACCCCGTCAGCACTCTGCTTGAAATGATAGATCCCACCTTGCGGCAGAAAGATGGGAATCCGGTATTATACGTGCTAGGCGTGCTTTTTCTAGCGGTCAGCTTCATCGGGTGGCGGTTCCGCGAGTTCTTTTTCAAGCTGAAATATACGATGTGGGTGGAAGACCCGGAGCCGACTGACTTTTATATGACCTCAACCAAAATCGGCAGCATCGTCGTTGCCATCGTCGGTGTCGGGTTCCTGCTCGGCGCGATTTTTTCCGTGATGTAAGGACTGAGATAGAACCGAAGGAAAGTCGATTCAAGACAGGAGGTGTGAACAGGTGGATTTTCGTTATCCGATCGGAACATTTGAGTGGCAGGGAGAGATCACCCGGGAACAGCGGGAACAATGGATCTCCGATATCGCGGAATTGCCTGCGCTCCTTGCGACGGAGATTCGCGGCTTATCGGACGAACAGCTGGATACTCCGTATCGCGAAGGAGGCTGGACCATCCGCCAGGTGGTGCATCACTTGGCTGACAGCCACATGAACAGCTTTATCCGCTTTAAGCTGGCGCTGACGGAAGATCGCCCGACCATTCGGCCCTATTATGAGGACCGATGGGCGGAGGGAGCGGATGCACGTCTGCTTCATCCGGAAGTGTCGCTTCGGCTGCTCGAATCGCTTCATGAGCGCTGGGTGTTCCTGCTGCGGACTATAAGCGATGAGGACTATGCCCGCGATTTTTATCATCCCGAATCTGAGGCGGTGGTACGCCTGGATTACAACGTGGGCGTTTATTCCTGGCACGGCTGGCACCATTTGGCCCATATCCGCACTCTGAAAGAACGAAAGGGCTGGACTTGATGAGGCCGGACGGACCGGCATCCAGGGAAGCGGGAGCGGCTCAACCGGCCGCAGTTGCGGATAGCGACATGCAAATCACCTTGGCGAAGGATGATCACGAGGACACAGCCTTCGCTGCATCGAGGTCCCGCGAAGCGGACCGATTCATCCCGCAAGGTATGGCAGAAGGAGCTCCCCGGCAGCGGGATGCAGTTCGGGCCCTGCAGGAGCTTCGCTTGGAAGAGAGGCTTATTCGTTATTCGCCGAGGCTCGTGGGCACGGTGCCGATCGGTATCGATGTGGCGGGCTCCGATCTGGACGTGATCTGTGAAGTCGCGGATCTGGCCGCCTGGTGCGGTGAATTGCAGCAGTTGTTCGGCCATTTGGACGAGTATCGCTGCTCCGAACCAGATGGAGCCGTGGCGACGGTTAATTTCACCTATGACGGCTGGGAGATCGAGCTGTTTGGGCAGAACCGCCCGACGGACGAGCAGAACGGGTACCGTCATATGGTGGTGGAGGAGCGGATTTTGCGGCTGCTGCCGGAGGCGGAGCGGGAAAGGCTTCGTTCATGGAAGGCGCAGGGCATCAAGACGGAACCCGCCTTTGCCAGGCTGCTCAAGCTTCCCGGAGATCCCTATGAAGCGATGCTCTGCTTGTGGGAAGAGACGGATGAGGAGCTCATGCGGAGGATTCGGGGCCGGACTTCTCCCTGATCGCGGAGAACACAAAAAACAGGCTGGGAAGGATGGCGCACCGCACATCCTTCCCAGCCTGCTTTTGCGGTCCGATCAAAGATCCTCTCGGTTGTCCACCCGGCGAAAGTCGTCATCCGGGTCATCCGCTCCCGCTCCGTTGAGCAGGTCGATTCCATTGATAACGTCGGTGAGAGGAGCGGCTGGGTCTACCGGAGAATTCGCCGCAACTTCATCCGCATCTGGCACAGCGGCGAGGTCGATCGGATCGACAAGCTCCCCCTTGTCCTCGAATGCGGCTCCCGCATGATAGGAGTTTGGCTTGTCCTCTTGAGTCGTGGAGATGAGCTCCTCTCCCTGAACGGCCTTCCATGCTGGAGTTACGAGATCGTTCGGGGTTGATCGGCAAAAAAATTTTGTCCGAAAGCAGTTGCTTGATCTGCCGGGTCATCGCGTTTCTCGTCTGCCATATCGCTGTCCCGCCTCTCGCTAAAAATGTCCTCCGTACGGATCGATTTACAGGTGCTGCAGATGCGTATCTTTACCCGTTCATGCTGTCCGTTAAACTTCCCGGACCTTCCTGCATCTATACTTGGAGTAGGAAAAAGAGGGGGAAGCGAGTGTGACTCTTTATTTTTCGATGTGTGATGCAAGTCACAAGGAGGGGGGAGTAGGAGCGTTATAGTGGACTCCAGTTCAACCATTCCTGTTGAGAGGAGTTTTCACTCTATGAATAAAACCGGTTTTCAACCTGCCCAGACACTCGGTGAAATCGTGGCTGCCTTCCCGCAAGCGGCCGATGTGTTTAAATCGCTCGGACTGGATTTTTGCTGTGGAGGAAGCAAGACCTTAAAGGAGGCTGCCGGCAGCAAAGGGATTGAGGAAGCTATCGTGCTCGCGAAGTTGGAAGAGAAGCATACCGACTATTCGCAGTTCGGCCAACCGGCCAAGGATTGGCGGAATGCGCCTTATGCGGAGCTGATCTCGGAGATCGTCAATACCCATCACGCTTATCTGTTGCAGGAGCTTGCTCCGCTGGAGGGATATGTGGCCAAGATCGCACGCGTCCACGGTCCCGCTCATCCCGAATTGATCCGCGTCCATGAGCTGTACCGGACGATGAAGGCGGAGCTTGAGGAGCATCTGGTCAAGGAGGAGGAGCAGCTCTTTCCCTCGATCCTGAGCTATGCGGACAGTGAAGACGAAGCGGATCGAGCGAAAGCAGCGACTCTTCTCAAAGAGTTGGAGTCCGAGCATGCCGGAGTGGGGGAAATCCTGCGCGAAATCCGCGAGCTGACCACCGATTATACCTTGCCCAAAGAGGCTTGCGGCACGTACCGGGTTTCCTTTGAACGATTGAAGGCTCTTGAGTCGGACATGTTCGACCACATCCACCTGGAGAACAACATCTTGTTTCTGCGCATCGCCGGATAATTCTAGCTCCCATACAATCGGACAGCACGAAAAAGCCGTTCCCACCGCATCCAAGCGGGAGGAACGGCTTTTCGTATGCCGACCGGCACGGATCTATGGCGGGTCGCAGCCGGCCATGGCTTCATGCTTCGGATGGTCGTAAAAATTAGGCCGCGACGTCTCGCTTCGTGAAGATCGTCCAGGACAGGACATTCATGACCACGAAATACCCGACGAGTACCAGGATGGAAAAGGTCAGCGTCATGTCGCCGCGCAGAGGCGTCCCATCCAGATAGACCGTGAGGTCGGTGTTCGCAAACAGGTAGTACTTGATCCACCAGTAGCCCTTCAGCAGATGGATCGCCGTGCTGCTGAGCAGAAGCACGGCCATGGACAGCGCGATGGCCAGGGAGCTTGAGCGGAACACGGTGGAGATCATGAACGCAAGCGTCACCGTCATGAGCAGGCTGATGCAGGACATGCCGTATACCGTGAGGATATGGGGCAGCATGCTCAGCTCGTGAACGGTTCCGTCGCCCGCTGCGTAGACGTAGGGCAGCGTGGTGCCGTCAAAGCCGTTAAACAGGCCGCCGAATCCGTAAGAGGCTCCGAGGAGCACCAGCAGCAGCAGGAGGCTGAACTGGAAGGCGGACAGGTACTTGGACAGCAGCACTTTGGCCCGGGAGTGGGGGCGGATGAGCAGAAGCTTGGCGGTGCCTTGGGAGAATTCACCCGCGACCGCATCCGCGGCGATGACCACGGTGAAGATGGTGACGAGGATAATGAGGTCGCTCATCTCAAGAACCGAGCCCCAGACGGTCCCGTCGGGAGGAGCGATATCGTGCTCAAGTCGGTATTCATTTATTTTCAGATGCTCTTCATAATAGTCGCGTGCTTCCTTTGACGGATTGTCTTTAAGGTTATTTTCGTATTCCGTATTTTGCTGGGTCAACTCTTGCTTCCAATCGGGATTCGCCGGAGCAAATTTGTGGATCTGATAAGTACCGAATGCAACGATGCCGATGAGCAGGATGAGGAGAATCCAGGTGCGCGGTCGGCGGTAGATTTTCATGTTTTCATTGCGGATGAGCCTAAGCAATTTGATCACTTCCCGTCATTTCCAAGAATTTGTCTTCCAGGCTCTTCGTCACTCTGCGGATGCCATACAGCCGGACGCCCACCCGTACGAGCGCGGCGGCGATCTCGGCCACTTCTTCGCGCTCCGCGCTCACCTCGATGCCCTCCGAAGTGATCTCCGCTTCCCGGGCGCAGGCGAGGGCTTCCTTGGCTTTTGCCGAGTCGTCCACTTCGAAGATGTACCGGCTCGCTTCGCCTTCCCGGACAAAATCCTGAATCGAGCGTACATCGACAAGCTTGCCGTTCTGAATGATGCCGATGCGGTCGCACATGAGCTCCATCTCGGCCAGCAGGTGGCTCGATACGATGATGGAGATGTTGCCCTCCTGCGCGAGTCTCCGCAAGTAATCCCGCAGCTCGCGGATGCCCGCCGGATCAAGTCCGTTCGTGGGTTCGTCCAGAATGAGGAGCGAGGGTTTGTGCAGCAGCGCCTGGGCGACGCCAAGCCGCTGCCGCATCCCGAGAGAATACCGCTTCACTTTATCGTGGATGCGGTTTTCGAGTCCGACCAGTCGAACGACCTCCAGGATTCGCTTGCGGGTCACGCCCGGCACCATCCGAGCGTAGTGCACCAGGTTTCGGTAGCCGGACAAGTATTTATAGAACTCGGGATTCTCCACGATCGCCCCCACATGGCGGATGGCTTGCTCGTATTCCCGCTTGATACTCTTTCCTTCGATCAGCACGTCGCCTTCTGTCATGCTCATGAGTCCGACCATCATGCGGATCGTCGTCGTTTTCCCGGCTCCATTCGGGCCGAGAAACCCAAAGATTTCTCCCTTCGGTACCTCGAAGCTCAGCTTGTCGATCAGCGTTTTGCCGCCGATCCGCTTGGTGACTCCGAGGAGCTGCACCGTCGGTGTTTTCATGAATGCTTCCCCCTCGTTATGTTTTCGCTTTCCCAAGTCTACGACGTTTCAGAAGGGGACAAAACCGTCTTCGGCCCGTTCCGCTCCCTGGACCTAGGTCGGGGACGAAACGGGCCGAAGGGTCAGGAGAAGACCTCGTTACCGTGAGTATTCCAGTTCCATCAGCCGGGCGAAAGAGGCATAGCTGCGGCTGCCGGGGTTGATGAAGTTGAAGTTGTCGAAGCCGCAGCCCTCTTGTCTGCAGTCATCGATCGTCCAAGAGAGGCGGAACTTGCACCATTCCGCGGTGGCTTGCTGAAAGTCGCAATAACGGCAGTTTCCCTTTTCGAAATACGTTCTCAGCTCGGGCGGCAGGCTGTCGATGACGAGGCCGTAGGCATCCATGTCCTTTAGCTTGAGGATCACCATCACATCGCCCGTATGAAAATCGATCATAAAGCGCGCGACCCGTTTCTTTTTCTGGAAATATTCCAGAGAATCATCCTTGTAATGGGCGGACAACCCCATCGACCCGACAAAATGCTCGTGAAGCAGGATCAGCAGGAGCCCGTGATCCTCATCGAGCAGAGCGGCTAAATCGAGTGCAGCAGCGTTAGAGGGGAGCTTGTCGCGGTCGGCGACACGTTTGTAGTCCATATAATAGAATTCGTGCGGATCATCCGCGTGAAAGCCTGGAGACAGAGCATAGGCCTTCAAGACGGAGGGAAGCCGGGGGTTGTCCGGATAAGAAACGACAAAAAAAGCTGCATCCTTTCGGAACTTTGCTCCGTCATATTCTTCGATGGCGAATCCAAAGTCGATCAGCCGGTCGAGAATGAGCTGGAATCGGGTCATCTTCTTCAGAGTTTGGCGAAAGTCCGCTAGGGGGATGCGCAAGCCGTCTCCGTCCAGAACGCCGAGGCTTCCGATGGCCTGAAGAACGTCTCCGAGCCGTTTGACGGAGCGCCAGGAGGCTTTGGCGAGATTTCCATCCTCTTTGTTTTCGTTCACTTCATGAATGTCGCTGAGCGGTACCCCATAGGAAGAGGGATTCTCCTCCATATCCCGGTACACTTGGCCTACCCGTTCCGCCAGCTCCTTGAAGGCATAGCGAAATTCCGCCTCCTCCATGAAGCCGAGCAGGTTCGGATCGACCGGGAAATCATCCGGTACATGCGGAATATGCCGGTAATAAGCGGTAACTTCGCGCTGAACATGATAGAGGTGGTTCAATGAGATTCCTCCCTAGTACGCTGTCAACTCCAAAGCGTGGTTCTCGCACCACTTCTCCTACCGATTGACGCCGCTTCGTATCTGCACGATTAAGGCTGACGGCGCACTAGAGGCAGGAGCTGTCCTGCGCATGAATAAGATAGGGAAATTATACCCTATGATGATGACAACAGAATGTCCGGTTTCCTTTTATTTTGCGTGAAAGGGCTTAAGGTGGTGAAGACATATATCCAAATGATTGGGGAATAGAATGAAACTAATAAGAATTCATAAAAATGACACAAATATTCCTGCGGTTTAGAGGTAAAATTCCGTAGAATGCTTTTTACCTCTATGAACTAGGACCAATGGAAGAGGAGGAACGGAATGAATAAGAATCGAACCCGCCGCCGCTGGCTGATCGGGATATCCGTCAGTTTGGCCGTCGTTTTATGCGCTGCGGGCGCCTATGCCGCTTTCATCTATCACAAGGCCGATCAGGCCATTCAACATATTGCTGCGCCTCCTACGCCTACCCCATCGGGAAGCGCCGTTCCGTCGGTGACTCCTTCTCAGGTGAAGGAGGATCAGGATAAGCCGATTTCCTTCCTGCTCACGGGGGTGGATAGCCGAGGTGGAAGCGACGGATCTATGAATACGGACGTCATCATGCTGCTCGCGCTGAATCCGAAGACCGACTCGGCGACGATCGTTTCGCTCCCCCGCGATCTTGAACTGAAGCCGGGTGACATTCGAAATCATAAAGCCAATTACTTTTTTCCCTATTACTATCTGAAGGATAAAGATACCGCCTTCGCCCAAACCAAGGAGCTGTACTCGCGGCTGTTCGGGGTTCCCATCGACTACATGGCGATGGTCGATTTTCAAGGGTTCCGTGAGCTGGTGGATGAGCTCGGCGGTGTCCGGGTGAATGTAGATATGGATATGAAGTATCGGGACACTTCGGATGGAACCAATATCGATTTGAAAAAAGGCGAACAGACGCTGGATGGCAAGAACGCCCTCGACTTCGTTCGCTACCGCAAGTCGAACCAGGGAACGTCAGAATCGTCCGACACCGCCCGCAATGAGCGCCAGCAGCAGGTGATCAAGCAGATTCTGAGCAAGCTCACTTCGGTCAACGGGCTGCTGAACCTCGGAGACGTCCTGGATATCGCCGGCAAAAACGTGAAGACGGATGTTCCCGAGAGCGAGCTGCGCAGCTGGATCGGCCGCATCCGCGAATTGAAGCCCGATGAGGTCGAATTCATTCATTTGAACGGGGAATGGATAAGTCCCTATATCGTTCCGAAGGAGACCGATTTGAAGCAGGCGCTTACTGCTTTCCGGAGCCGTCTCGGGCTGGAGCCGGAGGAAGCGAACGGAGTGCAGTTGGACCGATTGGCGGACACCGTGGGCCTCCTTCCCGACAGCGGGACGGCCAGCGGCCTGAGCGACCAGAACAGCTCGGGAAGCCGAACGGAGAGCGCCAGCGGCACCGGCAAAGAGGGAACTGGGCCTGTGAACTAAAGCAGTCCGATCACCATCGAGTCACCTGGGTTAGCCCATCTATTACCCCCACATAAAAGCACTTCCGACTTCTCCAGCAAAGAGACGGAAGTGCTTTCTTGCATCACCAGCTGTTGTGGATGCCGGCATTGTTGATGAGGAGATCGAGGCTCGGAGTCTGGGATGCGATGATATCGGCGGCAGCTGTCACGGATGCACCATTCGAGACATCGAGCGGCACCTGGACCAGCTGCTTCGGATAGGTCTCCGCAAGCCGGTCCAACTCCGGCCAATCCGACATATAGCTCCCTGCATAAACCTGGTAACCCCGTTCCAAGAGGCCTTCCGTCAAGGCGAGGCCGAGTCCCCGGTCAGCGCCGGTAACGTAAGCGGTTGCCATGCGCTATCTCTCCTACTAAAGCGGTTTCGTTACTATAATCCATTCTAGCTCATTCTCTCTCCACACTCAAAGAAAATAGAGACTGTATGACACAATTGAGGCAAATGAGAATGATGTTCATCACTTCTTTGGAATAAAATGACTGATTCTTCAGGAAAAAACGAATTGAAAGCGGTTGCAAAATATGGTGTATTTTGGCTGTTACTCCCGCTTTTCTACCCTTCTGTTATGGCTATTTCAATTTGCTGTTTATATAGCAGAGATTTTGCTCCTTTTTTTTAGCAGGAAACCGAATCGTTCGCAGACCAGGATGAAAAGAGCTTACCTCATAAGGAGATTCGCTGTGACAAATGAAACCGGAAACGCTTGAAGAGACAGACGGTTCGATCGTTCTGCGCAAGCTTCCCTGGGGGTGGAGGAGTTGGCTGTTTCAAACTTGAAAAGCGGCTGATTCTTCGCCGAAAACCAAAGATTTTAATGAATTTTTTTTTGTTTTTTTTCTTTTTCAAAATGGCACAATCTTGTGAATTAGTTCACTTTAGAAGCTGTTTTTTTGAAGTACAATGGGGACGAAAGAACGGACCGCTCCTCCGAAATTATGACCGCTGCTGCTCAAGCCCTCACACGTTCGGATGTCGATTCGTTTTTCGCTGCGCTGACAACGGTTTGTCTTACCCGAGAGGAGGAGACCCCTTGGACGAACTGCTCGCCAAGCTGCATCAAACAAATTCGCTGACCAAGGACGAGATCGTCGAGCTCCTCGGAAGCCTGACCCCGGAAGGGCGGAAGGAATTGTTCCGGCTCGCCGATCAGACCCGCCAAAGGCATTATGGCAAAGCCGTGTTCATGCGTGGATTGATTGAATTCTCCAACATGTGCAAGCAGGACTGCCTGTACTGCGGACTCCGCCGGTCGAATGCCGGGGTGGACCGCTATCGGCTCACGGAGGACGAGATTCTCGAGTGCGTCGAGGAAGGCTACGAGCTTGGCTACCGGTCCTTCGTTCTGCAAAGTGGAGAGGATTTCCGTTACACCGAGGAATTGCTTACCGAAATTATCCGCCGGATCAAAGCTCGCTATCCCGAGGTGGCGATCACGTTGTCCATCGGGGAACGCAGCGAGCGCTTTTACCGGACGTTATTCGAAGCGGGAGCAGACCGCTACCTGCTGCGGCACGAGACAGCATCCCGCTCTTTGTATGAGTCGCTGCATCCCGGAATGTCTTACGATAACCGCATCGACTGCCTGTACACCTTGAAGCGCATCGGCTATCAGGTAGGCGCCGGCTTCATGGTCGGGTTGCCGGGACAGACGGCTGAACATCTCGCCGAAGATCTCCTTTTCCTGCATGAGCTTCAACCTGAGATGATCGGGATCGGCCCGTTCATCCCGCACAGTGCAACTCCGCTTGCGAAGGCGGAGGGGGGCACCGTTGACCATACATTGGTAATGATAGCGCTTGCTAGACTTTTTGTTCCAGGTGCTATGCTGCCCGCAACCACGGCGATGGGTACCCTCGACCCGGTCGGACGGGAGAAGGCTTTGAAGGCCGGCGCTAACGTTGTGATGCCCATTCTGTCGCCTCTGGCCGTCCGCGAGAAGTACGCGCTCTACGAGAACAAAATCTGCACGGGAGACGAAGCCTCCCACTGCCGCCACTGTATTGAAATGCGCATCGTCGCTTCCGGCTACCGGATCGAGATGGGGCGCGGCGACCACTGTGGATTCCGCACCGATTCTTGCTTAGCTTGATTAGCATGATTGCTTAAGTCCCTCCCCCATGCCGTATGACGGTACGACTGAAAAGTCAGGATTTGAGCTTCATATATCTGATTTGATTGCTCTACACGCTTATACCGGGCAGTACGATCAGAAATTCAAAGGAGGAAACCAGATGTCTATTTTACCGAAGAAGAACTCGCTGGGCTTTTTCGAAATCCGTCTTGAATCCATCGGCGGACTCGGCGCCAACCTCGCGGGCAAGATGCTCGCCGAAACCGGTGCGATCGGCCTCGGGCTCAATGCGTCCAACTTCTCATCCTACGGTTCCGAGAAAAAAGGCACTCCCGTAAAAGCATTCGTTCGCTTCTGCGATCCGGATGTCGAGATTCGCGACCACAGCCCGATTGAAGAGCCTCATGTCGTCGCGGTCTTCCATGAAGCCCTGTACAAGAACGTCAATGTCATCAGCGGCTTGCCGACCGATGGGGTTGTGCTCGTCAACACGACCCGCGACTTCGAAGAAGTAAAAAGAGATCTCGGTCTGCAATACGGTACGCTTGCGCTTGTGGATGGGATGGGCATTGCCGTCGAAGAGAAAACGAAGGTCAATACCTCCATGCTGGGCGCGCTGTTCCGGATTTGCGATTTCCTCGACCCGGAAGCGATGCGCAAAGTCATCCGTTCCACCTTCGAGAAGAAATATCCGCACCTCGTTGAACCGAACATCCGCACCTTTGACCGCGGCTATAACGAAGTGAAGTTCATGACGTATGATGTGCCGGCCGGTGCGGAAGCCAAGCCCTTTAAACGCGCGCAATCTCCTCTTGGTTACGCGACCCAGGTTCCCGGCGGCGTCATTCTCGCCCAAGGCAACAGTATCCTGAAGGACCTGAGCGGTTCCCGCCAAGGCTTCCTGCCGGAGCTCAACACCGAGAAATGTATCAGCTGCGCCAACTGCGACGCCGTATGCCCCGACTACTGCTTCGTCTGGGAAACCGGAGAAGACAAGAAGGGCCGCCCGCAGCAATTCCTGCGCGGCATTGACTATCAATATTGCAAAGGCTGCCTGAAATGCGTGGAAGTTTGCCCGACGGATGCCCTTTCGTCCCGCCGCGAAGAAGTGGGATACGCCGAAGAGCACCGCGTCACCCAAGTTTTTAATTAAACGTAAAGGGGAGGACATGAACCATGGCCGTTATTGAAGATAAATTGTCGCAAGTCATTCCGGCAGAGCAGATCACGCATTTCGAATCCGGCAATGAAATGGCCGCCACGGCTGCCGCTCAAATCAATTACCACATCATGGGTTATTTCCCGATCACACCGTCCACTGAAGTAGCCCAATACCTGGACCAAATGAAGACCCGCGGTCTTCATGACATCCAACTGATCGCCGCTGACGGCGAGCACGGCTCTGCCGGGATCTGTTACGGCGCAGCCATGACGGGCGCTCGCGTCGTCAACGCGACGAGCTCCCAAGGCTTCCTGTACATGCTGGAGCAGCTTCCGACCCAATCGGGTACTCGCTTCCCGATGGTGCTTAATCTGGTTACCCGCGCGATCAGCGGTCCGCTCGATATCCGCGGCGACCACTCCGACTTGTACTACGGCTTGAACCTGGGCTGGGTCATCCTGACCGCCAGCACCCCGCAAGCCGTATATGACATGAACATCATCGCGCTGAAGGTTGCGGAGCATTCCGATGTCCGTCTACCGGTCATCGTCGCTTACGACGGCTTCTTCACGTCTCACCAGAAACGCAAGGTGCAGTACTTCAAGGACAACAAAGTCGTTCAAGACTTCGTCGGTCCGAACCCGAACCACAGCTATCCGAACATCGCGGACCCGTCGCACCCGGTCACCATCGGGGCGCACATGGGCGGCGACGATCTGCTGAACAACCACTATCAGCTGAGCGAAGCGCTGGAAAAAGCCGGCGAAGTGTATGAGCAAGTCGCCCGCGAATACGCACAGCTCTCCGGCCGCGAATACCCGACCCTCGATCTGTACCGCATGGAAGACGCCGAAGTGGCTGTATTCCTGCTGAACTCCGCCGGGGAATCCGCGAAGGATACGGTTGACGCTCTCCGCGCCAAAGGCGTGAAGGCCGGTCTCGTTCGCCCGAACATCATCCGCCCGTTCCCGACGGAAGCGATCCGCAAGGCCATGAAGAACGTCAAGGCTCTTCTGGTCGGCGAACGCGCTGATTCCTACGGTGCGCAAGGCTCCAACCTTACCCATGAAATCCGTTCCGCCCTGCAAGTCGATCCGGAGAACAAGACGATCGTTCTGTCCCGCATCTTCGGCCTCGGCGGCAAGGACTTCTATGCAGATGACGCGCAAGCTTTCTTCGAGGCCGCCATTGACGCTGCTGAAAAGGGCTATGCCGAGAAACCGTTCGACTATCACGGCCACTACCCGGGCGACGCGGCGCATGCCATCGTTTCGAACCAAGTGATCGAGCCGCTGAAAACCGACGATTACAAGACGGGCCTCATCAACGTCACCGAAGACGAAACGACCGGCCGTCTGAACGTCAAGCTGCCGCCGCTCCGCCAACTGACCGTGAAGCCGCACCGTCTGGCTCCCGGACACGGCGCTTGCCCTGGCTGCGGCGCACTGTCCGCCATCGAGCTCTTCCTGAAGGGCATCGAAGGGGACGTCGTCCTTCTGTTCCAAACCGGCTGCGCTTATGTCGTAACCGCCAGCTACCCGTATTCGTCCCACAAGCAGACCTTCGTGCACAACCTGTTCCAGAACGGTGCTGCCACCGTAGCTGGTGCGGTTGACGCCTTCTATGAGTTGAAGCGTCGCGGAGAGATTCAAGTATCCGACGACGTCACCTTCATCATGATTTCCGGCGACGGCGGCATGGACATCGGCATGGGCGCCGCTGTTGGTACCGCGCTCCGCAATCATAAGATTATCATCCTCGAGTACGACAACGAAGGCTACATGAATACCGGCTCGCAGCTGTCCTACTCGACTCCGATGGGCCACATGACCAGCACCTCCGGTGTCGGCAAAGCCCAAAAGGGGAAAAAGGGCCATCACAAGGACACCGCGCAAATTCTGGCGGCCTGCAACATTCCTTACGTCTTCACCGCAACCGAATCGAACGCTCAGGATCTGCTGAAGAAAGCCGCCAAGGCGCAATGGTACGCCAACAACGTCGGTACGGCTTACGGCAAAATCCTCTGCGCCTGCCCGCTGAACTGGAAGTCCGAGGACCAAAAAGGCAATGACCTGGTCAGCGCCGCCGTCAACTCCTGCTTCTTCCCGCTGTACGAAATCGAGCAGGGTATCACGACGATTACGTACAATCCGGAAGACAAGGGCAAACGGATTCCGGTAACCGACTGGCTGAAGGGCATGGGCAAGACGAAGCACCTTCTGAAGGACGAAGAGCAATTGAAAGCCTTCGAAGACGAAATTGAACGCCGCTGGAGCCGCTTGAAGGCCAAACACGACAATCCGGAGCTGTAAAAACGAACCGGAACGATCGTGCCAAGCCCGCTCCCTTGCCGCAATGCTGACAAAGAGCGGGCTTTCTTAACGAGAATAGCAGGTTTTTACCGGAAGAGGCCTTGCCGCTTTCGATAAAGTAAATGTGGGTCCCTGGAGGCCGGCAGTCGCGGCTGCCGGCCTCCAGGGACCCACTGATAAGCATTCTCACTATTCCGAAGCCACGAAAGCCGAATGAGGGAGTCGTTCCGTTAACGAGCGAACCCATCCGGCGCGAAAGGAGAGTCCATGATGGAATTGCAACAAACCGCCTGCTGCTGTGGAGGAGAGTCCGAGCCCGATGAGAAGCTGGAGAAGGTCAAGGCGACCATCGAGCAGTTCAAACTGATGAAGGGCGCGCTCATCCCGGTCCTTCATGAAGTCCAAGACATTTACGGCTATTTGCCGGAGCATGTGCTGAAGGTGGTCTCCACCGAGCTTGAAATCCCGATGAGTGAAATCTTCGGTGTTGCATCGTTTTATCACTTCTTTTCCCTTACTCCGAAAGGAGAAAACGTGATCCGGGTTTGCATGGGCACCGCTTGCTACATCAAAGGCGCTCAAGGACTTCTGGACCGTCTCAGCACCGAGCTCAATGTCGCCGTTCAAGGAACCACCGCCGATAACAAATTCACGCTGGAGGCTACTCGCTGCCTGGGCGCTTGCGGTCTGGCCCCGGTTCTGACGATCGGCGAGAAGGTTTACGGCCGCCTCACACCCAACGATGTTCCGAAGATATTAAAAGAGTACAACTGATGAAAGCGTGCGCATGAAGCGCATTTTAAACGGGAGGTAGTGGCATGAAGCTGTTAACGGATCTTGAAGCGATCAAGACGCTTACCGAGGGCAAGCTGCAGAACCGGCAAATCACCGGAACCGCGGCAGGCGGCGTAGAGTTCCGCTCGGTGATGGTATGCGGAGGAACGGGCTGCACCTCGTCCGATTCTAACAAAATTATCGCGGCTCTCCAGAAGGAAGTTTCCAACCATGGCATTGAAGATAAGGTAGAAGTCGTTCGTACCGGCTGTTTCGGCCTTTGCGAGCTCGGACCGGTTGTCATCGTGTATCCGGAAGGCGTCTTTTACAGCCGCGTTGAAGTGAAGGACATCCCGGATCTTGTCGAACAGCACCTTCTTAACAACAAGCCGCTCAATCGCCTCGTGTATGAGAAAACGATTACAGACGGCGAAATCCACAACTTTGAAGAGACCGACTTCTTCCGCAAGCAAGTGCGGGTCGCCCTGCGCAACTGCGGCGTCATCGATCCCGAAGTGATCGACGAATACATTTCCCGCGACGGCTACAAGGCCCTCGGCAAAGTGCTGATGACCATGTCCCGGCAGCAGGTCATCGACACGGTGAAGCAATCGGGCCTGCGCGGACGCGGCGGCGGCGGCTTCCTGACCGGCATGAAATGGCAGTTCGCGGCCGATCAAGACAAGGATCAAAAGTATATGATCTGTAACGCGGACGAAGGAGACCCTGGTGCCTTCATGGACCGTTCGATTCTGGAAGGCGACCCGCATTCCGTGATCGAAGCGATGGCCATCGCAGGATATGCCATCGGAGCAAACCAAGGCTTCGTCTATGTTCGTGCGGAATATCCGATCGCCGTTCAGCGTTTAATGAAAGCGATTAAACAAGCCCGCGAATACGGCCTGCTCGGCAATAACATCCTCGGAACCGGCTTTAAATTCGACATCGACGTCCGCCTCGGCGCGGGAGCGTTCGTCTGCGGCGAAGAAACCGCTCTGATGAACTCTATCGAAGGCAAGCGCGGCATGCCGAATCCGAAACCGCCCTTCCCGGCGGTTGAAGGACTGTGGAGCCAGCCCTCGGTCATCAACAACGTGGAGACCTTCGCCAACATCGCGCCGATCATTCTGCGCGGGGCCGACTGGTATTCCAGCATCGGGACGGAGAAGTCGAAGGGGACCAAAGTATTCGCACTCGGCGGCAAGGTCGTCAACACCGGCCTCGTCGAAGTGCCCATGGGGATCACGCTCCGCGAGGTCATCTTCGAGATCGGCGGAGGCATTCCGAACGGTAAGAAGTTCAAGGCCATTCAAACCGGCGGACCTTCCGGCGGCTGTCTGACCGAAGAGCATCTCGACTGCACGATCGATTTTGATACGCTCACAAGCCTCGGCTCCATGATGGGCTCCGGCGGGATGATCGTCATGGACGAAGACACTTGCATGGTGGACGTGGCCCGTTTCTACCTCGATTTCACCCGCGATGAATCGTGCGGCAAATGTACGCCTTGCCGGATCGGGACGAAGCGCCTTCTGGAACTGCTCGACAAGGTGACCGAGGGCAAAGGCACCATTGAAGATCTCGACAAGATGGAGCAGCTCTCCATCACGATTAAGAACGCATCGCTTTGTGCGCTCGGCCAGACGGCGCCGAACCCGGTTCTGTCGACGCTCAAGTACTTCCGCAACGAATACATGGCGCATATCGTCGATCAAAAATGCCCGTCCGGCGTCTGCAAATCGTTGATTTCCTACACCATCGATCCGGAGCTCTGCCGCGGCTGCAGCCTCTGCGCGCGGAAATGCCCGAACAACGCCATCAGCGGTAAAGTGAAAGAGCCGTACGTCATCGATGCGGCAGCCTGCATCAAGTGCGGCGTCTGCTTCGATGTCTGCAAGTTCAAAGCCGTAGCGATAGTCTGACGAGAGGAGTGATCGAGAGTGAATACGATTAAAATTACGATCGACGGCATTGAGACGGAAGTCGCCAAAGGGACGACCGTGCTTGAAGCAGCCCGCGATCTCGACATCAATATTCCGTCCCTGTGTTACATGAAGGGGATCAACCATTCTTCCAGCTGCCGCGTGTGCGTCGTGGAAGTCGGCCCCCGGCTCATCGCCTCCTGTACGCTGAAAGCGGAAGAAGGCATGAAGATTCAAACCAATACCAAGAAAGTGCGCGATGCCCGCAAGGCCACCGTCGAGCTGCTCCTGTCCGACCACGACCGCGAATGCTTGAGCTGCTCCCGCAGCGGCGGCTGCGAGCTGCAAACCGTCTCGAACGACTTGAACGTGCGGACGGTCTCCTTTGCTGGCGAGAAGTCTCACGGCGGCAAGGACCTTTCGTCACCGTCGATCATGCGCGACTCGGCCAAGTGCATCAAATGCGGACGCTGCATCGGCGCCTGCAGCACGATGCAAACCGTTCATGCCATCGGCTTCAATCACCGCGGCTTCGATACGACCGTCGGTCCGGCCTTCGGCCGCGCCTTGGGGGACTCCACCTGCGTCAACTGCGGCCAATGCATCATGGCATGTCCGGTCGGTGCTCTGACCGAAGTCGAGAACATGAACGATGTGTGGAATGCGCTGTCCGATCCGAGCAAATATGTCGTCGTTCAGCCGGCTCCGGCGATTCGTGTAGCGCTTGGTGAAGAATTCGGCATGCCGGTTGGTACCCGTGTGACGGGCAAGATGGTCGCCGCGCTCCGCAAGCTCGGCTTCGACAAGGTGTTTGATACGAACTTCGGGGCGGACCTGACGATCATGGAGGAAGGAACGGAGCTCCTGTCCCGCCTGAACAGCGGAGAGAGCCTGCCGCTCATGACCTCCTGTTGCCCAGGCTGGGTCAAGTTCGTTGAGCACAACTTCCCGGATCGGCTGGATAACCTCTCCACTTGTAAATCACCGCATGAAATGGAAGGCGCGATGATCAAGACCTATTTTGCGAAGAAAATGGGCCTCGATCCGAAGAACATCGTCGTCGTCTCCATCATGCCCTGCACCGCGAAGAAGTTCGAAGGGCAGCGTGAAGAGCTGTCCAACGAAAGCATGCAGGACGTCGATCTCGTGCTGACGACCCGCGAGCTTGCCGCGATGATCAAGGAAGCGGGGATCGACTTCGTGAACCTGAAGGGCGAAGCCTTCGACAACCCGATGGGCGAAGGCAGCGGCGCGGGCGCCATCTTCGGAGCAACGGGCGGAGTGGCGGAAGCGGCTCTGCGGACCGTCTTCGAGATCACGGCCGGTAAAGAGCTGGAGACGGTGGAATATACCGCTGTACGCGGCTTGGATGGCATCAAGGAGAACGTGATCGAGCTGCCGAACGGCAAGAAGATTCGCACGGCCGTCGTTCACGGCCTCGGCAATGCCCGCAAGCTGATGGAAGCGATGGAGCGCGGCGAAAAAGCCTACGAGTTCATCGAAGTCATGGCTTGCCCCGGCGGCTGCGTAGCAGGCGGCGGTCAACCGATCATCGACGCTCAGACGAGCGAGAAGATCAACATCAAGGCGGAACGCGCCAAAGCGATCTATACGGAGGACGAGGCCCAAACCGTCCGGAAATCGCATAAGAATCCTTCCATCCAACAGCTGTATGCCGAATTCCTGGGAGAGCCGAACGGCCATCTGTCCCACGAATTGCTGCATACCCACTATGTGAAGCGTTCGAAGTTCTAATCGCATCGGGCTCCTGTGACGGAAACGGTCGGGGTGCAGGCGGCGGAAGCTCGTTCCGCTGGCGTGCTCCTTCCGTTTCTTTCCATTCAAGGCGAACGAAAAAATGTGAGTTGAAGCACATCCCAACTTGAGTGCGGCTTCCATCCCTATAATGGAGCTGAAACACGGATCAGAACCGCCTTAAGCTGAGCCGCTATCGCTTTTATCAGATGAACTCAGATGGACTGTCCCGATAAATCGGCCTGAAATCGGGTTTCAAAGACACCGTAACTAGTGAAAAAAATCACAGATATGGAAATAATGGCGGTGTAAAATCAAGATAAAGAGGGGAAAGCCCCCCGTTTTCCCCGGATCTACATGAAGGTTCGATACGGATTAACCCTGTTAAAGAACGCACAATCATCACGGAATTCTGGTCATACAGTCACTGGTCGCGGGCGTTATGCGCCCGTTGGCTACCTAGGAGGGTACAACGTGAAACGGAAGGATTGGGAGCCGGCTGACTTCATTAACGATCAGGAAATTCTAGCGACACTGGAAGAGGCAAAAAAGAAAGCGCTTGATCGCAAGTATCTGCTCCGTCTGCTGGAGAAGGCGAGAGAGTGCAAGGGGCTAAGCCATCGGGAAGCAGCCGTTCTCTTGGAGGTAATGGACGAGGAGCTTCTTGAGGAAATTTATCGTTCGGCCAAGGTGATCAAGGAGAAAATTTACGGCAACCGCATCGTCCTGTTTGCGCCGTTATATATAAGCAATTATTGTGTCAATAACTGTGAATACTGTGGGTATAAGCATTCGAATTCCGAGTTCGTCCGCCGCAAGCTGAACATGGAGGAGCTCGCGGATGAGGTGCGCATTCTTCAAGAGCTCGGTCACAAGCGCCTCGTGGTTGAGGCTGGAGAAGACCCGGTGAACTGCGATATCGATTACGTCGTAGACGCGATCAAGACGATTTATTCGGTGAAGGTGGACAACGGCAGCATCCGCCGCGTCAATGTGAATATCGCCGCCGCTTCCGTGGAAGATTACCGCAAGCTGAAGGATGCGGAAGTCGGCACGTATATTTTGTTTCAGGAAACCTATCATCGTCCCACGTATGCCGCTCTTCACAAGCAAGGGCCGAAGCATGATTACGACTGGCATACGACGGCGATGGACCGCGCCCAGATGGGCGGTCTGGATGACGTAGGCGTCGGGGTTCTCTACGGACTCTATGATCACAAGTATGACACGATCGCCATGCTGATGCATGCTGAACATCTGGAAGAACGCTTCGGCGTAGGCCCGCATACCTTGTCCGTTCCTCGCATGCGCGAAGCAGTGGGCGTAAACCTGGATACCTACCCGTATCTGGTCAAGGATGACGACTTCAAGAAGGTCGTCGCCATTCTCCGTCTGGCGGTTCCCTATGCCGGTATGATCCTGTCCACCCGCGAAGAGCCGACGTTCCGCGATCAGGTTATTCAGCTCGGCGTCTCGCAGATCAGCGCAGGGTCGAGCACCGGTGTCGGCGGCTACATGGAAGCGAAGCTTCATAAGGACGAAGAACCGAAGGAAAAGCCACAGTTCGAAGTGAGCGATCACCGTTCGCCGAAAGAGATCATCCGCGGGCTTTGCCGCGACGGGTATGTCCCCAGCTATTGCACCGCGTGCTACCGGGAAGGGCGTACAGGAGACCGTTTCATGCGCCTGGCCAAGAGCGGCCAGATTCACAACGTCTGCCAGCCCAATTCCCTCTTGACCTTCAAGGAATACCTGCTCGACTATGCCGATGAAGAAACCCGTCGGTTGGGCGAGGACATCATCAAGAAGGGCATGGAGGACATTCCGAAGGAGTCGGCCCGCAAGGCGACCCTGGACCGGTTAACCCGCATTGAGCAAGGGGAGCGGGATTTGCGTTTTTAGTTTTCCCCATTTCTGAAGGAGGGAACGTCATGCAAGCCTCACCCCAATCGGATCGGCTGCACATTACCGTATTCGGCTGTAAAAATTCTGGCAAGTCGAGCCTTATCAACGCATTAACCGGACAGTCCACGGCACTCGTCTCCGATGAGCCGGGGACGACAACGGAGCCCGTCTACCAACCCTTTCATCTTGATCGCGTCGGGCCGGTCGTCCTTGTGGACACCTCCGGGATCGATGACGAAGGCGACCAGGGAAGCTTCCGGGTTCACAAGACGAAGCAGGTCCTGGATGAGACGGACCTCGGCATCGTGATTTTTTCTCAAGAGAATGAATGCTTTAAGCTGGAAAAGGAATGGTACCGCGAGCTCGTCGGACGCAACATTCCGGTCATCGGCGTCATCACCAAGGTGGATGAGCGGTATGTCGATATCGATCCGCTGGAGATGGAGCTGAACATTCCCATCGTCAAGATCAGCGCCAAGAAAAAAATGAACATCGGAAGCCTGAAGGACGCAATCCGTGTGTTCGCTCCCGTCGAGTTTGAACGGGCCAGCATTGTGGGCGATTTGGTAAAGCCGGGAGATACAGTTGTTCTGGTTACACCGGAGACGATTCCCGCGCCCAAATACCGGCTGGTTGCCTCTCAGCAACAGATTTTGCGGGATCTTCTCGATCATCACGCGATGGTCTTGTTCGTAACGGATGCCGAGCTTCCCGGTCTTCTGGCCAAGCTGAACGGGCGGCCGGACCTCGTCATCACGGATTCCCAAGTCTTTGACAAAGTGAACGCGGTAGTGCCGGCTTCCGTGCCCTTGACCACTTACGCCATTCTCATGGCGCGTTTCAAGGGTGATCTGGAACGGTTCATCGATGGCGCGAAAGCCATCGAAACGCTGAAGCCCGGTGATAAAGTGCTGCTCTCGGAAGCCTGCATCCAGCATCCGCATAACGGCGAGATTGACCGCGTGCTCGTGCAGCAGAAGCTTCATGAAGCGGCAGGTGGCCAACTGGAGATCACGACGAACGTGGGTCCGGATTTTCCAGACAACGTCGGCGACTACAAGCTGATCGTCCACTGCGGCGGCTGCATCTTCAACCGCAAGCAGCTGATGATGCGCCTGCTTCGCTCCAATGAGCAGGGAGTGCCGATTACGAATTACGGCATCTCCTTCGCTTACTTTCACGGCATCCTTCCGCGCGTCGTGGATGTGCTGCAGGCAGAGCAGCGGTAAAGGCTTACGAAAGGGTGCTCTGAGCTTGAGCCATCAAGTGGACGGGGAATCGAGCTTGGTGCTGCCCCGGGCAATCGCAGAGGGCTCGGCAAGCGGGCGAAGAAGCGGGATAAAGCGCCCGAACTTACGTTTTACCGGATGGCGGGGGCTCCCGCCATTTTCTTTAGGAGAGGAAGAATCGGTCATGGAGGAACGGATGAATACGAACGCGGAGGAACGCGTTGAGCGGGATTCGCTTGGATCGAAGAGCCTTCCGTCCGGTGCTTATTACGGCATCCATACGCTCAGAGCGATGGAAAACTTCTCCGTCAGCGGCAGGCCGGTCAATCGGCATCTGATCCGGGCCCTCATCACGGTGAAGAAAGCGGCGGCTCTCGCCCATCTTCGACTGGGTACCTATCCTGCCGAGATCGCTCAGGCGATTGCTTCCGCCTGCGACGAGCTTCTCGTAGACGGAGAGGCTCGTGCCTGGGAGGAGCGCTGGGGCGAGCATTTTCCGATCGACGGTCTTCAGGGCGGAGCCGGGACCTCCACCAACATGAACGTCAATGAAGTGGTGGCCAACCTTGCCATTGAACGGCTTGGCGGGCGGCGGGGCGACTACTCGGTCGTGCATCCGCTCGATCACGTCAACTGCTGCCAATCCACGAACGATGTGTACCCTACCGCGCTGCGCATAGCAGCCATCCGGCTTCTGCGCCGGGTGAGCGCGGCTTTCGCCTCCTTGCAGGAAGCGCTGCAGGAGAAGGAGCAGGAATTCGCCGATGTGCTGAAGCTCGGACGGACCGAGCTGATGGATGCCGTGCCGATGATGGCCGGGCAGGGCTTCGGCGCCTATGCGAAGGCAGCCGCCCGCGACCGCTGGCGGCTGTACAAGATCGAGGAGCGGCTGCGCGAGGTGAATATCGGTGGAACGGCGATCGGCACAGGGATGAACGCTCCCGTGAAGTATTCCTATTACGTGACCGAGCTGCTCCAGGATCTGACTGGCTTCGGGATCGCGCGCAGCGAATACCCGATGGACCCGACCCAGAACATGGACGTGTTCGCGGAAGTGTCCGGGCTTTTGAAGGCGGCTGCCGTCAATCTGCTGAAGCTGTCCCATGATCTTCGGCTGCTCGCCAGCGGCCCCGCTGGAGGGTTCGGGGAGTTGGAGCTGCCTGCGGTTCAAGCCGGATCGTCGATCATGCCGGGAAAGGTCAATCCGGTCATGGCTGAAATGGCCGGAAGCGCGGCCATGAAGGTGATGGCCCATGACACTGCAATCACCTTAGCGGCTTCCTCGGGGCAACTGGAGCTGAACGCCTTTGTGCCCTTGATCGCCGATTCGCTGCTCGATTCGCTGGAGACGCTGGCGAATGCGGTAACGCAGTTCGAGACCCGCTGTGTCCGCGGCATCCGCATCCGGGAGGATCGCTGCCGCGACAACGTCGAGCGATCGGCAGTGCTGGCGACGGCGCTCGTCGGCCGCATCGGCTATGAGGCAAGCGCGCGCGTAGCGAAGCGCGCCCAGAAGGAAGGGCGCAGCGTCCGGGAGATCGTTCTGGAGGAAGGACTTTTAGCCGAGGAAGAAGCGGATCGCATCTTGAATCCCTATCAAGTGACCAAACCGGGGATACCAGGAAGATAAAACCGCATGCCGCCCGGAGAACGAGATTCAAGGTGGATGCGAAGTGGATAGAGCTGTACTGAGAATCGCAGCGGCCGGAGGAACGGGGCTATGGAATCCGGTGCCGCTCTTGGGGAATAGGGGGAGAAATGCCGTGAGTCTGAATGAAACGCCGCGCTCCAGCCGGCTGCATATCGCCATCTTCGGCCGCCGCAATGCGGGGAAGTCGAGCATCATCAATGCCATCACCAAGCAGGAGATCGCCGTCGTCTCCGCCGTCAAGGGGACGACGACGGACCCGGTCTATAAATCGATGGAGCTCTTGCCCATCGGGCCGATCGTGCTGATCGATACGGCGGGCTTGGACGATGAGGGCGAATTGGGCGAGCTCCGCAGGAAGAAGACGCTTGAGGTGCTGAACAAGACCGATCTCGCGCTCATCGTCGTCGATGCGGCGGAAGGCGTTACCGAGTTTGATCGTGAAATCGCTGAGCTCGTGCGCGGTAAATCCATCCCGGCCATCGGCGTGCTGAACAAGACCGATCTGTTGGCCGAAGATGCGGAAGGAGCGGAAGCGGCGCTGGCGGCGGAAGAACGTGCCGCAAGCGAGCTCGGTTTGAAGACAGTTGCCGTATCCGCGAAGGAAGACCAGCGGATCGCCGAGCTCAAAAAGGCGCTCATCGCCGCCGTTCCGGATGAAGAGGACAAATTCCGTATCGTGGGTGATCTGCTGTCGCCTGGGGATCTGGTCGTGCTGGTCGTCCCCATCGACAAGGCCGCGCCGAAGGGACGGCTCATTTTGCCGCAGCAGCAGACGATTCGCGATATTCTGGAGAGTGACGCCATCGCGGTCGTCACCAAGGAATACGAGCTGAAGGAGACGCTGGAGAGCCTCGGCAGGAAGCCAAAGCTGGTTATTACCGACTCGCAGGTGTTTCTCAAGGTAGCCGCGGATACGCCAAAGGACATTCCGCTCACTTCGTTCTCCATCCTCTTCGCCCGTCACAAAGGCGATCTGGAAGAGATGGTGCGCGGTGCGAGAGCCATCGATCGGCTGCAGGACGGAGATAAGATCCTGATCGCCGAGTCGTGCACGCATCACCAACAGCCCGACGATATCGGCAAGGTAAAGATTCCCCGCTGGATTCGCCAAGCTACAGGGAAGCAGCTTCACTTTGATTTTGCGAACGGCATGAAATTTCCGGACAACGTCAAAGACTACGCTCTCATCGTCCACTGCGGAGGCTGCATGATGAACCGCAGGCAGATGCTGTGGCGGGTCGAGCAGGCGGTGGAGGCCGGTGTGCCGATCGTCAACTATGGAGTCGCCATCGCCTACGTTCAAGGCATTCTGGAACGGGCGATTTCCCCGTTCCCGCTCGCTCGCTTCGCCTGGGAGGAAGGCGAACGGATCTAAGAGATGGTTCGGGCCGCACTTACGTTTGCTCTAAAGCGTGTCTTCAAACGATGGTGCAACGTAAGCGGAGCCGAGCGCTGGAATGAGAGAAGGCGATGAGGAACTATTCTCATCCTACGGACTGGTTGAGAGAATTGGACATGGATACGAAGAGAGCTGCTGCAGGCTCTCTTTTCTTCTATTCACCTGTAACGAATAGCGACGGCGGAGCGAATAAGAGAGGACAAGGCCGGAGAGAGAGGGGGCGATCGAGCGGCATGAGCCGGGAAGAGGAAGAGATTCGACAGTTTGTACAAGGGAGCCGTGCCGCCTTTGAAGCGCTCGTTCTCCGCTACCGGCAGCCCGCAGTTGGGTTCGCCCGCCATTATGTCCGCGATTATCACATCGCCGAGGATTTGGTCCAGGACTGCTTTGCTTATTTGTATGTCTACCCCGATAAGTACAACTTTCGCAGCTCCTTCAAGACGTATCTCTACACCCTGATCCGGCACAAATGCGTGGATTACCTACGCAAAAGAGAGCGGAGAAAGGAATACGCGAGCGTGACGGGGGAAGCCTTCCAGCCGGAAGGCAGGCCGAACAGCCGGGAAATCAGCGATCCTCTGCCGGGTCCGGAGGAGCAGGTGCTCGCTCTTGAGAGCTGGACGGCCTGGGAGAATCGGCTGGATCAGCTCCGGGAGGAGTACCGTTCGGCCCTCTATCTGGTGGATGTGGACGGACTGTCTCCGCAGGAAGCGGCGGCAGTATTGGGGAAATCGTCGGCAGGATTCCGGGTTACGCTGCACCGGGCGCGAAAAAGGCTGAGAGAGTTGACGGAGAAGGAGGGAGAACATGAGCAAAGAGAATGGGAAGAGCGGATTCGAGAACAGCGGGTGTAAGGACAGCCATGAAGGAGCAAGAGAGTCGGAAGCGGCCAACGAGGCGCGGAACCAGAGTGGAATGAGCGAACCTGCAACTGCCGAACAGGTAACGATTGACCCGGCCCAAGAACAATTTCTGCGCGGCGTCTACTTAAAGGCGTATATGCTGGAGTACGACCGCCGGGAAGACGAACGCGTTCGACAGAACCGCAAGCGGCTCCGCAGGCAAAGCCTTGGACGACTATCCATCATGGTCTTCGGTCTCTTGTTCGGCTATGTCTTCCTTCGGATGAACTCCTACGATCTCATCACGCTTTTGGCGTTTTCCTTGGGGATTGTGGCTTTAGGAACGATCCTGGAGCAGACGGAGCTTCGGTGGACGGGAGAACAGGAAGATTCGGCGGGCCGGGAAAAGGAGTGGGAACCTTGGAAGTAAGTCTGAATCAATTGACGAAACGTTACGGCAGCAAGACAGCTCTCGATCAGGTCACCTTGAAATGGGAGGAAGGCGTGCAAGGGCTGCTGGGTCCAAACGGAGCGGGCAAAACGACGCTGATGCGCCTTCTCGCCACGCTGCTCACGCCATCGGCGGGAAGCGCCGAAATCGGCGGTGTTCCGCTTACGGAGAAGGGACGCATTCGCGAAATGATCGGCTATCTGCCGCAAGATTTCTCGTTCTATCCCGGGATGACGGTCGGAGAGGCGATGGACTATCTCGCTCTCCTGTCCGGTGTGAAGGGGAAGGCGGAACGCAAGCGACGGATCGATACGCTGCTCGAAGAAGTGAATCTGGCCGCTCACCGCAGGACGAAGGTGCGGGCGCTGTCCGGCGGGATGAAGCGGCGGCTCGGCATCGCGCAGGCGATGATCCACGAGCCGCGGCTGCTCATCGTAGATGAGCCTACCGCAGGACTCGATCCCGAGGAGCGCATCCGCTTCCGCCAGCTGCTGGCGAGGTTCGCAGAAGGCCGGGTCGTGCTGCTGTCCACCCACGTGGTGGAGGATGTGGAGTCCTCCTGCCGGCAGGTGACGGTGCTGCAGAATGGCCGGATGCCGTTTACCGGAGAGATTCCCGAGCTTGCAGAGCAAGCCAGAGGGCGTGTCTGGCTGGCGGAGATGGACAAGGGAGAATGGGCGAGGGCCAACAGCCGATACCCGATCGTATCCGCCGTAGCGACCGTTTCCGCCATGAAGGTTCGCCTTTTGGCCGACGAGAGGCCATTCTCTGACGCGGAACCGGCAGAGCCGACGATGGAAGACGGCTATCTCTGCTTGGTGGGCAAGGGAGGGAGCGGGCGATGAACTTCTTCTCCCTCGTCGGGAAAGAAATGAAGATGCTGAGCCGCAATCTCGTCTTCTATCTGCTGATTGCCGTCATTCTGCTGTTCTTCTATGGGAATTACGCGACCTCCGAGAGCTGGGAGGGAGGAAAGGCGCCGAAGCTGCCGCAGAAGCAGGAAGAGCAGGTCGGGCAGGGAGCCTCAGGAGCGGCGAACGGCTCCGGTGAGATCGCTGATCCGGGGGCAACCGGTGAAGGGAGCGGCTCGGGTGTCGTTGCAAGTCCCGGCGCAGCCGGGGAAGAGAGCAGCGCAGGTGCTGCCCCAAGCCCGGTTGAAGGCGGAGCCGATAATCCCGCGGATGTGGGCGATCCCGCCGAACAGGCGCCTCCTCCTATGCCCGTCTATGGCTTCAAGAATATCACAGAACCCGAGCTACTCGCTCAGCGTTATCAGTGGTCGCTTGAGGCTGACTTGAAGAGCGGATCGATGGAGCAACGAATCTTCTTCGGGATGTTTGCTCACAAATCGAAATTGTCTGCAAGTGACCGGGATGCCATGAACGCGTTGATCGCTCAATTAAACGAGGTTCAGCAGAAACCGGGCAGCTACACTTCTCTTGACGTTGTGCAAATGGCGGCCGATCTCGACCGGAAGCTTGGCGGCTGGACCCATTACATGCGAGATGGTATGACCTTTATGGATGGGATCTATACCTATGAGGAAGCCATGGCGCAGTACCGCTTAGAGGAAGCGGAATACCTCCAGCGGGTGAAGGAAGGCCAGGTCTACCCGGGAATGGCTCGCCTCTTCTGCGATTATATGGGGCTTACCGCCGGGATCTTCCCGGTCTTCCTCGCTGCCTTTGCTCTTAGTCGCGACCGGGCGAGCCGAATGAACGAGCTGATCGCGAGCCGCCGGGTGCGGGCGTGGAGCTATGTCGGAGCCCGCTTCACCGCTTATGCGCTACTGATCTCTCTTGTCTATCTGCTGCTCTCCGTCCTGGCTGCCTGGGAAACCGCCGCGGCGCTTGAGGGGGAAGGCGCCTTTTGGACGGCACTGCCCATCTTCCTGGCGCATGGGGCCGGCTGGCTGCTGCCCACCGTCTGGGCGACGACCGCCTTTGGCATGCTGGTCTACACGCTGTTCGGCAGCGGACTTGCGGCGATTCCGCTGCAGATCGCATGGTGGCTGATATCGGCTCTTCCTCTGATTGGAGATTATCGGCTCTATAAATTAATCCTGCGCTTTAATACGCCGACGGAAGCGGCCACGTATCGCCATTACGCCGGAGACATTTTAACCAACCGCATCTTCTACTCCATTCTGGCTCTCCTGATGGTCGAGGCGGCCGCTCTTCTTTGGGAACGCAGGCGCAGCAGCGGACATGCGGCGAAGCGTAGAATTCGAAAGCGGCATGCGAACTCGCTGCCGATCCAGGAGGGGGGCCGATGAGCCGATCATCCGGCGCCGTTCCAAATCCAGCTATCCCTTCTTCCGTGAGCGGAGCGGCGTTCGTTCCGCTCACCCTGCACAACCTTCGGCTCATCGCGACCTACAGCTGGCTTGCCGTCCCCGTGATCCTCGCCTTTATGGTGGTGTTGGCCAATCCTGCTTTCATGGGTCCTCCACAAGCCGCACTCTGGGGCGAGCGGTTTATCAGCCTGACCGCTCTGCTCCTGTTTCCCCCGTTAGCCCTCATGGATGCGGGCGGGGTTGGCGAGACGCTGCTTGCCAAGCGGTATCCGCATCTGCGCATTTTCGTTATGCGCTGGCTGCTTACCGCCGTATACATGGCTGTTCTCACGATTGCTTTCCTTGGCTTCCTGCGGCTGTTCGGAGCGACCTTCGAGCTGGCGGCCCTCGTCGGCGGGGTATGGATGACGGCCCTCGCATTAGGATCAATAGGCATGCTGGCTTCGGTTTTGTTTGGCAGCCTGCCCGCCGGCTTCATTCTCGCATTCGCCTGGTATTTGATGGACTGGACGACGAAAGGCAAGTTTACCGGCTCCTTCTATCTGTTCAGCATGGCGAAGGGCGTCTGGAACTCCGACAAGCTTTGGCTGCTTGGAGTGGCGCTTGTCTCCACCGCCATTTCCGCCTGGCTGCTGCCGAAGAGCCTTGGAGGAGAAGCGTACCGCTAAAGCTCCCGCTCGGATCGAGAGATAGGACCTGAGACGACGACTGAAGTACCCATTCGATAAGCTCCCCATTTCCTGAAATAGGAGTGTGTATGCAAACACGCTCTAGGAGATGGGGAGCTTTTTTTCGCGTGTTGGAAGCCCTTGAAGATTTCATAGGGGTCTGCGAACAAACCGTTTGATTTCTTATAGAAATCTAATTTCCTCCTTATACTCCCAAAAATAGCCATGTGTTTTAATGAAAGTAGAAGAAAAGAAGCCTCGCAGCGAAAGAGGCAAAATCTATCATCAGCGAAACGGGGAGAGTAAACGGATGAGTACAGTGGAAGAAACGCTCCTGCTGCCGGATCAGGAAAGGAGAAGAAAATCGCGAGTACCGCATGTCTTCCAGGTCATGTACAAGTACTGGGTTTTCTATCTCATGATGCTTCCGGCATTGATCATCATCATCTTCAACAACTACATTCCGATGCTCGGGGTGGCGATCGCCTTCAAGAATGTGGATTACTCCAAGGGAATCCTCGGGAGTGAGTGGTCCGGGTTTGAGAACTTCAAATATCTATTCGCCACGGAGAAAGCCTGGGTCATCACGCGCAATACCCTCGCATACAACGGTGTATTTATCATCTTGTTCCTCGTTATCGGGATCGCGTTCGCGATTATGTTCTCGGAGATGCGCAACCGCTTTCTATCGAAGCTGCATCAGAGCGTCATGTTCCTGCCTTACTTCTTGTCCTGGGTTGTGGTCGCTTACCTCGTCTTCGGCTTCTTGAGCACCGATAACGGGTTCATAAACGTCACGATTCTGCCCAAGCTCGGACTCGAACCGATTGAATGGTATTCCCAATCGAAATATTGGCCGTTTATTCTCCCCTTGGTGAAGGTGTGGAAGGAAGTCGGCTATTCCACCGTCATCTACCTGGCGGCGATCATCGGGATCGATCACGAATACTACGAAGCCGCCTTGATCGACGGCGCGAACAAATGGCAGCAGATTCGCAAGATCACCATTCCCTTGATCAGTCCGGTCATCATCGTCATGACGCTTCTGCAGATCGGCAAGATCTTCAACGCGGACTTCGGTTTGTTCTTCCAGGTGACGCGTAATGCCGGCGCCCTGTATTCAACGACGCAGGTTATCGATACGTATGTCTACCAGACCTTCCTGCAGATGGGCGACATCGGCATGTCATCCGCTGCGGGGATGATACAATCCGTAGTCGGATTCTTCCTGATCTTCTTTGCCAATCTGATTGTACGGCGCGTCAGCAAAGACGACGCATTATTCTAGGGGGCGCTTGACAATGAGCATGAGTATGGAAGGGAAGCTGAACACGCCTGCTTCGTCAGGCCGAAGAACCAAAAAATCGAAAAACCCCAACGCACTTTCGGGACCGGCGAACCTGGTCATCAACATATTCTTTTGGCTCTACTCCGCGGCCTGTGTTCTGCCGCTGGCACTGGTCATCATCGTCTCGTTTACCGATGAGAATTCCATTCTTCGCAGGGGTTATACATTCGTTCCGGAAAAATGGTCGACATTCGCTTACGAGTTCTTGTTCAAGGATTGGCAGCAGCTGGTCCATTCGGCGGAAATCTCGGTGATCGTCACCGTCATAGGAACCTTGCTCAGTCTGTTCTTCATGGCTCTGTATGCCTACCCGATCTCAAGGCCGGACTTTCCGCATCGCAACTTCTTCTCCTTCTTCATGTTTTTCACCATGCTGTTCAACGGCGGTCTGGTTCCCTGGTATCTGGTCTACACCCGAATGCTGCACCTCAAGGACAACATCTGGGCGCTGATCATCCCGCTCATGATATCCGCCTTCTATATTATGATCATGCGAACCTTCTTCGCGAACACCATCCCTGGGGCGCTGATCGAATCGGCGAAGATCGACGGGGCGGGAGAGCTTCGGACGTTCATTCAGATCGTGCTTCCGTTGTCGCTTCCGGTTCTGGCTACGGTGGCTCTGTTTCAAACCCTCGGCTACTGGAATGACTGGTTCCTCAGCATGATCTACATCTCCATGCCGAACGGCTCGAATCTGCAGAACGTCAATCTGCAGTATCTGATGTACAAAACCATGCTCGACATTCAGTTCATCACCTCCAACCCTACAGCACTCTCGGCAATAACTGCAGCAGGCGGCGATCTCAAGATTCCGCAGGAGTCGGTGCGGATGGCCATGGCGGTTGTCGGCATCGGGCCGATCGTCTTCGCGTATCCCTTCTTCCAGAAGTATTTCGTACAAGGGCTCACCGTCGGTGCGGTAAAGGGCTGATCGTACTCTAGCGGTCAAGGTACAAGGGGATAACGTCGGCGGCCGCTGAACGTTTCCCCGGTCCTTCCGGAAATCAAGCTCGTATACGCCTTGCCATCCCCCGCGAGGGGAGTGCGGGCAACGGATTCCAGGCTTCAATCGGCGCAAGCTGCCGGTTCAGCATATAAGATCAATAGGGAGGTTTTGAATTTCATGAAAGCAGTGAAAAAAAGCGCAACTCTGCTGCTCATGCTGATGCTGGTGCTCAGCCTTAGTCTGGCGGGGTGCAGCAAGAAAGAAGAAGGCTCTTCCGCATCTCCCAGTGAAAAGGCTTCCACCGCACCAAGCGCTGAGGCGAGCAAAGCTCCGGCTGATTCGCCAAGTGCCGATCCTGCTAAAGAATTGAAACCGTATACAGTCAAATTGCTGTACATCGGCGCGGCTCAAAAGGATGAGCAAAAGGTCGAAGACGCGATCAACAAGATCCTCGAACCGAAGATCAACGCTAAGCTGGATATCGCACCGATCGACTGGGGCGCTTGGGACAACTCCACGAACCTGATGATCGCGAGCCGCGAGAAATTCGACATCATCTTCACGGCCCAATGGAGATTCTATGCGACCAACGTGGCCAAGGGAGCTTATCTTCCGCTCAATGACGACAGCCTGAAGGATGTCGGCAACCTGATCGACAAGTATGGTCAAGGCATTAAGGAAAACCTGAATCCGTCGTTCCTGTCCGGTTCCCAGATCAACGGTAAAAACTATGGGATCCCGACCAACAAAGAATTGGCTGCTCAAGGCGGCATCGTGTATCGTTCCGATATTGCAGATGAACTCGGGATCGATATGTCCACCGTCAAGACGGTTCAAGACCTCGACGCTGTTTTGAAGGTCGTCAAGGAAAAGAAACCGGATATCACTCCGCTGTACTTCAAAGAAGGTGAAACCTTCAATTCCCACTACATGGCGCAGTATGATACGCTGGGGGATGACGGCACACCCGGTATGATCTTCAAGAACGGAACGGAAACCAAGGTCGTTTCCAAGCTGGATACGGACGTTTACAAAGCAAATGTGAAACTCGCTCGCGACTTCATGAAGAAAGGCTATATCAACAAAGACGCCGCTGTCGCTACCAATTCCACGCAGGATGCAATGAAAGCCGGCAACGTATTCATGACCGTGCAATCGTTGAAGCCGGGCAAGGACATTGAAATGGCGAACGCCATCAACATGGTAGGCAAGCTGAAGCAAATCGCTTTGACGGATGCGACGATCTCCACGGGCGATACGGCAGGTGCGATGCTGGCCGTTTCCAGCACCTCGGAAGACCCGGCTCGCGCGATGATGGTGATCAACCTGCTGCATACCGACAAAGATATCAACAACCTGATCAACTTCGGGATTGATGGCGTTCACTACAAGAAAGTAGCCGACAATGTCATCGAACCGGGTCCTGATGCAGCCAACTACAGCCCAGGCGCTGCTTGGATGCTCGGCAACCAATTCCTGAACTACATCTGGAAGACCGAATCCCCGACCAAATGGGATGAATTCAAGGCTTTCAACGGGCAAGCCAAAGCTTCTCCCGCACTCGGCTTCACCTTTGATACTTCCAGCGTGAAAACGGAAGTCGCCACCTGTAAAGACATCATGAAGGAATATGACGCCAGCCTGGATACCGGCTCCGTCGATCCGGATACGGCTCTTGCCAAATATGTCGACAAGATGAAGAAGGCCGGTATGGAAAAGATCATTACTGAGAAACAAACGCAACTGGACGCCTTCCTCGCCACCAAAAAATAAGCGGAGCGGAAGCGCACAGCCTGCCAACTGCCGTAATCGAATAACCAGCAAGAAGAGCCCCGCCGGTATCCAAGATCCGACGGGGCTTTCCCTATGTTATTTGATTATTGGCTTAGCTTTTCATCGAGCGCTTTGATGTCACGCACCATGGTCTCCCAAGACCTGTCTGCAGCCAGGTCACCGTCGTCCACTTTACGAAGCACCTTTAGCAGCTCGGTTTGAATCGTCGCATGATTGGCGCCGGTAAAGGGGGGCTTAACATTGCGGGCGGCTTTGGCGTAAATGTCGCCAATCGGTGCGTCATTGAAGTAAGGATCGCGATAGTCGAGCAGAGTTTGTTTGCTGTAGAGCGAAGGGGTGGAGGGGAAGGTCCCCTGATTGATGAAGGTTTGCAGCTGCTGCTCCGGAGCGGTCAGCCATTTGATCAACTGGTACGCTTCCTCCTTGTGGCTGCCGGTCACGGGCAGCGCCAGGAACGAGCCCCCCCGGCTGGCATAGCCTTCCGGGATCTCCGCGATGTTCCAGAGTCCGTCCGCCTGCGGCGCACTGTCCTTCATGCTCGCGACGAGCCATGCCGGACACAGCATGACGGCGAAATCCTGCGTCAGTCCCTTGCTCCATTTTTCGGTATGGATGGTCAGATTAGCCGACAGGCGATTCTCATGGGCCTTCAAGGCATAGTCCCATGCCCGCTTGACGGCTGGATTGCTCTCCACGATCAGATGTCCCGCACGGTCATAATATTGTTCCTCGGCCTGGTTGATCATTACCCGGTACAAGCTTTCCATGTCATTGATGAAGGCGACGTTGGTTTTCTCGCGCAGTTGAACTCCCGCTTCCAGGAACCGGTCCCACGTGTTTATCTGCTTGGAGACTTCTTCCGGGTCAGTTGGAAGTCCGGCTCGAGCGAACAAATCCCTCCGGTAGATCATGGCGTACGGACCGATATCGGTCGGCAAGCCGTATAGGAAGCGGCCGTCATCGGAAACCGCCTGATCCCACTTCCAGCTCAGGAACTGGTTCTTCAGCTCCTCGGCTCCAAAATCGAACAGGTTGTAGAAGTATCCGGGATTGCGCTTAAACCAATCCATGAAATCGACCTCGATCATGGCCACATCTGGGCTCGTGTACCGGGCGGCGAAGGCGGTTTGCAGCTTGTTGGGAAGCTCCTCGTAAGCGGAAGACTGGATATGGATGCTGAGCTCCGGGTGCTGCTCCTGATACACGCTTATGATATCCTCAAGTCCCGAGCCTGGAATGAGCCAGACGTTGAGGTCAATGGGCGGATCGGGGGCTTCCTTCACCGTAACGGAGGGAGTCAAGGCGCATCCGCCGTTTAACAGAAGGGCGGTACAGCACAAGCCGGACAACAGGGCTCGTAAACGGGTTTGCAAGGCAAGCTGCCTCCTCATTCGCGGAATCATGCGTTCAGTCATGCCTGCAGCGGTCGGTGCTGCTTCTGATAATCCTGGGGAGTAATGCCCACATGCTTTTTGAAGATATAGCTGAAGTAAGCGGGATCTTTAAACCCGACGCGCTCGCTCACTTCATAGACTTTGACGGTGATGTCGTCGAGCAGAGCTTTGGCCTTGGCGATTCTCAGCCCGGTTAAGAAGCTCGAGAAGCTTTCGCCGATGTCCTCCTTGAAGATCCGGCCGAGATAGGTCGGATTCATATAGAGCTCCTCGGCGATCGTCTTCAAGGTGAGGTCCTCCTCCAATCGGCGTTCCATCGCCTCTACGGTGAGAGAGATGACCCGGCGGGATGCTTTTACGCGGATATGCTCTTCCATTTGGGCGGGTGCTGCACATTCCTGAACGTCCAGGATATGGGTAACGGTGGCGTCCGGAGATTTCTTGGCCAATCGAGCAGCCTGCAAGCTTTCGCGGTAGGCGGAGCTGAGCGATTCCAAGCTCTTGTGCCGTTCCGATAGCCCGAGGCAGAAGCTGCACTTCAGGATGGCGGCAAGCTCGCTTACGAAGCTGGCGGCCAGAAGGCGGTCTTCTTCGGAATCGGACTCGGATAGAGAATGGAGAAAAAGGACGATCGGCCCTTCTTGTTCTTCGATCATGCCGATGGCCCGTCCGTAAGGGAGGAACCAGTCCTCGGCGATATTGCGCACCGCATTGTAGAGCGTGGACTCCTTCCAGCCGGGGGTCAAAGTCTCATTCTTAAGAAGGACCGTAAGCACGATAAAGGAGTCGTAAGGCGGAATGATCGATTCGTCGAAGTAAGGCAGCGGGATTCCGTAGAGCAGGTCATGCAGCCGTTTTTCCAGGAGGTTCTTCTGCCTCAGGCGGTTGAGCTGCGCCTCCTGCTTTCGCTTCTCCAGCTGTTCCTGTAGGTTGGCGACGAGCTCGAGAATATCCTCCACGGAGGAAGGCTTCACCAGATAATCCTTCACCCCATATTGAATTGCCTGTCGCGCATAAGCGAAATCCTGGTAGCCGGTCAGCAGCACCAGCTCGGTCCCTGGATAATGCTGCCGGACATGCTGGGCGAGGCTCAAGCCGTCCATGCCCGGCATGCGGATGTCGGAGATGATGAGGTCAATCGGCACCTGAGCCAGAATATCCAACGCGTCGAGTCCGTTCTCCGCCTCTCCCGCCACGGTCCATTTCGCTCCAGCGGTGTTCAGCATGTCGGATAAGGAACGCCGGACAAAGCTTTCGTCGTCCACGATAAGAATGTTCATAGGGTTACCCTCCTTGCTTATGAATCGGTCGGTTTCAGAGAATCGTCCGGACGGAGAGGGAAGGTCACCTTCGCCTGCAGTCCGCCAAGCTCGCTTTTGCTGAGGCTGAGTCCGTAATCGCTGCCGTAGATGAGCATGATGCGCGTATGCAAATTGGAGAGCCCGATGCCGGAATGAAGCGGGTTGGACAGCAACTCGGATTCGGCTCCCCCTCCGTTAAAGACCTGGTCCATCTCTTCTTGACTCATCCCCTTGCCGTTATCCTCAACGGTTAACACGAGCGTCGTATCCTCCTTGCGGATGCGGATGCGGATCAGCCAAGTGCCGCGAACGACGGTTTCCAAGCCGTGGGTAATGGCATTTTCGACGAGGGGCTGGAGGGTGAGCTTCATGATCATGCAGGACAACACATCAGGATCTGCGTTGATCTCGACCTGCAGCTTATCCTCATAGCGGAGTTTTTGCAGGAAGATGAACCGGTTCAGCTGGGCCAAATCCTCCTCCAGCGTAACGAATTCCGATCCTCGCTCGATGCTGTAGCGAAGCAGATCGCTCAAGGCGAGCACCATTTGGGATTCCTGTTTCAGCCTCTTATTGGCGAGCGACCAGTAGATGGTGTTCAAGGTATTGTAGAGAAAATGCGGCCGGAACTGGGCTTTGAGCGCGGTGATCTGCGCCTGCTTTTCGCTGACCTGCTTGCTTGACAGATCGGCGATGGTGCGGTCGAGATTTTGCAGCATGGAGTTGTAGCTGGTATAGAGGATATCGAGCTCCTTGTTTAAGGTCGTCTTGTTAAAAGGAATCCGGGTGCCTCGTTCGACGTTCGACAGGCGGGTCGCCAGGCTGCGGATCGGGCGAGACAGGGTCCAGGAATAGACGATGGTGAAGGCGAGGGCTGCCGCAAGTCCGCAAAGCCCGACGAAAAAGATTCTGCTTTGAATGGTGCTGAGGTCCTTCACGGCTTCCTTGGAATCGATGAAGGCGAAGAGGCTCCAACCGCTGTAGGACGAATAGGAGTAGGAGACATAGGTATCCGACGAATTCATCTTAAGCGGTACGATATGCGGCTTCTTGGAAGCAAATTTCTCGAGAAGATCCGGGTCCATATACTGGCCGATATCCCGGTGATCGGTGGAATAAACGATGGTGCCGTAAGGGTCGGAGATCTGGATTTTCTCATTTTTGCCCAGGTGAAATTGACCGACCGCATTGTCGAGAACCTCGATAGGAATGACGATGAAGAAGGTGCCGATGTCGTTCAGTTTCTGCCAATCGTTGATCTGCCGAGTTCCCAGGATGATCGGGATAGAGTTATTCAGCCAGCCGTCCGCCGCTTGCCAGCTCATGCGGCCTTGGTTCTTCCGGATCGCCGGATACCAATCGGTGTTCTTGATTTGGGCTTCCGTATCCCAGATCAAGTCAAGAGAGCTGGTATTGGCATAGGCGGCATTTCCCTTTTTGTCAAAAATCCGGATGAGCACATCGTAGCTGATGTTGCGCGTCGCCTGATCGAGGTAGCGGACGATCTCATCCTTGTCGTGGCGAACAGGCTGACCGGCATCTGCATCCTGAAGCGCCTCCTGAATGGTCGGGCTGAAGATGATCATCGAGGAAAGGTTGTCATGCTCCTGAAGAATCACATCCAGCTTCCCTTGGAGCTGTTTGAAGGATTCGAGAATATACTGATTGGAGCGTTCCAGGACAACCTGTGAGGAAGAACGGTAGGATAGCAAAATGATAGCGATTACGGTTGTTAAGATGAGAAAAGAAAAGCCGCTGATCAGCTGTACGAGAATTGACATTTTTTTGTTCATCCCGGGCCCACCCCGAAAAAGAATCTATTCGTATATTGTAGCAAATGCTCCCAGTAAAGCCTAGATAAAGAAAGGCAGGAAGTATGCTATTTTATAGAAAAGTCATATTTGTAGGAGGGGATTTGGATGAATGAGGGGGCGGAGTCAACCGCGATGAAGCTTTGAGACAAGCAAATAGACCGTTCCGTTTCGCTTGCAACGAATTGGAACGGTCTATTATGATGAGGGGAGTTATCCATTTAGGCTTCGCCGCGCATCTGTCTTTCGGCTCGAATGAAGGCGATGAATCGGCGAGCTTCGTCTGAAGTCAGCTCTCTGCCGTCAATCGTTAACTGAAACTTCTGGATAATCGATTCGTCTGCAAGCTCGAGGCTCTCGACGAAATCCTTCACTTCCGGGTCCAAGGAACGGCCAGGCTCATTCGTTCGTCCCATCAGAAAATCGAGGGTGACACCAAAGAAATCAGCCAGCTTTGCCAGCACATCGAGATCGGGCTCTCGCCGGTCGTTTTCATAGTGGGATAAGGACGCCCGGGAGATGCTGACCTTTTCCGCCAGTTCTCCTTGAGTCAATTCCTTTTCCGCCCGCAGTCGGGCGATCCGATTGCCGTACTTCATTACCATTCCTCCAAAATGATCGCGGATTCGGCGGGTTTAGGGCCCGCACGCCGTTTGGATGGCAGCTGCCAATGACCATCCAGCAGTCCCGACAGCTTGTGCCGGTCCCGATTTTTGGCACCCGGATAGTTCTTCTGGAACGGGCGGATGCGGATTATGTAGATTCTCTTACCATCATAATAGTTTCGGCAAGGGAGAGCAACCGGATGAAAGCCTTTAAATTTCGTCATCATTCGACTTCTTTCTCCAAGGTCATCCTACCCGCCCAAGACTTCAGGAGTTACAGGAAATTGCAACAAATGGTCCATACCCGGCAAATTTCGCTCGGAGTATAATTCATCCATGATACATTACGTAACAAATGCGACTCTATTGGCCATGCCCTGCACGAAGCACCGGAGTATGCGGTGTGGATAGAGATGGATTCTACACGTCGGTAAATACGCATAAACGGAGCATGAGGTTCCACGTATTTACGGCCAAAGAGGGAGGACGCAGGATGAAAGACGAAAGAATAGAACTCGATATCAGCCGGATCATGATGCAGTTGGGAATCCGGAGCCAGGACGTCGAACGTGCCAATGCGTATCCCAGCTTCAATCGGGATTCCGGCGCGCGTTCCGAGGGCCTTCGCCCGGTGAGAACAAAGCCATTGCCGTATTCGAAATTCTCGGCAAAGTTCTTTGGCAGCCGCAACCGGTAAAACCAGTTCATCCGTGTCTGCCTCATCAACTGCGAGCGTATGCGAACGGTGGTTCCTGAATGATCAGGGACGCCGCCGCAAGGAATGAAAGCGTTTTATATTTATATAGAAGAAAGCGACCAAAAAGCATTCCAAACGGCGGGGGAGCCGGTTCAGGAATGTTTTTTTCATGAGCGGGCCGAGAATCCGGTGAGCGGTAACCGGGAGGGATGGAGAGACACTTGCCGATTGCAAGATTCGCTAACTTATAGAAGATAAAGGCAGGTGGAGCTCCTTCCGCCGCTGTTCATTATAATGTGCGTCCTTAGTCCTTTCTTCACGATGGCTACAGCGTTCGACGCGAGCCTTTTACTTGCCCCGGCCTTATTTCCCAAATTTTATTCCCCTATTGACAGTGATACAAATTGTATCATAAAGTGAGTTCAACTCCACGAGCCTTCGCCAAAAACCTATCCGTGACAGGGCAGCGAGGATTCTGTCGGGAGACGTTACACTGACGGTTGACATTCCTTGACAGCATTTTGCCTCGGCCAGAGTGCCGGACCGCTACGACTCACACAGGCGACAGACAGGGCTAAGCGGGGAGATGCAATCTTCCGCTCGCAAGAGGGTGTATGCAAACACGCTCGACATGAACAATTGAGAGAGGTGAGAGACATTGTCCAAGAAAACGATGCCGAAGAAACTGCTGATTTCGGTTCTGTCCGCAAGCTTGCTGACCGGGAGCTTGTCCGTCCCGGCCGTAGCCTGGGGAGAGACCGCGAAGGCGGGATCGGCTGCGGGAAGCGAAACCGGCCTAACGGAGGCTGAACGGCTGAATTCATTAAGCGGAGGAATCGTTCCACTGCCAGATGCGGCAAAGCCTCTGATCGATCAGCTTCAACGGCTTCGCGCCGCGATTCTCCCCGAAGACCTTCTCGTTCTGAAGGAAGCGAGAGAGCGGGTGAGGGAGCTGGATGACCCGGCCTTGTTTGCGGAGATCGGGTACAAGCTCGCCTTGGCGAAGGCTGGCAAAGCCGGATATGACTCCATTACGCCGCAAGCGTTGATGGAGCTCATCCACGATCTAGCGTTTGATTACGATCCGACCTTGACCGATCTGGCGATGGTTCGAACCAAGCATGCCGAATTGCTCAGCGATCTGGTGCGGCTGTCCGGGAACCCGAACGGCATGGACGGTATCGATTACGGCGACCTTGCCGCCTTCTCCCTGCGTTATGCTTCCTATCTGCAGACGGCTGCAAGCGGCAAGGACCTTACTGCGCTGCTGAACCGAAAAACCGTATCCACTCTGTTGAATCAAGCGCTTGCGGACACGCTGGATGACAATGATCTCGTTGTCAGTCAGATCATCCGGGGACTCGGAATCACGGCGAACGACATCATCAAGGTGAAGGACCGGGTCAGCGTGATCGTGGACCCGGACGGCAGCGCCAAGCTGGCCTTCGCCTTCACGGCGGTACGCTCGCAGGTGCAGTACAAGGAAACGGCGGACACGTACCGCAAGACGATCACTCCTTCGCTATCGGTGTTCGGCAAGCAGATCCCGGCCTCCCTCATCGAGTGGCAGGAGGTTAAGGATGTTCCGGCGGTTACCATCACAAACGGGAAAATCACCCTCACCTCGGGCAAGGGAGCGGTTGTGACGGTTCGGGCCGTGCTGAAAGCCCTGAACAAGCCCCTGCTGGACAGCCGGGTCGTCTATCTCGGCTCTGCAAGCCCCGATAAACCGCAGCTTCCGGAGGAAGCCCAGTATCTGGTCGAGCGCTTGAATGAAGTTCGCTCCGCGATCCGACCTGAGGATCTGCCTTCGATCCGGCAGGCGAGAGATCGGCTGGCCGCTCTGACGAATACGGCGCTGATCAGCGACATCTGGGAGCCGATTGCCAAGAAGAAAGGCAAGAAGACAGGCTTCGAGCAGGTGACGGAGAAAAACATCCTCGGCCTGTTCGCGGGACTCGGGATCGCCTATGACTCCGATTTCAGTGAGTTGGAGCAGCTTCGCCGGGACAACCTGGAGCTGTTGGATCAATTGGTGATCTTGAGCGGCGAGTCGAAGGGAATGGATGCGATCAGCTTCACCGACCTGACGGAATTCCTCCTCGCTTACGAGAAATCGATGCAAAGCGGCCTCTTCACTGGCAACGGGAAACCAATCACGCAGAAGCTGCTGGATATTCTGAGCGGCACGTATAACGAGAATGCCTGGAACAAAGTGCTTGCGGACAAGGACCTGAAGATCAGCAAGGTGCTTCGCGGCTTGGGCATCAAAGGCAAAGACATCACAAGAACCAATTCCCGCATCGCCTGGACCGTAGACCCGCTCTACCGCGCGCGTTTCGGACTCCTGCTGGCCTACTTCAAGACGATCTTGGACAGCTCGGCCTTCTCCGGGATTGACCCTAGCAGCATCAAGCTGGAGACCCTGCTTCCTACCTTGTTGAAGGACAGTCTCACGAATAAGTAACGACTGGTGACTGGGGTGCCGCAAACGCAGCTCGTGCGGGAGCGGCCCCTAGATCCAAACCGGGCAACATGGAGGACGACATCCCTGTGAACCGAGCGATCGGTGCAAAAAACGGCTGCTGTCCGGCTTCCGGCTAGTAATCGAATGATCGAAACCGGATTATGCAGGAACATGGCGAACGAGGTTAACTATCTTATAGGAGATAAATATTAATTTTATCAATATGATAGTTCATTCCTATAAAGATTGGTTCGTTTGAATGAATGGGTTGTTTTCATTGATACCACCGGTATACACCGGCAAGCGTCTTGTGCTGTTCGATATGGCCTGAGCGGGCAGGCTTCGCGCGGCCCTCAAGCTCAGGGATCTCATGAAACGGTCCATCTCTTGACCCGCAGAGGGAAGGGCCGTCCCATGAGCATCTTAGAATCAGCCCTATGGTGCGCCGCAAGCATGCAGTCATCAAACCAATCGGAGGGATGCAATGTGCAAAAAGTGAAGAAGGCGATTATTCCCGCTGCCGGTCTAGGCACCCGGTTCCTTCCGGCGACCAAGGCGATGCCGAAGGAGATGCTGCCCATCATCGACAAACCGACGATCCAGTATATCGTCGAGGAAGCGGTGGAGTCCGGTATCGAGGACATCATCATCGTGACGGGCAAGGGGAAACGGGCGATTGAGGACCATTTCGACCATGCGTTCGAGCTGGAGTCGAATCTGGAGATGAAAGGGAAGCTCAAGCTGCTTGAGGAGGTTCAGCGAACCTCCAAGGTGGATATCCATTACATCCGGCAAAAAGAACCGAAGGGGCTCGGTCACGCCGTCTGGTGCGCCCGTCGGTTTATCGGGCAGGAGCCGTTCGCCGTTCTGCTCGGTGACGACATCGTCCGGGCGGAGACCCCCTGCCTGAAGCAGATGATCACCCAGTACGAGGCGGTATCCTCCGCCATTCTCGGCGTTCAGCCGGTGCCGGACGGCGAAACCGGGCGCTACGGGATCGTGGCTCCCGCCTCCCAGAACGGCCGCTTATACGAAGTGGCGGGCCTGGTCGAGAAGCCGCCGGCGGGACAAGCTCCCTCCAACCTGGCCATCCTCGGCCGGTACATCCTTCCGCCGGAAATCTTCGGCATTCTGGACAGCCAGGAGGAAGGCTCCGGAGGCGAAATTCAACTGACCGACGCGATTGCGCGTCTTGCGCTGGAACAGCAGGTGTACGCCTATAACTTCCAAGGAACCCGCTACGATGTCGGCGAGAAGCTCGGTTTTATCCTGACGACTCTCGATTTTGCGGTGGCGAATCCCGAACTGAGAGGAGCGACCTTGAAGGCCATTCAAGAATTGCTGGTGAAGGAAGGGGCGGCTCCTGAGATCTTTCTCCGCGATCTGCGCGCACGGGATGTAAGTGACTGGTCCTCTCGCTCCACAGGCTGAACCGGCTGTCAGGCAGGATGAGAGTCGAATAACGAATGCTTAAGATTTCAAATTTTCGGAAGATTCAAAATTCAGTGGGGAGGTTGACAACGATGGGAATCGGGGAATATTCCAAGAATTTAACGGCGCAGCTTGGACAAGCCGAGGTAGGTGTACCGGCTCGCGAACGGATGTATCTCATGCTGAAACGGACGATGGATGTGATGGGAGGGATGCTTGGAATTCTCCTCGCCCTTCCCGTGCTCGTTCTGATCGCACTCCTGATCAAGCTGGAGGACCCTCAAGGCGGCGTCTTTTTCCGGCAAACCCGAGTCGGCAAGAACGGCAAGGAGTTTCAGATGTTCAAGTTTCGCTCTATGGTCAGCGACGCGGAGAAACGGCTGGCGGACTTGCTGAAGCAGAACGAAATTCAAGGGAATATGTTCAAGATGAAAAACGATCCGCGCATCACCCGCGTCGGTCGAGTGATTCGGAAGATGAGCCTCGATGAGCTTCCTCAGCTGTGGAATGTCGTGAAAGGTGATATGAGTCTGGTCGGTCCCCGACCGCCCTTGCCCCGCGAGGTCAAGGATTACACGGTTTACCATCGGCAAAGGCTCCAGGTCACTCCCGGTTGCACCGGACTCTGGCAGGTCAGCGGGCGCAACAGCTTAAGCTTCGAGCAGATGGTGGAGCTGGATCTCACCTATATCCGCAAACGCAGCATCTGGATGGACCTCTCGCTGATCGCGCGGACGGTGAAGGAGATTTTTGCATCGAAGAGCGCGTTTTGAAGACAGATTCAAAGAGCGCACGGAAGGAGAGAGCAGGGGATGGAGAGGAAGCTCTACCGCATCGGCATCGACGCTCAGGCGATCGGCACCAATTTTAGCGGCAACGAAGTCTACATCAAGAACGTCATCAAGAATCTCGACCGGAGCCGGTTCGATTACCGCCTGTTCGTCAATAAAAACTACAACTACGCCGGGGATTTTTCCGAAACGGACTGGAAGACGGTGGAATTCAAGACGCGCAGCCCGTTTCTACGCCTGCCGATCGAATTCCCCCACCTTATCCGCCGGGAGAAGCTTGACCTTCTGCATGTGCAGTACACGGCCCCGTATTTCGCCGACTGCCCGATCGTAAGCACCATCCACGACATTTCGTTTGAGCATTACCCGGAATTTTTCACCCGGAAGGAAGCCTCCTTCCTCAAGGTCGGTATCCGTAAAACCGCCAAGGAAGCGGCCCGAATCATCACGGTCTCGGAATATTCCAAGCAGGACATGATTGACACCTACGGAGTTCCCGAGGAGAAGATCGCCGTGACGTACAACTCCATCGACGAAGCGTTCCGGGCCGTTCCGGATGCTTCTCAGCTCACGGCGGTCCGCAAGAAATACGGCATCGAGGGCGAGTATATCCTCGCAGTTGGCAACCTGCAGCCGCGCAAGAACATCCCCCGCTTGCTGGAAGCCTATAAGCGCATTCGGCTGGAGAATCCGGATATTCGGGCGAAGCTGGTTGTCGTCGGGCGCAAGGCGTGGATGTTCGGAGGAATCTTCCAATCGCTGGCCGATTTCCCGTTCCTATCGGATGTCATCCTCACGGACTATGTGCCGAAGGAGGACCTGCCCCTGCTCTACAACGCGGCGGATGTATTCGTCTATCCCTCGATCTTCGAAGGCTTCGGCCTGCCGGTTCTGGAAAGTATGGCCTGCGGCACGCCGGTCGTCACCTCGAATACGTCCTGCCTCCCGGAAATTGCCGGAGGCGCGGCGGTGCTGGTCGATCCTTTGAAGGAGGACGAGATTGCCGCCGGGATCGTCAAGCTGCTCCGCGAGCCGCGAACGCGGCAGGACTATATGGCGAAAGGGCTTGCCCGGGCGCAGGATTTCAGCTGGGCCAAGACGGGGCGGCAAACGTCCGCGATCTACGAGAGCGTGTTGGACGAACGCCCGGCCCGCCGCACTCTCGGGGCGCAGACGGTCTAAACACCAACCAGTGAAGAAGGGGAACCTGTCATGAACATACTCATCACCAACGCCTACTGCTATCTGAACAAAGGCGACTCCGGCATCATCCGAGCGATGGTGCAGGAGTTTCGCAAGGAGTATCCGCAGGCGCGCATCACGGTCATCTCGCTATTTCCGGAGCTGGATCAGGACAAATACGGGGATTGCCGGGTAGTCGGCGGTCTGCTCTCGCCTTACAAGGGCAAGAGCCGGCTGGCCAAAGTGCTGCGGAACTCCTTTCGCTGGTCCGCGCTTTGGGCGGCGAATCTGCTGAAGCTACCCGTTCATCCCACTCTGCGCGAATTCCGGGAGGCGGACATCGTGGTGAGCTGCGGAGGGGGCTACTTCAAGGCGCGCAACCTCGCTCAATTCCTTGGAGACTTCATGTACCATTACGTGCAGTTCATGACGGCGGTCCAATACCGCAAGCCCTTCGTGATCTATGCTCAGACGGTCGGCGAATTCGGCGAAAATGCGCTCGTGCAGAGCAAAATCCGCCGCATTATCAAGAAATCAGCGCTCTGCCTGCCGCGGGAGCCGATATCATCGGCGTTTCTTAAGCGTTTTGTTCCAGATGCGGACAACTGCTTCGAGACGAGCGACATCGCCTTCCTGCTGGAAAAGAAGGAGATCGGTCCGGGTCGCCTGCAGAAGCTGCTCACCTCGAACAGCATGAAGATCGGCATCACGATGCGCTCCTGGCATTTTCCGGGGGAAGCGAACCGAGACGAGTTGCTTGCGGGATACAAAGAAACGATGCGGCAGACGATCCTTCATCTGGCCGGTATTCCGGGAGCGCAAGTGTTCCTGATGCCGCAGTGCATCGGTCCGGGAGAGGACAATGACCTGATCATCTCGCGGGAGATTCATTCCCGGCTGGAGGGTCTTCCCAATGTCCATCTGATCGGCGAGAACCTGACCCCGGAGGAGCTTAAGGGCGTCTACAGCTGCATGGATCTGTTCCTCGGTACGCGGATGCACTCGAATATCTTTTCCTTGTCGGAGGGGGTGCCCTGCGTGGCGGTCTCCTACGATCCGAAGACGGATGGCATCATGAAGGCGGTTGGGCTCGAAGAGTACGTGCTCCCGATCAAGGGCATCAAGGAGCAGGCGCTCATCTCGCTCGTCGACAAGGCCCTCGCCGATCTGGACGGCATGCGGCGGACGCTCTCGCGGACGCTGCCGGGGCTGAAGGCAAAATCGCGACTCAACAACACGCTTCTGTACGACGTGATCGCGTCGGGGGGAGCCACCCCGGCGAAAGCCCGGATCACCGCCGTAGCGGGAGAATGGCAGGATGCGTAAGCGAGTGCTCTTCCTCGGGGCTTTCCAGGAGCCCGGTGGGGAGGAGGAGGTCATCACCTACCTGTACAAGAACCTGGACCGAGAGCGATACGAACCGTATCTATGCGGACCGTTCCGCCAGGATTTCTTTGACAAGCATCACATTCCTCGGGAGGAAATTCTTGAGCTGCCGATGACCGGCATGGGCGATTTGAAGTCTTGGCGGATGCTGATCGGGTATATCGACAAGCTGAACATCGACCTCGTGCATTCGCACGGCAATCGCGGTGGTCTGTTCGGTCGGCTTGCATCCCGATTGTCTCAAAGACGCCCGAAGTCGGTCTGGACCGTGCATCTGCTCATCGCGGAGAACACCTTCACGATATCGCCGATGCAGAAGAAGGTGTACACCGCCGTCGAATACGGCCTCGGCCGCCGCTTCACCGATCATATCGTCGCGGTATCGGACGATCTGCGCGGGAAATACGCGCCGCACTGCCCGAAGACGGCAATCTCCACCATTCACAACGGAATTGACGTTCGCCGCTTTCATACGGACAAAGCCGAGAGGCCGGTGAACCGCGAGAGCATCAAGTTTGGCTTCGTGGCGCGGATGTCCAAGCAGAAGGGACTTCCCTATCTGATTGAAGCCTGGAAGAGCGTAACGGAGGAGCTGCGGGGAACCGGACTCAAGCCGGAGCTGATCCTCGCCGGGACGGGCGAGGAAGAGGCGCCGACGAAGGAATTGGTGAAGCGGTTCGGCTTGGACAGCTCCGTCCAGTTTCTCGGCTTTCGTACCGATATTCCGGAACTGCTCGCCGGAATGGATGTCCTGCTGCTGCCCTCGCTCTTCGAGGGGCTGCCGATGGTCATTCTGGAGAGCCTCGCTTCCGGCACGCCGGTCATCGCGACCCGCGTCAACGGAGTGCCGGAGGTGCTGGAGGATGGAACGAACGGCAGGCTGGTGGCTCCCGGGAACGCGGCGGAGCTGGCGGCGGCTATGATGGATTACCTCCGGCAGCCGCAGCTGATCCGCGCTCATGGCACAGCCGGGCAGAAGAAAGTGGCGGAAGGCTTCACCAAGGAGCAAATGCTTCAGAAGCATATGTCGCTCTATGACAAGCTGCTCGCAGGTGCTCCGGCAGCGCTGACGGACGGCGTCGGCGGCATGGCAGGAGCGGGGAGAGCCGGTAGCGGAGCTACGCCGGCCTCTGAAGCGAGTGCTTCGGCGATGAAAGCAGCTGGAGGCTCCTCCGCCGAAAGAGCCGCGTTGACGGCGAAGGCCGCCCCCGCAGTGCAGACCGCCGCCAAGCGGCAAGCCTCCGCTCTGCCCGCCGGTAAAGGCGGCGTCCGATGAACGCGCGGCGGGCGGGTTCCGCCCCCAAGCGATTCCGCTCTCCGGCAGGAAGCGGAGCGGCCTCCGCTGGTTCAGCGGCCGCAGGGGTGGCTGCGGCGCTCACCGAATCGGCCACACCCCCCACGGCACTCGCGGAAGCGGCCGCGTTAGCGGCACCGGCGGGGCCAGCTGCTGCCGCAGCGAAACCCAAATCAGCGGGCAGCAGCATGTCCGCCCTGTTCCTGGTGACCATCCTGCTCGCGGTCGTCGCCAAGCTCTCCGGCCTGATCCGCGAGATGGTCATCGGCTACTACTATGGCGCAAGCGCCGAGCTGGACCTCTACTACTACCTGAACACCCTGCCCGAGCTGTTCAGCACGGGCATCACGGCGGCGGTTGCCGTCGCGCTCATCCCCTTCCTATACGGGAAGGAGGATTCCCGTTACGGCGAGAACCGCGTCATCGTCTCGCAGGTGCTCATCGCCGGAACGCTGTTCTTCGGCCTTGTGACAGCGGCCGCGATCGTGTTCCATCAGCCGGTGCTGGAAGTCCTGCTCGCCGGAAGCAAGATGCCGATGGCGAATGCGCCTGCCCTGCTCGCGGTTGCCAGCTTGCAGATGGTGCCGACCTTTCTCTCGGCCATCCTGCTCGCCGTCGAGACCAAGCTGGAGAAATTCAAGACGATCACTCTCTTAAGCCTTCCACTTAATCTGGCGGCGGTCGTGGCGCAGATCGTCCTTCATCACCGGACCGGCGTCCTCTCGGTCGGCATCGGCCTTCTCGTCGGCACGGTCTTGCAGACGGCCTATCTGTTCTACGACCTGCACCGTCAGGGGCAGCGCTACAAGGCGGTTCTTGCTCCGGCGGCTTACCGCGGACCGGAGTTTCGCGAGTTCCTGCTGTTTCTCATCCCCGTTTACCTCGGGACGATGATCCAGCGCGCAGGTGTATTCGTGGATCGCCGGCTGGCCTCGGGGCTGGCGGAAGGCAGCATTTCGGCTCTGTCGTATGCCGACCGGGTCATCCAGATGATCGTGATGATCATCGTGAGCACCATCGGCATGATCCTCTTTTCCAAGATGAGCTCCATTGACGAACAGGATGAGGAGGGGATGGTGGAACTGCTTGGCGGCGCGATCACCTTCAGTTGCCTGACCATTTTACCGGTAACCGCGTTTCTGCTCGTGTTCAGCCCCGAGGTCATCGCCCTCCTGTTCGGACGCGGCAAGTTCGATGCGAACGGGCTTCACCTCACCTCGCAGGCTCTCGCAGGCTATGGCATCGGGCTGCTCGGCATCGGGATGCGGTACATCCTCAACCGCGTGTATTTCGCGAAGCGGGATGCGCGCACCCCCACGATTAATACGCTGAATGCATTCGTCGTCGGCGTCATCTTGAGCATCGTGCTGTGCCGGTATTTCGGCGTAACGGGCATCGCCCTTGCCGCCTCGCTCACGATGATGCTGTCGAGCCTTCTGCTCGCTTACCGGCTGGAACGCCGCTACCGGTTCCTCTCGAGGATCGATTGGGGGGATGCTGCGAAGTCAGCGGCCCTGTCCGTTCTGCTCGGCGCGGTATGGTTCGCTATCCGCGAGCTCGTCCCGGCTTCCCCCGCCATGAAGCTCCTGGCCGCACTCCCCGCGGGCGTCCTCGTCTTCGCCGCTTGCGCCAAGCTCTTCGGCATTCGCGACTGGGTGAAGCTGGAGGCAGCTTTGAAGGCCAAACTCAGCTCCAAAAGGAGGTCCATCGGATGAAGCATGTGTTCATAATCGGCTCCAAAGGCATTCCAGCCCGCTACGGCGGTTTTGAAACCTTTGTCGAGCAGCTGACCCGGCAGAAGCGTTCGGCGGACATCAAATACCATGTCGCCTGCCAAGCCAAGGAAGACGGAGAATTCGAGCATAACGATGCTCGCTGCTTCCAGGTCAAGGTTCCCGAGGTGGGCAGCGCCAAGGCCGTGCTCTACGACCTACTCAGCCTGAAGCGCTGCCTTCACTACATCCGCGAGCACAAGCTGGAGGATTGCGTCGTTTACATCCTCGCTTGCCGGATCGGCCCCTTCTTCGCTTATTACAAAAGCAAGCTGGAGCGTCTAGGAGCGCTCGTCTACGTCAACCCGGACGGGCATGAGTGGAAGCGCAGCAAGTGGTCGAAGCCGATCCGCGCGTACTGGAAGCTGTCAGAGAAGCTGATGGTGAAGCATGCCGATCTGCTCGTCTGCGATTCCGTAGGCATCGAGGATTACATCAGGAAGGATTATGCCCGCTACAAGCCGCGCACCCGCTTCATCTCTTATGGAGCGGACTTGATCCCCTCCGAGCTGCCTTCCGATTCGCCGAAGCTGCTCGACTGGTATCGGGAGCATGGCGTGGAGCCCGGCCAGTACTACCTGATCGTCGGCCGCTTCGTTCCGGAGAACAACTACGAGACGATGATCCGCGAGTTCATGGCGAGCGATTCGCCCAAGCAGCTCGTCATCGTTACGGGGGTGGAAGCGAACACCTTCTACGAAAGATTGCTCGCTTCGACCGCGTTCGACCGGGACCCGAGGATCAAATTCGTCGGAACGGTCTACGACCAGGAGCTGCTCACGAAGCTCCGCGAGGAAGCCTATGGCTATCTGCACGGGCATGAGGTAGGCGGAACCAACCCCTCGCTGCTCGAAGCACTCGCTTCCACCCGGCTGAATCTGCTTCTCGACGTCGTATTTAACCGCGAGGTCGGAGCGGAGGGAGCTCTCTACTTCAGCAAGACCCAAGGCGATCTTGCCCGCGTGCTGCACGAAGCGGATCGCCTGCCCGCTGCCGTGCTCGCTAGCTACGGCAGCCGGGCAAAGGCCCGCATCCGGGAGGCGTATTCCTGGAGGGACATCGTGAACCAATATGAACGGCTGTTCCTCCTGGAACGGCGGAGCGAGGCGCAGGTGAATCGAGGCAAAGCTGCTGTGGCTTCCCGATAGAGGCAAACGCCCATGAGGCAAAACGAAAAGGAGAGATGGAGATGAAAGGGATTATTTTGGCAGGAGGAACCGGCTCTCGGCTGTATCCATTAACGAAGGTAACCAACAAGCATCTCCTTCCCGTAGGCAAATACCCGATGATCTATCACGGCATCCACAAGCTGATCGACGCGGGGATGAAGGAAATCCTCATCGTCACCGGCCGCGAGCATATGGGCGATGTGGTCAGCCTGCTCGGCAGCGGCAGCGAATTCGGCTGCACCTTCACCTACAAGGTGCAGGATCAAGCCGGAGGCATCGCCCAGGCGCTCGGCCTCGCGGAGAACTTCGCCGCCGGCGACAGCATCGCCGTCATTCTCGGTGATAACATCTTTGCCGATGACATAGGGGCATATGCCCGCCGCTTCGAGCAGCAGGGCGAAGGGGCCAAGATTCTCCTCTGCCGCGTGCCCGATCCGGAACGCTACGGCGTCGCCGAGCTCTCCGGCAGCCGCATCGTCTCCATCGAGGAAAAGCCGACTCAGGCCAAGAGCCCGTACGCGGTGACCGGAATCTACTTTTACGACGCCAAGGTGTTCGAAATCATTCGCACCTTGAAGCCCTCCGGTCGCGGCGAGCTGGAGATTACGGACGTGAACAATCATTATATCTCGACAGGCGCGCTGTCCTACGACATTCTGAACGGCTGGTGGACGGACGCCGGAACGCATGCCTCACTGGCGCTTGCGAATCAACTGCTCGAGAACGCTGAATTCGATCCGGACTTCGGCCGTAAGCCGAAGCTGTCGATCGCAAACTAGTACGCTGTCCACTCAAAAACCGTGGACTCTGCACAACTTCTCATACCGATTGACGCCGATTCATATCCACACGATTAAGGCGGACAGCGTACTAAACCGCATAGACAAGTCACTCAGTCACTCATTCGAAAGGGGACACCCTTATGAAGCTCATCCCGGCCAAACTTGACGGGGTCTATCTACTGGAGCCGGTCCGGCACCGGGACGCACGCGGATTTTTCATGGAGAGCTTTCGGGCGGATACGCTCAAACGGCTAGGGCTCCCATCGGCATTTATTCAAGACAATCATTCCTTGTCGGTTCCCCGTGGGACTCTGCGCGGTATGCATTACCAGACACCGCCGAAGGCGCAGACCAAACTGATCCGGGTGCTCGCCGGCGCGATCCACGATGTGGTCGTGGACATGCGTGAGAACTCGCGGACCTTCGGGCAATGGGAAGCCTTTCTGCTCACGGAGGAAAACCAGCTTCAACTACTCATCCCGAAGGGCTTTGCCCATGGCTTTTGCACGCTGACCGAGAACACGCAGGTGCTGTACAAGGTCGATGCGCTCTACTCACCGGAGAATGACCGGGGCATCCGCTACGATGATCCCGATCTTCAAATTCCTTGGCCGGTGGAAGAGCCCATCTTGTCGGACAAAGACGGCAAGCACCCGCGGCTTGCGGAAGTGGAGATTTACACGAAGGAACAATGGGAGGGAACGGCATGAGGATGCTAGTGACGGGAGGCGCCGGATTCATCGGCAGCAATTTTATCCGCTATATGATCGAGCGGGCGGAGACGGAACAGATCGTGAACCTGGACAAGCTCACCTATGCCGGCAATCCGGACAATGTGAAGGAATGGGAAGGGCATCCGCGCTACACCTTCATCCGGGGCGATATCGCCGAGCGGAAGCTGGTGAGCCACCTGGTCAAGGCTTACAAGATCGATACCATCGTCAACTTCGCTGCCGAATCGCATGTGGACCGCAGCATTACCCGCCCTGAGGTATTTGCCTTGACGAATGTGCTCGGCACGCAGACGCTCCTCGATGTGGCGAGGGCAAACGGGGTCGCCAAGTTCGTGCAGGTATCGACGGATGAGGTGTACGGCTCGCTTGGGCCGACGGGTTACTTTACCGAGGAAACACCGCTCGCCCCGAACAGCCCCTATTCCGCTAGCAAGGCGGGCGCCGATCTGCTCGTGCGCGCTTATCACGAAACCTATGGCATGAACGTGAACATCACGCGCTGCTCGAACAATTACGGACCCTATCAGTTCCCGGAGAAGCTGATCCCACTCATGATCACCCGAGCCCTGCAAAACAAACCGCTTCCCGTCTATGGCGACGGCCTGAACGTGCGCGACTGGCTGCATGTGGAGGATCATGCGGCGGCCATCGGTCTCGTCATCGAGAAAGGCGTGCCGGGTGAGGTCTATAACATCGGCGGTCACAATGAAAAAGCGAATCTCGACATCGTCCGCCTGATCCTGGACGCACTCGGCAAGCCGGAGTCGCTCATCCAGCATGTCGCCGACCGCCTCGGCCATGACCGCCGCTACGCGATCGACCCGGCGAAGATTACCTCCGAGCTCGGCTGGAAGCCGCGCTACACCTTCGAGACGGGCATCCGCGAGACGATCGATTGGTACCTGGGGAACGAGAGCTGGTGGAGAAGGATCGAGTCGGGAGAGTATCAAGCGGAGGAGGACCGGATCTATGGCTGATATGACGAAGCGGAGAGCGATCGTGACTGGAGCGCGGGGACAGCTCGGGCAGGATCTGGTCAAGGTCCTCTCCGGAGCGGGCTGGCAGGTGTACGGTCCGGGTCGGGAGGAGCTTGACTTCACCGATCCGGAGGCGGTGGAGCGGGAGTTCGCCCGCATCCGTCCCGATGCCGTCATCCACGCGGGAGCTTACACCCAAGTGGACGCCGCCGAAGAGGATTATGGCGGAGCGTTCCTGGTGAACGCCTTCGGGACCCGCAATGTGGCGATGGAGGCGGAACGGTACGGAGCCAAGCTGGTCTACATCAGCACGGATTACGTGTTCGACGGGACGGGCAGCGAGCCCTACCGCGAGTCGGAACGGACGTCTCCGGTCAACGTCTACGGCGAATCCAAGCTGGCCGGAGAGAAATTCGCCTTGCGTCTGTCGAGCCGTGCCTTTATCGTGCGAACCTCATGGGTGTACGGGCTGAACGGCGGCAACTTCGTCAAGACGATGCTCACGCTTGCCGATTCCCGTGATACCATCTCGGTCGTTAACGATCAGATCGGCTGCCCGACTTACACGGTGGATCTTGCGCTTGCCGTCTCCCGCCTGATTGAGACGGAGCGCTTTGGAATCTACCACGCAGCAGGAGGCGGGCAGTGCTCCTGGTACGAGTTCGCGCGGGCGATCTTCCAGCGGGCGGGACGGACCGTCTGGCTGAATCCGGTTGATAGTTCCGCTTTCCCACGGCCTGCCAAGCGTCCGGCCTATTCGGTGCTCGGGCAGACGGCTTTGACCGCCGCCGGAGTTCCGGCGCTTCCGCATTGGGAAGCTGCGCTCGATGCGTTCTTCCACGAGTGGGAGCATGCGAACGCTCCGCGTTATTCGAAGCTCGGTTGAACGGGTTCGTTCCTCATCAGAAGCTGCTGACCGTTCCGGTTTTCCCCTGCAGCTCGGCTGAACGTTCCGTTCTTTGCTCGAAGCTCGGGTTCCGAAGAGGATGGTTCCCATCCGATATTCGCTTGTGATATCCACTTGAATTCCAAGGAGGTTGCGTTCATGAAGCTTGTGCTGTTATCCGGCGGCTCCGGCAAACGCCTGTGGCCGCTCTCGAACGATGCGAGGAGCAAGCAGTTTCTCAAGGTTCTGCGCGCGCCCGACGGAAGCTATGAATCGATGGTGCAGCGGGTGTGGCGGCAGCTGACCGCCGCCGGGCTCGCGGACAGCGCCTGCATCGCCACGGGAGGTGGGCAGGTGGACATGATCCGCAGCCAGCTCGGAATGGAGGTTCCGGTGATCGCCGAGCCCGAGCGCAGGGATACCTTCCCTGCGGTGGCGCTGGCCGCCGCCTATCTTTATTCCATCGAAGGGACTTCGCTGGATGAGACGGTTGTCGTCCTTCCCGTTGATCCTTACGTCGACGAGGAATTCTTCGTCAAGCTGACCGAGCTGGATGCTTACCTGCGGCAATCGGGTGCGGAGTTGGCGCTGATCGGCGCCGAACCCGTCCTGCCCTCGGAGAAATATGGCTACATCGTGCCAGAGCCGTTCCTGCCCGAATACCCGGAAGCCGTCATCCGCAAGCCGTACTCCCGGGTGCGCCGCTTTACCGAGAAGCCGAAGCGGGAAGCGGCGGAGGCACTCCTGAAGGAAGGCGCTCTGTGGAACTGCGGCGTCTTCGGCTTCCGGCTGGAGTATCTGGTGAACCGGCTGATCGCCTCCGGCCTTCCGGTTCACTATGAAGAGATGGTGCGGCAATATGGCCGCATGCCGAAGATCAGCTTCGACTATGAGGTGGTCGAGAAGGCGGAGCATATCATCTGCACACCTTATCACGGCAAATGGAAGGACCTCGGCACCTGGAATACGCTGAGCGAGGAGTTGGATACCCCGCAGATCGGCAAAGGTGTCGTGAGTGACGATTCCACTGGCTGCCACCTGATCAACGAGCTGGACATTCCGGTTACCGTCATCGGCATTCACAACGCCATCATCGCGGCGAGCCCTGACGGCATTCTCATCGCGGAGAAGGAGGCGAGTCCGCGCATCAAGGATCTGCTGGTCGGCACTGACTCGCGCCCGATGTATGAAGAGCGGCGTTGGGGCTGGAGCCGGGTGCTCGATTACCGCTCTCTGCCCGGCGGGCGCGAGGTCATGACCAAGCGGATCGGCATCGCAGCCGGGAAGCATCTCAGCTACCAGCAGCATTTCAAGCGCCGCGAGGTCTGGACGATCCTGGACGGCAGCGGGGAGCTGGTGCTGGACGGCTCCTACCGGAGGATCGGCGCCGGGGATGTTGTGACCATTCCGCCTGGAGCGAAGCACAGCCTGCGGGCGACAAGCGACCTAGAGCTGATTGAGGTGCAGAGCGGAAGCGAGCTGATCGAGGAAGATATCGTGCGTCTCACCCCGGATTGGACGGAGATCATGCAGGAAGTGTCTGTCTATATAGAGGAAAGAACCGATTGAGTCGGACAGAAGGAGAGGACAACGGCTAACCATCCGGCAAACCCGCTTCATCGGGTTTGCCGGAACGAAGGAGGAGGAATCATGAGAACATCCAGACGCAGGAGATGGTTGCGCTTGGCGGGAGGAGCCCTGCTCCTCCTTTTGCTGCTTGTAGGAGGAGTTGCCGGTTATTTGTGGAATCGCGTCCATCATGTCGACCTCGCTGATATCCGAGCGCGGCACGCCTTGCCGCAGGCTTCGGCAGGCGAGGATGGCAGCAGCGCGAGTCCCGGCCAAACGGAGGGAGGAGCTGCGCTGCCCGGCAAGCTGAGCGCGCCTGCAGCTAAAGCCGAGGAGCTCGCCGGCAAGCCGATCAGCTCGCAGGATGCGATCGACTTTGCCGCCATTCTGATGAAAGCGGGCTTGTCGTTCAAGGAAATCAATTACTTGACCCGGCAGACGGAAGCCGATCTCAGCGTGGAGGAGCGGCAGCACATTCGCGATCTTCTGCTGTCCAAGCTGTCTCAGGAGGAAATCGAAACCCTTCAGGCCATTACCCGCCCCTATGGCAAAAATCTCGTGATTCTCGACAAGGACTATCCGATCGAGCTGGTCGGCGTCTACGATGCTGCGGAACGGGAGAAGATCATCAATGCCCTTCATGAAAAGGGCTCCGCTTCAGATGAAGGGAATGCCGCTTCTGGAGTAGGTACGTCTTCTGGATCAAGTGGAAGCAAGGAGACCGCATCCGCAGCAAATCCTGTTCCATCGGGGACATCCAAACCAAGCGGTCATTCTGGAACATCCGGAACAACAACCGGGAATTCCGGCACTTCCTCATCGTCCGGTTCAACCGCCAAACCGTCGAGCAAGCCATCCTCCTCGGGAGGGAAACAAACGGCAGAAGGAGCAGGCACGTCAGGCGGCTCGACCGGTTCGACTGGGACCACTGGCCCCACTGGTGGCTCCAAAGGCTCCACTGGTTCTGCGACGGGAAAAGCAGTGATCACCGCCAAATACGAGAGCAAGCTGAAGGCTCTGCAGGCTTCCAGTGAAAAGAAGGTCAGCGCATTGGCCGCTTCCGCCATCCAAAAGCTCACTTCTTCCGGCAAGGTGCCGACGGAGCTGATCGGTCAGATCGCCGCAGCTGAAAGCGAAAGCGATGCTTCGTTTGAAGCCATCCTCGCTTCAGCGTCAAAGGAATACAAGGCGGGAGGCTATTCGACGGAGCAGCTATCCGCATGGCGCAATAGCTACGAATCGCAAAAGGCGGCTACCAAGGCGGCGGCGCTGGCCCGCCTCAGCAGCAAGACCGGCAAGTGATCTTTCAGAGTGTTTGCGCACCGGGTTCATCGAAAGCCAAACCCATACGGGTTTCTTTCCCTCACCTGTTATCTAGCACGTGTTTGCTAACCCGACCTAATGCCAGCGGATGCGTACCTTCATATTCAGCTCCATAAAAGCGAAAAAGAAGCATTATTCCGTGAAATGTTGCATTTTGTGCATGATATCAGATCAAAAGTGGGAGACAATCGGATAAATGATGCATCTATTTCACTATTTTCAATAAAAAAGTAGCATTTATCTAAAAAATATTGCATTTTGTGCATGATTCTGGTGAAAAGATGAAGCTTGTCCGCGAAATGTTGTATTTTGTGCACGATTTTCGAACAAGAGCGGATAAAATCCTAATGAATGATTATGGTTGCGGCGTACTAGTACGCTACCAGGACCATAGTTTCAACATCCTTTCCCTTACTCATTGCCGTCATAACTTATCCGCGCGGTTAATAGCGCACTAGTCATCGTTTCTCCTATCTGCCGGTGGGTCATTGCATCCATTGGTTTCCCTCAACGCAGCACAAAAAGCGCTTCGCTTACCCGAACGGAGGATGGCCTCTTTCGTGAAGGTAGGCGGAGCGCTTGCTGTTATATAGGAGCAGCTTCGGACCGATAGCCCCAGACTCTTATCATTCACGCAGCCTCGACCGTTTCACCACGACTTGCATGGTCCGGTCCAACCGGCGTTTGCTCTTAGTGGAGCTGATTCTCTCAGGCTTGCCGTTTGCATCGTCGCGTGTTTGGCTGAGGACCCAGATGAGTCCAAGATGAGCCCAGAACATGGCGAGGGTATGGCCGGGAGAGAAATTGTAGGAGAACAGCAGCACAGCCGAACCGCCCAGCAGGCCGAGGAGATACCCTTTTCGTTTCGGGTTTGTCGTTCTGATCGCGGCTCGGAAGCCCTGAAAGAGAACCGACCCTATTAGTAGAAGGAACAGAGAAAGTCCGATGACTCCCGTATCATCTAGCACCGCCATGAACATGCTCGCGACCCATTCGTCCGGATTCAAGTACTTGATGGAGAAATAACCGTTGCCCACGACCGGATGATTGTCGAGCCAGTGGGTGTAGGCGAGATTCAGCTTCTCAACCCGGTATTTTCCCGTCCCTTCATCGCCGTTAAACAGGTTGGTCAATTTGGAGGACAGCAAGTTTTCTCTTCCCGACGTCTGATCAAAGACCTTTTCTACCGCGACGAGAGTTGGTACCAGCAGCAGGAGCAGGGTAACCAGCAGCAGGACCGTTTTTGGCTGGAACAAGCGTTTGAAATAGAAGATAAACACAATCAGAAGGCCAAGTACGCTTCCGATCCATGCGGATCGCGTCCACCCCATGATGATCCCGACCACGCAGAGAACCAGACTGAGAAAGAGCACGACCGGATAACGAACTTTTCGTTTGGATAGCAGCAGGGTTGCGATAAAAACAATCGTGACCCCCATGAAAGCGGAGAAGAGATTCGCTTCATACAAGCCTCCCCGCCAGGTGATCGAGGTCCAGTTTGTTCCGCTAATTTGCCCCGTCATTAACCCGCCGTATTTCTCCCCGAACAAAAAGCTTCCGGTGAATTGGTTGTAGAGAAAACAGATCAGCGCGTATACACATTGGAATACACCTAAGCCGATATATAGATTGACGTACCGGTAAATGGCGCCCGTCTCAAAGGTGGCGAGTTGGCTGACCAGGAAAAAGCCCATAAAAGCAAAAGAAATCTGCAGGATTCCACTGACGGAGTAATCGAAGACCTGACTGTTGATATAGGACACGACGGATGCGTATAGGACGAAGATCAGGAAGAGAACGCTTTGCGGATTGATCGTGAGCTTGATTCGTCGGCTTTTGTTGAGCAGAACATACAGGACACCCGATCCAATCGCGACCAACGCCATGATCATTTCGGGCCGGAAGCTGCTGCTGGACAGATCGAGGGTCAATCGGTTGAAGGTGACGCTGATCAGATAGACCGTCATGGAAGCCTTCCAGGAAAAAAGCAGCCATGCGAATAGGGCGGCGACCGCAGCATAGAGGATATAAGTTGGATGGATGGCGAATGCCGTTGTGAGAAGGGCGGCGAACATGACGAGCAGAGATGTTTTAGCGCCAAGCTTTCCTCTTTCCATCCATAAACGCGTTCTCTCTTCCATATAAAAGCCTAGGTTTCCTTTATCAACGCTCATAACCTGCTTCCACTCCCATCCGTTCGGATCTCCTCTTCGTTGCGCTACTCATCGGTTTGCTTTTTTACCGGTCGATGGAGCAATTTATATATTGATACAAATTGTATCAGTATACCGATTGTATCACAAAAGAGAGACTTTACCAAGAACCTAATAGGAAGCGGATATGAAGGAGAGAGAGAATGCGCTATTTTTAACAACTATCAGGCAGATTTCGCGAGAATCATCACTTGAAAAGCTAACAGGGATTAGCAGCATTGAATCGTTAATCAATGATACATATTGTATTAATAGGATATGTAGTTCGGGGGACATAAAACAAAATATGTTGAAAATAAAAATATGTGGATAGAAATGAAGTCGAATCCTGAAGGGAATAGGACTCGATGGCTACAAATTGTATCAGAAGAACGCGACTTTCTTCATTCGAAGAGCAAGAGACAATGGTGGTACAATGAGACAAAGTTTTATAGGGGGGGATTCTTTCCATGGTCGATATTCATGCCCACCTTCTTCCCTTCCTGGATGACGGCTCCTCCAGTTTGGAGGAATCGCTGGAAATGGCCGACATGGCAGTGTCCGAAGGCATTACGGCGGTGATCGCCACCCCGCACCATGCGAATGGGATTTATGACAATGAAGCCTCGCGAGTTCGGGAGGAGGTCGCTTCCTTGCAAAAGCTTCTGGAGCTCCGGAATATTCCCCTTAAGGTAGCTTCCGGCCAGGAGATCCGAGGATTCAACGACCTGCTGCGCGACTATGAACGGGGGACGCTGCTCACGCTGGCGGATTCGTCGTACCTGCTGTTGGAGTTCCCGTCCGGACAAGTCCCGGCGAAGGCGAAGGAATGGATTTATGAGCTGGGATTATCGGGCGTAACGGTGGTGATCGCGCATCCGGAACGCAACAAGGAGCTGGCCGCGTCCCCAGAGAAGCTGGCGGATTTCATTGAAGCGGGGGCGCTCGCCCAGGTAACCAGTCATTCTCTGACCGGAGGATTTGGGCGCTCCGTCCAGAAGACCGCTCTCCAGATGTGCCGCAGCCGGCTAATTCATTTTGTGGCTTCCGATGCTCATAACGTCAAGGCCCGCCCGTTTGCTCTTCGAGAAGCATATTCCTTGCTAGAAAAGGAAGCAGGGAAAGAGCTCGCCGATAGCTGCCGGAGAAATTCCGAGCTGCTGCTCGCAGGTGAGGCGATCCCTTATGAGGAGCCGCTGCTCCCGAAAAAACGGTGGTCTTTCTTTTCCAAATGAATCCAGACGAATGAAACTATTTACCGTATTCTCCCAAGGCTTCACTAGCATGGATTGATCCGATTCAAGGTCAGCCCTCATTCGGGTCTGGTTTTGCATTTGACATAGCATGGAGTCAACGGATGACAAGTTCAACTACCCAACAAGATCGGAGGTATCTAATGGAATTAGAATTCAAGGACTACGTGAGAATCTTGCGCAAGCGGCTTCTCCTCATCGTGTCCATCACCCTGGTAAGCACGCTCGCTGCAGGCTTGATCAGTTATTTTGTCCTATCGCCGGTCTATGAGGCATCGACCAAGATGATCGTCAAGTCCAACGAACAGACGGGGAATCCCCAGCTCGACATCAATGCGATCAACAGCAACCTGAAGCTCATCGATACTTACAAGGAAGTGATCAAGACACCGGCCATCATGGACGCCGTTGTGGCGGAGCATCCCGAATTCAACATGACCTCGGAGGAGCTGATCCAGAAGGTAAGGGTAAGCTCGGTCAATAACACCCAGGTCCTCACGCTGGTGATCCAGGACGGCGATTACAACAAAGCCGCGCAGATGGTCAACGCGATTACCGAGGTGTTCAAGCAAGAGATCCCCAAGATCATGCTCGTGGACAACATCACGATCCTCAATCAGGCCAAACTGAACGCCGATCCGGTTCCCGTGAAACCAAACAAGGTCATGAATATCGCTATCGCGTTCTTGCTGGGGTTGTTCATTTCGGCAGGGCTCGCGTTCCTGCTGGAATTCCTGGACGATTCCGTCAAGACGGAAGCGGACATCGAAGCTCTGCTCGGTTTGCCGACTTTGGCCGCCATCGCCCGCCAGAAGCCAGAGGACTTCAAGACTCAAGCTTCCACGGAGCTAAAAGTGAAGGCAGGTGTTAAAGAGCATGCCACCCTCAACCAATAAACGAATGCTCATCACCCTTGAGAATCCCAAGTCGCCGATCTCCGAGTCCTATCGCATGCTGCGGAGCAATCTCGACTTCACCTCGTTCGACAACAACGAGAAGATTCTGATGGTCACCTCCGCCGGTCCATCGGAGGGGAAGTCGACTACAACGACCAATCTGGCCACCGTCTATGCACAGTCGGACAAGCGAGTCTTGATCGTCGATGCCGATCTGCGCAAGCCGACCGTCCATCTGTCGTTCAATCGCTCGAACCGGAACGGCTTGTCCAACATCCTCGTCGGTCAGGCCGAGTGGAAGGAATGTATCCAGAGCAGCGGAATCGACAACCTGTCAATCATTCCCTCGGGTCCGATTCCCCCTAATCCGTCTGAATTGCTCTCATCCAAAAGGATGAAGAAATTCATCGAAGAGGTGAAGGATGAATTCGACATCATCCTGTTCGATACCTCGCCGATTCTGGCGGTCACCGACGCCCAGGTCGTCGCTGCTTTTTGCAGCGGGGTTATCCTGGTCGTTGACGCCGGCAAGACCAAGAAAGACACGCTATCCAAAGCCAAGCACACCCTGGAACGCGCCGATGCGCGCATTCTCGGCGTCGTGCTCAACAACATAAGCCGCTCTAAGGGCGACTCGTATTACTACTATTATTACGGAACGTAAGAGAGTCGTTATCAAACGGATTAACGAATAGCGAAGCCCCCCTTTGGTGAAGAAAAGGGGGGCTTCGCTATTCGTTTTTTACCCTCGCATCGATTCCGCTAGATTCATCCAGTCTATAGTGCATGAAGCTTTGCTACTTGCGCTTTCGCTGGCAACTCCTTAATCCTTCTCGCCGGAACCCCCGCATACAGGCCGTTCGGCTCGCAATCCCGGTGAACGACCGCACCGGCGGCAATGACGCAGCCCGCGCCTATCGTCACTCCGGGCAGGATGACGGCGCGTGTGCCGATCCAGCAGCCGTCTTCGATGCGAATGGGCAGGCCGATCGGCTTGCCCGCCCTTTGCTCGGCTCCGCCCATTTCATGAGTAGACGCACAGAGCATCACCTCCATGCCGAGAGAAACGCCCTTGCCGATCGTGATCTCCCCGTGGTTTTCGAAATAGCAGCCGTAGTTCACGAAGGAGCGTTCTCCAATCCGGATCCGGTTGCCGCTGAAAAAACAGCGCGGCGATAGAAACCGGGTCCGCACATCGATTCCGGCGGAACGGTATAGGGCGTGTCTCAACCGGGAAGGTACAAGCGAAGAAGCGGCGAGTCCGTTTACGATAAGCTTGCGATAGAGGGTCTGCCATTTGGCCATCGTCTCGCCTCCTGTTCAGATTGGGGAAGAGTGCCCCGATTGTAGATACCCGATAGTAGATACCCGATTGTAGATAAGACGAGTGATACAATATGTATCTGTATACTGATTGTATCTTTCAAACGGGTTCACCGGCAAGTGGACTTGAGTACCGGATCCTGTCATCTGGAAAATATCTAAAAAATACTAATCTAGGAATGATAAGAGAAAGGTATGTGAACATTGGGATTATAGTAGTCTTAAGGTCCTAAAAATGATAGAAAAGTAGGACTTTTATAGTTGACCCTTCTCTTCTTTTCATGGTTTAATTGGATTATTATTCCTAGTCGGAGTGGGAGCTTTCTCGGGCATTCGCCTGGATTCTACCAATAATACCTGGTAATTTTCGATGTTTTCCGAAGGCTCGATTGTGTATTTGTACTCAAGCCCTCAACGAGTCTGACTCGTCTCGACGTATCTGGCATTTGCCTATTTTTATGATCAGGATGGATGCACTATGGCCTATACGCGCAAGCGAATTGGAGATTTGCTGATGGAAGCCGGGGTGATCACGGAGGAGCAGCTGAGCCAAGCTCTCATTCAGCAAAAGGAATTAAAAATGCGGCTCGGCGACGTCCTGATTACGCAGGGCTACATCACGCAGCAGCAGTTCATCGAAGTGCTGGAATTTCAGCTTGGCATCCCGCATGTCCAGATCTATCGGCAGAAGATCGAACAAAGGATCGTCCAGCTCATCCCGCAAAAGGTGGCCGAGCAGCACAGCGTGCTGCCGCTGCGCATCGACGGCAACAAGCTCGTGCTCGCCATGGCCGACCCGCTCGATTACTTCGCGATCGATGAGATTCGTATTTTGACAGGGCTCCGCATTGAACCGGTCATCGCTTCCAAGGAAGAGCTCGTCCGCGCGATCGCCCGTTACTACGGCCTTCAGGACAGCATTGAGCAGATCACGCAGAGCATGCAGGCGCGCGAGGAGGAAGTGCTCCAAACCGCTCAGGACAACGATTCGCCCGTGGTCAAGACGGTGAATCAGATCATCCTGCAGGCCGTTCAGATGAGTGCCAGCGACATTCATTTCGATCCCCAGGATGACGGGCTGCGCATCCGCTACCGCATCGACGGGGTGCTGCGCAATGAACGCACGCTTCCCAGCAGCATGCTTCCCGTGATTGTCGCCCGTGTGAAGATCATGGCGAATCTCAACGTCGCCGAACGTCGGGTTCCGCAAGACGGCCGAGTGGAGCTCGATATCGAGTTCCGCCGCATCGACATTCGGGTCGCTACGCTGCCCACGATTCACGGCGAGAAGATCGTCATGCGGGTGCTGGATACCGCCAGTTCTTTGACTCAAGTGAGCAAGCTCGGGTTTTCCGAGAGAAATTATTTCACTTTCATCCGCGCCATCGAGAAGTCTCACGGGGTGGTCCTACTGACCGGCCCGACCGGCAGCGGCAAGACGACAACGCTCTATTCGGCGCTCGCGCATCTCAACCGGGACGACGTGAACGTGATTACCATCGAAGACCCGGTGGAATATCAGCTCGCCGGGATCAATCAGGTTCAGGTGAACAATGTAACGGGGCTGACCTTCGCCAAAGGACTTCGCTCCATTCTCCGGCAGGACCCGAACATCATCATGGTCGGCGAAATTCGCGACTCCGAGACCGCCGAGATTGCGGTTCGCGCTGCTATGACCGGGCATTTGGTTCTCAGTACCCTGCATACCAACAGTGCAGTCAATTCAATCAGCCGATTGATCGACATGGGAGTCGAGCCCTTCCTCATCGCATCATCGGTCAATTGTGTCGTGGCGCAGCGGCTTGTCCGCAGAATCTGCCCGCACTGCGCGAGCGCCTACGTCCCGCCCGAAGAGGAAGCGACGGAGCTAAGGCGATACGGCCTCGATGATTCCCGCTTACTCATCGGCAAGGGCTGCGGCGAATGCGGCCGGACCGGCTACAAGGGCCGCCTCTCCATTCATGAGGTGTTGCATTTGGACGGAGGCCTTCGTTCCCTCATTCTGCAGAAGCGACCGGACCACGAGTATTTTGCCTATGCGGCGGAACGCGGCATGGTCTCCTTGCTCGAGGACGGGCTGCGCAAGGCGGTGCAGGGACTCACCACCATTACCGAAGTGTTCCGCGTGACGGGGCGTGACGAATGATGGATGGACAAGCGTGCTTGGGGGAAGGCGGTGTAGAAAGCATGAATCAGTCCAAATCGAAAGCCGACGCGGAAGGGCTGCTCCGGCTGGCTGTAGACCGACAGGCCTCCGATCTTCACTTGACCGCCGGATCGCCGGTGATGTTGCGTATCCACGGCAGCTTGAAGCCAGCCGGAAATCATGTGCTTCGGCCGGAAGACACGGAGGCGGTCGCCCGTCAGTTGATCCCGGAAGCCGATTGGGGAGCCTTCCGGCAGAGCGGCGACCTCGACTTTGCCTACGGCATACCGGAGGTGGCTCGCTTCCGGGTGAATGCTTACCGGCAGCGGGCTCATGTGGGACTCAGCATCCGGATCATCCCGGATCGGGTCCCGCATCTGGGAGAGCTGGGCCTGCCGCCCGCTGCGGAATGGTTCGCTTCGCGGCCTCAAGGCCTCCTGCTCGTGACCGGTCCGACCGGCAGCGGCAAATCGACCTCGCTCGCCGCGATTCTCGACCATATCAACCGAACGCGAAGCGAGCATATCATTACGCTTGAAGATCCGATCGAGTATCTTCACGAGTCCAAGAGGAGCATCGTGAATCAGCGCGAGGTCGGCGGCGACACGGAATCGTTCGCCCGCGGTCTGCGGGCTGCGTTAAGGCAGGACCCGGATGTCATCCTCGTCGGCGAAATGCGAGATTTGGAAACCATCTCCACCGCCATCACCGCCGCTGAAACCGGACATCTCGTCTTTGCGACGCTTCACACGGCGGATGCTCCCCAGACCATCGACCGGATCATCGATGTGTTCCCTCCGGGCCAACAGCAGCAGATTCGCTCCCAGCTCAGCTCGGTTCTCCTCGGCGTAATGGCTCAGCGTTTGCTGCCGACGGCGGATGGGAACGGCAAGATCGCCGCCGTTGAGGTTCTCGTCAATACTCCGGCCATCGCGAATCTGATTCGCAGCGAGAAGGTGCATCAGATCCGTTCAGCGATGCAGACAGGGCGAGGCAGCGGCATGCAGACGATGGAGCAAGCGCTGCGCGAGCTGATCCAGGCCGGGAGCATCACAGCGGAGACGGCGCGAGATGCCGTCGTCGGCTTGGCCGAGACGAAGCTGCTCTAGAAGGAGGAGACTAGATGCCCAAATATCGCTACAAGGCCGTCACCTCCGCTGGCAAACCATCCGCAGGCATCCTCGAATCGGCTACTCTTCAGCAGGCTTCCGAAGAGCTTCGTAGCCAGGGGCTATGGATCATGAGCTTGAAGGATCAGGAAGACAGCCTGCTGACCCGCGACATCAACGTGTCGCTTGGCGGAGATAAGGTCAAGCTGGAGCATTTTACGGTGTTTTGCCGGCAGCTTGCCACCATGTACAAATCCGGCGTGAGCCTTGTCGAATCGGTCCGGCTGCTCAGCGAGCACGCGCCGACCAAGCCATTTCGCAAGGTGCTGGCGGAGGTTGCGGAGGAAATGAAGGACGGCGCGCAATTCTCGGATGCCGCTGCCCGGCATCCCAAGACATTCGGCCCGATCTTCGTCAACATGGTGAAGGCGGGGGAGGCAGGCGGCAACCTCGATGCGATGCTGGAGCGGCTAGCCATCTTTTATGAGAAAGAACACAACACGAAGCAGAAGGTCAAGTCCGCGATGGTGTATCCGACGATCATGGCGGTGGTCATGGTGCTCGTCGTGACGTTCATGATGATCTTCGTCATCCCGAAATTCGTGGATAGCTTTGCCTCCATGAACGTGGAGCTTCCACTGCCTACGCGGATCGTCATCGCCGTGAGCGACTTCATGCAGAGGTTCTGGTACCTGGTCATCGCCGGCTTGTTCGTGCCCAAGGGAATCCTCACCCTCATCCGCAAGTCCGAAACCGGACGGGAACGTCTGGATTACATAAAACTACAGGTTCCGGTATTCGGCAAGCTGTGGCACAAGCAGGCGATCGCCCGCTTCAGCCGCACCTTCAGTTCCCTGTTTGCCGCAGCGATTCCCCTCATGGAGGGACTGACGCTCGTCTCACAGGTTGTCGCCAATGAAGCAATCGGCAAGGTCATCCTGAAGCTTCGGGAGGACATCATGAAAGGGGAGTCGATGAGCGAACCGCTCCGGCGGAACAAGCTGTTCCCGCCGATGGTGGTCGAGATGATTGCAGTGGGGGAGCAAACCGGCTCCTTGGACAGCATGCTGGACAAAGTCGCGGATTTCTACGAGGCCGATGTGGACGCCATGGCCGACCGGTTGAAGTCGCTGTTGGAGCCTCTGATGATCTTAATCATCGCGGGGATCGTCGGGATTATCGTCCTCGCGGTCATGACGCCGACGTTCAAGATGATTCAGGAAATGAATTAGGTTGTTATTCAAATTGATGAATAGAGGAGAAATGAAGCCATGGAAGCTACGCTGGGGAAAGTAAGAACGCTGGGGAAAGTAAGGAACAAGAAGGGTCTTACGTTGATCGAGCTTTTGGCGGTTGTCTTGATCATCGGCATTATAGCGGCCATCGCAATTCCGGCTGTCAGCAACGCGATTGAAAAGTCGAAGAACAACGCGGATTTGGCTAATCAGCGACTAATTGTCGATGCGGCTAATCGCTACGCTTTAGAACAATCACCGGCAGCAGTTACACTTACTGTAGCTGAGTTACTAGCTAATGGCTATATAACGAGTCTGCCGAAATTTAATAATAAGGCCAAGCATGAAGTCGCAAGTGTTACGATTACACCTAGGACTAATCCTACTGGAAGTGGTCTTGATGGGTACATTATAACCCTTACCGGAACCGATACGAGTAATTTTAAAAATATGACGATTACTACTCCTTAAGAATTCAATACATCTCCCCGAAAGGCAGGCTGTCCAATGATCTCCGATCTTTTGCTTTCTCTTCTCATCGGACTGCTCCTTGGCAGCCTGCTTACTTGGCTTTCGGATTGCTTTCTGGAAAGTGCAAGCCCTGATTTTCAGAGATTCGTTATGAAGCGGCTTCCCCTTGGGTGGCATGAGAGTGTAGCGAAAACGAAATGGCTGGTAAACTCCAGATCCCTCATGACAGGCGAGTTGAAATCTCTTCCTCGGCGCTATGGATCTGGCATTCTTGCATTTGGCGTCATTTCCGCTATCACCTACACCATCGTTGGACAAGAGAGGGAGCTTCTTATTACCGCATTGCTCCTAATCATCCTCTACCTCATCGTCCTTACCGATCTGGCCGAGATGATCATTCCGGACGAAGTCGTTCTATTCGGAGCGATTGCGGCGGTTCTTCTCCGCCTGTTCCTCTCCAATCCTTTGCCGTTATGGAATTACGCCGCTGCCGCAATCGGCGGGAGCGTGTTCCTTCTCGTCATTGGCCTCACATTCGAGAAGCTTCTAGGCCGGGAAGCGATGGGCGGAGGGGACATCAAGCTGTATGGCTTTCTCGGCTTGATCCTTGGGGTGAAGCTAACCGCGCTCAGCCTGTTTCTCGCCAGCGCAGTCGGGTTGCTGGTTCTGCTTCCGCTTCAGCTATCTACCAAAAAAGGCACCGGGGAACCGGTACCGTTTGGCCCTTTTATCGCGATTGGTGCTTGGATCGCTTATCTCTGGGGTGATCCGATGGTGAATGGGTATCTTCATCTTCTCATGTAGTTCTCCTACAGGCTTGGCACATAGACAACCGTAGATTCCTCATCCGTTGCTTGATTGGGCAGCAGCATCGTAAGCCGAATGGTTACCTTGCGGGTCTCGCTCGCATCCCGTTCGATGACGATACTTTTTACCTTTTGCGAGAGAACTTGATTCATCGTCGTACCATCTGGCTTGGCTAACGCGTAACTCACTTGATGAAGCGAGGCATCGAAGGAATAGGTCAGAACCTCTTTGGAGTCGGAATAGTGGATGATCAAGATTCGGCTTCCGTCGCTCGACAGAGAGGCGTTTTCTTTACGCAAGGCGTTCACCATATGATTCAGAACGGTCCGGGAATCCCGTTTCGCTTCATCTCGGGTTGTCTGCTGCACAAGAGTGGCATGCGTCTGATCGGTGAGATACAGAATTCCCCCCATCACGATTCCCAAGATCACGATGACAGCTAGAACTTCTACGAGAGTGATGCCGCGTCGATTACGTTTCATCATGAGTCTCTTCCCCTCTAGTGGCTGTCCAAATAGGCCTGAAGCACATAAGGCTGGCCGGTCTGCACGTCGGTAGCGGTCACTTGGACAAGTCGAAAATCTTCGTTCAGGTTATAGGTAGTTCCTTGGATGGCCACGTTAGTCGCTTGCTCGGGAAGAGGAAGGGTAGCGATCTCAATCTTGACTTTCGGAGCGGCAGAGGTCGGAAGGTACAGGGTTTGGACAGGGGACGGAGTTGCAGCCTTGAGCGAGATCAAATCGACAGATTGTCCGTACAGAGTGATGGAGCTGTCCGATTTTAGGGCTTCCTTAAGCTCTTCCATGACCGTGCGGGCAGCGGATAGGTTCGATTCTTTGTCGTTATTTTGCTTGGAAAATAAGGACGTTTGCTGAAGCGCATAGGAGATGGCCAGAACAGCGACGGCGAGTATGACGATCGACACCAAGACCTCAATCAAGGTAATGCCCCGCTTGTTGTTCATAGGAACCTCCAGCCAACTAGTCTTATAGTCCTACTATAGAGGAATTGGGCAAGATTGGAAAGAGGGGATCGCGATGAAGAAGCTTGCTTCCCAAAAAGGAAACGCCCTGCTGCTCGTTCTTGCTTTCGTATTGGTTATGGTGCTTCTGATTATGCCTGTCCTTGCCCTTGCGAGTGAAGGCCAGCTCCAGACCTTAACGGATGGACACAACGAAGCGGCTTTTGTCAAAGCGGAATCGGCTGCGCGAGTCTATAAGGATCTGTTCGAGAAAGCCTTCGCTCGCATGGAGAGCGACTCAACGAGAACGACTCCGATCACGGTTGATGATGTCGCGGTTTTGGCACAGGAAACGGCAGCGGCTCTCCAGCATGCCAACCTGTATCCGTGGCTGACGATCTCGGCGGATGCCATTCCTGCCGACGGCGGAGTTCCGGCTATCTCTTTTACCGCCTCTTCCGGCAGCGGTCCGCAAAAACGGGCAAAGGCCATCGTGCTCCAAATCTCAACCGAGCAGGAAACCGTCTCGAATCCGGCTGAGGGCGCCTTCTATATCCAGCACGGAGTCGTATCGAACAATACGCGCGTCAACCACCTGTTTGAAGATGTTTCGAGCGAACTGACGCCGCCCGGTTATCGCTTCATCGAGAATGACTATCCCGCAGACAAATATACTGCTGAATTCAAGGATTACATGTCGAGATATACCGGAAGCTCCTTTGACGAAAAGTTTTCCAAAAGGCCGCTTCCTCTAGCTCCACTGTCCTTTGATGCCGCTTATCAGCCCTTCCCGGATAGCCCACTGGGAACCGTGGACAAGGTTTATTCCAGACCAGGTGGGACCGGGCTGTTGAACGCTTCGAAGGTTACCTTGAAGGAAACGGAGTTTGATGGGTCGTATGTGATCACACCGGCTCCAGGAGGGAACGGCGTAGCGATTAAATCGAGTGGGGATGTTGTTTTCCCCGGCTCCATAAAGAATACGACCATCGAGGGAGACTTGCTGGTCGGTGGCAATCTTCTGGCGGAACAAGGAAACACGAAGCTCGTGATCAAAGGGAATGTGAAGGTGAACGGGGATATGCGGCTGGGATCGTTCACTGACCTGATCATAGAAGGAAACGTGGAGGTACGGGGCAGCCTGACAACCGGAGCGTTCCACAACAGCTTGATCGTGAAGGGCGATCTCATCGTCCATGGAAGTGAGACGAAAATCGGCCAGATCGCTACCTTAACCGTCCAAGGAGACTTCCTAACCAAAGGGGATGTAACTTTTACCGGTTCGGTCGACAATGAGGCCCAGGTCGGTGGCGACCTCATCACGAACAAGAATTTCACTGCTGCCGGAAATATGAAAGTTCTTGATGTACAAGGGGCTTTAAGCAGCAAGTTGTCCATGAAATTTGGTACCGTGGACTACCTGTCCGTCGGCAGATGGTCCACGATGGCGGCGAGCGATTCCTCTTATAAGAGCGGGACCATCGTCGGCAATGACAGACAATCCATCGTGAGCGGAACGGAATTCCGTTATGGGCACATCGGATTCCTGCGAGCCACGCGTGACTTCAGCTGCGAGACCTTCACATCGGCGAGTGAGATTAGCATGCTTCGGCTAGGAGGTTCTCTCCTCACGGGGAACGACATTAAGATCCCCTCTACCGCTGCGTACTGGCTGATCGACGGGGATATCAGCGTCGGACAGAAGCTGAATTTTGAGTACATCACGAATGTAACAGTGAAGGGATCGATCTTCGCTGGCGAGGAATTCATGTTTACGAATGTCGCTACCGATTTTCATGTAGGCGGCTCCATCTTATCTCCAGGCAACATCTCCTTTTATGAGATTCGGAACGGAAGCATGGGGAGTATTCTCTCGAGAAAAGCGATCAGCTTCCGAACGATCACCTCCCTGCAAATTGCGGAGACCATCGCCGCTGGCGGGGATATCACGTTTGTTGCCGGAATCGGCAATCTGAAGGTGGCGAAGGATCTGATCTCGGCTGGAAGCCTAACGATATCCGATAATTGTGATTTATCTGCCGAAGTGAAGATTGGAGGCATGTTGGCAGCATTAAAGGATATTTCCATTCTGAATAATCTGCATCCGGGGACAACCTTTGGCGGCTTCTATTCCGGAGGCAACGTGACCTTCGCCTCCTGGAATACGGCTTCGGGATCGAACAGGCCAGCGGAGAATTATTTGAAAATCAACCATAAAGCGCCCGAAGCTCAGAGTGTCAGTCGGATTACGATCAGCACCAAATGGAGCTCTCGCGTCACCTACGCTGCCCCATGAAGACAGCAAGCGTTGACTCTATAAGAGGAGGAAGTCCACGATGATTCAGTCGCTCTGGAGCCGCATCAAGCCGGGGAAATCCGTTTTCGGCATGGAAATTACAGAGGATGAAGTGAAGCTCTGCGAACTGGATGCGGTTAGCAGCGGGCGGCTGCGGATTGTCCAATGCGCCTCGGTATCGCTCCCGAAGGGGACGATGAACGACGGGCGGGTGAAGGACCCGCATGCCCTGGAAGAGGCGGTTCGCGAACTGCTCGCGGAGAAGCGGTGGGGAACCAACCGGGTGCATCTGGCTATCCCCAGCCAAACCGTTCTCGTGAAGACGATCAAGATGCCGAACGCCCCGGACAACCAGATGGAGAAGCTGATCCGGTATGAGCTGGCGCATCATCTGACCTTGCCCTTCGAGCACCCCCATTACTCCTACACTCGCCTGGAGCGGGAACAAGGAGGGAATGACACCAAGAAGGGGAAGAAGCCGGAGAAACCAGAGAAACCAGGGAAATCGGAGAAGCCAGGGGAAACGGGAAATCCAGAGCCGGAGAAACCGGAGAAACTGGAAAGGCTGGAGCAACCAAGGAAGTCAGAGAAATCAGTCCATAGGCCAAAGGCAAACCTCCTATCCTTCGCGCAAAAAGAGATCGATTTCTCCCGTCTCTTCACCCGCAAAGCTTCGCAGGAGGTGGCTGTCGCTTCCGAAGAAGGCGCTGACAGTCCTGTACTTAGCGAAGTGCTCATCGTAGCCGCGCCCATGGAGATGCTGGAGGAGTATGTCCATCTCTTGAACCGGATGAAGCTTGCGCCGCTCAGCTTTGAGATCAAAGCCTTCTCTCTGATGCGGCTGCAGGAGCGGTGCATGCCGCTTGAGGAGGACTCCTGGATCATCCTCGACGTCAACGCCTCCAACACAGACTTGACCATCGTGGACCACGGGTTGTTCCGATTGACCCGCAACATGGAGATCCGTTTTGCCTCGGCAGATTCGCCAGCCGATGACAGCCAGGAGTATTCCTTCTACAACGGGATCATGAGCCCGAGTCAACCCTTCGAAAATGCTTGCCAGGATCTCGTTTCAGAGCTGGAGCGGCTGCTTAACTTCTACCGGTATTCCCTGGACAACCGCCATATCGAATTTCCGGCTATCGTACTTACCGGCAGCTTGGATCGGATGAAAGAGCTGGAGGATTACCTCGCCTCGCGCATGAATCAACGCATCTATCGATACGAGGCAACGTCTTCCGCCGGTCTTTTTGGCGGCGAATCTTCGATTGATCTCGCCGCTTTTGCCGTTCCGGTCGGCCTTGCTCTGAGGGGGAGTCGCGAATGAAACCGATCAATCTTCTCCCCAAGGTTCCCTACCTGGTCAAGCGTCGCGACTTCCTGATTTTGATTGTACTGATCTTCGCGCTAACCGCCTTGGCGGTGCAAGTCTCGCTGGCTTATGTGTGGAAGTCCAACAAAACCACCAGTGAGGCCACGCTTCAGAGGACGAGCGCTGACGTTCGGGAACTGCAGAGTAAGACAACGCTCGACCCAAGGAGCTTGCTCTACGCGCAAGGGAATGCCATGCTCAAGCAGCTCACGGATGCCCGCCCGGAGTGGGTTCCGGTATTGGATTCCGTGCTTGCGGCAATGACCTATCAGGGTCAGATCGACCATCTCGCCGTATCCGAATCCCGCACTCTTTCTCTTACGACGATCGTATTGACGGAGGAGCAGTTGAAGGAATGCATGGGGAAGCTGGAGGACGTCCCTTATTTCGATAAGATGACCCTCCATGTAACGGAGCACAAGCAGTTTCGCGAAGGAGACAAGGCCAAGCTGATCTCCTTCGACGGAGAGGTGGTCGATTTGACCCATCGTGATTATTACTCGTTGGATGTGGAGATTCAGCTACCCTCGGTCGCCGACATCCGGAAAGCGGGGACGCCATGAAGGATTCGATCCGCGGCCTGTACCGATCCGCTCACAAAAGAGCCGTTGTCGCCATCGCGGTTGCGGCTGCCGCAGCTCTCCTTGTCAATCTCGCTTTTGCCATTCTATCCTCATGGCCGTCCTACCGGGAATACCGGTCAATGGAGGAACAGTTGACGGTGAAACAAGCGGAATGGGAGGAATTGTCCCGAAAGCCGATTGCCGAGCAAGCGTCGAACCGGGATATTGACCGATTGCTGGCCGCTATCCCTCTGAAGCTGCAGCTATCTGCGATGACCGGAGAGGTCATGGAGATGGCATCCCGCTCTCAAGTGCTGTTCGTTCGTTTGAGTCAGGGACAGGGACAAGCTGCGGGAAGCGCATCGGCTCCCAGCACGAGCGCGAATGGAGACGCGGCCGCTCCAAGCAGCGGGACTGAAGCCAACGCCGGAACCGTATCGGGTGTGTTGGTCCCGCATGTGTTCCAGACCACCGTATACGGCGATATGCTTTCTCTGAGGACCTTTTTGGATAACTTGTCCAAGTCGGATACCTTCTTTACCGTGAACCAGGTTGCCTTTGCCAAAATCGAAGCCAAAGACGAGGGTGATCTTTCATCTCTTCTTCTGAAGCTGCCGCATTGGCGCGAAGGGCTGCCCGCTTATTCGATGGACCTCACTTTGGCGGCGTTCACTTTGCCGGAATCCTATCAGGAGTCATTTAAAGATTGGGAGAAGGGGCAGACGACCGCATGGCGATGAGCGGATTGAATGAAATGAAAAACCGGGGGACCGCTAAGATCGCTAGGATCACTAGATCACTAAGAGCCAAAATCGCCAGGATGGGCAAGATCGCCAGGATGGGGCAAGATCGCCTGGCATCGCACATCGCACATCACCAAATCGCGTAAAAAACAGCCATTCGTTCTTCTCCAAACGAAGAACGATAGCTGTGCGCTTTCATGAGAACCCGTTATTTCGTATACTCACGGATTTTGGCGATCAGATCTTTGCCGCTGATGCTCTTGTAGCCTGCGTTAATGCGGTACACCATATTTCCAGTCGGTCCGTTGAGCCCTCCCTGGATGGTCACGTCCAGCTTATGGCCCAGCTTGGCGGAGATGGTGCGGATGTCCTTGTTGCTGGCTCCATACGGATAAGAGAAGACGTCCGTCTTCGTGCCCAGCTCTTCGCGGATCCGCTTGTCCGCCAGCGCCAGGTCGTCGGTGATTCGCTTGTGGTACTGCTCCACCGTTTCGGCGGGTTTGCCCTTCTCAGCGGGATAGCGGCTGGTGAGGGCGGGGCCGGCATTCGGGATATAGAAATGCTGGTTATAGGTGTGGCTGTAGAAGCTCATGCCGTTTTGGCCCATTTCTCTCATCTGGTCCCAGGTCAAATGCGGATTGCCGCCCGGATTCCCGGTTTCGGTCGATCGGACGATGATGAAGTTGGTGGCGGGAATCTTATTCTTTTTCAGGTAGGGATAAGCCACGGTATAGAAATCCTCATACCCATCGTCGAAGGTTAGGAGAACGGCATTAGCCGGTACCTTGCCCTTGTTCAGCTTGAATGCTTTGAACTCGTCCATCGAGATGAAGTGAAAGCCGTTCTTGGTTAGGGTGGTCAACTGCTCTTGGAAAACCTTCAAGGAGATCGATTTGGCCTTCGGGTCATCCTTGAAATCGTGATACATCAGCACGGCAACCTTGTTGGTATAGGTAACCTTGGCTGTCGAATTGACCGTGGTCGGCTTCCCTTGACCGCTTGCAAAGTAGGCGGGCTCAGCTGTGGGTGAATTCCCAATCGGTACGGTAACCCCAGCGGGGCTCGGTTTTGCGATCTCCGCGGTATGGGCGGGTGTGGGTGGTGTTAAGAAGAATACGAACGCCGCGATGAGCAAAACACCGGCAAGGCAGGTTAGGGAGATGATCCCTTTTTTGTGTATGTTCATGACGAGTCTCCTTCCCGCAATGCGGAAGCGGCCTGCACAGGCTTACTGGATATGAGGGACAAAGGGGAAGCAGGAAGAGAAGCGCGAATGGATAAACATTCCTCCCAATGCCGCCTCTCTATAGACGCTGCAAATGGGTAAAAAGTTTCGCTAGTCAAGAATGTGAAGAGAGGGTATGAAAAAAATGATCGAAATGTGTCGAATCATAGTCTTTTTTAGACAGGAATAACCAAATGGATGTAGAATATGTAGAGTGATCCTTTTGAGGCAGCGCTGAATGTGGATCGGGGAGTGACGATCGTGGCCGCGTGGCTTGGATAGGTGAATGTTTCATTATTTGGGAGGAATGAGTATGAGTAACCCTATCAAGCAGACTTGGCAGGCCATTTGGCAAAGATTCAACCCTGTACGATCATCGGATGCAGCCCCTGCTTCTCTCTTTGCCAATAAAAGCATAGCGGAGGGGAGCATTGATCCCACACTGGATGAAGAGATCCGGGAAAGATTGGACATGATCAAGCTGACGGAAGAAGATATGGCGGTACTCCGGAGAATCAAGCCTCTTATGGAGCCCCATCTGCAGGCCGTCATCGATGACTATTACGATTCGCTCATGAAGATATCCAAGCTGAAGGCGATCATTTATATGCACAGCTCGGTTGAACGGTTGAAAGGAACCATGAGGCGGCATTTGCTGGAGATTCTCGACGGGCACATCGACACGTCCTTCATGGAGAAGCGGCTGCGCATCGCCATGATGCACAACAAGATCGGGCTCGAGCCGAAGTGGTATATGGCCGCTTTCGAGAAGCTTCAGTCCTCCTTTAAGGAGCACCTGGCACAAGAATTGAAGACATCCGTCGATCGCGAACAGGCGACGGAGACCATCTCCAAGATGTTTAACTTCGAGCAGCAGGTCGTCCTGGACGCCTATGAGAAGGAAAATATCCGGGAACGGGAGTCGCAATACGAGAAGGTCAAGGACGAATTGAAAGCCAATTTGGCTATGATCAGCGCGGAATTGGCTGCTTTGACGGAAGAAACGAGCGCGTCCGTAGAGGAGCTCGTCTCCACCAGCAATGAAGTCAATCGCTCGCTGTCGCAGAGCGTCGATCAATCCCAGGAGAGCCGCAGCCTCGCCGCAACGGGGCAAGAGGATCTGCAAGCGCTGGGACAGCGGATATCCTCCATTCGCAAGAGTGCGGATCATATGGAAGAGACCGTTCAGCAGTTGAACCGGTCTTCCGCGCAAATTCATAACATCGTCCTGATCGTGAAAGACATCGCGGATCAGACGAAGCTGCTCTCCCTGAATGCTTCTATCGAAGCCGCAAGGGCCGGAGAGCATGGCCGCGGATTTGCCGTCGTTGCCGGTGAAGTCCAGAAGCTCTCGGACGACACGAAGCAGGCGGTTCAGCAGATCACCGAGCTGGTCGGGCAAACGTCCAAGTATACCGCCAGCGTGGTGAAGGCGATCGGAGATACCCGCGAGCTCGTGACAGCCGGAGAGTCGGAAGCGGTGCGTACGGAACAAGCCTTCGCCGATATCGTTCTCTCGATGGAGAGCAGCCTGCAATCAGCGGCAAGCGTGAAGCAGGATATGGATACGCTCGTGGGAATCATCGAAGAGATTGGGCAGGCTTCCTACCGCGTAGCGACTACGGCAGAAACCCTTAATTCTACAACACAGGACTTTTAATCGAGAACCGGCAGGTTCGAGGCGCGAGCATCGCCTGATCGATTGTGATCGTCATCAGGGTGTAAAAAAGAGCGAGAGCTCTTTTTTTGTGTCCTTGAAAGCGGTTTAAAGAACGGATTCGCAAACACCTGCAAAATATGTGACCAATTTCACTTCTGCATCATTCAGGAGTCCCTATACTAAGACAGGGGTCCGGGGCAGGACGAAAGGAATTTGCTGCGCCCCTCTTTACGATGCAGGGCTCACCCTTAATAATGGAGAAGTGGCTTCACCCGGTTCCGGCGTCATTCAATTATATCCTATGGAAGTGAGAGGTCAGCCTGATTCTGAAAGGCGCAGACGGCAGCGGGAAGGTCATCAACTAAAAAAAGGCGGTCCACCGCCAAAAATTTGGAGATGAAGAGAGATGTACACGGAAGACAATGAACACATTATCGAGTATGCCTTGAAGAAGAAGAAATTCCTCGACAATCACCCGCTTCGGTACCTGATTTCCTCCGGCCTTGCCGGGGCTTATGTGGGCGTTGCGGTTATCCTGATGTTTTCCGTATCGGCCCCGCTCTATGCCGTTCATTCCCCGTTCACTTACCTGATCATGGGGTTGTCCTTCGGCGTTGCGTTGACCTTGGTCGTCTTCGCAGGTGCGGAGCTGTTCACCGGCAACAATATGGCGTTTACCATCAGCACCTATTCCGGGGCGACAACCGTTTGGGACACCGTGAAGAACTGGGTGTGGTGCTGGCTCGGCAACTTCATCGGCGCATTTATCTTCGCGGCTCTCGTCTTCGGCGCCGGTCTGTTTAAAGGCATCGCTCCTGAGCATCAATTGATGGTTCTGGCTGTGAAAAAGATGACTCTCCCCGGCTATGAGCTGTTCTTCCGCGGTATTCTCTGTAACTGGTTGGTATGCTTGGCCATCTGGACGTCCCATAAGGCCAAAAGCGAGTCCGCCAAGCTTATTCTGATCTTCTGGTGTCTCTTCGCCTTCATCTCGTCCGGCTTTGAACACAGCATCGCTAACATGACGACCTTGTCCCTGGCTCTTCTTCTTGATCATCCGGCTAACGTCACGCTTTCCGGCATGTTCCACAACCTGGGCTTTGTCACGCTCGGCAACATTGTCGGCGGTGTGCTGTTTGTCGGTACCGCCTACTGGTTGATCTCGCCGATCCGGAATTACCGGGAGAAGCTCGCAACGGCGGCAGGCAAAACGCACTCCCACTCCCACAAAGGATAATTCCGACGGCAGAGGGATATCCTCAGAATCCAAAAAAGCCTTCTTTCCCGGATGGCGGGAAAGAAGGCTTTTATTGCGAGGAATGATACGCTACACGCGGCATACCTCATTGGGACAAGATTCACAATGGCAGACGGATTGAAGGAATTCTTCATCCCTGACGACGATATATCCATTGTCGTAATCGACGGCGTCCTTTTTGCGGAGGTCGTTCAGCATTCGGTTCACACTTTCCCGGGTGGCTCCGATCATATCGGACAGCTCGGAGTGGGTCAGCTTCTTCGTGATCAGCAGGCCACCGCTATCCGTCTTGCGACCGTAAGTATGCGCGAGCCGGAGCAGGGTGGAGCAGAGTGCTCCCGGCTTGCCGTACATGACCATGTCGCGAAATTTGGCTTGCGTGACCCGGTGAGTCAGGCCCATCCATTTCATGAAGTCGATGGCGAGCTCGCCGTGCTGCCAGATGAGGATCTCAAGATCGCTCAGCTGCAGGATACCGACCGTGCATTCCTCCATGGCGGTTGCGCTGAACGCTTGGCGGGAATTATGGAACGGGTCGATCTGACCGAGCATATCGCCCGATTGATGCATATACAGGATGAGCTCTTTGCCTTCATCGGTGGATTTCGTGATCTTCACGCGTCCAGCTTTCAAATAGAATAATTTGTCGGAGTGATCGCCTTCCCAATAGAGATGGGAGCCAACGGGGAATTTTTGCTCGTACATGATTTCCCGGAGGATGGTTAAATTTTCTTCCGAAAACACGGAGGTATTTCCCGGGAGAACCTGATCGAGGTTCATTTGAGTGTCATTCAATGGATTTTCCCCCTAATGATAGACCATTATTCCATAGTATATCGTAAATTACTGGGAATACTGTGTGAGGAAAGTCATTGACCACTCAGGTTTTTACGGAAAACAATACTGTGATTTAATTTACAGCTTAATGAGATTCGATGCTCGATAATTAAGCTAACTGAGAACGATGATGCCCGGATGGAAGGAGGATTTTCAGATGCTTACAGGTGTAATCCTGGCGGGCGACTCAAACCGCAAAACAGGCGCTCATTCCAAGGCGCTGCTTCCCTTTTGCGGAGAGATCTTGATCCAGCGACAAGTGCGGATGTTGAAGAGCGCGTGCAGAGAAATAATCGTCGTAACCAATGAACCGAAGCTTTATCTACCCATCTTGGGGAACAGCGTTCGGATCATCACCGACTATTTCCCTGGCAAGGGCCAACTCGGAGGCATGCACGCAGCTTTGTCCTTAAGCACCTCCAATCGCCTGTGGGTTGTCGGAAGCGATATGCCCTTCCTCTCAGCCAAGGCCGCAGGCTTGATGCAGAGCCAGATGGAGCCGGACACGGATGCGGTGATTCCGCGCTACGGCAGCGAGAGCCACATGTTGCACGGCATCTACCACAAGCGCTGCCTGATTCATGTATCCGCCGCACTGGACAAGGGACACTACGAGCTTGCCGACCTGGAGGATAACCTGCGGGTGAAGACGGTTGACGAGCTTTTCTTTAAGGGACATGACATTGAGCCGCATTTCGTAACTCGCATCAATACAACAGAAGCATATCATCAAGCGATGCACCTCAATTATCTTCATCATGATCATGAGGAAGCGGCGCGTTGCGTATAATTCGGTTGGATCATAATCGTAAGAAGACTCCCGAGGTAGGGAGTTTTTTTATGGGCAAATTCCGCTGCTGCCGATTCAGGTACTGATTTCCGGTGTGTGTTACTCTGGAGCTCTCATGGATTGTCTTCGATTCGAATCCTCGCCATTCCCCGCACGGGTCCATCGCATGATTGCAGAGACATTTCTCATATCATTTATTTGGAAATGGGAATTATATGGTTATTTAGGCAATGGCATCCTGAAATGACAACGGAAAAGAAGCGATTATCACAGGAGATCGCCGAAATCGTGCACTGAACAAGGCTGATTCCGGAATTTCTTTGGAAATAACAATGAAAGTCACTGTGACCATTTGCACATCAACGGGACGTAAGGTAATGAAGGAAACGGAAGATACCGACGAGGGTGCTCATGAAACAAATGTTGTGTCGGATAAAGACCTGGTACAGGAAGAGGGGGAATCGTCGGGTGGAGTGAATGTACGTGGACAAGATCATGGGGGAGCATCTTTGCGACTGGGTGTCACGATCGGGTGTATGAACAAGATGAGGATCGCCTCTCAAAGACAGCAAACAGAAGCACGAACACACGATGAAACACGAAAGCAAATATCATCAACAGGAAATTATGCGAATCATCACAAAAAAGAGATATTTATCATAGGTTTGGGTATGCAGTCGCCAATAATTTGGGTAAAACTAGATAAAAGAGGGTGAAATCGAGCCTGGGATGAAGCAGATACGGATAGAATAAGCCGCATAATACCGCACCTTTAGGCCCTTCGAATTTTTTCTGAAAATGGTGACGAAAATCACTGTGATTATTTGCACAAAGTTTTAGAATGGAAACATAGATCAACAAGGGGAAACAAAAGAAACACACAATGGCATTTATGAAACAGAGGGGAAATCACTCCCTGCGGATGCCACAGAGGCTCACCCCGAAGCGCCTGCAGATTTTACCGGTACACTTTGGGTGCGGCTGTTGAAAGCTCTCCCCCTTTTGATGGAACCCTAAGACGAGGCGAGGACAGGCCACAGGATCCTTGCGTAAGACCTCCTTCATCCCGTCTTGGAAGTTTTTATATAGCAGCTTTGCAAAGTGGTTCCTCCTGCAGCAGCAGGAAATCTTTTTGGAGGTGCAAGATCATGTCTATTCAAGAAAAAGATGTTATGCAAACCGGAAAAGAACCTTGGAGAGGCTTCCTCAAAGGAAAATGGATGCGGCACATCGATGTCAACGAATTCATCGGCCTCAACATCACCCCTTACTATGGCGATGACGCCTTCCTGGAAGGTCCGACCGCAGTAACGACGGAACTTTGGAAAGAAATCTCCGAGCTCACGAAGAAAGAACGGGAAGCCGGCGGCGTTCTCGACGTAGACGTCAAAAACCCGTCCACCATTCTCTCCCACGGCCCTGGCTATATCGATAAGGACAAGGAACAGATCGTCGGCCTGCAAACCGATGAACCGTTTAAACGTTCGATTCACCCCTTCGGTGGTATCCGGATGGTCGAAACGGCTTGTAAGGCTTACGGATTCGAAGTTCCGCAAGAAGTCATCGACACGTTCACCAACATCCGCAAGACCCATAACCAAGGCGTATTCGATGCCTACACCCCGGAAATGCGCGATGCTCGTAAAGCCGGCGTCATCACCGGTCTGCCGGATGCTTACGGCCGCGGCCGGATCATCGGCGACTATCGTCGGATTGCTCTGTACGGGATCGACCGTCTGATGAAAGAAAAGCAACGCGAGCACGCTCTTCTCGAAGTTGGCACCATGACCGAAGAAATCATTCGCGACCGCGAGGAAATCTCCGAACAGTTCCGCGCCTTGAACGAGCTGAAGAAACTCGGTAAGCTGCACGGCTTCGATATTTCCCAACCGGCTCGCACGGCGAAGGAAGCTGTCCAATGGGTATACTTCGGTTACCTGGCTGCCATTAAGGAACAAGACGGCGCTGCCATGAGCCTCGGCCGCGTATCGTCCTTCCTGGACATCTATGTTCAACGCGATCTGGACGAAGGCACGATCACGGAACAAGAAGCTCAGGAAATCGTCGACCACTTCATCATGAAGCTGCGTATCGTTAAATTCCTGCGTACCCCGGATTACAACGAGCTGTTCAGCGGCGACCCGACTTGGGTAACGGAATCCATCGGCGGGATGTCCCAGAACGGAGAAACTCGCGTAACCAAGAACTCCTTCCGGTTCCTGCACACCCTGTACAACCTGGGCCCGGCTCCGGAACCGAACCTGACGGTGCTCTGGTCCACCCAGCTGCCGGAAGCGTTCAAGAAGTTCTGCGCGAAGGTTTCCATCGAAACGTCTTCCATTCAATATGAAAACGATGATCTGATGCGCCGCTTCTACGGCGACGACTACGGCATCGCTTGCTGCGTATCCGCGATGAGAATCGGGAAGCAAATGCAGTTCTTCGGCGCCCGCGCCAACCTGGCCAAGTCGCTCCTGTATGCCATCAACGGCGGCGTGGACGAAAAGCTCGGCATTCAAGTCGGCCCCCGCTTCCAGTCGGTCACTTCGGAAGTACTGGATTATGAAGATGTCATGTCCAAGTACAAGGAAATGCTCGAATGGCTCGCCGGCCTGTATGTGAACACCTTGAACATCATTCACTTCATGCATGACAAGTACAGCTACGAACGCATTGAATTCGCTCTGCATGACAAGGACTTCCTGCGCACGATGGCTACCGGGATTGCCGGTCTGTCCGTTGCTGCTGACTCCCTGTCCGCTATCAAATATGCGAAGGTTTACCCGATCCGCAACGAAAAAGGAATCGCCGTTGACTTCCGCATCGAAGGTGAATATCCGCAATACGGCAACAACGACGATCGCGTCGACCAAATCGCTGTCGAGCTCGTGGAAATGTTCATGGGCATGATCCGCAAGCACCCGACGTACCGCAACGCTCTGCACACGATGTCGGTCTTGACGATCACGTCGAACGTCGTGTACGGTAAGAAGACCGGGACGACCCCGGACGGCCGTAAAGCCGGCGAACCGTTCGCACCGGGCGCTAACCCGATGCACGGACGTGACAAGAAGGGCGCCCTCGCTTCTCTCGAATCGGTAGCCAAACTGCCGTACGAAGACAGCATGGACGGGATCTCCAATACCTTCTCCATCGTTCCGAAGGCACTTGGCAAAGACCTTGACATGAGAATCGACAACCTGGCTTCCATGCTCGACGGTTACATGTCCAGCGACGGTCACCACCTGAACGTCAACGTGTTCGACCGCGAACAACTGATCGATGCTATGGATCACCCGGAAAATTACCCGCAGCTGACCATCCGTGTATCTGGCTACGCCGTCAACTTCATCAAGCTGACCCGCGAACAACAGCTGGATGTCATCAACCGGACGTTCCACCGCTCGATGTAAGACAGATCGGGTATCGCGTGGGATGAATAAGACGAATTCGCCGGATCGGTCTCGATCCGGCATCGTCTCTCTGATCCCCACGATCCCCACCTGTTAGACTCATTGCCTTTACCTGCTGGGGCCCCTGAAAAAGGAACCGGGAATCTTCCCGTCATTTTTCGAGGCCCCGGATTCATGACCGCCTATACATTCCCTAATCCTTGCGCATGCCGCCTGGAAGGAGACGTGATGATGATGCAAGGCCGTATTCACTCCGTAGAAACCTTTGGTACCGTCGATGGTCCCGGCATCCGTTTTGTGTTGTTCACACAAGGATGCGCTCTGCAATGCCAGTACTGCCACAACCCGGACACGTGGGAGATGAAGGGAGGGCGAAGCGTCACCGTAGATGAAATGCTTGGTGAGATTGAACCCTACCTGTCCTATTACCGCCGCTCCAAGGGCGGACTCACCGTGACCGGCGGCGAACCGACCCTGCAGGCCGGTTTTGTCGAAGCACTCTTCCGGGAGTGCAAACAGCGCTGGAATCTGCACACGACCCTCGATTCTAACGGGTTTTGCGAGCCGGCTCATGTTGCCGGATTAATCGAAGTGACCGACCTTGTCCTGCTCGACCTTAAGCATATCGACCGGGACAAGCACATCGCACTCACCGCCCAGCCCAACGACCGCATGCTGCGTTTTGCCCGTTACTTGTCGGATATCAATAAGAAGGTGTGGATCCGCCACGTCTTCATTCCCGGCATCAACGATGACGAAGAGGATCTGCTGAATCTCGGTCGTTTCATCGGAACCTTGAACAACGTAGAGAAGCTGGAGCTGCTGCCCTATCACACCATGGGAATCTACAAATGGGAGCAGATGGGCAAGGCTTATCCCGGGGCGGACTTCCGATCCCCGACGGACGAGGAGATGGAACGCGCCAACCGGTTGATCCACCAAGGCATCGAGGAAGGCAAGAACGGCAAGCAAGCCCCGTCGGCCATCGCCGCTGGAGCCGATCGCAAGCCGGAGCCTGCTGTCCAAACGGAAACCCAGGTGGACACGAACGCTGCCGCTTTCGAAGGCCACCGGGCTACTCACCGGTAAGACGCAAGAACGCAAACCCAGTCAAGTACCCTCTGCATTTTCAATGCAGGGGGTATTTTTAATTCGCGCGGATAATGCGGCAAAGGGTCATCTCTGGTTCTTGAAGCCCATTTAAAAAAGTTGTCACATTTATTAATAAATCTAATCATTTCGTTACATATATCACACTATGTCAGTTTATACGGGTGTATGATAAGGGAGTTTCATAGATAGAAGTAGAACGCTTATCATTATACATAGCTGCATCGGGGGCGCATCATCGTGGTCGGGCTGTCGTTGGGAATGTTGTTGTTCATTATGGCTGGAGGTTTTGTAGCTGCATTTGTCGATTCGGTTGTAGGCGGCGGTGGGATGATCTCGCTGCCGGTTCTGATGGCGACGGGAATTCCGCCGCATCTCGTTCTCGGTACCAACAAGCTGGCGTCTTCGATGTCGAGCTTAGCCAGCACGCTGTCCTTCCTCAAATCGGGGAGAGTGGACAAGAAGCTGGTGCTGCGATTTGGAGCTTTTTCCGTGATCGGGGGAGCTGTAGGGACTACGGTTCTGCACTGGGTGCCGTCCGGCTTTCTTCGGCCGATGATGATCGTCATGCTGTTCGCGGTCACGATCTTCACGTTGACGCGCAAGCAGATGGGGGACAAGCGTACGTTCACCGGCTTAACCGGAAAAACCACCCTCTGCTTGACAGGAGCCGCGCTTCTGCTCGGCGGGTATGACGGCTTCTTTGGACCGGGTACCGGTTCGTTCCTGATCTTCGTCTTCCTCTTGATCGGATTCGACTTCGTAGGCGCCGCCGGGAACGCCAAAGTGCTCAACCTGTGCAGCGGTCTAGCCAGTCTGACGATGTTCGCCTTCTTTCATTCCATCGATTATCGCATCGGCCTCGCCATGGGCCTCTCGATGGTCTTCGGATCACTTGTGGGAAGCCAGGTCGCTATCCGCAAGGGTACCCGCTTCGTCCGTCCGCTGTTCCTCAGCATGAGCGCTCTGCTCATCGCCAAACAGCTGTGGGATTTCCTGCAATAAGCTGGTGTTGCCCCATTGTAATATGACGCTGCCTTCGGGCGGCGTTTTTAAGTTTTACACAAACGCAGATAAGCGTTTACGCTCGGCAAACCTTCCTTCGGTACACTACTTATAGGAAGAGGCCGAAAGGAGCCGAAACGGTGGGGAGTTTGCAAAATCTGTTGGGGCAAAAACGAATCATTCCGTCCGTCCTAAAGGCCGAGGACTTGAAAATCGCCTGCAAAAGCGAGCTTCCGGTCATTTTTCTGCTGTCGGGGGATTTGTTTACGATCGGGGATTATGTCGCCGAGATAGCCCGGCGGAACAAGCAAGTGTTCATCCACATCGATTTTATCGCTGGCTTCGGCAACGATCCCATCATCGTCAAATACGTGGCGGAGCGGATCAAGCCGGCAGGCATCATCTCGACCAAGGGGCATCTGATCAAGCAAGCGAAGAAGTGCGGACTGTTGGCCATCCAGCGGATCTTTCTGATCGACACGGCGGCGCTGGAGCACGGGTTGAATACGATCCGGCAAAACCAGCCGGATGCGATCGAAGTGATGCCGGGGCTGATCCCCCGGGTGATTCGGGAACTGCGCCAGGAGTTGGATACGCCGATTATCGCGGGCGGGTTGGTCAAGCATCCGGAGGAAGTCGAGGCCGCGTTGAACGCAGGTGCGCTGGCCGTATCGGCGGGGAACAAGGAGCTATGGGCTTGACCGCACTCTTTACGAAATCCCCAAAATAGAGAAACATTCCGAAAACAATCGTATTTTATAGTGAAAGTAGGAAACAACCAATTGAATGATGAGGGTTGAGACGATGAGAAAACCCTTTATGCAATGAACGGGATGTGTGCCGCTTTGATTCGGCGGACTTGTCGTTATTGGATAAAGGGTTATTTGTGTTGTCCGCCGAGAAGGAGTTGAGTCTGGCTTTGCTGCCATCATGGGATTTTGACGCTTATTTCTTTGATCTGGATGGCACGATTTATTTGGAGGATCGACTGCTTCCGGGGGTGGAGCGGACACTGGCGCACTTGCGGAAGGAAGGGAAGCGGGTCATGTTCCTGACGAATACAACGACGCAAACCCGCCGGCAGTGCCGGGAACGGTTGGAGGGGCTGGGGCTTGCGGCGGAGCTGGACGAGATCGTCACCGCTGCCTATCTGTCCGCGATGTATCTTCAGGAAACCGATGCGGCTTCGCTGATTTACGCGGTAGGGGAAACCGCTCTGATGGAAGAGCTGGAGGCGGCGGGGATCCAACTGTCCTGGGACCCGCTGGCCGCCACCCATGTGCTTGTCGGCATGGATCGCGCCTTCGATTACCGGAAGCTCCATGCGGCCATGAAGGCTGTCCGCAACGGGGCGGTGTTGATCGCCGCCAATCCGGACCCGTTCTGTCCGGTCCAGGACGACGTGCTGCCGGATACGTGGTCGATGGTCCGGGCCATCGAGGCCGCGAGCAGCGGACAAGCCGGATTCGTCATCGGCAAGCCCTCGGCCTATTACGCCCGGAAGGTGTTCGAGAAGGTCGGAGTGCCGCCCCATCGCTGCCTGATGGTAGGAGACCGGCTGGAGACGGATATCCTGTTCGGGATTCAAAACGGCGTCTCCACCGCCCTCGTGCTGACGGGTGCGGCCTCTACCCAGGATGTGGATGCCACCGGGATCCGGCCGGATTACACGCTGATCACGCTGGAAGAGCTTTGCCCCTAAAAGGTGCAAGGAATGATGCAACAGCAAGGTATTGTACCGCTTCCCGCTGTTCCCATGACGGAACGCCGAAAGCGCGACAAAATAAAAACGGTTGGGAGAGAACCAAATGAATATGAAGAAAGTAGCGGTGCCGCTGCTGATCGCCGCCATGTTGGCAGGATGCGGGAAGACAAGTGCTCCGGTGGACAGCGCAGCAAGCGTCAAACCGACGGAGACGGCTGCAGGAGAACAAGCAACGAGCAGCGAATCTCCGGCATCCCATGACGAGAAGGTGGAGCTGACCTTCTACTACCCTATCGCGGTAGGAGGCCCCCTGACGGCGACCATTGAAGGAATGGCAGCAGAATTCACCAAGCAGAATCCGAATATCGTCGTCAAGCCCGTTTATACGGGAAGCTACGCCGACACGACGATCAAGGCCCAAGCCGGCGTTCAAGGGAAGAACCCGCCGGATGTAGCTGTGCTGCTCAGTACGGAGCTGTACAGCTTGCTGGACATGGATGCCGTCATCCCGTTGGACGATTATATCGCCCAAGAAGACGGATCGTATCTCTCTGACTTTTATCCGGCGTTCATGGCCAACTCGCAAACGGAAGGGAAGACCTACAGCATTCCGTTCCAACGCAGTACCATCGTGCTTTATTACAACAAGGAGATGTTCAAGGAAGCTGGACTCGATCCGGAAAAGGCGCCGCAAAACTGGGACGAGTTGGCCCAATATGCGACGAAGCTGACCAAAGAGGGCAGATGGGGACTTGAAGTTCCGGTTAGCGGATTCTCTTATTGGATGTTCCAAACGTTCGCTCTGCAAAACGGTAAAAACCTGATGAGCGACGACGGTAAGCAAGTTTTCTTCGATACGCCGGAAAACGTGGAAGCCTTGCAATATTGGATGGATCTGGCCGGCAAGCATAAGGCAACTCCCACCGGTGTTACGGATTGGGCAACCGTTCCTTCCGACTTCATTCAAGGGAAGACGGCCATGATGTACCACACGACGGGGAACTTGACCAACGTCAAGAAGAATGCCAAATTCGATTTCGGCGTATCCTTCCTGCCGCAGAAGAAAACCTTCGGCTCGCCGACAGGCGGCGGCAACTTCTACATTTTCAAGGATATCGACAAAAAGAAGCAGGATGCGGCCTGGAAATTCGTGAAGTTCATGACCGAGACGGAGCGAGCAGCGGCCTGGAGCCGGGATACCGGATATGTCGCCGTACGCAAATCCGCTTACGAGACCGATACGATGAAAGCCTATATCGCCGAATTCCCCGCAGCACAAGTGGCCCGGGATCAACTGGAGGTGGCCGCTGCGGAATTGTCCACCCACAATAACGGCAAAGTGACCAAAGCCCTCAGCGATAATCTGCAGGCCGCTCTGACGGGAAGCCAGGATGCCCAAACGGCTCTGAAGAAGGCCCAGGAAGAAGCGACGGCGGCGCTGGCCCCGTTCAACAAATAATCCGATCAGGCAGGAAAAGGATGCCAGGCGCGGGACGTTTCCGGATATGGACGGAAACCTTACCCGCGCCCGCTCCTTATTCGCTAAGAACAATTTAACAAGAGCGTGGTTGCATACAAGCTCTAGAAGAAGAGGAGATCTCGTGGGTAAAGTTAGGCGCATGGCCTGGATCCGAACGAACGCATTCGCCTGGATGCTGCTTTTACCGTCTCTCGTTTTTTTGGTGCTGTTTACGTACTATCCCATCGTCAATACGATCAAATTAAGCTTCTATCAAGCGGATCTATCGATTCGTGAACCGATCTACGTCGCCCTCGATAATTACAAAACGATGGTGCACGACCCCGTATTCCGCAAGGTGTTCGTCAACAACCTCTGGTTTGCGGCGGGGACGATCCCGGCGGCTCTGGCTCTGGCTCTCGCCATGGCTGTTTTCGCCAACAAGGCGTTGAGAGCAAAAGGCCTGGTGCGCACCGCTTTTTTCTATCCGACCGTCATTCCCATGATCGCCATCGCCAACATCTGGCTGTTCATCTACACGCCCCAGTACGGGCTGCTGGACCGGCTGGCGTCGGTGATCGGCAGCGGGGAGCACAATTATTTGGGCTCGCCCCATTTCGTCATGTGGGCGATGATCGCCATGATCGTCTGGAAGGAAGCCGGGTATTTCATGATCTTCTATTTGGCGGGCATGCAAAACATATCCAAGGAATTGTACGAAGCCGCCGAGACGGACGGGGTGGGGGGCTGGACCATTTTCCGCAAAATCACGTTCCCGCTGCTCCTGCCGACGACGCTGTTCGTCCTGATCGTCGCTTTGACGAATTCCTACAAGCTGGTGGATCATCTGTGGATCATGACCAAGGGTGGTCCGAACAACGCGAGCAATCTGCTGCTTTTTCACATTTACGAAACGGCGTTTAGCTTCTGGGATCAAGGGATGGCCTCCGCTCTGACGGTGGCGATGGTGCTGCTGCTGCTCGTGCTGTCCGCTTTGCAGTTTTTCGGCATGGACAAAAAGATTCACTACCAATAAGATCAAAAAAGCAAGGAGATGCGCAGGATGCTGCATCGAATCAAACGGATATCTCCCCTCCATTTGTTTATGTACCTGATGGCGGTTGTCTGGATGGTCCCGCTGGGCTGGGTGTTGATGACGGCGTTCCGTCCCAAGGATTTGGCCTTGTCGCCGAAGTGGACGTGGCAGTTTACCCTGGATAATTTCTCTACTGTGTGGGCTGCCGCCCCGTTTTCCATTTATTATCGAAATACGATTCTCATCGCCGCCGGAATTTTCCTCATTCAAATGCTCACCTCCACGATGGCGGCGTTCGCCTTTTCTCGGGTGAAGTTCTGGGGCAGCAACTTGATCTTTCTGCTCTTTACCGTTCAGATCATGATCCCCGCGGATGTTCTGATTTTCCCCAACTATATCGTCCTGAGGGACTTTTCGCTTCTCGATACGAAGCTCGGCATCATGATCCCTTATTTCGCTTCTGCGTTCGGCATCTTTTTGCTTCGCCAGACCTTCAAAACGATTCCCTCCGAGCTGGACGAAGCCGCTGTGATGGAAGGCTGCAGCAAATGGAAGATCATGTGGACGATCTATTTCCCTTTGGCGCGCTCCGCCTATGTCGCCTTCGGGCTCGTTTCCGTCAGCTATCATTGGAACAACTTCTTATGGCCGCTGATCGTCACCAACTCGGTGAACAACCGTCCTCTCACCGTCGGGCTTGCCATCTTCGCTCAGTCCTTCGAGACAGGCGCCCAGTGGACGGAGGTCAGCGCGGCTACCTTACTCGTGATCGCACCTCTGCTCATCGGATTCTTCGTATTCCAGAGGCAGTTTATCGATAGTTTTATGCAATCGGGTATCAAATAAGAAAGGGGGAGGACTCATGGACAACACGAGCATGATGATAGCTGATGCGTTTGCCTGGACCGCTTTACGGCCCTGGTTTGGCAGGCTTCCCGAGGAAATGAGCGGGGATTATTCTTTCGTCATCGTTGGCGACCGGACGGGCGGAGCGGTTCACGGTGTGTTTGAACAGGGCATGGAGGCGGCGAAAAGGTTGAATACGGCGTTCCTTCTCACCATCGGCGATCTTGTCGAAGGGTATTGGACGGACGAGGGGGAGGCTCATGAGGAGTGGGAGCGCGTGGACGCTTGTTTAACGGGCGTCGGCATCCCGCTTTTTCAGACGGTGGGCAATCACGATTACGGCACGGAAACGATGCGGAAGGTGTGGCGTGAACGCAAGGGAGCGGATTATTATGCCTTTCGGTTCGGCAAAACGCTGTTCCTCGTAGCCAACACCGAGCCAGAATCGGAGCCTGATGCAGAGGAGCTTGCGTCGGTGCAGCGGGTGAACCGCTACCTCTTGGCAAACCCGCAGCTTTCCTATGAGGAAGCGTACAAGGCGGCGATCCGCGAGGAGTACGATCCGCATTATACGGAGGATGCACTGATTAATCCGCATATCGGAGAAGAGCAGCTCGCATTCTTTGCGGATGTGCTTGAGAAGCATGAAGATGTGGAGTGGACGTTTCTTCTCTTGCACCAGCCTGCCTGGAAGAAGGCCAATCCGGCATTCGAAAGGCTGGAGCAGCTGCTTGCCGACCGCCGGTACACGGTGGTGAGCGGACACATCCATCACCTGGAGGTTACCGAAAGAAACGGAGCGCAGTATATTCAGATGGGCAAAACCGGCGGGCTCAGTTCATTTGAGGGTAAGGGTGATATCCATCATCTGCTGAACGTCAACATGCGGGGCGGCGTTCCGGAGATGGAGGTGATCCTGCTGGAGGGCGAAGGCGGGACCGATCTCTTGAGCCACTATGTGAAAGTGGAATTGATTCCTTGAGCTATTGTGCGAAGGTGGAATCGAAGGGCTGACAATTTCATCTCTGAATACGAAAAAGAGACTGCCGAATGCCCTCCATGAGGCGGATTTCATCCGATCTTCCTTCATCATTGCCGAGGTTCTGTGACCTAACCAGCCTTTCACGCTAGTTTGAGGACGCTTTAGCTTGCGCTCAGGTGGAAAGTTGGGTAAAAAGAAGGGAGAGCATGAGCATTCGAAATCCAAAGGAGGAGTTATCCGCATGGAAATCCGGTTTCATGGCCATTCCTGTATTCAATTGACGGGAGGCGGGCATTCTGTCATCATCGACCCGTTTCTAACGGGGAACAGTCTGGCGACCGTTCAGGCCCAAGACATCGAAGTGGATTGTGTGTTGCTGACTCATGGGCACGGCGATCATATCGGCGACGCTGAGGAGATTGCCCTGCGATGTGGAGCGCAGGTGATTGCAATAGCTGAGCTTGCGGGTTACATCGGCAAAAGCGGGGCGAAGGCTGTAGGGATGAACCTTGGAGGAACTTACCGGACGGAGTTCGCCCGGTTCAAGATGGTACAAGCCTTTCATAGCTCCAGTGTGGAGGGGCCGGATGGACAGCCTATCTACATGGGGATGCCCGCTGGATTCCTGATCGAGATGGAGGATCGGACGATCCTGCATTGCGGCGACACCGCTCTCTTCGGAGACATGAAGCTGATTGGAGAGAGGCACAATATCGACGTGGCGTTCATTCCGATCGGAGACCATTATACGATGGGGCCTGAGGATGCAGCCCTTGCCGCCGAATGGCTGAAGGCCAAGGTGGTCGTACCGATTCATTACAACACGTTCCCGCCTATTCGGCAAAATCCTCTGGATTACCTCGCGCTCCTAGAGGAGCGGGATATCCACGGCAGGATTCTCGAGCCGGGAGAGGTTTTGGTGCTGTAAGTCGGTCTGCATGGTTGACCCAGCTATGAAAAAGCACTCCAGGCCCTGTCGGCTTGGAGCGCTTTTTTATAGAAGAAAGAGTGTGGCGAAGAGGGCAGAAACCACGGTAATTGAGCGGACAGCGTACGGGTACCCTTGCTTGCCTCTCAACGAAAACTGGCGCTGCTTTTCTTTTATGTTAAGCGACATCCTGCGGCTCAGAAGCGCTCTCTGCCGTTTTGCTCCGGCGGGTCATGTTAAACAGAATGTTCAACAGGACAGCGGTGACGCTACCCGCTACAATGCCGCTGTCGGCGAGTACTTGCAGGCGTTCCGGCAGCTTGCCGAAGATTTCCGGCATGACGGAGACCCCCATGCCGATACCGACCGAAATGGCGATGATCAGCAGGTTTTCGTGGTTGCTCAGATCCACATCGCTCAGCATGCGGATACCGGACGACATGACCATGCCGAACAGGGCGATCATCGCTCCGCCAAGAACCGGCGAGGGAATGACGGTCGTAGCGGCCGCAACCTTCGGGAGCAAGCCGAGCAGAACGAGAATGCCTCCCGCCATGATGATGACGTCGCGGGTTTTCACCTTCGTCATTTGGACGAGGCCGACATTTTGCGAAAAGGTGGTGTACGGGAAGGCGTTGAAGATCCCGCCGAGAATGCTGGCGAGCCCTTCCGCCCGGTAGCCCTTGGTCAGATCGGCCGGAGTCATTTCTTTGTCGCAGATTTTGCCGAGAGCGACGAATACACCGGTCGATTCCACGACGCTGACGATGGCGACAAGCGTCATGGTGATGATGGCGGATGGATGGAACTCGGGAGTTCCGAAGTAGAAGGGCTTCACGATGTGAAACCAAGACGCTGCTTCAACCGTGGAGAAGTCCACCTTGCCCATGAAGGCGGCGGCAATCGTGCCTGCGACGAGACCGATCAGAACGGAGATGGAACGCAGGAAGCCGGTGGCAAAGCGGTTGAGCAGGAGGATCAGGATGAGGACGCCGAAGGCCAGCGCCAGGTTGGACAAGGAGCCGAAGGAGTCTCCGGCGTTACTTCCGCCGCCCATGTCTGTGATGGCGACCGGGATGAGGCTGATCCCGATGATCGTGACCACTGACCCGGTGACGACGGGCGGGAAGAAGCGAATGATCTTGCCGAACAGCGGAGCGAGCAGGAATATGACGATGCCCGAGACGATAATGGACCCATAGATCGCGCCCATGCCGAACTTGGAGCCGATCGAGATCATCGGGCCGACGGCGGTGAAGGTACAACCGAGCACGACGGGAAGTCCGATGCCGAAAAATTTATTTTTCCATACCTGCAGCAAGGTAGCCAGCCCGCAGGTGAGCAGGTCGATGGCTACGAGGTAGGCCGTTTGTTCGCCGGTGAGTCCGATGGAGTCGGCTACGATCAAGGGAACGACAACCGCACCGGCGTACATAGCCAGAACATGCTGAAGGCCGAGTGAAAACAGTTTGAACGGGTTACGCATTCTTGCACTCTCCTAGAGATTATTGGGCAAACGTGACGCGGCCATCGGCAAGCGAAGCGATGCGGGCGAGCGATTCCACCCGATAACCGGCTTCCGCCAGCTTGTCCGCTCCGTCCTGGAACGATTTTTCGATGACGATGCCGATGCCGGCAACTTGAGCCCCTGCCTTCTCGACGATGCGAGCGAGACCGAGTGCCGCTTCGCCACGAGCCAGAAAGTCGTCAATGACGAGCACTTGGTCTCCGGGTACAAGGAACTTTTTCGATACGGTGACTTCGTTCGTCTCTTGTTTGGTGAAGGAGTACACCTTTTCGACCAGAATGTCTTCTGTCAAGGTCAGCGATTTCCGCTTGCGGGCGAAGATCAGCGGCACGCCGAGTACGAGAGCCGTCATGACCGCCGGCGCAATGCCGGACGACTCCAGTGTGAGCACCTTGGTGAACGGCACTTCCGCGAAGCGGGCGGCAAACTCTTTGCCGATGGCCATCATGAGCTCCGGATCGACCTGGTGGTTCAGGAACGCATCCACCTTCAGGACTTGATCCGATAAGACGATTCCTTCCTCCGCGATCTTGTTCTTTAGCAATTGCATGTGAATCCCCCTGTTTGTCTGGTTGATGATGCGTAAGAAGAATGAAGCTAATGAATGATGATGCCTGTAATAAGAATGATGACACATGCAGAGCATGCTGATGCGCAAGAAGATTGATGACACAAGCAGAGCATGTTGATGCGTAATAAGATTGTGATGCGCACATATGTGCAGAGCCTACGGATGCGCAAAAAGCATGGATGACTGCGCTGAGCTTACGGATGCGCAAAAAGACCGCCTCCCCTGTACGGAGAATGCGGTCTGTCGGGTGCGCGGCAATACGTTCCCAGCTCGTGCGAAGCACTAAAGGGTAGGCGTCCGGCACTCGTAGTCCGATCATTTCCGGTGATCAGGTAGAGACTTGCGGGCCATATTCCCGCTATTATACGAGCGATATGTGATTGTTCCGGCTCGCGCCGTTCGTTGGCGAATCGGTGCCGTCAGGTAAGTCGACTTGCGTGCTGCGTGCGGCTTCCACTGCGCGATGTGGCGACGCAGGGTGGTAGTTGACACATGCAGCCCTTCCATGGCATGGGAGTATTATAGCTTAGCTTTCGTTTTCTGAAAAGAGCTTTTGGATGGAAGGAAGAAACTGTTCGAACATTGTCGAATTTTGGCGATAATGACTGCGGGTGTGGAGTCAAAGTATGGGGGGACGACGAATGCATGAAGCGGATTCATTAGCTGAATGAAGTCGTATAAGGCTCAATAGATAATAATAGCTCTCTGAGGTGTGTGATGAGGGAATCTAAAGCATGACGAATTGGGCGAGGGAAGCGGAACAGAGGTGCAAAAATGAAAAAGCAACATTTTTTAACATTATTAGGATGTACCTGAAAACTTATTATAACGTGTTGCGATCGCGCGGAATTGCAATTCCATTCGAATTCGAACCTGAGGTGTGTTCGGCTCAGGCGATCTATCTCTTTGTAGAGCAGCAAGCCCTTTTTTGTCTGTTATAAGGAGGTACTTTGGAAATTCTGGATAAATTATATCCTTAATTTGGTTTGTGTAGTATTATAAAACTAATGACCATCCAGAAAAGAGGCATATTATGAAGAAAAAACTATTAAATGGATTAGCTTTACTGTCATTGTGCGCTTGTATATTGTTTCCAGGAGGTGCATCGGCTGCAGCTCTGCAAGTTCCCCTAAAAGATATGCAAACGCATTATTGGAGTGCAACTTTACAAAGTGAACTTCAACCAATAGAATCAACTTGGTTGTGGAACGAACCACGTGCTGATAGGAATATTGAATATTGGGGGACAGGGTATTGGGCCGATGGTTTGACAATTTATAAGCCTGCGAATTTTTTGCTTTATGAAAACGGGGATTTATTGTTGTCTACAGATAAAAGTTTCAGTGAAAACAGCTTTTCTAAAGTTATGAGCAATGTAAAGTCAATATCACAAATCACAGTTCCTTTCTACAAATCGCGAGAAATCACGGAGATAAGATATAATTCCAGAAGTCAATATAGCCTTGGTAAGGATCGTGATTCGATTTATACTGTGAACTTATCGACTATCCTTACTAACGATGGTGAGTTGTATATTATGGGAAGCCCTAGTGATATTCCATATACAAACAAAAACTTAACTATCGAAAATTTAAATGTAATATCAGAGACTGACACCAGTTATAAAAAGGATATTCTAATGACGACATCCATAGAAATGCTATTCCCATTTACCTATCAAGCAAATCCTAATACACCAATCAAGATCGCTGACAATATTGATTACATTGATCCATCCTACTACTATGTTGAGACGCTATATGGCAACGGTGTACATAGAGGTTCAACAGGAGATGAAACTGGAGAAAAAGGATTTTTCATTGATAAACTGGGCAATACCTACCTTGGATTTCCAGGGCAGACCGACTCCAATACTTTAGCAAATCAAAATCTAGTAAATTATAGCCCCTACGATAACATTATGTTATTAGAAGATGGTACACTTTACCGCAATAACGGCAAAGTAAGTAGTAATATCAAGGATTTTACACCTTACTTATATTTATTAAATGATGGAACTCTCTATGATTACGAGCATAAACTAATTGATCGAGATGTGAAGGCTATTTATGAATCTTTGTATTTTGATAATGGAGAACTCTATTTGTATGATCATGATTATTATATCAAATCTGATGATAGTCTTTGGGGTGGCAATGGGGATGGTTACAAAAAGCTAATGGATGATGTCTCTGCTATTTTCCAAGTATATGCAGTAAGAACGAATGGTGATGCTTTCACAATCGAAAAAAGTGAAAATGGATCACTCTTACCGAGGAAAATAATGAATGGAAATGGGTTATCACCAAAACCAGCAGCCAAGGTACATGAAGGAAAAATATTCAAGGATGCCTCCAACTGGGCACTTGTTGATTTACGTTCAGCTAGAACATCTGGACTTACACTTCCAGTTCAAGATTTAAGTTATAATAAGGCAATAACACGTGAAAAATTTTGTGAAATTGCTGTTAAACTCTATGAGAAATTAGCTCAAAAGTCAGCACCTTCATCAAGTAAGAATACTTTCGAGGATACTAGCAATCCTGAAATACTGAAAGCCTATGAATTAGGCATTGTGAAGGGTACTTCAAAAACGACTTTCTCTCCACAAGCTAATATTACACGTGAAGAAGTAGCAACCATGTTAAAACGTACTGTGGATAAGGCAGGGAAATCATTACAAAAAGGCAGTGCTAAGAATTTCTCCGACCATGCTCAAATCTCTAGTTGGGCTAAGGATGCTGTGAGCGCAATGTCTGCCGCGAATATTGTGAAGGGGCTGAGTGAAACTACATTTGCCCCAAAACAGAATACGACGATTGAGCAGGCTGTTATTATGGCGAATCGACTAGTGAAGTAACTTATAGTCCGACTTAAGAACGAATACAATAGGATTTCAATGAAATATCATAAACGAGAAGCTGCGTGATATCAGCTTCTTTTTTGTATTGCAGTGTCACTACTAAAACATAATACCCCGAAATTATCAAAATAATTATTGATGAAGACATAATCGAAAATGTTGCATAATGTACATCATTTTCAACCGGTTCCCTTGTGTTTATCGGAAAATCCTGTATTTATTGCACAATTTCCGAACTACGAACCTTCATTTCTAAGAAAATGATGCCTTTTTATGCAACATTTATATGAAGAGGGCTCAGCTTGATCTCTAAAGTGAATTCCGCCTGAACGTCTTAGTATCCGATTATTCTTGTGCTAGAATGAGAGAAATAGAGTGTCAGCAAAATGACAATGATTGAAGGAAGGATAGACATGACGATTTTGCGCAACGACTGGTCCGGTCCGCTTAAAGGAGAGTTCGATAAGCCGTATTACCGGGAGCTGCGGACTTTTTTGGCAGAGGAATACCGGACAGGAACCATCTTCCCGGATATGTACGATATCTTCAACAGCCTGCACACTACCCCGCTTCACAAAGTGAAGGCGGTGATCCTGGGGCAGGACCCTTATCATGGGCCGGGGCAGGCTCACGGGCTCAGCTTCTCCGTCAAGCCGGGCGTTCCGGTACCGCCGTCTCTCCGCAATATGTTGCAGGAGCTTCATGAGGATCTCGGCTGCCGCATCCCCAACCACGGCCACCTGACACATTGGGCGCAGCAAGGGGTGCTTCTGCTCAACACGGTGCTCACGGTCCGTTCCGGTGAAGCAAACTCGCACAAGGGCAAAGGCTGGGAGGCTTTCACGGACAAAGTGATCCAAACCGTCAATACGCTGGATCGTCCGGTTGTTTTCCTCCTGTGGGGAAGCCCAGCGCAGAGCAAGCTGCCGATGATTGACGCCTCGAGGCATGGAGTTATCCGCTCCCCGCATCCAAGTCCGCTGTCCGCGCATCGCGGCTTCTTTGGCAGCCGCCCGTACTCGCGCACCAATCAATTTCTCCGCGAGAACGGCCAAGAGCCGATCGACTGGCAATTGCCGCAGCTGTAATAAGAGAGTTATCAGCTAACGTGGGGAAATGCCCCCTGACGTGAGGTAAATCCTATCCTTACACCTCCAAAAGAGTGAATTCTGTCGTACGATGGAATTTCTTCTCTTGGGGGTGTTTTTCGTTGGCAGTCCGATTGGACTATCTTTCTCATAAATGAGGCTTTTAGAATAGTCTATCATTCAAACCTCTTTCCTGGCAGAAGGGACCTTTTCCTTATTCGAATCAGGAGTTTGGTTTTCAATTCACTTGGAAAACAGTGAATGCTTTGTCGAATATGATAAAAATTAGTCATGGATAGGTCGAATTTACCATGGTATAATATGGGGGCATTTCCGCTCATTCACTTCTAGTAGAAAGGGGGATTCACCGTTACATAGCAAAATATGGCATCTGGCCATCATCAATATTTATTAGGGAGGATTCTATGAAGAACGTAATCGGACGAAAATTATTAACAGGTGCATTGGCGCTCACTTTGTCGTTGAGCCCGTTCGCTGGAGTAGCGGGCCATGCTGCGGCGGAATCAGCCGCCACGACGCAGGTGGCGACCGCTGACTTCGCGGATGTGGGGAAATCCTACGCAAAAACGGAGATCGAGGAATTGGTCAAACTCGGTATCCTGTCTGGCGACGGTTCGGGTCATTTCAACCCAACGGCAGGTTCGACCCGAGCTGAGATGGCAAAGGTGCTAACGCTGGCGCTTGGCTTGAAGCCGAATCCTGAAGCAGCAGCATCGTTCAAGGATATCCCGGCGAATGCATGGTACAAAGGCTATGTAGGTGCGATGGTCGCAGCAGGGATTACGAAGGGAACATCGACGACAAGTTTTTCGCCGAATGAGCAAGTATCGCGGGAAGCGCTGGCCGTATTCTACATAAGAGCCATGGGACTTGAGGAGTCAGCGCAAGCCCTGCAAGGGGAAGCTGCGTTCGCGGATGCGAACAAGATCTCGTCCTGGGCATTGCCGGCGGTTCGTCTCGCTGCGAAGCTGGGCTTCATTCAAGGCGTAGAGAAGGACGGAAAGCTGTACTTTGAGCCGGCTGCAAAGGCCGAACGGCAAGCGCTTGCGAAGCTGACGTACAGCTTCTACGTAAACAAGGATGAATACGTGGAACAAGCGGCAAAGATCGTGAAAGAGGAGACATCCCCCTCACCATCCGCTTCGGCAAGTCCGAGCGCCACGCCGACACCGAGCGCAACCCCGACTCCGGCTGGGGGAGGGGGAGGCGGCTATGTGCCTCCGGTGACGACACCGGAGCCGACGGCAACTCCGGCCCCGACGGAAACAGAAAAGCCAACCCCCGCCCCGACGATTGGAGAAGGGGATCCTTCGGTCAGCAAGCCGCATTATGTGTACAAATACGTAGCAAAAGGTTATTCGGTTTATGGGATGGTCGACGGATATGCTACTGTCCGGGTGTATTACAAGGGATCCCTCATTGCCGAAGAGAAATCCAAGTACTCGGGGCGATTCTCTATTTCTCTTTATCCAGTCAGGGAGCGGATCGTGGACGGAGTTTTGCAAATCACGTCGCAGCGACCTGGGGAGAATGAAAGTGTACCTTATACCCTTCCCGTGAGCGCTCCAGAATCTACTGAAAGTGGAACTACCGCGAAACCTCTCGTTGATCAAATCCATGCTGGAGATCTTATGATTACCGGGAAAGCGGCTCCCTACTCCACTATTTATATCCGGAACAGTGAAGATCGTCTTATTGGCGTAGGATCGGCAGATCATGGCGGAACTTTCGTGGTGCCCTTTTATGTCCATCCGTTGGAGAAAGAAATTGTTCGCGTGACATCGATTGAGGGGATGAAGGCGGAAAGCCCTGTTGAAGAAATAACGGTAGTAGCGACACCAGATGAGAAGACCCCGGCTCTCAGGCTCCCGCTTGAATCCTTCGTCTCGGGTCCTTTTATTTGGTTCAGCAACAGTGCGCCGGGAACCGTCTTTGAAATCGAGATAGACCACCGGGTGTTTACTCTGAATCAAACGGGTACCACCCTCGCTACGATAAACCCGCTCATTAAGCTTCAGGTCGGTGATAAGGTTCTTGTACGCGCGCAATTACCAGGAAAAGCAGCGACGGAGATTCGAGAATTTCCGGTTGTAGCTGCAACGGGCAAGACACCCATGCCTCAAGCAGGCACTCTTTATTACAACACCAGCGAACTGAAGGTTACCAAAGCCGCTGGTTCAATTCTCTATATAAAAAATGAGGCGGGTCAATTAGTCCAAAACCCGACTCTTATGGCTTCGGATACAGAGGTTACTATCGATTTTAACTATGAACTGAATCCAGGCGAAACCTACTATCTGTATGCCTTGATTCCTAATAAAGAAGAGAGCGATCCTCTCGTCTTAACGGTTCCCGCCGTAACCAAGAGAGTGGCTGAGCCTACGGTAAGCGAAACGGTCTACGAAGGGGCTACCAGCATCGATTTTAAGGCCGAGCCAGGTTCCAATGTGAGGGTTTACCTGATAAATCCAAGTGTCATCGAGTCGGGGAGATACAGTTGGACCCCAATGTATAACGAGAGCGGCAACTATCAATATTTCACGAGCAATCCGGTTGGGCTTGGTGATCTTTTCTTGATTGTCGCAGAAAAAGATGGGATGGAAGTAAGTAAAGCAACTTGGGTAAAAGTGATGCCTCTGCCGGAGAGTATGCCGCTATCAGTTGAACCGACCGTGGTAGGAAGCGTCTACGAAGGCGATCAAATGTTGAATTTGAAACTGGATAAATGGGACAAGTACCAGAGATATGTCATTTACGATGATCAAGGAAAGCTGCTGGTTTCGGGGAGAAGCCAGGTTTACAGCGAGCCGATCGCGAAAGGAACGAAGTCGTTAACGGTAACGGTACAAGAAAAGGATAAACGTCCCGTCACGGTCACCATTCCGGTCCTTCCGACTGTTGGTCGGACGGAAGGAGTCCATATTGAGAACGACAAATTTGTGGCAGGACCGAATAATTTGAAGCTAACGGCAAACAAAGGCGACCATATTTATGTCAGATGGAATAAGGTTCTTATGCTGTCATCGTATTATCGCGATTCTCTCACGCTTGATAGCCTCGATTTACATATGGCAAAACCAGGCGACATCATCACCATTTATGTAACGACGCCGGGTAAAGAAGCATTCGAGCAATCATTCGTCATTCAGGCACCGTAACTGCACAAGAAAAATACAAGCGCACCGAGGCTGCGGGTTCAAACTAGCAACTGCCAAGCTATTGGTGCGTAGGGCCTATGTCAAAGAGACTTTCCTCTCTGAGGAAGGAAAGTCTCTTTTGCAAGGACCCAGGGAATGAAAGCCTATTCAATCGCAGTAGCTTCATGATCAAATTAAACTTGGGAGGCAAGAGAATGAAGGGAAAAGCTCACAGAAAACTTACAGCAGGGCTATTAGCACTTGCTCTCGTCACTAGCCCGTTTGCCGGCACGACAACACGGGCGTTCGCGGACGGTGTAGGGACGACTGCCGCTGCGGCCAGTTTCTCCGATGTGGAAAAATCCTATGCCAAGACTGAAATTGAAGAGCTTGTGAAATTGGGCATTCTCTCTGGCGACGGTTCGGGTCATTTCAACCCAACGGCAGGTTCGACCCGAGCCGAGATGGCAAAGGTGCTGTCGCTGGCGCTTGGCTTGACGCCGAATCCTGAAGCAGCAGCATCGTTCAAGGATATCCCGGCGAATGCATGGTACAAAGGCTATGTAGGTGCGATGGTCGCAGCAGGGATTACGAAGGGAACATCGACGACAAGTTTTTCGCCGAATGAGCAAGTATCGCGGGAAGCGCTGGCCGTATTCTACATAAGAGCCATGGGACTTGAGGAGTCAGCCCAAGCCCTGCAAGGGGAAGCTGCGTTCGCGGATGCGAACAAGATCTCGTCCTGGGCATTGCCGGCGGTTCGTCTCGCCGCGAAGCTGGGCTTCATTCAAGGCGTTGAGAAGGACGGAAAGCTTTACTTTGAGCCGGCAGCCAAAGCCGAACGGCAAGCGCTTGCGAAGCTGACATACAGCTTCTACGTAAACAAGGATGAATACGTGGAACAAGCGGTAAAGATCGTGAAGGAGGAGACGTCCCCCTCACCATCCGCTTCGGCAAGTCCGAGCGCCACGCCGACACCGAGTGCAACCCCGACTCCGGCTGGGGGAGGGGGAGGCGGCTATGTGCCCCCCGTGACGACGCCTGAGCCGACAGCCACGCCGACTCCGACCGCGGCCCCGACGCAAGGGCCTGGCGATGCCACGGTGAATGTACCGTATTTTGCAGAGCAATACTTGGCAGGTTCTACTTACGTCAGAGGCCTTGCTGATGGACATGCGACGATCCGGGTTTATTACAACAAGGAACTGTTGGGAGAGGGCGAATCGGATTATAACGGGATTTTTAACGTTAATCTCAACAGTGAGAAAGTACAGTTCATTGATTCCGGTTCTCTAGCCGTCACAGCACAAAGAGACGGCGGGAATGAAAGTGGATCCTTGAGTATTCCGATTCTCGGAGGCACAGGAAGCGAAGTAGAAAAAGCACCTGCCCCGGTTGTATCCGATGTCCATGCTGGCGATTTCTTGCTAACAGGGACTTCAGTGGGATATGCTTCCTTAAGTGTTGAGGATGACCATGGAAACTCCATCGGATATGGCTTTGCCGAAGAAGACGGGGGTTTCCGCGCCGTTATCTATAGCGATATTAAAGAGGGAGATACTTTCCAAATTATTGCCACTGCCTTTGGAATGAGAGCCAGCGATCCGGCTAAGGTTGTCGTGAAAGCTCCTCTGACCGATAAAGGGCCTGATGATTTCCTGCTGGGTACGGTCTATGAAGGTCCAACTTATTTGAACTTGCCAGAGCTTGAAGGTTTGAGCTATCTTGTTAAGACTCCCAATCTCTATACATGGGTAAGAGAGGGCGGGCTCTTCTACCAGCCTTACGCCTATTTAAAGGCAGGCGAGACGGTTAGGGTTTTCGCGCAACAATCAGGAAAAGCTCCTGTCGTCAAGCAAGTGACGGTTGTAGCTGCCAGCGATAAAACGGAAACTCCGTCCACGAAAAACACAATTACCTTCAATGCAACAAGCATTCAAGTAGATACGGTGAAGAATGCCGCGCTGTACATGACCAACGAGGATGGAACAAGCTACTTTGGCTATAGCGCTGAAGGCGATGCACAGCGTACGGTTAGCATTAATTCGTACAGATCGCTCAAACCGGGTTCCAAGGTGAAATTGTATGCTTACGTTCCGGGTAAACAGTTGAGCGATCCCTTCGTCATTCAAGTTGCTTCATTGCCAGAAAATCGTGCAGCCCAGGCTACGGTAACCCAAACGGTTTATGAAGACGACTATACGTTGTCTGCTCAAGTGGAAGAAGGAAGCAAGGTAACCGTTTATCATCTTGGCTCCGAGCCGATAACGAGTACTTATGGGCCTTCTTACCCTGCTGTGGACGGAGTTGTTAATATTAGACTCTATGGGCCGCAAGCAGGGGACAAGCTGATCCTCGTGACCCAGAAAGATGGGTACGAATCGAGTATCCCACTTGTGATCGAGGTACAGGCGTATACAGAGCTGTCTACGATTCCAACCGTAACGGGAACCGTGTACGAAGGGGATTTTTACCTTCCGATCGATGCATCCAACACCTCACTAAGAGTCTATGATGATCAGGGTAATCAGCTCGGATCTTATACTACTGGTAAAAACAGCATAAGAATGCCCCTGTCAGTGCCGGTTCCTGTAGGGAGCAAATCGATCAAAGTGGTCGCGCGGGAGGAGGGAAAGCGCGCTGTGGAAATTGAGATTCCTGTGGTAGAGAACAGCGGGCAAACCAATCCGGTTGCTTTAATTGAATCGAGTAAAATCTATCCTGGGGATGCCACTATTACAATTGAAACACAACCTGGTGATGATCTTTTATTTGCTTGGGGCTCCAAAAAGCTTATGTCACACGCAGTTGAAGGGGGTAAAATGACTATCCGGTTAGGCGGGGACGCTTACTATGACTTTAAACAAGGTGATGTCATTCGCATCACGGTAAAGTCTCGTGGCAAAGCTGCCGCAACCCTTGATGTAACCGTTAAAGCCCGCCCTTGATGCGGCGCTGAATGGTCAAGAAACGTACACGTTAGCGGGAGGGTGTCCAAAAGTCATCGTATATGACTCAAGGAACCCTCTCTTTTCATTTCGTCAAACTAAAGAAACCACTCTTTGGTAAAATGGAAGTGCGACCCACCCTCTTAGGCAAAGGACGGTTTCTTTTGAACATGCTCCAAATGAAGGGAATATCCTATTACCTGTTGGTACATACTATGTAGTGATTTTACAATGTAAAAATTTATTTTACATCCCTTTGTTTGATACCATATAATAAAGCAAGATACAGGAGAGAGGTGTGAAAAATGCACTACGACTATTATGAATACCGTGATCTGATCGCTCAGAACTTAATTTCTTTTTTGAAACAGCGTGGCTACTCCAAGTTATCCTTTTCAAAGTTGACTGACATTTCACGTCCAACGATTGATCAAATTTTAAAAGGTGAAAGTCCAAGCCCAAAACAATATCACACTCAGATCACAAAAATTAATGAGACGTTCCAATTACCAGACGATTACTTCATTGTTTTTCAGGATGAACCCACGACAACTTCGCGTTACGCGTACGCTTACTCTGACCATGGTCGAGATGCAGATAAAAGTCCTAAAACGATGGAGCTTCTCAATGCTCTGGATGATATTCTGGACGTTTATTCCCTTTATTTGAAGTAAGGAGGGGCTTGTTTCATGCGAATCACCAGCGATAACTTGGATCAAACGATCCGCATAAATGAACAAATTGCAGACCAGATTGTAGATCACATTCACTTCATTGAAAAACGTTTAATCAAATGGCAGTCCCTTCCGATTGAGGAGCAAGCTTTTGAAATCCTAAAGGAACAAAACTTGATAGAAGTGCCGATACCTGACGAAAATTGGGGTGGCGCAATTCGAAAGTTTGCAAATAACAAGATGGTTCCCATCATTAATACGTATCAACCACGTTTGTATCAATACTTCATTTACTGGCATGAAATTTATCATTTGACTGAACGTGAAGAGATGCAAACTGTGCATAAAAATGGTTACGAGATCATAACTGAGTTTGATCTTAATGAGCGCAAAGCAGATTACTTTGCAAGCCAAATGATCTTTGGTAGAACGGATCTATACGACTTCTTTCACTCATTAAACACGAATGATTTCATTGAGCGAATTGCGCATTGTATGAAGTCCTTTAAAGCCCCTTACAAAGCGATCTTGATTGAATTGTATCAGGTCGCCAAGAAGAATAATCACACTCAACTGCAGGGTGATATCAAGAAGCATTTTGATTTACGTCTTAAACCAACGGAGTGGGAAATTGTTTTTCAAGAAAATGGGTTGGATGATTCTTTAATTAAGCCTTCATACGTGACAAATATGAATGCGATCATCAAAACAATCCAGGAAGAAATCAAAAAGCATCCCGATGTCCAGTTCTACAAAGACAATTTAAATTTAATAAAGGAATGGGAGCTAAAGTACAAAAACGTTCAGCGTGAAGCCAAAGGAGCAGAGGATGGGCAACTATCGTGACCTAAGTCAGACATTACGGGGAATGACTGGGGCAAAGATATTGATTTTGGATACTAACAACATCCAGTTTTACTATCAGCACGAGACAGTATTGCCGAAGTCAGAAATTTTTACCCCATATGATCTTATTCTTATTCCAGGTTGGGTTCAAAATGAATTCGGCCATCACGCTGGGAAGTCAGCATATGTTTACTCCATTCCTAAACCCGTAATTATTATTGATGAGGCTGAGGATTATTTTGAGATGATCGGATATAATGATGAGCGACTAATGGAGATATATCGACTTGCCTCCACTGGTCTTGGTAAAGCATTACGTTTTATTCACATCTGTAAAAAAGATCATCAAATTCTACCTGATACATGGATTGATGATTTTTATGATCAGGGTTTTGAGACAAAGCAAATGCCATCAGGACTAATCACAAAGAAGAATGCTGGGGAAGTTTCAATTGTTACTCTGTGCTTCTTGTTGCTGTCTCACTTTAGCCATCATATTGCATCTATTTCTTTAGCGTCCAGTGATCATGGTACTTACCATCTAAAAGACAAGGTGCTTAGCGAAGCCAATTCACCTTTGTTACATCTTGGCATTTCGCAAGCGCCGCCAATCTCTTTTCAAAGTACGGACGTCGTAATCTACAATGCAGTAAAGACGGGTCTAATCCAGCCTCATCAAATTCATACTTTACGAAATCATACACAAGAGCGGTCGGTGATTTATTAGGTAATGGGTATGATGAGTCGCTGGAGTTCCGCTCAAACGCAGGATATAGTGAAGGACAAGGCATTCGCACAGGGTTCACTACATAGAAAAGGGAGGAACTACCATGAATTCACCCGCGAAGCCGACTTATCGCAAAGTGTTCTGGTCAGCCGGATTCGGCTGGCTGTTCGATGCGCTGGATGTCGGGCTTTTGTCGTTTATTCTCGTTCAGCTCACAACGGAGTGGGGGCTAACTCCTGCGGAGAAAGGCCTCCTCGGTACCGTCACGACAGCCGGGATGGCCATCGGCGCGCCGCTTGGCGGCTATTTGGCCGATAGGCTGGGCCGGAGGCCGATCTTCCTCCTCACCTTAATCTTGTTTGGCGCGGCGAGCTTGACCAGCGCGTTCTCGCCAGGGCTCGGGTTTATGATGGCATGCCGCCTTGTGATGGGAATCGGTCTTGGGGCGGAGCTGCCGGTGGCCTCGACGCTCGTGAATGAGCTCGCTCCCCCGGACAAGAAGGGGCGCACCGTCGTACTGTTGGAAAGCTTCTGGGCCGGAGGCTGGATGGCCGCCGCCATTCTTGCCTATTTCGTCATGCCGGATTACGGCTGGCGGGCTGCGGTGCTCGTCGGCTCGCTGCCGGTCATTTACGCCATCTTTATCCGCCGGAACATCCCGGAGACCCGACCTTCGAAGACGAGCAGCAAGGTGCCGCTCGCTACGATCTTTCGGGAATATCGCCGCCAGACTGCTGTGCTCTGGACGGTATGGTTCGCCGTCGCCTTTTCCTACTACGGCATGTTCCTGTGGATTCCCTCCGTCCTCGTCGGCAAGGGCTTTACGATGATTAACAGCTTTAAATACGTGATGCTGATGACGCTTGCCCAGCTCCCTGGATATTTTGCTGCCGCGTGGCTCGTCGAACGGTGGGGACGCCGGCCAACGCTTGCGCTGTTTCTCGCGTTTACCGCCGTTTGCGCCGCCTTCTTCGGGGCCAGTACCAGCACGGCGGCGCTGCTCACTTGGGGGGCTCTGCTGTCCTTCTTCAACTTGGGAGCCTGGGGGGCGCTCTATGCCTACACCCCGGAAAACTATCCTGATGAGGTCCGGGCATCGGGAGCGGGCTTTGCCTCCGGCTTTGGCCGCATCGGCAGCGCCATCGCCCCGTATTTGGTGGGGATCTTAGTGTCTCGCCACTATTCCTATGAGGTTATCTTCGGTATCTTCGCGGTGGTTCTGATCCTTGGGGTTGCCGCTTTGGTCGGTTTTGGTCGGGAAACGCGCGAACCGTCACGTTCGGCTTAACCCGCTTGAAGAAAGGGCGAATGAATGAATCGGTCTGCCGTTTCTCCCTTCCTTTTCTATCCATAGAATAGGGTAGATTGGCCAAAGGAGGGATCTGGTGGGGAAAGGTACACGAGAAGAGAGCGGCAAAAGCCAAACGGGGCTGCAGCCTGTCCAAACACGAAAATTTTTGCAGAATTTCTTCAGTTGGCAGGCACAAGTCAACCACCGCTTAGACGTGGCGGAAGGTAAAATCCGTCGACAATGCCTCCGTCTGAAGGAGGCTTTCGCGCGCATCCGCAAGCTGGAGCAGGAAGTCGAAGAGCTTACTTCATGGGATGCGCTGTACCGGCTTTTTTCCGATAAGACGCGTCAGGACTGGACGATCTATACGGAAGCCGGGCCGCTGGATGGAAAGGTTATGACCGCTGGCGAGGACTACGTTCGGATATGGGAAGCTACCGGCGACGAGGTCTTCCTGCCTTATGCGCAGATTGAAGCGGTGTCCCTTCCGGGCAAAGAAGGAGGCGGATGGTCATGAGCCAGCCCGCAAGACTGGAAGCGGCCCTGAAGGAACGGATCGGCAGAGAGATCGAGGTGTTTTTGCCGAACCAGTATTACGAAGGGATTTTGATGAGGGTCGAGAACGGTCTGATCAACTGTTACTCCGATACGGGTGGGTACGACTCTTCTGGAATTACGTTCATCATCCCTTTGAATTCCATTCAGTATGTGCGCATATTGCCCAAGTGAACCCTATTTTAAGCAGAAGACCGCTTTCCGCCGGTAGTGGCGGTAGGCGGTCTTTGTCGTTCTTTTCAGGAAGAAACGTTGAAGACGATGAAAAGCGGCGAAAAAGCGGCGGGGAAGCTCGCTAGCTGAGCAGGTTTTCCAGCCAGTTGCTCCACTCGGGGTAGCGACTTTTGTTCCTCTGGCTGGTGCTGGAGCTTCGCAGCCGTCGATCATATAACGGCAGAGAAATAGCGGTGAGCGGCGCATTCGCGTGAAGCAGACGGGCGAGCAGCTGCACATCCTCGAACAGGCGCCCTCCGCTCGGATCGTCCGTCAGCCATCCGCCCAGGCGATGCAGCGCCTCCGTCCGATACATGCGGGGAGCAATGACTTCCGCTCGCTGCATAAGATTCCTCCATCCCTTGTCAACAAGGGAAGTGGGATGAGATTCCCGCTCGTACAGGAGTTCGCCGCGAGAGGTTTCCCTCCATACCCGATGGCCGGCGAGGATGGCTTGCGGAGACGGCTCCGGCGTATTTCCCGTCCCAGACTCACACTCACCGGCGGCTTCCAGCAGCTTTTCTAGAGTGAGAGGCGGTAGCCAGTCGTCGGCATCGAGCTCGAGAAACCAGGCTCCTGCCGCCAGAGGAAGAACCGCGTTCAGAGCGTGGGCCTTGCCGCGATTGGGGGCAAGCCGGATCAAGCGCACGCGCGGATCGACCGGCAGAAGAGAGGAAGAGGGCAGAAGCTCTTCCTCCGAGCCGTCATCCACGATGAGCAGCTCCCAATCGGGAACCGACTGCTGAAGCACCGAGTATACTGCCCAGGGAAGGCGGCGGGAGTCGTTATAGGTGCACAGGACGACACTGACCGTGGGTTTCCTGTCAAGGACAGGCCTGCTGATTCCAGCTTTGCTATCCATGGCGTTTCCCCGTTCCCGAAGGAGCGTGGACAGCACCGGGATGATCCACTCCGGCAAGGGAATCTGATCGAGTAAAACCGCTTCGAAGGGAGTCAACGCTTCGAGATCATCTCTTTGCACGAGAAGGGAGGGCGAAGCGACAGAACCCGAATGCGAGAAGCGAGTGCCCGCATAGACTAGAAGAAGCGGCTCATCATCCTGCGCGATAAGGGTTTGGAGGGTTCGAAGGGTGTTGCCGGTCGTACCTTGCTTCAAACGTTCCACCCGCGAGAAGCCACCGAGCCTGCTGGCTTCTCTTTCCGTACCGTAACCGGCATCCGTTCGAGTTTGAATGATTGCCAGCTTCACATGCGTTTCCCCCTCTCAGGCAACACCACCGTCCATTTGACTGAAAACAAGATCACATGTAAGGGAGAGGAGGCTGCCATGAGCTTGATCTTGTATCCGGCTCCGTTCGACTTTCATTGGATGAAGCAGCGCCCGCAGCAGCTTCTGCTCCGTTTGGCACGGCTCGGCCACACGGTCTATTACTGCAACAAGAGCGAGCAGGAGCGGCCTGTGGAGGAGGTAGAGCCGGGATTCTATATCATCCATCAAACGAAGCGCTGGCTGCAGGAGGAATGGCCGCTCCTGCGAAAAAACTCCGGTCAAGCTGCCGGAGTCTGGTGTTCTTACCCGCTCGCCAAAAGGGAGTGGGCGTTATGGTCATCCGATTGGGTCATCTACGATTGCGTCGATGATTATGCGCCTTGGAGAGAAGCTGAGCTGGACACTCTCCAACGAGCGGGAGTTGTAGTGTGCGCTTCGGAGCGATTGACGGAGCGGATGCTTCGGCTCACGCAGAAGAAACCGGTTGTCACGATCCGCAACGGGTATGACACCGGCATGGGGCTGCATCGGGTTGATGCGAAGCCGGAACCCACACCGTTCGCAGCAGTTGAGCCGGGGTGGCAGCCGCAGGGCTCTATCGACAACGAATGCGGTCAAGCAGAACACCATTTCCCAGGAAATGTCGTTTTCTCTCCCGTTGCGGGTTATATCGGGGCTTGGGCTCCATGGGTGGACGAAGCCCTGCTCCGCCGCTGCCGAAAGGAAATCGCCGGCGACTGGTCGCTCGAGATCATCGGCCCGGAGTTTGGGCGCGCTTTTCCGACCGGAGTCGGTCCAGAAGGCGGCGAAGCCTCTTCTGGCTGGCGCTTTCACGGAATGTTGCCTCATGCGGATCTGCCGGAGCGGATCCGCTCCTTCTCTGTAGGGCTCATTCCGTTTCGCAGGATTCCGGTTGCCCTCGCTGCAAGTCCGGTCAAGGCTTACGAATACTTGGCCGCTGGTCTGCCGGTTGTCACGACAGATCTGCCGGAATGCCGGACGATGGCGCCGCATGTGGATGTGGCGGTGTCCACCGCTGACTTCATCCGCCTGCTGCAAGTAAGGCTCAATAATCCGGGTAGCAAGGAGGACCGTAGTGCCCGCATCCGGTATGCGTTGGAGCATACGTGGGAACGGCGCGCCGAACAAGCGGATCGGCTCATCCGCAGCCTGGAGAGCGGCAGCCTGTAGCATCTGGCAGCCCCCATACAAAGCTTGGGGTTGAAGCGTACTAGTTCTTTTCAAGCTCTACTTCCATCTCTCGTCGAAGCTCGACAAGGGCGGTCTCTGCCTCCCGTTCGGTTTGACGGATGAGGGGCTCTGCTGCTGCAAATCGTTCTTTTCCCTCTCTGAGCAATCGTCGAAGACCCTCTTCGAGCGCGTCCTCCTTCTTCTCATCGGTTTGCAGGAAGTCCTGGAGTCCGAAGCGGCTGAGCAGGCTGCTGACTTTGCCTTGCTTGCTGACGCAAAACGTTGGAACAAGCCCCCTCAAGGCGGCGAGCGCCGGATGCAGCTTGAAGCTGATCAGGTAATCACAGCTCTGAATGACGCTGTATACAAGCTCTAGCTCATATTCCGGTTTAAAGATAGCTACGGAAGCTTGGGGAGCACCTGCAAGTAGGTGTTCCGTCAAATCCTTGCAGACCTTGTAGTCGGTGTAAGGGTTCACACTGTGATTTACCACGGGAATGAGCAGAATGTGATAGCCCTCGGAGGAAACTTTCCCGAGTATAGAGGCTAAACGAGCAGCTGGAAGATCGGGGTAAGCGTGAACGCATACTCCGATGGTCGGCAGCCTGGAGGGACGATGAAGCGGCAGCCCGGGAGAACGATAAGCGAAGACCGGATCGGGCACAGTGTCAATCCGCGAATGCAAGCCTATGCGTCGTGCGATGGCAGCGGAACGTTCATCCCGTAAGTACAGCCCCTGGGTACCTCGAAGAAACCTCCGGTACTTTTCCACTTCGCTATCCGGCCAAGTCGACTCCGGGTAAGCATCGACAATCCCCACGCCATATACCCAGGCGGGCTTTGCTTGGAGCTTGGCAGGGAAGTAATAGGAATTGAAGGAGTAAGGGGTAATGAGATCTCCGCCGCCGATCAGAACCGCATCCACACCTTCCGGGTCGAAGGATGGATGCCAAGCGACAACCTGGTGTCCGGCCAATTGTTGACGAAAGGTAAGGAGAAACAGCTCATCGCCGAAATTGCCCATCCCGTAATATCCGCATACTCCGATTTTCATAACGATTCCTCCTCTTGTCCGCTGTCCTTCAGCAGAAAGGTTAACCGGGGACGGTCCAATCGATAGGGACGAGTGATCCGGCTGGCCAGCTTGATCAGAAACCGCCCGTTCTCCGGAAGACTCGATAGATATGGCGTCAGGTCAAGGGCTAAGGAGTCGTCGATGCTTCGCTTTAGCGACATGTCGGCAAGCGGTCGGCATTCGGGCTTCGTCCGATCCGTAAGCCGTTCCAGCGGAACGCTCGGCTTCGCTACCGAGAGCTCCATGAGGGGAAGCGCGTCAGGTACGCCTCCCGGTGGGACATGGGCATCAAATTCCAAGTAAACGCGAAGCGGAGATCCCGGGAACAATCGGGTGTCCACAGAGAGGAAGGTCTCGTATACACCACCTGCTGGACAGCCGACATAAGGCGGATCTTGAAGGAGACATTTGTCAGGGTAGTAGGAATTGACCGTCCGGAAGCGAAGCGGCAGCTGCTTGGTCCAGTACTTCTCCCATTCAGCGACAGGAAGGGAACCGGCCGCTTCGTTCTTCCAATCGGGAAAATGGTCGCCAAGCGCTTCTGAAATCGTCTTGAACCGCTCCTCCCAAGAGAACTGACGGGACCAAACGGACCGCTCCACATTCCTATCTGCCGACTCTAGGCAGGCCTCTTCCACTCTGAGGGCAAATTCATCCCGGTCATGGGCGATGAACACAGAGGGCTGCAAGGGAAGCACTTCAGGCAGAGGAGAGGAGACGACAGGCTTGCCTGCCGCCAAATATTCGTAGACCTTGACCGGATTGGTGCTCATCGTAATCCGGTTCAGGTGAAACGGAATGACGCAGACCCGAGTCATACGGAGCAGAGCGGGAAGCTCCTCATATCTTCGGTAGCCCAGCATCACCACGTTGGGCCCAAGTGGACCGGTGTCCTCCCGCAAGGTCGGCCCGGCGATATAGAACAGCGCATCCGGCATGGCCGCGCTAGCCGCGCGAATCCAATCCTCGTTCACCCACGGGGCCCAAGCTCCAATGTAACCGATCACGGGGCCGGAGTGCCCAGCGATCCTCTGCCAGGCGGAGTCCGCCTCCGCTTTTGCCGCCCCTGTCCTTGTACCGCTTTCGCTGCTGCCTTCGGCAAAATGCTCGTAATCACAGCCGTTTGGAACGAGGTAAATGGGCTTATTCGGGAGCAATTGGCGCATTTTCGTTTCCAGATGGGAGGCCGTACAGATGATCAGATCCGCGCTTGCCGCAAACTGCCGTTCTTCCTCCTCCCAATCAGGAAAGTCATCCACGCAATCATAGACGACACGATCAACGCCGAGTGTGCGGGCATGGGGGAGCTTTCGGCTCCAGGAGGTCCAGTACAACCTCCCTTCGGTAGGCAGGAGGGGCAGCAGCTCATCGACAAACGCGAGAGAATGACGGATCACCGCGATTCCCGGCTCGGGAAATTCGACAACCCGCCCCTCTTGGGCCGACTTGTTATAGAACATGATCGAATGCCCGTTTCTGGCGAATTGTCTCATGACTTGCTGGGGACGCTGTACCATATAGGACCAGTCCAAGGTCGGCGGGTAGATGATCGTTCCCATGTTCACACTCCTTTCACGATAGTACGCTGTCAGCCCTAATCGTGTGGATATGAAATTCTGTCAATGAGCAGCAGATAGAGTGCAGAAACCACCGTTATTGAGCTGACAGGCGTACCGGGTCTGTTCGAGACGCACGGATGCGCCGGACCGGATGGTTTTATTGTATGGCCGAGAGAAGGAGAAGGGAGCGGCCTTCTTCCCGCATAACGGCCTCATTTCGGCAGTTTCGGTGTCTAGAAAAGGAACAGGAGTTGTTTAACCTGAAAGGCAAACGGGTATGAAAGGGTAATAGCGAGAGTCTCGAAGCAAGACGGCAAGAAACGGCTCGATATCCGGTGGTTTGTAAGGAGGGATGGACATGCATTCGTCCAGATGGCGTAAAAGTTTGTTAGCCTGCACAGCGGCGGCTGTGTTGGTTGGCGTTGGCCTGAAAACCTATGTGGCGGAAGGGGTCGTCGTTCCTTCCGGCTCCATGCTGCCGACGATCCAGGTGAACGACCGTTTTCTCATTGAAAAGCTCGTGCCTCTGACCCGCTTCGAATTCGGCGATATCATCGTCTTTCATCCTCCGCTCGCGGACCGAGAGGACGAGCGCTTCATCAAGCGGCTGATCGGACTCCCTGGAGACACGATCGAGGTGAGAGACGGTTACTTATATCGGAATGAAGAGAAGCTCATTGAGCCGTACATACAGGAAAAGATGGACTATTCCTTCGGCCCTATAACCGTACCTGCAGGCCATTATCTGGTGCTTGGCGATAATCGCAATGTCAGCCTCGACTCCCATCTGTGGGACGATCCGTTTGTTCCGCAGAATCAGCTTATTGGAAAAGTCGTGTGTCGGTTCTATCCGTTCGAAGATTTTTCCACGATGAAGACGGCGAGCGCGACCTTGGGTCCGTAAGAACCGAGTGGACCGAAAACTTTGACGTAGGCATGTGTGAAGTGGAGAGGGAAAGGGTAAGGTAAAGGTACATGGGGCTTGTTAAGTAGACCCAGCAACTTTCTGAATAGAAAGGGGATAGAAGGCGATGACGAAGAAAATTCAGGCCTACTTCCAGACGGAAAATGACGCGCTATCCGCCAATACCCGGATTCAGACCTATGGAGCCGAATACTTGGAGGTATCGGAGCTGCCGGATGCGATCGGCCGAGATTCTAGGCTGTTGATCCCGATTACGACCGGTTTGACGGTCGGCGGTACACCTGGATCGACAACCGGCTATGGAGCGGGGGCAGCTGTCACAACGGATTCCGCCGGAAGGGCAGCAGCCACCTATCTGGACTATGGGGAGAACGACGGCAGCAACGACGTTTTGAGCAACGGGGATCCGCTGAATGTCGGGAGCGATACGGTGGAGAACGATTATTATGCCGGAGATCGGTCCCTTCTCCGTTATGTATTGGCCGCAACGGTTAGGGATGAGGTTTATGCCGATGTGGTGGAGGCAATCCGCAGAAGCGGCGGATATGTCGAGGTGTTTGATTGATTTGGCGTTTCGGAGTTGAAGCAGTCCGTTGAAACCGGGCTGCTTCGTTTATGACAGCTACAACAATAAAAGACAGAGCGGAAGGAAGCCTTGTTTGGGGCTTGTCCGGTCTGTCTTTTTCGTTTCCTCTTTTCCGATTCATCTTCTGGTGATTGTTAACGGCGGGCTTCGGTCCGATCATCCTCGGCAACTTTCCCGTACAGGACAAAGCTGTAAATCGCCGCCAGCCCAACGATCACAAAGATGATGCGCGCCACGGTACTGTCCATACCCCCGGTTAAGCCGCCGACCAAATCCCATTGAAACAAGCCGACGAGCAGCCAGTTCAAGCCACCGATAATGAGCAGGGTCAGAGCAAGCACGTTCAAGCTTTTCATCGAACGATTACCTCCTTGCGGCAGTTTTGCATGTCTTCAGCTTTCAGTATGGGTAAATCGCTTGTTTCTATACATTCGCTTTTGTTAGCGCTCCAATTGGAAATTGACCTTGGGAATAAACGATCTAAATGGTTCTTTATGATACGAATTGTATTGTTTTGCCAACGCATCAAAATTCGCATGAAATCAAGCTTTTTTCGATCGTTTTCTTCAATAATTGATAATGGTTTTGTGAAAAAAGAGGCAAATAGGTCCAATAGTCTACAAAATGTATCAGCGAATTGTGACTTTTTTCCTCATTGGATCGAAATTTGATGGTACAATTAGACAAAGCTTATAGGAGACTATGGAAATGATTGATATTCACGCTCACGTTCTTCCATTCTTGGACGATGGAGCAGCCGACTTACATGAGTCTTTAGAGATGGCAAGAATGGCCGTATTAGAAGGCATTCAAGCCGTTATTGCAACACCGCACCATGCCAACGGTCAATTTGACAACGCAGCATCAGACGTTCGCAAGGCTGTCGCTTCTTTGCAAGATGAGCTTGAAGCTCACCGAATTCCGCTTCGGCTTTACCCCGGTCAAGAAATTCGGGGATATTCCGAACTCCTTCAAGATTGGGAGAGGGGCGCTCTCTTGACTCTAGCGGATACTTCGTATTTGCTCCTTGAATTTCCATCCGGTCAAGTTCCGACGAAAGCGCTTGAATGGATTCACGAGCTGAGCATTTCCGGAATAACCGCTATTATCGCTCACCCGGAGCGGAACAAGGAACTTGCCGGTTCGCCGGATACGCTGGCTGGACTGATTGAAGCAGGAGCGCTCGCCCAGGTGACCAGCCATTCGCTCACCGGCGCATTCGGCCGCTCCATTCAGAAGAATGCCCTGCATATGTGTCGAAGTCGGCTGATTCACTTCGTGGCCTCCGATGCTCATAACGTCAAGCAAAGGCCGTTCGCTCTTCAAGAGGCTTTCTCCTTGCTGAAGAAAGAAGCGGGGAAAGAAGTAGCTGACATCTGCAGAGAGAATGCGGAGCTGCTGCTTTCGAAAGAATCGATTCCGTATCGACAGCCCCAACTGGCTAAAAAGCGCTGGTCTTTTTTTGTGAAATGAATCCGTAAGCCTACATAATTCCATCAATATGTCTATTGTGTTTCAAAATGGGTATTTCTATTGACCTGGTTCAAGGTGAATGCTAGTATTTTCCTTACCTTGCCATTTGCATAATTTTGAATCAGAGGCAATATTACCAATAAGTAGTAATAGGAGGGTATTAACAAGAATGAAGAATCACACGCGCAAAATCGTATCCACGACTTTGGCTGCCAGCTTGCTCATGGGTTCCATCGCAGGCTTGCCGCTCAGCACGAAGGGAGTCTTCGAGCACTTCGGCGCGAATAAGGCGTATGCAGCGGACACCGCCGCAACGCTCAAGGAACGCTTGGCGAAGATTCACGCGGAAATGACCGACAAGGAAAAGGAAGCAATCCGCACGGCCCGTACTGACTTGGACAAGAGCAAGCTTACGGGCACAGTAGAAATCGTCTGGCAAAAAATTATCGCTGAATACCCGGAAGCGAAAAAAGATGACGCTTTGAAGGGGAACCTGACGAAGCTGACTCAAAGCCTTCTGCTCTACTACGATACGGATCTCAAGGCCGTTGATAAACTGAAAGCGGATTACTCCACGCTGTTCAAGACTCTGGCCAGCTACACGGGGAAGACCGCACCGACCGTTGCAGACGGCAGCCAATTCGCTACCGAGCTGGAAGCGGCTCTGCGCAGTTCCATCAAGAACATACCGAGCAATACCGACTGGTTCACTTATCTGTCGACCAACCGGGAGACAATCCTTGCGACCGTCAAGAAAGCTTATGACGGTAGCGAAACCAATACCGCTAAGGTTTTGAGGGCCTATAACATTAGTTCGAACGATCTGCTGTCCGTCATCCTCATGGCGAATGTAGAAGTACCAAGCCTGAAAGATGCAGAAACAGCCTTTATCAATGCTTACACCCGTATTTTGAACAAAGAGAACGGTACCACGACGGGGACTGTGGTTGTTCCTCCGGCAGCTGCGAACTTTGACCTGAATACAGCTAAAGCCGCGCTGCAAACTGTCGCGTCGAAGCTTGCTGGCTTGCTTGGGCAAGGAACGGACAACCAAGGACTGCGTGCCGCAACGGCTGCGCTTCAAGAGCTGCTGAGAACCCAAGCGGTCATTGATCTCTCTTCCAGCGTTACCGTTTCCGGTGATACGGCCAAGATTTCCATCAACGTATCGAGCCTGGACTCCGTATTTGCCAACATTCAAGAGTTTGTCAAAGCCGCTAATGAGGCTCTCAAGAAAGCCGCTCCGGATGCCAAGCCGCTGAAGGCAGTCGTCACTCTGGACTTCAAGACTGTGAATGCGAAGACCGTAGAAGTGCCGATCACACAAGAGCTGCTGAAGAAAGCCGCTCAATACGGTATCGAAGCCATCGCCTACAAAGTTAACGGAGTCTCGCTTACCGTCGACGTCGATCAACTGAAAGCCGATACGGTGCTCAAGATCGCCGAAGTCGACTCTAAAGTCGTTACGGATGCAACGGCCCTCGTCTCTGTATCCAAAGCTTACTCGTTCACCTTTACCGCTGCCGGCAAAGAAATCAAGGAATTCGCCAAAGCAGTTGAAGTTCGCGTACCGGTTACCGTTCCGACGGGAGTGGACAGCGAGCTGCTGTCGCTGGCGAAGATCGACAACTCGGCGATCGTCTTCAAGGGCGGGTTCTACAACCTGAACACGAAGGAACAGGTTACTCCGAACAAAGGGTTCTCTACCTATACCGTTGTAGAGAACAAAGTGAAATTCAACGACGTAGCCAGCGTGAATGCCTGGGCTGGCAAGCAAATTTCCGTAGCCGCCGCCAAGGGCATCGTGGAAGGACGCGGCAACAGCCAGTTCGTTCCGAACGGCAACGTCACCCGCGCCGAATTCGCCAAGATGCTGGTCAAAGCCTTCGGACTGGAGAATGAAGCTGCGAAGGAATCCTTTACAGACGTGAAGGACAACGATTGGTTCAAGCCTTATGTGGCGGCAGCCGTAGAAGCAGGCCTCGTTACCGGTAAGTCGGCAACGACTTTCGATCCGAACGCCAAGATCACCCGCGCCGAGATGGCCACGATGGCAGCCCGCGCTCTTGTGAAGGTCTATGACTACAAGAACGTCGCTGATGTGAAAGGATCGCTCGCTTCGTTCAAAGACGCTTCCAAGATCCACTCGACTCTGCAAGCCGGAGTAGCACTGGCCGCGGAGGAAGGTATCGTCGTAGGAAGCAACAACCAGTTCAAGCCGGAAGATTCCGCTACTCGCGCAGAGGCAGCCGTTATCATCTACCGCCTGATCAATCAATAAGAAACAACTGGTAGCAGCAGGTAACTTCTCTCCGTGCCTGTGGGGGAGGAGTTACCTTTCCTTTCAATTATGAGTAGAAGACTGTGTTCATCTACACAGCAAGAGTGGGGGTCACTAATGGAATTGGAAGTCAAGGACTACGTGAGGATTTTGCGCAAGAGGCTTGTTCTCATCGTGTCCATCACCCTGGTCTGTACGCTTGCGGCCGGCTTGATCAGTTATTTTGTCTTATCACCGGTTTATGAAGCGTCCACCAAGATTATCGTGAAATCCAACGAGCAGACAGGGATCACACAACTGGACATCAATGCGATCAACAGCAACTTGAAACTCATTGATACCTACAAGGAAGTGATCAAGACACCCGCTATTATGGATGCGGTCGTAGCCAAACATCCGGAATTCAACGTAACATCGGAAGAACTGATCAAGAAGGTGCGCGTCAGCTCGGTGAACAACACGCAAGTCATGACGCTGGTCATTCAAGACGAGGATTATAACAAAGCGGCCAAGATGGTCAACGCCGTCTCCGACGTCTTCAAGCTGGAGATTCCCAAGATCATGAAGGTCGACAACATCACGATCCTCAACCAAGCCAAGCTGAAGGACGACCCGAATCCGGTGAAACCGAATAAGGTCATGAACACCGCCATTGCTTTCCTGCTCGGACTCTTCGTCTCCGTCGGACTCGCGTTCCTGCTGGAATTCCTGGACGATTCCGTCAAATCGGAAGCCGATGTCGAAGCTCTGCTCGGTATGCCAACACTCGCCGCTATCGCCCGTCTGAAGCCGGAGGATTACAAGACTCAAGCTTCCGAACAACAAGTTAAAGCAGGTGTTAAAGAACATGCCTCCCTCAACCAATAAACGACCGATCATCACCCTTGAGAATCCCAAGTCGCCGATCTCCGAGTCCTACCGCATGCTGCGGAGCAATCTCGATTTCACCTCATTCGACAACAACGAGAAGATTCTAATGGTCACTTCCTCAGGTCCTTCGGAAGGCAAATCAACGACCACGACCAATCTGGCAATCGTTTACGCCCAATCGGACAAGAAGGTCCTCTTAATCGATGCTGACCTTCGCAAGCCGACCGTACATCAAACCTTCAGCCGGTCCAACCGAAGCGGCTTGTCCAACATTCTCGTCGGTCAGACCGAATGGAAGGAATGCGTGCAGAGTACCGGGATCGATAATCTGTCGATCATCACCTCGGGACCGATTCCCCCCAATCCATCCGAGCTTCTCTCTTCGAAGCGGATGGGACAATTCGTCGAGCAGGTGAAGGGCGAATTCGACGTTGTCCTGTTTGATACGCCGCCCACCCTTGCGGTTACCGATGCTCAAGTGGTCGCTACCAACTGCAGCGGTGTCATTCTGGTCGTCGATTCCGGCAAGACCAAGAAGGACGCACTCGTTAAGGCCAAGGCTACCCTCGATCGTGCCAATGCGAGAATCCTCGGTGTCGTGCTCAACAACGTAAGCCGCGGCAAAGGCGATTCCTATTATTACTATTATTACGGCAACAAATGAACCGTTTCTGAACATAGAGTAGGGCTGCGAAATAGCTAGCATACATCCAAAGGGGGCAAAAACTCTACTAACCGCCGCTGTTATCATTATTCGTAAGGAGTGAAAGGTTTCAATGGGGATTAGTGAGGCTCTTAAAGACCCCACCGCTCCATCTGAAGTGACAGTAAATGGTTCGAGTCATGTAAATAGAGGGATTTATCAAACGATAAAAAGACCTCTAGATGCGGTAGGGGCAATCATTGGAATTACTATTATGATTCCATTATTTACAATCATCGCGATCCTCATCAAGCTGGAGGACCCGAAGGGGAATATCTTTTTCTCTCAGACCCGAGTGGGTAAAAATGGGCGAGAGTTTCAAATGTATAAATTCCGCTCCATGGTAACCGACGCTGAGAAACAAATTACCAAACTAAGTAAGCACAACGAAATCGAAGGCCATATGTTCAAGATGAAGAACGATCCACGTGTTACTTGCATAGGTCGAGTCATCCGTAAGATGAGTCTGGATGAACTTCCTCAGCTGTGGAATGTAGTGAAGGGCGACATGAGTTTGGTTGGACCGCGTCCACCTCTGCCGTGCGAGGTTAAGAACTACACCGCGTATCACCGCCAGCGGCTACAGGTGACGCCCGGCTGCACTGGCCTGTGGCAAGTGAGTGGACGCAATCGCTTGAACTTCGAGCAGATGGTCGAGCTTGACCTTAGATACATTCGGAGACAAAGCTTCAAACTAGATGCAATCATTATGTTGAAAACAGTAAAAGAAATATTTGCATCGAATGATGCATATTGAACACCTTCTTTTTGGTATCGACACCCAGATGATAGGGACCGACTTCAGCCGTAAGTCATCGAAGTCGGTCTGCGCCTACCGAAAACTGTTGGAGAAGTGAGTGGTCAAGTGCGCCGATCTTCTGATCTACTACTCAGTTGGTACCGAAGAATATGCCTCTATGACCCTCACAAAATAGTGCCCGCTATACCTACCTTCATCTCCTCCAGGAGTGTACTCGCACATTCCCCGCTCGCCGCCGGATGAAATCTTGCTGCCTTATCACGAGCACGACGTCGAGCTGGGCGATTATTTATTTGTGGCAAAAAGTACAAGGGGTTTCATAGACTCGCCACAGGTTCATATTATCTTACCCCAAAAAGTGAGCGGTAATTACGTAAGTAGAGGGCATTTTAACAAGTGGAGAAAGTAAGTTGTCTTGGTTGAATGGAGCTTTCTCTATACGCTACTTATCGTGTTATAGTCCTGCTGGTCGTCCGGATATGACTTGCTTTGGATTCACAACCATGCTTGATAGGGGATAATCATGATTATTACGAAAACACCTTTCCGTATGTCGTTCTTTGGCGGCGGAACAGATATGCCAGGATTCTTTAATGAAAACGGCGGCGCAGTGCTGTCAACCACCTTTGATAAATACTGCTATGTCAATGTTCGCCATTTACCAAGATTTTTTGATTACTCAACAGAGCTTTCCTATTCCAAAACGGAACGTGTCACAACTGTAGATGATATTCAACACCCGGCCATTCGTAATGCAATGCGCTATCTGGATATGCATAACATTCGTCTAACATATGAGGCGGATCTTCCTGCTCGCTCTGGTCTTGGTACAAGTAGTTCCTTTGCTGTTGGCATGTTGAATGCCTTTTATGCTCTAAATGGAAAATATGCAGGTAAAAAGAAGCTAGCAGACGAGGCAATTTATCTTGAACGCACCCTTTGCCAGGAGGCAGGTGGCTGGCAGGATCAGATCGCCGCAGCATACGGCGGATTCAACAGAATTAATTTTAATGCAGATGGATACGAAGTTCTGCCAGTCATTATTTCGCCGGAACGTAAGAAGCAACTTAATAATAATCTGCTTATGTACTTCACTGGTTTTACACGTTTTTCCTCTGACATTCATAGGTCAAATCATGAGACTGCTGAAGAAAAGAAAATACAGTTACGAGAGATGCTGGCTTTGGTGGATGAAGCAGAAAGAGTATTGACAGATAAAGGAGCTGATCTCGACGATTTCGGCAGACTGTTGGATAAGACATGGAAGCTTAAGCGCCAGACTGGTTCTAAGATTTCGACGGGTAGCATTGATGAGCTATATGCAAAGGCTATTGAAGCAGGTGCCTTGGGTGGAAAATTGCTTGGAGCCGGTGGCGGTGGTTTCTTTGTATTTTATGTGCAGCCGGAAAAACAAGATGCTGTGCAGGGGGCTATGAGCGATTTGATGCACGTACCCTTTGAATTTGAAAATGGTGGCACGAGAGTGATTCATTACACACCAGAGACATACATACCCAAAGTGTAATTTAGTTATCAAGCGAGCTTGCTGTCAGAAAGAATGAGGGTCTAAGGATGAAAGTAGTGATAATGGCTGGAGGAAAGGGAACAAGAATTTCTTCCATTGCTAGCGATATACCGAAACCGATGATAAAGATTGAGGGCAAGCCTGTTCTTGAGCATGAAATTGAATGTCTTCGAGATCAGGGCTTTACTGACCTCATCATTACTGTTAATCATCTTGGCAATATCATCATGGATTACTTTGGTGATGGAAACAAGAAATCTCCAACCACTGGTAAGCCGTTTGGTGTCCAAATTGAATACTATTTTGAAGAAACGCCACTAGGCAACGCTGGTGCTTTGTTCCGTATCAAGGATAAACTGACCGAGGATTTTCTGCTGCTGAACGCGGATGCTATTTTTGAAGTTGATTTCAACCGTTTCGTTCAGTATCACAAGGAGAAAGGTGGAATTGTAACTCTTTTTACCCATCCGAACAACCACCCATATGATAGCAGCCTGATTTTTGCGGATGAACAGGGGGCAGTGGTACGGTGGGCTGCAAAAGAAGATGCACGACCTGATTATTACCGTAATCGTGTCAATGCGGGGCTTCATATGATTTCTCCAGAAGTGCTGGATGCAGAGATTACTACTTCCAAAGTTGATTTGGACAGACAACTACTAAAGCCTTTGGCTGGAACCGGCAAAATATTCGTCTATGACAGCCCAGAGTATGTGAAGGACATGGGAACACCGGAACGCTATGAGGCTGTTTGTAAGGATTTCCGTGATGGAAAAGTGAAAGCAAAGAACCTACAGAACAAGCAGAAGGCGATATTCCTTGATCGAGATGGAACGATCAACAAGTATGTCGGATTTCTTAGAAAGATAGATGAATTTGAGCTACTACCGGGTGTTGTGGAGGCAATCCGAAAGATTAACGAATCTGGTTATCTGGCAATTGTGGTAACGAATCAGCCTGTAATTGCCCGTGGAGAAGTAAGTCTTAAGGAGCTTGAGGAACTACACAATAAGATGGAAACTCTTCTTGGCAAAGAAGGAGCATATGTTGATGCCATTTATTATTGTCCGCATCATCCACATAAGGGATATGAAGGCGAACGGCCTCAGTATAAGATTGAATGTGAATGTCGCAAGCCGCAGCCGGGGATGCTTTTGAAAGCGGCTAAAGATTTTAATATTGATTTGTTGCAGTCTTGGATGGTTGGCGATGGAGAAAATGATATAAAAGCTGGAATCGCAGCAGGGTGCAGGACCGCATTAATTGGTCAAATTGCTGGATTTGGTCAAAACGGAAACTTTGATTCGTTACTAGAATTCATTGGAAGAGTAATGTAAAAACAAGTTACAAGGATGCGGATCGTATATTATGAATGCAGGCTTCTGTGCCTTTTGGAGGTAGAAAATGAACACGCTGGACAATAGGCTAGAAAAACATATTGATTTTTTAATCAGTCGTTACCCTGTTTTAGAAGGAATTAAACAGGATATTATTGATGCTTATCTAGTTATGGAGGAATGCTACGAAAACGGCGGTAAGTTGATGATTGCAGGCAATGGTGGATCAGCAGCTGATTCGGAACACATTGCCGGTGAACTTATGAAGCGATTCAAAATTCCGCGTCCTGTGAGTGAAGAGTTTGCATTCAAACTTAAAGCAGTGGATGAGAAACGAGGAGCCGAACTAGCAAAGAATTTAGAATGTTCGTTGATGGCAATTCCTCTAGTCGCGCATGAGGCTTTGACCACAGCATACATTAATGATGTTGATGGGCTTGGAGTTTTTGCGCAGCAATTATTCGGATATGGAAAATACGGGGATGTATTCCTTGGAATATCTACTTCTGGGAATAGCAAGAACATCATGAATGCTACTGTAGTTGCAAGAGCAGCTGGTATTAAGGTAATTGGCCTTACTGGTGCAAAAGGTGGTGAGCTGGCGAATGTGGCCGATGTTGCAGTTAAGGTTCCAGAGACGGAGACATATTTGATTCAGGAACTGCATTTGCCAATTTACCATTGTTGGTGTTTGATACTGGAAGATAAGTTTTTTGGACCGCAGTAATTTATAGCAGTTTGGGTGGGGATATGGTCAGTGGAAAAGATTCAATTGCTTAATACCTACGTTAATAATGTAACGATGAATGAAACCTTAGATGCTATCGAACAGATGATTCAAAGCGGAAAAAAATCATATATTGTCGCAGTAAACGTAGATGTAATCATGAAGATTGAACATGACGACTATCTGAAAAAAGTTACAGATAATGCGGATATGGTCTTGGTTGATGGAAAACCGCTGATTTGGATTTCTAAGATACATAAAAGGCCTATAAAAGAAAAGATTTCTGGTTCAGATCTTGTTCCGAAACTTTGTGGCTTGGCTGCCAAAAAAGGATGTACAATGTTTATTCTTGGCGGAAAAGAGGGTATTGCGGATCAGGCCAAGCAAAATATAGAAATGGACTATCCAGGTATTAAAGTAGTAGGAACTTATGCTCCGCCAATTGGATTTGAAAAAGACGATACAGAATTAGCCCATATTAATAGCATGATCTCTGCAGTGCATCCAGATTTATTGATTGCTTGTTTTGGATGTCCTAAACAGGAAAAATGGATTTACGATAATATTCAAAACTATGACGCAAAGGTTTCTGTTTGTGCAGGTGCTACAGTGGATTTCCTTGCTGGAAATGTGAAGCGCGCACCCAGATGGATGAGTGAACACGGATTAGAATGGTTTTATAGATTTTTACAAGAGCCGAAGCGATTGTTTAAGAGATACTTTATTGACGATGTGAAAATACTTGGATTAGTTTTGAAATATAAATCGAGATAAGAAGGAAGGGAGAACATATGAAGCTAGAGAAACAGAATATTCTATTTCTAACGAGAACAATGAGACTTGGCGGAACAGAAAATGTCATACTACAGTTATGTGAGATCCTTAAACCAAGGGTAAATAAAATTGTGGTATGCTCGTGTGGAGGAGTAAATGTAGAGAAATTGACTGCAATGGGAATAAAGCATTTTGAGATTCCTGACATTGCAGAAAAGAAACTGTCATCGATTTTACGGACCCTAAAAGTAGTAAAAAAAAACTGAAAGACGAGAATATTACAATTGTCCATTCTCATCATAGAATGGCTGCTTTATACGCAAGACTACTCTGTGGAAAAAATGTCATCAGGATTGCAAATGCACACAATACATTTCAAGATAAAAAAGTGATGACACAAATAGCCTACTCTGGAACTAAGGTAATCGCAGTTGGAGAGCGGGTTAAGAGGAATTTAGTTGAGTATTTTAGACTGTTGGAATCACAGGTCTCAGTTATCCATAATACGGTCAAACCTTTTGAAGGCACTATCCAATCGGTTCAGGAATTCGAAGCAGCACGAAAAGAAGGGTGCGTACTGATTGGTAATATCGGCCGCTTGTCAGAGCAAAAGGGAATGGAATACTTCATTCAAGCTATTTCAAAAATATTCTTTAAGTACCCGACGGCGAGATTTTATATCGTCGGTGACGGAGAAGATGCAGAAATGCTTAAAACGAAGGCGTCAGATATGTTACCAGATGGTGTGCTGACACTATTAGGATATCGCTCAGATATTCAAAATATAATGAGTCAGCTTGACTTTATCGTACTAAGCTCCCTTTGGGAGGGATTTCCTTTAACACCAATAGAGGCTTTTTCTGTTGGTAAGACTATCGTTGCAACCAGTGTTGATGGAACATTAGAGATTGTGAAAGACGAAGTAAATGGACTACTTGTTGAAAGTAAAAATGTTGATGAGCTTAGCAATTGTATTATAAGAATGTGTCGAGATGTTGACCTAAGAGAAAGATTAGAGAATAAGGCATTAGAAACGTTTAATTCAGATTTTTCGTTTAAAATTTTTGCAGAGAGATATGTTCAATTCTATATCAATTTAGTGGAGTGCGGGTAATGGACAAATCGATTAATCGGGAAATGAGCAAACCAGTTAAGTGTATATATTATGCAGTTGTCTTATTTGGAAATGTTGTGATAAATAAAATTCCAAGTCGTCATCTAAGAAAGTGGTTCTATAAAATGCTTGGTGCAAAAGTTGGGAAGAATTCAGTGATCTGTCGCAGAGCCGATGTGCTATTCCCGAAGGGCCTTTGCTTGGCTAATAATGTTAATATCGGTTGGTTTGTCGATTTGGATGCCCGGGGCGGGATCTATGTTGATCATAATACAAACATCTCCAGTCATATAAAATTAATTACTGGTAGTCATGATGTTGATGACCCCCAATATACAGCATCATTTAAACCCATAATTATTGGGCATCATTGCTGGATAGGAACCGGTGCGATTGTACTGCAGGGAGTTACCATTGGGGATGGAGTAGTTGTTGCAGCCGGTGCAGTGGTTACTAAAGATATTCCACCATTTGAGGTATGGGGTGGTGTTCCGGCCAAGTTCATTCGAAAACGTAATAATGATATAAGTTATGAAGTACAGGGAGCACCTATATTACATTGAAAACGGAAGATGAATATGATTCAAGATATAAGTGAAGGGGGATTGTATGCAAGAAAAAACTGTTTTAACTCCAGTAATTATTAGAAATGAAGTTTGGTGTGAGACAAATGTTGTAATTAAAGGGAGTCTAATTGGAAGCAAGTGTACTGGTGGTGCAAATAGCTTGGTTAAAGGAACACTAGAAAGTAATAGCGTATATGTTGGGAATCTAGTAAAAAATACGAGACTGCAATAAGAGAAGTGAAAATAAATGATACCAAAAAAAATTCATTATTGTTGGTTTGGTGGAACCTCCTTGCCAAAGTCTGTAATTCAGTGTATTGAATCCTGGAAAAAATTTTGCCCTGATTATGAAATTATAAGATGGGATGAATCAAACTTTGATATTACATGTTCAAAGTTTGTAGAAAAAGCATATGAAGAAAAGGCGTGGGCATTTGTATCCGATTATGCTCGATTGAAGGTAATATATGATAGTGGAGGTATATATCTCGATACAGATGTTGAACTTTTAAAAAGTCTAGATGAATTGCTTAATAATCAGTTTTACATTGGTGTTCAACAAGTTGAAACCTTATGTACTACAGGATTGGGATTTGGAGCAGCAAGGTTAAACGATGTGGTAAAAGAAATGTTAAGTGAATACGATAATCTAACATTTGATAATAAAAGAAAGGAATCATTTGCTTGTCCATATTTGAACTCAAGAGTTTTGACAAAAAGAGGATATATATTTTCGGAAAAAGTTCAATATATCATAGGGGCTACAGTTTATCCACCTATGTATTTTGATCCAATGGCACCTGGTGATGGAACGAAAAATTTACTATGTAAAGAGACTGTATCGATACATCATTATAGTGCATCTTGGATGGACAAAAAAATCCAATTGAGAAGAAAAATAATACGCATGATAGGACAAGATAAAGTGAGCAAATTAAAGATGGTATTTAAGAATGAAAAATAATCGCCCTGCTACAAAATATGGTTTTATTGATATCCTATCATATTTTATATTGATTCCGTTTTTGTATCCTAGGGGCTTTGCCGAAATTAGTACTACATATAAATTATTTTTTACAATATGGCTTTGGGCAGCAGTAGCAATCATTTGGATACAATATCTTCTATATGCAAACATTATGCGATCGAAAATTAATAGAAGAGGGTTTGCGTTAACTCTTTATTTCGTGTTGTCTATATTGCTTACAATAATTATTAGAGGTAATTTATCTAGTGGATTGCAACAAATGCTAGCTGCGCCTTCGTTATGCGTATTTATTATATATAACTTTGATAAATATTGGCATAAGATATTAGGAGCCCTTTTAAATATTTTCATCATGTTATTATTCTTGAATGGAGTTGTTTTTAAGGGATACTTTGTGGAATATACACATGTTATTTTTTTAGGACATGTACAGGTCGTTTCGCAGATTGGAATGGTTGCAATATTTGTTGCTTTGTTAAATTATATGCTTATTAAACGGAGAAAATTCAAGTCGGTGTTATTGCTTATAATGTCGATTTTAACAATGTTTAGTACTGATGCAACATCAGCGGTATTAGTAAGTATAATTCTGATTGTAATAGGGATAGTTTATAAATGGAGGCTTTATCATATATTCTGTTTAAAATCTAAATGGTATGTAGTGTTTGGTTTTTTAATGAGTATTTCTGTTATTTATATTGCAACAGTAAACAATAATTATAGTGTATTCATTTCTGACCCAACATTTTCCGGAAGACGTTTTGTATGGTTAAATGCAATATCACATATTACTTCCCGTCCTATATTTGGATTTGGAATAGATGGTGTGCTTATAACGACTTTCTGGACGCAATGGTCAGGAGGTGGATTTAACTATGCGCATAATCAAATCATCCAAAATTTACTAGATGGAGGAATTGTGTTATGTGCAGCATTTTGGACAATGATGTTTACATATGCCTCTTATATAGATAATTTGAAACATCTTAGATATAAGGTTTTATCTAATGCAATTCTAATAGTTTTATTGATAGTTATGATATTTGATAGTACAACGCTTTATTGCTACATGTTCATTTTTTTGGCAATTCTAGTTAAACTACCGAATATTGAAAATGACAGGAGCTAATTGTCGTGATATTTTTTTGAGGGATTATGGGCTCAACTTAATTAATGCGTTACGAAATGACCGAAGGACAATAATGGGAAATCACCTGCTACTCTGTATGGTTGTAATTTCACCGAACATCAAAAAATGAATAAGCAGATTCGAATCCAGTTTAATAATGAAATGCTCGACATACAAAATTTACACGGCTGTGAGGTTCAGTCCATGTGATCCCAACGAACCCATAGAAGGCATTCCACGTAGTTATAAACAATGCCGTCCTCTTTACGACGAAAATGCCTTTTTAAAGGGATTAATGGTAGCGGATAGTACAACATTTTCCTGTATTTACGAAAGAACCTTATTACATGCGCCTTCATTCGTTATCCTGTACCACTTGCCAAGCCGGTTTTAGATGGTTCTATGAAATTGCTGGACTCAAATTACTGCTAGCTTTCCATTCTCATTCTCAAGTATAGAGATAAATTGCATTATGAAAATATAAAGATAAGTGATTTCACTAAATATAATGAGTTCTTTTGATTGATACTAAGAAAAAGAGATTGGATGAAGAAAAAATGCACAGTTTGATCAGGTATATAAGAGAAAAGGGAATGAAGCAACTCATTCATGTAATTTATCAATATAAATTCGATTTAATACTTCAAAAATTGTTGCTATTTTTTCTGAAAAGAAAACCATTAGGAGATATTATTATTATTGAAAGTCATAATGACTTTGATTCAAACGGTGGAGCATTTTATGACTATTTAATTAAGAATGGGTATAATAAAAAGTATAAAATAGTTTGGCTGGTTAAAAATTGTTTACCAAAGGAACTTCCTGAAAATGTGAAGGCCTATAGTCTGTTTACACCTAGTTTAAAAAAGAATTATTATATTTGTCGTGCAAAATATTTAACTGCAGATTGTGAAGTGACTGGAAAAGTAAGAAATGAACAAGTGTCTCTTTACCTTACACACGGTGCATTTTCGTTGAAAAATTCCCATGGTAGAATTAATATCCCAGAAAGTGTTGATTACATTTTGATTCCATCGGAATACACAAGGGGTTTCCAGGAAAAACAGTATAATCCATTCTCGAGCACGAAGATGGTAGTGTTAGGGTTTCCTGTACATGATATGTTGTTTTCTGAACTGGCTAACGAGATACAAAAAATCACAAGTAAAGAGCATCGGAAGGTTATAATATGGATGCCGACTTTTAGAAAAGGCGGCGGATATAATAGAAATGACAGCAATATAGAATTACCGCTAGGTATACCTGTTTTAGAGAATGAGAAACAATACGATGAATTGAACAAATATTTGAAACAATTAGATATATTGCTCATCATAAAAATGCATCCAATGCAGGAGAAGTCTAGTATAAAAATATCTGACAAATCAAATATATTGGTTCTCAGAGGTGAGGATGTGAAAAGGTTGGGAATCAATACGTATCAACTATTAAAAGAAACAGATGCACTAATAAGTGACTATTCTTCTATTTCCTTTGACTACTTATTATTAAACAAACCAATTGCGTATGTTTTTTCAGATTTAGCTGAATATAAAAATGGATTAATAAGTGATGCCCCAGAAGAACTTATGGCAGGATTTATAATTAATAATTTTATGGAATTGTTAGATTTTATTGATGGAATTTCGAGTTCAACCGATGAATACAATGAAAAGCGTGCTGAATTACGAAATCGTATTTTTGAATTTTGTGATGGTAACAGTGCAAAAAGGCTGGTAGACTTTTTGGACTTATGATAGTGAAAATAAGAAATAGATATAAAACTTTATCAGAACCTGTTAAAGCATCTTTGTGGTTCGCAATAAGTAACATATTGCAAAAAGGAATTGTGCTATTTTCAACTCCAATTTTTACAAGACTGCTTACTACTGAAGAATATGGAAGTTTTTCCGTATTTCAGTCATGGTATGGAGTGCTCACAATTCTAGCTACTTTGAATTTATTTTTAGGTGGTTATGGAAGAGGTTTAATAGAGCATGAAAAGGATAAAAATCGCCTAACTTCATCATTATTGGAACTATCTACTTTATTAACAACGATAGTTTTAGCTATTTATTTATCTGACATTAAGTTATGGACTACTACTCTGAACCTATCTCCAATGTTAATGGTAGCCATGTTTATTCAATTATACACGTTGCCTGCTTACGAATTCTGGGCGACAAGTCAAAGATATGAATTTAGATATCGTAAACTTGTTTGTATTAGCATATTGATGTCCGTTGGAAGTATAGTATTAGGGATAATAGCGGTAATTATTTTTCCACATAAATTAGAGGCAAGGATTTATTCAGATGCGATTTGTAAAGTGTTAGTTGGGTTAAGTTTGTATATCCATATAATAAAAAAAGGAAACTATAAAATAGAAAAAAAATATTGGATATATGGGCTCAGGTTTAATATACCTCTGGTTCCACATTATTTATCATCAATGATTTTAAATCTATCAGATAGAATAATGATAAATAATATGGTTAGTAGTTCCGCTGCAGCAAAATATAGTGTTTCTTATACAATCGGTATGATGATGCAATTAATTACGAATGCAATTAATAATTCTTTTACCCCATATACATTTATTGCAATTCGTGATAAGTCTTATGAAAAGCTACGGAAAAATGCAACAGTATTATATATTTTTGTTGGTATTATTTCAATTCTTTCTATGGCTTTTGCTCCAGAACTTATAATGGTTTTTGCAGGCAAGCAATATTATGAAGCAGTTTGGGTGATCCCACCAATTGCTACTTCGGTTTATTTTATTTTTCTATATTCTTTGTTTAGTAATGTTGAATATTATTTCAAAAAAACAAAGTTTATAGCAATTGCATCAACTTTTTGCGCTATAATAAACTTGGTTTTAAATTATATATTTATACCGTATTATGGATATTTTACGGCTGGATATACAACGTTAGTATGCTATATTCTATATACGGTTATGCATTATATCTTTATGAAGAAAATATGTGTTAAAGAAAACATAAATGTCAACTTGCTATATGATTTTAAAGGAATGATAGTAAGTTCGACAATTGTCTTAGGGATTATGGTTCTAATGATTTTTACATACAGAGTGATTATCGTGAGATATTCTATCATTGTTAGTATATTTGCTTTGGTAGTAATAAGTAGGAAAAAGTTGATTATGATATTTATAACATTTAAAAAGTAGGTTAGTAAAAAACATGGCTTTACTTTAGGTCCTAGGGATTCGTTGTGGATCAGAATATTATTCCGATCACTGTTTAAGCACAATTCGTTATTGAAATAAGACGTTTATGGTGGGATCGTTCTATTAGAAGCGACCACTATCGTTTCTCCAGAACCCCTCTGCTCCTTCGTTTAGGCCCTCTTTGAGTCAGTACTGATTTCGGTGTTGAGCCAAAAAGTATGAAAAACTATAGATACTCGAAGACTGAAATAAAGTTTAAAGCACTAAGATATTTTCAATTTCATTGATCAACTTGGAGGTAGATATGGCAAATATTGCGCTTTTAATAGCTGGCGGGTCTGGCACACGTATGCATCAGGATATTCCAAAACAATTTATTACTGTAAATGAGCGTCCGGTGATAGTGTATACTCTAGAGGCATTTCAAAATCATGGAGATATAGATGCAATTGCAGTGGTCTGCATAGAGGGCTGGGAACAAGTTTTATGGGCGTATGCTAATCAATTTAAGATTACAAAACTTAAGTATGTAATCACTGGTGGGAAAAATGGTCAAGATTCTATTCGTAATGGTGTTTATGAATTAGAAAAACATTATTCACCCGATGATATTGTTTTAATACACGATGCTATTAGGCCATTGGTTTCTACTGAAATTATTTCAGATTGTATCGTTAAATCAATGCAGTACGGTTCTGGTATTGCTACAATACCATGTGCTGAAGCAATGTTGCAGACGGAAGATAGTATTATATCTGCCGGTAGTTACCCACGTGACAACTTAAAACGAACACAGACTCCACAGGGGTTCCGAATTGGGAAAATATGTTACTTACATAGAAAGGCTTTAGAGGCTGGAATTACTAATTCGATTGCTTCTTGTACTTTAATGATTGAAATGGGAGAGCAAGTACATTTTTCGGCTGGATCTGAAAAGAATATTAAATTAACCACGGTTGAGGATATTGATATATTTAAAGCACTCTTGATGGCAAAGCGTTCTGACTGGCTTAAATAGGGAGAAAAGCTATGGATCTATATAATAGTATTACATATATGCAAGATTTGGATAATACGATAGATCAATTGACATTGATAAAGAAGATGGAAGCTAAATCTGTGTTAGTTACAGGGGCTACAGGATTAATTTGTTCGGCTGTAGTTGATTTGTTATTGTACTACATAAAAAGAAACGGTAGTAATATAAAAGTATATGCTGCTGGTAGAAGTGAAGAGAAGTTTAATAAAAGGTTTTCAAAATATATTGGGGAAAAATATTTAGAGTTTGTGCCTTATGATGCAAGTAAGAAGAATAATTTCAATTTTTCCTGTGATTATGTGATTCATGGAGCAAGTAATGCGTATCCATCTGCGATTCAATCAAAGCCAGTAGAAACAATGATAGATAATTTTGTTGGGATGAAAGAACTTTTGGATTATGCAGAACAGGAAAAAGTTATTAATACAGTCTTTATTTCGTCGAGTGAAATATATGGAAAAAAGGAGAATTCTGATCCATTTATAGAAGAGGAATACGGTTATATTGATATATTAAATCCCCGTTCATCATATTCCATTAGCAAACTTGCAGCGGAAACATTATGTACAAGCTATTATTATGAAAAAAAAGTACCAGTTAGCATTATTCGTCCAGGACATATTTATGGTCCTACAGCGTCTAGAAGTGATAATCGTATATCATCTGTTTTTGCATTTGATGTTGTGGATGGTAAAGATTTAGTGATGAAAAGTGATGGTTCTCAAATTCGGTCTTATTGCTATATGATCGACTGTGCAACAGCCATTTTAACTACATTGATATTAGGAAAACCAGGTGAAGCATATAATGTTTCAAATCCGGATTCCATTATGACTATTAAAGAAATTGCTGAGTGTTTTGCAAAGTATGGTGGTACAAAATTACTATTTGAATTACCGAACACAACTGAAAAAGCAGCTTTTAATCCAATGAGTAATTCATCTCTTAACAGTGATAAGCTACAGATGTTAGGATGGAAAGCGATGTTCGATTCGCAATTGGGAACAGAACATACTATAAGAGTACTTATGGAAGCGCAGAAAAAAAAGGTTGTGGAGAATGATCATGTTAGAAGGATAGAAGAATGAAGTTAATGAAGCAAATTTGAATTTGGTAGCAAAGGGTATTGTTATATATACTTGGGGAAATATCTTTTGTAGTTGAACTTGCTAATGTTGTGGAAGGCAAATGGGAACCGTTTTCTGATACGGAAACACATCAGGAGTTGTATAGGAGATATCCAGGGATTGGTGGCATTGTTCATACTCATTCTTAAAATGCCGTGGCATTTGCACAGGCGGGAATGAATATACAAGCATTAGAGGCTACCTATGCTGACAATTTTCAACGGGGATCTTCCATGAACTAGAGAACGAAATAGAAGTCATGGATTTCTACGAAGTGAATATAGGAAAATCATTATAGAAATTATAGAGAAACTTGGATATAATCCGATAGATATTCCAGTATAGGATTTAACAGCGACGGAAGCCGTATGGTTAACAGCGCTTGTAGTTCTTTCGTATTTATAATGACATCGATAGTCCCGTAATCTAACCGAAGGAGATTCACGCCAGCGGGAGACTCGATCAGTTGCTCTGCTGTGACCAAACTTTGCGAGCGAAGCTTGTTAAATCGCCTCATTCCACTTGAAGTCACCTGCAGTGTCACTAAACCCAAAAGATCAAAATAGCATTGTGGTATATTGAGAGGCTGTCGAATCTTGACTAGGCCAAAATTGCTTGGGGATCCCGCTTGTCAGTTGATGCTGGTAGTGGTAGCCGACAGCTGAAGCTGCATATGTCGTGATCTAGTCAACATTTTCTTGCTAGCCTGTTTCTTCCTTGTCGAGCATGCGTGTGAACATGATGATGCCCTCTGCCCATACATGACCGCTTGATCCGATCAACAGCAGGGCCGAGAGCAAGATGAACATCATTTTTTCACAAAATGAAATCTATCAATAAAATTTGTTCTACTTCGCCGCTTCCGTCAAGGCTTTGATTTCGGCGCTGTTGAAGCGGGAGAGGATCTCGGCTTTCATCTTCTGTTTCTCTTCCTTGGTCATGCTGGATTTGTTCTTATAGGCGGACATGTAATGGACGATCTCGCTCGCGCTGAATTTCTTCATGGCATAGTTGGCTGCGTCGTTGCGGCTGTCAAAGGCAAGCCCCTCCGAGGGCTTGTTGTCTTTTGCGGGGGTTTTGTCCGGTTGGGTCGATGGCTTGGGTGTGGAGCTTCCGGGCTTGGTCGTGCTCTTGGAGCTATCAGATGGTGCTGCTGTATTCGAAGAACTCTTGCCGTCAGGGCTGGAAGAAGGAGCGGCCGAACTACCGTTTGCTTCGGCGATGAGCTTGTCTGTATCGATGGTCTTCAGTTCTTCCTGGAGCTTGTCCGTGTCGAGCTCGGCGATTTGCTTTTGGATTTCCGGGTCCTTCAGGGCGACCTCGACCTGGTCGAAGATTTTATCGGTCAGGACCTTCTTGGCGTACCAACCGCCTCCTCCGAGGACGATGATGAGGGCTGCGAGGGTGATGAGAAGCTTCTTTTTCATAGGAACCTCCAGAAAAGAGAGAATAACCGGAAACGGTTGATACCGGAACCGCGTCTTATTATTATAAACAATAAGCTAGAAGAGATAAAGACAATATGGGGATTTATGGATAGGAGTGTCGAAATGGGACGAACTGCTGTGGGAAAGACTTCTCGAATTCGCTGGTTTCGTTGGCTGCTGGTGTTCGCCTGGATGGGCTTAATCTTCTATTTCTCGAGTCAAACCTATCAACAGCAAAATCTGCAGCCGGAGCTTCGAGAGTGGATCCCGGCGCATTTCGTGCAGGAGCATTTCTCGGATGTTCGGTTTACGTATGCAGGCAAAGAGATCAGCGTTCGTTCGCTCGGGGTGTATGCGTTTGTGGAGTTTTTCATCCGCAAGGGAGCGCATTTCGGAATCTATCTCATGTTTGCCCTGCTGCTCAGTTGGGCGCTTACTCCGCTTGTCCGTTCGCGGTTGGCCGCATTGCTGATCCCGGTTATGCTCGGGCTCGCTTATGCGGCGACGGATGAGGTGCATCAGTGGTTTACTGGGGACCGGACGCCTCTCGTCCAGGATGTGCTGCTGGATGGGACGGGGGCGCTCTGCGGGGTGCTGGTATATGCGCTGTTCAGCGGAATATTCGGACTTGCAGCCAAGCGGCGGTCTTCTGCCACGCGGTAGAGGACGCTATCTGGCTGCGCGCCGGTTTAACAGACTCTAAGAGCGGATGGTCACCGGTGTCCCGACGGACACGAGGGTGGCCAGCTCCAAGACATCCGAGTTGTACATGCGGATGCAGCCATGCGAGACCATGTGCCCGATGGAGGAAGGATCGTTCGTGCCATGGATGCCGTAATGCGGTTTGGATAAGCCCATCCAGAAAGCGCCGAACGGACCGCCCGGGTTCGGCTGCTTGTTGATGATATGGAATTCGCCCTGTGGAGTCTCCGTCACCATTCGCCCGATGCCTACCGGGTATCCGCGGATGACGATGTTATTTTCCAGGAGATAGAGATGGCGGTTGGAGAGGTCGATGATGATTCGTCTGAGAGGCAAGGGGATACCGCTCCTTTCATGTGCTCCTCCAAAGATCTGAATAGATTCGAACGGATATGCTTGCAGGAGTAAAAGGGATTTTTTCTGTAGGATTGCAAGAAATCCGGTGATATACTTTATGCATGGGCGAATAATGGAGTGCGATGAAAGTTTTTGAATACTTTTCGCCGATTTTCACGTATATATCGTATGAGATTGATTCGACCGGAGGTGAATTCATGATGGGATGGATCATCTGGTTGGTGATTGCCGCTGTGCTGCTTGTCGCGGAAGTGTTTACCTTGACCTTTTATCTGCTGTGGCTCGGGATTGGCACCTTGGTCGGCGGGTTGGTCGCCTTGGTGCTGCCGGATGCGTATCTCGTACAGGTTGTCCTGGCCGGGGTTACGGCGCTTGCGCTTACGGTGTTTACGAAACCGCTCACAAAGAAGCTGCGGTCTTCGCGGGGATTTCGCGATGCGATTGACGATCTGATCGGCAAGCAGGGCGTGGTGATGGAAGGGACCGGGGAGAACGGTCTCGGGATCGTCCGGATCGGCAACGAGACGTGGAGTGCGCGTTCGGATGCGCCGCTCATTCCGGGGGAACAGGTCATTATCGTTCATCGCGGGAGCACGGTTGTGGAAGTTCAAAAATGGGGAGGCATGTAGCATGGAGAATGGAATGATTATTGCGATTATTGTTGCGGTTCTGGTCGTGGTGCTCGTGGCCATGACGGTCAAGGTCGTTCCGCAGCAGCGGGTTGGGGTCGTCGAACGACTCGGGAAGTTTCATCGTCTTCTGACTCCCGGTCTTAATATTCTCATACCGATCATCGAGCAAGTTCGCGTCTATCACGACCTGCGGATTCAGCAGGCGAATGTGCCGCCGCAGACGGTTATCACGAAGGATAACGTGCAGGTGCAGATCGACAACATCATCTTCTATCAAGTCGTTGGACCGGAACAAGCTACGTACGGTATTCTCGACTATGTGTCCGGGGTGCGGAACATCACGACGGCGACGCTTCGGCAGATCATCGGGAAGATGGAGCTGGACGAAACCCTCTCCGGACGGGAAAAGATCTCCTCCGAGATGCGTGTAGCTTTGGACGAAGCAACGGAAAAATGGGGCGTGCGCATCGAGCGCGTCGAGGTCGTGGACATCAAGCCACCGATGGATATTCAGGAAGCGATGGATAAGCAGATGAAGGCGGAACGGAGCAAGCGGGCGATCGTGCTGGAAGCGGAAGCGGCCAAGCAGGATATGATCCTCCGCGCGGAAGGCGACAAGCAGAGCAAGATCCTGAAGGCCGAGGGCGAGCGGGAAGCGCGCATCCGTCAGGCGGAAGGCTTGCGCCAAGCACAGGAGCTGGAAGCGCTCGGTCAAGCGAAGGCGATCCATTCTGTTGCGGAAGCCGAGAAAGCGCGGATCGAGCTTCTGAAGCAAGCCGGTCTGGACGAGAATGTGCTTGCGTACAAATCGTTCGAGTCGCTGAACGAAATCGCCAAGGGATCCGCCAACAAGGTGTTCATCCCGACCGGGGCGATGGAAGCGCTCGGCAGCTTGGGCGCGATCGGCGAAGTGTTCAAGGCCAAAGGCGGCAAGGACACGGTGAAATAAATCAGCATCGACGGGTGAACCCAAGCAGCATAGAACCACACATCACGCCAGGTCCTCTCTTCATGGATCTGGCGTTTTCTATCTTTAGGTAGAAGGCAAGAACGATATTTATTGGTAGGAGGGATTTAGGATGAGTCCTGGCAGATTTGGTGATAGCGGGGGAGGGTTCGGAGACTTTATGGTCACGGCCATACCTATCCTCATTGGGCTGGGTTTTGCTTTCTTTGTGGGGTTTATTGTGTTCGCTATAGTCAGAGGGGTTAAAGAATGGTCTAGAAATAACCGCATGCCCGTCCTCACGGTGCGCGCCCGCATTGTGAGCAAACGAAGCGATGTTCGCCACAGCAACGACTCTGACGGGAGCGGACCGATGTCTTCTTCGACAAGTACGGATTATTATGTGACCTATCAGTTGGACAGCGGCGAACGGATGGAATTCATGGTCCGCGACGGAGAATTCGGCCTTCTTGCGGAAGGGGATACCGGAGATCTGACGTACCAGGGGACCCGCTATCACGGCTTCAAGCGGTATTTGTAGGGAAGAACGAAAAGCATTCAGCTCAAAACCCATCATTCTCGAATCGATGCCCATCTTAGGTTGGCGCCGAACACACCCACATGATTAGGGGAGAAAGTGTTCGAGAAGGTGTTTGCCAATAACGGGGGGCGGATCTGAAAAAGACAGAAAAAGAGACCAAACAAGGCATCTTTCCCGCAGACTGCGGAGAAAGATGCCTTGTTTGCTTAAAAACTTGGGCAGATCGTGAATAACTTAGAATTCGAAGCTCAGCTGCTTACAAGTCTGAGAGATACCGTTCGATGCGGGCGGTGATAAAGGAGATGCCGATTTCATTCTCCCCGCCCTCGGGAATGATGAGGTCGGCGTATTTCTTCGAGGGCTCGACGAAGGCATCATGCATCGGCTTAACCGAGTGCATGTACTGCTCATGAACGGATTCGAGCGTGCGTGCGCGTTCGTTGATATCCCGCAGAATCCGCCGGAGAACACGCACATCGGATTCGGTGTCCACGAAGATCTTGATGTCGAGCATCTCGCGAAGCGTCTTGTCCACCAGCACATGCATGCCTTCCAGGATAACGACCGGACGGAGCTCGATTCGCTCGGTCTTCGGGGATCGGGTGTGGGTGGTAAAATCATAGGTCGGCATCTCGATCGCAGAGCCTTCCCTCAGCTGCATGAGCTGCCGAACCAAGAGAGCGTTGTCAAATGAATCCGGGTGGTCGTAATTGATATGCGTACGTTCTTCAAAAGAGAGAGCGGAGCCGTCCGCGTAGTAATTATCTTGAGAGATCAGGGCGACATTGCTTTCCCCAAGCTTCTCGATGATCGAACGGGCTACGGTCGTCTTCCCCGACCCCGTCCCGCCGGCAATTCCAATAATAAGCACGTGAATCCTCCTAACATGATCATGCATGTCTCAAATTGTAACATAGCGGAGGGAAGCGGGACAATATAAGGAAGACATTCGCAAACGGCGTTCCCGAGCGGTGTCGAAAAATGGACAAATCAAAAGCCCCCTGCGCTGGCAAGGGGCTTGGTTGTTGGATATCCATTTATGTAGCGGAAGGTCAAACTGATATTTTGACCTTGTTCATCTCCGTCTTCACGAGTTGGGTCAATTCCTCTTCGTATCCCTTGGTAATCCGGTACTTGCGCACGAAGTCGTTGACGAATTGGCGAGCGTCCTTGGGTTGATAAATGCGGGCGAGTTCAATCAGGCTTTCCTTCACTTCATCGGTTTTTTTTGCCACTACGGTTTCCTCCCCATGAGTCGCATTTGTGGTGCCTGTATCTCTAAGATATACAAACTGCCTTGAGCTTAGAAATAATTAAACCGAATCCGGCATTTTCAAACCGTTGCTTCATTGTACCACATTTGATTCGAGGATTGGGGGATTTGTGAGAAAATTAAGAAAATAGCCCTAATGGGTGTTCTCCCCATCGTGACAACCGAAATGGACCATGATCATCGCCTGAAAAGAAGAAAAACCACCCGATCATCGAGAGCATTAAGCCGATGATCGGGCGGTTTGAATTGAGGAAGGATCAGAACGCGGGAACGATCGCTTCGCCGTATTTCTCTTGAATGAACTTCTTGACGTCTTCGGAGTTCAGAGCCTTCGCCAGCTTCTGGATGGCGTCGGAATCCTTGTTGTCTTCACGGGAGACGAGGATGTTCACGTAAGGGGAATCCTTGTCTTCCAGGAAGAGGGCATCCTTCGACGGAGACAGCTTCGCTTCCAGCGCATAGTTGGTGTTGATCACAGCGGCATCGACTTCATCCAGGGTGCGGGGAATCATCGCAGCATCCAGCGGCTTAAAGACGAGCTTCTTGGCGTTCGAGGTGATGTCGGCTTCGGTAGCGGAGTAGCCTACGCCATCCTTCAGCTCGATCAAGCCGGCTTTCGCGACGAGAAGCAGCGCGCGGCTGAAGTTGCTGGGGTCGTTGGGAACCGCGATGGTTGCTCCATCTGCAAGTTCGTCAAGCTTCTTGATCTTGTTCGAGTAGATGCCAATCGGTTCGATGTGCACGCCGGTGACGTTTACGAGGGAAAGGCCGCGTTCTTTATTTTGCTGTTCGAGATACGGGACATGCTGGAAGAAGTTCGCGTCGAGCTGCTTTTCCGCCACTTGGGTGTTCGGAAGCACGTAGTCGTTGAATACCTTCACTTCTAGCTTGATGCCTTCTTTTTCGAGGGCAGGCTTGATGTGCTCGAGAATCTCCGCGTGGGGAACGGCGGTCGCTCCGACCTTGAGCGTCTTATCGGATTTGCCGCAGGCGGCAAGGCTTGTTGCGAGAACCAGGGTAACGCCGAGTGCTAACCATTTTTTCATGTAAAACCCCTCCGTTAATGAATAGATTATAATGAAGCTTTATCTTGAGCGTGTTGGTTAACACGCTGTTGAAACCGGGAGATGCGCTATTTGCGGATGTACCGCCGAACGAAAAAGTCTCCGAGCGTTTGCAAAACCTGAACGAGAATGACCAGTATGACGACGGTGACGAGCAGAATGCCAGGCTGGAAGCCGTAGTAGCCGAAGCGGATCGCCAGGTCGCCGAGCCCCCCTGCGCCGACGGCGCCGGCCATCGCCGTGTAGGAGACCAGGTTGACCGCCGTGATGGTGACGGCGGCGATCAGGCCGGAGCGTGATTCCGGCAGAAGCACGCGCAGGACGATCTGCGTGCGACTCGCTCCCATCGCCTGCGAGGCCTCGATGACGCCGCGATCGACCTCGCGCAGGCTGGTCTCGACGAGCCGTGCGAAGAACGGAGCCGCTGCGAAGACGAGTGGCGGAATCGCGCCTTGGACGTCGATGGTGGTGCCGACGATGAGCTTCGTCAGCGGGAAGGCGACGATCATCAGGATGATGAACGGGACGGAACGCAGGATGTTCACCACGAAGGAGAGCACCGCGTAGAGCGGCCGGTTCTGCAAGAGCTGCCCCGGAGAGCTCAGATAGAGCAGAATCCCGAGCGGCAGCCCGATGATCACGGTGAAGAGCACCGAGATGACGAGCATGAGCAGGGTGGAGATGAGACCTTGGCCGATCTGCGGCCAGCTGATTGCATCGATCCACTCTTGCAGCTTGGAATCCGACGCGAGCGAGGCCAACCGGGTCAAGAGAACCGATCCGGGGCTATTCTTGGAGAACAGGTCCGCCAGACTCGACAAGCCGAGTGATTCCAGCGAGGCAATGAGAGTTCCGCTCATAGAGTCTCCACCTCCACTCCCCGGCTGCGGAGCAGTCGGACGGTTTCGTCCACCTGCTCGGGCGTTCCGTTCAGATTGACGACAAGCTGCCCGTACGGCGTATCTTTCATGCGGGAGATGGTCCCCTGCAGAATGGCGAAGGAGGTGTCCGTCTCGCGCATCGTCTCATAGAGAACGGGCTCATACGTCTTATCGCCGATGAAGGTGATGCGGACGATGTTCCGGTTGCCGGCCGCCTTCTCTCGCTGGACGGCATCGCGCAGCTCTGCCGAGTCCTCGACCTGTTCGATGAATTCCTTGGTCGTCGGATGCTGGGGCCTCAGGAACACATCCAGCACCGGCCCGGATTCGACGATTTGCCCGTCTTGGATGACGGCCAGTCGGTCGCAGACGGAGCGGATGACTTGCATCTCGTGGGTGATGAGCACGATGGTGAGGCCGAAGCGGCGGTTGATGTCCCGGAGCAGAGCCAGGATGGAGGCGGTGGTCTGCGGATCAAGCGCCGATGTGGCTTCGTCGCAGAGCAGAACCTTCGGCTCCGCCGCGAGCGCTCGGGCGATGCCCACCCGCTGCTTTTGTCCTCCGGACAATTGAGCGGGATACTTGCTGCGATGCTCCTCGAGCCCGACCAGCTGGATCAGCTCGCTCACCCTGCGTTCGATCTCAGCCTTCGGCCGCTTCGCGAGGCGCAGCGGGAAGGCGATGTTATCCTGAACGGTGGCGGAGGACAGCAGGTTGAAGTGCTGGAAGATCATTCCGATCTTCCGACGCCACGCCTGCAGCTCCTCCAAAGGGAGAGCGGTGAGATCGGTGCCGCCGACGAGCACTTGGCCCTCGGTCGGCCGCTCGAGGAGATTGATACATCGGAGCAGCGTACTTTTGCCAGCGCCGGAGTGTCCGATGATTCCGAAGATTTCACCGGGCTCGATAGCCAGATTGATGTCAGTCAGCGCCGGTACTTCGCTGCCGCCGACTAGATAGCTTTTGTGAAGATGCTGGAGGCGGATCACGGGTCAGCCGTCCTTTCCTAATTATTTGTATTCCTATTGAAATGCAGGGGATTTAAGCCGGAAGAGAGCCTATCCGATTGTCGATCGGGAGTTTTGCTTGAATGGCTCAGACCGACAAGCCAAGTCTGAATGATTCGAAGCGAGGTTCCTGATCGGAAGAATCGGATGCGACACTCAAATGAAAAAGGCTCTTTTTCAAATGAAAAAGGGCCTTAGAAGGTTAACTCTTAGGGTCCCTTCTCATTTGCCGGAGCTGTTCGCTCCGCAGGAATTGGCACCAATTTTCTTGTCCGCAGGACAAGACGGTTGCCGGGCATCATAGGGCCTTTCCCTCCGCCACTCTTAATAAGAAGAACCAAGCTATTCGGTTGTGATTTGACTATAGATTGGAGTATATAACATTCGGTGAGAATCTGTCAACGGGTGTTATCTTTTTCCTGAATATTGCTGGGATACGGTGGTTATTCGGATCGAAATGTATATCATGCGTTTTATCATGCATGTCCATTTTGACCCCTTATGTTTCAGTGGAAGCTTCTCCGGGTAAGCAATCCTTGTGTTTGTGGCGCTCCGCTCGAGGAGTGATCAGCTTCGCTCGAAGCTGAAGGGTCTCGGTGGCGTCGAGGCGGAAGCCGACCAGTTGGATAAGGAGCTGGACCGAGGCATAATTGTTGTCATGGTCAGTGATTGAATGAGGGGCGGGAACTTCACACCTCACCTCATACTCTCTCTATAGCGTTATGACCTTTTCGGGTAATCGTTATGGCTAGGGCTAGCAGTCAGGCGGTCCGAAGAGATACATATAGGAATAACAAGTAATGGAGGGAATTCAATATGCAGACGGGTACGGTAAAATGGTTCAATGCGGAGAAAGGCTACGGCTTTATCACCTTGGAGGAGGGCGGCGATGTCTTCGTCCACTTCTCGGCGATTCAAGCCGATGGCTACAAATCGCTCGACGAAGGGCAGCGCGTTGAGTTCAATGTGGTACAGGGCGCTCGCGGTCCGCAAGCGGAATCCGTGTATAAGTTGTAAGTTAGCGCTGCGTGGAACTTCCGAAGTGAAGCTCGATTGCGTTATGGCGGCGGTCCGTCGCTTGCGGCTCACGAAAACGGAACTGCCCCGATGGGGCGGTTCTTTTTCCATTATGGGCGAGTGCTCATGTCTCCTGAATTCTCCACCGGATGAACGTGGTGTTTGCCTTTTCTCTCCCGGCAATATGCGGTATGGTAGAAGGGACAAGATGCAGGGAGGGGCTTCAATTGCTGCAAGAGGCAAGACAATTGCTTGAACGATATTATGGCTACACCGAATTCCGTCCGGGGCAGGATCGGTTGATCCGCTCGATTCTGGAGGGGAACGATGTCCTCGGCATCATGCCGACGGGCGGCGGCAAGTCGATCTGCTACCAGATTCCGGCCCTTCTCTTTCCCGGAGTGAGCCTGGTGGTGTCGCCGCTTATTTCCTTAATGAAGGATCAAATTGACGCATTGACCCAGATGGGCATAGCGGCAACGTTTATCAATAGCTCCATCAGCGGCGCGGAGGTGGGCAGGAGGCTGCGCGGTGCGGCACTCGGCCAATACAAGCTGATCTACATCGCTCCGGAGCGCTTGGAGCTGGAAAGCTTCCGCAGCCTGCTGCATTCGCTGCCTATCTCCATGGTGGCGATTGATGAAGCTCACTGTATTTCCCAGTGGGGGCATGATTTCCGGCCCAGCTATCGGCGGATTGCCGAGCTGCTAGCGGAGCTTCCCAAGAGACCTCGCGTGACCGCCTTCACCGCTACCGCTACACCGGAGGTTACGACGGATATCCTGAATCACTTGGGCATCCCGAAGGATCAGGTGTATTTGACCGGTTTTGACCGGACGAACTTGAAATTCTCTGTCGTCAAGGGCGAGAACAAGCAGGACTACCTGTTGAACTTCATCCGGGAACGGAAGGATCAGGCTGGCATCATCTATGCCGCGACGCGCAAGGAGGTGGATTCTCTCTGCGACCTTCTGCTGAAGAAGGGAGTCGCCGCTGGAAAATACCACGCCGGACTAGCGGACGGCGCGCGCAAGGAGGCCCAGGAGCGCTTTCTCTATGACGATATCCGCGTGATGGTGGCGAGCAATGCGTTCGGCATGGGGATCGACAAGTCGAACGTGCGCTATGTCATTCACTACAACATGCCGAAGAACATGGAGGCTTATTACCAGGAGGCGGGACGCGCCGGTCGTGACGGGGAGCCCGGGGAATGCGTGCTCCTGTTCAGTCCGCAGGACACGATCATTCAGAAATTCCTGATCGAGGAAGGCATCGGCGACCCGGAGCGGAGGCTGAATGAATACCGCAAGCTTCAGGGAATGGTTGATTACTGCCACACGACGCGCTGCCTCAGGCAATACATCTTGAACTACTTCGGAGAAGAAGCGCCGGAGGAATGCGGCAACTGCGGCAACTGCAGCGACGAGGTGGAGATCGCGGATTTGACGCGCGAAGCGCAGATGATCTTCTCCTGCATCTATCGGATGAAGGAGCGTTTCGGAGCCGCGCTGGTCAGCCAGGTGCTGAAGGGCTCCCGCAACCAGAAGGTGCGCCAGTTCCACTTTACGGAGCTGCCGACTTATGGGATTATGAGCCGCTATTCCGAAAAAGAGATCACCGATCTCATCCACACCCTCAGCGCGGAAGGCTATTTGACCTTGACCGAAGGCAAGTTCCCCGTGCTGAAGCTGGCGCCGAAGGCGGCCCGCGTGCTGCGGGGAGAGGAACCGGTCATGCAGAGGAAGCGCATTGCGGTGCGCCGGGAGGAAGCGGGCAATGCCGATCTGTTCGAAGTGCTGCGGAGTCTGCGCAAGGAAATCTCTGAGCGCGATCATGTCCCGCCGTATGTCGTCTTTCCCGACAGTACGCTGCGCGAGATGAGCGTGGTTCTGCCGACCGACCGGAGCGCCATGCTGTCCGTCAAAGGAGTCGGCGAAGCCAAATTTCTGCGGTACGGCGTTCTTTTCCTGGAGAAGATTCAGGAATTTGTCGAAGGACAAGGCGAGTAGCTCGAAGCACTCGAACCACTCAAAGCGCTCGAACCACTCGAGTCGAGGTGGTAAGGTACCAGGCTGAAAGTTGAAGGAGCAGAGCCGTATGAGAATAATGATTGTGGACGATAATCCGGTCAATTTGATCATTATCGAGAAGATACTAAAAAGCGAGGGCTACCGCGACTGCTTGACCGCGAGCTCCGCATATGAACTCTATAAACATTTGGGCGTCGATTCGGGAGAGCCTCCCGAATCCGATGTCGACCTCATCCTCATGGACATGATGATGCCCGAGATCGACGGGCTGGAGGCTTGCCGCCGCATCAAGCGGGAGGAACGGCTAAGGGATATCCCGATCATCATCGTGACAGCTCTCGGCGATTCCAACAAGCTGGCCGAGGCGCTGGATGCCGGGGCGATGGATTATGTCATGAAGCCGATCAACAAGGTGGAGCTGATGGCCCGCATCCGGTCCGCGCTGCGGCTGAAAAAAGAGATGGACTGGCATATCGAGCGCGACCGCAAGATTCGCAACGAGCTGGATCTCGCCAAGCAGGTTCAGCGCAGCGTGCTCGGCGAACCGGTGGACAACGAGATCATCCGGGTCAGCGCCAACTACTATCCGTCCTTCGAGCTTGCCGGGGATATGTATTCCTGGTACCGCATCGACGACAGCCGGTATGGCGTGATTTTGCTCGACATGATGGGGCATGGCATCTCTTCCTCGCTGGTCTGCATGTTCATCTCCTCCGTGTTGAAGGACACCATCACCCGCCTCATCGATCCGGAGCTGGTCATCAATGAGCTGAACCGCTATATGACCCAGCTGTACAGCAAGGAGCATTTTATCCACTACTATTTCACCGCGATCTACCTGGTGATCGATACGAACCGCAAAGTCATCGAGTACGTTAACGCCGGGCATCCTCCCGGGCTGCTGTTGACCCAAGGGGGAGAAGCGCTTCAGCTTGACCAGGGCTCTTGCGCCGTCGGGTTCTTTGAACAGATAGAAATCTCCAAGGCCCGCATCGAATACGAGGACGAATCGCGGATCTTCCTGTTTACGGACGGACTGTTGGAAGCGGTTGAGGAAGCCGGCGGAGATTTGCTGGAGGAATTGACCCGAGCCAGAGGCAATGATCTGGACCGCATCCTCGAACGGATTTTGCCCGAGGAAGTGCGCAAGGACCACCATGACGACATGTGCATGGTCATGATCACAGCGAAATCTTGAGGCGGGTGGTGGGCCAATGCGGATGAAGATCAAGACGCGCCTGTTTGTCGGCTTCGGGGTGTTGATCCTTCTGCTGTTCACGATAGCAGGAGTGGGCATCGACCGATTCTCGGCACTGAGGTCGGATGTGAACGAGATCTATCAGAATCGGTACGAAAAGGTATCGCTCGCTACCTCGGCCCGCCTCAGCATGAACGAAATGGCGAAGCATATCGCCAATCTTCTCAATCAGGGTAGCTCCTTTCAGGCTGCCGAGGAGCTCGCTTCCTTGGATGAGCGCAAAGGAAACACGGAACGGTACCTGCGGCAATTGACGGAGCTGGCGAATGCTTCGGATGCAGAGAAGAGCCTGTCCCTTACGGCGGTGGAGGACTGGAACCAATTCACAGGCTATGTAGCCCAATTGGTCGAGTTGATCAAGGAGGGCAAGCTGGAGAATGCGGTGGAGCTTCGAGCCGAGGAGGGCGTCGATTATCAAAATGCTCTGCAGGAGTCTCTGCTCAAGTTGAGCGACTATCATGAGGGCAGGATGCGTACGTCCCTGACCGAGATCAACGACACGAACCGGCGGATGCTGCTGCTCACCGGCGGGCTGTCGGCCGCCGGAATCTTTCTCGGGATCGCGGTGATGCTCTGGCTGATTCGCAGCATATCCGGCGGTCTCAACGGCGTGGCGGACCTGCTCGCTTCGATATCAAACGGGAGCTTCCGAAGAAGATCACCCGCCTCGGCTTCCCAGGCTCCAGATAAGCCGGATGAATTTGACGAGATCTCGATCGCCTTCCACCGGATGGTCGACGATCTAGCGATCCGGACGGAGAACGAGCGTAAGCTGACGCTGAAGCTTGAAGAAGAGAACTGGCATTCCGCCAATCTCGCCCATATGCTGGAGCTTCTTCAGACGGCGGGGGATCTGCCGGAAGCCTCCCAATGGTTCGCAAGCGAGGTCGTTCCCCTGATCGGAGGCGTCTGCGGTGCGGTCTATCTGCTTCAGCCTGCCGGAGGCTCTCCGGTTTTGCGAATGAGCGGTGCTTATGCCTTCGACACAGAGGAAGAGAAGCGGAGCTTCGCCGTCGGCGAGGGCTGGGTCGGCCAATGCGCGCTGGACCGCAAGCCCCTTCGGCTGTCCGACCTGCCTCCCGGCTACATTACGCTGCGTTCCGGAACCGGGATGACGGAGCCGGTCGATCTCCTGCTTGTGCCGATCCTCCATGAGGGGGAGCTTCTCGGCGTCTTTGAAGCGGCAGCGCTCCGAAGCTTCGCTTCCCGCGAATGCGAGCTTGCGGAGAAGCTGACCGAGGCGCTCGCTGGCGCGCTAAGCCGAATCCGCTCTCGCAAGCGGATCGAAGAGCTCCTGAACATGTCGCAGACCCTTACGGAAGAGCTACAATCCCAATCCGAGGAGCTCCAGCATCAATCGGAGGAGCTCGTCACGCAACAGGAGGAGCTCAAGCACTCCAATGAGATGCTGGAGCAGCAGCTCCGGATCATCGAAGAGAAGAACAAGCAGTTGGAAGACAGTCAGGCGATTCTGGAGCGACAGAAACAGGAGTTGTCGCTTTCTTCCCAATACAAGACGGAATTTCTCGCCAACATGTCTCATGAGCTGCGAACTCCGCTGAACAGCATGCTGATTTTGTCGCAGCTGCTTGCGGAGAACAAGGAAGGAAATCTATCGGGGAAGCAGCAGGAATACGCAGGGACCATCCATTCTTCCGGCGGCGACCTGCTGCGGCTGATCGATGACATTCTCGACCTGTCGAAGGTGGAAGCGGGCAAGATGGAGATCCACCCGGATGCCGTCCGGCTGGTTGATCTTGCGGACCATCTCCGCCAGCTTTTTGCCCCCCTTGCCGTGAAGAACGGGGTCGATTTCCGCGTTCACGTAGAGAAGAGCAGCCCTTCCGTCCTGTACACGGATGGTCATCGCGTCCAGCAAATCCTCAAGAATTTGCTGGGAAACGCGTTTAAGTTCACCCGCGAGGGCAGCGTGACGCTCACAGTCAGCGCTGAGAGCGGCGGCGATAGCTCCGTCCCGGACGTTCCGCGAGCGGAAGGAGAAGCCGTCCGCTTTGAGGTGAAGGATACGGGGATCGGGATCAGCGATGAGAAGCTGAGCCTGATCTTCGAAGCCTTTCGCCAGGCAGACGGTTCGACGGGGCGGAGGTTCGGCGGGACCGGTCTCGGCTTGTCGATCAGCCTGGAGCTGGCCCGGCTTCTCGGCGGGACGATCACGGTGGAGAGCGAGCCGGATCGGGGGAGCGCCTTCGCTCTGACCCTTCCCGATCTCCGTTCGCATCCGGCTTTAAGCGGGCATGCGGAAGCGGCCGCTAGCGCCGAGTCTGATGCCACTCCGGATGCGGAAGCGCAAGCCGTCTTCGACTCCGGCTGTCCGATCCTTGCTGCGGGTACCGACACTGCGGCTGAGACGGGCGACGAAATCGAGACGGCCCCCTTCGCCGGCAAGTCCATCCTTCTCGTCGACGACGATATCCGCAATGTTTTCGCGTTATCGAGCTTTCTGGAGAACTACGACATGAGAGTCACATTCGCCGAGAACGGCAGGGAAGCCCTTGATGTCCTGAGACGGAATCCCGATTTCGACCTCGTTCTCATGGACATCATGATGCCGGAGATGGACGGCTACGAGACGATGAGGCGGATTCGGGAGCAGCCCGAGTTCGATGATCTGCCGATCATCGCATTGACCGCCAAGGCGATGCGGGAGGACCGCAGCCGCTGCATGGAGAATGGAGCTTCTGATTATATGGCCAAGCCGATCGATACGAACCGGCTATTGTCCTTGTTAAAGGTATGGCTGTACAAATGAGGGAACCGATATGACGGACATCCAATCGAACCCCTCCTTGCTGACACCGGAGGAGGAACTGGAAAACATCGAGATCGAGCTCTTGCTGGAAGGAATCTTTCGCGTCTACGGATACGATTTTCGCGATTATGCCTTCTCCTCGCTCCGCCGCCGGATCTGGCATCGAATCCACGCGCTGCATCTCGGCAGCGTATCCGGCTTGCAGGAGAAGGTGCTGCATGACCCCGCCCAGATGAAGGCGCTCATCGGCAGCTTGTCTATCAGCGTGACGGAGATGTTTCGGGATCCGCTGCTGTTTCAGCTTTTTCGGCGGGAGGCGGTTCCGTATCTGAAGTCCTTGCCGCAGATTCGCATCTGGCACGCCGGCTGCTCGACCGGAGAAGAAGTGCTGTCGATGGCTATTCTGCTTCACGAGGAAGGGCTGCTCGATCGGGCGAGAATCTATGCGACGGACATGAACGAGGACTCGCTGGACCAAGCCCGCAAAGGCATCATTCCCTTGCGCAAAATGCGGGATTACACCCGCAACTATCTTGCGGCGGGAGGAAGCGGGGAGTTCTCGGAATATTACTCCGTCAAAAGCGAATATGCGGTCTTCCAGCCCGAGCTGCTAAACCATGCCGTATTCGCCCAGCACAACCTGGTGACCGACCAGTCCTTCAACGAATTTCACGTGATTTTTTGCCGCAATGTGTTGATCTATTTCAATAAGGATTTGCAGGATCAGGTTCATCGGCTGATCTACGACAGCCTGAGCCTGAAGGGATTCCTCGCCCTGGGGAACCGGGAATCGATCAATTTCACCCATCACGCCGATAGCTATCAGCCCATGAGCCCAAGCGAAAGGTTATACCGTAAAATCCGATGATTGCGAGGGGAGATACGATGGCGCTCGACTACCCTGTTCCTATCCTGCTGGTGGACGACCACCCGGAAAATCTGCTTGCCATTGAAGCCGTTCTTGCGGAAGAAAGCTATAACCTGGTGCGCGCTTCCTCCGGCGAGGAAGCTCTGCGCTGTCTTCTGAAGAATGAATTTGCGGTGATCGTGCTTGATGTCCAGATGCCGGGGATGGATGGCTTTGAGACCGCTCGCTTCATCAAGGCCCGGGAAAAATCGAAGAACATTCCGATCATCTTCATCACCGCGACGAGCAAGGAAACCGAGCAGGTGTTTACCGGGTATTCGGTCGGGGCGATCGACTACATGGTCAAGCCGTTCATTCCGCAGGCGTTGAAGTCGAAGATCGAAGGCTTTGTGAGCATTTACATCACGAACAAGGTCCTCCAGCAGCAGACCGATCTCCTACATGAGCAGACGATTCAGCTGGAAAAGGCGAACCGCGAGCTGCTCCTCACCACGCATAATCTGACCAAGGCGGAGGCGCAGGCGCGGGTTATCCGGGAAACGTCGATCGATACGATGATTACCTTCGACAATGGAGGGACGATTCTGAAGATCAATCCGGCGGCGGAGACGATGTTCGGGTACAAGGAAGAGGAGCTGCTCGGCCAGCATATCTCGCTCGTCATTCCGTCGATTCATGAGCTGGAGGCGTGCCCGGAGCGAAACGGCGGCGAAACGTTGAAGTATACGACAGGCAAGCTCAGCGAGCTCATCCTGTGGCAAAAGAACGGCTCGGAGTTTCCCGCCGAGATCCAAATCGGGGAAGCGTTCATCGGCGACGACCATCTCTTTGCGATTACCGTGAGCGACATCACCGAGCGGAAAAAGAGCGAGCAGGAGCTAATCAAGGCCAAGGAAGCGGCGGAGATCGCTTCCAAGGTCAAAACGGAATTTCTCGCGATGATGAGCCATGAGATCCGCACGCCCATGAACGGCGTCATCGGGATGACCGATCTGCTGCTCGAAACCGAGCTTACGACCGATCAGCGGGAGCTGGCCGAGGTCATTCGCAAGAGCGGGGACGCGCTGCTGTCTGTCATCAACGATATCCTCGACTTTTCCAAGATCGAATCGGGCAAGATGGAGCTGGAGAACGAACCGTTCGCGCTGGAAGCCTGCGTAGCGGAAACCTTCGATCTGTTTACGGCCAAATCCCGCAAGCGCAACCTCGATATGCAGTTTTTTATGGATCCCCGCTTGCCCGAGTACATCATGGGAGACATCACGCGCCTCAGGCAGATCTTGATCAATCTGGTCGGCAACGCCGTCAAATTCACCTTGAACGGCAGCGTCTATGTGATGGTGAGCCTGGTTGACGAGCAGGAGGACCGGGTCAAGCTCGAGTTTGTTGTGAAGGATACAGGAATCGGGATTGCCCCCGATAAGCTGGATCGGCTGTTCAAGCCATTCTCGCAGCTCGATTCCTCCATGACGAGAAAGTACGGGGGGACCGGTCTTGGGCTTGCCATCTGCAAAACCCTCGTCGACCTGATGGAGGGGGATATCCGAGTGGACCCCGATTCCGAAATCGGGGCGACTTTCCTCTTCACGATTGTGGCGGACAAGGTGGACCCACAGCTGCTCGTCGCTTTGGAACAACCTGTTGCGAATGAGGAGGAACCCGCCCCTTCCTCCGGGCCGGGCCGGTCCTTGCGGATCCTGGTCGCCGAGGACAACCTGGTGAACCAGAAGCTGATGCTGCGCATTTTGGAATGCATGGGGCATGACGTTGAAATCGCAGAGACCGGAAAACAGACGGTCCAGATGGCGCTTAGCCGGGAGTATGACGTTCTCTTCATGGACATCCAAATGCCGGAGATGGACGGCATCGAAGCGACCAAGGAAATCGTCAAGCAGCTTCCAAAGGGGCGTCGGCCGAAGATCATCGCCATGACCGCCAACGTTCTAAAGGAGGAGAAGGAACGCTGTCTGGCGGCAGGGATGGAGGGCTTCATGGGCAAGCCGGTCAAGGGCAATCAGATCCGCCAAATGCTCGATTCTGCCGCCGCCACCGATGAGCGGGACACCTCGACCAGACGCCGCGGGACGAGCGCCTAAAGCGGCATTATCCGTTTGAATGAACCGTCACCGGGGTAGAGCCTGCACCGGATATTGAATGCAGGAGAAGCTTCAGCAGAGACGATCTGTCGTCTACGCTGAGGCTTTTTCCGCATGCATGTGGATCGACCCGTGCGGCATACTCGGCTCGGGCAAACGCCATACTAAGGCAAGGATCGTACAGCCATCCCGGGCTTAAGGCTTGCTCCTTCCCTCGACTCGCAAGCGAGAAGCCGTGCATGAAGCTGTTTCATGGAGAGCCGGGTCGTTTAATTACCTAGTACATTGTCAGCTTAAAAAACCGTGGTCTCCGCACAACTTCCCATACCTATTGACGCCGATTCCTATCCACACGATTAGGGCTGACAGCGTACTAGTACGTTACAACGTACCGGGTACGAACGTTTGGAGAAAGGCTGACTCGCTATTTGGAACAACCGCAAACGGACTTATTCGCTTTTACGAAACGATTCCAAATGGTCATTTGAACCCATCTCATAAACGAAAGGTGATCGTATGAAACAGACAGAATGCGTGGCAATGCTCCTTGCCGGTGGGGAAGGAAAACGACTGGGTGTGCTGACTTCACAACTTGCCAAGCCTGCGGTACCTTTTGGCGGCAAGTACCGCATTATTGATTTTACCCTCAGCAATTGCACCAATTCGGGGATCTCTTCCGTGGGGATTCTTACTCAATATCAGCCGGAGCTGCTTCACGCCCATATCGGCACCGGTTCCGCCTGGAAGCTGGATCAGCCGGGAGGTGACGCAACTCTTCTCTCGTCGGATGAATGCAAGGTCTACAAAGGAACCGCCGACGCGATATACCAGAACTTCGCTTATCTGGAGGAGCGCGATCCGGAATACGTGCTGATCATCTCGGGCGATCATATTTATAACATGGACTACCGCCAAATGCTCGAGTACCACAAAGCCAAAAAAGCGGATGCGACCATCTCCGTGATCCCGGTGAAGTGGGAAGAAGCAAGCCGCTTCGGAATTATGAACACGGACAAGCTGGGCCGCGTCACAGACTTTGTGGAAAAGCCCGCCAAGCCGCAAAGCAACCTGGCTTCCATGGGGATTTACATTTTCAATTGGGAGATCTTGCGTGAATTCTTGCTCAAGGATGCCGCGAATGCGAGCTCCAGCAATGACTTCGGCAAGGACATCATCCCGCTACTGCTGCAGGAGGGGGCTAAGCTTCACGCGTACTCCTTCAAGGGCTATTGGAAGGACGTCGGCACGGTTCAGAGCCTGTGGGATGCCCACATGGACCTGCTGGAGGCGGAGCCGGTCATGATCTTAAACGGTGAGGAGTGGCCTCTCTACACAAATTGCGAGCCGTCCGCCAGCCAGTACATTTCTCCGACTGCGCGAATCGCCAGCTCCAGCATCAACGAGGGATGCCGCATCTATGGTGAAGTGGATCATTCCGTCATCTTCTGCAACGTAGAGGTTGGCGAGGGCAGCCTGATTCGCGACAGCATCATCATGCCCGGTGCGGTAATCGGCAAGAACGTCATCATCCATAAAGCGATCGTCGGCGAAGGCACGGTCATCCGGGATGGAGCCATCGTAGGCGATTTCGAAGAGGATGAAATCATCGTCATCGGAGATCATGAAGTGGTAACGAAGGAAGCCGACCGGCTTCCGAAAATCTTCGCACCGCGCAATTCCATTTTTCTGGAGAGAATCGGTTAATCAGTTAATCGGATAAGCCAGCCCTTATCTTCGTGCATGACAGAAGCTATCCCCGCAGCAGACTCCGGTCTGTTCGACGGGATAGCTTTTTTGCTTGCCATTCTCCTCGTGAAAAAAGCTTCCGCCCAGGCACCTGGCCTGAGTGGAAGCTTGAACATGATTATGAGCTTGAGCAATGCCGCCTCCTAGAAGCGCATGTCAGCCGTGTAGAAGCGACTCGGCGCCGTCGATATAGATCGGTGTGCCGGTGATATGGGACGACTCGTCGGAGGCGAGGAACAGCACCAGATCGGCGACATGCTCCGGCTGACCGGGGCCCTCCTGCAGAGGCTGATCGCCCTCCGGGAATTCGACGGGGATCTTGATCGTATCGAGCTCGGGGCGGTAATCGGTGTTGTCGTCGATGCTCGTCTCGATCGCGCCGGGGCAAATGGCGTTGACGCGGATTTTGAACTTGGCGAGCTCCAGAGCCGCCATCTTCATGAAGGCGACCTGCCCGGCCTTACTCGTGCTGTAGATGCTGAAGCCAAAGTTCGAGAACACGCGATTGCCGTTGATCGAGCTGGTGATGATGATGCTGCCTCCCTTTTGCTTCATATGAGGAATGGCGTATTTGACTGTGAGGAAGGTGCCCCGCAGGTTGATGTCGATGGTCTGATCCCAATCCTCGACGGTCATCTCTTCGATAGGAGCGATCTTGCCGTTGATTCCGGCATTGGCAAAGACGATGTCGAGCTTGCCCCAGAGGTCGACTACATGCCGGATGCCCTTTTCGACCATCTCCGGCCGTGAGATATCGGTTTCAAAGACGCAGGCTTCTCCGCCGAAGGATTCAATCTCTGCCTTCACCTTGTTGGCCTGCTCCGGCGTGCGGTCGAGCAGACAGACCTTGGCCCCATGGCGGGCTAACAGCAGAGCCGCCGCCTTTCCGATCCCGGAGCCTCCGCCGGTAATAAACGCCACTTTTCCTTCGACGCGTTTTTCCATTCTCGTGCCTCCTTCATCCCTCATCGGGTACGTACTACTTGTATATAAACCGAAGGGTCCGAACCTGAAACCGAGGACCGTTCTGAGAAAGGGACGCGAAAAAACGGGCCATTATTCCCAAACCGATGGTTCAGGCTATAGCCGGAAGGTTATTAATATCGTGAGAAACGAATTGAAGCTGACTGTATCGATCCGATTAAAGTTAAAAGCGTTCGAGTCCGATGTCGACGTGCGAGGAGGGACACCGAATGAACCGGAAATGGGCATGCACTCTTCTTGGCGGAAGCCTCTTGCTGATGGGACACGGCGGCGGGTTATCGGTTGAGACCATCCGTCTTCCCGACACTTCGTCCGCATTTACGAATACAGCCGTACACGCCTTGGCTCAGAGTCCACTGGGGCGGGGTTCCGCGGATTCCGCTGCTCCGGATTCCGGACAACAACCCGATGCGGCGATTGCTCTTCGGGATGTAAACGGAATAACCCTATCCGATGATCGCGAAGCGGTTGTCGCCAAGCTGGGGGTTCCGGAGGATATCATTCAGGACCCGTTGAATAAGGATCTGGAGATCTACCGATACGCACAGATGGAAGTCTCCTTTTCAGGGGATCACGTCTACGATGTCTCTGTCTCTGCGGACTCGGGTTCGCTGACCCTCGATGGAGTGAAGCTGCAGATCGCCCCGGCATCCATTCGGGACAAGCTGGGCGATCCCGATTATGTGGCCGAAGACGGCCTCGTGTATCAGCGGGGTTATTATCTGCTCAAGGTTTATCTGAATGTCGAACAAGGACGCATCGATGTGATTCGCTATTACTCCTTGGCGAATACATGACCGCGGCCGAGCCGATCGACGATTGTTGCTTCCATGTGAGCGGCGGCGCTTCCGAGTGCTGCCGTTCCTGCATGACAGGAAAGGAGCTGCGGATTTGCTTTCCCGCAGCTTGAATCGACAGATTGCGACTGCGAGTGTATTTCTTAGCGAGATTTGATAAACTAGCATCAGACAATCCGAATGGGGTGAATCCGGGATGAATCGCAAGAAATTCGATATGACGGTTAAGGAATCATCGGACAATTATACGATCTATGTGAGCGGGGAGCTCGATTTGGCCGTTTCGGCCGAGTTTCGCTCAGAGATTGAACCGCTGCTTACTTCCGATAAAGAAGTTGTTCTAGACATGGCTGATCTCACTTATATCGACAGCACGGGGATGGGCATCATCATATTTTTCTTGAAGGCGCGCAAGGAGGATGGGAAGGCCCTGTCGGTTCAAAATGTACCGCAAAAGATCAAAAAGCTGTTTGATCTGACGGGGATTACGCGGTTCCTTCCCGTTCACGGCAGCTCTCCTGAAACGAAGGCGGATGGTGTATGATGGTTGGACAGAAACGGATCTTTCTCTCCCTGCCGGCTGAAGCGGAGTGTATTGATATCGCAAGGTTGGCCCTTTACGGCATTTCCAACCAGATGGGCTTTTCCTATGAGGATATTGAGGATATGAAGGTAGCCATCGCTGAAGCGTGCAACAATGTTGTCTTGCATGCTTATGCGGGAGCAGAACAAGGGACCATCGATATTGAATTTTTGCGCAGCGAAGCGGAGCTTACCATCACGGTGAGCGATTCCGGAGAGAGCTTCCCCTATGACCGGGCGGCTCACACTGAAATGCCATATGAAGGCAAGTCGCTGGACGACATCTCCGCTGGCGGGCTCGGCATCTATCTGATGCAAGCGCTCATGGACCGCGTGGAGGTGGAACAGGAGGCCGGCACGAAGGTGATGCTGACCAAGTACCTCACTCCTGTCCCAACCTGAGCCGAACCGATTCCTATGCCCTTTCCGGCATCCATCGAAAGAGCCTTATGCCTGCAGCACGAGGCGGCGAATGGAGCGGAAGGGGTTTTTGTGTTCGATGAAAAAGCCGACGCTCACCGAAAGGGAATCGGTGTGCGCCGGCTTAGGATAACAAGGATTAACGAAGGAAAGCGCGAAGCATCCAGGCGTTCTTCTGCAGATCGGTGATCGTCTGAACGCACAGGTCGGCGGTGGAGTCGTCTTCCGCGTCTTCGGCGATTGCGATCGTTTCCTTCAGCTCCGAGATCAACTGTTCGAAGTCGGCCAATACGGCTTGGACCATTTCTTTGGGGGCTTCGCCACCCTTTGCTTCCTTGATCGTAGCGATCGACAGGCTTTCCTTCAGAGTCGCAACCGGATTTCCTTGCAGAGCCAGAATGCGTTCTGCAACTTCGTCCAGCTTTTCGGCGGTGTAATCATAGAACTCTTCCAATTTGGAATGCAGCTCGAAGAAGTTTTCCCCGGTTACATACCAGTGATAATTGTGGAGCTTCGTGAACAGAACCGTCAGGTTCGCGACCTGTTGGTTAAGAGCTCCTACAACATTTTTGGTTTGGTTTGCAGTCGTTGCCATGATACCTTCCTCCTTTATCGTTATCAGTCAAATTTAGGGTTCTGTTTTATTATACCCAAGGAAAGAGGCAATGAATATGAATATTCATTCACAATTGGCGGTAAGATTCATCGAATGGCAATGCGGGTAACAACCCTTACCTAACAAACCCATCATTTGAGGAGGTAAGCCATCATGATCCTGGAAATCAGTGTGGCGGTGATCGCTATCGCTTTCGCCGCTCTCGTCCTCTTTTTGATTCGTACGCTCCATACGCTTCAAGTCACGCTAAAGGATACGAACAAGACCATTGTCGAGGTTCAGCGGGAGCTGAACGAGGTCAGTACGGAAGTGAAGGGGCTCATCCGCAATACCAATCAGATTACGCTGGACGTCCGAACCAAGATGAAGGCACTTGATTCCTTGTTCGGTACGGTAGAGAACGTCGGGGATACGCTGGAGGGAGTGACGTCCACCCTGCGTACCGCGTCCAATCGCTTCATGACGAATGTCCAGCGGAACATCAATCAGGTCGAAACCCCCGAGAACAAAAAGGTAGATAAGGTGCTGAGCGCCGTCAGCTCGGCCATCGACATCTGGAAGCGGATCAGGCTTCATCGGCTGAACAGCAGGCGGGAAGCGGCCCGTTCTTGAATCCGCGAGTCGAGCAGCTCCGTATCGGAAGCACGGCGTGCTTGCGGCAGCGCGTCCTGTTCGCGGGTACATGCAGAATCTGTTATGATTCAGGTTTTGAGGGAGCGGGTAATGACTCATGAGCTAGTATGCAACACGCTCGGGGGATAACCTCTAGGTAAGGCAAGGCGGCCGAGGGGATCTTTCCGATGCGGTCAAATGGAAACGAAGATCGGATTTTCATTGGAATGAGGGAGGAAACGATATGAATAGAGAGAAGTTTTATATGACCAAGCAGCTCACTCCGCAAAGCATCGCCTTTTCGTTGAGCGGGGAGCTTGATCTGTCATCGGCTCCGGAGATGCAAGAGGAGCTGGAGCCTTACGTGAACCAAAGCGGACGCGCCTTGATCCTGAACTTTCAGGATCTTCAATACATCGATAGCACCGGTATCGGGATCTTGATTCAAATTCTGAAGCGCCGCACTGCCATCGGGAGCGGCTTCAAGTTGATCGGGGTCTCGCCGAAGATCAAAAGGCTGTTTGATATTACGGGAATATCTCAGTACCTGGATCTGGAAGTCGCGGGAATTCCCCAAGAAAGGAAAGAAGATATCGTATGAAACAAGAGGAGCAGCATGTTCAGTTAACCGTGCCGGCCGTTGCCCATTATGTTGATATCGTTCGACTTACGCTTTACGGGATTGCTACGAAATGGGGATTTTCCTATGAAGAAATCGAGGATATGAAGGTCGCGGTTGCAGAAGCGTGCAACAATGCGGTTCTTCATGCGTATAAAGATCGTGAGCCTGGAAAGGTGGACGTGACCTTCAGCGGAGCGGAGGGAGAATGGATCCGGATCTCCGTTAAGGATCAAGGCGCCAGCTTTGACTTCAATCGCAGAAGCGGTCAACCCACTGCCCTGCACGATAAGAAATTGGAAGATGTTCATGCCGGAGGGCTGGGAATCTACATGATGCAGGCCTTGATGGACGATGTTCAGGTGATTACCGACTCCGGAACCGAAGTGATCTTGACTAAGTTTCTCCAACGAAATGGGGAGATGGCATGAAGGCGAATGAGCCGACTCATGAACAGACTTTACTCAACAAGATTGCGGAATATCAGGATACCGGGGCCGAAGAGGTCGTGACGGACCTGCTTATGGAATATGAATCGCTCGTCAAAATGGCAGCGGGCAAAATGTCCCGCAATCGGCCGGATCTCTACGAGGATCTCTATCAAGTCGGGCAGATGTCGCTTCTGCGCTTGTTCAAGCAGTATGACCCGAGTCTCGGCATTCAGTTTGAAGCTTATGCTATGAAGAGCTTGATCGGCCACATGAAGAACTATCTGCGGGACAAGTCCTGGTACATCCAGGTTCCCCGGAGAATCAAGGAAAAGGGGCTGTTGATCCAGCAAACCATCGATGACCTGACCATGAAGCTGGAGCGCTCCCCTAATATCAACGAGATCGCAGAGGCTCTGGAGCTCTCTCAGGAAGAAACCATCGAGGTGCTGGCAGGCCGGGAATGCTACAACTACGTGTCGCTCGATACACCGCTCTCCAGCGACGAAGGGAGTGCCACCATCGGCGATCTGATCGGAGGCACCGGGGATGATTATCATACCATCGAGATGAGAATGGACCTGCAGCAGGCCTTTGTATACCTCAAGGAAGAGGAGAGAAGGGTGCTCGTGATGGCCTATAGCGAGGGTCAATCGCAGCGGACCATCGCCCAAGAGCTCGGGATTTCCCAGATGAGCGTATCCCGCATCCAGAAGAGAGCGATCGAGAAGCTGAAGGATCATTTAACCGAAAAGAAATCGGCAGGATGAGGAACACCGGATGACCGGTGTTCCTTTTTTGTCTGTATCGCTCGTGATTCAAAGGAGGCTTATCGGGTAAGTAGTGGTACCTCAGAGACGAGACTGCTGAGGAATGGCGAAACGGCCATGTTCGGGCCGAATCAAATCCAAGAAGAGGCGGTGTGGTTCTGATGATTAAGCATCGGATCAAATGCTTCGACAGTGAGCTTCTGGTGCGCGAAAGCGGCGAAGCCTCGTACGAGTTAACCATCCAATCGTCCTCCAACCCGCTTGGCTTCGGCAACGCTCTACACACCTTCAAGAGCTGCGATGAGGCGGTCCGGGCCGCCGAGCATTTCTGCGGGCTGTATACGGCCGCTAGAGAGAAGGGATACTATTTGAGGGAGAAGAGTTTTATCAAACCGGACCGGGAAAAGATCGAGGTCTCCAGCCTGCTGCTTACGGGAATGGCGGTGGAGGAGTTTGCCGCCACCTTGTCGTAATCGGTGGTCAACCTGCTGCATGATTCGTGACTAGTAGCTCTTCAATTCTTAAACCGTGGATAAAGTCGTTTTAGCTTGATGCGAGCGTCCTCGGTAGTAAACTGCCAATCGACTCCCTTTTGGGAAAGGTTGCGCGCCTGTTCCCAAGCAGACATTTCAATGGTCAAGTCGGCAATGGAGGGAATGCGACGTCCCAAACATTGACTCGTCAGAACACTGAGCTCGATCTCTGCCATATTGAGCCAACTGCCATGCTTGGGCGTGTAGTGAACCTCGATTCGCTTAGCTAAACGACGAGCGGTCTGCGGATCAAACGCTTGATAGAGTGAAGCGATCGCATGCGTATTGAGATTATCCATCACCAGCCGAATCTTCGGTGCGTCTTTGTAATGAACGTCCAGGAGTTCCCGGATTTGTTCCGCCCACTCGATTCGCGTGCGTTGCTCCCGAACGCTCACATGACGCCAACTGCCCAAGGGTTCCGTGAAAAGAAAGATACTGCAGGTGCCAACTCGGACATATTCACTATCCTGACGTTCAGGTTGGGCGGGCTTCATAGGGATGGGCTGTCTGGCTTCATCCAACAGTTGGTAGGGTTTCTCGTCCATGCAGATCACGGGGCAATCCGCATCATAGGGCAACCGATAGACATCCAACACATCCTCCATCGCAGCGACAAATGTGGCATTCTGCTCGGGGGGAATACACCAGCATTTATGAAGATGGGGTTTGAGCTCGTTTTTTTAACACTTGCCGGACAGTTTCGTAGGAGAGCCCCTCCACATACTGAAGTTCGACCGCTCGATTCGCCAGCAAGTGCAGGGTCCAGCGGCTTCGTCCCTCCGGGGGTGCACTGCAGCTTAGGGCGATGATCCTTGCCTCCACTTCTCCGGTTATTTTGGGAGCAACAGGGGGAGTCACCCGCTTTTTTCGCTTCACTGCTCCATCCAACCCTTGCTCGGTATACGCTTTACGAATGGCATAGACCGTATTGGGATGCACGCCTAACCGCTCGGCAATCTCCCGTTCTTTTAAGGCCCCGCCTTCACGATTCTTATCGGCCGCCAGCAGAATGTGTGCCCGGCGGATGGCACGAGCGCTTGCCTTTCCTTTCGATACCACCACGGTTAACTGGTTTCGCTCTTCTTCGGACAGTGATATCGGATAGCTTATCGGTCGCATCGTATTACCTCTTTTTGCCACTACTTTACCACAGATTGCATTTTCATACTATTAGAATTGAAGAGCTACTAGTACGCTGTCAGCCCTAATCGTGTGGATATGAATCGGCGTCAATGGGTATGAGAAGTTGTGCGAAGACCACGGTTTTTAAGCTGACAGCGTACTAGTTGGATTGCGGGCTTCCGGCAGCGGGAGCCCTTCTCTTGCTCCTTCACATACAAAAGAGCCGGTTCCCGCAGGAACCGGCTGTGTCTTCATCCTCTCAATAGCTGGAATCTGACTTATTCATGGATTTGGCTTCATCGACGACCGTCTCTTTGGCCGAGTCGAGGCCATCTTTGGCCTCATCCAGGACGTCCTCGCCGGCGCTCTTCGCCGTGTGTAAGGTGTCCTTGGCGGAAGAGAGGACGGTGCTCGCTTTGTCGGATGCTGTACGGACCAGATCGGAAGCCGTCTGAGTGACATTTCCCGCCACGCGCGAGGTAGACTCACAGAGACCGTTATAGCGGTTCGTCAAGTCTGCTCTCATTTCCTTGCCCGGCTTTGGGGCGAGCAGAAGAGCGGATACCGCGCCGATGGCGCCGCCAATCAACAGTCCGGGTAGGGTTCCTTTCTTTGCCATGATTCACACGCTCCTTATCCATTGTGAATTGCTATTGTCCTAGCCAGTGACGAGGGATTAACGGGTTTTGGCCATGCTGCGAGACATCAGGCCGATTAGGAAGACGACAAGGGCTGCGCCGATAATCGCCGGTATGATCGCAAAGCCGGCGATGACGGGCCCGAAGTGGCCGAACAGAAAATGACCGAGCCACGCACCGACGAATCCGGCAACCATCGAGCCGATAACGCCGCCCGGCATATCGGAACGAACCAACGCATCCCCGATAAAGCCGATGATAATCGCCATGATGATGCTGACCAGCACTCCAAGCAGACTCATGGACGCTCATCCTTTCTATGCGGTTTGTTGTGCCTACCATAATGTAAACGCCTGGGTTTGGCTTGAAACAAAGGCGGGACGGGCTTTGTTTTTCCACAGCGGCGCCGGGGTAATAAGGTTTGCAAGCTCAACAGGCTGGTGAGATCAACGCAAGATGCCGCAGATCACGGAGGGATTATATGCTGGTTTGGCTGGTGATCGCACTCCTCTTGTTTGTCATTCAGGTAGGACTTGTCCTGCTGCTCGAATTCAAGAATCCTTCCAAGACAACGGCCTGGCTGGTGATTATCTTCCTGCTTCCCGTCCTCGGCTTTATTCTGTACTATTTCGTGGCGAGGGAATACCGGAAGCGGCGATTTGTCAGACGGCATGGAAGAAAGACCCACTACCTGCTTCCCGAAGGGGTTCTGCATAACATTGATATCGCCATGAAGGCAAAGGAGCTGCGCAATCCCGACGCGGCGAAGCAGAAGAGGCTGTTCGGTCTGCTGAAAAGCCTTCCGGAATCCCCCATCACGCTCTGCAACGAAACGGAGATCTACTCGGAAGGCAGCACGGCGTTCGAAGCGATTCGCCGTGCGCTTGAAGGCGCAAAGCATCACATTCATTTGGAGTACTACATCATTCATTCGGATACCATTGGGATGGAGATTCAGGAGATTCTGATTCGGAAGGCGAAGGAAGGCGTGGAGGTGCGGCTCGCGTATGACGGACTCGGCAGCTACAAGCTGAAATCGTCGTACATCCGCGAGCTGCAGGAGGCGGAGGTGAAGGTGGGATGCTTTTTCCCGCTCAGGGCCGCCTTCTTCACAAGGAATCTGAACTACCGCAATCACCGCAAGATTCTCGTCGTGGACGGAATCGTCGGCTTTCTCGGGGGAATCAACATCGGCGACGAGTATTTGGGGCGCAATCCCCGCTTCGGCTATTGGCGGGATACGCATATGCGGCTGTTTGGCGATTCCGTGCACTTTCTGCAGCAAACCTTCCTTAATGATTGGGAGTTCGTTACGGGAGAGAAGCTTGTTGATCCCGTCTATTTTCCGGAGCATGGCTGTCTCGGCCAGGAGCGAATTCAGATCATTGCAAGCGGTCCGGACGGGGAGTGGGACACCATTCAGGAGATGTTCTTTGGCGCTATGAGCACGGCTGTCGACCGCATCGATATCGTGTCGCCGTATTTCATTCCCGATCCGAGCATCCTGATGGCGATCAAAACCGCGGCTTTGTCCGGAGTCCATGTGCGGGTCATCCTTCCCGGCATCTCGGATCATCCGTTGGTGAAATGGGCCGCCTTCGCTTATATTGAGGAGCTCATGAAAGCAGGCGTCCGCTTCTTTTTGTACCGGAAGGGCTTTATCCACGCGAAGATTCTCATCGTCGATGAGACGATGGCTACGGTGGGGACGGCCAATATGGACATGCGGAGCTTCTTCGATAATTTCGAAATGAACGCGGTGATGTTCGACAAGGAGACGATCCGCAAGCTGGATGAGGATTTCCGTGAGGATTTGGTCGATAGCGAGGAGATGAGTCTGGAACGGTTCGCGCGACGCTCCCGAAAGCAGCGAGCGAAAGAAGTGTTCGCCAGAATGCTTTCTCCTCTATTATAATGGCAAGAGACTAGGCAGAATCGCGTTCTAGCATGAAGGCAGAAAGAGGGATACCGATGGGAGTCAAGTTTGCCCGCGAATACGAAGAGATCGTCGAAGAGCTGACGGATGCGCTGCTCGAGGTGCAGGGAAGCTATGAATTTCTGGACATGACGGATGAGGACTGGGAAGCGCTTGCTGAGAGCGAGCGAAGGGAGTGCATCCGAACGCTGGCCGATGACGTCTTCTATGGCCTCGGGACGGAGCCGGATCTGGAGCTCGGAAACGGGAAAGTCGCCTATGATGCCCGCAAACACTGGATTCAGGTTGCAGATGGGGACAAGGTCACCCGGATCATCAGGCTGATTTGAGGGGTACAGGGAAACAGGATAAAAGCCGCTGGCAACAGGAGCGTGTATTCAAACCGATTCATTCCGTTTGAATACACGTTTGAATCCGGAGCCGGCGGCTTTTTCGTTTAATCTACGCTTTGGATGATGAGGAGGAGTCCGGCTGCAGTTCGAACCGTTCCTTCGTCTCCGTTCAAGACATTGCTAATGCCAAGCGACTGTCCCATGGTCAGGGTCGCTTCCTCCAGCGGGTAGAGAAAACCGCTGAGGGTAATCCCTGTCACCTGCGGAGTTAAAGGCAAGAGAGAGACGTTCGCGAATCGGTTCTTGGTCACCGTCAGCGGACGGCCCGGCTGCACGAGCGTCACTTCGTTATGCGCATCGACGATGCGGCAGGAGACGCCACGCTCTGCGCATTTCACGAGCAGGTGGACATTTGCCAGCGAATGGTCGAAGCGGGTTCCGAGGACGCCGAGCAGGGTAATCGAGGAGGGCGAGTCCGCGAGCGCACGCTCGACGGCCATTTCCGTGTCCGTATAGTCCTTGTCGATCGGATCGCAGGCTTCCATGCTGCGGCTCGCTTCTTCGATGAGGCGGAGCTCCGTACCGCTGACCGAATCGAAATCGCCGATGGAGAGATCGGGCGTTTGTCCGTTCTCGACAAGAAACCAAGCGCCGTGATCGGCTCCAATCAAGCGGTCGCCAGGCTGGATCTCCGCGAGCGCCCAAGCTCCCAGCTCCCCTCCACTGAAGATGACGGCCCTCCGAGCAGCTCCGGAAGGTGGGTGTTTGGTGAAGTCTGTTGTCATGCGCGGCTCAGCTCCTTCATCCGGGAGTTGTAAAGCTCGGCCAGCTGGAACAGCTCGGTCCCGCTATGCGTATTAGCTCCTCTGCTAGTTGATCCGGAGCCGGGCGCGGATACGGGAGATGATACGAGAGCGGGTGTGGGCTTATCCAGGGCGGAGGCTAACATCGCCTTCGCGAGATCCTCCGCTTGGATCGCTCGATAGAGGGCGAGCGGACCGCGGAACAGGAGGGACAGACCGCGCATGACATAAGACCCGACTCGTTCCCCAAGCCGGAATTCTTGGCGGTCGCCTAAGAGGAGCGAGGGACGGTAGATGTGGAGCTCGCGAAGCGGGAGCTTCGCCGTCTCCTCCTCCATCCGGCCCTTGATCCGAGAGTAGAAGATACGCGAGCGCGAATCGGCCTGGGCGGCTGAGATGACATGATAGGAGCGGGCACCCGCATCGCCCGACAAGCGCGCCGCCGCCAGGGGGTAATCCAAGTCCACCCGGGCGAAAGCTTCTTGGCTGCCCGCCTTGCGAATGGTCGTGCCGAGGCAGCAGAAGACCCAGTCCACGGCGAATTCGCTGGAGTGTTCGTCCAGCCGGTCGAAGTCTGCAACCACATAGCGAAGCTTGTCGTGGACAATGGGAAGGGGACGGCGGACGAGCGCCGTGACCCGCCCGCAGGCAGGGTCTTCAAGCAGCAAGCGCAGGAGGGAGCTGCCCACCAGGCCGGAGGCTCCGAGCAGAAGAGCCGAGTTCCCGGATGAAGCGGGAGATGAGACCGTCATGGATAGAAGTCAATCCTTTCTGGAAAAGCCGCTCGATCCGCAGGAACCGGATGAGCGGCTTTTGATTTTCACAGGGATGAGGCCGCATCAGGCGGCGTATCGGCTTTCCAGTTCTTTCGAGGAAATGGCGATAATCTTCGGCACAAGGAGGTCGGTCTTGGTCTTCAAGCGATCCTTGCCGTCGGGATGAATGACGTACATGAGCAGACGCAAATAAAATTTGGTGAAGAAGGCAAAGGGACCGGAAGGTAAGTCGAATACGGTAAAGCCCAGCTGTTCCGGACCTCGGTTGATCAGGGTGATGCCGTAGAGACCCTTGACATCGCGGTAAGCCGGATCGGTTTCGATCAGATGGGTGATCTGCGGCAGAAGCGCGCGTGTCTTACGAATCATTTGAATCGCGAGATGGGTAGAGTTCCGGCTCGTTCTTCCAAGCTCGAAGAGGGTATCATTGTTTAGGTGCAGCTCGAGAATCCGATCCCCCTTCACGAACACTTCCCCGTCCTCCAGAGTCAAGGGCTTGCTGTCGGTGTATTCCCGTACCCTCACCTGCAGGAAGGTGTTGTCCGGATCGACCGGCACGATGTGGAACAGCTTGATGAAGAAGCGTTCCCATGTCATCCACAGCTTGATCAGAACCCGCTTCGCCATGCCGATGGTGGACGGCTGCCCCGTTAATTGATCGATTCGCGCGAAGGTGTAGCCGAGCGCTTTGAACTCGACGACCGCTTCGGCAAGCGCCTCCAACATAAAGCCGGGAGCGTCTTCGTCCGCGCCTAAGGTGTCTCCGCTGTCATGAAGGAGGATGATAGCACCGTCGCTCACGCCTTCGGACAATCTCTGCTTTAAGCCGGCGCTGCCGATGGAGCTGTTCCAGTCGTGGGTCATGAGCGACCAGAGCACGATCTTGTAGTTTTTCTTCAGGATGAAATCGAAGATGTTGATGATTCCCCAGGGCGGACGATAATAGGTGGGGCGTACCCCGATGATCCCTTCCACGATGGACGCGGAACGGTCAACATGCCGATGCTTGACCCTCCAGGGCGACATCAGCCAGTTTGAGAAATGCGTGTAGTTATGAATTCCGATTTGATGGCCTTCTTCGTGAATTCGCCGGATCAGCTCGGGATGCCTTTCCGCCTTTGATCCCAGAACGAAGAATGTCGCTTGTATGCCGTGCTCCCTGAGTAGATCGAGCAGCTTCGGCGTGTAGTTCGGGTCAGGTCCATCATCGAAGGTGAGGGCGAGCTGCCTCTTGCCTCCCCGGCGAATGACTCCGACACTGAGCATTCTCGTCAGGATCCAGGGGAGAAGCATGTAGACGGCAAGGAAGATCAAGATCCCCCAAATCAACTTTTCTTTCATGGTCTAACCGGTCCTCCTTGATGAAATAACAGTATGATCAGGCCCTGGCGTATAGAGCGTCACTGAGCTTGCGGGGGCGGTTCGCGGCGTCGGTCTCCAGGATAGACAAGAGCGCCTCATAGGCGGCATGCTCCCTCCGGCAGCCGGCCGCTTGTCTCCGAAGGCCGGCGAGACGCTCCGGATTTCGAAGCAGCGAGTTGAGTAGAGCCGCCAGCTCCTTCTCATGCCCAGCTTCGATGGCGACACCCGCTTCGACGAGGAAGGCCGAGTTGTCCGTTTCCTGCCCGGGCAAGGGCTTATACAGCAGCATGGGAAGCCCGGTGGCGATCGCCTCGGAGGTGGTGAGCCCGCCCGGCTTCGTAATCAGCAGATCGGCTGCGGCCATCCATTCGTGGACATTGTCCACATACCCTGTGATGGTGATGGAATGGCGACAATCAGCCAACTCCTTGGCCAGACTTTCCTGGAGCTTGCGGTTGCGCCCGCAGATCAGAACGAACTGGGCGTCTACGGCAATGTCGCCGGTGAGCAGCAGAGAGGAGCTTTCCTTGGCGATCATTCCGAGCCCTCCGCCCATCAGAAGCACGACGGGCCTTTCCCGATCTAAGCCGAGCTTGTCCCGAAGCTTCATTCGATCCTGAGCCATCGTGAACTCGGGACGGACGGGAATACCGGTCACCGAAATTTGGGATTCCCGGATTCCATGGCTGACGAGAGCATCCCGCACGCGTTCAGACGCGACGATATACCGATCGGTATAAGGATGCAGCCAATAGCTGTGATCGGTGTGGTCGGTAATCACCGTGATGGCGGGAAGTCCGGATAACCCGCTTTCCTTCAGCATGGAGATCCCGGCGGCGGCTGGCGGGAAGGTGGTGACGATCACCGTCGGCCGCACCTCTTGAATCAGTCTCTCCAGCCGGCTCAAGGTATAAAATTTCATTTTGCGGAAGAGCTGGGACATGAGGTTTTCACCCCGGGTCTTCTGAAAAAGATAGCCGTAGACAAGCGGGAACCGGGTCACCCACTTGGTATAAAAGTATCGGCCCACCGGATGCAGCTTCGGATGGGTGACGGAGGGAAAGTTGACCAGTACGGTCTGTGCCTCTGGGCCGTACAGCCGCGCCGCCTCCGCTATCGCCCCGGCAGCTTGGATATGCCCGTCCCCCAGGTCGCCGGTCAGGATCAAAATTTTGTGCATTTGTCCAGAACCCATCGTAGGACACCTCGTTCAGGGCGCCAATCATGGCGGAATCGCCTCGTTCGCGCCTTTCTTCATAATAAACCAATTAAACCGGATAATGAATGGATATTTCCTTCGAATTGCAAATTATTATCAATGGTTAGTCATTTGGCATTTTGATTCACGTTTTTGAGAGGAGGTTAAGAAATCATGCAAAGCCTACATAAGGGTACCACAAGGCGAGCCCAGTAGGAAAGGCGGGATAGGAGCATGGGCCCAAAGTTAACATCGTTTTTACAAAATTTATACTGCCGCTACCAGGAGGATGAGGTGCCTGCTATGGGCGCCCAGCTCACCTATTACTTGATTCTAGCGATCTTTCCCTTTCTGATCTTCCTTGTGGCGATGATCAGCTTCACTCCGTTGTCGCCGGATGAGATTCTCCGCAGCCTGCAGCGATTTCTTCCGCAAAGCTCACACGATACCATCCGCAGCACGCTGATCGAAATTCAGCAGGCGAGGAGTCAGACTCTCCTTTCCTTCGGGATGATGGGGACCATCTGGTCGGCGTCCAAGGGAGTGGACGCGATCATGAAGGCGCTCAACAAAGCCTACGATGAAGAGGAGACGCGGCGCTATTACCAGGTCAAGGGAATTTCGGTCCTGTTTACGCTGGCTCTCGCCGTTTCCATCGCCCTGACGTTCTTTCTGCTCATCTTGGGCGAATGGGTCGGTAATCAGATGTTCGCCTTCTTCTCGATTCCCGATTCCTTCGACGCGCTTTGGGGAGCCGGCAAATACGCAATTCCGCTCGCGGTTCTGGCCCTCGTCTTCGTATCCTTGTACAAGTATATTCCGAACTGCCGTCTGACATTCAAGGAGGTCCTTCCGGGAGCAGCCTTCTCGACCTGCGGCTGGATTGTCACCTCGCTCTTCTTCTCGTTCTACGTGAACAACTTTGGCAGCTACACCAAAACCTACGGGAGCCTCGGAGGAGTGATCGTGCTGCTTATCTGGCTGTATCTGAGCAGCGTGATCATCGTACTGGCAGGAGAAATCAACGCGACGCTGCACTTTGATCGCAACGGAAAGACTCGCTCCGTCTGCAAGCGGTTCTCGCTGCAGATTCCCATTCTGACGAAGAAGAAGCTGCCCAACCCGAACCGGCCTCCGGAGGAGATCAAACCGCTCTATCCGAAGGACGAGGTGCACGAGGGGAAGAATCGTGTTCCGTTCAAATGAAACTTCCGCATTAGCGCGCTGGAGCTTTAGCCGCGGGAAAGCGGTGACTGCTCCAGCGCTTTCTTCTTATAGGACGCGGTTCGCTGCGCCATCCCCTGCACCGGAAGCGCCTGTTTTTATTTGATAATCCCCGTTCCTCGCATGGTGCAGTCCACCTGAACAGAAAAGTCCATGGCGGGATATAAGGCCCGCCACTGTGTCCAGTCGCGGTCTGCATCATGGTGGGTTGCCCGGTAACGCAACCCAAAGCCGAGCGGATCGGTGCCGGAGTCGCGGATCTTCTCCATAAGCTTCAGGTAATCAGCCGCCATGTGGTCCTGAGTCAGCTTTTCAAGCCGGCCCCATTCTTGGGTACGATAGGAATTGGTGTGCTGGAGCATGACAGAGGCCTTTATTTTCGCGACATGTCTGAGCTTTCCTTGGGGGGTGCGGAGCAGTTTGTAGTTGTAGCGCATCCTTTTAATTTCCAGGCTGTACGATTCGTCTCCATGATGAAAGGAATATTCGCGGACCATTCGCTGCCGAGTCAGCTGATTCAGGAACCGGGTCTCCTCAGGGGTAAGTATCAACTCGATCTTGGACGTTGCGAGCAGCGCGACCTGATCGACTAGATAAGTTCCCTGAGAAGGACGGACTATGGGCATATAGGGAGTGAGTCCTTTCTCGGTGGAACGCCGATAATATTCAGAAACCGTAATCGGCATGATGTACGAGGAATTATTCCCCTCGCGGCCGAAGATCAAGATGAGCGAATTGGAGGGAAGGCGTTCGGAAGGCGGGCTCGTCTTTAAGACCGATTCGGCGGTTGGATCACCGACGCTGAGATAGGCGATGCCTTGGATATCATGTCTGCGCACGAGCCAATCCAAGGAGTTTTGAATGTTCCGGCTCATCAGCTTCAAGCCGAGGATGAAGGCTTTGGTTTGACTGAAATCCAGATGCTTGTCAACCCGGGAGCCAATCAATCCGATCGCCTCCGAGATCGTAGCCGCCTCCTCGGACACGAGCTGGAATTTATGAGGCAGCCCCGGCTCGATATGAGAGGCGGGAATTGCCAGCTTTAGTGTAACTTTATACGGTTTTTGCGGATTACCCGATTCATCGAACCCGACCGCCACAACAAAAAAACGTTTGTCGATGTCCCGAAACGTGCACCCGGGTAGAAACAGCAGGAGGGATGCAACGAGCAGAGAGTAAATGACTTTCTTCCAATAAAAGGGGATCATGAGCTTCTCACCTTTCTGGCTGCCATGACCATGAACAAGACAAGCAGTATTTCCGCACCCAGACGAACGAGGAACCAGATGCGAAGGATGGACAGGGAATCGCGAAAAGTTAAGAAGTAAGCGAACAAGACGGTAACAACGATAAACAAGCCAACGATGATCCAGGAAGCGCCGATAGCGGTATTCCTTCTCGGATCGGGTTTCGCCTTAAGCAGGCCGGATTTAATTAACTCGCAGCCGATATGCCAGACGAAGGCGATAAACATGAGCGACAGATTAAAGTTAAGAAAGAGAAACAGGAACAAGACCCGCTCGATTACACCGTAAGGCATCCGCAGCATATCGGAAGTGCTGATCCAGACAAAGGCGTAGTTGTTGACACCTATCGTCCCATGTAACCCGATCGGGACCAGGAAAGTGATCAGAAGGACGCTCATTCCAACCAATGCGATGAAGCCGTAGCGCACCCGTTTGCCCTTCATGCTCGGTTGGAGCCGATTGGTAATCCCGATGCTAGTATATCCCGAGAAAACGTAGGTGGCCGCTCCAAGAGAAAACCATGCCGGCTTTGTCATGAGATAGTCGGACATCGTGCGGATCGCATCGAGTTTCAAGTCGGCGCTGCCCATTGCTTTAGTGAGAATGATGATGATGAGTGGAATGTTCAGCAACAGCATGATCTCCGAGAAGGCAATGACGGAGCTGGTTGAGCGTGTCGCTCCGAGAGCTGTGACGAGGCAAAACGCGAAGACGACCAGCAGGTAGGACATATCCGGGAATATGAAGCGGGTTACGATGGTCGAGTATGCAATGATGACAAACGTACCTGCGTTAAAGATCATGATCCCATAGAGAACAAGGTAAGGTTTCAAAAACCAGGGGGGGAGATAACCGGCGAGAATCTCCGGCGCTCCTTGCTCCGGAAATAGCTTCAGGGTACGGGTAAAGCCATATAGCAGCAGCATCGACAGAGGGAGACTCAAGAGCATGGAGGGGATGGCTCCTGTAAACCGCTGCTCGATCAGGATATGCGGCACGAATAAGATGATGTTCATACTCATGGTCTTGATCAACGCGATGTAATAATAGCGGTTCATACGGCTCCTCCCTTTCGACGAGGATACCTCTTCATGAAGCGAAACTGATCCGGCAGCTTCAGGTAAGGTTTACCGAAGCTAGTCATGCTGCACAAGGCTACGATCAGCAGAAACATCCCGAAGGTGATACCGAGAATGCCGAAGAAACTGGCTAGTAGCACAATCGGATACTTCACGAAGCGCATGGCGAAGCCCATCGTGTTGATTGGGATAACAAAATTGGCGATTGCGACTGTCGAGATGATGATGATCATGATGCTGCTGACAAGCCCCGCCTGTTGGGCCGCTTGTCCCAGAATAAGCCCTCCGACCGTGGTGGCGGTAGCCCCGATATAGCGGGGCAGACGGATGCTGGATTCGATTAACGCTTCAATAATAAAGAGCATGATGAGCACTTCGACAAAGGACGGATAAGGTACGGCGGCCCGGCTTCCGGCAATCGACAAGGCGAGCTGCATGCGGAAGATCTCCGGATTATAAGAGACGATGCTGACGTAGAGGCCGGGCAGGAACAAGGTCAAGGCCAGGGAAATATAGCGAAGCAGAATCAGAGCGTATGAAAGCCAGAACTGGTTGTTGATGTCATCAAGCGAGGTCATAAAATCATGGAAAGCAGCGGGTGCTATCAAGGCTGAGGGAGAACCTTTCAGCAAAAGCACAATCTTTCCCTCCGATAGAGCGAGCGCGACTCGGTCCGATCGCTCCGTCACGAGCATGTTCGGAAATAGGGAAAATCTCATCTCGTTCATCAAAACCATGAGCTCGCCGGTGGAGCTGACGGTGTCCACATGCAGCCGCTTTAAGCGCTTGCGGACTTCCTCAAGCGCTCCTTGCTCAGCCATTCGGCTGTCGTAGAGGACGAGGCCGTCCAGCTTGGACAGCCTGCCCGCCTTATAAGATTCCGCAATGAGCTCTGGATTCGGGTAGCGGGAGCGGATCTGATTCAGGCTCTCATCGAGAACCTCGCTCAGCGCATACCTGGAGCCCAGGATGTTACTCTCGATGTTGGTCTCCACCGGGGCTTTGTTGGTGGGATTGGTCAGCGACAGCGTGAAGATTCGCCCCTGAACGAAGACCGCCACATACCCTTGGGTCAGCTTGCTCGTGAGCTCGCCCGCTTCTGTCGGCTTCGCTCCGCTGGTGCGCAGGGAATAGACAAAGTCCTCCATTTCAGAATTCTCCAGAAAGGGAGTGATCACATGTTCACCTATACGACTATCGCTGCATAGAGAGGAGTAATAGACCAGATGAGCGTGACGGCCTTCTTGGATGAGTTCTCTTGTTTTGACATCGGCAGAATGTCCGAGTGCTTCAATGAGGTCGTTCAGCGGATTATTCATACGGGGAGTATTTGCAGGTCGGTGGGAAAATATCCCGTTCGAACGTCCGGATTCTTCACGACTGCGGCTGGAAAATACAAAGCCTCCCGCATGCCTTGCGAGCATGGGGAGGCGAGTCGGTTTAGGCTTGCTGTTCGAGAAGGCTGAGGATGACCTCGGAGCAGACATCTGGGTTAGTGGCGTTCTTGCGGTTGTCCCGGAGAGCTTGGCGCTTGGCGACAAAGCGGTCATGCTCCCGGACCAGCTTGCCGAACCAGCTTTCGATGTCGGCCGGCGATCCGATGAGGACGCCGTACCCGTTATCGATGAAATACTGGGCGTTCTCTTCCTCTTGACCGGGGATCGGATTGTAGAACAGCATCGGAATACCCTTCGCGAGCCCTTCCGAGCAGGTCATCCCTCCGGGCTTGGTCACAAGCAGATCGGCCACATCCATCAACTTGCCGATCTCCTTGGTGTACCCCATCAATTTGATGTTGGGATGCATGAGCCGGGGGTCTTCCGACAGCTGCTCCCGCAGCTTCTCGTTATTGCCGAGGCAGAAGATCATCTGCACCCGGTCGCTGAACCTGCTGGCGCGATAGATCAGCTCGTCTTCCTTGATGAGGCCCCATCCGCCGCCCATGAAGAGCACGGTTGGCATATCCTTAAGCCCGAATTCGCTGCGGATCTCGTCCCGATCCATCGGCTTCCAGAAATCCGGATGCACCGGCATCCCGGTAACCGATATAATATCGGAAGAAACTCCCTTCTTGATCAGCTTCTCCTTCACTTCGGGAGCAGACACCAGATAATGGTCGACTTCGGAGCCGACCCAAGTGCCGTGAGCGTCATAATCGGTGATGACGGTAACGAGCGGAGTCGTCAGTCCGGCGCGCTTCAGCCGCGATACCACGATGCTCGGGAACATATGCGTGCAGACGATCATATCCGGCTGCAGCTGTTCAATGATCTCCTCCGTGGCATTGTAAAAGATGCGATGAAGGGCCATCGAGGTGAACCGGTTCAGCTCTTTTTTGTATTTGCTTTTATAAAGCTTTCCGAACAGCTTCGGCTGCGAAGTGATCGTCTTGCGGTACGCGGAGAAGATCCATGGGGCAATGGTCGGATGCTGAAACGCCCCGAGCTCGAGCACGCGGGTGCGGACCGAGGGGGAATGCCTGCGGAGGCCGACGGAAATCGCGTGCGCCGCTTGAGTATGTCCCGAGCCGAATCCCTCGGATAGAAGAAGGATTCTTTTTTTTCTCACGAAAGATTCACCTTGCCTTATTCCATCCAAATTCCCACAGACCGGCTCCTAGAGCCGAAACACAGGGTTCTATAAGTCCCGTCTATCATCATATCATGTTAGCGGTCCCGGAACAAAAAAAGAATTTTGGCGCTTTCATTGGAGCTTTACGCCTGGAAATGTCAACCGGAGTGAAAAGCCGAAGGTTCCATGTATATAACTCTTTTTTATTCGTCTTTTGCGGATTATAAATTGTAATCTGACATGGCCGATGGTAATATGAAATAAATATTTTGTTGGCTTTTGGATTTAACAGTTTTCCCTACTAAATTACGAAAGGTTGCGCGGGAATGAAACTGAATGGATTGCCCCCTAAGCAGGGACTGTATGACCCTCGGTTTGAACACGATGCTTGCGGAATAGGCTTCGTGGCAAGCATTGAGGGAAAACCGTCCCATACCATCGTCCGACAGGCCCTTCAGGTGCTCTGCAATCTGGATCACCGCGGCGGCCAAGGCAGTGAAACGAACACCGGTGACGGCGCCGGCATTCTGATACAGATTCCGCACGCCTATCTGTCTCAAGCTATGGCGGAGCAAGGAATCACCCTTCCGGAGCCGAGCCAATACGGAGTCGGCATGATCTTTCTGCCGCAGGATGAATCCATTCGTGCGGCTTGCAAGGCTACGGTCGAGCGCATCGTGAAGGAGGAAGGGCAGACACTGCTCGGATGGAGAGAGGTGCCGACCGATAACTCCATGCTGGGCGACTCGGCGAAGGACAGAGAACCCCATGTCGTCCAAGTGATCATCGGGGCGAATTCTGTCGATTCTGCCGACGAGCTCGCCTTTGAACGCAAGTTGTACGTCATCCGCAAGCTGTCCGAGCATGCGGTTCACAAGCTGGACGGAGCGGATAGCTTCTATTATGCCAGCCTGTCCAGCCGGACGATCGTTTATAAAGGAATGCTCACCCCGGAACAAGTTTACCTCTATTATACCGAGCTTGGCGATCCGCAGCTAACGTCCGCACTCGCCCTCGTTCACTCCCGCTTCAGCACCAATACCTTCCCGAGCTGGGAACGGGCGCATCCGTACCGGTACATGATCCACAACGGAGAGATCAATACCCTTCGCGGCAATGTGAACTGGATGCGGGCACGTCAGGCGCTTTGCGACACGGACCTGTTCGGCGAAGATTTCAAGAAGCTGCTTCCTTTAATGGAGGAAGACGGCAGCGATTCGCAGATCTTCGATAATGTGCTGGAGTTCCTGTCCCTGACGGGTCGAAGCTTGCCGCATGCCGCCATGATGATGATTCCCGAGCCTTGGTCGAAGCATGAGACGATGAACCCGGCCAAGCGGGCTTTCTATCAATATCACAGCTGTCTGATGGAGCCGTGGGACGGTCCGGCCGCCATCTCCTTCACCGACGGCCGCGTGATCGGCGCCGTGCTCGACCGCAACGGTCTCCGTCCGGCTCGCTATTACGTGACGACGGACGGCATGATCGTTCTAGCCTCCGAGGTCGGCGTCATCGATCTTCCGCCGGATCAGATCCTGAGCAAGGAACGTCTGCAGCCGGGAAGAATGCTGCTGGTCGATACCAAGGAAGGACGAATCGTGTCGGACGAGGAAATCAAGGGAAGAATCGTGTCAGAGAAGCCGTATCAGGAATGGCTGGACCGTTACCTGATCTCGCTCGATGACCTCCCCGAATCGGCCGAGAAGCCGGTTGAAGCGGAGCCGCTGCTGAAGCGTCAGCTGACGTTCGGCTACACCTTCGAGTCGCTGCGCAAATTCCTGGAGCCCATGGCGAAGAACGGAGTCGATCCCATCGGTTCGATGGGCAACGATGCCCCGCTTGCAGTTCTGTCCGATAAGCCGCAGCTTCTGTACCATTACTTCAAGCAGTTGTTCGCACAGGTGACCAACCCTCCGATCGATGCGAACTTTGAAGAGATCATAACGGCGCAAGAGACGACGCTTGGAGCGGAAGGCAACCTCATCGATCCCGCCCCCGAAAGCTGTCGACAAATCCGCATCAAATCGCCGATTTTGACGAATAAGGAAATGGCGAAATTGCGCTCTGCTGGCTCCCAAGGCTTTAAGGCGGTAACGCTTCGCATGACTTATAACCCGCAAGAAGGTGAAGCGGGAATGGAAGCGAAGCTGGATGCCCTCTTCGCGGATGCCGACCAAGCCATTGCGGAAGGCGCGTCTCTTCTCATTCTATCTGACAGGGGAGTGGATGGCGACCATGCCCCGATCCCGGCGCTGCTCGCAACGTCCGGCCTGCATCACCATCTGATTCGCCAAGGCACGCGCACCAAGGTTGGCCTGGTCGTGGAGTCCGGCGAGCCGCGCGAGGTGCATCACTTTGCGCTTCTGATCGGATATGGCGCCGGCGCCATCCACCCCTATCTCGTCTACGAGACGCTGGACGAGATGATTGCGGACGGCTTCCTCACCGGAGTCGATAGCGCGAAGGCTCACTATAACTACAGCAAAGCCGTTACCAAAGGCGTGGTCAAGGTCCTCGCCCGGATGGGCATCTCGACGATCCAGAGCTACCGCGGCGCTCAAATCTTCGAGGCGGTCGGCCTGAAGCGTTCCTTCATTGATAAGTATTTCACCTGGACGCCCTCTCGGGTCGAAGGGATCGGGCTCGATATCGTTGCCCGCGAAGTGGAGCTGCGCCATCAGCGCGCTTACTCCGAGCTGGAAGGCAAAGATACGGTTCTCGACGCTGGCGGCGATCTGCAGTACCGAGCGAGCGGGGAAGAGCATCTGTACTCTCCGGAAGCCATTCATGCGCTGCAGACAGCGGTGCGCAGCAACAATTACGCCCAGTACAAAACCTTTGTAAAGCATATCAACCGCGATTCGGAGAAGCAATTCCACCTCCGCGGCCTGCTGGAGTTCAAGCAGGGGCGCCGCTCGATTCCGCTCGATGAGGTGGAACCGATCGAGTCGATCTTCAAGCGTTTCAAGACGGGCGCCATGTCCTTCGGCTCCATCAGCAAGGAAGCGCATGAAGCGCTGGCGATCGCCATGAACCGCATCGGCGGCAGAAGCAACACCGGGGAAGGCGGCGAGCATCCCGAGCGGTTTACGCCGGATGCGAACGGCGATTCCCGGCGCAGCGCGATCAAGCAGGTGGCGTCCGGTCGCTTCGGCGTCACGAGCCACTACCTGGTGAACGCCGACGAGATTCAAATCAAGATGGCGCAGGGAGCGAAACCAGGTGAAGGCGGGCAGTTGCCGGGCCGCAAGGTATACCCGTGGGTCGCCGAAGTGCGCGGCGTTACGCCGGGCGTAGGCTTGATCTCACCGCCTCCGCATCACGATATCTACTCGATTGAGGATTTGGCTGAGCTGATCCACGATCTGAAGAATGCCAACCCGAACGCGCGCATCAGCGTCAAGCTGGTGTCGGAGGTCGGCGTCGGCACCATCGCCGCAGGGGTTGCCAAAGGCAAGGCCGATGTTGTTCTGATCAGTGGTTATGAGGGCGGCACCGGCGCTTCCCCGCAAACGAGCATCCGCCATGCGGGTCTGCCGTGGGAGCTGGGGTTAGCTGAGGCGCATCAGACGCTGATCCTGAATAACCTGCGCAGCCGCATCACCGTCGAGACGGACGGCAAGCTGTTGACCGGCCGCGACGTCGTCGTCGCCGCCCTGCTTGGCGCGGAGGAATTCGGCTTTGCCACTACCCCGCTGATCAGCCTTGGTTGCGTCATGATGCGCGTCTGTCACCTGGACACCTGTCCGGTCGGCGTGGCGACGCAGAATCCGGAGCTGCGCAAGCGGTTTGCCGGAGATCCGCAGCATGTCGTCAACCTGATGGTCTTCATCGCTCAAGAGGTCCGCGAGATCATGGCGGAGCTCGGCTTCCGCACCATCGCCGAGATGGTCGGCCGCACCGATGTGTTGGAGCCGAAGAAGGCTATCACACACTGGAAGGCGAAGGGCATCGACTTGTCGGCCCTCCTCTACCAGCCGGAAGTGCCCGACACCGTCGGACGCTCCTGTACGGAGGAGCAGGATCACGGTCTGGACCGCTCTCTCGACGTTACCAAGCTGCTTGCGGTGTGCAAGCCAGCTCTTGATAACGGGGACCATGTGCATGCGATCATGCCGATCAAGAACGTCAACCGCGTCGTGGGTACGGTTCTGGGCAGCGAAGTCACCCGCCGCTATGGAGCAGAAGGGCTGCCGAACGATACGATCCGGCTTCACTTCAACGGTTCGGCCGGGCAGAGCTTCGGAGCCTTCGTTCCGAAGGGAATCACCCTGTCGCTCGAAGGAGACGCCAACGACTATGTCGGCAAAGGGCTCTCCGGAGGGAAGGTCATCATCTTCCCGTCGAAGCTTTCGGCATTCGTGCCCGAGGACAACATCATTCTCGGCAACGTCGCCTTGTACGGTGCTACTGATGGGGAAGCCTACTTCCGCGGCCGGGCCGGCGAACGGTTCTGCGTCCGCAACAGCGGCGTGCGCGCGGTTGTTGAAGGAGTCGGCGACCACGGATGTGAATACATGACCGGAGGTCGGGTCGCCGTCTTGGGCAAGACCGGGCGTAACTTTGCCGCCGGGATGTCCGGCGGGGTCGCATACGTCTACAACAAGGCCGGCGATTTCGATACCAAGGTCAACAAAGAGATGGTCCTGCTGGAGCAGGTAACCGAGCATTATGAGGTCAACGAGCTCAGAACAATGATCCGTAATCACCATAAATTCACCGGCAGCACGGTTGCTCAGCGCATTCTGGAGAACTGGGAAGAGGAGATCTTCCACTTCGTGAAGGTCATTCCCAAGGACTACAAGCGGATGTTCGAAGCCATTGAAAACGGCAAAAACTCCGGGTTGTCTAACGAGCAGGCGGTCATGGCTGCCTTCGAGGAAAACATGCGTGACGCAAGCCGTGTGAGCGGAAACTGACGGAGGAGGAGAGCAAACGATGGGAAAGCCAACCGGTTTTTTGGAATATACGCGCGAAGTCCCCAAGGATGACGACCCTCTGTCCCGGATTCTTCACTACAAGGAATTTCATGAAGAGCTGCCCGTCGAGCGCCTGCAGGTACAAGGCTCCCGATGTATGGACTGCGGCATTCCCTTCTGTCATTCGGGCAAGCTGATCAGCGGTATGGCCTCCGGCTGTCCTGTCAACAACCTGATTCCGGAATGGAATGATCTCGTCTACCGGAACCGCTGGGAAGAGGCGCTGGAGCGGCTGCACAAGACCAACAATTTCCCCGAGTTCACGGGCCGGGTATGTCCGGCCCCTTGCGAGGGCTCCTGTACCGTTGGGTTGAATGGCGATCCCGTCACGATCAAATCGATCGAGCGGGCCATCGTGGATCGTGGCTTCGCGGAGGGCTGGATCAAACCGGAGCCGCCGAAGACGCGCACCGGTAAGAAGGTGGCGGTCGTCGGCTCCGGTCCGTCGGGCCTCGCCGCTGCGGCTCAGCTCAACAAGGCCGGGCACAGCGTGACGGTGTACGAACGGGCGGACCGTGCGGGTGGTCTGCTCATGTACGGCATTCCGAACATGAAGCTGGAGAAGGAAGTCGTTCAGCGCCGCGTCGATCTGCTCGCCGCGGAAGGCGTACAGTTCATCACCGGCACGGAGATCGGCAAGGACATTCCGGCAGATCAATTGAAGGCGGAGTATGACGCCGTCGTTCTATGCGGCGGGGCGACCCAAGGCCGCGACCTCAGGATTGAAGGGCGCGAGCTGGAAGGGATTCATCTTGCCATGGAATTCCTCGGCAAGAACACGAAGAGCCTGCTCGATTCCGAACTTGCCGACGGCGAGTTTCTCTCCGCCGAAGGCAAGGATGTCATCGTCATTGGCGGCGGGGACACCGGGACTGACTGCGTAGGCACCTCGCTTCGCCACGGCTGCAACAGTGTGACTCAACTGGAGATCATGCCGAAGCCGCCGGTATCACGGGCGGGCAACAACCCTTGGCCGGAGTGGCCGAAGGTGTACAAGATGGACTACGGCCAAGAGGAAGCCGCCGCCAAGTACGGCAGCGATCCCCGGGAGTATCTCGTCTCGTCCAAGAAATTCGTCGGCGATGCGGACGGCCATGTGGCCGAAGTGCATACCGTGCAGATTGAATGGAAGAAGGACGCGAACGGTCGGTTGATCCCGGTTGAAGTTCCAGGAAGCGAGCGGGTTCTCCCGGCTCAGCTCGTCCTTCTGGCTATGGGCTTTACCGGGCCGGAGAATCCGGTTTTGGAGCAGCTAGGCGTCGAGCGGGACGAACGGACGAACGCCAAGGCCGAGTATGGCAAATTCTCGACGAACGTGCCCGGCGTATTCGCTGCCGGCGACATGCGCCGCGGACAAAGCCTCGTCGTCTGGGCGATCAACGAAGGCCGCGCAGCCGCGCGGGAAGTGGACCGCTACCTGATGGGCGCATCCAATCTGCCCTAATCGCCTGATTTGAACAGGCTGTATCAACTAAGAGAGCCGATCCCTTTACTCGATTGAAGGGATCGGCTCTTTCTTCATTCTGTCAACCGCAGCAATGTCCTTCGGTTGACCATTTCACCTGACTAGGCTTGCAGGAGAGGCGTTCGCTTAAGCAATTCGAAATAAATGTGCTATTTGAAAAAGGAAAAATAAAAACCGATTGCAACCATGAGGATAAACACGGTCATGACGAAGTAACCAAAGTAGCGCAGCGGCTTCGGCATAGTGGCCAAATCAGTTTTTTTCATCGGACCGCCGCCCGTTATTCTTGCGAGTTCCTCAAGCTGGGGATCCACGTAAGCGACACTTTCTTCGGATATGTTTTTTTCACCGCTTTGAGATTCATGCGGCTTACGTTCCGATGGGGAAGAGGACGAAATCATCACAATCTCCTCACTTCTTATGGTTTTTTATACACAATATAGCAATATCTCCCTTCGCTTACCACTCCAATATCAAGGGAGCAGCATCAGCAGCGGACTAAGTACGTTTTCAACTCCAAGCCCATGGTTCCAGCACCCCCTCCCATACCTATTGACGCCGAATCTTATCCGCACGATTAGGTTGAAAGCGGACTAAGTACGTTTTCAACTCCAAGCCCATGGTTCCAGCACCCCCTCCCATACCTATTGACGCCGAATCTTATCCGCACGATTAGGTTGAAAGCGGACTAGGCATAAAGATCTCCGCCGATAGGCGCAAAATTCGTCAAACGTTGCGAAATCTTTCTTTTTTCAGTGAAGGAAATAGGGGATGAAAAGGGAAGTAGGAGAAGAGGGTAATTTTTTTGAGCGTGTGTGCGGATTCTTTTGACCGACATGTACTGTTCGTTCTCCATGCTCGTATATTTAGATTGAAGGTGATGCCTCATGATCATGCATATCGGACTTGACGTCGGCTCAACGACCGCCAAGATGGTTGCGGTTGACCAATTGGGCACCATAGTCTACCATTCCTACCGTCGTCACTTGTCAGATGTCAAAAATACCGTCACGGCTCTCTTGTCTGAGCTGCGCCGAGAGTTCCCGGGAGCACGGGCGACCTTGAACATCAGTGGGTCGGCCGGTCTTTCCCTGTCTAAACATATGGAGGTTCCTTTCATCCAGGAGGTCATCGCTTGTACGCAGGCGGTGGAGCGCTTCATCCCTGAAACCGATGTCGTGATCGAACTGGGCGGAGAGGACGCCAAAATCATCTACTTCCGCGGTGGCATTGAGCAGCGGATGAATTCGGCATGCGCCGGGGGCACGGGTGCCTTCATCGATCAGATCGCCTCGCTGTTACAGACGGATGCCGAAGGCCTCAATCAGTTGGCGCGCCAGTATGAAACGATCTATCCGATCGCTTCTCGCTGCGGCGTGTTCGCCAAGACGGATGTTCAACCGTTGCTGAATGAAGGAGCACGGCGCGAGGATATCGCCGCGTCCATCTTTCAGAGCGTGGTTAATCAGACCATTGGCGGACTCGCTTGCGGAAGGCCGATTCGCGGCAAGGTTGCGTTTCTCGGCGGTCCGTTGACGTTCCTCTCCGAGCTCCGAGCCCGTTTTATCGAAACGCTCTCTCTTCGCGAGGAAGAGGCGATATTCCCGGACAACGCCCAGTATTTCGTAGCGCTTGGCGCAGCATTCAATAGCGGCGCGGCTTTCTTCAGCGAGCGGGAACAGGCTCTTCCCGTCGACGAGTGGTCGCGGAGGCTCAGCCGTCTCACTTGGCAGCCCGAGGAGCGGGAATCTGAGCCGCTGCCTCCTCTATTCGCGGATGAAGGCGAGCTCTTCGCTTTCCGTTCCCGCCATGCGGAGGCAACCGCTCCGAGAGGCGACCTCGCTGGTTATGTTGGGCCGTGCTTCCTCGGCATCGATGCCGGTTCAACGACGACCAAGGTCGTGCTCATCGGCAGAGACGATGAGATTCTGTTTACGTATTACGGCAGCAACCAGGGCAATCCGCTCCATTCCGTAACCGAAGCCTTGAAGCAGCTCTATGAGGCTCTTCCGCCTACGGCTTATCTCGCCAAGTCAGCTGTGACCGGATACGGCGAAGGCCTCGTCAAGGCAGCGCTGCGCATCGATATCGGAGAGATTGAGACGGTCGCCCATTACAAGGCTGCCGTCAAATTCCGCCCGGATGCCGACTTCATCCTCGACATCGGCGGGCAGGACATGAAGTGCATGAAGATCAAGAACGGGACCATCGACAGCCTGCTGTTGAACGAAGCATGCTCGGCCGGCTGCGGTTCGTTCCTCGAGAGCTTTGCAAGCGCGCTCGGCCTGCCGATTCAGGATTTTGCCGCGCAGGCGCTCACCGCCAGCCATCCTGTCGATCTCGGCTCGCGCTGCACAGTCTTCATGAATTCCAAGGTCAAGCAGGTGCAGAAGGAAGGCGCAACCGTCGCCGACCTGTCGGCGGGCTTGTCTTATTCCGTCGTCAAAAATGCGCTGCAGAAGGTCATCAAGCTGCGTAATCCCGAAGATCTAGGCGAGCGAGTCGTCGTTCAAGGCGGCACCTTCTTGAACGAAGCCGTGCTGCGCGCGTTTGAAATCCTGACCGGACGGGAAGCGGTGCGTCCAGACACGGCGGGAATCATGGGTGCTTACGGCGCGGCTCTGATCGCCAAAGAGCGCCATCAGGAAGCGGCACAGCCGGAAGCAGCAGCCGCAACCGGATTGGCCGAGGCGATCTGCGACCTCGAGCTTGCTGACGCACCCGCCGCTGCTTCCGTCAGCGCGGTTCTTCCCCGCGAAGCCCTCGACGGCTTCACCTACGAGGTGAGCCGCAGGCGCTGCAAGCTGTGCGGCAATCACTGTCTCTTGACCGTGAATCGCTTCCCTGACCGCAGCTTTCACATCACCGGCAACCGCTGCGAGCGCGGAGCAGGGATCAAGCGAACGGAGCAGGCGCTTCCCAATCTTTACGACTACAAGTACAAGCGGATTTTTGCTTACGAACCGCTTCCGCCCGAGCAGGCGGAACGGGGAACGGTCGGCATTCCGCGGGTTTTGAACCTGTACGAGAACTATCCGTTCTGGCATACCTTTTTCACGGCGCTGCGCTTTCGGGTTGAGCTCTCCGGCCGCTCCTCCAAGGAGCTGTTCGAAAAAGGGATGGAGACCATCCCTTCCGAATCGGTCTGCTATCCGGCCAAGCTCGTCCACGGCCATATCGCATCCCTCGCCGAAGAAGGATGCCGCCTGATCTTCTATCCCTCGGTCATGTATGAAGAGCAGGAGGCTCCGGAAGCGACCAATCATTTCAACTGTCCGGTCGTGACGTCCTATCCCGAGGTGATCCGCACCAACATGGACCTGTTCCGCGAGGAAGGGATGAAGCTTCTCAGTCCCTTTTTGACGCTGGATGACAAGCAGGCCTTGAGCAAGGAGCTTGCTCGGACGTTCCCGTCCATTCCCTCGAAGGAAATCCGGGAGGCCGTGGAGCGGGCATGGGAAGAAAATGAACGCGTGCGTGCGGATATCCGCCAGAAGGGTGAAGAAACGCTGGAGTTCTTGAGGCAAACGGGCAAAAAAGGCATCGTGCTGAGCGGGCGGCCGTATCATGTCGATCCGGAGATTCACCATGGCATTCCCGATCTGATCGCGAGTCTCGATATGGCGGTGCTCACCGAGGATTCCGTCGCTCACCTGGGCGAAATTACGGAGCCTCTGCGGGTCGTGAACCAATGGAAATACCATTCCCGTCTCTACCGTGCAGCGAGCTTTGTTAGCCATCACGATAACCTGGAATTGGTTCAGCTCACTTCCTTCGGCTGCGGACTGGATGCCGTCACGGCCGATATGGTCCAGGAGATTCTGGAAAATCGCAACAAGATGTACACCCTGCTCAAGATCGACGAGATCAACAACCTCGGAGCGGCGCGCATTCGCCTCCGTTCTCTGAAGGCGGCGATGGAGGAGCGGGAGCGCAAGGGGGTCAGCGCCCGCAAGGTGCGTGAAGCAGCAGCACCCGTCATGTTCACGAAGGAGATGCGCGAGGAGTATACCATCATCGGCCCGCAGATGTCGCCTACCCATTTTGAGCTGATCGGGGTGGCGGCGGCAAGCGAAGGCTACCGACTTAAAGTGCTTGTGAGCGCCGACCGGAAGGACATCGATGAAGGGCTGACCTACGTCAACAACGACGCCTGCTACCCGGCGATCGTGACCATCGGTCAGATTATGGCGGCTCTCAAGAGCGGCGAATATGACCTGAACCGCACGGCGGTGATGATGACCCAGACCGGAGGAGGCTGCCGGGCAACCAACTATGTTGCTCTTCTCCGCAAGGCTTTGCAAGATGCCGGTATGGGGCACGTCCCTGTTGTTGCGGTGAGCGCGGCGGGGATCGAAAAGCATCCCGGCTTTAAACCTACTCCAGGATTAGTCCGTAAGATCGTCGCAGCCGCGTGCTACGGAGACTTACTGAATCGCGTTCTGTACCGCGTCCGGCCTTATGAGTCCGTGCAGGGAAGCGCCGATGAGCTCTACAGACGTTGGCTTGAGGCTTGTAAGGAGTCTCTTCCGAGCTTCCGTCAAAGAGAGTACAGCTGGATTCTGAAGCAGATCGTAGAGGAGTTCGACCGGCTTCCGGTTACCGGGCTCCGCAAGCCCCGGGTCGGAGTGGTCGGCGAAATTCTCGTCAAATTTCACCCCGACGCGAACAACAAGCTGGTCGAACAGATTGAGGCCGAGGGCGGAGAAGCGGTCGTTCCCGACCTTCTCGATTTCTTCCTGTACTGCTCGTACAATCCGATCTACAAGGGAAAGTACATGGGCAAGAGCCGGGTTGCGGGGATGGCGGGACACGCTGTGATTGCTTACCTGGAGCATATGCGCAAGCCCATGAAGGCCGCCCTCAAGGCGAGCGGGAGGTTTGGAGTTCCACACAGCATCTATGAGCTGGCTGAAAAGGCAGGAAAGCTTATGTCGGTCGGCCATCAGACGGGAGAAGGCTGGTTCCTCACGGCTGAGATGATGGAGCTTCTGGATGACGGAGTGCCCAATATCGTCTGCGCTCAACCCTTTGCTTGCCTGCCCAATCATGTGGTTGGGAGAGGGATGATCAAGGGGTTGAAGGAACTGTATCCGGAAGCGAATATTGCGGCGATGGATTATGACGCGGGATCAAGCTCTGTGAATCAGGTCAACCGACTCAAGCTGATGATGTCCGTGGCGATGAAACGGCTTGAGGAGGATTGCGGAGGAGAATCGATTCCGGCGGCATCTTCATTCCCTCTGCCAGCCGTTCTTACGGAACGCAAAGACGCTCCGACCCTGCTTGGTTAACCTTGTTTCGCCTTTGATCGCCCCTTTCGAAAGGTTCAGCCCGTCTCGGCTGGACCTTTTTTTGAATTCCAAACGGCTGTTCTACGACTCATCCCCGACTTTGGTCGGTGTTAAATCTGGACCGGCATCGGTTTTCACGGGATTCCAACCTGGATATGATAAGGATATAGAAGAAGTATGAGAAGCAGACAAACCGCAGGCGGCCTTGTTGGTTATTGGGCTTTTGGGCATGGACGGAAAGGGAGGGTTCGGCTCTCCGGCGGGTATCCCACGAAAGAGGTGCTTTTTTGTGAAACGACCATTTTGGATTGTTGGACTCCTTCTGCTATGCGCCGGGCTTATCTGGTTCGGCACGCTGACGTACCGCGCGGTTTTTGCGAGCGATGTGGTCAGTTCGACCCAGGTGGAGGAGAATAAGCGTGTGAATTCGGCGGAGATCGATACGATCCGCGTTCAAGCCACCAGTACGGATGTTCAAGTAACCGCTTATGATGGAGAGCAAATTGACGTCGAACTGAAGGGAAACGCTGCGAAGAACGGAAATGTGGAGCTTTGGACCGAACAGAAGGGCTCCGTACTGAAGGTGGAAGTCCGAATGAAGCGCAAGCTGTTCTTCTCCTTCTCGTCTTCCCTTGATTTGGTGATTAAAGTTCCGGAAAAGGAATTTGATGAAATCCGCGTTCAAACCGTCTCAGGTGATCAGGAATTGTCCGGTCTTCAGACGAAGGAGCTCGGCACGGAATCGGTATCCGGCGATGTGACGGTGCAGAACAGCACGGGTAAAACATCCGTTAAGACCGTATCCGGTGAGCAAACGCTCGAGAAAATCCAAGGAGATAGCTTGACGGCTGCCTCCACTTCAGGAACGATTCAAGTAAGGGAGTCGGATTACACAACCTTGTCGCTCAAATCGGTTTCCGGGGATCTCGTCTTGGAGGATGTTAGCGGCGAGACGACGGCCAAGACCACATCTGGGAATCTGGACGTTGAGCTGATCAAGATGGTTCCCGTCAGCGCCCATAGCGTGTCCGGCGATATTCAAGTGATAACCCCGCAGGAGGCCGTTTATGAAGTGAAAGGCAAAACCGTCTCCGGGTCCATCCGCACGAATTCGAAAGACTTTCAAGTCGTGGATTCCTCCAAAGGCCACTACTCGGGTAATACGGGAAAAGAAGGTCCCGTGATTGATGTGGAGACCGTGTCAGGCAATATCGAGATTGGCGACTGAGCCGAGATCGAATGCGAGATCATTTGGAAGAAGGCTTAACGTCCAGGAATTGCTTGGAAAAGAGAAGCGGCCCGATGCCCCTGCAGGGAATGCAGGGACATTGGGCCGCTTTCCTGATTTTTCATATAGGCAGCACAAGGGGAAACGGACTAGCCTCCGTATCCGGAAAGCTCTATTATAGAAGAAGCGGATTAGAGAATGTGGATGTGTCGGATGAAAAACGTTCGGGAAGGTGGTTATGCCGGTGACGCAGGACAAGCCGTTGCTGTCCGAGGAGGAATTGACCGTTCTTTTGGGTGAAGAACGGGACGCTTGGAAAGAGCTCGAAGAGAGGCAGCTTCTACAGGCGGCCGGTCATCTGCCGGGTGTTGTGGACGACAGAACCGCCTATGAAGAAATCAAGGAGCTTAAAGAGACGGTTCGCCAGCTTCATATCCGGATCGAATTTCTGGAAAACCTGTTTCGCGAGCATGTTCAAGCTTGCGGTACGGCTGAACGGGAGCGCGGGGAAATGAGGCGCTTCGGCATGAGCAAGAGGTCGGCTTATGAGCATGAAGCGACCGGGCCGGCGGAGCTTGCTCCCGAAACCTTCCCGCCGCGCAAGGATCGTCGCAAGCGCCGCAGGTCTGCTAAATAACGAAGCGTCACGGCTGAGGGGATAGGCGATATCCCCCTTAGGACGTATCATACATGCCATAGAGATGCGCATGATAATTTGAAGAAAAAAATACGAGCCAGACCGGCATAAGTGAGGAATTATGAACGAGACGAGACAGTTGATCGACCGTCTGATCGAGACGAAAGCTTTAACGCAGGCCGTTCTCAGCAATCCACGGCGCAAGGAAGAGGGCTCGGCGACCAAGGTCCGGATGAAGCCAGTGGAGCTAAAAGGGGGCCTTCATTACCAATTGACTTGTACCGTCGGGACGAAGGAGCTGCATGAGAATCTCCTTCCAGATGCTGCAGCGGACAAGCTGGGTACTCTTATCGAGGCAGACTACAGGCAGGGACTCTTGCAAGCGGAGGATGGGGATTATCAAATCCTGGTCAGCAAGAAGGGAAAAGCTTCGATTCTTAAGAAGAAGCCAACGAAGCCGCAGGCGAATTTGGCGCACAACCGGAGCAAATCCTACCTGCTCAAGGAAGGAGAGCCGGTTCCTTATCTGGTGGAGCTTGGCGTGATGAACGCGGAGGGCAAAGTGCTCGCCGCAAAATATGATAAGTTTCGGCAAATCAATCGATTTTTGGAGATGGTGGAGGATGTCTTTCCTCTTCTGCCAGCAGGAAAAAAATTGCGCATTATCGATTTCGGCTGCGGCAAGTCGTATTTGACCTTCGCCCTCTATCATTACCTCGTGTTCCTTGAGAACAGGGAAGTGGAAATCACCGGACTCGACCTCAAGGAGGATGTCATCGCGAGCTGCCGCGCCTTGGCGGAACGACTGAAGTATGAAGGACTGGAATTCCTGAAGGGTGATATTGCGGAATATGAGGGGGCTCATGAGGCGGATATGGTGGTCACCCTTCATGCTTGCGATACCGCGACCGATGCAGCGCTTGAAAAAGCAGTTCGCTGGAACGCCCGCGTCATCCTCTCGGTTCCGTGCTGCCAGCATGAGCTGTACAGCCAGTTGGAGCAGCCTGTCCTCGAGCCGATGCTTGAGCATGGGATCATTCGAGAGCGCTTCGCCGCTCTCGCCACAGATTCGGCCCGCGCACGCCTTCTTGAGCTTGTGGGCTACAAGACTCAGATTCTTGAGTTTATCGACATGGAGCATACGCCCAAAAACCTGCTGATCCGCGCGGTCAAGCAGGCGTCTCCCGACTCCGGTAACCTCGGCAAGCTGGCCGCCAATTATTTGGAGTTTAAACGATTTCTTCATATCGATCCCTATTTGGAGCGGGCGCTTGCTGATCAGCTTGCGCCGTTGTTCCGCTCTGCTCCAGGCGAGTAAGCGGAGCGGAGGGTGTTCCACTTGACTCACTCAAACGCGTGCCGTTTCCAAGCCGTTTTTCGATTTCATTGGTGTTACTAGTTGTTGGACCGCTTCGTTTCCGGACATCAGATGTCCGGAAACGAAGCGGTTTTTTTATGGGGATACTAGAGCTTCTGGACTCTCGGGCAGGGAGGGTGTTCCCACTTTTTTACAAGGGATATTTATCAATAGGGAATGAAATGGTATTCTATAACAAATAACGGATAGCGGCTGCGGCTGCCTTTCGTACAGAGGAGGAACTTTTGTTGGACAGGCCAACCGTTCTGATTAAGGGGCTTAGCAAGAAAATCGGCTCCCGCCTGATCATCGACAATGTAAGCTTTGAGGTGCCGAAGGGGGAAGTATTTGGCTTTCTCGGTCCTAACGGCGCAGGGAAAACGACAACCATCCGAATGATGGTGGGGCTCATGAAGCCGACTGATGGAGATGTTTGGATCGAGGGGAAAAGCATTCGCCACGAATTCGAACAGGCGATCCGCCATGTGGGAGCGATCGTCGAGAACCCCGAGATGTACAAATACTTGAGCGGCTATAAGAATCTGGTGCACTATGCCCGCATGGTTCCCGGCGTTAGCATTGAGAGAATCGACGAGGTGGTGCGGCTTGTCGGCCTCGAGCAGCGGATTCACGATAAGGTCAAATCGTATTCGCTCGGCATGCGTCAACGACTTGGCGTTGCCCAAGCTCTCCTGCAGAAGCCGACTCTGCTCATTCTCGACGAGCCTACCAATGGACTCGATCCCGCCGGAATCCGCGAGCTCCGCGATTACCTGCGCACCCTTGCGCGAGAGGAAGGCATCTCGATCGTCGTCTCCAGTCACTTGCTCGCGGAGATGGAGCTCATGTGCGACCGGGTCGGCGTCATTCAGAAAGGCCGTCTCATCGATGTTCGACTCATTGGCGAGTTTGTAGCGGAAGGGGAAAAGGAGCGCTATCTGTTTAGGGTTGGAACGCCGGAGCGAGCAGCAGAAGTTTTGACCAGGCTCGGAGTTTCCCTGAAACAGACGGAGGCAGGGCTTGAAGTAGATGCCGGACAGGAACAGGCTGCCGACATCAACGAGCAGTTGGTCAAAGCTGGTATCCGCGTACACGGAATCAGCCCCGTGAAGAAGAGCCTGGAAGACAAATTCCTCGAAATGACGGGAGGGGAAACCCTTGCTTAACCTCATCCGCAACGAAAATATGAAGATTTACAACCGCGTTCGCACCTGGATTCTCATCGGACTGCTGGTGATTGCCGCGGTGCTGACCGCCATTCTCTCCTACTCGATTACCGATCATTCGAACCGGGATTGGCAGAGCGAGGCGCGCAGTCAGATCGAGAGCTTCCAGTCCGGGCTGAACAGCGAGAACCAAATGGTCAAGAAATCCAGCGAACGCATCGTGAAGGTAGCGGAATATCGGCTGGAGCACAACATTCCGCCGGCTGACGATCAGATTTGGGGCGGCGTGCTAAATGCGGCCAGTCTCATTATTCTGGTCAGCATCTTTACGGTGATCATCGCAGCGGACATTGTGGCGGGGGAATTCTCCACAGGGACGATCAAGCTTTTGTTGATTCGTCCGGCTGTCAGAGCCAAGGTGCTGCTGTCCAAGTATTTGGCTACTTTGCTGTTCAGCCTGCTTTTGCTCGCTCTGCTATTCGGCTCTGCGTTCCTGACCAACGGCTTTTTGCTCGGATTCGGAGCGGTGGATACCCCTTATCTGTATTTGGGTGGGGACGGTCTTGTCCACGAGCGATCGATGATCTTGCATGTCTTCTCCGCATATGGGCTTGAATGCGTAAGCCTGCTCATGATCGTCACCATGGCATTCATGATTTCGACCGTATTCCGCAGCAGCTCGCTGGCCATCGCGCTTTCTCTCCTTGTTCTGCTGCTCAGCAGCGTGCTCGTGCTCGCTCTGAACAAGTATGACTGGATGCGGTATTATCTGTTCGCGAATACGGATCTGACCCAATATCTAAATGGCACTCCCCCCTTCGAGGGAATGACGCTCGGGTTCTCCATTGCGGTGCTCAGCGTGTACTTTGTCCTCTTCAATGCCCTTTCGTGGCTGCTCTTCACGAAGAGAGATGTCCGCTCCTAACCGGGACCTGCCTGGCGCCGATTCATGAAGGAACCTCTCTCGGGCAAAGCTAAGCTTATCTGCGGAGAGGCTCCATTTCTCTGCAAGAATCGCCGCCTGGGGGGACACCATGACACCATGACCGGAGCCCTTATTATCCTCGTGATCTTGGCCTGCATCCTGCTGCAGGTGCTCATCGTCCTGCTGTCGGACTATCGCAATCCTGCAAGCTGCGCTGCCTGGATTCTGATTCAACTGCCGCTGCCCCTGATCGGCTTGGTGCTATATCGGGGGTTCGGCCGGCCCTCCACCCGAGCGAGTGAGAACAAGCGCGACGCCGAGCCGTCTCTGGGTGTGGAAAGGAACGACAATTGGCAAACCGAAGCGCGGCCGGACCGCCTCGAGACGCTGCTTCGGAAAATCCCTGCGTACCCGTTAGGCGGGGCGAATGACTTTCAACTGTTCAGCCAGGTGAAAGAAAACTTCGAGCGCATCCTTGCCGATATGGAGCAGGCCCAGAGCTCCATCGAGCTTCTTCTCTACATTGTGCGGGACGACCGGACCAGCGCTGTTTTTCGGGATATGCTGGAACGCAAAGCCCGTGAGGGGGTGAGCGTTCGTTTGCTGCTCGACGGGGCTGGGAGCCATTCTCTCAGCAAATCGTATGTGAATCGATTGAAGCAAGCCGGTGTCGAGGTGGCTTGGCATTATCCGCTCGCGGCGTCATTCTTCAAGAGAAAGGTGAATGAACGCAACCACCGCAGGTTGTTTCTCATGGATCATCGAGTCGCTTACGTCGGAGGAATCAACCTAGGTGACGAATACTTAGGCGGGAACAGTCGGCTCGGGTACTGGCGAGACTCGACCATCCGGCTTGCAGGTACAGTCGCCGTGCCTTTGACGGAGCTGTTCGAGAGGGATTGGATCATGGCGAAGAGAGGAATGGATCGCGGTACTCGGAGAAACCTGCAGCCGGAAGAGGAAAAGCTCGATCCTACATCCGAAACCGAAATAAGCGGGGATTCCACTCAGGGGGTGGAGTCGCGCTGCGACTCAGAAACCGGTAAGACCGATAAGGCGGGACGGATATTTCTTGCGGCGGATGGACCGGATCATGCGGGATCGGAGATCTATAAGCTGTACTTTGCCGCGCTCACGGGAGCTCGTCGCCGGATCTATGTGGCGTCTCCCTACTTCATTCCGGATGAGGCGATAAGTGTCGCGCTTGCAACCGCTGCGGCAAGCGGGGTGGATGTGCGGATTCTGCTGCCCGAGGTGGCGGATCACAAGATCACCCATTACGCTGGCCTAACCTACGCGGCGGAGATGGCGAAGCAGGGCGTTCGTTTCTATCTATACCGCAAAGGATTTTTCCACGGCAAAGCCCTGCTCGTGGACGACCGGATTGCGGCGATCGGCACCTTCAACCTCGACTATCGCAGCTTTTTCAGCAGCTACGAGCTGAACATCTTCTTGACGGGCGAGCAGGCGGTAAGCCGAATGGAGGAGCAATTTCAGCTGGATTTCCAAGAATGCCGTCCATTTGATCTCGCCCAATATACGGCAAGCTCGCGGAATGGTCGGCTGGTGGAACGGGTTTGCCGACTGCTCGCCCCGCTTCTGTAGCCGCATAGAGGAGCAGTCACAAGAAGGACAAGACATGATCAAGGGATTGAGGCTGGACCTGCAGGAGGAGATCTCCGTGCAGGTCCAGCCTTTGCTTCAGATTGCGAAGATGGAAGTCTCGGGGATCGACGCCCGCTTCCACTTCCGACCACAAGAGTGGGGTGGAGACGGATGCCGCCGTTCGGGCACGCGGAGTATAGGGCGCAGATAAAGTCTTGCCATGCCAATGCTGCAGATAATCGACGTAGATGCGATCCCCTCGGTTTTTTTTCAGCCGTTCGATGGTAAACAGCTGCGGATAGCGCTCGGTCAGGTACCGACCAATAAATTCGCCGGCCCGTCTAAGATCTTCGAACGTGTACCCTCGGCGGATCGGAATGACCAGTTGAACGCCCGTGGCACCGGAGGTTTTGGGTACAGCGAGGATGCGCATCTTGTCCAGTGCTTCCCCGATGAGACTGATCGCCTGCATGATGCGCGGCTCTTCGTCAAGGGAAGGGTCGATGTCCAGCACCCATTCCGCCGGGAGATCATCGTCCACTCGGTGGAAGGAGGCGTGAAACTCCAGACATGCCAAATTGCCCAGCCAGAGAAGTGTGGGCAGCGAATCCAGCACGACATAACGGATATCCTGAAAAACAGCGGTTCGGACGAACGGGGGCACCGGCTCTGGAGCATTTTTCTGGTAAAAGGATTTGCCGTGAATTCCATGCGGATAGCGGATGGTCGTCAGGTAGCGGTCCTGGCAATGAGCGAGCAGATAAGGAGACAGCTCCATCAGATGCTGCAAATACTCCAGCTTGGTGATCCCGAGCTCGGGCCATAGGATCTTCTCGGGATTTGTGATGATGAGCTCCTGGCCATCGATAAGAACCGTACCCTTCGCCGCTTGCTTCATAGCGTCCTCCTTCAGTTCGAGCCGTTCCAAGTGCAGGTATGGGGCGGAACGGCAACGAAGGCTTGAATGCTCGGATGCCGAAGCGTTCCATGCCGCGTCCAATCCAGAAAGCGAATCTTCACCGTGAACACGGGCTTCAACCAAATGGCGTCCTTCGCTCTGTCTGGTGTGTTGGCAAAAGGCTTACCAGCCTGTCGAAGCGGCAAGGCTGCCGCCGTAAATTCGGCCCAGTCGGCCCCTGTCAGCTTTCCGGTTCCGGCGTGGCCGATGTAGAGAAAGCGTCCTTCGGAATCATACAAGCCAAGCAGCAGGGCATTGGCCGTGGCGCCTCTCAAGGTCATTCCTCCCACGACGGCGACGAGATCGCGGTCATTCTTGATTTTCACCCAGCGGCCGTCCTTGCTCCCGACTCCGTAGCGGCTTGCCAACTGCTTGCAGACGATCCCCTCCATCCCGCGCTCGCAGACGGCATGGAATAAGTCGGCCCCCTGTCTGACGCTCGGAACAAGCTGCACGCGCTCGTTTGGAATAACCGTCTGCGCGAGGAGCTGCTGTCTATCCGACAGCGGCCGCTCCGTCACCCATTCGCCCTCCAGGAAGAGGAGATCGAAGATCATATAAACGACGGGAACCGAGCGCATAGCCGCCTGCATCCGCTCTTTCGAGCGTACGCCGTCTCTTCTCATCACCTGATGAAAGGAGGGAAGCCCATTCTCAAGAGCGATGATTTCGCCGTCGAGAATAACACTTTTTGCTCGGCAATAGCCAGCTAGCTCTGCAAATTCCGGGTACTGCTCCGTGCGTTCATGCTGTCTACGATTAAACAGCCGGACTTCCTTCTCATCGGCATAGGTCAGCATGCGGACGCCATCCCATTTGATTTGAGCGATCCAGTCCGCACCTTCGGGAATGGCGGAGGCAAGCAAAGGCTCGAACGGGGCGACAGGAGCAGGCAGCAAATGGGTCCCTCCTTCTTGTACGCTGTCAACTGCATCGTGCGGATAAGCGTCGGCGTCAATGGGTATGGAAAAGGGTGCGGAAACTATGGGTTGGAGTTGACAGCATACTACGTACGCTGTCAACTGCATCGTGCGGATAAGCGTCGGCGTCAATGGGTATGGAAAAGGGTGCGGAAACTGTGGGTTGGAGTTGACAGCATACTATGTGTGGGCGGCTTCGCTTCGCGACCGCTTCGCTTCGCGATAGGTGGTATAAATGCAAATCAGCAAGCAGAGGTGATAGCCGATGGCACAGCCGGTCGCCACTTTCTGATAATCAAGTCCGACCAAAAAGCCTATCGCCGCGAATAGGATCGCCAGTCCGATGAACAGGTTCGTGACGGACGTCCATTTTTTTTGCGGCCATGCGGGTCTGCCCGCAGTCCCGTCCTTCTCCTTGGAATCCCCCCCGGTACCTTCAGGTGAAGAGCGCGCCTTTGAGTCGTCCTTTGTTCGATCTTTTACGCCCTCATGCATGGACAGCCCAGAGTTATCGCTGACCTCGGATTTCCGCGAGCGTTTCTTCTCGCGGGTTTCCTTGATCCAGTACCCGATCAGAACCGTGCAGATCGCCAGCGGTTCGATAATCAACACATAGAAGGGAAAGCCATAGTTCGAAAATACATTCACATCGATAGCTCCGCGGAATCCAAGAATACAGGAAAGCAGCAGCAGAAGCCCGAGCGAACGGTTGAAGAGGGTATAGTCCCGGCTCTTCGTCACCGTTCCGATTCCGATCATCATGGCGATGAAGGTGATCGTCGTGTTCACGAAGAAGATGGGAAAATAGATCGCCAAAAAGGGAAGTTCCAGCCGGTCAAAAAAATCGGTCAGAAAAATTTGCATTGCAAGCGAAAAGGAAGGGTATACCTGCTGGGCGGTAATGTTCGTTCCGAAGACGAGGATGCTCAGAGTCAAGAACAAGCAAATGAGAAAGCTGGCGGTGACGACTGAGAATCGGAACGCCGCCTTCATCTGCATTTTGGACGAGAGCATCTGAAGAAAGGCGCCCATCACGACCATATCGCCAAACCATGTGCAGCCTACGATTCCTGCCAAACCTACATGGGAGGGGGGCTGAACAAAATAAGGGTCGACCGAATAGAACGAAAACTGATTGATCAGCAAAATCGGCAGGAACAGCTGCGACAGCAAGAGAATCGGAAACAACAGCTCGTTCACCCTTGCCGAGACCTCGATCGTAGTCGAGCCGTAGTAGATCAGCACGATGAAAAACAGGAGCAGAAGAATTTCGGTCGGTGTGCGCGGAAGCAGCGTCACCTTTGAAAAGAAATTGAACAAGCGGATGTCTCGCATGAAGACGAACCAGATGTGAAGGAGCAAGAAGAGGTTGATCACGGTGCCGCCAATCCGCCCGAAAATAATTTCATGGATTTCAAACAGATTTTTCTGCGGGTAGCGCTTGGACAGCATGACCAAATAAGCGGCAATCGCCAAACCGTAGACCGCCATAATGATAACCGAGAAGGCGGCATCCGATCCGCTCAACTCGATCAGGAAATGGGGCAGGTTGATCAAGGCGGTTGTGATCAAAAGCGAGATGGTCAGGAAAGCAAATTGGCGCTGACTGATAGCGGTTTTTTGCATTAGGCGAGCAGCTCCTTAATCCATTGATAGACCGCCATTCCGACGGGATCGATGAGCGGCCGGGTCGGCATACCAACCTTGATGCCTGCCAGCCAGAGAATAAGCAGGACGGCCGTCACACTGTTGAAGACAAGGGCAACCGCACTTTCGGATTTATGTCCTTTACGGCGCAGGGCAAGGATGTCTGATCCGGTGGTGAATGCGAGGAGAAGCAGGAACAAGATCACGAACAGCAGGTTACTCATTTGAGATCTCGCTCCTCTTTCGCCAGATTGTTGGAGATGAGCCCGGTATGGGACAGATGGACTTCCGTGTGGATGCGGATTTCAGCCTTTTTCAATCCATCGTCCCGCCAGTTCTGCGCGAGGCGGTCCCTCCAGATTCTCGGGTATTTCCGATAGACACGGCTTCCGAGGGCAACGGAGTCCGTCCCTTCGCTCTGCATTTGCTCGAAGCTCTCTTCCATCGTTTTCTTTATCGCCTTGCCGATCACTCCCGATACCATGCGGACATTGTTCAAGTCGTTCAAATCGAGCATGTCGATATCCTCGAGCACGTAGCAGGTTGCTTGCGAAGAGATGACGAATGTGACCTTTCCGCTTTGGCTGATCGAGGGAACAACGTTTGTCTTTCCTTCCAGGACATAAGCGGTAAGGAACTGGCCGGAAGGTAAGGTTACGGTCATTTCATGAGGGGTGATCTGCCCTCCGAGCCAGTGAATGCCTTCCATTTTAGACTCTTCGAAGACGCCAACCATCTTGTCGCTTTTGAATTGGGCGTAACCGAGCAATTTGATTTGGTTTGGGCCGTTTTCTTTTGTCTCAACGGTTCCCATGTAGACAATGATCGGATCGCGCTCTCTGAGGCTAAGCGCTTGCGCCACATTTTTCATATTGTTTACCGTGCGCCCGCGTCCCCGAATAATCTCCCGAATCGCTTCCCAACTGAATTCGTCAACGGGAGTCTTGCCCTTGAGCAGGTCGCTTCCCTTTCCTTTTGCGACGACAATAATGCCGTTCAGGCGGTTCTCCGGCACCCGGGAAAAGTTATCGAAGAGCGGCCGGATTCCCTTCTTGGCCATCTCCTCTCCGATGATCAAGACGCGGCGGTGGGAACTGGACACGCGGCGGGACATGCGCAGGGATTGCATAAGGGTAGCGTTACGCATGGTGGCCGCTTCGCTGGAAACGATGGTGAAGGGGTCGCCGCCTCCGCTCTTGTTGCCCATCTTGGCCGGAATCGGAACCTCGATCGAGATGAGGACCCGATTATTCGGAGCGGCATCCACGGAAGTCGCAAGGGTAAATGCCATATCGTTCAGCTCCGTCCGGTCCCAGCAGCCCGTTAGACAGCCAGCAAGCAGAAGGAGACAGGCCAGAAGCGGCCCCTTCTTACTCGTTTTCACCACGGTCGGAATCCCCCTTTCCTTTGGAAGCTCGAGAAGAGCCAGTGGAGTCGCCGTTTGGATTAGCGCTGCCGTTGGATCCCTTGTTCTTGCTGATGCTTCGCTTGACCTTGATGCTCCGCCGAATCTCATCCTGAGGATGCAGGTAGCTCGGACGCCGGACGGAGGCCCAATGCGGCAGGCGGATCAAGGTCATCTGCGCGTCCCCGCTCGAGGCGGGAGCTAATGGGGACAGGTAGGGAACGCCGAAGGAACGGAGATTGGCCATATGGCCGATAAGCAGCATGCCTCCGAGCATGATCCCATAGAAGCCGAGAATGGAGCCGAGAATGATCAGGGGAAACCGCAGCAGCCGAAGGGCAACCGCTCCGTTATACTGCGGCAGAGTAAAGGATGCAATCCCCGTAATGGAGACGACGATGACGACGGGAGCAGAGACAATGCCTGCTTCGACGGCCGCTTGCCCGATGATCAGCGCACCCAGGATGCTGAGCGCGGAACCGATCTGCTTGGGCAAACGGATTCCCGCTTCCCGGAGCGCCTCGAAGATGATCTCCATGATCAGGACCTCGACCACCGCAGGAAAGGGAATCAACTCGCGGGCGGCGCAGATGCTGAGCAGGAGACTCGTCGGAATCATCTCGGGATGATACGTGGTGGCGGCGACGAACCAAGCGGGCACGAACAGCGACAGTATGAGGAAGGCGTACCTCAACCACCGGAGGAAGGTCGAGAACTGAAAGCGTTCATAGTGATCCTCGACGGTCAGCAGGAAATTGATAAAGACCGTAGGGATGATCATGACCATAGGAGTTCCGTCGACAAAGATGGCGATTCTTCCGTTCATCAGAGCAGCGCATACGGCATCCGGCCGTTCCGAGATCTGCACTTGAGGAAACGGAGAATAAGCGCTGTCTTGGATATATTCCTCCAACTGACCGGTCTCGAATATCGCATCCACGTCGATACGTCCAAGCCGATCGAGTACCTCAGACAGAAGGTGGGGATCGACGATTCCTTCCACGTAGGAGACGACGATGTCTGTGCGGGTGTGGCGTCCGAGCAGGAGGGGCTTCATCTTCAAGTGAGGCGTTTTGATCCTTCGGCGAACGAGGGAGGTATTGATACGGATGCCCTCAATGAACCCTTCCTGCGGCCCGCGCACGATCTCTTCGGTGGAAGGCTTGCTGATGGAACGCAGATTCGGAGCGCGCAACTGGATGAGAAGCGCCTGTTCATTTCCATCCATCAGGAGGGCTGAATCACCGCTCAGCACTCCTTCCAGCATGTCTTCATAATTGGAGACCATCTTGACCTGGGAAGCGGGAATGACCCGCTCCATGATGCTATCCAGGTCATCTGGCTCATCCTGCCAATAAGTCATGAGCATCTCCAGGCTGCGCTGGACGAGAACAGAGTTGACGAGTCCATCCACCAGCACGGCGAGCGCTCCCAGGCCGGGATCAGATTGAAACGGCCGGATGATGACGTCGGAGCAGTCTGCGAACAGCTCGTTCAGATACGACTCGTTTTCATCCAGGTTCTTTGAAATCGGAACATCCTTCAAGTCATGGAGATTCGAATAGGTTTTCGGTCCGATGGAAGAAGAGGACTTCTCTTTCTTATGGGTATCCATGTCATTCACCTGCCTGTGTCCGGGGACAATAATAGTTCCCTCTCAATTGTCATCAGTTTCTGCGTTCGAAGGGAAAAATATGTACAGGTGGAAAAGAGGACCGGGAAACGAGGACGCTTCCCGGTTGAAGAGCGGTATGTTTCTTTCTTAGAGTGCGTGTCGTGTATTCAAACCGCCACCTAAAAATCGCGAACGGAGCTTATAGAAGGTGAAATCCGCAAGTCCATCGTCGGGAATCCGCTTGAATACACGTTTTAGCTTCAGTGAGACAGGGGGTTGACCATCGTCATGTGACGTCAAGCACCGCGCTGGAGCTTTGTTCGGTGCGGAAAGGTTGTTCTTGAAAAGCTTCGTGTGTACGATTATCGACTCCCTTCTTCCCGACTTTAACTGCCTGTTCGCTTGCGCCCCTTGCCGCGCGGCGCGGATGGTTCAGGCGAGCCGCCGCTTGCCTTTTTGCTTCCTTTGCCTGACTTCGCAGCCGCTGCAGGTGTGTCGGCGCTGGCAGGCTTGGCCGCATCCAGACTCGCTTGCAGAGCCGCCATCAGGTCGATGACATTGGCCCTCTCCGGCGTCGGCGCGGCGCGAACCTCCTCCCCGGCAATCTTCTGCTCGATGGCCGTCATCATAGCGGCGCGGTATGAATCCTTGTACTTTTCCGGCTCGAACGGGGAAGACAGCTGTTCGATCAAGAGCTTCGCCATGGTGAGCTCCTTCTCGTTCACATTCGCTGAATCCGGCAGATTCGGGACCTGATCGACGGCTCGAATCTCGTCGGGGTAAAAGATGGTCTCCATGGAGATACAGCGATCAATGACCCGGATTGCAGCGAGGCTGCTTTTCGAGCGGAGGGTCACAGAGGCGATGCCGATCTTGCCGGTCTGCTTGATCGATTCGAGCAGCAGGCTGTAAGCTCCCGCGCCGGTGTCTCCAGGCCCGAGGTAATAGGTTTTCTGAAAATAGACCGGGTCGATTTCGGTGAGATCGACGAAGTCGAGAATCTTGATCTCCCGGTTCGCTTCTCCCGCGAGTGCGTCCAGCTCGTCTTTTTCAAAGAGGACGAACCGGCCCGGCTCATATTCATACCCTCGGGAGATTTCCTCCCATCCGACTTCCTTGTTGCAGGTTGGGCAGGTGCGGACGTAATTCAGTGGAGTCGAGCAGGCTTTGTGGATGTAGCGCATCGAAATATCCTTGTCTTCGGTGGCCGCATACATGCGTACCGGCACATGAACGAGTCCGAAGCTGATGGCGCCTTTCCAGATGGTATGCATGCGAATATCCTCCCTTAGGTCGATCTGGCGAATCATTTCTTTGCTCATTTTGCCCAAGGAAGACCGGAAGCAATCCATACGGGAATGGTGGGCGGACAGCCGACTTGTTCTTGATAGCGACACAGAGCAGGGATATAATAAAGTGCATTGACTGTGCTAAGCGTGTTTGCAAACACGCTCTAAAGGAGCGGAAGAATGGACGGGAATGGACCCTATTCTTTTATGTCCCGCGGGCTGTATGATACGGCCTTTCTAGCGGGCGAGCTGGCGAAGCGGCTCGAACCGGGATCGGTTCTGGCGCTGGACGGCGATCTCGGCGCGGGCAAGACGGCGTTCTCGCAGGCGCTGGCGGTGGCCCTCGGAGTTGAAGAGCTTGTGAACAGCCCGACTTTTACGATCATCAAGGAATATGAGGGCAGAGAGCTGCCTTTCTATCATATGGATGTTTACCGGCTTTCTCTGCCGGAAGCTGCTGAGCTCGGTCTGGACGATTATTTTGAAGGCGACGGGGTGACCCTCGTGGAATGGGCGGAGCTGATCGAGGAGTTGCTTCCGGAGGAGCGGCTTTCTGTACATCTGGCCTATACAGGTCCTGAGGAGAGGCTCTTTCGGTTAACCCCTCATGGTGAAAAATATATCGCTTGGTGCGAGGAATTGAACAGAAACGGAGTTTTGTCCCTATGAATGAGGAATCTATACAGGTGCCGAAGGCGGGCGCGGCGAACGGCGGGAAGCTGCTTGTCATCGACACCTCAAGCGCGTCCATGACGGCTGCCCTTCTGGAGGGGAATCGTCTGATCGCCGAACGGAAGCTGCACGCGGAACGGAATCATTCCATCCGCTTACTGCCTCTCGTGGAAGAGATGCTTGAATCGGCCGGTGTGAAGCCCGCGGAACTGTCGGCCATCGCGACAGGCGTTGGACCGGGCTCCTACACGGGAGTCCGCATCGGTGTGACGGTCGCCAAGACGATGGCTTGGGCGCAGCAGATTCCGGTCGCCGGTGTTTCGAGCCTGGCTTCGCTTGCCTTGGGCACACTATTGCCGGACGGGGAGAAGGCTCCCGCTGTAACCGCAGACGTGGCGGAGGCAGGTCCGGTATGGATTGTGCCGTTGCTCGGGGCGAGAAGGGGGCAGGCTTATACGGCTTTGTTCCGGGCAGCATCCGGTATCGATGAGGCAGGAGGAAGCTATCCCGGTACGAACGGCAGGACGGAATTCGCCGATGCATGGACATCGGATGAAGGCTGGACCATGAGTCGCTTGGTCGACGACGCTATTCATCCGGTGGAGCAATGGCTGGAGAAGCTGCTCATGCTCGAGCAAGAGGAGGCGGATTCCGCCCATCCGGCGCGCGTCGTGTTCACGGGAGAGACGGAGGAGTTCCTCCCGCTTCTGTCGGCTTACGCTGAACGGCGCTCAGGAGAAACGACCATCCTCGAGGATCATCTGCGAGCGTACGCCTGCGGATTGCTGGCGGTCCCGATGCTCGCGGCTCACGCGACGGAGGACCCACACCGACTGCTTCCGAATTACACCCAACTGGCAGAGGCGGAAGTGAAGCTCGCGGCCCGCCTGAGAGGGGAGAACCACACGTGAACGAACGGCTGAGCGCCGAAGGATTGCCCCTGCAGTTTCGGAGAATGAAGCTGGATGACATCGATTATATTTGCGCCATCGAAAAAGAAGCCTTCACCACCCCCTGGTCGGCAGGCGCTTTTTACAACGAGCTGACGAACAATCATTTTGCTCATTACATGGTCATGGAAGCGGGGCTCACCATTGCCGGCTACGCGGGCATGTGGCTGATCATGGACGAGGCGCATATTACGAACATCGCGGTGAAGAAGGAATTTCGGGGAATCAAGCTCGGGGAGCGCCTTGTCGGCGAGCTGATGAAGACGGCCAGCTTCATGGGAGCCACCCGCATCACGCTGGAAGTGCGCGTCACGAACGAGATCGCCCAGAACCTGTACCGCAAGATGGGCTTCGAGAATGCCGGAGTCCGCAAAGGCTATTATACCGATAACCAGGAAGACGCCCTGATCATGTGGGCCAACCTGGAACCGTATCTGCGCAAGTGAAGGAGAATGCAAGCATGAATAACCCAACAGGCGTCAGCGGCTCCCCGTGCTACATTCTTGCGGTGGAAACCAGCTGCGACGACACCTCGGCCGCCGTCATTCAAGACGGCAAGACCATTTTGTCCAATGTTGTGTCCAGTCAAATCGAAACCCATCAGCAGTTTGGCGGGGTCGTGCCGGAGGTCGCATCACGCAAGCACGTGGAATCCGTTACAGAGATGATGGAGGCCGCGATCCGGCAATCGGGGATCGCGCTCGGTGATCTGTCTGCCGTTGCGGTTACGCAGGGACCGGGCCTTGTCGGCTCACTGCTCGTCGGCATGGTAGCGGGCAAGGCGCTCAGCTACTCGCTGCAGGTGCCGCTGATCGCCGTTCATCATATTGCCGGGCATATTTATGCCAACGCGCTCGTCCATGAGCTGGAATACCCGGCGATGGCGCTCGTGGTCTCGGGCGGGCATACCGAGCTCGTGCTCGTGGAAGCTCCCGGCCGATTCCGCATCATCGGCCGGACGCGCGACGATGCCGTCGGCGAGGCCTACGACAAGGTGGCCCGCGCCCTCGGCATGCCGTATCCAGGCGGTCCTCATGTCGACCGAATGGCGCATGAGGCGGAGGCTGCGCTGCCGCTGCCCCGCGCTTGGCTGGAGCCGGACTCGTACGATTTCAGCTTCAGCGGCTTGAAATCGGCGGTGATGGCCGCGATCAACCAAGCGAAGATGAAGGGACTGCCGCTCGACGCATCTGAGGTAGCGCGGGGCTTTCAGGAATCCGTCAGCGAGGTGCTGACGGAGAAAGCCCTTCGCGCCGTCGAGGCGTATGGCGCGAAGCAGCTTCTGCTCGCGGGCGGCGTCGCCGCGAACCGCGGTTTGCGTGAACGCCTAGCGCCGCGTTGTGCGGCGGCGGGGATCCCGCTGCTCGCGCCGCCGATCGGCCTGTGCACCGACAATGCCGCTATGATCGGCGCGGCGGCCTTTCTCAAGTGGGAGCGGGGGCAATACGCCCCGCTCGACTTGAAGGCCGAGCCGCTGCTCTCCTTGGAGAGCTGGTCGGTGCAATAGCTTCCGCGCCTGGCGCGAAAGAATGGGGCTGTACCTCAGTAGGTGAAAACCTGCTGGGGTACAGCCCCTGATTATAGAAATGCCGAAAGATTAAGAGCGAATCAAGCCGGGTGAGAATAAATGGGCTTGATTCGCTCCTTTTTGTGATCGATCGCTGCCTTCTCGAACACGCAGTAGGCGAGCAAAAGCCACCCGACCTTCCAGACCTTTAGGCTGATCTAGTAAACCTCGAAGCAGGAAACGTCGAGTGATTCAAAAACTCCGAAAAGCCTCGAATCGTTCGAGATCTGCCAGACGAGTCTGGTTATTTTCTAATGGAAGCCATAGCCGCTATTTAATCGATTGACGGCGTTTTGAAATTTATACGAAAAACACCAACGTTGCATTAAAGCGCTAAAGTGACAAAAGGCGTACGATGCCCTATTGATGTATTTTTCATTTTTTAGGGCTATGCGGATGCGATGTCGCGCAGTTCCACTTCATAGCCCATTAGTTTGATTTTACGAATCCAATATTCCACACTCTTCTCCCGATTTCCGAGATAATTGGCCCCCAATTCTTGGTAGGGCACCTTATCCCGTAGAACCCTATAGATCATGCGGATCAACAGATGAGAAACCGCTGTGATGGCTTTTGGCTTGCCCATTCGTTTCACCAAGCGGTAGTAGACCGCCGCAATTCGCGAGTCTTTGACCCGGATTGCCGCCCAACTGCATTGGCATAGGACGGATTTCAGCCCCTTATTGCCTCGTTGATTCTTTTTTCGTTTTTTTTTACCGTTGCTTTCATGGTTAGCCGGACATACTCCGGACCATGATGCCAAATGCCCATCGGTTGGAAAATGTCCCATATCCAGACCTACTTCCGCCAAGATGCTCGCCGCAGCCTCTTGGTCAATTCCCGGTATGGTGTCCAGCAACTCCACTTCCGCCCGATACGGGGTCAACGAGGATTGGATTTCGCCTTCCAATTCACCGATTTCCTCTTCCAGATACTCGATATGGTCCAGATGTCTGCGCATCATCTGGCGGTGATGCAGACGTAGTCGGCCATTCAACGCTTCGATGAGCTCGGGCACCTTGCGTTTGACCGTGGTTTTGACTTTGTCGCGAATCTCATGCTCTTGAAGCTTCTCGCCATTGGCCACGGATTCCAGCAAGGCACGGCCCGAGACACCAAAGATGTCCGAGAGAAAGGTGGTGAGCTTCACGTTGGCATCTTGCAGGATTTTGTGCACCCGATTCTTTTCTTGGGTGACATTCTGTAGGAGCTTCCGCCGGTAGCGCGTTAAGTCACGCAAGTCGCGAATGGTCTCCCCCGGGACAAAACTGGGTTCGATCAACCCACAGCGATGCAGCGACGCGATCCACTGGGCGTCGTTGCAGTCTGTTTTCCGTCCAGGCACATTCTTGATGCGCTCGGGATTGGCGAGAGTTAACTGACAGCTACCCTCCAGAATGTTCCACACCGGCTTCCAGTACACGCCTGTACTCTCCATGGCCACCTGGCTGCACTCGCGCTCTTGCAACCAATCCAGCAACCGAAGCAGTTCCTTGGTCGTCGTCCCAAAGGTCTCGATTTCTTTGGAGGGTTTTCGATCCAATGAACCCGATAAAAAACAAGCCACTACATTGTCTTGATGAACATCCAATCCTGCACATCGTTCCAAAATCGCATCCATCGCCAGTCACTCCTTTTACACGATACTAAAATGGAGGACAGATCATGCAACCTTATACAAAGCTGACACTTTATACGCGTCCTTGTCGGACAATCGGCGATTCTCGTGGTTGCAGGGGTCCGATTCTAACTCGGAGTCGTCTCCAACATTCTTCCGACCTCTGATCTGTCCCTTATCTTTATTACCGCAAAGAATGGCGAGGATACGCATGGTTATTTTTCATCTCTGGCGATGGGTGCAAGGCCATGGGGGATTCTAACGGAGATCGACGACGCTAATTGAGGCTAATCGTCGATTTCCACTCCGAAGTTAGTCTAATAACTGCATCCATGCAACTAGAATAAAAAGTGGACACCGGCTAACAGACTGCGGATAATGAAGCCAACGGAGGTGTCCCCATGGGCGAACAACGACAACGGTACAACGAGGAATTCAAAAAGCAGACCGTGCGGTTCATTCAGGAACAAACAAAAACAGTAGCGGATCTAGCAGAGGAACTCAACATTCCAAGAGGCACCCTCCACCAATGGATGGGCCAGTACCGTGAACTGAAATATGAACCGGCAGCTAGCGGAGATCGGGTACGTGAACTGGAAGCGAAGTTGAGCGAACTAAACCGGCAACTCCATGAAAAAGAGCAAAAACTCTCCGATGTGGAAGAAGAGCTCGCCATCGTAAAAAAAGCAGTGCACATCTTCAGCAAACCAAAGAACTGAGATTCCGGTTTATTGAGGATCATCGCTCCGAGTTCCGCTTGGAGAAGATGTGCACAACCCTACGGGTTTCACGGAGCGGGTATTACAAGTGGAGAGTCGAGCGGTCGAGTAAACAGAAGCGACGCAAAGCGATTGTGCTCAAGCGCATTCAATATCACTTCGCCGACCATCAGAAGCGGTACGGAAGCCCGAAGATTACCCGACTGCTTCGTCAAGAGGGACATACGATCTCTGAGCGTACCGTGAGCGTATACATGCGAGAGATGAGCCTCCGCTCGGTTGTGTCCAGAAAATACCGGGTACAGACAACCTGCTCCAATCCCGACCATCCCGTTTCCCCCAACCACCTCAATCAACAATTCAGGGTGCCGAAGCCGAATATGGTATGGGTGACGGACATCACCTCGATTCCTTGTCGAGAAGGGCGCTTGTACTTGGCCAGCGTCATGGATCTATGTACGCGTGAGATTGTTGGATGGCGTCTGGATCACCACATGGAAACGAGCCTCGTACTCGGTGCTTTACAAGATGCATATGCAGCCAAGCGACCCGAAAAAGGCTTGATTCACCACTCCGACCGAGGTTCGCAATACACCTCTCAAGACTACCGAAATCAGTTGTGCCTCTATCACATGAAACCCAGCATGAGCCGAAAGGGCAATTGCTATGACAACGCCTGCATCGAGTCGTGGCACAGCATCTTAAAGAAAGAGCTCATTTACTGCAACCCCCGTTTCAAGAACAAGGACCAGGCTTACCATTCCCTTTTCCAATACATCGAGTTTTACTACAACCGCAAACGAATCCACAGCACCTTAGGCTATCTCTCTCCTGTTCGTTTTGCAGCTCTTTTTTCTACTCATTCCGCTTCCTGACCGTCCACTTTCTTGACAGAGGTCCACCAGTTCCGTTAGTTATATTTGGCTGCCTTTTTGAGCTATTTAGCAGCTGCCGTTTCCGTTAGGATCACACCTGTATACGTCTCATTTCGCTAAGGTAGAAATCATCGCCCTCGTCTGTCTCCAGTTCCCTCCTACGCGCTGTGCTCCCCTTCGTCAGAGGTCAATCACCATATGCGGCAACTCCTCATGCAAGGAGCTGCGCCAAAAGTGGTCGTTATGAGAACAACACGCTTGATTTACATAGCCGCCTGACACATGGCATGGAGCGCAAGAGATCGAGAGTATGCCATATGCGGCATGGACGTGTCGCATGCGGGAAATGGGATACGAATGCCTGGCAAAGAGCAAAGACCACTTCGCATGAAAGCTCACGGTGAGAAGATGTGGCTCCAGTACGTACCGTTACGAGCTCCCCGAACGAGGTGCGACGGTTTTTCGATCAACCTCAGGACTCGTACGTGCCGCGCACGAAGGAGTCACGGTGCGTGTTGGCGATCAACCTCACTCCCATGCGTGCCCCCCAGCGTAAATGTGGACAACTTTATCCACAGGCTCTGTGGATAAAGTGGATAACCCTGCTCAGCCTTGTCCCTGCGCTACCTGATGATGTTGATAAAAAAACAGGAGGCTTCTCTGCAAAGAATGTGGATAATGGGGATAAGTTTAGGGATAACTACCGAATACCTAGTGATTTAAGGGAATGCGACGGGTACCTGTTGTGGACAACTCTGTGAATAGTCGGCTTTGACGCTGGAAACCTCTATAAACATGTGAACAGCCGCTTTTCAGCGGCTGTTCCTGTCGTTCGCGTTATGATCCTCTTAGGTATGACTTAGCTTAAGTAAGCTCCCTGTCTTCAATCTTACCCACGGCCTGCAACACACCTGCGCGGTCCGACTCTTAAGATCATCCTAAGCAGCCTGTCTCACTCGTGGGCAGGATGCATCTCCCCGTCAGTCGGTCGACTACGTGAGCAGTTCCTCCCACTCGGCATAGACCTTTTCCAGCTCGGCCTTGCGGGTATCGATCGCTTCGTTCTTTTCCTGCACGAGCAGGTAATCGTTGTAGACCTCGGGCTGTGTGAGCTCTTCCTCGAGCACTGCCAATTCTTCCTCCAGCCGGGCGATTTCCTTCTCCAGCTGTTCGATCCGCCTCTGGCGGCTGCGCTCTTCACGCTTGGCCTGCTTGTCCGTCTCGTAATCGCCAGTCCGTATCGGTTGACTGCCCGCTTCGGAGCTGCCTCCTCTCGCTGCAGCCGTTCCTTCGCCGCTACTCTTCCCGCCAACGTTTGGAATGCCCGAGACTCCGCTGCTGTTTTTGGACGCGGACCCTGCATCGGCTTCGCTGCGGCTTCCGCCGCCGAAGCTTCCCGGCGTATGCTTGGTCGCTCCTTTTTTCCCGGAAGCGAGCTCTCCTTCGATGTCGGCGAGCTCCTTCTTCTTTTCCAGGTAATCGTCGTAATTGCCCAAGAAGTTCTCCACGCCATCCGGATGAAGCTCGAGAATCCGTTCCGCCATTTTGTTCAGGAAGTAGCGGTCATGGGAAATGAACAGCAGGGTTCCTTCGTAATCGATGAGAGAAGCCTCCAGTACTTCCTTGCTGTATAGATCGAGATGGTTCGTCGGTTCGTCAAGAATGAGCACGTTCGCATTTTGCAGCATCAGCTTGGCGAGGGAGACCCGCGCTTTTTCGCCGCCGCTCAGCGCGGCTACTTTCTTGAAGACATCTTCGCCGCTGAACAGGAAATTGCCCAGCACCGTGCGGATGCGCGCTTCCTCCAGATGTGGATAAGCGCTCCAGAGCTCCTCCAGAACGGTGTGGTTGGGGTTCAGGTTCTTTTGCTCCTGATCATAGTACCCGATGCGTACATTCGTCCCCCACTCATAGAGGCCCGCTTCCGCCTGACGGGCTCCGGTCAGCACCTTGAGCAGTGTCGATTTGCCAATCCCGTTCGGCCCGATGAGGGCGACCGTCTCGCCACGGGACAATTGGAAGCTGACATTACGGAACAACGGCGGGTCATTCTGAAAAGCTACGGCAATTCGGTCCGCCCGCAGGACATCCTTGCCCGTGATCACATCCACTTCAAAGGAGAAAGAAGCCCGCTTCAGGTCGCCAAGCGGTTTGTCCATCCGGTCCATCTTATCAAGCGCTTTGCGCCGGCTCTGCGCCCTTTTGGTGGTGGAGGCTCTCACGATGTTCTTTTGGATAAAGTCCTCCATGCGCGCGATTTCGTCCTGCTGCTTCTCGTATTGCTTCATTTGAGATTCGTATTCAGCTGCCTTGATCTCAATGTATTTGGAATAATTGCCGGTATACCGTTTGGACGTGTGCCGCTCGATCTCATAGATCGTGCCGACGAGGGCATCGAGAAAATAACGGTCATGGGAGACGACGACGATGGCGCCTGGGTATCCACGTAGATACTCCTCCAGCCAGGTCAACGTATCGATGTCCAAATGGTTGGTCGGTTCGTCGAGCAGAAGCAGATCAGGCTCGCGGAGAAGCATCTTGGCGAGCGCCAGTCGAGTCTTTTGGCCACCGCTCAAGGTTTCGATGGAGGTCGTAGGAGGAAACTCTCCGAAGCCCATCCCGCTCAAAATCCCCCGGATCTTTGCCTCGATGCCGTAGCCGCCTTTTTCCCGAAAGTAATCCGATCGGGCCGCATACTTGTTCAAAATATCCTCATAGCGTTTGCTGTCATGGGGAAGAGAGGGATCCGCCATCACTTCCTCCAGCTCCCTGAGCTCGCGTTCTACCGCCAGAAGGGGCTCGAACACCTCCAGCATCTCTTCGCGGATCGTGCTTTTGGAGTCCAGGCCGCTGTTTTGCGCCAGATAGCCGATCGTCGTTTCCTTGGCTTTGAACATATCGCCGCTGTCATACGACATTTCCCCGGCAATAATCTGCAAAAATGTCGATTTGCCCGCGCCGTTTACGCCGACGAGACCAATTTTTTCGCGTTCATTGACGAGCATCGTTATATTGGAGAGCACAGGGCGAACCCCGTAGCTCTTGTTGATGTTAACTGCTTGAAGCAACATGATAGACCGATTCCTCCACCTCTATAATCAAACCTTGTCCTTTTCTCTAGTTTACCTGAAACCTAATAAAAGCAGAAGCTACCCGTTCCGTTTAGCCTAAAAAATCCTCTGGGCGACGCTTAACGCCGTTGAGATATCCTCCGTTTGCTCATAATCGCGATAGCTGTGCAGCAGGAAGAAACCCGTGGATATCCAGGAAAAACACGCGTTTGTTCCTGCTTTTTCTTGCCCAGCCGCTATGATACAATAGGAGGGATTCAGGAACGAACATGCAGCTTTTCCTTCGAAAGGCAGGAGAGATATGGACGCGGCAGCTCCGAAAAACCGCATGCGGGAGGACATGCTCCGTCTTCGCGCTGCGCTGTCACCGGAGGAACGCGCCGAACGGACGAAGGCCTTGTGCCAGCGACTTTGCGCGGAGTTCTCCATCCAGCTTCTGGCGAATGGAGATAAGCCGCTAGCATATCCGGTGCTGGTGTACCTTCCTTTTGGCAGCGAACCGGATCTCATGCCGGCTATCGAATGGCTCTGGCAGCGCGACATCCCTGTGGCGGCCCCCCGCGCTTTGCGAAATCCGCGCAGACTGGAATGGAGAAGGGTGCAGAGCGCGAGAGATCTGGAACCGGGCGTCTGGGGAATACGCGAGCCGAAGCGGGAATGTCCCCTTGTTTCGGAGGAGGATGCCGGGAAAGCGGCGCTCATCCTGGTGCCGGGAGTCGCATTTGACTTGACAGGCGGCAGACTCGGCTACGGCGGCGGGTATTACGACCGTTTTTTGGGAGGCACCGTTTTGACGGAGCAGGCTCAAATGGAGGCAAGCACCGGTCGGAAGGAAACACCAACTCGTACGATAGCAGCCGCATTCGATCTTCAGCTTGTTTCCCATGTACCGACAGAGGAGCATGATATCCGCATTGGATGCCTCGTTACGGAGAGCCGTACGGTTCTGTGCCGGTAAGAGGCAAGAAAGATTTAGAAATCGATAAGTGAAACTTTCTACATAGAAAGCGAGGAGAGTTCCATGCGCTGGAAGGTTGGAATCATCACGGCCAGCGACAAAGGCGCGCGGGGAGAACGCGAAGACACCAGTGCCCAGGTTATCCGCGAGATGGTGGAAGAAGAACTCGGCGGAGAGATCGTCGAACATCGCGTGGTGCCGGATGAGAAGAACGAAATCATCGCATCCCTGATCGAATTGTCGGATTATTATCGGGCGGATCTGATCCTCACCACCGGGGGAATCGGAATGGCCGCGCGGGATGTGACACCGGAAGCGACCAGGGAGGTCACGGACCGTCTCGTTCCGGGAATCCCGGAGGCCATGCGCTACGCAGCCATTCAGCGCACTCCGTTTGCGATGTTGTCCCGCTCCGTCGCGGGCGTGCGCGGCCAGTCGCTGATCATCAATCTCCCTGGAGATCCGCGCGGTGTCCACGAAAGCTTAGCCGCCATTTTGAACGTTCTGCCTCACGCCCTCAGCATTCTCTCGGGAAATCCGGCTCCCTTCAATGAATATTTTTAACGGGAGCTTTTGTATGATCCGCGGCCGATAGGGCCGCTTTTTTATAGACATGGGGGTTTTTGCTGTGTTATCCGGCAGCCTTAAGAAGCGAACAGGAAAGCGGCTAGTGCGCCGTCAGCTTTAATCGTGTGGATAGGAAACGGCGCCAAACGGTATGGAAAGAGGTGCTAACAGCACGGCTTTTAAGTTGACAGCGTACTAGACTGGACGGTTATCGCTTCCTATGGCGGCTTCATCACAGTTGTTTAAGCTTGGCGCTTTGCCGCTCCTCCGACTTTTCACTGTCGCTTCCTTCTGGCCGCTTCGGTTATGATCGAAATCTGGCTAAAGCTTTACAATTGAAATTGTTTTTTTGCGGCCCAGCCACTTGCATTGAAGTCCCAAAACCCGTATTATAGATAGTGTTGTTAGCACTGACGATGATCGAGTGCTAAAACGTAAAAAAGGTACATAAAACAAAGGAGGCCGTTTTTCCATGATCAAACCCTTGGGCGATCGCGTAATTATCGAGGCTGTGGCGAAGGAGGAAACGACGAAGAGCGGAATCGTACTGCCGGACACGGCGAAAGAAAAGCCGCAAGAAGGCAAAGTCGTTGCCGTCGGCAGCGGAGCCCTCAAGGATGGCGAACGGATCGCGCTCGAAGTGAAGGAAGGCGATCGTGTCATCTTCTCGAAGTATGCGGGAACCGAAGTGAAATATGAAGGCCGCGAACTGCTGATCATGCGCGAAAGCGATATTCTTGCCATCCTGGAATAGTCGGGATGCGAGAAACCCGGACAGCCCCTATGCACCCGGGAACCTACTAGCTTACACTCACCCGGCGCCTTGCCGCCGCTGTATAAACCTAACTATAATCGGGAGGTATGACTCGTCATGGCAAAAGACATTCAATTTGGCGAAGACGCTCGCCGCGCGATGCTGCGCGGGGTCGACGCTCTGGCTAACGCCGTTAAAGTAACCCTCGGCCCGAAAGGCCGCAACGTTGTACTGGAAAAGAAATTCGGAAGCCCGCTCATCACCAATGACGGCGTAACCATCGCCAAGGAAATCGAACTGGAAGACGCCTTCGAAAACATGGGCGCTCAGTTGGTCAAAGAAGTGGCGACCAAAACCAACGACGTAGCCGGTGACGGCACGACGACCGCTACCGTTCTCGCCCAAGCGATGATCCGCGAAGGCTTGAAGAACGTTACGGCTGGCGCCAACCCGATGGTCATCCGCCGCGGGATCGAGAAAGCCGTTAAAGCGGCAATAGAAGAACTTGCCCGGATCGCTAAGCCGATCGAAGGCAAGAAATCCATCGCCCAAGTCGCTTCGATCTCCGCAGCCGACGAAGAGCTCGGCCAACTGATCGCCGAAGCGATGGAAAAGGTCGGCAACGACGGCGTTGTCACCGTTGAAGAATCCAAAGGCTTCACCACCGAGCTGGAAGTCGTTGAAGGGATGCAGTTCGACCGCGGATACATCTCCCCGTACATGATCACCGACACGGACAAGATGGAAGCCGTCCTCGACGATCCGTTCATCCTGATCACCGACAAGAAGATCTCCAACATCCAAGAGATCCTGCCGGTTCTGGAAAAAGTCGTTCAACAAAGCCGTCCGCTGATCATCATCGCGGAAGACGTGGAAGGCGAAGCGCAAGCTACGCTGATCGTCAACAAGCTGCGCGGAACGTTCACCTGCGTAGCCGTTAAGGCTCCGGGCTTCGGCGATCGCCGCAAAGCCATGCTGCAGGACATCGCCGCCCTCACCGGCGCTCAAGTCATCACGGAAGAGCTCGGCCTCGACCTGAAGAGCACGACGATCGACCAACTCGGCCGCGCTCGCCAAGTTCGCGTCACCAAAGAAAACACCATCATCGTGGATGGCAATGGCGACAAGAAGGACATCGGCGCTCGCATCTCCCAAATCAAAGCGCAACTCGAAGAAACCACATCCGAGTTCGATAAAGAAAAGCTGCAAGAACGCCTGGCCAAGCTCGCTGGCGGCGTAGCCGTCATCAAGGTCGGCGCTGCTACCGAAACCGAGCTGAAGGAACGTAAGCTTCGCATCGAAGACGCCCTGAACTCCACCCGCGCTGCGGTTGAAGAAGGCATCGTCTCCGGTGGCGGTACGGCTCTCGTCAACGTCTACAGCGCGGTTGCAGCCGTTGAAGCAACCGGCGACGAGAAGACCGGTGTCAACATCGTTCTTCGCGCTCTGGAAGAGCCGGTTCGCATCATCGCCACCAACGCCGGCCAAGAAGGCTCCGTCGTGGTTCAACGCTTGAAGAGCGAAGAAGTCGGCATTGGCTACAACGCCGCTACCGACGAATGGGTGAACATGTTCAACGCCGGTATCGTTGACCCGGCCAAGGTTACCCGCTCCGCGCTGCAAAACGCCGCTTCCGTCGCCGCTATGTTCCTGACGACCGAAGCCGTCATTGCCGACAAACCCGAGAAAGACAAACCCGCAATGCCGGATATGGGTGGCATGGGCGGAATGGGCGGCATGATGTAAGCTAGGCTTGAAGCCTGCAGCATCAAGAGTTTCTCTTCGGAGGAATCCGGATTGCCCACAGTATGATCACATAGAACAGAAAGAGACTTCTCAGTTGCTGAGAAGTCTCTTTCTGTTCTATGGCTCCAATTTTTGTTGGAGTTTTCTCTTTCAGGTTTGCAAACAGCAACGCGTTTCCCGTCCGAGTGATCTATTTCGTATGGGGTTTGGGGTCTGAACTCAAATCTTGTGCCAGTTGCTCTGTTGGGGTAAATTGGTAATAGATCCATGTGAGAGATACATTCACGGTAAAATTTAATTCGATTGAGGTGGATAAGGATGCAGAAGCATGATGTGTATCTGTATGGAATGACGCTGGTCACGACCATGTACTTGCTAAAAGGCGATTTTCCGGAAGCGGATGATTACTGCGAGATTAGGGAGAGTCACGTTTTGCCCGGAGGTGAAACGGGAAGTTGTTCGATCGTATTGGCATCACTGGGGTGTTCGGTCAAGGTGGACGGTAACTATCAGGGGAGGAAAACGATGGAGTTGCTGCAAAAGCATCTCGTTGGACGATTCGAGGTGGATATGACGCGGGTTTTTGAGGATCCGACGTTCGATGGCGTAGAGGATATGGTGATCATCGGCGGGCATACAAGAAACTGCTTTGGTACTTTTAATGCCTATTTTTCCGCCCCCGTGAGAAGGTGGAATACACCGGTTAGAGAAGATATCGCGAATGCGGAAGTCGTGGGGCTTGACCCCTTTTTTATGGAGCAATCTGAACTCACCGCTCGAATCTGTCATGAGCTTAACAAAAAATATGTTACCATCGATTGCCGCCCTGAAACCGTTATGCACCGGTACTGCGAGGTAAATGTCGTGTCTAGCGAGTTTCTGAGAAGTACATACCCCGATCAGAACGCGGATGATGTGTTCAAAATCTATACGGAAAGTACCGACGGGCTTGTTATCTTCACCTTCGGATCAAGAGAAATTATGTACGGTCGAAAAAACGAACCTATCCGCCGCATCACACCCTACAAGGTAGAGGTGGAAAGCACGCTGGGAGCAGGAGACAGCTTCAAGGCCGGTGCCATTTTCGGTGTTTTCAAGAAAATGTCGGATGAAGATATCGTAAAATTCGCGGCAGCGACGGCAGCGACGGTGTGCAGCCGCTTTCCGCTCGCCTTAACTCCTCCGACGTTTAATAGTATAGCCGAGCTCATAAACCGGGCGTAACTTACTCTATTAATGAATACCTTCGTTGAGGTAGTAGCAATGGCTTGCGCTTAAAATATGCCTCTAGGTCCCGTTGATGATAAACCGGAAACGGTGCGGAGGATGGATGACTTTAGGGTACAAGGAGGGCCCGATAGTCGCAGGATAATCACAGGTCTGCGCGACATTGAGGCGGAGGGCTTATAGAGTTTTTTACGCTATAGGGAAAGGATGAAGACATACTCGCTTAAGGTTTCCGAATGCCATTTCTATTGCCTAATGTCATATTGTGACATAGAATAGCAGAAGGCCCTTATCGTGAGGTGTACTAAGAAGTCGAAGGAGTTTGGACATGAGCAGCGCGAAAAAGAAAACCCCGCAGACTGTATTGCGGAGGACGGATGAGAAAGTCCAGCACTCGATCCTATATTGGGCGATCATGCTGTTTACGATTGGCTTTCTGTTCATTGCCCCGTTCTCCAAAGGATTGTTTCAATCCAACCATAACGAATTCAATTATTCGATCGGTATTAAATTCCAAGACCCCACGAATACGGCTCTGACTTTTTCGTTCATTGCTCTATTGTTACTGGCTTTCTTCTCTTATTATTTCTTTTCGATTCAGAAGAAGGCCGACTATCTGATTTTTGCGGTTTGGTTAATTCCCCTATGCTACTTTATTGGAATCTTCCGCGGGGTATCCTTCTTTACTTCGCTTCAAGGGTTTTACGTGCAGCTTATGTTCGCCGCTTTTTTTTCGATTGGAGCTGCACTTGTCCGGTTTAAGAAAGGGGCGGCCCTGCTCGTTCATGGTATCTTAGCTTCCGCATATGCGGTAATCATTTTTGGCTTTATGACATGGCTGGGCAATGTTCCGAATAAAGGATATGTCATCATAGATGGAACCGGAACCCGTCTTAGCTCTGTGTTTACTTATGCGAATACATACGCGGGATTTTTGATTGCCTTGCTGCTGGCAGGTCTTTATCTGAGTGCAACAGCTTCCAAGCGCTGGTTGACCTTCGCCCATGCTTTCTTCCTTGTTCCTGCACTGGTTTCGCTTTTGCTGACTTTGTCTCGCGGCGGCTGGGTGCTGCTGCCTGTTCTCTTTCTCGTTGTTTTGCCTTTTGTGAGATTTACGGTGCAATTGGTGATGACGGCGGAGCTCTTTATTGCGGGACTCGCGGCTGTCCTCATCTCCTCGTCGGTAACCAATAACGGAATCAAGCTGTTGGAAACATTTGATACGGGCTTGATGATCAAGACCTGGGCTATCCTCATCGGGGTCTCGATCCTGAGCGCTTTGATAGCTGTCCTCATTCGCTATGGGGCGGACAAATGGTTCACGGAGGGGAAAGTCGAATCCAAGCTTCGATACTCCAATCTGTGGTTTCCGGTTGCGGTGATCGTTGCCGGTGGACTTTTGTTCGTTCTTCTGCTTGCTACACCGCTAGGCAATGTTCTTCCGGATTCCTTGCAGCAGCGCTTGGAGAACATTAACTTCAATCAGCACAGCGTGCGCGAAAGAGGATACTTCTACCTGGATTCCTGGAAGATCGCCAAGGACTATCTTTTCTTCGGAACGGGCAGCGGGGGATGGACAAACCTTTACCATATGTATCAAAGCTATCCCTACACAAGCCGTCAAGCGCATAACTTCTTTTTCCAAGTGTTGATTGATATCGGGGTGGTGGGACTTCTTATCACCTTCGTTTTTGTTGGGATTGTCTTTTTCCTGCATATCCGCAGCCGCGGTAAGAAAATTCAGGATTCCCCAAGCTCCCTGGCTTTCTTCATCATCGCAATTGGTCTTCTCGCCCACAGCTTTATCGATTTTGATATGAGCTACGCTTTTATGGGCGCGCTGTTCTTTCTTTGCCTAGGCGGAATGCTCGGAACCTCTCGTTCGGGAAATGAAGAGAAGGAAACTTCTACCCAACATGTGCTCAACCGTTACCGGTGGGCTTATCCTGGGCTGCTAGGCGCTCTCTCCCTCGTTATGATCATAGTCTCATTCCAGGCTACCATAGGCAGCAACAAAGCGATGGCCACCGTAACGAGCATGGCAAGTGGTCAAATCAATTTGGAGGAGACCACAGGGTTGCTTACAGATGCAAGCACCTTTCAGAAGTCGAATATCGATTATCGACTCATGCAAGTCGACATCTATAATCAGGCTTTCTCTCAGACCAAGGATATGAAGTATGCCGAGCAGGGAGAGGCAATCTTGAAAAAGCTGGATCGGAAGGAACCCAACCTCATTGAACCTTACGAATATCGTTTTAGTTGGGCTATGGAAGCGGGTAAACCGGCGGATGCATTGCCGATTGCAGAAGAAATGCTAAGACGAAACCCTTGGAATACGGTTTACTATGAAAGGGTCATCGGTCTTCATTACCAATTGGGCGAGGCTAACTGGGATACGGCTCTTCAGAGATATAAGCAAGCGCAAGACCATATCGCTCAGATGAATGAGATTCCCAAGGCAATCGCGATTGGAAATCCGCTGCAGATCAGCAAAGGCATTGCGCTTCCGGTTGCCCAGATCCACTATTACCAGGGAGATTATGCAGCTGTGTCGGAGATCTTGCAGCCATACCTCGATGAAAACCTCGGAGACCCCCAGAACCTCGAGATTGCCCGCTACTATGCGGCTGCTCTGGATAAACAAGGGAATCCCGATCGGACTTGGTATGACAAGCTCATCGCTAAGGATGCCAACGAGAAGACCGTCATCGAGCAGCTCTTGCAAGGCAAGAAATAAAGAGGTTAAGAGGGAAGAAGCATACAACCAAAAGAACCGTTCGGAGAAGCAACTGGCTTCCTGACGGTTCTTTTCTTTTGCAGCAAGGGTTATTAAATCATTTCTTAAATAGACTTGACTTGAGAGGAAGCGATCAGCAATAGAAAAAGGGCCGATTCCCGAGGAATCGGCCCCTTTTCGGATCTCAGAGGATTAGTTCGTAAAGCCAGCGGTATCCAGGAGACGCTTGATCAGCGTAACAGCTTCGGCGCGGGTTGCGTTCAGCTGTCCTTTGATCGTGGTAGGCGTGTATCCTTTGATCAGACCCAGCTTAACAGCAGTTGCCACTTCGTCCTTGGCCCAAGCGGATACTTTAGCTGCATCCGTATAAGGCTTCAGAGCGGCCGCTTTGTCGGCAGTCGATACCGTCACGTCCTTGCCCGTGTAGGCAAGAGCGCGGAGTACCAAGGCAGCGACTTCTTCACGGCTGATCTTGGCATTCGGTTTGAAGGTGCCGTCGCCGTTGCCTTCAACAAGGCCAGCTTGAGCCGCCGTGTTGATCACATCTGCATACCACATCGTGCTGGCAACATCCTTAAAGCCAGCCGATTTGGCGCCGGTCGTCGTCAAGCCGAGGGCGCGAACGACAATCGCTGTGAATTCGGCACGGGTGATGTCGCTTTGCGGTAGGAAGCGGTTGTTATACCCTTCTACCACAAGCTTGTTCGCAAGGCTTTGAATGTCGACCTTCGCCCAATGAGTACTGATATCGGTGAAGGTTTTCTTCGTTTCTACTGGGGCGTAGATAGAGTTCCCTACCCGCCAGATGGCGACTTCGGATTTATCTCCAACCGCAGCGAAAGAAGAAGGAACGAAGATGATGGATTTGCCTGCTGCGTCGTACAGAACTCCGGTAGAAGCCAGCGTGTTAATTTTGCCGAGGGCAGAATCAAGCTTAATCGTACGCTTCACGTAGGTTTTGCCAAAATCAACGTCAGCGGCTGTTTTACCTGTAGCTTCAGTTTGAACCTTGAAGTCGATCACGTTGCCAAGCAGGGTAGCATCCTCAGCATAAGCTGCTTTCGTTACATCAGCCCGCGTTGCGTCAGATACTTTCGCAATCGTTACGCGGATGTACAGTTCGTTCAGCGCGACTCCGACTTTCTTGGCAAGCGCTTCTGCGTCCAGCTTGGTAAGCGGCAGCGTGTAGGTGCCGTAATCGTTTTCTACCGTCAGCACTTTACCCTTCGACAGCACCCAGGAAGGCAGAAGAACGAATTCACCAGGGAATTTCACCTTGGCATTCTCATCCTTCTGAAGCAGAGCAGCCAATTGATCGGCATTCGCTTTGCCGTTGGCATCGATGCTCACATCTCCCGAAGCCGGTGGGACGTAGATTCCGCCGCCCCCTGAGTACGAGGCACGGTTCATCGTGTCATAAGTGGCTTTGTTGACTCCATATACATACTTCACGACAGCTGGATCATAGGTACTTTCCAACGCGGTGAAGTTGAAGATATATCGGTAACCGCTCTTGTAAGTGGTATCATATGTAGCCTGTACCACTTTCCAATGTGTATAAGTGGAATCATAGACCGTTACATAGACCGTGCTTCCGACATACGTATCTTCGTACACGGAACCGTTCAGGTTACCATTGTAATCGTAGTTGTCGATCTTGATCGATGCAGCAAAAGCCAGTGCGGGGATCATGACCGATAAGATAAGCAGAGTTGCTAAAAGGCCGGAAACTTTCCTTTTAATAGACGTTTTCAAGAGGTGGGCACTCCTTTCCTTGCGGTTATTAGTGGTTAAGAAGTTATTTGTCATTCCGTATTTCACCTCCTTTCTTGACTAACTAGATCCCTTTTTCGGAATAACATGTAACATTATGTTGTTATATGGAAAAAAGGTAACTCTTACTATACTAATTCAAATGGGGGAAAACCACAATATAGAATGAATTCCTAATCTTTCAAAAAAATCATTGCTTGAGTATAACTAGCAATAATTATTGTGTACTCCAGTTTATAAACAGGAACGCTATCTATTAAACATTGAAAAGAGGAAGAAGGTTGCACGAATCTTTGGAAAAATTATTTCACCAATTTTGGAGATTACTCGATTTCTTGTGATAGGATAATTAAAGACAAAAAGCTCATGCTCGGATTCACGATTAAACGTGACCCCAGAACATGAGCAATGGATGTTAGGATGAAGCTTAAATTCAAGGGCCGAGGGCTCTTGCTTACACTTACTGATGCGATCTATGTGCTAATACGAAAAATTCATTTTCGCATCCTTCAACAGCGGCGCGATTTCATCCTTGGCTGACAGCACCGGGGTGACATGTAGAGGCCATTCGATGCCGATGTCGGGGTCGTTCCAACGAATGCCGCCATCGCATTCCGGAGCGTACAGCTCGTCGCATTTGTATTGAATCTCTACGTCATCGGTCAGGGTCATAAAACCATGAGCGAATCCTTTGGGGATGAGAAGTTGTTTCTTATTTTCGGCCGTCAGTTCAATACCGAACCACTTACCGTATGTCGGGCTCCCTTGGCGGATATCCACAGCAACATCGAAGAGAGAGCCGCGGGTACAGCGAACCAGCTTGCTTTGAGCTTTTGGGTTCAGTTGGAAATGCAGACCGCGCAGCGTACCTTTGACGGCTGAATACGATTGATTATCCTGAACGAACGAATTGTTCAGCCCTTGCTCTTTAAATTTGGATTCACTGTACGTCTCCATGAACCATCCGCGATGATCGCCAAAGACGGTTGGTTCCACGACGAGAACGCCCGATAGATTCGTCTCGGTAAATTTCATTTTGATCCACTCTTTCTGTATGTAGAATTAATAGACAATTTTTCCGGTCGCTACCTTGATCAGGTATTGCCCGTATCCGGTCTTGCTCAGCTTTTGTCCACATTCCAGCAAGTGTTCTCTCGTGATCCATCCGTTGATGTAGGCGATTTCCTCTGGGGCGGATATCTTGATGCCTTGATGGTCTTCGATTGTCCGGACGAAATTCGTCGCGTCCACTAAGCTTTCATGCGTACCGGTGTCCAACCAGGTAAAACCGCGGCCTAGCAATTCGACGTCCAACTCTTCAAGTTTCAAATAGGCTTCATTGATTGAGGTAATCTCAAGCTCGCCACGGGCCGAAGGCTTGACCTCTTTGGCGATGGAGACCACACGATTGTCGTAGAAATAGAGCCCGGTTACTGCATAATTGGATTTCGGATGTATGGGCTTTTCCTCAACACTGAGGACTTTACCCCTATCATCAAACTCTACCACGCCAAAACGTTCCGGATCAGGAACATGATAGCCAAAAACCGTGGCACCTCGCGTTTTGGTGGCAGCACGTTTGAGAATCTGGGTCATGCCGTTGCCATAGTAAATATTGTCGCCCAATACCATCGCCACCGAGTCGCCTCCGATGAAAGACTCTCCTAAAAGGAAGGCTTGGGCAAGACCATCCGGGCTGGGCTGAATCTTGTATTGGAGCGAGATGCCGAATTGAGAGCCATCTCCCAGAAGATTCTCGAACCGCGGTGTGTCGTCCGGTGTCGATATAATCAAAATCTCTCGAATACCGGCTAGCATAAGAGTGGACAAGGGATAGTAGATCATCGGTTTGTCATAGACGGGGAGCAATTGCTTGCTTGTGACCATCGTAAGTGGGTAGAGGCGCGTTCCGCTGCCCCCCGCGAGAATGATGCCCTTCATTTTGTATTCAGCTCTCCTTGCTTGTTATAGTACTTGAGTTTTTTTAATTCCTCGATTCACAACTATTTACATTTTACGCCGACAATTTGTGATTTGTCTATTCGAGTAATTACAAAAAGGTAACTATTTTCCCAAGTGCCCAATGTTGAAAAATATCTTATCCCGCCGATAGTGATGACTTTTCCTGTTGATTACAGTCTGACTTGCGGTATATTGTTAGTATCACTATATATGTCGAATGAGAGGGAATCAATTGTGCTCTGAAACGAAATATTTATAAGCAAGCGCATCTCAACCCAAAATACAATCAGGTATAATTAGCCGCCGTGCGATTGTAGACTACATTGCATTTTTACCGTATACTGGATTTTAATCTCCTTATCCAGTTGGTCTGAGGAGTTTTAGAGATGTTTAGATCCCTTGAAAAATGTGGGCATTGTTTATCGACCCTGAAAAGTTAGGAGTAGCAAGATAAGATGAAGGTTTTTAAACGCGTAGCCATCCCTTTTTTTTCACTTGTTCTTTTGTTTTTTTCGTTTCACTTTTTTGATGCCTATTACAACAATCCTAATGAGTTCTCGTTGAAAATGGAAGTTAGCTCCTTGCAAGAGACTCATTATCAGATGTTTTACTCAGATGATACCAACAATTGGACTGAGGATAAATCTGCACGTTTAAGTTATGATCATCCTGGCGAATGGATGAAGCTTAAATTCTCACTTCCTAAATCTCACTATGTAAGAATTGATTTTGGGGATACTGTCGATAATACAGTTACCATTCGGGGTTTGGAAATCAAGGGGAATTCAGGTGTTATTGTTGATCTAGGAACTGTAGAGCTTCGATTAAATCAAGCAGCAGTCCAAGCGGGGAAGCAAAAAAATACCTACCAGTTAAGATCCACTGGGAATGATCCCTTTATTTACTTTGATGCGAGCTCCTATTTTTCCGCCGCAGAAAAAGGTAGGGACTTAAAGAAAAATGTAATATCAATCATTTTTAGTTTACTTGTAGCTGGTGGTTTTTACCTCATTTCGAGATATGCAAAAGAAAGCATACAATTTATCAAAGACTTCATTAACAATAGGACACTTGTCTTAAACCTAGCTAAGAATGATTTTAAAACAAAGTATGCTTCATCTTATTTGGGAGTCTTGTGGGGATTTATTAATCCATTATTAACGATAACGACCTACTGGTTTGTTTTTCAAGTTGGTTTGCGAAGCGGGAACATGGGGCAGACTCCATTTATTATTTGGTTTATTGCCGGGATAATCCCCTGGTTCTTTTTTTCGGACGCACTGTCCAGTTCAACGAATGCTTTTATCGAGTATAACTACCTCGTAAAGAAAGTTGTATTTAAAGTTGAGTTGTTACCTCTTGTTAAAATCTTTTCCGCATTTTTTATTCAAATGTTTTTTGTCATTTTCATTTTTGCGATCTATTCCTTTTACGGAATTTATCCAACGTTATATAGTATACAATTAATTTACTATATCGTTGCTTTATTTGCCTTGGTTGTTTCTCTTTCGTTAATGACTTCTTCTGTACTTCTCTTTTTCAAAGACCTGAATCAAATAATTAGTGTTATTCTTCAAATGGGGTTCTGGTTTACTCCAATCGGCTGGTCAATAAGTATGCTATCAGACTTTTGGGGAAATATCTTTAAATTGAATCCAATGTTTTACATCGTCCAGGGCTATAGGGACACATTAATTGATCATATTTGGTTTACCCAGCATCCCTATCAAACAGTTTATTTTTGGTTATTTTGTCTCGTATCATTTACTGTAGGGCATAAAATTTTTAAAAGGCTAAAACCGCATTTTCCTGATGTTCTTTAGGGGTGAAAAAAGTGAAAGAAGTTATTAAGATTGAAAACCTCGTAAAAAAATATAAACTTTATGATAATCCGTCTGATCGCTTTAAAGAGGCGATTGATCCACGAAAGAAAAGTTATCACAAGGATTTTATAGCTTTGAACGGGATCGATTTAACGGTCGAAGAGGGGGATGCTATTGGAATTTTGGGGAAAAACGGATCCGGGAAGTCAACTTTATTAAAGTTGATTACGGGTGTGCTAACTCCAACTAGCGGAACTATTGATATTAAAGGAAAGGTATCCGCCATCCTAGAACTAGGGGCCGGGTTTAACCCGGAATATACAGGTCGAGAGAATATCTACCTAAATGGGATGATGATGGGGTTTAGTCGAGAAAAAATGAGTGAGAAAATCGACTCCGTGATTGAATTTGCCGATATAGGGGGGTTTATTGAACAACCTGTGAAAATCTATTCAAGTGGTATGTTCGCAAGACTCGCATTTGCAGTTTCGATCAATGTGGAACCTGATATTTTGATTGTCGACGAGGCATTAGCAGTAGGTGATACCCGATTTCAGACCAAGTGCATTGATAAAATGAAAGACCTTAAGAATAGTGGGACTACTATTTTATTCGTATCGCATGCATCAGAGCAGGTTAAGCGATTTTGCAACAAGGCTGTTTGGATTAAAAGTGGAGAAGTTGCAGCATTAGGTGAATCAAGTGAAATCGTAGATCTTTATGAAGACTATATGAGAAATGACATCGAACAGCCACTTCAGGAAATCGAAGTTAGAGAAGTCAAAGATCGTGTTTCTATTGAAAAAGATTTTGTTCTTCCAGCTAATCCCGACATTTTGGCCCTGATTACAGATGTCCAAATAAACAAGACATTCTTTCGAACATTTGAAGAATTGATCGTTGAAATTGAATATGAAGTCTACGAAGAATCCATCGAAGATTTGCTTTTAGGCGCTGCTATTTATACACCCAATCGAGATTATATCTTTGGTCCAAACACCCATTTGGAAAAGGTTGAGATCCCGAACAAAATGGGGAGGCACAAAGTTATCTACCGGATTCCGCAACTTCCGTTATTGGGAGGTACTTATTGCTTGGATGTTGGACTATTTAATAATGAAGGAATTGTTAATATCCACTATAAAGAAAGTGCTCTGACCTTCACTATAACCAATAAGTACTTTTCAGAGGGACTTGTTTATATTAAGCATAAATGGGAGGTACTGAAGTGATTGATGTTCTTTTTGACCAGTATCAACGTTATCAGAACGTTACGGATATTATTAACTCTCTCCGGAAAACTGGGCAGGTTTTTAATATATTAGAGGTTGGTGCTAACGAGCATCAGAATCTTGAAAAGTTTTTACCTAATGACCAAATTACTTACCTGGATATCCAACTACCTGAGCATTTGAAGGATAACCCCCAGTATATACTAGGGGATGCTACGGCTATGGATTTTGCTAATAATCACTACCACATTGTGGTCGCTCTTGACGTTTTCGAACACATTTTTGAAGAAGATCGTGATAAATTTATTGATGAATTATATCGGGTTAGTTCAGACTTCTTTGTTATTACAGCCCCCTTTCACTCCGATTTGGTAGTAGAAGCTGAACGTAGAGTTAATGCTGTTTATAGATCAATATTTAGCAATGATTTCATCTGGTTAGAAGAGCACCGATCAAATGGACTACCGAAGATAGAGAAGCTAATCGCTCATTTAAAATTTCATCAACTGCCTTACTCTATCACTAGTCATGGCGATATTCAGGTATGGGAAAGAATGATGAATATCCATTTTATTGCAGCACAAGATAGTCGGTTGTCGGAATACAGGAAAGAAATGGATATATTTTATAATAGCCACATCTATAAAAATGATTATGGAGATCTTTCCTATAGAAAAATATGCGTCGTTTCAAAGACAGTCGATTTGGCTTACCTTCCCAGCAGGCATGTTGATTTGCAAGAAAGAAATTCGGATATGGAGACATTCTACAGGATGGAACAAACTTTTTTGGCACTGAGTTCTATTCCACCTGTAGTCGCTCCTCCGACTGATTTTCTACAGTTATTTTTGGATGAAGGCATGGGGTTTTTCGAAGATGGTAGCTTGAAAGTAATTAATAATAAGCAGCATTTCAGGATCGAATTGAATAATCGTAAACTAAAGTCGATAAGGATTGATCCATCCAATTTTAAAGGTACCTTTAGGATTGATAATATACGTCTTCATATAGAGGATAGCGGAATATTAAAAGAAGAAGATTATATGATAACGGGAAATTATCTCCACAACTTCAGGAATAATTATCTTTTTATAGAAGATGACCCTTGTATTGTTATGTATTTCAAAACGGAGACGTCAATAAATCAGATTTCGTTTGATTGTATGCCTCTTCATCAGGAGGACTCCTCCGCTTCTCTAATCGATTACTTCACTGAAATCATGCTTCAAAAGGAAGAACAGGAAAGAAGAAAGGTTAATGCGTTTGATATTGAAAGAAGACAATTAAATGATGCCATTAACGCAGTAGAAGGCGATCTGAATAATCTGAAGATGGAATATAACACACTTAGTGATGATTATATAAATAATATGAGAGCTTATGACGAAATTTTGACCGCACATGACGAGTTAAAGAGTTCTCATAACGAACTAAGGACTGCACATAACGAACTTAAATTTAAGTACGATCAATCCGAACTTCAAATAGAAGGTTTAAAGACAATCAACCATGAGCTAGTTCATTCCATTCAAGAGGTTCAATTAATAAATGATGACAGAGAGAAAGAATTGAACTCAATTTATTCATCAAGAGGTTGGACTTACTTGACTAAAATAAAACGAGTTCTGCGTAAATAACATAATGAGAAGGTGATTTTTTGGCATCAATTATTAAGGGCTTTCTATTTACTTTGATGGGATCAGTGGGAGTTAAGTGCAAACTATCATTACTGCCTATTAATGATCTGAAGATTGAGGGGGATCGATGGGTTTCGACTGGTTCAGATCCAAGCTTTTTTGTAGAAGGAAGAATAATTCGCGGCTGGAATCAATTAATTTGGTATTCGGAAGCCGATGAATGGATTCAATTAAAGATGTATTGGGATAATGGTGAAGGGTTTAGTGAAAACCGAACTCAGATCATTGGAGGAATATCAAAAGCAAGCTCGATTCAAAAAATCTTCTGTTATATTCCTAAAGACGCTGTTTCGGTTCGATTAGATCCCGGCGAGAAGGAAACTACTTTTGCATTTAGAGATCTCAAAATTAGGAAAGTAAGTAGGCTATCGATTTTAGTTAGAGCTGTAAAAAGATTCATTAATCAAAGAGGTTTTGCTGGGATGTTACCTTTAATGAAAAAGACTTTCGTTCTAGTGAAGTCTGGTAACCTGAAGTCACTTTGGTTCAAAGCTAAACGCGTGTTAGAGGTTGATAATAGCAGCATTTCCATGAATTATCATAAGTGGCTAGAAATCAGAACGGGTATGGATAAAACTAAAACGCAAAAGTTGGATGATTTAAGCACTTTTGGATATCTACCGCTTATATCCATTATTCTTCCTGTGTATAATGTCGAAGAGGAATGGTTAAGAAAGTGTATAGATTCTGTCCGAAATCAGTTATATGCGAATTGGGAATTGTGCATTTCAGACGACGCTTCAACCAAAAAGCATATTAAAAGGGTTCTGGATGAATACAAAAATATGGATAGTCGCATTAAAGTCATCTACCGAAGCGAGAATGGACATATCTCAAGATCAAGTAACACTGCCCTAACCCTAGCAACAGGGGAGTTCATCGGACTACTAGACCATGATGATGAGTTAACCGAAGATGCATTATACGAAAACGTGCTGCTCATGAATAATATACATAACGCTGATGTAATCTATAGTGACGAAGATAAGATCACTATACAGGGAGAACGATTTGCTCCGTTTTTTAAACCGGACTGGTCTCCCGATTTGTTAACTTCTCAGATGTACACTTGCCACTTTACGATTTACAGGAAAAGTTTAGTGGACAAGGTTGGGGGATTTCGAACAGGTTATGAGGGAAGTCAAGACTATGATTTAATGCTTAGGGTTACAGAACTCACAAGGAGCATCCATCATATTCCAAAGATATTGTATCATTGGAGGGCGATACCAAGTTCTACCGCTTCAAGCGGATCTTCAAAGAGTTATACCCATTTGGCGGGTTTAAAAGCACTAGAGGATGCTGTAGTAAGACGAAAATGGTTAGCTACTGTAGAATCTATCGAAGATCACCCTAATGTGTATCATTTAAAGTTTGAGCCAAAAGGGAATCCAAAGGTATCAATAATTATTCCAACTAGAAATATGGCTACCATCCTCAGTAATTGCCTAGAGTCCATCTTCTTGAAGACTGAATATCAAAATTTTGAAGTTATTGTCATCGATAACGGCAGCACAGAACAGGCTATATTTGACTTGTATGATTACTGGGGTCAAAAAGAAGGGCATAGATTTAAAACATATCAATATGATATTCCTTTTAATTATTCAAAAATAAATAATTATGGCGCTGAAGTGGCTTCAGGAGAACTGCTGCTATTGTTAAACAATGACATAGAGGTGATCTCCAATAACTGGCTTGACGATATGGTTGGACAGGCTATTCGTCCGGAGATAGGTGCCGTTGGCGCATGTTTATATTATCCAGATTTTACGATACAGCATGCTGGAGTAATATTAGGGATTGGCGGCATAGCAGGGCACAGTCATAAATATTTTTCCTCAGATGATGGAGGTTATTATAGTCGACTAAAAGCAATTACCAATTATGCTGCAGTAACTGCGGCATGCTTAATGATCCGAAAAGATGTTTTTATGGAAGTTGGAGGTTTAGAAGAACAACTCGAGGTTGCTTTTAACGACGTTGATTTTTGCCTCAAGGTTTATTCCAAAGGCTATTACAATGTGTGGTTGCCACAGGTAAAGCTTATTCATTATGAATCTAAAAGCAGAGGGCAAGAAGATACTCCCGAAAAAAAGGAGCGCTTTAGAAAAGAAATTGAGTGGATGAAGAATCGGTGGGGGGATCTATTAGACAATGACCCCTTCTATAACCCTAATCTTAGTAAGACTACTGAGGACTTCTCGCTTGGGCTGCAAAGAATCAATTAATTGTGGCTCAAACTATAAATCAGTGTTTGACTTTTGGCGAGGGAGTCGCTGTGGAGCAGATAGTTCCTCCGATCGCTGTTACAGCATGGTTCCTTATTGGAATAAGACGTTAATGGTGGGAACCGCTCATAAAGGCGATCACTGTTCGTTTCTCCAGATTCCATCTCGCCCTCCGCTCATTTCCATATTTTAGTAGAGCACCGTTTCCGGTTTTGGGAGACGAAGATCTCGCTGTATTCTTAAAATGACCGAACTATGTTCTTAGGTCTTGACACTGAGCCTCTATGGGCTTGATGACTTGCGAAAGGGCGAAGCCGCAAGGCTTCTCAAAGCTGGATAGCCTATTATACCCGCTACTCCGTTTAAAGTCTAGCAAGGGAATCCCTTCTAAATAGCGAAGAAGCTGATTTTTATGATTAAGCCCGAAAGGAGTAATAAAAAATGATCGAGACAATTAGAAACGATTTAAGAACAAAAACTATCTTATTGTACCCTTCCCTTTTTTTTGCTTTACTGGTATCAATTCCAATTATGTCCCACTCATTTTCTTATATACCAAAGCTTACTGACTTTTCGGATAGATTAATGTCAGGTGCAACGGCTAGTGGACTTAGTATTGGTAGCCGGATTCATATTTATTATATAATTCTCGTTGGCTTTATATTTTGCTTCATTTTATTTTTCTTTTTGTTAAGTCGATTTTTTAGTTGTGGTAGTTCAATTTTATTAATGAAAAGCAATTCATGCAGCGTTATAAAAGACCTCTCTATCATTGGAATAGTAGGAGCGGGGGGGAGTCTCTTGGCCTCTTCCCAGGAGGTGGCCATTTATTTCCTCGGTAGTTTTGTGATGATGTATCTTATCAATCTCAAAAAGATAGAGGGAGGATTATTATCACAATTATGGTGTTTTTTAATATCGATCCCTTTATCATTGATGATATGGACAATTGTTAGAGGAAAAGTTTTATTGAATTTGAGTTTGGGTGTTGTTCTTAATAAAATTGGTTTTTCACAGGATAGTGGATATGCATTTTTTTTGTGGATAGCGATATATGTTCTAGTTGTGGCGTCTTGGGATAAATTGAAAAGTGTGCTTATGAATTATTTCGGATTCAGTACTGAACAATTCAAATCTTTTATCTTTGTGGCTAGTCTGCCAATAATGTGTTCTGCGGTTGCTCAATCATTTCTATTAGAGGGATTGAACATCGCAAACAAACGATTTAATTTAGTTTTGGATATAGGTAAGGAATTATATGTAGTAACTCTGCTTTGTTCTATACTCCTATTTTTTATAATTGGTAAACGAATAATATCTAAAATACGCAATAACCGAGAATTTGTGCTAAATAATGAAAGACTTATTTATCGGATTTATATCCCGGTAATGCTTATGACTATTGGTGTTTTAATTGCACAGCCTTCAAGATTAACCACTGCTGGTAATGAGTTTTTTGAGATGGCTAATCATGGTTTAGCAGTTGATCAATTATTTAGGTACGGAAGTATCCCTCTCTTAGAAAATTTCGATGCTCATATGCTCTCTAATCAACTATTTGGAATCATCTATTCCTTAATTAATGGGTATGAACCCTGGGCAGCCTTTTTATATGATAAATATATTTTCATCCTGTATATTATAGTACTGTATTTCATTTTAGTTCCACTAATCGGAAGTGTTAATTCGTTTTTTTTCGTTTTTTCCTTTCCATTAATCGATAGTCTTTTTGGTATAACCTATATATTTTCGGCTGTAATAATTTTATTCATTTATAAGTGTATAAAGGAAAAAAAGTGGGTGAAAAATAGTATACAATTTTGGACGGTAGCATTTTTACTGTGTTTGTATAGATTGGATTTAGGCGTCCCAGCTTTGCTAGCAGGTGTTTTCATCTATACCTTGGTTTTACTAAAGGATACTAAATTTAAATCACTGATAAGGTTTTATTGTGTTGGATTAGTTTTTGTAATTGCAATAGGGTTTTCATTTGTTTTGATTTGCTTAACGAAGAGTATCAATCCATTGAGAAGGATGACTGAGTTTATTAAAATCAGTCAATCTAATCAAAGCTGGGCCTATCCTACGATGGGAGACATACACAGCATACCATTTATTTTAGGGTACTATATTTTTCCTATTCTATTGGTTTTATCATTTTTTATTGTTTGCATCTTTTATTTTTTTCAAGAAAAAGAACTATTAAAGGATAACAAAGCGAGTCTTCTCTCATTTCTTTTTTTCTCATGCTTTACTTTAATTAATATTTCAAGAGGCATAGTTAGACATTCGCTTGCTGAAGGAACACTGATCTATGTTTTAGGTACCTTTACTTTTGCAATAGTTTCATTAAGTACACTACTTGGAAGTAGCAGAGATAAGGTCTTAAGATTTTCAATCGTTTCTCTTATATTAGTTGTTCTGGCAAGTACCAATTACTCTTCTCTTAGGTATAGTAATTCTTTTGTTTCAAAGGCGTTAAATTCCGCAAATTATTACGAGCAATACGATCATCCTAGTGCTTTTAATGGTACAAGGGTTAGTGGAGAAGAACCAACAAGTGTAAATGAATTAAAAGTAATACTTGATACTTTATTGAACAAAAACGAAACATATTTTGATTTTTCCTCTAACAATTATTTCCATGCCCTTGTAGGGCGGAAAAATCCTGTTTATGTTAATCAATCCCCTCTTCTTATAGCTGGCGACAAATCTCAAGAACTTATGCTTGATGAGATCAAGGAAAACAAACCCCCTATTGTATTGATGCCTATTCCAGGAAACCAATGGAGTTATATAGATGGTATTGCGGTTGACTTTAAGTATTATTTGATTTCGGAGTATATTAATGAAAATTACTCCCCACTCATTCGTATGAGAACGTTTGATGTTTATATTGCTAAGGAGAATAAAGAGATTTATCTAGATAAGTTGAAGGAGAAAGGGCTACTTAGTAAGACTATCTATATTGGTAATTTTGATAAGGAAGCAGCATATGCCTTGAAAACACAAAACGCCAAAGTCCGTGTTGACAAAGATAATTCTCTAATCATAGATGCAACTTCAGAAAAAGCGGAACTTACGGGAGAGATGTCTGATTGGCTAGGTTTTGATTTAGAAAATCCAATTACCTCAGTTGACAAGTCCATTGTCATTAAGATGAAGTTCAAATCAGAGTATTCAGGTCAATTAAGTATTCTGTCTAGTGGAGATGATGAGGCTTCGTTTTCGGAAACCGTTACACAAACTTATGAATCAAAAAATAGTGAGAAGACAATTGAAATAGCACTTTCTAAATTACCAAAACAATTTAAAATTTGTACAGATATGAGTTCGGTTTCTATCCTAAACATTTCGATAGAACAGAATTTGAACAGGATAGATGGGCAACCGGAAATATGGAAAAGAGATATCGGGCAGATAGCCAAATTATGGGCTGAGGGTGATGGGAATTCGACTTATGAAGATGCCCCAGCTCTAGTAAATCCCATTGTGGGGAGCAGCGTGGTAAGGCTTATACCGATGGATTCTATAAAAGGACAGCCTTTAATGTTCATTGCAAAGATTCAATCAAATACAAAAGAAAAAGCATTTTTGCAGATGGAGAATAAATATGGCAAAGAATTAGGGGAGTATGCTTTTGATTTGTCGCAAGGAACGCATTCCTATGCCATACGAATAAGTTCTGATTACAAGTGGTGGAATAAAGAAGTGGATGTACTTAAGGTGAGTCTGCCGGACGGAGTATCTGTGGATAAGCTTTTTATGGCTTCAATTGACGGAAAAAAAATCTATGAGTTGGAAGATGGCTTTAGTCTATCTGATTTATCTGACGTTAACTGGGAAAACGGGGTGGGGGTTAAATTAAATTATCTACTTTTTGATGATACGCAAATAAACCATAATAATTTGCATATTGGAAAAAGACTTAAATTTGTGGATGGAACTGAGGCTTCTATCACAACTATGAAAAAAGTCAATCAATATCTTTATGTTGGGATTGATAAAGACCTTAAAAGCTTGAGAACCGTTGCTGCTTATCCAAATTTAATAAAAGTAATAGCTGAAAATAATTAGCTTGCGTATGCCTAACTCTTTGATTCTCGGTTACCTTTACTTTCTACTTTTTTTCTCAAGTGTTATTAATTGTCCAGTGTAGTGAAGATAGGAGAAACCTAAATGTCAGTGATTTTTATGATAATCTCAGTTTTATTTAACATATGTGCTCAGGTAGTCTTAAAACATGGATTAAATATGGTAGAATTAAAAGGGATTGATATAAAGAGTTTTTCGGTTATTGTATCATCTCCCTTCATTTGGTTAGGCGCAACGATCTATGGTTTGAGTTTTTTCGTATATCTACTTGCCCTCTCTAAGGGAGAATTGGGTAGACTATCGATTGGTGCTCAAGGTTTAACAATCATTGGCTTATTGTTGGTTTCATTAGTTATTTTCCATGAGCCATTTACTACTGGTAAAGTTGCTGGAGTTTGTTTTGTATTGGTGGGTATATTTTTTATCTTTCGATAAATTGGGGGCTAATGTCTTGCAGTATGACTATGTAATATTTGGTGCAGGCATTTACGGGTTATATGCAGCACATTTGCTTGGAAAAAAAGGTCAAAAAGTAGCTGTCATCGAATATGACGATAAACCACTTCAAAGGGCCAGTTATATAAACCAGGCGCGGGTACATAATGGCTATCATTATCCTCGCAGTGTTTCAACAGCGGCTAAATCTGCAAGCTATTATGAGAGATTTTCAAAAGACTTTGCATTCTCAATTAATAATCGTTTCAAGAAAATCTATGCAATATCCGCGAATGATTCTCTGACAAATGCGGAACAGTTTTTAAACTTTTGTGACTATGTGAATATTCCTGCTTATGAGGTTAGCAGCAAGCCTTATTTTAACAGCGGCTTGGTGGAAGCAACATTTGAGACTGTTGAGTACAGTTATGACGCTAATATTATACGTGACTGGTATGTAGAGGAACTTAGGAAATATAAGAATGTAACAATTTACTATCAGAAATACCTGGAACGGAGCATCAAAGAAGAATTGTTTACCCTATATTTTAAAGATGGCGATATTATAAGTACCCCCAACATATTAAATGCTACGTATGCAAGCGTAAATCAAGTTTTGAAGAAATTCGAATATGATCTATTTACCACTAAGTATGAGATATGTGAAGTAATCATGACGAAGGTTTCATCAAATATAAAAGATGTTGGCATAACCGTAATGGACGGGCCATTTTTTTCTTTAATGCCATTTGGATTGGGAGGTTACCATTCCTTGACATCCGTTGGGCATACACCACACGAATCATCCTTCAATTCACTTCCACAATTTGAATGTCAAAGCTATCAAGAGAATTGTTCGAAGGACCAATTGCAAAATTGCAATCATTGTCCTGTTAAGCCTGAGACAGCTTGGTACAGAATGCACCAATTAGCGAAGAAGTACCTTACCCCTGAGATTTCTATATCCTATGAAGGCTCTCTGTTTGCTGTTAAAGCATTAATTAGTTCATCCGAACTAGATGACTCCAGACCAACCGTCATTAAGCAGTTTTCTAATTCCCCTTCCTTTATTTCTGTATTCTCGGGTAAATTTAATACAATTTATGATTTGGAGGAAGTTCTATGAAGGAACAAGTTTTTGTCTCTGTTGTTATTTATGCACACAACAACGAATCGACAGTTCGGGAAATCTTGATGACGATTGATGATCAATTTGATCAAAATTTCAAAAGCTATGAGATTATTCTTGTCAATGATTTCAGTCAGGATAGGACGTTAGAAAATGCTAGGGAGGCTATAAAGAAAGTTAATGGTGATGTTACCATTATTAATCTTTCTAGAAAACATGGTATAGAACATGCTATGATGGCGGGATTAAACAAATCCATGGGGGATTTTGTGTTTGAAGTCGAAAATGCATCACTTGATTACCCTGTTGAACTTTTATATGAGCTTTTTCAGACAGCCACAAAAAGGGGATACGATATAGTAGCTGCAACATCTGGTTCTACTAGTTGGAAATCTAAGTTATTCTATAAAATATTAAACAATCTCTCGTATATGAAATTATCTCTTCAAACAGAAAGTATTAGACTTGTAACCAGAAGAGCACTTAATTCAATGTTAAATCTAAAAGAAAAAGTTCGTTATCGTAAGGCCTTATACGAATTGACGGGCTATTCTAAATATCTTATTACTTACCATTCAACCTCCAAACCACAAAAGAAGAAGTTGAATGGCGAAAATATCTCTCTTGCCATTGATGCATTGGTTTCATTTTCAAGTGCCGGTCTAAGGGCAGCACATTATCTTACTTTTGCCTTCTTTGGAATTTCGATTCTTATGGGAATTTACGCACTCTACAATTACTTTTTTAACCAATCAGTTGTAGAAGGTTGGACGACGCTTATGATTCTTATTTCATTTGGATTTGCCGGGCTCTTTTTTATATTTGGTGTAATAGGCGAATATATATCTAGAATCCTTACTGAGATCCAGAATCGTCCGTTCTATAGTACTAGTTCAGTAGAAATGTTTAAGGAAAAGAGAAGCCATCTACAACTTGTTGAAAAAAGTAAGGATCAAGTAACTCATATTGCTGATAGAAAAAGTGATAATGTATCCGTTTAAATGGGGGGAGATGGAAGAGTGACGACATGTTTGATTGGATATACCGGTTTTGTTGGATCTACTTTGTTGAGAAATACTACATTTGATGATCTGTATAATACAAAAAATGCGGATGATATCAGAGAAAAGCACTATGATCTGGTAGTTTGCGCTGCTGCTCCCGCTGTTAAATGGAAAGCTAATCAAAATCCCGAAGAGGATTTGCTCAATATTCGTACGATTATGGAGAATTTAAAGACAATAACGGCAACAAAATTTGTACTCGTATCAACTGTGGATGTTTACAAAACACCCATTGATGTAAATGAAGATACACCGATCAATCCGGATGAAGTATCGCCATATGGAAGGCATAGATACTATTTGGAGCAGTTTGTGGAGGACAATTTCCCAAATTATCTCATAGTCAGATTGCCAGGGTTGTTTGGGGAAGGGCTTAAAAAGAATTTTATTTATGATCTCATTCATACTAATTGCTTGCATTTGACCCATCGAGATAGCAATTTTCAATTTTACAATATGGAATTTCTTTGGAATGATATTATGAAGGCCTTAGACCTTAATCTTTCTCTAGTAAACTTTGTTGTTGAGCCGGTAAGTGCTAAAGAAATAGCAGATAAGGCCATGAATGAATCTTTTGAGAACACAACTGAATCACTCCCTGTTTATTATGATATGAGAAGTAAATACAGCCATTTTTTCAATAACGGTTCCAGAGGTAATTATTTCAAGGACAAAGAGCAGATTCTATCGGAAATTCAAGCCTATATTGAGAAAGAGAGGGCTACACTTTGAAGCTTTCCATCTCGAATATAGCCTGGCAATCGGAAGATGAGGAGCAAATTCTGGAACTGTTACGAAATCGGGAAGTACAAAACATAGAATTGGCGCCAACAAAAAAATGGGCTTCACCTGTTAACTGTACAACGGCGGAAGTTGAAGAGTATAAAATGTTTTGGAAGAAGAGTGGTTTTGAACCAGTTGCAATGCAGTCGTTATTATTCGGTCAACCCGAATTAATAATGTTCGGAAATGAAAATAAGCGCGCTCAATTATTGCAGTACCTTAAAAAAATGATTAAGCTAGCAGGGGATTTGGGAACAAAAGCTATGGTTTTTGGGTCGCCAAAAAACAGACTAGCAGGCAGTTTAAGTGTCGCACAAAGATTGGAGATCGCAGAACCCTTTTTTTATGAGTTGGGTGAAACGGCATTAGAACATAATGTGTTGTTTTGTATTGAGCCTAACCCCGTACAATATGGATGCGATTTTATTACAAACACTGAGGAGGGTATTGAATTTGTTAGAAGGGTCAATCACCCTGGTTTCAGATTGCATTTGGATGCTGCAGCAATGAGGCTAAATGAGGAAGATTACTTTCACTCCATCGAGAAAAGCATGCCTTATTTAGCTCATTTTCATGTTAGTCAACCTTACCTGGGCTTGGTAGGCAGCGACTCAGCTGAACATCATAAAGTTATTGCTCATGCTTTAAGAATGATGAATTATATGAACTTTATCTCAATTGAAATGAAGAGCGGTGTATTGTCGTCCGACGAAGAAAGTGTCATGACAGCTGTTGATTTTGTAAAAGAAACTTATTTTATGTAGAAAGGATGACATAACTAATTGGACAAAGAGAGTTGGCAGGTTCCCAACTATACCGTTACTGAGATAAATAACAACGATAGAAAAAAATATTGCGTTTGTGTGCCAGTAATTAATGAAGGAGATAAAATTCAAAAGCAACTAAAAAAGATGTCCTCATATAGCAATGTTGTTGACATTATTATTCTTGATGGGGGAAGTACTGACGGCTCTCTATCTATCCCCTTCCTTAATGAAGTAGGTGTTAAAACACTTCTCGTTAAGATGGATACCGGAAAATTAAGCGCTCAGTTACGCATGGGCTTTGCTTATGCTATTGAACAGGGATATGAAGGAATTATTACGGTAGATGGTAACAATAAGGATGGCGTTGAAACCATACCCGACTTTATCGGAAAACTTAATGAGGGATATGACTTTGTACAAGGATCCCGATACGTCCCAGGTGGCATTGAAATTAATACTCCATTCTCAAGAAAGTTGGCAATAAAGTTAATTCATGCTCCGGTAATCTCATTTATCGCCGGTTTTCGTTATACGGACACAACCAACGGGTTCAGGGCTCATTCTCGGCAATTCCTTATAGACCCTAGGGTAAACCCTTTTCGAGATATCTTTAACACGTATGAACTTTTGGCTTATTTATCAGTTAGGAGTAAAAGATTGGGGTATAGAGTGATAGAGATCCCTGTTACAAGAGTCTATCCCAAAGGAAAAGTCCCAACAAAAATAAGTCCATGGAAAGGTAATATACTATTGTTAAAGATCTTATTTAAATTATCATTAAATAAGTTCAATCCTAATCCCAGTTCTAATAAACAAAAACATGTACAAACGATGTAATCATTTGCAAACTGGAATGGGTTATAGCGATTAACCATCATGGCTGAGTAAGCGATAATATATGGTAAGAATACCAGGGTAAAGGTGGCCTCTATGAAACTCCTTATTACCGGCGGAGCCGGATTTATTGGCAGCAACTTTGTGCTTTATATGCTCGAACAACATCCCGACTATCAGATCGTCAACGTAGATGCGCTGACGTATGCGGGAAATCTCGAAAACTTGAAATCAATTGAAGACTATCCGAACTACACCTTCGTACACGCAGATATCACTGATGCGCAAGCTATGGACAAGCTGATTGGGCAAGGTGTGGATGTAGTCGTCAATTTTGCCGCGGAATCACATGTTGATCGCAGCATTCTGGAGCCGGATGTGTTCGTGAAGACGAATGTTCTCGGAACCCAAGTACTGCTTGATGCAGCTAAGAAGCATAAGGTTACGAAATACGTTCAAGTTTCTACGGATGAGGTATACGGTAGTCTGGGTCCTTTGGGGCTCTTCACCGAAGAAACTCCGCTTGCCCCTAATAGTCCATATTCAGCCAGCAAGGCGGGAGGCGACTTGTTGGTTCGAGCTTATCATGAAACCTTCGGCCTTCCGGTCAACATTACTCGCTGCTCCAACAACTATGGACCCTATCAATTTCCTGAAAAGCTCATCCCGTTAATGATCTCCCGGGCCTTGTCCGACGGAGCCCTTCCCGTTTATGGGGATGGTTTGAATATTCGCGACTGGCTATATGTGGAGGACCATTGTAGCGCCATTGACTTGGTCATTCACAAAGGGGTCTTAGGCGAAGTGTACAACATCGGAGGAAACAACGAACGAACGAATATGCACATCGTCAAGACGATCTTGAAGGAACTCGGTAAGCCGGAATCCTTGATCACGTATGTGCAGGATCGTCCGGGCCATGACCGCCGTTATGGTATCGATCCCACCAAGATCATGACTGAGTTAGGTTGGAAGCCCAAGCATACCTTCGAAACCGGCATTCATGAAACAATCCGTTGGTACTTGGATAACAAGGACTGGTGGATGCGAATTCAATCCGGCGAATATCAGAAGTATGCCGAGAAGCAATATGGGAGCCGCTTGGGGGATGCTTTGTGATGGCTGAAAAAGTATTGGTGACGGGAGCAGCCGGACAGCTTGGACGAGACATGGTCCTTTTGCTGGAGAACAAGGGGCACGAAGTGCTGGCTTGCGATCGGCAGGAGATGGACATCACAGACTTGGATCAATGCGGGACGGTAATCGACGATTTCAAGCCTGCCATTGTCATCCATTGTGCGGCGCATACAGCAGTCGATGCCGCGGAGACCGATATCGATGCGGCTTATGCGATCAATGCAGTAGGTTCTCGGAATGTGGCGTTGGCAGCGGAAAAAGCCGGGGCGAAATTAATCTATATCAGCACTGACTATGTCTTTAATGGTCAAAGTGATCGCCCGTACCATGAATTTGATAATACGGATCCCCAAAGCATTTACGGTAAATCCAAAAGAGCCGGCGAGGTAATGGTTCAGAGCCTGTCGACAAAATATTTCATTGTTCGCACTTCCTGGGTATACGGCAAATACGGCAATAACTTCGTGAAAACGATGCTCAAGCTCGGTCAGGAAAAGCCGTTGCTTCAGGTCGTCCATGATCAGACAGGATCTCCGACTTATACAGCCGACTTGGCAGCTTTTCTTTTGGAATTGATGGTAACCGAGAAATATGGTATTTATCATGCGTCCAATACGGAAACCTGCACCTGGTACGAATTTACGGAAGCGATTTTTGCGGAGGCTAAGGATATTTTGGGCTTGGAATTCTCAGCAAAGCTGGAACCGTGTACGACCGAGCAGTTTCCTCGACCTGCTCCGCGCCCGCGCAACTCGGTAATGGAGCACTTGTCCATTCGAACCAACGGTTTAATAGATTTGCGGCCTTGGCGTGAGGGATTGCGAGCATTTTTGGTTGATTTGAAGGAATAGATGCTTGCGAGGAGACTTCTTTAGCAATTCTGGATGAATGGCGGTAACGGAGAATGAAAACCGTTAGTGTACATATTGTGACCTACAATAGTGAAAAAGATATTACAGCTTGCTTGAAGGCAGTAGTTCTTCAGAGTTATCCTGTCGAGAAAGTTATTGTCGTCGACAATGCATCCGATGATGATACCTTGGATATGGTCAAGCGTGCTCACCTACCTCAACTAACCGTTATCTCCAACGACCGAAATTTCGGTTTTGCCGCCGCGCATAATCAGGCTATTCGCTTATCAACCAGCGATTATCAGCTTGTCCTCAATCCGGATGTCACTCTGCATCCGGATTATTTGCAAGAGTTGATGACGGCTGCAGAAAGGCATCCCAATGCTGGAAGTCTCACAGGCTTGCTCCTGTCAAAATTGGAGCTCGGCATTGTGGATAGTGCGGGGCTTGTTATTACTCGCTCCCGCCGTGCCTTCGATCGAGGACAGGGAGAAGCGGTATCGGGTTATCTGACCGAGAAGGAAGTCTTTGGCGTTTCAGGGGCGGCAGCTCTCTATTCGCGGCAGATGATCGAAGCCATTTCACTTAACGGGGAGTTCTTCGATGAAGCTTTCTTTGCTTACAAAGAAGATGTGGATGTAGCCTGGAGAGCTCAATGGGCCGGATGGAAGGCATTTTTCATTCCAGGAGCTACCGCTTCGCATGAGCGGGGATGGAAAAAGGGAGGGCGCAGCGAGAGACCGCTGTTCATCCGTAGGTATTCTTTCGAGAATCGTTTCCGCATGATCTGGAAGAATGATCGCTTATCGAAGCTTATGCTTCACCTTCCGTTTATCTTACCGTTTGAGATTGGGCAGCTTGGGTATCTGCTCCTGAAGGAAAGAGACTTGTTATCTTCCTATTATCACGTTTGGAAGGTACGTTCGGTATTGGCACAGCAAAGGCGAACAATAAGGCATAAAGCTCGGAAGTCTATGGACGAGGTCTATTCTTTTTTTCAATAAATCTTTCATCATATGCTATACTAGCATTACAAGTTTTTTACAGGTGATGACAAGTGAATGCAGGTAGAGTCGATGTTAGTATAATCATAGTGAACTACAAGACGCGACAGCTCACGCTAGATGCGATCGAGTCCGTATATCGGTCTGATACCGCCTATCGATATGAGATCATTCTGGTCGATAATGCATCCGGAGATGGATTGCTGGACGAGGTTGCTGAACGTTATCCTGAAGTGGTGAGAGTCGCTAACGACGAGAATGTCGGGTATGCCCGGGCGAACAATCAGGGGATGGAAGCTGCGCAGGGACGATACATATTGCTACTGAACTCCGACACGATTGTAAACCTGGATACGATGGATGTCATGCTCCGCTTCATGGATGAGAATACGGAGGTCGGAGCAAGTGGCTGCAAGATTGTCCTACCGGACGGCCGACTCGATAAAGCGTGTAAGCGGGGCTTTCCGACTCCCTCGGCGTCCTTCTACTACGCGTTTGGATTCTCCAGGCTCTTCCCGAACAAGCCGAGGTTTAACGGCTATCAGCTTGGCCACCTGGACCCGGATGTCTCGCAACCAATCGATTGTCTGGTAGGCGCGTTCATGCTCGTCCGCCGGGAAGCGGTGGAGCAGGTGGGCGGCTTGGATGAGACTTTTTTTATGTACGGGGAAGACATCGATTGGTGCTATCGGATCAAAGAGGCTGGCTGGGAGATTTGGTATCATCCACTCGTTCAGATCACGCACTACAAAGGAGCCAGCAGCCGACGCAAGCCGTTCAAGATCGTCTATGAGTTTCACCGCGCGATGTACCTCTTTCATCGAAAGCATTATGCGGCGAAGTATTCGCCGTTTACGAATCTGGCGGTCTATGCTGGGATCGGCTTGAAGCTGGGATTGGCGCTTGCCCGTAATCAATTGAAGCGGATGGGAGGGAGTTAGGATGATCCGGAGAAATCAAAGTCTCATGTCACAGCTGTATGCTCTGTGCGATTTTCTGGTCATTCAAATGTTCTTCTTCGCCGCTTGGTGGATGAAATTTGTATCGCCCTGGGCTGAGGGGCATGGTCATCTTCCCCTTAGTCGATATTATCAGTGGGTGATTATCTATTCCGGGATCGTGATCATGCTTGGTTTCTTTCTTCACTTCTATACCCCCAAGAGGAAGAAGACGTTTGCCTATGAAACCTGGAAAATCGTTCAGATCCACGCGGTTGCCTTTCTGGTTCTGCTAAGCTTTCTATTCCTCGCTAAAGAGGTAGACATCTCCCGCGAATTTCTTGCTATCTTCATCACGCTCAATATCTTCGGTACTTGTCTGTACCGATTGTGGGTGAAGCATTTTTTGCGACGGATGCGGCGCAATGGGTTCAATAAACAGTTTGTCCTCATTCTCGGAGCCGGATCGCTTGGCAGGCGCTTTTATAAGAATTTGCAGCAGCAGCCGGAATTAGGATTTGAGGTTGTCGGCTTTTTGGATGATTTCGTGACGGAGCATGAGGCGCCTTATGCGGACTATAAGTCGATTCTTGGCAAGACAACTGAGCTTGAAGCTATGCTGGAACGTTATCCGATCGATGAGGTTGTCATTGCGTTACCTCTCAATGCCTACGCTAAGTACGGAACCCTCATCAATGTGTGCGAGAAGGCCGGCGTGCGGACGATGATCATTCCGGACTTTTTCAATTATCTTCCCGCACGTCCTAGCTTCGATAATTTTGCCGGGATTCCGTTGATTAATGTGCGCGATATTCCTCTCGATAACTTGAACAACCGGATTTTGAAGCGTGTTTTCGATCTGTTGTTCTCGGTGGTTGCGATCTTAATCACGTCACCGGTGATGCTGGCCATCGCCATCGGCATCAAGCTGACTTCATCGGGGCCGGTTATCTTCAAGCAGGAACGGGTCGGGTTCAACCGTCGAACATTCCCCATGTACAAATTCCGTTCGATGCGGGTGTCGGAGCAGAAGACGGCGGATCAACAGTGGACTGTGGAAAATGACCCCAGACGCACAGGCTTTGGCTCATTTTTGCGCCGAACCAGTCTGGATGAGCTGCCGCAGTTTTTCAACGTTCTGTTTGGTCATATGAGCGTAGTCGGGCCTCGGCCGGAGCGCCCACATTTTGTGGAGCAGTTTAAGGAAGAGGTTCCGAAATACATGGTTAAGCACCACGTTCGTCCGGGAATGACCGGCTGGGCGCAGAGCAACGGTCTCCGTGGTGACACTTCGATTCCTGATCGGATCTCTTATGACATCTATTATTTAGAGAATTGGTCCTTCCTGTTCGACCTGCGTATCATTGTGCAGACGCTTTGGAAGGGGCTCGTCAACAAAAATGCGTACTAACCGGAAAAAGCCTGTCTGACAGAGGTCTTTCCTTCGGCAATCCTGGATAAACTGATACGAGAACAGCATGAATCCGAAGGGCAAGGAGGGCTGCAGCATGGATGAGGACAACCGGGATCCCCAGGCAGCGGGCCGAGGGATTGTGTATGGGATTTTGTTGGGAGCAGCCTTTTGGCTGCTGCTGTTGGCTGGCGTATGGAAGTGGTTCAGGTAACAAGAGGCTTCTTCGAACCGTATGAGGTTCTCGGTGTGACGTAGCGTGACGGTGGCCAGCCACATGTTCTGAACTTGGATGGAAGCTCTTCTCCGGATACCCGAAGAAGGGCTTTTTGCTTCCCGTTGACCAGTTGTGACGCGGGCAGAGCTATTTTGATCTGGTCTGATAAGTTTGGTATCTTTGAATAAGAGAAGGATATAAGAATTTAGGGTATACATAGGGAACGGGAGGATTCAGGATGGAAAAGACCCAAGTGAAGACTCGATACGGGTATGTTCGGGGAACCGTAAAAGACGGAGTCCGCGTCTGGCGGGGGATTCCGTTCGCAGAGCCGCCGGTAGGCGACTTGCGGTTTCGTGCTCCGCAGGAGCCGAAGAGCTGGGAAGGCGTGAAGGAAGCGGTGGACGCGGGCCCGATCGCGATGCAGCCGGTCGTGAAGGATACGAGCCGCATGAGCTCGCAGGCGAGTGGGGATGTACGCTCGGAGGATTGCCTCTATTTGAACATCTGGGCACCGGGAGAGAGGGCTGAAGCGGCTGAGGACGCTCGATCGGCTGGGAAAACGGATGATCGTGAAGAAGCCGGATGTACAAATCGAGCCGTTGATGCCGAGAAGATTTCGGGACCAGGCGAACGGAAGCCGGTGATGGTATGGTTCCATGGCGGAGCCTTCGTGTCTGGGGCGGGGAGCTTGTCCCTCTATGATGGAACTTCCTTTGTGAACGGCGGAGAAGTGGTGCTGGTTACGGTGAACTACCGACTCGGGCCGTTCGGCTTTCTTCATTTGTCTCCGTTTGGCGCAGGACTAGGCAGCAACCTCGGTCTGTTGGATCAGGTGGCGGCACTCCGCTGGGTGCGTGAGAACATCGCCGGATTTGGCGGAGACCCGGAACGGGTGACAATCTTCGGAGAATCGGCCGGGGCGATGTCGATCGCGGCTCTCCTGGCGATGCCTTCCGCTACAGGACTCTTTCGGCGGGCCATTCTGCAGAGCGGAGCCGCGCAAGTGATGCCGCCTAAGGATGCGACGAAGGTAGCGCAAGCCTTTCTGGCAGAGCTCGGTGCGGCTAGCAGTGGCATGCCCGCCCAGGGCGAGCTGGCGGCTTGGCTGGGGACGTTCACGGCGGATGAGATTTTGGACGCCGGCGAACGGTTGAAGGCAAAGTTGAATAAGGGCGGGCTCTCGCCTATGCTATTCCAGCCGGTGCTGGACGGTGATACCCTTCCGCTTGATCCAGTAGAAGCTGTCAGGCGTGGAAGTGCCGCAGGGGTGGAGCTTCTCATCGGGACGAACCGGGACGAGGGAGCGTATTTTATTCGCCAGGGAGCTCCTGTGCTGAAAAGAGAAGAGACGGTGGCCCTGCTGCAGCAGTTTGGATTCAATCGGCCGCAGGAGTTGTCTGAGGCCTATGAGGTTTCAAATGATGGACAAGCGGAGCTCGTCACAGACCTCATCTTCTGGGGCCCGGCGATCCGGCTTGCCGAAGCTCAACTGCCTCATTCGAAGGTATGGATGTACCGGTTCGACTGGTGTTTGCCGGGACACCCGCATCCGCTGATCAGCAAGTCGGTTCATGCGCTCGAGATCGCCTTTGTTTTCCGCAACCTGTTCTTCCTCGAAGCGATGGGCAGTTCGATTAATGCGGCTGTGCAGGGTCTCGCAGAGCGGATGCAGCGCGCCTGGATTCGGTTTGCCACAAGCGAATCGGAGAAGCTGGCTGACTGGGAAGCTTACGACCTAGAACAACGTGAAACGATGGTATTTAATAGCGAGGATGGGCGGCTAGCGGACCCATATGCTGAGAAACGGCTGCTGCTTGTACGCTGTTAACCTTAATCGTGTGGATACGAAGCGGCATCAATCGGTATGAGAAGTGGTGCGATAACCACGGTTTTTGAGTTGACAGCGTACTTGTATAGGCAACAGGTGAGTATGGTAACAAGCGGCGGACTGATGAATCGATGGTAATCGAGCTGGCAGAGCATCAAGCTGATGCGAGAATAGGCAGATGATCGGCTTGATAAAGCAAGCTAATAAAGACAGGTTCTAGCAAGCAGCAAGAGTATAGGATCTAGCGAGCATCTTGTGAACAGAGTACAACCATCAAGCATTCAACACTAAGTCGAAGCGAAAAGATCGTACATCAAGCGAAACGCAAAATGAAGGCAAGTCTTAAAATGCACAGACGGCACCGATACCCGGAGGGGGAAGGCGCCGTCTTTTCTTTGTATGGGTTCTTTTGCTGTCCAATGAGACTCTTTTCCGTAAATGAAAGTTACAATACGTTGCTTATTTGTCATCTATATTTACACATGAGGTTAGTTTGAGTATGATGATGATAATAATCCTGAAGTTCATTCCTAACACTGGTGATGATTACGGGAAAATAGCAGGGTTTTATCTTGACTTATCGACATTCATGTCAGATAAAGTGATAAAACTTGACAATGATCACGAGAGGGGCGTCGCATATGTCGGAAGTGAAGCCGGACCAGGTCCGGACGGTTTATCCGTGTAAGGGCGATTATGACGAGATGTATGCGGAAGAAGCGACCCCACGGGCCCACTACGAGCAGGTACACCGGCTGTTCAGCCGGTTTCAACCGGAGGATCTGCGGGCCAGGCAAAAGCTTGTGGAAAGGCGCATGGTAGAAGAAGGCATCACCTTCACGCTCAATACGCCAGATGCGGGGCGCGAGCGGGAACGGACGATTCCATTCGATGTGATCCCGCGCATTATTCCTGGCGAGGAATGGAACGTGCTTGAAGCGGGCCTCGGCCAGCGTGTCCGAGCGCTGAACCGATTCGTCCACGATCTTTACCACGAACAGAACATTGTCAAAGACGGCATCATTCCGCGGCGGATGATCATGGCGAACCGCTATTTTCGCCCGGAGATGGCCAATCTTCAGGTGCCCGGACAGACGTATATCTCGGTAGCCGGGATTGACCTCATCCGGCACAAGGATGGTCACTATTATGTATTGGAGGATAATCTGCGCTGTCCCTCCGGCTTCTCGTACCTGTTCAAGAGCCGTTCCTTGATGAATCAACTGTTTCCCGAGCTCGCTTTCTCAAGCCGCATTCGGGACATTGAGCACAGCTTGAACTCTTTTCTCTCCACTCTCCGCAGTCTTAGCCCGTCTCGGGCTTCCGAACCGGTTGTTGCCCTGCTTACTCCGGGAGTGCACAATTCGGCGTATTACGAGCATGTTTTTCTGGCCCAGCAGATGGGGCTGCACCTCGTAGAGGGGCAGGATCTCGTCGCTCGGGGTCATCGTATCTACATTCGGCAGATGAAAGGCTATCAGCAGGTGGATGTGCTGTACCGACGAATCGACGACGATTTTCTTGATCCGCTTTCGTTCCGCCCTGATTCCATTCTGGGGGTGGCCGGCATTATGAATGCTTACCGGGCAGGCAATATCGCGCTTGCGAACGCCCCCGGCACTGGGGTTGCCGACGACAAGGCGATGTATATATTTGTCCCACAGATGATCCGCTATTACCTGAATGAGGAACCGATCCTCCACAACGTCAACACGTACCTGCTGTCCCGGCCGGAGGAGCGCGATTATGTGCTCGATCACCTTCATGAGATGGTCGTGAAAGAAACATCACTGTCCGGGGGCTATGGGATGTTGATCGGTCCAGAGGCGACGGAGGAGGAGATCGAGGCGTTCCGGGTGAAGCTTCTGTGCCGCCCAGACGATTATATCGCTCAGCCCGTCATGCGGCTCTCCCGAAGTCCCGTGCTGGTGGACGGACAGATGTCGCCGCGGCATATCGACCTACGGGCGTTTGTTTTGACAGGAGCCGACGGCAAGCCGCAGGTCATTCCGGGAGGGTTGACCCGTGTCGCGATGAAGGAAGGAACGCTCGTGGTGAATTCTTCCCAGGGCGGCGGAGTTAAGGATACTTGGGTGCTCGGGTAATAATGCCACAATCTATTCCATCCATGCATGCATGAAATCGGGATCTACGGAATAAAGAACAAAAGCCGGGTACGGCATGTGCCGTGTCCTATCCTGAAAGAGAGGAGTGGCGGATTATGATGAGTCGAAATGCGGAAGCTTTGTTCTGGATCGGCCGTTACGTGGAAAGGGCGGAAAACCATGCGCGGTTGATTGATGTCCATTATCATATCCAAACCGAAGGCGAATTTCAGGAGGAAGGACGCAAGTGGGTCAGGCTGCTGTCCTCTCTCGGCGTGCAGGACGCATATGCCGCACGTTATGAGAGTTTGACGGAAGCGGGAGTGCTCGAATTCATCACCCTTGACCGCGATCATGCCCATTCCATATCCTCCTGCGTCCATCAGGCCCGGGGGAACCTGCGGCAGCTCAGGCAGAAGCTTCCGAGCGAGCTATGGGATGCTCTTAACGGGTTCGACCTTTGGCTCGGCGAACAGACGATCGCCGATATCATGGCGGGTCCTCATCAATTTTTTCGGCAAGTGAAGGATTGGTCGGCGATCTTCCTTGGAACGGAGGAATCCGTTATGCTCCGGGAAGAAGAGTGGCGGCTTATCAAATGCGGACGCTTCCTGGAACGGGCGGAAAATACGGTGCGGATTTTGCGGTCATTGGATGGCGTTCTGGAGGGAATTCGTGAGGAGGACAGCCGCTCCGCTTATCCCGTGCTTCAGGGCATTTTAAAATCGGTCAGCGGCTATCAGGCTTTCCGCCGCTATTATGCGGACGAAATGAGGGTGCCGGCGATCTTTGCTTTTCTGATGACCCAAAACGCCTTCCCGCGCTCCGTCCGCTATTCGTTTCACCGCTTGGAGGACCATCTGACCCGACTCGTGCAGGAGGCGCCGATTAAAGGCTGCGGTCAGGAAAAAGCGATCCGTTACGCGGGCAAAATCCGAGCAGAGCTGGACTTTCTTGAAGAGGAGCCCTTGGAGAATGGGCGGTACGGAGAGCTGTTGGATTTTCTCGGGAATGCTTGCTTGAGGCTTGGTAAAATGATGGAGGAAGGCTTTTTTGGAGTAGAGGGGGCGGTTGGATGAAGATTGAGATCAGCCATACGACCCGCTATACCTATCCGGAAGCGGTGACGGACAGCGTCAACGAAATCCGTCTGACTCCGCGCACCAACTATCGGCAGTCCTGTTTCCACCATGAAGTGAAGGTGACGCCCGCCGCCGACTTGATGACCTACGAGGATTATTTCGGCAATCGGGTTCATGCTTTTACCGTCAACCGTCCGCATAAGGAGATGGTCATCCAGACCCGGGCGACCGTCGTCACCGTGGATAAGCCGCAGGGGGTGGGCCTGCCGTCTGTGCCTCATGCGGAGCAGCTTCAGCTTTTGCAGAATGAGGCTTTCCGCGATCGGTATTGCGAGTATCTCCTGCCGACCCGATATACCGAGATTACCGAAGAGCTGTATGCCTTCGCTGCCCAGCATCCGCTGGAGGAAGCGAGCGATCTGCACAGTTGGGCGAATCGTCTGTCTTCCACTATCTACGAGGAATTTACCTATGATCCGGAAGCGACGAGCGTCCACACGACCGTTCGCCGCACCCTTCGGCTGAAGCGCGGGGTGTGTCAGGATTATGCCCATCTGATGATCGCCGTCTGTCGTTCTCTCGGCGTTCCGACGCGGTATGTGAGCGGGTATCATTTTGTAGGAGATCTACAGGGGGGCAATGCGGACTTCGAGCAGGCTTCGCATGCGTGGGTCGAAGTTCACATCCCTGGTACGGGATGGCTTGGCTTCGATCCGACCAACAACACGGAAGTGAACTGGCGGTACGTGAAGCTGGGACACGGGCGAGACTATCAGGATATCGTGCCGGTAAAAGGCGTCTACTGCGGGGTGAAGGGAGAGCTCGACGTAGCGGTGGATGTGCGTCGGATGGAGCAATAGGATGAAAGAAAGCAGTTTGCGGGAATGATTGGATAGCAAAAAAACTGCCTTACACTAGCTGAAGCGGCTTTGTCCGGGGTCATGATACAAGTGCCCGGCTAAAGCCGTTTTTTGCTGTCTTTGAGCGATTCCGGGATCACGGCTAAATGCCCTGGCATAATGCTGTTTTTAGATGTCATATGCTGTTCCGGGATCACGGCTTAATGCTAAGCGTAAGGCTGTTTTTTGCTAGTATGGAACGGTTCCAGGATCGTAGCCCATTGCTCGACACACGGCTGATTTTTTGCTGCAGCGGTATGAGTTCCCCAAATTCCTCTGGTTAGTTGGTCCGAGGGCAGCTACGTCTCAGCTGAATGACCGTTATCCTCCCTAGATAAGGAATATCGTCCAAGCCGCAGCCCGTCTGCATAATGGGTCAAGTTCTCTCATAGACATGGTATCAGTTGATTAAGCCTATGCGAAGAGAGGATGGATGGGAATGCGGCGGATAAGGTGGATGACGGCGCTCGTCGTCTTGTGCCTGGCAGTTGCGCTTGGCGGTTGCGGCGGGAAAAAGGATGCGGGGTCGGTCGTGAACGATCTGAAGCAGAAGCTGGGCAAGCTGGACAGCTACAAGACGAGCGGTCGGATGGTGCTGCAAAACGGGCAGCAGCCGCAGGAGTATCAGTTGGATGTATGGTTTCAAAACCCGCATTTTTACCGGATCGCGCTGACCAATCAGAAGCAGGACATCACCCAGATCGTGCTGCGGAATGATGACGGTGTCTTCGTTCTGACGCCGCATCTGAACAAGAGCTTCCGCTTCCAGAGCGATTGGCCGGACAATCAAGGGCAGTATTACCTCTATCAATCTCTCGTGAGCAGCATCGTGACGGACAAGGACCGCAAGTTCACCACGGAAGGGGATAACCTGATCTTCGACGTTGCCGCCAATTATGCAAATACGACGCTCACGCGGCAGAAGATCTGGTTGAGCAAAAAGGATTACAGTCCGAAACGCGTAGAGGTTCGGGATACGAATGATACGACGCTGGTGACCGTCGACTTCACGGCCTTCTCCTTCGGAGAGAAATTCACCAATAACTCCTTCGACACGACCCTCAACCTGAAGAACGGCGCGGAGAAAGCAGACCCTTCTCAGACGCAGCTCGATGATCCGGCCGCGCTGTTGGATAGCTTGAAGCAGCAGCCGGACACCGTCGAGCAAGCGGCCAACGCTAACGCAGTGAAAAATGGCAAGACGGATGAAGCCAAGAACGGTAAGCAGGCGGAAGGTGCCGATGGAAGCCAAGCTGTGAGCGGCCAGCCGGTATCCGACGGCTCAGATGCCGCAGATGCGAATAAAGCCGGCGATAAGTCGGCGACGGCGGATAAGGATGCGAGCAAAGCCGGCGACAAGTCGGCGACGGCAGACAAGGCTACGGACAAAGCTGCAGACAAGACGGCGGGGACAAATACGGATGGAGCCGGAAACCTTGTCGTCGGTGAGACGGGGATCGAGGTCTACCAGCCACTGCTGCCGGAGGGTGTGGCGTTCGCTGGTGCGGACGATCTGAAGCTGGGCGAGGATCAGGCGGTTCTGCTCCGCTATACCGGGACCTACAACTTTACTCTGCTTGAATCGGAGCCGAAGGCGCAGGAGGTCATGCTGCTGCCTGGAACGAGTATCGATCTTGGCTTTACGATCGGGACGTTTACCGGTGAAGACAAGAGAACGCTGACGTGGACCAACAATGGCCGGCTGTACCGGCTCTCGAGTGCCGATCTTCCTGTCTCGATGATGGTGACCGTGGCGCAAAGCCTGCAGGGAGAAAGCGAAAAATAAGGTTCCGGGAACAGAAGCCTACCCCGCCGAGAATTCCCTGCTTCCATGCGGTAAAACCGGATGATCCGGGGTTTGACACAGCTTCCTGATCCGTATAACATGGTAGAAGTAGCGGCCGTGAACCGGCCGCTATTTCTCCATGTACGGACGATTAGCATCGGGTATCTGTCTTTTTCCTATTCGTTCCGGCAATACCGTATGGTTTTTGCATAATTCAGAAGAAGGTGGACTTTGTGGATTCGTTTTATCGGTCGACTCGGGTTGAAATTTCCTTGGATGCACTGCGCCACAACATCGAAGCATTCCGCAGCTTCCTGCCAGAGAGAATCGAGCTCATGGCGGTGATCAAAGCGGATGCCTATGGACACGGAGCTGTGCAAGTCGCTCAGGAAGCACTGGAGCATGGCGTCAGCTATCTTGCGGTGGCTTTTCTGGATGAAGCCCTTGAACTGAGGCAAGCGGGCATTGATGCGCCGATTCTGGTGCTTGGACATACCCCGGTGAAGGGGATTGAGCTGGCGGCAAGCCAGGGCATCACGCTGACGGCATTCAGCGAGGAAGTACTGGAGGCGCTGGCTCGTCGTCCGGCTGATGCTCCGGAGCTGTCCATTCATGTAAAAATCGACACCGGCATGGGTCGCCTTGGCCTGCAGCGGACCGAAGAAGCTGTCTCCTATATTGAGCGGGCCCTAGCGCTGCCCGGAGTTCGAGTGGAGGGGCTGTTCACTCATTATGCCTGCGCGGATGAGACGGACAAAACGGTGACCCTCAGCCAATACGAACGCTTTAAGGCGGTTGTGGATGCTTTTGCGACCAAAGGCATTTCCTTCCCCTATATTCACGCCGGGAACACGGCGGCTGCCATCGATACTCCCGAGCTTACTTATAACATGGTGCGCCTGGGGATTGGCATGTACGGGTTATACCCTTCCGAGGAAGTAATCAAAGAGAATATCGAGCTTCGCCCGGTGATGAGCATTAAGGCGGAGATCGTGCATTTGAAAAAGGTGGAGGCCGGAGCGGGCATCAGCTACGGGCATCGGTATCACACCCAGAAGGACGGAGAAGTCATTGCCACCCTTCCGATCGGGTATGCCGACGGCTATTCGCGGATGCTGACCGGCAAAGCAGAAGCGCTCGTGCGAGGGACTCGTGTGCCCATCGTCGGCACGATCTGCATGGACCAGTGCATGGCCGAGGTGACCGGCGTGGACGGAGCGGAGGCGGGGGACGAGGTGGTACTGCTCGGCAGCCAAGGAGCGGAGACGCTGTCGGCGGAAGAAATTGCCGCAAAGCTCGGGACCATCAACTACGAAATCACCTGCATGATCTCCCACCGCGTTCCGCGGATCTACATCCGAAACGGCCGCGTCGTTCACATCCTCAATCATCTGCGGCACGAGCAGCACACGCAGGAATAGATGACCTTAACGTCGGCGGCAGGCAGCGAAGAATAAGAGATCGCATAGCAGAGTATGCCGAACTGACGGCGGAGAATGGGAACAGCTCGGCGTAGTGCGAGTAGCTGCAGCGACGAATCAAGTCAGGGAGCGCAGAGTATAGCAAGTCAAACGGTGAAGTATAGCAAGAAGTCGCCTCTTGGACGTCCATTTGGATTCCGGTCAACCTTTTTCGCATGATCTGCGGTGGGGTTGACCGTTATTTTTGCGAATAAATGGAAGATCGTTGGAGTATGACAAGGATATGGCAGGGAAAATGGTATGGATACTTGCACGGAGCTGCAATCCGGTATAACATACTTGATAGATGGAATGCTATCACCATCCTTGTACGGATTTGCCTTTGTATTTCGGGAAATGCTACCATGGATGGGAAGAATACGTTGGTTTGTAAAGTCTTTGGGGGTGCGAAGCCTGTGTCGAACATGACCACGAAGAGAATCATGATCAGCTTGCCCGACAATCTGCTTCAAGAGGTGGACGGAATCGTGGAGATGGAGAATTCCAACCGCAGCGAATTTATCCGTCAAGCGATGAAGCTCTATCTCCTGGAGCGGAAAAAACGGTTTTTGCGCGAATCCATGCAACGGGGCTATATGGAGATGGCCAAAATCAACCTCGGGATCGCGGCGGAGTCGTTTCAAGCCGAGGAAGCCGCAGGCAGCACTGTGGACCGTTTGGTTAGCGGGGTGTAAGCGTTGATAGTCAAACGTGGCGATGTGTTCTTTGCCGAACTGTCCCCGGTCGTCGGGTCGGAGCAAGGCGGACTGCGCCCGGTGTTGGTAATTCAGAACGACATCGGCAACCGGTTTAGCCCGACCGTCATCATCGCGGCCATCACGGCGCAGATTCAAAAGGCCAAGCTGCCTACGCATGTGGAGGTGGAAGCGGCGGCCCACGGCTTCGACCGGGATTCGGTCGTGCTGCTGGAGCAGATCCGCACCATCGACAAGCAGCGGCTGACGGATAAGATCACCCACCTGGACGATGAGATGATGAAGCGGGTGGATGATGCCTTGCAGGTGAGCCTGGGGCTCATCGATTTTTAAGCGGTTTCTGCTATGCGAATGCAGATGCAAGAAAGACGAGGGGAAGCCCTCGTTTTTGATTTCATGAGAAAGATATAGGAGCCCCGCAAAGGATCCGGCCTAGGCTTGGAGGCCGCAGCTCTGCTTTGTGGGGTTCTTTTGTCAGGGATTCATTCCCTGTCATTACATAACCGAGGTGAAACCCGAACGATGGCGGATCGATTGAAGCAGGATAAAGGGGAGCTGACGGCTCAACCGGTCGTGGGGGAAGCTGAATTCCACGCGGCCGAGGAAGACCCGAAGCTGGCGCGCGAGCGCATGCTGAAGCAGCTTGCGGCGGAGCTTGGGCTTCCGGGAACGAAGGTACGGGCGGCCGTGGATTTGCTGGACGATGGGAACACGATTCCCTTTATCGCTCGGTACCGCAAGGAAATGACCGGCGAGCTCGACGAGAACGAGCTGCGCTCCATTGAAGAGCGTCTCGGCTACCTGCGCGGCCTGCAGGAGCGCAAGCACGAGGTGCTGCGCCTCATCGGCGAGCAGGGGAAGCTAACGGAGGAATTGGCAGCTTCCATCCGGCAGGCTGCGAAGCTGCAAGAGGTGGAGGATTTGTACCGCCCTTACCGGCAAAAGCGCAAAACCCGCGCCAGCGTCGCCAAGGAACGGGGGCTCGAACCGCTGGCGGAATGGATTCTGCGCGAACCGCGCCGGGGTTCGCTCGAGGAGGAGGCGGCGAAGTACGTCACGGGAGCGGAAGGTGGCGTTCCGGCGGTGGAGGATGCCATTCAAGGAGCGCTGGATATCATCGCCGAGCAGATAGCCGACGATGCCAAGATCCGTGCCTGGGTTCGACGCTATACGCAGGATAACGGAGTGCTGGTCACTGCCGCCAAAAACAAGGATCAGGAATCGGTTTATGAGATGTACTACGCCTATAGCGAGCCGCTCAAGCGGCTTCCCCCGCACCGGACTCTTGCCATCAATCGCGGGGAGCGGGAGGACGTGCTGAAGGTCAACCTGGACGTAGCCCCGGACAAAATTCACGATTACATCGCCCGCCAGTTCATTCACGGAGAATCCGTTGTGAAAGCCGTTTTGCGATTGGCGGTGGAGGATGCCTATAAGCGTCTGATCGCTCCGGCGATTGAACGGGAGGTTCGCGGGCTTCTGACGGAGCAGGGGGAAGAGCAGGCGATCAAGATTTTCTCCGAGAACCTGCGTAATCTGCTGCTGCAGCCTCCCGTGAGGGGCAAGGTGGTGCTGGGACTGGACCCTGCGTACCGGACCGGCTGCAAGCTGGCCGTGGTGGACGAGACGGGCAAGATGCTGGTCGTAGACGTCATCTATCCCACGCCGCCTCACAATCGGATCGCGGAGGCTCGCGCCCGCATCGCGGGATTAATCCGCGAATACCGGATCGAGCTGATCGTCATCGGCAACGGGACAGCCTCCCGCGAGACGGAGCAGTTCGTCGCGGATCTGCTGAAGGAATCGGGTGCCGGTCTGCCCTATATCATCGTGAGCGAGGCGGGGGCCAGCGTCTATTCGGCCTCCAAGCTGGCGCAGGAGGAGTTTCCCGATCTCGACGTCGCGGAGCGCAGCGCGATCTCCATCGCCCGCCGCATGCAGGACCCGCTGGCCGAGCTGGTGAAGATCGACCCGAAGGCGATCGGCGTCGGCCAATATCAGCATGACGTCACGCAGAAGCGGCTGGAGGAAAGCCTTGGCGGGGTAGTCGAATCGGCGGTTAACCATGTGGGCGTCGACGTCAACACCGCCTCGCCCTCGCTTCTTGGCTACGTGGCGGGCATCAATGCGACGCTCGCGAAGAACATCGTCAAGCACCGCGAGGAAGGCGGCAAGTTCACGAGCCGCAAGCAGCTCCAGAAGGTTCCCCGCCTCGGAGCGAAGGCGTACGAGCAGTGCGCGGGCTTCCTGCGCATCGCGGGCGGCGTTGATCCGCTTGACGGGACGCCAATCCATCCCGAATCCTACCCCGTGGTCGAGCGGCTCCTCGCCGTGCTCGGGCTGGCCCGGACGGATATCGGGACCCCGCGCATGCGGGAAGCTCTCGCGGCGGTAAAGCCGGAGGAGCTGGCGCCGAAGCTTGAGGTCGGCGTGCCCACCCTGCGCGACATCGTGGAGAGCCTGCTCCGACCCGGGCGCGACCCGCGCGAGGAGCTGCCGCCGCCGATCTTCCGCACGGATGTGCTGAAGCTGACCGACCTGCGTCCCGGCATGGAGCTGACCGGAACGGTGCGCAACGTCATTGATTTCGGCGCATTTGTTGACATCGGCATCAAGAATGACGGCCTCGTCCATATTTCTCAGCTCAGCAACCGGTTCGTCAAGCATCCGATGGATGTCGTTTCGGTCGGCGATACGGTGACGGTCTGGGTGCTGTCCGTGGACGAGAAAAAGGGCCGCGTCAGCCTGACCATGCGCAAGCCTGCGGATCAGGCGGAGTGAGGGAGTCAGCTTGTAGGCCGACCGCAGATGGATGCCGCCGATAAGCTTATGGTCTAAGCTGATCTGCAGCCGCACTAGGGCGTGAGACGATGGCCTGATGGAGCCGGCTGGAACAGGTGGCAGACCGTATTCGGGCAGGTAACCCCACCGCCGGATCATAAGCAGCTGTCCGGCCTTGCGCTTCATACCCGGCGGAACACAGGAGATATAAAAAGCGGAGACCCGCCCCTTTTGGCGGTCCTCCGCTTTTTTTCAAATGCTTCTTGTTCGATTCAGCTAAAAATTATCTGTGAGCAGCGAGCCGTTCCGTGTGAAAGTCAATGTCTTTTTACCGGTTCTGGCTGGGGGTATCGGGAGACCGCTGTTCATGTCCCAATCCCTGTATGCGGTAAAAGTACCAGCAGTCGTTCAACAGCTTGATCTTTCTCACGTTCTTGGTCTGGAAAGCCCGCATCAACTGATTGCTTAACCATTGCGGCATCAAGCGTCCGCTCCCTTCCCGTGGTCGGTCTGCTCCATGATATGAAGCACCCGGGCGGATGGTGCGGGGGGGAGGTTGGCAGCAACGGGATTTTCCCGGCCATCTGTCCTCCTTGCCGAATAAGGCGGATTAGGCGCTTTCCTCTTCGTACCACTGCTCAAGCTGGGCCTGTAGGGCACGGATTTCCGTTAGGAGCGACACAAGCGGATAAGCGCGCTCAGGAAGAGCGGCAAATTCGCTTTCGAGCCGATTGATATAAGCGAGGCCGTTTTCCACGGGAAGAGTGCGGTCCACAAGCTCCAGGTTGTCGCATTCGGCCAATGCAAACGGCAGCACCGGCTTCGGTTCAGCGGTAAGCTTGCCGGTTTCCTTGTGCAGACGGCCGAGCAGGGCGGTCAATTGATACAGGTGGCTGGCCGGCATGGATACGAACTGCAGCTGTTCCCCGGTCCTCAGAAGTACGTAACGCAGGGCTGACGCCATGGCAATAATCCCCTCTCTATCCCGAAACGGGCTGGTTCTCTTGACAGTGTAGCGTAGGTTGCGGTAAAAATTCAAGAGAGGAAGGCCAAAGATGCCTTCCACAGGCGTGGCTCCGTTCGGCCATGAGGAATTGTCAATGGATCGGAATCATAGCGTCGGCCGATTGGCCGGGATGGGAGGGCGAAGCTGTGGGTGAAACAAACGGCACCGCCCTTACGGACGAGCTCCTTCAGCAGCGGGTGGAGGAGATTTCGCTAACATTTTTCGGGAAGCCGTTTCGGCATCGGGCAAAGTTTAACAGCCGCCTTCGCTCGACGGGAGGGCGATATTTTACGAAGAGCCACAACATTGAAATCAGCAGCCGACACGCGGAGGAATTCGGTCTGGACGAGATGGACAAGATCATCAAGCACGAGCTGTGCCACTACCATCTGCATCTGAGCAAAAGAGGCTACCAGCACCGTGACGCCGACTTTAAGGCGCTTCTCCGACAGGTGGGGGGAACCCGGTTTTGCCGTTCGCTGCCGACGGCGGGAAGAAAGGAGCCGTACCGCTATCGGCTTCGCTGCCAAGCTTGCGGGATGGAGTATCTACGGAAGCGGCGAGTCGATCCGACGCGTTACCTGTGCGGGCGATGCCGAGGAAAACTCAAGCTGGAAGCGCTTGACTTGTCTAGAATGCCGTGATAATATAGATTTTGACTTTTGATTTTCCTTGGTAGCTCAGTTGGTAGAGCACTCGACTGTTAATCGAGTTGTCACAGGTTCGAGTCCTGTCCAGGGAGCCAGTCCTGGAGAGATACCCAAGTGGCTATAAGGGGACCCTCTGCTAAGGGGTTAGACTGAGCAATCGGTGCGAGGGTTCGAATCCCTCTCTCTCCGTTCTAAGGAAACAAGCCGGGCGATGACGCCCGGCTTGTTTTGTTGGTACGCCCAGCATGGGCGTCATTTCTTGGGTTGGGATCAAGTCGTTGGTATGGCGCCATCTTCGGGGTGAGATCGGTATATCGCCAGTTGTTAACCAGAAGCTGTCAATCGGGAATGCCTTGCTTTCAGCATAAAAGGTTGGGTTTTCTGGCATGATAAAGCGGACAAAAAACTCAAAAAAAGAGCTTGCCAAATGCAGGATGAGCATTATATAATAACCCTTGTCGCTTTGAGCGGCACCTGAAAATCAGGCAGCGGCCCGTTGGTCAAGGGGTTAAGACACCTCCCTTTCACGGAGGTAACAGGGGTTCGAATCCCCTACGGGTCACCAAGAGCCATTAGCTCAGTTGGTAGAGCACCTGACTTTTAATCAGGGTGTCGTAGGTTCGAGTCCTACATGGCTCACCAGTTTTTGTCCGGATTCATTCGTGATGCTTGCAGGATTATTCATATGCGGTCGTGGCGGAATGGCAGACGCACCAGCTTGAGGGGCTGGCGGGAGCAATCTCGTGGAGGTTCGAGTCCTCTCGACCGCACCATATTGTAAACGATGAGATCCCTTGATGTGTAGGGGGTTTTTTTATTGTCTTTCTTGGTAAATAAAAATGAGCGATCCGGGGAACGAAGCTCGCATCACTTTTACGATAGACTTGACTGAGTCCATCAGGGATTAGCTAGAAACTTCTTGCGTTTTACTTGATGATGAAGTATAATCTTTTACATGCGGTCGTGGCGGAATGGCAGACGCACCAGCTTGAGGGGCTGGCGGGAGCAATCTCGTGGAGGTTCGAGTCCTCTCGACCGCACTTACAGGAAAGCCTTGCGAAGCAAGGCTTTTTTCTTTTGGATAGCAAGATGACAAGTGAATTGAGCGAATGTAAGGAAGTGCCCGCTTAAGAAGCGGGGGCCATTTGAGGGTCTTCTACTGAATGCACCGCCTTATCACGGGGGAGACGAAGCAAGGCTGCTATCTGTTCCTCGAATCGATCGAAATGTAATGAAGCAACCTTCTCCCGGCTAACCGAGAGAGGTTGCTTCTTTTTCAATATGCATTTACAGCCGGATTATAGCGGCCGCAGACTCCGGCGCTTTGTTAACGAGCAGGATTCCGTTCGCGGTCTTGCGCTCCCCTCCGTCGGAAGGCTGGTTCAAAATTATTCGCGTCGGCTTTCCGGGAACCTGGCCACGAACGTCGCGGAGCCCCCTCCATCCAGAAGGAGCGCGTCGACGACACCCATGTCTTTCAGCATGCCAGATCCTGAAAGGTTACCCCTTCGCTGAAGCCCGGAGCGCGTCCATCTACTTCGAGCATGATGACCCGAGGCATCGATCCTGATCTTTATTTCGAAGGCGATCGAGACTTCTTCATGAGCAATGGCTCGGATGAGGACGGTTGGGGCGTTATCCTTCAATGCGAGATCGACATTCAGACTGGGAAAATGCTGACGCCAAGCCGTCCGCTGTGGAGCGGGACAGTTACCTTGAAAGCCCGCACATGTATCACATCCATGGATGGTTTCATTTTGGCTTTAATCGACAATCGTTCAGTTGTGTTACAATGCTGAGCGTCGATTCACGATGCCCATTGTGCAATTATGCATAATGGGCAACATTGCACAATGGGCATCGTTGTGTTATTTTGGTATGACCGTAACGATATAAGGTTACCCGAGGAGATGCAGGAAGCGATGAACAAAGACAGCTTGCGTGATATCAAGAAGGAGGCGACCGCGCATGCCCTGGCGAGTGCAGCTTTGGAGCTTGCGCGTGAAAGGGGGATGGATGGCTTTGTCGTCGACGACGTGGTGAAGCGCGCGGGTTACTCGCGCAGAACGTTCGCGAACCATTTCTCATGCAAGGAAGAAGCGGTGGCGGTAGCGGCTGTTTCCTTCCGAGGCTTCAACGATGCGGAACACATACTCGATGATTTGCCTGCTGACGCCGTTCCGATCGACATTTTGCACCAATTGCTGCGAACGCAGTTTACAGCCGAGCTGTTCCGTAATTTACGGGAGCTTGTGCGGTTAGCCAAGCAGTATCCAACGTTAGAGCCGCATATCCTGAATGTTTTTCAAGGTCTGCAAACCGATGCGTTGAAAGTATTGGGCGATTTGTGCAAGGAACGTTACCCGGAGGGATACAGTCACTTGATTGTCGGGGCCGTCTACGGGGCGGTTCTTCCTGTGGTGGACGGGAGCATTAACGTATTGCTGCCCGGTCAAGCCGCGACGGAGTATCCGAGTTCCATTACCTTTGATCAATATATGGGTATGGTTTTCGGATATTTGAGAAACGGATTTTAGTTAAAGAGTTATACACTTGGGGAGGATCATACCGATATGTCCACACTTTTATATAAGCTAGGGAAAAAGGCTTACGATAAACCATGGTATTTTATTGCAGGCTGGATCCTGGTTCTCGGTGTTGTTATCGCGCTGCTGTTTACCAACGGAATATCCACAAGCTCTGAAACCAAGCTGGAAGGAACGGAAGCGCAAAAGGTATTGGATAAGTTAGAGCAGGTATTGCCGGAAGCTGCTGGAGGTCAAGGTAGTGTGGTCTTCACGGTACCTGAAGGGGAAAGACTCGATACTCCGGAGCGTGTAAGCGCGATAACGGAGGCGGTCAGCAAGGTATACGGCCTTGACAATGTCATTAATCCCATCGAGCTTGCCAAAGCTGCTGCCGCGAGCGGGGCAACGGCAGGGGCAGCAACCAATTCCGCTGCTCAAACCGGAGATGCAGCCGCCAGTGCCGGCGCGACCGCAACGACGCAGCTGCCCCCCTACGGTCCGCTTCTTGTAGATGGTAACCCTGTGCCTGGCGTGCTGATCGCTTCCGATGGCAATGTCGCTTTGTTTCAGTTCCAATTCACCGTACAGCAGAGCTCATTGCCTGCAAGTGTAGCCGAAGCAGTCGTGGATACGGTCTCGAAAGTAGAGAACGGCACCGGCATTACCGTACTGCCCAGTGAAAGCCTGCAGCCGGTGGAAATTCCGCTAGGGATGCATGAGGTTTACGGATTAATCATCGCGATGATCGTTTTGATCGCATCGCTCGGTTCTCTGGTAGCTGCCGGTTTGCCGATTGTGATTGCGCTCTTCGGTGTCGGGATCGGCGTCGGCAGCGCTTATGCCATATCCAGTTTTATCACGATGACTTCGTTTACGCCGGTATTGGCTCTTATGATCGGTTTGGCCGTAGGCATCGATTATGCGTTGTTTATTGTGAATCGCCAACGCCGCCTGATCCTCGACCAAGGGCTTACCGCGAGGGAAGCGGCCAGCCGGGCGGTCGGCACCGCCGGTAGCGCGGTATTCTTCGCGGGACTCACGGTCATCATCGCATTGTGCGGGCTGCTGGTAATTGGCTTGTCCTTCTTGAACATTATGGCGCTCGTAGCCTCCGCCACCGTTCTTCTCGACGTGTTGGTCGCCTTGACCCTGCTGCCGGCCCTGCTCGGACTGGTAGGCGAGCGCATCTGCTCCAACAAGCTTCGGGAGAAGAGTCGTACCAAGCCAGCAGACAAACAGCATGGAATGGCAGACCGATGGGTGAAAGGTGTCAGCCACTATCGTTGGATTGTCATTGTCGCGGTTGTCGTCATCCTCGGCGCAGCGGCGCTACCGATTGCCGATATGCAGCTGGGAATGCCTTCAGGCTCCTCCGCGAACCTCGACACATCCAAGCGGCAAAGCTATGATGCGATCTCGAAGGGCTTCGGGGAAGGGTTCAACGGGCCGCTTCTGATCGTCGCCGAACCGAAGGATCCCTCCGGGACGGTATCGCAAGAAGCCTTGTACAAACTCGTTCAGGACATCCGAAGCGTGGAGAACGTGTCGGTCGTGTCGCCTCTTGGCATGAACAAGGACGGAAATATGGCCATCCTCAATGTGATCCCGGCTACAGGTCCTACGGATGAAGCCACCCACAAGCTGGTGGAGAACCTGCGGGAGACGGATTCAGCGATTGCGCGTACCCATAATGTCAACCTTGGGGTAACAGGCTTTACCGCGATCAATATCGATATGTCGGCGAAGCTGGCAGAGGTATTCCCAATCTACATGGTTATCATAGTGATCCTATCGTTGATCATTCTGCTCCTGGTGTTCCGCTCGATCCTTGTTCCGATCAAGGCCACTATAGGCTTCCTTCTTAGTGTGCTGGCTACGTTCGGATTAACCACCGCGGTGTTCCAGTGGGAATGGTTCCATCGTCTCTTTGGTTTTGATACCGGAGGCCCGATCCTGAGCTTCCTCCCGATTATGGTCACGGGTATTCTTTATGGATTGGCAATGGATTATCAGGTGTTCATGGTATCCTCCATGCGGGAGTCCTATGTCCATGGACACCGAGGACAAGAGAGCGTGATTCACGGGTTTACCCTTGCCAGCCGGGTTGTCGTATCAGCGGCCATCATTATGGTCTCTGTGTTCGCCGGGTTTATCTTTGGCGATGATATTATGATCAAGCAAGTGGGTTTCTCCTTGGCGGTAGGGATTCTGCTGGATGCCTTCTTCGTTCGCATGACGCTTGTTCCAGCCGTGATGTCTCTGTTTGGCGATAAGGCGTGGTGGCTGCCCAGATGGCTCGATCGCATTTTGCCGAATCTGGACGTGGAAGGCGATAAGTTGATCGCCGAGCTCAAGGCTAATGAAGGAACAACGAGTCCCCGCCATTAGGGTAAGATCGAGATCAGGGTGCCGCCGACTGCGGAGAAGAGCACGATGATCCAAGGGGGAAGCTTCCACAGCATGAGCAAGCCGAACGCCGCGAGGGCAAGGCAAACGTCATAAGGCGTATGAATCGCCTTCGTCCAAACGGGATCGTATAAGGCAGCGAGCAAAATGCCAACAACGGCGGCGTTAACTCCCTTTAGGGTCGATTGAACATGGGGGCGGCGGCGAATCGTATCCCAAAACGGCAATGCGCCTAGGATCAGCAGAAAGGACGGAAGAAACATCGCGAGTAAGGCGACTCCTGCTCCGATCCATCCGTTCATGGCACGCCCAAATAGGCCGAAAAGGTGAACAAAGGTCCCGGAACGGCTTGAGCCGCGCCATAACCGGCAAGGAATTGGGCATCTGTCAGCCAGCTCGGGGCAACCACTTCGGCTTGAAGCATCGGAAGGACCACATGGCCTCCGCCAAAGACAAGGGAACCTACGCGGTAAAAGCTGTCGAACACAGCGAGCCAATGGGAAGGAAACGCCGTTCGCAGCAGAGGCAATCCGATCAGGAGTGCGAAGAACAGAACCCAGGCGACACCCGCTGCGCGGCGGCTGATCGAGAGGCCGATGGGAGGAGCGTCCGGGATTTCGGATCTTGTCAGAAAAAAACGGCCGAGAACCCCTGCAGCGGCAATGAGCACGAGTTGACCGTAAGCGGAATGCCACGATAAGGTGAGGATAGCCGTTAAGAGGGCGATCGTTCCCCGCGTACGATCCGGAGCGAGGGTGCGAGCCATCCCCCAAACCGCCTGGGCAACGACGGCAACGGCAACAATCATGAGGCCGTGAAGCCAACCGACATCGCCCAGATCGGCGTAGTTTCCCAAGGCGTAAGCGAAGAGCGTCAAGGCCAATGCGGAGGGCAGGGTAAATCCGATCCAGGAGGCGATCCCGCCGAGCAGCCCTCCGCGCATCATGCCGATCGCGATTCCGACCTGGCTGCTGGCGGGCCCCGGAAGGAACTGGCACAGGGCGACCAGATCGGCATAGCTCTTTTCATCCAGCCATTTTCTGCGCTTGACGTATTCCTCGCGAAAATAACCCAAATGAGCGATAGGCCCTCCAAATGACGTCAAACCGAGCTTTGTCGAAGCCCCGAGGATTTCCAAAATCCTGCCTCGGGGATTTTTCTTTTTTTGTGCCCTAGGATTCGTCGGTTTCGGATCGGTAGGCTGTGCCATCGTTATCAACCCCACGAAATAAAGTTTTGTCAAAACAGCCTGATGGAGAAGCCTTAGCTGACTTGTTTATTCATTATATAAAGAAACAATTATTTTAAATGAGTATTGCCGTTAAGCTATTGTAAAAAATGGCTTGGAGGTTGACTCGCATAACCAAATCCGAGGGCTGTTCAGAGACATGCAGCCTCGTGAAGAAAGGGTGATTGGAAAGAAGTCGCTTTCGGTGCGGAAATGGTTAGAAACGCCAACGTAGAGTCGTTCTCTTCTCGCATGGCTTCAATTCCCCCTGGCTAAACGAATGCTTGTTCGCCTATAATGCAAGAATGAGGTTGTGACTGAGGGAATGATTGTGAGTAAGCCGGAAGGGAACGGAGGCTAGCCCAACAGGATGACGCTAACCGCGAGTTTCGGAGACGCCTTGTTGACTTTACGGTCTTTGGGGATCAAGGTTATCACCCTTCGGCGATGCAAGAAGGCCTCGCTACTATTGCATCTGTCGACCGGAATGAATGTCTGCTGATGAATGGAACGAGTTCTATAGATAGAAGAAGTACAGGGAGGGGGGACGCCCGTGAGCTATCCCATTACCGAAAGGATCATCCGATCCTTATGCGGCCAGACGGCCTATCGAAAGGGCGAAGCCTTTCGTCGGGCGGGGAAAGTAGCCTTACTCTTACTCAAGGAAGAACCCGGGAAGTCGATTTACGAAGTGGCCGTGAAGGACAACGGCAGTTGCCGGGTCATCGTTGAAATTCATTCGGGCGGGGAGATCACGGCGGAATGCAGCTGCTCCGTTTCTTTCTCGTTTGATGCTTATTGCAAGCATGTTGCAGCCGCCTTGCATCAGATGATGACCGAACAGCGACTCGATGAGAGAGCGGATGAACCCGCGTTGGCCAAAAGATCAGATGGGAGTTCCTCTGGGAACGCGGAAGAAAAGCTGCTGGCGAGCCGAATGCTTGATTTGTTCCGGTATCAGCCGCGTTCCGTAGGCGGCGCCCGAGCCCTGTTCGAAACGCGAACGCCGCTGGAGACGGAGTTCGTCATTGCTCCTTATATGTACGGCCCCCGCAGGAATTTGCTCGGGATCGAGCTTCGAATCGGACCCGGCAAGCGGTATGTGGTAGCAGACATTCGGGATTTTCTCATCCGCTTCGAACGCGGAGAGGCGCATGACTGTTCTCGGCATTTTACCTACGACCCCGCTCTGCATTGCTTCACTACCGCCGACTATGCAATCCTCACCCGACTCATCGAGGCCCGCCGCAACGAGAAGCTGCAGCGCGAAGCGGCGGGAGCTTTCTATACAGGGGAAGTCGGCGATACCCGGACGCTGCCGATTCCCCCTTATGCCTGGGAGGCGATCGCTCCCCTGCTTGCTGAGGCGTCTCTTGTCAAGCTGCAGCTCGGCGAGCGGACTCATGACGGCTTTCATTATACAGATGAGCCGCTCCCCCTGCAGTTCGAATTCGGACAGGCCGAGGGTCCTGACATCCGTCTCGACATTCGCGGTCTACACGACATCCTCATCTTGGAAGCGTACGGGATGGCGCTATCCGAAGGCCGCTTTATCAGGCTGAAGCCGGACGAAGGCAAGCGGCTCGCCGAGCTGCAGAAGCTGATGAAGAGTGCGGGAGCGGATCAGATCCCGATTCCTCCTCAGCAGATGGGACTTTTCATGGATCGGGCTGTTCCCAGTCTGATGAAGCTGGGCGACGTGCGCATTGCGCGGGAAGTCTCGGACCGGATCACCCAAGCTCCGCTAGACGCTCGCATCTACCTGGATCTGGTCCGCGAACGGCTCCTGGTCGGATTAGAGTTCCAGTACGGCGACATCGTCATCAATCCGCTTGAAGGCGATGGCTCGCGGCGAGGGGAAAGCCGTATCCTTATGCGCGAGTGGGAACGGGAGGCGCGCATTCTGGAGCTGCTGGAGACGGCGGCCTTCGCCAAAACCGAGAGCGGCTTCTTTATGCACGACGAGGAAGGCGAGTATGAATTTCTGTACCATATCGTGCCGGAGCTGGAGCGGGTGGCGAAGATCTATGCGACGTCCGCCGTCAAAGCCAGGCTTTTGACCGACAATCCGCCGCCCCGCATCTCCGTGGATCTCCAGGAGCGCACCGATTGGCTCGAATTTCGCTTCCGGATCGACGGCATTCCCGAATCGGAGATTCGTGCCGTGATTCAGTCGCTGGTCGAGAAACGGAACTATCATCGGTTGAAGAACGGAGCGCTGCTCCCGCTCGAGACGGTAGAATTCCGCGAAATGATCCGCTTCCTGAACGAGGTCAGTCTGCCCAAGGGCGAAATCACCGACTCGCGGTTCCGTCTTCCCGTCGCACAAGGCTTGCATGTATTGGAATCCGCGAGTCGCGGCGACGGGAGCGTCGTTCGTCTAGGCAAGTCGATTCGGCGGCTCCTGGAAAATCTGCGCAATCCCGATCATCTTGATTTTCCCGTGCCCCCATCCCTCGCTGCCGTGCTGCGGGACTACCAGCAATACGGCTATCAGTGGATGAAGACGCTCGCTCATTACCGGTTCGGCGGCATTCTGGCCGACGATATGGGGCTTGGCAAGACGGTGCAGAGCATCGCCTTCCTCGTCTCCGTGCTGCCGGAGATCCGGGACCGCAAGCAGCCGGCCCTGATCGTCTCGCCCGCTTCGCTCCTCTACAACTGGCGCAACGAGCTGCGCAAATTCGCGCCCGACATCAGGGCGGTTATCGCCGACGGCACGAAAGCCGAGCGGAGCGCAATTCTGAGGGAAGTGGGGGATGCCGATGCCATCATCGTCTCTTACCCGCTTCTGCGCCGGGATATTTCGCGTTATGCCGAGCTGGCGTTTCATACGTTGATTTTAGACGAGGCGCAAGCATTCAAGAATTACAGCACCCAGACCGCGCGGGCGGTGAGGGCTCTTTCGGCGGAGTTCCGCTTCGCCTTGACCGGGACGCCGATCGAGAATTCGCTGGAAGAGCTATGGTCGATCTTCGAGGGGGTATTTCCGGGGCTGTTTCCGAATCGAAAGGCATTCGGAGAGCTGCCGCGAGAGACGATCGCCAAGCGATCCCGCCCGTTTCTGCTGCGGCGGCTGAAGAGCGACGTGCTCCAGGAGCTTCCGGAGAAAATCGAGTCGGTTCAGGTGTCGGAGCTGCTGCCGGAGCAAAAGAAGCTGTATACGGCTTATCTCGCCAAGCTCCGGCACGAAACGCTGCAGCATCTGGATCAGGACGACTTGCAAAAGAACCGGATTCGCATCCTCGCCGGTCTTACCCGGCTGCGGCAGATCTGCTGTCACCCCGCCCTGTTCATTGAGGACTATACCGGCAGCTCGGCCAAATTTGAACAGCTCTTGGACACCATCGAGGATGCCCGCAGCGCAGGCAGGCGATTGCTTGTGTTCTCGCAGTTCACGGAGATGCTTGGGCTGATCGGCCGGGAGATGGGCTACCGGGGGGTGCCGTTCTTTTACTTGGACGGCGGCACGCCCGCTTCCGAGCGAGTCGAGCTGTGCACGCGCTTCAATGAGGGAGAGCGGGATCTGTTCCTGATTTCGCTGAAGGCCGGCGGCACCGGGCTGAACTTGACGGGCGCGGACACCATCGTGCTGTACGACCTGTGGTGGAATCCCGCCGTGGAGCAGCAGGCCGAGGACCGCGCGCACCGCATCGGCCAGAAGAAGGTCGTGCAGGTGATCCGACTCGTCGCTCAGGGCACGGTGGAGGAGAAGATGGTCGAGCTGCAGCAGAGGAAGAAAACCTTGATCTCGGAAGTCATTCAACCGGGCGAGGAATCGCTGTCCGCCCTCACCGAGCAGGACATACGCGAGCTGCTCGCCATTGAATAGCTAGTACGCTGTTAACCTTAATCGTGTGGATACGAAGCGGCGTCAATCGGTATGAGAAGTGGTGCGATACCCCCCGTTTTTGAGTTGACAACGTACTTGTAGATGGAAGCGCCTCTGCATAGACGGTATTGGATGATGGACGACTGTATAAGGGAGGCGGCCGAAAGAGGCGGTTCTAATATCACGGCTAGAGCCTGCTCGGTTGGACCTACTTCATAGGCTGGAAAGTCCTCGCACAAGCGAGGGCTTTTTTGTGACGGCTTGCAGAGAGCAGGGATTTTTATCCGAAACAAGAATAGGTTATACATCTATGTATATCCAGCCTATCATGCGGGCATCTGCAACCAAGTGCTACGTGGGAACGGCCACACGGTCGTCAAATAGCTGGGATACGGGGAGTAAGATCGGATCGACAAAAAGAAAGGAAGAGGCATGCGAGAGTGAACTCGGCGGATTGGATGGATGAAAAGGAAGGAAAAGGCCAGCATGCGGGAACCCGGTCGATCGCCACGGATCGGCTCGTACTGCGGCCTTTTTGCATGCAGGACGCGGCGAGCATGCTGCGAAATTGGATCGGGGACCCCGAGGTGCAGGCGGACTACGGAGAACCGGCGTATGACCGGATGACAGAGGTTCAGGCCTTGCTGCGAACGTGGACGGACTCCTATGCCCGCCCCGAATTTTACCGCTGGGCGATTGTGCTTCACAAGGATGACGAGGATGGCAAGGATGGGGAATGCATCGGGCAGATTGCGTTTTGCAGCGTGGACGAGGAGCATCGGTTCGCCGATGTGGAGTATTGCATCGGACGGGCGTACCAGAATCGCGGGTATGCTTCCGAAGCGTTGAAAGCGGTCATTGTCTTCACGTTTGCCCATACGGGGCTCCATCGGCTGCAAGCGTTCCATCGCGGTCGGAACCGAGCGTCCTCGCGCGTCCTGCAGAAGTCCGGCATGAACATGGAGGGAACGCTCCGGCAGAGCTATTATTACAGCGACACGAATGAATACGATGACCGGGTGTACTACGGAATTGTAAAAGATGGCTTGTAAAAGGTGACGGCTGATCGGATCATAAAAAGACGATAGATAGGGAGCGAATCAAGCGGGGAAGATGGAACGGGCTTGATTCGCTCCCTTTGTGTGATGCCCGTTCTACCGGCGGCCATGGCCGCTATTTATTCGATTGACGGGGTTTTGAAATTCTAACGGAGATCGACGACGCTAATGGGGATCAATTGCTGATTTCCACTCCGAAGCAAGTCAAATAGCTGCACCCATTTCCGTTAGCTTTACAAAGGTGCTTTTTTGAGCTAAATAGCAGCAATAGCTTCCGCTAGGATTTATTCCGGATAAATTCTTCGATGCAGCGCCAGGGTAAAAACCCGTACTGTTCCCATCTGCTTCCAGTCCGCATCTGCAGCGCTCCCTTTCATCAGAGGTTAATCCCCGTCTGTGGTGTTCCCCTAGATCGGAGGTTAGTCCCCATCTGCAACGCACCCCTTGATCAGAGGATAATCTCCATCTTTGGTGTTCCCCTTTGTGGCGGCTTCTCATGCTAGGGGTTATTCCAAAGGCAGTTGCATGAATAGGATTTTTGCCTTTTTTAGCGGGGGGTGGCAGTGATGCCAGCCTCCGGTGTGCGCATAGGACCAGGGGCGAGGCTCATGGCCGTTCTTCTCTTGCAGTCGGAGGAGAGCGAGATCAGCTGATCTCGCGCAGAAGCTCGGGACCGTCGCTCCGCACGTTGCCGACAGCGGGAGATACGGGATACGCGCGCATCGCCGAGGCGTCGTAGGGACGGAGCAGCGCCTTCAGCGCAAACATGTCCCGGTTTGTCCGGTCGAGCCAGAGGGCTTCGTCCTCGCGGCGCAGGATCACCGGCATCCGGTTGTGAATCGGCGCCATCAGCTCATTGGCTTCGGTGGTGAGGATGGCTGTGCTGGATACCTTGCTTCCGTCTGGTGCGATCCAGGTATCGTACAGCGCAGCCATGGAGAAGAGGCCGCGGTCCTTCAGGACGATCCGGTACGGCTTGCGGGCAGCGCCGTCCTTTTGCCATTCGTAGAAGCCGTCGGCGGGGATGAGGCAGCGCTTGCGCTCAAACAGCGTCCGGAAGGACGGCTTCTCCGCCGCCGTCTCCGAGCGGGCGTTGATGAGCTTCATGCCTTCCTTGGCGTCGCGAGCCCACGAAGGAATGAGCCCCCAGCGCAGCTCGCCGAGCCGATTGGTCCCCTCGTGCGCGATGATCGCCGGAATCATCTGGCCGGGCGCCACATTGTAGCGGGGCCGGTAATTCGGGTTATCGAGAGGCCCCAGCCGGAACATGCTTTCCAGCTCCTCCAGGGTAACGGTGATCGTGTAGCGTCCGCACATGCCCATTCCTCCTTTTTCTTCAGTATAGCCTGTCCGGCGGTCCGCGCAAGTTCCAAAAAATAACCATTGAATAGGAACGTACATTCGTGTTTATAATAGGATAAGAATATATGTTCCCATTTGAAGGTGGATATATGGGGGAAAAGACGATTTTTCTGATCGACGGGCAGTCGTTCTATGCTTCGATCGAGAAGGCGGCCAGGCCCGAGCTCGAGAACCGTCCGGTGGCGGTGGGCGATCCTGCGCGCGAATCGGGCATCATTCTGGCGGCGTGTCCCATTGCCAAGCAGCAAGGGGTGACGACGGCCGAACGGGTCGGCCAGGCGCGGGCGAAATGCCCGGAGCTCGTGGTGATCCGACCGCGCATGCAAACCTACATTGCGATTTCGCTGCTCATCACGGAGATCTTTGAATCCTTTACCGACCGGGTGGAGCCTTACAGCATCGACGAGCAGTTCCTCGATGTGACCGGGGCGGTGCAGAGCCCGGAGGAGCTGGCCCGGAAGATCCAGGCGCAGGTGTTCTTGTCCACTGGCGTGTGGTGCCGGGTCGGCATTGGACCGAACAAGGTGCTGGCCAAGACGGCGACCGATAACTTCGCCAAGAAAAATCAGAAGGGGATCTTTACCCTGAACGAGTCGAACATCGCGGAGACGCTGTGGCCGCTGCCGGTGCATCGGATGTTCATGGTATCGACGGGGATGACGCGGCATTTTCTCCGGATGGGGCTCACGCAGATCGGCGACATCGCCCGGCTCGACCAGATGGACTTCCGGCGGCGGATGCGCCGCGAGATGGGCCGGCAGAGCGACATCCAGGCGGACTACTACTGGCAGATCGCCTGCGGCATCGATCCGAGTCCGGTCGAGTCTGGCATCCGCAAGGAGCTGAAGTCGATCAGCCACGGCAAAGCGCTGCGGAGCAGCCTCTACGGCGAGCTGGCCGACATCCAGGTCGTGCTGCTGGAGCTGGTGACGGAGGTTTGCCGCCGCGCCCGCCGCCGGGGCTTCATGGGCCGGGTCGTGTCTGTGGGAGCGGTGGAGACCGACGGCGACCGGGCCTGGGGGTTCGGGCGGCAGACGACCCTGCCCGAGCCGACCTCGCTCGCGCATGAGATGGCGAAGGCGGTGCTGCCTCTGTTCGCCAAGCATTGGAGCGGCGCGCCGGTCAGCCGACTGTTCGTATCCCTCGACTCGCTCGTCGAGGATAAGGTGATGCAGCTGACCTTGTTTGAAGACCGGGCGAAGGCGTACCGGAGGGAGCGGGCCATCGACCGCATTCAGGACCGGTACGGCAGCGCCGCCATTTTGCGGGCTTCGTCCCTGCTGGAAGCCGGCGTGGCGCGGGAACGCGCGGAGCAGATCGGAGGGCATTACAAATGAGCAAACTGGACGGAAACGAAAGGTGGAATTCCAAGATGCTGCTTACCGAGCACCAGGAGCAATACGAGCACCGGAAGGACCGGAAGAAGAGCGGGCCGCCGGAAACGGAGGAGCTGGAGATGCTCCGGAATTTTATTCTGCTGCCGCACCTCTTAACCTTGGTGGAGCGGAACCGCCAAGACATCGAACGTTCCACGATGGCACTTAAGAAGCTTTATTTGGCATCCACGCAGCTTTTGCTGGATGAGATCGGCCGAGATCTTCACCAGCTGAAGAGAGAGTTGGCTTTGCGGTCGATCAAGGTGGTCGGAGAGGAGCAGACGGATATGGTCTATTATTATCACTACGTCTGCAGGGGATACGAAGACCGCTTTGGCATCGTCCGCGAGGTGATGAAGGCGCAGCTGAGCGTCATGCTCGGCAAGTATTTGTCTCATCTGCTCGCGTTGATGAAGAAGGGCTGGGAGCGACAAGAGCAGCAGGGGTAGGCGGCAGATGGCAACCGACAGACGGCAAACGGTGGATGACAGACAGCAGATGGCAGAGGCCGGTAGGTGGCTTGCGGCGACAGACGGCGGACGGCGGCTGGGAGCGGTAGGAAGTGACAGGCGATGCGGGAACGGACAGGAGGAACCGATGCGGTCCAATGGAAAACGGCGGCCCGGAGCGAAGAGGCTTTCTTGCGAAGCTCTCTTCCTGCGGGCTGCCGTTTGTGTTGAGCGGCAAGTGGTTACCCTTGCCGGGTTTTAGCGAATGGCGCGTCTGGGCAGGAGTGAATGGGGGAATGCCGGGTACTTCAAGAGGGTCCGATGAGCTTCGATGAGCAGCTTAAGAGTAGCCAGATGAACCCGATGAAACCCGATGAAACCCGATGAAACCCAAGCCAAGCCAAGCCAAGCCAACCCAACCCAACCCAACCCAACCCAACCCAACCCAACCCAACCCAACCCAACCCAACCCAACCCAACCCAACCCAACCCAAGGCGGCCTCAATCCGCCAGACGGTAAATCACGTCGTCCACGTACGCCACATTGCGGCCCTCTCCGGCGGTCAGGAAGCGAAGGCTCGCCTTGGCGGCACCGGCCTTGGGGGTGATGGTGAACGTGTATTTCTTCCACTCTCCGGCGGTGACGATCTCCCGGAGCGAATAGCCGAGGTTGGTCTTGAAGCCGGCGTCCACGTCCATCTCCGCGACGGTGAGGGCTCCGGCTTCCACCTTGATCCAGGCTTCGACCGTATATCGCCGGCCGGGAAGAAGGTCGATCCATTCCTGGCCGATTCCTCGGCCGCTGCCATCGGCTGCGATCCGCTGGGAGCTGCCTCTGCCGTCCCGGCCCAAAACGGTGGAGAGGGTCTCCTTGCCGGTGACGGCGAACCAATACGGGGAGGCTCCTTCTGCGGCTCCGCCTCCGGCAAGCTCGAAATCCGAATTCTGCAAAAGATTGCCGACGCGCAGCTGCAGCGTGCCGGTGGTGGTCTGTCCGCCGGCGCTCTTCAGCGTCCAGCGAAGCTCGTAGGAGCCGGCTGGCGTGCCCTGCGGCACGGTTACGCTGATGCGCTGGCTGGTGGAGCGGAAGCCGCTGCCGGCGGGCAGTGCGTAGTTTCCGCTCGCTCCTGTGGCGGTCCATCCGGCCGGCGCTTCGAGGCGGTAGGTGCCCGATGGCGTACCCGCAAAACGGCTGCTCAGGCTGAGCGTAAGCGGGACGCTCTCACCCGACTGAATGGCTCCGCTGACCGGCTTGAGAACGGCAGTAACGGCGGGAGACTTCACGACGAAGGTGGATTCGGTCCGGCTTGCGGTTTTTCCGCCCGTGGAATAATCGACCCACACGGTCAGAGGGTGCTTGGCGTAATCCGTTCCCACGCCCGCTTTGACGGAATAGGTGAAGATTTTCGTCTCGCCAGGGGCGAGGGAGAAGGGGGTGTCGGCTGAGGATGTGCCAGCTGCCTGAACGGTCCACCCCGCCGCATCCGGCTTCAACCCGATTCCGGAGAGAGTAGCACTTCCGCGGTTGGTCGCGCGGACGGTGAAGGAGAAGATCTGGCCTTCCGTGACGACGGCGGTATCCGGCGCTGCTTCCAAACGAAGCGTTGGGTCCAGCGTGGAGAGGCCTTCCCGGGATACCCGCGCGGCGTAATCCGCGCCGCTCAGCCCGAAGACCTCCTGCATGGCGTTCAGATACCCGAAGCCGTACAGCGTGGATGGCTCGATGGCTCCGCCCTCGCCCCATTCGTTCCAGGCGTAGAAAGTCGCCATATTGCCGGCGGTCGGATGATCGGCGAGGTAGCGCTTGACCTCCTCCAACTGCTTGCGGAATTTGGTTGGGGACGGATCGGTGTAGGAGACGGTCTCGGCGGAGGTCGAATCGCTGTACCCGATGCCCCGCCAAGGACGCGGATCAAAGCCACTCAGGCCGCCCGGAATGAGCAGATGCCCCTCATAGCGGCTGACCGCCGATCTCCAGGCGGCGGGATAGACGGAATAATCGGTGGCAACGCCGGTCTTGGCGAGTCCGATCCCGGCGTAATTGAGCGGCAGAAAGCCGTCGGCGCCAAGAGCTTCATCTGCGTCCAGGGAAGACGAGCCACTGACGAGGATGAGCGGGTTGCCGAGTCCGGCGGACTGAGCCTCATCCCGCAGCACGCGCAGCGCGCGGCTCCAGCCTTCTCGTCCGCCAAGACGGGATTGGAAATCGCCGTAAAAGCCGATGACCGGCCTGCCTTCCGGCGTCCTCTGGTAGGACGGATCGCTCATGAAGCTGATCAGCTCCGGTACGATGCGGCTCTCCCAATCGGAGGCCGGCCAGCTGCCCGAGGCGATCATGTAAAGGTAGAAATCCATCAAATCCTTGTAAGCGGAGCTCTGGAAGCGGCGGATGCTCTGCGCCGGTTTTTCGCCGCCGCCGGCATCCTTCCAGTAGTAATAGAAGGCAAAATGATCGAGCCCGCGGCTCGCAGCTTGAAGAATGTGCGTGTCCATAACCGTCTGCTCCCGGTCATCATACCAGCCGATCAGAGGCTCCCGATCCGGGAAGGGCCCATAGCCCCACGGACCGGGAGAGGTCAGATGGTCCTTGACGCCGCCGAAGACATCGCGGGAATGGCCGTAGAGCTTCTCGGCATTTTTCACAAAGGGAGCTCCCATCTGCTCGTTCCACACGGGAAAATAAAACGCACCGATCTCATACGAGGGTGCGGAGGCGGAACTGCCGGACGGTTGAGTGGCAGCGGACTTGAGAGAGGTGTCCGGCTGAGAGGCCACACCGGATTTAACGGTGGAAACAGACGATGGAGCGGTTGTACCTGACTTACTGGCGGAAGCAGCCTGAACAGTTGGTGCGCCCGGTCCGGGTAGGGTGAAAAGTAGGAATCCGATCAGGCAGGCGAGGATGGCGGCAGGAGCGACAGGAAGAAAGTTGCGCATAGAAGGATCTCCTCGAATAAGCTTGCCCGCAGGAACGGTGAAAACCAAAGCAAACGGGTCCAGCATAATAGGTCTTACAGAGTAATTAACGGCAGGGGAGGAGAAAACCTGAAGGGCTTTTCGACGAATTTTGCAAAAATTCAGGAAATAAGATGCAGGACCTTGGGGTGTAACCGCTTTAAAGGGTGGGAAGCGATGAAGCCAAGCGCGCAGCAGGAAATAAGGGGCTGAAAAGTACCAAGTATACCCAAAATGCGAGGAGAACAAACGGAATATTCAAAAAAAGATTTGTCGATCGGAGAAACTTTTCCCAGAAACGAGAGTCTAACGTTATCGTCAACTTTCGACAAGTTCTAATGATTGGTAGAGGTGAAGATGAAAAAACTGATTTGGTCTTTTCTGTCGCTCGCAGCCTTCCTGTTCTTATTGCCGACTATGACCCATGCCGCGGCGGATTCCCCAATCCGTTTGTATCTGAACGAGGAGAAATTAGAGCCTGCTGTTCCTCCCTACCTGTCCGGCAACACCACGATGGTTCCGGCGCGCGTCATCTCCGAAGCCTTCGGAGCGATCGTCAACTGGGACAACGCCTCCCACAAAATGACGGTTCTTCGCGATGAGCAGAAAATCGAGGTGTTCGAGAATTCGACGTTGGGTTATGTGAACGGAGTGAAGGTGACCCTTCCGGCCGCTCCGGTGGTCAAGGCGGGGACGACCCTGCTGCCCGTCCGTTTCATTGCCGAGCACTTCGATTTCACGGTGCAGTGGGATAGCACCTTGCAGGCGGTGTATCTGAAGACGCCTGACGCTGTAGCCGATATCGCCGGACACACCGAGCTTTGGTCGATCACCACGACAAGCGATAAGGTGACGATTCAGGCAGGAGACAAGATGGATGCGAATGTATTCGCCTTGAGCGATCCCGAACGGATCGTGATTGACATTCCGAATGCAGTGGCGGGAGGAAGCCTGCCGAGGCTGGACGCTGAAACGGCCACCCAAACCGTGGCCTCGACGAATCCGCTCGTGTCGCAAATCCGGTACGCGATCAACGATTCCGAGACCGCTACCATCCGGGTCGTGCTCGACACCAATGGAAAGGTTCCCTATGAAGTGGTGAGCGAGCCTGGTTCAAGCAAGCTGGTGCTCGCGTTAAAGAAGCCGGCGAACGGCAAGTACAAGGTCGTCATCGACGCCGGCCACGGCGGAACCGATCCCGGCGCCATCTCGGTGACCGGCAAACCGGAGAAGACCTTCAACCTCTCGGTTGCCAAGAAAGTGAAAGCACTGCTCGACAAGGAAAAGGAAATCGACGCGTACATGACGCGGTCCACCGATACGTTCGTCACGCTCGACAACCGCGCGGCGTTTGCCAACCAGCTGGGGGCGGATGTATTCGTGTCGATTCACGGCAATAATTTTACTGCGAGTTCGAACGGAACGCAGACGTATTACTACAACAGCTACAGCAAGACGCTGGCTGATACGCTTCATAAGTACCTGGTAGCGGCAACGGGCTTCCGCGACGACAAGGTGCGCAAGGAGGACTTCCGCGTCATCCGCAAGACGGAGATGCCAGGTGTCCTGCTGGAGATCGGGTACTTGTCCAACAAGACGGAGGAAGCGCTCATGTTCACGAATGCCTTCCAGGACAAGGTAGCTGCCGCCATCGTCAAAGGAATCAAAGGGTATCTGGGCGTTTAAGAAGACTTTAGAAGATTTCCGCACATAAATTTGCGCATAAAAAAGAACCTTCGTCTCCACAGGAAACGGCGATCCGAAAGGCAACTGCTAAAAAAGCGGCGGCTTTCGGATCCTCGTTTGAGAAGTGGTTAGGAAGGTTCTTTTGCTGTGAAGGTGAGATTTTCTCCTTCAAGCGAGCGCGTTTAGAAGGGGCTTACCGCTGAACCTGTTTCGCGCGGCAATCAAGCACTACGTTTAGCTCAGAACAGCATTCCGGGCAGCCGAATGGCGGGTCGGTCCGACGAATTGATTCAGCGGGAAGCCGGCTCCGATGGCGGCGGTGATGAAAGCTTTGGCTTGGCGGGTCGCTTCCAGCACATCCTTGCCTTTGGCCAGCTCGGCGGTGACGGCGGCGGAGAAGGTGCAGCCGGCGCCGTGGGTGTAAGGCGTGGAGATGCGCTCCGATTCGAACCATTCGAAGGTGCGGCCATCATACAGCAGATCGACGGCCTTCGGATGCTCGAGCTTGGCCCCGCCCTTGATCAGAACGTGCTTGGCTCCGCGGTCGAAGATGCGGACGGCGGCGTCCTGCATGTCCTCTACGGTGCGGATCGGCGCCCGTTCAGCCAGTTGGGCTGCTTCGAACAGGTTCGGCGTCACGACGTCGGCCAGCGGAACGAGCAGCTCGCGCAAGCCCACGGCGGTCTCCGGATGGAGCACTTCGTCAGTTCCTTTGCAGACGAGCACCGGGTCGATGACGATCCGCTTCAGGTCGCGCTTCTTGATTTCGGCGGCCACCAGCTCGATCAGCTCGATCGAGCCGAGCATGCCGGTCTTCAGCGCGTCGAGTCCGACGCCGTCAAGGACGGTCTTGAGCTGCTCCTTAACGACGGGCAGCGGAATCGGATAGACGCCATGCGACCAGTTGTTGTGCGGGTCCATGGTCACGATGACCGTGAGGACGGTCATGCCGTAGACGTCTTTTTCCTGGAAGGTTTTGAGGTCGGCTTGAATGCCGGCGCCGCCGCTCGTATCGGAACCGGCGATGGTAAGTACTTTGGGGACACTCATGAATGGTCAACTCCTCGGAATTGGATAATCTTTTTATGCTAGAGCGTGTTTGCAAACCCGGTCTTCGGTTGATTCGGCCGAGTCGTTTCGGCTATTGAGCCATGATGGCTCTACTTTAGGCGGTTCTCAACGGCTTTTCAACCGCACGATGGGTTTGCAAACACGTTCTTGTCCGGTTTTACAAGGCCTCAACCAGGATGGAGCAGAACCTCTCCAGCTGCTCCCGGTCGGTCTCGTCAAAGCGGGCGTGCAGCGGGCTGTCGATATCAAGCACGCCGATGAGCACTCCGCCCTTCAAGAGCGGAACGACGATCTCGGAATTCGAAGCCGCGTCGCAGGCGATGTGGCCAGGGAAGGCATGGACATCGTCCACCTTGACGGTGCTCCGGTCCTGGGCGGCCGTGCCGCAGACGCCTTTGCCAACGGGGATGCGCACGCAGGCGGGCAGTCCTTGGAACGGCCCGAGCACGAGCTCTCCGTCCTTCACTAGATAAAACCCCACCCAATTGATCTCCTCTAAAAAATGCCCAAGCAGCGCGGAGGCGTTGGCCAGGTTGGCGATGGCGTCCGGCTCATCCTGGATGAGATGACGCAACTGCTCCTGTACCAGACGATACCCGTCCAAGCGGCTTGAAGCGTACTCCACTTTTTGAAACATGCGACCCCTCCTTTTGCTTCATCTTATCCGATTATTCCGATGCTGGCGAGCGGAATTTAATGCTCATCCTTGCTGACCCTGCGAAATAGCTTGTCCCGGTTTGGGATCGTGAATCCTGTGCGGTCTGCGATGAGCAGCCCTTCCTTGCGCAGCAGGCTGACGAGCCGGTTGACGGTCTCCCGCGTCGTGCCGACGGCGTTCGCTAGCTCTTGATTCGTAAGCGGGATGGCGATGCGCACCGCGGCCTGATCATCGACGCGCCCGTAATCCTCGGCGAGCTTCATCAAAAACAGCACCACGCGTTCGGCGGCGTCGTGTCCGGTGAAGTCGTGCAGCCGCTGCTGCAGCTCGATGATCCGCGAGCTCATGACGCGCATGAGCTTGATCGAGATGCTCGGCACGGTGAGTATCAGCTGCTCGAACGGACGCATCGGGATGGACAGCAGCCGGGAATCGCCGATGGTTTCCGCGGTAGCCGGATAAGGGGCGGCGTCGAAAAAACCGGTATGCGGAAACAGATCGCCGGTCTTGAGGATGGTGATGATCTGCTCGTGCCCGTTCTCATCGGTTTTGAAGGTTTTGACGAGGCCGCGCAGAACGAAATAGACCGCTTCCCGTTCCGTTCCTTCATGAAATACGGTGGTTTTCTTGCCGTAATGGCGAATGGAGGAGATGCGCTCGATGCGTTCGAGCTCCTCCTGATTCAGCTCGCGAAAGAGCGGAACGCGGGATAAGGCGGCAACAAGGTCGGACATAAGGACTCCTTTCATGTGAACGGGGCTAATCCTCTAGCAAAAGCTCCTCCAACCCCTGCCGATCGGTCAGGGTGAAGGAGTTGCCGTCAAAGGCGATCAAGCCCTTTTCGCGCATGAGACCGAGTTCGCGGGAAAGCGAGGGGCGGGCGGCGTTCAGATGCTCGGCCCAGATTCGTTTGGAATATGGCAGCGAGATCGTAAGCGATTGCTTTTCACGCGCCAGCTTGAGCAGATCGTAAGCGATTCTTTGCCGCAGGGTGCCGAGCGACAGCACTTCGATCTTGCGATTCAGCAGGACGAGCCGCTCGGACATGTTTTCCATGTAACGGCTCAGGATGTCTGGGTCTTCCGCAAACAAGCGCATGAGCTGCTCCTTGCCGATGAACATGACCGAGCAGGCGTCTCCCGCAATGACGGTGGCGGGGAAGACGCCTGCTGCGCTGAACAGCACGGCTTCGCCGAAGGTTTGCCCCGGCTTCAGGCTGGCGAGGGTCATGCTCCTGCCGGTGGGATGAATCTTCTGCACCTCCACCTGGCCTTCCAGCACGACTCCGACGCGGTTTGCCGGTTCCCCCTCCGTGACGATCAAGTCGTTTTTACGCCAAGAGCGCGTTTGATAGGCGATTCGCGCCAGCAGGGCTTTGATTTCATCCGTGGTTTTGCCGCGAAAGAAGAGGCAGGACTTCAGAGTCTCGGGATTCGGAATCATGAGCGTCTCCGGTCGGGAAATTTTTCAAGCGGTAACATCGGTTACCGATAGGTTGACGCCAGTCTACTACAATCATAGTAGGCTGTAAAGAGTGAAGGTAAGAGGAACGGAGGCTGCCGATATGAAACGAAAAATCATCACGATCCATGAGGAATTGTGCAACGGCTGCGGAATCTGCGTGGATGCATGCCACGAAGGCGCCATCGAACTGGTAGACGGGGTGGCGAAGCTCGTCAGCGACAGCTACTGCGACGGCTTCGGCGATTGCCTGCCGGAATGCCCGACCGGGGCCATCGAAATGATCGAACGGGAGGCGGCCGATTACGACGAGGTGGCCGTCAACAAACGGATCGCCGAGCGGCAAGCAGCGGCGGGGATCGGACGGGAGCATGGCGGTTCCGCAGCTCGGGGGCATGGAGCGGGAGAATTCCACGGTCACGGAAACAGTGGCCCGGGGTATTCGCACGGCCATGGTCAGGGCGGCGGTCACGGGCATCATCACGGCCACGGCGGCTGTCCGGGGAGCATGGCCCAGCTGTTCCGCCGCGAAGAGACGGCGGCCGGTCCGTCAGCAGCGCCCGCGAAAGCATCCGTGCCCGCCGCCTCTTCCCCGGAAGCGTTCGAGCGCCCGTCGGAGTTGAATCAATGGCCGATCCAGATTCATCTCGTCAATCCGGCGAATCCCTATTTCGACGGAGCCAATCTCTTGATCGCGGCGGATTGCACGGCTTTCGCGTATGGGGATTTCCACAAGGACTTCATCAAGAATCACATCACCCTGATTGGCTGCCCGAAGCTGGACGACAACGCTTATTACGCGGAGAAGCTGACGGACATCCTCCGGCAGCATGACATTCGCAGCATCACGGTTGTGCGCATGGTTGTTCCCTGCTGCGGAGGCATCGTGCAGGCTGTGAAGCAGGCGATGCTCGCGTCCCAGACCATCGTGCCTTATCGCGAAGTCACGATCAGCCTGGAGGGTGAATGGATCTGACTCCAGCAGGCTCTTTAATCAGCTTTCCATAAACAAGGAGGAGAACGGATGAGCGAAATGTTTTGCTTTCAATGCCAGGAAGCGGCAAAAGGAACCGGCTGCACGATCAAGGGAGTGTGCGGCAAGACGAGCGAAACGGCGGCTTTGCAGGACCTGACGGTGTACACGCTGAAGGGGATTGCGATCTTTGCAAACAAAGCCCGCGAGCTCGGCATGGATATGAGCGCGGTAGACAAACGGATCCGCGGGGACCTGTTTGCGACGATCACCAACGCCAACTTCGACGATGCGGTCTTCCTTGGCAAGATCCGGGACGGACTCGCCAGCCGGGATGCGCTCAAGCACGAGCTCGCCGTTCGCGGAGCGGACGTTCCGCAGGCGGATCACGACGCAGCTCAGTGGTTTGCGGAGACGGACGCGGAGCTCGCCGCCAAAGCGCTCACAGTCGGCGTGCTCGCCACTGGTAACGAGGATATCCGCTCCCTGCGCGAGCTGCTCACCTATGGCCTGAAGGGCATGGCGGCCTACGCCGAGCATGCCGCCAACCTCAGCTCCTACGACGATAACGTAAATGCTTTCCTGGTGAAAGGCTTGGCTGCGACCCTTGATGATTCTCTTGGAGCGGGTGAGCTGGTTGGGCTTGTGCTGGAATGTGGCAAGTTTGGCGTCGATGCCATGGCGCTCCTGGATGCGGCGAACACGGCCGCTTACGGTAATCCTGAGATCACCAAGGTCCAGCTCGGTGTCGGCAGCCGTCCGGGGATTCTCATCAGCGGCCACGATCTGAAGGACATGGAAGAACTGCTGAAGCAGACGGAGGGAACGGGCGTTGACGTCTATACCCACAGCGAGATGCTTCCGGCGCATTACTATCCCGCGTTCAAGAAGTACAGCCATTTTGTCGGCAACTACGGCAATGCCTGGTGGAAGCAAAATGAGGAGTTCGAGAGCTTCGGCGGCGCCATCCTCATGACGACCAACTGCATCGTGCCTCCGAAAGACAGCTACGCGGGCCGTATGTTCACGACCGGCAACGCCGGATATCCCGGCATCCGGCACATTCCGGATGGAGCACCTGGAGCGCCTAAAGACTTCTCGGCTGTCATCGCCTGCGCGAAGACCTGTGAAGCGCCGACCGAGATCGAAACCGGGGAGATTGTCGGCGGGTTCGCCCATGCGGCGGTTATGAGTGTTGCGGACCAGGTAGTGGACGCGGTAAAGACCGGAGCGATCAAGCGCTTCTTCGTCATGGCGGGCTGCGACGGTCGCATGAAGAGCCGCGAGTATTACACCGACTTTGCCGCCGCTTTGCCGGAGGATACGGTGATCCTGACCGCAGGCTGCGCCAAATACAAATACAACAAGCTGGACCTCGGCGCCATCGGAGGGATTCCCCGCGTACTGGACGCAGGTCAGTGCAACGATTCCTACTCGCTCGCCGTCATCGCGCTCAAGCTGAAGGAAGTCTTTGGCTTGGACGACATCAACGATCTTCCGATCTCCTACAACATCGCCTGGTACGAGCAAAAGGCTGTGATCGTCCTGTTGGCCCTCCTCTACCTCGGCGTGAAAAACATTCACCTCGGACCGACGCTTCCGGCCTTCCTTTCCCCGAATGTGGCGAAGGTGCTGGTGGATACCTTCGGCATCGGCGGGATCACGAGCGTGGAGCAGGATATGAGAGAATTCATGGCCGTCTAAAGCGGAGTTCGTCCGAAAAAATTCCTGGTTTGTTAAAATTGTCACGGACTTTGCCGCCCTGATCGTATACCTTGATGGAAGAGGGGCATTTACGAACAGGGGAGGAGGAATTCATCCATGGCAAAATACAGCGTAGTCGATAAAGGAGAATGCATCGCTTGCGGTTCCTGCGGGTCTGCAGCTCCCGAAATCTTCGAATATGACGGCGAAGGCCTGGCAGAGGTTGTCTACGAAGGAGACAACAACAAAGGCGTAACCGTAATCCCGGAAGATCTGGAAGACGAACTGCAAGAAGCGGTAGAGTCTTGTCCGACCGAATGCATCAAGGTACAGGATGCACCGTTCAACTGATTGTAACGGCATTTCGGAACCGGAGGCCCACAGGCTTCCGGTTTTTTGCTATATACAAGCAATAGGGGGTGGTCGGATGATCGAAGAACTCATCGATTCTGCGGTTGGCGGTGAGGATACCCTATGGGGAGCAGCGGATCTTTCTTACTCCGAGTTTTATGACCGCTATTCGACGGCTATTGTCGTCGCTCAAGCTTACGACCGCTATGTACCCGAAGATCCCTATGACGAGCAGGGCTATCATGAGGTGATGAGCCGTTTTCGCGATACGATCGACCAGAAAATCGCACGTCTTGCGCAGATGCTGGAGCAGGCGGGGATCGAACACTACGTGCCTCCGGTCGCCCAGAGAGATGAACAGTCGCTTATCGCGCCCTTTTCGTTTAAGCATGGGGCCGTTCTCGCCGGGCTTGGCTGGATCGGCAAAAACAGCCTGCTGATCACCCGGAAATTCGGTCCGCGCGTCCGGCTGGGGGCAGTTCTGATCCGGGATTCGATGGAATGCGGAGAACCGATCGTGAAGAGCGGCTGCAGGAATTGCCGCGCTTGTGTGGATGCATGCCCGTGGGGGATGATCAAGGGAATCAACTGGACCCCCACTACCCGAAGGGATGAGCTTCTGGATTATCAGCGGTGTAACGCCAAGAGGAGAGAATATATCGAGAGCCACGGGCGCAAGCACACCTGCGGGTACTGTCTGCTGGCCTGTCCCTGGGGCAAAAAGCGAAAGTAGCGGTTTGCTGATGCGATTAGGGGAAGGAAGCGAAAGTAGCGGTTTGCTGATGCGATAAGGGAAAAGGCGAAACGAAGATTGTCCGTTGCCGCTTGCCCACAGCTCATTCCGGGCATACTGAAGAGAAACAGCAGACAAGAAGGCGCGGCGAGCGGGAAAGGAAGAGGACGATGGGAGCGCGGAAGCACAGCGGAGGAGCAATCACCTGCGACAACTGCCGGAAGCGAACGGGAAAAGGTCTGATCGGCTGCCACTGGATCTGTCGGGACTGTCAGGCGGGGCTGGCGGAAGAGAACGAGGAATCGGACCGGTTTTGCGCAGCGGATGGCTCGGGACTATGACTTCCATGACGAGTACCTTTTCAACCTTAATCACGTGGAAAACGAGCGGCAGCAAGGGGGATGGGAAAGGGTGCGGAAACCCTGGCTTTTAAGTGGAAGCGTACTAGCGAATAGGGACAAAAGAGAACCGTTCTCTTCGTGAAAGGGCCGACCGGCGTTTCCCTTTACGAGAGAACGGTTCTTTACTTGCGGGGGAAAACCGCGAATCTGTTGCATCAGGTTACGGCATCATGCGTCGATATATCTCGTTCACGGAGCCGCGCGAGGTCTCGAAAGCAGGAACTGTCTAAAGCAAGAGTTTTCTGAACCAAGAGCTATTATTGCAGGGGCGGCGCAGTCTTCCGTTCACGCGAGCTTCTTCCATTCATCCAGCTCCTGGCCGAGCTCAGCCTTCAGCGCCGATTTGTCGTGTTCGCCGAGGAAAGCGGCATCTGCGGCATTCAGGACGAGCTGAGACAGCTCCTGGCGCGTAAAGTGAAAGAGCTCCGCGAGAATGCCGTATTCGCGGGTGAGGCTCGTTCCGGAGACGCCGGGATTATCGGTATTGACGGTGATGGGAATCCCGGAGTCGAAGTAATCGCGGATCGGATAGCCGCTCCAATCGGCGACCGCCTTGGTTTGGATATTGCTGACCGGGCACATCTCGAGAGGGACTCTGCGCCGGCGGATCAGCTCGCGAATCGCGGGGTCCTCCTTCAAGCGGACGCCGTGGCCGATCCGGGATGCGCCAAGCTTCATCACGGAGGTGTAGATGTTGTCGGGCCCGGCGGCCTCTCCAGCGTGGATGGTCACCGGTAAGCCCTTCCGGTGAGCGAGGATGAAGATGTCGCGGAACAGGGAAGCGGGATAGCCGGCTTCATCTCCTGCAAGATCGACCGCCGCGACACCTCGGCCCGAGTAGACAGCTGCCGCTTCGATCGCTTCCCGGTTGAGGGCGGTGGAATGATGGCGCATGCAGATGACGATGGCTTGAGCCCGGCAGCCATATTGCTGCTCGCCGCGCTTCAAGCCGGCGATGACATGGTGAACGGCCTCCTCGCAGGACAATCCTCGTTCCCGGTGAAGCTGCGGAGCGAATCGAACCTCTACGTAGCGGCAGCCTTCCCCGGCGGCTTGCTCCACCGCTTCGCAGGCAGCTCTTTCAAGCGACTCCCGCGTCTGCAGGAAGAGGGTTGTAAAGGCGAATTTGCTCAAATACTCGGTCAAGCTGGTGCAGCTTCCGTCCACCTGCATGTAGGGAAGCAGTTCCTTGGTGCTTCTGGCGGGAAGGGAGATGCCCTGCTCCGCTGCCAGCTCAAACACGGTCTCCGGGAGGAGGCTCCCATCGAGATGCATGTGCAGCTCGACCTTGGGCATTTGCCGGATCCACGACCCCCTTTCAAAGAAAGGCTCGATTGTCCGATTCATCTCTTTCCCTCCTGTTAGATATTTGTTATATAATATAACATCAGATTCGATTTTATTATTCATGTGTTATATAATATTACACATCATCAGAAATGATCAATCGTTATTCCGCACTTTTTTCTGGAATGGATAATGAAGTGAAAGAGGTGAACGCTAAGAACAAAAACAACGGAGAAGGGGAATGGACCATGAGCAGGAGGAGTCGCAGAAAGCCGCTCGTTCCCGGTGCGGAAAGCGGACTTGACGCTTTGAAGGCGCATGTCATGAAGCTGGAGGGCTACCCGGTCGACCGGGAGCGGCCGGACTCTGTCAAGTATGAAGTGGCGCGCAGCCGAGGAATTCCCCTCGTTCAAGGGAACAATGGGAGCTTGTCTACCCAGGCGGCTGGAAAAGTGGGGGGACCCATTGGCGGTGCGATGGTAAGGGAGCTGGTCCGCATGGCGAAAGAGCAGTTGGAACGGCAGAGGTAGCATAGGGGCGACTCGTCGTCCTATTACGCCAAGTACAGCGCGGCGGAGTTTCGCAGTCGGAGCAGAAACGGTTCGTCATTCATCGTTTTATGCGATATAATGGAGGAAGAAAGATGGCGTTTAACCATCTCCTTCCAAATAGAGGGGGCTCGTTAGCAACGGAGTGAGCTGTTCTAAAGTCCGAAGTCCAGGAGTGTGTCGTAGTATGTCCCAATGGCTCAGCCGTGTATCAAGCTGGTTATGGTCTCTAGGAATCGCCTTTGTTCTCAGCCTGCTCATCAGCACATTCATCATCCAGCCAACCAAGGTGCTGGGTCAGTCCATGGAGCCGACCCTCCGGGACCACAGCCGCATCCTGATAGCGAAATGGGGCCATTCGCTCGGGGAAACGCCTAAGTACGGCGATATTGTCATCATTGACAGCCGGATCGACCGCAAGCGGGGCCTGCACGATGATCTGCTCGAATACCCACTGTTTCAATGGATGAGCGGGGCTTCCGGCCGGGATATCTTCTGGGTGAAAAGAGTGGTCGGGAAGGCAGGGGATGTTCTCGAGATTCGCAACAACCAAGTCTACCGCAACGGCGAACCTCTCGATGAGCCCTATCTGAAGGAGAAGATGACGACATCGGGCATTCAGATCATCACAGTACCCGATGGCTGCATCTACGTGATGGGCGACAACCGGAATCATAGCAAGGACAGCCGGTTTCTCGGCGCCGTTCCGATCGGGCATGTCATCGGCAAGAAGCTGTAAGCGTGTTACAAGGTTCCTTCATTCCGAGCGGCCGATTCAAGGTCGATAGGTGCGAATGCAGATGGTTCCTTCCTTAAATGATAGCGCTTTCTTTTTTAGAGTCTTCTAATCAAAAGGAGTGCTGCATAGATATAAATCTGATTGTATATCTTCGGAAGAAAGGAAGGGGTACCATGGCATTTCATGAACCGGCGTGGGCTCTAATGGAATTGTACCTGTCGATTCCTGTCACTTGCCTTCGCAAATCGCAAGCTCTCAGCACGGCGGAGGGCGAGCTTAACGAGCGCAATATCCGCCTCTCTTTCCTGCAGCTGTTTGATAGCAGCGGAGCGGCCTACGGCTTTCAAGTGCGCAAAGTGAAGGATGTCCAATGGCTTCATGTCGTTCCTTCCGATTACAGCCGTATGTTTCGAGCTTTCGGCCGTATGGAGCTGTCCCTCTCGGGTTTGGGTGGAGATGGGTGGCCAGGGGATGCCCCTGTGTTTCAAGAGCTGAATTTTCCGGCCTCGCGCCTCAGCTCAAAATCGGTGCTGTCCATTCCGACGACAGCGAATCCGATCAATACCCGGATCGAACGGCATTTGATCAAATGGATCCCTGCGGAAACGAAGAACGTTCCTCCTTATTCCGCCGAAGCGTGAGAGCCCCCGGGCCTTTTGGGCCGGGTTGCCACCACCTGAGATTCCCGGTATCATGATAACGGGCCCCGCGGCAACGGGTACGTCTGTCCATTCACAAACGGTGGTTCCCGCAATCCCTTTTATTTTACCGATTGATGAGGGTTCATATCCACACGATTAAGGCTGGCAGCGTACTATAGGGACTACTACGATCGGAACAGGATGGAATCCAGTGGAAAACAAGTTCAAGGAGTACATGGGCAAACTGAGAGACTCCGCTTCCCAATTCCTGTCGGACAAGCGCGAGGATGATGTTGAAGGTACGGAAGTTGAGTTGGAATTGCGCGATTATACGCTGCTTCAGAGTGTGGCGGACGAACGTCGGACGACAGTCAAGGTGTTGGTGGATCAGGCCATACGCGCTTTCTTAGCGAATGAAGCGGCATTGAATCAGGAAGAGGACATTCAGGAGGAACGCAAGCGGGCCAATCCGCTGCTAGCCCTGGATGGAATCGCCCGGCGCAACAACTAACCAACTCGGAGGTTCTAAAGATGATGGATAACGGATACGGGAATGCCGTTTTTTTGGATGATACCGCTCTGAAGGCGTTTATGGATCCAAACCATGGGCAACATGTCAGAGCGCGGGCATTCTTTCTTGATTTGGATGATGTGGAGAGAGACTTTGTCTCGACCAGCTACATTGTTTTTGAGACGCATGAATGGCTCCGCAATCATTTTGGGCCGGCACCTGCCGAGACGTTTCTCAGCACGATCGAGCAGGCAATGAGCAAGGGAAAGCTGTCCTTGATCTCCGGCAATGAGCAGTTGGAACAAGAAGCGAAAAATCTGCTTGCGGGATGCCCGCAGCTTTCGTTTACTTTCGGAGAAGCCGTCACTGCTGTTGTGGTGCTGGCTTACCAGATCCGGCGGATTTTCACCTTCAACCGCAATTATCAGGCGCTTGCCGAGCTTCAACCGGGCTTACGGCTGATTCCTTCCCGGTGATTCCGGCGAAGCGAGGCCATGAACCGGAATAGGTTTTAAAAAGACACGAGAAGCGACAGGAGCTGCCCGATCACGGGGGCTCCTGTCGCTTCTTTTGAGGACACTTCCGAAGCATGCGGGGCTTACGAATTCCTTTCCCGTTACATCCCCTAGCGGGAGGAAGCGAAGGTCGTCGAATATTATCTTCATCCGCTGGCAAACTTAGCGCGGGACAAGTACAATGAAAGCAGAACGTCTGCAGAAAGGATGGCCCTCTACCTATGCTAAAGATCGGATCCCATGTCTCCACAGCGGACAAAGGTTTGCTTTGTGCCGCCGAGGAAGCGGTCTCCTACGGTTCGAGCACCTTCATGCTGTATACGGGAGCCCCGCAGAACACGAGACGCAAAGCGATCGAGGATTTTTACGTCCCCGAAGGGAAAAAGGTCATGGAAGAGAACGGACTCACCGACATTGTCGTCCATGCGCCCTATATCATCAACCTCGGCTCTTACAAGGATGGGACATATCAGCTTGCTGTCGATTTTCTCCAGACGGAGATCCGCCGCACCCATTATATGGGGGTGCGCAACATCGTGCTTCACCCCGGCGCCTTTACCGAGAAGGATCCCGAATACGGACTGAAGCGGATTGCCGAGGGGCTAAATGAAGTGTTGAGCGGAATCCGGGAGACGGACGTGAACATCGCCTTGGAGACGATGGCGGGAAAGGGCTCAGAGCTTGGCCGGACCTTCGAGGAATTGGCGATCATCATGGACAACGTGGAATTGAATGATCGGCTCTCCGTCTGCCTGGACACCTGCCACACCCACGACTCCGGTTACGATATCGTCGGAGATCTGGACGGCGTTCTTGAGCAGTTCGATCGCACGGTGGGGATCGGTCGCCTTGCCGTCGTACATATCAATGACAGCAAGAATCCCAGAGGAGCGGCCAAGGACCGCCATGCTCCGATCGGAGCAGGCTACCTCGGCTTCAAGACTATCCAAAGAGTGGTCCAGCACGAGCAGTTGAAGCATCTTCCTTTCATTCTGGAGACGCCTTGGATCGGCAAGACCGACAAGTCCTCCAGTCCCATGTATGAGGCCGAAATGGCCCTCCTGCGCGGGAATGCTGAGGAGCGGCTTGGAGTAGGCTACGTCGAGGATGTCGCGAAGCTGACCCGTTTCTTCGCCGGACGAGAGATCGACCGCCGCAATTTCATCGATTCGACCTGGGAGCTGCTGCGCACCGATCCGAAGGCGAAGAAAGCCGACAAGCGTGAGCCGATGGAACGACTCTATGACATCGTAGTGGAGGAAGGCGTTTTTCCTGAGCTTGGGGAAAAGGATATCAACATGCGGTTGATCGGCTTTTTTGCAGGGACGGATGCCCTTCCGCTTACATGAAAAGAGAATCAAGAATGCAGGATGGTATTCACCTGATAGACAGGGTACAATGATTAAACTAAGATACAGGAGGTAGCTAGTTAATGGCGACTACTACAAACAATCTTCTGGAGAAGCTGGCTGTAACCACGATCCGCACGCTTGCCATCGATGCGATCAACAAAGCCAACTCCGGACATCCCGGCATGCCGATGGGGTCCGCTCCGATGGCGTACGAGCTGTGGACGAAATTCATGCAACACAATCCGGCAAATCCGAAATGGTTCAATCGCGACCGCTTTGTCTTGTCCGCAGGTCACGGCTCCATGCTTCTCTATAGCCTGCTGCACTTGACGGGATACGATCTCCCGCTCAAAGAGCTGCAAAACTTCCGCCAATGGGGAAGCCTGACTCCTGGACATCCCGAGTACGGTCACACCGCCGGCGTGGACGCCACGACGGGTCCGCTTGGTCAAGGCTTTGCCATGGCCGTGGGGATGGCAATCGCGGAAGAGCATCTTGCCGATACGTACAACAAGGACGGCTTCCGGGTCGTCGATCACTATACGTACGCCATCTGCGGCGATGGTGACCTGATGGAAGGCATCAGCGGCGAAGCGGCTTCGCTCGCCGGTCATCTGAAGCTGGGCAAGCTGGTCGTGCTGTATGACTCCAATGATATCTCGCTCGACGGTGAGCTCAACCTGTCGTTCTCGGAGGATGTCGCGAAGCGCTTTGAAGGCTACGGCTGGCATGTGGCCCGGGTATCAGACGGCAACGACCTGGCCGCCATCCATCAAGCCATCGCGGAAGCGCGCGCCGATTATCGGCCTTCCCTGATCGAGGTGAAGACGATCATCGGGTACGGCAGCCCGAACAAATCCGGCAAGGGCGGCGAGCATGGGGCGCATGGAGCACCGCTCGGCGCAGAGGAAGCTCTGTTGACGAAGCAGTTCTACGAATGGCCGGGCCAAGAGGACTTCTATATCCCGGTTGAGGTTCAGGAGCATTTCGCAGCTGTGAAGAACCGCGGCATTCAAGTGGAAGCCGAATGGACGAAGCTGCTTGCGGCTTATCGTGAAGCTCATCCCGAGCTGGCCGCCCAATTGGAGCTGGCGATCGCGGGCGAATTGCCGGAGGGCTGGGATTCCGAGCTGCCGGTATACTCTCCCGCCGACAAAGCGGTCGCTTCCCGCGTCTCCTCGGAAAGCGCGCTGAACGCCATCGCCAAGAACTATCCGATGCTGGTCGGCGGTTCCGCTGACCTCGAAACGTCTACCAAAACGGGCATCCGCGTATCCGGCCGGATGTCGGCGAAGGATTACAGCGGCCGCAACATCTTCTTCGGCGTTCGCGAATTCGCCATGGGTGCGGCGGTCAACGGCATGACGCTGCACGGCGGAGTCAAAGCCTTCTCCGGCACGTTCTTCGTCTTCTCCGATTACATGAAGCCGGCGATCCGCTTAGGCGCGATCATGGGCATTCCGGCGATTTACCTGTTCACGCACGATAGCATCGCCGTCGGCGAAGACGGTCCGACGCATGAACCGATCGAGCAGCTTGCCGGCTTGCGCTCCATTCCGGGCCTCACTGTCTTGCGTCCGGCGGACGGCAACGAAGTGAGCCAGGCTTGGGCCTATGCGGCCTCCAACCAAGGCGGACCGGTCGTGCTCGTCTTCACCCGCCAGGCGCTGCCGAACCTGGAAGGCTCGGCGGAGAAAGCGGCTGAAGGGCTGCGTCGCGGCGCTTACGTGCTCTCCGATGCTCCGAACGGCAAACCGGTCGCGCAGATCATCGCAACCGGCTCCGAAGTGGCGCTTGCGGTTGACGCTCAGAAGAAGCTGGCCGAAGAAGGCATCCAGGTTCGCGTCGTCAGCATGCCGAGCATGGAGCTGTTCGACAAGCAGCCGAAGGAATACCGCGATTCGGTCATTCTTCCGGACGTTCGCGCCCGTGTCGGCGTAGAAATGGCTTCCTCGTTTGGCTGGTACAAATACATCGGCCTCGATGGGGACACCGTGACGATCGATCACTTCGGTGCATCCGCTCCGGCCGGCGTCGTTCTGAAAGAATTCGGCTTCACGGTGGACAACGTGGTCGCCAAGGTGAAGGGCGTTCTCCGCTAGGGAACTTCCTCTCGAACAACAATAAACAGCACTTCAGGTTAGATGGATGAATCTAATCGGGGTGCTGTTTTTTCATGCTGTTTGTGATGGCAGACAAACCTCAATTTGCGGGTACGTTTATTCAAAATGAGGGGGTATGGCAGCGTCTCACTCTCCTCTTCATGTATCTGCCGCTTGCCTATATCTCCATCCGACAAATCCTTTTTCTTTCGAAATAACGGGTTCATCGTAAAAAATGCGGGGAACAACACTCCGTTCGGAGCGCTGTTCCCCGCATCCATTCCGTTGATGATCGGCTCTAGCGGTTTTGTAGAATTCCGTTGATGTACTCGACTAGGCGCACGCGGATGACCGGAGCGAGGCCGGACATCATGCAGCCGTAGCGGAACTTCCCGGAGCCCTCTTCCTTTTCCACGCGGATGATCTTGGCGGTGATGGGAGGAAGGGAGGCTTCCTCCGGGAAATGGACCACGACGAACATATCGTGGGCGAGCGGATAATCGGTTACGATCTGCAAGCCGTCTCCCGATAGATCCTGAAGAGTGACTTCGATGTTCTGCCCGGAGAAAGCTCCTTCGAGCTGCCATTGGTAGACGGACATCTGCAGGCGAATGCCGAGGTTGATCCGCTCGGTCCGCCGACGTTCGGCAGCTGTCGCGATAACGCCGCTGTCCGCTGATTTCGAGGCGTGACCGACCGGCTTGCCGATCCAGTCCTCGTAACACTGTACCACGGAACATAGATCCAAGGGACCATTGCCCTTCGACAGCCCCATCTGATACAGCGAAGCCGCGTTGTTCAGCATGGGGGAGGGAAGCTGGAAGCCGGCGGTTTCGCGCATGGCGAGAAGAAGGTCCTTCAGCATGAGCTGCAATGAGAACTGCACGTCGAAGTTTCCGTCGATGATTTTGCGGCCCTTGAGGTCGGCCTGCTTGCTTGCGGCGCCCCCGGCTTGGACGATCTCCAGGAACTTGCCGAGATCGAGATCGGCTTTCGAGGCGAAGGCCATCCCTTCGGCCAATGCGGCAGAGTTGATGCCGACGATCAGATTATGGGCAAGCTTGGTGTAGGAGCCGGCCCCATTGTCACCCATGTGCAGAAGCTTTGAGCCAAGCACCTCGAACAGATCGCGGTGCTCGTCCATCGTATCGGCGCTGCCGCCGACCATGAACACCAGCTGCCCGCTCTCTGCAGCCGGCTTGCTGCCGGTTACGGGGGCGTCCAGGAAGCGGGCGCCGCGGGCTGCCAGCTCATCCGCCGCGCGCCGGCTCGTTTCTGGAGCGACCGTGCTGCAGTCGATCACGGTGAGGCCGCTGTCGGCGCCGTCCAGAACACCATTTACGCCGAGGAGGACTTCGAGGAGAGCTGAATCATTGCTGACGTTCGTGAAGAGCACATCCGACTCCCTAGCGGCTTCCGCCGGCGTAGCGGCCCGTCGGGCTCCCGCTTCCACCAGGCTGTTCGCTTTGTCCGCCGTTCGGTTATACACGGAGAGGGGATAACCCGCTCTCAGTAGATTCAGCGCCATCGGTTGTCCCATGGTGCCGAGTCCGATAAAACCAACCCGTTTTTGCTTCAATCGTAACACCGTCCTTTTCCCTTCATCATACCATTGTGCCAGCGGGATGGAAACGGCCTCGGGGAGAGGAAGAAAGGGGCGGTTCCATCTGTCGGAGAATCAGGCGAAATGTGAAGGGGAGCACTTGCAATTCCCACCTTTTGAAAGTATTCTTATGTGTAGTCAACATGCGGCAAGGGCACCCGTCTGCCTTTCCCCCACTTGGATTCGCCGCGATCGGGGAGCTTACGGCATAGGCCAGCAACGATTGATCACGTTCATACTCGGCAATGCCCGCCTTCGAACAACCAACAAGCTTTCGCTCACGCGGACGATTCCGATACTTTATCGACATAGGAGGATTTCTCACATGGTCAACAAACTTCATTTCGACTATTCCAAGGCGCTTGGCTTCATCGGCCAGCACGAGATCGACTACCTGGAAGGAGCCGTGCGCGTGGCGCATGAGCAGCTCCACAACGGTACGGGAGCCGGCAGCGATTACCTCGGCTGGATCAACCTTCCCCTTTCTTACGACAAGGAAGAATTCGCCCGCATCAAGAAGGCGGCGGAGAAGATTCAATCCGACTCCGAAGCGCTCGTCGTCATCGGCATCGGCGGCTCGTACCTCGGCGCACGCGCAGCCATCGAGATGCTGACGAACAGCTTCTACAACCTGCAATCGGGCGAAGCTCGCAAGACGCCGCAGATCTTCTTCGTCGGCAACAGCATCAGCTCGACCTACGCCACCCATCTCATTCAACTGTTGGAAGGCAAGGACTTCTCCGTCAACGTCATCTCCAAATCGGGAACGACGACCGAGCCTGCGATCGCATTCCGGATTTTCCGTGAATTGCTTGAGAAGAAGTACGGCAAGGAAGAAGCGCGGAAGCGCATCTACGCAACGACCGACAAAGCGCGCGGCGCTCTCAAGAAGCTGGCGGACGAAGAAGGCTATGAATCCTTCGTCATTCCCGACGATGTCGGCGGCCGCTACTCCGTACTGACACCAGTAGGCCTTCTGCCGATCGCGACGGCTGGCATCAACATCGACGAAATGATGCGCGGCGCGTCCGATTCCATGATGGATTTTGCCAACCCGAACCTGCCCGAGAACCCGAGCTATCAATATGCGGCTGTCCGCAACGCTCTGTACCGCAAGGGCAAGACGACGGAAATTCTCGTTAACTACGAGCCGTCCCTGCACTTCGTCTCCGAATGGTGGAAACAGCTCTTCGGCGAAAGCGAAGGCAAGGATTACAAGGGCATCTACCCGGCATCCGTCGATTTCTCGACCGACCTTCACTCCATGGGTCAGTTCATTCAGGAAGGCAACCGCACCCTGTTTGAGACGGTCATCCAAGTGGAGAAGGTTCCGGAGGAAATCGAGATTGGCGTGGATGCCGACAACCTGGACGGCCTGAACTTCCTGGCTGGCAAGACGATGGACTTCGTCAACAAGAAGGCGTTCCAAGGTACGATGCTCGCCCACACGGACGGAGGAGTGCCCAACCTGATCGTGACGATTCCGGACATGACCCCGTACACCTTCGGCTACATGGTCTACTTCTTCGAGAAGGCTTGCGGCGTGAGCGGCTACCTGCTCGGCGTGAATCCCTTCGACCAACCGGGTGTCGAAGCGTACAAGAAGAACATGTTCGCTCTGCTCGGCAAGCCGGGATATGAGAAAGAAAAGGCGGAGCTGGAAGCCCGCTTGAACGACTAAGCTATAGAAGCTGAACAAAAGAAGGAAACAATGGAGGAAGTGCCGGAGGGAATTTGGAAGTGGAGGAGTGCTAACGTTCGCCTTTGTTTTCGGATTTCATCAGCGACTTATTCATTCAAGGAATCCGAAAACAACAAGTGATCGGAGCTCCAAATCTCCCGCAGGTACGGCCCTACCTCATTCGTAACATTCTTAGGTTCAGCCCATATAAAACACGGACAAAAAGCCTGCCTGCGGAAAAGAGATTCCATTCCGTTAGGCGGGCTTTTCTTATCCCAGATAACAGGTGAAGCGATGAAACTGGATCGGCTGCTTGGAATCACCATCTACATGCTCAATAGAGGGAAAGTGAACGCTCGGCTCTTGGCGGAGAAGTTCGAGGTTTCTCAGAGAACCATTCAACGAGATATGGAAGCTTTGAATCTAGCCGGGATTCCGGTCGTCTCGACTTATGGAACGGACGGCGGCTATGAAATCCTGGATACCTTTCGGATGGATCGCCTGCTTGCGGATGACAGCGATTCCTCTTTCATCCTGACCGCGCTCAAGGGGCTGGCCACAGCCTACGTGAATCCCAGGCTCGAATCCGCCTTGGCCAAGGCGCAAGCGCTCCATAAGGGAAAACCGGGCGCAGCCGACCTCATCCTGGATTTCAGCGTGTTGCGCGAAAATCCTGAGACGCAAGAGCGGCTATCCATCATTCGCGAAGCCATCGCTCGGAAGAGTGTGGTTGCTTTTGACTATGCCGGCCAATCCGGCCTTTGCCGCCGCCGCGAGGTCGAACCCGTGGTGCTGACGTACAAATGGTATGCCTGGTATCTGTTTGCCTATTGCACGGATGTGGAAGATTACCGCTTGTTTAAGCTCGTCCGCATGGACAAGCTGAGCGTCACCCGTAAGCAATGGCAACGCGAGCATGACGAGCCCGAGCGGCTCCTGGCTCGTCACACTTCGGCGGAAAGCGGCCGATATCTGGAGTTGAAGTTGCTGTGCAAGGCGGAGGCGAAGTCGGCCGTGCTCGAATACTTGAACGGTCGGGTCGAGGTGGAGGGCGAGAACGGGGAAGTCATCGTTACCGCCCGGGTTCTGGAGGAGGAACGGGTCTGGTATGGGATGCTGGTGGGCCTTGGCGGGAAGGTGAAGGTGCTGGAGCCGGAACGGATCAAACAGAAGCTAAGAGAGACGGCGCACGATATTTTGGCTGTTAATGGGGAATGACGACAAGTTGTTGTCGGCATTCCTCCGTTAAGATAAGGGCAAACGAAGCGATTCAACCCAAATCGTGAGGGATGTTTCGGCGTCAATGAGTATGGAGAAGATGCTGAACCCTCGGTTATGGATAGAAAGCTTACGAGGAGGAGCCCCTATGCAGAAGAATGCCCTTTATGAGAATTGCCCGGTCTACGATACACAGAGGTTTCGGCTGAGACTGGTTACCGAGGAGGATGCCGAGGATTTGCTCGCCTGCTATTCCGATCTGGAAGCATCCCGGTTCTTCAACAGCGACAACTGCATTTGCGATTTCCGGTTTGACACGCTGTCGGATAGGCAAGGCTGCATTCGGCAGTGGCTGTACGAGTACGGAGAAGGGCATTACGCTCGGTTTGCGATCGTCGACAAGCTAACGGCCAGAGCGGTTGGAACCCTGGAGATCTTCGCTCGCGAGGATCGGCCCGGAAGTGCAGAGCGTGTCGGCATTCTCCGGTTAGATCTTCTGTCTGCTTTCGAGCGGAAAGAGGAGATTGCGGACATTCTGACAACTGCGATGGCTATCTTTTATCCCCTTCTCGGATTTGGACATCTCCTCACGAAGGCCATTCCGGAGGCGGAGGAGAGGAGACAGGCCTTGAATGAGCTAGGATTTGTGCCGATCCCCGATTCCATACCCATGCCTTATCCACATTACTTTATAAGACCAAGTACGCTGCCCGCTTAAAACCGTGGTCTCCGCACAACTTCCTCTACCCATTTACGCGGATTCCTATCCACACGATTAGGGCCGACGGCGTACTAGAAATGAGGATGAATAAGAGATGAGCGCGATTTCTTTTTCAAAGGAACAGGCCGGAAGGTTTCTGCTTCTGAAGCACGGCTTGCTGGGAGAATACCGGTTTATGGGGAAGGAGGGTGTTTGCCGCTTTGTCCGTCAGGCCGGCTGCATCCAATATGACCCGATCGATGTGTGCGGGAAAAATGCGGAGCTAGTTCTGCAGGCGAGGGTGCCCGGCTTCACCAAAGGCATGCTAGAGGAGCTGCTGTATGAGGACCGGAAGCTGATCGACTATTTCGATAAGAACATGGCCATCATCCAAGCGGAAGACTGGAAGTATTTCTCGCGGACTCGGGAGGCCTACGGCAAGAACGGCCGCAGCCGCGACAATGTCGATCGGGTGAAGGAACAAGTGAAGCAGCGGATTCGAGACAAAGGGTATGCCTGCTCCAAGGATATCGATCTGAAGGAGACGGTGGATTGGTATTGGAACTCAACCTCGCTTGCCCGGGCGGCGCTCGAATCGTTTTATTTTCGCGGAGAGCTGATCGTTCATCACAAGAAGGGCACGATGAAGTATTACGGGTTGGCCGAGGATTACCTCGAGTCTTCGCTGCTGACGGCTCCCGATCCGAATGAATCGGAGGACGATTACTTGAAATGGCAGGCTGAGCGGCGAATCGGGTCGGTCGGTCTGTTATGGAACAAGGCATCCGATGCGTGGCTCGGGATTAGCGGATTCGGGAGTGAAGCGCGCAACCGTATCTTTTCGTTGCTGGAGGCCGAGGGGAGAATTACCGAATGCTCGGTTGAGGGAATGGTGGAGCGATTCTATATCCGGAAGGAAGACAAAGCTCTGGCAGATCGAGTTCGATCGGAGACCTCGCTATTCGGGAGGCTGGAATTTCTCGCCCCCTTGGACAACCTCCTGTGGGACCGGAAGCTGATCAAGGCCATCTTCGGTTTTGATTACAAATGGGAGATTTATACACCGCTCGCACAGAGAAAATTCGGGTATTATGTGCTGCCGGTTCTCGACGGAACCCGGTTTCTGGGCAGGATCGAAATGACGGTGGACAAGAAAAAGAAGGAATTGACGGTCCAGCATCTTTGGCTGGAACCCGAGATGGAGCTGACCGATGCCGTTCAGCGACGTCTTCAAGAACGTCTCACGAGGTTCGCAGAATTCCATCAATGCCGCACGATTCATTCGCTTCTCTAAACGTGAGCCAAGCTTCTGTGTACGGTAGAACCGTTCCCGGCGGCTTGGTCTGTGATGGTGCTCAGGGCTTCAGGCTCTCCCGCTTCTCTTACAGCGACTTGATCTTGCGGACGATTTCGACTCGCATCACCTTGAGCTCCCATACCTTGCTCCTGAGCTCCGCTTCCCGTTCTCGGTCCTGCTCGCTTCGCAGCTCTCCGAAGAGCTCCAGCATCTTGACGTTGATCTGGTCGAACATCCTCCACAGGTCCTGCCGCAGGAGATCCGCCGTAACCGAGTTGAAATGCTTTTCACGAGCCAGAAAACGCTGCTTCAGCTCCGCCTGCCATTCCGAATCGCCGAGAGCCAAGGCATAATTATACAGATCGAGATGGTCATTAATCCAAGCCTGCTCATAAGGATCATACATGGATGCGTCGCCTCCGTTTTCTTTCGTTTATACCGAGTATTATACTAGGTATTTATGGAATTACAATGGGTAACCGTAAAACCTGCAAAAAGAAAAACGTCATCCTTGAGGGGATGACGTTTTTGTTTGAAGATAAGGAATCGGGACTGAGTTTACCCGAGTGACGGCGGGGCTTCCTGATTCCACAAACGGCGCATCTCCTCGCTCGTGGAGAGAAGCTCCTGAAGGGTTCCTTCGGCTTCGATACGGCCGTCCTTCATAAGCACGATTCGATCCGCGCGGGAGAGTACGGCAGGCCGATGCGAGACGACGAGGCAGGTCGCCTGCCGCCGTTCGAACAACCGCTCCCAAAGAATCTGCTCCGTCTCCACGTCGAGCGCGCTCGAGAGATCGTCGAAGACGAACAGCTCGGGATCACGGACGAACATGCGTGCCGCCGCTGTCCGCTGCGCCTGACCGCCGGACAGCTTCACTCCGCGCGGACCGATCTTGGTCTCGAGCCCTTCGGCAAGAGCGGCGACATCGCGCTCCATGACGGCTGAACGGATGGCTGTGTCCAGCTCCTCCGGAGTTGCAGCATGGCCGAGCAGGATGTTGTCTTCGAGCGAATCGCTGTATAGACGCGGGGATTGCGGCGTATAAGCCGAGCGCGGCGGGATGAAGAAAGCGCCGGGATCGTTCACCGCATCTCCGTTCCAGCGGATCTCGCCCTTATCCTTGGGCAAGAGGCCGAGGAGGGTACGGATGAGGGTGGTCTTGCCCGAGCCGATGCGGCCCGTGATCACGGTGAAGGAATGGCGAGGCAGCACCAGGCCGATATCGGCGATGCCCCGGTCGCTGTCCGGGTATCGGTACGAAAGCCCCTCGACGCGCAGCTCCTCAAGCTGATCCTCGGGTCTAACCTGCGGCGTGGGAATCGCAGGAAGCTCTTCCCGCAAATAGAGCGGATGCGGCTCGGTCAGCCTCTCCGGCGGCGCATCTTGAAGCAGCTCCGTGAGCCGGTCCTTGGATACCGCGCATTGCTTTAGGTCGGTGATGAATTTGCCGAAGTTTTGGATGAACTGGGTGACGAAGGTCAGGTAATAGACGAACAAAGCAAAATCTCCGACGGTGAAATCGCCGGTGCGCATCTGGCTGGCGGCAAGAATGAGCACGAGGCCGGTTCCCAGATTCACGGTGTTGGAGAAGGTCGAGTCCAGTAGCTGAGTGAGGACTTTGTCCTTCAATACGGACATGCGACGCTTCTCGCCAAGTTCACGGAAGCGCTGGATGACGCGTTCTTCCGCACCCGCCACTTGAATCGCCTGCACGGTGTTGAACATCTCGCTGATCGCGCCGGTTACCTGGCTCGTCGCTTCACGGCTTGCTGCGCGATATTTCTGAAGCAGCGTGGTCGCCAGTTGGGCGATAGTCACGACCACCACCAGCGGCAGGAAGACCCACAGGGTGAGCTGAGCGTTGATCTGAACGAGGATAGCGGCGGCCACGCTCGCAAACGCGACCATGCCGAAGGCGTCCACGGACCAACTGATGGCCTCTTCTACATGGTCCACATCGTCGCGGAAGGTGCTGATCGCTTCTCCCGGAGAAACCGGAATCGCCTTCGCTCCCGGCTCCTTCAGGATGTGGCGCAGCAGGTTATGCCTTAGCAATGCCCCGATGCGGAAGCGGAAATGAACGTCGGTCACGAACCCCATGGCGATGAACAGGCAGCGGGCGACGGAGGCTCCGAACATCAAAGCGATGACGGCGGGGAGTCCGAGCCGGTAGCTCTCGCCCTGCGTCAAAGCATCGAAGAACATCTTGGTGACGATCCCGGGCAATACCGGGGTGAGGTATACCATCGTCCAGGCGAACAAATTGGCGAAATAAATCATCGGCCGATAGCGGAATAGCCGCCATAGAAACGAAAATGTGCTCATTCGGACAACTCCTCCTCTCCGGTGCTTAGGATGTGGCTGAAGCGCGATCCGGGATCGTCGGCGAGTGCTTGACGCGGACCGTGCTCGATCATGTGCCCGTCTTCGAGGATGAGGATGTCATCCACCCGGCGCACGGTGGCAAGCCGGTGAGCGATGATGATGCAGGTACGCTCCCGGACGAGCCGGTCGATAGCCCGGACGATCTTCTGTTCCGTCGCGGGATCAAGCTTCGAGGAGGCTTCATCCAGGATCACGACGCCAGGATCACTCAGGAACACTCGAGCGAAGGCGAGCAGTTGGGCTTCCCCGGCGGAGAGGCCGCCTCCGTTCGAGGACAGCGGGGTATCGAGTCCGCGCGGCATTGAGGCGAGCCACTCTTCCATGCCGAGCTCGCGGAGAATGTCTTCGATGCGGCTGTCCGGTATCGCTTCATTGTAGAAGGTCAGATTGTCCCGCACCGTCCCTTGGAAGAGCTCGATCTGCTGCGTGACCATGCCGACATGGCGGCGAAGATCCTCGACGCGGAATTCCCGCAAGTCCCGCCCGTCCAGCGTAACGACTCCCTCGCGAGGGTCATGGAATCGCAGGAGAAGCCGCGCGAGTGTCGTCTTGCCGCTCCCGGTGCGACCGAGAACGCCAAGGCTTTTGCCGCGTTCCAGCGTGAAGTCGATGTGGTTCAGGGTGACGAGGTCCTCCTCATAGCCGAAGACGACCTGGTCGAAGCGGACCGTGGATGGTCCTGCCTCCGGCGGGCTGCCCGTTCCGTCCTTGATGGTTGATTCGGTCGCGAGCAGCTCTCCGATTCGGGTAATGCTCGCGTCCGCCTTTTGCAAATCCTCCATCTGGGTACGAATCTGCTCGATCGGCCGCGACAACTGTTCCGTATAATAAATGATCATGTAGACCGTTCCGAGAGTAATGGCTCCGTGTCGATACAGAGAGGCGCTGACGGCGAACGCCATCGCGGTGCCGAACGCAAAGAGAATGAGCGAGGTGATCCACATGGAAGCAAAGCCCATGAAGGCCTTGAAGCGCAGCGGAAACCAGCGGCGCATGATGCGATGGAAGCGGTTCATGACGAACCCTGCGGCTCCGTTGGCGCGAGCGTCCTCGGTGCCTTCCAGATGCTCGCCCAGGAAGCCGAAGAATTCGGCGCTGATGGCCCGGACTTTCGTCCAGAGCGGAGCTGTGTAGCGCCGGACATATTGTAAGGCGCTGATCGCGGCTCCGACAAAGACGAGCATGACGAGCCCGATCTGCCAGCCTTCCCGGAAGAGCAGGATCAGGATGCCGATCACAAGCGCGAGGTTCGATAAGAGCATGACGGACAGCTTCGAGAAGAAGTTGGACAAGGCGTTGATGTCCCCGTCCACCCGTTCGATCAGCATACCCGAGGAATGGGCCTTGTGGAAGCTGGGATCGAGCCGCAGGCAGTGCTCGGCAACATCCTCGCGCAGCCGATTGGTCGCCGTCCAGCCGACATTTTCGCTCAAATAGGTGGTGATCAGGATCATGAGCTGGTAGATAAGGGAGATGCCGATGAACAAAGCACCGGCGTAGTATAGCTCCCGAACCTCCGCTTTCGCCTGTGCCGAGTCGATAAAGTGGCGGATGATCTGGGGATTGACGAGCTGCATGGCGATGGAGGCAATCAGCAGACCGTACAGGAGTGCGACACTTTTCCATTGCGGCTTCAAGTAACCGGAGAGGAGCCTGAGATAACGGCTGAGTGGAATTTTGACGGGATTCATAAGTGCACCTTTCGTTCTTCAGAGTCGATAAGCTTGAAACAGGGGATGAATCCGAAAAAAAGGGGAACGGATGATCGGTTTCCGGTTTCTCTTCGATAACTTTAGTGGATTCGGAAGATCGAGTCAACGGACTTTTTCTCTTTAGTGGAGTTTTCCCTCGAGTGCTTCATTTTGCTGCGGCGCGGAATGCCGTGCTACAATGGATCAAAATTGGCGAGAAGGAGCAACAACCATGCTGGACAGCTACAAAACCGTGGAGCGAAGCGGCTCTGCGGAGATTGTCATCCGAAAATCCCGCTTCATCGGACACGCCCGGCCTGTGGCGACGGAGGAGGAGGCGCTCGCGTTTATCGCGGAGATCAAGAAGGAGCACAGCGCGGCGACCCATAACTGCTCCGCCTATGTGATCGGTGAACGGGACGAATACCAGAAGCAATCCGACGACGGGGAACCGAGCGGCACGGCAGGCAAGCCGATCCTCGAAGTGATCAAGCATCAGGGATTGAAAAATGTCGCGGTCGTCGTAACCCGTTACTTCGGCGGCATCTTGCTCGGTGCGGGGGGGCTCATTCGGGCCTATACCGACGGAGCGGTCGCCGGTCTTGCCGCGGCGAAGCCGGTGCTGCAGGTGCTGCATCGCGATGTCTACCTGGAGATCGACTATACCTGGCTCGGCAAGGTGGAGCATGAGCTGAGAGGAAGAGGGACGCTGCTTGGGGAGACGTCTTTTGCCGACAAAGTGACGCTTCACTGCCAGCCTATTACCTCCGAAGCGGACGCGTTTGCCGCTTGGCTGACGGATATCACAAGCGGTCAAGGAATCGTGGCCCTGGGAATCGAGCATTATGTGACGAAGGAGGTATAGGTGGGAAAAATACTCCTAACGATCGACAAGATTTGAAAGCGACGGGGGCAAATCTTGATGGAATCTGTTGGAAAAAATTAGTAGAAGTGGTAGGGGCGATATTGTATCATGGATAAGGTGGCATGTTGTCTCTAAGGAGAGGCGGCTTTGCAGGAATTGGCCGGTCCGGATGCTCAATTGAAGGCTCTGGATTCAATTCGTGAGAAGGGAATGTCAAATGGAACAGGGAAAGAGTCGCTACAGGATGTCCGCAAGCAGGCAGGAGCATCGATTGAACCTACTGGGAGCAAATCCGGACGTAAGCCCGTCCTCTATTCCGTTTGATGGTTCCGGAGATTCCGCGAGCGGCGGCAGAGAGGAGCCATCATCCAAGCGCCAACTGGAGTTGACGGTCAGGAACCGGGAGCTGGCCAGCGCGAATAAGGAGCTGGAAGCCCACAACCGCGAGCTTTTGCGCCGCCTTGCCGATATGAAAGCCGCGAACCGGGAGTTAGCCAGCCGCAATGCGGAGCTCATCATGAATGAGGCGAAACGGGACAAGGATAGCGCCCACATGTGCGAAAAGCTTCAGCAGTGGTCGCAGTGGTACGAGAACTGGAACGAGTGGATGGAGAGCGCTAAGATCGGGACCCTGTTTTTGGACATGGAGCTGCGGATTAAGCAGTTCAACTCCTTGATGAGCAGTGTCATCGAACTGAATGCCGAAGATATCGATCGTCCTTTCGGGCAATTGGCTCATACGCAATTCGAAGAGGGGTTGTATGCGGATATCCTACGGGTAGCCACGAGCCTGAAGCCGCTCGAGAGAGAGTTGAGGAGCAAATGCGGGTGTTGGTATAACCTGATCATCCTGCCCTACAGCTCGCGGGACAAGCAGCCGAGTGGAATTGCCGTCACGCTGGCCGAGATCACCGATCTGAAACAGGCGACTACCGAATTGTTGAAGCTCTCCTATGCTGTTGAACAGAATCACAGCATCATTCTCATCACCGACACGGAAGGCTTCATCGAATATAGCAACTTAAAATTCACCGAGCATATCGGATACACTCCCGAGGAAGTGCTTGGGCAGCCGGTGGCGGGCTTGCATCCGGAGGAGATCAGCGGCACCGCCTTCGGCGACATCTGGAATCAGGTGATGGAAGGGAATCGCTGGGCCGGAGAAATCGAGATGATCCGCAAGGATGGAGAGCGATTCTGGGAAGGGGCTACGATCCTGCCGATCAAGGACCGGGAGGGAAAGATCATTCATGTGCTCAAGATGTCTCAGAATATTACCGACCACAAGACGGCGGAGGAGCTCTTGCGCAAATCCGAGATGCTATCGGCCATCGGACAGCTTGCGGCGGGAATCGCTCATGAGATCCGCAATCCTTTGACAGCGCTGAAAGGGTTTACGAAGCTGCTGGAGAGGGGCGTGACGAACAAAAACAAGGATTACACCCGAATCATGGGCAAAGAGCTGGAACGGATCGAGACGATCATCAACGAATTTCTCGTGCTAGCCAAGCCGCAGGTTTGGAGCTTTGAAAAGAAAAGCATTCCCGATATCCTGAAGGATGTGCTCATGCTGCTCAAGCCGGAGGCCCTACTTGGCAATGTGGAATTGATCACCGACTACGATTCCCGATTGAAGCCGATCTCCTGCGTGGAAAATCAATTGAAGCAGGTCTTTCTCAACATTCTTAAGAACAGCCTGGAAGCGGTACCACAGGGAGGGGTCATCAAGATCGAAGCCGGTCTATGTGAGGATGAGTATCTCTTTGTAAGGATTGTGGACAACGGCTGCGGCATTCCGGAGGAGAAGCTGGCCCGCTTGGGCGAGCCGTTCTATTCGACCAAGGAGAAAGGAACGGGACTCGGGCTCATGGTCAGCTTTAAGATCATTGAGAACCATCGAGGCGCTTATACGGTCAAAAGCGGACCGGGCGGGGGCACGTCGATGGAGATTCGACTGCCCTTCGAACGGTGAGATCGGGTATAATCAAGGCGTTATGGGAACCATGGGTTTTGAGTTGAAGGTGTACAAGCACCAAGAATGAGGACGCAAAGGGGAAATTCCAATGGATTTGACGAAAGCTTCGAAGGAAAACGTAGAATACATGATCGAACAGGTTAAGCAAAAGCTGAGAATGGCATCGGGAGCGGCGATCCGCGCTGAGCATTTCGATGAGAGCCGCTATGAGGAGCTGGTCGAGCTGTACGAGCATGTGGCGGGCAAATCGACCTTCAGCGTCAGTGAAATCGACGCGATCGTTCAGGAGCTTGGCCGGCTGCGCAAATGAATCTTTTCTCGGCTCAGAGCGGCTTCGATCCTCTCCTGCAGCCCGGTAAGCTTGGCGAGTAGATTCAGAATCTGCCCCGGCTTAGGAGAATGGGGAAGAACGTAATCATAATGCTCCGAAACGTACCAAACGGTTCGGAGCAGGAGCTCGTCGGTTAACGGAAGCTGTCCGTTGTCCGATGCCGTCTGCAGCAGGGCCGCCTCGTAACCGGGACCTTTCAGCGGCAGCGCATTCCTTTCTTTCATATAATAGGCTTCAAGCAGCAGCCGGGCTGCCTTGGCGGCGTACGACAGGCTTGTCTTGGACATCTTCTGGTTGGCGAAGCTTACAGCAGTCTCCAAATGCAGACGGGAATCCTGGATTAGCGAGTCCGCGGTGAATGAGGCTTCAGTCGAGTTCTCCATGATCCGATCTTCCTTCTGCCGGCCTCGTGCAGCGAAAAGGCCTATCCGATATCGAGGGTTCCGGCACGGCGGAGGGACTCCTTTCGTGAGCAGATTCTCCTATTATACATGAAAATAGGATTTTAACATATCATTTCGTGACTCTATAATACTCAATTACCTATTTTTACTGCTTGCCTTCTTCTCTACACTTTCTCTATAGTGGGGTGTAGATGATGCAGAAGGACATTTTGAAATTGGTTGGACACCGGGTGAGAGACCTGCGCAAGGAAAGAGGCTGGTCCCAAGAAGCTCTCGGAGAAAAGGGCGGCTTTCACTACTCCTATATCGGTCAGATCGAACGTGGAGAGAAGAATGTCTCGCTGCTCAATCTCGTCAAAATTGCGGACGCGCTCGAAGTCGGCGTTCCCCAGCTCTTCGCTTATCTGGATGACGAGGAGAAGTATATAGGCTCGGAAGCGGACCTGCAGGAAATTGTGAAGACCCTGCGGACCAAGAAGCCGCATCAGGTTCGAATGGCAAGGAACGTCGTAAGAGAATTGGTGAACGAAACGTACGAGGTATAAAGAAGCGACAAACGCCCGGTGCCATGGACATGCACCGGGCGTTTGTCATATGCAGGGGAGAGCGCAAGCGGTATCGTCTATTTGAGGGCGAGCTGCGCTTCATCGGGTTATCTTATCAAAGCCTGAACTTCCGGGTCATGGGCATAACGCGATTCAGCGATCTGGGCGACACGAGCGGTTAAATTCGGGTATTCCCATCTCGCGTTCGACAGCATGCCGCACAAGCGGATAAAGCGGTCGCGCGGCAGAGCGATCGCATAATCGCCAATCAAGTATTCGCAGGCGCTGAGATTGGTTTTGGAGCGGAGAGCGGCGCTTGCGACATTCGTGAGCAGCTCGGTCCCATAGCTCAGCTTTTCGATATCGCTGCGGAAGCGAAGCGCGTAGTCGAGAGACTTTTCGCGGATCAGCGTCCGGTTGACCTTGGAGACCTCCCACATATAATGAACGAACAGCTTGCTGTATTTGCGGGGGACGACGCTTTCCAGCTCCAGGTCCATATCCTTGCGGAGAACAAACCGGCCGAGGCAGATGATCTTGTTGTACCGGATTCGGTCTTCCAGCACGAATACTCCGACTTCGCGCAGCTTTTCATAGCATTCGCGGTATCGGTCGGCTTCGTAATCCGCTTCGGCTGCTTTCTCATCCGCATCCAGGCCGTCGGCGATCTGAGGGCTTTTCTCGACAAGCAGCCGATGCAGCCGGTAAGGAGCAAAGATGCCCGAGTAGCGGCGCAGCAAGAGCCCGTAGCCGACGAGCAGACCGGCGCCGAGAAGGGCAGTGGCCGTGCGTTGAACCGCGTTCGGGGATAAGTAGACGGCGCTTATCGCGGCAGCCGTCAAGAGCAAGGCCTCGACCGCGGTGCGGAACCGGGCTTTGCCCGCTCCGATCCGGGCGAGCGGCTTCAGGGTTCCGCTTCGCTTACAGGAGGAGCAAACCGGACCGCGCAGCGACGTAAAGGACCCGCATTTGTCGCAGTGGCGCAGCCGCTCATAGCGGTATTTCGTGACCAGCGGCTTGCTGAAATGAGCGGCGATCTTATCGTTCATGGGGAGACCTCCCCTCGTTCAGCCATTCGATCAAATCGGTATCCATGACTTCCGGAGGTGGAATTTCGCGCTTGCGGCGGCGAAACCGCAAGGCCTTGACGAGCACATAGACGGCCAAGATTCCAAGGATCAGATAGGGGGGCCACGCCTCCGCAGCCAGCAACCCGTAAGCTTTCATCATTTGTCGAGCCCGGGCTTGTGCCTGGCTCTTCCTCCTAGCTAGAAAGGTATGGAAATTTCGATAGGGGAACGGTATGATTACAGATAAGTTGATCCCTTTACCCGGCCTGACGCGCTTTGGCACGGGCGGGTCCAACGGCTTAGGCGAGAAGGGTCACGTAGTATGCGTTCAACCCTAGTCATGTGGTTTTCTTTTGGCGCGTTAATGAATATGAAAAGGGTGCGGAAACCACGGTGATTGAGTTGTATGCGTACTAGCGGTGGAGCTTTTTGTAAGTTTTCCTGTTTTCCAGTAGAATGGACGCAGGGATACCCACAATAGGACGTTTTTCCCTGCGCCAGATGTGATGAGATGTAACCAGAATGCCTTGACTGACGAACGAATGCGTTCGCATACGGCAGAGAAACCAGCGATCAAGGAAGCTTGCAGGTGATTGACCTTGTAGGCTCATTTTACTATCAGCCAGGGTCCTTGAACAAGGCTCGAACATCGTCATGAATCAGTAAGGGCATCCTGAGCCTCACCCTTGATGCCAATCCGCAAAGGATTATCGTTGACGACATGCGAGTCTGACAGGCCCAAGTACCGGAGGAGTTACCCAAGTGAAGATCAAAAATAGACTCATTGCTTTCCTCGCCGTTATCAGCTTGACGTTCGCTTTCATCCTGAATCCCTTCACCGCTTCCACCGCTCGGGCTGCCGATACGGATGAGAAGCTGGACGTCGTGCTCGCCGTTGATGTCAGCAATTCGATGGCCGAGAGCGATCGGAATAAGGTTGCGAACGAAGCGATGAAGATGTTCATCGACATGACCTCCGTCCAAGGCGACAAGATCGGTGTTCTCGCCTATACGGACCAGATCGTCCGGGAGAAGGCGCTGCTTCAGGTGAACAGCGCTCAGGATAAGCAAGACTTGAAGGATTTCGTCGACCAGCTTTCCCGCGGAGCATACACCGATATAGCGGTTGGGGTCAAGGAATCTGTGAAGATTCTTGAAGCCGGTATGACGCCGGGACATCGTCCGATGATCGTTCTGCTTGCCGACGGCAACAATTCGTTGAACAAGGGCCGCTCTCAGGCAGAATCCGATAAGGAGTTAGCCGATGCCGTAGAGCAGGCTCGCCAAAAGGGCATTCACGTCTATACCATCGGGCTGAACGCGGATGGCAAGCTGAACAAAACGGTGCTGGAGAAGATTGCAACGGACACCGGAGGCAAAGCTTTCGTAACGGATACAGCCGAGACTTTGCCGCAGATTCTGAGTGAGATCTTCGCGAGCGAGCTGCGGCTTAAGGTCGTTCCTCTCACGAATCTGACGGGAAACGGCTCCTATCAGGATGTCACGGTTTCCATACCCAACAACAACGTGCTGGAAGCGAACATTTCCATCGTATCGAACAAAGCGGTGGATGTGAAGCTCTTTGATCCGGCTGGTAAGAGCGTCCCTGTGCCGAGCGACGGGGTGATCTATTCCCGCTCCAGCTCTTACTCGCTGATGAAGCTGACCAAGCCAGCGGAGGGCGATTGGAAGCTTCAAGTGAAGGGAGCCGACCGCGACAAGATCGACATCAGTCTCGTCTTTAACTATGACATTCGCGTTGTCATGGAGCCCTTGACCCAAACGAGCTACAAAGCGGGAGATCGCCTCAAGATTAAGGCGCATCTGGAATCCGGCGGCGATCCGCTCACGGATGCCGGGCTTCTCGGAGCGGCGAAAGCCACCCTCGTAGCGACTGACCTGGATCTCAAGAAGGAGCTCACCAGCCCGCTTGCACTCACAGGAACCGACTTCACCGGTGAGTGGGCTCTTCCAGAGAATCACCGGTATGAAGTGCGGGTCCGGGTAGAGGATTCCGGCTATGTCCGCGACAGCGATAAGGTGACCGTGGATGCGGCCAAGGGAACGGTGAGCGCTTCCCCCACTCCAACCGCATCAGCTCCCCCAGCGGCACAGCCGGAAAAGGAGAAGAAACCATTTCCCTGGACAGCCGTACTTCTTGGTGGGCTCCTCACTCTCCTGGTCATCGCGGGCGCGATCGTCCTATTCACCCGCCACAAGAAAGCCAACCGCGGCTTTTTCGGCCAGATGGTGGTGGAGATCCGGGATGAGAATACCGGGGAGCGGCTCAGCCCGCAATACCGCAAGCTGAACGCCTTCAAGGGCCGGATTCGCCTGCATCAGCTGCTCCAGCTGGCTCCGGAATACGCCGAGACCGACAAAATCTATTTCGAGCCGGGCAAAGGGGATGCGCTCTTGCTCTTCAACCGCTCCGGCTGCCTGATCGAACGCTCCGGGCGTGCGGTGGATGCAAGCAAGGGAATCGAGCTTCGCAAAAATGACCGAATCAAAATCACGCTTCAAAACGTCAATAAATCGATCCAGCTTGAGTACATTTAAGCAGAGGCGCTCCGAACAAGCGCTCTGGCAGGAGGCAGAAAACCAATGAAAGCTTTGGTCCGCGAACATATCCAGCAGCTTGATGTATCGCTTGGCGGAGGCATCGTCTCCGAGAAGATCCGAGTGGACACCATCGACAACCCGATGCTCGTCATCGGGCTCGGCGGCACGGGCATCGACGCCCTGCTCCGCTTGAAGTACCAGATCAACCGGCGTTTCCGGCTTCCGAACGACCCGCTCTCCAAGAAGAAGCGGGAGAAGCCGGACAATATCGAATACATCGGCTTTGAGACGAACGAAGGCGAGCTTCAGAAGAAATACAAGGGCATCGGCCTAGACCCGCTCACCGAGTTCGTCCTTCTCTCGAACGCCGAGATCGGAAGCCTGCTGCAAAACCGCAGTGTGCTGGAGCCGTACATAACGGAATGGCTCTCTCCCGAGATCATTGTTACGGACGGGGTCGGCGGGGCTTCCGGCAACCGCCAGACCGGCCGTCTTCTGCTGTTCACGAAGATCGTGCAGGTGGTCCAGACGATCGAGAAGAAGATCAAGACGCTGACAGAGGGCACAAACAAGAAGCTGATGGTGTTCCTGCTCACGGGTCTTAGCGGCGGTACGGGCAGCGGCGGCTTCCTCGACATCGCCTACATCGTCCGCGGCCTCATGGAGCGGGAGTATGCCGATGCAGGCGTCGACAAGGTGAGCCTGCTCGGTTATCTGTTCATGCCGGACGTGAACCTGTCCAACAAAAGCCTCACGGACCACACCCGCGAGTACATCAAGAAGAACGGTTACGCCGCCTTGAAGGAACTCGACTACTGGATGAACGCTGATGAACGCGGGGAGCGCTTCAAGCAGCGCTACGGGAATATCCTCAGCGTGAATTCCCCCCTGCCGCCCTTCAATCTCGCCCATCTCATCTCGGCGACGAACCTCGACGGCCGCCTCTTAGAGAACGCTTATGACTATTGTATGAACGTGACCGCCGAGAACATCACCAACTTCATGGCGATGGAAGAGAAGCAATCCGGCGAAGAATTCGCCATCCACGACTACATTAGCAACATCCGCAGCAACATCAATCAGATGTCGAAGCCCTATGCGGCTAACTATCAATACAACATCATCGGAGCTTCCTCGGCGGTGCTGCCGATCGAGGAAATGACGACTTACCTCGCCTATCGCTTGTTCCGCAAGATGGAAACGATGTTCCAGGTGTCTCCTTCTCGCGAGGATGTCGAGAAGATGGCGCACAAGCTGGGCATGGACCTGGACGCGGTGCACCGGGAATTCCTCAAGCGGGTACCGGAACCGATTCCTGGCTATCAGAACAGCGAGCGGCTCAGCTACGCGAACTTGATCAAGCTGCAGGCCGTGAGCATGGATACGGAGCTGGAGCAGCAGTTCTTGACCCGTGCCCGCGAAGAATACATCAAGGCTCGCCGCCAACTGCCCGGGGAGCTGATCGAACGCTTCACCGAGGAGATCCGGCGCGTCTTCCTGAATCCCGAGCAGGGGCCGTTCTACGCGAACCGGTTGATCTATACCAATAAAGGAGCGAGCCTTCTTGAGCTCATCCGCTCCTATATCGAGAGCCTGCGGGAATCGCTCTATCGCATTCCCCAGGATATCGAGGCGGCGAAGGCGGCATCCGAGCAGAAGCTCGGGGATGCTCGGGACGCTTTTATCTCCAAGGAGAAGAAAAAGGATCTCTACATCGATGCCAAAATTCAGGAATATGAGCTTTACTCCGACCGCGAGCGGATGGAGCAGATGGTCGATTTTTACGAGGATCTGTACCGGACGCTGAATGATCAGAACTCGCGAATTTATTCCGTCTTTACGGAGCTGCTCAACGCCCTGAATGTCATCTTCGAGAAGAACGGCAACATTCTCGCCAAGGGCGAGGAGAATGTCGACCACAAGGGCAATCGCACTTACTACTGGAACATTGTTGGCGTACCGGATGTAGAGCGGGTCATTAACGGCATCATGGATGAGAAAAACGTCCAAGACCTCATTCGCGATTTCACGGCGGAGCTGCTGAACAAATCGGCGAGCTGGATCAAGGATACGGAGGTCGATGTGGTCGGGTCCATCTCGGAATTCATGACCGATCAATTCGGTGACCTGATCACGAAATCGATGGAGGACTTCCTGCTGATCAAATACGGCAAAGACGAGTCCATTGAAAGCATCATGGAAAAGATCATCGCCAAACGATTGAACGAAGAAGCGGTTCCGGTGTTCCACCTGAGCAACAGCTCGGGCAGCTTTCATTTCCCGTCCTACGGCTTTGTCTCGGTACCGGTCAAGGCTCCGAATATCTACAAGGGCATCAAAAACTTCGAGGCCCATTCCGTCGGCAATTCCCGCTTTACCGTCAAGGAAAGCGAAGTGAAGAACCGCATCTTCTGGCTGAACACGAAAAACGGGGTGCCGCTCTTCTCCTACGCGCCGCTCAAGAGCTACGAGGAAAGCTACGAGAAGACAATCTTGCTTCCAGAAGGAACGGGACGTCATCTGGTCCAGACCGATAAGATCAATTGGGTGAACCTGCCGTCTCCGATTCCGGAAAAGTCGTGGGGCGATACTTATGAGAACGGACGGGTCCAAAAGCACAATGCAGCCATCCGTACCCTATTCGAGGAAGCCGAGCGCCGCAGGATCATCCGTGAGAAATCGATCGAATCCAATACCTCCAACCGGTATGAGTGCATCCTAACGGAGCCGTACGATTCGGCGGCGTTTCTGGCCCGCTTCGACATGCAGCTCACCGGCGGCAAGCCGAACCTGGGCGAAGTGAAGAAGGCAGCGGCTGAATTAAAGAGCTTGGTGGACCAAGGCTTGAAGCAGACGGCAAGCCGGGAGATCTTCGGCAGTGTGAGCCGCGAGGTGGCGATGGAGAACCTCATCCGCTACCCAGGGCTCTATGAAGAGGTGCGCCGGGAAATCGCCAAGTATGAACGAATCGAGACGGAAATCGACCAGTTGAATGCCGTGATCGGCGCTCATCAGGACGAGGAAAAATGGTTGAATCTCTTTGTGGAGGCCCTGTACACAGGTACCATCGTGAAGAAAGGCGCCCAATTCGTCTATGACCACGACGCGGAGGAAGAAGCCTGGGAACCGTTCGTCAACCTGCTTCGGGTCAATAAGTTCGTCGATTACGCCATCTATGAGAAAGTGCGGTCTCTCGATGCGAAGAAGGTTGCCCTCCTGGAACGCAAGGCGGCAAAGCGCAGCGAGAAGCTGACCTCCGCAGCCGATGTGGAGCAGTTGATTACGTCGCTGGAAGTCATGGCGGCCGGTTATCAGGAAGCGAAGGAAACCCTCGATTTCGACCGAGCCGAGCTGGTGAACGGGGAAGAGATGTACCGCTTCTACCGGCAGGTTGCCGGGAAAGTGAACGACATTTGGAAGACGATCAAGTAAGCCGCACCCGCGGCCGACAAGAACGGCCGGGCTGCCAAGGTCCCGGCCTTGCCGGTTTCCGCGGCGGTCCCGGCTTGCTCCCGGAGGATGCATAAGCCGATGCGCGAACGTATACAGGCATTTCTATACGAGTATGACAACGAGACCGACCACGCAGCGGATGAGGCAGACGAGCAGCGCAGCCTCTACCATCCCCTCGTTTTCCTGTGCATTGGAGACCAGGCGGGTGAAGCGCTTCGCGCGGTTCACCGCCGGATGAAGCGCAAGTGCGTGAATAGCTCCGCCATCGTCTATCTGCATCTCTATGAAAACGAGCCGGTGGAGGGCTTGGATGAAGTTCTCTCCCTTTCTATCGGGCAAGGGGAAGCGGATCGCAAGTCGGTGCGGCCTGAACTCCACCGCAGGTTCCGGGAAGACAAGGAGACGCTGGCGGAGCTCAATCGGTTAATCCGTCGAGCCGGAACGCGGCTTGCCGAGAACGGGCTGCAGTTCGGCAGCTTCGGGCGGCTGAGCCTCGCCGTGATCACCCGAGCGGACGATCCTGCCAATGCACTTCTGCCGGAAGCGGTGCTGCTGACCCGCGGCATACTGGGCGAATCCTTCAAGCATATCCAAATGGATCTGTTCACTCTGCTGAAGGAAGGGGAGGCGGGAGATGACTTTGCTTATTCGTCTTCGCTCGGACTCAGCTTTCTCAAGGAGCTGGACAGCTTTCAGCTGCGGAGCTTCCGTCTGAACGAGCCGCTTCTGCTGACTCAGGACGGCTTCTCCTTGTCCCTGGAGCACGGCCCTTCACCGCTGTTTGATCTGGTTTACCTGCTCTCCGACAAGGATGAAGCGGGGCTCCTTGCACCGGATGGCCTCGAGCGGGCTTACCGCGCCATCGCGAGCCTGAGCCTGCTCAAAAACCGGCGGACCGTTCACGAGTTCGACCGGGAGAGCGGGCTCTACAACAACCTGCAATACAAGCAGAGCATCATGAACCCGGCCGTACCGGAGAATGTATATTCCTCCGCAGGCTATGCGGAGGTAAGGAGACCGAATGCAGCGATTGCGGCGACGGTTCTCCAGCAGTTCTTCCGGTCCTTCACGGCCAGGCTGGAAGAAGCCGGGAGGATTCCTCCCGACGAATCCGCCGAGCTGTTCGGACTTGACGCTTCTTCGGTGGCCCGGCTGACGCTCAGCCTGCTTCCGCCCGAATCGGCGCTTGAGGAGCTGAATGCCCTGCTGTCCCGCAGCGCGAAGCTTGCCGACCTGCAGAGGCTGAACCTCCGCGAAGCGCTTGAGGAGCTGTATGGAGGCATCGACGCTGCCTTCTTCAAAACCCATTTTGAAGCGGCGGCTCGCGATGCCCTGGAGGCTCTTCCCCTCGCGGAGGAAACCGCGCGGCGGTTGAGCGAAGGACTCAAGCCGCCTTACAGCTTCTATTCCGTCTACCACTGGACGCGGCCGCGAACGGAGACGGGGCTGTTCGAAGAGATTCACCGCCAGCAGACCGAGACGAGACGGCAGCTCACTGTTGCTCGGGAAGAGCTTCAGGCGGTGCTGGACGATCGGGCCGACAAGCTTCCGGCCGGAGGGATGCTGGCAGGTGCCCGCCTGCGCAAATTCCGCCGAGCGCTCCTCGAAGCGATCTATCCGCTGCGGTATCAAATCCTCGCTCTGGAGACGAGACAGCTTCTTCTGGACAAATGGGAGGAGGTGCTAGCCCTGCTTCACCGGAGCTCTTCCCGGCAGGTGGAACAGCTTGGCGAGCTCTCAGCGGTTCTGGACCAGGCGGTAAAAGAGCACACGGGGAGCTACGGAGATTACCTCAGCCGCAACCTCCCGGAGTATTACGGCTTGCAGACCAAGCGGATCACCGAGAGCCTGGTCGCGCGACGTGGTCCCGATTTTTATTTCGACGGTCGTTTTTTTGGAGATGTCACGCGGCTATTGGAGAAAGGGACCTCCGAGCTCCTAGAGCGCTTGATTGCCGTCTGTCGAAACGAAGTCTTCACGGATGCCGTATTCCGTCAATCGTTTGAGGAAGAGCTGCTGGAACGGGCGAATGTGACCGTCCGGTTCGAGGAGCAGAACCTGATCCTGCCGAAGGAGGAGCTGTTCCGCGATCTCTATGAGCGATTGGAGAGCGGGGCTACGATCCGTATAGCGTTGTTTCACTATACGCAGAAGCACCGCTATGAGGAGAAATACTTCTTTGGCGATTACGAGAGCGAGTTCATCCGATATTCCTTTGGTCTTGACCGGGGCAGCCGGACCTACCAGCTCGGTTGCGTTCACGAGAAGAAGACGAGCGGCATCGACAAGCTGAACATCATGGGCGGCTTCCGGCTCGCCGATGCCCTGTATGTCCGCAATGCAGAGAAATATTACAGCACCTATGTTCAAAACGGCTTCCGCTTTCATCCTGAAGGGCGGGAGACGATAGGGGGATTTTGAATGGTTCGGCGTAAATTCAGCTTGATGTTGTTTCTGTTCAGCTTGATCGGGGGAGCGATCGGCTTCGCGGGAGGAGAGCTCCTGCTTGCCCGATTTGGTTCCGAGTGGCCGAATGTATGGCTCATGGCGCTTTATTTCGGCGTTCTCGGCCTCGCCACGGTGTTTTTCTGCCTGCTCGCCGAAACCGTCTCTCCGGAGATCGCCGGGCAAGGCTGGAGGCTCCGGCATTCCGGTACCGGCTGGAAGCTGCTCGTTCCCGCGGCGTTTATCATCCTGTTCTCCGCCGGAGCGATCTTCCAGTTTCTCTACGGCTTCGGGCTCGGGAAGCAGGAGCCGGCGCAGGATATCGTACTCGTCATCGACAAATCCGAAAGCATGCTGCAAACCGATCCGAAACGCGAGAGCGTAGAGGCGGCGCAGAAGCTCATCCGCCGTATGGACTCCCATAAGCAGGTGGCGGTGATTCTGTTCAATGAACAGCCCGAGCTGCTTCAGCCCTTGTCTCCCTTGAGAGACGCGGCCGACCGGGATGCGGTGGCCGACCGCCTGGATAGCTACCGTGCCGCCGGACAGACCGATATCGCGAAAGCGCTGGATCTCGCAGTCGAACAGCTCGATTCGCGGACGAATCCGCGCAAGAGCATGGTCATCCTCATCTCGGACGGATACAGCGACGTGAATCTGGCGAATGCAACGGGACCTTATAGCGCAAAGGGGATTGCCATTCATACCGTCGGCATGAACAATACCAATACCGATGCGACGAAGCTGCTTAAAGAGCTGGCTGAGCGGACGGGCGGCAGTTATCACGGGATCGGAAGCGCGGGTGAGCTGTCCGGCGTCTTTACAAAGATCTATGATTTGAACCGCGGCTGGCATTTGATGGGCGAACGCTCCGAGAATGGCGGCGACAGTCTCTATTATCGGTTCCTGCGCGTACTGCTGTTTGCGGGAATCGGAGCATTCATGGGCCTTGCGCTAGGCATTGTCTTCGACAACCGTCACCTGGCCAAGAGCTTTACCCTTGGCGGCGCCATCGCCGGCATTCTGGCAGGCACGGTTGTGGAGTTTTGGATGGGGATGGGGATTGCTCCAGGATTCGGTCGGTTTCTGGCTGACCTCATCCTGGCTGCTGTACTGGCCTTATCACCGCTCCTCATTCCGGTGAAGACGTCCGGTTCTCTCGGAAGCGCGGCTTCGATGAATCGACCGGGACGAGGTCCAGCCGATGATTATGGCCGTGCGAGCAGCGGCAGCTTTGACAGAAGGTGATGCAGATGAAGGATTGGGAATGGATCACGGAAGTTCCGCAGGAACGCAGAATAACAGGAGCGGCATGCCGTGTCCAGGACCGGGAGGGCGTGCTCACCTGGAACTGGCCGGCGGGTCTGCCCTTTGTCTATTTGCTTGGATTCGTTCCGGGAGAAGGCTCCGAGGCTTCGACTTGGGAACTGCTATCAACTGGCGGGTCTTCGGACGGAGCGTCGTTCGGGACGTATCCCCCGCGCGAACGGCTAAAGCTGTATACCCGCGAAGAGTATAAGGCAAACGGCGGTTATCGGAAGCACCTCGACCGATACGGCTCCTATGCCTATCGCATCTACCCCGGAGAACGTCGGGATGGAGTGATTCAAGTATACGCCCAGCAGGATGACGGGAATTCCACTATGTTCAGCATGGGGAAGGCCAAGATCCACTGTACCGTCAAATACAAAGCCAACTGGTTTTCCAAAGGAAAGGTCGCTCGCATGACCGTGACGCCGGAGGTGTTTGTCCCGAAGGAAGCGCTCTGCTACGTCAAGAAAACGGGAGCGATGCCGCAGAGTGTTCAGGATGGAACGGCATATCCACTTTTGTCCGATCTGCAGCCCGGTCCGAATGCGCTGCCGGACATCGAAATCGGCAAGGACGATTTCATCAAGCTCTTTTTTACAGACGGTAAAGTGTACGGAGAAGCGTTTGATTTGATTCACAGCTGAACGGCTGAACGGCTGAACTGAGGTTCGCCAAGTACCGCAAAAGGAGGTCTATCCATGCTGAAAGCGCTGAGGGGCTTGTTCCAGAGAACTCCGGTCAAGGTCAAGCCGCCTTTTTACGATATCGTCTGCCCTTATTGCTTCAGCAAGTTTCAACCGGAAGACGTGCTGTTCCGGGCCACCCACGACAAGGAAGGCGATCCCGAATACCGGCTTCAGGAGGATGAAGAGCTGGACCGTTACCGCGCTAAGTTCAATCTCGACTCAGCCGGTGACATCGAGGCGGTCATCTCCCCCGCATCCGTTCCGGAGGAGAACAGGACCTATGTCGATCACGTCCTGGTCGGAATCATCGACAAGCATGGCGAATCGACTCGCAAACGGATTTGCCCCCGCTGTCACAACGAGCTTCCGATCTCAGCCGGGAAGGTGCCGAGCAACATCATTTCGATCATCGGAGCCACGTCGGTAGGCAAATCCGTCTACATGACCTCCCTGATTCATACCCTGCAGCAGGTGACGGCAGCGAACTTCGGAGCGGCTTGCATCCCGATGAACGCCGACATCAGCCGTCGCTTCCGTACGTATTACGAGGAGCCGATCTTCGAGCAGGGCCGGATGCTGGGAGCTACTCAGAAGATTGAGAAGATGGAGCCGTTCATCTTCAACTTTGTGTTCAAGGATGAGAATTTGCCGCCGCTTACTCTCGTATTCTTCGATGTGGCGGGAGAAGGGATGACCGACCGGAATTATCTGGACATCTATGCGGCGCATATCCAGAATTCCTCTGGCATTCTCTTCATGGTCGATCCTCTGCAGATTCGGACCATCCGCGACCGGCTGCTGATCGGTCTAGGGGAAGGAAGCGGAGATCTGGCAAGCCGGCACGCGGAGCCGCGCGATGTCATCATCACCCTCTTCGAAAACTTCATCGGCCACAATGAGAAGTCCAAGACGGATATCCCGACCGCCATCGTCCTCACCAAGAGCGACATGCTGCAGCATCTGAAGGAAGAGCACGGAGCATACATTGATACGAACAGCAACGTGTTCCGCAATGTCGTGCACGCGGAGCATTTGGACCTGACGGAGTTCTCCAACATCGATGGGGAAATCCGGCGATTTCTCGAGAAGGTGGACCGTCCTTTCAAGGATGCGGTCGATGTGTATTTCACCAACACCGCGTATTTCGCCGTCTCGGCACTCGGCAGCAATCCGGTGAACAAGCAGATCGAAGGAGTCGTGTCGCCGGTTCGGGTCGATGAACCCTTCGTCTGGCTGCTGCACAAGCTCGATTACATCGAGGGGAGAGATTCCCGATGACGGAGGCGAAGATTCAGCAGCATTATTACACGCGGGGCCGCGAAGGCTTGTTTCAAGGTGGAGAAGGCTTTGACACAGTGGCCAAATCCTCCGGCCTCGAGGCTTCGTTCATCCGGAAGACTCTTCATCCCTATTGCCTCTACATAGCCCCGCAAGAGCTGATTCGGCGAGGGGAACTCGATCCAGCCCGTTATCCGGAATCACTGACCGTGTTCCCGGCGGAGTCGGGCGAGCTTGTGATCGGTCGTGCCGTCTTCAGTGGATCGGATTTTACCGGTCAGCGGGAGGCTGTCTTCATTCATCAGTTTGTTGTTCCGCGCACCCGCGCCGAGGAATTCCTTCAGCACCCGTCCTCGCTTCTGAGGGTGACCGCTTTTCATAACCGTTATGACGAAAGTGAAGGCAAGGACCTTCCTGAGCTTGACCAACTGCCGCATGGGGCAGCGGCATCGGCCGAAGAGAGGGACGCTGTCCTCGTTCGCTTAGGCGTCGGAGACGCCGTCTTCAAGGCGCTCCTCGCCGCGATCTTCACGGCGATTGCTTCGAAGAAAAAGGTCTATGTTGCGCTCGATGCCGACGTCAGCGAAAGTTCCAAGCTCGCCGCGAGCCTGCTGGAGATTCTCTATGTCGGCCTTCCGATCGAGGTGCGCCGCCGCTTCGGGTTTACCACCTATAACAACGAACCGCAAGGCAAGAAGGGCATCGACCTCATGGTTGTGGAAAAAGGCAGCATTCGGCCGGGAGACCGTTCCATGGGGAAGGACATCGTGTTCGACTTCCCGAACGGCCGGTTCCCCGTTCCCGAGCCAGGAACGAAATCAGCTTTCCTCGAGATGGTATGGGAATGGCGGAATGCGCCGAGCGAGCTTGCGGAGTTTTACGATTTCGCGGCCGAAGCGCTGGATGGTTTTCCCGCTGCCGAGCAGATCTCCCTTGCCGCTTATCAGGAGCTGGCTGCCATTTATCGGACAGGCCGGGGGGACTACGAGCGCTATCCACTGGAAAAAGGGGAGATCGCGTCGGGAATCCTCCGCTACCTCAAGGTCGGCGGCCATGACAAGAAGCCGAGGCTAAATGAGCTGCTCCTGGCATTGCTGCGGCAAGAGCAGAGCAACAGCTCCCTTGTGGGAGGAGAGCGGTCACCCTTGCCCCTTGGCGCGCTGGCTGCGTATATGGACTATTATGAGGCCGCTCCTGTAGAGAATAAGGAGGAGATCGTAAGCGCCGTCATCGAGTTCCTGGACGGGCTGGCGGCACAGACGCTGCCTGCGAGCGAAGGAAACGGGAAGGCTGCGACGTCCGGACTTATGGCGGAAGCGAGTGAGGCTCTGCGCAAGCATTCAGAGCTTCAGCGGCTAGTCTACGAACGCACGGGAAGAGACATTCGATATTCGGCTCTGCAGGAAGCATTTCTGACCGATCGGATGAGCCGCGTGAAGACCGTGAAGGAGCTGCAGGAGGAAATCGTCTTCTGGGCCAGTCATTCCTTCGACTCGCTCGGGCTTCCGTACTTCATCGATCAGTTTCGGGACAAGCTCCGCAGGGCGCTGCTGAAGTCAGGCGATCATGCGGTGGCCGGAGAAAGTCTCTTTCGCTTCTGCTCGCAGCTGTACAAGGCTCATTCCAGCCGCAAGGGCTTTGAAGCGTTCTGCGATGCTCTGGAGATTGAAACGGCGCGAGTCGTTCTCGATTCTCTGTCGCTGTCCACAAGCACGTATGCGGAGGTCATGCAGGCCGGTTATATTCTGGCGGAAGACCGGCTCTTAACCGGAGAGGAGCTCACGGAGGAGCAAGCCTCCAAGCTGAGAGTTCTGCGCGGCGTCTATGAGGCTATGGTGAATCTGGGGCCGGTTGCCGCTTTGGGCACGGGGATGAAGTCCGCCCCGGATGGCGATGATCCGCTCGGAGGGAAGGTGCTTCCAGCCGATAAGGCTAGAAGTCATGAGGCGGCCGCATCGCCCCATAAAGAGGAGCGACGCTTTCCGATCGAGGCGTACACCGAAGGGGAAATGGGTCGAATTCAAGAACTGGTGCGCCGGTTTTTGAAGGGTCGGGTGCATCCTCCTCAGTATGGAACCCTTTTGTTTTCCTTCACCGAATGGAGCTTCCGGACCGGTGGTGAAGATCGGCCGGTCTCCTATTTCGATCTGTTGACCTTTATCCATAACGAAACGGAAGGGACCGGGGAGCTCGATAATTTCCTTATCTGGAGCTCGACTCAACCGGCCTTCCGCGACGGCAGCGGAAAAATGCTGAAGCCCGCTTACCGGAATGCTTTGCGCAAGTATTTTACCGAGGTGGATCGGAAAGCGTTGAAGGACCGGAAACGCTATCGCCAATTGACGGACGAAGCTTTGCCGAGGGAATTCCGGAGAGTGATCTCGACAATCCGCGAGGATGGTGGAAATCCGGTTCTGCGTTTCGTGAAGCGCAATGGACGATCGTTGTCCCTTCTCCTGCTTGTCCTCGTTCTCGGAACAACAGCCGTTTTCCTGTTCGGTCGCTCGGGGCGCGGCGGTGACGGTTCTCCGTCTCCGACGCTGCTCCCGTCCCCCTCTCCCGGAGGTTTTTCCGTTTCGCAGAGCCCTGCAAGTTCGATCAGCCCGGACAGCTCGGCTGCTCCGACAGGCTCGGCGAGTCCTGCAGGTTCAGCGAGTCCTGCGGGCTCTGCCAGCCCTTCGGTTTCGGCAAGTCCGTCCGGCAGCCCTGTTTCTGCTTCTCCTAGTCCTTAAGCTAAGTATTCTGAAGGGGGACCCCTCCCGATTGCGAAGGGGCGTATCGGACAACGACTGGCGGCCCGTTCGTCATTGTCGCTAACTAGCAAAGACCTCCAAGCCTGTTACGAGGCGGAGGTCTTTTTGCTTCCAGCGGTTTCTAAGCCATCAATTCCTCCGGATTCTTATTCCTCGGGATTCAGGATCGACAGCACCGTATGATCCTCCCAGCGCCCGTTGATCATGACGTTTTTGCGGGCGATGCCCTCCTGCTCAAAGCCGGCCTTCTCGAGCACGCGGATGGAGCCGAGGTTGCTCGGCTTGGCCTCTGCCCAGATGCGGTGCAGCTTCAGCTCCCGGAAGCCGAAATCCACCAGCAGCCGAGCGGCTTCCGTCATGTACCCATTGCCCTCATAGTCCTTGTCCAGGCTGTATCCCATCATAGCTCGTTGAAAGAATCTTCGCTGTACTTGGAACAGGCTGATGCCGCCGATGAGCTCATCGTTCACTTTCAGGAAGATGCCGAAGTGATACTGTCGATCCTCACGGAAATCCTCCGCACAATGGCGGATCCAGTCCAACTGGAAGTCCTCGGAATAATAGCTTTCGTCGCGCGCGGGCGTAACGGCTTGGAAGTGGTCCTGGTTCTTTACATTGTGTTCGGTCCAGACGGCTGCGTCTTCCTCTTCCAGAGGGCGCAGGTAGATCCGTTCGCCTATCAGCTTCATGGTTGTTCCTCCCGACGGTCCGCAAGGGACCGCTCCCTTCAAATGTCGTATCCTACCATTGTAAGCCGAGCGGCTGCGAGAGACAATCCCCATAGAAAAACGGCGCGATTCGCTATGCGTCTGCCGCGCATTCGAACCACACCGTTATATTTATTCGATCCGCTCTCTTCGATCTGTGGTGCTTACGATAGAGGCGAAGCCGCCCAGCGCTTCAGCTTAGGGAACAATTCCTTCATGGCCGTTCTCGCTGTATTTGCATCTGGATAAGGATTTCCGTTTGACACATGCGGAACGCAGGATTCGATCATTTCGTCCATGGTTTCTTCAGTGGTAAATCCTCCATCTTTAAAGCAGTAACAACAGTATTCTTCATGGAGCATGCCATCCGTTTGGGTGCCGTGATCTTCCGGTTGAGCAAGGGGCATCGCACAGCTTTGGCAAAAGACAAGGGCGGTCATTATCATCTTCACTCTCCTTCAGGGGATGTCTTTATTTTACCTTTGGGAAGTGGACAATAGGTTGTCCACTTCTTTAATGAAAAAGAAGTGGGCAACAGTGTCCACTTCTTTATAGGAAAAAGGAAGTGGACAACAGTGTCCGATTTCAGTGTGAAGCTGAACTTGGACAACAGTGTCCAATTGCTTTATGAAGAACGGCGCCTCCGGTTCTTCTTGTTTCCAGGAGCTTATTGCTCGGCATAGCGCTCAACAATTTTGGCTGCTTCGGCTTGCAATTCCTCCCGTAGGAAGGAGGGGGAGAGGACGAGGAGATCCGATCCGAAGGAAAGCAAAGCGGAGATCACCCAGCGGTCAAGCGGCCAGGTGCATTTGACCTCAATGTCCCCCGAATCCAGAAATTCAAGGGTCTCCCGATGAAACAGATCGTAGACACGGGATATGGACGGGGAGCGAAAACGCAGATGCAGGACGAGAGGCGGCTCCTGCTTGCGGGTCGCTTGCTCCTCCGCTTGCTCCTGCTCATAGGCGAGCATGGAGCCGGTTCGGCGGACAAAAGGCTCGTTCAGCACGGCGAGGGCAATGACCCGCGAAAGCCGGAATGTCCGGTAGCCACCGCGCAGTCGGCACCAGCCCCATAGATACCAACCACTCCCGCGGTAGTGAAGCGTCATCGGCTCGACCCTGCGCACTTCCGGCAAGCCCCCGGCGTTGATGTACGTGAGTTCAAGCAAATGGCGAGCTTCGATGGCATTGCGAAGGACGGCAAATTGTTCATCCTCGTGACGCGGCCCCCAGCCCGACAGATCGACCCGCAGCCATTCATCCTGGGCCTTCGAGCCGAACAAGGCGCTCAGCTTGGCGAGGACTCCCTCGGCTCCGATATCCTGCGTAAACGATAGGTTGGATAGCAGGGTGAGGAGAAGGGCTCTTTCCTTTTCGTCGAGAAGAACGCGCGACAAGGAATAACCCTCCATAAGCCGGATTCCTCCACCCGTCCCTTGTGACGTATAGATCGGAATGCCAGCGATGGACAGGTCTTCCATGTCGCGCCTGATGGTTCGGGTGGAAACTTCAAATTTTTCGGCCAGCTCTCGGGCCGTCGTTTTGTCGTGGGCGAGCAAATGCATCAGGATGCCAAGCTGTCGATTCAACTTCATCGAGAGAGAGCCTCCTTGGATATAAGACGCGCATGACGATCCGGCATAAACCCAGATGTCGGAATTCCAATCAAGTCGCCTCTATAACTTCCCGAGTGCGCAAGGGCAGCCGGATCATGAAACTCGTGCCTTGGCCTTCGGTGCTGGAAACCTCCAGCTTGCCGCCGTGGTCTTGAATGATTTTCAGGGAGATGGAGAGGCCGAGGCCGGTTCCCGTCTGCTTGGTGGTGAAAAAGGGATCGAAGATCTTTTTGAGATCGGCCGGACGGATGCCCTTACCGGTATCGGTGAGAACCACATGAACCCAGCCTTTGCTGTTGTATAGCCGGATGGTGACCTTGCCTGGCTCCGTCATCGCTTCGAGCGCGTTTTTGATCAGATTGACAAAGACTTGGACCATTTTGTCGGCATCCATGTAGACATGGAGATCGGGGGAGTATTCGCTATATTGCAGCTGGTGACGCAGAATACGAGCTTCGGATTCCGTCAGGGAGATGACCTTTTGCAGACACTCGTGCATGGAACTAACCTGGTAGCAGGTGATCCGAGGCTTGGAAAATTCCAAAAACTCGCCGGTCAACTCGGTCATCCGTTCCACTTCGTCCGACAGCAGCTCGTACCACGGCTTGATGTTGTAATTTTGGCTTTTGGACAGCTGCAGGAAGCCTTTGATGGTCGTAAGCGGGTTGCGGATTTCATGCGCCATCCCGGCAGCCAGCTCTCCGATGACCTTCAGCTTTTCCGATTGATAGAAGCTGCTTTCCCGTTCGATCTGCTCGATCAGCTGATTCTTTTCCCGCTCGGTCTTGACGATGTACTGAATGATAAAGACGACGGCTAGCGAGGTTAGAAAATCCGAGACGACCGCCAGATAATTGTATTTGGTGACGTCCATATAAGACAATCGAGCTCCCGTGTACAGAAGCATGGACATGGCGCCGACAAAGATGGCAATAGACACCTTTTTGATGGGATAGAGCACCTTGCTGAGCAGGATGATATAAAGAGAGTAGCACCAGTTCAACTGGGAGACATAATGGAAACTGAATAAAATCAGAAATTGTAGCACAGAAAAGAGCGTAACCTGCTTCGGGAACCGAATGTCCGAGAACATGCTGACGATAAGCAGCAAGCCTAGACTAATGAGCATCGCCTCATTCAGGTCTTTTCCTAATGTGATGGAAGAATACACCACAAAAACCACATAGAGCGGAAACACAACATAGTAGACTATCCGGGAGATCATCGTAGCAACTCCATGTGTAAGATTTTGTAAGCAACCGTGGCCTCCCACTTGATTCGACATTTTTCATGGTAATTCCTTCTTTTCTGTAAAAGGAATCCGAAGCGGGTTGGGACATTCGGTGCGCTTCTGTAGTACCGGGTATTTCTGTTCCATAAGGGGCTATGCGGTGTTTATAGCGAAAAGGAGGTCTTCTTCCATTCCGCCGTGCTGAACAGCAAGTCGTGGGCGATCATCCGCTCCCCCCATACTTGAAGAAAACCGTGGGTTATGGCGCGGACTTGATCCTCGGTGTGCCCGTGAATCATGGCATAGAGATTGTAGGGCCAATCCGGGTAGGCCTTGCGCCGATAACAGTGGCTGACCTCGGAGCGGGCAGCCAATTGCCTGCCCGCTTCAGCCACGCAGCCGGGCGGAAGCTGGCAGACGAGCATCCCACCGGCGGCGAAGCCCGCGTGCCGATGCCGAAGAATCACGCTGATCCGCTTGAGCGCGCCGTATGCGGACAAAGCTTCGAGGCGGATGAGCGCTATCTTTCGGGTGCAGCCGGCTCGTTCGGCCAAACAGCCGTAGGGGTCCCGGCAGAGAGGGAGATCGTGAGCCAAGCGGAGCAGCGTAAGATCGAGAGAGTCAAGCGGTCGATCAGACGGCTCGGCGGAATCCGGTCCGACAGGAATTTCGGCTCCTGGGGAACTTCCTTCCATATCAAGATAGACCCTGAGCTTGTACACTTCCTCGGAAGGGAAATCGTAAACCTGCTTTGCCCGAGAGATCTGAAGGACGCGGTCCATAAAGCGATTCTTATCCGTATCGGAAGAGACAGACAGAGTGAACCACAGGTTCAATCGGCCAGTTCGGCGGTAGTTGTGCGTTACGCCGGGATGAGTATTGATGAGCTGCACTGTCGCTTCGTAACGGTCCTCCGGGACCTCCAGCGCGTGCAGGCCGCTTGTGAATCCGAGCCGTGACGGGTTTAGAACGGCGCCGATCCGGCGGATGTACCCCTGCTCTTGCAGGCGTTCAAGCCGTAACAAGCATTCGCCCGCCGATACCTCGAGTGCTTGCGCAATTGGCTCAAAAGGGTCCTCCACGAGTGGCAGTCCCCGCTGCATGAGATTGAGCAGCCTGCGGTCAAGCGCGTCCATCAAAACCGCAGGGTCGTTCGGAGAACTTGTAGAACCTGTCATCGCTTGTTCTCCTTTGCGGGCCGAGGGGATGGACAGGCTTGCCTCGGTTCTTCCTCTGTTAATGGAGACGTTCCAGTGCGGATTTTGTAGCACCAAGGCTCCTCCGCCATATAATCTCCATTGTGATAGCGGTAAGCGCGAGCTCGGCAGCCGCCGCATAGGCCGATGTCCGAGCATGAGCCGCACGCCCCGCCATAGCCGGAATAATCGCGCAGCTGGTTGAATACCTCGCTGTCCCGCCAGATTTCGTCGAAAGGTGCCTCGCGAACGCTCCCGGCTTTGACCGGGAGATACGGACAGATATGAACCTCGCCGTCCGGAAGGATGCAGCAGTACGATAGGCCGGCCAGGCAGCCGCGGGTATACCGCATCGGAAGCTCCATGTCACGGGCCATCGGCAGAAACTGCGGAGCGCAGGTCGGCTTGATGTCGAGGCGGCTCTTCTTGCCGCGATCGAGGACGGCCCGCAGGACATCGAAATAGCGGAGCTGCCTCAGCATATCGTCTTCGATCGCGGTCCCCCGGCCCGTTGGCACAAGGAAGAATGGATGGAGCGCACGAACATTTAGCTCCTCGGCTAAATCGGCGACGGCGGAGAAATGAGAGGCATTGTCCTCCGATAATGTCATGTTGATCTGAACATCCAGCTCCGCTTCCTGGCAGCGGCGGATGCCTTCGATCGCTTTCTCCCATGCGTCGTACCGATTGCGGAAGTCGTTATGGAAGGAAGGATCGTGGCTGTCCAGACTGATCGCCGCTCCCGCAAGTCCCGCAGCCTTCAGCCGAACCGCCACGTCCTTCGTGATCAGCGTTCCGTTCGAGCCGAGGGCGGTTCGGAGTCCAAGAGAGGATGCGTATGCGATCAGCTCGAATAAGTCTTCCCGCATGAGCGGCTCCCCGCCGCTCAGAATCACGAGGCGGAATCCGGCCTTTCGGATTTCACTTAGAAGCTGCTTGCCCTCTTCCGTCGTCAGCTCCCGGTCTGTCGGTGCATCCGGCCCGGAGCTGCGGTAGCAGTGCTTGCAATAGAGATTGCATACCTTGGTTACGTTCCAGGAGATCAGCATGGACGAGGTACTCCCGCGAACAGCCGGTTATCCGGCCTGATCTCCTCATCGGTGAGGTAGCACGAAGGGTCCTCGCTCCAGAAATCGCCTTCAGCCGTTGCGCGAGCGCGGAAATTACCATTGCACAGGTTGAGCCACCCGCATTCGCCGCACCGACCCTTGAGCAGCGAGCCGCGATTTCGGAGGGAAGCGAGGAGAGGTTCATCAGGATCGGTCCAAATGGCGCTGAATGGGCGTTCGCGTATCGTGCCGAGAGAGCGGTCCCTTGTGAATTGATCCGGGTAGACATGGCCATGCCAATCGACGCAGCCGAAGGCAACGCCCGAGCGGTTGCCTCCGTTGTTTTGCAAGAGAGCGAGAACCGTATCGGCCGTCTCCGGATGATTCTCCTTGATATAGTGATAGAAGAGAATGCTGTCGGCATGATTATCCACGGTGAGGATCTCCGTTCCCACGCCGCGCCTCTGGAAGTCCAGCACAGCCTTGATCAGGCGCAGCACAGCGTCTCTCGCTTCCTGCCGGGTGATATCCTCCTCGCGTAAATGCTGCCCGCGTCCGGTGTAGACCAGGTGATAGAAGCAAGCCCGGGGAATCCGTTCCTCCTCGATGAGGCGAAGGATGGAATCGAGATCCTCATAGGTGTGGCGGCTGAGGGTAAAGCGCAAGCCGACCTTCTGACCAGCGGACAAGCAGTGACGGATTCCGGCAAGAGCTCCGCGGTAGGCGCCAGGTGCTCCCCGGAAACGGTCATTTCCTACCTCGCTTCCGTCCAGGCTGATCCCGACATATCCGGTGCCCGCTCTTTGCAAGCGATGTGCCGTTTCTTCTGTGATCAACGTTCCGTTGCTGGAGACGACGGGCCGGATTCCACGGGCGGCTGCATATTCGATCAAGGTAAAGAGATCCTCCCGCAGGAGGGGCTCTCCGCCGGAAAAAAGCAGGACGGGAACGTGAAAAGCAGCCAGATCGTCGATGAAGGCCAACGCTTCCTCATGGGAGAGTTCATCGGCATCCCCGCTTGCCGTCGCATTGGAATAGCAGTGGAGACAGTTCAGATTGCAGGCCCGGGTAACATTCCAGACGACAACAGGCCCGCGCCCGGAGGACACCCCGTGCTTCGTTTGAGCGGCATGCGGAGAATAACGCAAAGAATCGCCGTCGGCGGAGATTCCCGTTAACAGGCGGGTCAAATTCAACATGAGCCAACCTCCATTTTTCTATAGAACGGATACGTTCAGTATCTCCTTCCTATGGAAAATTACAGCAAATGAAAATGTGATAAAAAATTGAACGAAGAGGGCAGGAGGGTACCGATCAAAAATCGCGTTGTTTCATGGGAAATCGGGTTAATTGCAGCATGGATGATGCAAATAAGTGTATCATTTGCACAAATATTTGCGCAAAACATGGCGAATTAGCCGGAAAAATTGCTTTGATTTGCCTGAAAAGTATAGACCGTTTTTTCAAATAGTGCTATTATGATACCGTAATCGCTTTCATATAATCTTCATGTGCAATCAATAATGCAAACGATTGTCTTGTGGGTAATGCCTATATGCAATGGCAATCGCGGGCAACCACCATTTCGGATCAGGAGGCGTATCGAATGAACGTAAAAGCATGGCCGACCGTCGCATACTTCAGCATGGAATATGGACTTCATTCCGATTTTAAACTGTATGCGGGCGGACTCGGTATTCTCGCAGGCGATTATATCAAGGGGGCCAAGGACATCGGCGCTCCGATTGTCGCGATCGGCATCAAGTGGAAGCAGGGCTATACCGATCAGCGGATCGATGCAGAAGGCAAGCCCTATGACACCTACCATAACTATGTATATGATTTCCTCGAAGATACCGGAGTAAAGGTCACGGTTAAGGTACGCGGCATTCCGGTTGTGTGCAAGGTGTGGAAGACAGAGCAATTCGGCAATAGCCCGCTTTATCTACTGGATACGGACATTCCTGAGAATGGGGATGCTTGGATCACCGGTCAGCTGTACGGCTGGTTCGGAGAAGAACGGATCGCGCAGGAGATCGTACTGGGCATCGGCGGCGTTAAAGCGATGCGCGCTCTGAACATCCCCATCGACGTCTACCATTTCAACGAAGGGCACGCCGCCCTCGCTGCCACCGAGCTGATCCGCGAGAAGATGTTCGACGGCTACACCTTTGAAGAAGCCTGGAAGGCGACGCGGGAAGAAGTGGTCTTCACCACGCATACGCCGATCAAGGAAGGCAATGAAGAGCATCCGCTCGACAAGCTCGAATACATGGGAGCCTTCAACGGGCTAACCCGCGATCAGATGGTCCGCATCGGTGGCGAGCCTTTCAATATGACGGTTGCCGGGCTGCGGTTGTCCCGCATCTCGAACGCTGTAGCTCAGCTTCACGCGGATACGGCGAACAAGATGTGGAAGGAAGTCTCCGGACGATCCGCCATCATCGGCATCACCAACGCCATTCATACGCCTACCTGGGTGGATGAGCGCATGACGCGCGCCTTTGAAGCAGACGGAGATCTTTGGGCAGCCCATACTGAAGTTAAGGGAGAGCTCGTTGACTTTATCGAAAAGCGATCGGGCATCCGTTTGAATCCGGAAAACCTGTTAATCGGCTTCTCCCGCCGGGCGGCTCCCTACAAGCGCAGCGACCTCATCTTCTCCCAGCCGGAGTTGATTGAACCTTACTTGAAGGACGGTAAAATCCAGATCGTCTTCTCCGGCAAGGCACACCCGCTCGACGACACCGGAAAACGGATTGTCAGCAACCTTGTCGCCATGATGAAAAAATATCCGAAGAGCGTGGTCTTCCTGGAAAACTACGACATGACCATCGGAGCGATGCTGACGCGCGGCTCGGACGTTTGGCTGAACAATCCGCGTCGTCCGCTCGAAGCGAGCGGAACCTCCGGCATGAAAGCAGCGATGAACGGGGTGCTGAACTGCTCGATCCTCGACGGCTGGTGGCCGGAGGCGTGTCTGGACGGAGAGAATGGCTGGCAGATCGGAGACGGCTTCGAGACGAAGGACTTTGAACTGCTCGACAAGCATGACAGCGACGCGCTCTATGAAACGCTGCTGAAGCGGGTTGTCCCTACCTACTATGAAAACCGCTCCAAGTGGGTCGAGATGATGAAGAGAAGCATCGCCACGACGCGCGAGCCTTTCGCTACCAAGCGGATGCTGGAGGAATACTTCACCCGGATGTATATCAAGTAATTCCCAAAACAAAACCGCCCTTTGGTACAATGGTGATAGATCATCACCGTTCACGCGAAGGTGCGGTTTTTTATTTCGTGAGAAAATCAAACGGAAACGGAGAGGTTATCCCTTGGAACTTCATGAAATTCGCGGCTTGACGGATCGCATCCGCGATAATGTGGCACAAGTCATTGTCGGCAAGGAAGAGGCCGTCGAGCTTATTCTTATCGCGCTGATCACCGGCGGCCACGTCCTCTTGGAGGATGTGCCCGGTACGGGCAAGACGCTGCTCGCCAAAACGATTGCCCGCTCGCTCGATTGCAGCTTCAAACGCGTGCAGTTCACGCCAGACCTGCTGCCCTCGGATATTAGCGGGATCAACTTCTTCAATCAAAAGAGTGGGGAATTCGAATTTCGCGCCGGTCCGCTGTTCGCCCATATTCTGCTGGCCGATGAAATCAACCGGGCAACTCCGCGCACCCAGTCCAGCCTGCTGGAGGCGATGGAGGAGCGTCAGGTCAGCGTGGATGGAGATACCCGGGCGCTGCCCGACCCGTTCTTGGTCATCGCTACCCAGAATCCGGTGGAAAACCAAGGAACCTTTCCTTTGCCGGAAGCACAGCTAGACCGGTTTCTGCTGAAGCTTGCCATGGGCTACCCGAGCACGGAAGAGGGAGTCGAGCTGCTGATCCGGTTCAAAGAACAGAACCCGCTCGCGTCCGTCCGGCCTGTTGCCGATCGGAGTCAGCTTGTCGCGGCGGGACAGGCCTATTCCCGCGTGCGGGTCAGCGAGGATCTTCTTCGCTACCTCGTGGAGATCGCGGAGAAGACACGCATTCATCCGGAGCTCTCGCTCGGAGTAAGCCCACGCGGAACCCAAGCGCTGCTGCGCTCCGCCCAAGCTCTTGCAGTCATCCGCGGACGGGATTATGTACTGCCGGATGACATCAAAAAACTCGTGAAGCCGGTATTCGCCCATCGGCTTGTGTTCCGCAATCGCATGAACGGACAAGCGGGCGGAGCGGACCGGATTCTTGACCGGATTGTTGCGGATACCGTGGTTCCGGCCGAAACCGGGATTCACTAGAGGCTGCTGCGATGGGGATCAGCTGGTTACTCTTGGCGGCAGGAGCCGTCATCTTCCTGCAAGCGCTTTTATTCCGTAAAAGGGCGCTTAAGCATCTTGCCTATTCCCGGGAATTCAGCCAGTCTCGCTGCTATGCGGGCGAGCAGGTGGAGCTGGTGGAGAACCTCACCAACCGGAAGCTGCTGCCGCTTCCCTGGCTCCGCATGGAGTCGATGATCCCGGCGGGACTTCGGTTCGACAAACAGGTGAACCTGGACATGTCGAGCGGGCAGCTCTACCAGAATCACAAGAGCCTTTTCAGCCTCATGCCGTATACCCGGATTGTCCGCTCTCACAAGATTACCTGTGAAGCGAGAGGATACTACCGGCTGAACAGCGCGACGATGACGGCCGGCGATCTCCTCGGCATGCGCGCGGCGGTTCAACCGGTGGCAGCGCCGACCTCTCTGATCGTTTATCCCCGCTTCATCGCATTGGATGAGGTGGAGATCCGCTCCAACAGCTTCCAGGGGGATGTTACGGTTCGCCGTTGGGTGGTGGACGATCCCTTCCTCGTCAGCGGGGTGCGCGAATACCGCTATGGGGATTCCTTGAACCGCGTGAACTGGAAGGCGACCGCGAGAAGCGGCCGGCTGCAGGTGCATGAGCGGGATTTCACCGCCGATCCGCGGATCGTCATCCTCGTCAATATGGAGGTCAGCGAACACATGTGGGCGGCCGTTACCGACCCGGCGATGATCGAGCGGGCGCTGTCGATTGCGGCCACCCTTACGAACGATGCGATCAGCCGCGGTATTCCGGTCGGCTTCGGAACGAATGGCTGGCTAATCGATGGAGACAAGCAGGCCGTCCATATCGGACCGGACGGTGGAGCGAAGCATCTCACGCTCCTGCTGGAAACGATGGCGAAGCTGGTGGTGGAGCGCTGCGAGCCGATGGATGTCCTGCTGGAGCAGGAGGTCCTTCGCGGTACCGCGCACACGGATTATGTGCTTCTGAGTGCCTATGTGTCGCCGGCCATGCGGGAGTGGATGCGTCAGCTGGAGGCGCAGGGGAACTCGGTGAGCCGCATTCACTTGGAACCAACGCCGCTTACGGAGAAAAGAGGGGAAGAGGATGGGCAGTAAACCGTCTGCGAACGAATGGGGGACCGAAGAACAGGACCAGGGGCAGAACTTGAAGCGGAAACAAGCACCGGCTGCGCTGAAACAGCTTGGAACCGAGATTCTCCTGTTTTTGCCGGTGGTCTTCTTTCTCACCTATGCTTTTCAGGAACGCTTCCTCGCTCTGAACGGGCTGATTCCGGTTCAGGTTGTAACACTTTATGCCGTCTGTGCTTTCGCAGGTTGGATAATTGCTGGACGCCCTGGCTTCTGGAGATCGCTTGTGCAGATTGCCTCCATGCTCGGAATTTCCGCCATCATGGGATGGCTCCTTCTATCCGAGCCATACGCCGCTGGCTTCCTTGCTTTCTACGGCTTTCTCTTTTCATTTCGTGGAAGAAGGCTGTTTTATACGAATGTCCATGAGTATTTCCAACCGCTCGTGGCTGTGGTTGGACTCTTCGGCTACTTTTTGCTGCCGCTGTTCGTTCGGTTTTTGCCGCTGCTGACGGCGGATCGAGCTTTTTTGAACGCTGCGGGAATCGTTTCGCTCGGCATCGTCTTTCTGCAGATCAGCCGCGCCAATCTGCTCTATGCGAATCAGCAACGGGAAGGCGGAGCATGGTCCTCGATGCTCTGGAAGAACCGGATGTGGGCGTTCCTTCTGTTCGGGATTGCCATTGTAGCAGGCTTTATTACCCCGATCAGCCGCGTCATCCGGGAAGGGGCGCGCAACGTTTGGGAACAGCTCGTGCACCTCTATCTGTGGCTTTTGCCTGATGCACCGGCCGAGCTTGCACCCGCGCCCCCTGCTGAGCCTCAGCAGCTTCCGATGCTTCCGGAATCGAATCCACCGCATCCTTTTTGGGCTGTGTTCGAGAAGATCGTCACTTATCTAGCTTTGGCAGCTCTAGCGCTTGCGCTCGTCTATCTCCTCTACCTCGGAGGGAAGAAGTTCCCTGCGGCCCTTGCCAAACTGAAGGCATGGATCGCCCGTTTGTTCGGAGGAGGTTCACCGGAAGAGTCGACCGGATATGTGGATGAGAAGGAGTCGCTTTTGGAGCTCTCCGAGACTCCCCGGCTGCTGCTCACTCGGGTTAAGGATTGGTTCAGCCGGAAGCTGCAGAGGAAAGAAAGCTGGAGCGAGCTCACCGACAATAAGGAGAAGATGAGGTTTCTCTATCGCCTCATGCTCAGGCAAGCCGAAGAGGGCGGATACACCGCCAAGCCGGATATGACTCCGATGGAAGTGGGTCGGGAGCTATCTGGGAAAACGGCAGGGAACGTTCAAGCTGTGAAGCTGACAGAACGGTATAGCGCCGTCCGCTATGGAGAGGTATCGCCTTCCATCGATGAGGTGAACGAAATAGCGCAAGTCATTTTCGAGAAACGATCACGAAACACAGGGAAACCTAACATGTAGATCACATGAATGGGGTAGCTATTTTTCAGATGAAATCCGCACTTACCAAAGGTTAGTGAATGATGAGCCCTCGCAGGAATTCTGCGGGGGCTTTTTCTTTTTCCTTGATAGATAAGGATTTTTTCGATTGAATGCGTTTTCTGAAAATGACCAATGATTGGAATTTTTTATTAGTATATACCGTTTTTTTTATGAGCCCAGTTCACGTTTTGTTCATGCTTCTATCTAGAAGTGATTACCTCTTCGTGTTACTATAAATAACATTAAAATCAACCTTTCTGGTACGCTAAAGCATCGTGGCGGTAACACCAAACACAGACAAAGAATCGAGAGGGTGCCTGATGGATTATCACATTCAGCAGTTAATCAACGGAATTTCGGTTGGCAGCATCTATGCTCTGATCGCTCTTGGGTACACCATGGTGTACGGCATCATCAAGCTCATCAACTTTGCGCATGGCGACGTCTTCATGGTAGGGGGCTTCGTCGGTCTGTATACGACGCAAATCCTCGAGAAATTCCTCCCTCCCGTTCCGATGTTTCTCACGGCTCTCATTGTTGCGATGCTCTTCAGTTCCATACTCGGTGTGTTGATCGAACGTCTCGCTTACCGTCCTCTTCGCGGGGCATCCCGGATTGCAGTCCTCATCACGGCCGTCGGCATGTCCTTCCTCCTCGAATACGTCATGATGGCTATTGTCGGCCCTCAGGCCAAAGGGTACCCCGGCATCATCGGCAAAAAAACTTTTCATCTATATGGAGACATTCAGATCGATTCCAATCAGGTGATGATCCTGCTCGCCACCATCATCCTGATGCTCGTCCTGGTCTACGTCGTTCACAAGACGAAGACCGGCAAAGCGATGCGGGCCGTTTCTTACGACATGGAAGCCGCACGGCTGATGGGCATCAACGTCGACCGGACGATCTCCGCCACCTTCGCCATCGGCTCGGCACTCGCAGCGGCAGCCGGCGTAATCTTCGGCATGACCTACAGCTCCATCGACCCGCTCATGGGCATCATGCCCGGCTTGAAAGCCTTCGTTGCCGCCGTTCTCGGCGGAATCGGCAGCATTCCCGGCGCACTCGTCGGCGGTTTGCTGCTCGGAACGATTGAGACGGAGGTATCCGCCAACGGCTTCTCCATGTGGCGCGACGGCGTCGCCTTCCTCGTGCTGATCCTGATCCTGATCTTCCGGCCATCCGGACTCTTCGGCAAAAACATCAGGGAGAAGGTGTAACCCATGGCGATCCTGCGCAAGCTCAATTCCTTCTGGTTGTTTCTCGCCGGCTCTCTCGTTCTCTTCGCCGTTATTCAGGTTCTTCTCAGCACCGAGACCATGGGAGACGTGTTTCAGTCCACGGTTGTTCTGATTGGCATCAACATCATCCTCACGGTCTCGCTTAATCTGATCAACGGCATCACCGGTCAATTTTCTCTCGGCCATGCGGGGTTCATGTCCGTCGGCGCCTATGCTTCCGCGATCATGACGCTCGATTTTTCGGTGCCGTTTCCTCTTGCTCTCATCATCGGCGGCTGTGCCGCGGCACTTTGTGGAGCGGTGATTGGAATTCCTACCCTCCGGCTCAAGGGAGACTATCTGGCGATCGCCACCCTTGGCTTCGGGGAGATCATCCGAATCACTTTCCTTAATACGGAATACGTAGGAGGAGCTGCGGGACTGAGCGGCATTCCCAATAAGACGACCTGGATCTGGTTGTTCCTGTTCACGGCGGTCAGCGTCATCATGATCCAGAACTTCATTCGCTCCAAGCATGGCAGAGCCTGCATCGCCATCCGGGAGAATGAGATCGCCGCGGAAGCGATGGGCATCAACACCACCACCTACAAGGTGATCGCGTTCATGATCGGCGCCTTCTTCGCCGGGATTGCCGGCGGCTTGTCAGCCCATTTCTTCTATGTCATCAGCCCTTCCAGCTTCGGCTTCATGAAATCGTTCGAGATTCTCGTCATGGTGGTGCTCGGCGGCCTCGGTAGCACGAGCGGCGCCATTCTCGGGGCAATCGTTCTCACCGTGCTGTTCACTCTACTGCAGCCATATCCCGAGCTTCGCATGATCATTTATTCCGCGTCGCTTGTTCTGATGATGATTTTTCGCCCCGGCGGTCTTTTGGGTACGAAAGAATTTTCGCTTTCGTTTTTGAAGAAGAAGGAGGGGGAACCGCATGATATCGCCAGCCGTTCTGCTTAATGTCAAGGAAGCGAGCCGTCAGTTCGGAGGCATCCGGGCCCTGACCGATGTTTCCATTGAGCTCCGCTCCGGGGAACTGATCGGCCTGATCGGACCGAACGGGGCCGGCAAGACCACCTTGTTCAACCTGCTAACCGGTGTGTATGAACCCTCACAAGGCGAAATCACCCTGAACGGACAGTCCATTGGAGGCAAAAAGCCTTATGAGATCTGCCACAAGGGAGCGGCCCGCACCTTCCAGAACATCCGCCTGTTCGGAGAGATGACAGTCGCCGAAAACATCAAGATTGCTTATACCCAGCATGCTAAATACTCCATATGGTCTTCGCTCTTCCGCCTTCCCGCTTTCTCCAAGGGAGAGAAGGAAATCGAAGAGAAGGCCGACGAGCTGTTAAAAATCTTTGGCCTCTCGGAGCATAAGCATGAGAAATCGAAGAACCTCAGCTACGGGGCCCAGCGCCGATTGGAGATCGCCCGCGCCTTGGCCGCCCGGCCGAAGCTGCTCTTGCTCGACGAACCAGCAGCCGGCATGAACCCGCAGGAGACCCGCGAGCTCATGAACCTGATCCGCTGGATTCGTGAGGAATTCGATCTGACCATCCTCCTGATCGAGCATGACATGTCCCTCGTCATGGGGGTCTGCGACCGCATTTACGTCTTGGACCAAGGCAAGCTCATCGCCGAAGGAACTCCCGAACGCATCCGCAACAACAAGGCCGTCATCGACGCTTATCTCGGACAGGAGGCCTAAATCAGCATGCTCAGAGTCGACAACATGGATGTGTATTATGGGGCGATCCACGCCCTGAAAGGCATCACTCTTGAAGTGAACGAGGGGGAGGTCGTCTCCCTGATCGGCGCCAACGGTGCCGGCAAATCGACGCTGCTCAAGACGATATCCGGTTTGCTAAAGCCCAAAACCGGGGATATTCGCTTCCTCGACAAGCCGATCGCCGGCTGCTCCGCGCAGTCGATCGTGAGCCTCGGGCTCGTCCATTGCCCGGAAGGCCGTCGGATCTTCGCCAACATGACCGTGGAGGAAAATCTCGATCTCGGAGCTTATCTCCGCAAGGACAAAGAGGTGCAGAAAGATATCGAAGGCGTATATGAGCGCTTTCCGCGGCTCGGGGAACGCCGCAAGCAGCAGGCCGGGACCCTGTCCGGCGGTGAACAGCAGATGCTGGCCATCGGACGCGCCTTGATGAGCCGCCCGAAGCTGCTGCTCTTGGACGAACCGTCCATGGGGCTTGCCCCCATGCTCGTTCAAGAGATTTTCCGAGTGGTCGAGGAGATCAACAAGAGCGGGACGACGGTCCTCTTGGTCGAGCAGAACGCCAATCAGGCGCTGAAGATCGCCCATCGGGCGTATGTGGTGGAGACAGGCAAGATCGTTCTGTCCGGTACGGGCGCGGAGCTGTCCGCTGCGGAAGAGGTTAAGTTGGCTTATTTGGGCCATTAACAATAATTAGGGGGATAAGGGAGGATACCGTATGAAGGTTGGGAAAGCTTCGATTTTGGCGGCTGCGCTCGTTCTGGCAATCGGAACGACAGGCTGCGGTAACAAAAAGGCCAGCGACAGCGGGGACATTCTGATTGGGGCCAACTTTGAAATGACCGGGGGTGTCGCTTCCTTCGGTAACTCCTCTTTGAACGGCGTGAAGCTGGCCGTCAAGCAGATCAACGACGACGGCGGCGTACTCGGCCGCAAGCTGAAGGTTCTGGAAGCGGACAACGCCTCCAAAGCGGATGAAGCCACTCGCGCTGCTCAGAAGCTGATTGCGGACGGAGCCATCGCTCTCGTCGGTCCGGTAACGACCGGTAACACGATGGGCGCCGTACCGGTTGCCCAGGAGAAGAAAATCCCGATGATTACGCCGACCGCTACCGCCGTCAAGGTAACGGTAGATGAGCGCACGAGCAAGGTGTACGATTACATCTTCCGCGCCTGCTTCATCGACCCCTTCCAAGGTCAGGTCATGGGAGATTTCGCCTTGAACGAGCTGAAGGTGAAGAACGTTGCGATCTATGTCAACTCGTCCAGCGATTACTCCAAAGGTCTGCAAAAATTCTTTAAGGAAACCTTCGAAAAGGGAGGCGGCAAAATCGTTGCGGAAGAATCCTTCCAGGAGAAGGATACCGATTTCAAAGCCGTGCTGACCCTGCTGAAATCGAAAAACCCGGAAGCCATCTACATCCCCGGCTATTATGAAGAAGTCGGCAAGATCGTCAAGCAAGCTCGCGAGCTTGGCATCACGGTTCCGCTTCTCGGCGGCGACGGCTGGGATTCCCCCAAAATCGTCGAGATCGCCGGCAAAGACGCGCTGAACAACACCTTCTTCTCCAACCACTATGCGCCGGATGATACCTCCAAGGAAATTCAAGATTTCGTCTCCGCCTACAAGAAAGAGTACAGCGACCAGACGCCGGATGCTCTCGCTGCTCTCGGCTACGATTCCGTCAAGCTGCTGGCAGACGCCATCACCCGCGCCGGCTCCACCGACTCCGGCAAGCTGAAGGATGCTCTCGCCGCAACGAAGGATTTGAAGCTGGCAACGGGTACTGTAACGCTGAACGATACTCATGACCCGGTCAAATCCGCCGTCGTTCTGGAATTTGTCGACGGAGTCCAAAAGTTCAAAGCCAAGATCGACCCGAAATAAGCGGCTCGCGTCTCAACGAGAAGCTATCCGATTATCTCAAGAAGCCCGGCTCGCATCCATGCGCAGCCGGGTTTCCCTTTTTGTGAAAGGAAATCTCGCTCGAAGGGACCATTCATCTACGTAAGCGCTCTCGAAAAGATGCTTGTTGAGAAAATGGTGATTTATTACAATAGAAGGAGGTGAGAAAACGATGGATAAAAAGCAATACTTAAAAAAAGCGATCACGATCATCGAAAACAACCTTTCAGACAAAGTGGCTGTGGGACAAATTGCTCTCGATTGCTGTGTTTCCCCTCGACAATTTTATCGTGATTTCTACAGCCTGACCGGTCATTCTGTCCATGAATACATTCGCAGACGGCGGTTGTCAAAGGCCTTAAGCTTACTCAAGAATTCCGAAATGGATGCAGCAGCGGTTGCTTACACATGTGGGTATAGCTCGCAGGCTGCTTTGTGTCAAACCGTTAAAACCTATTTAGGCACGACTCCAAAAGCGTACAAGAATCGCTCCGATCATTATTTTTTTCCTATATTCAATACGGAACGTTTTATGCAAATCGAGGTTAAATCCGAGGCACTTCCCCAAATGATTTCGATCCAATATGGTCATCGTCAGTTAAGGGGGATCGAGAACCGTGCCGTTGCCTATTTTTTATCCCTCATTCCAGAGTATAAAGGAAGGCTATTCGGTAGGAATGAAAAGCAAGTCGGGAGGCAATTTTGTTACGAGCTGCAGGTGGAGTATTCGGAAGCGCTCCTTGAGCAGATCCGAAAGTCGGAATTTATCTTTTCTTCCCTAAAACCTCCTGGCACCTCGATGTACGCGAAAACAATCGTAAAAAATGACGAAGCCGAGATTAACGACGCTTGGGAGTATCTATACAGCCAATGGATGAAGAACAGCATGTTTGAGCAGGGCGATTCGGTCTATTTTGAAGAGTACGTGATCAAAAAAAGCAAAGTCCAGAAGCTCGTCCTGCACCTACCGATCAAGCTTCGCGCTCACTATCATCGAATCGGGATGACGACCTGTGAGGATCGATTGGTTCTCGCTTCTACTCAGCAAGGTGCTCATGCGGAGAAAGCGGCGGCGAAGGTTTTGGGGGATTTCCTATCCAAGCAATATCCTTATTTGCTGCAGACCCAAAAAGAATACTATGTCTCAAAAGAAGGGGACCGCTGCACATGCGGAGTGATGATCAACGAGAGCCGCTATATTCCGAATGATGGGAGCATCTCTTTATTACCGATTCCTGGCGGCACCTATGCGGTTTTGGAAGGTGATTGTTACGGTACAAGCAGTGACGATGAGCATTTTTTACGGCGATGGGTAGAGGAGAACGGATTTGAGAAGGATGGACAAGCCTTCACCCTCTACGATGTCTCGGTGGGTACGGAAAGAAATCAAATCATCGTGCGATCCTATCTGAAAATGGCAGAAAACAATAATACATCGTCCCCAAAGATCGATAAGCTGTCTAGGAATGGGTTAGATTCCTATAAAATGCGAGGTGGATAATCAATGAATGCAGCCCAAAAAGCAAATAACAACCCAGAAGGGTACGGTCCTGGAGAAAAGCCAGAGCTTATCCAAGTGTTTGAGCAGAAAGCGGCAACCCCCTACCAAACCTACAAAACGATCGAGTATCGAATGGATGATGTGGAATATCCGGACAGCTTCAAGATGGCAGGCGTTCCCTATAGCCTGTATCCGGATTTCGCGAATATTGGAAGGTTCCATGACGAATATAAGGCTCTTATGATGGATCGATATGCTCCCTATACGGAAGTGGGCATATCTCGAAGTTTTGGCGAGAGCTACGATTACTTGTTCGGCTGTCAGGTTGAATCTCTGGACGAGCTTCCCGAAGGGCTGATCGGAATCGACACCGGATTGAAACGGTTTGCGTCGATTACGTTCCGAGCCCCGTCTCAGGAGGAGCTGGTGGGAGGCTCCGATGGGCCTGGTGATGCGATGGTTATCGCCACGGAATTTCTAAAAGAGGTTTGGCTGCCTGAGCACTTGGATGAGGTGGCTCCTATCGTGGATTGGGACAGCTCCTGCTTTGAGATCAAGATTGGTGAAGAGACTTATCACATGAACCTGATTGAGGTTTATAAAGTGGAGCTCGACGTTGATGCGGAAATGTGCTATTACATCCCATTGAAACCGTAAGGGATTATTTATTCGGCTGCAACGAGAGCCACTGAACGCTAAAGGAAACGGAACGGCCTTTTGCCGTTCTTTTTCTTTTTTGGAGTCTAGCTATGTTTGGTTTTGTGAACGGCGCGCCTTTTGCTACAATAGAAGAGCTCTCTATTTGTCTCTTAAGAAAGGACGCTTCTATGAACGTCGTACTCGCAACTCTAAACGCCAAATACATTCATACCAACCTCGCGCTCAGGCTTCTCAAGGCTTATTGCGGCGAAGAGTTTCCCGTGGAGATCGCGGAATATACGATTAAAGATCCGACGATGAACATCGTCACCGATCTGTTCGGCAGAAGGCCGGACGTTCTCGGTTTCTCCTGCTACATCTGGAATATCGAAGAGACGCTTCGAATCGTTGAGCTGGTCAAAAAGGTGTTTCCCGACGTGCTCATCGTACTCGGTGGACCGGAAGTTTCCTACGATGCTGACATTTGGCTGAAAAAGTCGCCGGCGGTCGATTTTATCGTCATGGGAGAAGGGGAGGAGCCGTTTCGCGGCTTGCTCAGGCAAATTCGAGATGAGCGGAAGTGGAGCAAGGTCGACGGAATCGCCTTCCGAGATGGCGGCCATATCCGCATGAATCCGGCTGCGGTAAAGCTTGATTTGGACGATATCCCTTCTCCGTACCGCTTTCCCGACGATGCTCTTGAGCTCGGAAGCCGCATCGTTTACTTCGAGACGAGCCGCGGCTGCCCGTTCAACTGCCAGTTTTGTCTGTCGAGTATTGAAACGGGTGTGCGTTATTTCGATATCGAACGGACGAAAGCCGATATTCTCTACCTGGTGCAGAATGGAGCTAAGACGATCAAATTCGTCGACCGCACCTTCAACATCAAACGCGACTACGCGCTGGAAATGTTCGATTTTCTCATCAAGAACCACGGGGGTTGCGTGTTCCAGTTTGAGATCACCGCTGATATCATGCGCCCGGAAGTGCTGCAGTTCCTTGCGGAGAATGCGCCGCCCGGGATCTTCCGATTTGAGATCGGGGTGCAGTCGACCAATGAGACGACGAATGAGCTTGTGAAGCGCAAGCAGAACTTTGCGAAGCTGTGCCGTACGGTGAACGCCGTGAAGGAATCCGGTAAGATCGATCAACATCTGGATTTGATCGCGGGGCTGCCCGGCGAGGATTACACTTCCTTCAAAAAAACCTTCAACGATGTATTCGCTCTGCGTCCCGAAGAGCTGCAGCTCGGTTTCCTGAAAATGCTGCGCGGAACGGGCCTGCGCCGGGAAGCCGACAAATACGGATACGTCTATATGGATCATCCGCCCTATGAGATTCTTGGCAATGAGGTGCTGCCCTTTGCGGATATCGTGCGGATCAAACGGACGGAGGATATGCTCGAGAAGTATTGGAACGATCATCGACTCGATTATTCGGTCACCTTCCTGATTGAGCAGGTGTTTGCGACTCCGTTCGATTTTTTCCAGGAGTTCGGGGATTATGCGGCGGCGGAGGGTTGGCGCACGACAGGGCATCAACTGGAGGATTTGTTCGGAAGGCTGTACCAGTTTCTCGCTGCGCGCGGCACAGAACCTCTCGAGGTGGCGGAGGGGCTCATGAAGCTGGATTATTACCTCGGCCACAAGTACAAGCCGCGCAAGATCTGGTGGGAATCCCGGTCTGGTAGGGAACGTCACACCAGTTCGATTCAGCTCGCGGTGGAGCATCCGGAACGATTCACGGGGCCGTTTGGTTCCTCGAAGGAAATCGAGGGGCAGGAGGGAGCAGCGACCGGACTCGGGCTATTATCGAAGGATCTGTCAAAGCATGCGATGGTGGAGGTTTTGCCGTTCGATCTGGAGCTGTACCGGCGGGATAAGAGAGTGGATTCATCGCGCAGTACCGTGCTTTTGGTGGTCTACCCGCCAGGCCGGGAACGAGCGGAATGCTATACATTTATGCTGGATAAGACCGACTGCTGAATGCGTCGAGACTTCACCGAATTTAATAGCATAGAACGAGAGCGCTCTTGGTATACGAACCAAAAGCGCTTTTGCTTTTCCTAGCGCTTCTCGTTCATACGGCTTGCCGCTGGGGCGTGGAATGGTCTCTCCGCGTTCCTGTCGGGGCTTTCTATTCCATCAAATCACGCGCATGGGTGCCACTGCAGAAGAAGGCGACAATGGCATCGGCGGCTTCTTCGCGAGAGGAGAAGGGGCTCGTCTCCAGCTCGCGCCCTCCGATCATGAGCAGCGCAGAGAAGGCATGGGAGAGAAAGAGCGGGTTTGCTTCTCCAATCTCTCCCTTGGACATCGCATCCCGGAATGTTTCGGCCATCAGTTCGTGGATGCCGCCTTCCGCTTGTCGCATAGCCGCCATCTGTTCATCAGTCACATGGGGGCGGACCTCCCGAAGCATGCTTTCAAAGTCGCTATGACGAACCTGTAAGTAAGCTCGCACGACCTCTCGCAGCCGCTCCGGTAAACTGCCCGGACGGTCGAGAATCAGCTTCGTCTGGTGGCGGACGTTTCCCATGAGCATGACGATGCTGGCTGTAAACAACTCCGCCTTGTTATGGAAGTAGTAATAGACGGAGGCTTTGGTCACTCCACAGGCGTCTGCAATGGCATCAAGAGAAACCTTCTCATATCCGTGCTCCATAAACAACCGAGAGGACAACGCAAGAATTTGCTCCTTTACGTTCTGGGAGGTATCCGATGTTTTAGGGCGTCCGGGTTGACGTTTCGAGGGTTTGTTCATAGGCTTGTACTCCATTTTTAACATATTTGTAAATGAGAATAATTATTATTTATCTTGATAATTAACCTACTGGTATATATAATAAAAATCGAAATCGACCTTTAACACCCTTTCCAGCACTGGGAGGGTTTTGTCCAAGTTACGGCTTTATTATAGCGTGCGCGGAGCAGAAAGAACACCTGACGGGAGATGATCCAAGTGGAATGGGAAAACGAAGAAGCTGGCAGACAAACGAATAAGTCCTTTTTGGACCATTTGAGCAGAGGGGTGGCAGGTCCCAAGTCGCGCTGGGTGATCGTTCTTCTCTGGATCGTGCTCATTAGCGTGCTGACCCTCATCTGGCCATCCGTGTCCAAGGAAGAAAATGACGGAGCGAAGAACCTGGCGGCAACAGAGCCTTCCGTCATCGCGGAGGAGATAGCCGCCAAAGAATTTCCTGGAGAAGACGGCATTCCGGCTCTCGTGGTGTGGAATCGCGAGAAAGGACTCACCGAGGATGACCTGGCCGCCATCCGTCAGGTGACGGAAGCCTTGACCGAGAAGCCTGCGCCGGGTATGCAATCCGTCCTTCCTTATCACCTGTTGCCGCTTCCCGCCATGCAGGGCAGCCTGTCTCAGGACCGCAGCACGCTGGTCATGCCTGTACTTTTCCGAAACGGGTTGGACAGCGACCAACTCAAGGAAGGGCTGGAGCAGCTGACGGCCAGTGTCAAAACCACAATTGCCGACGATCCGTTCACCGCTGCCAGCCGAGATCCGGAGCTTCTTAACGCACGGATTACCGGGCCAGCCGGAATCGCCGTCGATGCTACCGGCTTGTTCAAGGATGCGGATGTCTCGCTGCTTATCGCCACCGTGATCCTCGTCCTGGTTCTGCTGTTATTCATCTACCGCTCGCCGGTGCTCGCGCTCATTCCGATCGTTGCGGTCGGCTTCGCCTACGGTCTGATCAGCCCCATTCTCGGCAAGCTGGCACAGGAAGGCATCATTGTGGTGGACTCGCAAGCGATCTCGATCATGACCGTGCTCCTCTTTGGTGCCGGTACGGATTACTGTCTGTTCCTCGTCGCGCGCTACCGAACCTATTTGACGCTTGAGGCTGACAAACGGAAGGCTCTCGCTCGGGCCATCAAGGGCTCCGCCGGGGCCATAGCGATGAGCGGATTGACCGTTGTGTTATCCTTACTTGCCCTTTTGCTGACGCACTACGGGGCTTACCACCGGTTTGCGATTCCATTCAGCCTGTCGATTCTGGTCATGGGCTTGGCGAGCCTAACCCTCGTTCCCGCCCTTCTCGCCATCATGGGCAGAGGATCCTTTTTCCCTGTCATTCCGCGAACCGAGGCGATGAGGAAGGATCTTGCACGCCGCAAGGGGAAGCTGTATCGGGAACGTAAAACCGGCAAGCTCGGTGGAGCTATCGGTTCTCTCGTAACCGGGAAGCCTGTGGCCGTGACGGTTCTGTCGCTCGTTCTGCTTGTCGGTCTTGCGGCCTTCACGCCTGGAATCAAGGTGACCTATGACATCCTTTCCTCCTTTCCAGGCGACATGCCGTCGCGCGAAGGTTTTGCCACTCTCGGGGAGAAATTCAACCCCGGTTCGCTGGCTCCCGTCCAAGTGATGGTGGATTCGGAGGGGAAGGCGACCGAGGTGGGCGATGTCCTCGCCAAGCTTCCTTATGTCGCTAGCGTTTCCGATCCGAAGGAGAGTGCGAGCAATCCGACAATCGTCGCCTACGAGCTGGAGCTAGCGATTAACCCTTATTCCTATGAAGCGATGGGGCATATTCCTGATATTCGTCAGGCGGTCGTCGAAGCTTTGACCAAGGCTGGGGTTCCCACCGCGGATGAACATGTATGGATCGCCGGACAGACCGCCCAGCAGCACGATACGGAAGAAGTTACGCGAAGAGATTCGCTCACGGTCATGCCGGTTGTCATCGGCCTTATCGCACTTCTGCTGCTCGTATACCTGCGCTCCATTATCGCCATGCTCTACTTGGTTGGGACGGTGCTGCTTTCCTTCTTCTCGGCACTCGGCCTCGGTTGGCTCATCCTCCACTACGGCTTTGGTGTGGATGCGATTCAGGGCGCCATTCCTTTGTATACCTTCGTTTTCCTCGTCGCGCTAGGTGAGGATTACAACATCTTTATGGTGTCCAGCATCTGGCAAAAGGCGCGAAAGGGAGTCCCTTTACGGACTGCGGTCAGTGAAGGCGTCAAAGAGACGGGATCGGTGATCACATCCGCGGGGATCATTCTGGCAGGCACATTCGCCGTCCTGACCAACCTGCCCATCCAGGTTCTGCTTCAATTCGGACTCATCACGGCGCTCGGTGTGCTTCTGGATACCTTCCTCGTCCGGCCTTTCCTGGTTCCGGCTATCACAGTGCTGTTGGGCCGCTATGCTTTCTGGCCGAGCAAAGCATGGAAGCTGCCGAACACCATCTCTCGTGCGCCGCGCAAGGAATATGGACAAACGACAAGTTACGAATGAATGAATCATATAGGAAAAGAACTGACGGCTTGCACAGCGTCAGTTTTTTTTCGTTTAAGCTGAAAGCGTTAACGCGAAGAGTCGAATTTTGATACAATCATTCAGCTAACAGGCAAGATAGTCGCAAAAAAAGGAAAAATGACATTTTTAGAGAAATAAAATAATTATTAATCAAATAGGAAGGGGATGTTCTCTTATTCGATAAAATTACCTTATTTTAACATTACGACCTTAGATTTTGGGAGATCAATATCGTGATATCAGGTTAATGTTGATTACATAATTCGGTCAATAAAGGAATCGAGTTTGCATTGCTTAAAAGCTCAGGTAATCCGTTAATGCCAACATAGAAAATTTAACTAATGTGCTGGAGGTTAAAATAATGGGTAAACCGACAATCGAAGTATTTCAAATGAAGCACGATGAGTTTCTTTTTTTGGGTATGGAAAGTTCGCTTCAAAACCCGGATTTTCAAAAAATATGGGAAAACTTTTTTAATGCTGGCGGATTTGATAAAATCGAACCCTATCAAAAAGAGCCATGCCCTATGAACATATGGCATAATAACAATCCCGAATACGATGTTTATTTTATCGGTAAAATCGTTGAAGGAATAGACGAAGCACCTGAAGGGTATACATTAATGAAATTTCCCGCGCGTGAATTTCTTGTCGTTACTCATGAATGGTTATCCGAACATGAAAGAATTGTCGGGGAAGATGGGAATGGACAATGCAACAGATATGCGGATAACGTACAAATACCGGACGGCTATATAAGATATGACGAATCCGGTAGTCAAATTAAGTTAATCGAAAGAGAATATTCCGATACCGAAAACGGACATAGATATGAGGTTTGGGTACCAATAAAAAAATTATAGAAGCAATCTTACAAAGAACCATAAAATTGCAAAAATGTCCATCCCATATGTGTCTTTTACCATCAATGTGGTCGAATACACTTATCTTCTAAATTTAAGCTGAACATCCTAATGTCAATCATTAACTTAATGGGTAACGATAGTTTAATCACTGGCAACAAGGCCGTCGATTACTTCGATGGCCTTGTTGCCATGTTGATGACGTAAACTTCGACTATTGAGAATAAACATCACAACTTAGATCATAAATTCGTTCTTGCTTTTCCGTATGATGGATACAAGGGAGATGAACAGATTGTATGAATGGAACGAAGCGATCCAAAAAATGATTGACTGGATTGAGGACCATGTCACGGAAAACCCATCGCTATTAGATATGTCAAAGCAGATAGGGTATTCCCCTTATTATTGCTCGACGCAGTTTCACAAGATTGCCGGCATGACATTAAAAAGCTATATGGCAGGGCGACGGCTCTGCCTCGCAACGCTGGACATCCGAGACTCCAACGAGCGCATACTCGATATCGCAATCCGATATGGATTTTCTTCGCAGGAGGCGTTCACCCGGGCTTTTGTTACCGCATATGGATGTACACCGTATGTATTCCGTAAAAATCCCCGGCCATTGCCTCTGTCCATCAAACAAACTGTACTCTTCCCCGAACACTATAAAGGAAAGGGAGAATCGACAATGAGCCGAACGATTTTAACAGACGCTAGTATCCGTATAGAGTACATTCCTGCACACAAATACATTGGAGTATACGACAACACTTCAACGAATTATGGGGAACTATGGGCAGGCCATGATTGCGATTTAATTACGGGATTGGTTGAAAGCATGGGTCATATCAGTCATCCTGTAGTAACTGCTCATACTGCGGGATGGACTTGGAAGGACGGCAAGAAAACTTATTTCTACGGTCTTGGTGTGCCATTCGAGTACGAGGGTGAAATTCCCAAGGGTTTTGACATGCGCGAGTTTGCCGCAAGCTATTACCTTGTGTTCTCCCATCCGCCTTTTCATTATTTGAAGGATAACGGAGAAGTCATGAGCCGAGTCGAGAGCCTGGCATGGACGTTTGACCCTTCCACAATGGGATACAAATGGAATGAAGATGTGTGTCAGGACTATCAAAGACATTATCCTGAAGGCTTGGGCTATCAAGTCTTGAGGCCAGTGGCGAAGCTGTAAGCTTAAGCTACAAACACGGAATCACTCAAAGAAACGACTAATTCAAGACGAGTTAGTCGTTTCTTCGTCGATCATTACACCTTTGAAAGCTCCTTTTTTATTTCCATTAGCATATACTCGGCAAATGCTGAAAGTTGAGATGGATTACCATAATTATCCGTGCTCACTCCGGTATACTCATTCAAGTAAAATTGAACCAGATCTCGATACGGATTAGGTACGTTCTCTACCCCCCATATCCCCCCTTCTTTCTTTGATGAGATTTTGCCTTCCCTAATGAAATAAAGCACTCTGCATAAGTTCAATGTCAGGTACAGAGGGTTCTCCATAATTGCATCGGATGCACCTTCGATGTCGTGAAGGATGGAAGCAAGATAGTGTTGACTGTCTATCGGTGGGTAAAGGTCTGCAAGTGGTCTTCCATATAAGGTCCTGCCTCTGTGATAGGCTACCGTTATTTGAGAAGCTAGATCCTGATCCTCATAGCCCCCTATCAAATAATGTTCATTTGCGCGATACTGCTCACGGTGATAATCGGAGAAATGAAACTCACAAGGTGTCGGGTATACAGACTCAAGTAGAGCAGCCTCCAAGATTACGCTGCATTCAATCCCATTCTCGATTTCATCACGCAGCGATAGAATCTTGTGTGATAGCTGTTTCGCGGATAAGGTCGGTAATGGTTCTTTTACGACAATTAATAGATCAATATCGCTCCTTGAAGGATTAAAACATCCCATTGCCAAAGAACCATGAAGATAGAGTCCAACTAAATTCTCTCTTAACTCCTCTACAAATATAGCTTTTATTTTGTCTAAAGTGATCTGCATTTGAGTAAGCCTCCTTGTATTCTAATGATCAGTTCAATTGTAGGAAAAGAATTGAACCGAAGATAGGCAAAGAATATACTTACCTATGTTTGCACAACAAAAAGGCTCACGTTCGTGTTCCTTGCACGCGAGCCTTTTTGCTATTTCTTTGTACGATAAACGATTTTCTTTATACTGTCATGGGACAGGCAAAATGAACTTGAAAGTTGATCCAGAGCCATACCCTGTTGGAATAATTGCCGGATCTCTGTGTTTCGTTTCAGAAGAAATTTTCTCTGACCCGATTTTTGTCCCCACTTTTTCCTGCTTGGAGAAGGGATATAAAGAATCTGACCTTGAACATATTTTTGGATTTCAAGAAGTAAATCATCGGGTAAAACATCACTTGCGGAAACATATTTCATAAGCTTCGCTCCTCCTTCATCACCTTTCGATGGCAGGGTGCAAAGCCTATATAACAAACGATATCAAGATTTATTCAGCGGTTAAGGAAAGCAGGCTCCATACAAACAACCGCTGTTGTTCATCATACAGACTTTGCATGGAGCAAATTTCACGAAGGGATGGTTTTCTATTCAACTTCATGACGGCTTCTCCTCTCTCTTACCATTTTCTTAAACATTATCATGTACTTGTATTTTTCTTCAAGATCTTTGGTAAATCTTCTTGAGGGGATTCTCCACCGTTAGATCGGCAGGAAGGTCAGCGGTAAGAAGGATTAAATCGAAAAAGGCTCGGCAGAAGGGACCGTGAGGTCGCTCTGTCGAGCCTTTGTTTCACGCGGGGCCGTTTACGGCAAATAGCTGCGGAGCACGGTCATATTTCCGTCGAGGCTGTATGCGCCAAGCGAGGCGGGCAGCAGATAGCATTCGCCTGGAGCCAGAACAGCTTCCCCGTCTTCCCAGACAAGCTTGCCAGCGCCATCGCAAATGACGAGGATCGTGAAGGTGTCCGGAGTGGTCGCAAGCTCCCAAGCTTGGGTAACGACACCCTTCTCAGTGATGAAATAGGGGGAATGGGCGAGCTCCAGCCATTCGTTCGGAGTCGCGCCGTTCGTCTTTTGGCGGGTTGCTCCAGAGCCTTCATAGGCGATGACGTTGAGCGAGTCCTCGATATGCAGCTCCCGGGGCTTGCCGTCGAGACCGGGGCGGTTGTAGTCGTACAGACGATAGGTAGTATCGGAATTTTGTTGAATTTCGGCGACGAGCACGCCGGCGCAGAGAGCATGAACGGTTCCGGCCGGGATATAGAAGGAATCTCCCGCCTCAACCGGCACTTCCTGCAGGCTGTCCATGATGCGCCCTTCCTGGATGGCTTCCGCCAGCTCGGCGCGGCCGACTCCGTCCTTCAGGCCGTAGATGATCTTCGCTCCCGGCTTCGCGCTAAGGACGTACCACATTTCGGTTTTGCCGAGCTCTCCGGCGGGAAGCTTCTCATAATGATCGTTCGGATGCACCTGCACGGACAAGTCGTCCTGGCAGTCGAGCAGCTTGATCAGGAGCGGGAACCGAGCATCCTTGGAATAGCCCTTGCTGCCGAAGAATTCAGCGCCGTATTGTTCGCGCACTTCATTGAGACCGAGACCGTCTAGCTCTCCGCCGACGACTTGAGTCGTGCCATTGGCGTGATCTCCGATCGTCCAGGCTTCGCCGATGCGGCCTTCCGGCAGTTCGAAGCCGAATTGTTCCAGGGCGCGGCCGCCCCAGACCCGTTCCTTCATCTCGGGTTTAAACTTCAGTGGGTATGCTTTCATGTGTACATTCCGCCTTTCCGACTATGGGATGAAATAGGGTTACTTGCGTTTGGAGACCCCGATCAGATAGGGCGCGGTTGCCTCCCGATTGACAAACCGGTAAGTGAGCGCCTCATACTCCGCGCCTGGAAGCTGTTCTGCCCAGTCTTGAACGGCATGGGCCTCTTGGCCTCCGCCGGCATGTCCGGGATAGAGCACCGCTGTCAGCACCCCGCCTCTGCGAAGCAAGCGGCAGGCCGCTTCCAGCGCGGGAAGCGTCGTTTCCGGAAGCGTGATGACGCCGCTGTCCGCACCGGGGAGATAGCCAAGGTTGAACATGACGGCGGCGATTTTCCCGAGGTGGGCCGGTTCGACGGCTTCTTTCATTACATGATGCGATTTGGCGATCAGTCTGACCTCCGACAGCCCCGGTTGGCCTTGCAGCCGCTCGCGCGTTCGGTTGAGTGCTTCCTCTTGAATGTCGAAACTGTAGACGGTTCCGCGCGGTCCGCTTTTTTGTGCCAGGAACAAGGTGTCTACCCCGGTGCCTGCGGTTGCGTCCACCGCGATCTCACCCGGCTGCAGTCGTTCCCCGACTAGCTTCTGGGCATAGGCCAGAACCGATACGAATCCCATTCTTCATCAGCCTTTCCCAGCATACGCTTTTCCTTGCCATGTGTTTCGCTTCTCGAGCTCGTCGTCAATCGCGTTCAGGACTTCCCACTTCTTCAAGCTCCACATCGGCCCGATCAAGAGATCGCGGGGAGCGTCGCCGGTCAGTCGATGAACGATCATTTCCGGCGGGAGCATCTCCAGGGTGTCGGCGATGAGGCCGACATACTCGTCCTTCTCCAGGAAACGCAGGAGTCCGGCTTCATATTGCTTGACCATGGGGGTCTTGCGCATGAGATGCAGCAGATGGATTTTGATGCCCTGCACATCCATGTCCGCAACCGCTCTGCCGGTCGCAAGCATCATTTCGCGGTCCTCGCCCGGCAGCCCATAGATGATGTGCGCGCAGGTGCGAATGCCGTGACGGCGCAGCTTCTCGACCCCTTCGATAAAACAAGCGGTGTCATGAGCGCGGTTGATGAGCGTGGATGTCGATTCGTGAATCGTTTGCAGGCCCATTTCGATCCAGAGATAGGTGCGTTCATTAAGCTCCGCCAGGTACTCGACGACATCATCCGGCAGACAGTCCGGACGAGTTGCGATGGAAAGCCCTACGACGCCCGGCTGCTCAAGAATCGCTTCAAAATACTCCCGAAGCACATCGACGGGCGCATACGTGTTGGTATAGGCCTGGAAATATCCGATATAACTCGCTTCGGGCCACTTCTTGTGCTGGAGATCGCGGACGGAATTGAACTGGGTGACCAAGTCGTCCCTGCGCCGCCCGGCGAAATCTCCCGATCCCCGTGAACTGCAAAAGGTGCAGCCTCCGATGGAGATGCGGCCGTCCCGGTTAGGACAAGTGAATCCCGCATCCAGCATGACCTTGAACACCTTGGTTCCGAAGGTTTCGCGCATTTCATGATTCCAGGTGTGGAACCGTTTGCCGCTCCATAGCAGCGGTTGTTGCGTGTCCGTGGGCATGGGTTCCTCCTGTAGGCTCGTTGGGTATGGAATGAAGCCGTTCGCTTTCCCCATTTTAGCGGAAAACCGCATAAATTGCGAACCCGGAATGCAGAGCGGGACGTTGGGAATCCGGGTGGACTGGTTCGGTTGGTCGGATAAACAGGCCCCCTCCGGTGAACAATAAACGCGTACCAAAAATCACTCTGAAGAAAGGGGTTTTCCATTGAAAAAGCTCGGTTTGGCTCTAATGCTTCTTATGCTTGTTGCGGTGATGGGAGCCGGCGCAGCCTTCGCGGAGGGGACGGCAGCTCATCCGGTGAAGAACGTGACGAACGCCTCAACCGGTATTCTGAGAAACGACGCAGCCTATACGGGGAACGGCGCTGGCATGACCGGTCTTGGTCTTGGGACGGTTGCTGCAACTCCGTACTACGGAACCGGTGTTTACCACAACTATGGGTATAGCCCGAGCCCGAGTCTGACTCCGACTCCTGCCGGCGGGTATGGGGTGACGGGAACGTACAACACCTATAACCGACAAAATTACACCACGTACGGGACGAATCCCTACGGCACCGGTATCCGCACCAATACGTACCGGGCAAGAGCAGCGACGAATGGCAGCAACTGGGGATGGCTTGGCCTGCTCGGCCTCTTCGGTCTTGCGGGGATGCGCAGCCGCAATGAGCGCACGGTGGATGACCGCTCGCACAACAAGATTTAAGGGGACAATCCGCTTCTTTTCTCCGTAAATTCCGGAGGGGAGAAGTGGATTTTTTTCAGGAAAACCGGGCATTTTTACTTGAGTTATCTCACATGATATGTTATATTACAAATGTAGGGAAATGATATCCCGATAACCGGTGCGCGTTCAGCGGACCCGTTGAAAACGTACCTCCTGTTGCCGACTTCATGTTCTTTCACGCCGCCCGTCTTTCGGATTCCACTTATAGTGAAGGAGTGAACCAGCATGGCTGTTCAAGTCGCAATTCCCCAAGGGGAAAAGAAGGTAACCGTGGAGTTGACGGTGAAGGAAGCGATGGCCCTCGGTGGCTACCGGTTCAATGACGATCCGCATCTCCGCACCGATGCCCGCAAACGGGTTTTGGATTCTCTCGACAAGACTCTTCTCGAAACCCACTAACCGATGCAACTCATCCCATGATGGCCCCTGCGCTCGCTGCGGGGGCTTTTGTTATTCTTCGATGGAACAAAGACCAATTGGGCTTTAGCGGGCGCTGGTTTTTCGCTTTGCATTTTCCGGGTCGATGGCTTATCCTTTGGTAGATAATAAGGCAAGGTGGAGGAACGAACGGATGCGACTTAGAGGAAGAAAAGGGATTCGCGAAGAGCTGGAACGGCAGAACGATCTGATCGTACTGGATCCCCGGCAGCTGAAGGGAAAGTGGAAGGAGCACTTCGGGAATGATCGTCCGATCCATGTCGAGCTCGGCATGGGCAAAGGAATTTTTATCAGCGAGATGAGCCGGCGCAACCCGGAGATCAATTTCATCGGCATCGACCGGTATGACGAGCTGCTGCGCCGGGCAGCGGATAAGGCTCGCTCGTTACATGAAGAGCCGCGACAGTGGAATCTGGCGCTCGCGCTTCTGGATATCTCGCATATTTCGGAGGTGTTCGCGGAAGGCGAGGTCGAGCGGGTTTATCTCAACTTCAGCGATCCTTGGCCGAAGAAGCGCCATGCAAGAAGAAGACTGACGGCACCGGGATTCCTGGAGCAGTATTCCGGGTTCCTCAACGAACGCGGTGAAATCCATCTGAAGACGGATTCCCGGTCGCTGTTCGAATACTCCCTGAACTCCTTCGCGGACACGAACCTCCGTATGCGGAATATCTCGCTCGATCTGCACGGAGAAGGAGTGCGCGAGGATTTGGTGATGACGGAATATGAGAAGAAATTTGTCGAACAGGGACTTCCGATCCATCGCTGTGAAGTTCTAATTGGAAAAGAAGCGCTCCGCCATCATGAGGAACAGCGGGCAACCGAGCGGGAAGAAGCGCTATAAACCGACGAAATCCGGACGAGTGGAAGCTCTTAGTCCGGATTTCCCATTTTTCCGCCGGAATGGAACTTTTCGGGGTTTGAAACGTTCTCTAATTTGACAGACTAAATGCTGATGATTCACTCTGAGCCGGATGGGGTAAATCGTGAAGGATGCGGCTCGGTACTGCAGCGAAGGGAGGATGAAAAGCCTAATTTTGTTCATTGCGCCAAAACGCCAGAAACGATCCGTTTTGCAGGCTTGTGGGGCGAAATGCGGCCCTGTGGATGCATAAGCGTCCCGTTTCCTCCGTGTGCCTTCGCTTATTCAGGGAAACGGGGTTTTGACAAAGCACGGTATTCAAGCGAAAATCAGAGTCGGGCAGCGTTTTACAAACGCTTTAAAGAGATAAAGCAAAACAGACAGAATGAAAAAGAGAGAAAATCAAATACACAAAGATGTATTTGAAAAAGGGGGAAACACAATGCTGGACACGGTACTTGTAGTTTTACAAGTGGTGTTCGTGCTGATCGGGGGGTATCAAACGATTGTAGCGTTCTTCGGCCTCGCCAAGAAGGACAAGCGTGCTGAGTTCGCGCCGCAAAAATCGTTTGCCATCCTGGTCGCCGCCCACAACGAAGAAAAGGTCGTCGGTGCGCTTCTCGAGAATCTGCGCCATCTCAACTATCCGAAAGAGCTTTACGACGTATTCGTCATCGCCGACAATTGCACCGACAAAACGGCGGCTATCGCACGCAGCTACGGTGTCCATGCGTTTGAACGTCATGACCCTTCCCGCCGCGGCAAAGGCTATGCGATCGAATGGATGCTTCGCGAGCTGTGGAAGCTTTCCCGGGAGTACGATGCCGTTGTCATGTTTGACGCGGACAATCTGGCCAGCCCGGACTATCTCCTGCACATGAACAATGATCTTTGCTCGGGCTCCCGCGTCATCCAGGCTTACCTGGATACCAAGAACCCGCACGATTCCTGGATCACTTCGGCTTATGCCGTTTCTTACTGGTTTTGCAACCGACTCTGGCAGATGTCTCGCCGAAACCTCGGTCTCGCCAACTACCTGGGTGGGACGGGCATGTGCTTTGAATCGAAACTCCTGCGGGAAATTGGCTGGGGAGCAACAAGCCTGGTAGAGGACTTGGAATTCACCATGCGCTGCGTAAAACGCGGCGTCTATCCGACCTTCAACTACGACGCCAAGGTGTTCGACGAAAAGCCGCTTACCTTCAAGGCGTCCTGGAAACAGCGCCTGCGCTGGATGCAGGGCCACTTCGAAGTCGCCCGGCGGTATTTTCTACCTTTGTTCTGGCAAGGGATCAAGGAGCGGAATTGGACCAAGATCGACATGTCCCTCTACGCCTTGAACGTCTATAACGTCTTTATCACCGGACTGGTCACCGTGATCCTGTACATGGATATGCTGCTGCCCGGTCAGCCCCACCTGACGTCGATTTATGCGCATGCGCCGTGGCTTCTCTTGACGATATCTCTGCTCAGCGTGGTGCAGTTCCCGATCGCCCTCTTCCTGGAGAAGGCGCCGAAGAAGATCATCAAATCGCTCATCAGCTTCCCGATCTACTTGCTGTCCTGGTATCCTCTGACGTTCTATGCGTTCTTCACGCAGACCAACAAGCAGTGGAGCCATACCCAGCATACGCGCGTCATCCGCATCGACGAGATGCAGAAGCAGGCGAGCTAGAGGGGAATCCTTGGGGATTTGCACGGAGCGGTGCAGTTTGATTAAACATGGTTGACAACATACGGAACAGCATGCTAAGATATTTGAGTGTGTTTAACGAAGAAGAAGCGCCCGCTTCTCACCTGCCCGGCAACGGCCGGCTGGTTCATCCACAATGCTGTTGCGAGCTACGGAGATGTGGGCCTTTTCTGCCTGCATCTCCTTCTTTGTTGTGGAAGGAAATGCGACCAACCATTATGTGGAGGTGGAAAGCTATCAGTAAGGACCATATGATTAACGAAGAAATTCGTGCCAAGGAAGTGCGGCTCATCGGAGGCGAAGGAGAACAGCTCGGCATTGTGCCGTTTCGCGAAGCTCTTCAAATGGCTGTCGATGCCAACCTTGATCTGGTCAACGTAGCCCCCCAGGCCAAGCCCCCGGTATGCCGGATTATGGACTATGGGAAGTTCCGCTACGAGCAGCAGAAGAAGGAAAAGGAAGCCCGCAAAAACCAGAAGGTTGTGGAGCTGAAGGAAGTTCGCTTCAGCGCGACGATCGACGAGCACGATTTTCAAACGAAGCTGCGCAATGTTTTGAAGTTTCTGAATGAACAGGATAAGGTCAAATGTTCGGTGCGCTTTCGCGGCCGTGAGATCACTCACGCTTCGATCGGACAAAAGGTGCTTGAGAGGGTGGCGGAAGAAGCTAAGGATATTTGCGTCGTAGAACGCAGGCCGAAGCTGGAAGGCCGCAGCATGATCATGATCCTGTCCCCGAAATAAGGCCGGCCCGACCTTTTCACATAATCAGTCCTAGGAGGATAAAGTCAATGCCGAAAATGAAAACGAACCGCGCCGCAGCCAAGCGCTTTACCAAAACCGGTAGCGGCAAGCTGAAGAGAAACAAAGCTTTCAAACGCCACATCCTCGAAAGCAAATCGCCTTCCCGTAAGCGCCATCTGCGCAAGGGAACCCTTGTCTCCTCCGGAGATGTTAAACGCATCAAGAGCATTCTCGTATACGTTAAATAATATCGATTCTTCGAAAACTCAGGAGGTAGAATTCCATGGCAAGAGTAAAGGGCGGTTTCGTAACCCGCCGTCGTCATAAAAAAGTACTGAAGCTGGCTAAGGGCTATTTCGGCTCCAAGCACCGCCTGTTTAAAACCGCGAACCAACAAGTAATGAAGTCCGGTATGTATGCATACCGTGACCGTCGCCGCAAAAAACGCGATTTCCGTCGTCTGTGGGTAACCCGCATCAACGCCGGCGCTCGTCAAAACGGCCTGAGCTACAGCAAATTCATGTACGGTCTCAAGCTGGCTGGCGTGAACGTGAACCGCAAGATTCTGGCCGAGCTGGCTGTCACCGACAGCAAAGCCTTCGCCGACCTGGCCAACACCGCCAAAGCCAAAATCAACGCGTAAGCTGAATGGCGCGTTTCGAAATCCGGACGAGTCTCCTCAAAGGGGGACCGTTCGGATTTTTTGCGTTTTATCGGGTTTGTCCATTGCCAAAGAGTGGGCGCTCATTTAAAATACAGTATTGATAATGATAATCAATATCAATGGAGGGTGCCATGAGCGACCAATTGGACTTATACGACGTCACGATCATCGGTGGAGGGCCTGCGGGCATGTACGCTGCTTTTTACAGCGGGATGAGGGATATGAAGACCAAGTTGATCGAAGCCAAGGAAGAGTTGGGTGGCAGGATGCTCATCTATCCCGAGAAAATGATCTGGGACGTAGGCGGCGTAACACCCACGCTCTGCAGAGATTTAATAAACCGTCTCCGGGAGCAAGCCATGACCTTTGAACCGACCCTCGTTCTCGGGCAGCAGATCGTGGCCCAGGAGCGCCTTGAGGACGGAACCTATCTGCTGACTTCGGCTTCGGGAGAACGTCACCTGACGCGGACTGTCATTCTGACGGTTGGATACGGAATCCTGAAAATGGCCAAACTGGAGATCGAGGGAGCGGATCGCTATGAGGTGACGAATCTGCATTACACCGTACAGGAATTGGAGCCGTTTCGAGGGAAACGCGTACTGATATCCGGCGGAGGAGATTCCGCGGTGGATTGGGCGAATGAGCTCGAATCCGTCGCGGCTGGAGTGGAGATCGTCCATCGGCGGGAGCATTTCGGTGGCCATGAGAAGAATGTGGCCCGCATGATGGCTTCGTCGGTGAACGTCCGCGTTCCTTATGCGGTCACTCACTTGCACAGCCACAATGGGGAAACCATCGATCAGGTCACGATCCGTCATGTGGAGAACGGAGAGACGGAGCGGCTTGAGGTGGACGCTGTTGTGGTCAATCACGGCCTCAAAGCCGACTTCGGACCGCTGCGGGAATGGGGCTTGGAGATGGGCGAGTGGTGCGCGACGGTGTCCGACAGACTGGAAACCAATCTTCCCGGCGTCTTCGCCGCAGGCGATTTTGTCGATTATTCCAGCAAGGTGCGGCTCATTGCTGGAACATTCACGGATGCTGTGCTTGCGGTCAACAGCGCGAAGCTTTACCTCGATCCGTCCGCCCCGAAGGTTGCGTACGTCTCCTCGCATAATGAGCGGTTCAAGGAGAAGAATAAGGCGCTTGGAGTTGCGGATTAAGCGGGCGAATGTGCGATTTATCATTGCGAAAGAAAATGGTGATACGCCCTTTTTTCTAGAGTCAACCTCGCATTCCTGTTAGGTTTTTCGGTCGTTGTGCGAATATTTCGGTAAAATTCTTTACTGGTTTAAACCGGCAAGGTATTGACTATTGAAAATCGCCTGCCTATAATAAGCCTTAATCAAAACCTCACACGTTAGATCAGCTATGAAGAGGACGAAGCACCAAAGGCCCTGGTGAACCAGAGAGCGGCGGAACCTGCTGAAACCGACGCCACTATCCTTTGAATGCGAGCTCACCTCGGAGCTGTTTTCCTGAAAAGCCGCGCAAGCTTGAAGCGGCGCATTAGGGAGAATCGGATCGGCACCCGTTACGTGCCGCGGTGTACCGGTAATTTGGCTGCACCGACCAAGGCCTTGCGCTGCGAAGCGCGGGCAAAGCTGGGTGGTACCACGGAAGCTAACCCCTTTCGTCCCTCTGAACCGAAATGTTCAGGGACGAAAGGGGTTTTTTGCATACTGCGGCAACCTGCCGATAAACCAAATTTAGGGGGGGTTAGGATGAGTATTCCGAGTCCAGCCAAAGTGTTGAAGGAAGAATTGAAGGTCAAGCTGCTGAAGCCCGATGTCATCTCCGGTTCCGAAATTCTGCTTCGCTCCCTGCTGCTGGAGGGTGTGGAATGCGTCTTCGGCTATCCCGGCGGTGCGGTGCTCTACATCTACGATGCGATGCACGGCAACGCGGACTTCCATCACCTGCTGACCCGACATGAGCAGGGAGCCATCCATGCGGCTGATGGGTACGCCCGTACGACCGGCAAGATCGGGGTATGCATCGCGACCTCGGGACCCGGGGCAACGAACCTGGTGACAGGGATCGCGACAGCCTACATGGATTCGGTGCCGCTCGTTGTCATCACTGGCAACGTCGCCAGTCCGCTCATCGGCACCGACGCTTTTCAAGAAGCCGATATCACCGGTATCACGATGCCCGTGACCAAGCACAGCTACCTGGTGCGGACCGTTCAGGAGCTTCCGCGGATTATCCACGAGGCTTTCCATATTGCCGGAACTGGCCGCAAAGGACCGGTACTGATCGATATTCCGAAGGACGTCTCCGCGCATCTGACCGAGTTTCGTCCGGTGACGGAGGTCAACATCCGCGGCTACAACCCGACGACCGATCCGAACAAGCTGCAGGTCGACAAGATGATTCGGGCCATCCGCGCAGCGGAGCAGCCGGTCATTCTGGCCGGAGGGGGCGTGGTCAGTGCGGACGCTTCGGCAGAGCTGCTGGAATTCGTGGAGAAGACACGCATTCCGATCACGACAACCCTGCTCGGCCTCGGAGGATTCCCGAGCGCTCACGAGCTGTGGATGGGAATGCCCGGCATGCACGGGACCTATACGGCGAACATGGCCATTCAGAATGCGGATCTTCTGATCTGTATCGGGGCCCGGTTCGATGATCGCGTGACGATGGAGCTGAAGGGCTTTGCGCCGAAGGCAAAGAAGATCGTTCACATCGACATCGATCCGGCGGAGATCGGCAAGAACGTCAAGCCGGACATTCCGGTCGTCGGGCACGTCAAGAACGTACTCGCTTATGCCAACACGAAGGCGACCGCAGCTCCCACCGCCGAATGGGTGAAGCACATTCAACAGATGAAGCGGGATTATCCGCTCCGGTATAAAGATTCGGACGAAGAGCTCAAGCCTCAATTCGTGATCGAAATGATCAACGAAACGACGAAGGGTGAGGCGATCGTCACGACGGACGTTGGCCAGCATCAGATGTGGGTCGCCCAATTCTACAAGTTCCAGCATCCCCGCTCCATCGTCACCTCGGGTGGACTCGGCACAATGGGCTTCGGCTTCCCTTCCGCGATCGGCGCTCAGATGGGCAACCCGGATAAGCTGGTGGTCTCCATCAACGGCGACGGCGGCATTCAGATGTGCTCCCAGGAGCTGGCCGTATGCGCCATCAACAACATTCCGGTGAAGATCGTGATCCTGAACAACCAGGTGCTCGGGATGGTCCGTCAGTGGCAGGAGATCATCTACGACCAGCGCTACAGCCACATTGATCTGGCAGGAAGCCCCGATTTCGTCAAGCTGGCAGAAGCGTATGGAGTGAAGGGCCTCAGGGCCGCAAACAAGGAGGAAGCGCGCAAGGTTTGGCAGGAAGCGCTGGACACTCCGGGACCTGTGCTCATTGACTTCCGGGTCAGCAAATACGAGAACGTGTACCCGATGGTCACGCAGGGAAATACCATCGACAAGATGCTAATGGGGGATGCGGAATGATCGAAACGAAGCACACGATATCCGTACTGGTGAACAACCAGCCAGGCGTCCTGCAGCGGGTCGCAGGTCTCTTCGGAAGACGCGGTTACAACATCGATAGCATTACCGTGGGAGCTTCGGAGGAAGTCGGGCTGTCTCGAATGATCATCGTGACGAGCGGCGACGATTCGACCATGGAACAGATCGAGAAGCAGCTCTACAAGCTGATCGACGTCATCAAGGTCGTCGACTTGAGCGAGAATCCGAATGTGGAGCGGGAAGTCGCTCTCATCAAGGTGAACGCGGAGCCGTCCGCCCGTCCGGAAATTCTCGGCGTCGTCGAAACGTTCCGGGCGTCCGTTGTCGATATCGGACCTTCCGCGATGATCGTTCAAGCGGTCGGAGGCACCGATAAAGTCGACGCGATCGTCGAGCTGCTGAAGCCTTACGGCATCCGCGAGCTTTCTCGCACCGGCGTTACCGCGATGATTCGCAGCTTGAAATAGAAGAGAGCTTTTTTGGACATGAAGAAAAGGTGTCCGTAACATTCAATCGTTCCCCCCTTCCAAGGGGAGCCTGAGCGGGCGAAGGGCTTCGCCTCTTCAGGTCCCTGATTGGAAGGGTACATCCCAAAGGAGGCATTTATCATGGCAGTGACAATGTACTACGAGCAAGACGCCGATTTCGGAGCATTGAAAGGCAAAACCGTCGCGGTTATCGGGTACGGCAGCCAAGGGCATGCCCAAGCGCAAAACCTGCGCGACAGCGGCATCAAGGTGATCATTGGGTTGCGTCCGGGCAAATCGTTCGACAAAGCGAAGAATGACGGCTTCGACGTTTATACCGTCGCGGAAGCCTCCAAGCTTGCCGATGTGGTGCAGATTCTCATGCCGGATGAAACCCAGGCCAAGGTCTACAAGGATGAAATCGAAGCGAACCTGGTTCCGGGAAATGTGCTCATGTTCTCGCATGGCTTCAACGTTCATTTTGGGCAAATCGTCGCTCCTTCTGGCGTGGATGTCTTGCTCGTCGCTCCCAAATCACCAGGCCATCTCGTACGCCGCACGTATGTGGAAGGATTTGGGGTTCCCGGACTCATCGCGATTCACCAAGACGCGACAGGCAACGCTCAGGCGGTCGGACTCGCTTATGCGAAGGGCATCGGCTGTACCCGCGCCGGCGTCATCGAAACCTCCTTCAAGGAAGAAACCGAGACGGATTTGTTCGGCGAGCAAGCCGTTCTCTGTGGCGGGGGGGCGGCTCTCATCAAAGCAGGCTTTGAGACGCTGACCGAAGCCGGTTATGCTCCCGAAATGGCTTACTTCGAATGCTTGCATGAGATGAAGCTGATCGTCGACCTGATCTACGAAGGCGGCCTTGCCACGATGCGCGACTCCATCAGCAACACGGCGGAATACGGCGACTATGTAACCGGACCGCGTCTCGTCACCGAAGAGACGAAGAAGGAAATGAAGCGGGTCCTCGCCGACATTCAGCAGGGCAAGTTTGCGCGTGACTTCATCTTGGAGAATCAATCCGGCCGTGCTTTCCTGACCGCAACCCGCCGCAACGAAGCCGAGCATCCGATCGAAGTGGTCGGCGGCCGTCTCCGCGAAATGATGCATTGGATCAAGAAATAAGCAGGCTTGCCAATCAATAGACTTACAGGAGGTGAATGGGATGAGGAAGATTTATCTGTTTGACACGACTCTCCGCGACGGAGAACAGACGCCGGGCGTCAATCTCAATACCCAGGAAAAGGTGGAGATCGCCCTTCAATTGGAAAAGGTAGGCATGGACCGGATTGAAGCGGGATTCCCGGCTTCTTCGCCGGGAGAAGTGGCAAGCGTCGGCGAGGTCGCCCGCGCGGTCCGGAATGCTTCCATCACGGCATTGTCTCGCTGCCGCGAGCAAGACATCGACGCTGCGGTGAAGGCCCTGAAGGACGCTCAAGATCCGCGGCTGCACCTGTTCCTCGCCACCTCGCCCATCCATCGCAAGCACAAGCTCCGCATGGAGAAGCATGAGGTGTTGGAGACCGCCGAAGCGGCGATCCGGTACGCTCGCAAGTACTTCGACAAGGTCGAATTCTCCCCGGAGGATGGCGGCCGCACCGAGCTCGACTTCCTCTGTGAAGTGGTCGCCATGGCTATTCGGGCGGGAGCTTCCGTCGTCAACATTCCGGATACGGTCGGTTACCTGTCCCCGGCCGAATACGGCAACATCTTCAAGACCGTGAAGGAGCAGGTTCCCGGGATCGAGAAGATTCAGCTCAGTTGCCACTGCCATGACGACCTCGGTATGGCGACGGCCAACTCGCTTGCCGCTGTCTTGAACGGGGCGGACCAGGTGGAGGGGACCTTCAACGGGATCGGCGAGCGCGCCGGTAACACGGCGCTTGAGGAGATTGCACTGGCGCTGGAGACCCGGCAGGATTTCTTCCAGGCGAAGACCGGACTCGTTCTGACCGAGATCGCCCGCACCAGCCGCCTCGTCAGCCGCCTCACCGGCATGCCAGTGCCGAGCAACAAGGCGATCGTCGGGGCGAACGCCTTCTCCCATGAATCCGGCATCCACCAGGATGGCGTGCTGAAGGAGAAGACCACATACGAGATCATCTCCCCGCAGACGATCGGTCTCCGCGAGAGTAAGCTGACGCTTGGCAAGCTGTCCGGCCGTCACGCCTTCCGTGAGAAGCTGCTCGATCTCGGTTATACCTTGGACGATGAGCGGGTGAATGAGGCGTTCGCCAAGTTCAAGGATTTGGCCGATAAGAAAAAGGATGTCTCCGATGAAGATATCCGTGCCCTCATTGAAGAGAAGCTGATCGCCGTTCCGGAAGCCTTCGTTCTGGAGACCATTCAGGTGACGTACGGCAACAAATCGGTGCCGACGGCATCGGTCCGCATTCACGCTGCTGACGGAACGGTCGTTGAGGAAGCAGCCGCCGGCAATGGCTCGGTGGATGCCATCTACAAGGCCATCGACAAGGCAACCCAGGAGAATGTCGAGCTTCAGGATTACTCCATTCAGTCGGTAACCCATGGCAAGGATGCTCTTGGGGAAGTGCATGTGGTCTTGGCTCAGGACGGTATCTCCTCTCAAGGCAGAGGAGTGAGCACCGATATTCTCGAGGCAAGCGCTCGCGCTTACGTGGATTCGTTGAACCGGCTGCTTGATCGCAGGCGTTCGCTTGCGGAAGGGCGACGCGACGGCGTGACGCTGGCATAGGATGCTTTCATCTCAAAAACCAATGGTTCAGCACCCTTCCTCATCCCCAACGGCAAGTTATAACCAAACGATTAAGGGTGAGGGCGTGCTAGTACGCTGTCAGCCTAATCGTGTGGATATGAATCGGCGTCAATTGGTATGAGAAGTTGTGCTGAGACCATAGTTTTAGAGCTGACAGCGTGCTAGCTGAATCCTGTAAACCCGGCAATCAGGATCATTTGTACCTGCCTTGTCGAGTTCGATCCGACCCGTAAGAGGGAACCCGTCCGGGGCTCTCTTGCGGGTTTTTCGGTGGAAGCTTTATTGATTCTATCTATTAAGGCAATAGAATTTATATCTTAGTCAAACCGGCCTTCCTGTGCAAAAATGAAGAAAGGCTATGAACGTGAACTGAAGGGGTGGAGCAGGTGGCAGACGTGAAGAAAATCGCCGTGATCGAGGGCGACGGCATTGGGCCGGAAGTGGTGGCAGAAGCCATTAAAGTGATGCGCAAGACGGAGGAGGCATACGGCCTCCGCTTTGATTTCGAATATGGGCTTTTTGGCGGAATCGCCATAGATGAGCGGGGAACGCCGCTGCCGGAGGACACGCTTGCGATGTGTCGCAAAGCGGATGCCGTGCTTCTCGGCGCCGTCGGCGGTCCCAAATGGGACACGAACTCGAAGGAACTGCGGCCTGAGACGGGATTGCTCGGCATCCGCAAAGCGCTCGGGCTGTTCTCCAACATTCGTCCGGCTCTCGTGTTCGATTGCTTGATGGGAGCGTCTACGCTGAAGCCGGAGGTGCTGGAAGGAACCGACCTGATCGTTGTCCGCGAGCTGACCGGGGGCATCTACTTCGGCGAGAAATTCCGCCGGGAAAGCGAAGGCGGAGAGGAAGCCGTCGATACCAGCTCCTACAACGTTAAGGAAGTCGAGCGGATCGCCCGCCAAGCCTTTGAGATCGCTCGGACCCGCCGCAAGAAGCTGGCGTCGGTGGACAAGGCAAACGTGCTGGAGACATCGCGTTTGTGGCGGGAGACGGTCATTCGCATCTCGGCCGACTATCCCGATGTCGAGCTGGAGCATGTTCTAGTAGACAACTGTGCGATGCAGCTCCTTCGCCGTCCATCCAGCTTCGACGTCATCGTGACCGAGAACATGTTCGGCGATATTCTGAGTGATGAAGCGGCCATGCTGACCGGCTCGATCGGGATGCTCTCGTCGGCTTCTCTCGGAGAAGGCAGCTTCGGGCTGTACGAGCCGGTGCATGGCTCCGCTCCCGATATCGCCGGCCTTGGTGTCGCCAACCCGGTGGCGACGATTTTGTCGGTGGCACTCATGTATCGGGTGACCTTCGGTTACCATGAAGCAGCCGAAGCCATCGAGCGCGCCGTGGCGGAAGTTCTTGATGCGGGCTATCGAACAGGAGATATCGCGGTAGACAAGAGCACGGCCCTCGGAACCTCGGCAATGGGCGATCTGATCGTCGCCGCCATCCGGTAACCCCCCCTCCTTCCACCCCCATGCGGGTGTATGCGAGTGGTGAGGCGTCGCATCATGATGATCAACCCCATGCCGGGTTACCATCTTCCGGCGTATTTCCTTCATCAACGCTCGGCCTCCGATGAGAACCATCGGAGGCTGATTTGCGTTCATCAAAGCCGTCCGTTTTTTCATTAAATAGAATGGTTATAATGAAATAACCATACCATTGACTTTGTTTTTTTGGAATGCTACGATTCTTTCAGTGAACGGATCTCGGACGCTTTCGGATGGGATTTTACATGCCGTGCCATGGGCTTACCGCATGAACATACACCCGGAACGAGCTGCCCTTCGTGATGGGACGTTTTCGATGATCGGATACAGGGAAAGCAGCTTGTGCCGATGAACGGGAAGACAGGGTGAAAGACCCTGCGTGTGTAAGCAATCAAGCAGTGATCGCCTTCTGCCGGGATAGCCCCGCGGAAGGCTTTGCTATGTACAACCAAGGAGGATAATGGGCATGACAATAGAGGAACGGAAGTACAGCGAAGGGCATTTGTGGGTAATGATCGAAGGAAGAACGGCCAAGCTTGGCCTGACGGATTATCTTCAGCATGAGCTTGGAATGCTCGTTTTTGCAGAGCTGCCACGGACCGGAGAACGGCTTGTCGCGGGTGAGCCTTTTGGCAGCGTGGAATCGGTGAAATCGGTAAGCGAGCTGGATTCGCCTGTCAGCGGCAAGATCGTCGCAGTCAACCCTGCCGTTGCCGAGAATCCGGCCTTGGTCAATCTGGACCCGAATCAGGCTTGGCTCGTGCAAGTGGAGCTTGAGGCTCCGGAAGAAACGGAGGCTCTCTGGGAGGAGGAGCGCTACAAGGCTCTGTTCCCGGATCAAGACGAGCTCCCTGATCCCGAAGAATAATGTTATGCTTCCGCGGAATCCGATTTTCCTATCCCTAGGGAAAACGGGTTCCGCTTTTTTGCATGTGGGACTAATCTACCACCGGGCTGAGATACTTCGGGAGCTTGATCGCTTCACATAACGCTAGCTGTCCATCCGGTTCATCTCGAAAATATCAGCGATCCTTATTCAAAGTCCTTCCAACTGGATAAGATAGGAGTAAGACCTACTGTTCTATGAATCTTTGAAACGGAAGTGAAGCGATCTTATCCCATCATCTGAAGGAGGGGAGTTCGATGAGCTTTTGCTGCGGCGCCAGCATGATCGGCACTCGGGGAATCGTAAAGCATCTCCACACACGTATGCTGAATGTACCCACCTTGTATTGCCCGGTATGTCACAGGACGGATGTGCACTATTTGGTTCGGCGGGAGTTCGAAATATTGGCGGAATATGTGGCGGTGGACGGAGCCTCGGAGATTAACTTTTTGGACTATGTGCAGGGGAATAAATCGGACGAGTTATTTGAAAATTGTATCAATCAAGAGAATGACGATCCGATGGACCTGGTGGACCGCCAGATCGACATGTCGCTGGATTTGCTCCGTGTCGCCAAAGAGTTCGGCGACAACGAGTGGGAGGGGCAACTAAAGAGCAGGCTTGCTGCCTTAAGTATTCAGCGTGAGATCATCAGCGAGCGGCGCATTACGGGGTGAAGCCGGATAGGGAATTCATGGAATTCCGAAGATGAAGCGCTTTCCGTTGAAAGCAACTAGAATCACGTAAGAAGCCGTTCTTTGGTGAAACATAGACGGCTTCTTTTTCGTTTGTTGAGTAGGGACTGCATGCGGGGCTCCCTTCTCAGGAGGGAAGTTGTGGTATAATGTCGAAAGAGATCGGAATCCCAAGCCGGTCGCAAGCAACACGGACCCCCGCAAGAGCGATAAACCCTGCGAAAACTATATGTGAGGTGGAGTCGTGATACTCGCCATGTTTAAACGATTTTTGGGAAAAAACTCCTCGGAGATGACACCGGAGTCCAAAACTCCGCAAGAGCCGGAGCAGGTCGTCGTCGCTATTCAAGACGGCAATCAGGAACTTCGAAATCCCTTTATAACCGATTACCAGCCCTTCGTGGCCAAAATAACCAGTCAAATCTGCAAACGCTACATCGACCCCTCCCGGGACGATGAGTTCAACATCGCTCTCGCTGCTTTTAACGAAGCGATCGATGGGTATTCCCGTGATTCCGGGCGATCCTTCCTCGGGTTTGCCGAGACGGTGGTCCGCCGCCGCCTCATCGATTATTTCCGCAAAGAGGAACGGCATGCCGTGAACATACCCTTCAGCTCCTTCGAGTCGGAAGGGGACGAGGAAACGGCCGGTCTTCATCCCTTGGAAATCAAGCAAGCCGTGGAAGCCCATGAAACGATGCAAAAAGCGGAGGAACGCCAGAGCGAAATCCTCGATTTCAGCCGTGTTCTGCTGGAGTTCGAAATTCGTTTTGCCGATCTGGTCCAGGCTTCGCCCAAGCATGCCGACTCGCGCCTTATGCTGATGAATGTGGGGCGACTGCTTGCAGGCGATGCGGATCTGATGCGGTATCTGATCAGCCGCAAGCTTTTGCCGGTTGCCGAATTGACTTCACGCGCCAAGCTGTCCCGCAAAACAATTGAGCGAAACCGCAAATACATCATCGCCGTTGCGTTGATCCACAACGGTCCCTATCCTTTTCTCCGCGAATATCTCCATGCTGGAAATTCCACAGAAATGAGCGTGTCTTCATGAACAAAGGTATCGTGATGGAAAAAAAGGCAAAAACCCTCATCATCATGACCGGTGACGGCCATTTTCGGGAAATCGCCCGAAAAAACCGGACCTGCCGAGTAGGGGAAGAAATTTCGTTTGCCCCGTCGGAGGCTCGCGAACGCGACCGACTGACGCCTTTTTCCATGCTGTCTTCTCTGGCGGCTGCGATCCTCATTTGTGTAATTCTCTTTGGCGGATTTCCTCATGTAGGCAACCCATCCGCCTGGTTTTCCGGACGGAGCGTTGTTGCTTACGTTTCTCTGGATATCAACCCCAGTGTCGAGATCGGCGTCGATAAAATGGAGAAAGTCCGTTCACTAAGCGCCTTGAACGGGGATGGAGAGGCGCTCATTCAGGGGATTGCCTACAAGGAAAAGACCTTGGATGGGATCATGCAGGAGCTCCTTGCACAATCGGAGAAAAATTATTTGTCCACCGGGGAAGCGGATATCATGATCACCGCAACGACCGTGAAGGACAGCCGGCTTGTCGATTCCCGACTGACGGAGGAACTGGAGACGACGGTCAAAGCGTATTTGGACAAGAATCACTCCAACGAAGTTGAAAATTATGCCGTGGCCGCTATTTCCGCCACGCCTGATATTCGGAATGAAGCGAAGAAGGTCGAGCTGTCCGCTGGCAAATACGCCGCGTACCTCAGCGCCAAGAATAACGGCTATTCCGTCACGGTCGACCAATTCAAGACGCAATCTTTGAGGAAGCTGGCGGAATCGGCCGGCGGAATCGAGAACTTTATCAGCAAGGACCAACTGACCAAGGAGAGCCTTCAGTCGCTTCTCAAAGAAGAGAAGAGCGGCGAGCTTGATCGCAAACTGAAGAACAAGCAGGGCAATGCCGAACCGGCTGTGTCTACCCCATCGCCAAGCTCTGTTGGGGACAGGACCAACTCGTCAACCGGTGTGACGTCTGAGCCTGTGATCCGTCCCGTATCGGAGCAAACGGCTGCTGCGGGGAAAGGGAATAGCAACGGACAGAAGGGGAACAACGGAAACGGAAAAGGGAACGAAAAAACGGACGACGACAAGAACAAGGATAAGGACGATAAAAAAGATATAGACAAAGACAAAGATAAAGACAAAGACAAAGATAAAGACAACAATCAAGGAAACAACAATAATAATCAGGGAAACGACAAGGATAGCAAGGATAACGACAAACAAAAAGGTGACCAAGGAAATAACGGAAACCAGGACAAGGATAAAGACAAGGATAAAAATAAGGACCAAGACAAAGACAAGAACCAAGATAAAAATAAAGACACGGACAAAGACAAAGACAAAGACAAAGATGAAGGCGACAACGGCTCTTGGCTTGGCATCCCTTCACCTTGAACGGCCCCATGCCGGGCATGCTGGCAAGGATGGACACCTTTCGCTTCAAGCGGAGGTGTCCGTTTTTGCGAATCGGTCTTTTCGCGCCTATCCGGAGTGTAGTAAGGTGGTAGAAGACAAGTTGATGGAAAGCGGGAGAATGTGATGGCTGAAACAGCGTCCAAGCGGAGGGGGCGGTTCGCTCCGACCCCTTCCGGCAGCCTGCATCTCGGCAATGCGCGCACGGCGCTGCTGGCCTGGCTGCAAATCCGTGCGGCGGGGGGAGAGTTTATCCTCCGCATGGAGGATATCGACAAGCCGCGCTCTCGGGCGGAATGGGCGGAAGAGATCATTCGCGACCTGGAATGGCTTGGTTTGGATTTTGATGAAGGGCCGAAGGAAGGCGGTCCCTACGGCCCGTACGTTCAGAGCGAGCGGGAGGACCGATATCGGGAAGCATTGGATAGGCTGCAAGCCGGTGGGTACCTCTACCCTTGTTATTGCAGCCGGGCTGATCTCGCCGGTATTGCAAGCGCACCTCACGGCATCGGCTCCGAGGGGCCGGTCTATCCAGGGACCTGCCGCCGGTTGTCCGAAGAAGAGAGGCGAATGAAAGCAGCAAGCAAGGAGCCTTCCTTGCGCTTTGTCCTTCCGAATCAGGAGATAACAGTCACGGACGGGCTCTTGGGCGAACAGCTTTTCTTGTCGGGAGCGGGAGGGGATTTCGTCGTTCGTCGGGCGGATGGCATCATCGCCTATCAACTGGCTGTCGTCGTCGATGATGCGGATATGGAGATCACCGACGTATTGAGGGGAATGGATCTGCTCGATTCGACTCCGCGTCAGCTGCTCCTGTTTGAGGCGCTTGGCGAACAAGCGCCGAACTATGTCCACGTTCCGCTGCTGTACGGACCCGATGGCTCCCGGTTGTCCAAGCGTCACGGCGCCGTCGGCATCTCTTCGATGAGGCGATCTGGCCGAAGAGCGGAAGAGGTGGTGGGCTGCCTTGCCTATTGGAGCGGCCTCCTGGAGCAGCCCGAACCGGTGCGGGCTTCGGAGCTGATCAACAGCTTTTGCTTGTCGCGAGTTCCAAAGGAACCGGTTCGGCTTGAAGCGGAGCTGCTCCGCAAGCTGGCCGAAGGATAACGAGTACCTTTTTAGAAAGGAACGATTCGAATGACCAAACGAAGAATAGCCGTCATCGGCTTGGGTGACATTGCGCAAAAAGCTTATTTGCCGGTTCTATCCCGGCATCCGAAAATCGAAATCGTCTCGGTGATGAGCCGGAGACAGGAGACGGTGGATCGCATCCGCGCGGAATATCGATTTCCCGCAGGAGGCACCGATCTCGGCCAACTGCTGGAGGCTGAACCGGAGGCTGTATTCATTCATGCGCCTACAGAGGCTCATACGGAGCTGGTGCTCGGCTGTTTGCGGCGAGGGCTGCACGTCTATGTGGACAAACCGCTCTCCTACGACATCCGGGAATCGAGGGCCATGGCAGAGGAAGCGCTGGCTCGCGGCTTGCTGCTCGCCGTCGGCTTTAACCGACGCTTTGCTCCCTTCTATCAGCAAGCTCGCAATCATGTTCGAGATGCAGGGGGAATCGAATACGCAGTTGCCGAGAAGCACCGCATCCGCCAGCAAAAGCATGACGCCAAGCGAACCCTGTACGATGATTTGATTCACATGCTGGATCTCCTGGTGTGGCTCGCAGGAGAAGAGCCTGCCGTCGTCGGCAAAAGCTTGAGGATCGACTCGGAAGGCCGGTTGCTTCATGCTTCTGGCGGAGTGGAATCCGGCCGTTTCACCGCCCAGTTTGCCATGAACCGGGCAGCCGGAAGCGATCTCGAGAGATTGTCTTTGTATGGAAGCGGCCACACGGCAGAGATCGTCAACCTGGAGCAGGGAATTCTGTCTTCGGTTACGAGCGGAGAGCGCTCAATCCGTTTCGGAAGCTGGGACAGTGTTCTAGAACGTCGGGGCTTCGTCGGGGTGATCGACCATTTTCTCAAAAGCTTGGATAAGCCTGAGGGCTGCGAAATTCGTGCCGATCTCACCTTGCCCACTCATCGATTGGTGGAAAAGCTGTTATAATGGACGCAGACCAGACACAAAAGAAGAATACGATTGGAGGCTGACATGGACGCTTATCTCGGCTTATGCAAGCATATCCTGGAGAACGGTTCCAAGAGAGAGGACCGTACGGGAACGGGCACGATCAGCACGTTCGGATACCAAATGCGGTTTGATCTCGCCAAAGGATTTCCGCTTCTCACCACCAAGAAAATGAGCTTGAAGTCCATCATATACGAGCTGCTATGGTTTCTTAAGGGAGAGACCAATATCGCGTATCTTCGTGAACATAAGGTAAGCATCTGGGATGAATGGGCGGATGAAAATGGCGACCTCGGACCGGTATACGGCAAGCAGTGGAGATCGTGGGAAGCCGTGGACGGTCGGACCATCGATCAGATTTCTCAGGTGATCGAAGCGATCAAGACGACACCCCATTCGCGGCGCCTCATCGTCAGTGCCTGGAATGTGGGTGAGCTGGACCAAATGGCACTCGTCCCCTGCCATCTGCTGTTTCAATTCTATGTCCAGGACGGGCGGCTGTCCTGTCAGCTCTACCAGCGCAGCGCCGACACTTTCCTTGGCGTACCTTTCAATATCGCGTCCTATGCGCTGCTCACCTTGATGATTGCTCAAGTGTGCGGGCTCAAGCCGGGGGAATTCATTCATACGCTGGGAGATGCCCATATTTACTTAAATCATCTCGATCAAGTGAACGAACAACTGTCCCGTGAGCCGAGGTCTCAGCCCACCATGACGCTCAATCCGGAGGTCCATTCGATCTTCGATTTCGTCTATGAGGACTTCACCTTAACGGGCTATGATCCGCATCCCCGAATCCGTGGGGAGGTTTCGGTGTGATCACTTTTATTCTCGCCATGGGCCGGGATCGGTCGATCGGCAGCGATAACAAGCTTCCCTGGCGGCTCCCGGCCGATCTCGCCTACTTTAAGCGGACCACGATGGGCCACCCTATCTTGATGGGGCGCAAAACGTATCAATCCATCGGCAAGCCGCTGCCCGGCCGGACAAATCTCGTTGCGACGCGGGATGAGCTTTTTCAGGCCGAGGGTATTGAGGTTGTCCGTTCTCCCCGTGAGGCGGCGGAGGCTTATCGGGATCAAGAGTTGTTCGTCATCGGCGGAGCGGAGATCTTCCGTCTGTTCTACCCGTACGCCGATCGGATTCACTTGACCGTCATCGATGCCGACTTCCCTGCGGATACTTACTTCACCGTATGGGACGAGAGCGAATGGAAGCTTGTCTCTATGACCCCTGGCGTAACGGACGAGAAGAATCCCTATCGTTATGAATTTCGCGTGTATGAACGCTCCCATCGCAGAGGATGAAGGATTTTCCTGTATAGGGAGCAGAGTGCCGCATCCTATCGTAAAGCTTTCTCTTCCTGCCGGAAACGTGAGGGCATAGGGGACTAACAAAAGGGCCGGTTCCGAGCAGGCTACGCCTGTCCGGAACCGGCCTCATCCTTTTTACCGTCTACCAGGTCTGCAGGTGAATGGGCAGCACATGAATCGGCTGGCCGTCCTTCATGCTGGTCTCATACAGCTCCAGATGAAGCGTCCCATCCTTCGGCAATTGATCCTTGGGGAGGGTCAGCTCGAGCTTGAAGGGAACCCAGGAGGGAGCCCCCGCGTTCAACTGAAGGGTCTTGTCGAGAAGGGTCGATTTGCCGTCCGTCACGCGATACGACATGACAGCCTCAAAAACTCGGCCTTGCCCTTTCACGGTATAACGGCCGTCTTGACCGGCTACCGAGGTGATGCGGAATGCGGGATTGGCATACTCGGGTATGGCGGGAGTGATATCGACGCGCTTCGCGGCGGTATTCCAGACGACATGATCGCCCAGAATCGTGGCGATGCTCTTCAGCGGTACATAAGTCGAGCCTTTGTAATTGAGAATGGGCAGGTTCTCGTCGACATAGGGAATTCCGTTTACATGAACCGGGTAATTGACCTGGGTAAGCACGTACTTGGCAGCGGCCTCGGCGGTTTGCTGAACGCCCGCGAGAAGCAAGCAGCCGGCAGCGAGGGCGGCGATGGTTGTGCGCTTTACTCGTAACAAGAGTCGACACCTCCGTTAGTAGGGGATCTTCTTATTCAGACGAGATCAGATGGAAAAGGGTTGCAGGGTTCTGCTGGAAGTCCTAATCCATCCGCATTAATAAATTTGGACAAGGAATTTCGGTGCCGTTGAAGATAATCCATTCTTTCCGGAGAACCGTGAAGCAGCGAAGAAAGCACTCCGCAAGCCTATGCTGGCAGGGAATTGTGGGGCGAAGCAGGACTAAACGGTTTAGATCATTCTTTCCCTTGAGATTGGTTTGTCCGGCATGGTTAGATAGAGGTGCCGGCGAATTCTTTTCGAAAGGAGCGTGATTGAGTTGATCAAAGCATATGAGGTGATTTCCGCCTAACTCAGGCGGGAATCGCTCGGAATGGGGGCGGGGGACCGTCGGTCCTCCGCCTTTTTAATAAAACCATTGCCAGTCATTGGAGAGTCCGCTATACTGGAAACAGGTTTCCATTACATAACGTGAGGAAGGGGTGTTTAAGATGATGAAGGTTTTCAGAGTCCGGGTAGAGGTGCAGACTAACTGAAAAGCAAGTTTCATGATCCGTCCCATGTCCTTACAACCTTTTTTTCACGGGCAGGCACGATACGGGTATCGTGTTTTTTTGTACCCAAAAACGAAATTCCACAAACTACCATTATGAAAGGAGAGGCGTGAATATGTTGATTAATCAATCTGTATTTCAAGTTGCCACGGTCAAGTTTCGCACAGCGCAAGTAACCAATGGAACGAACCAACCCAAGGAGGTACTCGGTGATGAGTTACAAAAATGGAAGGGACATTCTTCCCCCTAGCTTGCTTAAGGAGCTTCAAAAATATATTCAAGGTGAAATCGTCTACATCCCCAAAAAGGAACAAAAACGTGCGGGCTGGGGAGAAAACAACGGAACTCGCCAATTGATGGAAAAGCGCAACCAGGAAATCTACAGCCTGTACTGTACAGGCTGGACCATGAAAGACCTGACTCTCAGCTATCACCTGTCGGAGGACAGCATCCGCAAGATCATCGTCAAGACGCGCGGTGTTCTGTCTGCCAATTAGCTGAGCCTATAACGCAAGAACCTATGCCAACAGACTAGAGAGCGGAAAGGGTAACCGAATGGAGCGGTTATGTTTTCGGCTCTCTTTTGTAGCAATTGCCCCTATCAAGCAGATGGATTTCTGGTCATACATAAATAGCCCTCGCCGATTATGCTCTGGCGAGGGCTATTTATATGGTTGGTGCGTATTCAATTTTTGCTCTTTCCCTCCTGCCGGTCACATGCTTCGCATGCTATTCGGTTCATAGTCGAATTCCTACCTCGAATTCGCTTTGCATGCCTGGCATGCCCGTGAGCAACCTTTCTTTAGAATCGATTGCTGTCCATCTCTTACTTGTGATCTCGGTTCCCGCATACCCGCTGCATACAAGCTGCGTTGTCACCTCCGCGAGCTTTCCCGTATGAAGCCGTCAATATGCTCGCCTCACGAATTCCAATGGACTATCCCCTCTCTTCGCCGCCGCTAAAGTCCGCATTCGGGATTTTGTTCTTTGGTCCCCGATAGGGGAGGGTACGTTCCGCTCGCTTGTTTGGCAAGTGATCGGAAATATCGTACGAGAGCAATCCGGAAGCCGTTTCCTCTAGGCGGTAGGTGGTTGGAGACTGGAAAGCGGAAGCTTCGGTTGAAGAGTGTTTTGCTTTCCATGGCTTCATCATACCTTATTATTTGATTATTGTAAATATTCTAAAAATTCCAATTCGTTTGATGGATGATGATAAATCATTGAATTTCTCCCGTTTGGTAACGTTTTCTCGACTTTAAGCGACATTCCACAAAATTTCTTATCAACTTTTTTTCGCTATCGCTTTAAAGCGTATTGACGGATTGATTTTCCAGGTGATATGATCTAACAAATCTTATTAATTCAATCGGATTAATTATTATTTACGGAAATCAATTGGTTTGCTCAAGGGGTAGCTTTTGCCAAAAAGAGAGGAGATGGAATGATGGGTAGAGACGGCATCGGAAGTCCGAAGAGGTGGAGAAAAGGGGCTGCGTTTCTGGCGGTCGGTGCGCTGGTGATCGGGCTGATCGGCTGCGGGAACAAGAATGACTCGGCAAACGGAGAAGGTTCCTCGCCAAAACCGTCGGAGAGCGTAGCAAGCGGATCCACCGCGCCGAAGACAAATGGCAAAGCAAGCGTGGAGCTGCTCAATGTATCGTATGATCCGACGCGGGAGCTCTATGAAGCCTTTAATGAATCTTTCGCGAATTATTGGAAAGAGAAATCCGGACAGTCCGTCACCATCCAGCAGTCGCACGGAGGATCCGGCAAGCAGGCTCGCTCGGTCATCGACGGTCTGGAAGCGGATGTGGTCACCCTGGCTCTCGCTTATGACATCGACTCTCTTGCGGACAACGGGCTATTGGCTAAAGATTGGCAGTCCAAGCTTGCAGATAACAGCTCTCCCTATACATCAACCATCGTCTTCCTAGTGAAGAAGGGAAACCCGAAGGGCATCAAGGATTGGGATGATCTGGTCAAACCGGGCGTTCAGGTGATTACCCCGAATCCCAAATCGTCGGGAGGAGCCCGCTGGAACTATCTCGCGGCTTGGGGCTACGCGCTTAAGCACAACAACAATGACGAAGCCAAAGCCAAGGAATTCGTGACGGCGCTCTTCAAGAATGTGCCAGTGCTCGATTCTGGGGCGCGCGGCGCAACGACCACCTTCGTGGAGCGGGGAATCGGGGACGTGCTGATCGCTTGGGAGAACGAAGCCTATCTATCCGTGAACGAACTCGGCAAGGATAAATTCGAAATCATCACTCCATCGGTCAGTATTTTGGCGGAGCCTCCGGTTGCTGTCGTCGACAAGACGGTGGATAAACGCGGAACCCGGGAGATCGCCCAGGCATATCTTGAATATCTGTATACGGAAGAAGGGCAGACGATCGCCGCCAAGAACTACTATAGGCCGCGGCTCGCATCGGTCGCCGAGAAATTCAAGGATCAGTTTTCGCAACTCGAGACCTTTGATATCAGCTTGTTTGGCGGTTGGCGCGCCGCTCAAGAGAAGCATTTCAATGATGGCGGCGTCTTCGATCAGATTTACCAGCCCAAATGAACAGGTTCCCTCACTCCTGCAAGCATTGAAACCAGTGATGAGGTGCCCTGGCACATAAGCGGAGGAATTTTCTTATGACTCGTGTCCGGAAAATGAAAAGCGTGCTCCCCGGTTTCGGATTATCCATGGGCTTCACCGTTCTGTATCTTAGCCTGATCGTGCTCATCCCGCTGTCTGCGGTCTTCCTGAAGGCTGCGACGCTCAGCTGGGATAAGCTGTGGCAGACGGTCACGAATTCCCGCGTTCTCGCTTCGCTGGAGGTGACCTTCTACACAAGCTTCGTTGCCGCGGTCATCAATGCTGTATTCGGCTTCGTAATCGCCTGGGTCCTGGTTCGCTATCGGTTTCCCGGAAGGCGATTGGTGGACGGAATCATCGATATTCCGTTTGCTCTGCCGACGGCGGTAGCGGGCATCGCGCTCACCACGATCTATTCACAGAACGGCTGGGTCGGACGGCTGCTCGAACCTCTTGGGATCAAGGCGGCATTTTCCCCGCTCGGGATCATCATCGCCCTCACCTTTATCGGTCTACCGTTTGTCGTGCGCACGCTCCAGCCGGTGCTGGAGGAGCTGGAAAAGGACCTGGAGGAAGCGGCGGCCAGTCTCGGGGCTTACCGCTGGACGATCTTCCGCCGGGTTATTCTTCCCGAGCTGATTCCTCCTCTCCTCACCGGCTTTGCTCTCGCGTTTGCCCGATCGCTCGGGGAGTATGGCTCGGTGGTGTTTATCTCCGGCAACATGCCGATGAAGACGGAGATCGCTCCGCTGCTCATCATGACGAAGCTGGAGCAGTTTGATTATGCCGGGGCAACGGCGATTGCCGCGCTCATGCTGCTCTTGTCCTTCCTCTTGCTGTTTGCCATCAACCTGCTGCAGTGGAAGACGAACCAAAAGACGCTTCCAAGATGATTCCCGGATCCCCGAAGGAGGTAATCGCATGGCTGTCACGACACGTGTCCAAGCGGCCGCACCCCAAACCCGCCCTCGTCATTTGAACGAACCGGCATGGGTTCGCTATCTGATGATCGGGATCGCTCTCTTGTTTCTCTTGCTGGTGCTCATTCTTCCGCTGATCACCGTATTTGCGGAAGCCTTCAAGCGGGGAGCGGATCTCTATTTTGCCTCGCTTCGGGAAAAGAACGCGCTTTCGGCGATCCGCTTGACGCTGCTCGTGGCTGGAATCGCGGTTCCTCTCAACCTGGTATTCGGCGTCGCGGCAGCTTGGGCCATCACCAAGTTTAAGTTTCGCGGCAAAAACCTGCTCATCACGCTCATCGACCTGCCCTTTTCCGTGTCGCCGGTCATTGCCGGCTTGGTCTTCGTACTGATCTTCGGCAGCAAGGGCTGGCTCGGACCGTTTCTCTCCGAGCACGACATTAAGGTGATCTTCGCCGTGCCGGGCATCGTCCTGACTACCGTATTCGTCACCTTCCCGTTTGTCGCGCGGGAGCTTATCCCGCTCATGCAAGCGCAGGGAACGGCGGAGGAGGAAGCGGCGGCGAGCCTCGGCGCAAGCGGCTGGCGCATCTTTTGGAAGGTGACCTTGCCCAACATCAAATGGGCGCTCCTGTACGGCGTCATATTGTGCAACGCGCGGGCCATGGGAGAATTCGGGGCAGTTTCGGTAGTCTCCGGCCACATTCGCGGCAAAACCAACACGCTGCCTTTGCATGTGGAGATTCTTTATAATGAATACAATTTTTCCGCCGCATTCGCCTGTGCTTCACTGCTCGTCCTGCTCGCCCTTGTCACACTCGGGGTGAAGAGCCTGGTCGAGTGGAAGCACCGCAAATCCTAAAGGAACCGGGAGGAGAACCCGATGCACATCCAGGTAAAGGAGCTAAGCAAAAGCTTCGGCGGCGATTATGCCGTCCACGGCGTCAGCTTCGACATCGAGGAAGGAAAGCTGATCGGCCTTCTCGGCCCGAGCGGCGGAGGAAAGACGACGATTCTGCGCATGCTGGCGGGGCTGGAGCAGCCCTCGTCAGGAGAAATCTACTTTCACGGGAGGCGGGTCGAAAACGAGCCGCCGCAAAAGCGCGGCATCGGCTTTGTCTTCCAGAACTATGCCTTGTTCAAGCACATGACGGTATTCGATAACATCGCCTTCGGCCTCGCGGTGCAAAAGAAATCGCGCAAGGAGACGAGGGAGCGAGTGGAGAAGCTGCTCAACTTAACGGGGCTCGCCGGACTCGGCGGGCGCTATCCGCATCAGCTCTCGGGCGGACAGAAGCAGCGGGTGGCCTTCGCCCGGGCGATCGCGCCTGAGCCGCAGCTTCTGCTCTTGGACGAACCGTTTGCGGCCATTGACGCCAAGGTGCGCAAGGAGCTTCGGACGTGGCTTCGCGAGATGATCAACCGCCTCAAGATCACGACCATCTTCGTCACCCACGATCAGGAGGAGGCGGTGGAGGTGGCGGATGAGATCATGGTGATCAACAAGGGACGCCTTGAGCAGAAGGGAACGCCGTGGGACATCTATAAGGAGCCGCAAACGCCTTTTGTCGCAGCCTTTATCGGCGAATCCAACCTGGTGGAGGACTGCTCCCGGTTGAGGGGCTTCGAGCGGGAAGGTGTGGCCAAAGGGATGATCCGTCCGGAATTTATCGAGATTTTCCGCCCGGGTGAAGGAACGTTCGTCTCGGCTTATGAGAAGGGAACGGTGCGCAGCCTCTTCTTCCGCGGGACTTCCTGGGAAGTTGAGATCGAATCGGGGCCGCATCGGCTCCTCGCGTACCGCTCCCTGGAACAAGAAGCGCTAGAGGTTGGCGACCAGGTCGGACTCTTGATCCATCGTCTGTACCGCTTTGATGAGCACTCGGGAGTGATGGTCGAGAACGCAAGCAAGATTGATCCTCTGCCTGTCTACATTTAAAGATCTGCATGAAAGTCAAGGAAAGCATGAGCATGAAGAGTGGGATCGGACGAAAGATCCTGAACTCCTCTTAAGCGGAAATGAATAGCGGAAGCCTGAAGGCAGTTCCCTGTCACTTGATGGTGGCGGAGGACCGCCTTTTTCCTTTGCACGACTTATCAATGGTAGAGCATCTCAACTCCGTGATGGCGGGTCCTCGAAAAGGGGTATTCGAAGGCGCTGCAGCCTTGCTTTTCCTCAGCCAGCCAATTGAGGAAAAACAGGGACTAGGCTATAATGAGGGAATGATTAAGGGCGCCGTCCGTTACCGTGCCAGCGCGTTAAGTGGCTGGGGTGGACGGGCTCGCGGAGAGAAGAGGTGCGCTGGGATGAGCATATCCGCCAAGCAAGTGGAGCATGTGGCCAATCTGGCCCGGCTGGAGCTTACGGAGGAAGAGAAAGAGATGTATACGGAGCAGTTGAACGCCATCCTGAAGTATGCCGAGAAGCTCGGCAGCCTGGATACGGACGAAATCGAACCGACCGATCACGCCGTACCGCTTGCGAATGTGCTGCGGGAGGACGAAGTGCGTCCATCGCTTCCGCTGGAAAGCGTTCTGCTGAACGCGCCGGATGAAGAGGATGGACAGATCAAAGTGCCGGCGGTGCTGGAATAGAGGAGGCCATGACGTTGACCCTGTTACAACAATCGATTGAAGAAGTCGGCAAGAAGCTGGCCGCTCAGGAACTGTCCGTCGAAGAGCTCGTTGCGGAATCGCTCGACCGGATCGAGCAAGTGGACGGCCGAATTGGGGCGTTCCTGAGTGTAACCGGCGAGGATGCGCGGAAGGAAGCCCAAAAGCTGGACAGGAAACTGCGGGAAGGCGGGGAGCGCGGGCTCTTGTTCGGCCTTCCGGCTGGAATCAAGGACAACATGAATACTTTGGGGTATAAAACCACCTGCGCCAGTCAATTCCTGTCCAATTACACGTCCATCTACGATGCGACGGCCGTTCAGAACTTGCAGCGGCACGAGTATGTGCTCGTGGGCAAGACGAACATGGACGAGTTCGCCATGGGCGGCTCCAACGAGAATTCCTCGTTTCATCCGGTGCGGAATCCGTGGAACCTGGACTACGTTCCCGGCGGCAGCAGCGGCGGCTCGGCAGCGGCTGTAGCAGCGGGAGAGGTTTATTTTGCTCTCGGCTCCGACACCGGCGGCTCCATCCGGCAGCCCGCTTCCTACTGCGGAATCGTCGGCTTGAAGCCGACCTACGGGCTCGTTTCCCGTTTCGGTCTCGTGGCCTTCGCGTCCTCACTCGACCAGATCGGACCGCTGACTAAGAACGTCGAAGACAGTGCTTATGTGCTTCAAGCTATCGCCGGTCATGATTCGAAGGATTCCACTTCCTTGAAGGTGGATCTGCCGGATTACCGCAAAGCGCTGACGGGTGATATCCGCGGGCTGCGGGTCGCGGTTCCGAAGGAATACATGGGAGAAGGCGTTGCGCCTGCGGTTCGGGATGCCGTGCGGAATGCGCTCGCCGAGCTGGAGAAGCTGGGCGCCGTTTGGGAAGAGGTCTCTCTCCCACATACGGAATATGCAGTAGCGGCGTACTATCTGCTTGCTTCCTCGGAAGCCTCCTCGAATCTGGCCCGCTTTGACGGAGTCCGCTACGGCGTTCGCGCGGAGCAAGCGGACAACCTTCTGGACCTGTACCGCAAGTCGCGCAGCGAAGGCTTCGGCCCGGAAGTGAAGCGCCGGATCATGCTCGGGACGTATGCGCTCAGCTCTGGTTATTACGAAGCGTACTATTTGAAGGCGCAGAAAGTCCGCACCCTGATCAAGCGGGACTTCGATGAAGTCTTCGAGCGCTTTGATATCATCGTCGGACCGACCGCGCCGACTCCGGCCTTCAAGCTCGGAGAGCAGGCGAGCGATCCGCTGACGATGTACTTGAATGATATTCTGACCATTCCTGTGAGCCTGGCGGGCATTCCCGCCATCAGCGTTCCTTGCGGGATGGCAGATGGGCTGCCGATCGGCCTGCAGATCATCGGCAAAGCTCTCGATGAATCAACCATCCTGCGTGCCGCCCATGCCTTTGAGCAGCACACGGACTATCACTTAGCCCGTCCGGCGCTATAAAGGAGGCACACCCATGATCGAAACGAACGAACAAAGCCGTTACGAAACGGTAATCGGACTGGAAGTGCACGTAGAGCTTCATACGAATTCGAAAGTCTTTTGCGGCTGCTCGACATCCTTCGGCGCCCCTCCGAACACCCATACCTGTCCGGTCTGCCTCGGTTACCCCGGCGTACTGCCGGTGCTCAACAAGAGGGCTGTCGAATATGCGATGAAGGCCGCCATGGCCTTGAACTGCGAAATCAGCGAGACGACCAGCTTCGACCGGAAAAACTATTTCTATCCCGACTCACCCAAGGCTTATCAGATTTCCCAATTGTATCGTCCGATCGGCAAGAACGGCTGGCTGGAGATTGAAATCGGAGGAACGACGAAGCGGATCGGCATCAAGCAGCTTCATCTGGAGGAGGATGCGGGCAAGCTGTCCCACGCGGACGGCGGTTTCGCTTCGCTGGTTGACTTCAACCGAGTTGGGACTCCGCTCATTGAGATTGTGTCCGATCCCGACTTGCGCTCGCCGGAGGAAACCCTGCTCTACATCGAGAAGATTCGGGCGATCATGCAGTACTGCGAGGTATCTGACGTTAAGATGGAGGAAGGCTCTCTGCGCTGGGACGCCAACATCAGCTTGCGCCCCCGCGGTCAGGAGGAATACGGCATCCGCACTGAGCTGAAGAACATGAACTCCTTCAAAGCGGTGCAAAAGGCGCTGGAATACGAGCAGATCCGTCAAGCCGAGGTTCTCGACGCCGGAGGACAAGTGGTCCAGGAGACTCTTCGCTTCGATGAAAATCAAGGCAAAACCTTTTCGATGCGCAGCAAGGAAGAGGCTCACGATTATCGCTATTTCCCGGACCCGGATCTCGTGGTCCTGAACATCGACGAAGAGTGGCGGGAAGCGGTGCGCGCTACCATTCCGGAGCTTCCGGATGCAAGGCGCGAGCGGTATGCCCGCGATTATGGCTTGCCTGAGTACGACGCCGGAGTGATTACCTCGTCGAAGAAGCTTGCCGATCTGTTTGAGGAGAGCCTCGGCTATACCTCCGACGCCAAAGCGGTCGCCAACTGGATCATGGGCGATCTGCTCGGGTATTTGAACCAGAACGGGCTAGAGCCGGGCGAAGTGAAGATCACCGGAGCAGGACTCGGAGAGATGATCGGTCTCATCGAGAAAGGGACGATCAGCACCAAGATCGCGAAGACCGTCTTCAAAGAGATGCTGGCGACGGGCAAAGCGCCGCAGGCGATTGTGGAAGAGCAAGGGCTCGTTCAGATCAGCGACGAGAGCGCCCTCATTGCCATCGTGGACCGGATCGTGGAAGCCAACCCGCAATCGGTTGCGGATTACAAAGCGGGCAAAGAGAAAGCCGTCGGCTTCCTGGTCGGACAAGCGATGAAGGAAACGAAGGGCAAGGCGAACCCGGGGCTTCTGAACAAGCTCATCATCGACAGGTTGAATGCATGAGCGCCGTCTCTGAGGACATCCGACTGCTCGATCTGAGCGATCAGACGGAGGCGTTGCGGCTTCTCGCCTTGCAGCAGGCCTCTTACTTGTCCGAAGCTCAAGTGATCGGCTTCAGCGACATTCCTCCTCTGCGGGACACCTTGTCCTCGCTGCGGGAATCGCCGGAGTCCTTTTATGGCTGCTTCCGTGACGGAGAGTTGATCGCCTGCATAGCTTATGAGCAGGAACGCGACATCCTGACGATCTGCCGGATGATGGTTCATCCCGGCAGCTTTCGTCAGGGAATCGCGGCGGCCCTCCTCGGATTCGTGGAGCGGCAAGCGTCGGGCGTCCGAGAATTCCATGTCTCGGCGGTCACGACCAATGAGCCCGCCGTCCGCCTGTATGAAAAGCATGGCTTTAAGCCGACAGACTTGTGGGAGATCGCCCCGGGGATTCAAATGGCGGATTACGTGAAGATAGTGAGCGACTAGTTATTGAAAATTACAGGATAGGAGGGACCGCGGTGAGTCCATTTGTCATTTCTCCCTTGGAGCTAACCATCCGGTTGCTCCTTTCTCTTTTGCTGGGTGGATTGATCGGCTATGAACGAGAACGGAACAACCGCCCCGCCGGCTTCCGGACGCATATCCTGGTCTGTCTCGGCTCCACCCTGCTCATGCTTATCTCGGTGTATGGCTTTGCCGCATTCGCCGGTGTAAAAGGTGTGACGATGGACCCGACCCGGCTCGCCGCCCAAGTCATTCCGAGCATCGGGTTCCTCGGAGCAGGGACGATCCTTCGCAACGACTTTTCCGTAACAGGCCTGACGACCGCCGCTTCTCTCTGGGTGGCGTCCGCGATCGGACTTGCCGTTGGCGCCGGGTTTTATTATGGGGCTTTTCTCGTGACGGGCATGGTTCTGCTTAGCCTCTATATTCTAAATAAAGTGGAAAAGCGTTATTTCAGCGGGAAACGCATCTTTACCCTAAAGATCTCCGTGGTGAATCAGCCGGGTGTCTTGGGAACCGTCTCCACTCTGCTCTCCGCGCGAAGCGTTTCCGTTACGCGCATGTCCGTGGAGGAAGAAACGACAGGCGATCTTCATAACCTCATCATTCATATGTCTCTAAAGCTGCCTCGGCGCGGTTCGGAAATCGCCCATATCGTCGAAGAGATTCAAAGAGTGGACGGAGTGACGAGCGTCGCGATGGAAAGCGTTTAAGAAGAGTATAAAAAGCTTCATTGACAAGCAAAAGAGTGGTTCTTTACAATAAGTATCAGATTAAAAGCAAATCAATGGCGGTGAGTATTTTGGAATCAAGATTTGAGCAAGCATTGGAGAAATTGAAAACAACCGGCGTGCGTATGACCCCTCAGCGCCACGCCATTTTGTCTTTTTTGTTGGATTCGGTGGCTCATCCCTCGGCGGATGAAATCTATAAGGCACTTGTACCCCGTTTTCCCAGCATGAGCGTAGCAACGGTCTATAACAATCTGCGGGTGTTTATCGACTCCGGCCTTGTCCGTGAGCTGACGTATGGCGACTCTTCCAGCCGCTTCGATGCGGATCTGTCCGATCATTACCATGCTCAATGCCGCGTCTGCGGCAAGATCGTCGATTTCAGCTATCCGGTGCTGCATGAGGTCGAACAGGAGGCTGCCGCAGAGACCGGCTTTCAGGTGGAAGGGTTGCGGCTGGAAGTCTATGGCGTTTGCCCGGACTGCAAGCCGAAGGTGACGCATTAAGCGATGAATTCGTTGATAGTGGAACCGAGACCGAGAAAGCGACGGAGGATCGGCCCGCCGCTTCTCGCTCTTCTCTTCTTGTCGGCCGCTCTTGTCGCAGGCTATCGGTTATGGAACGATCAGCCGAACCGCGAGCATCTGCCGCCTGATTTTGGCGGTTTCTCCAAACCGATCTTTTACGAGGGCGAATTGCTGAAGCCCGAGGCTCTCGGTACCGGAGCTACGCTTGCGCTTCCCTTACCTGTTATCCAGGAACACATCGATCCTTACATCCGCTATGAGGCGGATAGCAAGTCGGTCATCATTACGACAGCAGACCGGGTCCTCCGGATGAAGACGCGGGAGCTGACTGCCTTTTTGAACGAAAAGCCTATTTCATTACAGGTTCCCGTTGAGGAAGAGAATGGCGTGATCTACGTGCCCGTTCAAGCGCTTAAGGATTATTACCGCTTTCAGTTGTCGGAATCTTCCGACACGGGCGCTGTTCTGTTGAAGAAAGAGGGGGACGCCCTGCAGTGGGCCAAGGTGGTGGTCGACAGCAAGCATCCGACCCGAACGAAAAGCCTTCGTTCTCTCCCGAGTAGTAAAGCTCCTATCTATACGGACCTCTCCGGGAACCAAAGCGTGATGCTGTGGGGGGAGGAGGACGGCTGGTATCGCGCTCAAACCGAGAGCGGCATCATCGGGTACGTCCGCAAGGCGGATCTTGTTCTCGATCGGACCGAGACCGTGCCGATTCAGCCCGCCGAAACGGGATTTGACCCCGGCAAGCCTTTGGGCGAGAAGATCAACCTGACCTGGCAGCAGATTTGGAGTACGAAGCCTGATTTGAGCAAGATAGGGGACATGCCGGGGCTCAATGTCATCAGTCCCCAATGGCTCCATCTTCTCGATGGAGAGGGCACGGTTACGACGAAAGCAGACCTTGCCTATTCCAAATGGGCGCATGAACGCAACTACCGAATCTGGGCGTTGTTCAATAACGGTTTTGATCCTGATCGGACGACGCAGGCGCTCGCTTCCTACGATACGCGCATGAAGATCATCAAGCAGCTTGTTGCTTATGCCCAGATGTACGACATGCAAGGAATCAATGTGGACTTCGAGAATGTCTATTTGAAGGATAAAGAGAATTTCGTCCAATTCCTTCGGGAAATGACTCCGATCATGCATGAGCAAGGCCTCATCGTATCGGTGGATATCACCGTCAAGGGAGGCTCTGAGGTCTATTCGAAGTTTCTGGACCGCAGAGCGCTTGGGGAGACCGTCGATTACTTGATTCTTATGGGCTACGACGAGCACTGGGCTACGAGCCAGACCGCCGGGTCCGTCGCTTCTCTTCCATGGGTGGAGGAGGGCGTATCTCGCATTTTGGAGGAAGATGATGTGCCTCCAGATAAATTCATTCTAGGCGTCCCCTTCTACACCCGCATCTGGACGGAGGAGACGGTGGACGGCAAGATGAAAGTGAGTTCTAAGGCGTATTCCATGGACTACATTCAATCGCTTATCAAGGAGAAGAAGCTCACTCCGGTTATGAATGAGGAGATTGGGCAGCACTACGTGGAGTATAAGGAAGATGGGAAGACCATGAAGATTTGGATCGAAGATGCCATATCGATGCAAAAGCGAATGGATCTCGTCGCCAAGTACAAGCTTGGCGGTGTCGCTTCCTGGAGCCGAGGGATGGAATCGGCGGATATTTGGAAGGTCATCCAGAACTCGCTCAAGGTTAAGCCGTAATGTCAGGGTTTGATCCCCCTTGGGTCACGATAGAAAACCCGCAAACCGTCAAGGTTTGCGGGTTTTCTGTTTAAGTCCTGGAATTCCTCAACCCTTTCTGTGCTTTTGTCTACCGACATAGCGAAAAGCTCATACTATGATGAAAACACAGAAGACGATTTCGGTTATAGCGTGTGTGTAAACCCGACCTTTGGTCGAATTTGTCGAGTGGTTTCGCCTGGCTATAGCTCTAAGTGGAGGATGAAATGATGTTAAAAGCAATCGATAAAAAAAAGGTAACTCTGCTCCCTGGGATTTTTCGGGAGAGAATGAACGTCAACCGAGAGTATTTGATGGAGCTTGATACCCAATGCCTTCTTCAGAATTTTTATCTGGAGGCGGGAATTGTTATGCCGGGTCTTCAGGTGGTGGACAATCCTGAAACGGCAAAGCTGCATTGGGGCTGGGAAGCGCCTACGTGTCAGCTAAGAGGGCATTTTTTGGGCCATTGGCTCTCCGCGGCGGCATCCTATGTGGCTACGGAGCAGGATAGGGAACTGAAGGCGAAGCTTGATAAAATCATCTCCGAGCTGGCAAGATGTCAGGAACTAAACGGCGGAGAATGGATCGGCTCCATACCTGAAAAATATTTTCAAAAGCTGGCGGATAACCGGTATATATGGTCGCCGCAGTATGTCATGCATAAAACCATCATGGGTCTAACTCACGCCTATACGGATGCGGGCAATGAACAAGCTTTGGAGATTTTGGACCACCTGAGCGATTGGTATGTTAGCTGGACCGACGCTATGCAAAAGGTAAATCCTCATGCTGTCTACAGCGGCGAAGAGGGGGGTATGCTTGAGATTTGGACAAGGCTGTACGAAATCACGAAAAAGGATAAATATTTGGTTCTGGCAAAGCGGTATTGGAATCCCGGGTTATTCGGAAAGCTGGTGGAAGGAAAAGACGCGCTTACCAACTGTCATTCCAACGCAAGTATCCCGCTGTCTCACGGTGCAGCGAAGCTTTATGAGGTAACGGGCGAGTTGAAATGGCGCACGATCACCGAGCTGTTCTGGAAAAACGCGGTTACCGACAGAGGGACGTACTGCACATGTGGTCAGAACGCAGGGGAATTCTGGGTGCCTCCGTTTATGCTGGGACAATTTCTCGGCGAAAGAAACCAGGAATTCTGCACGGTGTACAACATGGTAAGAACGGCGTCCTATCTTTTCAAATGGACAGGCGATACCAAATATGCTGATTATATCGAAAGAAACCTGTACAACGGTTTCCTTGCCCAGCAGAATGCGCAAACGGGAATGCCGGCCTATTTTCTGCCGCTAGCGGCGGGAAGCCATAAAAAGTGGGGGAGCAAAACAAGGGATTTCTGGTGCTGCCACGGTACGATGGTTCAGGCGCAATCGATCTATCCCGATTTGATTTACTTTGAGGATACCGAAGCGGACAAGCTGATCATCAGCCAGTATATCCCCTCAAAACTGGACTATCGCCGCGGCGAAACGGAAGTAAGCTTTGAGCAGTCCACGGATATGAAGTACTACAATGACCAAGCGTTCTTTGACGAACACGATGACAGCCAGATGTCAAGGTGGTCTTTGAGATTTACGATCAAATCGTCCGCCCCCGAAACCTTCACCTTGCTCTTCCGTGTACCAGCCTGGGTAAAGGGGACTCCGGTAGTTCAGATCAACGGGCAGGAGATTACCGAGCTCGACATCAACGACGGATACTTGAGCATAAAGAAAGAATGGCAGAACGATACGATCAAGCTATTCTTCCCGAGCGCCCTGGTGATGGAAACGTTGCCCGATAACCCTGAACTTGCCGCCATCGTTGACGGACCGATCGTGCTTGCGGGTCTTGCCGACAGCGACTTCGGACTTACGGGTGATTTCAGCAATCCAAGGGACTTTATGATGCCTCAGACCGAGCATACTTACGAAACGTATCCATGGATGCAGAACAGCTACCGTACCCGCAATCAGCAGAAAAACTTCATGTTCAAGCCTCTTTATGAAATTACCGACGAAACCTACACGGTCTATTTCACCCGCAAATAAGGTCAGTAAGATTTGATGGGGGCATGACGCTGCCTTGATCGCTGGGAAGCATCATGCTCCTGTCAATCTCAGATCAATGGCCTTCATTTTGATTTCGGCAGGAGCGCTCACTTCTTATGAAAGGCGTTTTTATACTGCAAGGGAGTCATCCCCTCGTACTTTTTGAACATTTTCATATAGTATTTTTCATCCCGGAAACCGCATGAATATGCGGCTTCTTTTATACTAACATTGTTGCTGGACAGGAGGTTTTTCGAAATTTCAACCCTTGATTTATTGAGGTAATAGACAAGCGTCATGCCGGTTTCCCTTTTGAACAGCGAGGAAAGATACTCGGCATTATAGTGAAATTCTTCGGCAATTTCATGCAGGGAAAGATGCTTGTGGCAATTGGATTTCACCCATTCCATGATGGTATAAACAACAGGCGAAATATTGTTTTGGCGATTCGATAAGCGATCAAGAAATTCCTGGGTCATTTCCATAGCAAGCAGGCTCAGCGCACAGGTAAGGATCGCTTCGGTGTACAGCGCTTCCTGACGTGAAAAGTCAATCAGCTGACGGAACAAAATGCTTATCCGCTGAAAGGTTGCGGGAGCCCCGCGTTCGGGAAGCAAATAGGCGAAGGATTCAGGTAGCGTAATGCTATTGTCTCCCGAAATGGTTTCCCAAGGAGTGTCGGAAGAAAAGTGCACCCACAAATAGGCCAGCTTTCCATGGGAAGGCTTATGACCGTAATGTTCTTCTCCCGCTTTTAGGAAAAGATATTGTCCCGAAGCAACCGAGTGAGCCAAACCCGACTGGGTGATATGTAAGGTGCCCTCGAGAACGAGAATCAGCACATGGCAGTCAAAGGTACGCCTGTGGTGAAGAAAACCATCTCGACTCATAAGATTTCCGCATGTAAAAAAGCGTAGAGGGTTTGCTGTGTTTGTATAGAAATAATTCATTTGAATAATCACCTTTGATAAAATACGATTGCAAGAAGAGCATTGCAATTCCAGTAAATAATATCATGTTGTTCAGGTATTCTCATACTCTCTCTTCTAAGCAACTTAGTTTTGATTCCTTTTTCAAAGGTGAAGTTGTTCCGCAGGACATGTCATGATTAACGGAGGATACTCTAATGAGCGTTAGAACATTGCTTTGCGACGGCTGGGAATTTTCAAAAAATCCCATCGACACAGATTATTCCGATTCGCTTGACTGGAAGAGGGTGGACATTCCCCACGACTGGCTGATTTACGACACCAAGAACCTGTACGAAACCTCAACAGGATGGTACCGAAGAGATCTTGACTACAAAAAAACCGGAGAGCGCATTTCGATTCGTTTCGAAGGCGTTTACATGGACAGCAGGGTTTATGTAAACGGTGTGCTTGCCGGAGAATGGAAGTACGGATATTCGACGTTTGAATTTGATATTACCGACCTGCTCCGGGACGGAGAAAATTTGATAGCCGTCCGCGTCGACCACCGTGAGCCTAACTCAAGATGGTATTCGGGGGCCGGGATTTACCGGAGGGTCTGGTTGAAAACCTATCCCGACTGCCATTTGACGGCTGACGGAATTTATGTCAGCGCTTCCGCTGATGGAACGATTACGGTAACCGCTGAAACGGAGCGTCCGGATCATGTACGGGCAGCGGAGCTTTCTGTCCGCCATATCATCATGGATGGGGAGAAGGAAATCGCAAGACTTGAGCGTTCCTGCTGCGCCGTTGATAGGAGCCGCGTTTCACAGACGGTACTCCGAGACGGCTGCTCCTATTCCGTTAATACCGATTCTCTCAAAATCGAAAATCCGGTTCTGTGGGATATTGAACAGGCTAAGCTGTACTCCTGCGTTACCGAGCTTGTCCGAAACGGCGAGGTGATCGACAGGGAAGAAAACCGTTTCGGGATAAGAACCATACAGTTTACTCCCGACAGCGGATTTTTCCTCAACGGCCGACATGTGAAACTTCACGGCAGCTGCGAGCATCATGATCTAGGCGCACTAGGCGCTGCGGTCAACAGAACCGCGATCAAAAGAAGACTCGATATCCTGAGAACCATGGGCGTGAACGCAATCCGCACCAGCCACAATATGCCTGCGGTCGAGCTTATGGAGCTTGCCGACGAAATGGGCTTTCTGATTTTATCAGAGGGCTTTGATATGTGGGAAATGCCGAAAACCGAATATGACTACGCAAGATTTTTCCCCGAGTGGATAAGCAGAGACGTTGCTTCGTGGGTGCGCCGGGACAGAAATCATCCTTCCATTATCGGCTGGAGCATCGGCAATGAGATTTACGACACTCACGCCAGTGAAAGAGGGCAGGAAGTAACCTCGCTTCTGGTGGGGTTTGTGCGCGAGCATGACCCGAGATGCAACGGTTATGTTACCATAGGCTCTAATTTCATGCAGGGTGAAAACGCTCAGAAATGCGCCGATATCGTTAAGCTTGCCGGCTACAATTATGCCGAGCGGCTTTATGAGGAACAGCACAGACAGCACCCGGACTGGATGATCTACGGAAGCGAAACGGCATCTGTCATTCAAAGCAGGGGAATCTATCATTTCCCCCTTTCTCAGTCGGTTCTTGCTGACGACGACGAGCAATGCTCGGCACTGGGCAACTGCACGACCGGATGGGGCGCCAAAAATACCGAGTTCTGCATCATTGCGGACCGGGACGCGGAATATTGCGCGGGACAGTTTATCTGGACGGGCTTTGACTACATCGGAGAGCCTACCCCGTATTCCACCAAAAACAGCTATTTCGGTCAGATTGATACGGCAGGCTTTCCAAAGGACAGCGCCTATATTTTCCGCGCGGAGTGGACGGATTATAAGAAATCTCCGTTCGTTCATCTTTTCCCGTACTGGGATTTCACAGAGGGACAGGAGATCGACGTCCGGGTAACGTCAAATGCGCCCAGGGTCAAGCTTCTCTTTAATGGAGAGACTGTCGGTGAAAAAGAGATCGACCACGCGCACGGTACTGAGCTTACACTCGACACGATACTCGAATATAAAAAAGGTGAGCTTTGCGCTATAGCCTACGACGAAAACGGGAACGAAATTGCGAGGGACGTTAAAAGATCCTTCGGAGACGCGGCATATGTTAAGCTCACTCCCGACAGAACGGAAATGAATGCGGACGGAACGGATTTGATTTTTATCGATATTTCCGCTTTCGACGAGAACGGTGAATGGGTCGCCAACGCCAACAACAGAGCCTTTGTAACGATTAGCGGAGCAGGGAGACTTGTCGGTCTCGACAACGGCGATTCAACCGATTACGAGCCGTACAAGGGAATCTCGCGCCGATTGTTTTCCGGCAAACTGTTGGCCATTGTTGCAGCGAAAACAGAAGCCGGAGAGATGGAGGTCAAGGTTTCTTCACCGGGTCTGCCTGATAGCAGACTTGTGCTTCATGCTGTTCCCACAGAGGTTCCCGTGGGAGTATCAGCAGACGAGGAGAATGCTCTTCACGGGTTTGACTGTGCTGACCCCGAGCTCGACATTCCCGTAAGAAAAATCGAGTTAGTGGGCGAAAGCACGGTTTTTAACGCCGACTGCCGTGAAATCAGCTTCAAGACCCTCGTTTCTCCTGCAAACGCCTCGTATGCGGATGAGATTGAGTACAGAATGACTACGGTACTTGGGATCGAGTCTAATCTTGCGGAGATTACATCCGTTGAAAACGGGGTTGTTACGGTTCGCTGCAGCGGCGATGGAGAGTTTTATCTCAGAGCGTTATGCAAGAACGGCACCGAAAAGTATCATATTCTTTCCGCACTGAAATTAAGTGGCGAGGGAATTGGAGCGGCTGCGTTCAATCCTTACGAGCTTGTGATGGGCGGACTGGCTACCGTTTCTAGCGGCAATATCGGAAATGGCATTCAGCACGGCGCGGCTTTTGCAAGGGAGAGCAGCTGGTTCGGCTTTGAAAACGTTGATTTCGGACCGGTTGGAAGCGATACGGTGACGGTTCCGATCTTTGCAAACACCGCATACCCCGTACAGATAAAATTTTACGACGGAATACCCGGTAAGGGTGGAGAACTAATCGGCGATTTCTCCTATCATAAAAAGTCAATCTGGCTGACGTATATTCCCGAAACCTACAAGCTCTCAAAGGTTCTAAAGGGTATGCACACCCTTGTCATGGAATCGAGCGACGGCTATGACATTCAGGGCTTCCGCTTTGATAAGCGCGAAAAGGAATTTGCGGAAATCTGCGCCGTTGACAACGAGAACATTTACGGTGATAAGTTTACCGTCGGAGTAAACGATGTCACGGGAATCGGCAACAACGTTATGCTTAATTTCGGAGAATTTGATTTTAGCGAGCATTCTCCCTCCGCGTTGATGATAACGGGAAAATCCGCCTTGCCGCTTAACAGTATCCATGTGATTTTCGGTGGGTCTGCTGAAAAGCGTATCATTGCCGAATTCAAAGGCGCAGACGATTACACTCCGAGAGAATTCTCGCTTGAGGGCATAACAGGGAAATGCAAAGTTTCCTTTGTGTTTTTGCCGGGCAGTGATTTTGACTTCAAATCGTTCCAATTTGTTCGATAGCCGAACTGCACGATACGCTGTCAGCTTAAAAACCGTGCTCTCCGCAGAACTTCCCATACCCATTGACGCCGATTCCTATCCACACGATTAGGGCTGATAGCGTACTAGCTAGTGCAGGCAAAAATCCGACCCTTCACAGGGTTTGGTTTTTTTGCCTGTTCCTTTTCTTCGGCAAGGCATAAAGCGCAGCTGACCTCCGTATCCAAACGACTCGACGAGGACAACTTACTGAATAAAATCACAAGCGAACTCCTCCATCTGTTTATCGGTTTCTTCATTTCTTCATCGGTGGAATCCATTAAGCGGCAGGAATTGGCAATCTCCGTGTAGAAGAAGCTATGGATGAATAGTACCTGCACGGAGAGGATGTTCGGTTCCATGAAAGGGTTGGAGTTCAAGCAACAAACCGTTGATGAGTGGCTCATGGCGACACCGGCCATAAAAGGTGCGGTCTTGTATGAGGACGATTCGTTGGCGAACGGAGAGCGGGGGCTGTTGATTCTATTCTCGGAGGAGGAGTCGGCCATTCGCTGTCTCCAATTCCCCGAAGAGATGGGAAAGCTCGTTCAAGTCCGCCTGTCTTTGGATCGGTTGAAAGCGGCTCCATATCGGTATGAGGACCGAAGTCTCGTTCACTGGCTTCGCAAGGGGATCATCTTGACGGACCCGGAGGAGCATTTGTCGGAACTGCGACGGCAGTTGGACGAATGTACGGGTCTGCTTCAGGAAAAGCTGGTCTTGACGGAATTCTGTCTGTTTTACCGCCATTACCTCCGCAGCAAGAGGGAATTGGAGAATCAATGCTTGCTTGATTCCTTTGAAAATCTGCTGCAGGCGATCCATCACTGGGGAAGACTCGCAGTGGTGGAACAGGGCCATTACCCGGAGCGGATGATCTGGGATCAGGTCCGGGTGGAGAATGTCGGGGTGTTCAAGCTATATGAAGAGCTGACCTCAAGCTCGGAATCGCTCTTGAAACGCATCCAGCTGGTTTTGCTCGCGAGCGATTTCTGCGTCGTCTCCAAGACAACGGCCTGCTGTTCGCATCTCTTGAGGCTGTTGGAGAGCCGGGAAGAGCCTTGGGGGCTTCAAGAGCTGGAGAGGGAACTTGGAGGAGCCGAAATCGCCGTCGAGCTCGGCATGCTTCTATCGCAATTGGAGGTGAAAGCACTGATCCGGGAAGTGCTCATCCCGTTTGATGACGAGTTGGCCGTCATGGAAAGGAAGTTTTTCCGATCCTTGGATAAGAATCGAAGGCAATTCGTGAAACCGTAATCTTTTTTGATTTATAGGGTTGACGCCGTGTACCGATCTGTGATAAATTAAGTCTCGCCGCTTCGAAAGGCCTTGAAACAAAAGGGTTTCGGATCGCAACCAAAAAGATTCAAAAAAATAAAGGTTGCAATCACCTGACGAACTGTGGTAAGATATAAGAGTCGCCGCAAGAAAGCGACGAAAGAAAATGGTCCTTTGAAAACTGAACAACGAGTGGTAAGGACGCGACTTTCGGACTTCGGTTCGGAAGGAGCACAACAAACACGCAAGTGTTAAGTAATGAGCTTAATGAAACGATCTATAAACTTTTATGGAGAGTTTGATCCTGGCTCAGGACGAACGCTGGCGGCGTGCCTAATACATGCAAGTCGAGCGGAGTTTACTGGAATCTTCGGATGAAGGTAA
>NZ_LN881723.1:0-343027 GCF_001457415.1 Gorillibacterium timonense
CGCTTTTCTTCTCCCCACCATGCGGCAGAAAGAACGTATCCGGTCTTAGCTTCCGTTTCCGGAGGTTATCCCAGTCTTGAGGGCAGGTTGCCTACGTGTTACTCACCCGTCCGCCGCTAAGCTTACCTTCATCCGAAGATTCCAGTAAACTCCGCTCGACTTGCATGTATTAGGCACGCCGCCAGCGTTCGTCCTGAGCCAGGATCAAACTCTCCATAAAAGTTTATAGATCGTTTCATTAAGCTCATTCTTTAACACTTGCGTGTTTGTTTGTACGTCTCCCGAACCGAAGTCCGAAAGTCGCGTCCTTACCACTCGTTGTTCAGTTTTCAAAGGACCATGATCGGCTGACGTTATTACCTTGTCCTGACCGAGCATTTATCATACCACGTCGGAAGTAATTTTGTCAACCATTATTTCGTTGTCTCTTGCGAAACAACTCTTATATCTTATCATCCATCCAATGTCATGTCAACAAGTTTTTTTATCTTGTCGAATCGGATAAAAGCTTGTCGATCAATTGGCTGGGTTATTACTATATCACGCGGACAAGCGATTAGCAAGTCTTTTTCATAGAGAAATGTTGGGAGGATAAAGAGCCCGCGTTCCAGCCGCAAGCTCTCGACACGCAAGCAGGAGGTTTATCCCTCCTTAGAGCCTGATGTCCTCTTCTTTTTACGCCAAATGAAATAGCCTGGGACCGAAACAACTGCAACGACAGCCACAATCGGCAGTGCCCCCACCAAGAAGAGCAGCAACCCACGTAAAAAGGAGCCAACCCAGTCCACCGAATCGCCAAAGGTATGTTTGATGCTTGCACCAAGAGATTTCTTCTCGTCCAGCGGTAGAACGGCAGCTTTCCTTTCCGACAAGTCAATATCAACTGTGGATAGCGCGACATTTTGATCGATGTATTTCATTCTCCCTTTGGCCTGCTCGATTTCCTCCTGCACCTTTTCCAGCTGAGCGACGAATTTCACGAGATCGTCCGTCTTGGCTGCCTTCTCCAGGAACTCCAGCAAACGGGCTTCCGTGGCTTCCTTGACCTTCAGCCTGGCTTCAAGATCCACATACTCTTCCGATACATCAGTACCTTCAACACTGCGGTTTTTCGTAATCGTCGGGATCTGATCGAGCTTGTTCAGCAGATCCGTGAGTCCCTTCGACGGCACCTTGGCTGTAAAATGGCCGGACCAGACACCGGAATGCTCTTCTTCTATAAAAGAAAGAACATACCCTCCCGATCCAGATACGACGGAGCGGATCTCCGCCTGGGCTTGAGCATATTCCTTCACGACCATAAACAGATTGGCTTTGTAGATGAGCTTGCGGTTCATAGCAGCGGCCGGATCGATCTCGGTCTGCAGGCCGCTTGACCCTTTGGCCGCGGAATCACCAAGCGTTTGCTTCATCGTTTGGTCCGCCTTTACGGAAGACGCAGGCTCGGCTGCATTCGAGGAATAGTTCGTATGGCCCTCCTCGAATGGACTGCTTGCTGAACCTGACTCGGCAACCATCGCTTCCGAACTCGCTTCTTTATTAGAAGTACTGCAGCCGACCAAAGCTGCGATCAGACAAGCGCTTGCCAGAAGCATCCCTACTCGTTTCCATGACATCTCATGAATCCCCCTCATCTATCTGGAATTAGTGAACGCTTTCTCTAACTGACGTTGGCAATCTTCCAAATGTTACATGCAGACTACGGATAAGCCGATAATCTTTACAAAGCCTTTCGACGCATGCTATTCTTAATGAAACTTCTATCGACTTGAACAACTTGAGCATCAAGGCTAGATGGAACCACAAGACCGGGAGTACCACTCCTCGTACGCTTTCAACCCTAATCGCGGGTATGTTTCGGCGTCAATGGATATGGGAAATGATGCTGCAACCACGGTTTTGAAGTTGAAGGCGCACTAGAGCGATTCAGCAGCTCCGGACTTTCGTCGATTTAGGCGGAAGTCTTTTTCATATCAGGAGTGGAATCCAGGCAAGCTCACGTATAATGGATAAATAGGAAGGGATACCATGCAACGCTATGTCATAAAGATCGGCAGCAGCTCGCTCACCTCTGATGAAGGTGGCTTAAATCGCGACAAAATCGGTTTTTTTGCCAAAGAACTGGCAGCACTGCACCAAACCGGCGTTCAGCCCCTGCTCGTCACTTCAGGAGCTGTTGCCGCAGGATTCACGGAGATCGGCTATCGCAAGCGGCCGAAGCATCTTCATGAGAAGCAAGCGGCAGCCGCTGTCGGCCAGGCGCTCTTGATGCAGGCTTATCAAGAAGCCTTTTCCGAATTTGGGATCGGTGTTGCTCAGATTCTGCTGACGAGATCTGACTTTTCCAACCGGCTACGCATTCACAACGCGCTTATGACCATCGACGAGCTTCTGAAGCATCGCATCATCCCGATCATCAACGAGAATGATACGGTCTCCGTCAACGAGTTGAAATTCGGCGACAACGACATGCTGTCGGCGCTTGTAGCCAATCTGACCAAAGCCCAACAGCTTGCAATCCTGACCGATATGGATGGACTCTATACCGCTGATCCGCGCAAGCAGCCGGACGCAAGACGCATTGAGCGGGTGGAGCAAATCACCTCTGACCTTATGGAAATGGCAGGAGGCTCTGGTTCCTCCGTCGGAACCGGCGGCATGAAATCCAAAGTGGACGCGGCCCAGGTGGCTACGCGCGGGGGTGTTCCCGTGTTCATCGGGCGGGTGAAGGAGCCGGGAGATCTGTTGCTCGCAACGGACGGTACGGGAAAAGGAACCTATTTTGAAACGACCGTCCATACCCTCTCTACCAAAAAGCAATGGGTTGGTTTTCATTCGATGCCGCAAGGCTATATCGTAGTAGACGGTGGCGCGGAATCGGCGCTCTTGACCGGCGGGAAGAGTCTTCTCCCTGCTGGAATCACCGAGGTTGCGGGTCAATTTGAACCGGGTGATGTGGTGGAAGTGCAGAACAGCGGTCACCGGATCATCGGCCGCGGAATCGTCAACTATGCTTCCTGGCAGCTTCATGTTACAGCCGGGCTTTCTACTGAGGAAGTATCGAAGCGGGTCGAGGTTCCCCGCATTGAGGTCATTCACCGGGACGAATGGATCCCATTCGGCTGATATATGAAATGAAATGCAATGGATTGTTTGAAATTACGGCAGGATGCGCATGAGATGGTAAATGAAGGAGGGGTTCGCATGAGTGAAGTGCAGGCGAAGGCTCAAGCCGCCAAGCAGACAACGACCGCGTTGAACATGCTCACCAGTGCACAGAAGAATAAGGCTCTTAGCCTTATGGCCGAGGAGCTGCTGATCCGCAAGGATGAGTTGATTCAGGCTAACCGGACGGATATTGAGAAAGGAGCGGCTTCCGGTCTCTCCACAGCCTTCATTGACCGCCTGACATTGACTGACAAACGAATCGAGGCCATGGCCGAAGGGTTACGCCAGATTATCGAGCTGGAAGACCCGATCGGAGACCTCCTGGAAGAGATTGAACGCCCGAACGGGCTTCTCATCCGCAAGGTTCGGGTGCCACTCGGCTTAATCGGGATCATCTACGAGTCTCGGCCCAACGTTACTGTCGATGCGGCGGGCCTGTGCTTGAAATCGGGTAATGCCGTTCTCCTTCGCGGCGGATCGGACGCTCTCGCATCCAATCTCAAGCTGGTCGAGCTTTTGCGGGACGCACTGAGCAAGTCCGATGTCCCCGTAGAAGCACTCCAATTAATCGAAAGTCCAGATCGTGCTTCGGTTAACGAAATGTTGACGTTGAAAGGCGTATTGGACGTGCTTATCCCCCGGGGAGGCCACTCTCTGATCCGCAATGTCGTGGAGAATGCAACGGTCCCGGTCATCGAAACCGGGGCCGGCATCTGCCATACGTATCTGGATGACGGCGCAGATCCGAAGAAGGCTCTCGACCTTGCTTATAATGCCAAGGTCCAGCGACCGTCGGTCTGCAATTCAATGGAGACCCTGCTCGTCAACCGGGAATTTGCGGTTTCTCATCTGCGTCCGATTGCGGAGAAATTCCTCAGCGCTGGCGTAGAGCTGCGCTGCTGCCCGGAAACGCTCGACTTGATCGGCGATCTGACAAATACCAAAGAGGTGACGGAGCTGGATTTTGCCACCGAATACAACGATTATATTCTCAATGTCCGCATCGTAAACAGCTTAGACGAAGCGATCGCTCACATCAACCGTTATGGAACCCAGCATTCGGAATGCATCGTTACCGAGAATGCGGATCGGGCTCGTAAGTTCATGCTTGAGGTGGATGCGGCAGCCGTGTATCAGAATGCCTCCACTCGCTTCACGGACGGATTCGAATTCGGCTTTGGAGCCGAAATTGGGATCAGCACCCAGAAGCTACATGCCAGAGGGCCGATGGGACTGCCAGCACTCACCACTACCAAGTACTGCGTGTATGGGAACGGCCAGATCCGCGAATAACAAAATCAGAATTGAACAGACAGGGGCCCTCTTATGGAGGGTCCTGTCTTATGGGAGGAAGAAAGATGAAACAACAGACAGGGTTATCGGACAAAACTATCCTCTTTCTAGGAGCAGGCTCGATGGCGGAAGCGATCATTCGCGGTCTTGTTCATCAGCAGGCGGAAACCGCCAAACGCATTACAGTCACAAATCGCTCTAACAAAGAGCGGCTTGAGGGGTTGGCTCAAACCTATGGGGTACAGACCGAGCAGGACCCTGACCGGATCCGCGATCTCGCCGCCCAGTCCGATCTGATCGTGCTAGCGATGAAACCGGCCGATGCTCCTGCCGCCCTTTTGGCCTATCGAGGCCTATTGACAGACAAGCAATTGATTGTATCCGTCATCGCCGGTTTGTCAATCGAAGTCATTCGGAGCCTCCTCGGCCATGATCAGCTTCCGGTCGCCCGTACCATGCCGAATACCTCCTCGTCCATCGGGCTTGGCATGACTGGGATCAGCTTTAGCGAAGAAATGCCGGAAACTCTGAAGCAGTTGACCATGGACATGTTCCAATCCGTAGGCGAAACCGTTCTGACGAATGAAGATAACCTTCACACCCTGACAGGCATTTCGGGCAGCGGACCCGCTTACGTTTACTATTTTGTCGAGGCTCTTGTTGCTGGCGGAATACGCGGCGGACTGAATGCCGAAGATGCCAAGGCGCTTGCTGTGAGCACGCTGATCGGAGCGGCCGCTATGATGAAGCAGACGGGCGAGGATCCCGCCGAGCTGCGGCGCAAGGTAACTTCGCCGAACGGAACGACCCAAGCCGCGATCGAAATGCTGGATCGTTATTCGTTCAAGGATGCGGTGGAAGAGGCCGTACTCCGCTGTGCCGAACGCTCACGCGAAATTGCCGGAACCATCGACTCCAATGCTCGCAATCTGCTGAACCCATAAGCTTGAGCTTGTCAGGCTTGAAGACACGCCTAGTCATCAAAAAGAACCTTCCTCCTGCCGTTTCCGACAGTGTGGAAGGTTCTTTCGCTTACAGAAATGGATTAGGAACGGCCCCGGAATTTCTGCCGGTGCTCCTTCGCTTGTTCTACAGTAAGGATACGGTTGCGCTGCCATTCGAGAAGAATGCGGTCGATGTATCGGAAATGGACCTTGCCGGCGAAGACCGCTTCTTTGAGCGCCGCAAGGATCAAGTCATCCTGAAAACCGTCCTGATCCAACCAGCCCGAGATCGTCTCCAGCTCCATTGGAGTGAGCGGCCGTGCAAACTCTTTTTCAAAGATGCTGAACAGATTCTTCCCCACATCCGGTTTGCTCACAGGCTGCTCTTCCGCTTTCCCCTTCTCGGTCCACCAGGACGCAAGCTTGCCATAGAGTGCATCCAGGCAATAGCGTTCAAAACGAACTCCTGTCACCGAATGAGTTCCTTCTTCAATACGCAGGTATCCGGTCTTGAGCAGTTGGGATAACGCTCCGATCACCTCCTCGGGTCCCGCTGACATTCGCTGCCCGAGTTCATCCGGAGTCGGAAAATCATTCTGTTCCTTCTCGGAATAATAAAGCAGGTGAACGAGCAGCATGGCTTCCGTGTCGGTGAGGCCAAGCTCACGGTATCCGGTAATCAGAAGCGCGGGCACATCGAGCCTTCCCGCTTGAAGCCCTGCCCGCATCCCTTCCTCATAAGCTTTGCTTGAGGAGGATCGAGTACCTTTCATTCATCTTGCCCCCTCAGTTAGGGATAGAGGCGATAGAGAAGCCGTGGGAACGGAATCGTTTCACGCACATGGTCAAGCCCGCAAATCCAAGCGACCGTACGTTCGAGGCCGAGTCCAAAGCCGGAATGAGGAACCGTGCCGTATTTGCGCAGGTCCAAATACCATTGATAGGCTTCGTCAGACAGCTCATGTTCCTTAAAGCGCTGCTCCATCAGCTCCGGATCGTCGATCCGCTGGCTCCCGCCGATGATCTCGCCATAGCCTTCGGGAGCAATCATGTCGGCGCAGAGAACGACATCCGGACGATTCGGGTCTGGCTTCATATAGAACGCCTTAATTCCGGTCGGATAATGTGTGATGAAGACCGGTTTTTCGAAGCGTTCTGCGATGGCTGTCTCGTGAGGAGCGCCAAAATCTTCGCCCCACGGAACTTCGAACCCGTTCGCGTTCAAGTATTCGATCGCTTCATCATACGTAATCCGCGGGAACGGCGCTTGAATCTTCTCCAGCTTGCTGATGTCGCGCTCCAGTGTTTCAAGCTCGCGACGGCAGTTGGCGACGACCGATTGCACGACGAACGAAACAAACTGCTCTTGAACCTCCAAGCTTTCGAAAAGGTCGGTAAACGCCATTTCCGGCTCGATCATCCAGAATTCGATCAGATGGCGGCGGGTTTTCGACTTTTCGGCACGGAAGGTCGGACCGAACGAATACACCTTGCCGAGTGCCATAGCTGCCGCTTCCATGTAGAGCTGACCGCTTTGGGTAAGGAAGGCATCTTCTTCGAAATACTTCGTGTGAAAAAGCTCCGTAGTTCCTTCACAGGAGGAAGGGGTCAAAATCGGCGGATCGACCAGCTTGAATCCGCGTTCATCGAAGAATTGCTGCACGGCCCGGATGATTTGGGCGCGGATGATCAGAACGGCGCGCTGACGGGTGCTGCGCAGCCAAAGATGGCGGTGATCCATCAGAAAGTCGACCCCGTGCTCCTTCGGAGTAATCGGATAGTCGCTCGTGATTTGAATGACTTCCACATTCGTCACGCTGAGCTCATAGCCGCTTTGACTGCGCTCATCTTCCCTAATGATTCCGGTTACGTACAGAGAGCTTTCCTGAGTCAAGGATTTGGCATGTTCCCATACCTCCTCCGGCACTTCGCTTTTCACGACGACGGCTTGAATATAGCCTGAGCCATCACGCAACTGCAAGAATTGAATCTTACCGCTGGACCGCTTATTGTTCAGCCAGCAGCCGATGCGGACCTCTTGTCCAACGTGCTGATTGACTTCGCTGATCGTACTTTTCGCTGCCATAATATCCTCCTTCTGAGCATTCCGAACTTCACTTGCACACAGATGAGTTCATTGTACCTTTTCCACGGCTTTTTTGCACGGCAGGCCTCTATCCGGTTACAGCGTCGACGCTTGCCCGCAACCGGGATATCGCTTGCTGATGCGCCAATGCGAAAGAAAGGACCGATTCCGGAATGGAATCGGTCGGAAGTTCTGTCAGTCGCGAAGTATGGCGCCTTCAAGCAAGAATTACTTCTGCTCGCTTACCAAGCGGTACGTATCCCGCGCAATCATGAGCTCTTCGTTCGTCGGCACGACCAGCACGTCCACCTTGGAGTTCGGGGTGGAGATGTGACGCGGATCATCCGAACGAACAGCATTCAGCGTTTTGTCGAGCTCAATGCCAAGGTAAGTAAGGTTTTTGCATACCGCTTCCCGAACGTAGATCGAATTTTCACCGATTCCAGCGGTGAACACGATGACGTCAACACCATTCATGGCAGCTGCATAGGCTCCGATGTATTTGCGCAGACGATATTCAAACATTTGGAAGGCAAGGGTAGCATTCGGCTCGCCAGCCAGCATTCCATCCGTAATATCTCGCATATCGCTGGACGTGCCGGAGATCGCAAGCAGACCGCTGTGCTTGTTCAGCATGGAATTCACTTCGTTCACCGTCAAGTCTTCCTTGTTCATGACGTACGGAACGATGGCCGGGTCCAGGTCACCGCTGCGGGTTCCCATCATGAGGCCTTCCAGCGGGGTCATGCCCATCGAGGTGTCTACCGAAATCCCGCCGTCAACCGCGGTAAGGCTTGCGCCGTTGCCGATGTGACAGGTGATGATTTTCAGCGATTCAATCGGCTTGCCAAGATACTCTGCTACCTTCTCGCTTACGTATTTGTGAGAAGTACCGTGTGCGCCATAACGGCGGACCTTGTATTTGTTGTAGAGCACGCGAGGAATCGGATAGAGATACGATTTCTCTGGCATCGTTTGGTGGAAGGCCGTATCAAAGACCACCACTTGAGGTACGCCTGGCATGTTGGCTTCCGCCGCATTGATCCCCATCAAAGCAGCAGGGTTGTGCAGCGGAGCCAGGTCGATCAGCTTGCGGATTTCGTGCTTGGCATCGCCGTCAACCAGAGCCGATTGCTTGAAATATTCGCCCCCGTGAACGACGCGGTGGCCGATTGCATCGATCTCCTCAATGGAATCCAGGACGCCGCATACCTTGTCGGTCAGCTTGTCCAGCACCTTGCGGATTGCCATATTGTGCTCAAGGATTTCGCTCACTTCCGTGACGGATTCCTTGCCGGTCGGCTTGTGGGTGAGGATAGACGAATCCATCCCGATGCGTTCTACCAGACCTTTGGCGAGAACGGCTTCCGTCGTCATGTCATACAGCTGGTATTTGAGGGAAGAGCTTCCCGAGTTGATTACGAGTACCTTCATACACGAACACCATCCTTGTTATAGCGGAAGAACCCTTCGCCGGTCTTCAGGCCGAGTTGTCCGGCGCGAACCATCTTCTTCAGCAGGTAGTTGGGGCGATATTTCAATTCGCCATATTCCTTGAACATCCGACTGAGAGCTGCATGAGTCGAATCCAGGCCAAACCGGTCGCACATTTCAAGCGGTCCGTATTTCAAGTCGTAGCCATCTCGCATAGAAGCATCGATGTCCTCGGCTGTCGCAATGCCTTCGGCCAAAACGGCGATGGCTTCGTTGATCAGCGTGCAGATCAAGCGAGTGGTCACGAGGCCCGGAGATTCCTGCACTTGAATGCCTTTCTTATGCAGAGTTTCTTCCAAAAAGATGCGGGCGGCGTTGATCGTCTCATCCGAGGTCCGAATGCCGCGAACAACCTCTACCACGTCAATCTCCGTCATCGGGATCAGAAAGTGCATGCCGATGACGCGTTCCGGATGGGTACACGCCGTTGCAAGCTCCGATAAGCTAAGGGTCGAGGTCGTGCTGGCGATGATCACATCGGGAGCGCACACTTCATCGAGCTTGCTAATAATGGCTTTCTTGTTGTCGATGTCCTCTGTCGTGCTTTCGATCACCAGCTGGCAGCTGTTCAAGGATTCGACGGATTCCGCTTTACGCAAATGGCCGAGAATCAATTTCTTCTCGGAGTTGGTAATGCCCCATTTCTCAATTTGCTTGTCCAATCCGTTGCTGATTGCTGTGATTGCCGTTTCCAGCTTTTCATTGGTATGTTCGAGCATATAGACGTCGAGACCGCTCTTGGCCAACATCTCGGCAATGCCTTGTCCAACCGTACCAACGCCGATCAAACCAATTTTGGAAAATTTCATAGGATCTCCACCCGCTTATCATGGTCTTATAAATACCGATCAGTCTTGCATGACCAACGCATGCAAAACACACCATCCTAAATGATACATGGTTTTCGCCAAATTTTCATCCTTTTTCATCTCAGCTTCACAAAAAATCCACCTGGAGCATGTCTTCAAACCCGATTTCAAGCCGATTCACGCTCCTTTCTAGTATGCGTGAGTCCATGCATTTCAATAAGAGCGTGTCATCAAATCGGATCATCAAGCAAAGCAACAAACGCAAAAAAAGACGACAGCCGGTTCAAGCTGTCGTCTTTTGTTTAATCAGGGAGAGAAGGCTTCGGAATTGATTCCCGGAGAGAACCTCTTCCTTTACAAGGATGGCCAGAGATTGATGAAAGACTGAGCGATTGCGCTCCAGGATGTCACGGGTATGCTCCGTGAGCTGCTTGATGATGCGGTTGTTTTCCTTCATAAGCTCTTCCTGGGTGACCATTTCCCGGTCAACTATCCCGAGATTGGTAAGGCCCGAGTCCATCATCGTCTTCACCAAATTCAACACCTGTTCGAAGTCGTTGCGCGAGCCGGTGCTCCGGCCTCCATAGAACATCTCCTCCGCGACCGCCCCGCCTAGAGCCACCATAATCCGGCCCTCCAGCTCCTGCTTCGTGTAGAGGTATTGGTCGTCCTGCGGATTGTGACGCACATAGCCAAGCGCCTGACCGCGCGGGCTGAGGGCAACCTGAGACACAGAACCGGGCTTCACGGCTTCCGCCATAATGGCATGCCCAAGCTCGTGCATCGCGACCCTCTCCCGTTCCTGCTTCGTGCTCTCCCGATCCGAGCGTTCCCCCATCAGTACTTTATCCACAGCCGCCGAAAGATGACGGTGCTCGATCACTTCACTCGATTCCCTCATCGCATAGACAGCCGCTTCGTTCATCAAGCTCTCCAACTGCGCTCCGGAAAAGTTATAAGACTCCTCCGCGACCTTTGCCAGATTGACATTCATCGCAAGCGGTTTGTTCTTGGCATGAATAGTCAGAATGTGCAGCCGGCCTTTTTTATCGGGAAGATCGACTTGAATCTGCCGGTCAAACCGCCCCGGACGCAGAAGTGCGCTGTCCAGCATCTCCTTGCGATTCGTTGCTGCCATGATCAGAATCCGCGGAGTCTCCGTCGTATGAATCCCGTCCATCTCGGTGAGAAGCTGATTCAAGGTCTGGTCATATTCCCGGTGTTGGCCTCCGTCGCGCTTGCCGCCGATCACATCGATTTCATCGATGAAGACGATGGCGCTTTCTTTGTTTTCCTTTTGCGCTCGGGTCTTCGCGTCCTTGAACAGGTCGCGGACGCGGCTCGCTCCCACACCGACATACATCTCGACAAATTCACTGCCCGAAGCCGAGACGAAAACGGAATTGGTGTAATGGGCTGCGGCTTTGGCCATCAAAGTCTTCCCGGTTCCCGGAGGACCTTCGAGAAGAATACCCTTGAGCGGCCGAATGCCAAATTTCTTGATTTCATCGTGCCGGATCAGAAAATCGAGCGCTTCCTTAAGCTCATTCTTAGCCCGGTCCTGCCCTCCGATATCATCGAAAGTCAAATACGAAGGAGTTCTAAGCTTCGCTTTTCGCTCCACCGTTGCGGCAATGGCCCCTCCCTTTGGCTTCGCAACCAGAAAGAAGGCCGCTACAAAGACAACAAGGGTAAGAAACGGAACGACGTTCACCCCGATGAAAGCCAGAAACACGATTCCCGAGATGACCGCTCCAATCACGATTTCCTTCCAATATTTACTCATTTGGCCACACCCCCACGGATGCCGGAACGCGCGGCAAAATGACATACTTGCTGTTCTTGCCGTCACTCAGACGGATATAGACATTTTCAGAATCCATCTCCGTGGAAGCCTGAAGGGACGGAACCGACTGGGCCTGTTCGTTCAGCAGCTTGGGAATATCGGAATACTGCTTGTTATCCATTGCTTGGGCAACTCCGAACAAGGCTTTGGACCACCAGTCGTCGATAGCATCCGAGGACTGGCTGTCGATTTGAAGCTTCACTTCGCGTCCATCAACAAGCGAAGCGCCGTCGGTCACGATGGACTGATATAGGTGGCGGAGATTCGCTCCGTCGGTAAGTTTGAGGTTCACAACAACCTGCTTGTTCGAAAAAGTGGCGTCAACCTGTTCCACTCCGGCATTCTTCTTGACGAGATCAGCAAGCGGATTCTCCATCGCATAGCTGCGATACATAAACCAGCCGCCAAAAAGAAGAGTGCCGGAGGTCAGCAGGGCGATAAGAATCGGCAATACTTTGAGCTTCATCAATGTCCGCCTCTCTAGTATATATTGTGATGATAGACAGTAGTATATCACATTAGGCAGATGGATGCTTGAGCTTTTAAGAAAAAGCATGAAAAAATCCCCGGAAAACTCTCCAGGGATTCTCAGGTGATTCTATTGCAGGGAAAGCAGCCATTTATCGAGCAGCTCGCCGTCCTTGAAGCGGAAGTAGCTATAATACAGCTTCTTCCCGCCCTCTTCCTTCACCCGGTAAAAAGACTGCCAGGCGTATTCACCGTTGTAGACGGCGGGGACGATGCGCAACAGCTCTGCTCCGGGGTTCGCTTCCAGCGTCTTGCTGCGGATGCTTTCCTTCGTAACCCCATCATCCGCATACTCCGTATGAACGGCTTCCCCGGAAACCCAAACGAACATCGCTCGTCCTTGATCATCCGCTCCTTGAACAATCATCATGGATGTATCTCCGACAAAGGGATCCACACGGGATACCGATTTTAAGGAGGTTTGCTTCATCGCCATTTCGATGGCCACATCTTCCTCTGTCCAAATATCCTTCTGAACGGAAAGATAAAACCGGTAGCCGAGGAACAGAATGAGACCCAACAGCACAAGGACGAGGAGCGTAATCTTCGTTCCGGTCCGCCTCCCCGAACGTCCTCCCCGACTCCGGCTCGACACCCGAATCGCCGCCATCAGTTGCTCATCAGCTTCGCATAGCGAAGGCGGAATTCCGCTTTAATCTTCTCTTCATCGAGCGTTAGGCATTCACCGTTCCGGACGAGCGCTTGTCCATCGACCCACACATCGGTCACATCTTTGGCGGATGCGGAATAGACGACGTGAGACAAATAGTTGGAAGCCGGCTCGAAATGCGGCTGATCGATATCGAGGGCGATGAAGTCGGCCTTCATCCCGGCCTTCAGCTCTCCCGTGTCAGGGAGCCAGATCGATTCGGCTCCGACCGACGTGGCCATGCGATAAGCCGCAAAGGCCGGAACAGCCGTCGGGTCCCCGCTGATCCCCTTATGCAGGAGAGCCGCGAGCCGCATTTCTTCGAAGAGATCGAGGTTGTTGTTGCTTGCCGAGCCGTCCGTGCCGAGCGATACCTTCACGCCTGCGTTGAGCAGCTCCGTTACCGGGGCAATGCCGCTCGCGAGCTTCAGGTTGCTTCCGGGATTATGGGAGACCCGAACATCGTGACGGGCGAGAATGTCAATCTCGTGCGCGGTTAAGTGGACTCCGTGGGCAACGAGACAGGGACGATCGAACACACCTAGCTTCTCCAGGTGCTCGACGGGACGCGCGCCGTAGTCCTTAACATTTTGCTCGACTTCCCGAGCGGTTTCCGACATATGCGTGTGAATCGGAAGATCAAGGGCATGTGACGCCTCTACGAAACGGAGGATATACTCCGGAGGGCATGTATAAGGCGCATGAGGAGAGATCATGGTTGTGATTCGGCCGTTGGCTGCTCCGTTCCATTCCCGGGCGAAGCGGATCGCTTCCTCCAGCTTGGCGTCCTGAACGTCCGGAGGACAGAGTCCAATAACTCCGCGGGCCAAGCACCCGCGCATACCGGATTCTTCAACGGCCTTCGCAACCTCATCCATGTGATCATACATATCAACGAACGCCGTCGTTCCGAATTTGAGCATTTCCACAATCGACAGAAGAGTGCCAGCGCGGACGTCCTCCGCCGTAAATCGAGCTTCATTCGGCCACATTTTCTCCTCCAGCCACACCTGGAGCGCCAGGTCATCGCCGACTCCCCGAAGCAAGGACATGGCGGCATGCCCGTGGGTATTCACAAGACCCGGCATGAACAAACGATGATTCCCATTCACCGTTTCATCAAAGCCCTTGGCCGTCTCACTAGCAGGAACTCCGTCTCCTAAATAAACGATCCGGTCTCCTTCTACGATCATAGAACCCTTGAATACGGGCTCTTGTTCATTACCTGTAATAAAAATGCCGTCTTTGACTAGTATTCGTTTCATTCCACCGATCCCTTTCCCGTAAGGCTTCTTCCCCAATGTACAACGCGTTCCAGTCAAAAGCAAGGTGCGTTCTTTTCTCACCGTATGCGGCCTCAGCGACGCGCGGCATCACATGACGGTGGTGAACTCTATGTCAAGCCTTTCAATTGTTTCTCTGACATTGCTTTGTGTTCCTTGTTTATGTTACTTTTACAAATAGGAATCTTCATGCTTCGTCCATCCTAGAGTGTGTTTGCGAACACGCTCCTGGCACTACGGTTCAATTTTCTATTCAAAAGGAGCAAAAGCCACATGTTTCAAAAGAAAAGCGACACGGATTTTTACGGATTGCTGCAGGAATCGGCCGAGAACACCCTCGTTGCGGCCAAGCTGTTCCGCGAGGCGATGAGCGGCGTCAAGCCTCCCGTCACCTACATCGATCAGCTGAAGGACCTGGAGCACAAGGGCGACAATATCACTCATATGATCTACCGCGGGTTGAACAAGGTATTCATTACCCCTCTTGACCGCGAAGATATTATGGACCTGGCCAACAAGATGGACGATGTCATTGACTATATCGAAGAGACATCAGCCCGTTTCGACTACCTCAACATCGAGAAATCCGACGAATACATGCTGAAGTTCGCCGAAGTGATCATCGGTGCCTGCGAGCATATCCTCGAAGCCTTCAAGCTCTTGTCTAAGAAAAAATATACCCAGATCAGCGAGCATACGGTCATCATCAACAGCTTTGAGAACGAAGGCGACCGGCTTCTCCGCGAAGGCATTCGCCGCATTTTCGTATCGCCGACAGACCCCTACAGCGACTTCAAGATCAAAGAAGTTTATGAGCGTTTGGAAAAGGCGACGGACGCTTGCGAAGGCGTCGCCAATATCCTCGACAGCATCATTCTCCGTTACGCTTGATTCGAATCGATAAACGGGCTATCCAACCGGCATGTTTCCGGAAGGATAGCCCGTTTTGGTTTGTTGGACGACTATTCGAGATAAAACGCGAGGCTTTGCAGCTCCGTGGTGAAATCCGCGTAATGCACACGCACTCCATCCTTGACCTTGATGATCGCGGGTGCGAACGATAGAATCGCTTCGACTCCGGCGTTCACAAGATCGTCCGCGACCTTTTGCGCCTCGGAACCGGGTACGGTGATGATCCCAACGCGAACGTGCTGGGTTTGAACCGTGCCCACCATTTCCTCCATCGGTTGTACAGTGAGGTTATTGATGGCGGTGCCGATGATTCCCGGCTGAGAATCGAACAAGGCGACAATTCGCATGTTGTCGTTCAGATAAGCGTTGTAATTGCTGAGCGCTTTTCCCAGATTTCCGGCTCCGACGAGGACGACAGCGATATCGCGGTCCAGCTTCAAGATATGACGAATCTTCTCGATAAGATATTCCACATCGTACCCGATGCCCTTCTTGCCGAAATCTCCGAAATAAGCCAGATCCTTGCGGATCTGAGCGGGATTGAGATCCAACCGGCGTCCAAGATCCTGGGAAGAAACCGTCTGTACCCCATTGCCCAACAGCTCGGCTAAGTACCGCAAGTACACAGGGAGTCGGCGGACCACTGCTTCGGAAATTTTTTCTGTCGTCTTCATGCTTCTTCTTCCCCTTCCATCCATTCGTGAATGCGCGGAACCAGCTGATGAACATACATATGCTCGATCTTCGGACCCGGCAGCGAATACAAGAAATGCTTCCCATAATACGTTTCAAGAATTCTGGTATCGTATACGACGACGACTCCTTTGTCGCTCGCGGTTCGCACGAGACGTCCGAATCCTTGCTTAAACCGGATGACCGCTTGCGGTACGGACAGCTTCATAAATGGGTTGCCGCCCGCTTCCTTGATGCGCTCGCTCTTCGCCTCCACAACGGGATGATTCGGAGGCTGAAAGGGCAAGCGGACGATGGCCAAGCAGCTGAGTGCGTCTCCGGGAATATCGACCCCTTCCCAAAAGCTGCTCGTTCCGAGAAGCACACTTGTCCCATTCCCTTGAAACAAACGCACAAGCTTGCTTCGGCTTGTGCTGTCGATTCCTTGTCCGAGCACTTGGATGCCTTCGGTCGTTAATCGCTCCTTCAATTCTCCATGAACCTGCCGGAGCATCCGGTAGGAGGTGAACAGGACCAGCATCCGTCCCTCCATCGCTTTGGCAACCTCAGCGAGCGAATCGGTCAGAGCCGCTGTAAACTCCGCCTCCCCTTTGCCGCCCTTCAACACGGGGAAATTCCTGGGGATGACCATCAGCGCCTGCTCTCGGTACCGGAAGGGTGAGGGCAAGAGAACGGTGCGCAGCTTGCTCTCGCCGGCAGCCTTCTGGAGTCCGAGCTGCTCGGTGATGTAATTAAAGGTTTTGCCCACCGAAAGGGTCGCCGAGGTGAGGATGACACTCTCCTTCACATCAAAGAACGAATCCCGCAGTAGGAGGCTCACATCGATGGGAACCGCCGTCAATTGCAAGGATTTCACCTTTTGTTGAACGGTTCCTTCCATCCAGTACACATAATTATCATCCGGCTGCTTTAGGAAGAAGCGAACCGCATCCCGGTGGCGGTACAATTCCTTCACGCTTCCGGCAATGTTGGTGACCAACCCTTGCAGGTCCAGAACTTCTTCCTGCTCCTTCATCTCCGCGATGAGCTTGTCTATCGCGCGCAAGGAGCCGGTCATGCGGGCATACAGCTCCTCCTCCAGATCCAACAGCGTTCCCCAACCGCTAGGTTTGGGGGATTTCGCAATGCGCCGAGTAAGCGGCCCCTCGCCGGAATCCCCTCCGTCAAAGGAAAGGATCTCGTACAGAAGCGCCGATAGCTCATCCCAGCGTTCGCGGATATCCAACAGAACGGGCTGAAGCTCGTCGATGGTTTCGATCCACGCCCCCGCCTTATCCCTAGAGACATCCTCCGCATGAAGGAGCCGGTTGCGGATAAAAGGCAGCTGGCCGCTTCGGCTGTCTCGGAAAAGCTGAGTGATTGCGTTCACATAGGAATACCAGGAGATCTCGGTACCGAGATGCTTGACAGCCACTTCTTCGAAATTGTGCGCCTCGTCCACGACAAGGTGCTTGAAGCCGGGAAGAATGCGATGCTCCGCCTTGATATCCGTAAACAGCAAGGAGTGGTTGGTGATGATGAGGTCCGCTTCCGCCGCTTCATTCCGAGCCCGATGATAGAAGCACTTCTTAAACCAAGGGCAGCTCCGGTTTAAGCAGGAATCGGCGTCGCTTGAGACGGATCGCCAAAATTCCATCCCGTTCTTGCCGAAATGCAGTTCCTCGTCTTCCCCCTGTTCGGACTCCGTCAGCCAGGTCACCATCTGAGCCGCCATGATGCGGTCCTCGCGCCCATGCTCGTATTCCGCATAGGTCAGCTTTTGCTCATACTTACGCAAGCACAGATAGTGACTGCGGCCTTTCAAGAGAGCAGCCCGAAAGTCGACCGGGAATATGTCCTGTAGAAGAGGCAGATCGCGCGAGCGAAGCTGCTCTTGCAGGTTGATCGTATGCGTGCTGACCACGACTTTTTTTTGCTCGCGAATGCCATAATAGAGAGCAGGCAGCAGATACCCGAGCGACTTGCCGGTCCCCGTTCCCGCTTCCACCAGCAGATGGCAGCTGTCATCAAAGGCGGAGGCGACCTCCTCTGTCATTTGATCCTGCGCAGGCCGCTCCTCGAAGACGGCGAACTTCTCCTGCAGGGTGCTCTTGATTCCCTCGTAGAATTCGGGAAACGGCATTCCGAGCAACCGAGCCGTCTCCGCTTCATCCCTCTCGAGCAGATCGTTACCCCAATCCTTCGCTGCGAGTGAAAATTGGCGGAAATAATCTCCGCTGTCAGGATCTAACGCGACGGAGCGCTCCTTCAAAGCCGCTTGCTGATCGATAAACCAGGCAAAGTCGGAAGGATCGTCTCGAAAGATGGACGCAATCCGCTGAACACTGATCAGCGGAAGCTCTTGGAAGCGGCTGAGGCTCTTCAACCAGAGCAAAGCGGTCGCTTCCGCATCGGAGTCCGCGCGGTGCGGCCGGTCATGAGGAATGTTCAAGGACTCGCACAGATTCCCAAGAGCCAGGCTCGGCAAGGTTGGAAAGCAGATGCGGGCTAAGTCCATGGTGTCCAAAACCATGCCGTTAAATTTAAAATAACCGCAGTCCTCCAAAGCCCTTTGGAGAAATGCGAAGTCGAACCCTGCATTATGAGCGACCAGCACACTGTCCTGCAGATAAGGCTGCATCTCGGCCACGACCTGCTCCAGGGGCGGAGCTTCCCGCACCAGCTCGTCATCAATTCCCGTCAGCGACGCGATAAACGGCGGGATCGGAACATCCGGATGGACGAAGGAGGTATAACGTGACACGATCTGCTCGTTCTCTATAATAACGAGGCCAACCTGAATGATGGAATCGGCAGGCTGGCCTCCGGTGGTTTCAAAATCCAATACAGCGAATTTCATTCCGGCCGATCAAATCCCTTCTTCCGCTCTTTCCTAAGCATACCAAACAATTGTTCTTTATTCAAAAGGAAAAGCAGGACGTCACGTCCTGCGATAAGGCCAAAATTCTTTGCTCCATAAGGAGGGTTCCATAAAGGAGGAATCGGTCATATCCGCCATCTTGAAGAAATCGTAAGCTTGATCCATGTTCTGATTGTGGACTTGAATGCAGCCCATGGCATTGTACGAGATGGCTTTCAGCTTGGTGCTCTTGGTCAGTGGAACGAGCAATTGGAAATGACGGTAAGCCTCCGCCAACTCACCGAGCCGCAAATACCCCATAGCCAAGTAGACGCGTCCGAGGACAAAATCGGGATGCTCCTTGACCAGCTTATCGAATTCGTTGACAGCCTCGGGAAACATATAGAGCTTGTAATACCCTTGTCCCCTTGTAAAATGCTCGGATGCCGGAGGCTTCTCCCCCTCGGCATCCGTTGAAGAAACAAGCTCGGGTGCCGGAACCAGCTTGGACCGGCAGTCGGCCAACCGCTCCTCAAAGCGCAGCCACTCTTCCAGGCAGTTATCGCTCATGGATTTCAGCATTTGCAGCTGCTCGGCCAGCTCGACCGTCTTCTCTTCATCGGCGTCGGGATAATCCGTCAAAATTCCGTCGAGGACATCATTCATCGTCGCGAACAAATCCTTGAACATGACCGTAACCTCCCCCCGTCGGCTCTTCTCCTCCTGCACGGTACGTTCATTTTGTGCCCGGGGCTTCCGTTTCATACCGCCGGTCGAACGGACGAAACAGGCTCCCTTCCCTTAGTCCGGCAAGGAGGAGGTACGGCTGTCAAGTTTGTCAAGAGTTCCGCTTACAGGAGCACCGTGGCTGGTTCTTCCTTGTAGGAGGTGGAAACGGCTTTGTTATTTTCGTCCAGAATGACGACTTTCGGCTCCAGCTTGCGCGCTTCTTCGTCCGTCATCATCGCGTAGGAAATGATGATCACCTTATCGCCGGGCTGAACAAGCCGTGCGGCAGCCCCATTCAGACAGATGACGCCGGAACCGCGCGGCCCCGGGATGATATAGGTTTCAAGGCGCGCTCCGTTGTTGTTGTTCACGATCTGCACCTTTTCATTGGGATACAGATCGGCCAGCTCCAAGAGCTCCTCGTCTATGGTTATACTTCCGACATAATTCAGATTGGCTTCCGTAACGGTCGCCCGGTGCAGCTTCGATTTCATCATCGTTCGAAACATGGTATTACTCCCCCTTCGCGACTTGCATCGGTATCGAATGAATGACTTTGGCAAGATCATCACGCGTCAAAAGGCGATTGTCAATCAAGCGGGTGCTGCCAAAGCGGACGGCCAAGGCAATGATCCAGGAAGACTCAACCTCAGCAGATGGAGCTTCAAGATCCGGATAGGTCAAAATCTCCACATATTCGATGTCAGCAAGCGGCATTTCCCGGATGCGGGTGCTGATGCGCGCTTTGAGCCTCTCCGTATCGCCGCCAACCTCCGCCAGCCATTCCGGCGCTTTCCGCAGCGTCTCGGAAAGAACGAGGGCTTGGCTTCTTTGTTCCGGCGACAAATATACATTACGGGAGGACAGCGCAAGTCCATCTTCTCCCCTAACAATCGGACAAGGGACAATCTCGACATCCAGATTCAAGTCCTCCACCATTCGGGAGACAACCGCGACCTGCTGGGCATCTTTCATTCCGAAATAGGCGCGATGCGGCTTAACGATATGAAACAGCTTGCTCACGATGAGTCCCACTCCATCGAAATGCCCGGGTCTGGACGCGCCGCACAAAAGGCTGGTGATGCCCGATACGGAAATCCGGGTAGCGGCTGGCCGAGGATACATTTCGTTCGCCTCCGGCATGAATACGAAATCGGCCCCATTGGTCTCGGCGATTCGGAGATCCCCTTCCGGGTTGCGCGGATAACGGTCCAAATCCTCATTCGGACCGAATTGAGTCGGGTTAACGAAGATGCTGAGCACGACACAATCGTTTTCCCGTCGTGCCCGGCTGATCAGACTGGCATGACCTTCATGCAGAAACCCCATCGTTGGAACGAGCCCGATGCTACATCCTTGCTCGCGTTTTTCCTCTATCGCCTTGCGCAGTTCAGATATTTTGGTAAAGACCTGCATTTGGATTCCACTCCCCCATTTGTCTCTATCCGTTACGATTCGCTTATTTCCCTGCTCCATACAGAACGCCTGCATCCTCGTGAGCATCAGCTTGAGCGGCTGCTTGCCCGGAAACTTGGGCGTTCCCTTGCTTCTCTTGTCCCGGCTTAGCTGCTTTGAAGGCATGCTCTGGAGCCGGAAACTCGCGAGTGCGCACATCCTGTGCGTAGGCCGAAAGGGCCGAACGAATGTCTTGACCGATATTCGCATACGTCTTGACGAAACGCTTGGACACCGGATGAGCTTCGTATTGCAGCAGATCGTGGAACACCAGAACTTGACCGTCGCAGCCTGCACCCGATCCGATTCCGATCGTGGGAATAGACAAATCCCGAGTAATCTCGGCGGCAAGTTCATCCGTTACCAGCTCAAGCACGATGGCCGTCGCTCCCGCTTGCTCCAAAGCGCGCACATCGTCTTTCAGCTTCGCAACTTGAGCATCGTTCTTGCCCTGAACCCGGTATCCACCGAGCATGTGCACGGATTGCGGAGTCAATCCGACATGTCCGATTACGGGAACCCCCGCCTTCACAATCGCGTCAACCGCCGTTGCAATTTCACGTCCACCCTCCATCTTAACGGCCTTGCTTCCGCCTTCCTGCATGACTCTAGCCACATTCGCGATCGTGGTATCCAAGCTCCCGTGATAGGTCAGAAACGGAAGATCCGTAACGACAAAGGCTCGCTTCGCTCCCCGGTTCACGGCTCGGCTGTGGTGGATCATATCGTTCAAGGTAACCGGGATTGTCGAATCGTAACCGAGCACTACGTTGCCGAGCGAATCGCCCACCAGAATCATGTCCGCTCCCGCTTCCTCGGCAAGCATCGCCGACGGGTAGTCGTAAGCCGTCACCATGACGATCGGTGTCCCTTCCTCTTTCATCTTTCGCAATTTCAACGTGGTGACCGGTTTGCTATCAGCCATCCTAAGCTCCTCCTTCATGTTCCCGCCGCGTGTCGCGTAAATCGATGAGTAACGGCGGTCTTTGCGCCGAACGCTAAAAAGCCTTTCAGCCGAAACTGAAAGGCCAAACCTACACAAAGAAGCTGTGTCGGCATGAACCTCTGTCTCGGTCCTCAACGGCTCTGAGCAGAATCCTCCATCTCCAACGGTAAACCATTTCCTGTTATCCGCGATTCCTCATTCGGCGTGCCTTCGGAGTGCAGTTCCTTTTGGATACCGCCTCCTGAGGTTAGTATACCAAATTTGTTAAGAAAGTCACTCGTTTTTTTGGCTTGTCCACACTGGCAAAAGGAGGCGGCTGATAGCCACCTCCTCTTCTGCAGAAGATATGCTCGGTTTAAAACTTCCCGAGATAACGGACATATTGCACGACACGCTTCACCGAAGGCCGCACTTTCATCTCTCCGGATGTAGAATCGGAACCCTCATCCGCGCCGAGGGGAGTATTGTCTTCCTTGGAAGGCTTGGAATTGATCTCAAGCAGCCGCACCCTGCCGCGCGTGTCGACGGCAAGATCGATTCCAAGCTCGGCAAAATGCGCATCGATCTGTTTCTCCAAGGACTGGGCGATATCCAGAGCTGCCTTGCGCAGACCGGCTATTGCCGCTTCACGATGCGGTCCAGCCAGATTGGATCGGGTGATTGCATCCTTCATCGGCGCCAGCTTGCCGCCCCGGGCGAGATTAGATACAAAGGTGTTTTTCGCCGAAATGCGGGCGACGATCGAGGTGACCTCCCACTGACCGGTGTCATCGCGCTGCACGAGCGCTCGAAAATCCGTGGATAACCCCTCGACCTCAATCAGCTCGATCCCTTCTTGAAGCAAATAGCGTCTGCCTGTCATCTGTGTCTTTAGCTGCTTGAGAAGCGCTGTCTGATTGGGGTATCTCGCACGAACGACCTTTCCGTTGACGCTCGCGGTTTGGCTCACATACCCGGCCCCGCTTTTACTGACCCGGATGATTCCCTTCCCGAGGCTGCTCAGTATCGGCTTCAGAAAGAGCACCGAATGCCTTCCGAGCATTCTCTTCATCATATCCGGGTTTTGATAGAGATAGGACTCTGGCAAATACGGCTTCGCTGCCTTTTCATTTCTTAAGGCTGCAAATACTTCCGATTTATCCAGATAGCGTTCGTTGAACAGCGCTCTTCCCGGCTTCGCTTTATAACTCCGCAAAAATCGCTGCACCATAGGTGAATTCTCGATGACACGAGAATTGATCCGGTTATAGATGGCATCCGGGTAGGGAAAGCTTCCGCTTTTCCAGCCTCCGGCAGAGTAGCTCCATCCGGATAGCGACTCTCCCGTACCGGCAAGTCGCTCCGCAGAGATGAAATAGACCATAACCCCGAGCTTTTTGCCCGCTTCGGACAATTCGCGGCAGAACCCGGTCACATTGCCGAAGGGCTTCTCCGATTTCGTTCCAATCCTGCGCAGCAGCACGCCAAGAAGAGGTCCGAGCTGCAGAATACGGCCGGCGGCTTGATAACGCAAACATAAGACAGTTCCGCTTGTGAGGCCCCATGCTCCCGCTGTTGCCTCATGAAGGCGAAAACAACTGCTCTTCGGTTCCACCGACAACCGTAACGATTTATGCGCCCCTCCGAACCGGAGCAATACGATCATCCCGGATTCCAGTCTCCAGCGCTTGGCATGCTGTTCCCCCAGATAGAGGATGCCATCCTCTCCGCTTGAAGGGATATAGGTGATCGTTACCTTTGTTCTTGCCATGTTGCACCCCCTTTTCGGTGAGGCATTGGCTAAGATTGCTGCTTCTGTTTTCGGGCAAGGTACATGGCATATTGGATCGGTCGCTCAACGGTCTTCCGGTACAAAGAAGAGTCTCCGATGCTCTTAAATAGCTCCCGACCGGGCTTCGGATTGACCTCGATGAGCCATACCCGGCCTTGGACGTCAATGCCGATATCGATGCCGAACTCCATCATCGGGTCAAAATGGGATTCGATCACCTGGACGATTGTACGCGCGAGCTCGTGGCATTCCTTGCGAATCTCTGCCGCCTTCTCGCTGCCAAACCGCTTCTCGACAACCGATTCAAAGGATGCCGCTTTGCCGCCTCCGTGAAGGTTAGAGGTGGAGCTGCCGACAGCGCCGATGCGCATGCCCATCCCCGTGATGTCCCATACCCCTGTTTCTGTCTTCTGAATAAGCAGGCGTGCATCCGTGACACGGCCTTCGACGAGACTTAAATCAACGCCTTGCTGGATCATGAAGGCTCCGTTTCGAATGCTCTGCTTTACGGTCCATTGATCCAGCCAGCCTTTCAACTCCGCGAAAGAAGCAAAGTGTCTGTTGATTTTGGTTAAGGTTCGGCTCCGGCCAAGGATTGCATACCCTGCCTTTGTTCGCTTCAGCCGGACGATGCTGCTTCCACCCGTCCCATTGCCAGGCTTGATGTAGAGAAGAGAATGCTTCTTCAGCATTTGGTTAAGACCCGCCCCGGAATATTCGATGGTTTCGGGCATCCAGCGGGCAAGCTTTGACTCCTGCATAAACATGCGCGTAATTCGCCATTTGTTCGTAAATCGATTGTTGGCATAACGGAATAGAGACGAGGTTCGGATCTTCATATAGTCGTTTCCGGGACGCCGGTACCGATCGATCACGATCTGCGGCCACGGGTACATCCGATGGCTCCAAGAGCCGTCGTCCTTCGCCGTAAACCCACGGATTTGTCGAGCCTTCAGGTTGATGTCCGCCGGTGAAAACAGAAAGACATCCGCGCCGAGTCGCTCTCCCGCTCTCGATAAGTCACGAAAATACTTCGGTTCGCTGAACGACAACCCTTTGCGGTGAACCATGATGCCGATGATCGGTTTACTCATTTGACCTCTTCCCCCTCTTTCTTGGGGATCGAGACGAGGGATTCCGAGGGCTTTATGCGATTGAGGCGAATATAGCGAATGATTTGTTTAAAGACTCGTTTGTTTTTCAACTTTTTGAAGATATAGGGGTCCGGCTTTGTGTTGACTTCGATGATCCAAGGCTTCAGCGCCCGATCAAGTCCGATGTCCACTCCGACGGCCGTGACATAAGGATAGCCGACCCCAAGATGTTCGGCGATTTTCACGCTCAACTCATTTATTTTTTTTACGAAGTTCGGGATTTCCTTTTCTGATAGATAGGGACCCAGCAGCTTCTCCAGCTCGATCGGAGTTCCTCCCCGGTGATAGTTCGTGACGATGAGCTTCGGACGGGCAATACGAGCAATGGTTCCCGTATGAAGCCACTTCCCATCATCCCCGCGTTGAACCATCACGCGAATATCGAAGGGTCGACCTTTCGCTTTGAGAAGTGGGATTCCCTTTTGCACGAGATGCGGTTTCAGTGAAGTGATCTGCCCAAGTGCCTTGTACATTCCGTCAAACGTGCGGAATTCATGTTTCTTCGTGCCGAGCTGGTAAACATACCCTCCGTCCTTCGCGATCTTGACCCGGATAACGCCTCGACCTCCCGTCCCATTGTTCGGCTTGACATAAACGGTTCGATATCGCGTCAAGTAGGCTTCCAGATTCACTTTCGACTCGGCGATCGTCTCCGGGATATACTCCCGAAACTCTTCCTTCTCTTGAAGGTGTTTGGTCTTGGTTAGCTTGTTGTTGGGCAATACGGATCGCTTTTCCATAGCAGCCTCCGATACGGGTTTTAGTATTTATGTATGTTCGGAGCGAAGGCTTTGCTACGAGAGCAGGCGAGAGTCTTGTGCCCGAAAAAAATGCCACTTTCCAAGGAGCGGTTGGAAAATGGCTGGAGCGTGTCATCAAACCCATGGTTTGGCTTAAGTGATGATTATGATGGTCTGAAGGATACGTAGAACCGAATTGGCGAAGATCGGGATGGAAGACACGCTCTCTACTCCGTTTTAGCGGAACATGCCCCACAGGCGGATAAGATGAAAGGTGTTGTTCGGATCGATTTTCTGATCGAGAACGAAGCGAATGATGCCGCTGCGCTGGCGTTCGTTCAAATGTTCGCCAAGGATGGCCGATAACCTACTGACCAAACGCCCGACCGTTGCCGAATCCTGAAGATGGAATTTGGTGAGCCCGTTAATTTCCGCTTTCACTCGATCTTTGACGAGGGGATTCTTCATCTTGGCTTTCACCCGATCGACCAAGGCCTGATCGACCCCATAATTCAAATAGCTCATGTCTGCACCTCCCGTACATTCCACTGTATGAAGGCGCATGGCAAAAAAGAAGCCCGCACCCGAAATCGGGCGCGGACCGGTCATCAATCGAGCAGTTCACCGCTCATGATTCCTTCGCGTTCAAGATAACGCCGAAGCTCTCCATATTCGAGAGACGTCCAAAATTCGGAGCGGCTGACAAGCGCAGCGGCATCGTCTCTCGCTTCCTCCAGCACAGCGAAATCCGCCATCATATCGGCGACCTTGAACTCGGGCAAGCCGCTCTGCTTCGTTCCGAAGAAATCGCCCGGACCGCGCAGCTCAAGATCCTTGCGCGCGATCTCAAAGCCGTCGTTCGTTTCGGTCATCGCCCGCAGCCGTTCCTTCCCCGTCTCGCTCTTCGGTTCCGCAATGAGGATGCAATAGGATTGATGCTCCCCTCGTCCAACCCGACCGCGCAGCTGGTGAAGCTGAGACAGGCCGAAACGGTCGGCATCGTAGATGACCATCACCGTCGCATTGGGAACGTCGACGCCCACTTCGATGACGGTGGTGGAGACCAGCACCTGTACGGTTCCTTCGGCGAAGGAGGACATGACCGCATCCTTCTCGGCAGCAGGCATTCTTCCGTGCAGAAGGCCCACCTTCAACCGGGGAAAGAGATGCGTCAACTCCGCGTGAAGATCTAGCGCATTCTGCACATCCAGCTTCTCCGACTCCTCGATCAGCGGGCAGATGATATAAGCCTGGCGGCCTTTATCCACTTCCTTGGCGATGAACTTCATGATGCGTTCCAGCATTCCATGACCGACCGAATACGTTTCGATCGGTAATCGGCCCTTTGGAAGCTCTTGCAGCGTCGAAACATCCAAATCTCCAAAAGCTGTAATGGCAAGTGTCCGCGGGATGGGGGTCGCCGTCATGCTGAGAATATCGGGATTCATCCCTTTGCGCCGCAGTACCGCGCGCTGGTTGACGCCGAACCGATGCTGTTCATCGGTCACGACAAGCCCCAGTTGCCGAAAATAGACATCGTCCTGGATGAGAGCATGAGTACCCACCACGATATCGGTCATCCCCATCTGCAGGGAAGCAAGCGCTTCTCTTCGCTCACGCGCCGTTAAGCTGCCGGTAAGCAGCCCCACATGAATCCCATATGGTTCAAAAAGCTTCGCCAAGGACCGCCTATGCTGATCCGCGAGAATTTCGGTAGGAACCATCAACGCTCCTTGGAAGCCCGCCTTCACGACGGCAAAGAGCGCAACGGCGGCCACGACCGTTTTCCCGGAGCCGACATCTCCTTGAAGAAGACGATTCATTGAGGATGGCCGCTGCAGATCGTCGAGAATCTCAGCAATGACCTTGAGCTGCGATTCGGTTAGCCGGAACGGCAGCGATTTGACAAAGGCACGGACAACGGGCAGATCGACCGGATGGGCGATTCCGTCGGCTCTCTTGCGCGTTAGTGCGCGGAAAGCTTGCATCTTCAATTGAAAAAAGAAGAACTCCTCATAGACGATACGCTTGCGTGCCCGAGCGCCTTCTTCCAGGCTTCCCGGTTGATGAATGAGCGCGACGGCCTGCTTGCGCGCCATAAAGTCGTACTTCGCGCATAGCTCGTTCGGCAAATTCTCGCCGATCATCGCGCCAAATTGACGCAGTGCCTGCTGAATCATCTTGCGCATCCATTGGAGCGAGATGGGACCGCCAACCGAGTAGACCGGCTGAAGGGTCCCGCTTCGTCCGTCCGTCTTGCCGGGAAATTCCGATTCGGACACGGTGATCTGCTGCCTGTGCGAATCCCATTTGCCGGTCAGGATGATCTCCGTTCCCGGGCGAAGCTTATCCTTCAGGAAATGTCGGTTAAACCAAACCGCTGAAACAAAAAAACGATCGATCATCACCCGGGAGGTCAGCCTTGACTTCGAACGGCCCATCATCTGCAGGGAAGGCTCGCTGTATACCTTTCCTTCAACGGTAACCTTCTCTCCGTCCTTTACTTCCGACAGGTCACGCAGCCGATAATCCTCGTACCGGAATGGAAAATAATCAAGAAGCCCGCCGACGGAGGAGACCCCCAGTGCGCTGAGGTCCTCCGCCTTTTGCGGGCCTATTCCGTGTACTTCACGGACAGGAATCGAATATAAGTCCCTACTCATGCCTTGATCACGAAGAGAGCGATGGTTCCCGGACCTGAATGGCTGCCCACCGCCGGGCCGACCCAGGTAAAGGTCGTCCGCTTCACATTGAAATGGCGATTGATCAGCGCACTGAGCGTTTCGGCTTCTTGGAGCGCATTTCCGTGAGAAATGCCGACTTCGATTGGTTCATTCGGACTCCATGTCTCATGAAGAAACTCAAGAATGCGGTCCATGGCTTTCCGGTGTCCGCGCACCTTATCCACCGAGGTGATCTCCCCGTCCTCATCGATGGAGAGAATTGGTTTAATGTGGAGCAGAGAACCGAGAATGGCGGCAGCTTTGCCGATTCTTCCGCCTTTATGAAGATACTGCAGCGTATTTACTAGAAAATAGAGTGAAAATTTCTCGTCAAGTTCTTTTAAGAGCGCAAGGATTTCTTCTTTGCTTTTGCCAGCCTGTGCTGCTTCCGCCGCCCGGACTACTCGGATTCCCGTTCCGAAAGAAGCGGTTTTCGAATCGATGACCGTGATGTCCCTGCCTTCCTCCATCATGGACTTGGCGAGCACTGCGGATTGATAAGTGCCGCTCAGAGCAGACGACAGATGGATGGAAATGACCGATGTAGCGGGATCTTCGCTGGTCAGCGATTTGTACTTGGCGAGAAAATCGACGGGCGAAGGCTGGGAGGACTTCCACAGCAAAGACGATTCGGCAAACCTATCATAAAATTCCTTCGGATGAATGGTGACCGAATCCACATAAGACTGAATGCCGAAATGCACCTTTAAGGGGACCACTTCGATATCAAGCCGTCTGCGGATATCCTCAGGAATGTCTGCCGTGCTGTCGGTTACCACGCGAACCTTGCTCATACCGTCACCCCTTACTCGACTGCAAACAGATAAGGATACAGCGGTTGTCCACCCAGGTGAACCTCCACTTCGGCATCCGGATAGCTCGCCGTTACATAATCAGCAAGCCGAGTTGTTTCTTCTTCACGGGCATCTTCCCCGGTCAGGAAGGTCACGATCTCTCCGCCGTTTGCCAGCATGCTGTCGAGCAGCTTGCAGGAGGCTTCGATCAGATCGGGCTCCGAAACCACGATTTTGCCATCGCGAATACCGAGGAAATCCCCTTCTTTTATCGCAATTTCATCGATGGACGTATCCCGGACCGCTTGGGTCACTTGGCCGGAAATCACTTGCGCGATCGCCTTGGTCATGGCTTCGGTATTGGTTGCCGTATCCGCCGTTTCCTGGAAAGAAACCAACGCTGCCATGCATTGAGGAATCGTCTTAGTAGGAATGACGACGACTTCTTTGCCTTCCAGCAGCTCTTTGGCTTGCTGAGCCGCCATGATGATGTTGGAGTTGTTCGGGAAAACATAGACGGTGTCCGCCGCCACCTGCTCGATGGCATGAACGATATCCTCGGTGCTCGGATTCATCGTTTGTCCACCAGAGATCACGACATCGACACCGAGACTTTCGAAGATTTCCGTGATCCCGTGCCCCATGGCAACCGCCACGAAGCCGAACGGAACCGGCGGCAGCTCTTCCTCAGCAGCCGTTACGGTAACCGGTTCGGGAATATCTTCCGTTACCGGGACCTCGGCGCTGATTTCCCGGCTGATGGTATCCGCCGCTGCCGAGCTCGGAGCCGCATAGCGGGTATCGTATTCGTTGCTAAGGAGAATGTGGGTATGCTGCTCCCGCATGTTCTCGATCTTGATGCGGGTCAAATCCCCGAATGTCATGGCATGGTTCATCACCGTACCGGGATGTTCCGCATGGACATGAACCTTCACGAGATCATCATCGGCAACGACGAGCAGCGAATCGCCCATCTCGCTCAGCTTGCTCCGGAAAGTGTTTTCGTCAAACGGATGAAGTTTGATCTTCTCGGGTACAAGCTTAATGATGAATTCCGTGCAGTAGCCGAATTCAATATCCTCGGTGGCAAGCATCGATTGAGCGGTGCCACCCTGGTGGGGATGAGGTGCAGCAGACACTTCGCCTTGGCTCGCTGCAGCCGGGATCTCCTGGGTGTCTGCAACGGCTTGTCCGGTCAATGCGGCGAGAAAGCCTTCGTAGACGCAGAGAAGCCCTTGACCTCCAGCATCCACTACGCCAACCTGTTTCAGTACCGGAAGCAGATCGGGCGTCTTGGCGAGAGACTGCCTGGCCGCCTCGCAAACCTCGGTCATCAGCTCGACCACATCCGTTGTTCTCCTCGATACATAGAGAGCATGCTTTGCCGTTTCCTTGGCAACGGTGAGGATGGTTCCTTCCACCGGCTTGACGACCGCTTTGTAAGCCGTCTCGACGCCTTGCTGCAGCGCTGCTGCGAATTGAGCGGGCGTCACTTCGGAATAGGGCTGCACGGACTTGGCAAAGCCGCGGAATAGCTGGGACAGTATGACGCCCGAGTTTCCGCGTGCGCCCATGAGCAAGCCCTTGGATAGCGCATCAGCGGCTTTGCCGATTTCGGCAGCCGGCTTCCGCTTCATTTCCTCCATCCCGGATGTCATTGTCAAATTCATGTTGGTGCCGGTGTCTCCATCCGGAACAGGGAACACGTTGAGTGCGTTCACGTTATTTACGTTATTCCGCAGATTGCCCGCTCCCGCAATGACCATTTGGGCAAAGTCGGTTCCATTTAAGACTGTAAAGCGCTTACTCAAGAAAATATCTCCTTCCGGTAGGGTCAAGCACCGCGTACGCCCTGCACAATGATATTGACAAAATCGACTTTCAAGCCAAACACTTCATTCAATACGTATTTTACCCGGTTTTGCACATTGTGCGCGACTTCGGAAATCTTGGTTCCATAACTCACAATGATGTAGAGGTCAATGTGCAGCCCGTCTTGTTCATATCGGATTTCGACGCCGCGGCTCAGGTTCTCACGCCCAAGCAACTCGGAAATACCGTCTTTGAACTGCTTCCGGGAGGACATGCCCACAAGCCCGTAGCAATCAAGAGCGGCAGACCCGGCAAGCACGGCCACGACCTGGTCCGACACGTGCACATTTCCTTTCTCGTAAGTAAGCTCGATCGGCATTGTTTTCCATCACCTTTGTTTCATCTAGATTCGGGATTAACTCCCATTGTACTATAATCAAGCTAAGAAAGAAATGCAAATTCATGGTCCCGTACCTGCCGAAAACCGTCAGCAGGCGGTTGACTACCCGATTTTGGCTATGCTATTATGTTCTAGTATGTTTTTCACGCATGGAATTTTCGGATGATGAACGGACTTTCTCCGGATGAGTCTTAAGGAGGTGTATCAAATGTCTCGCAAATGCTTTGTAACCGGCAAATCGCCGAAATCGGGCAACAACGTTTCCCACGCGAACAACAAAACGAAGCGCTCCTGGGGCGTCAATGTGCAAAAAGTGCGCATTCTCGTCGATGGCAAGCCTAAGCGCGTTTATGTAAGCACCCGCGCCCTGAAGGCCGGCAAAGTTACCCGCGTGTAACGCCGTACTTTCAAAATGGTATGAATCGGAACGATTAAAAGCACCTGGCCTCCAGGTGCTTTTTGCCGTCCATGCGGCCAAATGCAACTCCAGTCAATGGTTCTTGCTGAAGGTGTTCAGCAGCGCTTTGACAACCCCTCCGATGAACTTGGGGAGTTTGATCGTGTAAAACTTCATTTGCCAACCGCCTCCGATCGCCAGAATCGAATCACGTATTCCCCGCCCGGTTCCCCCACGTACCGCCTGCCAACGTTTTTCAAGCCGAAGAAAAAGGCTGCAAAAGCGGTCTGCGCTCCTGCAACCCATTTTATGACTGGATGATGTCCGATATTCCCGTTCGATTACTTTTTCTCTACCCCGGTCATGTAAATGGGGTTGATATACCAACCGTTCATATATGCCAAAGCCACGTAGATGACGGTGAACAGCAGCGTTAGAATCACAGCAGTGACGATCATGCCGATGCGGAGTCCCCAACCTTCGTTGCGTTTGAAATATTGAAAGCCGACATAAAGGGAACCGACCGAAAACAGATAGCGCACAAAGCCGGGAAGCAGGATGAAGAGGGACATGCCCACCGAAATCGCAAAGCTGAAGCCGATGAACTCCAGCGTTTTACGCATGCGTCCCTCCCCCTTCACGGATAGCTCGGATAGCCTGCGCGCGGTCGGATTGGCCGAACACAGCATTTCCCGCCACAAGAACGTCGGCGCCGGCTGCCGCCACGATTCCGGCTGTCTCCGCCTGAATGCCTCCGTCCACTTCAATGTGAACATGGGATAATCCCCGCTCATCCAGCAGTCGGCGAAGCTCCTTGATCTTCGGAACCACCGAAGGAATGAACTTCTGCCCGCCAAAGCCCGGGTTGACCGTCATGAGCAGGACCAGCTCCACGTCATCCCATACATGCTTGATCCATTCCAGCGGAGTTGCCGGATTCAGAACGACTCCCGGCTTCACCCCGTGATCCCGAATCAACTGCAGCGTCCGGTTCAAATGCGTACAGGCTTCCACGTGAACGCTGATGTAATCCGCACCTGCTTTGGCAAAGTCCGGGATGTAGGCATCCGGATGCTCGATCATGAGATGAACATCGAACGGGAGCTTAGTAACCGGACGAACGGCGCGGACGATCGGAGGGCCGAAGGTTAAGTTCGGAACAAAGTGGCCGTCCATGATGTCCACATGGATCCAGTCCGCCCCGCCGTTCTCGGCATCGCGGATTTCGTCTCCCAGCCGGGAAAAGTCAGCGGAGAGGATGGATGGGGCAATTCGCAATGGATGCAAGATCTAATACCTCCGTTTACGTTCCTTGATTTCCGTCAAAAACTGCAGGTAATGCTCGTACCTCCAAGAGGCGAGTTCTCCTTGTTCCACCGCAGCCCGGACAGCGCAGCCCGGCTCCTTGTGATGCAGGCAGCCGCGAAAGCGGCACGCCGGAGCGTAAGTGTGCAAATCCCGGAAGCAATCCGACAGTTCCTCCGCTTCCAGCTCGAGAAAATCGAGTTGGCTGAAACCGGGAGTATCGGCAACCCAGCCGCCGTTCAGCGGGATGAGCTCCACATGCCGGGTGGTATGCTTGCCGCGGCCGAGCCTCATGCTGATCTCGTCGGTCGCTAGCTTGAGCCCGGGAAGCAGAGCGTTGACCAGGGATGACTTCCCGACGCCCGATTGACCGGCAAAGACGCTGACCGTACCGGACAATCGGGCGCGTACGGCATCAATGCCCTCCATCTGCTTCGAGCTGGTGATGAAGATGTCATACCCCATCCGACGGTAAGGTTCAATGCGGGATACCCACTCCGTATCCTCCGGCTTCAAATCCGTCTTGGTTAGAACGATCACCGTGTCGAGCCCGGCCTTCTCGATGTGGACGAGAAATTTGTCCAGCAGTTGGTCGTTGAAGGCCGGCTCCTGAACGGAAAAGACGAGAACGGCCAGCTCTGTGTTCGCAATCGGCGGACGAATGAGCTCGCTCGTTCTTTCTCCGATCGCGTCGACGGTGCCCTCCCCGTTCTCGGTCAGGCTGAAGTCGACTCGATCACCGACAAGTGGAGAGACTTTGTGTTTTTTGAAAATTCCTCGGGCCCGGCATTGCACGAGCGCTTCCGTCCCCGGGGCTTGCCCCTCCGGAAGCACGTAGTAATACCCGCTCAATGCTTTGACGATTAAGCCTTTCGCCATATCAGTTTCCCTTCTCGGTAGCTTCAGGATTCGCGCTGCCGGATACCGGCGTCGCTTCACCGTTCGATGGAGTAGGAGAACTTGGCTCCGAATTTCCGGCGCTCGGCGTTTCCGTTGCGGTCGGGGTAGGAGTCGTGGTCGGGACCGACTTGGAATCAAGGTAGTTCTGGTACGTAAACGTTTGTTGCAGGAACAAAGCATTGTCGCGGAACACCTTGATCTTCGCCGGAACGTCCTTGGTCACCGTAAACGGAACGTTGAGCACCGTCTCTTCCTTGATTTGCTTCGTGTCGACGATGCGGTTGTCGGAGCGAGCATCGCTCACTTCGATGCGCACCGTGGAAGCTTGACCGGCCTTAGCCGGGGCAATCGGAAGATCGATCGACCAGTCCGCCGCGTCGGACGGCTGCCCTGTCGACACATAGAGCGTGATGTTCGTCGCTCCGGCATCAACCTCATCGCCTTCATTATAGGGATGCTGTTCGAAGACGATACCTTCGGGCTGGTCGAAGTTAGCCCGCTTGACAATGTTGTTGTCGCTCACTTTAAGCCCTCTCGCAGCCAGCATATCTTTGGCGACGCTGAGCTTCTTGCCGACCAGATTCGGCATCGTTGCAACCTCGCGCCCTTGACTCGTCTTGAAGGTGATGCTGTCCTTGAGCGGATTGAAAGGATCGCCCGCTTTCACGGATTGCTCCACAATCGTGCCCTCCTCCTTGTCGGAGAACTCCGGCTCTTCGGTTATGCGTGCCGGATCCATCCCGAGCGCGGCCAATGCCGAGACGGCATCCTCCAGCTTGAGGCCGACAAAGTTATCGATGGCAACCGAGTCCGGACCGGTGCTGACATAGAGCTGAACCACGTAATCGGGCTTCACCTTCATCGAGCCGGGACCGCCTGTTGGGTTTTGGCTGATGACGATGTCTTTCTCGACCTTCGGATCGCTCTTGTCGTTGCGCTCGGCCTTCAGCTTCGCCTCGTCCAAGATCTGAACGGCTTCGTTGTAGCTCTTGCCGGTGACATCCGGAATCGTAATGTCTTCGGGAGCCGCCATCTTCTTCACTTGCTGAGCGGCGATGAGAAGCCCCACCACTACGATGATGAAAATACCGGCCCAAATGGCGGGTTTCACCCATATTTTCTTCTTGGGCGCAGGAGCTTGGGAAGAGGGACGGTATTCCTCCTTACGGGGAGCCGAATAGCTGCTGTCGGGACGGATCGCTGGAATCACACGCGTCCGCTCCTCGTCTTCTTCGTCGATCTCCTGGAAAACCCGCTTCGGTTCGTTGCGGCGCTCCGGACGGAGGCAGGATTCGAGATCCGTCAGCATTTCCTTCGCGGACCGGTACCGGTTGTCCGGATTTTTGCGCATGGCTTTCAGAATGATGTTCTCGACGCTCTGCGGGATAAGCGGATTCACCCGGCGGGGCTCCTCCACATTCTCCTGCAGATGCTTAAGCGCTACGCTGACAGGACTTTCTCCCGAAAAGGGAAGTTTGGCCGTCAGCATCTGATACAGCACGATCCCCAGGGAGTAGATGTCGGACTTGGCTCCAGCTGCGGTGCCTTTTGCATGCTCAGGCGAAAAATAATGAACCGATCCCACCACAGAGCCCGTCTGCGTGATGCTGGAGGAGGCGCCGGCCCGGGCGATCCCGAAGTCCGTTACCTTCACCCGCCCATTGCGGCCGATGAGGATATTGTGCGGCTTGATGTCTCGGTGGATGATCTGGTTGCTGTGGGCATGGTCGAGCGCGTCGCAGATTTGGGAAGCGATATTGACGGCTTCCTCCACCTGCAGGGGAGCCTTTTCTTTAATCAGATCATTGAGCGTATACCCTTCCACATACTCCATAACGATATAATGAATGTCTTCCCGCTGCCCCACGTCGTAGATGCTTACGATATTGGGATGGGACAGGGCGGCAGCCGATTGGGCCTCTCTGCGAAAACGTTGAATGAATTCCTCGTCGTGCACAAATTGGGGGCGGAGCACCTTGACGGCGACAATCCGGTTGAGAAGAATGTCGCGAGCTTTATAGACAAGGGCCATTCCTCCCCCGCCTACTCGGTCAAGTATTTCGTAGCGTCCGGCGAGCGTTTGACCGATCATCGTCATCCTCCTACCTGGGCCGGTTCCGCCGGAGCATTTTCCAGCAAAACAACCGTAATGTTATCGTCTCCGCCTTCCGCGAGCGCTAGCTCTACGAGCGAATCCGCTGTCTTCTCAAGATCGCGGCCAGCGCCGAGCAATTGCTCGATTACCGGCTCGGAGATCATCCCGCTGAGTCCATCGCTGCAGAGCAGCGCGATATCGCCCGGCTTCCACGGATAATAGCGGATGTCGGCATTTACGCTCGCATCGGTGCCGAGAGCGCGAATCAGAACATTCCGCCGCGGATGCTTCTCCGCTTCCTCCTTGGTCAACTGACCGGAACGGACCAGCTCATAGACGAGCGAATGGTCCTCGGTGAGCTGAGCCAGCTTGCCATCCTGATACAAGTACGCGCGGCTGTCTCCGATATGGGCCACTAGCAATCCGTTTGCGTCCGCCAGGACGACCACGACGGTCGTGCCCATGCCGTTAAACTGTTCCTGAGAGCGGGCCATCTCGTAGATGCGAGTATTGGCCGAAGCGATCGCAGCAGCCAGCTTCTCCTCGTTCACTGCACTCGGTTCGTCCGGCTCAATGCCATGCAGTCGTTCGTGGATCAGCTCTACGGCGAGCTGACTCGCCGTGTCCCCCGCTTGATGTCCTCCCATCCCGTCGGCCACAATCGCCAAGGTTAATCCTTGAAGCTCGGGCACTACCAGGGCTCGATCTTCATTCACGACACGGACGTTGCCGATGTCGGTTCTGCTGGCTGTTCTCATCCCCATCACCTCTTGGCACTTGAATCCATATGTTTGGCACGCAGCTGTCCGCATGCCGCCGCGATATCGCTGCCCTGTTCCCGGCGGATCGTCGCGTTGATTTTGCCGCGCTCCAGCACGCGCTGGAATTCGAAGATGTCGTTTCGCGAGGTGCGCGTAAACTTTCGCTCATGCACATAGTTCACCGGAATCAAGTTCACGTGGCTGAGCGGAACATGCTCCTTGAGAAGCGCGGCCAGTTCCTCCGCATGCTCCGGCTGGTCGTTCACTCCGCCCATCAGAGCGTATTCAAACGTGATGCGCCTTCCGGTTTTCTCTACGTAGTACTTGCAGGCTTCAATCACTTCGGCAAGCGGAAACCGCCGGTTCACCGGCATCAGCTTCGAGCGAAGAGCATCGTTCGGGGCGTGGATCGAAAGCGCTAGGTTGATCTGCGTGTCCTCGTCCGCGAAGCGGATAATGTTCGGAGCGATTCCGCTCGTCGACACGGTGATGTGCCTCTGGCCGATCGCGAGTCCCTTCTCGTGAATCATCACCCGGAGGAATTTCATCGTGGCGTCGTAATTCTCGAACGGCTCGCCAATCCCCATGACGACGATGCTGCTCACCCTCTCCCCGGTCGCATCCAGCATCTGCTGAGCTTTGACGACCTGGGCGATAATTTCGCCGGGGGCGAGATCCCGCTTCAGACCGCCGAGCGTCGAAGCGCAGAAGGTGCAGCCGACCCGGCAGCCCACCTGCGTGGTCACGCAGACGCTGTTGCCGTAATCATGCTTCATGATGACGGTTTCGATCGCGTTTTTGTCCTGAAGCTCAAAGAGGAATTTCACGGTTCCGTCTTGAGAGGATTGCTGAGCGATCTCGTTCAGCGTGACGAATTGAAATTGCTCCGCCAGCTTATCCCTCAAGGCTTTGGAGAGATTGGTCATATCCTCGAAGCGACTTACCCGTTTGGCATACAGCCAGTCGAAGATTTGCCCCGCACGAAAAGAGGGCTCCTTGTTCTCCTTCGCCCAAACCTGCCAGTCTTCATATGTCAAATCGTAGATGAACGGTTTCACAAGATCCCACCTAAATCGAAAGTTTGAACGTTTCGCTTATCCCGGAACGGTTATGCGAACCGAGCCCGTGCGTTCATTCATCCCTTTATTTTACCATAGGTCGGGGAGCTTTGCCCAATCGGGCGATAAAAAAGCCATCCGTCCCAAAATCGCTTGGCAGCAGCTGCAGAGTCCCTCCGCGCGCCTCATCGGTCAGAACAGCGATCCTCTCGGCCGATGGACGCCGCCGGCCGGCCGTAGCTTGCTTAGTCGCATTCTCTGAAAGCGGCTCGGAAACAGTCGCCGGTTGAACCGAAGCGAATCCGTGAATGAGCTTCTCCGGAAAAGACACCGGGTGGAACTCCGGATGCCGATTGAGGAAGGCTGTCACTTGGGCGCTGTTTTCCTCCGGTTCGGTCGTGCAGGTGCTGTAGACGAGCACGCCACCCGGCTTCAGCAGCCCGTGAACCGCTTCCAGCAACTCCTGTTGAAGGGCTGCCAGCTCCGCAATCTCCTCTTCCCGCTTGGTCCATTTCAGCTCCGGCTTGCGGCGGATGACACCTAGTCCCGAGCAAGGAGCGTCCAGCAGAATGCAATCGAAGCTCTCCGGGGGATACTGCTTGGACAATTCGCGCGCGTCGGAGACCACCGTCTTCACGATGCTAAGGCCGAGCCGCTTCGCCTGCCCGGCGATGAGCGCTTCCTTGTGCGGGTGGACGTCGCAGGAGACGACTTCTCCCGTGTTCTCCATCGCCTCGGCGAGATGAGCCGTTTTGCCGCCCGGAGCCGCGCAGCAATCGAGAACACGCATCCCCGGTTCAGGCGCGAGCGCTTCCGCCACAAGCATGGAGCTTTCGTCCTGCAGGCTCAGCATCCCGTTCTTGAACCAATCGGTTCCGGCCATATTTCCGCCGCTTTCAATGACGAGGCCGGGAACAGGTAATTCCGAGAGATGCGCATCCAATCCGTTCACCGCCATCTCCCGCGCCAGTTGATCCGGCGACGTCTTCAACCGGTTCACCCGAACGCTCGCGTGGGGAGCCTCGTTGTTTGCGGCGAGGATGGCTTCCGCTGCCGCCTCTCCGTATCGGGCAACGTATCGGTTGACTAACCATTCCGGATGGGACTGGGTTAATGCAATCCGCTCACTCTCCGAAAGCCCCTCAGCCAGCGCAAGCTGGTCCTTCTGACGAAGAATCGAGCGCAGTACTCCGTTGACCATGCCGGAAATGCCGGAATGTCCCCGCCGCTTCGCGATATTGACCGCTTCACTCACCGCCGCGTGCGCGGGAATCCGGTCCAAAAAGACAAGCTGGTAAAAGCTCATGCGCAATAGGCTCAACACCCACGGCTCAAGCTTGACCAGCCCTCCCTTGACGAAGCGCGCTAGATGATAATCGATCGTATTCTTCCGTTGGATCGTCCCGTAAACCAATTCGGTGGCAAGCCCCGCATCGGCTCGCGAAAGCGACAACCGTTCCAGGGTGTTACCGAGCAGCAGATTGCTGTAGGACCGGTCCTTCTCGACTCTTGTCAAGATGTCCAAAGCCGCTTCTCGCGCGCTACCTGCTAACTTTGCTTGCGATGGCTTGCGATCGGCCGGTTGCTTGGCGGCCGTCTTCCTCGGAGACCCCGGAGCCTGTCCTCTGCGTTCGCTCATAGGCCGTCCGCTCCTTCCAGCGAAGCATCCGCTCCGAGCACATCCCCCGGACGGATTCCTCCTCCGCGGCCATAAGCGGCGGCGTCCATCGCTTTGCGTCCGGAAGGTTGAACTTCCGTAAGCCAGAGCGTTCCGTTCCCGGTAGCAACCTCGATCCCATCCCCGTTCACAGTCAGAACGGTTCCCGGCAAGCTTTGCGCCGAAGCGGACCCAGCGGTCGAATCGGCTTGTCCCTTCGGGGGAGCGGCCATCCACACCTTAAACACCTCGCCGTTATGCAGCGTATAGGCTACCGGCCACGGGTTCAACCCGCGAATCTGGTTGAACAGCACGTTCGCCGGACGCGACCAATCCAGCTGTTCATCCTCCCGCTTGATGGTCGGGGAATGCGTGGCTTCCGCTACATTCTGCGGTACTGCGGTGATCTTCCCGGCGATCAGCTCCGGCAGCGTGCGGCGCAAGAGTTCGGCGCCTTCTACGCTTAGCTTGTCGAACAAAGTACCTGCTGTATCCTCGTCCGTAATCGGGACAACAACCTTGCTGATCATATCTCCCGTGTCGATCCCCTCGGCCATGTACATGATCGTGACGCCGGATTCCGCATCTCCATTCATGACGGCATACTGAATAGGCGCGCCGCCCCGGTATTTGGGAAGCAGCGAGCCGTGAACGTTGATGCAGCCAAGCCTCGGCAGCTCCAGCACCGCTTTCGGCAGGATTTGGCCGTAGGCTGCGGTGACGATCAGATCCGGCGCAAGCGCGGCTACCTTGGCCACCGCTTCCGGACGGCGAAGGCGCTCCGGCTGGAGCACGGGAATGCCGTGCTCCAGCGCTTCCACCTTCACCGGAGTGGGCGTCAACACCCGTTTGCGCCCCTTCGGCCGATCGGGCTGCGTGACGACTCCGACGATTTCGTAGCCTTCTTCCAGCAGAACCCGAAGCGAAGGCACGGCAAAATCAGGAGTTCCCATGAACAAGATCTTCACACGGCTCATGACTCGCCCTCTGCCTCCTCATCATCCTCCGGCTCGTTGTAGACCTTCACGGCGATATCCGTAAACAAGACGCCGTTCAAATGGTCCACTTCATGCTGGATGCAGCGGGCTAGCAGGTCGGTTCCCTCAATTTCCACTTCATTGCCCTCACGGTCGATTCCTCGCACCTTCACCCTCTGGGCGCGCTTCACATCGCCGAGGAGTCCGGGAATGCTCAGGCAGCCTTCCGGTCCCAGCTGCTCGCCTTCTTTGAAGAAGATTTCAGGGTTCACCAACTGAATCAAGCCGTGCTCATCCCCCACGTCCATGACGATGGCGCGCTTCAGAATTCCGATCTGCGGAGCGGCGAGACCGACGCCAGGCGCATCGTACATCGTGTCGGCCATGTCATCGAGCAGCTTCTGGATATTCGGGGTAATCTTCGGAACGGGCTTCGCCGTTTGGCGAAGCACCGGATCGGGTTGTTTTACGATAATGCGGATGGCCATGCCAACCACCTTCCTCTCGCTTTATAAAAATGTGTATTTCCAGAATCGCCGGCTCATGCCGAGCCAAGCAGAATTCGGCCAATCCTCACATGAGCATGAGCGGATCCACGTCAATGCTGATCTGCAAGTTGTCCTTGGCGCATTCCTCATCGAAGGCGGCAGCCGCTTTGTCCACAAGCCTCGAGACAGCGGCGCTTCCCCGATATTTTACCATGCAGCGAAACCGATATCTATCTTTGATGCGGGGGATTGGCGAAGCGACAGGCCCGAGAACCTCCACTTCCCCTTCGGGAGGAAGCCCTCCCCCATCCGGCAACCCTGCAAACAAATCCATGGGGACAGGAGCCGATGAATCCTTGTAGACCCCTTCCAGCTTGGCCAAGTCACGAAGCTTGTGGGCGAAGGCTTCCGCCGCGCGAACCAGCTTCTGGATATCCGTGTGCGACAGAGTGACGAGGATCAGCCCGCAATAAGGCGGATATCCGCATACCTGCCGAACGGCCAGCTCTTCCTCCACGAAGCCGATATAATCATGCTGCGCCGAGCGGAGGATGCTGTAATGATCGGGGTTGTAGGTTTGGACGAACACCTCTCCGGGAAGCTGATGCCGGCCCGCTCGTCCCGCCACCTGCGTCAACAGCTGGAAGGTGCGCTCCGCCGCCCGGAAATCCGGCAGTCCGAGCACGGTATCCGCCGCGATGACCCCGACTAGCGTCACATCGGGAAAATCGAGCCCCTTCGCTACCATCTGCGTGCCGAGCAGGACATCAGCCTGCTTTTTGCGGAAGAGGGTCAGCCACTTCTCGTGGGAGCCCTTCTCGGTCGTCGTATCGACATCCATGCGGATGACACGGATGCCGGGATATAGCTTAGCAAGCTCCTCCTCAACCTTCTGCGTACCGGTGCCGAAATAGCGAATGTGCTTGCTGCCGCAATCCGGACAAGCTTCGGGCTGTCGCTCCGTATAACCGCAGTAATGGCAGCGGACGAGCCTGGAGCTTTGGTGATAGGTTAGCGAGATGTCGCAATGAGGGCATTGCAGCGTAAATCCGCAGGTGCGGCACATGACGAAGGTGGAATACCCCCGGCGATTGAGCAGCAGCACGGATTGCTCTCCACGCTCCAAGCGTTCGCCTAGCGCCTTGTGCAGCGGCCGGCTGAACATCGAGCGATTGCCTTCGGAGAGCTCATTTCTCATGTCTACAATATGAACCGGCGGCAGCGGTCTGTTTTCAACGCGCTCGGCCATCGTCAGGAGGCGATATGGCGGGCCAGGATAAGCAGCCGAGGGAGTGGCGAGGCGGGAATCCTGAGGCATTCGCCCCGGGATTGCGCTCTGCCCGGCTGCCGCCGCTTCCTTAGCGGCAAGGGTACTCCCCGGCGGCGGCACCGGCAGCGCTCGGTAATAGCTCTCCAGGGACGGGGTGGCGGAGCCCAGCACGACCGTCGCCTGATGGGCGCGAGCCCGCTCCACCGCCACTTCTCGGGCGTGGTACTTCGGACTTTCCTCCTGCTTATAGGAGGTTTCATGCTCTTCGTCGATGATGATCAAGCCGAGCCGGGTAAACGGGGCGAATACGGCAGAGCGTGCGCCGATCACGACGCGAACGAGCTTCATGCTGATCTTGCGCCACTCATCATAGCGTTCCCCCGTGGAAAGACGGCTGTGCAGAACCGCCACCTCGTCTCCGAACCGTCCCTTAAACCGTTCAACCATCTGCGGGGTAAGCGAGATTTCGGGAACGAGCACGATGGCTTCCTTATCCAGGTCGAGGCATTGCTGAATCGCCTGAAGGTACACCTCCGTCTTGCCGCTGCCCGTTACGCCGTGCAGGAGAAAGACTTCTTGGCGCGAGCGCACGACAGCCTGCCGAATCGGCTCGAACACCGCCTGCTGCTCAGGTGTGAGCGCGAGCGGAGACGTGCGGGCGAAATGGCGGCCGGCATAAGGATCGCGCAGCACCTCCACCTCTCGGAGCTCCAGCCAACCTTTGTCCGCGAGGCTCTTGACCGTGCCGGCTCCCACATTCAGCTGTACCATGAGCTCGGTCAACCGTATAGGCAGTGGGTGCTTCGCAAGGTGCAGCAGCACTTCCTTTTGCCGCGAGGCTTGTGCGGGCAGTTCCTCTGCGTAAGCTGCGAGTGATGTGGCATCCTGTGGCGGGAATACCGTGAGGGCCTTTTTCTTGGCCATCCGGTTGCGAATCGCTTGAGTCTCTTCCATAACCCCGGTTCGAATCTGCTCGCGGATCCATAAGCTCTCTTCGGGGAATCGTTGCAGCAGGGCATCCAGGGAAACGCTCCCCTTCTCTTGGATGAAGGAGATGATTTCATCCTGGCCGGTCACGCGAAGCTGCCATGGATTGTCGCTGACGCTGTCGCTCAGCGTGACCTGCCGCTCGTATTTCGCTTTGAGCGCGGCGGGAATCATCGCCTGCAGCGCAGTCAGCTCATGGCACAGGTAGGTCCTGCTCATCCAGCGGGCAAGCTCAACCAGCTCTGGCGTGAGCGGAGGATACATATCCAGCACATGATCGACAGCCTTTAGCCGTTTGCGGTCCACCTCCGACTCAACCGACAGCTCGACGACGAATCCGAGCACGGTTCGCGGACCGAAGGGAACGCCTACGCGGCTGCCGACTTCGATCCAGGGCTCAAGAGCCGGTGGCACGATATAGTCGAAGGGGCGATTGGTCTGCTTGGCAGCCACGTCGACGACGACTTTGGCGTACATTATGCTTTTCCTCCGGCGTTCATCCGTTCTGCCGCCACTTGCAGGATGCGATTCGCCGTCTCGCGCTTACCGAGCACAGGAAGCGCAAGCGCAGGGCCGTTCTTATCGAAGATGGTGACGATATTCGTATCCTTACCGAAGCCGGCCTGATCTTGGGAGACGTCATTGGCGACAAGCAGATCGCAATTTTTGCGCACCAGCTTGTCCATGGCATAGCTCTCCAGCTGTTCCGTTTCCGCCGCAAAGCCGATTAGGAATTGATGCTCCTTCCGCCGGCCCAGCTCTTCGAGGATATCGGGATTCTTCACCAACGTCACATTCAGGGTCTCGCCGGTTTTCTTGATCTTTTGCGCAGCGGTCTCAGAAGGACGATAATCGGCCACTGCTGCGGCCTTGACCACCAGATCCATCTCGTTGTATCGGGACAAGACCTCCGCTTCCATCTCCAAAGCAGACTCGGCCCGGATCACCGTGACATCCGAAGGGAACGCTTCGGACACGCGTGCGGCGATCAGCGTGACGTCCGCCCCCATGTCTCTCGCTGCTTCCGCCAGTGCAAAGCCCATTTTGCCCGAGGAATCATTGGTGAAATAGCGAACGGGGTCGAGCCGTTCTACGGTCCCGCCTGCGGTTATCATGACCTTCTTGCCTGCGAGCAGCTTGGGAGCTTCAAGAGAGGCGAAATGCGCTTTGACGTACTCAACGATCGCTTCCGGTTCTTCCAGGCGGCCTTTGCCCACGTAGCCGCAAGCGAGCTGGCCGACTCCCGGCTCGATGAACTGAACCCCTCGCTCCCGCAGAATCTCCATGTTCGCCTGTGTAGCGGGATGAGCGTACATATGTACATTCATGGCCGGAGCCGCCAGGATCGGGGAGGTGGTGGCAAGCAAAATCGTGCTGAGCATATCATCGGCAATGCCGTGCGCCATCTTGGCCAGCATGTTGGCGGTCGCCGGAGCAATCACCACCGCGTCCGCCCGGTCGGCCAGATCGATGTGCGAAATCACTTTCGGATCCAGCTCGTCAAAGGTGTCTACTCGCACGGCTTCATGCGATAACGCTTGAAATGTGGCGGGGGCGACGAGCTTGGTCGCCGATTCCGTCATCACGACATGCACCTTCGCTCCCGCCTGCGTCAGTTTGCTGCAGAGTGCAGCCGCTTTATAAGCCGCGATTCCTCCGCATACCCCCAAAATGATCGTCTTGCCCTTCATCCGTGTCACCCTCCCGTATCTCCCTGCCGATCGGCCGGATTATCGACTTTCAAAAACCCTTCACAGGAAAAAAATAACAACCCTGCGGTTGTTATCTCGAATGTGTTGAATCTCGAATGGGTCGAACGATTCTTTATTTAACCGTTTCCTTGCTTTGAATCTTTTCGTAAGAAATTTGGCCTCCGTACAGCTCTTCAAGAGCCACTCCGACCATTTTGTGAGCTTTCGGGTTTACGATCTCCTGATGGGCTCCCTCTCTCAGCATGCGCGCTCGCTTGGAGACGGCGACAACCAGGGAGTACTTACTATCAACTTTATCCAGCAACTTGTCAATCGACGGGTATAACATTCAATGCACCTCTTCTAACCATTTTTGGATGGCGGGCATAAACCGCTCCCGCTTGCAATGCTCGGCGGTCAAGATCGCCTGAATGCGGCTGCATGCCAGGTCGACCTGGTCATTCACGATCGCATAGTCATAATGCTTGACGAGCTCCATTTCATAGCGAGCCGCTACCATACGATCCGCGATCACTTCTTCGGATTCCGTACCCCGACCGATAATCCTCGATTCAAGCTCATCAAACGAAGGAGGGAGCAGGAATAGAAAGACACCCTCAGGAAACTTTTGCTTCACGGTTAGAGCCCCTTGAACATCGATTTCAAGGATGATGTCCTTGCCTTCTTCAAGGGTCTTCACGACAAATTCCTTTGGTGTGCCATAGTAATTCCCCACGTACTCCGCCCATTCGAGCAATTCATCCTTCTCAATCATGGAGAGAAATTGCTCTTTCGTACGATAAAAATAATTGACGCCTTCCCGTTCCCCCTCGCGAGGAATGCGGGTCGTGGCGGATACGGAATAGATAAGATCACTCGTCCGTTCCCTCAAAGCGGAACAAACCGTCCCTTTGCCGACACCCGAAGGGCCGGATAGCACGATCAGGATGCCCCGTTCTTTGGTTTGCGCAAGCTGGCTGCTATTCGTCATTGTCGTCGTCCTTATTCGAAAGTCGGTGAGCGACGGTCTCGGGCTGAACGGCGGATAGGATCACGTGATCGCTGTCCGTTATGATAACAGCTCGCGTGCGTCTTCCGTACGTTGCATCAATCAGCATGTGACGGTCGCGCGCTTCTTGGATGATCCGCTTGATCGGCGCCGATTCCGGACTTACGATGGAGATGATGCGGTTCGCCGAAACGATATTGCCGAATCCGATATTGATGAGTTTGATGGCCATTTGGTTCCTCCCATGAAGGTGTCCCGGCATGATGAATGCTGTATGGCGCGGGTCATATCCGTCACTCGATATTTTGTACCTGCTCGCGGATCTTCTCCAGCTCCGCTTTCATTTCAACGACGATGCCCGCCATTCCGGCATCGCCCGCTTTGGAGCCGACGGTGTTGATCTCCCGGTTCATTTCCTGGATGAGAAAATCCAGCTTACGGCCCGAAGGCTCCTCCGATCGCAGCAGCTCGGCAAATTGTCCGAAATGACTCGTCAGTCGGGTAAGCTCTTCGTCTACATTGCATCGTTCTGCAAAAATGGCGGCTTCCATGGCGACGCGCTGCTCGTCAAGTGGGATACTGTCCAGCAGCTCGCGAAGCCGCATGGTGAGCCGCTCCCGATAACCATGGACAATCTGCGGAGCTCGGACAGCCAGTTCATCCCGGTAAGTGCGCAGAACGGCAAGCCTCTCCTGCAAATCTTCTTGAAGGTGTCTTCCTTCGGTCTCTCGCATGGCAAGCAGATGCTCGGCCGCTTCGCCGAAGCCGTCGAGGACGAGCTCGTGAAGAGCGTCGCTGTCTGTTTCAGGCGCTTCCCGTTTTATCAGCAGGTCCGGTATGGCCAAAATCTCATGAACGGAGATGTCGGAATGCAGCCCATAACGCCGTGCGATTTCCTCCGCGGCTGCCAAGTAGCGATCCGCCGCCTCCCAGTTCACATGAAAAGCCGAGGAGTCTCCGGTTTCCCGGTCTATGGTGATCGAGGCGTCCGTTCTTCCCCTTTTGACTAGCCGCCTCACTTCCTGCTTCAGAGCCTCTTCCATCGAAAGCAGCTCTCTGGGCAATCGAATGGCGATCTCACTGTACCGGTGATTGACCGTCTTCATTTCGATGCGGACCGTATACCCGTTCCCCGTCCTCAGCGCCTGCCCAAATCCTGTCATACTTCGAATCATAGCATCACTTCCGATATCCTATTTTAGAATATCGGCAAGATTCCCGCAACCTCTATCTTTTTGCCCGATATTCGCACGATAATCGCATTTTCTCGCTGGATAATTCCTTCTAGAACGCTGTCACCCTATCGGCCGGATGATCCTATGTCACTGGCTGACGGTGGATGTTGCCAATCCCCATCATTCACCTGAGCTGTGCAGCCTGCTCCCGAATATGCCGGGTAAGCTCGGCTGTCATATCCGAGAACAGCATCGGTGTCATCAAATAGATCCCGTTGAAATAACGGACGGCCGTATCCGCAAGCTCTCTGGCAATTTCGACGCCCGCTGCACGACCTTCGGCTCCTGACAACCCCTTCATCCGATTGCGAATATTCTCTGGGATTCGGATACCGGGCACCTCATGATGGAGAAATTCGGCGTTACGCTCGCTCATGAGAGGCATGATGCCGATGAAAACCGGAGCGTCCAAATGTCTCGTAGCTTCATACAGCTTTTCTATTTTCTCCGGGTCGTATACCGGTTGGGTCATAAAAAAATGAGCCCCGGCCTCGATTTTCTTCTCCATGCGCTGGATGGCCTTATCCAAATATTTCACGTTAGGGTCCAGAGCGGCCCCGATCACAAAGCTTGCCTTCTCCTTGAGTGGCTTGCCGGAATAGGCGACCCCCTCATTGAGCTGACGCATCATGCGGATGAGGTCGAGCGAATTCATGTCGAACACCGAGCTTGCATCCGGCAGATCGCCAACCCGGGCCGGATCGCCGGTCACTGCCAGAACATGGCGGATGCCCATCGCATGCATGCCCATCAGATGCGACTGGGTGCCGATGGCATTGCGGTCGCGGCATGCGACGTGAAGCAGCGGGCGAACGCCGAGCTTGTCCTTCACCAAATGCCCGACGGACAAGTTGCTCACGCGCGTCATGGCTAGCGAGTTGTCCGCCATGGTGAGGGCATCCACTCCCGCATCCCGCAGCTCCGCCGATGCCTTCATATAGCGGTCGATGGACAGGTCGCGTGGGGAGTCGAGCTCGACGATGACGGTATGCCGCCGCTTGACCAGATCAATGAGAGAGGGCTCGACCGGCGCAACGGGGGTGACCGCTCTCGCCGAATAGACGGGCCGTTTCTCGGCCGGCACTTGATTCGAAGCGGGCTGGGTGACCTGCACCGCCGGCGGATCGGCGACCCATCCTGCCTCGGCGTAGCTTCGCAAAGCTTGCGTGATGGCCGCTACATGCTCGGGAGTCGTCCCGCAGCAGCCGCCGATCAGCCGCACGCCGCGTTCCATAAACCCGGGAACCTTATCCGCAAAGTAATCCGGCTCGGCCCGGTAAGTCACCTTCCCCTCCTCAATACCGGGGAGTCCGGCATTGGGATAGACGGAGAGCGGAAGCTCCGGGAGCGAATCCAGCTTTTCAATGGCACGCCGGATGCCGTCCGGTCCGCTGTGGCAGTTGAAGCCGATGATATCCGCCCCTTCCTCCTGCAGCTGGCGGAAGGCTGTTGGAAAGGGAATACCGTCCTGAGTCGTACCGCTGCCGTCTGTAGCAAATTGGCAGATCAGCACCGTATCGCTAAGCTTGCGAACCGTGCGAACGGCGGCGAGCATCTCGGATAACTCGTAGAACGTTTCCAGCAGGATGCCGTCCGCACCCGCTTCCAAAAGAGCGCCAATCTGCTCGGTGAAGGCCTGCTGAATCGTCTCGTCGCTGATCCTTCGGCGCCTCCCGCCTCGCAGAGAACCGACCGCCCCCACGACATAGGCATCTTCGCCAACCGCTTTGCGAGCGAGAAGGACGCCTTCACGATTGATGGCCGCCGTCTCCTCTTCTAGGCCGAACTTGGCGAGCTTTTCGCGATTGGCGGAGAAGGTGTTCGTTTCGATTACCCGAGCGCCTGCTTCGTAATACTGCCGATGAATGTCCATGATGACATCGGGTCGGATCAGATTGAATTCTTCATAGGGAATGCCGACCGGAAAACCCATCTGATATAAGTAAGTTCCCATGGCCCCGTCTCCGACCAGAGCCCCATTGTGCAATGCGGTGCGTAAATCCGGTTTCATTCCAAGCTCTCCTTCTTTCGGTCTAGTACGAGGTCGAGCTCCAACTCAAAGCGTGCCTCGGAAAACTTCCTCGGCTGGTCCGGTCATGTAGACCCGACCGTCTTCTTCGCTCCATTCGATCGTAAGATCTCCTCCGGCGAGAGATACCGTGGCTTTGCGTGGCGAATGGCCGTTCAATACCGCAGCGACCAAAGACGCACAAGCGCCCGTGCCGCAGGCGAGCGTCGATCCGGCTCCCCGTTCCCACACCCGCATGATCAGATGCTCCGGCGAACGGACGGTCACGAACTCGACATTTGTTTTGCGCGGAAATGCGGGGTGATGCTCCAGAATCGGGCCCCATTCCGCCAAATTCACTTGTTCGGCCTGTTCCGTGAAGATCACGCAATGCGGATTGCCCATGGACACAGCGGTAAAGCGGAATTCTCTTCCCCCGGCTTCCAGTACCTGATCGACGATCGATTCTCCTTCCAAAGTCGTGGGAATGGCAGCTGCATTCAGAATCGGTTTGCCCATGTCGACCCGAACCGCCGCTGCCATGCCGTCGGCCACGGTGATCTCAACCGGCTGAACGCCAGCTCCGATCGTCTCGATTGTCATCAAGGTCCGGGGAACAATCGCCCGGTCGAACAAATATTTCGCAGCGCAACGGATGGCATTTCCGCACTGTTCCGGCTCCGTTCCGTCTGAATTGATAATCCGCATCATCATGTCGGCTTCAGCCGAAGGCAGCAAATAGACGACTCCGTCCGCTCCGATGCCGAAATGGCGATCACACCAGCGCTTGGCAAATTCCGAAGCATCCGCAGGGAGAGCCTTCTCTCCATAGATGATAATAAAATCGTTTCCGATCCCCTGCATCTTGACAAATTCCATTCGTGACACCCTCCAGTATCTGATCCCTAGCGTCAAAACATATCCATACGATTAGGGTTGAACGCGTCCTGGTCAACGATTATTCCGAACGTTCGCTTTCTGCATATTCTAACGGAAAACGGGCAGAATGCAAGCCGTTTCGCATTCTGCCCGTTCTATTCTATTCCTATTACCGTTCTTTCTGCTTACGCTCTTTTACCGCCGGACAAGCCAACCTTGAGGGGCTTGGCCTTTGGTTTTGAGAAGACGCTCCCGAAGCCCATCAGGAAGGTGGGGATGGCGGCGGCGACCAGGATCAACAGCCAGTCCTGAAGCCCGAGGTACACTGTCTTGAAGATCGGCTGCAGAACCGGCAAATAGAGCACGCCCAGCATGAGAATCACAGAGGACAACACGGCGGCAACCAGGTACTTGTTCTGCAGCGGGTTGCGGTGAAAAATGGACCTCGAGCTGCGGCAGTCGAACACGTGGATCAACTGCGCCATGACAAGGGTGGCAAAAGCGACGGATTGAGCTTTCAGAAGCTGGGCGGGATCACCCGGAGCAGGAAGCAGGGAGATCCAGAAAGCGGCCAGTGTGCAGAGTCCGATCAAGGTCCCGCGGCTGACGATCTTCCAACCGAGCCGACGGGCGAAAATATTTTCCCGAGCGGGGCGCGGCTTGTGCTGCATGAGGTCCTTCTCCGCCTGATCGACACCGAGCGCCATGGCCGGCAGCCCGTCGGTCACGAGGTTCACCCAGAGAATCTGGATGGGCAGGAGCGGCAGAGGCAGCCCCAGCATCATCGCGAAAAACATCGTGAGGATCTCGCCCACATTGGACGCGAGCAGATACCGGATAAACTTGCGGATATTCTCGTAAATGCCTCTTCCCTCTTCGATCGCGGCTACGATGGTGGAGAAATTGTCGTCGCTCAGCACCAGCGCAGACGCTTCCTTGGCGACGTCCGTTCCGTTTTGCCCCATGGAGATGCCGATATCCGCCGCTTTGATCGCTGGAGCGTCATTGACGCCGTCTCCGGTCATCGCGACCGTATGGCCTACCCGCTGTAGCGACTTCACAATCCGCAGCTTGTGCTCGGGCGACACCCGCGCATAGACGTAGATGTCATTGATCTTGGCGTCCAGCTGCTCGTCGGTGAGGGCTTCCAGTTGAACACCGTTCAGCGTGATTCCTCCCGTTGGAATCATTCCCAGTTGGCGGGCGATGGCTTCCGCCGTCGACTGGTGATCGCCAGTAATCATCACGGTTTTGATGCCCGCCCGGCGGCAGCTGTGAATAGCATCCCGGACTTCCTTGCGCGGCGGATCCATCATCCCGGCGAGGCCGATGAAGACCAGATTGCTCTCCGCCGAATCTTCCGTGTCGATGCGTTCCGCCGGCTTTACCTCTCTGTAGGCTAAGGCGAGGACCCTTAAAGCCGACTGAGCCATCGCTTCGTTGGCGGAAACGATCTTTTGCCTCAAGGTTCCCGTGAAAGGGAGGATCTTGTTATCCCATAGGACATAGGAGCATTGCTCCATCAAGACATCGGGAGCTCCCTTGGCCAAGACGAGCCTGCCGCCCTGATGCTCGACCAGAACCGACATTCGCTTGCGGGTCGAGTCAAAGGGGAATTCGCGAAGCCGCCGGTACAGCCCCTCCTGCGAGGAAGCCGATACCCCGACTTTCGCACCGAGAACGGCGAGTGCGCCTTCTGTGGGATCCCCTTCCACCTTCCACTCCGACTTGACCCGATCCTTCTCTCTTTTCCCTTTGACTTCCGTTTCTTCTTCCCGCAGATGTGCGTTGTTGCACAAGACCGCCGTCTGCATAAACCGGCGAAGCGTTTGATCCTTGCGGATATCGAGCGGCTTTCCGTCTACTCGGATCTCGCCGAACGGTGCATAACCTTCACCGGTCACTTCCATCAATTGGCCGCCTGCCCACAGATGGGTGACAGTCATTTTGTTTTGGGTCAGCGTGCCGGTCTTGTCCGAACAGATGACGGAGGCGCAGCCGAGGGTTTCCACCGAAGGCAGCTTACGGACGATGGCGTTGCGTTTGATCATCCGTTGAACGCCGAGAGCGAGTGCGATGGTGACGATGGCCGGAAGCCCTTCGGGAATCGCGGCCACCGCCAAGCTGACCCCGGCGAGAAACATGGTATAAGGTGGCTGCCCGTGCATGATCCCCGCAAGAACAACAGCAACGGTAAGTCCGATGGAGAGCAGAATCAGGATCTTACCGAGCTGCTCCAGCCGGTGCTGCAGCGGCGTATCCATCTCGTCGGTCCCCTGGATCAGACTGGCGATCTTGCCCATTTCCGTTTCCATGCCCGTGCGAATAACGAGCCCTTTCCCTGTACCGCGGGTGATCATGGTGCCCATAAAGCCGAGATTGCGCTGGTCGCCCGGAGGCAGCTCTGCATCCTGAAGGGCCTCGATATGCTTGGAAACGGGAATGGATTCGCCTGTTAAAGCCGACTCTTCCGCGTAGATCCCGTTTGCTTCCAGGAAACGGAGATCGGCCGGAATCCGGTCGCCGCTCTCTAGGATCACGATGTCGCCCGGTACGAGCGACTTCGCCGGAACCGAATGTACAACGCCCCCCCGCAATACCCTGGCATGAGGCGCAGACAGCTCCTTCAACGCTTTGAGAGAACGCTCCGCTCGAAATTCCTGCAAGAAGCCGAGCACGCCGTTCAACAAAATGATGGCCATGATCGTGATGGCATCCAGGTATTCCCCGAGAAGCCCCGACACGAGGGTGGCTCCCATGAGCACAAGAACCATAAAATCCTTGAACTGGTTCAGAAAAAGCAGGAAAGGAGAAATACCTTTGCCCTCCGCAAGGACGTTCAAGCCGACTTCATTCTCCCTTCGGGCCGCTTCTTCCGGAGCCAACCCTTTCGTCAGGTCGGTGCCCTGTTCCCGGAGCGAGCCCTCCGCCGTCAGGTTGTACCATTTTTTCTGACTCACTCGCATTCCCTCCCACGTGTTTGCTGCCCTTGCCGTTCTCTCCTCTGTGGCGCGTTTGGGGCCTCCATGAACATGGCCCCTTTCCGATAGTCGTGTATGCCCCCGCGCCGGCCGCATCGTAAGCTTTTTGGTAGGCTGGACCGGACAGAGCGTGGACAGACTCTATCTAACTTTATTCAGACAGGCACTCGATTAGCACCTGAGGGCTTAAGATTGTCCCAAGAACAGGCTTGCAGACATGCATTAAGCAGAGCTTCCTGCTTATGATGCGGCGTCAATGGGATGGGAAAGGGTGCGGAACCCATGCATTTAAGTCGAACATGTACGGGACCGGACGGGAAAATTGGCTCGAAACCGTTTGTGCCCTTAAATTTTCCGCTTACTTATGGCATGATAGGGAGAGCAACTTGGGACAGCACCCGGACGGGATGCTGATCAGAATGGAGTGTACTCATGGCATTAGACGGACTTGTCGTACGGGCGATCGTCCATGACTTGCAGCAAATAGTCGGCGGCCGGGTGAGCAAAATCCATCAACCGACCCCTCACGATATCATCCTGCAGCTGCGTGCCGCATCCGGCAACGCACGGCTGCTTCTCTCGGCAAACCTCACGTATCCGCGCGTCCATTTGACGGACAAACAACTGCCCAATCCCACGGAGCCCCCCATGTTCTGCATGCTGCTGCGCAAGCACTGCGAAGGAGGCGTTATTGAAGCGGTGGAGCAGACCGGAGCCGAACGCGTCATCCGCATCCGCATCCGTCAGCGCGACGAGCTGGGCGATATCAGCTCCAAGGTCATCCTGATCGAGATCATGGGCCGTCACAGCAACATCATCCTGCTCGACCCGCGCACGGACACCATCATGGACGGGATTCATCATGTGACGCCGGCGCTCAGCAGTTATCGGGTGGTCATGCCCGGCTTTGCCTATACGCCGCCCCCTGAACAGGACAAGCGCAACCCATGGGAGACCGATCGAGACTCGTTTCTGCACGAAATAAACGAAGAGATGAAGAGCAATGCGCTTAACGATAGCGCCCCTGTCGCTTTGGAAAAGGCGCTCGTCGCCCGCTTTAGCGGCGTCAGCCCGCTTGCCGCAAGGGAAATCGTTTATCGGGCGAAGGCAGCCGGAGCTGGGGTTACGGGTACTGACGCTCCCTGGGTCAAGGCCGTTGGAGCCGCCGCTGCGGGTACTGACACTGGAGTCGGGTCTGCCGAAATGGAGACCTCCGACTCCTCCTCAGTCGAACCGTTGACACCGGAGCGCTTGTGGACTTCCTTTTCCGAGATCATGGAAGCCATGCGCTCTAATCGTTACCAGCCGAATATCGTGCGCGCCGAGCGGACGGGGAAGCTCGCCTTCTCGGTAATCGCCCTGACGCATATCGAAGGGGAGGCGGAGCCGTTCCTTACCGTGAGCGCTTGCCTGGACCGCTTCTATAGCGAGAAAGCGGAGCGGGACACGGTCAAGCAGCGCACCTCCGATCTGCAGCGGCTCTTGCAGAATGAGAAACACAAGAACGAGAAGAAGCTGGAGAAGCTGGAAGAAACGTTGGAGGAAGCCAAGGAAGCCGACAGCCTGCGCGTGATCGGCGAGCTCCTGACCAGCTCTCTGCATCTCATCCGTAAAGGAGATAAGAGCGTCGAGGTCGTCAACTACTACGACGAAGAGCAGAGACCGCTCATCATCGCCCTCGATCCTCAGCTGACGCCTTCCGAGAACAGCCAGCGCTACTTCAAGAAATACGCTAAAGCCAAAAACAGCCTGGTCGTCGTGGAGGAGCAGATGAAGCTGGCCCGAGAGGAAATCGTCTACCTGGGCAGCCTGCTCGCTCAGTTGTCCGTGGCAAGCCTCTCGGACGTGGAAGAAATCCGCGACGAGCTGGTGGAACAGGGCTATTTGCGCGACCGCCGGAAAGCAGTCAAGAAAAAGAAAAAAGACCGGCCCGCCCTCACCTGCTACACATCCAGCGAGGGCATCCCGATCTATGTGGGCAAAAACAATCTGCAGAACGAATACTTGACCAATCGCCTGGCGAAGCCAAGCGACACCTGGCTGCACACCAAAGATATTCCAGGCTCTCATGTGGTCATCCGCAGCGACGCATACGGAGAGGATACACTTCTGGAGGCGGCACAGCTCGCCGCTTACTATAGCCAAGCGCGCGGCTCGAGCTCCGTGCCGGTCGATTACACGCTGATCCGTTACGTGCGCAAGCCGAACGGTTCGAAGCCCGGTTTCGTTATCTACGACCGGCAGAAGACGCTGTTCGCTACCCCGGATGAAACGCTCGTCGGCAGCTTGAAGAGCGCGCTCGCTTGACGTTCGACCGGATGCAGCTGATGGTTGGCTGAGAGGTGCATCTCGTACGCTGTCAACTTAAAAACGGTGGTTCCCCCCCCTTCTCATACCATTGATGATGGTTCGTATCTACACGATTAAGGTTGACAGCATACGATGGGATGCACCTCGGCCATGTGCCTCCCCAGCTAATCAAAAAAACATGCCCCAAGGTTGGGACATGCTGACGCTCGGATCTTCTTATCTGTTTCGATGATCGCGCAAAATCTCAATCCTATGCCTGTATTCCTCATCCGAGATTTCGCCCCTCGCATAGCGCTCCGCAAGGATTTTCTCGGGGGTCCTTTCGCCTACGCCCGACTTTTCACTGCCTTTTACCAGTCTGACGACGAGATAAACAACACCTGCAATAAGGAGAACATTAACCAAAAGGCCCACTATCGAGAAGAGCGCCCCCATCCCATAACCAAACCCCATCATAATGACTCACCGCTCCTCTCTACTTTTTGGGGAAATGAACGGTAAATTCGCTTCCCTCGTTGATTTTGCTGCGCACTGTGATCTTCCCGCCGTTCGCTTCCACGATGGCTTTCGCCACGGCAAGGCCGATCCCGGCTCCACCGGTCTTGCGATTGCGCGATTTCTCTCCGCGATAGAACCGCTCGAAGATGAATGGCAGCTCGTCTGCTGGGATTCCCACACCGGTATCCGCGATCGAGACCTTTGCCTCGAACCTTTCATCCACCACCGTCACTTGAATCTTGCCCTGATTCGTATATTTATAGGCGTTATTCAGCAGGTTGACTATTACTTGAACGAGCCGCGAGTAATCACCCTTGACGTATACTTGTTGATCCTCTCGCACTTCCAGCGCGATATTTTTATATCGAAACGGTTCGGCTACCGTGTTGATTCCATCACGGATGACTTCGTTGAGGCAGACCCTTTCTTTTCGAAGCTGCAGCATCGGGTTTTCCGCGTCCGTCAATTTCTCTAAATCGCTTATGAGCTGCACTAACTGGATGACCTGGTCATGGCAAACCTGCAATTTATCCGGCGTGGCTTCCCATACTCCGTCTTGAAACGCTTCGAGATGGCTTTGGATCGTTGTCAGCGGGGTTCGCAATTCATGGGCAATGTCCCCTGTCAGATTCTTTCGCAGCTTATCCTGCTTCTCCAAAGCTTCGGCCAGATGGTTGAGCGCTCGTCCGACTTCTCCGACTTCTGTGTTGTCGTCTAGTTCGACGCGCCTTGATAGATCCCCATCCCTCATCCGTACGGCAGCCTGCTTGATGTGCAGTAATGGACGGCTGATACCGTTTGCTGTAAAGATGCTAAACAGAGATACCCCGATCATCACCAGAACCAGAGCAGCACCCAATAATGTGTTGAAAAGGTTCAAAAACTGCTGGTTTAGCTTTTGAAATGGCTGCTCGATTCCGCGTATCTCCAAGGTTCCGACCAGGTTCCCGGCTTTCACGATGGGCTTTTGGATCCTCTTGGAGCTTGCCGCATCCGCTGCCTCCTCCGTTCCTCTGTCCGAATTTACAGGCCTGCCCATTGTACTCGTATCCCAGACCAAGGTCCCCTGTCGATCCGTAATTCGGACGACATAACCGCGAAGCATGGCTTGATGGGAAATGCTCATCAACGCCTCTGTCGTCCATTGGCCTGTGGTTTCCTGATAGGATGCCGTTAAATCTTCGAGCAAGGCCTTTGCTTCCGATTGCTGCTGCTCCTCCGTATACTTACCGAGCGAGAAGAGCATGACCAGGTTGACGAGGAGCACGATCGTCAGCAAAGAGCTTATGGCCACGCCCATATGCGATAATAGCAGCTTCTTGCGCAGCCCACCGCTATTCATCCGGATTCACCTGAAATTTGTATCCGATGCCAAATACGGTGGCAAGAAAGATCGGATGCTTGGGATCATCCCCGATTTTTTGTCTGATGTTCTTGACATGCACATCGATGGTGCGCTCGAATCCTTCAAAAGCGTCTCCTTGGATCAGATTCACCAGCTCGTTTCGGCTGAATACCCTCTTCGGATGCTTAGCCAAGAGCTCAAGCAGCTTGAATTCAATAGGCGTCAAGGAGACGAGCTCCCCCTTCACTCTGACTTCATGCCGCTCCTGATCGATGGATAAGCAATTTCCCGCGAAGGTGAGCGGTGTTCCAGGTTGTTCTGCGGCCGGAATGCGCGACCTCCTGAGCAAGCTTATGACCCTTGCCGACAGCTCTCTCGGGCTAAACGGTTTGGTCATGTAATCATCAGCGCCAATCAGCAGCCCACCCACCTTGTCGTCTTCGCTGCTTTTGGCGGTCAGCATGAGGATCGGTGTGGTGGATGTCTTGCGGACCCGTCTGCAGACTTCTTCTCCCGTCATGTCCGGCAGCATGAGGTCCAATACAATCAGGTCCGGCTTCAGGTTATCAAATAGCTGGAGCGCGCTTCGCCCCGTATCCGCCTCGTACACCAAATAATCGCTCTTCTCCAAATAGGCTCGGATCACCTTGAGGATATCGGGCTCGTCATCGACAAGCAAAATCTTCTCCCGCTCCATCAGCGATTCATCATGCTTCCGCGCCATTCCGAATTGCTCATCATGGAACTGCTGCCTGCGCCACTTCCCGCGCTATTGCGACAGCTCTTGTACATCCCCTCGATTTGCTGATCAGTTAGGCCGGGATGCATCTGCTTTGCGAAAGGAAGCATCCGCTCAAAAAAATCTTTGCCTGTGTCTACACTCGAATTGCCGTCAGTAGACGCGGCATAAGCGCCGGCCGTCCCGATCCCCGTCGCCAGCACCAATGCCCCGAGTGTAATCCAACGTTTCTTCATTTTTCTCTCCTCCTTTTGCTATCATTGTAAACCGAAGTTGTGAAGAACTGATTTGCATCGGGTGAAAAAGATATGAAGGACAGATTTCCCTTTATTTTGGAATCACAATAACTTTCGTATACCTTCTTTACCCCAAAAGCTCAGGTTGTATAAAAACCTCATCACTTCCATAGAAAAAGGCCATTTCGCACGCAATCCAGCGGCGGAAACAGCCTTTTGGGGCATCTGCGCTCCAAATAGCAAAGTGCTTAAGGGTGTGGCTCTCTCTCTGATGGCAGGTCGAGTAAATCCGTTACCTATTTCACATACTTAAAAATCATCAGCAAAATGGCGGCAATCGAAACGAGACTGGCGGTAATCCCGAGTTTCTTGTGAAACGAAAGTGCGGATTTCAAATCCGCTCCCGTGAGATTTTGATTCGCAATCCAAAACCCGCACAGAAGAGTCGACAACAGCAAGAGAATGGCTCCCGCTCCGAGAATGATCGTGAAGGTCTTCATCGTTCCATCCCTTTCATGATTTGATGGATCAACAGCTCAATGGCAGAATCGCGTTGCTTCTTGTCAAATGCGTTAAACCCGGAATACTTATAAAACTCTTCATGTCTGCACAACATCGCCTGCGTGCTTGTGATCAGTACAAACGCGGCGAGTCGGAGCTCTTCTTCCCCCTTTCTGTCGGGATAAATTTCTTTCAGCAGCGGCAGCAAATACAGCGGAACGCTCATATCGCCCTTCACCAGCTGATAAGTGACGGACAGCTTCGTATAGCCATAATATTGAATGACCATGTCGGCCATCTGTTTAAGCATGTTGATCAGCCGCGTGGTTGGGTCGACATCTTCCTCTTTGACGGTAAGCCATTGCTCCACGGCATCCTTCAAAACAAGGTCGATCGCTTGATTCACCAGCTCATCCTTGGATGTGAAATAATAGTTGATCATGGCAATGTTCACCTGAGCTCGGTCCGCAATTTGGCGGACCGTCAGCAGCGCCGCATCCTGCGTTTCATGCAGCAGGGCGACCGTCGCATCCAGGAGCGCCTTCTTGACTTCATCGGATTTTCTGGACATGGTATCTTCTCTTTTCAATTAAACATATTTTAAACATGTTTAATTTAATCCATCATCGCTCATTTGTCAATCCTTCCCTGACAAGCGGGTTCTCCCACCATACAAAAAGCCCCGCCAGCTAAGGTCGCAATTGCTCCCATCAGCCAGCGAGGTTTCTTCACTCTTCTTGTCTATTCTATAAATTGGCAGCTATCTTGCGGATGTATTCCCGCACTTCCGGACCGAGATCGGGACGAGCCAACGCCATCTCGATGGTCGCTTCGATGTAACCGAGCTTGTCTCCTACGTCAAACCGGCGGCCTTCCTGCTTGTAGGTGGTCATCCGATGCTGGCGGTTGAGAACGCGCAGCGCGTCCGTCAACTGGATTTCTCCGCCGCGGCCGGGCTCTTGGTTCTCGAGAATGTCAAAGATTTGCGGCTCGATGACATAGCGGCCGATGACAGCCAAGTTGGAGGGCGCCGAACCCACTTCCGGCTTCTCGACAAGATCGTCGATGCGGCCATCCTCGCCAAGGGATACGATCCCGTATTTGTTAACGTCGTTCCAAGGTACCTCCTGTACGGCAATAACGGACGTTTCTTCCTTCTCGTAGATGTCGATCATTCTCTTCAAGCAAGGAGGATCGGATTGAATGATATCGTCCCCAAGCAACAGCGCGAAGGGTTCGTTGCCGATGAATTTGCGGGCGGTATAGACCGCGTGACCGAGACCAAGCGGTTCCTTTTGACGGACGTAGTAGACATCCACCATATTCGATACATCCTGAACCACCTGAAGCAGTTCATGGGATTTCTTCGATTCGAGGACACGCTCCAATTCCATCGATTTGTCAAAGTGATCTTCAATGGCGCGTTTGTTGCGGCCTGTGACGATGATGACATCCTCGATGCCGGAAGCGATCGCTTCCTCGACGATGTACTGGATCGCCGGCTTGTCTACGATGGGCAGCATTTCCTTCGGCTGCGCTTTGGTGGCTGGCAGAAAACGGGTCCCCAGACCGGCAGCCGGAATGATAGCTTTACGGATTTTCATATACGGTTTCCTCTCCCTCTATCCTGTAATCGCTCTAGCACTTCGATGCCCACCCGGCGGTTGCCGATGGGTCCGTGAAACGTATCGCCTTGTCTTGTTCCGTGAAAATCGGATCCACCCGTCACGAAGAGTCCTGCTTCCTCCGCCATGCGGCGGTAGGCCTCCTCCTGCTCCAGCCCATGATCGGAATGGTAAGCTTCAATTCCGTCCAACCCTGCTTGAATCAATTCACGAACGAGCTCGTCCTCTCCATAGAGGCCGGGATGGGCAAGCACGGCGCTCCCTCCCGCTTCATGAATCCATACAATCGCTTGTGTCGGATGGATGCGAGGCGGATTGACGTAAGCTTGTCCACCTTTGCCCAGATAGCGATCAAATGCTTCTCGCAGCGACGAAACGTAGCCATGCTGGATGAGCCAATCGGCGATATGCGGACGCCCGATGGTCTCACCCGGCTTATCCCCGCTTTTCTTCGCCTTGATCTCGGCGATTTCTTCCAGCTTGATGGGGATTCCCAGCTCGTTCAGCTTGGCCAGCATCATCTCGTTCCTTCGGTCGCGCACGGAACGAAGCTCGGCGAGCCGCTCCAGGAACAGCGGATCGTTCCGGTTCATATAATACCCCAACACGTGGATATCTTGGCCGTTCGCAACGGTGCTGATTTCGACTCCGGGAACGACCGTGATTCCAAGCTTGGCGCCTTCTCGGATAGCGGAATCGAGACCGGCGAGTGTGTCATGATCCGTGATGGCGACAGCTGCGAGACCGGCCTCCTTGGCCATGCGAACATTATCCTCCGGAGCGTGAAGGCCGTCGGATGCGGTGGTGTGGGTATGCAGATCTGCGAAGCCGGAGACAGCCACAACATTCACTCCTCTACTGTGTCGGTTAGTATCACGTCAGCCACTGAGATAATTCCTTGTCACGGATAAAAGTCATGAAGGTCACCGCTGGAAGCGGCAAAAGAGCCGTGCGGTGGTACACGGAAGAGAAGCTGCGCTCAAAACGGATTCCCTCGATCTCCCGAAGCTCCAATACACCAAGCGCAACCTCATGCTTGACGGTGGACCCCGAAAGAATCGACAACCCGAGACCGGCCTCCACAGCCGATTTAATCGCACCGGTACTGCCGAGATCCATGGCGATGCGCAGCTCTGAAGGAGAATGGCCCCCGCGCTGCAAGGCTTCCTCCACAATTCTGCGGGTCCCGGAGCCCCTCTCTCTCATGATAAACGGGTAGCGAGACAAATCGTCCACCGTAATCCGCTCCTGGTGTAAAAGCTCGTGTCCCGCCGGCAAAACAAGCTTCAGCTCGTCATGGAGCAAAGGCTCCACCACCAAATCGGGATGCTCGATTCCCGCTTCCACCAGTCCGAAGGTGAGGCTGTGAGCCAACACCCCCTCCATGATCTGCGCGGTGTTCATCACTTTCATGCTGACGGTAATGTGGGGGAACTCCCGATTGAAGGGGCCGATCAAGCGAGGAAGAATGTACTCCCCGATGGTGAGGCTCGTTCCAAGCTCCAATCTCCCTCCCAGTTCGCGGGTAAAGCGGGACATTTCCCGTTCGGTTTGCGCCATCAGCTCTACCATCTGGCGCGCATACGGCAAGAGGGCAAGCCCGGCATCGGTCAGCTCGACGGCCTTCGGCATGCGGCGGAACATCTTCGTACCGAAATGATCCTCCAGAGCTTGAATCTGCATGGTGACGCCCGGTTGAGTCATATGTAAGGATTGTGCCGCTGCGGAAAAGGTGCCTTTTTCGGCAACCGTGTAAAAAATGTGCAGCATATGAAAACTGAGTGCCATACGCATCACCCGCTCCCTGATTATACCATGTATGGATGAACACGAACAAGAAACGCGCTCCCGGAAGAGCGCGCCATGCCAATTTTTTCCACCTAGAAGAAACCCCGCGCTATTTGCGCTTGCGGCTGTTGCGGATGAGCGTCATGCGGCGAGAATGGCGCAGCCAGGAATAATACGATTTCAAATCCCTGAGCTCGATCATTTCGGACATACGCCCAAGAAAGGTGACGACAATCATCTTGTGCAGGGGATTGCCGGCAATGTCGGTTTCCTTCTCCAGGACCCCGAATTCCACAACCATGACCAGATCGTCATCCACGAGGAAGACTTCTTCTTCTTTTTTATAATAGGGCTTGATCTGAGAGGCCTTCAAGCGCTCCCATAAAAACGAGCAAATATCAGAAAATCCGGTCTTATCCTGTTCCACACGGTCTGTCCAACGCATCCGGGCATGATGTGTAATCACAATGTCGGCAATCTTCTTGTCACCCAGTTCGACGTAGAACGGCTCATAGGTATTATAGCGGCTCATGCCTGAGTCTTTCATGCGTTCCTCCCGGTTTTTAGGCAGGACTTCTCGACTACGCCTTTCGTCTATTTTACTTCAATTGATAAGATTTTTCCATTTCTGTTTGTCAAAAGATATGGAATTAGAGCGAATAAAAGCGAGTTTTGTCCGGCATGTTCTTGTCGTACTCCGTTTTGATTTCCTTGCGCATCGACTTTTCGACCTTCTTGACATAGGGAAGTCGTTGAATGAGGCGCATGGCTTCCTCCAGTTTCTCCGTATGAACGTACATCGCTACATAATTCATTCTTTTTGAGATATAATGGACCGAGCCGTATTTCTCGAGGTTCTTCGCGGGCTTGACATCGCTCACCCAGACGATTAGACCGCTGCGATCGGTAAACATGGAAATCCCCCTTGCTCAATGTGCTGTCCGTGAACTTACTTATAAATAGGAACGACCTGCCCTGCGGCTTCTCGTTAAGTGGAGGAAATGATCATGAACAAACAGCCTGTTATTACAGTATATCGGGGCGGAATGGTCGAAAGTGAACACTTTGTTCATATTGCCGCCGTAAAATTGGACGAAAGTAACGTCGCATCATGCGGAGATGCGGAAAGATGGATTTATGCCCGCTCTTCCGCCAAGCCGCTTCAGGCCATTCCGCTGGTGGAATCCGGCGCCATGGAAACCTTCGGCTTGACAGATGCGGAGCTGGCTCTCGTTGCGGCCTCCCATAACGGGGAAGAACGGCACGTAACGCTGGCGGCCGGGATTCTCGCGAAGCTTGGACTCGATGCTTCCGCATTGAAATGCGGTGCTCACGACCCGTACCATAAGCCGACGGCCGAAGCGATGAAAGCAGCCGGGATCAAGCCGACGGCCCTCCACAACAACTGCTCAGGCAAGCACTCCGGTATGCTCGCGCTTGCTAAAGCGATCGGCGCACCCGTTGAAGATTATATGTCCGTCCGTCATCCTGTTCAACAGCGGATGCTGGCGGCGATAAGCTCCATGAGCGGCATTCCCGCTGACCGGATTCGCCTCGGCACGGACGGATGCGGCGTGCCGGTGTTCGGCTTGCCGCTCGCCTCACTCGCTCTAGCCTACGCCCGATTGGGAACGCCGGATGACCTTGAGCCCGTCCGGGCGAATGCCTGCCGCCGTATCGTCGGCGCGATCCGCGAGAACCCGGAATGCCTGGCGGGAGACGACCGGTTTGACACGCAGCTCATCCGTGCGACGAGCGGGAAGCTCATCGGCAAGCTAGGCGCCGACGGAGTCTTTGCGGTCGCGATGCCCGGAACCGGCTGCGGACTCGCCGTCAAGATCGGCGATGGAGGCGTGCGCGCTCTGTACCCGGCTGTAACCGAAGCTTTGCTTCAGCTGGGCTGGCTCTCCGCCGACGAAGCTGGCAAGCTGGCCGACTTCCATCGACCTGCTCTTCTCAATTGGCAGGGAACCGTCGTCGGAGAGATCGTCCCGGATTTTACAATGGTGCGTTCGTAAGCCGCCGGTAGTGTGATGCGGATCAGCCGCAATTGCCGCTGCAGGAGCCGCCGGAAGAACAACCGCCGCTCGAGCAGCCGCCGCCTGCGTCATCCCCATCTCTCGGGACTTTCACTGATTCCGATACGGACCGGGCGATAAGCTCGGCTACCGTGTGCAGCAGATCGTCCAAATGAGCTTCGGCCTGCTTGAAGCTGCGGATGCTTTCCACCGCATCCAGCTCCTGGCGGGCCACTTCTGCTTCATCGAGCGCTTTGTGATAGCTGGGATGAAAATGGCCGAACCGCATGCACTCCTCGAATAGATCTTTTTTTCTCTGGAACGCCTTAATGGCCGCATCCGCTGCGGAATCCCCGCTCATTTGTTCTTTCCAATATAGATAATCCGCCATCTCGGCGGAAGAATTGATCAAATCGCCAAGCTCGTACGCTCTCCCAAGCAGATCAGACCGATCCAATTCTGCCATAACATTCATGACGTCTCTTATCCTCTCCTTCTGGAATGAATGGAATGATTTATCAATGGTGTAAATCGATAAACTTCTTTCTATCATACCACGAAACGCCCGCATCCGGTAACTGGATCTGGAAACGGCACCCCGGCTCCAGCCTCAGCCGCCGCTCCCCCGCCTCCACTCTGCCGACAAGCACGAGGAGACCTTCCTCCTCATGGACCGCTGATGGCGCCACAATAACGATTTCGTCCTTCCCTGAAACGAGAAGATGCGTCTTCCATTTAACAGCTTGGGTGACGAGCGCCAATGCCGTCGACCGATGATAAGAGCGGCATTCCCGATGCCAAGCAGTCGGGATATCCCTCCAACCTGGAAACAGCTCATCAGGACCGGGGATACGCTCCTCGCGGCAGTTCTCCTTCGCATCGTCCAGCTTACGGAATTCGGTTGGGCCTTCTACAACCTCCTCGCAGAGCGGCAGCTGCGGGTAAGTCGATTCGAAACGCTCAGGAACCGTTGGAGATGATGCCGAGCAGGCCGCCTTGCTCCCCTGACCGACTGCGGCAGCCCGTGCCAAACGCTCCCAATCGGCCAGTTGTCCGCGAACCGCTTCCGGTATGCCGTTCAAGCTGAACCGTTCGAGCAACGCCAAGGCAGCGGGAAGACGTCCACCTCGCCGGACGGCAAGTCGCCAGCTCTTCTCCGTCAGAAGCCACGTTCCCGCCAAGCGGACGTCCGGGGGCTCTGCATAGTGAGCCAACTCCCAGAACGGCGCATAATCGAGACTCTCCACCGGGATAATCTCCAGATCCGGTTGTACGTACCATTCTGTCCTTCTTTCCTCCACCGCTTCCCTGAAAGGCCGTCGAAGCGCCCCCTGGAAGGATTGGGCGAGATTCGGAAGATTCAACTGAAAAGTCTCTCCTATTCGGCCAGCCCACCCGAGGTGACAAAGCGGAGTAAGGATCTTGTCTTTCACGAGATCGCTGACCGACATCTCCAAGTTCGCGGCAGCCTCTTCAAACAGAAGGGTCTCCTCGCCGGTTATTCGACTGCCGTGGGGAAGCCTGTCATATAGCAGAATGGTATGACGCAAGGCAGCGATCTTCGCTGTGCCGCAGTCTATCCAGAGCTCGTATAGCTTCCTATCCATCGCATGCGGTGGAAGACGAAACCAACAGCTCAAGCGATCCGGCTGCAGTCGCCATTCGCGCTTCTCCCAGCGGATGAAACCTAGCTTATCTGCAGCCGCAGCAATAAACGCAAGAACCTCCTGCGTTCCAGCAAGACGTTCCGCTTCATGCGGAGCCAAACCATCGGAGCGGGTGGATCTTCCGGCACTCCCGAACGCAGCACGCTGGTATCGCCGAAGCAACGCTTCCGTCCACTCCTCAGGTCGCTCCACGCGCAGACGGTTCATTCCGATTTCACGAAGGAAGCGAAAGAATAGCCAAGCCGCGCGTCCGTCCTCGGGCCAGCCGTCCAAGTCCCGGTCATCGTCTGCTTCCTCTTCCAAGGCTCTGCCCTTTCGTTCTTCTTCGACTTTCCCCGCCAATGCTCCATCCTTCCCGTCGCAAGTCGCTCCAGCCGCCTTCTGTAGAAGCTTGGATTCTTGATAGCCGACTACGGCTTCTTTGGTCAAGACATAGTGAATGTTCCCTTCCCGGCTTCTTTCGACATGCATTTGCCCGGACAAGCGAAGAAGAGACAATCCGCAAGCCAGTTCAGCGCCCGAGAAACCCGCCGCCGTTCCACCCTGCTCCAGATCCCTCCAAGCGAAAGGAAGGTCGGCATACTTACCGGCAATCCAATTGCGTAGCCGTTCCGCGAGTCCGCCGCGCTCCCTGCCCGCTATTCGCGATTGCACGATCCCTCTTCCTCCTCCCACTCAGCCTGTTCGACAACGTGGTACTGATAGCCCTGACCGGCAAGAAAAAGCCTCCTCTTTTGGGCAAAGGTCAATTCAATCGTATCTTCGCTAACCAGCGTATAGAAGCGGGCTCCACTCCCGTTCCGCTTCGGTCGGATGATGCGACCGATCCGCTGCGTCTCCTCCTGCCTCGATCCGTAGCTTCCTGATAATTCGATGGCCACCTGAGCCTCCGGGAGATCGATGGCAAAATTGGCTACCCTGGAGACGACGAGTCTCTTCGTCCGACCTTCCCGGAAATCCCCATAGAGCCGCTCCCTCTCTTCGTGCGGCGTCGAACCGGTGATCAGTGGACTACCCGTCAAGTGCGCTACCGTTCGGAGCTGAGAAAGGAAGTGGCCGATGACAAGCGTCGGCTCGCCTTCGTGCTTTCGCAGCAGGGCTTCCGCCGCCTTGAGCTTCTGCGGATTTTCCGAGGCGATGCGAAACCGGGCCCGCGGCTTGGCTTCTTCATATGCGCTTCGGACGTCCCCCTCAAGCGGAATGCGGATTTCGCAGGCCTCAAGCTTAGCCAGATGGCCGCTTTGTTCCAGCTCCCTCCATGGCTGCTCATAGAGCTTAGGGCCGATCAAGGAGAAGACATCCTCTTCGCAGCCGTCTTCCCGAAGCAAGGTAGCCGTGAGACCAAGTCGACGCGTCGCTTGGATATCCGCGGTAACCCGAAAGACAGGTGCGGGAAGTAAATGGACTTCGTCGTAGATGATGAGCCCCCAGTCGCGCTCCTTAAACAGCTGCATATGACAAAAAGGGGCATCCTTGTTCTTCCGGTGGGTCAAGATTTGATAGGTGGCGAGCGTGACCGGTCGGACATCCTTTCGCTCCCCGCTGTATTCACCAATCAGCTCCTCAGATAGGTTCGTCCGAGCGAGGAGTTCTCTCTTCCATTGCCGAATCGATGCGACATTCGGAGTCAGGATGAGGGTGGCGCAACCGAGCCTAGCCATGACCGCGATCCCGACTACTGTCTTTCCGGCTCCGCAGGGCAGCACGATCACTCCGCTGCCGCCATGACGGCTGCCTTCCCTGCTGAAGGCTTGTACCGCCTCCGCCTGATAAGTCCGGAGGGCGAATCCTTCCTCACGGCTTGTCTCAAGTCGCATGAGAACCGGCTCTCCTGCATGAAAGCCCGCTTCATCCACAACCGGATAGCCGAGACGGGTCAACTCCCGCTTCACGATCCCGCGCTTGTCCGCCGGTACTTCCGCATGCCTGTCGTCGAGTGGCAGGAGAAGGGGGCTCATGTCCGGCAGAGCAAGCACTCGGCGCAGCCAGCCTTCTTCCTCTGCCGCCAGGATCAGCCGTCCTTCCTGAAGGAGCAGCCGAAGCCGGCCGTATCGGTCCATTTCTCTCCGAACAAAAGCCTGGACCGAATCAAACAGCTCATGACGGGAATGCGTCTCAAGAAAGCGCAGAACATCATCGGAGCGCAGCCCTTGAGCGGCCGCTCCCCACAGAGAACAGGCGGTAAGCCGGTACAGATAGAGCCGGCCGGGGTTTTTGATCAGTTCCGCGCAGTTGCCCAGCATCGTTCGAAGACTGGCGGCATCGGGATGGCTCATATCGAGCAATAGGCTCCGATCGGCCTTCACGAGAAGCGGAGCTTCCATATACAGGCTCCCTCCTTCGCATCACGTTTGGGGATATCTCTCTCATTATTTCCAAAGGGGGAGATTTCCAACACGATTGCCGGAGTCCGTTCGCGTGCCACGGAAGGAATCCGCTCGCCAAATCGCCGCCACCAGCCAAAAAGAGCGCTTCGGGCATTCGTAGAGGGTGATTGCTAACCCGCTCTTAAAAAAGCCAAAGCGCTCTCTTCTATGCCTCTTTGTTCATGCCCGAGGGCATGTCCGTATGTCCTTATATCCGTATGTCCGACCTTGTGCGTTTACGCACCCGTCTAGATCGTCGTGAGCCGCGTCACTTCGCAGCCTTCGCAGCTCCCGTGCCGGTTCCTTTCGTTTGAAACGTCCACTGCTTTGAATACAGCTTGCTGCTTCCGTCAGACAAGTAAGCCTTCATCACGACCTTCATTTGATACACGGTTCCCGCCTTCAAGGGGGTGGCAGGCAGGTACAGCACCTCTCGGGACAAGTGGCTGTCCTTGTCTGCTCCATTCGTCTGCAGGGAGACTCGCTTGCTTGTGGACTTCTCGATCAGGCTTCCTTCCACCGGAACCACCTTGGTGATTCCATATCCGTAGACGCCGGCCATGATCGGATAGCCGATCGGATAAGAGATCCCGGTATGAATCCGGAGGGGATCGGGGGATTCATGGCCGTTCCAGGAGGCTGGCACGCTCTCACCAACAGGGGAGACTACCGGGACGGGAGCCGTCTTGCTCTCCCCTGCTCCGAACAGTAGAACATGATACGACCCGGATCGACCGTAACCGATTTCCTTCAAATCCGGATCGAGAAACGGGATCCGGTGATACGGAGCATCATACAGGTCGGATACGGTTTTAGCCGCCGATGTGTCCGACTGCATGCTGATATCTTCATAAATTCGATTGGACGAATAGCCAAAATAGGAAGCTCGTTCAGCCAAGCTCCGGCCGGTGAAACCCTTCTTGCCCGGCGTCTCTAAATGCGACAGGACACCATGGACCGACTGGTATTTGGCATGTGTGGACGCGGTTAAATTCAGCTTTTCGTTCAGAACGACCGGAGAGAGCCCCGCACTTTTGCGAAGGCTGTTGATCGCCTTCAGCGCTTCCTTTTGGCTAGAATCATCCGCTGATGCCGCCGCAACCGCGTTCGGTTTCACCGTAAAGCTCCAATTGTAGGTTTTGGGGGTATATCCCTTGAACTCAATCTTTAGGCTGACCTCATGCTTCCCCGGAGCCAAATCTGAGGATGGTGTATACGTAAACGATTCGGTCTTCCGGTTATACGAGGCGGCGACCTTTTTCTTGTTCAAGCTCATGCTGTATCCGCTCAGTTCCAATCCGGAGTAGCTCATTTTCATTTGAATGTCGGGCCTGGTCATGCCAATCGTCCCGGAGGGGACGGTCGGCCACGTATAGATAACCGTGCTTTTCGCTTCAGCAGTCGTAGGGTATGTGAAGAATGGAACAAGGAGAAGGGGAATAATCACCCCGATAAGAAAACAAACTCTTATTTGTCGCCATGCTGCCAACTGTGGCTTCCTCCTTTTCGTTGTGCGGGAGATGACCGAAATCCAACAAACGGTTCGACGGACCGGTGTTCGGCTCGATTTAACTATAAAAAACCAGCATCTTGTCGTCTATAGGAAGACGGTGCTTTCCTCTCCTGCACAACGGTAGGAAGTTCGTCTTATCTTGGTGAAAAAGGGAAAACCCCTGCGCTTTAGTCGCACAGGGGTTATGAAGGACAGGGCAGCCACGTACAAGACAGCCGGATCAGATCGCTTTCGATGCCGCAGAACCGTTCAAGCGGCTGATCGCCGCCGAAGCCAAGACGAGCGCGGCTTGCCCGATCGCCTCCTCGCGGAGATCGAACATCGGATGATGATGGGGATATTCCGCTCCTTCGCCGCCTGCCCCCACAAAGAGGAAGCAGCCGGGAACCCGCTCCAGATAATAAGAAAAGTCCTCCGCCGGCATATTCATCTCAGCTTCGCGAACCGCCTCCGTTCCAAGGACACCGCGTAAGACATTTTGCAGACGCTCGGTCTCCGCTGGGCTGTTCACGACCGGTGGATACCCAACTTTGTAATTCAAGGTATGTTCTGCGCCAAACATGGAGCAGGTGCCGCTGATGATCGCCTCGATCCGTTCCCGGGCGAGCTTCCGGGTGATCGGATCGAAGGTGCGGACAGTCCCCTTCAGATAAGCCTTATCCGGAATCACATTGTAGCTGTTGCCCGATTGAAGCGCCGCCACCGTCACCACTCCCGGCTTGATCGGATTCAGATTGCGGCTGATCACCGTCTGAAGGTTCACCACGAGATGAGCACCGACCACGAGGCTGTCCACCGTTTCATGCGGCATGCCGCCATGACCGCCTTTGCCGCGGATCTCCAAATCAAAATCATCCACAGAGGCCATCATCGGACCGCTGCAGGTGGCCACGATTCCGGAAGGCAAGGGTGTCCAGAGATGAACGCCATAGATCTCATCTACCCCTTCCAATACTCCGTCCCGAATCATCGCTTGAGCTCCTCCCGGCGCGACCTCTTCGGCAGGCTGGAAGATCAGCAGCACGTTCCCCGAGAGCTGCTCGCTCATCTCGGCAAGCAGCTTGCCGGTGCCGAGCAGAGCCGCCGTGTGGCCGTCATGGCCGCAGGCATGCATGACTCCCGGCACGCGAGAAGCATAGCTGCATGCTTTGCCGTCTTGAATCGGCAGCGCATCCATATCCGCGCGCAGAGCTACCGTTGGCCCCGGACGACCGCCCCGGATCAAGGCCGTTACCCCGTACCCGCCGATTCCTGTCGCCACATCCAAGCCGAAGCTCTTGAGCGTATCTGCGATAAAGCCCGAAGTGGCGGATTCCCGGTACGACAATTCCGGGTTTTGATGCAGATGCCTGCGCCACTTGACCATCTCCGGGTACCGTTCGGACACTTTCGTTTTAAGTGCGTTCCACATGCTGAGCAACCTCCTGCATCGCTTTGCTTTCCAGTGTAACATAAACTCTCTCGCTATGGTCTCCTCCATCTCTCTTTCGAGAACGCTAGTGTTTGCAGATACTCCAATTCCTTTACGGGAAGAAGCTTGCGGTTCGTAGGCAAAGCGTCTATCATTACCATTGAAAGGAGGCCGTTCATGGCAAAACGTCCGAAGCGCAATCCACCCGATTACTTGTTTCTGTTTCTCACCGTTGCCCTTACCGCCTTCGGGCTGCTGATGGTCTATAGTGCCAGTTCCATGGTCTCCACCTTCGAACGAAACGGCGATTCCTTATACTACACAATCAAGCAGGCCATTGCCGTCATTCTTGGGTTTGTGCTCATGATCTTTTTTATGAATCTGTCTTATACCAAGCTGCGGAAGCTCGTTTTCCTCTTCTGGATCGGAACGATCGGCTTGCTCATGCTGGTCCTGCTGATCGGGAACGGGGACGAGAAATTCGGAGCGCGAAGCTGGATCGACCTCGGTCTATTCAACCTGCAGCCATCTGAGCTCGCCAAGCTCGCCATCGTTCTCTATTTGGCCGTTGTCATTACCAACAAGGGAGACAAGTTGAAGCAGTTCAAGAAGGGGCTCTTTCCTTGTCTCGTCATCGTGGGAATCACGAGCGGGCTCATTCTTCTGCAGCCTGACTTTGGTTCGGCCGCCATCCTCATCCTCGGGGCTTTTGCCGTTTTGTGGGCCGGCGGCATGCGGAACAAGCATCTATTCACGATAGGCGGAATCGCCGGAGTCGTGATGACGTTCTATATGTTTCTGCCTTCACTGCTTCACCCGGAAAAAGGCAATTACCGGCTGGAGCGGTTTCATACCCTGCGCGATCCTTGGATCGACCCGCTCAAATCCGGTTACCAGATGATCAACTCCCTGTATGCTTTCGGTCATGGCGGATTCACAGGAACGGGCATCGGCAACAGCATCCAGAAGCAGCACTTTCTCACGCAGTCCTACAGCGACTTCATCTTCGCCATCATCGGCGAAGAGCTCGGCTTTCTCAAGGCAGCCCTGTTCCTTCTTGTCTATGTCGCGTTTATCTGGAGAGGCATCCTCATCTCGCTGCGCAACCCCGATAAATTTGCTTCTCTTTCGGGAGTCGGCATCATGATGATGATGGGCATCCAGGCTTTGATCAACCTGCTTGGCGTCACCAATACCATCCCCATGACAGGCGTTACCTTGCCGTTGATCAGCTATGGGGGCTCTTCGATTCTCGTCACCTTGATGTCCCTTGGCATCGTGCTGGGCATCTCCCGCGAACAGACCGTCAGCGCCAAGAGCAAGGCGAAGACGCCCGCTCTCCGACACGTTTCATCGTAAGCGCACGAATCAAAAAGGAACGGACGAGGGACATCGCTCCTCAGCCGTTCCTTTCTTTATGCTCTGGCGATCCTCTATCTCTGGACCAGATAAAGCTTCTTTACCGATCACTTTAAGCGGAGAGTCTCCTCGGGAACTTCCTCTTCCCGGTCCTTCATCGAGACGCCTTCAACCTTGACGTTCACTTCCACAACGCGAAGTCCCGTCATATTCTCCACCGCTTCCCGCACGTTGAGCTGCAGGTTCCGGCATACTTCATGGAAACGCCATCCGTATTGAACGATGACTCTTAAATCGACAGCCGCTTCCAATTGCCCCACTTCCACTGAAACACCCTTTTGTACGTTCCTTCCGCTAAGACGCTTGGCCAGCCCCTCCGAGATCCCGCCCGACATGGCGGAAATTCCCGGTGTGTCGATGGCTGCCATCCCGGCGATCGTGGAGACGACATCATCGGATATCCGGATGAATCCTGTTTGTTCCGTATTCTCCATACAGCTCACTCCCTTCCCTTACCCACATTATAATGATTCAAGCGCCGCTCAGTCAATGAAGCGCTGCCAAGTAACTCCTTCTTGCACAATTAACGGATCGGTAATTGCTCCCAGCCGTGGATTGTATTAGAATGATTCTACATGTGCGATAATTTTGTAGAATTCGGATGAGGTGACCCACTTGGCAGTAGCTAAGAAACATGCATTTACGGCGGGGCTTATCGTCAGCTTCGTCATCAGCGGCATCGCGCATTTTGCCGCATGGAACACGACTTTACAATTTCTTCTCGCCTGCGTGGCCATCATCTTCGTCGCCGGCTTCCTGGGCCAGGCGACGGAAAGCGTCGCCCATTACGCGGGCGACCGAGCGGGAGGCTTCCTGAATGCCACGTTCGGCAACGCGGCGGAGCTCATCATCGCCATCATCCTGATCAAGGATGCGGTGAACGGAAAACCGGAGCTGTTTGAGGTCGTGAAGGCAAGCATTACGGGCTCCATCATCGGGAATCTGCTGCTTGTTCTCGGCGCCAGCGTTCTGATCGGCGGTTTGAAATTCAAAGAGCAGCGTTTTAATGAAAACATGGCTTCCCACAATTCTTCTCTCATGCTGCTCGCCGTCATCGCCCTGTTCATGCCCGCCATCTTCCACAAGGACATCACCGGCATTCACATGAACGAGTTCAGCCTCGTCGTCGCCGGAATCCTGATCATCTGCTACTTCCTCTGGCTGTACTTTTCGATGATTACGCATAAGAACATTTTGGCCGAGGAACAGATTGAGCATGGAGAAGCGAAGTGGTCAAAGGGCAAGTCGATCTTCTTTCTCGTCCTAGCTACCGCACTCGTCGCTTTGGTCAGCGAATGGTTGGTCGGCAACGTCGAAGCCGTCACCGAACGCTTCAGCCTGTCCGAGCTTTTTGTCGGCGCCTTCCTCATCGCGATCATCGGCAATGCAGCAGAGCACTCGGCCGCCATCATGCTGGCCCTGAAGAACAAGATCGGCGCTTCGGTCGAAATCGCCGTCGGAAGCAGCCTTCAGATCGCGCTATTCGTCGCTCCCGTGCTGGTCTTCGTCAGCTTTTTCATGGGGCAAGAGATGGATCTGGTCTTCAGCCTGTATGAACTCGCCGCCATCGGAGTAGCCGCGCTCATCGCCATTTCGATCTCCCGCGACGGCAAGACTCATTGGTATGAGGGTGTCCTGCTCCTAGCGGTCTACATCATTCTTGGATTAGCCTTCTTCTTCCTGTAATCCGCCCTACATATCCGCCGTCATGGCAAAAGAAGCCGCTTCCGGACACGCCCGGAGCGGCTTCTTCGTTCCTACAAGCAAAAAAGGCAGCGAGCCAGACCGGCTGCTGCGCTTCGAAATCCAATCCGGCTATTCCGAAACGCTTAGCGCTTCGTACAAATTCGCCAAATTTCTCTCCAGCTTGCTCAGGAGATTGCGACCCGCCAATTCAGAGATCAGCCCGGCACGGACGGCAAAATCCACTTCCCGCGACAGCCCATACATCTGGGTGTCAAGCACTTCCTCATAGAGGGGACACTTACGGGTGGTCAGATTCTCCATCTGAATCTCGATAAGCTTCTCAATCTTATCCGCATCCTCCTGAAGAAGCGTTAAGGCTCTCTCGTTTATGTTCAGCAGCAGATCCGATGACATCAGGTTCCCCCCCGTCCGTAAAAAGCGTTACATAGTACTATATTAGTCGAAACGATGAGATTATACAAGAGAAGCGGGACAGACCCACCCAAGCCGCCAGGTTCTCGTCCGAAAAAAGAAAAGGCCGAAACCCGAAGGTTTCAGCCTTTTTCAGCGGTACGCCTACTCTTCTACGACTTTGATGCTCAAGTTGTGCTTCGCAAAAACTTCCGCCATCGCTTTCTTGGCTTCCGCCGCATCCGAACCGTGAACATGCAGCTCATATTGGCCGCCGCCCACGAGAGTGGTAAAGAGACCCAGAATGCTCTTCACATCGATATACTTGTTGTCGTATTGAAGAACGATCGAAGAACGGAATTGGTTAGCGGTTTGGGAAATTTCAACAATAGCAGCATTGTTGGTCATGGCAATCCCTCCATTTGGACTTTATGATAACCTGTTATGTAGGTGCTACCCTCATGATACCTTGGATGTGCCTGTAAGCGCAACCTGGATTTTTTTATGTAGTTTTCCGCTTGATCGAAAAAGAGGTTCAGCCGGTCTTGATCTGGTTCTTGCCGGCTCTCTTCGCTTTGTACAAGGCCATGTCAGAACGGTAGAAGAGCAGCTCCACACTGACCTTCTCGTCGGTTATGGACCAATCCGACACCCCGCAGGATACCGTCACGCCCGGATTCGTCTCGGCGTTCACCCGATTCCGAATTCTCTCCGCTACATTCATGGCCTGCTCCACCGCAACATGAGGCAGATAGATCGCAAGCTCCTCTCCTCCCCACCGAGCGGCGATATCCGATTCACGGATGCAGGAACGAGTGATCTCGCTGACCTGGATCAGCACCTTATCCCCAATCTGGTGGCCGAGCGTGTCGTTGACCCGCTTGAAATCGTCGATGTCCACCACGATGAGTGACCCGCATTTGTCCGCCTCCTGATGCTGGCTCACCTGATCGTCGAGGAATTTCCGGGTGAACAAGCCCGTCAAGTTGTCCGTGATTACCATCCGGCGAACTTCCGCATGCAGGGAGGCGTTGGCGATGGCAAGGCCGATGGGACCGGCCAATACCGACAGCAGCTTGTAATTTTCGTAGGTGAAGAAATAAGGGTTGCGGTGGGTGACGAGAATGACGCCTACGACTTCGCCGTTCATAAAGATGGGGGATGCGATCAGCGAGCGGCAGCCAGTCATTTCCATCAGCTCCGAGCGGATCGGTGGGCTTTTGGCATAATCGGATTCGATAACCGGTTCCTTGGTCTGGAAGACGACGCCTGAATAGCCCTCGCCTCTCGGAATCAGTTCGCCGGTCATCTCCGGGAGATTGCATACCCGCACCAACAGGTTATCCTGTCCCGGATTCTCCTGAAGAATGCAGCAATAGTCCGCATCGAAGATATGAAGGAGCTCGGACATGGCATAATCAAAAATTTCCCCGAGCCGAAGGCTCTGATTGAGCCGCTTGGTCAGCTCATTGATCAGCCTCAGTTCGTTGACCAGGATATTCGACTGTTCATAGAGCTTGCCATTCTCGAATGCCGTTCCAGCGGCTGTGGAGATGGCGCCTACCACCTCGCAATCCTCCGAGGTAAATAGAGTCGCCTTTGCCCGAAGGTGCAGCACTCCGTAAGCACCCTGCTTGCCGATAAGTGGCGCCGCGATCTCCGGGTAGAACCCCGAAACCGTGCTGGCAGCGGGTATCACCTTTCCTTCCATGAAGGCATGCATACACAGCTCGTTGTTCACATCGAAAATATTTAACGGCTTCACCGGAAGCCCGATCCCCGATTCGTCCTGACAGAGCAGCAGATCGATATCCGATTCCGGAAACATTTCTTGAATTTGAAAAATCGCCTCCGATAAAACCCTCTCCACATCGATCAGAGAAAACAGCTTTTCAATCGAGCGGTACAAGGTTTCCTTGCGCAAAAATAACGATTCCTCTCGTTCAAGCTGTTCCGTCAAGAGGAGATTTCGCAGCCGTTCCGATTCCAGTTGGATGAACAACGGAAACAAGGATGCCATTCGCGTCAAAAAGCTACCCTTCGAATCTGCTGCCGAATGAGCTCCGATCACGGCGGCGAGTGCCCCCGTTCTGTCTTGAACAGGCAGAGCGGATAAGCTTGCACTCACGACAAGCCGCCTGCTCTGTCCGGCGGATAGGGCCAAATCCATGGCTTCTCCGGCGGATTCGAGCATCCAGGCCTCGGATGGGGCATAAAAAACCGGCAATCCGTCGATCACGCATAGGGACAAGGGCTCTCCTCCAGGAGCCGCCAGCATCAGCCAGCCTCGAAAAGCGGGATCGCTCGAAGCGGAATGCTCCACCCAGCGATGAAACCCTTCGATCCAGATCCGCTCGATATGAGCGTCAGCCAAGTCTTCCACAGCTATTGTAATGGTCGGAAGGGGGTTCCACGAACCATTCCCTCCCGGACCCGACCTGTCACTTATCGTCAAGCAGAAATCGTCTTCCATAGAAAGCTTCTCCTCTTTCCACGTCGCTGTTTCCATCATACTATGATTGTCCCGTAAACGCACGAGTTGAGAGACGCATTTTTTTCCATGACCCGCTATTTTTAATCCCTGTTCGATTTCCTGTCAACATTTTTTTTGGTGCTTCCAAGGAGCTTGGACCTTGACAGACACCTATGTGATCCACTAAAATAAATTGATGTTTGAACGTTTATACGTTCTGTTGAGTACGGAGTGTTCACCCTCACTGATTTTGTCGCCGATGGGGCAGCGGCTGAACTCCCCTGTCGGGAAGGTGACTTCGATGGCAAAGTCGGGCACTCGGAACCAACGCCTTATTTGTTTCGAACCGAACAAGACAAAATTATGAGTTGAAGGAGCAATTGATACATGGCTCGTTACACCGGACCTAAATTCAAATTAAGCCGCCGCCTCGGTATTTCCCTGAGCGGATCTGGCAAAGAACTTGCAAAACGCGCATTCCCTCCTGGCCAACATGGCAACAACCAACGCCGCAAGATCAGCGGTTATGGCCAACAGCTTCAAGAAAAGCAAAAACTCCGTCACATGTACGGGTTGAACGAAAAACAATTCCGCAACCTGTTCGATAAAGCGTCCAAGATGAAAGGGATCTCCGGTGAAAACTTCATGATCCTGCTCGAAAGCCGTCTGGACAACCTCGTCTACCGCCTTGGCTGGGCTAACTCCCGCGCCGGCGCACGCCAGCTCGTCTCCCACGGCCACGTAACGGTAAACGGCAAGAAAGTCAACATCGCTTCCTATATGGTCAGCGTTGGCGACATCATCGGTCTGCGTGAAAGAAGCCGCACCATGGCTTCCATCAAGGACGCGATCGCCGGACGCCACCACATTCCGCAATACCTGGACTTCAACGAGCAAGCGATGGAAGGCAAATTCGTTCGCCTTCCGGAACGCGCCGAGCTCTCCCAAGAGATCGACGAAAAGCAAATCGTCGAATTCTACAGCCGTTAAGAACGGTTGTTCGCAAACAAGCCTCAACAAAACCCCGAAATGCCCTATATTACGGGGCTTCCGGGGTTTTTTCGTGTAAAGGAAAAATGCAGGATAGTGCATTAAAATGAGCCGATTTGGGGCTAATTGGGGCCGATTGGGGCTAAACATTATGTGGGTAGACGCTATGCAGTGTACTGCGCTGAGATCGAGGAGTGACAAAAAAGCCCCGCCCTCCTTAGTTGGAGAGCGGGGCTTCTGCTTTTATGTAGGCCCGTCCTGTTACACATCGTTGAGAGGTGCGGACGGGATCTGTTGGTTTGATTATAGCATCAAGAATTTTTCTTTGACAACCCAGCTGCTACCCGGACCTCATCGGCAAGCCGACCGATCTCGTTGAGCTCGGCTTTACTGGCACCTGCTTCCTGCAACAGAAACCAAACCTTACCCAAAAGTCCCGTGATCTTGTTTGCGTCTTCAACTTTCATTGCTGGCTTTCCCTCCTTCGTCGTGATCGGCTGCGGCTGTTGCGCCGGCCAGAGCCCCGCTTCCTTATATTGATCATTCCAGTCGATATTGTGGCCGTTAACTGTCACATCATTGAGCCGCTGATATACTGCAGCTTGATCAGAAACCCGGCTCCGACTCCATGCGTAGGTCTGCCAGCAGTAAATACCAGGAATGCGCTTCGCCATCTCTTCCACAACGGCATGCTTCCCGTATACCCCCAGCTTGTATCCCGGCATCTGCTCGGCTGCTGCTCGAAGATACGCCTCAACGGTGTCGTAATCGCGCGCGGGTGCATCGTAGTCCACAGCATAATAGATCGCCGTCCCCGAGGGCTGTCCGATCGTGCGTGCCTGAGCAAGTGCAGCGGCTCCATCAGCTGTCCCGAATGCAGCGCCGCCTTTAACCCGGTCTGCTGTACGCTGGAAGACGGATAGGATCTGGAGTCCGGTTGCTTTGAGCATATCTGCCTCCGTCTTATTCAGCGTCTTCCATGAGTCTGGAGTAAGGTAACGTCCGACGAAGGAAACTCCATCTCGTTTGAATGCTGCGGCCTTGGCTTCCGTCAACGGAGATCCGCAATCGATTCCCTTGATTATCATCACTGTTCACCTACCTTTCTGCTCTCTGCGCGTTGCATCTTTTTTTCGAGCTCTGACCCCACCCACTTGAGGATCCAGTCGAGAACTGCGACTGGCATCCAGTCCGCCCAACCTGCCCGAACGGCATTGGCTGTCATGCTCTGGATAATATGGTAGAGTAGTCCGGCGACCATCATCCCGTAGATAACCCCCGGCGAGCGCATGACCGCATCGAGCAGATGGCCTCCTGCTGGCAACAGGAGCAAGAAGAATGTCCGAAACACTCCGTCGATGCCGTATTTGCTTGCGTAAGTGTTGTCTTTCTTCGCGGCCCGGATTCCGCTGAGCCAATCCATACAGATGAAGAAAAGAAGAGCTACCATCGATGCGACAACCGCATCTCCCGATCCATAAAAGTAGGTGAGCACGGGTAGCACGACGGCTCCGACGGACGATGAAATGAGTTGAGCTTTCATGAAGATCCCTCCTAAAATGAGTTGAGCCCTCGGATTGCTCCGAAGGCCCATTACTTGATAACTCCCGCCTGACTCAGCGCGGAGTTGATATCGATATAGATCTGATTCGTTTGTGTCTGAATCTCTCGAAGCTTATCTGTTCGCTGTTCAGCCGTGAGCGACTTGTCCGCATTGACCAGGTTCTTCCGAGCCTTCAGCGTAGCCAGTCGCTTCAAGATGGAGCCATTTGCGGTCGAGTTGAGCGCCTTTCGTAGATTCTCGTTGTACCAGGTAGGCAGTTGAACTCCCGCTTCCGTGTAATCACGGTAAGCCTGGTTAAGCTTTGTCTTGGCGTCATAGAAGTCGTTCGTCAGAGTGTTCGAGAAGGCAGGATCCACGATGAAGTTTCGCAGAAGGGTATTCCGCACGTTCCCAGCGCCGACTTGAGATGTCAATGGGAGGGTAAGCCGCGCCGCGTCCCCGCCGTAAGCACGGATCATGTAGTCCACCTTCATCGGCGACATATTTGTCTGCTCCCCGATCCACATCGCGATGCTGCTGGTTCGTTCATCGGACTGATACTTCGGACTGCGGTCAGCAACTGCCTTGGACACGATCGGCGCCCCGGTGAAGCTCTGGTTACCGGAAATTGCTACGAGCGGGGCAAACACCGTAGAGTTGAAGGCTCCTTTTACGCCAGTTTCCAGGCTCCCGTCGGTTGTTGCTCCCTGTAGCGCTCCTGTAAGTAGAGGAGGCGTCCAGGCGTTCGCCAGAGCATCGGCCGCTCCTTTGAAGGCTGTCGGGTCTTGATCCTTCCACTTTCGCAACGACTCGACGGTGAGCTCCCCGAAGCTGTTATAGGCGGGCTCCATCGGAATTTTCACGAACGTTCCGTCCGCATTCTTACTGACAATCAAAAACCGGTAGCGCTCCCGAGCTGGAAGCGATTGATATTCAGGATCATCAGCAAACTGCATGTACTCGTAAACCTTGGGGAGCACGGACAGCGCGCCAATGGCAGCTACGGTCTGCACCGGACGATCCTTCAAGCCTTTCAGCACGCGGTAGGTCCCCTGCACAGCGGCGTTATTATAGGGGACGAAGGCTTCTAGATCCCTCGACATTGCCCCGCGCCGGCTGAAGTTCGTCGTGATCTCCCGCGCCTGGTTCATGGCCTGCCGGACATTATCTGGCGTCCTTTCTCCACCAAGCCGATTGAGCTCAACCTTATAGGCAGCCATGCGCGGCGCGTTCTCCGTAACGTTGCCTACGGCTTCGAGCGCTTTGAATGGCGCGGCTACAGTACCGATGACCCCCTTCTTGACGCTCTGCGGAGCAAGGAGTGGATAACGGGTCATGCTGTCAATGCTCTTGTCGAGGGCTCGATCACCTTTCAATGCAGCCGAATACTCGCCCCCAGCGCGCCTATACTCCTCAGCCAGATTGCGTAAGCCTGGGATGCGCAGCCGGTCGCCGATGCCCGACAGAAGAGCATACACCGTGTATGCCGTTTGCTTGACCGGATTGCGGCTTTGGATCGCTCCCTGCACAAGGTCCATCGTTGCCCCCTTGACGGCAAACACAGGAGCGAGCAGGCCGGTTGCCCCTCGTTTCGTCGCATTCGAGAACAGGCTTAGTACATCGATCAGCGCATTCGAGGATTGCGGCCCCATACCGACAAGCGTCTTAATGAGTTCAGGGTCGTGCACCTTCATGTATACCGGCTGACCGTCCACCATTGCCCGCACGACGTTGTCACCGTCGACGCGGCTCGTTTTGAATAGATCCTTGAAGTCGGCATCCAGGGATTCTAAGAAGTCGTCTGCTCCTCCCTTGGTCAGTACGTCTTCCAGGCTTGCCATCGACTTTGGCTTGGCGACAATCTCTACCACACCGGCGAACGCTTCCGGATCGCGCTTCACCGCATCAACAACAGACTGCATGGTACGGTTTCGCATGGCGGCATTTGCCCATGCTCCTACGGCTTCGACCGTGGTCTTTCTCGGGTCCACGATGCGACGAGCTGACCCCGTTGGGCTGACTTCCTTAATTGGCGCGTTCTGTCCGCTGAACGAGCTTTTCGCCGACTTGGCCAGATACGTCCGTCCCGGTTTCTCGGACTGGAGGAACTGCCGGCGCATCGGGGAGTAGTTCGGATTCTTCTCCCGCATAGCAGCGTATGCCTCAGGGGAGATAAGCCCTTCATCAACCCCGAACGTCTGCAACACGTTGTCGTTAAAGCCGTCCCACTCTTTAGCAATCTCAGAGAATCCCGGGTACCGCTTATCGAGCTGCGCCAGCTTATCCTTTACACCGTCTACCGTCATGCCCAGATTATCCGCGTAGACCTGCTCTCCGCGCTCCATCCGGGTAACCGCATGCCGGAGCGTGAGGTAGTCGATGAAGGGTTTGTCCTCCCCACGGGCGACCTTCCGGAAGATGCCGGAAAGACTTTCACCAATGACCTCCCCTTCGGGATTGACGAACTTGTCCTTGATGATCGTGTTGGCGATGTTGTTCGCACGGCTCGAATCCATTGCTGTGTCATAGGCTTCCGCGCTGATGCGCTTCAGCGGGTCAAGCCGATCGACAAGGTTCTGATATAGCGCCCGCCCGCTCGCCGCGAGTTGGACTTTCGTTCCTTGGACGTCCCGTTTGATGCTGCGGGAAACGATCTGGTCTTCCGTCGTTAGCGGCCCTTTGCTTAATCGCTGTGAGTCGCTAACAGCCGATATGCCGACACCCTTCGATCCGAACAGGTTCGTGAACCAATTTCCCTTCATCGTCTCGGCGGGCGTAGCTTCCGCCGCCGACTTAGCTGCAGAAGAAGATGGGGTGTAATCCTTCGGCACCGCTCTAGCCGGTGTGATCTGAGGGGCATCGATAGCGCCAGCTGCTTGACCCATTCGGTTTCGCTCAATCTGGGCGTTTAAGTTGGTCGGCTGCTTGCCGTTCAGTAGCCCATCCAGATCGATTCCCCGCTCTCGTGCCACTTGGTTCGCCACGTCATAGGTCTTCAGATTCCGCTGTACCTCTCCGGCCAGCTCGGACATATCGTCATAGGGAAGCTTACGGATCTCGTTCAAGCTGACGTCATCCCCGAGGTAAGGCTTCAGCCATTTGGCCAGCTCGTTCGGGTTTTCCAGCGGCGGGGTCATTCGTTCAGAGACAAGAGGCTGAAGCTCCGACATCGCCCGGTTAAGATATACGTCTGAAGGTGCGCTCCTAAGCGTTCCGTAAGGCTTATTCGCCGCCTGCAATAGCCCCTGGACTTGTGATTCCGCATCAGCTGATACGCCACTGGAGCGCTGCCGGAAGGACTCAAGCGCGGCGCTTAGCTTCGGACCGAGTTTTTGTGCAAGCGCCCCACCGACGCCCCCCAATGCCGCTCCACCCACAAGTCCGAATGCAGCTTCACGAGCGGCGTCGCGCAGATCACCATTACCCGTCTGAAGCCCGTACTGCGCTCCCTGTGCCGCGCCGGTCAGCCCTTCACGAGTCGCCACCGAAGCCGCTCGGCTCGCTACCGGACTGGACACCGCAGCACCCGCCCGAGAAGACAAGTTAGCGATACCCGGCAGCTCAGCGATCTGGCCGAGAGAGGGAACTTTAGCGGGGTTTGCGACGAACGCCCCAACAGTACCGAGGACATCTCCGACCTTATCCAGCGTCTTGTTCCCTGTGGTCGATCTCCCTGCTTCAGCGTGCTGTGCCACCAGTCGGTCACGGGGGTTGGTCGCGCCATACTCATCGGCTTGGCCATCCAAGAAAGGGGCAGACGGAGCAAGGAGCTCCGCTGCCTTATCGAATGGGTATTGGATCGTGTCCAGGATTCGCTTACCGATTGACTTCTTTGTCGGCTTGATGTCCGGTAGTCTCCCCGCAGGTAACGGAGATTGAGTAATATCCACCGGCTGGGCTACGGCAGAAGACGGAACTGAGCTAGGAAGGGATGGAGTTTTCACCGAACGCATAATCGGGGATTCTGATATGCTCCCGATCTCTTTTGCCTTCGCTTTCATCGGATCCACCTGGCCAGCATTCAGATCCGGGAGCAGGCCCATGCTTCGCCGCATGCTGTCGTATTTGCTTTCCTTCTTTTCATCTTCGGTGAGCCCGAACGATTTGCGAAGCGCATCATACTTGCTCATGCTCTCACCTCACTAATACCAGTTGTTTTTGTCCCAGAACTGCAGCGCCTTCTCCGGCGTACCATACCGGTCCTTGATGTATCGGAGCCCCGCAAGGGTCTGCTGATATGGATCATTCCAGTTTACAGTACTACCGCCATATGTCTGCCTAGTGGAGTCCAGAAATTGAAAAAGCCCTCTCGCGGAGGACTTGGGGTTCTTGGCGGATGCGTTAAAGCTGCTCTCACGAGCGACGAGTTCCATCGTAGGCTGCAACCAACTGGCGGGTAGCCCTAACTGGTTGAGTGCCGAAGAAACGGCAGAGTTCGCTGTTGCATAGCCCATCGGGTTCGACTTAGCGTCTGATGCTGCCTTGTAGTAGTTGGTGTATGCCCCGGTGCCCCCGGGGCTACTCAGTTTCCCAGTTTCGAAAGGTCCACACCGAAGTAGCTCGCGATCTGATCCACCTGGGCGTCCGTCATATTCGGCATGCTCAGAATAGCCCGGGCGAGCCCAGTCGGATCCGTCACACTAGTCTGCGACTGACCTGTCATCGGATCGGTAGATGTTGTGATGAACTGGCTCTTGCTGAGCTGCTGGATCGCATCGGAAGGTGACAAATCGCGCCACGCGGTCCCGGGCTGAACCCCCAGCGCTTGCAGACCGGAAGGTGCTACGCCCGTAGCCTGCCACGTCTTATAGAGGTTATCGTATTGGCTGTTTGCGATTTGAGCATTTTTATACTGGTTGTCCGGGTTATTCGGATCTGTTGACCAGTTGAACTGCTGCTGATTCAGATTCGCATTCATGCGGCTAATCGCGAGCTGTGCCTGATCCATGGACATGTTGTGGTCCTGGGCCAGCTTCTGGAGGGCATAGTTCTGATTGTACTGGCGAGCATTCTCATTAAACTCCTTGAGCCACTGCTCTCCCTGGCGTGCAAATTGTTGCTTCCACTGGTCGTTCTGGGAGGCGAACTGACGCTCCCATTGGCTATCGGCAACCTTATCGCGCCCCTGCTGATATGTCATCGTCTCATCCCGATAAGCATTGTCCAGCCCTTGCTGACGCAGGTTGCTGAGAGCTGTCGCATAGGAATTCAGGTCGCTCAACTGGTTACGCTGTGCCCCGTAGTTGGCGTTTTGGAGATCAAGATCGTATCCCCGATCAGCTGCATAGCGCTGGAAGGCGTTCTGCTCAAGCTGAGGGAGCGCTGTCGCATTGTAGTCCGTCGCCGCCTGCTGCTGAATCTGTGCCACTCGGTCAGTTGTGGCCGAGCTATTGCCGATCCCTCGTGATCCCATCGATACCATAGCGTTATTAGAAGCTCGCCCGGCATCCTGTTGATACTTTGCCTTGATCGCCTGTGCTGTCGGATCGGTGTCGGAATTGTAGGAGAAGGGCTGATACCCCTTGAACTGGTAGGGCTCAGCGTTCACCTTCTCGCCGATCGTCTTCATTGTGGAGTCCGCCTGGTTGCCGTATTCGTTCGTGCGGTACGCACCAAGAGCCTTCTGCAGGTTCTCGGCGGTATCGTATGTCCGCTGATCGGCCAGCGGGTTCGCGCTCGTGAACGCCTTACCTTTAAGCGACACGACGCCGTTTTTGTACGTGATGTCGGTGTCTCCATACCCTTGTCCCTTGAGCCAGTCGCGGATGCCGACTTGACCCTGTGGCGCTCGAAATGTGCTCGCGGTCTTTAGGGTCGGGTTTGTCGTAAGAGTGGCCATGTCCTTGCTCCTTTCTTGTGAAAAATAAAAACGCCCTCATAGGAGGACGTCGGGTAGTAAAGGATATGCTGTTACGGTGTAGGAGAAGGACTCTGCAGCGCCGCAAGCTGGGCTTTCGCTTCTTCGAGTTCCTTTAGCTTGTCTGCCTTCTGCTTTTCGTACTCGGCTTTCTTGGCCGGGTCTTTTTCGTCGCGGATGAACATATTCAACATCATCACTTCGCCTTCAAGACGACCAACTTTGTCTTGTAAGGCTCTCAGTTCCTTTTCTTCCTTTGTGTAAAGAGTGCTGCTTGGAGAAGGAGTTGCTTCTGGGATAGCTGATTCAACTGGTTCAGCCGTTGTTACTGCCTCCGGTGTGCTCGTCAATATTATTCCCTCCTTCGCGCTGAATGACACCTTTTTCCCGGTAGCGGTGCCAACATCGGTCGTTGGAATGTATGACTTTCCTTCAACGACGATTGCTTGATTCGGCAACTGTGCCCCATCTACCGTTACCTTATAGCTACTATCAATCTTTTTCCCGATCGGAACGATCGATGCTGCTCCTGCGCTTACCGCTGTCGCAAAAACAGCTCCAGTCATAAACCCAACAATGAGCTTTTTCATGGAAGATCACCTTTTCCCCGTTTTCTTCCAGTATAGCAAATAATCAAGATACGAGGATACCGTTCACAAATGTTTTTGCCACGTTTGCCGGCCCTCCAGCAGTAGTGGCCATGTATAGCGTTCCGGTAAATCCAGTGAATGCATCTGCCTTAGAGTTAAGAGCTGCCCCCAGGTTTTCGCCTGTATCATACCTCCGAAAGCTCGTCCAGTCCGGAACCTCTACCATTGGTGCTGCCAATATAATTTCAGAATACGACTCGATCATGTATTTGGTACCAGGAATGCAGAGAATGTGATACCGTCCAATGGAGTCCATGAACTGTAAAACACCTAATGATCCATCCCTAATCTGCAACGCCGGAGCTCCGGTATCACCATCAGATGATATGATTTTAATAAATTTGTCGATAGCCCTTGCTGCATTCAAGAGAGCATCCTCCGAATTAAACTCCAACCTCGGATACCCGCTAGCGCTCGATTGCACGATACCGCCTGTCATGACCGGCTTGCCATCAAGCCCCACACGGAACGTATCTTTGGTTCCGTCGTTGATGGTCATGCCATTTTCATCGAACTGAATGTATCCACCGTTTGCGAGCGCCCCCTGTATGGTCACCAACGCGGCTAGAAGTGTACCTGTCTTGACCTTATCCGCTGTCAACTCCTTGATGTTCATGCTTCCGAGAAACCCGTTTAGCACGTATGCGAGTTGCTCGAAGCCTTTCCCTACAGTTTGGGCTAATTCCTCGATGCTCGGGTTACGCTTCGGAACCGGCATTTCTATAAGTGGCATTGTGATTCCTCCTTATCGTATCGGCATGTTGTGCTGTTCGACCGCGAACTCCTTCACCTTACACGGGCCGACTCCGGCCAGCTTGTAGCGGTACCACTGCGCCCCGACAAGCATGGACGTGGGCACATAAATCGGAGTGGTGGACAAAGCGCCTGCCGTGAACGTCGCGGCCAGTTGCCAGTCAGCGTCTCCCTGATCGGACTTGGACAGATACACACTCAGGGAGCTTACCGCGGGCAACTCCACCGTAAACCACATACGAGGTATGCGGATATGTTGTGCCATGCTCTCGGCTGTGTACGGTACTGATGTGCGATACCAGGAGATCGCTGTCCCGTTATCGTTCGGTCCGCCCATCTGAAGCACCCGCCCCTGTGCGTCCCCGGCGTAGAGCGTGTTCCCCATCTTTGCGAAGCAGGTGATGGAGAAGCCACCCCATACGTCCCACGACTTAGCGTCGAAGTCGTAGACAAGCACCGTATCCGGTGCGCTTGAGGAGCTGATAGGGATAGACACGTACAACCGCTGTCCGTCTGTGCCTACGCAGGAGGACGACATTGACGACCGTTTGATCCGGTCGATGCAATCCTGCACCCCGAGAGAGAAGCTATTATCCGGGCTTGTGGCGCCGTAGTAATCGTATATGCCGCGCTCATCGAGCATATAGATCACGTCCCGGATGATCGTCGCCGTGTTGTTGCCGAGAAAGCCGACTTCCCGCGTCACCCGGCGCAAGGTGAAGTCCGAGGCCGCATAGCCCATCAGCTTATGGATGCTCGATCTCTTGGTGACGATCAGGGTATCGCTGGATGCCACAATGCCGTCGATTACCTCACCGTTCGGCGTCTCCACTTCCGTGTCAAACGGATCGGCGTCGTCTTGGTTGATCACTGTCCAGTTGGTCGCATCGCGGTAGGCAGAACAGTAGAGCCGGTTCTCCACCGCTCCCCACAAACGGTCGACATGCGTCTCGACATAGTTGATTCCGGACGGGGCTGTGCTGACCGTCTGCACCGTTGAGCCATCGTAGTAGAGCAGCCCATCGACACCGTTGGTCATGAACAGCGATATGCTGGAAAGACCGCCCTTGAGGTTTGTAAACGATGCCTGCTCTGTGGTGGACAATCCGCTCTTAAGCGCTGCTGACCACGATGATCCAGTCCATTTGCGCCAGGTGCCATCAGCGAATACCGCGTGAAGCTCAGTCTCTTTCCACGATCCCAATCCCAACACGCGCCCATAAGAAGCACCCAGGACAGTGTATCCTGGGCGCACAGAGAGACTTGGGTATGAGAGCGATGAGGTGTTGAGAGAATCAGGCGATAGAGCCGCATTGAGCGAGAACGGATCCCGCCGATCGACACCACGGAATTCACGTTGAACAGCAGGTGTGCGGCTGCGGATGTTTGGCCACGGTTTCATGATTACCCTCCTTTTATTAATTAGTATAAAACTACAGTTCCTCTATAATTTGATGGAGTTATTACTGAATAATTACTCCCGATCAATTCACCGATTACGGTAATATCTGTGCCTTTTGTGAGTGTCCAATTGGTAGGGGATTTTACAACTGCATTTCCTGAAATAACAGCGATGTCACCACCAATTGACAATTGAAATGTGTCGATATTATTGAGCTTTAGCGTAGTCGTTACAGAGAAATCTTGATAATATGAGTACGTTTTTCCGTTCAACTTATTATACATAGAGTTTATCACAGGGTTGGGAACGATCAGCCTTGTAAGGCCAGTCAATGAAAAACTGTCACATTTCAGCGAAACACTTCCAGGTTCATTCGTTTCAATTTCTACAACAATACGGCTGAAGTTATCAGGGACATTAACGCAAATATCTATGAAACTACCGCTGTCGTACACATAAAAATCGTTATCAGTTATTTCAGCAATTACACCGTGAGTTGAACAAAATAGCTTACAATAACTGTCCTTATATGGACCGGGGGTGTATATATGTTGTTTGATTAATTTTATATCGTATCGGTGCGAAAAATAAAGGTTTTGATTACGTAGAGGACTATTGTATTGTATCCTAGCTAGTCGAAATCCCCCCGTAGCAGGGCTTTGTTTTGCCATTTTCAACATCTCTCTGCCCACCCCCTTACTTGTTTGTGATGATATTTTTTATAACATCCCACATACCAACAGTATCCTCATACATCCAACTTTCTGTATACCACGGAATGATCACCCTAGCTCGATTTGCAAAATCGCTATTAAACAATGCCCGGTAAAATAACCGTTGAGGGTCAATGGTTCGAGTGGTATCGGTTAAATTACTTAAGTTATAGTTCTCGGGCAACTCTAAAAATTGCCAAAATGGGAGAACACCTGATTCAGTTACCCATATCTCTTTCTCCCATGGAATCGTTAATAGTAAATTATTAAATGCCTGAAGGCATTGATCATAAGTGGTTTGTTTTACCTCGCTGAAACATCCACAACTTGGATACATATGCACACCTAATACGTCATACGCTGCTTGGATTGCTGCTAGTTCTCCAGCAACAGCAGGAATCCAACTCTTAAACGCTGTACCGTAGTCAACGGTACAGCCTACCTTCTTCACATTTTGGTAGTTACTTTTGATTTGACTAGGGTAATCCAATCCATGTCCGTACACCGAAGAAAACTGTTCATTGAGCACAAAGACAGTATTGATTTTGCTTAGATTATTAAGAGCCTGATACGTCCTCGTAAGATAATTAGGATTACTGTATAATCCATGGACTTTCAAACAAGTGATGGGAATTCCTATATCATTAGCGATTTCATCATACTGACTAAATTTTGAAATGTCTTCGTCAGTGGAACCATCAGACTTTACATGTATGAGGATATTTATTTCTTTGAATCCTGAATTAAAGGAATGCTCGGCAAATCTAGTGAAATAATCAATCTCTTGCCTCCATGCATTATCACAAAAATAAACAGACATATACTTTGAGTTAACCATACCTTGAACAACATCGACCAACTGTTCGGGGATAGATCCGAGTGATAAAACCGTTCCGATATAACCGCCAGTGAATGAGGCATTGTCGCCAATGAAGGTAATACCCTCTGTATTAGCTAGAGCTGTCACATTGTACTGCCCAGGAGGCATGATGATCGTCTTAATACCGTCTGCCTGTGCCTTGTTAACAAGCGCCTGCATAACAGATGTCACATCAGCAGGTCCAGGAACAACGCCAAAAGCTGATGCATTGTACCCCATGCCTTCCCAAACTCGCTTATTAACCTCAGCGCTAAGCTGCCCAGCAGCGATAAACTGACTTGCTTGCATCACATCAACCCCTCGTACAAGTTCTGAATGCGCGGAAAGTCCGGAACACGCTGTGACGTCAGCAGAGACCCTAGCAGATCGTTGTATTTCCCGGTGAATCCGTTGATAAGCTCGGTAGCTAGCATCGCCTCAGCGATCTGTACGCACGTGCCATAGACAAGCAGCATGTGGAAATCCTTGTCCAGATCGGGGATTTGGCTTGTAGCGGTCAACTGATCTGGCTCAGCGTCATGGAAAACGAGCAAACCGCCCGATATATCCGTATCCGGCACCGGGTACAGTCCAACATCGTCGCCGATGAAATAGTAAAACCGGCTTGCCCCTTCCCCCTGCGTGTCCTTGTACCTGTATTCCTCGCCATTCACGAGCAGATCCTTTACTTTATTGCTCGAAAAACCCAACGGATAGGCCGGCACATTGGCGAGGATATCGTATTGCGTAAGCGCTGTACGCCGGAACTCGTTACGGTAGAGCTGATTTTGCAGGTTGTTCATTTTGCGGATTAAGCTCGCATCACTGAGCGAGTTGGGCAACAGCTCCCGAACTTCGCTGATGATATCCCCTACGTTCATAAACTCCCTCCTTTATGCGGAAAAAGCCCCGCATGGGGGCTTATCCGATGATCTGCAGCTCTTTCAGCTCCGTGATCTTGATCTTCTTATTGGCCGCCTTGGTCTTCTCATGCGATTCTTTCCACACGTTATAGATCAGATCAGGAACTTCAAACTCCTGGCCGACGGGGATGGCGTAGATTACGCCGTTGATTGCCACCGGCACGACGTCGCCGGGGTTATTCGGATCCTCCGGGATTTCGATCTTCACTTTCGGGCGGGAGTCAAGGTATTGTTTGAAGCTCATCTCTTGCGGGTCAAGCTTGTCCTTGGGGGTTGCCATTGAAATCAATCCTCCTTATTGGGTGAGGGGCCCGAAGGCCCCGATGGTTATGCCGTTGCGCCGCACTCATAACGCAAGATGGCGAGTTCCTGGATGCGTACTGCAGTGAAGGCATTTTTCCAGGCGACCGTGTTAAATTGATTCAACGGGTCCGCCGTACCAGCCGAGCCCGCTTCGTGGACGATGATCTCCGGCTTGCTGGAGCCCTCGATGTCCGGTACGCCGTAAGCACCGCGGCCGATCATAACGTTCAGATGGACGTCCGCCCCTGTTGCTCCAGCCGCCGCCGCGATACCGGAATTGACCGCCTCCATGAAATAGACCCCATACAACTTGCCCACCATGCCGTCTTTGCGATTATCAGTGCTGACATAGGTGTTCTGGTCCTTCCATTCCTGCGTCTTCATGAGATCCGTCGCCACGTCCGGCGAAACAAACATCAGGTAGCCCGTCGAGCCATCGGGCAATTTGATCGTCTTGACCTTGTTCTTCTTCATAATCTTCCGCGCGCGCAAAATGTCGGCGGCAGTGATCGTGTCCGTAGCGGCTACGGTAGCGCGAGAAGCCTTGCCATTGGCATAGAGAACGTTGGTCCCGGCTTGGATAATATCGCGCACGATGATGTCGATAGACTCACCGGCGTTTTCTCCCATGAGCTCCGACGTCTCCGTGAGGAGCGGGTCGAGCCCGACGAGATCCAAAAACTCGGAAATTTTGGTCCAGTTTCCGTACTCCTTTACGGTGGCCGTCACCGGCGTGATGGAGAAATCCACTCCATCTGGCGTCACGCCCTCGGTCAGAGCGGTGGTCGATACAGCCAGACTGTTCAGTCGGCGCCATTGTGCCGTAGCTCCCTTACGCTTCGGGATGTTTTTCTTGTCGCCGTACTTCATGTAGAAGAGTTCCGGCGTCAGCCGCTCGAGCATGGCCGTTTGGTAAAACGTTGCGTTTTCAGCGGGCAGTTGGTTCACGCCGGTACCGGCGTTGTAGGATTGTACATTCGTTGCCACTTGAAATCATCTCCTTAATCGAATGATGTGCGTTTGCCTTGCTTGACCTCCTCGATCATACGGAGTTTGTCCGCCTTCGAGAGGGTCTCAAATTTGCCGTTATGCTCTGCCCCTGCCGCTGCTGATCCGGTGGAAGCCTGGGCATTCTCCTGCAGCTTGCGAACCGTCTCCGCTTCAGCCTTCTGGGCAGCACTGGACATCTTGTCCTCATAACTCGCAAGCCGATAGGCATCCTCCAGGCGATACCCCTGCTGGATCGCAAGCTCGAACGTCGCGTCCTGGTACTTGTCCCAGTCCGGGTACTTGGCACGAAGCGTGGTCAGGTCCTTCTCCACTTCGAGACTTGCTCGTTCCTGCTCCAGTCGACGCTGCTCCTGCTCAAAGCCAGCGACCTTGTCCTGGAGCGGTTTCAGGTGCTGGAGCACCACCTGCTCATCCACGCCAAGCCGACGCGCTTCTTCCTCGATCTGCCGCTGCTGCTCCGCTTCATTCAGGGCGTCCATGTACTTGTCATGGCTATCGAAGCCATAGAACTTGGCGATACGGTCGAGGTTCTGCTGGTACTTCTCCGCTTCCTTCGCTCGTTCCGACACCTTGTCGTAGTTGAGCCCTTTTTGGATCCACGTCGGAGCTTCCTCTTCGGGGATGAAGCGGTCTTCCTTGTTGTACTTCACGGTTATGCCCTTAGGCTGTTCCTGGGTAGTGGACGCGCCTGCGGGTTGTTCATTCGTCGCCGTTTCGGGCGCAGCTTGCTCTTGGCTCTGGTTGGCCACTTCTTCAGGCATAGGTAAATCCTCCTTGGGCTATGGTTGGCCCCGAATAATAGGAATAGGCCGACAGATTCTCACTGACGGCCCGACATTGCGGCTTTCTGCAGCTCGATCTGCCCTTTCTGCTGCTGGAGTTCCAGTTGGTGCTGGTGGTCCATCTGCTTCATGGCGATCTGCTGCTGCATCTGATCTTGCTGTTGTTGGTCAGGCGGCATGTTGGCTTGCATCTGCGCCTGTTCCTGCTTCGCCTGTTCGATCCGCTTCAGCAAGCGATCTTTGAAGGGAACGACGTTTTTCGGAGCAAACTCCAAGTAGTCTTCCAGGCTGATATGCTGACCATCGAAGAGTTTGTCCAACGACGCCATCATGAGCTCTTCACTGTACTGGGAGGACGGACCGATATCGACTTTCAGATTGAGCTCAGCATCCCGGTAAGCACTGCCGTTGAAGGTGTCCGGGATCTCCTGCCCGTCATCGTCCTTGAACATCACGCTGCGTGTCGTGTTGAACTTCACCCTCCAGAACTCCGCCCAGATCTGACCTACGTCCTCCATGGCCCGATAGAAACGTTTTTTGATAGATTCGATCGGCACCCCAGCCGCTTTCTGCAACAGCATGATGGCCGTCGCGTTAAGCTGCCCCTTGCTCATGTCGCCTGTAGCGGCATCCTGGGCGCTGGACAGCATCTTGGTGTAATCGACCAACTGCTCCACCAGCGCATTTGCCAACGGGGAGACGTTCCCGGGGTTCAGATACTTCACGCCATCCCCCTGTCCTGGCGGGCTGCTGTCAACGATCATGCCGCCAGGCTCGTTATTCACTTTGGCGGGATCCACGACATTACGATTCACCAGCATCTTCGGCCATCCAGTGAGCTGCACGCTCAGAATCTCCATGGCGATCAGCACGTTGATGGCCTTTTGGTTGGGGATAATCCCCTCAATGTCGCCCACTCCGTGAATCGACTTCCGCCGGCGCTCCCATTGCATGACAACAAGCGGGTACAGCTCCATGCCGGTGGAAGTGTCAGGCTTCACCACAACGGAAGAACAGACCTTCATGAAGTGGATCAGCCCGTCATCTGCTCGCCAGTACTTCAGCAGCACCGTAGCCTTGTCGGTGTCCCGGACCTCGACCTTCGCCTGGTCGTAGCCTTCATCCTGAACATCCTTATCAGGTGTGATCAGGTTCCGCTTCTCAACTGATACGCCATTCTGCTGCGCCTCTTTACGAATCGATGCAACCGTATCACGAAGCGAGATGATCACGTACGGCTGCCGCTGCACCCTCCTCTCCTGGGGGTTACCCCAGAACACATTGATCGGATCCAGCACCTCACCGACCATATCGCCAATCCATGGGCGGATCTTGCCGCCTTTCTGCGACACATCCCAGTAGTAGTGCCAGATGCCGGTTCCCGTCGTTGACCCCGACTCCAAGGCCTCCTCGTTGAGCTCATCCTGCTTCACCCGATCCCAGGTTACGTCCGCGTTCTTGGTGTACTTGTCCGCGGCTTCCTCGGCAAGTTGGGAAGCAGGATCGTCTTCAGGACCCGATTCAGATGCGGAGTAGAGCATCTTCACATTCTCGTTCATTACCGAGCTGACCTTGTGATTGCTGATATAACGCGCGATATTGAACACCGGGCGGGGAAGGTTTGCGGTTGCCTTGGTGGCTTTCGGCCACTGGTCGCCAGCTTTGAACCGCTCGCACTCCGGCCACTTGATCAGATAACCCATCTGACGCATATACGAGAGTCCTGCACGGTATTGCTCCTCAATCTGGCCCGCGATCTCGTCCTTCATTGCGATCATCCTCCTTCGGGCCATTCAGCCATTCGCTTATCAAATCGGGGGTTAGCCCGGCGGGAGTAGGCTCCGGCGGCTTAACCAACTGCGGAAGGGTCGGCTCCATCGTAGGAACCTGGTCACGGTCAGTCTCAATGCGCCACCTGAGCCCAAGCTGCACGCCTTTGAACGCCAAAAAGCCCGCAATCGCAGTGGACAGCGGGACACATAATGCCAATATGATCACTACGGCTGTCATGTCAACACCTCATCTGCTCGCAGGGCCATCGTCCACTTGTTCAGCGGGGAATGTGGTTTGTTTTTGATGATCGTGAAGTGGAACTGTTTATCTTTCCAACCGTTATCTTCGATGAATTGGTTAGCTTCCTCTCGAAGAACTACTACGGCTTCCATCTGCTCTGCGGCTGTCGGCTCCTTGTCGTATTCACGCCAGCCGCCAAACCTAACACGCTTTTCTACCACGTCATGATCGCCCCCTCGCTTTCGTAGTCATCATCCTCAGTCTTGAACGGGAATGGAACCGGCTTACTCTCCTCCGTCACGATAGCAGGAGCTGGTCGACTCATCAGCCCATACCGGAGTGCATCAGGTGCATGGTCGAGAGGATGAGCTGCCACGTCCTCGGGGTTGTGCTCGTCCGTCACCATGGACGGGAGCGCTTCAATCAGGCCCGTGCAGGTGTCAAAGATCCTCAACCGCGCTTCCTTGTGCGTCTCACCGGTGACCGGATCGACTACATCGACCGGATGAAGCCATTCACGCACCCGCTTCCAGCCATTGACGCGTTCCTTGGTCGCCTGGATCATGGGGATTCCCGCTTTGACAAAGACCTCGAACGGCGCCTCGCCTGAAGTCTTGGACTTATTCCAGAAGCTTGTATCGCCCACGGTGTAGTCGATTTGCTCAGCGCCCGTCAGCCGCTTGGTATGTGCGGCCTGCTCACTGGAGAGCAGCTTCGAGCGGATGAACTCCCGGTAGATGTACAGGTTACCGGACCGGTCCAGTGCGCCCCACAAGCAGACAAAGGGGTCATTGTAGCCCTCATCCATCATCCTAAATCGTCGCCATTCGCGCGGGATTCGGAAAGGCTTCACGACGTGCATCGCACGGGAGAACTCACCGAAGAACTGACCCGCAAATGTATCCCAGTCTCCATCTAGCTTCTGTTTTCGCTCTTGTTCCGAAAGCTGCATAAGGCGGACGATGTAATTCGGATCTGCCCGGAGCAAGGCAGGATTGTCCTGGACTCGTGCCGGAATGAACACTCGGCGGGAAATGATCGGAGCTCCAGTGTCGGGATGAAAGAGAGGGCTACCTGTCTCATCAGTTTCATGTACATGATGGACCTTCTCCCACTCTCCAATGTCGATGAAGCGCTTCTTCACCCAGGCGTGACCAACATTCCCGGGGTTCGTCGTGCTCTTGATGTAACGGGGATAGGGCTTGGAACCACGAAGGCGTGACAGCATGAAGGTGTACCATCCCTCCTCGAAGTGGGTCAGCTCCTCCCAACGGATAACGTCGTACTCAGCTCCGTCGTAGTTCGGCTTGTGCGAATCCGAGTCAAAGTAGGCGAGTTCCACCACCGATCCATTCACGAAGATCCATTCATGTTTCGATTGGTTGTACTTACCGAGCGCTTTCGGGTAAGCGACCAGAGTCCTCGCAATGATCGACCGCTGAAGGTCTGGGAAGGTTCGGCGGAAGATGATCTGCCGACTTTCTGGGTACGTCATGGCATACATGAGCGCGTCCCATATCGTTGCTTCTGACTTACCGCCACCTGCCGCTCCACCGTAGAGAAGTTCGTCGATGCATATAGTCTGGTGGTACAGCTGCTGACGCGGCTGCGGTTCGTAAGGAATGACAACTTTAGGCATCTGGACGCTCCTTTCTAGCGAAAATGGACGGCATAGCTAAACAGCGAAAACGAGAGAATAACGAAGATTGGCATTTTCAGCGTATGCGGCCCATGAAGGCGAAAATCGGCATGAAAAAAGACCGTTGAAAACGGCAAAATCACCGCTCACGGTCTAATTCGGCGAAAATCGATGTGTCAAGTATTTATACATGACGTCAAAATCCTGATTTGGCGAGCCAGTTACTCGGGAGGCCGCATCTTGTCGCTGAACAGCACCTGCAAAGGCCCACCGTCATCCCCTGTCAGCTCCACTTTGTCCTTGAACATGCCAAGGTGGCGACCAATCTTCTCCAATGCGGACACCTTATCGTGCAGCTTGAACTTGATGCTGCCCCCAGACTCCGTAATCGTCTGAGTCACCTCAGCCACACATGCCGATTGTTCAGGCGCCAGCGAATCGGAGTCAATCAGAGCGATACCGCGATTACTCCATTTGGTGTATGTCCGCATATCGCTGAACCCGATCTTTGCCAACTCACGGAGAACCATGTCCTGGGTGATCTCTGTCCGTTGCTCGCGCTTGGACATCGCCTCTTGGATGGCCTCAGCCACCCTAGTTTTCCCTAGCAGCTCTGGACCGATCTTATCCGCATTCCTAGCGCTGTATCCTGCTCGAATGGCCGCCTGCGTGGCGTTCAAATCGACAAGGTATTCAGCGACAAATGCCTTTTGTTTCGCCGTCAAGGCCATGCAGACGGCCTCCTTTCACGAAAAATAAAGTGCCACTCAGTCTCGAGTGGCACAATCGATTGATTTATCATTTTTGTGATGCTATTAAAAATTTGAGAAACGAGAATATTACCCTTATTGTCGTTAGTATCGCAACACTAAAAACAAACGACCATCCGATTAAAAAAATGTGACCTACATCTTTGTTGAAGGACGTGTCAATTAAAAGCCCGAAGATGGATAACAGTGAGATCAAAAAGAGAAAGATAATCGCACTAATCAAATAGCTCATTAGCTTCTCATAGGCACCTATTTGTTTTAGCGCAATGACAAATGGGTTCTGGTTAAGCGATGGCAACAGTGTGATTGCTGCAGCCAAAAACCCAACTGCAATTGACCCCATACTTATTGTTGAGTTCATAATGTCTTTAAAGTTAACAAAATAGGATGGATAGATACCGTAATAAATAACCAGAATTGGTGGGATCGCTCCGATTAGGTAAGGTAACGTTTTTTCGAGAATGCGTCCCATAATACCACCTCTCCCCCCTCCATTATTCGTCTCTGTTAATGTACATTCGGTTTAAGTTTGTCTTGTGGTAATTATACGCTTCTTTAACAGTCTCCATAATCATATCCACAGTTAATTTCTTATGTTTTTTCAAGTATTTCTTTTTCGTAAAAATTATCCTTTGCTTAATAAGATCAATCGTTTCCATGTCTCCTTCAATTTGGCCGCTCACATTTAATTTCTCGATGCTCTGGGAGTTAGTAAGCAAATTTTTCACTTTTGATAAAATCGCTGGTTTCCCAAGCTTATTTCCTTTATCAGAACCAATAACTACTTTTAAACTGTCTCCTTGAAAAAAACGCAAAAAATCAATATCTCCGCTTAGTCCTCTTTTTGCACCTCTGGCAAACGTAAAGTTTGTCGGTCGAGAAATCTTATATTCAATGCTTTTGACCAATGACATTTTATTGAGTTTGATCAACGTATTTGGGTCGATGATGACCTCTAGTTCAACATCGTCACAGGAAGTCAATTTGCATAGATAGCTAATAAAAGTGTTCATTCCAAGTCCTGATCGATTTCTTTGTAATGCTATAACTTGGTTTTTAGGATTATACAAAAAAATCGTATCGAAAATTGGACCTTGGTCATCTTGCTGTGCTAACGCTTCACGAGAGCCCTGTAAATCACCGATATACGCCTCATCAAGAACGTTAACTTTTTCGGCGTTGCAAATCCAAAGATCATTCTCATTTGCAATCTCACGAATCCGCGCATAGAAATCGACAACTTTTACGTTATTAAAATTGCCTAATTTCCTGGTAGCTAATTCTTTGATCAGTGCTTGTTCCAAAGCATCGCTGGTTTGGCTTTTGAAAGTAAAGAAATCAAAAGTAATAGCTTTTGTAGGCATTGTATCCCCATCCTCTTGTCGAATTATTAGTACCTATTCGACACCAGGAAGGAATTTCCTCCCGAACCAGTGTAGAGAAGAAGAAAGCCGCCCCGAAGGACGGCGAAAAGGAGGAGTACCCGCAAGATCAGCGCTTACTTACACGATGTTCATAGTAGCATTTTAGCACGTTTGAAACTGGCCTTTTGTCACGCGAGTCTATCATGATTCTATCGACCTTGTAACAGTGACCCTAATTCTTGCACTGCTTGAACCTTCCACCTATGAAAAGTCATCACTGATACATTAAGCTCATCTGCGGAAAAATTAACTGGCTTGTCCTCAACGTACCGCATTCGCAGCAACCGGCCATAGCCCGGGTGCATCTCCTCAAGCACGGTTAAGGCATTGTCGATGTAATCCCTCTCGGCCTCGAGTTCTTGAAGCTCGCAGATCCGCTCCAGAACCGCATCGATCCCATCAGCCGGCACAGCTCCCAACCTGGCCTCCAGCACCTTGGCGATCTTACAGGTGAGCTCCTGCAGGCGTTGCTCATCCTCTGCATCGTCTCCCTGCAACCTGGCCACCTCGTGGTACTGGCTCCTGATCCCGGAAGGGTACCGGGCCAGGTAAGCGTGCGCCGTGGTCTCCAACTCCTGTTCGCGTGCCGACAGATACATATAGCTCGGCATCCCCCGCAGTTGCCGGTGAAGCTCCTGCAGCTGATCATCGTGGGCGATCGCATTGACGGTGTAGCCCATGCCAACGTGATGCCGCTCCAGGACGCGGATACGCCCGACGATGCGCTTGTAATCCTGAAGCTTGGCGATTACCGCTTGTTCTGTCATCAGTGCCCACCCCTTCGTCTCCAGAGATCAGTTCGCGCGATCCGAGGCGACTCTCCGCGGCGAAGCTGGTTGTAATGCTCGTACCGTTCAAAGTGGTATCGGCTCACTGGGTAAGCATAAGCCACGCCCCGGTACAGGTGCCACCTCGAAAAAATCCAGTAGATTACTTTCATCATGCTTTCTTCACCTCCTCCGGTATGAACTGCTCGTCCTCTGTTGCCTCGACGGCTATCTCCCTCATGCCGTCCCAAAGCTCACGGATCTCGTGCGCCTTGGTCACGACGGCTGCCTTCTGCTTCGGGGTCAGCTTGATGTCCATAGCCTCCTCGTAATGCTTCTGGGCCATTCCATAAGCACGGGAATGCAGAATATCCATTTCAGCCCAGAACTGATTGGCGGTCATTTTCTTAAACCGCTGAAAATAATGCCTTTTCTCGTCGCGGTTCATCCTCTCACCCTCTCTATTCTCGCTTTAACTGCCTGCATCAGGGCTTCTTGTCCAGCGGCCTTCCGTCCCAGTGCCTCGACAGCTTCTTCGTCCATCGTGCCTTCAGCCACCAAGCGAATGACGACGATGTTATGTCGGACACCCTGCCGATGTACGCGGGCATTGGCTTGTTGGTCTTCCTCCAGACTCCATATCTGGTCGAACCACACAACCGTTCGGCAGCTCGACTCCTGCAAGTTGAGTCCGTGTCCGGCGCTCTTCGGATGCAGCAGAAGCAGCGGGATCCCGTCATTGTTCCATGCTCTGATGTCCTCGTTGCCGTCCTTACCTTTTCGCAGAATCTGCGCTTGCGGGAATCGGGCTTGAATCCGGCTCAGGCTATGCTGAAAGTTGTAAAACACCATAACGGGCTTGCCCTGTGCCGCCTCGATGAGGTCCTCCAACGCATCTAGCTTCGCATCGTGGATAAGCTTAACGCCCCGATCCTCGTCATACACGGCACCGCTCGCCATCTGCAGAAGCTTGTTACTCAAGACGGCAGCCGTTTGGGCTACCACATCGGCATCCGCGTATTCGATCAAAAGCTCCTTCTCCAGCTTCTTGTAAAGCTCAGCCGCTTTGCCAGTAAGCCGAACGGGAACATTCCGGTCAATCCGTTCAGGCAACTCTAGCCAATCTTCTGCTTTCATGGATACCGCGATATCGCCGATCGCCTCGTAGACCCGTTCTTCGGACTCCTTTTTCTGCTTCCAGTTGTAGACCACATGGCCGCTCCGCTCGCCCGGTAGGAAATACCGGTCTCGATATCCCGTAATGGTCTTACCCAGACGATCGCCTTGATCCAGCAGATATACCGGCGCCCAGAGGTCCATCAGGCTATTAGGTGCCGGGGTGCCAGTCAACCCGATCAGTCGTTTGATCATGGGACGGACTCGCCGCAATGCCTTGAAGCGCTTGGACTGGTGATTCTTGAAGCTGGATAATTCGTCAATCACGACGGTATCAAACGGCCACTTGCTGCCGTACTCTCCGACCAGCCACTCCACATTCTCCCGGTTGATGATCCAGATGTCGGCATCAGCTTTAAGCGCTCGGCGCCGCTGGTCAGCGCTACCCAAAACCTTACTGATTCGCAAATGCGTTAAGTGGTCCCATTTGTGAATCTCGCGGGCCCACGTGTCATCGGCCACACGAAGCGGGGCAATCACAAGCACCCGTTCAGCGTCAAAGTAGTCATTCAGCAATTGATCGATCGCGGTCAGGGTGGATACTGTTTTGCCTAAGCCCATCTCCAAGAACAAGCCAAGATAAGGCGTGTCCAGGATTCGCTGCGTGGCGTAGGCTTGGTACTGGTGGGGGATGAATCTCATTCCACCATCGCCTCCTGTATGAGTCGCTCAATGTCAGCTTCGCTGTCGATCTTATAATGTCGGTGCCCTAGCGCCAGCAGATCCTTCCGCCACTTCCGCTGAAGAGGTTCTAGCGGTTTACCTGGCGCCTTCATCTCGACGTAGACAGTCAAGCCATTCGGGAAAATTGCCAGTCGATCAGGTACCCCGCGGTTCCCGGGACTGACCCACTTCGGCATCTTCCCACCAACACGCTCGACCGCAAGGCGGGCTTTTCGTTCCAGTTGACTTTCCTGCATGATATTCCTCCTGTGCAGTTGAAGCACTCAATACGCGTATGCGTATGATATGTGCGTTTAACCTACATATAGGTATGGTTACGTATAGGTTAATTTTATTTATTTATATAGAAGGGAAATTACTGCTTCAACTGCTTCAACCTGGTTCAAACCATTGGTATGACTGGCTTTTTGCTGATACAGTGAACTAATTTTTACTGCTTCATTTACTGCGTCAACTGTATCAGTAGGTGAAGCAGTTGAAGCAGTGCTGATGCAGTAAAATTAGGGCTCACTGCTTCGCTCAAAAACGGTCTGTTGACCATATCCAAGGATGCGTAAACGGCTCTTTCCTTCATGCCATCCCGGCATCTTCCGCATGATGTCACAGACCTCTTTTGCCTCCCAAGGCTTCATGTCCCCTTTCTTCTTACCGAGACATTCCACCCATATCTGAGCCGCACACACGCGCTGCCGGAGATTGCCTGACGGTCGGTCCATGTCGTCCGGCTCCTCGCTCTCCAGCCATTCTTGGATAAGCCCTTCCCGGGGATCGCTCTCCATATGTGCAGCCTGCCGGCGCTCCGCTTCCAAACGGATTTCGTCATCCAGCTGTAGGGTTTCCCCCGCCTTGAACCAGCTCAACACCTCAGCCCAGATCTGGCTTACCTCTGAATCGGTCAAATCCTCCCAATGGCTGCGCTCCGCATGCTCCGGGACAACCTCTACAGGCCAAAAGCGGCGATTTCCGGTCGTGTCTCGCAAGAACCCCTTCGTATTGGTCGTCCCGAAGAAGATGCACTTCCGCGGAAACTCGGTCACTTGGCGATCGTAGGCCACCCGGTAACGGTCCTCCGTCTTGGACAGAAACGCTTTGACCTCCTCGACCTCCGTCTTCTTCATGGCTGACAACTCACCAATCTCGAAGATCCACCCGCTCTGCAGATGCTCTCCAGCTTCCTTATTCTCGAACGTCCGCAGGGAATCACTGAACCACTCCCGGCCTAGCTTAGCTAGAATTGAACTTTTACCCGCCCCCTGCGGGCCGACCAGAACGAGCATTTGGTCAAACTTGCACCCAGGACGATAGAGCCGCGTAACAGCAGCCAGCAGCATCTTGCGGGTCACCTGACGGACATAGTGAGTGTCAGAAGCTCCAAGGTAGACCGGGAATAGCCGCTCCGCTCTCGGGATGCCGTCCCATGTCGTTGATTCCAGATAGGCCTTGATCGGGTGGAAGGTGTTGCGGTGAACAACCTCCGTGAAGGCGTTCTGAATGGTCTTCCCCCCGTTAATCTCATGAGCCTTGCTGAACCAGTGCTGGAGCCGCTTATCATCTGCCCCCAGCCAAGGCTCATAGGCTCGCCCTTGACGCTCCATCTCTCGCCACGGTAACGGGCGCCGAATGACCTCCGCATTACCAAAAGCGTCGTAAGCGAGGATGCCTCGCCAAACACCGTGGGACAGGATCAGCTCCACGTTGCCGGCCGTAGGAAGCAGTGCATTAGTCTTGTGATGCCGCTCGAGCTTCTCGACCCATGAGTCATCCTCCGGGTCTTCGGCGTCGTCGAAATCTACGTCCGCGAAATCCGCCTGCAGTTCAGCCCCAGATGCCCGTTTGACTTCCGGCAGACTGCTCGCCCAGTGCTCTGTTGCCAAGTGACTCGGCTTTTTGGCGTCAGGAGTGAAGTCCTTCACCCGCTCATCCAGGTGCCCGAACTTGTGAACCCGCACCAGGTCAAACAGGTTGTATGTCCGGCCATCGCTGACCGGGTCGCTGTCCTGGTGCGAATAGGCCAGATCCTGATCCGGGTAGATCTCTAAGCCGTTTGCAGAGGAGCCGCGGGTGTAGGTGTAGCGGTTAGGCATTGTGCCTGTCGTGTACACCTCAGACAGGAAGGTCTCTATGCCTTCTTCAATCGAAAATGTTCGGCAGAATTGGCCGATTGTTCCGAACTTCTCACGAGGATCTTGTGCCTTGGAAGCAACGTTCCGAAGCGCCCGGGTCTCCTCAGGGTGACGTGGCCAGGCGGCCACATCCTGCCAATCCTCATAAAGTGCCAGCACGTCGTCAACCGTGAGGGCATCCCCTTCAGCGACTTCCAGAAAAGGCTCGCCGTCTTTGGAACAGCTCGGCCAGTACATGAGCCGGTGGACGTCGAAGGTTGTTTTATCGAAGTAGGAGATACCGATCTGCTGAGCAAGCATCCGACTGACTGCAGCGTACTCGTCCGGGCTCATTGCCCGGTCCATTGGGATGATGAGCCGGAACTTCGGCTTCTGTGGCCGGTGACTGTGCGTCGAATAGACGGCATACGCCCGGCCACCCAGAATGAGCTCGACCGCGAACAAGAACCCGTCATCGGCGAAGTCAGCGTCGAGCGTGATTAAGCTGCGAGTGTCGACGTTCTCCTTCTTCCGGCGACCTCCCCGGATCAGCCCGCCGACGAACGCCGGCCCATCCTTCGCCTTGCCACGCGCCGGCACCTTCATCTTGTCGTATTGCGCCATTGTCTCTGCTGTCCGCCGCACCTTCCGCAGCCGCTCCACGAACTCTTCCCAAGTCCAGTATTCCGGCTTCCAGCTCATATCCGTGCGGTGCTTCCCGAGCGATATGTCTAGTTCGTGCATCCTGATCACCTCAGCATTTCATCGAAAACTTCATCAGCAGCCATTTGAAGATTGGAAGCAGCCGCTCGATAATAACTCTCCTTCAGCTCAACCCCGACGAAGCGTCGGCCCATCTTGATCGACTGGTATCCCTCCGACCCAATGCCTGCGAATGGGCTGAACACGATGTCTCCCGAATTGCTCCAAAGCTCCACGCACCGAGCGATTACGTCCAGTTGCAGCGGGCAGATGTGCTTCTCGTCCTTCTCTTCCCGTGCACTCCGATACTGCAGTGTGTTGCTCTGACGAATATCCATCCAGACAGGCGAGGCATACCGGCGCCATACCTGATGGGAGTATACCGGGTCTTCCTTTGCCATTGAAATATCCTTGTGAACCCGGCTATCCTTCAGATCGGGCTCCTTTTTAGGAGCAGTCGGTTCACCGTCGCCAAAAAACTGAGAGAGCCCGTCTGGGTGAGCGATCGGTTCCGGGTTATTACCGGGTTTGCGGAAAGTCAGTACGTAATCAGGAAGCCCCTGCCGGCACATGGCCGAGTCCTTGGTCAACTGCTTGTGAAGCAGCCCTATTGCCTTCGTGCGGGTAGCCTCGACCAGTGGATCTTTCCAGATTGTCACCCGAGAATGGTAGATGAAGCCTTCACCTTCGAAGGTTTCCCGCAGTTGCGCCGGGAAGTCCTTGATCCCGATGAAACCGTCCCGGGACTTCATAGCCGGGATGTCCATGCAATGGAAGGAGACCAATCGACCAGGCATCGTGATCCGGAACAACTCTTTGACTAAGAATCCGAAGTGTTTGTAGAACTCCGTATCATTCGCGCTGTTGCCCATATCCCGTTCCGAATTAGAGTACGTATATAATGAAGAGAACGGCGGTGAGAAGATGGAATAATGAATGCTGTTATCCGGAATTCCTCGAGTAACCTCCACGCAGTCGCCGTTGTAGAGTGCAAAGTCTTCCGTGACGGTCTCCTCAATCGTATTAACCTGCAAGCGTCTCACTCCTTAACCATCTCGGGATCGTCATCGGGCGAGCCGGCTGATAAACGGTAACTTGCCGCTCAGTAGCCCTGATACTGGCCGATGTGATCTTCTGGGTGTATTTGACCATCTCCGCGACCATCTTCCGGAAGTCTTCTTCTTTGCGGCGGATATTGTCGGCCGTCGCCCCCTCCCGGGAGGACGTGATCATGTGAACATTGACCGGCTCCGTCTGTCCGAATCGGTAGCATCGCCGGATTGCTTGGAATACCTGCTCGAAGCTGTCCGATAACCCCACGAATGCCATGTCCGCGCAATGCTGCCAGTTGAGCCCCCAACCGTAGATCATGGGTTTGGTGACGAGCACCCGAATGCGACCTTCTCGGAAGTCGATAGCAGCCTGCTCCTTGTGCGCGGGTTTATCGGAGCCCTTGACTTCTATCGCTCCCGGGATCGCTGCGGTAAGCAGCTCCGACTCAGCATTCAGATCGCACCAGACGAGAAAAGGTTTGTCGCTTCCATTGACCAAATCCGCGCAAGCGGCCACCCGATCATGAATGGTGTCTCGCCGAGCTTTCTGCCGTTCGGATAGCGTTTTGGCGGGATCTCCTTCCACCTCAATCACCTGATCGTTGATCGTAAGTGGCGGAAGGATATATGCGCCGTCCTCATAGCCGAGATCGGATGGTTTTTCGAGCACCACGCCCCAGCTGGCTACCCACTCCCAGAACACGGCTTCCGCATGTCCCTTCAGTCGCCATTTGGACGTATCGCCACCATCATGAACGAAGTACATGGAGAGCATCTCCGACCGGCTCATCACGCCCAGGAACTCCGCATGGTTGCCGAGCTCCATGTAGTCATTCGGAGCCGGCGTCGCCGTGCATGCCAGTCGGTAGGGAGTGTATGAGAAGGATTCAATGAGATCCGTCCGCACCTTGCCCGTGAAGGATTTAAGGATGGAAGACTCGTCCAGAACAACACCTTCGAATAGGATAGGCTCGAACTTGTGAAGCATCTCATAATTGGTAATATTAAGACCGGGTTGCACATCGTCCTGGGAGCGGCAGAGATGGATCGTATAGCCCATCTCTGCTCCCTCTCGAACCGTCTGCGCTGCAACCGCCAAAGGCGCTAGAAGAAGCACGTCACCGCCAGTGTGCAGGTGAACCTGCTGAGCCCACTCAATCTGCATGCGGCTCTTGCCGAGTCCGGTGCCAGCGAAGACCGCTGCTCGACCTCGGCGGAGCGCCCAATGAACGAGATCCTTCTGGAAGTCGAACAGTCCAGGATTCAATTCCGCCCGATCCAGTGTGAGTCCGGTGGATGGATGGATGAATCGCTTCTCTTGAATGAATTCGCTGTAATCGATCATTTGGCTCATTTAGTCCCCCTCTTCAAGGGTAATGATAGGCAGATCCAGAAGCAGCTCTCGCTGATATACCGGGAGTTCGTAGAGCCGTATACTACCGTCGGTGTGCCCACTGAAGTCTATTGACATCCGCCCGGGGTCGATCCGAATGGTGAGCGGTCGACGCTTCAATGTCCGGAGGAGTCTGGCGAACATCTCATAGTTGAGGATGATCTCAGTCCCTTTGCGGATTATGACCGGAAGCCCCTTCACATCCCGAATTGTAATTAGGTCCTCCTCCAACTTGCGAAGTGATGCCGTATCGGGATTGAGTTTCCGCAGTTTTTGCACCAGTACCTTCCGACGATTAGCCAGCTCCGCATTTGCCCGCTTCATCGTCGCTTGGCTCTGAGCCTTTTCCTCAGTTGTCAGTGCTCGCAGCATGCTTTTTCGCCTCCCGTTCCAGGACATGCTCCACAGTCTTCCTACTTACCTTGAAGTGCTTGCTGTACCACTTCACGAAAGCAGAATCGTCAAGATCGGCGTATACTTTGCGGCATTCCACGATGCTTTTCCACAGTTGGTTCTGTACCGTCATCTTTGATGCCTCCAATCAACCGATCGAGGTACCAGCGAGCCTTCTCCAAGTCCTCGATGCCGTTTTTCCACTTCCACCGCCAGATGTATTTGATTACCTGACCGGTGTTGTACGCCTCCGCGCCTTGTAAGCCGGTCGTGGCTGCCTCGATGGCGTCGATGCATTCGATGCCACCTTTGGTATAGTGGTCCGGGTGGTTTACCGGATCGTCCATATTCATCAGTCCTTTTGATAGAATTCACATTCAAAGCCAGCTGCCTTGAGCGGCAATCCCGGCGCCCAGGATATCTCCTGCCCCATGATCTCTGTTACTTCCTCCACTGAGCTGATGCCGATCGGCACATCCAGAATCGCTTCGTCGTGAACATGGAGAACGATAGGGTATCCGGCTTCATCTAGTCTCATAAGGTTCTCAGCGAGACAGTCCCGGGCGATCCCTTGGACCAGATTTTCGACGAGCGTTCCGCCCCATGTCCGCTGAGTGGCCATCTTGCCGGTCTTCTCCGGTGCCTTGAACATCAGCCCGTCTTTGCCGAACTTCGGATCTGGCTTGATCTCCGGTGACGGGTACGAAAGGCTGTGCCCGCTCGGCAGATCAGCGAAAAGGACACCCTTGGAATATCGATACTGGACACCGTGAGCCAGCTTGACGGTCCCTTTCGTCTGCACCGCTTCGATGGCCGCTTCCTCTGCGCGGTACCAGAGACGCTTAATCTTCGGATTAGCTTCACGCCACTGCCGAACGAGCGGATCGTACTGTTCTGCGGCGATCTCCTTCTTCTTGTCCATCTTCTCCATCGCCGCCGCGCCTCCGCCGAATCCACAGGCGAGCGTCGCAACCTTGCCAGAAGCACGATACTTGTAGTTCTCATGCCCTTTGACGATCGTCTCCATCGGGATCCCGAACATACGGGATGCCGTAGCTTCATATATCTTGCCGTGTCCCTGGAATACGTCCAGTACCCACTGCTCATCAGCCAGCCAGGCGATGACGCGAGCCTCGATCGCGCTGAAGTCAGCGACGATGAACCGATTACCTGGTGACGGGATCAGCGCGGTGCGGATCAGCTCCGACAGCACGAATGGAGGAGCACCGTACAGCATTTCAAGCAGCTCATAGTCGCCAGAAGCGAGAACATTCCGTGCGGCTGCAAGATCCTCCAGGTGGTTCTGAGGCAGGTTGTGCATCTGCACCCGCCGACCAGCCCAGCGCCAAGTCCGGCTTGCACCGCAGTATTGCAGAATCCCTCGAACCCTACCATCGTCGCAGGTGCCGAGCTGCATAGCGTCGTATTTGCCGACAGAGGTTTTTCCCATCTCTGACCGAATCTCCAGCATGCGCTTGGTCTCCTCATTCGGCGCCGCGTCCAGCAGCTCGGGCATTGTGTCTTTAGTCAGCGACTCTACCACCAATCCCTGATCAGCGAACCATTCCTTAAGCTGTGGCAGGCTGTTCGGGTTATCAACACCGGTCAGCTCTTTAGCCTCGACCAGCAGCCGCTCCGTGTATTGCTGTGAGCAGGAGATGGCATTGCCGACGAACGTCCGGTCCACCCCGATACCGTAGTCATTGATCTGCTGGTCCAGCGCCCAGATGCGCCACTCCCGATCAGGAACCGGATATCGCTCCAACTTCTGCCTTACCGCACGTTCCACCACCACGTCCTGCCGATTGTAGTCAATGTACTGCTGCCATCGACCCGGATCGTGATGCGGGTGGTTGCGGGTACGGCTCCCGTTGACCTGTGTCGGCTTGCAGGGCACGCTGAAATACTTGATCAGCGCCTTACCCTTGGCGTCCTTCTGCGCCTCTTCCCCGAGCCCCAGCGCCTTCGCGGCTTTGTCCAGTGAACCCGGCAAGCCCAGCGTATAGGAATGAGCCATTGAGCAGCGCCAGAACTGCGGCAGACAGTCAAATCCAAACTGCCGGGTGATGGCCGTTCGCTCGAAGCCTGCGTTCCAGGCTGTCTTGATGACATCACCGCGCAGAGCGGCCAGTACATCCTTCGGAATGTCCTGAAAGTCGGTCAGGTCGATGACCTCCACGGGATCGTCATCGAAAGCAAAAGCGAACAACAGGATCTCGAAGTCAGGAGCTTCCACATAGCGGTGAACGCCGCTATCCGCCAAATCGATACTGGAGTAGGTTTCGATATCGATTTGCAGAACGGTCATATGATCTTGCCCCCGTGTTTGTGGGAGCGAGTGGCGTTGTAAGCCATCTTCTCGTAAACTGCTTCCTCCAGATCGATGCAGACGTGACCACAGAAGTCGAAGATTCGGATCAGCACGTCTGCCAACTCCGTCGGGATGCCGCAAGGCTTCTCGCCTTCATAGTAGATCTCCGTGAGTCCGCGTCCGTTACGGTGATCTTCCAACGCTTCAGAGAGCTCGGAATGGCAAAGTGCGATGATCTCGCCGAAGGTCCGGGGCTCTTCGTACCACCCTTTATTGATGGCATTCGCATGGGCTGCTTCGCAGAGTGCGTTCAGCTCTTTGATGGACATTTCATTCAGGTTCATATCTATGAGTCCTCCCGATTTTTGAGATAAAGAAAGAGGACCCCATGCAAAAGCGAATCCTCTTCCATTGATGGATTAGTTCAGGAAATCATCGTCGCTGATGTCTTCGACATCCTCGAAATCCTCACTGGCGAAGTCGTCGTTCACGCTGCTACGGCCTCCCAGGAAGTCACCGTCTTGCACCTTGACGATGTTGTTAAGCCCAGCCGCGATCCCTTTGTTCCCCTTCGTATCGAAGAGGTAGAAGTTGATCGAAACCTTTGCATAGCATCCGGAGTAAACTTCCGTCGTATCGGTAATGTCCTGGAACTTGGTCTTTCCGCTGCCGTCTTTGCCAACCGGCTTCGAGATCCCGGGGCGGTTCTTTCTCTTCGCATTGAAGAAGTAGTGACCCGCATAGGCTTCATCGTCCGGCTTCTCTTCGTCGCCGTCCCGGAGCGGAAGATGGAATTTAGCCGGCAGCTTGCCGCCATACTTCGCTTCAGCTTGCTTCTTGAGCGCGTCGACAACGGCCTTATATTTGCGGAGCGTTTCCTTGTCGCTCTTCGGGATCAGGACGGAAACGCTGTGCCAAAGAACTCCGTTGTCATCAGCCTTCGGTTCCCATACATTTGCGTAGCTGAGCCGCACCTTTCCCGTGATCAGCTTAGTAGATTGATTGTCGTTTGCCATAATAGATCAGTTCTCCTTTGATTTAGAATTCTTCGTTGGCGAAGTCGTTCTCGACGCTGTTGATTGCGGGCCGATGATCGGTCTCCACTACCAGCACGGGCTTACCAGCAGGTTTCACGATAAGATCCCCGATGAGCGCGGCGAGCTCCTTCTTCCCGACTCGTTTCTCGAGTTCTCCGATCCCCAGCAGCTCCCGCGGCTTAAGGAACTTGTCGGACTCGATTTTTGCTTCCTCCAGCTTCTTCTCAGCGACTTCCTTGTCGACTATGGCTCGATTGCTCCGTCCCTCGACCAACTTCCATCCCGGGACAACGTGGCCAGCAACGGCCTGATCGAATGCATGATCCTGGACGTCCTTTGCCCAAGCTTGAAGTTGTTCGGTAATGGCTAAGATCTGACCGACTTCTTCCAAAGTGAGAAGCGCGGGATTCTTGAACTCGTAGGACACGGCAGCCATGTTGGCGTCAGCTCGAGCCCGGCAACTTCCCTTGACCTTGCAGAAGCGGCAATGATCGCCTGCCTTGAACTCCCCTTCACCGGCATCGGCCAGTGCCGCAGCCGGCTGGACAACCTCCTCAGCCCATGCCAGGAGCTCGTCCACAGACATCGTATCCGTCGAGATACTGTCCAAACGAGGTTGAACGATTGTCATGCGGACTTCCCGGATGTCGTACAGGAAGCTATAACCGGACAAGGCGCCGAGGGCATACAGCCGAATTTGAGGGTTGCCGATCGCACTGACCGGCACACCCTTGCCGTACTTGAGATCAATCACTTCCATGACTCCGTCAGCGATCAAGACGACGTCGCCGGTCCCGTATCCATCCGGAACCCATTCCGTGAAGTCAAGACGTTCCTCAAATAGGATGACAGCGTCGGAGCTGCGCGCCTTGGACTCCATGAAGCGCTCCTCGACCACCTCGACGTAGTAGCCGACAGCTTCACCCATCTCAGAGCCGTAGTAGGTGCTTGTCGTCTGGAAATCGGCGATAGCCTTATCGAGGCGCTTGCGTTCCGCTTGGTTGCAGAGCGTCAGCCGTCGCTGAAGGATCAGCTCGGACAGCTCGTGCGCAGCGGTGCCCTCGTTAGCATATTCGCTCCGTTTGTCCGGGACTCCATCCTGCAGACGAGCGCTCGGCGGACAATTGATCCACTGGCTTGCCTTGGACGCTCCAAGCAGGGCATGAGCTCTTTCGGCGTGTGCAGGAGCCGTCATTCGAGCCCCTCCAAGTCCCGCAGGAACTGCACCCGCTTATCGTCGGGCAGCGCGGTGACATTGGGCACACCGTATTTGTCCAGCAGAGCCTTAACCGGCGCCTTCCCTGCGCGAGAGGCCGCTTCCGATGCCGCAGCCCGTAGCTTCACATCGTCCGGCACTTCCTCATCCGATGTGGTATCGGGGAAATCTTCCTCAGCTTCATCGGGCTTTTCCGACTCAGCGGCCGTTTGCTCGGTGGGCTTGGCCGTGGCGGGCTTACGGGTGCGAGTCGCCTTCGGGGCTTCCGGCTGTTCGGGAACCGCAACGACTCCTTTGGGCGATCCAAGAGCAGCGGAAAGAGTAGCAAGGTCTTGCAGGGCTTGTCCGGCGTCCTCGCCGGTGATGTTGATCTGTACAGACATGTATGAGTCCTCCTTTAGGGTTGATACCTTTGATTGAGTGCATCCTGGAGCATGCGGAGCTCGTCCTCGAGCCTGTCCACTTTATCCTCGGCATTATCACGTTCTTGCCTAGCCTGGTCTCGCTCGAAGACGGCTTTCCCACAGTTGTAGAGCTGGTTGGTGAGTGTGACTACTTCGGCTTCTGCTTTCAGGGCTCGCTGGATCGCCTCCGGCCATCCTTCACGAGCTTCGACTATAAATTTCGCGTTCTCAGGATCAAAGCGGCCATCGGCATGAGTAATTGAAAGAAGAAACTGATTACATCGACCGCAAGCACAAGGCTTCATTTGAATCGGTCCCGGCGTCGCTGCCTCGCAGATCGCCAGATCAGCTTGTAGATCACGCATGTTTAGCCACCAAAGCGATACCGAGTACACATTGCCGACAGATGAGCTTGCCGCTTACAGATTGAAGCTGTTCCGTGCTACCACACAGCACGCAGCCCGGAGTATATTTGCGGAAAATGATTCGGTCGCCGTCCACGAAGATTTCCAGTGGTTCGCCCTCAGTGATACCCATCGTGGAGCGAATTTCCTTCGGGATAACCACACGGCCAAGATCATCAATGCGGCGAACAATGCCAGTAGCCTTCATCAGATGTCCACCTCCATGAACTCGCTGTCTTTTAGCGTGTACCAGGTATCGGCCTTGATGATCTCACCGTCGATCTGCGCGGACTTCACACAATGCGGAACATATACGTCCTTTTCGCTATCCCAAACCCACTCTGCAAGGGTGATCCAGCTCCCGACCTTACCGCGAATGCGATTCGTTCCGATCCCAACAGCCGCTCCAACAGAATCAGATCCTTGCAGATCGAGCTGGGCGCTGTCTCCGCTGCTGGCGAGCTGGGCGCGGTGTCCGCTGCTGGCGAGCCGGGCGCTGTCTCCGCTGCTGGCGAGCTGGGCGCTGTCTCCGCTGCTGGCGAGCTGGGCGCGGTGTCCGGGATCGGGCTCAGAGGGATTGGAGGAACATTTCTCCCAAAGGAAGTCGAAGCTTGCTTTCACGAAGCCTGGAAGCCCCAGCTTCGCTCCGATCTTGATTTTGTTGGTAGCCGACTTGTTCCCTTCGGTATGAACCGGTCCGAGAGCTTCGACTTCCGCGAAGTCCGGCACATTGCCGTTATCATCGATCAGCGGATAGTATTCGAGGACGTCCATCGGGTCCGCGCAGAAGTGGAACCCTTGGCTGCATACTTCGGGGGACACGTTCTCTTCGAATACCTCGTTCTCGCGGTATTGATAACCCCGGCAAACCAGACCTTTGTCAAACGCCTTAAAACCTTTCATGTTCTTCCTCCTCGAATTGTGGTAGAATGAGTTCAAAGAGATTTTTCAATGTGCGGCTCTATCGGATGGCGGTCCGATTGGGCCGTTTTGCATTTTCCCAAGCTGCGAAGGTCAGGCAGACCATGCGCTCTTCCTTTGTAAGCTGCAGCCAGACTTGTCCGGTTATGTTCAAAGCTCTCACCTCCCTTCATAGAATGTAAGTTTCTACTTCATGCGACACGTTAGCCTCAGCCTGCCAGGTTTTCACGTACTGGAGAAGAAAGTCCTTACCGGCTTCGTTGTATTCGATCTGGCGTAAGCATGACTTTCATTAGAGTTGCTTCTTTCGATAGGTCGTGCTTACAGATATGAAAATCGCGTCTACCCACGCTTTTTATTACCATCCGTCAACGATTTCCAAGATCGCATCGAATGTTGGTTTCGCAACCCACCAACGTTTTCGATTTTTCTTACGTTCATGCATCTGTACCCTTGGATCGGATAGGATATCGTCTTCCAAATATCTCACCGACATCGATGTCAGTTCGCTCAGCCGGTTAATATCAACCAGCAGCAATTGTTGATGCACATGCTTCTGTAACTCCTGCTGCACATAATCTTGAATCGCTTTTGAATCAAGATTTACTTTGATCTCGGCGGGGATCACCTCACTCACCACCTCCCCCTGTTTAGTTTTCAATGAACACGAGTTGACTCATTCCGCCTCGCCTTCCATATTCAGCATTTTCGCGATACGCGGCTTTTGTTTTTCCCCGGGGCGCAAGCCCCTGAAAATATCGGACACATAGGAACTTGTCACTCCAAGTTCTTCGGCCACGTCCTTCACCTTGATGTTGCGCCGAAGCATAATCTTCCGTGCTTCCGCCCCGAACTCTGTATAATGCGCCACTGACAATCACTCCTTTACAGAAATTTGTAAAAATAACAGCTTAATCGTTGACAAGGGACCGAAAATATTCTAATATCATAAAGAAGGCATAATCAAATAAACGTCGTTGGGGAACGATTTTTAGAAGCAGGTCATGTGACCTCTGGTTTTTTATTGCCTTCTCCGCTGTTGATTAAGCTGTTGACTGTAGTTTATCTGAAAATATTCATAGTGTCAACGCTGATTCTGATTATTTTCTAAATAAATTACTTTTGGAGGTTATTCAGTTGTTAGAAGTAATTCAGAGTTTATGCAAGGATAGGGGTATTTCCATCTTCAAGCTTGAAAAAGAGTTAGGTTTCGGGAATGGGACAATCTACAAATGGGAAAAAAGTTCACCCGCAGTGGAAAAGTTAAAAAAGGTTGCTGATTTTTTCGGAGTCACTGTAGATTACATTTTAGTAACGGGCTCTATAAAAAAGATGCCAAGGATTTTAAAGTCGGTAGATCAGTTAATTTATGAATTCTCCCGATACGGTTTGCATGTTGAAATTGATGACGGCCCTTACTTCAAATCGGTAATAATCTCTCACTCAGAGTACGGAAATATAGCCGATATGACTGTTGCAGAGTTTCACGAGAATGGGGATCTTTTACTCGGAGATTTGATTAAGGAGTACAATCTTTCTTTCGAGCCAGGGACTATCGCCGCCCACCACGACGGCGAAGACTGGACAGAAGAAGAAATCAAGGATATCGAAGAGTTCAAGGAGATACTGAAACTGAAAAGACAGCTCAAGAAGAACAGGGAGTGACGCGATGCCTCTTAGCTTCGACCACCTATGCGAGTCAGCCCGATTAGCGGGCGTAGATATTTTGGTAAGAACATTGCGGGGTAGGAACAAGGGCTTTTACGGGGACGGCATCATTCTACTAGATAGTCGCATTCCTACTTCTATCGAAAAAGCTTGTGTCCTTGCCGAAGAGTTAGGCCATTACTATACCAGCTCCGGCAACATCCTAGACCAATCAGACATCCGAAACCGTAAGCAAGAACTTCGTGCCAGGCAATGGGCATATCAGTGTATACTCCCTTTAGATCAGATCGTACAGGCCCACTATGCTCACGTCGCTGGGCGCTATGAACTGGCCGAGTATCTGGGTGTGACGGAAGAATTCTTGCAAGCGGCCATTGACCGGTATGCCGAAAAGTACGGTCTGTCCGTAATGGCCGATGATTGGCATACGATCTATTTCGACCCACTTGAAGTAAAAATCATATCTTAACTTTCTGCGCTTCCCCGCTGAGAGGCGGTTTACTTATAGATCAAAACAGAACATATGTTCTTTTTTTCAGACGTTGCCCATCCGTCTAAGCGTCTACCCACGCACAAAAGGGATGGTAAATATGAAACTGAACAAGACGAAGACTGATGACGAGATTTACTATTATTTTTTAGAAAACGGCGAGAAGCGCTTCATGTATCGGCACAAGTACTATGACGGTGCTGGCAAGCGAAAAGAAAAGAAGCAAAGTTCATTCTTGACGGAAAAGGACGCGCTGAAGGCGTTGATCGAGGTCAAAGCGGCTTTAATGCGAGGGCAGGTAAAGCAGGTCGAGCACAGTCAGCTGACTGTCGAAAAGTGGCTGGACATCTGGTATGAGACTTATAGTGATGGCTGGGAAGTCACATCCAGGCTGCAACGGAAGAATGCAATCGAACATCAAATGAAGCCGTTGCTCGGTAAGTACAAGCTGAGAGAGCTGGAAAAGACCACGTACATTCGGGCTTATATCAAACCACTCCAAGCGAAATACAAACCGCGCTCAGTAGCCTTGTTCCATCGCTTGTTCAAGATCGCGATCAATGCCGCTGTCGAAGATGAAATCATTCCTCGTAATCGTTTCAGTAAGATCAACCTTGAAGTCGACGATGATCTGGATAACGTCCTGACCGCGCAAGAATTGATTGTGTTTTTGAAAGCTGCGGAGCAAGAGAACATCACCAATTATACGCTAATGCTTCTCCTAGCTTATTCGGGTGTACGTAGAGGCGAGGCGATGGCACTCAAGTGGAAGAACGTCGATTTCGAGCAATCTACACTGACGATCGAAGCCACCAGAGACAAGCACGGCTACCGGACGCCTAAGACAAGACGTAGCTACCGCACCATTCCGATCGATGCGATTTTGATCAAGCAGTTGGCCACCTATCAAAAATGGTGTGTCGAAACCAAGTTCTCTTACGGGATGAAACTAGACAAGGCGAATGATTTTGTCTTTATTTCATTCCAAGATGGGCAGCCCATAGCCGACAACATGGTATTCTACTCTTTCAAGCGTGTATTCAGTAGGTTGAAGAAACTTGGCGTTAAGATTGAGCCTATAACCGCTCATGGACTCAGGCACACGCATGCAACACTGTTAATTAATCAAGGCATTCCCGTGCAAACCATTGCTGATCGGCTCGGCAACACACCGGACATGATCCTTAGAGTCTATGCTCACTCATTCAAGGAATTTGAGGTAAGGGCAGTATCCGCTTTCAGCGACAGTCTAAGTGGGGCTAATGTTGGGGCTAATGGGTCGTGAGAACCCGCGAGACCGCTTTACTACTGGGGTTTTTGGCTTGGGCGAATTCTACAGCCGTTAATCTTCGGCTCCTTATCCGCTTCAAGCAAAAGCATGGAAGTGGCGCAACGAGAGTTGCCCGCCTCCATGCTTTTTTTATTTCCTCAGCACCGCTCCGTTTCATGGCGAAAGAAGCAGGCAAGGATTTATGGATCACATCCTGAGAAACTAAGCGGTACAAAAAAGACTTGGCCGATGGCCAAGTCTTTTATTCTCGAATTTCAAACCGATAACCGTTATTCGGTAAAACGGACGAGGAAGTAATTCTTCTTGCCTCGACGAAGGATCAGGTACACGTCGCCAATCCGACCGAGCTCTGACGCTTTGGCTTCAACCCGCGTCACTTTCGTGCCGTTTACCGTCACCGCTCCGCTTTCGATATCTTGACGCGCCTGCCGTTTCGACGGGGCCGCTTTCACTTCCAGGAGAAGATCGGTCAAAGCCATTTCCGGGTCGTTGATGGTCGTGGAAGGTACATCCTTGAACGCTTCCTCCACTTCCGCTTTGCTCAGCTCGTTAACGCTGCCGCTAAACAGCGCCTGCGTGATGCGGATGGCGCTCTCCAGTGCTCCCTCTCCGTGAACGAGCTTGGTCATTTCCGCTGCCAGAACCTTTTGCGCTTCCCGTTTTTCCGGCTCGCTAGACACGGCTGCTTCGAGGCGTGTAATTTCTTCCGCGGGCAAGAAGGTGAAGTACTTCAGGAACTTGATCACGTCGAGGTCATCGGTGTTGACCCAGAACTGATAGAACTGGTACGGAGACGTCTTCTCCGGGTCCAGCCATACTGCGTTGCCGGCCGATTTACCAAACTTGGTTCCGTCGCTCTTGGTGATGAGCGGCATCGTAATGCCGAAGACCTGATTGCCTGATTGCTTGGAGATCAGATCAAGCCCGGCGGTAATGTTGCCCCATTGATCGCTTCCGCCAAGCTGCAGGCTGCAGCCCATCCTTTCGTTCAACTGGTAAAAGTCGTAGGCCTGCATAATCATGTAGCTGAATTCTGTGAACGAGATGCCGTTCGCCATCCGCGAATCGACGGAATCCTTCGCCAGCATGTAATTCACTGTAAAGTTTTTGCCGATGTCGCGAAGGAACTCGATCAGAGAAATCGAACCGAGCCAATCGTAGTTGTTCACGATCCGCGCGGGGTTCTCCCGGTTCTCCGAAAAGTCCAGGAAGCGAGACAGCTGGTTTCGGATGGTCTCGGTGAAGCCCTGCACCACCTCAACGGAGTTGAGGACACGTTCGGTCGAACGACCGCTCGGATCGCCGATCATCCCGGTGCCGCCTCCGACCAGTGCGATCGGAAGATGCCCGGCCTGCTGAAAGCGCCGTAGCGTGAGAATCGGAAGCAGATGGCCGATATGCAGGCTGTCCGCTGTCGGATCAAAGCCGATATACAGCGTGACCCTCTCGTTTTCCAGCTTTTTCTCCAGCTCTTCTCGATTCGCCGTCTGGTAGATGATTCCTCTGTATTCCAGATCCTGCAAGATGTTTGTCACAATGGCTGCCCCTTTCAAAAAAATGGTGTCAAAACCTTATGCATCTCCCCAAAAAAACGAAACTTTTTCCGTTCTTCCGCGTCTTTTGGGTAAGCACAAAAAGAGCCTTCCTCCCCAAAAAGGGGCGAGAAGACTCTGACTCGCGGTACCACCCTCATTTATTCAACCCTCGCACCCATAGGGGGAAGCGACGATTGAAAAGCAGCGATGAAACGCCGCTTTCACTCCATCAAGGAATAACGGGATTGCCCCGGACAGAAGCTACTGGAACAGAAGACCAGCCATGCTGAATCCCTGCTCGTTCCCTTTGTCCGCTCCGGATTGTACTTCGGCTTATCCGCTTGCACCGGTTCACACCAACCACCGGCTCTCTGGAGCAATGCTCGGAATGCCTAGTCGGGTCTCCCCGATCCATCAACGCTTTATCGGTATTCGAATTGTTGTTAGTTATATCATATCCTGCGCCGCAAGTCAATCCACCTGTTCACCCGCTACAACTGTGTTATAATGGACGGTGGAGTTAAGGAGGTCATGCATGAGCAAGAATAGAGAAAACGGCTCTTCCCGCTTCGTAAGGGGTCTGCGTCTGACCGGGAAAGCCATCTGGGTAACGTTTAAATGGACCTTCGTGGTCCTACTGCTGGCAGGGTTTCTCGGAGGAGGAGCCGTGTACGGATATGTATCCGCCGTCCTGAAGGACGAACCGGTTCGCAGCCACGATGAGATCATGAAAAAGATGAGCGAGGATGCGATCACCGGCTACGTTTACTTCAGCGACGATTCGGTCATCGGCCAGCTTCGCACCGAGGAAGACCGGCAGATCGCCAGCTTCAGCGATATCCCGCTCAAAATGCAAGAAGCCGTCCTGGCGATTGAGGACAAAGATTTCATGACACATCATGGTGTCGATTTGAGCGGTTCTCTGCGCGCCGTGAAGCAGCAGGTTCTGAACGAATCCGTGCAGACCGGAGGAAGCACCATCACGCAGCAGCTTGCCCGCCGCGTGTTTCTGAACCTCGACCGGGACATCACCCGCAAGATCAAGGAGATGGTATTGGCCCTCCGTCTGGAGCGCCATATGTCGAAGGATGAGATTCTTACGGCCTATCTCAATAAGGTCCCTTACGGGAACGGGTCTAATGGCTACAATCTCTATGGGATTAAGACGGCAGCCAAAGGCATCTTTAACGTGAATGATCTTCACAAGCTGAACATAGCACAATTCGCGTACTTGGCCGGGATTCCCCAGCAGCCGAACAACTTCTCCAACTACAACAGCAAGGGCAAGCCCAACGAGGAGCGCATCAAGGACGCGATCGATCGGCAAAAGCTCGTGCTTGGGAAAATGTTGGAGAACCAGTACATCACCGATGCGGAATATAAAGAGGCGCTCGCCTTCGACATCCGCAAATCGCTGGCTCCCACCAAGGAGAAGGCGTACAACACCTATCCGTTCCTGATGATCGAAGCGGAAAAGAAAGCGATGGACATTCTCGTGTCGATTCATCATCCCGATATCGACAAGGAGACCAATCCCGACCTGTACAGCGAAGCGCTGAAGGAAGAGGAAATCAACCTCCAGCGAGGCGGGTACAAGGTCTACACCACCATCAACAAGCAAATCTACGACTCCATGCAAGTCATTGGCAAGAATGATGAGAACTTCACCCCCTATGACAAGGAAAAGGGGTATGAGCAGGTTGGAGCTGTCTTGCTCAACAACAAGAACGGCGCCATTCTCGGCATGATTGAAGGCCGCGGCTACGACCGCGAACAGTACAATCACGCCATGCAGGCCGAGCGTCAACCGGGCTCGACCATGAAGCCGATCGCCGCGTATTTGCCCGCTTTGGAGAAAGGCGCGATTCAACCGGCCGGAGTCATCGACGACATTCCTGTTATCTTGAAGGATTACCAGAAAGGATTCCATATTCCCGAGAACTGGGACCACAAGTTCCACGGGCTGGTAACCGCCCGCGTAGCCTTGAACCAGTCCTATAACATTCCGGCAATCAAGCTATTCTTAAATGATGTAGGCATTCAGGAAGCCTGGAACTTTGCGAAGGAACTCGGCATCAATTCCTTGACCGATTCGGATTATAGCGCGCAAACAGGCGTTATCGGCGGCTTGGCTCATGGGGTCACCGTCGAGGAGATGACCAACGCGTACTCTTCCATCCCGAACGGCGGCGAATTTTTGGATGCTTATATGATTCGCAAGATTGTAGATGCCGAAGGCAACACGATCTACGAACACACGGTGGAGCCGAAGCGCGTTTATTCCGAGCAGACCGCCTATCTCATGACGGATATGCTCCGCACCGTCATCACAGACGGAACGGCTAAATCGATCAAAACTCTGTTCAAGCACTATGGAGAAGTCGCTACCTCCGGTAAGACGGGTTCGACCCAGGATGACGGAGACGCTTGGTACATGGGATATACGCCGGACATCACCTTAGGCGTCTGGGTTGGGTACGACGACCAGAAATACAAGCTGAGCAAGAAAACCGGTGGCACCGAACGAGCCAAGCAGATTTGGGCACTCGTCATGGATGAAGTCATGAATAAGAAACCCGATCTCTTCCCCAACAAGACCTTCACGCAGCCGAAGGGGCTGACGAAGATGACGGTGTCCACACTTTCCGGCAAGATTCCCAACGAAGAGGTGGTCAAAGCCGGCAAGCTCACCACCGATTTGTTCAACGTGAAGTATATTCCACAGGACGAAGATGACGTTCTCGTCCCGATTAAGACGATTGTGTACAATGGCGTCAACTACGTCGCCAAGCCGGAAACTCCCGAGGAATTTCTGACGGAAAAGCTCGGGATCAAGCGCAAAGAGTCGATCAGCGCATTGCTCAAGCGAATCTCCGAGCTGATGGCGAAGGTTTCGGCGAAGGATCGCAAGCCGATCGAACGGTACATTCCAGTTGATGCCGACATGGATGCTCCGCAGGAAGTCGATCCCCGAACCGACGACGGACAGAATCCGGCGCCGCCTACCGGACTGGCGATGACCGGCGGCATCGCATCCGCCAAGATCACCTTTACACCGAGCACCAGCACCGATGTCGTCGGATACCGCATTTATCGGGCTGCGGACATGACGAGCTATCAGCAGATCACCGGCAATGTCGTGCTTGCCGGAGCTCCAGCCGTCTTTACGGTTACAGCCCCTGGCGCACTCTCGGCTTATTATGTGACGGCGGTGGATGTAGTCGGCAAGGAGTCCGAGCCGAGTACGGTCGTTCTGCCGGGCGGCAGCACCATCCCCGATCCCGGTGATACGGTAACGCCAACACCAGGACCGGGTGAATCAACCAATCCGGATTCATCGGCGACGCCTCAGCCTGCTCAGGTGCCTACCGCTCCAAGCGGCATCACCGCTGTCCGTGAGGCAGCCGGCATCCATCTGACCTGGACCGCTAACCCAAGCGAGCAGAACATTACCGAATACCGGTTGTATTATGCGGCAACTCCGGAAGGGCCGTTTGAATGGAAGGCGAACACGCGGCAGACCGAAATTCTCTACATTACCGGGCTGGGAAGCGGCAGCTTTTATCTTACCGCCGTGAACGAGAACGGAGAATCCGATCCCTCTGTCATTACAACGGTTCAATAAAGCACGATTATCAAGTAGAGAAACGATGTTCATCAAAGCTTTAGGCAGAGTAAGCAACTCCTCAGCCCTTCCCTTCCATGTAGGAAGATGGAAGGGCTTTGTTTTGATTATGCCAAAAAGATCGCTAGCCCTTATGAGCTTCTTTGCTCCTTGGATCAGTAGCCCAAGAGCTGAAGGAAAAACCAGGACAAATCCAGCCAAGAACGAAGACAAGACGTAGCGCTTCAGCATGTAGGGCGAATAGAGGACCAATTCCGAAGCTTGGTACAGGTAAGGAAGGCTTCCGAGTCTCCCCCACAGAAGAACGGGCCAGAGAAACATCAGGATCGTCGACCAATCATTGGGAGACACCACACTCACGACAAGGAGCAGGCCCCAAACACAGGCCCACCACCACCGCATTCCTTTGTAGAGTTACCGGAGATGAAGGAGGATTAAGGTACCCCAATGCGTCCTCCGCTCCTTTGCTATTTTGCCTAACTTCAAAGGGAGCTCATTACGTGTTGCGGCCAACACGGGAGTTGTCATGATCTCATCCTCGAACATTTCCGCCAGTCGAAAAGTCGCCCCGCTCATTGCTTTTGTCAACCAGTTGACATTCGATAGCCCTCGTTAGGGTATCCTCCTAGTTCACAGGTAAGGATGGGCGTTCATAAAAATAAGCCGCCAGGTTGCGCTTCCCGCAATCTGACGGCTAATCGGTTAACTATGAGAATACAGAGGAGATCGAGTGCTTAAAGCCTCCCCAGAAGCCCCTCGATCATCTGATAAGAATTCTTCGCCGCCTTCTGAGTGAAGGCGGCGTAATTGTCCGGAGCCGATCCGTCTGCTTTGTCCGACATGGAGCGAATCACGATATACGGTATGCCGTTCATGGCACACACCTGAGCGACACTGGCGCCTTCCATCTCGGCACAGATTCCGTTCATCTCGCGATGGAGGTTCTCCACCGTATCCCTGTTCGCGACGAATTGATCACCAGACAAAATCCGGCCGCTCTTGATCCGGCGATGGAATCGTTCTTCTCCGACCTCCAGAGCGACTTGAACGAGCTGCTTATCGGCAGGAAATATCGAGAGCTCTTGATAGGGAATAATGCCTCTCGGGTAACCAAGCGGACTCACATCCATATCATGCTGCATGCATTCGACGGAGACAACGACATCTCCGACCTCCAGATCGGGGGCCAGCGCACCTGCCACTCCTGTAAACAGAATGGTTTTTACTGCGTACCGATCGATCAGCACCTGCGTACAAATCGCCGCGTTTACCTTCCCCACTCCACACTTGCAGAGGACTACCTGTTTTCCTTGAAAGCGCCCTTCGTAGAAGGTGATCCCTGCATAGCGGGTGACGCTTGTATCCTTCAAATGCTCATGAAAAAAAGTAACTTCTTCATCCATTGCACCAATTAAGCCGTATTTCATCATATCCACTCGTCGTGTCCTCCAAAAAAAGAAGGCTCAGCTTAACTGAGCCACCGATTTGCGGGTAATGATCTCGTGAGGGAGCACATACTTCGTTTGCTCCACGCTTTCCTTGTTCATAAGCTTGGTCAACAGCCGCATCGATACCGCACCGATGTCGTACATCGGTTGGGCCGCCGTAGAAAGCGTTGGGCGGACCATGGAGGCCATCCGGGAGTTGTCTACGCCGATGATGGAGAAATCCTGCGGAACGCGAAGACCTTCGTCTTGAATCCGATGGATGGCGCCGATTGCCATCTCGTCCGTCGCGGAGAAGATCGCCGTCGGCCGATCGGCCAAACTAAGGAAGTATCCCATCGCTTCAAATCCGGATTCGTACCGGTAGTTGCCCGCCCGCACATAGCTCTCTTGAACAGGGATACCGGCCTGCTCCAACGCTCTCTTGTACCCTTGATAACGGGCAAAGCCGAGAGCCGGGTCCTGAAGCGTACCGCTGATCATCGCGATCTTGCGATGCCCTGCGGCGATAAGCACGTTTACGGCGTCAAAAGCGGCCGCTTCGTGGTCGATGTCCACTTCGGGGAGGATGCCCTTGTCATCGGACGTGGCGCAAAGCACGATCGGCACATTGGCCGTATTGAACGCTTCCCGATGCTCGTCCGTTACCGTCCCGCCCATGAACAGGAGCCCGTCCACCTGCTTCTCCAGAAGCGTGTTGATCACGCGGACTTCCTTCTCCTTCTTCTTGTCGGCATTGCAGAGAATGATGTTGTAGTGATACATATTGGCGATATCTTCAATTCCCCGTGCAACATCAGCAAAGAGATTGTTCGAAATATCCGGGATGACAACGCCTACCGTAGTCGTTTTCTTACTAGCCAGGCCACGCGCCACTGCATTGGGGCGATAGCCGAGCCGTTCGATTGCTTCAAAGACCTTCTTGCGGGTCTGTGGCTTCACATTCGGGTTGTTGTTCACAACCCTGGAAACCGTTGCCATGGACACTCCCGCTTCGCGGGCTACATCATAGATCGTTACGGTCACGTTTCTTCGCTCCATTACTCTATATAATTTGGTTCATTTCGACCTATATTATCGTAATGATACGACAAAAAAAGGGATTTCGCAACGATTCGGCCGTGCCTTGCCGAAAATCCGCAGCGAATTCCCTCTAATCGGCTGCTTTCCTCACCGGTTTATTCGGTTTCGGCTGAAAGAGATGATCACGGCGGCAAGCGTCTTGTCTGTCAGTTGAACCAGCTTTTGCTGAATGTCGTCGACCCACTCCTGATCCTCCAGCGAACGGGCCAGCAAGAGCATATCCAAAAGCTCATTGATCCGTTCCTCAATCAGTCTTCGCACGCCTTCGACTCCAGCCTCTTGCTTCTGTTGAAGCTGTATGATGCGGGCAATTTCATTCCGCTCGTCGAAGCGCAGATGGATCTTTTCCGGAAGGAGAGCTTTCAATCGCCCCAGCAGACTGACCAAGCAAGGCTTCACCGGAGGAAAAATTTCACTGTGATTGCAGGTGTCGCAGATCAGCACCGGTACGTTTTCAATTTCTGCGTTTTTCTTGAAAACAACCGTACTTAACTTCAACTCCATCTGATGTCCACAGCTGCATCTTTTATCCATGTTTACCACTCCCGGGTCGTATCGCTCTGCTTCGTTACCCTCTACCATTTCGACCCGCAACCGTAGAATCCTGCTTGATCAGGAGCGGAATTTGATGGCAGCTTTGAGGCGCGACGCGAGCTTCCGAGCACCGGGAACGGACAGGAGCAGCATGGCCAAAATCGCACCGATGCCGTCATTGCGGATGTCATGCCAGTCAGGAGAACGACCCGGTACGAACTGCTGATGGTACTCATCTGTCAAGCCGTAGAGGACGCATAGCAGCACCGCCAGCAGCCTCTCCCACACCGTGAAGGTGCCATTTGAAACCGCCCAGACAAAAGCGAGACCGAGCGCAAAATAGGCAAAGAAGTGGCCCCAGTCAAACGACTGCATACCCGGAAAGATTTTATCGAAAAAGGGCAGCCAGCTGGAAAGTTCGTCACCCGTGCGGGAAGAGAAGAAAAAGATCGCCGCCATGACCACAAGACAAGGCCCGAACCGTAACAGCAGGGGGATAATGGTTTTTTGCAGCTTGTTCTTCTTCATGTCGGCGCCTCCTCCGTAAGGGGTTGTCTCGGCTGCTCCCAGGCGAGCGATAGCTTCTGCCGGACTTCTGCCGCCGTCTTGCAGCGAAGGGCGTCCGTCAAAACTTCCTCACAGCGGGCGGCAACACAATCGAGAAGCGCCTTCTTCACGGGTAGACAGGATTGAACCGACATGCTGATCTCCCGGATGCCAAGACCCAGCCAGATCGGAAGGGCGAGCGGATCGCCTGCCATCTCCCCGCAAACGCCGACAGGAATGCCCGCATCGGAAGCCGCTTGCGCCGTATTGCGGATCAGACGCAGCACAGCAGGATGATAAGGCTCGTATAGTGGCGCGACCGCTTCGTTCATCCGGTCCACGGCCAGTACATATTGAACGAGATCGTTCGTGCCGATGCTGAAGAAATCCACTTCCTGGGCAAGAAGATCGGCGAGCAGCGCCGCTGCGGGAACTTCGATCATGATGCCGACCGGGATGTCCCCATCAAACGGGATTTGTTCCTCATGCAGCTCTTGCTTCACCTCTTCGATGACGTCTCTCGCCTCTCTCAGCTCGTCGAGAGAGCCGACCATCGGCAATAGCAGGCGGATGGGGCCATGCGCCCCCGCGCGCAGGATGGCTCGCAGCTGAATCCGGAACAGGTCCTTGCGAGCGAGCAAGATCCGCACCGCTCGGAGACCGAGAGAAGGATTATCCTCCTCGGGGAGCGCGATGTAGCTGATCGCCTTGTCGCCGCCGATATCGAGCGCTCGGAAGACGAGGGGATTCCCTCCGTGCCGCACCACCGCTTCCCGGTAGATGCGGTATTGCTCCTCTTCGCTCGGTACCGCGCTGCGGTCCATGAACAGAAATTCCGTACGAAACAACCCGACGCCGGGAATGCCTTCCTGAATCGATCGATCCAGCTCATTCAGAGAGCTGATGTTGGCGAGAATCTCCAGCCGCCGGCCATCCTTCGTGACGGGAGGAAAGGAGACGATGCCCTGGAGCGAATGACGCTCCTTCTCCAGCTCCTCCTTGCGGTGCTGATACTCCTCGACGATGCTGCTGTCGGGGTTGACCCAAACGCGCTCCGCATCTCCGTCCACGATGAGGAGATCCCCCGTCTGAATCGAACGCTGCAGCTTGCTGTCCAGTCCCGATACCATTGGAATGCCCATCGCACGAGCCATGATGGCCGTATGCGAGGTTCTTCCGCCCATGACGGTGACGATCCCGAGCAGATTGCTCGGACCCAGCTTCACGAAGCCGGAGGGCGTCACTTCTTTGGCAACCAGGATATAAGGTGCTTCCAGAGGAATGGCGGACTCCACTTCCTCCGATTCTCCGAGAAGATGCTTCAAGAGGCGATTGCCTACATCCCGAATATCGTCGGCCCGCTCCTTCATATAATCGTCATCAAGAAGATCGAACATGCTGGCGAATTTATCGGTGGCTTCCTGAACGGCAAGCTCGGCTCCGATGGAACGCAGCCTCATGATCTCCCGGACCTCATTCTGAAAAATCGGATCTTCCAGGATAGCCAAATGAGCATTGAAGATCCCGGCCTCATCCTCGCCAATCAGTTCTCGGATATCGGATCGAATTGATTCCAGCTCCGATTTGCTGCTACGGATCCCCGCGATCAGCTTGTCCAGTTCCTCCGTCAAATCGGCATCTCCCATCATCCGCTCCGGAATCTCGCAGACGGAAGAAGGCAATACAAAGGCTCGGCCAATGGCAATTCCTGGAGAAACGCCAATTTCCTTATTCAAGATCGCTTTCCCCCTTCCACGGCATCTTCTTTGAGCAGTACGGAGAGCACAGATGCCTGACCTTTTTTAACTGCTTTAAACGGAGCATAGCTCCAGGTTTTCACCATATCCGCATTGGTGATGACCATCGGGGTGGCAAGCGATTTGCTCAGCTTTCTCACCTTCTCATATTGGAAATGGGCAAGAAGCTGACCGGGCTTCACCTCATCGCCTTCCTTCACATAGACCGTGAAGCAGTTTTGCAGCTGGGAGGTGTCGATCCCCATGTGTAGCAGAACCTGCAGCCCCTCCGCCGTTTCAATTCCGATGGCATGCTTGGATGGATGAACATGGACGATCTTACCCGTGACCGGAGACACCATCTCCCCGCGGTCGGGTATAAAAGCAACACCATTGCCAACCAGGCCTTGAGCGAAGATGGGATCGGGCACCTCTTCGAGCGGAATCATCCGGCCCGACATCGGGGAATGAAACGCCACCTGCTTGATCTCCTTGCGCGTGAGCTTGACGATCTGCTCTTTGATCATATCGGAGTAAGTGCCGAACACGACCTGCACGTTGCCGGCGCCCAGCCGGATGACCCCGGCGGCTCCCAGGTTTTTCAGGGCGGCTATATCGAGCAGCTTGTCATTGTCCAACGTGAGGCGAAGCCGGGTTACGCAGGCTTCGATGGTTTTGATGTTGTTTTTGCCACCGAGCGCTTCCAGAATCAAGGGTGACCGATACGGAATATCGCCCGCCCACTCTTCGAGCTGAGAGCCTTCCTCGCGCCCGGGTGTCGGTATGCGAAAGCGGCGGATCGCCCAACAGAAGAGGCGGTAATATACATAGCCATAGATGAGGCCGATCGGAATCAGCCAAATTCCGTGCGTGGAGAGGTTGAAGTTGATGATGTAATCAATAAAGCCCGCCGAATAGGAAAAACCATGGTGTATGCCCAGCGAATAGGTCAGCCACATCGCAAGCCCCGAGAGGACGGCGTGAATGCCGAATAGATACGGTGATGCGAAGAGAAAAGCGAATTCGATCGGCTCCGACACTCCTGTCAGGAAGCAGGCAAGCGCCGCCACGAGAAAGGTCTTACGAATTTTGGGCTTCAAATCTTCACGGGCTTCATGGATGATCGCGAATGCGATTGCCGGGAGAGCAAACATCATGATTGGATACAGTCCGGCCATATAGCCGCCGGCCGTCGGGTCACCGGCGAAAAATCGTGGCAGGTCTCCGAAGACATAGCTGCCGTCGGGACGCTGGTAAGAGCCCAATTGAAACCAATACACATTATTCAAGATATGGTGAAGCCCGGACGGCACGAGAAGACGGTGGGCAACCCCGTACAAGAAGGCGCCGAAACCGCCCATATCAAGCAGGAACTGGGCTAAAGAGGCCATGCCGTCGCGAACGAAAGGTCCAATTTTAACCGTGACCAAGGATACGATCAAGGTGACAAATCCCATAAACAGAGGGACGAGCCGAACACCGCCAAAGAATTGAATATACTCAGGCAGCTGAACGTTCTTCAACCGATGGTAAGACAGAGCGGTGAGGATGGCAATGACGACGCCTCCCGTAATGCCGAACTGAAAGTCGGGACCGATATAGCGGAGAGAGATCTGATTGAACAGGTAATAACTGCTCAGTGAGGTCATGCCCGCGATAACGGAATTCTCCGCAAGGCCAAGTGCGACCCCCACCGCGAAGATGAAGGGCAGATAGGTAAAAATCGATTGGCCGGCAAACGACAGGATGTCTCCCACTTCTCCGAGGTTTGCCTGATCCCAAGGCAAACTGCCGAGCCTGATCAAGATCGCTGCCACCGGCAGCACCATGATGGGCATCATGAGGGAGCGTCCCAACTGCTGCAGGCTTCCCATCCAATTCATGAGCGTCTCTCCTTTCCCCATCCTGTATGGTAAGGGTTGTCCCGATTTTTGTAAAGGCGCTCCTCCATTCGTACCTTCCGCACGATACATCGTCCTTATTTCGGTGAAAATAATTCCGAAATAAACTTGGCGGTCTGTCGTCATGAAAAAGCGGTTCCCGCCCAGCCAATCGGCGAAAACCGCTGCTACCTTTCTACTACGATTTCAACAGATTTATCAACTCTCTCATGAAAGCCGGCAGATCCGGTGGCCGCCGTCCGGAAACGAGGTTTCGGTCCACCACCACTTCCTCGTCCACCCAGATCGCACCGGCGTTTTCAAGATCGTCCTTGATTCCCGGAGTAGATGTCATGGTGTAGCCCTTCACGATCTTTGCGGAGGCCAGTACCCAGCCAGCATGGCAGATTTGCCCGATCGGCTTGCTAGCCTCATGAAACTCCCGGGTCAGCTTGAGGACATCCGCGTCGCGGCGCATCTTATCCGGCGCCCAGCCTCCCGGTACATAAAGGCCGTCAAAACGGCTTGAATTCACGTCCGCATAAGAGATATCAGATTCCAAGGGAACTCCGTACTTTCCTTTGTACACCTTGCCTGCTTCAGGGCCGGCTATCGTCACAGTCGCGCCCGCTTCGCGAAGGCGGAGGACCGGATACCACATCTCCAAATCCTCAAAATCCGTATCACAGAATGCCAATACGTTTTTTTCGAGAAGCTCCATTTCTCTTCCTCCTCCTCTACTTGATGTCAACCTTATCATAACCGTCATTCTTTAAGCGGTCCAGTAAGGCAGTAAGGCGTACTCCAACCGATCAAGCACATCTCATCCTCGCTGTTGATCGATCCAAGCACAAGTATATCCCAGATCCACGAAAAGATTTCCTAACGACAAAGCTCCGCCTGTCCGAGGACGGCGGAGCTTTGCTTACCTACAAGGTAGCCGATGATGGCGATTATGGCATCAAAGTTTATTGAATGGAAGTGGCTGCGGACTCCTCACGCAGGTAGCTGTCATGACCCGGTTGGTCGCCCTTGTAGCTCGCCGTGTGGAACGAGCTTGCGCTCACCGCAGAGCTTACAGCTGCTGAAGCCGAAGCCATCGCTTCATCCCTCAGGTAGCTGTCATGGCCGGGCTGGTCGCCCTTGTAGCTCGCCGTGTGGAACGACTGGGTCGAGCTTGCATAGCTGCTTCCGCTTCCGTAGGCCGATTGCGCCGGGCTTGAAGCGTCGGAACGCAGATAGGCGTCATGGCCCGGTTGGTCGCCTTTGTAGCTCGCGGTGTGGAACGACTGAACCGAGTTGGCGGAATAGCTGTTTCCGGCACTGTAAGCTTGTGCCGGGCTTGAAGCGTCGGAATGCAGGTACGCGTCATGACCGGGTTGGTCACCCTTGTAGCTCGCGGTGTGGAACGACTGGACCGAGCTGGAGTAGGAAGCACCTTTTTTCGGTTTGTTATAGAAAGACTGAACCGGACCCGTAGGCTCGAAGACTGGCTTCGAAGACGGGGTTTTGGAATCGGATCTCAAATAAGAATCATGACCAGGCTGGTTACCGCGATAATTGCTCTTGTGGAAATTCGGGTTGTTCTGCATGCCAAACCTCCTTAAGGATTCGGTCTTCCGCCGCGTTCTGCATTCGCCGCAAGAAGCCAGTACTAGTCTGAACCCGTAAGGAGCGTTTTACATTAGGTCTTCGATGGGAAATCAGGAGGGTCGCACCGGTTTTGTTACGGCTTCCTCCACCTTGATGCAGCGGTCCATGATGACCACAATACCGTTCTCTTCGCAGATGCGGGCCGCTTCCTCGTTCACAATCCCCTGCTGCAGCCAAAACACCTTGGCTCCGATCTTGACGGCTTGCTCCGCAATCGGAACCACTTGGTCGCTACGCCGAAAAACATTGACGATGCTGACGGGCTCGGGAATATCCAGAAGACTCGGATAGCAGGTTTCCCCAAGGATGCTGTCGGCCGCCGGGTTTACCGGAATGATGCGGTACCCTCTCGACTGCATGGCATGAGCGACCATGTAAGAAGTGCGGTCTGGTTTGTCGGACAAGCCGACGACAGCGATGTTGCCCGCTTCCTCAAGCAGCTTTTTGATGGTCTCGCGGGATGGATTCTCAAATGACATATTTATTCCTCCACAAACGTAATGTCGGCTCCAAGCGCAAGGAGATGCTTGAAATAGCCCGGATACGATTTCGCCACATGCTGCGCATCGCGAATGACAAGCCCTTGGCGGGAACGCAGCCCAACCACCGTGAGCGCCATGATGACCCGATGGTCATAGTGTGCGTCGATCTCGGCTCCGCCTTCCACGCCTTGGGGGCTTCCGTGAATGATGATTTCACTTTGCCGCTCCTCCGCTTGAACGCCCGCCTTGCGCAGCTCCCGGACGAAATCGCTGATCCGGTCGCATTCCTTATACCGGAGGTTCTCCACATTATAGAAGCGGGACGTGCCCTCGGCGAAGGCTGCAGCGGCGACCATGGCGAGCACCCCGTCCGTGAAGCCGTCTCCGTCGAATTCGCCCGCCGTCAAACGGCCATTTCCCTGAACATGGACAACTCCGTTCTCATGCGTCAGAGGCACGTTCATGGCCTTCAGAACATCGACGACCTCGCGCTCGCCCTGTCGGCTCGTCTCGGACAAGCGCAGTACCTTCACATCCGAAGGAACCACCGCCGCCGCCGCCAGGATGGCCGCAGATCCCGGATAATCGCCCTGCACATAGTAATCCTGAGCCTTGTAATGCTGGCCTCCCGGGATTCGGAAATGCATCAGATCAGCGGAGGCTTCAATTTGAATCCCTGCCTGCTCCAATACTTCAAGCGTCTGTCCGACGATGATCTTGGATTTCAAATCGTCCAGCACCTGAATCTCGCTGTCTTCCGCTAGCAGCGGAGCCGTGAACAACAAAGCACTAAGGAATTGCGAGCTTACCGCTCCAGATACCGTTATTCGGCCGCCGCGCGGATTGCCTCCCCGAAGGGTGATGGGGAGCTTGCCGCCGTTGTCCTCCACCTCAACGCCTATCTGTCGTAGAGAATCGATTAAATCATCGTGGGGGCGTTTGCCGAGCGAATCGGGATAGGTGTTCACAAAGGTAACTTCCGGACAGAAGGACGCAATGCCCATCAAAAACCGCAGGACCGCTCCCGCGTTGCCGACGTTCAGCTCGCGCACATCGCGCGGTGACCGTCCGAAGCCGCGGATGGTCAGTTTCTCCTCGTCTTCCTCCAGCTCCGCACCCAGATCGCGGATGCAGCGGCGCATGGCGTCGCTGTCCTCGCTGTGAGCCGGATACCAGATCGTACTGGTTCCTTCGGACAAAGCTCCGACGAGCAAATATCTCGTCGTATAGTTTTTCGATGAAAGAGCTTGAATCTCTCCTTCAAGTCTTGCTGCGGGCTTCACAATCGCCTTCATTGACTCAACCGTCTCCCCTCGTTATAACCGCTTGAGATCAGCCAATCCCGAATGACCTCAACTGCTTCTCGTGGATGGAGCCCATCCGTATCCAAATGATAATGAGCGAAGGTGTAAGCGCCTGCTCTCTCTCTCTTCAAGGCAGCCACCCGCTCCTTCACGTTGCCGGCCAGAAGAGGACGATTCTCGAACTTCTCCACCCGGCTGACGATCGTTTCTTCCGAAGCGCACAGCTCAATGACGAAGCTTCGTTCCTGCATCAGACGCCGATTCTTCTTCAATAAGACAGACCCGCCGCCAGTCGACACGACTCGGCCGGAACCCCCCAGAATGCGCTGAAGCGCCTCCGTTTCCATCTCACGAAAATAGGGTTCTCCCTTCGCGGCAAAAAGCTCGGGGATGGTCATCCCGCACGAGCGCTCCACCTCGCGATCGGAATCGAAGTATTCATGCTCCAACCGTTCGGCCAGCAGCTGCCCGACCGTTGATTTTCCCGTTCCCATAAAACCGACGAGTACAATATTATTCCCGTTCATCGCTAATCCGTTTCACCCCGCTGCACTTCTGCGTTTAAGCACTATCTTACCACAGCAAACCGGGAGGATGGCAACGGTTTTGTGAACCCGCTCATGCCGGTCAGGAAGAAAACCGGACACGCCCTGCATGAAACGGCGATTCCCGCCGTATGGTTGTAGTAAGACTAAATCGGAGGTTTCCTTATGACTCTTCAACCCGACAAGTCCCGGACGCTGGAAGAGCTGCTTGACCCGGGGTATCCGCTATGCCGCGATGATGTCATCTGGGCAATCCATGCCCTGAAACAAAAAGCGGCCGAAGGAAATGTCCGTCTTCCGGAACTCCCTCGGCCGCGCCTCATGAGAAACTACTATGCCCTTGCCGAGCTTTCTCTTCTGCTCCTTCATCCGGCCAGCGGCAAGGGAATGGAGCAGAAGGAGTGGAAAGCGCTGCTTCGGGAAGCTTCGCACGGAATGCGGGATGCGGATCGGTAATGTTCGATCTGCAAACGTCTTATTCCGCATCCTCCAGCCAGTTGTGGTGGAAGAACCCTTCCTTGTCGACGCGCTCGAAGGTATGAGCGCCGAAATAATCGCGCTGCGCTTGCAGCAGGTTGGCCGGAAGGCGTTCGGTCCGGTAGCTGTCGTAGTAGGACAGCGCAGATGCGAATGCAGGCACCGGCACTCCGCGGGTAACCGCCGTCGCCACAACCGTACGCCAAGCGCCTTGATAGCTTTCGACTACACCCTTGAAGTAGGAATCCAACAGCAGATTCTTCAGGTTTGCGTCACGGTCGTAAGCATCCTTGATATTTTGCAGGAAGCGGGCGCGGATGATGCAGCCGCCGCGGAAGATCATGGCAATATCGCCGTACCGCAGATCCCAGTTGTATTCTTCCGAAGCCTGGCGCATTTGAGCAAAGCCTTGGGCATAAGAGCAAACCTTGCTCGCGTAAAGCGCTTTGCGCACCGCTTCGATGAATTGTGCGCGATCCCCTTCGAAGGGAGCCTTCGCCGGTCCGTTCAGAACCTTGCTTGCCGCGACGCGCTCCGCTTTCATGGCAGAGATGAACCGGGCGAACACGGATTCGGTGATGATGGACAGCGGCACTCCGAGATCAAGCGAGCTTTGGCTCGTCCATTTGCCCGTTCCCTTTTGGCCGGCGGTGTCGAGGATGACATCCACCATCGGTTTGCCCGTCTCCGGGTCCTTGCGCGAGAAGATGTCGGCGGTGATTTCGATCAGGTAGCTGTCGAGCTCTCCCGTGTTCCATTCTGTGAAAATCTGATGCAGCTCTTCCGCATCGACATCAAGAACGTCCCGCAGCAGATGATAAGCTTCGGAGATCAGCTGCATGTCACCATATTCGATGCCGTTATGAACCATCTTCACGTAGTGGCCGGCGCCGTCCGGGCCGATGTAGGTGCAGCAGGGATCTCCTCCGACCTTCGCCGAAATGGCCGTCAGAATCGGTTCTACGAGCTCATAGGCATCCTTTTGTCCGCCGGGCATGATCGACGGCCCTTTCAGGGCGCCTTCTTCGCCGCCAGATACACCGGTGCCGATGAAGCGGATGCCGCGGCCTTCCAGCTCGCGGTTACGGCGCTGGGTATCCGGGAAGAACGAGTTGCCGCCGTCGATAAGAATGTCCCCTTCCTCCAGATGAGGAACGAGCTGATCGATGGTCGCGTCGGTTGCCGTTCCGGCTTTTACCATCAAGAGAATTTTGCGGGGGCGTTCCAGCGATTCCACGAATTCCTCCATGCTGTAGGTACCGACGAGGTTTTTCCCTTTTGCGTCCTCCAACAGCTCGATCGTCTTATCCTTGGAACGGTTGTATACCGAAACCGTGAACCCTCTGCTTTCAATATTCAGCGCCAGATTTCGGCCCATGACGGCCAATCCGACGACTCCGATCTGTTGCTTGCTGTCTGCCATAATTGTCTCATCCTTTCTGATCGACTTTATTGACTCTATCTTGCCTGAAACTGTGCGATAACGTCAAATTCCGGAGCAAGCCTTTCATACAACCGGTCGAACTGGTCGGTCAACTCCCGGTATAGTTCCCCGGTCGCCGGGTCCGGACTATGCGAGTCTTGTACCCGCGTCCAGTCGCGAATGCCCGTCAGATCGGGTACCTCCCCCATCGCCCACAAACCCAGATAAGCGGCCCCCACTCCGGAGCTTTCCACGCTGTCCATCACATGAACCGATTTGCCGAGAACATCCGCCAGCATTTGCCTCCAGAGCGGTGACCGGGCGAAGCCTCCGGAAGCTCGAACTTCCGTAGCGCTCCCGGTCAATTCCTCAAGCGCCGCCGCTACCGAATGAAGGCCATAGACGACGCCTTCCATGACCGCTCGAATCATGTGATTCTTGCTGTGGCTCATGGACAAGCCGAAGAACACGCCGCGGGCGTTGGAATTCCAGTATGGCGACCGCTCTCCAAGCAGGTACGGCAGGAAGATCAGCCCATCCGACCCCGGCGGAACTTCATGGGCAAGCTCGGTCAAGTAATCGTAGGGGTCCATTCCCCTGCGGAGGCCTTCCTCCGCCTCTTGTGTAGCCAAGACATCTCGCGTCCAGCGGAACAGGATTCCGCCGTTATTGATCGCCCCGCCCACCGTCCACAGGCCGTCCGCTAGCGCATAGCAGAACAGCCGGCTCATTGGATCGGCGAGCGGCGCGCTGACGGTTGTCCGTACAGCTCCACTCGTCCCAACGGTGAGCGCCCAGGAGCCCGGGACAACCGCTCCCGCCCCGAGATTGGCGAGCGGGCCGTCTGCAGCTCCGATAACAAATGGAGTGTCTGCAGCGAGCCCCGTCCTCTGAACCGCCCAGAGCGGCAATCCGACTTCCCTGTGGCTTGCGCTAACAGGCTTAGAGAGGCGATCCTCTCCGATTCCTGCCGTGGATAAGGCGAGGCTGTCCCAGGTTAACGTATGCATATGAAGAAGGCCGGTCGCGCTTGCCGACGAGTGATCGACAACATAGCTTCCGAATAACCGGAAGAAGACATATTCCTTGATCCCGATAAATTTACCGGCTTTGGCAAATACCTCCGGTTCATGCTCCCTCAGCCAAAGCAGCTTAACTAACGGGGACATGGGGTGGATCGGCGTACCGGTCCGTTCGTAGATTTCTTTGCCGCGGCCGGAACGTTTGAGCTCTTCTGCGTATGCTGCGCTTCGGTTGTCCGCCCACGTGATCAGCGGTGTGAGCGGTGCTCCTTCGTCATCCACAGCCAATAGACTATGCATCGCGGCGCTGAAGGAGACGCAGAGTATCTCATCCGCGTTCGCGTTAGACTCGAGAAGCAGCTGTCGAATGCCTTCAAGCACGGCGTCCGCCATCTGGTCCGGATCTTGCTCCGCTATTTCTGGAGAAGGCGTACTCATGGGGTAAAACACCGAATGAGCATGCACGACGGTTCCTTGCCGGTCAACAAGAAGAGTCTTGACGCTAGTCGTCCCCATATCTGCTGCAATGACATAGCGCTTCAGATTATTCATGCCATTCCCTTTCCTATGTATTGCCCGATTTCTCCCCATCATGATATCACAGCTCTGGACGGGATACCAACTCGTACGCGGTCAACACGAAAACGGTGGCCTCCTCCTCTCTTCCCATGCCAATTGGCGTCGCGTCATACTCGTGCGAGTAGAGTTGACAGCGTACTCGTGCGCTCACCATGAAAAAAGCCCGGCAGTCCGCGCGGTTTTCTACGCGGCTGCGGGCTTCGAATCCGTTAAAGGCTTCGCTGCCTTACATCTCTACCGTAATCATTTCCTGCCGGAGCTCTTCAAGCCGCCGTTTGCCAGCTTCGATCTTCAGGCTGTCTTCCGCTGCCAGAGCATCCGCCAGCACGGCAAGCTCATAATCCATCTCCAAGCGCAATACTGGAATGCGGTCTTCAATCCGCCGGGACTTGATGGCGGCTGATACTTCTTCTCCGGTGATGAGTGGTTCCCGCTCATACAGGATCTTCCGTTCAACGCCATTGATCTCCACCATTCGGATGATCTCCCCGAACATGATGTTCTCAATGACGATTTGCCGGTCCTTGAACCGCTTGACCACGGCATGCCCCCGTGTATCGTTAATCAGCTTCTCCATCAGTTCTGCCAGCTTCTCATCCCTCAGAATGTAGTTGCCGACGATTTTGAAACGATCTCCGATTCGTTGAAATTGCAGTTTGACCAGCTTTCGTCCTGAACGAATGGAGATGGCGAATTCGCGGTCGCTTTCATTCCAATAGAGGGAGTAGCCTTCCTGGATCAGGTCCTTGATAAAATTACGGATTAGCCGGCGGTCAAAGCGCACATCCAAGTTGCAGTACTCCACTTCATGACTTTTGTTCACGGCAATCCCTCCCATGGATTCGCAAAATGTGATTCTTTGTCTACTTTTAAATCTGAATGTTCTGACAATTCATTGATTTCTTACAGTTTATTATGAATCGAGGGTTTTAGCAACTTAGATTTTTGACCATTTGCTAGAGGCTTGCCCCCTCTATACTCTTAAGCTTTGACCGATTTTCCGATTCTATTCCCATCGAAATGAGAGATTGTGAAAAAAATACAAAATGAGTGATTACTCACTTTTATTTCTCGTTTATTCATGATAGACTGCAGAAGTAACCAGCAGCGACAACTGGAAAAGGGAGTGAGAAGCTTGAGCAATCTCACAGAAAGTTCTCCACAGCCAGCGATTCAAGTTGAGGGGGTCACCAAGAGCTTCGGCAAAAAGGAAGTACTGCGCGGCATCCATCTAGCGATCAAGCAAGCGGAAATCTTCGGTCTGCTCGGCCCGTCGGGATCAGGCAAGACAACCCTCGTCCGTATGATGACTGGCATTGATACGGCTACGACAGGCGAAATCCATCTCCTCGGTGAGAGGATGCCCAAACTGTCCATGTTCAAGAATATCGGGTACATGGCGCAATCCGACGCTCTCTATATGGAGCTGTCCGGGAAAGAAAACCTGGAGTTCTTCGCCTCCTTGTTCGGAATGTCCGGTTCCGTGCGGCGAAGGCGCATCGAGGAAGTGATGGAGCTCGTCAACCTCACCGCCGATCTAAACAAGCCGGCAGCCGCTTACTCCGGCGGCATGCGCCGAAGGTTATCTCTCGCCATCGCCCTGATTCACCGTCCCGCCGTTCTCATTCTGGATGAACCGACTGTCGGCATCGATCCGGTCCTTCGACAATCGATCTGGCAGGAGTTGCATGCCTTGAAAAAGTCGGGAACAACCATCGTCGTGACGACTCATGTGATGGACGAAGCGGATAAATGCGATCGGCTTGCGATGATTCGGGACGGTTCCTTGATTGCCATGGGCTCTTCACAGGAGCTCATGGAGAGCTCAGGTACGACGACGATTGAAGAAGCCTTCCTGCATTACGGAGGTGCCGCCGTATGAGAATCCGCGCCCTTGTTCTGCGCATCGTCCGCCAGCTACTGCATGATCGCCGCACGTTGGCCCTTATGTTTATTGCTCCGCTCCTGATCATGACCTTGGTCTCTTTCATCTTCAACGGCGACACCTATAAGCCGAAGCTCGGGCTTGTTGACGTGCCGACCGCGTTCTCGGAGAAGCTCACCGATGCAGGCGCCGAGGTTCAGAGCTATTCCTCTGCCGATGCGGAGGATGCACTCCAGCGCGGAGATCTGGACGCCCTCGTCCAGCTAGAAGGTACCACTCCGAACATTCAGCTGGAGGGCAGCGACCCGACCAAGAACAAAGCGGTCCTGATGCTCGTGCAGAAAACCATGCAAACCTTTCAACCGCAGAATGCAACCTCGGCTCCCACGGTCAGCTACCTTCACGGCTCTGAAGAGATGGTCGCCTTTGACAGCTTCGGACCGGTTCTGGTCGGTGTGATCGCCTTCTTCCTGGTCTTCCTGATCGCCGGCATTTCCTTCCTGCGGGAACGCACCGGAGGAACCTTGGAGCGGCTTCTCGCCTCGCCACTCCGCAAAGGTGAGATCGTGGTAGGCTACACTCTCGGATTTGGGATCTTCACCGCCCTGCAGTCCATATTCATCGTAGGCTACAGCGTCAAAGTGCTCGGCTTAATGATGAACGGTTCATACGGCTATCTTCTGCTCATCACCCTTCTTTTGACTTTAACGGCGCTAACGCTTGGAATCCTGCTTTCTTCCTATGCCGCGAACGAGTTCCAGATGATCCAGTTCATCCCGATTATCATCGTTCCCCAGGTTTTCTTCTCCGGCTTGTTCGATCTGGATACGATGGCTCCCTGGCTGCGCTGGCTGAGCAACATCATGCCGCTCAAATACGGAGCAGACGCCTTAAGAAGCATCATGATCAGAGGCCAGGGCTGGAGCTCCATCGCAATGGACGCCTATGTCTTAGCTGGCCTCTCGCTAGCTTTCATGCTCCTCAATGTACTCGCACTCCGCAAACATCGACAAACTTGAGGTGATGATATGGAACCGAATTCGCCTGACCAAAGCGAGCTCTCTCCCCTCATGAAAGAGCTGACGAGCGACTCTCCGAAGAAGATGACGGAGAAGCAGCAGCGAATTCTGGAGAGCGCCATCGACATTTTCCTGGAAAAAGGCTTTGCTGCAGCGTCCACCAGCGAGATCGCCCAGAGAGCGGGAGTAGCGGAAGGAACCATCTTCCGCCATTACAAGACAAAGAAAGACCTGCTCTTGTCGATTACCACTCCACTGCTGATGCGGCTCTTGCATCCCATCGCGATTCAAGATTTCGTTCACGTACTCGATAAGACTTACGATCATTTCGAAGACTTCCTGCGTTCGGTCTTGATGAACCGGTATGCATTTGCGCGCAAGCACCTCTCCGTCATTCGCATTCTGTTACAGGAGCTTCCGTTTCAAGCGGAGCTTCGGGAGCAGTTCATGAAGACGGTTACCCAACACGTGGGGGATCGCCTGACGACCACCGTCCTTCATTTTCAGGCCAAGGGCGAGTTGGCGCCGCTTCCTCCCGCGACGATCATCCGATTATGGTTGTCGGTCTTTATCGGTTTCGTGGCTACGCGTCTGCTGATCCTCCCCGATGGAGATTGGGACGATGAAGCCGAGATCGAGCGCTGTATTCAGTTCATCTTGAACGGTATGAAAAAATAAAGGAACCTAAGGCCGCTTTTGCGCGATTGCTCCATGCGGGAAGCAGCCTTTTTGGGCTGCGCCTTTTTTTCGTTTCCCTAAAATATGTTCTTGATTCCTGGCGCGGTTCTGCTATACTCTTTTTGTTTGGCCGCTAACCATAAACCGGGCAGCCGCACTAGAAGCCGGATTATCCCTGCCCAGAGAAAGGATGAGATGACTGACATGGATCAACGCAGTACTCCGCTGCTGACCGCTCTTCGAAATCATGCGGACAGCAACCCCGTTCCTTTTCACATTCCCGGACACAAAAAAGGGGTAGGGATGGATCCCGAATTCAGAGAATTCATCGGCAGTAATGCCTTGTCCATAGATCTCATCAACATCGCCCCGCTGGATGATCTGCATCAGCCGACAGCCATCATTGCGGAAGCCCAACAGCTTGCCGCAGAGACCTTTCGCGCCGATCAAACGTTTTTCTTCGTTCAGGGAACAAGCGGAGCGATCATGACTATGATCATGTCGACCTGCTCTGAAGGCGATAAGATCATAGTCCCTCGGAACATTCACAAGTCGGTCATGTCCGCGATCATCTTCGCCGGCATTAAGCCGATCTTCCTGTCTCCGGTCCGCGATACCAATCTTGGGATCGACCACGGCGTGACCACCCGTTCGGTGAAGAAAGCCTTGAAGGCTCACCCGGACGCCAAAGCGGTTCTCGTCATCAATCCGACTTATTACGGCGTTTGCGCCGATTTGAAAGAAATTGTCGATCTGGTTCACAGCTACAACATGGTCGTACTCGTCGATGAAGCTCACGGGGCTCTCCTGCCCTTTCATGACGACCTTCCGATCTCCGCCATGGAGGCGGGAGCGGACATGGCAGCCACCAGCATTCACAAGCTTGGCGGAAGCATGACCCAAAGCTCCGTCCTCAACGTTCAAGGTCCGCGCATCAATCCGAAGCGCATCCAGACGATCATGAGCATGCTGACAACGACTTCAACCTCTTATATTCTGCTTGCTTCTCTAGATGCGGCTCGCCGCAATCTTGCGATTAACGGCCAGGAGATGGCGGATCGCGCCATTCGCATGGCGCAGTATGCCCGCAAGAGCATTAATGAAATTCCCGGTCTTTACTGCTTCGGCGAAGAAATTCTCGGGACGGAGGCGACCTTCGACTTCGACCCGATGAAGGTCAATATCCTGGTCCGCCACCTGGGCATCACCGGATACGATGCCGAGAATTGGCTTAGGGAGCATTACAACATCGAAGTCGAGCTCAGCGACATGTACAACATTCTGTGCCTGATTACCCCAGGCGATACCGAAGACAGCGTTAACCTGCTCGTAGACGCCCTGCGTCACATGTCCGAGCTCAACTACAACATCAAGACCGCCAACGAACTTGTCGTGACCGTTCCTGACATTCCGCAATTGTCGCTCACTCCGCGCGACGCTTTCTACGGAGATACCGAGGTTGTTTCCTTCAAGGAATCGGCTGGACGAATCATCGCGGAATTTATCTATGTCTATCCGCCGGGCATCCCGATCCTTCTCCCAGGAGAAGTGATCTCTCAGGAGAATATCGACTACATCACCGAGCATGTCGAAGTCGGCCTGCCTGTCAAAGGTCCGGAGGATCGCACCGTTCAGAATGTGAAGGTCATTGTCGAAACCCAGGCCATCTTCTGATTATCGCTCCTGGCAGACCTAGCTCTTAGCTCTTATCGGAGTCCTACCTTCATCCTTCATTCTCGCCCCGGGCACCCCGCCTGGGGTTTTTAGCATTTCGCAATCCCTCCGACGATTCAACATGCCAAAATCGAATACAAAGTCGACCAGATTGATAATACCTTTTCCTAATCCACAGCTCTATAATTTAGCTACAAGAGGAATTACTCCGTTCCGCATACCAAGATCCTATAACAGACTCTTACGAGTTATGCGGAATGCTTCGCCAATTCTCAATCGTGGAAGGAACTTTATGATGAAAGCATACGGGGTCGTACTGATCGGCTGTGGCTCGATGGGAGCCACGCATTTGGATACCCTACACGCTCATCCGCGCGTACGTCTTGTAGGGGTTGTTGATCTCATGGCTGAGAAAGCCAACCGATTCGCTGACCGCTACGAGGCTGAATCCTGGGGAACCGATTACAGGTGTTACCTGACGCGCAGTGACGTTGACATCGTCATCATCGCCACATATCCTTCCTCCCATCTGGTGCTTACCCGCGAATGCCTGGCCGCCGGAAAGCATGTCCTCTGCGAGAAACCGATGGCAGGAAGCTTGCAAGAAGCGGCCGAAATGGTTCGCCTCGGTTCGTCTTCCCGCTCCAAGCTGCTTATCGGCCATATCCTGCGCCACAATACAACGTACCAGTTTGTCCGAGACCTCATTCATAGCGGAGCAATCGGCGGCCCGATCGTCATGCGCATGTCCCAGATCAAGAACCCCGCTGCGACCTGGAACTCCCACCTCGCCTTGCTGCATGAGGTATCCCCCATCGTCGATTGCGGCGTTCATTACGTGGATGTCATGCGCTGGTTTACCGGAGCCGAGGTGCTGTCCGTCAGCGGCTTCGGCCAAAGACTCGACCCGGATATTCCGGTTGGCTCCTACAATTACGGAATGATCTCTCTCAAGCTGTCCGACGGCTCAGTCGGCTTTTACGAAGCCGGGTGGGGCCACACAATGGCGACCGATAACCTGAAGGAATTCGTCGGCCCGCTTGGGCGCATTCGGATCACCTACCAGTCTCACCGTGCGACTCCCGAGCTTGGCAATCTGGTCGAGGTTCACTATTCGGATGGGCGCACCGAAGAAATCAACATTCCCTTTGAGGCCAAACCGACCGATCTTCAATTCGATTACCTGCTCCGTATGATCGAGGAGCAGCTTGATCCGAAACCGATGCTCCGTGATTTTTACCGGGCATTGGAGGTTACGATTCTGGGAGACAGAGCCATCCACGAGGAAAAGCCGATTCACTGCCTGGATCGCCTACCGGAAATCGTCAACTTCTGATAGGATGAAGGGGTACCCTCCATTTTGACGAAGGCAGGTGTTCCCGTTGGCACAAAATGCTTATGTTGAATTGGTGGAAGGCTCTTCCACTTCCGCTCTATCGTTGGAGGAACTGCTTGATATCCTCAACCATTACCGGGAACAGCTTGCGGAGGCCGGCAGGCAGCTCGGCTGGGGCTATGCGGAGGCCGCTTTTCCGTATTCGCTGGAGATCGGTCCCACAGAAGGCTGGCTCACCCTAACCGGCTCGCTTCCCTCCTACCGGAAGCTGCACATCGGTCTAGGAGCCCGTACCATTGGAGACGAGAGACGCGTTCATATTCGCATCCTGCTCCCCGAAGGCTCCACCCACGGAGACAAAGGCAAAGCCAACGAGCTGAGCAAGTACCTGGGCAAGCGGCTGAAGGCCGAAGTGCATCTGATGAACGGACGGGTCATGTATTTCAATCCTCGTAAATGATACCGATGACGGAGCCCCTGATTCAACAGGGTTCTCCTGCGATCCATGCGTGTTCGCCGCAGCAGAATATCATCCAAAAGCCTCCCATCCACCCCTGTCGGGTGCCATCGATGGGAGGCTTCCTTATATTTACACGCTCATCATCCTATTTCATTTGTAAATCAACAATCTCCATAACTCCTCGAATCAAGCTGGCACCACGTTATCCTCCCGCGCGTCGTCTTGATCACCCGGACGCACAAAGTACAGAAGCGTCAATAGGAGGAACGGTAGCGCGTAGCAGGCAAGGATACCGACCTGTGTCCACATCAAGCTAAAATCACCGCTCAAAATGACCGCCTTAAAGCCCTTGATGCTGTGCGTCATCGGCAAGAACGGATTCAAGCTCCGCATCCATCCGGGCAGCAGCTCCCGTGGGAAGGTTCCGGCGCTGGAGGTCAACTGAAGGATCATCAGGATAATCACCACGAAACGTCCCGGCTGATCCAGCCAAGTGACAATCGCCTGAATGATCATCAGGAAGGTCAGACTGGTCATACTAGTGAACAGCAGGAACAGCGGGACACTCTGAACCTCGATGCCGAATCCGTACAGAAGGATAAGGCTGGCGATCAGCGATTGAGCCAAGCCCATGATCAGGAATGTGAGCGTGCGGCTAAGGAACCTGCCGAAGGAACTGGCTCCGAGAGCGTTCGATTTGCGCGGCGGAACCACAACCGTGAGCACAAGACCCCCGACGAAGAGCGACATGGACAGGAAATAAGGAGCGATTCCGAGTCCGTACACGCTGACCTTGCGATCCGTGTTTTCCGTGAGCTTCACCGGCTGAGCGAACATCGTTACGGTGGAATCGTCATCGGTCATGGAAGCTGCTCGGCTTCCCGCGTCGTTTAATTTCTCGACCAACTGCCCCAAGCCATCGGTCACTTGAGCAGCGCCATTCTGCAGCTGATCAGCTCCGCTCTCAAGCATCTGCGAGCCGTCCGCCAAGTTGCCGACGCCGCTCTGCAGTTGGGCAAAGCCCCCCTGAAGGCGAGCTGCGCCTTCATTCACGCGGCTGGCTCCGGCCGCCACCTGCGAGCCGCCCGCTGCAGCTTCGGTCAGCTTAACTCCGAATTGCTGCATGCCGCTTCTCAATTCGTCCTGACCCGCAGCAAGCTTCTCGGCCCCTTGCAAAAGCTGCTGCTGCCCCTGCTCCAGCTGACGGCTTCCTTCGAGCAGCTGCTGCTGGCCGGTGGTCAGTGTTTTGCTGCCATCCGCCAATTGCTGCTGACCCGCTATCAGCTTTTCGCTGCCTTGAGCAACCTGTTCGCTGGCATCAACCAATTGCTGCACCTGCGGGCTTTGCGCCAACTGGGGATTGGACTCGACGAGCTTCTTCAACCCGTAGGCGACCTTCTGCGCGCCGTCCGCTACTTGTGAACTCGCCGTTGTCGATGCATTCAGTCCGGAGCTCAGCTTAACAGCCCCCTCCGATGAAGCTTCAAGCCCGGAAACGAGATTCTTGCTGCCTTCCACAGAAGCTTGCAGTCCATTTTTCAGTTGATTTGCTCCTTGTTTGGAGCCCGTTGTTCCGTGCTCCAAGCGGGTTTGTGCCGAAGCGAGCTGCTTCAGTCCGTCGGCCAAGGAAGCAGCGCCGGTGGACAAGGAAATCGCACCGGAATTCAACTGAGCGGCTCCCTGCTCCAGAGGCTTCAAGCCATCCTTCACCTGCAAGGTTCCGTCCGTAAGCTTGCTCATATTGGACGAGAGTGTCAGTAGGCCTTTCTCCACCTTATCGGCGCCATCGTTCAGTTTTTGAGCTCCATCACCTGCTTCTCCCAGCCCGCTGGAGACTTTTTGGAATTGGGCAAACATGCTGCGGGTATAGGATTCGGTGATTTTCGCAGAGATGCTTGCTTTGATCTCTTTGACGCCATTCGTGCCGATCTGGGCGGCAACATAATTGCTGTCCCAATTCGGCTCATATAGGATTTCCGCCTGCTCCGGATGTTCTCCCATCAGCGTCGTCGCTTTTTGAGAGAAATCCTTCGGTATGGTGATCGTCATATAATAATGGTTTCGGGTAATGCCATCCTTAGCTTGCGCTTCGCTCACAAAAGACCAGTCGAACGTTTTACTCTTTTGCAGTTCCTCTATCAAATCCTTGCCGATCTGCAGCGATTCCCCTTCAAAATCCGCCCCCGTGTCGAGATTGACGACGGCGATGGGGAGCTGGTCCAGTTTCCCGTAAGGGTCCCAGGCTCCTTTTAACATAACACCGCTGTATAATATCGGTAGAAACGCGATAACAAGAAGCGTAATCATCATGACCGGCTTCCGCAGCATCTGCTTGAAATCATGAAAAAAAACCGTTAATCCGCGCATGATTTCACTCCTTTTCTCTCTGTTCTATAGAAATAACCTTCCGTCTCATCACTTCGATAGCTGCCAGGAATCCCCCCTTCCCAACCCATGCATGATTGACTATTTTAGTCATTCGGTCATTTTATCGTAAGCAGTGACAGCTTATTGACCCGTGGCCCATCTTAACATATATTATTAGTTAATTAAATTAAAGCATTTTCAAGTTTGATTAACAAAAAATCAACTAAAACGGAGGCATGCCCCATTGAATCTGGAACAGCTTGAATGCATCGTCGAGGTCGCCAAAACCGGTTCGCTCACGCGTACCGCCGAAGCGCGCTTGATGACCGTCGCCGGGGTCAGCCGTGCCATCACCTTATTGGAGCAAGAACTCAACATGAAAATCTTTGTCCGCTCCAGAAGCGGCGCAGTCCAAACCCCCGAAGGGGAAATGATCATCCAAAAAGCCAAAATTATTCTAAAAGAAGTTCAGGAGCTACGAACCGAAGCGCAGAACTACAATCAGATCAATAATGCGAAAATCCGCATCGGTACGATTCCTGGGCCGATCACACTTTTGGTTGAAGTACTGACTCAAATGAAGAAGGAGTTTCCCAATCTACAGCTGGAAATCATCGAAAGCCCCACTGTCGAACTCATTCATGAGGTCACGAACGGCAGCCTTGATGCCGCATTAATCCTGCTATCAAACGTGAACCAAAAATACCCAAATCTTCATTTTGACGAAATCATGGAGGGGGACATCGTCATCGGTGTCAGCAAGAGCTCCCCCCTTGCCGCTAAACAAAGCGTGTCCCCCACTGAACTCCTTCCGTACAGCTTCGTTCTGTACGACGACAAATACATTACCAAACTGGTTTCCGTGTTCGGAGAACCGCTCGATATCCTGTTCAAAACCAACCAAGTCGAAGCGATCTACAAGGCTGTGAAGGAAAACATCGCGGTAACCATCGCAACCGACTATACGATCAAGGGCTACCCGTGGATGCAAGATAGCATGGACATCGTGATGATCCCGCTCAACATTCCCGATTTGAGAAAGCATTATCTCTATGGGGTCCGCACCCTCGAGAACGCGAACCATCAGGTGCTTGATTTGTTTATGAAACGAGTCCGTCACCTGTTCCGATGAGTTCGCCGAATTCACCAGCCTGGCTTCTGCGACAAAAGTGAAGGACGGCGTAAGCCTGGTCTTCGAATTCGAAATGAACGGCTATGCAAAAAGGCGCTTTCCTCTCCACGTCAGCCGTGGTTTTGGAATCGCCTTTTCTTTGATCCTATTTTTCTGTTCACCGGTTATCTCTCAGCCTGCCGGTCAATCATCCAACCCATTGCGGCGGTAAATGAGTGCAAAGATCCCCGCACTAATGAAGATCCAGAGCACGATGCCCCCTATCCGTTGCAGCCCGTCGCTGCCGATCCCGCCGCTCTCGATCATCTGCCGTATCAAAACATTCATGTGATAGTTTGGCAGGAGCCAGGCGATCTTGCCCATCACCGCATTCATCTCTGCGAACATCGGAACCATTAAGAAGACGAGCAGGATCGGCATGCCGACGACCCCCGTTGCCATCTGATTCGGTGCGACCAGTCCGATGATCGCCCCAATCGCCACCATCGACAGACACACCAGGACGGTTACGATCAGGAACAGCCCATATACCCGCGTTTCTATTCCGATGATGAAGAAAATCAGGCTGTTCAGAATCGTCGAGACCAGAAGAGTGAAGAGTCCCTTACCTAGGAAGAATTCCAGCGGTGAAATTGCGGACAGCATCAGCGTTCGCAGCGTCTGCTTTTCCTTCTCCTCCGCGATCAACATCGCGATGACGAAGCAGGTGACCAGCGTGAGGCTCATCCCCACACACATGACGAGAAGATCCGCCTTCGGAAAAGCATCATTGTAAATCATGGAATACAGCCAGGCAAAAAGAAGCGGCAGCACGCACATGAACATCACGTTGAGGTTCTTGCCGAAATCTTTCAGTTCCTTTTTCAATAACGCACGGACATGTCTTGCTGAGCATTCCATTACAGTTCCCTCCCCGTCAGATTCAGGAAGATGGTTTCAAGGTTCGGCTCCATTGAATGGACGGCCTTAACCTTGCCAGATGCCATCCAGTCTTGCAGCTTGCTTCCGCCCTCCGCATTGCTCGGAATGTAGATCGGCTCCGGTATTCCGTCCAGGACAACCTTGACGGAACGATCCGAATACTTGAGCTTCAGCTCACCGGGGACGCCCAGTTCGACTACTTCGCCAGCATTCAGAAACGCCACACGATCGCAGAGCTTGTCGGCTTCTTCCATGTTATGCGTAGTCAGGAAGATGGTCGTGCCTTCCTTGTTCAGCTTGCGGAGCAGTTTGTGAATCTCCAGGGTATTACCCGGATCGAGCGAGGAGGTCGGTTCATCGAGAAACAGAAGCGCCGGTTTATGAAGAATGCTCCTTGCAAGCATCAAGCGCTGCTTCATGCCCCGGGACAGCTTCTTGGCTTCCTGCTTCATATGCTCGGCCATGCCGACCTTCTCCAGCAGCTCGGGAATCTCACTTCGGTTCACGCCGTGAATGTCCGCGAACAAGGCCAGGTTGTCAAAGACGCTCATTCGCTCATACAAACCGCTCGTATCGGACAACAGCCCGATCCGGCTCGACAGCCGCCGGATGCTCCCCTCCTCGCGTTCGCCTATGACTTGGACCTCTCCCGAGGTCGCGCGAAGCTGTCCGGTCAGAAGCTTGATGGTGGTCGTTTTGCCCGCGCCACTCGGTCCGAGAAAGCCGAAGATCTCGCCTTCCTTCACCTGAAAAGTTACGTTCTGCAAGGCGACATGGGTTTTAAACTCCTTGCGAACGGCTTGCATGGATAAGATCGCACTCATCCTTGTGCCCCCATTCCTTCGTACTTGGCCGGTGTCCGGCCGCTGATCCCAGTATGGCAGGGGCTTGAGCGGAGCGCCACACATTTACAGTGAACGGAGTCAAAAAGCGGGTAAAAAGAGTCATGAGGCCTTCGAATGGAGCATAAGACACCGGGAACGAAGCTGATTCTCCGCTGAATGAAGTCTGCTTAAAGCTTGAGAATCTCCTTCAATTCATCGAGGCGTCCCTTCGAGAGAGGAATCGAGCTCTTGTTGCGATCGTCGAGGCTCAAGCTATAGCTGTTGCGGGTGAAGGTGACAACCTCCTTCAATCGCTGGAGATTGACCAGATAAGAACGATGACAGCGGAAGAAGCCGAAATGCCGCAGACGCTCCTCCAGCTCCGCCATCGAGAGCGCACAGGGAAAACGGTCGCCTCGGACACTGAGCGCGCTGAAACCGGCTTCGCTTTCGACATAGTCGATCTCCATCGGATCGAACAGTAGAATGCGGTCCTCCAGCCGGGCAGGGATCTTCTCGATCCGGTATATCGGAGGAGTGGGTTCGGCTGCGACACCTGCAGGCGGCGGTCCCTGTTCCAGAGGAGCATCCTCCAATCCGGTCTGCAGCTCGACCAGCCCATTGTCGTCGAGGCGGTAGGATTGTCCGCCCATGAGCAACGTATCCCGAAAAAACACCGACATGTTCACCACACAGGTTCCCTCTTGTGAGAGCTGCTCCAGGTTTTCCAGCAGAATCGCCATGTTTTCCCGGTCCATGTTGAGATTAGGTTCCTGAAAGAGCAGCAGAGAGGGCCGCTTGATTCGCTCTCGGGCGAGCGCAAGCCGCTTCCGCTGACCGTGATTCAACTCGTGGATTTTGGTTTTCGCGCTGTCCAGCAGAGCGAGCTTCGCCAAGATTTCCCGGTAGTTCGCGGATGATCCTGAAAGCTCGGCAAAGAACTTGGCATAGGCTCCCACCGTCATCTTCGAATAGAAGCCGTCCTCTCGAAAAATGACTCCAACTCTCCCCTTGTACCGCTGAAGGAAATCCCGATTATCCAGGCCGGAGAGCAAGATGCTCCCGCGGTTTTGCAGTTCGTTTCCTAGAATGAGGCGGACCAGAAGATCGCTCATCGCATGATCACATTCAAGGCTTAGCCGTTGCCCTTCCGCCACATGCAGGCACAAATCCTTTAGATCAACCCCATTAATCGTCTTGTAGACATTACGGAACTCCAGCATACTTGCGATTCGCCCCTCCTACCGCAGGTAAGCCCTAACCCTCGGCCTATTCCTGATTCTAGCGAGTTCCTCTAAAACGCTTACAAATCAAATCTATGATTTCCGCACCCTTTCTCCTCTCAATCGACGCCAAATCATGACCACTCGATTCGGGATGAAGGCGTACTGGCCTTAACAAGCTCCTACCGACATTCCAGCAAAACAAGACCCCCCCTAACCAAGGGGGGGCCACGAAAACGCGATCACAGGATCGAGGTTAGGCTTATTCGGCTTCTTGGGCGGCAAGATCGTTATAGACAGCGACAACACGCTGCCATTCTTCATCGTCCTCGATGCTGACGAGGAAGGCTTCCTCGTTCTCTTCCTCGATGCGGAAGATGATTCCGTCCGCTTCGGGATCGTTGCGGTCCAGAAGGACGGCATAAGCCTGGTCCTCGGATTCGAATTGGAAGACCATGACCATCTCATGCTCTTTGCCTTCGTCGTCCGTCACCAGGAATACAGCCTCGTGTTCGTGTTCATGGTCGTGATCGTGGTCGTGACCGCAGCCGCAACCCTCATGTTTATGTTCGCTCACGATATCTCCTCGTTTCTGCTAAAAGTGTTTCGATACTCGAGTATCTTACCACAAGTATTCCCCAAAAAGAAATGCCGTTCTTGCGAACGGCACGGTGCTATCCTCTTCGATTAACTCGATGTGATGGTCTTCTCCGAGACGACCGTAAATTCACCCTTATACAGGAATGCGAATTTGACCACGTAATCTCCCTTTTTGGCAAAGTTTACGTTGACCTTCCACAGGTACCAGAAGGAATCGTCCGTCTTCGGCGGCACTTCGACCGGACTGGTCGCAACCACTTCGCCACTAGGCGAATAAACCGTAATCTTGAAGCCTTCGACCGGCAACTTGATGTTGTCCGCATCAATAAAGACGAAGAAATCTCCGGAACGACCTTGCGCAACCCGTGAAAAGGGCTTGCGGATCGTAGTGAGGTCCTCCGCTACATCCTGAGCGAAGACCATGTGCACGTCGGGACGGTTCATGTCTACCGTCTTCGTCGTGCTGTCCCACTTGACGAGTGTATGCAAGGATTCTGCTACATAACGCAAGGGAAGCATCGCCTTTTCTTTCATTAAAATCGCGGGAGCGTCATTCTCCCCCACCTTCACATCATTTCCGTCCAAACGCATTTTCACTTTAGAAAAACCTTCATAGTCGCCCCACTGGGATTCCGCATAAACGCTGGCTCCGAACAGCAACGAGAAGGTTGTTAATAGGACAAGTAACCGCTTGGCCTTCATCGTGTCTTTCCCCTCCATCAAATCGGTAGAATCTGATAGTATATACTCCGCTGCGGTTGCGGAGTTGCGAAGCGTCATCAAAAAAAATGATGCAGGGACGCGGATTTTCGGGTGAACCCCATAGCAATTTGAAGGCCAGGGACGGTTTTCCTTTTTTGATAAAGAACGGTTAGTCGGTTGCCACTTGCCCATCAGACACCAGGGTGCGGGCGGCCTTTCGGTATTGTACCAGCATAGCCAGCCGCCAAGGGAGAAGCATGCCGAATGCAAGCAGGAAGAACAAAGCGCCCGTTTGTCCCAAACTGACGTACTGCTCCACATAATCGTGAAGGATCAGCCGAATCACGAGCAGCACAAGCAGGATCACAATAAAGGCTTTGGAGCGCTTCAAGTAGATGTGCCCCTCAATAGCTTCAAACTTCGATGTGCGAATCAGCGGATAGGAAAAGAACAGAGCTCCCGCCAGAAAAGCCAAGAGCCCCCATGTGAACGGGATGCGCATGAATGGAAAAATGAACATCGCAAAGCCGGTGCTCATGCCGAGTGGCGGAATGATGATCTTACGCTCGGAGGTGGGACGTCCGGCAGCCTTCAGCCGTATGCCGATGACCGATAAAGCGAATAACGCCGATACGATCAGCGGAAGAAGATGAACATTTAATCGCAGAGACATCGGAGCTCCCCTCCTAAATGAGAATACATCTCATTATAACCCGGAATGCTTCCGGAAAGAAAGGCCACCTCCGCGGCTGACGCATCACTTATACGCTCTCCCCTGCGTCAAGATACAAGGCACTCCGTGACCGACCGCCCCCGGCTTCGCCATATGCTCCAAGTAGCGGATGCCGCGGGGACATTGCTGCTTGCATACTTGGCATGTATCGGACGACACCACCTTCATGTTGTAGCGATTTTTGTCATGGGACGACAAGGGTTCCTTCTTTTTCGCTGCCGCTTTGGCCATCGTTCATCCTCCTTCCCGTCCGGCTGCTTCCGCCGAATCCGGGTTCTCCGTATACCATATGAACCAGACTGGGCGAATGTCCCTGTTCACGGGAAAGAAGGAAGCTCCCCTTGGTGGTTGACCCCTCTCATGCTACACTTAATGCGTAATTCAAACCGTTTGGACGAACGCAGCGGATAGGGAATTCGCCTGAAATGAGGCGGAATCCAAAATCAAAGCACGCTCTAGAGGAAATCCAACCGATTGGCTAAAGGAGGACCGATGGATGACATTGAATCTGCGCATGCTGGGTACGGGTGGGGCTTTTGCCAACCATTTTGACAACAACAATGCACTGTTTGAGGAAAATGGCTTCACGCTGCTTGTGGATTGCGGCATCACGGCACCGCGCGCTTTACATGAAATGGGGGTAGACCTCGGGAAGATCGACGCGATTCTAATCTCACATCTGCATACAGATCATGTCGGCGGGCTGGAGGAGCTGACCTTTCGAATGAAGTTTCAGCTCGGCAAGAGGCCCCGGCTGATTGTACCGGAAGAACTGGAGGCTCCGATCTGGGAGCATACCTTGCGGGGAGGTTTGGAATACCCGGAAGCCGGGGTAACGAAACTGACCGATTATTATGAAGTAACGGTCCTGAAGAATCGTGTGCCGGCCGAGCTGGCGCCCGGTTTCACCATTGAAGCTTTACCCACCCGGCATATTCCGGGCAAGCCGAGCTACTCCCTGGTGATTCAGGACAAGCTCTTTTACAGCGCGGACATGGTTTTCGACCGCGCGCTGCTTGAGGAAATGGTTTACGGGCGCAGTTGCCGGTACCTGCTTCACGAGTGCCAGTTCACCCCTCCAGGCATCGTCCATACGACGCTGGAGGAGCTGTTGACCCTTCCGCAGGAGATGCAGAAGGCCATCTATTTGATGCACTATGAGGACGACATAGAGTCCTATATCGGCCACACCGGGACGATGCGGTTCCTCCGTCAGCGTGTCCCCTATGAGTTTGACTGACTCCCATCCGATAAACTGTTAGCCTTACAGCCTCTTCTGCATCCGAACATGAGGAATTCCCGCATCCAAAAAGGTCTCAGGGGAAACGGTTTCGTACCCCAGCTTGCGATAAAACGGCTCCGCCTGGCACTGGGCGTCGAGAACCGAATAGTCCGCTCCGGCTTTCTTGGCGTCTGCCTCCATAGCGAGGATGAGGACGCGGCCCAGTCCGGTTCCGCGGTATTCAGGAAGAACGGCGATCCGTTGAAGCTTCACGGTCGGTGGCGATTCCTTATAGCTGCGGTAGCGTCCCGTCGCGGCGGGTTTCCCGTCGACCTTGACCAGGAAATGGCGGCATGCGTCCCAGGATGCGTCGAACTCATCGATTTCTTCATCGGAGGGGACGTTTTGCTCCTCCACGAATACCTGAACGCGGATAGCAAAACACGCCTGCAGATCCTCTTCATTTTGCACGGAATGAACCGTAATTCGCTGCTGGGTCATAAGTATCTCATCCTTTTCAGATCAAGTGGGGTTCTGCTAGAACGTGTTTGCAACACGCTCTATTTGGAGAATGACTGTCAACGTGGTCGGGAATTTGGTACAATAGGAGAGCACTGATTCGCTTTCCAAAGGAGTTTTACCGCAATGATGAATATTGCATTTTTCCTGCTTCCCAAACGGGACGTCGTCTGTCTAACTCCGGATACGACACTCCGGCAAACACTTGAGAAGATGGAGCATCACCGTTTCACCTCCGTTCCCGTCTTGAACGAGGACGGCAGCTATTTAGGAACGATTACCGAAGGCGACCTGCTCTGGTTTCTCAAGAACAACATTCAGATTACCTTTGAGAATGCGCACCGTCACTCGCTGTCGGAGGTTCCTCTAAGGCTGCAGCATCAAGCTGTTCGCATTGATGCGACCATGGAGGATCTGCTGAAGCTGGTCCAAACCCAGAACTTCGTGGCGGTCGTCGACGACACGGATCGCTTCATCGGGATCGTCCGACGCAGCGAGGTCATTGATTATTGCGCCAAGCTGATTTTGAAAGACACTCCCGCACGCATTTAACTGGTTAACAATCAAACCGCTTTTTCGTAGAAAACAGCTCCCCTTCCGCCGGTAGATTCCGGCTGGAGGGGAGCTTTGTATGTCCGCGGGAAAACTTGATCATAATTATCAGGGCTTCGCGACAAGAAATGCGCCGCCGAGGATGAGGATGATGCCAATCCATTGTGCAGCGGACATCGACTCGCGGAAGAGAACGACGCCCGAGATGGCACCAAGCACATACGCCATGGACTGAAGCGGGTAGATACGGCTTAAGTCGAAGCGGCTGAGCGCGTAGAACCAGATGACCGTCGCAACGCCGAACAGGACGCAGCCGCCCAGCATGACCGGATCGGTGAGCAGTGGAACAATATCTGCCGCCGAGCGCAGCGGATGGCGGTTCAGGGCGTATTTCCACATCGTCTGGCCGCTGACAAGCAGGATGACATTACAGAATACGATCAGCAGGGCGATCATCTCCGGCTTCCTCCCTTTGCGATTTCAGCAGAGCAACCTCCTGCGTTAGCCGCGTCATTTTGCGGTCGAGCTTGGTAATGACTGTCGTCAAGTGAATAATGAAGACAAGGGAGAACAAGAAGCCGATAAAAAAGAGCAGCGACGTTCCATAGACGATTCCCATAGCGGAAGCTAGTCCGTTCAGCAGCTTCGGGAACACGCTGAAGATCAGCATGACAAACCCAAGAATCAACCACAGGAGCGAATAGCGCTCAGAGATCTTGCGGCGCCGGATCATTTCGACCACGGAGCCGATGAACAGCAGGCAAAAAACGACCGACAGGACATAAATATTCATGGCGTCAGTTCACATTCCTTATCCGTGTCATGATGACGGCCAGTGACACTTTGATCATATAGTACATCGACTTGAACGGGGTGATGGACGACTTGCCCGCCGCACGGCTGTGCATTTGAACGGAGGCTTCCTTCACGGAGAAGCCCATGCGTTCGAGCAGGACGACCGCCTCTACCTCTGGATAATCATCGGGATAGTAATTAGCGAACACCTCGATGACATCGCGATTGACCGCGCGGAAGCCCGACGTCGGGTCCGTGATCCGTTTGCCCACGGTCCATTTGATCATCCAGGAGAAGAAATTGATGCCGATGCCTCGAAAGAGGCTCGGGGTGTAATCCGTCTCTTCGACGAAGCGCGAGCCCACACAACAGGCAGCCTCTCCGTTCGCGACGACTGCGATGATCTTCTCCAAATCCGCCGGATCATGCTGGCCGTCCGCATCGATCTGAATGGCGATATCGTACCCGTTCCGGAACGCAAACAAATACCCTGTCTGAACCGCACCGCCGATGCCCAAATTCACCGGCAGATCGACGACATGGGCAAGCCCGGTCGCCTTCGCCACCCGACTCGTATCGTCCTTGGAGCCGTCGTTCACGACCACAATGTCGATGTCCGGGTGCCATCGCTTCACAGAGCCAAGCACGGCCTCAATGCTGTTCTCTTCATTATAGGCCGGGATGATAACCAACGATTTCATGCAGCTTATCTCCTCAATTCGATTCGGAGCGCGTTTGGACACTCAACTTTATAGTATACCGCCGGATGAAAAGAAAACAAGCTCGAATCGTGGAAGGACACGTTCGAGCTTGGCTTTAAGCAATCTTATGCCTTAGAACTGAAAGACCTTCCCCCAGTCATACTCCCCGGAGGTTTCCACACTTTGCGGCCAGTCAGCGCACCAATCCGGAACGATGGGTTTCTCCACCCGATCAAGGCTCGGCGTATAGGGCTTAATGTCCAGCACCGGCGAGCCGTCCTCCGCATCGATATAGGCCAATCCAATGACTCCGTTTGCCATATCCACATAGGTGACATGCACGCAGGTCAATGCAAGGGGGTTCGGCCGCTCCGGAGAACGCGTCGCAAAGGTTCCGAGCTTATGCGGTGAGCCTTTATAGGGGCTTGGCTCCACCAGCTTGGCTCGCGCCTCCTTGTTGTCACATTGATCAAACCACCAAAGCACTTGAATGTAACCAAAGCCCTCCAAATTCGTCAATGCAGGAATATACGCTTTTTCCAACTCCAAGCGCATTCCGTTTTCGTCTGATCGGACTTTTCCGATTCGGTTGACAACAAATTGATCCATATTCCAAACTCCCGTTCATTTTATTACGGCGCCGTACCTCTAACTATACCGATGGATGGGCATACTACAAGCCCTTTTTTTATAAAAATTGGAAGTTGCAAAAGACTGTGGAAAGTGGGCAATCGACTCCGGTGCTAGTGGTGATAGGATTGCTTGCCCTCCTCGCTTACCGCTTCTCCATGGAAAGCTAGCTTGACATAAGCCGGCTTCTTTGTTATTTTCATTATGGAAAGCAAACTTTCCATTTCGACTGACGAGGTGATCTATTGAAGAACAGACTGGAGGAAATACGCAAGGAGCGCGGCATTAAGCAGGAAGAGCTTGCTGCGGCTTTAGAGGTATCCCGGCAAACGATCGGCTCTCTTGAAAATGGGAGATACAATCCATCTATCCTTCTAGCGTTCAAAATTGCACGTTTTTTTGACATGACCATTGAAGAAATCTTTATCTATGAGGAGGAAACACCATGAAAAGAAGGAGCTCCTTTTATGTCGTCATGCTGATTGCGGGCCTCTGCTGTATTGCGGCCAGCTTCTTTTTACACAGTGAGGAAACGAAGCCCCTATCTGGCAGCTTGATCGGAGTCGGCTCGGGTTTTATTGGGCTGAGCATTTCGAATCTGCGGATGAAGCAGATGGAACGGAACAATCCCGAGCTGGAAAAGCAAGCCCAAATCGAATTTCACGATGAACGAAATACCCTCATTCGCAATCGCGCCAAGGCGAAGGCCGGTGATATCACGCAGTGGCTGATTATGGGCATCGCCTACGTGACGATTCTTATATCCGCTCCCTTATGGGTTACCTTGGTTGTGGTGCTCGTATTCCTCTTCTACAATGTCTTAGGTCTTTATCTGATGAACCGATTCCAAAAGGAAATGTAACGATTGATTCCTTGGGGGCTATAAGGAGGCGGAAAAGTGATGAGAGCTATTCGCGAACAACTAAGCAGCAGAAATTTGCTACGGCGCGTACTTTTTTCAACCCTATTCTTTCTGGTGCTGTTTTTTGGGATCATGATCATCAGCCACTTGATCCTTCCGGAAGGGGTTCTGAAAAACAAAAACCCTTTGCAGAATTGGGAAACCTCGAACAATACGTATGTGCTCACTCTACAAATTTTCTTATATAATATGCTTTCTGTGTTGGTGATCAGTTTCGGAAGTCTCTTTGGCCAAAAAAAGGAATCGGAAGCTCAGTATCTTTCGATCGGATACCTTGCCTTCTTTGCCCAGATCTGCATCAACGGAGTGGTGCTCGGCACCTGGTCCTTCTCCATGGGAGGCGAAGCCGTTCCGCTGCTGAACCGAATCACTCGCACCTTCGATCTCGTACACAGGGCTGGGCTCTGGGAGATGATGGGGCAGTTGCTCATCACCTGTGCTCTCGCCCACATCGCCACGATATTGACGAGCGGCAAAACGACCGTGACACGGAAATTTAGGGAGATTCACCTGACGAGATCCGAATCGATTGTCCTCATAACCGGGTTCGCGTTGATGCTGACGGGTGCGATTATCGAGAGCCTTGCTATTCATAGCTTGTAGCTCTCTCGCATCATCGACAAAAAATCCTGTCCATCTATTTTTTTTGGTATGATGATGTCATGATAAAGAATCCTACTCTTACCAAAATCGCTATTATCCTGCTGTTTCTCAGCATTCTTTTTGGTCTTCGTCTCACTTGGTTCAGCCTCTTTCAGACCGCCGAGCCTGCCCATGTCGTCAATGGGGTGCTAGATTTGCGCGGCCGGGATCTGGTAAAGGCCAAATTAGTCAAGCTGGACGGCGAATGGAGCTTCTATCCTTCTCAATGGATCTCCTATTCGGATCTTGCCGCCTCCACCCAATCTCCCCTCTCGCTTCAGGTACCGGGAGACTGGAGCCGCGCGCTGAAGCCGGATCCTGCTTCCTCGTATGGGTTTGGAACTTATCGGCTGCGCATTCTTGTAGATCCGCTTAAGCAGCCGGTTTCTCTGTGGATCAAACAGGTTCAATCCGCTTCCGCTGTAGAGATCAATGGGACTCCCCTGCCTGAGAATGGAAGAGTGTCGAAGAATCGCGAGGAATACAAACCAAATACCACCTCGTATACGGCGCCCTTTTATTCGGAAGGGACAACCGAAATCGAAGTGCTGCTTCGTGCAGCAAACTTTGACCATCCCTACAAGGGCGGCATCGGAGGGCCTGTCTATTTTGGCTCCAAAGAGGCTGTGGATCGGACACACTTTTATACCGTAGGCTTTCAATTGCTTACAACGATCATCCTGCTGCTGCATGGACTCTACGCCTGCATCCTTTACTTTTTCAACCCCAAAGAACGCGCATTATTTCTCTTCGGGCTCATGACCCTCTCCGTAACGATCATCCTTCTGTTCCGAAATGACGGCTTTGTGCTTGCGGCGTTGCCGATTTCGTATACCGGGTCGTTAAAATTCCGATTGATTGCTTTCTTATGGCAAAACCTTCTTATCCTGCTTGTCTTTCGAAAGTTCACCTCAGGAGCCGGAATCAACAAAGGATTGCGTCTATACATAACGGTTCTTTCTCTCTATACGGGATTTTTGTTGATCGCTCCCGCTTCATGGATCAATACCTCCAATCACATGGGGTTGGTTCAACTGGTAGCGCTTATCCCTTATTTCGGGTTGATCTACAGCATGGGGCGCTTGATCCTCACTAAGCGGGAAGAGAAAGATGTCGTCTTTCTGTTGTTATCCGGGGCAGCGATTCTATCGAATCAAATGTGGAATGTTTGGGATTTGAACCAGCAGGTCGTACTCGTCTACTATCCGTTGGATGTGCTCGCCGCCATTGTAGGCTTTTCAGCTTTTTGGTTCAAAAAATACATTCGCAATGCCCAAGAGAAAACGGAACTAGCGGACCAATTGAAAAAGGCTGACAAGCTCAAGGATCAGTTTCTGGCCAATACCTCTCATGAGCTGCGAACGCCGCTTCATGGGATTCTCAATCTTGCACAGAATGTCATGAACAAAGAGGAAGACAAGCTCACCGAAAGCAGCCGTAAAGAGATGGAGCTGTTGGTTAACGTTGCCCGCCGCATGTCCCACATGCTGGGTGATCTGCTGGATGTTGTCCGTCTCCAAGAGCATCGCATTACCTTGCAGCAAGAGCCTCTCTCCATTCAGTCAGTAGTTCCCGGAGTGATCGGAATGCTTTCTTATATGACGGAGGGCAAACCGATCCAGTTAACCATGTCAATCTCGGAATCCATGCCGCTTGTTCTTGCCGATGAAAAGAGGCTGGTTCAGGTTCTCTTAAACCTGGTCCATAACGCACTTAAATACACCGAAGAAGGGTCTATTACCGTTTCGACTGAAGAACAGAATGGACGCGCCTTCATTCAAGTAACCGATACCGGGGTCGGCATGACCCAAGAGACCATGGCGCGAGTGTTCCTCCCCTACGAGCAAGGACCGCATGGGATTCGCGACGGGCGGGGAGTTGGTCTGGGCTTAAGCATCTGCCGGCAATTGATCGAGCTGCATGGAGGAAGCCTGACCATCCAATCGGACCTCGGCAAGGGCTCCGTCTTCCGCTTTGATCTGCCGCTCGCCGATGCCGTCGGCCGACTATCGAGCCTGCAGAAGCCCTCTCTACGATCTATTCCGGTGACAGATGAGTCCCTTCCCCACATGACAGAGTGGGGCTATTCGGAACAGGATACCCGAAAAAGCTTGCTCCCCGGATCGATTCCGCCGCTGTTGACGGGCGCCAAGGTGAACATCCTGGTGGTGGATGACGACCCGGTTAATCTGAATGTGCTCAGCGGCATTCTCACAAGCGAGCCTTATGCGCTAACCGCTGTGAATTCGGCCCATGAGGCTCTGGATTGGCTGAACACAAGACAGTTCGACTTGCTCATTGCCGATGTCATGATGCCGGCGATGTCGGGCTATGAACTTACGCAAAAAGCCCGGGAGAAGTATTCGATCTCCGAGCTTCCGATTCTGCTGTTGACCGCACGCAGTCAGCCTGCGGATATCTACACCGGATTTATCTCCGGCGCCAATGATTATGTCACGAAGCCGGTCGATGCCATGGAGCTCAAATACCGCATTCGGGCGTTAATTGCCATGAATCAATCCTATAACGAACGACTGCGGATGGAAGCGGCTTATTTGCAAGCGCAGATTCAACCCCATTTTTTGTTCAACACCTTAAATTCCATACTCGCGCTAAGTGATATCGATACCAAAAAGATGCAGGAGCTCGTCAGCGCGTTCATCTCCTTCCTGCAAATCAGCTTCGACTTTCAGAATACCAATCAGCTTGTTCCCCTCTCACATGAATTGAAGCTTGTTGAAGCCTATTTACAAATTGAGCAGACGCGGTTTGCAGAGCGGCTGTCCGTAGTGTGGAAGGTAGAGCCGGACATTCGCGTCCAGATCCCTCCCCTTTCCATCCAACCGCTGGTTGAGAATGCCGTCAAGCACGGGCTGCTCGATCGCCCGGAAGGCGGCACGGTTCAGATTCGGATCGCTCGTCTGAATCATGAGGTACGAATCGAAGTACAGGATAATGGACAAGGCATGGATCAGGGAACGCTAGCCAACTTGCTGGAATCGAAGCTGAAGGGCAAAGGAGGAATCGGACTGGCTAACACCCATCGAAGATTGATGCAGCTCTATGGCCAAGGATTGACGATCAGCAGTCAGGTGGGTGAAGGAACTACCGTATCCTTCACGGTTCCCTATTCGAATCGGGGATGAATGAGATGGATTGGACTCCATCTCGGTTGAAGAGGTTTTCCTGCTCAAGAACAAGTCAGAAATAGGTATACTTCGCTCTTATGACGGCACGAATGTCCAACTCCCCCGGTTGGATCGGAGTCGGAATGGCTGCGCCTTCTGCGAGTGCTCGAATCGGGATTGGAGATTCAATCTCCCCGGGTTCTTCCGTTATTTTTACAGGAGTTTTAATCAGTGTTGCGCCTAATGTTCTGGCAATGGTGCTGGCTTTAATCCCGGCATTTTGGATGGCAATCGAGAGTGCTTGGTTATAGTAAAGATCCGGATTTGATAAGGCGAACCGGATGCTGGAGACGACGTTCGCTCCGTTCGTAACGGCCGTATCGACAACAAGCCCCGTCTGCTCCACACGATCTAATGTGATTTGTAACAGATGCGTCACCTGGTAGCCCTTAAACGTTTGGGTTCCATCCTCAAAGCTGTATTGCATTTCGATTCGGTAGGTGACCGTTTGAATCTGTTCTCTCGGAATGTGCAGCCCTAACAAGGCGTTAATGACCTTTGTTACGGCGGCGGCATTTTCAGTTTGAGCGGTGGAGAGGTCTGGATTTTCCGTTATGACGCCTAGAACAATGATGGCTCTGTTGGGAGCCGCTGATACGGTCCCTTCCCCGGTTACCTCCATTGATGATTGGATCGTTTGAGTAGTGGCAGGATTCTTACTCGTAGGCGATGTCTGCGGATAAGAATTATACATGGGCATGACCAACCTTTCCCGTTCCCTGTATATCCATTATGTATTTAAGATCCGGCGCGATTATTCCCGCTATCTATTCAACAACCATACCGAGCAGCCCCACAAATACCATAGCTTGATGAGCGGCAATCTTACAGCCAACCAAATCCTCCGGATTCACGATTAGGGAATCGAAATGGCAATCGCTCAGATCCACCCCATTCAGCTTCACTTGAGACAAATTGACCCGATCAAGGTTGCATCGATTCCACTCAAAATTGTGGACAGCCGCGCCGCAATAATCTGAACCCTTTAACGAACAATCCTCAAAGCGAGCCTGCTTAAACTTTGCAAAACGAAAGTTAGCGTAATCTCCTATGCAATCGAGAAATTGAGCATGTTGAAGCCGACTGTCCGAGAAATCGGTACCGATCAGCTTACAGTTTCGAAAGATCACCCGATGAAAGAACGAACCCACGAAATGAACATTTGAGAAGTCGCATTTCTCAAAGATGACATCGGTGCATTCGGCTTGCTCCAACGAGGATTCCAGTATGGTCACATTTCGAAAGACCGTTCGCTCGAGGGACACTTTCCTTACATCCAGGTATTCCAAAACAGCATTTTGAATCTGTTTATCATGGACCTCCTCCTTCGATGCAAGAGAAGCCAAAGGTACCCTATCTAAATTCTCGGTCTGTACCTTTGGTTGTTCCACCTTCATTTTCATACGCTCGTCCAACCTTCTTTTCTTAATGGTAGGATTAAATCAGATCAGTGACACGGTCCTAGCCGAAACTCTTTCTTGCATCCGTTTCATTGTCGAATAACCGACAGCCCCAAACCCCTCTGACCAAATTTCAAAACGCTTCAATCCAAAAACCCCTCATCCTTCCGTTTACCGATACTTTAACTGAATCACATAGACATCGGAATTGCGGTTGCAGCCAATGCTGGATACGACTCCACTACCGATGACGTTAGCCAACTCGCGATCTACATCATCTTCTAAGTCGGTTTTGAAGGTCAGCGTCGTGACCCGGTTGGCGATTGCATCCGTAAGTCTTGCTCTCAATTCCTCTTTGCTATGAACGACTAAATCCTTGAATACATAATAATTCAGAGAAGTCGCCGAAGCTGCTGGATAGGATGATGTCTCCCAAGTATGATCGCGGGCGAGTTCTTCATCGGTTACATTGAAATAAGCATAATTCGTCTGTCCCTGGATATCGGGAACGGGATCGTCCCATGTGACATCCAAGTTGTAATCGTCGCCTCCGATGTTAACTTTGTTCCAGGCATGTCCATCGCCGTTCGCCATCCCGTACACAATCTGTGAATCAATGCCCGCGAGCTCCAGCAGCAGTTGGGCAGCATTGGCATAGCCTTGACATACCGCCGTTCCCTTAAAGAGCACACCGTACGCACTGTAGGAGTCGGCTGGAACCGTATCGGTCAAATAGTGATCGTAATCATAGGCAGTATGCAGAACAAGATAGTCGTGAATAGCGAGCTCCTTGTCGAACTCGGTCATGTCCGGCTTGATGATCTGATGAAGGATATCCGTGGCTTTTTCATACAGCATTTTCATCCGGTCATCGGTAAAGATGATCGACTTGCCGCGATGTTCAACCGCAGTAAGCAGCTCACCCTCGTGCTTGACGTAACGCGGACCAAATCGATCCGCCACCCTGTACGCCAAAACGAAGATTTGCTCGCGCGATGCATTAGCCTTCGGTTGAAACAGCAAGCCACTCTTCGATTCGCTTCCTTTTAAGATGCCTGCAGCTGCCAGTTTCGTTGCCGAAGAGGTTGCCCAGCTCGAGATTTTGATCGTATCCGCGAAAGTGACGCGTTGGTCTCCTTTCAATTCATTCTGGAACCCGGCTTTGACGAGCGTGTTATCCAGCATCACGGCCAACTGCTCGCGTGTCACGAGCACATGTGGAGAAAAATTTCCTCCGCCCGTTCCGCCAACAATACCCAGTGCGTATGCCTTCAATACATAGGGGTCTTTCGTGTCCTTGAAAGGTTTGCCTGCGGGCAACTCGGCTTTATGTGCAGTCAGCCTCTCGTACAAGCAGACGATCACCTGGCTCAGCTCCGCCCGGGTAATCGAGCTTTGAAAGTTGCTCCAGAGCTCCGTCGGGACGAGGCCGATCTGAAACGCTTCATTCGCATCCTCCAGTGCCCAACCACTCGGCGTATATGAATTGTTATTCATCGCCGTTCCAACGGCCGGTGCGGCCAATAGAGAGCCTGCGACCATCAAGCTGGCTGTAAGGGCTACCAGCTTACGTTTCACGCTGCTTGCTGCCGTGCTGCGGATCATCATTCGGTTTGACATTCTCGTTGGTTCTCCCATTCTCTCTGAATTCCGATCAACTCGGATTCTATCGACATCCTAGCATCCTTCACCTAGCCCAAACGAATATCGTCTATGTCTTTCACTTGTCCCAGCATTATACGCTTGCGGTTATCTCCCTTGTTTTCCACTCGAATTTTAACTCCTTAGATGATCAGCGTACCTTTTCAATTGGATATATCCTTCGCCGGTACCCAGCTTGTTTTCGATAAACACCACATGGGATTTACCTTCATCAGAGAAACGGATGATCATGTCGGGTCTGCTATCCGTTTGATGATCCTCCTGCTTGGTGTATATCTTCTGTGTCGTCACTTCACGGATATTTGCTTCGCTCACTGTGAGATCCGTTAGGGATTTCAGAAAATCGTGCAGCAACCATTCCTTAGACAGTACTTGGGCGAATATTTCCGTCAAGTAATCCTCAAGTTGATTTCGATCTCCACTGAGCAGTTAATAAAGGCGTTTGAGCAATGAAGCCAAGTGATGTCACCCCATCATTGGAAAAGATATAGAAAACAGGACGCCACTTGTCGGCGTCCTTAATTCGATTCGATATCATACGACAAGAATCCTCTTTCTGGAAACAACCGCTCGTCGTGAAGAACCGTCTTTTCCTTGTCCAGATTCTGTGCCAGATAATTGTTGAAATAATCGAAGACATGTCATCGCCTCGATTCCGTCGGTCAGCCTCTCCGTCCAGACGTTAAGTCGTGACAAACATGCAAAAGCCCACACCTTAGCGGCATGGGTTTAATGTGAAATTGCTGGTTAATACCTGGTTTTCTGTATAGCATTAATGAGTTTTTTGTTTCTCTTGTCTGCCTTATACTCATTTACAATCAAAATTGCGTGAATGACTCCGGGAACATAAAAGAAAAGCGTAAGAATCAAATTAAGCAAAAAAGCCCCAATCTTTCCGCAAGATAATACCGCCAAAGGCGGGATGAAACACAAAAGGTAACGCATTGCCGGCCTCCCCCAAAATCATGATATTTCGTTATTCGACAGATATACAAATTATTCCTTCACCCTACAAAAAGGAGCAGAGAGGTCATCCCTCCTGCTCCTTGTTATTCTGCGCTTAATCCCTAGCCATCTTCTCGGCGACAGCTTCCTGGATGTATGCAGACATGCTCATTCCCGCCGCTTCCGCCGCCTTATACTCAGCTTTGAGTCCACATCGAGAGCCGAAGCCGTCAGGGCGTATTAACATTTATTTGATCATACTGATTATCTTTGCATAATCCAATGGATACTCCTATTCAATTTGAATCAGCTTATCCACTTTCTCTCGGCAAAACCGCTTCACTTTATCCTGATTGATTTCAATTATTAACATGACCTTGTTCTCCTGTATCAAGGCCCTGTTTCATCATCCCTGTACCCGTCTGTATCAACGAAAAAACCCTTGATCCACAAGGGATTCAAGGGTTTCTCTCAAGTGATCTGTAGTGGGCTCGAACCACTGACCCCCACCCTGTCAAGACTCCCGGAACATGTTGTTGAAGTGAGTTGAATTCGAGAAATCCTTGATATATAAGGTTTTTTCGAGATCGAATGTATGTTCTATTTAGTTGAAATTTGGTGCCTTTATTTTCTTTTCGGCACCAATTCCGGCACCAATTTTTACTGTATTAGTCCTTGCTATAGCAGGCGTTACTCTTACTCTGAGATCGTCAACGGTGAGGTTTGAAATTCCATCATCCTGAGGTTTTCCACCTTCGGCTGCTGACAATGGATGTATGTTGAATATAGCCCCTTATGATACCCAGAGGTTTTTGCTACCGAGTAGCAGAAAGTCTGCAGCAACTTGCGAGGACATTACCGTTTTCTACGGCATAAAGGACGCTTCACCCTCTGTGGCTTCACAAGGCCGCTTCTCGGCCACATTTTTACCGGAATCGGACTGGTTAAGGTGTTTGTACCTCTTTGAGGTAATGAGTGTTCTAAAGCGTGAGAATGGGACTTCCGTTCACCGCGTGAACATAACTCTTCTTCACTGAGTGAAGGATAAGGAGTTTCGGTCACCGCGTGGTGGAAATGTTTTATTGTCACCTAGGGTTACATGAATTTTCATTACCCGGCAATGAAAAGTACTTTTCGCCACCCGGCGGCAAAAACTCCGCAGCATAATGTGGACTCGCGCAAAATAGTTTTGTACGCCGGGCGTACGAAATTGCTTCGACCTTGCTTTAGCAGCTTTTATGCGGCGCTCGTACATGATCGGGATCAGGTATTTTGCGGGAAGCTCCCGCGAAACTACCTTCCTCACGGCCATAGTCGAGTGTTTTGCGTGCCCTGCACGCGAAACCCACATTCTGAGTTTTTGGCGCCCGGCGCCATTAACCTATTTTTGTCCGCCCGGCGGATAAAACCCTCCCAATGTGGTTTCATCCGAGCTTCGGACAAAACCCACACGAATTATTGCTAACGCTTGGCAAAATCTCAAAGTGTTTTTGCCGGAGTTCGGCAATAACCCCTTTCGTCCAATCGTTGGACAAAACCGCAGTCCAATTTCCATTAACGGTTAATGAAAACCTCTGAACTTTTTACCAACGCTTGGTGAAAACCCCATCGAGTATTTACCGGAGCCCGGTGAAAACCTACTCACCCTCGCTGACGGGAGTTATGGTCGCCGAGCGACCGAAAGTCAGGGGTATCGTGCAAAGGAGTTTTTTCTTCAAAATACGAATTCGAGTTCGTTTTTCGCTGCCGGGCGACGAAAAAGAATTTCCACCGCCGGTCGGTGAAAAATAGTTTTCAGCGCCCGGCGCAGATAAAGAGGTTTTTACCGCTGGGCGGTAGAAACCTCTTTAAACTCTATTATGTTGCGAATCCAATTGAAACGTATTATATAATACAATACAATATGGTATGATATGAGTTAAAGAAGCATAAAATGCTAAAGGAGCCGTGCGCTAACACGACTCCCCAGGCAATAGCCGCTCTTAAGGGCGGTGGCTTCAAATAGGTATGTCAGCAGAAATGGGCCGATTCCCTACCACGGGCGGCCTATTTCTTTTTGTTTAGGTACGTTAGCAGCGCCAGAATGAACATGCCGAACATGAACATCAAGCTGAGTGCTTGGTATACCTCCACAGGCATCCCTCCCTTCCGAGAGGTTAGCCGACCGCCCATATAGCCTTTCTATTGTTCTTTGATTATAGCATAGGCCTGCCTGACAATCTTCTCCTTTTCAACATCCGACAGTGGCGACATCGCCACTCATGACCTAATTCACCGATATAGGTTGCATCCGGGAAGCTTGGCATTATCCACCAACCTTCAGTTCATCACAGCCGAAATCAACATTTCAAGCAAGTAGCCGGTCAATCGCTCTTCGAGATTGGTAAACGGCTGAAGCATGTTAAGGAGAACGATCTGGCTCATGGGCAATGGGAGTCGTGGCTTGAATCGGTTGACATCATTCCGAGAACTGCAAGAGCAATGATTCAAGCTTATGAGCAATTTCGGCAGACGTCTACCGCTTTGCCAGCCGGGAAAATTTTCGAAATGCTCTCGCTCCCCGAATCTATTGATCGCTCCGAGTTTTATTGGATATAGGAAGACCACCCCTGATGGAGTGGCCCCCTTCTCTCGAGACTGTTATTTTGCCTTACCGAATAGCCATAAGTGATTAAGCTCAGAAAGTGCATGATCCAATGCGGTGATTCTTCCCTGAGCGTTTTGATACCAGTCTTGGTCCCAGTTTCGGGTTTCTATCAATTTCATTTTTTTCTCTCTATGCTCCTCAAGCCGATCTATCACTTTCTTTAATTCAAGATCAAACTTTTCCAATGTCTCACCTCCTCCCAATTACAAGATTCGGAATATGGAAGGATTACCCTTTTCATTGTCGAATTATTTCGCGTGGAGGTGGAACTATGCAAAATGGCTTAAAGTTTGTTACCGGACTGATAGTGGTATTCCTATTTGTTGCTGCGCTCATCGATAGCAAGTGGACTTTTGACCTGATATTCGATTTGGTTGGACGCTTTTTCATTTGGGTGGGAAGTCTTCTTCCTTCGCCATTTAAATGAGTAATTGACCGCATCTTTCGGTATCATTTACTCGTTCGGAGTAAGTTTCAGTACCTTCAAGCGCCTTTTAGTATGTTTCAGCAGGTACGCCCCCTTGCTCTTGAGGTTCCTCGCATTTCCGTATAACCTGAACCATACGCTAATTGCGGACGGTTCAATATGACGACCAGGAAAAATGATGGATTGTCGATTCATCATATTGATGAGTCGTCAGACAGCGGTAACAAGCAGTGCTACATTTTCCTAGCTCCGCAGCGTGAAAAAAAGCGGAAGCTCCTTTGTGATCTTCAAATTGAGGTTAGCAACAAAGATCGTTACACCGAAGGCAAACACTTCTTCGCGTTAGAGGGGGATCAGAAACGAGAGTTTTTGAACCGTCTTGAAATTCACGATGGTTCAAAAGACGCCGCTGTCATATACCTCTGGACCGAAAAAAGCGCATGGATGCATGCCAAAAGACTAACACAGATGCAGTCGGGACGGTAGCGGATATCCGCTACGAGCTTGGTCGGTTACGAAATTGTGATGAAGGTTATTTCATTGATTTGTAGAATGAACAATATCTTAGGAGGAATGACTATGGGATGGTACGAAGACTCTTGCGCTTGCCTTGAAGTTGCCGAAGCATCTATGAATGAAATTCTCGAAAAAGAACTTGCATCTCTTGAGAATGATGATGTAGTTCCATTTCTTAAAGTATCAATTAAGAATTATTTGGAGAACTGCAGATCACCGCTAGACTATGTAGCCGGATACATTTTTGATACCTATTGTAGAGAAAAGTACACTAAGAAAGAACTCAGTGGTAAATATGGCAGGGTGTATTTCCCAAAGAAAGATACACCTGATCTTTTGAGGGTTTCTATCGCTGATAATTTTAGAGGATTAACTGACCACCGTTTGATTAAAGTCTTTGATTCCGCGCAAAAGTATAATACAAATTGGTTGGATGACTTATCGAAATTGGTAAATGAAAATAAACACAGAAACCTTACTGCTCAAACACCTGTAGAGCAACTACATATTAATCATGCCACATTTGGAACGAACTCACTAAGAGGTGTCACCATAACTGGAGCTAAACAAGCAATAAGTATTAATGGATCTGGAACATTAGATTCCATCAAAAAAATGGACACATTTGATGGTGAATACAGAAGAGAGTATTATTTCGAATCCCTTAATAAGTCGGTGAATATGGTACTAAATGAAGTGCTGGCTGGATCAAAACATGTAATAGGGGAGTTTAATAAGGTTATTACCCCTTAACTAGCCAGACTGAAAAAGCCTGACAGCAGACGGCATGATGGCAATAATCAAAAGTGTGAGTACTCGTGATGATCAGAAGGAAAAACCTCCCTTTTTGTCGAAATGACTCCTTGATTCTAATCGTACAAAAAGGAGATTTGATATGACCAAACCGGTTAGAATGGGGGACTCCGCTTCAAAACCTTCTATTCCAACGCCCCCAGTGAAGTCATCTGATGAACAACGCTCTGCCGAACGGCCATCAGTACCACAGCCTCCTGTCAAGAGGTAGATGACCGCAAAGGAGTCTGGATATATTCCGGCTCCTTTCTCTCTTTTTCATCAGCTTCAAGGTATTTACCATAATCATAAATGAAAATGCTGTTCCCCGATTCAATATCTGAATATATTTCACTGACTGGTACTTCATATTTTTTTACAACCATGGTGACATACTGGACATATTCAAGTTTAATGGCTTTTCTCGTTTCAAATGGCCTTGAAAAATTTATGAGACTACCCACCATTTCAGGCTCATTTAATCCAATCTTTGTTATACCAACAACTGCTGGAGCGTTAACATTAAAAACCTCTTCCCATACTGATGGAGATTTGTTTAGTTTTGCTTTGCCAATAATATTCCTAACCGCATTAATTACGTTCAATTGGAGCGGATATCCAAACTTAACGTAAATAGCGCTCAGAAAAAAGCTTGTAGCAACGCTAATCGCCATAAACTGAAGGAGAAATGACAAATCAGAAGAAGCGGCATTTACCCCTTGAATTGTCATAATCGGCTTCTGGAGATAGGTATTCATGATTCCCAGAGAGCTGAAAACGACAGGGAACCAAGCAAGTGCAGATAATGCACCAAATTCGATTGTTGAATGTTTGACGACAGGGGTAACTCCCATCATCTGAATCCAAAAATACATCATGAATCCGGGAAGAACAAATATGATCGTGCTCAACAAGTTGTCCATATTAACCCGCCTTTCTATACAACTATATTATTCGTTCGGTTACCGAATGTGCAATCCTGCCAGCCAACCGACCAGAGGCTTGATTTATTTACCTATTCAAGAACTATCGAAACGAACCTTGTTCAATGCCTTCCCTTATATACCTGGCCGCTGGATTCCTCGCCTGGACGTTTCCGGCCGCATATTGCCCGCTTGAGATGCCGTGTCCATGTAATCCGGTGAAGAGACAAGCGAAATCTCCTGCAGGTGGACGTTCAACAGCTTCCGGGATCGGCAATCATCCCCCTTCCACTTCCGGAACTGCGGAACGGCTTACTTCCGCTTTTCATCACTAAGCCTCAGATATTGACACTTTCGCTCTAATGAAGCTCAATAAAAAACCTCCTCGGCTCGGTTAATTCAAAGCGGAAGCGGAAGTAAATTTTCAAATTAAAATCTACAGGGTTTTCGGGCTCACGCGCACCCGCAGTCAATCCGAACCCCTGGAAGGACCCGTGACTTTCCTCGTCCATCCCTCGCTTGTCCTGCACTCATCTGGAATGGGATTGGTCACCGTATCCTATGCTCCTCTCTATGAGGCTTGTAGGGCGTCAAGTAAGGCTTGTGCTTCGTTTATGTTATCTGATGAATGTCGACACCAAGAGTCCAAGTGAACACATTAATTAACGAGGGAATTGCAGATCCCAAAATTATTGCTCCTCAAGAGGTTTACTTAATGACGGGGTGGAAATAATGGGTTTCATCAGCATAAGAACTACAGTGAGGTGCTAAGATGACTCCCATAGACTTGTTCATGGCAGGCGTGTTATTCGGTATCAGCGTTTACCAAAAAACAAAGAGAAAATGATGGAGGTGCTCTATGCAATGGTTCTTGCTCGGCGTAGCTGTTGGCTTGGCTGTAGCTATTTTCGTTGACAATCCCGCCGATAGTGAAAATTTTGTATTCGCTAAACGATAATGATTACTGGCCGTCCTCTTCTTGGACGGCTACTTTTCAGTATCATGAAAGAAAATATCAAACTCGAGATACTGATGGAATTCGAAGCATCGAAATACCTCGCATAACTGGCAGTCGTTGCAGCAGTAGCAAAGGATGAAGTTTAGGGGAGCTTTCCGCGAAATTCAAAGTCAGGGGAGGGTAACCCTAAGAAGGGGGTGATTTTTATTGAGCCAGCTTCGCTCCGTGTATCTCTCAGTTATGTGGAGGATTAGGCGGATGATGTGGAAAGTATTGGGTAAGTAGTTCCAAGATGAATTTAAAGAGGGAACTGGGAACAGTTCATCCTCTTGAAGATAAAAATAAAAAACGTGATTTTCACCAAAACGATTGGCAACCATGGGGTTGGCGGTCTTTTTTATTTTCATCGATATTCTGGATAAATCCGCGCTGGTATAAGGAATTTCAAAAATAAAAAACAGAACACCTAACGATTATTTCCGTCAGGTGCTCCTCTTCATTAACTCATGCTCACTCTCGACCGTTGTCGCAACCAATCTTTCATCTGCCGGTTGAAGTCGGCATGCCCAGCCTTCACAGCCTGCTCAACCGTGGCCTTATCGGCAGCCCCGCTTATGTTGATCGTAGCGTGATACTCTACATTGATCGTCTCCGATGACTGCGAAGGACGCTCCATTCCGAGCAACCGGCCCGTTAATTCGTAAAGCGATTGGCTCCGGGAAGAATCGTTGAGCGGGATCGCCATTTCCGGTCCGGCTTCCCCGAAGATCGAAGGGCGACTCGCTATGCCACCTTCAGCATATTGCGGCAGCTTAGGAAGCGGAAGCCGTGGTATATCCTTGAATATCCCTGTCTGCTGCCATACCACATCCACATTGATCTTCTTGTTGGCTGGTAGCAAATCAAACTCCTGATTCATATTGCGCACTTGTTCAAGAACAGGATCAAATAGAGCCTTTTGTTCTGCGCTCATCGTATTGTATTTGGCAAGTTGGTCCTCTATCTTCCCGCCGAGATTCAGTTCGATCAGATTTTTTTGCTGATCGTAGAGCGTTTGGTAGCTCGACTTGGATTTTTCCAACTCTTCGCTTTTAGAAATGATGTTGGAGTATGCATTAATCATATCATCGTTAATTTCTGATGATACTCCCCTTGCCAAATCCAGGTGACTAGTAAATTGTCTGCCTATTGTCTTTCCAATTTCGTTAGCTTGATTTACAAGATCGTCTACTTGTTTATCCCTTTCGGGGGACGCACTAAGCATTGATGTTTCAGAGTATTTTTTCTCAATATCAAGAATCTGAGCATAAGCCTTTTCCAAAGCATCATTCGTTCATATAGACTGCTTATTTCGTTTCCTAAATTCGGTATTTCCTTTTCAAGTTTGGGCTGATCGCGTCTTCCCTCAGCGATTTGCTTATCCAATTCAAGTTTAGCCATGTCACGTTGCGTATCGGCAACCTGTTTCGCTAGACCAGCCTTCTCGCGGAAACTCCCGTTTTGTAGATCAGATTGCCGAATAAGCTCTGGGTATATTTCCAGCATCTTCTCTTCAATTTCACGCATTCGAGATTGTTGGTCAGCCATATTTCTAGTCGGGTCCACATTATTCTCAACAACCTGTTTAAGGCGATCGTATTCCCATACCAGATCATTCGTTGCACTGGCTTTATCGGCAACTTGTTGGTATTTCCCGGCAGCCTCTTCAAGCTTTGGACCCATGTTAATAATGTCCTGCCTAACGGCTTCTTGATGCTTCTTATATGCGATTATTCCGCCTGCAGCCAAGCCAACCGCTCCGAGTGCAATCCCAAATGGATTGGACAGCATCCCTACCGCCCCACCGAGCATGCTAGCTCCCTTTGTCACTTTGGAGAAGTTCTTCACGACCCCTACAGCATTCTTCCCGATCATTGCGGCCGGTGTGCCAAGGGCAATCAGTTTCACGATATCATTGTTTTCGCTGGCCCACTCGGTCAAATCACGAAGGTAGGGGAGTAAGTCATCGCCGATGGGCATGACAATATCCTGCATGAACTCCCGCCCCAGCTCCTTGATGTCCTGGGTGAGGTTGTCGTAATTGGTCTCATTGATCTGATCCATCGTCCCGGCGGTCTTGTCGAACTCCTTGTTTACCGTTCCAAGGGAGCCGACGACCTTGGATTCCATATCCTCAAATTGTGTCCCAAACAGGGAAACACCGATGGTGCTTTTCTTAACCGGGTCCTGTATCTTGTTGAGCTCGGAGATGATCAGTTCCATTGCGTCCCGGCCTTTGAGAGATCCGTTAGCGACCTGATCGAGAATCTTATTCCCGTCAGCTATGGTACTCTGAACGGTCGCATAGGCTTTCTCGCCTTGCGTCCCGCCCTTGCGGAGGTTCTTTATCAAGTCGGCAGCCGTTGCCTTCGATGTGCGGGAGACAAGCTCCTGATATTCCTTGGTCTGCTCCCCGCCCTTAAGCATGGACGCGATAAAGGCATCAGCATTTTTGGCTTGAAACAGGTCGTTCATCGCCGTCTTGGTGCCGGAGCTGCCGTCCTTGATCCGAATGCCGAACTCCTTGACAGCATCGCCCACCTTATCCAGGTTGAACGCGCCATTCTGCAAGCCGGTATTGAGAAGCGAAAACATGTCCTCTGCCGAATAGCCCAGCGTTTTGAAATAGACGCTGTACTCGTTGGCTGTATCTAGCAGGTCGCCCGACTTGTCCATGCCCTTCTGAGCTCCCTGGGCAAGCAGGTTCATTGCCTGCTCGGAGGTGAGGCCGAAGTTCTTCATCATCGTCTCAGTGACCTTCACAGATTCAGGAACACCGAACTCGAACACATCCTGAAGCGCCAGCGCGTTCTTGGTGGTCTTCTCCAACTCCTCGCCGGTCAGGCTTGTTACGTTTCGAGTGGTGACGAGTGCTTTAGTGAGCTCGTCGATGTTTTCCCCGCGGCCTTGCCGATATAGGTTGTTTACCGCTTCCTGCATCTTCGAGAATTCGTCAGCGCTGGCACCGGTGGCCGCTTGCATTTGCTTCATGGAGCTGTCAAAATCGCCTACCGTGCCAATCATATCCTTAAACGAGTCGGCAACAGTATCGACAATAGCGAATGCCCCTGAATACTCCGAAACACGCTTTAGGACATCGCCGAACCCTTTTGCGGATTCGGACGCCTTCGAAAACACGGAGGGAACCCCTTTACCGCTCTTTTCGAGCCCCCGGAACGCCTTTTCGGTTCCATCTGCGGCCCGCTCCGCACTGTCGAACGCTCGCTTAAAGGTCGGATCCATCTTCCCGCCGAGCTCGAATGTCGTGGAGTATGTCTTTCCCTGTGGCATCTCATTTCCCCCTCTCTATCTCCGCTTACGATTCTTGTTAATTCCGTCATATGCTGAATGCCACTTCGTCCACTCCATAACCGGTTGTGCTAACCAGAACTCAATGGTGGAGCCAGGAATAGAAGAAAGGAGGATCGCGAGTTCGCGAATCCCCCGATCAATGTCTTCTCCTATTCCTGTAGCAGTAAAAAATTTTGTGCCCTCTGCAGCAGACTGGTGAAGTCCTTCGCCTTCAAGGACTTGATCAGTTCAGGAATGACTCCGGCTGCCTTGGCGGTTACCGTAATTTGATAGGGCATCGACAAGGCTTTCACAAATGAGCCTTCTTCTGGGGCAATGAATCGAGCCTGAGCAGCGCACGAGAGCAGGTCGGCTCCGGTCAGCTTCTCGAAGTCGAGCGTCAGCTCGGTTACCGTCTCACCTTCGAATTGGATCGGCCGCAGCAGGGTATAGGTCACGCTCGTTTGGGTCTCGTTAGTCATGGATTAAGTCTCCTGTTCTGTTATTAGGATTTGTTGGCGATCACTGGCTAAGGGGTAATGGTCTCGGATCAGTGGGGAACATCTCCCCTCTGTCTGCAAGTATCTACACTTAGGCTTTATTCTTATAGACGATCTCCAAAGTGCCCACATCGGGTGAAAAGGATCGAATAATCTCCGCATTTGGATGAACCTCTTTCCATTCCTGAAGTACGATTGCACTTTGCTTCTGGCTATTTATCCTTGCCGTCTGAATTTCAGAATTCGGCTCAGTGTGCCGTATCTCATAATTCGTAGTAAGGATATCGCGCGGCTCATCGCTTTCCTCTCTGGGAAGGTAATAGCTGATGTCCTCGCCAAATATCCAATTACGGACAAAGGCTTCTCTATCATAGGAAGAAAGCTTCTGAATAGGTGCAGGATAAATGAATCTTACGATTTTTGAAACTGTATATCCTGGCCCAAATTGGTCAAGTCGATCTCTTTCTGCAGCCAATTGTTTTTTCTTCATTTCAAGCTCTTTGATCTGCAGATCAATCGCTGCCCGCTGCCCAAAAGTCGCTTCTTGCGCTTTAATATTTTCGTGAAGTTCCCTGTTCGCCGCTTCTTGGATCACCTTGATATCAGCGGTGAAATCAACTTTGCCGACCGTGTGGTTTTCAAATTCCGAAATAGAGGCTTCAACCTCTTCTAACTCCAAGCGAAGATCCTTGTTGGCAAGCCGATATTTCGCTGCCTCCTCGTTTTCGTCCTGCAGATCGTGTTCAAGGGCCGTACGAGTTTGCTTGTTGATTTTTTCTTTCAAGGAATTTTGCTGATTGCGAAGGTTCCCGAGATTCTCTTGAACTTTATTTTCCCAAGCTTTGGTTTTCCTGAGAAATGCATCAACGAGTTCATCCAGAGTGATTTGAGGCGTCACAGGTTCGGCCGTTTCGGTAATTACCTCCTGCACTTTTGTTGTGGCAACCGGCTGATCAGCTTTTCCCTTTTTCAATTTAGCTTTGTTGCTATCAAATATAGCCATGGGATTCATCCTTTCAGAATTTTATCGTTCAGTGTGATTTTGATTTATGATATTGACTAAAAAATCAGTTAGCATCTTTGTTCTTTCAGACGTGCTATGCACGGATTGATCGGCTACATCGCTGCTTGGAGTACGTCCTTTATTGATTTCAGCAACAATCGTATCGGCGAGCTTCTGCGCTACTGAGCGGTCTCTCAGAATGCTAAATGCCAGTTGGCCTGCCGTTTTACCAGAGGCGATTGCTTGATCCACCAAGCTGCTGAACTCAGGGTTGCTTTTTTTAATGGCATCCAGCTCGGCAATACGATCTGTCTCGTTAATTCCGACGCACATGATCCGGTCGCTTTGATAACTCATTGGTTTGGCCTACTTTCCTTTTGGATTTTTGTGTACTTTCGCTTTTTCACTTCTGATCAGCGGTCCTAAAACAGCGCATTAATGAAGGGATTTTCCTGTTTTAATCATCTGCTTCACTCAAAAGCGAAAGCGAAAGTAAATTTTCAAATTAAAATCTACAGGGTTTTCGGGCTCACGCGCACCCGCAGTCATTCCGAACCCCTGGAAGGACCCGTGAGCCGCCTGGTGCTCCACTTCATAGCCTCATAAAGGCATAATTGGAACCACAGCCGCACTCAAATGTGTTTCATCAGCTTATAAGCATCACCCCCTTCACTTATTGCCGTTACCTATTGAAATTCAACGAATAATAGGCTATAACAATAAAAGAAATGTGTTCGATGGACGAAACTTTCCCGTTTCGCGTCCGTATGAATGAGCAGAAGAGTTCTTAGTAATCGGCGCCTTCACTACTCGTAATAGTGGGGGCGTCTTTCTTTTCGTCCAAGGAGTCCAGGAAGCGCTCGGCTTCACTAACATCAACCCCAAGGCTTTTGAGCTCAGAGAGAAGAGCTTCAGTGCTGATGGTGACCTGACCGGCTTCCACGGAGGCCGCTTTGCGGATCGCCTTAGCGAGTACATTCCCAGCCGCGGGGCAATCAACGGCCTTGCCGATGAAGATGTGATCGCCCTTGATGCCATAGAGTTGGCCTGCCCTGTGGAACTCAATCAAGTTCATCGGACCGGAATCCGTCTCCCAGCGGAGAAGGGTTCGGGTGCTGACCCCCAACTTCTTAGCGGCTTCTTGGATTTCGTACCCAACATTCATACGGGCTTGCTTCAAGGTGATTTGATTATTCATGAAGAGCTCTCCCTTCGGTGTCCAGTTTTTTGAACAGTGTCGTGATAGTTTGATCAAGCTGTGGCGCAAGTTCCGCTTCCAGTGCTTGTGCATTGCTAGCGGCTTGGAGAAGATCGAGAACGATAGCTTCACGCGGGAACGTCTCGTCTTCGGTGATGGTCGCAGCAAGCTCAAGGAGTCTGCATTTGATTTCAGCGACTTGAAGAATCAATGATATCGACATGTGTTCACATCCTTCCGAGGAATCATCATCGGACACATACCGTTCATTGGTGCCGGCTAGTTTGGCGGCTTGGGCTCGGGATTCGCTTTGCTCCCGTTCCGGAATTTTTTCCGTATCGGGAGCGGCCGCCCCCTTTTTTAATGTCCTCCCCCGACGTTCCTTCGCCTCTGATTCCAGCAACGGAAGCATCTCTACGGCGATTGCTGCCTTTTGGGCTGATGTGAGGTGCCGGCGCTAGAGGTTAAGGCTGATTACTCTTAAAAGCTTGCTCTCGAGCTCAAAAAGTCGGCCATGGACCGCAATCTTGGATGGAGACAAGGGTGAAGTCGCTCTCCTCGACTTTATTGCCGATTTGCGCAAGAAACTCGACTCCCCGGACCTTTGCTTGAGCAAGGATGACTTCATTGCTTGCTTTGTCCGGCGTGAATACGCTCACCGTAACTAAGCGGTCGCCACAACGGAGGCGCACTTTGTATTGGTTCTCAGGCGTACTCAGCAACCCCCTGTTGGGATTCAACGACCAGCGTCACTACCCGTCTGCTGAATGAAGTGCTCATATTCCCCAATCCTCCTTTAGCGTGTTTACCAGTTTCATTGCCTCCTCGCTCCCTCCCGGTAAGTCCGGATGAAATGAGCGGGCCAATACCCGGTAGAATTTCTTTAGAAGTGCTTGTTCAGCTTCCGAGAACCGACTGCTCGGTTTATCGATAGGCGGGAATCCGTAGTTACCATTGTAGTTACTGCTTTCTCGTTTGAAGTGCTCCCAATACATCCGTTCCCGCTCTTCAGCGCGTCTCTTCAGTTCCTCCTCTTCTTTCCGTTTTCTGAATGCCATGCTGAGTTCATGTTCGAACTTCAGGTCCATCGACTCATTGAGGAAGTCGTAACAGAACTCATAAGCATCCACACCGTTCGATTTCTCGAAGAGTTTTCTTCGTATGCGCCATGCTCGAATTAACCGTTTGTGCTCTTGCTGAGTCTTGAACTCTTCCGAAGCCTCGAACTCGAGCTTGATTGCCTGGACGATTGGAGCAAGCTTGGCATCCACCAGTTCCCACAGCCGTTTTTCGGTGATCCCGATTTCCTTCAGCTTGGCCTTCAGATGCTGCTTATCCACATGCTCCTTCGGTGAAAAGGTCAGCAGCTCGTAATAACCGATCGTGCAGATTGCCCATTGTCGCTTACGGATGTGCTCGCCTTCCCGGTAGCTCTGATGAATGCCGATTTTGTACGCTGTCCGGTTGGGCCTCTCGAATCGTTCAGAGCTGAACTGGTAGCCGTACTTCTTCCGAATCCTGCCTTCGAAGTGCTCAAGCGTCTCATCGAGAAGTAACTCCTTATGCCAGCCGTTCGGATCCGGGCGCTTGTTGGTAATCTCCTGAATCACACAGAACATGCGGTGTACTGGTTACGCTCGGGGTAACCCTTCTCCTTTCGAGTTTAGGAATACAAGTCCCATGGACGATCAAGGATTTCCCATTGCTTCAATGTGCTTGCTACCGCCGACTTGCCTTCTCGCATTTTCCGCTCGACCGTACTCTTGCTCATGGATCCGGAGAAGAACAGGAGGACTTCCTTTACGGTTTTCCCTCGCAGATAGCGGTGATCGAGAATCTTTCGAGCATCGTCATCCATGACCAATCCGATAGCGCGGGCAATGTGCATTGTCACGAGTTTGTATTCTGAATAGATCCAGCGCTGCTTGTCCATCAGGATGACCGCATTCGCTGTCTTGTCTGCATGCATGTCGTCCTGGCTTATTCGCCGGGCTGCTTCCCCTTCGACAATCGCCTTTTGAAGATCGGCTGAATGCGTCTCGAAGTCTTCTATACACCGCATCATCAGTGAGTAGCGGTCCAGTAAGAAGGTTGCCTTGTCTAGCTGCATTTTCGCCACTTTGGGGACCACCTATCACAGAGACTTAGTGTATTGCTTCCGCATATTGCGAACGATAATTTGATGCTGCAGCGGGCTCCTGTCGTACCACATGCGGGCAAGCTCTGCCAGTGTGATCGGCTCATTCCTGGTCATGGGCTTCTCCCCTCTCCCTGAGAATTGGAGGTTGTCCGAATCTCTGGCTAGGGCTGATGAGGTCAGTGATCCCCTGAAGCTTGGTAAAGGCGCTCGCTCGGAGCTTCGAATAGGTTATTGCGCTCATGCCGGCTGCTTGATACAGATCCTTGTCGAACGTGTATTCCGCTTCCTTTCCGAGATATCGGGCCTCGACCAGCCACCTTTCTTTCTCGGACAGGGTTTCAAGCATTCTTCCGATCTCTTCCAAGGAAGAATGCTGCATTCCCAGGGAAAGCGCCAGACGATAGTTGAGCAGGGCAAAGGCGATTGACTTCTTTTGTTCGCGGTTCATAGTACCTCCTAATACGGCTCACCGGTATGGGGAATATCGAATCGCCGCCTAAACGTATGGATGAAGGCGATAATTGAGCCGTTATTCGTCTCCGGCAATGTAGCGAAGTGATCCTTTACGGCTTCAGCGAAATCCTCTTCGCTTACATTGAATTCTTCCAATCGGTCCAGATTGTCCATAATAAACTCGTATTGCTCTTGGCTGATCTTTGGGTGCTTTGCGAAGAAATAATCGAAAAAGTGATCATCGTAGATGTCAATAAACCTGTGGGCGTCGATCGGTAGATCGATGTATCCTTTTTCTTTATCAGATGGTTCTTTATACAGTAGTTCTTTATACTGTGCACCGTGTGCACCCCCGGGGTGCATGTCATGCACAGGGGTTAGTGCATCGTGTGCACTCTCTTTGGGCCCAGCCTTAGGAATATCCATGGGAGAAACCACGATGTAAATGTTACTCTGGCTACCTTTCTCTCCCCATCGCCGCTCCTTATTCAATAACCCTAAGGCCTCCAACTCCTTCACGACCTCTTTAGCCTTTCTCTGTGACATCCCGCTTTTTTCAGCAATCTTGTCATAACTCGGAAATGCAGCCTTTGCATTATTGCTACATCTTGTTAGATACAAGTAAACAGATAGCTGGTATGCATTTAGGCCGATATCGAAGGAGCTGTTTGGCCCCTTAAAAAAACCGTGATTCACTCACCTCACCCGCTTTTCGTCTGTCGCAGCTCTGTGAACCGCAGCTGCATATCCTCCAATGCTTCACGAAGTCCAATCTGACGCCATACAAACTGGAAGGCCGGATGCGTAAAATAATCTACCGCGGGATCGTCCCGGCGAATCCGATTAACATCGAGAATCGCATGAATGATATCGACTTGAGCTGCTTCGAACGATTGAATCGTCACCCCGGATTTCTTAAGGCATTCATCCTTTAACTCAAGCTGCTCCATGAGTCGCAAGAGCGCCTTTGTTGAGCTTCGATCAAATTTCATCACCTGTGCGCCCCCTGACTCTCTTGCTCCTCAATCCATGCGAGAAGAGAACTTCGACGCAGGAGTATCTTCGAACCGATCCGAATGCTCGGTACCTCGCCGCGGTTGATCATCGAACGAAATTTATACTCGGAGAACTTCCCTCCGAAGACTTCCTGAAGGGCTTGCTTCACGGTTAACGTGTCCTTCACAGGGTCCTGAGTCGGTGCCGGTTGCGGTGCTGGAACCGCTGCGGATGATTGTTGAATCTGCAAGAGCTGAATCACCTGCAGGAGCAGCGCCTCCACAGTCGGTTGAGTAGGCTGTTGAGAAACTTGATAAAGCGGCACAATATCGGCATTTCGGTTCAGATTGCGGTTCTGCATGGCTAACCTCCAATCAATGATTTCTAACGCATTAGAATGTCAAAACTGCTAAGAAGGATGAAATACCTTCACTTTGAAAAATGTAGTCTGGAAACCCTTGATACATAAGGCTTTTTTAGTGCCTAAACCGTTAGGTTTTACCCCTTATCTAACCAGTATTTTCGCCTTGCTCGATCTCGGTTGGACCTTGCCGCTTCAACCTTCCGACAATCGGGACAATATTTCTGGCGATTGGACCGTTTAGCAAAGTGCTTCTGGCACTTCTCACAAGTACCGGATGCATGTCCAGCGCCTTCAGCCGACTTGCCCCAATATGCTGATTCAAGTTCAGGATCGGCCGGCAGTACATTAGCTTCGAAGTACAGGCAGCGAACCAATCCCTTTGCCAGAAAATCGGGATACGATCCATCTTCCCGGAAGAAGTTGCATGCTGTTTGTCCATCCGGGCAAGAATAGCACTTAGAGCCTCCATGGAATGAAGCGCATTGCTCCCGGATCAGGTGACGTATGGGCTTAAGAACGTCTTTGCGGGTTTCCACTCGTTCTCCCTCCCTGCCTACGCCCGACTGAGATTATAAAGCTCGGCCACCAGTTCCTTCACATCAGCCTCATACAGCTTGCAGGCGATCTCGTAGAGTTCCGGGAGCTTCGCTAATACCTTGTCGATATAATCAAGCCGGTTCTTCAGCTTGGGCTTCGCGGATTCGTTGTGGCCCTCCAACCTTCGTTGAAGATTGAGGTGATATTTCATTTCAAACTGCTTGTACAACTCGTTCCATCGGGCCTGGGTCTTATCGGCACCTGCTTTCCTAACCACCCGGTTCAATATTTGCCGCTTGGTGGCGAGGTCAATCTCATCCACCAATCCGATGATGACATGTTCCTTATGATCGATCTCTTGCCGCTGCACCTGAATGAGAGCATTTTGCTGACGGACAGTTGCTAAGGTCGTTCGGAACATAGTCCGGGTATGCTCATCAGCAAACGGCAAATAAGTTTCGAGGAAAAGGTCGTCGTTGTTCACATGGCCACCAGTCTTGCGGATGTCCTTAAGCACTCCCCGAATCCAAGAGCGGAACTGAGAAGCCCGGTCCGTCCTTGCCAGCATGGTCGCTTCGTAAATGCCGTCCTCGTTGAAGAGGCGGGTATCATATTGCTTTTCGTCAGATCCCCTCAGCTTGAGGGTAACTGAAAACTCCTTGTTACGAAGCTGCGGATTCCGATCAACAAGGTTGTCCATACCCTTCTGTGGGTCAGCATACCCGATTGCTTCTCCAAGCTGTTTTGCTGTCATAAACATTTCGCCACTTTCACCTTGCCATACATCAACATCCAGACTGCCAAACGGCTTCTTTGCGATAAGTTCCAATGTAGTAGCTCCTCCTTCGCTTTCGTATATATTGCTATTCGCTTTTCAAAGAACGGATTTCGCCTTAGTCGTTAATCGCCTGCTTCACCGAGCGTTCAGACCGTTCAAACTCAAAGATGTCATTCCATTCACGTTCCAGAACATCGGCAATTTTCTTAGCCGTTTTGGGACTCGGAGACCTGTCTCCGTTCGTGATCTGGATGGTCATTGGCTGGGACATCCCAATTGCCTTGCTGAACTCAACTTTGCTGAAGCCTTTCATGATAATAAGTCGATTAAGAAGTTCAAGGTCTTTGGCTTTGATTCTCACATAGCACCCCCCCTTCTATGTTAATTGCGCTAACTGCACAATTAATATACCGCATGATTGTGCTATGTGCAACATCAAATTGCGCTATATGTGCAATTGCTGTAATATGTACTTAGTCCATTTAATGAGGAGGATATAAATTGTCTTCAAACGGCATAACATTTGGAGATTTTTTAAGAGCTCACCGAAAAAAAAGAGGGTTAACCCTAAAGGATCTAGGTAAGCTTTCTGGGTTTTCTTACTCTTATCTATCTCAATTAGAACGTGGAGAAAGAGGTGCTAATGGCGGAAAACCTTCACCTGAAACCCTAAAAAAACTTGCTGAGCCATTAGGCGTTTCCTATACAGAGTTAATGTTTACAGCTGGATACATATCAATGGATGAATTGAATCAGAAATTATCATTTATGGATTTTCTGGGGAGACAATTTGAAGGAATTTCACGTATCAATAGAAATTTGATGGCTAATCGTCGTTTTATTAATTCAGCAATGATTGAATTGAATAACGAGCTTCAAAAAAAGCCAATCGATGGAGTTACCTCTGACAACTTCTTTCATTACTCCATTGAATGCATGAAAGAATTGAACGGCTTGTTGGATTCTCCTGTCGAATTCCACGATTACATTGATAAGCACAAAAACCTTATAGAGATTTTGGATTATTTTAATGCTCTTGCATGGTATGCTTCTAAACTGGATGAAAATTTATCTGTGACTGACGATGAAGGGAATATCTTAAAAGGCAAGGAGGCAATTGGCTTTCTAGCAAGAAAAGAGGCTGAACAAAAACGTATAGACAAGGGGCTCACAATAGCAATTACTGACAACCTGAACACACTAACGGTCACTGATGAGGATGGCAATTTCAAGAGAGGAAGAGAAGCAATAACACTCCTTGAAAGCAGGCTTGATACCTCACTTCATGTATACCAGTCGTTCGGGGTCATTGACTTAATCGAACTGTTGGGAGACGAAAATAGACAGCTTATGTATGAAGGCACAATTTTAGAAAAAGAGGACAGACAAGCTGTTGTTGACATGCTCACTCTTTTGTTTAGGAAAGCTAAATAACTTTTTGATCACCACTAGCCCCCCCACAGCCCCACCAACCCACATAACGGGCAAAGGGAATACAAACCCCTTGCCCGCCTCATATATCAATATCTAAAGGAGTAGATTTCATGACCGTAATAAAAGACAAGACCGCGAAGAAGAACCCCTGGTACTTCGTGATTGAGATCGGAGATGGGAAGGAACGCAAGCGGATTAAACGGAGAGGCTTCCGGATCAAGCAGGACGCCTTAGACGCGGAGAGAGAGTTGCTAAATCAGCTGAATCAAGGGCTCGATCTGAACGCCGCCAAAACGCTTTACCGGGACTTCATGGCGGACTATCTGCGGGACAAGAAGGCTAAGGTTAAGCAACGCACGCTGGACACCTATGCCGGACTTATCAACAATCACATATTGTCGAAGCTGGGAGACCTGGAGCTGGGGCAGATCACTCCCCGACACATTCAGAACCTGTACAATGACATCCTAGAAGCCGGTTCCCTGTCCGGGGAGAATCTGCAGAAGGTTCATACCTTGATCAACGAAAGCCTAAAGAAAGCAGCCGGTTGGGACATGATCATCAAGAACCCTGCTGCTGTCGTGGACAGGCCCTCTGCCCAAGCTAAGGAAATGCAGTATTGGACGGAGACCGACTCCCAGCTCTTCCTTGAGGCAGCGAAGGATGACCGCTATTACTGCGCCTTCCTGCTGGCGATCACAACCGGCATGAGGCAAGGTGAAATCCTCGGGCTACGCATCCAGGACGTAGACACGAAGAACCGAATGGTCTCTGTTCGACAAATATTGAACCACGATGGGAAGACGCTGGAAGCCGGGGCAAAGACAGCCTCGGGGATTCGATCCATTGGGATCGACAAGGTGACGGCCGGGGAACTGGACATGCTTATTCGACGAGTAAGGGAAGAGAAGATGCTACACCGGGACGTGTACGAGGAGAATGACCTACTTATCTGCACGGCCTACGGTACACCCGTTTCTCCCCGGAACCTGAATCGCTCCTTCTATCGAATCATCGACCAGGTGAACGCAGAGCTGCAGAAGCAAAGAGACAAAGGCCAGCCGGTAGAATTGATGAAGGAGATCCGCTTCCACGACCTACGACACTCCCATGTGGTTATGCTGCTCAAGATGCGGGAGAACAATAAACGGATCGCGGAACGAATGGGCTGGTCAAGCGTGAAGATGCTGGATCGTTACTCGCACATCACGCCGCACATGCAGAAGGAAACAGCGGACGCTTTCGGGGAGATGTTCTTCTCGGCACCAACCGGCACCAAAAAGGAATCCAAAACGCTTTAGTCAACAACAGGGCACCAATCCGGCACCAATTAGCCTTTTCGGGCTTATTTGAGCTGCATATATTTGGCCATAAAAAGCAAAAAACCCTTGATTATCAAGGGTTTTTCTTTATGATCTGTAGTGGGCTCGAACCACTGACCCCCACCCTGTCAAGATGGTGCTCTCCCGACTGAGCTAACAGATCATGTGACGGGTTATTCATCTTGTTTACCGCTTATCTTCGGCGGCGACAAAAAATATAATATCAGCTTGGCTAGAAGAAGTCAACCTTTTGTTTTAAGATTATTTTGAGGCCCTATCCACGGATCAAAAAATGACATAGCCGCCGCAAATAGTAAGCCTCCCGGCAACTCCCGTCCATGCATCGGACGACTACAGAGTCGGCAGTAAATCGTTGGATGGTTCCGGACGATTCCACGCATTCCCCGTTGCGGTAAACGGCAACCCGTTGACGGAAGAAGATCGCGTTATCAAATTCCACGTCATGCAGCAAGGTGTGGGGAAGGTTGGTAGACAAGAAGATTCACCTCATTCATCGGGTAAGTCCAGATATTCGACAAAGACGAGGCAAATTCCTGCTTCTTAGCGGGAATAACGAAATGCTATAATCGGGTAGATATTCGCATCGAATCATCCTTACCTGAACCGGAGGTATCTCTTGAGTCCATCACGTAAACGCAGAAAACGCCGCCCAAGCAAGAAGGATCGGTTGCTATCTTTGCTTGCTGTCTTGCTCATCGCCCTCCTTCTCTTCTTCTATCTGAAGCAGGAATATCCAAATGGTTGGCCTTCACCTTGGAACACCCCTGAGCCGACCGCCGTCGTCCAAATCGAATTCCCGTCGGACCGCTACCCGAAGACGGCGAAGCATATTCAGGATGCCATCGCTTCTGGTGAATCGGCCACCTGCACCATCGACCGGGACGGCGCGGAAGAAAATCGCTCGGAGTCGCTGCGCGGCATCCCGACGAAAAAAGGCTACGACCGCGACGAATGGCCGATGGCCATGTGCGAAGAAGGAGGCAAAGGTGCCGATATCGCCTATATCCCTCCTGCCGACAACCGGGGGGCCGGAAGCTGGATCGGCAATCAATTGGATGCTTACCCGGATGGAACGGTTGTCGAGATCATCATCCCTTAACCCGAAGCGGGAGGCTGTCCGTCGCCATTGGTACCGGACCCTCCTCCTCCGTTCCGGGGCTTGTTGAACGCCGCTTCGAACAACCCCGTTGCCGAGAGTCCGGACAAGGCTCCCGCCCAAAGCCGCAACACCAGCGTGAGGTCTGTAAATGGATAGGCTACCGCGCCGATGAGCATCCCGAGAAAGACTCCAATGAGCGGGATTCGTTTCTTCGGAAGGGGAAACGAGATCTTAACCAATTGGACCGCCGCCATCACAAACACGGACAGCATGGACGAAAAAGCCAGCATTCTCGTGAGCATGTCCTGATCCATACAGCTCATCACTTCCTCCTGCTAGAGTCACAGGAACGGGTACTTTGGCAGAATTCGGAGTGGCCTTTTGCTGCCTCTCCTTGTGAAATTCCGAATTGAGAAACCCGTCCGTCCCTATACTCTATGCAGGATAAGCTCTTTCAAGCTCTCGCTCCCCGCCCTTTTTCATTCCGATACGGAATTCACCGCCTCTTCCTATTCATTCCGCTCTTCTTGCTCCTTCAGCCAGCCTAAAGTCAACCGGATGGCCTCCTCCAATGCCGCAGTGGTTCCTTGAAAAGGATGTACCGCTCCGAAGGTGTGATTGCCTCCCGGCACCTGCAGCCAAGGAATATCCGGTCGAAGCTGCGTCAAGGCCGCTGAACCCTTTCGCAAGCGCTCGCCGTCATCCTTTCCCTGAATCAACACAGCGGGAGGCTGGAGTTCACTGATTCGGCCCAGAATGTTGAACCGTTCGGCGTTAGCCTCCAAATCATCAAGGATCTCCCGGTTGAGCGGCATTTGCTGTTTGGTACGCCCGTTCAAGATGTAGGTCCTTCCCCGCTCCTTCATCTCCGCCTTTTCCTTGTCCGAGAAGAGATCGACATTCGTCACTCCATTCCAGCTCACAACGCCCGCAATTTCATCAGGATGATCGAGAGCGTAGATTAAGCAATCGCCCGCCCCACGGCTGTGTCCGAGCAGGTAGACCGATAATCCACCTGTATCACCTAACGGTGTTTCCCCACGGCGAATAGCCCCGATGAGCACGGACAGATCCTCCTGCTCGCGCGAGTAGGTGTTCCCAGCGAATTTTTCCAATTCCGTGAATTCGAGCAGGTCTTCTCCTATGCCGTTGTGGGTAAAATTAAAAGTAATCACATGATAACGCTCCGAGAGCTTCTGCCCTATGTACGGGAAGAATCCCCAATCCTTAAAGCCCTTATAGCCGTGGCAAACGACAAGGATTCCCTTCGTCTCTCTTCGACTTGGATAAACGGTTCCGCGTAAGATCCGGTTCGGCGTAAGTTTATACTCAAAAGGTACTCCCATGGTTATCCCTCCTCAAGATGCGTTAATCAAAAGTATAAGGCTCGACTCATTCGGATTCAACTTGCGAACGAATCGATGCAACCTTTTCCAAGAGATGCCCGTCTGAGGGGGTGGAGGTGCTTGCGACATGAAGACAAAAAGGAAATGGATTTCAGCTGCGGTCGTACTGCCCGTGTTGTTGTGGGGCTCCGTGGCTATGGCTTTTAGCGATACGGCGGGCGATCCCGCGGAGGCCAAGATCAACGCTCTGCAAAAGGAGGGGATTCTGAACGGGATGAATGGCGACCGGTTTGCCCCGAAGGAGGTTCTGACGTACGAACAAGGTATCCGCTTGCTGGTAAAAGGCTTTGATCTGAACATCGACAACATTCGATTCTTCAAGGAACCGAAGGCCAGCGACTATTATTCCAAGGTTCCGGATAACGCCTGGTATGCTCAAGACTTCATCATCGCCCAGTTCAACTTGGGGCTGCCGGCAGCCGTCGATCCGAAGAGCACGGTCACCCGTGAACAATTTGCTGTTCTGCTGGCGAATGCCATCAATCAAAAGGGAACCTTCCCGACCATCCTGCTCTATAACGTCGTTGCAGATGAGTCCTTTATCGACCCGAACGCTTCGGGAAGCATCCAGTTCCTGCTGAACACGAAGATCACCAAGCTGGACGCCAAACAGCAGTTCCGGCCGAAAAGCAGCATCACGCGCTCCGAAGCAGCTGATATGCTCTATGAAGCCCGCGCTTTTGTCGCCAGCCACAGCGAGCAGCAGCCTTCTACACAGCCCGAAGAAACGCTAACCCCTGAGGTGGGAAGCGGGCTTGAGGGGGCTCAGAACGAGGTTGATGTTCAGATCGATAAAATCAGCGCCGACGTAAACAAAGTGACGCTCACCGTCCAGGTTCCCCATCCCGGATACGGCGTCGCCATCACCGGTATCGAGTTCCCCGGCGGGGGCAAAGCGGTGATCCGGTACCGGCTGATTGATCCAGATCCGGATATGTTCTATCCGATGGTTATCTCGACTGCGAAGGTCAGCACCTATCTTTCGACAGACTATACGCCAAGCGCCAAGCTGGCAAAGTAATTCAGCTTCAAGCAAGAACGGGCAGAGAGATGTTCTCTGCCCGTTCTCCTGTTTTGGCGGCAAGCGCATGTCGAATCCAACCCTGCCGAGCTATCGCTCCACGACGTTATTAGCATTCAGAGGGAGCCTCCTCCTGCTCAACACTCGTGCATTGATATTTTTTATAGCTTATACCGATCCGGATACTCTGCTCTGGCTTTGGCCATATGCCCCTTGATAAAATCTGTTTTGGCATTGGTGTAACCGTCTCGGTCATGCTCGTACTGCTCTTTTAAACCTGTCTTGAGCCTTTCATATTCCTCGGCTACCTCCCGATGATCTCGGAGATAATCGCGAAAATACAGTTCATCCCAGTCACCCAATCGACGAACATGTAAATGGTAGACTTTCTCCGCGAAGCCTTGAGGGGTATAACCTTTATTGAAGCTGGCCCTAATAGCCGGCTCGTCCGCCCAAGACATGCACGTCCATCCAGCCGCCTTCAAGTTCTGCTTTAACGACTCCAGATCGCAATCAGCACCAATCTCCAGCAAGATATCCACGGTCGGTTTGGCGACAAGTCCTTCGACAGAAGTGCTCCCGATATGGTTAATCCGTTTCACCGTTGCTGAGCCGACCGCTCGAAGGATCTCCTCTTTTTCGGCCAAATACCACTCTTTGTACATGGGATTATGCTCTTTGAGAACAATGGGAAACAACTGCCACAGCTCTTCCAAGGTCATTTCGGATAACGATTTTCCCATAAGTCCCTCCACAAACAATAGATTACTATTCGGATAAACTCTCATATAATTCCATTCATCGTATCAGATCGAAAAGGCTGATTCAACCATTCTGCCGCTCCCTTTGAATTTGGGCGTCACTTGCAGATGTGTGCCCTATCCTTAACCAAATGTATTTTTTGATGGGTTTCCTCCGAGGATATTCGAGGCGTGAATAAGCATGAAAAGGTGCGGAAAATAAAAAAAGCCTTGATTCATCAAGGTTGTTGAGGTGGTGGGCCCTGCAGGACTCGAACCTGCGACCAATCGGTTATGAGCCGACCGCTCTAACCAACTGAGCTAAGGGCCCTCTTGTCAGGGAAACAAAATTGCGGGGGCAGGATTTGAACCTGCGGCCTTCGGGTTATGAGCCCGACGAGCTACCGGGCTGCTCCACCCCGCGTCGACGACCTGCTTCACGCAGTCACAAAATTTAGTATACCCTGAGCAATTTCCTCATGTCAAGCATTTTCCAGACTTTTAGGTGGGAATGTAGCGCACGCCAAACCTTCCCTTGCGGGAACGGTACACTTCCACGTTACGCGGGCAATCGTACCCGTAGATCCACCAGTCCTCTTCCATCCGCTTCGCCAGGCAGCCCGCTTGAAACTTGGTATCGTACAGCTTGGCCCAATACACCCAATCCATGTTTAGATTCATACTCATTTCCTGTTCCCTCCGTACCGATTTTCTTTACGAGTAGCTTACCCACAAACGAGCGGTTGCTCTCTCCAGGAGTAAGGGAATCCATTCCAACGCTTGTTAGCCAAATAAACGCCCCTCGAACGGCTAACCGTTTCGGAAGGGCGTCATTATCTCGCTACCAATTCTAATCTTTAACTTGCTGCATTCTCGCCTGCTTCGCGGAGAAGGGGATCGAGCGCGACCACTTCGGTTTCCTCTGGCGGATGAACCTCACCACTACCCGCTTCCAACGCCAGCTCCATCACCTTCTCGTCCATATCGCGCTGTCGATGGGCGATCCGGCTCGAAGCGGAGGAAGCGATCGCCGCCACCAAATCGTCCAGGAAGGTGTTCACCTTACCGAATGCTTTGTTGTCCAGTTTGCGTATGATCCCGATCTTTTGCTTATCTAGAAAGCCGAAGGTCGTTACGGCGATGCTTCCGTAGCCGAAGACGGAGCCCAAGGCCAGGGTTTCGTCGCATCCGAACAAGCCTTCGTCATCGCGAAGAATCGATAACAGCGGCTCAGAGATCACGTTCTGCTCTGCTAGCACATCCAGCTCAATTCCGACCAGAATGGCGTGCTGCAGCTCCCTCTTCGAGAGAACCGCCCGAACGCTCTCCATGCAGGTTTCCATCTTGAGATTCGGATGATAAGGCAATTGCATGTCATACACAATGTCCGCAATCGCTTCCAGTTCAACCCCGCGTTCCGCTAGCTTGCGATAAACGGCATTTCCCACTTCCCGGCTGTGAACTCTCATCAAACTTCCCCTTCCTGCTGCGCATCATTTCGAATGCGCGGTTATTCCTGAACGCACCTCAATCATTACCGGTTGGAGAACGTTTCTTCATTGTAATCAACAGGTAGAAAAAGGTGCTCCATCTCCTACCTTACGCATAGAGTTCGACAAATGTTGCGGTTTTCCTTTTTTTGCACGATCTCAATGCGTTACGGTACACAAAAACCGTCCTCCGACGGTTAGTCGTGAGGACGGATTTGGTCCCGTTATGAACGGGAATATTCAATGAAGTTTAAAGGCTTTTACCGTATTCTGCGGGATTGGCCCGCCAAGCCTTCAGCTTGTCCAAATCCTCTTCCTGAATGAAGCCTTGGGCAAGAGCGGTTTCGAGCAGAGCCGAATAAGTGGTTAGCGTCTGCATGGGCATGTCGGCTTCGGCAAAAAGCTTAGCAGCCGCTGGGAATTCATAAGTGAAGATGGCAAGCACCGAAAGAACGTCTCCACCAGCTTCCTTCACGGCGAGTGCTGCCTTCAAGGAGCTGCCTCCGGTAGAAATCAGGTCCTCGATGACGACCACCTTTTGCCCGGGTCGCAACGAGCCTTCGATTTGATTTTGCTTGCCGTGGCCTTTCGCTTTGTCACGGATGTAGATCATCGGCAGGTTAAGCTTGTCCGCTACCCAGGCAGCATGCGGAATACCGGCAGTCGCGGTTCCTGCGATGACTTCAGCGTCAGGATACTGTTCGCGGATGAGTTCGGCGAAGCCCTCTGCGATCAACGTACGTATCGCCGGGTAAGACATGGTCAGCCGGTTGTCGCAATAGATCGGGGATTTCAATCCCGAGGTCCACGTAAACGGCTCGTTGGGCCGCAAGGCAACCGCTTGAATATCGAGCAGAGAAGCGGCGATGGTTTCACTTAGGTTATGCATGGCCATGGTTGAGCATCTCCTCCAAAATGGTTTCCAGAGCAAGTCTCGGATTCGCGTGCGCCGTGATCGGTCGTCCGATTACCATATAATCGGTCCCTACCGCAAGCGCCTCTGCGGGAGTCATCATTCGGGACTGGTCGCCTGCATCTGATCCTGCCGGGCGAATTCCCGGTGTTACCGTGAGGAAGGAAGTTCCGGCTGCTTGCTTGATCATTTGCACCTCACGAGCAGAAGCCACAACACCGTCCAGCTTCGCCTGCTTGGTCAGCATGGCATAATGCGTAACCGAATCCTCTAATGAGCCGGGAATCCCGATCTGATGGTTCAACGTCTGCTGATCCGTACTCGTCAATTGGGTTACCGCGATAACCAGAGGTTTCTTAGTAACGGATGATACACCGTCGCCGGAAGCTGCAAGTCCGGTCATAGCCTTGTCGACGCCTTCCATAGCGGCTTCCATCATCTTAAGACCGCCGGAAGCATGAACATTAAACATGTCGACCCCGAGCCGGGTAATGCTTTCCGCGCCCCCCTTGACGGTGTTGGGAATGTCGTGCATTTTCAAGTCGAGAAAGATTTGATACCCGCGCTTCTTGAGGGATTCCACGAAACCAGGTCCAGCCGAATAAAAGAGCTGCATGCCCACCTTCAAATAACAAGGAATTCCCTCTAATGCAGAGAGCAGCGACTCCGCTTGCCCGGCTTCGGGATAATCCATCGCGACGATGATTCGCCCGGCGAGTTCCTCTTTGCTCGGCAAACCGGTTTTTAGAGCAGGGTTCATCGACAACCTGATTCCTCCTTACGGTAGAGTATCCTGCACAGTTTCATACTTACGGGCTTTTGGCGTTTATTCACACGACACGACCCTTCTCCCAAGCTCGCAAGCTCTGGAGGAAGGGTCGTTGCCGGTTCGGGAGCAGACCGAAAGGGGCCGTCTCTTGTCTTATACGTGTACCCGGTCGCGGGGCGTCGCTTCCGCGGTCGTCGGCATGGAGCGGGAGGTGAAGTTGATCGTCTGCAGCACATGCAGGAGCGCCTTCACCGTGTCCAAAGAGGTCATGCAGACGACGCCGTTCTCTACGGCTTCTCGGCGGATGCGGAATCCGTCGCGCTCCGGCTCTTTGCCTCTCGTCAAGGTATTGACGATGAAATGCGCTTGCCCGTTCCGGATCAAGTCGAGGATGTTGGGCGTGCCTTCGCTCAGCTTGTTGACGGTTGCCACGCGCAGCCCGGCGTCGGCAAGCGCCTTGGCGGTGCCGCCGGTCGCTACAATATTGTAGCCGAGCTCGTCGAAGCCCTTGAGAATCGCGGCGGCTTCTTCCTTGTCCTTGTCCGCCACCGTCGCGATGATTGAGCCCGTCGGCGGAATCTTCATACCGGAGCCGACCAGCCCTTTGTAGAGAGCTTTCGCATAGTTACGGTCGCGGCCCATGACCTCTCCGGTTGATTTCATCTCCGGTCCGAGCGTCGTATCGACGCGGCGCAGCTTCGCGAAGGAGAACACCGGAACCTTCACCGAGACATGATCGTCTTCGGGATAGAGCCCTTCCGAGTAGCCGAGCTCTGTAATCGACTTGCCGAGAATGACCTGCGTAGCGATCTTCGCCATCGGGATGGTCGTCACCTTGCTCAGGAAGGGCACCGTCCGCGAGGAGCGCGGGTTCACTTCGATGACGTACACTTCGCCTTGGAAGATGACGTATTGGATATTGACGAGACCGCTCACCCGGAGGGCTTTGGCGATCTTGATGGTGGTGTCGACGATCTTTTGCTTGATCTCGGCCGATAGCGTCTGCGGCGGGTAGACGGCGATCGAGTCGCCGGAATGGACGCCCGCTCTCTCGACATGCTCCATGATGCCCGGAATCAACACCGTTTTGCCGTCGCAGATGGCATCGACTTCCACTTCCTTGCCGAGCATGTAGCGGTCGATCAGGACGGGGTGTTCCGGGTTGATCTTGACGGCCATCTCCATGTAGCTTAACAGGTCTGCGTCCGAGTATACGATTTCCATCGCCCGACCGCCCAGCACATAAGAGGGGCGAACCAATACCGGGTAGCCGTACTTGGCGGCGGTGCCGACCGCTTCATCCACGGAAGTGACCGTTCCGCCTGGAGGCTGGGGAACTTTCAGCTCGCTAAGGAGCGCTTCGAATTTCTTGCGGTCTTCCGCTTGGTCGATGCTTTCGAGGTCGCTGCCGAGAATGCGAACACCCGCTGCGGAGAGCGGAGCTGCCAGGTTGATGGCCGTCTGTCCGCCGAACTGCACGATGACGCCAAGCGGCTGTTCCCGTTCGATCACGTTCATGACATCCTCGAAGAAAAGCGGCTCGAAGTACAACCGGTCTGAGGTATTGAAGTCGGTAGATACCGTCTCCGGGTTGTTGTTGATGATGACCGCTTCGTAGCCGGCCTCTTGAATCGCCCAAACCGCATGAACGGTGGAGTAATCGAATTCGATACCTTGGCCGATGCGAATCGGACCGGAGCCGAGAACGACGATTTTCTCCTTCGCTGTCTTCACTTCCTCATCCTCTGTCTCATAGGAGGAGTAGTAGTAGGGGGTAACGGCTTCGAATTCGGCTGCACAGGTATCGACCATCTTGTAGACGGGCTTCAGGTTCAGCTCTTTGCGGTAGCTGCGGATCTCCTTCTCAGTCGAGTAAGGAAGGCTGGCGCCGGCTTTGTGGCGAATTTCCGCAATGGAACGGTCTGTGAAGCCTTTGCGCTTCGCGGCATACAGAAGCTCTGGTGTAAGCTCTGCTCCCTTCAGCTCCTGCTCGAATTGGACCATTCCCTGCAGCTTGTGCAAGAACCACCAGTCGATGCGAGTCAGCTCCTGGAGCATTTCGAGCGTATAGCCTCTGCGGTAAGCTTCGGCGATCAGGAAGAGACGTTCGTCATCCGGCTTCGCGAGGCGCGCTTGCAGGGTCGCATTGTCGAGCTCGGATGCTTCCTCCAAGTAAAGCCGATGCGCGCCGATTTCGAGAGAGCGAATCGCCTTATGCAGCGATTCCTCGAAGGTGCGGCCGATGGCCATCACTTCGCCGGTTGCCTTCATTTGAGTTCCCAGCTTGCGGTTGGCGGAAGTAAACTTGTCGAACGGCCAACGCGGGATTTTGGATACGATGTAGTCGAGGGTCGGCTCGAAGCAGGCATACGTCTGCCCCGTTACCGGGTTGATGATTTCGTCGAGCGTATAGCCGATGGCGATCTTCGCAGCCATCTTGGCGATCGGATAACCGGTCGCCTTGGAGGCCAAGGCAGACGAACGGCTTACCCGCGGATTCACTTCGATGACATAATACTGATAGCTGTAGGGATCGAGAGCATATTGGACGTTGCAGCCGCCTTCGATGTTGAGCGCGCGGATGATCTTGAGCGATGCGGAGCGCAGCATCTGATATTCCCGGTCAGACAAGGTTTGGCTCGGTGCCACGACGATGCTGTCGCCCGTATGGACGCCGACCGGATCGAAGTTCTCCATGTTGCAAACGACGATGCAGTTGTCTCCCGCATCCCGCATAACCTCATACTCGACTTCCTTCATACCGGCGATGCTCTTCTCGACGAGGCACTGACCGATCGGGCTGTAGCGGATACCCGAGGCGACGATCTCTTTCAGTTCTTCCTCGTCGGCGGCAATTCCGCCGCCGGTTCCTCCGAGCGTATAAGCCGGGCGGACGATGATCGGATAACCGATGGTGTTGGCGAAGTCGACGGCGTCCGTTACGGTCGTCACGATGACGCTGTCCGGAACCGGTTGCTCCAACTCCCGCATCAGCTCACGGAACAAGTCGCGGTCTTCCGCCTGTTCGATGGCGCTGAGTTGAGTCCCAAGCAGCTTGACGTTCTCGCGTTCCAGAACGCCGGCTCTCGCGAGCTCGACCGCCATGTTGAGGCCGGTCTGCCCTCCGAGCGTTGGCAGAAGGCCGTCCGGCTTCTCCTGGCGAATGATCTGGGTGACGAAATCGAGCGTGATTGGCTCGATGTAGACTTTATCGGCCATATTCGTATCCGTCATGATCGTCGCCGGGTTGCTGTTGATAAGAATGACCTCCATGCCCTCTTCCTTCAAGGCTTGGCAGGCTTGTGTACCGGCATAATCAAATTCGGCGGCTTGGCCGATGACGATCGGGCCGGAACCGATCACGAGGATTTTTTTCAGTTCAGTATTTTTCGGCATAGTCCGGCTCCCCTTTCTCGGCAAGTTCCATTTCGTTCGCAGGTGCCGCCGGTGCAGCGGCTTCCGTTGTCTGCAAGGCCGCAAGGGCTTGAGCGGCACCGAGGTGAATGACCGCTTGACGAGACGGCTTGGTGACCGTCAATTTGTGCGTGCGGATCATCTCGATGAATTGGTCGAAGAGATAGCCGGAATCCTGCGGCCCCGGCGAAGCTTCGGGATGGTATTGGACGGAGAAGGCAGGAACTTCCGTATGTTTCACGCCTTCTACGGTTTTGTCATTGTTGTTGATGTGGGTAATTTCCAGCTTCGTCCCGACGATGCTCTCCGGCTTCACGGTGTACCCATGGTTCTGAGAGGTGATGTAGCAGCGTCCAGTCGCGAGTTCCTTGACCGGATGATTGCCGCCGCGATGGCCGAATTTCATCTTCTCCGTATCGGCTCCACAAGCGAGCGACAGCAGCTGATGCCCGAGGCAGATGCCGAAGATCGGAATCTCTCCGAGCAGATTGCGGATGGTTTCGACCGCATGGGGAACATCCTTCGGGTCCCCAGGTCCGTTGGACAGCATGATGCCGTCCGGGTCGAGCTTGCGAATGGCGTCGGCGGTCGTGTTCTGAGGAACAACGACTACATCGCAGCCGCGGGCGACCAAGTCGCGGATGATGCCGCTTTTGGAGCCGTAGTCGATCACCGCTATCCGTTCCTTCGATCCTGGGATATGAAGAACGCTCGAGGTCGATACCCGGCTTACCTGATCGGTCATGAGTACAGATGCTTCCAGGCGTTCCTTCAGCTCTTCAAGTGGCGCATTCCCCGTCGCCAAAACGCCGCGCATCGTGCCGTGATGGCGCAGGATGCGGGTGAGCATCCGCGTGTCGATGCCGCTGATCCCCGGAATGCCGTATTCCTTCAGCAGATGGTCAACCGTATCTTGAGCTCTCCAGTTGCTGGGGAGCGTTTCATGCTCGCGCACGACAAACCCGTGGACAAAGGGCCGGATGGATTCGAAATCGTCTCGGGTAATCCCATAATTGCCGATCAGCGGATAGGTCATGGTGACAATCTGGCCGCAATATGACGGGTCCGACAGTACCTCCTGGTAACCCGTAATTCCCGTATTGAACACCACTTCACCGGTTGACTCTCCCTCTGCACCAAACGCCAAGCCCGTGAAAAGCGTGCCATCCTCCAGCAGCAGCCTTGCCTGCATGATCCCCACTCCTTCTGTTCGTGATACCGGTCGTCAAGGATGTCTCGTCAAGAAACCTCCACACTTCCGGCTTTGAATATTTATTCATGTTTGGTGTATTCGATAAAGGGCTTTCTGCGGGGAACTTCCGCTCGCCCAGCTCTGTATACCGCATGATTCTCTTGCTTTTTCGTTTTTAATCCATGTTCGGTACTTGCCGGAGCGCTTTCGATTTCCCCAGAGGACACCTACTATTCTTTATACACTATCGTGTATAAATATACCACAAGGCTTTTTGACCAACAAGCTTATTTTTGCTCCTGCCAGACGATCCTTCCATTCGCTACGGTGAGCGTCGGCCAGCCCTTCAGCTTCCAGCCTCCAAAGGGAGTATTTCCGCTCTTGGATGCAAACTGCTCCGTTTCGACTGCTCGCTCCGTCTCCAGATCCACGAGGGTCAGATCGGCGGGTGCGCCGACCTCCAACCTTCCGTACGAAAGACCGAATACATCCGCTGGCTTGCTCGTCATTCTCTCCAGAAGGAAGGGAAGCGTCCATCGCCCGGTCTCCACAAAGTGTGTGTACAAGAGCGGGAAGGCCGTTTCGAGACCGACGATTCCGAAGGGAGCGAGCTGCATCCCCTTTGCCTTCTCTTCGGCGGAATGAGGAGCGTGATCCGTGACCAGGATATCGATCGTTCCGTCCTCCAGCCCTTCGATCACCGCTTGTACATCTCGCGGTGTACGGAGAGGAGGGTTCATTTTCCAATTGGCATCAAGCCCTGGAATGTCTTCATCGGATAAAAGCAAGTGGTGTGGACAAACCTCGGCGGTTACCCGAATGCCAGCTTTCTTAGCGTCCCGAATTACTCGTACGGATTGCTCTGTGCTGACATGGCATACATGGTACTTGGCGCCGGTCGATTCGGCAAGCAGAATGTCACGGCTGATCGGAATTGCTTCAGATTCATTCGGAATCCCCTTCAGGCCATGCTTTCGGGCAAAATTGCCTTCTGTCACCGCCGCTCCTTCGAGCAGCGAATCCTCTTCGCAGTGAGCCACCACCAGCATGTCCAATTCCTTCGCCTGCGCCATCGCGTCCTTCATCATCTTCGCGTTCTGAACGCCTACTCCATCATCGGTGAAGGCTACCGCTCCTGCCTTCTTCAATGCCGGAAAGTCCGTCAGCTCGCGGCCGAGCTCGTTCTTGGTGATGCTCGCATAGGGCAGAACCCGAACGGAGCCTTCTTCCTCCGCTTTGCGAAGAATCGATTCTATGACTTCCGGAGAATCCGCTACCGGACGCGTGTTGGGCATGCATGCTACAGTAGTAAATCCGCCGCGAGCTGCCGACCTTGTTCCCGTTGCGATCGTCTCCTTGTGCTCAAAGCCTGGTTCGCGGAGATGGACATGCATATCGATGAAGCCTGCTGACAATAGCTTGCCCGCCGCATCGATCACTTCGTGATTTGCGAGGTCAAGAGCTTCCGAGGAGCCGGATGCGAGTTCCGCGATCCGACCTTCCTCCACGAGAAGATGAAGCCGCTCTTCCTTCTCGCCAGTTCCCGGCCATCCGTTGATGATCCATAATCCCATGTCCTTGCCCCCGTTTCTTCGGCTTACTGCCGATGTTCTATTTTAATTGATGTCTTCGTCTATGTTACTTCTGAATAATGGCGACCAGATCTTCCCCATCGACTTCCTTCAACCTCACCTGAATCTCTTCCGCCTTCGCTGTCGGGACGTTCTTCCCGACGAAATCCGGCCGGATCGGCAGCTCCCGGTGCCCGCGATCCACCAGCACTGCCAGTTGAATCATCTCTGGGCGGCCGCTCGCCATCACGGCGTCCATCGCCGCTCGGACCGTGCGGCCCGTATACAGCACGTCGTCAAACAGCACCACTTTGCGACCTTGCACGACCGCTCGTTCCAGCAAGCATTCCTTATCCGCGCTTGTCCGTTCGCGATCATCCCGGAAGGAGGCGGTATCCACGCCGATTACCGGAATCCTCACGCCCTCGATCTCTTCCATTCGGGCGGCGATCCGTTCCGCCAAGTAAATTCCTCTCGTCCGAATTCCGGCCAAGATACAGTTGTCTACGCCCTTGTTCCGTTCCAAAATTTCGTGGGCGATCCGGGTGAGCGCCCGGCGAATCGCCATTTCATCCATCAGCACATGCTCTTGTTGCACCGTTAGCATGTATGCCGCCTCCTCGATCGGTTTTGCCCGGACCGTTCGTGTCCGCCTCTTCCCCATAACCTGCCCATCATCAGGCTCGTGCAACGATAAAAAACCTCTGCCGCAGATTGGCAGAGGTTTCAGTCGAACAGGCCGAGTCGCTTCCGCGAGCAGTCGATCTAAACCGACCGCACGCGGGCACACTCTGCCCTTGTATTCGATAGACGTTCACCTTGCCAGCCTCACGGGACTGATTTTAAAGGCGCTATAGGATTCTTGGACATTATGACACTCCTACTGGCGATTGTCAACCGCAAGGGAGGCAACCCCCGGGCCAGCCCGGACAAGCATTGATGAAGCGGGATGGTTATGCTATAAAGGATGTAGCCCTCGTGCCAATGGCACGGATATTGCAAAGGAGCGAAATCCATGAGTGAAACGAAAGAAATGAACACGTACGAGATCATCGATTACATTAAAAACAGCAACAAGAAGACTCCGGTAAAAGTCTATGTCAAGGGAAACCTCGACGGAATCGACTTCGGAGCGGAAGTGAAGGCATTCGTGTCCGGTCCTACCGCCGTGTTGTTCGGCGAATGGAGCGCAATCGGCCCTGTTCTCGAAGAGCACAAGGATCGGATTGAAGATTACGTGCTGGAGAATGATCGCCGCAACTCCGCTATCCCGATGATCGACCTGAAAAACATCCATGCCCGCATCGAGCCGGGTGCCTATATTCGCGATAAAGCGACCATCGGCAACAACGCCGTCATCATGATGGGCGCCGTCATCAACATCGGCGCCAAGATCGGCGAAGGCACCATGGTCGACATGAACGCCGTCGTCGGCGGCCGTGTGGAAGTCGGCAAGATGTGCCATATCGGCGCAGGCGCCGTTTTGGCTGGCGTGATCGAGCCGCCCTCCGCTCAACCCGTCGTTGTAGGAGACGATGCGCTGATCGGCGCTAATGCCGTTGTGCTTGAAGGCGTTCAGATCGGCGAAGGTTCCGTCGTAGCCGCTGGTTCCGTCGTCACCGAGAATGTTCCTCCCTTCTGCGTCGTGGCAGGCGCCCCGGCGAAGGTGGTCAAGAAAGTGGACGACAAAACCAAATCCAAAACCGAAATTTTGCAGGAGCTCCGCAAGCTGTAAAAAGGAGGCTGATCCTCTCATGGGAATGGCCATGGATGTATCCCGCTTCGTTACCGCGCGGCGGGAGCTTCACCGAATTCCGGAGCCCGGCTTTCAAGAGTTTAAAACCCAGGCTTACTTGCTCGATTCTATAAGGCAGCTTCCTTCGGAGCGCTTGGACATCCACACCTGGAAGACGGGCATCATCGTCAAGGTCAAAGGGAAAGCTCCAAAGCGCCGCCTCGGCTTCCGCTCCGATATGGACGGACTTCCGATTGAAGAGGATACGACCTATCCCTTCCGTTCCGAGCATCCCGGCCATATGCATGCCTGCGGTCACGACATGCATATGGCGATCGGACTCGGGGTCCTGACTCACTTCGTCATGGAACCGATGGATGACGACCTCATCGTGCTGTTCCAGCCTGCTGAAGAAGGGCCCGGCGGAGCCAAGCCGATGCTGGAAGCGCCTGAGCTGCAAGACCTGATGCCGGAGCAGATTATCGCTCTGCACATAGCTCCCGAATACAAAGCCGGCGTGATCGCCACCCGTCCCGGCATTCTCTTCGCGAACACCTCCGAGCTGTTCATCGACCTGTACGGAACAGGCGGCCACGCCGCTCGCCCTCATCAGGCCAACGATATGGTGATCGCTGCGGCGCAGCTCGTCGGCCAGTTGCAAACGATCATCGCCCGCAACATAGATCCGATCGATTCGGCTGTCATCACGATCGGAAAGATCGAAGGCGGCACGAAGCAGAATATCATCGCCGAGCATGCGCGGCTGGAAGGGACCATCCGCACCTTGTCCGCCGAATCGATGGCGAGGATCAAGGAACGGATCGAAGCGATGCTCCGCGGGCTAGAGACCGCATTCGAATGCCGAGCTGAGTGGAATTACGGGTCTACCTATCGGCAGGTCGATAACGATGCGGAGCTGACCCGGGAATTCATGGACTGGGCGGAGGAGCATTCCCCCGCTGAGATCATCGAGTGCCGAGAAGCGATGACCGGTGAAGATTTCGGCTTCTTCCTCGAGAAGCTCCCCGGCTTCATGTTCTGGCTTGGCGTCGATTCGCCATACGGCCTCCATCATGCGAAGCTGGAGCCGGATGAACGTGCCATTGAGACCGCCATCCAGACCGTGACCGGCTATCTGGAATGGAAGAGCGGACAGCCCGGGTAACCATCCACATAACGAAAACCGTTTGAGTCAACCCAGCAGGTTGCTCAAACGGTTTTTTGTGTAGATCAGAGGAAGACCATTACTAGCATGAAGCCATTACTATCGGCTGGCTCAATAACACCTCACCATTCCGCTCAGCCCGAGCGATCAAGGCCAGCGTCGACCTTATCGTCGGGGTACCCCCCATGGTGGTTTCGGTCTATGCCTCCAGCTTGAGCAGCTCATCCGCCTCCGCGGCCGGAAGCTCCTGCACCTTGTTTAGCTTCCGCTCGATATTGCGGCTCTTGCGCGCCGCGCTTTCGATGGTGTTGCCCGCCTCTTGAAGCTTCTTGTGCGTTTTGTCCAGCAGGTCGCCGAAGGTGCCGAACTCGGTCTTCACCGCACCGAGCAGCTGCCAAACTTCACTCGACCGCTTCTCGATGGCAAGAGTGCGGAAGCCCATCTGCAGGCTGTTCAGGAAGGCAGACAAGGTCGTCGGTCCGGTGAGCACGACGCGGTATTCACGCTGCAGCCATTCGCTAAGCCCCGGCCGACGCAGCGCTTCGGCGAACAAGCCCTCGGCAGGCAGGAACAGAATACCGAAATCCGTCGTATGGGGCGGATCGATGTATTTCATCCGGATGTCCTTCGCTTCGGCCTTCAATCTCGCCTCCAGCTGCTTCAGATGGACCTCTGCGGCTGCCGCATCCCCCGCGTCCTGGGCGTCAACAAGCCGCTGATAATCCTCCGTCGGGAATTTGGAATCGACGGGAAGCCAAACGACTCCCCCCGCTCCGTCCTTGGCCGGCAGCTTGATGGCGAATTCCACCCGATCCGCGCTGCCTTTCTTGGTCGCCACGTTCTTCTCATATTGCTCGGGCGTGAATACCTGCTCAAGCAGATTCCCTAGCTGAATTTCTCCCCACGTTCCCCTCGTTTTCACGTTGGTCAGCACCTTTTTCAAATCGCCGACCCCGGAAGCCAGCACCTGCATCTCGCCGAGCCCCTGATGAACCTGCTCCAGCCGGTCGCTCACCAGCTTGAACGACTCCCCGAGCCTTTGCTCCAAGGTAGCGTGGAGCTTCTCGTCGACCGTAGCCCGCATCTGCTCCAGCTTGCGGCCGTTGTCTTCCTGAAGATCCTTGAGCCGGGCCTCGACGGTCTCCCGCAGCTTGTCCAGCTTGTTCTCAGTCGACCCAAGCTGATTCGTTTGAAGCCTCGACAGATTATCCATAAAAGCAAGCAGAGTGCCGTTAAAGCTCTCCAGTTTCGTCGACAGCTCATCCCGAATTCGTTTCTCGGAGGTTTGGCTCTCCTTGCGGTTCAAGGAAAACTGCTCATTTAAGCTGCTCTGCAGCCGGTCGATCTGCTTCTCGAGAAGGGCGAATCCCGTCTTGCTTTCATCTCGCGGAGGCTTACGTACCAGCAGCAGAAGAACCAGCACCAGAATGACGACATTCGCTAGCAGGGATAAAGCCGTGATGAGTTCGGGTTTCATGATGCGGGGATCCTCCTGTCCAAATGGTCATGCAAAACTTTCCTTTATTATAGTCCCAACCCCGAAAAAAGGAAACGTCTGTTCGTTCAAGCAGTTCATCTGATAGCTTCCCTTCATCACAATAATCACATCTAATCACAACAGCTTGTCGAAGCGCGGGAATCATCTGCTGAGGAGAATCCGAATTCACGATGTGAATCCTCCGTAATAAACAAAGACCGCATTCCTCCATCGAGAAATGCAGCCCTTGTTTATTAAACTGCCAGCTCATGTAGACGAGTGTCGATTACCCCTTCAAGCTTTGAACAAATCGCTCCATGCGGTTGAAGGCTTCTTCCAACTGAGCCATCGAATAGGCGTAAGACAAGCGGATATACCCTTCCCCATATTGCGAAAAAGCATCTCCCGGAACGACGCCGACCTTCTGCTCTTCCAGGAGCTTGTACGCGAAAGCTTCGGAGCTTAATCCGAAGGGACGGATCGATGGGAACAAATAGAAGGCCCCTTCTGGGATTCCGTTCAGCTCCATCCCCATCGCTTCCAGCCTGCCCACCGAGTAATCGCGGCGCTTGCGGTATTCTTCCCGCATAGGGAGCGCATCGTCCGGTCCGCCGGTCAGCGCTTCGAGCGCAGCGTATTGGCTGATCGAGCTGGCGCAGGTGACATGATACTGATGAACCTTCACCATATGCTTCGTGATCTCTTCGGGAGCGAACGTGAAGCCAATCCGCCAGCCGGTCATGGAATGCGACTTGGATAAGCCGTTGATGACGATCGTCTTCTCCCGCATACCTGGCTCCAGGGCGATGGAACGATGGGTTCCCTCGTAGACCAGCTCGGAGTAAATCTCGTCCGAGATGACGAAAACCTCGCGGCTCTTCAGAAGCTCTGCGATCTCGGCCAGACCTTCTGCGTCCAGGATGCGGCCTGTCGGATTCGAAGGATAGCCGAGAATGACGACCCGCGTCTTCTCCGTCAGATGGGAGCGAATTTGCTCCGCCGTGATGCGAAACCCGCTGGACGAGGTATCCACCAGAACGGGAATGCCCCCGCACAGCCGGACAAGCGGCTCATAGCCCGGATACACCGGAGCGGGAAGAATGACCTCCGAGCCTTCCTCAAGCAGAGTGAGCAAGGCCATCTCCAGCGCCTCCGTAGCTCCTAAGGTAACGATCACTTCGCTGTTCGGATCATAGGTTTGCCCATACTTGGCTTGCACCCATCCCGCAGCCGCCTGCCTCAGCTCCAACAGGCCGGCATTTGCCGTATAGCCGGTCCGATTCTCGTCAATCGCCCGTTTGGCGGCTTCCAGGATATGCCCGGGAGTCGGAAAATCCGGCTGGCCGATGGTCAGCGTTACCGCACCCGGCACCTTTGCGACAAGATTGGCGATTTTACGGATACCGGAGATTTCGATCTCCTTAACCCGCCGATTGATGAGCGATTCCATTGCCATGCTCCAGGCCTCCCCTTTTCCCGGTCGTTCCGTCTTCTGTAGGATTGATCTGTCTTACCTCTTGCTTCTCAGCCGGATAAGCAGCTGCTCCATATCCTCCGGCAACGGCGAATGGAATTCCAAATACTCGCCTGTACGGGGATGGACGAAGCCCAGCACCGCGGCATGAAGAGCCTGACCGCGCATCTCGTGATCCTTCGGCTTGCCGTAAGACGGGTCTCCGACGAGGGGATGTCCAATGTACTTCATGTGTACGCGAATCTGGTGGGTTCTCCCCGTCTCCAGCTTGAGCTCCAGCATGCTGAAGTTGCCCAGGCGCTCCATGACGGCAAAATGCGTGACCGCGTGTTTACTGCCCTTGTGCGTAACGGTGAACAACTTGCGGTCCCCGGCGTCCCGTCCGATCGGTGCGTCGATGGTCCCCTGGTCATGCGGGATATTACCATGGACGATGGCAATGTATTTGCGAGTGACCGTATGCTCTTTCAGTTGTGCCGCAAGGGAGTTATGAGCCAAATCGTTCTTCGCCGCCATCAGGAGGCCGGAGGTGTCCTTGTCGATCCGGTGAACGATACCCGGACGCAGCACCCCGTTGATGCCGGACAAATCCTTGCAGTGATACAGCAGGGCATTGACGACTGTCCCGGAAGCATGTCCGGGAGCGGGATGAACGACGAGCCCCCGCGGCTTATTGATGACAACGACGTCGGAATCCTCGTAGACGATTTCGAGCGGGATATTCTCAGGCAGAACATCCAGTTCCTCCGGCTCCGGAATCGTCACTTCGATCCGGTCGCCTTCCGCCAGCTTGTAGCTGCCTTTGACAACATTGCCGTTAATGCGGACGAGTCCGTCCTTCATCCACTGCTGAACCTGCGAACGCGAGACATCGGCTTCGAGAGCATCCACCAGATGCTTGTCGATCCGCTCTCCGGCTGCCTCCGCCTCCGCTTGCCATTCTTCGGTTTCAGTCAACTTTTTCGGTTCCGGGGAGCTCTGAGACATGAGTTTGGTTTTTCCTTTCTTTGCGCCAGTCGAGGAAGGTATCCAGCAGAATCAGGATGACGCCGATGGTGATCGCGGCATCCGCGATATTGAAGATGGCGAACGTATAATCGACTTTGAAGCCAAATAACGTAAACCGGAAGGTGAACTGCAGAAAGTCGACCACTTCGCCGAGGCGGAGTCGATCGATGAAATTCCCCAAAGCGCCGCCGAGCAGTACCCCGAGACCACACGTGAGCAGGGAACGCTTCTGCCTCATCGTCCTGGTCATGTAGTAGACGATGCCGCTGACCGCGACGGTCGTGATCAGTATGAAGAAGATCCGTTGATCCTGCAAAATGCTGAACGCCGCACCCCGGTTGCGATGGGAGGTGATGACAAAAAAGTCGCCAATGACCGGCACCTCGTCATACAAGTTGAGATTGTGAACGATTAGCCATTTCGACGCTTGGTCCAGCACAATGACGAGCAGTGTGAGCAAAAAGTATATCACCGAGTACCCTCCTACTATAACTTTCCTACGCTTCAGTATATCCGCTTTTTGCTCCTTTTGAAAACCCTTGTCTTCCTGCGGCGTCGGTCTGAACGGAATGGTTGCCTTTCATCACAGGCATTCCCCTCATGAAGCCGACCGAAACCGACCACACTAACCTCATCATGGTCAAGGAGGAACGCTCTTATGGAGCCACTGACGGCGGAACAGCATGCCGGGCTTGCCAAGCTGCTGCTGGATGAAAAGCGGGATCTGGAGGAACGATTCTCCGCGAACGCCCACTTCGGACTCGGTGAATCGCTTGCCGAAGGAACATCCGAGCTGTCCAGCTATGACAACCACCCTGCCGATGTCGGCACGGAGATGTTTGAACGAGGCAAGGATCTTGCCTTAAATGAAGAAGCAGAAAAAGAATACCGCCGGGTTAACGACGCGCTTGAACGAATGGAGCAAGGAACCTACGGAACCTGCGTTCGCTGCGGACAACCGATCCCTTACGACCGGCTTGAAGCGCTGCCCGCTACCTCCTTCTGTTACGAGCATTCACCGGAGCGGGAAGTATCCAATCGCAGACCCATCGAGGAGGAGCTGCTCGATCCTCCCTTCGGTCGGACCAGCCTCGATGAGAAGTCGAAGGAAACGGAGTTTGACGGCGAAGACGCTTGGCAGATCGTCGAGCGTTGGGGCTCCTCCAACAGCCCCGCGTTTGCCGAGAATCCGGAAGTGGACGATTATGCGGACATGGCTGTGGAAGCCGACGAGAACGTCGGGTATGTGGAGGATCTGGAGAGTTTCCTCGCCACCGACATCTATGGCGATAACCTGCAGGTTATCCGCAACCGAGCGTATCGCGATTATATGCAGCAAGAGGAAGGAGAACCGCTTCTGGAGCCTGATGCAGTCCAATCGGAATGGGACTGAAGTGAAGCAATTGGGAAACAAGCCCGGAACGGCGGCGTCCGGGCTTGTTTGTCATTCGAACCTGTCAGTAATACCTTCCGGGCAATTTACCCAATACTCTGGCAGAGAATCTCTTTGGCATCCAACCCTCTGATCAATGATTCGTTCAACAGACTATTCATTTTGACCGATGGCGTGACGCTCTTCTCTTCGCTTCTCACGTTTCCAATCGCGCCTGAACAACCTCCACGATTTTGGCGATATAATCGCCGATGACGGGAAGATTCAGCGCTCCGAGCAGCTGCAGAACATAGAGAATCGTCGACGTAAAGACCGTCAACCCGATGGCGATTCCGACTCCTCGGGCAATGCCGCCGAGCATGTTATTGAAGATCAGCCGCCACGGCTTGTTCATCAGTTGAATGTAATCACCGATTTGCACTCTCTCGAGATCCACCGCAATCTGATCGATCTTCCGTTTGACTTCCTCCAACACTTCCCTGTCATACTCACCCAGTTGTTCCTTCAAACGGATCACTCCCAGCATCTCGGCTCTAGCTTCTCCCGAAACGGGTTATTCCGTTTCCGGGAGGGAGCTTACCACATCATGGCAGCGAGAGCACAGTGTCGGATGTTCTTCATGGGTCCCGACCTCCGGCGTCACGATCCAGCAGCGCTCGCATTTGTCTCCGTCCGCCGGGGTAACCTCAACCGCCAACGTTTTGAACACGGCCGCTTGCTCGGGCCGCTCTGCTCCTGCCGGATGAAGCGTCACCTCGGATACGATGAATAGCTGATCGAGCCGATCGAAGCCGGCGAGCAGCTCATGCGTCTTGGCATCCGGATACAGCTGGACGGCGGCGCTGAGCGAATTGCCGAACACCTTGGCGTTTCGGGCATCCTCCAACGCGCGGAAGACATCTTCACGCACGGCGATGAATGCCTCCCAGCGGGCTTCCAGCGCCGGATCATACACTCCGGTGTCCACCTCAGGCATATCCGTCAGTTGGACGCTGAGTTCTTCCACTCCGGGAATCCATTTCCACACCTCATCCGCCGTATGGGGGAGGACGGGGGCGATTAATTTAGTTATTGCCCCAAGCGCTTTATATAATACGGTTTGAGCCGCCTTGCGCGCTGGGTCATCAGGAGCGCTCGCATAGAGGCGGTCCTTCGTGATGTCCAAATAGAAGGCGCTCATCTCCACGGCGCAGAAGTGATGCACCGCTTGATAGACGACATGAAATTCATACGCTTCATAAGCCGCGCGTACCCGCTCCATGAGCCGATTCAACCGGATGAGCGCATAGCGGTCCAGCTCATTCATCCGCTCGATCGGTACGCAGTCGTGAGCAGGATCGAAGCCGCCGAGATTGCTGAGCAAAAACCGCAGCGTGTTGCGGATCTTGCGATAAACCTCGGCCGTCTGCGTCAGGATGCCGTCGGAAATACGCTGATCGGCCTGATAGTCCACTGAGGCTACCCACAAGCGGAGGATATCGGCGCCGAGCTTGCCTGCGACCTGGTTCGGGTCGATGGTGTTGCCGAGTGACTTGGACATCTTGCGTCCTTCGCCGTCGAGGGTAAAGCCGTGGCTCAGGATCGCCTTGTACGGTGCCTGGCCATAGACGGCTGTTCCGGTGCTGAGCGAAGAGTTGTACCAGCCGCGGTATTGGTCGGAGCCTTCCAGGTACAGATCCGCCGGCCAGGCCAACTCGGGGCGCTGCTTCAGGACAGCAGCGTGACTTGAGCCGGAATCGAACCAGACATCCATGATGTCCGTCTCCTTGCGGAAATCCGTATGGCCGCAAGCCGGACAAGCGGAGCCTTCCGGTAGAAGCTCGGACGCTTCCCGGGTAAACCATGCGTTCGAGCCTTCTTCCGCGAAGCGGTTCGCTACCCGATCGATGGTCTCTTCCGTCACATAGGGCTCGCCGCAGGCCGTGCAGTAGAAGATCGGAATCGGCACTCCCCACGCCCGCTGACGGGAGATGCACCAGTCTCCCCGGTCCGCGATCATGTTGTGCAGCCGCACTTCTCCCCATTCCGGCGTCCAGTGAGTCTTCTTGATTTCTTCCAGCATCGCATCGCGGAACTTGGCCACGGAAGCAAACCACTGTTCCGTTGCGCGGTAGATGACCGGCTTCTTCGTACGCCAGTCATGTGCGTACTGGTGAACGATGGTCCCTTGCTTCAAGAGATGCCCCGAGGCGGCGAGGCGCTCGATGATCGGTTCGTTCGCTTTCTCGTAATACATTCCCTCATAACCGGGCGCATCCTTGGTGAACTTCCCTTGATCGTCGATGGGAGCGAGTACGCCGATCTGGTACTTTTGCCCGACGATGAAGTCATCCTCGCCATGGCCCGGAGCGGTGTGAACGCAGCCCGTGCCTGCCTCCAGCGTCACATGCTCGCCCAGGATGACCAAGGAATCCCGTTCATAGAACGGATGGCGGCACACGGTATATTCCAGCTCGCTCCCTTTCCGCAGAGCAACGGTCTTATAATCACTCCAACCGATTTCTTTGGCGGCGGCAGCGAGCAGCCCTTCCGCCACCACATAATGCTTATCGCCGACTGCGACTACTGCATAATCGTAATCGGGATGAAGCGAAATGCCCAGGTTGGCGGGAAGCGTCCAGGGCGTGGTAGTCCAGATCACGAATGCGGTGTTCTCCGGCAGTTTGCCTTTGCCATTCTTCACATCGAAAGCCACGTAGATCGAAGGCGACGTCTTCTCGCGGTACTCAATCTCCGCTTCCGCCAAAGCGCTCTCGGAGGATGGTGACCAGTAAACCGGCTTTAGGCCTTTGTAGATATACCCTTTGTTGACCATATCGCCGAATACGCGAATTTGCGCCGCTTCGTACTCGGGCTTCAGCGTGATATACGGATGCTCCCAATCGCCGCGGATTCCGAGACGGCGGAACTGGCCCTTTTGCCGTTCAACCCAGGAGAGAGCGTATTCCTTGCACGCTTCGCGGAAATCGGAGACGCTCATCTTCTTCCGGTCCGCCTTGCCGCTGTTGGCTATCGCTTGCTCGATAGGCAGCCCGTGGGTGTCCCACCCCGGAACATAAGGGGCGTTGTAACCCGTCATCGACTTGTAGCGGACGATAAAATCCTTCAGCACCTTGTTCAAGGCGTGCCCGATGTGAATGTCTCCATTCGCATACGGGGGACCGTCATGCAAAATATAGGTAGGCCGATCCTGGTTTCGTTCCTGAACGAGCCGATAGATGTCCACTTCATCCCACCAAGCCTGCAGCTTCGGCTCCGCCTGTGGCAGGTTGCCGCGCATCGGGAACCCCGTCTCCGGCAGATTGAGGGTTTTATTGTATTCCATACGCCACTCTCTCCTTTTTCTCAAACCTGGTCATTAAAATAAAAAAACTCCCGCCCACCAAGGGGCGAGAGATTCTCGCGGTACCACCCTCGTGAATCCGGGCAGGCCGATAGAAGCCTCTGGATTCGCTTGGAGATCGATAACGGGATCAGCCGATGCTCTTTACTTCGAAGTGTGGTTCAAGAGAATGCTCCGGGCGGATATTCCGGCGGCTGCCTGGGGTTAGGCTCGCACCACTCCCTAACTCGCTGACCCTGCATGATCGCCGTACTGGTGCCCATCTTCGTTTTCCGATATGGGATTCTGTTTGGAGTATAGCGGATAATGGAAACGCCGTCAATGAACGGGCGAGAAGCTGTCCGTGGAGTCATCTCCCGGAACGTTGATCCGAAGGCTCCATGTTCAGCGAGCTTGTTTGCAATAGGCTCAGCGGTTCTCCCGGCGAAATACCGAAGGCGGGGACCCATGGCGCTCGGAAAAGCGCTTGGCAAAATACGAAGGCTCCTCAAACCCGACCGAATAAGCGACGGTCTCAATCGGCAGGTCGGTATGAACCAGCAGGTGCACCGCCTGTTCCAGCCGATATCGCGTGATGAATTCATACGGCGGAACGCCGACCCATGCCTGAAACCGTTTGGTGAAGTAGGAGCGCTCCAATCCCACGTGCCGGGCCAGCATCGAAACCGTGAGCTTGCGCTGATAATGGGCTCGGATGAAATTGACGGCTTCCATCGCCGTCTCTTCTCCATTGGTGCCGTCGGTCGAGCCGCTTCGGTTAGCGGCAACGAGTTGATCCCCTTTTTCCATATAATGCGCAAGAAGTTCCAGCATGAGTCCCGTGCAAGCTAATTCATCGGCAAGCTGCCGGCCCGCGCTTCGTTCGATCAGCTTATCAAAGCATCGGGCGAGAGCTTCCTGCTTCAAGCCGGATAGAAGGGGAGCTCGCTCCGAAAACCCGGCCCTACGTAAATAGTCTTCCACATGTTCTCCTTCGAACCCCGCCCAGTAGTATTCCCATGGATCGTCTTCATCCGCTCGATACAAGACAGGCAGGTTGGGAAAGACGCAGAAGCTTTCCCCTTCCCGAACGCGTGAGGAGCACATTCCGGGAATCGTCATGGTTCCCTTCCCTTTCACGACATGGTGAAGCAAAAAGTGTCCCCGCATTCCTGGACCCCAGCCATGTCCTGGCTCGCATCCCTCGTGGCCGCAATAGAGGAGGCGGACTCCCTTTTCCAGCCGATTGGTCAAAAAATGCTCCGTAAAGGCCCCCATGCCGCCTCTCCTCTCCCGGTACTCCATGTCTGAGAACCTTTATACAAATGATTCGATCGCGAACCGTCCCGAACGATGAAGCGTCTTGGGTTAATCATAATCAAGCTGTCCAAAGGTTTCAAACCTTCTTTTTTCTGGGGCTGACTTCGTATAGAAGCGGCACAGGTGGAATCGACCGGTCGCACACAAAGCTATCCAAACTCAACACAAACCTGCCTTCTCCCTTTACCCGCGATTTTTTATAGTGAATGGGAAGCCTGTTTCGTTTCTAGAGCCAAGTAGGAGAGGAGATATCCCATGTCCTTATCTATCCAGCCACTAGCCGTCGACGCCGGTGGCATATCCGTCCACCTTGCCGGTGCGCCCGATTCATTGAATCCGGTAATCACGACTCAAGAAGAAGTACCCGGTGTCTATCGGATCTCGATCGCTCTTCGTTCCGAAGAAGCCGAGGTTTATCCGGCTCTACGCCTATCGTGGAGTTTCCCCGCCATGGATATCCACGGCCTCTGGCATCCAACTGCGGGCCGCAACCGCAGTCTGCCGCCTGATTGGTCAAACGGCTTTCCTTCGATGGCCGCTTATTCCGCTCCGGTTGTCTGCTTGTTCAACAATCGAGGAGCGAATCGGCTGACCTTCGCTTTCTCGGACGTGTTGAATTCGACAACGCTGCAAGCCGGTGTCCATGAGGAGTCCGCCCACTTCCATTGCTCCGTGATCCTGTTCGAGGAACCCGGACCAAAACAGAAGCATTACGAAGCGGAGCTGCGCTTGGACACGCGGACCGTTCCCTATGCGGACGCTCTTCATTCCGTCGGCGCTTGGTGGAGCTCCTTGCCGGGCTGCGAAGCCTCTCCCGTTCCCGATGCGGCTCGCGAGCCGATGTACTCCACCTGGTACAGCTTTCATCAGGAGCTCTCTCCGGTAGCCGTCGAGGAACAAGGCAAGCTCGCTCAGGAGCTTGGCTGTCGATCGGTCATCGTGGACGACGGATGGCAAACCTCGGATCAGAATCGGGGGTATGCCTATTGCGGAGACTGGCGGGTGAGCCCAGACAAAATTCCCGATATGCGAGCTCATGTCGAACGAGTTCATGAGCTCGGAATGAACTATCTGCTCTGGTATTCGGTCCCGTTCATCGGAAGAAACAGCGCCGCCTGGGAGGCGTTCCGGGATAAGCTGCTCGATTACAACGAGTCGATGGCAGCGGGCGTACTCGATCCGCGATATCCCGAGGTTCGGGAGTACCTCATCCGGTTATACGAACGTGCGTTGATCGATTGGAACCTGGATGGATTCAAGCTGGACTTCATGGACATGTTCAAGGAACCGGCAAATGGGGGTTATCACCTGCCGGACGGCACACTTGTCAACAGCTCAGCCGGTCGCGACGGGAAGGATACACCGTCGGTTCCGGAAGCGGTCGAACGCCTGCTCGAGGGGATCCATGTAAGCCTTGGCCGGATCAAACCGGATGTTCTGATCGAATTCCGCCAGAATTACATCGGGCCGCTGATGCGTAAATACGGCAACATGTTCCGTGCCGCCGATTGTCCGTATGACGGCATCGAGAATCGACTGCACACGATTGATCTGCGGTTGCTTGCCGGCAACACGGCGGTTCACTCCGATATGCTCATGTGGAATCTGGAGGAAACACCCGAGTGCGCTGCTTTACAGCTTCTCAACGTCCTGTTTTCCGTGCCTCAGATCTCCGTACGGCTCGACCTTCTTCCAGAATCTCATCGGATGATGCTGGCCTTCTGGCTCGGTTTCTGGAGAGAGAACCGCGATGTGCTGCTGGACGGCCGGTTGGAGCCGCAGCACCCGGAGCTTCTTTACCCCCTTGTCGTTTCGAGGACAGCTGACAAGCTGCTGGCCGCTTTCTACCAAGACGTCATCCTGCGGCTAGACGAGCCGCTGCCGCCTCGACTCTTGGTGGTCAATGGAACGCTTCTGGATCGATTGGTTTTCGAGACCTCTGGCTCGGAGGGGCCGATTCGTCTGGAAGTACGCAACTGCATGGGAGACCTCGTACGGGATGAAGTCGTCACGATTACGCCCGGTCTGCACCGACTTGCCATTCCACCTGCCGGCTGTGCCGTGTGGCATCGATAACGCATCGGCAACGCTCACTTCTCACTTCCGCTTCAAGAAGAGATTCCAACGTCAAAAAAGCGACCGGGCAACCGGTCGCTTTAACGATCAAATAGAGGTTCCTAATGTTCCTGCAAGGGCTAGGGTTACACGCCTTAGTTGGACGATTCGAGAGCATCCCAGCTGTCCCCGCTCACCAGCTCAAGCTGAGCTTCAAGCAAGGTGCGGAAGCGAGTCCGATAGATGGAAGCCTGCTTCTTCAGCTCTTCAATCTCAAGCGAGATCTTGCCGGATTTCACAAGCGCCTCGTTGATGATGCGGTCGGCATTCTTCTCCGCTTCCCGAATGGTGAGCTGCGCTTCCTTCTTCGCATTCGTCTTCACTTCATCGGCAGCTTCCTGGGCGACGATAATCGTCTTGCTTAGGCTCTCCTCAATGTTCTGGAAGTGATCGAGCCGCTCCTGCAGATTAGCCATCTGCGCATGCAATTCCTTGTTCTCCCGGATAATGGCTTCATAATCCTTGATGACAAGGTCCAGAAACTCGTTGACTTCATCCTGGTCGTATCCGCGTCCGATGCGAGTCTTAAACTCTTTGTTATGTATGTCCAATGGCGACAGCGGCATTGGCGCACCTCCACTTTAGGTAAATTCTACTTATCCGTTAACAAGAACTATTCGACGGTTACAGGGCAATTCCTGCATAAACCGACGTTCTTTTTTGGGATTAAATGAATTTACCAACTTTGACGCGGAAGCGCTCCTTCTTGGTCGGTTCGGCGGACAGGATGCGAAAGCGTCCGAAGCCTTGCACGGAAACCGTATCGCCGGCCTTCAGCGGCTTGCTCGGGTCCTCTTCCGTCTTCCAATTCACCCGGCAGCGCCCGGCTTGAATCGGTAGCTGCGCTTTGGCCCGGCTGAGGCGGCAGACATCGCTGACGATGCCATCCAGACGCATGGAAGCAACGGACAGCGTCATCTCCTCCAGCTGGGTCCGGACGATCTGCAGCTCATTCAGAGGGAGAATATCCGTCAGCACGTGAATTCGTCCCACCTGCCGAAGCTGGAGATTCAGAAAATCAGCGATCTCGGCAGCGACTAGCACATGGCAGCCGTCAGGCCGGACATGGAAATCCCCGACCTTCTCCCGCTTGATGCCAAGTCCAAGCAGAGCTCCCATGTAATCGCCATGATCTAAGGAAGCGATGCGATCATCGGCCGAGGTCACCGCCAGGATGGTGATTCCCGCATCTTCCGCTTCGGGGTCCCGATAATCGGGTACAAGTACCGCCCGTTTACGCTCCGCTTCGGGATATCCCCCGTTAAAATGAAGAGCGGCTTGTCCGCTATACCGGTTCGCCAGCGACTGTACGATCTCCGCTTGACGCGGATCGAGAAAATCAGTCACCTTGACGGTATGGCGCTCGGCCGCTCGTTCGATCCATTCCTCTGCTTTATCGGCAAAACCGCGCTCATCGGGATGAAAATGATTCAGCCAGTCTCTCGTCATAGCAAGATCACAACCATCGAGCTATATAGACGATGATGCCGATTATGCCTTGATAGATGAACCAAAGCGCGAAGATGGCCAGCATCGGCGAGATATCGATCATGCCTCCGATCGGAGGGATCAGCTTGCGAAAGGGCTTCAAGTAAGGCTCGACGATCTTGCCGAGGATCTCACCAACCCGGCTCTCGCGAACATTCGGGAGCCAAGACATCAGAATATAGGCGATGATCAGAAAGCTGTAGATTTGATAGGCATAGCCCAGCAAATTGACTATCGTGTAAAGTGCCAAACCCGTCACCTCTGTTAGTTATAATGTTCTTCTCCGGTCATCTCCTTGATCGTGCCTTGGATCTCCACCGAATCGGGCGTGCACAGGAAGATCTGCGGGCCGATTTTGGAGATATTGCCGTTCAGCGCATAGACGGTGCCGCTGAGAAAATCGACAATGCGCATCGCCTGATCGGGACGGACTCGCTGCAGGTTCACGATGACAGGTCGCCGGTTGCGCAAATGGTCGGCGATTTCCTGGGTATCGTCGTAGTTGTGAGGCTCATTCAGCACGACACGAACGTTCTTTTGCGAATGAATGCTGACGACATTACTTTTGATCTTACGTTGCTCGAACGGATTGGTTTCAAAATCTTCCGTCTCTTCTTGGTCGTATTCTTTGTCTTGAGCGCCCTCTTCCTCTTCCTTAAGCCCGAGGAAGTTCAGAACCCGATTCATGACTCCCATGCCGGTACCTCCTTATGGTTGGCTGTGAAGGAGCACCGATCCAAGGCGTACGAGGGTCGCTCCTTCTTCAATGGCCACTTCGAAATCGTTGGACATTCCCATGGACAGTCCTTGTACAGGATAAGGGAAAACAGCAGCACGGTTCAATTCATCGCGCAATTCTCTCAGACCCCGGAAGACCGGACGGGTTTCCTCTGGCTCCGCCTCGTAGGGAGCCATCGTCATGAGCCCTTGTACAGCCAAGCCCGGCAGCCCCCGAATCCCTTCAGCAAAAGGCAGAAGCTCCTTCGGCGCAAGTCCATATTTCGATTCTTCTCCCGATACGTTCACTTGCAGAAATACCTTAACCGTTGTTTCCCGTTCCACGGCTTTCCGGCTGATCTCCTCCGCGAGAGAAAGCCTGTCCACGGAATGGATATAAGGAAACCTTCCTACGACATCCTTGACCTTGTTCGTCTGGAGATGGCCGATGAAGTGCCAAATGGCCTGATCCTGAATGGCTTCCCATTTCTCCTTGGCATCCTGCCAGCGATTTTCTCCAAGATGGCGAAATCCGGCATTCAGAATCTCCAGGGTAGGCTCCAGAGAAACATATTTGGTGACCGCAACGATCTGTACCTCTTCGCGCTTCCGGCCGGCTTTGGCGCATGCCGCCGTCACCCGCCGCTCCACGTCCGCAATTCGTTCATTCAACATGAGCCTTCATAACCCTCCGATGATGGCCTTCCGCTCGGCTTCAATCCAATCCATGCCTGCATGCGGCCGGTTTGGCCGCCTTCTCGGCGATAGGAGTATAGCAAGTCGGTCGTACAGCTTGTGCATCTTCCAGTGACTTCGATAGAAGCTGGGAAAATTCCTGCTTTTATCATAATTTGTCGGTTCACTTGTTGCAAGTCCAGCTTGTATTTGCCGCTGCCGATAGCCGTGTAATATCGATCCGATTCTTCCCCGCACAGGTCTCCATCTGGTCCGGCAAGCGCTTCGCGGATGGGACCGATCACCCCGTCATCCACCTCGTAACAGCATTTTCCGATGGATGGACCAATCGCCGCTTGGATATCGCTGGGAGAAGATCCGAACTCGTGCTCCATCGCTTCGATAGTCTTGGCGGCAATACATGCCGCCGTCCCCTTCCAGCCCGCATGCGCCAGCCCGATCGAGCCGGTCACAGGATCGAAGAAATAGAGTGGAACGCAATCCGCAAACAAAGCCGCTAAGACGATGCCAGGCGTATTCGTAATAAAAGCATCCGTAGCGCGCAGTTCCGTCTCCCGCTCCCGCGTTCCCCTTCCCCTATCCGTTGGGCCGACCAACGCCACGGTGCTTCCATGCACCTGCTCCCCGTATACCCAATGATCCAAATCGCTGTTCAACGCTTGCGCAACCGCTGTCCGGTTCGCGGTCACATCCGCCGGGAGATCCCCTACATGCAGGCCGCAATTCAGTGTCCCGAACGGCTCGCGGCTCTTCCCGCCGATTCGAGAGGTCATTCCAAGAGTCAGCTGAGGATAACGATCCATCCAGCTTTTCACGCGGAACAAGCCCGGGCCTTCCGCTTCCGCTTCATACTGAAAGGATTCCAAGATCGTTCCCCTCCTTCTTGCAAGTTTACCATAAGAGAAGAGGGAATGCCCGATGCTTCGATAAAAAATGGTCCGTTCACACTAGCAAGCGGGGTTCATCAGCGCCTGCTTCCTCGACTGCTACTCCCGGGTATCCCGTTCTCTCATCTCGCGGCTCCGACTATCCCTCTCCCGGTTATCCCGTTCTCGAGCCTCTCTTTCACGAGCGGGACGGATATAGTCGGATGATGCTTCCTCCTCCGTCGGCCGATAGATCCGTTCGTCCAGACGAACAAGAATGACGTCCATTCCGATCTTCACGATGTTCCGCCATGGGATGATGACGTCCGTATTGCCGCCGAAGAAGCCGAAGAAGCGCGAATGGCTCGGAACGACGACCGCTTCGATTCGGCCGTGCCGCAGGTCCAGCTCCAAATCGCTGACTTGTCCGAGCTTTTTGCCATCTACGATGTTGATCACGTCCTTGGATTGAAAATCCGATATCTTCACCCGAACTTCCGCCTCCCCTTGCACTGGGCTTGTTATTACTAACTATATGTCCCGGCTAGCCCAGTCGTGCCTTCTTGGGGAAAAACAGGAGAAACCATTTCGACCCGCCATCCGTCATTCGCAATCCGCGTGGAAAACACGCTCCAGGTGGAATCAGTCGCCGGACCACAACATACCTTCTTACCAAGGCGGGTGATCCATCAACCGATTGGATGGTCGCAGGTCGCAGAACGAAAAAACAAGCAGCCGGGCGTTGGCGCCCTGAACCGCTTGTTTTCCTCACGCCGCTTCGCGGCTGAAGCATTAGGATTTCACATGTTTCTGCATCTGAGAGATGGCCGACTTCTCAAGACGCGACACTTGGGCTTGCGAAATACCGATTTCCTCCGCTACCTCCATCTGGGTTTTTCCGTCGTAATAGCGCATGGACAGGATCATCTTTTCCCGTTCGTTCAGCTTGTGCATGCCTTCCCTCAGAGCGATTTCCTCAATCCAGGTGACATCCCGGTTGCGTTCGTCACTGATCTGATCCATGACAAAGATCGGGTCTCCTCCGTCATGATAGATGGGTTCGAATAAAGAGACCGGGTCCTGGATCGCATCCAGGGCGAATACGACATCCTCTTTGGCGAGGTTGAGCGCTTCTGATATTTCGTAAACGGAAGGCTCGCGGGAATTTTTGTTGGTCAGATTGTCCCTTACCTGCAAGGCCTTGTAGGCGATATCCCGCAGGGAGCGGGATACCCGGATCGGGTTATTGTCTCGCAGATACCGGCGGATTTCGCCGATGATCATCGGGACCGCATAGGTGGAGAACTTCACGTTTTGTCCGAGGTCAAAGTTGTCGATGGCCTTCATCAAGCCAATGCAGCCGACCTGGAACAGATCATCCACGAATTCGCCGCGGTTGTTGAACCGTTGAATCACGCTAAGCACGAGCCGAAGGTTGCCATTCACCAGCTTTTCCCGGGCAGACCGGTCATTCTGGGTTTGCAGCTGGGTGAAGAGCTCGCGCATCTCCGTATTGGTCAGCACCGGCAGCTTGGAAGTGTCAACGCCACAGATTTCGACTTTGTTGCGGGTCATAAGCGAATACCTCCCAAGGAGAACATTACTGTTCAGTATCTCCCGGGAAGGGCATTTTATGCGGTTCATCCAGGTTCTGGAAAGCGAACGAAATCAGGTGAAAAGGCGGTGCGGATCACCAGGCGCTTTCTCCTTCATACCATCTTGTTGAATTCCTTGCGCAGCCGCTTGATGATGCGTTTCTCCAAGCGGGAAATGTAGGACTGCGAAATGCCGAGCAGATCCGCCACATCCTTCTGGGTCTTCTCTTCTCCGTCCGTCAGCCCGAAGCGCAGCTCCATGATGGTCCGCTCCCGATCCGAAAGCTTCTCAAGCGCTTTGTGGAGCAGCTTGCGGTCCACTTGCTCCTCGATGTTGCGGTAGATGGTGTCGTTCTCCGTTCCGAGGACATCCGACAGCAGGAGCTCATTGCCGTCCCAGTCGATATTAAGAGGTTCATCGAACGAAACCTCCGTCCGCACTTTGCTGTTGCGGCGCAGATACATGAGGATCTCATTCTCGATGCACCTCGAGGCATAGGTGGCAAGCTTGATCTTCTTTTCCGGATCGAACGTATTCACGGCTTTAATCAAGCCGATCGCGCCGATGGAGACAAGATCCTCGATGTTGATGCCCGTATTTTCGAACTTGCGGGCGATATAAACGACAAGCCGCAGGTTGCGCTCGATCAGCATGGCGCGGATCGCCGCGTCGCCGCTCGGCAGCTTTTGCAGCAAATATTCCTCTTCTTCCCTCGTTAAGGGAGGCGGCAAAGCCTCGCTGCCCCCAATATAATAGATTTCATTCGATTTCAATCCGAGCAGCAGCAAAAGACGGTAGTAGTTCAACAACAGCTGCATTTTCCACTTCAACAGCATAGCAGTTTCCTCCCGTAGTATAGTGATGGAATAGTGATGGATGGAGCGATGAGCGGTACGGAATGAATGCCAGCCCCATACCGGCATTCGGTTACGACCGACCCGGGAGCCGATCGAGCGGATGAGCAACGTTCGAATCGTTCATGCCTCCAGCAGCATCGGATGAATGATCGCCCGGTAAGAGCCGTCCGCGCTCAACTTCCCCCCGTCCAAGCCAACAAGAACTCGGGCGGTCTCCCAATCTTGATCCTGATAGCGCACGACAACTCGATCCGGCTTCAGAGCGAGCAAAAACTGGGTTCCCCGGTTCACGCCGCGATACGGAACGAGACGCAGCCGATCCTGCCAAGGAAAATCGCCTTCTCCGATAGCGGAAATGATCCGGTCCGCTTCCGAGGATCGAATTCGCTTCAGCCAGGCTTCGGGGATGACCTCCGACCATTCCGCCGCTTCGATGATCATCACGGGAATGCGCGTCAGCGGGTCATACAACTGATTGCCCGTATCCACCAGCCCCATGCAGCGATAGGAATGCCCGCCGAGCTCGACCTGAACTTCTGCTAGATGCGAGTCTACCTGCTGCCGGATTCGCGCGGACTGAAAGATGCGGTAGAACAACCAGAGAAAAAAACAAAGCAAAACCCCAAGCAGCCCGGATGAGAACGACATCCCTCCAAGCCGGGAGAATAAAATGCCGTTCATAAGATCATCCGACGACAGCATGACATAGGATAAAGCGAATACACCGCCGGCAACCGCAAAATTCACCAGATAGAACGTCCCCAGATGACGGAGGTACCGGCCGAGCCCTCCGTAGCCGAATGCGATCCCAATCATCGCAAGCGAAATCATCGCCTTGACTGCAAACGAATAGAGGAAGGAAACGCTTGGGAAGACGATCAGCACAACGTACAAAGCGCCGAGTGCGGCAGCCGCTAGCAGGCGCCAAAGCCGATAAGCGGATTTCATGGTCCAGGCGGTGACCAGAAGCAAGGCTCCGTCAATCAGAAGATTGATCAGGAAAAGCAGATCGACATAGACGACCACGACCATCCTTCCCCGCTGTGCAGGATGAACCTAGTATAAGCCAGCCCCCCCTCAAAGTCTGTCTGAATATGCCGCGCGTCCGGCTGTTTTTTTGTCGAGACTCCGCTCTTCGAAATTGACATAAGGTTGACCTTCCGTTGATCTCCAGCGTACGGAAGCCAGGTATCCTGATCATGAACCCACTCGAGGAGGTGAAGAGGAAGATGTACTACGAGGAGGACCGTGAGCCGTATGTGGAACCGTATGTGGAGCCGGATTATCCTGCCGGTGCAGATTCGGAAGATGAGCTGCTGGGATGATAACCGGCCATACAAGCAGAAAGCCCGCCCGACCGCTGCTTCAGAACCTGACTATCCACACGCATCTCCCCAGCTCCACCAAGCAAGAACAAGGCTGCCGATTCGTCACGAACGATGACGAAGGGCAGCCTTGTTGGTTTATCGATCTTAATCAAGCAAGCTGGATTTCGTTAATTCAACTCAACAGCTGTCGTTCCACTGGATTCCGACGCATTACCGGACGCATCCTGTGCAACGACTGTAAAAACGTGAGAACCCGGCGAAAGCCCCAAGACCGTGAAGGAAGTCGTCTTCGTAGTCCCGATCTCCAGCCCATTGTCATAGATGACATATCGGGTGACCCCGTTCGCATCGGAGGCGGCCGACCAGACTACCTGCACCGAACCAGCTTGCAGGACGGAAGCTGACGGCGTTCCGGGAGCAGTCGGAGCGGTCGTGTCCTGAACAATGAGCTGAACGTCGTCCAAATACCCTTCCGCCGAGCCTCCATTGGCAAACTTGATGCCGATCCAGGAGACGGCAGCCGAGGTCGTAAATGTAACCGACTTGAATTCAAATTCGGCTCCGGTAAAGGTGAGCGAAGGAACGCTCAGTCCCTGCACATACAGGTTCGGACTGCCTCCCACCGTCGCTTTTCCCCAGGCGCTCAGCGTATAGGTCGTGTTCGGGAGCAGATTGCTTATCCCCTGCTGCCCATTGGCAGACGGATTTACCCGCAGCGAGGCATTGCCGGAATGATAGACTCCCGCCACAACCGTTGCATTCGACAAGCTCCAATTGCTGGCTCCCGACTCGAAGCCGGAGTTTTTCAGCAGATTGGGGCCGCTAGGAAGCGTGACGGTTTCAAGCGGTTGACTCGGGTCAGAGAGGTTCCACGATGTATCCTTTGCCCGGACTGTAAACGTATAGGGCGTATTCGCCGTCAGATTCGAAACGGCATAAGAGGGTTCCGCAGAGGAGCCGATACGGATGTTGTCCTGATAGATTTCGTACCCTTCCACGCCGCTATTGTCTGTAGATGCGTCCCAAGCCAAGCGAACGCCGGAATCTGTGAGCTGAGTGACTTGAAGATTCGCAGGAACGCTCGGCAGCTCAAATTCCGTCGCCGCGAGCTGCAGGGAAATATCGTCGATATAATACGGCGAGCCGACTCCTGCACCGTTGTAGATCTTGATTTGCAGCCAGCTCATATCGGGAGGGGTGAGGAACTTGAGCTCCTTGTACTCCCACTCCGTGGAAGTGAAGGTCAAGGAGCTGTTGACGCCGGAACCCCAAGCCTGAATGCTGGTCGATTGTCCGGCTGCGCCGGCCTTCCCCCAGGCGGACAGGGTATAGGCTTTGTTCGCTTGGAAGCCGGTGACCGCCTGCTGCCCGCCCTTGCCCGCTTCGACCTTGAGCGCCTTGGCTCCGCCGTGAACCGGGCTTGCGACCACGGAGCCGCTGTCCGCAGCGAAGCTCCAGCTCGTAAGATCCGCTTCGAACCCCGGATTCTTCATCAGCTCTTTCGGGTACGTGTTGGTTGTGACGGATAAGCGATTGCTGGACGTTGAAAAATGTCCCTCGGCATCCTTCGCTTTCACCGTGAAGGTGTAGGCGGTGTTCGCGGTCAGCCCCGTCACCTTGAAGCTGAACGTTCCGCTCGAAACGGTTCCGAGCTTCTCCGAATTGTTCTTGTAGACGGTATACGATTCGATGCCGACATGATCCGTCGACGCTCCCCACGCGAGATCGATTTCCTTGTCGTCGATCGCCATAGCCGTCAGACCGGACGGCGGGGTTGGCGCTTCTCGATCGGCTCCGGCCGAAGAACCTGCCGGTTCGCCATAGAGAATGCCGGAGCCGTTGGTGCCAACGTAGACCCGTCCGAACACTTGCCGATCCGCACCCATGATATTGGGGTCATTGCCCGGAATGTAATCATCGGAGCTGATCTTGACCCAGCTTGTCCCCATGTCGTCGGAGCGGAATATGCCCTCCGTCCCGTTCACGGTTCCATAGACATAGACAGCCGGATTGGAGTGTCCTGGCGCATTCTTCCCGAAGGCGAACAGGAAAGCGCGGCTCACGGCGCTCAGCTTGGTGAAGGTCGTCCCGGCATTGCTGGATCGGTAGAGGCCTTGCTGGTCCAGACTGACCCAGACCTCCCCAGCTATGCCCGGTGCGGCGTAAACATTGTGGTTCTCTCCGTTAACGGGAAGGCTGGAATTGACTTGGGACCAATTCAATCCGGAATCGTCGCTGAGGTAAAACTTGCCGTTGTTGTACAGGTAGAACTTGGCTCCGTCCACTCGGTCCGAGGCGAGCGGCTGATTGTATTTGAAGATGCTGGAGCCGCCTCCGACAGCCCCGGAAGGCGCTCCAGTCGATGACGTCCACGTTACGCCCCGATCGGTCGATACCTGCGGTTTGGCATCATACCCCCTCGGAAGCCACACGATCGTCTCGCTGGTGGCGGATACCGCGACCCGCCCTCCAGATACGGTGGACCAGGGCTTACCGGTAAATTTCGTGTACGTCTGGCCTTGATCGGTGGAATATCCGCCGTCGCCGCTGCCCTGCCAGCCGTTCGTTCCGACCCGGACGACGAAGTTCGGATTGGATTCCTGGAAGTCGACGCCTGTAGTCAGCATGTACGTCAGTCCACTGTTGGTGTAGTAGGTTTTCTCCGGAGGAGCCACCAGAGATGTGTGCTCGAAGCCGCCGACGTCCGCGACTCCGCTGAACAGCTTGACATTGCCGCTCGGTGGACTGGTCAGGTTGCTTACGGTTACAATCTCTTCATGGCCCTTCGGATAGCTGACCCAGGTGGAGGGACTCGCCGTAATATCGTCTGTTCGCCAAGCATTGTACCAGTCGGTGTACCAAACCTGCTTGGAGTCAAACGGATTGATGACGATGGATGACGTTGCCGAGGACCAGTGCCAGCCCGGAGCCCAAGGAACGCTCTGGTCCTTGTGATACGGGACGACCGCCCAGGTTGCTCCGCCGTCGGTTGAGCGGTATATCGGGTTATTGTGTCCCCCGTTATTGGTCGCCGTCATCAAGACGGACGGATTGGTGGGATCGAGAGCAAGCGCCGTGTATCGGACGTTCGGGGAAGCGGCAGGCGTAATGTTCGACCAGGCAGAGGTCGACGCCGAATACTTGGCCACCCCTGCGGTGTGCGTCACATACAAGCTTCCGTCCGGGGCGATTGCGATGCGGATCGGCTTCACCGGACTTCCGTTCATCAGCGTCCAGGTGGCACCCGCATCGCTGCTCTTGTATAACCCGCTGTCCCAGGCTGCGGCATAGAGGATAGACGAGCTTGTCCCGCTCGTTCCAGACGCCCTGTCAAACGCGACGAAAGTAATTCCGGTAGGCGACGTTCCGGTCGAGGGGAACGCCGTCACCTTCGTCCAGGAACCCGGACTTGCCGCTGTCGTGCTTTTCCAAAGCCCGTCAAACCGGGACCCGAAGTAGACGATCGCGCTGTTGTTCGGATCGACGGCGATGCGTTCTCCGGCATCCCGGTTGTCCCCATTGCTGTTCATTCTTACATCCGCGGTTCCGTTCTTCAGCTCGGTGCGGGTCCACGTCTCCCCGCGGTCCGTCGATTTCAGGATATCGCTCGGCGTCCAGTAATCGTATTTACCGGCGGAGGCATACACCACATCCGGATCGGACGGGTCGATGGCGATGCTGTCTACGCCGTACAGGTTTTTCTCCGCCATGGTTACGTGATTGAGCAGCGGCACCCAGGAGCTGTCCGCTGCGTTCCACCGGTACATGCCTCCAACGTCGGTCTTGATATAATAGAGTCCCGGCTCCGCAGGATGAGCGATCATACCCGTGACATAACCGCCGCCGCCCATCGGTACGGTGCCCCACTCATAGGATGTATCCGCTTCCAAAACACCGGAGGAGGCGCCTGCCGCAGCCGCCCTTTCACCCGCAAAAGGAATACCGGCCGCCGCCAGGCAAATGATCAGGATTCCGATAACCACGTGTTGAATTCGCTTATTCATCGAGAAACCTCCTAAGTGGTATGATGATGCCGATCCTTGTACTCGCTGAACGTGATGCCTTCATAGCGTTTGAACTGCCGGTAGAAATGCTCGGTATTCTGAAATCCCGCCCGGTTGATGCTCTCCATCCCGGCATACCGGTTTTGCATGAGCTCCTTCTTGACCGCCGATATCCGCGTTTTGTTCAAGTAGTCGTTGAAGCTTTGCCCCGTCTTCTGCTTGAAGAGCTGCCCGAGATAAGCCGTGTTCATGTAGAACAACCCGGCGATTTGCTTCAAGCTCAGATTCTCAGAGTAATGGCCGTTTATGAAGTGGAGGATCGCTTGAATGAGATCCGGTTCCTTCTGCTTGGCGAGGAGGCATATGTGCTTTCCGGTTGTGCACATGGCCTCTGCAAACCACTCGGTAAAAGGAGGCTGCCCGGAGCGGATCTGTTCCTCGAACTCCCGTTCCAGCTTGGCGAGAAAGGGAGCGGGATTGTCTTCGAAGCGGCTGATCAAACGCCCGATTTTGGAGAACAGGCTGTAGACGATGCCTTCCACGACCGGCTTCGGCAAACGTCTTGTCTCCGTCTCGCGGACAAACTCGCGGGTTTCCTGCTCCAGCTTGTCGAGATCGCCTTCCTCCATCCGTTGAATCAGCCTATCGCTGTTCCAGCGGACATCCCAGAAGAGCTCATCCGGCCCGTTCTTTGAGTCATAGAAGCAGATGGGGGCTTGCGACCCATTCCGTTCCAGCACATACAAAGCTTGTTTACGGCTGAGGGGAGCCTTATCGACTGGTACGGGATCACCGACTCCGATCAAGACATCCTGACGAAACCATTGCCGGGCAGCTTGGAGAACTCCGGTCAGAAGCGCTTCCGCCCGCTCTTGATCCATCCCCGGCTGGAAGATGATCCCGATCATTCCCTCCGCTTCCTCATAGACATAACCAAGCCCCGGCTGTTGGAGCGTCTCCTCCAGCATGTTGCGCAAGCCGTACCGATACAGCATGGCATCATACAGGCTGTCGCTTGCCAGCTTTTGAAAGAGAGTCAGTTCTACGAGGCCGATACGAATGCCTTCCTCCTCCAAGGCAATTCCCCAACGGCTGCCATACCCCTGAAATTCGGAAGAGCTCAGCACACCTGCCGTATAATCGGACAGAACTTTGTCCCGAGCGAGATTCCGCGTTTGCCGCTCTTCCAAGCGCAGCTTACGCTCCTCGTCCAACTCCGACTTCAGCTTCAGCAGCGAGCGACCGAGCTCATCGACCTCAACCGGCTTCAGCAAATAATCGTTGACTCCGTACGCGATCGCCTTCTTGGCATATTGAAAGTCACCATACCCGCTAAGAATCATCACTCTCGTCCGGCTGCCGGAGCTGCGAAGGGCGTTGATGAGCTCAAGCCCGTCCATTTCGGGCATGCGAATGTCGGTCACCAGAAGGTCTACCGGATTCCTCTGCATGAAATCCAACGCCGTCAAGCCATCCCCGGCGGTCCCGATGATTCGGAAACCGAATTGCTTCCAGTCAATCAGCAGCTCCATTCCTTCCGTGATCCGTTCTTCATCGTCCACAACGAGAACGTTATACATCTGTCATCCCTCCGCTGCTATAGGGAATCCGAAGGCTCACCCGGGTTTCCTCCCGATGCCGACTCTCCAGCTCCATCCCGTATTCCTCTCCGAAGCAGGATTTGATCCGTTCCACGACGTTGATCAACCCGACGCCCCGTCCGTCCTCTCCAAGCTCACGCCGTTCGATTCTGCCGCGCACCCGTTGGAGCTCCTCTTCGGTCATTCCGATCCCGTTGTCGATGACGGACAGTACCGCGCGATCCCCGTCGATGACTCCGGTGATTCGGATGCGGCCCGCTGTTTTGACGCGTTCGATTCCGTGCTGGATGGCATTTTCCACAAGGGGCTGCAGGGAGAACTTCGGCACTTCGACTTCATAGAGCCGTTCATCCACCTCGATAACGTATTCCAGACCTCTACGGAACTGGATGATCTTCAAGTAGGATTCGGCAAAACTGAGCTCTTGGCGGAGCGGAATCCGATTGCTGGACCAATCGAGGCTGTTTCGGAACAAGCGGGCGAAGCTTCCGATGATGTCGGCTGTCTCCCGGTCGCCTTTCTTGATGAGGTGCATGCGGATCGCATCCATCGTGTTGAACAGGAAATGCGGATTGATTTGGCTTTGCAGGGCATGCAGCTCGGCGTCCCTTTTTTGCAGCATCAAGGTCTTGATGCCGATTTCCTTCTCGTAGCCTTCATGGATCAAGGTGTTGATCCGGTCGACCATCTTGCGGAAGCTCCGGTTCAGCTCCCCGATCTCGTCATTGTGAAGGTCCGTCACCGTCACTTCCATTCTGCCTTCCCGCACGCCGGACATATGGCGAACCAAATGCTTTAATCGCTCCGAGAGCGTCTTGGAGAAGAACAGCATGAGCCCGAAGGCCACTAGGAAGCATACAACGTACACCGTCAGGCTCCGGCCGACCACCCGACTCATCTGCTGCAGGATGCTTTCGTTCGACACAAGAACGATCAGTCTCCAGCCCTTGAGCTCCCGATTGTTGTCAAGCCCGGCGATCAAATAGGACTGCTTCTGCCCTTGATCCGTATGCATCCGATCGGTAAAGCCCGGAATATCGCTCATGTGTTTGCCGATGTATTTACGGTTCGCCGACGAGGAGATCAGTTGATCCTGTCCGTTGAACAGGTAGACTTCCTCATTGCCCTGATCCTGTTTCATAAATTCTGAGAGACTGCTCTCCGGGATATCAATGCGAAGGACATTCGTCGCCCCATGGCTGATGTCCGATACCAAAACCCGCCCAAGCGTGAATTCGAGCCGATTCAGATCCTGGTTGAAAAAGACGGGACCAAGCACATTGTAGCCCTGCGCTTGAACGATTCCGTTGTACCAGTCGGACTTGAGGTCCTCTTCCGAGGTGTGGAAAAAGAGCGGCGACGACAAGCCGCTTACCGCGTCGGAATAAATCCGGTAGCGAGCTTCCGGACTGGATACGATCAGCTTGGCGGAATATTGATCCGTTAGAGAGCTCATCTGGTACCGTTCCGTAAGGGTCAATGCTCCGTCCGCATAATCCCGGTTGAGGAATTCCAGCAAGTTCTTATCCAAAAGAATCTCATCGGAGATCAGGTCGTACTTATCGATCACATTGCGGATATTCGTCTTCATTTGAACGAGATTGCTGCGGTGAATCTGCATGGTGTAATCAAGCGCTACGTCTATCATGCTGCGAACGAGATAGATCCCGATGACGGTTACCGGCAGCAAAAAGATCAGCAGATAGCTCAGCATCAGCTTTTGACGCATCTTCATGGAGCCCATTCGCTTGGCAAGCTTCTCATGGAATCGCATACCCATTCTCCTTTGGGCTTGAGCGTGTGTTCAAACCGCTGAGACGAACGATAAGGACGGTCATCATCCGATCAAGGTTCAATCTAGCATCCGGTTTAAAACACTCTCTTGATCACGTTAAAGAACGTATTCGTGACAGCCCGCCGCCTCTCCTCCCTTCTCTCTGCAAGTGGTGGATCGCAAACAGGACAGGGAGGCAAGGATATCCTGCGACGGCGCTGCCGACTCAAGTCTCCTTGCCTTTCCTCAGACGCTCACGATTTACTTACCCTTCTTAGCCGAATAGTCATCCCACTGCTTCTGGGCTTCTGCGATGACTTTGTCGAGACCGGCCGCCTTCAGCTTGGAACGGAATTCCGCAAGCTTTTCCTTCGGGTCGATCGTGCCCCAATAGAAGCCTTCGTAGTTCTTATAAACATTCGTGACCGAAGCGATTTCGCGCTTAACGGGGGAGGAGTCAAATTGAAAGCCGAGGGTTTTATCCGGTTTGGCCGTCTCGTTGAACTCGTCGAACAGCTTCCACTTGTCCGGGTTTTCCCCTTCCATCAGATAGTTCAAATATTGATTTCCGTATTCCCAGGCCACATCCGCTTGAGAATAGCCGGCGTTCGGGATCAGCTTGATGAAGTTGTCATCGATCTTCGTGTAATCGACGTTTTCCTCACCGAATACGAGCAGATTGTTCAGGTATTTGTCGTTGTAGAACAGCTCCAAGAACATCAACACTCGTTCGGGATCCTCGGAGGTGCTGGATATCGCAAGCGATGAGCCGAGTACATCGTCGTTGCCGACATACGAATCCGTCAGATAGATTTGGTCGTACTTGGCATCCGCCGCCACCTGCCCGGACTGATGCATCGCCTGCGTAAGCTCGTCGGCTTTGCCGGGCTTCAGCTGGAATTCGGTTGAGAACACCGTTCCCAGGTTGATTTGGTCGTCTTGGGAAGTCAGCGCATCCTTTCGGGTATAACCGGAATCGTAGTAGTCGCGCATCATCGTCGCATACTCGTCAAAGTAAGCTTCGTTAAACAGGGAGACGATCTTGTTATCGTTCGGGTCCTTGGGCATGGCGAGAAGAGTACCCGAGCTCAAAATTTCGTAAGGCTCCTTGTCTTTGCTGAAGGTCCCGGAATACATCGGAGGCTGCTTGCCTATTCCATCGATCAACCCGGATTCCTTAACCTTTGCGTAGATCGGCTTCATGTCCGCCCAGCTCTTCACTGCGCTCATATCCAGATTCAGCTTCTCCGCGATGTCTTTGCGATAGACGATACCTCGGGCATGTGCGCGGTCCTTGTTGCCGGGAATTGCGAATAGCTTGCCGTCCACCTTGGACGCTTCCCAGAAGTCCGGCTTGAACAAAGCCTTCGTCTTTGGAGCATATTGGGTCAGGTTCTCTTCGGAGATCGGCCAATAGAGCCCCTTTCTCGCTTTGCCGGCATGGTCCCACCAGGAAGGAGAGAAGATGAGATCGAACTTCTCGCGGGTGGAGAACATCGCGTTGGTCTTCGCATCCCAGCTGCCCCAATCCAATACCATGAGATCGATGGTGGCGTTGATTTTGTCCTTTAAGTAATCGTTTGCAAGCTTTTCGATGCGGGCTGTATCGCGGGGCTGACCCGATCCGACCATCACCCATTTGATTTCATACGGCTTCAGCTTCGATACATCGACACCGGTTGCTCCTGTTGCCGCTGCTGTCGCACCGCTCGATGCGCTCGGCTGCTCCGACGCCTTGCTTGCGGATTTGCCGCCGCAACCGGCGACCATGGACAGGACGAGCGTGAGCGTTAACAGCGTGCAAGCGAATTTGGTAGACGAGCTCTTCACTTCGTTTTCCCCCTAAGTTGTGATGAAGTCATGTATGCTTACCCGGCATGAAGCCGGTAGAAGCCATTTCCATATGGTGCTTATCGCATCGATAGCAGAAGCCGAAAGCTCAGCCCTTCACCGCTCCAACGGTGAGGCCTTTGATAAAATACTTTTGCAGCCAAGGGTACACGGCGACGATCGGTCCGATGGTGATGACGGCGAGCGCCATCCGTGCGCTTTCCTTCGGAGCTTGATATGAAATTTGAGCCATCGTCAATTTATCGGAATTTTCCGATAAGAATTGAATGTTGGTCATCACCCGATAGATCAAATATTGCAGGTTGTACAGGCGCGGCTCGGTTATGAGCATGAGCGGCAGAAAATAATCGTTCCAGAAGCCGACCGCCGCGAAGATGGCGATGGTCGCTAGACCCGGCAGCGACAGAGGCAGCACGATCCGAAAGAAGGTTCTCAGCTCACCCGCCCCGTCGATCTTGGCCGATTCGATCAGCTCCGCAGGAATGCTCTGGGAGAAAAAGGTGCGCAGCACGATGACATAGAAGCCGTTCATCACATAAGGCAGGACGAGCGCCCATAGGGTATTGGTCAGATGAAGAAATTGGGTGCAGATCAGGTACCAGGATACGAGGCCGCCGTTGAACAAGGTCGTGAAGAACAGGAAGAACATAAACTTGTTGCGGTATTTCAAGTCCTTCCGGGATAGCGGGTAAGCGAACATAGCGATGATAAGCAGGCTGAGCAACGTTCCAACCACCGTGACCAAGATGGTGACGCCGTACGCTTGAACGATCCCCTCTCCCACCTGAAAGATAAATTTGTAGGAGGATAGACTGAACTGCCGGACAAAAAATTGATAGCCGTATTCTCTCAATGTCCCCTCATCTGTAAAGGAAACGCAGATCACGAGAATGACGGGAAGGATGCAAATCAAGACGACCGTCATGAGCAGCAGATGAAGGACAGCGTTCATTTTCTTGGATATCGTTAATCCCACGTTCTCCATCTCCTAGAATAGTTTATAATCTTCGTCGATCTTTCTCGCGAACAGGTTCGCTCCCAGCACCAGAATGAAGCCGACAACCGATTGATAGAGGCCCGCGGCGGAGCTGAGCCCGATATCGCCGCTGTTCATGAGCGAATGATAGACGTAGGTGTCAATGACTTCCGTCGTCTCTCTCAGGCTGCCTTGATTGAGCGGAACGTTGAAGAAGAGACCGAAATCCGCTGAGAAAATCCGTCCGACCGCCATGATCGTCAAGATGGAGATCATCGGCGCCAGCAGAGGTAAAGTGATGCTGCGAATCTGCTGCCATTTGCTTGCTCCGTCGATCATCGCCGCTTCGTAATAAGACTCATCGATCCCCGACAAAGCAGCCAGATAAATGACGACCGAGTAGCCCGCATGCTTCCAGAGATTCATAAACACCAAGATGAACGGCCAATACTTCGGTTCCTGATAGAAGGGTATGGCATCCGCTCCCGTGAGCTCGATCATCTTATTGAGAAACCCGCTGGTCGGATGAAGGAACGCATACACGACATAACTGACCACAACCCACGATAGGAAGTTCGGCAGGAAGATCACGCTTTGATAGAACTTGGCCATCTTCTTATGAAGCAGCTCGAACAGCATGATGGAGATCGTAATGGGGACGATCAGCCCGAGAATGATGAAGACAAAATTGTAACCAAGCGTGTTCCGGGTAATTCGCCAGGCATCGGGTGTGCTGGTAAAGAAGGTGAAATTGTCGAGCCCGATCCAGGGGCTGTCCTGCAGACTTTTGAGAAACGTAGCTCCGTACCGCATATCCTTGAACGCAATGATAACCCCGAACATCGGAAGGTAACTGAACAAGAGCAGCAGAGCGATACCTGGTATGAGCATAGAATATAGCACTTTGTTCTTTCGAAACTCGTGACCGATTCCCGGGATTTTCCGAAGGAAACCTCGGCTTGCTCTCTCTAGCTCAGCGGCTCCTTGTGGGTGGACGACTTTCTGCATCTCCTCAACTCCTTGCTTCAAGTATAGAAGATGATCCACTTTGGAGTCGTGGATGTAATTATAGGCCTGCACGACATAATTATGGTTCTTCCTGAACGATGGCATAGAAAAAGACACCTGATCAAGGCTTACGCCTTGATCAGGTGTCCCGTCGTCTCCGTGACGATTGCTATTCTTTGTTTTTCCGGCGCAGGAACGTCGGAATGTCCAGCTGATCTCCGGACGGTTGGCTGCCGAACGGACGAAGCGGAGGCATCCGGTTGTCCGTCGTCTGACCTTGCGGTGCCGATGCAGCGGAGGAATGCGGTTCCGCTCCGGTTACTGGGCGTTTCTGAGCCGGTATGCTCGGTGCTTTGTGCTCAAAGCCGGTAGCAATGACCGTCACCTTGATCTCTTCCTTCAGGTTCTCGTCGATGATCGCACCGAAGATCACGTTGACTTCGGGATCGGAAGCCGCGATCACTATCTCAGCCGCTTCATTGACTTCATAGAGACTCAGGTTGGAGCCGCCGGTGATGTTCATGATGACGCCGCGTGCGCCTTCAATGGAGGTTTCAAGCAACGGGCTCATGATCGCCTTCTTCGCTGCTTCGGCCGCACGGTTCTCGCCCGTTCCGATCCCGATGCCCATCAGGGCGGAGCCGCGTTCAGTCATGATCGTCTTCACGTCTGCAAAGTCCAGGTTGATGAGACCCGGAACCATGATCAGATCAGAAATACCCTGCACCCCTTGGCGAAGAACATTATCCGCTTCGCGGAAGGCTTCGACCATCGGTGTCTTCTTGTCGACAATTTCGAGCAGGCGATCGTTCGGGATCACGATCAAGGTATCGACTTTTTCCTTCAGCGCGGCAATACCCTGCTCGGCTTGCATCGCACGCTTGCGGCCTTCGAAGGTAAACGGGCGGGTGACAACCCCTACCGTCAAGGCTCCACATTCTCTGGCGATCTCGGCTATCACCGGAGCGGCACCCGTTCCGGTGCCGCCACCCATCCCTGCGGTCACGAATACGAGATCCGAACCCTTCAAGGCTTGTACGATCGCCTCACGAGATTCTTCGGCTGCTTTCTTGCCTACGTCCGGATTGGCTCCGGCCCCAAGTCCGCGAGTCAGCTTCTCCCCGATCTTGAGCTTCAGTTCCGATTTGGCCAAGTTCAGAGCCTGAGCGTCGGTATTGACCGTAATAAACTCCACGCCCTGAATGCCATTTTCGATCATTCGATTGACGGCATTGCTGCCACCGCCGCCTACACCGATCACTTTAATGGTTGCAAGTTGGTCAACATCGAGATCAAATTCAAACATATACGTTATTATCCTCCTCACTGGTCGTGTTCCAATGCCTCGTGATTCCAGGCGTTTAGTCCGATCAGATGTATTCGCTTAACCAGTTTTTAAACCGTTCGAACCATCCCGGCTGATCGTTTCGTTGCTGTTTCTTGGCTCCGCCGGATTTGGTGCTGCCGCCGACGGTAGCGCGTTGCTTGTGAGTCTTGATCATTTGCGTGATGATTCCGACACCGCTGGTATAAGAAGGGTCGCGGACTCCGATATATTCCGGAGAGGCGACGCGGACGGATGTGGCGAGTTCCTTCTGAGCGACGCTCAGGAGTCCCGGCATGGAAACCGTTCCGCCGGTCAGAACATAGCCTCCAGGAGCGTTGCCGTATCCCATATGGAATACTTCGCTGCGAATCAATTGGAAGATTTCTTGAACACGAGGTTCGATAATCCCGGTGAGGTCAACCTGTGTAAACTCTTTTTCGGAATTGCTGCCGATTCTCGGAACCTTAAATACTTGATCGTTTGCGGCAAGCTCCGTTTGGGCACAGCCGAACTTCAGCTTCACCCGTTCGGCATGCTCCATTTGGGTATGGAGGCCGATGGAGATGTCGCTCGTAATCAAATCTCCCCCGATTGGAAGAGTCGAGGTAGCGGTGATCGTTCCGTTCTCGAAGATGGCGATCGTCGTTGAACCGGCGCCGATATCGACCAGAACCGTCCCGATGGTCTTCTCATCCTTGGAGAGAGTCAGGTTCCCGGCAGCGAGCGGCATAAGGATCAGACCGATCACTTTTAAATCCGCTTTCTCAACCACACGACGCAAATTATGTATGGATGATTTCGCGCCCGTGATAATCGTCGCTTCCACTTCCAAGCGTACGCCGATCATCCCGCGGGGATCCTGAATGCCTTCCAGACCGTCGACTACGAATTGCTTCGGAACGACTGCAATGATTTCCCGTTCGGGAGGAAGCGCGATGACTTTGGCCGCCTGCAGCACGCGGTCGATATCGTCTTCGCCGATTTCACGGTCATCGTTCGCAACGGCTACTACCCCATGGCTGGTGAGAAGAGAAATATGATTGCCCGATATTCCGACATAGACTTCATGAATTTGAATACTGACCATGCGTTCGGCATGCTCGACCGCGCTGCGGATCGAATCTACGGTTTGGTCAATATCAACGATGGCGCCCTTTCGGATTCCTTCCGAATCCGCCGCGCCAACGCCGACTATATGAATGGAACCGTTGTTCACTTCGCCGATGATGGCGCGAACCTTAGAGGTTCCGATATCCAAGCTGACGATTGTATCATTGCCGCCCAATCTGGGGCACCTCCCTGAGCGAATTGCGATGTAGAGCCGTGTAACCTTTTACTTATTCCACACGATTCGCGGTATCCCTTTTTTATTCACCATAATTTTTAACGATTTGCTGTCGATTCCCGTCTAGGAACTACCTTAAGGACGACAAATGCCCGCCGGACGGGTCATGAAAACAATTTTAACATTTCTTGGGCTTCATGAGTAGTCCATTTTCCAGAAAAATCAGTTCACGGATCGAGCGATGAAGACGCCTGCGGAAACGGGATTCCCCGGTCCTGCTCTAGCAAAGTCAAGATTCCGGTAGTCCCATTTTTACGCTTGAATTCGCTCGTGTAATAAGAAAGTTTGGGAATCTTTTCCTCCAACAAACTGATTCGTGTGACGACCTCGAAACGGGACCGGGTATACAGCTTGATCCGGTCCGAAAACACATTGGGATACGGCTTGATTTCGGAGATGTCGGACAGCTGCTCTTCCGGAATCGCGGCGAGCACCCTGGCAAGCTCCTTCCATTCCGCCTTCCCTTGTTCCCAGCCGGTAAGAATCGGCCGATCGGACGGGAAGGCTTTGTCCTTAAGCCCGTAAGAGTTCCCGTCCGCCAACACCACTTCCGGTCGCCCGTCTTTTCCCAACTGGTACGCGGCCCTCGGGAATTCCTTCACTTCAATGTTGAGCAGGCCGGGAAAGGTCTTCGTCACCTTGACGGACTCCACCGCTTTGACGGTGAGCAGGTGTTTCTTGACGTCCTCTACCTTAACGAGGAAAAAGGAATCCCCCGTCTTCACACCGGAAGCTTGTCCAAGCTGCGAGAGCTCCGCGATCTCGTTACCGGTTATGCGAATCTCGGAAATTTTTCCGAGTGGGGATTGAAAGAAGAGGTAAGCGAATAGAATGAGAAAAAAGAAGAGGAGCACGAGGATCAGCCTGCGGCTGCCGCGCTTCTTCGGCCTTCCCGCTTTGAGTGCGGGGACGGTTTGATCCTTGGGCAAACGCAAGACACCTACTTTGCTTGGGATGGGTCATGCCGCCCCCCGATCCATTTGGCCATAGGCGGCAAGTGCAGGATCGGGGCAGCAGAACCGTAACCCAACGCGTGTATTGAAATGAATCTCAAGATCTCATCCGATTCGATCGAGTGGAGATGACAGCTCTTCCCCTTCGGGGGATTTGCGGCGAATCCGCGCTCCAAGCCGGGTGAGCATCTTCTCGATCTGCTCATAGCCCCGGTCGATATGATGAATTTGTTCCACAACCGTCGTGCCGTGGGCAGCGAGACCGGCGATGACCAGTGCGGCTCCCGCTCGAAGATCGGTCGCTTCCACCGTCGCTCCGTATAACCGGGGAACTCCCTTGATGTACGCCGCGTTCATATCCACCCGGATGTCCGCCCCCATCCGCCCGAGCTCATCCACATGCTTGAAGCGGCCTTCAAAGACGGTTTCCTTCACGATGCTGAGCCCGTCGGCCAAGGATAAAAACACCATGATGAGGGATTGCAGGTCGGTCGGAAACGCAGGATAGGGTGATGTGACAATCCGTTCCACCCTTCTCGGACGGTTATGGCATTGTATATTCATTATATCACCGGAAGAGATGATTTGAACACCGGCGCGCTTGAGAACGTGAATGAGGGAAGTCAAATGCTGTGGATTCACCTGCTCAAGCGTCACGTTCCCCCGGGTAGCCGCAGCCGCTACCATAAGGGTTCCCGCCGCAATCCGGTCCGGAATGATCCGATAGACGCAAGGATGAAACCGGCTCACTCCATCGATGGTGATCGTATCGGTCCCCGCCCCATAAATGCGAGCGCCCATCGCGTTCAGAAAATGCTGAAGGTCTTGAATCTCCGGCTCGCGTGCAGCATTGTGAATCGTTGTGCGGCCCACAGCGGCTGCGGCGGCCATCATGATATTTTCCGTTGCTCCTACACTTGGAAAGTCAAGGACAATATCGGCTCCCGTGAGCTTCTCCGCTCGGCATACAATGGTGCTGCCCGTTTCCTCGATGACAGCCCCGAGCGCTTCTAATCCTTGGAGATGAAGATTGATCTTGCGCTCTCCAATCGCACAGCCGCCCGGTTGATAGACCGTTACCGATCCGAATCGGGCGAGCAGCGGTCCCATGAGGAAGATGGACGAACGCATCTGCTTCATCAGCTCTTCCGGGATATGGGAAGAATGAAGCCGGCTCATATCCAGATGGACCTTTTGTCCGGTAAGGACGGCCCTGCTCCCCAGCGAGGTCAAGATATCCAGCATCACCTGGATATCCAAGAGATCGGGAACGTTCTCGATGATCAGGTTCCCATCACTCAGGACACTGGCAGCCAATATGGGAAGCGCGGCATTCTTGGCTCCTTGGATCCGAATGGTTCCCGAGAGAGGTTTCCCGCCTTCGATCACCAATTTTTCCAAAGACTCACCTCCTGTTAGCTTCGCAGCTAACCGGCAAGCGATAGCCTCAATCCATCTCTCCCATGATGAGAACCTCTGGTGTAAGCACAACGCCGAATTGGGCAACTATTCGAGTACGAATCAGGTCAATCAAGTCGAGAACATCCTGGGCGGTCGCCGTACCGGTATTGATGATAAAATTCGCGTGCAAGGTTGATACTTCCGCTCCTCCGACCCGTTGCCCTTTCAAGCCGGCCGCTTCGATGAGCTTGGCGGCGTGATGGCCTTCCGGATTGCGAAACGTGCTTCCCGCACAGGGAAGCTGCAGCGGTTGAGTCCGCAGTCTGCGATCCTTATACGTCGCCATCGCTCCTGCGATTTCTTTGCGGTCGCCGGGCTCAAGCGCGAACACCGCTTCCGTCACGATGCCGGCACGCTCCTGCAGGACCGAATGGCGATAGCGGAACAACAGGTCTTCCCGGGTCCACACCTCCACTTCTCCGTCCTCAAGCACAACTTCCGCTTCTTTCAAAATCCGCGATACATCCGAGCCATGCGCTCCCGCATTCATGTAGACGGCTCCTCCGACCGATCCCGGAATTCCGCCGGCAAATTCCAGACCCGTGAGTCCTTGCTTGCCAGCCAGTACGGATAGCTTGATGAAGGAATATCCTCCGCCCGCTCGGATCAACCCGTCTTCAAAACGGGCATCCGCCAGCTCTCCGGCCAGCTTGATGACCGCTCCACGCACCCCCTTGTCGCTGACCAGAACGTTGGAGCCGCGCCCAAGCACATGCCAAGGTGTCCCATGGGCATGCAGAAGCTGCATCAGCCGGACAAGCTGATCCCGGTTGTGGACCGTAGCCAAGAGATCCGCCGGGCCTCCAATTTTCCAAGTCGTATGGGCACTGAGCGGCTCGTTGGTCAGAATAACGCCTGCATCTGCCGTTTGAAGATCGGCTATGAGCTGTTGCATCGGAAACCTCCTCCAACAAACACCGGAAGAAGCGGAAGCTCCTTCCCCGAGAATGGCGGAATGTGGGTGTTTGTCACGGTTATAGTGTATGGTATGTGAAACGCGTAAGAGTGTGACAGCCGCCCATAGGACGGCGGAAATAATGATGAAAGCCTACGGCCTGCGGCCTGCTTGTCCAATTTCGGACGTTCCGGTCGGGGAGGGCCGGATGGCGAGCCTCCCCCAATGTCAGCGGCAAGGAGGAACTGCTGGTTGTAGAGGCTCTGTTTCTGTGCTTGCCGAGAGCAGACAGTCGAAAGCGGAGCGTCTGAGAGGCGCAAGCCATACGAAACTTCCCGTTAGCGGATCAGCCGGACCATCTCCCGGTAAAAGAGCGACGCCGACTCGCTCTCCCCGATCTTGCGGGAATTCTCAGCCATTCTGCGCCGTTTGGCCGGATTGCCCATGATCGCCTCGATTTCACGAGCCAGCCTCTCTCCGCTAAGCTCCTTTTCCGCTAGCAGGATCGCGGCTTCTTCCTTCTCCAGCCATCTTGCATTGGCTTCCTGATGATGGTTGGTCACATTGGGAGACGGAATGAGGATGGATGGAATTCCGAGCGCGGTGATCTCCGCCAAAAAGGACGCCCCCGCCCGGTTGACAATGAGCGAGGTTGCGGCAAGCACTTCATGCATATTGTGCAAATACGGCCTCATCTTGAGCCTCTCCGGAAGCGGGCCGATGAGCTCCTGTACCCGGGCCAAGGTTTCCTCGTAATAAGGTTCCCCGGTAACGAACAGGTAATAGACTCCCGGAGTGCGTGACAGTCGGGATGCCAAACCGATCATCGCTTCGTTGATCGCCTTCGCTCCTCGGCTCCCTCCTACCACCAGAACCAGCTTATCGCCTTTCTTGAGTCCCAGCGAGCGGATACCGTTGAACGAATTGGCGTAAGCCACGGTGGTGGCACGCGGATTCCCCGTATAGACGGCGTGGCGTGCGGACGGGAAGTTCTTCTCCGAGCCGCGGAAGCTGACGGCTACCGTATCGGCGTACCGGCTCAGGAATTTGTTGGTGAGCCCGGGAATCGCATTCTGCTCGTGGATGAGCGTCGGGATTCCGAGCCTGGCTGCTGCGTACACAACCGGCCCGCATACATAGCCGCCGGTGCCCACGACGATGTCAGGCCGGAAATCGCGTAAGAGCATTCGAGAATGTCCGGCCGCCTTCATGAAGCGAACCACGGTTCGGACATTGTCGAAGCTGAGCTTTCGCCGAAACCCCGTGATCTCCACCGCCTCAAAGCGAAGATCGGGATGAGCTTTGGCTACAATGCCGCGCTCCAGTCCCGTCGTCGTCCCGATATAGAGAAAGCTTGAATCCGGTTCTTCCCTGGATACCTCTTCCAGCACGGACAAGGCCGGATAGACATGCCCTCCGGTACCCCCGCCGCTTAAAACGACTCGCATGAGTTCACCTCGCCTGTCGGGATATATTAAGCAAAATTCCGATTGCCGTCAACATCAGGGTCAGGGAAGAGCCGCCATAGCTGATTAAAGGTAGGGTGATGCCGGTTACCGGAAACATGCCGATCACGACGCCGATGTTGATCATGACCTGAACGGCGATCATGCCGGTGATACCGACGGCGAGCAGGCATCCGAACGAATCGGACGCCGTCATCGCCGTTCGGATGCCCCGCCAGACCAGCACGGCGAAGAGTCCGAGTACGAAGGCTCCCCCGATAAAGCCGAGCTCTTCTCCGATGATCGAGAAGATGAAGTCCGTCTGCGGCTCGGGGAGGTAGCTGTGCTTTTGCAGGCTGTGGTTGAAGCCGAGCCCGGCGAGTCCGCCGGGGCCGATCGCATACAGCGACTGGATGATCTGGTAGCCCGTGCCGAGAGGATCGGACCAAGGGTCCAAGAACCCGGCGATCCGTTTGAGGCGGTACGGTGCGGCAAGGATGAGGCCGGCGAAGCCCGCGAGTCCGCCGAGACCGAGCAACCCAAGATGGAACATCCGGGCGCCCGCCGTGTAAATGACCATCAAGGCTGCTCCGAAGAGCACGACGCCGGTACCGAGGTCCGGCTGGAGCATGATGAGTCCGAAGGCAAGCCCGACAAGCAGGAGCGGAGGAACCAAGCCCTTCCAGAATTTCGCCAGGTCAAACCGTCCGGACGCGAGCAGCTTGGAGAGATAGATCAAGAGACCGAGCTTCATGAATTCCGAAGGCTGAATGCCGAAGGAACCGATGCCGAGCCAACTGCGCGCACCTCCGCGCACGACGCCGATACCGGGGATCAAGACAAGAAGCAGGAGACCGAAGCAAGCGAAGAGCAGCCACTTGGACCACTTGCCCCACACCGCGTAATCAGTGCGCGAGGTGACAAACATTCCACCTATGCCGAGAAGAGCAAAGAGCAGCTGGCGTTTCGTGTAATAGAGCCGGTCTCCAAAATCGTGGAACGATAGAACGGCGCTTGCGCTGTACACCATCAACACGCCGATGGTCAAAATCATGAGCGCGGCCGTCAGCAAAATGAGATCCGGCGATTTACGTCGTTGAGTCATGCTCCGTCCCCCTAGCCAATCCATATAAGGGGCGGACGTTCTGCCGATCACTCTGTGGACATGCCCCTAGTTAAAGGGTATGCACGGACTCCTTAAACATGCTTCCCCGCTCTTCAAAGGAGCGGTACATATCCCAGCTGGCGCAGGCCGGCGACAGCAGCACCACCTGCCCGGCCACGGCGATTTCGGCGGCAAACCGCACCGCCTCCGCCATGGCCTCCCGGGGATCGGAGGTCTCCACCGACCGAAACTCAGGAACTCCTGCCTCCTTCGCTACTCGAAGCAGCTTGCTCTTGGTTTCCCCCAAGGCAACCAACCCCTTCACCTTGTCGTGAAAGTAAGGAGCCAGATCGTCATATTCCATGCCGCGGTCAAGCCCGCCTGCAATTAGGATGACTTCCGCCTCGAACGCTTCGAGATCCTTGATCGTCGCCGCCGGATTCGTCGCCTTGGAGCCATTGACATATGATATTCCATTAAGGTCGCGCACATGCTCAAGCCGATGCTCAACCCCACGAAACTCTCGCAGAGCGGCGATCACCGCCGCAACTGGCGCGCCGGCGCACAGGGCTGCAGCGGTGGCAGCTAACGCATTCTGAATGTTGTGACGGCCGGGAACCCCCACCTCCGCCGAAGGAAGAAGGAACGTTTCCGTACCGTCGAGACTGCGCCAAGCGATCCACTCCCGCTCTTCCTTGCGGCTGAGGAACAGCCCGTGAGGAAGCTCCTCGGTCATGGAGAAAGGAACGATCTGAGCTTTAATCCAGGGGATGAGAGAACGGCAGTAAGCATCGTCCCAATTCAGGATCGCGAAATCATCCGGTCCTTGATTTGCAAACAGCTTTGCTTTGGACCCTGCGTAGTCCTCCATCGAGCCGTGATAATCCAGATGCGTCTCGTAGACGTTCAGCAGAAGGGCGATGTGCGGCCGGAAGGAGCTCGTTCCCTTCAGCTGAAAGCTGCTCAGCTCCACCACCATGTAGTTATCGTCTGTCGCCTCCGAGCAAGCATCGCAGAGAGAGCGACCGATATTGCCCGCGAGAATAGGCGACATGCCAGCCTTGTCCAACATGCGGTGAATCCAAGTCGTCGTGGTCGTCTTGCCGTTGGACCCGGTTATCCCGATAAGGGGAGCTGGACAGATTTGATACGCAACCTCCACCTCGGTCACTACTTCAATCCCGAGCTCCAGAGCTTGCCGGATCGGGTCCGCGGAGTAAGGAATGCCCGGGTTCTTAACGACGAGCTCGACTCCGCGGTGGATGATGCCCTCCGGATGACCCCCGCAAAGCACAGAAACACCCAGAGACGTTAGTTCCTCCGCCTCCGGGCATTCTTCAAGCGTTTTTTTATCGTTGACCGTCACCTTGGCGCCGAAGCCGTGAAGCAGCTTAGCTACCGCTACGCCGCTCCGGGCAAGACCGATGATGACGACCTCCTTGTCTTTGTAGTCTCTCGGATGCCGCATACCGTTAGAACACCTCGATCAGATAGAGTCCGAGTCCCGCGAGAAGGAAGCCGACCGCCCAGAAGGTGATCACGACCCGCCATTCCGACCATCCGGACAGCTCGAAATGATGGTGGATGGGACTCATTTTGAATACCCGTTTTCCACGGGTCTTAAACGAAACAACCTGAATGACCACAGACAGAATTTCGATGATGAATATCCCGCCAATGATGAAGAGCACCACTTCCGACTTGGTCAGAATCGCGGCAGCGGCAAGTCCTCCGCCAATGCCGAGCGAGCCCGTGTCACCCATGAACACCTTCGCCGGATGTGCGTTGTAGACGAGGAAGCCGAGCACGGCCCCCACCATGGCGGCGGAGAAGATCGCCGTCTCCGGGTGGTGAAACTTCATGGCGATGATGATGAAGGCGCCGAACGCAATCGCGCTTGTCCCCGAGAGGAGACCGTCCAGGCCGTCGGTAAAATTGACCGCGTTCGTCATCCCCAGCATAAACAGCACGATGAGTGGATAATAGAGCCAGCCCAGAGGAAGGCTGTACCCCGTCAGCGGAAGCGGCAGATCCGTGGAATGCCCGTTCTGGATCAGCAGGAAGCAGACGGCCGCTGCGACCACCAGTTGGCCGAGAAGCTTCTGCTTCGCCGTGAGCCCGAGCGACCGCTTGAACACAATCTTGATATAGTCGTCAAGAAACCCCACCAGACCGAAGCCGAGCGAAGCCACGAGAAGCACGATGAGCTCATTGTTCTTTTCTCCAAAGCGCAGCGCAGACAAGGACAAGGCGAGTAAGATAATGATTCCGCCCATGGTGGGAGTACCCTTTTTCTTTTGGTGGGCAGCCGGCCCTTCATTTCGGATCTGTTGACCGAATTTTAACTTGCGAAGGACGGGAATGATCAGCGGACCTACGAGCAGCGCGAGCACGAAAGCCACGCCCAAAGGAAAAAGAACTTCTTTCAACTCCATCAAAGTAGACAACTCCTATTCGATAACCTTCATTCAATTAAGGGCCGATAACGCGCTACCATAGCTTTCGCAGCAGCCTTTCCTTTTGGAACCGGGGCGTTAGCGGAATCTTTATCCAAACTTTCGAACATCTGAACGAGAAACATGGACAGCAAGCAGGTTCACGATTTCTCTGATACAAGCAGAACGATTCTAGTACAACAGATATGCCTCGGCGGGCCGATCCATTCCTGTGGGACAAACATTTTCCCATGGAGGGTCAGGTGCTTTCAAACCGCTGAGATATGGAAAAGGATAATCAAGTCGCAAGGAGCGCCTGAGCCGCATCCTCCAGCCGCATGCCGCGCGATGCCTTGATCAGCACGACATCGCCAGATCGGACGTCGGCCCGCAAAGCCTCGATCAGCTTTCCTTTATCCGTATAATAAAGCACACTTTCCTCCGAAAGACCAGCCTTCGCGGCCTCGGCCAGAGATACCGATAACGGGCCGTAGACATACAACCGGTCCACACCCGCCTCTGCCGCGGCATGGCCGACTTCCGCATGAAACTCCGCTTCGCGGCTACCCAGTTCCAGCATATCACCAAGCACGGCGATTTTGCGGCTCGGCCCCTGTCCTACGGCTTCGGCGAGAAGCGCGAGCGCCGCCTTCGTGGAAGTGGGACTGGCATTATACGCATCGTTCAAGATGACGGCTCCGGACGCGGCGATCTTCCGCTCGATCCGCATGCCCGTAATGGCGGCGGAAGCGAAGCCTTGACGGACTTGCTCGTCGGAAACTCCCAGGTAACGCGCAGCCGCATAAGCGGCGAGGGCATTGATCACGTTGTGACGGCCGATGAGCGGAATCCGGAATTCCGGTGCGCCCGAAGCGTTGATGCGAAACCGGCTTCCGTCGCTCTCCTGCTGAATCTCCGCTGCATACAGATCATTTTCCCTTCCCGCGCCAAAGCGGAGAGTTGTCATTCCTTGCGGCTGCGGCATTTCGGGCAGAACCTGCTCGATCAGCGGCTCATCTCCGTTATAGATGAAATAGCCGCCAGGAGCAAGACCGGATAGAATCTCCGTCTTCGCTCGGGCGATCTCCTCTCGGCTTCCGAGCTGAAGCAGATGGGATTCGCCAATGTTCGTGATGATCGCCACATTCGGTTCGGCGATGCTGGTGAGCAGCGCGATTTCGCCTCGCCCGCTCATGCCCATCTCGATAATAGCCACGTCCGTCCCTTCTTCAATCTGCAGAAGGGTGATCGGCAGGCCGATATGATTGTTCAGGTTGCCCGGCGTCTTATGGACGGAGAAAGCAGCGGACAAAGCGGAAGCCGTCAAATCCTTCGTCGTCGTCTTTCCGTTACTGCCGGTGATGCCAACGACCTTCAGACCAAGCTCACGCCGATATGCACGTGCCAAGCGCTGAAGTGCGGCAAGCGGATCGTCCGCCACGAGCAAAGGCGGAGCGCCTGCCGGAATTTCGCGGCCATCCTGCCAGAAGGAGGCGGCCGCTCCGTTCGCCACAGCTTGCCCGATGTAGTCGTGCCCATCAAAGGTCTCGCCCGTGAGCGGAACGAACAAGCTGCCTGGCTTTAAGGTCCGGGTATCGGTCGAAACGGAGGTGATCACGAGGCTCCCCGCTTCCGGATCGGCCGCTTCCAGTCGAGCTCCCGCCCATTCGGCAATTTGCTGCAAATTTTTAATCATTGGATTCGTACTCCCTTTATCGCGTCCCGCACTTCTTCCCGATCATCGAAATGATGGCGGATTCGATTGATTTCCTGATAGGTTTCATGCCCCTTGCCCGCAATCAATAGTACATCGCCAGGGCCTGCCTGTTCAACCGCCTTTTTGATCGCGGCTCGCCGATCCTCGATAATCTCGTAATGACCGGCGCCGGTTTGGGAGAGCCCCCCCTCGATTTCCCGCAAAATTGCAGCAGGGTCCTCCGTGCGCGGATTGTCCGAAGTAGCCAGCACGTAATCGCTGTAGCGACCGGCAATCTCTCCCATGATCGGCCGTTTCGTCCGGTCCCGGTCTCCACCGCAGCCAAAGACGGTGATGACCTTCTTCTCCGCGAATTGGCGGATGGCCGCCAGGGCGTTCTCCAATCCATCAGGGGAATGCGCATAATCGACCAGAGCAAGAAAATCCTGCCCTGCCTCGACCATCTCCATCCGCCCCTCCACAGGGGGCATTTCTTCCAGGTGCTCTCGGATGCTGGCCAGAGGAACGCCTTCCAGAAGAACGGCCGTGATGGCGGCGAGAGCATTGTAGACATTGAATTTGCCGACCAGCTTCGTGCAGATATCGGATGTTCCCGCATAGGAGACGAGCCGGAATTCCGTCCCCCGGTTCGTCAACCGGACGTTCTCGGCCCGAACGTCGCATTCGTTGTCGATGCCATAGGTGAGTGTATGCGCCGTCGTCATCGCAGCGAAGGCGGCGGAAGCGGGATCGTCCGCGTTAAGAACGGCGTATTGACGTCGCTCGGGATCGGATGAGAATTCATTCCCGAGCCGCGAAAAGAGCAGCCCCTTGGCTGCGAGATAGTTTTCCATCGTCTTGTGGTAATCCAGATGATCCTGGGTCAAATTGGTAAAAATCGCAGTCCGATAACGAACACCTTTGACCCGCCCGAGATCGAGGGCGTGACTCGAGACTTCCATGATCCCGTAATCCGCTCCCGCTTCCACCATGCGGTTGAAATTCTTTTGCAGCACGAAGGCTTCCTGTGTCGTATTCGGGGTGTCAAATACCTCCCCCGCTATGACCGTCCGGATCGTTCCCATGAGGCCGGTTCCATGTCCCTGTGCCCGCAGCAAAGAATCGATGATGGCCGTTGTGGTCGTCTTCCCGTTCGTTCCGGTAACGCCGATGACCTTCAGACGCTCGCTCGGGTATCCATAATAATGGCTGCTGATCACTGCAACGGCATAATGGCAATCCTTCACCCGGATCGAGGGAATCGATAAGGGGAGCGGCCTCTCGACAACGAGTGCGGCAGCTCCTCTCTCGATGGCGAGTGCGGCATAGTCATGACCGTCCACCGTGAAGCCGGGCAGGCACACGAACAGATCACCCGGGGCGACCTTGCGCGAATCGGTCGCGATCCCGGTAATCTCCGGATCACCACCTGTAAGCTCGGCATGCGGAAAAAGGGAGGCCAAAGCGCTCAGTTTCATTCCGGCCTTCCCCCTTTCGTCACTAGATATGTATAGGATAGGTTTGCTTTCATAGCCTCTTCGTTCCTTCCTGGAGTGTCCCTTCATTTATATCCATTCTACACTTGCTTTAATCAACAAGAAACCCCTAAGCCTGAGCGGATTTCCGTGAGAAAGGGAAACAGGGGAGAACCGGTTCTCCCCCGTGATGCCCCGCTTTTTTCGCAGAGAAAGATGGCCTTTCATCTTCCTCCTACTTGTGCATACGGAATGGACTACTCCGTCCGTTGTCCTTTCAAAAAAGCGGATTCTGCACTCCTTCCCCATCCCATGGACACGAGCACTTATCCATCCAAAAGGGTTGGATGAGAACCTACTATTTCGCCTTGCTCTCGGTCAGATAGATGCGGATGGTCGATCCTTCGTCTACGCGGGTGCCCGCCTTCGGCACCTGATTGGTGACGACAGTACCGGTGCCGGACTTCACGAGCCGGAAATCGGACCGCATATCCTCGAAGATGTCTGTGACGGTTCTGCCGATCAAATTCGGAACCTCCACGGTTTTCACATCTCCATACGTATATTCACGAGAAAGCTGATCCTTGCTGGGCTGAACGCCCATGTACCGAAGGGCGTCTCCGAGCATATTCTTGACGAGCGGCGCCGCCACAACACCGCCGAATTGGACGCCCTGCGGATTATCCACCGCCGCATAGATGACCACCTTCGGGTTGTCGGCCGGTGCAAAGCCGATGAAGGAGACGATATGCTCGCTGGCCGAATAGCGGCCGCCTACGACCTTCTGGGCCGTACCTGTCTTGCCTCCGACGCGATACCCGTCGAGGAATGCGTTCTTCCCTGTCCCTTTGGCGACGACGCTTTCAAGCGCATAGCGAACCTGCTTGGAGGTCTCCTCCGAGATAACCTGCCGCTTGACTTCCGGTTCAACGGAGTTAACCTTTTCTCCGGTTTCGGGGTTATACCAGGCCCGGACCACATGAGGTGTCAGCAGATTGCCGCCGTTGATTGCTGCTGATACCGCGGCAATCTGCTGGATCGGCGTGACCGACACCCCCTGTCCGAAAGCGGTGGTGGCCAGCTCGACCGGTCCGACCTTCGGAAGCTTGAACAGGATGCCGTTTTCTTCTCCGTTCAGGTCGATCCCGGTTTTTTTGCCGAATCCAAAACGCGAGATGTAATCGAACAGCTTCTCTTTGCCGAGACGTTGTCCCATCAACACAAAGCCCGGGTTGCAGGAGTTCTCCACCACCTCAAGCATCGTCTCGCTGCCATGGCCTCCTCGCTTCCAGCAATGGAGCGTAGCCCCCGCGACCTTCACGCTGCCGGAATCGAAGAACGGCTCGTTGAACGTGATCTTCTTCTCCTGAAGCGCGGCGGCGAGGGTGATGATCTTGAAGGTGGAACCGGGCTCGTAGGTCATCCAGATCGGCAGGTTGCGGTTATAGACTTCCGCGGGATATTCGCCGAATTTCTCGGGCTCATAGCCGGGGCGATTGCCCATGGCGAGGATTTCCCCCGTGTTCGGGTCCATCATGATCGCCCATGCCTGCTGCGCCTGCGTCTGGGTCATCGTATTGTCGAGCTCCCGCTCTAAGACGGATTGAAGATAGTAATCGATCGTCAATTGGAGATTGAGTCCGTCCTTCGGCTCGTTGAATTCTTCCGATGAGCCGGGCATCCGTTTCCCCGAGGCGTCCGACAGAAACGAAACGCTTCCCTTCACTCCCGTCAATTCCTTGTCGTATTTGGCCTCGACCCCCGTCAGCCCCTGGTTGTAGCCGCCAGTGAAGCCAAGAATATGGGAAGCGAGCTGCCCATAGGGGTAAAATCGCTTGTTATCCTCCGCTACGACAATACCGGGCAGATTGAGCGCCCGGACCTGCTTGGCTTTTTCCTCGGTCAGCTTGCGCCCGCCGGGTTTGATGTCGACCAGCATCTTGTTCACGCTGATCTGCTTGTAGATGCTCTCTTCGGGCATCTCGAGAATCGGGGCAAGCTTCTGAGCGGCCGCCCGCTTGTCCTCCACTTGTGCGGTAACCGCGAAGATGGAAGGCGAGCTGATGTTATAGGTCAATCGAACGCCGTTTCGATCCCAAATTTCTCCGCGCTTGTCGGCATGCTTGATTTCCCGCCGCCAGGAATCCTCCGCCTTCTCCGTCAGTTCGGGGCCAAGCCACAGCTGGACATAAGCCAGCCGAAAGATCAGCGCCGCGAAGACAAAAGCTCCGCCCAGCAAGGCGAACCAGAGCCGGCGGCGCATGGTCACGGATGACAGCTTCATGGCAGTTCCCTCCGAATTCGTCAAGTATGGTTCCTCACATGACTATTCGGGACAACCGCCGGATAGAACAAGCCTGTCGACCCGTCGGCATTCATGGACAGCACATGCCCATGATGGGAAGCGACCTAAAGTCGGCAGCGAAATGATGAGAGATGGCGTCCAGTGTCCGAGCCGCTCAGCTCGAATCCGCTTAACCGGAGCCCGGAACCGATCCGGTATTCGATTCACCTGCCGGTGTTTCGTTCGCTCCATTCGGGGTAGGCGACGTCTCGCCTCCAGACGGCGAAGCTGAAGCCGCAGAGCTGCTGTCCGGCTCGCTGAACGGCTTAAGGGTGAGTTCGAGGACTTTTTTCGCTCCTTGGCCGGTAACCTTTTGCACCACGACGAAGCCTTCGCCTTGCACCTTGTATTCGATTTGCAGGAGGGTGGCGATCTCGACCGCATCGCGGAGCGACATCCCCGTCAGATCCGGCACATTCGCATTTCCAACGGCACCGGCGACCAAGACGACTCCTCGGCCAAGCGATACCTCCGTTCCCGGAGCGGGAAGCTGCTTCGTGACCTTGTCTCCCGAACCGAGCACATCGGGATGAAGCCCGGCTTGCGTCAGCTTCGCCTTCGCTTCCTTCACCGTGAGTCCGGTCAGCACCGGAACCGAAGCCGTCGCCTGTGCCTGAGTGGTCTTCGTCTTGCTGTCCGCCGATTGAATGCCGAGGTAAGCCAGCGTTTCAGTCATGACATTCTTGAAGACAGGCAGGGTGACCAGCCCCCCTTCATGATAGGTCGGGATCTGCGGCCGGTCTGCAATGACGCCGATCAGGATTTGCGGATCTTCCAGAGGAGCATAGCCATAGAAGGATACTACGTATTGGTTGTCGGCATAAGTCTTTTGCCCTTCGGGAACGATGTTCGCTGTCCCCGTCTTGCCCGCGATCCGGTATCCGCTGATCGCGGCGCTAAGCCCGGTTGCATGCTCGTCCGTCATGACATGCTCGAGTGCGAGCGATGTCTGCCTAGCCACCTCCGCGCTGACAACCTGCCGCACCACCTCCGGCTTGCTGCTTTGGACCGCTTTACCTGTCTTCGGATCCGTGATCTTCTTGATGATATACGGCTTCATCAGCTTGCCGTCGTTTGCAATGGCGGCAAAGGCCGCCGCTTGCTGCAGTGCGGTCACCGACACCGATTGGCCGAACGTAGCCCGCGCATAGTCAGACTCATAGCGGAAGTTGGTGTTACCCGCCGCTTCTCCGGACAGGTCGATGCCCGTCCGCTGACCGAAGCCAAATTTATCTACATAGGATTTAAATTTTTCCTTGCCTAGTTCTTCATATCCCAGCTTGGAAAAAAGAACGTTACTGGAACGGACCAAGCCTTCCATAAAGGAGATCGGCCCCCAGCCGATCCAATTGTGGTCACGGATCTCCTTCATTCCTTTAAATTTGACGACACCCGACTCGAATATGGCTTGCGGCTTCCACAAGCCCTGCTCGATCGCTCCGGCCAATGTCACGATCTTAAATGTGGAGCCCGGTTCAATCTGGTCGGCAATGGCTCGGTTCCGGTATGAGGCTTGATCATACTGCCAATACTCGTTCGGATCAAAGTCCGGTGTACTTGCCATGCCGAGAATTTCCATCGTCTTCGGATTCACGGCTATCGCCGTCATGCTCTTCGGATTGAACTCCGCTTGTGCGCGTCGCAGCTCTTTCTCCAAATAATATTGGATGTTCTGGTCGATCGTCAGCTGCACGTTATTCCCATCGACAGGAGCCGTGAGGCTTGCCTTGGATCCAGGAATCTCAATTCCTTTCAGGTCCTTCTCCTTCACGAGCTTGCCCGGCGTTCCGGTCAGTTGATCATCCAGGCTTTTCTCAAGCCCCATGACCGCCTTTCCCTCATCTTTGCTGACATAGCCAAGGATTTGCGAGGCCAAGCGGTCGAACGGATAATAGCGCTTTTCGGTTTCTTTCAGATAGACGCCCACCGAATTGTAATAGAGCTTTCCCTGTGCCTTTAATTGCGCCTGCAGCTTGGTGATGAACTCCTCCACTGTGCGCTTCTTTTCGGCGTTCAGCTGCCAGCCTTCCTTCTTGACCTCCACCTCGATCGCGTATTGGTCTTCTTTGGGAGCTGGCCGCTTCTTCGTGGCGAGCTGGTACAAGCGATCCTCCAGTTCCGCTACATAAGTGGCATCGTCCTTCTGCTTGAGAACCTGGGCCAAGCCCTCGGCAACGTCCTTGGCGATTCCGCGATCGTGGATGATCTGCGGGTTAAGGGCCACGGTGTAGGCGGGAGCTTCCTCGGCCAGCGTCCGCCCGTTGCGGTCGGTGATCGATCCACGGACTGGCTTGAGAATTTCTTCCGACGTCCACATCTCCTCCGCCTTCTCTCGGAGTCCGGCGGCTTCGACGACTTGAATCCAGTAGATTCGACCGACCACGATGAAAAACAGCAGGAAAAAAAAGACTCCGATCAACAAGGACCGGATTTTTAAGGTTTTATCCATTTGGTGTTATTCACTCTCCCCGCCGGCTATCGGGATGCCGTCTCACGCGATTTTGAGTTGTCGTCTTGACTCGGCTTCTGATCTTCCTTGACAGGTTTAAAACCTCCGGCGACCGCTTCCGAAGAGAGCTTCTCCGGATTTTTGACCGTCCACAGCATGGCCTTCAATTCCGCATTCTTCTCGTCTTGTTCCTTCATCTCATTCTTCGTCTGATAGATATGATGATTGGCGTTATAGAGCTGCGAATTGAGCAGAACCAAGCCGCCAAGCATTCCCATAAGAGCGAAGCATGCTACAAGGTATACGAGCTTTTCCAGAGCAGACAGCTTGAGCGTTTTGCGGACCGGAGCCGGATTCGGGCGATTGCGGGTCTTCTTCGTCTCATGCTGCCGTTCCGCTTCTCTTACCGCCAGGTTGCCATACGTATACGCCAAGATCATCTACTCCTTCTCTTCGTTTAATTTCTCCGCGACCCTCAGCTTAGCCGATCGCGCGCGCGGGTTGTGCTCCAGCTCTTCGCTAGTTGCTTCCAGCGGCTTGCGGTTCACGAGCCGCAATTTCGCTTTTTTTCCGCAGATACAGACAGGAAAATCCGGGGGACATGTACAAGTTCCGAGCATTTTCGCGAATGTCTGCTTGCAAATCCGGTCCTCCAGAGAATGGAAGGTGATGACGGACAGCCTTCCTCCAGGAGCGAGACATTCTACGGCCTGCTCAAGTGAATCCTCAAACGCCTTCAATTCGTCGTTAACCGCGATGCGCAGCGCTTGAAAGCTGCGTTTGGCTGGGTGGGGCCCGGTTCTCCGTGCTGCCGCCGGAATGGCTTCCTTGATGATCTCAGCCAACTGCACCGTAGACCGAATCGGCGAAACCGCACGCTCGCGTAAGATAGCGGAAGCAATTCTCCGGGAAAACTTCTCTTCCCCGTATTCAAAAAGGATTTTGGCGAGCTCGTTCTCCGCCCACGTATTCACGATGTCCTCAGCCGTTAAGGGAGAGCTTCGGTCCATCCGCATATCCAGCTCCGCGTCTTGGTTATAGCTGAATCCACGCTCGGCTTCATCCAATTGGGGAGAGGACACGCCTAGATCGTAGAGAATGCCGTCCACCTGCGGAACGCCTTCTCGCTCAGGAACCGGAAGCTTGGCCAATTGCTCGCGTATGTATCGAAAATTGCTTTTCACCAACATAACCCGATCCATGTAGGGAGCCAGTCTTTCTCTTGCGTGAGCAAGCGCCGTTTCATCCTGATCGAAAGCGATCAGCCTGCCGTCCGGTCCGAGCTCGGCGGCGATCCGTTCGCTGTGCCCGGCTCCGCCAAGCGTGCAGTCAACGTAAAACCCATTGGGACGGATGTGAAGTCCCTTCACCGCTTCTTCTTTCATGACGGTTACATGATGAAACATCTGCATGAATCCTCCTGACTGCCTTTAAAGATCGAAATTAAAATCCACCAGCTTCTCGGCGATCTCGTTGAAGGATTCCTCGGATTTATGCGAGTACTCCTCCCACACGCCTTTGCTCCAGATTTCCACCCGATTGGAGACGCCGATCACGACACATTCCTTGTCCAGCTTGGCGTGCTCCGTTAAGTTCTTCGGTAAATTTACCCTTCCCTGTTTGTCGAGCTCGCATTCAGTCGCCCCGGAAAAGAAAAAGCGGGTAAACGCCCGAGCATCCGACTTCATCAGGGAGAGAGCCTTCAGCTTCTGTTCGAGGATTGCCCATTCGGACATTGGATAGACGAACAGACACTGATCCAATCCGCGGGTAATGACAAAGGTGGTTCCAAGCTCATCCCGGAACCGAGACGGAATGGTGAGGCGGCCTTTTTCATCAATGCTATGTTGGTGTTCCCCCATGAACATTGATTTAGGCACCCCTTTCCTCCACTTTGCCCCACTTTTCTCCACGCATTATAATATTTATTCTTACTGAATGCAAAAAATCCTGCCTCTACGGCAGGATTTTTTTAATAAATTTCATATTTGAGCTGCACGGTTAACCAAATCCATTCGATTCTCGAACGAGATCCATTTACTGCCAGCTTTGCAGGTATGCTTTTTGCTCTTCGCTCAAGGTATCGACGCTGGTTCCGAGCGACTCCAGCTTGAAGCGGGCCACCTGCTCATCCAGCTCATAGGGCACCGTCAGAACACGGTTTCCGATCGCCTTGTATTGTTCATTCACATATTTCAAAGACATGGCTTGCAGTGCAAAGGTCATATCCATAATTTCGGCTGGGTGTCCGTCTCCCGCTCCGAGATTGACGAGACGTCCCTCCGCCAGCAAATACAGCTTGCGGCCGTCCTTCAGCTTGTACTCCTCAATATTGTTGCGAACCGTTCGTTTCGAGACGGATTGTGCCAACAGCTCCGGCTTGTTGACCTCAACATCAAAGTGACCGGCGTTGGCAAGCAGCGCTCCATCTTTCATCACTTCATAATGCTCGCCGCGGATGACCGACTTGTTGCCGGTTACCGTAACGAACAGGTCACCCCGCTTGGCTGCTTCCGCCATCGGCATGATGGCAAAGCCGTCCATGTAGGCTTCCACGCCTTTGATCGCATCCACTTCGGTCACAATGACGTTTGCTCCGAGCCCCTTGGCTCGCATCGCAACGCCTTTACCGCACCAACCATAGCCAACGACAACCACGGTTTTGCCTGCTACGACAAGGTTTGTTGTCCGATTGATGCTGTCAAAGACGGATTGACCGGTTCCGTACCGGTTGTCAAACAAGTATTTGCAATAAGCGTCGTTGACGGCGATCATCGGGATCTTCAAGGAACCTTCCTTTTCCAGTGCCTTCAGTCGGATAATCCCGGTGGTCGTCTCCTCGGCTCCGCCGCGAATGGTCTTAAGCAGATCGGGGCGTTCCGTGTGCAGCAAAGTGACCAGTTCGCATCCGTCGTCGATGATAAGATCCGGCTCCGTTTCCAGCGCCTTGATCAGAAACGACTTATACTCTTCGGGGCTTGGCTTATATTTGGCGTAAACGGTGATTCCGTCCTCGACAAGCGCTGCGCAAACATCATCCTGGGTCGAAAGCGGATTGCTGCCCGTAATCGTCACTTCCGCTCCTCCAGCTTGAATGACTTTGGCGAGATAAGCGGTCTTTGCTTCCAGATGTAGCGAGATGGAGACCTTCAGCCCTTTAAACGGCTGTTCTTTCACAAACTGCTCCTTGATCCGGTTCAGCACCGGCATGTGAGCGTCCACCCAATCGATCTTCAGATGACCTTCCGCCGCGAGGGCGGGATTTGCGATAATGCTTCTTTCTTTGGTAGTCAAAGCTTTCGCCTCCTTCTTAAAAGTAAACGGCCCGATGTTCTCCCCATTCCTCCGTGACGTTGTCCGTCAGCTCCCAGAGCCAGCTATTGCCGTATTTGACGAGATAGGCGAGCAGGTTGTAGACCCTCTCTTGCGGCTTCCCGCCGGGATAAAGAGACATCCCAATGCGGTCCCATTGCCGGATCGAAGCATCGAATTGCGAGCGGTAGGCTTCCGTCGATCGGGCTTCCAGAAACTCAACCTGTTCCATGATTTTCATCAGATTTACGCTGGCCAGCTTCGCCATCCCCGGATTGATGCTCGACACGAGCTCAACCACCGGTCGATAGTCTTCACGCAGGCGTTCCTTGGCTAGCGCGAATGTCTCCTCGATTCCGAGGTTATCCTGCTCCTTCAGCCAAGCCTGCTTTCTCTCCTCCAAACGCTGGAAGACATCCGCCAGCGACAAATCGTATAAGCGCATGTGCTTGGCAACCGTTCCCTCAATCAGGGTAAAGCTTTTGCGTGGGATGAGGATCGGCATGTCCAACCCGAACGCTTCGAAAGCGGACCGTGTCAGTCCCCAATAAGCCAATTCTCCGGGACCAAGCACCGATCCGAGCACCGGTAAAAGGTAATCCTGCATCAACGGACGGGTCAGGACATTGTTGCTGAAGTCCTGCGGAGAGTTCTCCAAACGGGTGAGCAGCTCCTCCAGCGTGAAGGAGCGTTCTCCTCTGCGGTCGGTAAACCGTCCATCCTTGCGATAGAGGAGAATACGGTCCCCTGTCTCCTCATCGAAAAGGAACAGATTAGCTCCGTCCGGATTCACATCCGCCTGCGGAGCATAGCCAAGCCGTTCCACCGCTTGCCGACCGGTAAGTAGAGCATCCGTCAATTCTGGCTGGCGAGTGAGCAGCTCCCGGAAAAAATCCCGTTCGCAAGCTCGAAGAGCGGGATCGTCCGAATCGAGCAGCACCAACCCTTGTTCACCAAATTGCCAAGCCAGCATGCGAGCAAAAAATTCGGTGAGCGTCGGCGATTCGGCGGCGATTTTCTTCAGCTTTTCCATGAGGGCCGTCTTGAATTCCGTATCCAATAAAGAGGCTTCCAAATCCAGAAGCACCGGCTCCCAATCCGGAATCACCGTGCGGCTCACGGAAGTCCGATTCTTACCAGGCTGAGGTAAAACGATCTTCTCCGTCTCCAAGCGAGGATTCAGATAAGCAATATGATTCACTTCATCAAAATCATGGTCTTCTCCCGCAATCCAGAAGACGGGAATAACCGGTCGGTTTAGCTTCGCTTCCGCAACGCGCGCAGCATGGAGAATAGTGACCGCTTTGTAGATGACGAGAAGCTCCCCCGAAAACAGCCCAGCCTGCTGACCTCCGGTCAAAACCAAAGCCCGAGGGTCCTGCAGCCTTTCGATTTGACGAATCGCTTCATTCGCATTGCCGATCTTCTTATTGAATGCGAGCAGCGCGTCCGCTACCTGCTTGCGGTCTGCAGCAGGAGCCGTTCGATCATCCCGCCTTGCCGCCCGGAGTTCCCATGCGGCCGAATCCCAAGGATTATAAGCATATAAGTCCTTTACTCGTCCGTAATCCCGGCGGTATTCCTCCGCCAAGGCTTGCCCCGATGCGAGCGTGATCGTTTCCAATATCAAAATGAACAAGCCCCCAATTCGAACCGGCGGCTCCTTCGCGGTCGCCGTCGGCAGTTCATTCTGATTGTACATGCGGTTCTGCAAAAAAACAACCAAATTGCCGTGGTGCCTTGACTCTCTTCGTCCTAGGGTATCTGGGCTTTTTTCACAACCCAGTTCTTATGGTACACTGATTAGATACGCCCACAAGAGTTCATTTCACGCCCCATATGGTAACGAATGGCTACCGAAGCGAGGAGGCGATTTGCATGCAAATGGCACTGCATTTCGATAAATTGATCGAGCAGCAGTTCACACACAATGATCGAAAAAGCCTATTTTACCTGGAAAAAGACGGGAGTCCGCCGCTGTCGCCTACCCGTCAAATCATGAGCTTTGTGCAACAGCACCGTTCCGACTTGGCCGAATGGATTCGTTCTGCCGTTACATCGGGGGAAATCAAAGACTTGCTCGGTAAACTGGCACGTTCTTGCATGACGAGCTTCTTTCAAGCGAACCAGTTTATTCAGCTTCCTCCAGAAAGCCAGAACGAATTGGAGCACTTGTATCGGCAATCCATGCAAGAAATGTACTCCAAGCTCCTGAGTTCATCGTCTGCGACGGAGCACCTGTTGACCGAATGCTTCCGCAATCACTATCAACGACTTCGATCCTTTTTGATTCGAAGCAACGGCTCCGATCTGTTCCGCTCCTACAGCCGCAGCCCGCTGATTCCGCAAATCATGAACGCAGAATATACAGCAGAGTTTCAATTGCGGGTGCTTGGATTGGGTGAACCGGATGCTCTAGCTACTCCCATCCTCGATATTGGCTGTGGAACGCAGGCTCATCTTGTTCAATCGCTGCGAAGGCGCAACATCGATGCCTACGGCCTTGAGCGCGGAATCAGCCGCTATCCGTTTATTTTGAATGGAGACTGGCTACTCACCGATTATGGAACTACCGCTTGGGGAACCGTCATTTCGCATATGGCGTTCAGCAATCATTTTCACCATCATCATCTGCGGAATAGCGGGCAGGCAACCGCCTATGCCCAAACCTATATGAACATCCTTTATTCCCTCAAAGAAGGAGGCTGCTTCGCTTACGCACCAGGCTTGCCTTACTTTGAAAAGCTGATTGCTGACGATCCGCGCTTTCAAGTAATCACAACACAGGTGCTGGGCGAGCTCTCGGCCACAAGGGTGTACCGCATCCAATAAGAGATCGCTTGGCAGTCCCTCTCAAGGATCTTCTTTGTACTCTTGCCTTGCAGTCCACAGTCGCCGTGTCTTCTCGCAAAAAGACGCACCTTCGGAATGATCCACTCGATCATTCCGAGGTGCGTCTTTACTGTTAGGTTTTCCTTCTCGAAAAAAAACAAAAACCGCCCCGGCTGGGGCGGCTATAAAATGGGAAGGTTCAATCAACAAGGTCAAACTGGCTGTGCAGGTCAAACGGGTTTTAGTAAACCCAACAAAAACTTATGAAATTAGTACAGGTAGCAAGCCGCAAAGTGGCCTTCTTCAATTTCCTTCATCGGGGGCATTTCCTTGGCGCATACATCCATCGCATGCGGGCAGCGCGTCCGGAACGGACAGCCGCTCGGCGGATTCAACGGGCTCGGAACTTCGCCCTGAAGGATGATCCGTTCCCGAGTACGCTCTACTTCCGGGTCCGGAATCGGAATCGCAGACAGAAGCGATTGAGTATACGGATGAAGCGGTTTGGCGTACAGCTTAGCGGAGGTCGTAAGCTCCATCATTTTGCCGAGGTACATAACGCCGATGCGGTCCGAGATGTGCTTAACCATCGCCAAGTCATGCGCGATGAACAAGTATGTCAAGCCGCGTTCCTTCTGCAGCTTTTGGAACAGGTTGATAACTTGAGCTTGAACGGATACGTCAAGCGCAGAGATCGGTTCGTCAGCCACGATGAATTCCGGTTCGATGGCGAGCGCACGGGCGATCCCGATCCGCTGGCGCTGACCGCCGGAGAATTCATGAGGAAACCGGCCCGCATGCTCGGAGTTGAGGCCAACCGCTTCCAGTAGGCTGTGAACACGTTCCGCGCGTTCCCGACGGTTTTTGACCAAGCCGTGAATGTCGATGCCTTCGGCAATGACATCCCCTACCGTCATCCGCGGATTCAGCGAAGCATACGGATCTTGAAATACCATCTGCATGCTGCGGGTATAATTGCGGCGATCCTTCGGATTCATGTTCTTGATGCTCTTGCCGTTATACAGAACATCGCCGGCGGTAATGCCGTACAAACCGATGATCGTCTTGCCGGCGGTAGACTTGCCGCAACCAGACTCACCGACAATCCCAAGGGTTTCTCCCTTGCGAACACCGAAGGTGATTCCGTCGACAGCCTTCAGCTTTTTGTTGCCAATCGCAAAATGCTTTTTCATGTCCTGAACTTCAAGGATATACTTCTGTTCAGCCATTAAACCGCACCTCCCGTTTCAACCGGACGCTCGACATGCGGTGCATCCGGATGGCAGAGCCAACAAGCGGCACGATGCTCGCCCTTGATGACAAATTTTTCTGGATCGTTCTCCAAACATACTTTCATGGCGTAAGGACAGCGGTCGGCAAACGCGCAGCCTTTGGGAGGCGCGAACAGATCGGGAGGCGTGCCGGGGATTGGAACCAGATCGCTCTTGTTCTCCGCATCCAGACGAGGAACGGAGCGCAGGAGACCCCAGGTATACGGATGACGAGATTCATAGAAAATTTCGTCTACCGTGCCTTCTTCCACAATCTTGCCCGCATACATGACGATAACGCGATCCGACATTTCCGCGACCACACCAAGGTCATGGGTGATCATAATGATGGAGGATTCGGTCTTTTCTTTCAGTTCCTGCATAAGCTCAATAATTTGAGCTTGGATCGTTACGTCGAGAGCCGTCGTCGGTTCATCCGCGATCAAGAGCTTCGGGTTACAGGCGAGAGCGATCGCGATCATGATCCGTTGGCGCATCCCGCCGGACAATTCATGGGGATACTGCTTCAAGCGGCCTTCTGGATTGGAAATTCCAACGAGCCGGAGCATTTCCAGAGAACGGGCCATCGCCTGCGATTTGTTCATGCCTTGGTGCTTGATCAGGCTTTCACTGATCTGTTTTCCTACCGTCATGGTCGGGTTCAGCGAAGTCATCGGGTCTTGGAAGATCATGCCCATTTCCGAGCCGCGCACCTTTTGCATTTGACGCTCCGACAGCTTGACGATGTCGGTTTTCTCGTCAAAGACGATGGAGCCATTCTTGATGAAGCTAGGGGGAGCCGGTACAAGGCGCATAATCGTTTGAGCCGTTACGGATTTGCCGCAGCCCGATTCGCCGACAATCGCCAGTACTTCTCCTTTATCCAAATGGAACGTAACGCCGCGCACCGCTTGTACTTCACCCGCATAGGTCTTGAAGGAAACGTGCAGGTCGTCCACGTCCAGAATCCGTTTGGTTTCTTTGGTTGTTGCCATTCCTTTCACCCCTTATTTACGCAGCTTCGGATCGAGCGCATCGCGCAGTCCGTCGCCGAGCAGGTTGCAGCTCATGAGAATCAAGCTGAAGATAATCGTCGGTATGATCAAACGGTAGGCATGAAATTGAAGCACGCTGATCCCGTCGCTGATCAAGGCGCCAAGGGATGCCAAAGGCGCTTTAATCCCAAGACCCAAGAAGCTGAGGAACGCTTCCGTAAAGATCGCGCTGGGGACGACAAATGTGATTTGAACAATGATAATCCCGAGAGCATTCGGGATCAAGTGACGCAAGATGATCCGCCAAGGGCTCGCTCCGAGGGTCCGTGCTGCAAGCACGAATTCCTGCTCCTTGATTTGCAGAATTTGTCCACGAACCAACCGAGCCATCCCTACCCAACCGGTAATGGAATACGCGATGATGATCGTCGTGATCCCCGGCTCCAGATACATGATCAACAAAATCGTTACCAGGAGATAAGGAATCGAGTAGATAACTTCCATAATCCGCATCATGATATCGTCAACGCGGCCGCCAAAGTACGCAGAGATGCCGCCATAGAGGACGCCGATCACGAGGTCAACGAGAGCTGCAACCACGCCGATGAAGAGCGAGATGCGAGTTCCCCACCAAACACGCGTCCACAAATCGCGGCCGAATTCATCCGTACCGAACCAAAACTGCTTGCTCGGCGATTTGTCAAGATTACTGTAATCCTGGAAGTCGTACGTGTGATTCGTAAAATACGGAGCGATGATCGCCATCAAGGTGAGGACGATCAGGACGATCAAGCCCCCCATGGCGAGCTTGTTCTTCCGCAGCCTTCTCCAGGCGTCCGCCCAAAAGTTTACAGAGGGACGAACAATCTTTTCGGTGCCCAGATGTTCCCGTTCGACCGGAAGGAATTGATCTTTGCTGATTTGCTGCATCGTTTACGCCCTCCCTTTCGAAACACGAATTCGAGGGTCAATTAACCCATATGCCACGTCAACGATGAACAAAGCTATCATCAGGATCGCAGAATAGAAGATCGTGAGTCCCGCGATCATCGTGTAGTCATTGGAATAGATGGCTTGCACGAAGTGCTTGCCGAGACCAGGTACCGCGAACACTTGCTCGACAATCAGGGTACCGGTGATCAGGTTGACCGTAATGGTTCCAAGAGCCGTAACAACAGGAATAATCGCATTGCGAATCGTATGCTTCCAAACGGTTGCATTCGGCGATAACCCTTTCGCTTTCGCGGTCTTGATATAATCTTGACTGAGAACGTCCAGCATGGAAGCTCTCATGAGACGAGCCAAAACGGCAATTGTACCGAAGGACAGCGCAATCGCTGGCAGTACCCGATATTCCGGCCCGTTCCACAGTCCGGGAGGAAGTCCGAGAACGCTCAACTTAACGCCGACATAGTAAGAAAGAAGCGGGCCTAATACCATCGAAGGTACCGATACACCGATAACAGCGGTGAACATGGCCGTGTAATCAAGCCCTTTATTATGGTTCAAGGAAGCGATAATGCCGAGGAACAGACCGACAATGACCGCAATTAGCAAGGCCCACAGGCCGAGTTCAGCAGAGGCCGGGAAGGCTTGAGAGATTTTTTCGGTTACCCGAGTTGTAGGGAATTGATAGGAACGACCCAGATCACCGTGAAGGGCATTCCACATATACTTGAGATACTGCTCCCAAACGGGCTTGTCCAATCCATATTGAGCCATCAATATTTTTTTGGCATCCGCAGACAATTTCATGGATGCTTCGCCGAACGGATTGCCAGGAAGGTTCTTCATCAGGAAGAACACCAGGGTAACGATAACCCACAGGGTGACAACCATATAAAGAAATCGGCGAACAATAAACTTTACCATAAGGCACCACCTAAGCCAAAATTATGATTGCTGCCATAGACACGCGCAAACGGCTCCTTCCCCCTGTTGATCGGGTGAGGGCCGCTCGTCTGATCGAAGCGAGTAAACAGAGAAAAACCCTTAAACTCGGGTCGATTCAGTAAAAACGGGCCGTTCTTAAGGTGCGAGAACGGCCCCTTTTCCTGATTATGCAGGCAGATTCATGATTATTTCACAACATCGACGTATTTCAGTTCCCATTCGGTTCCGAATGCCGGGAAGTACAGACCTTGTACAGCGGTGTTCAACGCGTATACTTTCGTACGGAAGTACAGCGGAATGACACCCATGTCGTCCATCAGGACTTTTTCGGCATCTACGAGGATCTGAGCGCGCTTAGCCGCGTCGGTTTCGTTGCCAGCGTCAGCGATCAGCTTGTCGTAGTTCGGGTTGCTGTAGTCCATCGTGTTGAAGCTGCTGGTCGTCGTCCACAGATCCATGAACGTCATCGGGTCGTTGTAGTCAGCGCCCCACAGAGCGATGATTACGTCGAAGTCCTTGTTGTCTTGACGTTCTACACGAAGTTCGTGAGGAACCGGGTCAGCGGTAGCCGAGGTGATGCCCAGGTTTTGCTTCCATTGAGCCAGGATGAACTCAAGGGTCTTCTTAGCGCCTTCGGTGTCGTCAGCCGTTACTTTAAAGGCCGGCAGTTCTTTCAGGCCAAGCTCTTGCAGACCTTTTGCAAACAGTTCTTTTGCTTTTGCTGCATCAAATGCCGGTTGAGTGTCGCCAGCGGTTTTACGGAATTCGTTGTTGTTGCCGTCAGAGGTACCAACCGGAACAAGACCAGTGGAAGGTACAGAACCGTTCTTCAGAACGATGTCAACATGAGCTTGACGGTCAATAGCCAAGGACAGTGCTTGACGAATGTTCTTGTTAGCAAGGAACGGAGCTTTCTTCTGTTCAAGCATCAGGTAAGCATTGGTCAGTTCGCGCTTGATTTGTTCTTCCGGTTTGCCTTTGTACTTCTGAACGAAGTCGCCGCCAAGGTCCGTCAGATCGGCTTGCTTCGTTTCGAACAGGTTAACAGCCGTTGCGCGGTCTTTAACAACCGTTACGGTGAATTTATCGAGCTTCACGTTAGCAGCGTCCCAGTAATTCGGGTTCTTGACAAACGTGAGGGATTGTTCATGCTTCCATTCCTTCAGGACGAAAGGACCAGCGCCGATAACTTTGTCTGGGTCTTTGCCATATTCGTCGCCAGCGGATTCAACCAGCTTTTGATCTTGCGGGAAGAACAGCGGGAAGGTAAGCTGAGCCGTGAAGAAGGCAATCGGTTTTTCCAAGGTGATTTCAAGGGTCTTCTCATCGATTGCTTTTACGCCCATCGCGTCCTTGGCAGCCTTGATTTCGTCATCCGTCTTCGCATTGTGAACGGCAGCGCCGCCCTTGATCCATTCTACCATGAAGGAATACAGAGCCTTCGTGTTCGGATCAACCGTACGTTTGTAAGCATCAACAAAGTTTTGAGCGGTCAGAGGAGAACCGTCAGAGAACTTCAGACCGTCGCGCAGCTTGATCGTGTAGGTCAAGCCATCAGCGGAAATCGCCGGCAGTTCAGCCGCGAGAGCCGGTTGCGCTACGCCGTCTTTGTCCAGACGGTACAAGCCTTCGTTCAAAGCGTTGATCATGGTGAAAGCGGCGTTGGTCGTCGCTTTCGAGCTGTCCAGATCGGGCGGCTCAGCGGAGAAGAGGATGTTGATTGCCTTCTCACCTGCTGCAGGAGCGGTGCTGGCTTTGTCCGTCGCTGCGGCGGAAGCGCTAGGGCTTTCCGAAGGAGAAGCTCCTTCTTCTTTCTTGCTGCTGCAACCTGCGAATGCGCCACCGATCAAAGTGACGGCAACAGCGGTTGTCAGAACCTTGTTGATCTTCATTAAATTGCCTCCCCATTCAACAATATGGTTTCTCTGTACAAAATGACTCCCAGGCGAACTCTCCCTCGACCTAAGGGCTTACCCTTTACCCGAGTCTATGAAACAAACTCGCCTGTTTTCATCTGCAACTTGTTACCCATTATACAACCAGTGGTTAATAAAATCTACAGGTTGTTTCGATGGATATTTCTTTTACCCCCTTAAAAAAACATTTATGATAACTCCGCGTGTCAGCTTTACACTAGTGATGCATCACCGTGCTCATCCGATTTCTTCCAGGGATCAATTGCCTGCATTATCCGGACTATGGACTCGGTTACAGGGAGTTTTAAGGATTTTTCTCTAGCTTTCTCCAGAATGGCCCCGTTTATCCAAGCAATCTCCGTTTCTCTTCCCATCTCCACATCCTGGAGCATGGAAGAACGGTTAGCAGAGGTCGCTTGGCACACCTTCACGATTCGTTCCCAGAAGTTGTCGGGCAGACGATAGCCGTATGCTTCTGCCACCAGAGCACTCTCCTGATACAACTCCTTCATTAGCCCCAGCCGCATTGGATGCTCAAGCAGCATTCCGTTCGGTACACGAAGAACGGCGGTCAACGGATTAATGACGGCATTGATAATCAGCTTTTCCCATACCGAGGTAAAAATATTCGGTCTTACTTCATTAGATAAGCCTGCCGCATCCAATAACGCCGACAGTTCCTCTATTGCTGAGGTATCACCAGCAAACGTCGTATCCGGAAACGCCTTGCCTAGGATAGTATAACCTACGCCCGTATGCCGGACGACCGCCTGTGATTCTCTTCGAGCTGCTTCCGTCGTAACGGCGAGCCAGATTCTCTCCTTAGGAACCGATTGCGAGAGCCGTTCCGCGTGGCCAAGCCCGTTTTGAAAGCAGAGTAACCGGGTACTCCTCCCCATACGGACCGCGAGCTTCTTGCATAACTCCGGTGTAATGTCCTTTTGCTTCACGGTGAGCAAAATCCAATCCGCTGCGAAGCCTTCGCGATCGGTAAGCCCCACTTGCTGTCCAAAAACAGAGTCATCGACCCGAACCGTTTGCGGATTCCGTTCCATTGGGAGATACCCAATGCCTTCATCACGGATGCGGCGAGATTGCTCTTCTGTTCTCACCGATATTTTCAGCCTGCTTAGAGGACCCAGCTTCGCTGCCAGAAGTAAGCCGATTGAGCCTCCGCCGATCACTTCGATCTTCACCTGAATCATCCTTTCGTTTCTTCTATTATATAGAAGGAACGAAATAAAAAAAGATGCCTGCCGGCAGCAATCTGCCAGTAAGCATCCACTATGCGTTCTTCTATTCTATGCGTTCCAGGTTGCCGTTGGCATCCATCTTAAAGCGCGCTTTCGATTCCTCGTCTTCCTCCGTCAAGAAGGCCAGCTTTCGAGCGCGGTCCATAATCTGGAGGAGGGCTTTGTAATCGTCGTTGACTACGCGATAATCTGTCTCAACATGGTTCACCTGCTTGCCGAGGCGAGCATTTTCTTCTCGGAGCCTAAGCAATTCTTCCCGATTGTCGAGCACTTCCCGCTCCATCAGTTTGGTCTGCCGGGTCAGCTCTTGAAAAGCGCCTTTCAGATGGCGCAAGAAGCGGATGACCGAATCGATGGTGATTCCTTCCTCTCCGTAGCTCTCGCTTTTCGGAAGCAGATTTTCCACCGGTTCCATGACAGCGACTGAGCTTAACGCCGGAACGGATACGACTCCTTTTTTTAAGTGATTTCTCTTCTGCCGCTGAGCTTTCGCAATTTGAATGGCAGCTTCATATTTTTTGCGCACATAGCTGTTCCAGCGGAATCCGCAGGCAGCCGCCGTTCGTCCGATTTTTTCACCGACCTCTTCGAAAGCCATGAGCTGGGTGCTGCCTTCCCGAATATGACGAAGGGTAACCTCCGCGAGGATCAGGTCATCTTCTTCTGTCCATGCATCCTGTCTGATTGCTGACATGCTAACTCCTCCTACATGTTTATAATAGCCTTCCGCAACCGATGGACGGGTCATGGAACAAAGGAATTGGTACCCTTTCGCATGGCCGGATGAGGCGCAACTCTGCCGTTTGTTTATCTTTATGCCCATGGTAGAGTTCATAGAATCTATTTGTTACTATTCGGTATTCCCAAGTTAGGCTTCTCTCATACCTCCCCCTCGCACAAAGAGCAAGTCTCGGAAAGAAATGCGAACTTTCCAATAAAAAGAAACGACCCGCTCTCCGCGTCATGCGGATGGAACGGAATCGTTTCAAGAATTTTGCCTTATCGGCTACTCCTATCGGCTCGTTTTGCTCTGGTACAGCACTTTGAACACGATGCTCATCCGGTCGGCCAGCAGCAACTGGCGAACCGCTCGATTTTGCTTCGCGGCAGGATGGAACGGATCCGGATCGGAGATGTCCGAGAGCAAGTCGAGAGCTCCATTCTCCAATAAGAAATCTCGCTGGTTCCACAGCTTCGCTTCCCTCGCCCCGCTAGTGACGCCTGCTTGGAGCAAAGCCGTGAAATTCACATGCGCCGTAAGATCCTGGCTCCCGGGGAATCGATAGGGATCCTCTATCGCCCGATGCTGCCGGTATCCCATCAAGGTGCCGAGGTGACGTTCCTCCGCATACAAAAACCGACTTTCATCCCCATAATCCACCGTCAGAATTCGTCCATCAACAAGTGGACGGAGTCGCTGCATCAGCCACTGTTCGGCTTCGAGATTGACTTCAACCTGCTGCCCCTCCGCTAGACGGATTCCATGCCGCCGAAGATAATCATGAATCAGGGAATTCGTGCAAGGCTGATACACTTCTCGGAAGCCGCTTCGGGTATCATCCCACTCAACGAACAGCTCCTTCAGCTCTTTGTTCTCCCAAACCAATCGATGGATTGGAAAAGCGTCGAGCAGCTCTTGCGAGAAATGAAAGATGCCGCTATGTCTTCCCCACTCTTCCCATTCCTGCTCCGACATTACGGCAATCCTATCCGCATGGGCCGCTAGCCGTTCGATCTGCTCGGTGCGATGATAAGGGCTTTTCTCGATGAGGATATAGCTCAATTGCGGGTACAGCTCCGGCCATTCTCTCCTCCATGTGTCGAGTATCGCTCCCGCAGTTCGCCCCGTGCCTCCGCCCCACTCCACGAAGGTGCGCAGATGGGGGGCTGTCACCGCTTCCTTGGCAAAAAAAAGCGCAACGATCTTCGCCATGATTCCGCCGACATCCGCTGCCGTATAGAAATCGCCTTCTCGTCCGATCTTTACCCGATCAGACATGTAATACCCCAAATGCGGATGATACAAGCAGATTTCCATGTAATCTCGGAAGGATATACGGCCGTTGCCGTGCTCCTCCATGCGGCTCCGAATGACCCGTACGATCTCGTCATGATCTTCCATTCGGGATTTCTCCTCTCTCGGATGGAACTATGTTATAATGAAATTCGTCTGTTTAGTGGGGCTACATCTGTGTAAGTACGGAAGAAGCCCTAAAAAAAGCTTACCACCAAACCAACCAGAAGGGGAATCCTTTCGATATGAAAAGAACGACTCGTACCCAAGCCTTGGCTCTAGCTGTCCTCGCCCTCTCGATTGCCGCAGTCGGCTGCACGAAGCCGCCGAAATGGAAGGATGATGTGGCAAATGCTTTGACCAAGCAAGCAGAAATCACCCAATATGCTTTCGCTGGCGAAGCCGATCTGAATGTGGGGCTGCCTGCCCCGGCAGCAGATGCCAATGCCGCGACCTCTACCCTGATCTCGCTCTTCAGCACGAGCAAAATCAGCTGGAACGGGTTGACCTCCGCCAATCCGCTTCGACTGGAGGCTGATTACAAGCTGACGCCGGGAGGTTCCTCCGCCTCGTTCACCCTGCCTGTCCTCTTCAAAGACAATTTGATCTATATGAGCGTCCCGCTGTTAAACAAATCAGGTGAATATTTTTCCTTCGATCCGGCCAAGCTGGCGGGAGTTAATCAAGAGGCACAGACGGTCGACGGACTCAAAAACGTCAACAAGGCTATGTCCGAGTCTGTGAAACAGCTGATGGAAGATTTTGATGCTACCTGGTTTAAGAAGGACAAGGAGACCGTTGCTTTGAAGGAAGGCGGCGAGGGAACGGTCATCCGCATGGCGGTTACTGAGAAGAATCGCGATGCCGTGACGGAGAAGCTGAAAGCCAAGCTGCCGGCGGTCATCGACGGTTGGAAGACGAACGGAATCTTGTCAAGCGCTCAATCCGAAAAGCTGAAGACCGGAGCAAGCGGAACCTGGTCGGTCACAGGCGGCGAATTATCGTTTACTCTGGACGAACAGGGCTACATTCGCAAGGAGACGGTGAATATCGATTACAGCGCAGGCTCGAATGCGGAGCGTCATATCCACTATACGCAATCGTTCGATGGACTCAATCAGGCTCCCGCCTTCCAAAAAGAAACACCAAAAACCGTTCGTCCCTTCGAGGACGTTCTGAAGCTGCTGCAAGCGCAAAACAAATCGAACAGCACCAAATAATCGGCGCATGCCGATTACACGGGCTTCCCGCCACAATGGCGGGGAGCTTTTTTTGTAGAGCTTCCCGTTACGATGGCGAGGAGCTCTTTTATGTGGACAGCGCCTCACCGCATGAGCCGATTGGACGAGGAAAGGTCTGTTCTCTTTGGCAGGTTCGTATTATAGTGAGAGAAGATGGATCTGTTTCCAGGGGGGACGAGAATGAAGCGACTGGCCCGGCTGCTCTTCGCGGCTTATCTGACCGCTTTCCTGACCATAAGCGGAATGTCGGCCGCCCATGCCGAGCTGCAAATCGATGAAATGCGGGAGCTGCTGCAAAAGAGCCTGACGATCACTCAGATCGACGCAGAGATCACCCGGATCGGCGAAGAAGAAACAAAGGTTTCCGCATCCCTTCGAAAAGCCGAAGCCGACATGAAAGAACAGCAAGCCCATGTGGACCGGACTAGGGAGCGACTCGGCCAAGTGCTGCGCGCCTATTATAAAGGAGATCGGGAGTCGCTGTGGCTCCTGGTGTTTCGGGCCAAATCCTTCTCGCAAATGCTCACCTTCTATGATTACCTGACCTATCTGTACCGGAGCGACCGAACCGCGCTAGTCGGCTACCGGGAGGAATACGCCAAGCTTCTGGAATCGCATCGCCAGCTGGAGCTCGTTCAAATGGAGCTGGCTTCTCTGAAAGCCGAGTTCATCCGCCAGCGTGAGAGAATGATCGCCATTCAGGAGGAGATTGACCGAAAGCTGGAGGAGCATCCCGATGCGGCAGCCGTACTCGCCCAGCAGATGGCCGCCGTTCAGGCGAGCTGGAAGGAAAAAGGGCTTCCTCTCTTCCAGCAATACTTCAGCGCCATGTCGGAGGCCATGCAAAAGCTGCCGGAGAAAATCATCAGCGACAAAGAGAAGCACTATATCAAAGGCACATCGCTGGATATCAGCGATGCCGATTTGACTCGTATGCTGCATGAGGAGAAGGCAGAGCTGGGGAATCTCGTCCTGACCTTTGCGGACGGACAGTTCCAGGCGGAGAGCCAGGAGGGCGAGCTTAAAGCAATCATCACCGGGCATTATACGGTTGAAGAGGATCCCAACCGCCTCCAGTTCCATGTCGATAAACTTGAATACAACGGCTTTCTGCTCGATGAAACAACGAACCGTTCCCTGGAGAAAACCTATGACCTCAGCTTCTCCCCCGGTCTGGTACTCCCTATGCTCTATGCCAAGGAAGTAAAAACGGACAATGGTCTGCTGTCCATCCGCTTTCAAATTAAATTTTGATACAAGCATTCATCTGAAATCGAGTAGGAGGCTACCCATTAGTTGAGCAGCCGACCTCTCACACCACCGTACGTACCGTTCGGTATACGGCGGTTCAACCGCTTGAGTGCAATAGACGTAGACGCTCGTACTGGGCAGGGAAGTCATAATACCCTGCCTGTGCGAGCTTTTCATTTGTTACAGAGCGATTCAACACCGCGCTTCCGGCTATTCGCCAGTAGCCCAGTCGGCTGTTTCCCCATTGGTACGCTTGCCACCCCGGTATCCCTAGCTTTCGCAGGTTCTGTACCTTCGTTCTCGGCTTCTTCCACTGCTTCCAGATGTACATGCGCATTCGTCTTCGCAGCCATTCATTCCAGCTTTGCAGGATTCGTTTCATGTCGGCTACGTAGAAATAGCCGATCCAGCCGCGAATGTAGACTTTTACGTTCTCCATGACCTGTCGTGCCTTTCTGCCTTGGCTTCGACTCGTTAGCTCTTTCAGCTTCTTCTTTGCCTTGGCGAGGGACTGACGGTGCACGCGTATGTATACACCACTCCCGTTCTTTCCCAACGCAAATCCGAGGAATTTGAAGTGTTTCTGCGCCACAACGCTGACGACCCTGCTCTTCTGCGTGTTCATTTGGAGCTTTAACTTCTGCTCCAAGTACGCCCGGCTGGTTTCCAGCAGCCGTATGGCTGCTCGCTTGCTCTTCGCAAGCACCACGATATCATCCGCATAACGGATGACCGTTACGCCTCGGCTTTCCATCTCCTGATCGTATTCGTTCAGGTAGATGTTTGCCAAAAGCGGCGACAGCGGCCCTCCTTGAGGAGAACCTTCCTCCGTTGCGCGGCGTATCCCGTTTTCCATGACTCCGCTTTTCAAGTACTTTTTGATCAGCTCGATGACGCGGTTATCCTGGATTTGTTCGCGCAAGAGGTTCAGTAAGAGCTCATGGTTCAACGTGTCAAAGTATTTCGAAAGGTCGATTTCGACCGCGTAGCCGTATCCCTGCTCCGCATAGGCTTTTACTTTTCGAATCGCCTGTTGCGCGCTTCGTCCCGGACGATAGCCGTAGCTTCCATCTGAGAAGAGCGGTTCGAACATCGGTTGCAACTGCTGGGCGATCGCTTGCTGGATCACTCGGTCCACGACGGTCGGGATGCCCAGCTTGCGCACGCCGCTTCCATCTGGTTTAGGGATTTCCTTACGCCGCACCGGGCTTGGCTTGTAGCTTCCTTCCCGGATTCTCTGCAAAAGTCCGTCTCTGTTTTCCTGCAGCCACGGTAGTGCCCCTTCGACGGTCATTCCGTCTATTCCCGGCGCCCCGTGGTTGCTTCTGACCTGCTTGTACGCTCTGTTCAGGTTATGCCTGTCCAGTATCCGCTCCAGCAGGTCGTTTGCACCGTCTCTTTCTCTGCTTTCCCGAGTTTCGATACTCCGCGCTCCTGCATACCCTTCGCGTTCCACGCTATCTCTCTGCAGGCAGCCCTTTCGGTATTCTGCTTTCATCGCATCGATTCTCCTTTCAGACTGTACTCGAGACTTACGATTGTTCAGCCCTTCCCGAAAAAAAAAAAACTTCCCGGTACTATGGCTTCTGCTGACTTCTCACAGCAAGCTTTACTCCGTCTTTCGGATTTTTTTTTTTTTCCTACTCCACGTCTGTGAGACCTCCCCGGGTAAGAGCGATAACTTTCCCCTCATCTATCTGCCACATTTACATGATGAGATTCGGGCAGTATTGGACTTTGCTTTGGCTAGCAAGCTCGTCCGTCTCACCATGCCTTGTATGTGATTTCTGTTCGTCAGACCGAGGGTTTGCCTCCGGCTTCCTTCAGATTCGGCCTCGCGGCCGATACCCTTGCCTTTAGCTAACAGTTCCTACTGCCAAGCCTGTAGTGGACTTGCACCACCTAGTTATCGCCCATGCCGGGCGCACTAGACAGAAGAAGCCCGGCCGCATAGCCGGGCTTCTTGCTTATTCGTATACAGTGACCAGATTCTTCGTGACCTGGTCGAGAGTCAGCTTGCCCTCCGCGAGATTGCGGAGCATCGAGACAACGGCCTCCGAGCGGGATGCCGAGTCGATCGAGAACGGCAGCGCCCTTCCTTCCTGAACGAGCCAGGAGTAGGACTTGAATTTCTCCTCCGCCAGTAGCGGTACGGTGGTATAGCTGCTTAGCAGCACCGGAAGCATGCCTGTGTCGGTCCATTCGCGAGTTTCCGCCTCGGAGCCGGTAACGGCCTTCACCCACTCCATGGCTGCTGCCGAATTCACTGTATGCGAGGATAGGCAATAGCTCCGTCCTTTGAGCCAGGATCCGGTCCGGGACTTTCCCCCGCCCGGCATCGGTAGACTGGATAATTCGACTCCATAGCTGGAATGCCGTCTGTATTCCGACACTGTGGTCACCATTGCGGCCAGCTTGCCTTCCGCAAGCATTGCCCACGGGTCCCATTTATCGGATTTCAACGGAAAATTTCGAGTGAATAGTGCAGCGTCCCATTCCTCTTTTTGCGGGACAAGGAAATCCTGCAACGCCTCGCGGGCATTCGGTTCATCCGCCAACGCCAGCGGGTTTGAATCTTCTGGAAGAGTCTCCACAAAAGAAGTGAACACGGATAAGAGAGACATGTAATCCCTCGGATCAAAGTAGATTCCGTATGTACCCTTGTCGGGATTCATCAGCTTCCGGTTCCATTCGATCATCTCCGCTCCCGTCGTCGGAGCCTTCTTCCACCCATTCTCCTCCACGGTGCTGCGGTTCCATACCAGAATATAGGGATCGATATCCTTGGGAACTCCCCACAGGTACCCGTTCCATTTCACTTGGTCCAAGGCTGCCGGCAAGTATTGGGATTGCTTGTCTGTCGTATAAAATTCACTGACCGGATACAAAAATCCAAGTGCGGCAAATTCCTGCACCCAGCCGTTATCCAGCAGCATGAGATCAGGGCCTGTACCGAATTGGCCGGCTTTTTTCCAAGTCGTGTATCGTTCGGCGGCAGGCACATTCTCCAACTGAACCGTGATGCCGTTATGGGTTCGCATAAACTCATCGGTGAGCGCTTGCAAGCTTTCCCATTCTTCCGCACCAAGGGATACGGAAACTCGCAGCTCCGTTGCCGCATCGCCGGGTTCCCGGACTCCTTGGGGAGCCAAGCCTTCTTCCTCCGCTCCGGCAAGCTTAACTGGCCGTTTCTCTTTCGTTCCGGAAAATTGACCAACCAACAGGACTGATAATCCGAGAATCATAATAAGAACAAATAAGCCTTTGCGTTTATTCAAACGAAAGCTCTCCTTTGCAGCTTACGATTCCGCCCTTTTTTCGCTTGTCTCTTTTTACTGTCTGTTTCTCTTCATCATAGCAGAAAAAGCGGCGGAATGGGTAAGAAGAAACCATGACGGTTTACTAGAGCGTAACGCGACCCCTAATGCCGAAAGCCCTTGCTGCAAATCGCGCGCAGCAAGGGCAATATGGGTAGGGAATGCTTCCCTCAAACCCGCCAGTTACAACAGATCGGCGGCCAACTGCGCGAGGCTGGAGCGTTCTCCTTTTTCCAGGGTGATGTGGCCGCTTATCGCTTGATCCTTGAAGCGCTCCACGACATGCGTAAGTCCGTTGCTGCTCGCATCCAGATACGGATGATCGATCTGAGCGGGATCGCCGAGCAGGACAATCTTACTGCCTTCTCCGACACGGGAAACAATCGTCTTGACCTCATGGCGGGACAAGTTCTGAGCTTCGTCGATGATGATGAACTGGCCGGGAATCGATCGGCCGCGGATATACGTGAGGGCTTCTACCTGAATGCTCCCCATTCCGGCCAAAATCTTGTCGATGTCCCCCGCCTTCTTCGTATCGAAGAGATATTCCAGATTGTCATAGATCGGCTGCATCCAAGGGCGAAGCTTCTCATCCTTTTCTCCGGGAAGATAACCGATATCCTTGCCCATCGGAACGACGGGACGCGCGATCAGCAGCTTCTTGTATTTGTGCTCGTCTTCCGTTTTGAGCAGACCGGCTGCCAGAGTCAGCAGCGTTTTGCCGGTTCCCGCCTTGCCAGTCAAGGTGACGAGCGGGATATCGTCATTCAGCAGAAGCTCCAGCGCCATCCGCTGCTGGGCGTTGCGAGCGCCGATCCCCCATACGGAATCGTTGCTCAGGTAGAGCGGCTCTAGCTTCTTGCCGTCACGGTCGACCTTTAGCAAAGCCGACTTGGTCGTTCCAAGCTCATCTCGCAGAATGACGAATTCATTCGGATTCAAGGGAGTTCGCAAATTTAAGGAAGAGACCGACAGCTTCCGAAACGAATAGAATTCATCGATGACGGAGGGATGAACCTGCAGCGTCACGCAGCCGCTGTAGAATTCCGAGTCGGAGGGTACCAGATGATCGGACAAGTAATCCTCAGAGCGGATTCCAAGCACATCCGCTTTCACCCGAACCAATGTATCTTTGCTGACAAGTACGACGGGCCTCGGGTCCGCTTTATCTTTTTCCTCCAAATGATAATTGAGGGCAACCGCGAGGATCAGATTGTCATTGTTTAGCTCCCCGAAGGTATCCTGCAGCTTCTGAAAGCTCTTGTGATTTAATTCGACCTTCAGCATGCCGCCGCTCTCCAGCGTCACTCCATCATGAAGCTTTCCGTCGGAGCGGAGTCCATCCAGGAACCGGGACACCCGGCGGGCGTTGCGGCCAATCTCATCCGCTAGCCTTTTCTTGGAATCGATCTCCTGAAGCACGGCGGCCGGTATAATCACCTCATTGTCATCAAAAGCAAACAGCGCATTCGGATCGTGCAGAAGAACGTTGGTATCCAGTATGAAGATTTTTTTCACCCGTGACCACTCCCGTCTCGTGTCGCTGTATGGAAAACGGACTCTAATGCTGACCTCCGGTACATAGGATGGTTCCTCTGCGGCCAGACTAAAGACAAACCAACCCATACCGAAGGGAAGATCATGATGAGAGCAAAGCGCGCGAACCTCATTCTCCTGCTGGCTCTAGTCCTCGTAGCTGCTACCGCCTGCACCTCACAGGGGAAGCAGCAAGGCATGCAGGTGAAGAATCAAGTGAAGCAAGCCGGAGAACGTACCGGACGAGCCGTGGAATATGCCCTTCCGGATACCGCTAACAACCATCCCTTGTATAGCGCAAAAGCGACTCACCTCGCCGACTTGGCCAAAAGCGTACCGAGCGTCAATAACGCGTACTGCCTGTCGCTAGGCAATTTGGCTATCGTAGGGATCGACGTTCCGGCGAATCTCGAACGCTCCCGGATCGACACGATCAAATATACCGTGGCCGAAACGTTAAAAAAGGACCCCGAAGGAGCGAATGCGCTGGTCACTGCGGATCTCGACCTCGCCCAAAGCATCCGAGATATCAGCGTCAAGGTTCAGAACGGCCATCCGGTCGCCGCTTTCGCGGACGAGCTTGGTGACATTCTCGGCCGGCTGATTCCTCAGCTTCCCCAGGATACGCATTCCCAGGATCAAGCGGGAAGCGAGCTGCCCAACCCTTCCGGTGAAGCTCAGGGGAAGGGAGCCGTCGAGCTGAAGGGAACCTCCAAAGGTCCCGGAAGCCGCTAATTCGCCGAACGAGCTCCCCCGTTTATCCGCAGCAGCCCAGCTTGTGCACAAAAAAGCCCAGCTCGACAGAGCTAGGCTTTTTTTAATGCGGCAAATACCTGGTCGTCCAGCTTGCTTGCCGCGCGTTCATCGTACGTCTTCTCGTATTCAGGCTCAGCGGTAATTCGGGAACCATGGAACAGGCCGTCCCGGACGCTCTCGATCTCCACCTCGATACAAGCCAGCTTCAAGGGAAGATCGCTCAGCGGTTCGTGGACAACCCGGGCGGTGCCGTAAATCACATTTACTTTCCCAGCGCCGAAGAAGGTCGCCGTCACCTGCGGTTCGGCTTTCACATTCGCAAGGATGCTCGATTTCAGATCAACGGCCAAACGCAGACGTCCAGGCTCGGGAGCGAATATCCAGGAGATGGCGCTGGTGTGCGGACCTCCGCCTTCTGCATCAACCGTTGACAGCAAGACTAGCTTCTCTCGCTGCAGGAGCGGGAACAAGTGCTCCGAAAGTACGGTCGGCATTTCCGCCATAGGCATGAATTCCTCCTCGTCATAACGAAGTGATCTACACCATCAGTATAGCACATGAGATGGTGGACGAACCAATGGACGAAAGCGTGTTTGACAACACGCCCTATGCTCCATACCGGGTATCCGCTTCAAGGGCGCTCAACAGCTGACCGGCAGCTTCACGGTGATAAAGCTGGCGCTTGGCATGCCCATTCTGCTGATAGCGGACATGCACCATGGTGGCGTCCGTCTCCACTATGGAAATCTCCTCGACCTGATGATCGGCTGCGAGCAATTCTTCAAAAAAAGCGACCGTCCTCGCTGCCGCGATATCCTCCGGGCGGGAATCCGCCACAAGCCGGATCTGCAGCCAATGGAATAGAGTATCCGTAAGCTTCATTCCTTCCATCTCCCAGATGACCGATCATCCGATCGACCAAGAATGGTTGGTTATACATATGCCGACAGCAAGCGGCTCATGTTAAAAGGAGCGGCGCCTCCTGTGCGCCGCTCCTTGCTGTTCATCTGGACAACCGAATGTCTTACGCCTCTGCTGCCTTGCGTTGTTTTTCGGAGCGCGCTCGTTCGTTCTTGTCGAGAACCTTCTTGCGCATGCGGATCGATTTCGGAGTGATCTCGCAATACTCGTCATCATTCAAGTATTCCAGCGCCTGCTCCAGGGAATAAATGCGCGGAACCTTCATGGTGACGGTGCCCTCCTTGGTCGCCGAACGGACGTTGGTCAGCTGCTTTTCCTTGCAGATGTTGACGATGATATCGTTGTCGCGGGTATGCTCCCCGACGATCATGCCTTCATATACTTCCGTTCCCGGCTGAACGAACAGGATGCCGCGATCTTCCACCGACAGCATACCATACATCGTCGAAACGCCGGATTCGCTCGCTACGAGCACGCCTTGATGACGTCCGCCGACGTTCCCTCCGAGGAAGGGACCGTAGCTGTCGAACGCATGGTTCATGATGCCGTAGCCGCGGGTCAAGGTCAGGAAATGTGTCCGGTATCCGATCAGGCCGCGAGCCGGAATCAAGAATTCCAGGCGGACCTGCCCGTTGCCGTTGTTGACCATGTTGATCATTTCCGCCTTGCGAGTTCCGAGGCTCTCCATGACGTTGCCCATGCTCTCTTCCGGAACGTCGATGATCAGACGTTCGATCGGCTCCATCTTCTGTCCGTCGATCAACTTGACGATGACCTCCGGTTTGGAAACTTGCATCTCATAGCCTTCACGCCGCATATTCTCGATGAGAATGCCGAGGTGAAGTTCGCCGCGACCGGATACCGTAAAGACGTCCGGGCTGTCGGTTTCTTCAACGCGCAGGCTGACGTCTGTCTCCAGCTCGCTCATGAGACGTTCGCGAATCTTCCGCGAGGTGACCCACTTGCCTTCGCGGCCGGCGAACGGACTGTTGTTGACGAGGAACGTCATCTGCATCGTCGGTTCGTCGATCTTGAGAACCGGAAGTGCCTCTGGATTCGCTGGATCGGCGATGGTTTCCCCGATGTTGATGTCCTTGATCCCCGAGATAGCGACGATATCACCGGCAACGGCAGCGTCGATTTCGACCCGCTTCAGCCCTTGGAAGCCGAGCAGCTTGTCAATCCGCGCTTGCTTGATTCCGCCATCGCGGGTCATGACGGCCACCGTCTGGCCTTGCTTCACGGTTCCTCGGTTAATGCGGCCGATGGCGATCCGACCTTGGTATTCGTTGTAATCCATCAGGGTAACGAGGAATTGCAACGGCTCATCCGGATTTTCGGTCGGATGGGGAATGTGGTCGAGAATCGTTTCATACAGGGCTTCCATGTTGGCTCCCTGCTCCTCGGCATTCAGGCTGGAGGTGCCTTGCAGCGCCGATGCATAAACAACCGGGAATTCCAACTGCTCGTCATCGGCCTCCAATTCGATGAAGAGATCGAGCACCTCGTCAACAACTTCCGCCGGACGGGCGTTCGGACGGTCGATCTTGTTGACGACAACGATCGGTTTCAGCTTTTGCTCAAGCGCTTTGCGCAGAACGAACTTCGTCTGCGGCATGCAGCCCTCGAAGGCGTCGACCACGAGAAGAACGCCGTCGACCATCTTCATGATGCGTTCCACTTCTCCGCCAAAGTCGGCGTGTCCCGGAGTGTCGACGATGTTGATCAGATTGTTTTTATAGTGAATGGCGGTGTTTTTCGCGAGAATCGTGATGCCTCTCTCCCGTTCCAGATCGTTCGAGTCGAGAGCCCTCTCCTGCACATGCTCGTTTTCGCGAAACGTGCCCGATTGCTGCAGCAACTTGTCGACGAGAGTCGTCTTTCCGTGGTCAACGTGTGCGATGATTGCGATATTGCGGATGGTGTCCCTTGCTTGCATAAATGATTGATCCTTTCTGGGTTGAGGATAGCCACAAAAGAAGCGCCGGTATCATCCGACGCTGAACATTACAGTATATTTTACAACAGGATTTTTGAAAATGCAATGAAAAGAAAAAGGAATCATCGAAACCGATAACGAAAGGCGATATAAGCCACCGCAGCAGCCAAAAGGATGAAGCAGAACAACACCAGGTTCGTGCTCAGGATCGCCAGAATCAGGCAAACTCCCGAGAAAGCCGCAAGCAAGAGCGCAACTGGCTGCGCCTTCTCCCATCCGAGCCCGCGTCCCCAAGAGGCCCACTCATACAAGCCGACGGCGACGCCGAGAATAAAGATCGGCCACATCACGTGAAGGATTCCCCATCCGAAGATCGTGCACAGAATGAACAGGACCGCATAGACGACGATCATCCCTGCAGGCAGCAGAACCGCCGCAATCCACTTGCCGCGATAATACCCGTAATGCAGCAAAATCCCAAGACCTAGGAGAAGAATAGGCCACAAGATGCGAAAAAGAAAACCGATAACCCCGAGTTTCCCCAGCACGAGCACCAGGATGACAGCCAGGATGGTGACGATGGCAGGCAGTTTGGCGTTTCTCATGAATGATCCTCCAATGAAAATTCCCTCAGGAGTCGCTGGAGCAACTCCTCCTTCTTGTTCCCAGTTTATACGAAAACCAGCCGAATAGCCAGTACGCTTTCAACTCTAAACCCTGGTCCCCGCACCCTGGCCCCATACCCATTGACGCCGTTTCATATCCACTGGATCAAGGTTGAAAGCGTACCAGTACGCTTTCAACTCTAAACCCTGGTCCCCGCACCCTGGCCCCATACCCATTGACGCCGTTTCATATCCACTGGATCAAGGTTGAAAGCGTACCAGTACGCTTTCAACTCTAAACCCTGGTCCCCGCACCCTATTCCCATACCGACATGACAAGAAGACCCCGTCCACCTTGCCGGCTTGGGGGTCTTTTGAACACAAGGCGTACATTACGCCGCTTTTTCCCGATGTGCTTGCTTCATGACCCATCCCACCGCAACCACGAATAGAGCGAGGAAGTATGGGATGATAGGGGACCAGCTGCCAAGTGGAAGCAGCCGAACCATGGCCTTGTCCGACAGAAACATATCGCCAGCGGTGTAGCCCAGTATGCCCGCGCCGATATAGACGAGAATCGGGAACTGATGCAGCAGCTTCATCACAAGGGAGCTCCCCCAGACAATGAGCGGAATGCTGATCCCGATCCCGAAGATGATGACCTTGAAGTTTCCGTCGGCAGCTGCGGCAACCGCCAACACATTGTCCAAGCTCATCACAAAGTCGGCAGCGATGATCGTAACAATTGCTTTTCCAAGGGTACCTGCTTCCTTCACCTGCTCATGCTTTCCTTCGTCCGCCAACAGCTTGACTGCGATCGCGATGAGCAAGACCGCACCAGCCGTTTTGATGAGGGGAAACTGCAGGATCGTTACGGCGATGGCCGTCAGAATGAGCCTCAGCCCAACTGCGCCCACTGCGCCCCACCAGACTGCGCGCCGCTGCTGATGCGTCGGAAGATTCCGGCTCGCCATGGCGATCACGATCGCATTGTCTCCGCTCAGCACGATGTTGATCAGCAGGATCTGAAAAAATAGCACGATCCATTCGCCAAACATCCGCCCACCTCCTGGGTTCCCTTTCTCTTCTGCGGGTAATGATTAGGGTAGATCATTTCGATCGAAGAGAGGTGTGCCCCGATGACTGCACTTTCAGAGGAACAGATTGTCCGGCTTTCAACCGATTCCGCCGGAGGGGTTACCGGCAAGGACTTCCTCCTGGCCGAACAGATCAAGAAGCTGATGTAAGTTCGGCGGGCAGGACGACTCCCTTCTTCCTCTTTTGTTTTATTCGGTTTGTCCTAAAAATATTCATCGAACTTGTCTTCATCGTGCTCCCGAATGAACAGCTTCTCGGTCCGCTCCACGGCTTCCCGCTCCAGCTCCGGCAGGAAGTCGAGCGACTTCTCCATGCGTTCCACCACATTCAGATTCGGGCTGGTGGCCGGGGATTTGGGCACGAACAAGGTGCAGCAGTCCTCGTAAGGCAGGATGGACAGGTTAAACGTATCGATCGCTTCGGCCTGCTTGATGATCTCGGTTTTGTCCGACATGATGAGAGGCCGCAGAATCGGCAAACGGATGCCGTCTCCGATGACCTGCATGCTCGGAAGCGTCTGACTGGCCACTTGACCAAGGCTCTCTCCGGTCACGATCGCACCGGCTCGCCGTTCGGCTGCCAGCTGCTCGGTAATGCGAAACATCGATCTTCTCATCAGCGTGATCAGCAGCGAGTCGGTCCGGCTCTGATTGAGCCTCGTCTGAATCTCCGTGAACGGCACCATATGGAGCACGATCCGATCCGAGGTGTATCGGGCGAGCTTCCGGGTCAGATCGATGACCTTCTGTTGCGCCCTTTCGCTCGTATACGGATAGCTATGAAAGTGCACACCTTCAATCTCCAGCCCGCGGCGCATGGACTGCCAACCGGCAACCGGGCTGTCGATGCCGCCCGACAGCATCAGCATGGCTCTGCCGTTCGATCCGACCGGATAACCACCCGTTCCGGGTATGCTGTCAGAGAAGACAAACGCCTCATTTTGACGGATGTCAATCTTCACCTCCATATCCGGCTTGTGCACATCCACCGCAAGCTTCCCATCCTCCTGCCTCAAAATATAGCCTCCGACCAGATGGCCGATCTCCTGGGAGGTATGTGGGAACGCCTTATTCGCACGCTTGGCCGAAACCTTGAAGGTTTTTGGAGCAGGCGTTTTTCCTCTCATCCATTCCAATGCTCGTCGGCGGATGTCCTCAAGGTCGAGGCCGGCTGTCAAAGCCGGACTGTAAGAGGTCAGGCCGAAGACGCGATTCAGACCGGCAGCAATCTCGTCATACGGCTCACCATTCAATACCACATAAACCCGGGCGTATTCCTCGTGAGTCGTCGCCTTGGGATAGGCTTTCATCAAATTTGCGATCTGCTCCATCATTTTCTTCTCAAACCGGCGGCGATTCTTCCCCTTAAGCGTTAATTCCCCCAGCCTGATGATGATGGCTTCCGGCTCTTGCATGCGGTCATCTTCCTCTCATTCCAGTTCCTTCGTTGATGCTACCTTCAGCGACCGTTCCCGATTCGGTCCAATACTCGCTCCAATTCGTCGGCAAACCGTTCCATATCGGCCTCCGTATGAGCAGCCGAATAGCTGATCCTGAGCCCGGAAACCGCCCGCTCACGGGGCATGCCCATTGCCAGAAGCACCCGGCTTGGCTCCTCCTGACCCGACGAGCAGGCGGAGCGGGTGGATATGAAGATATCCCTTTCCTCCAAAGCATGGACGACAACCTCTGGTCGTATCCCTGGTACGGTGATATGAACCAATTGAGGCGCATAACCGTCCAGCTCCTGCAACGGAGTCGTCGGCGAAACTCTCGGTATGGCCGCTAGCCGTTCCAGCAGCAGCCGCTGAATCGTTCGAAGCTGCCTTACCGTGGCTTCTCGCTCCTCCGCGGCAAGTCGACAAGCTTTCGCCATGCCAACGAGAAGAGGGACGTTCTCCGTACCGGAGCGAAGGCCGTTTTCCTGGCCTCCTCCCGCGATGAGCGGAGCCAGCTCCACTCCTTCTCGCCGGTACAAGACGCCCGTTCCCTTGGGTCCGCCGAACTTGTGAGCAGACAAGCTGAGCAGATCGACATGCAGATGTCCGACCGTGCAATCCAGCTTGCCGAACGCCTGAATGGCGTCGACATGAAACAAGGTTCGAGGCCGCTCCTTAAGCAGCCTGCCAATCTCCGCAATGGGCTGAATCCGGCCCATTTCATTGTTGACATACATCAGGCTGACCAGAATCGTATCCTCACGGAGCGCCGCTTTCACATCCTCCGGCCGCACTTGTCCGGTCTCATCGACCGGCAAATAGGTCACCTGAAAGCCCATCCGTTCCAATTGACGATAGGATTCATACACCGAAGCATGCTCGATGAGACTCGTGATCACATGCTTGCCCCGGCCCTGATAAGCAAGAGCGGCTCCCTTGATGGCGAGATTGTTGCTTTCCGAGCCGCTGCCCGTAAAGATCACTTCCTGCGGTTTGCAGGATAAGGTTCCCGCTACGACACGCCGGGCTTTCGCAACGAGCTGCTCCGCCTCCAAGCCGAGCCGGTGCAATGAAGATGGATTGCCGAAATGGTTCGCCATCACCTCTGAAATCGTTCGGATGACTTCCGGACGAGTCGGAGTCGTGGCGCAATAATCCAAATAAAGCATATCGTATCCCTCCAAAAAAAAGAAAAAGATCATGGCTCTGATCTTTTCTCCCTACGTGCGGATATAGTTGGAATTCAACCCAATCAGACTTCGTATTGGGCTTTCTTGCCGAGAACCGTGGTGACATAGCTTTGAGTTTCCTGCGGCAAGGACCGGAAATTCTTGGTGAGCTCCGCCCGATTGGTTATCCCTAGCCGTTCGAGCCGGCCCGGTCCGGCATTGTATGCTGCGAGCGCCACGGCTTCGTCACCGCCGTATTTCGTGAGCAGATCGGAGAGGAACCGTGTCCCTCCGTGAATATTCTGTTCGGGATCGAAGGAATCGGTGACGCCGAGTCCCCGAGCGGTCGAGTCCATCAGCTGCATGAGCCCTTTAGCTCCTGCCGATGACACCGCGTAAGGCTGATAAGAGGATTCCTGGTCGATCACGGCTTTAATCAACGGAACGGAGACGTTGTACTTGCCCGCAGCTTCGGCAATAATGGGATCGTAAGCGGAAGAACCGGTCAGTCCGGAGATTCCGTATTGACTCAATCGGGAGAGGGCATTGACCGCCGAATATCCGGAATTATTATCCCCAGATAGACCCGAGAGTGCCGCAGCAGATAACCCTAAGCCAGAGTAGGCGAGATTGCTGGAATAACCGAGATTGCTGGAAGATTGTCCAGACAATTGGGAAGAAGCTAATAATCCGTTATACCCCGTCGAATAGGTCGCGTATTCCGCCGGTATTGTATTGGAGTAGGAACTGGACGTTCCCATACCCGTGCTATCGCCGCTTAACAGCGGTTGCAGCAGGTTGCTGAAGAGATTATTCCCTTCTCCTGTTGAGGAAGAGCTGTCGCTCGCATTCCACCAACTAGAGGTTCCAAGAAATTGCGCGCGAATCAGCTGGCTGAGAACCCGCGGGTCCATGCTCATGAGTACGCCCTCTTTCCAAAAAACGATACTTATCGTCATTGTACACCGAGGACAGCGCGAATTTCCACTATAAAATGAAAATCCTGCCGAAGTCCCAGTCGGGATGACGGCAGGATTTCGGTTCAGCCCAGTAGTGGGATCAGGATCAGATTGGTGACCGTTGTGACAATCCCGATCAATACGGACCATGCGCCGAGGGATCGGCTCCCCTTATAAACGGATATAAGACCAAGCACAATCGCTGCGGCGCCGAGAATTCCGGGAAGGGCAAACAGGGACAAGAGAGCGAGCACAAAAGCGCTCCATCCCAATAGATCCGCTGTTCGACTGCGGGATTCCTGCTGTTCAGCATCTCTTACCTGAACGCGTTCCGCCCCGTAAGTCTCCGGAGAAGGTGTCGAGAAGCCCGATTGTCTGCCAAGCTCCTTGCGCATGGCCACCGGTGAACCGGTTAACGGTGCGCCTGCGGCAAGCTCAGCGGAGAATTCCGCTTCCTCCCGGGAAGCTAGCCCGCCTTCCATCCGCTGCTCCAGCCGCTGGTACTCCTCCAGCTTTCGGGATTCCTTCCGGGTGTCCGGGATCTTTCCTTTATCGGGACTCCATTCCTCCACGGTACGTTCCCCCTTTCCTGCAGGCACCGGAAACGGCTAACTTCTAAGCGTGTGTTTTCCGGCTTGCTACTCCTTCGGCTTAAACGTGTGGCAGCAGGTATTGGCGCTGCTGTCAGCCAAGTCCTTGTGGTCGCTGTCGAACGATTCACCAGCAAATTCCGCGTCATACTTCATGTTGGCATGCTTGTCGATTTCGATCATGATGGCATCGGCCTGGCAATTGTTGTTCTGTCCCCAGTATTGACAATTGGATACACTGCATTTGACAATCGGCTTCAATGTCATTCACCTCCCACCACAAGCTTTCCCCTTCCCCGTTGTCCTATACCGTGCGGAATGCCGCGAGAGAAGCAACAAAAAGAGAACCGGATACCAGAGCCGCGCTCCATCCGGTTCTCTTTTTGTTGATCCCCCTGCATTTCCCTGACCCATCTTGAGCTTGGCTCCAAACCCGAATTCAGGCTGTGGGTTTGGCGACGCCCCTTAAATCTTTTCCCCTTGCATCCGTTTCTGGTTAATGTAATCCGTTTCGTAGTAGGAGAGCTCTTCTCTCAATTCTTCAAAAATTTTGGAGAGCTCCACAGTCAAGTTGCGAACATCGCGGTTTGGCTTCTTGCGAAAGCGGATCGCATCTTGTCCCGTATAAGCGTAACGGCCGTCTTCGGAATAGCATTCATTCTTGGGATAAAAGAATCGGTTGACGCATTGGTGATAAGCGTCATAAAGGTTCCGTTCGGCATGATCCTCCTGGAACTGTGCCCTGCGCAGGCTAACCCCCAGCTTTTCAAAAAGCACTTCGCTGAAGACCAACAGATGCCGGGTGTCCTGAAGATAATCGCGATAGAAGTCTTCCATTGCAGGATCGGCTTCTCCGCTTCCCTGGACCAATTGCTCGAGCGAATTCCGATTCAAGAATAGCTCCATCTTCGAAATTGCTTCCTTCAGCTTTACGCGCGCGGATTCGCACAAGTTTTTGACATCAGAGCCTGCCATCTCCGTTCCTCCTCGGCGTGGGTCGCCACCCTCATTCCTCCTCATCCTATCATACTTTCAACCGAAACGGTACCGTTGAAACAGGCTTGAAGCTGGCGGACCCAGACCCGTCCCTCTTTGCATAAAACAGCTTCGTCGGCCAAACCCTAACGCTTGAAGGCTGATTTAAGAAACGGAGGAATGACACCTGTGAGAAAATGGACCTGGGCCGCAGCCATTCTGGTGCTAGCCGGAGTGTTGCTCGTTGCCCGCAATGACCGCTTGGACCGTTCCGCCGGTCAAACACATCAGAAGATCGCCAGTCAAGAGAAGTCGGCCAAAATGCTCACTGTCCAGCAGGATGTCCAGCTGACGGAGGAATTGTGTCGTAATCAGTGCCTGACTGACCTGCGCAAAACGGCCTTGGGGATGAAGTCCGTCACGCGTTCAGAAATGCCTGGGCATCTATCCGGATCGCTCAAAAGCAATCCGCATCTCGAGGCTCTGGCCTGGTACGCGACGGATTCCGCAGCTCTCTCCACCGCAGGCATAAAGCTGCAGAACTATCCCGAGCAGGTGCATACAGAAGTTCAGAAAGCGATCCAAGCCATTCACATCGGAAACGAATACCGTTCCTCATCGCTGCCAACCAGCATGGGCTTGCGAGCGGTCATGGGGGTCCCTGGTGAAAACGGACACGGGCTGGTCGCGGTCATCCGCCAGGACATTCTGACCAAGGTGGAATCGGAATCCAAGCGGAACCTGCGCCTCGTTACGTACCCGAATCCCAACCGCAAGCCTGGTATGAAGGCGGCGGATGCGAACAACCTGAAGGAAACCAAAGTTTCCGGGCCGGAGGAAAATCAGGGCAAGAGCCATTATTACAACAATCAAATCGTCGTGAAATTCAAGAAAGCCCCTACGGAGAAACAGCTGAAGCTGATTCAACGAGAGCTTCAGGCCAGTTCCTATGAGAAGATGGGCTATGCGTATGTCTTCACCTCCAAAAAAATGGATACGAAGCAGATGATCCGCTATTTCCGCAAGCATCATATCGAATATGCGGAACCCCACTACCTGTACAATACGAATGAATCCGCGGTTGTGCCTGTCGAGCGGAAGCCTGCAGCAAACTTCCGTTCCTTGGCGCAACAACAAGCGGAGGGGGAGCCGAACGATACCCTTTTCGCCCAGTATCAATGGAACCTGCCGCTCATCAATGCCGAGTCGGGCTGGACGCTGTCCAAAGGCAGCGGAGATGTGATTGTCGCCGTCGTGGATACGGGCGCCGATCTGACTCATCCGGATCTGAAGGATCGTCTGATCTCGGGGTACAATGCGATCGACACAACCAAGAAGCCCCTTGACGATGTAGGTCACGGCAGCCATGTGGCAGGCATTATCGCGGCAACCGTCAACAACAGCATGGGCATTGCCGGCCTGACCTGGAACAACCCGATCATGCCCGTCAAGGTGCTCGACAATTCGGGAGCAGGCAATGCCTACAACGTTGCCGAAGGGGTCATCTGGGCGACCGACCACGGCGCCAAGGTGATCAATATGAGCCTCGGCAATTATGCCGAGTCCAGCTTCCTGCATGACGCCGTGAAATACGCCTACAACCATGACGTCGTGCTCGTTGCGGCGAGCGGCAACGACAATTCGGGAGATCCCGGTTATCCGGCCGCTTATTCCGAAGTGCTTGCCGTCGCGGCGACGGACAATAATCGGAACAAAGCGTCCTTCTCCAATTACGGCTCCTATATTGACGTTGCCGCTCCGGGCGTCAATATCGCCAGCACCTACACGAACAACCAATACGCTTCGCTGTCCGGCACATCCATGGCGAGTCCCCATGTCGCTGCTCTCGCCGCCTTAATCCGGTCGGTCAATCCGAAGCTGACCAACAAGGAAGTTATGGACATCATGCGCAACACGGCAGCCGACATCGGAGACACTGGCAAAGACAATTATTACGGGTATGGACAAATCGATGTCTATCGCGCTCTTGAGGCAGCGGCTTCGGGCACCTCCACCGCAGCGACCAGCCAAGAGCAGCCGCTTCAAGCTCCTCATGGAAATGCGTTATCGCGCCTGCTTCAAAGGCTATTTGGACGATGAGAGACGATAAGGGTTTCTCGTTAGCCCGATAAACACGCTTGAATTCCTCCGCACATATCATGGGGTATCACAGCCAGATAGGATGGGATACCCCATGATTGTATTTATGGATGGAAGCCCCGTTTCCCCGCCGGTTGGACTTCCCCCCGTTGAACGCATGATCCTCGATACGATGTCGGCAAGCCCGACCGTCTTCCGGTTCGCCTCCCCCACTTCCCTGCTGTTCGAGCTCCGCATGCGAGCCAATATTCTGCACAGCTCGAACGCTCTTGCGAGCAGCGGCGCGCGGTTCTCCACCTTCGCCCAATCTACCTGCAATCCTCAGTTCTGGACGCGCACCCCAAAAGGGGCCTTCGAGCTTCGTCCGGATGTTTCACCTGCGGACGCCATCCGGGACATCTATCAGAATGGGAATCTCTACAGCTTCGAATGCGCAACCGCGATGGTGATTGTCCTCTACCGGGCCATCATTGAAACGGTCGGAGACGCCATCTTCAACGATCGCTTTGCCAATCTGACGTTATACGACTGGAACTATGACCGCGATCTGAACTTGCGGCGAATCGATCCGGCGAACGTATTGCCCGGAGATGTCGTCTATTTCAACAATCCCGACGTATCCCCTCTTACTCCTTGGTGGATCGGAGAGAACGCTGTAGATATGGGCAACGGGTATTACTTCGGCCATGGAGTCGGCGTAGTGCCGGGAGACGAGATCATCCGCGCCTTGAACCGAAACCGGATTCCGGGAAGCACCGTATCTGCAAGCCTAAGCGACAATGTCATCGCGCCCGGCTATCATATCATGGAGAGCTGGGTGAACAACCCTTCAGCCAATTACGAAGCAATCTGGAGCAATCCGTTTCCACTCCGACAGAGCTTGATGACGGTACGAGTGGGAGAGTCGACCGAACACCGGTATCTGCCCGTTTCCTTTTGATGAAAGCTCCGATGAAAGCCAAAAAATAACCGGGCAAAAAAAGCGCGGAGGGCCGCTGTACCCGGGCATCCGTACAGACCCAATCGTCGCCGTGGGCATAGAGTATAGGGAAATGCCCGAAACCCAGAATACAGAGAGGAGATCATGCCCGTGTCTAAACCCGAATTGGCAACACAAGGCTGCTTGGGCTTCGCACCGATTGTTTGTGAGCCGCAAGTGGTGGTCCGTGATTTCTACCATCCGCGTCCGCAACCGGTCATCCATCCGGTGGAAATTGTCAACCGTCATCATTTTGTCCCGGTTCCGCAGCATTATTATACCGTGACCGAACGCAATGTCGCCGTTCCGCCCCTGCCTACGGTTCCCATCTCGTCGCTTCCCGCCGGGGTAAGTCCCTTCCCGACCGGACCCGCTGGCGGAGCCATCAGCCCCTTCCGCAAGTGAAACGGTCAGTCAGCCGCTGGGGACCTTCGCGTCCCCAGCGCTGCCGGTCCGATAAGCGTTTCTGTCCGCTATCCCCGATTGAGGGGATCTCTTCTGCATGAACATTCGAAAATCGCCGTCTTGCGGATGAGCGGTTAGCCGACCCGACAGCCGCAGCTCATCTTGCCGTCCTTACCGACTGATCCCGGTTTTGGTTGCTCGCAACCTCGTTTGGGTGATATCGCATTTCGGCTGAACATAGAACAAAGCCCGCAACCAAAAGGAGCATTTCCTTTGGTTGCGGGCTTTATTCGTTCCGGGAAGCTTGCCGTAAGCCGGGTTTTGTACTTCTGGCGGTGATAACGGGTTTCCCCTCCCGCCTTTGAAGCGACAATCATCTATCTACGCCGTCCATTGCTGAACGGCTCCAGCGACCAACCCGGACGCGCCTCGGGCTAAGGCTTGGGTGCAGTTGACTGCTTCCCTGCGTCCCATTAGGTCTTGCTCCAGATGGGGTTTACCAGGCGCTATGTCACCATAGCCCCTCGTGGTCTCTTACACCACGGTTCCACCCTTGCCTGATCCCGTCCCGGAGGGACGAGCCATCGGCGGTCCATTTCTGTGGCACTATCCTTCAACTCGCGCTGACTGGACGTTATCCAGCATCCTGCCCTATGGAGCCCGGACTTTCCTCCCGCGGCATAACCGCCGGCGATTGTCTGTCAAACTTTCCGGACACGAATCTATAGTATACACGCTTGCCTGCCGTCATGCAACCGCATCCGGGATTTACCAGATGAGGCGTCATCAATCGAACAAAGCCCACATCCAAAAGGAGCTTTTCCTTTGGTTGCGGGCTTTGGTTTCGGGCTTTGTTCATTAGCCTATCAGCAAGCGACGGCCAGCGCTACCTCAGCCGAAATACTTCCGTGTCCACGCTGGACGCCATGGCGATCGTGTCCAGCTTCCTCTCGCGCAGCCTTCTGTTCAAGTAATCGGCGACGCCCGTTCTCATGATCTTCTCCGCGTTATGTCCCGGATCGATTAAGCACATTCCAGCAGCGAGCGCGTCATGGGCGGTGTGATAATCGATGTCTCCCGTGATCAGGACATCCGCACCTGCAAACTGAGCGTGGGATACATAGTCGGCGCCCATTCCGCCGAGAACCGCCGCTTTCTTGATCACCGTATCTCCCCGGCCGACGATGCGCACAAACGGCACCTCAAACCCGGTCTTCACTCGCTCGGCGAGTTCATCGAGCGTGCAAGGTTGCGCCAGCTTACCGGTACGGCCGATACCGAACGTCTCGCCCGGCAGCTCAAGTGGATACAAATCGTAGGCCGGCTCCTCATAAGGATGGGCCTCGAGCATAGCTCTTACCACACGACGTTCGCCGGTTTCGCTCAAGATCGTCTCCAGCCGGATTTCATCCACCTGCTCCAGCTGCCCCTCTTGGCCGATGAACGGATTCGTTCCAGTCAGCGGCAGGAAGGTTCCCGTCCCGTTTGAGCGGAAGCTGCAGTGGCTGTACCGGCCGATATGCCCCGCTCCTGACCGGAACAGCGCGTCCGCAACCTGATCGGCATGATCCGTCGGAACGTACACGACCAGCTTCTTTCGCCTCTCCGTATAGGTCGGGTCTAACGGGACCGTGTCGGTCAGCCCGATGGCATCGGCCATCAAATCGTTGATTCCGCCGACGGCGGCATCTAGGTTCGAATGCGCCACATAAACAGCGACATCGTGCTTGATCAGCTTTTCGAACACCTTTCCTGCAGGCGTGTCCGTTCGAAGCGACTTCAGCGGCCGATAGATCGGTGCGTGATGCGCGATGATGAGCTCCGCGCCCTCGCGGATGGCTTCATCCGCCACTTCCTCCGTTACGTCGAGGGTTACGAGCACCCTTCGGACCTCCTTCGCAAGCGAGCCCACCTGCAAGCCGATCCGATCATCCTCAACCGCGTATCTCTTCGGTGCCAGCTCGTCAAGGAGAGAGGTTACCGTCTGTCCATTCCCGTACATGCCAGAACCTCCTCGATTTTTGCGATGTTGTGCCGAACCTCCTCCCGCTTCGCTTGGGAAGCGGGAAGCTCCGATTCCGTGAGCTGCTTCTCGATTCGTCTCCACTTGGCGAGCTCCCGCTCCCATTTGCTGTGGAAAACAACTCCTCCCGCTTCTACCAGGTAAGGCCCGAGGCGCAGCAGCCACTCTCGATCCAACTGACAGGAGCGACCAATGGTCCGTTCCCTGTAAAACTCCTCATTCAACCTCTCCGCATCCGGATGCTTGTCGGCGGTGAGAACCTCATAGAGCTTGCCGTCTTCTTCGAGCAGTTCTTCAGAGGACAATATCCAGTTGTGAGTCAGAAAATACTTCCGCACCTGATCTTCTCCGACGTTGGGCTGCAGGACAAGCCGATTGACGCCCTCCAAACGGTCGGGGTGAGCCTCCAGGATGCTTACAATCAGGCTCCCGCCCATACCCGCGATGGATATCACATCCACTTCGCCCGGGGTAAGAACCGAAAGGCCGTCCCCTTTCCGCACGTCGATGAGCTTGCCGACCCCCGCTTCCCGAACCTGGCGCTGGGCCGCTTCATAGGGTCCGGGATTCACCTCGCCTGCGATTCCGCGCGCAATTGTGCCGTTCTCGGCAAGGGATACCGGAAGAAGCGCGTGATCCGAACCGATATCTGCCAGCCGGCTTCCCGCCGGTATCTTTGCGGCGATTGCCGATAATCTCGTTGAAAGCATGACCATGTCGTTATCCGATCCATTCTATCCATTTTTGGCGTGTTGCATATAAGGCGATACCCGCCGCAGCGAGCTTCCCCGTCAGAATCGTCTGAAGGAGCACCGGTGACAGCTCCGTGGCGATCAGCCCGTAAATCTCAGGAGCCAGCCACAAGGCCGCTCCGCTGACAAGCAAAACCTTGCCGTTCAGCCGGGTTTTCGTAAGCAGCAGCGTCCCCACCCAGCCAAGCAGAGCGCCGACGGGCAGCCAGCCAAGCTGCAGCCGGAGGATGCCGGCGTCGGGACTCACATGGTGGAGCAGCCACCCGTACAAGAGGACGATCGCTCCCCATCCGCTAAAATGAAAAGCGGCGAAGCGAGAAGCGATTCCCGTTGTGATCCAAAAGGCGGCTACCAACAGAAGGAGAATCGCATAGGCTCCCCGAGAAGCATCCGATTCCTGCAGCTGGTAGAGCGCGGCCGCCGGAGCTGCCAAAGCTCCCGCCCATAGCGCAACGAAAGAAAGGTGCGGCCGCCGGTTCCTCTGCCGCGTTCCCACCAGATACAGTCCGAGAACGAACAAAGCAGATACCGCGATTTGCATGGGCCTTGGAAAAGAGATAAAATAAAAACCAATATAGCAAATGATTCCAATAAAGACGATCATTAGCAGCCATGTGCGCGGCCGGGCATTCACGATTTTCCCCGCAGGAATCCCGAAGACCTGTTTGGTGTCCTCATCCGGGTCACGGTACAGATTTTGCAGAAAATCGCAATACTGCTCCGGGAGCAGCCGATTGCGCCGCCATTGCTCAATTTCCTGAACGATTACACGGTGTTTTTCCGACTCCATACCGATCGCCTCCACCTCTCAGAAAAAAAGACCTTTCCCAAAAAGCAAAAGGTCTTGCGCAGCTGGTTTTATTCGAGGAAATCCTTCAATCGCTTGCTCCGGCTTGGATGGCGAAGCTTGCGGAGCGCCTTCGCTTCGATTTGCCGAATCCGTTCGCGCGTGACGCCGAACACCTTGCCGACTTCCTCAAGGGTGCGGGTGCGTCCGTCATCGAGCCCAAAGCGCAGGCGAAGCACGTTCTCTTCCCGCTCGGTCAGCGTGTCGAGCACATCCTCCAGCTGTTCCTTGAGCAGTTCATATGCGGCTGCATCGGCAGGGGCGAGCGCCTCCTGGTCCTCGATGAAGTCGCCTAGATGGGAGTCATCCTCTTCCCCGATCGGCGTCTCAAGCGACACCGGCTCCTGCGCGATCTTCATGATCTCGCGGACCTTCTCGGTTGACAGCTCCATCTCCTTGGCGATCTCTTCGGGGGCCGGTTCGCGGCCAAGCTCTTGCAGAAGCTGGCGGGATACGCGAATCAGCTTATTGATCGTCTCGACCATGTGCACGGGAATACGGATGGTTCGGGCTTGGTCGGCAATCGCGCGCGTGATCGCTTGGCGAATCCACCAGGTCGCATAGGTACTGAATTTGAAGCCCTTCTCGTGGTCGAATTTCTCGACCGCTTTGATCAGGCCCATGTTGCCCTCTTGAATTAGGTCAAGAAAGAGCATGCCACGGCCAACATAGCGTTTGGCGATGCTGACGACGAGCCGCAGGTTCGCTTCCGCGAGGCGGCGCTTCGCTTCCTCATCGCCGTTGCCAATTCTCTTGGCAAGCTCGATCTCTTCTTCCGCCGACAAGAGCGGTACGCGCCCGATCTCTTTCAAGTACATGCGGACCGGGTCGTTAATCTTGATTCCCGGAGGAAGCGACAGGTCATCATCGAAGTTGAACTCATCCCCCTCGTGATCTTCCCCTCGTCCCATTGGCATCTCATCGTCGTCGTTCTCGTTGCCGATCTCAATGCCCAGCTCCCCGAGCTGTTCAAAAAATTCATCGATTTGATCCGGATCTTGATCAAAGGGAGCGAGTCGTTCCATGATGTCCTTATACGTAAGAGATGACCGCTTTTTGCCAAGCTCGATCAGCTGCTCTTTCACCTGATCAAGAGTAAGTTCCGTTTCCACTCGGGTGTGTTGGTCGTTTGCCATGAATCTTCTCCCTCCTCCCCGGAATCGGTCAAGCGTTGTCATGTCCGAATGATTTCAACTGCTTCTCCAGGGTTATGATCTCACTTGCAATCTTTGCCGCCAGCATGACATCTCCGGCTTTGCTGGCCCCGGCCATCTCTTCTCTCTTTTGTTTGATGGCCTGTTGACGGAATTCTTTGCGGATTTGGCTGATGTAATCGTCGATGACCTGCTGGTTGGTCTCCGGCAGCGTCTTCATCAGGATCGCACCGGCCGCCGTCTCGAGCCGTTCGTCCTGCAAAGTCGCCAGATAGCGGCTGGCATTGGGAGGATTCCCCTGAGCATAATACGCGTACAAATAAGCAGCAAGCGCCGCATGGGTTTCCGAAATAAATTCTTCCCCGATTCGTTCCCGAACGTATTCCGCTACATCTCGATCATGCATCATGACAGCGAGAAGAAGAATCTCCGCGTTGTGGTAAGCGCGTCCCGGGGAAGGATGTCTTCCCGCACCGTTCCCGTTATTTTTACCATTATTCCACGAAATTTCTTTATTATCCCTGTTCTCTTTCTTTTTCAGGAATTCCTGCCGAGCTTGCCCAACTTCCTGTTTAAACCCTTCCAGCCCCGCTTGGAACTCAGTCGTCAGCTCTTTGGCGTAATGCTCCCTTTCGAGCGGCGAGGCGAGCTCACCCACGAGCCGGGCGGCGGTCTCCAGGTATCTCAGACGGCCATCTTCGCTCAGCAGATTGAAATTCCTCCGTACGTATTGAAGACGGTAGCGTACGGAGCTGACGGCCCCCTCGATGATTTCTTTTCTAAACCTTCCAGGTCCGTAGGCGGTAATGAATTCGTCCGGGTCTTTCGCTTCCGGCAGCATCGCGATGCGCACGGTAAGCCCCGCCTTCTCCAGCATGGCGAGCGCTTTGTAAGCAGCGGATTGACCCGCGTTATCCCCGTCGTAGCAGACCAGCACTTCATCCGCATTGCGGCGCAGGATAGAGCAATGCTCTTCAGTCAGAGCAGTCCCCATCGTCGCAACCCCGTTCTCGATCCCCGCTTCCCACGCTTTGATGACGTCCAGATAGCCCTCAAAAAGAACGATCTGTCCGGTTTTGCGGATTTGCGGCCGGGCGCGGTGAAAATTGTACAAATTGCGGCTTTTGCTGAACAAGGGAGATTCCGGACTGTTGAGATATTTCGGCTGTACGTCTCCAAGAGCTCTTCCGGCAAAAGCGATCACTTTCCCCTTAAAGTCATGGATCGGAAAGATAAGCCGGTCTCGAAACTTATCCAGATAACCGTTCCCGTCCGATTTGGCGGAAACCAGCCCTCCTTTCTCGCATAGGGGCAGCGAGAAGCCCCTCTTGTCCAGTTGCAATGCCAGCAGGTCCCAGCTGTCGGCTGCGCATCCGATCTCGAAAGTCTCGATCAGCTTCTGGGACACTCCCCGGTTTCTCACATAACTCAGAGCCTTCTGGCCCTGTTTGGTGCTACCCAATATATATTGATACAATCGGGATGCCAATTCATGCGCCGCAAAAAGATTCTCGCGGTCTTTGCGTTCCGGGTCGGATTCGCGCGGAGCTCCTTCCCAGTCCGTAGGGATTCCCGCTTCCTCGGCCAGCTGCCTGACAGCCTCGGGGAACGAGTATCCTTCCAATTCCATGACGAAATGAATGAGATTGCCCGTCGCGCGGCATCCGAAGCAATGGTAAATTTGCCGTTCCGGATTGACGGTAAAGGAAGGCGTCTTCTCCGAATGAAAGGGGCAAAGCCCCTTCAAATAATTCCCCTGCTTCTTCAAATGGACATATTTGCCGACCACATCGGCGATGTCATGCCTCTTCAGGACTGACTCAATCACTTCATCGGGTATGCGTCCATAACTCATTATCTTCACCTGCATCTCATGGACACGTCTTTATCTATTCGCTTATGTGATGAATATCTCCTGCTTGTCCGACAAAACTTTTGTCAGAGTTTGTAGAAAGGTCAGACGGTCTTCCTCAGTGAACGCCTTCGGACCCTTGGATCGGCCTCCTCCTCGGCGCTTGCGCATCTGTTCGTTGCGCCTTTCCAGAAGGAAATCAATGGTCCGGTTCGAATAGATCTGTCCGCGATTGGACAAGGCGATCGCCCGCTTGCCGATTCCGATGGCCGCAAGACCGAAATCTTGCGTGACCAGCACATCGTCCGCCTGAATCCGATTCGCAATGTAGAGATCGACTGACTGATCGGAGCGGTCCACTTGAAAGACGGTAACCCCGTCTTCTGGAACGAGCCGATGGTCGAACGAAGCGACCATCCAAACCGGAACGTCAAACTTCCGGGCTGTCCTGGCGATCTCGGACTTGACCGGGCAGGCGTCGGCGTCGACAATTATGATTCTTCCCTCTCTGTTCATCGCTTACCCACCCGCTCACCCATTCAAGCATATTCTTTCATAAACTATATACGACCAAGTCTTGAAAATTCCTTCCTGGATCGTCAGGCCGATTTCTCGGGCCTGCATCCGCAGACACCAGAGCTCAAAAACGGATATGGTCGTGCTGGTGATTCGCACGGTACATGTCCTGGATCATGCTGGCCGTTTCCTCCACTGCCCGGTTGGTCACATCGATGGTTACACAGCCGAGCCGCTCCATGATGGCGGTCGAGTAGTCAAGCTCCTGCTCGATGCGCTCGAGCTTGGCATAGCTAGCTTCGCCGTGCAGACCAAGCGCCTTGAGCCGCTCCTTGCGAATCGCGTTGAGCTTGTCGGTGCCGATACGAAGCCCGATGATCTTGCTCTTTGGAATGGTGAACAATTCCTTCGGAGGCTTCAACTCGGGAACAAGCGGCACGTTGGCAACCTTGAACCTCTTATTCGCCAAATACATCGCGAGCGGAGTCTTCGAGGTCCGCGAGACACCGACCAGCACGATATCGGCTTTGAGTACGCCGGAAGGATCGCGCCCGTCGTCGTATTTGACGGCAAATTCGATGGCTTCCACACGTTTGAAATAATCATCATCCAACTCGTGGATGATGCCGGGCTCATGCCGGGATTGCTTGTGCAGCAGCCCTTCCAGGTTGCCGATGATCGGACCGAGGAGGTCGATGCAGACAATCTTGTTGAGCAGAGCCTGCTCCAACAAATAATCTCTCAGCTCGGGCACGACCAGCGTAAAGACGATCATGCTGCGGCTGTTCCGCGCGGCTCCGATCACCCGATCAATGCCTGGCTTGTCCTGAATGAACGTGACGCGCACGATCTGCACGGCAATCGGGGAAAACTGGACAGCTGCAGCACGGACCGCCGCTTCCCCCGTATCTCCTGCCGAGTCTGAAATCACATAGACCGTTGGGGTATTTTCCATCATGGGCATCCTCCTACCACACCAGTTTGGAGAAATCGGCGAAGCTGCGGACCATCAGGGCAACGATGGAGAGAAGGCCAAGACGGTTCCTACGAACGTCCGGGTCTTCCGCCATCACCATGACCGCCTCGAAGAAAGCGGTAATGGGAGCTTCCAGCTGGCGGAGCAGAGCGAGGGCAGCGCCAGCTTCATTCTTGTCCAGGTGAACTTGATACGCATGCTGCATCCGGATGACGGCTTCAAACAACTCCCGTTCTGACGGCTCGGTGAATTCGTCCGGCACCACTTCGGCGCTATCCGCCTTAGCGGCGAGGTTGACGGCACGGTTGAATGATTCTACCGCTGCTTTGAAGCCGGGTTTCCGAACGGAAATGGATAGCTCATCCGCCCTTGCGACGGCGCCGGCGACGCTGTCAAAGCCGACAGCCAAGACCGCGTCTACGATATCGTATCGGATTCCCCGCTCGGAGAGCAGGTTCTTCATCCGCAGACCGAAAAAGTCGTAAAGGGTATTACGGATGTCCCCCTCCTCGCGTTTCAACAAGTTTGCGGTTTTCAGAACATCGAGAGAAACCTCGAACAAATCTCCTACTCCCAAGGGGAGCCGATGCTCCAGGAGAATCTGGACAATACCTGATGCCTGGCGGCGGAGAGCGTACGGATCCTGCGAGCCGGTCGGGACGATGCCGATGGAGAAGCAGCCGACGATGGTATCGATCTTGTCCGCGAGGCTGACGACGGCGCCGACTACCGTCGAAGGCACGGCATCTCCCGCATGGCGCGGTTGATAATGCTCGTTGACGGCTTTCGCCACTTCGCCCGACTCTCCGGCTTTGCGGGCATAATCCTCGCCCATGATCCCCTGCAGTTCGGGGAATTCGTAGACCATTTGGGTAACCAAGTCAAATTTGCAGATCGAGGCGGCTCGGACGATCTCGGCAGTTTTCGCCACTTCAACCCCGATCCGCGAAGCGAGCGCTGCGGCAATGGCCGTAATCCGGCGTACCTTATCGCCCACCGTTCCGAGCTCCTCCTGAAAGACGACGGTTTCCAGCTTTTGCAGCGCGCTGTCGATGGGCATCTCTTGATCTTCTTCATAGAAGAAGCGGGCATCCGACAAGCGGGCGCGAAGCACCTTTTCATTGCCGCGGGCGACCGTATCGAGATGCTCCTTGTTGCCGTTTCGGACCGTCACGAAATGCGGCAGCAGATTCTCGCTCGCATCCAGCACCGGAAAATACCGCTGATGCTCACGCATGGAGGTGATCAGGACCTCCTTCGGAATCGTGAGGAATCCCGGATCAAACGAGCCGAACAGAACGGTCGGCGTCTCCACCAGGAACAGCACCTCCTCAAGGAGGTCTTCCTTCACCGGTATGACCCAGCCCTTATCGGCGGCAAGCTCTGTGAGCTGCTTCATCATCAGCTCCTTGCGCTTGTCGACGTCTGCGATGACATGCTGGTCCGCAAGCGCCGCCTCATAATCGGCCGGAGATGTGATTTCAACGGATTGTCCAAGGAAGCGATGCCCGCGGGTTACGCGTCCCGCTGTCACGCCTGCGACGGACAGGTCGATCACCTCACGGCCGAACAGAGCGACGAGCCAGCGAATCGGACGCACGAACTTCATCTCGCGGCTACCCCAGCGCATGTTCTTGGGGAAGGTCATCGTTTGAATGACCTGCATCAGTCCTTCTCCGAGCAAAGCCGCCGTTTCAACGCCCTGATGATGGCGAGTGGCATGCACGTAATCGACTCCTTGCAGCTCCTTAAAATAAAGGTCCTCCGGATTTACACCCTGACTGCGGGCGAACCCGAGGGCCGCTTTACTCCAGGCACCTTGGTCGTCGAGGGCGATTTTACGGGAAGGCCCCTTCGCCTCCACGCTCTCATCTCGCTGCTGTTCCTCCATCTCCTTCACCCAGACAGCAAAGCGCCGCGGAGTGGCGTAGGTTTTAACGGATGCATAGCCGATTCGGGTCTCGTCAAGCCATTTGCCGAGCCGGTCTGCCAGCTGTTCCGTCGCCGGTCGGATGAACGCGGAGGGAACCTCCTCCATTCCGATTTCGAGGAGCAGATCCTTAGCCATGGTGCACCGTTCCTTTCTCCTTCAGCAGGGGGAAGCCGAGCCGTTCCCGCTCCTCCAGATAGGTTTGGGCGCAGCGCCTGGCCAAATTGCGAACCCGGGTAATATAACCGGTTCGTTCGGTGACGCTGATCGCTCCCCGAGCGTCGAGCAGGTTGAAGGTGTGCGAGCATTTCAATACATAATCGTAAGCCGGGTAGATCAGATTCTGCTCCAAAGCGCGCTTCGCTTCCTCTTCATAGGTTTGGAACAGACGGAACAACATCGAGACGTCTGAAACCTCAAAGGTATATTTGGAGTGCTCGTATTCCTGCTGTGTGAACACATCGCCATAAGTCACGCCTTCCGCATAGTCGAGATCGAAGACATTTTCCTTATCTTGAATATAAGAAGCCAACCGCTCCAGACCGTACGTGATCTCAACGGCAACCGGTGCCGTATCGATGCCCCCAACCTGTTGAAAGTAGGTGAACTGAGTCACTTCCATGCCGTCCAGCCACACCTCCCAGCCGAGACCCCAGGCGCCGAGAGTCGGACCTTCCCAGTTGTCTTCGACAAACCGGATGTCATGCTCAAGCGGATTTACGCCAAGCCGCTTCAAGCTTTCCAGATAGAGCTCTTGAATGTTGTCAGGCGAGGGCTTCATGATGACTTGAAACTGATGATGCTGATAGAGGCGGTTCGGGTTTTCTCCATAACGGCCGTCTGCCGGGCGGCGGGACGGTTCCACATAAGCCACGTTCCACGGCTCCGGTCCGAGGCTGCGCAGAAAGGTGGACGGGTTGAAGGTCCCCGCTCCCTTCTCGGAGTCGTACGGCTGCATGATGATGCAGTTTTGTTCGGACCAGTACTGCTGCAGCGTCGATATGATCTGCTGAAAATACACGAACATCCCTCCGTCCATAATCCAAAATGGTCGCTCATTGATACGAGGGGCGGACGGCAAGTGCGAAGGGCCTCCCTAAATGAGAAAAAGCCCGGCGTCTCCTATGCCGGTTACCCGTACATAGGGACGAGAGCTTGATGCACCCGCGGTTCCACCCTACTTGGCCCGACGCTCAAACGTCTTGCCCTCTTTTCCGTACGTACCGGCACTCCGGAATGCCTTCCCCGCGGGAGTCGTACCGGGCTTCCACCTCTCCCCGGCTCTCTAAACCGACCGATCCTGCGCGTACTTTTTTCCTTCATGATGCCGAAATTCATTCGTATCCGATATCATATCAGACCCCAGGAAGGGTTGTCAACACGCTTTATCGGTTGAATCATTTCAGAGAGAAGAGCCGATGATGTCTAGCGATTTGCGAGCTAGGCGCAATGTTAAATCCCGTACTTCTCCATCTGATCGAGAAAATCGCGGGATTTCCACTTCGTGTTCATGTGTATGTCCATGAAGGAGCGCATGATGGAGCGGATCTCCGTCTTCGTCTCCGGTGAGACCTCCGTTGCCCCTAGACGCCTGAGATCCATTCGCTGAAAAATTCGCAAAAGACGCAAAGCCTTCGGGGACAGAGGAACGGCAGAGGGGTCTTTGGCTCGACAGCGCGGGCACAAGATCCCTCCTTGCATCATGCTGAGCATCATCTCGCCTTCCTCGCCACCGCACGATACGCATTCGTCCAGCTGCGGGAGGTAACCCGCCAGGGCCAGCATCTTCATCTCCATCACCGCCAAGATGATGGCCGGGTCCTTGTCTTCCTCAATCGCCTGCAGAGCGGCCTTCACCTGTTCAAACAGACTGCCGTTCGGTTCGCGCTCCGCTGTGAGTCGATCCACAAGCTCGGCTAAATAAGCCGAATATGCAGCCTTGTGCAAATCTTCTCGAAGCGGTCGATGCGGCTGAATGGAATCCCCTTGGTTCAAGGTTCCCATCTGTCCCGAACCGAAGTAAATCACGTATTCCCCGTATGTAAAAGGCTGGGTTACGGCGGCCAACCGGCTTTTCACCTTCTTGGCGCCTCGGGCCATCACGCTGATCTTGCCCATGCGACCGGTCAAAAGCGAAAGAATCCGGTGGCCTTCCCCGTAATCCATCGAACGGATGACGATTCCTTCCACATGCTCAAGCACCGAATCCCACTCCCATATCCAACTTATTCGTTACCTCTTCGTTCAAGCCTTTAGAGGTACGGATCCGACTCAAATGGAGCGGAAGCGTCCTCCATAAGCTCTTCTTGCCTATCCTCTTGCGATTCATCGTCCTTGTATAGCAGATAAGCCTCGACATTCCCTGTATGGTGGAAATACTGCCAGTAAAACTCTTTCATCATTCCCATCCTCCCCAAAGTGAACATGATGATGTAGATAGATAGTATTCGAATGATCCAGAGCCTTTAAACGAATTCACCCGCAGCAATTGCTGGGAGCCCAACCAGCGGTCATAACTCCCGTTCCTTTCAAAAGGTCACGTCGATCCGGCCATCCACGCTTATTCCTCCCGGAAGCCCAAATCGCGAAGAACGCGGTCCTGATTCCGCCAATCCTTCTTCACTTTCACCCATAGCTCGAGGAAGGTTTTGGAACCGAGCAGCGCTTCAATGTCCTTCCGCGCCAACTGGCCGATCTGTTTGAGCAAGGCACCCTGCTTGCCGATCACGATGCCCTTCTGGGAATCCCGCTCCACGAAGATCACGGCGCCGATCTTCACGAGCCCGTTCTTCTCGACGGACATGGATTCGATCGTGACCGCGATGGAATGCGGCACCTCTTCGCGGGTCAGCTGTAGAATCTTCTCGCGGATCAGCTCCGCGCAGACAAACTGCTCCGGATGATCGGTAATCTGATCGGCGGGGTAATATTGCGGGCCTTCCGGCAAATACTTGCCCACCTGCTCCAGCAGAGTATTCACGTTATTCCCGAGAAGTGCCGACACCGGAATGATCTCGGCAAAGTTATAGAGATCCTTGTAGGCCGCAATGGCCGGGAGAAGCGCCTCCGGATGCACCTGATCGATCTTGTTCAGCACCAGGATGACCGGCGTCGTTGTCGCCTTCAGACGTTCGATGATGAAGCGGTCTCCGCCGCCAAGCTCCTCCGCCGCATTGACGAGGAAGAGAATGGCGTCTACCTCTTGAAGGGTACCTTCCGCCACCTTGACCATATAGTCACCTAGCTTGGATTGCGGCTTGTGAATGCCGGGCGTATCCAGGAAAACGATCTGCTTGTCGTCCGTGGTGTAGACTCCGTGAATTTTGTTGCGGGTCGTTTGCGGCTTGTCCGACATGATCGCGACCTTTTGGCCGATCACCTGGTTCATCAGCGTGGATTTTCCGACATTCGGTCGTCCGACGATGGCGACGAAGCCGGACCGGTAAACGGGCTTTTGGGCGTGATCACGCCGGTTGTTCTCAGTTGACATGTAATCCTCCTTGGACGTTATCCTCGTATCTTGTACGTTCAGGCGTCAATTGGTTTGAAAAAGGTGCAGTGGATGCAGGGATAGGGCTCACGTTGATAACGTCCTATTCCTATTTAACCTGATCTTCTTCCGATGCATCATCCGGCAGCAGAAAAGCTCCGGGCAGAAGCGCTCCCACCGTTGTTTCGGTCAGGGCGCCCTTTAAATTCGTGAGATACACGGGCATATCCGGCCCGCACAGCTCGATCAAGACTTGGCGGCAAATGCCACAGGGGGTAATCGGACCGTCTGTATCGCCTGTGACTGCGATCGCTTGAAAGCTTTGCGGAGCGTGACCATCCGCAATCGCGCGGAAGACCGCCGTCCGTTCGGCGCAGTTGGTCGGACCGAGCGCTCCGTTCTCGATATTGCAGCCGAGGTGGATGCTTCCGTCTGCAGCCAGAAGGGCACTGCCCACCTTGAACCGAGAATAAGGGGTATAGGCTCTCGCGCGAACGCGTTTCGCCTCCGCCACCAGGTGGTCTTTCATCTCTTGGGTGATCTTTGTCATGCAAATCCTCTCCTTCCGAAGGTTAAAACGGCAACGATAATCGGTTCAATTCAAAAAGCAGCAGGGTGATGGCGACCCCGGATGACGCCCCGAACAAGATTCCGGGCAACGTCCGGGTCTTGCGCCGATACAGGATCAGGAGGAACAAGGCCGCCATGAAGGCAGCCAAAAAAGCGGGAAGCATCTGGGTCGAGCTGATGGCGATGAGGGTCGCAAGCGATGCGATCACTCCGGATAGCAGGCTTGGGCGCAAGAACAGCGTCCGGCCAAAGCGAGTTTCTGCCACAATGACCACCAGCAGCACGAGCAGCAGATAGATCCATACGGATTCCACCGATAGTTCGCGTCCTGGGTCGCGGGCCGCGTGGAACAGGCGTTCCACCGGCTGGAAGAACACGGCGATCCCGACCGCAATGGCAAAGACCGCCGCAACCAAAACGGCGGCTGCAGCGGTATCCTTGGCGATCTTGGCGAGAGGGTGCCGGTTTGGCATGGCCAGATCGACCGTCTTCTCAATCGCCGTATTGATGAGCTCGGTTACGATCACAAGCGTAATGGCGAGCAGCAAGAAGAGCAGATGGATCGGGTCGATCCGAAAAAACACAGCCGAGATGATCACCACAAAGGTCGCGAAGAAATGGATCTTCATATTCGGCTGGGAAGAAAGGGCATACTTTACGCCTTCATAGGCGTAGTGCAGGCTGCGAAGAAAGCGCGGCCCGGATTTCACCGGATGAGCCCTGCCTTGATCAGAATCTCCTCCTGCTTGGCGAACATCTCCTTCTCTTCCTTCAGCCCTTCCTCGTGATCATATCCGATCAGATGCAGGAAGCCATGAACAAACAGGAAGCCAAGCTCGCGCTCCAGCGAATGGCCGTATTCCTCCGCTTGAGCGGATGCCCTCTCCACAGAGATGACGATGTCGCCGAGCGGTTCCTCCTCCTGGAATTCCTCCGGGGTCTCCCCGTCTTCGCCAGAAAGCTCCTCCAAATCGGAATAATCGATTTCCGGCTCCTCCATATCCTCGTCCAGCATTGGGAAGGACAGCACATCCGTCGCCTTATCTTTTCCCCGATATTCTTCGTTCAAGCGGCGGATCTCTTCATCATCGACGAAGGTGAGCTCCACCCGGCCGTTTGCCACGCCTTCCTGTTCGCCGGCTATACGCAACAGTGCTTCTAACTGTTCACTCATTTCATCTCGGATCGGATACTTCTCCTGCTCATCCGTCCAGACCAATTGCAATGCCATAGGATCAGGCTCCTTCTTTGGATTCTTTACTTGATGTTGAGATCGTCGCCGCTTCCACTTCGTTTGGATTCTTGGTTCCGCCCTGCGGCTTCGGGAGGTCGCTCGGGTATTCAATCCGCGAGTGGAAGATGCCGAGCAAAGCCTCCTTGAGCGCCTTCGACACGGTGTCCAGCTCCTTGATGGTCAGATCGCACTCGTCGAACTGCCCGTCATCCATGCGGTCCTTGACAATCTTGCGAACCATGTTGTCGATCTGCTCGATTGTCGGTGCCTTAAGCGAGCGAACCGCCGCTTCCACACAGTCGGCGATGCCGACGATAGCGGCCTCGCGGCTTTGCGCCTTCGGTCCCGGATAGCGGTATTCCGCCTCCGTCACCGGCCGCTCCGGGTTCTCGTCCTGCTGCTTCACGGCCTTGTAATAGAAAAACTTGAGCAGGGTCGTCCCGTGATGCTGCTCGGCGATATCTCGAATCGCTTTCGGGATATTGTATTCCAGCAGCATCTCCACCCCGTCCCGCGGATGCGCGGTAATGATGGACATGCTGAGTCCGGGATCGATATCGTCATGCGGGTTTTCCATGTTCATCTGATTCTCGATAAAATAGCTCGGCCGCTTCGTCTTGCCCAAATCATGGTAATAAGAGCCTACGCGGCAGAGCAACCCGTCGGCGCCGATGGCTTCCGCCGCCGCTTCCGACAAGTTGCCTACCATGATGCTGTGATGGTAGGTTCCCGGAGTCTCCGTCAGCAGCTTGCGGAGCAAGGGATGATTCGGGTTCGACAGCTCCACCAGCTTGAGCGGCGACAGGATGCCAAAGGCCGTCTCGAAGAATGGGATGAGACCGAAGACAAGAATGGCTGTGATGATGCCGCTGCTGAAGGCGTAAATCAGGGAATAAAGCAGTCGATCATAATTGCCTTCCATAAACGCAAGCGACAAGACGGCTGTGCAGGCAAACAGCGAGATGATGAGGCCCGACTTCAGAATGGCCGTGCGGTTGCCGGCACGAGCGAAGGAAAACACAGCGGTCAGGCAACTCACAAGAGCGACAAATCCAAAGCGGAAATCAAACAGCAAATCCGGATTGGTGTTAAAGACGATGGCCGACACGACGCTGAAGACGATGGACAAGGAGACAGCAATTCGGGAATCGATCAGGATGACCGTCAGCATGACGCCCATCGCCACCGGAGCCAGATAGCCCACCATCGGAAACTCCAGATTTTGGCCGAGCGCTACAAGGCGCAAGCCCGCCACTGTCAGTACGAAGAGAATGGTCAACATCAGGAGCTGCACATTCGGACTGATCGACGCATTCGAGCTGCGCTTGACTTGCACTAGCAGAAGCAAGGTGGAGAGCAGGACGAAGATCGCCAGACCGAAGGCGGGACGATAATTCGTTTCTTTGTGTAACAAGCCGGCTTTCTCCAGCCGTTCGTACATGGCCTGGTTAATCATGTCCCCTTCCCGGACGAGCACAGCGTTGCGCTCGATATAGACCGGCTCTGTGCTCTCTCTCGCGGCGATGCGAGCCTTCTCAGTCGCTCCGGCGTCATAAAACCGGTTCGGCAAAACGCTGAACTTGGCCAGCTCCTGCACCAGCTCGCGTTGGGTATTCTTTGTGAGAGCGGAGGAATTGACCATCGCCGTCACCTTCATTCGAACGGAGGACACATCGGTGTTTCCCTCTACCATCAGCTTGCTGACGATTTCGCGAGTGACCGGTTCCATGGCTGTGAGGTCTTCCGAAGTCAGGCGAGGCAGCTTGTACAGGCCTTCCTCCGAAATGCTGTACTCCTGCTCAGTCAGCTGCTTCTTCATCTCTTCGATCAGCTTATCGTTATCTTCTCCAGGTTCGATCGCATCGACCAAGTCGGTCGCATGCTCTTCATAAACGCGCGGGATGGCCGAACGGAAATAGCTGACCTTCTCGTCGAACTTCATGTCCTGGTCCGCTACAGCGAATTCTAGCTTGTCGAACAAATCCACCACTAGCTGGTCGGTCCGCATCGAAATGGGACGGTTGACCGGGGACACCTTCTGCGCCGCTTCCTCGCGCGCCTTCTCCGTTCCGATCTCATCCTTGATTTGTTTGGGAGCGACGATCGTGACCGCGCTCACCTTATTCGGTTGAATATCATAGGTTTTGGGAACCACGTGATCCACGAGCGATACATAACTGACAAGAGCAATCAGCCCGTATAAAAAAAAGCGGATGAAGGGGCTTTGCTTCCAGCCGTTCATCCATTGCGGAGTTTTGCTTTTGGCGCCGACGTTTCGGTTCATGGAACTGGCCCTTCTTTCCGAATCCGCGTGAGTTAAGCAGCCGGATTCTTACGATCCTTGTTTTTCCGAATCCACGTTGTATGCCGTAATGATCTTCTGGACAAGGGTATGACGGACAACATCCTGTTCCGAAAAATAGGTAAAGCCGATCTCTTCGATGCCCCGCAAGATGCGCTCGGCTTCCACCAGACCGGATTTCTTGCCGCGGGGTAAGTCAATTTGGGTAATGTCACCCGTGATTACCATCTTCGAGCCGAAGCCGAGACGGGTGAGAAACATCTTCATCTGTTCGGGAGTCGTGTTCTGTGCTTCATCGAGGATGATGAACGAATCCTCCAGTGTGCGACCCCGCATATAGGCGAGAGGAGCGATCTCGATCAATCCCCGCTCCAGTGATTTGACCACTTGTTCGGGACCCAAGACATCGTTAAGTGCATCATACAACGGCCTCAGGTAGGGGTCAACCTTTTCCTGGAGGTCGCCGGGCAGGAAGCCGAGGCTTTCTCCCGCCTCCACGGCTGGTCGCGTCAGCACGATTCGCTTGACTTGCCCTTCCTTCAGGGCGGAGACGGCGAGCACGACGGCTATGTAGGTTTTGCCCGTTCCAGCCGGTCCGATGCCGAAGACGATATCCGTCTTCTTGATCTGGTTCACGTATTGCTTCTGACCGATGGTCTTTATACGAATCGGCTTTCCCCGGTATGTGACCGCGATGTCGCCCTTGAAGAGCTCAAGCAGTTGGTCGGCTTTGCCCTCCTTGGCGAGTTCCATGGCGTAGACAACGTCCCGTTCGGACAGCACGTAATGGTTGCGGATGAGTTCCAGCAGCACGTGAAACAGCTGCTCCAGGGCTTGTACCTCCCGTTGAGCACCCTCCAGGGTCACTTCTTCCTCGCGGGAATAAATCTTCACGGTACTCTCCCGTTCGATCAAATGGAGAAACCGGTCTTGCGGGCCGAATAGCGCCAATCCTTCGGCCATGTTGCCGAGTGTGATCTTGGCTGTGGCGGTTTGTTGGTTCAAAAGGCTCCTTCTCCTCGCTTTCGGTTGCTGTCGCTTCTCCCTCAAGTTTACTGGATTTGAGGCGCACTATGCAAGGTTGCCGATATCTTGGGCGGTCTGGTGCGGCTTTTCGCCCATTCGCCTCATTCGGCAGATCCAAATGATAAACGCCCGATAAACGTCGATAACCCCCTGACGCTACTTATGTATAGAGAAGACGTTTTTATGTCCTGCGAAGTTGTATCCTTCCGATCCACTCCGTCAAAAAAAGCCCGGCAATCGCCGGGCTTAACAGCTGTTACGGAGCTTCAACCAGTGCAAGCTGCGAGGTGATCTCCTCCTCCACCTCGTAATGCACCTTCAAGATCAGCTTTCCGTTCTCCTCTTTGCGTGAAAGCACCTTTTCTCCCGCTATCCGCGAGCCTTCTCCCGCCTGAAGCAGCAGATCGTCTCTTGCCCGCTTGAGCCCCTTCGCTTCCGCATCGGCTGCGCTCAGCTTATAGACGATCTCCTCGCTCTCCCGAACCGTGTCCTTCAGCCATCCGATAGGAAGAGTGAACTGGCGGAAGGACAGCATCTTCGGAGTGCCGATGGTGACGGAATGCTCGTAGTTTCCTTTACCGTATCCCGTGATCTGCAGCGCCCGTTTGCCGATGATCAAATAAGACTTCTCCGCAGATTCACCCGTGTAGGTCCGGTGAACCTGCTCCATCGGCACTTCTATGGTAGAGACATACCAGACCAGCCCAAACACCTTCCCTGTTGCCGGCACCCATTTGCGGTGTTCTCCATCGCCGAGCTGTCCCGAGATTAGCAGTTGTCCCTTGCGCACATAAGTGTTCGGTGCAACAACCGGCTTGCCCTTCTCCGCAAATATCTTGGTGACAAGCGCGTCCTTCTTGGCGATGAGATGGCGCGGACTGGCGAGAGGCTTGTCCTCCGGCTTGGTCGTTTCCACAATGCGAATGCGAATGCTCGTCCCGTTCCGTTCAACACCGATCCAGGTTGCATCGGGAAGCCGGGTCATGAGACCGCGGGCAAGCTCGTCTACCCCTTTCAGCCGAAAGATCCATTGATGCCGGTAGATTCCCTCCTGCCTTGCCGCGGATAAAACCGTTTGCTTCGAGAGCTTCTCGTTGCCCATCACATCCACTCTCCAGACGAGAGATGTCAAGAGAAACAGCCCGACGAGAAATCCCAATGCACCGGCCAGAAAAAGCTTGCGCTTAGCAACCCGTTTCACCCAGAAGGGAAAGCCATGCCGCCCTTCCACATGAATGCGGCAGCCTGTCCTCTTCAAGATTGGACGAAGGCGAAAAAAATCAGAAAGGTCCAGCTTCAGTCTCCCGATACCCGGTTCAACCAGCTGCACGTCCCAGAGTCTCAACCCTTCCCGTGCTGCTTCATTTAAGAAGGCTTCCACTTTCCCTCCTTTGAGCGACAAGGTCAAATATCCGCGAATGAATGCGATAGATGGCGCACGCACGGGCTCTCTCTCCTATCTGGGCTCATAATGAATGGTCTGAATCGTTCCCTCGATGAAAACTTCCTCCGGCAGGATCGCACGAATGACCAGCTCCTTGCCTTCGATGCGGAGCTGCCCCGCAGTCAAATCCAAATGAAGCTCAGTTGGGGTAAAATTCAGCACTCCGCGGTGGTTTTCAATGTACAATTGACGGTTGCCGATCATCGTGATGCGGGGCAGATCGTGAACCACATCTTCAGGGACATCGAGCACCGCTGCGGCAAAGGTATGAATTCGGCGTTTCAGTCGTCCCATTTGCCCGCTCCCCCCCTACACCGCAACAGGCGGCTTCTCTAATCCATATGACACAGCGGCTTCAACTATGTCTATGTCAGCTTTCCTCCGCCCGCTTTATCATGAAAACGCCATCATCTTCCGCGTTAACAAAATCTTGTCATTTCACGCTTCAACTTTGTCGATTTTTGTCTTATAATCGGAGCTATAGCATTATTTTCCTACATAAGCAGCTATGAAAGGGGACTTCCGGATGATGTGGAAAGAGAAGTACACGTTGGGCGTGGATTTGATTGATACCCAGCACAAAGAATTATTCGACCGGGTGGAGAGCTTCGTGCTCGTCCTGCGTTCCAAGGAATCATGGGACAGCAAAGTCGAGAAGGTTAAGGAGACGCTAGACTTCATGAAAGAATATGTGGTCAAGCATTTCCATGATGAAGAAGCCTATCAGCGGAAAGTATGTTACCCAGACTGCGACCGCCATTGCGAGGTACACGCCCAATTTACGGCCGAGGTCGGCGAGTTCGTGAAGCTTTTTGAAGAAGAAGGGTATCAAGAGCCGCTCGTGCAGAAGTTTGCCGGCAAATTACTCGCTTGGCTCATCAATCATGTGGCCGCAACGGATCAGAAAATCGCGGACCATGTCCATCGATTGGAGGAGCTGGCTCATGACTGATTTCGTCAATCCCTTCTATAAGGCTACTCAGGAAGTCTTCCGTCTGATGCTTGACTTGGAGATTCAGCCGAGCAGTGAGCAGCTCCAGACGAGCGAAGTAGCGAACAAGGAAGTCTGCATCAGCATCGGGATCACCGGAGATCTGGAAGGAACCATCTACTTCTGCTTTCCTGAAAGCATGACCCTGGAAATGGTACGAATCCTGTCCGGCATGGAAATGGACGCTCTTGACGATTTTGTTTCTTCCGCCATGAGCGAAATCGTCAATATCATCAGCGGCAACGCGGTGACCGGCCTCTCCGAGAATCATTATACGTGCGATATTCTGCCTCCCGTCGTCAAAGTATCCGATCAACCCTTGCAGTCGACCGCATCAGGTAAGGTCATTCCCTTGAAGACCGTTATCGGACCGATGGAAGTGGAAGTGGATCTGCAAAAAAAGGGAGCCTGATCCGGCCGGATCGCTCCCTCGTCATGCTTGGCTTTCTGAATTACTAATTGTCGATAAAGCAAAAAGAGCACCCTGTGAAGGGTGCTTTCTTGGCTTTCAGAAAAGAGGACCTTGGTTACTGCAGTTCTTGTTGAACGATTTTGTTTACAAGCTTACCGTCGGCGCGGCCTTTTACCTTCGGCATTAACGCGCTCATCACCTTGCCCATTTCCGCTTTAGAAGAAGCGCCTGTTTCTTGGATGGTCTGCCGCACAATGGCTTGAATTTCTTCTTCCGTTAACTGCTGCGGAAGGTACTTGGCGATGACGGCGATTTCCGCTTGCGCGGCTTCCGCCAGATCGTCCCGGCCAGCCTTTTGAAACTCCTGGAGGGCGTCTCTGCGCTGTTTGATTTCACGATTCAGGATATCCAAAACTTCATTGTCATCCAACGTTTTACGTTGATCGATTTCTATATTCTTAATCGCCGAACGAACCATACGGATTACGGAGAGTTTGAATTTGTCCTGGCTCTTCATCGCTTGCTTCATGTCTTCGTTCAATTGCTCGTTTAAGGTCATGGTAGGCTAAGTCCTCCTAGAACTTGCGCTTACGGGCAGCCTCAGACTTCTTCTTGCGTTTGACGCTAGGCTTCTCATAGTGCTTGCGCTTTTTTACTTCGGCCAAGACGCCATCCTTCGCAATGGAGCGCTTGAAGCGCCGAAGAGCAGCATCAATGGTTTCGTTTTTGCGTACTTTTGTTTCCGACACCAGATTTCCCTCCCTCCGAACAGACCGTCCAAGACGAATAACACACGGTTATCAAACTACATTATAGAGGAAAGGAAATCCTAGTGTCAACCATTGTGAAGGAAGCTTTTCGTTCGTCTGCAAGTAAGGGAGTTTCTTACCGTTTTTCGAGCATAGATCGAAGTTGAAAGGAAGGGGGAGTTTGATGCCGCAACGACGAAAAAATCGGTGTCGCAGCCCATGCGTAATCTTTTGTTATAATCGATCTTTGTCCCCCATTTAATGAAAAGATGCTGTATTCTTGTTTTGATAACGCTATGTTGCAAAGCTGCCGCGGGGATATGGGATCAACACGGCAAACAGGAGAAGCATGCTGCTGCGGCGGTTCCTATATCTGATCCAACGGCAAATTTTCATCCTTTGGTCTTGTCATAGTGATCGTCCCTGCTCCTTTCGTTTCCTCATTTCCACTCCGCGGCACAGGTAAAACAACAGCAGCGAGATTCCTATTATGCCCAAATCCATCAACGATGTGGCAAGCATCGCATCCTTACGCAGCCCGCTGGCCAAGGAAGTGACCAGCGCAACCAAAATCCCGGACAAGGCCCCAAACAAGGAGCTTGCCGTACGCATAGCACAAGGAGCTTGCAACCATGATCCTTCTTCTGCCGAAACCGTCCGATGCGATTCCCAGCCCAATTTGCCCCAGACCATATCCCAGCATGTAGAGGCCAATCGTCAGTCGAATCGATCCCGGATCGCTATGGTAGTGCTGGGTTAGCATCGGTAATGAGGGAGCATACAAATCAATGCCTAGTCCCATTAAAAACGGGATCAGAAACACCAGCAAGAGAACGCTTCGCTTCTCCCTTCCTTCCTCTTTCATATCGCCATACCTCATTTCAATGAGCAGCTCGCTCATAGGATCATTGCCGTTTGCTATTTCCCTATCCTACTTCAAAATCTAACGAAGAAAATCACCCCAACGCAAAAAACAGGGTGACATCTATCACCCTGAGAGCAGCAGCCTTCTCGGAAAATCTATCTTAAGCATTAAGGCCGTAAGCCTCTTCGATCATTACGTCTAGTACATTCAAGCATTCTTGCATGCTCTTCACTTCCAGCTTGCTGTAAATATGCCGAAGATGGGTCTTTATCGTATTCGTCGATACCTGCAGTTTCACCGGCAGCTCGTTAATGGCAACCCCCGACTTGATGTGGTAGAGCACTTCGATTTCTCTTGGAATCGCTGAGAAGCTGTAAAACAATTTTGCAATGGTTGATCTTGCCGTCTATTTTCAGCATAATGCAGACGACTCCCAAGCGCTCCTCATCAACCGTCACAGGTGCCGCTATGCAAGTCCAGGGATGGCAGGCGGTCCATGCATGCTCCTCCGTGTTCACAACGGACAATTCCCCTGTCTCCAGAACATATCCTACAGCAGTCGTTCCACAGCTTGAACGGCTCAAGGAAACGCCCAATTTGATTCCTTGCTCAAACAGCTCCTGCATCACGGTGGGTTCCGCAACAAAATCGATGATACATCAATGGATTTGTTGCGCTCATTTACGATCCTCCCTCTGGCAGCGGCTCGCGAATTCATTGCGTCATTCCTAACTTCTTCCCGCCGAGCAGATGGTAGTGCAGATGATGCACGACCTGTCCCGCATCCGGGCCGCAATTGTTGACGAGGCGGTAACCCGTTTCCGCAATTCCGAGCTCTATGGCGGTGATCTGGGCAGCCCGATGAATCGCCGCTATGATTCCTTCCTGTTCGCGGCCGACATCGTTCATGGAAGCAATATGCGTCTTGGGAATGATGAGAGCATGAACCGGTGCTGCCGGTTGAATATCATGAAAGACCAGCACCTCATCGTCTTCATAAACTTTGCGGCAAGGGGTATCTCCGGCGATGATCTGGCAAAAGATGCATTCTTTCAACATGAATCCTCCTCGCGAGTGATCCCATCTGAACGGGCTTTGATCCTGCACAGCTTCCATCCTTTTCAAGAAGAATGGTATGACTTATCCAACCAAATAGCAAGCTTAGGCCCTTGTCTGCGGATAGACGGACTTTGGGTCTCTCGGTATAATAACCTTGTCAGGAAGAAAAAGGAGGTCACCCCACATGAGGATTGCCGTAATCGGAGGGGGGCTGGCCGGACTCACGGCTGCCGCCTATCTTTCGGAATCGGATAGCATCGAGGGTGTATTGTTTGAGCGCAGCCCCCATTTGGGCGGAAGGGCGTTCACCTATGAGAAGAACGGCTTTATCCTGAATTACGGAGCACACGCCATCTATGGCGTGGACCGGCATGATCTGACCGACATCTCCAATGAGCTGAAGCTCGAATTCAACAGCAAGGAAGTTGACAAGCGCAAGGTCATGTATACAAAGAACGGAAAGATGACGGAAGCTCCGCTCGATTTTGTCAACCTGGTGAAGACAGATCTGCTTACCGCCATGCAAAAGGTTCGTTTCGTTGGAGAAATTACCTCGGTGATCGCCCAAATCCATAAGATCAAACATTTCCCTACACTCGGAGATTATTTGCGAGAATCGAAGGCGGACGAAGAGATCAAGGAGCTATGGGAGCATCTAGTCTGCTCCAACTTCTTCATTTCACCGGAAGATGCAAGAAAAGTGTCCGGTGCCGTCATCAGCGAGTATTATCACAACCTGTTTCTGTCGCGTCGTCCGGTGAACTACATTCTCGGAAGCTGGGCGATGATCACCGGGCAGCTGGAGGCGAAGATTCGGAAGTCGGAGACGTTCGAAATTCGGCTTAAGGATCCCGTGGAAGAAGTCATCCCCGAGGAAGGCGGATATCGGGTAAGAAGCAAACAGGGTGAAACCGTTTTCGACCGCATTGTTTTCGCTACGCCTCTTCAACAGACCTTGCGCTTGCTCTCGCCTACAGAGTGGGCTCCTTATCTCGCCAAATACGAGAATAATACGCCAACCGAGGTTATGGTATACGACGTCGGCTTACGCGAGATTGTCGCCCGGCCTTTTACGTATATCAGCGATATGGACAATAAGATGTTCATCAGCGACGTATCCGCCACCGACCCGACCCTGGTGCCGGAAGGCGGTCAATTGCTTCAAGGAATCGCCTACCTGACCGGACATTTTGAACGGGAGGAGGAGCTGGACCACTACCTGGACGCCAAGCAAAACCAAATGGAGACCCTCTTCGACCGGTATTATCCGGGCTGGAGGGAATCGGTGAAGGTGAAGCGCGTGTCCAAGAAAGCTATGGTAACCAGCGTGAAGAACACGGCGGACAACGAGTTGCTACCCGTACGGATCCCGCAAGTTCCGTTTTTCTTCTGCGGAGACGGCTGCGTCGGTAAGGGAGAGCTCGCCGAGCGATCCTTCTCCAGCGCCCGGACGGTTGCCCGGATGCTTTTGGAGGAGGCAATGCTTCTAAGCAGCTAACCGGGTTGGAACCATCCATCATACAGACCGCCTTCCTTCGAATGCATTCGAGGAGAGGCGGTCTACTTTCTTTTCCGGGCAGGAATCCTGTTATTCGAGCGCGGTCGGTTGTAGTATGGCAGATCAAAATAAGTTATACTGGATCAGACCGATGTTAATTCCTTCCTTGAGGTGTACCTATGGGTTTCAAAAGCGGTAAATCGTTCTCACTCAGCCATTTTCTAATTCCGATCTTATTGACGGGAGTCTACATATTCGAGCATTCCCATAGAGAGCCCAAGCTGCTGGCCGTCATCCTTCTTTCGTTCGGCTGGGCCGCTTATCTGGTCTGGCACTCTTATCGCAATACCCGGTTGCTCGGTTCTTTCCGGAGCAAGCAGTTCAGAGCCTATCTGCTTATGGATTCGATTGTGCTGACCTTGATCTTTCTTCTCCCCGAATGGAACGGAGAGGTGCAGCCAACCTGGCTGGTTCTCCCTTTTGTCCTCATCTACGCCGCCGAGCTCGGCATCCGGTATGGAGTCTTTATGAGCGGCTGTTCCCTCGTGGCGCTACTGATCTTCTATTGGGTTGGCAATCAGCCGTTTCCCTTGTTCGATCTGTTTACTGTTGTCCTCTCCATGGGGACTTTTATCTTCTTTATAGGAAGCCGAACGAACAAGCTGCAGCGGCTTGCCTATCACGATCCGCTAACCGAATTGTACAACCGCCCGATGTTTATCGAGCAGTTGGCCGCTTATCTGGAGGCCGTGAAGGGCAAAAACATGCAGCTCGGCTTGTTGTTTCTGGATTTGGACCAATTCAAATATGTCAATGACACGATGGGCCACAGCATGGGAGATCGCCTGCTGTCGCTCGTCTCGGAGCGTATTCAAAATGTTCTTCCGGATGACGCCTTGTTCGCCCGGATGGGCGGTGATGAGTTTACGATCCTGCTACCCGAAATCAAGCATACGGATCGGGCAGCCGAAATCGCCGAAGCGATCCTGCATGTCATGCGTCAGTCGTTCCCGCTCGGGCATCAGGAAGTGTTCGTGACCATGAGCATTGGGATCTCGGTGTTCCCAGAAGACGGCGGCGACCCAGAGGCATTGATGAAAAATGCGGACACCGCCATGTACCGCGCCAAGGAACAGGGCCGCAACAACTATCAATTCTATTCCCCTGTCATCGATTCTAAGGGACATCGCAGGCTGAAGATGGAGACCATGATGCGCCACGCTCTGGAGCGGGACGAATTCATCCTGCTCTATCAACCTCGGCTGAGTCCCATGACCGGAGAATTGGTGTGCGTCGAAGCACTCGTTCGGTGGAACCATCCCGAGTTCGGCCTCCTGCCCCCCTCCGAGTTTATCCCGCTTGCAGAGGATACCGGTCTCATCGTCCCGCTCGGCGAAAAGGTGCTGCGGCTTGCCTGCAGCCAACGCCGCCAGTGGGTAGAAAGCGGATTAAGCGACTTTCAGATGAGCGTGAACCTCTCTGCCCGCCAATTCCGTCAAACCGATCTGCCGGAAACCATTGCCACCGTCCTGGGTGAATACGGCCTCGGCTCCGAATGGCTTGAGTTGGAGATCACCGAAACCGCGGCGATGCAGGACGTCCATTTTGCCACGTTGATGATGCGCGTATTGAAGGAAATGGAATTGCGCATCGCGATCGACGACTTTGGAACCGGCTATTCCTCCCTCAGCTATTTGAAGAAATTCCCGATTGATGTCATCAAGATCGACCGTTCCTTCATAAAAGGGATTGAGCATGAGCCGGACGACGCGGCCATCGTTCACGCGATCATCGCAATGGCGCAAACCTTAAAGCTGCAAGTGACCGCCGAAGGGGTCGAGACCCCTGAGCAATATGAGTTTTTGAAAAAGCTCGGCTGCAACGAGATTCAAGGGTTCTACATTGGCCAACCCATGACTCCTGCACAGCTGGAAGCCTGGGTGTCCAAAAACACCGCTGTTGACTATGCGTAGGGCACGCCGCGCAAGTTAAGCATGAGTTCAACTCGACGAGCTTTTGATCGGAAAGCAATTCATCTTGAAGGTGCGAAAAAGAATGGGGCCGACTCCTCCGAGCAGCCCCATTCTTGTATATTCTTGTACGTACGATATCGGATCTCTCTTATTGGAGCTAGTCTCCTATTCGCTCGTAAACGCTTAAGTACGGTTCCTCATGAACGAACGTGAAACCGGCTTTTTCCAGCACTCGGCGTGAAGACTTATTCTCATGCTCCGCCTTTCCGACGATTTTCGGTACCGCTCCAAATTCTCGCAGTTCGGCTAATCCCCATTCGACCGCTGCTATAGCCGCTTCCGTCCCGTATCCGTTGCCTTGGTAGGCTTCACCGATGTGATATCCGATCTCCACATCCGCAAGCTCTTCTTCCGGTCCGTGGAACTTGCTGATCCCCACAAGACCAATTAGCGCTCTGTCCTCTTTTCGTACAATGGCCAAGCCGCAATCATCTTTGAGCACATTTACCCTTCGCGACCATGTGGCGATATTATTCTCCATTCCACGAATCCAAAACGCTTCCGTTAAACAATGGGGTTCTTGAAAGTAAAACCATCGCCTACGGGAAGCTTCATTGCACATCTTCACATACGGATGAACATCCTCCATCTGAAGGGGCCGGTAAAGCAGCCTTTCGCTCTTGAAATATTGATTTACAGGCATACTCATAAGAATTCCCTTCCTATTTAATTGGCGATACTCCCGCTTCTCTTTCCACTACCAACTGCCAAAGCTCCATCCCCGGATTGAAGGGCGCTTCCATTCGGTCCTCCAAATAATACTCCGCAGCCAGCATTTCCGTCATGGCATAAGGCGAGTTTGGCAGCCATTTGTCGTATAGATGGGAGTAAGCACCTGCCAATGCCGAGCTGGTGAGCGTCTCCCGGTCGCTCGCGTGGAAAGAGACACGTGCGTATCGTCCGGAAGGCAGGGTGAAGCTGCGCATCCCTTCGGGAATCTCATGCAGACAAGAAACTTGCACACCCATCATGTAAGTGCCCATGCTCATGTCCTTCTCGCATTCATACACAAGACCGAAGCTTGCGGCAGGCGTCGCCGGGTCAGGAATCAAACAGGGCTCGTCATTTCCATAGAATTGGCCGATCAAATGGTCGATCATAGGCTGTTTTTTCTCCTCGTCGGCGAAAGGAACGCGTTCCGCACGGCCGATTACCCAAAGCGGCTCTTGGAGGTTGAATGTGTCAACTTGATACTCCGTTGTCATTATCATAGGTTGATACCGGTCGATTCCTTGCCGAATTCGTGTTTGTAAAGCGAGAAGCTCTTGCTCGATGCTGTCCAAGAGACGCCTCTCCGATCGAACGACCGCTAGTTGGGTTTGAACAAAACTGACCCACGACTCTGGTTCGGCTTGCAAAAGTTTACGGATTTCCTCAAGCGTGAAACGAAGTCTGCGAAGGTACTGCAAGCGCTGCATGCGCTCATGCTGCTCGTCTTCATAAAAGGCATACCCGTTGATCGGATCAATGCCAGCAGGTTCAAGCAGACCGATGTCTTTGTAGTATCGTAGCGTCTTTTTGGATACATGATGCAAGCCTGCAAACTGACCGATTGTATATCGCATGTTCTCACCTCTGGCTACATCATAAAGCATTCCGCAAGGGCACGGTCAAGCGGCTAAACACTTACCTGTAGCGAGCATAACGGTAATTGTGATAAGGTTTCCTTTGCGCTCGTACTCGGAGACAACATGTTCATACCAAGACCAAGGCGCTATCATCAACTGGAACTCGCGGCCATGATGAAGGATGCTTTCTCTTTGAAATGATTCGAATTGACCGATATAACACAGGTCAACATCACTGTGCTTTGTAGCTTTCCCCGATGCATAAGATCCGCAAAGGATAACGGTCTCAACCTCACTTCGAGTCGCTAAATCCTGATCAAGAAACTCGTGTATGAAGGCGAAATTTGCTATCAATCCAACCACCCTTCCCCGTTCGATAATTCCATAGTATATAATTGTTGTCCATATTTTCTAGTAACCCTCTAAATGATCAACTCCAACGCCGCTCTGACTGCTGTGGTTTTTTGCTGAGAACTATGAGATTATCATATCTGGAAAGACGTAACGCAGGAAGATAACCCTTGAAAAAGCAACCGAATCAGGTGCGGAAGCAATCTTTGATGTTCAAATCAGAGCCATTCCCCGCTTATTGGAACAGGATCAGGACTTTGCTACGAATCCGGCAAATGAAATCATGGAACGAGTCGTGAAAATATATCAGAAGAATAGGGGATAGAAAATGAAGGTCGTCGCTCTGTTCAGAGGAATCAATGTCGGCGGGAAAAATATCGTCAAGATGGCAGATTTGATACGAGTCCTGACAGCCTTAGGGCTACAGAATGTGAAAACCTATATTCAAAGCGGCAACGTCGTTTTTGAAACGACTCTTGACGAAGAGACCTTGCTTAAAAAGATAGAGGCTGCGTTCGTGGAGAGCTTTGGCTTTGAAAGCAACGTACTGGTACGTAGCGCAGATGAATTACAAGTTCTCATTGAGCAGCTTCCATTCACGGACACGGAATTGTCGGAAGCAGTAGCAGCGGACCCACAAGTCGAGCACCTCTACGTCTACTTTTTAGAGGAAGCACCAAGCCAGATCCAGACGGATGAAATCCGCAAGGCGTATACAGGCCCAGATCAACTACGAGCAGGAAAAAAAGAGATCTATTTTCTTTGCCATCCAAGTATCCGAAACTCAAAGCTTGCCGTTCGAGCCTCAAAAGAGTTCGACTCCGCTACCGTACGTAACTGGAAAACCGTAAAGAAGTTGTATGATATGCTGACGAATCTATAACCATGCAACATCACATGATCGCAGTTATCTCAAGCGGCTTACTATGCAAGCAAGCATAGGTGGAAATTACCCTGCTCTTCAATCGCAAAAAGCGGAGTGTGGACAATTCCACACTCCGCTTTTTTGATGGTACGTTCGTCGTTCGCGAGCGTCCAAGTCCTCTATCCGTGGGCTGCCGTCCCGTTAGCCGCAGCTCTCATGACAGGCGCTGCAGGCGGAAGGAGCACAAGCCAGCGGCTCCTGAAACATAGGAGGCAGAGTCGCGTCATAGACCGCCAATCGCAAGCACAACCGGACGGCTTCCCATTCAGGCGACTTCGGCTCCATGCCGAGCTTTGGCTCCAGCTGTTTCCGAGAGAGATGATAGCGGAACTTGCGCAGAATGCGCAGCCGCTTCTGTTCAAGAACAGCGGGATCGACAGTGACGTTCCATTCGATCAGGAAGTCCTCCAGTCGATCCAGATCGCCTTCCACCTTCGTTTCCCCTTCCATCATGAACCCCTCCATTCCGCTGTCCGATCCTATCCGTACGCTTACGTTTTTCGCATACTAGAGCGCGTTTCGCTCTTCCGCTTGCTCTGCTTGCCTCATCGCCTTGACCAGCCAAAGCGGCGGGTTGTTCTTCAACTTCTCAAGCAGCTGCTCCAGCTGCTCCGATACGCGTGTGCCGAGCGCCACCTTCACGGGCATAACTCCTTTACGCGTCACGCGGGCCGCAGCCGCCGGACCGATCTGACTAATGAACAGCAGAGTACAATCTGCTACCGCCGCCACTCGATTCTCGATCTTGTCGACTTCTCCTTCATCGGTCACATGCGCCACGTCCCGACTTTCCAAGTAATGATAGCCCGACTCATCGATGTGAAGGATCGTGAACCGCTCGCAGTGGCCAAAATGGGCATCCACCGTTTTCCCATCCATCGAGGCAAAAGCGACTTTCATGCATGATTCCTCCTTTCCGCCGCTAACAGCTGATTCCCGATCTGATTCATCCACTCCGTCGTTCCCCGGTACCCGACCGACACGGTCAAACCGGCGCCAAACCGGTCGAAGATGGGAAATCCACAGGGAACGAAGGGAACTCCCAGACGGTGCGCGCCTTGCTCGCCATGGGAATTGCTCACCCACAGATCAACACCGTCCGCAGAAAGGTCCTCCAGATCGCCAAGGTCCCCGATTAGCGTACCGGGAGACAGCTTGCCGCCTGAATGGGGGCGAGCTGCCGCGACCCGAATGTCCGGCCGCGCTCCCATTTCGCGGAACCATCCTTCAAGCACACCAAGATGATCCGCTTCTAAAGCCAGGGCAATCTTTTTGCCTCCATACACAAAGTGTGCATCCAACATCGCATCCATCAGGAATTCCCGCTGCCAGCGGTATTTGACGGACACCGGCTCCGAGCCGATCCTTTGCAGGAAAGCGAAGAAATCGTCCGTCGCATCCAGACCGGTGACACCTTTAAAGAGCTTATAAGGGATTTCCGCATGTTTTTCGAGCAGCTTCGCCGCTCCTTCCATGCTCTGCCCCACCGCGATCGTCCACTCCGAAGCGGCTGCTTGCTTCAACAGATCCAGCGGCACTCCTCCCCGAGACAGAGGCGTGTGACCTGTCAGCAGATGACCGGCTAGCGATGTGGAAATATCGGGAAGGGCAATCACCTCAAGCCCAAAGCTCGAGATGATCTCCTTCAGCTCCATCACGTCGCCGGGAGTGAGATGAGCGCCGGGAAGCAGGTTCACCCGGTTGCGGATTTTTTTCTTGGGATGATTCGCTCCGGTCAACACATCCTCAAGCAGAGCTTCGATCGTACGGGCATAGCCGCTTTCCAAGGAGCCTTGAAAATCGGGCAGCATCGCGCAGCTGAGCAGCTTTCCGCCCATGTCGTGCCTTTTGCGGTACAGGTTCAATTCGCCGCGAATGTCTTCTCCCGATACATCGGTGAGGGCGGTACTGAGAACGACGGTAACATCCGGATTGTGTTTGGCTCGTATTGTGTCAAGAGCTTCGAATAGGCTGGCTTCCCCACCGAAAATGACGTTGAACTCCTGCAGAGCGCTCGTCTGCAGAGCGACAGGCTCGCGATAGTGTCGGGTCATGAGTGCTTTCGTGAATGCAGCGCAGCCTTGAGCGCCATGCAGAATCGGCATCGCGTGATAGACTCCCTGAAGCGCGAGCGTTCCTCCGACCGTCTGGCTGATTTTGAGCGGATTGACGGAAAGGCGTTTGACTCCGCCCGCAGGGTTGGCATTGCCGGCATAGCTTGCAGCATCAGCGGTCGGTTCCATTCGCCCTCGCTCCTTCCCACGGCGCCGGTCTGCGCACGAGATTCCAAACCGGATGCTCCAATGCAGCGACCAGATCAGCCGCTAGCCTGCGCATACCGACATAGCCCGCATACGCTTTATGCCGTTCCTGGTTAATGTCGAGAAAGGGAATCTGCTCCTTCATCGAGACATAGAGATTTCGTCCGCCTGCGATCATGAGATCGGCCTTACGCTCCCTAACCGTCTTCAAGATGCGAGCGGCTCCGCCCTCTGGAATCAAGTCGGCATCCATGCCCACGCGCTCTTTGATCCGGGAGATATCCTCGTCGGTGCTTTTGTTCGTTCCGACGCCCACCACTTGGATGCCCAGCTCCTGAAGAGCGGTGATCATGGACCAGCTCTTCACTCCTCCGGTGTATAGCACCGCTTTTTTGCCGCGCAGCTTTTTGCGGAGGGGGAGAAGATCATGCGTCAGGGCTTCCTCCTCGGAGCGGATCAAACGGCTCACCTTGCGGTCGATCTCGTTGTCACCGATAAGAAACGCCAATTGACGCAAGGAAAACCCCGTTTCCCGTGCGCCGTAAAAGGACCCTTCGAAATAAGGGATTTGATACGTTTCTTCCATTCTTCTCGCTAAGGTGACGAGCGCTCGGCTGCAGACCACCATATTGGCGTTCGCATGACGCGCCTTCCCGATGTCCCGGAAGCGCCCATCTCCGGTGATGCGGGAGAGGATGTGGATGCCAGCTTTGTTCAACAGCTCTTCGATATCCCATTGCTCTCCGGCGATGTTGTACTCGCCGATCAGGTTAACGAGCGGTTGCGAGATTTCCTCCGGATCCAGGGGAGTTCCATTCCCCTTCGAGATGACATGATCGAACAATGCTTCTCCCGCGAGCCGGTTTCCCCAGTTTTTGCTTCCGGCAAAACCCGGACTGTGCACCGGGATAACGGGGATGTGATATTCCTTCTCCGCTTCCTGGCAGGCGCGGTCCATGTCCTCTCCGGTCAGCGCCGTCACGCAGGTGGAATATACAAAGATCGCCGGCGGATGGTAACGGACGGCGATGTCTGAAATGGCTCCCTTCAGCTTCTGTTCGCCGCCCATCACGATGTCCTGCTCGCTGAGATCGGTCGTAAATCCGAAGCGGGACAGATCGGGGCCGGAGGAGAGACTCCCCCGGCTTTCCCAACTGTTCCCGAGGCATCCAATCGGACCGTGAATCAGATGCGCGGCGTCCGCGATGGGCAATAGGGTGATCTGGGCGCCATCGAAAGCGCAGCCGCCTGCCGCCTCGCCCGGCTTCGGCCGGGCACATCCCTTCTTCTCCGGCTTGCTGTGCTCGCAAGCCGGCTCCTGATTCCATTCGTTCCGGCTCCCTTTCATCCTGCCGCCCTCCTTTCGCGTCCGCTTGTCCGGTTCCGTTCTTTTACCGGACGAGATCGAAGTTATACCCCGGTGATTCCTCGTCGAGCTTTTCCAATACGGAGTTGACCGTAAGGGTCAGCAGATTAAGCGCACCTTGGTAGCCGATAATCGGATACCGGTGAAGATGATGTCGGTCGAAGATCGGGAAGCCGACCCGGATGAGCGGCGTATCCGAATCCTTTGCCGCATATTTCATATGGGTGCTCCCATAGACGAAGTCAACCGGATCGGTGATGAGCAGCGAACGCATATGCCACAAATCCTTGCCGATGTACACTTTGCCGTCGATTCCGTAAGGAGAAGATTTCAACAGCTCGGTCGCTTCCTCCTCGAACTCCTTGTCGCCGTTTGTGCAGACGATATGAACCGGCTCTAGGCCGACTTCCAGACAGAAGGAGATGAGCCCCAGCAGGAAGTCAGGATCTCCCGCCATCGCCACGCGGCGACCATGCAGGTAAGGATGGGAATCCGCATAGGCATCCACAACGCGTCCGCGCTCTTTTACAAGCACTTCCGGGATGGGTTTGCCCGTGATCCGGCTCGCCTCTGCCAGCAGCTTGTCGGTAGCGCCGACTCCGATGGGCGAATAGAGAGCGACGGTTTCCTTCTTCCATTTGTCTTGGACCATCGCTGCGGTTTTCTTGGTGGAGTACTTCTGCAGGAAGAGCGTACCAGCTGCTCCGGGAGCCGCGGCCACTTCCTCCGGCGTTGTTCCTCCATAATAGTAGTGATATTCTCCATCTGCCGGAGAATCCAGGTTGTCGCTGTAATCTCCCAGAACGGTCAGCTCGGCCCCAAGCAGAGAGAAGAGCCGCTTGATTTCTGCAAAATCTCCGGTGTAGGTGTCGAAGCCCATCACGACGTTAACAGCTCCCTCTCGGGCAGGCGCTTCGGTCGGATCCGCTCCACCGCGTTCGGAGAGATAGGTCAGCATCGATCTCATCATCGCGTCATAGCCCGTGATATGCGACCCGACAAAGCTCGGAGTGTTGGCGAAGGCGACCGGGAAATCTTCCGGTATCGCTCCCTGGTTGCGGGCGTTTCCGATAAACGAGCTCAGGTCGTCGCCGATGACTTCGGCCATGCAGGTGGTGCTCATGGCGATCATTTCCGGCTTGTAGAGCGCGGTTGCGTTGCGAAGTCCTTCTATTAAATTGTTCATTCCGCCGAAGACGGCAGCGTCCTCTGTCATCGAGGAGGAGACGGCCGGAACCGGCTCCTTGAAATGGCGGGACAAGTGGCTGCGGAAGTAGGCGACGCAGCCCTGAGAGCCTTGAACGAAAGGCAGAGTCTTGGCGAAGCCAAGAGAAGCAAGCACCGCTCCCAAAGGCTGGCAAGCTTTAGCCGGGTTGATCACCAGCGCTTCTCGCGCAAAGTTTTTCTCCGCATACTCCTTCGTCTTGGTGTAAGCCAGAGTGCTCTCCACCTCTTGCAGCGAGCAGGGGTTTTCGAACTGCCGTTTCCGTTCGGCCTGCTCCAGATAATCTCCCGTGGAGAACAATGTATTATGGTCGCGTGTTACGAATGAATCGGACATCGGAAGCCCCCCTTTATACCGTTTTTTTCATCAGGCCCCATACCGGGCTGTTGATGGCCATATCCATGTCGCGGGCAAATACCTTAAACCCGTCGAAGCCGTGATAAGGACCGCTGTAATCCCAGGAATGCATTTGCCGGAACGGAATGCCCATCTTGTGATAGACATACTTTTCCTTGACCCCGGAGCCCATGAGGTCGATATCGAGCCGCTTCGCGAGGAATTCAAGGTCGAAGGCGGCAGGGTCGTCATACAGGATCGTTCCATTCTCAAGATCCTTGATCGTGCGCGTGTACTCTTCCTTGTGGGCGAATTCGAATCCGGTAGCGACTACATCCATGCCGAGATCCTCATACGCGCCGATGGTATGGCCGGAACGGAGTCCACCGATCAGGAGCATGACCTTCTTGCCCTCGAGCCGCGGACGGTATTTGGCGATGACGGCGTCCATCTCCGCCTTGTACTCGGCGATGACGCGTTCGGCGTTCTCCTGGATCGTCGAATCAAAGTGAGCGGCAATCTTGCGCAAGCTTTCATACGTCTTGGACGGACCGAAGAAGTTGTATTCCATCCACGGAATGCCATACTGCTCTTCCATCGTGGTACAGATGTAGTTCATCGAACGGTAGCAGTGGATGAGATTGAGCTTGGAATGGTGAGCGATGCTGACTTCGTTCAGTGTCCCGTCTCCGGTCCATTGAGCGATGACGCGCAGCCCGATCTTTTCCAACAGGATTCGTGATGCCCAGGCATCGCCGCCGATGTTGTAGTCTCCGATGATGCAGACGTCATAAGGCGTCGTATCTTCGAGCGTTCCCTTGCCCATGACATGATCGCGGATGGCGTCGTTGGCGATATGGTGACCGAGCGACTGGCTGACGCCGCGAAAGCCTTCGCAGCGGACCGGTACGACCGGCATCGACAGCTCCTTGGTCATCTTCTTGCCGACGGCTTCAATGTCGTCGCCGATGAGGCCGACCGGGCATTCGGATTGAACCGAGATGCCCTTCGCAAGCGGGAACATGGCGGTAATCTCCCGGCAGATCTGCTCCAGCTTCTTGTCACCGCCGAAGACGATGTCCTTCTCCTGGTAATCGCTCGTGATCTGCATAGCCCCGAAGGCATCCACGCCAAGCACGCCATTCTGATAGTTGCGTCGGGTTCCCCAGCTGTACTGCCCGCAGCCGACCGGACCGTGGCTGATGTGCACCATGTCCTTGATCGGGCCCCAGACAACCCCCTTGGAACCGGCATAAGCGCAGCCGCGAACCGTCATGACACCGGGGCGGGATTTGATATTGGATTTCACCGAGCATTTGCTGCTTTCGATGTTTTCTTCGGTAGCCACTTCAAAATGCTTGGCTCGCAGCTTCCGGGTTTTCTCGGGATAAGCCTCTAGCAGCTCCTGGATGAGAGCTTCGCCCTTTTCTACAGGTAAACGCTTCTCGGTTGTGCTCATGCTCTAGCCTCCTTCGCCTCCAGCCGCTTGATTGCCGTTTCGTCGTCTTCAATGATACCGAATTCCATAAGAAGCTCTTCCAGCTCTTCCATTTCGATCGGAGTCGGAATCGTCATCATGTCGTTATGCAGGATCTTGTCGGCAAGTGTTTCATATTCCTTGGCCTGCGGGTGATCCGGGAAGTATTGAGCAACGGTCATACGGCGGAGCTCGGCGTGCTGAACGACATTGTTGCGGGGGACGAAATGGATCATTTGGGTGTTCAGACGGCGGGCAAGCTCCATGATCAGCTCATCCTCGCGGTCGGTGTTCCGGCTGTTGCAGATCAAGCCGCCCAGACGGACGCCGCCGGTGTTCGCGTATTTCAGAATCCCTCGGGCAATGTTGTTCGCCGCATACATCGCCATCATTTCGCCGGAACAGACGATGTAGATCTCCTGCGCTTTGTTCTCGCGGATCGGCATGGCGAATCCGCCGCAAACAACGTCACCCAGAACGTCATAGGATACAAAGTCGAGTCCGTCATAAGCCCCTTGCTCTTCCAGAAAGTTGATCGAGGTGATGATGCCGCGTCCTGCGCAGCCAACGCCCGGTTCCGGACCGCCGGATTCCACGCATTGGATTCCGCCAAAGCCTTCGCTTACGACATCCTCGAGCTCCAGGTCTTCGACCGTACCGCGTTCGGCGGCCAGATGAAGCACGGTTTGCTGAGCTTTCGTGTTCAAGATCAACCGGGTGGAGTCCGCTTTCGGGTCGCAGCCGACGATCATGATCTTTTGACCGAATTTCGATGCGAGCTGTGCCAGCGTGTTTTGTGAAGTCGTGGATTTGCCGATGCCGCCTTTACCGTAAAATGCGATTTGACGAAGCTTTCCCATGAAACTCAACCTCCCAGATTTGTTTTAAGGTTTGGCGACGAACGCCGATGTGCCCAAGTAGCGGTAAAATCGAGCTGCTTCCATCAGTTCCTTTTCGATCTCGCCCTTCTTTACGATCGGTGCGATTCCAGCTTCCCGGAATAGTCGGGATGGATTCTCGCCGATGCCGGAGGAGAGCAGGATGTCGCAATCGGACAGCATGGCGACAGTTTCCTCCAAAATCCTCCCTTTGCCTGCGGGATCCGCGCAATCCGCGGTACCGTTGCAATAAGCCTGAACCTTCCGGACCCCGAGCAGCCGAGGACCCGTTTCCTCCACCTCATAGACGAGAAATTCCTTTGCATGGCCGAAGTGCAGGTTGATTTTCCCATTGCCACGCGTTGCGACTGCGACCTTCACGGAGCCGGGCTGGCGCTTGGAAGAACCTCCTCCGCATGCGCCTGACCTCAGCGTCCGCTGCTCCTGCTTAGCGAGCATCTGCTTCTCCAGTTCGAGCTGAATCGCCTCCCTCTCTTCAGGTGGATATGTTCTACGGATGGCCAGCGTGTCTTGCGTTCCTGCGGATGCGGTATCTCCCCCCAGAAACCCGATCGCATCGGCTCGACACTGCCGGCAATGCCGCATGACCGGCATAACAGCGGAACAAGCTTCTTGAATCTTCAGCGTTTCGGATCCGCTCGGTCCTACGCGGCCTTCCCGTTCGTAAGGGCTGCCGGGACTGATAATGAGCGGCATGATATTGTGAGTAAAGGCTCCCCAGGCGCTAACCGTTTCCGCCACCTTCAGAAGATGGCTGTCGTTCACGCCCGGTATGAGCACGGAATTGATTTTGCATAGGATGTCTTTCTTCCTCAACTCTTCGATCCCCGCCGCCTGTCTCTCCAGGAGAATCTCGGCCGCTTCCTTGCCCCGGTAGGTTTTGCCCCGCCAGTGAACCCGGTCGTAGATTTCGGCTGCGATATCGGGATCGACCGCATTCACCGTTACGGTGACATGGCCGATTCCAAGGCGCTCCAAGTCTTCGATATGATCGGCGAGCTTGAGACCGTTGGTGCTGAGGCAGAGCTCAAGTTCCGGCCATGTCTCTTTGATCAGCGAAAAGGTTTCGAAGGTTTGCCGGGGATTGGCAAGCGGATCGCCGGGGCCGGCGATTCCAACCACCGAAAGCTGTGGCAGAGTGCTGATCGTTTCTTGAACCTTGCGGTACGCTTCGGAAGGCTTTAAAACCTGACTGACCACACCGGGACGGCTTTCACTGACGCAGTCGTATTTGCGGTTGCAGTATTTGCAGTGGATGTTGCATGCGGGAGCCACGGCCAGATGCATCCGGGCAAAATAATAATGGGCGTCTTCGCTGTAGCAAGGGTGGCGGATCGATCGGGGTTCCATGGGTTCACCGTTCCTTTCTCTCGCATGTCAGGTTATTTCACCTTCGTGTTGAAGCTCGTTGTGGAATTGTCTACATAGTACAGATTTCGTGGAAAAAACGTCAATGATATGTAACGCTTACAAACACGCTTTAACAATTTCGTCGCATTATATGTCATATATTCTAACATACATATAACATGTATTCGCTTTCAATCATTTTTAAAGCGCATACAAAACGATCGATTCCTTGATAATCGTTCTCATAATTGAATCGATCTTCACTTCCCGCTTGCCAAAACGCCAAATCGATCTATAATGTGGATGAATCCCCGCTTGAAAAAGGAGGAAACCATGCCGATCCGCATCCACTTATTCGCCGGTCTAGCAGACGAAATTGGCGAAACCCCGCTCGCGATGGACTTGCCCGAGAGCGGCCTCACCGTCCAGGACTTGAAGGCGGAGTTGGTTCGCCGCCATCCGGGAGCCGACCGTTGGGTCCGCCAATCGCTCACCTCCGTCAACCGCACATTCGCCCCGGACGACCAGCTCCTCCGGGATGGTGATGAGATTTCCCTCATCCCGCCGCTATCAGGCGGTTGAAGCTGCTTTCATCTTGTGCAAAAAGGCTGCTCAAAACCGGAGCATCTCCGGCTTTGAGCAGCCTTTTTCGCCACACCCGCTATCGAGAGAAAGCCATTCTCAGAGAGAACCGCATAATTCGCAGCGAGGAGCCTGCGCCACATCGATTTCAACCGATTGGAAGGTTAAGGAATCGAATCTCATTAGCTTGCCGGCAAGCCCAGGTTTGCCGAGCAGCCATTTGATCGCTTCGAGCGACGCCATGCAGCCAGCCATCCCCGACACGGCCCCCAGCACAGGAAATCCGAGCGGCTCCCACACCTTTGGCGATTCTGGATACAAGCATTCCAAGCAAGGCGTCTCCCCCGGCACAACGGTTGTCATTGAGATTTCATAGCCATACATGGCAGCCTCTATCATCGGCTTTCCTTCCGCCAAGCAAAGGCGGTTCAGCTCGTATCGTTCCGGAAAGTCGTAGCGGGCGTCGATGACTAGATCCGCCTTACGGACAAGCGGGCGCACCGCTTCAGGTTCGACCTTGCCGTTCCAGACCTCGATCTCCACATCAGGATTCAGCTTGGATAGACTTTCCGTTGCCTGATCGACCCGCGTCCGGCCGATGCCGTCCGTCGACATGAGGATTTGACGATTCAAATCGGGAAGCACCGTCACCCCTTCATGAACCAGAATCAGCTTTCCAATACCCGCCGCAGCCAAATACAAGGCAGCCGTTCCGCCAAGACCGCCGACTCCGGCAACAAGCACCGTCGCGTTCCGCAGCTTCGCCTGCCCTTCCACTCCGACCATATCCATCTGGCGAAAATACCTTCCCGCCCCCGCTTGAGGATCTGCATGTCCATGAATCTCGTTATTTGTCATGAGTATCTCGCTCCTAATCGTGACAGTTTCTTAAAATGCCGCTACAATATACGCTAATATCTCCGATGCCGAGGAGGCCTTCACATGGATAAAGACCGCTATTCCAGACAAATTCGTTTCCGCGCCATCGGCGAGAACGGCCAGACTGCACTCTCGCAAAAGCATGTCATTGTCATTGGAGCAGGCGCACTCGGTTCTGGCATTGCCGAAACATTAACGCGCGCGGGAATTGGTACGTTAACGATCATTGACAGGGATTACGTGGAATCAAGTAACCTGCAGCGACAATCCCTATACAGTAACGCAGATGCCGCAGCGAGGCTTCCCAAAGCCATCGCCGCAAGGAATCGCTTGAACGAGATCAATCCCGACGTCGTCATTCACGCTCATGTTTTGGACGCCGCCCCCGCGGATCTGGAGAAACTGGTTCCAGGTGCTGATCTCTTGATGGACGGAACCGATAATTTCGATACCCGCCTCATCGTCAACGACCTCGCCCAGAAGCATGGCATCCCCTGGATATACGGAGCGTGCGTGGGTAGCTCCGGCATGAGCTTTACCATCCTCCCTGGCTCCACCCCCTGTCTCAGTTGTCTACTCGCTTCCGGCATTATGACGGGAGAAACCTGCGACATAGGCGGCATCGTCGCCCCGGCTGTTCAAGCGGTCGTCGCCCACCAGACCGTGGAAGCCCTGAAGCTGCTTACTGGGAACGAAATGGATCTTCGCCAAACCTTTCTCACGTTTGATTTGTGGAGAAACCAACATTACGAAGTCGATTTATCCGGAATGCGCAACCCGGGTTGCCCCTCCTGCGGAAGCGAGCGCACGTATCCCCATTTGGCTGCAGGCAGCCGGTTGAAAGCGGCCGTCCTATGCGGGAGAGATACTGTTCAGCTTCGTCCCTCGAATGGCCTGCCGTTGAATCTGAATCAATTGGCCGAGCTCTTAGAGCGACTCGACGGTCATCTCGACCGTAACCCCTATCTTCTCTCTTACTCGCACGAAGATAAAAGGCTGGTCTTTTTCCCGGATGGGCGTGTCCTGGTTCACGGAACGAACAGCATCGCGGAAGCGAAACGGCTTTATCACGGACTTATCGGTTGATCCTCACCTGCCGGTTCGCGCGCGAACGACCTGTCCAGCCTCCGCAAACATCAGGAAGCTTGGAACAGGCCGTTTTCGTTTTTTTACAGGTTGTTCGTACCGGTACTGATGGTATAGGCCTCATCCACTCGGCTTACGAAGATTTTGCCATCTCCGTAATGGCCCTTAGGCTGTGTTTTGGCATTGCGCATAATGATAGAGATCAGATCATCCTTGTCGTCATCCTCCACAACGATCATCAACATGACCTTCGCAATCTCATCGTAATGAATACCTCCCGCTTCGATCCCTCTCTGCTTTCCCCGACCGGACACTTCCGTCTTGGTGACCGACGGAAATCCCGCTTCAAGAAGCGCCGAGATTACCTCATTGACCTTTTGCGGCCGAATGATGGCCCTGACCATTAACATACCTCTCACCCTTTCCTAATCGACTCTTCGGGTTCCTCAAACAAAAAACCCACCCTCAGAATACGGGCAGGCTCGGTTTCGGTCAATTACATTGTGTAAGCTTAACTAACATTTTTAATGGTTTTTTGAATATTTTCACAAAATTTTCATTCAAACAAAACATTTGTGTTAGTTTTTATAACAACTATTATTTTCCATATTCCCCGATCACTTTGCCTGTAGAGGTTGAGTCATATCCCCCGAGTCGACCTAGCTCCGCTTTGAATTCCGGAGAGGCGAGAAGCGCCTTCAATTCATTGATCCACTCCCGATTTCCGGGCTTCTTCAGCATGACCAAGTCAATCCGTTCCTGGCGCATAGGTATAAAATCAACGTCGGCAGACAAGGCACCACGCTCCGAGCCAACGCCAACATCGGCATTTCCTGCGGCGACCTGGCTGGCTACGCTCATGTGACTGCGGAATTCGCGCTCATATCCAAGGATGGAAGCCGCGTTCAAATGGCGAATGCGCAGCTCCTCTTCCAACAGGACGCGTGCACCGGACCCCTTTTCCCGATTGGCGAGGCGAATTCCAGGAACCGTCAGATCAGCCCAATTGCGGATGCCGTGAGGGTTGCCCTTGGTGACGTACAACCCCGCTGTGCGTTCTGCCAGATGTACGACCACATAAGGAAATCCGACCAGAATCCGCCGGATATACGGCAGGTTATACTCCCCCGAATCTCCGTCGAACAGATGGGTGCTGATTAGATCGGATTCCCCTCTGTACAGGGAAAAAAGCCCGTCCAGACTGCCCATCATCGAGCGGAGCGGACGTTTTGCGGAACTGCGCTCCTCCATGTGGCGAGCGACGAGATCAAGCAGATGATCCTGCCCGGTGATTACGATCGTATTGGTATCGCTTGCGGCCGCCGCTGGAGTAGGCACAGCGGATCGCTCGCCCCCTCGACTGTCTCTGTCTGATGCAAATCGAACGTCAGCGTTCTCACTCATGCGCATCTTGCGCTTGTACTGGTCCAAATCCGCGCTATCTACGCGCATCTGCTTGCCGACCCGGTAAGCGGGCAGCTCGCCTTTTTTGATCAGATCATAGACCGTCAGCTTGGAGACGCGCAGCAGCTGGGCCAGCTCTTCCGGGGTATACGATACGGCAGATTCCATGTCCATTCACTCCTCACGGAGGCATTCCGGTTCTCTCGATGACCGGTGCTTTTCTCTATCATAAAGGCGAGTCTACCAAAGTGCAATGAAACCGTTCTCTTCCTGAATCTTCACAAATCTGCCAATTTTGACAGCACTGCGCACACAAAATCTATTTACAAGTTAGTTATAACTGATTATATTTTGATATAACTTGTGATGTGAGGAGGCCTAACATGAAAAACAGAAACCCCTTATTGGTGATGCTGCTTCTTTCTTTGGCACTTCTGCTCGGATTGACCGGCTGTGGAAAATCGTCCGATTCCGCCGCCTCCGCTTCGCCTTCTGCTTCCGCCTCAACCGCTCCAACCGATTCTCCTAGCGTTTCGCCTTCGCTCGCTCCCTCCGAATCCGCTTCTCCAACGGTTGCTCCAGCCGGCGACAAGGTTCAGCTGATTGTCTCCGCGGCCGCGAGCCTGACCGAGAGCCTGGAAGAGATCAAGCCGATCTATGAAGCCAGTCACCCCGGTGTCACGCTGGCCTTCAACTTCGGTGCTTCGGGAACGCTGCAAAAACAGATTGAACAAGGCGCTAAGGCCGATCTGTTCCTTTCCGCCGGAGCCAAGCAGATGAAAGCGCTGGTCGAGGGCAAGTTCATCGATTCGACCACCCAAAAAAATCTGCTGCTGAATGAGCTGGTTGTGGTCGTTCCTTCCGAAGGAGGCAAAACGGTGGCTTCGCTTGAAGACTTGAAGGATGCCGGTTTCAAAAAGCTGGCCGTCGGCACTCCCGAATCCGTTCCGGCAGGCAGCTATACCAAGGAAACGTTAGAGAAGGCCAGTCTCTGGGATGCTCTTCAACCCAAGATGGTCTTCACCAAAGACGTCAAACAGGTGCTGAACTACGTCGAGACAGGCAACACCGAAGCCGGGTTTGTCTATAAAACCGATGCTCTCGCCTCCACGAAAGCCAAGATCGCTTATACCGTGGACAACAGCGCCCACAGCCCCATCACCTATCCGATCGGAATCATACAGGCAACAGAGCACCGGACGGAAGCGGATGCTCTCTGCGCTTATCTGACTTCGCAGGAAGCGATCGATATCTTTGTGAAACACGGCTTCCTGGCTGCTGAATGATTCCGGATAACGTCGCATGGGGAGACGTCTGGGCTCCGATCGGTCTATCACTGAAAGTCTCCCTGCTTGCGAGCGTTCTCGTCTTTCTCATCGGCATGTACTTCGCCTGGAAGCTGCGGCGCGCCCGGTTTCCCGGAAAAATCCTCATCGAAACCTTATTCATGCTGCCGTTGGCGCTGCCGCCTACCGTCGTGGGCTTTCTCCTGCTCGTCCTTCTCGGCAGAAGGGGACCGGTCGGCAAGTTATTGGAGGGGACGTTCGATTACAGCCTGCTGTTCACGCCAGAGGCTGCCGTCATCGCATCCGTTATCGTCGCCTTCCCGCTCATGTACCAATCGGCCAAAACCGGCTTCGACGAGATTGATCCCGATCTCGAAGCCGCCGCCCGGGCCATCGGAGCGAACAACCGCCAGGTGTTTCTCTATGTCAGCCTTCCGCTCGCCTGGCGTTCCCTGCTCACCGGCTACATCCTCGGCTTCGCCCGCGGGCTGGGCGAATTCGGCGCCACGCTGATGGTGGCCGGGAACATCCCCAAGGTCACGCAGACGCTGCCGATGGCCATCTACTTGGCAGTCGATCAAGGCAAGATGACGCTGGCCTGGTATTGGACGGGTGCCACGATCTTCATCGCCTTCGCGATGATACTAGTGACCAACCGTCTCCGGTGGAAGTGATGGCATTTCGCGCAGACCCCCTCCTGAGGCAAAACAAAGACGCTCGCTTCTCTGTGTGGAGAGGCGAGCGTTTTGTTGTGATGTCGGTTAGGCATTCTTATGCTCGTTCATTCGCTAACCGACGGGTTGTAATTCCCGTAAAAAGCTTGAAGAAGAGGGATGAGTCCAAGAGGATTGCGCCGCAAATCCTTTGCGCTGAAGAAGAGGCTGCCGCGTATTTCGGGAATGCTGCGGTTATAGGCTAACTGATTCACCAGCTCTTGGGCATTGTCCCACCCCACCTCGGAGGTTCCCAGCTTATAAGGGGCTTGCCCGATATAGAGCTTTACCTTCGTTCCTCGAACCTCATTCGCCCACCAATCGGCAAGGAGATCGTAACGGACGATCGTCCGGGACATGCTCCAATAGAGCTGCGGGGCTACGTAGTCGACCCATTCGTTTTGAATCCATGTCCGGACATCGGCATAGGTGCTGTCGTAAGCCGTCATGCTCGCTTTCGTATCGGAGCCGGTCGGATCGTCCGCCTTGTTCCTCCACACCCCATACGGACTGATCCCGAAGGAGAGGCCCGGTTTCACCGCCTTGATCCCTTCCGACAAGTCGTGAACAAACTGATTGATGTTGTCTCTCCGCCAATCACCTTTATTGGCAATCCCGGCATCGTTGTATTTCTGGAAAGTGGCGTTGTCGTTGAATGGGGCGTTCGCCGTCTCCCCGGACGGGTAGAAATAATCGTCCAGGTGCACTCCGTCAATGTCATACCCCTGAACGACTTCCAAAATCGCATCGATGACATGCTTGCGGGCTTCCGGAATTCCTGGGTTGATATACAGCTTGCCGCCAAAATTCACGATCCAGTCGGGATGTTGGTTCACAACATGATTGACTGGAAGCTGTGGAGCCGCACCAGTGGTCGCCCGGAATGGATTGAACCAGGCATGGAACTCCAGCTTCCGCCGATGCGTTTCGTCAATGAGGAAGCGAAGCGGGTCGTACCCCGGATCTTTGCCTGCAGTCCCAGTCAGATAGGAGCTCCACGGAACGAGCTGGGATGGATAGATAGCATCCGCGGACGGTCGAACCTGAACAAACACCGCATTCATACCCATCGCTTGGACCTCATCCAGGAGTTGGATATAGTCTGCTTTTTGTTTTTCTACGTTGCCATAAGATTTCGAGCTCGGCCAATCCAGATTGAACACCGTCGAAACCCATACTCCGCGCATCTCCTCCGAAGCGCTGACTACCGGCGGCTTCACGGGAGGAGTTGTCGGGGATGTCGTTGGAGTCGGAGAGGTCGTGGGTGTCGTTGAAACCGGAGGGACAGTAGGAACTCCACCCGTTCCCGTTCCGGACCCAGGAGTTTCCCCGCTTCCCCCATTTCGGCCGGAGGTGAGAATAACGGCACGCTGCTGAGCATCCCAGACAACCTGAATACCAAGCAGCTTCTCACTCACAAAACGAATCGGCACCATCGTTCGCCCTCGAACCACCTCTACCGATGCGTCGAGAGCAATCGGAACGCCATTTACCAGAGCCGTTTTTTGCCCTTCTGTGAGAACCATCGTTTGCGCATCCATCTGGATAGTAGCTGCTTTCTTCGAAGGAGACCAATCGACCTTCGCCCCAAAGCTCTCGCTAATCACCCGAAGCGGAACCATCGTCACCGAAACCTTCGGCTTGAGGTAAGGCGGCACATCGGTGGTCAAAACCTTCCCATCCAGAATTAACCGGATGTCGGACGCCGCTCGCGCTTCGGACCCGCCCGTGAGCGGCCAGAGAAGCACGAGCACCAGCATAAGAAGTAACCTTGCTTGGACGTTCATCATTTTCCTCCGAACCTGTAAATGAAATAGAAGAAGCCTTTCGACTCTCTCTTTATAACGATTCCTGAGACTATGAAAGTTGCATGTTGGTGTGAAAATAAATAGGATTTTCTTGGTGCGGCCCCTTGAATGACCAAAGGCATCGCGCGGTGATGGAATGAAGCTTATTACGCATGGGGGATTCTACTTCGATGAGGGGACGGGTGCAGGAGAAGGCATCCGATTCCGGTTGCGGAAGATGCTTCCGAGAACACCGCACATGACGAAATTCAATAGCACGGACGTGGGAGCATAGGAGAAAAACGGTATCGACACCCCCATGATCGGAACAAGCCGGAAGCACATCGCGAGGTTCCATAGCGTTTTCGTCAAGAGCAATGCAGCAAGTCCTCCCCCCAAGCAGCGCCCAAATGGGTCTCGAATCGCCCATGCAAGCCTGATCAGGCTGACGGTGAAATACAAGAGAAGCGCGATCAGAGCGAGACCCGCCGCCCAGCCCATGCTGTAGACGAAATAAGGAAACGCCATCTCCGAATAAAAGGCAGGCAGCGACTTGAATGGAGCTCCAAAGCCATGTCCCCACCAGCCTGCCTTTTCCAAGGCGATAGACACTTGAGTGATTTGATAACCGTCCATTCCATTAAACAACCGATGCATGGTCATCCTGAGGATGCGAACGCTATCGGACAACACGAACGGAATCAAAATGAAGCAGGCGGCAAGGACGCTTAGACCGACAGTAACTTTTGAGAGGCGAAGTAAACCAATCCTCTGAGCTGGCCCGCGTCTCATCATGCCTGTTCGATGAATGGCAAGAAACAGAAGGAAACCCGCAGATATCGCATAGAGGAAGTAAGAGGAAAGGTCATTGAATTTCAAGAAAGCAAGGCCGGGAATAACCCAGAAAATGAATCCAAGCTTCGTGAGATAGAGTAGTTTTCCGAAAGCTGAGCCTATCCGTCGCATTTTGGTGAAATCGGAAACGGAGTCCATCCACGGCAGCTTGCTCGAAACAGCACCTGCCAACGCGAGAAGGAAAAGGACGGAGACCAGCTCCGAACCATTTAAAGCATACGATCCTATCGACAAGTAGATTTCACCACTTGGCCCACTTGCATCAAAGGAAACATAGATCAGGAGCAACGCCACTCCGTAAAAGCCCATTGGAAAGCGGCTGAGCAGCCGATAGGGAAAGAGCCTCATCACAAAAAATAGGGCCAATCCGATGACAGCGGCAGCCGTTCGATAGAAACCGTTATGGGACCCAAGTCGACCTTCCGTCGCAGAATTAACCGAAAAAGCAAGTGCGATTCCAAGCAAGGCCAAGATCACGATAGCTGCAAAGAAGCCCACATCAAACCGGGGACGATGGGCTTGATCGAACTCCTCTCCGACCGTTCGCGGATCTCCCATTTGCTGCAAGGCTGCCTGGATTGCGGAATCCTCTCTCAATCCTTCCTTATCCAGCTCCTCCACCGTTTCTTCCAGGTGACCAAGAAGCTCAAGTCTCAGCTCCGGATGCATGGCCTTCGCTCGCACCTGTTTGCAGACTTGATCCAGATACAGCTGAATTCGAGGTTCTTTTTCCAGCCTTCTCATGCGTTTCCCTCCCCCAATACCCGATCGACCGTACGTGCGAATAGGCGCCATTCCTGCTTTTTCTCCCCAAGCAGCTTTTTGCCTGCAGCCGTAATCCGGTAATACTTCCGCTTGCGTCCCTCCTGCTCGCTCCACTCCGCCTCTACGCAGCCCTCCGCCTCCAGCAAATGCAGAATGGGGTATAAGGTGCCTTCTTTCAAGGTAAAAAGCCCATCCGATTCGCGTTCCAGCTCCTTGGTCAACTCATACCCATACATCGGTTTCCGCTCCAAGAGAGTCAGGATCAAGATGACGGTGCTCCCTTTCATCAGTTCCTTGTTGATTTTCATGGGTCCTCCTCTCCGATCCGTTCTCCTAATACCTAGATATATTATATATCGTATATCTATGTATACGGTCTGTCAAATGAATCATTCATTTCTATAAATCTTTCACTAAGATGAATCCATCCCTTTAATCCTGTAAAGAGGACATCCAAGCTGTCCCCCCAATTTGGTAGTGTAAAGGAAATCCAAAAGGCGAAAGGATGGACATGCCCTATGAAAAAGGAATGGAGAAAAGAGGAAAAAGCGTTTTATCTTCCGAGCGAACAACCGGAGCGCATACACATTCCAGCTTGGCGCTTTTTGGCCATTACGGGAGAGGGAAATCCGAATACCCCGGCATTTTCTGAACGGATTGAGGCTCTCTATTCTTGTGCCTACGCCATCCGGATGATGCCAAAGACCGGAGTTACCCCAGAAGGCTATCAGGAGTACACCGTTTATCCGTTGGAGGGACTATGGAGCTTGCCCAATACGACCGGTGAGAATGATCCGCTGGACAAAGACCAACTCCTCTATACCTTGATGATCCGTCAACCGGATTTCGTGACGGACGAAATCGCGGAAAGGGCTGTCCATACCGCAAACAAGAAAAAGCCCCTCCCCTTGCTGCAGGAAGTGAGGCTTTCGAGTATAGAGGAAGGGTTATGCGTTCAGGTGCTGCATATCGGTTCCTTTGACGAGGAGCCGCGCAGCTTCGAGAAGATGAAGCAGTTTATGCAGGAGCAGAAGCTGTCTCTTCGCAGCCGAGAGCACCGCGAAATCTATCTAAGCAACTTCGAGAAAACCGCGAAGGAGAACTTGAAGACGGTGCTTCGTTACCGGGTCAAGGAAGATTAACTTTGTTGACGGACCAAGTTATTTGATTCGACTCCGTCTGAACCCGTGCGGTTGATCCGGCATTGTCCGATTCGGCTCTGTCTGAGCCCGTACGGTTGATCCGGCATTGTCCGATTTGGCTCCGTCTGAACCCGTGCGGTTGATCCAGCATTGTCCGATTTGGCTCCGTCTGAACCCGTGTGGTTGATCCAGCATTGTCCGATTCGGCTCCGTCTGAGCTGGTGCAGGATAATTCAACATTTAGAGTTGACGGCCTATTTAATCGGACGATCAGTGGTTTCGCATTCAACGTTGAAATTTGAAGTCTTTTCTTTCCCCAGTATGAACATCCATATTGTGCGCGTGAGAAGGACATTTTTGCCTATTTTGTTTTTTAGAAGGTGGACAAAGAGCAGATAGACCCTTCCTCACGTTAAGGCCGCCAAAATGTCTATATCTAGTGTAAATACAGTCGGTGATAACAGTATATTGACGTCCACCCCATATCGGCGTCTCTATCTCAGTCAGACAGGACTGTCCACCTTACGAAAGACAAAACCATACATATTGTCCATTATAGGTGGACAACTTGATGACTCATAACCACTTTCGCAGGCTATATTACACCGTTGATTCATCTCCATTTTCACAAGCTATATCACGTCGTTGGTTCATCTCCATTATTTTCGCAAGCTAGATCACGCCGTTGATTCATCTCCACTTTCGCGGGATATATCTCACCTTCTTTTATCTTCGCTTCATTCCAGGTTGACACCGTTTCAATTTCATTCGATTGGGGTTGACGGCCTACTAGGACCATCTGATCCGATCTAATTTATATCGTCATCGTCCCATTCGGCTCTTTCGGCCCGGCGATTGGATGAATGACCGTCATTCCGTTCAGGTAAGGCCGCAACGCCTCGGGGATGGTTACCGAGCCGTCTTCATTCTGGTGATTTTCAAGGAGTGGGATCAAGATGCGCGGCGTTGCCACCGCCGTATTGTTCAGCGTATGACAGTAGCGCAGTTCGCTATCCTTCCCTCGGTAGCGGATGCCGGCGCGGCGAGCTTGGAAATCACCGAGGTTCGACGCTGAATGCGTCTCGCCGTAGGCATTCCGGCTGGGCATCCAGGTCTCGATATCAAATTGCTTGTAGGTCTTCTGCGACATGTCGCCGATGCAGACGGCTACGACCCGATACGGTAGTTCAAGCAGTGAGAGAAGCTCTTCGGCATTTGCAGTAATCTCCTGGTGACATCGCTCCGAAATTTCATAATCCGCTTCGCAGATCACCACCTGCTCCACCTTGGCGAATTGATGCACCCGGTACAGCCCGCGAACATCCCTCCCTGCCGAGCCGATTTCACTGCGGAAGCAAGCGGTGGCTGCTGTCAACCGGATCGGCTCCTTCACATTGACGATCTCCCCACCATAATAGGCAACAAGCGGAGCTTCGGACGTGCCGACGAGGCATTTTCCCTCATCTTCCACGCGATACACCTGATCCTGCCCGAACGGGAAGAAGCCTGTGCTCGTCATCGCATCCGGCCGAACCATAAGCGGAACATCCAGCAGCGTGAAACCGCGCTTGATAAGGAGATCCACTGCGAGCTGTTGAACTGCTCGATGAAGCATAGCTCCGATTCCGGTCAAATAATAGTTGCGGGTTCCGGCCACCTTCACCCCGCGTGAAATATCAATGAGCCCAAGCGATTCGCCCAGTTCCACATGGTCGCGCGTCGGAAACGCGAATTGAGGCGGCTCTCCAACCCGCTTCAGCTCCACATTGTCGGCATCCGACAGCCCCTCCGGCGTATCGGGCGATACGAGATTCGGGACGAGGAGCAAGAGCTCTTCGAGCTCTTGGCTGACGTTGGTCCACTCCGTTTCCAAAGCGGCCAGCTCGTCGTTGATCTTTTTCACAGCTGCTCGTTCGGGTTCATAAAGCGCACCTCGTTGGACTGCGGCTGAAGTCGTGACCTTCTTTGGCTTGCTCCGCATTAGGCGTCCGATTCGCTCGCTCCGTTCGTTTCGTTCCCGGCGCAGCTCCTCCACTTTTTGCTGAATCTCTCTCTTTTGCCGGTCCCGTTCCAGAATCCGTTCTACCGATACCTCGATTCCCTTGCGGTTCGCCACAGCCTGCACGAGTTCCGGCTGCTGTCGGATGATCTTCATGTCCAACATGGGTAACACTCCTTCGTAGGTGGATTTGCAAACAAAAAGCGCCCTCATCCGTTTGGGACGAGGAGCGCTTGCTCGCGGTGCCACCCAACTTGAACGAACCGGACAGACGGGTTCGAACCTCTTGGTTCCGCGGTAACGGGCGGTCCGGTTCACTTGGAGATCGGCGGGATAAGCTCCTGAGCGGGAAGTCGGTATAAGACGAAACCGAACTCCCTCCCGCGATAACCTGGCGAGAACGCCTCCGAGTTGGAATCTCATCATCGGCGAATCGAGTTATCAAGATGGTAAGTGACAATATACCATAGGAGTGAAAGGGAAACAAGAGGCGAAGGCAAAACGAGATGAAGACAAAACGGAAAGAGCAACAAACCGCGAAGAACCGAAGGTGAGCTTGAACGTCTGCTTTCCTTGCAGAATCGGAGTCGTACTCGATCGTCCGATTCGTATCAACCGTGATCGAACGATACGAGTTCACGCCCCGGCTCGAAGCGGCGGCATGGCAGCTTCCGCAAGGGGGTTGCAACAAACTGCCACAGCAAGTTCCCAGATGAGCCTACATCGTCTCCAGCGTAATGCGGCTTCCGGCTCCGGCTGGTTCGGCGGGCTCCACAATGAGCCGCTTGGGCAGCCGGGCTCTCAGCTCCGGCACATGGCTGATGACGCCAACGGTCAAACGTTCCATTTGCAGCTGTTCCAAGGCGCTGACCACGGTATCAAGCAGTTCCGGGTCCAGGGTGCCAAAGCCTTCATCCAGGAAAAAGAATTCCAGCGGCGATTCGCCGGTTAGCTGAATTTGCGCGGATAACGCGAGCGCCAGCGCGAGCGAGGTCAGGAACGTCTCCCCACCGGAAAGGGTGCTGACCGGCCGTTTGATTCCACCGTTCGCGTCGTCCCGGATGATGAACCCGCCCTCCGAGTCCACCTCGATGGCATATCTCCTATGCGTCAATTGGCTCAGCCGATCGGAAGCTGCCCGGGTGACCTGCAGCAGCTGTTCCTTGGCCACAAAGTCAATGAACGCATTACCGCGCAGCACGGCCTGGAGCTTGCTCATTCGGTCAAGCTGCACCTCAGTGGAGCTTTTGCGCTCTTCAAGCGCCTTCCAATGGGTGTGCTTGCCCTCCACGTCCTCCCGGTCCCGGTTAGCTCGAGCTCGGCGTTCGAGTGCCGCTTCGTCTTCCTCGCGAGCGGCAGTCAGCCGTTCGGAGGCAAGCCGCCATTCATCCTCTGCTACCATCCTACCGGCACGCTTTTGCTCCAGTTCCGCTCGTTTTTCACGCAGAAGAGCTTCCCGTTCCCGATAAGCCTGCAGCTCTTTACGCCACTTGTCTTCGGTAAACGAATCCAACAAAGACGACCCGACCTCTTCCGCATCGGCGAACATTGTACGGGATAAGGCTTCTTCCCACCGGCTGCGAATATCGGCGAGGGAAGCCGTCGCCGATTCGATCGCCTGACGTGCCGCAGTAGCACGGTGATTCGCTTCCTCAAGAGCCCGAGCATCTTGGTCGAGCAGAACCCGGCCTTCCCGCTCCCGCTTGCGCAAACGGTCTAACCGCTCCTGCGTCTCCGCTATTTGCTCTTCCACGGTACCGGTCGCGCCTCCGAGCTTTTCCTTCAGTCCGGCAAGCCGATCTTCCAACTGCCGCTTAAGCGAAGCCTGCTCGGTTTCCAGCCGTACCTTTTGCTGGCCGAGGCTTTCCAGCTCCAACTGAAGGCGATTGATGGAAGCGAGTAGGTTGTCCAGGTACGGCTCGCTCTTGCGCAGCCGCTCCCGGAGCGCATCCGCCGCGCGGTCCTTGTCCGCAAGCGCCGTCCATTCCGCCGCCAGCACCTCGGGCGTGCGGCCGCCGTAAGCACCGAGCCAAGCGGCGAGCAATACGTCCGCTTGCTCGCGAGCTTCCGCACCGCGTTTGCTTGCTGCTACGGCGGCTTCTTCCGCTGCGCCTTGCCGGGCGGTGTGCTCGGCTCGCTTGCGGGCGTCAAGCTCCGCCGCCGCGAGAAGCGGGTCGGCGTCTCGAACGAGCAGCCGCAGCTCGCGTTCGCAGGCGGCGAACTCCTCCGCTGCAGCTTGGACCTGCTGCGCGAGGAAGGAGGCGACTGCGACATCCGCCGCTTCAGGCGAAGCGCTGTTTGCCCCAATGGAAGCGAGGGCGGGGGGTTCCTCCCCGCGAGCCGCTTCTTCCGGCTCTGGCGGACAAGCGTCCGCCAGTCGGCGGAGCAGCGCGTCGAGCTCGAAGCTCGCCTGCCGAATGGCGAAGCCGCGCTCGCGGCAATCGGCCGCGAGCTTCTCAAGCGCTGCCGCGATACAGGGCGACAATGCGCTCGGTGGGAAACGCCGTTCTCAACCGGGGAAGCAGTTCGAGGACGACATCCTTGCGAGGAGTCGCAATGAGCACCCGGCGACCCGCTTGCCGCTCGTACTGAACGAGGCGCTAACGGCGCTC
>NZ_LN881723.1:343245-1130530 GCF_001457415.1 Gorillibacterium timonense
AGCGCTTGCGCAGCGCGCTCCGCTTCGCGCAGGCGCTCCCGCTCCTCGGGCCGCGTCTCCGCGCGAAGCAGCTGCTCCTTCAGCTCGGCTTGCAGCGCGCTGCCCGAGCGGAGCTTCTCGCGCTCGCTCGCTAGCCCCGCGGAATCCTCCGCGTAGCGACGCTCGGTCTGCAGCAGCTGCTCGCTCAGCTCCTGAAGCCGCGTATCGGCGGCACGAATCTCCTGCTGCTCCCGCAGCGCTTGCCCGAGCTGCTCCAGCCGTACCGACAGCGGAGCGTCCTCTGCCGCCCATTCGTCTCTCGCCCGCTCGTATGCGAGGCGCGTCGCCTCGTGGCGAGCCGCCATACTCTTCCGCTCGTCCTCCATCGCCGCGTTCCTCACTGCGCACTCCGCTTCGCTGCGTATCCCCGCTTGCAGCGAGTCAAGCAGCGGCTTAAGCCGGGCGGCTAGCGAAGCCCGCTCCAGCTTGCGCTCGCGCTCCTGCCATTCCTCGCGGTCCGCGGCGAGTCCAGCCGCTTCCACTTCATAGCGAGCCGCTTCTTCCTGCCACTGACGAAGCTGGCGGAGCTCCTCGAAGAGCCGCTCCGTTTCCTCCCGACGGACCCGGCAGCTCTTCGCTGTCTCTTCCGCTTCCAGAAGGCGTAGCCGGGCCGCTTCGACCGCCTCGGGAGACGCATCTCCTAGCCCTTGCTGCTCGGCGGCGATCCGTTCTTTTTCCTGCTTGGCTTGATCCAGGCGAGCACCGAGCCGCTTGTTCAGCTGTTCCCCGTATTCCTCCAGATGGAACAGCCGCTGCAGCATTTTCCGCCGCTCCGCCCCTTTCAACGCAAGAAATTCCGCAAACTTCCCTTGGGGCAGCACAACGGCCCGGGTGAAATCCGCCATGGAAAGCCCGAGCACCTCCTGGACCTTGCTGTTCACATCCTTGTGCTTGTCCGCCAGAACCACCTGCTCGCCGTCCCGGTAGTGGATGATCCGGCTCACGGACGAGGACAAAGAGACCTCATCCTCGCGTTTAAACTGGCGATCCACCCGGTAGCGCTCCGGACCGTTTTTTCGTGACAACTCGAAGGTAAAAGAAACCGTTAGGACGGACTCGGCATGGTTCATGATGCCCTGGGTTCCTTTCACGGCGCGCTCCACTTCGCCAAACAGCGCCAGCGTGATGGCATCGAGAATGGACGATTTGCCGCTTCCGGTCGGGCCAAAAATACCGAATACACCGGAGCCATTCAAGCCGGTGAAGTCGATTTCCTGTTTTTGCCGGTAGCTTTGCAGTCCCGAGAGGGACAAATGAATCGGTTTCATGCTTCCCCCTCCCCAGCTGCCGCTGCTTCCATACCTGCTCTTCGCCGCTCGTATTCGGCTTTTGCCTTTTCATTCAAGTCGGTACCGGTCTGTTCCTCACCCTGCAGGGCTTCGGCTTCTACCGCTATCCCGCCAACTCCCGCGATAGGCCGGATGCTCGGATAAGCCTCAACCCTCGCCTTCGCCTTTGCATCTGTCTCTTGAAACTCATTCTCTTCCAGAGCTTCCTCACTGTCCCCTTCATGCAAAAGCTCCAAAAACAACCGGACCAGCTCCGGCTCCGGTTCCGCCCCTTTGGTTTGCCGGGCATAGAAGCGCCGGAACAGTTCGTCGATCGGGAGCTTATCTCCCGCCTCGGAGCGCAGCTCGGACTCTTCCTGCGCGTAGACCGGCCGGATGTGGACGATACCCTCCCGCGCTTTGCGCAAGCTTTGAATCTGCTCCATCGACATCGCATCCGTGAGATGCAGCTCCAGATCGATCCATGCACGTGGATCGCGTCCCTCTTCCAGCCACCGATATACCTCGGCAAGCCCTTGGGCCGCTTTCCAGCGAACGAGCGGCCTCCCGGACGATAACGGAATCTCGCGGATGACCGCAGGCTTCCCCGGTGCTAGATCCGCCACCGTTACCGACTTGGCTTGGCCGGCTTCCGAGAAGCTGTACGCGAGCGGCGACCCGGAATAACGGATCGGATCGGGGGCATTCAGCTGCTGAGGACGGTGCAGATGACCGAGCGCCACATACTGGGCTCCGGCTGTCAACGCATCGGTATCGACCGCATACGCGGTACCGAGCTGATGAATCGGACGCTCGGAATCACTCGTATCTCCTCCGAACACAAAGAGGTGGCTCATGATCAAATTGACGGTATCCGGCCGAAAACCCGCGCATTGACGGGCGACGAGAGCCTTCACCCGGTCGGCATATGCCGCATGCAGCAGCGCTTCATCCGCTTCCTCGGACAGAACCGTGCGGAGTCGCGATTCCGACGGATACGGCAAGGCCATGAGTCGGACCTGCTCCCCGGTGCGGGATATTCCGAACTCCAACAGCTCCGAGATTGGCTGACCGATCAGGGATATCCCGTGCCGAAGCGCGAGCGGTGCCGCTGCCGCAAGCCGCTCCGGGTTGTCGTGATTGCCCGAGATGACCGCCACATGGCGCGCCCCTCCATCCGAAAGCCGGGACAGCGAGTCAAAGAATAGCTTTTCCGCCGCAGAGGGAGGATTCACAGTATCATAGATATCACCCGCCAGCAGCACCAAGTCAATTTCTTCCTCGCGCACAATCCGGACGAGCTCATCGAGAAACTGCTCCTGCTCCTCCAATCGGCTGCGTCCCTCCAGCGTTCGCCCCAGATGCCAATCCGCCGTATGTAAAATTCGCATAACTGCCTCCTCTTTCTCATTCCGAGCAGAATCCATCCCCGCCAAGACCGGGAACAGTACCCTCCCCTTCAAACGGGCATAGAGGCCGAGAGCCAGCTCCCAGCCTCTATGCCTTACCCGATCAATTTAACCGACTGTGCTCCGTCAAAGAAATAAACGTGGATCTCAGCAGGCTTCCGGTGGCGGATTTGCTCCACCGCCTTCGCATAAAGCTCCAGTTGAATCCGGTATCGTTCCGCGCGCCCGGCAGCCTCTTCCCGCCACAACGAATCAGTTTTGTAATCCAGCAACACGAGTCCGCCTGCATCCTCGAACAGGCAATCGATGATCCCCTGCACGAGGATCGTCTCCTCGGCATCTTTTCCCTGTAAACCAGGGTACAGCTCGCCTGCTTTCAGCTTCAAGCTGAAGGGGAGCTCCCTCTCCACCCGCCCGGCAAAGAGCAGCCGTCGTCCAATCTCCGTCTGGAAAAAGCGAAAGAGCTCCGCCGGGGCAACCACCGCCGCTTGCTCGGCCGTCAATAGCCGCCGAGCGGTCATCTGCTCGACCGTCCGCAGCACATCCTCCTCCGATAAATCCGGATGAAGGGGAAGCCGCTGCAGGACGGCGTGATAGACCGTTCCTCGTTCCGCTGCGTTCAAGCCGCGATGTTCGGCAAACTTCGGACGCCGGAATACCGCCGCCTTGGTCGCGGGAAATGAAGAGCCTGCAGAGGCGGAAGACTCGTGCATGTCCATCATGCTGGAGTTCATTGGCGAGCTGAGCTTACCGCCCACTCGTCTACCATCCGCTTTACCGGCAGTTCCATCAGCAGCCATTACGGCTCCCTGCTCTGCTCTCACACCTGGGATCACTGACAGATCTTCCGCGTCCTGTTCAACTCTATCGATACCTGGGATCACCGACAGACCTTCCGCTCCCTGCTCAGCTCTATCGATACCTGGGATCATCCGCAGACCATCTATGCCCGCTTCTTCCTCTTCGGAAGCCGTCTGCTGGCGCTCCGCCAGCCGCTTCAATTCGCTTACGGTCGTCTTCGTGATGAGCCGAGTCACCGCTTCATGCGGATAAGTCCAGGACAAACGCCGGTTGACTTCCTCCGCCAGACCAGTACCCGGAAGCGGGAGCTGTCCCCCCCGCCGCAATGCATCCAGCCAGTCGCGATTGCCCTCCTCTTGCCGGTTCTGTCCGTCTGTTCTCGCTTGTGCATAAGAGTCTGCGGGAAGCACAGAGATTTTCCACCGGGAAGGGTCCGCTTGTCCGGGCAACGCCAGAGCGGCGCCCGCCACATGCAGCCATTCTTCTGCATCGGGGTGCCGGATCAGCGCAGGGCCGATCCAATCGAGGTAGCAGGATGCGGAGGCCAGCTCGTAATCCGGCAAGGTCTCGCCGTCTCCTGAACCGGCTCGCAGCCATTGGCCCGTCTCCTTCGCGGCATCCTTGACCGTTCCGACCAAAATCAACTTCTCTCTCGCCCGCGTCAAGGCGACATAGAGCACCCGCATTTCCTCGGCGAGCGCCTCCAGCTTCAGACGTCGGCGAATCGCCAGCGTCGCCAGGCTCGGATAAGACAAGCGCAGGCCGAGATCGATGTATTTCGGGCCGAAGCCGAGATCCTTGTGCAGCAGGAAGGAGCCATTCAGATCCTGCCGGTTGAAAGGCTTGGACAAGCCCGCCACGAAAACGACGGGAAACTCCAGCCCCTTGCTCTTGTGGATGGTCATGATCTTGACGACATCCTCCTGCTCGCCAAGGGAACGTGCCGCTCCAAGGTCGCCGCCGCTCTCCCGCATCCGGTTTAGAAAGCGCAAAAACCGGAACAGCCCGCGAAACGAGGTCGATTCATACTGCTTCGCCCGGTCGTGTAAAGCCCGCAGGTTAGCCTGGCGCTGTATCCCGCCGGGAAGGCCGCCGACAAAGTCGTAATACTTGGTTTCCCGATACAGCCTCCAGATCAGCTCAGCCACGGTCATCTGCCGCGCATCCCGACGCCAGCGATCCAGCCGCTCCTGAAATCCGTACAGCTTATCCGCCAGCTCCGGATTGACATCCACGCCGCTTCCCGCCTCAGGACGTCCATAAGCCAACACCGCGTCGTAAAAGGCTCCATCCCGCTTATGCACACGAAGCTGCGCCAGCTCGTCCGCACTGAAGCCGAACAAGGGCGAATGCAAGACCCCGGCAAGAGGGATATCTTGGTACGGATTATCAATCACCTTGAGCAGCGACAGCATGACCTCAACCTCGACGGCCGAGAAAAAGCCGCTCCCCAGCTCCGCATAGACGGGGATGCCAGCCTTGCCGAGCTCCTCCGCAAAGAGAGGCGCCCAGCCCGCCGTCGAGCGCATGAGGATGACGATATCGCGGTACGCAAGAGGTCTTGCCTGCTCTGAGCCTTTCGCCGATACCGGAAAAGAAGAATGCCCGCCTTGTCCCATCAATTGGTGAATCCGCTCCGCAACAAAGCGCGCCTCCAGCCTCGCCGTTTCCTGCTCTTGTCTCGTCCATGCGCCTTCTTCGTCGGCAGACTCCGCGTTATCGCCGGTCACGCCTCCCGTTTCACCATTCGGCCCGCTTGTCCCGTCTCCGCTCTCGCTGCCTGCTCTCAGCGCTTTTTCCGCATCCGCTTCGCCTGCTTTCGGCGCGCCTTTTGCCTCTGTCCCGCTTGCTTTCGACGTGCTAGCCGTTTCCATTCCGCTTATTTGTGAAGCAAACGCTCCTTCCACACGGCTTCCCGTCGGCGCTTCCTTCCCGCCGGTTCCATCCCTGTCGGTTCCAGCTTCATCGGCTTGCAGCAGCTCCGTTTGTCCGGCTTTGTCCAGGATGACCGCTTCCACCGCCAGATCCGCATCCACCTCGGGATAACGCGCTCCCGGTACAAGCTCCGCGCTTGCATCGTAGCGGATTTCGCCCACCCGCTCTTCCATGATCTGCCGGAAAAGATAGTTGACCCCGTTCACCACATCGGTACGGCTGCGGAAATTTCGGGCCAAATCGATGCGCAGCCCGGCTCCCGCACGGCCGCGGAATGCCTCCTCCCGCTCGGACGACTCCTCCTGATCGATAGCCCCCTCCACACTTTTCCGATAAGCCTTGTACTTCTCCAGGAAGAGGCCGGGCTCGGCAAGGCGGAACCGGTAGATGCTCTGCTTCACATCCCCGACCAGGAAGCGATTGCCCGCGCCAGGGCGTGAGATCAGCGAAACAATGGTCTCCTGCACCCGGTTCGTATCTTGATATTCATCGAGCAGCACTTCCTCAAAATGATTCCGGTACTCGAGGGCAGCTTCGGAGGGAAGAGGCTTTCCTTCCGCATCCGTTCCTCCGCTCAGGATTTGCAAAGCGTAGTGCTCCAGATCGGAAAAGTCGACCAGCCCTTTCTCCCGCTTCGCGGCTCCATACTGATCCGCGAAGTCGATGATGAGCCGGGCCAGCGCGTCCATGACCGGAGCCATGTGCTGCAGCTCGCTCTCGTAGTCAGCACGTGTGCGATCGAACAGCTCCTCTTTCATCTTCGCCCAGCGGGCTTTGGCTCCATCGCGCAGCTCCTGTGCCGCCTTTTGCAGGACTTTGTCGTAGTCGTCTCCGCGACAGGGCTTCAGCCGTCCGAAGATCGATAACCCGGTAGCGGCTTGCAGCTCGTCCCACTCTCCGTCGGCAAGCGCCAGCAGATGGCGGAACACCTCCGCTTCCTCTGACAGATTGGCTTTATAGGGGAGCGGACCAGCTGGAAGAGAAGCGATGCGGCCCGCTTCCTCCAGAAGCCCGATGATCCCCGAGAGCTCCAACCGGACATCCGCCTGCAGGCTCGCAAACCACAGGCTTGCGCCCACGGCTCGTCCCTTGCTGACAGCTGCACGAAGCTCGTCCGATCCACCGGATTGGCCCTCAACTGAATCACCCGATCGATCCGCTGTGCTCGCGACAAGATCCTCACCTGCTCCGGCGAAGCGGGAAGCCATCTCCGCAACCCAAGCCGCCGGTGCGGGGTGGCTGCGCGACGCCTCATACAGGGTCGCGATCAGCTTGAACAGCTGCCCGTCGCCTTTCTCACCACCGAAGCCGTCAGCGAGGAGCCAGAAGCCGTCGCCCTCCACCGAGGACGCAAACCGGCTGTCGACCAATTCTTCGATCAGCTCCTGCTTGATCAGCTCGGCCTCCGTCTCGTTCGCGATGCGAAAGCCGGGATCGAGGCCGATCGTGCGGTAATGCCGGCGAATGACTTCCAGGCATAAGGAATGCAGCGTCGTAATCGAAGCTCGCGGCAGAAGCGCAAGCTGCGAGCGCAGATGCCGCGAGGACGGATTCTTCGTCAGCTCGTTCTCGAGCGCGCTGCGAATCCTCTCCCGCATCTCCGCTGCGGCGGCATTCGTGAAGGTCGCCACGAGCAGCCGGTCCACGTCGAGCGGATTCGCCTCATCGCATACCCGGCGGATAATCCGTTCGACCAGCACCGCTGTCTTGCCGGAGCCGGCCGCAGCGGCGACCAGCGTATTCTGTCCCCGGCAGGCGATGGCCTGCCACTGTTCATCCGTCCATGTCGAACCGACCGGCTTCGCACCCAGTCTCCATCCGCTCATGACTTCGCCTCCTTGTCCGCTTGCTCCGGTTTGCCCGCCGAGCGCTCCAACGCCGACCACACCGCGTCGCTCCCATAGGCGGGAAGCGTGCGGAATTCGCCGCCCGGCACCCCGGTGTCCATTTGGCAGACGGCCAGGTAGGGGCAGTAGTCGCATGCGGTCTTCCTGCCGAGCTTGTACGGCTCCACATTCGCGACACCCGCGGCGATTTGCGATCCGATCTGCTTCACCGATCCGCGCACATGCTTTTGCAAGAGAGACCACTGATCCTCGCTAGCGACAGACGCCCCCTTGCGGAACGTGCCGTCCTTCTTGATCGCCACCGGCAGGATATCCGAGGCTCCGCTATCGGCTTGCAGAGCCGCATCCATCAGCCCAAGAGATTCCTTGTCCGCCAGCAGCAGCCCTTTCATCTTGAAGCGCCGACGCAGCTCCGCTTCCGCTGTTTCGGGATCAAGCCGTCCCGGCATGCTGAGGAGCGGATTGTGCACGTGGAAATAGAGTACGCCGGCAGGAATCGCCTTTTGGCCAAGCCAGCGTTCGGAATGGCTGACGACCACATCCAGGTATGTCAGCATCTGCAGAGACAAGCCGCTGTACAGCTCCGTCAAGTCGAGCGAACGGGCGCTCGATTTGTAATCGATGACGCGCAGGTACATGCCCTTCTCGCCGTCTGCACGATCTACGCGGTCGATTCTCCCGGCGATTTCCATCCGGCCGCCGCTATTCAGCGGAAAGACGAGCGGAGGCAGCTTTTCCCCCGGACCGAAGGCAAGCTCCAGCTCCACCGGATAAAACCCGTTGCCCCGCGCATGCTCCGCCACCACAGCCGAAGCCCGCGTGACGATCTCCTTCAGCTTGCGCGCGATGTAGCGGTACCGATTGTTGCTGAGCAGGATTTCCCCTTGCAGCCGGGGAATGATCCGGTCAACCGCCTGCGATGCCTTTTCTTTCACTCTCTCCATCGGCAAATCCGACCAATTCAACCCGTCCGCGTTCAGCTCCCGCACCACCTGACTGAGCGCAGCATGGAAGAGCTGGCCGATATCGGGCGCTTCCAGCCGGAACAGCCTGCGTTCCTTCAGCCGAAGACCGTGGGAAGCAAAATGGGAAAACGGGCATGCGACAAACCGCTCCATTCGCGATACGCTCGCTCGGAGCACGTCTCCGTACAGCTCTTTTGCCGTTAAGGAATCTAGCCTTTCCTGCCCAATTCCATAGGTGAGGGAGCTTTGGATCAGGGCAAGATCAGACCGATGACTCCCATCCAGCCAGCGGTACACATCCTGCCAAACCTCCGGGACCTGTTGCCCTTCAAGCCCCTCCTGTAAATACACGCCGAGATCTGACAAAGCACGGTCCGGGTGTGTCAGATACGACAGCGTCTCTTCGTTTGATGCCGCGGCAGGAGGAGCCGCATAAAGCAGCCTTTCGTTCTCACGCGCGAGTGGGAAAACAGCGCCCAACTGCCGGATGATCTCCGATGGGAGCAGCGCTTTCCCTTCATCATCGGCCAAGGTGTAGCTGAGCCACAGTCGGTCCGAAGGAGAGGTTAAGCCGGTATAGAGCAAAAGCTGCTCATCGAGAAGCCGCCTGCGGGCTCCTCCGGGCAGCTCAAGTCCAGCATCCGTCAGCCGAAGCCGCTCGGCATCGCTCCAGATGCCGTCCTCTTCGGGCTTCGCCGGCAGAACGCCTTCGTTCGCTCCGAGGATGAAGACGATCCACTTCTGCTCCGAGCGAGTCCGGTCCATGGAACCGACCAGCACCTGATCGAGCGCGGGCGGAACAAGGCCGAGACACAAGCTCTCCAGCCCGGTATCGACCAAGCGAGCGAACAGCTCGGCGTCGAGCTCTTCGTCGCCCATCAGCTCGACCAGCTCATCGAACAGCTCAATCACCTTATCCCAGAGCTGAACATGTTCTTGGGCTTTCTCAGGTTCGCCCGCGCGGAGCGCCTCATCCGACCAGCTTTGCAGCTTCTCCGGTACTCCGCAGCTTGTGAGCAGGGTATAGAGGGCGGAGGCGTGCTCGCGAACCGTCTTCGCCTTCTTCGTCAGCCGCTCAAACTCTGCAAACCGGAGCAGAATATGATCTCGGTTCCCCTTGATGAGGCCATGCCGAGCCTTCTCCGCTTCCGTCGCTTCTCGCGGCACAGCTTCTTCCTCCTCGTCCAGAGGGAGCGGCACGTAAAGCTCCCAATACCGGTCATCCTTCCAGCGGCTGCCCGCAATTCCCCGCGCCAGGACATAGTTCTCCAACAGGTCCACTCCCCGGCGATCCAGATGGGGCAGAGCGGAAGGATCAAGCGCAGCCGCAGCCTCCTCCTCTTCGAAGAAGGACAGCTGGCCTTCGCCAGCCTCCCGTCCCTCCTTTTCTCCCTTGATGGTGGATACTCCGCCTTCCAGCGGTCCCGTGCCATTCCCCAGTAAAAAGTCCGTTTTGACGCAGCGGAACACCGCTTCATACGGCCAGTCCCGGATCACGACCTCCTGAGCGGATCGTATGAACTCCATGAGGGGGTGATGCAGCACGGGGCGCCGCTCATCGAGGAAGTGAGGAATTCCAAAGGAGGTGAACACCTGCTGGATCAAGTCGGCATACTCGTCCATTCGCCGCACGCGGATGGCCATCTCCCGGTAGCGGCGACCTTCATCGCGCGAGAGCCGCACGATTTCCCGTGCACAGCCCTCTACCTCCGCCCTCCGATTCACGGCTGCGGCCATCACGATGTCCGAGCCGAATCGGCTTTCCGGGTAAACAATTCGCCGCGCAGCCGCCCGATCCTCAAAGGTCCGCTCCAGATGGGCAAGCATCGGGCTTCTCCGAAAGCGTGGCATGGCGTCAGATGGCAGTACGAGAGGGTCGGCAATCTCGACCCCAGCCTCGTCCGCTTTCTGAAGAAGCTGAGCCATCGCCTTCGCCGGAGAATAAAACAGGCCGAATTCATCCGGTTCGTCTCCTGCCTGGTAAGGACGATCCAAGGGCAGAGCGATCGTCATTTTCCGGGAATGGAGCGCAAGCCGGACGAGAACCCGCCGTTCCTGTGGAGTGAAGCCGTAGAAGCCGTCCACCCAAATCTCGGCTTCCTTCAGCCACGAAATCTGGCTCGCTCCTTCCGCAAGTCGGTCGAGAAAGGTCTCGCTATCCAGAAAACGCCCGGACAAGGTCCGGCGATAATCCCCGTACAAGAGAGAGAGCTCGCCCAGCTTCTCGGTGAGGCGGTCGCTGCCCGAAGGCGCCAGCTCGCTTATTGGTTCGGCTTCTTGCCGTTCATCCAATGATGGTCCTTCCGGGTCGTCCATCAGCCTTCTAGCAGCGGCGCTCAGTTGCTCCGAAGCGATCAGATTCCGCTGCAAATCCTTGAATAGTCCATTCAACGACTGCGCCACGCCGAGCTTGCCAGGAGGCTGCCGAAACACCCGCAGCTCCTGTTCATGCTGATGGAGAAGGCGCTCCAGCAGCATCGTCTTGCCGAGGTCGCTCACCGGCACGCCCGCCGTTCCTCCCAGCTCCTGCATAGCCCGCCAAGCGAGACGGCGAAAGCTGAATACCTGCGCCCGCATATAGCCGGCTACTCCGGGCAGCGCGAGCAAAGCTTGCTCCGCCTGAAACGTCGCCTGCTCCGGAACAAGCAGAAGAAGTGGCCCGCCTTCTGGGTCGCTCCTCAGCCGTTCTCCGATCTCGCCCAGACAATGGGCCGTCTTGCCGCTCCCGGCACGTCCAATCACAACTTGCAATGGCATTCCATCCCGCTCCCAACCTTGCCGCATTCTCGATTCTTTCATTTTAGCATAAAACGTCGAACCAAGCTCGCAAAAAAGGGAGCAAATGTTCTTATCCCCTATATGGATTTGATAAAGCCTTCAAGAGGCTTCAGCAGCTTCGAACGATCCAGCTCGTAATAGAACCGGTTGTCCGTTCGGGTAAAGCTAACCACACCGATTTGTTGAAGAAACCCCATATGATAGGAAACGGTTGGCGGCGAAATATTCAAGGCTTCTGCCAGCTCCTGTCCAAACCAAGGGCGCTCAGCCAGGCGTCGGATAATCGCGATTCGGTTGACATCTGATAAAACCTTAAAAAACTGAGCCTGTCTTTCTACAGCCGCTAAGTCATCGTACAAACGATCCGAATAGATCCCTAGGACAAACCAATCCGCTAAGTCTTCCTGATAAGAAGAATAAGCATGGCAGCTCACATATTTGAAAAAGCTCAAATGAAGGATATATCCCTTCGGATGGTCCAATAAGCGATCGATATTCAAATATTGGCTGACAACCAGCTCAGGCTTTTCCTCCAGCAGATCATCGTATTTGGGCTTTTCCGCTTCGATCGCCTGCAGGATATCCGCTTCAAACGGGGCAAACCCGACGGCATAAAATCGACTCACTAACAAAAGAAATCGCTGCTTGATCTCCTCCGGATTATCCACTGCTTCAATGACCCTACTCCTTCTCTTCTCGTCTTGAAACCTCGTTTCACCGAGAAGCTGTAAGAGCTTATGCCGATTTCCTAACAGTTCTTTGTAAGCGGGAGTCTCTTTTTCCGGCAATGTATTCTTACAGACGCTTTCGATGATTTTCCAAACCAAATCATCCGCGGAGTCCCTTTGAACCTGCTCTATGATTTCGCTTACCTTATTTATCGTTGGGTTACGGACTATGTATTTATACAGGATAAACCCGCATCCGCTTGCATCAAAAAAGTAGGTCATTTCCTGCAAGAGGTACTGCGATAGTCTCTTCTTCATTTCCTGAAGGATACCGGTTATTTGATCATTGGGCTCCAGGTCAAAGGCCCGGATCATCTCGATAAAGCCCTTATCCGTCCCCACCGCAAACAGGGAATATAAAAACTCCATCGGTGTGCTTATCCGAATCGCTATCGCTTTTTTCATGGAAACCAGCCCCACCATTCCTGATTTGAATTCGATGAACATCCAATTCATCATACAAAAACTTTTCAAATCAAGTCAATGTATTAAATAATTATCTAATCTATATTGATTTCATGTTTATCTAATGTATAATCGGTTTGTATCCTCATCCGAAAGGAGTGGCAGCATGATCCCCAAAGAACGTTTACTAGAACGGTTGGATGCCATCGGACAGAGCCTGAACAAGAATGATCAAGCCCGGCTGCGTAGCGCGTTTTATCGATCAATTGGACTGGAGCTAGATTTCCCGACTTCTCTGTCCATTTAGGTGAGATGCTGCAGGGATACCATAAGCTTCCTCAATCCGCACTCCGAATATTGAATTATTTAGAAAGCATCTATCCGGTAAATCAGAAGCTATCTCAAACGATCAAAGAGTTAGCCTTACGATTGGGAGCAGCTCAATCTTAACTAGGGAGGATACAACCATGTTGAACGTGCTCATTTTAGGCGGCACAACCTACGATTCGATTATTTCCTTGCCCCAGCTTCCTCAGCTAAAGTCACATACCATTCATTATGCTCCTTTTCACGAAACCATCGGCTCAACGGGCGCGGGCAAAGCGCTCAATTTGCATAAGCTCGACGTGCCTTGCTTCTTACATTCCATTATCGGGGACGATCTCTATGGTCAACTCATTAAGGAGGCTCTTGAACAGTCGGGAGTAGACTTTCGCTACGATCTTGATCCACAAGGTACCGAGCGTCATGTTAATATCATGGATCAGCAAGGGAATCGAATTTCGATTTTTGTGACTCAGTCCTCTTCGAATCCACCGCTAGATATGATCAAGCTAGAAGAACTCATTCGTCAATGCGATCTCGTCGTTCTAAACATTATCGGGTATACGAAAGCATTGATCAGCCTCTGTCAGAAATACAAGAAACCCATCTGGACCGATTTACATGATTATGACGGGATAAACAGCTATCATGAGGAGTATATCGAAGCAGCCGACTCTATATTTCTAAGCTCCGATCAGTTGACTGACTATCGAAAGGTCATGGCAGATCTTCAACATCGAGGCAAGAAGCTGGTGGTATGTACCCATGGGAAAAAGGGAGCGACTTACTTAAGCGAAGATGGTGTATGGGGAGATATCGACATTATTGAGGATTACACCTTAACGGATGCGAATGGCGCTGGCGACAGTTTCTTCTCTGGCTTTCTGTACGGATACTTGCGTAATCGAACCCTAGAGGAATGTATGCGCTTAGCCACGATCTGTGCTGGCTTGTGCATCACAGCGAAGGAGCTCGTCTATCCGAATTTGAACGAACAGCTCTTGCTGCAGGAGTATGCTAAACACTTCGGTTGAAAAATGGATCCATCATTCTATTGACGGTCAATATTGAAATTATTTACAATCGCAAAGGTGCAACATTTCACATATGATGAGGGGGTTGTTCTATGCATAATGTGGGGATATTTGTTGAAGACATGAAAAAGATGGTTTCGTTTTATACCGATATTTTGAACTTCGAAACGGATTGGGACGGTGGACTGTTTGCCAGTTTCAAAAAAGGCAATGATGGATTATTTATGTATGATCGAAAAGATTTCGCAAAGTCCATTGGTGTAACGTATTATCCGCCAAGCGGAATTAATCTTACGATGGAGATGTACCTGACCTTTGCCACACCTGAGCTTGATCAAGAATATGAACGGTTGAAAAACCTCCAAGTCAGGATCGTAACCGAGTTGGCCACTCAGCCATGGGGTCAGAGAAACTTCTTTATTGCAGACCCTGAGGGGAATCTTATCGAAATCGGAGATTAATAATTCGCCTTACATTCATGAACCCAAGAGGCTTAATCGTCGTCAGTACCGGGCAATTCCGCCCTTACCCTCGAAGAATTACCTGTCTGATTTCAGCTTCTACGATTCCCATTTGGCAGACCATTGAACATCTGATTTCGATATAAATTTGGTCTCTAAAAACGAGTTCCTGATGCACCTGGAATTTACTGATCAAACAGAAAACTAGGTATATCTTATCTGGGAGCTTCTAATTCCTTTCGTAACTCTATCGCTTCTCTATCTTGTTCGTTTAATTCGATATATTGATTTAAATAAATAATTGCTTCTGTATATCTATTTGAATCGATATAAATTTGTGACAAATTCCAATATGCCAAGCTTTCTTTCGAATCAAGAGTTAGCACCCTTTCAAAAAGACTCTTGGCTTCTTCTTTATGATCGAGCCGATATTCAACTACTCCATAATTAAGAAGGGTTCCCGATTGATTTGGGTCAATTTCTAAGGATTTTTTATAGGCTTCTCTAGCCCGGTCCAAGTCTCCCTGCCTTTCATGAAACAGACCTAAGTAATATAAAGTATCCTCGTTTTCAATATGTAATTCGAGAGATCTGTCCAAAAGCTCTTTCGCCTTTAAATCATTCCCTTGTTTCATATAGATTCTGCTCTTATTGGTATAGAGTCTTTCCCACACCGGTTCTAGCGAAATTGCCTTATCAAGCCAATGATGCGCCGCTTCGTAATTGCCCAGTTGCATCTCACAACAACCTAAGTAATTCATGCTATCGATTAGGTCTATCCCCAAATCAATACACTCTCTAAACACATTAGCGGCCTCTGAAAATTTTCCATCCGAGTATAATTGATCCCCTTTGTCATAAGGTTTCATGTTAATCCCCTACCTTTTTATGGAAACCGCTGATCTGTTGAACAATAGCAATACGATTCGGGAGAATGGATTGCAGTTCCACTTTGAGTACGCTGCACTTTCTGTCTACTTATCTATATACTCCTCTATAATTATCAGGCAATAATTCCGCTATTTTCTTCATTAAATAATTTATGGAATATTCTTCATATTCTTTTTTATCTTGTTCTTTTTCTCTCTTATGAATTTCAAATTGTTTTCCAATGTTGATATGAACATCTGCATCATGAAAGGTTTCCGCCCTCATATCTCCTTCTTTATTTATCGGCAACAGTTTTTCGGTCCCATATAATCCAATAGGTACAATAGGAGCTCCTGTCATTCTTGCGATAAGAAGGATTCCTTTCTTCGCTTCGATCAAACTACTACCTCTACTTCTAGTTCCTTCTGGGAATATCAATAAGCTTTCCCCTTGCTTCACAAGCCTAATTATTTTCTCGAGACCCTCTTTATCAGCAGTATTGGGTTTAATCGTTGTCGTTTTTATTACATGAACCCCAATACTTGTAACAGCATGATTTGACAGTTTTTCACCTGCTACAAAAGTGGGATCAATCTCTTTTAAAGCCTTGTCTAAAACCAATCCATCCGAATTGCTTAAATGATTACATATAAAAATCGTGGGTGTTATGATTCCCTTTAAGTTTTCACTACCTTCTATGGTTATATGGGCATATTTTTTTAAGTAGTGATCTACAATTTTTTTAGATAGGTAGGTAACCAATCTATCCGGTAAACGATTGATCATTTTTGCCGCTGTAGTGGATATCATTTGCTTACTCCTCCAGAATATTTATACTCGATCAAGCAGTCGAACCCATGAGAACAGATGGCTCCACCACATGGTCTCGCGTAGGATTAGTCCTCTTGATCATTTACGATAAACTTGTAGAGTCCTGTTCCTGGTCATTATGGATTTCATTCAACCATTCTTGAGGATCGCCGAACCATTTTATTATGTGCGGCTTGTTTAACCATTCTTCAACAAGTGAAATATCGTTACTTGATAATCTCCGAAGATAAACAGGAATCCCTTTATCCATGTGAAGCCCTCCATTTTTAATCCAATATATCATACAAATGGATGACTTTAGCACAAAAATCCACCCGCAAGCTCCACAGCTCACAGGTAGATTCTAACATTCCTTATCCTCATTTCGATATCCAATTCTACGAACGGTGGCGGGTACGAAAAAGGAGGGGGATGCCCCCTCAAAACTTAAATCAGATGGACCAACAGGTCCGGAACAACCATCGCTACAGCTACCGCATAAACCGCATCAAGCCAAACGACGGAACCGATTGCGCCGACATAAACCAGCAATATGAATGGAGCCGAGATCACCTTGGGCAGGATGCCAACTTTTTTATTTTTCAAGATACCGCTCACCATCACCTTGGCATCTCCCGTGCTTGGAAAGGCGTGCATCAGAATGGAAAAGCCGAGCCAAGCCAGAAGCAGTACGGAAAAATTGCTATAATCCTCGAAAGCAATTACCTTGATCGATGCCGGTAAAACAATGATCATTCCCAGGAGCGTATTTACAAAGAAGGGTCCCATCGAGACGAGAAAAATCTTGCGCGGATCATCCGATGTTTCGTGGATGACATACCCGCAAGGATTGCCCACTCGGAAGTATTTAACTTCATAAACCTTCAGCTTGCACAGGTAACAGAAGATTTGATGGGCCAGCTCGTGCACGATCACTCCAGGAAAGGTAATGATCGAAAGGATGAGTCCGAGTCCAGGTATTAACATATCTTTAAACCTACTTCCCTACGTAATAGTCTCGGAGAGTCATCTCGCCATTCAGAAAACGGGTGATGCTCTCGTCCAAGGGTTGGCCGCTGCTCTCTAATTCTTTCTTGATCTCCTGTGCTTCCTGCAATTTCCCATTGGCATACAACGCGACCGCGTAGGTATCTCGGATATAGATGCCTTCCGGATTTATTCGGTATGCCTCTTCTGCGTATTGCAGCCCTTGTGGAAGATCGCCTTCGACCAATGAGATCGTTGACAGGGCGCGAAGAGCCCCGGTATCCCGTTTATCCTTATGCAAGGCTTCTTGACCGTAACGGGAGGCCTGTTGCATGTCATCGAGCTTTCTGTTCATGATGCTAAGCCGCACGCGGACATCCCCTTGCTCGGGATCGATAGCGTAGCATTTTTGCAGGTAGTCCCTGGCAGTCGTTGCATCCGGCTCTATGGCTCCGAGCGTATAGTAGAGATAGGCCTGATCCAAATCGGTTTGGTCGAGCAGTTGGATCAATTGCTTCTTCATCCCCTTGCGAGCAGCTTCATCGGCTGGATTTTGACTGGGGGAGGCTTCCACAATCTTCTGCACGGCATCATAAGAACGATAAAACCGCTCCAGCTGCTCGGTATACCGGGTAATTTTGTCGTAGTCCTCCTTGCCAAGCTTTTCCCCCACCAAATGGTTGTCAATGGTTGCAGCGGCTGTATCATAGTAACCGACTTTCATAGACAGATCGACCAGCTCAACCATGATCTCCGAGGAACGCGGATACTTCTCCGCGAGCTCCGACAAATCTCCGATGGCAGAAGAAGTCTCTCCTTTTGCTAGGCGTTCCTCCGCCATTATGTAAACCTGATAGTCCTTGAGCACCTTTGGAAACTGGAACATGCAGATCACGTATAAGACCGCGACAAGGACCAACAACCCCACAACCTTAAGAGGGACATGGAATTTTAACGGTTCCCCATATGGGTTCTCCGTTCCTTCCGTTATTTCGTATAAAGCTTCTTCTTTGTCGTTCATCATTTCTCCCCTTTATCGCTGGTTTTGACGGTTCGAGCCTGGTACTGAATCCGACTCCTGTCGACAAATCGTACTAATCAATTGTGAAAAAGTATCCATGCCGACTGGATTATTGTACTTTGTGATCTCTTCAAATGTTGTCGAATTTTGTAATAATGCTACAAAAAAGCACCCCAGGCTTGATCTGAACCGCCACCGGGACGTTCAGCGTACGCTCTAAAGGGTGCTTATCAGGTGTAGGACCTATCAACTTGTCAAACGACCTACCGGGAGGTCACTTCGAAGATCGCAAACTTCAAATAATTCCCCTCGTCGACGCCGAGGATGCGCGGATGGTCCTTGCCTGCGGCACGGAATTCCACGAGTCGCAGCTGCTTGCCCGCGTCGATTGCAGCTTCGTGCACCGTCTGCAGGAACAGCTCGGCGGAGATGTGATAGCTGCAGCTTGCCGTTACCAGGTAGCCGCCTTCGTTGACGAGCTTCATGCCGTGCAGGTTGATATCCTTGTAGCCGCGGCAGGCGCCAGGGATGGAACGGCGGTTCTTGGCGAAGGCGGGCGGGTCCAGGACGACAACATCCCAGGTGCGGCCGCTCGTAGCGAGCTTCTTGGAGGTGTCTACCTTCTTGTCTCCTGCTTGGGCCCGTTCCCGACGGTCAGTGAGCCCCTGCACCTGCGAGCGCAAGTACTCGAAGGCGTCCGCCGTGACGAATTCCACTCGGTCGGTAAAGCCGTTAAGCTCAACATTCCGTCTGGCGCTAACAATCGCATGCTCGGACACGTCGAGGCAGGTCACCTTCTTCGCTCCATACTTGCAGGCATGCAGCGTAAAGCTGCCGGTATGCGCGAAGCATTCGAGGACGGTCGCTCCGTCCCAATACGGGAAGGTTACGGGCTTGCCGCTTGCATTGACCGGTACCGTACGAAGGCCTTCCTCCGTCTCCTGCTCCTCCAGCCGGATGCCGCTGCGGGCTCCCCAACCGAGCATGAGCGGCGCGATGGAAGCGCGGTTTTCCCGCTGATCGAAGAAATACCCCGTCTTCTGACCGTGGCGAATGTCCACCTCGATCTTCAACCCATTCTCCGTGATCTGCACGGTCTCCGGACATTCTCCATAGAGAAGCCCCGTATTCTCCTCCAGCCCTTCCAGTTCGCGAACCGACACATCGCTTCGCTCGTAGATTCCAGCGGGATGGAAGACGGAGACGAGCGCCTCTGTGATCTCCTTCCGGCGCAAATCCATGCCCAGCGTTAAAATCTGCACAACCAGGATATCCGCGAATTTATCCACGATAAGACCGGGAAGGAAGTCGGCCTCTCCATAGACCATCCGGCAGGAATCGGCTCCGGGGACGAACCGTTCCCGATGGGCAAGACAGCGCTTGAACCGTTCCTCGAAGAAGGCGACATTCATTTCGACGAGAGAACCGAAGCTGATGAGCCGCACGACAAGCTGCGACTTGGGATTGTAGTATCCGCTTCCGAGCACCTTCCCCTGGTGAGAGGAAACGGTCACCACATCACCCGGAGCTGCTTCCCCTTCCAACCTTTCCACTTCGCTCTGGTAGACCCACGGATGTCCTTGTTCGATTCGTTTCTTCCGGCTCTTCAGCAGGATTATGTTTGCCACAAGCTTCTCTCCTATCATGACTCGTTTTTCAACATCATATGGTAATAGTATCCTTCGCTTGGGACAAGTCAGCCGAGGCTGTCCCCTTCATTTCGAGATTTCGCAGGTAAGGAGAGACCAAATGATTCATTCCCTAGTGATTCCGCTCGCCGTCGGGCTTGTCCTGCTTCTCTTCGGCATGAAGACGATGGAATTCGCCCTGGAACGGGCGGCGGGTCCACGCCTGCCGGAGCTGCTGAAGCGCTTCACCGGCACACCGCTTCGCGGCATGGCCGCCTCCTCCGTCCTCACGGCGCTCATGCAGAGCAGCACCGCCGTCACCGTGGTGACGATCGGCCTCGTCAATGCAGGGTTGATGCGGTTCAGCCAAACCATCGGCATCATTCTGGGCACCAACATCGGCACCTGCTTGACCACGGAACTGATCGGCTTGAGTCTCGGTAAGATCGCGCTGCCGATGCTCCTCTCCTCGACGGCCGTATGGCTTATTGCCATGGCATTCGTGGACCGGAAACCGAAGGCGTCCAAGGTCGGGTTCACGGCCCTGGCGACGGCAGGCTTCGCCTGCATCCTGCTCGGCGTCGGAATGATGCAGGGACTTACCCCTGAGCTGGAAGCGCGGGGAATGTTCACCTGGCTCATCCACAAGTCCCAAGAAAGCCGGTTGTGGGGAGTGCTCGCAGGCGCCGCTGTTACGGCTGTCATCCACAGCAGTGCCGCCACCATTGCGATGACCATGAGCCTCGTCGGGTCGGGAGCCTTCCCCCCCGAGCTCGGCATCGCCATCATCTTCGGCGCGAATGTCGGCACCTGCGCCACCGCGCTTCTCGCTTCCATCGGCGGCAGCCGGTATGGAGCTTACGTTGCCTGGACCCATACGTTACTCAATATCGGCGGCGCGGCACTCTTTTATCCCTTCATCCCGCCCATAGCCGATCTGGTCACACAGATGAGCGCCGATGCGGCTGTGCAAATGGCCCGGGCGCAGACGCTGTTCAACGTGCTCAGCTCTCTCCTAGCCCTTCCTCTCTGTTACTTGCTCCCCTGGCAAAACAAGAAGAAACGGATCGGCCGTCCGTGAGCGGACGGCATCCGTTTCTTGAAAACCGAAGGAAAGCCAAGTCGAAACCCAACCATTCCTTTATAGTTTAAACTGTGAGATGGCTTGCTTCAAGTCCTCCGCCAACTCGCGAAGGACAGCTGCTGCGTGTGCGACCTCTTCCATCGTCGCCGATTCTTCTTCGGTCATGGCGGCAGCTCCATGAACCCCGATTGCCGCTTGACGAGCAGAGCCTGAAATCTCCTCGACGGAAGCCGCAACTTCTTCGGTGCTTGCGGACATCCGCTCGGAGAAGGCCGACATCTCTTCCATCTTTCCGGTGATGCTGCTTGCGCTGTCTGCGATCAGCCGGAAGACGGCGCTCGCCCGATCCACCCGCTCGAAGCCTTCGGTGAATTCCTTTTTGCCGCGCTGCATGCTCACATCGGCATCGTTGGCTGCCGTAAGAACCTTCGTGACAAGGCCGGCGATCTGCTTCGCGGATTGCTCCGTCTGATAGGACAGCTTGCGGATCTCATCCGCGACAACGGCGAAGCCTCGACCGGATTCGCCTGCTCGTGCGGCTTCAATCGCCGCATTGAGGGCGAGAAGGTTCGTTTGGGAGGCGATCCCTTCGATGACCGCCGCGATCTGTTCGATCTGTACGGACATGTGATTGAGATGCTCGATGGAGTCGGAGGTTTTGTTCACGGTATCGTTGACGACCGTCATCTGACTCACGGCCGCTTCAATCGATTCGATGCCCCGAACGGCCTGTTCGGTCATGTGCTTGGACTCCTGGAAGACCAAGGCAGAGGAAGCGGCTGCGTTCTGAATATCCTCCGCCATGGCGGCTACGGCAAGAGAGCTTTCCTCCGAGGTCCTCACCTGGCCGTCCGAGGAAGCGGCCAGCATCGACATCGTCTCCGCGATCTCATTCGTTACCGCTTTGGCCTGTTCCGCGCTTTCAGCGAGGTTGTTGGACGATTGGCCGACCTGCCCGACCGCGGCATCCACTTTGCCGACAATACCACGCAGGTTGTCGATCATGCGGTTGATGGATTCCGAAACCATCCCGACCTCGTCATGAGAGATGATCTTGACAGGTTCCACTAGAAGGTCGCCGTCTGCGATGCGGTTGGACATCACCCCGACCTTCTTCAACAATCGGGTCAACTGATGGGTGAAGAAGAAGGCCATGGCCAGGCTGGAGACGAGAATCCCAATAGCGATGACAACGAGCCACAGGATGAAATCCGAGATTTGCTTGTCCGTCTCGGAAGTGGGGACGAGGAAGCTTAGGACACCAATCGACTCACCAGCCTCCGTTTTGATCGGATCATACACTGCGTAATAACGAACTCCGGATACCTTGGTATAGCCTTTATAAGTTTCGCCCTTCTCCAAGGTGGTCTTGCGGACGTCATCCGCAATCGTCTCACCGACTGCATATTGGTCTCCTACCTTGATGTTCGTAGCCACCAGCGTCTCTCCTTGGCTGACGGACATGCGAATATCCTCGTTACCGAGCCGGGGAACCAGGTTATCGATAAAAAAGTGATTGTCGTTAATCGGCTGCATGCCTTTTAACAGCTTGCCCTGCTCGATGTTCCAAAAACCGGGGTTTTTCTCCTCCATCAGCTCTTTGCCCGCCTTAAAGGTCGTGACAACAAAGTTTTCCAGCTGACGCTCCGTCGCAATTTTCATCCGAAACGCGGCAAAACTCGTGACGACCGAGCTTCCGATGATAATGACGATTCCGAGCATGATCATGAGCTTGGATTTTAATCCCATCGTCTTAAAACTCAGCTTCATCAACTAATCCCTCCAGTTATGGTCCTCTTCCTATGAGCCGCACTCTATCTCTGTCTGAATCAACTGATCAAAGGAATTTTTTATGTAAATATAATGATTTTATATGATATAGCCCAAATAGACTAGACCCATTTCGACCAAAAACCCAAAAAGTAAGAGATTTGCCGCAATTTCTCCTTTCACTAGCTAGAAATGGAATAATATAGCACTCAAAAATAGAACCGCCCGCTCTCGATCGGAATCGAAAGCAGGCGGTTCTTCCGTCCTTTGGTCCGGGCTTAATAGGTGGCGTCCTGGTCCTTCAGACCCTTGATGATGGCGACGCCCGAGCTTGTGCCGAGACGCGTAGCTCCGGCTTCGATCATGCGTACAGCCGTTTCCAGGTCGCGGATTCCGCCGGATGCCTTCACTTGCAGCGCCGACGAAACGTTGCTGCGCATCAGTCGGATGTCTTCAACGGTTGCTCCGCCGGGGCCAAATCCGGTCGACGTCTTCACGAAGTGAGCGCCAGCCTCTTCCGAGAGCTTGCACGCCGTAATCTTTTGCTCCTCGTTCAGGAAGCCGGTCTCGAAGATGACCTTGACGATCGCCTGGCCAGAGACCGCTTGAACCACTTCTCGGATGTCATTCTCCACCGCCCGGTAATTACCTTCAAGCAACTGTCCGATCTGGAGCACCATGTCGATTTCCGTCGCTCCGCCTGCTGCGGCCACCGCTGCCTCAAAGCTCTTCACCGGCGTATGGTTAGCACCGAGCGGGAAGCCAACGACTACCGCGATGGAGACGCCGGAGTCTCCAAGAATTTCTTTGCACAGGTTGGTCCAACGTCCGTTGACGCATACGCTGTGAAATTTGTGAGTGAGCGCTTCGAAGCACAACTGCTCGATCGCTTGTTCCGTAGCATCCGGCTTGAGCAGGGTGTGGTCGATCCAAGATGCGATGGTTTTGCTGTCCAGGTTTGTCATTTGTGTGGTCCCTCCAGTTTTAATAGCGCGAACGCCTTCGCCAATACTTCTTCATTGTTGCCGTAGCCGGAGCTCCGTTGGAGCTTCCACGCTTCCTCCGGCTTATACCAGCCGAGTCCGTCGATTTCTTCGACTTGAACGCGGTCGTCGCCGCCAATCGCTTCCACCAGGAAATAATGAACCTCCTTCATGGATGCATGAACCTTGTCCTCGTACGAAATGTTGACCAGCTTATCGACGATTCGGCCGACGGTTCCGGTCTCCTCGGCAATTTCCCGGAGCGCGGCTTCCTCCACCGTTTCTCCTGCTTCCAGCTTTCCCTTTGCCAGGGTCATCTTGCCGAAACGGTCCTTGATGAGCTGGATCTCCAGCCCGTTTTCCCCTTTGCGGTACACGACTCCTCCCGCTGATATCACCAACATGTCGGTCCCTCCTGCTTGCAGTTTGCCTTATCCAGTATCATCCATTTCACTTCCTACAGCCGCTCACTTCCTAAGCGATGACGATCCTCGCGGTGTCTGCGGCCGTCTTCACCAAGGCTTCGCCAAAGCTTTCGTTAATGCCCGCTTCCGTGACGCGCACCTTCGTGAGCCTGCGCATCTGCTCCGGAGTGCCGGGGAACGCCACTTGCATGTAATTGTCCGTGTAACCGGCCAAATACCCCGCCTTCGGGCCTTCCTTCAAGATTCGGTCCGGAATGACATCAAGCGTCTTCCCGACAAACTTGCGGGCATAAGCCAGCTGCATCTCTTCGGAGAGATCGATCAGGCGATGCACCCGTGCTGTCTTGATCTCTTCATCAATTTGGTCCTCCATCCGGGCGGCTGGAGTTCCCGTCCGCTTCGAATACGGAAAGACATGCATCTCGGAGAAGGCCATCTCCTTCATGAACCGGTAGCCTGCTTCAAACTGTTCGTCGGTCTCTCCGGGAAAACCGACGATCACGTCCGTCGTAATCCCGACTTCCGGGAAGATGTCATGGATGCGAGCGATCTTCTCGCCGTATTCCTGAGCGGTGTATTTCCGACGCATCCGCTTCAGAACGGAATCCTCTCCCGCTTGCAGGGGGATATGGAAATGGCGGCACAGCTTTGACGAGCTTCCCAGCACCTCCAGGACGCCGTCCGTAATCTGACTCGCTTCGATGGAGCTGATGCGGATGCGCTCCAGCCCGTCGATCCGGTCGAGATCGCAAAGCAGATCCGCCAGGCTGTAGCCTTCCAGATCTTCACCGTAGCCTCCTGTGTGGATGCCTGTCAGGACGATCTCCTGATACCCGCCTTCCACAAGCTGGCGCGCCTGCTGAAGCACGTTCTCCGGCTTTCGGCTGCGCAAGAGCCCCCGCGACCAGGGAATGATGCAGAAGGTGCAAAAATTGTTGCAGCCTTCCTGAATCTTGAGAAACCCTCGGGTGCGGTCTTCAAACTCCGGAACGTCCAGCTCTTCAAATTCGCGCGTCTTCATAATGTTCCGCACGACGTTGATCGGCTGCCGTTCCTGCCGGTAGCGGTTCACGAGGGGCAAAATCTTGTCCCGATCCTGCGTGCCGATGACGATATCCACCCCGGGAATCGCCGCGATCTCGGCTGGAGCCGTCTGGGCGTAGCAGCCGGTGACGCAGACGATCGCATCGGGATTGCGCCGAATCGCTCGGCGGATGATCTGCCGGCTCTTCTTGTCTCCGGTATTCGTAACCGTGCATGTATTAATGATGTAGACGTCGGCCGGGGATTCGAAATCGGTCTGGTCGTATCCTTCGTTCTTGAACAACTGCCAGATTCCCTCGGATTCGTAATAATTCACTTTACAGCCCAAGGTATGAAAAGCTACGCTCGGCATCCGAAATTCACCCTCCCATTTCTCCATATTCGTATAGGATGCATGCTGTCGCCACCATACCTGCCGTCTCGGTGCGAAGGATGCGCGGACCGAGACCGGTGGAACGGGCACCCACCTGCTCCGCTTCCTCCGCCTCGCGTTCCGTGATGCCGCCCTCTGGCCCAATGATGACCAGAATACGCGGTTTGATCCCGCTCGGCGAAGTCTTCTGGGTGGCCACAGGATTGGGTTCGGAAGCTGCTTGTTCCGGTTTTGGTTCCGCTTTTTGTTCCGGTGTAAGGTCCGTGCCGGATTTCGCTTTCTGCTGCAGGCTTTGACGCAAATCGCCTGCTTCTCTAAGAAGCGTTCTCAACTGCAAACCGGATTCTTTCTCGTAACACAAAATAGCAAGCTCGGTCTCGGGAATAAGCTTCAGCAGGCTCTTCCACGAAAGCGGCGCAAGCACCTCCGGAACGACGCTGCGGTGCGACTGCTCCGCCGCCTCTTTGACGATTTTACGCCAGCGGTCGAGCCGCTTCACTTCCTTTTTGGCATCATATTGAACCACGGTGCGCTCGGATAAGAACGGAAGAAACTTCGCCGCCCCGAGCTCCGTGCATTTTTGCAGAACAGTCTCCAGCTTGTCTCCCTTCGGAAGACTCTGGGCCACCCACACCTCGACGGAAGGCTCGCCGCTTGCGGGAAGCTCCTCCACAATGACTCCGGTAACGTCGGCTTTCTCGATATCCGTCAATCTTGCGAGCACGGTTCTTCCGAAGCCGTCGCAGCAGATGATTTCATCGCCCGGCTGCGCCCGCATGACCCGAATGAGGTGATGGGCGTCATCGCCCGTGATGTGAACCCGGTCCGGACCGAAGCCCTCCGGTGGCAAAAAATAGCGTTGCATGTACGGACCTGCCTTTTCCAACCAAATGTAGTCTGAAACTCAAGGAAAGCGCGATTCACCATTCGGTCGCGCCAAATTCCAATATACCCCGAACCACGGCAAAAAGCCAGTGCCACTGGCAGGCACCAGCCGAATACCGGCTCTCCGCTTACGAGGGGATAACCAGCAAATCCCAATTGAAGGAAAATCCGAATAGCACGGAAAGCCCTTGATCGATCCCGGCCATGATCGGCCATCGCAGCGCAAACAAACGGCCGATGGTCACCGAGGACAACGACGGGACAAAGACAAACAGCAGAAAGACGAAGACAAACCACTGGGTGACGCCGGCCAGCTTGATCCGGAGCGACAGCGGCAGGAACGATTCCAGGATGCGATACCCGTCCAGAGGGGGGATGGGAAGCAGGTTGAACAGGAACAGCACCAGATTGAGCATGATGTGAAGCGTGAAAAAGAGTGAAACCGCGACCAGAACCCCGTGCGACATCGAGTCAAATGCCCCCGTTGCTTGAAGGATATAGAGCCCGAGCATCCCGAGGGCAGCAAGAACCAAATTGGCGAGCGGACCGGCCACTGAGACGATGAGGTTCATGAGGCGCGGGCGGCGAAAGTGATTCGGATTGATCAGCACCGGCTTCGCCCAGCCGAACCCAACGAGTAAAATCAGAATCGTGCCGAGCAGATCGAGATGGACGCGCGGATTAAGCGTGACTCTCCCCATCGAGCGCGGCGTCGGATCTCCAAAGCGGTCTGCCGAGTAGGCGTGGGCAAATTCATGGAAGGCAAACGCCAGCATAAGCACGAGCAAGTAGAAGGGCAGACGCTCGGGATGGGCGGTCAGCTCGGTGAGTCCCATCTTACAGCCCCTTCTCTGCTACAATCGCGACCCAATCCTCTTCTCGGTAGGTATCCTTGATCGTGAATCCCGACTTGCGAAGCGTGTCCTTCACCGCCTCTTCCTTTGCCTCAATGATCCCGGAAGCGATATAGACACCGCCAGGCTGCAAGGCGCGGTAGACATCGTCCGTGAAGGTCATGATAATCTCCGCCAATATATTCGCGACGACCACGCGCACCGGCAGGTGAACGCCCAGCTCGTTTGCGGGCAGCGTCGATTCGCTCTCTTGGGTAGCGGTCTCAGAGATATGTCCGTCGGCATCCAGCGCTTCGTTGATCGCCGCAACGGTCGTCCCTCCGAGCACGCCGAGCAGGTCGCTCAGGTGGATCGTGATGTTCTCCTTCAAGCCGTTCTGCTCGGCGTTCTCCGTTGCGCTCGACACGGCCACAGGGTCCAGGTCCAGCGCCAGCACATGCCGCGCCCCCAGCTTGACCGCCGCAACCGCGAGAATGCCGGAACCGGTGCCGACATCGATGACATCGTCGCCAGGCTGAACGACCTTTTCCAGGGTGCGCAAGCAGAGCGACGTGGTCGCGTGAGTGCCGGTGCCGAACGCCATACCTGGGTCCATCTCAAGGATGAGCTCATCCGGGGATTCCGGCTCGTAATCCTCCCAGGTCGGCTTGATCGTCAACCGTTCGGACACGCGAATCGGCTTGAAATAGGCTTTCCAGGCATGCGCCCAATCTTCCTCGTCTACGAGCTTCGTCTCCATCCGGGGTTCACCGGTATCGATCTCGTAGCTCTCGAGCTCCGCATAGAAAGCAGTCAGATTGGTCAGCAGCTCTTCGACGTTGTAATCCTCGGAAAAATACCCCTTGATCTCGGCGCGCCCTTCCGGAATATCGTTGAGCGGCTTCTCATACCACTGCCCGAACGAAGTGTCCCGTTCCTTGTTCAGCGTCCCGGATTCCTCAATGGAAACACCGCCCGCACCGAGCTCGTGCAGATGGTTGGATATCATTTCAATGGCTTCTTCCGTTGTATGTATAGTGATTTCATGCCAGCGCATAGCGTCCTCCTTCAAACCGATCCAAAGTCTAGTGAGTCAGGCGTAATAACCTATCTATTGTACTATAGACCGGAGGGTTGGGCAAAAGCGCCGAGGACTACCGCTGGCAAGGCTGCTGCTAGTACGCTATCAGCTTAAAAACCGTAGTCTCCGCACAACTTCCCATACTGATTGACGCCGATTCATATCCACACGATTAGGGCTAGCAGCGTACGGGTTGCGAGAAAATCGAAAACCGCCGCTGCCTGCGACGGTTTTATCCGGCTCGTCTCGCTATTCGTTATCAGAAATAACCGCCAGCCTGTTCCACCACGCTCAAGGCCTGATGATGAGCGTCCTCCGTCACGACGGCGGACAGCACGTAGTTGTGTCCGGTTACCGTTGGGGAGCCTCCATCCGACAGGCCGCTTGCGCTCGGGTCGGCTGCGAGCAGCACACCGGTATCGCGGCTGTCCACATCCGCGTTCAAGGTCATGCTGGCGAGACCCGATACATTCCCCGTCACCGGCGAGACAAGTCCCTGACTTCCCCCTCCGGGAAACCGGCTGAAGGAATCGACACGCGCATCGAGCGCGCGAAGCGACCGCAGCTTCTGAGCCGCCTCTTCCGCTTCTTCACGGGTTCGGAAATACGCGAGAATGCTTTTCTCAGTCATGGACGTCTTCTCCAGACAACGCACGAGCATCCGCCGCCGCTGCTCTCACTTCCGCTTCCCGGTCGTCTTCGTCTAGAGTCGCTTCGTTCTTCACGATATCCTCCGCCCGACCGTCGTGAATCTCCAAGGTGGCCGAGTCGTTCTGCTCCGATTGAAGAGCCCTCTCCACATCCTCCAGATGCCAGGAGGACTGTTTGATGTTGAGATCGTCCTGCAGGTGTTCGTCCTTCATGCTTGTTCCCTCCCTAGAGTGAGTTCACCCGTATCTTACCCACTTTCTTCCCGCTCTACGCCTCGTTTCCGCAACATTTCCAGGAATGGATTCGTTTACTAGGGAAAAGCATTCGAAGGAGGAGGTAATTTCTGCTGACCCACAAGCACCGGATCGAAAAAAGCTTATTCAGCCTGCTCGCATGTGCATTACTGCTCCTCATTGGGTATGGCGCTGGGAATTACCGGGTACCTACAACTGAAGCTCCCGCCCGATCGCTGTGTCCGAACAAAACCGAAAGTCCGGCCATATACGCCGAACAAGGGGAGGGCGATTTTGTCCTGCGTATAATCTCGGCCCAAGCGGTCTATCCGGCCAATACAAAACCGGATATCCGGGCGGAATTGTGCTACACCGGCACAGGAAGCGTCACAATCTGGCATGTGGAAAGTCCGTTGCTGTTCACCGAGAAGGAACTGTCTTGGAAGAGCGAAGGCGGCAAGGTGATCAATCAGCCTTTGTTTCACACAACACTCGAAAGCGGGGGCGCCTACCACGAAAAGTACCGCAAAGGAGACGTGCTTTTGTTCGAGGATACCCCGGACCGAGAGGGGCTGCAAGCTTTCTATGAAAAGCCGGAGTTCCCCGCCGGAACCTACGAGATCAAGGTGCAAGCGGACTTCAATTTGGACAGGAATCTGGGAAAGCCCCACCTTCTGTCTGTTCCGCTTACGGTGAAGTTCAAATAAATCGGAGCTTTCGAAGCCATCGCAGTGATGCGAGAGCGGAAACGCTCATAGCAAAAGGGAACCAAAAAGCCCCGCATGACGGGGAGTGTGTTTGCAAACCCGACCTTCGGTCGAATGAGTTTGCAAACACGCTCTAAGGAAACCGAAACCTGCTTCAAAGGTTCCCGCTTCCCCGTCATGCGGGGCTATTATCGGATGAGCGCGAGTCTCCAGATTCGCTCTGGCTGATCTCTTGAGCGTTAATCTCCGAGGAACGCCTTCTTCATCCGTTCGAAGATGGTCTTCGATTGCTCATGCGTCTGCTCGCCGCTCAGTGAAGCAAACTCGCGCAGCAGATCCTTCTGTTGATCGTTCAGAGTGGTCGGAGTTACGATAACCACCTTCACATGCTGATCCCCTTGGCCGTAGCCGCGCATCCGGGGAACTCCCTTGCCCTTCAGCCGGAAATACGTGTCCGTCTGCGTTCCAGCGGGAATCTTCAGCTTGACCTTCTCCGTCAGCGTCGGAATCTCGATCTCATCACCGAGCGCCGCTTGCGCGAACGTGAGCGGGACCTCGCAGTAGATATCGTCGCCTTCGCGTTCGAAGAAGTCGTGCGGCTTCACGCGGATGACGATGAAGAGATCGCCGGGAGGGCCGCCCTTCGATCCGGCTTCGCCTTCTCCGGTTACGCGCAGCTGTGCGCCATCGTCCACGCCAGCCGGCACCTTGATCTGAATCTTGCGCTGCGTCCGCACCTTGCCGGAGCCTTGGCAGTCGCCGCATTTTTCCTTGATGATCTGGCCTTGGCCGTTGCAGTTCTGGCAGACGCGGCGGTTGACGATCCGTCCGAACGCCGTGTTCTGAATGACTTCCTGCTGGCCGGTGCCTTTGCAGACCGTACAGGTCTCTGGCTTGGTGCCCGCCTTCGCGCCTGAGCCGTGACAGCGAGAGCAGGTCTCGGTGCGGGGAATGGAAATCTCCGTCTCCTTGCCGAACACCGCTTCCTTGAACTCGAGGGTCATCGTATATTGAAGATCATTGCCGCGCTGGGGAGCATTCGGATTGCGCCGTTGGCCCCCGCCGCCGAAGAACATATCGAAGATGTCTCCGAAGCCGCCGAAGTCCATTCCTCCGGCACCGCCCATCCCCTGGGTCGGGTCCTCATGCCCGAAGCGGTCATAGGAGGCGCGCTTCTGATCATCGCTCAACACCTCGTAGGCCGCATTGATTTCCTTGAATTTGTCCTCGGCGTCCGCTTCCTTGTTGACGTCCGGATGATACTGTCGGGCGAGCTTCCGGTAAGCCTTCTTAATCTCGTCGGCCGAAGCGTCCTTCGCTACTCCCAGCACCTCGTAAAAATCGCGCTTGCTCAAAGCTTCACCACCACCTAATTGGGTCCCGATTGAAAAAAGGGTCAAGATATCAAGCAAAGTCAAAGCCGCTGGCGCGGCTTTGACTTCTGCCCGATGGGTCTATCGTTCTTGGCCGATTCTTATTGCTTGTCGTCTTCGTCGACAACCGTGTAATCGGCGTCCACTACATTGTCTTTGCCTTTGCCGCCCGCTTCGCCGCCTGCAGCCCCACCCGCTTGTTGGGCAGCCGCCGCTTGCTCATACAGCTTCACAGAAAGCTGCTGGACGATTTCCGTCAGCTCGTCAGAGGCTTTCTTGATGGCTTCGATATCGCTGCCTTCCAGCGCCTTCTTGAGCGTATCCTTGGCCGCTTCGGCTTTGGCGATCTCGCCTTGATCCACCTTGTCGCCGAGATCCTTGATCGTCTTGTCGACCGTGTAGACCAGTTGGTCCGCCGAGTTGCGGATTTCGACCTCTTCCTTGCGGCTGCGGTCTTCTTCCGCATGCGCTTCGGCATCCTTCATCATACGGTCGATCTCATCATCGGTCAAGCCGCCCGAGGAGGTGATGGTGATGTTTTGGCTCTTGCCGGTTCCCTTGTCCTGAGCGGACACGTTCACGATGCCGTTCGAGTCGATGTTGAAGGTGACTTCGATTTGCGGTACGCCGCGAGGAGCCGGAGGAATATCGCCGAGCATGAACTTGCCGAGCGTTTTATTGCCGGAGGCCATCGAGCGTTCCCCTTGCAGGACGTGAATCTCTACGCTCGTCTGGTTGTCGGCAAAGGTGCTGAACACCTGGGATTTGCTCGTCGGGATCGTCGTGTTGCGTTCGATCATCTTGGTGAACACGCCGCCTGCGGTTTCAATCCCGAGGGACAGCGGGGTAACGTCCAAGAGTAGAACGTCCTTCACATCGCCGGTCAGAACACCCGCTTGAATGGCTGCGCCGAGAGCGACGACTTCGTCCGGGTTAACGCCTTTGTGCGGTTCTTTGCCGGTCAGCTTCTTGACGGCATCTTGAACGGCAGGAATCCGCGTAGAACCGCCGACCAAGACGATCTTATCGATTTGGCTCGCGTTCAGGCCGGCATCCGACATCGCTTGGCGAGTCGGGCCGAGGGTGCGTTCAACCAAATCGGCTGTGATCTCGTCAAATTTGGCACGGGTCAGGTTCATTTCCAAGTGCTGCGGCACTCCGTCTACCATCGTGATGAACGGCAGGGAGATCGTCGAGGTGAGAACGCCGGAGAGCTCTTTCTTCGCTTTTTCCGCTGCATCCTTCAAGCGTTGAACCGCTGCCTTGTCCTTGCTCAGGTCAATGCCTTGATCCTTCTTGAACTCAGCTGCGAGGTAGTCGATGATCTTCTGGTCGAAGTCGTCGCCGCCCAGGTGGTTGTCGCCGCTCGTGGCGCGGACTTCGAACGTGCCGCTGTCCAGCTCCAGAATCGAAACGTCGAACGTGCCGCCGCCGAGGTCGAATACGAGGATCGTTTCTTCCTTGTCTTTGTCGAGGCCGTAAGCAAGTGCGGCTGCGGTCGGTTCGTTGACGATCCGAAGAACCTCAAGACCGGCAATTTTGCCCGCATCCTTGGTCGCTTGGCGCTGGCTGTCGTTGAAATAAGCCGGAACCGTGATGACCGCTTGCGTGACGGTCGAGCCGAGGTAAGCTTCGGCGTCGGATTTCAGCTTTTGCAGGATCATGGCCGAGATTTCCGGCGGGGTATACGATTTATCGCCGATCGTTTCCTTGTGGTTGGTGCCCATATGACGCTTGATCGAGCTCACCGTGCGGTCCGGATTCGTGATTGCTTGGCGCTTGGCGCTTTCGCCGACGATCCGTTCGCCGTCCTTCTTGAAGCCGACGACCGAAGGGGTCGTGCGGTTGCCTTCCGGGTTGGGGATGACGACAGCTTCGCCGCCTTCCATCACAGCCACGCAAGAGTTGGTGGTTCCAAGGTCAATACCGATGACTTTGCCCATGATTCTATTTTCCTCCTTAAAAAAGTTCGTCTCTCGGACAGGTACTCCCTGTCCTTTGTTCGTAAAGTGCTGCGGGATCGCGTTTTCAGGTATCAATGTAAGGGTTGAGAAGAGTAAGGAGAGCGGTGCCTCTCAGAAGCTTAAGAGCTTACCTTCACCATAGCGGGTCGAAGGATCTTGTCGCCCAAAGTGTAGCCCTTCATCACTTCCTCAACGACGGTTCCTTCCTCGTATTCATCCGACTCAACCTGCATAACGGCCTGATGGAGCTCCGGGTTAAACGGCTGGCCGACGGTTTCCATCTTCGTAACGCCCTCTTGGCTCAGCAGCTGTTCCAATTGGCGGAAGGTCATCTCGAGGCCTTTCAGCAAAGCGTCGAAATCGCGGGTTTCGCGGCTCGAATCGAGCGCACGTTCGAAATTATCGACGACGGGCAGCAGGCTGCCGATCACCTTGGAAGACGCGTATTTAGCGAACTCTTCCTTCTCTTGACGGGTGCGGCGGCGGAAATTGTCAAAGTCGGCCTGGGCGCGAAGACTGCGCTCAAGGGATTCCTGCAATTCCTTTTCCAGTCGGGCTACCTGATCAGCGGCATCACCCACGACGGTTTCTTCTTGTCCGGCTTCTGCCGTTTCCTGCTCAAGAACCTCTTCGTCCCGCTTGAGTTCTTCGGCTTGCGGGTTTTCGTGTGTATCGTGTTGACTCACAGTGTGGTTCACCTCCTTAACCAAATCGGTCCGAGCGAAGGGAGGAAGCTTACTCTTCCTTACCCTTCCAACCGGACAGTACCTTCTCTGTCGTTTTGTATTCGTCTCATTCATTCGGGTTCGCAGCTTCGTCACCCGGGTCGTGCAGGCGGACCGATTCCATCTAGCGTTCCCCATTCATTCGGAAAATCGCCCAAAACGGAGCATCCCATGAATACGGGGCGAGTCGGGAAAAGGTTTCATGTCCCGCGCGAACACCCAAGCTTCACGCTCCAATCCTCAAGATCGAAGCGCTATGGAAGCGTTGGTGAAGCTACGCTTCTTCTCGCAATTCGCAGCTCGCGGCTTGCAGCGGTCCTCTAGCTCCGGTCCGTCATGTCAAGTCGGCATCGCCTCGTTCATCCGCCTCGGATGACCGCATCTTGATGACCGTGCGGATGCGCAGCACGGCCGCCGCTACCTCGCCGGCGGCGCGAATGGCATGAAGCTTCACCGGCGCAGGATCGACGATCTCGAGCCGGATCATGTCCACCACCTCGCCGGTGTCGCAGTCGATGGCGAGCGCGGCGGAATTCGCGACCGCTTGAGCTGCTTTCGCTTCCTCGACCTTCTCCAGCGGGCTGAGGCCCGCGTTGACGGCGATCTGGGCGAGAGGCTTGCGCAGCGCTTCCGCGACAGCGGCGTGTCTCTTATACCCATCTAGATGTGTATAAGAGACAGGCACATAGTCTGTGAATCAACTGGAGCATACAACGCGGATCGCCTATGAGTCTCATCTGACGAAACGCCGCGATCGGCTGCGATCAGGCCGACCCCGAGCTCCGCGAGCCGCTCGAGCTCGGCGCGGAAGCTCTCGCGGCTCGCGGCGTACTCGCGGTAGCCCGCCTCGGTGGCGAGAGCCTCTTCGGCGGGCTTCGCCGGCTCGAGGGCGTCCATCAGCACGAGGACGCCCATCCCTAACGCCTCCTCCTGCTCGAAGAAGCCGGCGGGCTTCTTCGCCAGGAGCAGCCCAGGCACGACCTCGCTCTTGCCACCCGGCAGCGGAGCTACCGCTGCCGAAAGGCGGAACCGCTCGTCCCTCAGCCGTTCCCGGCCGACGAGCCGCGCCGCTTCCAGCACGAGACCGGCCAAATCGGCATGCTCTCTGCCAGCTATGTATGCGATCCGGAACAGCATCGGATCGTCCAGTCCGTCGATCGGCACGGCATTCGCCTCGATCAGCTCCGCTGCCAGCTGTGCCCCAGCCTCTATGCCTGCCACCACCTTGGCGACCGGCACGCCCTTCAGCACTTGAGCGGAGCCTTCTGCGACCATCGCGCCCGCCAGCACGGTAGCGGTCGTCGTTCCGTCACCGATCTCCGCCTGCTGCGAACGGGCAACCTGCACGAGCAGCCGGGCGGCGGGATGCGAGACATCCATCTTTTCCAGGATGGTAACCCCGTCATTGGTGATCAGCACATCGCCGCTCGCGCCGACCAGCATCGTATCGAGCCCTTTCGGACCTAGCGTCCCCTCAACAGCGGAGCACACAGCCCGAATCGCTGAGGTGTTGTTCAGGAGGGCGGCGAAGCGTTCATCGCCTTCTCGACCGCCCGATTTCGTTGCCTCCATGAAGGGTCTCTTCCTTTCCGACTTGCTCGGATCAGGCGTACCAGCGTCCGAGAATGATCGGCAGCTGCTTGGACAGATGGTCCACAATGCCCATCACTTTCGCATATTCCATTCGGGTGGGCCCGAGAATGCCGATGGTCCCGATGTTCTTGCCTTCAAGCGAATAAGTAGCTGTAATCAAGCTGCAATCGCGAATCGCCGCCAAGTGATTTTCCGAACCGATCCGCACTTGAATGCCATCCGACTGGGACGAAATCATCCTCATCAGAATCGGCGTCTCGGCCAGCAGATCGAGGATATGCTTCACCTTGTCGACATCCTTGAACTCCGGCTGGTTCAGCATGTTCGTAGCTCCACTAAGGAACACCCGGTCCTCATCTTCCTTCGAAGCGAAGACCTCTTCCAGAATGCCGATCAGCTCCTCGCAGCCGTTGACATAACGGCCGAGCTCAGCACCGATCTCGCTGTACAGCTTCGATCTCAGATGGAGCAGCGGCACGTCGCGCAGCTTCTCATTCAGGAGATTGACGACCTTCTCGATTTCCCCGATCGGAATGCCCTCGGGGATATCCACCGTCCGGTTCTCCACCTGACCGGTGTTGGTGACGATAATCGCCACCGCCTTCTTCTCATTCAGCGGAACGACCTGAAGATGCTTCAGCGTCGTACTGAACACCTCGGGGCCGAGGACGATGGAGGTATAATTCGTCAGACCCGACAGGATCGATGCGACCTGTTGAATGACCTGCTCCATCTGAGACATCCGGTCGGCGAAAAAGGATTTCATCACCGTTAGCTCATGGCTCGAAAGAGCCCCATATTTCAAAAGATGATCGACATAATACCGATAGCCCTTATTGGAAGGAATGCGTCCGGCCGAGGTGTGCGGCTGCTCCAGAAAACCAAGCTCCTCCAGGTCCGCCATCTCGTTGCGGATCGTCGCGGGACTGAACTTGATATCGCCTCTCTTGGACAGGCTACGGGAACCGACCGGCTCCGCCGTACCGATGTAATCGTCAATGATCGCATTCAAAATCAACTGTTGGCGTTCCGTTAACATTCGGATTCCCTCCCTGTATTCATAAGTCAGGCGGCTTAGCCTCCCGGCTCGTTAGCACTCGCATCTAATGAGTGCTAATCAACAATACAAAAATACCACCCGTGAAGGGCGGTTGTCAAGTCAAAGGGCCGCAGGATCGGGGTCGATTTGAGCGTGTCTTTACTCCCAATCATAGACCGATTCGATCACGCGAATTTCGCTTCATGAAATGATTGAGCCACAACCTCGCGATCCTCATCATCGATACGTCCGATTCACGGAGTTGTAGACACGCTCTTGATCAAACAGGTAACGCTATTACAACTCCATCAGCACCGCGATTTCGTCGCAGCAATGCTGCTTGGAGCAATGGATGCAGTCTTTCCAAACCTTCTCTGGGAAAATCTCCTTCTCCACCACCGTGAATCCGACTCTTTGAAAGAACGCATCCTCATAAGTCAAGGCCATCACCTTGGGGATTCCCGCCGCTTTCGCCTGCTTCACCAGCGTCTCTACAAGCTTGCGTCCGATCCCTTGGCCCTTGTAGCCGTTCGAGATGCCGAGCGAGCGGATTTCGACGAGATCCTGTCCCAGTTGGCACAGCGAACCACAGCCGATCAGCTTGCCGTCCACCTCCGCCACGACGAACGAGTCGAGCGAATAGCGCAGCATTTCCTTCGTGCGCGGAAGCATAATCCCTTGACGGGCATACCCCTCGATAATTTCCGCCAATTGATCCAAATCTTGCTCCGACGCCTGTCTGCACGCTACCGTACTTGTCGTCATGGCTATCACCACCGCTTCTCAAGGATATGAATAAATATACATCAGAGCGAATGGATGCACAACAGGTTTTTTGCGTTTATCAGAAATAAAATCTCGTTGGAAATCCGAGTGTCTTCTCGCTTTATTCCTCACATACGAAGAGCGGGCAGCCCGCATCGCGGCGGATCTTTTCTATGCTCGATTCAGGATAAATATTCACGGTTGGCACGAAAAGAACCGAAACCCCTTCCACACTCGCTTATTCCGCCCCGGAGGAGCGGCAGGTCCCTGCAAGGACCAGAGTGCCATCCTGCTTCAGACCAAGCGTGAGGAATTGGGAGACATCGAGGATGACGATTCCCGGCTGTAACCATTGGCTTGCACTTTTTGTCTGCAAAACACGTAAAGCGGTACAAGAATTAATCTCCCACCGCCATCGTCTGACTTAACAAGTCAAGTTGGCTACAGCTTGATCTTCTCCAGCAAACCGAGCAGCTGCTGCCTTTCTTCAAGGGAAAACTCTTCGTAAATCGCCGCCTGTAAGGATTCCGATATCGCCCGAAAGATCGGCTCAAGCTCTCTTCCCTTCTTCGTAAGAGTTAAGCGAACGATCCTCCCGTCCACTTGATCCTCCCCTCGTTTCACATAGTCGAGTCGTTCCAGCTTGTCGACCAAAGCTGTAATGGTAGACTTGTCCCTGTCGATGTAGCAGGACAGCTGATTCATTGTGAGCTCTTCCTGAGTAAATAACTGAAATAAAATATCCCCATGCGAAGGAGCGAGGCCAGGAAGATTATGTTTTTTCAGCTCATGCTCGATATATTTATTTCCGCGTCGGTGAATGCGACCGATGGTTGCCAAAATCTTTTTTTCGTCCATGCCCCCATGTTAATTTTTCTCAAAATGAGTGTCAAGACCCCGCCAGCATGAAATACAATCACTATCAATTCCTTAGCTTCTAAATATTTGTAGGGAGGATCTGGAAATTAGTTTGATATAAAATTATTTTCGAACTTTGTGACTTAAATCACACGACAAAGTGAAATAAAGCACGTATGATAAGGGTGTCGAAGATGATCATCCGATACAAAAATCACAGACAAGAGACAGGGAATATGCTTCCAACGGACCTCACAGAGAAGCATCCCAACATCTAGGCTTATGCTTCCGATGAAAGTTTTGCGCAGTTCATTCCAGGAAGCAATCCTACAAAACTTGGCCTATGCTTTCGATGTAGTTTTGCGAAGCTCATCCAGGAAGCAATCCTACAAAACTTGGCCTATGCTTTCGATGTAGTTTTGCGAAGCTCATCCAGGAAGCAATCCTACAAAACTTTTAGGAGTGGAGACTATGTTCAACAATTGGTTCCGTACAAATAAAGTAGCTATGGTGCTGCTTACGATCGTTCGGCTATATGTCGGGTACAAATGGATCGAGGCCGGCTGGCACAAGCTTACCGGGGGCTTCGATGCTTCCGGTTTCCTCAAAGGCGCCATTGCCAAAAGCACCGGCGAAAATCCAGCTGTACAAGCCTGGTGGGCCAGCTTCCTCCAGCATGCCGCGCTGCCGAATGTTAGCTTCTTTAATGTTCTGGTCCCTTACGGCGAGTTTCTGGTCGGCCTGGGCTTGATTCTCGGCACCTTCACGACCTTCGCCGCACTGATGGGACTGGTCATGAACGCCTCGTACCTGCTCTCCGGTACGGTCAGCACGAACGTTCAACTGTTGCTCATGGAAGTCATCATCATCGTCGCTGCAGCTAACGCCGGCAAGATCGGTCTGGACCGTTGGGTACTGAGCTACCTGAGAAGCCTCTTCCACAAAAACACCCGCAGCGAGGCCCTATAAATCGTAGCTCATCTGATTCACATGACACACCATACTGAAAACACCCGCTGGCAAAGACAAGGTTCACTTGTCCTGACAGCGGGTGTTTGTCAATGATAAGCAGCTGTTGGATTCCCAATCTAAACTTGGACGAATGCTCCTGCGGCTCTCAGAACTATTCCCAGACCGATCAGCCAGCACTTACCGTATGAGGGTTCATTCTCCCTTCTTGTAGAGTTTCGTCTATCGAGTTTTCACATAACTATTGACAGCCCCTAGCCCTCACCGAAATAACGTGATTATTCTGTCTCAAATACTGTTATAAACATAGATTCCCATTCCTCATAAACCTCTACAGAAATATTTCTAGAAGGAAACCTCTGTTTGAAACTCATAGTCCAAAATAATTTTAAAACGTCACCTAAGATTGGTATTTGTATAGAAATATCTTCGTCATCATTTACATTAATATGAAAGAAATCCTTTATTTCGTACAAGTTCATCATTTTTTCAACGGAGCACTTATCACCTTGACAACTAACTTTCCACTTTTCAAATAAATCATCATTAAACTTATCTTTAAGTAAGAAGTATTTCTCTATCTCAATTATTTCAGGGTAATAGAACTTTGCGAACGCTAGGGCTGTCTGTAAGTCAGCTTTTATATTTACATAATTCCACCAACTAAAATTTTGTAAGTTGGCTAACTTGTATTCCATGTATTCTTTTATAGTTTCATCTGTAAATAACTCCATGAAAGAAAAATCACCCCAATCGGAACGGATCGGTCAGCACTTACCATAAGAGGTTCATTCTCCTTTCCGGGAGAATCTCCTATACCGAGTGTAGAGTAGAAGAGTGCCTTTCCTCACGGATTGTTCACTTTCCCCTCGCAGAACCGTGCTTGCCTATTCACGCACACGGCTCCTCATCAGAAGTTTCACACGTGGCTCTTACCATTTAAATATCAACTTCATTGTGCCATACCAGTGGCCATTGTCGGTGATTCCGTAGCATCTGTAGTGTCCCACGAGTTTTGCTTTAAGTTGTTCGAGCAGTGACTTGACCCGCAGGGTTCGGTTCGCCTTTATCCATGTCTTCATTCGATTGAGTACGGCTTGAAATTTCCTTCTGCTCGTTTTTCGTTTCTCTCTGCTTAACATCTTTGAATAGAGTTGCTCCATTAGATATTAATAAAAACTGTTTATAACTTTCTGGTAATCTAACCCCATTATCAGTTTCGAATTTTTGAATTTCCTTATCCTTAGTAGGAGTGTTCCATTCAAAACCTACCTCGTCCAAGTATCCGCCTTCATTCTGCACGATTAATGTGTTAGATGCTGTCAATCTTTTCTTTAAAGAAAGAACAGAGTTCATCTAGTATCCCTCCTTATAAAATTATTTAGTAACCCAACCAGTAAGGATTAAGATGACTTTGAAGTGTTGATCTTAAAATTAGAACTATATTCCAAATCGAATGGTCGCCGCACCCTATCACCCTTGGGTACTTCCTGCAATTTCCCTTCTGGATGTGGAATATTATTTTGAGTCCGAGGGTCTTTTACTTCTGAGTATGGTTTTCCAGATTTATTGACAAAAATTTGAACACCCTGAGAGGTTTTTGAGGAAGGACTGCGTTTTGATGTTATCTTCTGTATCTTCGGCCTTTGTGAAGAAACTGAAGGATAACTCGTCTTTCTGCCTCCACCTCTATAGGTATAGTATCCTCCTGCTTTACCTCCATCCCTACCATCATCTTTATAACTTGCGTGTCCAGACGGATCGACATGAGTTAACGGATTGCTCTCCACATAGGTGTACAAGTTCATCGTAAGAGGATTGTTACTCTCCTTGGTAGGAGTCCTCTGTAAGAAAGCACCCTATATTTGGATCATACCATCTGGCACGCAAGTATTGAAGATTTATGCTAGCGTCCAATACTCTCCGGAGTAACGAAAAGGGTTACGAATGTCTCTTGTTTTGCTTGAGGTTTGCCCCACAGGTCATATGAGTGGAATCAACTGCCAGACCGTTCGAAACTACTTCACCTCCTACCTTTATTTGCAATCAAACAAACGAAATAGCCAGTCGTCTGTTGATTTCCGACGACTGGCTGCTTAACCTTGCTATGTGTATGGATCCTTGTCTTCCTAACGGGGGCAATCCCCATTCGGCAGCAAGAGCTTTTCCCTTATTGTTGTAGGTACTTGTTATCCTCCGATAAACTCCGCAAACACTTCATTACCGAGGAAAATCCCCTTGTCTGACAGCTTGAAACCGTCACCGATGCGCGTGATCATCCCAAGCGCCTCTTCTTTGGCAATCTGAGCGCCAAAGGTCTCCCACATCGACTCGCCGAATTGGGCGCGGAAGTCTGCGTCGTGGACGCCGCTCAGCTTGCGCAGGCCGACCATCATGAAGTCCTCCATCGCTTCCCGCCTCGTTACCGGATTCGTCTCCAATCGGGGCAGTCGCTCCCGGCTCGCTTCGATATAAGGATTCACGCCCTTGATGTTCATATGACGCTCTCCTCTAGCGTAGCCATGAGCGCCGGCGCCGATGCCGTAGTAGGCCCGGTTCTCCCAATAGGCGCAGTTGTGGCGGCTCTCAAAGCCGGGCTTCGCGAAATTGCTGATCTCGTACTGCCCGTATCCCGCAGCGCTAAGCCGCTCCATGATTCGCGCAAACATCGCGGCTTCCTCTTCCTCGGCGGGCAGGGGCAACTTGTCGCGCATGTAGAGGGTGTGGAACAACGTGTTCTCTTCCACCTTGAGGCCGTAGATGGAGTAGTGCTTCAGATCAAGCGACAGCGCCGTTTCGAGTGAGCGGTCGAGGATCTCCAGCGTCTGGCCGGGCAGGCCGAACATGAGGTCGATCGACAGGTTGTCGAAGCCGGCGGCACAGGCGTTCTCAATGCTGCGAAGTACATCATCGGCTTCATGGATGCGGCCGATCCGCTCCAGCAGCGCGTTATCGAAGGACTGCGCCCCGAAGCTGACGCGGTTTACTCCGCCTTCTTTCATGGCGGCCAGCTTGTCCGGATCAACCGTCCCCGGGTTCGCTTCCATCGTGAACTCCACATCCTCCGTGCGATCGGGGAAGTAAGCGAGCACTCGCTTGAGGAAGCTCTCCATCTGCTCGGGCGTCAGCACCGTCGGCGTGCCGCCTCCTACGAAGAAGGTGCGAATTCGGCCAGGAGGAATGGCCCGAACCGTTCGCTCCATCTCCCGCTCCATGGCGTCCAGGTAGTCCATCACCGGCTGCCCCTTCAACACGTAGGAATTGAAATCGCAGTAGTGACATTTGTTCGTGCAAAACGGAATATGCAAATACACCGATTCCGGCGTCATCTCCGGCCATGCCATCGGGTTCCCCTCCTTGTTGTCCGCCTGAGAATCATTCTCTCAGGAATAGGTAAAAAAGGAGCTGGCCGTCCGCGCATCCCCCCGGTTCGTTCCGGAAGAACGACCGGTGATGGACGCCCGAAGGCGCTCGCTCCTTATCTTGTGTGATGTCGTTGCTGATCGAACCTAGCGCTGCTTCTCAGCTCCTGATCGTTAGCTCTTTACCATTACTCGTCGATCTTGAGCACGGCCATGAAGGCTTCCTGCGGCACCTCGACGCTGCCAACCTGCTTCATGCGCTTCTTGCCTTCCTTTTGCTTCTCCAGCAGCTTCCGCTTCCGCGAGATGTCGCCGCCGTAGCACTTGGCCAGAACGTTTTTGCGCAGAGCCTTGACGGTTTCCCGGGAAATGATCTTCTGCCCGATGGCCGCTTGAATCGGTACCTCGAACATCTGCCGCGGGATAAGCCCTCTGAGCTTCTCGCAGATGATCCTTCCTCGGTTATAGGCGCGGTCGCGGTGAACAATGAACGACAAGGCGTCCACCTGCTCGTTGTTGAGCAGAATGTCCATCTTAACGAGATTCGAGGTCTTGTAGCCCGATACCTCGTAATCGAAGGAGGCATAGCCCTTCGTGCTCGACTTCAGCTGGTCGAAGAAGTCATAGACGATTTCGGACAACGGCATCTCATAGGTCAAGGTGACCCGGTTCGTGTCGAGGTATTCCATGTTAACAAACTCGCCGCGTTTGCCTTGGCACAGTTCCATAATCGTTCCAACAAAGTCATTGGGCACGATGATGGCTGCTTTCACGTACGGCTCCTCGACATGATCAATGCGGCCGACTTCCGGGTAATTGGACGGGTTGTCGATCTCGATGACCTCACCGTTGGTCAACGTAACTTTGTAGATAACGCTCGGCGCGGTCGTGATCAGCGGAATGTTGAATTCGCGTTCGATCCGTTCCTGAATGATCTCCATGTGCAGCAACCCGAGGAAGCCGCAGCGGAAGCCGAAGCCGAGAGCTGTCGAGGTTTCCGGTTCAAAACGAAGAGAAGCATCGTTCAGCTCAAGCTTTTCCAGCGCGTCTCGCAGGTCGTTGTAGTCTGTCGATTCGATCGGGTACAGCCCGCAGAATACCATCGGATTGATCCGCCGGTAGCCGGGCAAGGCTTCTGTCGCCGGACGACTCGCATCCGTAACCGTATCCCCGACGCGAGTATCCTTGACATTCTTGATCGAAGCGACGATGAAGCCGACATCCCCTACCGCCAGCTCGTCTACGACTGTCATTCGCGGCTTGAACGCCCCGACCTCAATGACCTCAAAGGTTTTGTCGGTCGCCATGAATTTGATCTTCGAGCCAGCGCGTATGGAGCCGTCAATGACGCGGACGTACACAATGACGCCTTTGTACGGATCATAGTGGGAGTCGAAGATGAGCGCTTTAAGCGGTTTGTCGGGATCACCGGTTGGCGCCGGAACCTTGGTTACCACCTGCTCGAGGATCTCCTTGATGCCGATCCCTGCCTTGGCCGAAGCGAGCACGGCTTCGCTTGCATCGAGCCCGATGACTTCCTCGATCTCGTTCTTAACTCGCTCCGGCTCTGCGCTCGGAAGGTCGATCTTGTTGATGACCGGTAGAATCTCCAGGTTGTTGTCGAGAGCCAAGTACACGTTGGCCAGCGTCTGCGCTTCGATACCCTGGGCGGCGTCCACGACAAGCAAGGCCCCTTCGCAAGCGGCCAAGCTGCGGGAAACCTCGTACGTAAAGTCGACGTGTCCTGGGGTGTCGATGAGGTTCAGGATGTACTCCTGGCCGTCATCGGCTTTATAGGTCAGGCGGACCGCCTGCAATTTGATCGTAATCCCCCGTTCCCGCTCCAGGTCCATCTGATCGAGCACCTGCTCCTGCATTTCGCGCGAAGACAGAGCGCCTGTGTACTCCAGAATGCGGTCGGCAAGCGTGGACTTGCCGTGGTCAATATGGGCGATGATCGAAAAATTTCTGATTTGCTGCTGTCGTTGCCGAATATCTGCCATCCTCAAGCCTCCGAAAAAAAGTCACAATTAAATGTAGTATACCAGTTCGGAAGGGGGACAGCAATGAAGAGATGAAACCCAGCCAAACCGATCGATCTCCTCGCCAATCAGAGCCACAGCTGAGCACCAGAATTGCGGAGAATGCACAACAAGATCCATCATGAGCGCGGCATCGGCGATCTCGGATTCGAAGAGATCTTCATCCTAAAATTCGATTGAACAGATCCACAATCCACCCGATCACCGCGGAAAAGAACGCCCGAACCGCCTCACCGAGCTTGTTGCCAAGTCGGTTGAGAAACGAATCGGATGAGCCGTTCGCCCCGCTGGTCGGCTCTCCCCAATTCACTTGCTCCGCTCCGACTCCGACGGGCACCGGACGAATCGTTCCGGCTTGCGGGTCACGATAGCCTGAGGCCGTCGCCGTTTGTTCAGACTTCCCCACTGAAGCAGAGCCTGCCGTGTCCATTCGGCTCGTGCCGGTATTCGAACGGGTTCCAAGCTCCTGCGGGCTTCCGTTCAACCCGCTCGCGCCTCCCGATTGGCTCCCGTCTGCCTGCGGCCAGTAGGAGCGGTGCACCGCCGCAGGGTTCTCCCCCTGCTGCTTCGCCGCCTGATCAATTCCGAAGAAGACCCCGAAGCCGACTAGGAAGAGGATCCAGCCTGTTTTCCATGCCCTTCGCATTCGTCAGCCCTCCTTGCCGCTGGAAGCTTGCGGGGCGTCTGCCTTCAAGGCTCCGTTCGCCAGCTCCGCGATCACCTCTGCGAGAATATCCGCCGTCCGGTAGCATTCCTCCAGAGAGTTATAGGGGCCGCCGATCTCGACCAGCACGCTATTATCCGCCAGCGTCTGGTTGTACTCGGCGTTTCCTTCATGCGGAGTTTTACCCCAGATGCCCCGGGAGAGACCCGGCATGCGGTTCTCCAACAGCTCATGGATTTGAGCTGCAAAGGCTTCGTTCTTTTGCCAGTGAGGGTTCCGCTGACCGATGATAAAGTAAATTTGAGCATACGCTTTGCCGTTGATGGTCGCTGTCGTCTTGCTTCTCTTCAAGGAATCGCGATGGACGTCGAAGACGAACTTGATTTCCGGGTGTGCGGCGAAAGCCTCTTTGACCGTCTTGTTGGAATATTTATAGGAATAGAGATAATTGAAGTTTTTGACTACGCTCGTGTAATCCGTGTTGTAGTTGACCGCGCCCACTCCGCGCTTCTCCAGCTGTGCGGCGAGCCGATCACCGACTAGCGTTACGTTGGTCTTGGCGCTGTAGGCCTTGTCCGGGTCTGTCACATTATTGAGGTTGGGTAGATAAGATTCGCGGTTGTGGGAGGAGTAGATCAAAACAATCTTTTCGTCCGTAGAATGGCCGGCCTTAGGTGTAGCAGCAGGCTTCGGGGAAGAAGCTTTCTCTCCTGTTGGCTGCGGCGTCGAATCCGGCTCAGGATGGTCTGACGGCGAAGGACTCTGAGCGGCGGCGTTCGGGTCAGGAAACCCCGGGTCTGTGCCTTTTCCTGTGTTTTCGGAGGGGGTGTAGTCTTCCGGGCCGCTGAAGTCGTCTCCGGTTCCCGCTGGTTTGCGCAGGAGGATGGCTTTATCGGCATTCAACCCCGGAACCTCCCGGGCGAGGAACGTCCGCGGGTCCTTCAGATTGACGTCCGTCAGCAGCCGGAAAGCGAAGCTGAACATGCTCGATTCGCTGAAGGAGGAGGATTCAGGGTCCTTTTGCAGATGAGGAATCTCAAGTCCCATGGCATCTATGAAAAAGGCGTTCGAAATCGCGGCGGCCCAGCCCTTCATGGGAGAAACGGGAGCGCGGTCCAGCTTGCTGTTGGCGAAAGCGGCCAGACCGATTAAGAGAAAAAGCAAAAAGGTGCACAGGACGAGAGTTCCCATCGTTCTTAGCATAGCGGTGGCGCGCTGCCAAAGCTTGCGAATTTTGCTGAGGTCGAGGGTTAAGGAAGTCCATTTCATTTGAGGTATCCTCCGATCGCGAGTTTCAGGAAGAGTCCGAATTTCCCGTTTACTAGACTCTATGAATCTCTTCTATCGAATAGAACCGCAAAAAAAGACGCCTCCTCCGTTCATCACCCAAATTGAGAGAGTGCGGAGCAAGGCGTCTACGCGTGCAGGGCTAACGCTAGATTTTACAGGCGGTTCAAGAAGTTTGCTTCCTTCGATTGCTCCGACAGAGCTTGGATCAATTGCCAGCGATCTGCTCCCCCGGCTCGCTAACAAATTGGCCGTTTAGGTAACTGTTGATCGTTCCGGGCACATCCTTCAGGGTGGGTACCGTAAAATACGCGCCTTCCGGCTTCACGGTCAGTTCCACGATGTTATAGTCCCATTCCCGGATCGCGGGGACGTAGATCGCTTTGATTCCCCGTTCCAAAGCGGGGAGGATATCGGTTCGAAGAGAGTTGCCGACCATCCACGACCGGGACCGGTCAAATTGGTTGTCGCGCAGAATGGCTTCGAGCGCGTCGGAATTTTTGTGCTGGCGGATGAAGATGCGATCTCCGAAGAAATCGCCGAGCCTCAGAGTTTCCACCTTCCGTTTCTGTATGGATTCAACGCCTCCGGTGTACAGAAACAGCTCATGTCCCTCATCGCGAAGCCGGGTCAGTGTCTCCACCATATCCGGATAAGGCTCTACATTCCGGTCATAAACCGAACGTCCGAGCTGAAGGAGCCCTTCGGCTTCCTCTTCGCTTTCGGGCCTCCCCGTCATTTTCGAAAAATAGCGGTACGTCTCAACCAAGGAAATCGGAAAATGATCCTCCGTGAAGCCGAGCTCGGTCACCCCGAGCGTATCGATCTCATACTGCTTATCCTTGACGGCGCCGGCCGCTATCTTATAAGAGGCGAACCAAGTCGTGAGCTGATCGCTAAACTGATCAATGACCATATCGAAATAAATATTGCAATGGCTAAGCGTGTCGTCCATGTCAAACAGAATGAGCTGCGGGTTCATGTCCGCGCCCCCCTCTCTATCCCAAGCACCTGTGAATGAGGGCAGGTTATTTTCTCCTGACTATATCAAAATGCTATCCAAAAAAAAAGAGCAGGAAGCGGAACTCGGCGCTGAGCCCCGCGTGATTCTCACAGGTTCAGTGCCGCGAGCAGCCGACGACATCTTCAGGCTCAGACGGTCGGCCGTTCCTCTTCCTGGCTGCGAAAGGAGGCATCAGTGGGTATACGCGGCCACATTATCGGAATCCACGGCGGCATGGAGAGCCGCATTGAGCCCGCTGGCAATGATATTCGCGATGTCTTCGATGAACTGGTCGATCTCCTTCGGCGTAACCAGAAGATCCTGGCCGATCGGGTCCAGCACTTCCTTCACGAGTTGAAGCCTCTCCTGATCCGATAGCTTGTCCAGCATGCCGAGAATTTTGTCCGAGCTCTGCGTCTGCTTGCGGAAATGAGCCGCCATGAGGTCGATGCTGTTGTCCACGATGGTGGACGCGTACACGACGGTCGGCACTCCGATCGCGATGGTGGGAACACCGAGAATCTCCTTGGTCAACCCCTTGCGTTTGTTGCCGATGCCTGAACCCGGGTGAACCCCGGTGTCCGCGATCTGAATCGTCGTATTCACCCGGTCCAGGGAGCGCGACGCCAACGCGTCTATCGCGATGATCAGATCGGGTTTCGTCTTCTCGACGATCCCCTGGACGATCTCGCTGCTTTCGATTCCGGTCGTCCCAAGGACTCCAGGCGCAATGGCGCTGACCTCCCGGTAGCCGTATTCCACCTGCCCCGGCATCAGCTCGAAATAATGGCGGGTGACGAGAACATTCTCCACCACGATGGGGCCGAGCGCGTCCGCCGTCACATTCCAGTTTCCGAGGCCGATGATGAGCACCTTCGCATCCGGATCGATGCCGATCCGCTTCAGGAAATCGCCGAACTCGCCGGCGAACCGGGTTGCGACGAGATCCTGCAGAGCGGAGTCCTTGCGGCGCAGTCCCGGAACCTCCAGGGTGACATAATGACCCGGAAGCTTCCCGATGGAACGGCCCGCCTCCTCGGTACGGATATCCAGGATCGTCGTTTTGATGCCGTCCTGCTCATGAACCTCCTTCTCCACGCCTGGCACCGGATCGCCTCTGCGGAGCGAAGCCAGCTCGTTCGCTTCCAGAGCTAGGTCGGTGCTGCCCGAATAAATCGGATCGGTTTCCATGAAGCTCCCTCCCTTTTATGCATGTCATTAGTGTGCGAAGAAGGAGGGGAGTTATACCTGTTAGAAGCCATTGTCATCTCCATTCCAGGTCTTGCTTTTTCATATGGGCCATGATAAAATATTTAAAGTTGTCAGCCATATGGAAATGGTATGGTTTTTCGAGTAGGAGGTGAACGTGATGCCGAACATTAAATCCGCTATTAAACGCGTGAAGACGAATGATTCCCGCCGTCTGCGCAACGCTTCCCAAAAGTCCGCCCTGCGTACGGCCATCAAGACTTTTGAGAACACCGCCAGCACCGGTAATGTGGAATCCACCAAAGAAGCTTTGGTACAGGCGACGAAGAAGATCGATAAAGCTGCTACGAAGGGCTTGATCCATAAAAACACCGCCAACCGCAAAAAATCCCGCTTGGCCAAGAAACTGAACGCTCTCAGCACTCAAGCGTAAGCTTCTTTCAAACGGTACGGACCGCCCTCGGGCGGTCCGTTTGCGTATACGGAGAATTCTCCTTTTATCGGAATTGCTGATCACACGCTGCTGCTTTGTCAGCATCCCGAATTCCTATTCCTTACGCCATGACACGGAACCTTACTCATCCAAAAGGAAAAGGAGCGGACAAATGCCGCTCCCTCCATGAATGCGATCGGTTACCTTTAAGGTTATCAAGCCGCCAGTTTCAACAGCAACAGCTCCAGACCCAGCACTTTGTCGGTTCTCCCCGTCTTCATCGCGTAATCCAGATCCGCAATCTCCGTTAGGATTCCCTTCAATTGCTCCGTATTGTACGCTCGCCCTTGCTCCGCTGCCAGCTTGACCGGGTATGGATGGGAGCCGATGTGAGCAGCGGTCTGCTGCTGAGAATATCCTTGCGCATACAGATCCTTGACCTGCAGAATCAGCCGAAATTGACGAGCCATTAGCATGACCAGCTTGATCGGCTCCTCCTTCTGCTTGAGCAGCTCATGAAGCTGATCCATGGCTTTGTCCAGCCTTCGGCTGACGATATCCTCCATGAGAAGAAAGACATTTTGCTCCACGCTTCGGGGGACGAGCATCTCCACGGTTTCCAGGGTGATCATCGAATCGCTTCCGGCAAATAATTCGAGCTTAGCCAACTCGGAATCCATCGCTTGCAATTGGCCGCCTGTGTACAGCACAAACCGATCAAGAGCGGGACGCTCAAACCCGATCCCCCGCTTCTGAGCTCTCCGTTCTACCCATCCGGGCAATTCCTCGGCGGATAAGGGTGTAAAGGCCTTAACCAGCTTCTTTTCTTTTAAAGCCTTGACCAGCTTCTTCCGTTCGTCCAGCTTCTCCGCATCGACGGTAAAGATCAACTGGGTATGAGGGGCAGGCGCCCCTAAATAAGCGAGCAGCAAATCCGTCCGGTGCTCCACCTTCGACGGATCCTTTGCACCGGTTAAGAATATCGCATTCGCCGCGATGACGATTTTCCGTTCCGCCATGAACGGAATCGTCTCCGCTTCCTCTAGAACGGCGTCAAGAGGCGTCTCCGCCAGATCGTACCGGATAAGTGCAAAATCGCGAAGCTCGGGATCGATCGTTTGATCAATCTGCCGGTTCAGGAACTCCTCCCGAAGAAATTTCTCCGTACCGTAACACACCAGCACAGGGCTAACGTCCGCCATAACCGCACCTCCACATAAGTACGATCATTATAACACAAAGAAACGGCGCGCCGCCTTGTGGCAGTACGCCGTCCCTTTATATAAACACCCTGCTTAAGGCTCTAGAAACCCTCGCATAGGCGATTATACGCCTTGTACATCCGTTACAGTAGCATATGCAGAGGGCTTATCCGAAATGCATCGCCGATTTATTTCTTTAGCTCTTTTTTGAGCGCCAAATCGATCATGTATTCGTAGAGATCTCCGTCGCTTCTCTTCACCACGTACAGAAGCTGATAGTTGTTTGCCCATTCGGTCAACTGCACCGTATCCCCGTCTTCCCATTGAACAGGTGAACCAAAAACAATCGTTCCACTCGTGTCACGGATCGTAACCCGCTGATTCTCCACCGAGGCCAGGTACTTGTCATTGGGAGAGGCCAGCCGAGACAAATCCACGTTGCTGCTCAGTAGCACGCCGCTGCTGTAGTTGGATAGGCCGGATTTCGCTGCATCCAGCGTGTCGTCCTTCGAAATCTCGACCGGTTTGACAAAGGCTCCGGTTCCACTTGTAGGCGTCTCCGGAAGTTTGGTTTCCGGTACAAGACCGGTAATCGAATGCTCGCCGCTGCCGGAATCAGGAGTGCTGCTGCTTTCCTCCGGGGCGGTTGCGATGGATGATGTCAATCCCCGATCGGGAGCAGCGGCTTGTTCGGTCGAAGCGCTTCGCTTGGCATCGCTCCCGTTAAAAGCAGCTTGACCGAATTGATCTTGTGCGCGGAGAGAATCTGCCGCCGGGTGCGAATCCGCCGTATTCGGAGTCATCAGCTTCGATTTCGCCTCTGAACCCTCATCCGGAGACGGGCTTGCCATTTTATCGGCGAGCATGGTTTTCTCAGGTTGTTGGGGGTTCACATCCCCCGCTTCGGGAGCTCCGCTTCCGATTTGTCCTCCTACGGAAGGTGCCCCGGCATCGATGGCGGTGTTCTCCGCGCCGGAGTGCATACCGGAGTAATAGGACTGGAAGAGAAACACGCCAAGAATGAGCGCCGCTGCAGCCGTCCCGCCATACATCACGCGAGGAAGAAGCTTGCGGCGATCCTTGCGGGCTGCGGTTTGACGGCCGCCGGGAACCGAGGTGAATACGGGCTTCTCCGGCAGCGGCTCATCCAATATGGGCAGAATGGAATCGACGATGCTATAGGGCGGGCGAACATCCGGCAATGCCTCCAGCCCTTCGGATAGCTGCTGCAGACGCTCGAACATCGCCGCACATTCGGGGCAGTGACTGAAATGCGAAACCATGGTCTGCTGTTCCATTTCGGTAAGGTCATGATCCAAATATCTCTGCATGAGTTCCATCACTTCCGAACAACTCATCCCCGAACACCACCCTTCTGATAATCTTGGAGTAAATGCTGCAATTGCTGTCTCGCCCGGAACAAGTAGGATTTGACCGTATTGATCGGCAAATTCAACGAATCCGCGATCTCGGCATAGCTAAAGTCCTGGAGATAGCGAAGCACGACAACCGTCCGGTGCTGAACCGGCAGCTTGTCGATGGCCTCGACAATATCCTTGGAGGCGAACGTCGCAAGAACCTCGTCCTCGACGAATTGCCCCGACGGAAAGACCATCTCGTGCTCGTCAATGGAGACCGAGGGCTTGGTCCGTCTAAATTTATCGATGCAGATGTTGGTTACGATCCGCTGCACCCATGTTTTGAACATGGCGCGCTCTTCGTACGTCCCGATCTTCTGGTAGATGCGGATCAAGGCTTCCTGAGAGGCGTCCATGGCATCCTGTTCATTGTTTAAGATGTAAAAGGCCGTCTTATAGACATGCGGCTCGATTTCCCGCAAAAGAGTGACGAGTGAATCACGGTCTCCCGCTTGTGCCGCCTTGATGGTTTCAGGCGCTACCACGGAGGTCCCCCTCTCTTGCAACCTCTCAGACGGAGCGTACAGTCAAAAGGTTGCAGGTTCTAAGAAAAAGTGTCGATCCAATCATTGGATTGTTCGATAAGAAAAGTCATGAAATCCGGACAACCCTAAATAAGGGCGCACGGGCCCCTCTTCCTATTTCTCCGCCGAAAGCCGATTCCCTGCCTTCGCGGTCACATTTTCCAATGGATATGCGAGTCTACTTCAATTCTCCACCCAGCTTCGACTCGATTCGCAGTCCCTTGCGGGTCACCTTCATGCGGATTTCCCCTTGCAGATCGGTCCGCAGGACTTCCGCCTGGGCGATTTGCAACCGCTTCAGTGTCTCCTCAGAGGGATGCCCGTACCGGTTGTTCTTACCCGCGGAGATGACGGCATAACGGGGATGCCAATAAGAGAGCCAACTCACCCCTGTCGAATTCTTGCTGCCATGGTGAGCGACCTTTAAAACATCGATTCCGAGTAACGATCCATGCGGCAGGGTCTCCCCCTCCAGTAAGGAACGCTCGGTGGTCTGGCCCATGTCTCCGGTGAAGAGAAACCGGCTGTCAAACATCGTCAGTTGAAAGACGAGGGAAATCTCGTTCTGCTCTGCAGCTTCCGCCAAAACATCTGCTTCTCTATTTGGACTTAGAAAGAGAAGCTCCGTATCGGAATCAGGAATAAACCGGGTCCCCGCCCTCGCCTGCAGGAGCGGAATTCCCTTCCGGGCGGCTGTACGAAAGAACCGTTCCGCGCTGCTACTCTCTTTTAGGGTACCATTAAATACGATCCGATGCACCGTCAGTTGCTCCAAAAGCGCTTGAAGGCCCCCGAAATGATCATCATCCAGATGGGTGACGATGAGGGTATCGATCGTCCCGATCCCTCTTTTCTTCAAGAGGGGTACCAGGAGCTTTCTTCCGACCTCATAAGGGTCGCGGCGTTCCTTCCACTCTTCTCCGGACTTGCGAAAGAGGACGGTTCCGCCGCCGTCGATCAACAGGTTCCGGTGTCCAGGGGTGCGGATGAGAATCGAGTCTCCCTGACCAACGTCGAGGAAGGAAATCGTGCCTATCGCACCGGATCTCTCCTCTTGCGGGACGCAGCCGAAAACGAGCAGAAGGACGAGCAGAACCCCGGAAACATTTCGGACGCGCGATAGGCTGAGCCCGTTCACCTTTTCCCCGATCCAACGCCGTTCGGGCAAATCAAGCCCCAGCTTTCTCCGTGATTTTGCGTCCTTTGCTTTCGCCGCTGTGAGTAGCAGGATTCCTCCGCAGCCGTAATACAGCGGAATCCACCAGGCGGGTGGAGACGGCCAAACGACCCGGAACTGGGGGAATCCGTTCATCCAAGCAATAATACCGAACGTAACCCGGTTTATGGCAGATACCGGCCAGGCCAGCAGCTTCGCAGCTTGTGGATGAGCAAGCGCCGCCAGCATCGCCAGAGTCCCTCCGGGAGTCACTATGAAACTGACGAGTGAGACGAGTAAAAGGTTTGCTGCCAAGGACAGAAGAGAGACTTGATTGAAATAAAAAACAGTGAGCGGAAAGGAGACCAATTGGGCGACTAAGGCGACGGACAACGATCCGTTCAGCATAAGCGGCTTGACCGGCAGGAGGCGGGACATCGCGGGAACGCCGAGGATCAGGCCCGCCGTGACGAGAAAGGACAGCTGGAACCCAACATCCAGTGCATAGAACGGGTTCCACAGCAGCATGGCGATGGCGGCTAGACACACCAAATGGAGCCCATCTTTCAAGCGATTCTTCCGGGCGGCATAGAGAGCCAGCATCGCCATCAAGCCTGCGCGAAGGATAGATGGAGCCGCGCCGGTCAGAAGAACGTAGAACGGAAGAAGCCCCATCACGATCAGGCTGCCGGTTTCCTTCGGGATGCGAAGCAAGCCGAACAGCCACAAAAAAGCAGCGACAAACACGGCGACATGGAGGCCAGAAATCGCGAGAAGATGCGTCAGGCCAAGCTCGGAGAACTGCTCGTACTGCTCGGGATCGATGCCGTCTGTAATCCCGAGGATGAGCCCGCTCATATACCCGGCTTGATCCTCCGGAAAGGCAGCGGCAACCGCCAGAGCAAGCTTTTCCCGCAGGGCATCGACACTTCTAAGCAAGGTCGTGAGGGAGAATGCGGACGAAGCATGCTCCTCCCGCTCGATTCCATCGACTCCCTTCACGCTGAGCAGGAAATGAACATGCTGGCGGCGCAAGTACTCTCGGTAATCAAAACCTCCAAAGTTGCGCGCTGGCTCCGGGCGAAGCAGCTCGCCCGACAAGCGTAAGAGATCGCCCCGTTTCCATGAAGCTGCGGATGCTTGCTCCTCCTGATGAAGCAGACGCACCGTCACCCGCAATTTCTCGCTACCTTGGTAAACGGGGTAATTCGCAAGATCCACCCTCGACGCTTCTAAATAGAAGGTAGCCCGATCTCCATCCACATCGACGGGCGCGAGGATAACGCCGGTCACATCTGCATACCCCTCCACCTGATCATAAGCCCCTGCTAACGGCAGCTTCGTCTCATTGCGAGAGTCGGTCCAACTGTAATAGAAGCAGGAGGACAACGCGAGCAGCAGAAGCGGATAAGCCTTGCGGGCGATCCCGCCGCCAATGCCTCGATTACGAGATACATTCGTTCCCCCATTCGGAGCGAGCGCCGAATAAACCGCTGTTCCGACGAGAATGAGCAAGGAAACCAGCAGCAAAAAGCCTGAAGCGGGAATCGGTCCAACCGAAATGGCAGTGGTATAGCCCCCAAGTAAGGCCATTGTTCCTCTGACGAGCCGACTTTTCAAGCGGTCTGGTCTCCCTTCTTTCCCTCATATAAAAAGATAACCCCGCCATCCATCAGGCGGGGTTCTTCCTCCGAATTGCCGATATGCGATTTAGGCGGTATGGGTCGCTAGGCGCTGCATAAGCTTCAATTGACAATTTCCGTGAGGGTATTCTCCGGCGGTTCATACACGTTCAACTGGCGAAAGACGATCCCTCTCGCCTGCATCAATTGAAGCACCTTCTCGTTATCCTTGGGATAAGGCCGATGGTAGACGATTTCCTTGATCCCGCTGTTCGCCAGCATGTTTGCGCAAGTCCAGCACGGCTGGTCGGTGACATACACGGTCGAGCCTTCCCGGTCGATTCGGTCGGTGAAGAGCAGCAGGTTTTGCTCCGCATGGATGGTACGGATGCAGCGCTGCTTCTTGACGACCTTCTCCTGCCCGTCGATCACCTGCACCTCGTATTCCTCCGTAAGCATGCAGCCGGCTTCATTGCAATCCGGTACTCCCATCGGGGCACCGTTGTAGGCGGAGCCGAGCAGCTTCTTCCCCTGCACCAGCACGGCACCGACATGCCTGCGCGGGCATTGGGAACGAGTTGAAGCCATGAAGGCGATATCCATAAAGTAGGTATCCCAATCTTTTTTGATTGCCATGTGCGCCTCCTGTGGGCCAAGCCTCGAATTTGTGCCTATTTTCTCACACCTAGGGAGAAAAGGGAAGGATTTAGCGGCCCGCTGCGCTTGGAATCATCGAATCACCGTAATCCGGTCTTTGAAGGACTCATACGTTTTCTCCCCAATACCCTTCACCTCGGTGATCTCGCTCGCGGAGCGGAAGCCGCCATGTTGCTCTCGGTACTGGAGGATCGCCTTCGCCTTCGTTTCTCCGATACGGGGAAGCTCCATCAATTCCTCCAAGGTAGCCGTGTTCAGATCCAGCAAACCCGATGCACGGGTTTCCGCCGCAACCGGTGCGGCGCTGGGTTCGGATGGCGCTGGGATGATGCCTCCTGCAGCTGAGGCGACATCCGTTTGATCCGTTGGTCTCGTTGCCGGAGCGGACCCGCTGGTTGGGACGGTGCCGGTATTCACCTCTGTCGCCTGCGACGGAGCGGCTTCCGCAGGCTTCTGCTCGGATTCCGAGCTCCTAAGCGGAGAAGTGCTCACAGCTGCTTTCGCGGCTGGTTCCGTCGCCGGTTCTGTCTCCTGATCCTGTAGGGATGCGCTCGGTTTGGTCACCTTCGGCTCCACGTGTAACGCCGCTTCCACCTGTTCGTTCATCCGGGATAAGCCGCTCGCCTGCTCCGGCTCCCGTTCCGTTAAGCGCCCCAGCATGAATCCGCCTCCCGTAAGCATCAGCGCGATGAACGCAAGCACGATCCGCTTGCGGTATTGGAGGATCATCATTCCCATATCCGCTTCATCCTCTCCCTTAAAATTCGTTCACCTGAACTTCGTTCCTTACTCGAACAAGAAAACACCGCCTCCATTCACCGTTATCGATGAACAGAGGCGGTGCTTCCGCCGACCATTTTTCCATTTCTTCCACTATAACCCTTCCACTTTCATTAGGCAAGTCCAATTCCCCGGCCGCCCTTTCTCGATTCGTACAGGAATACAATCGCCGCTGCCTGCATAGAGTGAAGGGAACTTTTATATTCCGTTCCGGGCTCCTTGCACGGATAAGGAGGGATTCACGTGTTGACAGGCTTTATCGGTACCGGAAGTATGGGGAGCATTCTCATCGAAGCTTTCATCCGCTCGGGTGCCCTGCGTCCGGAAGAGATTGTAGCTGCCAACCGCACTCCCGCCAAAGCCGAACAGCTTGCGTTACGATTTCCCGGGTTGCGGTCGGCAAGCAGTGCCGTGGAAGTCGCGGCCGACAGCGACATCCTCTTTCTGTGCGTAAAACCGGGAGACTTTCCCGCTCTGCTAAAGGTGATCGCTCCGCTATGCCGGGAGGACCAGCTCATCGTATCCATCACCAGTCCCGTCATGCTGAGCCAATTGGAAGAGCGCTTGCCCGGCAAGATCATCAAGGTCATCCCGAGCGTAACCAACTATGTGCTGAGCGGCGCAGCGCTATGCATCTACGGAAGCCGCGTCCGGCCCGAAGATAAAGCGCGTCTGGAACAGCTGCTCGCCCCGATCAGCCGCCCGCTCGAGGTGAGCGAGGAGCATACTCGGATCAGCTCCGACTTATCCAGCTGCGGTCCGGCGTTTCTCTCCTTCCTGCTCGCCAAGCTGGTTGATGCCGCTGTCGAGATCGCAGCCATCAACCGCTCCGAAGCGGAGCGGATGGCCAGCGAGATGCTGCTCGGGACAGGGATGCTGCTGACTGCGGGCGGAATGTCCCCAGAGGACGTCATCAAGCGAGTTGCAGTTCCCGGAGGAATAACCGAAGAGGCGCTCCGCTTGCTCGAAAAGGAGCTCGGGAGCACCTTCACCCGCCTGATCGGAAGCACCCATGCCAAGTTCCGCGAGGATGCGGAGAAGGTGGCGGAGCTGTTCGAGCGCGGATAAGCCTTACCGTCATGAAAAAGGGAAGAGCAAAGCCTCCTGACGGCTCGCTCTTCCCTTTTTCTCGATTTCGTTTGGACAAGCGCGGTACGTTATCTTACTCTTGCACGACCCCGGAACCGCTGACCCATCACAGCGCATTCAGCGCTGCGTACGATTATTTCACCACAATATTGACCAGCTTGCCTTTGACCGCAATCACCTTGACGACCGTCTTGCCCGCCGTTACCTCCTGCACCTTGGGCAGCGCCATCGCCGCTTCCTGCATGGCTTGCTGGTCGAGATTGGCGGCGATCTTCACGCGGTCGGCGATCTTGCCGTTCACTTGCACGACGATTTCCACTTCATCGTCTACCGTCAGCGCTTCCTCATAAGCCGGCCATGCGACATAGGTGATCGAGCCCGTATGCCCGAGCTGCTCCCACAGCTCTTCCGCGATATGAGGAGCAAGCGGCGAAAGCAGCTGCACGAAGTTCTCCATCGCCTGACGCGGCAGAGATTCGGTCTTGTAGGCTTCATTGACGAAGATCATGAGCTGGCTGATCGCGGTATTGAAGCGGAGCGCTTCATAATCCTCGGTGATCTTCTTGATCGAACGGTGCCAAACCCGCTTAAAGTCAGCCGACGTGCCCGAAGCATCAGCTGAAATTTTCGGATTCAGCTTGCCGTCCTCCTGGACGAACAGCCGCCAGATGCGATTCAGGAAGCGATAGGCGCCTTCCACTCCGGTTTCGCTCCAAGGCTTCGTGGCTTCGAGCGGTCCCATGAACATTTCATAAATGCGCAGCGTATCCGCGCCGTACTTGTTCACGATATCATCCGGATTAATGACATTGCCGCGGGATTTGCTCATCTTCTCGTTGTTGCCGCCGAGAATCATCCCTTGGTTGACGAGTTTCTGGAACGGCTCCTTGGTCGAGACGTACCCGAGGTCGTACAGCACCTTGTGCCAGAAGCGAGCGTACAGCAGGTGAAGCACAGCGTGCTCGACTCCGCCGATGTAGAGATCGACCGGAAGCCACTTCTTCTGCAGCTCCGGCGAACAGAATTCCTTGTCATTGTGCGGATCGATGTAGCGCAGGTAGTACCAGCAGCTTCCCGCCCATTGAGGCATCGTGTTCGTCTCCCGGCGGGCCTTCATGCCGGTCTCCGGATCGACCGTGTTGACCCAGTCCGCCACGTTGGCAAGCGGCGACTCGCCGGTTCCGGACGGCTTCACCGAGTCTACGTTCGGAAGCATGAGCGGCAGTTCCTCCACAGGAACGGTCTTCATCGTGCCATCCTCCAGATGGAGAATCGGGATCGGCTCGCCCCAATACCGCTGACGGCTGAAGAGCCAGTCGCGGAGGCGATAGGTCGTTTTGCCCTGTCCCTTGCCGTTCTCCTCCAGCCAGGCGATCATCTTGGCGATGGCCGCTTCATTGGTCAACCCGTCAAGGAAGCCCGAGTTCACATGCTCCCCGTCGCCGGAATAGGCCCCTTTGGAGAGGTCTCCGCCCTTCACCACTTCCTTCACCGGAAGGTTGAAGTTCACGGCGAATTCGTAGTCGCGTTCATCGTGGCCCGGAACCGCCATGATCGCACCGGTTCCATAACCGGCAAGCACATAATCGGCGATCCAGATCGGCGTCCGTTCTCCGCTGACCGGGTTGATGGCATACGCTCCGGTAAAGACGCCCGTCTTCTCCTTCGCCAAATCTGTGCGCTCCAGGTCGCTTTTGCGCGCCGCGTTCTCCCGATACAGCTCGACCGAGGCTTGCTGCTCCGGAGTCGTGATCGCGTCCACATAGTCATGCTCGGGAGCAAGCACGCAGTAGGTTGCGCCATACAGGGTATCCGGCCGCGTGGTGAAGACGGTGAGCATCATGTCCTCGTGGCCTTCGATGGGGAAGCGGACTTCAGCTCCCGTCGATTTGCCGATCCAGTTGCGCTGCATATCCTTGATGCTCTCGGACCAGTCCAGCTCCTCCAGATCTTCCAGAAGACGCTCGGCGTATTCCGTGATGCGGAGCACCCATTGGCGCATGGGCTTGCGGATGACCGGATGTCCGCCGCGTTCGCTCTTGCCGTCGATGACCTCTTCATTGGCCAGCACCGTGCCGAGAGCCGGGCACCAGTTGACAGGGACTTCATCCACGTAAGCGAGTCCCTTGTTATAGAGCTGGATGAAGATCCATTGCGTCCACTTGTAATAACCGGGATCTGTCGTACTGATCTCGCGGTCCCAGTCGTAGGAGAAGCCCAGCGATTTGATCTGCCGCCGGAAGGTATCGATGTTCTTCTTGGTAAAATCTCGCGGATCGTTGCCCGTGTCGATGGCGTATTGCTCCGCCGGAAGGCCGAAAGCATCCCAGCCCATCGGATGAAGCACGTTGAAGCCGCGCATCCGTTTGTAGCGGGACACGATATCCGTTGCCGTATAGCCCTCCGGATGCCCGACATGCAGGCCGGCTCCCGAAGGATACGGGAACATATCGAGCGCGTAGAACTTCGGCTTCTCGCTGTTTTCTGCCACTTTAAAGGTTTTGGCTTCGTCCCAATACTTCTGCCACTTCGGCTCCATCGTCTGGGGTTGATAGCTTACGGCACCCGCTGGTGCACCGGTGCCCTGTTCCGTCTGTTTGGTCTCCTGGGTCATTATTGAATCCTCCTCAGCTCGTTCGATCATGCCTCCCGACGATACGCCTGCCTGTTTCTATGCAGATTAGGGCGAGTCGTCAAGAATGAATAGATGGTTGGAATAAGCTCGTATGCAAGGCTCAGAAAATCTGAGCATGAAAAAACCTCCCGCCCCAGCATCAAGCTAGGGACGAGAGGTTGAATTCCCGCGGTACCACCCTAGTTAACCGGCCACAGTCGCTCCGGCTCACTTTGCACACCCTTAACGCGGGCGAAACGGTCAGGCTATTCCGGGCGCTAGAAGGGCCCTGTCCGGCATCGCTGCCAAGCTCTCGGCCTGTCTCCAACCGGGTTCACCTTTCGGCTCAAAGGGGAGTTCATCCGCTGCGCTTACCGGGTCTCACCCTTCCGGCTCTCTGGGAAAGCGTCATCCGAATTACTGGTCCTAATCAAAGCCTTGTTGCAGACATTATAGGAATTCTTTGATGAATTGTCAAGAATCGTCCGCATTCGCCCAAGCGGTTGATCCGCGTGAGAACCCCTTCATTCCCCTCTCTCGATCTTCGGAGGGTGGCTGTCTTTCCTATATATCGAGTTATACACGGATGTGCCGGAGTTGAACCAGCCAGCGCCCGATCCGTTTGCGGATGGCCCCGCGTTCATCCGTCTTCAGGCGAAGCTGCAGTCGAGTCGCAATCGCTTCCGCCGTTTCTTCCAGGGTGAGCAAGTCGGTTTCGAGATGATCGGCGAACAGGTCACTCCCCAAAGCCTCGATGCAGCGGTCGATCTGGTGGGCGGGCCATGATTTCGCTCCGTCTCCCCGGTTTTTTAGCCGTTTCTGCAAGGTTTCCCGGGACGCCAGCAGCGTGACATGATGGACCTCGGCCCCTTCCTTCCGCAACCGGCCTACCGTCTCCCAGAAATAAAGCGGCTCCGTGAGGGTCATCGGCACGAGGATCACTCCCTTGAACGAGCGGTTCAGGTAGGAGAGAGTCGAATAGGTGACCTCGCGCCACATCGGATAATCCTGAAAGTCCTCCTCCGCCGCCTGCTTCGGAATCATCTTTTGCAGAAAATACCCCGCCACCTCCGGATCGTAGACCATCGAACCGGGCAGTCTCCTTTTCAATTCGTAGGCGGTCTGTGTTTTCCCAGAGCCGAAGGCCCTGTTTATCCAGATGATCATGACCCGATTCCTCCCTTTTTAAGCTGACAGCGCACTAGCTGTTTTCCATCTGCAAGAATCGTTTGTTCATCTCCGCAATGCTGCGAATGTACGTGCATTTTTTTCGCCAGTGAAGCAGACGATTCGCCCGGTACGTTCGAATATCCCGATTGAGCACGAGCGCCGGAATGCCCAGCTTCTCCGCTCCCTCGCAGTTGCCCGGATGATCATCCACGAAAAGAGCGAGCTCGGCGGGAACTCCCAGTTCCTCTAGAGCTGCGCAGTACATAGCCGGATCGGGCTTCGCGGTCCCTAGCTGCGACGAGATGATGAAGGAGGAGAAATAGGGCCGCAGCCCGGCTTCCTCATACACCCTCTCCAGAGAGGGCCAGGCGTCGGATACGACTGCAAGCTTAACCTGCGTGCTCAAGCGGGGAATCCAGGTTAGGACCTCCGGGTAAAACCGGTATTTATGAGAATTGTTGACCAGATCGTAGGCAATGGCATTAATGGCCGCTTCACCTAGCTCCAGCTCCGGGAGCCGATTGGCGAGCAAGCGGTAAAATTGAACCGAATAAGCAAATTCCTCCGCCTCTGTTCGGATCAAAAGATGCTGATCTAGGTAAGCATAAGCTTGCCGAAACGCTTCCTTTCGTCTACTGGCGGATATCGATAGAAAGAGCGGCTTGTTCACGAATTCGAAAAACCGTGGCGGAATATGCCAGTGGCCGGATGCGGGTTCGTTCAGGACTCGACCGGAATCGAACAGAATCGCTTGGTACTTCTTGCGTTCCACGTTCATCGGCTCACTCCTTCGCCGCGCGCCAATTGGCCAGATTCCACGACTGCCAGCCTTGCTGATTCGAAGCGCGGGCCTCATGCTTCATTTCGGTTACGGTTTGGAGCAGGCCCTCTACATCGGGATGCTTCTCTTGAAATCGGGAAAGCGCAGGATAGGCATCGGAGGATAAGGTTCCGAGATAAGATACATCGATCTTTCCGGTGCGTTCATACCGATCGCAGTTGTTCTTCGCGATGAGAGCATCCAGATTGGCATAGTTCATTAGGATGTACGCGACTAGCGAAATCGCGAAGAACAGCTTCGGAAGCGAAAAGCTCTCCCGCCAGATTCTCACAAGTGCGGTGATGAGCAGAGCTCCCAGATAGAGCATAAAGCCGTGAACCAGCAGTCGGAGAAGCGTATATCCATAAGCATCCTCATAAAGGGACAAGCGTGTATAGGCAGAGCCGAGCATGACGAGGGTACAGCCCACGAGCAAACTGAGCAGCACCTTGCGCAGCCGATCGAGACCCGCGCTTCCCGGGCGAACTACGTGAAGGCCGATCAACAGAATGCCCAGGTTGATCAGAGCTACCAGCACCAGCTGAGCGAAGCCCTGCCGGGCATAATCCGCATAATTGACGCCGTCCGGAAGCAGCCCTTGCGCCGCTCCAAACAGGTAGGTGAACTGGACGAAGGCAAACAGCACATACAAAGCGTTCATGCACACCAGGAAAGTAGCTGCGGCCAGCGGATCGAGCCGGAACGGCTCGGACAGCCGTGCCCCTGGTCTTGGTTTAAGCGGATCTGCGGACAGCTCCCCGCTATGTACCGTTTGGAGCTCTCGATCCATTCGATTATGCGAATCACCCAACCGATCCACAACAAGCGCCCATAAAAAGCAGAACGTATATAGAGCGATGACCAAAGCGAATAGAAGCCGGGCAATCCCTTCGCCTATCGAGATCTTTTGCAAGGTGTCTGGAATCCAGCTGATCCAGGAGAGAAAAATACGGTCAGCAGAAGCCAGCAACAGGAGCGAGATGAACAGAACCGGCAAGGCCATGAGGATTCCAAGTGCGACAGGGCGCAGCCGCTTCGCGGTTGGACTATCCAGCTTCTTGACCTTCAGGCGGTCCGATAGGAGCCGGAACGGAACCGGAAGCCGCTCCAAGGGAGCGCCAACGCCCGCATAGGCAATCGCTCCGATCCAGCCGCCGGTTTCTCTGCGCGGGGCTGTTCCCTGCCTCATAAGAATCGGGTGTAGCACGAGAAGCACGGAGAGTGCGGGAACATTGAGCACCCGGAACAACTCGTTGTCATAAAACAGGTAAGGCAATGTCAGCAAGGCCACGAAGATCAGCGGCGCATAGAGCAGAATTGGATGGCTCTTAAGCGGCTCTCCTCGTTCGGTCTTTCCCTTGCTGAAGCAAAGAAACAATCCGTAGTAAGAGGTAACCATAACCGGCACCGATGCGCCTAAGGTTTGGTCGACTAACAGGTATTGGATCAAAGCTCCAAACAGCAGGACAAGCAGACCCCAGAGCGGGGCTTCTTCTTTGTGCAAGGATAGATCGTTCAAGGGATGCACCCTCCTTAACCGAATTTGATCGTTGTGTCCTCTCTCTTTTCATTGTATCCTCAAAAATAAGAAGAAAAAGTGCAAGTTTTAAACTGGAAATTTCATATTAATGATTTAAAGGAGCGTGTAACCCGTCCCATGAAGCTGCGCAAGCAATTCGGAGAGCTTCGAAGCCGTTTTCAATCGGTTCCGGAGCATACTCCGCTGGAAATTACCACGGCAGAGCTGGCGGAAATGCTGCAATGCACCCCGCGTACGATGATCACTCTCCTGCAGAGGATGCAGGAGGAAGGCTGGCTGAGCTGGGTGCCAAAGAGAGGGCGGGCGAACCGGTCGGAGCTCGTCTTTACCGTTCCGCTTCAACGGGTCATTCTGGAAGAAGCCGAGGAACTGGTGGAAAAGAACAATATGCAGGCGGCGTTGGAGCTGCTCCGCTCCACAGAGATGGGGCCGGGGTCCCTCACCCAGGAATGGCTGGCTCGGCAGTTTGGCGTCCAAACCGTGCGGGACGGACACCGCCGCTCCGACATGCTGCGTTTCCCGCTGCCGCAAATCATCCATACGCTCGACCCGGCGAAGATTCTCTTCTCGGGAGAGTCCCATCTGGTTCAACAGCTGTTCGACGGGCTCGTTCGCTCGGACAGCAAGGGCGGCCTACACCCTCATGCAGCTCACGCTTGGGAGGCGGATTCCGGGCGGACCCAGTGGACCTTTTACCTGCGCAAAGGCATTCGGTTTCAGCATGGCCGGGAGCTCACGTCCGAGGATGTCCGCTATACGCTGGATAGACTCATCCGCCTCGCTCCCCACGGGTTATTCAGCTGGGTTTATCGCGGGATCGAAAAGATGGAAACGCCCGATGAATATACCGTGCGAATCAAGCTGGATCGGCCGAACGAGCTGTTTCCCGCTTTTCTTGCCAGCAGCCGTGCTTCGCTTGTACCAAAGGATCTATGCGAGGAGCTCGGAGACCAATTCGGTCAGCATCCGACCGGAACAGGACCGTACCGGCTTGCCGAGCGATATGGGGATGTCTGGAGCCTGGTGGCATTCGAGGATTATTTTCAGGGGAGGGGGTTCTTGGATCGGATCGAAGTCTGGACCTTCTCGGAAGAAAAGCTGCGACTCCAGTCGGTACCGGCGCCTTCCTTTCAGCTCATGCACAATGTCCGCCTGCCCGAGAGAGAAGCCGGAAGCTGGCAGGAAATCCGCCAAACCGGCATGACCTGCAAGTTTCTGACGGTGCCGCACAAGCCGGAAGGTGTCCTGACGGATCCGGTGCTCCGCGCCGCATTCAACCGGCTGCTGAACCGGGAGCTGCTGCTCGAACGGCTCTCGGGTGACGTCGTGGACAGCGTGGACAGCTTCTGGCCGGTGCGAACCATCGGGGAAGCGAATGCCGTTTGTCGGGAGGAAGGGAATGCATGTGGCTCGGAGGACCCGAAGCTCGGTATGGAACCTGGCCTGCCCCCGCTGAAGCTGATCACGATTCCGGAATATGAGAAGGACGCCAAGCTCATCCGTGAGGTTTGCGCCGAAGTCGGCGTTTCCATAGAGCTAGAGTTGCTTTCAGCAGAAGATTTCAATAGCGAGAAACGGCTCACCGCCGATCTTCTCTTGTTTGCCGTAACCCTGGATGAACAACGAGAACTCCGGCTGATCGACCTGTTCACAAGCATCCGCCAGCATGCGGATCACGAGCTCGGACGAGAAATGACAAGTTTGATGAACGAGATTCGCTGCGAGGTGGACCCGGAGATCCGCATTGATCTCTTTCTGGAGATCGAGGAGCTTCTGGACCAAAGCCACACCCTTTTGTTTCTCTATCGAAAAAGCCTCAAAACCGCCTTTCATCCGTCCATTCGCGGAGTCTCCCTGGAATCCCTGGGCTGGGTCCGGTTCCGCGACATCTGGTTTACGGATAAGAAGGACTGGCTTTGAGGCTGCTCGGATGATTCGAATGATTTGAATCGTTAGAGGATCTTGATAATCTACAGCTTACTCGGCAGCAGCGGCTTCCGCTTGTCGGGATAAGCGAGGCAAGGTCAAAGCAAACCATACGAATGCGGCGAGAATGAATCCGGCTAACAGCAAGTAGATGAACTGCAGCGAGACGGTTCCCGGATACAGCAGCGAAATCAAACCGAGCGTAATCGATTGGCCGAGCATGAGCACCGGATCGTTCCAAGCGGTCACCCTGCCCATCATGGTGGGCTCGACGATGCTCGGAATCCAACCGCCGATGGCCACATTGATCGGAGCGATGATGAGCCCCAGCAGCAGGACGAGGCTGAGATACAACCAAGGATTGTCGATAAAGCTGAGGACGATGATGAACCCTCCGGTGAAGAATAGCGCTACGATCATCGTCCAATGCGGTTTAAACCGTTTTACGACCATGGGAGCAAGTGCGCTTCCGATCAAGAGCCCGATCCCGAGAAAGACGGCGAAGAGCGACGAGAAGGTTTTATAAGCATCGCCAGCGAGCTTGTATTTCATCGTGAACATGGGTAGAACCGCGAACCCTCCGTTCATAAACCCGAAGAGGAAGAATCCGCCGATGAGGGACAGCAGAAGCTTGTTGCGAAGCACATACGCAAGCCCCGCCCGAAAGTCCAGCAGAACGCTCTTTATTCCGAGCTCCCGCCATACGGCCGGGCCTCCCGGTTGCTTGACGGCTGCCGGAAACGCACAGGTCTCAAGCAGGAGGCCCGCAATGAGAAACCCTGCAGCATCGATGCCGACCGCTCCGTAGATCCCGATCGTCGTATAGGCGACTGCGCCGAGACCGACTCCGAAGAGCATGAACACCCCGAAGAGCATCTGGTTTAATCCTGAGGCCGTGACATATTGCTTTTCCTCCAAAATCCCTTGAAGCAGAGCGGTTTCCGCAGGTGCATAAAACTTCGCAACCGCACTGCGCAGAAACAGAATCACGAAGATAAGCGGCAAAACACCGACGAGGATAGCTCCGATCAGAACGGCGGTCAGCCCAAGGCGAATCCAGTTGCTGTTGGCCGCAATCCGCTGCCGGTCGAAGCGATCCGCCAATACCCCGACGAGAAAGAATACCAAGAGTGTAGGCAGCGAATACATCAGCTCCGCCAGAGAAGCATAGCGGGGCTGTGAGGCAAAATGATCCAGCAGATAGAAGGCGAAGGCCATCGTTCCGATGATCGTGCTGAGCTGGGAAGCGAAGGAAGCGGCGAACAGGCGAACAAACAAGCGATTGCGGAATAAGTCTCTCATGGATTACTCTTCCTCCCTATTCTTCACTTGGAGCAGGTGATGGAGCATCATACTGAACCCTGCCGCTTGCTCGGATACCTTCAGAGGGCCTGTTCCAATAATCAGACTGTCGATATGCACGCCTTCGCTGACACTGACAATCATCCGGGCGATCGTATCCACAGGCAGCAAGGGCTGGAACTCTCCACGCTCGACTCCTTTATTCAAAAAGGCGGAAACAAATGCAACAACCCGTTCATATCGCTTCTCCTGCACCCTTCGCTTTTCTTCATTCCTACCTTTATCCAGGTAATACTCCATCAAGGCTATGGTTAAGGAATCTTCAACCTCAGAAGCTCCCATCTGCCCAAGCAGCTGCTCAATCGCCTGCCAAGCCGCCCCGCCCCCCGCGATCGCCTGCTCGAAGAAGCGCTCATCCCGCTCGTCGATCTGATCCAGGATTGCGTGCAGCATCTCCTCTGTACTGCCGAAGTAAAGATAGACACCGCCCCGGCTTAAGCCGGATTCTTCCACCACATCCTTCATCGTTGCCGCTCGGTACCCCACTCGACCGAACACCTTCTGCGCCGCTTGCAGAATCAGCTGACGTTTGTCCTCACGGCGCTCCTCCGTTATTTTTGGAGACATGGTACTCACCCCGCACCTATAAAATGACACTCATGTCATTATAATAAATGACAGGAGTGTCGTTGTAAAGCATTTTCCATATGTTAGGGGCGCTAAGCTTTGATTAGCCATTTTGACATGCAGTTCTCAGCCACGATGCGATGCCCTGTTCCACTTATAACGCTACTAATCAGCTGGGCGTACCGTTTGGACCGTTCCGTTCACTCTTTGTTCCAACCGAAGCTGGTAAACCATTTTCCGCTCAGCGTATTATCAAGAGCCTTTCGGACGTACGGGATGACATTCGGCGGTAATTCGTCTTTATGTACCCAGCGCAATTCATCGCATTTGTCTGGCTCTTTATTCTGAATTTCGCCCTTCCAGCTCGAACAGTTCAAGAAGAAATCGATCCGCTCTTCATCCGATCTCCGGTGCATCACACCTGCTACTTCGAGGTTATCCGGTTCAATGACAATGCCGGCCTCTTCCCAGGCTTCACGGATCATTGCGGCCTTCACCTCTTCCTCACCATCCAAATGCCCTGCGACTACGCTGTAGTTGCCATCCTCGTAGCCGGTTTGAAATCTTCGTAACAGAAGAATCTCTTCTCCGCGCCATAAAAACAAATGAACCGCGCAGGGCACCCTGTGCCGCTTACGCAGTTCTGCTTGATCGCTCGCCATGTGAATCCCTCCTGCTCTGCACATCAATTATCCTTAATGCTGACAGTGCTAGCCTTCTCACAGGCTTCACGGATCACCGCATCCCATAGAACCGGATATTATCACAGCGAACCGACTTCATCCGTTTCTCGAAGCTGGTTTGAAATCTGTGGCTCGATTTAGACTCTCGCCGGGTCCCCTTTGAACGCGACGAAAAAAGCTCTTTCCGTCTCCTGACTCACCGGGTTCCAGGTGAAATCGGAATAGAGATCGACTCGGCTGAAGCCGGCTTTGAGCAGCTCCAATCGCAGCCAATCCAAGGGATAAGCCCGCTGCTCATGGGTCTCCTCAATCCGGATGAACCGATCGCTCTTCTCCTCTTGGGCGAAGATCGTCAGATCATGCGTGATCGTCATCGTCTCTTCTTCCAGGTCGCAATACCAGAGATAAGCGACATCCTCCTCGTTGAGGAGAAAGGGCTGTTCCTCCGCATAAATGCGGTAGCGATGCTCCGTGTTCACATCAAAGATGAACAAGCCACCCGGAGCAAGCCCTTCCCAGGTCGCCCGAAAAGCAGCGGCGATGCCATCCTCTTCGGTCAAGTAATTCAAGCAGTCGCAGAGAGAGAGCACGGCATCGACCTTACCCGGCAGCTCCCATTCGCGCATGTCCTGTTCGAGCCAGGTAATCCCGGCCAGTCCTTTGCTCTCGGCCTTCCGCCGTGCCATTGCCAGCATGTCGGCGGACAGGTCGATCCCTGTAACCGGATAGCCGCGCTCCGCAAGCGGTAGAGAGAGCGTCCCCGTCCCGCAGCCGAGATCGACTACTTGCGAGGGTTGAATCCCGTACAGCCTCCAGCACTCCTCTACGAAGGCCAGCCAGTCGCTGTAAGGCATGTCTTCCATAAGCCGGTCATATACCGAAGCAAAATGTCCATACGCCACCCGGCGTCTCCCTCCAATCGTATGCAAACACGAAAAAGAACGGTCTTCGCCACATCCGCGCTCCGTTCCTTTTTCGCCGTAATCAGCAAACGCACATGTTCCGCATGACAGCTAGTCGCTCATCAGCACGGCTTAACGAACGCCCGCGCCTATTCCTCCGACGAGATTACTCCTGCCGAGTCTCGCTCTCCACAAGCTTTTTCCCGGCTGCGGTCAGGTACGTCCAGTTCTCGCGCTGTTCGATTAGGCCATCCTTCATGAGCTTGCCGAGCGCTCGCTTGAAGGCTCCCTTGCTGATTCCGAACTTGGTCATGATGATATCCGCCTGCGTGCTGTCCGAATAGGGCATCGCTCCGCCCGGACGCGCCTTCAACAGCTCCAGCACCTTGGTGGAATCCTCTTCGCGGCCTTTTTCCTTGGATTCGCGCATGGACACATTCGCCCGGCCATCCTCGCGAATGAATACGGGGCGGACCTTAACGGCTTCACCCACCCGCAGCATCCGAGTCCGTTCGCTGGTATGAATCATCCCGATCGCTCCAAAGCCCGCAACCCCGCCATCGATCACGACGAAGGTTCCCATCTGCAGCGGTTTATACACCCGCGCGTCCAACCATTTGTTCAACCAGGAGGTCGGCGCGGGAATGGACAGCGGGATCAGCTCCTTTTCCCCGGCCAGCTTGGCAACCAACCGGCCTTGCCGATCATGCGCCAGCACGACCCATACTCGGTCGCCTTTGAGTGGGCGCAGCTCCACAAGCTCTGGCTGCTCCGAAAAAGGCAGCAGCAGATTGCGTCCGAGCCCCATATCCAGGAAGGTGCCGATGCGAGGATGGATGTCCACAACCGTGAGAAGCGCCACCTCATTCAAACGAATGAGAGGCTCCTTCATGGTCGCGGAGAGGCGGTCCTCGGTATCATAATAGAGGAACACCTTCACCGACTCACCCGGCTTGATGTCTCTTGTCTTCTCCGTATAGTGCAGGAGCACCTCACGGGTTCCGTCCGTGACAAAATAACCGTAAGGCGGTACTTCCTTGGCAACGCGCAGCGTGAGAACCTGCCCCGCTTCTATGGTCATACCCGCTCCACCGCTTTAGCGTCGGACCAAAGCTTTTCGAGCCGGTAATAATCCCGCTCGTCGCGATGAAAGACATGGGCGACTACATCTCCCAGGTCGATCAGCACCCAGCGGGCTTTGTCCATGCCTTCAAGGCCGCGCACCCGTACGCCGGACGCTTCGGCTTTCTTACGGATTTCCGTTGCAATGGCTTGTACCTGCGTCTCCGAATTCCCGTGGCAGATGACAAAGTAATCCGCAATGAGTGAAACCCCTCGGAGATCGAGGGCGATCAGGTCCATCGCTTTCTTGCTGTCCGCGGCATCCCATACGAGATCCAGCAGTTGTTGTTCGTTCATCGGTTGTCCCTCCTGTCCCGGATCTCGTCGATCAGGGCGTTTCTCGATAGCAAAGTGAGTGGGTAGATTTTCTCTCCCTTGGTTAACAAATAGCGCATGGTGGAATCGAAACCGGCGACAAGCGCTTTCTCCACACTCGTCTCCGCGAGCTTACGGATGGCGACCACCTCGGGATAATCCCGGCCCGGTTCGATGTAATCGGCCAGGCAAACGACCTTTTCCAGCATGGTCATGCCCACTCGGCCCGAGGTATGATAGCGGATGGCGTTCAGCACATCCTCGTCCTCGATCCCGAACTCCTTGCTCACCACATAAGCTCCCACTGGAGCATGCCAAAGCGGCTTGTCGTACTGCAGCAGCTCGTTCGAAAGCTCGCTCTCCAACACGACGAGCCGCTGCCGTTCCGTCGGCCAATATTTGCAATAATCGTGCAGCAATCCGGCGAGCTCCGCCTTGTCTGGGTCGGCCCCATTCTTCTTCGCCAGCTCCTTCGCCGATTGCATGACGCCGAGCGTATGTTGCCAGCGTTTCGCCGGCAGCTCCCGACGGACCGCTTCCATCAGTTCTTCACGTCTCATAAAGACGGTTCACCTCCATGTAATCCAGCACCGGAGCGCTGACGAGATAGCGAACGGATAAGCCCTCCCGTATCCGCTCGCGGATATCCGTTGAGGAAATATCCATTTGCGGCATAGGCACGATGGTGATCCGCTCCTGCAGCATCGGCTCGAGTTCATCCACACGCAGGACAAAACCGGGTCTCGCCACCCCGATGAATTGGACGAGCTTAGCTAAATCCCCGATGCGATGCCATTTGGGCAAATACATGATCATGTCCGCCCCCATGATGTAGGAAAACTCCGTACCGGGATAAAGCTGCATCAATTCCGTGACCGTATCCACCGTATAGGAAGTGCCGCCTTTGACCAGCTCGTAGTCCATGACACGAAAGCGGGGATTGTTGTCTGCCGCTCGTTTCACCATTTCAAGCCGATGCTCGGCTGATGCGAGGGGAGCATGAAGCTTATGCGGAGGGATACTTGCCGGCATGAGCCAGACTTCGTCCAGCGAGCAAGCTTCTCCGACTCGTTCCGCCGCAAGAAGATGTCCGAGATGGATAGGGTCGAAGGTCCCTCCCATGATGCCGATCTTCATGCCAGAGTCCCTCCCGATTTACGGCAGCTCAATGGTCTTGTTCTCCCGGGATTCTTTGTAGAGGACGATGGTCTTGCCGATCACCTGCACAAGCTCGGCTTCCGCTCCGCTCGCCAGCTCTTCCGCTACCTCGCGGGCATCGTCGGAATTGTTGTTCAGGATCGACACCTTGATCAGCTCCCGGACCTCCAAGGCTTCATCAATATGACGAATCAAATGATCGTTTACGCCGCCCTTCCCGACTTGAAAAATCGGAGTGAGATGATGGGCGAGCGAGCGCAGATGGCGCTTTTGTTTACCGGTTAACATAATTTTACCCTCTATTCTTTTGAAATAACATCGGTTTTTGCGGCGAGCGCCGACTCCACTTCCTCGCGCATCGCATCGACAGGCGCCGGTTGGCCGGTCCACAGCTCAAAGGCGTAAGCGCCCTGATGGATGAACATGCCGAGGCCGCCGTGAATGGCGCAGCCCTTCTTCTCCGCCTCCGCGAGAAACAGCGTTTTGCGCGGATTGTAGACAATGTCGCTTACGAGGAGCCTTGGATTCAGCAGCTCCGGAGGTAATGGACTTTCGCCTACATAGGGATGCATGCCTGCTCTTGTCGTATTCACAACGAGATCGGCCTCGCAGAGCGCTTCCTCGGCTCCCTCTAGACCCGTTCCCTTCAAACGTGCGGGATCTGGAAAAGCCGCTGCAAGTTCAACCGCGCGTTCCGCCGTACGGTTGACGATGATGATCTCCGCTGTCCCCTCGCGGTGCAAGGCCCATACGATCCCACGTGCAGCCCCACCGGCACCGAGTACCACAACCCGTTTGCCGGCAGGATCGAAGCCGGTCTCTTCCTTTAGAGACCGGACATACCCGATCCCGTCTGTATTATAGCCCGTCAGACGGCCTCCATCGTTCACGATGGTATTGACCGCACCGATCAGGCGAGCACTCTCGTCCACGGCATCCAAATGCTCCATCACGTCCACTTTATGCGGAATCGTGACATTCACTCCACGAATGCCAAGCGCGCGAATGCCCTTCACGGCATCCGGCAGCTGTGCTGGAGTGACATGAAACGCCGTATAGACAGCGGCCAATCCCGTCTCGGCAAAAGCCCGGTTCAGCATCCGCGGAGACTGCGAATGTGCCACCGGGTCGCCGAATACGCCATAAAGAACGGAACGAGAATCAATCGGTCGTGGCTCCTTCGTCAACAGTCATTCCCCCTTGGATGTAAGCCATGCTTTTTATGTTGGCAGCGTACTAGATTAAAGCGGGCCGCTGCGCGACCTTAACGCCCTTCGGCGCCCATATCACGAGCTCGGCGCCGGATTCTCCATTGGCGGTGATCCAGCCAAGCCCCGAGATCAGCACATCGGTTTTGCTTCCCCTTTGAATCCGCACCGCATGCTTGACCAGAGGAGGCAGCTCCTCCAAGTGTTCGAGAGCGGGAGGCTGCAGTAGTGTTCCTTTATGCTCGGCATAGAGCTCGTCCGCCCTCTCCAGCTTGGTCCGATGCAGCTTAAGCGCATCTGAGACGTAACAGGTGAAGGATTGACGGTCTCCCCGAACGAAATCCATGCGGGCTAGCGCCCCGAAAAACAGCGTCTGTTCTTCGTTCAATTGGTATACCATCGGCTTCAATGCCGCATTCGGCAAAATGACCGGCAGCTCCTTTTTGTTCACAAGCTCCGTTACCCGATGTTGGTAAACGATCCCCGGCGTATCGATGATCGCCTTGCCGTAATCGAGCGGGATGCGGACGAGATCGAGCGTCGTCCCGGGATAAGGCGAGGTGGTCAATTCCGCATTCAAATCGCTGTAATCCCGGATGAGACGGTTGATCAGGGTAGACTTGCCCACATTGGTCGCACCTACCACATAGACGTCCCGTCCTTTGCGGTGAGCGTCCATCCGTTCAAGCAGCTGATCAAAGCCCGTGTTCTTCTTGGCGCTGACCAGCACGATATCAACCGTCTTCAACCCGAACTCCTTCGCCTGCCTCTGCGCCCAGTTCAGGATACGGTTCGGATTGGTCGCTTTTGGAAGAAGATCCGTCTTGTTGACGGCAAGCAGCACCGGATTGTTGCCGATAAAACGCTGCAGACCGGGGATCAGGCTTCCTTCGAAGTCAAACAAATCGACGATGTGCACGACCAGGCTGCTCGTATTGGCAATGCCGCTGAGTATGTTCAGGAAGTCGTCCTGGTTAAGGGTCGCTCCGGACAAATCATTGTAATGCTTGATGCGGAAGCAGCGCTGACAGATCACCGGCTCCTTCCGAAGCGCCTGCTCTGGCACAAACCCAAGCTTAGCCGGATCCTCGGTCTGCAGCTTAACTCCGCAGCCTTCGCATTTAAGCGGCTCATTCTCCTGCCGTACGGGTGAAACGTCTTCACGCGAATTCATCTGTCAGTCCTCCTGGGAGAGCCCAGCATACGGGCGAGCTCTCCTCATGTGTTTTTGTTTAAGAGCCGGACGAGCTTCTCGATCTGGCGGTTCACTCGCGTGAAGAAGCCTTCTTCCTGCAAAGCGATCGGTTGAACGAGCACGGTGTAAAGGCCGAGACGATTGCCTCCCAGTACATCCGTCAGCATCTGGTCTCCCAGCACGAGCACCTGCTCCGGTTCCAGATCGAGAAGAGAGAGTGCGCGATGAAAAGCGGCGCTACGCGGCTTGCGAGCGCCATATACGAAGGGAATGCCGAGCGGAGTGGCAAACTTGCTCACCCTCGCCTCCCCATTATTGGAGAGCACGACGACCTTGAAGCCAAGATCCTGAAGCTCGCTCAGCCATTTGATCAGCTCCGGCGTCGCCAGCGGAGTCCTTGCGCTCACTAAAGTATTATCCAAATCCGTAATGATTCCCCGGATTCCTTGCTCCCACAGCTCGGTTAAAACCAGCTCATAAATGGTTGCAATCTGCTGCCGGGGAATCAGCTTGTTCAGCAATCCGTTCACCTCAAATGCTTCATAGTACACCAAACTATACCATACAAGTCCATTTTAGCGCAAAATCAACTTTTTACCGCCCAGAACGGAAAAACCGCCCGCAGAAGCGAGCGGCGAAATGAATTCCGGTCAGGGATATGCTCCCTTACATCTCCTTGCGGAGCTTGCGAACAATGCCTGCGGCTCGGGCCGCTTCTTCCTCGGTGACGACTCGAGAGCTGTACTTGGCTTTCTCGAACAGGGCGATCAGCTTGTCGAAATCCTGCGAGAGCCACGCGTCCTTCACCCTCCACCGGTTCAAGGTTTCCCTGGCTGTCTCATGATCGAGTACGGGGAACCCACGGCGGCGGAAATAACGCAGCAGCTTCTCAAATTCTTTGATCAATTGGCGGTTATAATTCGTTTCCGCACGATTGCGGAATGAGGAGAAGCTCCCCTTGCGCAGAATCCAGCGTCCCCGCCGATAACCGGCATAGTACCAAATGCCGGCAGCGGCAACCAGCAATAGGATCGTTGCGCTCGTTATCCAAAGCCCGATATGTCCATTCGTTTGCTCCGTCGGATTGGTCGTCGTTTCATCGATCGGCGTATCGTCCACTACGGGATCATTCGCGGCTTGGGTCGAATCGACAGCATACGGCACCGAGAAACCGGAAGTCGGGTCAAAGGGGATCCAGCCATATCCGCTGAAATAGACTTCCACCCAGGAGTGAGCATTGGAATTGTGCACCGTGTATCGGCCCGCTCCATTCGGGTCCCGATCGACCATCCGGCTCATCATTTCCTGCGGTGACATTTCATCGAAGGGACTTGACCCAGATGTATAGCCCTTGACCCAGCGCGAAGGCAAACCGATAGATCGCGTCAGAACAGCCATGGCGGTCGAATAGTAATCGCAATAGCCTTCCTTGGTTTCAAATAGGAAGCGATCGACGAAATCCTTGCTGCTGCTGTTGCTTTCATCGGGTTGGTTGTTGTAAGGAAAGGTCGTCTGGAGATACCGTTCAATCGCTTTTGCTTTGGCGTAGGGATTGACCTCATCCTTTGTAAGCTCCACCGCCAATTGGCGTACGCGTTCCGGCACACTCTCAGGCAGCTCAAGATACTCGTCGAGCTCCTTCTTCTCCGGATACTCCGCTGGCGCTTCCTTAAGTCCCGCTTCATCAAGCACCGGCATTTCCGAGAGGATGGTATACGTCTTGGGCCTTCCATCCTCTCCCCAATGCATCTCCGACGAGCCCGGCTGCCAAACCGCCGGACTATACCCGATTTCCTTTTCATCGACGCTCTCCAACGCTTTCAGCTCGAAAGCCCCGAACAGCACGGGATATTTCGGAGATTTATCCAAAAACGTCACCGTCTGCTTCACTTCAATCGTCTTCCGTTTGCTGATGTCAAGGCGCGAATCGGCCTTCAACAAGTCGTTCTTCCCGCCGATTTCGCTTGCGTTCGACCGATCGCCGCCACTGTCCTTCCAGCCCTGCCCCGTATAGACATCCTTCGTCTCTCCGCGCCAATAGCTGCGGTAGGTCGTATCTACGGTGAAGACGGTCGCGTAATCATACTCGAATCCGCCGCCAAGAGCGGAATCGTCGCGGCTGTAGCCCGAGGTGGTTTTAACGCTTGGAAGGATCGGACTCGTCAGCTCTTTGAGCTTACCGGGAACCGTCACCGGCTCCCCCTCCCATTTTTTGTAGAGGGTATAAGGGTCGGTGAGCACATTGGTCACATCCGGCGCGAGCGTGCTGAGTCCAACGGTGACCGTCAGAAGCAGAACGATCGGCGTGATGAAGGAGATGGGATAATCGGCAATGTATCCCCAGCCTTCTGGGCTCTTGTCCTTCAGGTTGCTGAAGTGCCGGACAACGAGGAGAAACAAGCCGCAGAGAATGAGCCACGCTGCCTCATCCCACAGATACACCAAGCTGAACGAGTCCCGAAGCGCCATAACCAGAACGCCTGCGATGAGCGCGCTGACGATGCGCTTCTTGTTCCCCATCCACCAGATGGTAAACAAGTAGATGATCCACGCGCCGATACCGAACCACAAGTAAGGGAATAGCTGCTCCGCATTATAAAGGAACAGCTGGAACAACTGCCGGGTATTGTCCGTTTCCGCCCATACGGGTGTGTAATCGAGTGAGATGGCATAGAAAACAAGCAAGATAAGAAACTGCAGAGCTCTCTGCAAAAACCGGTTTTTCAGCCGGGCCGCTTCGGTCAGGAATACGATGGCAAGCGTTGAATACAAGAGAAGGATCGTTTTCGGCAAAAACCCTCCGTCCTCTTCGCCGAACCAATGAATGAACGAGATGAGAAACATACCGCTGAACAAAGCGGTAAAAATGCGCTGCCAATCCGCGGCAATCCCGCTGATGATTACGCGGCGCAGCGACCTTTTGGCGGGCCGCGACGCCTTCCATTCCATTTGCCGCATTACCCTCTCCCTCCCAACTGGACGGGCAGATCCTGCAGGCTGGCTACGGGATACGCAAGAAATCCCCGCGCCTGCATGAATTTAACCCAGGGCTGGTGGTCAAGTCCAGCTTCGGCGCCCGCAAGAATCTGGCAGCCGTTCAACTGCTTGTGATGAATCCAGTTCATAGCCTTCCATGCCCCCCCGTTCTTCTCAGGAGTGACCAGAACGGCGAGCATACCCGGTACGAGGCTGCGTCCATGCTCTTCCAGAATCCGGGCGAGCGGATAACTTCCATCGGCTTCGACCCCGATGAGATGGTCCATCATAGTCTTGAAGTGAAGGGAACCGGATTTCGGCTCGAATAGAGCGGCTTCTCTCCCGACGGACAAAAGCCCGACAGACAGCCTGCGCTTCTGACCGAATTCGAGCAGAGAAGCGGCTGTGGAGACTGCCAGCTCGAACGATTCCTTATCCGGGTACCGATCGCTTTGACGATCGAGGATGATCAAGGTGCTGAGCTCCGATTCCCTCTCGAACTCCTTGGACTTCCACGTTCCGGTGCGTGCGGTCGCATTCCAGTGAATGCGGGACAGCCGATCGCCGTAATTGTATTCGCGCACCCCGTTGATCTGGGTCGTTTCCCGCTGGGCGCGGGTCGTGATGGAATGATGCTGCACCCCTCGCATCATCTGCTTGAGACCGTTCCATTCCGAGATGGCAATCGTCTCGGGAAGTACGCTAAAGGAATGGGGGAGCTCGATGCGGCCGCGATGCTCGAAGACGCCGAAGACGTCGCCAGTGGTGCATTCCGTCCGTTCAAATCGGTAGTGCCCGCGGCGAAGCGGATGCGTTCGGTAGCTGACCTGGCCGTTTCGCTTCCAATCCGGAATTAAGGTCGTTTCAAATGTCGTGCTCCCTACTCCAAGATGGTGCAAGGTATCCCTCACGCCAACGTAAGGAAGCGGCCAGATGCCGGGTACGTGAACATCCACCGTGATGGCAAGCGATGTCCCGGCGCTCAGCATCTCCTTGCTTGCGCCCGAGACGCCGCGCTTTCCTTCCGCCTTCGCGATGCCGCTCCACCTTCCGAGAATAATATACACGCATAGAATCGCGACGATGATGAAGACCATATAAGCAAATTTGCCGCCCTGAAAAAGCAGAAACAAGAGACTGATCAGAAAAAAGGCGAGAATGAGGCCATAACGTCGGGAGAAGCGAACTTTCTTCGGCTCGTCGCGCCGGTAGCTCAGATTCAACTTTTCATCACCTCTGGAGCCGAACGGGAACCTTCACCTGTTCCAGCACGGAGTTCATGACGCTTTCCACGGTCAAGCCTTCCAGCCGGGCCTCCGAATGAAGCAGAAGCCGATGACCGATTACATGAGGGGCGAGAAACTTGATATCGTCCGGCAGAACAAAGTCGCGTCCGCGAAGGAAAGCGAGCGCCTTGGCTGCATGGCTGAGCGCCAACGTAGCCCGAGGGCTTGCACCGAGGAAGATTGCAGGATGCTCACGGGTGCGGCGAACGATGGCGATCGTGTACTTGCCAAGCTCTTCCTCCAAGTAAACCTGATTAACGCGCTCCTGAAGAGCGAGAACCTCTTCTACCTCCATGACTGGCTCCAGCGTCTCCACCGGGTGAACCTTGCTTTGGGAAGTGAGCATGCGGAACTCTGTCGCTTCATCGGGATAACCAAGGCTGAATTTCAGCATAAACCGGTCGAGCTGAGCTTCCGGAAGAACGTAGGTCCCCTCGAAATCGATTGGATTTTGAGTCGCCAAGAGCAGAAACGGTTTCGGGAGCTCGTGCGCAACACCGTCCACCGTGACAAACCCTTCTTCCATCGCCTCGAGCAGAGCGGCTTGGGTCTTGGTTGTCGCCCGGTTGATTTCGTCTGTGAGCAGAATATGGGTCATGACAGGACCTGGCCGGAAGATAAACTCCTCCTGCTTCGGATGATAGATCGAAACGCCCGTTATATCAGTGGGCAGAAGGTCAGGGTTGCACTGGATGCGTCGGTATTGGCCGTGAATGGAACGGGCGAGCGCCTTGATGAGCACGGTCTTGCCGGTTCCCGGAACATCCTCCAGAAGGACGTGTCCGCCGGAAAAGAATGCCGTAAGCAGGAGCTCAATCTCTTCGCTCTTGCCGAGAATGCAGGATTCCAAATTGCGCTTCAATCGCTCGATTGATGACGTTTCTTCCTTGCGTATTCCCTCCATGAGCAATCCTCCAATAGGTTTTGTATGAGAACGGATACGAAAAATTCAAACAGGCTGTTGTCGAAACTTTGTCGCTACCAAGTAGTTTACAGGATTTGAGAGTGTTCGTACACCGTTGCCACCTATAAAAATGTTTGGAGATTGTTTCCGATCGCATCGCACGGCGGAATGCAAAAAACTGCCATCCCGCAGGAAGGCAGCCCATCCGTTTTATTCAGAAGAAGCCATTAGCCCTTGGGCTTGCATACGAGGGCGGTCAAAAACGAGAAGATGATCGCCGCAGATATGCCTCCGCTCGTTACCTTGAAAATACCGGTTAGTATGCCGATCCAACCGTTTTCGTCGAATTCCACCAACGCGCCGTGCACGAGCGAGTTGCCGAAGCTGGTGATCGGGACCGTAGCCCCGGCCCCGGCAAACCGGATCAACGGATCGTACCATCCGATGCCATCGACAATCGCTCCGATCACAACCAGAGTCGCCATCGTATGAGCAGGCGTCAGCTTGAACCCGTCAATCATCAACTGCCCAATCAAGCATATGGCTCCTCCGACCAGAAAAGCCCACAAATAATCCATTACCTCTCTCCTCCTTCCGCTTCGAATGCCACCGCGTGAGCGACACAAGGAATGCTCTCCCCCTGCTGATAAGACAGAGGCGACAATAGCGCTCCCGTCGCTACCACGAGAACTCGCTTCAGCTCTCCCCGGCTCATCCGGTTGAACAGATGCCCGTACGTTACGGTCGCACAGCAGCCGCAGCCGCTTCCTCCTGCTTGAACCTGCTGCCTCTCCCGGTCGAAGATGAGCAAGCCGCAGTCGGAGAACACCGTCTGATCGATGGGGATCTGCCTTTCGGCGAAGAGATCGCGGGCCAGAGAATGGCCGATCTGAGCCAAATCTCCCGTGACAATTAAGTCATAATAGGAAGGCTCCAGCGCGAAATCTTCTAGATGCTGGGCGATCGTATCCACCGCTGCGGGGGCCATGGCCGCCCCCATGTTGAATGGATTCTTGATCCCCATGTCGATGATTTTGCCGATGGTCGCTCGCATCACCTTCGGCCCCTTCCCGGCAGCGCCGATGACGGCGGCACCTCCTCCGGTTACGGTAAATTGGGCGGTCGGCGGCTTTTGGGAGCCGTACTCGGTGGGATACCGGAACTGCTTCTCGGCGGTGCAGTTATGGCTGCCGGTGGCGGCGATCGCAAGATTGGCCGCGCCGGTGCTCACGAGCTGCGCTGCGACGGCTGCGCTCTCCATAGCGGTTGAACAGGCGCCGAAGACGCCGAGATACGGAATGCCGACGGTTCGGGCGACGAAGCTCGTGCTGGTGATTTGGTTCATCAAATCGCCGCCGACATAGAAATCGATCCGGCTTTTGTCCGCACCCGATTTCTCGATGGCCCGGTTGACGGCCCGCTCCAGAAATTGCTGCTCCGCCAGCTCCCAGCTCTTTTGTCCGAGTCGCAAGTCATCGTGCACCTGGTCAAAATCCGACGCAAGCGGTCCCTTTCCCTCTTCCGGCCCTACCACGGAGGCATAGCCGAGAACGACCGGAGGAGGTTCAAACCGCCAGCTTTGTTTGCCTTGCAGCATCTTTATCCCCCCAGCGAAAACAATCCGTGTATGATCCCAACGAAGAAGGCGGCGACCGTGCCAAACACGATGACGGCTCCTGCTACCTTGAACATGTTTCCGCCGATTCCATAGACCAGCCCTTCGCTTCGGTGCTCCATGGCTGCGGAACAGATGGAATTGGCGAAGCCGGTTACCGGAACAGCGGTCCCGGCGCCCGCCCACTGGGCGATTTTATCGTAGACTCCGCACCCCGTAAGGATACAGGAGATGAGAATCAAGACGGCCACCGTCGGATCTCCCGCCGTCTTCTCGGTGAAACCCCAATCCTGAAAAAGCTTGCGCAGAAACTCACCCAATACGCAGATCAAGCCGCCCACCACAAACGCAATGATGGAGTTGCGAACAAGGGTTCGCGGCGGCTCTTTGGTTTTCGCCAGCTCCTGGTATTTTTTTTGAACAGGGGTCGTTTTCTTTTTATTAGCCATTCCATTCATCCTTTCTGAGCGGGTTCAAGCTTCTTCATCAGAGGAGCGAGCTCCTGAAGAACCTGCGACAGGTCGTGGGAGCAGCGCTGATAGCCTTGCCGTTCCATATCGGTCTTGGCGGTAAGGGTGTACAACTCCAGATCGGCCTGGCATTTGCGCAGGAGAGTCGCAAGCAAGGTTTGGTCAGCGGCTGCAGGGAGGACTCGGCTGTCATCGTACAAGTCCAAATAGAGCATGCCATCCGAATCGACTTGGGCCAGATAAACTTCTTCGAGCGTCAGCTTGCGCTTCTCCAATTCCTTGCTCAGCCAGCGCTCAGACTTCTCCGAACGCCTCAGGGCCTCCGGAATCAGCTTGCCGTCCATGACAACAACCTGGGATTCGGGTTTTTTCTCCATTGGAAGAGAGATGTTCAGCAGTTTCGCCGTGAGCGGTCGGTTTTCTTTTTTGAGCAAAACATTCAGATCCCCGCTTGCCTCCAACACCGCGTACTCCACTTCATTCACATCGAAGACATCCTTCTTGCGCAGCTCCTCCATCAGCTCATCCGCCGAAAATCGTTCCTTGCGCAAATTCTTTTCGAGGATTTTGCCGTCCCGGATCACCTCGGTCATGGTCCCCTCCAGGATATTTCTCAGCTTGCGGTTGCGCATGCTTACGTATTCCAGCAGGAACGGCACCGTAAACCAGATCAAGAGCGCCAGAACCCCGTGAAAAAAATGCGCCTCCATATCGGTCGAAATGAAGCCTGCAAGCTCTCCCAGGGTAATCCCCAGCACATATTCGAAAAGAGTCAGTTGAGAGATCTGCTTCTTTCCCAAAATGCGCGTCAGCACAAACAGAATCACGATTGCAAGCAGTGAACGCCATACAATGTCCAGCCAGTTCCCCATCCTTCTCCCCCCTTGTGGCTGTGGACGCTCCGAATAGTATGAACCGAATTGGATATTCTTATGAAAAAAAGAGCCCCCGCCAAGGCGAGAACCCTTTGATAATCGCTATTCTTTTCTCATTCACGCCTTACTGTTACCCGATTCGGACGACTCTTACCCGCATTACCCGATGAGATACAAGCGGCTCGTCTCCTCGAAGATTTCGCCTGGGGCGAGACCGATCAAGCCGATCTCGTCGGCAGGCAGATCTACCTTCGGAGCATTGACAAGATTCATTTGCGGCTCGGGGCAGAAGAAGCCCTCCGCTCCTCCGTTGTTCCAGATCATCCACTGCTTGTAGGAAGTACCTACGTCATAAACCAAGGTTACGCCGGCCTTGGTGTCCGTCAGCTCCATGCGGTTGCGACCGCCTTGGGGCTTCGCCGTGTAATGATTGTCCAGCGAAGCAAAGAAAGGATAGACGCCCCCGTCTCGAAGAAGGACTTCTTCCAGAGTGAGCTCCTGATAGCGTCCGGTCGGCAGCATCCGATCGCTCAGCTCCCAGCGCTCTCCGATCGTCAGCTTCACCTTGCAATCCTTAGATGTGCTGTCCGGGGCAAAGGGAGCGTTAACCGCCGTATGGAAGGCCAGCAGGCATGGCATGGTTTCCTCGCCTTTATTGCGGATCAGAACATGCTGCGACAGGCCGAGCTGAGGGTGAAGCGTATATCGGAGCTGGAACACAAAGCTGAAGGGAAGATACCGGTAGATCGGATGCTGCTCGTCCACCGTGAGGGAAACCACGACGAAGCTTTCCTCTCCATTGACGCCCATCTGATCCACATTCCATGCAGCGGTATGCAAAAACCCGTGAAGATGGTTGCTCGTGCGTTCTTCGTTGACCGGAAAATCCAATTCGCGGCCGTTCCAAGGAAATTTGCCGTCCTCATAACGGTTTGGCGGGAACAAAACGGGAATGCCATACACCCCCGGGTTAGCCTTGAAGGTCTCCATTTCGTTCTCCGCGGGCTCACGCAGAATGCGGTAGTTCTTCTCGGTATCGCGGAAAGCGATAAGATTGCCGCCGATTTCTGGCAGGAGAACGGCCTCATAGTGGTCGGCTTTCAGCCAAACGGCCTTTTCTCCCTGGTAATTGCCTAGGTATGCATCGGTTTTCGTGTTCATGGGTACAATTGCGCTCCTTCCTGACCGGCGAGTCTAAGCCACCGGCTGCCTGGGTATGTATTGCGATAGACCGGGCTTCTTTAGGTAGAGCGAAGAGCCCGGTCTTGACGGTTTACCCCAGCAAGAACAAAACGATGACCAGAAGCAGGAATAACAACAAGAGGACGAGTAGCACCATTTCGTCAGTTATCATAGTGGCTCTCCCATCGGAATGTATCATTGCCTATAGCATATTCCGATTCAAGCCGCATGGTACGGGCGTGTGCCCTGTTGTTCGATCTTCACGTACCGTTTGTCTACTGTTGTTTACCGAATAAGGCGATGTCGATAGCTCGACTGGTCGTCAGCATGGACCCCACTCGACAACGCGATGCCTGCCGGTATCCATCCCAATCAACGCCATTTTGTGTCCTCACGGGTAACGTTAATCATGCATTACTCGCGAAATCCATTCTGCTTCAGCCAGCTTGCGCACTGGTCGGTCCAGGTTCGAGCATGCTCGTTATCTTCCGCCAATCCGAGACCGTGATGCCCTTTCTCGTAGACGTGAAGATCAAAGAAAATGCCGTTCCGTTTCAAGGCGGAGGCAAACAGCAGGCTGTTGATTGCGCTAACGAGCCCATCTTCTGAGGTATGCCAAAGAAAAGTGGGCGGGGTATCCGCCGTGACGTTCTCCTCACAGCTGAAACGGGCGATCAGGCTTTCGTCGGGATTCGGCCCGAGCAGATTGTTGCGCGAGCCTTCATGGGTGATGCCTTCCCTCATGCTGATCACCGGATAACAGAAAATGGCCAAATCAGGCCGGCTGGACTGGCGATCCACCGGATCCTCCGCGTCGGTTGCTCCCCGATCGTACAAGGTGGCGGCAGTTGCAGCCAAATGCCCGCCAGCGGAAAAGCCGAGGACTCCGACTCGTTGCGGGTCGATATTCCATTCGTCCGCACGATGCCGCACATAACGGATCGCTCGCTGCACATCCGTAAGCGGAACGGGATTCCGATACGGCGCTACCCGATACCGGAGAACAAAGGCGGAGATGCCCAGCGTGTTCATCCAGAGGGCGATCGGCTCTCCTTCATGGTCGGCGCGCATCTCATAGCCGCCTCCCGGACAAACGACCACTGCGGCCGTCTTGCTCTCCTTGTTAGAAGCCAAATAGGGAGTGACGGCGGGCTTGTCCTCATCGCCCGTTCCGGTGGCGAAAGGCGCTCCTTGCGGCCAAAGCAGTTCTTCCATTTGTACGCGACCTCCTGCACATGCATCCATCTGATGAAGACGCTTTCGAATCCCTCAGCCGAATCAACCGAAGACCGGGTTCGAAAGCACACTCTTGCAATCTTCCTTCACCTTAACGCAAATCAGTTTCTCTGACAAGCAAAGGATTTCACTGGAGGAAAGCCAAAAAAGCGCTCATGAGAGCGCCTCTTTACTCGTTCGTGATCTATCAAATGCATAGCTCCGCTCCATCTTCAGCGAGAAGAAAACGCAGCATCGGGCTGATCAAGGGATGCAGCACCGAAACATGCCCTTCGCCCTCGAAGCTGCGGTAGAGGAGTCGGGTGCCTTCCTTGTTCTGATACGGCTCCAGGCGGGTATAGAATTCCTTGGCATCCGCAATCATCGAATCCTTCTCTTCCGTTCCGATTCCGATCATGAGCCGGATGCCGGTTTCACCAAGATCCAGCCGCTTTGTAAGCATGGGAAGCAGGTCGAACAGCGCCCGCTCCTTCCACCAGAACGATGGACTTCCGGCAATGTAGGACTGAAACAGCTTCGTCCGGGTGATCAAGGTGTAGAGAGTGAAGAAGCCGCCAAGCGAGTGGCCGAATAAGGCCTGTTGTCCGGCATCCGCCCTGTATCTGCGGCCGATCTCCGGCATGAGCTCTTTTTCGATGAAATCAAGGAACGCGTCGGCCCCGCCGTTCACCGGCCAGACCGTTTCATCCGGACGGAGCCCTTCCTGCTTCGCAGGAATCGTCAGGTCATAGAAGCGACGGTCCGACACGAAAGGTTCGTCGGAGGGATAACCGATTCCGACGATCAACCCCGAAGGCAGCCCGCGGGGGTGGCGGGTTTGCAGCCGCATGGCCTCTGCCAGCGAAGCGAAGTAGGCGTTGCCGTCCACCGCATACAACACCGGATATCCGGCATCCGGCGCCGGCTTCACCGGGATGTGCACGAAGATGCGGTAGAGCAGGCCCGTGATTCCGGAGCGCATCTCGAACTGATCGGTTCCTGGAACCGAATAGCGGTTCGAAGGAAGCGGCTGTGGCTCCTCGACTTTCCTTCGCTCTTCTGCTACTCTCTGCTCTTCTGCTACTCTCTGCTCTTCGGCTTCCTTCCACTCTTCCGCTCCTCCAGCGTTCCCTCCTTGCTTGGCCGCATAGCGGTCCACATAGGGATACAGCCAGGCAAGCGCTTCGGGAAAATGCTTGGCCATGAACAGGAAGTCATGCGTCCCGCCGTCCTCGATCGCAAGCTTCATGCGTCCGGTCGGGAAGCCCTTCGTTGTCCACTCCCGGCACATGGCCAAGGTATGGGTCACCATATGGCGCTGAGCGTTCGGCTTGTCCAAGCCCTCCCGGTTACCGACGGAAACGTATAGGCGCAAATCGGAATTCGGCGCTTCCTCGGCCCGGATGTGCTCCAGTACTCCTTCGTACCAGAGCGAGGCCGACAACAGGCCGATTTTGCCAAAGACCTCAGGCCTCCAGTATGCGCCGAAGAGCGCCGCCAATCCGCCGAGAGAGCCACCGATCAACCCGGTATGAGCCCGCTCGGGCCGGGTGCGGTACTGGGAATCGATCCAGGGCTTGACGGTATCCGCAATTTCATCGAGATAGGACCGGCCTTGTCCGCCAAAATGTGGTCGTCCTTCCACAAGAGCCTCTGCAGGCCAAGGCGTGTACTCGCTCATGCGATCCTCGGTGTGGATGCCGACTACGATCAGCTCATTCACCTTTTCCTCGCGAAAGAACCTCTCCATATAACGATAACAGCTCTCCATCAGCTTGCCCCCGTCCTGGACATAAACGACGGGGTAATCTCTCTTGGACCATGCATAGGACGGCGGCAAAAACACCGTCAGCTTTCGTCCGTTGCATACCAGTCGATCGACGGATGCCATCATTCCAACCGCCTCCTTTCATCCGCACCAGCTACCGGCTGTGCGGCGTACGTTGTTTGATCAGCAAAAGGACAAAGTAAGGCGCTCCGATGATCGAAATCACAATGCCGACAGGCAGCTGCGCCGGTGAAAAGGCGGTTCGTCCGATAAAATCGCCTGCCAGCACCAAGCCCATTCCCAGCAGTCCGCTTAAGGGAAGCGCCCGCTTATGAGCCGAACCGGCAAGCCGGTAGGCCAGATGAGGGGCAATCAAGCCGACGAAGCTGATGCTTCCCGCGACGGCGACGCTCGAAGCCACCAAACCGACGCTGAGGAACAGGAGCTGATTGCGGGCGCGAGAGAGCGGAACGCCGAGGCTGATCAAGCTCTCATCATTCAGCCTCATCAGGTCGAGCAGCCTCGACTTCATCCATAGAATCGGAGTGAGGATCAGTACCCAAGGGAGGGTAGCCTTGACATACACCCAATTGGCCGAATTCAGATTGCCCGACAACCACCTCGTTGCCCGTTCAAAATCTTGCGGATTCATCTTGAGCGAAGCGTAGAGAGTAACGGCTCCGAAGCCTGAGGTGACGGCGATTCCTACCAGAATGAGGCGTTGGGGATTGAACGTGCCCCTTTGTTGAGCAAGCAAAAAGATCAGCGTTACGGACAGCAGACCTCCAACGATGCCGAACAGCGGCATCAGAAGAATCCCGGCGGTTCCGGTCACGTTGATCTCGCCCTGCAGAAGAAACATGAACAGGACGACGAACATGCCCGCACCAGAATTGATCCCGAGGATACCCGGATCGGCAAGCGCATTGCGCGTGAGGGTTTGTACGGCTGCTCCGGCGGTTCCGAGCGCAAAGCCGACGATCGCGCCTAGCAGAATGCGCGGTAGACGGAACTGGAAGACAACCAGTTCAAAATCGGGATTATCCCCCATGCGCAGCAGGGTTCGAATCACATCTTGAACGGACAATTGGAATTCGCCGTTCGTCATCCCCAAATAAAGGAGAAGCGCTGACAAGGCCACAGCCCCGACAAAGGCGGGCCACACCCGTTTGCGAGCGTTACCCATTGCCGCTCCCTCCCTTCCTGCGGATGAGATACAGGAAGAACGGCACGCCAAAGAGCGCCGTCACGACACCGATCGGAGTCTCGAAGGGCGCGTTCACGAAACGGGCCAGAATGTCGCAAAAGGCTAGGAACAAGCCGCCGAGCACAGCCGATATCGGTATGATCCAGCGGTAATCACTGCCGGTAAGCTTGCGAGCGATGTGAGGCACAATCAAGCCGATAAACGCGATTTTCCCGGCGAGAGCAACCGTAATGCCTGACAGAAGCGTTACGCCAAGCATCGCCAGAACTTTCACCGGCCCTACGCGCACCCCGAGTCCGAGCGCCTGTTCTTCTCCCAGAGACAGGATGGAGATCCGTTTGGACAGAAAGAGCACCAGGATGAGTCCCATCACGGCAAAAGGCAGAGCGAGTCGGATCAGCTCCGGGTCCATCTGGTACAGACGCGAGTTATACCAATAGCTGATTTTTTGCGGGATGTGGTAATAGAGCGAGAGCGCATCCGCTACCCCGTTCAGGAACATCCCTGTGAGGGTGCCGAGAATCGCCAATGTGACCGGGCTGCCGCTTCCCGGGATCAGCCAGAGCAGCCCGAATACGAGCAGCGTCCCGAGAGCCGAGCCGATGAGGGAAGCTCCGATCAAGCCAAGCCCGCTGATATGCGGAAAATACACCATGCACACCGTCACCGCAAATACGGAGCCGTCCAGGACTCCGAGCAGAGAAGGCGAAGCGAGGTCGTTGCGGGTGATGCCCTGCATCACCGCACCGGACACGGCGAGGCAAGCCCCGAGCAATAGCGCTCCGAGAGCGCGCGGCAGCCGTGAATGGCGAATGACCTGGTGGTCCACATTGCCCGGATCGAAATGGGCGATCGCTTGCCAGACGTCTGAAGCCTGAATGGATTTCGCGCCGTATAAGACCGACATTACGGCCAAGAGTAGAGCGATTACCGGGGCCATCGCAAGGAGGACCACCGGCAATCGGTTCGTCATACGCATATCAAGGACATCCGTTCTTGGTTAGTTCTGCACATGCTCAAGGAAGGCTTTCAGGAACTGTGTCTTGCTGTACGCCGTTCCGCCTTGGGCGAGAGGATCAACAACGTTGACGAACATTTGATTGTTCTTCACCGCATTCACGCTCTTGAAGATCGGGTTGGCCTTGAGCTTGTCCAAGGCGTCCGTTGCATTCGCGTTTTCATCCTCGGAGAACTGGACATACAGCACATCGGGATTCATTTCGGCCAGCTTCTCGATCGACAGCGTCTCCTGCGTCTTAGCCGCGGCAATTTCGGCAGGCGGTGTCAGACCGAGATCGCTGTACAAAATGGGATTGAAGTACAGCGCAGGGCCATAAATGCAGATTTCACCTTGGCGAATTCGCACGACCACGACCTTTTTATCCGCGAGGGAGCTCTCCACCTTGCCTTTGGCGGTTTGGAGATCCGCTTTGAACTGTTCGGTGAGCTTCTTCGCGTCCTCCGATTTGCCGCTTAGCTCTCCGAGCAAGGCCAAATTCGCTTCCCAGTTCGTCGCCACATGCGAGTAAGGAATGGTCACGGCAATTTGCTTCAGCTTCTCGATCACCGCTGCATCGAATTTGGTCGTGGCCAGAATCACATCCGGCTTGAGCGACAGGATCTTCTCGAAATTCGGTTCCGTCTTCTCGCCGATGCCTTCCGCTTGATCGGCAATCGGAGCAAAGAGCGCCGGGAATTTGCCTGTGAAGGAGATCATGCCGACCGGGTGGATGTCGAGGAGAATGGAATCCTCCATCGCTTCGAGCGCTCCCGTGATGACAATGCGCTGGGCTGTAACGGGGACGACATATTCGGCATCCAGATATTTGATCGTCTTCGTGCCCGCTTCTGCGGGGGCTGCGGTCGGCGAAGCTGCGGCTGCGGATGGTTCAGTCGATGCCGCTCCTGCCGCAGATGGGGATGGGCTTGCAGAAGCCCCCTCTTTTGATTTTTCACCGCAGCCGGCCATAACCGCCAGCATGAGGACGAGAACGACGCTGATGAGACTCTTTTTCATTTCTCTCCGGACTCCCTTTCTTTTTTATACTGAGAATCATTATCAGTGATAAGCATAGGGAATCCGCCGCCTTTCTTCCATAGACAAATCATCCGAAAGGCATGGACAATTTGGACGCCATCACCTTTCCAGATTCACCTCCAGCTCGACGATCATCTCCGATCCAGACTCAGCACCGCCAAGCCTCCACAGCCGGTCTCGTGTCCACGGATTCGGCAATGACCGGCCGCCCGAGCAGCTCGACCAGATTTTCACGAATGCGGTCTAGGGCAACGGGCGAATACTCCCGCCACGGGCTGGATGAGATCAGCCGGACCCGATTGCGCCGAACGGCGGGAATGGCCTGCCACTCAGCGGTTTGCCTCAGCTTCCTCCATTGCTCAAGAGTCGAGGAATCCTGCCGAACCAGAATCAGGATGAAGTCGACATCTGCGGCCGTCAACTGCTTCATCCAAACACGGGCAGACGGGTCGCTGTCGGATGGAGCAACCGCTGGCCTTCTCAATCCGAGCGAACGGTACACATAATCCAGAGTGCCCGCAGAGCCCAAGCTGAACAAGCCCTCGTTCGTCATGCGCGCGAACAGCACTGAAGGCGCGATTCCACCCCCGGCAGCTTGGATTCGCCTGCTGGCGAGCAACGTTCTCTCTTCAAATTGCCGAATCCATCGGTCAGCCTTCGGTTGAAGCTCAAGCCGTTCGGCTAGCCTGCGCAGTCCGGTCTTCCAGCTGTCGGGCTCTTCCTTCGGCAGGAGGGCAATGGGAGCGACCGCTTCCAGCTTTTCCCGTTCCCAGCAGGAAGTCTCCGCTGGACAGACGATGAGGCGGGGTTGAGAATCCGCTAAATGAGCGAAGCTGGCATCGTCGGGAGATTCCGCCCTTCCGTAATCCAAATGATGAGGAATATCGGACCCGTAACGTTCCAGATAGTACCCTGTCCATTTGGGATGAATCGGCGCTGCTTGAGGGATGATGTCGAGCGCCAGCAAATAACCAAGCCCTGAAGCGCAGGCATAGGCGGACACCCTGTGCTTCCGCTCCGCTATGTATTGAGAGGGAGAAATTCCGTATTCCTTCTTAAAAAGTCGACTGAAGTAAAACTCGTCTTCGTATCCGACGGCATGCGCGACATCCTTAAGTCTCCTCCCCGGGCGGAGCATGAGCCGCACAGCTCGGTTCAGGCGGGAACGGGTCATGTAATCATGTGCGCTGACGCCGAATCGCTTCTTGAACAGCTCGGTAAACCGCTTGGTGCTGAATCCCGCCATTTCGGACAGCTTCTCCGTGGTCAGCGGCTCATCGACATGCTCATCGATATACTGCCGGACGCATTCAATCGCATCCGGAGCCGCATGGCGGCTTTTGCCATGTCCGGCAGCCACGTCCAGCAATAGCTCCATGGTTTCAATCTGTGCCCGACAGCGAAGCAGCGGATCATTGCAGCCGCTCAAGCTGCAGATCGTGCGGCAGCGGTCCGACGGTTTGCCAGGCGTCACCAGCGAGGCTTCCTCCGGCAGCGGAAAAGGCTCCCCAGCGGTTAACGGCTTCAAATGCCCGTTGGCCTCGGGTGAAGCTTTGTACATGGCGATGCGCAGGATGGCGACAGACGCCGGTTCTTGCTCCGCGCTGAGCGAAATCGTGCTTCCCGGCTTGCAGACGTAGACGGTATCCGGCTTCATCGGGCTGACCCGGTTAGCCCTCCGCAAGTGGCATGCGCCTTCTAACAGGACGAGAATGGTCGGGTGGATCAGCAGCTGTTGGGTATAGAGGTCCTGTTCATCGCGGCCCACCCGTTTCAATTCCGCATCGTGAAGCTGGATCGTCAGTTCGCTCGGATCAAAAGGGGATTGCCATTGAGGTTTGGGGGATTTGGGGGACATACAGCGCGCTCCTATCTGAAATTGAATCAAAGGATGTCGGATCTCTGTTGGATGAAAACAGGAAGGAAATCATGAGCTGTTTCATCAATTCAAATGATATTGATTATCATTATCATTATAGCATGAAGCGATGACTCTACTCGTGATCTTTTTTTGAATTTGCGGAAATTTCGGGACAAATTCGTTACAATGATCAGGAATGCACTCGATTCAATCTTGCGATCCAAGGAGGCATGACCATGACAAACCTGCAAGCGCTTCCTCCCTTCCGCCTCGGTGTGTGCTATTATCCCGAACACTGGCCGGAATCCATGTGGGATGACGACTTTTCCCGTATGAAGGAATTGGGATTCTCCATCGTTCGCATGGCGGAATTCGCATGGGCGATCTTCGAGCCGGAAGAAGGCGTTTTTGACTTCAGTCTCTTCGACCGCGCTCTCGATTCCGCTCACCGCCACGGCCTTCAAGTCATTCTCGGAACACCGACAGCAACTCCGCCCGCATGGTTGACGCAAACCTATCCCGAGTCGTTGAACGTCACGCTTGAGGGGGTCACTCTCCAGCATGGCATGCGGCAGCATACCAATCACACGAGTCCGATCTTTCTGGAGTTGTGCGCCAGGATCACCCTGAAGCTCGCCGAGCATTACAAGGATCATCCGGCACTCGCAGGCTGGCAGCTCGATAATGAGCTAAACTGCGAGATGGCCGTCTTTTATTCGGAGTCCGATCATCAAGCATTCCGTCTCTGGCTGCAAAAGAAATACGAAACGCTGGACCGACTTAATGAGGCATGGGGAACCGTCTTTTGGAGTCAGACCTATTCCGACTGGTCGCAGGTCCATTTGAGCCGGCCCACCGCCAGCCCGAAGCAGCCCAATCCCCATCTCGCCCTGGATGAAAAGCGATTTATCTCCGACAGCACCATTGCCTTTGCCAAGCGTCAGGCGGATATCATCCGCGAGATATGCCCCCACCATTGGATCACCACGAATGGATTGTTCGGGCATCTGGACAGCCATCGGCTAACCGATGAACTGCTGGACTTTTTCAGCTATGACTCCTATCCGCAATTCTCTTCGATCTTCTATGACGAAAAGGAAGAAGCCCCTCTCTACGACCGCAATTGGAGCCTGACCTTGACAGCGGTGCGTTCCATCTCGTCGAATTTCGGTGTCATGGAGCAGCAATCCGGACCGGGCGGCTGGGTCAACCGGATGGACATGCCGTCGCCAAGACCCGGACAAATGCGGTTATGGACTTATCAATCCATCGCTCACGGGGCCGATATGGTTCTCTATTTCCGCTGGCGGACTGCCACGGTCGGCAACGAAATTTATTGGCACGGCATCAACGATTATCACAACAAGCCGAACCGAAGGGTTCGCGAAGCCGGACAGATCGGCGGAGAGCTTGCCCGAATCGGGGACTTCATCGCAGGTACGCGCAATCAGGCGTCCATCGCGCTTGTACGCGATTATGATAACGAATGGGACGGCGAATACGACGTCTGGCACGGCCCCTTCAGCTGGCAGAGTGGCAAAGCCTGGTTCAAGGCGATGCAGCGCCGCCACATTCCGAATGATATCCTCTACCTTCGGGAATCCAACGAGCTAGCTGACCTGCTCGCCTATAAGATTCTGATCTACCCGCATCCGGCCATTCTTCGCGAGGAGACGGCAGCGCTGCTCGAAGAGTATGTCCGTGCCGGCGGGACACTCATCTTCGGCTGCCGCACCGGCTACAAGGACGAACGCGGCCACTGCTACATGCTGCCTTTTCCGGGAACGGCCGCATCTCTGACCGGGATTAGCGTAGACGATTTCACCCGGATTAAGGGTACTCGCAAGCCGGTAGACATGCGCTGGCATCCGACGGTTCCTGACGCGAATGGAGCATCAAAGCCGAGTCTCGCAGAAGGTCAAGCGGAAGACGTAGCCGCGATCCTGACCCGAGCGGATGAATTTAACGAAATTCTGCAAGTGGAAGCCGATGAAGTAACGGTAGAAGCGGTTTATGCAAGCGACTACTACGCAGGAAAACCTGCTGTAACCCGTCGTCGGGTTGGATTAGGCGAGGTGTGGTACTTCGGCGCCGTCTTCAATCCGGAATCGGCCGGACATCTACTGGACCGCCTTCATGCTGAATCTCCGACTGAGGAATGGCTCCGGCTGCCGGCTGCTGTCGAACTGACGCTCCGGTCCGGGAATAGCGGCACCTATGCCTTCGTACTGAACTTCGGGGATGAACCCGCTGCAATCACCGTTCTCACTCCAAAGGTGGATCTTCTCAGCGGCAGCACCATCCACGGAGAATACAAGCTGGCTCCTTACGATGTGTTGATTCTGATGGCTTAATCAAGGCTATCGCTTGAAACTCACCAGCCGTTCGGGCAGCTCCAGTCTCATTCCGGAGATTCGGTTCGCAGCCGTTTTTGCCGCAGCTTGGCCGGGGCTTCTCCCATCACCTTGCGGAACATCTTGGAGAACAAAAAAGGATCCTCGTACCCGACCGAACGGGCGATATCGCCTACTTGAAGCCGGGGAAGGCGCAGCATCTCCGTGGCGATCTCCATCCGATACCGGATGAGGAACTGCTGCGGAGACAGCAGCATTTTGCGTTTGAAGACCGCATGAAGATGCTTGCGGTCCACCCCCGCGTACCGGGCGATATCCGTTACCGTTATCTTCCGCGAGTAATTTTTGTGAATGAACTCCACCGCTCTTCGGACGTATTCGTCCGCCGCGCTCTGCTCCGGTGTGGGTGCCTGTCCCTTTGAGCCGGTTTCGATCATGCTCCAGATCAAGTTGTACAGGAGGCCGGTCCATTTCAGATCGTCATTGGGCTGAGGAACGAACGCCTCCATGAAATGATTCAGCCGCTCGTTCGAGATCAGCGATTCCGGATAATCAAACACCGGATGGCTGGGATCGAGCCCTGCCCGCTGCAGAAACTCGCCAGCCTTTAGTCCGCTGAAGCCAATCCAGACATAATGCCATGGTTTTTGGGCATCGGCCTCATAGTAGGCAAGCGTCTCCGGGAACAGCACGAAGCCCTGCCCTTTTGTAAGCTCGTATGTGTTCTCCTCCAGGGTGAAGCTCCCTTTGCCCTCCAGGATATAATGAATGACATAATGATCGCGTAGACCGGGTCCCCAGCTGTGCTCCGGTCGACAGCTGTCATACCCGCTGTAATAGTAGATCAGCTCGCTGTTTGTACCCAAACGGCTTGCAAGGGGAATATCCAAGCGTTCGACCAACGTTTCTCGGCTCCTTTCCGAATACAGACATTATACCATGCCCATCCGATATCAGGACATGTCTTTACCCGCCTTCGACGGGGTATAATGAAGGCATTCAAAGGAGGCAAGTCCCATGTCCATTCAATACCTGTCCAATGAACGCATTTGGATTATCGAAACGGCTCGCACCTCATATGCGATGGCTAAGGCCGAGAATAACATGCTTGTTCATCTGTATTGGGGAGAACGCCTGCCGTTCGCATCCGATTATAGCTGCCCGCCTGTGCTTGAAGTGAACTCTCAGGAGTCCGTGCTGGATATCCTCAATCCGGAATATCCCGGATGGGGAGGCATCTTCTATGCCGAGCCCTGTCTGAAAGCAACCTTTTCGGATGGAGTTCGCGACGTCGTTCTGGAGGTTGCCGGCCATTCGATTCAGGAAGGCCGTTTGCCCGAGCTCTGCATCGAGTTAAAGGACGTCCATTACGGGCTTTCCGTTGACCTTCATTACCGTGTAGTCGAAGAGCTTGATCTCATTGAACGCTGGGCTGTTGTCCGTAACACCGGCGACTCCGCCATTACCATCGAGAGCGCCCAATCCGCTCAGTGGAGCGTTCCCGGCAACCATTCGTACCGCTTCACCCATCTGGCCGGCAAGTATTTTCAAGAGATGCAGCTTCGCCAAACCTCACTCACCGAGGGCAAAAAGACGATCGAAAGCCGCCGCTCCAACACGAGTAACCACAACAATCCCTGGTTCGCCCTCGATCGCGGCAACGCCACGGAAGCGGCTGGTAATGTCTGGTTTGGCGCCCTTGCCTGGAGCGGAAGCTGGAAGATCACGGCGGAGGTGACCCCCTTCTACGAAGTGCGCGTTACCGGGGGCATGAACGACTTTGACTTCGGCTTCAAGCTCGCGCCGGGCGAACAGCTGGAAACTCCTCCGTTCATCGGAGGCTTTACCACGGAAGGCTTTGGCGGCGGCAGCCGACACTTGCACCGGTATCAGCTGGACCACATTCTTCCGCGCGAGCATGCAGGCAGCCTGCGCAAGGTTCTCTACAATTCCTGGGAAGCCACCTTCTTCGATGTGAACGAGAACGATCAGGGCCGTATTGCGGAAAAAGCTGCCGCGATGGGTGTCGAGCTGTTCGTTGTAGACGATGGCTGGTTCGGCCAACGCAAGAATGACGCCAGCGGACTCGGCGACTGGTACGTCAACCCGGTGAAGTTCCCGAACGGACTGAAACCGTTGATCGACCACGTGCATGCTCTCGGCATGGACTTCGGCATCTGGGTCGAACCTGAAATGGTCAACCCGGACAGCGATCTGTATCGGGAACACCCGGACTGGGTCATTCATTTCCCGAATCGCGCCCGTTCGGAAGCACGCAATCAGCTGATGCTGAACTTGGCTCGTCGGGATGTTCGGGAGTATATCTTCGACTTCATGAACCGTCTGCTCGGCGATCACGAGATCGAATTCATTAAATGGGATATGAATCGCCCGATCAGCGAGCCCGGCTGGCCCGAGCTGCCGATCGACCGGCAGCGGGAAATCTGGGTGGAATACGTGCGCGGCCTCTATGAAATCGTGGATCGGCTGAAAGCCGCTCACCCCACCGTCATTTTTGAAAGCTGCTCCAGCGGCGGCGGTCGGGTTGACATGGGCATCCTCAAGCGTACGGATCAAACCTGGCCGAGCGACAACACCAACGCGCTCGAACGGCTCAAGATCCAGGAAGGGTACGCGCACGGCTATGCACCTAAGACGATGATGGCCTGGGTAACGGACAATGCGGACAGCTGGTTGCCGCTGTCTTACCGTTTCCACTGTGCCATGATGGGGTCGCTCGGGATCGGCGGCAACCTCCATCACTGGAGCGAGGAGAAGCTGGCTGAAGCCTCCCGCCACATCGCAGAGTACAAGACGATCCGCCACCTCATCCAGGAGGGGCTGCAATACCGTCTCCTCTCGCCGCGCGAGGGCAACCTGACGGCCGTGCAATACGTCTCGCCGGATCAAAACGAGGCCGTGCTGTTCGTCTTCTCCGTTCACCAATCGAATGCCGATCCGATCCCTCCGGTCTATCTGCAAGGCTTGCAGCCGGATCAGCTTTACAAGCTGGATGGATACGACCGGCCGATGAGCGGACGCAGCCTGATGAGCCAAGGACTTCCGGTTGCGTTTCAAGGGGTCTTCCAAAGCCGGCTGATCAAGATTGCCAAAGCCTAATCAGTTGTAACAGGAGCTTGCAGAGCCTGGCCTTGTACGTGAGCAGGAACAGGAACGGGTATTGACCCGGCCCGACAGCTCTGAATCGCTTAGTCCCTCTGTGATAACGTAAGTCCATGTAAGTTAAAAATACGCTTCCTAGCACACTCGATAAGAGGGCTTGGAAGCGTATTTGTTTGGGATGGAGATATGGGTATCGAGAGGATCCTTGTCAATCGATTATGGCCGCTATTGCTTCCGCTCCTTGCCTTGCTCAGCCGGTTTGCCCGTGAACGCCGCTAGCATTCGTTCTACGAACTGCTTAGCCTGAGTTAACGGCAAGCGGACTCCCTGTTTCGATTCATCGTCCTCATCCAGAATCGCTCCGTACCGGACTTCTTCGTACTGTTCTACGAGCGAATCGAATTGATCGCCGCTCTCCCCCTGAAGAGACAGCTCCTGTTTCAAGCGACGGGAATATTCGCGCGGGGTTTCCTGTTCTCGGACTGGCAGCCCCCTATCCTCCATCCCCCTGAGCAGCGTTCGGTAAATCGGTCGGATTCCCTTTCCTTCCGAGGAATAGCGGAGCTTCACAGAGGCCGTATCGATTGCCCGGGACCGCTTGATCTGCACGGGTACCTTTGTCGGAGCACTGCCGCGAACCGTCCGGTTCTTAACGAATAGCACAAGTACCGCTAGCGCGATCAGGATGAAAATTCCGATCCAAACCGTGCTAGGAATTTGGAAATGCGCGCCTGATGTTTCCCATGGATAGTCATCCGGGTTTACCTCCCCGATTTCGACTTCGGTTTCTTTCCGATGCATCGGTCTCAGCCGAATCATTCCCCCGAGCCATACGAGCAGCCGAAGTACAGGGGTGCCGAGGTAGGCTAGCACGAGAAGCAGACGGGGAAAAACAAACAGGAGCGGAAGCACGATCGCAACAATGCCAATCAGGACCAGCGCGCCGCGCATACGAAAGCTCCAGCCCCCGCTCGCCATGCGTTGGGCGTAAACCATGGAAAAGCCCCGCAGAACCAAATAGATGACCACTGCCGCGATCACAAGCGAAGCGTCCGGAGCTTGCCGGAAGCCGATGATGACAAGCACCGGAACCGCGATACATTCGATGAGAAAGTACCCGCGAAATCGCTCTTCAGGCGAGATGGAATCGTCAAGCCAAAGCCCGAACCGTCCGATAAGCACGAAACCGAGCACCGCTTCCCAGATCAGAAAGCTAGTATCCGCAATACCGGCGAGAACACCATAGGAGAGGGCCGCCATGATTCCAGCCCCAGTACCGAATGCCGCCTTAAGCCCGAAGCGGCGATACATTCGCAGCATCAGCATCCCCGTCACTAGAGCAATCGGAAGAAACAGCAGCATCGCCCATCGCTCGACCGGTTTCACAGCGAGCCCGGAGAAGAGCAGCAGTCCGCTCGTCAGCACGCTGCCTTCAAGCAAAAGATAAACGAAAGGCGGCATGGCTTGTCGCTTGGCTTCGGGCTGCCTCCCTGCCGAATATTCCGTTCGATCATCAAGGTTATTCAAAGGACGACCGCCTCCTCTCGAACCGGATCGGACAGCTCCGATTTCCGTTCTCCGGTAAAGCCGCCATTCCCCATAACCGGATACACGTACACGGCGCGATGGCTTCGCCGCAATTCCGCCAGTGCCCGCCTTCCCGCTTCATCCTGATAATCCGTAATCAGCACGATCGTCTCTCCCGGATGCACCGATCGTCCGGCGGATCGGATCAGCTCCGCCAAGGAGTATGCTGGATGTCGCGATAACGAGCCAAGGCGATTGGCAATCCTCTCTCTCTGAACAAGGCCCGAGTCGGGAGACACGTACTTCCCTCCGCTCAAGCTGTCCAGCAGATTCGTCAGGAATCCGACCGTCGCCCGCTCCTCAACGAGTTTGTCCGTAAGCTGGAGAGCCTGTTCGCATAGAATGTCCAAGCGCTCTCGGTGAGCAATCATCCAGAAAGCATCGGACATCTGGCCGTTCAAGAGCAGCAATACCCGAGATTCGGTCGTGTGGCCGAACTGCTTGATCATCAAATTACCCGTGCGAGCCGTAGCGAACCAACTGACCGCACGCATCGAATCTCCGCTCTGATACGGCCTCACCCCGGTAAATAGACTCGGGTCCTCCTGATCGTATCGCTTCGTGCGAATATCGCCGACCAGCTCATTCATCAGCCTCTCTGCTTGTCTGGGGGGTATCCGCTTGGGGCGGACAATGACTTGAGCTTTGGGATAAACCGTCCGGCTGTCTTTGCGCAAGCCGAACATATCGGTACATTCCATCTCCGCTTGATTCCAGCGCGCAACACCGCGCCTAGCCGTGTACACAGTTAAGATGAGCTCCGCCGTCTGCCTGGGCAGCAGGTAGGTTTCCAGCTGCAGCTGTCGTTCTTCTCCCCCCGCTGTAACGGAGAGCTCATCAGGAAGCAGAATAAGCAGCCTCACGCGCGGACAAGGCAGTCTGCTCGGATTCGTGATCTGGCAGCGAATCTGGACCGCATCCCCTACATCGGCGATGTCGTGGGAGAAATTCGCCTCCATCGTGATCCGGGGATAGACCTTGTGCTGCCAATATTCAGGTGCCAGCCAGAACGCCGCTAGCAGCACCACCAATCCAAACCACAATAGCGTCCACATCCCGATGACCTCCCTTCTGATCAGCGGGAGGAGCTTCTCCTGCGCGCTCTATGCGGAATCTCTCCGGCTTCATTCGGCCGCTCACGCCTTCAGCTCCAGCTCGGACGGAACCGGGATCCGCTCGAGAAGATCGGTGAGGGCGTTCTCCTCGGTTGTCCCTCTGGCGCGCGATTCCGGGGTCAGTTGAACTCGATGGGCGAACACCGGAACGACTCCCTGCTTCACATCGTCCGGCGTGACGAAATCCCGACCGTCCAGCCAGGCGAAGGCCTGAGCAATCGCCAATAGGGCAAGGCTGGCACGGGGGCTGGCACCGAACAGGAACGCCTCCTGCTCCCGCGTGGCGCGGACGATGTCGAGGAGATAAGCTTCCACATCGGAGGAGAGCTTCACCTGCCGGCATTCCTGGCGACATGTCGCCAGTAGCTCCGAGGTGATAACGGCCGCTGGCTGCTCTCCCGCCTTATCGGACCGGAAGCGGCGCAGGATACGGGCTTCTTGCTCTCGGTCCGGATAGCCGAGCCGCACCTTCACCAAGAAGCGGTCAAGCTGGGCTTCCGGAAGCGGAAAAACCCCCTGCGACTCAATAGGATTTTGCGTCGCGATGACAAAGAAAGGATAGTCCAGCTTTTCGGTCAAGCCATCCAGACTGACCTGGCCCTCGGCCATCGCTTCGAGAAGCGCGGAAGCCGTGCGCGGCGTGGAACGGTTAATTTCATCGAACAGCAGAAATTGCGTGAAGATCGGTCCTTTGCGGAGCGTAAACTCTCCAGTCTGCGGCTGATAGACCAATCCGCCGAGCAGATCCTGTGGAAGCAGGTCTGGCGTCGCCTGTACCCGGTTAAACCGAGCTTCAAAGGTCTGCGCAAGCGCTTTGGCAAGCGTCGTCTTGCCCGTTCCCGGCACATCCTCCAGCAGAACATGTCCTTCCGCCAAAAGGGCTGCGACGATCAAGCGAATCGGTTCCTCCTGGCCAACGACCTGCTTGCCTACTTCCGTGCAAATGCGCTGAAAAAACTCGTTTGTTCTCCCCATTGGATCCCTTCTCTTTCTCTTTGTTTGTTTTGTCTAGTATACCAGTCCTAGCAAGGGGAGGAAATGTGACACGTCTTTTTTTGCATCAAAGGTAGGATTGCCCTCCCTTGATCTCCAATTTTTTGCAGGTTCTCCATGAAGTAAAATGATATAATTTGCTCAAATAGGAACCCTCGACACGGATGGTGCATGAGAATGAAAGAAAAGCTTCATATTCAGGCCGCGATCAAAGCGATCGAACTTAGCCTTGCCGACGATTTCAAGATCGATCAAATCGCCCGGTTGAGCCACGTTTCCCCGATGCAGCTGTACCGAGACTTTTATCAGCTGACCGGCCATTCGGTAAAAGAATACATTCGCAAGCGGCGGCTATCCAACGCCCTTTCCCTCGTGAAGCACTCGGATCGAAGCTTTGCCGATATCGCTTATGAATACGGTTACAGCTCTCAGCAGTCCTTCTGCCGCTCTGTTAAAGCCGCTACCGGTTTGTCGCCTATGAAATACAAAGAGAGCGACAGCCATTATTACTTCCCCATGTTCAATAGCGAGCACAAAAGGCAAATTCAACTCGCGACCGAGACGATCCCCGAGACCTTGCGCTTGACCTTCATGCACAGCCAGCTTCGCGGGTTCGAGACTCGCGCCGTCGCCGCTCTCCTCTCCCTCCTGCCCGGCTATGACGGGCGATTGTTCGGCAGAAACGGCAGTCAGCAGCACCGCCGCTTTTGCTACGAGTTGTATATTCCATGCGACGAATCGATCCGATCGCGGCTTACGGGCAGTGTTTTTACCGATATCGCCGTCGTCCCTGAAGCGACCGCTTGCTTCGCAAAAACATGCGCGAACTACCGCGAAGATGATATCAATGCCGCATGGGATTATCTATACACGGATTGGCTGAAGACCAGCATGTTCAAGCAGGCGGATATGCCGTATTTCGAGGAATACCTGTTAAGGAGCGGCGAGATCAAGAAGCTTGTCTTGTTTATGCCCGTCAGCAAGCGGGACGATTATCCACCGATTCGCCTTTCTCACTGTGAGGAAAGACGGTTTCTGGTCGCGCGAAAGACGGGTAGGAACGCCGAAGAGAATGCTTCAAAAGCCGTTCTGGACTACCTCTTGGCCCGCTATCCTACTCTCTTGAAATCCACAGACCGATTCTATGTTGCCAAGAAAGGGTCGGAGTACACCTGCGGTGTCCAATTGAACGAAGAGCTTCCTCTCCCGCCGGACAGCGGGCTTGAGCTGCTAAGGATCGGTCGCGGGAATTACGCGATTCTGGATGGAGATTGCTGCGGGGAAAGCCGAGTCTATGAGTCGACTCTCCAAGCATGGATCGAAGATAACGGTCTAACGCGCGGCCACACCCCAACCTTCTCCGTCTATGAAACCTGCGGCAATTATTCTCAAGATAGCATTCGAACCAAGATTTACATCCGTTTGAATAATGGTATAAACGGATAATACGCATCCCCGTCAAGTCGGTTAGGATGAAGCTATCAATCGAACAAGGAGTGTGTATTCATGAGTACAGCCCCCAACCCCAAGCCTTCCCCAGAGCCGAATCCAGGAAGTTACAGCCCGAAGGACAAGCCCATGATCGTGTCCATGACGGAAAAGGCGGTGAGCGCCCTTCCAAAGGAACTTCATGTGGAACAGATTCATGAGCTTGCGTCGATTGTCGATCGAACGGAGACCCACATTATCGGCTACGGCATGCCCGTCAGCTTCGAGAACCGTGGTTACGGAAGCGATCATTATGGATTTCCAAACGGCTCCTTCAGCGATGCCTTCTTCGCAAGGAAAGTCATTTCGGAAGGTGAAGTCGCCCTGCTCGCTCAAGTGATCGGCATCGATTTAACGGCGACAGAAATCGTGAGCGCCCGTTACGATGTGGAAGGCGACGGGAATTACAAGGTGATCGTCGGCATCGAGGTCGAGAGCTTTGCCAATCTGCCGGAGGAGCTGCCGGAGAATATTGTGACGCTGACCGTTCCTGCTTGCCGGTATGCCAAGATGCTCATCAACGAAAGGAAGCAGGAAAGCCGAATCGGGTATGAGGAGCGGATGAAGGCGGACGAATACTTTATCAATGCATTCCGTCAGGATACCCCTTACGTGTACAACAAGCGAAGCTACCCAATGAATACCTATGATCCGACCGGTGATATTCTGACCAAATACGAGCCTGTCAAAATCCCCGCAGATGATGCCGAGCGCTTCGATACGATGAAATTCAAGGTCGTAACCCTTCCCGAGCTCAAAATCGCCTGCTGCGTCACTCCGCCCGATTCCGAGGATTTTGTCATCTTCAAATACTTTGAAGTCGAGCAGCAGGTATACAAATGCGCGTCTGCAAGCTATTACCTTCACGATTATTACGGCTTTCCGACAAATGCAGGCGAGGGTAAGATCAACAGCTGCTTCGGAACGCGTGTCAGCACCTTTGACGATCTGCCGGATTGTGTGGAAAAGATAACCGTTCCAGGGGGCTTATACGTCCATATCACCCAATTGGAGTTCAATGGAGACGACCCCTCCATGCCCTACGACATTGCTTTTAACCATTTGGATTCGCTGTTTCTGGCGACGCATCCGAGCTACGAGCGGGACTGGAGCCGACATGTGGTCGCCCGCTTCCGCCAAGCCAATTGCGCCTCGGTGTTCGTTCCGTTGAACCGGAAGAAGTTGTAAGCTCGAGAGGAGAGACGTTTCCATGAATCCAGCGAAAAAGCTAGTTGTTGAGCAACTGCCGCAAGGCTTCACGCCGAAATCTCTGCCGGAAATCATCCGACTCGCGAAAAACATGAACAAAGAGACGGCTGTTGTCCATCAGAATGCCGAAGGTCCGGTTCTCTTTGAAACCGATCGGCTTATCATCCGCCGCTTTACCGACGAAGACGGAGAAGCGGTATGCGTTCTGGCTAACGACAAGGAAGCTTCACCGCTCGCCGGGCGCGACCACAAATGGCCGACCGATCAAGACGGCTGCAGGGAAGCCGCCCGTTATTTTGCAAGTGAGGATTCCTTCTGGGCGGTCTGTTTGAAGCCCGATTATGAAATGATCGGCATGATTACCTTCAATTCGGTCGACGAGTTCAACCGGATTGACCTCGGGCATGTGTGGCGCATGCCGTTCATGCGAGATGAACTGGATTCGGAAGCGATCGCGCTCATGATCCAGTATGCTTTCGAGAAGAAGAACGCGGATGGCGTATACGCCTATAATCCGCTAGACTACGAAGCACAGCTCCACCCGCTGAAGCAGAGCGGCATGGAGGTGGTCGAGGTGTTCGAGAACGCTTCGTTCCCTAGCGATGCGGAAGATACCCCTCCTACCTTCACCGGATGCAAGATGATGATCACCCGAAAAGCTTGAGATTCGCCAGCGGGAGAAGCAGTAAAGGGCAGAACCAAAAGTGGTTGATGGTCCACTTTTGGCTCTGCCCCTTTTTTCCCATAGGCTTATTCCTAACATTCTTCAACGAGCCTGTCGTTTTACCGGATTCCTGACTCCTTAAGCCTCCATGCCTGAAGCGACTTCAGCACGACGTTCGTCCCTTCGGTGAAGAAGTGGACTCCCCGACTTTCCTTGTCGGGATAAATCCGGTTTGTGATCGTTCGTACGCCGTCATTCGCGAACAACTCAACGGATGAAGCATCCACGAATAGACGGAGCTTAACCGTCCCCTCCGCCAGCGGCACAAGCGGAGCGGTGCTGATCCCTCCAGCCCCCGCCCCGGAATGGTCGCGGTTCATCATCACCACGCCAAGCGCCGAGCTATAAGAGATTTCGGTGTACTCGGAGCCGTCCGCCGAAGTGCGAACGCGCAGCCCGAACACGGCATCCGGCGATGCCGCCGCGTCAAAAACCGCTTCGATCTCCAGCGCTTCCCCGTGAAGACCGGGAACAGCAAACGCAGCAGCTTCTTCAAGAGATACGTTAGAAGCTTCATAATGCTCACCGCGTAGCGCCTCAAGCTCGGCAACTGGAACAAAACGCACGCTACCGTCTGCTTCGCGAAGCAATTCTCTCGGCACGGTGAAAGCGCCCATCCATCAAGTGATTTATTTGGAGACGAGCCTGGTGAAGCGCGGATCGACCCATTGATCGACACGTGAATTTCGTCTTTACGAGACACAAAATAGAGCGGTTCCCAGAAAGCCTATCACGGGCTAGACTGGGAACCGCTCGTCTTCTATCAAGCATGAAGTTCGGGTTCAATCGAGATTTCTACGGTACAGGCGGGACGGCCGATGACCGGCATTATCCCGATAGTGATCCGTTTCTTCCACGAGCTCGGCAACTTTTCGGCGAAAAGCAGCCTTCAGCAGCTCTTTATCGAGAATGACCTCGTACACCTGCTGCAGCTCCGTCAACGTAAACAGCTTGGGCATAAGATGGAAGGCTATGGAGGAATCATTCACCTTGTTCCGCAGCCTCTCGATGGCATAGGCGATGATCTTTGCGTGATCAAAAGCCAGCCCGTCGTTGGACACGATCGCATAGTGGACCGCGGCAGAAGCTTCCGTCATCCGTTCGGTCCGTTCGATGACCGCCGTCAGCTCCTCCTGTTCGGCTGTCAGTCTCAGCTCATACTCCAGCGTCTTGACATAGCCGTCCTCCATCATATCCTTCCTCTCGCGCAGCAGCCGATACGCGACCTTGAACCAAGCGGTGTTAGCGGCATCATCCCCCGCCTGAAGCTGAAGCTGGCTGCTATCGATCAGAGCCAGGTAAGAGCAGCTCATCACCCATGTGCGGGGATCGCGGCCGACGTCGCTGAAGGTGTACAACTGCTCCAGGTAGACGCGGTCCACTCCAGTCTCCTCCCTCAGCTCCCTCTCGGCCGCCTGCTCCGTCGTTTCATCGGAGCGGACAAAGCCTCCCGGCAGCGCCCATTTGCCGAGAAATGGATGTCCGCCTCGCTGGATGAGCAGCACACGCAGCTCTTTCTCCGGGAGCTTGCGGTAATTCCCTTCTTCCTTCTCCCCTACCGTGAAAATGACCATATCCGCTGCAACGGAAGGCCTCTCGTATTCATCCGCCCGGTACTGTTCCAGAAACTCCCGTTCGGTCAACCCGTCCCGATCTCGCTTTTCCATTCTTGTCACCTTCCCTTCTGCATTAAGTATTCCAATAGCTTGGTTGATTCGGCTTACGCAAGCTCTCCATAATAATTCGAGTACGGCGTATAGCGAGCCAGCACTTCCTCCACCCTCTGAATCCGTTCTTCGAGGCTTCCTCGCAGCACGATATATGGGATGCGTCGCTCGCGCAAATCCGCGATAATCTGCTTATGGAAGACATGTCGCTTCTGGTCTCCACTTCGGTCCCATGTATCGTCGTATGGAATATCGTCGTCGCACAGGAAGAACAAGTCATACCGCTGCGCATTCTCCAGCGCGATCTGCGTCAACAGCTCGGGAGCTCGACCGTGATAATCCAGTGCATACATGTAAGTGGTAATCGCATTGGTGTCGATGAACAGATACCGATTCGCCTCCAGCAAGGCTTTCTCTTCCCGTTCCAAATGGCCGACGGCAATCTCATCGAAGGCGGCCAGGCCGATCCTGCGGTCCACCTGATGCTCCGCCCAATAATCCCGTCCGTATTCGCTGGCGAATGTCGTTTGATAACGGTGTGCCAGCTCTTCGGTGATCGTGGATTTACCTGTTGACATCGCGCCTACGAACACGACTTTCGTTATCAGATCGCGATAGACGATATCGCTGACGAACTCTCGATAGGCATGCGGATTGGAGCGGATCATCGTCGCCGAGATCGGAACCTGCTTGCGATCCTCGTCCACCCGCCGGTCCACGGCGCCTAGAGCACGGCTCATATGCTCGCCGTAAAACTCGCTGGAGTAAAAATGCGTCACCTGCTCGCCTCCGAGCAAGCCGAGTATATAGGTTTCCTCGCGGATCTCGTGCTCCCGGTCGTTCGAGTACCCGTCGGGGCCATCCCAGGCCTCGATCACTCGGACCGTCGGATAGAGCGTGCGAATCCAATTGGCGCGCACATGCAGCGGAATCGTCGTCACCCCTGTATCGTAGATGACAACGATCAGCTCCTCAACTTCCTGTAAAGCCGTCTCCATCATGAATTGATGCCCCTTATGCAGCGGAGCGAACTTCCCGAGCGTGAGTCCCAGCGTCTTCATTTCATTCCCTCCTTGGCCCCTCTGTTCCACGTCCAATAGCCATAGATCGCATTGATCAGATAGGCGCTCCACATCACGATCATCAGCAGGCCGTCCGGACTTCCGTGTATCGTGCGAATGACCCACAGCAGAACCGTAAACATGTTCAGAACGATGTACACCAGCCACTGTTCCTTGTATCTTCTTACCATTAGTATCGTCGCCACAATCGACAATACGGTCGTGATCGCATCGATATAAGGAGAGTTCTGCGAAGGGATGAACGACAGCCCGAAGCCGAGTGCCAAGCTTCCCAATAAGCAAATGACAGCAACGGCGAACAGCCCGGTTCGTTTCATCTGGCGCATCTCCAGTTTGTCTTCATGCAGATGCTTCTTCCACATCACAAATCCGACCACATTCATCGGGACGAAAAAGAGCAAATTCAGCATCAGCTCTCCGAACAACCCATTGGTGTAAGCAAGATAGGCATAGCCGAACGTATTGTACATCCCGAAAATATAAGTCCACAGATTCCCCTTGGCCGCCAGAACTACGCACAAGACCCCCGTAAGAAATACGGTAAATCCAAACACCGTATCCTTCATGATCACGGTCAACGTAACGGCGACTCCGGAAAACAACCCGAGCCATAATAGTTCGTACAAGCTCCATCCTCTGAACGCTGTCTTCATTCCATTCCCCTCCGTCGTGCATCCGAACCGTGTACCGGGTTCTACATTCGGACGTTCTTATTTACTTTTTGTTATTATCACCTTGATACTATCAACTATAGCAGATGATTTCGGTTTTGCCAATAGCGAAAATCGCCGCACCTCAAGGGGGTCCTATCCTCCTTATCACGAAAAAGCGGTCCCTGAGCAGACGCGCCGCTCAAGAACCGCACAACCAATTCTTTCATCCATTCGGCCGAGATCGAAGCCAGCGGTACAGATCGCATTTTCCCAATTTGAGGGCGATGAACGCTCCGAAGACCGCTGACCCTGTGAAGCATTCTCTCTAAATGACGATCCGTGTTCGGCGTCCCTACCAAAAATGCTCGAACGCGATCGCCACGATCTTACTTGGAATGCTCGATTGGGAGACTACAGCCTGTTTCGAAGCTCGGATAAGCGAATTTCCACTTGAGGCTGGAATTCAGATGATTGGACATAGTTCATGATACTGAACAAAAATTGCTTTCCTTCCACCGACTCCATCGCCTTCTCCGCATCCAGCGAGCATACGAGCAGCTTGCCCTTCCCGACGCGGCATTCAAAGAGAAGCCCGAGCTTATGGTTCCGCTCGAAGTTATCGATCGTCTGCACGATGGGGCTAAGCTCCTTCGGCAGATCGTCCAAAATGATCGAACTGGAATGGGTTACCACGTTCCACCAAGGATAGGTGGAATACCGTTCACTGGGAAAATCACGAAGTGCTGGGTGATCCTTGTCGATGTAGAGCCCCATGGTCCCGACAGGCACCGGCTTGTTCATGCTTTCTGATATCGAACGGAACATCGGATAGCACCAGAAATCCGTGCTGTAGAACCCTTCTACCGCATGCTCAAGCCGATCTGGTTTGGGCATAAGCAGAACGTTCTCACCGTTCTCCAGCAGCGAAGCCGCTTCGTCGGTCAGGGCTTCGAATACATGCAGCCCCGTCCGGTCGATTTCGATGCCCTTCGGATAAAGCCATAGCTCATAGGATTTCTGAATATCCGTCCCTTCGATGGACAAAGAAAGAACCGCATGGGTCATCTCGGATACGTTCGGGAGGTTCAGGTTCAACCGGCAAATGTCGATGTTGTTCCCCTTGCCTTCAACGGACGCATCGGCTTCTCCGCTCAAGAATACTTGGCCTGTTGTGGCCTCATGCAGCTCCCACTTCAATCGAATACGATCCAGTGGAACCGATCGGTAATAGCACAGCTCCACATCAGCCGCAAACGATTCCTGTGACACGTAATGGTATGTATCAAAACGCGCAAGAAGCACCGCATCCGAGCAAAAGCTGCGCCATTCTTCCGGCGTAACCAGCCCTTTGGAGTCCATGAAGGCATCCAGGACTCCGACCAGTGCCGTTCCTTGTCCGGGAAAATCTTGCAGATCCAGCAGTTGAAAGCCTGCCAGCTTCTTGGAGCGGAAAGCCGCCTCCAATTCTTCTTTGTAGCAGGCTACCGCCAGCTTGCCGGAGCATTCGAAATAAGCAGCGGCCAGATGGCCAAGCCCCTTCTCCTCTAAGCGCTCCCGGAACACTTCATAATTTCTAGCTTTAATCGACCCGGTGAATTTCTCGATTTCAGCAAAGTTCGGGAAAGTGGAATACTGCCCGATTTCATGGGATACGACGGGGACATGCGGCACCAGCTCGTCGTTGCGGTCGGAGGCTCGCACCGTCACGGCTTCCGTGCCGAATTGAATCTGAACGGTATCGCTGCCCTCCACTCCGGCTTCACCCGCAGCGGAGTATGTGGACGGAATGATCTGTTCGTCGTAATCCTTCCTCGTGTTCGGCTGGTCCGTCTGGACGTGACCGAGCGGAGCATCGCACATGGCATAAGAACCCCGGAATAATCGGTCTCGCGAAAAGCGAACGCCGCAGTAGAAATCGTCATGCTCCAGAATGTCCGGCATGAACTGGAAGTTGTTCGACCCTTGGGTGTACAGATGGCGGTCGTCACACTCCTTGTACGCCTTCAGGATCGCATCCAGCCTCGGCTTGCTGCCCCAAAGCTCATTGCCAAGAGACATCATTACGAAGGAAGGATGATTGCCGAAGGCTTTGAGAATGGCGTACCCTTCGCGGATGAGGTACTCCTGCTCGGCCTGATTATGTTGTTCATACGTTTCATCGGTGATGGTCCCCCAGAACGGAAGCTCCGGCTCCATGTAGATGCCGAGCCGGTCTGCCGCTTCAAACGCCGCAGCCGGCGGGCAGCAGGTGTGGAAGCGGTAATGGTTGATTCCGTATGACTTGGCGATTCCCATAATCCGCAGCCATTCATCCACAGTCGTGGGAGCATAACCGGTGAGCGGGAAGATCAAGCCGTCGTGCTTGCCCCGCAGGAAGGTTTTGATGCCGTTGATCTCGAACTTGTCTCCGGCTACCTTGAATTCGCGCAGGCCGGCCGTCAGCTCGTAGGTATCCTGCACCTCACCCGAGCCGTCGATCAGCTCCATTCGAAGTTTATACAGGTTGGGTGCTTGGTCGCTCCACAGGAGCGCGTCGCTGCCCAATGGAAACCGAAGCTCGATCTTGTCCGATTCAACCGGGAACTTCTGCATCGGAACGGCATGCTCCTCTTCGCCGTTGAAGCTTACGGCCGATACGGCTACGACAGCGCCGCTCTGATCGCCTGCAACGCTTGCCTTGATCGTGAACGCTTTGTCCGCCACTTCCGGGTAAACCTGAACCTCCTGCAAATAGGCATCTCCAAAGAACCTCAGCTCCATCTGCCCGGTAATCCCGTTCCAGTTCGTTTGAGTATCCTTTGAGGTGAGGTGGCCGCCTTTGGTCGGATAGTCCGTATTATCCACCCGGATCGTCAGCGTATGCTTCGTCTTCTCGAGGCTCCCGGTCAGGTCATAGACATGCGGAGCGTTCAGGCTGTTCTGCGTTCCGAGCTCCCGTCCGTCCACCCAAACCGTTGTGACCCGCGTCCGCTCCAAAACCAGTTGACACGGCCGTCCTACCAAATGCTCTGGAATCTCTACTTCTTTGGAAAACCATGCATAGCCCTCGAAAGCGTATTCATCTGTCAAAGCACCAAGCTCAATTTCCTCGTTCTTCTTTCCTTTGCGGGCGAAGGAGGTGGTGCCAGGCAGCGCAATGGTGTCGGAATAGGTACGCGGCAGACCAGGCCGCTTATCGCTATCTAGCTGCAGCCCCCAATCCCCTTCTAAATGGATGGTTGTTAACATGGAACCGTCTCCTTCTCGTTCGATTTACTCTTCGTAGCGATAATCGCGGAATTCCTGGGGGGTGCTGCCCGTCACCTTCTTGAACAGGAACGTGAAGTAGGCCGCGGTTTGAAACCCGACTTGCTCGGCCACCTCATATACCTTGACGTTCGGGTCGCGAAGCAGCTCCTTGGCCTTGCTGATTCGGATCTCCTGGACATAATCGGAAATGGTGATGCCCATTTCTTTTTTGAACAGCACGCTCAAGTAGCTTGCATTGAAATGAAACTGCTCCGCGAGCTGTTTGACGGTGACATTGTCCTGAATATGCTCCTCGATGAACTGCGCGATATTATGGATGAGATGATGCTGCTGTACAGCCTGTTCCCCTTGCTCAAGTTGAGTATACTTTGAAAAATACTCCAAGACTACCCCCCTGACTTCCTCGGCATTCGTACAAGCAATAACCCTTTGCCACATGTCGACGTTCATTTCTCCAACCGCTGTTCGGTACCGGCGGATCTTACGCGCCAATTCGCTGACAAGCCCCATTCCAAAAGCCTGAACGTAGGAAAAGGCGACCGTTTCCTGGGTCAAAAGCGCATCGAACGCATAGTTGAAATAAGCCTCGGCCTGCCCGCTATCCCCTTTTTCCATGAGCTTGACGATCTCCGGAATGTATTCGTCGCGCAGTCGATGATCCTGGTATTCGGTTTCCTCGACCCGATCGAAATACAAGATTTGCTCTTCTCCGGCAAGCCGGGCCTTCGCCATCATGTGCTTGACCTCTTTGTACAGCAGAGGGGCTTCCTCCCAGGAGCGGCACTCTCGGCTGACTCCGACCGTCACGGTAGAGCCGTATTTTTCCTTGATGATGTCCTGTATAAAGGGAAACTGCTTCTCCATCTTCGCCCGCTCGCTCGGGGGTGGATTCAAGAGAAGGATCGCTGCTTCGTCCGCTCCCGTTTTCCCGCTGTACACCCCGGCATATTCGGATAAGCTCACCTTCACGGTTTTCATCAAACCGTCTCCCAGCAGAATCCGCTGCCGTGCGTCGTGCCCGTCGCTCGGAAGCAAGCGGTCGTAGCCAAACAGAAACAAGCTGATCCTCCACTCCTTCTCTTCCCGCGGAAGGTCTAACAAACGGCACCAGGAGGCCAACAGTTCCTCGTTGTAGGCGCGACCTTCAAGGAGGTCGTTCACAAACCGCTCCTGCAAAACGTCGAAGCTCCCGCTCAGCTTTTCCTTCAGCTCGCTCGTTTCCCGCTCGATTTGGTTCCTCTTGAGGATCGAATCCCGGATGGTCTTCAGCTTCTCCTCCAGCTCATCCGTTTTGATCGGCTTCAGCACGTATCCCTTGGCGCCAAGATGAATCGCTTCCTGCACGAATTCAAAATCATCGTACCCGCTGATGATCAGGGTCTGCAGAGACTGAAGGTGTGGTTGTTCGAGCTTGCATGCGGACAAAAGCTCGATGCCGGACATACCCGGCATCGTGACGTCCGTGATCAGTACGTCAACGGGCTCTCGGGCAAGGATTTCAAGGGCTTCCTCTCCGGAATCCGCCGTTATCGGCTTGGCGTAACCGAGAGAATCCCAGTGGACATGACGGACAAGGCCGTCGATTTGGAGGGGCTCATCATCTACGATCAACGCTTGAATCATTTGTCTTCCCCCATCTTGATCTCGGGACGTTCCCAGCACGCGGGAATTTGGATCACCACGGAAGTCCACTCATTTTCAACGCTTTCGATCCTCATGAGGCCTTCTGATCCGAAATACAAGCGAAGCCTTTCCCGTATGTTGTTCATCCCGAATCCGTTTCTCGTTCCGGTGTATCGGCCGGCCTGTATTTGCTCCAATCGTTCGTTCGGGATGCCCTTTCCGTTATCTCGCACTTCAATATGAACGGTATCTTCTAGGTGGCGGATGACAATCCATATCGTAGCTCCGCTCTTCTTGGTGATGTTCCCGTGCAGGTAGCTGTTCTCCACAATCGGCTGAAGCAGCAGCTTGATGGTGTACAAATCCAGTACCTCCGGTTCGATCTCCCATTGCACCTCTACCCGGCCCGGATAACGGAGCTGTTGAATCTCCACATAAGCTTTTAGATGCTCAAGCTCGTCGCGAATGCATACGACATTCACCCGGTTGTTCAGAGCGATCCGATAAAAGGTCGTCAGCGCATCAATGGTGCGGATTTGCGTTTCATCCTGCAGATCCATCGCCCGCCACCGAACCAGACTGAGCGAATTGTAGATAAAGTGAGGATTGATCTGCGCCTGCAAGGCCCGGAAGTACTGCTCTTTCTCTTTCAGGTGCGCTTGCATGTTCTCCTCCACCAGCTTCCTAAGCTGGCGCGACATCGAATTGAACAGCACTTCCAGCTCACCAAGCTCGTCCTGATCCTGGTTTCGCACGGTGACGTCAAAATCCCCTTGCGAGATATCGGTCATCCGCGCTCCGAGCTTCCGAATCCGCCAAACGACGTTTTTCAAAACCGTCAAGATCATAAAGATCGAAACCATGAGGAAAAAAGCGACCCCGGCGGCGATGGAAACGAACACCCATTTCGACTGCTGTTCCATCCGATTGATATCCATGAGAGCGGCAACCGTCCACCCGGATGAGAGCTTTTGCTCGATCAGCAGCTTCCCGTTGATCGGAACCGGCTCGATCGTTTCCATGCCCCAATAAGGCTGCAGGGAGGAACCGTCTATTTTCTCGCTGATTTCATCCGTCACCGAGGATGCGATGATCCGGTCGTCCGAATCCACAATGTAGAGCTCCCCCGCTCCGTTGAACGGATGCTCGAACGAATCGGCAAAAACATCGTGGTAATCGAGCAGCAGGTAAACGAGCCCGAAAACCTCCCCATACGGGTCGATGATGTTTCGTGTAACGACGATCTTCTCCTTGTCGTTTAGTGCGTTTGACCACATCAGCGCCTGGGCCGATTTCACCCTCAACTGGAACCAGTCGCGCTCGTTGACCCCGGAGAGCACCCGGTTCTCGGGCTTCCAGAGCAAGCCGCCGTCCTGAACGAGTGAAGCGTTTGCATGATAAATGCGAAAATCCTCGATTCCAGGCAGATACTTCTGCGTATACAGATAGGATCGGTCGACATATTCCACCGTCTCCAATTGCTCAAACATGCTTGAGTAACTGCGGGACAATCGGGAGATCAACTCCCCGTCGGTTGCGGTTCGATTGGCAAGCAGATCATAGCTCTGCTTCCGGAAATCAATGCTCTCCGCACTTTGTCGAACCGCTTCCTTCGCGGTGATCAAGTAATTCTCCCGGACATGCTGTAGCGCCAGATAGCCGGCGCTGACAGCCAGCAAAATCGTTGGAATAAACACGATCAGGCTATAAAACACCACAATTTTTTTCCGTAAGCTCAAGGAACGGGTAACCCGCAAGATGGCTTTTTCAAATCGCTGCTTCAGCTTCATGTTCGTCTCCCGCCCCGTCTCGCCTCCGTGTGAAAAGAACGGCAAAGGGAGCAACCCCGAAAGGGGGCTGCTCCTTTTTACCTCGTGCGCTGTCAACCGATCCTGTGGACCCTTTTTAAAATTCTCCGTTCGCTTGAATGTCCGCCTGATAGGTTTCGTTCCATTCCTTCTTCATATCGGTCCAATGGGCGCGTTTTTCGAGTGCATCCTGAAATGCCGTCCAGTTGGCTTCAAACTGCGCGTCGTCCTTTGCCATAATCAGCTTAGCCCGGAACTCCTTGCGGATGTTCTCCAGCTCAGGGGAATACTTTTCCCATACGCCCCCTTGCTTCGGCGAGACCAAATCGTAGGAATGCGCTTGCCGGACCGCGCCCATCTTGCCGACTTGTTCCGTATACGCGGACGTTTTCAAAGCGCCCTTCTTCTCAACTTCGCCTACGTTCCACCAAGGATACCACTGATTGCTGTACGACGAAATCATGTACAGCTCCGGCGTAACTTTCGCCTTCTGAGCTTGGTCACCGGAATTTCGAGCCTGTTTGTAATTATCGTCGATATACTTCCATTTTCCAAGGGGCTGATCGATCCAATCCCAATACAGACCGGATGGGCCTTCGTTAATGACCTGCTGCATTTCCGGCTTCGCCTGGAGCGTGTAGTCAAAGAATTTCAGGATCGCGTCCAGGTTTTTCGTGTTTTTGCTGATGTACACATCGTAGCCAGGGTAAGGGTTTACAACTTGATTGATACCGACCTTCTCCACACCGTCAACCTTCGGGTAAGGAATGACTTGATAATACCAGCCCGGCTCCGTCGGTCCGTCCAACGTTTCCCACAGCGAAGTATCGATGTTGAAGAAGCTTCCGACGTTCAAAGCGACCCGTCCGGATTTGTTCTTCTCCTTGTACCGCTCTTTCTTGTCGGTGACGACTTCCGGATCGATCAGCTTATCGCGATACATCTCGTTCATCCACTTATAAGCGGCTTTGTATTGGGGATCGTCATACGAGAAGACGAATTGATCGCCCTTCTTGTCGACGCCGGTGCCACTCGTGGATACGCCGAACGCGGTCAGGATAGCGTTTTCGTCATTCCAGCCCGCCGTATCGTTCGTGTCCATCAAGAACGACATGGGCAGAAGCGAATTGCCGGATGCATCCTTTTGCTCCGCCGCCTTCTTCAGGAACGTTTCTACGCCTTCCAACGTTGCCAAATCCTCTACCTTCATGCCGACCTTCTCGACGACATCGGTCCGAACCGTCCAGGCCTGCGAAGCCCAGCCCGGCCAAGGATCATTCGGGTTTTGGTCGTACCAGGTCGGGATGGACCAGATATGGCCGTCCTTGTCCTTCATCCGCTCCAGGTACTGCTTCGGAATGGCTGCGAGGTTCGGGTATTTGTCCGGCATGTCAAAATATTGCTCCAGCGATTGAATCTTCTTAGAGCGGTTCATGGCGTTCTTCACCGTCTCGCTCCGCGAGAAGATGGCTGCATCCTTGAAGCCGTCCGTGTTCAGCCGCAGGTTCAAGGCCGTTACTGCGTCACCCTGCGTCGATTCGAGCTGGACAGCCACTCCCGGCTCTTTTTCCTTCCAATACTTTTGAACCAAGCTGTCATTGTTGATCGTTGCCGCCCACCCCAACCAGAGGTTGAATGAGGTGGAACCACTGCTTTCCGGGTTTGCCGCATCGCCTTTGTCCGTCTTGCCGCCCGAATTCGAGCAGCCAGCCATCACGGCGAGAGCAACCGCAAGTGTGACTGCTGCTCCGCGCTTTATCCCTTTCGAACCCATGGAACAACTCCCCTGTTCTTATGCAGATTTGGTATATGTGTGTTGCCTTATACCCGTCATTTTACCGTCAACCTTTGACGGAGCCAACCAGCACGCCTTTGACGAAATACTTTTGCAGGAACGGATACACGCACAGGATCGGCAGAGCGCTGACCATCACGACAGCCATCTTGATCGACATGAGGGTGATGTTCTGCATTTGCGAGCCCCGCGCCAACGCTTCCTGGTTGGTGTTCGAGCCGAGCACCACGGAGATGTCCTGCGCCGTTAGCAGCTGCTGCAGGAACGTCTGCACGGGGATGAGCGACTGCTTGCTCACATAAAACGCCCCTGCAAACCAGTCGTTCCAGTGCCCGACGGCCGTGAACAGCCCGAGAGCGGCCAGCATCGGCTTCGAGAGCGGAACGATGATCTGCCAGAGTACCCGGACCGGACCGGCTCCATCCAGCTCCGCCGATTCGATGAGCGCCTCCGGAATGCCCTGAATGAACTTCAACATGACAAACATGTTCCAGACCGAGAACAGCCCCGGGAAAATGTAAACCCAGAATGAATTGAGCAGCCCCAGGTTGTTCAGCTGAATGTAATAAGGAACGAGGCCTCCGCTGAACAGCATGGTGATCAGAATGTAGGTCAGAATCACTCCTCTAAGCGGAAGGGCTTTGTAAGAGAGACCATACGCGACTAGCAGAGTCACGATCAGCCCGGCGATCGTGCCAATGATGGTTCGGGCAATCGTAATGAGATAGGCATGCCGGATCACCGCATTCCCCAGTACGATCTCATAATTGATGAGCGTAAATGCCCGCGGGATTAAGTAGACGCCACCTTTTGCCGCATCCGAGCCTTCGTTCAGCGAAATCGCCAGCATGTATGCAAACGGATACAAGACGGAGAAGCAAATGAGCGACAGCAGCAGAATCATCAGCCAGTTTGAGGCTTTTTCCGTAAAGGTCTGTTTCATTGTCGGTCACCACAATCCCTCGCCATTGATTTTGCGGGACAGCTTGTTCGTCGTCACGACCAGAACCAGACTGATGATCGACGAAAGCAGCCCTATTGCGGTCGCCATGCCAAAGTATCCCTGTTGAAGACCGCTTCGGAGAACATACGTATCAAGAACATCCGCCACTTCCTGATTGGCTGAGTTCATCATCGGATAGATTTGATCCATTCCGACCGTGATCAAGCTCGGAATGCTCAGAATGAGCACGATGGAAATCGTGGGCATGATGCCCGGCAGCGTGATGTGGCGGATCTGTGCCAGCTTGCCGGCGCCTTCCACCTTGGCAGCTTCATAAAGCTGCGGATCGATCGCCGTGATCGCCGCCAGGTAGAGGATGGTGTTCCACCCCGTCTCCTTCCACAAACCGCTTGATACCACCAGTGGACGGAACCATTCGGTCGAGCCCATGAAGAAAATCGGATCTCCTCCCGCCTTGGAGATCAGCTGATTGACAAGCCCGCCGTCCAGGGTCAGAAAGGATTGCAAGATGTACACCACGACAATCCACGAGAAAAAGTGAGGCAAATAGCTGACCGATTGTACAAAGCGCTTAAAGCCCGAATGGGACACCTCATTAATCATCAGCGCCAAGAGAATCGGTGCCGGAAATCCAAAAATGAATTTCAACACGGAAATGAACAGTGTGTTTTCAACGATTTTCCAAAATTGCGGCTCCTGCAAGAATGCAAAATTGTCCATCCCCACCCAGGGGCTGTCCCAAATGGATGAGCCGATTTGAAAGTCCCGGAATGCCACCTGAATCCCCGCCATCGGGATATAGCTGAAAAGCAAGAGCAGGACGACACCCGGTAAAATCATCAGATACTGCCATCGATACTTATAAAACTTAGCCAACATATGCATCCCCCTCTTGGTTTCATAGTAAAGGAGAAGCGGGTCGGCCACTACCCCACGGCGATTGGAATTCTATCGCTATGATTGGTCGTTATGAAAGCGCTTGTCAGCTTTTCAAAAATGCAAAAGAAAACAGCCAGCTCTATGACTGGCCGCTTGCCTAGTTTTGGTAAACCTGATATTTGGTTCCATTAAATTAAAAACTACCGCGATACATAGCTGCGGCTGATACCTAGCTCCTTGGTGATCTCCCGCCTCACCTTCTCGGCCAAATCGTCCGTCACTCTGTCAAAAAATGTCGATCAGGGTGATTTCATATTCGATCCAACGAGCGGCAAAGGTGGCGAACTTCACATCCTTATCGGGAGTGAAGCACTCAATCCACCTTCGCCTCACGAATCACTTCATCACAAAACGGACACCTATCGCTAGGTGTCCTCTTGTCGTTTTTCCACTTACATTCTGCTATTCGACCCGCTACCGCTTCTGCTTGTAAAACTCATGATACAGCTTCATGAGCGCACGCTTCTCGATCCGTGACACATAGCTGCGGCTGATGCCCAGCTCCTTGGCGATCTCCCGCTGTGTCCGCTCCTCCCCGCCCGTATCGAGACCGAAGCGTCCGCGAATCACCTCTTGTTCGCGCGGGTCGAGAATATCCAGATGCGCATAGATTTTCGACTTCTCGATCTTGAGTTGTACCTTCTCGGCCACATCATCCGATTCACTTCCCAGGATATCGATCAGGGTAATTTCGTTGCCTTCCTTGTCCGTCCCGATGGGGTCATGAAGCGAGACATCCTTGCGCGTTTTTTTCAGGGATCGGAGGTGCATGAGGATTTCGGTTCTAATGTCTATAGTGTTGCATGTCTATACGTCCATGAATTAGATCTATTCTAGGTGCTTCTCAACTTTCCTTACCCACTCAGGCAGCTCAGCAGATCGATAAATAACGCGTTTTTGGTCGGCTTCCATTACGATCTTACCATCTGACTCACTATTGTCGACCAGAACCAAATGATCGATAAGATCAAGATGAGCAAGTAAATTCTCTATGGAGGTATGATGCCGCCTTATGATATCCTCAGATGGAATATGATGACCGCCATTTTTCACCCGGGCGGCAACCCTTTCGATATTCAATCGATAGTCACCTAATCCAACATAGAACATGACAACCTCAAAGCCTTTATTCTTCGCTTCACGCATTTGGCGAATAACGTTACCGCCTGCCAAAGTCGTCTCGATTGAAAAATCACGTTTGTTACGAATACAATCTCTTACTATCTTAATTGCTTCTTTTCCGGCACTTACTTTGTAACGCTCGGGTTGTTCAGCATCAATCGCGCGAGCGAGTGCATCTGCATCAATATTTATACTAACACCAATACGATCCACAATCAGATTGCGAATTGTACTTTTGCCACTGCCGTTATTACCAGCGAACACAAACATGGTTGCTAGTGGGCTATTCATTGTAGAGCTCCAAATCCTCGATACGTTCTATTTTCCCATCGCTATATTCCCTAACCATATAACCTTCACTTGTTTTGTACACAATGTATGTGCCGTTAGCTTTTGCATCCAATTTCGCTCGATCGCCTGTTAGTTTAATGAACTTATTTAAGTCCTGTATCCGGTTCACACGTATCACCGCCTGAGTCATTGTGTTATTCAGGAATTAGCCTCAACCATCTATTCCTAAAATTATAACATAAGGACCTTTACACAAACAGCTAAGCTCATGATCTACCACTTGATGCCGACATTGCGGCGTCAATCACTTCAGTAACCATAGAGCATAATTATAAGTTCATTCCGTGATATCCCATTGCAGCATAACCCTTGACACGTTTCTTGTACATGGCCATAAGCATCGGTACCTGCAAGTCTACATAATCATAAATCTGCACATCAAGTTTATTGTGATGGGTTCGATGAAGACGTCCAGCATATTGCTGAAGCGTCCCCTTCCAAGAGATGGGATGGACCAGGAATAACGTATCCAGCCGCGCATCGTCAAAACCCTCTCCGATCAGCTTTCCGGTAGCAATAAATACTCGTTCTTCGGAATCGGATATGGAAGCGATTTGCCCCCTTAAGGCTTCCCGTTGCTTTTTCCCCATACCACCACGCAGGACAACCACATTCTTTGCAAAATGCTTCAGGCGATTTTCAAAGTATTCCACATGAGCGGTACGTTCCGTCAAAAGGATTGGTGATCGCCCTTGATCCAACGCCTTAAGCAAGTCATCAAAAATCATGTTATTTCGTTCTTCATCTTCGACCAATAGCTTATAGATCTCTTGAATGCCCGGTGAAAATAGGGCTTGAGGTGTACGGAAACTGGTATAGCGAGGAATCACTTTTTGCTCCAACCCCCGAGATTGAGCCTGCGACTTCGCATCTATTGACACGCGAATCGGACCGCATTGCATGAGAACGATCGGTTGATGTCCATCCTTCCTGGATGGGGTTGCAGTTAGACCCAGAACATATTTGGCCTTAGCTTTTTTCAACACCTGCTCAAAGCTAAAAGCCGAAACATGGTGACATTCATCTACAATGATTTGGCCGTATTCCTCTATATATTCCTTAATGGCGCCTTTATAGTTCAAGCTTTGTATAACCGCGATATCTACGATTCCAGTTCGTTTGTCCTTGCCTCCGCCGATGATGCCAATATTCTTCTTGTCCATTTTCAAAAAAGCACCCAGCCGTTCTCTCCACTGATCCATGAGCTCTCTTCGGTGGACGAGTACCAAGGTGTTTACTTTTCTGGAGGCAATAATAGAAGCTGCAACGACGGTCTTGCCAAACGCGGTTGTGGCCGATAAGATCCCCGTTTCATGAGTAAGCATAGATCTTGTAGCACCATCCTGCAGCATGGAAAGTGTCCCATTGAAGTTAACATCAATCGGACAACCAGGATTACGTTCGTCCGATACAACCAGTTCAATTTGATTCGTTTTCATTAAGTCCGACATTTTTCCATGACAACCTCTAGGTATCGCAAGATAGTTGTCGTAATCGTCAAAACAGCCGATAACCCGAGGCTTGCCGTAAGTCGGCAATCTCATGGCCTGTGTCTTATAGAAATCAGGATTTTGAAACATAGCCAAAGCTTGCAGCCTCTGAATGAATGGCGAAGGAAGCCCATTTTTTTCGATATAGATCATGTTGGAAAGAACTACTCGAACCCGTTCGGGGAGTTGTCCCATATCTAATGATGGATTGTGCATTCCACCATCTAACCAAGGTCGCTCGCTATTTTCATCTTCTGTTTCATTCCATACGTTTGTGCCAAGTGGGGACTCCCCTTTCGTCAACTCTAAGACTAGTCTTTGAGCTTCACCCAAGCTAATTTTCCCAAGACCCGACAAGAAGCTCCACTGGTCGTGATACGGTTGAAACCGTTCATCGATAAAGACGCTGTTGCCTTCTATGCGAGGTCCCCCCTGCAGAGGCAAAGCAATCAAATTCCCAAAACCACCTTTAGGCAGCGTGTCTTGGTTTGGAAATAATCGATCGTAGGAGTCTAAAGAGAGCTGATAATGGCGCTCCCTTGTTTTGGTTAATAAGGCACTTCCTAATTTTCTGGCGAGACTCGCTTCTACCGGCTGATCAAAGAACAACCAGACATGCCCCCCGTTTCCCGAACGTGAGCGTTCAAGAGCTGAAGGAATATGATGTGCCTTACAAGTATCCATTACAGCAAAAGCATCTTGCTTCCAATTGTGTTTGTCAAAGTCCATGGCAAGAAACCAGCAGGTTTCATCTTTTAGCATGGGATAAACACCTACGGTACGGTTTATCTTTGCATTCAGATGGCGGGCATAAATATCATCCGATACCATTTCGAAAGCTTGATAAGAACAATTAGAGCATTTAATCCGGGGCTTATTACAAACAGGTGACCGATCATTCTTACAAACAGGTGAATATCCCGATTTCCCCGTTTTGCTTGTCCATCTAACGGGATATACATCCTCCCTCCCTCGAAAAAGAGAACGGAATAAAGCGATTTTGTCCTCTGGTCTCGATTGGAGGTGGACCTGGCCCACGGGAGGCTGTTCGTGATCAATAGTAATTTCATTAGTGGGTGTACTCTCTTTGAAATCATCAAGCTCCAAATATTTAGACAACTGATGTCTTAAATGTTGGTTTTCTAATCGAAGCGATTCAATTTCTTTCAAAGCCTGAGCAAGCCGCTGCTCCAAATTCCGATCCATACATCCTCCCAGGCCACACTTGGTTTGTTCCTGAATCAATCCGGTATTAAAACGTAAAAATCTCAACCGAATCCTCATACACCCGTATTTCCCGTACAACCTGCCGGATTAAATCTCGCTTCTCTTCAAACGCCAGCTCGTTTTGCCCTTTTGACAGATAATACTGAACGGCTTCCATCAGGACGTTAATGTTGTACTCATTGTTCTGCGTAGAATTCAACATATCAGACAACTCGGCTAGTTGGTTGATCAGAGCTTCCTCTTTCTGAGTTAACTCCTTCAATTCCTGCCGAATTTCCTCTTCCCCAATAAAGTCTTCACTGGCTGCAAACAATTTGATTAGTTTTTTTCGGGCGTTTTTAGTTTTTTCGATTTCCTTTTCGATCCTGGCTATTTCTCCAGTTTCAAAAGGCTCTTTTGTCTTCTCCTGTTGCAACGCCGCGGCAATTTCGTCAGGATTATTTAACCAACTTGCGACTTGCTCCCATACTTGATCTTCGATCATCTGGGCTTTGATTCTTCTACCGCAGCCTTTAAGTTTTGCACCTGCAGTATTTTTAATATCTGTATACTCAGGAACCTTTTTGCCCCAATTATTTGATAATCGCCCGGTCATTGTATTGCCGCAGTCTCCGCATCTAAGCAAGCCACTTAATAAATATGGATGCTTACTCTTCTGTGCCCATCTTCGACGTGATTCTGAAAGCAGTCTCTGGGCGTGTTCAAACTGGGCCTCTTCGATAATGGGGGGGCAAGGTATCAGGATCCAATCACTCTTTGGCCTCTCCCGCATTGGAACCTTTTCCTCATCTTTTCTATGCTTGTTGCCAAGCATCCCTTCGGTATTCCAACGATTCTGATAAAACTCGCCAATATAGGCTCGATTCATTATGATTTGTCTAACGACTTGACGATGCCATACTGGAGCTCCTCGTTTGGTAGGTACACCTTTGCTAGTTAAATATAGTGCGATACCATTTAACCCTTGAACCATTGTGTTCGGCTGAGTAAATAAATCAAAAATCAATCTTACGATTGCGGCTTCGTCTTCATTGACAAGGAATTGCTCCGACTCTTTGTCATAACTATATCCGTAGACTTGAAAATCTCTCAACACTTTACCTTGTCGCGCTTTTTCTCGTCTGCCGCGGCTCATTCGTTCGTTAATTTTGGATTTTTCAAATTCGGCTATCGCCCCACGCATAGAATAGAACAGGTTTCCTTCCGGGGTTTTGGAATACTCTCCATTAACGAATACCAGTTCTATTCCTCTTCTATCGAATTCATCCGTTATGATTAATTGGTTCATTAATTTCCGCGATAAACGGTCGGGATCCAGACATATGATTTTGCTTATGATCCCTTCTCTAACATCTTCCCGTAATTTGGTTAAGGCTGGTCTATCTAGAAACTCTCCAGATATCCCATCGTCCACATATTCTTTAACTTTATTCGTCTCCGCTTTCATCCGACACTGACGAATCTGATCGTTCAGGCTGAATCCATGTTTTGCTTGTTCTTCTGTGCTCACCCTGGCGTAAATAGCGATCATGTTTCTCCCTCCTGAACTTCTCTAGGAGATAATCATAACAGGCCATGCGTATTTTGTCATTAGAGTCACCCACAATCAATTTCACATGCACCCGGCATCCCTCCTAATGGAGAATATGCGGATACGGCTTGGACACTTGATAAAAATAAACGCGACCATAAACATGTAACATGTCTATGATCGCTTAAGTTAATAGGTGGATAATCCCTAAAAGTGTCAGCACTCACGTCAATGACTGTGATAATCGGCAAGCACGAGATCCAAATAATCTTTAGGTATAGAACTACTGGTCTGCTTTGCTTCTATTTCTTTGATCAAATAATACCCGACGAATTCTTCACCATCTCTTAAGTTTTTGATTAATGAAGTCATGATGTCACCTCTACATAATCTTCCTCCGAGTCCATCTCCACTTCCTCTTCAAACTCAGCATCGTAATCATAATCGTCTTCATTACCGGTTATATATTTCGATAATGAGCTCAGTACACGCATCGTGTACGGAAAAATGGTGTGCTTATCATAAGTCAACCCTAATCGTCTTAGATGATCCGCTAGAAGAGCAAGTTCATCCGACTCGTTTTCATTCTCTGCTCCTAAGGGAATGTATTCCACAGCCCGTTGTTGGAGCAATAATTTGGAAGGCGATGAAAACTTGATTGCATCGTTAGCGATTCCTTTCCATGCATTCGGTCTTCCGCCCACACCGTAATAAATACCTGCAGGGTCCTTAAAAACTCCTAATGCTTTAGTAAACCTGTTCATCTCATCATCAATAATGATTCGATATTGAGGAATGTCATCCGTCGCGTTAATGCGGATGAACCTTAATCGTGTCTCATTGGCCAAACGCTCATTAAGATAAGGAACACGATCGCATTGTATTTTTGAATTACCGATAGCCCCCAACCAACCGTGTCTTAATGTAGCGTTGATAAGCACAATGACTTGCCCCGAACTTCGTTCTAGTTCACTGTGAATCTCAGCTGTGATAAATGCTTTAAACACTTCGCTGCTTTTATTTTCTCTTCGAGGATTATCAAGAAATTTAGATTCATCCATTTTCAGTGCCGCTTCAGACAAAGTCATCCACCTATCATTACCTAATAGCTTAACACTGAGATCCGTGCCGTCTAATCTTGAAATGGCAGGCAGATATTTTTTTCCAGCTTTTATGACAGATATAGATAACAACGTTCCAGACGCATTGATCTTATTGACGTTATCACTAAATAGACCATAATCGTTGAAAAGGTCTACTACAGCATTCAGAATGCGGGATAAATCTCCTTTCTCATCACCTGTTAGTGGGTGAATAAATTGCGATAGTCGCCCTGTCATCTTCAATCCTTCCCGAATAGCTTTCTTAGGGTCGGCCCCCTCTCTCCACTTACTCTTCTCTTCAATTTCTACAAGAGCTAATACCGAGTGGTTAGGTTGTTCAACTTTGGAAAGTTGCTTCACAATTTGATTAATACGCTTTTCTTGAGCAATCGAGTTATCCTTATATCTATCAATCTCTAATTCCGATGTTATGATGTCTGGATTACAATGGACAAGTTCAACAATGAACTCTTTATCCGAATTTAATCTGAAGACGGAGTCAGAAATCTCATCAAGAATAGTTACGTTATCAATTGACTTTTGCGCTGTAGATAGTTCTTTTATTACTGCTTCAAACATCTCGGTAGAACTATAAATCTCGATAGTTATTCGCTCTTCCTTAGGAACAACGATTGGAAAGCGATTGTCATTCATACCTCTAAGAGAAATATCAGGAATAAGTTGAAGTTCTCTTGCACCATAATTCGTTAAGAACCCTTTGGCCAAGTTATACAAACCGCTTTTCTCTGGAAGGCCGATTCCCGCTTTCACACTATTTCCAGTAAATAGATTGTTGTTCACGACATAAGCCGTGATTTCTCCATCCCCATCGGAATAGACCTTGGGATTCACAAGCAACGAATCTGCCTCGAAAGACTCCCCATTCAGCACATCCCAATACAATTCGTCTAATGCGCTCTCCCATGATGTATATGAAGAGTTGCGAGGACGTCTTTCAAATTTCAATTGGGAAAATGAACGATCTAAGCTCGTAACATATGGATTTTGAACAGATACCAAAACCGAACAGTAATGCCCAGACCTCATGTAGCACTTGCCTTCTTTGATTTGTACATCGCTCAAATACCTTCTTGTCCCCAAGGAAACCGTTAGTATGGCTCGATCAGCATCTCCCCCACGAGTCTTCAATGCAAATCGAATGACATAAGAAAATGGATCATGACGATGAGATTTTCGAATCGGATTAGAAATGCATTCGTGTTTATCATTAAAGATAACATGATAGAATTTCAGCTCTTCACGTAGCTCATTACCTAAATCAAGAAACTTTGATTCCTGGCAGAACTTGACTGCTGCCATGCCGGGAACCCACTGGTAGTTATCAACGAATTCGTGAACATCACCAAACGTAGAAGAAGCCCAAACAAGCTCCGAATCTCTTACGTCTTGCGGTAAATCAGGAATCGAATAATCCTTTAAATGTGCTAGCCATCCAAGCGTCAAATGTTTTATATACGATGAATGAATAGGTTTTGTGGAAACTAGCCAAGGCTGATCATCGAGCAACACCTTGTTGTTTGAACATACGCTTACGATTTCAGGAAAAATACTTTTAAGCTTCTTTCCTAGAGGTTCTACTTTAAATGCAAGCTTAAAGCGATCTGTACGCTCTCTATTAAAGAAGTTTCTCCAGCTCTCCGGCATTTTCATATAATAGATAGTTTCGTTATAAAACAGCGTTTCATCAATCTCCAGTGCAAACAGTTCCATCTTCTTCATCGCAATATCCCTCCAGAATGATATTATTTATTCCGTCGATAAATGGTCCGTACAAACTCAAAAACAAAGGATCCCTTTTGTGCTTCTGCATAATCGCTGCCCAACTATCCAACATGGACATCCCTTCTGGTTTACCAGCAGGCTTTGCATTGAACTTTGAATCGCAGAAAAATACTCTGGCATTTTTACCGCCGCGCAGCAATCGTCCAATCATTTGCCAAATTGGGATAAACGTATACCACGCCATAACTTCTCTTTCAGAATCATCTAGAATAGACCAGTAATCAGGCTTTTTATACATCGCTTCGAACTTACCGCTGCTAATTTGGCGTAATTTGGAAACGGCTTTCTCGTAATGAATTCCTTGTCCTGTTATCCGTTGCAAATATCGAGGCAAGTAGGAGTGGAGCGCTTGAACCAAGTAATTCATGTCATTCGGAATAGGATAAGGACGAACGAGGAAAAAGACCGATCCAAATAACGACTCTCCATTTTGATCCAATATATTGTAACCTCTACCTACAGAGAGAAGCGGTACAATCAATACTTCAGCCCTTTCTTTGCGAAACGACTCAATCATTGTTCTAGGGAATTGATCTGGTTCATGACTCCTTTCCCTTGAAAGAACTTTATAACGTCCTTGCCAACTCTGATCACTACGAAACGCCCTGGCGACTGTGGCAACATCATCATACGAATTTACCACTAAGAGTGCCCTTCGCGGATTTCCTCTACTACTCCAAAATTTCAATTCATAAAGAATATCAGATTTAAGTTGTTGAACCATCTCATATAAATTGCTGTTTCTAACCTCTTCATCGCCTATCCCTGAGACTTCAAGAAATTTATCATGGCGAGCGTCAAGAATGGGTTTGAATGTTATTTGAACTTCCGGAGATGTTCGATCTGCTTTGAGCAACCATTTGGATCCCGTGTTCAAATGATAATGCGCGGATTCGGGTGCATGGCTTGTGCCTGAAAGAAAGATAACTGCCGGCCCTTGTTTCTGATCAGAATCTTCATATACACAATGCCAGTCATGCAACAATAATCTGCCTACCCCTGTATATTCGACTAATTTAAATGTCCCTGTTTTTTCCCCATCCTTCAAATCGTATTTATATCCGATCATCGTGCCCGTCATGGCCTCTTTCATGAACGCTTGATAATCTTTCTGCATAGTGAATAACGGAGTAAAATCTGCTGTCATTCCTAGCTTGGCTTGAATCATAGTAAAGGAAGTCAGAATGAACTTGATACATTCTTCCGCTCGGCATAAATAAATATAAAACTCCAATTGCGCATAAAATAAATCTTTGTTTACTCGCGGCCGAATTGTTCCTTTAAGCAGCTTCTCTGTAATTTGAGTCAGCAGCTTTTGCTTTTCATCGTGATTTTCCTTTTCAACTAACTCATCAACAATGCTAGATAACATGGAGTCTTGATAAGGCTCATTTGCATAATCCAATAAATGTCTGCGAATCTTCTTTTGCGATTCCTCGTCGAAGGAAATCTTCTCGCTTAATGAATCGGCCAGCGCCGCCACTCTAATCAGATTACGACTGATATTCTTACGCAATGTTAGAGAACGATCTAACTTTTCATAAATTCTCCAAATCATTTGATCTAATTGGCGAAGTTTATCTTTCCACTCCGTCACAACGGGATCACCTGCTAAATGATATCGTCCATTTGTTAACTGATGAGATTCATTAGACAACCGTTCAAAGATATCCTCTACACTTCCAAAAACATTATATTCCGATAAGAACGTCTCATCGAATTGCTTTTGGACTTCATCCGCTTCGTCCACGTATACGACATCCATTAGATCGTACATCGCTTCATAGATCGTCCTCTCTAACGGATCAATCATCGCTGGAATTCTTGTTTTGAGTACACTTGCAGACGTAGCCACCCAAACATCTGCTTCTGCAAGTCGGGAGAAATCACGGTAAACTCCACATTGATCCGCTAATGGACATTTCACAGACTTATTTTCTTGTTTTAGCTGAGTACACGGATAACTACTATTTCGTTCGTAATCTTCAGACAACGCTTTAATAACACATAAGTCCGACAAATGCTTTAGATCTTGAAATTCGTTGTTCCTCCAATCGCTAAGCTCGATGATCTCACTTGCATTTGCAAATAAATAATTTTCCTGGTGGATCTTTCTTGATGACTTACCAATGATCGGAACAGCACGAATGCCTAACTCGCGAAGAATTTTGATGCGCTCTATCACTTGGGAAACGCTGCCTTCAATAAAGCCGACTCTGGCACCTTCCTGCTTCACGAGACGATACGTCTCCATGAGCATGAAAGTAGATTTCCCTGCTCCCAATGCACCGCCTATATGCTGGTTTCCTTTGTAAACAAACTCTATATCCCAATCTATTGACTCGAGTACAACTGCAGTTGCTCTTTTCGCCCAAGATGAAGATTTTCCGGCTATTTCATCCATTTCTTTGCCCAACGAAAGCCCATTGAACGGCAACTCTAGACTAAGTATCTTCTTCTCACGATAAGAAGGTAATAAACGCTTTTCTTTTACTGCTAAAGCTTCAGGGATGCTGCCATGAAAGCTTTGAATAAATCCTCCTCTTACGATTCTGGAGTATTCGAATTTCCCCTGAGTTGCAAAAGGAGTTGTATTGATTTGTCTGGGAATCGGTTTTTTAAGTATCTGTTCGTAATTGATTATTCTATTAGTCAAAAATCGTGGAACCAGTTGGTTAAGCTTTCCCTTTTCATCGATATCAAACAAACGAAATTTCATATCAATAGCTCGATAGGCTTCAATCCGTCTAGCCAGTATTTTCTTACTCCTTAACTCAGGGAATAAAATCCTAAGTCTGACTACGATATCCTTATGTTCGATGTACTTTAAAACCGGCTCATCATAACCAACCAATAACGACCAACCTTGATCAATATGAAGCATCGAGTCAATTAAACGACACCCCGTCATAAATAGCTCCAGGCTTATTATTGTTGATATGTCGGCTTTGGGCAGTTCTAGTGAGAAAAACTCTTTGTTTATTTCTTCAGTTAAATCCCAATAGGTTTTCCTCACCAGAGCACCTCCTTCAACGTTTTTTCCAATTCATTCTCCATAATGATTTTTATAAGTTTCCGCGTGTCTTCTTTTAAAAGTGTTGATGCTCTCATACCGTAAGATGGATATAGATCATTTCGGTATTTGGGAATAACAACGTACACCTGTTGACCATACTTCTCCAAATATGATAATGGTTTTTGATTAAAGAAATTCGCCAGCATTCTTGGATCTTTGAAATCTTTTACATCCAAAAACATCTTACTTTCACTGTTATTATGTGAAATTGCAAGATCATACTCATCAATATGAGGATATAATTCTACTCCGTACCCTTTCTGTTTTAACCATTCCGCAATTTTCATTTCTGAAATCCCAGGTAACAGCACATACCTCTGTATACCGGGAAGCTGCCGGAATACTCGTTCATCTTTAAAGAAGAACAAATCAAATTTCTCGAAATCAGCTAACGAGTGACAGATATTTTCTTTGTTGCATCGCCATCGATCATACTTGTACGTTAATGTCCATCCACAATGCGTGCATTTACGATAATTATCCATCTGAAGAGTTACCTCTTCATAACATTGACGCACTAACGCGCTTAATTCGCGGTCACGAATGGACTCAGCAAATTGCGCGAGTTGAAGCGCAGACAATACTGCATTCTGAGGCCTGGACAAAAATGTGCGTATTTGAGTATATTCTGCTTGCAAATTCCGGTTTTCATCTCTGCAGAATTGCAAAATAGCCAGCATATTCTTCTGCTGCGCTTCATCAGGGGATATATAAGTATTAATGAAATCTTCTGCATCAGGGGATATCCCAATAAACTCTTCAATTAGTGAGGATTCGCCAGGATAATATTCAGTAAGCCCTTCAATCCCCCATTCAGAAGATGGTTTATGCAAAATATGAAGAAGCCGATACAAATCCGTAGGAATCTCAGCCCCTGACCTTCCGGCTTCCTGTATAAACATAAGCATGCCCCTGTGAAGCTCCTCTGGGACATGATCATAGTTTTTTGTCCATTGTTGTAATCCGGTGATAAGGTAATAAAGCATATCTTGTAGTCTATTCAATGGAACACGCTCCTAGAGAGTACTTAACCATAATTATGACACGACCATTTGACCTCTACTTGTCACCGAATGTTTGTTCCTATAAACAAAAACGAACCTCAAAATAATTGAAGTCCGCCATGGTGTAGTTTCTTTAATAATATCCCACGTTTAATACCACGCTTGAAATGATGAAGAACCTCGTGAGGATACATGTTTAATGCACTCATGAGTACGGTGCAGAAGCCTACATCTGATTTCGATGTGCATAGGCGGCAAATTCGATCGCTTTTTCAATGATTGAATGACAGCTCGATCCATGTTTATCTGCGACATCGGTCATTCTAACTGACTCCTCTCCGCTTCAAATCATTGCCTCGATGGATTCTCTCATGATCTCCGTTAGCCTAAGCGCTAGTTCCTTATTCCATTCACCTGGCTTTAATGTATAAACCCCCATGCGATACTTCTTCATATAGTCGTCTCCAAACAGAATCGAATTTTCCTTGCCGTCTGCAGGCGTAATAATATAAACCTCTTCCACCGCCCTGCTGCCATCCGTTGATCGCACGATTCCGTCCCGATACTTATGCATTTCTCCTAGCGCCATCGGTAGATTACGATCTACGCGATATTTTGGATCAAAAATATACAGCTTCCCTTCAGCCTCGAGCACGATATCCGGAATCATGTCATGCGTATACGTGATGAAATCGCGCGTTGACGGTTTAAACCTTCGTTGGTAAGCAAGAGTGGCGCCGCCAACCAGCTTAATCCGGCTCTCCTTTTTCTCGGACAAATTCAAGACCAGACCATCCTGCTCTAGGGTAAAGAGATCGGAAGAATCGAGCAATGAGCCGTTTTCCCGTAGTATCTTGACCAGTTGCATGAAGACCCATATTTCATAAAGATGATACGTGTCTTTCAAGGGTATCGAGCTTTGAAAACCGATAGAGTACTCATAAAATTGATAGAGCTGCTGAAACCAAGAAAACCAGTTCCGATAGATCGGATGTTTGCGAAACACTAGGGATACGACGACCGGGCCGGCGTGAGGCTGTAGCTGCTGCAGAAAAGAAGAGCGAAGCCACCCGTTCACACGATCAAGATAATAACCGGCTTTGGACCGTATCGCATCCAAAGTTACGGCTTGGTACTCGCGAAGAAGGTGCTGCAGCTCGCGCAGTTGCCGAAGAAACACTCGGTTCTCATATACGCTGTACGTGTCCTCGCGCACACCAGACCAGACGAGCTCGGGAACGGGAAGCTCTCGACTCATTCCGTTGCCTGGATGTCGTTCCGACCAAGCAAGAAACGCCGGCGTCACATGCTTCACGTTTTCTCTGCGAATCCATTGATCGGTCGTGGTCAGCCTGCGAAGCGGTCTGGCTTGAATGTCTCGAAACCATTGCTGCAGTCGATAAAAGGAACGATCGATGTAATCCCACTGCGCCAAAGAGGTTTTTCGAGCGAAACCTTTGCTATCGAACTTCAGATAAGCCCCGCAATGCTGAAAACAAGCCGCCGCTTCCGTAAGAATATCCGCTATCATTTGCGCGTAGTCTACTTCGGTTATTTTTCGCTTGTCGGGAAACAAGTGCGTCTCATGGGTTATTCGTTCAGCTTGTTCGATTGTGAAAGTCAGCAAGCCGGACTGGAAAGGCGCCGTCCATTCACCTTCCCAGCCTGTGTCCGTTCGCACCATCGGGATCGGCATGCCAAGCGCAAAAAATTGAAAAGGCTCTTGGTACGACGTTCTCCAGCGATATATTCGCGCTTCCTCAAATCGCATTTGATCAATCGGAGTCCATATCCCCGTATCCGAGCAGTAGAATTCGGGATTATCTCCAGAACTGGGTAGCGCCATACCGATCCAGTTCTCCTTTCATGCGCAGCAAGTGATAGAGCGATTCCGATCCGTCGCCGAATAACGCGGCTGTCCAATCGATCAAGTTGGTGAGCAACGCATCAATTCGCTCATCCCCGCGAATCTTGGGCAGCACTTTCTCGGCAATCACGCGATCGACCGCTTCCTTCTTCTCCATGCGAATATCCGAATCTAGTTCCGCATTGGCGTACAGCTTGCGGAGCATCTCATTCATCGTGCGGTAGCCGAAATGAAGCTCATACCGGCTAAGCTTTACATGAAGTGCCTGAAGCATTTTCCATTCTTCCTGCAAGGCGACCTTATACTTAGACTCCGCCGCGTTCCAGAACTGCTCCAGATCGACATCAGACAACGTCATCACGAAGGCTCTGTCCAATACCTTATCCGAGATGCTGTACGTCGTCTCGTCGACGTTGATCGTGCCAATCACATAGAGATTATGAGGGATTTGCAGTTCTTGCGGTACATCCGTAATATGGCTCTCCGTATGTAGACGTATTGGCTGCCTCGATTCGATCGCGCTTAAATAGTCGCTTAAGTAATATTCGACACGTGCCAGGTTCATTTCATCGAGCACGATGAACATCGGCTTTCCTTCCTGGATCGCTTGCAGCACGGCGTTCAGGAATGGTGTCCGCACATACCTTTTCTCCAGAGCGCTGTAATAACCGAACAGGGAGGTCGAATCCGTCCAATCCGGTCGAACTGGAATTACTCTCAAATACGGATTGAGCGCATCATGCGCTTTGCCATATACGGCATTGGCATAGAGCAAACATAGACGCGTCTTGCCTGTTCCGGAAATGCCGTTCAGGATGACAAAATGCTTGTCTTCCAGGCTCGTCAAGTTCAAATGGAAATCTCGCATGACTGCATCTGGGTATGTGAATGGACTCTCGCGTACATTGGACAAGATGGCGGCCAAGTTAAAATCATGTTGGAATATATCCTCAATTTCAGTTTCTTCCCCACCAATGCCATCATGATCTGGAAGCAACAACTGATCTGGATGTTCTTTCGGAAGAGTGATCATTCCAGTACAATCTGCGAAAATTGCCGCAGCCATGATCAAACGGCTTTTTACTTTTGCGATCGGCTCAATAAACTGCAGTTTTTCATTATCCCAAGTACCTACAATAAATGAAGTCCCATCAAATTGAATACCATGGTTCAATAATTCTTCAAGCGATTTAGATTGATAGTCTTTGTTCATACTTTTTGATTGATCTTTACCATGAAATTTAAAGCTTTTCGTTATCGTCCACTGTACAAGACCATTCCCATGCAAATTACGAATATTGTGAAAAATATGCCCGTATCCATTGACATATATGCCGATTACTTCATTCGGTTCCCGTGTATAGTTTTCCAGCATTCCGTCCGTTACCAGTTGACCTTTATCATATATACCGTATTTTTGCCTAAACTTGTTGGACTTTATTTGACTTACTGGATCAAACTTAACGATATATTCTTTGCCGTAGAGTGATATCGCGATATCCTCTTGATGTAAATTGAACTGTTCCAATATTGTTAAGGAGAGTGCATGGCTAGCAGCCTCATGACTAATAAATTGGCGAATTGGTTCAAGCTGATTCCAAGTATCCCATATCACATCAATTAGCTCATTGGTTTGTGGAATCTCATCAAAATCGATTAATGTCCCAAAATATATCCAAGGTCTTCGCTTTTCATTTGAGCATTGTTGAATATATGGAATTAAGTCCGCTTTGTTAATCAGCACTTCTTCTTTATCGCTAGCATAAATGCACACATGATCGGAAAGTGAATCAAGGATCTTCCTAAATTCGTCTACATTACGCTGTGTTCGTACTGCCTCCCAGAAAGGATAAAAATTGCTGGATAGAATAATTTTCAACTTTCGATCCGACCCATTTAAAGAGAGCATTAAAGCAGAGTACTCAGATTGAAAGTGGCTTTTATCCATTAATTCTACAAAGGCTTTTTTACCAATATCTGAATTCTGTTTGCTTTCTGCATACTTAGGATTCCGAGCATCATGCATCGTCGTCCGAAGTGTAACTTCATAGGTATGGACATGGTAATCGAGCAGTTCCATGGCGACACTAGCATATTTGTTTTTAAATTCGTCCATGAGTTGACGAAGTACCGGCTGAACTTCATCAAGTACGCGTTGGCATCTCAGTGATGTTTCAGGAATCGATAAGGCTTCTTCAATTTGGGTAATGTTCATGTTAGCCTCCATAAATAAATCATTCGTAGGGATTCGGTCTAAGTGTCATTCCTGGATTGACTAGAGAAAGCATATATTGATGTTCTTCAAAAGTTTCATTCAACTTGGATAGCAATGTGGCATCCAATTCAATAGGAATGACCTGCCCATCTTCAAATACACAAGCAGGAACGGCTCCTTCTAATATCGGGATTGCAGATTCCATTCGAATATATCCTTTATGTTGCCACATTTTCTCAACAATCGGGTCAACGTCTCTACCAACAACCTCTTGATAGAAAGGGGTTACAATTAACGAAAAACCATCCACAAATCGATTATTATCACCTAAAAGCTTTTTCTGGCAAATCCAAAGATAGAATGGCCCTTTCAATAATCTTTTGGATTTCTGCTTAGAAAGCACTTGAATGGCTGACAAATACACACTTCGAATGTGCTCATTAATTGAATCATCTGTTTGATTAAGTAAAACAGACAGGTCAAACTGGTATGCCCAACCCTTAGATTTTAATACTTCCTCAGCCAATTCAACAGTTCTCAATGAACTCATCCCCTCTCATGTGTTACTCTCAAATAGTATAAATCAATCGTTGGACACATCTATGTCACGAAACATATGTTCTTGTTGAGTTTTATTTATCAATTACTTTTCTTGGATACTTGCAATTTTATTATTTCTAAATACAGCTTTCGAAATAGTTCTCACTTCCTATGTCTTCGTCAATATCCAACAAAGTCCTGCTAATTGACTATCAATAAAAAAAGTTCCCCAACATGGGAAATGTCAGGAAACGAAAAGTAGGGTTTTATTCTTTTGTACGATTCATTAGGTTTTATGTACTTCAATCAATAACCGTCAATAAGTGCTGCGGTACACAAAGCCTTACATTTGAATAAACTTCGGTAAATCTGTTAGTTTTCTCTCTTCTTTCACAGTACCGTCTTTCACAACATAAATATAAGTCCGATCTTCTATCTCTTTCAAATCTTCGGAATATTCTTCGGATGGCCAATACATTTCGTCATCGGAAATGATGATAAACCGTGGCTCCCCGTTAAATCTTTCACTATAAAAGTCAACCAGCGAACATGGATTAAATGTCTTTATATTTGCCCGCCCATTTTGACGTTCGTAATCCTGGATAAGATCCTTATAATCTACGGAAATGAGTCTTTGGGATTTCCCTCTTGGTATAACTTCCAGTTGGGCAATTCGTTTTGGAGGCTTCATTCCAATATTTTTTTGTCTTTGAACTAAAGCTAATCTCCGCTCCTTACGCATTTCCACGTCAATTAGATTAGCATCCACTTGATTAATTAAAGCACCATTACGATTTTCCTCATTTTCCTGTTCATACTTGCCACGGCGCTCTAATAAATCATCAATTTGTTTTTTAAACGTTTTGTCCAAATAGCTTGATACTCGTTCTAGCTGCTCTTCGCGTTTTTGTCGAACCTGATCCCGTAAATCCATTGCTGCCTTCACCGCGGCGGAACGAAATGAACTATCTAACGACTCACTTAAAGTGGTAAGTTCACCGACAAACTCCTGCTGAAACAACCAATAAGGATCTAATCGAATTAATGAATCATCCTGTCGTTTGCCTAGAAGGATAAGTTCATTAGCTAATTCATTCCCTGTGCCATCGGTAACACTATTAAGATAAACCTCAATTGACAAAGGTTCACTTACCGGACAATACACCATATAGCGATCTATTGCTAATTTCTCATTTTCTTTACGTGTAAGAATCATTCCTAATTTAAATAAAGGATGATCCTCAGAAATGATATCGATTCCTTCCTTTACATAACCCCTAAATGAAGTGAAACGAATTGCGTCTTCCAGTTGATACAGTGGAAGCCGATTTGTTTTTGATATATCTCGAATGTATTTGGGCAATCGTTCAATTCGTTTTATCTTCTCATTTTGGGTTTGGTGTATCCTCACATTACATTTATTGAGGATATGTTCTGTAAATAACCCGAAATTTCGTTCGGGGTGTTTTCTTATCACCAGATCATGCTGTTCCTTTCGCATCTTGGGCAAATCAAAAATATCTTCGGAGAGCCTCTCCCGCTCCACTTCTTCAAGCAGTTTTTTATGCTCTTCTGAGAGTTTCCGCTCCATAGTTGCAATAATATCGTCTAGCTTCTCACGGTGAATGACGGCAGCTTGCATTAAAGATGCCAAATCATTGAAATCTCCATCAACGATGTCACCGATAAAATCGTATACAAGGTCGGCACCTAAGTCTTCCCTCATACGTTCCATTTTCTCAAGCAGACGAATCATTACGTCGCCTTCTCGTGTGTTAGATGCAACAAGATTAAAGATAGCCACTTCATTCTTCTGACCAATTCGATGAATACGCCCCATACGTTGTTCTAGCTTATTGGGGTTCCACGGAATGTCGTAGTTTATCATCTGATTACAAAACTGTAGGTTGATCGACTCTCCACCGGCATCTGTAGCAAGCATGATCTGGCACTCATTACGGAACAATTCAACTTGTCTTCTACGTTCATCCATAGAAAAACGCCCAACAATCTTCGCGATCTGAGGAACACGCGTTAATAAGCGTTTCTCTAAAAAATCAAGTGTGTCCGCCGATTCCGTGAAAATAAGAATCTTTTCCCCTTGATTCAATAAACCATTCCAACCAAATAAGGTTTGCTCTAATTCATCATATTTTCGCTCTACAGCTGTTTCTTTCAGATGAGACGTTTTCCTTATTAGTCTTTCTAATTCATTAATTTCGATCCTTAGCTCCTCCGGATCGAGGTTATCCGTTGAACTTTCAAGTTCATCTTCTAATAGCTCTTGAGTTTCCAACGATTCGTCTTCATACTCGTCCCAATCAAATTCTACTTTATTTTTGCCTTGTTTCTTTTTACTTGCGATCGTTTCTTCTAACAGTTTAATTAACCGGTCTCTTCTACGCTTAAGCGATAAATCGATGGCATTGACAGATGAGCTTAGTCTTCTTTGGAGCAGCATCATGGCAAAAGCTGTGCTGTTGCTTCCGGCATTCATCGCTCGATTAAAGTGGAGACGAACATAATCTGTAACCGCTTCGTACAGATCAAGTTCTTCTTCAGATAAAGTATACTGAATCGTTCTAGCTGTCCGTTTAGGAAAAAGCGGCGTCCCATCAAAATTTTTTAGCGTTTCCTTTAACCTTCGAATAATAAACGGATTTGCCTTTTCGCGTAGAGATTCCGTTACCGATAAGTTAGAAAAAATATCATCATCTACTAAACGCATCAGATGCCGAAAATTCTCCATGTCACCTTTATGTGGGGTGGCTGTTAACAGTACGCAGTGCTCTGCTTGTCTAAGTACAGTTTCCCCTAGGCGATATAGCTTTGTTTTAGATGTCTTCTTATTTGTAACACCATGAGTGTAGGCCGCCATTTTGTGAGCTTCATCCACAATCACAAGATCAAAATTCGCTTCACTTACCAGGCTTTTAACATCATCACGGGCAGCCCAGTAAACGGAAGCAAGACAGCAACCATGTTCTAAGAATGGGTTTTTGGAACCGTATTGTTTTGTTACGGAGCGATTTATTATAAAGAAATCTTCGTGGAATTTTTCCTGCAACTCTTCCTGCCATTGTTTCAAAACTAATGGCGGAACAAGAATTAAGATTCTCTCAACACTTTCACGTGCTTTAAGCTCTTTAATGAGCATACCTGACATAATCGTCTTCCCTGCACCTGGATCATCCGCAAGTAAGAAGCGTACCTGGGGCATTTGAAGCATACGGCTATAAACCGCTTCGATCTGATGTGGCAATGGAATTAAATTTTTGTTGCCCAATGCCCTTTTCGAAGAGTATTTACTATTGACTAACAATGCATGATATCGCAGATAATGCTGAAGATCACTAGCAGCTATCTGCTGGTCCAAACTAATTCGCTCACTTATTCTCTTAAAAGATTCAAGCTCGGCTTTATCCAACATTAACTCATAATACCGATTCGAATCCCGTCCTAATGCAGCAATAGAGAAAAAGCCTTCATCGAAGGCTTCAACTTTTTTAATTTCAACTCTCTCTGGAAACTGAGCTCCTTGTACAATTTCACCGACTTTAATCATTATCCCACCGCCTTACCTCAATACTACCATCACCATGTCTATCCCCTGCCGTGTTACTTGTAGCCGACTATTTCTCAATTCGCTTTCCGTTATATCTAGATTGAATGGGAACAAACAAGGTTCCGTAGCAATTTGCTTTAATTCTATGGCTGATTTCTCGGTGGCTTTCAGCATGACCTCAATAAGCCAAAGTTTAAATTCTAACTGGTGAATGGGTATCTTTTCAGCATTCACATACAGCTTTTTTTGCTCACTCATTACTTCTAAGTGTTTAAAGGTTCCAAGTACGGCTCCTATCGATACACTGACTCGCCTACGTTCACCATAAAGCGCAAAAATTTTCCTACTTAACTGCAAACTTGAGAAATCCCCATGAAGCTGAAAGATACGCCCCACTTGATCAGCAACATCCCTGAAGAATGGATATGCAAGAAGCATCATTCCCCAGTGCAGGAGTAATCTTTCTTCTCTAGAAGCGTTCGCAAATAATTGTAAGCCACGATCCCGAAGTTCCACATTCTCGTTGTCGACTAACACCCAAATTTTAAACAAAATCGTTCTAGCATTCAGTCTTGCCTTCGCACCAGCAATATCTGCCATCAAGTTTTGATCCACGAGGTCATATAGCTGTTGCCGATTTTCCACTCTTGATAACTCACGTGCGATATGGTCTAACTGATGCAATTGCAGTTTTTGATCAAAGCCAACAGCCTTTTTCAATCTGACACCTTCATTCTCTTCTTTTCTTAACTCGCACGAAAGGAACGATAACCTCTTCAATGCTGGTTCCGCCATGGCTCACTACAACTTCGCCTTCTTTAACAAAAGCCTCGCCACTTTTAGCTGCCAATACGAAGAATTCATCCGGGAGACCGATTGATTCCCATTTTTGCGACGAGTATTTCTGTGCAGCCCGATCCCGCAACTCCTCTGAATTATAAATTCTAACTCGCTCCCCGCGGGTATCCGCTAATACGCCTTCGCGAATGGCTCCGATACCTACGCTTTCTTTGTTGCCATGATCAGAGGTAATATATACATCAAATCCAGCTTCCAATAAGTCGTGAAGTAAGGATTGCAAGTAACCGGTTTTTAACCAAATAGATATTTGCCCATGCATTCCCCTATGACCTTGAATCGTGTTATGTGTCAACTTATCAATAATGTCGACTACAAGTCCCGCAACTTTAACGCTCGATTTAGATAACGCCTTAATTTCCGATTTATTATATTCCCCTTGGCCTAATGATTTCTCATACGTGACATAGATTGGCGCAATACCATATTTAGCCCAACATGCTCTCCATTCTTTTTCCTCATTAGCTGTTGTATGAATGGTTGAGTAGTAAGTTTTTGGTATTTCCCCCGAGAAAATGGCTTGTCTAGATACAGAGGTTAAAGTAGGGATCCAAGCAAATGTACCGTTTTCTATAAAGTCAAAAGACTGTAACTCTGAACGAACTTGACTCCACTGTACAAAACTTAATCCGTCCATTACAATTATAGCCTTTTTAGGACTTCCTTGCAGGTGCATATGCTCAGCCACTTTATGGAGCATTACCGGTGTATGCTGATCTGATAACGAAGCCAAAGCCCCAAAATGATTATTTAGCCAGAGAGCAAATCGCTCTTCTATGAGCTGCTCAATGGACTTTATTTTTTTACTAATTTCTGATGAAAAATCTAGCGTAAACATGATTGATTTCGCAGTACTGAATAAACCAATAAGGTTGACCCAGTCGCGACGGTCAATGTCAAGTTCTAACATTTTTTCAATCTGACTGATATGTTCGCTTATTAACACGATTTGAGACTGTTCTGAATTCAGTTGTTTTACTCCAAATAATAATGAATCAGGCAATGAATCTTTATTAAACGGAATAGGTTTTAATTTCCCCATACGAAATAAACCAGCAAGTGTATCTTGTAATTTCGTATCCCAATGTGGATGATCCTTAGGAGTACCACTTTCCAAGAAATCACACCATTCTTGCTGTAAGAAGGAATACAAAGCATCTGAAGATTGAATTAATTCAGATATAACTAATTGTGAATTGCTGTTTTTATGATTTAATGCATCTATCAGATATTTTTCTATCGTTCCAGGCATTGTAAAAGGAAGTTGATGTCGGCTTATACAAAGTAGAATATATTCAGCCGCGGTATCAATAGTGTCGTATGGTAATTTGTAAATTCGCTTCAATAAGAAGTTGATGGTATCATTATCTGATCTCTTGACTGGTATGTCATCCATCAATGACAAAGCATCTAGTGTTCTAAAATCGAGTTCCTGCACTATAGGTGCAGATAACATTGGGAACAATTCACTCTTACAAATTGAAATATGTTTGCCCTGAGCCCATATATCGTAGGGGATATCACTGATATCATTTGACTTCGGATGTATTAGTAAATAACTATTAAATGGATTCGGTCTATACTGGCTTTCATACCAATACCTGAATACGGCCCGATCTTGAAATTCTACAACGTCTATCCCTAATTTTTGCAACTGGCTGATAATGGCCTCATCTTGCAATAAGGAATCTGGGTCTGTCACTAACGTAATATGGTAGAAAGGTGCTTGAAAATGTTCAAGCACCTTTTGACGCCAATTTTTATTCAAATCGTCTACACTTCCTTAACTACAGGCCGAGTCTGATCTGTGCGTTATCGTAATACATTAGCAATTTATCATCTTCTTGAAGTACATTTTCAGGGAGGCGCTCCCCGATTGTTACGATTGTTTGATAATCTTTTTCTCCCCAAGCTTTTTTAAAACCTGCACGAATAGCCTCTGTGCGGAATTGTCTTAACTTCTTCTTATGCTTACTAAGCTCATCGGAGTAACTTACAAATTCACGCAACAGCATTTTTTCACGCAGTTTTTCTAAGTCCGCCTGTTTATTCGGATCGGGAACGTACCAACGATCACTCGCTTTCGCTTTAAGCTCAGAATCTCCTTTTGAAAGATTCCGTAAATCTTTATAGTCAGAACTTAGATAGGTGTGAATTTGACTTGGGACGTCTTCAGTACCTTCATACCGCAAGAAGTTTTGTTCAAGCAAAGCGTCTAATTCAGGGAGTTGTTCATGTTTAGCAATATGTTGAATTTCTTTCATGAAATTCGGTTGTAACTCCTGCCTAGTCTGGGGCTTTTTCAACAATTGCTGTCTCAACCATTCAATTGCAGTACTTTCATCCGAAATATATAAGCTTTGTTGAACAAAGTCTTTCACAGTCATTCTTTTACGATCATACTCCAAAATTTGTTTAGGAAGGAATACCATCCCATCCTTTAAAACGTATCTTTGAGCTAGCTGCTCTTGAAAGTCACCAGAGTTTATAGGGACTGCGAATCCATTCTGAATAAAAAATGCAACCATTTGGTCAAAGATTATTCTCGGAGTTCTTTCAATGATAATTTCGGATGATTGCCCATTTCTTCTGAATCCAGGAATAATTGATAAATATTGTTCCACAAAAACCCATGGCGAGTCATGAATGTTTGTCTGTATAGATTCTTTAAAATTGTCTAAGTCCGCACTGCTTGGCTTATACGCTGAAATAACCAGATCCTGTGTAACCGAGGTGGGGTTGGTTTGAGAATTAAAAGTTCCCTGTCCTTTATTTAAAGCTGCAACTGATGCGATTATGAAACCCGCTTCTTTAATCGCAGTTTGTATCGCATTCCATACGGAAGCATGCGTATTTGAAAATTCGACAGTCATCCATCTCCCGGGCTTTAGTATGTCGTATGCACCTCGGAAGGCAAGATTCATTAAGTGTTTATATTTCTGCAAATTCTTTTCTTGCGTACGATTTTCAATAGCTTCCGTAGTATTTTCTGTGAAAATATCAAGCCACGCTTCCCAAAGCCAATTCAATTCGGAATACATTAAATTAGCGCCAAAAGGGGGATCAATAAAAATATAGTCTACAAATTCCTTTTTCCCTATCACTTTCGAAATATCATTTGCACTTGACATACAGGAAACAACATTATTTTGTAAACGAAAAGGATTAGATTTGATAATATCTGAAATCTTCCCATTTACCAGTATATGGATGTTTCTCTCCGCTAGATTACTCGGAACATAAATCGCATTCGGCAGTGCACCAGCTAAATTTATACTTCCGTTTTTCAAACCTATATTGTGAAGAATACTCGCTGTTTTTGTAAGCACTGCTGTAAGCGCCAGTTTTAGCAACTTATTATGTTTTGCCAATTCCCACAATTCGGATAATACAAATAAATTCCTTCTGGTATAAAAGTGATGGGCCTGTGTTATATTCTGTTTCAACACCTCACCTGTTTTATCACCCTTTGGCACCTCTGAAGTAGGGAACCAATTATGCAAGCTAATTTCCTCTATTTTTTTTATGAGTGCTATATCAAATGCATCTGGCTTTTTATTTTTTGATTTTGTTCCTTCTTTGTAATTAATTAATACAGGTTTTCGTTTTATTCTCTTGACAACCTTGTTAGATATTTCATCAAACACTGTCTCATACATACGGTTCATACTTTTTTTACTTACAGTCACTGTGCATTGAGGGCAATGAAAGTCCTCTTGTAATCGAAGCTCGTCATCTACCGCATTTTCCCAATACACAATTTCATGTAAGCAGCTAGGGCACTGAAAAACGTCACTCCACACGATGTAATTCACTGTTACAAATAAGTCTTTTATTTGATTTATTCCATTCGAAATTTTTACAACATCGTTCCCATAATTCTCAATTTGTCGGGCTATAGATTCCGCGTTTGCACTATTCTTTAGTGTATAGTACATCCATCTTGTTTTATTGAGACACTGTTGCATTAATTGGTTTGCATCATCCTCAATTTGAGAATCCCAAGGTGAGTTGTAATTATAAGAGATTAATGAAGCGATTGGAGATAAGTCGTTTAATAACGCCCGTCTTGGACCAACTCTCATATTTTTTTTTGTGGGTCCATCGGTTTCGCCCTGATTGTAGATATATCCCTCCTGATCCACTTTAAATCCTAAAGATTCAACCTCTTGACGGTCACCGCATAATATTGAAGCTACACCAGTCATTCCAGTTCCCGAAAATCCATCGAACACGATATCCCCTGGTTGAGTATAATGAAGTAAATACCTCATAATTGCTTTATGTGGAACCTTCGTATGGTAGCTGTGAGCGTTGTATATTGCCTCATTCTTACCTTCAGCTACATCTGTGGCAAAAGGCTCCCGGCTGTAATCTCCGACCACATATTGAAGGCTCCGTTTTTCCTGCTCCCATTCCGCTATGAAATCAGCAACCCAAGGGTTGGGGCATACTGTATAAAAAGGCGGGTCTGATAAGGCTAGTATTTTCTCATCATCAGCATCTGGAAAACCTTCAATTTTTCTAAGTTCCGGTAGCATATGTCGTAATTCCTTCGTAAAATATGCGCGACGCGCATCATCATTCTCAAATGTCAAACCCAAACAGGTCACTGGACCTGTTTGGGTTTCTTTTTTCATTTCGAATAGGCTTCCTTGCTTTAAGTTATCTTTCATATCTTAAGTTACTCCTTCTTTAACATAATCCGTACTCGATTAGACGATTGCGTACCAACCTGTTCCCTTACTAATTGTTCAAATCGCAGGCGCAACTCCTCAATAGTCAAAGGACTACCATCGCCAGCCATCTGTAACAATCGATTTAACGGCAACTCAACTTTCTGAATTCCTTCTAGGACTTCCTTTATTGTCTGGACTAAGCGTAAATCAACCGGGATTCCAAATGATTTATCGTCCATAAAGTGTTTTATTAATTGTTTTTGTTCGCCAGTGAGCAATTCAATATTCTCCTGTAACTCACTATCATTAAGGTTAGTCAACAATGTATTCGTCCAAGAATCAAGTAATTCTTTTAATTCCGTTTCCAACTGCCGAACAGTTACCTGCTGTGCGAATTTTTCATCTTTTGGACGATAACGGCAATGCGGACAAACAGGAGAATGCTCCAATTCACTTTTTTGCAATTTCCAGCAAATTTTCAAGTCGTCAGACTTTGCCTTCCATGCTTGTAATTGTTGTGCCGGCAGAATTGGAATCACAGAAATTTTCTGCAATGTATCGATACGTCCGTCACGTTTAAGCTGATTGAGCTTATTCTCTTCTGTAGCTCCTAAGCGTGATGCAGCGTGTTGAGCGTAATAGAAGGAAACATACTGATCCTTTAATTGGTCTATCACTTGGAGTTCAGCACTGCAGTCACTGTTAGCCTTTAAGGAAAGGTATAGATCCTCCAATGCACCTTCAACTTTTACATACCAATCATCAGCAATCGAGACATGATTTCTAGCGCTTACGATATAGTTCGCTTTTTTTGTAATCTGAGAAGCAAGCTCACGCCACTTGATAAGTTTATCCATTAACACAATGGATTCTTGCTGGCTTTGAATTTCTTCAATTGTCTTTTTAAAATTTTTAAGTTTCGCCGGTGTATCGAACACTTGAAGACTCTGCAGGAACTGATTCAAGCCTTGAAGCTTCCCCTGGTACCCCTGCAGCTCCTCATCCGATAGAAGTGGCAATTCCCATGTAGGAATTTTATCTTTAAGCTCGTGTTGCATTTTAACCAACTGAGTTAATTGTTGCTGTATTTTAGTTTGAAGCGTTTGAACCCCATTTGTTTGAGAATCTGGTTGAAGCAATCCATGACTAATACTAAATAAATCAAACAATGCTCGCAACTCTGCTAATGGCAAATCACTTGGTTTCTTAATATGGCTAAATTCTGCAATCCCTTCTGCCTTCAAAGCGATTAAGTGGTTAAACTTCATGGAATCATAAGATTCCCCATGAATCGTGATTACAATATCACCTGTGTAAACTAGAGCAGCCAGTATAACACTTAAAAGCTCAGGTTCTAACTGAAATTCAATCGTCTTTTTGACTTCCCAATCCCCGTGAGATTGAAGAACCTCAAGTAACTCAGAAGCATTCAGAACTTGTCCATTACCCTTGTTATTCAGCAAGTTCAAAATCCATTTGGCATATCCCGAGTTCTGTACATTTAATTTCTCTCCATCCAGCAACACAAGTCCTTCAAGTATGGTTTTCGCTGTTTTTGTTTTTGGATTAGAGATATTCGTTAATGTCTCTGGGATATACGTCTTTAACATGGCTTCTCGAGTAATGCTGATACTGCTAAGACGGAAAGTAGGATAATCAGCGTATTTCTCCTCAAACCATGTGGTTAGACAATCATCCGCGGCAGCATCTATAATTTCTCTTACTGTCGCTTGCGCAGGTCCAGATAGGCTCCACTCAGCAAGTTTCTTGGTTACGCCCTTATATGTCATTTTATATGCAGATGGCATATTCTCGACAAGCCACTTCATTAATTTCCTTAAGAAATCCGCGGCTTTATCTTCATACAGCTTCTTGGTCGCGCTTGATGCAGTTATGGACATTTCCCGAGCACCTGCGTAAAGACGAAGCGCAGTATGGAATGACTCATCCTTTGTGTCCAGTTTGAAGAACACTTCATCTGGTTTGGTTTCATCTTTGAATTTAGGCGGATCATATGGTTGAAGCATATAAATGTAGAAGTCCCGCTCCGGCTGTGCAGTGGAACGTTCATTGGGCGCACCGAAAAATAGATATCCCGGCCGAGTTACCTTTCTTGAGTACCAGTTTAATTCGTGCTGCCAGATTCGGTAACCAGATACTATACTTGGAGATCCATCGTCGGTTAACTTCTCAAGGACTTCAAAGTAATATCGATCCAGTTGATTACTTACTAACATTTCTGCTTTTTGTTCTATGAGTGCATCTACATCAGTGTCCTTATCCAAGTCAAGATAATATTGGCCATTATCACGATTAAACGAGATAAATTGATAACTTACTGACTTCATAATTTCATTCAATACGGTATCAATGGTTGCATTCAAGAAATCGGAATCAAGATCAGGGAAATCAACATATAAGAACAACTGATCTCTTAATTCTGCAGATGTGACACCAATCTTTACTTTTATATCGTCGGTTGTTAGTCGAAATACGGATAATGCGCGAACTACTCTTTTTGCCATTGGTTTATACGATGCTTTAGCCTTTGGAAACGCGTTTTCAACACGATCAATTAAAATAGCTGACTTATCCATTACCTCTTTAACATCAACATCGTTTCGAAGATTACGATCGCCTTCAATGTATAGCCAGTAGTTATCGTAAGAAATAACACCCGGACTATTATTCGGCACTTCTGTGTCTAATAGCCTTTCAATTTCTTGGCTTATCGTTGTTAAAGCAACGCGTTTCTCTGCTATTTTCACCTTCTCGAAAGCAGAAAGATAAGCAGGGTGAATTGGAAATAATTCAGCGTATTTCTCGATCTGCTCTCCAAGCTTGTCGAATAGTGGAGCAAATTTTTGCAAATGCTCTCGAATTAGTGCTTTTTGCCTCTCATCTTTTCTAAGCAAGCGTTGGGAAACTACGTATTCAATATCTTCACGGACGATAATTGCTTGAACGGTCCGCTCCTTAACGCGGCGAAGCTCCGCCGCGACAAACTGAAACTTCGGATTATCAAAAAGCATCTCCTGTACGCCTGTCATGAAGCGAAATCTCGTATTTTGGCATATTTCCCCTAGTGCTCTTAGGAAACCTAAATCCAAAATGAGTTCCTGTTCTTTGCGCGTTCGTAAGTAGTCCAGCAATTCATCAATGATGAGCAAAAATCCATGATCAGGATATACTTCATGGAATGCGGCCATCATGCGCATCATTTCATCTTTGTTGCTCGTTAGTTTCAACAAGTCCGGCATTTCGTAGTCCACACCGAGATCTTGTAGGAACCTGGTCATTTCTTGGAAAAGTACTTCTCGGAGCGGAACAACGATACCATCAAACTCAACCCGTAGTACTTTAAATTTCCCCTCAATTTCTTTGGCTTTTTGCGCGATACGTTCATGCTGAATATGTTCAGAAATCCCATTCGTTTCCGAGATTGCAGCGATAACACTCATTAAATGTGATTTACCTGTTCCATAATTACCAACGACCATGATCCCTTTATGGTCAATTGGACGTTGAAATTGAAGCTGTTCAATGATTACACTATCGATAACCTCGGCCATGCGATCCGAGATAACATAAGTATCAACTAATTTTTGTGCAAGCTGATCTTCCACGGAATCTTTTAATACAACGATCGATTTAATTGGCTCGAACTGAATTAGATCTCTATACTTCATCCTTAACCCTCCACAATTAGTAGATCATAATACTGTTACTGTATTCAGAATTCTGGTAGTACTCTGGGTGCTCCGGAGTCGCATAATAGAGCACTCCATTTCCAACTTTACCAGGCCATATCACCAACAGAACTGTATTTCCACTCTGTGCTTCTAGCAACTTAACTGGATTTTGCTTTAACTCAGGGTCAAATAAATATTCGATATTGTGTATGCATACAACATTATGCTTTTGATCATTTATGGCCTTCCTCAGCCACTTCGCAACATCAAAAGGGCGTTTGTCAGAGGGGACAAATCTTAGCTGTTCTGATAGATACAAGCCTATGTTTACTGTTGGAATCCCCTCACGATTTAAATCATTGAGGAGTTTCTGTTGGTTCGTAGTTGCCGGAAGCAGGAAAAAAAGTTTATATCTCTGATTACTCAAACTTGAGATCTCAGTAAGTAACAACTCAAGTTTCTCAGCCATAAGGTTAACTCCTCTTGAATGTAGCTAATAGGACTATAGAATTACAATTCGACAAGTGGACCTATTATCCTTCACTTAGACGTCATGTTGCCCATCTTCCTAACTGGGCAAAATACAACCACGCTTCTTTCACCTTATATCCAAAAGTCTGATCCCATTCCGACGCATAAGCCTGCACCTGCGGCCGGTAGAAATCAATGAATGACTGCAGCTTCTCTTCTGTTACGCTGTCTGTCTTGAAATCAATTATAACCCAGCCTTCCTCTTCCTCGAAGAGGAAATCAATGACTCCACGAACATAGGCATACTGAATGGAACCCGTACCTTCAAATGCGGCCGCAACCTCTGATTCAGCACTCCCAGCATCGCTGGATACGCTAACGTCATCGGCATTCTTTCGAATCATCAGCGGCACCTCGAATAAACGGCGGCGAGCGCTCAGGCTGCGCTGCCAAAGCTCGCTTGCGATCACGCTTCTTACAACCCTAGCTGCTTCGCTTATGAAATCCTCAGCCATGCCTTTCTCATCCGCTAAGAAGCGTATCGTGTCCTCAAGCTCCGACTCCGGTAACCCTTTACCAAGCAGCTCTAGGGTACGGTGAACGACACTCCCGAATGCCATGCCTTTGCCTTCCGCGGACCATTCCGGCGTATCACCGGCTGCTTTGGTCTGTCCGGTAACGGACAAGACGGCGTAAGTAGGCTCACAAATCGCATCCAGCCTCCCCCTTCGAGTTTCCTCCAACTCACTCAAATCCGGCCCCTCGGTCAACTCCGTCTTCTTCTCTGGCTTCACCGCCGGCACATCCAGCTCGCGTGCGAGATCCATCCCTTCCACGAGCGGTGTCCAAGGGCACTTCGCCGGTTGATCGGGATACAGGCTGATAACCAGCATCTGCTTCGGACGCGTAGCCGCGACATAGAGCAAACGGTCTTTCTCAGCGTTGGAGAAAGCACGCTCTCGTTCGTTCATCTCACTCCAGCCTATGGGTTGAGCGATCACTTCCGTTTTGAACTCTCCGATCGATTTACTTATCGTAAAGTAGCCTGCAGCAGGATCTGCGGAACGATCAATATACTGCGTTGCATCATGATCCGACTCCCCGCAGGGACAGGCCAGGAACACGACGGGTGCTTCCAATCCTTTGGCTTTATGTAGATTCATGATCCGGACAGCCTGGTTCCCGCCGGCGTACAGGCTCGATGTCTCCATCCCTCGATCCGCGAGCATGTGCTCGATCAATCGGCACAATTCCGACCAGCTGGAACTCGCCGCAGGATCTCCATGCAACAGCTGCAGCATTCTCACCAGCGTCCCCGCACGAACAGAGCCTGCCGGCAGCGTCGATACGTACGGCAGAACACCGAGATCATCCACGATTCGGCTGAACGCGGCGGCCGCGCTGAACGTGCGAACCCACCCCTTATATTGCTGAAGCCTTCCAAGCACCATAGCCACTGCCTTGGCCCCTTCACTGCAAGCTTCCAGGGACGGCAAGTCAAATAACGAGAACGAATATCCTTCCTGCTTATAAGCCCATAACTGCCGATCGCTCAGGCCAAACAGCATGCCGCGCATAACCGCGAGCAAAGCCGGTTTATCTGCGGAATCCTCTAAATAACGAGCCAGTTGGTATAAGGCCAGCAGCTCCCCATAGACCGTCGTACTGCCTGAAGTATCAGCCGGAACCCCGAACAAGTCGAGCTGTTCCGCATACAGGTGGATGAACTCCCTCGTTTTCGTCAGAATCAGAAAATCGCTCGGAACCGCGTCCCGGCTTCCCCCATCACGATCTGCGATTTGTAAATTTCCGTTTTTGCAAGCCCAAGAGATATAGGCCGCAATCTGCTCGGCATCCGCTTGTGCGACGGCAGCTTTGCCTCCCGGCATTTTGGGATAAGGAAGAACGTATATGCCATGCGGCGTTCTACGAGCGCCTATGGGATCGTTCGCACGTGTCTCCATCTTCACGAACGCAGCCTGGACCTCCGTTTCCGAAGGCGGGAATTTGCCGGCAAACTGACCATTGATGAACTCTCCGATGGAGCGTACCGAACGGAAATTAGCGGTCAGACGACAAACTGCGCCACACTCCTGGATGCGCGCCTTGACTTCGTTATAGATCGAAATGTCCGCCCTTCGGAAACGATAGATGGACTGCTTCGGATCCCCGACCACGAACAAGGAACCCGGCCGTGGTGTAAGCCGCCGCCAGTTTTTCTCGAATTCCCCACTCTCCGTGCTCCCGGTGAGCAGAAACATCAGCTCCGCTTGAATCGGATCCGTATCCTGAAATTCATCGACAAGCAGCCGCTGGTACCGTTCGGCGAAATAGGCTCTTACTTCCCTATTTTCACGTACCAGCTTGGCCGCTTCCATGAGTAAGTCCTGGAAATTCAGCTTTCCTGCGGCGTATCGGCGTGTCTTGTAATCATCCAGTACTGGCCGCACGAAGCGGATCAGCTTCGGATATAGGTATTCCCGCCATGCCTGAAGGAATGGAAAAAGTACGTTGATCTGCCAATCAGGAAAAAGCTTCTTCATCTCTCCGGCATGTTCTTTGGAAGTCCATCGATTCATCGTCACGTCGAGCTTGCGGTCAAACTCTTTGGCGATCTCAAGCATTCGCATATCATCCGACAAGTCGATGTAGCGGAGCTTCTGGCGCGTCTGCCGGACAAGCTTCTGAACCGGATCCCAGCCTTTCTCAGGCTCCACCGTCGGAATATAGGGCGCTGCAGCATCGAGCAAAGGAAGCAGCGTATCCCGAATTCGATCAAAATTGGGCCGCTCCCGCTCCTCGCAAGGCAGTTCAACATCCGTAAACAAAGACACACGGTCAAAAACGTCCCGAAGGGTGTTCACATCCACCCGCAGCGACACTAACTCCTCGAGTTGCAGCCGCGCTTCCCCATCCAGCTCAGCCAAGTATTCATCCCAGCAGCTTGCGCGGAATTGCTTATCGCTTTCTTCGTCCATTTCTTCAAAAGAAGGGTCCAGCCCTGCCTCAATGGGACGCTCGCGCAATAACGATCCACAGAACGAATGGATGGTTCCGATGAAGATCAGATCCAGATTCCCCAGCGCCTCGGACAGCCGCTCACGGACGATAGAACCCTCCGATGATCTTCGATAGGCTTTCTCCAACGCCAGGCGGAAGCGTTCCTTCATCTCGTCTGCCGCTTTGTTGGTGAACGTAATGGCGGCAATTTGGCCGATGTTAACACCGGACTCGATCAAGGCCAGCAGCCTACCAACTAGGCTGGTCGTTTTCCCCGATCCCGCCCCTGCCTCCACGAGCAAAGTCGTATCTAAATCCGTAAGGATCCGGTCACGGTCAGCTTGGTCTGCCGTAGCCGTAATGCCGTACGATTCATTCATGTCCCTCTACCTCCAGCAGCGTACTTAGAATATCCGCATTGACAGACGATTCACGTTTGCCTGCCATCCAATCCGCATGAGATCCGCACACGGCTTGGTAATCACACCACCTGCAGACCATCGAATCCTTAGCCGGAATGTAGACCCCTCGATTCCGCGAATCCAACAGCTTGGCAACAACAGAAGCAAGGTCTTCTCTCCGGTTCTGTAGCCGTGTTACCTTCTCGCCGCGTCCACGCTCCGTTGGAAAATAATATTCCGCCTCCGTCACCCTGGCTTCAGGATCCCTGCCTGTTTCGCGGAGCCACTGCTCTACAGCAATGGAATAGATCACATGCTGCAGCTGTGTTCCGCCGCTGAAATAGGCTGCCGCCTTGTACTTGCTGGTGCTGCCCGTTTTATAGTCGATAATGCGGTACTCGTGAGGTCCGATCCGATCGACCCGGTCGACGAAGCCCTTCAGCTTAAACTGTTTGCCGCCGGGCAATTGAATCTCCATAGGCTCTCCATCCTGTGCCGCGAGCTCTAATTCGAAGAAGCAGGGCTGATCCGTTCTGCCGACTTCATGGAGATAAAAGATTTCCGCATCCCGACGGATTTCTTCACATTCCTTGTTGAATACATGCGGATTAGGGGCAGGAATAGTTAGCGCATTTTCCCGGATTACGGCTTCCGCGATCTCGACCAGTCGGCCTTTGTCATGCTGGGGCGGTTTCGTTCCTTTGTCCGTAACGTCCTCCAGATACCGTCTGAAAATATCGTGCAGCAAGGAGCCTCTCTCGCTTGCTTGCAGCCAGCGGGTCCGCTCGAATTCCGAGACCTCCTTCGGACGAAGCTTTAAGACATAGTAGAAATAGTATTGCAGCCCGCAGCTCGCATACTTCTCTAATTGACTCACACTAATGGCATCGCTGCGCGGAACGTCATCTAAGCCATGAGAGCTTGTAGTAGAGTCGATCTCCAGCCAGCCGTCATAGGCTGATAACCTCTCATCTAACCGGAAAGCTAGGGCTTGATACCCCGCTGCAAGAGCAGGGTACGTTTCCATCATAACCTGCAATCCGTCCTTGGATTTGCCATTCGGTTCCTGGAGCAGCCCCGCCCACGCATCGATTCCGTCAACCGGAGCAGATACACCGGTCGTATGCATGATATCCATCACACGGTAGGGTTCACCTAATGAGTGTTCCAATGCTCCAAAATCCAATGACGAATCCCCTGTCTGCAGCCGCAGAACCTGAAGCATTTCAAAAGCGGGACCTTGACTCTTCTGCTCCCCTATATCATAAGAGGAGTAGCTTAACCAGATCTCGCCTCGAATTTGAGACAGCCGGGACTCCCGTTCGCTCCTGACATTCTTCGCACGTTCCTTGGCATGCTCCAAGTGCTCAGACAGCGTAATCCGTTCTTGGTCCAGGAGAAGAGGGTCTTGGACCGCAGATATACTCCAGGTTCTCTCATCCATACCCAAGATCCAAGTCCAATCTCTCCCGCTCCACCCGCCGTTCTGTAGGGAGCTAATGTGAATCGCACCCGGTTTCGGTGTCGCCGCGGCGCGAATGCGAATCTCGGCTAACATCTCTTTCACGTATTGGACAGCCAAATCCATCGGCATGGGTTCACATGAACTTGCAGAGTAGCGCTTCGTCATCTCCTTCAACGCTGCTCCTACATGAGCATCATCCAGTGACCGTGCCGGCACATGCTTCTGAACAAAATCCGTCACCCAACCTAACAAGATAAGCGGATTGCATTCATTGCCTTCGGGCAGCCGATCGAACCAATCTTTCACGTAAGTAAGTAAAGCCGTTCCTTGCTCCCGCTCTTCCTCACTCAATCGTTCTGGACGAAGGATAGCAAGATACCGTTCTCTTCCCCAACCAATACCGGACTTCTCCAGCAAGCGAACCCAATCGGTGCGAGTCCAGCGCTCATCTGAGAACGAAATATAGCCATGCCGCAGCATTTCTGCAAGCCTCTTTACCGGGAAGCCTTCGGCAATCCAATCCAGTATACCTATAGCCGCTTTCCCAGCATCACAAAATACAAGTGGCAGTCCGTTCGAGAGCGTACATTCGACGCCCAGTGCTTCGGCATGCGATTGAATAATGGGCGCATAATGCTCATAATCGGACAACATGATTTCCATCTGATCAAGAGCCGCGGGATCGGATAGAATTCTTCGAAATCCCTCTCTGACTTCCGCTAGACTTCCGGTCGCGCGAAACATCGTGAATTGATTCTTTGAGAACGCTTCGTTTCTATAGAATGGAGCATCCGAATCCAGGATGCAGAGACGCTCTCCCGACAGCTTGCGGATCATGTTCCGCTCCACCAACGTCCAGCCTGTTGGTGCAAGCGCCAGATAGACGGTTTCGTCCCCTCCTGGTTTCAAGTAGTCAGCCAATCCGGCAGCATCCGTCTGTCCATTTTCCCGCAGATACGTCTCATAGGATGCTAGTAATCTTTTCAAATATTGGCCTTTATGCAGATTCGTGAAACACTCCGCCTTCACTTCATCCGAACGAAGACCGGCCAGCCGCATATCGGATATAACACGATTCACTTGATTGACGATACCCTGCTTCAGCATGGACTCGTTGATATAACTCGTCGGATTCTCTATGGCCAGCTGCTTCATCAACTCACGGACAACCCAAACGGCCTGCCCCTCATCAAGCAGACTGATTTTTCTGCGGAACAGCTCTGACTTTGTATGTGCGGTTACGATTCCGCGAAGAGTCTGTACTTCTACGTTAAAGATAGCTCCGTAACGCTTGCATAGCTGCTCGAGCAGCTGGTGTCCTTGGGCATAGGATCTGGCCAGCAACACTTTTGGAGACAATGGAGCCTCGTTGATATTCAGATATAACCGATCGATCAAATCCATGTTAAAGCCCCCCTGCGAATGATCCAATATACCTAAATTCTCTAAAACATGCCCTGTCTCCTTCCATTGCCCATAAATGGAAGGAGATTGTCTTATCCATATTCCACATTGTAAAGTTTCGTATAGGCAGTAGGTTGTCAGCGAATGTACGTTCTATAAAAGAAAATACCTCGCTTTTTAATTAAGCGAGGTTCGTTAAGCATCTGCAATTAATCCGTAAATGTAAACTGAATTTACCGATTTTCTCATGACTTCTTGACTTACAGAATTCCCATTAAGCCGTAAGTGATAATAAGGAAATATCCTCTCAAATTCTTCAAACGTAATCGTCCTGGGCATTTTCAGAGTGGAACTTGGTACGTTATCCTTTGCTTGACTGATGATAAGTGCAGTTCCATCAGTACTGACTCGAAACCACAATGGTGCCCTTTTGTTTTGTGGGACGGTGTGAATCTCAAAAGGTTGGCTATTAGCACGCTCGATAATTCGATTCCACGTCTCAACTACATGCAAGGTCTTGATCCTCCCTACTCATTTGTCTTGCTTATTTATAAATAGATTGATCAGTTTATCTTGGTGAGAATGCACCGCCGGAGACTTCCCTTTTTCGATAATGTTTAAACCTGTTGCAGACTTCGTCACTTAACGTTATCAAGGAATGTGTTCTACACATACCTTTTATATAGAAGTCACAATTGCCGCAATTACGATATTCACTATAGCTACTCTTAATCCCCTTCAGCTTCTTGGGATCCTCTTCTCTAGCCCTATTATTGTAAACCTCACCATTCTGACGGGGTTGAATCATTTCAGATTTCGGAGCCATTGGCTTGTTGGCCTGCTTCTTCAGGGTCGGATCGATATAGGTCTTTACTTCAGAGCTACGCTTATTAGATCCTCCCCGATAGATGTCTACGGAGGAGAGCGCCGTTATCGGCAGCTCCAACCGCTCCCAACCGGAATCATCCACATGATTACCCTTCATGACATAGTCCAACCGACATATTTTGCAGTGAAAAATATTCGTCTGTCTCTCCACCGATGTCTGCGTTCGCTGGTAATACCATAGAGCCTTCTTCCTCGTCAGTTGTAGACTTGAACCGCAGTAGGAACATCGCTTATTTTTCGTCACAGAGCAAATACTTCTTCACGGCAATTCGCCCCCATGTCACAGTATAGCCATGATATAAGCGTTCTTTGTCAGATCCCTGCCAATGAACGCAAGCTTTTATTTGAGATTGATTTAACACTTACTTATTCTTCAAGTTAACCGATTCTCCTTCTAAATTCAGATCAAGATTCCCATTTTTCGACACTCCGATAGTCCAACCGGACCTGGATCTCCTGGCTTAGGGGGGCCATTCACTATTTTCGTTTCATCCGGCGATACTTTTCTTGATGCAGCTCCTTACGCTTCTTGCTGGAATACTCAAAATTCTCCAGCTGGCTGTATAGCTTAGCTGATTCTTCGGCCATGACCTGGCTGCTCATCGTGACGGACATTTGAAGCATCTGATCCGCCTGGCTTTTCAGCAGTTTCTGACCATGTTCCATATCCCCCTGATCGAACGCTGCCATGGCTTCTTCGATGACCTTCGCAGAGTGAGTCAGCTCAACCTGTTGTAACACTTCAGGCTTTCCGGACACATTTAGCAGATTGATATCCGACGTGAAATGAGCCATTACATCCATAGTAGTGCTGCAAGCTGCAGCGTTCTCCGTCACGTCAACGTACTCCCAGGATAATTGGAGCACATGATGCTCACCCTGCGTATGGGGATGAAAGGCCAATTCTACGAGAACAGACTTTACTTCATCCTGGTATAGGTCGCCGGCGTGGATAACAGGATGCCCTTCTTGGGCATCCACCGGATACCCGTAAACTCCGACAATTTGGGTTCCATCCGATGGAACCAGCCTAAGCTTGACATTCTGAGCGACTACGGATAGCAGCCCCTGCAGCTCTTGTTGAAAAATCGAAGGTATGTCATCGGCCTTGTCAATGTAGTAGAAGTTTCCGCCTCCATGCTCCGCAATGCCTTCCATTAATTCTTCATCGAAACCGTCGCCGACGCCCATAGCACTGATCCCAACACCAGAAGAACGGTATTCCTTTGCAATGGCAAACAGCTTTTCGTGATCCGTGATTCCTTCGTTGGCATGGCCGTCTGACAACAGAATGACACGGTTCACCATTCCTTCGGCCTTGTTCTTCCGGACATGCTGCGCTCCTTCGATCAAGCCTCCGCTGAGATTTGTTGTTCCGCCAGCTTCAATGGTATCGATGCGCTGCTTGATCAGATCCTTATGCGTCACTTTTGCAGGCGGCAAAACGGTTCTGACTTCATCATCAAATGCAACCAGACTGAGTAAATCATGGACATTCATCTGTTCAGCGACAAAACGGCACGCTCTTTTACTGTGTAACAGCGGTTCTCCCGACATGGACCCGCTGCGGTCCAATACCAGAGAAAGATTGATCGGAGCGCGGTCTTTAGAGTCTTTCATCCCTCCAACCCCTTGTGCTTCGATAAGGAGATAAATCTTCTCCGCTCCTCCAGTCGGTAAAAACGGCTTACTCCATGAATGATTAAACAAGACAGGCTGATTCATCTTGCATCCCCTTTCTCCGAATCGATTTTACAAATCAAGTCGTCCTTGTACCTGCCATCTTAAACTTTCCCTTGGGCACCTGTTTGTCAGCGAATAGATGTTCGCACAAAGAAGCCCCGCTTCTTAGCGAAACGAGGCTGATCTATTGGTTACTCCTATTGATACATCATGATCCACTTTGACAACTGCTGTTTTAACGATTCCCGGACGGCTTGGGGCTCCAGAATTTCCGCCGACGGACCATACTGTAGGATCCATCTCAAAAACTCTTTTTCATTATTGACCGTGACTTCAAAAATAAGGCTGCCGTCCTTCTGGTCCTTCATTCGCGGTTGTATAAACAGTTCTTCTTCCTTAATGTAACGGGCGACTTCAGCATCGAAACGAACTTTGAACGTGACGTTCTTATCTCCACGATCAATGGACCACGTGTTTTTCAAATATTTTTTGATATTGAACTCGCCTTTGTCGAACCGCTCCCCGGTAAGCTCCACCTGCTGAAAACGGCTGATCCGAAAAGTCCGAATGTCCTGTGCTAAGTGACAATACCCAATCAAATAAAACCGCTGATCGCGTGGAACAAGATAATAGGGATCGATTTTGCGCTCCGTCGTTTCATTGCGGTATTGCGTATGGTAGACGACGTCGATTGTTTTATGCTCCAAGATGGCTTGAATGATGGGCTGCAAAAAGTTAGGGCTTTCTTGACGGTACGCAGGTGAACCCATTTGAATGACACCGACGATATCCTCAATGATACTATTTTGGCGCGATTTCTCTTTAAGATGAGTGCCCATAACCTTATCATATGCTGTATCGAAGCCTGGAGGCAGCTTGTCCTTGTCTAGCATGGAAGGGAGCAGCGAAAACACGAGAGCTTCCTGTTCGGTAAAGTTAAGAGGATATAGGAAGAACTTCCCCATAAACCGATATCCGGTTCCCCTGCCCTCTCTGGAAACCGGAGCAATCAGTTCGAGAATATCCATATCTCTATAAATAGTCCGGATATTCACATCACATTTGAAAGCAAGATCCTTTGCCGAGATTCCAGGGTTTGCTTGAATAGCGTTAATGATGTTAAAAATGCGAATGACTTTATCGATCATGACAATCCCCTCGTAGCTTATGGAATGTAAATCCTTATCATTATTGGTATTCTATGTTTTACCTAGTTCTTCCTGCCTAATATGCTGATTAACCATACTTCTTGTCATGAGCCTTCTGTGTCGCTTGCTCCCCGAACCACACTTTGTTCCCCTTCATATTGATTCTTAGCGATTTCATATTCATGACGTGCTTCCTCATAGCAATTCTTAGCAGTTTCATACTCTTTTTTACATCCTTCATAACCAAGTATTGCTGCTTCATATTCCCTTTTTACTTCCACATAAGCTTTCTTGGCATTTTTATAGGAGTGAAACATGAACCATAACGAGCAAATGGTAATTAGCAAACATCCAATGAGTACTGCCTCAACCACAAATCCCACAATACTACCTCCTCATTTTTCACCCATATTGTTGTGTCCTTAGCTTAGAGTTCCGACCGTATTTCCATTATGACGGAACAGAGCGGCCATATATTGTCAGCGAATGTATGTTCTACATATAAAAAGCACTGCGGAATCTCAACTTGAGATCACAGTGCTGCATTCATTTTAGAAAATGAGCGAACTTATCCGGGGCATTCCGGATGTCTTGAGCCAGTTTCTCGTATTCCGCAGATAATTTGACCGAACGAACCCTTTTGGCGTCTTGATCGCGCGGCTCAATGAATCCTTCTTCTCTCCAATGACTTACCTTTTCTCTTATAGAACGATCCGACAAACGAAGCAGGTCCCTCATCTCAGTTGTCGTTAGGGTGTCTTGTTTAAAGCTTAATTGAGCGAACACCATTCTTTGCTGGGGATCTAACTTGCGAATCAGATCCGGTTCGATTTTCGTCATTTGGGCAGATTTCTCTGTTACAATGGCAGCGGCTTCTTGAAAAACCTCCGTCAATCCATCAATGAAGAATTCCAACCATGGCGTCAGGTCTGCCTCATTCCTACCAAAATAATAGTTGTGATGGAGACCCAACTGGAGTCGGCGATAATATTCAGCTAAGTTGCGATCGTAGAAATTCTCTAATACGAATAAACCCTTCAGCCCATGACCACCGCGGCGTAAAAGGTACGTCGTAATCATCCGGGCCGTTCGGCCATTCCCGTCCAAATACGGATGAATCGTTAGAAACTGCCACATGAATATCCCGGCCTTGATCGGAACCGGAACCGAATAGGTTTCCGGCGAATTCACCCAGGCAACCAAATCCTCCATTAATACCGGAACATCTTGCCATTCTGGCGGCAAATAAAAACCGGAAGCATTGCGGCTGCCCACTTGATTTTGTTCTTCGCGATACTCGCTAACACGCGGTCTTCGTCCGTGCGAGATTCGGATAATGGCATGCAGCTTTTTAATCAATTCCTCTGTGACCGGGAGCTGCCTTTTTTCGGCTTCATCCAGGTATTCTAAGGCTTTCATTAAGTTATAAACTTCCTGCTCTTCATTGTCATTGCTGGTTTGGTACAAGACTTTTCGCTTTGTCGCCTCGTCAAGCGTGTTCCCTTCAATTTTCGTTGAAAGAATGACCGTCTTTTCCATCGATTCTTTCTTAAGCAAATCCAGAATAGATGCGGGCAGTGGAAGCAAATCCACCACAACACTCGCGCGTTGTATATCCATTAGTCTGCGGGCAATGGCGTCCATTATTGAATATTTGGGTGTAAACATAACATCACCCTCCCACTATAAATTAATGTTTTCTTCCATTTGCTCACGTTTTCTTAGATTTACAACATCGACTTTGTAAAGAGATGGAGATATCATGTTGGCATGACATTTTTTTCTGGAGGAGCCGGTTGCGGGAATAGAGCTTGGAACCCTTTTTCCAATCTGTGGATGCTACTTATGGTCGCACCTTGGATATCCACACCATTCCCTCGACGGTTTACCCTCCCATGTCACACGGGGTCTATGCCCTCACATTCCTTCGTTCTACCTCTCAAGGGGTGGACGCCGCTTCTTGCTCCTTTACTGGGTCATTGCCCTTATGGATGATGATCTGCGGCTGCTCCGTGCTTCTATTGTCATTTGTAAAACTCTAAGCGTGGGTTAAGCAAAATGAATATTCCGGTTTGAATTAAGCAGCCATCTGAAGCTGAGACTGGCGTACCGGCCCCAAAACATCTGTTGCGTTGTAACGAATTTGTTTCGTCCCCAATGTGTGCAAGACTCGAATGAGCTTTCCGCATAGGGCTACAATAGATTGTTTCTTCTTCAGTGGATTCTGAGTTCGTTTCGTGTAATAGTGGTGCAGGGCTTTAAACTCCGCGTTTTTCGCCACCATGGGCATCACCGCGCGGAACAACAATGCCCGAAGCCGGGATCGTCCCCGTTTGGTTATGGTGGACTTGCCTTTCTTCTTGCCTGAGCTGTTTTCCCGTAGATTGAAGCCTGCAAGTCGTATGATTTGTTGACTGTGGTCATAGCCCTGCAGATCGCCTACTTCAGCTAGAAATCCAGCTAATGTAACGACTCCGACGCCCGGAACTGTGAGCATTTCTTCCGCACCAGGTATCTGTTCAAGAAGCTGCTCCACCTGCTGCATGACGTCGTCGCTCTGCCGGGCAAACAAGGTATATTGCTCCAGCAGGTCCTTCAATTCGATCTTGGCTGCCGTTAGGCCCTCTCGAAGGCCGATTGAACTCCGAGCGGCTTGAACCAGCTTCTCCGCCCGCTTCATGCCTACCGCCCTTTTAACCTCTTGTTTCCACCGCTTTAGGACCGCAAAGGCGCCGAGCGTGACGATTTCTTGTGGGGTAGGGAATTCAGTAAGCGTGATGAGAGAGGCTTTTCCTTCCCAGTCTGCAAATACCCTATGGTATTCGGGGAAGAACCGGTCCAGCCAATTTTGAATTCTCCTCTGGGTTTGGCCCAGGTTTAACATGACCTTTTCCCGATGGTTCATGAGAATACGTAAATCGGCGTAGATCCTTTTCGGAAGTCTAGGCTCCGAATAATGGCCGTTACGGATGAGATCTGCTATGACCTTGGCATCCTTGTAGTCGTTTTTCGTCGGTGAATTGTCTTGAAGTTCTTTGCTCTTGTTCACGTGGTGAGGATTGACGATAACGAGTTGGATGCCCTCATTCTGTAGAAATTCCGCTAGAGTAAACCAGTAGTGTCCGGTTGGTTCAATGCCGAAGATGACGTCGGTCTTGGCATGCTCCCGTTGTAGTTCCTTCATCCACGATACCAGCTTTTCCAAGCCCAAACGGTCGTTTTGAAACACACATTCCTTGCCCAACTCGATGCCCCGGAAGTCGATCCCCCGTGACACGTGGGTTTCTTTGGCGATGTCTGCTCCGATTACCAGGGTGTTTTCGGTAATTCGAGTAATCCGTTGATTCTGCTTCTTCGATTGCTTATACTTCATGGTAGAGTGCCTCCTGTGCTGAGTTGTTCTTTGGTCGGAACCCAGTATACAGAAGGTGCTCTTTTCATTCAAACCTCAAATTAATTCATTACAGGAATGGCTCCTCAATAACATTATACCATTGCCGCTATTTTGCCGCAAAGTCACCCAGAAGCTCGCGAGTCTAGTTCTGAATTCTTTAGAACCAAATTATTAATTATATCACTATCACTTGCGTTCCAATTCATAAAAGGAAATTTAAAATCTCTCAGATACTCTACCAAATAATCAAGGAGGGTTCCACCATTCCAATTTTCGTTGTTAATTAATGTGATAATTTTATTATCAATTTCCTTCTTTACCTTTGGAGAAACCAACAAATTTGAATACATGTCGTGAATAATTATAAATTCCTTCGAGCAAATCATATCTTGTATGTTTTTTTTCGCTGTTCCACGAAAAGACATATAATCTTCATGGAGATTATTAGTTATTTCTAGAATTTGATTGTTAATATGCCTCTTCAATTTAGAATAGCGATATTTTCTTTTATCTGAATCAATATAATATAGCATTGTTGATGGTACAAAATAATCATCGCCAACCTCAAGCAAATTAATCAAAAGAGCTTCAGGCAGATCTCTTTCAAATAATTTCAAAACAATTATTAGATTTAATAGTTCAATGATTTGATTTTGATTATATTTTATTAATTCATACGACTTTTTGAAAAGCAACTCGCTAACGGAATCTTCCTCGAACATGCTCGAATAATTCTTCATTAGTAAGACTAACTTAGCGAATTTGGTTATATTAGGTGAAGTTATAGAAAAAACCAGTATATAATGTAAAGCATCTATGATCTTACACAAAAGATAAACTTTTTGATACTCTTCTTCATATTGATTCAGGACCCAAATAAGGTATTTAAATTTTCTTTCGAAATAAGCCAAAATGTAAGAAACAATGTTATGTTTCTGCGCTTCGAACTCTACTAGTAAGCATCGGACCTCATCGATAAAAGTTGCACTCTGGTGACTAAATATGTTACTTTTTGTTTCTTTATACAAGTTTCTTATTGAATCAAAATATGACTTGAGTATTTTTTTGATTTTTGGTACCCATAAATGGTTTCTTAAAAACGGTCTATTTTCACTATATATTTTGTTTTCATTGATAGTTAGCTTATATTCGGAACAGACATTTTGGAAGACACTTAAGATTTTTTTAGATAACTGAATATCATTGCTAAAAATAAATATATCGTCCATGTATCGTACTATCTCGTAATCTCTCATGAAAATTATACCTTGACGTGATAATTCGTTATAAACATAATTATCTATTTTAGATAACACGATCTCTGCAACGCATCTGGAAAATTCCGGTCCTACTACAAGGCCGTTAGTCTCACCAAAATTGGCTGCCATCATTATATGGTCGAGTTTATAAGAAAACCGGTTCATATCATTTTTATTTGCTTTTGCAAGCAGCTTATCACCCAAATATGTCCATTCAATCGAATGAGTATATATACTATAAAAACAATTTTGGATATCTATTTTCAATAAATTGGAATATTTAGACTCGATTCTTTTGAAATAATGCGACCTGTAAAAATCTGTAATTCTCACATATCTCTTCTTTTCAAAATAGCTATCCACGTATTCATCTAATTCATTATTAAGTACTTCATTGTTTTCATTCAGTAGATTTTTAAGATCTCGACTTATTTTATTTATCCTTTTCTGAGTAATACTGTTTATTCCCGAAGGATAACGAACCGAAAATATAGCATTGGTATTGGAAAAGTCAATTAGCTCTTTATCATATTCCTCAATAAATTTTAACATTTGCAATTGTGACAATGGGTGAATAAGACTAATAAGCCGTTTGGCATTGTCATTCTTTGCAATATGAAAATTATAAGGTTCAGATACATGTTCTTTGTTATTTTTATTAAATGTTAAATGTAACGACGACCAAGTGCTATCAGAGTTTATTTTGTAAAATAGAGATCTATTAGAATAAATTAGAGGGATCTCGTACGGAAGTACGTCTGTTAGTAGGAAAATTTTCTTATTTAGCAAAAAAACATCTCCCAAAAATCGACATTTTGTATTATTATATACAAGAAGTCGGACACAGTACAGGGTCTCTCTGTACAATGTAACAGCATAATTGAACTCATAATGTTAATTTATCAGACTGTTGCATATAAAAACTGGGCGAGTTTTTGAGCAGCTATAGCCAGCTCTGTCAAACCCGGAAAAACACAACACACGTTATGTGTCCGACTTAATTTTTTCTCAATAAAAATCGGGGTTGAGAAAGTGGCTATTTCGGAAGATTTACTGGAAGCATATTATCAGATTCTAAGCAACAAACTTCACACTGGTATGGATAAAATTACACAGTCTCAATTCAAAATTATTCGAAGACAAGAATATCAAAATATAATAAGAAAGGTTAACAATAGGACTTATAGATTCACTCGATTAAAGGAAATTTCAGTTAATAATCGAGTAATATACATTCCTACCATTAGAGACAAACTTGTCCTAGAGTATGTAAAGGACCGAATCAGCGAAAAATATAAAATACATTATCCTAACAGAAATAATATTATCGATTCGATAAAAAATAAGTTCACCTCTGACAGCAGTTATTATATTATTCGTTTAGACATTCAAAACTTTTTTCCATCTATCCCCCAAAATAAGTTGTTACAAAAGCTTAAAGAAAATGGATTGTTATCATCTGAAGAGTACTTTTTGGTAAAACAAGCTTTAAAAGTAATTCCTAAAGGAGTTCCTCAAGGATTATCAATTAGCAATGTTTTAGCTGAAATCTATTTAGAGGGTTTAGATTATAAGTTAAAAAGACAATTTCCAACTATAAATTATTACAGTAGATATGTGGATGACATATTAATTATTTTAAATGGACAACTTAAATCCCAAGAAGAGTTAGCGGTAAAGCAAGGTATGATGAAAATTTTTGATTCTTACTCACTTAAGTTGAATTCTAATAAAATGAAATTCATCTTTTTCCCATCCCCGAAACAAGGGGGTATTAGTGATTTTGAATACTTAGGCTATAAATTTGAAACAAATAATGAAAGAAGAATATACTCGATATCACAGACAAAAATCGATAAATTTAAAAGCAAGATTGATGCATGCTTCTGTTCCTATCGAATGAATTGTAATTTTAACTTGCTCATAGAACGTCTTACATTTCTGTTAAGTAAAAATGTTTTTTTTAAAAGAGAAGTATATATAAGTAAGAAAAATAATGTGTATTCAAAGCAACAAAAAATATACTTTGGAATAATTGAAAACTATAAATTGATCAATAACTCATTTTGGGAGGATATTGATAAATATATAAAGCAAAAAATTTCTTATGTAACCCCTTTAATAAAAAGAGATCAAGATTATAGAAAACACTTAAAAATGCTATATTCTTTATCAATTAGATTAAATAAAGAAAAAGACAATACTCAGAAATTCCATAAATTAAGTAAAGATGAATATATTAGACGACTCCTCCTAATTGACCCCACTCAATCTACTAACCTAGGAAGACTGCAGATTTCAAGTATTTCGGAAATCAAAAAGCTGTACTTTAAAAAAGTAAACATTAAATAAACCACCACTATTGTGGTGGTTTATTTGTGAGATATTCCCTCTCCTCGGTTAAACCGAGGTTCTAGCCCGAAATACCAATCCACAGTGCTTACAGCGAAACACTGCAAGTCCTTTACGGATTTGGTACGTCTTGTGAGCTGTCGCATGTGTACAGTTCATAAGCTACCTCCATCTGCATGGCTAGTCATCTGGCTGCCTCTGCCATCAGTTCTGACCAGTAACTATTAATGCTAAATGGAGGGAATATCCCATCACTAAATATATCCTAAAAATGAACATTTTTCAATGATCACCCTCAAAATCTCGCATAATAATTTATAATTCAACAGGAGTAACACTATTAATGTCTTGACATCTTGATCCACCCAATGCTAAAGTCCCTTCAAAATTGGTTATTTGTAAGGAGTAATTTGACCCATTCCTTATGTTCACGCCAACCATTCAAGACACAGATGCCTTGGTATGCAAGCTTTTTTACCCATTCGGTTTCTGAACGCAGGGAATCTGCTTTTGTTGGCTGTATATCAACAACTTGGAATTCTGGTTCGAGGCCATCCTTACGGATATCTGTAATCCATTTTTTATAGGCTCTATGTTTGTAAGAATCACGTAAATGGCTGATTTTCCGATGTTCCATATCATGGGTTTGTCCAACGTAAAAGGGCATCTGTGTCCTAGGATCAATAATTAAATAGGTGTAGTACGGCCCTTGTTCTTCCTCTACCTCTGTAGGCTGAATCTTCGAGGAAACCTCTTTTTGATCAAAATGATACTTAGGGTTTTGTTGATCTGGCGACATCTGCTTCCACCAGAACTCTGCCAGTTCTAACGTTACAAACGATTTATAGACGGCCCCTTTATATCCTTCAACGTTTTGTTTGGCTCCCCCATCCCATTTGATATAGATTCCCGGACTTTCACCCTTTACTACGACGTAGAATTTACTTTTCATGGAGTTTTCTCCCCACTGGTCTTTATTCTAGGTCTCTTCGACTTCTTCTCAATTAGGGATCGGTTGAACTCCTCATCGGTAATTTCCTCATTAAGCCGCTTCCATAGAAGTTCTTTTTCTTCGTCGTTTAGTTCAGCATCTTCGTAGGACCAGGAAGCATTCATTCTTCTAAAGATCTTCTCAAATTCTTGTCGCGATATGTTCATAGGAGTGACATCCGATACAACGCTTTATTCTCTAGCCCTCGGACCGGCTGTGTCCACAACTCTTTGTCCGATGTGGCACTCAGTGCATCCTCTGCCATTTGCAGCTTAGCATCCAGTGCATCGATGTGATGCAGCGCTACCGCTTCCGCTGTTTGCGGCTGCACCGGGCTTCCCCATTCCCCGAGATTATGGTGGGAGAGAATAAGGTGCTGTAGTCCGATCACTTGTTGCGAGTGGAGTGGAAGCTCCAGCCGCAGAGCCGCTTCAGTGATCCAACTAGCCGCCATTGCTATATGACCGATCAATTTACCCTGGGTGCTGTAATCTGTCACGACCCCAAGCTGAGCGATCATTTCCTCTGGCTTTGCAATATCATGTAGGATAATCCCCGCTTTGATCATATCCACATTTAGAAATGGCCTTTGCTTGCAAAGGAACTCTCCGATCTCCAACATACGAACAATATGATAGGCTAAACCTGCGAAGTAAGCATGATGGTGCATTTTGGCCGCTGGATAATGAGCTAGTTTCTCCCTCACCTTATCGACGCAAAAGCTTACAAGATCGCGAATGACCAAATCCGAAATACTCTCGATGACTTTGTTTATGATTACTAATAATTCCGTAGATCCCATTGGTGCAGCTCGAATAAAATCGGTTAGGGACACACCGTCTTCGTCCCTTATATTGCGAATCCGAGTGATCTTAACCTGCGGTTTTTCCCGATATAGTTGAACGATTCCTTGTACCTTGACCAGCGTCATCGGAGAAAAATTGTCTCTTTCCGTTTCCTTCACGTCCCAATACTTGGCAGGCAGCTGTCCGCTGGCATCACACAGCACCAAATCAAAGTAATCCTTTGCCGGCGATGTGTTGGTTTGCTTCAGCTCCAGCTCTTTCAACAAATAGTAGCCTACGAATTCATCGTTGGCACTCAGGTCTTTAATCAAAGTCATTCTTTTCGCCTCCCACTTGGTGTTTCAACTTTTTGTTCTTATACCACCTTAGAATCTCATCGCAGTCTTGTTTCGTGACTCCCAACACACGGTATTCTCGGACGTTCCCAGGAGAATCGATTTCCAATTCTAGCTGATGAATACGAAATAACCGCTGCCACCATGATTGTCTGAGGCTTATGGATTCGATGGATTCACGCAAAAGGTACACCGTCGTCTGATTGAAACCGGCTTTGCGTAAGATAAACAAGTTCGCAGCGATTTGCCATTTCGTATGAACATAGACGTAAGACATGTATTTATAGATGATGTAAAGAACCGAAACGATTGTCATAAACCATATGGTGAAATAACAACCCATTAAGATAACGGTTGTGAGTAACAATAATTTTGGAATTGCCGCAGCATAGAATGCATGAAGCTGTAATCCACGCTTAGGAGGTTGAATGCCAAACTCGGGAAGCAACCGGCCCAGCACTTCAACCAATTCCGATGTGCGGATGGAAGGAATCAGCAATTTGACTCTCCGCTCCCCTGAATATCCGACACAATCCATACATACGGAGGCATATCCGTACAAACGCCCAAACATCAGCTCTTTGATTCGCAGGGATTGGATACGTCTCACCTGAATCTGCACCGATTTACGTTCCATCCAACCATGATGAATGGATATCACATCTCCGGCTCTTGATAAATGCCAGCCTTTATAACGAAATTGTGCCATCCCTATAGAGAAGAGCCAAGTAACGATTATGCATATCCCCAAGAACGCCACCAAAACCAGTGTCGCTTCTATACAGTCATCTAAAGTTATCCCGCTCCACGTTTCATTCTTGAAAAGATCCATCAAGCTGACTTGTTCCTCTTCCGGTGTTGGGAATAACCAACTCCACAAATGCTGGATGACGGCGATCGTGACAGGAAGTCCCAGCCAGAATGTATTAGAGCTCATGGATAGCATCATGATTTCTTTGCTGGTTACATGATGCTCTTTGGTTGAAGGAATCACATTTCGAGTTTCCGTCAGCCCTATGGATTTCTTGAGCAAGTCCGCCATCTTTCGAGATGTAACTAGCCGGGCATCGGCATCAGCATTGGAATCACTCGTTTGAAGTTCGACATTGGCGATCCCGAGCAGCCGATACAACCAGCTTTGCTCGATTTTTATGTTATTGATTTTCATTAACGGGATCGTTCTTTGTTTTACGGTAAATACACCATTGGTAATATGCAGCACCTTGGTATCCAGTTGATAGGTTTCCTTAAACCAGGAAAGAATCGACCAACCACCTGTCACAACACCGTATATCGTGGCTGCAAGATATACCCAATCAGGTTGTTGTCCGGTACCTGCCTGAATCTCGTTAAAGAGAAGCGCGGCAAGAGGAATAATCGAATACCGGATTTGACTGTATATTTTATAGACGACGGTAATGGGATGATGCCGCTTAATCATAATAAGCATCCTTGTTGTCTAATTTAGATAATTCAATGATTTGCCTGCGCAGCCGAGCGGCGTCTTCTTCTGTCAGTCCCACAATAAAGTGATGATCCCCCGCCGTTGTAATGGTTAACTCCGACAAACCTAATCGTTTGGCAAGCATATCTTGTTCTTGATCCACATGCTGCACCCGGCTAAGCGGAATAAAGGAGGAGTTATCTGACCATACATTCCCCCATCGAATCATCAGCTCATCGTCTCCTAAGAGATAGCTCCTCCGAGAGTATTTTCTGTAGACGCCGAAACAAATGAAGGCAAGTCCTTTGATGAAGAAAAATGATATCGCCAGACATGAAATCATGGCTAACCAACCCCAGGCAGGTAACCAAAATATCCTGATCATGAATGGGATGCAGCTGATCAGGATCCATTTGAACGTATATAAGCCATATTTAATTTGCCAATATCGTATAACATTCGGGTGAAGCTTTTGCTCCAAAGTAATCCACTCCTAATACAGCTCTAACTACAATATAGCAAAGAGTATCGACTATAACCTGTCAGCGAACAAGTGTTCGAATCGCAAAAAACGACTAGTCAAACTAGCCGTTATATTATTTGGTTTTTAGATTGACTCATTCAATTTTCATATAATGCAGCGAACCTAAATAATCACCTTAGTGAAAATACTCGCTTTCTATACAAATTTAAACAAATGTTACATGCAACTAACTCTTTAACTATTCATTATCGTCAAGAAATTGAAGCAACTCATTACAATTGGGTAAATAGTGTTTAAGAGTCGTAGAGACAAATCGGTGTCTTAATTGCCTCTTTATTTAGATTACACTTGCACCATTTAGTTGCATTAAATACCCTGTAGTTCGCCGAAAATCATGGGGAGTTACCCTTCTGTCAATACCAGCATCCTTACATAATTGGTGAATGATGCTTGACAACTTATTTTTTGTTAACGGCCTATTTTCAAAGAAGAAAAGCTGATCATTTCCATGTAATCTCCATCTAACATGTTCAGCATGGTTGATTAGCCGACGAAGCTCATTGGCTAAGAAGGGAGGAATCGCAACAGAACTAGCAAAGGTTTTTTGACCCTCGTCAATAAAAATCATATTACTATCAAAATTGATTTTATCGAATTTCAGCATTACAATCTCTCTATTCCTAAGACCACAGGTTAACATAACCCAAATCATGGTGAAATACATTCTGAAGAAAGGGTCTAACTTCAAGGCTTCTGTTAGCAGATTAGTACATTCTTCTATAGAAAGGGATTTATCTACAGCAGGCCTATGATAAAAACGATTTTTATAATTTTCCATTGGGTTGTTCTCGATCATTTCCATATCAAATAAGAATCTGAAGAAGTTCTTAAGATAGCTGATAATGTTATAAATGGAGTATAGTGAATAGTTAGTTTCCTTTTGTAAATATTCTATAAAATTATCGATGAATTCTTCATCAATTGGCGAAGAGTTGCCCGTATACTCGCTATAGTAAAATTGGTTAAAATCAAGTTCTCCTTCAAAATCTGATTTTTCTAAGAAGTTTTGGAATGCCTTAAAGTGACTCATAGCATGCCGCTTAGTATCCTGCTTTAGTTCTACAAAATGGTACCATTTTTCAAAATATTCAGATTGAAAGAAAATACCGTCCCATTCATTGTTCTGACTCATGAAAATAACCCCTTAACAGTCATATTCGCAAATGGATGTTTGTTAATTGCCTTAATCAGCATATTATCGAAAAGATCCAACCCAAATCCCTTACATAAATGTGATCAGGGTTATTGGGATCAAACTCTCTTTGAACTGCCTGATACAACTCAACGATTTCTTTAGCAAAGTCAGAAGTATTTAAATAAAAACCCCGTATTTCTAAGATATCGTTTGAAAATCGATCGAACATCATTCTTGCCTCTGCCTCAGAGTAATCCATCTTTTTTAGTTCTTCAATGACGCCCATGAAATATTGCTTGTACATTTCAATTTTTGATTTCTCATCCTTCATTTTCCGCATCCTTTCCTTATCCCCTAATATTCAAAAGCCACATGCTCTGATGTGGCTTCATAAGCAAAAAAGCAGTTTTTAACGCAACGCTTATGACATTAGGATTTCATTTTCAATACAACGAGCGGCAAACGTGGCGAGCTTTGTTCCTTTTTCGGGGGAGAAGGATTCAATGGCCTTGATCAGGCCGATGGTGCCGATGGAAATCAAATCTTCCAGGTCTTCACCGGTGTTATCGAATTTCTTGACGATATGAGCGACAAGGCGCAGGTTATGCTCAATGAGCAGATTGCGGGAAATCGGGTCTCCTTGCTGCATGCGCTTCAAGTGCTTGACCTCATCCTCTTCCGATAAAGGCTGAGGAAACGCATTATTTTTGACGTAGGAGACGAGAAGGGACAGGTTCTTGATGAACAAGGCGATCGTACCGAGCAGTCCCGGCATGAGGCGACACCTCCCGCGTATGTACAATGAAACCGAACCGCTGTCTTACGGAATCATAGTCACTTCATTCTATGTAGGCATCCGCCCGGAAGTGCCTGTACGCCTCTCGAAGTTTGATGTGTAAATTCACTGATCCTTAACCAACCTTTGCAGCGGATTTATTCAACAACCAAAAAATGGGCATGAGCCCGATAATTCCAGACTCATGCCCAACAGATTACCTTAAACATTCGTGTCTACCTATATAAGAGGGGACTTCATTGCCACGGTTGCCGCCCCTTGCTTTGAAGCTCAGATCAACAGAAAGAGAGTTCCCAAATCCCTGCTTACTGAACCAATCCCGAGATAAACCTTGCAAGGAGGGTACATACCTCTGCTCGTGTAGACATTCCCTGAGGATCGAATACATAGCCAGGCTTACCGGAAATAATACCAGCACTCTGGAAAATGCCTACAGAATCCGCTGCCCATGAGCTGATTGCACCGGAATCGTTGAAATTCCCGGTTTCTGCCTTTTTGTTTAAACTAAATCCTTTATGTTGTAAATAATGATACAGCATGACTGTCATCTGCTCACGGGTTACGGGTGCATTGGGAGCAAATTGACTATTGCCTACGCCATTTATAATACCATGCTCCGCCGCCCACTCCACATATGGCATGTACCACTCCTCTTCTTGAACATCGGTAAACCTCGAGCTTGAATACCAAGAGACATCGGCGCCGTCCAGATTTGCAAGTGCCGTAACAAACATCGCTCTAGTCATGGTTCCATTGGGTGAAAATGTTCCGTTTCCAACCCCTTGGAAGATTTCCCGAGCCGAGACAAACGTGATATCATCCTCGGCCCAATGGTTCTTTATGTCTCCGAAGCTCTTCAAATTATAGCTGATGTCATACGTTCCAGGTGAGGTGATATAGGCTAAAACCGCATTATTATTGAAAATACTGAGCGGAACCACAACATTCCTGCCATTTTTCTTCATTACTGCCACAATGGCGTTCCGGTTTTGCTCCGATTGATTGGCTGCCGGCAGTTCAAGGATAAGCTTGCTCCCGCGGTACTCTACAAGATCAGCTTCCTTCAGAGTAATGCTACCGTCAGTATTTTGTACCACCTGAATCGGCTTGCCGTTAATTTTGACCTCAGTAAAGTTGGTTTCAGTCGGTTTGGGATCAGTCGGGCCGCCCGTGCTGCCTCCACCGGGGTTGTTCCCGCCAGGGTTGTTCCCACCGGGATTGTTCTCACCATTGTCGGTCACCTTGGCGGTACGGAATACTTGGATCGGCGTAGTGCTAATTCCGCCCTTTTCGTTGGTTACTTTTGCATACCAGCTATAAGGGGAATCCGGACTCAGATTTTTCCAGAGCACTTCAGCCTTGTCAGATACATTTTCCACACTTCCGATGGACTCCTGCGTATAAATGCTTGCGCTGAAACGGTTGGTGATCAAGCTTTTGGCGGAGGTATCGAAGTTCACGTTCAACTCGTAAATATCATAGTCTGTCTTTTGCAGCCCTTCCGAAAAGTCATCCACCTTAGGTTCATCATAATAGTTAAAGTCATTTTTATAAGGTGAATAGGAATTCATGTATACCTTGTTATTCTTCAAATCGAAATATAAAAACTTGATATACTCTGATCCGCCCTCAACATCCGACTGATAGTCGGTCACAATTTGGTAAACCAAACGTTCTTTGGTGCCGTCCCCATTGTCATCGAAGGCATCAATCTGAATGGCAGCCCCGTGATAGTGGCCGTTGAGTACCGCGAAAACATTCGGATTCTTCGCAACAACCTGCTCACGCAACACGTATCCCTGGTAATCAAGCAAGCCGTCAGGATTGCTTGTCGTATATTGGGCATTGGTATAGCGATGTGTGGCGATGATGGCTTTTCTGTCCTTGTATTTCTGCAGAACCTCATTCATCCAGTTGATTTCGTCTGTATAGATATCCCAGCTCATGTACAGGATGATGAAGTCCTGTCCGTCTTCTGTCAGCAGGTCATAGTGACCCAAGTTATTATTGAAGGAGCCGCCGTAGCTAGCCTCTTTCTCAAACCGCTTGGAACCAAAATAGTTCCAGTAGTTATCGTAATATTGAAGTCCGGCAGCCACATCATGGTTCCCACCCAGCACACCGTAACGCATCCCGTTGTCCTCAAAGATTTTCATTGCCTTGTCGGCAACCTGCCATTGGTAATCCATGTCCCATTCATCAACCAGATCTCCCGTATGGATCGCATAGCGAATATCCCAATCCTTTGCGTTGTCCACAATCCACTGGTTCTGCTGTAGAAAATGGTGGGGCCAGCTTTCAGTATAATATTGAGTATCGGTAATCCATGCGAAGGAGAAGTCGTAGCTTTCCGGACGTCCGGTTCCATCCCAATTGGATGCCGGGGTACTCTTCTCTGCTGCTTGAGCCTGTTCGCTCAGAAGGCTGGGATTGTCATCTGCACGGCTTTGCACCAGCAGGACGGCATTCCCGTTATCCACGTGATCCTTGGCGCTGAAGGATGCGTCAATATTTCCATTGTCATCTGCGCGAGCCAGCAGCTCCCACTTCTTGTTCGCTAGATTCAGAACATACATGGAAAGTGCCCGGGACGCATCCGTATAGCTGGCTGTACCATTCCAGTTGGCAGATATCCGATCATGATCATCAAGGTTTCCGACCGAAAGGGTAAATAACTGGTAAGGCAGATCGCCATCAGGTGAAGTGACGGTTATATTGGAGCTGCCGTTTACAACTTCAACAGGACCTTTACCGGCACCTTGTTTGATCGTGATTTCTCCATTTTCTACTGTCAGAATGCGCCCCTTTAAAAATTCCACCTCAGCGCTGGAGCCATTGAGCTCCGCCACCGAGACCGAAAGCTTAGCCTGAGTCGCTGCAATTTCGTCGGTTTGTGCAGTGATACCGCTGGGGTCCTTCGTGTCCGTATAGAAGGTAACCGTCTTCTGTACTTCGTTGCCACCTACATCCGTAGCGGAAACATGCAGCGTATGTGCACCAGGTGAAAGTAGCCGCGTAGGTATTGAATAGGGCACTGTGATCGGCACATTGTCAAGCGCAATGGTAAGCTGGGAAATATCAATGCCATTGTCATCAACAATTTCCGGGTCTATCTGCAGGGTTCCCGAAATGACCGCATTCGGTTCCAGTTTCAAATCAATACTTGGCGGTGTGTTGTCCACAATGATTTCAGCGGTTTCAGAATGCGCACCCGAGGTCGCTTTAATCTTGTGTCTGCCATCTGGCAAGGCAGAGGTATCCAGCTCATAGCCCATGGCAGTCAGCTTATCCTTGGGTATGGTAAAATACAAATCCAGGCTGGGAGCCATTTTCCCGTTCTTGGTGTCCCCTACATTATATACGCGGTTGAATGCGGGATTGTCCACATCCAGCCAGAAGGTATCGCCGGAATTCCGGTAATCCTGCACCGCCCTCGTGGGCAAGAACTCCTCTCCATTGACCAGCACCAGCTTCACATTGGTTACCGTGAAGTCCTCACGGTTAACACTAGGCAAGTACATGTCTTCGAAAGAGGTTCCTTGGCCTCCTGCCCATACCGTCAGCTTAACCAAATAATTGCCGTCCGCATCCACTTGGAAATACTTATTGTCGATCAGAATGGCACGTGAATTCATATTTGTCCATTTGCCCAAATACGAAATGATCTCCCGATCATTTCCGTGATACGGGGCGGTCACGGCGTTCTTGAAATAGTTATTCTGATCGTAGGCGACCAACGATAGGAAAGCTCCGTTTTCCAGTACCCGGCGAGTGTCCACCTCATTATCATTCACAAAAATCTTGGTATCCGCATTTTTTTGGCCATCGTTGGCCGTGATGGTTTTGATACCCGACACCACTTTGCCGTCTCCTACATTCAATCGCAGTCCATCCGCATTTAATCGGTTTACAGTGACCGTATAAATCTCGGTTCTGGTTTTGCGGAACAAGTTATAGCCTTCCACATAGAATTCAATCTTGCTGTGATTTAGAATTTCATTAGCTGGAATGCGGGCAAAATACTTCCCCTTCACTCTCTGTGTTTTTTCATATACCGTCTTGAATTCACTATCGTCGTCGAAGCGGTAGCCGATGGTCACCCCGGACAGACCGATGGTGTCGGATACGTTAAAGGTGGAGAAATATTCTTCTCCTTCATTCAATGTATCAGGGATGTTGACGGCTGTTAGTACAGGTGAAGTGCCGTTATCCACGTACCCCGGATACCCTCCGAAGTGCACTCGGTTATTTGCCGCAGGAACCTGCCATTCTTCTACACTGCCCGGGGATGGGGCCATCTGATTGCTTACCTTCAGACTTTTGCCCGACCCGTCGCGGGGATAAGTATATTGAACCGACCGGTTGCTGCCGCTGGTTGCATCGGCGACATTATTTTCGTTGAACTCCACATGGGTAAATGCGGTTGCCAGTGATGTCCCTATACTCAGCCGCCGCCAGTCGGAAGCATGAAACCCGGAATAGTCGATCCGGACAATGTCCTTATTCTCCACAAGGTTTGTATGATAGAGTTCATTAAATTGGTCCACAGTGGTCCCATTATTGCTCAGCCAGAGCACTAGAGTATGGCCCGGTTGTAACAAAAGCTCCGGCGTGGAAATCGTCCAAGTTTTGGGAGCAGTCGAGCTGTTCAGATATTCATAGTACAAATTATAATATCCCATATTAATAGGCGCGTCAGAATTGTTGTAGATTTCGGCAAAAGTGGCCTGTGTGCCTGATTTGTATACCGGCACAACCTCTGTAAAAATCAGTGGAGGCTGTTTATCATAATCAATTCCCAACTTGACTGTACTGGTTTTCTCCGCACTTCGTACACGACTGATTCCATCAAAGGCCTCTACATACCAGGTAAAGCTGTCGGCCCAAAGCAGGCTGCGGTTGAGGGTAACCGAATAAGTGTCATTCAAAGCACTAGACATTTTGAGCTTGCTGAATCCACCGTTCCCCTGCTTATAGTACAAATCGGCTTGAATGGCAGCTCCTGCGGCAACGCCTGTAACCTTGGCTGTAATCGTAACATTGTCGTTTACACCATATGCTTCTTTATAAGTCAGATCCCCGTCAGCAATCGGGTTGAGTCCACTTCCCGTATCATCCATATGATAAGGACTGTCGGGAATTTGCCAGCTGTTTACAACACCGGGATTTGGCCGCGCCGTTTTTGAAAATGTATAGCCGATTTTCCCATCCAGACGGTAGGTGTACTGGTTGGAATATTTCGTAGTCACATTTCGATCCGGATTATCTTCGATGTTGCTGTTGTTGCTTACACTGGTTGCGATAATGGAGTCCATACTTTTCCCAATCCGGAAACTGCGCTGCTCCGTGGGGCTAATGCCGCCATGATTCACCTTAACAATGTCACTGCTTGTAAGGCTGGTCCCGTAGAAATTGTTAAAATCAGCGACGGTATGCGCATAAGTTGTCGGCCAAAGAATAATGGCTTTGCCTGCCGGAAGCATGATGCTTTCCGCCGGATGATAGCCGGTTTTCCATGTATTATTTTTGCCGTCAAAGCTCCACTCTACCCCGTTGCTCCCTGAGGGGTATGTATTGTAAACGGTATAATCCTTCAAATCAATCGCTTTATCGGAGTTGTTGTAAATCTCGAGATAAGTAAAATGGTATCCTTTCGTAGCGGTAGGAACAATCTCCGTGATCAACAGCGGCGAGGACGCTTGTCCGTCCACAGCTGATTTGATTTTTGTTATCGTCAGAGGTGTGGAGGCTTCCTCGCCATCCGCGTACTTCACCTTCACCTGCCAGTTGAGGGAATCGGTCCATATAACTGCCCGGTTAAGCTCGGCGGCATATACGCCGCTGCCCTTATCGGCCATGGGTTCCTTCTCATAAGCCATGGAATCAGCCTGACGATACGACAGATACACACTCTCCACAACAGAATGCACAGGCGGCGTAATCGTTACCTTAATATCTTTGCCCACTTCGTCATATCCCGATATAGTGGCGGAGAGACCAAGAGGTGGTTCTCCACTTCCCGTATCATCCATATGATAAGGACTGTCGGGAATTTGCCAGCTGTTCACAACTCCGGGACTTGGCAATGCTGTTTTTGAAAATTTATTGCCGATTTTCCCATCCAGACGGTAGGTGTACTGGTTGGAATATTTCGTAGTCACATTTCGATCCGGATTATCTTCGATGTTGCTGTTGTTGCTTACACTGGTTGCGATAATGGAGTCCATACTTTTCCCGATGCGGAAGCTGCGCTGCTCCGTGGGGCTAATGCCGCCATGATTCACCTTAACGATGTCATTGCTTGTAAGGCTGGTCCCGTAGAAATTGTTAAAATCAGCGACGGTATGCGCATAAGTTGTCGGCCAAAGAATAATGGCTTTGCCTGCTGGCAGCATGATGCTTTCCGCCGGATGATAGCCGGTTTTCCATGTATTATTTTTGCCGTCAAAGCTCCACTCCACCCCGTTGCTCCCTGAGGGGTATGTATTGTAAACCGTATAATCCTTCAAATCAATCGCTTTGTCGGAGTTATTGTAAATCTCCAGATAAGTAAAATGGTATCCTTTTGTAGCGGTAGGAACAATCTCCGTGATCAACAGCGGCGAGGACGCTTGTCCGTCCACAGCTGATTTGATTTTTGTTTCCGTCAGAGGTGTGGAGGCTTCCTCGCCATCCGCGTATTTCACCTTCACCTGCCAGTTGAGGGAATCGGTCCATATAACTGCTCGGTCAAGCTCAGCAGCATATACGCCGCTGCCCTTATCGGCCATGAGTTCCTTCTCATAAGCCATGGAATCAGCCTGACGATACGACAGATACACACTCTCAACAACAGAATGCACGGGTGGTGTTATCGTGACCTTAATATCCTTGCCTGCTTCGTCATACCCCGAAATCGTGGCGGAGAGACCGCTTTCATCAAGAGGTGCTAAGCTCGCCGATCCGTTTTTTCCAGAATAGGTTGGCAAATCCTCCGCCAAAGCTGTGATGCGCAGGGTTGGTATACTCGATGTAATAATGAAAATCGTCAATACTAGCGATATTACTCTTTTTAGCCGATTCATTCCGAAACTCCCTTCCCTCTCACAAAATGATTACAATTCTATTCATTATGGCGCCTGCCAGTACTTCCCATAGTAACAATCTTCCATGGGACCATCTATCGCAATACGTAATATCTGTGTAAAACTAGTGTAATATTTCCATGAAGCTTGTCTTAAAAAAGCGAAATTATATGAACGGCATGGTCCAGCTTCACTTGTTAAAATCTATTCGACTCTTGTCCTGCAAGAAATGAAAAAGCAGAAGCTCTGAAATCGGACATTGCAATCACAAGCATCTCAAGTAACATCAAGAAGCAGTCCCGGTAACACCACGCCGGAACTGCTTCTTTTCGTTTTCCTATAAACACCCTGGAGATCCATTCCGGATGAAATGAATCATAAATAGAGTTGTTGTGCATTTTCAGGAAGAGTATGTAATGACTCGTTTTAATTTTCTGAAATAAAGTTAACTATTCTTAAGTTGGTTTATTTCGTTCAAATGAACCCGGTCACTACATAGTTCTCTTTGATGAAAGCTCGCAGCTGTTCTTTACTCCACATTCCCATTTGTTCTCCCACCTCTCGTTAGTTCACATTTTACTGAGCTTGGGAGTTTACGCAATCTATTTTACAGACCCATTTTAAGCTAAGATCAGAAGACAAGCTGCTGGTATACATATGATTGATGTTTAACCATGTCATCATCAACACAGTGAAGGCATAAAAAGAACCACAAGCGAGGGGAGTCACTTGTGGTGCAATACAATTCATAACAACTTTCTTATTCCCGACTTTACTTAAGAGTCAATTAAATCATGACGGGGTGCAGTTCATTAATAGGAGGTTATCACCCCTTTTGATTAAACTCAATAATACCTCAAATATCATTCGTTCTATTTATCTACGAAAAAGTAATAAAAGGCCAACAGCACAAAGGCTGCATTTACTCCGATCATTATTGACTTAATCGATTTGGTACTGTATCCTTCAACTGAGAATTTTAGAAAAACTAAAATATTTATAATCAAAAAGACTACTGCCCAAATCATTATTTCTTTTATGGAATCATCTCCTCAATCACTTCTTAATTCTATCTATTTCTTCTCTTAATTGTTTTATTGCATCCTTATCCCATGCCCACGTAACACCATACTTATTCCGCCCCCTCTCAACCTTCCCTTCTTTCATCAGTAGAAGCATACTCTCTCTTGCATATAAATACTTTGCCAATAATTCCCCTTTGCTATCTGCCTGAATGAACAAAAATTCACCAATATATTTGTCAACTTCATAATATTTATATGTGTTAGCCTGGTAAAAGTCCTCAACAGTTGATGCTAATGATAAAACAGTTGCCGCCTTTCCAACTATTTTTGAAATTTTTGCCAATATCCCCGAACTCTTCAGGTTCTCGGTTACTTTACCATAAATCTCTATTGCTGTTCCTAATCTACTGCATCAGTTAAGTATGATCCAATCCATGGGAAAAAACCGTAAGCTGCTCTTACATTCTCGATTAATCGATCAGAGAAAATTAGTGTATAACCATTTTTATTTGATCCAATTGCATAAATTTGATGACCTGAGGGATCTACTAAGGTTAGGGGATTACTCCCTACATAGGTATATAAGTTGAGACTGGTTGGGTTGTTTATATCCCCGTCATATGTATCCTCATTAAGGAACCGCCCCATATCAGGATCATACCATCGTGCTCTCAAATACTGCAACGAAGTTGTCTTGTCCCAATATTCACCTGAATATCGGAAAAGATTGTTAACCGACTCAGTTTCTTTAATCGGATTGCCCCAAATATCATAAGAATAGCATATCGTGTTGACGATGTGGGCAACCAGACGGAGGTTGCTCAATGAGCAGACCGAACCGCTGTCTTACGGAATCATAGTCACTTCAATGTATATAGGCAGGCGCCTGAAAGTGCCTGCACGCCTCTCGAAGCTTTGGTAACATTTCATCGTTGGATAGTAGTAATAAACTGTAAAAGCTGATCATTGGTTTATTTCGTTCAAATGAACCCAGAGTCGAAAACGAATGATTCCTTCCGATAACTCTTGTAAAGTCATACTCTTAGATTTTTGATTTTCTCTAATAGGGGTTCCTGGTTCCATTTATTGAGTCTCCTTTAGTATTTTGCGAAATTTCGTAATAGTACAACATAGATGTCCCAATTAGGTTATACTACAAACAAGTTTAAGGAATTATTTACATAATTTTGTTTTTCAGTGAGGAAAAGTCGTATGGAAAAAGCTATGTTTAATAAAACAATCTTTATGTTGATTTTATTTGTGATAGGGGTTTTATTATGAAAAAGTACTTATACCGATTAAAATGGACCATTATAGCCGGTTTTTTGTTTTATGGCGGTTACTCTATGACTTCGTCTTTATTCCCGTTGATGACCAAGAAGCTGTTTGACAATTATCAAAAAGGATGGGGTTACTTGGGAACCTTGTTCTTAGCTTTTTTGTGCCTGGTCTTATTGAATGTTTTGTCTGAGTATCTTAATCGCGTATGGGAATGGAGGCTGAGTCGGGAGTTTAAAGTCTTGATCAAGCAGGACTTGTTCTCGAAGTTTATTTCTAAAATACCCGAAGAGTTCCAAAAAGAGAAGCCTGCGGATTACCTCAGTATAATCGATAATAATGTGGATGCAGTAGATGAGGACTATGTAAGCGCGAATATAGATCTGACCAAAAGCATTGTCAATCTGCTCATTTTCTGTGCCAGCATGTTGTTTGTTTTGGATATACGCATTACAACGGTAGTCGTTGTCTTCTCCGTGGTGGTATCGCTTCTGCCGATTTTAACCCAAAAAACGTTGGCAAGACTTAGAAAAGTGAATTTGGCAGGGCTGCAAAAATACAACAGCTTGCTGTTTGATCTGTTATCGGGGTATAAATACATTTCTCCCAAAACCGTCGAGGTGATTCTCAAACGGCATCAAGACCATTTAGTGGATGCAGAGAACAAACGCTTCATCTTTGGACGATTTCGGGTGATAAGCGACATGGTGAACAGTGTCGGTACAAACGTCATGAACCTGGCGGTGTTTGCCGTATCCGGTATGCTTTTGATTCAGGGGAATATCACCCTTGGCGCTGCCAGTGCTGCGTTGTTGTATACGGGAAAACTCATTGGCTCCATGAGTAATGTTTTAAGCTGCATCAATGTTTTGAACTCTTCCAGAGATGTCGTATCCGACATGGAGGAGCATTTGAAGCTATCGGATATGCCAAAAAATACGGATGCCATTTTACCAATTGATAGCTTTATTATCAGAAATTTACGATACACTCGTGAGGGTCATCATTTGCAGATAGAAGAAAAGCAGTTTGAGGCTGGGAAAAGTTACGCCATTATTGGTCACAACGGAGCCGGCAAATCGACCTTATTGCGGTTGATAAACGGTGAATTGACTCCTCAAGCAGGAACCTTTTTGATCGACGGTCGACCTGCCGATCGGGAGAAACGCCGTCAATCCATGTTTACCTTGCAGCAAAAGGAACATTTATTTGCTACGGATTTTGCAGAGAACGTTACCCTTTTTGGCAGTTTCCCTCTAAAACCGCAAGTTTCAGCATTACTCCATCAGTTGCCCCAGCAAATGCAAACGCGCTTGACTCTGTTTGAGTCGATTGAAGAATTAAGCGGCGGCGAGCGTCAGATGATCAGCATCTTGCGTTTGATTAATCTGGATTATCCCATCAACTTGTTGGATGAACCTTTTTCTGGTATTGATCTAAACTCAAAGAAAGTCATCCTAGATTACTTATTGAAACACAATCAGCATGTTTTAATTGAGGTAACGCATGACATTACCCCAGAGAATTTAAATAAATACGATCACGTATTGCAAGTCGATAACGGGGGACTAAAAGAAGGTCGCTTCTAAGAAATTGGTCATTGTGGGATTCATCTCTACTATCCAGCAGCCGGTTGATCTCGGCTTGCCTGAGCGTATGGGACTTCGGAAGCTTTCCACAATAAAAACCGCCTTCGATAAGGCGGTTAAATAGCGAGTTGGATATCTTCAAATGGTACGTATTTGTTAGGTTCAATTTCTTTATACACCCGAACGTAAGTTACATAAAAGGTCGGAGAAGGTGCTAATGCATTTCTCAATGCGAGTTCCATTTCTTTCATTTCTGATTCTTTCATACCCCAGTAAGTCTGACCTAAAGGTAAATGAGGATGATAGGAATCGAACTCGAAATAACAATAGATATGATAATCCTAACATCTATTTCTTGTTCGATGTAGGCTTCCGGGTAAAAGGAACTTCGAGCCAAGTCGGCTCGAAGTGAGATTGTGATATTGAGGAATAATTTGTATAATATTAACTATAAATTAAATATATATAATTTATATTATGTGCAGGAGGGAACTATGAAAAATTATGCTCAGGTTTATGTGAAAAGTAGTTTCGAGGCGGCAGAATTTTATTGCAAAGCGTTTGGCGCAGAAATTACATTTGAAGTGAAAGATGATACCGAAACTGCTTATGCACACTGTGAATTATCCGTAAATGGGGAAGGTTTTTTAGCATTGAGCGAAGCTGCAAACCCTTGTGACATAAACATCGTTCACAAAATGAAATGGGAAACCATGACGTTTAATGTTTTTGAGATGGGAAGCGAAGAAGCGGTTCGTAATGCCTTTACGATTTTGAGTAATGGCGGTGTTATTATTCATCCCATTCAGGAAGTTCCGTGGAGCAAATGTTGTGCGACTGTTCTTGATAAATTTGGAGTGTGTTGGTGGATCGCAATTTAATAAGTAAAATAAGCACTTAGCTATACAGAGGGTCGGGGGTGTGGGAATATTGAATATTACAATTGAAAAAGCATCAGTTGAAGATGTAAAAGACATTATTGAAGTGAAAAATAAAAGTTTTTATGAAGACTATCTTAACTATGGAGAAAGTCGCGGTTATAACAACACCGTGGAAGGCATAACAAAAACAGTTCAAGAAAGAATCGTTTATAAAATACAGGCATACGGAGATATGATTGGATATATCAGTATAACGAAAAAAAGCGATGATGATTTTTACCTAAATTGCTTATGCGTTGTTCCTGAAAACGAGAATAAAGGGATTGGGCAGATGGCAATGACTTTTATGGAAAATCAGTTTCCGCAAGCAAAACACTGGTCATTAGAAGCACTGGCTGATAAAGAACGAAATCACTATTTTTACAAAAAACACGGTTATCAAATAACAAAAGAATATATGGATGGTCCTGTAAAAATAGTATTGTTTGAAAAATGGGCGCAGTAGTCGCCTTTAAATAGGCTGTTTGGAGGCAACGATGGAAATAACAGAAATCGATTTAGAGGTTGAAGATATAGAATGGTATGGTATGGATGAAACGGGTAGAATTGCTCGATTTACATCGGGCGGAAGTAAGAGGGTTCCTGAATTTATAAGGGAATCCAGAGAGAAACTCGATACCTTGTGTGAGTTTTTTGAGAATCTCAATCCCAACCTTGAAGAAGAAGTTACATTTAGTGAAGAAACACCCAGTCTCCCCAGAAATGAATATTGGCAAGAATGCAAAAAAATCGCTCAAAAAGGGTTGTATCGTTTTGATATTTCGGATGAGCAAGATCCTAAAGGTGATTATAGGCTTATTTGCAAACCATCTAGCGAGTTGCGGATTTCCGATTTACCCGAGACGATACAAAGCATTTTACTAAACTACCTAATTCCCAATAGTAACTTCAGCAATAATAAAATGATTTTCATCTAGGCATCCCTATGACGCGCGCACTTAGGGTGCCCTTTATGCAAAATGCTCATATAGGAAATGAGCTAATCTTTAAAAGATACAGGACTGCTCGAAATCGGGCAGTCCTGTTTTAGAGGCCTGTCAATAGTCTTTTGTAAACGATTAATTAAGTTTAACATAATGCTTATTATCGGGTGTTTTAAAATTTTATCACATTTATTTTTCAATAAGTTTAAAGGCAATTAGTTCATAAGATTTGTCAGCTTTCTCAGAATACCGATAGATTTCTTCACGTTGAGCCGGAGTTAGTTCCTTGTAAAAAGGGTGGTCTGCAATTTTATTGAATTGCTGTATTTGAATCACAACAATAGTTTGATTCCACGGAGTGTTATATTTCACACCTTCTCTGTATATACCCAATTCTTTATATACTCTTGTTGTATAACAAGTCTTTCCCTGATTCAATCGGTTAACAATCGAAGAATATTCATTTTCTGGGAAAGTCATTGTACCTTGCTCCATTTTCTTCTCTCGCTTTCGTCTAATATAAATAATCCACATCCCCATGTAGGGACGGTCTGCGACCATCCGTGAACGAACACAGTTCGTCCCTACGAGCGTACATTATATAAATACTATACCGCAAACTTGTTTTGATTGACTTGCATAGATAATGTTTTTACTATTATATTACAAAAAGAATTATCGCTTATTAAGGTAAAATACAATACTTATCTCAAATTCCACCCTACTCTGGGAAGATAGCATAAGTGTTCAGACTCCCTCAAAAATAGTTTCCCACACTATAATGGAAAGATAGCATACTTTGCAGATTAAAAATTTCATATTCTGATATTCTTGCTTTCCACGCTATATCTTAAATAATCGTGTAAACTTGATATAGGAAATTCTCCCAGAGGGGAGAATGAACCTCTTACGGTAAGTGCTGGCCGATCCGGTCGGGGAAGAATACGGAAAGCTGGAGGAGCATTTGTCCCCAGTTTTGCACCCGGCCCGTCCATTTTCGTGTGACGTCCATCGTAACGAGATAGAGCATTTTGATGAGCGCCTCATCGCTGGGGAAGATACTCTTACCCTTGGTAACCTTGCGGAGCTGGCGGTTATAGCTCTCGATCATATTGGTGGTGTAGATCAGCTTGCGAAGCTCGGGGGGATACTTGAAGAAGGTGGCGAGTTCGTCCCAGTTCGCGCGCCAGGAGCGGATGATGAGCGGGTATTTGGCTCCCCACGTCTCCTCGAAGCGATCCAGTTCCAGACGAGCCAAATCCTCTGTTGCCGCTTTGTAGATGGGCTTGAGGTCCGAGGTGACGTTCTTCAAATCCTTGTAGGACACGTAACGCGTGGAGTTGCGGACTTGATGGATGAAGCATTTCTGGATTTCGGTCTTTGGTAGCTGGCAGTGATGGCTTGGGAAAAACCCGTGAGGTTGTCCACACAGGTGATGAGGATAGGATGTCTTGTACGCCACGGTTCTTCAAGTCGTTCAGGACGCTCAGCCAGAATTTAGCAGACTCGTTTTCTCCTACCCACATGCCGAGCGCATCCTTGTTACCGTCCAGGTCGATGCCGATGACCAAGTAGGCAGCCTTGTTCACAATGGCCCCGTCCTGTTTGACTTTGAAGTGAATTGCATCCAGGAATACGACGGCGTATACGCTCTGGAGCGGTCGATTCTGCCACTCCTTGACCAGCGGGAGAACCTTATTCGTCACATTGGAAATAAAGGTGGGTGACATGTCGAGGCCATACACGTTCTGCAAGTGATCCTGGATCTCTCGGGTGCTAACACCCTTGGAGTAGAGGGCAATGATCTGCTCCTCAATGCCCGTCACATGAGTCTGATGCTTCTTCACCACCACCGGCTCAAACTCGCCTTGCCGATCCCGTGGAACGGTGATCTCCTGTTCCCCATACTCGCTCGAGATCCGCTTCTTGCTTTTGCCGTTACGACTGTTGGTCGTCTTCTTGTTTGACACATCGTGCTTCTCATAGCCCAGATGTTCGTCCATCTCCGCTTCCAGCAGCTCCTGCAACGTGTCGGCAAACAAGTTTTTCAGGGCATTCTGGGCGTCCTGAGCTGTCACTACGTTGTTCTCCTTGATGAACACTCGAAGCTGTTCCTAACTCCACATTCCCATGTGTTCCCCCACCTTTCTCTGATTCCCATTTTACTGGGTTTGGGAATTTACACAATCTATTTTACAGACTCGATTTCCCATTCCAATCAACCCATAGACAAGTTATGAGGGGTCATTTCTCTGTTCATCTCGAAAACCGTCTCACCAGAATAATTAATGTATCTTATCCGTGATCCTGAAAAATAATTTCGACGATTTTCGCGAACCACATACGCCAAATTATTTTTAAAAGACATAGTCTTGTTATTACTATAGTTACATTCAATTACAACCTTACCACTTCGATCAGCATAACCATATAAATCATATTTATTATCTCTAACTACTACAAGTCCGTTCGAATAATTATAGATAGAAAATTTGTAGTCCGGGCTTAGCACTTCTTGAAACTCAGTATTTATATACCAAACTCCAGCTCCCTTACCAGCACCCTTTACATATGCTCTTCCTTCGGAGAATGAACCCGCCAAGCTAAAAGGAAGATCATTCATGCGTTCAGCATTTTTATTTATATAATAGTAACGGTCCTCTACACCTACTCTAGATTGCAGTCGGGCGAATCCTTCATTAAAAGAGAAAGCACGACTAGCGGTAAGGGATGCATTGTTTAGAATTGTGCCATCTTTATTTAGGTAACCCCATTCATAATTACCATCACGGTTTGCTTTACTAAGTTGAACTAAACCAACATCATCACTGAAAGGATATGCATCATAAAATTCATAATCTGTTACAAGTTTTCCTGTTGGTGTCGTGTAAGCGCACTTATCACCGTTACTTATTGGTATTAAGTTAGGGCATTTCTTATGTTCAATAATAATATTAGTCGGTACGTCCCATACTATTTCCCCAGAGCGATCAATTATATAGTATTTTCTTTCATTATTTTTTCTATTTCGTAATCCTACTATGGCTCTTCCTTCTACAAATGGTCCTACGAAGTCATACTTGGGCTCGATAACCCACTCCCCATTAAAATCGATATACCCACACTTATTATTCGAATATGTTTTTGCCGCAGCTCTGTCTTCATGAAAGTCCTCAACAATTCGTAGTGTAACAGAGGGGATTTTCACATCCCCATTCTTATCAATAAAACCTGTGTAGCCCTGTTCGTCTGAAAAAGGATATAAATCCAAAATGAATCCCTCCATCTATATGGCATTATTTTCCCGGAATCATAAAAATCATATAGAAAACCCCTTCATGGGTCAATAGAAGTACATGTTCAGCAACCAGTCGAAGAGAACTAGACTTATAGAGCTGTCTCGATGAAGGAATTTCCAATTTCTTCATCGAGATGGGTGTCAAAACGATATGGAATTATTAACAAGAGGCATTGGCGCGGAAGAATTTGAAAAGAATGCAGGTCTTGCAAGAAGTAAACCAAATGAGTTCGATAAAGAATTTGCAAAAGAATTTTATTGGTTAGCTTTGAATAATGAAAAGGATAGATTATGGTATCGCCTCCGGAAATTTATTAGTGTAGAAGAGAACAAGATAGTTGGAGGTGCATTATTCAAAGGAGCTCCTAATGAAAAAGGCGAGGTAGAGATCGGGTATGGTATTGATGAAGAGTATCAGCGCCAAGGATATGCAACCGAAGCCATTAGAGAAACCGTAAAATGGGCACTTGAGCAAGAAGGAGTATTATCCGTTATTGCTGAAACTGAAAAAGATAATATTCCTTCGCAAAAAGTTTTACAGAATATTGGTATGATGAAGTATGATGAAACCGATACAGACTACTTATGGAGAGTATAAGTTGGTAATGGGTACGACTACAGAATAGATGCAGGACTGCTCGGAATCGGGCAGTCCTGTTTGTGTGTGTGGATATAATGACGGTAATTCAAGTATATGTATGGTTTTAGGGGGCGGATCGGAGCCCGTTCATTCAAAACCATTTTCGTTATCTTACTCTACGATTTCAAAAGTAAACGAGTAGGGTTGGGTGGCATCCGGATCGAGCAGGAACGAGTCGATCGCTTTCAGTTTCAGCTTGGCGCCCAGCGCAATTTTGTAATTGTGCAGGGCGCCTCCGGCGGAGCAACCAAATACCGTAGACGACGCGGTGTATGGCGGCTTCCTATGTTTGAGTACACAGAGGTGGCAGCCATTGCCGGCGGTTAACGTTCCGTCCTCGTTCAGGTTAACGTTACTCATATACCGGGTACCCTTGAGCCGTTCAACCTTCTCCGCGAGCGTCTTGTCTACGTGTTCCGATCGAAATGCCAAGGCTTCCTGATTGCGCCGTCCGAGCCGGCACCCGCCATTGCGCTCCCAGATCGAAAGGCGCTGTTCCTCCGTAAGAAGCTCGTCCATCTTGTCAACGAACTTCATCTCGGCTTCGCCTCCGCGATACTGGTGAACGACTTGTTCAAAATGAGTTCTCGTATCCTCAGGGATGCCGTCCTTTTGCATCGTAGCGAGCATGCTTTTAAGCCGCATGGGACATTCTCCTTTTTCTACTGCGCCGTTTTGTTAACAAAATCAATGTGATACCGGACCTCGCCATTCGCATTCTCTTCGTCAAGGATTGAACCCTCTGTAAGGCGGACGCACAGAAGGCATGTATTCGGGTCTTCTTCGTTGACGTGGCCATTGCCATACCACTGGGCAAAAGCGGCACGTACTTTCTTCATCATCTCCGCGTTTTTTCCGTCGCGTACCCAACCCAGATTCTCACCGATGCCGCTAGCGAAAAACCATTCGAAATGGATGGCGACGGCAACCGCGGGATTCGCCTCAATCTGGTCCATTTTGTTGGACTTGGTGTAGGTAACCACATAAAACGCACCGTCCTCATAGTAGCCATCCACGTTGCGGACAGCGGGGCGGGGTTTACCATCCACATTCGGATCATGCCCGATGGTCGCTAAGGAAACCCCATTGTCTTTGCCATTGCCGAATCTTTTGTCCAGCAGCTTCATGGCTTCATTGTACTTGTTCATGATCATTCCTCCGATTTCGTCGCTGTCTCTTAGTCTATTCATCTCGTTGCTTGAACGGGATCCACAGTTCCATATAGGCGGTGTCGGGCGAGCTTGGGTAATACAGCTCCGGGAAAAAGCCGTCCGCGATCAGACCGTGCTTCTTCAGCCATAACCGGGTGTACTTCATCGCCTTGCCCAAAGCAGCGGGCGCCAATTGTTCAAAATCCTCTGCCTCAAATCCGCAGACGACGTATTCTCTCGCGGGAAGCCGCCAGCTTGCGAAACGGGGACTCTCTCTACCCGATTCTACCTCTACTCCAGCAAAGTACGAGGTGTGCCCTTCCGGCGCATCACCTTTATAACATACGCCTATCTGACGCCCACCGGAGAGATGCGGGATCTCCTGCAGAACCTGGATAAACCCGTTCCAAATTTCAATGGATGGGGAAACGCCGGGCCTTTCGCCGAGCATCTTGCCATGCACAAAGGGATAATTTCCTTTCTTCCCCATAAAACTTATCGGTTCTTCAAGGGTCTTTCGGTTCATTTCCAGCACGAGCCCGTCGCTGACTAGCGGCACACCCTCGTCGATCATGACATAGTTCAGCAGCAAATCGGGTTTGTCAAAATGATCGAGACCGATAGGTCTTTTCCGGTACTGCGCCGGGGTGATTCCATAGGCATCCTTGAACGACCGAGTAAAGGTCTCATGGCTGCAAAAACCGTATTCCACCGCAACGTCGAGGATCCGGTTTTCTTTCTCACGCAACACGCAGCAAGCTCTGGCTAAGCGGCGCAGTTTGATATACTCCCGTACCGGCTTTTTGACCAACCGCGTGAACAACCGTTGATAGTAAAACGGCGACAGCATGGCGATTTCCGCCAGTTCTTCGACTTGAGTCTCCTCGCTGATATGGTCTTCGATATGGTTCAAGGTCTTCTGGATCGCTTCCCATGCGTGCATGCAACACACCTCTTGTAGACAGCATACGATAAATGAAAAGCAGGCACTTGACCGTGTCTGCCCTTTTTTTGAAACACACCCTATAACAAATCGTTTTCTATCAAATCCTTATTTTACCTTGCTCACCCAAAAATTCAATTATATAAAGCACAAGGGAATCGTTGAATAATTACTTTATTTTACCCGGGTAATATTGATTATTTAATTTTATCCGGGTATAATTAGTGAGGCAGTTAGAGAGGAGGTCAGCATGAGTAATGTCCTAACGCGCATTTCCTGTACGGCATTTTTGGGTGTGAGAGTCGTCGCCAGTGGTTCGTTACAGCACGTTGTTACTACCGTGAAGGATGCTCTGGATGACAGAGACCTCACACAGTTGCTTTTATTTGACGATTCCACGGGGAAGCCAGTAGATGTTGATTTTCGTGGGAAGACAGATGATGTGCTCAAACGAGTAGGAGAACAGTTTGATGACTTACCCAATAAAGAAGGAAATAATCCGCTTACACGCCGAGTCGGTCGACCCAAGCTTGGGGTTGTATCCGGTGAAGTTACGTTATTGCCACGGCATTGGGAATGGCTCAAGAGTCAACCTGGAGGGGCTTCGGTAACCTTACGAAAACTCATTGATGAGGCTCGCCGTGCTGGAGATATTCAGAGCAATATCCGAAAATCACAAGAAGCAACCTATACCTTTATGACAGCTATGGCGGGGAACTTCCCTCAATACGAAGAAGCTCTACGGGCACTGTATGCTGGTGATTTGGATCGTTTTTACTACTTCATTGATGACTGGACACCTGATATCAGAAACCATGTCAAAAGATTAGCCGCTCATGCATTTCCTGAAGTGAACATATGAATGAAAACATTTGGAGCTTATTGAACCCGAAGACGTCATCAAAGCTATCAGGCCGGTATCGGGCATCGGACTGCAGCGATCGAAGTTTCATTCCTTCTACCTGTGGCAGAACTTCTGATACCGAATGAATTGGAGGAGTCATGATTCATGAACATTCTGAAAGTCAATGGCGTTGATCTGGCCTATGACAGTTTCGGTAACGAAAATGACGAGGCTATTATCCTAATCGCTGGGCTTGGTGGACGGTTCCGTTTTGTCGGATATTAGCTGAGCGGGGCTTTCGCGTGATTCGCTTTGACAATCGAGACGTAGGTCACTCGGCACACTTTAGCCATGATCAGGCGCTGGATTTTGACGCACTGGCGACTGCTCTCAAGTCAGGAAAGCGACCGGACATCCCTTACACTCTCGATGACATGTCCAACGACGCTATCGAACTGCTCGACGCCCTTTCCATTGACCGGGCACATTTCGTTGGCAGGTCGATGGGCGGAATGATTGCCCAGATTGCCGCCAGTGAGTACCCTGAACGAGTTTTATCCCTCACCTCCATTATGTCTAGTTCCGGTAATCCTACCCTTCCGCAAGCTTCCCCAGATATCATGGCGATGATGACTCAACCGACGCCTAATCCCTTTGAGGATGAAGCAGGATTTCTGGCGCACAGCCTCTCATTTGCCAAACGCATCGCCGGCACTAGCTATCCGTTTGAAGAAGACGCTTATCAGGCACTCATTCTGGAGGAAGTCCGGAGAGCCTACGATCCAGTCAGTGTCGGACGACAAATTGCTGCGATCGCTGTCTCCGGTGACCGTCGTCAACGGCTGACGACCATAAAAGCACCGGCACTTGTCATTCATGGGCTAGACGATCCCCTGTTCGTCCCGGCGTGTGGGGAGGACACGGCTTCTGCCATCCCAGGCGCTGAGTTCATGTTGGTTGAAGGTATGGGACACGATCTGCCGCACCAACTGTACAAAGTAATCGCTGATGGCATAGAGCGAACGGCTCGTCGCAATCGACACGCGTTTACTGAATAACAACCAGCCGGAGTCTCGGGGTGCCCAATGATGAGTCTTGAGGTCGGGTGGCTTTCCCTTTCTCACAATCTGCTCAAGAAGGCAGCGCTAGACGTTAAAAACGCAAGAGCTGAGCGAAAACGGATCGCTTGACTCTTGTGTTTCGTTTTTTGAGCTATCCCATTTGTCCCTGAGGTTGTTTCCTTACTTGCATTTGAGACAGCCCCTTCTTCACATATGATGCCGATTTGCATACCTATCCTATCCCCTACAATTAAGAGCATTCGGATTAATGAGAGACGGATGGATAGGCAGTGAGATAAGAATGCCTTGAATTATTCCGTCCTTATGGATACTGTTTATTTCCGAGGAAATGATCTGAACGGATGGAAGGAAATCGAGCCATTGGGCTACGGAGCCTTTGAGTTCGCCGATTGGTGGAAAAAATACCCGCGAGTTATCCAAGCGATCCGCGAAAAGGAAGCGTTGTATGTGTCTGGAAAGGTCACTCGCACCTTCGAGTTGACCGACCCCGCGCAAAGATCGGTTTATCTGAAGGGACTCCGGCAGGCCATCGGCATTGCGTGCATGCTAGGCTGTAACACTTTTTCCCTGTTGAAATTCCTACCGTCGCATTAACCAAGTTCCACGATTGGGTTAAGGTAGCAGGTCTGTGTGAAGATTCGGGTCCATACCGGCATACGGAAGAGCACCGGCGTAGGTCAAACTCCGACAGTATAAAAAAGAAGCTATCCCAATAATATCCATTGGGACGGCCTCAGTAACTATTAAGGGGCACACGTGAAAGAAACGAAACTGCACGTGGAAATGAAAGCGGGTGTGGAGCTGGAGATCGATGAGATCAGTACAGAATTTGATCTTAGCGAACTTCATCGATCCACTCTCTCCCGATTCAATTATAACGGAAGCAGCCGCTGCTAATCAGCTCAAAAAGGCACCTTTCTATATGTAACGGAAATGGGTGCAGCTATTTGACTAACTTCGAAGTGGATATCGACGATTGCCCCCCATTAGCTGCGTGTATCTCCGTTGGAATTTCACAACTCTATCAATCAATGAAATAGCTGCTGTGGCCGCCGTAAGAAACCTTCTACACTCGATTGCTTGATTCATCTCGATCTTTCATCCAATCCATAAGCAGGGGCTGATCCCCATGCAGTCGAAAACCTGCTGAGGATCAGCCCCTTTTCTCCATACTCTTTCATGCGAATCTACCGCTTTGCCAGCTGTTCCTTCACGCTCGCGATCACCTGGGTCCGCGTGGCACTGTCCACCGGGCGACCCCATGCAAGCTCGAGCGCCCAGAGCACGCCGCCGGTAGCCGGCGGAACCTCAAGCTGGCGATAGCGGCAATCGCGGTCGATCAGCTTCGCCACTTCCTCGCGGTAGCGGTCAAACAGCAGCGGGCTCTCGGCCTTCAGCCATACCGAGCCTGCAAGGATGACATCGACTTCATCCCCGAAGTCGAGTCCGTTGATGCAGCCCGCCGTGGACTGAGCCAGCTGCTTCGCCGTGTGTCCGATGATCGCGGCAGCAGCTTCGTCGCCGCGGTCTGCGGCGCCGAAGAGAATCCGCATCAGCTCCGTATTGGGCAGCGTGCGGCTATAGGTCCGCTCCGCAGCAAATTCCAGATACCGCTCCGGGGAAGGGATGCCGAGAAGGCGCATGACCGGTTCGGTCATCTCCGTCTTCGGCCCCATCCGGAACCAGGCATCATAGACGGCTCGCAGAACACGGCGGCCGAGGTAGAAGCCGCCCGCCTCGTCACCCGAGAGCTCGCCGACTCCGCCGACCTGCAGCCGTCTGCCACTCGGCGAGATTCCTCCGGTTACGGTTCCGGAGCCGTTGATGGAGCAGACCCCGACACCGCTCTCGCAGCCGGCTTTAATACCGAGGAAGGAGTCATTGTCCAGCGCATATCGGCGAATGCCAATCTGCTCGACGATTTGGCCGAGCCGTTCCTTTTGCGAGGGGAGATCAGCGCCTGCTAGCCCGAAAGCAGCAGCTTCCACATCGGCGATGGACAATCCGTTTCGCTTCATAATTCCGTTCAGTTTGGCCGTCATCTCGCGGCTCGCACCCGCGAAGCCGTCCGTGAACTGCTCGTGACTGCACGTTCCCGTATGCCAATGATCGACGTACCCGCCGTCCCGATCAAACAAAAAATAATCTGTCTTGCTGTTTCCACCGTCTACGCCAATTACATACTTCCTCGCCATGAGCGAACCTCCTGCCGATGCATCTTGCCGCTCGCCTCTCACTTAAACTGCGGCAGGAACTCGCGATGCGCTTCCTTCATTTCCTGGAAGCAGGCATGTGCCGTATTGTAGTCGCCTACCAGCGGATTCATCAGAAGCGCGCGCATGGCAGCATCCTCGCTGCCGCTGACCGCCGCTGCCACGGTCTCCCGTTCATACGCTTTCACCATGCGCATGTAGTCGATGATATGATCATTATGGAAACCGCGCACGGGCACGGGCTTCGCACCGTCCTTGCCGATGACGGCGCTCACTTCCACCGCGTCCGTATCCTCCATGAATTCCAAAGCGCCCTGGTTCAGCAGATTCACCACATGAACCTCCTGCTTATCGTTATAGATGGAATCAACCAGGCTGATCGCCACCTCCGAATAGTTGGCGCCTCCACGAGAGGACAGCAGCTCGGGCTTCGTATGCAGCGCGGAATCCTCGTAGATCTTCAGCAGCTCTTCCTCGATATCCATGCACTTCTCGCCGCGCGTCTGCTCGCTTTCCATCAACAGCTTCAGCTTCTTTTCCTTGAAATAATAATATTCCAGATAAGAGGAAGGGATCGCGCCTACCATGCGGATCAGCTCCTGGCTGAACCCGCTGGAGGGGATGTTCTTCATCGTTTCGCTGTTCAGCCCCATCTCAAGCGCCGTCTTCAGGTAATCCTTGCCGTCCTGCTCGATCGCCGTGATCCAGCTCAAATGGTTGAGGCCCACATACGTCAACTCCGCGTTCGGAAGCTCAAGCGACGAACGGATGCTCTTGTACATGTTGTAAGGTACGTTGCAGAGTCCAAGCATCTTGATGTCTGAATGATTGAGCATAGCCTCGGTCAAGATACCGGAAGGATTGGAAAAGTTAATCAGCCAAGCATCCGGGCAAAGCTGCTTCATTCGAGCTGCGATCTCCAGCATGACGGGAATGGTGCGCATCGCCTTGAAGAAGCCCCCGATCCCGCAGGTTTCCTGCCCGATCAAGCCATATTTGAGCGGGATCTTCTCATCCTTGACACGAGCCGGAAGCTTGCCGACGCGGATCTGCGCCAGGACAAAACTCGCATCCGTCAGCGCTTCATCCAGCTCTTGGGTAAGCGTCACTCGACAAGGCATCCCTGCCGCTTCTATCATTCTCTGACACAGGCTTCCGACGATGGTCAGCTTCCTCTCGTCGATGTCCATTAGCACAAGCTCTGTGATCGGAAGCGAGTCCTTGCGCTTGATCATGCCCTCAATGAGTTCGGGTGTATATGTGCTACCTGATCCGATAATCGCGATTTTCAGCTTGCTGTTCATGGAAACCTCCCGTTAGAATATATGACATGATAGTTCAATGCCGCTATTATAGCATGGGGTGTATACCACAACAATATAGATTGGAAATATTATTTCATTATGATATATTTAATTCGAAATAATATTTCACTTTCTATCGCCCTTTTTCAGAGAGACCTGTCGAATTCTATCGATGTTACTAGGATTTCATTTACAAATATCGGGCCCGTTAGTATATTTTACTTAACCGATGCGCAGCTGCGACAAGCGCGGTTTCCCTCTTCTTCAGCTGGCACATATCCCTTCCACCGACATTCGTTGGACATCCGTCTCGTCATCCATACCGAACAATCGTCCGGAACAAATTTCCATGACCCTCCGCTTTTATCCTAACAGATTGAGAAGGTACCGACCATGGCTATTCAAAACAATCTCCTGCTCAAAATACGCGACATGAAAGACAGCCTGACCCCGGTCGAACGGATGGTGGCGGAATATATTCTAGCCAATCCCGAGGAGATCCCTCACCTCTCCATCAAAAGCCTGGCCCAGTTCAGCCGGACGAGCGACGCGTCTGTCCTGCGCTTTTGCAAGACGATGGGGTACAGCGGATACCGCAGCTTCATCGTCAACATCTCCGCTTCCTTGGGTTCCCTGGATGACGAGCAGAAGGATCAATATTCCGATATTCAGCCCGGCGACGAGCTCGACGTGATCGTCACCAACGTCTCGCTCAATAATGCGAAATCCATAGAAGACACACTCAGCATCATCGACCGGAGTGAAATCGCCAAAGCGGTGAAGGTTCTGCGTGAAACCAACCGCATCGTCTTCTTTGGAGTCGGAGCGTCCGGCCTCGTCTGCCAAGACGGCGAGCAGAAGTTTTCCCGTATCAATAAGATGTGCCACGCCTATACCGACGGCCACAGCCAGCTGACGGCTGCCACCCTTCTCGGAAAAGGCGATGTCGCCTTCTTCGTGTCCAATTCAGGAGAAACGGTCGAAATTCTCGATGCACTCGATATTGCCCGCAAGAACGGCGCAACCACCATCGCCCTCACCAAAATCAACAAAAGCGATCTTGCCGACAAAGCGCATATCCTACTCGCCATCTCCTCTCCAGAAGTCACGATTCGCAGCGGCGCAATGGGGTCGCGAATCGCCATGCTTACCGTCATCGATATGCTGTTCGCCGGAGTCGCCAGCGCGGAATATGCCACGATCAAGAAGTACTTGCTGAAGACACACAACATTCTAGCTGCCAAGCAGAGGAAATAACCTGCCATCTTTTGTTCTCTTGCCCAATCGAATAAACCCTAGATTGAATCAACTGCTTATCGGAATAGCTCCTGTTCGATAAGCTTTGTTCTTTCTTTTCGTAAGCGTTTGCACCTCGCATGCAGGCACCGTTTTCATGGAAAATGGTGCCTCTTTTACAGGCATGATCAAAATATTATTGCAATATAATTTTTTATAGTGAAATTTTATTTCAAAAAGTCATTGACGAATCGAGTTTAGACCTCTATGATTAGTCCCAAGAGGATGATGACAGGTAACTTGACACGTAGCCGACATCCTTATCAAACCAGGTAGGAGAATGTGCATGAACGAATATCTCGCGGGCTTAACAACGGAGAAGATCAATCCGGCCACCCAAACGATCGACGAATGCACAACGGAGCAGATGCTGCAGCTTCTCAATCAAGAGGATGCCAAAGTTCCAGCTGCAGTTGCGGAAGAGATTCCGCAGATCGCCAAAGCGGTCGACATTCTCCACTGCCGTCTATCGGACGGTGGAAGGATGTATTACATCGGCGCCGGTTCTTCCGGTCGCATCGGTGTATTGGACGCTTCCGAATGTCCTCCCACCTTCGGAGTGGATCCCGAGCTCGTCCAAGGACATATCGCGGGCGGGGATACGGCGCTTCGAGTGGCGGTAGAAGGCTTCGAAGATAAAGCGGAGGAGGGGATTGCTCTCATCGACCGGTGTGGAGTGACTTCGAAGGACGCGGTCATCGGCATATCCGCCAGCGGCAGTGCAGCCTTTGTCATCGCCGCCTTGAAGAGAGCCGGAGAGCTTGGAGCGGCGACTATCGGAGTCGTCAACAACAAGAACTCCAAGTTGGAAGCGGTTTGTGAGGTTTGCATCGCGCCGGTCGTCGGACCGGAGGTCATCATGGGCTCCACTCGTCTCAAGGCCGGATCGGCTCAGAAGCTGGTGCTCAACATGCTCACCACCAGCACAATGGTCAAGCTGGGTAAAACGTACAACAACCTGATGGTCGACCTTCGCGCAAGCAATGAAAAGCTTCGTGACCGCTCGATCCGCATCATTACTTCCGCAACCGGAACGGACCCCGAAACCGCCCAGGCCGCCCTCACGCGGGCAGCCGACAGCTGCAAGCTCGCCATCCTGATGATTGAAACCGGAGTGGACGCAAGCACCGGCGAAGCTCTGCTCGGGGAAACGAAAGGGAGTTTGAAGAAAGCGATTCGTCTGTTCAAGGAAACGAGCCGCTAAACCGCAAGTCGAGTGTAGAAAACCGGGGAGTCATGAAACACCCAATAAAACTCGCGAACTTGAAGGAGGAAGTATGGAATGAGAAACAAAGGCAAATCAATCTCTATTCTATTGGCCGCAACCTTAACGCTTACGCCGCTCGCCGCCTGTTCCAAAAGCAATTCGGAGAGCTCCGCTTCTCCATCCTCATCCAGTGCAGCCGGTACCGCAGCACCCGCCGCTTCCGGCGAAAAAGACACGATCACGGCCCTGCTTCCTCCCGTATCGGCAACCTATCAAGACAAATTTGACCAGATTGCCAAAGACTTCAACGCCCTTTATCCGAATCTTACCTTGAAGATCGAACCGGCCAGCTGGGAAGACATGACCCAGAAGCTGGATACCCAAGTGAATGCCGGCAGCCCGCCTGACATCGCCTTCATCGGCTCTGACGGCATCTCGAAATACGTACAGCAAGGGATGCTCATGGACATCACCGACACGGCAACGCCCGACATGGTGAGCGACTTTAATGCAGCTCCCCTGGAATACATGAAGAATGGAACCGGGCTCTACGGCTTCCCCGCTTATATGGAAGCTCACGCTATCGGAGGCAACAAGCAGTTCCTGGAGGAAGCCGGCATCGATTGGAAAAACGTCCAAAAGAACGGCTGGACCTACGATGAATTCCGCGAAGCTATCAAGAAAGGCGTCGTCAAGGACGGCGACACCACCAAGCGCTACGGCTTCGTCTTCGCCACTGCAGGCGTCGCTTCCAAGGATTATCTGAACATTCTCGTCAAGAACGCCGGTATGCCTTCCCCGTTCACGACGGATCTGAAATATGCGTATACGAGCAACAACTACCTTGAAGTACTGAAGGACGTCCGCCAACTGATCGATGACGGCTCGATGCCGAAGGAGCTGAGCTCCGTCGATGCCGGCAAACGCTGGAATATGTTCCTCACCGGTCAGACGATGATCACCGGTAAAGGCCTCGCCACCTTCGAAAACTCGGCCAAGAAGAACAACGCCAAGATCGATGCAAACGACGGCAGTGCCGTAAAAGACAGCATCAAAGTCGACTATGTCGTTCTCCCGGTTCCGAGCTTCCTCGGCAAACCGGCTGTCGCTTCCACGGTCGTTGACGGATACGTGACCTTCCGCGGTAAGAAAGAGCCGACCGCCGAGCACAAGGCAAACGTCGTCAAAGCCGCCTACTTCCTGGCGAGCGGCAAGGTTGCCGCTGAAACCAACAGCGAGCTGTTCGTCGCCAACATCACGAAAACGGGAACAGAAGCAGCCAAGAGCATCACGATCGATCGCGATCCGGACAATGAAGCAGCCGTGAAGGTTCTCCTGTCCCATGCCGCTCCGGCCCGCCCGGATATCCCGGTCGAGCTCGGCGCGAAAGCGATCAAGCTGGAGAATGAAGTCATCATACCGAAGCTGCAAGCACTCCTCGCCGGCGAAATCAAACCGGAAGACATGTTCGCAGAAGTGAAGTCCGCAGCCATCGAAGCCTTCGGCGAAGATGGGGTCGTCAAAGAGTAATCCCGTTCTCTAAACCCGAATAGCCGTATGCTTTCACATGCGGCTATTCGGTCTATCTAAGCGGGAAGCAATGAAGGGAGTTCTGTTTATGGCCCAGCCTGTCCGGCCTGCTAAATTACGCAAGCGGCACACCGAGAATTTTTCCGGGTATGCGTTTATCGCGGTCGCTCTTGTTGTCTACGCAGTCTTTACCGCCTATCCCGTTGTCAAAGCCTTGATTGTCAGCTTCCAAGAATACAAGCCGCTTGGTTCCACCTATGTGGGCTTAGACAATTACGTGGCCACCTTCAAAAGCGCATTGTTCTGGAAATCGATCCGCAACACCGTAATTTATACCCTTCTGACCGTTCCAGTGGCGCTGTTTCTTTCCTTTTCCATCGCCATCATGATCCTGCCGCTGCGCAAACGGGTGCAAAATATCTTCAAAGGAATTTATTACCTCCCGGTCGTCGCCTCTGGTGTCGCGCTCTCCGTGGTGTGGCTCTGGATCTACGATCCGATGCCGACGGGGATCTTCAACCAGTTTATCGGCTGGTTCGGCATCCACAACCAGAACTGGCTCGGTTCAAGCGCAACCTCCATGCTCTCGCTCGTCATCATGTCTTGGCTGTCCAGCCACGGCGCTAGCATCATCATCTACCTGGCTGCCTTGATCGGAATTGACAACAGCTATTATGAAGCCGCCGATCTTGACGGCGCCAGCTTTCTTCAGAAAATTTGGCATATCGTCCTGCCTTTTCTTAAACCGACCACCCTGTTTCTCCTGGTGACGGCCGTCATCGGCTCGTTCCAGGTTTTCCAGAACGCCTACCTCATGACAGGCGGCGGACCGAATCACGCGACGACCATGGTCGGGCTGCTCATCTTCGACAATGCGTTCAAGTATTTCGAATTCGGCAAGGCTTCGGCCCAATCCTTGATCCTTGCTCTCATCATCGCACTCATCTCCTTGTTCCAGTTCAAGTTCCTGGGCAAAGAAATCGACTATTAGGAAGGAGACACCGGACATGGCTCTCTACAGCAATCACATCGGCAACCGCAAGGCCCGAACAGCTCGCAACACCGTCTTGGTCGTTCTCCTTCTGCTGTTTGCATTAGCGACCCTCTTCCCGATCTACTTCATGGTGATCTCTTCCTTCGGAGATCCGGTTGAAGCCGGTGCGGTCAGCTACTCCCTGTGGCCCGGTAAATTCACCCTGGCATCGTTCCAATTTTTCTTTGAGTACAGCAAGTATTCGTACCGCTGGATACTCAACTCGCTGATCGTGGCGAGCAGCATCACGGTATCCAATGTCATCTTTGCTACGATGGCTGGGTATGCTTTTGCTAAAGTACGCTTTCGCGGCAAGTCCGTCCTCTTCTCGACCCTGCTCATCGCCATGATGATCCCGTATCAGGTGACGCAGGTGCCGCTCTACATTCTGATCGTCAACCTCTTCGAGATCGAGAACACGTACCGGGCGCTCATTTTGCCGAGCCTGGTCACGGTGTACAATATCTTCCTGGCCAAGCAGTTCATGAGCGGCATCCCGAACGAAATCATCGAATCGGCCAAGGTCGAGGGCTGCAGCCAATTCCAGATCTTCTGGCGCATCATCCTTCCTCTGTCCAAGACCGTGATGGCCGTCATCGCCATCTTGACCTTCATGGACAGCTGGAACACCTTCTTCTGGCCGCTGCTCGTCACGAACACGATGGAGATGCAAACGATCCAGGTCGGTCTGAAAAACTTCCGTTTCGCCAACACGACGTACTTCTCGCCAATGATGGCAGGCGCAACGATCTCGGCCGTTCCGATGTTTATCCTGTTCTTCAGCCTGCAGCGCTACTTCCTCGAAGGCGTCACGGTTGGAGCGGTTAAAGGGTAAGCGTAACGTTTCAGAGTCGGGAGTCGAGTTCGAGAGCCAAGATCGGGACTCGGGTTCTAGCAGAGATTCAGTCATTAGGAATCGAGTTCGAGTCAAGTCGGGACTCGGCTTCTAGCAGAAATTCACTCCTTAGATTTGATGTGGCTAGAGTTCTTGTCTGTTGTTAACCTCGGTCACGTAAGTACCATACGGCGTTGATCGGTAAAAAAAACAGGTGCTAATACCTTCGTTTACGTTGACAACGTGTTCGTCCCCTCGTCGGTATAACGTTTGACGAAGGGCATTGAAAGGAGTGTTTGCAATGGCCGGATCGGAAAACATGACCGGCAAGAATATACGGTATGCCGTCGGCTTGATGTCCGGCACTTCCGTAGACGGCATCGACGCCGCCGCCGTAGAGATCAGCGGGAAGCCGGGCAGCGGGGAACTCGCCGTCCGGCTTCTTGCTTTTGACAACCAACCATTCCCGCCGGATGTGAGAAAGGTAATCTTTGAGCTCTTCGATCCGGCGAAGGCGACCATTGACCGAGTCGGCTTGATGAATGTCCGACTCGGCGAGTTGTACGCCGATGGGGCATTTGCGGTCATCCGCAAAGCGAATCTCGCTCCGGAGAACGTCGCCTTCATCGGCTCTCACGGCCAAACGATCTACCACGCGCCGGAAAGCGGGTTCACCGTTCAGATTGGAGAAGGCTCCGTCATTGCCGCGCGGACCGGAATCCCCTGTGTCAGCGACTTCCGTCCTGCGGATATGGCAGTTGGCGGCCAGGGGGCGCCGCTCGTCCCGTTCACGGAGTATCTCCTCTACCGAGAAACGGATCGGACGCTGCTCCTGCAAAACATCGGCGGGATCGGCAACATCACCGTCATCCCTGCTGACGCTGGGCCGGATGAAGTCTACGCCTTCGATACGGGACCCGGCAACATGCTGATTGACGGCTTGATGAGCCGAATATCCGCAGGCACGATGACGATGGACGATGGCGGTCGCTTCGCTGCGAAGGGGCGCGTTCACGCCGAGCTCCTGAACCGGCTTCAGCAGGATGAGTACTACCGCCTCTCCCCACCCAAATCGACGGGGAGAGAACGCTTCGGCTCCGCTTATGTGGACCAATTGCTTGCTTGGCAGCGGGAGCTGGCCCTATCCGATGAAGATCTGATTGCGACGGTTACCCGACTCACAGCCTGGTCCATTGCGGATGCTTACAGACGCTTCGTGCAGGAGCGTCATCCCGCGGATTGCCTGATTGCGGGCGGCGGCGGCAGCTACAATCCCGTTCTGATGGCGGCTCTGCGAGAGGAGATGGCCGCGAAGGGCGCTCCCGTTCCCGTCATCACCCAGGAGGAGATCGGCGGAAACAGCGATGCGAAAGAAGCGATCGCCTTCGCCCTCCTCGCCGACTGCACGATGGCGGGGCTTCCCGGCAATCTCCCAAGTGTGACCGGAGCCTCCCGACTCGCTGTGTTGGGCAAGATATCCCTTCCCTGATCTATCATCGATTATTGGCAGCTTGTGGTTATGAATTTTCAAATTGCCAGCAGTTGAAATTCATCTCATAAGCGTTGGGCTAGCAGTTCAAACTCGCTCACAAGAGAATGTTGCATTTTATGCACAATTTTTCTCTCCATTCTCAGTAACTAGCCCACAATGTTGTAAAAAATGCATGATTTTAAAGATCCGATATGGATTTCTCAACGAAATCATGCATTTTGTGCAACATTTCACATAAAAACTACCTCGTTGTGCTCGGAATGATGCATTTTGTGCAACATTTTCAATGAAATAAGGCGAATATTGTCCCACCCTGCTCTGCTTTCGAGTTAGCCAGAATACAGGGAAGCCTCAATGTAGAACTTTTCTACTTTCATGTAAGCCAGAATACGGGTAAGCCGCAACGTAGAACTTTTCTACTTTCGAGTAAGCCAGAATACGGGTAAGCCCCATCGTAGAACTATTCTACTTTCGAGTAAGTCGAAATGAAAGTTAGCCGCAACGATAGACAATCGATGTTTGGAGGCGATGGGAATTGCAGCTTCTACCCTGGAATGACTGCTACCAAAGCGGCGTGATTGACTTGTGGAACCGGACCGCTATCCGGGAAGGCTATAAGGAATTGACGGAGGACAGCTTCAACCGGATCTTCCGCCAGAACACCTACTTTGATCCCGCCTGTACCTTCATCCTTGCCGAATCCGACTCGGACTCGGACTCAAAATGCCAGTCCGAATCCAATTCTAAATCGAAATCCAATTCCGATTCAGAATCCGCAGGGAATTCCCTGCCCGGTACCGAAACCGTGCGAGGCTTCGCCTGCGGGTGCACGGGCGACGATCTTCCGCTCGGAGCAATTGCCGGGTATCTCACCTGCATCGTACTGGACGAGGAAATCCGAACCGACGAGCATTATGCCACTCTGCTCGATGACATCGAAGCTCGCTTCCGTATACTCGGCAAGAAACAAGCCGATGTCCTCTTCTTCAACCCGATGCGCCTGCCATGGTACATCCCGGACACGTCCGGTCATGAGCACAACAACGCTCCCGGTGTTCCGGCGGGCAGCGCTCTCCACTCTTTCCTGTTAAGCAGAGGATACGCTGAGCGAGCTCGGGAATGCGGCATGCATTTGCCGCTCGCCGACTTTCGAATGTCCGATGACATCTTGAAGAAAGAAGAGCAAGTAGCGGAAGCCGGCTACACCGTAGAGCTCTACGATCCGAAGCGGCACTCGCAGCTGGAGGAAATGCTCACCAAGCTCGGCAATGCCGCCTGGGAGAGCGAAATCTCCCGCTGTGCCGCCGAAGGAATCCCATTCCTGGTCGCGGCGCAGAATGGCCAGGCAGCTGGATTTGCCGGACCGGTCATTCGCGAGCCGAATGGGCGGGGTTATTTTACCGGAATCGGAGTTGATCCCGAGCATGAAGGCCGCGGTCTCGGTACCTTGCTCTTCCATAAGCTGTGTGAAGCCTTTCAACAGATCGGAGCCAACTATATGTCTCTGTTTACAGGCAGCCAGAATCCGGCTCTGCGAATATACGAAAAGGCCGGGTTCCGTACAGTCCGGCAGTTTGCCATTATGCGAAGGGAGCTGAACCCAAATGAGTGAGAGACAGACCATTTTGGCTATCGGCGGTCATGTAGGGGATATGGAACTAACGGCGGGAGGCGTTTTGGCCAGCCACTCTCTGAAGGGGGACCGCATCGTGACCTTGGCGCTGACCGCCGGGGAACGCGGAGTACCCGCCGGTCAGGATATGGCAGACTATCGGGCGCAAAAAGTGCGTGAAGCTCAGGCCTTCGCCGAAATGCTGGGCGGAGAAGCCGTCGTATTCGACTATGCGGATGGAGAGCTTCCCGACGACATGGCCGTACGTCTCCAGGTGTGCGATGTCATCCGCCGCGTCCGGCCGAACATTCTCATCACCCATTTCAAGAACAGCATGCACAAGGACCACATGACCACCCATCGCATAGTGAACGACGCCCGCTTCTTTGCCGGACTTTCCTCGTTCGAGCGTGAGCTCCCTGCCGCTTTTGCCGGGAAGCTGTATTATGCGGAAAATTGGGAAGACGCCGTCGATTATCGCCCCTATGTCTATGTGGACTTTTCCCAGGAGGCGTATGACTTGTGGGTGAAGGCGGTCTCCACTCACTGGTTCGTCACCGGCAGCAAATCTTTTCCCTACCTGGAGTATTACAAGCATCTAGCGCGAGTCCGAGGTATCGAAGCCCGCAAGCACTATGCGGAAACGTTCATGGTCCCGGAAGAAACCGTCCGGCTGCGCCAATCGGAGCTGTAAGCCATGGTGCGAAACGGAGTCGACTGCCTCACTGCCTATGACCCTCTATTTAAAGGAAAACGCCTCGGGTTGATCACTTCGCCAACCGGGAGGACAACGGATTTTGTCTCGACCATTGAACTGTTAAACGAACGGTACCACTTGACGGCGCTCTTCTCTCCTGAGCATGGGGTTCGCGGAGATCAGGAAGCCGGAGGTATGGTTGAAACTTATACCGACGAGATAACCGGCGTGCCTGTCTACAGCCTGTACCGCAAGGACTCCAAGCGGATGACAACCGAGATGCTGGAGCAAGTCGACGCGGTCGTCTATGATATTCAAGATGTGGGAGTCCGCTATTATACCTTCATCTACACGATGCTCTATGCACTGGAAGACTGCGCCAAGGCCGGAAAAGCTTTTATCGTGCTGGACCGGTTGAACCCGCTCGGAGGCACTGCCGTCGAAGGCAATCTGTTGAAGGATGACTACCGCTCGTTCGTCGGGAACTATCCGTTATGCATCCGTTACGGTCTGACGGTAGGAGAGTTCGCCATGATGGCGAATGAGCAGATGGGCTTGAAGGCTGATCTCCATATCGCGCGATGCGAAGGCTGGGAGCGGGATATGCTATTCCCGGATACCGGTCGCCTCTGGCTGCATCCCTCCATCGGGCTCCCCCGGTTCGAAACGGCGCTCCTGTACGCCGGAACCTGTCTGTTCGAAGGAACGAACTTGTCCGAGGGCAGAGGCACAACCTTTCCCTTCGAGATGATCGGCGCCCCCTTCCTCGATGCGGAGCGATTGACAGTTGAAATGAACCGCTTCAAGCTTCCCGGCGTGTACTTCCGCCCTGCTTACTTTAAGCCGTCCTTCTCCAAGCATCAAGGCGCGGCTTGCAAAGGAGTGCAGCTTCATGTCACCAACGCCCGCAGCATTCGCCCGGTGGAGACGGGTATCCGGTTGCTGGACGTGATCCGGCGGCAAAATGAGGAGTTTTCCTTTCTATCGCCGATCCGGGAAGGCGCACGGCCTTTCATCGACCTGTTGGGAGGAGACCGCCTGCTTCGCGACGAAACCCTTTCTGCAGACTCGATCTTGGAGCAATTCCGCGCAGAGAGCGAAGCTTTTGCTGAAAAGAAGAAAGCTTATCATCTTTATTATTAATGTACCTTTATCCTTGAAGAAGGATTTGTCTTATTGGGCTGTATCATCAAGAGTGAACCTGTAGGAGGATGGCAGACGTGTGGTATGCAGTGGGCTTGGACGGTGGTGGAACGAAGACAGCCGTGACCGTCTTAGATGAAAGCGGACGAACGGTACACAAATTCGAAGCGGATGGCATCAATTACAATGGACGGAAAGCGGAGGATGTGGAAAAGAGTCTCGGCAGCATCATGGCCGGGCTTGCATCCGCATGCGGCAGCTTGGAAGCCATCCGTCAGATCGCAGTAGGTGCCGCTGGAGTCAGCAATCCGGCAGTTCCCGAACGGTTGGCGGCTGTCATCCGAGGCTTGGGGTATTCTGGAGGTTTGCGGATTGTCGGGGATCATGAAACCGCGTTTTACGGAGCGTTGGAGGGCTCGGAAGGCATGATTCTGATCGCGGGAACCGGCTCGGTCTGTTTCGGACAAAATGCGAAAGGACAATCGGGTCGGACCGGCGGCTTCGGTCATCTCATCGATGACGGGGGCAGCGGCTACAGCATCGGCCGGGATCTGCTCGCAGCGGCAGTTCGCGCGTCGGACGGCCGAGGACCCGCTACCGCCATCACCGCATTATTGGCGGAACGACATGGTCTCACCACCGCCCAGAAGATCGTCGGCTTCGTCTACAGCCCCACAACCGGCAAAAAAGAAATCGCCGCACTCGCCTCTCTTCTATCGGAGGCTTGCGCGCAGGAGGATCAAACCGCGCTGGAGATCGCAAACCGAAGCGCCGTTTCACTTGTTGAGCTGGCGGTTCCTCTCGCCCATCGGTTAGGACTTGAGCAGGGTACACTCGCGATGGCGGGCAGTGTGCTGCTGAAGAATTCCTATGTTCGTTTGGCTTTTGAAACCCAGCTTCAAGCGATTCTCCCCTCCCTGCGCTCCGCTCCCGCGAAGCTTGATGCCGCAGCCGGAGCCGCATTGCTGGCATGGAATCTCCTTCAGAAAGAAGAGTCACCATCTGGCGATAAGTAGACCAGTCAGGCAGAGTGAGACCTCGGCACTTAAGCCACAGCAATGCTGACGGCTAAGCCCATCGCCGTTTTGGAAGGGCAGCAACAACCTTGACGGCTAATTTCCGTCCCACGTACTGTAAGGGCGAGCACCCGTACCACAGCATCGCTGACGGCTAAGTCAGTCTCCCATACTGCAGGTGCTGCACATTACATACGCGACCAAGGGATATTCTAGGGATGCAGCGCATAACCATTACGATTTCTCTCCTTCCTTTTTTATCGAGAGTGACCCTCAAGGGTTGTTCTCAGCGCTGCCGAAGCGCTGTGGAGCAATCCTTTTCTATTTTCCATGCCATCTCCCTATCCGATTGCTTGCATTCGAAAACCATAATAAATCCTACGTTGACCTTCGGAATCAGTTAGTTTACATTAGGATTATCAAGCTAACAAATATACTAACAACATGCTTTCAAAAGAGGAGTGTAAACGCTTCATGAGTAAATCCATCCTTGTTGAAGAAAATGGGATCCACCTCGTCTTTTCCGTTGAACCGGACGGAGATGTGCTTCTGCTGCACGCAGGAGCAGCCCCTCTTGATGAATCCCAGATCAAGCCGGACGCCCGTCAAGGCTTCCGCGCTCTGGAGCTGCAAGTGTCGGGTGAAGACCGCGCCGAATATCATGGACAGCTTCACCGAGCCTCCTACCCGGGACTGCGGATGAAATACGAGAACCACCGAGATAGCCGCAATGAGACGGGACGCAAGCTGGAGCTCACGCTTCGGGATCCGCAAACGAACCTTGCCGCTATCCTGCACTATCAATTCTATGATGGAGTCGCCATCATGCGCTCATGGACGGAGCTGATCAACCATGGAGAGAACGATCTCGACGTGGAATATGTCTCCTCCTTCGCCCTCACCGGACTCGCTAAGGAAGGCGTAAGCCGGCGCGATGACAAGATGGCCATCTCGTACCTGTATAACGGCTGGCAATCCGAAATGCAGTGGCGGACCTATACGCTGCCCGAGCTTGGCCTGTCGCAGCTGACAAGCCGCAGTTCTCGCCGCATCGCCTTGTCGAGCGCAGGTTCCTGGGCAGCGGCCGAATTCATCCCCATGGCTTTGCTGGAAAACCGCGAAACCGGCACTTGTCTGTACTGGCAGATCGATCACAATGGCTCCTGGCAATGGGAAATGTTCGATCAATTCGACCAGTTGTCCCTTCTTGTCAGCGGACCGAACGAGCATGACCATCATTGGCTCAAGACGCTCCGGCCCGGCGATCGCTTCGAAACGGTTCCGGTTGCCGTTGGCGCAGCTTACGGCGGAGCAGAAGCCGCAGCCGCCGAACTGACCGCTTATCGGAGGAGAATTCGCCGGCCCAATGACGACAACAAACACCTTCAAGTCATCTTCAACGATTACATGAACTGCCTGTGGGGCAACCCCACCACCGAGAAGCTTCTTCCGCTTATCGACGCCGCGGCAGAAACGGGCTGCGAGTATTTCTGCATCGATGCCGGCTGGTACTCGGCTGGTGAGTGGTGGGACGGAGTCGGCGAATGGCTTCCTTCCGCTGAACGTTTCCCTGAAGGCATCAAATTCCTGATGGACCGAATCCGCAGCAAGGGCATGATTCCCGGCTTGTGGCTGGAGGTCGAGGTCATGGGCATCAACAGCCCGAAGGTGGCGGAGACGGACGACAGCTGGTTCTTCATGCGCCACGGCAAACGCGTCAAAGACCGCAGCCGCTACCAGCTGGATTTCCGCAATCCTGCCGTTGTCGCCCATGCCGATGAAGTCCTGCGCCGCTTGGTCGAGGATTACGGCGTCGGGTATATCAAGATGGACTACAACATCAACGCCGGTATCGGCACGGAGACGAATGCGGACAGCTTCGGCGACGGTCTGCTGCAGCACAACCGCGCCTATCTCGCCTGGCTGGACCGGCTGTTTGCCCGCTATCCGCAGCTGATCATCGAGAACTGCTCCAGCGGCGGCATGCGGATCGACTACGGCATGCTGAGCCGCCACAGCATTCAATCCACCAGCGACCAGGACGATTACATCAAGTATGCGCAGATCGCCGCGACCGCTCCCGTCGCCTTGACTCCCGAGCAAGCCGCCGTCTGGTCGTATCCGCTCCGCGAAGGCGATGACGAGGAAGTCATCTTCAACATGGTGAACGCGCTGCTTCTGCGGGTGCATCAAAGCGGTCACTTGGCGGAGCTGAGCCCGCATCGGCTGGAGCTTGTGAAGGAAGCGCTCGACTATTACAAATCCATCCGTCATCACATTCCTGTAGCTCTTCCGTTCTGGCCCCTCGGGCTGCCGACAGCCGAAGACCCGTGGATCAGCCTCGGCCTGAAGCACGGGGAGCAGCGTTATGTCGCCGTCTGGCATATCTCCGGTGACGACCGCTGTGTCCGGCTGCCTCTGCCTGAGCTCGTCGGCTCCGAGATCGAGGTAAAGACCGGGTATCCCTCTACCAAGCCGGTGGCTTGGTCATGGAACCGAACCGCAGGAGTGCTCACCATCGAACTGCCGGAGGCAAAAACCGCTCGTCTGCTTGAAGTCCTCCGCAAGTAATCCACGTATCGCGTATCCACCTGCATCCATACAAAGACAGCGACTGCATCGGCCTAGAGCGTGTTTGAAAACACACTCTCTAAGCCATGAATGCAGTCGCTGTCTTCTTTCATATCGGGTTAGGCTGCCGTCCATCTCCTGCAAATCATCACCTTCTCAGATTTGCAGCTATATACAACGCACTACCTTTCGACACCTAATCCACGGCAGCAACCTTATACTCCGCGGCGACGGAATGTCTGCCTTTTACAGCATAGTAGAGGAACGCAACGGCGTAGACGAGCACGACCACCGCCCACAACGGAACATCCACACCTAGAATCGGCAGTACCTTCACCAGCATGCTGTACCTCACGACGCAGAAGAGGAACAAGACGCCGAGAACGAGAGCGATCGCGGGGATCACCGGGTACAACACACGGAACGGGCGATCCAAGCGGGGCTCCCGAATCCGCAGAATGAAGAGGGAGATCATACTCAGACAATACATGAGCACGGCACCGAAAACAGCAAGCTCGATCAGAGCGCTGGCAAACGCCGCCGAGCCTGCGCAGATGACCCCGATAGCACCGGGAATGACCAGCCCCCATACCGGGACCCCTTTGCGGTTCAGCCTGGATAAAAATTTCGGGAAGTACCCGTCGCGAGCAAGGGCGTACGTCTGCCGGGAGTACCCGATGATAATGCCGTGCAGGCTAGCGATTAGTCCGACGAGACCGATCAGCGTGACCGCAACAACGATCCAGCTTCCTTCTCCGTAGACATTGCTGAGTGCTTGCGGCAGCGGATAATCGGCGGGCTTGCCCTCGCCACCGCCCAGCCCCGCAGTGACCAGGAGGGTCAGAACGGTAGCCGCCGCAAGGGTCAGAATACCAGATATGAAGCCTCGCGGAATGTCCCGTTGCGGGTTCTCCACTTCTTCAGCGGCCATCGCTCCACCTTCGATCGCCAAGAAGAACCATATGGCAAAAGGAACCGCCGCCAACACCCCACTGAGCGCTACAGGGGACGCCTCCGCTGGGATCAGGTTTTCCAGCTCCACATGCGGCAAGCCCGCTCCATAGAACAGGGCCAACCCGACAAGAGCGATAATCGTCGCAATCAATTCGATCAAGGCAGCCCCCTTGATGCCGACCATGTTGATCAGAATAAACAGGACAAAGATTGCGGTGGTGATCAGAACCGGACTGACCGATGGAATCAGAAAATGAATGTATGCCCCTGTGGATACCGCGATGGCCGGTGGAGCAAAGACAAATTCCATCAGACAGGCAATGCCGGTGATGTACCCGGCGAACGGCCCCATCGCTCTTGAGGCGTAAGCCGTCGGTCCTCCAGCATTCGGGATAGAGGTAGACAGCTCGGCATAGCTGAAGATGAAACAAGCAAAAAACACTGTCACGAGCAGAGCTGCGATCGACATGCCGACCACTCCCCCCTCGCTGAATCCGTAATTCCAGCCAAAATATTGCCCCGAAATCACCATTCCAACCGCGATCGCCCAAAGATGGATCGGTTTAAGCGTTTTGTGCAAGACTTTGTTTTCCATCGGATACGTCCTCTCCTCGTCCTCATATAGTTACCTCGAAAGGAAGGTACTCCAGCTCAAGCGGACACGGTGTCTACAACCTGCTATGCCGCAGACGGATAGCTTCTTCAGCTCACAACTCCATTTACCGAACCTTCTCTTATGTCATTGATGCCGATCAAACGATCAGCTTTACGCCACTCGCCTGCTGCTCCACCATCTTCCGCAGCAGAGTACCGATATGGGCTCCTGCCTCAATCGGAGGCGTTCCGCTCGCATGGATGTTGGAGATGACCATCCGATCGGAGTCCTTTCGGCCCGGAGCTGGACGGTAGCACATATAAGCGCTCATGGAAGAAGCTGTCACGAGCCCGGGGCGCTCCCCGATGAGCAGAACGAGCACCTCGGGAGCAAGCACTCGACCGATGTCATCCATAACCCCTACTCTTCCTCCCTTGACAAAAAAGGGCGTCCCCTCCTGCAGTCCGTTCGCAGCCAAAGAATCGCGAAGGGCCGGCAGCACGTCAGCTAGATTGTCATCGATGGCTTTTGCACTCAGACCATCCGAGACGACGATCTGTACCTGGGGCCTGTGGATACAGCGCTCCCCCAGCTCCTTCTCGCTTGCCTCGGTCAGCACTCGCCCGCTATCGGGAACCAACAGATAATGCTCCTTGTCCCGATATCGGGTTTCGACGGTAAACAAGTCGAACTCAGCGAGCGTCTCCTCCTTCACCACCCCGTATACCGCATCGACCGCCTCCGCGTGATCCAGGCGCAGCTTGAGCATTTCCCTCGTCAACGGCCGCGTCCCCGTTCGCCCTACGTCTAGCCGAGCAGGCGTATCCTGCATCCATTCCCGAAAACGATCCTCGCCCGCCATAGTGTCGTGTTCCCTCATCTCGCTCCCTCCTCCTTGCCAGCACTCTGACATGCTTAAGATCTACCGTGTTCTTTAATAAAGAAACCGCCTTGCATCTCCAGCCGCCTTGGTCAGCCTTCCGTCCTGCATGATCCCAATCTCCCCAAGCCAAGCTTCAAATTCCGGTGCCGGACGTTTCCCCAGCGTTTCGCGGATAGAGGCAATATCGTGATAGCTCGCCGACTGGTAATTCAGCATACAGTCATCCGCCATCGGCACCCCGATGACGAAGTTGACTCCTGCCGCTGCCAGCAAGATCCCAAGGTTCTCCATATCGTTCTGGTCTGCTTTCATGTGATTCGTGTAGCAGATATCGACACCCATCGGAAGCCCGTGCAGCTTCCCCATAAAATGATCCTCCAGTCCGGCGCGGATGACCTGCTTGCTGTCATAGAGATACTCCGGACCAATAAAGCCGACCACCGTGTTCACAATGAACGGATTGAACCGGCGGGCAAGCCCGTAGCAGCGCGCTTCCAGCGTCAGCTGATCGATGCCGAAATGAGCATTCGAGGACAGCTCCGACCCTTGCCCGGTTTCAAAATACCAGCGATTCGGCCCAGGAGCGGTTCCCTTCTCCTGAATCAAGGCGTCCGCTTCCAGGAGCAGAGCCAGATCGATGCCGAAGCCCTTGTTTCCTTCCTCGGTGCCAGCCAGGCTTTGAAACAACAGATCCGCCGGCGCACCCTCTCGGACGGCACGCATCTGTGTCGTGACATGAGCCAGCACGCAATTTTGGGTTGGAATGCTCCAGTGGGTGATGACGTCCTGAGTGGCGTGCAGGAGCGCCTTCATCGATTCGGTCGTATCGCTGACGGGGTTGATTCCGATGACGGCGTCCCCTATGCCATAAGCGAGCGCTTCAAACAGCGAGGCCTTCATTCCGATGACATGATCGGCCGGGTGGTTCGGCTGCGCCCGGGAAGCGAGAGTTCCTCGGTACCCGATCGAAGTTCGGCAAGTCGTGATCACCTCCATCTTCGATGCAGCTTGAATGAGGTCGAGATTCGACATGAGCTTGCACAAAGCCGCGATCATTTCACTCGTCATTCCCCGGCCAAGCCGAAGCAGCTCGCTTCCCGTCGTCTCCGTTCGCAGGATGTGCTCCCGCAGCTCCGCTACTGACCAGCCACGAATCGAGGAGAACACCACTTCATCAATTCCCTCTTCGATTACCCGCGACACCTCATCGATCTCCGGGGGAAGTGGCGACCCGCTCCGGATCTCGGACAGGAGGCAGTCCGCCAGCAATGATTTGGCCGCGATTCTCTCCGTCATATCCTCTGCGGAGATTCCGGCCAGGCTGTCTCCAGACTTCTCTTCATTCGCCTTGGCCAGCAACTCCTTTAAATCCCGGAATCGATAGTCCCTTCCTCTCAATGCCGTATGAAGTTTCATGCCTTCCCCTCTCTCCTAAAAGCACAGGATGTTTACAGCTCTGATGCGAAATAAGTAGAGTTCTCACTCCTGAAAAAGGAGGCTTTTGATCACGACCGGGATGACATCCTCCTTGATCGGCTCTCCTACATCCAGATAATCTCCCTCTTGAGGAACCAACTGATCGAGGCAAATCAGCCTGTGTCTTTGCGGTTCTTTCAGCTTGATGAGCAAAAGGTGACCGAGTGCTTTCGCCATATCGCTCTCACAAATGAGCAGCATGGCTCGATCCCTCAGCATCGGCAACGCATAGGCTTCTGCCAAGCCCTCCGCGATGCGCTGCAACCGCCTATACGAACAGGCTCCCGACGACCGCAGACAGAGAGCAAAAGGCGGATCAGATCCAGCTTCAGCATAGATCGAGACGCCCTGGGCAACCGTTCCACCCAGCGCCTCCTTCAGTGTCCGTACATCATCCGCCCCAACTTCCGCCTCAGGAGGCAATTCGCAGATGACGACCGGAATGTTGCGCAGCGGCAGCAGCCCGGGACTGTAATACATCGTCGCTCCGCTCACCTCTGTCGTCTGCGTCCCTGCCCCGATGACAGTAGCCCGGACTGACTGCTCCGCAACGCGTACCGGCACCGGCCATTCCTTCCCAATCCTCGCCAACACAGCGGCCAGGAGCGGGCCGATGTCGCCATACTTGGCAGTCGCCTGTACGCTCTCGGGAGGGGGAGCCTCCATCAAACGGCCAACACCGCCGGATATCCAAATTTCATCTGGCTGCGGCAGATTCTGAACCGAGGCACCCACGATGAGCGGCTCTGCACGTACAAGCGCATCCGAAGTGCCGCACACCGAAAGCAAAAGAGTGGTCGCTAGCGTTCGGCAAAGGTCGTCCAGCTCCTCAAAACGGACGGAATCCCCCAGTCCAGGAAGCTTCTTCCCCGTTCCTCCCGCCCACTTCCGAATAGCGGGGGAGATATACTGCACCCGGCCTTCCTCATCCACTCGAACGAGCCGCCCGCCAATATGGAAGGTCGCGGTAGCAACGAGTCTTCCTCTCCGAAAGTAGGCCGTATTGGCCGTTCCTCCGCCTATGTCGACGTTGGCGATCAGCCCCTCGGTCTCCAGCGAGCGTCGCTCCGCCCCAGAGCCTTTGCCAGCCAGCAGCGATTCCAAATCCGCCCCTGCGGTTGCAACGACAAATTGCCCCGCATGGAGAGCGAGGGCATGAGCAAGCCCTTCGGCATTCGACTTAGAGGCCGTCTCTCCTGTCAGAATGATCGCTCCTGTCTGCACCATCTCCGGCAACAGCCCTGCTCTCGCATACTCCTCTCCCAACAAACGAACAACTGCCGGAACATCGATCTCGTCATCTCCAAGAAGCGGAGTCGAATAGATCGGGCTCTCATAGTCGATCGCCCGTTTCGTAATCTCATAACGAGGAAGTGCAAAGCCTCCCGAGGTGCGTGTCAGCGTGAGCTTCGACAAAATCCACTTTGTGGTGCTTGTGCCAAGGTCAATGCCTACACTCGTCAGCGTTTCCTCCACTCGCTTCTCCTCCTCTCTGTCGTTGAATACAGAAAGACGCCTTGAACCGACAGACCAAGCGCACCCAACGGGCGAGCTCCTGCTCTATCAGATCAAAGCGTCGTTGCTTTGTCTTTGCTATTCACTTCCTTAGACAATCCCATTCTCAAAATCCATGATGACGGCTTCCGCCGTTTTTACCAGGCTGGTTCGTTCATACATGCTCCGGCCGCGAAGCCTCGCATAGGCTTCTGCTTCATCAAGGCGACATCGACTCATCAAGATTCCTTTGGCCCTGTCGATGATCTTGCGCTCCTCCATCTTTCCCTTCAGCCTGGCCACGTCGCCTTCCAGCTCACGCAGCTTGCGACGCTGCTCAAAGCCGATCTCCACACTCATCAGGAGTCCGCCTTCCGTGAATGGCTTTGTGACATACCCCGAAGCCCCCGCCTCTCTGGCGCTCACGCACCACTCCTTGCGGTAATGAGCAGTCAGCAGGATGATCACCGGATCGTACCATTTGCGAATCTGCCGCGATGCCTGAAGTCCATTCAGCTTGGGCATATGGACATCCATGATGACTAACTCCGGTCGATGCTCATAAGCAAGCCGTAACGCTTCATCACCGTTTCTGGCTTCCAGAACGCCCCCATAATCCGCCTTAAGAAGAATCTCCTTCACATCCAAGCGAATAATCGGTTCATCATCGACAACCATCGCCGGAACACCCATCCAACTCCAGCTCCTTAAGCGGAAATGTGAGCGTTAAGCTCAGCATGCCGGGAGAAAGCTCGTGCCAAACCTTCCCTTCGAGTGTTTCCTCTGCCAGCAGCCTGATCAAAGTGAAGCCGAGCGATCCCGTTCCTTCAACAGAGGAGCTTTGATCGCGATCCCCGATGTCTCCAGTCACGAAAGTGGAAGCTGGAGCGAGGAACCGCTCCTCCCAAATCAACTCGCCTATCTGCTCGACCTCTCGAAAAATGACGGTGATGGCTCCGTTGCCATCCCGGTGCTTCACGGTGTTTTGCAAAAGCTCGTTCACAATCAAGGCGAGGGAAGCAAAAGGCTTTGCTTCCATGAATACCTCCGATACCTCCAGTTGAAGAGCCAGCGAATGATCCGGTGCCAGCATAGCTTCCGACACTTCCGTCAGAAGCTCACTTATCAAGCGGCCCGCCTCCACCCGCCCTGACCCTTCTTTAGAGAGGAAGCGATGAATGCTCGCAACCCCTTCGATCCGATGCAGACTCTCTTCAAGAGCGGCTGATACATTCGGGTCTTGCTGACGCCGCTGCTGCAGCCTGAGCATACTGATGATGGTCTGCATCTGGTTCTCGACTCGATGTCGGATTTCCTGAAGGCCGATGGATTTGGCGCGGAGCTCCCGTTCCTTATCCACGACATCCGTTCGATCACGCAGCAGCACAACATTCGCTGCCAGCTTCCCCTTACGCTCCAGCTTAACCAATCTTCGGGTATATACCCTTGAGCCGAACCTCAGCTCTTCCTCCTGTTCGGACAGATTTACAACGATCGCCCGATTGGACTCCAGAAGAGCTCTGCCCCGCTCATTCGCGTAGCGAATGGCTCCTTCATGGTCCACAAGCACGATGCCTTCCTCAAACAGATCGGGAATCCCGCTCATCGCGAGCGATTCTTCCAGCAGCACTTCCATCAGATAGGCATTGGATTGTTTAAGGGAAGCGATGCACCGCTCTCGGTTTACCTGCTCGCTTATGTCTTGCTCTTGAATCAAAACGGCGATTACGCTTCCCGATGGACCGTGGATCGGAACGACCCGCTGACGGATCGGCACATCCTCTTGGGACAATCCCCGCGCATCCGTTACCGGATGTCCCGTGCGAAATACTTCGAACACACCCGGCTCGTTCACCGGAAGGGCAACTGCACCAACCACATTCTTTTGGTAGAGGGATGGCGACCAGGATGACCTGCCATGCGCGATAACAATGGCCACTTGATCGTCCTTGCCGAGACAATCGATGAACACATCGCCTTGGGCAAGATCAGCCATCGTGTCCAACTGGGACGCGAGTTGTTCCACCAGCGGAATATCATCCGCGGTCAAGCAGGTGAGCTCTTCACACATCACTCGAACGGAAGGGAGCTTTCGGCTCATAGCACCGCCTCACATGTTACATTTCATAACGCATAAGCATAATTTTTCCTCATTATAATATCAATCAGCAAATCGCGTCAATATACTTGACATCAGTATTAATGGGAATCGTAATGAATCCGTGTTCATGCAACGTCCGAGCCGGACGCTCCAACCAATAAGCCAGCCTAAGAGGATGATATCCGATCACCGCTGCACAGGAACTTCGTTGCATGCAATCTTTCGCGTATCACGTTCCTTGCGGTATTATAGCAAGACCAGCGACTGCAGTCGGTCTAAAAACCGATTGCAGTCGCTGGTTTTTTTACGTACAGTCATGCCGATTAATGAGTCGCTTGTGCACTCTCGGGAGTCACCAGAGCATAATTCTCCCACTTCCGGCTGCGCCAGCGGAAGTACATGATAACGGCGCGCGTCCACTCGTCCGCCGCGATGGCGAGCCAGACCCCGGCAAGGCCGAGGTTCAATTGGAACACGAGCAGATAGCCGAGCGGCAAGCTCATCCCAACCATCGATAAAAGGCCCATCCACACCGGGAAGGAGGCGTCGCCCGCCGCGCGCATAGAGTTGATGATGACCATGTTGATCGCACGGCCCGTTTCCAGCAGGATACTCAAGAGAATGACCTGCGCGCCCATCTCGATGACAACCGAATCCTTCGTGAAGAGCCGCATGAACGACTCCCGAAACAGGATGGCTGCCCCCACCATGATCACAGTTCCGATGAGCGCAATCTTCACGCTTCCCCATACCCGTACATAGGCGTCATCCTTCCGGCCTGCCCCCACATAGCGGCCTACCATGATCGATGTCCCCATCGCCACCGCCATGGCGAACAGATAGATGAACTGCGACAGATTCGCCGCATACTGGCGAGCCGCCATCGCCTCCGCACCGAGGAAGGTCACATAGAAGAGGAACGTCATCTGGCAAGCCTGGTAAATGATCTGCTCGAACGCAGACGGCAATCCGATCTTAACGATCTTGCTGATGCGCTCGCGTGAGAACTGCCAATAGTCCACAAACCGCGGCTTCCACTCCATCACGCGATAGAACAACCAGATGAAGACCAAGAGCGCCAGGAAACGGCTCAGCATCGTGGAGATTGCCGCTCCTTCCACGCCAAGCTCCGGGAAAAACCCATTTCCGAAGATCAGGAAGTAGTTCATGATGACGTGGAACACGTTCATCCCGAACGACACAAACATCGCTTCCTTGGTGTACCCGTGCACCCGAATGACGGCGGAGAAAGAGTTCAAGACCGCCTGAAGGAAGATCGCACTGCCCACAATGGCAAAATAGCTTTCCCCATACTGCAGAATCTCCCCGCTCACATTCATCGCTTGAAGCATGGAACTATGAAAGAAGAAAAAGACCACGCTGATCAAAAGCCCGACCAGCAGGTTCATGCTCACGGCGAGCGCGGAGATGCGGCCCGCCTCTTCCCGGTTTCTCGAACCAAGGTATTGCGCCACCACAATGGAGGCTCCGTTGCCGATGACCTCCAGAATCAGAATAGCAATGGATAGAAACTGGTTTGCCGCACCCACGCCGGAAACGGCGTTGTCCGAAATTGCGCTAAGCATGAACGTATCTGCCATACCCAGCATCATGAAGAGGAACAGCTCCAGAAAGATCGGCCATGTCAGCCGAAAGAGCTTGAATTCGTTTGTTGAAGCCACCCGGATGATCCCACCTGTCGAATGATGTCGCTTACGATACTTGGAGCATCGTATCATTGAAAGCGCCTCACATTCTACTGTTTTTTTGGCACATTTCTTATGCGATGTTGGCGTAAGGCGCGCCCTCTTCTAGTACGCTGTGGCTTAAAACCGTGGTCTCCGCACAACTTCCCATACGATTCATCTCCACACGATTAGGACTGACAGCGTCCTAGGCGCCAATAAAAGCAGCAGACTGCCGATGAATCGACAGCCTGCTGCTTGGTTGGGCGTTGCGATTGTTCTAAAAGGTACTTCTTAGTTCTTGCCGTAGAAGGCGTCACGGTAGAGTTGAGCCAGCTCGGTGACGAGCGGCATCCGCGGGTTAGCCGTAGTGCATTGGTCCTCGAAGGCGCGGTCAGCCAGGTAATCAGCTTTGGCTTCGAAGTCCTTCGCGTTGATTCCGACTTGTTGGAACGATTCCTCGATACCGAGCGTCTTGTTCAGCTTGCGGATGGCTTCGATCAGGCTGTTCACGCCTTCTTCCGTCGTCCGGGCCGGAAGGCCAAGGAAGCGGGAGATTTCGGCATAGCGTTCGTCGGCGATGAAGTGGGTATATTTCGGGAACGAAGCGAACTTCGTCGGTTTTTGAGCATTGTATTTGATGACATACGGCATCAGGATTGCGTTGGTGCGGCCGTGGGAGGTGTGGAACTCAGCACCCCATTTGTGCGCCAGGCTGTGGTTGATGCCGAGGAACGAGTTCGCGAAGGCCATACCGGCGATGCAGGAAGCATTGTGCATGTGTTCGCGGGCTGCAGGGTCTCCCGTTTGGTACGATTTCTCGATGTTGTCGAACACCAGCTTGATAGCCTTGAGGGCGAGTCCGTCGGTGAAGTCGTTCGCCATGACCGATACATACGCTTCGATGGCGTGGGTCAGAACGTCCATACCGGTGTCGGCTACAGCAACCTTCGGCAGCGAGTAGACGAATTCCGGATCGACGATCGCTACGTCCGGCGTGAGCTCATAGTCGGCCAGCGGATATTTCGTGTTGCCTTGGTTCTTGTCGGTGATAACCGCGAAGGAGGTTACTTCCGAGCCGGTACCCGAGGTCGTCGGGATGGCAACGAATTGAGCTTTCTTGCCGAGGCGTGGGTATTTGTAGATCCGTTTGCGGATATCCATGAACTTCTGCTTCAGGGCGTGGAAGCTGGTATCCGGGTATTCGTAGAACAGCCACATGGCTTTCGCTGCGTCCATCGGGGAACCGCCGCCGAGAGCGATGATGCAGTCCGGTTGGAATCGATTCATCATGTCTACACCGCGGTCAACCGTCGTGGTGGACGGATCAGGCTCAACATCCGAGAAAACTTCGATGAAGACCGGCGTTTGACGTTTGCGCAGGTAGTGCTCTACCTTCTCGACATAGCCGAGCTTAACCATGATGGGGTCGGTAACGATCATGACGCGGGAGATGTCAGGCATTTTGGCCAGGTATTGGGTTGCACCTTTTTCGAAGTAAACCTTCGAAGGAACCTTGAACCATTGCATGTTCACCGTGCGGTATGCTACGCGTTTTACGTTGATCAGGTTGACAGCCGTTACGTTCGACGAAGTAGCGTTGCGTCCGTACGATCCGCAGCCCAGCGTCAGCGACGGAAGGTTGGTGTTGTAGATGTCGCCGATAGCGCCTTGCGTCGAAGGCGAGTTAACGATGATACGACCCGTTTGCAGGCGGTCGGAGAAAGCTTGGATGACGGCGTCGTCGTTCGAGTGGATGACCGAGGAGTGGCCCATACCGCCGAAGTTGACAACTTGTGCGGCGCGATCGATGCCTTCTTGCGCGTTCTTGACACGGTATGCGGCGAGAATCGGGCTGAGCTTTTCAGCGGACAGCGGGAACTTCGGTCCAACGCCAGTGATTTCAGCTACAAGGATCTTCGTGTCAGCCGGCACCGTAATTCCAGCCATTTCAGCGATCTTGGCTGCCGGTTGGCCGACGATGGCCGGGTTGACAGCGCAGGTTTCAGGTTTAAGCGCCATGGCGGTCAGCTTGGCGATTTCGTCCTTGTTCAGGAAGTAGCAGCCTTGGGCGATCATGAGCTTTTTCACTTGGTCGTAAATCGGCTCTTCGATGATGACCGATTGCTCGGATGCGCAGATCATGCCGTTATCAAACGTCTTCGACAGAATGAGGTCGTTGACGGCTTGTTCCAGATAGGCGGTCTTCTCGATGAAGCAGGGCACGTTACCAGGGCCTACGCCGAGAGCCGGTTTGCCGCAGCTGTAAGCGGCTTTGACCATGCCCGAACCACCGGTAGCGAGAATCAGTGCAACGCCGGGATGATTCATCAAGGTGTTCGTGGCTTCCATGGACGGTTGTTCGATCCATTGGATGCAGTTTTCAGGAGCGCCATGCTTTACTGCAGCTTCATGCAGGATGCGAGCCGCTTCCGAGCTACATTTTTGAGCGGACGGGTGGAAGCCGAAGATGATCGGGTTGCGGGTTTTGATCGAGATGAGTGCTTTGAACATCGTCGTCGAGGTCGGGTTCGTCACCGGGGTGATCCCCATGACCACGCCTACCGGCTCGGCGATCTTTTGGTAGTTTTCGTACGGATTTTCTTCGATGACGCCTACGGTCTTGTCATACTTGATGCTGTGGTACACATATTCAGTGGAGAAAATGTTCTTCGTAATTTTATCTTCATAGACGCCGCGGCCGGTTTCTTCAACCGCCAGCTTGGCGAGGTACATGTGCTGATCGAGTCCGGCGAGTGCCATTTCTTGAACGATCTTGTCGATTTGCTCCTGATTCATTTCCATGAAGGCGTCTTGCGCTTTCTTGGCATTTTCGACGAGGCGATTGATTTGATCTTGAACGGTCACTGCGTCTTTCACTTTCTTTTCTTCCACTGCCATGGAAATCCCTCCGTTAATAAAGTTTTCGCCTTTTCTCTATTGGTTGGGGCTTAGCGAACGATGTTTGCGGCTTGCTTGTGATGAAAGTAACGTGAATAAATTCACATAATTGCTGAAAAAAAAGAATGAACTTGCTTCTCTTCTTACCGATTATCCTAAGCTAATGCGAGCTGATCATTTATAGTCCCGGTAGGCCTTTTTCGGTCCCATCTGCTCACACTAACTTGTTCCTTCCGATGAGTTCACTATACCCGATCTTCAAATGGTTTTCAAGGGGTTTAACAAAATAAAGTGAAAAATTTCTCATGAATCCGCTTTCCAGCATCCTCCAGTGATGGATCTGCCTATACGGTGTATAAAAATGACAGCAGAAAAAGCTAATAAATACCAGATAAAACTCTTTCTCCCGGTCAAAGCGATGCTTCGCAGGTCGGCTCCTCCCTGCTGAAGCATCGCTGATCGGCAGTGACCAATGTCTCAGCTGATGACCATGGCTCCCGCCTCCAGAAAGTGATCCAAGTAGGTCAACAGCGGATTGGCCGCCGAATGGCCGAAGGAACAGGAGGCCGTTTCCCGCAGCAATTCGGCTAATTCGCGCAGATGACGGAGCAAACCGGCATCCGGGTCCTCTTCCGTTAATCGGGAGAGGCTCTCTTCGATTCGCATCAATCCAATCCGGCAGGTGCTGCATCGCCCGCAGGATTGATTGCCCAAGAAGCCATACGCGGTGCGAACGGCATCAAGCAGGCTCTCCTTCTCTCCGATGACCCTAACCTCCGGCGCTCCCATCCCTTCGCTCCATTTCAACAGGGTTGGGTTCGAGAGAGGCAATCCGCATTGATCAGGCCGAAGGTAGCCTCCCGCCGGTCCTCCGTACTGAACGGCGCGAACGGCTTCCCCCTCCGGTACTCCTCCGCCGACTGACTCGATGACTTTGCCCAAGGCGAGGGAGGCCGCTACCTCGCAGATTCCTGGCTGCCGAATTCGTCCCGATAAGGCAAGGAGTTGGGTCTTACCGACGTCCGATACAACAACAGGATCGGCTTGCTTTCCAGCCTCCGCGGCCGCATGGGATAAGAGAGCGAACGTTTCGGGAGCGCCTACCATCACCGCCCCGCCTTCAAAGAACAGCCGACCGAGTGCGGACTCGACTCCCCCCCCTGGAATCGCTCTTCTCCCCTTCAGCGCCTCCAGCAAGGCGGTGGCTTCCTTCTGCAGGAAGTCCTCCTCTCCGATACAGAGCTCCAATCGGAACGAATAACCGCTTCCGAGGATACCCTCGCCCAGCAGGCCGCTGGCTGACGCCTCTTGAATCGCCAGCCGAAGCCGCCGGGCAGCGAGCTCGTATTCCGCGGGGACATGGATATACCCACAAGAAGCTCCCACCGCATAGCCCGCGAGCGCCAGCCCTTCGATGAGCGAATGTGGATCACTTTCGGCGAGCGCCTGGCGGAGAACCAGCCCCGGTGCCGCTTCGTTCAGGCTGCAGACGAGGCAATCCGCTTGACTGGAATCAGGCAAATAGCTCTGTGCCAGTTCCAGCAGGTCGGAAGGGTTTTTCCGCAAAACTGCATCTGTCCATGCTCGGTATTCGCCTGCCCCTATCGCTTCCTCCAGCCGTTCGGGGTTGATCTTTCCCCAGCGGCTCGTCAGCACCCGGGTCTGCCCAGAGAAGAAACTCCACTCCTCCATGAACGGCCTCTCACTCTGCGGGAGGGACAGAGCCTGAGGCGTCGCGTCTTCGGTTGCCCCGATATACCCGGCAACAAGCCGTTCGACCGGACGTCCCGCTTGCAGATGATCCTCTACGATCTCCCACACATCGGAAACGTGTACGGACGTATAGACCGTCCCTTCCGGGTATACGACAAGAACAGGCCCTTGCCCGCATATCCCGAGACAGCCGGTTTGAACGAGCTCGATCCGTTCGTCTTGCTTCCTGCGAATGAGCTCGTCGCGGACGGTAGCGTACAGCTCGCGCCCCTGCTTGTCGTGGCAGCCGCTTGCACCGCACACCATGACCGAGCGCAGGGCGGGTTCCCGGCTGCCTCCCGCAACCACCTCTTCTATTGGGCTTCGCTTCCGCCTCCGCATTTTATCAGCCCATTGAAGCTTTATCGTTTCCAGATCCGTTTCCGTCATATCGCGCTTCCCCTTTCTTTAAAGCGTGTGTTCAAACGGCATGAAATGAAATGGTCGACGACTTGAACCAACTGATCATCAAGTAAAAGGAGTCCGTACATGGAGTTCCAGCTGGCTTCCGGATTTCCGGTTCTTAAAAACACATGATGATCCGGATGGTTTCCTCCTTCTCATCGCTCGCCTCAAGAAATGGAGGCTACCGGCTTCTTCGCCGCATCCCGAAATCCCTTCATCTCCTTGACGGACTTGCGGATATCACGAATACAGCCGGGACCGCCCGCACAGCCGCCTACGCACGCCATGCCTTCCAGGAAATCGCCCTCCAGCTTGTTGAACTTCAGCTTGCGCAAATGCTGGATGCATTCCTCAGCCCCGTTGCCCGCCAAGGTCTGAACGCGAGCTTCCGGTTGCAGATACTCCAGAATTGCTTCCGTAACCCCGCCGGACCACGGAAAGCTGCGGCCAAGCCGGGTCGCATCGTTGATCTCTTCGCTTTCGCACTGGCGTGGGTCGATCGCAAAGGCGTCGAACAACGCATCAAGCTCGGCGAAGGTCATGGCAAAATGCTTCTTCGCTCCGTACGCGCCGAGCATCTCCGCCTTCTTCGAAATGCAGGGGCCGAAGAACACGGTATGCGCTTCCGCATCCAACCCTTCCAGCATCGTGACGATTTCGATCATTGGGGAAGGCGTCGTCGACATGTATTTCAGCACCGCCGGGTAATGCTTGCGGATTAATTGAACGAAGGACGGGCAGCAGGAGCTCGTCATCGGCTCATTCCCGTGCAGATGCTCCTCCAGCTCCAGCGCTTCCTTGCGGACCGTCTCGTCCGCTCCCATCGCCACCTCGAACACATGGGAGAAGCCAAGCCGCTTGAGCGCCCGCTTGATCTGGCCCATTTCGACACCAGGATACTGGCCGGTTACAGCAGGGGCGATGACGGCGTTCAGCCGTTTTTTCTCCAGAAGGAGATCAAGGACATCCAGGATAAACGTCTTATCGCCGATCGCTCCGAACGGGCAGCCCGAGATGCAGCGGCCGCAGTTGATGCATTTCTCTTCGTCGATGACGGCGATCTCCCCGCTGTCTACCGTGATCGCATTGACCGGACAGACCGCCTTGCACGGGCGCTGATGGTCGGTGATCGCCATATACGGACATACCTTGCTGCAGCGGCCGCATTCCAGGCATTTGTCGTAGTCGATCTGCGCCCGCTTGTTCACGATGCTAATCGCTCCGACCGGGCAGGTCTCCTTGCAGCGCTTGGAGATGCAGCCCTGGCAGGAATCGCTCACCGATACGCGGTGAACGGGGCACTGCTCACAGGCCGGCTTGATGACATGCACGATCTGCTCTCCCGCTTGCGGAAGCGCAAGCTTGACCCGCTCCTGAACGATGGCCCTCTCTCGGTAGACGCAGCAGCGAAACTGGGGCAACCCATCCGGGATGACCGTCTTCGGCACCTCGTCGAAGAGGAAATCCCTTCTGCGCGCGATGGCAAGCCGGCTGATCTCGGTAAGGACCGTGTGCTGGATACGTTCGACATCCGTTTCAAACTCCCACATGAGGAAACACTCCCTGTTTGTTTTCATTTGGGGCTATTTGGGCTATATCATGGAGTGGAAAGCACACTTGAAGCCTTAAGCGAACTAATAAAGCGTCCGGTCCGTCGGATAGCCGAGCTTCCGCAGCGCTTCGACGATCTCGTCGATGATTCTCAGCTTGATGTTGAGGTCAGCCGGAAAATGCGGGTTCTGATGCGCCGGATTGATCGCGGTTCCGACATGAAAATGGATTTCGGTAGCATCCTTCAGGATGCGGAGCAGCCGGGACACTCCGTCGCTGCCCGCAATCTCGCGAGGGATGCCCCCTTGTTCGGCATACTCTTTTAGTTGAAACAGCGCTTTGCGCAGCGTCAGAACGCCTTCGGTGACGAGGTCGATGCCTTCCATCTGGGCGATGGGAGGGATCTCCGCGTCGAGATGAGTGGGTAGCTCCACTCGAAGCGGACGGCCAAGAATCCGGGAGACGATGTTTGCCGAGGTGCCGCCGCAGATGATCTTTTTGCCCGGGGCTTCATGCCACAAGCGCACGACCTGCTCATCTCTGGCGGAGTCCTCGGGCGGGCCGATCAGAAGCGACACCGGAGACGGATAGCGGAATTTCACACAAACCGCCGTCGTGTCGTCTCCAGGCTCCATGCAGTACAGATGCTCGCAGGTCTCGGTGAGATAGCGGGAAGCCGCTTCCGCCGACGGGTCCCGCCGCATGAATCGTTCCATCGCTTCCGCTACATTGTCCCATTGCCAGCCGAGGTTGAGAATACCGCCTACTCCCGCATGGATGACCCCGTCGCTGACGAACAGGAACGCATCCTGCCGGTCCACGAGGAAGCGGCTTTCCTTGATCAGCCTGCCGTTGATCATCCGCTCCGAATGCTCGATCGGGACGAGCTTGCCGTTCTTGAAATGAAAGGTAGGCGGGTTATCATACTCAACCAAGTAGACGGTCCCGTCGTGGTAGGCTTGTAGAATCGTAAACGTCGAATAAGCAAGCCCGCGCACCTTGCAGACCGGCAACGTCTCGGCAACCGTCTGGACCACTTCCTCGATCAGCGCCCCGTTCTTTAGCATTTCGCCGGCGATTTTGGACGTGAGTGTGGCAAGGATATTGGCTTTCACCCCGCTGCCGAGCCCATCGGCCAAGATGACGATGGTCGAATCCTCACACGGGACAATGTTCACTTTATCGCCGCACAGCTCCTCTCCCTTCTTGATCAGGCTGGCGTAGCCGACTTCGGCAAACAACCGGGTTTTCTCCATAAACATTAGTCGCCCTTCTGTGTTGGTCTAGTTCGCTTTCAACCTTAGTCGCGAGAGATCAGCTGTTTCATCTTGGTGAGCGTGACCTTGGTGACGGCGGTCGTTTCACCGAGCAAGCTGGCGATTTCCTGGGAGACGCGCATCTGGTTGTCGATGACCTTCTGAGCCATCTCGATCGTCTCCTCCTTCAAGCACTGCAGCTTCTCCTGCTCCAGCTCCCGTTCGGTCAGATCGGTCAGAACCAACAGGTAAAAGCGGAAGTCCGGCAAGTAGGTGACGGTCACCATCGCGGTCTTCTTCCGGTCGGCAAAATAAACCTTGTTCAGCGTCTTCTCGGTCTTCACGAACGGAACATCGTCGAGGTTAACAAAGAGCTCGATCGGAACGTCGAGCATCTCTTTCATGCTCGCATCAAAGAACCGGCAAGCCGCTTCATTGACCTCCTGAACGATCAGCTCCTCGCTGACGGCGAGAATGCAATTCGGCGTCTTGTCGATAATGACGTTGGACAACGACTCCGCCTTGGCCTGCATGTACGGCATGCACATGTACAGCTCGGCTTTTCCCTCGAGCACCGCTTCCGCCTTCTCCCGGCAAGACGAGTAGCCGCAGGCGCCGCAATTCAGTTCATCCTCGGGGGAGTGCTTGCCGAACTTCTCCAGGATTCCGGTGATGGCTTGCTCCGAATGGCCGATCTTGCCCTTGCGGCGATCGGCAAAGCTCCGGGCCAGCGCTTCCGCAGGCAAGCGGGGAAGCTCCCGGCGAGGAGCCGGACTGTTCCGATAGCGGCTCACGCGCGCTTGCTTCTCCAGCAGGCCGCAGGCATCTCCCGACACCGGCCCGTTGATGCAGCCGCTGCTGCAGGCATTCAATTCCAGGAAGAAGGAACCTTCCTCCGGGTTGAGCCTGGACAAGACGGATTGGCACAGCTCAATCCCCGAATAAGCGCGATGCAGCTCCGGCAAGCCCTTGTCGAAGAAGGTCGTCTCGATGACGCCGTTTTCCACCGGGTAGAGGCGAGCCGCTTGTTCGTGCTCCTTACTAGGAGCAAGGTCATCCGCCGCAGCCGACAAGTCGCTTGCCATTCGGAAGCCCGGCACTGGGCCAGGCTCCTGCATCTGCTCCTGCGCTGCCTCGAAGGTAGCTATCTCATCGAAGGTCAGGACCGCATCGATGGCGCCGGGATTCACCATCGCTTCCTTTTTCTTGGCATAGCAAGGCCCGACGAAGACCACCTTGACGGAAGGGTCCATCGCCTTCAAGAGCTTGGCATGAGCGATCATCGGGGAATCGGTTTTGGCTAGACAAGAAAGCAGCTCCGGGTAATGGCGCTCGATCAGCTCGACGACAACCGGACAGGCGGTCGTGATGAGCCTTCCCCTATTCCGGAATTCCTCATAGTAGAGGCCGGACACCACCTCGGCCGCTTCCGCCGTTTCTCTTATCTCGCGAAAACCGATTTCGCGAAGCTTCTTCTTCATCCATCCGGGCTTGTGCTCATATGCAACATGGGAAGGCGCGAGGCTAACGACAAGGGGAGTTCCCGCCCGCAGCATGTCGCGAACCCGGTCCGCATCGCTCGGAACATGCATCGCTTTTTGCGGACATTCCCGGATGCAGAGCCCGCAGGCGATACAATCCTCCATCACATCGGCTTGATTGCCCTTGAACCGGATCGCCTTTACCGGGCAGTTGCGGATACAGCGATAACAGTTTTTGCAATTGGCTTCGGACGAGCGAACAAAGCTTGGACTTTCATTCATGGCGCCAACACTCCCAGCACATGATCCGCAAAAAAACCGTCCACATCCGTCGAATCCAACTCCACGCATGAATCCTCGTCGATTTTGACGGCAACCGCTTTTTGACAGCGCCCGGCGCAGAAGTTCGCTTGCAGTGTAATCCGATCCCCGAGCCCATGCTCCTCGATCAATTGCTGAAGTTCGCTGATGATGCGGTAAGACCCTCGCAAATGGCAGGAACTCCCCACGCATACGGACAAAATCATCCGGTTATTCCCCCTTCGAAGCATCCGGCATGGAACGATCCTGCCAGTTTGGTTAGAAGTATAGCACGATCGACGGGGAGGGGCTGTAGACTAATTGTGAAACTGTTCACGTAGTTTTTGCGGAAAAATACCCCTTACACTATGAAAAACCTCACAGACCGATTCGAATCATCGGTTGCGAGGCTTGATATCGAAGGCACTTGATCATCGAGAGCAATTGAACGTACCAGATGAGCAGCAGAAGCGTGTACCCAGAGTCGCGACAGGAATGGGTTAACGATCGATCCGCTCTTCCGGGCAATGCCAAAAAGCACCCGCCCGCGCCGGTCCATCAGGAACGGTTCGCGAGTTCGGGTGCTGCAGGCACATACGCAAGGTTAAGCCTGATCGGCGATGAGCTCTTCATATTTCTCGGGAGTAAGGAGCTCCGACAAAGCGTCATCGGGTTCTCCGTCGACTTCCAGCTCGACGATCCAGCCCTCTCCGTAGGGGTCCGTATTCACAAGCTCCGGCTGGTCGATCAGCGTTTCGTTCCGCTTGGTCACCGTTCCTCCGACAGGAGAATACAGATCGGAAACGGTCTTGACCGACTCGATGGTTCCGAGGCTGTCGCCCGCCGCTGCTTTCGCGCCCACTTCAGGCAGTTCAACAAATACGATATCGCCGAGACGGCTTTGGGCAAAATCCGTGATGCCGATCCGCACGGTGCGGGACGCCCCTTTTGCCGCCCATTCATGCTCTTCGCTGTACAGCAAATCCGCTTTGACTTCGCTCATGGAATGACCCTCGCTTTGATCATGCTCTTTTCCAATCGATGGGAAAAGGCCTTTGTGGTGACCTGGGCAGTGATTGCCGCATACGTATTTAAAGTACCGGATCGAACATACGGCTGTCAATGGGGGCGTCCTTGCTTTAAAAATTCAGTGTAAGTTATCTTGACATTGTCGCCCTTTTCGCTTATTAATGGAGTGAGAACCTTTTGCAATGACAAATATCATAGGCGGATGAACGCAATGGGAGAGATTACCGTAACCTCCTGGTAACGCCGAAGGAGTAAGCCGCAAGGTGAATCTCTCAGGCAAAAGGACCATTGCCGGACGCATCTCTGGAGAGCACCCGCGTTAGAGCTTGTTATCAAACCCGATCGGAAGTCGATTCCACTGGTTGGATTCTCGACCGATCGTAGGCTTGAACACACGCCCCGGGTCACCCAAGGGGAAACTTGCTTTCGGCCATTCACGCAAGGTAACTCTCAGGTACAAAGGACAGAGGGAAACGCACCGACTTTTTTCGGGAAGTCGCGAGTTTTCTTTTCTGTCCTTTTTTTGCGCGCTTTCGGATAATCCGCATGGCGTACGAACCACTCTAAACCCGTAGGAAAAAAGCAAACCGTGAGGTGAGAGGATGTCCGCATTGAAACAAACTCCGCTGTACCCGCTATATTCGGCTGTGGAAGGAGCACGCTGCATCGATTTCGGCGGTTGGGAGCTGCCCGTTCAATTCTCCGGAATTCAGGCCGAGCACGATGCCGTCCGAGATCGGGCGGGACTCTTCGACGTGTCTCACATGGGCGAGGTCTATGTGAGCGGCAAGGACGCAGAAGCTTATCTACAAAAGCTCACCGTAAACGATGTGACCCGGCTTGCGGACGGAGCCGCCCAGTACAGCCTCATGTGTTATCCGGATGGAGGAACCGTGGACGATCTGCTCGTCTACAAGCTGAATGCCGAAGCGTTCCTGCTCGTGCTGAACGCCTCCAATCTGGAAAAGGACATCGAATGGCTGACTCGCCATCTCGAAGGCGATGTGACGCTGAACGATCAGAGCGACCGGACGGCGCTGCTTGCTCTGCAGGGACCGCTCGCCGAGCTCATCCTGACGAAGCTCGCCGCAGAGCCCGATCGAGTGCGGGCACTGAAGCCGTTCACCTTCCTCGCGGAGACGGAGGTGGCAGGTGTGAAGCTTCTGCTCTCCCGGACCGGCTACACCGGAGAAGACGGCTTTGAGCTGTACGTCCCGGCAGAGCAAGCGGGTGCCCTGTGGACCCGCCTCTTGGAAGTCGGAGAACCGGAAGGTCTTGTACCGGTCGGCCTCGGAGCGCGGGATACGCTGCGTTTTGAAGCGGGGCTGGCGCTCTACGGACAGGAGCTGTCCGCGACGATCAGCCCGCTGGAAGCCGGACTCGCCCGTTGGGTGAAGCTCGACAAGGGCGATTTTATCGGCCGGGAGGCGCTTCTGCGTCAGAAGGAGCAAGGCGTGCCGCGCAAGCTGGTCGGCATCGAGATGATCGACCGCGGCATCCCGCGCTCGCATTACCCTCTCTATGCGATTGGCGAGCCGATCGGAGAAGTCACCACCGGCACCCGCTCGCCCAGCCTGAAGCGAGACCTCGGCCTCGCCCTCGTGAAGGCGGAGTATGCGGAGCTCGGCACCGAGATTGAAATCGAAATTCGCGGCAAGCGGCTGAAGGCCGTCGTCATCGCCGCGCCATTCTATAAACGCATCCGGAAGGAGAAGGCGAAATGAAGCATCGCTACCTGCCCATCACCGAGCAAGACGAGCAAGCCATGCTGCAAGAGATCGGGGTCGGCTCGGTCGAAGACCTGTTCGCCGACATCCCCGAGGACGTCCGGTTCAAGGGACGGCTGAACGTATCTGAAGCGCTTGACGAATACGAGCTGTTGAAGCACATGCGGACATTGGCCGGGAAGAACGCCGATTCCGACCGCTACGTCAGCTTTCTCGGAGCCGGCATCTACGATCACCACGTTCCGGTCGTCATCAATCACGTCATCTCCCGCTCCGAATTCTACACCGCCTATACGCCTTATCAGCCGGAGATCAGCCAAGGCGAGCTGCAGGCGATCTTCGAATTCCAGTCGTACATCTGCGAGCTGACCGGCATGGCCGCCGCCAATGCGAGCATGTACGACGGCGCGACTGCGCTCGGTGAAGCAGGCGCCCTTGCGGCGGCCCATACCCGCCGCCGCAAGCTCGTCGTCTCCCGGGCCGTCCATCCCGAGGCCCGGCAGATCGTGAAGACCACCGCCCATGGCCTCAACCTCGACGTGGTCGAGGTGGACATCGCAGACGGGGTCACGGACGCTGCCGCGCTCGCGGCAGCCGTCGACGGCGATACCGCGGCGGTCCTCGTCCAGTCGCCGAACTTCTTCGGCGCCATCGAGGACCTCGTCGCGATCGAGCCCGTCGTGCACGGCGCAGGCGCGCTCTTCATCGTGAGCGCGAATCCGCTCGCGATGGGGCTTCTTGAGCCGCCGGGCCGGCTCGGCGCCGACATCTGCGTCGGCGATGCGCAGCCGCTCGGCATCTCCGAATCGCTCGGCGGCCCGACCTGCGGCTTCTTCGCCGTCACCGACGCCTTGAAGCGCCGGATGCCCGGCCGCATCGTCGGCCAGACGGTCGACCGCGACGGCAAGCGCGGCTTCGTGCTCACGCTGCAAACCCGCGAGCAGCACATTCGCCGCGAAAAGGCGACCTCGAACATCTGCTCGAATCAGGCGCTGCTCGCCCTCTGCGCTTCGGTTTACCTCTCCGTGATGGGCAAGGAAGGCTTGAAGGAAGCCGCGAGTCTGAATGTGCAAAAAGCTCATTACGCCGCCAAGACGCTCGCCGCTATACCAGGAGTGGAGCAGGCGCTTCCCGCTCCCTTCTTCAATGAATTCGTGCTGAAGGTAGCGCAAGATGCCTCGCTGGCCGAAGTGAACGAACAGCTTCTCGCCGCAGGCTTCATCGGCGGCTACGACCTCGGACGGGATTATCCCGAGTTCGCCGGTCACCTGCTCATCGCCGTAACCGAACGCCGCACGAAGGGCGAGATCGACCATTTTGCCAAAGAGCTGGAGGGGATCCTGGGATGAACATTCGCATTGACCACTTGAACGCCGCCGATCCGGGCGCATCCGCCGGCTCCGGTTCTGCTGGGGAACATGACCAAGCGCTCATCTTCGAGCTCAGCCGCCCCGGCCGTATCGCCTACTCGCTGCCCATCTGTGACGTGCCAGAAGTCGAGGTTTCGGAGCTGATTCCCGAGGCTCTTCTCCGGAAGAAAGCCGCCGAGCTGCCGGAGGTGTATGAAGTCGATGTCATTCGCCACTACACGGCCCTGTCCCGCCGCAACTTCGGTATCGACAACGGCTTCTATCCGCTCGGCTCCTGTACGATGAAATACAACCCGAAGATCAATGAAGACACCGCCCGCTTCCCCGGCTTTGCGAAGATTCACCCGTATCAGCCGGAATCGTCGATCCAAGGCGCGCTTGAACTCATGTTCACGCTGCAGGAGGATCTCGCCGCCATCACCGGTATGGATCAGGTGACCCTGCAACCCGCCGCCGGAGCGCATGGCGAATGGACCGGGCTCATGATGATCCGCGCGTACCACGAGAAGAACGGCGAAAAGCGCACCAAGGTCATCGTCCCCGACTCGTCGCACGGCACGAACCCGGCGAGCGCTACCGCCGCCGGCTTTGAGACGGTGACGATTAAGTCGACGCCGAATGGCCTGGTCGATCTCGACGCCCTGCGCGCCGCCGTCGGCCCGGACACCGCCGCCCTCATGCTCACGAACCCGAACACGCTCGGCTTGTTCGAGCGCGACATCCGCGCGATCGCGGACATCATCCATGAGGCGGGCGGGCTCGTCTACTATGACGGCGCCAACTCCAACGCCATCATGGGCATCACGCGCCCCGGCGACATGGGCTTTGACGTCGTGCACCTGAACCTGCACAAGACGATGAGCACCCCGCACGGCGGCGGCGGCCCCGGAGCCGGTCCGGTCGGCGTGAAGGCGAAGCTCATTCCGTTCCTGCCGAGCCCGCTCGTCGTTCGGAGCGAGGACGGAACCTATGCGCTCGACGCCGACCGCCCGGATTCCATCGGCCGCGTCAAGGCGTACTACGGCAACTTTGGCATTCTCGTTCGCGCCTACACGTACATTCGCAGCTACGGCCCTGAAGGCTTGCGCCGTGTCTCCGAATGCGCGGTCCTGAACGCCAACTACATGCGCAAGCGGCTCTCCGCTTACTACGAAGCGCCGTATGACACGATCTGCAAGCACGAATTCGTCCTCTCCGGCAAAAAGCTCGCCGCCTACGGCGTCCGCACCCTCGACGTCGCCAAGCGCTTGCTTGATTTCGGCTACCACCCGCCGACGATCTACTTCCCGCTCAACGTCGAGGAGTGCATCATGATCGAGCCGACCGAAACAGAGAGCAAGGAAACGCTCGATGGCTTCATCGACACGATGATCCGCATCGCGAAGGAAGCCGAGACCGATCCCGACTTGCTCCACAACGCACCTTACACGACGGCAGTCCGCCGCCTGGACGAAGCGCTCGCCGCGCGGAAGCCGGTCTTGAACTGCTCCTGCGGGTAAGCCATTCGAATTTCAATCATAAAGCCGAAGAGGCTACATCGATTCCCGACCCGGGCCCTCGTTGTATCCTCTTCGGCTCTTTTCTTAATCGTGCTGCATGATCAGACACGCTCTAAATAATCCTTACGATATGCTCGGATATTCTTGGATACTTTGCAATCACGGACGCATCATGACTGGGTAAAGGAATCATGCCCTCACGATGAACCTGCTTAATAAACTCCCGATTTTTCTCTAAGTTATACACGTTTCCATTTGGAATCTGCCTCTCAAAATTATCAAGCATGTAGGTCTCATCTCCGGAGATGACATACTTTTGTTCTCCTTCATGAAAATAAATGACAGAAGATCCTTTCGTATGTCCACCGATTACCTTAAAGCAAAAGGAACCTTCAACTTCAAACACATCTTCAACCATCTGTATTTTTGATGTTAGCATGAGCTGACTTGTAACCTTTGGGTATGCCTTTTGGATTTTCTCCCACGCATCTTTTGCAACGATGATGTCGGCTCCTTGGTACAAATCCAGACTTTCCACATGATCAAAATGCTCATGCGTGATAAAGATAAGATCGGCTCTTCCCCCTGTTAACGCAAGCACTTCCTCCTTCACATCAAGCAAATGCGTACCATATCCCTTTGCGGTTTCCTCGCTTCGAAAACCCGTATCAAACAAAACCACCTGCTCACCTATCTTTGCAACATAGTACAAAAACACAAACCCAGGAACCAGTTCGGTTCGCTCATCATGATGATAAAGGGTACGATAATCTGCATATTTGAATTCGTTTGCAAAGTGCACGGCGTAAAGTTCCATCTTCTCTCACTCCATTCAATATCGTATTTTCAATCTCTTGATTTCATGGCGCCTGAGCATGCCCTAGGTGAAACATCCACATTCCATTATTTTCTTTACGTAACAAATGGAGTGCGATATATTGAAATGGAAGTATTTTGCATGTAGGCAGGAGGCTCATTGATGGTAACACTCAAAAGGAAAAAGATCCTGTTTTCGGGTTTAGCCATTCTTTGTCTAGCAGGATTATCCCTTGTTTATACGAATCTATTGAAGTCCGATTCTTCTGTTAAGAGAGTATCCATTCAGGCATGTGTTATTGTTTTTACCGACACGGAAGGTTTGATAAATGACTCCGATCTCGTCGTTGTTGCAAGTCCCTTGGATGCTTTTGAAGATCGGGAGCCTGTTCTCAGCAATTACTCAAGCGGCGACCTCATGAGCTTTCATACAAATACAAAAATCAAGATTTCAAAAGTTCTGAAAAACAATACCGATTTAGACTTGAAGGAATCCTCGATCATGACCATTGTTGAACCGATTGCGGTAAGCACGAATGCGCTTGGAGAAAAGGAGATCCTGGCGATTGAGGATTATAAAGAGATGGAAGCAAATAAAGAATACTTGATGTTTATTCAAGGTACATTACCAGGGATTTACGGCTTGAACAACTTGAATAACGGAAAGTTTGAACTGACTTCATCCATTGATGCAGCAAAATCATCTCAAGAAGAAACCGATCCGGTTCATGTCCAATTGAAACATGACCTTTTCTCGAAATATGGATTAATTGCTTCCCAAACCGATTGACGCTGATTGATATCCATACGATTAAGGTTGCTAGCGTACTAGGTATGAGCTTCCCACTTGCATTCCGTTATTTCCATATGAGAAAAAGTTGCTTTAAAGGATGAACGTTCAGGACTACACGCATAAATTCCAAATGTAATTTCCTTCGCCCCTTCCCATAAATGACAAATTCTCATCTGTTTAAAAATCACACCATCTGTACTGCACTCCATACAATAGTCGCTTTCTCGTCTACTCAAACGGTACCACATTTCTTTAATGGAAGCCGGTATATCGGTTGTCGCCCAATCCGAATAGCCATGATTTGTAACTACGCTTCCTAACCGCTGATACTCCTCATTCTCATATTCAATCGATGCCTTAATCCAATTTTCGCTATCCAGGTAAATGACAACTCCGCACTGATCAAAGCGATGCCTGCTCTCAAATTGTGTCTTTACCATAAAAGTGAAGAACGGATCTTCTGATTTCATTTGCAGAACCGGAGCATTGTCATTCTGAAATCCATAATAGGTGCGCTGCCACAAATCAGTTCCTGGCTCTGTATAGATTTCAATTTTTCCTTCATCTATTACAGCCTTGAGCGGTTTTCTTATCCAAAACAAATTCTGTTCTACAAACTTCTTCATCGATTATCCTCCAAACCTTCTAACGGGTTCTCTTCCAAAAAGGCTTTGATAGACAGATCCGGCCAATATCCCCAGGATTCCGTGATGACACCATCCTTTAACCTAAAATTTTCCAAAGCCTCAAATTCTATTCGCTTTCCAGTTGGTTTTATTCCCATACAGATCCCCGTATGGATCCCTGTGAATTTTATTCGAGAAGCAACCCTATCCTTTTCTTCTATGAGATCTAACACTTCAATCTGCAAATCCGAAAACATAGCTTCGACTACCTTTAAAATACCAACCGCTTCTTGATTACTTCTCGCAGCAGCCGGGCTATGGTCATAATAATCAACAGCCATGTGCTTCATCGCAAAATCATATCGATGATTTTGATAGCTTTCCACAAAAAACGCCTTTACAATTTCTTTGTTCGTCATAAGTGCCTCCTAGATATTGTTCATTTTGTTATAATAATATAGACATTTCGGGTCCATATCTATTACAAAACGGACATATTCTATAACGAAATCGCCAAATCGAGTTTCGCAACAAGAAATAGGAGGAGAAGGGGACTACCTCATGAACGTTGCAAAAAGTAACGATTGCACGATAACTATGGACAGGAATCAAAAAGAACGATTGCATCATGGTTCTTTATCATTCCCATGCGCTTCCTATGAAGCAACGTTTACCAATGATGAAGGGGATGATATTCCCTGGCACTGGCACGATGAACTGGAATTGATTTTTATTGAGGAGGGTGTCCTAACTTTACAAACTCCTTCATTTCACTTTACCTTAACTAAGGGAGATGGAATTTTTATTCATTCGGGCATTCTGCATTATGCTGTTGCCGCTCCCTTTTGCAGCATGAACTCCCTATTATTTCATACCGATCTCATCTGCAGTGAAAAGGACCAGATTTTTTACCAAAAATACCTAAAGCCTCTGATTACCGCTTCAAATTCAGAAGCACTACTGATCTCTGAACCTTCTTATGCTCCGTTTCGCAATAGCTCCTATTTAACGAAAAACTATTTACAAATCAGGAATGATTTTCAGAGTGCCTATCATCACCTTTCCAACTACGAACATGCTCCCAACGCGACTTTTGGAGTAGAATTTGCAATCAGAAACCATTTATCCACGATCTGTATTTTTCTCTCGAAAGCAGCCACAGAAGAGTCACTAAATTCAAGCACAATCTCTACGATCGATACCTACCGCTTTAAAAAAATGGTGAAGTTCATTGAGGAACAGTACCAAAAACAAATCTACTTGAAAGACATTGCGGCTTCAGCCAATATCAGCAGCCGTGAATGCTTAAGATGCTTCCACAAAATCACGAAAACCTCTCCGATCCAGTATCTGCTAAATTACCGCTTAAGTAGAGCCTCCCTTTTATTATCTAGCGAACCTTTCAAAACCGTTACCGAAATTGCTTATTCCTGTGGCTTCAAAAGCTCAAGCTATTTCACGAAAATGTTTCGCCTGCATTTTCTTGTCTCCCCCACTGAGTACAAAAAAACCTGAATCTGTGATCGAAATAAATCCAGTTAGGATTATTCGGTGAACCACCTGTATTGATAAATTAGTGAAAGCATGATTCAACAGAAAAACCTTGAAAGGCACGAAGCTTATCAAGGTTATCTTATAGTACCGCTATCAAACTTTGTTCAACTGCGCTTTGAAAAGAGAAGTGGAGGTATTTATTTATACTTCGGATGAAATCTTTCTTTTGCAGCCATTTTTCATTGTCATAGCTACTGTCACCATCGTCAATGTCAACTATAAACTTCCCCGCTAAAATAGCAGCTCTTCTATCTACAAAAGTAGCACTATCATCAACTTCAACTTTAACAATATTCGGTTGAATGAACTGAATATAAATATACTCTTTAGACTTGGAATGATGTGACCACCTCGGGTCATCTATCCATTTATCCCATGACAATGCAATTTCCGCACCTTTTCTAAGTAGATGATCATTTCCAAATCTAGATACGCTTGCATTTTCGAAAAACATTACTCGTTTTAGGTCCTCTATTGTTGGTAATGAATCTGCATCTTTAATCTTAATATACAGTTCCATAGTAACCTTCTCCCTCTACTCGGTAATCAACTAATTTTTATTCCTTGCGTTTATCTAAAATGAAGGTATGCAAATAATGATACCAAAACTACTATGAATGCTGCTGATATACCCGTAATTTTCTTAATCATTTTATCCCCTTTTCTTATGTGAGTATTGGTAAGTTTGCTCCCCGTATTACTTTGCTACAGTGCTAGCTTTTTCGGAGTTGTTGAACGTTTCCTATGGTGTCGTTAACCGTTTGGCATTCACTGACTAGTACCTCCTCCAAAAGTTTGAACAAAGCAGAGCTCCTTCCCTCCCTCAGGTTGTGTTGTCCTGAGTTCGCCGGTACTATGATCCCCTCGTACTCCCATCTTGCAGATGGCTCATTTCACCTATTGGCTATTAGAGCTTCTCGTTACATAAAAACTTCGTACGGGAGAGGGTCTCCCTTGTTCACAACATCCTCCAATGACCGGACTCTCACCAGATAGACGATGAGTGCTTTATTGAATACGCGCCAACACAAAGAAACCGCAGAATCTCACGTTCTTCCCCTATCCGGGTTAGACGCGATTCTGCGGCTCGGCACCGCTTAGCAATACCGGTGTAAGTCGTCAGTTCGTATTGGATTAGACCGTAACCTCTTCTTTGCGGGTGATTTCTTTCGGCAAAGCCTGAAGCCCGGCGGTGTTCAAGAAATTCCATGGTTTATTGTAATGGGGTTGGAAGAAGAAGTCGATAAATGCGAGTTGGTCGACAGTCATTCGATTCTGGATGCATACCGATAAGGTGTTGATCGACTGCGTCAAATCCATCTTGGACATGATCTGAGCTCCGAGGATTCGGCGAGTGGCGCGATCAAACACTACTTTCAGCTGAACCTGCTCAAAGGAGGGCATGAACTCCGGTCGGTAATTATCCGTCATCATCACGGTATCGATATCCATACCTTCCGCCTTGGCCCCATCCTCGGTCAACCCGGTTCCTGCAATGTTCAATTCATAGATTTTGATCCCCGAAGTCCCCTGCGTTCCCATGTAAGGGATCGTAGGCGTTACCAGATTACGTGCAACAAGGGTCCCCATGCGCACGGCATTGGTGGCCAGTGGAATGTAGGCGTGTTTGCCGGTCGGGTTGTAACGAATCGCACAGCTGTCTCCAGCCGCATAAACATCCGGCTGACTGGTTTGCATATAGTCATTGACTAGAATCGCTCCGCCCGGCAGCATCTCCACTTGCCCCTTCAGCAAGTCGGTATTCGGACGGAACCCGATGCACAGGATGACCAAGTCCGTCTCATGCTCGCCTTTGCTTGTGATCACCTTCGTTACCTTTCCATTCTCTCCGGCAAAAGAGCTTACCTTCTCTCCCAAAGCCAGGGTGATTCCGCGTTCTTCCAAGGACTTTTGAATTGGAGTGGTGAACTCTTCGTCCAAGTATTTGCTCAAGATTCGATCCTCACCGTCGATCAGCGTAACGTGTTTGCCGTTCATCTCAAAGGCTTCCACCAATTCAACCCCGATATAGCCTGCACCGACCACCGTGATTCGGTTCACCTGTTTCGCTCGTTCGATGATCGCATTGGAATGGTTGGAGTTTTTCGATAACAGGATGCCGTCCAGGTCCATGCCCACAAGATTCGGGATAATCGGCCAAGAACCCGTCGTGACAACCAGCTTGTCATAGGAATCGTCAAACTCCTCTCCTGTTTGCAAGTCGCGGGCATGAAGGGTTTTACGTTCCGTATTGACATTTATGACTTCATGAAGCATTTTCGTCTTGACCCCCAACTCCGCCAGCTTCTCGGGCGACGAATAGAACAGCCCTTGAGGATCTTGTACTACCCCGCCTATATAAAGTGCGATTCCGCAAGAAAGAAAGGAGATGTTATCATTTCGTTCATATACCGTAATCTCGGCATCCGGGTAAAGCTGTGCGATGTTGACAATCGCTGCCGTACCGGCATGAGTACAACCAATGACTGCTACTTTCATGATGATTCCTCCTCTTATCCTTATGTTTTCTTTTTCACGTGATTTTTATCACATGTTCTATCTTGATTGTAAGGGTATCAATCCGATAATGCAAGTATTATTGTGACTTTTCTCACAATAACACAAATCCAAATATCCCCATTTCCGATCCTCATTGGTGAGACCTCAATTAGGGTTACCCAAAACACTAAATAACAATAAGCTCCTATTGGTAAAAGGAATGGTGAGCAACTCCAGCTAAGGCTGCTTTTGACCGAACGATTCCTCGCAAAAAAAGCCGACAAAGGAAGAACCCTTGTCGGCTTGCTTGTAAGGCAGGGAGCATTCCACTGTCAGGCGGTTGCTTCTTACTGCACCCTGCTATCCTTCGTCTTCAAATCCTGCAGCTGCTGCTCGATTTTGGCGAGCTCCGCCTTTTCCGCACGGATGCCGTCACTGGACTCCTTGATCACGTCCGCAGCGCTGGAGAGATCGTCTCGGTCATAAGCCTCGAAGACTGCCTTGCCGAGCTTGGCGTACAGCTTTTCGATATCGCGCCGCTTGCTGGCGGCTGTGGCATGAAGTTTGGTCGTCTCCAAGGTTTCCTTCGCGACTTCGGATGCTTTGTTCGCTCCTTCCCGGAGCTTATCCATCCATCCCATGTTGCCCACCTGCCTTTTCGGAAGTATGAGGATTTCAGTACCATCATACACGTTTCCGGCGGGAAAAGGAAAGTGAAGACAGGCAATAGGCATCCTCCTTGCCGTGAAGTCGATCACATTCGCGAATCATGATGCGTATTGTATTGTCGCTTAAAGAGCATTCGCTCTCCCTTACACGAGCGACGTCCGGCTGAGTAGCCGCTTGATCGAAAGGTCCGATTCCTTCAGCACAAGCGCCTTGTCGATGGTCTTCATGATGCCGTTCTCCATGACGATTCTACCGTCGATGATTGTGGTCTCCACATCCGCGCGAGTGGCGGAGTACACGATCCGCGAGATTGGATCGACATCGTAGGACGGGAATGTGTGGAAATCGTTCAGGTTGAGAATCGCCATATCCGCCTTCTTCCCGACCTCCAGGCTTCCGATTTCCTTCTCCATTCCAACAGCACGTGCGCCTCCGATCGTCGCCATACGGAAGACCGTCTTGGCATCCATCGCAGTCGGCCCGTGAATCGGCTTCTGAATCAGCGCCGCAAGCCGCATTTCATTGAACATGTCGAGGTTGTTGTTGCAGGGTGCTCCGTCCGCTCCGAGGCTGACGGACACGTGATTGTGTAAAAGCCCCGGGGTGTCCGCGATACCCGACGCGAGCTTGAGGTTGGACGAAGGGCAGTGGCTGACATGGACTCCGCGTTCGTGCAGAATGCGTTTTTCCTCGTCGTCGAGCCAAATGCAGTGAGCGAGGATGAGGCGGTCGTTGGCGAGTCCAATCCGATCCAAGTAGACGATGTTCCGGTACCCGGTGCGGGCCTGAACAATCTCAATCTCCCCAGGATTCTCGGAAGCGTGGGTATGCACCATGACGTTATACTTGGCTGACAGGTCGCGCACCTCTGTAAGCAGCGGCTCGGTGCACGACACGACAAATCGCGGGCAAAAGGCGTAGCGCAAGCGCCCGTCGTCATACCCGTCCCACTTCTCAAGCAGATCGACGCTCTCCTGCAGGGAGCGAGCCGTGTCCTCTTGGAGCGCGAGCGGAATGTCATTGCCCTTTTCATCCATCATGACCTTGCCAGACAAAGCTCGAATTCCGCTCTCCGCCATGGCCCGAAAGGCCGCGTCCGTATGCCGTACGGTCTCCATGTCGACGATGGTCGTCGTTCCGCTGCGGATCAGCTCACCTAAGCCCAACATGGCCGAGTAATACAAGGATTCCTCATCATGAGCCGCTTCCAGCGGCCAGATGCGTTTGCGAAGCCAATCGAGCAGCTCCAAATCGTCTCCCTTACCGCGAAAAAGCGTTTGGCAAAGGTGAATATGAGTCTGGACAAAACCCGGAATCACCGTTCTTCCCGATGCATCGATCACTTTCTCACCAGGTGCGGGAATCAACCCGGGACCGATTTCTTCGATCCGCCCATCCTTCACCCGAATATCTCCGTGAAGAATTTCCTCCTGGTTATTCATCGTGACAAGCTGCGCTCCCTTGATGAGCATGGTGTTCATAGGCGTTCTTCCTTTCCACTGTCCATCTGAAGAGCATCTGTTTCTCTCTAGTCGACCGATGCAGGTCTCTTCTATTGTACATCGAAAAATCCCTCTTCACTATCGGAGGACAGAGGGAAGGAGGAGATCCCTATTCGGCAATGTGGAAAGAAAAGACCTCATCCTCCACTTTATCGGGAATGATGAGGTCCACACGTGTAACTGGACTGATTCCTATTCATGCAGACACTTTAAGTTTAAGGTCAGTCTCCGAACGCCAAATTCGAATCATCCCCACAGAGAGCGCAGGTACTCTGCCTGATCCCTTAGCGAAGCTTCGTTCGGATGCGGAAGGCTGAAGTCTTCGATGCTGAGCCAGCCGTTATACCCGATGTGTCGCAGATCGGCAAATAGCTGGCCGAGATCGGCAGCTCCTTCCCGGAGTGGCGCCCAATGGGCATTCCAGGAGGAGGTTCGCGGAGGCTGCGGTGTAGCGTCCGCTCGAAGCCAAGAAGCGTTCTTCACATGAACATGGCTCAAATAATCGCCTAGCACCTCCAGCCCCAAGCGGTAATTCTCAAAGCCCTCATGGACCATGTTGCCCGCATCGTGAATGACGCCGATCCGCTCCGGGTGGAAGCCCTCTACCAATCGCCGGGCAAGGGAGGCGCTTGCGGAGATATTGCCCATATGGATCTCCACGAGTCCTTTAACCCCGTATTGCTCGCTGAGTTCCTGCACCCCGTCCAGGTAGCGGCGTGCCTCAGCCAACAAGTCTCCATAAGCTGCCATCCGGTCATAATAAGGGACCCCGACGCGAATCGACGGCGCGCCCAGCTCCTTGGCGACCTTCATTCCCTGCTCCGTGCTCGCAAGGTCGCCGCAAGCGAGATAGCAGCCGAGGTTCGGAACGGCAAGCCCTTGATCCTCCTGCGCTTCCTTGAGCCTCCGCAGCTCTTCCGTCGCAAGATCCGGGCTAAGCGTGGAATGATTGTTCCCCCAAAATGACGGTTCTTCCCCAGCCCGCTGCGGATCATTATGCGTGACCCGCCATTCGACTCCGTCATAACCGGTCCTCGCTAATACCTTGAGGGTCTCCTCCGGCGTAAAATCTGGAAGCATCACCGTAAACACCGACAATTTCATCGCTTACTCCTCCTGTTGTCTTTCTAGCTTCGCCGCCACCGTTACCAGCGTGTCGTGCCGCCGTTGAATTCGCGAACCATTCTATCGAACTTTTGTCGAGTCCGAACCAAAGCTGCCGCTTATGAAGCCAACTGCTGCAACCTGAAGCTGCAACACAGCTCCCCCTACTCCACCCATTCGGCTTGCTGCTGAGCCTGAAGGCACAGCTCCGCCGCCTTGAATGCGTGGGCTTGGGTCATCGCCTGTTCCGTCCGGTTCAGGCAGTCCAAGATCAGTTCTCCGAAGAACGGAAAGCCCACCTTGCCGTGAAGGTTCATATAATACTCACCTTCCCCGTTTACCAGGAACAGATGATCAGATTTCGGGCTGCAGGCGATGTCGATGTACTTGCGCAGCTCGATATAGCCTTCCGTTCCGACAATTAGGGTTCTTCCATCTCCCCAGCTGCCGAGACCCGAGGGTGTCAGCCAATCCACGCGGAAATACTGCGTGGCTCCGTTATCTCCAAGCAGGGTGGCATCGCCGAAATCCTCCAGCTCCGGGTACTCCTTGTTCGCGTAATTTGCGACCTTGCTGTGCAATACGCGCGCATCCCGGCAGTCCGCATAATCGAGAAACTGCTCGATCTGATGGCTGCCGATATCGCAGAGGATCCCTCCGTACTTTTCCTTTTGGAAAAACCAATCCGGCCTCGTAGGCGCATTCAGCCGATGCGGACCGAAGCCCGTCACCTGAACGACTCGGCCGATGGCTCCGTCGCGGATCAGCATTCCGGCATGAACAGCGCTCTCGACATGCAGGCGCTCGCTGAAGTACACCATGTATTTGCGTCCGGTCTCCGCTGTTTTCCCGCGTGCCTGCTCCAGCTGGTCGAGCGTAGTAAACGGCGTTTTATCCGTAAAATAATCCTTGCCATGCTCCATGGCGCGAAGGCCGAGCGCGCAGCGCTCCGAGGGCACCGCCGCTCCAGCGATGAGGCATACCTCGGGGTCGCTTAGTATCGTTTCCTCCCGATCCGCCGCCCGGACTCCGGGATAAGCCTTCAAGAAGGCGGCTACCTTGTCGGGATCGGGATCATAAACCCATTTCAGAACGGCTCCCGCTTCGATCAGTCCGTTGCACATCCCGTAAATATGACCATGGTCCAAAGCAATGGCCGCGAAGACGAATTCCCCCGGCTTCACCACCGGCTGAGGCTTCCCTACAGGGGCGTAATTCATCCCGTCATTTTTGTTCATGCCGCAGTTCCTCCCGATTGTGATTGACATGTTAAATTGATCGCTTCCACCCAACTTGATACCGTGCAAATAATACGCTGTCAGCCCTAATCGTGTGGATGTGAATCGGCGTTAATTGGTATGAGAAGTTGTGCGGAGACCACGGTTTTTGAGCTGACAGCGTACTAGCTATTCATCTGCCGTCCGTTAATGGGTGCCCTCGACGCTGAGCGTCCGGTCTGATCCCTCCGGCTTGACGAACTTGGACTCGCGAATCCTCTCCTGAAGCAGTTCATAATACTTCTCCTCGTCCACTGGAAGCTCCGCCCAATTGTCCGTCCAAGCAGACAGATGAATGGCATTCGAGATGGACAAGCCCTTGATGCCTTCTTCTCCCGGAGCAATGAGTGGAGCATCGTGAAGGATCGCGTCGGTGAAATTTTGCAGGATACCCAAATGCCCCGACTCCGTACCGCTGACCGGAATTTCACATGTCCAGCATTCCGGCTCGCCAAATCCCCCAGTGTAGGTTCGGTTAAATTCGGATTCGGGGACACGCAGCCGCCAAAAGGTAAGTCGGCCGTTCTCGATGACGATCTTTCCGCGATCTCCGGCTATCTCAAAGCGATTCGTTCCGGGGGCTTCCCCCGTGGTGGTTACGAATAATCCGGTGGCTCCATTCGCATATTCCACATAGGCGGTCACTTCATCCTCCACTTCGATGTCCCTCCATTTGCCGAAGCCGCAAAAGGCGCGGACGCGAACAGGCATGAGTCCGGTCGTCCACTGCCAAAGGTCGAGCTGATGCGGGTCCTGGTTGATCAGCACTCCGCCGCCTTCTCCGGACCAGGTCGCCCGCCAGCCGCCGGAATTGTAATAGCTTTGGGAACGGTACCAATTCGTGATAATCCAATTCGTCCGGCGAATCTCCCCGAGCTCGCCCGATTTGATCAAATCCTTCAGCTTGCGGTATAGCGGATTGGTCCGCTGGTTGTACATGATGGCAAATTTCTTGTCCGAGCGCGCAGCCGCCTCGTTCATCAGCCGCACCTGCTTGGTATAGACGCCAGCGGGCTTTTCAACCAGTACGTGAAGGCCGTGCTCGAACGCTTGAATCGCCAGCTCCGGATGAGAATAGTGGGGAGTGGCGATAACGACCGCGTCGATCGAACCTGATGTATACAGGCTGTCCGCGTCCGCGAACCGCTCCACTTCCGCTCCGAATCGGCTTTCCGCCCAAGAGAGCCGTTCCGGATTGATATCGCATACGGCCGCGAGCCGCGCTTCTTTCACTTCTCCATCCCACAGTCTGGATGCATGGGAAGATCCCATATTACCGATGCCGATGATGCCGATCCGTAAAGCCTCATTTTGCTTCGTCATGAGACAACCTCCTAAGGACCCTTTTCCGAAAGGGTGTTCGTGATCATCGTAGCACAACCGCTTTCAAGCCGATTGCTTCCTGTATGGGTCTTCACGACGATTGTTATACGAGATTGGTGTCATTCTCTAGAACCGCACCTGGAACTGTGGTACACTGTTCGCACCTTGAACCGAGAGTGAAAAGTCCGTGGTATGCGCCTGTTTCCGATTTTCCCTTTCCAGGAGGTACTCCATGTCCAAGAGCCTGCAGTTTCGCACACCGATCAGCGCCAGCTGCTCCACCAGTCCAATGCCGATCAGCTTCCATTCGCATCAGGAATATGAAATCTATTATTTCCACACCGGCAGGTGCAGCTACATCATCGGAGACCAAATCTACGAGCTTGCGCCCGGCGATCTGATTCTGATGAACGGAATGGTCCTTCATTCTCCGAAAGCAGATCCCACAACGTTGTATAAGCGGACGACCGTTCATTTCCATCCCCAATATGCGGCCAAGCTGCTGGGCCTCGGATTTCGCCTGCCGCTCTTACGCCCTTTCGAAAATCTGAAAAACACCCGATTATCCCTCTCGAAAGATGAGCAAGCGATCATCGAGCCGCTACTCGGCCGGATGTGCGCCCTTTGCCGCCAACCGGATGATCCGTGGGCACACGACCTTCTGCTTGCCACGTTTCTGACGCTGCTGACGGAAATGTACCGCTTCACTCGCCAGCCCTCACGCCCCGGGGGACCCGATATGAGCATTAAGCAGCAAAATGTCCAACGTATGATCGCTTACTTAGAGGAGCATTATCCCGAGGAGTTGACCCTGGAGCAGATCAGCGCCCACATGCGCCTCAACAAATATCACCTGTCCAAAATCTTCAAGGAAGTCACCGGCTCCACGCTCTTCGATTACCTGTATCAGCGGCGCATCAATCAGGCCAAAGTGCTGTTTACCTTGAATCCGGAGCGTCCGGTTACCGAAGTTGCATACGAGACGGGGTTCAAGTATCCGTCCCATTTCAGTCGTTATTTCAAGGCCTTCACCGGCATCGGCCCGGACGCCTACCGCAAAGCGATCCGGGACCCGAAGGCGGGATCTTCGTTAACGGGGCAGCTGCAATAACGTGAGATGTGGATTCCCCCCCTCCGCCGGACGAATAAGAAGACTTCCAAACCACCTCTCACAGTGGGTTAGAAGTCTTCTTTATCTTCTTTATGGATTATTCGAGCGAACGTCCTTATTTACTAGCCGTACCTGTTACGTTCGTGCCTGCTTTTTCAATCGTGTAAGTGACGATCTTGCCGCTCCAGAAATGGAACTTCAGGATCACCTTGCCGTCTTGAACCTCGTTGAAGAAATTGGCGGTCAGCTTGATTTCGTTCGTCGCGTAAGAAGGCGCAAACGTATAGCTGAATTCCTTGAAGGGCGTCCAGTTCTGCGGTCCGGCATTGCCTCCCGCTTCATAGACAGCTTCCATCGTCGCCAACTGATCGCCGTTAAACGCCGTCGGAATGTTGAACGAAGACGTCGTTCCCGTCGCATTGCTCAGCTTTGGCGTCTGGAACACGATGACGTGGAATGCCCAATCCGCCCCTTTGTTGAAGGATGCGAGGATGACGGCATTCTCGCCGAGCTTGCCGGATGCAATCTGCTTGCTAAGCGTCGAGGCTTTGATCGTAAGCTCCTCGCCATTTAAGGTATAATCCTGTTTTTCTTTCAGCTTCTTGCCGCCGACGGAGAGGCCGGTCAGCTTGTTGCCGTTCAGGTTAAGCTGGATTTTGGCATCCTTGACCGCGGTGCCTTTTTCCAGTTGAATGCGGTCGCTCTCGGCATTGGAGGAACGGCTCTTCAGGCTCGCCTTCAGGACGCCGAACAGCTCCGGATCGGACCATTGGTAGGTATAGCGGTTGAAGTGCTGGCCGTTATCCCACAGCATGGAGGTGATTTTCTTTTCCTTCAGGTATTGAGAGAGGAATTCGAAGAATTTCAGCTTCTCGCCCTGCTCGATCACCCCGGTGTTCTTGTCAAAGCCAAGCAGTCCGTATTCGCCGAGAATGACGGGAATGCCTTTGGCAACGAAGGTATTATAGACGCTGTCAAACGTATTGATGATATCGTTCCGCGTATCCTTCTCAAACGTGGTATAACCGGCGATGTTGACGCTGAACGGCCAGAACCCATAGAAGTGCACAGTCGCGATGAGGTTCGGGTCCTTCAGCTCTTGAATCGTTTTGTAGAGCTCATCCATCCGCGCCTGGGTCGGAGACGACTCGAGGGAAGGGAGGATCAGCGGCCGGGTTGCATTCTTCCCGCCGGATTTCCGCACGATCTCGTGGAAGGATACGTTCAATTCTTTGAGCATCTTGAACATGAGGGCTTCGTCTTTCGTTCCACCGTCGGTAAAACGCGGCTCGTTGATGCTTTCGAACGAAACCTTGTCGGAGACATCCTTGAAGCGGTCGGCGATCTGCGTCCAGGCTGCGTTGTAGCGCGCCAGAACTTCGTCATGATTCTTCTCCATGCCGCTTACCCACAGCCAGGAATCGTGATGCATGTTGATCATGACATAGAGTCCGGAATCAAGCGCCCAACCGATCACCTCTTGCACCCGGTTGAGATACAGCGGATTAATCGTGTACTCCGGTCCTTCGCTCATGTACTGGTTCCAGGTGATGGGAATGCGGATGCTCTTGAAGCCTTGTTTCGCTACCTGTTGAATCAGTTCCTTGGTGACGGCGGGATTTCCCCAACTGGTTTCGTCGTCGCCGGTTGCATCCAAGGTATTCCCCAGGTTCCAGCCCGGCTGCATCGCTTCAACATACTTCTGGAGTTTGCCGTCTGTGGATGCCGATTGAAGCGCTTCCACAGAATCGGATGCTGCGAAAGCCGATACGGGAGACAGGGAAAGCAGCATAACCGATACGAGGGCGAAAGACAGCAGCTTGATGAGAAATTTTCTCTTCATGGGACTCTCCTTTTCAAATGTTTGATTTATGTAAGCGCTTGCGAAATAAACTGTATCACAACATCGGGATAGGAAATACCTTCATATTTGGGAGAAAAATACCCGCTGAATTATCGATAACTCAAACCCTCAAATGAAGAGCCGTCCCTCCTACCCACTCTGGATAGGACTTGAGACGGCTCTCATCTTGCGCTGGATTTCGGGTCGCTTAGACCCGCTCAATGACCCGGTCGATCAGCCCGTATTCCTTCGCTTGCTCGGGCGTCATGTAGTAATCGCGGTCGGTATCCTTCACGACCTTCTCGAGGGGTTGACCGGAATGCTTGACGATCAGCTGGTTCAGCTTTTCCCGCGTCCGCAGGATGCTGTCCGCATGGATTTTGATGTCGGATGCCTGCCCCCGGATACCGCCGGTCCAAGGCTGGTGAATGAGAATCTCCGAGTTCGGCAAGGCATACCGCTTGCCCGCAGCCCCGCCTAGCAGCAGAATCGCTCCCATGGAGGCCGCGAATCCGACGCAGGTAGTCGAAACATCCGGCTTCACGAATTGCATCGTGTCATAGATCGCAAGCCCCGCCGTTGTTGAGCCTCCCGGGGAATTCACGTACAGGTGGATATCCTTCTCCGGATCATCCGCAGACAGGAACAGGAGCTGAGCCACGATAGAGTCCGCCATCTGATCGGTCACCTCGCCGCTTGCAAAGACGATGCGGTCCTTCAACAGCCGGGAGTAAATGTCATAGGAACGCTCGCCCCGGCCGGTTTGCTCGATGACATAAGGAATGCTGGTCATATCGAAAACCTCCCTTTTTCACGTTTCTCGTATGGTGAGATGTGGATAAACATGTGCGAACCGCTTACGCGGCGCAGCGGATCGACCCGCTGCCGCCAGGAACGGGCCTTGCAGCCAAACGCGGAAGCGCCTGACCAAATCCGGCCGAAACAATCTGGGTCCGGATCAGGATGCGGCCGTCTTCGGAGTGAACAGCTCGCTCCTGAATCAACGGCGTTCCGTCCTCCAGTTGGACCAACGTCTTCTCCCGGACTTCGGGAGCCAAGCTTTCTTCGGTCTTGAGCGGCTCACTCATGGCCCTCTTCCCCCTTCTTGTTCGAACCTGGTCCTGCGGAAGCGGGGCTCGGGTATACGGCAAGAGCAACGGCATACTCTTCTCCGACTCCAACCTCATCCTCAGGCAAAGCATACTTCTTCATCACATTCTCGACGGCGGCCATGTACTCAGCAAGGAAAGCCTGACGCTTCCCTTCATCCTTCAGTCGGATCGATGATGTGAGAACGGCGCTCGGGACCTCTTCCCCCGCTTCGGTATGCTCCATCAGCTCAAGGGCATCGCGCCGCAGCTGGTCCGCCGTATGAACAAGACTGGCTAGAGCTCCCTGCTCTGGCAGCTTGCGTCGCGAGCCGATCACCGGCGCAAGGGCATCCGAGATCACGAAGGTGCGGGCGGCCGCTTGATAGAGCACCTCGACGAGGTTTCTCACCTGACGGCTTCCTGCCCGACAGACGAGGCCGACCTTCTCCAATGCCTTGATATGATAATTGATCCTCTGTGGTGTTTCTCCCAGGCTTCGTCCAACCTCCGTAGCCGATGCCGGCTGCTCCAACCGGGACACAATTTCTGCTCTCAGCGGATGGAGGAGCGCAAGCGCCTGCTCGGCGGATTCCACCAGAAGCTGTTCGGGAATGGGGTGCTGCACGCGATCACCTTCTTTGTCCAACTACGTACAAATAATTTTTTACGTAAATACATATTAGTACGAAAACCTCTGCAAGTCAAACGGTGATTGGCCTTATCATAAAAAAACCGCCTGGCAAGCAGCGAGGCTTACCGGACGGTTATTGGAAAATAGCGGTGGACAGGAACAACTTTCTTTCTTGAATGCTGCTCCGAGTTCCATTCTGTTTCATGGAACGCTTTAGCTCGCTCCCCGTACGCTGTTAACCTTAATCGTGTGGATACGAAGCTGAGTCAATCGATATGAGAAGGGGTGCGATAATCACCGTTTTTGATTTTACAATGTCCTCAGTTGAACGGGTCGGTCGAGACGGTACAGGTTGCGGTAACGTTCGGATGTATTCAGCAGCTCCTGATGGGTGCCCCGCATGACCACTTGGCCTCCATCGAGGAACAAAATTTCATCCATCGATTCGACTCCGACTAGATGGTGGGTAACCCAGATCAGAGCCTTGCCGCTCAGTTCGGCAAAGAGAGTGGACAGCAGCTCCCGCTCCGTTCTCGGGTCGAGTCCCACTGTCGGTTCATCCAGAATGACGACCGGATTGTTCTGCAAGAGCACGCGCGCGAGCGCCACGCGCTGCCGTTCCCCGCCGGAGAACCGCTGGCCGGTTTCGCGCATCGGCGTTTGTAGACCAAGCGGAAGCGACGCGATCAGCGGTTCCAGGCGAGCGTGCCGGATTGCGTCAAGGATTTCCTCCTCTGTGGCATCCTCCCGTCCGAGCCGAACATTATTCCTCACAGTCGTATCGAACAGATGCGGACTTTGATTGAGGACGGAGATCAGCTTCGCAATCTCGTCGCCGAAGCTTGCAGCCGGCAGCCCGTTAATCGTCACAGTTCCGCTGACCGGCTCCAGGGCGCCCTGCATCAGCTTGAGCAGTGTGGATTTCCCCGCGCCGCTGCGGCCGATAAGCGCGATCCGTTTCCCAGGAGTCAGGGTCAAGCTGACCTCCGCCAAAGCATCCTTCGCTTGACTCACGGCTGCAGGGCTTCCGGAACTTGAACCGGGCTCCTGCGGGTAAGCGAAGGAGACACGGTCGAATTGAATCGTTGCGCCAAGCCCGTATTCGTCAACGATTCGGGTGATATCCTGTACTGTCGCGGGCTTCTGCACTACTTCAAGCGGCTCTCCTCCGATCGCAGCAGGCAGGTCGCCTTGGCTGAGGTCGCGGGAACCTGCATCCAACCCAGATGGGCCACCATCTGGTTCTCCACTGTATTTCTTCAGCCAAGGTGCGCCTCCCGCCTCGATGTCGATAAGCCGCGCTTCCGATTGCTTGTACTGCGGAAGCTTCTCCACCGCCTCGGAGACGGGAAGGAAGGCGTCCATGAGCGGGAAGACGATCAAGGTGAACGCGGCGATGAACGTGGCGGGAATGAAGCCTTCCGCCGCTTGACCGCCTGCCCACAGCATCATGATGACGGCGCTGACGCCGACAAACGCGTTTGCAAGCAGCGTCCGCCAGCGAACGAAGCTGCGCAGGGAGCGGTCGATGGAAGCCGATGCGGCTTCATCGCCTTCATACTCCGCCACAAACCCGGCGGCGCGGCCGCTGATCACGTAGTCGCCAATGCCGAGCACCGCGTCGGTCAGCTTGCGATACAGGCCGCTTCGCGCGGTTCTGAGCTTGAGCTGGGCCGCTTTGGTGTACCGCAAGGAAACGGCGGGCAGCACGACGACCAGCACAAGCAGATAGAGCGCCATCAGCAGAGCAAACGTTCCGTCAAACATACCCAGTGCGGCGATCACTACAGCATACATGATCAAGGCAACCGCGCCAGGGAAGACGGTGCGCAGATAGACATTCTGCAGCTGCTCAATGTCATCCGCCAGCACCCCGAGCAGATCGCCCGTCCCGAAGCGGGAGCGAACGAACAATGCCTGCGGCTCCAGCACCTTGTACAGCCTCACCCGCATCCGTGACAGGATCTTCAGTACCGCGTTGTGCCCCACCAACCGTTCCACATAATGCAGCACGGCACGGCCGATGCTGAATGCGCGGACGCCGACGATGGGGACGTAGACGAGCAGAATGTTTTCCGGCGGGATGGACGATTTGGAGATCAGGAAGCCCGAGGTAAACATCAGCATGGAAGCCGACAGCACCGTCAGCAGGGCGAGCAGGACGATGAGCGCGAAGCTTCCGGCGTTCTTACGCAAATAATCGCGAATCCAACCGGCTTCCTTCATCGGACTCCCTCCTCTTGCACCCGGATCAGGTTATAATAGTGGCCTTTTTGCGCCAACAGCTCTTCATGCGTGCCCGACTCCGCCAGCCGTCCCTTGTCCATCACGAGGATGAGATCCATATCCGGCATCCAGTGCAGACGGTGGGTGGCCAGAAAGACCCGTTTTCCGGCAAAAAGCTGCAGCATCGTCTCCTTCAGCTCATGCTCGGTTTCGATGTCGAGATGGGCAGTCGGCTCGTCGAGCAGCAGCACCGGACGTCGGCTGAGATAAGCGCGGGCCAGCGCGACCCGCTGCTCCTGCCCGCCGCTCAAAGCGCGACCGCCGCTGCCAATTTTCTCCGCCAGCCCGTTCGGCAGACTCTTCACGAGCTCGCCGAGACCGGCCGCTTGAACGGCCGCTGCCACTTCCTCATCGGTTGCCTCCGGCACATAGAACCGGACATTATCCGCGAGGCTGCCATAGAAAAGATAAGGCTGCTGCGGAATGTACGTGGTCAGGTTCTTCCAACTCTGCGAGGTCAGCCGGACAGGCTCCCCGTTTAGCCTGAATTTCCCACCGGACAGCGGCAGAAATCCTCCTATAGCATCGATGAGGGTCGTCTTCCCCGCCCCGCTCTCGCCGATGATGCCGACCTTCAGCGAACCTGCGATGGCAAAGGAGATCCCCTCCAGAGAGGCATCTCCTTCCGCCTCATGCTTCACTTGCATGCGTTCGGCTGTCAGGATGTCGCCCTCGTTCAGTTCAGAAGGCAACTCTGCACCGCCCGCTGTATCGGCCGATTCTTCGGGAAGCGGAGTGTCGAGAATCTCCTGCATCGTCTCCGCGGCTTGTTTCCCATTCTGGGTCGCGTGGAAATCCGCCCCGACCATCCGCACAGGCAGGAAGTATTCCGGCGCCAGAATCAACACGGTCAAAGCCGTGACCAGCGTCATGTCGATGTGAATCAGCCGCAGGCCGAGATTGACCGCGACGATGGCGACGGAGAGCATCGTGAAGAAGTCGAGCGAGAAGGAGGAGAGAAAGGCGACCCGCAGAGTCTTCATCGTCGCTTTCCGATATTCGTCGCTGACCCGCTGGATGCTGGCTGCGTGAGACTTGCTGCGACCGAGCACTTTCAACGTTTCGAGACCGCGCAGGGAATCGACGAAATGGTTGGAAAGCAGCCGATACGAGGCGAGCTGGCCCTCCGTCTGCTTCTTCGCGGCTAGACCGACAAGAATCAGGAAGATGATGAGAATCGGCATGGTCAAGGTCAGGATCACGCCGGAGCGGAGATCCCGGTAATACACGTAAGCGAGGATGAGCCAAGGGGTGATGCCCATTTGGAGCATCCTTGGCAGAAACAGCTCCAGATAGGCGCGAAATTGAGCCACGCCTTCAAGCACGAGCGTGACCAATCCCCCGCTCCCTCGTCTGGACGTGAAGCGTGGCCCGAGGCGAAACAGCTTGTCCATCAGCTCCCGGCGGAGTCCTGCTGCGGTATCCTCCGCGAACCGGTAAGCGATCTTCTGCTGCAGGAGGCCGATCACATGGCGTCCTCCGAAAGCGAGCAGGAACAGCAGGCTTACGCCATACTGTTCCTGCACAGATTCTCCGGCAAACAGCGCGGAGATCCCCTCGGCAAGCCATTTGGCTTGGAGGATAATGGCTAACGTCTGCGCGAGAGTCAGAAGCGCGAGCAGCGCCATCACCGGCTTGATGCCTTTGTATTTCATCAAATCTTTGCCCATAAAGGCTCCTTAGTACTCCAGATGTTGTTTCTCATGAACCCGCTTATGAAAAACAAAGTAGCTCCAGATTTGATAGCCTAGAACAAATGGCAGCAGGGTGAGGGCTACAATGGACATTACCTTTAAGGTATAGGGACTGGAAGCCGCCGTGTCGAGAGTCAGGCTGAACGCCTTGTCGATGGAGCTGATCATCACACGCGGGAACAGACCGATAAACATCGAGGCCACAGATAGAATGATGATTCCGCCGGTCATCCCAAAAGCCCAACCATCGCGTTTCTTTTGGATGAAGTAGCCGGCAAGCAGGTACACGATGACGAGAAGAACTCCTGCAACAACGAGCTCTGCGAAATGTTCGGTGAACAAATCCGTGGCGAAATACGTCCAGATCCCGAATCCGACAAGCAGGACCGCGAGCGGCAGGTACAGCTTCTTGGCCAGGCTCCGCGCTCTCTCTTGAAGCGGACCTACGGTCCGCAGCGTCGTGAACATGAGGCCGTGGACGAGGCACAGCACCGTCAGAGTGATTCCTCCGAGCAAGGTGTATCCGTTGATGATATCCCCGAACAGGCTGGCCCGCATTTCCATATCTTGCCCAATCGGCAAACCTTTCATAATCGCGGAAAAGGCGACGCCGAGCAGGAGCGGCGGCAGGAGGCTGCCAATGAAGATACAGACGTCCCAGGTCTTCCGCCACTTCTCGCTGTCGAGCTTGCCGCGGAATTCAAAGCCGACGGCGCGGACGATGAGCGCGAGCAGCACGAACACGAGCGCTGTGTAAAAGCCGCTGAACATGGTGGCGTACCAGTGTGGGAAGGCGGCGAACATGGCCCCGCCTGCCGTAATCAGCCAAACTTCATTGGCATCCCAGAACGGACCGATGGAGTTGATCAGAACCCGGCGTTCGCCATCATTCTTCGCAATGAATTGAGTGGACATCCCTACCCCGAAATCAAAGCCCTCCAGGAAGAAAAACCCGACGAACAGCACCGCAACGAGAATGAACCATAGCTCATTAAGAGACAACGTGGGAGCCCCCTTTCTTGAAGGAATCGTTGAACGGATCTTGCGCGATCGGCGCATCCGGCTTCTGGTCGAACGGGCCTTTCTTGATCACCTTCACGAACAGATAAACCATGACCGTACCCAGAATTGCGTAGATCGTTGTGAATGTAATGACCGAGAAAAGCACCTGCCCCGCCGAAACGCTGGGGGATACGCTGTCTTCCGTCCGCATCAGTCCGAATACCGTCCAGGGTTGGCGTCCGATCTCCGTCATGATCCAGCCGGCCGTATTCGAGATGAAGGGAAGCGATATGCCATACAGAGCTGCCTTTGTAAACCATTTGTGATTGAGGTCGAGTTTCTTTTTCCAATGAAGATACAAGCCGTAGGCGAAGAGCAGGAAGCTCATGACTCCGGCCGCGATCATGATCCGGAAGCTCCAGAAGGTCGTGCGGACCGGCGGGATGTAATTGCCCTCCCCGTACTTCTGTACATACTCAGCTTGAAGCTCGAGAATTCCCTTCACTTCCCCTGAGAACTTGCTGTACGAGAGGAAGCTGAGCATGCCGGGAATGTTGATCTCAAAATTGTTCTTCTGATTCTCGGTATCGATCGTTGCGAACAGGTTCCAACCGGCGGGGTCGCCGCTCTTGCCCCATTGGGCTTCGGTGGCAGCCATTTTCATCGGTTGAGTCTTCACAAGGTATTGAGCTTGGGCATGTCCAGAAAGGGCGACTCCGAAGAAGCCGAGCAGCCCGAGAATACCGGCGATCTTAAGCGTGTGCTTAAACAGATCCGCATTTTGCTTCTTTGCGATCTTCCAAGCGCTGACGCCGAAGACGAAAGCGGCTCCGGTGAGCAAGGCACCGAAGAAGGTGTGCGGGAATTCAACGAGCAATTGGCCGTTCGTCAGAAGAGCGACGAAATCATTCATCTCGGCTCTGCCGTTGTTGATTTCGTAGCCGACCGGGTGCTGCATGAACGAGTTAGCCGCCAGAATCCACAGCGCGGACAACGTCGTGCCGATAAAGACGAGCCAGATGCTGAGCAGGTGAACCTTCTTGCTCAACCGATCCCAGCCAAAAATCCAAATTCCGAGGAACGTCGATTCCAGGAAAAACGCCAACAGCGCTTCGATGGCAAGAGGAGCTCCAAATACATCACCTACAAAACGGGAATAGGCCGACCAGTTCATGCCGAACTGGAATTCCTGGAGAATCCCCGTGACAATCCCGACGGCAAAGTTAATCAGGAACAGCTTGCCCCAAAACTTGGCCAAGCTTTTGTACTCTTCCTTCCCCGTTCTCACGTACATCGTTTCCATAATGGCTACATACAGCGCCAAGCATATGGAAAGCGGTACGAATAGAAAGTGGAAAATCGTGGTTGTCGCAAACTGCAGACGCGACAGGAAAACTACGTCCATCCTTTGCCCCTTCTTTCCTTGGTTTATCCTCTTGCAGGCCAACTCTACCCTACAGAGAATTTCATATATATGATTTATATCACAACGGCGATGGACGAAGCTGTGCAATATTGAACAATTGTATGTCTAAATTACAAACATATTGTGAATTATGCCGCAATCCTTAAAAAAGCATTCATCATTTGGAGATTGATGGATTTCATCGATTGTGAGAAAAATCCGCATCTTGTCGAAATTAACCATCCTCACGGCTTATCAATTTGAAAATCGCCAGTGAAAATCTCCACGAAGATTTTCATGATGATTCTCATGAAGATCCCCGCGAAGATCTCCGACTCCCTTGACAGGACAAAACCCCCGCCTGTACTGAAGAAAAGTACAGACGAGGGTATATATTGTGTATCGGATATCGATGCCATCTGTAGCGAAGAAAATGTGATTCACTTACAGGCTGCGATTAAGCCAATTCGATTTCGATCCGGCTGCTTGCTTCACCAGCGGGAACTCGGATGCCTTCTTCAGTCAGCTCCGCCTTGGCACCGTTCACCGAAGCGACGGCTCCCATTCCCTTGAGGGAAACGGTGAAGGCTTTGCCTTTCCCCGCCACGCTCAGGGCAACTTTCTTGCCGCTGCGCACTGCGTTCACCGTCAGCTCGACTTGGCCGGACAGATCGCGGACGGAAGCTTCCGCCGTGTGTCCGTCTTCCAGCGCATAGACGCCCAGGTTCACACCTTCGGCAAAGTCATAATCCGGACGGGTATCATTTGCTCCCGTCGCCAGAATCGAGTTCGGACGGACGAAGAGCGGCAGGCTGAAGAAATCGTATTGCTCCTTGTACCATTTGCCGCCTTGAACGGTCTCTCCGGTGAGGAGATGCGTCCAGGTGCCTTCCGGCAGGTAGTAGGTGACGCGGCCGTTCTCGTCGAAGATCGGAGCGACGAGAAGGTTCGAACCGAGCATGTACTGACGGTCGAGCTGTTCTGCGGTCGGATCTTCAGGGAATTCCAGCAGCATGGCGCGCATGGAAGGCAAGCCTTGCTCGTGAGCGACCGCTGCCGTGTCGAACAGGTACGGCATGAGGCTGCATTTCAGCTTGGTAAAGTGACGGGTAACATCCACCGCTTCCTGATCGTACGTCCACGGTACCCGGTACGATTCGCTGCCGTGCAGACGGCTGTGGCTGGACAGGAGGCCGAAGGCGAGCCAGCGCTTGAAGACATGAGCCGGAGCTTTGTTCTCGAAGCCGCCGATATCATGGCTCCAGAAGCCGAAGCCGGACAGACCGAGCGAGAGGCCGCCGCGGAGGCTCTCGGCCATCGATTCATAGTTGGCGTAGCAGTCGCCACCCCAGTGGATCGGGAACTGCTGACCGCCGGCCGTTGCAGAACGGGCGAACAGAGCGGCTTCGTTCTTGCCGAGCTTTTCTTCCAGAACCTCGAAGACCACCTTGTTGTACAGCTGCGTGTAGTAGTTGTGCATCTTGTTGGGATCGGAGCCGTCGAAGTAGACCACATCCGTCGGGATGCGCTCGCCGAAATCCGTCTTGAAGCAGTCAACGCCCATGTCGACCAAGCCGCGCAGGTAAGAAGCATACCATTCGCAGGCATCCGGGTTCGTGAAGTCCACGAGCGCCATGCCCGCTTGCCACATATCCCACTGCCAGACGTCGCCGTTCGGTTTTTTCACCAAGTAGCCGTGCTCCATGCCTTCCTTGAACAAGCGGGAGCGCTGAGCGATGTAGGGGTTGATCCAGACGCAGACCTTGAGGCCCTTCTCATGGATGCGGGCGAGCATGCCTTCCGGGTCCGGGAAGACGTCCTTGTCCCATTCGAAGTCGGTCCAGTGATAGCCCTTCATCCAGAAGCAGTCGAAGTGGAAGACATGTAGCGGAAGATCGCGTTCTGCCATTCCATCAATAAAGGACATAACCGTTGCTTCATCATAGTTAGTCGTAAAGGAGGTGGTGAGCCACAGCCCAAAGGTCCAAGCAGGTGGGAGCGCCGGCTTGCCGGTCAGGTCGGTGTACTTGACGAGAACGTCCTTCACTTGCGGGCCGTCGATGAGGAAGTATTCCAGCGATTCGCCTGCTACGCTGAATTGAACCTTCTTCACCTTCTCAGAGGCGATTTCCAGGGAAACCTTCTCCGGTTGGTTGATGAACACGCCGTAGCCCTTGTTGGTGACGTAGAACGGAATGTTCTTATACGCTTGCTCCGAGCTCGTGCCGCCGTCTTCGTTCCAGATATCGACCGTCTGACCGTTCTTGACGAAGGCGGTGAAGCGTTCGCCGAGACCGTAGACGTATTCGCCGACGCCAAGATCCAGCTCTTCGCGGACATAAGTCTTGTCGCCTTCGGTGAGGTAGCCCATCGACTTGGTCGTGCTGCCGGTTATGCGCTCGCCGTCGCGGTAGAAGGAGAGCGACCACGGAACGCCCTTCGCAATATGAGCGCTGAGGGAGCCGGAGGTGAAGATCTTCTCGGTCTCGGTTTCCGTGATCACTGCATGGCTCTTGCCTTGCTCGTTCAGTTGGAACACCGGTCCGCGCTCGCGCACGCCCAGGTTATGAATGATCTTGACGCCGATCACGCCGGGAGCCGGTGAACGGAATTCCACGGTAAGCAAAAGCGAGTTGAGGGTGTCTCCGCGGTGAGCTACCGCCTTGGGAGCGACGTAAGCCGTCAGAACTCCGTTATGTTCGGTGAAGTCGACTGCATGAACCGCTCCTTGCAGATCAACGCCGTCCCGAAGCATCCAATAGCCGTTGTTGAACTTCATGATAGAACCGCCTTTCGGTATGGTTGAAGAAAGGTGTAAGCCTTTCCAGCTTTTCATAGTTGTATTATACTGATAAAGGCTCGCAAAAACTAACAGATTAATGCGGTTTTATCCTACAATTTTGATGAAATCGAACATTTGATGGAAGGATGATACCCCACATGGACGGAACTGCTCGCCATCTGCTGAAAGAAACTCGCGCACACGGAGACGACCGATTCCCGCTTGCCGTGTACAAGCTGTTTTATTCCGCCGGCAGCCACGTGCTGGACACGCATTGGCATCCCGAAGCAGAATTTTTCTATGTTGTGGAAGGTGAAGTTTTGTTTCAGGTGGATACGGATTTTTTTCCCGTGAAGGCGGGAGAGGCCGTCTATTTGGATGGCGGGGACATCCATGCCGGATATGCGCGGGGAGATGCCGGCTGCCGCTTCGAAGCGCTCGTCATTGATCTCGCTTTCCTGGCTAGCGGCGGGTTCGATGTCGTTCAGGAACAGGTTGTCCTTCCCTTGATCGAAAAAAAACGCACCTTCCCCCGGATCATCCGCCCGGATTCGGAGGGAGAAAGGCGCATTCTCGACTTGATCGGCACGATCATGAACGCGTATGAGGCGGAGAGTCCTGGCTTCGAGCCGCTCGTGAAGGGCTGCCTGTACCTGGCTCTGGCGGAGCTTGCTCAAGCGGGTCTCCAAGTGGATCGAAGCGGTGGCGGCAGCCTCGACTCCGTGAAGGTCGAACGGTTGAAGACCGTGATCGGCTATATTCAAGAGCATTTTCAGCGTCCTCTGCGGATCAAGGAACTCGCCGATCTCCTGCCGATGAGCGAAGGCCAGTTTTGCCGCTTCTTCAAAACGATGACGGGCAAGACCCCCATCGAATACATCAACTCGTTCCGCATCCGCCAAGCCACGGAGCTGATCCGCCAAACCGACCGCAAGCTGTCGGATATCGCGCTCGACACCGGCTTCGACAACATCAGCTATTTCAGCAAGGTTTTCCGCAACGAGACAGGCTATTCTCCCTCGGACTACCGCAAGCGAGACCGGTAACTGGTGCAAGCAAGACCGGTAACTGGTGCAAGCGAGACCGTTACTTATGGGGCTGTGGGCTGTCCCAAAAGCCGTTTTTATCGGTTTGAGTACGGTGCCCTGGTCGTTGGAATGATGAGGTAGAGGACGAATCGTGCGGTGAGAATCAGCAGGCTTGATTCGCTCCCATTTCGGATCGATTGCTTCCTTCACATACCCCATTTGGGTGTGCAAAAGCCTCCGATCAATTTGGGGAGTACCTCCCCAGACATCATCGGGCTTTCCAGTAGCAATTCCAAGGGGTTACTCCCGGACTGCTCGGGTGCTATTTTTCTAATGGCGGCCACGGCTGCTATTTCGCCAATAAGTAGGGTTTGAAATTCTAACGGAGCTGCACGCCGCAAATGGGGGCCAATCGCTGATTATCACGCCGAAGGAAGTCAAATAGCTGCGTCCATTTCCATTAGGCGGAAAAGAGAGCCATTTCGAGCTGATTAACGGCTGCCGCTTCCGTTACAATCAAATCCGCGGGGGAACAGCCAGGGCTTGAGCGGTTCCTGCATCCAGGCTTACCGGACGTATGTCTGGAGATCGGAGAGCTTTCCCCTGCCTGCATCTGCTCATGAAGGCAAGACGCAAAAAAACCAAGTAGCTAAGCGGCAAGTTCTCGCTTAGCTACTTGGTTTCCTTCCAAATGTCACCGCATAGGGATTCCAAGGGTGTTTCAGGGTTACCTTTTGGCACACCCTCATCATAAGTACTTACCGCAAGCGAGACCACTCGCTGCCGCTTGCAGTACGGGGGACCGCTTGCATTCTATGCTCAGCTAGCATAGTAATGCATCCAACTCATCCCAATGATCCGTCACCCACAGCAGTTCTTCCGCAAAGCGCTTGATCTTCGGCGCAGGTTCACCGCAGAGGATGCTAGGCGTTAGCCACCAATTCGCTTCGATGCACCATGTCAGCCGAAGCACGGTTCGGATATCCTTGCGCTCTAGAGGCAAATGGCGGCGATATCCGGAGATAAAGGCGTCGATCCTCTCCAGCTTCAGCTCCCCACCCTGATAGGCGAACGACAGCATCGCCCTGCCGATATCCTGCCACTGCCATGTATGGCGGTTGCGGTCGAAATCAAGGAGAGCCGACACTCCGCCTTCATCAAACAACAGGTTATCGGCAGAAAAGTCGCAATGGGTGATTCCGGTTGGGACGGACCGAAATGGATCTTCTCCCATTGAATCGAGAATCCGCCGCTGCTTCAACAGTGCTTGCAGCAGCACTTCGTGTCCGCTTGCTTCGGCTTCCCGAAGCCTAATGGGGTAATCCCGCGCCAGCAGCTCTCTTCCTCCCTCCGGTTCAAAGGGAAGGTCGAGCAGCCGATGTTCTTGCCGCCAATGGGCATGAAGCGCACCGCATTGATTGCCAAGGCTCTCCATCTGCCGCTCCGTGACGGTCTCGGGAGACTCCGCATGTCCGGGGATGAAATCCATCAGCATATACGTCTCGCCGCTCCCGGTCCGTTGAAGATAGCTGCCGGATGTCGAGTAATACCGGGGCGCCTTGATCCCGTAATCGTACAACCTCCCGCTTCGCTTCATGGCGCTCTCCAGTGCGGCCAGTCTGTCCGCGGAGTAACGCTCCTCGCTAAACTGCTTGATCAGCACCGGCCCGTGCTCGGAATCAGCCCGCCATTTTCGATTGAGCCAGCCTCCCGATACCGGAACGGGATTCATCAGCACAAAATGAAATACTTGTTCAGCATGATTCAAGATCGAGTCAAGTTGTTCGGTCATTTGAAAGCCCCTCTATTCTTCTCCCTTACTTCATTCGAAATCGCCGTCCGGATTCCATGGCTCGCTTCATACATCTCTTCAGCCTCCGATTTACTCGTTGACTAGTAGACGTGGTCGAAGATGAGAAGGTTAGAAGAGATTTCAGCGTTTGCTAGCGAAAGCATAGACAAAGTCGTTTAAAAAACACAGCCCGCTCTAGGATGAGAAGGGCTGTGAGGACTGTCATCTATTCGTTATGCATCGATCCGAAATAACTGATCTGGTATCCCGACCTTACAGATCAAGATTTTTCAGCACTTCGCGCTTTTCAGCGGCCTCGAAGATCGTTTCGATCAGGCGCAGCACACGATGGACCTCGTCGCTCTTGACGAGCTGAGAGGATTTGCCTTCCAGAGCGGCGACGAAATTCTCATAGAAGCTTTGGGCGGGAACCGGTGCTTTCTCAATCGGCAAATGCAGAGTCGATTCCTCCGAGGGAGGCGCCATCGTCTTGGTGAGGCCTTGCCCCGCTTGAATCGGCTTCGGTTCCACACGCGCCACATCGGGATTGCTTCGGACGATCTCCCCATTTAGCTCCCAATCGCGGATGACCGCCGTGCCTTCCGTTCCCTTCACATACCAGCGCGGAAGCGTCAAATAGTTGGTGGTGCCGACTTCGATCACGGCGGTCAGCTCGTCCTTAAAACGAATATGCGCGGAGAAGCCGTCATCTACCTCTGTGCCGAGAATCCCGCTGAGCTCCGCAGTCACGCTATCGATCCGGCTGTCCGTCAGCAGGAGCAGCTGATCGAGAAGATGGACGCCCCAATCCAGCAGCATGCCTCCGCCGTACGCCTTCAATTGGCGCCAGTCTCCAGGAATGCCGTTAGCCCCTTGAACGCGGGACTCCAAGTGAAAGACGTCCCCGATCTGCTTCGTCTCCACCATGTGCTTGACGATCAGGAAGTCTTCGTCCCACCGGCGATTCTGGTGAACCGTGAAGATGCGATCCGCTTCCTTCGCCGCTTCGACGATCTCCAGCAGATCGGCGCTGTTTATGGTAACTGGCTTTTCGCAGATGACGTGCTTGCCTGCCTTCAAAGCCCGGATCGATATCTCCTTATGCACATCGTTTGGCGTAGCCACCAACACGACGTCAACCGATTCGTCCGCGAGAACAGCATCGAGGCTATCATAGGCTTTATAGCCCGCAGCTTCCGCCAGCTCCATCCGGTAAGGAACGACGTCATAGACTCCGGAGACCTCGATCTGGTCAACCGGCGCGATGAGCTGTCCATGATAGCTGCCCATGCCGCCGTAGCCTACAAGGACGACATGATAAGTTTTCTTGTCCACAGTATCGACTTCCCTTCATCAGGTTTATCCGCTACTCATTTTAACACAGTGCCAGGTGAACCGAAACGGAAAAACGGACGACATGTTCTGCCGATAAGAAGCCCCCAAACCTATTAAACGCGTGCTGCTCTCCATACATGGTACGACGTCGAATGACGGGGAACAACCCTATGCCGTCTCACCGCATTCCCCAAAAAATGAAAGCCCCCAGATGTGAGTTACGTATGAGTTATCGGGCACAAATGAAAAACAACCCACCGCAACTCAAGCTTGGGTTGCATTGGGTTATTTTCCACACCTGGGCTAGTGAATATCCTTCTTCTTGAAACGTCCGCCCATGACATCGTGGATATTGCCGATCGCGACGAAGGCGCTCGAATCTTTCTCTTCCACAATCGATTTGAGCTTTGCTTCCTCCAGACGGGTGATGACGATGAAGATGACTTTTTTGCCGTCGCCGGTGAAGGCTCCCTCGCCGTGAAGGAAGGTGACCCCGCGACCGAGCCGGTACGTGAGCGCCTCTCCGATCTCCTGATACTTGTCGCTGATGATCCATACCGACTTCGATTGGTCGATCCCCTCTATGGTGACATCGATCATCTTGAAGGCGATAAAGTAAGCGATGAGCGAGTACATGGCGCTGTTCCAGTCAAAGACGAACCCGGCGCTGCCCAGAATGAACACATTGATGAACATGACGATTTCACCGACTGAAAAAGGCATCCGCTTGCTGACCAGAATGGCCACAATTTCCGATCCATCGAGCGAACCGCCCGCGCGGATGACCAATCCGACGCCGACGCCGAGACATACACCGCCGAATACAGTCGCAAGAAGCGGAACGTCGGTTAAGGGCTTCACCGGATGAAGCAGCGTGGTTCCGATCGACATGACCACAACCGAGAACAGCGTGGAGAGGGCGAAGGTTTTGCCGATCTGCTTGTACCCGAGGAAGAGGAAAGGAATATTGAGGACGAGAAGAAAGACTCCGATGGGAATGCCGAACAAATGCGAGAAAATGATGGAAATACCGGTGATCCCGCCGTCGATGATGTTGTTCGGAACGAGGAAAATCTCCAGTCCGACCGAAAACAGGAGCGATCCGAAAATCATCGTAACCGCCCTCATCAGAAGGCGCGTTCCTGTCATTTTCCGGTGCTGAACCTGTGCGATGGTGCTCTCTTTTGTCAAATGTGCCAATAGAAATCCCCCTTATTCATCCGTATATAATGATTATATACTAAATAATTGTAACCTTCATAGTGCAAATCCAAGATGGCTTTTCCGCTTAATCGGCATTGATTTCAAGCCGGACTGTTTGGTATAGTGAATATGTAAATATTTTTCGTGAATCCGGCGTTATTGGTGAAAATATTTTTCGGGACGTGATTCTTTTTGAACCTGCTGAATGCCATCCGGGAAAAGGAGGCCGCTCTGAACCCGAAGGAGCGAGCCATCGCATCGTTCGTGCTTACTCATCCCCAGGAAACCGTGCAGATGACCATCACGGAGCTTGCGGAACGCTCGGGCGGAAGCACGGCGACCATCTCGCGGTTTTGCCGGCTGTTCCTGGCCGGAGGCTTCTCTGAATTCAAGCTGCGCTTATCCACCGATCTCGTGCAAGCGCCGCCGCCTCAAAGCTATCAAGACATCGTGGCGGGCAATTCGCTGGATCGCATCGCCTCCGCCATGGAAGCGAACCTGCTCAGCTCCATCACCGATACGACGCGCAGCTTGGATATGCGGGAGATGCAGCGGGCGGTCGAAGCGCTCAACCAAGCCAGGCAGATCGATCTGTACGGCGTCGCCACTTCGGGGGTAGTCGCTCAAGATTTTTATCAGAAGCTGATCCGGATCGGCAAGCGCGCCGTCATGTTCGCCGATTCGCATATGCAGCTCACTTCCGCTTCCGCACTCACCAACGAGGATGTCGCCATCGCCATCTCCTACTCCGGAGAAACTCCGGAAACGGTCAAGGCTCTTCGTTCGGCGGCCGAAAGCGGGGCGACCGTCATCTCCCTGACCAAGTTCGGGCCGAATACGCTCGCTTCCCTCGCCGCCATCCGGCTGTATACTTCCAATCGCGAGGCAGGTCTTCGGCGCGGTGACATGGCTTCCCGCATCGCCCAGCTGCATGTGCTGGATATTTTGTTCACCGCTATGATCAGCTCGAACTTCGACGAATATGTACCCCGCCTCGAAAAATCCTTTCAGGTGGTCAAAACCTATACCGGCAAGGAGGAACGCTAACATGAATGTACATGTTTTCGATTCGAACGAGAAATTGAATGAAGCGGGAGCCGGCATCCTCATCGGCACGGTCCAGACGAAGCCGCGGGCCGTCCTCGGTCTCGCCACGGGCAGCACCCCGATCGGCATCTACGAGGAAGTCGTCAAGGAGTTCAAGCGCGGGCTCGTCAGCTTCCGTAAAGCGAGCACATACAACCTGGATGAGTACGTCGGGCTTCCCGCCGGGCATCCCGAGAGCTATCTGGAGTATATGAAGCATCATCTGTTCGATCACATCGATCTCCCTGCTGAATCCGCCCACATTCCGGATGGTTCCGCGGCTGATCCTGAGGAAGAGTGCAAGCGATACGATGCCATGCTCGCCGACGCCGGGCACATCGACCTGCAGCTGCTCGGTCTCGGCCATAACGGCCATATCGGCTTCAACGAGCCGGATCATGCGCTGAACAGCGCTACTCATGTGGTGAAGCTGCGCGAGCAGACACGGGCCGCCAACGCTCGCTTCTTCGGCTCGCTGGAGGAAGTGCCCACCCATGCCATAACGATGGGGGTCGGCGCGATTCTTAAAGCCAAAACCATTCTGCTCGTCGTCCGCGGTGCCGATAAAGCGGAGATCGTCCACCGCGCCTTGACGGGGCCGATTGCAACAGAGGTTCCAGCGTCTCTTCTGCAGACGCATCCGTCTCTCGTGGTGCTGCTGGACGCTGAAGCAGGGAGGTTATTTCGATGACCACACGAACCGCTAACGAATTTCGCATTGTCCATGCCCGGATCGTGACGCCCAATGGCATCGTGGAAGACGGCTCCCTGCTCGTTCGCGATGGAAGGATTGCCGAGATTACTTCAGGGACGCCATCCGGCGGTCAGGATGGCATCCCTTCCATCGACGCAGCCGGAGCTTGGCTCCTTCCCGGCTTTGTCGATGTCCACGTCCACGGCGGCGGCGGCAGCGATTTTATGGATGCGACGAAGGAAGCCTTCGACACGATCACGGCTTTGCACGGCAGAAACGGGACGACTTCGATGCTTGCCACCACCGTTACCGGCTCGAAGGAGTCTCAAGACCGAGTCCTTGCTGCGGTCAAGGAATACCGCGAGCAGCCGATGCCCTATGCACAGCTGGTCGGCGTTCACCTGGAAGGACCTTTTATCAACAAGAAGATGAAGGGAGCCCAGAATCCGGACTACATCGTTCCCCCTCAGAAGGAATGGTTGGAGGATTGGCTTGGAAGCTATCCCGGTGAAGTGAAGATTCAAACCCTCGCTCCGGAGAGCGAAGGGGCGCTGCCTTACATCGGGCAGCTTGTTACCGGCGGCGTTGTCGCTGCAGCGGGCCATACCGATGCCACCTATGATCAGGTGGAGGCGGCGGCAGATGCGGGACTCACCCACGCCGTTCACTGCTACAATGCGATGCGCGGCCTTCATCACCGCGAGCCGGGGACGCTCGGAGCGGTGCTGACGGACGACCGCATCATCGCCGAGGTGATCGCGGACGGCCATCACGTCCACGCTGCCGGAGTCAAGCTGCTCTTCCGGCAAAAGGGCGCCGACAAGGTCATCCTCGTCACCGATGCGATCTCCGCCGCCGGCTTGGACGATGGGGATTACGCGCTCGGCGGACTGCCCGTCCTCGTCGAGGGCGGCGTGGCGCGACTGAAGGAAAACGGCGCGCTTGCCGGGAGCACGCTGACGATGATCGGCGCCTTCCGCTTTGCGGTCACGCAGGCGGGTGCCTCCATCGAGGAGGCGAGCCGCATGGCCAGCGGCAATCCGTCTCGGCAGATCGGCATCGATGCCGAGACGGGCACGCTTGAGCCGGGCAAGCAGGCGGATCTGCTACTGCTCAGCGCCGATCTCACGCTTGAGCAGGTTTGGGTGAAAGGCAGGCCGTTAGATTGATCGGTCGTACCTGCAACGGTTTTGAAGCTACGGCTAACCTGCTGGTTTCGGATTCCGTCGATTCGCTTCTTTCGAGAGGATGAAATCTGTAACCAAAGGCGAACACGATAACGATATACAAAGCCCTCATAGTCAGCTGTTATCTGTAGCTGATCCTATGAGGGCTTTTCCTTGAGTGAGAAGTCTAGAGTCGGGTCTCATCCTCCCTACGACATCAGCCATGGAAGTGCAGCCGCTATTCCCGCAAGGCATCGCGCAGGCGGGAAGAAGCATGATCTCCGCTGTTTCCCCGCGCCTTCCCCTGCCTCAACCGCAGCAACTCCTTGCGCAATCGCTCGTTCTCCGCTTCCAGCTCCTTGATCCGTTCTCGAGCTTCCTCCAGCAATTGCTCTTCCCCTGCCGGATGATTCATGGTGTTTCTTCCTTTCCCGCACCCAGCTCGCGAGGAGAGATGACAGCTTGAACGCGTCCCACCTGACCATCCGTGAGCCGGACCTTGATTCCATGGGGGTGTGTCGGAGAGTTCGTCAACAGCTCTTTCACCGTTCCCCGCGTCAACCGGCCTGTCCGCTGATCCGTCTTCAGGACGATATCCACTTCCAGACCGGGACGGATATCGCTGCGTTTGCGTCCATCCATGCGACTCCTCTCCTCCTTACCCGGTTTTGTTAACATGCTGCGCAAGACTACTTGCCGCGGCGACCTTGAGAGCCGCTTTTGCCACCGCTTCGTCCACCGCTTCGTCCGCCGCTTTGACTTCCTTTGTAGCCTCCTTGACGCTTGCTATCCGATCTTCCGGCCGCCGGTCGAGGGCTTGCACCACCGCGAGCACCGACCGAACGCTTATCGCGTCTGTCCGCGTTCTGCGGACCGCCGGAACGGTGTTCGCTTCCGCCAACGCGTGAACTGCTTGACCGTCGGTCACCTTCTCCCTCGCGCGAACCGCCGGAACGGCGTTCGCTTCCGCCGACGCGTGAACCGCTTGACCGTCGGTCGCCTTCCCCCTCGCGCGGACCGCCGGAACGCCGCTCCCGGCCTCCGCTTCTACCGCTTGACGCGCGTCCAGACTCACTAGCGGAACGGCCTTTACGTGAGGCGGAGGACCCGCTGCTCCCGGCGGCCATCCCCGTCCCATCCATCCTCCGCTTTTCCAGCGTCAATTGAATATCGCGTTCGATCGCCATCAGCTTCTCGCGGTCATGGGACGTTACCAAGGTGATGGCCATGCCCTTTTGGCTTGCCCGCCCGGTACGTCCGATCCGGTGGATGTAGCTCTCGCCGTCCAGCGGAATGTCGTAATTGACGACATGGGTCACGCCTTCGATATCGAGTCCGCGGGCCGCTACATCGGTTGCCACCAGGATCTGCAGCTTGGCGTCGCGGAACCGCTTCATCACCTGCTCGCGCTTAGCCTGGCTCAGATCGCCGTGCAGTTCATCGGCATTGAAGCCGTTTTGGATGAGCACCTCATTCAGCTTCTTCGCGCGGATTTTCGTCCGGCAGAAGACGACGGCCAAATACGGCTTATGTTGAGCGATGAGCTGCATGAGCGCCTGCTGCTTGCCCCGGTCCGTCGTCTCGATCACGAGCTGCTTGATGTTGTCGAGCGTGATCTTGCGGCCTTTCACGACGATATCCTCCGGCTGGAACATGTAGCGGGTCGCAAGCTTGCGCACATTGTCGGGCATCGTCGCGGAGAACAGCAACGTCTGCCGCATCCCCGGCATCTGTCGGATAATTCCTTCGACCTCCGGCAGAAAGCCCATGTGCAGCATCTGATCCGCTTCGTCCAGGACCAGGATGGAGAGCGAGGACAGCTCGACCGTTCCTCGGCCCAGATGATCGAGCAGCCGCCCTGGCGTCGCTACGATCACATGCGGCGCTGTCTTCAGCTTGCGGATCTGGCCTTCGACGTCCTGTCCGCCGTAAGCGGCCAGAACGGATGCGCCGACCGCCGGAGCCAGCTTGCGGATCTCGTCCGTGATCTGGATTGCCAGCTCCCGCGTCGGGGTCAGGATCAGGGCTTGCACCTCATCGCGCTCCGTATCGACCTTTTCCAGAATCGGCAGCACAAAAGCAAGCGTCTTCCCCGTTCCGGTCTGGGCCTGTCCGATCACGTCCTTGCCCGTTAGAATGAGCGGGATGGTCCGCTCCTGCACAGGGGTAGGCACCGCTACCCCGTTTTGTTGAAGCCGCCGGGCCAACACAGGCCGGACGCCAAGCTCAATGAAAGTTTCAGCCATAAATGCATCCTCGTTCCTTCATTATCGTATCGTATGCCTCATCCGATTGTTTCCGTTCTCGCGAAGCAGAACCTTCATTATAGCATGAACACGGGGCGGTCTGCCGCATATTTCCTCCGATTCGGGCTTCGTTCTTAAGGTTCCCTTCACAGTCCGGCCTTACCCTTGATCGTTGCCCTGCTTTACAGATTGTATCTGTTGATTCTGCGCTGCGTTTACGAGTGATCCGTAGCTTTCGCTTTCGCTTCAGTCGGCTTGCCCGTTATCGATCCCGACGGGTAATGCCCGTTCCTCAGCTTTCGGATCGAATAGCCGAAATCCATTTGCAGATGCGGATAATCCGGGAAATTCTCCCAATCTCCGCCCCACGTAAATCCTAGCTTCTTCGCCATAGCGACAACTTCCATCCAGTCGGATTTTCCGTTGCCGTTTCCGTCCAGCTCCAAGTCCCAAACGACATCGCCATCGCTAGCCTGAAGGGCAAAATCGACCGCCAGCCCATAATTGTGATAGGAGTGTCCGCCCTTCGCCTTCGTGACGATCGGCCCGTCGGTCACCCTTCCTTGATCGTAGAGGCCGTCCTGCTCTTCCTTGCTGCGGAAGCCGGTCGTCAGCACCATGCGAATCCCGCGTTTACCGGCAAGCGCGACCAGCTCCTTGCTCTTGGCATCCACCGTGGGATGCAGGCCGATCACGGAAGCAGGCTGGCGAAACGGGTTGTGCACAACCCCCTGCTCGTTTAAGAGCTTGCCCAAAAGCAGAATGCCGAGCAAGATGATCAAGAAGCGCAGGAAGCGCCGTTTCCGAACGACGGGCTTCGTTCGCCTCGGGCTGCGCCCTTTTTCCGGATAGGCCGGTTCTCTTTGCAGCATACGAATCTCCTCTGTTCGATTACTCCCCACCAGTGTACCATACCCTCAACCGGATTCGCCCGAAAAACCGTTCCTCTTGCATCTGAATGCACGAATTTCGCGAAGTTTTGAAAAGGGTTTCCTCCCACCGGCGGCGAAGGATATATGGAAGCGAATTCCATTCGAATTCCTATAGCATCCCCACTCCTATCATCAAGAAAGAAGGTCTCCCGTTCATGGCAAAACCGGGCAATGCCATCATCCATTCGTACCTCCCCCGAATTACTCCGGAGGAAGCTGGGGTATCCTCCCGCCAGATCAAAGGATTTCTAGACGCCGTTCATAAAAAAGGAATCCGTCTCCATACCTTTCTTGCCGTTCGTGAAGGAAAGGTATTTGCCGAGGCCTATTTCCCCCCCTATACGCCCACTCAATTGCAGCAGGTGTTCTCCCTCAGCAAAAGCTTCACATCTGTGGCCGTCGGGATGGCGGTTGAAGAGGGACGGTTGAAGCTCACCGATCATGTGGTCTCCTTCTTTCCAGCAAACGAACTGCCCAAATCATTCGATCCGAAGCTGAAGGAGCTGACCGTTCGCGATCTGCTTCGAATGGCGACCGGACAAGCACAGGAGCGTTGGGACGGGAGCAATTGGGTCCATTCTTTCTTCAGCGAACCCGTACACGATGAGAAGAGCGGACAGCTGTTCCGCTACAACACGCTCGGCACTCACATGTGCTCGGTCATCCTTCACAAGCTCGGCATTGATCTGGAGGAGTACTTGCTTCGAAAATTAATTCTTCCGCTCGGCATTGAAGGGACGCGCTGGCTGCGCAGTCCGCAAAAAATTGGCATAGGCGGCTTCGGGCTCAGCCTCATTCCCGAGCTTATCGCCAAATTCGGAATTCTCCTGCTTCAGGAAGGCCGCTGGGAAGGGGTTCAGCTCGTTCCCGCCTGGTACGTGCACGAAGCGACCTCCCACCAAATCGATACGGTTGCGGAAGGAATCGAAGTCCGGGAGGGCGATTGGGCTCAAGGCTACGGCTATCAGTTCTGGCAGTGCACGCACGGCTCTTTCCGCGGGGATGGCATGTATTCGCAGTTCTGTGTCGTGACCCCGGACAAGAAAACCGTATTCGCCGCCACCTCATTCTCTGACGATTACCAGGGCCTGCTCGATGTCTATTATGAGTATATCCTCGAACAACTGGCGGATGCTCCCCTCCCTGTTGATCCAGTGGCTGCCGCCGAGCTGGCGGAGCATTATCCGGAGAGTGGGGAGTGGCATAACGGGAAACCAACTGCCTACTCCTATCCGGCTCCTCTTCAGGTGGATGACGACGACACAGCAGGTAAAGGCTGGGACGGCTTGTCCATGCAGTTCCGCACAGCGAATAAAATCATACTGCCACTCTTGTCTCAGAGTATGAGCGTTTCTCTACAAGCTAAGGGAGACACGCTGCTGCTCAGAACCGGACGTGCAACGTTTCAGGCTGCTCGCGGAACGAATGTCGATTCGACCGTCTCCTACAAGGGGCTGCGGAATACCCGGTATATCGCCAGCTATGCGACGCGGGGGACCGACATCCTCGAATTTCGCCTCTTCTTAGTCGAGCACATGGAAGATCTTCTTTTTCGCTTTCAAAAGCAAGAAGGTGCAGTGGAGCTCACTCTCTTCGACGTCCATAATGGACAGGAGAACGTGCTCCTGAACTCGATTGGATCCCTGAAATAAAAATAGAGAAACAGGCTCGCTTCCGTCACATTTTTCCTAACCTTTTTTCCAAAGAATTTAGTATAATGTACAGGATGCCTTCCGGAAGTTTTCAAGCGCGCTTCCGGACTGTTTTTTTGAAACGAGGTGAAGCCGTATGCTTTATATCATCTATGACCTGGAAATGACCGTCTGCCGCAAAAAGAACCAGATCTCTGAAATCATTGAGATCGGCGCCGCAAAAGTCACCGAGCAGGACGGACAGCTCGTCGTGGCGGACACGTTTCAGGCGTTTGTTCAGCCGGTGAAAAACCCGGTTCTCACCAAATCGACGATCGAATTTACCGGAATCACCCAGGAGAACGTCCGCACTGCCGATCCATTCCCGGAAGCGCTGGCGAAATTCCTGGCCTGGATCGGGACTTCCGATTATTATCTGTGCTCCTGGGGGCCTGACGATAAGCTGCAATTCGTCCGCGAATGTCGCAGTCACAAGCTCGACATGACCTGGATTCGCAATCACAACAACCTGCAGCGGCAGCTGACCTCCATCCGTAAGCAGGAGAAGCACCAGCAGATGGGGCTGAAGGCCGCTCTGGAATGGCTCGAGATTCCCTTCTCCGGCTCGCACCACCGAGCCATGGACGATGCCTTTAATACGGCGCAGATTTTTGTCCGCCTCGCCGACCAGATGAAACTGGAGCTGAATGAGTTCGCGGAAGAGAAGCGCGAGGATGAGATTGTCTATAAAACCGGTCACTTTGCCAACAATCCGTTCGGCAACCTGGCTGATCTGTTGGAGGAAGAACCTTATGCGGGATAAAGAACCCCTTGTCGTATCCTCGGATCGCAACGTCCGCTTTGCGATTCCAGAGAAGCTGAAGAAATATTATCCTTTGCTAGGCATGGGGATGTTCCCGGTCATGGGTCTCATCTATGCGGCTGTGAACGGCCCCCGCGGCAAGGTGCAGAATCTGGTCACCGCTCTCGACACCGCGATCCCGCTCGTGAAAGTGTTCGCGATTCCTTACTCGATCTGGATCGTATTCATTTACGCATGCGTGATCTATTTTCTGATGAAGGATCGTAAAGTCTATTACGAATGCCTCGTCACCTATGCCTTATGCGCACTGGCCTGTTACGGAATCTATGCCGTCTTCCAAACGACGGTGCCAAGGCCGGTGCTCTACGGCGATGATCCGCTGACGCAGCTGCTTCGGTATATCTATCGGAGAGACCAACCCTTCAACTGCTTCCCGAGCATTCACTGCTTCTCCTGCTTCATGGTGATGCGCGCGCTGTACAAGAGCCATTTCAAGACGAAGCTGAATCAGACGCTCATCTACGGAATGGCAACAACCATCATCCTGTCGACCTTCTTCGTCAAGCAGCATGTCGTGCTCGACGCAGCGGCGGCTTTCCTGCTCGTGCAGATCATCCACCGACTGGTCGTGTGGCAATCCCAAGCGGGCTGGCCGCTCTTCCGCAAGCTGGTCGCTCAGGTGCGAAGCCTGTAATTCAATGGCATCATCATTACACTAGATCCCTTCGTTCAAATCATCCATGCCATGAAAAAACGGCCCTTCGGCCGTTTTTTTGCGTTATACCCAAAGCCTTGACAAGTAGATAGGAGATTGGGAAGCCGGAGACTATAGGCTTCCTTCTCCCGCTTTCATCCTCGCTTTTCGCACAAGCTGAAGGAAGGTTCCCGTAGCCGTTGCGACTAGCTGGCCCCGGTCATTCTGAATCGTGCAGGCCACTTGCCAGATGTCCGCCGCATGATGGACCACCCGCGCCTCCGCGAGGAGCCGCTTGCCGATGCCGGGATTGTGATAGGTCACATTCATATCGAGGGTCACATATTTGTCCGGGTCCTGGATATAGTCTTCCAGCATCCAGGCCATGGCCATATCGGCGAGAGTTGCTGTCAGCCCCCCGTACACGATTCGGTACGGATTCTGCATATCGGGGCGAATCGGCATGCCACAACGAAAAACTCCGTCCGCTCCGCGCTCTTCCCGCTCAATCTGCAGGAAATTCCCCAGAAACGGGTAGCGATTCGTCTTCATCCCCGCCAAGGCTCGCACCGTCTCTTCCACGACATGGACGTCGCGCTCCGACAATCCTTCGATCTTCTCGATCAATTCCTTCCGTTCCACTTCGATCACCCGCTTTTCGTGCGTTTCCTCCTGCCTGTCCGGCAGGTCATCCTTCCATCTTACCTTACAAGCATCCATCCTGGCAAAGGTCTGTTCCCATCCCAAAAGGCCCCCAAGCCGCGAGGTCCGGAATCCCTTCCGATTCCTTGTTCCGCAGCCTGAGGGCCTGTTTACCTGTTGTCTATCGCTTGCTGTGGGTCGATTCGTACGCTTAGTTCTTCTGCTTAACCACGACGGTAAACGTCTTGGACTCGCTCGCCATATCATTATAGAGAATAGCGGTCAGCACCACGGCTTGATCGCCCGTTCCGACTGCGGGGCGGTTCACTTTCTTCCCTCCATTGGGAATCAGGGCGGTGTTGGAGGACAGCCAAAGAATCTTCGAACCGTTCTCCCCTTGGGAAGGAAGCTTCAGCTCCCGGGTAACCGACGCTGCGGTATCGGTTCCGCTAAATCCGATGGTCAGCGCAGCCTTGTCAGCGGCAACCTTTTGAGCTTCCGACAATACCGGTTTGACAGTCACGGTAAAGCTGAGCGTATCGGAGATGCTGCCGCTCGTAATAATGGCCGTGAGCAGCACCGTTCCGTTCGCATCGGGGCCAGGTCGGTTCACCGTCTTGCCGTCATTCGAGATCACGGATGGATTGGAGGAATACCAGGTGATCTTGGAGCCGTTCGCTCCCTTGGTCGGCAAGCCAATCGGCTTGGTGACGGACGAAGCCGAATCCCCTTTGGCATAGTCCAGCTTGAGTGCCGCTTTGTCGAGCGCGACCTTCTGAGCATCGCTGATGTCGGCTTTCACCGTTAGTTCGAACACTTTATAGTCCTGTGCTGTTCCATACGACAGAACGGCGATCAGCACAACTTTGACGTCGCCTGTGCCTGCAGCCGGGCGTTTGATGAGCTTGCCCTCATTCGTCAGCATGTCCGGGTAGCTCGACTGCCAAGTGATCTTAACCCCTTGCTTTCCTGTTTGGGGAAGCTTATCGAGTGAAGTTGTGACGGATGCGACGGTATCCTTGCCGCCGAAATCGATAGCGAGTGCCGCTTTCGCCTCCGCTACGCGGGAGGCATCGGTCTTCTTCGCTTTTTTATTCGGCTGGTTCTTCTTCCACTGTTGGACGAAATTATCGAGTACTTGCCGGGATCTGTCGCTGCCTACCGCTTTCCCGTTCTTCTCCTGCCCGGGAGGGGTCGATTTGCCTTGTGCCATCGTAGCTGCAGGAGCAATAGCTCCGAGAATGAGCGCGCTTGCGGTGATCAGGGTCAGTGTCTTTTTGGATATCACCCGTGATCCTCTCCTTTTCTGTATCAATTTTCAATATACAGATTCGGCGGCCGCTGCCATTTTCAGGGTGTATGGGGGTCCAGCGCCTCTTTAGAACAATAAATCGAGTATTTCGTCCTCCGTCACGGGACCAAAGTAATACTTGAGATCGACACCATTCAACGCCTCGCGGACGGACTCCCGGTCATATTTCACTCCGGCAAGCTTCTCTTCGATCTCCGCCACTTCTCCTACCCCGAAGAAATCGCCGTACAGCGACGCTCGGGATATACGGCCGTTCTGAACATCCAGCCGGAAGTCGTAAGTTCCCGCAGTCAGCCGCTTCACTTGCCGGTAGTTGAAGTCAGGAGATTTGCCGTAGTTCCAGTCCCAATTGCCATATCGCTCGGCCGAGATCGCGCGGACTTGCTCCCAGTCCTTTTCCGTAAGCGGGTACTTTTGGACGTCTTTACCTTCAAAAAACGAATGCAGGAGAAAGCTGCGGAACTCCTCAATGGTCATCGGTTGATCGAGGAACTCCGTGATGTTGGCGACGCGGCTCGAAACCGATTTGACCGCCTTCGATTTGAATTTCTCCGCATTCACCCGCAGAGCCGACGCGACCTTGCCGAGCTCGGTATTGAACAGCAGCGTACCGTGGCTGAACATCCGGCCTTTCTGTGTGAATTGAGCGTTGCCAGAAATTTTGCGTTCTCCAATCTGAATATCGTTGCGGCCCGAAAGCTCCGCCTCAATCCCCAGTTTGCGCAGCGCCGCTACCACCGGATCGGTGAACTTGCGGAAGTTGTGAAAGGAGTTGCCGTCGTCGTTCGTGATGAAGCTGTAGTTCAGGTTGCCGAGATCGTGGTAGACCGCTCCGCCTCCGGACAGCCTCCGAACCACCTTGAGGCCTTCCTGATCCACGTATTCCGTATTGATCTCTTCCATCGTGTTCTGGTTTTTGCCGATGATGATGGAAGGCTCGTTGATGTAGAACAGCAAATAATCCGAATCCGCGGGCAGATTCTTCAGCGCGTATTCCTCGAGCGCCAGGTTGATTCGCGGGTCCGTTATTCCTTCGTTATCGATGAACAGCATGTCAGGTCCCTCCGCTTTGCTTATGTAAGTTTTATTGCTCATCTTTCACGATATCACTCCTGAGCGGAGGGCGCAAACGCGTGATCAAATTCACAAAATGAAAGCTAGTTATATTAGTGTTAGAAATATCATATCTAATTATTGGTAATATTTCATATGATTAGTTCATTCGCCTGGCGCACTGCAAACGATCATGCCTTGACAAGCAGTTCTACAAACGGGTGGGAAGACCGGGAGGACGATGGAGCGAGATATGGAAGAGTTAGAAGATAAGATTTTGCCTTATCTGCGGGTACTGGTTCTTACGCTGTTTGTGAGCCATATCGTTTTTATATGGAACATGGTTACTCATTACCAGCAAAAACAGTATTCTGGATTAAGAAAGAGTATTCGATTGTATTTTTCACGTGATCTAACAGGTGGGCTTGATACGACAGGTATTTATCACTGGTATTATGACGTATTCAAAAGATATTTTCTGATCGATAATGCCATACTCTTTCTTACCCTCGCTCTTCTTGTTTATTTGTTTATGAGGAACAAAGGGATCTTCCTGGGGCTTATGCTAGCCGTCTATTCCGGTTTGTTTATCGTCCACATTTTCCCGGATCTTTGGTTCATGATGACGGGGAATGTCACGATTCTGACGGGAGTGCGTTTCCTGTTCGCAAGCGGTGCATCCCATCCCGGTATGACTGACCGGTTTCAAGACGTTGTATGGCTCGATCGTGGGTGTAGCCGCCATTGGATATGCCATCTACACGATTTCACATTTTCGCAAACCTCCTATTAGGCAAGAGTAAATCTCAGACCCAATGATTATCCTCCGTACAAAAAAGTACCGCCGGAGCAGCTCGCTCACCGACAGTACTTTTGCTTGCTAACCTTTTACTTCGCAGTCGTCTCTTCGACCTTCTCGAAGCTTTCCTTCGGGGCGTCGCACTTCGCGCATTTGCCCGGACGGCAGCGGCCTTCCTTCGTTTCGCCGCAAGCCTTGCATTTCCATACTGCCATGGGTTGCACCTCGCTTCCGTTATCCGAGTTTTACGAGCGTGGAGCGCTCTCCTGTACTCTTTTCGAGAAAAAGGCGAACACTCCTTCCCCTAGTTTTGTCGGTTTTGCGGCAGCTTCATCGGAGACCAAACCCCTTTTATTCTCCCCTTTTAAATGGTCACAGCAGGTACTACTTACTCATTATCAGTCGATCAATTGAATTTTCCATTCTCCTGCTTCGTTAGGCTCGAAGTAATATCCTAGATTTACTTCGTCAATCCTTTTGTCTCTCCATATTTGTACGAGTACTGAGATTGATATCCCCTCGCCCTTCGGATAGTATTCGCATCGAGAAATATCTAGAAATCTGTATTGGTTTGTGTTTTTAACGAAATCCATATTACCAGGAGTATCATGACCTTCAAGTAAAGTCGCTTTGAATTTGACTTCATCTTTATTGACGAGAGCTTCCAAGTTGTCTTTTAATCGTTGTCGAATTTCATCCGTGATGAAATCCTGATTCAATTTGAAGAAGTCAACAAAAACCCCTTTCTCGAATGAAGTTATTTCCTGTGTGACAACAGGTGATTCAAGTGACTGTGATGGTCGTGTATTTTTTACCGTAGCAGATGATTGAAGATCTTCTGAGTTATTTTCATTTATGTGTGTACACCCGGTTAATAAAATGATCAGCAAAATTCCTACCGGTAATAAGTGCTTCATAAACTCTCCTCCTTTTTATATAATAAACGAGAATAAATGGTAAAAGTTTCAATGACAGAATAAACACACGCTTCACTCAATTTCAATGTAAAAAAGGCAAAAAGAAGGTATCCCAAAAGTCATTGTAGATGACTGAGGGACTCCCTCTTTTCAATTCGTAACACAAAAAGAAACCACTCTGGTAAAAATCCAACCATAACCAATAGGAGAGGTTTCTTATGTACATTCAATATAGCACGTAGCTTATCCTAGAGGTGGACGAGACTGTTATCACCCCAAGATACTCAGCATAATCATCATTTACACCTATACGCAACGCATCAACTCCTCTCGTCAGATTGCCAAGGCCGTCCGCGAAAATGTTAATGTAGATCGCAGGTAGGTAGCGCCCAGACTTTCGAACCATCAACTGCTTTCGCTCGGAGCGCATGAAAGCTGTGCAGGAGACCGTGTTTACTGCGGTTCTTCAATTTTTAGCGGAAGATAACTACGTGCAGCTCATGCATTACTTTGTGGACAGTACCAAGATCGAAGCCAATGCCAACCGATATACCTTTGTTTGGGGGAAGAAGAAGGACCGCATAAGGATCGGGATCTTCCCGAACTGGGCGAGTCTTTCTACCATAACGAGTGAGAAGCTGGAGCATGCCGTCAAACAATTGAGGGAACGCCTGCAGGAGAAGCCGAACGGTAAGCCACTAAAGAAAGCAGTGCGTATTCTCCGTAAGGACCTTCTTCCTCGCATGAAGCGATTTTAGGCACGAGAAACAGCTACAGCAAAACCGACCATGACGCCACCTTTATGGGAATGAAAGAAGACCATATGCGAAACGGCCAGCTCAAGCCAGGTTACAATGTGCAGATCGGTACCGAAAACCAGTTCATATTCTCAGTATAGCGGCCTACCGATTCACGCTGCCTCATCCCTCATCTGGAGAAAGTAAAATCGCAGCTTGGGAAGTTGTCAACGACCCTTGGTTTCATTTAGCTGTCATATCATTTTGTCGCTGAGGGTGTCAAAAGTTTGCTTCTGAGACACCCTCTTTTCTGAAGCATTTGGAATAACGTTTATAGCCAAGTCGCGTTCGTAATTGTTACGGTACTAACAGTAGGACGGGAACCGAAAGAAACCGTTCCAACCGTTCCATTAGCATTTTTATATCGCATTTTGGATGCAGTGCTTCCATCCAGCATAACTCCATCGTAGCAACCTAAAGAGGACATGATCCCTCGTACTTCAAAAGGAGTTGCTTGGTCGATTACGGCAAGGACGATTTTCCCGCTTTTGATGCCGATGGCAGAGCGATAATTAGATCCGGTGATGTCGGCATTTCCCTTTTCGGATGCGAGTTTTGTGGTAAGGACGCTTGCTGAAGTAATTGTCGAGTCTCCGATGAATAGGCTAATACCACCAATCGCCCAATCAACCCAACTTGTCGGAATGGAAAGGTCAGCAGATGTGTTGAGAATAAAAGAGGATGCAGTCCTCGAACTACCATTGTTCGGACGGAAGCAAACAAACGTCCCCCGTTTGAAACCTTGATTTGTTGCACCATTCGGACCGAGGGACGCGCAACCTCCCCCCCCAAGTAATACCGCAAGTTACAAAGGTGCCGTCATCAAAGAAAGTTCCATTGATACCTAATTTATCAGAAAGATCCAGTTCTTTTCTTACTTTTTTAGTAGGATCAGCATTATAAAGACTGAGTATTTCAACACCGGTTGCGCTGATGTCTACTTCGATGTAATCCACCGACTTGGAATTAATTGTACTATGTGTGTGTTTTGCAACAGCCATTTTGGATTTCCTCCTATTTGCGTATTTATAAGCATTATTTTTAGGTTAGGAATTGGTGCGGGCTAGGATAACCGAGCGGAAGGCGTATCCTTCGCCACTCACCGCCAGGAAACCTTTCCAATTACTTGTCCTTATAAAGTAAAGTGAGACAAACTCGAAAAAAACAACCTATTCAAAATTTATGCATGAAGCTTTCGTTAGCGATTTAAAGGATATAAGACAAGCAAATAAATATACGGATTGAACCTCTGTCAATAGAAAGATACAAAGAATAAAAGAATCGAGAAAAATATGCCGCCCTTCCAAGTCTAGAATGGATTCGTTTTGCATTATAGAAGCATGTGATGTATTCGAAGATTCGCTTTTGTGTTTGTTTGAAGGTTGCCAGCCGGGCTTGGTAATCGTGAGGGGCATACTGGCTTCCGCGATCTGAATGGTGAAGCAGTCCTTCTTCAGGCTGCTGCTGGTTGCATTTCCGACCCTGAGCCTGAATGACCAACTTCTTTGTCATCCGTTCAACCATCTGGAACCCCACGATTTTTCGGCTTTGAGATCTATGACGCTCACCAAATACAGCCTCCCTCATCGGTGACGATATAGGTAATATCTGTAAGACGGGCTTTATTCCGTTTCTCCGTTCGGAACTACCGATTCAAAAGGTTCTCCAATCTGTTATTGCCATGCCTCATCCTCTTCTTTTCAAAAATGTTGGGTTGTGATGGAACACAAAAAAGCGCTTCTCCCAGAAAATGATCGTTAAAATAGGCAAATTCAACCTATTCCGGCTGATCATAATCTTGGAGAGACGCTTTCTGCAAAAATGGTTCACGGCGCCTGCCAGAACCCTTATTGATGAAAAATTGAATTGATATCCCTTACTATATTTCAGTTTGGTTGGATACCTAATCCATAATATACGGTCATCATACCGACAATGCTGTAATATCAATAACGGTCAGGAGGGTAAACGAATGAAAGAAAGTTCCTCTTTTCTATGGGATTATTAGAACGGATTGAGCCGTTTCCTCTCCCTTCCGATGGAAGTGTGGGTTAGAAAGTTAATGCTTAGGAAACGATCCTTCTAATACTTATTACTAGGTGGACAGCTTACAGCCACTTCATGACCCACAAGATCCAATAAGCAGCCGGAACCAGCAGCACCTGAGCAACCATCGTTCCGATCAGCCGCGTGACGATCATGAGAGCGAAGATTTTACCAAGTCGGGCGCGTTCCTTCGGATAGGCGAGCGCTTTGTCTGTCATGAGCCCCATCTTCGGATCGATCATAAGCGCGAGGATGACGGTCGCTAATCCATTGATCAGCCCGGACGATTGCGATGCAGCCGTGCCGAATTCGGGGCTGAGATAGGAGGCATACAAGGCGGACAGAACGCCTGTCGTATAAATAGCCGTGGCCATGATGTTCAGGGCTAGTAAGCGCTTGGGCACGCCATAGATGCGCAAGGAGCGGAGCATAGCCCAAGTCGGCCTGCGCAGGTGGACGGGCGCTTTCTTCAGCTGCTCAATCGTGACGCTGGTGACCATCTTCGACAAGGAGCCTGCGGCCTCCAAGTGGCTGAGAAAACGCGAGGCGAAGACGACCAAGGTCGGAAAGAGCAGAAGCCCCAGCAAGGTTCCGACGCTGGATGCCGTCAGGATGGAACGAAAAGATGTGAGTAGCGGATAACTCGAATCCTTTTTCGCGAGATCGACCATTTTGCCGAGAATGGGGGACTGGATCAGATTTGAGGTTCGGGATACGAGCAGGACGATCCCCGTAAGCGATAGAGCGACGGCGTATTTGCCCGTACGTACTCCTGCGTAGCGAAGGGAGTAAGACAAGGTCTCCACCGCATGAATCACCACCGTCAGCAAAAACGCTAATAAGAAACCGTCCATCATCTGATTTCGTCCCCCGCTTCTTTCGCAAAACCGGAATTCCATTCGTTCGCAGGCTCTGCGTTTCCTTTATCTAAGACTTGTCTAAAACCAACCCGCTTACCGACGGATCAGCTGTCATCTTCATGCCTTAACTGGTTTCTTCAAGCCTCTTCCGGCTTATTCCTTCACGCCGAGAATAGCCTCAACCACAGGATAGGAGATCGTGAACCGATCCCGGTAAAGGCTGAGCGGCTGGTCTTCATACATACTGACCACTCCCTTTTGCAGGATGGCCGTCTTGAAGCCTCGCTCCACCGCCCCGTTGAAGGTAAACAGGGCACAATGCTCGGCGGCAAAGCCGGAGACGATGACGAGATCTATCTCCCGATTGCGAAGAATGGTCTCCAGCTCCGTATTCCAGAAGCCATTGGCCCAGGTCTTGCGGATGTAGAGATCGTCCGGTTCCTGATCGACCTCCGGGATGATCGCGAAGGCCGCTTCGTCCTCCTGCTGCTCGTTGTCCTGCACATGCACGACCAACTGCCGATTGCTGCGGAGCAGAGATGCTACGTAATTGATGTGTTCGCATGCTTTCTTGGCTCGCAGCGGCAAGGCTGGACTTTCTTGCATCAATCCGACCTGCAAATCGATGATGAGCAAGGCTATTTTCATAGAAGGCTTCACTCCTTACGGATATAGGCGCCACAAAGCAACGCTTCTTTTTATTCCTTCAACTGGTATCGCATCCCATTAATTCGCGACTGCTTATCCAATATCCTGCTCGGCCATCTTCCTTAGCTTATGAGAAAAGCCGGACAGGTTATGACCCATCCGGCGCAATTGGATATTCTTGCAGGGTGTAAGGACGATCAATGCTTTGGCGGCGAATCGCCCCAATAGCGGCGGGTAGCGCAATGCTCGTGAAGCAGCTTGTAAGTCGAGAGCTCAACAAGCTCGATGCTGCTAGCCGAATCAGGCGAATGAATCATCTTCCCCTCTCCCGCATACATGCCCACGTGATGGACAGCGCCTGTGCCGTTCTCGTAAGCGAAGAAAAGCAGGTCGCCCGGCTGCTCCCATCCTTTCTCCACAACCGCTCCTCTGCGGGCTTGATCCGATGCGTCTCGGGGAATAATGATCCCTTGGGAGCGATGCATGTTGTAGGCGAAGCCGGAGCAATCATAGCCGTAGGAGGACATCCCTCCCCATAGATAAGGCAGCCCGAGGAATCGTTTTCCCGCTTTGACCATTTTCTCCCCGCCGGAGAGTAACGTTTCGTTCTCCGCTGCTAAAGCGGCCATTCCGGAACTCGGGAGCTGTGGCCTCCCTCCGCCGGATTCGGCAGCGATCCGGTTCGGTAGAACACGCACCTCGCTCGCAGGAAGATACCGCAGCCCCTGCGGAGTGACGACTTGAATCCAGCCGCTGTCCGGAGTGAGTCCATAGCAGGGAAGCTCAGTCAGGAACGCCAGCGTAAGCTCCGGAGACCCCTCAGGATCAGCGTACAAGCCCGTTTTGTCCGCCAGGACCACCGCCTTCCATTCGGCGGATCCGCTTGCTCCCCGCTCAAGCTGAACCGCAGGAACCCAGCCGGGATAGCCTCGGCCGTCCTTCCCCGTCGGCTGATCGGGAATGGCGATCTTCACCCATTCGCCTAGCTCTTCAAGAACCAACACCGCCGTTCCATACAACGCTTGGGTTTGAATCCGATTCCCGCTATACAGGTCGAGCTTGTCGTCGAGCGACAAAGAACCGAGCCAAGCGCTCATCTCTACGGGCTTGCTCAAGATCGGCGCGTCCAGAGAGCGCGGAGAGGCGGGCGAGGTCCACACGGTCGCGACGGAAACGGCGACGGTGCGAATGTCCGCCCAGAGCGATCCTTCTGGACGGCCGAATACCGCAGTGGTAACGGCTTCCTGTGGGAGCTGCGCGCTCATGAGCCCGCACCCACCTTTTCTCCGGAAGCAACGCTGAAGATGCCGAGGCCGGGCGCTCGCGGAAACGTCATCACCCTCCCGTTGTACTCCACACCACCTTCCACCGTGTCGTTTAGCAGCATGAGCGGGGCGTCGAAATCGAAGCGGGTGATGTTTTTCTTGGCTGCGGCAAGATGAGCCGCCGCTGTTACGGCGATCCGCGATTCGATCATGCTGCCCACCATGCATTCCACGCCGCATTCCTCCGCCAGATGATTGATGATCTGGGCTTTGTAGATGCCGCCGGACTTCATCAGCTTGATGTTGATCAGATCGGCCGCGCGGCGTTTCAACACGTCAAAGGCTTGAGCAGGCGTAAAGACGCTTTCGTCCGCCATCACCGGCGTTTCCACCGCATCGGTCACCGCCTTCAGCCCGTCGATATCGAGCGCCTTCACCGGCTGCTCTACGAGCTCAATGTCGAGACCCATGTCCTCCATCCGGCGGATCGAGCGGATCGCATCCTTGACCTGCCAGCCCTGATTGGCATCCAAGCGAATCTTGATATCGTTTCCGACGGTCTGCCTGATCTCACGGATGCGTTCCAGATCCTCCTGGATGCCATCCTTGCCGACCTTGATCTTGAGCACGTTGAATCCGGCCGCCACGTAGCGGGAGGCGTCTTCTCCCATCTCCCGAGGGGAATTGACGCTCACCGTAAAGTCGGTCTCGAGCTGATCCTTATAACCGCCGAGCAGTTGGTACAGAGGCAGCCCGCATTGCTGACCGATCAGGTCGTATACCGCCATGTCGATGGCGGCTTTGGCGGAGGGGCTGCCTACCATGGAGCTGTGCAGCGTATGAAAGATCTGCTCGTAGGCATGCAGGTCCTTGCCGATGAGGGGGGGCGCCAGCGTGTGAACGATGGCCGATTCGATGCTGTCCAGGCTGTCGCCTGTAATCACGACCGTTGCAGGCGCTTCCCCCCATCCGATCCGGCCGTCCTCCGACTCCACCCGGACCACAATGGACTCGGCATGGGTGACGGTGCGCAGCGCGGTTTTGAACGGTTTCACCAGCGGAACCGACTGCCGGGATACCTTGATGCTCTGAATCTTCATCTGTCTGTCAGCCTCCTTCTGTCTGAACGGCGGGCTCCTTGCATTCCAATACCCGCTCCGAGGTGCGAAGCACCGCTTCGACCCCGAATGGAATCGCGATATTCGGAGAACAATGCCCGATGCGGAAGCCGCTAAGACACGGTTTCCCTGCCGGAATCAAATAATCGTTCAACACTTCCTGGAGAGTGAGCGATTCCAGCCGCTTCTTCGGCTCGCAATCATGGAAATCCCCGACAACAATGCCGGCGGCATCCGCAAGCTTCCCTGCGAGCCGGAGCTGATTCAGCATCCGGTCGACGCTGTAAGGTTCTTCATCGATATCCTCGATGAAGAGGAGCTTGCCCGCCGTGTCGATCTCATAAGGAGTTCCCAGCCCGCTTGCAAGGAGCGAGAGATTGCCACCGACGATTTCCCCCTCCGCTTCTCCTTCCACTAGAACCTCAAGGGGCGAGATCTCTTCCGTATAGCGAAAGACAAGCGGCTGGAGCAGGCTTTGAAAGGATTGCAGGGTGAGCGGATGCACCTCGGGCTGGGAGAGATCGATCAGCATCGGGCCATGGAAGGTGACGAGCCCCGACTTTTGACCAATCGCCGCATGCAGGTACGTGATGTCGCTGTATCCCCAAAAGATCTTCGGGTTGGCGCGGATGAGCTCATAATCGAGCCGGTCCGCGATTCTTCCGGTACCATACCCACCCCGTGAACAGACGATGGCCTTGATGTCAGGATCGGCAAACATGCCGTTCAATTCCTCCGCTCTCTGCCGATCATCTCCAGCCAGATAGCCCCGTTTGAGTTGAAGCGTCTCACCAAAGCGCACCTTTAGCCCAAGGTTTTCCAAGCAGCAAGCAGCGCGAACCGCCGCTTCCCGGTCACCGGGACTAGCTGGCGCCGTGATCCCCACCGTATCTCCGGGGGTTAGAGCCTGCGGTTTTATGCGTGAACTCCTATCCGCCATTCCTTCAAGCCTCCTGCCTGCGCGGACCGTCCGGATGTGCTGCTTGCAGCTGCGGTCCGCGCTTCTCTCACCGTGGATATCGTTCCATTCCTATTTCAAAACCGCCCACTTGAAATCCATATAACCGAATGCATGGCGAACGATGTCCGTCACCTTGTCGCTTTGCAGATAAGCGCTGCTGTAATAATAGAGCGGAAGCACAGGTGCTTCTTCCATCAGAAGCTTCTCGGCGTCATGCATCATCGCGAAGCGCTTTGTTTCATCCGGCTCCTTGTAGGCATCCTTGATCAGCTTGTCATATTCCGCATTCGACCAACCGGTGCGGTTCATCGGATTGCCGGTCTGGAACGCGTCGAGGTAGTTGATCGGGTCCTGGAAGTCCGCCAGGAACGAGGAGCGCGAGAACTGAAGCTTCAGCTCCTTCTGTTCGGCAGTGAGCACCTTGCCTTCCTTGTTCTCCAGCTTGATGTCGACGCCCAGGTTATCCTTGAACATCGCCTGCAGCGCTTCGGCAATCCGTTTCGACAGGTCGTTCGTGTTGTACGTCATGGTCACCGTCGGCAAGGTCGTGTAACCCGCTTCCGACATTCCCTTAGCCAGAAGCTCCTTCGCTTTCGCTGCGTCGAAGTCGATCAGCTTGCCGCCTACTTCGCGGAAATCTTTGCCGGACGGGTCTTTCATTCCATAGGAGACATAGCCTTGCGCCGGCTTTTCCTTGCGCTTCGTGACGAGGTCCACCAATTGTTGGCGGTCGACGGCAGCGACGAATGCCCGGCGGATGTTCACATTGTCAAAAGGAGCTTGCGTCACATTGAACCGGTAAAAAGCGGTGCCGGCTCCGTCTGAAACCTGAACCTTCCCGTCCTTGAACAACTGATCCGCCATGTCGGACGGAACGGCAGAAGTATGCAGACCGCCGGAGACAAACGTCTGGTATTCCGTATTGGAGTCGTTGATCATCAAGAAGGTGACGCCATCCAGCTTCACGCTGTCCTTATCCCAATAGGTATCGTTTTTGACGAGCTTGATTTCCGAGTCATGCTTCCACTCGGTAAGCTTGAACGGCCCGTTGCTGACGAGGGTAGCCGCTTCACCAGCCCACTTGTCATTGCCTTCCACGACCTTCTGATTCACCGGGAAGAAAGCCGGGTTGGAGACCATGCTGAGCACCCAGGAGGCAGGCTCGTTCAGCGTGATTTCCAGAGTCTTATCGTCCGTCGCCTTGATCTTCACGTCATCCGCAGATCCCTTGCCGGAGTTATACGCTTCCGCTCCTTGAATAATGTATGCGAGAGGCGCCGCTTGGGATGCCGTCTCCGGGGCGAGCAGCCGCTTCCAGGCAAACTCGAAGTCGGAGGCTTTAAGGTCATCTCCGTTCGACCATTTCAAGCCATCCCGCAGAGTGAACGTGTAGGTTCTGCCATCATCGGAGATCTTCCATTCCTTGGCCATCGCCGCTTCGGGGAGCTGCTCCTTGCCGAGCCGCGTCAAGCCTTCCATGAAGTTGTTCAGGATGTCATAGGATACCTGGTCAAAGCCCACAGGCGGATCGAGCGAGGTCGGTTCTCGCAGGTTGTTGTACAGCAGAATCTTGCTACCTCCGCTAGCCGAGTCCTTGTCTTTCGAACAAGCGGCGAGAGCGGAACTTAGGACGAGTACGAATACGAGCAGCAGGATGGAACGTTTCTTCATGGACATGGACACATCTCCTTCATAAGCGGGTTTATGGAAACATTAGCGTATAACCGTCTTAACGCTCGGCTGAGCAGCGCGCAACGAACGCGGGTCCTGAAGCCAGCAGGCAACCTGATGGCCATCCGCTACCGGTGTCATCTGCGGCGGATAGGCGGAGCAAACTTCCATGGCCCGTTCGCAGCGGGCGGCAAAGGGACAGCCGGCCGGAGGAGCGAACAAATCCGGCGGAGAACCGGGAATCGGCTCAAGCGGCTCATCTTTGTTCTGGTCGAGACGCGGCATGGAGGCGAGCAGCCCCAAGGTATACGGATGCTGCGGGCGGTAAAAGATCTCGTCCACCGTTCCCGACTCCACAATTTGTCCGGCATACATGATGTTGACGCGGTCGGCGATTTTGGCTACCACCCCGAGGTCGTGGGTGATGAGGACGATCGCGACGCCAAGCTCTCGCTGCAGCTCCTGAAACAGCTCAATGATCTGAGCTTGGATCGTCACATCCAGCGCGGTGGTCGGCTCATCGGCGATGAGAATATCCGGTCCGCAAACCGCGGCCATCGCGATCATGATGCGCTGCCGCATCCCGCCGCTGAACTCGTGCAGATGCTGCTTCAAGCGAAGCTCCGGCTGCGGGATGCCGACCCGTACGAGCATCTTGATGGCGATCGCACGAGCTTCTCTCTTCGACAAGTGCTTGTGGTAGAGCAGCCCCTCCATGAGCTGCTCGCCGATCGTCATCGTTGGGTTGAGGGCGCTCAAGGCATCCTGAAAGATCATCCCGATCTCCGCTCCGCGAATCCGGCGCAGTTCCTTCGCGTCCAGGGTGAGGATCTCTCTCCCCTTAAAGCGAATGCTTCCCGTTGTCTGGCGAGTAGTTCGCTTTGGCAGCAGCCGCATGAGGCTGCGGGCGGTGACACTCTTGCCGCTGCCGGATTCTCCAACGATGGCGAGAGTTTCTCCCCGGTTCAAGATAAACGAGACGCCTTGCACCGCCTTGACTTCCCCCCGAAAAGCGGAGAACGATACACGGAGATTGCGCACCTCTAAGAGCGGATCGGGTTCCGCAGCCGTATCTCTCACGGCTTGCGCTTGAGCGCCGAAGCGACCCTGTCCCTCTTCGTCAATGTCGTTTCGGAGAGCCGACGGCGAATGGGTCAGGCTCACACGGTTCACCGCTTGGTCAGCAGCGTGCAAAGCTGCACTCGGAGCGGGACGCCAGAATCGTATCGTCATGGGCTTACCTCCTCTGTTTGGGGTTGAAGGCATCCTGCAAGCCGTCGCCGAGCAGGTTGAAGGCGAGAAGGGTGATGGAGATGAAGAAGGACGGATAGAACAGCCGCCACCAATGTCCAGATAGAATCGTCGGCAGTCCGTCGTTCGCCATCACACCCCAGCTGGCAAGAGGCGGTTGGATGCCGAGTCCAAGAAAGCTCAAGAAGGCTTCCGCGAAAATCGCGGAGGGAATCGAGAAGGTCACCTGGACGATGATAATGCTGATCGTGTTGGGCAGCAGATGCTTGAAGATGATATAGGATGCTCCGGCTCCGAGGGTGCGGGCGGCCAGCACATATTCCGCGTTCTTCAGCTTGAGCACCTGGCCGCGGACGATCCGGGCCATGCCGATCCATCCGGTGATCGTCAACGCGATCAAGATGGTGCCGAGTCCGGGGCCGAGCACCACCATCATCAGGATCACGACGAGCAGATACGGGATGCCGTACAGAATATCGACAAAGCGCATCATGAGATTGTCGATGCGGCCGCCTAAGTAGCCGGCGATTCCACCGTAGAGCATACCGATCACCAGATCGATGATCGCGGCGGCGATCCCGACGAATAGGGAGATGCGGGCTCCGTAGAGTATGCGAGCGAACACATCGCGTCCCAGCTCATCCGTGCCGAACCAGTGCGTCCCGTTCGGAGCATGATTCGCGAGGGTAAGCTGCTGCTTCGAATAGCTCTGATCCGTCAGAAGCGGACCGAAAGCCGCGAGCAGGGCGAGCAGAACGATGACGATGAGGCCGGTTAGAGCCAGCTTGTTGCGGGCGAGGCGGATCCAGGCCTCCTGCCAATAGCCGAGCTGCGGACGAACGAGCGACTCTGCAGCGGATGCCTCCTTGCGCAGCGGAACGAAGAGATGATCGGGTACGCTCATGCCTCTCCCTCCTTCCGATGCAGCTTGATGCGCGGATCAATGAGGCCGTAAGCGATATCGACCAGGAACATCATGAAGATGAGAAGAGCGCTGTAGAACACCGTAGTGCCCATGATGACGGAGTAATCCCGGTTGTTGATGCTGTCCACGAAATATTTGCCCATCCCGGGGATGGCAAAGATCTTCTCGATGACAAAACTTCCGGTCAGCACATTTGCAACGAGCGTCCCGAGCAGAGTGATGACGGGAAGGACTGCATTTCGCAGCGCATGCTTCAGTATGACACGCCAGGGGGGAATGCCCTTGGATTCCGCCGTTTCGATGTAATCCTCCGTGAGCACCTCGATCATATTGGCCCGCGTGAGACGAGCGATGATGGCGATCGGCCCCGCCGACAAAGCGGCAACGGGCAGCACCATATGCTTCCAAGTGCCCCAAGTGGCTACCGGGAGCAGCTTCCACTCTACGGCAAAATACTTGATCAGGAGCGTCGCGAACACGAAATTTGGAACCGCGATGCCGATGACGGCCAGGATCATGGCTGCGTAATCAATAATACTGTTCTGCTTCAAGGCCGCTACGGTTCCGATGGCAACGCCGGATAGGACAGCGAATAAGATCGCGACGATCCCAAGCTTCAGCGAAACAGGAAACCCGCGCTCGATCATACTCGCAACGGAATCGGGGTAGTGAGAAATGGAAGGGCCGAAATCGAGGGTCAAGATCGATTTCAAGTAAGACAAATATTGCAGAGGAAGCGGCTGGTCCAGATTGTAACGGGCCATCATGTTCTCCAGTACGTTCGGGTTCATGTTCTTGCCCTCTTTGTCAAAGGGAGAGCCCGGAACCGCATGCATCAGGAAGAAGGTCGCCGTCACGATCAGCCAAAGAGTAACGAGCATGGACAGAAAACGTTGCAGGATGTATCGAGCCATCTGAAGCCTCCTTAGGCAAACACGCACGAATTGAAATCACGCTCTAGCACGCTGTCAGCCCTAATCGTCTGGATAGGAATCGGCGTCAATTGGTATGGAAAGTAGTGCGGAGACCACGGTTTTAAACTGACAGCGTACTAGCAAAAAGCCGTACGCATCGCAAGCTCGGTCATGACGAGCATCGCCTGATAGGCTTCGAGGATGGTCTTGGCCTGGTAGCTGACAAAGGGCGCGTTCGGGTCGATGCTCGTACCCGGCATCAGATTCGCCCATTCCGCTTGACCGTAATTGGCGAATTCGATCGTTAAGAGCGGTTGGTCCGGCGGAACGAGCGGCTTCACTTTTCCGTGATTGGCAAGGGCTTCCCGGGTCTTCTCCCTCAGCAGCTGACCGCTCTTCTCCGGTGTCAGGCAGAGAGCGGAGGTTCGGGATATCCGCTTCTTCACCACGGCCGTTGCAACTCCAGGGATCAACTCCTCCGCTTCCACTGCCGTCTCGTCGTCGCCTGCCACGAGCAGAACGGGAACGCCGTAATAGCCGGCTACATAGGCATTAAAGCCAAGCTCACCGACTGACCGACCGTTGATGAGCATATCCCGCACCCCGAAGATCATGCTGTGGCTCATGACCCCGGGGCGAGCGGCTTTCGTGTGATAGCCGAGGAAGGCCGCTCCGGCGAAGCTGGCATCCAAGCCTTGGACCATCGAAAAGGGCTTGACATCGCCCGAGATCAGCTGAGTCTCGGGGTGAAGCTTCTCGATCAGGAGATTGTTCATCTTGGAGTGGCTGTCGTTGACCACGACCTCCGTGCAGCCTTCGTCAAAAGCCGTGTAGATCACGTGGTTGGCTTCATCGGTCATGAGCTGCTGGCCGCGTGCGTATTGGTACTGTCTGGAGTCCACATACGTGTTGTCCACAAGCCCCGTGATGCCTTCCATGTCGACGGATACGTACAATTTCATCGGCAATTCCTCCCTGTTCCGCTGATTCTCTTCCTTCTCTCCCCGTAAAAGAACAAAATCCAGCCCATGCCGCCAAACGTTTCGTTCAGCATCATCGGCTGGATTTTATCTACGTTGTATGTCGCCATACGAATAAATAAAGCAGCTTGCCCGCATCGGATGCGCCGGATGATCCGGAAGCTTAATCCCGAAGGCCAAGGGCATTCTTGTATTTTTTTTGGGCGTCCTTAAACGCAACAATGAGCGCTTTCTGTGAAGAACCGTGATACCTCCGGCGAATCTCCTCGGCGACTGGCTCAAGGTTCAGAATACTGTGCCCGGTAAAGATCGATTTCACAAAATCCGAAGTCAGCTCGATCGTGCTGGAACAACCCGCATCCACGATGGTGTGATCCTTGGAATCCACCACGAGTCCGATGAAAAAAGCGTTGTACTGCTGAGTGATCGGATTGTTCACGGACGCTTGGGCGTCCCCGATCACATACACGGTAGATTTATCGTACTCCACTGCAGTCTCTCCCCGTTAATATGTTAAATATTCTAACATCGAGCCTTTCGCTTTGTAAATCCATAATAACTTTATCGAGGTGAAAGGATTTTTTCATAGAGAAGGCGGGCAATCTCCTCCTCGGCGGCGTAATAAACGCCTCCTGTTTTTGCTTGAACGAGCCCGTTCATGGCGAAGCAGAACCCCCATCCCTCCTCCGGTTCATAATAGAAATCACTGAGCAGTCCGTAAGCGTCTCCCGCGTGGCCGTACAGCCGGATTCCCGGAAGTAGATCGTCCGTCAAGTGAAGCTGCAGCCCGCTGTTTCGAAAAAAGCCATCGTTGCGCCAGCCCGTCCATTCCGCCTGGCGCATCCGGCGAATGCTCTCCTCGCTCAGAATGCGCGCTCCTTCCCAGGCTCCCTCGAACAGAAACGCATCGAGGAACCGGATCAAGTCTCGCATGGTCGTTCGCAGCCCCCCTTGCGGGCTGAACAGGCCCGCATTTGTTCCCGGACGATATCCCTCTAGATCAGGTAAAGCCGGCCTGCCGTTCGAATAATCATCAAGAGCGGGTTGAAAGCGATTTTCTTTTACGGAATATTCATAGAGTACCGATATTTCCTGCAAATTGTCAAAGTGGTCCAACGAAAAAGAGGATTTCAGCATTCCGAGCGGATCGAATAGTTGCTCCAGGCAATAGAGATCAAACCGTTGAAATGTCAGCTTCTCTACCATTGTAGCCAGGATGATGGCTCCCACGTTGGAATAGGTAAAGCCATGTGGACTTCCTGGCTCGTGCTCGCCCCATAAGGCATCGGTGTAATACCTGCCAGCGGGTAGAAGCAGCTCCTCCAGCTTCAGCCTTGGAGGTGATTCCGAACGGGTGGCGACAACGAAATCCGCATAATGATCTTGAATCCCCGATGTGTGCGTCATCAGATGGAGCGCGGTGATCGGCTTGTCCGGATAGCGCGGATTCCGTACAGGATAACCGAGAATGTCCCCGATATCTTGCTCCAGGCGGCAGCATCCCCGTTCCACCTGCTGGAGGAAAGCCGCTGCCACTACGGTTTTGGAGACGGAAGCGATCCGAAACACCGTGTCCTCCGTAACCGGAAGGCCCTTCTCCAGATTCCTCCATCCCCATTCTCCGCTCCACACCACGCCGTTCCGATCGATCGCCGCTGCTGCAAGACCGACAACCTGATGCTTCTCCAGGATGGACCGAATGTCCTCCTCTAGCTCGTCCATTCGGCAGGTGCCCGACTTGTGCTTGTATTCAATCGCTTCCCCACCGGGCTGCTCTTCTCCGCATTCGCGCTCGGTTTGCTCTTCGTCTCTGTTCGAATGATCGATGCCGAATTGCGTTTGTCTGTTGGTTGCTTCCGATTCCACGAACCTTCACCCTTTCTAATCGTAACCGTTATCTTCTCTTGTCGTGGGGTGTGCCGCCACCAAGCGGAGTCAAACCCCAACGCTCCTGCATTGTATATGAGAATAAGACATTCGCTCACGGATGAAAAGGAGTGTTCAAGCGGTATGGACCTGCAGGGACTTGCCGGGACCTATGATGCCGTCTTTAGCATCGGCTACAATGGCCAGCCTTCCATTCAGCGGATCAAAAATCGGCTTTATGCGAATCCCGGTCCGCTCGATTGGATGCTTTCCGATTTGCCGGATGTCGGACGTCTCCTTGAAAACCGTTTTGAAGGGTTTATGGACCGAAATCGCCTTAGAATCATCGGCAAGGACCAAAACGAGCTCTTCCACCTTGTTCAAGACTCCCTCTATCGGGTCATATCCGCGCAGGATTTTTCCATTCATCATGATCCGGACGGACAGCTTCCCGACTATCCGGCATTCGCTCGTCGCCTGCACACCCGCGCTCAACATTTTCTGTATGAGCTGGAACGAAGCCGGATGAGCCTGTTCATCCGAACCGGCGCCACCTGGGAGCAAACCGTTCACTTCGTAAAGCTGCTCGATGAACGCTTGACCTATGATTATCGGCTTCTCGTGGTGAATTACGGAGGGTCAAACGGCATCACCGATTGCTTTTGGCCGCTGGAACGGGTATGTGGAATCCGGCTTCCCGTCGTAAGCGGATGGACCTCTCAGGATGCTCTTTGGAAAATTTTGCTCGCCGGTGTGAACATCGTAGGGGAAGAGAACAACAGGTAGTACACTGACAACCTTAATCGTGTGGATACGAAGCGGCGGCGTCAATCGATACAACGGCTAATGCCCCGTCTTCGCTCTCTTCACGCTTCGTAACCCGAAGGGCAGATAGAGCAGCGCGAACAAGAGCAGCGCAACCCCTTCCAGCGAAAGCAGGTACCAGGGGTAAGGGCCGAGTATGTCGAGTAGAGAGGCGGTATCCGGCTTGCGGGAAATGAACATGTAATTGCCGCCGGTCAAACGGTTGACGATCCACACCGGGACGAGCAGCACATTAAGCCAGCCAAATGCCGCGAACAAGGAGCCGAGCGTAGGCCTCAGCCCTTCCACCCATACCATGTAGAGGGCCGATAGAATGATGAGCAGATGACCGATGAAAAATTCGAGATAGCGATAATGGGGAAAGCCGTACCCCAGTACCGGAGTAAGGATCGCTTGAAGAGCTCCACCGATCCCGGCGAAATAAACGAAGGGGAACAGCCGGCGGTTGCCTGTAAGAAGCATGATGACGGCCACATACAGGGTCACGCTGCACAGCTCAAACGGAAGGGTGTCCTTCGCCTGGAAAATACCTTCGCTTACGTACCAGACATTCAAAGAAACCTCGCAGAGGATCAGCATGCTCGCCAGAAACCATCTCATGTAGCGGGGGCGACTGCCCTGCTGAAGCGGGCGTCGCAAAAGGTACAGCAAGCCGACAATCAGGACACAGCCTCCGAGCGCTGCGAAGTGTTGGGGCGTAAATGCAACAAAATCCGGGGAATCGAACACGTCGAAATACCGGTTTCCTATGAAAAACACCTCCGAATCATCTACAAACTTCTGGCTCTATTCTACCAGAAGTTTGTGGATGCGGGAGGTGATTTCCTTGAATGATTGCTTCGTGCCATCCGACAGAGTGTCTATGCCTCGCTTACAACGGAAGCCATTTCAGAACGCGCTGAATCTGCTGATCCCAATAGCCCCATTCATGCTCGCCCGGACCTTCTTCATACAGCAGATCCAAATTCAGGCGCGAAGCATGCTCGCGGAAATTCTGATTTTCCTCATAGAGGAAATCCTCCGTTCCGCAGCATTGGTACAAGAGCGGCTTTGGCCCCGTCGACGCGGCAACCTCGCTGGCAAGCGTCAGTAGATCGTTGCGGCTGCCCGAAAGCTTGTCGAGGTCTCCATAGATAAGCTTGAGCTCGTCGAGGTTCAAACGATTTGTCTTGACCGAGCTTGCCATATCGACAGCACCGGACAGACTGGCTGCCGCCGCATACCGTTCAGGATGCGATAGAGCCAGCTTGAAGGCGCCGTAGCCTCCCATCGAGAGCCCCGCTGCGAAGGTGTCCTCGCGAGCATCGGAGATTGGGAAGAAGGAACGGACGATCTGCGGCAGCTCATCGCTGATGAACGTCCAGTACTTCAAGCCCTTGTCCATATCTGTATAAAAGCTGCGATGAACGGCCGGCATGATGATAGCCAGTCCGAGCGAAGCGGCATAACGTTCCACAGAGGTACGACGAAGCCAGATGGTGTGGTCATCGGACAAGCCGTGCAGCAGGTACAGCACCGGATATTTTTCCTTCCCGCCGGATGAAGCCATTCCAATCTGGGTATAGGATTTCTGGGGAAGAATGACGTTCATCGAGGTGCTCAGCCCAAGGGCATCTGAGTAAAAATCGCATTGAATCAAAGCCATTGAAAATCCAACTCCTTCAAAATAAATGCGGATAACCTTAACTGCCGAACGGAACCGATGGGATTCCCTTAACTCCAGGTTTAATCCGGTAAAGCCCGCCTGCCGTCGGCTGTTCCAATAGCCGCTCTCTCTTTTACAAGATGAGCTCCTTCTCCTTCGCGGTCAGCTTGCGGGCCGGTATGTCCATCACGATCCGGCCTTCGGACAAGCCGATGATGCGGGTCGCATACCGTTCCGCGAGATCAAGCTGCTGCATGGCGCAGACCAGTAAAACCTTTTCCCGTTTGGCGACATTCCGGAAATCCTCCATCACCCGGTTGACCGACTGGGGGTCCAACCCTTTCACGGGATCATCTGCGGCAATCATCTTCGCCTCTTGAATGAGCGCGCGAGCAAGAGCTACGCGCTGCTTCTCTCCTCCGCTCAGCTTCTCCACCTTCTCGCTGCCTTTATCCAGCAGACCCACCTTCTCGAGAAAGTCATTCGAATAGACATGCTCGTCCATCGATGACTTGCGAATCACTTTGCGCCAGAGCGGCATATGACTCCACCGAGCTTCCAACACGCTCTCAATGGCGGTCTTCTTCGGAGTGAGGCCCGGGTCCTCCTTCAGAAACACCCATTTGCGCCGAATCTTCAGACGGCTGAGCGGGTTGCCCTCCAACACGTTGTTCCCATCGTAAATGTACTCGCCTTTGTCCCACGATTCCTGCAGGGTCAAGCAGCGAAGCAGCGTCGTCTTGCCGCTTCCGCTTGCTCCGACGATCGCGATGAATTCACCGGGATCCGCTTGAAAGCTAAGCCCCTTCAAGACCGGATGGTCGGGGTAGGCCTTCTCCAAATGACGTACGATCATGGTTAACCGATTCTCCTTTGCCTGCTTAATGCGAAGTCAAGTCACGGGCGATCAGGCGGCCGTGATGGCGTCCTGTTTCAATGAAAATATCATTCGCGCGGTTCCCGGCCGCAACCACTCCCGCGATATAGAGTCCCGGGACATTCGTTCTCATCGTCTCCGGATCATAGAGCGGCGCGCCCGTCTGTTCATTCACGGTCACCCCAGCCTGCACCAGAGGCTCGCGATTGGGCTTAAACCCGGTCAAGGCCAGTACAAAATCGTTATCGATCCAAATCTCTTGCCCGTCAACAGCGATTCGTACCGCATCCTCGCGGATTTCTTTCAGCTCACTCTCAAAAAGCATGCGGATGCGCTTCTTCTCCATCATGCTCTCGATAACCGGGCGGGTCCACGCTTTTATGTAAGGGGACAATTCGGCTCCTCGATACACGATCGTGACCTCCGCGCCAACCCTGACCAATTCCAGAGCGGCGTCCATGGCGGAATTGTTGCCTCCGACGATGACGATCTTAAGTCCTGCGTAGGGATGGGCTTCGGTATAATAGTGGCTAACTTTAGCCAGCTCTTCGCCGGGAATGTTAAGCTCGTTCGGGTGATCGAAATACCCTGTAGCGATCACCACATGCTGTGCTTCGCAGCAGCTCTCCCGGCCCAGGCGGTCAGTTAACGACAGCCTAAAGCCTTGATCCGTCCTGTGGATGGCAGTTACTTCTTCATAGGTGCGAATCCGCAGCTTCTTCCGTTCGGCTACCATCCGGTAGTAATTCAACCCTTCCAAGCGGGTAGGCTTCTCATTGGGCGTCACAAAAGGAATGCCTCCGATTTCGAGCAGCTCCGGAGTGCTGTGAAAGGTGAGGTAGGTTGGATAACGGTAGATGGAGTGCACAATGGAACCCTTTTCAATGACGAGCGGATCCAGGCCTGCCTCCTTCAGCTCTGCCGCAGCAGACAAGCCGCAGGGGCCGGCTCCGATGATGATGACTTGCTCCACGTCCTTCTTCTCCTTCCGGCAGCTTCTTCTACCAATTATACTTTACCTCGTTCAAAAACACACGCTAGCCCTCTCCGCATCCGTTCAGGAAGCGGCTCCATCTCGATATCGCTCTTCAGCTAATCGATCCCCCCAAGCCATCCACCGTGGGAATTCCAAAAAAACCGGAGGCCCCCCATCGAAGGGAGCGCTCCGGCCGTGTTCTTATCAGCTGCGAGTTAATCTTATAAAACTTTGGCGAGGAAATCCTTGGTCCGCGGATGCTGCGGGTTTCCGAAAACCTCTTCGGGCGTCCCCTGCTCCACGATGACTCCTCCGTCCATGAAGATGATGCGGTCGCCCACTTCACGGGCAAAGCCCATCTCGTGGGTGACGACGACCATCGTCATCCCACCGGCCGCAAGCTTCTTCATGACGTCCAGCACCTCGCCGACCATCTCGGGATCGAGCGCCGAGGTCGGCTCGTCAAACAGCATGACGTCCGGAGACATGGCGAGCGCCCGTGCGATGGCGATCCGCTGCTTTTGACCGCCGGACAGCTGATTCGGATAGCTGCTTGCCTTCTCCTCCAGTCCGACTATGCGAAGCAGACGCTTGGCGTTATCCTCTGCATCCACCTTGCTCTGGCCAAGGACCTTGAGAGGCGCGATTGTAATATTACCCAGAACCGACAGGTGCGGGAACAGATTGAACTGTTGAAACACCATGCCCATCTTTTGCCGAAGCTTGTTGATATCCTGCTTCGGGTCTGTTATGCGGTTTCCTTCAAAGATCACGTCTCCGCTCGTCGGAACCTCAAGGAGATTCAAGCAGCGGAGAAACGTGCTCTTGCCGGAGCCGCTCGGACCGATGACGACGACAACCTCGCCCTTGTTCACCTGAAGGTCAATTCCGTTCAGGACGTTCAGCTTGCCGAAGGATTTCTGAAGTCCATTAACCTCAATCACTGGCTTTCAGCCTCCTTTCGGTTACACCGAGAACCTTCGACAAGGTGAAGGTGAGAATGAAATAGACCATCGCTGCGGCAATCAGCGTTTCAAACGACTTGAACGTCATGCCGCGCACCACATTGGCATTGTACATCAAGTCGGCGATGCCGATGACCATGACGATCGAGGACTCCTTGATCACCACGATAAACTCGTTGCCGAGCGCAGGCAGGATGTTTTTGACCGCTTGCGGAAGAATGATCCGCCGCGTGGCGAGGCCATTCGTCATTCCGAGCGACCGGGCGGCTTCCATCTGGCCCTTGTCGATGGATTGAATGCCAGCACGGAAGATCTCGGCGATATAAGCCGAGCTGTTGATCGACAGAGCGATGACCCCCGAGGTGAAGTCGGGAATGTTGATTTGAGTAAGCTGGGGAATGCCGTAGGTGATGATAAATACCTGAACCAGCAGAGGGGTTCCCCGGATGAACTCCACATAGGCCGTACCCAGCCAGCGTAAAGGCGCGATCTTCGACATCCGCATGAGGGCGACGAAGATCCCCAGGATCACTCCAAATAAAACCGTAAAGAAGGAGAGGGATACGGTGATCCCAGCTCCTCGGAGGAAATAATCGATATAATCAGGCAGGAAAGAAAAGTCCACTTGGCCTCACCTTATTCTTTCGCCATTTGATCGGCGGCGTCTTGGACATATTGATCAAGCTTCTTCTCTTCAATCAGCTTGTCGATCACCTTGTCGATCTCGGCTACGAGCGAAGGATTGTTCTTCTGAACGGCGATGGCGGAGCCGCCTACATCATCCTGCGGCTTGGCATCGGCAAGGACCAGATCCTTGGCGTTTGCGATATAAGCCTGGGCTACCGGAAGCTCCACGATCAGAGCATCGACCTTCTTCGTTTGAAGCTGGAGGATCAGGTCAGCCACGGAGCCAAGACCTTTGATATCCGCATTCTTCACTTGCTCTTTCGCAATATCCTCTTGGATCGAACCGGTTTGAACTCCGATCTTCTGGTTGTCCAAGCTTTCCATCGTGGTGAACTTGTCCTTATCTTCGGCACGAACGATGACGCCTTGGGCAGCCGTGTAGTAGATCTTGGAGAAGTCTACGCTCTTCTTGCGCTCATCGGTCGGGGTCATCCCCGCAACGATCATGTCAATTTTACCGGCCGTGAGGGCGGGCAGCAGACCGTTGAAGTCCATGTCTTTGATTTCCAGCTTAACGCCGAGCTCATCGGCAACCGCTTGTCCGATGGCGATGTCAAAGCCGATGATCGTGTCCTTGCCGTCGATCTTCTTATGGAATTCGTAGGGTGGGTAAGTGGCATTCGTTCCGAGAACGATCTTACCCGCTTTTTGAATCTCTCCGAGCTTGGCATCCTTTTTGCCGCAGCCCGACAGAATCGTGGTCAATACCAGAACGGATGCCAGCAGCACCGTGAATTTTTTCATAACCAATGAAGCCTCCCTTTTGTTTATCCGTGATAGATATTTAAACACAATGTTGCCATTATATAAGCTCGTCTCCTATAAATCAATGGGTTTTAACCATTGTTCACTGAATTTTTATACATGGAAATACATAAACAACCGCTTTTCGTTTCGGATGATGAATCCGGTGAAGAAGGCTTATAATGAGAGAAGGTACCTGAGAGGAGAGACGAAATTCCCATGAAAACTACAATCTGCCGCGCCATCGACGATTGCTTCGATTCCTTGACCGATACGGCGCTATACATAGGCCGTCATCCGGAGCTTGGCCATGAAGAGGTGTTGGCCTCCGCCCGTTTAATGGAAGAGTTTGGTAAGGCGGGCTTTCAAGTCGAGCCCGCTCCGCTCGCCATCTCCACTGCGTTCATCGCCTCGTATTCCTCCAAGAAACCCGGTCCGGTCATCGCCCTGCTCTGCGAATACGATGCCCTGCCCGAGCTTGGACATGCCTGCGGCCATCACCTCATATCGGGGATGAGCCTTGGGGCGGCCATCGGGTTGGCTGCTGTACTTGAGGAAACCGGCGGAACGCTGCGCGTCTACGGTACCCCCGCCGAAGAAACGATGGGAGCCAAGGTCGACATGGCCGCAGCCGGTCTGTTCCGGGATGTCGATGCCGCATTGATGGCGCACCCTTATCATTCCCATGTCAAATCCGGCCATTCGCTCGCCATGGATGCCTTGCAGTTCACTTATCACGGTAAAGCGGCCCATGCCGCCGCCAGCCCGCATGAAGGCGTCAATGCGCTCGACGCGGTTCTTCTGCTGTTCAATTCCATCTCCATGCTGCGCCAGCAATTGCCCGATCACGTCCGGATTCACGGGATCATCTCGGACGGCGGCAAGGCGCCGAACATCATCCCCGAGCGGGCCGAAGCCCGTTTCTATCTCCGCTCCGCCCATCGACCGGTAACGGATGAAGTCGTCGAGAAGGTCCGCTGCTGCGCCGAAGGGGCCGCAATGCAAACAGGCTGTACACTAGACATCTCCAATTACGAGTATTCCTATGACGAGCTCATTACCAACCAGACGTTGTCCGCCAGCTTTACGGCAAACCTGCTGGCTCTCGGGATTGAGGAGAAAGAAGTGCAGGACGGCAAAGACACTGGTTCTCTCGATCTCGGCAATGTCTCCCGGCAATGTCCGACCATTCATCCGTATGTGAAGGTGACCGAGGAGCCTTATCTGCTGCACACGGCCGAGTTCCGCGATGCCGCCATGCTTCCGCGCGCGCTTGAAGGGATGAGGCAGGGGGCGAAAGCCCTCGCTTTAACCGCGTATGATGTTCTTACCCAACCGGAGCTGCTTGCGCGGGTAAAAGCAGAATATCTAACCGCCGTAAGCGGGCAATGAGCACATCGCTCGACCTCCTTCCAATCGATGCCGTTTTATATCCACACGGTTTAGGCTGACAGCGTATTAGCAGGAAAAGGGAAAGCATAGGAAAAGCCGACTGTCCGGAGCCAATAGCTCCGTAAACAGCCGGCTTCTTTTTGGTAGGCTTCGGCTTAGACCCGAAACTTCGAAAGGCTCTCTTGCAGCCCTTTAGAAAGGGTCTCCAAGCTCTCGGCCAGCCTCGTCAAGCCTTCGCTGACGCTGAGCTGCTCATTGCTGAGGGAGGCCACCTCTTCCGAGGTCGCCGAGGATTCCTCCGAAACTGCGCTGACGTTGCTCATCGCTTCGGTAAGCTCCAATTGGTTCGCTTCGAGAATGTGAATCGATTCCGTAACCTCGGACAGCTGGGACACGAAGCTCGTCATGTGGCGATTGACGCTTTGGAAAATGTCATCCGCTCCCCTCACCGAACGAATCTGCTCCTGGAAGAGGGGGTACGCCTCAAGAAGAACGTTCACGGTCTCCTCCATTTCCATCTGAATAGCCTCCGTGATCTCCGCCACGACGCCGATGTTCATCTTCGATTGTTCGGCAAGCTTGCGGATTTCGTCAGCCACGACCATGAAGCCTTTACCGGCTGCGCCGGCACGCGCCGCTTCGATCGTCGCATTGAGCGAAAGGATATTGGTCTGCTTCGTCATATTTCCGAGAACATCGAGAACTTTGCGGATAGACGCCGTGCTGTCCTTCAGCTTCTCGACCTTCTCTACCATCGTACGGGTCATCGTTTCCGTTGATCCGGTCTTCGCGGTCAGTTCGTTCATATAGAGCATGCCTTGCTCGCTGGAGCTATGAATATCCGCGGCGACGGCTCCCATTTGGCTATTCGAGGCGACGGCCTCCTTCATCCGATCCCCGATGGTGTGGGTCAGGTTGTTCCCCCGCTCCGCTTCCATGGCGAGGCTGGAGGCGCCGTTTGCGATTTCCTCCGTCGCGATGGCGATCTCCTTGGCGGAGGTCGTCGTCTGCTTGGCGGCGTTAAGCAGCTCTCCGGCAGTGGAAAATACTTGTGCGGCCGACCGGTTGGTCTGTTCGACGAGAGATTTGATCTGCGTCATCATCCGGTTAAAGCTAAAACCGAGCCGGGCGATCTCATCCTTCCCTTTATACGTCCTAGTGGTGGACACGGTCAGATCTCCAAGCTCCGCCTTGTGCATCAGCTTGCTTAGATTGCGCAGGGGTTTGCCGATCATATTCGCGACCAGGATGCCAACGCCAAGAGCTACTAATCCGGCGATCAGAATCGACAGCCACATGGCGCTGCGGATGGTGTCCGTATCCTTGACAAGCTCGGCGATCGGAACGGTCGAGAGGACCGTCCAATCGCTGAGCGCCAATTTCTTGTAGACAACCAGGTTGTCCTCTCCGTTAATTGATCGAATTTGGCTTATGGACGTACTTGCGGCTTCCTGTTGCTCTTCGGGCGTCAGAAGAATCGGAGCAGCTTTACCGACCTGATCAGACACTTCCGAATAGATGACGTTCCCCTCTTCGTTGACGACGAGCATCCTTCCGGTTTTGCCGATCTGAATATGGGACATGTACCCCGCGACGGAGGTCAGCGGAATTTCAAATAAGAGAACCTGATCGCTGTCACCGATCGAGGAAAGCGTCAACTGGCGGGCCATCCCGATCGAAAGCTTCGATATGGATTTGGTGTATCCCTTCTCCCTCGAATCCAGCCACACGGTCTGCCCGCTTGCTTCCAGCGTTTTCGTGAACCAATCCTCCTTGCGGTAATCCTTTTTATCGGGAAGCGCCTCAAAAGAGTTCGTGCTGATCGGTTTCAGCGCATTTGTCGGCAGAACATGGATCGCTGCAATTTCACTGACGCTATTCAGCTTGATCGCAGACAGCTTGTTGTCGATCGCTGCCAGAACCGCCGCCTGATCGAGCTTGGGATTGACCGCTTTGCCTGATGCACTGATTTTCCAATCGGCCAACAGAGACAAGATGTCATTGTCCTTCACAATCTTGAGTGATTCGCTCTCAAAAATTTTCAAGCCGAGCTGAAGCTTTTCCGAGGCCTGGTTGACGGTTTGTGTCATCGATATTTCGGCGTTCTTTTTGATGATCGCTTTGGAACTGGTGTAGGAGTACCACCCTACGGAGGCCACGAGAAGCAAGGTCGCGCAGAAAAAAATCAGAAACAGCTTCATTCCGACGGTTTGAAACAAATTCGAGCCTTCTTCACGCTCCTTCGCTTTAGGAAGCGCTTTCTTTTTTGTTGTTGGCTTCTTTGTTTTTTCTGGTTTATTCTTCTTTTCCTTCCCCTTCATGATTTCCACCTTCCTAAAAGTTAGGTTGTTTTGTTAGGTTACCTTTTTATGTATTTTGCCTATTGGTAACGCTATCACCTTCTATATATCAAAAATTTCTACATAAATCTTCATTCTCCTACCTAAAATCAACATCAATCAAAATATTTTTAGTTATTATTCACGTTTTGTTCGCAACTTTTTTATACTTGTTTATTATTTTTGTTTTTATGTATTTCATGTTATTAAAAACAATGATATGCTAAGTTTTGCAAATAACTCCTTATCGGACATTGTTGGTATACGCTGCCTAATGGAATAAGGGAACAGCAAAAAGTCGACCACCGGAGCGGCTGCCCCAGCGATCGACTTCTTTCTCACATGCGATTCGCATCTGATCCTAAATTCTGAATTTCGTCAAACTTTCCTGCAGATCTCGAGCGAGCCCATCAAGGTTCTCAGCCAGTCTCGTCAAGCCTTCGCTAACGCTAAGCTGCTCGTTGCTAAGAGAGGCTACCTCTTCCGAGGTCGCCGACGATTCCTCCGAGACGGCGCTGACATTGCTCATCGCTTCGGTAAGCTCCCGCTGATTCGATTCGAGAATGTGAATCGATTCGGTAACTTCAGCCAACTGAGAGACGAAGTTTGTCATGTGCTGATTGACACTCTTAAAGATTTCGTCCGCATCCTTCACGGAATGGATTTGCTCCTGGAAGAGCGGATACGCCTCGAGGAGAACGTTCACGGTCTCATCGATTTCCATTTGAATCGTTTCGGTGATCTCCGCTACAACACCGATGTTTGTCTTCGACTGCTCGGCAAGCTTGCGGATTTCGTCGGCTACAACCATGAAGCCCTTACCCGCTGCACCGGCGCGCGCCGCTTCAATCGTCGCATTGAGCGAAAGGATGTTCGTCTGCTTAGTCATGTTGCCGAGAACATCGAGAATTTTGCGGATGGACGCCGTGCTGTCCTTCAGCTTCTCGACCTTCTCCACCATCGAGCGGGTCATCGTTTCCGTCGATCCGGTCTTCGCGGTCAGTTCATTCATATAGAGCATACCCTGCTCGCTAGAATGCTGGATATCTGCGGCGGCCGTACCCATCTGGGTATTCGAAGCGACCGCATCCTTCATTCGGTCTCCAATCGTGTGGGTCAAATTGTTCCCCCGCTCCGCTTCCGTAGCGAGGCTGGAGGCGCCGTTCGCAATTTCCTCTGTCGCGATGGCGATTTCCTTGGCGGAGGTCGTCGTCTGCTTCGCGGCGTTAAGTAGCTCTCCGGCGGTGGACAGCACCTGTGAGGCGGATCGGTTGGTTTGATCGACTAGGTTCGTGATCTGCGTCATCATCTGGTTAAAGCTGAGTCCGAGTTGGCCGATTTCATCTTTCCCCTTGAATTTGGCGCGAACGGTGAGATCGCCTTGTTCTCCCCGGTGCATCAGGTTGCGCAAGACTCGCAACGGTTTCCCGATCATGTTCGCCACCAGGAAGCCAACGCCGATTGCAACCAGAACCGAGACCAGAACGGAAATCCACATGACATTACGAATGGCATTCGCGTCCTTCAAGAGCTCGGAGACCGGTACGAGCGTGACGATCGACCAGTTGCTATCCGTCATCTTCTTGTAGATGACTAATTGTTTCTGACCGTTAATCGTCATCGTTTTGCTGCTTGCCGATTCCTCCGATTTCGCCAATTCATCTGCCGATATCGTCGCAGGAGAAGCTTGTCCGACCTCATCCGGCTTTTCGGAATAGATGATCGTTCCACTGTCGTTGACAATAATCGTGGAACTGGTGCTTCCGATCGAAATATGAGTCATGTATTCCCCCAGCGAAGACAGGGGGATATCAAACAGCAGCACCTGTTCACGGTCGCCTGTACTGGTGATCGTGAGCTGACGAGCCATGCCGATGGACGGTTTGTTCGCGGTGTTGGAATACCCCTTTTCCTTCGTGTCCAGCCAGACGACTCTCCCTCCCGCTTCGAGGGCCTTCTTGAACCATGCTTCCTCGCGGTAATCCCCCGAATCGGTTGCCCCACCGAAGGAGGTGGTGCTGACCGGCGTAATCTGGGCGATCGGCAAGATGTGAATGCTGCCGATTCCGCTGTTGCCGAGCGTAAATGTTGAGAGCTTCTTCGTGATATTCTGAACAGCTGTCAGTTGCTCATACAGCATATCATTGTCGCCGTTAGCCGTACTGGTCTTCTTCCAGGAGGCGAGCAGCGAACTCATATCGCTGTCCGCGATGATCTTCATGGATTCACTCTCGAACATGCCAAGGCCAAGCTCAAGCTTGTCGCCCACTTGAGTGATCGTTTCTTGAGTAGCGTCATCCACCTTTTGCTGGATGATTTGCCGGGACTGACTGTAGGAAAACAGACCTACACCCAACACGAGAATAAAGATCGCGCAGAAGAAGGCAAGAAACAATTGAATTCCGACCGAACGAGCCGGATTAAAGGTCAGCTTGCGCCTTTCCTTAATAGAAAGCGCTTTCCGTTCAGCTCCTGCTTTCGGCTCAGCCTTGGGCTTGATCTTCTTTTCTTTGGGGTTCATGAGTGCCACCGTCCTACTCTTAGGTCTCTGGAATGTGATCGACTCGCAACCAACTGCTTCCAATTGCGTCCGATTTTCCTCTATCTAACATGTGAATTCGACAAACTTCACGGATTCCCTTCCTTTCCCCTCTTTCCTTTCCAAAAAATCTTAACAAAAACAGAAAAAGCCCCCTAAGGGGCTTTAGGTATTACGAAACGTTTCGTTTGCGCATCATGTCGAACCGGTGAACTTCCTGATTTACCTTCATCTTAACCTTTTGCAGGGGGTGCCGAGCCGCATCCAGCGGGTTGCCTTCCTCATCTGTAAGCTCTCCCGCCTTTTGCTGGAAAAAGACGCCTCCCGGGCCGACAAATTCGATTTCTTGGCCGGGCTTAAAATGATTGCGCTGCTCGATCAGAGCAACGCCGGTAGCGGGATCATAGTCCAGGACAAGTCCGGCGAAGTCGAAGGGAACTGACTTTTCCTCCGGAGTGTAAATATGGTCCTCATGACCCGGATCTTCGAAGTAAAATCCGGTGTTAACCGGACGGTTGGCTGCCTTGGCGATCTCTTCGACCAGTCTTGGATCGGTTCGGTACCCGTCAGGGTCCGCCAGATAGGCATCAATGGCCTGACGGTACACATTCACCACCGTTGCGACATAATGAATGCTGCGCATGCGCCCTTCGATCTTGAAGCTGTCCACGCCGGAGCGGATCAGCTGTGGGATGTGCTCCAGCATGCACAGATCCTTCGCTCCCATGGCAAAGGGATTGTCGCTTTCGTCAAAAAGAGCTTGCTCGCCGGAATAGAGATCGTACTTCCAGCGGCACGACTGGCAGCATCCGCCTCGGTTGGAGTCACGCCCCGTGAAGTGATTGGACAGCACGCACCGGCCGGAAAACGAGCTGCACATCGCCCCGTGGATAAACGTTTCGATCTCGATGTCGACATGGCTTTTGATCTCGGCAATTTCGGCGAAGCTCGCTTCCCGGGCGAGAACGACCCGGTCCGCCCCTTCGTCCTTCCAGTATTGAACGGAACGCCAATTCAGGGTCGATTGCTGGGTGCTGAGATGAACCTCCAGCTTCGGAGCAGCACGGCGGCAAGTTTCAATGATCATCGGATCGGCGACGATAATCGCCGATATGCCCGCTTCCTCTAATCCCCGCAGGTATTCCTCTACACCAGCAATATCTTCATTGTGGGCGATGATGTTCGTGGTGACGAAAATCCTCGCCCCGTAGGGCTTGGCGAATTCGACAGCCTCCTTCATCTCCTCCAGCGAGAAATTGTCGGCGTTCGAACGGAGCCCGTACTTTTGACCCCCAATATAGACGGCATCCGCTCCATAACGGATAGCAAACTTCAGCTTTTCCAAATTTCCGGCCGGAGCCAGGAGTTCCGGTCTGCGCAGCCCGAACGGCTTCGCAGCGCCTTTTTCCAATTCCGGTTGAACGGTTGTCACGGTTGTCCCTCCTTTATTCCGGCTCATTGTGAAAATCAATACCTGACTTATGGCGAGGGGAGCCACTGCGGAACAGAGGGTTCTTCCGATCGCTGTTAAAGCCCGATTCCTTATTGAATGGAGACGTTCATGGTGGGAATCGTCCTTTAAAGGCGACCACTATCGTTTCTCCAGAATCCCTCTGCCCCTCCGCTTAGCTCCCTATTTCAGTCAAGAACTATTTTCCACGTTGAGCCTTTATTCCTTTAGTAAACCTGCTGCTTGTAGAGAAATCCGAAGCAGAGCGGTCGGTCGTCCGGTTGCATGGCCTCCAGCTCCTCCAGCCATTCCTCCTTGAACCAATCCGTCGGATTCTCCGCCCATGCGTCAATCGCTTGCCGGTAGATGCCGATCACCTTTTCTTGATAGGCCGTCCCTTTCAAGAGCCCTTCCACGTACAAGCTGTCGATGCCTGCCGCCATCAGCTCATTCAGAACTTCCAGGTAGCAGAGATCGTCCGAGCTCATGATATGCGTACCATTGGCGTCCTCGTAGACCGGAAAGCGTTCGTCCGGCCTCTCTGCTTCCACAAGAGATAACCCGGTGTGAAGCCCATAGCTTTCGGCTTCCCCTCGCTTCCCCTGGTGTTCCCGATACAGCCCGACAAGCGGCCGCTTCGAATGGTAAATATTCGTCATGCCATGCACCTGAACCTGGACCTGGAGTGCGCAGTCCTGTTTGAAGGCAATCAGCTCGTCCAAGCTCAGCTCCCGGGCGGCAAAGACGCGGACCGCTCCTCGCCGACCCCAATAGTTGGCTGTCTCATAATTCGTGGATAGCGTTTCTCCGTGCCAATGCAGCGGAAGGGTAACTCCCGCTTCTCTCATAGCCGGAATGAGCGCCGGATCTCCGAATGCCAACGCATCGGCTCCCGCCGCGGCCACCCGGCGAAGATAATCCGGCAGTTCATCCGCTACCTCATTGGTGAAGAGGGCGTTCGCGATCACATAGAGCTTCGCTCCCCGTTCATGGGCCAGCTTTACTCCTTTTTGGATATCCTCTATGTCAAAGCTTCCCGGCAATCGCATCCCGAACCGTTCTTCTCCAACGGCTACCGCATCCGCGCCTGCACGGAGCACCCGCTCCAGCTCATCCAGATTAGCCGCTGTCGTTATCAGCTCCGGTTTATTCGCCACTGGTTTTCCCCCTTATTCGAAAACATATCCTTTCTACTATAACAAATGTCACACCTTCATGCCAGACTATCGCCAGAAGGAAAAAACCGCCTAAGCCGTAAGGCAGGCGGTTGCAGCCGATACGCGATCAACGATACTCGTGTGGATAGGAAGCATCGTCAATCGGAATGAGAAAAAGTGCGGACACCACGTCTTTTCAGTTGACCGCATACCAGTTATTTGCTGGCTTCCTTCTTGCTTGCTTCGATGTTCTTCAAATGCTCCGCATACGTCTTCGCAAAGAGGTGCTCGCGGGAACCGTCCTTCTTCGTCACATAGAAGAGGTACTCGGACGCTTTCGGCTCGAGCGCAGCTTGAATGGAAGCGAGGCCAGGCGATGCGATCGGTCCGGGAGGGAGCCCCTTATTCCGGTACGTATTGTACGGGCTATCGACCTGCAAATCCTTTTCGAACAGCCGATCCTTCGTCTCCCCAAGCGCATACTGCACGGTGGCGTCGATTTCGAGCTTCATGTCCGCCTTCAGCCGGTTGTAGATGACACCTGCGATGAGGGGCCGCTCCGCGGGAACGGCCGCTTCCTTCTCCACTAGGGAAGCGACGGTCAGGAGCTGATGCAGCGTCATTTTCCGCGATTTCAGCTGCTCGTTCAGATTCGGAATCGTCGCCAGCTTGTCCGCCGTCTCCTTCGTCATTCGCTCCAGAATCTCCTCCGCCGTGCTTCCCTTCTTCATCTCGTACGTCTCCGGGAAGAGATACCCTTCCAGGTTATACGCGAGCTGATCTCCCGTTACTTCGGCTCCTGCCGGAAGGTTCTGCGCAAACTTCTGTGCTTGCTTCTCGAGGGAGAGGAACTCGTCCGCCTTCACATAGCCCGCCTCGGCAAGCTTATCGGCAATCTGCTTGACGGTGTAGCCCTCCGGGATGGTAAACCGGATCATCTCCGCCTTCACCGTCTCCCCCGCGTTCAGCTTGGCGATGACTTCGTCAATGGTGGAGCCCGGGGTTACGTCGTAGGTTCCGGCTTGAAACCGGCTGCCCTCTCCTTTGTACTTGAGATAAGCCGTGAAGATTTCCTTGCTGCGGATGATGCCCTTCTCCTCCAGAATCTCCGCGATTCGAATCGTTCCCGTACCGGACGGAATTTCGATGCGAACGGGTTCCCCCTTCTTCGTCGGCTGCAGTCCGTTCCACAGATAGAGCGCACCCGCCCCGGCGATCAATAAGAAAAAGAAGAGCAGCGACACAACGATTCCGGCAATGCGCCGTTTGCGCCGCGGTTTTGGTGAACTGGCCATAACATTCCTCCATATGAAGTCTGTAGCGCTAATGCGAAAGAAAGAGCGGCAGCAGCCGCTCTTTCCGCGATTCCTTGATAGCGTTTTCCGAAAGGGGCGTCGTTAGTCTTCAAAGGATACCGTCATCTCATCGTAGAGCTCGGCGATATTCTCCCATTCCTCATCATCTTCGACACTTTCAAGCTCCAGGCTGCCGTCCGGATTCGATACGATGCGGAACACATCGATTTCGCCCTCCCGGCGCATGGGGTCGTCCTGAACAATGGCATAAGAGGTGCCGCCTACCGAGAATTCATTCAGCAGAACGTAGATCCTGCCGCGACCCTCGGCATCCTCCAGCTCGATTTCGTCGCCGAAGGCATCCTTGACCAGACTGATATGCCGAACCTCTTCCACGCGGTATTCGGTCATCCGTTCTCCTCTTCCTCCAGCTCCGCCATCAGCGTATTGAAGGTTTCCTCCACGATGTCCCATTCCTCTTCATCGTCGATGGTGAACAGCTTCAGATCATCCCCGTCTTCCTCGTACCGGAAGGCATAGACTTCCTCTGCTTCTTCGTCGTCGGCCGAATCCACGGGCACGACCATCATGTACTGGCGGTCGGAACCGTCGACCTCGAATTTCATGATGACTTCAAATTCTTCTTCATTGCCGTCCTCATCCGGAATGTAGATGATTTCCGGTTCATCGGAGCTGTCGCCTGCGGGTACGGCATTTTTCAGGTCGTCGTTTTCCATCGTGAACGTCACCTCTTCGTCTTGGAATCGAGAAAGCCTTGCAGGATCAGCTGGGCAGCCATCTTGTCGATGACGCCTTTACGCTTTTTGCGGCTTACATCCGCTTCTATTAATGTACGCTGTGCAGCCACAGTAGTCAATCGTTCATCCCACAGTTGGACCGGAAGGCCGAACCATTCTCGCAGTCGATCGGCAAATTCCCGGCTCGCTTCGCCTCGGGGGCCGATCGTTCCGTTCATGTTCTTCGGCATACCGACAACGATCTCGTCCATGCCGTACTCCCGAATCAGCTGCGCGAGCCTTTCCCGATCATCCTCCAGGCCCTTCCTGCGGATGACTTCGACTCCTTGGGCCGTCCAGCCAAGCTCGTCGCTAATCGCAACACCAATGGTCTTATCCCCATAATCCAAACCCATTATTCTCACGTCGGTTTATTTCTCCTGTTTCAGGTAAGAGCGGACCAGCTCTTCGATGAGCTCGTCTCTCTCCCTTTTGCGAATCAAACTACGGGCGTTGTTGTGCCGCGGGATGTAAGCGGGGTCACCAGACAGCAAGTACCCGACAATCTGATTGATCGGATTGTAGCCTTTCTCTTGGAGAGCCTCATATACGGACAGCAGCACTTCCCGGGGAGAGGTTTCGACTGCATCCGCCTTCACATCGAATTTCATTGTCTTATCCATAGAGCTCATCACCGGCACCTCCCGGAGAATTTGATAATCGGTTAGACAAAGGAAAGATCCTTACGACTATATTAAAGCATATATTCTCGTTATATCCATAAAAAACTACCCTCAACAGCGCAAAAAGGCACAATTTTATGGAAATCGGTCCCTTTTTCCGAAAAACAGGGGCCGGCGGAGTGAAACTCCTCCGCCGGCTGATCAACGCTGCCTTGCGCTTATTTTTGAACCGTCGCTTGGGCTGCAATCGTCTCTTCGGCTTTGCGAAGAGCATCCGCAAGCTTCGAAGCGTCCTTGCCTCCGGCTTGCGCCATATCCGGGCGACCGCCTCCGCCTCCGCCGCAGACAGCTGCCGCTTCCTTGACGATTTTGCCGGCATGGAAGCCCTTCTCCGTAAGGTCCGCCGTCACGAGTGCGACAAGGTTCACCTTGTCTGCGCTGCCTGCCCCGAGCACCAGGATGCCGGAGGCGAGCTTCGCCTTGAGCTGGTCGGCTAGCGTCCGGAGCGCATCCATGTCGGGTGCGTCAACCCGCGCGGCCAGCACCGGAATCCCGGCGATCTCCTTGACCTGATCCGTCAGCGACCCGGCTTCGGCGCTCATCAGCTTGCCTTTCAAGGATTCGTTCTCGCGGTTCAGCTCGCGAATTTGGCCTTGCAGCCCTTCGATGCGCTTCGGAACATCCAGCACGTTCGCCTTCAGCAGCCCGGCGGCCTGCTCCAGCAGGCTCAGCTGATCCTCCATGTAGCGGTAGGCATGACGGCCGGTTACCGCTTCGATCCGGCGAACGCCGGAGCCGATGCCGCCTTCGCTGACGATCTTGAACAGACCGATCTCAGCGGTCGACACCACATGGCAGCCGCCGCACAGCTCCAGGCTGTAATCGCCGATGCGGACGACACGGACGACGTCGCCGTATTTTTCACCGAACAGGGCCATGGCTCCCATTGCCTTCGCTTCCTCGATGGCTTTCTGGGAGATGTCGAGCGCCGTGTTCTGCCAAACCTGGCGGTTCACGCGCTCTTCAATGTCCTTCAGCTCTTCGGCGGTCAGGCTGCCGAAGTGCGAGAAGTCAAAGCGCAGCCGTTCCGGTGCGACCAGAGAACCGGCTTGGTTGACATGATCGCCAAGCACTTCCTTCAAGGCCTTGTGCAGCAGGTGAGTCGCGGTATGATTCTTCACGATGTCCTCGCGGCTCGTGCGGTCAAGCTCAGCCGCAACCTTATCGCCTGCGCGAAGCATTCCGCTCAAGACCTTCACGGTCATGACATGCTGGCCGTGGGGCGCCTTGGACACGTCTGTGACCTCTGCCTTGACCGAATCGTTCTGAATCGTTCCGCGGTCGCTCACTTGGCCTCCGCTTTCGGCGTAGAACGGCGTCTTGTCCAGAATGACGGCGCATTCTTCGCCGGCCGGCACCCGGTCGACTAGCTCGCCCTTCCAAACGATCGCTTGCACCTCCGACTGGGTGCTCCATTCCCCATAGCCGACGAATTCGGATTTCTTCGTATAATCGGCAAGCGGGCCGCCTTGAACCTTCATGCTCTCCGTTTCTTGACGGGCGGAACGGGCGCGTTCGCGCTGCTCGGCCATCGCTTGGTCGAAGCCCTCGCGGTCGACGGTCAGCCCGTGCTCCTGGGCAAAATCCTCCGTCAGGTCGAACGGGAAGCCGTAAGTGTCGTACAGCTTAAAGGCTTCCTGACCGGAGATAGCGCTCAGGCCATCCTTCTTCGCTTGCTCGGCCAGGCTCGTGAGCAGCACGAGGCCGTCGCTGAGCGTTTCGTGGAAGCGTTCCTCTTCGCCGCGGATCACCTTCGCGATGAATTCCTGTTTGTCCACGACCTCGGAGTAGTAAACGCCCATGATCTCGGCAACCTTGCCGGTCAATTGATACAGGAACGGCCGGTCCAGCCCGATGGTCTTGCCGTAGCGAACGGCGCGGCGCAGTAGACGACGGATGATATAGCCGCGTCCCTCGTTGGACGGCAGCACGCCATCTCCGACGGCAAAGGATACGGAGCGGATGTGGTCAGCAATGACCTTGAGCGCGACATCCGTCTTCTCCGATTCCTTGTAGCGGACGCCGGCCAGGCGGCAGGTTTCCTCGATGATCGGCAGGAACAGGTCGGTGTCGAAGTTGGAATCCACATCCTGAAGGACGGATGCGAAGCGTTCCAGCCCTGCACCGGTATCAATATTCTTGTTTGGCAGCGGTGTGTAGCTGCCGTCTTTGTTGTGATTGAACTGCGAGAAGACGAGGTTCCACACTTCGAGGAAGCGTTCGTTCTCTCCTCCCGGCCAGCATTCCGGATCATTCAAGTCGCCGTACTTGTCGCCGCGGTCATAGAAGATCTCGGTGCAAGGACCGCATGGGCCTTCTCCGATATCCCAGAAGTTGTCGTCTTCCAGCTTGTAGATGCGTTCCGCCGGAATGCCGATCTTCTTGTTCCACTCCTCGTAAGCTTCTTCGTCTTCCTTATAGACGGTGACGGAGATCCGATTCGGGTCAAGGCCGAGCCATTTCGGACTCGTCAGGAATTCCCATGCCCAATTGATCGCCTCCAGCTTGAAGTAGTCGCCGATGGAGAAGTTGCCGAGCATTTCGAAGAACGTATGGTGGCGGCGGGTTTTGCCGACGTTCTCGATGTCGTTGGTGCGGATGCACTTTTGGGCGTTCGCGATACGCGGGTTCTCCGGCTTGACGCGGCCGTCGAAGTACGGCTTAAGCGGCGCCATGCCTGCGTTGATCCACAGAAGCGACGGATCGTTATGCGGCACGAGCGGTGCGCTCGGCTCGATCTTGTGGCCCTTCTCGGCGAAAAAGTCTACCCATTTTTGACGAATGACGCTGGCTTTCATGTGAAATCGTTCCTCCTTAGGAATTCGAAATGCTCGACTAAAACAGAAAACGCCCCTGCTAGTTAGCAGGGACGAGTTAATCGCGGTACCACCCTGGTTACCGGTTCATCGGCCGTCACCCTTCGGTGCGACGTCAGTCCGGTCTCCTTATGAGGACGTTAACGGGTCCACCCGGTGAAGGGAATTCACACTCCAAAACTGGCGCGGGCATTCTTCGCCGAAAAGCCTTTTCAGCCGGCCGGACGAACTTGCAGCTCCTCCTTCACTTCCTGGGAGGACAACCGCTATCCGTATTCCGGGCCGAGGCTTTCTCTCTGCCGGACGGGCAATGACCACATGGGTTTCATCTGCGATTTCAGGTATGGCATGAATGATAAAATTATAGCGGTCCGCCGGATAAATGTCAATCTTAGGGATCACGCCGGTTCCAGACCCGAGCCATCCTTCAGCAGGAAGGAGTAGCGGCTGCCCACATATTCCAGTACCTTGTCGGCAATGATGCGATGTCCTTCTTCATTCGGATGAATGCCGTCCACGCACAGGTATTTGCTGTAATCCGGATCCTGCAGGAACGCTCCGCGAATATCGATCCACTTGGTCCGAGTCTCCTCAGCGACTTTGATGACCATGGAGTTGTACCGCTCCTGCCACCAGTAGATCTTCGTTACGCTTCCGAGCCATTCCATGATATTCTTCTCCGCCAGCGGGTTGTTGTTGCTAACCCACTTGAAATAGCGCTCGGCATTGAGCGGCGGGAGGGTCATGAGGACCGGAATGATTTTGTTGCTCTTCAGATAGCTGATCGTTTCCTTCAGCATCTGTTCGAAGAGATGGAAGTCCGTCTTCGGGCTGTGATCCCGTCCGGGGTCATCCGCAATTTCACTCCAATTGAAATCGCAGTCGTTGCCTCCGTATTCGATCAGTACAATATCCGGATTCTCGCTCTGTACATCGGATTTGAGGCGTCCAGCTCCCTTGATCAGGGTATTGCCGAACCGGGCCGTATTGCGCACCATGCCCTTCAGCTTGTTCTGAAGAATCGAGACGTAATTGTTCTCGAGCACTCGGTACTTGCCCTTGATGTCGTCGTAAATGACTCCCTTGGAGATGGAATCCCCTGTTACGATGAATTTATAGGAACTGTCTTTGACGGATTGGCCCATAACCGGTCTCCTTCCTCTCCGAGAGAAAATTCTCCACTCTTTATTATACGGATCATTACGGCAGACAGTCAATTGCCGAAATCACACCCATCCAAAAAGTCTAGCGGCCTGAGCCACCAGGAAGGTGACCACTACGGCGATCCCGGTCGGAATGAGAGCGGACAAGGTGGTCCATTTCGCGCTCTTGGTCTCCTTGTAGATGTTGAACAGCGTCGTCCCACAAGGATAATGCAGGAGGGAAAACAGCATCATGTTGAGCGCGGTCAGCCACGTCCAGCCATGCGCGACGAAGATCTCCTTGATTCCGGACAGCCCGTCGACATCGACCATCGCACTTGAGGACAGGTACCCCATGAGCAGGATCGGCAGCACAATTTCATTGGCCGGCAGACCGAGAATAAACGCCATGAGGATGTAGCCGTCCAGTCCGATCAGATGAGCGAACGGATCGAAAAAAGCCGCCATGTGATCGAGAACACTGGTCCCGCCTACCATCACGTTGCCGAGAATCCAGGTCAGAACGCCCGCAGGGGCCGCTACGATGACAGCGCGCTTCAGTACCGCCCAGGACTTGTCGCGGGAGGAGAGCAGGATCGTCTTCAGAATCTGCGGTCTCCGGTAAGGCGGAAGCTCCAGGGTATAGTGGGTCGGGATGCCTTTCAGTGCCGTCCGAGAGAGTGTCCAGGATACGCCAAGCGTCACGGCAATGCCCAGGAGAACCATCCCCATGACTACGGCTGCCGTCAGAAGACTGGCTCCTCCCCCAGAGGCTCCGGCCGCCATGAAGAGCGAGGCGAGCAGGATCAGGGTAGGCCAGCGCCCGTTGCAGGGCACGAAGTTGTTGGTCAGGATGGCGAGAATCCGTTCGCGGGGAGATTCGATAATCCGTGTCGACATGATGGCCGCCGCATTGCAGCCGAAGCCCATCGACATCGTCAGCGCCTGCTTGCCATGCCCCCCTGATTTCTTGAACAGCCGGTCCATGTTGAACGCCACGCGCGGGAGATACCCGAAGTTCTCCAATAAGGCGAAGACGGGAAAAAAGATCGCCATCGGCGGCAGCATGACGCTGACCACCCAGGAGGTTCCCCGGTAAAAGCCGAGCACCAGTATCCCATGCAGCCAATCGGGAGCATGAAGTGCCTGAAAGCCGGAGGTGATGTAGCCTTCCAGCCATCCGAACCCGTCCGCGATCAGAGCGGAGGGAACATTGGCGCCTGCGATCGTAATCCAGAAGACGATCCCGAGCATGACGAACATGATCGGATAACCCCATATAGGCGACGTAACGATTCGGTCAAGCCGGTAAGTCTCGGAGAGCTTGCTGCGGTCGCGGACGGTAACCGCTCCCTCACAGATGGCATTCGCATCGGCATAGATATCCCCGACGAGCCGGTCCCGAAACGGCTCCTGTCCTTCCGGAACGGCTTCTTTCGCGAAATCCTTCAACTGCTCCATCTTAATGGCAGACGGATTCGGCATGGGTCAGCACCTCCCCGGAACGTTTCCTTTCGGGCTTTTCCCGAACGAGGGTATCCAACAGGCCGTGATCCCCGTCTAGAATCCGCAGAGCGAGCCAACGAGCCGGATATTCGTCTCCAAGCAGTTCTCTCACCTTCGGCACGAGCTTTTCGATGGCTTTCTCGATTTCTGCGCTATAGGAGACCTGGCGCGGCACAGGAACGATTCGGCCGGATGCGACCCCCTCCACCTTATGCAGCAGCTCGTTCAGCCCCTTCTTCTTCCGAGCCGATATCCCGGCTACCGGTATTCCGAGCCGGCCCTCCAGCTTGCCGATATCGACGGTGATGCCGAGCTTCTCCGCTTCGTCTAGGAGGTTGACTGCGAGCACCACCCGATTTGTCATCTCCATCACCTGCAGAGCGAGGTTCATATGCCGTTCCAGAGAGGTGGCGTCCGCGACCACGATGGTAGCGTCCGGCTTTTCCAGGATGATCGAGTCGCGCGCCACCTCTTCATCTGTTGAATTGGAGAACAGCGAATAGGTTCCCGGCAGATCCACCAAGCGAAACTCCGAATCCCCGAAGGTGAAGGTTCCTTCTGCTCGGACGACGGTTTTCCCGGCCCAGTTCCCGGTATGTTGCCTCATGCCGGTAAGCGCATTGAACAGCGTGCTCTTGCCGGTATTCGGATTGCCGGCGAGCGCGATCAAGTAACGGTTCATGCTTCTCCCCCCTCTTCGACGGTGCCGTAAATTCGGTCACTTTCTTCCCTTCGCAGCGCGACGGTCATCATTCGCACCCGGTATGCCACCGGATCTCCTAACGGGCTCTTCTGCAATACCTCCACGATCGCCCCGGGAACGAATCCGAGATCAAGCAGCCTGCGCCGCAGGACCCCCTCAACCGACATTCCGGTTATGCGAAATCGTTGTCCGGTAATCGCGGAGGACAGTTTTGTTGCTTCTGCTGATAAATACAAGATTCGTCCACTTCCTTCCATTTATTTTTCTGGACAGATAAAATTTTTACCTAGGGAAACATTTTGCCTAAAAAAAACCAAGATTCGCCACCGGACATCCTAATGCGGTTAATTCCAATAATCGTAATTTCCGTGCCCATTTCTACACTATGATCTTATCAAATGTTTTTTGCCTGTACAACACTATTTTTCCTTAAAGCAAAAAAATACTTAAAATTATTTTATTGTAATGATATTAGTTATCAAAGCTTTTTCGATGAATTTATCCCATCTGCAGCAGCTCGGGCTACTCCAAGCGTTCGCCTTATCACCTTATTCGCTGGCGGACTAAACCGTTCTTCTGCGGATGTAATATTGAAATAAATATTGAACCAGCACCTTCACTGCCGCGTAGAACGGAACGGCCAGGATCAAGCCGAGCACGCCTGCCACTTCACCGCCTGCAAGGAGTACCAGAATAATCGTCAGTGGATGCATGTGAAGCGTGCGCCCGACCACTTGAGGAGAGATGATATTGCCTTCCAGGAGCTGAACGAGCCAGTTGACGATGACGACGTACAGCACCATTTTCCAGGAGAGGGTCAGGGCGAACAGGATGGCCGGAGCCGCGCCGAAATAAGGCCCGAGATAAGGAATGATGTTGGTCAAGGCGACCGCAGAGGCAAAAAGCAACGGATACGGCATCCCCACGAGCCAATAGCCAAGCCAAGATAGAACTCCGACGATGATGCAGACGAGGAACTGGCCGCGCACATAGCTGCCGAGCGCATCATCCACTTCCGAGAGAAGACGGATGGTTAGACGACGATGGTTCTTGGGGACGAAGGTGAGAATGCCCCGTTGAATTCCTTGGAAATCCTTCAAGATGTAGAACGCCAGGAACGGGATGATGAACACGAGAAACACGGTGTTCAAGGTCGTCCCGATGCGGTCGATGTACCCGGATATCCCGGTGGAGATGCCCGATTCCAGCTTTGTGAGAGAACGGTTGATCCCGGCGCGAACGCTTTCTGGAATGTAGCGGTTATCGTTGTATTGGGCGATCAAATTTTGAGTTTTGGCCGTGAATTGCGGAAGATGCTCGTTCAGCTCCGTCAACTGCCGGACGAACATCGGAATGAGGTTGGCCATAATGACGGCAAACGAGGTGATGAAGAGGGCATAGATCAACAGGACCGCGATGCTGCGTGGGACCTTGGAGCGCTCATTCAGCAGGCAGACGATCGGATTGAGCACATAGGAGATGATCATCGCCACCAGGAAAGGCGCCAAGACGGCGCTTAGAAAATGATAAATGGACATGAGCAGGGGTTTGATCTGCACGAGCATGAAGACGATGAGCAGCCCGAGCAGAATCATCACAAAGGCTTTGAACCAACGGTTGTTAAAAAAAGAATCCACATTCCCACCTCCGGCAGACAGACTGGCCTGCTTTACAGTATATGTGGAATCTTGTCCGGTTAATCCCGATCTCTGGCAAAGTGGAATCGTTCGCAAATCCAAAAACGCCCGGATTCTGAAAACCGGTTTGCACGAAGGCAAGCCATCTTTCAGAAACCGAGCGCTTGGCGTTTCAATGGTTTTCTTCCCTTCGGTTCAATCAACCGTTGGCCTGCATCTGAGGCAGGATTTGGACGTCTTCGAAGAACAGGTCATCCAGAGAGCTGAGGGTTCCGTCTTCCTCAACCTGATACACCGACATTTTTTCTCCGTTAACCGTCAATTCAATAAAGCATCCCCAGCAATAAAATTGATGGGAGCCAATCTTGCCGATATCTTTGGAATTGCAATTTGGACAACGCATTCCTGGATCACCCTATCTCCTGAGTAGTGAGCGGTTTAAGTTCCCCGTGACTCTGCACCGGGACGATTACAGCATCTTTGCCGAATGTGATCTTGTTCGGAAAAGGCAGCCACTTGCGCCCTTCCTTCACATCGGACAGAAACCCTTCCGACAATTCGAAGCCTAGTATTCTTTTATCCAATTCCGATGCAATGTAAACATCTTCAATGACACCTAATTCTTGTCCATTTCTTGACAGAACGGGAAGGCCGGTGATTTTACGGTCCCTTAAGAGAAAGAATGTGGTATCCGAGCCTTCCGGACATTCCTTCACGACCATCCCGCGCGGCAGGATAACGGCATCCTCGCCTACGGAGACCCCTTCCACCCATTCGACCGCCCTCGGCGCTTTAAACCAGACGCGCGTTTCGAGGAGCAAGCAGCAGGTGGTCCAATGATCAAACATGAGGTCCTGCACGGTTCCGATTTTTTGCCCTGTCGCCACCTCGATGACGGGAAGACCGACCAGATCGCGACCCTTGAACAACCGGTATCCCTCCCTAAGCGAATGGCTGGAGAATTCTCCCTCTAGCTTAGCCAACTCGCCGGGATTTCATTCCTGTACCAAAAAAAGAGCCGTTTTATTTACTTACGTTTATCGGCAGACAAAGGTTGCAACAATTTCTGCCGCACGGACGATTTCTTCTTTCGTTGTCACCGGAGCGAAGCTGAAACGGATGGCCGAGCTTACACAGGACTTGTCCATGCCCATGGCAGTCAGCACATGGGAAGGCTCCAGCGAACCGGAGGTGCAAGCGGAACCACTCGCCGCGCAGACGCTGGCGAGATCCAGATTCATGAGCAGCGTCTCCGCCGATACCCCGGGAAAGCTGACGTTCAGGATATGCGGCAGCCGCTCGGTTTCATGTCCGTTTATGAGAAAGGCTCCCGTCGGAAGCAACCGGCTCAGCTCTCCAAGCAGAAGCTCGCGGAGGCTCTCCAAATAAGCACGTTTCTCGGCAAGTCGAGAAGCCGTGAGCGCAGCGGCTGCTCCAAAGCCGACGATTCCGGGAACATTCTCCGTCCCCGCCCGTCGATTCCGCTCCTGAGTTCCGCCGTAAAGCAGCGGCTGGAGCAGCACCTTATCTCCGACATACAAGGCTCCGACTCCCTTAGGCCCTCCGATCTTGTGGGAGGATAAGCTCATGAGATCAACTGGCAGCCGACGCATATCCAGAGGGACGGTGCCGAAGGCTTGTACGGCGTCCGTGTGGAAGAGAACCCCCGCCTCCTGCGCAATCGCTCCGATCTCCTCAATGGGCTGAAGCGTCCCGGTCTCGTTATTGGCGAGCATGATCGTGATCAGGAAGGTGTCCGGCCGGATGGCCCGGCGGACCTCCTCCGGGTTTACCCGGCCGGTCTTGTCCACCGGCAGATACGTCACCTGAACGCCCAGCTGTTCGAGGCGCTCGCAGGCATGAAGCACCGCATGGTGCTCCGTGCCGGTCGTAATGACATGACCCGCATTCTGGTTGCGGGCCGCAAGGCCGAGAATGGCGAGGTTGTCGCTTTCCGTGCCTCCACTTGTAAATAGGATGCGCCGTCCCGAAACATTCAGGGCGGCGCCAAGGGTCTCTCTGGCTTCCGTGACGGCGGCTAAGGCGTCACGGCCATAGGAATGGATGCTCGAAGGATTTCCGTACTGTTCTGTCATATAAGGAAGCATGCGTGCGAGCGCCTCTGGATGCATAGGCGTAGCAGCCGCATGGTCAAGGTAAATGGTCGTTCCCATCAAGAAATACCTCCGAAATTGAATTGTGTCAGATTGAATTTTATGATACTCCTTTTCCGGAACCCCAATCAAGTACGATTTCATCATTTTTTCCCAAAATCAATAAAAAGGTAACATGGGCCATGATCAATTGCACAACTTTCATCGACAGTTCATAGCTTAAATCCCTATTCTCCATAAACGGAGTGTTCAAATTCTTCTTTCGTCAACCCAAAGAGAAGTTCATTATGATAGATACCGCTAAGGTTGATCCCCCCAACGTTATCCCCATTCAAATTTTCAATGGTAAAGATGATTCTCTCGTGATTCCTTGAAAAATCGGCATACTCTTCAGCAAACCTTTTGGCTTCCGCTAGGGTAGGAGGTAATTCCACCTGATAGTCAAGCAGCCGTCCAAAAGCTCTATCCACTTTCTTGCGAAACCTTTCCCTAAATTCTTCTTTCCCCTCTCTCACGAAAAAAGCTCACCGCGACTGCTGGCCGGGTGAGCTTCAACGTGTAGGGTTGGCATTAAGAATTACAGATTACAATCACTCTCTTTCAAAAAGGGGGCTTCTAGATCATGCTGTGCGAGCAAAGGCTTGTCGATCGGGAACGGGATGCATAGATCCGGGTCATTCCATGCGATTCCTCTTCTATAATCCTGGTGAAAATAGTGGTCAATTTTCATTACGACATTCGTATGATCTTCCAACGAGAGAAAGGCATGACCAAATCCTGTGGGAATGTAGAACTGCTTCCGATTCTCCGCGGATAATTCCACACATGCCCACTGCTTATAAGTGGCTGAATCTTTCCTTAAATCAATGGCATAATCGAGTCCGCTTCCTTTGGTACAATATATTAGCTTTGTTTGTGCCATTGGATGGTTTTGATAGTGAATGCCGTATAAGGTGCCCGCCTTTACAGGACAATATACATTCTCCTCAACAAAATGCGTATCAATTCCCGCTTCATGTAGCTCTCGATCTGAAAAAAGGGGGATAGGAGCCACCTCTCGTATCCACATGCTTTTCATACTCGAGTATCAGGACCCCTGGTAAATTCGTCAGTGTAACGTTAAGCATACAAGGATTCCTCCAGATTATGACTTACCATGACTTCCACCATGGAATAGTAAGCTGTTTATCGTTAATGACTAGCAAACCATTCCGTAGCATAGTCGTCGCTGATGACAGGATAATGATACTGCCATAACTTGCAGTTTGGACAGCTAGTTTCCGGAATAAATTTTCATTAAGGATGCACGGGATCCCTTATTTGTCGTAAACGACTTCCGTTCCCGCAATAAAATCATGAATCGATCGTTTATCTTCTCGAAGTCCAACCATAAACGCACTGATGATTACAGCAATCCCAAAGGTTAGTCCATATATAATTCCTCCAATTACGTTGCGTAATAACATGGTTCCGAACCCTGGTGAGGAATGGTCAAAGACTTTTCTGATTTTGATCCCACAGATGCGCTTTCCAATGGTGTATCCATCCCACATAATCGGAACCAGCAAAGAGTACAAAAAGGACAAGAGATCTGTTAAGTATTCATCACTTGAATAACCGCCAGTCATTACAGAAGAAAGAATGCTCAAGGGTATACCGATAATAATCGCATCTAGCAGCATTGCTCCGAGTCGAATCCAAAAGCCCGCTTTCATACCTTGTTCGCTCCCTACATAATCTCTATCATCATTCTTGTAAATCTAATGCCGTTTATTGTCTTCTCCTCCTCCATACAGCGCAATCCCTGTTTTCTATAAAAGTCCACTGAATTGGGTGCAGAATTGACTGTGATGGTCTTAACGTTCTGAATTCGAAAACGATCGACAATGTACTTAATCAGAGCAGTTCCTATTCCAAGACCTCTAAAGTCATTATGAATAAACAACATAGAAATGTGATTCATATTTCTCACTTCGATTATGCCAACCATTAACTCATCCGAAGATGCAACATAAATCTGATGACCATTGGATAGTCTTTCATTCGTTGCATTCAAATCTATGTATTTATAAAATTCATGAATACCTTCAGGAGCGTAGTTAGGTGAGACCTGTGTATCAAACGAATCCTTAACAAGTTTTATAACGGAACCGATCTCATTGGATGATACCAGGTTTATCGTAATTCCCATGAATGAACCTCACCTTCTTTCTTATCTGATTACATCTTCATCAAATTTATTATCGGAGCTGTTTCCAACTCTTCAAATTTTATCCCGCCTTTATCCAGATAGTACTTGCTATGAACCTTCTCCAAAATGAATACCTATTGGCTTTGTATCCATTTCACGAAAACCATATTCTTTCGCTTCCGAAATGATCTTTGTTTCGTCTTCACGTTCCCGTTGTTTAATAGTCTCGTGAACTGTCATTTGTTCTTCTCCTTAAAAAATCCTTCCTTCGATTAGCTTTCAATCACGTCATTAATAAAATCAATGATTCTCGAGAATTCATAATCAGGTTTCATCAAGAATTCACTGCCATGCGAATGATCCAACCAATTTACTCCAGCTGTTAATACGTTAGCTCTTTTGCCAGCTTCGATATCTGCATGACTGTCTCCAACAAATAATGCTTCTTGCGGCGAACAATTCAATGTATTCATAACCCGAGAGGTTATATGGCATTAATTCTTAAGTAAGGTACCTATTTTCTCTGAAAAGCTCTCCCAGTCACTACTATAGCTAATATTCGCTCCCCACCCAGCTGATCTCAGATGATCCCTTAAATCTATTAATTCATTCACTTCTTTATCCGTTACCTTTTGATCAGGAAAGCCTGTATACGTTGGATAATTCGTAAAATACCAATACAAATTCCATAAATCGTCTTCTTGATTCTTTGATATTACTCCCAAATCTTTTCCTGTAACCATCAGATTATGGATACTTTCTCTTACATCTTCGATTTTTTCGACTACATGATTTTCATCTTCCCATTTATTTTTCATCTGATAATCAAGAGCACTTTCTAATTGAACTAAATTGTTCTGAACTTCAAGAGTAGAATTCGAATAGAAATCTGCTAATCGATCCGCCTTCAAAAATACGTATGTGATTAAAAGAACATTTAGAGCAACAGATATTACAGTAAAAATTCGATTTTTCAATTAATCACCTATCCTCTGTGTTTATCCATCTAGCTACCAAGAGGTGAAACCCTTCATCGCCATTATTGAGATGCAAACTGCCTGCATTGCTTTCGCAAATCTTGAAGTTCCTTTAATTTATATGGATTGTCTTTAATATTCATTATTGGCTTCAAATCATTTATCAAAGCTCTTTCTGTCACATCAAGTAACTCCTTATCCACAATATGCCAACTGACAAATAAATTTACGTTAATCCAATTAATTATTTTCATTGTGTCTTCCACTGAGAATTTGTAATTCTTTGAAAAACCCTTTACTGGTCGATATCCGATTACAGCTCCAATACTTCTAAAAAAGGATGCTGGACTTTTATGTCTTAAGTCTTGATGAACAAGTCTTTCGAGTAAGCTGTTTGATGCTTGACCCACATATAGGATTTTATGGTTTCGAGTGATTAATTCCGTTCGAAATGGATCTGTCAGCAGATTTACATCGCTGATTGCTATACAATAAACCCCCGGTTGGCCTGGTACGTATTGTTCGGCGTCTCTTGCGAGAATGATAGTATTCATCAATATCGCTTTGATTTCATCCATGCTATTCATTAATTTCACCTTCTTAACGAATGTTTCTGACGGTGTTAGCCGAAATTCCTGTCCTCTATGAATTTGCTACAAGAAAGTCCTTTAATTCATTCAAGTTATCAAATTGATACTTGGCTCTGCTATCGCTGTGTCTGACTAATATGCCTTTAATCCCTACTTGTTCGGCCCCTAAAACATCCGCATGAATGTTGTCTCCAATCATCCACACAGGATTGCTCCTCGAAGTTTTTTCCAAAGCCAGCTTATAGATCGCAGGATTTGGCTTCTCATAACCAACTTCAGAAGAATTTATGATATCAGAAACGAAATTCCCTAATCCCAGATAATCTGTAATCCTTCTGAGTTCTGGAACATGGTTTGAAACGATGATGTGATTCCAACCAAAATCCTTCAGGACTTTTAATGTCGGCAGTGAATCATCGAATAGCTGCCAAGTTTTAAGATCTAGATATCTCGATTGGGCATCTACAGCTAATTGTTCCGACTGTGATTCGGAATAACCGAGTTTTTGATAACCCCTCTGGAACAGCCCCCTAATAGGTGCCCACCATCGTTCAGATGTATGTAAATGAGTATGCTCAACATCCGGTTCATGCCATGGAAAACCACTTCTCAGAAAGGCACCAATGTCTTCAAGTGTTATTTCTGTCTCTGGATCTTTATCTTTGATTGCTTCAAGCATCGACATGCTCCAAGCTCGACCGTGATGGCCATCTATTCTGTACCCTAAAGTTCCATCAAAATCCCACAATAAAAACCCACTCAACTAGTTCAACCTCCTGAGTTGCAAAATCATACAAGCAGGAAATTCTGCTGCCCTTACTCGTATTCACGACAAAACCCAGCCTTAGATAGCTCCTATCTGAGGCTGGGTCTTGTGTTGTCTGAGTCATCTTCCATGATTATACATCTGATAAACGAAGGGCGATAGCCCCGATACCTCTTTCATTCCCTCCTGTCGCTCAAGAGGATACGAAAGAACGCCTTTCATAATGAATTGGGTTATGCCGATTCCATCTTCATAAAATGGACAAGAGACCTTGCGTCGCCCCCCGGCGAAAGGTCTCTTGTTTTGCGCGAGGCTAACTGGAATAAAAAAATAATTTGGTGATATTTTTGGGCCTTCTCTTATATAATGGTAACTTTTTGAGTTCGAATGACGTTTACTTGATATCAGTACCAAAAGGTGGGGAAGGAAATGAGGGGTAAGGGAAGTTTGGTTTGGTGTGCTTTGGCTGCACTGTGTTTTGTGTTGGTTGCTTGTGAAGAGAAGCAGCCCTACCGTACCGAGTCAGTTTCACCGACTGTGCAAACGACGGCTTCCTCTGCGGTCGCTCCGAATCAAGGGGAGCAGCAGGTCGCGGAACTGAACAAGGAGATTGCCGATTTAAAGGCGCAGCTTGCCGAGCTGGAGCAGACACGGAGCGACCTTTTGCTCCTCCAGGATAAGTCGACTCAACTGTTCGACAGCAGCGGTTTGCTCTTCGACGTGATGAAGGAGCTCAAGTCCTCGCTGCCGATTACGAAGCCGAAGGATAGCCGGGAGGAGCAGATTCTGAAGGCCGTGGACTATTCGAACCCGATGCTGGCGCTAAACAGTGACGAGCTCATCCTGTCAGCGGGAACGGCTCCGATTGAAGCGAACCAGACAGAAGCGGTGGTGGAACTGACGGTTTATCGGAAGGCGTCGACCTTAAGCGACGTTGGCCCGATCCAGGTCATGTTCCTGCACATGCAAAAGGTGAACGGGAAATGGGCGATGGCCTCGTTTTCGCGTTTCAACTGATCAATAGTCGGCGGGGTTGATGCTGACCTGATGCTGGATGATGAAGGTTCCCGACTCGCCCGTGGTAAACAGAGCGATATAGGCATCGTAATCCAATTGGGTAATGGTCTGGCAGCCTTCAGAGCCGCGCTCATAGTTAAAGCCCTTGTGGGAATTGATGCCGCTGACCGTACCGGAAGCCCCGTCGGGCGTGTTGTCGATCAAGGCGGGTAAGGTCCGGTCGGTAGTACCGAGCTTGTAAAGATTCAACGCTTTGTAGGCACTGCTTCCGCCGCTCATGGGGTGAATGCCGACCACGAATTTGTAAGAGCCAGGCTTCAAGGTATCGGCCACTTCCATCTTGTCAGGTAAGGTGCTGGCCCGTTGGAAAATGCCGATGATGTCGCCATTCCGGTAGATCACACTCATCGCTCCGTAGAGCCCGTTCCCTTCGTGAAATTTAGCGGCGGGAACAAAGGTCCCCCAGGCCGTATTATGCTGCCCGTTTTTTTGTCGGAAATCTACCGAGATCCGGCTAACATTAGCATCGATCGAGGAAGGGTTGGCGGGATCGCCGCCCTGGTAAACCCCCGAGCCCTCGAATCGGTATTCGAGGAGCTTCATGCGGTCCGCCGCGTTCAGGGACATGACATAAGTAAGAACAGTACCGATCGCATCGTATTGGCGCTGGGTCAGTTGTTCCTTGAACGCGTTGCGGAGGGTGGCGAAGTTGGACGAAATGACGCTGGCTTGATAAGCCGGGTCGGTGTTTCCAGTTAAATATTGCGGACTTTTGTTCAGGATCACGAACGCATTGTAGCTGTACCGGCCACTTTCCTTCGTCTGAAAGGTTGAACTGGTATACATCCTTTTTTCACCTCACGGTAGTGATAGAGTTGCACCCGATCGAGAGGGGGCTCGCTTGACAGCTCTCGTCGGCCGCATCTTATCAAGTGAAAAAAGTGCGTCCTTTTACAACCCCACCTCACTTCTTTCTGCGTTTGTTCACATTTCGGGTCCTCTTCTACTCAAATCCGCGAAGTGATGGATCAAAGCCAGCGAGCTTTTTAATAGCTTAGGGAACCAAGAGGCAATACAAAAGAGTGATCGGGTTTGACCACCTTGATCCAATTGCCAGCATCGATTTTCGGCCTTAGTTTGTAACGTCCTAAGTAAATATGCTTCTTCCTTTATGATGATATTCTATTTTCTTTTATTGAATTTAGATATTTTCTAAGTGTTACTAAGTGCATCGGATAGAACTGTTCTTGGGAATTTATTAGTTTTTTCTCTAATTCATTTATAGAAATCCACCTAATATTTTTGGATTCATTTGAACGATTTAATAATTGTCCAGTAACCCTGCATATAAAAATTTGGACCATCACGGGATAATACCCCTGAATGTTCTGTGCACAATTAAAAGGGGAGTAGTTGATTACCTTGTATCCGTTAATTTCCATGACTTCCGAATCATTCTCACCATCAATTTCAATTACATCAAGACCGGTCTCCTCTTTGATTTCTCTTCGCAAGCAATCAAATACATTTTCAAACTGACGAATTTTCCCAGCAGGTATTTCAATTAATCCCTGCTCAACTAAAGCATCATCCTTAGACCTTTCTTGGATCAAGATATAATGTTCTCCATTTAAAACCTTTTCAATAATACCGCCCACTCCCGGAATAGCCAGTAATTCCATCCGGATGAACCTTCTTTCTCGAAGTAGTCTCTTTGATCGCTATTGCCTGGTTGATGCCTCTCTTAATCGGACAATGTGATCCAGTATCTTCTCAGCACTTTATTTTTTTCATTCAACATGATCGTGGATTCAAATATACCTTTATTCTTCTCGATAATTCGTCTCGAGGCAACATTGTCATCATCACACGTAAGCAATACTTTATCGAATTGAAGCCTTTTCGCTTTTTCAAGAGCAAGCTTAAGCAAAGTGAATCCGTACCCTTTTTTTCTGGATAGTGGGGCAATGTCATACCCGATATGACCTGCATACTTCTTGACATAATCGTGCTCTAAAGACATCCGTATTCGTACAACTCCTGCTATCTCCCCACTTGTATTGGTTAACCAAAAGGTATTCGTAGGCACCCACCCCTCACACCCCTGACGATCTTCAATCAATTTCTGAATATACCCCTTAAAATCACTTAGAGCTTTTTTATACATTTCGAAATAATACTCTTCACCAACCGCTCCATACTCCTCAACCATCTTTACGAACGCTTCCTTATATCCTTCTTGCGGTTCGACAAGAAAAAGTTCTTCCATTGGATTGTTCCCCATCGTATCAACCTTCTATCAGCAGGTAATTATTGCATAACATGCACCCATTACAAATAGCCATCATTCTTCTCGCATTATGGGTAACCTCTTGGAATTGCTGGACAATCAATTTCGAGTACGTAGCTTTATTCTTTAAACAATATCTTTCCTATCAACCCTTTTGCTTCTTCTTCACTAATAACCGTTAATAATCCAATATGTTTAGACTTCACCACTCTTGTCCCATAGTTCATCATTTCAATTGCTTTCACATCTATCTTTTGTTCTGTATTATCTTTGCTCCGTAATGTATCACCAATTCTCAAAACCTCTTCGTTACTTATGATTTCTCCCGCAATGATGTACCCCCTACCTGTTAACATAAAAACATCTTCGACCCTAATCTCAAACATGATGATCATCCTGTCCATCTTGTTTTTCACGAATTAAGAAATCCATTTGTCTTTCTAAACAATGATTAGAATAATAACCCAAAATATAAGCTCAACCTCAAAATCAGTGCTTGACGAATCATGCGGCGAACGCTGATGATTGCATGCCAGAAGGAAACCTTCGCTGTAGGGGGTTGCTGGTTTCCTCGAAAGCGTTCTCCAATGGCGCATGATCCGTTTATTCACGTTTTGAAGGGAAAACCAGTGGTTGAGATTTTTAACGGCGGTTACAGCCGTTATTTCACGGAAATCGGTGGTTTTTCTGCTCTAACGGCGCCCACGATCGCTATTACCATTTTTCGGTGCCAAAAAGGGCTGCCCAGCCCCAAATAGCGGCGCTCAGTTCCGTTAGATTTTTAAACGGTCAAAAACGGGGGATTAACGGCTGTGGCCGCCGTTAGCGCCTTGAGCCAAGCGTCAAGATCTGATTTCGGTTTTGAGCCAAAATATATCCATTCATTTTTCCTCCACTAATCCTTCTCACCCATCAGGCCAAACGACTATCCTTCAACCAAATTATAGAATCGAATATCACCATCTTTGGTTTCTGCTATAAGAATGTCATTTCGTTCTTTTGTCGTAAATATCTTCGTTCCTGGCAATAATTTGCTTGCCGTTCCATTCTCGAATTCTTTTCCATCTTCCATCTGCTTCGTAATCTCGAATATCTCTTTTTCTTTGGAAAGCTTTACTTCATTTACCCAATCGATCCCTGCGCAAAAAATGATGTCCTTATACATGAAAATATTTGCGTTTGAATCCAACCTTAGCATATCATCCGCTGTTGGGTTTCCGATGATCACGATCTCTTCGTTCTCTTCTCCAGTTCCCTGTTCGACGCGTTCTTGATTACCGGGTACTAGGCTACATCCTCCAAGCACCAATAAGACGAACATCAATATCATTGCCTTTCGCATTTTCGACACTCCTAACGTTATCACTCATATTATCTGAATTGCGCGGTCATATTTCGAATAATCAATTCTGGTCGAAAGAAGATTTGATTTGGACCTCTGTCAAGAAAGTGGACGGTCAGGAAGCGGAATGAGTAGAAAAAAGAGCTGCAAAACGAACAGGAGAGAGATAGCCTAAGGTGCTGTGGATTCGTTTGCGGTTGTAGTAAAACTCGATGTATTGGAAAAGGGAATGGTAAGCCTGGTCCTTGTTCTTGAAACGGGGGTTGCAGTAAATGAGCTCTTTCTTCAAGATGCTGTGCCACGACTCGATGCAGGCGTTGTCATAGCAATTGCCCTTTCGGCTCATGCTGGGTTTCATGTGATAGAGGCACAACTGATTTCGGTAGTCTTGAGAGGTGTATTGCGAACCTCGGTCGGAGTGGTGAATCAAGCCTTTTTCGGGTCGCTTGGCTGCATATGCATCTTGTAAAGCACCGAGTACGAGGCTCGTTTCCATGTGGTGATCCAGACGCCATCCAACAATCTCACGCGTACATAGATCCATGACGCTGGCCAAGTACAAGCGCCCTTCTCGACAAGGAATCGAGGTGATGTCCGTCACCCATACCATATTCGGCTTCGGCACCCTGAATTGTTGATTGAGGTGGTTGGGGGAAACGGGATGGTCGGGATTGGAGCAGGTTGTCTGTACCCGGTATTTTCTGGACACAACCGAGCGGAGGCTCATCTCTCGCATGTATACGCTCACGGTACGCTCAGAGATCGTATGTCCCTCTTGACGAAGCAGTCGGGTAATCTTCGGGCTTCCGTACCGCTTCTGATGGTCGGCGAAGTGATATTGAATGCGCTTGAGCACAATCGCTTTGCGTCGCTTCTGTTTACTCGACCGCTCGACTCTCCACTTGTAATACCCGCTCCGTGAAACCCGTAGGGTTGTGCACATCTTCTCCAAGCGGAACTCGGAGCGATGATCCTCAATAAACCGGAATCTCAGTTCTTTGGTTTGCTGAAGATGTGCACTGCTTTTTTTACGATGGCGAGCTCTTCTTCCACATCGGAGAGTTTTTGCTCTTTTTCATGGAGTTGCCGGTTTAGTTCGCTCAACTTCGCTTCCAGTTCACGTACCCGATCTCCGCTAGCTGCCGGTTCATATTTCAGTTCACGGTACTGGCCCATCCATTGGTGGAGGGTGCCTCTTGGAATGTTGAGTTCCTCTGCTAGATCCGCTACTGTTTTTGTTTGTTCCTGAATGAACCGCACGGTCTGCTTTTTGAATTCCTCGTTGTACCGTTGTCGTTGTTCGCCCATGGGGACACCTCCGTTGGCTTCATTATCCGCAGTCTGTTAGCCGGTGTCCACTTTTTATTCTAGTTGCAATTTTTCTTAAGTCCTTCTGTGTTAAAGGATGTATGGCGCCATTAAAGATAAATAAATCTGTACAGCTCGTGTCTTCTCGCTTTAATTAGATGACATCATGACTGTCCTTTGTATGTTGAAAAAGACTAGCCAATAAGAACATCTCTTCACAATCAGCGGCATAGATAAGTAACAGATCCCCTAATTCTTCTCTGACCCTGATATTGATTTCCTGTTAGCCACTTCATGTCCTCCAAAAGCTCGATCATCCATTCTTCTCCATATTATCATTTTTTGGCAAGAAAAAACGGTTAGAAAAAAAGAGGCCGCAAAGTCATAACGACTTCACAGCCTCCCTATGCTGTATAGTGGATTGTGGGTAATCCGTGGCCGGGATAATTTGATGCTTTATAAAAAAATCTTTGAATTCAACAAATTTGCTGCACTCGTTAAATATAAAACATGTAGTTGTTGTATTTGCCTTCGTCGTGGTAGTTGACAAGGGAATGCAGCGTTGTGGAGTCGAGCACGTCCGCAATGCTGTCGCGAATGCGCATCCACAGATCCCGTTTCGCTGGATCGTCCTCGTCGGTGAAATCCACCGGGCTGATCGGGCCCTCCAGAACGCGGATGATATCTCCTGCCGTAATCTCGCTCGCCGGACGCGACAACACGTATCCGCCATATGCCCCGCGGATGCTCTTCACCAATCCCGCATTTCTCAGGGGCGCAATCAATTGCTCCAGGTAATGCTCGGAGAGATTGTTCTTCTCCGCGATGCTCTTCAGGGAGGTCGGGCCATCGCCGGTACGTGCCGCAAGCTCCATCATAATGGTGAGACCATAACGTCCTTTGGTTGATATTTTCAAAAAAAGACACCTCATTCAAAGTAGTGGAAAGGGAATCGGGGATGATCCGCTCCTCCCCATTCTTGCCGAAAAATCACGATTCTAACGCAAGCGCGCAGACTTGATCTTTCGAACGTCCATAATCCCTATCGGATATGTTACCATAAACACCCCATGGAGAAAAAGTGCCCTTCCTAACTTTTTGTTCCGATTGTGGTACAATGAAGCGAGTTCTACCGCGAAAGGTTGATGAAACGATGACGACAGATAACAGCAAGACCCGTGTCGTTCTCGGCATGTCGGGCGGAGTGGATTCTTCCGTCGCCGCTCTCCTGCTCAAAGAACAAGGCTACGAGGTCATTGGCATCTATATGAAGAATTGGGACGACACCGATGAATTCGGGGTCTGCACCGCCGAAGAAGACGCATCGGACGTGCGTCGGGTGTGCGCCCAGATCGGCATTCCCTGCTATACGGTCAATTTTGAGAAGGAATATTACGACAAGGTCTTCTCCTATTTCCTTGACGAATACCGAAATGGCCGTACCCCGAACCCCGATGTCATGTGCAACCGGGAAATCAAGTTCGGTGAATTTCTGCAAAAGGCGCTTGAGCTCGGAGCGGATTACATCGCAACCGGCCACTATGCGCGAGTGGAGCAAACAGCTGATGGCCGCTTCCAGTTGCTGCGAGGTGTAGACGGGAATAAGGATCAGACCTATTTCCTGAATGCGCTGAATCAGTACCAACTGTCGAAGGCGATGTTCCCGATCGGGCATCTGCCGAAGCCGAAGGTCCGGGAGATCGCTGAGAAAGCAGGTCTCGCCACCGCTAAGAAGAAAGACTCCACCGGAGTCTGCTTCATCGGCGAACGCAACTTCCGGGAGTTCCTGAGCCATTACCTTCCCGCTCAGCCGGGCGAAATGCGCACGTTCGAAGGAGAAGTCAAGGGGCGTCATGACGGACTCATGTATTATACTCTCGGACAGCGCCAAGGCCTAGGGATCGGAGGCTCCGGTACCGGAGAGCCTTGGTTTGTGGCCGACAAGGACCTGGAGCACAATGTGCTCTATGTCGTGCAAGGCGAACAGGATGACCGCCTCTATTCCACGTCGCTTACCGCAACCGGCGTCAACTGGATCAGCGGACACGCCCCGGGAGACAGCTTCGCTTGCACCGCCAAGTTCCGGTACCGTCAGCCGGACCAGCAGGTCAACGTCGAGGTTCTCCCGGACGGAGCGGCTCGCGTCGTCTTTGCCCAGCCTCAAAAGGCCATCACTCCGGGACAGGCCGTCGTCTTTTACGACGGAGACGTTTGCCTCGGTGGCGGCACCATCGATGGGATCGTCAAGCTGAAGTGAGGATGCGCTTGTGCTCGCGCAAGCGAGGCTAGAACCGTCAGAGGTTATCGATTCGTTTCGACCCTCTCGCTGCTTTTGGGATGATCAACTTGAATCAGCAAAGCCTTCCCCGCCAAATGGCGGAGAAGGCTTTTTTGGATCCCACTCCTTCGTTAGGGGAAAGAAATGATCCTATCACGATAGAGCACGAGTCAAGTCGGCAGACTAATTGACGCCGATTCATATTCACACGATTTGAGCTGACAGCGTTCTAGATGGAGCTCTCTATTCGCTTTTCGTAATAGTAAAAGCCGTTAGTCTCTCGGATTTTTTGATATCCGCAGCGCAGATAGAACCGATGATTCTTCAGCTCCCAGTCCGGCGTGTCCAGATCCCAACGAACCGCCCAAGGGAACTCGTGCTCCAAGGCGAGCATGGCCGTGAGCCCGTAGCCGTGATTTTGCTTATCGGGATGCAAGAAAATACGGCCCACATGACAAGACAATCTCTCCCGATCGGGAAAAACGATTGCCCCGCCGATGATGCTGTCCGTTTGAGCTCCAACCGCTTCTTTCACCTCTGAGATGATGAAATAGTGGCCTTCCGCCATCATGCTCTTCTGCCATTCCTCATCTGCATACCCAGTAGGGCCGCCTACGGCTTCGCGTCCGTATTGCTTGCACTCTCGGTCGAATGCCTCCTGTTGAATCGATGCAAGCTTAGCCGCATCTTCGGGTTTAGCCACAACCAGTCGAATCATTCTTTGCCTCCCGACACTCATAATGCCATCCGCGCTGTCGCCATTTCGCATCCGTGAGCTATTACCTTTTTCGCCGCCGCTCTTGATTCTGCTTCATTTTCTCTTCGGTTCCCTGACTGCTCGCTTCAAAGAAAACGAAGTTGTGGAGCGGCTCCGGCAAATACTGCTGCTCCACGTAATGACCAGGAAAGTCATGGGGATACTTGTAGCCGGTGTGTCCAAGCTTCTCCGCGCCCCGGTAATGGGCATCCCGCAGGTGCAGCGGCACTTCTGCGGTGCCGACCCGCTCGAAGGTGGATTCGATCTTGCCGATGGTCACGGCGACGCTGTTGGACTTCGGACTCTCCACCGCGAAGAGGATGGCCTGCGCGATGTTGTATTTCGCCTCCGGCCAGCCGATCTTGTGATAGGCGTCCATCGCCGTCACAGCCTGAATCATCGCCTGAGGATTGGCGAGGCCGATATCCTCACTGCAGGCGACGATCAGCCGCCTCAGGAAGGTCATCGGGTCCATGCCGAGCTTCTCGACGGCATAGAGAAACCAGAACAGCGCGGCGTCGCTTGAGCCGCGCACGCTTTTGTGAAAGGCGGACAGCACGTCGTATTGCGTGGACGGGTCCGCCTTCACCGTAGGCTTGCGGACGGATTCCTCCGCAGCCTCCAGCGTGATGTGCACGGTCCCGCTCGTATCCGGCGGGGTCGTGAGGGCCGCGATCTCCAGCGCGTTCAGTGCGCGTCGGATGTCTCCGTTCGCCATGCGCGCGATATGCTGCAAGGCGTCTTCGTCCGCCTGAATGGGCAGCGAACCGAGGCCCTTCTCCTTGTCGGCGAGCGCATGCTGAAGGGCGATAAACGCATGCTCATGCGTGAGCGCATGAAGCTGAAACAACGTCGAACGGGACAGCAACGCCCCGTTCACGTGATGGAACGGATTCTCGGTCGTCGCGCCGATGAAGACGATCGTTCCCTGCTCCACCGCCGGAAGCAGCGCATCCTGCCGAGCTGTATTGAAGCGATGAACCTCATCGAGGAAGAGGATCGTTTTGCGCCCGTACATCGCTTTATTCGCCTGTGCGGACTCGATCACCTCGCGAACGTCCTTCACCGAAGCATCCACCGCATTGAGCTTCACGAAATCGCTGTTGGTGCGACGCGAGATGATATTCGCGAGCGTCGTCTTCCCCGTTCCCGGCGGTCCGTACAGCAGGATCGACGAGATGCGATCCGCTTCGATCATCCGTCTGAGCAGCTTACCGCTGCCCACGAGATGCTCCTGCCCGATATATTCTTCCAGCGTCTCCGGGCGCATGCGGTCGGCAAGCAGCTTGCCCGCAGGCTCCTGTTCCGCTTGATAGCTGAACAAATCCATACCAATCTCCCACTTTCCAAAAACAAGCGTTCATGAAAAAAGCATGCTGACGGCGCGTATTCCGCTGACCGCAGCATGCTCTCATTATACCATGTTCCGTTTCGTCCAGTCTGCTTGTCCCTTGAGAAAAGCGTGCGACGCAAGGGCCAGAGAACCCGGTCTACCTCGAGCTTATCGCAACTAGAAAGCTGTCACCTCAAAAACCGTGGTGTTCGCACCACTTCTCGTAGCGATTGACGCCGCTTCGTACCCACTCGATTAGGGTTGACAGCGTACTCGCTAATCGCGCTAACCTGACTCCCTAGTCGCGGGTGATGCCCTTGCGTTCGGCCATCCAACTGCCGCCTGCCTTGGCGAGCAGCTCGCGGACCACGACGCTCGCCATGATCAAACCGGCTGTCGAGGGTACGAAGGCGTTGCTTGCCGGAGGCATTTTGGCCTTGCGGGTTTTGGCGTTCGCCGGAGCGATCTGCTGGGTGATATCCTCGCGAGGGATGATCGGCTCCTCGGTGGAGAAAACGACCTTTACCCCTTTCTTGATCCCATCCTTCCGCAGCCGGGTGCGAATGACGCGGGCGATCGGATCGACCGTCGTCTTGGAGATGTCCGCCACCTGGAAACGGGTCGGGTCCATCTTATTCGCGGCGCCCATGCTGGAGATCACGGGGATTTTCCGAGCGAGGCATTGTTTAATCAGGTGAATCTTGAACTCGATGGTGTCCGAGGCATCGATAACATAATCCAGCGGGTATTCAAACAGCTGCTCATAGGTCTCCTCATTATAAAACATCTGCAGAGCGATGGCATCGCATTCCGGATTGATATCGCGGATGCGATCCTGCATCAGCTTGGCCTTCGGCTGGCCGACCGTGGACAGAAGAGCGTGAATTTGCCGGTTGACGTTCGTGATGTCGACAACGTCCTTGTCGATCATAATGATCCGGCCCACTCCGCTGCGAGCCAGGGCTTCTACGGAAAATGAACCAACTCCGCCGATGCCCAGCACCGCGACGGTCGCATTCTTCAGCACATCCAACCCTTCCGGCCCCATGGAGAGTTCATTGCGGGAAAATTGGTGCAGCATTGATTTGCATCCTCCTTGCTGCGCTTCTTGCGCGGCAGCCAGCGCCTTTACGGACGCGGAAGTTCGTCCCTTTTATGCGGAACATAACCCCCGCGTCTCAAGTGTACCGATCAGTTAGTGGCCGGTTTGCCCGCCGGCTGCTTCAGAGCGACCCGAATGGACAGCTCCTCCAGCTGTTTGTCGTCGACCGGAGACGGGGCATTGGTCAAGAGGCAAGTAGCGCTCGCCGTCTTCGGGAACGCAATCGTCTCCCGCAGGTTGGTGCGTCCGGCAAGCAGCATAATCAGCCGGTCGAACCCGAAGGCGATGCCGCCGTGCGGCGGGGTGCCGTATTCGAAGGCATCCATCAGATAGCCGAAGCTCTCATAAGCCTGTTCCTTCGTGAAGCCGAGGGCTTTGAACATTTGCTCCTGTACCTCGCGCTTGTAAATCCGCTGCGAGCCGCCGCCGACTTCATAGCCGTTCAGCACGATATCATACGCTTGGGCGCGGATTTGCAGCGGATCGGTCTCGAAGAAGTGCAGATCCTCGTCCTTCGGACGGGTGAACGGATGGTGCTCGGCGATATAGCGTCCAGCTTCTTCGTCATAGCTGAACAGCGGGAAATCGACGACCCAAGCAAACTTATAGGCCGCATCGTCGATCAGTCCGAGGTCGCGGCCGATCTTGAGGCGCAGGTTGCCAAGGACATCGTTGACGACCTTAAAGGTATCGGCGGAGAAGATGAGCACGTCACCTTCTTCCGCTCCGAGGCGTTCGCCAAGTGCGGTGATTTCCGCTTCCGTCAAGAATTTAACGATAGGGCCTTTCCACTCGCCTTCCTTCACTTGAACCCAAGCGAGGCCTTTACCGCCATAGCGGGAAGCAAACGGGGCGAGATCATCGAGCTCCTTGCGGCTCCAGGAGCCGCAGCCCTTCGCGTTCAACGCCTTGACGATGCCGCCACCGGCAACAATGGAGGCAAACACCTTGACGCCGCTGTCCTTCACGAGATCGGAGACGTCGGCCAGCTCCAGCCCGAAGCGCAGGTCCGGCTTGTCCGAGCCGTACTTGTCCATCGCTTCCGCCCAGGTCAGGCGCTGGAACGGACGCGGGATCTCGATGCCCTTCGTTTCTTGGAACAAGCGAACCATGAGCTCTTCCATCATCTCTTGGAGCTTGCGATCGTCGAGAAAGGATGTCTCAATGTCCACTTGGGTGAACTCCGGCTGACGGTCGGCGCGCAGATCCTCGTCACGGAAGCAGCGGGCGATCTGGTAATAGCGTTCAACTCCGCCTACCATCAACAGCTGCTTGAAGATTTGCGGCGACTGCGGCAGCGCATAGAATTCCCCTTCATGTACGCGGCTCGGAACCAGATAATCGCGAGCGCCTTCCGGCGAGCTCTTCGTCAGGATCGGCGTCTCCACCTCGAGGAAGCCATTCTCATCCAGATAATCGCGGAATACCTTAGCCGCTTTGGAGCGCAAGTAGAGCGTCTGCTGCATTTCCGGACGGCGCAGGTCGAGATAGCGGTATTTCAAGCGCAGCGATTCGTCGATCTCAATCCCGTCCTCGATGAAGAAGGGAGGCGTCTTCGCCGCATTGAGAATTTCGATTTCGGTGATGCGCACTTCAAGCTCGCCGGTCGCGAGATTCGGGTTGATCGTATCGGCGCTGCGTTCGACTACCTTCCCTTTGACTGCCAAAACGTACTCGGTACGAGCGCGGTCGGCGATTTTCAAGGCTTCGCCGGAGTAATCCGGATTGAAGACGATCTGCACGATGCCGCTGCGGTCGCGCAGGTCAATGAACAGCACGCCTCCCAGGTCGCGACGGCGCTGCACCCATCCGTTAAGCGTTACTTCCTGGCCGATATGCCCTTTTTCGAGTAAGCCGCATTGATGCGTTCTTGCCAGTGTCATGATTCATTCTCCTCGTCTTCAAAAATAAATAGCTTCCTCTTGCTTCCTCATCGATCTCATCTCAGTGAATTTCCATGTCCAGAGTGCTTGCTTCATCCAGCTTCGTTTTCGGCATCGCGCTCTTCGAGACATCGCTTGTACTTATACCTGTATATGCAAAGGATCGGTTCGTTTAAGCCTGCCTGCCCGCCTTCTCCTCCGCCAGCATACGGATGAAGTCTCCCAAGGGCAGCTTACGCTGCTCGCCGGTTGCCATCGTTTTGATGCTGATCACTCCTGCATCCAGCTCGTCATCGCCGAGTATCGCGACTTCGCGCGCGGCCGACCGGTCCGCCGACTTCATCGCCGACTTCATCTTCCGGCCCTGGTAATCCTTCTCCGCCGTCAGTCCAGCCGCTCTCGCCGCGTGGACGAGCCGGACGGTTTCCGCTTCTGCGCGATCCCCAAGACCGATCAGATAGAGATCGAGCGGGGCATACTCGGGAATGGAGACTCCCTGCGCTTCCAGAATGATGAGCACCCGCTCCAGCCCGAGGGCCATGCCGACGCCCGGCTGGTCATGCTCCTCGCCGCCGATCTGGCCGACGAGCCCATTGTAGCGGCCGCCGCCTCCGATCGTATCGATAGCGCCGATCCCAGCCGCCTTGTATTCGAAAGCGGTGTGCGTGTAATAATCAAGTCCCCGAACGAGGCGGGGATTGATTTCATACGGTACGCCCATCGCGTCCAGATACCCGCGCACCTGTTCGAAATGCGTTCGGCATTCCTCATCGAGTTCATCGAGAATCGATGGCGCCCCATCGAAGCGATGCTGATCGATCTTGCAGTCGAGCACGCGCAGCGGATTGCGCTCCATCCGGCTTCGGCAGTCGCGGCACAGCTCCTCCTTCATCGGTTCGAGGAACGCGAGCAGCTTCGCCCGGAAATTCGCGCGAATCTCAGCCGTCCCGACCGAATTGACCTCCACGCGGACATCCTTCAGCCCGAGCTTGCGGCAATAATCGTAGCCGAAGGCGATGACCTCCGCGTCGAGCGCGGGAGAGGAAGAACCGAGCGCTTCGATGCCGAACTGATGAAACTGGCGCATGCGGCCGGCCTGCGGCTGCTCGTAACGGAACATCGGGCCGACGTAATACAGCTTGGTCACATCCGGATCGGCGTACAGCTTATTTTCCGCATACGCTCGGACAGTTCCGGCGGTACCCTCCGGCCGAAGGGTGATGCTGCGATCGGCTTTATCAGCGAACGTGTACATTTCTTTCTCGACTACGTCCGTCGTCTCGCCAACCCCTCGTTTGAACAGCTCCGTGTGCTCAAAAATCGGGGTCCGCACTTCCCGGTAACGGTACAGGGCCGTCAGCTCTCGGGCCGTGTTCTCCAGGTATTGCCACTTCTCTACGGTACCCGGCAGAAAATCCGGAGTACCTTTTGGCTTTTGAAAATTCATGTCGACTCCCTCCAAACCATTTCAATCCATTTCAATCCATTCTTCCCTTGATCCGCTTGCCTTCATCTCGCTCATCGACTGGCTCACCGGCAGAAATGAAAAGTCCTCGCCCTTGACATTCGCGTCAAGGACGAGGACTTGTATACAGTCACCCGTGGTACCACCTTCGTTCGGAACCCCGCCTCGCCATAGCTGGCAAAGCTGCTTATGTCCACCGTTACTACGGAAGCAAAGCCTGGTTCCCTCATGATCCGGTTAACGCCCGGTTATGCGCCGTTCGGCTACTTGTCCTCCAGACGCTTCCTCCGCTTCAACGCAGGTGGGTAGTCGTCTCCGGTGTTCGCCGACGGTTCTACGGGAGGTCTTTCATCACGGGTGCGCCACGGAAGCTTGCAGCCTAGGCTTCCTCTCTGGAGAGGCCGGGTCCGGAGTACTTTGTCCCATCATCGAATCGTCGATTGCGTGTTTATGGTTATTGTATACGATTGTATACGTAAGCTTCCAAGAAAGTCAAGGATGATTCCGTTGCCAAGCAAAAAAATGGCCGGCGAAGAATCGCCGGCCTAACGTCGTACTATATCAAAAGGGGGTCATGGGTTTAGTATAGGCAGCGGACATTAAAGGAACATGAAAAGCGGATTACAATTGCATTACAAATTACTTCCCGTATACCTCATCCAAAAGCTTCAGCTTCCTCGCCGTATAGTCGCGGTAATGCTCGATGTAGGCGTTCGGCTCCTTTGGATTCGGAAATCGTTCAATTTTCTCATGCCCCCGCTCTTCGTCCGCACTCGCAGGATACAGCAGCTTGCTGACCGCTCCACAGCCGAGTCCGACAATCGTCTGTCGATCCTCCATCATGAGGATGTTATAGAGGCTCTCCATTCCGGGAAACGAATACCCGACGTTTTCCATACTGCCAAGAATGTTCTTCTGACGGTACAGATAGTACGGCACGTACCCATGATCCGCTGTCCATGCGGTAGTCAGGTCCATCATGGCCTGTACATCATCGCGAGAAGCAACACGGTAATCGTCCTTATTCTGGGTCATGCGTGAGGCCCGCTTGTAGGAGAGGGTGTGCACGGTGAGCGATTCGGGCAGCAGCTCCTCCGTCTTGGCAAGGGAAGCCCGGTAATCGTCCACCCCTTCATTCGGCAGTCCGATGATCAAGTCCATGTTGATGTTGGACATGCCGAGGTCACGGGCCAGGATGAATTTCTCCTCCGTCTCCTTGACCGTATGATGACGGCCGATCGTATCGAGCGTCGCCTGAGTGAAGCTCTGCGGGTTGATGCTTATCCGGTCGACGCCCCATTTGTTCAAAACGGCGAGCTTGTCCGGGGTAATGGTGTCCGGGCGCCCTGCCTCCACCGTAAGCTCCCGTATCCGGTCCATATCCGGAAAAGATCGATGAAGTTCTTCAAAGAGTGCATCCATCTGCTCGGCTTCGATGCTCGTAGGCGTCCCTCCGCCAAAATAGAGGGTGGTGACCGTGAGCCCCCGCTTTTTCAGCCATTCGCCGGTCTCGCGGATTTCGTATTGCAGCCCTTCCAAAAACCCTTCCACCGAGCCGGTATTGCCACGGATGTCATAAGCGGGGAAAGTGCAATAGGCGCATTTCGTCGGGCAAAAGGGGATGCCAATGTACACGCTCACCTCGTTATCCAGGTAAAAGAGGTCAGGAATGACCTGCAGCTGAAGCTCGGCGATTCCGGTAACCAATTCCGCTTTCTCCTCTGTGACCAGATAATCCTCCCGCAGGATGCGGATGCATTCCTCGCGCTCATGCTGCCTCAGCAGATTGTGCAGCAGCTTCGTCGGGCGTACGCCGGTCAGCGTCCCCCAAGGCAGCCGAATGCCAGTTGCTTCCTGAAGCAGCTTGGCCGCGGTGAAGCCGATAGCTCGTTTCACGGTTCTCCGAATGTCCTCTTCCTCCTCACCGAGGAAAGGACGATTGTGGTCAGTAGTGAAGGATCTCATTTCCGTTGTCTCTTCGCCGTCGCTCACTTTGCTTCGAGCGCGATCGGCCGCGTTCGCGTTCGTTCGGTTGACACTCGCTTCCGCATGATCCAAGAGGACGAGCAATTCGGCTTGTACCTCCACTTGCCCCTTTGCCGTATGCACGTGAAAGCGCAGCTCCAGATCCCCTTCCGAGGGTTCCATTTCCGGCTCTGGGTCATAAAATAATTCCGCGTCCTCATAAAATTGTTTAACCAGGTGAAATAATTCCATATGATGATCGGCAAAGCCGGTCCTTCTTACGATAATCTTCATGGGGTCCCCTCCACATCCAAAAAGCAAGGTCTGTAAATATCGCTATCCATTGTAGCGGACTGCCGTCCCCCGGTCAAAGAAAACGCCGAAATCGAAAAAGATCAGTCCGCCTCCTCAGAAAGGAGCGAACTGATCCTTGTTTACTTCCGGTGATGGGGTCCATCGCCTTTGGGCTTTATCCTCTTCAAATCAGGCTCGCCCAAGGCTCCGAAATCATCCGAGGCTTCCGCGGAATGCGCCTCATGCGGACTGATTCCGGGAGACCGCTGCTGTGCGGCAATGATGGTTCGCTCTTTCGGAGAACGATGCACGGGACCGGTTCCTCCTTCTGCTTCTGTTCAAGCATCAGTATGCCCCAATCCCGGCGTGACCAATCGTCTGTCACCAACCACGTTTCAATCGAGCACTCCCAATCGCTTCCCCTTGCCTCACTCCACACTTCCCACTAAAAATGTGTCATCAAACGGATTTAAACGCAGGAGCCGCGTTCCAGAAAGAGTGTTGCCATCACCCTCCGCTACAACCAAAAACGCTTGAATCCCATCGGCAGATGCGTTTTGGACGATCACCGCTGCCAATAAGTCTTCTTGGCTAAGCCCCCATGCGTTAATCCAAGCAGAGAGGAGTCGCTTGATGCCCAACCCATTTCCGGGGAAATAAAACTGAGAGTAGGAGCATCCCCAATGATGCTTACATAGCTATCCAGCCATGTTCGCCCGCCATCCTTGGTTCGGCGGATCGCGTTTCCTTCCCCCAGGACAAACCCGTTGTCTTCGTCCACGAAGAGTAGTCGTTCTGGGTTCGACGAGGAAAGGACAATGTCCGATGGTACGGCGCTCCAGGTCTTTCCCCCATCGCTCGTGTGATAGAAGATCGTCTGTCCGTACTGGCACAGAGCCAGAATGCCATTCTTGCGGTCCTTGCCGAAGAACTGCGGCGGTGTAATCTCTCCGAGAACGTCGCTTTCTGTTAAAGCATATCGGGACCAGGTCCGTCCTCCGTCCATTGTCCGGAAGATCAAAGGCACACCTGTACCCCGAGCCGTCACATACCCTTCCTCCGGTGTGCGGAAGACGAGTCCGTTTGGAGTACCGGTAGTGTCGGTAAGGCTGTCGGAGCTTCCTGTACCTTGACCCGATTTCACCCACGTTGCGCCTCCATCGGTTGTCAGGTACAGCGATTTATTCTTGGACTGGTCCTCTACACTCGCATGACTATCCGTCAGCAGCACCCACCCGTGACTCTCATCGAGGAAGGTGATCCGGGGATCGGCGTACATCTCCCACCCTCCATCAATAGGCAGATCGCTGCTCGCCCATTCCTTCCCACCATCGACTGTCCGATAAACAACCAAAGTTGGCATACGGGATTCGGTCAAAGGATTACGGTTAACGTACCAGGCTCGTTTCGCATCGAGAAAGGTAAAAGCCTCCGCCTGCAGCGATACCATGGTAAAATCCAAACCGGGCGCCCGTTTCGTCCAGTGCTCTCCCCCGTCCTCCGTGGTCCAAAGGGACATGCCGATAGCCCATCCCCTCTCTTGATCGAACATCCGAATTCCTTTCAATCGATCCGGAAAATCCTTGGCGGCGTACTCGACACCCAGCTTCCAGCTCAAGGATGCGGTAAAAAGGTCTTCAGCGTCGTCATCTGAATTCAACTCAGCTGTGATGGCAGAAGAGGGCAAGTCCTCCACAGATGGAATATCCGTCAAATCATCCAGAGAAACGACGTAATTTTCAGGAATGCCATATGCAAAGCTTACATAGTGCACTCGGTTTCCATCCAGTTTAACCAGTAGAGAACCGGCCAATTTACCGGACATCAGTCCGTTCCAGTCATACCAGGTTGCCTTATCCGGCCCTTTGGGGGCATAGCCCGCATAGATCCCGAAATCAAACCGATAAGTGCCACCCGATAAAAGCTTAGACCCAGCCTTTTGCTGGGAAGAGCCTTGCTCGGTCGCAACGACTTGACTGATCACCTGATACCGGCTGCCGACGATATCCGTTAATTGACGGATCGTTTGGCCCTGATGCAAGCGGCTTCGAACATAATCAACTGCGGACCTCCCCATTCGGTCTCCTACGCTCCCGACGTCCGAATCATCTCCGCTCCCAGGATCAGCCAACGCGGATTTAGCTTTCTCCGGCAACAAGTTGGGCATGTCGATGTAACGAAACAAGAGGATCCCTATCGTCAGCAGAGCAGCCGCTCCGATAGCTGCATACCGACCAACCCTCATCCCGCCTCTCCTCTTCCATCTGCGATTGGAGGCCATCGCCTTTACTTCCCTCGCCAAGCTATCCGAAAACATCGGTCGGGTAAAGGGCTCCGGCGCGATTTGTTCATACCACTCCGGTTTCTCTTGGTTCATCTCGGTTCCTCCCGTTCTGCAGCGGATTCCATCAGAGCCGCTGTCACTTTTTGCCGCGCCCGGTACAAACGCGACTTTACGGTTCCTTCTGTGACTCCTGTCAGTTCAGCGATCTCCTTCAAGCTGAAATCATAGCGAATGTCCAGCACCAGGACCTCCCGAAAAGGAGCGGGGAGCTTCAAAATCATCCGCCAGATTTCATCGCGAACTTCCCGGTCGAGGAAATCGGCTTCCGCGGAGCGCGCCCTTACTGCGGTGTCCACCTCCGATTGCACGCGCACCCGACGAAAGAAGGCTGTCCGGCGATAGTTCAAGCTGAGGTTCCGGGTGATCTTCATCAGCCACGTCCGAATCGAGCTCTCCCCACGGAAGGAGGTGAAATTCCGGTATACCCGCAAAAAGACCTCCTGCGAAATATCGTTCGCAAAGTGATAATCCCGGGTGAGGAAGAACGCATAGTTCCACACATCCTGCCCGAACTCTTTCATCAGGCGGTCGAACGTGACGGAATCCATCTCCCGGGTGTGAAGCAAATGAGCGTATTCGTTCAAGTGACTCCCTCCCCCTTACCTAGACAAGATAGCCATGGCAAAAGTTCCCGAAAATGTTCGGATTTCTCGAAATGACCGATCAAGCATACTCAGCCATTCCCTGTTTCCACGCTAAACCAAAAATGGCCGCCCAGCAGACGAGTGATGCGCCGGCTGAACGACCTGATGCAAAAGCTATGAAGAGTTACGATGCGATGAGGATGATAGGGAGGCTGGCTTCCCGGACTCGACTTTTCGCACCGTACGTGGCTCCCCGTGCATGATGAGGCGTCGCATGACGGCGGGGCAACCCCATGGTTGTGCGTCCGAATTCCAGCTGGTAATCCTCGCCTAACTGCGGCTGTCCAGCAAGATCGTCACCGGTCCTGCGTTGACCAGCTCCACATCCATATCGGCGCCGAAGATGCCGGTCTGAACCTCGAGCCCGTTCGCTCGCACGAGTTCGTTGAATTTCTCGTACAGAACCTCCGCTAGCTCGGGACGAGCCGCCTCCACAAAGCTCGGGCGGCGTCCCTTGCGCGCATCTCCGTATAAAGTGAACTGAGAGACAGAAAGAACCTTGCCGCCGATATCCTGCACGGACCGATTCATCTTGCCCTCCTCATCTTCGAAGATGCGGAGACCCGTCACCTTGTCGGCAAGAAACTTCGCATCCTTCTCCGTATCCTCATGAGTGACTCCGACCAGAACCATCAGCCCTTGCCCGATCTCCCCTGTAACTTTCCCCTCTACCGTTACCTTCGCCCGCTTGCAGCGTTGAATAACTACCTTCATGTTTCGTTTCCTCCACTTAGCTTCCACTTATATAAAGAGGGATCGCAGCGCCGCATCCCATTTTTCTGCGTCGCGCTGCGATCCGTATCACTTGTTATGTCTGTTACGTCTGCATGATCCGCTGCACCGAATAGACGTCGCGGATACGCTTGATCTTGTCTACCACGGACTCCAAGTGATCAATGTTGTGGATCAGAATGGTCATGTGAATGAGCGCCAGCTTGTTCTTGTCCGAGCGGCCGGATACGGCCGAGATCGTCGTCTTCGTCTCAGAGACGGCTTGAAGCACTTCCCGCAGCAGATCGCGGCGGTCATGACCGGTGATCTCGATTTCAACCGTATAATTGGCTTCGGCATCCTCTGCCCATTCCACCTCGATCAGACGGTTCTCTTCGTCGGTCGTGGAGGGCAGATTGGTACAGTCCGTGCGGTGGACAGAAACTCCCCGGCCGCGTGTGATGTAGCCAACGATCTCGTCTCCCGGCACCGGATTGCAGCAGCGGGCGAACCGGACGAGCAGGTTGTCCACGCCTTTCACCCGAACCCCATGCATAGGCCGGCTCTTCTTCTCTTTCTCGGGAGCGGACTTGACTTCCTTCAGCTCATTCGTCAGCTGAAGAAGATTGTCCGCTTCCGATTCCCTGCGCAGCTTCTCCGTCAGACGGGTCGTGATCTGTGCCGGCGTAATGCCTCCGAATCCGGCGGCGGACAGCATGTCGTCGATATCGTTGAAGCTGAACTTGGCCGCCACTTCCAGGAGCTTCTCGTCCGTCATGAGCGCGCTCGACTCGAAGCCCAGCCGCTTCAGCTCGCGTTCGACCGCTTCACGCCCTTTTTCGACGTTTTCCTCGCGCTTCTCCTTCTTGAAATACTGCTTAATCTTGCTGCGGGTATGGGAAGACCCGGCCAGCTTAATCCAGTCCTGGCTCGGTCCGTAGGAATGCTTGGACGTGAGAATCTCGACGATATCGCCGTTCTTCAGCTTGTAATCGAGCGGTTCAATGCGCCCGTTTACCTTCGCTCCGATAGTCCGGTTGCCGACCTCCGTATGAATCCGGTAGGCAAAATCAAGCGGCACCGAGCCGGCAGGCAGCTCAATCACCTCGCCTTTTGGGGTAAACACAAAGACAAGGTCCGAGAAAAAGTCCATTTTCAGAGACTCCATGAATTCTGAAGCATCCTTCGCTTCGCTCTGAAGCTCGAGAATTTCCCGGACCCAATTCATCTTCTCCTCAAACGTTCCGTCGGGTACGACTGTCCCTTCCTTATAGGCCCAATGCGCCGCGATCCCGTATTCCGCCGTCCGATGCATTTCCCATGTGCGGATCTGAACCTCAAGCGGCTCCCCGTTCGGTCCGATCACGGTCGTATGCAGCGACTGGTACATGTTCGCCTTGGGCATAGCAATATAATCCTTGAAACGCCCAGGCATCGGCTTCCAAAGAGTATGAATGATTCCGAGAGTCGCGTAACAATCCTTGATGTTGTCCACGATCACACGAATGGCCAGTAGGTCGTAGATCTCGTTGAACTGCTTACCCTTCTCGGACATTTTCTTATAGATGCTATAGATGTGCTTCGGCCGTCCGGAGATGTCGCCTTCAATGCCCATTTCGCCGACCTTTTCGCGAATCATCCGGATGACGTTGTCGATGTATTGCTCGCGCTCGGTCCGTTTCTTCTGCATGAGGTTGGCGATCCGGTAATACTGCTGCGGGTTTAAGTAGCGGAGAGCGATGTCCTCCATCTCCCACTTGATCGCAGAGATCCCGAGCCGATGGGCGATTGGACAAAAGATCTCCAACGTCTCCTCAGCGATCCGCCGCTGGCTCTCCTCGGACTGGTACTTCAAGGTGCGCATGTTGTGAAGGCGATCGGCCAGCTTGATCAGAATCACCCGAATGTCCTGAGCCATCGCCACGAACATTTTCCGGTAATTCTCGTTCTGGTGCTCTTCCTTCGATTTGAACTTGATCTTCTCCAGCTTGGTCAGACCATCCACGATCGACGCACAAGTCGGGCCGAACTGCTGACGCACGGCATCGAGAGAAACGGTCGTATCCTCCACCACATCATGGAGAAGCGCTGCAATGATCGAAGTTGCATCCATTTGCATGTTGATCAGGATATCGGCGACCGCCAGCGGATGTAGAATATAAGGCTCGCCCGATTTGCGGAGCTGGCCTTGATGAGCCTGATCGGCAAATTCATAGGCTTCCCGAATGCGGACGAGATCGGATTCCTTGATATAGGCGGATGCCTTCTGTATCAGTTGCTCAATGCCCATGCTGAGACCCTTTCCCGGTTACTGGTTTGACTTCAATTATGCCCTTGCCGCGTCACTTCGTCAAGAATAGCAGCGGTTTGTCGCCAAAAAACGGGCATAATTTAGACACGAGGCAGTTCATCAACTCTTGGGATAAAAAAAGAGTTGATGAGCTACTAGGCACAAGAATGGTTTTCTGCTACGATAGTCGAGGCATATTTTCGGTACCATTCAACAAAATTCCACTCGAGGAGGAACCCATTTGTCGCGCGTTATCCAAGTGAATGAGCGGCCTCCGCTCATCGAGAGCATCCCGCTCAGCCTGCAGCATCTGTTCGCCATGTTTGCTTCGAACGTCCTCGTTCCAAACCTGTTTGGCGTCAACCCCGCTACGATCCTGCTGATGAACGGCATCGGCACCCTGCTTTATCTCTTCATTTGCAAAGGCAAGATTCCGGCGTACCTCGGTTCCAGCTTCGCGTTCCTCTCACCTGTCTTCGTCATTCTCGCTACTAGCGGCGGTTCGTACGAACAGGCGCTATTCGGATTCATGGGCGTTGGGGTCATCTTCATCATCGTAGCACTCCTCGTCGGAAAAGTAGGCATTGGCTGGATCGATGTCGTATTCCCGCCAGCAGCCATGGGCGCCATCGTCGCCGTCATCGGCCTGGAGCTTGTCCCGGTTGCAGCTCGTATGGCAGGCTTTATCCCAGCCGAAGGCGTTGACCCCAATACGTTCCAAGTCGACACCAACACAGTCATCGTCGCGGTCATCACGATGGCGATCATCATCTTCGGTAACGTTCTCTTCCGCGGCTTCATGAAGATCATCCCGATTCTTATCGCGATCATCGTCGGCTACGTCATCTCCGCTCCCGCCTTCTTCAATCTGGTGAAATGGGATATGGTGCGAGAAGCCAAATGGTTCGATCTCCCTACTCATTATACTCCGCATTTCGATCTATCCAGCTTCCTGATCATCCTTCCGGCCGCTCTCGTCGTCATCGCCGAGCACATCGGCCACTTGGTCGTCACCAGCAACATCGTCGGCAAGGACTTGACTAAGGATCCGGGTCTGCACCGTTCGCTTCTCGGCAACGGGATTTCCACGGTCCTCTCCAGCCTGTTTGGTTCGACGCCTAACACCACCTATGGGGAAAACATTGGCGTGCTCGCCATGACGAAGGTATACTCGACCTGGGTTATCGGCGGCGCGGCCATTTTCTCGGTCATCCTCGCTTTCTGCGGCAAGCTTGCTGCACTGATCGCAGCGATTCCGGGAGCCGTCATGGGCGGCGTTTCCATTCTGCTCTTCGGCATCATCGCCGTCTCCGGTATCCGCATGTTGGTGGAATCGAAGGTGGATTACAACAAGCCAATCAACATGATCCTCACCGCCGTCGTACTCGTCATCGGAATCAGCGGCACCAAGTTTACCTGGGGCAACTTCGAGCTCAAGGGCATGGCGCTCGCCACAGTCGTCGCCATTATCCTGAGCCTGCTGTTCAAGCTGTTCGAAGTGCTGAAGATCGACAACGAAGAACGGTAAGCGTTTTGACATTAGGACAAGCAGCAGCGGCCGTCCCCCGACTTTCATCGGGGAGCGGCCGCTTTTTTTGCATAACGACGGAAGTATGCGAATCCTTTCTATCGTTCCTTTTTAACGTGAATGAATTTGTCCAATAAGACTTGTCTCTCGCCCATCTTCACATCAAGCTCCCGATAAGAGCCGGTATCAGCATTCAACAGAATTGTTTTTGATTGTTCATAGATGTCACCCTTTTGGGAGCTAGTAAAGGTGATCTGCCGATTCCCCACCGGCAGGAGCGTCGTATTATTATAATGCTCGTCCGAATAAGGAAATACCACTCGATGCTCTTGGGTAGATAGACGTAAAGTATTAACGGAATCCCGGCTGCCTTGGAAGTCGTAATAGGAAATAAAGCAAATTTCGTCATCGCTCAACCAGTCCACTCGCCCTATGGAGCCGCCGTCTTCCTGCGAATACACGATTGAGGTTTGACCGCTTTTCAAATCATACAGCCAAATTGACGCGCACATCCATAGAGGAGTCTGTGCACCCGGGGCGCTGCTCCGATCCAAAACCGCGCTGTAGATGAGCTTGGTCCCGTCATCGGACACCCGAGGGGCTGAGAAACCAACATTCATCATCGTAGGAACCTTCTCGATGTCAAACTTGCCCTTTCCACCGAATTCGTGATAGATTTCATCTAGGTCCGTCTGATTCAGGTAATAATTCCATTCTTCCTCTTGGATCGGATCATCTTTCTGATACGAAGCAGCGTCCTTCTTTTCCTTAACGGACAAATAAGCTTGTTTCCCTTTCAAATAAAAGCGATCGGCGGTTTTCCCTTTATCTTCAACCGTCCGTACACGCCAAACCTCTCCTCTTACCAGCACCTTTTCTTCCCTTGTCGCAATATCAAACGTCTTGATCTCCTGATACGAGCTAGTCGTTGCATCATTCTGGATGAACACCAGCGTCTGATTGTCCGGAAGCCATGATAGCTTTATGATTTCGTTCCGCAGCGGCATATCCTGATAAAAGGATTCGGTCTTCCCCGTAGCAAAGGTGTAAATATTCAGATACCTTCTCTCAACCTGATCGTCCCAAGTGGTATAAGCGGCGTATTTCCCGTCCGAAGATAACGCGGCATAATTATCCGGCGTAACTGCGGGCAAATGAAGCAGAACCGTCGGCTCCCAGGTGGACGTATCGTAGCTCACCATATCGCTTCCGTTCTTCTGATCGCTAAGCAGTCCTACAACACTCGACCGCGTCTGTACAGGCAGGACTTCTGCAGAAGGAGTCGAATGCTCCCTCTCTGCAGAGTGAATCGGTCTTCTATGATTCATATTGAGAACAAGCAGAGCTGAGGACCCCAAGAGAATCACGATCAGGAGCCAAACCGTGATCGCTTTCTTTCGATTGGCAGCAGGCATATGGCTTCCTCCATCAGGAGCATGTGTTTCGGCGGCTCGCGGCAACTAAGTGCATACTAGAAATCCTTCCTTAAAATTACTCCAGAATCAACCAAATCTCAACCTTTTCTGGAAAAAGAAAGAGCGTTTAACAAGAGGATGTTGGACGGGTGTCTATAGAAGTAGACGGAATCAACCCAATTCATTCAGGAGGGGTTATCTTAAAGAGCAAAAGCGCACGTTTATTATCTATTGGCCGTTCATCATCATCTTATTATCTTTCACTATGTTAACGCATCATCCTTGGTGAAACCATGATCCCGTTCAAGTTTCCAATAATAGAAAAGCCCCGGTCTTAGAGGAGCGAGCGCTCTTCCAAGCCGGGGCTTGCTGTTTTATAGGGAGCCATTACCTCACTGCGGCTTCAACGCTTCCTTTAGAAACCTTTCCAAAGGTGCGACGTCGGTGATGTTATGGTTACAGACATCGTGATCAAGACACATGTACTGCCCGATCGCTTTGTAGTAATCCGGCGAGGAGCCCGGCGGACGGTACTTGGCAACGGTTGAGAATAAGGCTACATTCTCGATACGGTTGCAGAGGAAACAGACGCCTTTGTTCGCCGGGGTGTAGCGGCCTTCGATACCGACCAACTCTCCATTCCATCGGTAGACCATGAACATCCGGTTCGCCGCGATGTCGATCCAACCGAGGTAGGTCAGCTTGCGCGTGTCGATCAAACTGAGATCGGGTACCTTGAGCTTCTTGATCTTTGGATACAGCTTCGAGATCTGCTTTTCCGTCGCCTGCAGGTCTGTTGCTCGATATGCTTCCAGCGTGAGCAGGTACTGTTGGAACTGCTCCGACTGGGTCATGTCGGTAAAAGCATTCAGAAGCGGAAGCTGTTCATCGGTTGCCTCCGGAAAAGCTTCACGGACCCAGGCCATCGCACCGAGCCGTACGGATTCCACCACTTTCGGGTCCGAGACGGTGCTGCAGGCTCGATGAAGGGCCGTCACTTGCTTGCGGAGAGCATTGTATTGGTGATTATAGAGGAAAGGTTCGCACATGGGATTCACTCCTATTTGGATAGTCAATTTCGTCCAATGGGGGCAAAGCCATGGCAGGGGATCCTTGTTCCCCAAATCGAGCGACCATCAATCAATTAGGATCGCCCACGCAAAGGATCGCCCTGAATTAGGCTTTGCATGAGCCGATGCGAACTCCAGCAAACTGTTTTGCCATGGATACCGACCCCCTTCCTCGTTCCATTATAGGACGATCGCTTCCGGACAGCAAACCCAAGATTCACTATAAAGAAAGATCAGTCTCCGAAAAAGAAAGCAGGTCCAGTACCCTAAGCGGGCAACAGACCTGCTATTTGATAACCTTATCCGTTTAATACTTCATCAACGAGAACACTTCAATGCCGTCCAGCTTCTCTCGGCCATTCAAGAATTCCAGCTCGATGAGGAACGCGGCTCCGACGATCTCTCCGCCAAGCTTACGGATGAGTTCGATCGTGGTGGCAATGGTTCCACCCGTCGCCAGAAGATCGTCGGCGATCAGCACCTTTTGTCCGGGCTTGATGGCATCGACGTGCATGGCGAGCTTATCCTTGCCATATTCCAGCGAGTACTCCGCTTCAATGCACTCATAAGGCAGCTTGCCGCTCTTGCGGATCGGAATGAAGCCCGCACCCAGCGCATAGGCGAGCGGTGCGCCAACGACGAAACCGCGAGCTTCCGGACCGGCTACCAGCTCGATGTCTTTGTCCTTGTAAAGGTCACGGAACTGGTCAATCGCCTCGCGATATGCAGCGCCGTCCTTAAGCAGCGTGGTGATGTCCTTGAACTGAATGCCCGGCTGGGGAAAGTCGGGGATGTTGCGAATATACTCTTTGAAATCCATGAGAGTTCCCTCCGTTATGGGGTATCGATTCGATTCCCCTGAATGACCTTCGTTTCCTTGCGGTCCCGCAGCTCCTTAAGGAGGCGGGTTAAATCTTTGGCTGTACTGTACAGCAGTTCTTCCTCGACCTGCCGGAATCTTAGGCGATCCTGATAACGGCCCGATTCCGTCAAATCGCGTTTCGCAGGAGATACGGTACACCGATAGTCTCCGCTCGCCTGTTCCACCAGCTCCAGTTCCTCAAACACATCCAGAATGAAACGGACATGAGAAGCCGACAAACCAGCCCTTCTGCTTAAATAATGAACCGGGTCAATTCCTCGTTGTCCGGCAGTCCCCTCCTTGCGCAGGGTCGAGTAGATCTGAACGAACATATCGCGAGACGGCATCCCTGCTTCATCAGTCGGAGCAAGAAAGACCGGATACAAGCGCCCCGCCTCTCGTGCCTGCCGCAGAGCAGCTCGCAAAGCCTCTAGCGAGGGCGGCAGGGTAAGGAGAACGAGGCTTTGAAGCTCCTCATAGGACAGGCCGGAGGAAGCTGCCTTTCCCTTAACGGGTTCCTGCAGCAGCTTCGGCTCCCGATTCCCCTCCCAGAGCCAAAGCGTTGCCGCTTCTTTCAGCTCGGCAGGGACTTTGTCGGCATCTTCAGGCGTGAACAGCACCACGCCGAGGGATGCATCCGGTAAGGCAAGACTTTTCCAGCGGGAATCCGTTAGGCCGGCTCCTCGGAAGTCGAAGACCTGCATCTCGGGAATCGACAGATCCTGAATGAGAATTTGCGGCTTCACCGAACCGTTCCATTCATTCAAAGTCAATTCCCCGAGCAGTTCGATTCGATCCGTGGAGGAGATCGTGTTCAGCATGGAGCCTTTGCTGAAACCTACGGCATCGAGCACGATCGGCTTGCGATTCTCGGTCGCCGTCCACGGAGCGACCTGCAGCTTCATATGTCGGTTATCCTTGCCCATCGTCTTCATGTCCATGATTCTCAGATCGCGAAAGACGAAACGTGGGGCGGGATTGCCCGCTCCAAAGGGAGCAAGCTGCTCCAGCTCCTTGATCCAGCCGAGAGGAGAGCCGTCGAGAGCGCATTCCAAATCGGCATTCAGAATTGGCTGATAATCCGCTTCGGTCAACCATTCGTCAGCGAACTTGCCGAGCCGCTCGCGGAATTCGGAGATGTTCCCGGCTTCCAGTGTCATTCCAGCCGCGGCTTGATGACCCCCGTAATGCTCCATAAGATCGCCGCAGCCGGTCAATGCCTCATACATATCGAATCCTGCAATCGAGCGGGCCGAGCCTTTGGCAAGCCCTGTCTCAGGGTCGATGCTGAGAACTACTGTCGGGCAATAAAACCGCTCCAACAGCTTGGAAGCGACAATGCCGATGACACCGACATTCCAGCCTTCCTTAGCGACGACTAGCACGCCGCCACTGACCGTCTTCTGCTCTGCGGCCAGCAGGAGCGCCTCTGCGGCGATCTCATCGACAATCCGCTGACGCTCCCGGTTGAGCAGGTCCAAGCGGAGGGCAAGCTCCGCCGCCTCTTCCGGATCATCGGTCGTCAACAACTGAAGCGCTGGATCCGCGGCATCCAGACGACCGCTCGCATTGATGCGAGGAGCGAGAGCGAAACCGATGTGGCCGGCGTTCATCGTTCTTTTGTCGACGTCCGCCACATCGAACAGAGCTTTGATCCCGGCGTAAGATCCGGTTCGCATCCGTTCGATTCCCTGCTTAACGATGATGCGGTTCTCGTCCGTGAGCGGCATCAAATCGCCTACCGTCCCGATTGCCGCAATGTCAAACAGCTCGGCCGGAATTCGATCGAGGAGCGCTTGAGCGAGCTTGAATGCGACCCCTGCTCCCGCCAGCTGCTTGTATGGATAAGGGCAGCCGGGCTTCTTCGGATTCACCACCGCGATCGCTTCCGGCAATTCTGCAGGAGGTTCGTGATGATCGGTTACGACCACATCCATGCCAAGCTCACGCGCATATGCGATCTCTTCCCGAGCGCTGATCCCCGTATCTACTGTTACGATCAGGGAAACTCCCGCTTCGGCTGCGCGGTCCATAGCAGCGCGATTGAGTCCATACCCTTCGGTCGCCCGATGCGGAATATAGGTGTCGAAATTCGCGCCCAGGCTCCGAAACAGCCGGGACATGAGAGCGGTGCTGCTCACTCCATCTGCATCATAATCACCATAGATCCGGATTTTCTCGCCCTTTGCAAGGCCCTCGCGAATACGCTGAACCGCTTCTCTCATCCCGTCCAATTCATACGGGTCATGCAGGTCATTCACATCGGCGTTCAGAAAGCGAGAGGCTTCCTCCCTATCGACGATTCCCCGGGAGACAAGCAAGAGCCCGACAATCCGATCTACGCCAAGGCGGGCGGACAGCTCGTTCGCAGCGGCTTCTTCCGCCTGCCCGATCTTCCATCTTGCTCTTGACGGTACCATGCTGACCCAACTCTCTAATGCACCATCGGAGGAAAGACAGGATGCTCCGATCCGATGCCGTTATTGTAAGGATAGCCTCTGTCGTATGGATGAACGATGACCAACACATCCGACAGATGCAAAAACTCATGAAGAAGGTGACTGCTTAGAGACCTCGCGATCTCTTGACCTTCGGCTACCGAAATGTGCGGATTCACGCTAACGGTGACGGTCACAGCGACATAGTGGCCCTGCTCGCAAGCTTCGAGAGCATCCACCATAATGATTCCCCTAACCTCTTGGGCTGCCTTTATCAATTCCTCTACATCACGGTGACCTCGTCCTGGATGGGACTGACTAGGTGCCTGCCCGACAGCCAGCTTCCATCCATTTCGGATCATGAGCGCACCGATGGCAAGACCGGCGGCGGCATCCAGACGATGAGCCACCCCCATGCCCCACAATCCCGATAGAGCTACGTTCAGGCTTCCGACTAACGCAAGCAGGGAAGGAATCGCGCCGGAGCGCATCATCTTCCGAAATTCGCCCGCTTTGTCCCGTCCTCTCAACCGTGCAGCTACGTGCAGACCCGCAAATAGGACGGCAGCGGCAAGCCCGACGATCGGGTAAGGAAAAGGACGTCCTTCCGGAGCATCCGATAACAGTTCCTTTAAGGACAAGGCTGCGCCCTCGAAACCGAGAAACAGATAGAAGGATATAGCGATCAAATGAGGAATGGGATAGGCTTTCTGCACAAGTTGGGAATCGGACCGCGTCAGTTCCTTTTTGCGAAAGACCAATCGGGCAACCGGACCAAGGCCCTGCGACAGAGAGGACAGACCGTCAATAACGAGCGACGTGCTTCCGGCGACGATTCCGGCCGCCGCTTTACAGCCGGCGAGCGCAACCGTTCGAACCGCTGTCGAACGCGTTGTTCGATTCCGAAGATGGTTCCGTTGTAAAGCCATCATGCACCTCTTCATTTCCGTTGATTCATTTGAGTCCTATCGGATCAGATAGGAACAGGAAGGGGCGCAGACAGGAACCTCCTCCCTGCACCCCTTCCTTTCCAAAAAGAGCTTACGGCTTGGCAACAGCAGCTTTGCGGGGTTTCTGAAGCGAACTTTTCTTCATCATCGCCCACAGAGGAGCCGCAATGAAGATGGACGAATAGGCTCCGCAGAGCAGGCCGACCATCATGGCCAGCGAGAAATGGCGAATCGATTCGCCTCCGAGAAGAAACAGCAGCAATGCGCCGACGAATACGGTGACAACCGTGTTGATGGAACGCGTCAGCGTTTGAGATACGCTGGCATCGACCAAGTGGGTAAGGTCATCGTAATTTTTGACTTTGGCAAATCTCATGTTTTCCCGGATTCGGTCGAAGATAACAATCGTATCGTTGATGGAATACCCGACGATCGTCAAGATCGCAGCGACAAAGGTCAAGTTGACTTCTAGATGGAAGATCGAGAATATGCTGATCGTGAAGAATGCATCGTGGAACAGCGAAACAATAGCGGAAATGGCAAACCGCCATTCAAAGCGAATCGCTACGTAAATGCAAATGAACACACTGGCGACCAAGACCGCAATGATTGCCTTTTGGGCCAGCTCCTGCGCGAGCGAAGTATCAACCGTGTTTTCTTCCAGGCTGACATCCTTCCCGTACGCATCGATGAAGCCGGCTTTCACTTTGGCTACTTCGGCTTCGTTAAGCACTTTGTCAAAGCGGATGGAGACGCGCTCGCCGCCGGGGGTTATGATCCCGTGGGAGAGTCCAGCCGTCGTAATGATCTCTTCGCTCTTCGCCTTTTCGATCGTTTTCCCCGCATTGATGTCAAGTGTGGTGCCTGCTTTGAAATCGACGCCGCGGTTGAGTCCTTCCGTAAACAGGAAGACCACGCCAAGCAAGGTCACGATGATGGAGAACAGCATGAATTTCTTGCTATGCTTCATGAAATTGAAGTGGATATTGTACTTAAAGTGCATGGATTTCATCCTCCTTAACGCCGAAGTAAGTCGTTTTTTTGACGGCGCCGCTCTTAACAAGCATCTGTATCAGAAGACGCGACAGGAAGACGTTCGTGAACAGGCTCAAGAGGATACTGAAAATCAGCGTCAGTGCGAAGCCTTTAATCGTGCCGATCCCAAGCGTAAACAGAACGCCAGCCGCGACGATCGTGGTTACGTGCGAATCTATAATGGTGCGGAACGAGACCTTCGAACCGGAGCGGAAGCCCGACATGATCGACTTGCCGGAACGAATTTCTTCTTTGATCCGCTCTGCCGTGATGATGTTGGCATCAACCGCCATCCCGACCCCGAGAATAAATGCCGCGATGCCGGGCAGCGTCAAAGTTGCGTTCAGGAGCACATAGACCACGAGGAGGAGCCAGGTAAAGACAATCAAGGTCACACAGGAAATCAAGCCGGGAACCCGATAATAGAACGCCATAAACAACAGAATCAATACGAGGGCGATTCCGCCGGCAAGCAGCGTGTTGTTCATCGATTTCTGACCGAGGGTCGCATCCACCGCATTCGTGTATTTTTCGGTCAGTTGCAGGGGAAGCGCGCCAAGGTTGATCGTGTCCCGGATATTTTTGGATTCATCCAAGGAATAACCGCTAATCTGCGCCTTTCCTTCGGTCATTTCACCTGAAACGACTGGCGCGCCAAGGCTCTTGTCGTCCAGATTGATCGACATGGGCTGACCGGTCAGCTTCTTCGTGACATCAGCAAATTTGCTTTTGTCTTTCACTTCGATCGTGATGATCGGTTGGTTGTATTGGTCGAAGACAACCTTGGCCGCGTTCGGCACGAAGTCGCTGCCGTCCATGACAATGTCTCCGGCTGAATTTCGGAACGTTAGCCGTGCTGGCTCTTTCAGCGTTTTGCGGACCTCCGACTGATCGACGACGCCGGCGATCCGGACGCGGATGCGGTCGGAGCCTTCGGTCGTGATCTCAGGCTCGGCAACGCCCGCTGCGTTAACCCGATCTTCCAAGCTGTGCGCGGTTTCTTTCAGGCTTTCCTTCGTGACCTTTTGCCCCTCTTCGAGCGGAGTGGCCTGATACAAGATTTCAAATCCGCCCTTCAGGTCCAAGCCAAGTCGAACTTCTTTCACGATGAACGGACTGGAGACGCCAACGGCGGCCAGTATGAGAACAATTAGCGCGAGAAATGTGACAAACTTTTTCTTATCCATGTTCTACGGTTCGGTCTCCCTTCGATATCCAATATTCCTATTATACTCACCTGTGAAAAACCCGTCAATTTCTCATGAAAGCGTTATCTCGCCAAAAAAAAGACCCCTCGGCGGGGTGCTCGGCCGAACGGATCGGCGCATACTCCTGTCGATAACGGGCTCTCTTACAGCGTCCATGCCGGAGAAGGCCGGGATTCGTCTAAAGAAAAGCCCCTTTGAAAGCCTGCATGGTCATCCAATTCATAAACTCGGTAGCTTTGAGCGACAAAATGTCATTGGTCAGTCGATGAAGCATAGGAAACCCGGTTTTTTGGTATCGGGCGCTGACGCAGCTCCAGATATCATCCGAGGTAACTTGATCATATCCAAGCAAGGCGAATTCCGAGGCTTTCATCTCGCACAAGTTCCTCGCTACCGTCAAAAACTCATCAACACCGAATTCTTGCTCCCGCTCATCCGCTTCCAAGCTAGTATCCCTCCATTTCATTCAAGTTCCTGGCAATTCGAAAGCGCTCATCCAACTGAAAAAACGGAAACGGAGCACGGTCGTCTTTGAGAATTCCATTTCGACGAAAGACCGTCGGATTCCTCCCCTGGGCCCGAATAATCGGGCATGAGGAGGGACAGGTCCCGCATACGCTTTACTATCCGGAAGGGATAAGCCATGAGCATCCGCTCTTGGTCCCCATCCCACTATACTCTAAATCGCGGGTGGGAGGAAGAGAATCTCGTGGAAAAGTATAAACAATCCTTTATTCAAGGAACGATCATTCTGCTCGCGGCGGGCATTGTCAACCGGCTGCTCGGCTTCATTCCACGCATCATCCTTCCTCGGGTGATTGGAGCGGAAGGCGTCGGCTTGTTTCAAATGGGCTTCCCCTTCCTCATGCTCGTTCTCACATTGGTAACCGGGGGAATCCCTCTCGCCGTAGCCAAGCTGGTGGCGGAAGCCGAATCGAAACGAGATTCGAAGCGCGTCGTACGCATCCTTCACCTATCCGTATTATTTACGCTGGTCTTGGGAGTTACGGTAACGCTCGCATGTCTCGCAGCGATTCCCGCGCTATCGCGAATTCTCTTTACCGATCCTAGGGTGGGGTATCCGCTTCTCTGGATGTGTCCGGTGATTCCAATCGCTGCGATCTCGTCGGTATTCCGTGGTTACTTCCAAGGGAGACAAAACATGATCCCCACCGCAGCCTCCCAGCTTATGGAGACAATCACCCGCATCATCGGGATGCTGGTATTCTCCTTTGCCATGCTGCCATATGGCTTGGAGTATGCCGCAGGGGGAGCGATGGTCGGCATGCTGGCGGGAGAAATCGCCGGCCTGGCTGTTCTGCTGCTTCAATACCGCCACTATAAGTCGAAACAGCCAGTTATCGCAGGCGACTTCCCCTCGCCCCCTTTGGCAAAACCCTATGGCAAGACGCGTCCCGATACCACGAAAAGCCTGTTGAAACGGCTCATCCAGGTTTCGGTTCCCGTCACGGCCAGCCGTTTGGTCGGCTCCTTTTCCTACTTTATCGAATCCGTCTTAATCGTCCAAAGCCTTGCACTCGCCGGAGTCGCGACAGCCGTCGCCACCATGCAGTACGGAGCCTTGCAGGGCATGGTGATGCCCGTCCTGTTCTTGCCTGGAGTGCTGACGTACAGCTTGTCCGTCTCGCTCGTCCCCTCTCTCTCGGAAGCGAACGCCAAGGGAGATTTGAAGACCATCCACACCAGGCTGCATCAGTCCATTAAGCTCGCGTTGATCAGCGGAGCGCCGTTCGCCGTCTTTTTGTACGTGCTAGCCGATCCGATCTGTTATTACCTCTATGGAAACAGTGAAATCGGCGTCATGCTCAAAATGCTAGCCCCTGCAGCCCTCTTCCAGTACTGCCAAGGTCCGCTGCAAGCTTCTCTGCAGGCGCTTAACCAACCGGGCAAGGCTCTGCTCAACACCTTGATCGGTTCTCTAATCAAGCTCAGCCTTATTTTCCTGCTCGCCTCCAAACCGGAGTTTGGAATTCTGGGAGCCGTCCTGGCCATCAGCTTCAACATGATGCTGGTTACGGTTCTTCACTGGAACAGCGTAACCCGTCTGCTTCGTTTTACGATGCCGTCCGGGGACTTTCTTAAAATCTGCCTGCTGATTCCTCTAACAGGCGCCGCTTGCATGTGGGTCATGAACCATGCTCCCGTCGAGGGAGCCTTCACGCGATTCCTGCTCTCCTTAACCGCAGGGACGACGGTTTATGTGCTCGGCCTCCCACTGTTGGGGCTCGTCAACCGGGTAGACCTACAGAAGCTCCCCTTCTTGAATAAAAGAGGGCCGCATTAAGCTTCTGCTTGTGTTGTGCAGCTTTCTCAGGGCTGTGCTCCTTCTCGCAGGCTTGAGTGACTTCCTCTCGCGCATCGTCTCACGGGCTTGTTGGTTTATTCAGCTTCCTCTCGGCTGCTCTGCTTCCTCACATGCAATCGTGTTCTTCTCACCTTCACTGGCAGGCATATCGCGCCTAGCTTGGCCATAGGATGTAGGGATAGGATTGTTCGCCGCATGATGCGGCATTCGGGGAGGTTAGTTCGATGAATATGTCCCATAGCGAAAAAACCCGCTTCGGCTTTCCCATTCTGGGAGGGCTCATCTGGGCGTTTGGGCTGATGGCAGTCGGAGCGCTCGTTCTGTCGCTCACCCTCGCGTTTACCGGACAGAAGGAAAGCTCCCTGCCTTCCGCCGCCATTGTCGTCCACCTGCTTGCCGCATTCATCGGCGGTGCGGCAGCGGGCAAGCGTTCCGGAAGCAAAGGCTGGTACACGGGGGGCGCGACCGGTCTTCTGTACGCGCTGCTCTTGTACCTGATCGGGTTTCTCGGCTTCGATCGTTCCTTCCACTTGTCCGCCCTGCTTGCGGCTGCCGTCGCTTTCGCGGTCGGAGCCGTCGGAGGAATGATCGGAGTCAACTTGAGAAAGTGATGCGGATTCGGGATTCTGCGGACGAGCCAACAGCAAAGACGGCACCGAGGCTTCAGCAGCTCGGTGCCGTCTTTGCTGTTCCTTAACGAATGCGGATCATTTGCCCTCTTCGGGAGTAGAGGTGATCGTTCGGATGGCGGACCGATCAAACGTCAGCTTCGTCGCGTCATTCACGCGCACAATAACCGTGTCGTCCGTCAACTCCATCACCGTACCATGAAGGCCGCCGATCGTGACCACCTTATCGCCTTTCTTGATGCTGTTCAGCATGGAAGCCGTTTTCTTCTGCCTCTTCTGCTGCGGACGAATCATGAGAAAATACAATACGGCAAACATAATCACGATGTACACAATGGACCAATATCCGGCCGTACCGGCAGTGCCACTAGCCAAATACATAGAAATCCCCTCCTTTTTCGTCGATGTCGTTAAAAGCCTTTGTCGTTGTCCTTCATACCGTACTGTTCAAAAAACTCGTCCCGGAAATCCCGCAGCCGATCCTCCATGATAGCCTGCCGCACCTTCTTCATCAGGTTCAGCAGGAAATGCAGGTTGTGGTAGGTGGTCAGGCGGATGCCGAAGGTCTCGTCCGCTTTGATCAGATGCCGAATGTACGCGCGGGAATAAGTGCGGCAGGTGTAGCAGTCGCATTCCGGATCCAGAGGTCCGAAGTCATCGAAATGCTTGGCATTCTTGATATTCAGCCGGCCTTCGCTCGTCATGACCGTTCCGTTGCGGGCGATCCGCGTCGGCAGCACGCAATCGAACATATCGATCCCGCGCATCGCTCCTTCAATCAAAGCATCCGGAGAGCCGACTCCCATCAGATACCGTGGTTTGCCTGTCGGCAAGAGCGGCACGGTGTATTCCAGAACTTCATACATGATCGGTTTCGGTTCGCCCACACTGAGACCACCAATAGCATACCCCGGAAAATCCAGGGAAGTCAAATCCCGTGCGCTCTGTTTGCGCAGGTCTTCAAACATTCCCCCTTGGACGATCCCGAACAAGGCTTGATCATGCGGACGGGCATGGCTTTTCAGGCAGCGCTCCGCCCAGCGGGTCGTCCGCTCCATCGACGGTTTGACGTACTCGTATTCCGCCGGATACGGCGCGCATTCGTCAAACGCCATCATGATGTCGGAGCCGAGCGCGTTCTGAATCTCCATCGCAACCTCCGGAGAGATGAACAGCTTGTCCCCGTTCAGGTGAGAGCGGAAATTTACGCCTTCCTCCATAATCTTGCGGTTGTCGCTTAAGCTGAACACCTGGAAGCCGCCGCTGTCGGTGAGGATGGCTCGGTCCCAGTTCATGAATTTGTGCAGGCCGCCCGCTTGGCGGATCAATTCATGTCCAGGCCTGAGGAAGAGATGGTAGGTGTTGCTCAGGATGATGCCTGCTCCCATCTCTTTGAGCTCTTCAGGGCTCATCGTCTTCACGGTGGCCTGAGTGCCGACCGGCATGAAGCAAGGCGTTTCGATCACTCCATGCGGAGTGTGAACGCGGCCGAGTCGTGCGCCGGTTTGTTTGCAGGTCTTGATCAGTTCATAGGTTACAGCTGCCATGGTATCCCTCATCTTGGATCATATTTTCATGAATTGCATCGGACGAGCCGGAGTGCAGTCGGTCAATAGAGGAACATCGCATCTCCGAAGCTGAAGAAGCGATAGCGTTCCTTCACCGCTTGTTCGTAGGCATGCAAGACGTTCTCTCTCCCGGCCAACGCGCTGATCAGCATGAGCAAGGTTGATTTCGGCAGATGGAAATTGGTGATTAGCGCATCGATAGCACGAATCGGGACCCCCGGGTACAAGAAGATATCCGTCCAACCGGAAATAGCCTTCAGCCTGATCTCGCCCTCGTCTTCCAGACCGGCCGCATCCCTTGCAGCGGTCTCCAGCGTCCGGGCCGAAGTCGTCCCCACCGCTACGACGCGCCCGCCTGCCGCCTTCGTCCGGTTGAAGGCGTCCGCCGTTTCCTGCGGAAGAACGTAGTATTCCGCGTGCATTTCATGCTCCTCGATTTTGTCCACGGCAACCGGCCGGAATGTTCCAAGACCGACATGGAGGGTTAGAAAAGCGATCTCAACGCCTCTGTTTCGAAGATGCTCCAAATATTCCTTCGTAAAATGCAGACCGGCGGTCGGCGCAGCCGCCGAGCCTTCATGCTTGGCATACACCGTCTGGTAACGCTCCTTGTCTTCGAGCCGTTCCTTGATATAAGGAGGAAGCGGCATCTGCCCCAATCGATCGAGAATTTCGGGAAAGATCCCTTCGTATTCAAACCGAATGATCCGTCCGCCCATTTCGCCTTCTTCCTCGATAACCGCAGCAAGAGGGGGTTTCCGACCGGAAGTCGAAGTCGCCGCGGACGACACAAGTTCTGCATCCGCATCAGACGTTCGAGACGAATCGTGCCTTTCGTTTGCTTCTTCCAAGCCAAGCTCTTCCCGCTCGACACCGAAGACGATGCGTGTCCCGATCTTCAGCTTTTTGCCTGGACGAACGAGAGCTTCCCATCGGTTTTCTCCGAGCTCGCGGAGGAGAAGCACCTCCGCTTTCGCTCCCGTATCGGCCTTCAAACCAAAAAGCCGGGCTGGAATCACCCGTGTATCGTTCAACACGAGCAAATCCCCGGCTTTCAAAAATTGATCCAGTTCATGGAAGTGGTGATGCCCGATTTCGCCGGTCTTCCGGTTCAGCGTCATGAGCCGGGACTCCGTCCGATTGGCGAGCGGAGTCTGGGCGATCAGCTCTTCGGGCAGTTCGTAATCAAAGAGGTCGACGTTCATTTGCTTCCTTCCTTATTGCTTGACAATTGTGGCGCCGTCGTAATAATAGGCGAGAATATACTTGTAGTCTTTCCCGTCAAGAGCCAGACCAATCGCACCGTATTGCGACATGCCTAGGCCGTGGCCATATCCTTTGCCGGTAAAGAGGAATTGGGCATCGCTTGTCGCCAGCCTTGCCTTGCCCTGCCCATTCAGGACGAGGAACTGGGAGCCGGCTGACGTCTTGGTGCCTTGTCCGTTCAGAGCCGTAAGGCTTGCGCCTGTTCCGGTATATTCGGTGCGTGCCCCGTTTGCGCCTATTACAGTATATCGTCCCGTCTCTTCAATTTCAAACAGGGTTGACGGAAGGCCGCCTAGCATGGAACGGTAGCTGTCCGGTGTTTTCAGCGCTACTTCGGAGCCGTTGATCATCAGGGATGTAACCCGCCCTGACGCTCCCTTCTTGTTCACCTGCAAGGTGTTCAGAACAGTCAGCGGAGAATAGGCGTTAATCTTAGGGGCGAGCTGGGTTGCTGTCATGAGCCTCGTCCAAGCATAAGCCGTCGACTCTACCGTCTGATCGATGACAGCGACCCGTTCGCCGACAGCGAGCTTACCGAGCACCGGACTGAGCGAATCCGTAGCCAAAGGAATCATCCGGATATTGGCCGCATCCGTAGCGGAATAGAGCGGTATGCCCGCAGCCGTCTTCGCTCCGGTTGCCGTAAGCAGATCGGAGCGCACGTACCCCGTCAGCCCGCTGTCCGTATAAATCCGGTACCAGGGAAGCTTACCACGCGTCGGATAGGTATCCGGACTCGAAACGCTTTTTAGATAACTGACGCTGTTCCCCCAGACTTCGGTGCCTTCTGCGGTTTGGCCGCCGGCGTTGGACGAGAACAGCGCGTCGATCAGCTTGCCGCCGCTCACCAGCACCTCGCCGCGAGTCGCTTCCACCGCCTTGGTCACATCGTCCGCTTCCTTGCCGTAGTAGGCTTGGTCCAGCGTCGTATCGGTCAAGTTGGCGATCTCATACTTCATGCCGGCCTTGACGGAATAAGTCCTCGCCGCGACCGCTTGAGCCTTGAGCGCTTCGATCGGGTTGCCCGGTCCAAGCTCGGCGTGAACGACCGAGTTCAAATATTGTTCGAACGGCAGCTCGTTAATGACGGCCAGTTTGCCGTTCAGTTGGGACAATTCAAATGTGCCGTTATAGGAAAGGCTCTTCTCCTTGACGGTGATCTTCCCGCCCGCAGAGCTGATCATGACCTTCTGAGCATTCGGATTAAAGAGATAGAGCGCGGTTCCGCCGGATCCCGCTGCGGTTCCACTCACCTCTTCCTTCTCGGCGAGATAGGAGAGCGACGAAGAATCGACCGCCGTAAGCGAAACGCCCGGAACGGCAGCTTCGAGTCCGCTCTTCAGGGCGGCCTGAGCTGCTGCATCCGCAGCGGAAGCGTTGCTAGCCCAGAGAGAATAGGACAGCTTCCCAGCCGTATCCGCCGAGATCACGACATCGACGGGGAGGCCAGAGCCGCGCAGCGCTTGGGCGTTGTCACGAGCTTCCTTCTCGGTCTTGAAGGATCCAGCGCTCAAGCGAAGCGGCCCGGTGACCAGAGCGCCTGCTTTGTAAGTGGACGCAGCCGGAAGCTTACTAATTTCGGCAAGCGCCGTTTGAGCCGCTGCCGCAGTTGCATAACCTCCCGTTACCACCTGATAAACGGGGGCTGCAGCCGTCCCGTTTCGATAGATGGAGGGAGAATATTTGCTCGCCAGTGCGGAATAAAGAGCTTTTGCCTGGTTAAAATCAGCCGTTTCCAGCACGGATACCCGGTATTGATCCAGGCCAGCGCGGAAGATCGCCCCACCGGAAACGGCGAGCAGCGACGGAGCGGAGGTTCCTGCCGAAACGCTGATCTTCAGCCCTTTGTCGGCTGAAAACCCTGCCGTCGGAACGGTTGTATGGAATTTGCCGGAATCGATATAGAGGGCAACGCGGAACAGGTCATCCGAGCTGGCGGCGACCACCGGTTGAGGAGACAACGGGCCGGAGCCGGCAGCAGAGCCGATCAGGCTGATCGCAAGAACTCCTGCGACGATCCAGCTGCGGCTTTTCTTTCGCCCATTCGCGGTCCATTTACGCGGAATCATCATGCTTGGCATTCCTCCTGCTAATGATGTCTGGTTTACTATTTCTCGGAGCGGAGCAGGAAAAAGGCAGGCTTATCCAACAGGCTCCCCCATGGTTAGACTCAAACCGACGGGAAAAGTTGCATCCGCCTTCAAAAAATCTGGATAACCGACAACCCTAAAACGGCCCCGATTGCGCTCGGAGCCGTCCATCGTGCGGTCGTTAACCCGCTATTTCATCGGGTATTTCATTCATGAGAAAGTCATTTCGCATCCTTCTCTTTCTGCGCGTGGAGCTCGCATGAACCGTCCGTGCAATCCTCAACGGTACCGAACAACCGGTAGCGATGCCGTGCAATCCAACGATAAGCGGCATCCGCAATCGGCTTCAGCAGGGGCAGCCGGCTGAAGAGAGCAAGCCAGCCGAGGCCGCGAGCCTCGCGAACAATTCGCGCCACCGCATCGGCCCCCCCGGAACAGACAGCCCTCTTCGTCGACAACATGCAGCTCGACGAGCAGCGCGTTCGGATCGACGCCTGCCGGAAGCTCCTCGGGTAGCGCTTGCTGGAGCGGGACAGGATTCAGGGTCACTTTGAGCCTCATGGAAGATAAGGTGGCAACCGTTCTGCGGCACAGCCGGCAGCGGCCGTCGTAGAACAGCGTCAGAGTTCCCATGTGGCTTGCCCGCCAGGCTGCTGCGGGGGCTTCAGGCCGAGATGTTGATAAGCGAGCGGCGTAACCGCCCTGCCACGCGGCGTCCGCTGAAGAAAGCCGATCTGCAGGAGATACGGCTCATAGACGTCCTCAATCGTCTGACTCTCTTCCCCGATGGTAGCGGCGATGGTATCCAGACCGACGGGCCCGCCCTTGAAGTTCTGTATGATCGAACGCAGCATCTTATGGTCGATCTGATCGAGACCGAGCTGATCCACTTGAATCAGCTTCAAGGCATTCTGGGCAATGTCGAGGGTGATGATGCCATCTCCCATGACTTGAGCATAGTCCCGCACCCGTTTGAGCAGGCGATTGGCGATCCGCGGCGTCCCACGCGAGCGCATGCCGATCTCTCTCGCCGCTTCCCCTACGATCTCCACCTGCAAAATATCCGCCGAGCGGCTCACGATGAACTCCAGCTCGTCATTCGTATAATATTCCAGGCGGCAGACGACGCCGAAACGATCACGAAGCGGCGCTGAGAGGAGGCCTGCGCGCGTCGTCGCCCCGATGAGCGTAAACGGCGGCAGATCCAGCCGCACGGAACGGGCGCTCGGCCCTTTGCCGATGATGATATCGAGAGCGAAATCCTCCATCGCCGGATACAGCACTTCTTCCACCGTCCGGTGCAGGCGGTGAATTTCGTCGATGAACAGCACATCTCCGCTTTGCAAGTTGGTGAGAATCGCCGCGAGATCGCCCGGTCGCTCAATCGCAGGCCCCGAGGTCGTGCGAACGTTCACTCCAAGCTCGTTGGCGATGATGTTGGACAGTGTGGTCTTGCCGAGACCTGGCGGTCCATACAGCAGCACATGGTCGAGTGCTTCCTTTCGCTGCTTGGCCGCTTCGATATAAATCTTCAAGTTCTCCTTCGCCTGCTGTTGACCGATGTACTCGGCCAGGTAGCGAGGGCGCAGGCTGAGCTCCATTCCCTGATCTTCCATCATCAAATTGGCGGATATAATTCGGTCTTCCATCACGATTCCTCCTTCATCCACCGATTATCCCCGAAACAGCGCAGTGAGCGCCAGCTTGATCAATGCGTCAACCGTCTCCTCGCCAGTGGCGTTTTGCATGACGACGGGACGCACGCGATCCACTTCCGCTTCTGTATATCCGAGAGCCATGAGAGCTTGCTTCGCTTCACCCCAAGGACCGGCAGTCGGTCTTCCCGCCGAAGCGGCAGGGGCACCCAAAGTCTCCAGCCCGCCGGGAGACAGATCGGACAGCTTATCCTTCAGATCGAGGATGATCCGCTGAGCCGTCTTCTTGCCGATGCCGGGGAGCCGAGTCAGGAACGTCAAATCCTCCTGATAGATGGCCGAGATGATCGCCGCCGGCTGCCCCGCTGACAAAATGCCAAGCGCGACGCGCGGACCGACGCCGCTCACGTCAAGCAGCTTGCGGAACAGCGCTTGCTCCTCCCGGCTCGCAAAACCGAACAACAGGACGGCATCCTCGCGGACGTGATAGTGTATGTATAACGTCACGCGGGAATCGCTTCCCGGCTCGATGCCGTATGGATTCGCGCAAAATACCCGGTAGCCGACTCCGTTCACGTCCACAACGACATAATCATTTTCGCGATGGGCCAAGGACCCTTTTAGATAATCGATCATCGTTTGAGCACCCCGTTTATTTTATCGGTCAGCACCGAAGAATGGGCATGGCAGATGGCAATGGCAAGCGCATCCGCCACATCGTCGGGTTTTGGGACCTGTGAGAGGTTCAGGAACATCCGCGTCATCTCCTGCACCTGCTTTTTCTCGGCCTTGCCATAGCCGACGATCGCCTGCTTCACCTGCATCGGAGTATATTCCGCAACGGTCAGGCCCTTCTGCACCGCCGCCAATATCGTCACTCCCCGCGATTCCGCCACTGTAAACGCCGTCGTGACGTTCCGGTTGAAGAACAGCTTCTCGATGGCAAGGGCTTCCGGTTCGTATTTCTCAATCAGATGGACCACCGATTCATAGACATCCTTCAACCGCTGTCCAGGATCGGTATGAGCCTCGGTCTGTATGCTTCCGTATTGCACCGGCGTTAGCCGACTTCCGTTCTTGTCGATGAATCCGAACCCAACGATCGCGATGCCCGGATCGATACCCAATATGCGCAAAGCCCTTCTCTCCCATTCCTGAAGCGAACATATGTATCCCTCATTATATCAGATTCCTATCTTGATGGACATGCCCAATCCCTTCAGTGCGAATACCGCATCCTTCTGATCGTAAAGGATCATGCGAACAACAAACAGCCGCTCCATGAAGGAGCAGCTGCGTGTCAGTGATCATCTGCAAATCGTTACGCGATTTTTATTCATCCTGTCTCTCCAGAACTGCGGGTCAGGCCTCATTAACTAGGTGATTTGCGAGCTTTCCCTTCACGAAGAAGTGGGTAAACCCGCTGCCATAAAGTCGCTGAACGTTGAAAGCACGCTGTTGAACTCCTCCAGATCCTTGACCCGAATCCCCGCGTTCAACTGATTCCATGCATCCGGAGGGAGGCTGCTCTTCAAATCTTCCACATTCAATTGGAAAAAAGTTCGAATCACCCGCTGCTCTTCCGGTATGCCGTCGAACAGACTGAGATTGCCGTTCGCATCCACGCCGAAAAAGGCATTTTGTTTGCAGCCAGGAGATAAATCTTCGATGGACTCGGTAAAAATGACATGGCCATCAGGCGCTTGCGTCGGCTTAAGTCCGGGATGGCTGGAGGCGTATTTCATCAGCTCTTGATTCGTCATCTCGCCAAGCGCCTCCACCTCTTCGCCGCAGACATATATCCGCTTGAGGTAGACCTGACGAATCTCTGCCCCTTGGGCAATGGATTCAATAGCCTCATCCTCCGTTGTGGGTTGGCTTGCAGGGGATGGCAATGGTTTGGCTAATCTCTTATCAAGGGCCAGCACAGCGTGGATCGTTCTCCGATTAGGCTCTGATACGACCGCGCCGGTTGTACAGAAGCCTGCTGTTTCGTTTGCGGCGACGGTACAGAGACCTGTTGAACAAGTCATGCTGGTTTTACAGAGACCTGTTGCTTCCATCGTTGCTGTGATTGTCTGCGCCTCCGCCGAAACGGGACCGGGACTGACGGACAGGCCGATCAACAAATAAAAGACGGCAAGTGAAATCCAACGCTTGCGGGAACGCAGCTGCTTCTTCAGTTTCTTCATCAGGCTGGACATCCGCATGGCGATTCCCCTTCTTCCGGTGTTTTCTTTAGCTTTTCCCGGAAGAAGGGGAGCTTATTCGGTTAATGTGGCACCCGAACGCCTTTCTTTAGCGGTATTGGTTGATCCAGGGATTATTGATTCGCTCCCCCTTCGGGGTCGGCTTTTTGCTGCGCCGTGCGAGGGTGTGCAGAGTCGCTTTGGCCGATGATTTCCTTTTCTTCGCAGCCGCACTCTTCACGGGAATCTCTTCTTCATCTGTGAACACTTCGGCTTGTGGGGGTAAGGCTGCTGCGGGAACGGCTACATCATCCCGATATTCCGGTTGAAATCCGTATAACCCCGTCGGATAAGGAATCGGACCTGAGGCTGGATTATAAACACCGGGAACTCCTGATGGGAACAAACCTCCTCCATAAGCTCCCCCGTCTGCCCAAGGAGCCACTTCGGGGTATCGAGCGGGATAGCCAGTCGGCATACCACCCCATCCCGTTTGAGGGTAGCTGTACATGGGGTCGATCGCTCCGGGTTTTCCTGTGGGATATGGAGTGGCTGAGTACGGTGAAAATGGAGCATTCTCGGTACCCGAGTATGGGGAGATCATGGCGTTCTCCGCGCCCCCCGTGGAATACGGGGAGAACGCGGTGTTCTCAGTGCCCGTCGAATACGGAGAGAACCCGGTGTTCTCGGTGCCCGTCGAGTACGGGGAGAACGCAGTGTTCTCGGTGCCCGTCGAATACGGAGAGAACCCGGTGTTCTCGGTGCCCGTCGAGTACGGGGAGAACGCAATGTTCTCGGTGCCCGTCGAATACGGAGAGAACCCGGTGTTCTCAGTACCCGTCGAGTACGGGGAGAACGCGGTGTTCTCAGTACCCGTCGAGTACGGGGAGAACGCAGTGTTCTCGGTGCCCCCCATGGAATATGGGGAGATCATGGCGTTCTCCGTACCAGCCACCGCTTGCGGCGAAATCGGTGCATTTCCTCCATCTGTCCACGGGTAGTACCCATAGGGAGATACTGCACTGCCTTGAGGATAGCCATAAGGAGAATAGTTGCTGTCGGCGGAGTGGCATCCGCAGGTTGACTGGGTTCCCACATAAGGAGAACTTGCAGCTGGATAAGTCCCGTACCCTTGTGCGGGGGTTTGATCGGCAGAATAGAGCGGTTGCTGCCCATAAGAGTAAGGCAAGAAGCCCGCATTGTCCTTGGATGCCGACGGTCCCGCTGCCAATGGATTTACGTTGTTGCTGGCGAGCGGCGAATAGCCAGGCCAGTTGGTGTTTCCCGCGCTAACGGGAGCTGCCGCGTTCCCTTGGTTCGAGAACGCCTCCACCGCCGGAACTTGATATTGCATAAACAAATGCTCGGAGGTGTATGGATTACCTTCAGGTGAACTCGGCGAAACAGCAGTCGGAGTAAAATAGGGTGAAGTTTGTGGATAATCAGGAATATCTGAGATCGTAGGGATCTGTGGATAGTTGGGCTTCCCGGACGGTTTGACTGAGCTTGGAGACACGGACGGCTGCATAGGCTTGCTCGGTTGTATCGCCTCTGCCTGAGGCTTCGCCTGTTCGATCGGTTTCACCTGCGGCTTTTCATTCTCAACAGGTTTCGCCTTTTCAGCCGGTTTTACATTTTCCACCGGACTAACTTCAGCAGGCTTTTCTTTTTCGACTGGTTTCACATTCTCCACAGGCTTCTCCACCACCGGAGCCGTATTCGCCTTCGGTGTTTCTACCACCGGCGCCGTATTCGCCTTCGGCGTTTCCGCCACTGGCGCCGTATTCGCCTTCGGCGTCTGGGCAACCGGTGCTGTGCTCGCCTTCGGCGTCTGAGCAACCGGCGCTGTATTTGCCTTCGGTGCTTGAGCAACCGGAGCCGTATTCGCCTTCGGGTTTGCGGTTGCGGCTGTCGTGTATCCCATCGAATGGCTTCCGCTCACACCCGTTTGTTTCGGGATGTACACCACTTGATTCGTCATCAAAATATTGGGGTTGGTGATGTGAGGATTAGCGTCGATCAACGTTTTGAGAGGAACCCCCCACGCCTTCGACAGCTTCCACATCGTATCTCCCTGCTTTACCGTATGAGCGTGCATGCCTTCCGGCGTGACCGGCACCGATCCCGATGGAATCTTAATCTTCATGCCAATCTCGAGCTTATCGGGATCGGCCAACCCGGGATTCGCGGCGATGAGCTTGTCGAGGTTCACGTTGTATTTTTTGGCCAGCTCAAACAGCGTATCCCCGGCTTTCACCACATGAATTTTCAATACAGTTCCCTCCTTCGGTTATGGAACGTCGGTCAGCATTCAGGCGGAGGCCGGCGCGTTCGGTCCAGCTTGCTTACGGGTTCCTGCCCAGATTTTCATTACAGTCTATGCACGGAACTGGGCATTTGACATCCCGCTGCGAAAAAAACATTCCTTTTCTGCCGGAATTTCGCCGAGCTTGGCCGAATTTATTCAAGCTGCGAAGCGTTCATCCAAATGAATTCTCCAAAAAAGGTGCAATGAATCGCATCCACACAGCCTCAATTTGGTGTATTTTAAACATTTTCTAAAATTTATGGTAACCGCTCCATTCATAAGTGCGTCTATTCATATAGTAAGTAATTGAGGCGGAATATGGGTAAGAGGTTTGTACTGCGCTTCCACCCAACCGAAAAACGAAATGCTTTCAGCTTTTGGATTATTTTATCAAATGCCATGATAGGGAGGACGATGTTCCCGATGAAGAAAGCGGCTTGTTTGATTGTACTGGTAAGTGCGGTTTTGATAGTTGCCGCTTGCAGAAATTCAAATTCAGGTAATGAAAAGAACATCAACCAATTAACCCAAGAAATCGAACGGTTGAAAACCGAGAATTCACGTCTAACCGAGGAAATCGAGAAGGGTAAAGAATCCGATGAGAAAGTAAGGCCCGCAGCGGAGAAATGGGCGTCGTTAGATGATAGATACAGGATGTTAACGTATAGTTACAAGGCGCTGCTTAAAGCGGTCAAATACCACCCGGAAATCCTTCCCGCCCGGGTGGATTATGACGACCCGTTGAAGAAGCCCATTTTTGATGCTGTACAGGATATTACTAAACTCGTTCCCTTGAAGGAAAATCAATTTGCTGTACTTGCCTATGCCCATTTCGAACAAGAAACGACAGCATACATAGAAGTGATCTATATCGAAACAAATGGAGAAGGAGACGAAGAAAACGAGGAAATCCGAACGGGATCAAATCTAACGATTTATCTAGACAAGCAAAATGGCAAATGGGTCTTAAAAAAATGAACCTGCAAAGAGAACAAAAAACTGACGCCGGTAAGTCCGACATCAGTTTTTAGGTTGTAGCAGCTCACGCTAAAATCGGGTATGCCCCGTTGAGGAACGGTATACATGGACATGGTGTTCATCAAACCGCTTGGTCGGCATTCGAATCCATTACCGAACGACTTCGTGTTGAGAAAACTCATAAGGATAGGTCGGGTACGAGCCCATCACGCGCACCTGGCAGCGCAACGCTTCGATCTCGGCAAGCGCCGCCTGCAGAAGCACGGAATCGAGCGATTCCTCCACATCGATGTAAAAGTAATAGGTGCCCAGCTTCAGCTTGGTCGGCCGCGATTCGATCTTGGTCATGTTGATTCGCCGCCAAGCGAAGGTGGCAAGCACTTGATGGAGAGCGCCGGGAAAATCCTCCGGCAGAGTCACAATAATCGTCGTCTTGTGAAGCTCGCTCTCCGCCAGCTCCGGCCGCTGTTCACCCACGAGTACAAAACGTGTATAGTTGTTCTGGTGATCCGTGATATTCGGAGCGAGAACCTCCAGCCCATAGAGCTTGGCTGCAAGCTGGGTGCCGATAGCAGCTACGGCTTCGTCCGCTCCCGCACTCACCAATCGGACCCCCTCCGCGGTACTGGCCACATGCTCCAGCTCCACTTCCGGCAACTCCGCTCCCAGAAACTTGCGGCATTGAGCGATCGCCACCGGAATCGAAATGACTTTGCGGACATGATCGTAAGGTTTTTCCCCATTGTCTTCAGCCGCCTGGGACGAATTCTCCTCTTGCCAGCCAGAAGGCCGTCTTCCGATCAGGTTTTGAATGGAAGGATAAACCCACTCCGCCTGGATCGGCAATTGATTTTCATGAATCAGATAGTCCATATGGAGACTCACGGAGCCGTCGATCGCATTCTCGATCGGAATGACGCTCCAGTCGGTTTCTCCGTTAGCCGTCGCCCGAAAGACCTCGGCAATTTGCTTGTAGGGAATAAATTCATACTCCCCTCCCGCATCCCGGAAAAAATACCGGGCCGATTCGTCGGTTACGGTGCCATACGGCCCTAAAACGGCAATGCGCTTCATTCCCTGTTACTCCTTCCGAACGGTTTCCATAAATGTACGATGATTACCCGCGAGAGTCAACACACGAACCCCTTCGCGGCTCGGCTTCAAGCGCCGGATGGAAACGTCGATTCCATGTTCGGCCATCGTGTTCTTAAGGAAATCGGTCAATTCCTCCCCCTGCTCTTCGCGGGCATCTGCAAGCGCGATGAGCGTCGGCCCCGCTCCCGATAACGCGGCTCCAAGCGCTCCGTGGCTGGCGGCTCCGGCTAGCACCTCCGGCATCCCAGGAATCAGCCGCGCCCGGTACGGCTGGTGCAGCGCATCCTGCATGGCGTCCGCGATCAGCTCGTAGCGCCCGGAGCAAAAAGCCGCCACCAGCAGGTTAGAGTGGCCAATGTTGAACACCGCGTCCTTCAGCGGCAAGCTCTGCGGCAGCACTTCACGCGCCTTGCGGGTGGACAGCTCAAAGTCGGGAATGGCAACGAACGACTCCAGGTGCTCGAGCGGTTGTACACCGATGTGCCGCGCCTCGGTTCCGTCCCAATAGGCGACAACAATGCCGCCGAAGAGAGAAGCCCCGACGTTATCCGGATGATGCTCCAGGGTGCATGCCAAGCGGAACAGCTCTTCCACAGGCAGCGGTTCAGGCAGCAGTGCGTTTGCAGCCGCGAGAGCGCCTACGATCGCAGCCGCGCTGCTGCCAAGTCCCCGCGTCAGCGGGATTTCGCTGTAGTTGGAGATTTCCAGCTCCGGTGCCGCCAGGCCAGCTCGCTCGAACACCTTCACTGCGACTTCATATAGCAGATTGTCTTTCCCGTCCGGCAGCCCTTCCGTCTGCTCCCCATGAAGATGAACAACCGTCTTCTCGGCGATGCTCATCGCGATCCAGGTGTATAGCTCAAGCGCCATGCCGAGTGAATCAAAGCCAGGACCCAGGTTCGCGGTGCTCGCCGGCACCTTGACGACAACTGTTGTTTCGGGTAGCGTTCCCGCGTTCTTGTCAATCCTATCGTGTGTTGTCATGAGAAGCAGCCCCTTATCCTTCCACGCGATAGACGCTGCGGATTTCATGAACGACATCTAGCTTATCGAATTCCGCCAGCACCTGCAGCATGCCCGCTTTCGTCGCGTTATGCGTGATCACAATGATTTCGGCGTGCGGGGTCGTCGCATTCGGATGCTGGAAGACCGACTCCAGGCTCACCTCGAATTCCGCGAAGATTTGGGTGATCCGGGCAAGTACTCCCGCGCGGTCAGCCACCTGGAGCAGCAGAAAATACTTCGAAACGATCTGCTCCGGTGTGCGCAGCCGTTTCTCCTGGTAGCGAGGAGGCAACTGGCCACCGTTCACGTCAAGGCGCAAATTCTTCGCAACCGACACCAGATCCGCGACGATGGAGGTAGCCGTCGGGAGCTCACCCGCTCCAGGACCGTAAAACATGGTTTCACCGACTGACTCTCCATAGACATAGACGGCATTGAACACGCCGCTCACGCTGGCAAGGGGGTGATTCAGCCGCACCATCGTCGGTTCGACGCTAATGCTGACGCCATCTTCGGTCCGTTCCGCGATCCCGAGCAGCTTCACTTCATAGCCGAGCGTCTTGCCGTAGGCGATATCTTCCCGCGTGACCTGGGAAATTCCTTTGACGGATACGTCCGCCAGCTCCACGTTGACATGGAAGCCGAGGCGGGAGAGAATGGTCATTTTCCGAGCCGCATCAAGCCCTTCCACATCGGAAGTCGGGTCCGACTCGGCATACCCGAGCGTTTGCGCCTCCTTTAGCACATCCGCATAAGCCGCTCCTTCCCGGCTCATCTTGCTGAGGATATAGTTGGTCGTTCCGTTCACGATCCCCATGATCTTGAGGATCCGATCGGACGAGAAGCCCTCGGTCAACGTCCGGATGATCGGAATACCGCCCGCTACGCTCGCTTCGTACATGATATCGCGCTTGTACTGTTCTGCCTGGGCCAAGATCTCGGTGCCATAGAGAGCCAGGAGATCTTTGTTCGCCGTGACGATATGCTTGCCGGAAGCGAGCGCTTCAAGCACATAGTCCTTGGTCGGCTCAAGCCCGCCCATGACCTCCACGATGACGTCGATTTCCGGGTCCTGCAAAATATCCTCCGCGCGTTCGGTCAACCGGTCCTGAGGAATCGGGATCGAACGATTCTTCGTGACGTCATTCACAAGAATGCGGCTGATTTCGATGGAGGTTCCGACTTGACGGACCAGATCCTCCTGATGGCCTTCCACAATCCGGACCACGCCCGTTCCTACGGTGCCGAGTCCGAGCAGTCCAACTTTTATCGGTTTCATGAAGCCCTGGTTCCCCCTTATCATCAAAGATAACCGCCTGTGCCGGAGACTTCGGCCTCAAACGTTTATCGATCGGTTATCCGAATCGTCTACAGATGTTCCTTGGATCGCCGCATGACTGGCAGACGAACGGCTGTACGAATGTTTTACCCTCTGCCGATCACCGCGGAACCCTTCACTCCGTCGATTTCCCGGACGGCTGCGAGCAGGTCGTCCAGCTCTCCCTTCATCTGGGAAATGTCCGCCGTGATGACCGCATTTGCCATTCCTTGAAGCGGAATCGACTGATGGATTGTCAGCACGTTGGCTTCCCTCCCCGCGATCATGCCGAGCACCCGAGACAGGATGCCCGAGCGATGCTCCAGATCCAAAGACAGCGTCACCAGATTTTCCCGGTCCAGCTGGCTGAGCGAATGAATGCCGTCCTTGTACTTGTAGTACGCACTGCGGCTCAGGGATACCTGGTCCACCGCTTCGCCTACGGTCTTCACCTTTCCCCTCACCAGCAGCTCCTTGGCCTGAATCGTCTTGAGCAGGGCTTCGGGCAGAATGTCTTCTTTCACAAGATAATAGCGTTCCTTTCCCTGCGGCTCCACCGTCTTAGCGTCCTCCTCAAAAAGACTCTTGTTTATACTTAGAGGACATTATAGCGGATGAAGGAGCGGCGCTGCAATCACTTTTTCTTTGTCAGCTGACAAACGGGCTTGCGCACAAGGGGGTTACGACTTATAGTACAGGGGGAACCGACGGGGGGAAGTCCGATTCCAAGCGGGGAATCTTGATGATCTATTCGATCGGGAGAAAGTGGATGACGAGTCGATGGGAGTCCGATTTGGATTCGAGCAATCGCTCCGATTATCGATGAAACGAGAGGAAGGCTGACGATGAGGCTTCGGCTGATGGCCGTCAATTTGTTATTTCAAGGAAACGATCTGCTGCTTATGAAACGTGCGCCGGAACGCCTTCTCCTTCCCGGAATGTGGGGAGCGGTCGGGGGCCATGTGGAACCTCAGGAGCTTTGCGACCCACTCGCGGCCTGCCTCCGGGAGACGGAGGAGGAAACCGGCTTCCGCGCCACCGATCTGCGAGATATCCGCCTGCAGTATATCCTCCTTCGTCAAAAAGAGGATGAGCTGCGTCAGCAGTTTTTCTTCACCTCGTACACGGACCGCCGAGATTTTACCGATACCCGTGAAGGCACTCTCCATTGGATTCCGCGCGAAGAGGTGCTGAAGGAAGAACGCGAAATGGCCTTTGTCTTTCGCTCGCTGCTGACACATTTTTTCGCTAACGGACCTTCATCTAACCCGTGGGTCGGAACCGCGGGATGGCCCGACTTGGAGTCGCAAGGACAGGAGCGGCCTTCCGTCATCTGGACGCCGCTATTGGATCCCCTTGTGCTCTGATCTGAATCGGCCTAACGGTAAGTCAGGAAGGCAGCCGGTTCACCAACCGGAAGCCTTGGAAAACCTCCTTCAGCGAGACGTATTTATCGACCAAGGTGATCACATAGGATTCCGGATAACGTGGAAAAGCCGGCGTAAGCGGCCACATGTGCCGAAGAATCATATCCCTCTCCACCGGGTTTAAGCAAAAGCAGGCTTCGGCATGGGTGAGAGCAGTCCGCGGATGCGTGAAGCCGTGCCATCTCCGCTTGGGTTCCCGCTCATGCCAATCATACAAGAACATGTCATGCAGGAGCCCTCCTCGCGCCGCCGAACGATAATCCAGTCCAAGCCGCTTACATATCCGATAACTGCCATATGACACCGATAGGGAATGATCCAAGCAAGTCGTGCGGCCATGCTGGATGAAATCCGCCATCCGCAGCACCTGTTCATGCTCCAAGAGCTCCTTCACGCATCGTTGGTATTCTTCCTCCATCTCTTCCGCGAGCCCGCATATGACGTGCCGGTCACGCAGATGAGCGCGGGCGGTATAGGTGGTATCCAACACAAGATCGATCATGAACAACCAGGCCGCGATTCGATAATCAAATGCCGGCCAGGAGCTGATAAGCTTCTCCACGGCAGGATGAAGCACTCCGACGAGAATCAGAGCGAATCCTCCCCACAGCAAGGAAAAGCCCGGGCAGATGTAGCCGTAGAGATTCCAGCGGTTCTGGCTGTAATCCCACCACTTCCGCTGAAATAGCTTTTCCAGCATCCATCCGGCGGCAAATTCAAGCACAGTGACCGCGATCGCGGACAGGATGAACAGCAGCACCAGCCCCCATCCAGGATCGGGAGTCGTTCTCTGAATCCATTCGAATAATCCGAGAATCAGGACCGCACCGAATCCATAGATCGGACAGATCACACCGGTCAAGAATCCGCGTTTTACAAACCTTTTCCGTTTCATGCTTGCATAAACGCTTTCCAGCAGCCACCCTCCGAACGCATATATCGCAAAGATCACAACCCATTCGTTCAAGCCGTATCCCATCTCTCCGCCTCCTCCGGTATCGTAGAGCCAAGTTCATCAAGAAAATGAATAATCACAAAAGACCCAAAAACTGATCGTTATCTGTTCTTCACCACTCTGTTGATCGCAACCGTAATAATACACAAAAGACCCAAAAATAAAGCAGGAAGAGACAGCTTTCATCGTCGCTTCCGGCAACGCCGTGTTGATACGCTCGCATCCGGTACATATGCCAACGCTTCGGTCAGCGATCCGCCCACATTTGGTACTTACGCCAACGCTTCGGTCAGCGATCCGCTCACATTCGGTTCTTATGCCAACGTTTCTGTCAACGGTCAGCTCACATTCGGTACTCATGCCAACGCTTCTGTCAGCAGGTCAGCCAGCATTTCCTTTTCCTTCACTGTCAGTTCGTTGATCGCCTTCGAGAAATCGGCAATAAGCTCTGTCAGCCTTCCCCCGAGCTCATCATTTAGGGTTCCTATGACTGTGCCGAGGATTGATCCGGCAAATAAAAGCATCCTGGCTTCCTGATTTTGCGTCTTTTGCAAGACCAGACGGATGAAGGTCTCTGTTCGACCTCCAAGCTTTTTCAGGTAGACCAGCATCAATCCGATGATATAGCCGCAGAACTCCATACCGTTCGACTTGTCGGGGAGTTCATCCAGAAGCTTGCGGATCGCTTCGTTCATCCCGACGTGCTTCAAGCTTTTGAGCATGCCGGTCAGCTTGCTGACGGTCCGTTTCCAATCGCTTCCCTCTGTGTTCTCGGTGCGAGACAAAGGAAACAAGCGGAGGGTTTCGTCCGTAGGGGCAAAGACGACCTGGGATCGGCCCGTCTCGTTCGGGTTGACTTCATAGCTGCGGGATACGAACCCGAGCTTTTCGATTTCTTTCAGCATATCGTAAGCGGTCCATTTGCTTACGCCCAGGGAGTTTGCAAGTGTTTCATAATGAATCGGCAGATTCGTCCGCCGGTATAGCTCCGTCAGCTTGCCCAGAAACTGCAAGCGTCGCTTCGTCAGTGCCATCCTTCTCCCCCTTATCCGGTCTGCATTTAACTGCCCACGGTGTTCTTGGGTCTTTTGTGTCAATATTAACATGGAAAAATCCAGGGCGTCAATGCCCCGTCATCTCGATCGATCGAAAAGAAAAAGCCTCCCGACCTGATCAAGGTCGGAGGCTTCGTTGCTTGGCTGATCCATTAATCGTGCTCCACGAATTCAAATTCGAAATCGCCGATTCTTACGAAATGACCGTCTTCTGCTCCTTTTTTGCGCAACGCTTCATTGACCCCGCGGTTCCGAAGAATGCGGTCGAAGCGAAGCAAGGCGTCCTGAGTATGCAGCTGCATGCGCTTCAGCACCCGTTCCAGACTGGGGCTTTCGACGATGAAGAGATCGTTCTCCCGACGGATGACGATGTCATCTTCCTCGTCCTTGTGGCTGTACCGGTAAACCTTGCGGTCTTCCTCATCCGGAGTCGGTTCGAGAATGGGCTCATCCGGGATGGAGTCGAGGACATCCACCGCCTTGTAGAGCAGCTCTTGAATGCCTTCACGGGAAGCGGCCGAAATCGGCAAGATCAACATCTCTTCCTTGCCCGCCTGCTTCAGCTTTTCCCGGAATTCCCGCAAATTCTCCTCTGCTTCGGGGATATCCATCTTGTTGGCCGCAACGATTTGCGGCCGGTCCTTCAGCTTCTCGTTGTAGAGGGAAAGCTCCTCGTTGATCTTTACCCAGTCCTCAAACGGATCGCGCCCTTCGGAACCGGACATGTCCACCACGTGGACGATGACGCGCGTCCGCTCCACATGCCGCAGGAACTCATGGCCGAGTCCAATCCCCGTATGAGCGCCCTCAATCAAGCCGGGAAGATCCGCCATGACGAAGCTGCGGCCATCGCCGACATCGACGACTCCGAGGTTCGGGGTGATCGTCGTGAAGTGATAAGCGCCGATCTTCGGTTGCGCCGCCGATACCACGGACAAAAGCGTGGATTTGCCGACGCTCGGAAAGCCGACAAGCCCGACATCGGCCATCACCTTCAGCTCCAAAATCAGGTTGCGCTCTTCGCCATCTTCGCCTTTCTCGGCAATTTCGGGAGCCGTGTTGGCGGTTGTGACGAACCGAGTGTTGCCCCTTCCGCCACGTCCTCCCTTCGCTACGACAACCCGCTGCCCTTGGCGGGTCAAATCGGCGATCATCTCTCCGGAATCCTCATCGAGGACGAGAGTACCCGGCGGAACGCGAACGATCATATGCTCGGCATTGGCTCCATGCATGCTCTTGTTCCGCCCTTTAACGCCGCGATCCGCTTTGAAATGGCGCTGATAGCGGAAGTCCATCAAGGTCCGCAAGCCTTCGTCCACCACGAAGATCACATCGCCGCCGCGTCCGCCGTCGCCGCCTGCAGGGCCGCCCTCGGGAACATACTTTTCGCGGCGGAACGCCACTACTCCGTCGCCGCCGTCGCCGCCCTTTACATAGATTTTCGCTTTATCGACAAACATGTTATCTCCTCATTTCCTCTGAAAGGGAAACCGGACGGCAATCGCCGCTCCCTTCTCGTTCCATTCCTGTTCAGCTTGAACCCCGTCGCGCTTATGAGCATTCAGGATCGTATTCAACCGCTTGGGCGCTTCCTCCATGAACGGTCCCGAATAGACAAAATCAAGCAGCATCGAATCCTCTTCCTCACCAAAGGCAAGGCTGAGCGAACCGATTTCTCCGCTCCCGGTTCCGTTCTGATCGGCAAACAGTTCCACGGTTTCGCGAATGAAGCGAACCGCTTTCCGGCCTTCCGCAGGAAGACGGGACAACGATATTTCCTGCTCGATTTCAAATTCAAGCTCCAGGCTGCGCTTGTCCGCCCGAAAATTGTAGTAGTAGACGGCGAGCTCCGGTACGCCCATTTTGACAAGATAGCTTTCCTGAAAGACCTGTCCGTTTATTTTGTCCACATAATCGGCCAAACGTTCATACTTGCCGAGCTGGATATACCCCATGAGCACCTGAATATGGTTCATCCAGTCGTGTCGGTAGATCGACAAAATCCGAAGCAGCCTGGAATCCTGCTTCCCTTGATTCGCCATCTTCGACTGACGGAAAAACCACCCGAATGCCGCTGCCGAAGCAAGCGCCGCAGCCAACCTTCCGACTAACGACGGAAGCCCGGCCGTCAGTGACAGCCCTCCGATCACGATTGCCGCAGGCAGCCACAACTTATCCTTTCCGTTCCCCATAGTCTCTCTCCCGATACATGAAGATCGTCTTCATTGCTTACCAAAGTATACCACCATAGGGGAATTTGGAATAGATAGTACGCTGCCAGCTTAAAAACCGTGGTCTCCGCATAACTTCTCATACCCATTGACGCCGATTCATATCCACACGATTAGGGCTGACAGCGTTCTAGGCATTATCCGCCTCGGCAGCTGTCAATCGGTACAAAAAACGCCCCGGCTCTTCAGCCGAGGCGCTCGTTGGTTCAATTAACGCTCTACGGAAGCGGCAACCGGAGCTGCTGCTGCCGGGTAGACGCTCACTTTTTTGCGGTCGCGGCCCCAGCGTTCAAATTTCACAACGCCTTCCACTTTAGCGAACAGGGTGTCATCGGAACCGATGCCCACGTTGTTGCCCGGGTGAACTTTCGTTCCGCGCTGACGCACCAGAATGCTGCCGGCGGTTACGGTTTGACCGTCCGCACGCTTCACGCCAAGGCGCTTCGCAATGCTGTCACGGCCGTTCTTCGTGGAACCTACCCCTTTTTTGGATGCGAACAACTGAAGATCAAGTTTCAACATTTGGGTCTACCTCCTTCTTACGAGGGTTTTGTGTGATCGCGATATGCTTCCCGTAGGATTCTTCAATCCCCCGGAGCATAACCACCATCGATTCCAGCAGGAGCTGGACCTGCTGCCCTTTCTCATTCCCCGGCTCGAAGAGCTCGGGCGAATAGCGGGCGGACAGGAAGCCATCTTTCATTCGGGCATTCGCAACCGTTCCCGTCAGCTTCTCAATCGCGTTAACCGTCCCCACCGTGATGGCGGAGATGGCGGAGCAGACGATGTCGTTTCCGGGATCGGCGTACAAGGCGTGTCCCTTGATCCGAAAGGAGAGGATGGCGCCGGTAACCGGCTTGCGTTCAATTCGTATCTGAATCATAGTCGGCCCGACCTTACGCTTGGATCTTGTCGATCACAACTTTGGTGTAAGGCTGACGATGACCTTGCTTGCGACGGTAGTTCTTCTTGGCTTTGTATTTGAAAACCAGGATTTTCTTACCCTTGCCGTGCTTCTCCACTTTCGCGGAGACGGAAGCGCCGGCTACGAGCGGAGCGCCGATCGTGAGACCAGCTTCGCCGGATACGGCCAGAACGCGGTCAAACGTAACGGATTCGCCTTCGCCTGCCGTCAGCTTTTCGATGAAAAGCACATCGCCCTCTTGGACTTTGTACTGTTTGCCGCCGGTTTCGATAATAGCGTACATTTGTTGCACCTCCTCATGTCTAAGACTCGCCTAATGGACAGGTGGCGGATTGCGGTTTCCCGCGTGCCGCGCTTAAACCCGTTTCGTGCGGTTGGGGCATGTTTTGCAACACACTGATCTATGATACCACACTGCCTATTGCCATGCAACGCCTTTATTTGAGAAGCCGTCGGCGAGATGCTGTCGATTCTTTCGATTTAGACCCATTGTCGGTTGAGGTCTCCCTTGCTATACTGGGGAAGCACTTTACCAATGATTATGGGGGTTGTACGATTGGACAATCTTTACCGCAAGAGCCAGCTTGATGCACGAGAACTGCTGCTTCTCGAATCCGAATTGAAAAACCAAGGGAAGAACATGGTGGTCGCCTATGTTCTTTGGTATTTTCTCGGGATGTTCGGAGCCCATCGCTTTTACATGGGAAAGACGGGTTCGGCCGTTGCCCAGCTCATCTTGACCTTAACCGTAATCGGTCTTATCGTGACGGCGATCTGGTGGATTGTCGACGCCTTCCTCATCCACACCTGGGTGAAAGAACGCAACGCCGCCGTAGAAAACCGGCTGATCGACCAGCTTTGGTCCTCCCGCGGGTACTCGCCCGTGCAGTTCTAGCATGCTGACAAAACAAGAGCTTGACATCCAAGAGTTGATGCTGTTGAATTCCGAGCTGAGGAACCGGGAAAAGTCCCTCGGCTTGTGCTATCTCATGCTATTAGGCGGCCATCTTGGCCTGCATCGGTTTTACGTGAAGCGCATCGCTTCCGCGGTGGCTCAGCTGTTCTTGTTTCTCTTCACCATTGCCATGTACATCGGATTGGTTGTTGCCGACATCGCCGAAAGCGACGTCGTGCTGGTGATCTTCCTGGTCTTGTTCTTCCTCTCCGCCCTCGGGCTCTCCGTGTGGGTCATCGTGGATATCTTCCTCATCCCGCGCATGATCCGGGAATGGAATGCCCGAGAGGAGCAGCAGCTCCTTCAGGAAATCTGGAGGATCCGCCATCGCAAGGCGCAAGAGACTCTGTAAGCGCACGCCATACGCGCCCCGATGGGTCCAAGGCGAAGAAGGTGTTCCAAAAGGAAACCTTTTGGAGCACCTATGAGATCTCTATACGATGATATTTGAAAGGAAACCTAGTAACTAAGCGCGAACAGGCCGCTTAGCTACTAGGTTTCTTGGTGTCTACCTCTGCCTTCATGAGCAGATGCAGGTATGGCAAAGCTCTCCAATCTCCAGACTTACGTCCGGTAAGCCTGAAACAGGAACCGCTCAAGCCTCTCTCCGACCGATTTGACTTTAACGGAAGCAGCAGTCGTTAATCAGCTCGAAATGACACTCTTCTTCATCTAGCGGAAATGGATGCAGCTAGTTGACTTCCTTCGGCGTGATAATCGGCGATTGTCCCCATTAGCGGCGTGCAGTTCCATTAGAATTTCAAAACCCTACCTATTGACGAAATAGCGGCCGTGACCGCCATTAGATAAACAGCACCCGAGCGACCTCGGAATAACCCCTTGGAATTGCTATTGGAAAGCCACCCAAAAAGGGTTCGAGAAGGAGACAATCGATCTGAAAAAAAAACGAACCTAGCCTGTTGACTCTCACCGCTTGATTCGCCCCTCTACCTTATCATTCCAACGATCAAGGCACTGTACCCAAACCGATGAAAACGGCTGCTCCTTTCGTTTGTTCACGAGGAACTTGGGGCAGCCTCTGCTCGCCCGATGTAGATGCGGCCGGTTCCCTCGCAGGTGGAGCAGGCTTCATAGAACAGCGTCTCCAGCCCCTGCCGCCGCTTGCGCCGGGTTAGCTCGAACAACCCGAGCCGGGTCCAGCCGAGCAGCTGCAGCTTTCCCCGGTCATGCTTGGCGGACTCCTCCAGCTTGCTCTTTACAGCCTGACGATGCTCTTCCAGCTTCATGTCGATGAAATCGACCAGAATCATGCCTCCGCTGTCGCGCAGCCGAAGCAGGCGCGGAATCTCTTCCGCCGCCTCCAGATTGGTGCGAAAGACGGTTTCCTCCAGATCGGCGTGTCCGGTAAACCCGCCGGTGTTGACATCGATGACCGTCATCGCTTCTGTTTTATCGAAAATGAGGTAGCCCCCGCTGGCAAGAGGTATCTTGCGGCGAAGCGCATGCTCAAGCTCGCGGTGAATGGGGTAGGCTTCGAACAAAGGCCTCTTCTCCCGATGGATAACAATCTTCGAGGCGAGCTCGGGAGCCATGGTTCGAAGCAGCGCGATAATGTGTTGGGCAAGGCTTGCGTTGTCCAGCACGAGCTCATCGACCCGGTCCGTGAAGAGATCGCGAACGAGCCGGGGAATGAGATCAAGGTCTCGATAGACGAGGCAAGGTGCGGTCAATGGCTTGGCCTTTGCAAGTGCGGTTCGCCACAGATTCCGCAAAAGCCCCCATTCCCGCTCCAGCCGGTCTTCCGATATTCCCTCTGCCGCCGTACGCAGGATGATACCGTCGCCATCCCGTCGCAGACGATCCCCCACCGCCTTCAACCGCTGCTTCTCTTCGGAGGAGCCGATTCTCCGGGAGACCGCAGTATAGTCCGCATCTGGCATATAGACGAGCGCCCGGCCGGGGATGGTAAAGCGGGTCGTCACACGCGCTCCTTTGCCTTCCTGCGCTTCTTTCTTAATCTGAACGAGGATGTCCTGGCCGATCCGAACCAATTGCTCGATCCCCGGCTTGCGCCCGTCCGTTCCATCGTGATGGGGAGGCAGCAGGTCGTCCCGATAGAGAAAGGCGTTGCGGCTTTGTCCGATATCGACAAAGGCGGCGTCCATCCCGGGGAGCACATTGACGATGCGGCCCTTGAACACATTGCCGGCGCGTTCCTTCTCTTCGGGTCCCTCCAGATAGAATTCGGACAGCCTTCCGTCTTCCACAAGGGCGACCCGGCTGATTCCCTTATCCCATTCCACGACTAGTTTATTCATCATTTCACCTCAGTGCTGATCTCCCTATATTCTACAGGAACACCTCGGAAACCGCACGGTCGGTTTTATTGCCATCGAAAAAAACTTGCAAGAGCGCCTGCTCCGGCACGATCCGCTCCACCGATCCCCGGCTCCCGCGAATGCAGATGAGGTGATACTTGTCGCGCATGAAGAGCTTGGCCACTTCCTGAAGGGTATTCCTCTTCTCCACGTCAAGCCGCCTGATCTCGGCGCCTTCCTTCAAGAATCGCCGAGCGGCTGCCTCTCTTCCCATTAAATAGCGGAGGAATTGAAAAGGGAGCTGCCGGTACCCGTACCAATTGGTCGCAAACAAAAAGAGCCCCACCGCCAGTACGTTCAAATTCAAGCCCCCCGACAAGCTCGGCACCAATGCCCCGAGAGCGAGGAAGGCGCTGAGCGCAAGGCTGATCCTCGTTCCGAGAACAAGAGACCGATGATAGGTGAACAGCCTCCCCAAGGCGACAAACAACACTCGCCCTCCGTCCAAGGGATGGATCGGGAGCAGATTGAACAGCCCGATGAGCAGATTGGCCCGCAGGAAATAATCCCACCACCCGGATTCACCGAATCCCATCCGGGAGCATAGCAGCGCGAACGCGATCATGATCGCGTTTTGAAGCGGCCCTGCTATGGCGACGATCAGTTCTTCCCGGGCGGGAACGTTCGCTCCCTCCTCCGTAACAGCTACCCCGCCGAATGGCAGCAGCTTGACTTCCCGGATCCGCCAGCCGAACGATTTCGCCGCTGCCACATGCCCGAGCTCGTGAATCAGGACGACGCCGAATAACGTCAGCAGTTCAAGAAAATACCCGGTCATGGCAGACAGCAGCATGAGCAGCACGAACAACGGATGGAAGCGGTACTCCGTACCAAAGCACTTAATCAAATTTAACCCACTCCACCGGATTGACGTAAAGCCCATCCTTCATGACGGCGAACCGAAATTGGCCCCGGCCATTGTCTTCGTGACGAGAAACGCGGCCGAGCGCCTCTCCCTTCTGTACCCAATCTCCCTTCTGCAGTGTTAGCTCTGCAAATCCCGCATAGGTCGATTCCATTCCCCCCGAATGACGAATGGTAAGGGTCAGGCCACCGTCGGTCTGTTCTCCCGAATAGGTGACCATGCCTCCGTCCATCGCAGAGACGGGAGCTCCGGCCGCTGTCGCTAATCCGATCCAAGGCGTCGAATCGGTAAAAGAAGAGGAGATCGTCCCCCTCACGGGCACGGCGTATGGCTCTGCTCGATTAGCTCCGACCTCCGTAGCAGCTTCCCCGCTAGAATGGTAGGCAGGGAGAAAGGAAGGAAGCGTTCCAAACCGCTTTTCGTACCAGACCGAAACCGCCTTGAAATTCCATTCGTTCGTCATGACCTCGCGCACGGCCTGGCGCACCGGCTCCGTCTTAGCCGTATTCGTATGAAATACAGCCCAAACGGCCGCAAACAAGAGAATGCTCGCCGCAAGCTGAATCCGCAAAGTTCGGCCGATGTGAAAAAATCGATTTTCCTCCTGTTGACCACCCGCTTCGAGCAAGCCTCTACCGCCGGCCTGTCCGAACAGCAGCCGTTCCTTCTCCTTCCATACTTCCTCCGGGTCTCTCTCCTGCGGCTCCTGGGCGACCCAAAACCCTTCCTCCCGCAGAAGATTGTCCCGCAAGCGTTCCTGAATGGGCACGGCCTGACGGATTTCCTCGTCCGTCCAAGCCCTCCTCTCGCGAGCGTAGTCCAAGTTCTCGGCATCTCTGCCGCTCCGCTCCTCTTCTAGCCTCCACAATCCATTCCGTCTGCGTTCCGGCTCCGAAGATTCCCTATACCGGTCCGAATCGTTCTTCCTCGTCAACGTGATCCCTCCCCAACCGGGCTTGTTTCTATATCCTATGAAGCCCGTCCGGCGGGAATGACAATTGCTGTTTCGCGGTTCAACAATGACGTTTTATGGTTCAATACGGTGCATTCGTGCGGCTAGTGGAGCAGACAAGACAAGCTCGAAATATCAAAAGCGCAGGTACGCTCGATAAGCGTACCTGCGCTATAGGGATAAGTCGGGTCGTGCTACCGCTACTCTTCCAGCGGTTGATCCTGGTGGATGCGAACGCTGAGAACGAGTCCGATGGATATCAGGTAGATCAAGAGAGAGGTGCCGCCGTAGCTGATGAAAGGGAGCGTAATGCCCGTCAATGGCATCAGCCCCATCAGCATTCCGACATGCTGGAAAATTTGAAAGACGAAGAAGGACACAATCCCGATGATCAGGTATTTGCCTCCGAGGTCTTTGCATTCCATGGCGACCATGATCATTCGGTAGAGCAGGACAAAATATAACATCAGAAGCACGGAAGAACCCACAAAACCGAATTCTTCCGCCACAACGACGAAGACAGTGTCCGTATACGCAAAGGGTATACTGTTACCGTGAACCATTTTCCCCTTTGTGTACCCGTCGCCTGTAAGTCCTCCCGAACCGATTGCCTTCTTCGAATTTTTGAACTGATAGCTTTGATCCTGATCTTTCGCCGTATCATCAGGATTGAGGAAAGTATCGATCCGCTTTACCCAGTGAGCACCATTCATATCAGTCATGACCTTGGCGACCTGATCGTGATAATTTGTAAACAGATAGAGAAATCCTCCGGCAAAAACCGAAAGGGCGGTCACCCCAATCAGGACGTGGGAAAGCTTGATGTTGCCTACCCAATAGAGGCCGATCATGATGACAAGCAGGATCACCGCATTCCCCAGATCCGGAAAGGAGACGATGATTACAAAGGGTATCCCCCCGACGAGGCCTATGGGAACAACATCTCGAAAAAAGCCCAGTTGAGCTCCACGGCGCTTCACCAAAAAGGCAGCGATGGTTATAATCACCACGACCTTGGCCAATTCCGCTGGTTGAAACTCCACCACCTTGAGGTCATACCAGCCCAGCGCGTTGTTGTGTGGGGTCCCAAACGGGTAGATGCCCACAAGCAGAAGGATCGTCAGACCGTACAACGGCCAAGCGAATTTCAAGAGATAGCGGTAATTGAATAAGGAAACCGCAATCATCACCACGAGTCCAAGCGAGAAGAAAACAACATTTTTCTTGGGAAAATTGCCGTTCTGAAACTTCGGACTGTCCATGGTGGCACTAAAGATGATCATCGTTCCGAGAATCAAAAACAGAGAAAGAATGAACAGGATGGTCCAATCGATTCGTTTAAGCTTGTTTAAGAGGGTCATACTGGTTTACCCGATCCCAAAAAATTTCTTCACTTTGGTCAGGACGCCTTCCTTATCGCTCAGGGAGATCAAGGGCACCGTGTCGCCCAGAATTCGCCTTGCAATATTGCGGTAAGCGATCGCGGCGCGTGAATTCGGATTCATGACCGTCGGTTCGCCCGAATTGGCCGCCTTGATGACGTACTCGTCATCCGGAACGATGCCGAGCAGATCGATCGCAAGCACCTGGCAAATATCATCAATGCTGAGCATATCTCCGCTCTTGACCATATTCGGTCGGATGCGGTTGACGATCAGCTTGGGAGATTCGATCTGGCGCTCCTTTTCCAGGAGACCGATGATGCGGTCGGCATCCCGAACCGCCGCATTTTCTGGAGTGGTCACGACAATCGCTTTGTCGGCTCCTGCTACGGCATTCCGAAAGCCTTGCTCAATCCCGGCAGGGCAATCGATGACGATATAGTCGAAATCCTTCTTGAGGTCAAGGATGATCGTGCGGACGCTCTCCGGAGAAACGGCATTCTTGTCTTTGGTTTGGGCAGCCGGAAGCAGATAGAGCTCATCGAATCGCTTATCCTTGATGAGCGCTTGCGGCAAGCGGCAGCGTCCTTCGACAACATCGACCAGATCATAGATGATGCGGTTTTCGAGTCCCATGACGACATCCAGATTGCGCAGGCCGATATCCGTGTCCACCATGCACACCTTTTTGCCCATCAGAGCTAGCGCCGTACCCAGATTGGCCGAGGTCGTCGTTTTGCCGACGCCTCCTTTACCCGAAGTGACAACGATCGCTTCTCCCATATGCTCACTCCCCATTTAAAAACATGTTTTGCGCATCCGGCCTCAGTCGGTGCAGTTGGTTGATCCTGTCGATCACCATCGCATCTTCGCGAATATAGGCGAACTCCATATAGGAGTCTTTATCAATGCCCCATTCATCCGGAGGACGGCTGATGATGCCGGCGATCCGCAGCTGGGTCGGTCTCAGATGAGACGCCGCCACAATGGCTCCCCGCTCTCCCAAGTACCCGGCGTGAGCCATCCCGCGAAGCGAGCCGAGGATGTAAATATCTCCTGCCGCCAGCACCGTTCCCCCGGGGTTCACATCGCCCAGCAGCATCAGATTTCCGTCATGCTCGACGGTTTGGCCGGAGCGGATAACGCCCTTGATGATCTTGAGCTCGCTCATGGGATCGGATGGCTTCGGAACTTCGGGATCCGTCTCCACAGACTGGACAAGCAGGTTTTCCCGGCTAGCGATGATCTCGAGAATCTCCGTTTTCTCCGCTTCGTTAATCCGACGTGTTCCCAGCTTCACCTGAATATGAATGGGTGGCCCGCTTAAGATCTGGTCATGGGTTTTGCTCAGCTTGTGGCGAAGCTCCTCGATCAGCTCCGTATACCGGCAAGAATCGTCCATTTGAAAGATCAGGCCATCCTTAACACCTTTGATGGTCACCCGGCTTCGGGACGCTCCCGAGGGACCGGCCGAATCTTTTCGCGGTTTGCCTTTCATCGGTTTGTTCATTCCTGCTCCTTTACCCGCTGAGGCATTCGTACCCGTTCCATCAGCTTGCGCAGGGGAACGTAGAAGGCGAGCGCCAGCAGCAGGTTGGCTACGACACTGGGGAAGATATGGTGGAGAAACGACCATTCCGGACTGGTGTGAATGACGTCCATCAGCCTATAGATCGCATAGATCAACCATTCAAATCCGAAGATTCCCGCAGCCACAATAAATAGAGTCGTGAGGATATTCCGCTCGGAGCGAAACGGCAAGAGTCCGGCCGCATAACCGACCAACCCATATCCGAGACAGAAGGTTCCGATCATCGGACCGTAAAAGATGATATCATGCAAAAGACCGAACCCCAGGCCGAAAAAAAGCCCGTAGTGCCGGTTCCAGTAAATCCCGATAAATAGAATCACGATAAGGACGAGATGAGGGGAAACGAGAATCCTCGACTGCCAATCGGCAGGGAGAAACCAATTCATCCAGGTCCCCTCGATCAGAAAGATCAACAGCATGATGACCACAAGCAGACTTCGCCGCATGGTACCTCCTTACTCCGGCTTCTCAACGATGAGGACTTCCCGGAGATGGACGAAATCCGCAGCCGGTTGAACGTAAGCGATATAATTTAGGCCGAGCTTGTCCACTTCCTTGGACAGCACGGTGCCGATCACGATTCCCTTCGGAAACACCCCTCCGATGCCGGATGTGACGATCGTGTCGCCCTTGGCTACGGGATCGCTCGGGCTGATCTTGGACATGATGAGCAGGCCCGTCTCCGGATCGTAGCTGACGACCCCGAAGGAATCCGATTCCTTGCCCTTCACTGTCGCCGAGATTCCCTTGGTCGGCGTGGTGGCGGAGGCTTTATCGGATTCGCTGTCCGTGGCGTTCAAGGAGTCGATGGCGGTCAGCAATTGAACGTTGGAGGTGAAGTCCGAGGCATCCATCACCCGGCCCACCAGTCCCTCCACCGAGATGACAGCCATGTCTTTCTTGACGCCGTCCCTCGCTCCGACGTTAACCGTGATCACCTTGCTGTAGGGGTCTGAGCTGTATGCAATGACTTCGGCCGGATGGTACCGATAGTTGTTTGCCGCCTTCTGCTTCTCGGTAAACCCGAGAAGATCCTTCAGGCGGAGATTTTGTGCTTCCAGCTCATTCAGCTTCATCGTATCCCGGGAATATTGTGTCAGGGTCAGCCGAAGAGTTTTGTTCTCCGCGTAGATGGTACGAATATCGCGAATGTCTTGAACCAGGTTCGCCACAAAGCGGGCGGGCCGGTTGAAAATCGTTTGTGTCCAGGACACGGTATCCCGTAAAAAGCGCTCCGGCGCTGTTGCCTTCTCCCTTGATAGCGTAACGCCGAACAAGGCGATGAAGATGATCAGGGAGACCATCAGCACGAGCAGCTTCTTATTCCCCATAAGCTTGTACAAAACGGTCACCCTCTACTTCCTAGTACGTTGCCGATAACGGTAAGGCAGATAACGAACTGGCATTAGCGGCGGGACTTGGTGGAGGAGTTGCCTTTGTTTTTGAACAGGTGAATGTTGTCGAGCGCCCGGCCGGTGCCGATCGCAACGCAATCGAGCGGGTTGTCCGCAACCATCACAGGCATCCCGGTCTCACGGGCAAGCAGCTTGTCCAGGTTGCGCAGCAAACCGCCGCCGCCGGTCAGCACAATTCCGCGGTCCATGATATCGGCCGCGAGCTCCGGTGGGCATTTCTCCAGCGTGACCTTCACGGCATCGACGATCGCGTTTACGGTGTCGGCCAGCGCTTCGGTCACTTCATCCGAGGTGATCGACATCGTCTTCGGCAGTCCGGTGACCAGGTCGCGGCCGCGGATTTCCATCGTTTCTCCTTTGTCCATCGGCAGTGCGGAGCCGATTTCGATCTTCATCTGCTCGGATGTGCGCTCCCCGATCATCAGGTTGTACATCCGCTTGATGTATTGGGTGATCGCTTCGTCCATTTCATCGCCGGCGATGCGGATCGATTTGCAGGTGACGATGCCGCCGAGCGAGATGACGGCCACTTCCGTCGTTCCGCCGCCGATGTCGACGACCATGCTGCCCGTCGGCTCCCAGACCGGAAGATCGGCGCCGATGGCAGCCGCGAACGGTTCTTCGATGGTATAAGCTTCGCGGGCGCCCGCTTGCTTGGTGGCGTCTTCAACCGCGCGTTTCTCTACCGCGGTGATGCCCGAAGGCACGCAGACCATGACATGCGGCAGACGGCTGAACATTCCCCTCTGCTTCTGGGCTTGGCGGATGAAGTATTTGATCATGATCGCCGTCGTTTCGAAGTCGGCGATGACGCCGTCCTTCATCGGGCGAACGGCGCGGATGTTTCCGGGCGTGCGGCCGATCATCTTCTTCGCCGCTTCCCCCACCGCTTCGATCGTTTTTGTATCCGTACGCAGGGCGACCACCGAAGGTTCCCTCACGACAATTCCTTTTCCTTTTGCATATACAAGGGTATTGGCTGTACCCAAATCGATTCCGAGATCTTTCGTTGAAAACATGAACAGTAAACTCCCTTCGCGCCTTTTCAGGCGGTTGCTAGTCTCATTATATTACAGGTACCCTTTTTCCTTCAAACTTACAAAAGTTCGATCACCCAGCACGATATGGTCCAGTACATCGATTCCGATGATGTCTCCCGCCTCTTTCAGCCGGTCCGTCAGCTCGATGTCTTCTGGACTCGGTGTGGGATCTCCGCTCGGATGATTATGTACGCAGATGATGGAGGCGCTGCTCCGCTTGATGGCGGCAAGGAAAACTTCACGCGGATGCACGATGGATGCGTTCAAGCTTCCCATGGAAAGCGTCTCTCGGGCGATGACACGGTTTTTGGTGTTGAGAAACAGACAGACAAAATGCTCCTTCTGCAGATACCTCATGTCTTCCATCAGAAAATCCGCCACGTCCTTAGGCGACCGGATGATGATCTCATCGCGGATCGAGGTGCGGGCTAAGCGTTTGCCAAGCTCGATGCCCGCTTTAATTTGGACGGCTTTGGCCGGACCGATGCCTTTGATCGTTGTCAGTTGCTCGATGCTCATCTCCACCAGGCTGCCGAGAGAACCGGACTCCTTGAGGATTCTGCCGGCTAAGCCGACCGCCGTTTCACGAGCGGTGCCGGTTCTCAGCAGAATGGCGAGCAGCTCGGCATTGCTGAGCGAATCGGGTCCAAGGTCCAGCATCTTCTCACGCGGCTGTTCGTCAGGCGGAGCCTCGCGAAGCGTAGTATGCTTGGCAGAAAGGTTGTCCATGAAAGCCCTCTTTCCGTGTGAGCTGGCAGACCAACAACGTGAAAACATCTACTTATTATAGCATGATATGGGAAGGTTACAAATCCCAAAATCGTCCAGACCGCGACAATGCAAATCAAGCGTCAAACAGCACATTTCCGCGGGCAAAGCCTGCTGTGAAATGCCTCTGGACCGGATATACCCTTCCTCTCCCGTCCACACTAAAGAAGCGGAGCCAGGAGCCGTCTGTCTATGCTCCGCCCTCCGCCTCATCGAAAGTCCGTCGAACAAGGAAGGAGCCCGTTCATGAAAGCTGATGCTCGGACATTCGCAAAAGAAAGCCATTGGGTCTATATCCGGGAAGTCCTCATCGTCCTCCTCTCCTCGCTGCTGCTCGCAGCCGGGCTTGAACTCTTCCTCATTCCCCATCAGCTGTTGTCCGGAGGAGTCGCCGGTCTCGCTTCGATCATCGGTTATTTAACGAATTGGAATATTTCCGCCCTCTATTTTGTCTTGAACATCCCACTCGTCGTTTGGGGATGGAGAGCGGTTGGCCGCCGATACATCATCCTCAGCCTCGTGTCTATCCTATCCACAACCTGGTTTATGGAGCTCATCCCCGCTTATTCGTTGACGAAGTACCCTCTGCTTGGCGCGGTCTTCGGTGGGATCGTCACGGCGGTGGGCATCGGATTTTCCCTTCGCGCGGGCGGTTCCACCGGGGGCTTCGACATCATCGGCTCGGTGGTGACCCGCAGGCGCGATTTCCCGATGGGAACGGTCATGCTCTTGCTAAACGGAGTCGTCATTCTCATTCTCGGGTTTTATAAAAATTGGGATCTGGCTTTGTTCTCGATGCTGTCCACATATGTGAAAGGCAAGTTCGTTGACCTGATTCACGTCCGGCACATCAAGATGACCTGCTTCATCATCACGAAGAAAAAGGATCACATGCTCAACTGCCTACGCAAGCTTCCTCACGGGATCACCTGTATGGAAACCGTAGGCGGCTACAGCGAGGAGAGCAATTATATGTTCATGACGGTCACCACCCGGTACGAGGTGGCGGAACTGAAACGGCAGGTACTGAGCATCGATCCGGCCGCTTTCATCAACATGGTGGAATCGACCGCAATCGTCGGCCGTTTCGTGCGTCCCAAGAAGGAAGGGGATTTATAATTCGTGGTTGGGTTGGCCGCGTCAAGATAAAGAAGAAGACCGTTCCTTGGTCAACGACCAGAGGAACAGCCTTCTTAGCGGATAGCGTATGGGGATTCCTGTTACTCCTTGAAAATGGCGTCGATCGCAGCGATTTCAGCCGCGGTCAGCTTGATATCCAGCGCCTTCAGGTTGCTGGCGATCTGCTCCGGCCGCTTCGCGCCGGGGATGAGCGCGTCAATGGCATCGCGGGTAAGGTACCAGGCAAGTACGACATGGGCAACTTCATAGCCTTTGGCTGCAGCGATGTCGCGCAGCTTGTCCACTTTCTCCAAGTTACGCAGATAAGCGTCACCAGTGAATAGCGGGTTATTCCCGCGGATGTCACCTGCTCCAAACACGGTATCCCGCTTGTATTTGCCGCTCAGCAAGCCGGAAGCGAGCGGGAAATAAGGGATGAAGGAAATGGTATGTTGATGCGCATAAGGAAGAAGCTCCTGTTCGGCTTGGCGTCTCAGCAGATTGTACTCCGATTGCAGAACGTCTACATAGCCATCCTTATTCGCTTCGCGCAATTGCTCCAGAGAGAAGTTGGATACGCCGATCGCACGAATCTTACCGGCGTCCTTCAGACGTTTGAGCGCTCCGACCGCTTCGTCCTTGGGGGTTTCCTTGTCCGGAAAATGGATGTAATACAAGTCGATGTAATCGGTTTGCAGACGTTTCAGGCTGTCATGGACCGAAGCCTCCAGAAAGGCCGGAGAGTTGTCGAAAACGACCTGGCCGTCCACAAATTTATGAGCGCCCTTCGTGGCAATGACGACTTCGCTCCGCTTGCCATTCTCCTTCAACACTTCTCCAATCAATTCTTCCGAGCGTTCCGGACCGTATATAAATGCGGTGTCGATAAAATTGATTCCATTCTCCAATGCGGAGCGTACAACGCCTTTCCCCGTTTCGTCGTTCAGATTGGGGAACAGATTATGTCCGCCAACGGCATTGGCACCAAGGCCAATTGGAGTCACATTCAATTCCGTACGTCCAAGCTTTATTTTTTCAGCCATGAGGGTTCATCTCCTTATTTTCTGGTAAGTATTCTGATGGCTCTCCCCAATTATACAAAATTGAAAGTGAAAAAGAAAATATATCCCATCCGAATAATCAGAATAACCTCGCCAAACCGACTCATATCACCGTTTTCGCCCATATACGGTACCGTTTACCGGCCTTCACGACTTCAATCGATTTACGAAACTATCTTCACCCTTTCACACATCCAACCGATGTGCCTCCCCGATGAATTCTAACGGTTGCCACAGCCGCTATTTACTCGATATTTACGGTTTGGAAAATCTAACGGAGATACACGCAGCTAATGTGGGCCAATCGCGGTATTCACTCCAAAGTGAGCTAAATAGCTGCGTACAGTTCCGTAAGATTTTCAAAAGTGCCTTTTCGAGCTAAATAGCTGCTGCTGATTCCTTTAGAATTGATTCCGGTCCTTGATGCAGCTCACGATTGCTGTACGAAAAAGAGCCAAGACTTTGATTAAAGTCCTGGCTCGCGTCATGCCGTACCCGTGAAACAGCTTCATGAATTCAATCGGCGAATCGGCGAATCATCCCGAAACTGATGCTGACTTGTCAGAGACTATCTCCATATGGAGATACCCAATTTCTGTAGCATTGGATAGAGCAGATTGAGCGGCAACCCCATAATGCTAAAAAAATCACCTTCAATCTTCTCGATGGAGACAGCCCCGATCCCTTGGACCGCGTACGCGCCGGCTTTGTCCATCGGCTCGCCGGTTGCCACGTAAGCGCGGATTTCTCTTTCGCTCATCGGGCGGAACGTCACCTTGCTGAACGAATACCCGGACAGCACCTCTGCTTGTCCATCAGCTTCCGCCAGTATCCGGTAACTTGCAAGACCGCCGATGGCAAAGGTGGAATCGGCACCCGGAATCGTCTGCACAACCGCATTGTCCAAGTGATCGGCATTCAAATGCGTCGCTTTCTCCATTGCCGCCGGATTGCCCGAATAATCGGCATCCACGCAAGCCACTCCGCTGAATACTTCATGCGTCCGACCCTGCAGCGCTGTCAGCATCCGAACGGCGTCGTTCTCGTCACGCGGCTTGCCGAGCACGGTTCCATCCACGACCACGATGGTATCAGCGCCGAGGATGACCCCTGGAGCGGGGACTCCGCATTGAAGTACGGCCAGTGCCTTCCGCATGGCAAGAGCGGCGACGATGCTCGCGGGAGAGAGAGCGGGCTCCGTCGATTCATCCGCATCGCTGACCCGCACTTCATAAGGCAGACCGAGCATGCGAACCAATTCCTGGCGGCGGGGGGAGGAGGATGCAAGATAAAGCGTCTTGTTGATGGACATGTCGAGCCTCCCGATTAGAGTTTCCGATAGATGAGAAAAGCGCCCACCATACCGGCTATGCACAGCAGGTTAAGTCGGATCGTTAAGTTGATATCGTATTTCAGCACTTGGAAATCCGCTTTCGGATGCCAATAAATCTCCGCTGCATTCGTCAAGAAGCCGATGCCTTTCACCGAAGCGAGAAGCTCCGTCAAAATGAGTCCGGTCATGAGACCGAGGATTAGAAACAGCGTCAAGGTAAGATTCGTCTTCTTCATGAGTTGGCCCCACCTGATAAGGTATGTAAATGTCGATCAAAGTATATTATACGGACGAATCAAGGTTCTGACAATGAATCGAAAAGGAAGAGCCGCACCCGCTTATCGGGGTACGGCTCTTCTTGCAAGGGATTGAAATTTTGATCCGTTCATGCCTGGCCGAGCTCTTATCGTCCCCATCGGCGACTCATTACCCGCTCAGGTTAATTGCTTGCGAGGGTCCCAAGCAACTGCTTCTGGGCGAGCAGGCATTGGATGAGGTTGGACTGAGCTTGATTCAGGAGAGAGGCGGAAGGGTTCTTCACGTATGCTTCGAGGGACTTCTCCGCTGTATTGATGGCGTTGTCCATCTTTTGCAGCAGTGTCTTCACACTTGCAGGCGCTTCTCCCTTGACGGCAGAAGCTTGCTCGGTCCAAGCTTGATGAGCCTTCTTGATCGAGCTCAGCGACTCCGCGTCCAGAGGGGTAACCGAATCCTCTTCCAGATGGACGAGGGTGATTCCCGCCATGATTTTGGTAAGACGGTTGGTCTCCTCCAAATAATTTTGCAGTGGGAGGGTATCCCCGCTCCATTCCACGCGGCTTACGGCCGGGAGCTTAAATTCCTTGGCGTACACCTCGAATTGGTTTGCCTTCAGCTTCTCTTCCAGCGTTCGTGCACTTTCCCGATCGGACGCTATTCCCGCGTACACGAAATAGAAATCCCCCGGCTCCGTGGCAGCCGCATATCCGGAATCATCGAGCGCTCCTGCGGCGGCCGCCGCCGCTTCCGCACTGCTAAACTTGCCGTTCTGGAGAAGAACGAAAGCTTGCTCCGGCAAGGTGATATTCGCTTCGGCGGTGACGGGAGCCGCTTCTCCCGAACCCGTTGAATCCGCTCCGGCAGCATTGCCATTGTCCCCTTGATTGGATTGAACAATGGAGGTTCCGCTTCCATCTGTGGGCGTCTTTGTATCCGCAGTCGATGACCCGTTGAAGAGAGTAAGCACGTAGTACCCGAGCATTCCGCCGAGAACGAGCGCACCCAGGAGCGAGCCGGCGACCTTCAGCCAGCCAAGGCTGCGGCGATTCGTTCTCCTCCCTTCCGGATAGAGCAGCGACTCTTCGATTTCCGGCCCTCGAGAGCCGGCTTCATACCCGCTATAGATGCTGCCCGAATCGTAACGAGTAGCCGCGCCGCGAGGATTTCGCCGAAGATCGTCCCGGTCTGCCCCACCGTCGTAGTCGTCGGAATACCGCGCGGTTTCCCAGCGAGACGAAGGGCTCGAATGAGGACGAGTCGCAGACCGTACGGAATGGTCATTCCACTCTTCATAGGGATCGCGGTTTCGTTCATGACGGGAGCGGTTATCCGACTTCCGAATCAGGCTCTCGATACGGATGGTGTCGTCATGAATCGAATGGTCTCTGGCAGGCCCGTCGCTCTCGTAGCCGTTACTCCAATCCCGATCGATATTCAACCCGCGCCATTCGTCCTCATAGAGGGGGACGACCTTGTCGCTCCCCCGATCTCCGTAAGTGGAATTGCCTTTCGACCGATCTCCATGGTCGAAGCCGCTGCCATAGCGGTCCGGCTTACTGCGCCCGGCTTCCCGGCTCCGGGAAGCTTCGTCCGTCCACGCCCATGGCTCCAACTGCGCGCTCCGTAAGGCCGCTTCTCGTTCGCGGCGCTTGCGCTCCTCCCGTACTTCCGCTTCATCGGGTATTTCCCAGCTTGCATAGGAGGGAGCATCGCTCCCCTGCATTCCGGTGCGATATCCATTCTCCTGCATTCTCTCGTAGGCACGTTCCGTTTCGCGATCAGAAGCAAGCTCAGGCGCATGCTCCGATGCGCGAGCTTCCGTCAGCTTGCCATCCCGGTTCCAGGGCTCCTTGGGAGCAACGGCTCCGGTTTCTTCTTCCTTCAAGCCCGTCCGGTCAAAGCGGTAGGTAAGTCTCGCCTTGTTCATCTTTCTCGCTCCCTTGTCTCATATAGGCTCATTATATGAAACAAGCTTGCCGGATATGTTAGTCCACGATAAGGGGCTGATAGGTTTTCCACTCGCTATTCTTCTTGGTGAGCGAGATCGAATGAATGAGTCCTCCCTTGTCCCCACCAACTAGCAAAAGCGTTCCTCCCTCCAATAGATAGGGAGTAGTAAAATCGCTATCCTTGGCAAGCGGAAGGGATCGCCAGGTACGCCCTTGATCCATCGTAGAATAGAGGCTTTCAATACTCTTTTCTCCATAACTGACTGCAATCCCATACTTACTCACGAAATCATACCAATACATTTCCTTTGCCAATACTTCCTTGGGGAAAGGGACACTGGGTATGTCTCTCCACGTCGAACCGCCATCGCTAGTGATACGATAGTCTCCGGATAATATACCATTCGCTGTTTGCGACAATGTCCGCTGGAATCCAAAATTCTTATCAACAAAATTGACGAAAAGAAAAGTAGTTTTCTTCGCGATCGCGAGGTTCCAAGTTCTGCCGCCATCCTCCGTCTTGTACACGCCATCCATCGTGTTGCTCCAGCCGATCTCCAAGGTGGTGAAATCGAGAGAACCGTTAGGGATTTTTTCTGCGACCCGTTTCCAGGTGGTCCCGCCGTCTTCCGTGCTGTACAGGTTGTCATTCATCCGCAGCCACCCGTGAAGAACATCGTGGAAAAGGATCTGCAGAACCCCCGAGGTCTGCTCCACGTCGCTGAGACTGGCGATCTTCTTCCAATCCCGGCCACCATTCAAAGTCTGATAAAGCGAATAAGAGGAATCGATGATCCAAGCCTGCTTCGCGTTCAGGAAAAAATTCCCCATCCATCCCTTTGTGTGGATGTCCTTGGGAATGATATCGCGAAATGTTTTGCCTTGATCGGAAGATCGAAGCAGGTTCCCCTTCTCATCCTGCCGTATCGCCCAGATGGTGGATGGCCCCTTGCCGATTAAAGCCAGACTGCTGATGTCGAGAGGCTCCCCCTTCGGTTCCCCCTTCGTGCAGCCTGATATCGACATCACGAAAACAAGTACGATGATGCTCGCCAGAACATGAATTCTCTTCATCTCGATCCGCTCCCCCTTGCTCGATCCCATTTGGTCTTTTCTCTGAAATGAATGCCGCCGACAAAGGTTAATCGACCACAATAGGCCGGTAAGTTTCCCATTCTCCATTATTCCTGCTTAGAGCAAAAGACTTCACTTCAACCCCCTCCTCTTTCCTATCCAGCAGGAGCAGAGGCCCGTCTTTCAAAACGATTGGAGTGCCCCATTCTTTATTGGAGCTTAAGGGAAGCGTTCTCCAGGAACGCCCCTGATCATGGGTGTAATAGGCTTCAATCAACCGCCCCGATTCCTGGTAGTACGCAATCAAATGGTCATCAGCCGCGACGGAAAAGGACAAGGTCGAATGGCAGCCCTCCATACGGGCGGTTGGAACGGAGGAGAGAGGAGTCCAGGTGATCCCGCCATCGGAGGTGAAGGCCAGTTGTTGGTTCATATCGGGAGCGAATCGTAGGAGCATCCCGTTCTTCTCATCGAAAAACAAAGCTTGCTCGACCAAGGAATCCGCACGGGTCTTCTTCACCGATTTCCATTGGCGCCCTCCGTCTTCGGTTTTGTAAATTCCGTCAAATCGGGATTGCCAGCCGATCATCGGCGATGTGAAGTTAAGCGCATATCCAGCAGGCAGGTCCGGATTGATAAGCGTCCAAGTCATGCCTCCGTCTTCGCTTCGATACAAGCTCGACCCATTCCGCAGCCACCCGTGCAGGACGTCGCTGAAGACCAGATTCATATCGTCCCGATTCGGGGCGATGAGGAATTCATTGGATTTTTTCCAATTTCGACCGCCGTTCATCGTCCGATATACCTTTCCCGCTTGGTCCACGATCCAGGCCTGCTTGGCATTCAAGGCAAATAAACTGGAAACACTTACGGATACAAGCCCCTTCGGCATCACCTTAAAGAAATGCTTACCCTTGTCCGTTGAGCGAAGCAAGCGTCCCTCTTCATCCGCCGCCCAAATGGCGCCCTTCCCCCCTGGATAGAAGGCGGTAAGCGAAGCGAGAGGCTTCCCGGATAGATTCGATTTCGGAGAGCAGCCCGATAACCCGATTGCCAGTGTGACGATGAGAAAGCCTGCCGTGCGGCCCAGTCTGCGTTTCATGGTCGCAAATTCCTTTTCAATATTTTGGTATCTCTATCCTACCATAATTCCCCTCCAAATCGACAGAGAGCGCAAAATTGGAATGATTCGTGACGAACCGTGTCTCTATCCAAAAAAAGGATGCTCCTCGCAGCCTTTCGGCTGGAGGGCATCCTTCTTCTCGACATGCATAGCTCGGTTATTTGTTGCGCAGCCAGGACGCGAGGCCGTCCGCCGCCTTCCAGATATCTCCTGCTCCCATCGTCAGCACCAGATCGCCGCTTTCGACATGCTCCTTCAAGTATTCCAGCACGCCTTCCTTCGTCGGGATATGCCGCGCATTGGCGTTGCTGTTCTGACGGATCAGCTCCACCAGCTTGGCGGAGGTAATGCCTTCGATCTGCTTCTCTCCGGCAGGGCTGTAGATGTCGGTGATGATCACCTCATCCGCTTCGGGAAACGCACGGCTAAATTGCTCGAAGAGAAAGTACGTGCGCGTGTAGCGCTGCGGTTGAAACACCGCCACGATCCGCTTGCCGGTCGCTTTGGCGGCGCTGATCGTCGCCTGGATTTCCGTCGGGTGGTGAGCGTAGTCATCGATCACCAATATTCCGTCGGTATCGCCCAACACCTGAAACCGCCGCTTAGCGCCACGGAAGTCAACAATGGCATCCGCGACTTGTTCGAACGTCAGGCCTGCCTGCTGACAGACAATGAGCGTGGCGAGTGCATTGTATACATTATGTTTTCCCGGAACCGATAAGACGATCGTCCCGAGCCGTTGTCCGTTATGGCGAACCTCGAATGAGCTTTTGCGGTCTCCAAGCTCAAGCTCATGAGCAGTATATTCGGCGTCATGGTCGATTCCATAGGTGATGGCCTTCTCTCCCAGCTCCGGCAGGAGCGCTTGCAGATGGACATCATCCGCGCAAACGACCGCCTTGCCGCCGTCTTTGACCTGGCTGAGGAATTTGCGATAGGCTTGTTTCAGATTTTCAAAGTCTCCGTCGTAATGCTCCAAATGGTCGGCTTCGATGTTAAGAACGACCGCCAATTGAGGATGATACTGGAGGAAGGAGCCATCGCTCTCATCCGCTTCGGCTACGACATAGTCGCCCTTGCCTGCCTTCGCATTGCTGCCCAGGTTCATGACCTCTCCGCCGATAATGTAGGTCGGGTCTTGGCCGCACAATTCCAGTACCAGCGCCATCATGGAAGACGTCGTCGTCTTGCCGTGCGCCCCGGCGACGGCGACACCCTTGCGCTCATTCATCAGCCTGGCCAGCATCTGTGAACGGTGCAGAATCGGAATGTGCCGTTCCTCCGCCTCCCTCTTCTCAACGTTATCGTTCGATAGAGCGGTGGAGTACACAACCAGGTCAGCTCCGCGCACATTTTCGGCTTCATGGCCGATATACACACGAGCGCCTTTGGCGGCAAGCTTCTCGGTCAGCTCCTGCTGGACCAAGTCCGATCCGGATACTTCATACCCCATCTCCAGCATCACCTTTGCGATGGCGCTCATACCGTACCCGCCGATACCGATAAAATGAACATGCTCTAATGGATTCAAGTGAGTTCACCAACCTTTTTCTGATTCGGACCGATTCAGCACCCAGCTGCGCACATCGGAGATGAGATAAAGCGTCCCCGACACGACGGCAAGATCGCCTTCCCCGGACTGTTCCGTCAAGCGTTCAAGTGCGAGCTTCCATTCCGGTTGAACGGAAACCTCGAGCGACAAATGAAGCTCCTCCATCAGGCTCCGGGCCTTCGCGGTAAGCTCGGCCGCATCCAGCTTCTTATGATAATCGGGCTCCGTGAAGATCACGGAATCCGCCAAGGGGAGGACATGGCGCAAGAATCCGCTATGATCCTTGCTGGCGATCATTCCGATCATAAGGTGAAGCTTGCGGTAGCGAAAAGACTCCCGAAGAGCCGAAGCCAGCGCTTCGCCTCCTTCGGGATTATGCGCCCCATCCAGCAGCAGCCGCGGTTCCTCTCGGACCAGCTCCAGGCGTCCAGGCCAGCGAGTATGACGGAAGGCCGCATAGAGCAGCTCTTCCTCCAGCTGAACAGCGCCGTACTGCCGCAGAACCTCCAGGGCCATCAGCGCAACCGAAGCGTTTTTGAATTGATGCGGTCCGTTGAGGGATACGGGAACCGATTCGTAGGCTCGAAAAGGCCCCTGAAACGACATGCTTTGCTTCCCTGCCGCGGCTTCTTCCGGCCGAAACTGATACTCCCGCCCGAGCAGGTACAGAGTGGAGCGCTTTTCGCGGCATACGCCTTCGATGACGTCCAGCGCTTCCCTTTGCTCCACTGCACTGACCAACGGAACGCCGGGCTTGACAATCCCGGCTTTCTCTTCAGCAATGGCGGCGATCGTGTCGCCGATAATCTCCATGTGATCGTGACCGATGTTCGTAATGATGGAGAGGACCGGCGTCACGATGTTCGTGCAGTCTCTTCTGCCCCCGAGCCCGGCTTCCCAGACGACATAGTCCGGGAACACCACGCGGGCAAAATACAGAATGGCAATCGTCGTCACCAGCTCAAACATGGTTGGAGCGCCTTGCTCCGTTTCCTCCATTTCGTCGGCGAGAGGCTTCACCAGATTGGTGAGCCGAAGGAGAACTTCCTCCGGGATATCGCGTCCGTTGTACTGCAGGCGGTTCGTAAATTTCACGATATAAGGCGATGTGAACGTGCCCACATCATACCCGTTTCGCAGGAGCGCTTCCGTTAAGAAAGCGCAAGTGGAGCCCTTGCCGTTCGTACCGGCCACATGAATGAAGCGCAGCCGGCGCTCGGGATGGTCCAGGAGCTCCATCAACCGTTCCATTCTCCCAAGTCCTTGGCGTATGCCGTGAAGAGGCACCTGGCTGTTGATCCAGTCGACAGCCTCCTCGTAGGTCTTGAACGGAGCGGCTTCCCCGGACTTTTCCAAGGGAGAGCCGCCGTTATCGATCCTGTCCGGCGCATCCAATCTAGATCCGGTCATCATCCGTCGCATCCTTTTTATATATATGAAGCTTTCCCTGAGTTCGGTCCGTTTTTTCAAGAGCGATCAAACGGAAATCACTCGGAGCGACTGCTCCTTACGCTTGAAGCTCTTCGAGCCTTGCGGCGACCTTGCCGCGTTTCTCGGCGTAGTCCGCCAGCTTGGCTTTTTCCTCGTCGATCACTTTGGCCGGCGCCTTGGAGACAAAGCCTTCGTTCGCCAGCTTCTTCTCGATTCGCTCGACTTCTCCTTGCAGCGTGGCGAGCTCCTTCGTAAGGCGCGCGACTTCCTGCGCGATGTCGATCAGACCCGACAGCGGCAGATAAAGCTCAGCCCCCGTAACGACAGCGCTCATCGCCTTGTCTGGAGCGGAGAGCGATAGGCCGATCTCGAAGGTATTCGTCCCGCAGAAGCGGCGCAGATAATCAGCGTTGCGCTCCAGAATGTCCGCATTGTCGGCGTCGGCCGGACGAACGAGCAGGTCGATCTTCTTGCTCATCGGCACGTTCACTTCCGCCCGGATATTGCGGACGGCGCGAATGGCTCCCATGAGCAGCTCCATCTCGCGAACCGCATCGTCCGCAACAAAAGCCGGATCGTAAACCGGCCATGCTGCGAGAGTAAGGGTCTCTCCTTCATGCGGCAGGTGCTGCCAAATTTCCTCTGTGAGGAACGGCATGAAGGGATGCAGAAGCCGGAGGGTGCGATCGAGCACATAGGCAAGGACGGAACGGGTCGCCGCTTTTGCTTCCTCGTCCTGGCCGTACAGAGAAAGCTTGCTGAATTCGATGTACCAGTCACACAGGTCATCCCAGATAAAATTATACAGGACGCGGCCGGTTTCACCAAACTCATAGGCATCGATCAATCGGGTCACATCGCTAGCTGTCTCGTTCAGGCGATGCAGAATCCAGCGGTCGGCGGTTCCGAGCTTCCCGGTCAAGGAGATTTCCTCTGCCTTGAGGTCGCCCAGGTTCATCCGCACGAAGCGGGAGGCATTCCAGATCTTGTTGGCGAAGTTGCGGGCCTGCTCTACGCGCTCGATGCGGAAGCGCAGATCTTGCCCGGGCGTGATTCCGGTCGATAGCATGTAGCGCATCGCATCGGCTCCGTACTGCTCGATGACCTCGAGTGGATCGACGCCGTTGCCAAGGGATTTGGACATTTTGCGGCCCTCGGAATCGCGAACGAGCCCGTGGATGAGCGCGTGCTCAAACGGCTTTTGGCCGGTGAACTCGATCGAACTGAAGATCATCCGGGATACCCAGAACGGGATGATGTCGTAGCCCGTCACCAGCGCCTGAGTAGGGAAATATCGGTTCAGGTCCGCCGTTTGCTTCGGCCAGCCGAGCGTAGAGAACGGCCAGAGCGCGGAGCTGAACCAGGTGTCCAGGACATCCTCATCCTGCCGAAGCTTTGCGCTGCCGCATTTCGGACAAGTTGTCAGATCTTCACGGGAAACGTGCATGTCGCCGCATTCCTCACAATACCAAGCTGGAACGCGGTGTCCCCACCACAGCTGACGGGAGATGCACCAGTCGCGAATATTTTCCATCCAGTGCAGGAAAGTCCGCTCGAAGCGGTCGGGGTAGAAGACCGGCCCGTTGCCCGAAGTCTGGGCGGCGATGGCGGCATCCGCCAGCGGCTTCATCTTGACGAACCACTGCGTGGACAGATACGGCTCGACAACCGCGCCGGAGCGCTCACTGTGGCCGACCTGGTGAAGATGCTCCTCAATCTTGACCAGCACGCCCGCTTCCTTCAGATCCTCAACCAGCTGCTTGCGGCAGGCGAAGCGGTCCAGGCCCTGATACTTGCCCGCATTCCCATTCATCACAGCCGATTCGTCCATGACGAGAATTTGTTCCAGGTTATGGCGTTTGCCAACTTCAAAGTCGTTCGGGTCGTGGGCGGGCGTGATCTTGACGGCACCGCTGCCGAATTCCTTCTCGACGTATTCGTCGGCGATGATCGGAATTTCGCGGCCAGTAACCGGCAGGACGAGCAGCTTGCCGATCAGGTGCTTGTAGCGTTCATCCTCCGGATGGACCGCGACTGCCGTATCGCCCAGCATCGTCTCGGGACGGGTGGTGGCAACCGTAATCGAGCCGCTTCCGTCCTTCAAGGGATAGCGCAGGTGATAGAGCGCGCCTTGAACTTCCTTGTATTCCACTTCGATATCCGACAGCGCCGTCTTGGCGGCCGGGTCCCAGTTGATGATGTATTTGCCGCGGTAGATGAGGCCTTTCTCGTACAGCCGAACGAATACTTCCCGCACGGCTTCGGACAATCCCTCGTCCAAGGTGAACCGTTCCCGCGAATAATCAAGGGAAGCGCCAACCTTCGCCCATTGCTCGCGAATGCGGCCGGCGTATTTGTCCTTCCAGCTCCAGACCTCTTCGAGGAATTTCTCGCGTCCGAGGTCATAGCGGGTTACGCCTTCCTCGCGCAGCTTTTGTTCCACCTTCGTCTGCGTGGCGATTCCCGCGTGGTCCATGCCCGGAACCCAGAGAGCATCAAAGCCTTGCATCCGCTTCGTGCGGATGAGGATGTCCTGCAGCGTCAGATCGAGCGCATGGCCGATGTGCAGCATCCCCGTCACGTTCGGGGGCGGGATCACAATGGTGTAGGGCTTCGCTTCGGGGCGCTTGCCCGCTTCAAAATAGCCCTCGCTCACCCAAATGTCATACCATTTTTGCTCGGCGAGCTTCGGGTCGTACGTCGTTGGCATTTCATCCGGAGCGATTCCGGGAGCTGCCGTTTGCTGATTGTCGGTCATCGCGATTGCCTCCTGTTCCTTATGAGAAAAAATAAAAAAGCGCCTCATCCTCGTGAAAAGGACGAAGCGCTTTACGCTCTCCGTGGTACCACCTTCATTCCGCATCCGCCTGTTCAGGCAAAGACGCGGCGCTCAAAGCAGATAACGGCTGCCGCCGGCGGTTTGGTGATCCTCCCCGCAGCTCCCGGGCGACCTTCGGCGGCAACTCCCTGCGGACCTCCCAGCCGATGCCGGTCCGCTCTCTGAAGGGCTTTACTCCTGCCTACTCTTCCCGTTCCATGCAGATTTCATGATAAGGTCTATCTGACTTTCTTATCATATACATATTTGTGAGAGGAGTCAATGTTGCGGCCGCCCCTAAGTCTCAGTATGCCCAAAAGAAGAGGTGCTCTATGCGAAGATGGTGGTGGAAGTTCCGGTTTACCCTGCAAGCCGCCCTGTTTCCGATCATCTGCATCCAATTTGTCCGAACGCTGTTGCTGCCGAATCCGCTCGATGTGTTCCTTCTCTTTGTCTTCTTCCTCGCCTATCTGGGCTTTCTGTTTCATGTCTATTAAGAAAGAGCAAGCCCTCATGCTCGATTTCTATTGCGCCTGCATTCCGCTCTCCTGTATAATCATACCAAACTGAATCCTGTGGGAACAGGTGCTCCGGTACGTTTAACCGGAGCTTAAAAGGGAAGCCGGTGAAAAACCGGCGCGGTCCCGCCACTGTGAACGGAAGAGTCCAGGCAACACCGCCACTGGTCGCAAGACTGGGAAGGCCGCCGGATGGGCGCTAGATTCCGTGAGCCAGGAGACCTGCCTGTTCTGACAACACTGTTTTTACCTACGGAAGATAGGGAGGTGTTAGAGTGGCTGCCTGCGTGAAGACCATACGGAGAGCCTCTTTATCCTACTCGCTTACCGGATAAAGAGGCTTTTTTATGTTTCTTGTGATTCGTACCTTTGTGCGGCGGATCGTTCGATCGGATGAATCCCACCGGGATTGTCCGAGAGAAGGTCGGTTTGTGTCGTTTCCGTCATTAGGAAGCCGGGTATTCCGGTAGGATTCTAACCATTCATCTTCTATCCTTGGAGGCGTTACACTTGATGAGAATAGCTAGCGGCAGCATCGGATATCCGCGCATCGGAGCCGATCGCGAATGGAAAAGAACGTTGGAAAGCTACTGGTCCGGCAAGCTTCCGGCAGAGGAATTCGAAGAGAGGCTGAAAAGCATCCGCCTGGGGCATCTGCGAAAGCAGCGGGACAAGGGGATCACCGTGGTCCCCGTCGGTGATTTCAGCTATTACGATCAGGTACTGGACACCGCGGCCATGTTCGGGCTTGTACCGGAACGGTTTGCGTATAGCGGCGGAGCAGTCCCCCTGGACGTGTATTATGCCATGGCGCGGGGAAATGCGGATGCCGCCGCCTGCGAGATGACCAAATGGTTCAATACCAATTATCACTACATCGTTCCCGAGTTGAGCGGACGAGAGCCGGAGCTCACCGTCAACCGACCGCTTGAGGCTTATCGAGAAGCCAAAGCCGAGTTGGGCTTGGAGGGCCGACCGGTCCTGCTCGGCTTGCTCACCTTCCTGAAGCTCTCCAAAGGGTATGACCCGGAGCAGTTGGATGAATGGATCGAACGCCTACTCCCCCTGTACGTGAAGATCTTGACCGAACTGGAGCAAGAAGGCGTCCGCTGGATTCAGATCGATGAGCCGATTCTATGCACCTCTCTCTCGGTACAGGACTTGGGACGGATTTACCACATCTATAGCGTGTTGAGTCAATCGGTGTTCGGCTTGAAGCTGCTCCTGCAAACCTATTTCGAATCCGTGGATGCGTATAAGGCCGTCATCGCTCTTCCGGTTCATGGCATCGGACTCGACCTCGTCCACGATCGTGGTGATAACTGGGCCGCTCTAGCTGAACAAGGCTTTCCTGCGGACAAGCTGCTGGCGGCCGGGGTCATCGACGGTCGCTCCATCTGGCGGACCGATCTCGCCGCCTTGAAGGAGAAAGTCGATCGGCTAAGCAGTCTCGTATCGCCCGGAAGCCTTCTCCTCCAGCCCTCCTGCAGCCTGCTGCACGTCCCCGTAACGGTGGAACGAGAAACCAAGCTGGAGCCGGTGTTGAAGGAAGCTCTCGCCTTCGCCGATGAAAAGCTGGACGAGCTGGTTCTCCTGTGCAAAGTCGTTAATGGGGAATCGTCCGCGGACGTACTGCTTCCGAGCCGTCAAGCTCTTGAGCGCCTCGCTGCTTCACCTGCCCTTAACCGCAAGCAGGTGCAGGAAGCATCCGCCTCGCTGGCAGCATCTGCGTCAGAGCCTGCCCGCCATGCGCCGTTCTCCGAGCGCCGCAAGCTTCAGCAGGAGAGATTCCGTCTCCCCCTTCTACCCACCACCACCATCGGCAGCTTCCCGCAAACAGCCGAGATCCGTCAGGCCCGGACCAAATGGCGCAAGGGAGTATGGAGCCCCGAGCATTATGAAGCCTTCATCCGGGAGCAGATCGAAACCTGGATCGGACTTCAGGAGGAGATCGGACTCGATGTCCTGGTACACGGGGAGTTCGAGAGGACGGACATGGTGGAATACTTCGGGGAGAAGCTCGCTGGGTTCGCTTTTACAGCAAACGGCTGGGTTCAATCCTACGGCTCCCGCTGCGTCAAGCCCCCTGTCATCTATGGCGACGTCGATTATGAAGGGCCGATGACGGTAACCGAAACGGTATATGCCCAATCGTTGACCAACCATCCGGTGAAGGGAATGCTGACCGGCCCGGTCACCATCCTTAACTGGTCGTTCGTGCGGCAGGATCTTCCCCAGGAACAGGTTGCCTATCAGATTGCGCTCGCTCTTCGTCAAGAAGTGGAGGCGCTAGAAGCTGCCGGCATCGGGATGATCCAGGTAGACGAGCCTGCCATCCGGGAAGGGCTGCCGCTCAAAAAAACACTTGCTGACGATTACCTGGCTTGGGCTGTTCGCGCGTTCCGCATCGCCACCTCCACGGTGAGAGACGATACGCAGATTCACACGCATATGTGCTACTGCGAGTATCATGACATGATCGACTCCATCGGGAAGCTGGATGCCGATGTCATTTCCATTGAAAATTCACGCAGTCACGGCGAAATTGTCGATTGCTTCAAGGAGCATACGTACGACAAAGGAATCGGCCTCGGCGTCTACGACATTCACAGCCCTCGCGTCCCTTCCATTCGGGAGATGGAAGAGCAAGTGAAGCAGGCTCTTGCCGTACTGGATCCTTCCCTGTTCTGGATCAACCCCGATTGCGGCTTGAAGACCCGCGGCCGGGAAGAAACCGTCGCCTCTCTTCGCAATATGGTACAAGCGACGCGGCAGGCGAGAGAAACGCTCACGCTGCACGCCTAAACCAAAAAGGAGCTAGCCCGCGCCATTCAGGATTGGCGTGGGGATAGCTCCTTTATTGTGCCGATACCAGTCATTGCGGTCATGATCTCAGGAAGGGATGATGAGAACTTGCCCTTCGCCGACCTGCTGACCGCCCAGTTGGTTATAGAAAGCGATCTCGCGGGCGCTCAACCGGTACCGCTCCGCGATCTCTTCGATCGTCTCTTCCTTTTGCACGATGCAGATGCGGATTTTCTTGAACGCATTCCCTTCCGATTCCCGGATGAACAGCTTTTTCCATTCTACGGATTCCGCTGACTTAAATGGAACCTCCGCAGATTCGCCTTCCGGTAAACGATTCGCCGCTGGACGGACGAGGGAATGCAGATGAGAAAGCTCGGTTTTGGGCGAAAACGCCACCTTGATCTCTTGTATGTCTTGCCGATCGTCCAAATCCGAATCGTTCTCCGCTTTATTGCTTGCGCCGTGAAACAGCGGAACCGCTTGCTCTTCAACAATGCCTGCGGCGGGATAAGGGTAGGATCCGCTGGTAGCTTCGGGCTTGTTCTCAGAGGAAGGAGATTTGGTCGACGTCGCTTCGGGCTTGACGATGACGGGATACAAGTTGTCCGGCTCTTCAAGCTCCTGCACTTCGGGATTAACCTCAGTTCCTTCGAAGCCGACGTTTTCCTCGTTTTCCTTTCCTTTTGCCGCCTTCTCCACGTTTTCCGCCTGTTCTTCCTTCTCAGCTTTCTCCGTCTTCGCGGGCTCTGCCGCCTCCGAAACCTCTTCTTCTTTTGCGGCAGGCAGCTCCTCCGAACGAACAGCCGCATAGAAGTCCGGCTCCACTGCCGGTATGTCGTAGATGAATACCGTTTCTTCGCTTAAGGCCTTCTCATCGGCACCGCCTGAGTAAGGAAGCATCTCCAGCCCGTGGAGAGACAGGACGCCCGTCACGTTCAGGCTGCGGTTCGAGAGCAGCTCCACATCAAACTGGTCGATCTCCACCCGAACATCCTCCAGCCGGCTGATTCGGTTTTGGGGCATGGTGATTTCAACCGGAATCAAATGCTCCAAGGTTTGTCCGGGCGCGCCGCTGTCTCCGCGGTAGGCTCCACTTAGCCACAGATTTCCTTTTATCACCGCGTAATCCTCTTCCTCTACCACCTGGATGTGGGGAACGAGCTCGGCTTCCTCCAATTCCTCGATGCCGTCCAGCCCCTCCGGCAGATGCACCCTCTCATAGATATCGAAACGCAGTCCGGAACCTTGTTCCGTCATCCGTTCCTCCTCCCTCCCGAATCAAGCTATCATTTCCCTACCCATTATATGGATGACTGGAAGGGAGCATGCCAACTTTTTCAGGAACGTGAGTGGCGCAGATCCTCAAGCAGCAAGGAAAATTCCGAGGGAAGAGGCGCGTTCAGACGGATGATGTCTCTTGTAAAAGGGTGCCTGAAAACAAGCTCCGAGCCATGCAGCGCCTGCCGGTTCATGGCGACCGGTCTTCCTCCGTACGGCTTATCGCCGAGGAGAGGATGGCCGATGGACGTGAGATGAACCCGGATCTGATGAGTGCGTCCCGTCTCCAGCTTAAGCTTAACCAGCGCTGCGTCATCAAACGATTCCATGACCTCGTAATGGGTCACCGCCTTTTCTCCCGTAGGGCTGACCCTTCGCAGCCCGGAACGATGGCGGTCTCGGCCGATCGGAGCGTCGATGGTTCCTTGCGGTTTGCGCGGAATGCCCTGAACAAGCGCCAGATAGAACCGCTCGACCGCTTTCGACCGCATGTCCTCATCCAGACGTCGCTGGGCAAAGGAGTTCTTGGCATAGAGCACCGGTCCCGTCGTATCCGCATCCAAGCGATGGATGTGTCGGATTCGGTTTGCTTGACCGTTCGCCAAGTAATAAGCCGCAACTGCGCCCGCGAGAGAGCCCTTCACTCCCGCTTCCGGCGGGTTTGTTGACCACCAGGCAAAAATCATCCTCAAACAAGAGCTCCAGCTCCGGCAGCTCCCACTCCGGCTCAAACTGCGATTCTTCCTCCGGGAAAAGATAAAGGAGCACCTTGCTGCCCTTCACGCGAATCGAGCCCGGTGTCGCGAAGGTTTTCAGCTCCTGCGGACTCAGCCCAAAGGAAGCGGACAGCCATACGCCGATTTCCTGGTCCGACGGAAGAGGCTTCGGCAGCTCCAGCCATTCTCCCGCCCTTCTTCCATACCCGCTCATGACCGTTTCTCCTTGCGGAATGCGATCGCGAGCAGAGCCGCCCCAAAGACGGTCATGAGGAGCAGCAGGCCGAGCGGCAAGCCGAACAGATTGTATTTATTCATCGCGGTCCATCCTTTTCTATGCTGTGACAGCATCTCGTTGAACAAGCAGACCGGGAAGGTCTGCGGGTTACAGGCCTACAGCTCGGCCAAAGCTTCGCGGTGAGCTTGTATCGTGGTATCAATATCTTCATCGCTATGAACGGCGGACACGAACATTCCTTCAAAGGGCGAAGGAGCGACGCTGATCCCCCGGTCGAGCAAGCCGCCGAAGACCTTAACGAACATCGCCGTGTTCGACGCTTTGGCAGACGTGTAGTTCGTTACCGGCCCTTCCGAGTAAAAGGGGCACACCATGGAGCCGACACGGTTGACCGTGAGCGGGATGCCCGCTTCCTCGGCATTCTTCCGCAGTCCGGCCTCAAGTCGCGCGGAAGCCTGCTCCAATCGCTCGTACACCTCAGGCGTGAGCAATCGAAGCGTGGCATATCCGGCTGCCATAGCGAGGGGATTGCCGGACAGCGTGCCCGCTTGGTAGATGGGGCCGCCTGGAGCCATCCGCTCCACAATCTCCCTCCGTCCGCCGTAGGCGCCGACCGGCAGGCCACCGCCGATCACCTTCCCGAAGGTGGTCAGGTCAGGCGTGATGCCGAAGAGCCCTTGGGCGCAGCTGCGGTGCACGCGGAACCCGGTCATCACTTCATCGAAGATGAGCAGCGTTCCGTACTGCGTCGTCAGCTCCCGCAGCCCTTCCAGGAAGCCGGGGAGCGGAGGGACCACGCCCATGTTGCCTGCAATCGGCTCCACGATGACGGCGGCGAGCTCTTCCCCGTATTTCTCAAAGACAAGCCGCGCGGCTTCCAGATCGTTGTAGGGTACGGCGATGGTGTTCGCCGCAATTCCCTCAGGCACACCGGGGCTGTCCGGAAGGCCCAGAGTCGCTACGCCGGAGCCGGCCTTGATGAGCAGCGAATCGCCATGCCCGTGGTAGCTGCCTTCGAATTTGAGAATTTTATTTCGTCCCGTGTAGCCCCGGGCGAGCCGGATCGCGCTCATCGTCGCTTCCGTGCCGCTGTTTACCATGCGCACGATATCGACGGATGGCACACGCTCGGCCACGAGCTTGGCCATCGCGGTCTCCAGCTCCGTTGGAGCTCCGAAGCTCGTTCCGTTCGCCGCAGTCCGCTGCAGGGCAGCAACCACCTCCGGATGAGCATGGCCCATGATCAACGGTCCCCAGGAGCAGATATAATCGATAAACGTATTTCCATCGATGTCATGGATGCGGCTGCCTTCGGCCCGCTCTACGAAGACGGGCGTGAGGCCGACGGCCTTGTACGCCCGAACCGGGCTGTTGACGCCGCCGGGGATGTAGCGCTTCGCTTCCTCAAAAGCGGCGCGCGACTTGGTATCGATGCGTTTGTTCGCCATGGGTGTCTACCTCCTTAAGCTAGTGTTTTTATGTGTTATCGATAGGGGAGCATTCTTAAGCTCTACTGAGCGAAAGAGCAACACTCTTTCGCTCAGCTAGAGGTGAGAAAGAAAGCCACACGCATTTCCCCCGTTCCTATTGCGTGCTTGCCCTTAAATTGTTGCATGAAGTGCATCATTTTCGCTTCATTCAGCCGGTTTGCCTTTGGAAAGTTGCATTTCATGCATCATTTTCGCTTTTTACAGGGGATTTCCCTCTAATTGTTGCACGAAGTGCATCATTTTCGCTTCATATAGCCGGTTTGCCCTAGAATTAATCTGGTTTGTCGACCCAACGATGTTCTGCCGCGCACCGTGCGGCAAGCTTACCTTCCACCACTCGCTAAGCTTCCCTTTCACTTGCTTCGGCTGCGGCAGATTGCTTCTTCAGCCGCATGACGACCGCTTCGGCGGTCTCGCGGCCTTGGCGGACGCAATCCGGCAAGCCGACGCCGTCGAAGGCGGCTCCGGTCAGGTACACGCCGGGCATGACAGCGGCAAGCTCCTTGCGCGCCGCCTGGATATGCTCCAGATGCCCGACCGGATAGTTCGGCATCGAGCGGTATAAGCGAGTGAGCTCGTGGAACAGCGGTTCCGCTTCGATCCGAAGCAGCTCCTTTACTTCTTGACGAACCTTGGCCACGATCTCTTCATCCGTCAGCTTGACCCAATCCTGATCACCGGCGCGTCCCACGTAGCAGCGAAGCAGCACTTTACCGGGAGGAGCTGTGCTTTCCCATTTCAGCGAGGTACGGGTGCAGGCCGTGATAAACCGTCCTTCCTTGCGGGAGATGACGAAGCCCGAGCCGTCAAAATCAACAGGTACATCGGCTTCCTCATAAGCGAGGACGACATTCGCCACCGAGACGTAAGGCATTTCCGAGAGCTTGACCAAGCCGGGAAGATGCGGAAGCAAGCTTGGGTACTCATAGGTCGGGAGCGTGACGATCACTGCGTCGGCTTCGAGATAATCTCCCCGGTTCAAGTGAACGCGGTAGCCTGGCTCATCTCCCTTGCCCGGAGCCCGGTCGATGCGGACGGCGTAGGTTTCGCGCAGGACCTTTGTCCCCGTTTCCGCTGCCGCCCGTTCCAAGCCCTCGATCACCGTGCTGAGTCCGTCCCGGTACGAGAGAAAGGCGCTTCCCGCCGCCGCTTTCGGGGTAGGGGCCATCTGCGCTTTCCTCTCAGCCTGCGATACCTGCATGCCCTGAATGACGCTGCCGTATTGCCGCTCCGCTTCTTTGAACTGCGGGAAGGTCGCTTCCAGGCTCAGCTTGTACAGATCGCCCGCATAGATCCCCGCGAGCAGCGGCTCCGCTACATTCGCCACCATCTCGGGACCGAGCCTTCGCTCGAGAAAGCCGCCGAGCGATTCGTCCCCTTCCCCGTCTTTTTTGGGAAGGGACAGATCTTCCAAAGCGCGGGCTTTGCCGTCTGGCGAGACGAGCCCCGTCTCCATAAAGGCTGAGAGATCCGTCGGGATGCCCAGAACCATACCGGAAGGAGCGGGATAAAATTGGCCGTGATGCAGGAAATACGAGCGCTTGCCGCGGCTGCCCTGTCCGACAAACCGGTCCTCCAGCCCAAGCTCGCGGGTGAGTTCGATCATCGGCTGTTTCCGCGTGAGAAAGGAGTCGGCTCCCTTCTCGATGGTGAACCCGTTCTTATGCAGCGTGTGGACTTTGCCGCCCAAGCGGCTGCTTTTTTCCAATATGGTAATTTGCATGGGAATCTCAGCATCCGATGCATAGCGATTGGCATAGTACGCCGCCGTCAAACCGGTGATCCCTCCGCCAATGATGACGACTTGTCGAATCGGTCGACTCACTTGTGCTTCCTCCTCTGCGTATTACCGGCTCTTATTGACATCCGCTTGAACGACCTCTTCGATCTTATCTTTGAGTGTTCCGAGATAAAGCGGGTCCGTATTCAGAGACTCCGTTCGTGCAAACATCAGCCCGAGCCGTTCTGCCGCCTGCACGCATTCGATATCGAGGTCGTACAGTACCTCCAGATGATCGGATACGAATCCAACTGGACAAGTGAGCACGGCGCGGACACCTTCCTCCGCCAGCTTCGGAAGCACCTCTAGAATATCCGGCCCCAGCCAAGGAACGGCTGTCCGTCCCGCGCTCTGCCAGACGAACGACCACCCGGTCACGCCTGTCTGTCCGGCAACGAGACGAGAAGTCTCCAGAAGCTGGTCGGGGTAGGGGTCGCCTGTCTCTAGGATGGAGGCCGGCAGGCTGTGTGCCGTAAACAGCACTCGGACCTCCTCCCGGGCATAGCCCGCTTTCGCGAAGTCGTTCAGCTTCGCTTCAACCCGCTCCGTCAGCGCACGGATGAACAGCGGATGTGTGTGGTAGCTTTCCACGAACCGAATCGGAAGACCCAGTTGGTCCGCCTTCTCGCGGGCTTCCCGAATATAGCCGCCGATGCTCATGCGGGAATAGTGGGGAGCGAGCACGATGCCGACCGCTTCCTCCACCCCTTCCCGGTGCAGGGCTTCCACTCCGTCCGCCACGAAGGGAAAAGCGTGCTTAAGGCCTTGCTTGCACACAAACTCCGTATCACCGGCGTTTTCGTTCAGCAGCCGTTCAAGCTCGGAGACCTGGCGATTCGTGTTTTCCCGGAGAGGAAAAACACCTCCGACAATCGCCGCATACCGAGCGGTCAGCTCGGCGAGCTGTTCCGGAGTTGGGGCATGTCCATGGCGAATATGTGTATAATACGCCTCAATCTGATCCATGCTTTCCGGGGTTCCATAGGACATCACGAGGACCCCGATGCGTCGTCTGGTCATTCGGTCACCATCCGTTTTTCCGGCAGGACTCCGGCTTCCGCCGATAGGCGTCCTTTGGAATACTCATGAACAAAGGTGGTCAGTTCTTTCAGCTTGCCAAGATCGGCTTCCGGATAGAGGCCGTGTCCGAGATTGAAGATATACCCCGCTTCTTGCATGCCCTCATCGAGAATCGCTTTTGCTCGCTCCTCAATGACGTTCATGGGCGCAGTGAGAACATACGGGTCCAGATTCCCTTGGATAGCAAAAACGTTGCCAGTCCGCTTCCGCCCCTCCGCAATGGAAACGCGCCAATCCAGTCCGATCACATCTGCTGCGAGCCCCTGCATGGCAGGCAGAAGCTCCCCTGAGCTCACCCCGGGAAAATAGATCTTTGGCACGGAGAGATCCGCCAGCTCGGAGAAGATCCGTTCGACGGTCGGACGGACAAACACCCGGAAATCCTCTGGTGCAAGCGAACCGACCCAGCTGTCGAACAGCTGGAACGCCTTGGCTCCCGAGGCGACATGGGCACGCAGGTAAGCGATCGCCATATCCCCCAGCTTCTCCATCAAGGCGAACCAGACATCCGGCGCGCTGTACATCATTTCCTTGGTGCGGCGGTAGCCTTTGGAGGGTTGGCCTTCAATGAGATAGCTGGCGATGGTGAACGGAGCGCCGGCAAAGGAAATAAGCGGCACCTCAAGCTCCTCATCCAGGAGCTCTATCGTGCGGAGAATATGGCCGAGATCGCCCTCCACGTCGATCGGGCGAAGCTTCTCCACATCCGCCTTGCTGCGGATTGGATTGTGGACGACCGGCCCGACATTCTTCATGATATCGAAATCGATGCCAAGGGAAGCGACGGGATTCATGATGTCGGAGTACAAAATCGCCGCATCCACACCGAGCTTCCTCACCGGCATCAGGGTGACACGAGCGGCAAGCTCCGGCTGGCGGCAGATTTCAAGCAGGCTGTAGCGCTCCTTGATCTCGCGGTATTCCGGATCGTAGCGACCAGCCTGCCGCATGTACCAGACCGGAACGCGGCCGGTCCGCTCCTTGCGGCAAGCCCGCAAAAACGTATCGTCGAAGGCCATGGCTCAGCCTTCCTTCAGCCAGCGGACCGCATCCTTGGCGAAATACGTAATGATCATGTCGGCCCCAGCCCGTTTCATGCCGGTCAGCGTCTCCATGACAATGGCGCGTTCGTTGATCCAGCCGTTGATGGCGGCGGCTTTCACCATCGCATATTCGGCGCTCACGTTATACGCCACGATCGGCAGATCGAAGTTCTCGCGCACGCTCTTGATGATGTCCATGTAGGCGAGCGCCGGCTTCACAATCAACATGTCCGCTCCTTCCAGGATGTCGGATTCGGCTTCGCGCAGCGCTTCCCGGGCATTGGCCGGGTCCATCTGGTACGACTTGCGGTCGCCGAATTGAGGAGCCGATCCGGCTGCTTCCCGGAACGGACCGTAATAAGCGGAAGCGTACTTCACCGCATAGGACATGATCGGGATATGCGTGAAGCCCGCATCATCCAGAGCGGTGCGGATCGCCTGGACAAAGCCGTCCATCATGTTCGAGGGAGCGATGATGTCGGCTCCCGCTTTAGCCTGGGAGACGGCGGTCCGGGCCAGAAATTCAAGCGATTCGTCGTTGTCGATGACAGCTTGATGCGTGCATTCATCCACATGAACGATCCCGCAGTGGCCATGATCGGTGAACTCGCATAGGCAAGTATCTGCAATGACCAGAAGCTCAGGATGATTTTGTTTGATTTGGCGGGTGGCCCGTTGGACGATTCCTTCGTCGTCAAAGGCGGAAGAGCCGACCGCATCCTTCGTGGCGGGAATGCCGAACAGCAGCACCGCCGGAATGCCAAGAGCTACAACTTCGTTGATTTCATCCTCAAGCGTATCGAGAGAGAAGTGATAGATGCCGGGCATGGACGAAATTTCATTTTTCACGCCGGTGCCCTCGGTTATGAAGATCGGATAGATCAGATCGTGCGCCGAAAAAGCATACTCGCGAACCAGATTGCGAAGCGCTGCGGAAGTGCGGAGTCGGCGGTGGCGGACAATGGGAAAGCTCACTTGGATAACCTCCTTGATATCGGACAAGGATCCCCAACCTCATGGAATCCTTAGAAAGGGTCATTTGTCATAGGTGTATTTTCGTCAATCATCGACTGAATTCTTTCTTGCATGAGAGGGAAGTTCCTTCGTCGGACAACCGGTCTGCCTTTCGCAGGAAGCTCTTCCCTCCCTCTTTATAGCGTCTGCAAAGCTTCGGAGAGTGATTCAATGGTCGCTTCCTTAGAAGTGACGCGGGTTACGAAGCCTGCCTCGCACGCTGTTTTCTCGGTGACCGGTCCGATACAGACGGCCGGAACCTGGAGAGCTGCTGCTAAAATCTCGTCATTGCCCGCAGCCTTCACCAAATGGATGAAGCTCGTTACCGTTGAAGAGCTGGTAAACGTGATCGCGCTCAGTTGGCCTTCAGCCAGCACGCGCAGCAGATCGTCCGCACTTTCTTCAGCCGGAACCGGATGATAGAGGTCGGCCTCAACCACCTCAAGACCAAGCGCCGCCAAACCTTCCGGCAAGACGCGACGGGCGAGTCCGGATCGGGGCAAAAACGCTTTCTGGCCCGGAAGCAGGTACGGTCGGGCCGTTTCCAGCAGCGTCTCCGCCTGAAATTTGTCCGGTGTCAAATCCGCAACAATCCCGCGCGTCCGCAGCGCGTCCGCCGTCTTGGAGCCGACCGCCGCGATACGGGCTCCCGCCATTCGGCGAATGTCGAGACCGAGATAAGCGATCCGCTCGAAGAAGAACTCGACGGCATTCGCGCTCGTGAAGAACACCCAATTGTATTCGCCTAGTCGTGAGCAAGCCGCATCCAGCTCGGCCAGCAGGGCGGGATCGGTCGGCGCTTCCAGCCGAAGCACGGGAAGCTCCAAAGCTTCTCCGCCCCATTCGTCGATCTGATCGGCGAGTCCGCTCGATTGGGTGCGGGAGCGGGTGACGAGAATGCGTTTGCCGAACAACGGCTTCTTTTCGTACCAGGCTAGCTTCTCGCGCAAGGTAACGACCTCCCCCACGATGATAATCGCCGGTGATTCCAACCGGGCCTCCTCGACTTGGCGGACGATGGTCGCAAGCGTTCCGGTCAAGGTCCGCTGCTCCGGACGAGTCCCCCATCGAATCACGGCCACCGGAGTATCCTCAGACTTGCCGTGGCCGATAAGCGTATCGCAGATCAGCCCGAGACTCGCGACGCCCATGAGAAAGATCAGCGTACCCGTCGCCGTCGACAGCTTGGACCAGTCGATGTTCGTATCAGACAGCTTCTTACATTCGTGGCCGGTTACAATGGCAAGCGACGAAGTAAAATCGCGGTGAGTGACGGGAATGCCGGCATAAGCCGGAACGGCGATCGCTGATGTGATGCCGGGGATGATCTCGAAGGAGATATCGTGCTCCTTGAGCAGCTCGGCTTCCTCCCCCACTCGCCCGAAGACGGAGGGATCCCCTCCCTTCAACCGGGTAACCGTCTTGCCCTCGAGCGCAAGGTCGACGAGCAGCTGGTTGATCGCTTCCTGCCGAAGGGTGTGACGGTCCGGAAGCTTGCCGACATATACGCGTTCGGCACCCGGCTTCATATGCTTGAGCAGGGCTGGATTTGCAAGCCGGTCATAGACCACCGCATCCGCTTTGCCGATGGCTTCAAGTCCGCGTACCGTAATCAGCTTCGGATCGCCGGGTCCGGCGCCGACAAGGTAGACCTTGCCGGGCGTTATGGGATCCATCCTATCTTCGGATCTCGGACTCCCCGCCTTCAGGCTCTGGCCCTGCCGATTCTCCTCCGCGTTGTTCAAGGATCCGTTCCCTGCCATCATGGGTCCTCCTCGAATCCGGATACTTCCTTCTGATAATCGGCAAGTATCCGGTCTCCTCCTCTGATGAGCAGCGTCTCGGCTACCTCGCGGCCCAGCCGCTCCGGATCGGTGCCGCTTGCGGTTTCGGTGAAGAGCTCGCTGCCGTCGGGTCGTCCGATCACGCCAGTGAGGCGGATGAGCGGAGCGGTATCGACCGACAAAGGTGGTAATCCGTTCGGAGCTTGGTCCGACATATCGCCGCCGGTTGTTGAACCTTCACCTTCATCAGCGAGAACCGCATAAGCTCCGATAGGAACCTGGCAGCCGCCGTTCAGCCGTCCGAGGAAGGATCGCTCGGCACGGACCGCGAGCGCGGTCGGCTCGTGCTGAAGCAGCGCCAGCAGCTCCCGCATGAAGCCGTCGTCTACGCGGCATTCGATGCCGAGCGCACCTTGGCCGACGGCCGGAATGCTCACGTCCGGCGGCAAATAGCCGCTGATCCGATCCGTCCAGCCCATGCGGATGAGTCCTGCCGCTGCGAGCAGGATCGCATCGAAGCCTTCCGACTCCAACTTGCGCAGCCGGGAATCGATGTTGCCGCGGACGGGCTCCACGCGAAGATCGGGCCGATGCGCGAGCAGCTGCGCCTGTCGGCGAAGACTGCTGGTTCCGACGCGCGCTCCTTGGGGCAGCTCTTCCAGGCTGCTCGCTTTCCTTGCTATCAGACAATCGCGTGCATCAGCGCGCTTCGGAACGGCGCCAAGCACAAGCCCGTTCTGACGCACCGACGGTACATCCTTCATGCTGTGCACCGCCATATCGATTTCTCCGGAGAGCAGCGCCTGCTCGATCTCTTTCACGAACAAGCCTTTGCCGCCAACCTTCGATAAGGTGACATCCAGGATGCGGTCGCCTTTTGTTACGATTTTCACGATTTCGAAGCGGCATTCGATTCCGGAAGCCTCCGCAAGCTGTTTCAGCCTGTCAACGACTTGCCCGGTTTGGGTGAGCGCGAGCGCACTCTGCCGCGTCCCCACCTTGATGGTCCGCATGGTCGACTTCCTTTCTCGTACTGGTAGAGCGTGTCTTCAAACCCGTTCTCGAGCCAATTTAGTCAAACTGGGGCTAAGACGCGCTTTCGTACGCTTTCCACTCAACAACATGGTTTATGTACCTGTTCCCATCCCCATTAAGCTGTTCGTGATCACACGATTAGGGTTGAAAGCATACCTGGTCACAGGTTCCGTTCAGAACACCTTGCCTTCTTAAGAATAATTCCATTATAAACGATTCCGCCTGGAAAACCGAATGACTCGCACCCCAAGCTCCAGAAAAGTGGTATCCTGCTCCGGCTCCTCCACCTGGCTTATAGGCACAAATCGCCACAGAAGACCCTTTTTTATGGCACAACCAGCAAGACCCATTTTAATGGCACAACCAGCATCAAGAAGCTCCTTCTAAATCTCCAGCCTCTCTTTGAGCCGGGCAAACGCTTCTTCCCGGTACTTTTCGAATGCCCCGGAACGAATCGCAGCCAGCGCTGCTTCATCGGAAGCCTCCTTCAACAGCTGGCTTCGCAGCGCAGGGTCGCTCGTCCCCGCCAGCACCCGCTCGCGTACCTCGCGGAGAAATTTCATATATTCGGCATATTCATCGCCGTATCGTTCCGCAATTTCGGCTGCGAGGCTTCGGGCGGCCGTTGGACTCGCCCCCGACGTGGATACGGCGATCAAGAGCTCGCCGCGCCGAACAGAGGCCGGGACGGTAAAACTGCCCGCCTGCGGATCATCCGCGCTATTGCACAGTTGCCCGGCTTCTTCCGCTTCCGCGCATACCCGGCGGTTGACCTCCCGGTCCCCAGTTGCGGCGAATACAAGCAGCGCTCCGCTCTCCGCAGCATCTCCCGGCCGGTATTCCCTCTGCACGAGAGTAATGACGCCTTCCTCGGCCCAAAATGCAAATGCTGGACGAACCTCCGGTGAAATCACCTTCACCGACGCTCCTGATGCGAGCAGAGAAGCGGTTTTTCGCTCCGCAACCGACCCGCCTCCGACCACCAGGCAGCGCTTGCCGTCCAGCTTCAGGATCAGGGGATAGGCTGAACTCTCCGTCATCTCGAAACCTCCCATTCTTTGGGATAACGATACCACAAACGATTCTCCCGTTGCACGTCCTCCCCCCATCCGATTTCATCGGAGCCAACAGTCCTGCCGACAAAGCTGCCCATACGAACAGCCTCCCTCTCCTGTGCAGCCCTCTAGTAAGCCTCGCAGCCGGAACAAGACAAGCTTTTGCTTTCAGGCGAGATCGTGTACCCTGTAGGTTGAGTATTACTCGATTTATGTACTGCCTAGAGCGTGTTCGCAAACCCGGTCTTCGGCCCCAAGAGAACTCAAGAACTCATCGGGTTGAACCACCTCGCTCTTTAGCTCGTCCTTATGATAAGAAAACTCGCCTAAGGAGAGGACTCCATGTTTACCCTGCTCATCGTCGAAGACGATAAAAAGCTCGCAGCGATGCTGCAGAAGCATCTGGAAAAATACCGGTATCAGGTCGAACAGGTCGAAGACTTCGGCAAGGTGATGGAGACGTTCCGCGCGGTGTCTCCCCACCTCGTGCTGCTCGATGTCAATCTGCCCCGCTTCGACGGCTTCTACTGGTGCCGCCAAATCAGGGCCGAATCGACCTGTCCGATCCTGTTCATCTCCGCCCGGGATGGCCATCTCGATCAGGTGATGGCGCTGGAGAACGGGGCTGACGATTATTTGATCAAGCCTTTTCATTACGAACTTGTGACCGCCAAGGTCGGAAGCCATCTCCGCCGCGCTTACGGCTCCCTCTCCGCTCGACAGGAAGAGCGTTCGGTGCAAGCCGCAGGTCTGGAGCTATATCCCGAGCGGCTTCTCGTTAAGGGAGCGGAGGGAGAAATCGAGCTCGGCCAGAAGGAAACCCTTCTCCTGCTCGCCCTCATGGAGCGGGCCGGGCGCGTAGTCAGCCGAGAGAAGCTGCTGGATCTCCTCTGGGAGGATCAGCATTTTGTCGACGATAACACGCTTAACGTCTATGTAACTCGCATCCGCAAGAAGCTGAAGGAGCTCGGACGGGAGCATTCCGTTGAAACGGTGCGGGGAGCCGGGTATCTTTTTCAGGCGGAGCTGCCGGGTAAGGAGGAGTAACATGAAACTGTTTTGGAAGGAGCAAACCCCTCTTCTCGCTTTCTATGCGCTGCAAGCGCTCCTGATCCCGCTGCTCTACTCGCTGCTTGACGTTCGCTTTAATGAGACGCTCGTCCTCTATGGGTTCCTGCTCAGTCTAGCAGTGCTTGTCGTCTATCTCGTCTTCCGTTATCTCACTCATCGGAGCTTCTACCGCCAGCTTGCCTCTGAAACACTTCCGGAGGACTGGAACAGCGCCCTTTTCCGGGAGGAAGAGGCCGCTCCTTTGTCCGAAGCGTTGAACCGACTCCTCCTCCTTCAAGAAAAGCATTACCGGGACGAGCTGACTCGCGAGAAAAATCGCATGGACATGCACTTGACCTTTGTTAATCGATGGGTCCACCAGATGAAAACTCCCGTCTCCGTGCTCCAATTGACCGCCCGCGAACTGGACGATGAGGCCGGAGACAGCATTCAAGAGGAGCTGGAGCGAATCAAGAAGGGCCTCGAAATGGTGCTGTATACCGCACGCCTCGAGCGCTTTGAGCAGGACATCGCCATTCGCCCGGTGCCACTTCGTGAAGTGGCTGCCCATGCCGTGAAAGAAAACCGCAGGCTCTTCATCCGCAAAGGAATTCAAGCGGAGCTGCAGATCGACGAAGGAATTCAAGTTTACAGCGACGAGAAATGGCTGCTGTTTGTCCTCGGACAGATCGTCACGAATGCCGTCAATTATTCCGGAGGTCCAGGCAAAACCATTACGATCGGCGCGAAAAGAGCGGCTCATCCTGGCGAAGTCACCGAGTTGACGGTGCAGGATGAAGGGATCGGCATCGTCAAGGAAGATTTGCGTCGAGTCTTTGCCCCCTCTTTCACCGGAGAGCGGGGACGCGAGTATACGGAATCGACCGGAATGGGCCTCTATTTGGTCAAAGAGATCTGCACACGGCTCGGACACGAGGTGTCCATCACTTCACAGCCCGAAGTCGGAACCACGGTAACCCTCTGCTTTCCTCGCCCTCCCGCTCCACCCGGCAAATGAATCCACCATGAATCCAATCCAGGCAAACGGATGTTAACCTTACAAAGCTGTAAGGAAAACGTAAGCTAATTCCATAGCAGGCCGTAGAGCGGTTTTGTACACTGAACAGGACATCAGCCGTCCCGTCATGAACGGCTTGCGAAAGGATGCGTTACCCTATGGAAATCTTGAAAGTAACAGCAGTAGGCAAAGTCTATCCGGGAAAAGTAGCTACCCAGGCGCTAACCGATATTCACATGTCCATCGATCCGGGCGAATTCGTCGGCATCATGGGACCGTCCGGCAGCGGCAAGACGACTCTTCTCAACATGGTCTCCACCATCGACACGCCCAGCGCCGGCGAAATCCTCATCAACGGGCAGAATCCGCACCGTATGAAACGTAAGGAGCTGGCCGTTTTCCGCCGCAAAGAGCTCGGTTTCGTCTTCCAGGACTTTAATTTGCTGGACACCCTCACCGTTGCCGAAAATATCGTCCTGCCTCTCACCCTGGAAGGGAAAAAGCTCGCGGAGATGGACGTGAGGTTGAAGCAAGTGGCCAAGCGGCTCGGAATCGAAGAGATGCTGAATAAGCGCCCCTATGAATTGTCCGGCGGGCAGCGCCAGCGCACCGCTATCGCTCGTGCCATCATCGCCAGACCCTCACTTGTCCTGGCCGATGAGCCGACTGGCTCGCTCGATTCCAATGCTTCCCGAACGGTCATGGAGGTTCTGGAGGACATAAACCGCACCGATGGAACAACCCTCATGCTGGTTACCCATGACCCGCTTGCAGCCAGCTACTGCCACCGCGTCGTCTTCATCAAGGACGGCAAGCTGGCGGGAGAGATTTACCGGGGAGACAGCCGCCAGGCCTTTTTCCAGAACATCATCGACATGCTGTCGTTTTGGGGAGGGAATGCAAATGAACTTTCCTCAATTCGCCTTTAATAACGTCCGACGCAACAGCCGTGCGTATATCGCCTATTTTCTGAGCAGCGCCTTCATGGTCATGATCTTCTTCTCCTACGCCGTGTTTCTGTATCATCCCGACGTAGCGGTCTCCGAGCTGGGGAAGATGTCGCAAACCGGCATTCGGATCGCAGAATACATCATCTTTGTTTTCTCGTTTCTGTTTGTCCTGTATTCGATCAGCGTGTTCCTCAAGGCGCGCAACCGGGAATTCGGACTCCTCACCATTCTAGGCGCTTCATCTAGTCAACTGAATCGATTGATTTTTCTAGAGAATATGATCATCGGCGTCACTTCCATCATCACCGGCATGGCCGCCGGGCTTCTGCTCTCCAAGCTGTTTCTGCTCTTCAGCTCCCGATTCATCGGCTTGAGTGAGATGCCGTTCTATTGGCCGGGACAGGCAATTCTGCTCACCTCGGGAGCTTTTCTCGCGCTCTTCCTGTTCCTGTCCTTGTTTAACCTCATGTTCATTCGTAAAAGCCGGGTATTGGAGCTTTTGACGGGAACGAGCCGACCCAAAAAAGAACCGCGCGCTTCCATTCTTCTTTCCTTGCTCACGGTCCTTTTGCTGGGATCTGCGCTTTTCCTCCTGTACAAGGAAGGATTTGCTCCTGAAGCGGTGTTGGCGGCTGCGTTTCTCGGAATCACCGGTACGTATTTCTTTTACACGCAGCTCTCCGTCCTGGTCTTCCGCTTGCTTCGCAAAAACCGTCGCCTGTTCTGGAAGCGGACGAACCTGCTGTGGATTTCGGAATTTACGTACAAGCTGAAGGACAACGCGCGGATGCTGTTCATGGTAACGGTCGCCATCTCGATCGCCTGCATGAGCATAGGCTTGGTCCTCTCGGCCCGACATGAGAATGAGCAGCTTTACCGAAACACCCCCTTCGCACTCACCTATGCTGAGTATTCGCAGACCAAGAAAACCGCAGCTGAGCTGGAAGAGATCGATGCCTTTTTGGCCAAGGAAAACATCCCTTTTGAAAAAGCAACGGTCAAGTCGTTTACGTATCAAATCCAAGCGACCGATAAATCCCGCTATGTCGATTTCATGTCCCGCAGCGACTTCGAGAAGCTGTACCCCCTCCTTCCGGCGAGCCAGACGGATCCCGCTCCTCCTGAACCTTCCGGAGGCTGGACCACCGAGAAAGGCTTGTCCATCAAAGGAAGCAATAACGGCGAGCTAAACACAAGTCGAGTTGAGCTGAAGGACCTCTCCTTGACCCTGCAGTTAGATGAAGCGTCAATGAAACGACTCGGCGGCTACCTGTCCATGACAAATACGCTCATTGTGGAAGACAGTGTGTTTACGAAGCTCGTCAATCTGCAAAAGAACGGCCGGTTTCAAACCATTCCGGTTACAAAATATCGGGTTCCAGCTTGGGACAACCTCGGCTACCCAGACGGCGATAACCCGGAAGCCGTATTCAGCAAAAAGCTAATGGACCATTGGCAGGAAAAAAAGATGAATCCGGACGGCTACCTGAGCATGCGCGCAGACAAATACCGCTGGGTCAAGGAATCGACGTCGATGATCGGCTTCATCTGTTTCTTCATCTCGGCGATCTTCTCCGTCTCCTCGGCCAGCTTCCTCTACTTCAAGCTGTTTGCGGAGCTGACCCGGGACGGTCAAAATTACCGCTCTCTGTCGCGGATCGGATTGACCGTCCGGGAGATGAAGCGTTCGGTTACGACCCAGATCGCGCTGCTGTTCTTCTTGCCGACCGCCATCTCCACCATTCAAACCTTTGTAGTCCTGAGGCCTATCTTGAAGAGCATCGACATTCCGATCTCTCTACCTCCGGTGTTGACAGCGTCCATCTTTTTCGCGGCTGCACAGTTGCTCTATTTCCTCATCGTCCGCTCCCGTTACGTGCTGCATTTGGAGAGACGAATGGAACGCGTTTAGCGATCGAACACAACGATCACAAAAGGGAACGAATCAAGCTCGGACCATTTGTCCGGCTTGATTCGTTCCCTATCTTTCGTCCTATCTATTAGGAGCGGTACCCAAGCAGGCGATAACCTGCTTGGTACCGCTCCTTTGTCATGTAAGCTACGCTGTCACCATGCGGCTTGCCAGCGGTTCGGGTTCATTCCGGGATACCTCCAGCGCAAGCTCCGGCTCTGGCTGAGTCGCATGCTCCGGTTCAGCAGCTCCCTTCACCCATTCTTCCAAGGCAAACAGCTTGACGAACTGCTCAACCGCTTCGCTGCCATTATCCTCGCCGGCCAACTCCTTAACCCGGATGATCGGATCCCGCAGCATTTGATTCACGATGCTCTTGGTCAAGCGATGAATCACCGTCTTGTCCCGATCGCTCAAATGCGGGAGCTTCTTCATCAGGCTGTCCATCGTATCCTCATGAATACGTGACGATTTCTCCTGCAGGGCATGGATGACCGGACCGACGCCAAGGGTTTTGAGCCAATGGGCAAACAGGCCGTGTTCTTCCTCGATGATCTCTTCAATTCGCGAAGCCGCTTTACGGCGTTCCTCCAGATTGGATTCGACAATCGATTCCAGATCATCGATGTTGGATAGATGCACACCGGGAAGCTCGGCGATCTGCGGGTCCAGGTCGCGCGGAACAGCGATGTCGATCAAGAACAGCGGGCGACCCGCACGTCCCGGCAAAATTGCCTCGACATCCCGCTTAGCAAGCACCGTCTCGGACGAACCGGTCGAGCTGATCACGATATCCGCCGCTGCCAGTTCTTCCGATAACAATGCGAACGGTACGGCTTGTCCGCCGAAGCGCAGCGCAAGCTCCTCAGCCTTCTCATACGTCCGGTTCATGACAACCAGCTCCGCCGCACCTCCGCTATGCAGATGTTTGGCTGTGAGCTCCCCCATTTTTCCGGCGCCGATGATCAGCACGCGCTTGCCGGCGAATGATCCGAAGAATCGGCGGCCGAGCTCTACGGCGGCATAGCTGACCGATACCGGGTTATCCGCGATCGAGGTCTCCGTTCGCGCCCGTTTCGCAAGTGTGACCGCCTGCTTGAACAGCATGTTGAAGAGGGTGCCCGTCGTCTTCTCCGCTTGCGCGCACAAAAAGGCATTGCGGACTTGTCCTAGAATCTGGGTCTCGCCGATCACCATCGAATCGAGTCCGCACGCGACGCGGAAGAGATGCTTCACCGCCTCCTCTTCCTCCAGGAAAAACAGGTGAGGGTTAAACTCTTCCCGGCTCACGCCGAATCGCTGCTCCAGATAGGAGCGTATATAATTGCCGCACATTTTCTTGCGGTCCACTACAAGGAATAATTCTGTCCGATTGCAGGTCGAGACGATGACGCATTCCAGCACGCTGGTCGTCTCTTTCAGTTCCCGCAGCGCCTCGGGCAGATCAGAGGCGGACAGGGCGAACTTCTCCCGCAATTCTACGGGGGCTGTCCGATAATGAAGTCCAACCGCCAAGATATGCAATCCGCTCATCACCTGCTTTCATTGAAGTCTTCTCGATTATATCATAGTCCCAAAAGCAAAGTTTGCTCCAGGAGACAGACTTTTTGAAGAACCTGTGTCCAAAGTCATTGACTATTTTGAATATCTATGAAGCGTCTTTCTCAATCCATTGCTTCTCCTGCAAAAGCTTTACGATATCCGAATCCTGCTTTTTCAGTTTTTCAATTTCCTTCCGATTCCATTCTCTCCCCGTCTCCAAAATCTCGGAATACGTCTGAGCAAACTCCTGAAACCGTTCGGTCGTTTCCTTCAACAGTGCTTTTTCCGAGTTGGATAAAGGCCGGTTGCCGGACAATTGTAGCCCCGTGAGGCTTGATAGCAGTTCTCGATAAGCATCAAGTACAGGAACAACATCGGATTCCGCCGCGTGGAGCAGGTGTTCATGGCTGAACTGAGCGGAATAGGCAGCTCGCACCAGCACATTCAGCTGAGCCGTCTCCGATGCATCTTGGCTGTCAGCAAGAGCGCCGATCAGCATCTTCTGCTGAAAAGTAGCAACCTGCAGCAGATCGACTACCGCCTTCGTCTCGCGGCTCCCCATCCCCGACCATTCATAAATGCGCAGAACCGTCCACACCGCCAGCACCAGAAGCAGCAGCCATGCCAATACCCAGCTCTTCCTTGCCCGTCTTGGATACAATGAAACCCCTCCTGTCCTGCGTTCTCTATCTCCATATGTTGAAGAAGAAAGCGCTAGTACGCTGTCTTTATAAAAGGGGGGCAAGACAAGCAACCAGAAGAGATTCGGGCAAATGGGTCGCTTTACAAAACTAATGGCGTTAGTTATAATAAAACTAATATCATTAGTTTATGAAAAGAGGAGGCTTCCTGATGAGAATTCGGCACAAGCATTCCCTGTATCAACTGACGTTTCTTCCCCGCTTCTTTCCCGTCAATTCCTATTTCGTGGAAGAAGCGGATGGGCTAACGTTGATCGACGCCGCTTTGCCTTACAGCGCCAAGGGCATCCTGAGAGCTGCCGAACACATAGGCAAGCCGATCAGCCGGATCGTTCTGACCCATGCTCACGGCGATCACCTCGGAGCGCTTGACGCCCTTAAGCTCCAGCTTCCCCATGTCCCCGTTTATTTGTCAGCTAGGGACGTGCGGCTGCTGGACGGCGATCTTTCACTTGACGCTGACGAGCCCGGAACCCCCATCCGCGGGGATATCCCGAAGAAGCTGCAGACACGCCCTGATGTTCTGCTGCATGATGGAGACCGGCTCGGATCGCTGCTCACCGTGTCCGCTCCGGGACACACCCCCGGCTCCATGGCGTTTCTGGACACACGGAACCAAACGCTGATTGCCGGGGACGCCTTCCAACTGCGGGGCGGGATCGCGGTCAGCGGGCAATTGCGCATCACGTTCCCTTTTCCCGCCATGGCTACCTGGAATGCGGATCGCGCTCTCGCCACCGCGCGCAAGCTAGCCGATCTACAGCCAACCCTGCTCGCGGTCGGGCATGGCTCGCTGCTTGAACAGCCGACAGCGGCAATGGAGCAAGCCATTCGGACCGCTCAGGCGGCAATAGGAGGGAAAGAACATGTCACCTCGAATCGGTCTTGATCAAAAAGCGGTGCTCTCATCGGCTGCCGAGCTGGCCGACACGCAAGGCTTCGATGCGGTTACTCTCGCTTCTCTCGCGCAGAAGCTGAACATCCGTACGCCTTCGCTATACAACCATGTAGCCGGCCTGCCAGAACTGAAGCGGCTGCTCGCTTTGGACGGCTTGAAGCAGTTGACCGAGCTGCTATCGAGCGCGCTGAACGATGGGACCGACTCGGATGCCGCCACCACCTTTTGCCTGTCCTATGTTCGGTTCGCCAGACAGCATCCCGGTTTGTACGAAGCGGTCCAACGGGCCCCCGAGCCACAGGATGAGCTCTTGGCCGAGGCAGGCGGGCAAGTCGTTCACTTCGCCCTTACCGCTCTCTCCGGCTACGGGCTTACGGAAGAAGAAGCCATTCACGCCGTACGCGGTCTGCGCAGCCTGCTGCACGGTTTTGTGTACCTGGAGAGCATAGGCGGATTCGGGTTGCCCTATGAAACCGATCGTACCCTCCATTTTATCGTGGAGACCTATTTGAGCGGCCTGCGAAAGCAATCGTAATTGAACTCTCTACAGCAATTTATACTCTTGTACAGAGAGAGCAAAAAAACGAACCCTCGCTGGGTTCGTTTTTTTGCTCTCTTTTCATTTTCAAAGGATGGACATACAAGATAACTGACCTGCCGCTATCCGTCCAGTACACTCAAACGGATCGATAAACTGCGCAGCTCGCTATCGATCGATGCTACCCGATCCGCTTCCTCCGATGTATTGCGCTCATCGAGCAAGCGGTCGATCTCCGCCTTCAAACCGGAAATTTCCTGCTCGACGGAATCTTTTTGGAAAAGCTCCTCCAGTTCTCGCAGGATCGCATGATACTGATAGAGAACAGTGGTTTCCCCGTCCTTGATCTCCGTGATCTTCACAACGGTCCCTTTGCGGTATTCGTACGCCATGATGAAACCGTCTCCATACCGGTGAAAGATCGCGTTTCCCTTGTACCTCGCCACTGCCAGCCGCAGCGCTCCGGCAAGCCGCGAGTTTACGATCCGGCACGAGGCCTGGCACACATACCGATTATCCTGCTTGGTAAATTCGAGGACAGGCGCTTCATTCGATTCGTGCGGAAAGGCGATCTCCTGGCTGCCGTTCTCCAGCACCCGAACTTCCGGGAAGGTTCTCCGTTCCCGAAAAAGCTTGATCAAACCCGATAATTCCGCCTCTGTCACTTCAAGTCGGGTGCGAACGTATACCGCGGTGATTCCTTCCGCCATACCGATCCCTCTCTCGTGAGTCATTGGCTTTATTATACCGCACACCGACAGCGGTTGCAGGACCGTGAGGAGCGGGAACCAGCCGTTTTCATGACGGAATGGCTTATTCCTGCGGAATCTCTGGCTTTTCTTCCCCTATCCATTCTACGGTTTCATCCAGCAGCTGCCATAACTCGTCCAACCCCTGGCCCGTCTCCGCAGAGAAGAGGATGACTGGGTCACCTTTGGGCATTCCCAAGGTTTCGCGGACGATCTTGATGTTCTTCTGCCACTGGCTGCGCGGGATCTTGTCCGCTTTGGTGGCGATGACCGCAATGGGGAGGCCGTTGTGACGAAGCCAATCGTACATCGCTTGATCGTCCTTGGACGGGGGATGCCGAACGTCGATGATGAGCATCACCTTGCGAAGCGGCTCCCGGTCTGTGAGATACCGTTCGATGAAGCGCCCCCAAGCCGCTCTCTCCGTGCGCGATACTTTGGCATATCCGTATCCAGGTACATCGACAAAATAAAAGAAATCATTAATCCGGTAATAATTGAGCGTCTGCGTCTTTCCGGGCTGAGAGCTCGTCCTCGCCAGATTCTTCCGGCTGATGAGCCGGTTGATCAGCGAAGACTTGCCTACGTTCGAACGCCCCGCCAGGGCGATCTCCGGCAGGGCATCCTCAGGATATTGGCCCGGTCCAACGGCGCTGATGATGAATTCCGCCTGTTTGACCTTCATGCAAGTCCCTCTTTCACAACTTCGGTTTGTTTTTCACTTCTTTGAGCGCATACTCCATGCCCTAATGGACGCGAACCTTATGAACAAGGGCATGCTCCAGCACTTGACTCAATTGGCTGACCGGAATGAAGGTGATCTCTTCCCTTACGCTCTCCGGAATTTCCTCCAGATCCTTCTCGTTGTCTTTCGGAAACAGGATCGTTTTGATTCCAGCCCGGTGGGCGGCAAGCGATTTTTCCTTCAAGCCTCCGATCGGGAGCACCCGGCCGCGCAAGGTAATCTCTCCGGTCATGGCGACCTCCCTCGATACGGGAACCTGCGTCAAGGCCGAGATAAGCGCCGTCGCCATCGTAATCCCGGCGGAAGGTCCATCCTTCGGAATCGCTCCCTCTGGAACGTGAATGTGCACATCGTTCTTCTCATGGAAGTCAGCAGACAAATGCAGATCCGCCGCATGGGAGCGCGTATAGGTGAAAGCCGCCTGCGCCGACTCCTTCATGACATCGCCGAGCTGTCCCGTCAGCGTCAGTTTCCCGGCACCTGGCATGACACTGACTTCAATCACCATCGTATCGCCGCCCACTTCCGTCCAAGCGAGGCCGGTGACGGCTCCCACCTGATCCTCGGCTTCCGCCATGCCGTAGCGGAATTTGGACGCTCCGAGATACTTCTTGAGATCCGCAGGCTTGATCGCGATAGACACGCCGCCGTTTGATACAATTTCTTTGGCCGTCTTGCGGCAAAGGCTTGCGAGCTGCTGCTCCAGGTTGCGCACGCCCGCTTCCCGCGTGTAGCTGCGAATGACAGTAAGCAGCGTATCCTCGCCGATATCGAGCTGCTCTGGCTCGAGACCGTGAGCCTTCTTCTGTTTCGGCAACAGGTAACGGCTCGCGATGTGCAGCTTCTCCACCTCGGTGTAACCGGGGATGTATAACATCTCCATCCGGTCGAGCAGAGGGCGCGGAATGTTATGCACCGCATTCGCCGTCGTCACGAACATGACATTCGACAGGTCGAACGGCAGCTCGATGTAGTGGTCGCTGAACGTATTGTTCTGCTCCGGATCGAGCACCTCCAGGAGAGCGGCCGCGGGATCACCGCGGAAATCCATCGCCATCTTGTCGATCTCATCGAGCAAGAAAACCGGATTGGATGCGCCAGCATTCTTCATCCCTTGGAGGATGCGCCCTGGCATCGCCCCGACATAGGTGCGCCGGTGTCCACGAATTTCGGCTTCATCCCGGACACCGCCGAGCGATACGCGGATGAAAGGCCGCCCGAGCGACCGGGCGATGGAACGGGCGATCGACGTCTTGCCGACGCCAGGTGGTCCGACGAGGCACAGAATCGGGCCCTTCAGCTTCTTGACCAGCTTCTGCACGGCGAGATATTCCAGCACGCGCTCCTTCGGCTTCTCAAGTCCGTAGTGATCCTCGTTCAGGATCTCTTCCGCTCTCGCAAGATCGAGATCATCCTCGGTCGCCTTCGACCAGGGTAAAGCCAGCAGCCAGTCGATATAGCTGCGGATCACCCCGCCTTCAGCAGATGCGGCGGGCATTTTCTCCAGGCGGTCGATTTCCTTCTCGATCTTCTCGCGGACCTTATCCGGAAGATCAGCGCTCTCCAATTGGCTGCGCAGCTCTTCCACCTCGCCCGCGCGGCCTTCCTTTTCGCCCAATTCCTTCTGAATGGCCTTCATCTGCTCGCGCAGGTAATATTCCTTCTGGGTCTTCTCCATCTGCTTCTTGACGCGTTGGCCGATCTTGCGTTCCAGCTCCAGAACCTCGCGCTCGTTGCCGAGTATATCGAGTAGCTTGCCGAGGCGCTCTTTGGCGTCCACGGTTTCGAGGATTTCCTGCTTGTCTTTAATCTTCAAAGACAGATGGCTGGTGATAACATCCGCTAGCCGCCCTGGCTCATCGATGTCGGACACAGCTGCCAGCGTCTCGGGGGTAACCTTTTTGGACAAATTGATATAGTGCTCAAACTGAGTAAGAACGGTCCGCATGAGAGCGTCAATCTCGGAATCGACCGTCGTCTCCTCCGGCAGCTCCTTCAGCAGAACCTCATAATAGTCCTCGTTGTCCAGATATTCCAGCACTTCCGCGCGGACAAGCCCCTCGACCAGCACGCGGATCGTGCCGTTCGGCAGCTTGAGCATCTGGCGCACCTTCGAAACGGTCCCGATGCGGTAAATATCCTCCTGGGTAGGATCCTCGATGTTGATCTCCGACTGGGAGGACAAGAGGATCAGGCTCTCTTCCACCATCGCCTGTTCCAGCGCCTTCACCGACTTTTCCCGCCCGACGTCCAAATGCAGGACCATGCTCGGGTATACCAAGAGCCCCCGCAAAGGCAGCAAAGGCATTCGTTTCTCTTTCGACTTGTTCTGCCCCATGCTACACCTCCAGTGGTCTAAGGCGTGTCATTCCATTAAATGATCAGTCCCATCCACCGAACATCTCGCGTATCGGTAGATCAGAGAGGACCAGATTCGGCGCTCCACCCCACTGCTTAAGTCTGCTCGAGTGGGCTGAGAGACGCGCATGGCCTCAATGTAGGATTATTTTATCAGATGTCCCGGTAAAACACCAATTCACACCTGTCCGGAATACTTGCAACGCCGCGCGGCGTGACCGAAGGAAAAGCCAGGTGAAAGGTACACTCTTCGGTTCTTGTTCCTGTTCCTGTTCCCGTTCCTGTCCGTTCCGTGCTCCGCCTTGAACAGTTTGAGATGAATCTCCTTCACCCGGACGGGCTGTCGATCCCACGGCTGCGGCCGTTCAAGCGTTCCACCTGCAGGAAGGGCAAAGCTGCCGGAACGACTTGCTCTGGAAACAGGGAGTACCCGGCTGTCTTTTCCGTATGAACGGTGAGCCCAAGCGCGTACTCCAATACCTCCTGGATGGAGTCGACCGCGATCACGCGCACGCCTTCCAGTCCGCTGAACAGCTCCTGCCAATTCTCCTTCGGGATGATCACCTTGTCAGCCCCCGCCTGAAAGGCCGCTTCAACCTTGGGCACAACGCCCCCAATCGGCTTCACCTTGCCGTGAATGCTCATCTCCCCGGTCATCGCCAGGCGATTGTCGACCGGAATGTCCAGCATCGCAGAGACGATCGCCGTCGCCATCGAGATACCGGCGGACGGTCCGTCAATCGGCGTTCCGCCCGGGAAATTGATATGCAGGTCGTAATCCTGCGGCCGGAATTCCAGGCTGCGCAGAACGGTCAGCACGTTATCCACCGATCCGCGGGCCATGCTCTTGCGCCGCAAGGTACGGGAACCGCCGCCCAACTCTTCTTCATCGACCACGCCGGTCACGTTCCAGGTTCCCGTGCCGGAAGCGGATGCCTTCACCGCCGTGACCTCGATCTCAAGCAATGTACCGAGGTTAGGCCCGTAGACAGCCAAGCCGTTCACGAATCCCACCCGGGGAGAACCGGGAACCTTCCGCTCGGGCCGGGGCGGAATCTGGCAGCTATTCACGACCCATTCGACATCAGCTGATGTGATCTCGGTGCGCTTGTCGGTGAGAGCGAGCCCGGCGGACAATTGAATCACATTGACCGCTTCCCGCCCGTTCGTAGCATAACGCTTCACCACTTCGACCGCATCCGGCCGGTCGGGAAAGCCGATCTTGCGGATGGCATTTTCGGCGATTACCCCAATTTCATCCGGCAGGAGCGGACGGAAGAAGATCTCCATGCACCGCGAGCGGATCGCCGGAGGAATATCCTGTGGAGTCCGGGTGGTGGCACCAACGAGCCGAAAATCAGCTGGAAGTCCATTTTGAAAGATATCATGGATATGCCCTGGAATATTCGGGTCCTCCGAATTGTAATAGGCGCTCTCGAGGAAGACCTTGCGGTCTTCCAGCACCTTGAGCAGTTTATTCATCTGCACGGGATGCAGTTCGCCGATTTCGTCGATAAACAGAATTCCGCCATGTGCCTTGGAGACGGCTCCCGGCTTCGGCTGCGGAATTCCCGCCACGCCCATCGCTCCCGCCCCTTGGTAGATCGGATCATGAACGGAGCCGATCAACGGATCGGCAATCCCGCGCTCGTCGAAGCGTGCTACCGTTGCGTCCGTTTCGATGAACTTGGCATCTTGGCGGAAGGGAGAAAAAGCATTTTTCTTCGCTTCCTCCAGGATGACCCGCGCTGCAGCCGTCTTGCCGACGCCGGGAGGGCCATAGATGAGCACATGCTGAGGATTCGGTCCGCATAATGCCGCTTTTAACGCGCGCAATCCTTCTTTTTGCCCGATGATTTCATCCAGAGAGCTTGGCCGCGTCTTCTCCGAGAGCGGTTTGGAGAGCGAGATCGACCTCAGCTTACGCAGCTTCTCCAGCTCCTTCTTGGACTCTCGGTCCACTGCCGTTCGGTTCGACTGCTGACCCCGCAGCAAATTCCAGAAATACAAGCCGATAACAACGGCAAAAAACACCTGAATAATCATAAGCGCCACACTGAGTCCCATCGAGCTTCCTCCTTCGATTGCCTGTTCCCTGCCTGTACACGTCAGGGCTTATAGGGCTAGTATTTCCCGGTACTTTCCCGGATAACCCTCAAATGGAGAGAACCGGAGTAACCCATGCAGAATCGGACAAACTAAGAATCCCCGACCAGCCGACCGAGGGGGTTGGCCGTTCTTGATTCCAGTAAGGAGGAACCCATATGCTCTTTAGGTCTGTGCTCTGTTCATTCGTACTTGCATTTGCCTCGTTATTCGCGGGTAACGCCACACATGCTCTCCTATCCCCTACCCAGACGGAGACTCTTCCTTCAACAGGAGATCCGCATCTGCCTTCCGCGGATGTGCTTCTCGATGCGGGCCACGGGGGAATCGACGGCGGGACGTTTGAGGGGGATATTCTGGAGAAGGACATCAATCTGAAGGTAGCTCTCCTGCTCCGCAAGGAATTGATCGCTCGGAAAGTCGACTGCGTTCTGAATCGCAGCGGAGACTATGCGCTAAGTGAAGAAAACCGTTGGCAGGGAGCCCGTTCCCGCCATCTACGCGACTTGGGTCAGCGATATGGCTTAACGACGGTTTTGGAGCCATCTGCCGTTGTGAGCCTCCACGTGAATTGGACGCGGAACCCGAAGCGCCTCGGTCCCATCGTCCTCTACCAGCCGAACAATCCGAAGAGTCACCTGCTAGCCCGCGTTCTGCAAGACGCTCTAAACCGCAATGCGGGGACTAGCAATACCCCCTTCCCCGGAAAAACGTATTATTTGCTCAGGCGAATCGATGCGCCAACCGTCATCGTGGAAATGGGCTTCCTTTCAAATGCTTCGGATCGCCGCAAGCTGACCGATCCCGCCGAACAAAAAAAAATCGCAGAAGCGTTAGCTTCCGCGATAGCCGACTATTTGATGCTTGAGCGCTGTTTGCCCGATTCCATGCCTAAGGAGTCGCCGGCGCCCTCTCCTTAAAAGATCACAAAGAACGCTCTCGGGTTCTGTGATTAATTACGATTGAGCAGATGCGGCGGCTTCTTTGCCGTGCCGCCTGCCGGAGATTTCTCCGGTCTCTTCGTATTCCTTCACGATCTTGTCAATCTCGCGTTTGAGCTCCGTTACCAGCTCCGCTTCCGGAACCTTGCGAATCATTTCACCATATCGGAACAGCATGCCTTCTCCACGCGCTCCGGCGATGCCGATATCCGCTTCGCGGGCTTCTCCCGGACCATTGACCGCGCAGCCAAGCACCGACACCTTGATCGGCACCCGGATGTTGGCGAGGTACGCCTCCACCTCGTTAGCAATGGCGAACAGGTCGATATCGAGCCTCCCGCAGGTTGGGCAGGAGATGAGCGTTGGCGCGTCGGAGACGAGGCCGAACACCTTCAGCAGCTCTCTCGCAACCTTGACCTCTTCTACCGGATCGGCACTTAATGAGACGCGAACTGTCGAACCGATTCCAAGCGAGAGCAGAGCGCCAAGACCGGCAGAGCTCTTGATGGTTCCCGAGAAGAGCGTTCCCGACTCTGTAATGCCGAGGTGAAGCGGATAACGAAAGGCAGACGCCGCTTTGGTGTAGGCTTCGATGGCCATCGGAACGTCGGAGGCTTTAAGAGAGACGATGATATCGTGAAAATCCAGCTCCTCCAAAATCCCGATGTGAAACAAAGCGCTTTCGACCATGGCATCCGCCGTGGGATACCCATACTTGTCCAGGAGATGCTTCTCCAAGGAACCGGCATTGACTCCGATCCGGATCGGAATCCCGCGTTCCTTGCACGCTTTCACCACCGCCTCGACCTTTTCCCGCTTGCCAATATTCCCCGGATTGATCCTCACCTTGTCGATTCCGTTCTCAATGGCTTTCAGGGCCAGCCGATAATCAAAATGGATATCCGAAACGAGCGGAATGTGGATCCGCTTCTTGATCTCCTTGATCGCTTCCGCCGCTTCTTCGTTGTTCACGGTCACGCGAACCAGCTGGCAGCCCGCTTCTTCCAGCCGAAGAATCTCGGCGACCGTCGCTTCGACATCCGCCGTCTTGGTTGTGCACATGCTTTGAATCACAACTTGGTCGCTGCCGCCGATCGTGAGTCCTCCGACCTTGACAGGCAACGTATCCTTGCGATGAAACATGGGTCCATCTCCCCTTATGCCAAACATCCTCCGCTCCGGAGGCCCGTGTGAAGGGTCTGAACCGAAACGGAGGGTGCGAATGGCTTGTTATGGTGAGGAAAGCGCCGTTACGCGCTCTCTTCCTTTTTCTTCGTATCCTTGGTGGTGATGAGCGGAGAAACCTTCTCCTGCACCGTTTCTTTCGTCACGACGCATTTGGAGACGTCGGTGCGGGACGGCACATCGAACATCACGTCGAGCATGATGCTCTCGATGATGGCACGAAGACCGCGAGCGCCGGTGTTCCGCTTGATCGCTTCCTTGGCAATGCAGTCGAGCGCTTCCGCCGTGAACTCCAGGCTCACGTTATCCATCTCCAGCAGCTTTTGATACTGCTTCACGAGCGCGTTCTTCGGCTCGGTCAGGATGCGAACAAGCGCCGTTTCATCGAGCGGCTCCAGGGTGGAGATGACCGGAATCCGTCCGACGAATTCGGGAATCAGCCCGAATTTGAGCAAGTCCTCCGGAAGAACCATCGAGAGGTATTCCCCCGGCTTTAGATCGGCTTTGTGACCGTCCGTGCCGAAGCCGATTACCTTCTTGCCAATCCGGCGCTTGATGATCGATTCGAGTCCGTCAAATGCACCGCCGACGATGAACAGAATATTCGTCGTGTCGATCTGAATGAACTCCTGATGCGGATGCTTCCGTCCGCCTTGCGGGGGAACCGAAGCGACCGTACCTTCCAGAATCTTCAGCAAAGCCTGCTGCACGCCTTCGCCGGAAACATCGCGCGTAATCGACGGGTTCTCCGACTTGCGGGCAACCTTATCGATTTCGTCGATGTAGATGATGCCGCGTTCGGCCTTCTCTACATCGTAATCGGCGGCTTGAATCAGCTTGAGCAGAATGTTCTCAACATCCTCCCCGACATAGCCAGCTTCCGTAAGGGAAGTGGCGTCAGCAATCGCGAAGGGAACGTTGAGGATCTTTGCAAGCGTCTGGGCAAGGAGCGTCTTTCCGCTGCCCGTAGGGCCTAGCAGAAGAATATTGCTCTTCGCAAGCTCCACTTCATCCTTGTTGCCCTGAGTATTGATGCGCTTGTAGTGATTGTATACAGCAACGGACAGGGACTTCTTGGCGGTATCCTGCCCGATTACATACTGATCGAGTATGTTTCGGATATCCTTCGGTTTCGGAACATCCTTCAAATCGAGCTCTTCGTCGTGACCAAGCTCTTCCTCTACGATTTCGGTGCAGAGCTCAATGCACTCGTCGCAGATGTAGACGCCAGGTCCTGCTACCAGCTTGCGCACTTGATCTTGGGACTTGCCGCAGAACGAGCACTTCAGCTGGCCTTTCTCTTCGTTAAACTTAAACATTGGATCACCCCTTGTTAAACTGACTCTGTTCGGGTGATGACCTCATCGATCAACCCGTAAGCCTTGGCATCCTCAGCAGACATGAAGTTGTCGCGATCGGTATCCCGATCAATCTTCTCATAGGGCTGACCCGTATGTGTGACATAGATCTGGTTGAGCTTCTGTTTCGTCTTGATGATCCAGTCCGCGTGAATCTTGATATCGGTTGCCTGGCCGCGCACGCCGCCGAGAGGCTGGTGAATCATCACTTCGCTGTTCGGGAGTGCATAGCGCTTGCCTTTCGCACCGGCCGTGAGGAGCAGAGACGCCATACTGGCGGCCATTCCCACACAAATCGTCGATACGTCCGGCTTAATAAATTGCATGGTGTCATAAATCCCCATGCCGGCCGTTACCGAGCCGCCCGGGGAATTAATGTACAGGCTGATATCCTTCTCGGGATCGGAGGCTTGCAAGAACAGCAGCTGCGCGATGACCAAATTGGCGACATTGTCGTCAATGGCGTCCCCGATAAAGATAATCCGGTCTTTCAAGAGACGTGAATAAATGTCGTAGGACCGCTCGCCGCGGGCCTCTTGTTCCACAACCATAGGAATCAGACTCATATCCGACAGCAACCCCTTCATACCAGGATAACGTCATTCGGCATCTTGCTTCGCCGAGCGAATGCCCACGGAATATCGAGGTGACAGGAGATCTCTCTCCCTCTCTGATATTCCGAATTTTGGCGACTTCACACCTTCATCTTACCATGTTTAGATGCCTCTGTCATTCTTACCCGATGTCCCTCCAAATAAACAAAGGACCGGGTGAAAACCTCTCTCTTTGAAAGAAAGGCGCCGATTAGCGACGCCTTTCCCGTAAGGGCCTCAACCGAAACCCCGAAAGTGATTCAATTGAGTAAGGATTCCTCCTTAGGCTACAACCGACTTGCTGTTTTCCACCAGGAAGTCAACCGTCTTGCGGATCGCCAAATCCGTCTTGATGCTGTCCAGCATTCCGTTTGCCGTGAAGATCGAACGAATTTCTTCGATGCTGCGTTGGTACATGTCCGCCATGCGGCTCAGTTCCGCTTCCAGATCTTCGTCGCTCGCTTCGATCGCTTCGACTTTTGCTACGGCTTCCAGAACCAGGTTGCTGCGGACGCGACGCTCAGCCTCTTCACGCATTTGGCCCTTCAGGACTTCTTCCGTTTGACCGGTGAATTGGGTGTACAGCTCCATGTTCATGCCTTGGCTTTGCAGGCGGTTGGCAAATTCCTTGAACATGTTATCCACTTCGTTCTCCACCATGATCTCCGGAATTTCCACTTGGGCGTTCTCGGCTACCTTGGCGACAACGGCGTTTTCTTTGTCACTCTTATTGTTTTGTTCCTTCTGTTCCTTCAGGTTCTTCTCGATGTCGGCTTTGTACTCGTCAAGCGTATCGAACTCGCTGACGTCCTTGGCGAACTCGTCGTCAAGCTCCGGCAGGTTCTTGCGCTTGAGGTCATGAAGCAGAACCTTGAAGATGGCTGCTTTGCCTTTGAGGTCTTCGGAGTGGTATTCTTCCGGGAACGTTACGTTGACGTCCTTCTCTTCGTTCTTCTTCATGCCGACGACTTGTTCTTCGAAGCCCGGGATGAAGCTTCCGGATCCAAGCTCCAGGGAATGCTTTTCGGCTTTGCCGCCTTCGAAAGCGACTCCGTCGACAAACCCTTCGAAATCGAGGATGGCGATATCGCCATTCTTCGCTTCTTCGCCTTCTTCTGCAACGACCAGCTCAGCATGGCGTTCTTGCAGGCGCTTCAGTTCGGCTTCGACTTCTTCTGCCGTTACGTCCGCAGCCCTTTCTTCCACTTCGATGCCTTTGTACTCGCCGAGTTCAACTTCCGGCTTCACCGTAACTTTGGCGGTGAACTTAAGGGCTTGTCCCTTCGCCATCTCTTGAACGTCGATCTCCGGACGGTCGACCGGGTCGATCTTCGTTTCTTCAATCGCTTCCACGTATACTTCCGGAAGCAGAATGTCGAGAGCGTCTTGGTACAGGCTTTCTACTCCGTAGCGAGATTCGAACATCGCCCGCGGAACCTTGCCTTTGCGGAAGCCTGGAATGGATACTTTCGGAGCAACTTTCTTAAATGCTTTGTCTAAAGCTACGGCAACGCGATCCGCTTCGACTTCAACGGTCAGTACGCCTTGATTCTTCTCTATTTTTTCCCAGCTTGCTTTCATTTTATGCTTTCCCCTCCAAAAAATGTACCTGCGTTCGGTATTCACTTTGGTCTTTAACCATTCCATTATAAACATATCCCTCTGCCATTTCAAGACAGGAGAAATTCAAAAAGCGGGAGAACCCGCATTTTTTTGCCAACCGCTAGGCCAAAGGCCGACTTTGCAGCCGCATAAACGCATCCAGCGCCTGTCCGGCCTGCTTGTATTCCATGTTCTGTGCTTCCGTCACGGCGTAGAGGACTAGCATGTCCCGATCCTCCGCTCCGTTCTCCATGGCTTTCCGAAGCGACCCGTGAAGCGCGGCTGACCACGCGTCTCTGCTTCGCTCCTCCAGCTCGGCCAAGCGGTTGAAGAGCGGCGATGCATAGACAAATGCGAGAAACTCCGCCCAAGTCTCCTCTGCAAAAAAGCCGAGCGCCGGCTCGCTGATCTCGCACTGCTCTTGCACCCGTCGAAGAATCATGGTGATCGCCTCCGGGAAATCCCAGATCCCAAGCGGCGTGTCCTCAATCTCCAATTGGCGCGTCTCCCCTTGATAAGGGATGGAAACGGGGCCGGACGCTCCGCGCCTTTTCAGGGTCTGCAAAGCCTTAAACAGCAGATAAGGGTGGAGCCGTGTGCTCTCCAGCCACCGAACCATCGCGGGTTCGATATCCGGATGCTGTACATAGGTAAGCTGTCCGAGTGAGAGCAGAATTTGATCGGGAGAGCTCGCAGAGGTCAGCGCTTCAAGAAGGCGCGATACATAGCCTTCATCCGCTGCCTTTTTGCGTTCGGTCTCCTTGCGCAGCAACTCTTCCTCCGTGACGTCCCCCTCGTCTTCTTGGCTGATGACTCCGGCTCCGTCGTCCGCTTCGTTCATAATGGTGGTAATCCAGTCAAGCAAGGTTTCCCATTCCTCATGATTGCGGGGATCGCCGCTGTCGACCTTTAGAAGAAATCGAAGAAGCTCGGCAGCCTCCTGGTAGCGTTCCGTCTCCAAGAGCTTCGTCAGCTCGATTTGATAATAATCCACGGTCCGAGGAAACAGGATGACATTATCCAGCTTGCCTTGGGACGGGGCCGTATCCCCGCCTTCTTTCCTTCCGTCTGCGATAGTCCTCACCTCATTTCTTGCCGGAAGCCTAATGCCAGCAAGCATATCCTAGAAAGATGGTAGCGGTTTGTGCGGCAAAATGCAAAGATTCCTAAAGATCTATACACCGTAAAAATTTCTGGTTGATTATGTGCAGGGGATTGTGCTATGATATTCCTGTTTCGCTTAGAAATTCGCGGGTGTAGTTCAATGGTAGAACGCCAGCTTCCCAAGCTTGAGGCGTGGGTTCGATTCCCATCACCCGCTCCAGACTTATACAGCTCAAAGCCTTGTGAAATCAGGGCTTTTTTCTATTTATTCCGGAAGATGGAATCCAATACCTCACTGCAGACTCAACTTGGTTCGTCACTACATGGTTATAACAATAAGCATGATGCCATGAGGTCTATCCTATGTATCGCCGCTAAAAAAAATCCCCATCACCTGAAGGCGTGGGGGAGAATCTTGCGTTCTGCCGAACTAGTAAGGATGCTCCATTCCCAACTTCTTGGGCTGAACTTCAACGCAACTTTATCTGTCTGCTATTCAAGGCCTCTTACCCAATTAGCAAACAGGGATCAGCAGAATAATCACTAACAAAATGAATAAAACCAGTACAAACGCGGACATCTTTCCAAAAGAACCGCCTGCAACATACCCCATGTCATCCCATCTCCCCACACAAATGATGATATAGGGTATGCACAAGGACGGCACTGTACTGGGTGTTTACACCGGGGCAATCATCTATTTTCCGTTCAGCAGCGGATCGCTGAGTGAAAGCCGATTCCTTGGTCGGAGAGTTGGTCAGCAAACAAACAGGGAGCCTACGAAAGGCTCCCTGTTTGTTTGCAAACTATATGTAGAGTTCAAGCATGATCCGTTTTATGGAAATGGCGTCCCAGGAGGGATTCGAACCCCCGACAACACGCTTAGAAGGCGTGTGCTCTATCCAACTGAGCTACTGGGACAATTTGATAATGGCTAATAAGTTGCGACGGGTGAAGCGTCTCAAACCCGTGCCTCAAGCTTAGGCATTTTGCTTCACTTGCCCGAACTAGACTTATACTAATGGAAACAGCCTAATGTGTCAAGCTTCCGTTTCGTTAAGCATTACTTCACCGATAATAAAAAACAAGTGGCTTGCGAGCCCAAAATCGACTCACAAGCCACTCACGAAAAATGATATTTCTATCGCATCATTTTAATTGCTTGAACCGATGCCGATCGTGTTCGTTTTCGAATCAAAGGTGATCGTAAAGCCAAGCTCTTGCGCGAGATCGCGAAGCTTGAAGTAGTTGTTTCCGCCAATGGTATAGGCGGTCAGTTTAATTTCCTCATCATCCAGGTAAACTTTAGCAGTCGATAAGGTTGCCTTCTTCGCTTTGAGATTGGCAGATACCGCCAACTCTCCTCCTACAGCGGTATAAGCTTCCCCCGATGTCAGACTAATGGCATTATGCTCGCCGTCCCAGCCCACTTCAAAGTTCTTATCGGTCCCGTTTACGGCCTTAGCAATGTCCCGAAGCTTAAAATAGGTGCTATTGTTAATGCTATAGGCTTCAAAAGAAACTTGCTTGCCGTTCACGAGAACCTTCGATACGGAAGGAGTGGCCGTTGCCGTTTCTAGCGGTTTTACAACAGGCGTCGTAGCCGGCTCAGTGGGCTTACTAGGCTCTGTGGGCGTAGTAGGTTCAGCGGGTTCTGAAGTCGATGCGCCTGTGCCAGCGGAAACGGTGTAAATGATTTTCGTGGTATTGTCCCCATTGCCAAAGCTAAATACGTAATAAAGGTCACAAGTATAGCCGCCGTATCTCTTGTTAAGCTTTACGGTTGCGGTTTTATTCGCCTCAAGTTCGCTTCCCATATATTCGGAACCATCGATTGTCCAAGTCAGAGCGCCGCCGTAGCTCCCATCAACCGTATAGTAGCTTACGACCGCACGCATTTTTTCCTTGGGAGTAAATTTGATTTCAGCGCCATCTTTTACGAGAACAATTTTATAGTTCTGTTCGGCAAGAATATCTCGAAACGTTTGGTTATCATCATAGTCTTCAAGTTCGATTTTTTTCGTCTGATTACCGGTTTCACCAGACAAGGAGTAGGTGTACTTCTCCGTGGGAACCGCTGAAGCAAATGCAGGAATTGCCGTGAATACTACCATGAAGACTGAAAGCATCAGAGCCAAGGAAACCGTAGTCCTTCTTTTCATATTACTACCTCCGACTGAATTAGTATGTAGTTCACACCCCCTCATAATAGGTTTGTCTCTTCCCCCAGTCTATGACATTTATCATCAAATCCCTCCAAAAGCCCTCCATCATTGGTCGTAATTTGTCGTAGTGAATACCTAAATCGTCCCAACCAACAATGGTTTTCTAGCATCGCTGGTAGTTCTTTCGCAACGGTAAGGCAGCATTGTTATTTACTGCACAACCCTCTAGGACCGAACAAGACGAATTGATTTCAGCGAGACCCTGTTAAAAAAAAACTCGTACTTGTCGAAATATAGGGTGTCACTCTAATTTCTGAAGGAGGTATTCTTGATGAACAAAGAACAAATTCAAGCGCTCATTGCCGAAGCAACGGAAGAAGTTTTTGAACAGAACGAGAAACGGTTTCAGAATCGAGAGTTAGTAACCGAAACGCTCAAGCTCTCCATAGAATTGTCGGCGCTGACGACGATCAAAATCTTAGAGAAGTTGGAAATCATCGAGTAATTGAAAGTACAATCACTTCCGGCTGCTCCTCGCGAGTGGCTTTTTTCATTTCACCCCGAATGATGTTCTCCTGCAAGCCTCTCCTCCAATTCCTACGGTCTATTAACGCCGTTCCTCCCTTTCATGTGCCGCACCTGGTTTATACGTGTTATTGGCTGAATAGTGGATTCACTCGGCACTGGGTAGCCCCAACGAATTAGACATCATCACCATTCATGAAATCATCTATCCTTTCATTTTGCTGTTGGATTTCACTGAACCTGTCAAACCTATTCATTAAATAATCGATGGTGACTTCATGATTTTGATCTATTTCTCCATCAAACAGTTTTACCCTTGCCGCTAATTTCGTCAGTCCATTTATTAGTTCCTTTAGTCTTTCATCCCCATCTTCATCTTTAAACAAAACCGTCTCTAAAATTGGGATATCGTGATCAATTCTATTTTTAATTTCAGAAAGTCCTAGGTTGGTTGTTTTTTTAATGATTGGCAAGTACTTGTTATGATTACTGTCCCGTTCCACTAACACAAGTATTTTTGTCATATTTACACCTCGCTAAAATTCATGATCAATTGCATATTTCGGCACTGGGTAGTCCCCACTATCTAACCTGGATATCTCATCATGCAAACTCGCAGGTAATTCTACCTACGCGCTTACATATATCTTTCGTCTACCCACCTGTTATAAGCAAAAGTCCCGCTAAATTCTCATGGTTTGATTATTCTACGAGAAGATAGCGAGACTCCCTTATTTTACTATTCGCTTCAATAATAATCCGTGTCAAATTTCGATCATTTTCAACACACCGAAGACACCGGCAATTGGTTGTTCATTGATCGCATCGACAGAAGCTTTGTTTGCCTCCAAAGGCTATCCTGCGGAAACGTAAACGCCCGGAGTCTGGACCGCTCTGCTCATCGCGCTTCCTTATTCGACATTACCGACTCGGCTTAGCTCTTCTCGATGTCCACGGTGAGTGCGCCGTCTTTCACTCCGACCAGCAAAGTCGAACCCTCTGCGGCTTCACCGGCAATCAACGCGCGGGCGACTCGGGTTTCTAAATGCCGCTGAATAAACCGTTTGAGCGGCCGTGCTCCATAGACCGGATCAAAGCCCTCTTCCGCGATAAAGCGGCGCGCGCTGTCTTCGAGGATGAGCCGGATCTGCCGGTCCGCAAGGCGGGCATCCAGCTGCTCCACAAGCTTGCCGACGATCTGTTCGATCTCATTCAAGCTAAGCGGCTTGAACATCACGATGTCATCGATGCGATTGAGCAATTCCGGCCGGAACCGCGCCTGAAGCTCGCGCATGACCAGCTCCCGCGATTCCTCCGGAATCTGCCCGGATGCATCGGCTCCTTGGATCAGGAAAGCGGAGCCGATGTTCGACGTCATGATGATGATCGTATTCTTGAAGTTGACGACGCGCCCTTGGGAATCGGTCAAACGACCGTCATCGAGCAGCTGCAGCAGGATGTTGAACACATCGGGATGAGCCTTCTCCACCTCATCCAGCAAGACAACCGAATAAGGCTGGCGGCGGACCGCCTCGGTCAATTGACCGCCTTCCTCGTACCCGATATATCCGGGAGGCGCACCGACCAGCCGGGATACACTGTGCTTCTCCATATACTCGGACATGTCGATGCGGATCATGTTCTCTTCGCGGTCGAAGAGGGCGGCGGACAGCGCTTTGGCCAGCTCCGTCTTGCCGACTCCGGTCGGTCCGAGGAACAGGAAGGACCCGATCGGTCGGTTCGGGTCTTTGATGCCTGCCCGAGCCCGGAGCACCGCATCCGCCACGAGGCTCACTGCCTCATCCTGGCCGATCACGCGCTCGTGAAGATGCTCATCCAGCTTCAGCAGCTTATCGCGTTCGCCTTCGACAAGGCGGCTGACCGGGATTCCCGTCCATTTGGAGACGATATCGGCAATCTCCTCCTCCGTCACGGCCTCGCGCAACAGCCGATTGTCCTGTTCCTGCTGGACGGCTTCCTCAGCTTGCTTCAGCTCCTTTTCCAGTCCGGGAATGATGCCATAACTCAGCTCTGCAGACTTTTCCAGATCATAACGATCTTCCGCGTCGGCCAGATTCTTGCGGGCCTGCTCCAGCCTTTGCTTGATGCCGCGAACACCCTGGATGGCGGATTTCTCCTTCTCCCAGCGGGCCTTCATGCCGAGATGCTTCTCCTTCAAGTCCGCCAGCTCCCGCTGCAGCGCCTCGAGGCGGCGCTTGCTCGCTTCGTCGGTCTCCTTCTTCAGCGCGGCCTCCTCGATCTCCATCTGCATCATCCGCCGCGTCACTTCATCCATCTCAGCCGGCATCGAGTCGATCTCCGTGCGGATCATCGCGCAGGCTTCGTCCACGAGATCGATCGCTTTATCCGGCAAGAAGCGGTCGGTGATGTAGCGGTTGGACAGTACGCCTGCGGCGACCAAGGCGTTGTCGTGAATCTTGACGCCGTGATGAACCTCGAAGCGTTCTTTCAGGCCGCGAAGAATGGAGATGGTATCCTCCACATCCGGCTCGACGACCAGCACCTGCTGGAACCGGCGCTCAAGAGCAGGGTCCTTCTCGATATAGGTGCGGTATTCATCGAGTGTCGTCGCCCCAATGCAGTGCAGTTCCCCACGAGCGAGCATCGGCTTCAGCATATTCCCGGCGTCCATCGCGCCTTCGGTTTTCCCGGCTCCGACGATGGTGTGAAGTTCGTCGATGAACAGGATGATGCGGCCGTCGCTCTCCCGTATCTCTTTCAATACGGCCTGCAGCCGTTCCTCAAACTCCCCGCGATACTTCGCCCCTGCCACAAGCGCGGACAGATCAAGCGAGAAGATCGTTTTGTCCTTCAAGCCCTCGGGCACGTCTCTCCTCACGATTCGGTGAGCCAGCCCTTCCACGATGGCGGTTTTCCCGACTCCAGGCTCACCAATCAGAACCGGATTGTTCTTCGTCTTGCGGGAGAGGATGCGGATGACGCGGCGAATTTCACTGTCGCGCCCGATGACCGGGTCCACCTTGCCGGCCCGAACCTCCGCGACCAGATCGCGCCCGTACTTTTCCAGCACCTCGTAGGTGGCTTCGGGCTCCCGGCTGGTCACTCGCTGATGGCCGCGAATGTCACCGAGTGCGGTCAACAGCTTGCGGCGAGTGATGCCTTGCTCAGCAAACAGATCATGCAGCTCCCGGTTGTCGACGGCCGACTCGCCAAGCATGGCGAGCACGGCATGCTCGACGGCGACGTACTCGTCGTTCATGTCCGCCGCTTCCTTCTCCGCCCGTTCAAGAACGCGGATCAGCGAAGCGGAGGCGTACCGGCGGACCGATTCCGCTCCGGAGCCATTCACTTGCGGCTTGCGACCGAGCAGTATATCGGTCTTACGAGCGGTTTCAGCCGGCGATACCTCCAACTTTTGCAGCAAGCGGGGAAGCAGCCCATCATTCTGAACGAGGAGAGCCTTGAGCAGATGAAGGCTGTCAATCTCCGGGTGTCCGCCCGATGCGGCGGCAGACTGAGCGGCAGCGACGGCTTCCTGAAGCTTTTGGGTGTATTTGTTGAAGTCCATATCCATTCCCTCCTGGGGTTTGCTCGTAATCGAGCTACCTTCTCATTCCTGCTCTTGCGGGAGTTCCGATCGATATCATTTGGGTATCAGCAAGCAGGATTATCCATCAGCCTCCCGATCATTTGACCTTGACTGACCTTTCGTATCCATTATAGAAGAATCATCCAGCTGAAACAAAGCCGCTTACAGGCGATTTCCAGCTTATTGTTGGCCAATTCGGCACAATCTTCTCGTCGAAGTTGGCTGGACAAGCCGTTTGACCTTTTTTGACTTTTATACGCATGCTTTTAGAATCGGTTCCGGCGACTTCGCGGAAAACAGGAACGCAATAAAGCCGAAGCCCTTCGGCTCCGGCCTGAATCCATTCGCTCTATCTATACATACTCCTACAGCTTCTCGATCACTTAGCCAATTCGGCCTCAACGGCTTCCGTAAGCCGTTCATAGGTTGTTCGGGTTTCCCCTTTTTGAGGCGCAGCCTGATGAACGCCATTTATGAAAAACTGCGGGGTTCCGTTAACTCCGAGGCTGCCGCCGACTTTGTAATCCAATTTCACGTCGAGCATGTACGTATCGTTCTTGAAATCCTCCGCGAACTTGTCATAATCGATCCCCGTCACATTCTTCTTGACGAAGTCGCTCAGGAAATCGCGGGTCGCCCAAATCGTCTCCTCGTCTCCTTGCTGCTCATACAGCTTGTCCGCGAATTGCCAGAAGGCCTCGTTGCTTTGATGGAAGAGCGCTTCGCCGGCGCTCGCTGCGAGGATGGAATCCCGGTCGATGAACGGATAATTCATGAAAAAGAACTGAACCTTGCCCGTATCGATGTACTTCTCCTTAAACAGCTTCATATCTCCGGTCGACCATTTCATGCAGGCCGGACACTTGAAATCCGCCACTTCCACAACCTTCACCTTCGCATCGGGACTGCCGAGAGAGGGTTGCTTGTCGTATTCGATCCCTTTCGAAGTGTCGATGTCTCCCCGAATCTGCGTCCAGTTGGGCATGTCCTTGAGGAGATCCGCTTGAGCCTGTTTGTCCTGCGATTCCGTATATCGGTTTAAAAAGATCAGCACCCCCAGAAGAACCACCAGTCCTCCCAGAAACAGCGGGATAAACCATTTTCCGTTCGTCGATGTCCGTTTTTGATTGCGGGCCACCCGCCCACTCCCCTTCCCATTCTTTTTCCATGTCCGATCATATCACGATTTGCTCCCGCCTAGCTAGCGATTCCGGTCCCGGTATCCCGTGAAATATTCCGACAGCTCGTCTCTAATTTGTGAATAATTCACCAAAATGGTTCTTTTTTTGTTTCGACTCCGCTAGAATAGGGTAAAACAAAGGTTATTTTGGAGGTCCGTCATGCATTCTTCTCCTCATCTGCTCGTAACCGATTCCGAGCTTTTTGCCGCCGCCCTTCTGGATTGGAAGGTTCTCGTCCTTCAGCACCGCAATCAGGTCACTCTCGTCTATCCCGGTATGGTAGAACGATTTGACCCGGATTGGGTGAGAGTAAACGGGATCGATTATTCTCGCAGAGACTGCGAATTTCATATTCTTTGATCCTGAATGGTAGATCTCCTTTCAGGCGAATCAGGCGAAAACAAGAAAACACCTCTTCTGTGAAGGGGAGTGAAGCTCAACCCTTCACTTTCCCCACGAAGAGGTGTCTTTCTATTTATTCGGAACGGCTCATCGGTTCATGACCGGGTGATTCTCCAACCCCAGCGGCTCAGCAAACTTCACATTCCGAAAGATCTGATCAGCCTTCATTTGCTGTTCGACACGCAAGGACACTTGGGCTGCAATCATCTCTTTGATAATGCTGCCCGTTTTATCGCTCAACGTAGCTATCACTACCTGTTCTGTCCGGGTGATCCGCAATTCGGAGTCCGATTCCACTTCCACTTGCAGGACCTCAAAAGGAGCCATATCAATCGTTACTGTAAGTTCCATCCCTTTAAAGCTGTATAGATACGTTTGTTCGGTTTCGGCTGCTTGATAGGTTACGTCGATCGTCCCATTTCCAACCTTCACACGAGCTTGTAAGTCCTCGATCTCCGCGGGAATTCGAGGAGCCAGCACGAGCGAACGATTGATCAAATCCGGGCGGATGCCGATAAAATATTGATACCACACGCGCAGCTGCTCGGCATTAGACCAGGCTTGCAGGTAAGCTCCCGTCAGCTTGGCCCAGGATTGGCCTTCCTGCGGGTAAGCATCCATATTCTCGCTCAGTCCGCCGACTACTCCCCGATTCAAGGCTTGCTCGTTCATATTCTTGAAAAGGGTATATGCCGTTTCTTCCTGTCCGGCTTCGATCATCCGCTGCATGGCGATCCCATTTAACCAAAGCCAAACCGCGCCATTGTGGTAGGCTTCATCCTTATGATACTGGCTGGTCAAGTGATAGGGATGGAAAAACGGATGCTTCCGATCCAAGGAAGCGACTCCCCAAGGATAAACGAGTTCTTCCCATGCCGTTCGAGTAGCCTTCCATTTAAAGAACTCATCATCGATCATATCCAAGGCAAACAGCTGATTCGGTCGTAGGGAGAATTCCGGCTCATCCTTCGCGTTCAGCCGGTCCGCTAGATAGGTATGCGCTTGATCCCGATAATCCTCATCGAAGTTCCGTTTGAGTTTGTCAGCAATATGGCTCCATTTCATCACGCTGTTCGTGTCGTTCATGTACTCGGCAAAGTAAACGCCGGCCCGGAGCTGATGGTACCACAGAGCTTGAATGTCATTCGCTCGGGTATCTCTGGGAGAGTAGGACTTGTGATTGGCATCGCGCGCGTCCATCCAGGTTTCGTTATCATCATGCATCAGGTAGCCCTTCTCATCCACCCAATGCTTAATAGAGCCTTCGATGCTGGCTTGCACCGCCGGATAAAGCTCGGTAATGATAGCCGTATCACCCGAATACTTGACGTAATCCTGCAATTGGATAATAAAGCGCGGGGTGCCGTCGGTTGTGTGATAGTCCACATTCTCCATAGCAAGAATATTGGGTACCCTGCCGAAGAATTTGGATGTTTCATCGGTATTCTGAAATTTGGCAAAGGACAGCAGGATCTGTTTAGCTGTTTCGAATTGCCCAGTGACCAATACGGCCCCTGGAAGAGCAATAAATTGGTCTCGTCCCCAATACTCATTGAACCAAGGCAGGCCGGCATAAATCCCGTCTCCCTGCTGTCTCGTTACCAATTGGTCCATGGTAAGGTTCAGCCAATTCAAAGCCAAGGGGAGTGAGTCGCTACTGCTGGTAATCGGTACATTCTCCTGCAAGAAACTCTCCATTCGCTTCACTCGCTCATTTTTCAGCGAGGTGATGTCTCGTCTCGAATCCCGAATCCATTGTCCCGCTTCAGCGGCCGTTTTGGCTACCGCAATATAAAAGCCGCCGGCAGCAGCATCGGCATATACAATGCGGTCCTTGCACTCTACCGGCTGATGGCTTGCCGCCCCTACAGCAATCACCCAATCGCCTTCGATTGAGCGAAAAAAAGCAATGCTTTCATGTAGGCTTAATGAGCGGAGCGCTTCTCCCTTCAGCTCGATCCCGATTGTTTCCTGAGCGCCCGAAAGACCAATCGCCAGCACATTTTTATAGTCAAGCATCCACAGCTCTTCCGTCATGCTTCCATGCACGCGCACCATTTTATAAGGATACACGCACACTTCAGCCTCTTGATTATCCAGCTTCCGATGATCTGCAAATAAAGTGTAGCCGCTAAAAATCCGATTTTTCGAGATGTTCAGCCCTTCAAAAAAGGCATGCTCCACATGATCGTTCAGATGGGATTGCGTATAGTAATACGCGGCTTCCTTATTCGTGAAGGAGATTGCCCGATTGTCCTCGCGCGGCACGAATACCTTCATTTCATCCAAAATCTCGGATTGCAGCTTGGCATAATGAGTGGATTGATTCACGATTGTATTCCTCCCAAAGCATCATTCATTATCCTCATTTAAGCATAAGGGGCTGCACAAAACGAGCATCGCGCAGCCCCCAAGCCGATAGATTTGGTTATCTCCTATCCATTACTCTTTCACAGAACCTACGACTATTCCTGTAACGAAATACTTTTGCATGAACGGGTAAATGAGGAGCAGCGGCAGCGTGGAGACAACAATTTTGGCTGCGTTCAGCGTCCGGTTCGAGATCTTGGAATATTCGATAAGCTTCTGAGGATCCGTAATATTCTGCAAATCTACGCTAAGCTGCTGGATATATGTCTGCAAAGGATAATTTGAAGCTTTGTTGATATAGACCAAAGCGCCGAAGTAGTCATTCCAATGTCCGACAATCGTGAACAGCATGACCGTAGCAAGGGTGGGCAGTACGACCGGCACGAAGATGGTGGAGAGGATTCTCCATTGCGAAGCGCCATCAATCGTCGCGGCTTCCTCTAACGATTTCGGTACGCCACGGAATGCATTCATCAATAAGATGACATTGCCGATCGGTACGGCTCCCGGAAGAATCAAGGCCCAGATGGAATCCAGAAGGTTAAGCTCTTTGACGACCATGAAGGTTGGGATGAGCCCGCCGGAGAACAGCATCGCGAATATCACGAGATTCATGTATACCTTCTGCGCCCGGAACTGCTTCGAGCTCTTGGACAACGGATAGGCGGCGAGAATCATCAGCGCCATGTTGACGAACAAGCCAAGAACAACCCGTTCCACCGAGATCAGGAAGGAGCGCCAAAACTGGCTATCCGATAACAGTTTGTCATAAGAGCTTAACGTAAAATGAACGGGATAAATGCTTACCATGTTCGCGGAAGCCGCTGCGTTGTCACTGAACGAAATCGCAACCAGATTCATCAAAGGAATGAGACAGGACAACGTGAGGGTGAGTACCAACACCCAGATGATGATGTCCGCAATTCGGCTCTTAATGGAATGATCGTGAATGGAAAACACCTTCTTTTTCAGAAAATCCGATAATCTGTCAATTTTTGAGCCAACTTATTGGCGGACAGAATGAGAACGATTCCGACAACCGACCGCAGGAGTCCTACTGCCGTTCCCAAGCTGTATTGCCTCTCGACCAGGCCCACTCGGTATACATAGGTGTCGATAATATCGGATGTTGCGTAAACCAAAGGATTATAAAGATTGAAAATCTGGTCAAACCCAGCGTTGAGCACATTGGGCAGATTTAAGGTTGTCACCAGCAGGATGGTTGGCATTAAGCCAGGGAGCGTGATATACCACAGCTGTTTGAATCGATTGGCCCCGTCGATGGAGGACGCCTCATAAAGCCCGGGATCAATTGACGTTAGTGAGGCCAAATAGATGATCGAGCCGTAGCCAAAGCCTTTCCATACATCGGTTAGTACCAGCATGGGTCTGAACCAGTCATTGCTGGCCATAAATAAAATCGGATCGAAGCCAAGCCATCCCAAAAAGGTGTTCACGGGACCTTCGAAAGAGAAGATGTTCATGACGACGGTAGCGAGTACGGCCCAGGACAGAAAATTCGGCAGGTAAACGACGGTCTGCATAAACTTCTTGGCCATGCGAACGCGAATTTCATTCAGCAGTAAAGCGAACACAATGGATACAAACGTCCCTACAATAATTTTCCAGACGGCAATAACCACCGTGTTGATTAAGATCTGCTTGCTGTCGGGAATTTGAAACATGAATTTGAAATTGTCTAATCCCACCCATGGCGATCCGCTGATGCCTTTAGCCGGAATGTATTTTTGGAACGCCATCGCAATGCCGAACATGGGGATGAACGTGAAGATAATCAAAAAGAGTAGGCTCGGCGCGAGCATGAGGTGGAAGGCAACCTGATCCTTCTTATTGTTCATCAAGAACCATCTCTTTCAGCATCATTTGGATGCGATTGCTTCGTTGACTTCCTTCGTGATTTCATCGCCGCCGGCTTTCTTCCAGCTGCTCACGAAGCTATCAAATGCATCCGGGGATTGCTCTCCCGTAATGATCTTCAAGTACATTTCCAGCTCCATCTTCGTCAAGGTCGGCCACTTCAACGCCATGGAGGGAGTCGTTCCGAAAAAGACAGGATTCACTTCCTTGATCTTGGAATTCTTGACCAAGTTGGCGGTCGTAATGCTTGAGGTATACCCAGCCCAGGAGAGCGAATCGGGCTTTTCTCCGTTCTTTAGGCTATCCAGGTATTTCTTGTACGAGACATAGGAATTTTTCTCGAAGCTGCTGAGCAGCTTGCTGCTGTCTCCGGTTTGGAGGGCTTCCTCCATAATCCCGACATTGCGATAGAAGGCGTCATAATAATCGATATTAATCGCAAGCGGGGTTCCCCCAACGCCTTTGCTGCTGTAGTCCTCGAATACCTTCAAGACGTCTGCGTCCTTTTCTTCATACCGCTGATAATCGAACTGAAGGCTAGCGATCTTGATTGCCGCTTCCGGATGCTCATACCCTTTTCGAACGACAAGGTAGCTGCTAGCCGGATTGCCGGTAAACATGGTGACGGAGCCGTCCTCCGATTGCGGAGCCACATAAGAAACCCACTTGGCATCCGGATTCAGTTTAAGCGTATCGGCCACCGTCCAGCTTCCCCACCAGTTGTCCATGAACGAGCCGCTCTTTCCGCTGGTAAGCAGAGCTTTTCGGTCGTCGGCGGTACGGACGGCAAACTGCCGGTCGATCAACCCTTTCTTGTACATATCCGCGATCTTAGTAAGAGCTGGCTTCATTTCGGGCTGCACCGACCCGTACACCGCCTTGCCTTTTTCATCCTTCATCCACTGCTTCGGGAATGCGTTATACAGAGCGAAGATATTGTTCACTTCATATTGACCGCCCGAGACACCGGCAATGTTCTCATTGTCGACAACCAGACCGACCGTTTTTCCGGCTCCGTTGCCACCGGGATCCTGTTTAATAAACTGGGTGATGATGTTCTCCACATCATCCATCGTTTTGGGCTCGGCGAGTCCCAATTTATCCATCCAGTCTTTTCGCAGCCACAGCACGCCGGGGCCATGAGAGATTTCGGTCGTCGGCAGCGCCATCAGCTTTCCGTCAAAAGTTGCGGCATCCAAAACCTGCCCGTTATAGGAGTCGTAGATCTCCTTGATTCGGTCGCTGGCACAATTCTTATAAACGTCTGTCAGATCCGCAATGAGATCATTCTCGTAGAGCTGCTGCAGAGTCGCTTTGTCGGGGACCACCATAATATCCGGAATCGTGCCGCCTACAATGGCCATCGAAACCTTCTGGTTATAGTCCGTGCCGTCATTCGCATCAAACGCCGCTTTTGCTTCCACGTTGAGCTTGTTTTTCAAATATCTCGTCCACACGTTATCGCTCGCATTGTCCTTCTCATACGGTGTTCCCGCAAGCTGAGAGAAGTTGGAGGCAATCTGTCCAACCGTGTAGGTAACGGTTTCAGGATACGCCACATAGGGCTTTGCCATGGCTTCCTTCCATGACGAATCATTTAAATTAGGACCGTCATCCTTGGCGCTTTCTTTGGAACTCGTACAGCCTGTAATGGAAACGGCTAAAGCTGCCATCAATAGAATGGAGCAGGACTTTGCTAGCTTAGAAGACATCCAAATTTCCCCCTTAACATGTAGGTAAGGCCCATGGTTCAGATTTACGGTTCCAAAGCGCCGGCTTGCTTTGAAAGCGCAATCAGTATGCTTCTCTATTGTAGGACTCTCTTCTTTTGATCGTAAATGCAAATATATTAAGCTTTGCACAAATATTTACCTCATTTGCGCAAAAACGTCCAGCTTGCACAATGAGCTCAGCGAAAACATGGTACAATAAAAAACTGTCAGGAATGGATTCTCATGCAAGGAGAGGGCGACTGTTGTGTTGACCATATTAATCGCAGATGACCAAAGAGAAGAGCGAGAAGGCATTGAATTTCTCATTCACGAATTAGGCTTTTCCCTCCAGATCGAGACCGCAGAAAACGGCCGTAAAGCTCTCGAGGTACTGGAACGGCAGTCTATTGACATCCTCTTCACGGATGTTCGAATGCCGATCATGGATGGCTTGCAGCTGACGATGAAGGCATTGGCCCTTCAGCCCGAATTGAAGGTCATTCTGTTTAGCGGCTTCGCCGAATTCGAATATGCAAAAAGAGCCATCTCTCTCGGCGTGTCTGATTATCTTCTAAAGCCGATCAATGTGGAAGCTTTTCAAACCATCATGCAAAAAGTAATGCTCCAACTCACCGAACAAAAACAGGAAACGATCGCATCACGGATTATACAAGGATATGTGAGAAAGCATGTGCTATTTCAACTGGTGAACGGCTTGGGGATCCCGACTTCTATGAAGGATGCCTCCTTGGAGCTTCCCGATCATTATCAAGGAATGATTTTACTAGAATTTGAGAAGAACTTTTTTGAAAATGCCGAACCGGAATTTGAGGATTTTATCTTGTCCATCGTAAAAGGCCCCGTTGATTATTTAAACTTAAACGGTTGTCAAAGCCTGCTGTTGTTCCCCAACCTTCAAACAAGCGCTTCTTGTTCGTCTCGGGAGCTAGGCATGATTATACACGACAAGATACTTGAAAAATATAGAGTAAATGGCTATCTCGCTGTCCATGAAGAGCCAACAAAGCCACAGGAGCTAAATGCCGCGGTGGTCCAATTGGATCAACTGATGGAATACCGATTTTTCACGCCGGATCATTACCTGTTTGATAAGACCACGGTCGGTTATGGTTCCGATGAGCTGCTGCCCGATTTATCGGATAACGATCTTATCCAGCAAATCAAGCTCAATTTGAAGGAACGGGACCTGTTCAGTCTTCGAGCAAATTCGGATCTGTTGTATCAAAAATACTCGAAGCAAGTTCAGTTCTCTCAATTGTACGTCAAGCATATGTTTGCCACCTTGTATCAGGAAATCTCATCGCATGCCGCCCCCCTATCCGAAAGCGAATGGCGCCGAGGAATCGAAACCATCTACCTGTCCGAAGAGCTGAAGGAAATCCACGAAATCATGATCACAGGGATTGCTCGTCTTGAACAGGAGCATAGCAATTCGGAATTCCTAAGTCGCGATATCGCCGCCGTAAAGCAATACATAGAGGATCATTATGGAGAGGATTTGAGTTTGGAGCTGCTTGCCGCCAAGGTGCATTTGTCCCCTCATTATTTGAGCTCCATTTTCAAGAAAAACACGGGTTGCGGCTTGAATAAGTACATTAAAAACGTTCGCATGAACAAAGCGAGAGACATGCTGGAGCAAACCCATCTTAAGGTTTCGGATATCTGCTATCAGGTCGGGTTTCAAAATGTATCTTATTTTTGCCAGAATTACCGAGATTTCTTCGGACAAACTCCTGAGAAATTCCGACAATTCCATCCGAAATAATCGCAGCCTGGGAGGAACAGCATGCAAGCGTGGCGGGCTTATCAACAGAAGATCGGCGACCTTCGATTTCAAACCAAAATCAAGCTTTCGTTTTTGCTGGTCAGTATGATTCCGGTTCTTGTTCTCGGGAGCTTTTGCTTCTTCGAAACCCGCTCCCTGTTAATGCAGCAGTCAAAAGCCGATTTAAAGGCCGCATTAAATCAAAGCGTGCAGACGGTGAACAACCAACTGGACGTTTATAATAAATTGATTAACTTTCTAAGCTTCAACCAGGAGATCGTGTATGCGTCCAACACCACGTATACCAGCGCTTATGATATGTACGATCAGTTAAATAACGTCATCGACCCGAGTTTTTTTACGGCTCGCTATTTCAATCCGGGTGTGGAACAAATCATTTTGTACACGGGAACCAATTTGCCGCAGCATGGAACCACCGTGATTCCGATCTCGGACGTAAAGGGAACCTCTTGGTACCCCCTTATCATGAAGTCGGTCGATATCCTATGGTTTACCGAAGATACCAGCCTTTTCAGTGTCCGTCGAATCCTCAGCACGAAACAAAGTGAACCCAAGGATAATATTTTATTGATGCATGTGGACTACCCTGGACTGTTCAAGACGTTTGAATCCCTTCACGCTCAGGGAGCGGAGATCGTTATCACCGACACAACCGGACATTTCATTTATACTTCGGAAGCCATGGAGAAAAAACGGACTCCTCCGGTTGGGGAGAAGACCTTCGATGATCTGCATGGAAAGGGAAAGAAATACACCGTGCTGGAATCGGCTATCCCGATTACGGGATGGAAGGTCTATTTGTTTAAGCCGACAAGATTGATCACGAATTCCGCATGGTGGATTGCTTTGACCGTCCTGCTGATGATTGCAGCCTGCATGATCGCCGTAGCTATCGCGGGCACCCTTTTTTCTCGTAAAATCATGCTGCCTATTCACCGCCTGCACAAAAACATGAAGGTCGTCGGAGAAGGAAATTTGGAAATCAAGGTTTTCAGCGAATCCAAGGATGAGATTGGAGACCTGATCAGAGGGTTTGGCTATATGGTGGAAAACACCAAGAATCTCATTGATACCATCTATGTGGGGGAGATTGCTCGCAAGGAAGCGGAGATGAAGGCTTTGCAGGCCCAGATTAATCCTCATTTTCTATACAACTCTCTCTCCCTCATCAATTGGAGAGCCATTCGAATTCATGCGACGGATATTAGCGAAATGGCGCAGCTCTTATCGACCTTCTACCGAACGACTCTCAATAAGAGCGAGAATCTGATTCTCGTTTCGGACGAAATCCTTAATGTGCAATCCTATACGACGATCCAGCTGATCATGCATAGCAACAGCTTCAAGGTGGACTACGAGATTGAAGAGTCCATTCTATCTTGCCGTATGCCCAATTTAATGCTTCAGCCCTTGATCGAGAATGCGATTATTCACGGAATCGAAAACCGGGAAGACGGTGGCGGATGCATCCAGCTCTCCGGCAAGAAAGAAGACAGATGCCTCGTTTTTCAGGTAACGGACAATGGAGTGGGGATCGAGCAAGAACGACTTGCCCTCCTGCTGAAATCTCAATCCAAAGGGTATGGACTGAAAAATGTGAATGATCGAGCTGTCTTAATGTACGGCGAGCCATACGGACTGACGATCATCAGCAGGATCGGACACGGAACACAGGTTCTGCTTACCATTCCCTATGAATAAGAATCGTGCCTCACGCCCGATGGGACAGACAAGTTTCGCCCAATTTCCGCATACGTTAAAGAGCAGAACCGCCGAGACGCCCGATTCGGAGGTTTACGGCTGTTTTCATGGAAAAATCAGCTTGGCGGAAAGGAATGAAGCTCATGTGCGGAATCACGGGATGGGTGGATTGGCAGCGCGATTTGACCCGGTTCCCTGACATCATGGCCGCGATGACGGAGACGCTGGCACCACGCGGTCCGGATGCCGACGGCGTTTGGATCAGTCCCCATTGCGCCTTCGGCCACCGGAGGCTCAGCGTCATGGACCCGGAGAACGGCGCGCAGCCGATGATCCGGCCGAAGGGCGACAAGGACTGCATCGTGGTTTATAACGGAGAGCTGTACAATGCGCCGGAGCTTAAGAGAGAGCTGGAGTCCCGGGGCCACCGCTTCCGCACCAATTGCGACACCGAAGTGCTGCTCCTCGCGTTCGTCGAATGGGGCAAAGCGTGCGTGGACCGATTCAACGGGATCTTCGCGTTTGCGATCTGGGATGAGGAGAACGAGGAGCTGTTTCTCGTTCGCGACCGGCTCGGCGTGAAGCCGCTTTTCTATGCGGATCGAGGCGACTTCTTCCTCTTTGGGTCCGAGCCGAAGGCCATCCTCGCTCACCCGGACTTTCCGGCGGAAGTCGACACGGAGGGCTTGGCGGAGGTATTCGCCATCGGACCGGCGCGAACGCCCGGCCACGGCGTCTATCGCGGGATGAATGAGCTGAAGCCGGGCCACTGCATGACGGTGAACCGGAACGGAATCACCCGCTCGGCCTACTGGAAGCTGGAGAGCCGCCCGCATGAGGATGACGTAGACGCGACAGCCGCCCGCATCCGCGAGCTTCTAAAGGATACCCTCGAGAGGCAGCTGCTCTCCGATGTGCCGGTCTGCACCCTCTTGTCCGGCGGGCTCGACTCCAGCGCCCTCACCTCCCTCGCCGTCTCTTATTACGAGAGTACAGGGCAGGGCATCGTGCCGACCTTCTCCGTCGATTATGTCGACAACGACAAGCACTTTCAGGCGAGTGCCTTCCAGCCGAACCCGGACGCTCCCTGGATCAAGCGAATTAGCGCGCATCTCGGCACCGATCATCACAATGTCGAATTCGATACTCCGGAGCTGGTGGAAGCTCTGAAGGCGGGTGTCTTCGCTCGCGACCTACCCGGCATGGCGGATGTGGACGGCTCACTCTTGCTCTTCTGCCGCGAGATCAAGAAACACGCCACGGTGGCCGTCTCCGGGGAAGCCGCCGACGAAATCTTCGGCGGCTATCCTTGGTTTCACCGGGAGGAAGCACTGAACGCGGGAACCTTTCCGTGGTCGCTCCAAATGGATACCCGCGTCTTCGTGTTGAACCCCGAGCTGGCAGCGGCCATCAACCCCCGCGAGTATGTGCTCGAGCGCTACCGGCAGGCGATCGAAGAAGTTCCCCGCCTCGCGGGAGAGGATGACAAGCAGAACCGGATGAGGGAAATGTCGTACCTGAACATCACCCGGTTCATGCCGACTCTGCTCGACCGCAAAGACCGAATGAGCATGGCGGCCGGCCTGGAGGTGCGGGTTCCGTACTGCGACCACCGCCTGGTCGACTATGTGTTCAACATCCCGTGGGAGATCAAGACGGCCGGCGAACGCGAGAAGGGCATCCTGCGCAAAGCCCTCACCGGCGTGCTGCCGGACGATGTGCTGTACCGCAAGAAGAGCCCTTATCCCAAGACCCACAACCCTTCGTACACAGCCGCCGTGAAAAAGTGGGTGCTGGAGATCCTGAGCGATGCTTCCTCGCCCCTCCTGCCCCTGATCGACGTGAAGCATGTGCGCTCCCTCGCCGAATCGTCCGACACGGCGATCCATATTCCCTGGTTCGGCCAGCTGATGAGCGGCCCGCAGCTCTTCGCCTATCTCGGCCAGATGGACACCTGGCTGCGCACCTACAAGGTCCGGATCGTCTGAGTACGGATTGGATTGCACCCAGAACTTCATAACTTGTCCGTCATCAACAAACGCCTGTGCAGACTGTTCCTGCACAGGCGTTTATCTCGTTCTGAGAGAAGGTCGCACCTATCCGACGACTGATGCGCGGCCCTTAATGATACCGTACCATTCACTCCCACTTGAAGAACTTGAGAGAAACGCCCGTGCAGATGGCAGCCAGAACCGCCATTCCAACGAGGGGCAGCAGGACGCCGTCTACCGGTAACCCGAGTGACGCTGCTTTTAAAAGCTTGATCCCCTGTGTCAGCGGCAGAACATCAACGCCTGTTTGAAGTGCCGGGGGCATGACCTCATAAGGCAGCGTTGCACCTGAAAAAATCAACATCGGAAAGTACAAGAGGCTCGCAATCACGCTTGCGATTTTGGTGTTCGGAGCAATTCCTCCCACCATGATCCCTATGCTGAACATGGACAGCATGACCAACAGGTAGCCGCCCAGGAAGTACAGCAGCGATCCGTGCAGGTGAAATCCAAAGAAAATCGTTGCAGTGAGAGTAAGCAGCAGTAAAGAGACTCCTGCATACAGCGCATAGATGACTACTTGCACCGATAAAATCATGACCGGGCGAACGGGCGTAACCTTGAAGCGCTTCAAGATTTTTTTGCTGCGATAGTCGGATACGACCAACGGCAGTCCCATAACCCCCCCGGCACAAATCGAAATGGTGGCAAGCGCGCCAAAGGATTGCTCCAAAAAGGTATAGCTTGCACCTTCGAATGCCGGCTTGTTTCCATAGATGATGCCGAGAAGGATCAAAACAACGAGGGGCATACCGATTGCAAATATGAGCATATCCATCCCCCTCAAGGATAGTTTCAGCTCGGTTTTAAGCATGGTGCGAAAAGGTTTCATCACCTTGTTCCTCCTCCGTGTACCAAAGGTAAGCCTCCTCAAAGGTTTCATAAGGACTTGCAGCGATGGCCTCGGCGACGGTTCCATAGAAAGCCGTCCGCCCGTGCTTCAAGATGCAGATGCCGTCGCACAGAGCCTCCACCTCGTCCATAAAGTGCGAGGTCAGCAGGATGGTCAGTCCCTTTGCTTTGAGATCGGAAAGGATTTTCCACACGTCCCGTCTCGCCTTTGCATCGAGCCCTGTAGTCAATTCATCCAAAAGCACTACCTCTGGACTCGGGATAAGAGCAAGCACGATAAACAGCCGTTGCCGTTGACCACCGGAAAGGTGCTTGACTGGGCTTTTGATCCTGTCAGCAATCCCAAATTGCTTTAACAGGTCAAGACCATTTGCCGGCTCTTGATAAAGCGACGCTGTAACCTCGCAAAGCTCGCCCACGGTAATGTTGTCTTGATAATTCGCTTCTTGAAATTGAACGCCTACCTTTTCGAACAGCCTCTTTCGCTCGGCTTGCGGATCCATTCCCAGAAGGGTTACAGTTCCGCCATCCGGCTTCTTCGTGCCTAACAAGCATTCCATCGTTGTGCTTTTCCCCGCGCCGTTTGCGCCGAGCAAACCGAACACCATCCCTCGCTCTACGTAGAGGGTTACGTTTTCTACGGCACGCAGCTCCCCGTAGCATTTGACAAGCCCCTCGACTCGAATTTCATTCATCCCAGATCTAACCTCCTTTTCCTCTGAAATAAAAAATACACCAGCAAGAAGGGCTGGTGGTAAAGTGGAGCGTTTAGGTAAATCTGATTTTCATAGCTTGCAGCATGAGGATCATCGTCTTTGCGTTGCTTTCAGCCGCTTGTAAGGAGCCGATCAGCCTGTCACACACGGATAGGATGTCTTGGTCCGGCTTTGGTGTATTTAATGCCTTTTCAATATTCGTGTTTGGATTTGAGGATAATTCCTTTAGCATGCGCAAAATCGCTTCAAGCGAGTAGTTTGCGCAACGCAGCGATCGAATGATTTTTAATCGCCGGATGTCCTCCTCGGTATAGACACGATACCCGTTTTCTCTCCGCTTGACCGATAACAACCCGTTCATTTCCCAATTTCTAAGGGCGTCCATCGAAACATCCAGAGCTTCGGATATCTCTTTCCTTTTCAGCGTCAACGTATTTTCTTGCGGACCGCTGCTGGACAAAAGCTGATGAACCATTTCTATCGCTTCTTCCGCATGGTTCTGTTCCTGTTGGACTTGCGCTAAATACTCGTTGGCGAGTAATAGCGCTTCATCAAAATCACCAGCCGCTGCCGTTTTGACCATGTCCACGGTCTTTTTCCGCAAGCCGTTTTGCAGCACTTCGATTTGAAAAGCAAGCCGGGCTAGCTTGAATTGCTCGATATGAAAATCCGTAAAAACCCGATAGCCATTCGCCTGACGGATCGGTTTCGGAATTAATCTCCATTCCTCATACAGTCGCACCGTGTTTGGATGGATTCCGATGAGTCTTGCAACTTCTGAAGTTTTATAGGTACTCATTCTGACCTGCCTCCAATCACTCTCAGAATACCATACGAGCCAAGTCTGGTGTTTTAATGGAGGGTTGGATGAAAAACAGGACTGGATCAGGATGCCGCCCTCATCATCGGTGACGCGACAGACAAGGCAGCGGACAGCGCTGACACGAGGAGTTAATCGATTGGGACTTCATCGACAAGGGGACGAACAAGGGGGTGGGGCACCCAACAACAGACAAGCGACAGAGCGGCAGAGATCAACCAATCGTGCATAACATGGGATTTCCTCTTTCATGCGACAGCTTATGGAGCTGCCCCTGGCATGGAAAGCTGCTCCTATTGGGATTGACCAAAGCGATGGGGGTCTTCAGCAGATGGGGATTGACCATAGGCGTTGGGGAGTACGCGCGGGGAACGGTTTTGATTACTTACCTTAGCGAGCTGCATTGACGAATTACACAGTGGATTTTTTCTAACGGAACCAGCAGCACTTACTTAGCCCAAAATAGCACCTTTATTAATGTAACGGAAATGGACGCAGTTATTTGATAATTTCGGAGCAAATAGTCGCGATTGCCCCCAAATAGCTGCGTGGAGCTCCGTTAGATTTTCAAACCCTACCTATCGATGAAAATAGCGTCCGTGGCAACCGTTAGACTTTCTCTCGCCTACCCTACCACGTGTTCGAAAAGGCTGCGGTCGATCACATAAGAGAGCGAATCAAGCTGTTCAACCTCCCCCCGCTTGAATCGCTTCTCATTTTACACCGAAAAATTATCAAGGGCCGTACCCAGCAGGTTTTCACCTCCTTGGAGTACGGCCCTTGTGGATAAAGCGGAACAACCCAGCTGCTTGGTTCTGCCTCATATGGTTGTTCCAGATAGTTACCCTCACGGATGAGCTCAAACGCAAGAGCCAAGGATAGCCAAGAATAGCCAAGGATAGCCAAGCTTCACCTGTTCGGGCTGACTATGGCCCGAGACGCCGTCCGCTACCGGCCAGCCGGCTCCGCTGCTTGCACATCGGGCAGATAGGCGCCCTCTTCTTGCAGACGGCTGCGCAGCTGCTGCACGTCGACGGCGTGGACATCATGGTCCGGCAGCTTCGCCGCCAGCGCCGCCGCAAGGCCTGCCGCTTCGCCCATCGCCAGGCAGACCGGCATCACCCGCACGCTGCCGAGAACTCTCCGCTCGCACGAAACGGAGCGCCCGGCCACAAGCACGTTACGCAGCGAGCGCGGGGTGAGGCAGCGGTACGGAATGCCATGGGATTCGCCCGGGCCATAGTGCCGGATATGCAGCGTAGCCCGGTCGGAATGCTTCTCCATCTCCTCCGTACCGTGGACGTCGATGAAATAGCTGTTGCGGCAGATTTCATCGGCAAAGCTGCGGCGCTCGACGTAGTCCTCCACCGTCAAAACATAATCGCCGATGATCCGTCGCGACTCTCGCGTTCCCATCAGCGTCCCCGTGCTGGCCACATAGGAAGCCCCAAAGGACGCCGGCTGAGTTTCAGCCAGCGCGTCGCGGTACTGTTCGGCCATCCTTCTGCCTTGGATCAAGGCCTGCGATACCGAATGAGGATCGGTATTATTGATCTTCCACAGATGGCCGGCATTGAAGCCGACCGCTCGCGGCGCGATCAGATTATTGCATAGATGCGAATCCGGGATCAGCGGGAACTTGCCCGAACGCAGAATCTCATAGATCGGGCTCTGCGGGTTATCGCCGTGCAGAACCGGGCCATTCAAATACGAATACTCATCAACGTTGCCGAGCACGAAGCAGTGGGTGGCCGGCTGCAAATCACCAGTTACTTCGTCGCCCATCTGGTACTCCGCACCGGCCCAAGATGCCACATCGCCATCGCCTGTGCAGTCCACATAGACATCGGCCCGATAAGCCTGCAGACCGCCCTTGTTCAGAACGATCAGCGCTTCTACACTCCCGCTTCCATCCGTGTCTACACCCGCCAGAGACGTTTGGAAGAGAACGTCCGAACCCGCGTCCGTGACCAAGTCGTCGTAGATCCGCTTCAGCTTCTCCGGATCGATCGGCACCCAATCGACATCCTCTTTCTTGACATGGGGCATGACCGCCTTCAACGAATCGAATACCCGAAGGGCAAGCCCCTGATAGATGACTCTCTCCTTGTCCGAAAAAGGACACCAAGCTGGAATGAGGCCATTCGTCCCCATTCCTCCGAGGCTGCCGGTGGCTTCGATCAGAAGCGTCCGCGCCCCTTCCCGAGCCGCTGCGGCAGCGGCCGTGCAGCCGGCAGGTCCTCCCCCGACGACGATGACTTCATAGGAATCGTGAAGCGGGATCTCTTTGGTTTTCATGGCGTAGCTGCTCATGGGCAACCGTTCCTTCCTCTTGCCGAGTGTAGACTTCCAAGGCATGCGACGGCAGCCGTCCATGCCTTGGAAGCTCGTTATTCGCATTCCTGTCCTGATGTCGTTATTTCTTTAAGGTCGTATACCAAGCGTTCATTTCGTCGTAGTTGTCCTGACCGCCTTCGGCGTTAAACTTCTTCACGAAATTCGGCAGACTTGAAACCGGCTCCTCGCCTACGAAGACCTTGACCAAATAATCGTTTAGCAATTGCCCAATCGCTGCGCTGTTCTTTGAGTTGATCGGCATGGAAGGAGCGAGTGCGACGGGATCGACCAGCCGAGCTTCGGCAGGAAGCACATTGTTCAAGTAGTTAAAGCCTTCGAACAACCTCATGTCTTTCTGCACCCGAGCTTGCCAGTAGGTCGGGTAGTTCTTCTCGTCGATGCCGGTCAAATAGTTGTTGGCTTGATTGCGCTCATCGGTAAACGTCGGGAGAATCGGGCTGTATACCCCATCCTTGTACGTATAATGCTTGCCTTCTTCGCCGATGGCGATCTCCTTGAACAAATTGTCCTCCAGCTTGGCGTTGATCCACTTGATCGTATCTTCCGGATTCTTCGAGGATTTCGGGATGAAGGAGATGCGGTCGAACCCTCCGCCCATGCCTAACCCGAGCTTGCCGTCCGGACCCTTCAGAGCTGGCAGGAAGGCGATTTTGGCGTCCGGGAAGTTCTTTTGCAGGGCGTCCGTCACCGTCGGAATATCCCACCATGCGAGAGGAGCAACACCGATTCGTCCACTCGTAAACTTCTCTTTCATGGTGGCATCCTTGTTGACAGCGAACTCCTTATCCAGCAAGCCATCCTTATACAGACTGGACATGTAGGTCAAGTATCCCTCAAACCCGGGATTCAGCGGCGGTTGAACCAGCTTGCCGTCCACATCCGTCCAGTAATTGGCCAGATTGAAGGCGCCCATCAGGTCCGCCACCATCGGGCTCTCGCCGGTAATGGTAAAGGGGTAGCCCTTGTCTCCGTTGCCACCGGGATCCTTCTCTTTAAACGCTTTCAAAACGGCGGTGAACTCGTCGATCGTGGTGGGAGCGGACAAGCCGACCTTTTCCAACCAGTCGGTGCGGATCATCAGCCCATAGCTGGCGAATGCCGAGGAGCGATTGCCGATTCCGTAGATTTTGCCGTCAATTTTCAGAGCATCCAACGATTCCTGCGACATCTTGGCTTTGATGTTCGGCCCATATTGGTCGATGAGCGGCCCAAGATCCACAAGCGCGCCTTTCTTGGCATAATCGCCATAGAGAGAGCGGTCACCAGCGATGGTTACGAGGTCATAAGGTTCGCCCGAGGATATCAGAAGATTGAGCTTGTCATTCACCTTGTCTTGGGGCAGCATGTCGTATTTGACTTTATACCCGGTTTTCTCTTCGATCAGCTTCGCGACCGGGTACGTATTATAATCGTCGTTCATCCAAATGTTGAGGACGTGAAGCTGCGGTTTCGCTTCGCTTCCAGATGCCGTTGCAGATGAGGTAGCCGTTCCCGTTGATGCCGACGGATCTGCGGATGAACCTTTTTCCTTGGACGATCCGCATGCGCTTACGGATACGGCCAAGCCCAAACACAAGAGCGAGGTCAGCCACTTCTTGTTTGCGATTGCCATTCTTTTTACCCCTCCCATATCATTCCATAGGTATCGTTACCATTGTAAAATCTTTTTGCCAAATCGCTTATCTATGAAACGCCCCGCGGAAGCGATTTCATCATTTGGATGAACAAGCAGACTTTTAAGGAACTTCTGATGCGCCGAAGATAAACCATAGACGAGCCTTGAATGGATCTTGGATGGATCTTAGACAAGCATTGGATGGATCTTAATCGAACCTTCGGTAAACCTTAGGCGAAGCTTTGGCGGTCTCATAAGCGTTCAGCCTTTAACCGAACCGATCAATACGCCTTTGATAAAGTACTTTTGCAAGAAAGGATACACGACCAGAATCGGTACGGTGGAGGCGATGACAGTAGCGGAGCGGATGCCTTCCGGCGACATGTTCATCATATCTTCTACGCTCTTGTTGAGCGCCGTCGAAGTATTGGCTTCCATGACCACGCTCTGCAGATAAAGCTGAAGGGTCTGCTTGGCGGTGTCGTTGATGTAGATCATCGGGCCAAAATAATCGTTCCAATAGCCGACCGCATAGAACAGGGCGATGGTCGCGATCACCGGCATGGAGAGCGGAAGAATGATGCGGAACAGGATGGTATAGGTCTTCGCGCCGTCGATCCGGGCGGATTCCTCCAACGCTTCGGGCAAGCTCTCGTAATAGCTCTTGATGACGAGAAGATTGAAGACGCCGATGAGGCCGGGCAGGATGAGCACCCACAGGTTATTGATCAGATGCAGCTCGCGCATCAGCAGGTAATTCGGAATCAGACCGCCGCTGAACAGCATGGTGAAAACGAACAGCACCATCACGAAGGAGATTCCGGGCAGGAACCGTTTGGACAGCGGATAAGCGGTCACCGCGGTAAAAAGAATCGAGAGAATCGTGCCGACGAAGGTGATGCCCACCGACAGGAGGAAGGCATGGCTGAAGGTGGTCGAGGTGACGACCTCCCGCAGCGTATCTAATTGAAAGCCCACCGGAAAAATCCCGACTTTGCCGGATATGATCGCCCATTCCTCGCTCACCGCTTTTGAGAAGACGTTCAGAATCGGCAACAGCATCATCAAGCTCATGACCAAGAGGAAGATATAAGCAAATGAATCCAGCAGCCAATCTCCAGCCGTACGTTTCATGATGTCGATCCCTCCCTACCAGATGCTGCGGTTCAGCAGCTTGCGGCTTATGAAATTCCCCGAGATGACGAGGATGAATCCGACCACCGAATTGAACAGGCCGACGGCGGTGCTGAAGCTGTAATCCATCTTGCCGAGCCCGATTCGGTAGACGTACGTTCCGATGACATCGCCTGTCTTATAGACGACCGGGTTGTACATGGTGAGAATCTGCTCGGTTCCTGCATCCAGAACGGAGCCGAGTCGCAGGATGAACATCAGGGCGATGGTAGGCAGAATACCCGGCAGCGTGATATGGAACATCCGGCGGATTCTTCCCGCTCCGTCGATGGCCGCAGCCTCGTACTGCTCCTGCTCGATGCCGGCGATGGCGGCGATGAACACGATCGCGTTCCAGCCTACCTCTTTCCAGCCGGCTGTGAAGACGACCAGGCTGCGGAAATAATCATTACTCATGAAGAAGTTGATCGACTTACCGCCGAGACCTTCGATCAAGTGGTTGACGAGTCCGCCGGAGGGAGACAAGATCGTGACGAACAAGCCGGATATGATGACCCACGAGAGAAAGTGAGGGAGATAGATGATCGTCTGTATCGTCCTCTTGAAGATCATCATTCGGACCTCGTTCAGGATGAGGGCGATGAAGATCGGGATCGGGAAGAGAATGACGATTTTGTAGACGCTGATCAAGAGCGTATTGGTGAAAACAGCAGCAAATTCCTCCGAGTGCAGCAGCCTCTGAAAATGCTGAAGTCCCACCCAGTCGCTACCGCGCACTCCGTCGAAAATATTGAAATCCTGAAAGGCGATCACAATGCCGTACATCGGAGCATATTTGAACAGGAGCAGGAAGACGAGTCCGGGGATCAATAACAGGTAGTAGTCGCGATTTCGCCAAGCAAATCTCCACCTGCTCTCTCGCTTGCCCGCGCGTTTGCGGCCTAGCTCTCTGACACCGCTTTCTGTTATGGGTTGCACTTCCGCATTCATCGGGTCACACCTCCGCTTGCTTATGGCCTCATTATACGAAAGCCGTCTAAGCGCCTGTAGAGGGTAAACCTACTATTTCTGGTCTCTGGCTACTGCTTCTTCATTGAAGAAAGAGATCGCTTTCATTCGAACCGAAACCGTCGTTCCTGCACCCGGACCGGTCTCGATGGACAAGCCGTATCCTTCGCCGCAGAAGAAGCGAATCCGCTCGTTCACATTGAACAGGCCATATGAGATTCCCGTGCCGTCCGCGCGCTTTTCGGGACGCGGCTCCATCAGGAGCCTGCGGGCGAATTCCGGCTCCATCCCCATTCCGTCGTCCGAGACGGCGAGCCGGATCTCCTCCTCTTCAAGCCAGGCTCGGATTCGAATCGCTCCTTGCCTCTCGGATGATTTACGGATGCCGTGCAGAAGTGCGTTCTCGACCAGAGGTTGAAGTGTCAGCTTCGGAATGCGATAACCTTCAAGACCCGCCCCCTCTTCAATCTCATAGGTAAAGGTAGACGGAAACCGATTCTGTTGGATATCCAAATAGACCTGCGCGAGTTCAAGCTCGTCTGCAATGCTGACGGTATCCTGTCCCTTGTTCAGACTGAGCCGGAAATAGCGGGCGAGCGCTTCGATCATCTGGCTCGTATCCTCCGCGTCGTGAGCGATCGCCGACCAATTGATCATATCGAGCGCATTGTAGAGGAAATGCGGATTGATCTGGGCTTGAAGCGCCTTCAGCTGCGCCTCCCGTTCGTGGACCTTGGCCTTATAGGATTCTTCCATCAGCCCGTTGACGCGCCGGACCAATCGGTCTACGCTCCGCTCCAACAGACGGAAATCTCCGGGAGGCAGGCTGCGCCGCTCTTCTAGCCACTCTACCCCTTCCAGTCGAATGGTGCCGATGATCGTCTGCACTCGCTTCTTCATCCCCTGAACGGTGAACATGAGCAGGAGAAAAGCGAGCAGCAAGTATAAGACCGTCATGCCGATGATCGTAACGATCCCCATCGCCTGCCCTTGCGAGGCCGATCGGTGGGACAGCTCCGCCTTTGTGACCGGAGCGACAAGCTTCCAGTTCGTCGTTCCCACCGTGGAGAAGATCAGATACCCGCGGTTCTCGTCTTGTCCGAACGGAACGATGCCTTCCTGCATGCCCCGGATGGTCTGGAGGGCATCGGCCGGCAGCTCATCTACGGTTTGCTTGGTCTGTTCGGCATTTCCCGCTTCCCCAACTGCACCGGATTCAGCAGGCTTCGCGGATTGTTTCTCCGACCGATTCTCTTCCAAGGAGGATGACCGGTAGACGACACGGTTATCCGCATCCAGCAGGAAGGGAGAATAGCGAGCAGAGAAACGCATCTCGTCCAGAATGGAGCCGAGCACCGATTCCGGAACATCGACGGAGAGCACCCCGACCTGTTCGTCAAACTGCTGCGGATTGCGCAGGAGGCGAACAGCGGAGAAGACGCTCTGTTCCCCGCTATCGGTATAAGCCTGGCGGTAGACCCCCGTCCATACGATCGTTCCATTTGCTTCCTTCACGGCTGGATACCACTTGTAGCTGTCGAGCGTATCGAACGGAAACACGTTGATATTATCCCGCGCATAGAGCCGCGAGGGGTCGACGAAGAACCTCAGCCGGTAAATATCCGTGTTCGCTTTGGCCGTATCGGCGAGATTGCGCAGGTTCTCCAATTGATCGAGCTGGGCTACGATCTGGTCCTGCTTCATCAGATTCTTATAGAGAGTTTGGTTCATGAACACGGAGTTCGAGGTATCCCGGATGTGCTCCAGCTTGTAGGTAAGATTGAGAGAGGCCTGCTTGAGGGTCTGCTGCATCGATTGGGTGACCTCCTCCTCGAGAATGTCCGAGGAACGCTGATAGAAGGAGAAGAGAATGACGGAAGAGGGCAAGAAGATCAGCAGCAGATAAGCGATAATCCACTTTTTTGCGGCGAAAAGCCCTTGGGCCAGCTCCTTTAAAAAGGTCTTCAGACGGTGGAGTGTATGCGACAAGGTAAACATCCCTTCATCCTCCTAGATTTGGCGGTCCCGATAAGCGCTTGGCGTGAGTCCGGTCATCTTCTTGAATACCTTGCTGAAATGGCTCGGGTCCGAATAGCCCACCGCTTCGCATATCTCATAAAACTTGATCTGCGGATCCTTCAGCAGTTCTTTCGCCTGCTCGACCCTCACCTTCGTCAAGTATTCGAAGAGGGTCTCCCCTGTCTCCTGCTTGAACAGCAGGCTGACGTAAGTCGGGCTCAGATAGACCCCCGCCGCAATGTCGGCCGCGGTGAGATTTTCCTTGAATCGTTCGTCGATCAAGCGCTCGATCCGTTCGATCACGCTTCCGGTTCTTCCCCGCCGTTTCAACTGAACGGCCGAGCACAAATCCAGAAGATAAGCTTCAATCAAGGCTTTTAATTCCTGAAGCGTCTCCAGCTTCAGCGCCCGTTCCCATACCTGCAGCTCTTTGTTTTCCCATTCGGATGATAGCAGGTTCCCTTCAAGGAGTACCCGGCTCGACAGCAGCACCAGGTGAATGCCGACATTCCGTTCATAGGAAAAGCCCGGGGAGCGGTTATGAGCCAAGCGACTGAAGATATCGTCCAAGAGGGTTTGCAGCCCTTCGGAATCGCCGGCCTTGAGCAAGGAGAGCACATCTTCCTCTGAATGCGCTCCCAAACGATACCGACCGCTATCGGACACCTCCATGCTGTCGACCGTTAGAATGCGATTCTTCCCGAGGTACCATTTCTGATTGGCAGCCTCGCGTGCCTGCTTGTAGGACTGTGGCAGATCGACCAGCCGATTCGTTTCCTCACCGACTCCAATGGTGACGCTCAGCTTCAGCCATCGTCCGAGATTCTCCCGAATCGCCTCCGCCAAACTAAACAGCCTGTTTTCGGTCGAAGGAGAGTCCTCTGCGGTCTCGTCCTCTTCCTTGATCGTCAAGATGGCCGTATATTCGCCGAGCGTCTTCTCAAAGGCGATTCCTCCCGTTTCCTGATGAATCAGCTCCTGAATGATGTTCAGAACCGCATAAGAGAGCAGCTGTTTGTCCCGCTCCGAGCGGGTTTCCATCGTATCCGCGAGATCGTCCAGCAGCACAACCAGAACGAGATAGCGTTCCGCTTGCAGAAAGGACAGCTCCAGGAAGGACAGCTTTTCCTCCGGATGAGCCATGTGGATGCCGTCGCTGATCGCCGACAGCAGAAACTTCTCGCGCAGAAGAGGCATGCTCTGGGTCAGCTTTACCTGCATAACGTTAACCAGCTCCCGCTCCCGGAATTCGGCGTCGAGCTCAGCCACGACCTTGCCCAACACCTCCGATAGCTCCTTGCGGCTGATCGGCTTGAAGATATAATCGACAGCCTGTACCTGCAAAGCCGATTTCAAATAATCGGTATCGTTGTGCCCGCTGATGAAGACAATCTTGGCAGCGGGCAATAAGCTCCTCAGCCGAATCGCCATCTCCGTTCCATCCAGCTTCGGCATCTTCACATCGGTCAGGACGATGTCCGGCTTGCGCTCCAGAATGAGTGCAAGGCCCGAATCCCCGTCATCAGCCGTTCCGATCAGCTCAATGCCGAGCGTCGGCCAATCCACGTAACGGGTGAGACCGTTTATTACCGACGGCTCGTCATCGATGATCACTAGAGTCTTCATGGATGATGAATCTCCCTTCCATTGCGGGTTGCATATGTGCGGGCACAGAGGCAGGAAACGTCAAAAAAGTCTTGAACCTCCTATCTCTCCGTTCAATTCCATTATGGAACGAGCGGATGAAGGCGTCCAAGACTTTTTTTAGATGACCTGCTCATGGGCATCCATGATGTATGGCATGGGCAGGGGGATTAGTTCTCTTTCAATTGCCCGATCAGCTTTGCAAGGGCGTTCGCCCGGTGGCTGACGCGGTTCTTCTCGGCCATCGTCATCTCGGCCAGCGTCTTGCCGAACTCCGGCATGTAGAAGAGCGGATCATAGCCGAAGCCGCCTTCGCCGCGCCGCTCGGCGAGGATGTATCCCGAGCAGGTTCCTTCGGCGTGAATCCAGGTGCCGTTCGCCGGATCGTAGAGAACGAGCACCGAGACAAACCGCGCTTGGCTGTAGACGGAGACGGACGTATGGGGAGTATTCTCGACATCCAGTGGCGTCGCGTCAGCCCTCTTCGCCAATTCGCGGAGCAGCTTATCGTTATTCGCCCCATCGTCACACGGCTCGCCCGCATACCGCGCGGAATAGACGCCAGGCTCTCCGTCCAGCGCATCGACCTCTAGGCCTGAGTCATCCGCCAATACGGAAATGCGCAATCGTTCCGCGATTTCTCGAGCCTTCTTCAACGCGTTGCCAAGGAAGGTATCTTGATCCTCCACCACATCCGGCAGCTCTTCATAGTCGAGGAGGCTTCGGACTGTATAGCCCAATTCGCCGAATAGGGCGGTGAATTCGCCTACCTTGCCTTTGTTGCGCGTGGCGACGAGGATGATCTTCTGCGGATGATCTCCACCTGCTACTTTCGGATGCTCCAACACGCGAATCAACCTCCGATCAGATCCGCCAGAGCTCCCAGCGCCTTCTTCTGTTCTTCAATCACCGACAGAATTCCATGCTCGGCGAGCTTCAGCAGCTCTTCCAGCTCCTGTCGGCTGAATGGCGACTCCTCGCCGGTTCCCTGAACTTCGACGAATTTGCCGCTGCCGGTCATGACGACGTTCATATCGACCTTGGCCTTGGAATCCTCCTCGTAGTTCAAATCAAGCAGCGGGGTTTCGCTGACGATGCCCACGCTGATGGATGCGAGGAAATCCGTCACTGGGAACTTGGCGAACGGCTTCACCTCGTGCAATTTATGAATGGCCTGGACCATCGCGACGAACGCTCCCGTGATCGAGGTCGTCCGCGTACCGCCATCGGCTTGAATGACATCGCAATCAAGTGTCAGTGTCCGCTCGCCGAGTTTCTCCAAATCGACGACCGAGCGAAGCGCGCGGCCGATCAGCCGTTGAATTTCCATTGTGCGGCCGCCCAGCTTGCCTTTGGCCGCTTCCCGCTGGTTGCGGGTCTGAGTGGCGCGGGGCAGCATCGAATATTCCGCTGTCACCCAGCCCTTGCCCTGTCCCTTCATAAAGGGGGGCACCCGCTCTTCGACCGTTGCGGTGCAGATGACCTTCGTGTCTCCGACTTCAATCAGTACCGAGCCTTCTGCATGTTTGTTGAAGTTCGGCGTAAGGCTCACCGGCCGGACTTGATTCTGCTCTCTTCCGTCATGTCTCATGCTTAATCCTCCATCTTTCCTGGCACGTCGTAAGGAGACGCGCCGCGCTTCATTCGCTATTTTACCAAAGCAAGGGAGGAAAAGCATCCCCGGATGGGAATCCGCCTCTCCTCCCGATCGAAAGCCCGTTCCCGACAGGCTGTACCAACTAGTTTACAGCCAAGGCCGCCAATTATTCAGCAGTACTCAACAACTCTTAACCGAAGGGATCTGCATCCGGCTCCCCTGCTGATCAATTCCGTTTCGTATCCACACGATCAAGGTGTAAGACTAACGCTTTGTCAGCGCCCTCGCTCTTCAAGCTCAGCTCTTGTAGGGATTAATCGTCTCCGGCCGTTCGACCGGTTCCGTATACGCCTTGTTATCTGCTGCGCTCACCGCCGGCTTCCCGTTTACGGACAGCTGAACCTGCTTGGCCTTCGTGTTCTCCGTGAGCGAAAGCACGACCGCCTCCACCGCCTCCGGCGACGCCTTCTGATCCTTGTCAAGGAAGGCGCTCCCGAGGTCAGCGCTGATGACAGACCGGTCATCGGCCTCATTCACGCCAAGAACCTTCGTATCCGCGGATAGTGCGGTCATGAGTCCGGTTGCAACATCCGGCCCCTTAACCAACTCCTCCAGCGTCGCTTTGGCGATATCGTTCGTTCGGTTTGTGAGCCTCGTCACCGGAACATAATAGCCGAATTGGTCCTCTGTCCGGTTGGTAAAATACAGCACCACCGCCGAGGATCTCCCCGGGTTCACACCTGGCGCGATTTCCAGGTTGATACCCATACTGCGGTCAAGAGGCTGGTCGAGCGGAGTAGCCTGCTCGGGCATCTCCGGCATGGGTTGGCCTTCCACCAGCAGCTTGACCTTCTCGATGCCGGGAAAGCCGGTCAACGTCCAGGTTAACGCCTCCAGGATTCTGCGTTCATCGACGGCGTTGTAATGGGTGAATTCCGCCGACAGGTTGACCGTCGCTGTACTCTTTTTGTCCACGGACAAGCCGAGCACCTTCGTTCCCTTCGGAAGGAGGGAGGTAAATCCCTTCGGGAGTAGAGCCGTTCCCGGCCCGCCATCGATCAGGTATTGAACCGCAGTGAGCGGACGATTGCCCGTGTCCGGAAGCGGTACGCTGACCGGAATGACGAAGCCTCCGGAATCCTTCACATACAGCTCGGCGGCCGTTCCGGCAGCGAGGGCTTGTCCCCCTGACGTGGCATTCTCCGTTTGGTTCATCATGACGGCCGCCTCATTCGGAGGCGGATCGATGGCTTGGGACTCATCGGTGCGGAACGAGCAGCCGCTTGCGGCCAAGCTGAGCGCGAATGCGGCGGAGAGGATGCAGACGGGTTTGCCGAATTTCATCGGATAATTCCTCCTTGGATCCATGATATCGTGCTTGTTTCCCTTCTATGTATACGAGCCCCGGCGCATTTTATAACCGGATTTGGCTCACAATGTAAGGGGGATTGCACGCACGAAGAACGTCCGCACAAGGAGGAATCGGAATGGCGGTCAAATACAATCTGGACAGTGCGAAGGTGGAGAAAGCGGCGAGAGAATGGCTTTCGGAACGGGGGGTCAAGCTGGAACAGATCGCAAAGCTCGTGCTGGACGCACAGAGGGAATACTACCCGCAGCTCACGGAGGAGGAATGCTTGGCTGCCGTGAATAGAGTCCTCTCCAAGCGCGAGGTGCAGAACGCCGTTCTTCTCGGCATTCAGCTGGATCGGCTTGCCGAAGCGGGAACGCTCGAATCGCCGCTTCAGGAGCTCATCGAGAACGACGAGAAGCTGTTCGGCTGCGACGAGGTGCTGGCCTTGTCCATCGTCAACGTATATGGCAGCATCGGGTTTACCAATTACGGTTACCTGGATAAGCTGAAGCCGGGTATTCTCGCCAAGCTGAACGACAAGACGGATAACGAATGCCACACCTTCCTCGACGATCTCGTCGGCGCCATCGCCGCATCGGCCTGCAGCTACATCGCTCACCGGCAGCAGGCGAAGGCGGAACAAGAGCGCAGCGGAGATGCAGCTGTCCCCACTCTCACGGCTTCTACGGATTGACCGGACAAGAAGACCGTTCCGGATTCCACCGTGTGACACGCTAATAGGCAAAAGCCCGGTTAAGTCCGGGCTTTTGCCGCATGGTAAATCAGCTTTCCTGCTCGCTCTTCCTTTCGGACGTTCCCTTGAGCTTCCAGGTAGTTCAAGTGAGCGATCGTCTCCGAAAGGGCAAACCGGAGCGTATGGATCGTCAGTTCGCGGCCGAAGTAAGCTTCGCTCAGCTCATAAGCTGTTTTCGGTTCATCCATCATCGCAGTCATCTTCCGAAGTCGCTCTTCATGATGGAGGATCAATTCGCCTGCCCGCTCCGCCAAATTCGCAAACGGATCGCGATGGCCCGGGTAGACGAGCCGCACTGGCCGCTCGGCAATATCCTGCAGCGCCTTCAAGTAGGAGTCCAGCGGATTCGCGTCCTCACCGGGGATATAGCTGATATTAGGCGATATACGCGGCAGCACATGATCTCCTGCGAACAGCAATTGTTCCTCCACCTGATAGAAACACAGATGCCCGAATGCATGACCGGGAGTATGGATCGCCTCCCACTCCCAGCCGCCCATGCGGATCATCTCCCCCGCGCCAAGCTCCGTAATCGTCGGCTGCGGGGAAACCTGCGGGATGAAGCTATCCAGGTGATCCCGAAGCTCCGGGAGCTTCGCCTTCGCAAGCCCGTGCCTCTCGAAGAGTCGAAGCGTCTCTTCCGTCAGCGGAGCATCGCCTCTCCAGAGCCGCTCGGTCTGCCTTCGCCCTTCCGGCGATAAGAAGACCGGCGCGCCGCTCTTCTCTTGAAACCACCCGGCCAGCCCGTAATGATCCGGGTGATGATGGGTCAGCACCACCTGCGAGAGACGATCCACAGCTAAGCCCAGCTCACTCAAGATTTGATCCCATAAGCTGCGCGCTTCCGGAGTGTTTAAACCGGGATCGATCAACGACCAGCCGGTCCCGGCCGCATCCGGCAGCACATAGCTGTTGACCCAGCGCAGCGGAAACGGCAGCGGGATGCGGACGCGGATAATCGATTCGTCGCCGGGGCGATCATAGAGGGCTCTCCCCGCCATCTACTTGTCCTCCCGCGTTCCGACCAGAATCAGCCGCTTGGAGTCCTCTTCGGAGTAAGCTCCGCTCTCATAATCGCCGTGGACTTGATCGAGGATGAGACCCGTTCCGGCCAGCAGCCGCTCAAAGTCATCCTTTCCATAGAGCCTCACCCGTTCCAGATAGTTCCGCTCCGGTTTCCCCGGTTCGGACAAGACGATCCGCTTGAAGACGAATCCGCTCTCGATCGAGCGGCTTTCCCGGATGGTGACCGCTCCGTCCTGCCGCTCCGAGTAGGGAACCAGATTCCGTTCTACATATCGCGCGTTCATGAAGTCGAGCAGAAATCGACCTCCTGGACGCAAGAGGCGTCCGATTTCTCGCAGAACGGCTCCGTTCTCCGCATCGGTCTCAAAGTAACCGAATGAAGTGAACAGGTTCACCACCGCATCGAACGGGCCTTCCAGTGGAACCGCGCGCATGTCGCCCTTTACCCATTCAACCTGATGACGGACATCCAAACGCCGCGCTTCCTCAAGCAGCACGTCCGACAGATCCATCCCGGTTACCCGGTAGCCTTCCTCGGCTAAGGCAAGCGAATGCCTGCCCATGCCGCAGCACAGATCGAATACATGAGACCCAGGGTCTAAATGCAGCCAGCCCGTCATCCGGCTCGCCTCTGCTTGAGCGCCCATCATATCACGATGCTTATAAACGAGCAGGTAATCCTGTCCAAAGCTTTTCTCATACCATGCTTCCGCCATCATCCATTTCTCCTCTTCGTCCACCTGATTCTTTTTCCTATTGTACGTTTGTCGCTGTTTCTGTGCAATCCGACCGCTGATTCTGAACTTGTCCAATGCGGGTATAGGTACTTAAGAGACAGCCCAATCTGCGAGCGAAGTCCTTCCTACATACGCCGCGTGTCCGATTCCGAAATTGCACTTATCCGCATGATTCGGGCTGATTCGTACTTGCACGACACGATGATCAAGGCCGCCAACTCACCCATCCGCTCAGCATACCTGTTCGAGGAGATGACCCATTATGCACTTAGAGGCTTTTTATCACGGCACCAAAAACAACTGGGCTTACGCCTACGATAGCCGCACCATTCACCTGCGATTCCGAACGAAACGGAATGATGTGGAGCAGGTCTATGCCATCACCGGCGACAAATACGCATGGGGCCGAACGGTGAAGACGGAGCCCCTGCAAAAAACAGCCTCGGATGCCCTGTTCGATTATTGGGAAGGTCGATTCCGTCCCCTGTTCAAACGGATGAACTATGGCTTCAAAATCACCGCCGGAAACGAAACCGTCTGGATGATCGAGAACGGCATCACCCACAATGAGCCGACTCCGCCGGGGGGGTATTTCGAATACTCCTACATCCACGAGGTGGATGTCTTTACTCCGCCGGAATGGGCCAAGGATGCGATCTTCTATCAAATCTTCCCCGACCGCTTCTGCAATGGAGACCCGTCGAACGATCCCAAGGAAGTGCAGCCATGGGGAACGGCACCCGATTACGGCAACCGCATGGGCGGAGACCTGCAGGGTGTCCTGAACAAGCTCGACTACTTGCTCGACCTCGGCGTCAACGCCATCTATTTCACTCCGCTCTTCGAAGCGCCATCCAACCATAAATATGACACGGTGGATTATAAGAACGTCGATCCGCATTTTGGTACTAATGAGCTGCTCAAAAAGCTGGTGGAAGAATGCCACAAACGGGGAATCCGCGTCGTTCTGGATGCCGTGTTCAATCACTGCGGCGAAAACTTCTTCGCCTTCAAGGATGTCCGGGAGAAGGGCAAGGACTCCAAATTCGCGGACTGGTTCTACGTACGGGAATTTCCCATCGCGGTCAAGGAGGGCATTCCCAGTTATGATACCTTCGGCTTTTATGGCAATATGCCTAAATTCAACACGGCGAATCGCGAGGTGAAGGAATACCTGCTCGATGTCGCTCGTTTTTGGATCGAGGAGATCAAGCTGGACGGCTGGCGGCTCGATGTCGCCAACGAAATCGATCACCATTTCTGGCGCTCGTTCCGCCGAGTGGTGAAGGAGGCCAATCCGGAAGCCTATATCATCGGAGAAGTCTGGAATGATTCCATCAACTGGCTGCTCGGCGATCAATTCGATTCGGTCATGAACTACCCGTTCTCCAACCGGGTGCTGGAGTTCTTTGTCTCCGGCCAGGTCGACGGCTTCACGTTTGCGAACAACATGGGCTGTCTTCTGATGCGCTACCCGCAGCAAGCCAATGAAGTCATCTTCAATCTCCTGTGCAGCCATGATACGCCGAGGGCGCTTACGATCTGCAACGAGGACAAGCGCAAGCTGAAGCTGGCTATCGTATTCCTGATGACGTACATCGGCACGCCCTGCATTTTCTATGGAGATGAAGTCGGCCTGAAGGGCGGCGCGGACCCCGCCTGCCGCGTCTGTATGGAATGGGACCCGAAGAAGCAGGACAACGAGCTGTACGACTTCTACAAGCTGTTGATCAACCTCCGCAAGGGGAACAAGGTGCTGCGCGACGGACGCTTCCGCTTTCTGAAGGCGGACATGAACGACATGCGGATCGTATATGAGCGGATCGACGAGGAGAGCCATTTTCTGATCTGGATGAACAACACGATCGGGCCGACCACCCTCGACCATCCCATTGAGACCAACGATTGGGTGGACGCCCTCTCCGGCGAGAAGGTTACCACCTATCAAGGCAAGCTTTCCATTCCGCTCGACCCGCTTGGATACCGCATCCTCCGCCGCAGCCTGGCCAAGAACAAGAAATGACCTTACCCTTTCCTAACCAGTCCGTTGTGAACTCAAAAGCCGTGGCTTTCGCTCCCCTTCCCATTCCGATTAGCGCCGCTTCGTATCCACACGATTAAGGCCGACAGAGTACTCGATACGCATAATAAAATGCAGCCGCTCCATCATCAGAAGCGGACTGCATTTTGGTTGTTTATGAGCCTTAGCCTAAACGAATCTACTGCTAGGCTCCTCCTTTACTCTGCGCTGCGGCGAAGGGACTTGAGATCGGCCACAATGATTTTGCCCGCGTCGCCGAAGACGTAGACCTTACCCTGGAACTCGGCTGCATAGAACCACCTTTCATTCGTCATAACCGTCTGCTTCGTCCAATGCTCGGCATCATCCGACAGGAAGATGGACCCTTCGCTTCCGACCGCAACAAACAGGTTGTCGATAAAAGATACCCCGAACTGCGCGCTGCCTGCTCCGCGATAGCGATAGCCATCGATAAACGAAACGGCTTTCCATTTCTTTCCGTCCGTGGAATAGAGAGCGACCGAATAATCGACATTCACGTAGAGGCTGGAGGTCGAAATGACGAATTTGCCATTCCCCCATACCACGTCATAATTGTCTCCCTTATGCACGGCCTTGACCTGGCTCCACTTCACCCCATCGTCCGAGGTGAGGATAAGCCCCTCTTTTCCGACCGCAACGAACGTTTTTCCGTTTGTTTCGATCGAGTTGATCGTCTTGGTTACACCCGTTTTGAGCACGGTCCATTTTTTGCGATCCTTGGAGGTCATGATCAGCCCCTCCTCGCCGGTTACGTAATACGTACCATTACTCGTTAGCAAAGCCTTGGTCAAGTCAACCTTGGTCGGGGAGACCAGGGCGGTCCAGTTCAGCCCGTCCGTGGAAGTCATCATTTTACCGGAATCACCGACTGCGAAAAAGTCCTTCCCCGTCCAAACGACATTGTTGAGCGGGAACGTCTTCTTGACGCTAGCCGACGTCCATTTGCCGGAAGCATTCAGTTGAACAGACGCCTGGTTGCTGGCATTCACATAGCCAAGAGTATCGTGGTACCCTCCCACCATGACCAGCTTGCCGTTTCCGACCGCACTGTCCATCAAAGCGCTGGGCATCTCGAAGGGATATTTCAACGTTTGCTTCCAGTTCATGCCGTCCGTGGAAGCTTGAATGCCCTTCGCGGTCACGGTGATATACTGCTTGCCGTTGTGCAGGGTGACGAACGGAGTCTGCACAGGGGAATTCATGAACCCGGCTGCGCTCCAGGTTTTCCCGTCCTTGGAGGTGCTGTTGATCAGCTTGGTTTCATCGGTGGCATAGTTGATGTATTCAAAGCCATAGGCGTAGAAGCGGTCTTTCGCCCAGAAGATTTTGTTCCAAAACGTCTTCGTCGGAACGCTGGTCCACTTCACCCCATCCTTCGAGATCATGATGGTGGCTTCCCCTACTGCTACGAAATTGCCGCCGCCATAGGCCATCGACCACATCTGCTCGTAGTTGGGCTGGTTGGTCTTCACCTTTTTCCAGGTGATGCCGTCCTTGGATACCGCAGCTAGCCCTCCTTCATAGGCTTGAGCCACAAACGTGCCATTTCCCCACGCGACCGCCTTCAAATCCATGTCCACATTCGATTTGCGCTCGGTCCAGGTTAATCCATCTTCCGAGCTGACGATAATTCCTCTGGACATTGTCCCGCCGGTCATGACATACCTCTTGCCGTTCCAAACCGCGCTGTGGAGGAAGCGTGCCGGAATATCCTTCTCATTCTTTGTCCAGGTGACTCCGTCCTTGGAAGTCCACACACTTGTGCTGAGTCCCGCTTCGCGGAAGCCCATGAACATGTTGTTTCCCCAAATGATCGTGATAAACGAATCATTGATCCCGGTGTACGTTTGCTTCCAATTGAGCCCATCCTTGGATGTCTTCACGTACCCGCCGGAGACCGGCATGACGTAGATGCCGTTCCCATAAGCAAACGTGTTGATATACCGTTCATACAGGTTATCGAGCGAGGACCAGTCCAGACGGAGAGCATGCTGATTGGCGGGGTTGGTCATGTCCTCTTTTTGCTTGGAGGAAACCTCCGAGACATCGACGCCCCGTTTGCGCAGGGAATCCAGGACCGCCTTCGTTTCCTTGGCGTTCAAATCCAGGTAGTTGTTGCTCGCCGCGACATAGGTAAGCTGCGGAAGATCAACGATTGGTGAAAGGTCCCGGATTTCGTTGCCATCCATACGGACTTCTTTCAACGATACAAGGGAACGCAAGGGCTCTATGCTTTGGATGAGGTTCGTGGAAAGCGACAGCCATTCCAGCTTGCCAAGGCTGCCGAGCGGCGACACATCCTTAATCTTGCTGTTATACAGGTTCAGTTTCTTGAGTGCTGTCAACGAGGACAACGGCGTCAGATCAGAAATCTCGCTGCCTCCCAGGACAAGCGTCTCCAGCTTCACCAACCCTCCAAGAGGAGCGATCGTCTTGTAGGGATTGCTGTATAGTTCCAGGCTCGTCAATTCGGTTAGCGAAGCCAGAGGAGACAGATCCGAGACCTGATTCAGGCTGAGCGAAAGGCTCTTTAGCTTCACGAGTCCCTTCAGTGGAGTGAGATCCTTGACCTTATTCTCATAGAGATCAATGTGCTTCAAATCCGTTAGCGAAGCCAGCGGAGACAAATTCGTGACTTGATTGCTGTGCAAGGAGATGCGGACCAGCTTCTTCATTCCGGACAGGGGGCTGAGATCCGATATCTCGCCGTTGTCCAGATCCAGAGATTGGATGTTTACGGCTCCCTCCAGCCCTTTCAGCGACTTCACCTTGTGGTCCGTGGTCGGAATGGTCAAATAGTCCAGCTGCCGAAGATCGGCTTCGGTGATCGGACCTTCTTCCTTAGCTAAATTCTGGCGTACCACCTGCTCCACGAGTGAATCTCCAAAGATCACTCCTTCCGCGTGAACACGGCTTGGAGGCAGGAGTTGGCCCAGCAGAGCGCTAATGATCAGGATGGTCATGAATCGAGTAATCGACAAAATAGGACGACGGCGCATAATCTTCTCCTTAGTTTCGTGGTTCTCTCAAGTCTAGCAAAATATGGTCGACGGGAATAGATCAGAATCTTGTCGAATTTTCGTCTAACAAAAAGGGCCTTCTGTCCGGCTTATGTCGCGTCTCCACGACGTTAAGCGGTTCAGAAGGCCCGATGCTCTTAACCCGAGGCATGTCTGCAACCGGATTTTCGGCCGATTCAGCTCGGTTGTCTCGATGGCTAGAGGGCTGTAAACCCGCGCTAGTTAGCGGGCAATCCCTTTCAGCGTGTATTCATACACATAAGTCCGATTGGCATGGAGAGTAAATTCCGGATGAGTCCGCGCTCCCCAGGAATCATCGCCCCCCACTCCCATCTGCTTGTCGTTCACCCGGACGACCGTCCGGCTGCTGACCGGTAGCTTGTAGGCGTGGTCGTGCGACTCCAGCTCTTCCGGTGTGTAGGGCAATGCCGACAGCTCAACGTAAGGGCAGCCGTGGATGTCCAAACCGATTCCGGCCGCGTTCGTGAGCCGGGCATACCGAACATCGGTCTTGTTCCCGCACTCTTGAGGTCGAAGATACGGGGTGACCTGCTCCGCCACGGTTGAGGCGTATTTGCCGATAAACGTTCCAGTGTTCCGGTCCCAGTAATTCTCCTCCGGACCTCGGCCATACCATTCCAGTCGATCGAAGCTCCCATCCAGATGGAATCTCATCCCGACGGCCGGAATCTCCGGCAGCCCCGGTCCGGGTGTGAGCTCCTGGCGAACTCGGACAAGACCATCGGGGGTAACGGTGTAGGTCACCCGTACCTGCGATTGCGCGGCCTCCGGCAGAAGAAACTCCTGACGGACGGTGAGTGCCGCGCCGGAAGCGTCGAATTGGACGCTGACCGGCAGGCGTTCCGCCCCGGCGTTCCTCCAGACCGCACAGCGCTCATGGTGCCCGTTGCCGCGGTCATTGTCGGTATAGGGACGCCAGAAATAAGGAGTCGGTCCCTCTCCATCGGCAAGCAGCTCGGTTCCTTGCACCTGGAAGGATTCAAGCTCGCCTGTCGCTTCGTCGAAGGCAAGGAAGAAGTCTTCTCCTTGTACAGTTCTTCGCCCGCCTTTACTGCCCATCTCAAGCTTTGCCTCTGCTGTCGTGTTTGCCGTGTTATGAAGCCCCTCCGCAGCTTGCTTCGCAGCCACAGGCACCGGCAGCACGAATTGACCGACGGCAACCGCGTGACCCTTAAGCGCCCAAAGCGTATCTTCCTTCTGGACGACCTTCAGCGTAACCACGTATTCATCTCCCGGCTTTGCGGCTTCCGGCTGCGGCCAGGAGAAGAAAAGGGTCTCCTCCTCTTGTGGAGCCAGAGAATAGCTGCCGCTTCGCTCCTCCACGAGCTCCCCGTTTCGTTCCAGGGTGCAGACGAACTCGAACTCGTCCAGATCGGTGAACAGGAAGCGATTGGTCACCCGCACGGCTCCCTTCTTCAAATCAACTGCTTGGAACCGAATGTTCTGATAGACCGCCTTCACTTCCGCGAGCTTAGGGGAAGGAGTGCCGTCGGCAAAGATCAGTCCGTTCCCGCAAAAGTTGCCGTCGTTCGGCGTCTCGCCGAAATCGCCGCCATAAGCCAAGTATTCGATTCCATCCGGAGTCTTGGTGCGGATCGCCTGATCAATCCAGTCCCAGATAAAGCCTCCTTGCAGAATCGGATACTTGTCGAACAGCTCGGCATATTTGAACAAGCCGCCTACCGAGTTTCCCATCGCATGGCTGTACTCGCAGAGGATGAACGGCTTGCGGACGGCGCCGTTGCCCAGGTGACGCAGCATCGGATTGAAACGCTCCATTTGCGCGTACTGTTCCACATTGGCGGGCGAGGTGTACATATGGCTCTCCATGTCGCTTGCCGCCTCGCTCGCCCGATGTTGGCCCACGCCTTCGTAGTGGACGATCCGGCTCGGGTCCGCCACCTTAAGGAAATCGTGCATGCGGATGAAGTTGTGCCCGCCCCACGATTCGTTGCCGAGCGACCAGATGACGATGGACGGGTGGTTTTTGTCCCGCTGGAGCATCGAGTTACAACGGTCAAGGACATTGGCCGTCCATTCCGGTTTGCTGCCCGGCACCGTATCGCGTTCATCCTGCTCCGGCTGGCCGTACGCCCAGCTTCCGTGCGTCTCCAAATTCGTCTCGTCGATCACGTAGAGGCCATATTGATCGCACAGGTCGTACCAACGCGGATGATTCGGGTAATGGGATGTGCGGACCGCGTTGATGTTATGGCGCTTCATCAGCCGAATATCGCGCAGCATGTCTTCCGGCCCTACCGAGCGACCCTTGTCGCAGCTGAATTCATGCCGGTTAACGCCCTTGAACACGATCCTCTCCCCGTTGATGCGCATGAGGCCGTCCTTGATCTCGAAGGTGCGGAACCCGACGCGCTGAGAAGCCGCCTCGATCAAAGCGCCTTGTTCATCACTCAACGCGAAGGCGAGTGTGTACAGATTCGGCTGTTCGGCACTCCACTTCAACGGATTCTCCACGGCGATGGAAAGCTCGAATTCCTGCTTGCCTTTGCCGGCTGCCCGGAATTTATGAGAGACCCGAGCTTCCTCAACCGGAATGCCCTTGCCGTCATAGAGGGTACATGCGAGCTGAACGAAGCCGTGATCCGTTTCGTCATAATTGCGCACCTGTGCTTTGATTCGGAGCGTACCGTCCCGATACTCCGAATCGAGTGCAGGGACGGCGAAGAAGTCATAGAGATGAACATTCTTCCGCGTGTAGAGGTACACGTCGCGGAAGATCCCGGACAGACGCCAAAAGTCTTGATCCTCCAGCCAGCTCGCGTCGCACCAGCGGTATACTTCAACGGCGAGCTTGTTCTCCCCTTCCACCAGATAAGGCGTCAGGTCAAATTCGGCAGGCGTGAACGTATCCTCGCTGTAGCCGACAAGATCTCCATTCAACCAGACATAAAAGGCTGATTCCACTCCCTGGAAGCTGATAAAGACCGGCTGGCCGTTCCACTCATGTGGAACCGTAAAGGTGCGGAGGTAAGACCCGACTGGGTTGTATCGGGTCGGCGCGAAAGGCGGCTTTAGATCCTCATGCCCCACCCAAGGGTAAATAATATTGGTGTACTGCGGGAAATCGTAACCCTGCAGCTGCCAATGGGAAGGCACCGGGATGGTGCTCCAAGCGGAAGCGTCGAAGCCTTCCTTGTAAAAATCAACAGGTCGGCTGTCCGGATTCTCGGAGAAATGGAATTTCCAATCGCCGTTCAGCGAATGGACGAATGGCGTCGCGGCCCGGTCGTTCTTCCGCGCCTCTTCCTCCGTGGGATAGGGCAGGAAGAACGCATGAGCATCCATCCGACCGATCTGGAAGATGTCCGGATTGTTGTTCCATTCAGGATAACCGTTCTCCGGCGGGGTATAGCTTAATTTTTTCGGCATGTCGCACCTCGGATTCGGATTGATTGAAGCGGGTTACAATCCCCATTTTACCTACAAATCCAAGAGGCGAAAAGACAACGATTCTCCTACGACTTCAACAATATTCGCATTTCAACTAAGCTTATGTCTCACAAGATAAGCGTACCCTTTGGACTATCTTTTCCATCACCGATCATTCAACTATCTTTCTCGTAAGTCTAAGCCAAATAGATGATTTCACATATCCTTTTCAATAGGGGAGTCCGCAACCTAATAACGATCATGTTGAGAACGTAAAAACGTTGTCGAATCCCTATACCAACTGAACGGAGGTGAAACCATGAAAGGTTCCCTTCGATTGGCCCTGAAACAGAGCACCACCACCATCCGTCAGCTGATCACATTTCTATTCGTTACGATTTTCCCAGGGACTTCGGTCGTTACCCGATCCTTCCGGTTAACACGACTCGTAAACACAGGTGAAGTGATCGTATCCCAAAGCCGGGCGGCCGGCAGTACCGCCACTCCTGTCGTCCGGTATCAATTCGTCAATGCGGTGACCGGCTTGCCAGTGACGAACAGCATTACCGTGACGGGGACCCGCATCGTCGTCCTGCCATTCGTTCTTCCTGCCGGGTCCTTCCGGCTCAGAATCTCCAATATTGGAACGGGAGGAGTTCGGGTAGAAGGCGTTATCCTCGTTTTTTAAAAGGTTTACGGAAAAAATCCCCACCATGTTCCTTCACACAAGGTGGGGATTCTTCCTGTTTGTCTTTATAGAAGGTTCATCGAACTAACAGACGTTCCACTCCGGTTCCGATTACAAGGGGCTGGGCGCTCCTACCATGGGGTCCAGATCCAGCTTGAGCAGTTGGCTGGCATGCGTCAGCCCGCTGCCGAAGCCATAGAGAAGCGCCGTGTCTCCGTTCCGAACTTTCCCCGCGCGAATGCCGAGATCGAGTGCCAATGGAATGCTCGCGGCGGAGGTGTTGCCAAACTCGACGAGGCTGTACAGCGCCCTCTCCAGCGGATAGTTCAGACGCTCGCAGATGGGTTCGATCATCCGCAGATTGGCGCTGTGCGGAATGAACCAGTCCACCTGCTCCATAGAGACATTCGCCTTTCGCAAAAGCTCCTGAACCCCTTGCGGCACCGTTCGAACCGCCCAGCGGAACACCTCGCGACCGTTCTGCACCAACCGACCGCTGTTCGACAGCTCAATTTCATTTACCTTCGCGGCCAAACCGGCGCGGTACACATGATGGGCTCCGCCGCCGTCGCTGCCCAGATGATGGGCCAGAAAATGATCGGTCTCGTCGCTCTCTACCAGCACCGCCCCCGCTCCGTCGCCGAACAGAATGCAGGTGCTGCGGTCCTGATAATCCGTGATCTTGGACAGAGCGTCCGCTCCCACGACCAGCACTTTACGATGCAGGCCGGACGCCACCTGCGCATGAGCCATGTGCAGGGCATAGACGAAGCCGGCGCAGGCCGCACTGAGATCGATTGCTCCGGCCGCAGGCGATATCTCCAGCCGATGCTGGAGAATGGCCGCCGTCGACGGGAAGGGAAAGTCCGCCGTGCTCGTGGCTACAAGCACGAGGTCGACATCGCGGATCTCCTTTCCGTACCGCCGCATGAGATCCTGCACGGCGACCACGCCCATATCACTCGTGAATTCGTCCGGCCGACTGATTCGCCGCTCCCGGATTCCCGTCCGCTGGACGATCCATTCGTCGTTCGTCTCCACCAGCTGTTCCAAGTCAAAGTTGCTCAGCACCCGCTTGGGCACGTAGGTGCCGATCGCGGTTACTCTGGCGCCGTCCCCCATCTCTGCCACCGCCTTTTTAGTAGTTGGTATTAGTATCTGGTACTAATTATGAGTTTGATTATACCTCCTTTTCACTCTTCATGTAAAGGAGGTCGCAACCGGCTTTCGTTACTTCTGAATCTGCTTAGAATAATCGGTTATTCCCAGTCGATTTCCAAATGGGTCTTCAAATTCCACGGCCATTCCAGTCATGATGCTAAAGGGCTCTGATAAAAATTCTACGCCCCTATCCGCTAATTTTTTGCATTCGGTATGTACATCTTCAACGACAAACCAAATGGTGGGCTTTACATCCTTATAAACGCTTTTTTCCTTTAGAATGATCGCGGGTTCTTCTTCTCCCACATTGAAAGCTGCCATTCTTTTTTCAGCAAAATTAAATTTCAGCTCCAAACCTAAAACCTGTCCATAGAATTCCTGTGCTTCTCCGAGGTTATCAACACCCAGAAAAAAATTGTCGTACCGTTTCATGGTTTATCCTCCTTGTGGTTCCAAGCTTCATGTGAAGAATGGAGAATTTCACATTGATTTTTGCTATATTTTACACTAGTATAATTTATAGTATTTTGTCAATGACACGAATACCTTTTATACTAATTTTAATGATAGCAATGCTCGGAGGGGTACATCATGTCAGCCATTGATTTGGTCGTTTTAGGTCTCGTTAAACAGCAACCACAGGGGGCTTATGATATCCAAAAGGAATTAGCCCATCGAAACCTTTCCAGCTTCATCAAAGTCAGCACTCCTTCCATTTACAAGAAGGTTATTCAATTGGAGGATAAGGGATACATCGAAGGTGATGTGATGAAAGCGGGAAAAATGCCGGAAAAGGCCGTTTACAGCATCACGGCGAAAGGAGAAGAATACTTCCTGAATCTAATGAGGAAGATGTCGGAGCAACCCGTAAATCTTTTTTTGGATTTTAATTCCGTCATCATGAATCTTGATTTAGTCCCTGAGGAAACGAAGGATCACTACCTATCCCAAATCAAAGACAAGATTACGATTTTAAAAGAGCAAATCGTTGAAAACATCGCTTTGAAACCTCATATTCCTCAAACGGGAAAAAGCATCTTATCTCAACAGCTGGCGTTAGCTGAAACCCTTGAACTGTGGATAAATGAAGGATCAAACAAAGAGGAATAATCCAAAAAAAGCGCCTTCCCGATCGATTCGGGAAGGCGCTTCGTTATGTTCGACCACCTGTTCAGGACAGCCGGTTACGGTAATCTTCGTACTGGAAGCTGCGGACGACCTTGATGCCCTTCCCCTCTTGATAGAGGGCGATGGACGGCAGGTTCACGCCGTTGAACATGTGATTCTTGACCATCGTGTAATGCGCCATATCCGTGAAGACGAGCTTGTCACCGGCTTTCAGCGGCTCCGGGAACGAATAGTCGCCGATCACGTCGCCGGCCAGGCAGGTCAGCCCGCCGAGGCGGTACGTATGGGCGAATTCGCCGGCCGCGCCCGCACCGATGATGGTCGGGCGATACGGCATCTCCAGCACATCCGGCATGTGGCAGGTGGCGGAGGTGTCGAGAATGGCCAGGTTCATGCCGTTGTCGATCGTATCCAGCACCGTCGTCACCAGGTACCCGGTGTTCAGCGCGATCGCCTCTCCCGGCTCCAGATAGACATGTACGCCGTACTTATCCTGGATATGCGTGATGCAGCGGATGAGCCGCTCGATATCGTAATCCGGGCGGGTGATGTGATGCCCGCCGCCGAAGTTCAGCCATTTCATGCCGGGTAGGAACTCCCCGAACTTCTCCTCCACCGCGGCAAGCGTCCGCTCCAGCGTATCGGAGTTCTGCTCGCAGAGGGCATGGAAGTGAAGGCCGTCGAGCCCCTCCAGCTCCTCCGGACGGAAATTGGCCCGCGTGACGCCGAGCCGGGAAAAGGCATAGCACGGATCATACAGCGGCGTCGCCACCTCCGAATATTCCGGATTGACGCGGATGCCGCAGGAGATCTTCTTCGGATGCGCTTGTACCTTATCCTTGAACCGATTCCATTGGTCAAACGAATTGAAGACGATGTGATCGGAATACGTCAGGATCTCGTCGAATTCACTGTCCACATATGCGGGAGCGTAGACGTGAACCTCCTTGCTCATCTCCTCGTAGCCGAGGCGAGCTTCGAACAGGGAGCTGGACGTGACGCCCTTCAGGTATTCCCCGATAAGCGGATAGAGCTCGAACATCGAGAAGCCTTTTTGGGCGAGCAAAATGCTCGCGCCCGTGCGGTCCTGCACAGACTTCAAAATCTCCAGGTTGCGGCGAATCAGCCGTTCGTCAACGAGGTAGCTAGGTGAAGGCAGCGAACGGATGTCGATGTCCATTATTTCACCTCGTCAAGCATGACGGGCGAGAGTTCTTCCTGCCAAGGCAGTCCGTGCTTGTTCAGAGCGTCCATATACGGGTCCGGATCGAACTCTTCCACGTTGTAGACGCCGGGCTTCTTCCAAACGCCTTGGAGAATCAGCATCGCGCCGATCATGGCCGGGACGCCGGTCGTATAGGAGATGGCCTGGGAGCCGACTTCTGCGTAAGCTTCCTGATGGTCGCAGACGTTGTAGACGTAGTAGGTCTTTTCCTTGCCGTCCTTCACGCCGCGAATGATGCAGCCGATGTTGGTCTTGCCCTTCGTGCGCGGTCCGAGGGACGCCGGGTCCGGCAGGATCGCTTTCAGGAAATGCAGCGGGATGATCTCTTGACCCTCGAACTTAATCGGCTCAATGGAGGTCATGCCGACATTTTCCAACACCTTCAAGTGATTCAGGTAGTTGTCCGAGAACGTCATCCAGAAGCGGATGCGTTTCAGACCTTTTATGTTAACCGCAAGCGATTCAAGCTCTTCATGATACAAAAGGTAAATATTCTTCGGACCGATCTGGTCGAAATCGTACGTCTGCTTGACGGACAGCGGAGCGGTTTCGATCCATTTGCCGTCTTCATAATAGCGGCCGTTCGCCGTAATTTCGCGGATGTTGATCTCCGGGTTGAAATTCGTGGCGAAGGGATAGCCGTGATCGCCGCCGTTGGCGTCCAGAATATCGATGGAATGAATTTCGTCAAAATGATGCTTTTGAGCATACGCGCAAAAAACGCCGGTTACCCCCGGGTCGAAGCCGCTGCCAAGAAGAGCGGTGATTCCCGCTTGCTCGAACTTTTCCCGGTAAGCCCATTGCCATTTGTATTCGAATTTCGGCGTATCGGGCGGTTCGTAATTGGCCGTGTCCACATAGTGGACTTTGGTTGCCAGGCAGGCGTCCATGATGCTCAGATCCTGATAAGGAAGAGCGACATTGATGACCACATCCGGCTGAAAGCTGCGGATCAGGGCGATGACCTCATCCGTGTTATCGGCGTCCAGTTGAGCAGTTTGGATCTTCGTGCGTCCTCCGTCAAGCTTGGCTTTCAGGGCGTCGCACTTCTCCTTCGTCCTGCTCGCGATGCAAATTTCCTCAAATACGTCCGGATTCTGGCAGCATTTGTGTACGACTACACTCGCTACGCCGCCAGCGCCAATAATCAACGCCTTTCCCAAAATAGCATTCCTCCAGTTCAATAGGGCTTTGCTTTCCAACAAACAAAATTGATTATACCTATAATGGTATGCAATAGCAATAAATTCGGACAAATACCGGGATTATTTCGGGTTTCGCAAGCATTTGCCCACAAATTCTTAAAGATATGTAAAGCTTGTCAGCGTTTTTCTGCAAAATGCTAGAGAATTCTCCGATTTTCACGAACAAATGTGTACCTTTACTTGCCGATGTGTGGGTCTTTTTCCCAGAGTTTGAATAAAAATGGGCCAGCAGCAAATAGTATGCCCAAGAGGTGACAGAGATGGAACATCCTACAGCGAATCCAGAGAGCATTCGACACCTTCCTCTCTCCTCAGATCTCGATGCAACTATCGCGCAGCTCAAGTCTGCATTTGGGAATAGCTCCGATCTGATCATTCGGAGTCAGGATGGGATGAGCCTCCCTGTCCAAGTCGCAGTAGTATACATCGCGGGTGTTACGAACAAGCAGCTGATCGATTCCTTTGTGGGGCAAGCTCTAGCCTCCGAAACGATTCTCAAAGAATCCACCGAATCGGAAGCGGGTGCGCCTGTTTTTCGTCAAGTGAAAGCAGCGGCGTTCCGTTATGGCAAGGAAGTCGTCATTTCGAATTTCACGGAATTAGGTGAAGCTCTACTTGGCGGATTAACGGTAGTCCTTGTTGATGGAATGAGCCAAGCCATCGGTGCCGATACAAGTGGGATGGAAGAAAGAGCGGTCACCGAAGCGTCCACTCAGGTTGCGATTCGTGGCCCCAAGGAAGCCTTCACGGAATCGATCGGAACGAATATTGCGCTAGTGCGCAAACGCATCAAGAATCCTGCTTTATGGCTGGAATCGATGAAGATCGGCTCGGTAACCCAAACCGATGTGTCCATCATGTACATTCATGGAATTGCAGACGAAAAGCAGGTGCGGGACTTGAAAACCAAGCTGGAAGCGATCCGTACCGACTCCATTCTTGAATCCGGCTACATTGAACAATTGATTGAAGAAAACAAATACTCCCCGTTCCCGACGATGTTCAATACCGAGCGGCCGGATAGTGTAGCCGGAAATCTGCTGGAGGGGCGAATCGCTATTTTTGTAAACGGAACCCCCTTTGTGCTGATTGCACCGACGACGTTCTTCATGTTTTTTCATACCGTTGAGGATTACTATCAGCGTTACGACATCTCTTCCCTGCTTCGGCTGCTGCGGATCATCTGCCTGTTTATTTCGTTATTCGGACCCGCCCTTTTCATTGCCGCGCTCAATTATCACCAGGAGATGATCCCTACTCCGCTCTTGATCAGCTTGGCCTCACAGCGGGAGGGTGTTCCTTTTCCCATCTTCATCGAGGCCCTGCTGATGGAAATCACATTTGAGGTCATCCGCGAGGCCGGTATTCGTTTGCCTTCCTCCATCGGACAAACGGTGTCCATCATTGGGGGCTTGGTGCTCGGGCAGGCCGCGGTTCAGGCAGGAATCGTATCCTCGGCCATGGTCATTGTCGTTTCCGTAACGGGCATCTCTAGCTTTGCAACCCCAGCGTTCAACATGGCTTTATCTGTGCGAATGCTTCGGTTTTTCATCATGTTTGCCGCCGGTTTTATGGGACTTTTCGGGATTGTTATCGCTGGCTTGATTCTGAGCGCCCATCTGTGCAGCCTTCAATTCTTGGGAACCCCCTATCTGTCTCCGCTAGCTCCCTTCTCTTCAAAGGGCCAATCGGATACGCTAATTCGCTCCCATAAGGCGTTATCGAAATCGGCTAACCAAGGGACGAAGAACGGTACGGGAAAAGGTGGTCCCAGATGAAGGCCCGATGGAGGCGCGGATTTGTCCTTTTCCTATGCCTATCTCTCCTGCTCACGGGTTGCTGGAACAGCAGGGAGTTGAATACCCTCGCGATCGTGAGCGGCCTCGGAATCGACAAGCTGGACAATCAAGAGGGATATCGCGTCTCGTTCCAAATCGTACTTCCATCGTCCACTTCATCCAAGCCGGAAAGCTCCGTGGGAGGGGCGGGAATCATCATAAACACCGCCACCGACAAAACGTTGTTTGGAGCTTTGCGCAAAGCCTCGAAGAAAACATCCCGGCAGCTTTTCTTTGCTCACTGCCAGCTCGTGATCCTTGGAGAAGAGTTAGCAAAGGACGGTCTGGGAACCGTTTTTGACATTTTCGAACGCTCGCATGAACTCCGGCTGAACACGGCCGTACTTGTTTCAAGGGGAACGGATGCCGCGTCTATCTTAAAGATTTTGCTTCCGGCGGACAATGTTCCTTCGATTGGAGTAGTAAAAAAAAACCAGATCACATCCAAGGTTTGGGGAGAAAACAACAGTGTCGACGTCATGGAGGTCATCCAGCAGCTTACGGGAGAAGGGGACACGATCATAAGCGGCGTCCGGATTATCGGAGACAAAGAAGGTGGCAAGAAAAAAAAGGACTTGGAACAAACGGAGCTGCCTTCCGTCGTCGTCATGAGCGGTATGGGTGTGTTTAAAAAAGGGAAATTGACGCGCTGGGTCGACGGTCATGAGGCCAGAGGAACCTTGACGGTTTTGGACAAGCTGAAGGAAACCGTTGTAAACATCGACAATCAAGATCAAGCAGAAGCAATTGCCGTCAACATTTTCTCTTCGAAGACAAACGTCAAGGTGAGCATGCGGGGAGGCGTTCCCCATTTTCAAGTAAGCATCCTGGAGGAAGGGAATATAACGGAAACCAAGCTCGATGTAAACCTGAGCGACCGGAAAACCATCGCCATCCTGGAGAGAAAGCTGGAAAAGAAGACGAAAGACGAGGTTATCCGGACGATTCAAGCCGCTCAGGAGAAAGAGAGCGATCCCTTTAAGTTCGGCAACGAATTGAAACGAGCTCATCCGGCAGAGTGGAAAAAGGTTGGGGAGAATTGGGATTCCGCCTTCGCAAGCGGAGTACTCGATGTCGCTGTCGAAGCGCATATCCGCACCACCGGAATGAGATTAAATCCCTATTCCGCAAAATAACCGCGAGCGGCTTTCCGCTCTCGTCTGGAGTGTTCTGACGGATGACAAATGAAACGATCAGCCCCAAACAGCTTTTCGCCTTGATGATCTTGTTTGAACTCGGGACGGCGCTTGTGGTTCCAATCGGACTGGAGAGCGGGCACGCCATCTGGTTGTCCATTTTGCTCGCACTTCCCGGTGGTTTGCTGTTATTTTTGATTTTCAGCGATTTACATCGCCGGCATCCGGGTGCAAGCTTCAGCAGCTGCATGCAAAAGATAATGGGCAAGTGGATCGGTTTTGCGCTGAGTCTGTTGTACATTTCATTTTTTTTGCTGAACGGTTCCCGAAATTTACGGGAATCGGGAAATCTCCTGCTATCCGCCTATTACGACCAAACACCGATCCTGTTCATGAACGCGATAATGGTTATCGCGATTGTTTATTTCATGAGGAAGGGGGTCAACGTCTTCGGAAGAACATCTGAAATCTATCTTTTCGTCATCGCTATGATTGGAATCATCTGCAATTTTGTCGTGATCGCATCCGGTCTGGTGAAGCTGCACAACCTGTTCCCTCTGCATATGCAGGACTGGAAAGGAGCGCTGAGTTCGGCCTACCCCGATATCTGGTTGTTCCCCTTTGGGGAGACCCTCCTCTTCTCAATCCTGCTGCCCTATCTATCGAAATCGAAATCCGCGAGGAAAACGGGTTTGCTTGCGATGTTGACAAGCGGTTTGCTCCTCAGCTTCACGCATGCGATCGAAATATCCGTACTCGGCGAGGACATCTACGGACGAACGACGTTTCCTCTGTTCACCACCATTTCGCTCGTGAATGTAGCGAATTTCATTCAGCGCCTCGATGCATTCGTTATGCTGGCCATGATCATTTGTGTCTTTTTTAAGGCGACGGCTTATTGTTTTGGCGCCTGCATCCTGGCGGCAGACCTATTTCACGTTCAGGATTTCCGGATGTTGGCGGTTCCGATCGGCGTGGTTCTTCTGTTTACCTCTCTCATCAGTGCCGAAAATTACGTCATCCATCTGGATGAAGGAAAAGTGGCCATGGCCTACATTTTGCCGGTTACGAATGTGCTTATACCAGCCATTCTGGCTGTGGTCGACCGGGTACGGACGAAATTCGGACTTTACCGGTGAAGCCGTAATGTCGATCGTACCCATGCCGATACGAAGATAACAACGGATTAGCCTTTCGTCCTCCGATTGTGCTTTTTCTTGCGCGTATCTGCCCAGGCAGCCACAAGTGGAGCGACCAGAAAGCAAACGATGGCGATGGACTCTTGGATCGATGTGGTGCGAAAGAGATAGAGAATAGGGTGAAACACCGAAAACCAACTCATCCCGGACAGCAAATCGATGAAGACGACCATGGCGGATGCGAGCAACAACAGAACTCCATAGAGCCAAATGATTTTCATAGGAGAGGGCCTCCTTCGATAGAGTTTCGCTGCGAATTCGGAATGAACCTGGGACAATGCTCGTATAAACCGATTGCAGAAACCAACGTTTGAGTCGACATGTTCTTGGCTAGTATTGCCCCGTGTAAATGATCATAGTCTTGACCGATGACATGCAATGCCCTCTGTGCCTTAGAGCGCCCGTTACACGTTTCAGAGCCCGCCCTCCGCATTCTCGTGAGTCTTTGGATTACGGTTCTCCAGTCTCTCTGTACCCTCAGGAGCAGCCTTTCTCCGAAAAGACTCGGCTCCATTCTTCGACACGTTAACTCAATGATGCATCAATGCGTCAATCCAGCCACTCGTCAATGATAATTGTCTCACACTTCTCCCTTTAATTTTCAATTTTACAGACTCGTGACAACTTGGCTTCTCTCATTGACAGGAATAGGTCTATGCCCTACGATTATCCCATTAAATCTCATTGGATAAGTAAGAATTAAACCTACACCGAGCCGACTGGATCACCAGAGGCCGGACTCCTACCGCTTTCGACCAAGCGGCGAGTCCGGCCTTTTTGCGTAATCCGTTTGCCGAAGGAAAGGAGCAGCCTCATGGACTCGTCGACGAGCACCGCACGCACCGCGGATGACCCCTTCGGCCACCTGGTACGCAGACATCCCTGCTTCAGCGCCGAAGGTCATTTCAAGCACGGTCGCCTTCACCTGCCGGTCAGCCCGGCTTGCAACATCTCCTGCAAGTTCTGCAAACGCGCTTTTCACAAAGAAGAGAAGCGTCCGGGAGTAGCCCGAAGCCTTCTCTCTCCCGAGAAGGCGGCCGATGTGGTGAGGAAGGCTTTGAAGCTTTGTCCGGAGCTCACCGTAGCCGGCATCGCCGGGCCAGGCGATACCCTCGCCACGCCTCATGCGCTTGAGGCCTTCGAACGGATCCGGCAGGAGCATCCCGGCCTAATCCACTGCCTGAGCACAAACGGACTGCTTCTCGCCCGTTCGGTTGAACGGATCGTTCAAGCCGGCGTCGCGACGGTAACCGTGACCGTCAATGCAGTAGATCCGGTCATCCTGGAGCAGATCTGTTCGCGCATCGTGCTGGACGGGAGGCTGCTTGAAGGAAGGGAAGCGGTGGAAGCCTTGATCGACGCTCAGCTCCAGGGTATCCGGCGCGCTTCGGACGCCGGATTGGTCATCAAGATCAACACCGTGCTGATCCCGGGTGTGAACGAGTGGCATGTCGAAGAGATCGCTCGCCGGACGGCCGCGGAAGGAGCTTCCCTGATCAATATCATCCCGCTCATTCCACAGCATGAGATGATCCACATTCCCGCTCCCGACTGCTTCCAATTGAGCGAAGCCCGGGAAGCGGCGGAACGTTACCTTCCCGTCTTCCGGCACTGCCAGCAATGCCGGGCCGACGCCTGCGGCATTCCGGGAGCGGGGCGAGATTTGGCCTCCGCTCTCTATGATCATCCTCTGGAGGAGACCTTCTCCCACGGCTGATTGCGAAATAATCGGGTTAGTACGCTGTCAGCCCTAATCGTATGAATATGAATCGTTGTCATTCGATATGGGAAGTTGTGCGGAGACCACGGTTTTCAAGCTGACAGCGCACTAGAGAATAAAGGAGGGGGTAAGCTTCCATGACTTATCAAGTCGCCGTTGCCAGTCTGGACGGGGTGCGCATCAACCAGCATTTCGGCCGGGCGGAACGGTTTCTTATTTACCAGATTGACGGCTCTGGCCAGGCGGCATGCATCGAAGAACGAGAGGTCAAGCGAGCCTGCGGTTACGGCTCGCATGAAGAAGACTCCCTGCTTGCTTCTGCAGCCGCACTTGCGGATTGCAGCTTCGCTCTGGTGGCGCGGATCGGTCCGGGAGCAGAGAAAATCCTCGCCAAACAAGGAGTCAAGGCGTTTGAAATTGCCGACTCCATTCCGAATGCCCTGGAGAAGCTCGTTCGTTACCTCGATCGGGTTCGGGAACGGACGTAACTGCCGCGCTTCATGTCCGCTTCCCGCTCTCGTCAATCGAGTTTCTTGTACAAACAATCACGACCAAACGAACAGGAGTGACTAACATGCCCAAAAAAGTCAAACAAATCGCCATCTACGGAAAAGGAGGCATCGGCAAGTCCACCACCACCTCGAATATCAGCGCCGCCCTGTCCGTCGCCGGCTACAAGGTGATGCAGTTCGGCTGCGATCCCAAGAGCGATTCGACGAATACCCTGCGCGACGGCCAGTATATTCCCACCGTTCTCGACACCCTGCGGGAGAGGACGAAGATCAATGCGCATGATGTCATCTTCCAAGGCTTCAACGGCATCTACTGCGTGGAAGCCGGCGGTCCCGCTCCCGGCGTCGGCTGCGCAGGCCGGGGCATCATCACCGCCGTTCAGCTCTTCAAGCAGCAGCGGGTGTTCGAGGAGCTCGATCTCGACTACGTCATCTACGATGTATTGGGCGATGTGGTTTGCGGAGGCTTCGCCGTCCCGGTCCGGGAAGGGATCGCCGAGCATGTCTTCACGGTTTCCTCAGCCGATTTCATGGCCGTTTACGCCGCGAACAACCTGTTTAAGGGCATCCACAAATATTCCAACGCCGGAGGCGCCCTCCTTGGCGGCGTGATCGCCAACTCGATCAACGCTCCTTATTCCAAGGATATCATCGACGATTTTGTCCGCCGCACTCATACCCAGGTTGTGGAATACGTCCCGCGCTCCGTGACCGTAACCCAAAGCGAGCTGCAAGGAAAAACGACCATCGAGGCGGCTCCGGACTCTCATCAAGCCCGTATCTACCGCGAACTCGCCCGAAAAATCGACGAGCACGAGGTTTCCCGCGTTCCGGCTCCGATGGAAGTGAGCGAGCTGAGAGAATGGGCAGCCAAATGGGGTGAGCAGCTTGTACAGCTGGAAAGCGGGATTCTCACCCCGCAGGCGGCGGGCAATCTGTAAGCTGTTTGGCGCTAGGCGAGTGTTGGAGTGTTGGTGGTAGAGGTATATGAGCGACTTGCCGCTGCCCCTCTTAAAACAGGAAAGGAAGTGTCTTGGAGATGGCTAAGATCGCCGCTAGTTTAACGGATCTGATCGGCAACACCCCTCTGCTTGAGCTGAAGGCCTTCAACAAAGCGCAGGGCGTAAAGGCACGAATCATCGCCAAGTTGGAATATTTCAATCCGGCGGGCAGCGTCAAGGACCGCATTGGCCTCGCCATGATCCAGGCGGCCGAGGAGCAAGGGCTCCTGCATCCCGATTCCGTCATCGTCGAGCCGACGAGCGGCAACACGGGCATCGCGCTAGCCTTCGTTTCGGCCTCACGCGGATACCGGCTCATCCTGACCATGCCGGAGACGATGAGCACCGAACGACGGAATCTCCTCAAGGCGCTGGGAGCCGAACTGGTCCTGACGCCCGGTGCGGAAGGCATGAGAGGCGCGGTGCGCCGAGCCGAAGAGATCGCGGCGGAGATTCCGAATGCGTTCCTGCCGCAGCAATTTAACAATCCAGCCAATCCGGAAGTTCACCGCCGGACAACGGCGGAGGAAATTTGGCGGGATACGGACGGTACCGTGGACCTCTTCGTAGCAGGCGTCGGTACTGGCGGCACGGTCAGCGGCGTCGGCGAAGTGCTCAAGGGACGCAAATCCGATGTGCAGATCGTCGCCGTCGAGCCCTTCGACTCCCCCGTTCTATCAGGTGGCGCTTCAGGATCGCATCGAATTCAAGGCCTCGGAGCGGGATTCGTGCCGAAGACCTTCAATCCCGAAGTCATCGATGAAATTTACAAGGTCAAGAACGAGGAAGCCTTGGAGACCTCGCGGGAACTGGCCCGACTGGAAGGGCTGCTCGTCGGCATCTCCTCGGGAGCGGCTGCCTTCGCTGCGGTGCAAGTAGCCAAACGGCCGGAGAACGCCGGGAAGACGATCATCGTCTTGCTGCCGGATACCGGAGAGCGCTATCTGTCGACTGTGCTTTTTCAGGAGCCGGCACGAGCTTAATGCCTGTCGCAAGAGTCTCCACCTATTCAATCAACAGTCCATATTCAATCAGCAGTCCTTATTCAATCAGTAGTCTCCCCCCCATCCCATAAGCATCCGATCAACAAACGTTCAGCATTCGAGCTTGAGTTGATCGGTATTCATCGGTACCTCCTGATAAGACATCGCAAGGCGGAAAGGAGTAGGAGAACATGAGTCAAGTCGTAGAAAGACCGCGGTTTACCTGCGCCTTGGGCGGAGCCATCGGCACCGTACAGGCGCTGCCCCGGGCCATTCCCATCCTGCACAGCTCGCCGGGCTGCGGAGGCAATCTGGCCGGGGCTCTCAGCGGAGCCTCCGGTTATCACGGGGGCAGCTACTGCGGAGGCAATACCCTGCCGAGCTCCAACGTCTCGGAGCGAGACATCGTCTTCGGAGGCGAGGAGCGGCTGGCTGAGCAGATTGAGAATACGATCAAGGTCATGGACGGGGATCTCTATTTTGTCGTCACCGGCTGCATGGTGGAGATGATCGGCGATGATGTGCATGCGGTTGTGAAAAGATTCGCAGGCAGCGAGCATCCCGTATTCGGAACGGAAACGACCAGCTTCAAGGGAAACTCTTATAAAGGCTATGACGATGTCCTCCAGGCGCTCATCCGCGACTTTGTCGAACCGGCAGAAGTCAAGGACGCGGCGACGGTAAACCTCTTCGGCATCGTTCCTCTCCAGGACGTGTTCTGGAAAGGCAATATCGATGCCCTGAAGGGCCTGTTGGAGAAGCTCGGTCTTCGCGTCAATACCTTTTTCGGAACGGGGGAAACGATCGACAACCTGCGTTATTCTGCGTCGGCTTCCCTTAATATTGTCGTCTCTGAGGTATACGGGCAAGCGTCCGCAGAGACCTTCGAGGAAGTCCATGGCGTTCCCTTTCTGACGGTGCCGCTCCCGATCGGCGATCATGCAACGACGGCTTTCCTGCTTGCTGTAGGCCTTGCGCTCGGACTTGATCCGGTGCAGGTCGACAAGGTGATCTCCGAAGAGCGCAGGTTTTACTACGATTACCTGCAGAGATTGTCCGACTCGTATAACGACCTGGATTTTCAACGCTACGCCACCGTGGTCGGTGATGTCAACTACGCCCAGGCCGTCACGCGCTTTCTTGCCGACGATCTCGGCTGGCTGCCGGAGCTCGCCATCGTGACCGACACGCTCCAGGACGATCAGGTGGAACGTGTGCGCGGCAACTTTACCGCCTACCGATCCGGTCTGCAGCCCGAGGTCGTCTTCGATCCGAACGGCGCGAACGTTCCCAAGCATATCAACCGTCACTGGCCTCAATCGAATGCCCAGAGATATTATGAGGGCTTTACCCCGGGTTTCATCGTCGGCAGCGTCATGGAGAGAGATGTCGCCGAGCAGTTCAAGGTGCCGCTTCTCGCCGTCAGTTATCCGATCACCAACCGTGTCGTGCTGAATCGCGCCTATACCGGCTTCAAGGGAGGGCTGACGCTGGCCGAGGACCTCATCAGCCTCGTTGTCGCTCACCGCTGACGCTCGTCGCGACTTCCATCCGTATCTCAGACCATCCGATAAGGAGTGATTTCCACCATGGATTATCTCGATCAAAAAGCTCCGCCGATCCGCGAAGACCGGCTCGCCGCTTGCGGAGCATATGGAGGCTCCTGCTGCGATCTGTCCGGCCAGTCGAAGAAAGGCGGCTGCCTGTTCAACACGAAGCGCACCTTCTCGCAGACCCAAGGCTGCCAGCTCAGCCTGAGCCTCGGCATGGTCGCCTCCATGCGCGATTCCGTCGTCATCGTGCACAGTCCGGGCGGCTGCGGGGCGAACATGCTGCAGATGGCCGGCATCAACAAGGTGTTCCAACAACTGCGCAGCACCTCGGCGCGCGGACTGCGCTGGATCAACACCAATCTCGACGAGGTGGACGTTATCCAGGGCGGAGAGAAGAAGCTCCGCGAAGCCGTTCTTCTCGCCGAGAAGGAATTCCGTCCGGAAGCGATCCTCGTGATGAATTCCTGCGTGCCAGCTCTCATCGGCGACGATATCGACAGCGTATTGGATGACTTGCAGCGGCAGGTGAACGCGAGAATCGTGCCGATTCACTGCGAGGGCTTCCGGACCAAGATCCAGGCGACGGCGTATGATGCCGTCTATCACGGAATTCTTCGCAATCTGGTCGGCGAAGACAAACGGAAAGCCGAACTTCCTGTTTCAGTACGAGGCGAAGATCCACTGGTGGAGGCCGAACGGCAAGCCAGGATCAGCCGCACCGTCAACCTGCTCAATGTCGGCTCCATGAGCCGGCTGGACGAGGTGGAACTGGTCCGCATCCTGAATGCCCTGGATTTGAACGTGCGGATTCTCCCCTGCTTCAGCCATCCAGACGATTTCGCCGACTCGTACGAGGCAGCTCTCAACGTCAGCATTTGCGCGACCCATGACGACTATTTCGTAGAGCATTTCCTGGAGAAATACAACGTTCCTTTCGTCCTCCGCACCATTCCCATCGGAATCGCCAACACGAACAAATGGATTCGCGACATCGCCTCCTTCTTTGGCATCGAGGAGCGGGCCGAACGGTTCATCGCGGCGGAGACTCGGGAGTTGAACGAAGCTCTTGAGCCTTATCGGCGTCAGCTCAGCGGCAAAAAGGTGTTTCTCACCGGCGGCGAAATCCGCATCATGACCACAGCCGAGCTGCTTCACAACCTCGGAATGGAAGTGATCGGGCTTAGGGGATACCATTTTGACAAATTCGGGGAAATCCTGCTCGATGAGTTCCTGGAGGACGTACCGGAAGCGAAGGAAGCCGTCTTCAACATTGGGGCGGGCCAAGTATTTGAGCAGGCTAATCTCCTCAATCGGCTGCAGCCGGATCTGTTTGTAGGGCATAACGGCTGCAACAGCTCCGCCGCCAAGCAGGGCTTTCCGATCTTCCCGCTGTTTGGGCAAAGCAACGATTATCTCGGCTATCAAGGCGTCTTCGAAGTCGCGACCCGCGTTGCCCGAATGATGAGAAATCCGGCGTACAACGTCAATTTGGGCCATAATACCAAGTTACCTTATCGACAATCCTGGTATTCAGAAAATCCCTTCCATTATATCGATCAGGCCGCTCTTCTGGAGGAAGATTCCCCTTCCGCCCAGTTCGCCTGATCGGAGAAAGGAGCAAGAAGACATGGGCAACTCGAAGTCTCCCCTGTTTGTTCCCGCCGAAGCGGCGGCCGGAGCGGCCCGTTCGAGTCATTCAACAGAGACGACGGCTGGTTCAGTCGAAGATCTTCACTTGGCTGACTTAACGGAAACGATTCCCTTGGAAGAGAGAACGAAAGCCGTCAAGGATAACCCCGGCAAACGACCATCCTCTCTTCAGTCCGTGAGCGTGAAGGAGCTCGATGAAGCGGAAGAAGCGTTCGCCCGGCCGGCTCAGTTGACCCGCCTGCAGACCTGGCGGTCCTGGTTGCCTCCTCTGGCTGCCGCCGCCGCGCTCTTGGTTCACCTGCTGCTGCCGTCGAAGAGCATCTTCGTGCCAGAGCATCCTTACTTTCTGTACTTTTTGATTCTGGTCGGAGCGATCACCCTGGGGCTTGCGGTTACGGACACGGTGCGCCGCAAACCAACGTCCTCTTATCGCCATCAATCGCTTTTTCTGGCGGTCGCCATCACCTTCCTAAATGTGCTCAATGCTTTCACGCTCAAGACTACTCTGCTTCCGGCCCTGTATTTTCCGCCGCTCGATAAGATTCTCGCGGTGATCGTCGAGGATTCCGGCTTCCTTGCAACCTGCATCGGCCATTCCGCCAAGCTCCTCTTCACCGGATTCTTCTTCGGAGCCTTAGCCGGACTGGCAACAGGGATCAGCGTCGGCTTCAGCCGAAAATGGGCGTATTGGATCAATCCGATCATCAAAGCGCTCGGTCCAATTCCTGCAACCGCCTGGATTCCGGTCGTACTGGTCGTCTTTCCGACCAGCTATTCCGCCAGTGTCTTCATGATCGCGTTCGCTGTATGGTTTCCGACGACCGTCATGACAAGCAGCGGCGTATCGAATGTGCAAAATTCCTATTTTGAGGTATCCAGCACGCTTGGCGCCAGCTCCCGCTATCAAATTTTCCGCGTCGGGGTTCCCGCCGCCATGCCGAGCATGTTCATCGGCATCTTCAATGGAGCTTGCGCTTCCTTCATCGCCCTCATGACGGCGGAGATGCTTGGTGTCAAATACGGGATCGGCTGGTACATCAACTGGCAGAAGGAGATGCTTGCTTACGCAAACGTCTATGCCGGACTGCTGCTCATCGCCATTAGCTTCTCCGTGCTCATCACCCTGCTGTTCAAGTTCCGCGACCGCGTGCTTCTCTGGCAAAAGGGAGTGATCAAATGGTAGTTCGGGATATTGCTAACAAATCCGCCGCAAAGATCGCTACCATGGGCGAGCTCTCCAGCCAAAGCGGGTCAGCCGTACAAGGTGAAATCCTCATCCGCGATGTGAAAAAGACGTTCGTCCAGCCGTCTGGAGAGACGATCACCGCACTCAGCCGGGTGAACACGACGATCCGGCCGGGAGAGTTCGTCACTCTGATCGGTCCCTCCGGCTGCGGCAAATCCACGCTGCTGCGGTTGATCGCCGGCTTGCTTCAGCCGGATGAAGGAACGCTCACGTTGGACGAGAGTCCCATCCAGGCTCCCCACTTCGAACGCGGCCTCGTCTTTCAGGATCCGACTCTCTTCCCTTGGCTCACGGTCGAAGACAATGTGGCCTTCGGGCTGAAAGCACGAGGGATCTACAAGAAGAAGAAAGGAGAGGTGCAAACGTTCCTCGGCCTGGTTGGGCTGGGAGGCTTCGGCAAGTCGTATCCTCACCAGCTGTCGGGAGGGATGGCTCAGCGAGCGTCTCTCGCCCGAGCGCTGATCAATCATCCGAAGGTGCTTCTGCTGGATGAACCGTTCGGTGCGCTCGACGCCTTCACCCGCATGAACATGCAGGAAGAGCTGCTCCGCATCTGGAAGGAGCGCGGTACCACCATGGTCATGGTCACCCATGATGTGGACGAAGCCATCTATTTGTCAGACCGCATCCTCGTCATGACCACCCGGCCCGCAAAGATCGAGACCTCCATCACCGTGGAGCTCGCCCGCCCACGAGCAAGAGGAAACCCAGAATTCCTGCAGCTTCGTTCACGCATTCTGGAAATTCTCGATTTTGCCGGCAAAGTGGAAGAACCGGCTTACTACTTATGAGCACGGCCCAGTGGCATAAGCCTACTCAAAGGGTCCGTAAGTCGGCTGTCATCTGCCTCGTTCTGACTTTGGTCGCAGCCGCAGTCGGTCTCTCCGGCTGCGGCCCAAAGAAAGCAACAGACACAAGTTCAAACGGGCATCATCCTGCCGTTACAGCCTCGCCCGGTACCTCTTCTTCGGAAGGATCCTTCGGATCGGCGATCCGTTCTACCGATCCAACGAGTGGGCTGTTCACTTCATTGCCGGATGCCAGCTCAGCCGATTCCAGCGATTCGACGGGCTCCTCTTCCGCAGATGCCGCCCATTCCAGCCCTTCTACCGACAGTCATTCTGCTGGTGCTGCCGCTGCGACGGAGAAAGAAGATTGCCACTGATAAACCTGCTGCCAAGTTTGTCTGCGAGAGGTACCGGCGAGATACGCCGGCAAGTGTAAGCTGTTTGCCTGAGCTAGTATCCAGGCCCGGCCAATCATTTCGAAAACATCTTAGGGGGGTACTCGCTTTTCCCACATTTTCGCTTTCACGCATTCCCGCTTTCTAGCTTTTTTCATCCAAAAATACCAAGGAGTGATTCGCCAGTGACAGACAAGAAAGTCAAGCGAGCGCGCAAAATCCGCAAAGCGGCTACCCTCGGCCTCGCCTTAACCCTGCTTGCCTCCGGCCTCGCCGGATGCGCTCAAAGCTCCAAAACCTCATCCTCCGCAGCTCCTTCCGCTTCGGCGAGCAGTTCGGCGTCACCCGCCGCCTCACCATCCGCCTCGGCGGGGCAAGCCACCAACGTTGCGGCGAAAGCGGACGATTATGTCCTGCAGATCGGCTTTGGCGGCGGGCTGTGCGAAGCCGCTCTGCATATTGCCATCGAGAAAGGGTTCTTCGCCGAGGAAGGACTGAAGTACACGACGACCAAGGTGGACTCCACCACTTCGCTTGAGCTCATCTCCACTAAGAAGATCGATGCCAGCTTCGGACTGCTCGCCAAAATGATCCAGCCGATCGAGAATGGCCTCGATATCCAATTCGTCACCGGCGTCCATACCGGGTGCATACGCATCTTGGTTCCTGCGGGCAGCCCGATCAAGAGCCTGGCCGACCTGAAGGGCAAACGCATCGGCGTTCCCGGTCTCGCTTCAAGTCCTGCTGTAGTCGCCCGCCGCGCCCTGGCGAAAGTCGGGGTCGGCGTCACCGAGAAGAATATGGAAGTCGAACTCGTCAACTATACGGCGGCCGATCTGCCGCTAGCCCTGAAGAACGGAGCTGTGGACGCCATCGCTCACAGCGATCCCCAAGCCGTTGTCGCCGAGAAGGATCAGAACCTGACGGAGCTCTTGAATACCGCCACAGATCCCTTCTTCAAGAACGAATACTGCTGCGTGGCGTACCTTCGCCGGGACATCATTCAAGACCATCCGGAAGCGGCCGCAAAGTATGCTCGCGCCATCCAAAAGGCAGCGCATTGGGTTGCCGAGCATCCCGATGAAGCCGCTCAAATCCAAATCGACAAGAAATGGGTTCCGGGAGATCCGAAGCTGAACGGTGAAGTGCTCGCCACCTACGACTTCCGTCCGTCCGGGAGCGGCGCAAAGGATGCCCTCGCCGTCACCGCCAAGGATCTGCAAAGCCTCGGGCTGCTGAAGGAAACGACCAGCATCGACCAGTTGGTGGAACACAGCTATATTCATCTTGAGGGAGTCGAAGATAATCAGGTTCAGTTGAACAAGTAATCGTTCTGAGTTAGCTGTGTTGGGCAAACCGAATGAAGCTTCCACCTCTGCGCCTAGTCAGAGGTAGAAGCTTCTCTTTTGTCTTTTACCATGCGCTAATAGATCGTTCGTCCCTCAACATCGGCTATTCCCGATTTCCGGTAAAAGTACGTGTTGATCACGTCCCGCCACTGCTCCGCATGCTCAGCCTGTTCCTCCAGCCGTCCCGCAATTTGCCGAAACCGCTCTTCATCGATTCGACCTTCAAGCGCAGCCCACTCTTCACACAGGCGATATGCATCGGCAGCTCCCTTGAAATGGGTGTCATAGATATGCTGGATCACCGTCTTGCCTGATTTCAGCACATGGCGGTAAGGTACGTGATGGAAGAAGAGCAGCAGTTCATCCGGGCAAGTTTCGAGCGATTCGTAGCGATCCGCGTTCTCCCTTTTATACTGGGCCGTGTATCCTGTTCCGGTTGCTCGTGTTCGATCCACGCCGATTCCATCCCGGTCGGCAAAATGATAAGTCCCCCATCGGGAATATTCGTAGCCGTCCACATCCGGACCGTAATGCGTATGAGGGGTCACCATCCAGCCCACCCCAAGCGGCGCTGTATAGCTTTCATAGATTGGCCAAGATTTAAGAAGGATGCGGCATACGGCCGCGACCGTCTCTTCATCGCTCCCAAAGGTCAGTCGGCACCATTCCAAGGCGATCTCCTCGGAGGTCAACTCCGGGTTCCAGATCAACCGTCCGTAGCCGTACAGATTCGCCTGAGCGAGAAGATGTCCGGTCCAGTTCTCATCCATCCCGATGTTGGAGACGGCTGCGATCCCGCTGTGCTTCATACCGAAGAGAGAGCCGCTTACGATCTCCTTAACCGTTGAACCAGGTCCGCATGCGAAGCTGTCGAAGTCAAGCACTTCCTTCCACTGGGGAACGAGAAAGCAGACATGGCGCTGCTGGCCCGTATATTCCTGCGCAATCTGGAACTCCAGAACCTGATTCGTCCGGGCAAGCCCGCCGAACAGCGGAGACACCGGCTCGCGCACCTGGAAATCCATCGGCCCGTTCTTGATTTGCAGCAGCACGTTGTCGCGGAAACGCCCGTCGAGCGGCGTGAAATGGTCATACGCCGCCCGCGCGCGATCGGTCGAGCGGTCGCGCCAGTCCTGCATGCAGTTGTACACGAAGCAGCGCCAGATCACGAGCCCGCCGTGCGGCAAGAGAGCGTCGGCCAGCAGATTGGCTCCGTCCGCATGATCGCGGCCATAGGCAAACGGTCCCGGACGGTGCTCTGAATCAGCCTTCACCAGGACCCCGCCGAAGTCGGGAATATGACGGTACACCGTTTCCGCCGTTTCCCGCCACCAACGGATCACGCCTTCATCGAGCGGATCGGCGGTCGGCAAGCCTCCGATCTGCAGCGGCGCGGCAAAGTTCACGCTCAGAAACAGACGGATCCCATAAGCGCGGAGAATGTCCGCAACTTTCGCGACGTCCGGAAGCCCTTCCTCGGTTATGAAGCGAGTTTCCGTTTCGTGAACGTTGACATTGTTGATGGAGATGGCGTTGATCCCGACCGATGCGAGCAGCCGGGCGTAATCTCGAATTCGTCCGAAACGGCCTGCAAATCTGCCTTTCTCATAAAAAATGGAACGCCCCGCATAGCCCCGTTCTACCGTACCGTCCGCATTATCCCATTGATTGATCATCCGCAGCCGGTTCTTCGGCTCTTCCCGCAAATCGATGTCTTCCGGGCGGATCCCGGCGGAGATTAAACGGCGGAGATGATAGATGCCGTACAAGATGCCGGTCTCCGATCCGCCGGCCAGTTCAAGCACATCGCGTTCACCCGTCCGAAGATGCCGGAGCCGGAAGCCTTCGAAATTCAGAACCTCCGGGTATATCCGAATTCGCAGATGCAGCCCTTCCGGCTCCCGCTCGGCATGGCTGCCTTTAAAATCCAGCAAATCCCGGCAGAGGGCCTCCCATTCTCGAAGAGCCGTATCCAAAACAGCGGTAACCGGCTCTTCCAGCCATACGGTTCCGATAAGGCTGCGCCAGGCATCGCGCAGGCTCGCTTCCTCAATGGGCTCATGTTGAAGCCACGCGTAATATGAGGTATTCACTCGTGTTGGCCCCTCCTTGACGCTTGATGCTTGATTCGTCCCGTTCCCTTTCCCGTGCCTTGTCTCTATCCCTGCTTTCAATCGGCTGCCGCAAACGCCCCGGCGATCCGGTGAAAGGCAGGCTTCTGTTGATGGCGCTCATCGAACAAAAAGGGCCAATTTTTACGTCCTCTAACCGGAAAATCGTCAAGCCACGTGTAATCGTCCGCCGCTCCCCAGAACGTCACGGAATCAATGGAAGCCCGGTATTCCTGTAGCAGGCGGAAGATCGCCTCATACCGCTCGGCCTGCAGCTCCAGCAGCTCGGCCGGAGGGCTCGTCAGGTCCGTTCGCCTGTCGTCGAAGCGAAACAACGAGAGATCCAGCTCCGTCAGTTGAAGCCTGAGCCCAAGGGAAGCGTATTTCTCGATGGCGGCACGGATGTCGTCGAGTCCCGGATCATAAAGATTCCAGTGAGCCTGCAAGCCAACCCCATGAATCGGCACCCCTTGCTCCAAGAGGGAGCGAAGCAGCGCGACTATCTTATCCCGCTTGTGCGGGTGCGATTCGTTGTAATCGTTGTAGAACAGGAGCGCATTCGGATCAGCTTCATGAGCGTATCGGAACGCTTCCGCAATGAACTCGGTTCCCGCGATCTCCGTCCACAACGATGAGCGCAATCGCGATTCCCCTTCATCCGCTATGGCTTCATTAACGACATCCCAGGCATAGATGTCGTTCTTGTATCTCTTTACGACCGTGTCGATATGAGCCTTCAACCGACTGAACAAGGTCGCTTTGTCCACCAACTCACCCGACTTGCTCCGAAACAGCCAGTCGCTGGTCTGGTTATGCCACACCAGCGTATGCCCGCGCATCTTCATTCCATGTTTGCGGGCGAAGTCGGCGAGCCGGTCCGCATCCCCGAAGGTATAGCGGTCTTCCTCCGGATGCACGTTGATGAATTTCATTTCATTTTCTGCGGTAATGCAGTTGAAGTGACGGGTTAGCAGGTTTTCCTGGGTACCAATCGTTCGCGGATTCACCGCCGCCCCGATGAGAAAATCATCTTCAAACAGCTCCTTCAGCGCTCGTGCTTGATCCGTGTCCCTATTCATCGCTCAACCTCCGATTCATCCAGCCACAGGATTGCGGTCACCCCGCGCGGATAGTATTTGCTGCCGGCTATCTCTCCGGCGATGATCTGATCGCTCCAGCTCCAGACCGACAGTGACTCGTGCGTCAGCCACTTGACATGTGCGCGGTCCGCCGCTGCTCCGGCAGCCTCCCAATGAAAGCCGAGCAAGTGGCGGGCGATGAACTGGCAGAGGTAGATCTTGCTGAGCCAGGAATTGTTGCTGGTTGAGGAGAGCTTCCAGCCTCCGTCAGGGAACAAACAGACACCCTCCTTCAGAACCGCCTGCACATGCTGCTTGAGCCCTTGAAGATAACGGCCATAGCGCCCATTCTCGTCCAGCGCCTCCCGGCAGCCGGCATAATACGGGAAGACGAGTCCTTCGATAGCCGGAATGATCCGGGAGTCGTTGCCTTCTCCCATTACCGCCGGAATGAAGCCCTCTGCCGTCTGATAGGACAGGATGGTCGCAGCGCATTTTTCCGCCTGCCCGCCTGCAGCATTGGAGAGCTCCGACTTGCCATTCTCGCGGAACAGCTTCTCTAGTGCGACGTAAGCGGCCCAGCATTTCCCGGCAAGATACAGATTGTTGCGGGCTTGCCCGAGCGAGACATCCAAGCTGTCATAGGTCGTGATCTCCGCTCCGCCCATCGCCCGCGTGCTATCCAGTCCCATAACGCCATTGCGCTTGCTAGATTCGGGATGATCCCGGTTCATCATGCTGGTTAGACATTCGGCCAGAATGTCAAGATTCCCTGCCAGCCACTGCCGATCTCCCGTTTGTTCGGTATAAACGGCGGCGCAGAGCACCCAGTTCACAAGCTGCTCATGCGTCATGTGGGAGAAACAGCCGTCCAAGCCGTACAGCTCATAGGAAGAGAAGCCCGGACGCGAAAAGGTATTGGCCACGCCCATATCATGAGTGAAGCTGATGCCGCCAGGATATTCCTTCTCCTCGCCGGGAAATCGAACGCGATCCTCATACTTGTACCGCGCGGAGAATCGATCGAGCTCATTGCGCACCGTCCACGGATTCAGCTTCAGCTCGAAGAACAGCTGATCCACCGTCAGGTCGAAGGTGTTCATCATGCGGTATTCGCCTTCATTGACCACCCAGAACGGCTCGCCCTCCAGCTCCAGCAGCTGAGTGGAGCCGTAGTAGCTGCGGATGGCATGGGCCAGCTGGAATTTCTGATCGTCCGATAGCGCTGCATCGTCCACCAGCCGGTTGCTGTCCTGCGCCAGCCGGATCAGCCTGCCGCTCTCCCGGTTCGCATATTCGCCTACCTCTTCCAGATTGCGGAAGAGTCGGGTGTAATAATACGACGCATCCGCTCCCGCCGTCACGATTCCTCCGCGGTAAAAGCAGACGGCGAACCGGTACGTCCTCTTCTCGCCTGCCGGCACATCCATGATGAGAGAGCCGAGTGTGCCGAGCCCGAAGGTCCAGTTCTCCTCCCGCTCGCTCAGCAGGATGTCCTCCATGCTGAAATGAAGTGCGGAGCGTACCTCGGGGTCATCCGTGACGAGCGAGGTCAACCGGCCTTGACCGACCCCAGCCAAGCGGCTCGTATCATCTAACCGGCGCATGGAGCTGTAGGGATCGCTGCCTTCATAACCGAAGAAAGCGCGCCGCGATCGGCTTCCGAGACGGTTGTCCACAGTCAGCTCGGCGATGACGGCGGGAACGAGAGCCTCTCGAAGCTCCTCCTCGTTCGCCGCGGCCGGATCAGGCACTCCCCGGACCGGGGAATAGATCGTAAACGTCAGGTCACCCGCCGTCCACGAATCCGTGGAGAGCCGGAAATCCCGCTTAATCGCTTCCTTCGGAAACGGCACGATGATCACCGGCTTTTCCTGATTCGGGTCCGGGTTCTCCACATCGTAGCGTGAAGCTTCATCGCCTTGGGACGCAAAGAACGGCAGCGCTTCATAGAGACCGCCTTCCGGTGTCTCCACCCCGATGTACACATTCCTCCGGGGGGAGCGGCCCAGCTCCAGATCAAGACCGCCGCCTGCTCCCGGGAAGCCTAAGGTGAGGCTGGCAAAGGCTCCGATCGGAGAATGGTGGGCATTGAAGAATTTGTTCACAGGCGCTTCGATTATCATCCCTTCACCCCTCCCAGCGTCATGCCTTTCACGAAGTATTTTTGCAGAAATGGATAGACGAGAATGATCGGAACGCTGGCGACAATGGTCATGGTAGCTCTAATCGAGGTCGGCGTCACCCGATTCGCTCCGCTTTCCGAGGCCGCAAACTGACTGGCAAAGTCCTGTCCGGAATTCAAGGACGTATTGGAGTTCTGCAAGATTTTCATCAGCTCGTACTGCAGGGTGCTGAGCTCCTTGTAGGAGGAGTTGTACAAGAAGACGTCAAACCAGGAATTCCATTGGCCGACTGCACTAAACAGTGATACCGTGGCAAGAACAGGAACGCACAGAGGCAGCACGACCTTCAAGAAGGTGGCGAATTCGCCCGCTCCGTCGATCCGGGCCGATTCCAGAATGCCCTCCGGCAAGCCTTCGATGAAGGACCGGATAACGATGATATTGAACACGCCGATCAAGCCTGGAATGATATAGACGCTGAAGGAGCCGAGCATCCCGAGCTCGCGGATCAGGAGGAAGTTCGGAATAAGTCCGCCGCTAAAATACATCGTCAGGATGAACGCGATCGAGACGAACTTCCGCAGTACGTATTCGGGGCGACTGATCGTGTAAGCCACCATGGCGCAGCAGAAAACGGAAGTCACGGTTCCGATCAAGGTTCGCAGCACGGAGATCAAGGTCGCATGAAAGATGGTCGCCTCGTTAAACACGTAATGGTAATTCTCCCAAGTGAACGCTCGGGGCCACAGGTAGATTCCGCCCCTGACGGAATCGCTCGCCTCATTCAAGGATACCGCGAAGGTGTTAAGGAACGGATACAGGGTAAACGCCATGAGCAGGATCATGAAAATGATGTTCACTGTATCGAAGATCCGGTCCGAAGGAGCCTTGAACCGGGCATGCTGTTTGACCGCCATCGTTTTTGTCTTCGCCATAAGGCACTCTCCTCTCTAGAACAGCCGATCTTCGCCGAGTCTCTTCGCGATGTTGTTGGCGGAGAACAAGAGAATGAAGCTGACTACCGTCTTGAACATGCCCGCCGCAATGGAGAGCGAGAAGTTCCCCATTTGAATCCCATATTTGAGCACGAAAATATCGAGATTTTCGGAATAGTCCACGTTCATACCGTTGCCGAGCAGGTATTGAGGCTCGAATCCGGATTCCAACAGATTGCCGATGTTCATGATGAGCAAAATGATGAATACCGGCTTGAGGCCCGGAAGCGTCACATGCCAAATGCGCTGAAACCGTCCGGCTCCGTCGATCTCCGCCGCTTCATACTGCGCCTGGTCAATCGTAGTGATCGCGGCCAAATAGATGATCGTGTTCCAGCCGACATTCTTCCACACTTCAGATGCGCCGAGTATGCCCCAGAAGTACTTGCCCACTCCGAGCCACAGGATCGGCTCCTTGATGAGGCCGAGTCCGATCAACAGCTCATTGATAATGCCTCCGTCTGCTGAAAGGACGGTGGAGATGATGCTGGCCGCCACTACCCACGAAATAAAGTGAGGCAGGTAGCTGATCGTCTGAACGACCCGCTTGAAGGCGATATTTCTCAGCTCGTTGAGCAGGATGGCGAGCAGAATAGCCGTGAAGAACCCGAGCACCAGATTGATGAAGCTCATGGCGAGCGTATTGCGGAGAACGAGCAGGAAGTGTTCATCCTGGAACAGAAACTTGAAGTGCTTCCAGCCTACCCAATGCTGATCGAAGATCTTGCGGTTCGGCTTGAAGTCTTGAAAAGCGATGGTCCAGCCCCAAAGAGGCAAGTACTTGAAGATAAACAGCCAGATGAGAAAAGGCACCGACATGAATACGAGAGATTTTTGCTGAAGCAGCTTCTTAAAGAAGCCCTTTGATTGGCTTGAGCTGCGGGGCAGCTCTGCCGCTTGGGCGGGGTGAGCCGGAACGATCCTGCGCACAGTCCCATCTCCTTCCTATCTCTAGCCCGTATGGGGAGTGAGCTGAAGAGAGGGAGCCGGAAGCCCTTGATCTCCGAGCAACCGGCTCCTCCCTTTCCGCTTTATTTTTTGCCTTGGGCGTTTTCGATTTTCTTGGCGACTTCCGCCGTGATCAGGTCCTCGTAGACCTTGACGTCAAGCTTGTTGAAGGCGGTGTAGTACTCGTTCCAGATTCCATCAAATTCAGAAGGAGTCGCGAGCACGAGCTTCGGGAAGTACTTGCGCTGCAGATCGCCTTTCTTCTGAGTGAAAATTTGAGAAGGCGAGCCTTGATCGACCGGAATGCTCCAAGCCGGGTACCACGGGCGATCGTCCGGTGCCGAGAACAGTTGCGAGAAGGACTTGATCCCATACGCTTCAAGCAGCTTCTTATCGTTATCGGTGTAGGACATTTGCGCAACCTCCGCCTGACGGCCGGCGCCGACCGAGTTCCCGTCCGGGAGGCTGGAGCCGTTGCCGTAACGCGGCCAGTTGTATTCAAAATATTTGAGGCCGAAGGTTTCGCGGAACGATTCCGTAATGGTTTGAGCGACTTGCTCCTTCGTGCGGTACAAACGGCCCTTATCGTCTACGGAGTAGGTTTGGTCCTTGATGCCCCAGTTCGAGAGAACTTGGTTCTCGTCGGTGAGCAGGCTGTTGAAGAACTTGACGATCCGTTCCGGATCCTTGGCACTGACGGTTATCCCTACGCCACGGTTGTTAACGAAGGAGGGCGGGTCGAGGTATTGATCCTTCGTGTCCTTGTCATAGACGATGGGAAGTCCCATGTATTCGAGATCATCGTTGTTCGACTTCACGGCGTCTTCATGCAAGTTCGAGAGAGCCTGCCCGGCCTGCCAGCGATAGTCGAAGAAGCCGAGCACCTTACCGGAAGCGATCTTGGCGAGGTATTGGTCATAGTTATCTACGAAAGAGGATTTGTCGAACAGGCCTTCAGCGTTCAGCTTGTTGAGCTCTTGCAGGTAACGCTTGGTGATGTCGTCGTCGCCGTAATCGTTGGCCTTGTGGGTCTGCATATCGACGATCACGCCGCCATCGTTCGGATAACCAGCCAGATGCATCGGAGCGTTCGTGAAGGAGAAGAATTTGTCCTGGGTGGTGAGCGCCAGATAACCGGTCAAATTTTCTTCCGGGTGTTTCTTCACATAATCGCGGATCAGGTTCAAGTATTCGTCAAAGGTTTTGATTTTCGGATAACCTGCTTCCTTCAGCACCCGGCGTTGAATCCAGAAGGCTCCTTGATCAACGTTCGGAGCCGGGATGTATTCCCCTACAACGGCGCTAAGCGGAAGAAAGTAAATGTTGCCATCTGCAGCTTTCATCAGGTTGTAATAAGGTTCATAGACTCGTTTGATATTCGGCCCGTATTTATCGATCAGATCGTTCAACGGAATGAAGGCGCCTGCGCCGACCAGCTTATCAATGGAGTTGCCCGGAACGATGACGTCAGGATAGCTGTTGCTCGCAATGAACGTACCGACCTTCGTATTTTCATCGCCGACCAGATGCTCCATTTTGAAATTGACGCCGGTTTGATCTTCAAAGATTTTGCCGATCGTCGTTTCGTTCGTGTTCTTGTCTTTCCCCGCAGAAGCGTTAAAGTACGTGAACGTGACCTTCTCTTCCTTCTTCTCCTCCTTGCCGCTATCGGTTGCTGCAGCCGTGCTTGAGGTTGGCGAAGATTTCTTGTCCGAGTTGTCCGAGTTGTCCGAGTTTTTCGAGCATGCTCCAAGGAGGGATACCATCATAACTGCGCATAGGCAGCCGAGCCAAACCTTCCTCTTCATGTGAACGACCTTCCCCTTTCGTTCCTCGTGGTTTTGTAAGCACTTTCAGTATAGAAGATGGCCTGCGGATTGATTACCCGCCAATCTAAAGCCCTTACTTAGTAAATTACAGGTCTTGCCGCGGGATAAATAAGTCCACTCTCGTCCCCTCATTCGGGCGGCTCTCTACCGCAAGCTTGAACCGGTCGCCGTAAAAAAGCTTGAGTCGGTAGACGACATTCTGAATCCCGATCCGTTCCCCCATCTCGTCCTCCGTCTGCAAATAACGGTGAATCCGTTCGACCTGCTCAGCCGCCATGCCGACTCCATTATCTTTCACCGTGCAGACGAGCCCCTCATTCCGGACTCCGATGGTCACCTCGATGCAGCCGCCGGCCTTCCGCTTCTCAATGCCGTGGATGCTGGCATTCTCCACGAACGTCACGATGGCCATTTTCGGAATGACCTCTTCCAGAGTGTCCGCATCGGCTTGAACCCGATAGTTGATTTTGTCTCCGAAGCGGTATTTCTGGATTTCCAGGAAGCAGTGAACAAACTCCATTTCCTCCTGAACCGTCACCATGTCCCGTTTCCAAACGAGGGAATTGCGGAACAGCTTCGCCATGTTGTGAATGATATGGGAAGTCTCATCCTCATCCTTCATCAGGCTGCGCATCCGGATCGTCTCAAGGGCATTGAACAGAAAATGGGGGTTGATCTGGCTTTGCAAGGCGTTCAATTGGGCGTTGCGGCGCTCCAGCTCCAGATTGGCCCGCTGGATATCTGCGACATACACATCGTTGATCAGGCTCCTCAGCTCCAGGGTCATTCGGTTGAACTCTGCTGTGAGCTGGCCGATCTCATCCCGGTAGTCCGGCTCCTTGATTGTCTCGTAATGCTGGTTCTTGACCTTCTTCATATGCTTTAGAATGCGGACGAGGCGCGCGTTCATCGAACGGCTGATCCAGATGATGACCAGGGAAGGGAGTAGGAAATTCAAACAGCTCAACAGCACAATCAGCTTCTGCGATTGAGCAGAATCCCGCAGCACAACATCCTTCGGAATCTTCGCGACGAGCTTCCATTCATTCTGATCATTGGTGTAAAAGGCGCCCGTATCAAATTCCAGCCGGCGGTCCTCCTTCGCGGCGGTCTGGTAAGGAATCATCCCCTTGGTGGTATCGATGTTCGGATCGGTGGTAAACTCGATCTCACCTGCTTCGTTCAACAGATAGATGCTCCCTTGCACGTTCAGGTTGCCGAGGATTTTGTGAATGGTCGACATCCGTAAGTCGATCTTGAGAAATTTCTCATATTCGTTTTGCGGATAGTAGTAGTTCATGCGGCGAATGATGCTGAGCTTATCCATCCGTCCATCCGAGCCTGTGCGCATAATGACCGGCTGAGAGCGATCAACCTTAAGAATGGTTCGGTACCACTCTTGCTGCTTCACCGCCTCATCGATAAAGTAGATTCCCCCGGAGTATAAGAGCGTGGGATTATCGACGTACAGAGAGATTCCCTCGACCGAATTGTAGACAGGGCTTCCCGAATTCAAGATCCGTCGCAGGTAAGAATCATAGGCTCCAATGTAATCCGCAGGATGCTCGTAATCCGTGTCGATGATTTCATTCAGTAGATGGTCGGTGTAAAAGCCCGAGGAAATGTCGAGCGCATCTCCCACTTCTCGCTCGAATTCGTTCTTCATCTGGCTGAGGGCAAGCTGGACGTCCTGCATGCGCTGCTCCCTCACGCTGTCAGTCGTAGCCTTATAGATGTACAGATTGGTCAGAACAATCGGCAGAAAGACCGAGAGAAAATACATCAGCAGCATTTTGCCGCGCAGACGGACATTATTGATGCTAGGTTTCATCGATCGTTCTCTCCTACTCAAGCATCCTTTTTCAACCGATTGCGGTATTCGCTAGGGGTCAAGTGCTCCAGCTTCTCAAACTGAGTGACGAAATAATCGGCATTGCCGAAGCCGACCTGTTCTGCAACCTCATAAATCCTCCGATCCGTTTGACGGAGCAGCTTCTTGGCCGCGGCGATTCTCAGCTGCAGCAAATAATCGTTGAAGTAAACCCCATAGGTCTTCTTAAACAGCTGCCCCAAATAAACGGGATTGAGATAAAAGGCTCTGGCAATGCTCTTTAAGCTGATATTCTCTTGATAATGGGCATCGATGTAGGCACGGATTTTTTGAATCCCTCCATTGCCCTGTTCCTTGCGAAGCTCTGCCAAATAGAGGCTGCTCTCTTCGGCAAACTGGCGGAATAACCGCTTGAGCCCTCCGATGGTCAGGTTCTGATCGTGCCAGTTGAGCATGGGATGGAGCGTGCTCAGTGCTGACTTGTCCCCTTCCATGCCTTCCACGATCCGAAGCACTCCGATTACGCATTGATGGATCGCCATCTTGACCGCTTCCGGCGCGAACAGCTCTATGTGAAATGTGGCGAACATCCTTTCGATGGTATCGTCAAGCGGAGCAAGCTGCTGCTCCTCAAGCTTTTCGAGAAATTCATGATACAGAACTTCATTTATGGCGATGTAACTGAGAGGGGGGAGCGGCTTCTCCTCCTCCAAAATAACGAGACCGCTCTCCTCCTCGTGATATTTATAAAGGAGTGCTTCCTTCGCACTGCTATAAGAGTCCGCTAATCGAAGCAAGCCTTCAGCCGGCCTTCCGGCGTACAGGAAGATGCGTTCGTTTTCCTGCTCGGTCTGAAGCTTTATCCTTACCTTTTCGGCAAAGGTTCGCATACTTCCCCCGAATGATCCCAAGGACCGGGCCGGAAGCAGGATTCCGATGCGGTTTCGGTGTTCATGGAGGTAGAAGGTGAGGCAGCCATCTGTCATTTCCGCCAGCGCTTTTTCCACTCTCTGCTTAAAAGGCGGGATTTCATGGGCATTCTCCTTCTGTGAGCCTTCCTCCCTACCGAAAAGCTCCGCTGCATCGTTGTTCTCCGCAAACAAATAGTAAAGCGATTCATCCGTGTTCAGATGAAGCCGCTCTGCCCATATCCGCAGCGTTTCTTCATCCAATTCTTCCATAATAAGCGCTTCCACAAGTGCGCTGGGCAGCAATCTCGTTTCCCGCTCTTTATCCTGCTTTTGCTTCAGCAGACGGTCATTCAAGCGCCGAAGCGCTTCAGAAAATTCCTGTTCGTTGATCGGCTTAAGCAGGAAGTCCTGCACACCGTACCGCAGTGCTTGACGTGCATACTGAAAGTCATCATAGCCGCTGATGATCACAAAAAAAGGATGGGCCACCCCGTTTTCCTGGACCTGTCGAATCAGTTCCAGCCCATCCAGCACAGGCATGCGGATATCGGTAATCACCACATCAGGACGAACGCTTTCGATTAGCGCGAGTGCGTCCTCCCCGTCATCCGCTTCTTCCACCACGCGAAAGCCGCAGGCTTCCCAATCGATCAGCTTCATAAGCCCCTTGCGAGTGAACACTTCATCATCGACGAGAATGGCTCGATGCAAAAGTAACAGCTCCTTTCATGGCAAGCGTTTTCATATGGCATGTTCAGTTTAAATGCCCTGTTGAAAATAGAAAAGAGTCTCTGTTACCGATATCCGTCTTCCCTCGGATTCGTCCTACTAGTCGCATCAACCTTCACCGCGAAAATCTACAGTTCCATACTACCATACAAGTATGGTAGTATGGAACACAGGAAAGGAGGCGCTTCCATGAAAGATCCTCAGCTCAAGCAGCCGCTTGCGGCAGGAGCGCTGGTCTATGCATCTCTCAAAGAACAGATTGTCAATTTGACGCTTCCACCCGGAACTGCTTTGTCGGAGAAGGAGACGGCCCTCCAGTATCAGGTTAGCCGAACGCCGGTGCGGGAAAGCTTTGTTCGGCTGGCGCAGGAAGGGCTTGTCGTCGTGCTCCCCCAGCGGGGAACCCGGGTGTCCTTGATCGATTCCGAGCTGGTGGAGGAGGCGCGGTTCATGCGCGAGCAATTGGAGCGCGCGGTGATTCGCCTCGCTTGCGACCGGTTTCCAGAAGAGCTTCTGCTGCAATTGGATGCGAATCTGGAGGAACAGCGGCTCAGCATCCAGAAGCATGACAGCAAGCAAATGTTCGAGCTGGACGAGGAATTTCACCGACTTCTCTTCCAGGGCTGCCGCAAGCAGGGCACCTGGAATGTCATTCAGCAGATGAACGCTCATCTTAACCGATCCCGGATCCTTTGGCTCGCAAGTGACCCTGATTGGCTCAAGCTTTATGAGCATCACCATACGATGCTGAAGGCGATTCGCCTTCACGATGCGGATGGGGCGGAGCGCTTGATGCAGGAGCATCTTCGCCTCTCGATCTCGGATCTGCCGAAGCTGAAGGAACAGCATCCCGATTTCTTTCGGTAAGGTCGAGCCCATCGGATAATCAGACTCATCGTTTCGGAAGTCAATTCTCTCATAAGGTGGTGGCAGCTTCATGCGAATGGTATTCAGATGGTTCGGTGAAGGCAATGATACGGTTCCGCTGAAGCATATCCGGCAAATTCCCGGCGTGGAGGGTATTGTGTGGGCGCTGCATGATATCCCAGCCGGAGAAGAGTGGCCGATGGACCGGATTGTCGAGGTGGAACGCCAGGCGAAGGAATACGGCCTGCACCTGGACGTAGTGGAAAGCGTAAACGTACACGAGGACATCAAGCTGGGCTTGCCCACCCGGGATGTCTATATCGCGAATTACATCCGCACCATTGAAAAGCTGGCTCAGGTCGGCGTCAAGGTGATCTGCTACAATTTTATGCCGGTCTTCGACTGGGCACGCACCGATCTTTTCCATCAGGCTGAGGATGGCTCAACCGCGCTCTTTTTTGAGAAATCGAAAATTCACGGCATCGATCCGTTTGAGCTTGTCCGTACGATCAATGAGAACAGTACCCTGACGATGCCCGGCTGGGAGCCGGAGCGGCTCGCCCACCTCGCCCTTTTGTTCGAAGCGTACAAAACGATCACCGAGGAAGATCTTTGGGATAACCTGGCCTATTTCCTCCAGGCGGTCATTCCGGCTGCGGAGAAGAATGGCATTCAGATGGCGATCCATCCGGATGATCCGCCCTGGTCTATCTTCGGCCTGCCGCGTATCGTAACCAGCCAAGACAATCTCCGCCGGCTCCTCGGACTCTATGACAGCCCGGCGAACGCCATCACCCTCTGCACCGGCTCGCTCGGCGCCAATCCGAGCAATGACCTGATTGCCATCATTCAAGAGTTCCACAACCGCATCCCATTCACGCACATCCGCAACGTCCGCGTCTACGAGAACGGAGATTTTATCGAAACCTCACACCGGACACAGGACGGAACAGTTGACGTCTCCGGAGTGGTGAAAGCCTATCACGATAACGGCTTCACCGGATACTGCCGCCCTGATCACGGGCGTCATATCTGGGAGGAAGTATGCCGGCCGGGATACGGGCTGTATGACCGCGCGCTCGGCATCATGTATCTGTGGGGGCTGTGGGATGCCTACTGCAAAGCCTCCATCGAAGCCGAAAAGGAGAGTGTGGCATCATGAGTGAGCAAGGATTGCAGGTTCAACCGCTGCCGCTGCATCCGAAGCTTAAGGGCAAAACGGCCGTCATTACCGGTGGCTCCGGCGTCCTGTGCCGGGTCATGGCAATTGAGCTCGGACGCCAGGGAGTCCGCGTGGCGATCCTGAATCGGACGGCGGAGAAAGGGCAGTCTGTCGCCGACGAGATTGCGGTCGCAGGCGGCCAGGCCATCGCGATCGTATGCGATGTCACCGACATCGAGAGCGTCCGTGCCGCCGAGGCTGAGGTTCGCAAGGTATTCGGCCCCTGCGACATCCTGATCAACGGCGCAGGTGGCAACCGCAAGGATGCCAACACGACGAATGAAATCTATCGGCCAGAGGATACAGGATCGCCGGAATTGACCACCTTCTTCGGCCTCAGTATCCCTGGTTTCCGCAGCGTGTTCGATTTGAATTTCATCGGGACGCTGATCCCGACACAGGTTTTTACCGAGTCCATGCTGGGCCGCCCTGGGGCGGTGATTCTGAACGTCTCGTCGATGAGCTCGTTTGCACCGATGACCAAGGTTCCCGCATACAGCGCCGCCAAAGCCGCCATCAACAACTTCACCCAGTGGCTGTCGGTTCATCTGGCGGAATCCGGTATCCGGGTGAACGCGATCGCTCCCGGCTTTTTCATGACCGAGCAGAACCGCGAGCTGCTCACCAACGAGGACGGGTCGCTCACCGAGCGCTCCCGGAAGATCCTCACACATACCCCGATGCGGAGATTCGGCATCCCCGATGACCTGCTCGGAACCATGCTGTGGCTGGTCGATGAGCAAACCTCAGCGTTCGTAACCGGAGCCGTCATCCCCGTAGACGGCGGTTTTATGGCCTATTCCGGGGTCTGAGGAGGGCCGTCAAGGGTTCAAGTCTGCTACACCGTGGATGCTCCCCTTGCAAACGAAAATCCCCCGCTGTCGCCTCCGTTCCGGATAAGAGGCGCTTGGCGGGGGTATCGGGGTTGATGAGGATCGGATGACAAGGGAGGCTAGATTTTCAATTCCCCAAGCTTGATCAACTCGACAACCGCTTGCGAACGGCCTTTGACATTCAGCTTTTGCATCACGTTCGAAATATGATTACGGACGGTTTTCTCACTGATGAACAACTGCTGAGCGATATCTTTGGTCGTTTTGTCTTGGACGAGAAGTTCGAAAACTTCGCGCTCGCGGTGCGTCAATAAGAACTTGCTGTTGTGGTCGCTGCCTTTCAATTATGTCACCCCTCCTTGCTCGGGTTTTGGATGGTTTCAAGGAAAAGGATACAGTCAAACCATCTTATGAGAGCGCCAAAGTCTTGGTGCTGTATCCAAGAAAAATAGGCTGGATGCGGATTTCAACGCTTTTGCCAAGCTGTCGAAAAGGGAAGGATGCCCCTCGTTCACACGCTCCCGTCTTCTGCATCGGACACGCAAGCAGGGCGAAGACGAGCTCGCTCAGCTCGAATGGACCATGCTTAGAACGTTCTAGCTTTAGCGTTGTTCGTTCCACCTGTTCCATTCTCTAAATATGTCTTCTACCTGATCAGCCAGGGTAAGCTCCAATCGAGCCAAGCTGTCTAAATAGACGGTTAGATTTTTGGCGATCTCCATCCCGCGTTCTTTTTGCTCTGCGGTATCTTCTCCTGGCTGTCCGGTAAGTGTTCCGATCAGTCTAGCCGTCTGATCCGATAGCGGCTGCTCCACCGCCAAAAGATGGGCAAGCTTTGCCTGGGTTTTGGCAACATTCCGGATCATCTCGCTCACTTGCTTTTCCATTCAACCATCCACCTCCGTTAGGCTGAAATCGCACGTCCAATTGGTGCAGAAAGAAGCGGACGGTCTCCCGTTCGCCCCTTTCTGATGAGATAAACGAATCCTTGAAAGACTAGACATCGATTCCCTCGGAATTCCGATGTTCGATCGGCTCAACCGACGTCTCCTCTGAGATAGACGGATCCGCCGCATCCATTGCTATCTCGCTGAACGATTGCTCTGGCGCTGCTGCGGGAGCTGTTTCTCCGGGGGGCGCCTCGATAACTGCTGGATCTGAGTCAGCTTCAGGAGCCTTTTCTTCGAGGGTCGCCTCGATTGCTGCCTGCTCCGACACCGCTTCTGGAGCCGTTTCTACGGGCAGCGCTTCGATAGCTGCTTGATGCGTAGATTCCTCTATCGCGGCTCGCTCGAGGGTCGCCTCGATTGCCGCTTGCTCGGGTGCTACTGGGGCCATTTCATCCGGTATTTCCTCGATTGCCGCTTGTTCAGGCGCCGTCTCATTTTGTGATAGCTCCTGTATATTCGTTTTCAGCGAAATGACCTGGCGGGTCCCCATCGCGATCCAATGGATGACCCCGTCAATAAACCCGTTATTCTCAAGCCGGGTTACTTCCAAAACAGCTCCGGATGAACGGGTTTCCTTTATCGAGAGCAAAAATGCGGAACTGTTCCCAGATACGACCACCGTCACCGCTTCGGACGCAATTTCCTCTTCAAATTCGATGGGAATGAGCAATTTCCAGGTTTCGGCTTCGAGTCCGAATTCCACTAACCCGCTTGCCGGTAAATTCGTGGGAGGGGCGTAAGCGACAGGGATCGGATAGGTATTCGTCAAGCTGAGCGCAGCCTGGACCGCCTGTTCAATCATTTCTGAGACTCGGGAAGAAAGGTGCTGCAGATCGACTGCACCCTTTTGCAGGTGGTCGCTTCCTACACTATCCTCACCCAGGTGGCGGGCTTCCACCGCACCGGCTTGCAGCTGTACGCTTCCTACGCTTTCTGCGCTCAGATGACGATTCTCGATCGCACCTGATTGCAGCTTATCGCCTCCCACGCTATCCGCACTCAGGTGACGCGTCTTCACGGAGCCTACCTGCAATTTCTCGCTTCCGACACTCTCCGCGCTCAGGTGGCGCGTCTTGACTGAGCCGGCTTGCAGCTTGTCGCTGCCTACACTGTCCGCACTCAGATGGCGAGTCTCCACCACACCTGATTGCAGCTGGTCGTTTCCTATGATGCCCGCTCTCAAGTGACGCGCTTCAATTGCTCCCGTTTGCAGCTGCTCGCTCGCTACGCTATCCGCGCTCAGATGGTGGACATTTACGGCGCCTGTTCGCAGTTGCTCGCTTCCCACACTGCCAATGCCCAGGTGATGCGCTTCAACGATGCCCGGTTGCAGGTGCTCACTTCCCACACTATCCGCGCTCAGGTGACGCGCATTTACAGCGTCCGGTTGCAGGTGTTCGCTCCCTACGCTATCCACACCAAGGTGACGCGCTTCAACGATGCCCGGTTGCAAGTGCTCGCTTCCTACGCTTTCCTTGCCCAGATGGCGAGTCTCCACGGCGTCTGCCTGCAGTTGCTCGCTTCCCACACTTTCCGCGCTCAGATGACGTGTCTCCACCGCGCCCGCCTGTAGCTGCTCGCTCCCCACGCTATTCGCGTTCAGATGATGCGCATTCACAGCGCCCGCTTGCAGCTGTTCGCTTCCCACACTGCCTGCACTCAGATGATGCGCCCCAACGATGCCCGATTGAAGCTGCTCGCTTCCTACGCTATTCGCACTCAAATGGCGCGCTTCGATGATGCCCGATTGCAGTTGCTCGCTGCCCACGCTCTCCGCGCTCAAATGGCGGGTCTCTACCGCACTCGCCTGCAGTTGCTCGCTCCCTACGCTACCCGTGCTCAAGTGGCGCAGATCCACCGCGTCCGCTTGCAGTTGCTCGCTTCCCACGCTCTCCGCGCTCAAATGGCGGGTCTCTACCGCGTCCGTTTGAAGCTGCTCGCTTCCCACGCTCTCCGCACTCAAGTGGCGCGTATCCACCGCGTCCGTTTGTAACTGCTCGCTTCCTACGCTACCCGCGCTCAGGTGGCGAGTCTCTATCGCGTCTGCTTGCAGTTGCTCGCTTCCTACGCTACCCGCACTCAAGTGGCGCGTATCCACCGCGTCCGCTTGTAACTGTTCGCTTCCTACGCTGCCCTCGTTCAGGTGGCGAGTCTCTACCGCGCCTGCTTGCAATTGCTCGCTCCCTACGCTCTCCGCGCTCAGGTGGCGCGTATCCACCGCGTCCGCTTGCAGTTGCTCGCTTCCCACGCTACCCTCGCTCAGGTGGCGAGTCTCTACCGCGCCTGCTTGCAACTGCTCGCTTCCTACGCTGCCCACGCTCAGATGATGCGCAGCCACAGAACCCACTTCCAACTGGTCGCTTCCTACGCTGCCCATACTCAGGTGGCGCGCAGCCACGGAACCCGCTTGCAGTTGGTCGCTTCCTACGCTGCCCACACTCAGGTGTCGAGTCCCTACCGCGCCCGCTTGCAGCTGCTCGTTTCCCACGCTCTCCGCGCTCAGATGGCGCGTATCTATCGCATGTTCTCCGATGTGCTCGGCGAGCACGGAGTTGAAGGTTAGGTGCCGGGATTGAACGCTGCTCGGCTTCAAGTGATTGGGCCCAACCGCTTCCACCTCCAGCTTCTCCGCAGTCACCGCTCCCGTCGCGAGCTTGCTTGTCGTAACGGAAGAGTCCTTCAATTTATCTACACTCACGCTAAGCGCCTGAAGGTGACCGGAGTTGATCGCTCCTCCGGAAATCTGAGCCGATCCGACGATGTCCACTCCGAGATGCTGCGTCCCAATGCTTCCGGGAGCGAGAGCCTTCGCCGTCACCGCTCCTTCAGCCAAATGAGTGCTGGTCACTGACGCAGGCGCTAATTTGCTTCGGTCGACGGACCGTTCCGCCAGCTTGCCTCCCGTAATCGAGCCGTCATCCAGATGAAACGATTTGATGACTCCCGCCGGAAGGTGATGCCCCTTGATGACTTCCATTCCCAGATGGCGGCTCTCGATACTTCCTTCCATGAGGTGATCCGCGCCGACTGAACCATCTGCCAGCTTGGAGGAATCCACCGCATTGTCGGCCAGCAGCCCCCAGTGAATCTCTCCAGCCCGGATATGAGCCGCCGTTATCGTTCCATCCGCGAGATGGCGGGCATCGATTGAACCCGGAACGATTTTGTCCCCGTTGAGACTGCCCTTGGCCAAATGCTCAGCTGTAACAGCCCCGCTGGCCAAATGATAGCTGTTCACGGCCTCCGCCCCGATATGGCTGCTCAGAACCGAATCGGCTGCAAGTCGGGACGACGTCACGCTGCCCTCGCTTAAATGGCGCTCCTGAATGGCACCTTCTGCGATTTGAGCTTCATGAACCGATCTTTCCGTCAAATGCTGGTTGCCGACGGAATTCTCCGCAAGCTTGTCAACGGTGACAGAACCGCTCGCGAGCTGCTCCGTTCCTACGGACCCCGCGGCTATATGCTCCGCATAGACGGAAGCGGCTTTCAGCTTGTCGAAGCCGACGCTGCCATCCGCCAGCTTCTCTTCGGTTACAGCGCCGGTACGAAGCTTCTCTGTCGTAACCGAACCTGGCGATAGTTTGGCTGAGTTAACGGAGCTATTGGCAAGATGGGCCGATTTTACCGCCCCGCTGCGGATCTTATCCGAGGTTACAGCCTGATCCTGCAACAGCTCGCCGGTGATGATGCTGTCATGAAGATGCCGGGAAGTGATCGAGCCGTAAGCGAGCTTATCCGGGCCGATGATCCGATCCGCCAGCTTTTCGGCAGTGACGGCACCATCCGCTAGCTTTTCCCCCGTCACGGTTCGGTTGCGCAGCTTTCCTCCCCCGATGGTTCCGTCTCCGATGTGATAGTCCTGGACTGATTCCGCAGCCAGTTTGGCTGTTGTCACCGATCCTTCCGCCAAATGGCGGCTCCTGATCGAACCATCCGCATAGTGGCTTTCATTCAAACTCCCGCCTGTAATCTTGCTGCCCGTTACCGATCCGCTGGCCAGCTTTTCCTCCGTAACGCTGGCATCCGTGAGATCATCCGTATAGACGACGGAAGGAAGGCCGATTTCCGCTTTCCGGTCCTCAAGCATGGCCTTCAGTTCATCCCGGCTATGGTCTGGAACCGGATGAGGCTCGACTGCAGGTGCGCCGTTCGACGTGGATGACAGCTTTCCTTCCGGCTTCTCAAGAACGGGCTGTTGCACCTCGCTCAAATCGTTAGCTGGTGCGGGATTTTCTGCGAGCTCCGTAATTTCTGACTGCACGGGAGCTGCCGGCTGTTCCGGAGCGGAGGAAGCGACTTCCGGCACAAGTCCTTTATCAGCCGACGTCTTTTGCTCTTCCGTAGAGGAAATGGCTTCCGGAACAGCAATCGAACCGATTGTCGTTGGATTTTCCTCCGGGGAGGGAGCGGTTTCCGGCACGACTGTCTCCGGTTCGCGAGGCGATATCCCATCCAACCATTTCAATTCCTCTGTTCGGGCATCATAGCGATACCCGCGCGTCTTCTTTACCTTCTCCTTCCCTTTCCCGCGTACCGATTTCCCTTTGTCCATGCTGGGTCCCCTTCCGAGTCAATATCTCCTGTACCATATGCATGGCCTGTGCGGATTGCCCCTCCGAAATTGGTTGAATTTTGTAATGCATCTGTAATCTCCCGTTAATCACCCTTTAATGTAGAGCGCATATAATAATCATTGACCCCCCTTTTAATGATATAGTTTCTCGTTAACCCGCGGCCCGTTGCCGACGGGTTCCTTTCTTTTTTAGGGGCGTTGCGGAGATCGGCGAACTGTGGCAAGATAAGCAGGAATAAGATTTCCTATGCAAAAAAGAAAACAGGTGAGACGGGTGTCCAAACGATTTTTTCGATTGTTAACCGAGCTATCCTCACGCAAAAGCGTGTCGAGAATAACCGGAGCTTTTGCCGAATCCCGATTCAGCCGCAGGCTGATCCCATGGTTTGGCCGTACCTACCACATCCCGTTTGAAGATGCAGAGAAGGAATGGACGGAGTATTCGTCCTTAAACGACTTCTTCACCCGCAGATTGAAGCCCGGCTTACGTCCGGTCGACACGACCCCGGACAGCCTGATCAGTCCGGTTGACTCCAAGATCACCGGGATGGGACCGATTGCCGAAGGACAGCTTCTTAATATCAAAGGTCAGGATTACACAGTGGAGGAGCTGCTGAACGGCTCGCCGCGCACGGTCAACTACCGGGACGGCTATTTTCTCGTGCTGTACCTGAGCCCGACCGATTATCATCGCATTCACACGCCTGTAGCCGGACGAATTCTGGAAAAGGAACGGATCTCGGGAAGAGTCTACCCGGTGAACGAGTTCGGCCTGCGGCATATGACGCGGGTGCTTAGCCGCAACGAGCGTTTGGTCACTTATCTGCATACGGTTTACGGGGAAGTGGCTGTGGTGAAGGTCGGGGCGATGAACGTCAGCGGAATCGTGTACGCCGATCCCCTCCCGGAGAATGTTCAAGCAGGCGATGACCTGGCTTATTTCAAATTCGGCTCGACAGTCGTCCTGCTTTTGGAAAATGGCATCTTTGAGCCCCGTCCCGATCTGATGAACGGAACGGTCGTCAAAATGGGAGAACGACTCGGGTCCTTGCACAAGGCATAGGAGCTTGCAATTGCCTTCCTTTAGCCGCTGTTTTCGCATTCGTCCCGAACGGACAAGCGTATCCAGTGAAAAAGCCCAACCGGCAAAACGGATCAACTTCCGTTCTGCAGATTGGGCTTGCCTATTGGGATAGTAAGATCCGTGTTTACCGACGGCCTTTGGGATTCCCCTTCGCTTCGAAATCCGTTCTTTTCTCCGGCTGACCGTCGAACCGCTTGCGTTCCGTCCGTTCGATCTGCACGATTCTTCCGTCATGCACGATGATCTGAACCGCTCCGTATTCCATTCCATTTAAGCTGGATACAATCCGTTCATTCCACTCATCATCGACTTCAAGCGGTTTAGCCATGGGATGGCCTCCTTCAAATGATCCGGCTTTTCGGTCCGCTGTGGCCGATCAGCCATCCTTTGGTCCGATCAATGACCGCAGTTACACTCTCTTCCGAAGAGAAGGTATGGTTCGCCCCCTGCACAAGCTCTTTGTCGCAGCAACCGTCGCGACGAATGCGGAAGATTTTTTGGTACAAGAAGCTGTAGTCGACGGGAATCACATCATCTCCGGTTCCATGAACGAGCAGGATCGGTCCTAGAAATTTACGAGCCTCTTGAAAGGGATGATGCGCGCTGAGCGAGTTGAAATAGCCTGAAGTAAGTCCATATCCGAGATAATCTGCACGGCCTTCTTGCATCGCCTTCTCATAAACATCCTTGCCGACGATGCGCACGATATCGCCGAACGGATTGGCCACCGGTGACCACAGCACCAGCTTGTTGACTCGTTTGTCGATGGTGGCTGTCAGGATGGCAACCGCTCCGCCTAGACTGTGGCCGAGAAGGGTCACATCCTCCGTCGCTATGCCCGGTATGGCAAGCACATGATCGAGCACCGCACGGGTTTGACTCACCATGGCATCGAGACCTCCCGCGCCATAATCGCCTTCACTTTCCCCGCATCCGGCATAATCGAAGCGGAGAACGTTCAGTCCGGTACCGGCCAGCTCGCGCGCAGTCTTCACGAACAACCGGTCAACACCGATCCGGCTGCCGACAAACCCATGACAGATCACAACCAGCGGCGCAGCCTGAAAGCTCCCCCCTCGATCCTCTGCTAGAGGACGATGTAAGGTAGCGGCCAGCTCCCATTCTCCCTGTCGGATCATAAATGTGGTTTCCATGCGCATCCCCTCTCTCTTGTCCCTGCCCGGAACCCGATCATTCGACGAAACGGGTCAGGCTGCTAGATGTGATTGTCATCTATTTGATAAATCATATTGGTTTACTTGGTATTATCACTTTACCACTTCCTGTAGGGAACGTCAATCAGGAATTCAACCGAAGGAACATTCACCTCCCATTAAAAAGTCAGATGAGCATGTCCCCATTCTGGGAACATGCTCATCCTTACCGTTCGCCATTTCTGGTCCGCTCAATGCCGAGTTTGATTGACGACAACCTTGTACATACTCCCCGCTACAACGAACGGAACATCTGCCGTAGATACTGCTCCATTCGACCAAACCGCGGTAAAACGAACCGTATGCTCTCCATCTTCCAGCTTTGCAAGCTCAGGCCGATTCAAGATGCCTGTAAAGTGAATGGAGTCGCTCCCCGTTAACGGAAGCGAGAGACGGTTTGTCAGCAGCTTCGCAGTTACCCGCACCGGGCGGGTATCGGTATGCGTATCCGTTACCGTCGCATTCAGAACAAGCGCTTCTCCCGCCCAAAAGACGTTTTCCGCGCGAGTCTCCAGCGGATGCTTCTCATTCCAGCGAAGCCGAATCTCATTCCACTCCGGGGTATGCCGGATTTCACCGGCAATTGTGAGCGGCAATACTGGGAATGACCATGTCTGTGCAAAGGTTTCCTCAAAGGGGTCGATCACCGTGATCGAGAGGGAGTGCATTCCCTTCTCCAACGGTCCATAGGTGAAGGTCTTCGTCGTTCCCGACGAAACGAGCAGCCAACTGGCTACTTCTACTCTCTCTCCGTTTACCACCGCATCAACCCTCACCTGCAAGTCATCTCCGTCAGGATCGGAAACGGTGAGGGAGAAGGTCGGCGTATCTTGTTCGTAAATGGGAGCCGGTATGGTCAGCGTTGCCGAAGGTGCCCGATTCACTCTCATATAAGTGAAAGGCGAATCATCGCCCCAATCATAACCATCAAAGACCCGTACATGAACCTTGTACACTTCTCCCGGTGTCAGCGCCTTCGTCAGCTCATGAGCCCTCTCGGTCCAGGTCTCACTGCCTTCTTCACCTGCCAGATTGCCGGAATCGTAGACCTTGGTATTCCCCAGGTTGAAGACTTCAACCCGGAACAAAGGGAATACAGCTCCCGGATCGGGATCGCTCTGCGTAAAGACGATGGACGGATATCGAGCCACTATCGTTGGAGTACTCTGCGTGCCACTCGGATAGGTGATGATCGCTGTCGGCCGCCGGTTGATGAACAGCCATTCCTCGTTCGACCATTCGGACCACAGATCGCCGTCGTAGACACGCACCATGACCTTCAGCGGAATGTTGGTCGGCAGATCGAGCGGAACCTTCATGGACTGGCCCCCAAGCGCCCAATCGCCGCTCTTCGTTCCGGAGTCGTAAGCAACATCCCCATTCGCCCGTTGAATCAAGACACGGTATGCTTTGATCCGTGCGCCGAAGCTCGAATCCGGATCTCCTGCGGTCCAGTCAATCGTCGGGCGCAGCTCGTCCAGGATCTTCTGAGGGTTTTCTTTTGTTCCTACCGGATTCGTCAACGTGACGGTTGGGGCTTGGTTCACTTGGATCCACCCGATGTTCGACCAGTCGGACCAAGCTTCCCCATCGGTTACGCGCACTTGCACCTGCAGCTTTTGACCCCGAGGCAGCGTCCCGGTCTGCCAGCTCCAGCTGCCGGCTGTCGTGGCAATTCCCACTTCACCACTTTCCGAAATGACGCTGCCAGATTCGCTCGATACCTTGACCTGATATCCCCGGATCCATCCGCTGTCATCCCATTGGTTCCAGCTTACGGTTGGCCGGGTCGAAGTCGTGAAGCTTGGGGATGCCTTCGAGCCGCTTGGATACGTGAGATGCACCGTAGGTCGGATATTTGCCGGAGGAATGACCGCTGTTCCGATTTCCTTCGTGACCGGCTCGCTCCATGCTCCGTATTCATCCCTCACCTGAAGGGTCACGCTATAGACTCCTTTTTCCGTGGGCCGTACAAGCTGCTCTGTCCCTTGAACACCACTTGGAGAAGTGTAGCTGTACTTGCGCTCCATGATCCCTCTCGTGGCTCGGTAATCGATGCCAGTGGCCTCCGTGGAGTAATTGGAGTCGCTGATCCATCGGTCCGGATCATAGCTCGTATCTGTCCAGGAGATTGTTCCGTCCGGATTGGCCGTCAGGTTGAACTCGGCCACTGGCCTGCGATGTACCGTCACCTTCACTTGATAAGCGTTCGAGTCCATCCGGTACTCATCGAATCGCATATTTGGATACAGGTATTCCGGATTCGGATCATCACGATCCCGCAAAGTGACGAGGTAATCGCCTACCTTGTCAAAGGATAGCTGCGGACCCGTGAAGGTCTTGCCGTTCATGTCCGATAGCCCCTGATTATTCAGAAAGCGCGGTGTGTGCTGATAGCTCCACTTGCTGTCTCCACTCTTCGGGTCGTTCTCCGGATCACTGTACAAGATGCTGCTGTACCGAGCTTCCGCTTTACCGGTTGTCGGTTCCCATATGGCGTAACCGGAGAACCAGTCGATATCCGGCTCGTTGACTTCCAATGTGCTAACCGATCCGAATGTTACATGCTCCTTGTCGGTAAATGGACCAAACTTCCCTGCCGAGAAGGTGCTGTCGGTTACGGAAAGGTTTTGTACTCCATTTACCGATACCGTTAGAGCTGATCCAAGTGCTTTGACCTTGAAGCTATACTGTTCTTTGTCCTGGAAGGGATAAGCCCGACTTGCCAGAACACTCCGAGTTCCGTTCACGTATTTGGCCAAATACAGCGTCGTTCCGTTCGTCTCAACGGCATACCGATTTTTACCGTCCTGCATCCGGAACGAGAATCCTGCTAGATCATCCTGGTACTTCTGGGCCTCATTCATCGTGAGCTTGAACGTGAACTCCGTGTCTCTTTCAGATACATTCGACATAAACTGGCCGAGTGAAAATCCTCTGAAGGTTAGAGGATTGGTTGTCGGTGGTCCAGCGGTCAACCAAGGGACAAAGGAGGGTCGTTCAGGATTGAGTGTATCTATAAGAGTGAAGAACGATAACATCAATCCATCACCTACGAATTGAGAGTAGATATGGTTCTTTGTAGAAGAAGAGTACCCCATACCCACATATTGATAACTAAGAATACCTCCGCCTGCTAAATTGCCTGTCAAGGCATTGCCATCTGCGTCTCTTACTACTCCGCCTAATGTGTTGCGCCCATCGCTATTGGGCTGCCCTCCCACACCATCCCGGTATGAACCGTCAGGCTCAATCCGATAATTTGCAGGATATGCTGTGACACTTCTCGGAGAAATTGATTTATGTCCTGTATCCATGTTAATAACTTCGTCAAATTCAATATGATCCATCCAACTTCTTGTGAACGATCTTACGGTAAGTTCACGTTTCACTGTGTTCATAGATATTGTCCATGTACCTTCAACCGGTGATGAACCAGATGCAGCATAACTGTAACCAAACGTTGGATATTCCCCAGGCAACTGTACCCTCCACTCGAGAGTGTTGTCCCAGTTCACGCGTGACACGTAAGTTGTGTACGGGTCAGGTGTACCTATCTGTCCGTTATATCTATACGACTTAAAACCAACGGTGTAGAAGTAAATCTCCCCATCGGGTCCCAGGTAGAATGAATCCCCACCATTATCATATGAGTAGTAAACCATGTCTCCATTATCGTTCGTGGCGCTATATCCCTCTATGCTCGGAAGTGACACGGGTTGAGTCGTGTTGCAATTTCTATCTAACGTCACACTCTTATATATAGTTGATGAGACATTGATGCCTGGCCATGTTGGATATATGACCTTCAGATTGCCGTTATAACCAATCAGTCGATGCCAGTAAGTTGGATCAAGTGTAATACCTTTTTCAAAGGTACTGGCGATGAAATTACCTGTTTCTGCGTCATATGTTCGAATATCCAAGACATATGACATACTCCCATTCTTTCTGATCTTCCAGACTATACCCTGGTAGATAGTAGGGCCTGAGAGTTCGAACTTAACGTCTTCGATCTTCTCGGGAAAGACAAACTCGCCACTGGAGTCTTTAACATAATCTGGAGGTGTTATTATGAAATCATACGGACTGGGACCAAGCCATGTAGGTTTTGATTTCGTCGCATTACCGCCAGCATATACCTCCACATCCATTTTAAAATCAGGTATTCGTAATTTATTCATTGCGTAGACATTGTTGTTATACGCAAAATACATGCGTTCTCGAGTCGTTTTAAATGCGACAGAAGATCCTTCATTAAAAATGACAGGGTATAATTGAGTTCCATCATCGCTAGGCACTAGTAACGGCTGACTCTTGTTTGTGTCCATAGAAGTCATCGTTCTGTAGGGATTAATACTATTATTCCCGAACCCAGCATTTTGGAAATCCGAGAACCATGCATATATAGATGTAAAAGATCCGAATGTTTTTTCATAGGAATATGCATATTGCCTTTCTATACCTTTGCCACTCCCTCCCTCCAATTGTGACCCGGAGGAGTACCATCCGTTGGTTAAAGTAGGCGCGTTTGTATTCGTCTGGATTAATGACCATTTGGACAAAATCGTGTTCGCAGCGTATTCCTTCTTATCAGGAGGAACCGGCTGTTCGTTCTTACCCTCCACAACAAAGGATACCGTTGGCGCTTGGTTGATGGTATCGAGCTGCCCTTCCCCATAGCTGCCCTGCTTCAATTCCTCGTCGGAGCGAACCCGGAAAAGGTACTTGCCGACTTTGGTTGGTGAAAAGGTCGCCTTCTCCATCGTTCCGGAAAGAGGTTGCCATCCATCATCATCGAAACCGTTGTTGTTGGCATCGTACTTGTACCAATAATAGGCCACTACAAGCGGATCTCCGTCCGGGCTATAGGACTTGTTGTATATCGTTACGGGAAGTCCGCGCAAGGTAAGCGGTGCGACATCCAGCTTTCCTATCGGGGGCAAGTCCGGCTGCACGGTCAACGTATGTGTAGCCGGGGCCAATGATTTTAACGCTGGCATTCCCTCATCCCATACGTCGAGCTTTACCGTAACCTGGATATCGTGATCTGTTCCGTTGATGTAGACGGTTTGCTTGTTGGTCCACTCGTCCTTGCTGTGGTCGATTTTCCGTCCAACTGGGCTATAGCTCTTTGCGGAACTGAAGGCGACATCCGCAATAGGCCGGTTCTCTTTCACAACGGTAGGGCCTTCAATAATCGGGATCGGATTTTTCGGGATAACCTCCAAGGTCGCTCCAGCTGTATAAGCAGCTCCGAAGGAATCCGTCATGGTTGCAAAAACCGTCTGATACCCCACACTGGTCGTATCGATGCGATCCAGGTAGTCGGCTAACGGATGATACCCATAGAGATCTGGAAGACTTGCCACCCATTTTGAGCTTCGGCTGAAGTCCCATCCGGTCAAGCTGAACGGATCACCATCCGGGTCGCTCGGAGAAACGGGATTGGAAGTTTGATCGTCGATTGGGCGAACCATAACCTTCGTGCCTTCGACAACCTGAGTGAGAGGCTTCACACTAGTAAAGTCGCCATCCCGGAACCAACCGAGCCGGAAGTAAGGAGGATGGTTTTCTGCCGGTGCCTTGACGGTAAATGACTTTGTAACCCATTCCGATGAACATTGTGTCCCATAGACTTTCATCTGGACTTGTACCGTTCCGGCGCTAATTGCCGCTGGATAGTAGTCTGGGTAGGTGAAGTCGATTCGTTTGGTCTTGTCTGTTTGCCTGGGTGAAGCCCAAGTAGCGCCGTTCGCCATTTTGAATTCATGGTAACGGTAGGTGCAGTTGCCGGTTGTTTTGATGTCCTTCGGCTGCAGCGAAACGCTGTCCCGATAGGTTATCGAATTGCCTGGAAGAATGTCGAAGTCTCCGATGATTCCGGCTGGTTGCGGCGTTGGCGTTGAGCCTGTGACTGGAGGCGATGTGATTGGAGGAGTTGTCTCTGTGTCCTTTTTGACGATCTCCACGGTCACATCGTAAGGGTAGCGGTAGGTGACCGACTTCACGGTTGTATTGTACCCGAGTATATAATACAGAGAAGCAGCGCCCGGGGCTCCCAAAGGACGGTAGAAATCCTGAAAATCCATTTGCAGATCGAACGCGATTTTGAATAGAGTGCTACTTTGTGGAATGATGCGCTGATTCAGGATTTTGGATTGCGGAACATTCATGTATTGTTTGATTTCATATACACCATTAATAATTAATTTCAACTCGCGATAATAGTCCGGGTTAGCGTCGATATCGCTCTCAATCGGCGTCGCAACGACAGATGGATCGATAACAGTGCCCTTGCCAACATTCTGTCCATCATCCACCTCGTATTTCTCCGATATTCTGTTTGGAAACTCTAATCCTTTGCCAATCACGCCAGGATAATCTGGAACCCGGTACCCATCCACCGTACTGTAGGATACCGTTCCGACCGGCTTAAGAATGCTCGTTTCCGATGAAATAGGAGCCGTTACAGTCTGGCCGCCTAGCGTTGCCTTCCATACCTTTGAGGCTGAGCCGCTATATCGGTCCCATGCATAATAGGTGAGATTATCGTTGCTCTTTGAAGTCACCTTGATTGGCACTCCTTGAATCTTAATGGAAGTTGTGCCAGAATCACTCAGACTAAGCTGTACATTACTACCTGTTTTAGGATCCTTGTAATAAGCTTGTTTTACTTTGTAGCCGCTTTTTGGTGTATAGGATATTTGCCCTTTGCCCGCGCTGCTAGCACTGAAGCTTCCATCGCTCAGCCGCTTTACATTGTCATATTGAATGGGAACGCTAACGGATTCGGCATGTGCCACACTCCCACCAGTCCACTGAGAAAGCAGTTGGAAAACAAGAGAGATAATCACAAGTGCAGCGATCCCGATTCCAAATCGCTTTTTTCTGCTCACCTGAATTCCCCCACTCAGAAGTTTGGCCACCCGCTAAGAACTGGATCATGTTGAATGATTCCGATGCCAGGAACCTCAAGATACAGAGTGAGAGAACCCTTTGTAGGATCCACCTTCAATCCCTTTTTGGGGAACAGGTACAATTCTCGATCGTCTATCTGCCCACCTTCCACAAAAACCGAAGCAATATTAACCAGCTTTCCATTCCAAAAATCCTCAATGTTTGCAGTAAAAGGCCGATCGATGTAGGTTTCAATCTTACTTGAACCCGCGAATCTCGCATAACCCCCATCCGCCTTCACGACACGCCCCTGAATGTAGAGAAGGTAGCTGTTCATGAACTTGTCCAGAGGAATACCCGGTTTATTTGCCCTTGCATACCACCGTAAATTTTTCACCGGAGGAAGTAGCTCCAGATTGGGATCATTCGGGTCGGCCAGATCGATCGCAATGACCGAGTCAATGACGGATTTATAATTCTTATCTTCCGATTCTACGGTTAGCTTGTTCGGATCGTAGTGAGCAACTCCATCCGCAAAAAATTCCGGCATAACGCTGAAAACGTTAGTTTTGTGCCAGTACAGCTCCGCCGCTTGTACTGCATATTTGTCCACTTTCAGCTTGCCGCCATTCTTGACGGTCAATATGCGTTCGATCACGGTAATCGACTCTGCACGAGTCGTCGTGTTGTCCGGAGCGATCACACCAGGAGCCACGCCTCCGATAACCCCGGTTTGTGCGGCATAAAGCACAAACTTTTTCGGATTGTAGTGGTCATCACCTTCAGCCTTGAATTCATCGAATGTATGGCCAACTTCATGGCGTTCCGGCTCATAGCCGGTCAACTTCTTGCCGAGCGCCTTCATCGCCAACCGAGACATTTCTAACCGCGTCAACGGCTTGTCTACGTTGTTGTTGAACTCGGACGCTGAGGTTATGTCGGCCTTGGATGCCGCGGCGAAATACGGGTCGTACCACTTGCCGCCGTCTACCGACGGTTCAACTGTCAGTCCGAGCGCACTCACCAGCATCTTCGTAAACTCGGCCCGGCTGATCTGCCGATTCGGCTGGAAGGTCCCATCTGCGTAGCCGTTGACGTATCCCTTTTTCATAGCCTGTTCGATCGAGGATTTGGCCCAATGTTTGGAGATATCTGAGAACGTTACTTGCTTAGGAAGCTGTTCGCCTCCGGTTTCATCTGCTTTTACGGATACTCCGCTGCTCAGCACGAGTCCAGCCGCAAGCAAGAGAGCTCCGATTTTGACTGATTTTTTGGTATCCAGCACGTTCCCGATTCTCATAAATTCTCTCCTCTATTCAATAGGATATAGGAACTCTTCAACATCGTTCGCCAACTCCATATACAACCAACAATGGAATATCATTGTAGGATTGAACTGATCATATCATAAACCTTCACCGGTTCCCGGTAACAAATTACACAGTTCTTCCGGTTCCAGCACTTTTCTCCTCTTTTTGCGATCTCGCAAGAACAGGAATTTGAGGAAACGCGCACGGTAGTGCGCTTCATGACGGTGATGCCGTGCAATAGATAGTAATACTGCGCTCATATCTCCACCCACCCGAAAATAAGAAGCACCTCCATTCCCCTGTATAATCAGGGAAAAGGACGGTGCTTCCGTCTCGCCTTGCTATTCGCAACCCTTAGGTTTATCGCGCAACTTGTTACTACTCATTATATCCGCAGAACGAAGATACGCAAGAGAATTTGTAAAATTTTCCTCGAAGAGTCCGTTCGACCGACAACAAACAGGGGCCCCATACCTTACAAAACCCATTCAACCGACGATAAACACGGGCTCCCCTACCTCGCCAAATCCGTTCGACCGACGACAAGTTTTGCTATCACCCTTTCCAAATCGTTCGACCCACCGCGAGTATCCGCTCTTACCTGCTTACCACTCCAATTGCGCGACGACTGCATGATGATCCGACGCATCGGTGGCTTGCACGTAGGCTTGCTGCTTTTTCAGCGGAAGCTTGGTATAGATATGGTCAATTTCGCGGCCCGAACGAACCGTCGGTGCGAAAGGTTCGGGGGCGACTTTGCTCCAAGTCGGGTGCAATTGGTCCAGAAAGGGATGCTGAGCGCCCATATTGAAATCCCCGAGCAGAATGCCGTGTCCGTCAATCGACCGCAAGACGTTAAGAAGATAAGGAAACTGCTGCTCCCGTTCCCTTTCCATAACCCCCAAATGAATGTTCACGATCGTGCACGGCTCATCGGGGGTATCCACCCGTACCGACAGAATGCTCCTTCGCTCATTCACACCCTGGAGATAAACCACTTGCTTGGACAAGATTGGATACCGGGATAGAATGCCGTTGCCGTATTGAACGAGCCCGAAATTGATGCTCGGAGCAAAAGCGGACTTCATATCGAGCTTTCGGCCGATCCGCCGGAGCTGGTCATGCAGGTAACTGCGCGGGTGAAAGCGGTCAACCTCCTGCAAGGCGATCACATCCGCATTCATCTTGAGAATCTCTGCCGAGATCCGGTCGATTTCAAGCTTGCCATCCATGCCCACGGCATGGTGGATATTAAAGGTCGCCACCTTCAAACGCAAAACGGTTTCCCTCCTCACCTGCCCGCCTGAGCAGACTCCATCCCTTTATACATACCCGTTCCTGCGGGTTTCGTGACCGAGTCTCGACATAAAACCATAAATTTATAATTCTAACGAGGAAAAAGTCCTTTGACACCGTTTCAGAGTCGGCCTACAAGGGTATTTGAAAGAATAGGCCCTTTGTTCCCACCGCCCTGATGCTTATCCAGGCGAGATCCCGCGAGAGGAGGCATGGTGCGTCGTTCGAAATTGGCAGCCGGTCGTTCAACCTTTCCTTTCAAGGAATCACCCAAACTATTCAGGTAAAGGAGATCTTGAGAATGAAACCACCTGCTTCTCAAATGCCGTTGACGCTGCTAAAGGACCTGCAGACCGCGGATCGTTCCATGCTCCAGCTGACCCTTCACCTGGGCCAATATCCGGAGGACAAGGTTGCCCTGGATCAATACAATGAATTAAGCCAAGCGAGACAGAATACTCGAACCAAAGCGGAAGCCGCTTTTGGACCGATGCGTTCTTATCATACTTCGTTAATCGATAAGCATTGGGATTGGCATCAGGCCAATTGAACGGATGAAGCGGTATTTAACCGGTCCGGTATCTAAGCTTATCAAAGTCGGAACTCTGTAGCAAACATGTACCTCTCCCCATCTTAGGGATCGCCCCGGAACAAGAAATGGTTCCAGGACGGTCCTTTTTTTGCTATAGTGGATCAAAATAACAGATATCGGGGAGGGAAAGAATCCATGAGACGCAAGGAGTTTTCCATGGAGGAAGAACAGGAAATCCGACTGTTTTTGGAGCGGCAAAGCTTTGGCTATCTCGGAACGATCGGGCCGGACGGCTGGCCGTCCATCACTCCGTTAAATTTCGTCTTCTATCAGGGCAATCTCTATTTCCACGGAAGCAAAATCGGACAGAAAATGGCCAACCTTCAAGCAGATCCCCGTGTCACCTTCGCGGTTGCCGAGGAATATGCTCTAATTCCCTCCTATTTCAGCGACCCCCAGTATGCATGTCCCGCCACCGCCTTTTACAAGTCCGTTCTCCTGAAAGGAACAGCCCGCAGCATTGACGATCTTTCACGCAAAGCGGAGGTGCTCGGCGCCTTCATGAAGAAGCTCCAGCCCGAAGGAGGGTACGTGGAGCTCAATGCCGAAGATCCGGGTTATGCTGCCCCAGTCAAAGGGGTCGCTGTAGTGGAAATCGCCGTCTCCGAAATCACGGCCAAGTTCAAATTCGGTCAAAACCTCAAGGAGAAGAAAAGGGAGAACATCCAGACCCGTCTGCAGGAACGCGGGCTGTCGAAGGATGCGGAAACGGCGGAGCTGATGAGCCGCTATTGCCCTTACCATCAGGCAGGCGAGAAATGAAGGCATGTCGAGATTTGTCGCGCCCCATGGAGTGACGCTTACCTGTGAAGATGCTATAATGAATGCCAATATGCAAGCTACCGAATTTAACCGGAAGGAAGGACGCCCACTCATGAATCCGCAGGCCGCACAGTTGAACGATACGATCCGCGATGGCAATCCCCATGTTTACGAGATGCTGTCGGATTTGGGTCGAGCGATTTATTTTCCCAAGCTGGGAATTCTGAGCCAGTCGGCTGAAGCGAAGGCAAAAGCAGGCAAATACAACGCCACGATCGGAACCGCTCTTGAAGGCGGCAAGGCGATGCATCTCGGAGTCATTCAGGATACCCTCTCCGCTTATGACCCGAAAGACTTGTACGATTACGCCCCCGCCTCTGGGAAGCCGGAGCTGAGAGAAGCCTGGAAGAAGAAAATGGTCGCCGATAACCCCTCGATGGAGGGAAAATCCTTCAGTCATCCGATTGTTACCAATGCGCTGACCCATGGGCTCAGCATCGTCGCCGACCTGTTCGCCGGCCCCGGAGATGCGGTGATCATCCCCGACAAAAATTGGGAAAATTACGAGCTGACCTTCGGAATCCGACGCGGCGCCGATATGATGGAATATCCACTCTATAACGCGGATAATCGCTTCAACGCGGAAGGCTTGAAGGAAGCCATCCTTGCGGCCAAGCCATCCGGCAAGGCCATTGTGGTGTTGAACTTCCCGAACAATCCGACCGGATATACGCCGGGAGCCGAGGAGGGCCGGACCATCGTAGAGGCGGTGAAGGCAGGAGCCGAGGCAGGAATCAACGTCGTGGTAGTCACCGATGACGCTTACTTCGGCCTTTTCTTCGAGGATTCTCTCCACGAATCCATCTTCGGTCAGCTATGCGGCCTGCATCCACGCATTCTCCCTATTAAGATCGACGGAGCGACCAAGGAAGAGTATGTATGGGGCTTCCGGGTCGGATTCATTACCTACGGCAGCGACAATCGGGATGTACTGGCGGCGCTTGAGCAAAAGACGATGGGCATCATTCGCGCCACCATCTCGAGCGGTCCTCACCCTTCTCAAACCTTCGTTCTGCATGCGTTAAAAGCCCCCGGCTTTGAGGAGCAGCGGAAACAAAAGTTCGAGGTGATGAAAGGGCGCGCCAACCGTGTGAAAGAGGTGCTGGACTGCGGCAAATATGCCGAGGAATGGGACTACTATCCGTTCAATTCCGGCTATTTCATGTGCCTCAAGCTGAAGAAGGTTTCCGCCGAGCCGCTTCGCCAGCTTCTTCTTGAGAAGTACGGAATCGGCACCATCGCCCTTGGTGATACCGACCTCCGCGTAGCCTTCTCCTGCATCGAAGAGAGCGGGATCAGCGAATTGTTCGACCTGATCCATCAAGCCGCTTTGGAGCTCGAAGCCGCCAACTAATCCCAAAAAGCTCGTGACCATGTATTGATGGGGTCACGAGCTTTTTATTTTCAGAGCCGCTTATCGAGAATCAGCCCATTTTGAGTTGAAAGCTTACTAAAACGATCCCGGCCGATTCTTTCTCCTCCAGATGCGGATTCTCCGATAGGTCATGCGGCAGCCGAGGACAAGCCCCGTCGCAATCCCCGTTATCGTCACAACCAGCGCGATGTATTGAAAGAGAGAATAGCTCCTCAGCACACCCCAATCAATCTTCGGCCCCTTCAGGTCCTCGATCACCTGATTCATGCCGTAGATGCCGCTGATCACCGTATATACCGTGAAGATCATGATCAAATTGCTCGTGCGTCGATCCGTGGTATCCGCCTGGTACTTGTACAGGTCGTTCAGAGTCTGCTTGACTTCCTCATATAGGCTGTTGTTGCCGAACAGTTTCCGCAGCTGGATGAAGATCTCTCGGCCCTGCGACTGAGTGACCAGCTCCAGGAAAAAATATTTCGACGAAAACTTGGTGATCTGTCCGATCAGATCTTCGATGTCGTCGGGATTGCGGTCATACCGCACCGTGGAGTAGCAGTTGCTCAGCTTGAGCAGAACGATCTTGTGAAAGAGGTTAAGCAGCAGCCCGTAATAATATTCGCCGTACATCTGGTCAGCCAGCAGCTTCCGCATCTGCCCGCTTCGGCTCGTCAGGCAGCAGAAGGAGTTTTCGTCCATGACATAGAACGTATTCGGCGCCCATCGCTCATACGCGTGCTTGTCGAGGTAAGCGTTGATGTAGGCCATATTGCTGGAGCTGACATTGGGCTTACCCGACAGATTTAAGCCGTCGATTCTCCCCGCCCGGTACAGATCCTCCCGATCGATCTCCGTCCCTTCCGGAAAGTTATAGAAGGCTTGAACATACATCCGTTCGTCCACAAAGAACGGCATCGTCTCAAAGTACGCCCCGGCCTGATCGGAATTATCCAGAAAGGGCAGAGTGCTCGCCGCTACAACTTTGAAGATGAAGTCCTCGACTTCTTTGTATTCGCGGCCGTCACACTCCACATAGGTCAAGTCATCCGGCAGGCTGATGTCCTGCAGAACACGAAACCGGTTGGCGAATTCCAGCGCTTCGGTATAGGTCAGCTTGTCGTTGGTGAGTTGAACGCGGACCGTGATGAAGCCGAGGGAAAACGGGCACAGAAACACATCCGCCGAAAGAATGCGAAACGGAGTCCGATTATGCAGGCTTCTGAGCACGCCATCGATGTTCAATTTGCGGGAATACCGCTGAAAAGCATCCTCATCCTCCGCATGGGGGAAGAGCACATTATTGGTGAAGGGAAGGTAATAGCGCTCCATATTCCGGTGGGAGACGCGGAAATCGCCGTAGAATTCGCCTTCCAAATCGAGATTGTCCAGAAAAAACGGTTCATATCCGTCTTCCCTCAGCTTGCGCTTAAAAGCGGGTTGTGAGCGAGGGACGAGGGAAAAAGGGAAGATGAATTGCAGGAGCGCGTTTTCCAGTTGCTTTTCCCGCAGTACGGGCATATCCATAGCCAAGCTCCTCCCCCTGTCACATCAAGGATGAGATCTCTTCCGATTCCTTGATGCTCCGCCATCAGGAGCGTTTATCCTGCTCCCGCTTTTCCTTCAGCCACTTCGGCGCTCCCTTGGACTTCCGGTCACGTTCGCGGCTGCTCTTCGCACGCGCCGATTCCGCCGCTTTGCCGGACTGCCCCTTCGGCTTCGCGGTAACAGCCGCCTTCGGCTTGTCTGCAGACGCTGCCGCCTTTCGCGGACTTGCTTGCGGGGATCGCGAAGCGCTCGGACCGGCCTTGACGGACTCCGCCGTGGTTTGCTCCGGCTTGTCAGATCGCACGGTCCCCTTGCCTCCTCTGCTCCCGCCGCGCATCTCAGCTGGGGCGAGTGCTTCTCCGCCGTACAGCTTGCGCTCCGTGAATGTGACTCCGAGCGCCTTCTCGAACTTGCGGATGATGAAGCGCTCCCGCTCCGTTAAGAGGGAGATAACGGTCCCGGTACGGCCCATCCGCCCCGTGCGTCCAGCGCGATGCACGTAATGCTCGGCATCGATCGGCAGATCGAAGTTGATGACATGCGTCACTCCGGGGAAATCCAGCCCTCGCGCCGCCACATCCGTCGCGAGCAGCAGCTGGAATCTCCCGTCGCGGAAGCCGCTCATCACCTTCGCGCGCTCTTGCTTCCCTGAGTCTCCGTACAAAGCTTCTATCGATAGGCCGGTATATCGGATCTTGGCGGCCACCTCTGCGATGTCTTCCGTATCGCCGATAAAGACAATCGCCAGCTTTGGATTGAAGTGACGCACGACCCGGCGCAGCAGATTGATCTTGTCTCGGTCATCTCCGACGAGATAGAGATGCTCGAGAGTCGCGGCCGCTCTCTCCTCAGGTTTAATCGCTAGCTCCACCGGCTCCCGCATCCATTTGCCTGCCAGATTGCGAATTCCCGCCGTGATCGTCGCGGAGAAAAAGAGGATTTGGCGGTCGCGGAGCATGCTGCTTAGGATCTTGTCCACCTCAGCTTTGGAGCCGAGATCAAACACCTGGTCGACCTCATCGACAACAACCGCTTTCGCTTGATGCAAGCTCAATTTGCGCTTCGTAATCAGCTCGAGTACCCGTCCCGGCGTTCCGACAACCAACTGCGGATGAAGCTTCAGCTTCTCCAACTGCCGAGACAGCGAGGCCCCGCCGATCAACTGCTGCACGCGGATATCCGTCCCAGCCGCCAGCTTCTCGGCTTCCTGGACAATCTGCATGCCAAGCTCGCGAGTCGGCACCAGAATGACCACCTGCACCGCCCGCTTGGCTTCCTCGAGCCGAGCCATCACCGGCAGCAGATAAGCGAGGGTCTTGCCGGTGCCCGTCTGCGACTGGGCGATGACATCCGAGCCGCCCAAAATGACAGGAATCGCTTCCTGCTGAACGGGGGTCGGTTCGGTGATTCCCGCCTCTCTCAGATTGTGGACAAACCGCTCCGGCAGCGGCCATTGTTCGAAGGTTGTCGTCATTACACGCATTACTCCTTTAATTGTCGTGGTTCTACATTCTCGGTCTATCATAGCATGAACGGCCGCGAGAGAGAAGAAAACGCCTAGGTAGCCGCTGTCTACTCCATCAGCAAGCATTCCCAGGCGATCCACATCAGTCGTCCCTTCTCCGTTCCGTTCGCTCCTTAGATTTGGCCGATCCAGTCCTCTTCGGCTGTACTCGCCCATTTCTCGCGGATATCCCGAATGATGCCAGGAGCGAGTGGTCCCTTCTCCAAAAGTTTGGCGTTCTGCACCCAGCGGTCCGGGTTGGTGGTTCCGACAATCGCCGTACAGACACCGCTCATGGAGAGCGTAAACCGGAGAGCGGTTGCCACGGCATCCTGCGGATGCTCCTGAAGGAAGCCGTAATCGAGTTTGCGGAGCCGCCTCCAATACTCGGTGGCGTACTCGTTTTGCGGCGGCTCCGAGCCGGATGCCCAGGCCACATTCGCAATCGGCCGCTTGGCGATGATCCCCATCTCCCGGTCCCGCGCCTCCGGCAGAACCAGATCGATTCCCCGCTGATCCGCCAGGTTAATGGAGGTTTGCAGAGAATCGAATTCACCGGTCCGGATCGCGTAGAGGGCGGCCTCGTTCTCCCCGCTGTACCCGATATAGCGGGTTTTCCCTGCTTCCTTGGCCCGCTTCAAGACCTCGATGACCTCTCCCCGTTTCAAAATCTCCTCCGAGCAGCTGTGAAGATGGATCAAGTCGACATAATCCGTCTTCAGCCGTTTCAAGCTGCGGTCGATGGACTCGGCAAGCAGCAAGGGATCCCAATCGTCATACTCCATGCCTGCGGCATGTCCGCATTTGGTGAACAAATAATAGTCCTTGCGCCGTCCCGCCACCGCAAGGCCGATCAGCTCCTCGCTATTCCCGTAGCATTCGGCTGTATCCATGACATTCAGACCGGCGTCAAGCGCGCTGCCGAGCAGACGGTCCATCGTCTTAAGCGCTTCCGGGTCATGAGGCTGCAACGATCGAATCTCCGCGCCGCCAAACCCCAAAACGCTGACGTTCATATCCGTTTTGCCGAATTTTCTCTTTTCCATTGCTGATACCTCCTCTGTGTAGGGATGTCCATGTTTGCATGGTGCAATTAACCCCCTACCTATTTACCCGGAATCCGGCCGTTGACTCCAGTTTACCGTTTGCCTTCGCATGTTGCAAAAAGGGAGATAGCCTGCCTGCATCCGTTCTGGTATTATGGAAAAGATAGTCAGATATTCTTACTCCATGTGAAAAAGAGGTCTTCCTATGCCCGGATACATCATCGATTTGGACGGCACGCTGTACGCCGGAACGAATCCGATCCCCCAGGCGGCTCCGTTCATCGATTCGCTGCGCAGAGCCGGCTCACCTTATCTCTTCGTCACCAACAATTCCTCCCGGACACCGGATGAAGTAGCTCGTCATCTCCGCGAGATCGCGGGCATCCCTGCCGCTGCGGAAGACGTGCTGACCTCCGCTCAAGCGGCTGCGCGTTATCAGGCCGATGCCGCCCCCGGAAGCCGCGTCTACGCCATCGGAGAGCAGGGGCTGCGGCAGGCGCTTGCGAAAGCCGGGCTTCACCTCGTTGAAGGTCCCGACGATAAACCGGACGCGGTCATCCAGGGAATCGACCGCTCCTTCACGTATGCCAAGCTGTTTTCCGCCAGCCGGGCGATTCTCGGTGGTGCCGCCTTTATCGCCACCAACTCCGATCTACAGCTTCCGACAGAGCAAGGGCTGACTCCCGGCTCCGGTTCGCTCTCATTAGCCATCCGAGCCGCTTCCGGTGTGGAGCCGGTTTGGATCGGCAAACCGTCGCCGATCATCATGAACTATGCGATCGAGCGGCTTGGTCTTCCCGCCGATGAGATCTGGGTCGTAGGCGACAACCTGCGCACCGACATCGCAGGAGGAATCGCGGCCGGATGCCGCACTGCCTGGGTACTGACAGGGATCGCGCAAGACGTTGATCCGGAAGAGCAGATCCGGATAACCAGCATCAAGCCGGAGCTCGTTCTCCGCCATCTGCTGGATTGGCCGGCTTGATGAGCATACCTTTTCCTAGAAATGAGGATTTTATATGGATTGGCTTTCCATCTGGATTCATCCCCGCCAGGTAACCGAACGGGCGCTTCAAAAAGGCTACGGTCGGCACATCCTCTGGCTGATCATTCTCGGCAATTTCGCTCAGACCGCAACAAGAGAAGCCAACCGAAACCTAGGTGATGACCATTCGACGGGGTATGTCCTCTTTGCCATCCTGATCGCCGCTCTGATCAGTGTACCGCTTACGCTCTATATCGTCGCTCCGCTGTTGCGTTGGACAGGATCGTGGTTAGGCGGACAGGGAGACACCGACGACATTCGAATCGCGTTCGCGTATGGGTCCATCCCGATGATTTGGACTTTGCCGGTGCTGCTTGCTGACTATGCCCTTCTCGGCGAGAAGATGTTTCAGAGTTCGCTGACGATGCCCACTGAGCCTTTTGCGCTCATGGTCTTTTTGCTTCTGACGATCCTGAAGGTGATCATGGTCGTCTGGGGAATCGTCGTATTTCTGAACGCCATTGCGGCAGCTCATCGATTTTCCGGTGGGAGGGCCCTGCTATGCTGTATCATTCCCGGCTTTATACTCATCCTGGTGGTCATTCTGCTCACCGTCGTCGCTTCACTCTGACCGTCCCCTCACTCTACCCTTGCCAATCGCGCCAATCCGTAACCAGATTGCCTTTTTTTCATATAAAGATGGAAATTGAACTCATTGCCCATTTCCGCCTCTATCGCCTATAATACATATAACGAAAAGAATTATTTATGGCGAACAAAAACATAATAATCAATAATTATAGGCTAAGGGAGGCTACCCTTTGAACATCAATCAGCTTGAAACCCTCATCACCATCTCCAAAACCATGAGCTTCCGCAAGGCGGGCGAGCTGCTCAACCTGACCCAGCCAGCCGTGTCCGCCCAGATCAAGAGCCTCGAGGACGAGTTCGGGACGGTTCTGGTCGACCGCAACCAACCTGTCACCTTAACGGACAGCGGCCGGGTATTCCTGGAGCATGCTTACCGCATTCTTCACACCGTCGAAGATCTCAAGCAGCGCCTCGCCGATATGGAGAATACGCCTCAAGGAAACATCAGCGTAGGCACGACCGCCTCCATTGCCGTGCAGATTCTGCCGCGCGTGCTCTCGTATTTTCAAAACCAATATCCGCTCATCAAGCCCTCCATTCACTCGATGACGTCCTCGCAGATTTTGAGTGCAGTGGAGAACGGCAGCGTGGATATCGGCATTTCCTATCTTTTTGACAAGAGCTCCACGGTAGAATCGTCTGTGCTCTATTATGATACCTTCGAGCTCGTCGTATCACCGAATCACCCGCTCGCTTCGGTCGGCCATGCGACCGCCAACGATCTGCATCACCTTCCGCTCATCCTGATGACTCCGGGTACGGCGGTCCGCCGCTTCACCGACAAGCTGTTCCGGGAGCTGGAGATCAATCCGCAAGTCGTCATGGAGCTGTCCAGCAGCGAGGAAGTCAAGCGCGTCGTCGAGCTGAACCTGGGAGCCGCCATCATTGCCAAAAATACCGTCAGCAATGAGCTGAGAATGGGCACACTTCGCCTCGTCAACTTGGACGAGATTGAAACGAGTCAGCCGGTTGTGGTGATGTACAAAACCGGGCGCTACCTCAGCTCCGCCATGCTGCAGTTCCTGAATGACCTGAAGGGCATGCCGCAAACGCAGTTTCTCGGCAGCGAATAAGGAGGAATCGGCTTTTGAAATTTGATATGCACACTCACCATGAACGCTGCGGACATGCGGACAACCAGATTCGTGCCTATATCGAATCGGCGATCGAGAAGGGCTTTGACGTCATCGGGATCTCGGATCACTCCCCGTACTTCAGCCGCGAAGAGGATCAACCGGAACCGCTGATCGCCATGGCCAAGAGCCAATTCACTTCCTATATATCGGAAGTCTTGAAGCTGAAGGAAGAATATCGCGGCAAGATCGACGTTCTTCTCGGTGTGGAATCCGATTACTACCCCCGCTTCGCGGATATCTACCGAGAAGCCTTCGCTCCGTATCCGTTCGATTACATCATCGGTTCGGTGCACCAAACCTCAAACAAAGTCAGCATCTTCAACCGGACCCGCTGGCGGGGCTTGTCCGAGTTTGAGAAGGTGCAGGCCAAGGACGATTACTATCGGCTGATCCGCCAGTCCGCCGAAAGCGGCATGTTTCAAATCCTCGGCCATATCGACGCAATGAAAGGCAACTACCCGGAATTCTCGGCGATTCCGTTCAAGGCGCTGGAGGAGACGCTCGCTGCCATCGGCGATACCGGCGTTGCCATCGAAATCAACACCTCCGGTAAGACGAAGCTATCCGGCGGCTGGTATCCCTCCGACGAAATCCTGGAACGCGCCCTCTATTACCGCATCCCGATTACATTCGGCTCGGATGCCCACACCCCATCGCGAGTCGGCGACGAGTTTGAGCAGGTTCAGCAGAAGCTGCGGGAAATCGGCTTCAAGGAATGGGTTTACTTCAAGCAAAAGGTCATGCAGCGCGTCCCGCTTTAATCAGAGTTAGCCCATCACTGACGCCATTCGTTCCATTTGGTAACCGGAAGATGTGAATCGTGGATCGAAACTGATTTATCGAAAAAGAGCTTCGGCATTGGCCGAAGCTCCTTCGCATCGCAGTCACTTATTCGAAAGCGGGTCTCAGCCCAGGCTGAGTATCGTCTCCTCGATTCCCCACTTTCCGCCACCCACGCTCTTCCTCAGCTCGTTCTCCATCCGCTACCTCTCGATCCTTCGGCTCTCTTCCACCTTCAACCGCTTCTTGTCCAGCTTCCCGAGCGGCGTGTACGGAAGTTCGTTCACAATCGTGAGCTCCCGAGGCATCTGATAGCGTGCCAGACGGGGCCGCAGCCAATCGAGCAGATCCTCCTCAGCAAGCTCCTCTCCTTCGATCAAGCGGACGATTGCTTTCAGCCGCTGGCCGAACCGTTCGTCCCGCACTCCGATCACCGCTCCGTCCGCAACTCGGGGATGGGTAAGCAGCACCTGCTCCACTTCAAGCGGATATACATTTTCTCCCGCCGAAACCACGAGATCATCGCTTCTTCCGCACAGGTAGAAATGCCCGGATCGATCCATGTAACCGATATCTCCCGTATCGACCCAAACTCGTCGGCGATTGTGCATGGCACCGCTATTCTTGACAGTGAGTCGCCCGATTTGGCCGGGCTGCGCTTTGCGCCCGAGCGCATCTCTGACCTGAAGCCGAACGCCGAAGATGGGCTTGCCAAGCGTCGTCGGCGCTTGCTCCAAGTCTTTCGGAGTAGCGATCAGGGTCAACCCGGCCTCCGATGTTCCGTATAGGTTATACAGCACGGCTCCGAGGAGTCGGGAGGTTTCCTTGACCAGCCTGGGGTTCAGCTCTGCTCCTCCGGAAGCGATGCAAGTGAGGGACCTCAGGTCATTCGCGTTATGCCGCAGCATCTTGTCGATCATCAACGGAACGGCTATCACGACTTGAACCTGATGCTCGCGGATCGCCATGCATCCTATCGCCTCGTTGAAGCCTCCACGAAGCACGATCTTCTTCCCTAACGCGAGGAACAGGAACAAGACCGCTATTCCATACCCGTGGTACAGGGGAGTCGCTATGTAGGCCGTTTGGGTGTTCATTAGCTTCAAGCGGGTCAGCATCGTTGCAAAAGCCGGCGAATAGGCGAACAGCGAAGGCTGATGCGCCGCCTCCTTTGCCTTTCCGGTCGTTCCGCTCGTCAGCAGCACCAGCTTCCCCCGAGAAGTCCTGGGCAGATTCTGCACGGGGTGAGCTGGAGGTTGGAGTAGGCTGGATTTTACCGGAGCGTCACCTATCGACCTGCCTGATCGGTGGAGATCGCCAGACCTGCTCACCCGTGTGGCCTTCGAATAAGCCGAGCACTCGACCCGGGCGGCGGCCTCGGGGTCATAGATCAGCAGATCAAAATCCTGCCGTTCAATGGCATCGTCAAGCTGGCTTTGGCTCATTTCGGCGTTCATGAGAACGAGATCGGCACCGCAGCGCGACACCGCAATCACCGTGATGACCAGCTCCGCGTGATTCCGGCACAGAACCCCTGCCTTACTGCCGCTCTTCAACCCGTAACACGCTCGCAGTTCCCTGGCAAGCCTCTCCGCCGCTTCAGCCAGCTGCTTGTAGGTGAGTGTCTCCCTCTCATCGGTTACAGCAATCCGATCCGGGTACAAAGTGGCCGCATATTCCAACAGCGCCAGCAGATTGGTGCCATGCACGCGGATGGCTTGGAGCAAGCGAAACAGGGAAGCGGGTGTCAGCAGCCGGAGCACGGTCATCCTCGCACTCTCCTCTTCTCCCTGTGTTCTGCAATCCTCTCAAACAGCCCTCTGAACAAGAGGGAAGCTGTTTGCCCGAAGAAGAGCCACCAGGGTCGATATCGTCTCTTCTTGGTATACAAGGATTTACAGATGATTCGAGCCGCTCGATCGGCGGACATAGCGGGCATCGTTCGGTATTTAGCAGTCGGTTCAATCATCGGGGTTCTCACGAGTGGAAGATAGACCGTGGTTGTGGCAATACCCAATGCAGCCAGCTCGGGAGCCGCTGAACGAAACCAAGTATCAAATGCAGCCTTGGATGCCTGATACGCGGCCCAATGAGGGAGGGGGAGCAGAAGGGCATTCACCGTCGAGACATTGACGACATGCCCCCCTCTCTCCTTTAGAAGGGGAATCGTAGACAGCAGCAATCGCACCGGCGCCGAATAGTTAATCGCCATCGTCCGTGAATAATCATGAAAGCGGTCAAGGGAGTCCTGAATCGTCCGATGGATGGACAAACCGGCATTGCTGACGATGATGTCCACGCCATGAGGAAGCGCATGCAGGTGATCCAATAGACGTCCCATCTCCTCCTCCTGCCGCAAGTCCCCCGCCACTACGCTGACTTTTGCCGTCCTCGTCTCAATCTCCTGCTTGAGGGCCGCTAACTTCTCCTCATTTCGCCCAGCCAAAACCAAATGCACCGGATAATCGGACAATAGAAGCGCTGTCCGCTCTCCGATTCCCGAGCTTGCACCTGTGATGAGGATGGTTTTTCCGCTAATCCGGCGGGCAAGCTTGCGAGAATTTAGAGAAGGTGGAGGAAACAGCAGGGTTTCCAGGAAACGATGGTTGGACATGGCGGCTCCTTCGTCACGCAGAGGTCGGGTAGAGCGTAATTCAAACAACGAATTCGAGCCGTACGCTCTAGGAATTAACGGATTGCTTCCCCCGGGAGGAAGGCGGACACATCACGAAATGATGCTTTTTACCGGGAGCGTTCCAGTACCGTTCATTCCCCGGCAGATCGTCGAACCAAGAGGCGCCCGGAGGGCAATCCAGAATCATCAGCTTTCCGTAATGGCCTTCTCGGGACTGATGGTATTTCAAGTAGGCTTTTCCATTCTCGATGGCAAGAATTTCGATTTTCCCGGAAGAATGACTCATGACAAGCCGCACCCGCTTGCCGAGCCCTGAGGTTCGAGCCTTGGCTTCTTCAACCAAGCGATAGGCATTCTCCAAGGACAAAACGAATTCGCTGTTTCCGGCCACCGGACGATTGATGAAGAAGTAATATGGAGCAATCCCGCTCCAAGACAGGCGATCAAGCAGGTCGGCAAGCACGGCAGGATCGTCATTGATGCCTCGAAGAATCGGCGTCTGATTCATCACGACCGCGCCGGCATCCAGGAGCGCACGGAACGCGGTTCGCGCTTCGGCGGTCAGTTCCCGGGGGTGGTTTACATGCGCCATGATATAGATGCGCTTCTCCGGCGTTGAATAATTGCGGATGGCTGTGAGCAGCTCTTCGTCCTCATAGATTCTCATCGGCTGAAAGACCGGCATTTTGGAGCCGAGCCGGATGATCTGAACGTGGGGGATCTCTCTTAGCTTGGCGAGGATCTCGATCAGCCGTTTCGTAGAAAGCATGAGGCTGTCACCTCCCGTGAGCAGCACGTTGCTGATCTCGGGATGGGCGGCGATGTAAGCCAGCCCCGGTTCCGGATTCGCTGAAGCTTCGTGCACCTCTTGCTGGAACAGCCTCTTGCGGAAGCAGTAGCGGCAATAAGCGGCGCAGACTTCGGAGACGACCAAGAGCGCAGTTGATCCGTATTTGTGCTGACAGCCGGGCACGACATAATTGGCTTCCTCGTCGGAGGCGTCCCAACGGCCGTATTCCTTGAGCTCCCCTTCACCGGGGATAACCAGCTTGCGGATCGGGTCGTGCGGATCGCTCCAATCGATCAGATTTGCATAATAATCGTTAATGCGAAAAGCGTAACGGTCTGTAACCTTCCTTAATTCTATCCGTTTCTCTTCCGGCAGAAAAGCTTCCAGTTTATCCAGATTGGTGAAATAAGTCGGTTTTGACATGGATCGTTCCTCCTCATCCGTGTGGGCAGTGTTGCGCTTGCTGCGCCGGCTGCTGGATCACCGATCCTTCGAACCTCCCTTCTCGCATGAATTGGCTGTTAGGGACAAGAAACAGACAGCTGTTGTTCAAGCAGAAGGTCCAAAAAAGCAGAAAAAGACCCCGAAGGGTCTTTTGTATGCTCGTATCGTGAAGAAGAAAGCGGACCCATCTTCTGCTGACGAGGTTAGCTGACGGGCTCGGGATGGATGGTTCCCTATGTCGCAGATGCGACGATTCGCCCCAAAGACTTGGTTCCCCCGCTCTCCGGTGCAAGACCGGAAATTAAGCGCTCTTCCATTGTATTCGTTTTCATTCGATCTGGCAACCCTGTGCACTTCTGCAAAGCAATAAAAAAGTCCCCCGCAGAATTGCGGAAGGACTTCTCAGTAATTGCGGGGGCAGGATTTGAACCTGCGGCCTTCGGGTTATGAGCCCGACGAGCTACCGGGCTGCTCCACCCCGCGTCAACTTTTATAATATATCACAACCGCACTGAGAACACAAGGTCTATTTATTTTCTTTGTATTGTTGTGAAATCGAATGATGGCATCCATTCAATTTTTTTCCCATAGTATAACCAAACATTCGTTCTTTTTCTGGTTAAAATTTTTCAGTTATGTATTATAATCGTTATATATCACCAGAACACGCATTGGCATTCGTAACCATCCCCAACGTCTTATCGATTCACTCATGGCCTTGGCCATATGCCTTTGTTTTTGTGGCAACATAACCTTCTGCATGCCCTGGCACAGATAACTCAACATCAACTTAGTGGTGTTGTACAACTTGACGAATGGGTTATTGCGCTAACCTTCTATTTTCTATACCTATTTTAATTACGGGGGAGTTGCAAAAATGAAATTTATGGGTCCTATAATACTGGTTGAGAACCTTGATCTTTCAAGGGATTTTTATGAAAGGATTTTAAAACAAAAGGTAACACATGATTTTGGAGTTAATGTTTCTTTTGAAAATGGCTTAGCGATACATTCAAGAACTCACTTTGAAGAAATACACAAGATGAAAGGTTCTCATCCCATTTTATACGGGTCTAATAGCGCTGAATTGAACTTTGAAACCGAAGAACTAGATGACATCTATAATGAACTCAAACAAGTAAAGGTCGAATTTATCCATGAAATACAAGAAGCACCGTGGGGGCAAAGGGGTATCACGTTCTATGACCCTGATAAACATGTTGTATCTATAGGAGAAGCAATGGAAGGTGTAGTAAATCGTCTTTATAAACAAGGGCTATCCGTTGATGAAGTAGTCAGCAAAACTGCCATGCCAAAGGAATTTGTTGAACAAGCAATTAAAAAAACACAAAAATGGTGAGGATGGCCGGTAACCCGGTAATTGTCGTTGCGATGAAAGGCGTCATTCGTTCCGATCAGGGCTTGCTCCTTGTCAAAAGGGCTCCGAAGGACGAAACGGGTGCAGGCGTTTGGGAATGGCCCGGAGGCAAGCTGGAATTTGGAGAAGCGTTATCGGAAGGTCTGCATCGAGAGATTCTGGAGGAGACTGCTCTGGATGTGACCATTGACGAGCTGCTTTATGCCACTACGTTCTTGACAAGCCCCACTCGGCAAGTGGTATTGCTCACATACAAGTGCCAATACTGTGGCGGTTCCGTACGCTTATCGGAGGAGCATACGGACTGGCGATGGGTGAAGCCGGACGAGCTGCACGGAATCCTAGCGGAGGATATCTGGGAGGATATGAGCCGATATGGGGTGTTGGGGCGTATATTTTTTCCACTCCGATAACAGCTGGCCTATGAACTTGCAGGACTTTCCTTGCCCTGTCCCCCCTATTCAATCAACAAGCATCCTCTTGTAAAAAACGCCCGCTCGGAGTCAAGTCCGGCAGGCGTTTTCTATTGAACGGCAGTAGGGAATGCAGTTTGCTTATGATACGGAAATAGGTTACTTGCTCTTTTTGACTCGGAAGCGCAGACCGAACCCGAGGAAGATCAACCCGATGCCCATGATCTGCAAATACCGGTAGCTGGATTCACCGGTTTGAGGAAGCGTAGCCGGAGGTGTTCCGTTGCTTCCATTGCCGGAATCTCCGCCGCCGAGCGGAATTTCATCGACATTGATGTCGACCAGCACTTCCGTTTCGTTGCCATCTTTGTCGCGGACAATGATTTTAAAATCGTCTTTTCCCGTATATCCCGGGTCTGGTGTATAGGTCCATTTGCCATTATCATCGACGGTTACCGTTCCGTGTTCCGGTTGATCAACCGTTACTGATCCGCCGGGCGGAACCTTCACTTCACCGGTTACGGGTTTATCTTGTACGGTCTCCTCCTGCTGTTTCGTCGGAGTAGGCGTTACCGTCGGCGTTGCGCTAGGCGCTACCGTCGGTGTCGCAGTCGGCGTAGGCGTCGACGTTGCTGTCGGGGTTTCGAGCGGTGTCGCCGTCGGTGTTTCAGCCGACGTAGGCGTCGGTGCCGAAGTCACTATTGGCGGCGTTGCCGTCGGTGTCGCAGTCGCCGTTGCCGTCGGTGTCGCAGTCGCCGTTGCACTCGGAGACGTGCTCGGCGATGTGCTTGGCGACGTGCTCGGTGATGTGCTTGGCGACGTGCTCGGTGATGTGCTTGGCGACGTGCTCGGCGATGTGCTTGGCGACGTGCTCGGCGATGTGCTTGGCGACGTGCTCGGTGATGTGCTTGGCGACGTGCTCGGTGATGTGCTTGGCGACGTGCTCGGTGATGTGCTTGGCGACGTGCTCGGCGATGTGCTTGGCGACGTGCTCGGCGATGTGCTTGGCGACGTGCTCGGTGACGATGACGGCGACGGAACAATCACCTTCGCATTTGTCAGTTCCCATTCGATCGGTGTGTTGGATATAATCTCCAAATTCTTTTGATTTAATTCGAGCGTATATCCTTCAGGGGCCTCAATTTCCTTTAAGTAGTACTTGCCGGCTAGAAGATTTTCGAACGTTACCTGTCCGTTCATATCCGTAGTTAGCTCATCTACCAGAACGGGGTCAGTATTAAGCAAGCTATAGAGCCCATAAACCGCACCCGGCAAGAGTCGAGTTTTCTCGTCTCGATCTACTTTAGTGACGATTAAGCTACCCCGTACTCCCGTGATCGTACCGGAACCACTAGAGAGGGCCACGTTGAATTCCTTGGTGTCACTCTTGGTAACTAGCTTTGTATTTTTACCGGAGAAGTCAACAGAGTTCCCTACCTTATCACCATCGACTGCGTCAATTACCGATTGATACTCCAAGATATACGGTCTTGTTATTTCCGTAAAAAAGCTCAGTTCAAATCCTTGCTGTCCGCCTAATCCTGTGGTGATCTCAAGCCGGTAATCCTTGTCTTTCTCTAGCGGTACTCCCTTCTTCGTCACCGTCCCATTCGACTGCACATCGGTTGCATACAAGCGGAAGGAAGCTGGCAAGAGCACTTGATTTACTGTAGGTGTATCCTTAATCTTGGCTTGATCTACTGTTGATTGCCCCCTATTGATGTAGATCGTCCAGTCTATAATCTTCCCTCTTTGCGAACCCTGCTTTGCAACATATTCGCCACCCTTCTTTACCTCTACTGAGAATGTCAAATCCTTAGAAACCCTCGTTGCTCCATCGAAAAGTTTTGCCGTGTTAGAGACCGATTCTGAGCCAATCAGCTTACCAGCCAAGGAAGTCTTAAAAGTGACATAATACGGTGTGGAGATGGGTTTATTGAAATGAATAGTGAGTTTGTTGTTCGAATAATTTGTGGTATACGCTGTCTTATCCAGCTCAGCCCCTACGTCATAACCTCCATCAACCTTCACTGTCATGGAGGATACCTTAACAGAATCCAAGTCTAGAACCTGATCCTGCTCTAATTGATCCTCCAGCTTTCCTTTACTGATCGTCTTGCTATTGTAGTTCAATCCGATATTCCAGGTAATTTGCTTGTCTACCGCGTCATACTTACCATCTTTGAAGCCATTGTCCTGTGCCTCTTTCTTCGGAGAAAAGGTTGAGGCCTCGTCTTTGGTCCGATCCTTGTTATCCGCGTCATTCCAGGTTACGTGAGCATTATTCATGAAATCAACAGGATTCGTTACCCAATTTTCCTTCAGCTCATCATTATTAAAGGCAGTCGTGTAGGTGATATCAATCGGTTTTTTGATCGTACCCGGGAAGTTCAAGACAAAGCCATTTTTCCCCGACGCAACAGGGGTAAACGCGTATTCCCCAGTAGGAACGGGACTGCCATCAGCGAACGTTACTGCCAAAGTACGCTGATCAAGAGTAAGCCCTTTACTCGGAAAAGTATCGGTCACCGTAACATTGGTCATCGTTTGGCTGTCTCTGTTCAGGGAGATTTTCCATTGGACGGTCTTGTTTTGATAGTCGGCATCAGACCATTCCTTGTGGACAACCATCTGTTTAATTTCTTGATTAATAGTTTTGGATTCTGATCCCCACTTCACCGTATTGGTGACAGAAGAATCGGAAATCACTTGCTTGTTCGCCTTCGTCTTGTATTCGATTCGAAGCGGCTCTGTTACATCAGACTCAAATTTCAGACGGAAACCGTTTAATGTATTCCCCTCATTATCGGTTGATGTAGCGGGAGTTACCGAAAATTTCGGAGCGTCAGACTCTTTCCCCTTTGTCTCATTTCCGTTCGCATCCAGGCTGACCGGATAGACATGGACCGAGTCAACCAAATCTTGCGTGGAGTTAAAGAAATCGTCAAGCTCGGCTTTATCCTGTGGAATCGTTTTGCCGTTATAGTTGTACAGAACGGCCCAACTGATCGTTTGGGTTTTGTTGTCATAACCGTCAGCTTTCTTAGCCAGTGCTTCTCCCTGTTTGGTATCGACTTTTTTACTGTCCGCCAGTTCCACAAGAGTTCCCTTTTCTTCCCCGGTAAACCTGGCTCTGTTGGTAAAACTGTCACTTTTCTCAATCGATTTTTCTGTCAACGGCGTGGTATACACTACGCGATATGCCTTTGCCGACAAGCTATTATTGAAAGAAACCTGAAGTTGCTGATCGTTCTTCGTTACTGTATACTCGGATGAACTTATCAAGCTACCTTGTTCGACATTTCCGTCCAGCTTCACCTTCAGTTCATACACAACTGCGGTTACTGGCATGTCCAGCCCAACTGGGATCTCATCCGTCAACACCGCTTTGGTCAAAGAACGCAGATCCTTGTTCAGATCTACAGTCCATGTGATCTCTCTCGTGTTGTAGGCGGGGTAGGCTTGTCCAGTTTTGCTCATCGCTTGTGAAACATATGGCTTGAATGTAAGCTCTATGGATTGAGTTCCACCATTCACGGGGATGGTAATGATCTGGGTTGATTCTTCCTGTATGGCTTCCTTGTTAAATTTCGTCTCAAAATGCAATGTTCCATGGATTCCCTTGTCGCCTGATTTGATGTAATCGGTAAAGGTCATCACGACTTTACGAGTTTCGTAATCAGCGTGAAAACTCCCCATAGGCTTGCCATTAGGAGCAACTAACGGTCCATCTATATCATTAGCCAACACAAACGCCTTCGGAAAATCAAACGTGAAAGTATCTCCCTTATCGTAATCGTGTTCATCCGGCAATGACCAATTGTAATCAACGTTAACTCTGGCACCTTGCTCGTAAACCACATCCGTGACCGGATTTCCCGCCCCGTCGTAAACGGCGAGGTTAACACTGGTGATGAGATTCAGTTTATCTTCCGATATCTCTTTGGCAGAAGCGATACTCAACCAGCCTGCCCCGGCAATACACTGCATGAACAAAACAACGGCTGCCAGCAGATAGCTGGCTTTTCTCTTCCATTTCCCCATGTGATTGCTTCCTCCGTTTTTTTAAGAATATAGATTTTGAACATTATAACGCACATTATAATATTTCTAACTAAACAGAAAATGAACATATGATGTTAGATTTTTATCAATACGAAAATAGCTTTCCATAAGGAAAAGCTTGTCGAGAAACTTATCGATTTGATACAAAGAACTATTCATCGTTTACAGGCTTAGCCTGGACGATGATCCGATGTGTGGCCGATTCGATAGGATCGCAGGTAATGAGGGTGAGAATCCGGTCCTTGCCGTTGCCGTCCAGAACGGACAGGTCGGTAGGAAGCACGCGCACTACCCGGAACACCTGATACACTTCACTCTTCCCCTTCATCTCCAGTTCCATCTCATCGCCTACGGCGATCTCGTTCAACCGGTTGAACAGCCGTCCTTCCGTGCGAGCCCGATGGGCCGCAATCGCTGCGTTGCCCACCTCGCCAAGCGGCGTCGTCTCGGTCATATGAGCGGCGCCTACCTTCATGTTGGCCTTGGTTGCTCCCTCTAGAACCGGAAGCTCGAGATCGATCTTCGAAATGCGCAGGATCGCCACCGCTCCTTCGGGAACAGCAAGCTCTGTGGGAGCCGGGCTGGCGGAGGCATCCGGCAGCAGTGTTCCTTCCGCTCCATCCGTCTCCAGAGCGAATAACTGAGACAGCTCTTCATAGCCAGCTTCTCGCGAATGCGGGCTTGTCTGAGCCGACATCGCGGCTTTCGCATCTCGAAGCAGCTTGTCTTGCTTGTAATCATCGACCCATTCCCTGGCCTTTGGCCACATCAGGAGGATGAGCCCCATGATGATCAGCAAATAAGCCGTCTTCTTCCACATCCCGGGAATCCCTCCTTTCCGCGATCCGATGATGCTTATACTTTACTATGAAACCAAGTTTCGTACCACTCCACGATCTTCCCGTTCATTTCAATACCGAGGTCTTCCCTCACGAGATTGACGCAATCCCGATAATGCCCAATCACCATCGTTCGCTCTCCCATTCGGTCGTATGTACGTAACAGCCCCAGATGCCCTTCCTCGGAATAGGGTTGTAGCTCAAGCACCCGGCGAAATACGGTTACCGTTTGTACCGCATTTCCTTGTTCCCGCAAGTAATCACCCAATTGGAGTGCTTTGTACAGCCAGATTGAGCTCAACCGCTGACGCTCATTCTCCGCCCACAGGTATCCAGAGGAGCCGAAATAATCTCCTTCGTACCCGTTTAGCAAGTCAAGACAGCGGGAGCTATTGGACGAATCGACAGGACCCAGCTCCTGCAGTTCTTTCTCCCAGCCCTCTGCATCGACTGGTACGCCGTTCAGAACGAGCATATAGCCGTCATCTCGGCTGATATTGCGTATTTCAACGGCAAGGTTCGCTTGCTTCAAGCTCCTGCGAACCTGATAAACGGTCGTATAAAGCTGCGCCGCTGCTTTCTTCAGATCGGAATCGGGCCACAGAAGCTCGATCAGGCTGTCTTTGGAGACAAAGCGCTCCCGGTTATGCAGAAGGTAAGCAAACAGCTCTTGCCCTTTGGCGGTTCTCCAGCGAACCGGCTCCGTTCCTTCTCCCTCGCCTTCCACTCGAAGGGGACCCAGGCAACGGATCACTGCGGATGGGCTAGGTTTACTAGGTTTAGGAGCTCCCTGGACAATAGTCGAAGGTACAGATCCTAGAAGCCTAGAAACGGTCTTGCCGAGCCTTCTGCGGTCGACAGGCTTCAGCAGGTAATCAAGTGCGTTCAGCTCAAAGGCTTCGACGGCAAACCGATCATAGGCGGTCACGAAAATAAGCTCCGCAGGCGAATAAGCCTGCTGAATGAAATCCGCCGCCTTCATCCCGTTCATCCCCGGCATTTGAATATCGAGGAAGACCGCATCCGGCTTCCATCGGGAGATCTCCTGAACGGCCAGCCTCGGATCCGTATACGTCGCCAGAACCTCAATATCCGGCCACTCCTTTAAGAGCTTTTCCAATTGCAGCAGAGCCAGCTTCTCGTCGTCGATCAGCAAAACCCGGATCATACCGATTCTCCTCTCAGCCAGATGGTAAAAGACACGCGGGTGCCTACACCTGGTTCGCTTTCGATCTGCAGCCCCTGGCCGCACAGCCGCTTCAAGCGCCGATCCGTGTTGATGATACCAACTCCGCGATCGTTGCCGTGCGATGGTGTAAGGAGGCGGCACTTCAACTCGGCATCCATGCCGATCCCATCATCAATCACGCTCAGCTCGACTTCATCACCTTTTCTTCGGGTACGGATGATGATCGTTCCTCCATCCACCTTTTCCAGAATCCCATGACGGACGGCATTCTCAACTAGGGGTTGGAGAGTCAGCGGAGGCAATTGGAACCTCAAGCCCTCTTCCAGGTCCCAGACTACATTCAGCCGCTCACCAAAACGCTCCTGTTCTATGTATAGATAGGCTCGGACCAGATCAAGCTCATGCTCGATGGGAACAAGCTCTTCGCTGCTCAGGGAATGAAAGCTGATCCGCAAATAGTCGCTCAAGGCATGCAGCAACTCGCCCATTCGGCGGACATCGATCTCTGCAAGGGCGGAGATCGAGTTCAATGCATTGAATAGAAAATGCGGATGCATCTGAGCTTGAAGATAAGCCGCTTCAAGCTGCAGCCGTTCAGCGATCGATCGTTTCAGCTTGATCTGAGCATCCACCCGCGTAAGCAGCTCCAAGCCGTCGATAGGCTTCAACATATAGTCGTTAGCACCGGCGCGAAAGCCCTCTTCGATATCCTCGGAACGGGTGCGAGCCGTGAGGAGAAGCACCGGCAGCTCGGTCATCGAATACCTCTTGCGGATTTCCCGCGTCAGCTCATAACCGGACATTTTCGGCATCATCACATCGGTGATGACGAGGTCCCAGGAACCTCTCTCGAGCAGCCGGAGCGCTTCAACCCCATTGACCGCATACGCCAGCTCATACGTTTCAGGAGGCAGAAGAGTGGCCAAGACCTTCAAATTGACAGGATCGTCATCGGCTGCAAGGATACGGGGCCTTCGGTCAAACGTTTTAACCGATTCCTTCTCGATACTAACCGGGAATTTTACCACATCTTCCGGGTTGGACAGCTCCCATTCCGACATGTTCCGAGCGACCGTCTCGGTCTGTGCATCGGGTCCGGCAGCCGAATCGAACTTCTCTGTGGCAGGAGCCAACGGGAGAGAGAACGAAAAGACGGAACCGTGGCCCGGCTTGGATTTCACGTAAAGCTCACCTCCATGAAGCTTAACCAGCATCGAACAGATGCTAAGTCCGAGACCGATGCCGCCCATCGGTTCCGTGAATTCGGAATCTTCCTGCTCAGAGGGACGGAAAATGCGCGACACGGTCACCTCATCCATTCCGATTCCGGTATCCGATACATGCACGTAAGCGAATCGCTCGTCCTTCTCCGCCTCGATGAGAACGGTCCCTTCCTCGGTGAATTTGATGGCGTTATGGATCAAATTGAACAAAATCTGCATGAGCCGCTCCTCGTCAGCGAGCACGCAAGGAAAAGAGTCATCCAAACGTACCCGGAGCTCAAGCGGCTTTCCATTCTTCGGGAAGCTCAACTGATCGATCATGCGTTCGATAATCGGCTGGAGCGCTACAGCCGTCAGGTTCAGCCGAATCCGACTTTCTTTCAGCAAGGATAAATCCAGCAGATCATTCAAGAGATGGGTCATCCGGTTGCCGATCGACAAGAGCAGCTCCAAATTCTTCTCGTTATCTGGATCAAGCTTCCCTCGTTCCTGCTCCAGAACATGCCCAGCGATATTCATCATCCCATGAAGCGGGTTCCGAAGCTCATGGGAAGTGTTGGCAAGAAATCCATCCTTGGCCTTATTGGCATTGCGGAGCTCACGAGCGAGCATCTCCGTCCGCATGACGCTTCGCTGAAAACGGCGGAACCAATACGTGGCGAAGCTGAGGAAGGCAACCACAAGATCGAACGGGTAAAAGGGAAAGTCCATTCCCCAAAACCAACGCAAGGTTCCCCAGCTCGCACTGGAGACGATGGCTACTGCCGTGATCAGCAGGCACATGCCGTCTGGATCTGATCTTACATTATAATAGCGGATCAGAATAACGGGGTTCATCAGAAATGAGACGATGATTAGCAGGAAAAAGATGCAGATCAAGCTGCTGACCACTTCCAACGGAAACGTCATCACCATAACGCTGTAGAGCAAAGCTGCTCCCATTTGCAGTTTCATGCCGAAGCCATTCGCCTTTCGATTCGTGAGATGAACCGCCAGGATGTTGATAAACATAAAAAGCCAAAGATACGAGAGAAGGAGCAGCTTCTGTCCCCAAATAAAGCTAAGTCTCCCATCTGCCCAACTGTTGAGCAGCTTCGCATCGTCGACCAAAAACGCATAGATCGCACAGACGAGCAGCAGCAGAAAATAAAGCATCGTCCGATTCCTGTCCGTAATCAAATAAAGAATCGCCGCATAGATCGCATGCAGGAACAAGACCACGATCAGCAGGAGTTGCATGCCGACAGCAAGGTTCCACTGATGCTCGATCTTCTTAAACGTACCAAAATGGATCGGAGACTCCATCACGTTGGACTTGATCTTCAAATTGCCAGAGACCTGCACGAGGATGTCCGCCTCGCCTCGATCCGCGTGGAAGGCCAGCATTTGGGAATAGGCTTGCGGTTTGAAACTTCTTGGGTCCGTCGAAGGAATCCCCGCTCCTCCCGCGTATTCCCCATTTACGTATATTCGGGAGGCCATCGACAAAGGGGGGAGGGACAACCCATACATCGCTTGCGGAGATGACGAGTCAAATTGAATGCGCAGCCGGTAGGTACCCGCTTGATAAGCCTCATCCGAGAAGTCGAACGCGAATATATTCCTGGCAGACAGCTCTCTGTAGGTCGGAGCAAGGGCCTTCTCGGTCTCGAGTTCATCAGGCTCAAGTAGAACTCCCGGATAATACTCCCACTCCCCGATCAGGGAGGCTGTGGCATCCTTAAGCGGAAACCCGCGCAGGTCAAATACGCCTTGTCTCGCAGCAGGCTGCGGCGGCTCTTTGAAATGGTCCAGCCACAATAGCCGAAAGCCGGTTAGCACAAGTAAAGCCAACAAAGGAAGGAGAAGATATTTTTTCATTGTTGTCATGCGGGAAGCCTTCGACATGAATGCCGTCATTTCCTCTCTCAAACGACAAAAAAACGCCCGGCTCAGCCGGACGCCTTGTCCCATGAATGATCGGTTAACATGTTCAGCTACTCCTCCGTTAACGTTGAGTGAGCCCGAATGAGCCCGGAAAGCTGCCGTTACTTCAAAGCCTCGCCATAGACCGATCGGGTCACGATCGCCTCCAGCTCAGCCAATTGCGCATAATAGTGTTCAAGAAGCAGGCTTCCGGATTCCAGGCGGGTACGCAGCTGATCCTGAAGCTCCGAAACCTGCAGATCGATGACTTGTTCAGCATCTCCGAGATGCCGATCCGCAATTTCGGCCAAAGAACGCCCCTCATAGATCTCTTCGTACAATTGCTCATCCGAGGATACCCCAAGCGCTTGTTGGAGGGAATCCTTTCGGGCGATGCCTGCCGTACGAACAATAGCTGCGGGGGCTTTCATACGAAGTCCGGAATCCAGAGCACCCGCTTCGGCCGCAGGAGCGGCAACACCGCTTCCTGCGGTGATGGCGGCAGCCATCGAGCCGATGATCAGCATGCGTTTCGGGTTCATAAGATCTCCTCTTTTCGTTTATTATTGATAAGCTTGGCTCAATTTCTTCTGCTTCCAGAATAACGGTGAAACCTGAAAGGAAGCTGAAATCCGCCTAAACGAATATTAAATTATACCCAAACGAGTCAAATAGCCATCATTCGTGTAAACAGAACCATCGCCAAAATAAAAAAGCGCAAGCCAAAGGCTGTGCGCAAAAGGAGATCGCCATGAACGAACGCGAGATGATTCAGGTCCATATTTCGACGTCGCAAGGAATATGAGGACGTCTGGCAGCGTTAATCCGACGCAATTTCAGCCGGAAGGGGTCACCGCTTTGTCGGGGGCTCGGTCCGGCTTTCGCTTTTTGCGGTCCTTCAACAGGAAGAGAAAGAGCGCAGTACCGACGAGTCCGCAGAATGACGCACCCATGAGGATGTCGGAATAAGGTACGGTTCTGACAAGCCCGGTGCTGAGCAGCGGACCAATCGTACCGCGAATTCCGAACAGCATGAGGTGGATGCTGAAGATGCTGGCTTCCCGTCCGGGAGCGATCATGAACACAAAGGCGAGAACGCCAATGTCCCATATGGCATCCGCAATGCCTTGTATTCCGCTCGCCACCAGAACGGAGCCGAAGCTCGGAGACAATCCGTACAGGAGCGGAACCACGATGACCGCTCCCAGCCCGTAGACGAGAGTCCGCTTCGGGGGATAACGATCGAGCGCCCATCCGGAGACGAAGTAAGAGAGCAGCAGGAAGGCATAGTACACCACCCTCGCTGTCCCAATCTGGGTGTTGGACAAATTCAATTCCTTGACCTGGATCATCTGATACAGCGGGCTCGAAAGGATGTTGCCAAAACCGGAGAACGTCGTCGCCAGGAAGAACACGAGCAGCTCGCGGTTGCCTACCAGCAGAGCGAACCGATCACTCCAGCTCGATTGGGGTGCAGCAGCGGCGGGAGTGGGCGAATCATCGCTTCCATCCTCATTGCGTACTCCGCGGAATATCCATAACGACAGAGCACCGGTCAGTGCCGCTGAAATCAAGGCGGGCCTCGGCCCGGCGTAGTCGATCCAGTTGCCGATGAGGAATGCCATCGGCATCATGAGCAAGCACATGCCCACGCGAACATACCCGAGCAGCTTTCCTCGTTGACGCGCCGGATACAACCTCGTCAGCAGCGACGCATACGCAGGCGACTGCATGCCCATCAGAAGCTGGAACACGAGCGCCGTCGCCACATACACGACCGGCGCTCCGAACAGAGCCGGAAAAATGATCAATAGCCTCCCGATCAGGTTCGGAATGAAAAAGAAGCGGCGGGGTCCGAACCGTTCGATCCCTCCCGTCCATAGCGGCGAAAACAAGAGGCCGATGGCAGGAGAAGCCGACAGAAGCCCGATCTCCAGATCGGACGCTCCTTGTCGAATGGCCATCGGCAAGTAAAATTGATTGAAGACGACATTAAACAAGCTGAACAGAAGGGTCGCGGAGAAATCGAGCCGGAAATTATTCCAAGCGATTTGACTGATCGGAAGGCCGAGTCGGGCTTTCATGCCGGATCTCATAAGGGTCGTGTCCTCTTTCATGGGAGCTATTCAATTTTTGCTAAGCTTAGGATACAATGTTTTCCTATTTTGAGGAAGCAGAATTTTCGAATAGCCGATGTAACGAAAAACAGGCCGTTCGGTTTGAACCGAACGGCCTGCCTCTCCTTATTCGGATATCATCCGAAATTAATACCCAAGTGCCTTGCGAGCGTCTGCCCACTTTTTGTTCAGGTCGTCAAATGCTTTCTTCAGATCGGGTGCCTTGATCAGATCTTGTTCAACCGAACCGGTGCTGACCGCGATCTCAGCCTTATTGGCGATTTCGTTGAATTTCGGATCCGTTGCTACACTTTCGATGAAGTTCGGGTTGTAGGATTTGAATTCGGCCATCTGCTCAACTGCCGGTTCTTTGTCCTTGTAGATCGGCATGAAACCGGAGTACGTGTCATAGCCGGATTCCTTGACGAAGAATTCTACCCAAGCCGTTGCGAGCTCTTTGTTCTTGCTGTCTTTGTTTACGCCGATGAAGTAGTCGCCGCCGAGCGGAGCATTGTACTTGCCGCTGTTGTCATAAGGGAGCGGGAAGAATCCGATGTCCTCGGATGCGGCACCAGCGCCGATAACCTGCGGGATAACCCAGTTGCCGAGGAAGTACATCGCAGCTTTGCCGGATGCAAGTTCACCCTTCGACATTTCCCAGTTGTTCGTGGACAAGTCTTTTTCAGCCCAGCCCTTTTGTACGAATTCACGAGCGATGCTGATCAGCTTGCCGTAAGGTCCGTCAACCGTGAACGGCGTATCCGTGGTAACGAGGGTATCCGTGTATTTCGCGTTGCCGTCTACATACCAGTAGGAGTTAACACCCCAGTTGGTCATCGGCCATTGCGCGCCATAGTTCAGGTACAGCGGAACAATACCTTTATCCTTCAGCTTCTGCGCATCTGCATACAGTTCATCCAGCGTGGTCGGAACTTTGTCGATGCCGGCTGCGGCAAATGCTTTCTTGTTGTAAACAATCCCTTGCGTATTTACACCGGTCGCAATCCCGTAGCGCTTGCCGTCGATCTCGCGCACATCGGCAAAATAAGCGTTTTCAAACAAAGAATCTGGCAACGGCTCGTAATATTTCGGCAAGTCGCTCGTCGGCATGCCGCCGTCCAGCATGTTAACGTCACCGGCTTCGCCCGTCGTCAAGCGAACCTTGATATCCGTTGCGTAGTTCGTCAAGCCTTCGAATTCGACTTGTGCTTTCGGATACTTTTCTTTAAATTTCTTGGCATATCCGTCCAAGGTTCCATCGTTTACCATATCGGTCCGGTGGGTCAATACCTTGATTTTGCCGCTGAGCTCGCTAGTTGCCGCCCCAGAAGCCGCGGGCGATGTGGAAGGTGATTCTGACGGTGCAGAGCTGTTGGAGCCGCATGCTGCCAGCAGAGACACCATCATGACGGATGCTAACCCTACCCCAATACTTTTCTTCTTCATTCCTAGCTCAACCCCCAAAGAATGGATTAGTGAACCTTTTCGGATCACTTGTCTTGATATCGCTTACAATACCCAGTATAAGCGGTTACATATTCAAGAAAAATGGTTTTCGTTTGTTTTTCTTGTTATGAATTATGCTAACCACCCTTCTTGTTAGCGCTTGCGGACCCGTTCTCCTCCGTATAAAAAAGACTCTCTGCCTGCTTAGCTACAGCAGGCAGAGAGTCTTGTGCTTTTGTCTTATTACCCTTTGACGGCTCCGCTCGTGACTCCCGAGAAAATGAATTTCTGCAGGAAGAGGAAGATGACAACCGTCGGGATGAAGATGATGAGAATCCCCGCCGAAATGACGTTGATTTGCGCGGCGTTCGGTCCTACGAAGGAATAGATGGCCGTGGAGACAACGCGCAGCTTTTGACTCGGCATGTACAGGTAAGGCGTGTAAAAGTCGTTGTAGATGGAGATGGTCTTCAGGATGACCAAGGTTGCCGTGGCCGGAGCGAGCAGCGGGAAGATGATGGAGCGGTAAATCTTGAAGAGGGATGCTCCCTCCATCATCGCACTCTCATCCAAATCCTTCGGAATGCTGTTGATGAACTGCAAGTAGATGACGATCTGCAGAACGTCTGCCCCGAGGTAAAGCAGAATCGGCGCGCCCATCGTATTATACAACCCAAGTGCCTTGATAACGCTGAACGTCGATACTTGCGTGGTGATGGTCGGGATCAGCTGGGCTCCCAGGTACAGGCCCATAATCGGCGTCCGAAGCTTAAATTTGAAGCGACCCAGAGCGTAAGCAACCATGGTACCGAACAGGATGTTCCCGCCGAGCGAGATGACCATGATAATGAAGGTGTTCAGGAAGCTCGGTCCCAGCTTGCCGATCTTGAAGACGCGCTGGAAGTTGTCGAAGTTGAAGAAATCCTTTGGCAGCGACATTCCCGACTGATAATACTCCACCTGGGTTTTGAAGGCTCCGATCACGACCGAATAGATCGGGAAGAACACGATGAAGGAAGCTGCGATGAGCAGCAGGTATTTCAAAATGGTAATCAGCTTATTTTCACGTACTTCCATCTTAATCCTCTCCCCCCGGCAGCAATTTCCGTTGAATCAAGATGATCACAATGACGATCAGCATGAGCACAACCCCCATGGCGGAAGCGAGGCCCGCCTTCTGGAACTTGAAGGCCGTATCCACCGTCTGGATGACGAAGGTCGAGGTGCCGTTGGCTCCCAGCATCATGACGTATGGGATTTCGAAGGCGGCGAGTGCGCCGGTCAGCGTCAGAATAAGCTGCAGATTCAGAACGCTACGGATACTTGGCAGAGTCAGATAACGGAATTGCTGCCAGCTGTTGGCTCCGTCGATTCGAGCGGATTCGTACATATCGCCCGGGATGGACTGAAGGGCGCCGATGAAGATAATCATGCTAAGCCCCATGAACTTCCACATCGAAATGAAGGCGAGAGAGAAATTGACCAGATGCTCATTACCGAGCCATGACTGCTGCCAGGCATCAAGTCCGATCGCCCCAAGGAAGATATTGAGCGAGCCATATTCCATGTGGTAGACGTTCTTGAACATGATGACCGTCGCTACGCTGTGCAGGACATACGGCAGAAAGAGGATCGCCCGGAAAACATTTCGTCCCTTTAGCTTGCCACTCAGGATGACGGCGAAGAAGAGGGCCAGAGCGGTCTGGGCAAGTCCGCCGATAAAATAATAAGCGTTTACTTTAAAGGAGGAAAAAATTTCAGGTCTCGTGAAGATCTCCTTGTAGTTGGCAAAACCAACCCAATTCATATCCCACCCAATCCCCGTCCAATCGGTGAAGCTGTAGTACACCAGGGATAGAGCCGGGTAGTAGGATAGCACGAGCAGCAAGGCTACGGGCACCGTGAGAAAGCCGATAAGGATCAAGGTGCGCTGTTTTTTGTAGCTGAAATTAAACATGATCGAACCCCACTTTCTAATGGCATACAAAGTCTTTAAAACCGAAAAAAAGAGCCTTCCCGAAATTGGGGAAAGCCCGGTAATCGCTTTCATCATCAGTATAAACGGTTACATCCGTAATTATAATGGTCTTTGTTTGTTTTCTTTGTCTTCAATTAAGCTAACGGTACTAACAGGCTCTTCAAATGCGCACCCGATCCCTGTACTCCTTCGGCGTAATGCCGACGACCTTCTTGAATACTTTGTTGAAATAAGCCGGGTCAGAATAGCCGACTCTTTCCCCGACCTCGTAGGTCTTCAGAGCAAGCTCAGATACGAGGAGCCGTTTCGCCTCATCAATCCGCAGCGAAATGATCAGATCGGTGATCGTCTCTCCGGTCTTCATCTTGAACAGCTTGCTCAGGTAGCTGGGAGTCAGGTAAACAATCTCGGCAAGCCGATTAAGCTCCAGTTCCTCGATATAATGATCAAAAATGTAGCTTTTGACGGTTTCGATCACCCGGTTGTCCTGCTGCATGTCCTTAAGCAGCCGGAATTGTTCTTGAACCAAATGGAGCAATGCCCGCGTGAACTCACTCCATTCCGGATAATTCATGGGAAGGAGAGGATCCAGGATTTCATCCCCTTCAGCAAGCAGATTCCGATCCGCCTTTTCTTCCCGGATCAACGTCTGGAGGAGACTGCCGTGCTCCATCAAGGTGTGCCACTGAAGATGGATTCGTCCCGCCTCCTGCATCCAGGCGCGCAGGGCGGTCTCCGCTCTTTCGTAATCAACCGTATGAAGCGCCGAGCGGAAATCCCGGTCAATTAACCGGTGTAAGGTGCCTGTATCTTCGATGCGCTTCGCTATGCGCTCTGAAGCTTCAAAAGCGCGGATTCCCTCTTCATACCAAGTATATTCCAAAGCACTCATCGCTTGTTTATAGCTCTCGTTCAATGACAACGGATCATAAAAGATCCCGCTCGCCCCCGCGCGTACATGAACGTTTGCCGGAAGCAGCGAAAGCAGACTCGCTCCAAGCGAACGAACGGTCTCCGCATCATCACCGGGATGGATGGCGACCAGAATAACCAGCTCACCCAATCTCCAAGACAAAACCCGGGTCTCTCGCTGCAAATCCTGGGCCCAACTGCGAATTCTGCTCTGAACTCGATCAACGGACGCACGAAGGACTAAGGTCGCATAATAATCCGAGAATAGGGGATGCTCGTGAAGGGCGGCGTCCGCCTCTTCCTTGAGTGCGGCCGGAAGCTTGCCCGGTTCATTGATCGCAAGGAGTCGGAGATAATCATCCTTGGCCGTAATCTGACGAGACCGTTCGTGGATCAGTTTCGTTCGGACACGCTCCAGAAGTCCCGTAAGCTCCTCTGTCTCCACCGGCTTCAACAGGTATTCTTCCACCCCAAGCCGAATCGCTTGACGGGCGTATTCAAAGTCGCTGAACCCGCTGACGATTGCGATAGGCACGTTTGGACGAAGTTCCTTGATCCGTTCGATCAACGTCAACCCACTCATCTGCGGCATTTTGATATCCGTTATGATAAGGTCCGGCTCCATTCTCTCCAGGTTCTCTAGAAGCTCGTTCCCGCTTTCAAAGATACCGATGACCTGATAGTCTTCGCCTGCTTGCTCGATCAACTTGGCCAAACCGAGCCGAATCCGCTCCTCATCGTCAACAACTATGATGCTTAACATGGCGCTTTTCCTCCTTAGCCGTTCGATTCTTTGAGCGGAAGACGAATCGTGACAACCGTCCCCTCTCCTAGCACACTATCCACCTGCAGTCCATAGGACGAGCCGTATTTCAACTTAATCCGTTCATGCACGTTTCTCATGCCGATGCCCCTGCCGCTGCTGCTTTCCTGCCAGCCGGGTGCGTTCAAGGAATCGCGAAGGAGCTCGAGCGTCTCCTCCTCCATTCCCACCCCGTTATCGGCAACGGTAAAGACCTGGTCGTCGCCTTCTTCCCGGTATCGGATTTCGATATCCATTCGCGTGTTCATGCTGTCCTGCCCATGGTGAATGGAATTCTCCACAATCGGCTGAAACAGGAGCTTAATGACCCGTTTGCGGGATAAATCCTCTTCCGGCAGCGTGAGATGAAACCGGCTCCCATACCGGTAATTGAGCAGCTGAACATACATTTCGAGATGCTCCCATTCCTGGGGGACCGGAACCGTATCCATCCCCTGATGAATGCTGTAGCGGAGCAGCTTGCCCAGAAGACGCGACATGTCCGCCACTTCCAGATCATCATGGAGCACAGCCGTCATGCGGATCGACTCCAAGGTATTGTAGATAAAATGGGGATTTATCTGATGCTGGAGCGATTCCAGCTCGACCTGCTTTTTGCGCTGCTCAATGAAGTGGATTTCTTCGATCAGGCGATTGATCCTCAAGATCATCCGGTTGAAGGCCGTGCCGACAAGACCGGCTTCATCCCTTCGCTTAACCGGAAAGACCACATTCAAGTTCCCATTCTGCACATCCTTCATCGTACGGACCAAGGACCGCAACGGACGGTTCAGGGCATAGATGAGGATGATCGAGATGACCATTGCGAAGGAGACGAAAGCGATACCCGCAAATAAGGTCGTTTTCCGTGTCCGATCCGCATCCGCCATCAGCTGCTTTTGCGGAATGCTGATGAAGATCCGCCAGCCGGTTTGGGCGGATTGACGATAGATGATCAGTTCCTTCTGCCCGTTGACCGTCGTATGAAAGCTGCCTTCGGAGCCCGTTTCCTTGGCCCATGCCTCCCGCTCTCCGAGATTTTGCGACAGGTATTGCTTCTGGCTATCATAGACGACCCGATTTTCCTCATCCAAGATAAGCGTCGTGCCTTGCGTCGTCTGGTCCAAATCCTTCACAATATCTTCGATGACGCTGATATTGGCGTCGATGGCGATCATGCCGATTGGAGCAAAGGACGCATCGATGATTTGCCGAACGACCGTGAACACGAAGCGTTTGCGGTTGTTGGCGTCGGATACTTCCTGGGTGCTCGTCAAGACCGGCGCCCCGTTCGCATTCTCCGCCAAGCTCCTCCATTCACTGAATACCTTCTGCAGGTCACTGCGGACGACGCTGCTCTTCATGACATAATAGGAATTGCCGTAAAGATCGAATAAGTATACCGTGTTCGTTCCCGTCTTCAGGCTCGTAATGAAATACATGCTGTTCGCGATCTGACTTTGGATGTCCAGCCGCCTTCGCTCCATCTCCGATAGGACCGAGCTGTCTCGGTTAATTCCGCTGACACCGCCCATAACCCCGTCGCTGGTTAGCCCGTTGACCGAAGGAACCATTCCGTGCTGATCTCGGTAGAACTCGTTGGAATTGCGAAGCCCGGTTTGAATCGCTTCCAAATAAGACGGTATGATCGAGATCTTTTTCAAGTCCTCCATGTAATCGTCCAGCTTGCCGAGCATCTTGTCGGCAATTTGGGATGAATAGGAAACCGTATTCTCTTCAATCGACTTGGAATAGCGTTCAGCCGACAGTTGGGTAACAACTCCGATGGGGATGATCAGAAGTAGCAAGAAAACGGCAAACATCTTGGCTTCCATCCGCCAGTCCGGCAAATAAAGCCATCTTAAAACCCGATTGTTTCGCCATCCCATTCGAGCTCTCTCCCTTACGCCGTCCTCTTCGCGGGGATTCGACAATCCCCGTATCCCCTATCGTATCCCATTGGAACTTGGGCCGCAAGATGGATGCCATTTTTCAGCATCCAAGCGAAAGAAAGCAGGCTTGGTTCGAAGGAGTTTCGAACCAAGCCCGCTTTTCTTAGCCTATCCAGCTATTGGTGAGAGAGCCATCCTTGCGAAGCTTTCGCGCCCCTTCACATCCCGAATTGGCACCGCTTCGTATCCACGCGATCAAGTCAGCGTATTATTTGTTTTTCCGGTACTCGAACACCTTTTGGCTTTGTTCGGTGTTGAACTTGACGACATCCTCATAGCCAAGACCTTTGGCTTTATCGACCAATTCCTTCTTGAGCTTGTCAAATTCCGCTTCGTTCTTGGCGAAGATCATCTTCCAGGAATATTCTTTGATGACCGTGGCCACTTGGCCTCTCTTTTGCTCCAGATCGTCCGGATAGGTCGCCGGAGCCGTTCCAGTGAAGATGGCCTTTTGGACCGCCAGCATGTTGTTCTTCTCCAGATAATCCTTCGGAGAGGTTGCGTTCATCGCCTTGGTCCAGCTTTCGTCGACCTTGTTGGACGGCTTGGCAAGCTGCGAAGACCACAATTGATAGTCGTACGGTTCACCGGTTTCCGGATTAACGGAAGTAAATTTGAAGGTGTTGGTCAATTGCGAGCGGCCGTCCTTCCAGTTGCCGCCGCCGAACTCATCCGGGATCGGCGTGTCGTTGGCCGGGAGGGCCTTTTCACCGAGCTCAGTCAGAACCGGCTTGCCATCCTTCAGCTCATATACCATGCCGGGCAGGCCATAGTTGGAGGTCATGTAACCTTCCGGGCTGTACAACCAGTCGATGAATTCCATAACGCGCTCTGGCGACTTGGTTTTGGAGCCGATCGACCAGAAGCGGTCTGCGCCATACGGATTGAAGCCGTTGGAGAAGTTGCGTTCTTCCTTGAAAGGAACCAATTGGAAGCCCTTGCCTTCGGCAAGTCGCTCCGGCGTGCTGTAAACGTCATCCTGCCAAGAGAACATGGAGAACAGAACTTGACCGTCCTTCATCTTGTTGCTAGCGTCTTCAAACTTTTGCGTCAAGGAGTCCGGGTCCATCAATCCCATTTGGTTGGCGTTGAAATAGAATTTCAAAGCGCGCAGATAGAGGCCGTTATCATCCAGAATCCCTTGTACTTCATCCTTATCGGCGGATATCAGCGTGAAGCCTCCTGGGTTAAAGCCATCGGTTTCTTCATAGCCGTGAAGGATCGCCCATGCCTTCGTGTGCATCATCATGTTTCCGTCCCAGTCGCCCCAGAGAGAGAAGGCGTACGTCGGGCGACCGGAATCACTCTTCGGTTGAGCTTCTTGCATTTTCTTCAGAACCGGCAGGTAATCTTCCATCGTCTTGATTTCCGGGCTGCCGATCTTTTGGTACAGGTCCCAGCGCAGGTTCGGGTGAGCGTTCAGCTCCTTCGCTTCAGAAGGTCCAGCTTGATCAGGACCTACATCAATTCCGATCCCATAAACACTGGTACCGCTTCCATAGTTGACCTTGTTCTTTTCGATGGCCTTCGGAGCGTATTTCAACATGTTTTTACCGTAGTTGTCGAGAAGACTGTCTTTGGTCCAGTCAAGCAGCATCCCGGCCTTGATGGCATCCTGCCACTTTTGGTCGGCTCCGCCGAAGATGACGATATCGCCGAGGTTGCCGGAAGCCATCTGTGCGCTGAATTTCGCATCCGCGCCTTCGAGCTGCGGAGAAATAATGTTCAGCTTGATGTTGAATTTGTCTTTTACCACTTTTGCGAACCAGCCAGGTTGATCGCCGCTGAAGTTGGACGTCAAGGAGAATACATCTAACGTAATTTCTGGGCGCGGTGAAGGCGCTTCCGAACCATTCGTGCCGGAAGCTGAGGGCGAAGCATCATTTGACTTGTTGGTCGAACAGGCTGCGAGAGAAGTCATCATAACCAAAGAAAGAAGAGTCATTGCGGTTTTTTTCATCTTTGCCACGCGTGATTGCCTCCCTTTTTTTACTTAAATAGTGTTCGTCTTAGCCAGTTCCTGATGTCCGTCTACCGTATGAAACGGGTCCGGCATCACCTCCTTGAGAAACTCGGGATCAGCCCTTTACCGAGCCTATCAAAATCCCTTTTACAAAGAACCGCTGGAAGAACGGGTAAACACATAGAATGGGGAACACGACGATCATGGAGATCGTAGTACGAATCGAATTCGGCGTCTGCATGTTCGTCAAGTCGATGTTAGCCGTCCCTTGCGAACGAATGATGGCGGCTAGCGAGTTGGACTCGTTCAAGTATTTCAATAGCACGTATTGCAGAGTATGGTACTTCGATTCCGTCATTAGGAAGACGGTGTCCATAAACGAATTCCATTGGCCGACAGCTGCAAAGATGGCGGTCGTCGCTGCAATTGGGGTCACAAGCGGGAAAACGATGCGGGTGAACAGAGTCAAAATGCCCGCTCCGTCCAATTCAGCGCTCTCCTCCAGGGCTGACGGAAGCGACTCGATGAAGGTTTTGATCAGGATCACATAGAAAGGAGATATGATGGCTGGAAGAATGTAAGCCAAGTAATTGTTCGTCATGTGCAGGTTCATCATGATGATGTACCAGGGAATAATCCCGGCGTTAAAATACATCGTGATGACGACAAAGCGGTACCAGAACCTCCGGCCCCACATCCTTTGCTTTGTGAACAGGTAAGCCAGGAAGGCCGAACCGAGTACCGTGAGGATGGTACCGATAACCGTTCTGCCGACCGAAACCAAGGTTGCATGCGCGAGTCCCTTGATTTGCAGAACCTTCACATAGTTGGAGAAATGAATCTCCTTCGGATACCAGGTGACGAGCCCCCGGGCGCTCAGGTCGTTGCTGCTGATCGTCTGGATGAACAAGTAGTAGAAGGGAAAGACGCAAAGCAGAGTGAATAGGGCAAAGAATGTATAGTTCAGGATCTCGAATAAGATGTCGCCAACGCTGCGCTTCTGTACCATGTTGAGTACCCAGCCCTTTCCATTTAGATGATCGATTCGCCGCGTACGATTTTGGACAATCGGTTAGCGAAGAATAGAAGGGTAATGCTGATCAGGGATTTCAACATGCCGATCGCTGTAGCGAAGGAGAAGTTGGCCCCGAGCAGACCGACATTGTAAACGTACAGGTCCAGAACCTCAATCGTGGTTTTGTTGACCGGATTTTGGAAGACGAAGTATTGATCGAGACCGTTGTTGATCAGGTTCCCGATCGACAGAAGGAGAAGAACGAAGTAGGTCGGCATGACACCCGGTACGGTAATATGCCACATCAACCGAAAACGGCCGGCGCCGTCAACCCGGGCTGCATCATAGAGCTCCTGGTCGATCGAGGTAATCGCCGCAATGTACATGATGGCGCTCCAACCAAGGCCTTTCCACAGTCCCCACAAGGTCATCTTGACCCAGATATGGCTGTCAGAAGCCAAATAGTTGACGCCTTTGTCTTGAAAGCCCAGGTTGATCATCAGGTGATTAATCAAGCCGCTGTCTACGGAAAACAGCATGAAGGCGATACTGAAGACGAGCACCCAGCTGATGAAATTCGGTAGGGTCGTCAAGATTTGCACAGCCTTCTTGAATTTCGTTGCTTTAATTTCAGTCAGCAGAATGGCGAATATGACGGGGAAAACGGATGTGGCAATTCCAAGAAAGCTCATGCCGAGCGTATTCTTGAGGACCCGGATGACTTCCTTTGATTGGGTCGGGTTAGCCACGATGGCGTGGAACCACTTGAACCTCACGAATTCCGAAGACCAGACGGAAAACCCGGGCCGGACGTTAAAAAATGCGTAGACCCACCCGTACAAAGGCAAGTAGCTGAACAGAAAGACGAGCGCAAGCAGCGGCAGAGCAAACAAGAACAATCGGTAACGTTCTGGAATGTGGAAGCCTTTGGAGCGCGGAGGCTGAATTGGGTTCTCAACAGCCGGTTTCATGATATCCCCCCTAGTATGGTAAACCGCTGGCAGCGGCTGATGGCATGGATGTGATCCCAAGCCTAGTCGAACTTTTCGGAGTCAGCATCTGCTACTGAGTTACCGATAACAAAATAATCGTCAGAATACTAATTGATTGGAGCCGTTCATGCCACCCTTCCTGAAGAAGTTACCGATAACCGATAACATCTTAATTGTCATTCTATTAATCCACCCCGCCCACTCTGGGATCGCGATGAAATCAGGAAAGACGATTGATTAATGGATGGGATTCATAGTAAACTTTCCCAAAGAGTCCTTTTTTTGAAACCCTAAATTGCAACCGTTTACATCGCGAGCTACCCTCTATTTCTGTTTTGAACCGATCACTCACATTTATTCTAGGGCACAAGGTAGCAGACGACCTTCACATTTCAGTCACGGACTAGCACAAATCAGCCATATTCCTTTCAGGTTATGACAAAAGGAGTGCCGATCGATGAATAAGGTTATGTTGGAATGGTTTACGACCGATGATCAGTTTCCGTTCTTTATTCAATACGGTGGTCACAAGGAAGACGCCGATCTCCATGTTCATTTGGATTTTTCCGAATTGGTCATTGTCTTGAACGGGACCGCTACGCATCTGATCAACGCCGAGGAGACTTTCATCAAGAAGGGCGATGTATTTGTCATAAACGGCTCTACCCCGCACGGCTACAAAGATGCGCGCGATTTTAAAATCTGCAATATCATGTACCGGACCCACATGCTGTCTTCGATGAAAACCGATTTAAATCATTCAAGCGGATTTCAAGCTCTTTTCGTTATCGAGCCGTTTTATCGCCAAGAGCAGCCGTTCATGAGCCGACTGAGTTTGGATATTGCCAAGCTGGAATACGTCTTGGGGCTGATTTCCCACCTGATCGAAGAGTACATAAACAAACGCCAAGCCTATCAAACCATGGTTGGCGCTTACTTTATGCAGCTTATTGTCTATTTGTCCAGACTGTACGAAAACCAGGACGATCGACGGCAAGATCATCTGCTGCATTTGGCGAAGGCCATCTCCTACTTGGAGGATCACTACCTGGAGCCGCTGACTATGGAGGAGCTTGCGGCCCGATCGCAGCTTTCGGTGAGGCATTTAAACCGGATGTTCCGATTACACTATAACATCACCCCATTGGCTTATATCCAGAAGCTTCGGTTCGAACGCGCATGCGTCCTGTTGAAAAAAACGAAGCTGCCGATTACCGATGTCTCCTATGAATGCGGTTTCAACGACAGTAACTATTTCACCCGACAATTTACTAAAACACTCGGAGTGTCTCCTACCAGGTACCGGCTCGGCTCCGTATGACATTTCATTTTCTCGTTAAAAAAGGTCAACCAGCGCGCGCTGATTGACCTAAACCTGTAATAATAGTCAACTCATACTTGTGCAGACGGTTTTGTCCGTAATTAGACCGTTCAGCCGCGTTTATACATTCCCTTCCTTCTCAAACGGGTAAGTCAGCTTCCATTGACCGCGAATCGCGTCGAGGGTTTCCATGATGGCGACGGTCTCAGCCAACGGCATAACGGAGCTTTGTCGTTTCCCTGCCCGCAGGCAGGCCATCGCTTCCTCCGCTTCGAAGCAGTACCCTTCCGCACTCCGCTCATCGTGAAATTCGACCGGGTCCTCGCCGTCCACGAACAGGGTCGCGCTCGTGGCATACAGGAACTTGGGTATGTAGATGCGCCCCTTGGTTCCGACGATCCAGGCATCCTCTCCGATCGCCAGCCTGACCGCTCCATTTAAAGCTGCTGATTTGCCACCCTCGTAGTCAAAGAGAAGGCTGAAATGCTCGTCCACTCCCGTTTCGCCGATTCGGACCGTGCTTTCGATTCGCTTCGGCTGCTGACCGAAGACATACGATGCGAAGGAAATGGGATAGATCCCTGCATCCATCAACGCTCCGCCACCTTGGTCAGGGTTCAACAATCGCCCTTCCGGGTTCCAGCCGGCATCGAAGCCGAAATCCGCCTTCAAGAGGCGCACTTCTCCAATCTTCTCATCGCGCAGCCATTCCCGCACTTTGCGGATAGGCGGCAGAAATCGGGTCCACATCGCTTCCATCAGGAAGGCCCCATTCTCTTCAGCCGCACGCGCCGCTACTTCCGCTTCGGCTGCCGTCATCGTGAACGGCTTCTCGCACAGGACGGATTTCCCCGCCTTCAAGCACAAGAGCAGATTCTCCTTGTGCGCGGGATGAATGGTACCGATATACACAATGTCTACTTCAGGATCTTGCGCCAGCTCCTCATAGCTTCCGTAGGCCCGTGGAATGGAATGCTCAGCCGCGAACTCCTCCGCTTTGGATAGCGAACGAGCGGCTACTGCCGCAACCTCCGCTCCTTCGGCATACGCCAAATCGCGGACAAATTTGCCGGAAATCCAGCCCGCTCCGAGGATTCCCCATTTCACTGTCGTGTTCCCCATCTGTTCTTCCTCCTTCGGTTGTTTCGACATGTTCATTGTAACGGATAGAGGAGAGCGCTGCCAACCGAGAGGAAATGAAGGGATTTGTGCTCCCGGCAACAGAAGATGGTAAGATACGACATTTTGTAACACAAATGAAATATTACTGTTACGCGTTGTTAACAGAGTCAGGTTAGAATAACTAACAAGACCCCCTTTTTTCAATACATTGTGAATGCCCGCCCCGTTGGCGGGCATCTTTTTTTGGGCTTACCGTTATCGACTGATCATTCCCAAGAGTCAAATAGATGAAACAGGCCTTATCTTTGATAATCGAAATAATCAAAAAACGCCGGTGTTTGAGACGGCATGCCATTCCCCGTGGCGTACAAACCAAAATAAACGCCGGTAAAGCCTCCGGAAACCTCCGAGGAAAGGTAGGAGCATTCTCCCTCCCCGATTACTCGTTCCTCTTCACCCGGCCGGGAATAAAGGAAGGTATAGGTTGTCGCATTCGCTCGGATAGCGAGAATAATCTCTCCCCGTTCAAGCGGCTCTTCCCGTTCCATCTTCCACATGCTTCCGATCCGGCGGCGAAACCGAATCACTTTGATTCCATCCTTCCGAGCGATCGCAATATCGTAATGAGCTTTTTCATTCATATAAGCGGTTAAGCCGGCTTCCTCCCCGTCCATTTCGGGTTCAAAGGAGACGAGTGTGCTAACGCGGCATTCCAAATCCTGCTGCCTGCGCCCGACAAAGGCTTGCGGCGACTGCTGATCCAAGCCGTTCGCTGTCCCGGAAAGAGCGAGCCAGCCCGGTTTTTTCTTGAGCGAAATCGTTCCCTCTTGTGGATTCCGCAAGTGATTCCATTGAAATCCCAACCGCTCGGTATTGAAGTCATCTCTGGCAAATCGCGACTCTGTGTCCAAGTCTCCCGAATAGAAGGCCGGTCCTTCCATTTCCAGCTGCACCCGGCCCTGGTCGCCAATCACGGGCCAGCCCGACTCCGTCCATGTCACCGGCGCGAGGTACGTTTCTCTGCCCAAGTGGTGATAGTAGGGGTAGTGGTAGACGCGAATGCCCAGAAATACCGCCCACCAACTGCCGTCATGCGCCTGAACCAGATCGGCATGTCCAGTCGCCTGAATCGGACTCTGGATGCTTCGATGGGTCAGGATGGGGTTATGCGGACAGGACTCGAAGGGTCCATCCGGCTGCTTGCTTCTCGCAATCGTCACCATATGGCCGTATTCCGTTCCGCCTTCCGCGATAAGCAAATAGTAAAAGGATCCGATTCGGTACAGGTGAGGGCCTTCCGGGCATTGCCCACCTGTCCCTTCCCAAATCAGCTTGCGCTCCGAGAGCAAGACTCCCGTCTCAAGGTCGATCTGCGCCTGGTAGATCCCTGAGTGTTCCTCATAGCTCCCTGTCCCCGAAATATACACCTTCCCATCCTGATCGAACATCAGGGAGGGATCGATACCCGGCCAATTCAAAAGAAGGGGATCTGACCAGGGGCCTTCGGGCCGCTCCGCCCATACGTAAAAGTTACCGTTATGCGATACATTAGTCGTAATCATATAAAACCGGCCGTTATGGTGGCGAAGCGTAGGCGCATAAATTCCGACAAAGCTGAAAGACTCCCTTTCCGATTTACTGGATAAGGGAAGTTGGCTCTCTCTGGACAAGCAATGCCCGATCTGTGTCCACTGGACCAAATCCTTGCTGTGAAAAATCGGGACTCCCGGATAATAACCGAACGAGCTGTTCACCAAATAGTAATCCTCGCCAACCCTGCAGACGCTCGGATCCGGGTAAAAACCAGGCAAAATGGGATTCGAAAATTTCATTTGTCTCTCCTCCATCATCAGGAATGTTATTTGTGGAAGACAAAGCCATCCAGTTCACAGAGAGGCCTGCCTTCGAAAAACTGCCCGAAGTAACCGCTGTATTCGTCCTCAAAGACAAGGAATACCGCATGTCTGCCGGTTACGGCCTTAACTGCCGTATGGATCACTTCATGATCGGCTCCGATGTCGCATGTGCCGATGACTTCGCCGTTTTCGCTATGATCAAGCACGATGTTCATCTTTCCTTTGTTGCCGCAGCCTCGTACCTTCACCGTGAATTCCATGGTTTTGCTGGAGTAATCTTCTCCGAAGTCCAAATACTTGAACCCGATCACACATCCGCTGGTAATGTGGACAACGGCTCGATCGATAACATTTCTCTCCGTAATATAGCATCCGCCTTTGAGCACACAAGCGAGATCTGCCGGGATAAACCGATAAGGGGAAAGGGATTGATCAAAGCCTAATGAAGTCATCTCCACCTGAGGAATGCTTCCATCGGGAAGTATGGAGATTCGTTCCACGCAGGCGCGTCTCGACATGACCGTGTTATTCGTCATCCGGTGATAAAAGATATACCACTGTCCCTTAATCTGACAGATCGATCCGTGGTTGTTGCCGCCGGGATAATCGACTCCATTATCAACAATCGTACCACCGTATTGGAAAGGTCCAACGGGAGATTGGCTCGTCGCATAATCGAGCCTGCTCCCCATCTTAGGAGAATAAATCAAGTAGTACGTATCTCCGACCTTGCGAGGCGAGCAGGCTTCAAAGAAGCCGAAGGGCTCATCAACTGGAAGGATATCCGGCTGAAAGGAGTCTGGCAAAATTTCAAGCATATTGTCGGGATTGATTTCAGCCATGTAGGAGCTGAGGTACCCGCAGTAGAGATAAACCCTGCCGTCATCATCTACCAGCACACCGGGATCGATAAAGTGTCCCTCTTCCAGAATTTGCGCGCTGTTGTCCGGAACCCGATAGGTTGAAAGCAGCTTGAAGGGTCCTTCGGGCCTGTCGCTTACCGCAACACAGCCCTTGGATCCAACGATGTAGGCATAGAGGTAATACTGTCCATCCCGTTCAACCACATCTGGAGCATAAAGCTCCCGGTCTGTCCATGAGGTGTCGCTCTCGTGATCCCGGTCCATGCGTGTGTGAAAGCTGTCTCCGTGACATATCCAGTTGTTCAGATCGTGAATGTCAGCTGACCATACCTTCAACGTATAATCACAGAACCGGTCCGAGCCGGCCAAGTCATGAGAGCCGTATACGTAAACACGGTTGCCGAAGACTCTCGGCTCTCCATCAGGGATATACTCCCAATTCGGTAGATAAGGATTTGGCATCGACGCTGTTCCTCCTGAGTTTGTTCATGTATGGAAGCCTAGCCACTCCGTGGCTCAATTTCAGTCTATTGTGATCGCTCCTTTTGATCCTTGATTTTATGGTCGCCTCTATAGCATGATATAGACATGTTTGTCGTTGCGTCTCGGGGAGGAGAACTCGTGGACAAAGTCTACCTGGATTGGTTTACGAAGGATGAGCAATTCCCTTTCTTCATTCAGTATGGCGGACACGATGATGATCTGTTCTTGCATCAACACTATGAATTCTCCGAACTGGTGATTGTGCTGAGCGGGAACGCGACCCATATCGTCAATACCGAAACGTATTTTATCAAGAAGGCGAATGTATTTGTCATCAGCGGCGAAGCTACTCATGCTTACAAAGACCCCCATGAGTTTAAGATTTGCAATATTATGTACAAGCCCGAAATCCTGCGCTTTATCGGTCCGGACCTTCGCCTTTCAAATGGATTTCAGGCGCTGTTCGTCATCGAACCGTTCTATCGCAATCTTCATTCGTACTCCAGCATGCTCAATCTTTCCCTCCCCAATCTGGAATACGTCTCTGCTCTCATCTCGGTCATGATCGACGAATACACCCAAAAGCATCAGGGGTATCAAACGATGGTGCTTTCTCGATTTATGGAGCTCGTCGTCTATTTGTCCAGGCAATACGACAGCCAAGAGAAAAGCATGCCCAGCAAGTTGATGCATTTGGCGAATGCGATCTCCTTCATCGAGGATCATTATCTTGAACCGATCACCTTAGAGGATGTGGCCGACCGTTCAAACGTCTCCGTCCGGCACTTGAACCGGATTTTTCAATCCTATTATCAAACGACACCGATGTCCTATCTGATCCGGCTTCGGTTGGATCGTGCCTGTGCCTTGTTGAAGCATACCGAGCTCCCGATAACCGTCATTTCCTACCAATGCGGATTCAATGACAGCAACTACTTCACGCGGCAATTTTCCAAGGTGTACGGGCGGTCGCCTAAGGCTTACAGACTGAATCCATCAGGGATGAAGTGTGATGTCCAATGGAAAAATGAACAAGGGTAAAGCAATCACATGAAAAGCAAAAAGGAGCGATTGACCTGAAGAAACCAAATCCGATTCCATGTAATCCCAACGCCTCCGAAGAGGTGAAGGCAGTAATGACTTTTTTGTCCGAAGTAGCCGGGAAAGGCTTAATCACCGGGCAGCATACGCAAACCCGCGACCAGAAGGAGCTGGGTTATATTCAAGAGGTTACGGGAAAGCTGCCGGCTTTGTGCGGTTTTGAGCTGCTGAGCTATTCCCCGAATATCAACTACGAGGATAGCGGGGAGGAATGCTTGGTCGAAGTTGAGGAGAACAAGAACACCCTGGAAAAAGCTTGGGATTGGGTTTTGAACCAGAAGGGCTTGATCACCTTCGCTTGGCATTGGTTTTCGCCAATCGGCGGACGGGATAAAAGCTTTTATACAGAATTTACCGATTACGACGCTTCGCAAGCGGTGATCGAAGGAACGGTTGAACATCAAGCTTTGATATCCGATATGGATCACATCGCCGAAATTTTGAAGGAGTTCCGTGACAAACGAATTCCCCTGTTGTGGCGGCCGTTTCATGAGGCGGAGGGTACCTGGTTCTGGTGGGGAGCCAAAGGTCCCGATGTGGCGAGGAAGCTCTACCGGATCATGTATGAGCGTTATACGAACGTCCACCACCTGGACAACCTGATTTGGGTTTGGAACTCACCGCTGAAGGAAGGGTATCCAGGCGATGAAGTCGTAGATGTGATATCCCGGGACTTGTATCCTCCTAAACGCAAGCATACGGCTTTGAAGCCCGAGTACGAGGAGCTCATTCAGATTACCCCCGTTTCAAAAGTGACCGCTCTCGGTGAAATCGGCGTGACTCCGAATATCTCAGAGGTAGCGGCAAACGGGATTCCGTGGGCATGGTATATGATCTGGTCCAAGGAATACGGTTCTACCGACGTTTGGACCTCCGAGAAAGTGCTCTATGCGACGTATCATCATGAGTACGCCATCACCCTCGACAAGCTGCCCCGGCTGTATTAATCTCGATTGAATGCCAGCGTCGGCGCTTTCATTCGATCCGGAAGGAGTTCGCCTCATGTCCCAAATCACCAAAAAGGCTCTGGCCGCCTCCTTGAAAAGCTTGCTTGAGAAGACCACGCTGGACAAGATCACCGTAAAAGACATCGCGGATGACTGCGAGGTAAATCGGCAGACCTTTTATTATCATTTTCAAGATGTGTACGACCTCTTGCGCTGGATTCTGGATACCGACGCCGAGCGTGTGCTTGGAGATAAGAAAACCTATGATACCTGGCAGCAGGGCTTCCTGCAGGTCCTTGGATATGTCCGGGATAACAAATCCTTCGCTACCAACGCCTATCGCTCCCTCGGCCGGGAGCATTTGGAGAGCTACCTCTACAAGATGACCCACGAATTGCTCTACAGCGTCGTCGAGGAAAGCTCGGCGGGACTGAACGTGACAGACGAGCACAAGACCTTCATCGCGGACTTTTACAAGTATGCCTTTGTGGGGCTCGTCCTCGATTGGATTCGCACCGATATGCGCGAGGAGCCCGCCGTCATCATCGCCAAGCTGAGCCGCCTGCTTGAAGGAGAATTCCGCAGCAATCTGGAGAAGTTCGTCGAGCCCGCCAACTAATCAGCTAGAAATCGAACCCTCAAGACCTTTTTACAAAAACCGTCCGGTGTTGAAAGTTTAGACACCGGGCGGTTTTTGTCTATAGAACGGCGGTATGGATCGTCCTAAGATGGGAGATGTAAACGTCAGTGGCATCCATAACTCATAGGAGGTTTGAATCATGACCCATGATCGCGGAACCAAACAGGTGTATTTCGTAGGCGGCGGTCTCGCATCTCTCGCCGGGGCTGTTTATCTGATCCGAGACGGCGGCATGGACGGCAAGAGCATTCACATTCTCGAGGGTCTGCCTATCGTAGGCGGTTCCAATGACGGTATAGGAACTCCGCAAAAGGGCTTCGTCGCCCGCGGCGGACGCATGCTTAACGAAGAGACGTATGAGAACTTCTGGGAGTTGATGTATTCCATCCCTTCCATCCATCAACCGGGCAAGAGCGTCAGCGAAGAGATTCTGGAATTCGACCATGCGCATCCAACCCACGCCAACGCCCGCCTCATCGACAAGGACGGCCAAGTCCTCGACGTGACGAGCATGGGCTTCAGCATGCAGGACCGGATGGCCCTGCTGAAGCTCGTCCGCACCCCGGAGGAAAAGCTCGACAACCTGAAAATCTCCGACTGGTTCAGCCCGCATTTCTTTGAGACCAACTTCTGGTACATGTGGCAGACGACGTTCGCCTTCCAGGAATGGTCCAGCCTGTTCGAACTGCGCCGGTACATGAACCGGATGATCTTCGAATTTTCCCGGATTCATACGCTGGAGGGTGTAACCCGCACTCCTTACAACCAATATGATTCCGTTATCCTTCCCTTGAAAGCTTATCTCGACAAGCATGGCGTGGATTTCTCGCTCCACTGTCGGGTAACAGATTTTGACTTCGCGGAAGGCGAAGGCATCACCGTGACGGCCATCCATTACGAAGACCTGAATGGCAAGGGCATCATCCCGTTAAAAGAAGGCGATCTGTGCATCGCCACGAATGCGAGCATGACCGACTCGGCGACGCTAGGGGACTTGCATACGTCCGCCCCTTTCCTTCCGGAGCGTCCGCTCTCGGGAGATCTTTGGGCCAACATCGCCGCTAAGAAAGCTCCTCATCTGGGTGATCCAAAGCCGTTCTTCGGCAATCCGGAAGAGACGAACTGGACCTCCTTCACGGTTACGATGCAGGGAAACAAGCTGCTGAAGAAGATCGAGCAGTTCTCCCGCAACGTTCCCGGCAGCGGCGCCCTGATGACGTTCAAGGATTCCAGCTGGCGGATGTCCATCGTCGTGGCCGCTCAGCCGCATTTCATCAACCAGCCGGCGGATCAGACGATCTTCTGGGGCTATGGGCTCTACACCGACAAACTTGGAGATTACGTCCAAAAACCGATGCGCGACTGCACTGGTGAAGAGATGCTGATTGAGCTGCTCCATCATCTGCATTGGGAAGACGAGCTGGATGCCATCTTGAAAGACGTCATCAATGTCATCCCGTGCAACATGCCTTACATTGACGCCCAGTTCCAGCCGCGGAAGATGACCGATCGTCCGAAGGTCGTACCGGAGGGATCCACCAACTTGGCCCTCATCAGCCAGTTCGTCGAAATTCCGGAGGACATGGTGTTTACGGAGGAATATTCCGTTCGCGCCGCTAGGATCGCCGTCTACACGCTGATGGGCATCAAGCGGCCGATCGCGCCGGTCACCCCGTACCAGCATGACGTCCGTGTTCTGCTGAAAGCCGTCAACACGAGCTTCCGGTAAAAGGTTCCGATGTTCGAGCATGAAGTGTGACAAATAGAGGAGCGTCCTCCCCGGCTTGCAGCTTATCCGGGCGGGCGCTCCTTTTCAATCGTATCAAATGAGCATGCCATTGTTCGGGCTGATGATCTGACCCGTTAGGGATTCCTGGACGAGAATGGCGCAGGCCAATTCGGCAATGTCCTCCGGCGTCGATAGGCGCTGGAGAGGCAAATGACCGCTCAGGCGCAGCATCTTCTCCTCCTCGCCCTGCCACCAGCGTGTGGCGACGGCGGCCGGGGCGAGAGCGTTCACGCGGATTGCCGGCGCGAGGGCATGAGCCAGCGATTTCGTCAATCCGTGAACGGCGGCTTTGGACACCGCATAAGGCAGCGATGACCCGGAGCCGGTCAACCCGGCGATGCTGCCCATGTTGAGGATCGCGCTGCCTTCCTCGCGCTTGAGGAACGGAGCAGCCGCACGCGCGCAGGAAAACATACCTTTGACGTTCACCGCCATGATCTGGTCCCAGCATTCATCCGTTACCGCCTCCAGATCGGACAGCTCCAGCTGCTTCGTGATACTGGCATTGTTCACCAAATAGTGGATACCCCCAAACTGCTCCACCGTCCACTCGATCATTCTCTTCACGTCTTCCTCTTTCGAGACGTCGGCTTGGATCAAGAGAACCTCCGCTCCCCTCTCTTCCATTAGCATGGCCGCCGCCCTTGCTTCCTGCTCGGAATGGGCATAGTTTAGGACGATGTTGGCTCCCCTTTCCGCCAGCTTCATCCCGATCGCTCTACCGATTCCCGTCGCTCCGCCGGTGATAACCGCTGTTTTCTTATGACCTTCCATGCTGACTTCCCCTTTCGGTTTCGTGGTCCACTGTCCCATCGTACCTCGTCGCGAAAGAGAGGTATAATAGGTAGCAATGATCCCATCCATCAGCCAAACTGATAGGAGGCTGTCTCATGGAAAGCCTGGAGCTTCGCATTTTCCGAGAAGTCGCATATGAACGATCCATCTCTCGTGCAGCCGACAAAATGGGGTATGTCCAATCGAACGTGACCGCCCATATTCGCAGCCTGGAGGAGGAGCTTGGAACCGCCTTGTTTATTCGCCACAGCAAAGGGGTGACCCTCACCGACGATGGGATGCGTCTGCTCGCTTATGCAGACCCGATCATCGAGCTGCTGACGAATGCGAAGCAGCAGCTGCAAAAAGCTACACCCGTGCTCCGCATCGGCGCAACCTCGACCATCGCGGCCGGCAAATTGCCGGTGTGGTTGGCTTCGTTCCGGGAAGCCTGCCCCCAGGTGCGCATCGCCGTCAGAACGGACACTCAGGCGGCGCTGATCGAAGCGGTAGCATCACGAGAGCTGGACTGTGCTTTTGTAAATACAGACTATCACCATCCCAAGCTGAAGAGTGTGCTGCTCTTCCGCGAGCCGCTCGTTCTTGTTGCCCCACAGGAGCGACGCCAAGTCGAGGAGCTCGCTCGTCAGCCGATCATCGTGACCTCAACGCCAGGCTGCCCTTATCGAAGCTTGTTGGAGCAGTGGGTTCTCCTCAGGACCCTCCGTCAGCCGGAAGCCGTTGAATTTGACACGGTCGAAGCGATTCTGAAGGCGGTCTCGCTCGGCATGGGCGTGAGCCTGCTTCCGGCCGGAGTGGTGACGGACGCCTATCCACTGACGTCCTTTCCAGCCGACGAGATCGGCGAGACCTATGTTCAACTGGTGATCGCCAAAGCCCAGGACCATCCGTTTCTGAACCGCTTTATCGAAAGCGTGGACGAGCAGGTCGCCGGAAGCCAGGTTAAGGAGCTTCCATCTACCGCCGACTCTTCTGCGGACGAGTAGGGACATCGCCATGGATGCCAGGGGCGAGTTATCCGCCGTTTTCCCCTTACCCGATTCCGCTATCCCCCTCTCTCCGACGTCCCCCACAAACTCGATCTCACTCTCCCCCCTCTCACCGACGTCCCCCCTTCCTTTGTGCTAAGCTCATTGCCGCTGAATGTCCACTGTGCTATAGTGAAATTCTGTCTTTCCATCCAGAAGGGATCTGGAAGGGCTGAATATGATCCATGGAGGTAACTGATTTTGACGGATTCGAATCAAAGTGCCTATCTGGAAGAAGAGCCCCGTCTGCGCATGACAGCGGATGAAATCCGCTTGCAGCGGGAGCAGTTGGACCAGGTGCCTCGCTACCGCGGGGACGATTACACCGAGCAGGTGCTGGAAAGCGTCCGGGAAGAAAACCGGCAGCAGCTGGCCCGGATTGCAGATGAGCCGTATTTCGGACGGCTCGACTATCAGGAACGAGGAGCTCCAACCTCAGCTCCGCTCTACATCGGCAAAAGAGGGCTGGAGCACTCCGGCGGAGGACGGCTGCTCGTCATCGATTGGCGCGCTCCGGTCGCCGAACTGTACTATTCGTTTACCGGCGGGGAAGATTCCGCCTCGTACGAGTCGCCGGACGGGACCGTCGAGGGCGACGTTCATCTCAAGCGGAACCTACTCGTACGGCAGGGAGAGCTACAGCGGGTCGTCGACTCGTATGTGCGCGGGCAGGAGAACCTCGGCGGCGCGGTCGCCGATGAATTTCTGCTCTATCGCCTCGGCGAGAACAAGGACAACAAGCTGCGCGACATCGTCTCCACCATCCAGGCGGAGCAGGACCGCATCATCCGCGCCGACCGCAACAAAGCGCTTGTCATCCAAGGGGTCGCGGGAAGTGGGAAAACAACCGTCGCCCTGCACCGGCTGGCTTATCTGCTCTATCGTTACCGCGATAGCATGCGAGCCGAGCGGATGATCATCTTCGCCCCCAACCGGATGTTTCTCGACTACATCTCCGGCGTGCTTCCGGAGTTGGGCGTCGGACACATCAAGCAGACAACGCTGCCCGAATGGGCTCTCGACCGCCTGCACGATAGCCTGAAGCTGGCTGACGCCACCGCTTCGTACGAGGAGCACTTCCGGCTGAAGGATGCCAAGCCGCCAGCCGGAGCCCGCAAAGCGAAAGCCGGCGCAGACGCTTCTGCCGATACCGCCGCTCTCGCCGAAACCGATCAGACGGAGCCGCCAGCCGGCCGCTTCAAAGGTTCTCTCGCCTTCTCCGAGTTGATCAACGCCGAGCTGGACCGCTTCGAAGCGGACTTCATTCCGGAGCTGGCTTATAGCCCCTGGGACGGAAGAGTGCTGAAGGCGGAACAGATTCGGAAGTGGTTCTATGAAGACATCCGCCATTATCCGCTCATGAAGCGTCGGGAACGGGGAGAAGCGCGCATCCGCCGCTGGCTGGAGATGCAGCTGGATCAGATCGGCGACCCGAAGGTGCGCAAGGACCGCAAGCAAAAAGCAAACGCAAAGCTGAAAACCTACCTGAAGCAGTGGCCCGCTTATACTCCGCTGACGTTTTACGCGAAGCTGTTCGAGCCGGGAGCGCATGCCGCCGTTCCACCCGGAATCGCCCAGGCGACGCTCAAGCTGCTCCGTAAGAAGACGGTGTCCGAGGAAGACCTCGCGCCGCTGCTTCATATTCATAACCGCTGGTACGGGGTTGACGGCAACGATCGCTTCGATCATGCCGTCATCGACGAAGCCCAAGATTTCTCTCCGTACCAGTTGGCCGTCCTTCGGCAGCATGTACCGACCGGCTCGTTCACCATCCTGGGCGACTTATCCCAGGGGATACACGATTACCGCGGTATCCACCATTGGGAGGAGTTCCTGGATCAGTTCCCGGAGGACAGTCAAGGCTTCTTCCGCCTGGACCGGAGCTACCGGTCGACGACGGAAATCATCGAATTCGCCAATAGCGTGCTGACGAATGGCGGCCTGGGAGATTCCCTCGCCGTTCCGGTCTTCCGCACAGGCGAGCCGGTACAAATTCGCCGGATTCCCTCCACGAAGGAGCGGCAAGCGGTGCTTGCGGAGACCGTGTCCGCCATCCTCGCTGAAGGCGGCATGAATACGGTCGCTGTCATCACCCGCACGGCGGAGGAAGCAACGGAAGCGCATGACAGCCTGCTCCGGCAAGGGATGACCACAAACCTGATCCACGCGGGCAACCTGAGGTATGAAGGCGGCCTGTCGGTCGTCCCCGTCTACCTTGCCAAAGGGCTGGAGTTCGACGCGGTCATCCTGACCGATGTGGACGAGCGCCATTATCTCTCCGACACACGGGACGCGAAGCTGTTGTATGTGGCTTCCACTCGGGCTTTACACCGACTGGACGTTCTCTACTCGGGCGAACCTTCTAAGTTGTTGCCGATTCTGGCAGCCGAATAATTCACAAAGTCAACCACTCGGCCGGTACGCTGTCAGCTCATAATAACTCCTAACAGCTCCTAAACCGGGATGTCCGCACCCTATCTCCGATCCATTGACGTCGCTTGTTATCAACACGTTCAAGGGTGAGGACGTACGGTTTGACCGGCATGGACCGCTAGCTAAACAACAGAGCATTCCCTCTTCATCGCAAGTGAACGCGATGACGGGAATGCTCTTTTTAGATTGGCTAGTACGCCGTCAGCCCTGATCGTGTGGGTATGAATCGGCGTCAATGGGGATGAGAAGTTCTGCGTCTGCTACATGCCGAACCATTTGCGGAACAGCCGCTTGGTCGTATCCTTGTTCATCTCGGCAATGGACGTTGTGAGCGGGATTCCCTTCGGACAGGAGCGGACGCAGTTCTGCGAATTGCCGCAGCCCTCGATGCCTCCGTCTTCCATGAGCGCATCCAGCCGCTCGTGCTTGTTCATCTCGCCTGTAGGATGGGCATTGAACAACCGAACCTGAGAGATCGCCGCAGGACCGATGAAGCTGGTGCGGTCGTTGACATTGGGGCAAGCCTCGAGGCACACCCCGCAGGTCATGCATTTGGACAATTCGTAAGCCCACTGTCGCTTGGCCTCCGCCATGCGCGGACCGGGGCCGAGGTCATAGGTACCGTCGATGGGAATCCAGGCTTTGACCTTCTTTAGTGCGGTGAACATTTGCCCGCGGTCGATGACAAGGTCGCGCACGACCGGAAAGGTCTTCATGGGGGCGATCCGGATCGGCTGCTCCAGCTTATCAATGAGCGCACTGCACGCTTGACGCGGCTTGCCGTTGATCACCATTGAACAAGCGCCGCACACCTCCTCCAGGCAATTGGACTCCCAGCAGACAGGCGTCGTCTTGCTCCCCGAGGCATTCACCGGATTGCGCTGAATCTCCATGAGCGCGCTGATGACGTTCATATTCGGCCGATAAGGAACCTCGAATTCCTCCGTATAAACAGAGGCTTTCGGATCGTCCTGCCGGGTCACGACCAGCTTCACCATCCGGGTGACAGAGGCAGTGAGCGTTACCGGATCATCTCGATGCACCGCTTTCTCCGAATCGAGAGGGAGTGCCGCTTCTATCGTGCTCGCCTGGTTCGCCCGCCATACGGTCCCCGGATTCCCATCCGCTTGGGCCAGATTAGGCGGTGCAGCCGCGCCCGAACCCATTCCTGGTTTCACCACTCTGTCCGCCATCTCAATGCGCCCCTTTCTTCTTGTCCGTGGTGTAGTCCCGCTTGCGCGGCGGGATAAGCGAGACATCCACCGGCTCGTATTCGATGGCGGGGCCGTCTGGGGTGAACCTCGCCTTGGTCGTCTTCAAGAAGTTCTCGTCGTCCCGGTTCGGGAATTCCGGCTTGTAGTGCGCCCCACGGCTCTCGTTGCGAAGCAGCGCTCCTTGGGTCATCGCCTGGGCCAGCTCCAGCATGTTCCACAGCTGGCGGGTGAAGGCTACCCCTTGGTTGCTCCAACGCGCCGTGTCCGTCATGCTGATCCGCTTGTATCGTTCCTTCAGCTGCAAGATCCGGCCGATCGTCTCCTCCAGCCGTTGGTTGTGCCGCACGACCGTCATGTTCTCGGTCATCATCTCTCCCAGCTCGCGATGGATCTGGTAAGCATTTTCGGTTCCGTCCAGCCGCAACAGCTGCTCGTACTTGTCCGCCTGCCGCTCCCGCTCGCCATCGAACATCCTTGAGCTCATATCCTCCGCTTGCTTGCTCAGCCCCTGCACATACTCGATCGCCTTCGGACCGGCCACCATTCCTCCGAAGATCGAAGAGACGAGCGAGTTGGCCCCTAGCCGATTCGCTCCATGGACGGTGTAATCGCATTCCCCCGCCGCGAAGAGGCCGGGAATGTTGGTCATCTGGTTGTAATCCACCCATAGTCCGCCCATGGAATAATGGACGGCGGGAAATATTTTCATCGGAATCCGACGCGGGTCCTCGCCCATGAATTTTTCGTAAATGTCGAGAATGCCCCCTAGCTTGATATCCAGCTCCTTCGGATCCTTGTGGGACAAGTCGAGATACACCATGTTCTCGCCATTGATGCCTAGCTTTTGGTTCACACAGACATCGAAGATTTCGCGGGTGGCGATATCTCGAGGGACGAGATTGCCGTAAGCCGGATATTTTTCCTCCAGAAAGTACCAGGGCTTGCCGTCCTTGTAGGTCCAGATTCGCCCTCCTTCGCCCCGGGCGGATTCGGACATAAGCCGCAGCTTATCATCGCCGGGAATCGCCGTCGGGTGAATTTGAATAAATTCGCCGTTGGCATAGTAGACCCCCTGCTGATAGACTGCGCTAGCCGCCGTTCCCGTGTTGATGACCGAATTCGTTGTTTTGCCGAAAATAATTCCCGGACCTCCGGTCGCCATAATCACAGCGTCCGCCCGGAACACCTTCAGCTCCATTGAACGCAGATCCTGCGCCGTAATCCCCCGACATACGCCCTCCTCATCGAGAACAGCCGAAGTAAATTCCCAGAATTCATATTTCGTGACAAGTCCAGCTGCTTCGTGGCGGCGGACCTGCTCGTCGAGCGCGTACAAAAGCTGCTGCCCAGTCGTTGCTCCGGCGAAGGCGGTCCGGTGATATTTGGTGCCGCCGAACCGGCGAAAATCGAGAAAGCCCTCCGGCGTCCGGTTAAACATGACGCCCATGCGGTCCATGAGATGGATGATGCCGGGAGCAGCGTCGCACATGGCTTTGACCGGAGGCTGATTGGCAAGGAAATCTCCGCCGTATACCGTATCGTCAAAATGCTCCCACGTAGAGTCCCCTTCTCCTTTGGTGTTGACCGCTCCGTTGATTCCGCCCTGCGCGCATACCGAGTGGGATCGCTTCACGGGCACAAACGAGAACAAATCCACCGACACGCCCGATTCCGCTGCTTTGACCGTTGCCATCAGCCCGGCCAGTCCTCCGCCGACCACAATGATTTTGCTGCTTGCCATGGAGGATCACCTACCCTTTCAGAGCGACTGCCGCCGCTTGCTCGAAGTCGGAACCGGTGAAGGCGTTCAGCGTCAGAACGAACATGACCGCCATCACGATGAACAGCCCGAACCAGATGTAACCGGACACCTTCTGCGCCCGCGGCCCGACCGTGATGCCCCAGCTGACCAGGAAGGACCACATTCCGTTCGTAAAATGAAAGGAAGCTGCCAATGTTCCGATGATGTAGAGGGCGTAAGAAACGGGCTGGGTGACAATCTCGTGCATCTGCACGCCAAGCTGATCGTGCGTCACGTTGCCAAGCGCCAGTTGAATTCGCGTTTCATAGACATGCCAGCCGATGAAGATCAGCGTAATGACACCGGTTACACGTTGCAGCATGAAAAGGATGTTCCGGTAATACCCGTAGGATTTAACGTTGTTTTTGGCGGTGAAGGCGACATACATTCCATAGATTCCGTGATAGAGGATCGGCAGCCAAATAAACAGAATTTCCATTCCGAGCAAAAGCGGCAGCTTATTGATCCATTCGATTTTTTGGATAAAACCCTCATGTCCTTCGTTGTAGGCAGAATAGTTCGTGATCAGATGCTCCAGGAGAAAGAACCCGACCGGAAAAACCCCCAGAAGCGAGTGAATCTTGCGGTAGTAGTACGAATTACCCTTCATGAATCCGTTGCCCCCCGTCCATTTGGATTCTCACGCCTCTTCCAGTGACCGCTTGTAAAAATGACCTCTCCCACGATCCGGTGGCATCCGCTGCGCGCCAGGTCTTCGGTTCGCCCTGCCCGCTATGCGCAGCATGCTCTCTTACAACAAATAACCAGAGGAAAATCAAATGATGCAAAGTTCACAAAAATGTAAATTTTCTATCATTCGCTGTGACTATTCTCATCGTACTCTTTTTACACTTATAATGGAAATATCAATCCAGTATAATCAGTTATAACAAATACGCATAAGCAGAGGGGATGCGGGTGAAGGATTGGGAAGTGTTCACCGCTGTAGTCGAGCAGGAGAGCGTCAACCGAGCAGCCGCTCTGCTGAGCCTGTCTCAGCCTGCGGTGTCGCGGAAAATCATGGTCCTGGAGGATGAGCTGGGCTTGCGGCTGTTCGACCGGGAAGGCAAACGGCTCCGACTGACCCGGGCCGGTCGAATGTACTACGAGTATGCGGTGAAGATGCGCGCCCTTGATCTGGAGCTGCATGAAGCCTTCGGACGGCTCCGAGAAGGAACCGCACCACTCACCTTGACGATCGGCGCCAGTCTCACCACGCTGCAGACGACGCTGCCCGACCTGATCACGGCATACGCGGAAGCTTTTCCTGAGACAGACATCAAAGCGATCACCGGCAAAACCCACGAAATCATCGGCCTCGTCAAGGAGAAGAAGGTCGATATCGGCCTGATCGCATCCCGAGCGGATCATTCGGGCGTTCTCTGCATCCCGCTCTTTGACGATCATCTCGCGCTCGTCCTCTCTTCCGGACATCCGCTTGCGGAGCAAGAGGCTGTCGCCATGAAGGAGCTGAACGGCCTGCCGATGATCCTCTTCGCGCGGGGAACCTGGTACCGGACGCTCGTGGACGAATTGTTCGATGCGAGCGGTCTTCTGCCGGACGTGCGGATGGAGATCGACTCGTTTGAGGCGATCCTCCGACTCGTCTCCTCGCTTAAGGCCGCGACTCTGCTGCCGATGTCCTATTTGCGACGCCAACTGTTCGAATCGGGCGAGCTCGTGCTCCGCCAGCTGCCGGAGCTGGTGAAAGCGAAGCGGACTACCTCGCTGATCTTCACCGCGGAAGCCGCTGGATCAGCTCATTTGCAGCTTTTTGTGGAGAAGGCCGAGGAACATCTGTCCCGCAGGAAAGAAGGCGCAGCCTCGTCCACTTAACGGATCATCGCGAGCGAAAAAAAAGGCGTTCCCCCGCTCAGGGGACGCCTTACCGCTCGTTCCTTATACCGGCTGCTCCATTGCTTGCAAACTGCCATTCTGTGGAAGTTCTGAGTTCATTCTGCGGTCATATTGCGGCCACAATGGGACCACTCTACGGCTTATATTGTGGTCATCGCGAGGTCATTCTGCGGCCATTCCATTGTCCTAAAACAAGCGGTCACTTCTTCCTCAGCGGTTAATAGAATCGACGTTACCCGCTATATCGCTCTGTTGAAACGGGTTGGGAAAGAAATCCGCTTGCCGGATCAACCCCGTAAAGCCAGCTGGACCGTAGACGCGATAAAAGTCCCCTTTTCCTTCGATTGACAAAGCCTCGGAGATCATCAAGGGGTAAGCGGGCTGTTCTTGAGTGGCGTTGCCTTTGTCATCGTACATGCTTCCTCCTGCTCGAAGAAGGCCTTCTTTGACGTCTTCCGCCCGGTATGGACTCAAATCCGCTTTTTTCATCCACCGGTCTCCATAATCCGCTGCTTCAAACAGGCAGAACTCCACCTGCATCCAATCCCCGAATTCCGCGGTAACCTGCACAACTCTTCCTCCCTCAAGCGGCAACGGATCTGTTGATGCGGACGATTCCGGATACAGATACAGGGGCGGTCCGGCAGCCGGTACGAGCATCAGCTTCGGCTTCCCATTCCGGATCTTCTCCGCTTCCTTCGTCAAATACCAGGTGGGCAGCCATCCTGACTTTCCGTCTGCTTCGATCCGAGCGTACGGTCCCTTCAATTCTATTACTGTGTAGGTCTCGTCAGGCTTCGTACGGAATCCCGATGCCGTTACGATGTTCTCCGGCTCCTCCTTCACCCCGAAGGATCCTTTTACCGGATAGGCTTCCCCGATGCGGATGCCGAATGCCTCCGCTTGCTTCGATTCGGGCAAGGGTGTGGTATCCAGACCTTCGGCAGGAGTATGGAGCGCTCCCGGAGGATTTGAAGCAGATCCTAGCGGCTCCGTTGGACTGTTCGATGGCAATGAACCCTCCTGTCCAGATACGCTCGCTTGCCCCGATGTCGGGACCGCATCCTTCGAGGTCTTATCGCCATCCTGATCACAACCAGCCGTAAGAATGGCGGCAAGCGCCAATCCGGCCAACACCTTGGTCCTCATCATGCCCATCTCTTCTCCGCTCCCCGTTTTCTCAACCTTTTCCCTAATGTCAACCTTTTATCCCATGCGAAGCTTCTTCCTTAATAGACTGTCGGAAGCTGGATCAGGTTTCCAATCTCAAGAAAAAAGTTGAGCGAAGGAAGAGGAAGAGTCGGGATTCCCCTTATTTCAAGCGAAAGGTCCGTGCTCCGTACTTCCCGAGCACTCCATACACGACTCCTCCATAAAGCAAGGTTGCCGCAAAGCATCCCGCCGCGAAAGCAGAGGATTCCGGAATCCAGAGAAAAAGGCAAGCCGCAACAGGAACAACGAGCGAGCTGATCACATGGTAAAACGGGCTTTTTACATTCATTTCCGTCGAATAGGGCTGAAACAGATAGTACAGGGAGAGATAATGCACCGAGTAAAAAGCGGCGAGCGCCGGAAGGGTCAGCAATTGGAACAGCCAATCCTGAGTGAGCGAAATGTCCGCCATCAGGAGCAGCAGGAGAATGCCCAGAGCGAGAACCACGGCAATGAGGAGATTCGCTGCCAGCAGCTTGCCAAGTCGAATCCGGTAGTTCTCCAGAATGGCCGAACGCGAGCGGTAGAAGGAATAGCGCAGCAAGCTTCGATCGCAATGGTAGAACAGGTTCTTGATGTAAGGCTCGCCCAAAACGAGGAACGCCATGGCGATCAGAAAAATCAGCTTCAGGTTTCCCCATTTCACCGTGTTTATGGCCTTCTGGACAGCCGACAAGTCCGGGGTGAGAAGAAGCACGAGCGTCCCCAACAAGACGGCGATGCCGATTCCCATCAGCCTTTTCTTCAGAGGTACGATCAACAGATGCCGGTACCTGGCAAAAAACAAGGCATTCAAATAGCGGTAGCCTGTCAATCGGGCATGCTTCCCGGAGTCTGCGGGATCTAGCGCCATGTCTCCTTCTTTCACCCGTAGGGACTCCTTCTGGGCTTCGCGCATCATCTTTCCGAGATCCAGAAGAGGTTCATCCACCCGCGTTACCGCATCGACGGCTGCTGGATAACGGTTGAATCTCCACAGGTAGAATGCGCTTCCGATTCCGATGGCGATGATTGCCGCTGCCACCGGCCAGCTGAATAGAATCGTACGGACCGCCGGAGTAAAATCTTTTACCGCAAATAGAGGGACATAAGCAAGCCCATAACCTGCAAGAATTGCCGTCCATACCACACCGTTTCGTTTGATCAGATTGATACCGGTCCGGTCGAACAGCTTCAAATGAAAGGCTTCGGCAGCAAGCCGCCAGGACGTTATCAGAAGCGACAGAAGAACCCCCATCCAGACAGAGGCTCCCAGGGTCGTACAAGCCACAAGGAGAACCGGGAGAAATTGCAGGAGGAATCCCGCATACCGCAGGGATAGACTCGAGCGCATATAGAGGGTGGGAGGAATTCTCATCAGCTTTACCATCAAATACTTGTCCCTCTTCGGCTCCATGACGACGACATTGGAGAAGAAGCCCACTCCGAAGCTGAGAACGACGAACAGATAGAGAAATCGTTCCAAAGCCGCTTCGGCCGTAAGCTCCGAAGCGAGTTCCGCCGCAGGCAGGTAGAGCAGAAGCCACACATAAGCGGCCTTCGTTAGAGTTCCTCCTGCTGCCGTCAACAGCCGGACAAGGATTCCGAGCCTCCGCTTATGGTCGACATGGGCGTAGATTCCATCCTTGATCCCCTTTCCCACTATTGGCAGCTTCTTCGTATAATAGATCAGCCGGTTGGCTCCAGCCGATGAACGGATTCCCCAGATGGCGCGGACCGCATCAAGCATGGTTCTCCTCCTTCAGCAGCTCCACCAGCTCCGCTTCGAAGCTGCTGCTCGTCAGCCGATCGGCAGAGATCGGCTCCAGCTTCCCCTTGTGAAGCAGCACGACCTCATCGCATAATTCAGCCGCGAGCTGGAGGATGTGGGTGGAGAAGAGGATGATGTGATCCCGCTTCATCTCCAGCAGCAGCTGCTTGATCTCATGCGCGACTACGACATCGAAGGAGGTCAGCGGCTCATCCAGCAGAATTACCGGAGGCTTCGCGATGAGGAAGCAGAGTATCTGAATCTTGTTCTTCATGCCGTGGGAATAATCCTTGATCAGCCGATGCCGGTCTTCGCGCGTCAGCCTGACCAGGTCGAGGTAATCGTCCGGGCTTTGCCCCGATCCTTGAGCCTGAGGGTGAATCTCCCGATAAAATTTGACAAACTCATACCCCGTCAGAAATTCGGGCAGGATGGGCTGGGAAAAGACATACCCGACGTCCTCCGGCGATAGCGGGCTTGACCTGCTGTATGGTTCCTCTCCGCTTGCTCCTTCGGGCCTCACCTGTTCATCAGGGAGGCCGATGATCCGGGCTCCGCCCGCTTCGGCTTGCTGTTCTCCGCTCAGACAATTAAAAAGCGTAGTCTTGCCCGCCCCGTTTCGCCCGAGAAGCCCGTAGATCCGTCCTTGCTCAAACGTGTAATCGACTCGATCCAGAACCCGCTTATCTCCAAACGATTTCTCCAATTGCTCGATCACCAGTTTTAAGGTCACCCCAGCTTCGCTCCTCTCAAGTGTCTCTCTTCAAGTACCTCTCTTAATGCACCTCTACGAAAAAAGCAACAACCGGTTTCGAAGGCATGCAAATATACCCATATGAAGGCAGAAACAACAGAATGAAAGCTTTTCAGCATAGACATTCATTCACTCGCAACCTAGCACGGTATGTTCAAGGTCTTTTGGTTGAATGCAACCATGCACGCTATTGCCTTTAGCACGGGCGGCTCCAAACCTCAAGCACTACCTTTGGTGTAGAGCCAAAATAAGACAGGACTAAAATTATCCTGTCTTAAGGTGGGTCAAACCCTTGTTGCTATTGCTAATATCAATACTCATAGGATGGATTAACTGTCTCACCCATGTTGAAAGTGCTTATTGGAAGTCTATTTTAATTGTAACTGAATGATCCTCTAATTGCTTTTCCATCATGTTAGCGCAAGTGATAATTATCAACGTTTTGTGAAAGCAGGCGTTGATGATAGGGTTTTCCCTATTCAAGCAGAAGCCCACAAATTGCCCTATGCGGACGGCTTTTTTGATTCCGCAATCAGCATTGATTCCTATCACTATTTTGGTACCGACAAATGCTATCTGTGCGATCATTATGCAAGATTGGTTAAGCAGGGCGGTCAGTTTGGCCTTGTGAATCCCGGCTTAACCCGCGAGTTTGAAAAGGGATTGCCAGAATCCATGAAACCTCTGTGGGAAACGAATATGTATGCATGGCATAGCGCCGGGTGGTGGAAGGATCTGTGGCAAAAGTCGGGTTTGGTTGATGTAACCTATGCAGAAGAAATACTTGACGGAAAATCAATTTGGCGCGCAACAGCCGACGATGAACTCCATGATGCGGACGCGGAAAATTATCTAACACTCATGCTAATGACAGCAGTCAAAAAGTAATATTTTTAAAGGGAGGGCTTAGGCTCTCCCTTTAGCTGTATCGAAAAACGATTGTGTTATCCGGCTTTTCGTTTTCGTTGTGGATTGAAGTTAACCAGTTGCTTTCAGCATGCGCATGATGACTCAGCTGCCTATCGCTTCCTCAAAGCGCTCGATCTGATCGTTCGTGCCGATCACGACCATGACATCGTCCGCATCGACGATGTCGTCTGCGCTCGGGGCGATGCTCACCTTCCCCGATTTGTTGAAGAGCGCCACGACGCTGCAGCCAAAGCGAGCGCGGGGATTGATCTGCCGCAATGTTTGGCCCGCAATTCGCACGGTCGCTCTCAGCTCCGCAATCGTGTACTCCGAAGACAGCTCGATGTAATCGAGCAGGTTCGGCGTTCCGAGCTGATGGGCAACGCGGATGCCCATGTCGCGCTCCGGGAAGACGACCCGGTCGACTCCGATCTTATGCAGCACCTTTCCGTGAATCTTGGATACCGCTTTGGCGACGACGGTTTTCACGCCAAGGTCCTTCAGCAGAATGGCGGTCATGATGCTCGCCTGAACATCGCTGCCGATGGCAACGACACCGCAATCGAAATTGCGCAGGCCAAGCGATCTCATCGCTTCTTCATCGATGGATTCAGCGACGACCGCATGGGTCAGATAGGGGCTCATCTCGCTCACCCGCTCCTCATCCCGGTCGATGCCGAGCACCTCATACCCGAGCTGATAGAGCTCCCGAGCCAGACTCGCTCCGAACCTCCCAAGCCCGATGACCGCGAACTGATTTTTGCGCATACGACTCTTCCTCTCAATTCCTCTATTGAAGTTACCCGATCGTGATTTTGCCTTCCGGGTACCGGTATAATTCCTTTTCGGGTTTGGGCTGAAGCGCATAGGCGAGCGTCAGCGGGCCGAGGCGCCCGAGGAACATCATGAAAATGATCAGGATTCTCCCCACGAGGGTCAGTTGCGGGGTCAGACCCATGGTTAAGCCTACGGTTCCGAAACCGGACGTCACCTCAAACAGGATTCGCAGGAAATCGACATCCTCCGTCGTCGAGAGCACCATGGACACCAGAATGACCAGGATGAGAGCGAACAGCGTCAACGTGATCGCTTTGTTGATCCGATCCTTGGCCAGCCGGTTCCGGAAGTAAACGATGTCCCCCTTGCCTCGCAGCATGGCGATCATCGCTCCGATCAGAATGGAGAAGGTCGTCGTCTTGATCCCGCCGCCGGTTGAGCCGGGAGAGGCTCCGATGAACATCAGGATGATCGTGAAAAATTGCGAGGCCTGCCTCATCCCGGTGATGTCGATGGTGTTCGCTCCCGCCGTTCGCGGGGTAACCGAAGCGAAGAAGGATGCGAGCACCTTCCCACCGGGACTGAGCGGACCGAGCGTATGAGGATTGGTATATTCGAACACGTAGAAGACCAATGCGCCGATGCCGATCAGAAGACCCGTAGAAGCCAGCACAACCTTGCTGTGCAAGGACAGCTTCTTCTTAAAACGGTAGTCGTGCACATCCGATATGACGATAAAGCCGATGCCGCCGATGACGATCAGCAGCATAACGACGATATTCACGAGCGGGTCCTGCGCATAAGAGGTTAAGCTGGTGAAGGGACCCGTGAGAGGTCCGAACAGATCGAAGCCCGCGTTGTTAAACATAGATACCCCATGAAACAGGCCGAAAAACAGGGCATCCCCTAGAGGCATGTCATAGGCGAAGCGCAACGCGAGCAGCAGCGCCCCGGTTCCTTCCACGATCAAGGCATACAGCAGCACCTTGCGGATCAGCCGCACGATTCCTTCCATGCTGCTTTGATTGAGGGCCTCCTGCAAAATAAGCCGCTCTCTTAGCGAAATCCGCCGACGGAAAACCAGCATGATCAGCGTGGCCATCGTCATGAACCCGAGTCCGCCGATTTGCATGAGCAGCAGGATGATGACCTTCCCCTGCAGGCTCCAGTGAATGCCCGTATCCACGACGACGAGCCCGGTCACGCAAGTTGCCGATGTTGATGTAAAAAGAGCGTCGACGAACCGGGTCGGCTCGCCTGAAGCGGAGGAGGAAGGCAGCATCAACAGACCCGCTCCGAGCAGAATGATCAAAGCAAAGCCGATGACGAGAATTTGCGGGGGTGTCAGACGAATGAACAAGCGGGCCGATACCCGCTCTCTTCTGCTTCCAATGCTCAAAGCTCTACCACCTGCTCCTTCCATTATTCCGCGTTCACGGCGACCCTTCCATATCCGCAAAAAAAAGGCACGGGAGCTCCCAATGCCTGCGGTGCATACCTGATCAATCTATGAACTCGATAGATGAGCTTGAACGATGAAATTCAATCAATGCTTTCGATTATAGCTTCCTCTAAGGCTGCATGACAAAGCTGGATTTCCTCCATTTTCAGGCGATTGATCTTGGTTTAAGGCATTTTGGAATGTCTAGGGAGATCACGCCGATCCTCGGGCGTTATTTTTGACGAAGGCCCTTGTTTTCATCCTTTTTCCCCCAAAAAGGTGTCTTCAAACGGGGTGAAACGCGAAGCCATGCTCCAACTTTGCCTCAACGGTTTGGGAAGACGTCGGCTTCTCGGTTGCTGTCTCTGAAGGGAACATGGACTCCACGGATTACCTGCGGTTATAATAAATGGGAAGGAATTCAGGCTGTACGATGATTGAAGGAGGAACCGTATTGTTCTCAATTCGCTTTAACCGCAATCTCCTGATTATGGCGCTGATCGGCGTCGCCCTTTATTTATCGGTCGTTGCCTGGTACGGAATCCGCGGGGAGACCAACCCCGACACGCTCTCTTCCGTGCCTCCCGTTACCAAGGAAATGGCCGAGAGCACGGCCTTGGACTGGTTCCGGAACGAAACCGGTACTACCGCCGAAATCGAGGGAACCGTCTACATCACGGACAAACAGGTTCAGGGCTATTTGGAAAAAAACGATCTCACCAAAGAGTATGAGAAAACGCTCGAAGCCGTGGTTCCGCTCGATTACTGGCGGGTCGCTTTAAAGGCTGATAATGAAAGCCGGATCTACGTGCGGGTGGGCTTGGACGAAGCCAAGGTGTACGGGTTCCAAACCCCAAAGCCGCGTTCCGACAATGCCGTCTCGATCAAAATTAATGACGCGGACGAAGCGGTCAGCATGTTCGGGTATTCACGCGCTGACTTTGAAATCGGACCCCCGCCCTCGGGTAAAGGGTATTCGATAGACACAGCCCCTATGTTCCGGTTTACCAGCAAGAGCCAGCATATTGGCGAAGCCAAGCTCGTTATCGACATCAGCAGCAATGACAAAGGACTCACGGAAATCCTGCCTTCTCTTGAGCCCCCGGCCGACTTCATCAGCTGGATGAATAAGCAGGATACCGGAGCTGGACTCTACAGTATCCTCTACATAGCAGGCGCTCTCATCTTCGGGATCGTCGGTCTTATTCTCATCATCCTCAAGCGCAAGCAATCCCGGTTCAGCCGCGGCATTCTGTTCAGCCTCGTCTTCTTGTCGGCGATCGGTATTTATACCTATAACAGCCTGCCGGCTCAGTTGGCGAGCGTCGAACCCAGCCAGCTCGGAATCATGAGCAGCTCCAATTTCCTATTCATCACCAGCATGATCATCTATGTCCTGCTGGCGGTATCCTTGTATTTCAATGCTGTCTCCGGAGATGTGCTCTGGCGGGAAAGAGGCTGGAATCCTTGGCCACGCTGGAAGGATGCGAACTTCGGCAACCATGTCTATGCGAGCATGGGTAGAGGTTATCTCCTCTGCATCTTCGTCATGGGCGTCCAACAGGTGCTGTTCCTGTTCGCGTACAATGTCTTTGATACCTTCTCCGTGAACGATCCGTCTCAATCGATGGAGAATCTCTACTGGCCTTGGCTGTTTCCCACCTTGGCCTGGTATGCCGGAATCGGCGAGGAAATCGTGTTCCGCCTCTTCGGCATCTCGCTGTTCCGCAAGATGCTGCCCGAAGGCCGCAGCCGCGTCAGCCAGAACATCATCCGCTTTCTCTCTGTACTGCTTCCCGCTCTGATCTGGGCGGCGGGCCATGCGGCGTACGCGTTCTATCCCAACTATACCCGCCTGTTTGAAGTCGCGGCGCTCGGACTCATCTTCGGCTTCGTGTTCCTGCGCTACGGTCTCTACACCGCGATCTTCACCCATGTCTCGATGGACATCATTCTCATGAGCCTGTCGTACATGGTGGACGAGAAAACGATCGGCGCCACTCTGCTCGGCATCTTCTACATGGCGACTCCATTTCTCGTCGCCGCGATTATTCTGTTCCTTCACCGGACCTTCCGGAAGACTCCAGTTGATCCGCCAGCTCAGCCGCTTCCAAATCCAAATCTATATCCATATCCGAATCCGGGTCCGGTACAGAATCCGTAAGCTCTTGCTCCTGACGGAGCGACCGAAGGATGGTACCCGCCAGCTTGTCACCGATTCCGAGAGGCCGAAAGTCATCGACTGCGGCCTCTCGGATTTTTTTGAGAGAGCCGAAATGCTTAAGCAACTGCTTGCGCCGCTTCTCGCCGATTCCGGGAATGGAATCGAGCTGCGAGGCGACCATCGACTTGCCGCGAATTTCGCGATGGAAGGTGATCGCGAAGCGGTGCACCTCATCTTGAATCCGCTGCAGCAGATAGAACTCCTGGCTGTCGCGCGGCAGGGGCACGACCTGCGGCGGGTCGCCCGCCATCAGCTCAGCCGTCTTGTGCTTCGCGTCCTTCACGAGCCCGCAGACGGGCAGGAACAGCCCGAGCTCATTCTCCAGCACATCCACCGCTGCGGAGATATGCCCGCGGCCACCGTCGATCACGATGAGATCGGGAAATGGCAGCCCCTCCTTCAGCACGCGCTCGTAGCGCCGCCGGACGACCTCCCGCATGGTTTCGTAATCGTCCGGCCCCTGTACGGTCTTGACCTTGTACTTGCGGTATTCCTTCTTATCCGGCTTGCCGTCGGTGAAGACGACCATCGCGGACACCGGGTCGCTGCCCCCAATGTTCGAGTTGTCGAACGCTTCAATGCGGTGGATCGTCCCCGTTCCGAGATACTCGCCAAGGTTCTCCACCGCCTTGACGGTACGGGATTCGTCCCGCTCGATCAGGCGGAACTTCTCGTCGAGTGAAACCCGCGCGTTCTTGACGGCCATGCTGACCATGTTCTTTTTGCGGCCGCGCCGGGGAATGTGGAGCTTCACGCCAAGCCAGGCTTCGAGTGTTTCCTTCAGGTCTCCGGTGCTGCGCACCGCGCCTTCCACATCTTCGCCAGCTTGAGAGGCGTCTTCATCCTCGGACGTCTCGTCGTCATCCTCATCGGCTTCTTCGGAATCGTCGTCGGCATCCAGATCCAGCTCGATACCGTCCCGATCGGAACGATCCGTCCGGCTGGCTACTTCAGACGCATCGGCTTCTGCCGCTGAAGTCTCCCCGCCTTCAACCGCTCCTTCCACGGCAGCTCCGGCATCATGCGTCTCTGCCTCCGCTTTCGTCGCCGTCGTTCCGTCAACGGCCCCATTCGCTGCTGCAGTCTCTGTTTCCTCCTCCGGCATTTGCGAGCCGGGTGCGGCCGGAAGCAGAACCTCGCGCGGAATCGCCGGGTTGCTGCTGTAATACTGGGTGACGAACGACAAGAAATCGTCGTATTCCTCACCGTAGTACGGAAAGACCGAGGCGTGGCGCTCGATCATCTTGCCTTGGCGCATGTACAGCACCTGCACGCACATCCAGCCTTTATCCACGGCGTAGCCGAAGACGTCCCGGTCCACCCGGTCCGATGTCGTGATCTTCTGCTGCTCGATGACGGCATCGATGCTGGCGATCTGATCGCGGAACTCGCGAGCCCGCTCGAACTCCAGATTTTCCGCCGCCTCCAACATTTTCTTCTCGATCTCCTTACGGATCTCTCGATGTCCGCCGCCAAGGAATCGCTGAATATCTGTCAGCATGTCGGTGTACGTGTCGGGAGACACCTCATACTCACAAGGAGCGAGGCATTGCCCGATGTGATAATACAGGCACACCTTCGGCGGCATGGTGCGGCATTTGCGCAGGGGATAGAGCCGATCGAGCAGCTTCTTGGTTTCGTGCGCGGCATAAGCATTGGGATAAGGACCGTAATATTTCGCCTTGTCCTTGGCCACCTTGCGGGTGACCTCGAGGCGGGGGTGCTCTTCACTCGTTATCTTGATATACGGATAGGTTTTGTCATCCTTCAGCAGCACGTTGTAGCGCGGCGAATGCTTCTTGATCAGGTTGCATTCGAGAATGAGCGCCTCCATGTTGCTTGCGGTGACGATATATTCAAAGTCCCGGATTTCACTCACGAGCCGCTGCGTCTTGCCGTCATGGCTCCCGGTAAAATAAGAGCGAACCCGGTTCTTCAGCACCTTGGCCTTGCCCACGTAGATAATCTTGCCATCCTGATTCTTCATCAGGTAGCAGCCGGGCTGGTCCGGCAGCAGGGCGAGCTTGTGGCGAATGTTTTCCGGTACGGATGCGATCATATGTTCACCTCGTTGGGTTAAAAAAGAGCAGGGGAATCGTCCGGCAGCGCCGCCGGTATCCTCCGCCTGCTTTTGTGCGCCTTGCTATGCCGTTCGTCCATCGAACATCGTGACGAGAAAAGTTCCGCTGTTGAAGGCAAGGTTATCCCTTATCTTCAACAGCGGAGCCGTATCTCCTCGCAAGTCCTTATTGATGGCGGGAAACGACGTTTTTCAGCGCGTCTTTGGATTGGAAGCCGACGATCTTGTCGACCGGTTGGCCATCCTTGAACACGATCAAGGTAGGAATGCTCATTACTCCGAAACGGGAAGCGGATTCGGGGTTATCATCCACGTTCACCTTCGCGATTTTGACGCTATCTCCAAACTCTTGGTCCAGCTCTTCAAGGACAGGCGCGATCATTTTGCAAGGGCCGCACCAAGGTGCCCAGAAATCCACCAGTACGGTTCCTTTGCCTTCCACTTCACCGCCGAAGGTTTGGTCCGAGACATTGACGATTGCCATGGTTGATCCTCCTTTTCTTTTGTAAGTGACACTTCTTTTCTATCTTACCCATTTCCGTGCGACAAGTAAAGCAGAGTGAGAACCCGGCTATGCTCGACTTCTCTTTGCCCCCCCCATCGACCTCCCTTTTCGGATGAAACTCATATTCTCGTTGGCTGTCTTTATGATATTATACAAATTAACCCAGATTCCCCCAGTATCCTTGAAGCATTTTACCCACGGAGGATTCCATGAAAAAAAGGTATATTCTCGCCCTTATTCTCGCTGCTCTTGTTCTTTCGGTCTTTCTCTATAAACGGTACTACTCCATTCCGCAGCAGCTTTCCCGCTTGGGCTTCTCAATGACAGATATTCTAGGGGAGGAGCGCCTTCCCCTTGAAATGGAAAGAAAGCCGGATATCCGAATTCTCCTTACGGCAGACGAGCAGCACTTCGGCTTGATCGGGCTTGACGAGCGTGTGTTCAGCATTTGGAAAAGGAGTGATCGAGTCCCGCCTTATATCCAGGCTGATGTAGGTGATGGAAGCTATGCACTCACCTCCACATTTGTGCCATTTATTATGAATGGTTTGCCCTATCATCAGTTTAATCTTTTCTTCGCTATATCTCTGGCGAAGGATTCTCCCCGTCCGCCTCTGAAGGGAACCGACCAATTCGACCTGACGTATGCCTATTACGACTGGAACGAAAAAACGCTGCTCTATGCTCATGCCCTTCACGTCCCCGGCAAGCATTCGAAGGTGCTGAGCAGTTCGGAGGATGTTCTTCGCTCGATCAAAGCCCAGATTGAGGAAGCGGCGCGTTAAGCAGTGAATAGCATTTGGAAGATAGCGCCCTCACCGTGTTGCTATTCACTGGGCTGCTGGGCCTTATGCGGCTCCAGGCGCAGCCAATAGGCGACGGCTGCCGTCACCAGCAGAAGCAGTCCCGTCGCCCAGAACACGCTGTGAATACCTGCCACACCGCTCACCGCGCCACCGACCATAGGCCCCAGCATGCTGCCCGCCTGATTCGCGGTCTGGTTCAAGCCGAAGGCTCGCCCGCGGAAATCTTCAGTCGTCGAATGAACCACGAGTCCGTTCAAGGCGGGGAACACCGCACAGAAGAATATCCCGTAGATAAACCGTATGACGGAGAAGCCCATTATCGTGTTCATGGGAATCTGCGCCAGTGTCCAGAGCCCGCCAAAGAACAACCCGATCAGGAGCACCTTGCGAAAACCGACCCGATCGGCCCACTTGCCCCAGCGCGAGGCAAACAGAATCGCCGCCACCCCGGACAAGGAAAAGACGATGCCCGCCAGAAGAGAAGCATCCTTCACCGAACCGCCAAGCTGGACAATGTACAGCGTCAGCACCGGTTCGATGGTCATGACGGACAGTGAGGTAAGCAGGGTGAGCACGAGGACATTTCGCAGCGGCCGATTAAGCATCGCATCCTTCATGGAAGCTACGATGGAGCTGCGCGTTTTCGCTGGAACGAACTTTTCCTCGTTAACCAGGAACATGACCAGCAGCGTCGCGAAGAAGATCATGACGCCTGCGCTCCCGAAGGCGACCCGGTTGCTCATTACCCGGGCAATAACGCCACCCAACAAAGGGCCCATGATGCTTCCGGTAGCCGTTGACGTCGAAATCATCGACAAGGCGTAGCCGACCTTGTCCTCCGGCGTGTTCGTACCGACCAAGGCGATGGAGCCAGGAATGAATCCGGACAGCAGCCCCTGCAAAATGCGCAGAACAAGGATCTGCCAAGGATGAACCACAAAGGCCATCAGCCCATAGATCACGAATAGCACAAAACCCGCGCGCACGACCATCGGCTTGCGCCCGTATTTATCCGCAACCGAACCCCAGAAGGGAGCCGAAATGGCCCCCGCAAGAAAGGCCGCGCTGTACAAAAGCCCAGACCACATCTCCACATGTTCCGTCTGCCCGATCTGCAGCAGAAACAGCGGTAAGAAGGGAATGACCATGGAAAAGCTTGCAGACGTGATGAAACAGCCGATCCATAGCACCAACAGATTTCGTTTCCAAATTTCCATTTTTTGTTTTCTCTCCTGTCTGACCTCCGTGTATGGAATACCGAGTTTCCGATGAAATCCGTCAGTTGCATTCCAAAACCGTGGGTATTGCTTGCATGATGACCGTTACGTTCCGGGAAGGGCCGATCCGATCGACAATTCGATTCTTGGGATCCAACCGAATTTCCGAATACGAAGAAGCTTCCAATGTCCCGCCGGAGACGAATTGGAAGCTTCTTTAACATCCGTTTAACCGTTCGTTTGGTTTCTGCCGCTCGGGCGAGGTAGTCTCGCAAGCGCAATAGTGACGCTTGTGCTGCTGCTTCATGTGATCCCTTGCTCGTATGGCGGATGTGCTTCATCCATTCTCCAAGACGTTCATCTTTTCATTTTACCACATCGATGCAACCCCCTTTCGCTTATCACAAAGCAAAAAGGATTTTTGCTCATGCGCTGGGTCTGAGAGAGGCAACAGCCCCTTCGCTTCAGAACGGCTTTTCCGACTCGAAATCGGTGAATTTCTTCACAAAATTCGGTATACGAAGTTTGTCGAATTATGGTAATGTATAGCTACTATTATTCAGATGTGAATAAAGGAGATGCGAGAGGAGTTTAAGAATGAAGGCCATCCGATTCAATAACGCCGAAGAGGCGGCGGCGCATGTCACCCATCAGGCGGACCCGGAGACCTCGTATGTGCTATTCGCTTCCGTCCGTCATGTGAAGGAGCTGGCGGAGGCGAAGCTTCCCCGGACCGTTCTCTGTTCGACCGCCGGTGAATATTCGACGCGAGGCTATGAGAATGGCGTCGTGTCCGGTTTTTCCTATCCTACCCGGTTAGCGGAGATCGTGGAGATCGGCATTCCACCCATTCGCAGCTTGGAAGCTCTGGAAAAGGCTTATTCGAAGGTTGAAGCCAACCCGAATGCGTTCATGCTGCTGCTCTGCGATGGGCTAGGCGGAACCGAGGAAAGTGTTCTCAGCACCTTTTTCCCCCTGCATCCCGACTTCAAGATCATCGGCGGAAGCGCCGGAGACAACCTGGAATTTCAAGAAACCTGCATCTACCTAAGCGGAAGACGAGTCAAAAATGTGGCCCTGCTGTTCTCCCCCACCGCTAAGACCCATCTGATCAAGGAAAACATCTACACCCCGACGGGAACGACCCTGCTGGTAACGAAGGCGGATGCGCTGGGACGCCGCGTGTACACCTTCAACAATAAGCCAGCTGCCGCCGAATACGCGCGAGTGCTCGGAGTGGAGGAAGCCCGTTTGGCCGACTCTTTTATCCATCATCCGCTCGGGAAGGAATACCATGACGATATCTTCATCGCATCCCCGATGAAAGTGAATCAAGACCGCTCCATTACCTTCTATTGCGAGCTCATGGCCAACACCTTCGTCCATCTTCTGAAGCCTCTGGATTCCATTGAAACGCTAACCGAAACGCTGACGCAGGCGCCGGCCAAGCCGTCCTTTGTTTTTGCGGTCCATTGCATTCTGCGGAGCCTCAAGTTCCAACAAGAAGGTCTCTGGCCGCTAACGGATTCCAAGCTGCTCGCTTATTGCCCGAATACGACCGGTTTCGTCAGCTACGGAGAGCAATATTACAGACGGCACGCGAATCAGACCATGGTGATGCTGGTGGTGGAAGGAGAGGAAGCGGCATGTTCGGCGTAAAGAACAAGAATTCGGAACAAAACGGAAAGCGGTTCTCGAATCTCTTACCGAGAGAATCGGAGGCTTCGAACACAGCCGAGGGAAGCTCGGCAGCAACGACCAAGCTTCTCTATGCGTTAAGCGAGCAGATTGAATTGGAAACGAGCCGGCTGCTGGACGAAGAAGGGGTCATGACTGGGAGAGTCGACAGCCTTTTGAAGGGCCGAGAGGAAACCGGGCAGCAAATCCATGAGGTTCAAGGCCATCTCGAAATTCTTTCCCAGAGCAGCAACCAGACGACCGCCTACATCAGTCAGGTGATCGACAGCTTTGAAGAAACGACGGTCAAGGCCAGCCAGGCCAAGCGCGAGAACGAAATCATTGCAGCTCAGATCAACGAAGTATCGGGCATGTTTCATGCGTTCATGGACGTGTTTAAAGAATTGGTCGACCATTACCAGCAGATCGACGGATTCGCCTCCATCATCTCGGGGGTTGCCAAACAGACCCAAATGCTTTCCCTGAACGCTTCCATCGAAGCGGCTCGCGCTGGAGAGCATGGCAAGGGCTTCGCCGTCGTCGCCGAGGAAATCAAGAAGCTGGCCGATATGACGAAGCACAACGCAGCAGACATCATCGGCTCGCTTGGCAAGATGACGGGAGCGATCGCGCGACTGGAGCAATCCTCGACCTCCGGACTGACGATGGTGGAAGGAGCGAACCATTTGGTCGGCGGGTCGGCCAAATGGATGGATGCGATCCTCCATTCGCAGAAGGAAGCCAACCTGCTGCTCGGACACGTTCGGGATTCCCAGAACCGAAACCTGGACGAAATCGCCGGCATTCATGCCAAAATGGAGGAATTGACCGTTCGCTCGAATCAGAACAGCGATCAGTTCGAGGTGCTGATGCGGAGTGTTCAGAACAAGGCGGACAGCTACCTGAATCTTCTTCATCATCTGCAGCAGATCCGCGAGCTGCGCGATCAGGGAGAACAAGCGTAACGGAACCGATTCTTGGTTATGATGCAACCAAACAAAGCTTCCTCAGCCGGGTATTGTCCGGATTTGAGGAAGCTTTGTTATGACTCCTAGTGAAAATCCGTGCTTAACTCTTGCGAGGAGCAGCTTCGGATACTACCTTCTACGATGAGCCTCTTTTATTCATCTCTTCATTCCTGCGAACGCGCAATGCCGCGCTTGTTGCTGCCGCTTAAGGTGACCACCTGTACGAAAGGACGGATGCGCTCCATCAATCTCCGTCCGCGCGATTCGTCCTCTCCGTCGCGGTTCGTAAAGCTGAAGTGGCGCTCCAGCGTGTCCAGGTCGTGGTTGGAGGTGAAGAAGGTCGGCTTGCGATTCATCCGGTAATTGAGGATGGAGCCAAGCACATGGTCGCGCAACCACGGGTTGAGGTTCTCCGCACCGATGTCGTCGAAGACGAGCAGATCCGTCTCCTTCAGCAGATCGATGGTCTCCTTCAGCTTCTGCGGCTCCTCGAACATCGATTTCAAGTCCTCGGCAAAATCGGGCATGTACACGATTACCCCATCCAGCTCCGACTTGGCAAGCTCGTAGAGCAGGTAGCACATGAGGAAGGTTTTGCCGACGCCGTGATCGCCCTCCAGATAGAGGCCGAACGGCTGAAGCCCCTTCTCTTTCGTCCGCTGCACATATTCGATGACCTGAACGGCATCCGCCGCCCGTGCGGGATCGATTTTGAGAATCTCCGAATGGGAGTAGCCTTCATTCAAGGCCCGGTCATCCACGTAAAAGCTGCGGATGCGGCGCCGGATCGCATTCTGCGCCTCAAAAGCCTTGAATCGCTTGCACGGGGTGCGCTGATCGTAGATTTTCGCTTCCCCCCCATCGCGCTCGGCTACGAGTGTCGTGTAGTGACCCTGCAGATCATTGGGGCAGTTAGCGAGTCCCGGACAAGCCGTCGTGCAGGTCTTGTATTCCTTCAGGAACTGATATACCGCATTGAGATGCGGCTTCAGGTCTTCATCCGTGACAAACGGAAACCGCGAGCGCCACTTGATCAGAAGCGGATCGGCTAAGAGCTCTCTGCTCTTCTCCTCCGCCATCCGACGGTATTCCGGCTTGATCATGCCCTTCAGCGCTTGCGACAACGATTCCATGAGCGATTCCTCCTTTCTTTGCCCGCTTGAGGGCTTGATTATCCCCGCTTATCTCTATCCGCACTCTGCGGAGTCCGTTCCATTTGTGCATTCACCCCCGCCGGCAGCTCCGGTTTACGGATTGCCGTCCAGCTTCTCCGCCCATTTCACCATCTCGGCGAATTCCTCGGGAGACAGCTTGGTGGCGGGGTTGGAGCCTTTTACCGTCGGCAGAGCAGGCTTCTGCTTCCCTCTTCCGCGCCCGCCCGTCTGGCGGCCTCCTGCGCTCCCGCCCGGCTTGCTGTTTCCGGCCTCCGTGCGCTCCTTCAGCTTCGCCCGATCCCGGGTGTATTCCACGGCTTGCTCATAGGTGAGCACCTGCTTGCCCAGCATATCGGACGCCACCGCTTCAATCGACGACTTCGCCCAGGAGCGGCGACTGACATGGACATAATGGATCAGTACATTGATGACTTCCTCCGGCAGCTTGTAGTTCAGGTCGATCTTCTCGAACACGTCGAGTACGCCATCCGGAACGCTCCCCTGCGAGAAGAAGCGCTTCAGCACCTTCGTATACGGATCGTTGCGCATGATCATGTTGTACTGGTGCTGGTCGCACTGCCCTTGGAAGATCGCCGGAACCTCCAGGTAGAACGCCATCTCTACCACTTTCTCTTCTGCGCTCTCTTCCTCGGAGGGCCTGAGCGGAACAACCTTGTTCAGATTGCGCTCCAGGTCCTCCTCGCGCTTTTTGCCTTGGCGGAAATAAAGATTCGCTTTATATTGCAGGACATCCCGCCGAAGCGACCCGTCCTCGTCGAATACCGAATCCTCGTCCAGGAGCCGGCATGTCTCTTGAAGCGTAAGATCGTATTTCTTGGCGATCATATTGATCTCGACCAGTTGATCCTGGCGGTATTTGAGCGCTTCAACGAATTCGCGATTGCGCGATTCGCGGGGGAAGCGCTGAATGATATCGGTGTATGCGAAGCCTTTGGAGACGACATCGAGCTTGATCTTCGAATCCCGGGTCGTGGCCGCCTCGGCAAAGCCCTGCTCGAGCTCGTAATCGAATACCTGAGTATTCAGGCGGAACAGCTCGTAGAAGGGGACCGACAGGTTTTCCCCGTTTGCGTCCGTAAAGCCCTCGGGTTCGCTCGCCACCAGCTCGTCCTTCAGGAAGAGAAGCGTGTATTTGCCCACCTTGTCGCGGAGCAGGTACGTCAGATGCTGATTGCGGAAAAATTCAGCGGGAGACAACGGTTCATAGAGCTGATACTCGAACACGTAATCGTCACTCTCCGGCAGAAAACGGCGAACGGTCTGCAGGAGGCCGACTGCCTCCAGCTTGGAGGTCTGCTCGATGAAGATTTTGCGGCCGCGTTCACCCGGCTCCAGGTCGAGCGACAGGAACAAGGTCCGCTGCTGCTCCAGAGAGGAGAAGCCGACGCGGTCGCCCTCCAGTTGCTGATACAACGTCGAATAAACCCCAATCGCGAACGCCCCGACCATCGGCTGATACATTTTGGTCAACATTTTATAATCCAGGCTGCTCAGGGAAAAATCCCGAAACACGCAGAACCGGTGATTCTCGGTAAAATGCAGCATATTGGTCATGCGCATAACAGCAAAACCCCATCCTTCCCGAATATCGTATCTCTCATTCTACCACACAAATCGACAAGCTTGGGTCACCTGCTGACAAAAAAAGATTTCCTATTATCCTCGTACATGCAGCAGGAATTGGGGTGAGGAGTGATAATGCGGGTATACAGCCTCCCCCCGGTTTGCCCTCCTTCCTGCAAGTGCGCTACAATCGAGGGAGTACGTTATCCGTTACTGGTTAGGAGTGTTATCCGCTGAATGAAGCCGTTCAAACGCTAGAGGGCTGGTACGCCCTTCATGATTTCCGCCGCATCGACTGGTCGGCCTTCAAAGCGGCTCCCGCCGATAAACGAAAGCAAGCGCTCACCGAATGGAAAAACCTGCTCGACGAATGGGCGCTCACGGAATCGTCGCGTCGCGGCAGCACCGTTCTCTACAGCATCGTCGGCCAGAAGGCCGATTTTGTCATCATGCATCTGCGCGAGACTCTGCAGGATCTGGAAAAGGTGGAGCTTGCCTTCAACCGCTCGTTGATAGCGGAGTTTACAATTCCAACCTACTCGTACGTATCCATCGTCGAGTTGTCCAGCTATATGGCGAAGCCCGGCGTCGATCCGCTGGAAGATCCGGAGATTCAGGCGCGGCTCAAGCCGGTTCTACCGAAGGCCGAGCACATCTGCTTCTATCCGATGAACAAGCGGCGGCAAGGCGCAGACAACTGGTACATGCTCAGCATGGAGGAACGCCGCACGATGATGCGCAGCCACGGCATGATCGGCCGGAATTACGCAGGCAAGGTGAAGCAGATCATCACCGGCTCCGTCGGTCTGGACGATTGGGAATGGGGCGTCACGCTATTTTCGGAAGATCCGCTCCAGTTCAAGAAGCTGATCTATGAGATGCGCTTCGACGAAGTGAGCGCCCGCTACGGCGATTTCGGCGGCTTCTATGTCGGCAACAAGCTGACTGCCGCGCGCCTTGGCGACTGGCTAGGGGTTAAATAGGAAGCAAAGCGTGTTCAGGCTACTGTGACACGTCAGCATCGCACACACCGATAACAAGATTAGGCAGGATGCGCATCATGATGCGATTAGCGCCACCAAGATGCGTTGGAAGAAGCCCAAGCTTTCCTGAGTTGGATAAGGTCCTGTCCACACCGGACAGTCATCACGGACGCAGACGGTTCTCTCTTGCGAGGGGGCTGCCTGCGTCTTTTTTGCAGAATTTCCGCTGTTTGACTGGATTTCCGGATCGCCCATCAAGGTGACAAAAAAACATTGGTTGAAGCTTTTCTCCGGTTTTGCCATAATGGTTGAAATATGGATGCCCGCGCCTCGGTGGACAAGTGCGACCGCATTCGACAAGGGAGGCTGTTCTCGGTTGAAAGGGATCATAACGGTACTCGGAAAAGATAAAGTGGGCATCATTGCCAAGGTGTGTACGTATCTGGCAGCGGAGCAGGTGAACATTCTCGATATCTCGCAGACGATCGTCCAGGATTATTTCAATATGATGATGATCGTCGACATCTCGAAGGCACCGAAAAGCTTGGAAACGCTTGTCGAGGAGCTGCAGGAAGTGGGTCAAGGAATCGGCGTGGAGATCAAGCTGCAGCATGAAGACATCTTCAACATCATGCATCGCATCTAATTGTGGAATCTGGCTCGTAGACCACGGAATCCGGATCAGCCGCCATGCATTAGCGATCGGAATCCCGCTCGCAGACCGCGGAATCCGGATCAGCCGCCGTGCGATGGTGCAGATTCTGCTGGGCGGCTAAGGATGGAGCGGTCGGAGCGGGGTGGAGAAGCGTCAGCGTTCGCCTTTGTTTTCCGGAACCCACATTGACAGGTTCTCTCTCATCCGGTTCCGGAAAACAACAGCGATCGGAATTCCGCTCGCAGACCGCGGAATCCGGCTCTGCCGCCGTGCAATCTTTCGGCTTCTGCCGGGCGGAATCCGGATCAGGCGCCATGCGATCTCTCGGCTTCTGCCGGGCAGAACTCGGCGCCTGCCGCCGTGCGAATACTGCCAGTCACCGCATCGATACTATTTTGCCAAGAAGGGGGCTTGTCCGCATTGATTTCATTAGTGGAAGTGCAGGAAACAAATAAAATGATCCGCGAGATGAACCTGGACGTCCGCACCATCACCATGGGCATCAGCCTGATGGACTGCGCACATTCGGACCTCAAGGTGTTCTGTACCAACATCTACGACAAAATCACCCGTTCCGCCGAGCATCTCGTCAAGACGGGCGAAGATCTGGAGAAGCAATTCGGCGTCCCGATCGTCAACAAGCGCATCTCAGTCACTCCGATCTCCATCGCCGCCGGCAGCCTGAACACGGACAGCTATGTCCCCGTCGCGGAAGCGCTGGACCGCGCGGCCAAGCAGGTCGGCGTCAACTTTATTGGCGGCTTCTCCGCGCTCGTACAGAAGGGCTGCACGAAGGGCGACCGCATTCTCATCGACAGCATCCCGGAAGCGCTCCGCGTGACGGACCGGGTATGCGCCTCCGTCAACGTCGGCTCCTCGCGCAGCGGCATCAACATGGATGCCGTCAAGCTGATGGGCGACATCATCAAGCAGACGGCTGAGCTCACCGCCGATCGGGATTCCATCGGCTGCGCCAAGCTGGTCGTCTTCTGCAACGCCGTGGAGGACAACCCCTTCATGGCCGGAGCCTTCCACGGCGTCGGCGAACGCGAATGCGTCATCAATGTCGGCGTCAGCGGCCCCGGCGTCGTGAAGCGGGCGCTCGAAGAAGCGAAGGGCCAAGACTTCGAGACCCTCTGCGAGACGATCAAGCGCACCGCCTTCAAGATTACCCGCGTCGGCCAATTGGTCGCGCAGGAAGCCTCGAAGCGGCTCGGCGTGCCCTTCGGCATCATCGATTTGTCCCTCGCCCCCACGCCGGAGATCGGCGATTCCATCGCCGAAATCTTCCAGGTGATGGGGCTGGAGCAGGCCGGCGCTCCGGGCACGACAGCGGCGCTCGCCATTCTGAACGACAACGTGAAGAAGGGCGGCGTCATGGCGTCCTCCTACGTCGGCGGCTTGAGCGGCGCCTTCATCCCAGTCAGCGAAGACCACGGGATGATCGAAGCGGTGCAAAAGGGCGCGCTCACGCTGGAGAAGCTGGAGGCCATGACCTGCGTCTGTTCCGTCGGCCTCGACATGATCGCCATACCCGGCAGCACGTCGAAGGAAACGATCTCCGGTATCATTGCGGACGAAGCGGCGATCGGCATGATCAACCAGAAGACAACGGCGGTCCGCATCATTCCGGTGATCGGCAAGGAAGTCGGCGAGATGGTCGAATTCGGCGGGCTGCTCGGCTACGCGCCGGTGATGAGCGTCAATTCCTTCGGCTGCGAGAGCTTCATCAACCGCGGCGGACGCATTCCCGCCCCGATTCACAGCTTTAAGAACTGAGCCGAGCTCAACGGGGAAGCACCGTACTGACTCGCCCCTAAGCGGAGCATAAATTAAACCACGAATTAAATAAGACGCGCCGACTTTAGGCTTTCCCACCATGGGAATTAGCCTAAAGTCGGCGCGTCTTTCGTTCATCTATTCGAGCTATTCAAGATCATCGTCCGGCAGAGCGGTGTTCGCTTTCAAGCTGGCCAAGTACTCCTCGTCAGCCCGGTCGCGCTGGCGACCCTTCTCCTTCAGCCGCTCAATGGCTGGCTGGATCAGGAGATCGACTTCCTTTTGCAAGATGTAGGACAGGTCATACCGGCTTTGGGCTTCCAAATAGGCTCCCACCTCAAGCAAGGCGTTATACCGATCCAATTCGTCCCGGGTCAGCAGCCCCCGGACTTGAACGCTGCAGTGTCGCATACGGTCCTCCCTACTCCGTCGTCGAATCTCGCTAGAGGCCTTTGCGGATGACGAGCGGGATGCCCCCGATGATGTAGAGGTATCTCACATCGATGGCCTTTTTCATCATCGCCGCTTTATAGCCCTTGATCTTATGGGTTCCGACGATTCCGACCGCATCGCCCTTGCCGAGCGAAGCAACCGTCCCGCGGTTGTGGAAAGAGAACTCCTTCAGCGAGGAATTGCGAATGGTGGCAATCAGGTTATGGGCGCAAACCTCCGCTTGCTGGATCGAGATCTGAGCGGTCGGAGGATAAGGCTTGCCCTGCTCGTTCAAGACGATCGAACAATCGCCGAGCACATACACATGATCGTATTCCTTCGTCCGCAGATACGAATCGACGACCGCACGTCCGCGCATGGTCTCAAATCCGGCATCCTCGAGCAGCCGGTTACCGCGTACCCCGCCCGTCCAAACGACGGTTCCCGCCTTGATGATTTCTCCGTTCGCCAGAATGACGCCGTCCTCGGTACATTCCTTGATGGCGGTAGCGAGGCGGAACACAACGCCCTTCGCCTTCAATGCCGTCGTCGCATAGTCGACGAGCTCCTGGTCGAAGCCAGGCAGAGCACTCGGCGCCGCTTCCACATTGATGATCTGCACAAGCGCTGGATCGACGTCGAATTCACGGCACAGCTTCGGCAGACGGTCAGCAAGCTCGCCGAGGAACTCAATGCCGGTAAAACCCGCGCCTCCGACGACGAAGGTCAAATAATCTTTGCGCTGCGGCTCCTGCTTGAACTTCGCGAATTGAAATTCGATATGCTCTCGGATGTAGCGGACACTGTTCAAGCTGCGAATGCTGAGGGCGTGCTCCTTAAGCCCGGGAATTCCGAACGTCTCCGGCTCGCCGCCGAGGGCGATGACCAGGTAATCGTAAGACAGCGTGCTGTCTTCCAGAATGACTTTCTTGTCCTGCGGACGGATCTGAGCCACGGTAGATTTTACGAAATCGATCTTGAATTCGTCAATGAGCTTGGAAATGTCAATGCGGGCGTTCTCCGGTTTGTCCGTACCGGCCGCCGGCATATGAAGGTGAGTGGTAATGTAATGATATTCGTGCTTGTTAACAAGAGTCACATCGGCTTCGTTATAGTTCAGATGCTTCTGAAGCCGAATGGCGGTAACCACACCTCCGTATCCGGCTCCGAGAATCACAATGCGGGGTATACGGCTCATCTCTCCTAATCCTTTCCGTCACATGTTATAAGAATGCTTCTCTCTTTATAAGACACTGGCCTTGTGGTTGCTCGACTCCATCTGAGATTCTATCGGCCTGTGCTGCGTTCCCCTTTTCAATCCTAAAAATGATATCCCTTTGAGGGCAAAATAGCAAGACTTTTCCCCACTCCATCATACCCTGATTGTCTACCCCAACGCAAACCTCCATCCGACTCTTTCTAGGCGATCTGTGAGGAATTTTACACCCTTCTCTTCGGTTTGATTTCTTTTCCCGTCGAGGATTGGATATAATGGATTCGAGTTCCCATGCTATGTCTTCTGGAGGTGTCTGAAGAAGTGACTACGCAAGAAGAAATCGTTGATATTGCCGTCATCGGCGGAGGCCCCATCGGCATGTTTGCCGCCTTCTATGCCGGAATGCGCCAAGCCTCGGTCAAGCTGATCGAAAGCATGCCTCAGCTCGGCGGTCAGCTGGCTGCGCTCTATCCGGAAAAATACATCTACGACGTCGCCGGCTATCCGAAGGTCCGCGGACAAGAGCTGGTCGACAACTTGCACGAGCAGATGAACCATTTCCCGGTGGACGTCCGTCTGGAGGAAAAGGTGCTGCTGGTTGAAAAGATCGAGGAGCGCCTCTTTGAAATCACGACAGATAAGACGGTGCATCGAGCCAAAGCCGTTATCGTGACCGCTGGAATCGGCGCGTTTGAACCGCGAAAGCTGGAGCTTGCCGGAGCGGATCGCTTCGAGAAGAAGAATCTGCACTACTTCGTCAAAGACCTCGCCTCTTTCGCAGGCCGAAAAGTGCTTATCAGCGGGGGCGGCGATTCGGCCGTCGACTGGGCGCTCATGCTCGAGCCCATTGCTGAGCAGGTCACGCTCATTCACCGCCGCGATAAATTCCGCGCCCATGAACACAGCGTGGATAACCTGATGAAATCCAAGGTGAACGTCGTGACCCCAACCGAAATCACCGAGCTTGGCGGCAGCGAGTTCATCGAAACCGTAACCTTGAAGCATATCAAAACCGGCGAGGAGACCGTCCTGCCTGTTGATGACGTGATCGTCAATTTCGGGTTTGTGTCGGCGCTCGGTCCCATCTCCGAATGGGGATTCCAAATCGAAGACCACTGCGTCGTGGTGGATTCGCGCATGGAAACGAACATTCCCGGTATTTTCTCGGCGGGAGACATCACGACGTATCCCGGCAAGCTGAAGCTGATTGCCGTCGGATTCGGCGAAGCCCCGACGGCCGTCAACAACGCCAAGGTATACATCGACCCGAACGCCAAGCTGTCTCCCGGACACAGCAGCAACTTGAAGCTCTAAAGGCTCAGATGGCTGCATCGGTCCGCTCATCCAAGCCGGAAGCCAGCGGCAGGCTATATCATAAATCGAAACGGAAGCAGGCTTCCATTTCCCTTGCCCCTCCTCCCTTGCCATCCAACCCGGCAGCGGCGGCAGGGGTTTTCTTTTATCCAAAAAGGGAGGAAGCCGAAAAAAATGGGTACAATTTAGGTAGAGGACATCGCCTGAAAAAGAGGGAGGTTGTCGCATGCATCGCATCTGTCCGGTCTGCAACGGCCTGAGCAAGCTGTCAGCCCGTTGTCCCGTCTGCGGTCTCGCCGCGGAGGATCATGGGCGCTATAACGATCTGATCGGGCCCTATTCTCCTTATCGGCCCATCGACGAGTTGTCCGCTTCGAACGGATTGCCCGATCTGGCCTTGCACGCCTGTGCTCATACCGCTTTTTGCCGAAACTGTGCCCATGCTTTTCCCGTATATATACAAGAGGAAGCCCATTGAAAGGCAAGGGCCTGTTGGTTCCGATCCCCGCCTCGGCGGGATAATCGGAAGCCCCCTCTTGAGCAGGTAAATCTTAACCCGTGAGGAGTGAGTGAGATGGTGCAGAAGAAGAACGGTCGATTCTGGTTCTCCCGGGATAAGCAGGAGGCGGAACAGGCCGAAGAAACCGCAAGCCAAGACGTGCAGCTTATCCGCCAGGATGGGCAGAGCGACGAGGAGTATGTCCGGGATCATTTCTGGAGCAAGCTGAAGACGCATGCGGCGAAGCTTCCCTTTTTGCAGGAGGCGCTTGCTCTGTATTACTGCGCCATCGATCCGAAGACGCCAACTTGGGCTAAGGCAGTCGCTTTCAGCGGACTGGCGTATTTCATCCTCCCGATCGACGCCATTCCTGACATCTTCATCGTCGCGGGCTGGACAGATGATGCCGCCATTCTCGCCGGAGCCATCAAGACGTTGTCCACGAAGGTAAAAGACGAACATCGTGACAAAGCCAAGGCTTGGATCACGGGGCGCAAGCTCGTGAGCGGACGGACCGTCCGGTAAGGCCATTATTGACCATACCTCTTCCATAGAAGAAGGCTGCCTCCAAAGGTCTTGGACCTTCGCGGCAGCCTTATTTGTCTCGCCTTTCCCCATCCAACAGAGCTGATGAGCCAAGTGAGGGCTTTTCCATCCATACAGACCTTGCGTGAGAACCCCTCAAGAGAGAGGGAGTCCGATTACCTCATCAAGCTGGGAAACGCGAGCTTCTCGTAATGCTTGTACAGGGAGTGGAAGCTGCCGGAATAATGCTTGTTCCACGGCTTACGCTTGCCGCAGAAATGGATGATCGAGGTATTGCGCACGACATAATCCATGTCCACCTTGCCTCCGCTCGCCAGCTTGTAGTAGCGGTAAAACCGCGCGTCGTAATTGTAGCGCAATTCCTCGATATTCTTGATCGAAGTGGAATAGAGAGCGTTGAGCACATCCTGATCGGGCAGGATCAGCCATTTTTTGTTATCCTGCACATAGTCGAAGATATCCTTCTCCCGCACCGTCTCCCGCTGCAGCCGCAGATTCATCAAGAGCACGCCGGAATTGTAGTAGGCGGGCAGCTCCTGGGTTTTCAGGCGAAGCCGGTTGATCTCCGTGAGGGGAATCCGGTCATGGAAGGCGGCGGCAAACAGAAAGTCCTCCAGATCTGTCTCATATAGCGGAAGAATATCGTTGATGATCATGAGATCGGGATCGAGATAGAGGATTTTGTCCAGCTCGGGCGGCAGAAACCGGAAGGCGAGAATCCGGTAATACATTTCTTTGGAATAATGCTTCACCACGGGGGCGTCGGAAAAATAAGTCTCGTCGACGGTCACGGCAATGAGCCTGTGCCCCTCCATCGAGGTGTATTGCTCCAGGTCAGCTATCTCCTCAGGCAGAATGCTCGAATGCAGCAGGTAAATGTCAAAGGTGGCGGCCGGATGTTGGACAAAAAGCGATTTGAGCATCACCTTTAAAGGACGGATATAGTTCGAATTGAGGGTAACCAGAATGGATACGGACATAGGCGGTTCACGGCACTCCTTCTGCGTCGAAGTCGGCTTTTCTTCTATCATAGCGAACGGACGACAGCATGAACAGAGCGTTTCCACCGAACGGGCCGGAGAAACTCTCTTTTCTGCAGATGGCGAATGCCGCCCTCTCCTACCCTGCGCTCTTGCCCGAACCGAACAACTTGAGCCGATGCAGCACGGTGAGCACGCGGTAGAAATCGACACTTCCCTTCGGGGTATCGATCAACCGGGCGGCGACCGCCGCATCCATGGCTTCTTTCGCCCACACGGGAGGGGCCAGCTGCTCCAGGTTTTGCAGAGCCTGAAGCTGGGCTCGAACGGTAGCAAGCTCCGTACGGGTCGCTTTCAGCTCCTCCTGCAGCCCGGCAATTTGAGCGGTTAAGCTCTCCAGCATCTCCTCCACCTCCTTATCGAAGCGCTTCAGGTTGTAGCTCGCGATCAATTGAATCAGCTTCTTCGCGTAATCGGGATCGGTGGCATAGCCACCGAGCAGAAGCGCGCCCGCTTGCTCCTCGGGGGTGTGCGCCTGGCGGACACGCTCGTAGCGGCTTAAGCGGAACAGCAGATCCTGGTCCCGGAAGCAAGCCTCGACCGAATCGTACGCGCGCCAATTGGCCGTGACGTTATACCGGGTTCCATTCACGACCTCCCAGGTACGGGTGTTGACCGAACGGCCCTTCCAGTAGGCAGTCGGCTGCCCGCTCCCAACCTTGAAGCCGACGACGTTATTCCAGGAGGGTATGCCCCCCCCGGTTTCGATAAGCGATTGGGCGACGCGCAGAGACGCAAAGACCGGCGACCCTTCCAGCCTGAGCCGGACCGCAATCGGCCCGATCGTCGCGATGAACTCCTGACGGGTCATGACGCCACCTCCCTTTTCTCATACCCGCTACTACGGTTTATTCCGCAAACCGCAGGCTGGCAAGGGACAACGCTCCCGGGATAAAGGCCAAAATCGCGCAGCTACAAATAGCTGATGACAACAGAGATCAGGATGCCGGCAAGCGAAACCCACATCAGTTTGGATTTCCATATGGAAGCAAGCCGCTTGTCCTGCTTTTCGATCTTTTTCTGAAGGCGGGTTTTCGGTTCTTCGTCCTCGTCTTCGGAATCCCCCTTGATCGCTTGAGTGGGTCCAAATCCGGCGATGAGAAAAGACAGGATCAGAAGAAACAAGGAGATCAGGAATAGCTTGTCGGACAACTCACGCACAGGTAACTCTCCTTTACACACAATAGTCAATAAAGAAAAGTATACCGGGGCGGACAAACAAAAGCCAGTCTTCATGTGGCCATGCTTGACTAGAGAGCGGGTCCTACCGCTTCCTTCCCGAAGATAATCGCTCCCTTGTTACTTTCATCGTGCGAAATCGTTTCTGGTATGCGAGGCGCTCGCTATCCTCGATGGACGTTCGCCATATCCTTCGAGCAACCGCCGGCTCGTCACCATCCGCTTTCATCGAGATGAGTACTAACTCTTCCGGAGGATACGTTTCCTCTGCATACGCAATGGCTATCCGTTCATCGGCATGCTCCCGCTCCGGTTGAAACCATCCCTCGCGTATGGCGAGCGGACAAGAATAATAGCTTCCGGCAAAAAGAATTCCCTCCCGGGTAAGATGAGCCGTGCCGGCTCTTAATCGGGAGGGAAGGGAAGATTCGTTCATAAAAGGGCCTCCGTGCATTGGGTTTGGGGGTCGCCGCCGAGCGGAGCGGATGGATGATCATCGCAACTCGGTTCGGCTATGACCCGCCATTGATGGCTCTATTATAGCGAGAGACACCACCCTTTGGGCAGAGGGAACGGTTGGAAGGAGAGAATCAAGCTCTTCACGCTTACATTACAGGGCTTGCAGAATCCCTTTCACGAGTTCAAGGAAGGTTGTTCTGACTCTAGCCGCCACCTCAATGACTTCTTCATGATTTAACGGCTGGTCCAGAATGCCGCAGGCCATGTTCGTCAGGCAGGAAATGCCGAGCACCTTCATGCCGCCATGGACGGCTACGATCGCCTCTGGAACCGTCGACATGCCGACGGCATCCGCTCCCAACGTGCGGATCATGCGAATTTCGGCCGGCGTCTCATAAGTCGGGCCGCTCCACCAGGCATAGACGCCTTGCTGCAAGCGAATGTTCTGCTCATCCGCCACTTGCAGGGCCAGTTTACGCAGCTGAGGGTTGTATACCTTCGACAGATCCGGAAAGCGTGTGCCGAGTTCGTCATTATTGGGCCCGATCAACGGATTGGTGCCCACCAGGTTGATATGGTCAGTTATAATCATGAGCTCTCCCGGAGTGAAGCTTGTATTCACCGCTCCACAGGCATTCGTGACGATCAGCTGCTCAACGCCCAGTGCTCTCATGAGCCGAACCGGGAAGGTCACCTCATCCAAAGTAAATCCTTCGTAGTAATGAAGGCGTCCCTTCATGGCCACGACTGTCTTGCCCTTCAACTCACCGACCACCAATTCGTTGGCATGGCCAACGGCTCCCGATTGAGCGAAATGCGGAATCTCGGCGTAAGGAATGACAGTGGCGTTCTCAATCTCGTCTGCGAGCGCCCCCAGTCCAGACCCAAGAATCAAGCCCACGGTTGGTTTTGTTTTAATCTTATTTAGTACATAGTCTCTGGCTTTCTGAATAGGCTCGGATTGATGCATTCACGTTTCCTCCTGAAGTTGGTATTCGACAAGCAACTGCCTTCCTTCCAGTGTAATAAACCGCCGTCCTGATGTAAATGGAAGAGGACCGGGAGTAAAAGAAGCGCCTTATGCCGCCGAAGAGGATCGTGCCTTTCACGTAGCAACTGGCGCTATAATCTCGTTAAATGCTCTATCTCGTTACGATGCCCTTATTCTGGAACCAATCGTTGCTTATTTCCCGGTATTTTCGTATTTGAAGTAATCACCGAAGATATCCATCTTATCATCGACTATCTTAACGAATGAGTTATCATAAAGTCCATAAATGGTCGCAACCTGTGATGCTTCGTAAATATCTTCTTCTATGTGCTTTTTACTAGCAGAATCTAAATGTGGTTCGATGTTTATGTCAACAAGTCCAATACCATCATAAATAGATAACTCTGGAATATTATCATCGATGTCTTTTGCCAACACAACCTTCTTAGCCATATTTATAGAGCCTGCACTCATACCAATAATAATACAATCTCTACTCTGTAAAGCTGGAAGCAGATTATACTGTTTCAAATATTTGATCTGTTCGAGGGTATTTCCGCCTGAAATCCAGATAACATCCGCTTCCTCTATATCCTGCACGGCCTTCTCTTTTGAGATTCTATCATCAATGACATGAACCTCATCAAATACAATACCTTTATCTCTAAACATTTTCAGAATGACATCGGAATAATGATCTGTTTTAGAATATCCTGAAAAGTCAGATGCAATAAAAACAAACGACCCCGTCATAAGATAGTATTCCTTTACGCATTTAACAAAATCATCGGTGAATCCATTAGGAAAACCACTGGTTAATAGGGATACCTTCATTTTTATCTCTCGTTTCTTTGTTCGATTGTGGTATGTAATTAATTCGATTTACTCAATCCGATCCCTCCCGAAAATATCAGAAGATCAATTGCGCTCCTCATGGCGTCACCTCCACGTGATCATATGTCAAGAAACGATAAAAGCGCCACCCCTGGAGGAATGGCGCGGTATAATTACGGCTGTCCATTAAAGATATAGCGACGCATCGTTCGAATGTCGGACCATCCGCTCATTTTCTGCAACGTGAACGGGTCGGCACCGGTAAGAATCATCGTCTTTGCCCAAGATCAGCGAAAGAAAAATCGCGTAGGTGCAACATTCTTCAATCGCAAACCTCCGCCTTGCCCGCATCGGAGCGAGTGCGGAAGCTGGAGCCACAGCCGCAGGTGGCGACGGCGTTCGGGTTGTCGATGGTAAAGCCGCCGGTCAAGCCGGAGTCCTGGTAATCGACCTTGAGGCCGTTCAAATATTTCAAGTCGGCCTCCGCCACGATGACAGGCAATCCGTCAAAATCCAGCTCTTGATCCCCTTCCCCGCGCTCATCATCGAGTCCCATCTGGTAGGTGAAGCCGCTGCAGCCCCCTTCGTTCACACCGAGACGCAGAAACAGCTTCGGATTTCCTTCGCCTTCGAGCATTTCCTTGATTTTGCCGACAGCTGCTGCCGATATATCGATCATGGAATTTGCCTCCTTATGGTTATTGATAAAAGTTCTCACTCATTCAAGTATACCCCGTTTCCGTCCCTCCCTCAAGACGAGATGTTCCGGTTATTGTCTTGCTCTACTTTGTAGAATATACTAATTAATATATTTTATGGTTATCTATTCTCATCAGACGGGGGATTCTCTGGTATGAAAATTCATTGGAAAGCTGTCCATGTGGCGGCTTGGCTCACCGTTATAGCGGTTTGGGCCATTCCCGGCCGAGTGAAGCTGATCGGCTCGATGAGAGCTTATGAGCATGGAATTCCATTCCCTTTCTATACCCGATATACGGGAGTGGATGATCATGCTTGGCTTCTATCCGGAACTCACATGAATCCGCTCAGTTTCCTAGGAAGCCTGACGGCGAATTACATCATCGTCGTGGTTATCGGCAAGCTCCTGCGCCTTTTCCCTTCCTTCGCTGCAAAATGGCCTGCGCAAGGTCGTCCCCGTGAAGACCAACGACGCTGAGCTGCGGGCTAAAAATCCCAGGCGTTTGATTTGCCCCTCCCTCTTCCGATTGTTTATAATTATTCTCATATAAGAGTCTGATTCCGTAAACGGAAAGCAAGGAGAGTGCGAATGAGCATCATCATCCCAACGCCCGAAAAACGTATGGCGGCCATTGCCGAGAAGGTCGAGCACGGCGAGCGGCTTTCCCTTGAGGAAGGGCTGTTTCTTTATCAATCCGACGACCTGGCTATGCTCGGCATGCTGGCGAACAAAGTCAACCTGCGCAAGAACGGCAAGAAGGTTTATTTCATTGACAATATGAGCCTCTATTTCACGAATGTCTGCGAAGCGCATTGCGCCTTCTGTCATTTCCGCCGCGATCAGGGGGAAGAAGGAGCCTACACGGTGAGTCCGGAGGAGATGTTCGCCTACATAGACGAACACATCCAACCGGACACGCGGGAATTCCATATCACAGGCGGACACAATCCTCATGTCTCATTCGATTACTACCTTGGCTATGTGCGCGCTCTGAAGGAGCGCTATCCCCAAGTAACCGTCAAGGCTCATACCGCCGCTGAGATCGAGTTCTTTTCCCGGCTGTCGGGGCTCAGCTACCGGGAAGTGCTGCAAGCGCTGCTTGACGCAGGGCTCGGGACGCTGACTGGAGGTGGAGCGGAGATTCTCTCCGAGCGCTACCGGGAGAAGATGGGCGTCGGCAAGGCGACCACCGAGCAGTGGCTGGAAGTGCAGCGCACCGCCCACCGCATGGGCATGAAAACCCATGCTACCATGCTGTACGGCTCGATTGAGACGCTGGAGGAGCGGCTCACGCATATGATCCTGCTCCGCGAGCTGCAGGATGAAACGAATGGCTTTCTCGTCTTCATTCCGAATGCCGTTCAGCCCGCAAAGAAATCGATGGGCCTTAAGCGGCGGGTGTCCGCCTACGATGACCTGCGAACGATTGCCGTCAGCCGGCTCATGTGCGACAACATCCCGCACATCAAAGCCTATTTCATCAACCTCGGCACGCAAATTACCCAGATCGCGCTGCACTTCGGCGCTTCCGACGTACACGGAACGATCGTACAGGAACGCATCAGCCATGCGGCTGGCGCCTTATCGCCAGAAGGATTGACGAAGGACGAACTCATCCATCTCATTAAATCGGCCGACCGGATACCGGCGGAACGAGATACCTTTTACGGAGAAGTGAAGGTTTATTAATCCAGAGAGGGGATGTCCTGGCTGGGGTGTCCTTGGCGGAAGGGGACGGATCGCAGATGCGCAAGGTTGTCGTAGCAGGCGGCGGATACGGCGGTTTGACGATTGTCAATGAACTTCTCAGCAAGGAAATACCGGACGATGTTCACCTCACCTTGGTGGACCGCATGCCCTTTCAGGGGCTGAAGACGGAGTATTACGCCCTCGCCTCCGGAACCGTTGCGGACCAGGAGCTGCGCATCGCCTTTCCAGAGGACGCTCGACTGACCAAACGGTATGGCGACATCCTCCAGATCGATCTCTCGGAAAGACTCCTTCATCTGGCCGACCAAGAGCCGCTCTCCTACGACACGCTCATCATCGCCCTCGGCTGTACGGATCATTACCACGGAGTGCCCGGCGCAGAAGAGAATACTTGCACCATTCAAAGCTTCAGCTCAGCCCGGACCGCCTATCAGCGGTTATGCGATATTCGGCCTTATGGCCAGGTGACCGTTGTCGGCGGTGGGTTAAGCGGGGTGGAGCTTGCGGCGGAGCTGAGAGAAAGCCGATCGGATCTCCATATCCGCATCCTGGACCGCGGCCCCGGCATCCTCTCCTCGTTCCCGGAGAAGTTGCAGCATTACACACGCAAATGGTTCCTTCAGCATGAAGTCGAGCTACGCGGCCACGTGGCGCTGACTCGCGTGGAGCGAAGCTGTCTTCACAACGGAGAGGAAGAGATCCTCTCGGACGAAATGGTCTGGACGGCGGGGATTCAACCGAGCCCCCTCGTTCAACAGTTGAACGTCCCCAAGGATGCTCGCGGTCGAATCGTGTTGAATGCGCTTCACCAAATTCCCGATTATCCCGAGGTCTATGTGGTCGGCGATTGCGCGAGCCTCGTCTTATCGCCTAGCGCGCAAGCAGCGGAAGCCCAAGGCAAGCAGATTGCCGAAGTGCTTCTCGCCCTCTGGAGTAACGAAACGCCCCGGCTTGGCGCAATCAAGCTCAAGGGCGTACTCGGTTCGCTCGGCAAACGGTCGGGGTTCGGCGTGATGGGCGAACATACGGTACTCGTCGGGAAGATCCCCCGCACCCTGAAGAGCGGCGTTCTCTGGATGTCTAAACGGCATTTCGGCTAATCGAAAGCAGCTGGTGCAGGTAACAACAAGGAAGTCTATCAACCAGAGCATACAAGACGGCCCTGACCGAATCGGTCAGGGCCGCGCTCTACTTTACCGTGGAATCGTCCAGCCGAATTTCGGCTACTTTTCCTTCGGAGCACCAAAACTCCAAGGTGAGATGTTCCTCATGATCGATGTATCCGATGATATCGGCGCCCTGCTCCCGGCTCGTGTAATAATCGCCGCCGTACAGAGCCAGCACCTTCTCCTTCGAGTCGCCCAGCCGGATGCCTTTCTCCGTCTGGAGCTGGGCCGAGGAGGGCTGTCCTTCGGGATCGGTCAGGATCACCCGCATGATCGTGCCTTGCTTATCCCCGGAATTGACCGAAGCGGTTACAGGCCCACCTGCCCAATGGTAATAATCATACAAGTCATTGTCATCTTTGCTTATCGGGCTCCCGTAGCGGCTTACAAAAGCGGGATCATCCATTCGGTCGCGGACCTGGACCCCGTTAATCGCCTCATGGCTTAATGGAGTGGAGCGGACCGCCTGACGGGTAATCGGGGAGAACGATAGGAAGAGAATGATGACAACCGCACAGCCGATCAACACGGCTCCCAGCGCGATCTTCTTTTTTCTGTCGATGTTCATCGTCATGTTCCTTGCATTCCTCATTTCTGCCGTGAACCATCGTGTTCAGTGCGTTTTCTACTATCCAAAAAGAACTTTTTCAAAACATAAACACTCTTCACGATCTCTATATTTTCCATAGTTTTCCATTCGGTGATACCCCTTTTTTCATAAAAAAAGACTGCTTCCTTATTCACAACTCGTGTTTCCAGCCAAATGGCGGAATAGCCGAGGTGCTGTGCCTGTGTTTCTAGATACGACAAGATCGCCGTTCCTACTCCATTCCCCTTCGATTGGGCATACATTCTCTTTAGTTCAGCCCTATGGAAGTCAACGGGACGAATCGCTCCGCAACCGATTGGAGCTCCGTCTCCGTTTCGTGCGATAACAAAGAGGGAGCGCGGAACACCTATATCTGAAACATCAAATGAGCTCCGCCCACTATCCCCGGTTATGGATTCTAAAGTGTCGGATAATAAGTTCATTAGCATTTTGGCATCGAGGGTGTTCGGATCTTCTTGTTGGACATGAATACGATCCTGCATTTCTCATCCATCCTTGTCAATCCGGCTCATCGGACAACAAACGTTCCATTTCCTCCGCCTCGCGGATTTTTTGCAGAAGCTGCTCCTGCAATTCCTCGGCGGTTTCGGCGAGAAGGGTGTCGCCGTTCAAGAGCGCAAAAGGCTGCACAGCGCATTCGCCGCAGTTACCGAGACAGCCGTATTCGATCACATCGTACTCCGGATTCGCTTCCAGTTCGGCCATCACGCGGTCCGTTCCGTGGTGCATGTTGCTCGAACAAAACTCGATGATCGGTCGCATGATTTCCTCCCGGTCGATTTTATTTTTTGCCCTCATTGTAATATAATAAGGGGACGAAGGAAAGGAGTTGATCTATTGTGAGCGAAACTACCCAAACCCAGTACGACCAAGTACAAGAGGTTCTCGACAAGCTGCGCCCGTTCCTCCAACGCGATGGCGGCGACGTGGAACTCGTCGATGTGGAAGAAGGAATCGTGAAGCTGCGTCTGCAAGGCGCATGCGGAAGCTGCCCCAGCTCCACCATCACGCTGAAAGCAGGCATCGAGCGCGCCCTCGTGGAGGAAGTCGAAGGAATCGAAGAGGTTGTTCAGGTATTCTAATAATCGTAAAGTCCGCATCCGATGGATGCGGACTTTTTTTGTTGTTGCTGCCGGGCCGATGAAGTTCAAGAAACCCGGATGTCAATCCGCTCGCCGCTGCATGCCGCCGGATAGCGAGCGGATCGGATCGAGCCCGCCGGACACGTCGAAGATGTTGCCGGTGATGAAATCCGACTCCTGTTGGCATAGGAAGGCGATCACGCGAGCGACGTCCTCGCCGGACCCCGGCCTGCCGCGCGGCGAAAGCTCATCCCTCAGCAGTTCTGCTTCGCGGATCAGCTTCTCCTTGTTGTCGCCTTTGATGTCGCCCGGACAGATCATGTTCACCGTGATGCCGTTCCTCGCCTCTTCTACGGCCAAGGTCTTCGTAAACGAGACAAGCCCGACCTTCGCCGCCGCATAGACGGCGCGATGAACCCAAGCGGGCGATTCCGCCGCCCGACCGAAGCCGAAGTGAATGATCCGCCCCCAGCCGTTCCGGCGCATCGCCGGAAGCACAAGCGCATCCAGCTCGATGACGCTTCCGAGGTTGCCGGAGAGCAGGTAGCGAATCTCCTCCGGCGAATAATCCGCAAACAACCGCCGCTCGTGAATGAACGGACCGGCGTTGTTGACCAGGATATCGATGTCTCCAAGCTGCCGTACCGTCTCTTCCGCGAGGCGCGAAAGATCGTCCGGCCGGCAGATATCCGCTTGAACGGCCACACAGCGGACTCCGTACGTCTCTTCGATCTCCCTCCGCAGCTGCTGCGCTTCCTCGGCACTGTGGCGATAATTCAAGCCGATGTCGCAGCCGCCCGCAGCCAGCGTTAATGCGGTTCGCTTCCCGAGCCCTCTTGCACTCCCCGTGATCAGGGCAACTTTCCGAGCCTTCATGCTCTCCCCTCCCGCGTCTCGAGTAGTGGTTTCCCGTGCCGCTCCAGCCTTTACCCGCGGCCTTTTCCCAGATAGCGGAACACTTCAACAACGGCGCCGCAGGCCGCCTCATAGCCCGTTTCCAGATCCTGCAGCTTTCGCTTCAAGTCTTCGACGGGGGTTTGCGTCGTTCCCGGCACGAGCAGCAAATCATCCGTTAATTCCTCGTTGATGGCGTGAATCTCCAGATTGCGGATTTTCTTCAGCCGAAGAAGGGGATCCTGATGCTTCTGCTTCAAGTCGAACAAAGCCTGCTCCAGCACCGGAGCGGTTCGGCTGTCCTTCATACGGCGAAGCACCGTGAAATACGAGTAGCTTTCCTTGATGGCTTCCGTATGGAGTGAAAATCTCTCGTTCAAGAACTCTCCCAGCTTGTCGAGCAAGGAAAACACCCGGATGAGCGCATTTTTGTAAAAATACACGCAGCGGTGGTAATCGTCCTCTTCCGACTGATCCATCTCTTCCATGTAGGAGCTGGTCACGAGATCGCCGAACCTCCGGCAAGCATACAAGCTTTGTTCCAGTTCATCGAGGGAGCGGTACAGGCCCTTCGCCATCACGGAGAGCTTAAACGCCTTGCGCTCCTCCCGTTTATCCGACGATGATCCGCGTTCCCCTGTAGTTGGATGAGCCAGATAAGCGATCAGCCAGCGATTGGCTTCCGCCAATGCCCCCGTATCCAGCCGGCGTGCCTCACCGAACAGAAAGCGCAGCATATGATCTCTCCTTATGGGTTCGTTAAGGTGGTATAAGCGAGCCGATTCCATCTTCTACGGCACGGTCGCCGGCGCGAGGTATCCTCGACTCTTCTCTAAGGTGACAGGGCAGATCGAGCGGCTGGCTCGATCCGAATGCGACATGGAGCCGCCGAATGAGCCGCTCGCAGCGCGCAGCGCGCAGCGCGCATGAAGAGAAGGAACTCGCTCTGTTTCTGAGGCTCATTTTTCCTCGCGCAACCTCTCGCCATTCACACGTGTGGAAAATACTCCTTCCACCGCTCGCCCACGAGCTTGACGATATCCTCGCGGGGGAACAGCTCTTCCGGGTAGCCGGGCTTCATGCGCGCATCGATGACGAGCGGAAGCCGATAGCTGAGATGATGGCGCTCCACCCGGGTGCGGGCGTACAGATCGGCGGCGGGATTGAAGCGTGTGAAAACCGTCCACAGGAATGCCGTCTGGTCGCGGGCCACCGCCGCATCTTCGGTCAGGATGACGAGAGGCCAGTCGGCGAGTGCGTCGCCGTGCTCGGTTGCGAGCCGCTCCGACAGCTCCGGATCGGCGGAATAGCCAGCGCCGGAGACGACCAGGCAACCGGGGCAGTAAGGTTCTGCGCTGCGAATGCCTGGAATGACGCCGCCCCGATAATCGCCTGGCAGCTTCCGCTTCGGTTCTCCCACTCCAAGCAGGATCGCCTTGCTGCCATGGCTTTGGCGGTGTCCGGTATCGTCCAGCGTATCATGCGAAGAAGGGGTGATGATGATCAGGTCTTCTTCCGGATCAAACCGTTCCAGCACGGCTTGAAGCAGCTCGTCGAACCGATCCAGCCGAACCGGCTGATCGGTGACCAGCAGGAGCTTGGTCAAGGATAACTGGCCCTCTCCAAGGATGCGGAAGGCATGACCGAGCGCTTCGCGGCGATAGCTCTCGCGAACGATGGCCGCAGCGAGCGGATGGAAGCCCGTCTCCGCATAGGTCCACAGCTCGCGTACGCCGGGCATGACGAGTGGAATCGTCGGAGACAAGAGCCTCTGCAAGTATTCGCCAAGGTAATAATCCTCCTGCCGCGGTTTGCCGACAATGGTCGCCGGATAGACCGCATCCTTGCGGTGATACACCCGCTCTACCTGAAGCACTGGAAAATCATGCGTAAGCGAGTAGTAGCCGTAGGGGTCGCCGAACGGTCCTTCCGGACGGCGCAGATGCGGCGGAACCTTACCGCGAATAGCGAACTCGGCCTCTGCAATGAGCCGATGGCCGCCATCCGGTGCGGGAGCCATGCCGATCTTCTCCCCGAGAATCAGGGAGGCAAGAAGAATCTCCGGGAGCATCTCCGGCACCGGCGCTACCGCCGAAGCGATGAGTGCAGGCGGCCCGCCGAGAAAGACCGTCACCGGCAGCGCCTCACCTCTCTCCTGCGCTTCGCTGTAATGATAGCCGCCGCCTTTGTGCTTCTGCCAATGCATGCCGGTGGTCTGATCATCATAGATCTGCATCCGGTACATGCCCAGATTGCTCGCGCCGCTTACCGGACTCTCCGTATAGACCAAGGGCATCGAAACGAAGGGACCGCCATCCTCCTGCCAGCAGGTGAGCGCCGGCAGCCCCTCGAGAGGAGAGCTTTCCCGACTCGCTGCCAGGATAGGTGCGGAAGCGGCGGTCTTCGTCCCTACCTTGAGCAGCTCCCAGAGCAGCCCCTTCTCCTTCCAGACCGCTAGCGGCGTAGGGGGAAGCAGCCGCTCCAGCGCGCCAACCGCGTGCTTGACCAGCTCTTCGGGACGAGTTCCGAAAGCGAGCTCCATTCGGCGGGAGGTCCCGAACAGGTTCGTGATCACCGGGAAAGAGCTTCCTTTTACATTCGTGAATAGCAGGGCCGGTCCGCCTTCTTCGATTACGCGGCGATGAATCTCGGCGATTTCCAGGTAAGGATCGACGGGGGCTGAGAGGATGGCAAGCTCCTTCTCCCGTTCCAGAAGATCGATGAATTGTCGCAAATTCCGGTGCATGAGCAAGCTCCCTTGACTAGAAAATAAGGTCCGATTATGGCAAGGATTTCAAGCCCATTATATCGGTTTTACCCGCCCGTTTCAAAAAAACAGGGCGTTCTCCAGCTTTTTGCAAAGCCGAAAAACGTCCTGTTGGACAGAACAGAGGACCGAAAGAATGGCTCCCGGTCCACATGATAGCCGCTCTTCGGCGTGGTCGCCGTTATGCTTTGGCCGCACCGGGATAGAGCTCGGCAACCTGCAGGCTCTTGTCCAGGAACTCCTCGATCTCTTCGCGCGTTTTACGCAGCTTGCTGACAAAACGGGTCAGCTCCTCACCCTTCTTGAAGGTGATGAAGCTGGGGATGCCGAGAATGTTCAGCTCGCTGCAAAGATCTGGCAGCTCGTCACGATCGACATGAACGAAGGTGATCCGGTCTCCATATTTGACTTCCACCTCCGACATGAACGGGTCGATAAAGTGGCAATCTCCGCACCATACCGCTTTAAAGACGGCAACCGTCGGCTTTTCTTCCGCAATCTGGGTTCGAAACTCCGCATCCTGATGAATCTGGCGCATGGTTATTCCCTCCTGCTATCTGTTGTTATCATTCGGTTGGTTCATCTTCATTTGATCTTGCACCGAAAGGGCGACATTGTCAAATGCCGGTTTAATTCGTTCACCCGGTGGGAAAAATAACCGGAAAGCGTGAAGAAGGAGCGAGCGATGCCCCATGAATGCGATCAACCGCCTGCAAGAAGCTGTGAAAGCGATAAAAACCCGCTTCCTTACCCGCAGTAAGCCGGAGGCGGCTCACCCTTTGCTAGCCCAAGAGGGTCTTCCCTCATCCGGTGACAAGAGCCGGTCGACCCGCGATGTCCCACCTGCCCTCACTTCAACGGCGGCAGAAAGGGTGGGAGCCCTCCTCCGTACCGCCCTTCAGTCGGTTCAAGCGCATCGGCTTGACCTGCGTGAGCGGTCGGAGTTACTCGCAACGACACTGCGAGAATCCGAACGCTTCGGGATGGAAGCGGCTGCCGAGCTTGTGCTCCCGAATGAAGGGAATCCGGTGAAGTCAGCAAGAATGGAGTCTGTCGCTGATGCGGATTCAGCGATTCTTCGCTGGGTTCAAGAAGAAACCGCTCGGATGAATCGGAACAATGTAACCCGTACCTATGCCTACCAGCGGATCTATTCTCGTCATCCCGAGCTTCATTGGGCCTTTCTTGCCCATATGGTATCCCGCAATTCCGGCTGGAACATGACCGATCTGAAAGGCGATCTCGTTCCGAAGCTCATCGGAAACAGGCAATCAGAAGCGCTCTACTTGATGCTGGAGCGAGCGAACGCCCTCATCTTTCAGGATGCCTACCCTCAGCTTCTGCTCTATCAGGAGGGAAAACGGCGCGGACGGAGGCTGACCTTCCTGCTGGAGCGGCTGCCGGTCTCTACGTTCATGCCGCCGCTTTGGGACGATTTTGCCGAAACCGGCGACCCTGTCCCGCTTGCCATCGGACTTATCATCAACGAACAGAATTACATTCAAGGAAGAGTCGTGGAGAATCCCTTGTTCGTCAAAAGCGTGCTGGAACAGCCCTTTTTTCACGCGGAATCGCTCCTTCATGTGAACCAGGTGCTCTTTCCCTACCTGACGAATGCCGAGAACAAGGTTCGGCTTGCGGGGATCACATTGGAGGATTTTCCCGATCTGAACGAACGCATCCGATTCGGCCGCAAGCTCTATGCCCTCCTCTTCGGAATCGCAACCGTTCACGCAGGCTGCCGCAGCTTTGCCGACAAGGTGCCGCATACCGGCTCTCGGGCGGATTATTGGCCGAAGCTCTTCTCGCCAACCAAACAAAAACCTCCATCTCGGGGTGAGATGGAGGTGTCTGGTGCTGACTCGCTTTGGTACAGTCCGACGCTTGCTGCTGCTTGGCCTAACCGCCCAGTTGAGCCCGCAGTTCCCGCCGATTGGTTCCGCGATATGAGTCCGCTCAAGCACTTCTCCGCGCTTAAGCCACCCGCTTCGTGGATCATGGACCGGGAGCACCTGAACCTGCTCAAGGCGCAGGAAGCCGCGCTGCTCGCTAAAACATGGAGCAAGCCGCTCGCTTAGAGCCGGAACCTTTCTATTCGAAACTCTTAGAGCTTGAAGCCGACAAGCCGGCCAAATTTGGTGACCAACCGACGAACGGAAGCCGGATACGTTTCGAGATCTTCTCTCGTCACGGCCTTGGTCACACCGAGCATCACGACATAGAGCAGACAAACCACGCCGCCCACCAGGCAGGACTGCACGAGGAAATCGATCCGGTACGGAATGCCGGTGATCAGCTTACCGGAGCCCCAGGCGACGAGATAACCGACAAGGGAAACGACGGCTGTCGTGAAATAGAACCGGGTCCAGCGCCCGCGCGTGAAAATATGGAAGCCTTCCACCCGCTGTTTAAGACTGCGATGGTTGAGCCAGGACATGATGATGAAGCATAGAGCCGTTCCGCCCATAATCCCGTAGATGCCGATGAAGGGAGCGAGCGCATAGCTCACGATCAGCTTGACGGCAAGGCCGATGATCACATGTCCGACGAGCGGCTTCATGACGCCCATGCCGGTCAGGATCGCCCCGGAGGTCTGCATGAGAATCTGGAACATCGCCGTAACCGTCAGGAAAGCGATCAGGCTCGTCCCGGCTGCGTTGCCGAAGGCGAGGGAATTGATCGGCTTCGCGCCGACCGTAATCAGGATGACGAACGGCATCCCGGTCAGGACGGCCAACTGCATCGCGCGGCCCGCCTGCTTGGCTACCAGGCGGTTATCTCCCTTGGCGAAAGCCGCGGAGATGATCGGCACGATCGATTGGCTGATCGCGATGGCGAGCACGATCGGCAGTCCGGCAAGAGACTGGGCGCGCCCTCCGAGCTGCCCGAGGATGTCTTGCGCCTTCTGGTCTCCGAGACTGGAGATCAGGAGCGGCTTCACGATGGAGGAATCGATGTAGTTCACCATCGGGACCGTTGCCGAATAAAGCACGATCGGCACCGCGATCACAAGAAGCGTCTTGTAGATCGACGTATACTTGATACGGCTGGCGGCCAATACCTCCCGTTCGGACGGGATATTGCCTTCCTCTTCATCCTTCTTGCGGAGCCGAACGAGATAGATCAGGAGCACCAGAATAGCCCCGATGGTTCCCGCCACGCCTCCGAAGGAAGCGCCGGTAACCCCCCAGGAAAGCCCCCAATCCACCACATGAATGAACCAATAGGCGAGAAATACCGCCGTCACCACGCGCAGAATCTGCTCGAAGATCTGCGACAAGCCGTTCGGCATCATATGCTGACGTCCTTGAAAATACCCGCGGATAATCGCGGCAAGCGGGAACAGGAGAAGCGCCGGAGCAATCGCCCGGATGGGACCGACCGCACTCGGGTCCTTGCTGGCTGCCGCCTGAATCGGAGCGTACAGATAGAGAATCACCGTCATCAGAATGCCGGATATGACGGCAAACCAAATGGCGGCTTGGAAGATCCGCTCCGCTTCCGCTTTGCGGCCTAGCTCCATCCGCTCGGAGACGAGCTTGCTCACCGCACTCGGGAAGCCCGCCGTCGCAATCGTAAAGAAAATAAAATAAACATTATAGGAAATCGTATAGGTTCCCATCCCGCTGTCCCCGAGCAAATTCTGCAGTGGGATGCGTTGGACAAACCCGAGAAACCGGGCGACGAATGCGGCAAGCGTCAAAATAACGGTGCCTTTGACTAAGGAATCCTTGGACAAGCAAGCGACCTTCTTCCTTCTGGCGGGTTGCGCCGAAACTGATCAAGCCGCCGGTTATCCCTCCAGCGGATTTGGGGTGCGGATCTCTTCCAACGGTTGGTTGTGTCCGTAAATCGGGCTTGCCCCGTGCCTGGGGGCCGCCCAGCGGACCGCATTAGAGAGAACGCGGAGAACATTGGCATCGTAATACGTCGGGTACGATTCGTGTCCGGGACGGAAGTAGAACACCTTCCCTTGGCCGCGGTGATAGGTGCAGCCGCTGCGGAACACTTCGCCGCCTTCAAACCAGCTCACGAACACAAGCTCGTCGGGCGCGGGAATATCGAAATGCTCGCCGTACATCTCTTCATGCGGCAGCTCAAAGAACGGGCCGATTCCTTCCGCGATGGGATGCGCCGGATCGACAACCCAGAGGCGTTCCTTCTCGCCTACTTCCCGCCAACGCAGGTCGCAGGAAGTGCCCATCAACTTTTTGAATAGTTTCGAGAAGTGGCCCGAGTGGAGCACGATGAGCCCCATCCCTTTGAGAACCCGGTCATGCACGCGATTAACGATTTCGTCCGTCACCTGATCGTGGCCCATATGTCCCCACCAGAGCAGCACATCGGTTTCCTTCAGCACCTCTTCGGTCAACCCATGCTCGAGCTGATCCATCGTAGCGGTGCGAATCTGAAAATCCTCGCTGGCAATCCCTTCAGCAATCGCCTCATGGATTCCCTTCGGGTAGACCTCGGCGACAATGCCGGGCTGGCGTTCATGCAGATACTCGTTCCAAATGGTTACATTGATCACAATATCACCTCAGAGGAATAATGGGAAACCACGACTCTGTTCGCCCAGCGAAGCGCTCGCGGACTACAGAATCCAGATGAAGAACAAGACGATCATGATGAGCTGGAGGATGATCTTGGCGACCGCACTGGAAAAGATCCCGACAAGCGAGCCCACGCCGACTTTCACCGACTTGCCAAAGCTCGAGCCCACCAGCAGCTCTCCACCGAGCGCGCCGACGAACGGTCCCAGGATCAATCCGAGAAACGGAAACACGAACGGCCCGACGATAAGACCGATCGTACTGCCGATGACCGATGCCCGAGAACCGCCGAATTTCTTCACTCCAAGCGCGCTTATGACATAATCCCCCACAAAGATACCGAGGAAGATCGCCGTCTGCAGCGCCCAAAACCAAAAGTCGAACTCATCGAACCCGAAGAACCAGCCGTACACGAAAAAAGCAGCATATACCGCCACGACACTGGGAAGAACCGGGTAGACCGTTCCGATCATTCCTACTACAAAAAGAATAAGAATCAACAGCCAACCGACGATCGTCAAGCATGATCCCCTCTTTCCTGCAATCGTTTATGGTTCTCCGCCTTCTCTTGCGGGCGGCCTATCCGCCAAAGACAAACTTCTCAATGGCACGGGCCACTCCGTCCTCTGTGTTGAGCGCTGTGATGTAATCGGCGGCAGCCTTCACTTCCTCCTGGGCGTTGCCCATCGCGATGCCAAGACCGGCTGCCCGGATCATCTTGAGGTCATTGAGGCTGTCGCCCATAGCGATGACCTCGTCCATCGTGATCCCCAGCATGTCGCAGACCTCGCGCATACCGCTTTCCTTGCTTACTCCATGCGGATTCACTTCAATGTTAAACGGATGCGAATTCGTCAGCTCATAGCGGCCCGTCTGCTCCAGCTCGGCGTAAATCTTCGCCAACACCTCGGCATCCTCCAAATAAAACCCGAATTTCAGCCACTCGACGCTTCCCGGATCATCCAGCCAACGTTCCTTGTTGAAGAGGCCTTCCACCGCGTATCCCCAAAACCAGGAGTCATGCTTTTTGGCCAGCTCGACCATTTCATGGATCCATTCCACCTCCATGAGATGCCGCGTCTTCAGCCTGCCGGGAGCTTCCCACACTTCGCTTCCGTTGGCTGCAACCATCGGAGAGGCAAGTCCGAGCTCCTGCACGTAGGGCTGAACGCTCTGCAGCCCTCTTCCGGTGGCAAACATAACTGGAACCCCATGTTCGATGGCGCGCTCCATCCACTTGCGGTTCTCGGGAGAGATTTGGCTCTCCTCATTCAAAACAGTCCCATCCATGTCGAGAGCAATCAGCTTATAACGCTTGATAGAATTTGGCGTCACGGCTACCTCCTTGTCCTGCGCTTCCCGGCTGCAAATAGGTTTCATGCCACAGGGCAAACATGTAAATGGTCCAGATACGGCGGGCATAATCGCCCTCCCCCTTGCGATGCTTGGCCAGCATCTCTTCGACGGCTGGGAAACGGACGTAGTCCCCGATGCCGCCCGCCTCGATCTGCTCCAGAATCTGGGTGCCGCGCGAGCCCTTCATCCAGTCGCGCATCGGCACGGGGAAGCCGAGCTTCGGACGGTCGAGGATAAAGTCGGGGATGATCCCTTCCATCGCTTTACGGAAAATGTACTTGGTCGTCCCGTTCGCCAAACGATATTTCATCGGAATCCGCTTCGCCAGGTCAAACACTTCCTTGTCAAGGAAAGGCACCCGCAGCTCCAGGGAATGGGCCATCGTCATCTTGTCGGCCTTCATCAGGATATCCCCCGGCATCCACAGATTCATGTCAATGTATTGCATCCGGCTAACCGGGTCCAAATGACGGGTCTTGTTGTAATAGTCTCCTGCGATTTGGATCGGGTTCTTGTAGGTTCCGAGCAGATCCGCATGACTCGCCAGCACGGACGCCTTCATATCCTCCGTAAAAATCTTGGCGTTGCCAAGGAAGCGTTCTTCCAAAGGGGTCGTTCCGCGCAGCAAGTAATTGCGGCCCGTGAAGCTCTGCGGCAGCAAGGCCGCCATTTGATGCAGAGCCCGCTTAAGAGGAGCCGGAAGCCAGGCCAGCGGCTTCAGCGACAACGGCTCCCGATAGATGCGGTAGCCTCCGAACAACTCGTCCGCTCCTTCACCGGACAGCACCACTGTCACATGCTGGCGGGCCAACTCAGCCAGATGGTACAAAGCGATGGCCGAGGGGTCGGCTACCGGTTCGTCTTGATGCCAGACGGCCTTCGGCAGGCTGTCGAAGTAATCCTTCTCGGTGATCACCTTCGAGAAGTGTTGAGTACCGAGCGCCTTGGCCGTCTGCTCGGCGATGATCGTCTCGTTGTTCGCACCCTCGAAGCCGACGGAGAACGTCTGGATCGATTCGAACATGCTCATATGCGCGGCCATAGCGGTGGAATCGATGCCGCTCGACAGGAAGCAGCCCCGCTCCACATCGCTCACGAGGTGATGCTCCACGGAATCGCGCAGCTTCGTGCGAATTTCCTCCACGTAGTCTTCGAACGGCCGGTCCTCCGGCTCAAACATCGGGTCCCAATACCGGGTTTGGGTCATGCGGCCGTCTTCCGTCACCGTCAGGTAATGAGCCGGACGAAGCTTTTGGATGCCCGCGAACATCGTATCTGGTTCGGGAACATATTGGAAGGTGAGGTAGTTCAGCAGGCTTTCCGGACGAACGGAGCGCTCCATCCCATCCGCTTCCAGGATGCTCTTGATCTCCGAGCCGAAGACAAACCTTTCCGGGGTATAGTGGTAATAGAACGGCTTGATGCCGAAGTGATCTCGGGCCGCGAGAAGCTTACGCTTCCGTTGATCCCAAATCGCAAAGCCAAACATACCGCGCAGCATCTTGACACAATCCTCGCCAAACTCCTCATAGAGATGAACGATGGTCTCCGTGTCAGATGCCGTTCGGAACGTATGTCCACGGTCAATCAGCATCGATCGCAGTTCTTTGTAGTTGTAGATTTCGCCATTGAAAATGATCCAGACCGATTCATCCTCGTTGCAGAGCGGTTGATGCCCTTCGCGGATGTCGATAACGGAGAGGCGTCGGAAGCCGAGGCCCACTCCCGCATCCGTTAAGAATCCCGTGTCATTCGGTCCTCGGTGGGCAATCACATCCGTCATTCGCTGCAAGGTTTCTCTAGAGGAGGCAAGGCCATTAAACAACATCATGCCTGTAATTCCGCACATCGATCTCCACACTCCAATTCAGCCGGTCGCTTCTTCTGTCTCGGATCGGCATTCTTCTTGCTATTTTTCGATACATAAGTATACCACAGGCATAGCGATGGTTGGAAATTCGGCCACATAATTTTCATTCATCTGGTGATCAGCGGGTCAGAGCGGAGAATGAACGTTTATGGCAGCGAATATCCGCGCCTTCCTCAGACTCAGAGCACGACCTTTCATTAACCTGCATTCCACGGCTTTCCCTCAGAGCACGACCCTTCATCAACCTGCATTCCACGGCTTTCCCTCAGAGCACGGCTCCGTATCATCCTGGCAAAAGGAAGGGCTGCTGGGTAAATTTTACGAAAACACGTCCATTATTTTACATCCTGAGAATAGTTGCCCCTTAAACTGGAGAAGATTCGGATGACCACTAGGAGGGTATTGGAAATGAGCAAATGGACCAAAAAAGCAGTTTTGAGCGGCCTCACCTGCCTCGTCCTCTCCACCGGCAGCTTTGCCTACGCGGCACAATCGGCATCAAGCAACGCCAAAGATGCCAAACCTGCATCCAAGAATCTCATCGTACTGATCGGAGACGGCATGGGTCCGGCGCAAATCTCGGCGGCCCGCTATTACGAGCAGTACAAGAAGAACGTAACGCACTTGAATCTGGACCCCTATTATGTCGGACAGGCCACGACCTTTGCCGATCGTGGGGAAGACGGCGGGACCGTTGTCTCCGGCGTCGTAACCGATTCTGCTTCAGCCGGAACGGCCTTTGCCACCGGCCACAAAACCTACAATGCCGGCATCAGCGTATCGAACGAGGATGTGGCCAAGCCCTTCGCCTCCGTGATTGAAGCGGCTGAAGCCAGCGGCAAGGCAACCGGACTCGTCACGACCGCACGCATCACGCATGCGACCCCTGCTGTCTATGCTTCTCATGTGCGCAATCGCGACAACGAATCGGCCATCGCCTCTCAATACCTGGACAGCGGAGTAGATGTGCTGTTCGGCGGCGGCAAGCAATTTTTCGTAACCAAGGATGAGAAGGGCAAGCGTACGGACAAGAACATTCTGCCCGATTTCAAGGCGAAAGGGTATGCCATCGTAGAGAATACCAGCTCGCTCAAAGCTCTGCCGGCTTCCACGACCAAGGTGCTCGGCCTGTTCGGAAGCTCTCATGTCGCTTACACCCCCGACCGCACGACAGAGATTCCGAGTCTTGCCACGATGACCTCATCCGCACTCTCCATTCTCTCCAAAGATAAAAACGGCTTCGTCATGATGATCGAAGGCGGCCGCATCGACCATGCCGGCCATGCCAACGACCTGCCGACGATGGTTCAGGAAGTGCTTGATTTCGACGCAGCCTTCAAGACCGCCATCGAATTCGCCAAGAAGGACGGCAACACCTCCGTGGTCGTCACCGCCGACCATGAAACGGGAGGCCTGTCCCTGTCCCGTGACAATATCTACGAGCTGAATATCGACCTCTGGGATAAGCAAAAGCACTCCTCCGAATCGATCGCCAGTTCGCTTGCGAATGCGAAGACGCCGGAGGAAATCCGCAGCATCGTCGCCGCGAACACCGGCTTTACCGACCTTACCGACGAAGAAGTCAGCTCTATCATGGCCGGAGACGGTTCTTCCTATAAGCAGGAAGGCGCCTACAACGCCGTGATCTCCAAACGGCTGCTCGTCGGCTGGTCCGGCCACGGCCACTCCGCCGTCGATGTCGGGGTATGGGCGTACGGCCCGATCGCCACGAAGGTGAAGGGGCAAATCGACAATACCCAGATTGCCAAGGAATCTGCATCCATCGTAGGAGTGGATCTCGCGAAGCAATCGGCAGCGCTGCAAGCCAAGTACATCTACCCCAAATTTAAGATCACGCGCTCCGGAGAAGTGCTGTACCCCGCTTCAAGCTTGGCCAAGGCACTCGGCGCCAGCTACGCGGGAGGAGCCGCCACCACCAAGCTCGTCTTCGGAAAAACATCCATCGATATCGACAAGACGGCGCTCTCGGCCAAATTGAACGGCAAAGCGGCTTCTTATACCGTCGATTTTGACAATGGAACGGTCTACCTGCCGCTGGCGGCATTCAGCGGGCTGACTGGCAAGTCGCTCAGTTGGGATACGCTCTCCGAACGGATTGTCATCAAATAAGGAGGAACCCATGCTGCAAATCACCGGCCTGAAAAAACAATTTCGGGTAAGCGGCGGCAGCCTTCCGATCCTTGATGTTCCTTCTTGGCAAGTGAATACGGGTGAACAGGTGGCTCTTACCGGACCGAGCGGGTCTGGTAAGAGCACTCTACTTCATCTGATCAGTGGAATTTCCCTGCCCGACGAAGGAAGCATCAAGCTGAACGAAGTGGAGCTGACCGCCTTGAACGAGACCCGAAGAGACCGCTGCCGCTCCGCCATGATCGGGTACGTGCTTCAGGATTTCCATCTCATTCCTTCCCTCTCCGCGCGGCAAAATATCGACATGGCGCTCTCCGCCAAGCTCTCCGCTAAGCAAAGGTACCGCCTCATCCTGGAATGGCTCGATCGAGTCGGCCTTGCCGATCGTGCGGATCATAGGCCTTCCCAGCTTTCACGCGGCCAACAGCAGCGCGTGGCGATCATTCGCGCTCTTGTGAACAATCCACCTGTTCTTCTGGCGGATGAGCCGACCGGAAGCTTGGACTACGAGACGGCGGCGGAAATCTCCCAACTGCTGCTTGACCTGGGCACCGCCGGCAAGCAAACGATGATCGTCGTGACTCACGATACGAATTTGGCGGCGCTTTTCCCGAAGCAGGTCGATATCCGTGATGTGAACGTCCTCCGCAAACCGGTACCGCAGCCGCAGCAGACCCTCGGCCGGGAGGCGAGTCCCGCATGAAACTGCTCTCTTATACCTTTCGTAACATCCGTCACCGTTTGTTCCTCTCCTTGCTCACGGCACTCTCCATCGCGGCTACCGTCGCCTTTATCCTCCTCTTTTCCTTGTTCCGCAGCGGCGTCGAGCAAGGAGCCGAGAAGGGCTACGGCCCGTTTGATCTCGTCATCGGGGCTGCGGGAAGCGAGACCCAGCTTGTCTTGAACACGTTCTATCACATCGGTGCGCCGACAGGGAACATTCCTTTGTCCGTCCTAGATCAGGTTAGGAGCGATTCCGGGGTGGACAAAGCCTTTGCATTTACAACCGGAGACCGCATGCACGGATTTCCGGTTGTCGGAATCGATCCGGGCTATTTCCCGGTTCGCTATGGAGACCGCAAGCTCTCGGCTGGTCGCTTGTATGCCCAAACAGGAGAAGCCGTTCTTGGCTGGCAGGCCGCGAAAGAATCCGGACTCCATGTAGGAGACAGCTTTACGGGCGCTCACGGGCTTGTGGAAGAGGCGGGGGAATCCTTCGATCATGACGAAGCAGGCGGCTCCGAGCACGACGAGGAGCACGAATCGGAAGAGCACGCGCATGAGAGCTTCCGCTACACGGTGGCCGGAATTCTGCCGAGGCTAAATACCCCGGACGACCGGGCCGTGTTCACAACGGTGGACTACGCTTGGGCGGTTCACCATCTGGAAGGAGCCGACCGCGAAATCACGGCCGTTCTAGTCAAACCATCCTCTCTGCTCGGCGCCCATACTCTCAAGGAGACGCTGGGCCAGAGCGCTCTGGGGGTCCAGGCTGTCTATACGAGCAAAGCGGTAGCCGACGTCGTGAATACGGTGGATCAAGGTTCACGGCTCGTCAGCCTAATCACGGGCTTATGCGTCATCCTCGCCTCCATCACCATCCTGCTGTCGCTCATTGCCGCAACCGGGGAACGTACGAAGGACGCGGGGCTGCTTCGGTTATTGGGCAAGCCGAAGGGCTATGTCTGGCTGACGGTCATGAGCGAAGGCTTGCTTTTGACGGGAGCCGGCTTGGTCAGCGGGCTTCTCTCGGGTCATTTGGTCGCCTCGATCATCCGCGAGACCGTCTTCGCCAAGATAGGCGTGCAGCTCCATCCCTGGGCTTGGAGCCCGGATCAGAGTCTGCTCGCCATCGGCACACTCGCCATCGGGCTCGCCGCCTCTCTGCTTTCGGCCTTCCGGTTATACCGGATGCAGCCGCTCGCCCTGTTCTCAAGAGCCAATCTTGTGCTGCTCACATTGGCAATCAGCTTGCCGCTCCTTCTGAGCGCCTGCGGGAATAGCGGGAAGACGGAGGAGGCGGGCTCCTTCCGGGAAGCCGTCTCCTCTCCGGCGGAGGTTTCCTCGAGCCCGGCAGGGAACGCCGAAACCAGCTCCGTTCCGGGTGGGGAGAAGGGAACGTCGGCTGCTTCTAGCTCTCCCGCTTCGCCCGCTCCCTTATCGGCAACCGGATCAGCTTCTCCTGCCGCTCAAGACAACGGGAACGGGGAGCAGTTGACTTCCGGTGGGGTGGTGGAGACCGAGCCAAACGCTTCATCAGCTGGCCCCGGCCTCTCCCCATCCGCATCCGCTGGAACCGCCGAGACCGTCGGAGCGTCACCCGCCGCCGGCAGTCACGCACCCGGCAAACCGAATCCCGCCGGGGCCGCCAAGGAGTCGGCTTCTCCTGCCGGAAAGCCGCCGCTTGAATCCGGCAAGCCTGCCGGCTCCGCCGGAACTGGAAGCCCATCTCCCACCGCCAGTTCAGAGGCCGGTTCGAAGAGCCCGGCTTCTTCACCCAAGGGGGAGAAGGAGAGCTCCGGTCCGGTTGCCATCGGCTGGTCGGACTTCTTCGACGGAACCGATCAGACCAAGCCCTCGGAGCGGTTCTGGGATCTGAGCGAAGACGATGCCACCGTTACGATCAAGGGCTTTATGGGAGAGGTGCTCTCCTTCGAGAAACACTGGTTCCTGCTCATACCGGCTCCCGGAGCGGAATGTCCCTTCGATAACGGAGACGAAACCTATTGGAACAAGATCATGATCGTCTTCGTTTCAGACGGACAGAAGCTTCGCTACAAGTCTGGACCGCTGGAGATCACCGGCAGGCTGGATGTCGGGATCAAAGTGGACGAATCTGGCTACAAAACGATGTTCCGGCTGTACGATGCTTCCTTCAAGGAGATCACTCCTTAACTGAAGGAATCGTTCCTAAGGACAATCCTTACCCCTTCAACAACGAAAAAGGAGCCTTCTCACGATTTCCCGTGAAAAGGCTCCTTTATTGTGCGCCGATTCTAGAGAGAACGGGCGAGATAGATTCATTTCCAGGTTCCCCTGTCATGCGCATGAATCTGCTACGGGTTCACTCGGAAGACGCCATCGGCAACTTCTTGCTTTTGCCCATTTCCCGTTCCGGTATTGCCCGTATTCGCTCCGGCAGCTCCTGCTCCGTTCGTAGTCCCATTTCCGCCGTTTCCGCCGATTCCGCCATTCGCGGCATTCTGCGCACCTGTTCCCTGAGTGTTGGTCGCCGGGTTCGTTCCGGGAGTCGTTTCCTTACCGGTCGTTCCTTCGTCCGTCTTCGGCTTGAAGCCGAAGTAAGCGTCATAGATCTTGCGAGCGATCGGCGCCGCTCCATAACGGCCGTATCCGCCTTCCGGAACAACGACAGCGATGGCCAGCTTCGGCTTCTCGACCGGAGCGAAGGTAATGAACGTCGCATTGAGCAGGTCCGTTCTTCCGGCGATAAACGATTGCGAAGTCCCCGTCTTCCGGGCGAAGGAGATCGGGAAGTCGTCAAAGCCTTCCACACCCGATTTCATGCCGCTAATGACCGTGTTCCACTGCTGATCGGTAAATTTCTCCGTATTCAGAACTTTAACGTCATCCTTATAGGTATGCACCACTTTGTTGTCGTAGGTGGTGATCCGATCGACGAACAGCGGCTTCAGACGACTGCCTCGGTTCGCCAGCATGGAAGCATATTGGGCTAACTGCAAAGTGGTATACTTCGCGCCTTGACCGAACGAAGACATGACCAGAACGCTCTGGGTACTGGAGCTCTTGTCCTCCACGTAATCCCGGACACCGACCGATTCAAACGGAAGGCCGCTCTCCGTGCTCACACCGAGGCCGAACGCTTTCATGTATTTGTCCCATACATCAAGGGGGGTAGTGCCCTTCTCTTGATAATAAGTGAACCGATCATAGAGGTTTAACCCGACCATCTTAGCCATGAACGTATTCGAGGAGACCTCAATGGCTTTGCTTGGCGTAAGCGATTGAGCTCCGTGGTTCTCCGAGTTGGTAACCCGGCCGCTTCCGTCCTTCCCGAAAGTCAACAAGCCTGAATCGTAATACGTGTCGTACGGCGTGAACAGCCCTTCGCGCAACCCCAGCAACACGGACAGCGGCTTGATCGTCGAACCGAGCGGTACGAGAGAAGAGGCGCTGCGAGCGAGCAGCTTGTTGTCCTGGCTGTTGATGCGGCGGTCGCGGATCGCTCCGTTCGGAATGAGATTCATGAGGCTCATGTACTTCTCGTCCGTCATGTTCTCCCATTCGACCGGCTGGTAATCCGGATAACTGGCCATGGCGACCACCCGCCCGGTGTCGACCTCCATCGCCACCGCGTAGCCCATCTTCGCATTTTTGCCATCCGACTCATACTTGCGGTTTGATTTATTTAGGGTTTCAAGGGTCTCCTTGATCGCGTTTTGCGCGGCCAATTGGACATCTCGGTCGATCGTCAGATAAAGGTTTTTGCCTTTTTCCGGATAGGTGATCTCCGCGTCTCCGATGATCTGGTTTCGGGAATTGACGGGATACACCTTCATGCCATTCACGCCGCGCAGCTCGTCTTGATACAGATATTCCAAGCCATCTACACCAACATACTCCCGGTCTTCATACCCTTCCTCTTCTTTCTTGTTGCGGTAGAAGTCCGCGATATCCCCCTTCTTATCCGTTCCCGTGACACCGCTGAACTTACGAAGATAGCCCACGAGCTGGACAGCCACCTGCTTGGTCGGGTCCTCCTCATACTCCCGGATGCTTTCCTCCGAGATATCGAGCCCCGTAAGTTCGTCCCGATGCTCGGAGATATAAGCGATCTCGTCGTTGGTCAGCCCGCTTTTGATTCGGCGGGGGGAGTAAAAGTAATCCTTCGGCGCCCGCTCCGACTCGTCGTAATTAAATTCCGTATCCATCAGCTTGAAGATCTCTTCAGCGGTCAGAGGCTTTGCGGTTTTGCTGCCATACATGGCAAACACTTTTTCCAGCATCTTGGCGGTATGGAGGAGTTCTTCATAGGTATCATCCTTGGATAATTGCATAAACAAGGTCTGCGTCGAACGCGAAGTCGCGATCGGAGCTCCCTTGACGTCATAGATATTGCCCCGTACGGGAGGAATGTAGACTTTCCCTTGGGTGACTTCCCGTTTCTCCGCCTTGAGCGCCGGCCCCTCCACAAACTGCAAATAAGCCAGCTTGATGATCAGCGTGGAGAACAACACGAACGTAACGAAGAAAAACATGTTGATGCGGATGGAGAAGTGCCTGCGCAGCATCCCTTCGCGTTTCTGGGAATCGTCATCAAGCTCAGGGGGGTTCTGCATGGCGTAACCTTCCTTTCTAAACCAATTCGTCCAGCGAGGTCATCCCTTCGCCTGTATGGTAATCGTAGCGCTTGATCCGACGGGAGTCAATTCCGACCTGGGCCGGGGCCCACAGGTCATTGATCTCGTGATCTCCGATGTACAGCACATCGGAAGCATCGAGTTCGGCCAAGGATAGCGCCAACTTGAAAATGTTCGGATTGGGCTTCTCCATCCCGACCTCAACCGAGATGACGACCGGGTCGAAGAAATCGAGAATGCCTTTGTCCGCCAAAATGTCTCTCAGGCCCGTGGAGAAATTGGAGACAAGCCCGAGGCGGAAGCCCATGGCTTTCAAGCGCTCCAGATTGGACCGAACATCGGGAAACAATCGGTAATGGCAGGGCGATAGGAACTCCTTGTACAGCCCCAGGCTGCACTCTTCGATCTGCTGCTCACTCCACTCCTCAGGTGCGCCCAATTCGCTCAGCACATCCTTATAGATCCCCGTCCAGAACAAGCGGTCGGATTCCGGGGAACAGAGCTCATCCACTGCGAGCGGTTTGTCGACATAGTGTTTGCGAATCGCGGTGGTCAGCACTTGTCCGACCCGATCCGCTTCCCGGATGAGCGAGTGTTCAGCCAGGTAAGCATGGAAGATATTCAAGTCGCCCGGAACCGTAATGAGCGTGTCCCCTGCATCGAAGAACAGCGCTTTATAGGCATTCAGTGGCTTTCGAGCCGGACTGACGGGATTCGTGGGATTCGTGGGATTCGTGGGATTCGTCTGATCCAAGTTCAGGTCCTCCAAAGCTTATATTTGATTATCCGGTATGTGGGTGTCCGCAAAGTTCGGCGGGTTAAACCAACTGCCGCCGCTCGAAACCCAGGTCGTATCCAGCGGAATCCAGCCTTCGTCCCCAAGCCGCACCTCATTCCAGGCATGAGGGCCGTAGCCTCCCGATCCGTCCGCTCCAAGCCCCGTGACGACACGGACGTCAAGACCGACGGATTTGGCCATGACGGCATAGAGCCGGGAATAATCGATGCAGACTCCGGTGCGCGTGCGGAACGTGTCCTCCGGCGTCTGTTCCTTCCAGATTCTCTGATCCATGTACAAATCGTACTTGCTCCAATCGTACCGCACCCGAGTTCCGACCCAGCTGTACAAGGCCCGCGCCTTCTCTTCATCGGTCTCGGCTTTGGCCGTAACCTTCAGCGCCGCCTGGGCGATGTCTTCCGGGACATTCGCGTCCAGCACCTCGTACCGACGCTGGAGGACGCGAGACATCTCATCCTTGACCGATTCCGTGAACACCGGAAGCCGGTTCGTCAGCCAGTCTCCGGTGAGAGGGCCGACGATGCGATCTGCGCCTTGCTCGTACATGCGAGAATCCCGTATATAATCGGACAACGCCGTCTGCGGAAACAAGGCGGTGTAGACAAACAAAGCAGCGATGAACACAATCGCTCTGCCGATGCCTGTCACCGCGCCGAGCATCGCTCCCATCAAGCTGCTGATCGAAGCGATGCCTGGCCCGAGCTCTCTCGTCCGTTTGAATCGGAAGAGTCCCCAGCCGAACAGAAAGGATAGACTGCCGAGAAGGCTTCGGATCACGAGGTAAACCAAGAAGAAGATCACAACCGCACGCGTGAGCGAGAAGTCGCGCAGGCCGGTCACCGCCGTATAATACAGCTGGCTAAAGCCATCGAGCTCCCGGTCGGGGATTCGAATGTTTCGGCTCACGAGCCAATCCGCCAGCATGGGAGAAAGAACCTCCGCTGCTTTCCAGGAGAGCATAAGCGAGACGACTGTGATCGCGGTGTCCACCGCAAAGCGGATGAGCTGCCGAGCCGAGCCGGTTGCGCCGCGTCCCGCTCCGGAGAGCGCCGAGAACAGGACGATCAGTACGATGACGACCGATACGGCATTCCCGAAGATGATGGAACGCATCCCTTCTAGCACGGCGTTTCCCCCTTCGCTCTTCTGTATGGCCTCATTTCGCGTTCTTCGCCGCAGCTTCTACAAATGTCTTCACGGTGCTGGCCTTCATCTTGAACGATTGCTTCAATACGGTAACCGTCACCTCGTCTTCTCCAGGCTTGCCCTCCACCTTGAGGCTGGAGGTCGTGATGGTATAGGAGCCGTCTTTGTTTTTCACATACGTGGCGGATTCGGCTTCCTTCTTCATCATGGCGACAGCTTCGTCTTGAAGAGATTGAGTCGCAGCCGTTGTGATCGTCTGCTTAAGTGAGTCCAGTCCGCCTTCATATTGGTAGCCGTAATACAAGACTCCCGCTGCAATGATGAGCACGATAAGCCATTTTACCACTGTCTTGACAATCCGGATCACGAGAAAAAGCGCAATAAGGGCGATCAGAATCACATACCATCGATCCGTAAGAAATGCAGACCATTGATCCATTCGATTCCATCCTTTTTTAAGGGTTTGTTCTATCATATCATCCCGGGAAGAGGAGCGGTAGCTCTCGAAGTCCTTGAATGGAGGAAGACGAGGCCATTGAAACGATCACAGGGGTTTGCAGGGGTTTGTACTACCTCACCCTTATAACGCGTACAAGTAAGAGAGACCCTTGAGACAGGCAGGTGTGATCGATGAAAACGGCAGTTTGGCTCTATTTGTTTCTCTTCGTCGCCATGTTTGACCTTCATGCCCAGTACCCGATTCTCTCTCCCTTCGCATTGTCCCTCGGAGCGGTTCCTTCGTTTATCGGACTGATCATGGGGATGTATTCCGTCACGCATCTGCCAGGCAATCTGATCGCCGGCTACGGAGTAGACCGGTTCGGAAGCAAACGGTTCATCTGTGCGAGCCTGATGGCCGGAGGCTTCCTGCTGATCCTCCAGGCTGGAGTGGACAACCCGTGGGAGCTGCTTGTCATTCGCTCCTTAAGCGGCTTTGCGCTCGCCTTCCTGTCGCCCGCAAGTATGGCCATGCTCGCGAGGCTGGCTCGCAGCAAGGTGCAACAAAGCCGGCTCATGGCCGGCAACGGGCTCGTCCATACCCTCGCTTCCGTCGTCTCCCCAGCAGCAGGAGCTCTGTTGGTGCATAAGCTCGGCTTTTCCCAATCGTTCCTCGCCTTGGGCATCCTGCTCATGCTAACGGGATTGATCACGCTGTTCGCCTTGAAGGAAGATCATCAGCCCGAGACTCCCGCCGCAGCCGTTCCTCCCCGCTCTATCCCCTCCCATTCAGCAGACGGACACGGGAAGACGCAGAGGTCTGGGCTTGCTTCACAAGGGCTTGACGATATCCCGATCCCCTGGTTCTTCTATGGAATCCCCATCGGCTTGTCATGCGCCCAAGGAATCCTGTTCTTCGAGCTGCCGCTCGGCTCTGCGGCACGTTCCTCCATCATGACGACTGGCCTGCTGTTCACCATGGTGAGCATCGGAGCACTGTTTTCCTTGAGCTTACTCTTTCTGAACCGCTTCTCGGCGTTTGGCCGCACCCTGTTCGGCAGTCTCGTGCTGGCGGTCATCTATTATGGGATGGCTGTCGGATGGAACGTTCCACTGCCCGTCACCCTGTTCTTGATCGGCGCAGCCAAGGGGATGATCTTCCCCTCCATCGCCGCGCTGCTCGCTGAGATGACGCCTGCTGGCAAATACGGCCGCGCCTTCTCCATCCTCTCGATCTCCTTCTCCATCGGTTCCTTCCTCGGCCCGATCCTTGCTGGTCAGCTGCGCACCGAGGTTTCTCCTTATTTCTTGGCGTTCGCTGCTCTGATGACGGGACTTATCCTCATGCCCCTGGGACGCATGCGCCGTTCGATCCCCACATGACCTTAACGCGTACTGGGTATCCGCACAGGCTATCCGAATTCCGGTGCATAGGATAGTACTGCAACACATGGCCTTTCGGGCCTGGAAAGGGGTGTGGCTCATGGGCGCTGTAGCCGGGTACGGATCGAGTTTCGCATTTGTTCTTGTCCTTTTCATCCTGTTGGTGATCATCCTCCGCACTATGTTCATCTAATAAGGCGGGAAAGGATGACTGCTTATGCCGATTGCAGCAGCCCGGGCAAGCGAACGCCTGCCTCGGCTGCTGCGCGGGTAACGGTATTCAAACCCCAGAGGACGTGCGCGCAAAGAAGCTGTTTCCGGGAGCAACTCCCGCGAGACGGCTTTTTTTGCGAGAGGCCCCATCTTGTCTCGTACGACCGAGGGTCTCTGGGGTAAGATAAGAGCGAGGTGAAATTCGGATGGACATGCCCCCGCCCCCAATCGACATTGTCATCATCGTGGAAGGCAAGAATGACCGCAGTCGGTTAGCCCGGATGACGAAACCATGCGTGAGGATTCTGACCACGATGGGAACGCCGGGTACCGAGCGCCTCCACCGGCTTCGCATGGAAGCAGGAGATCTTCCCGTCTACCTGTTTACCGACAACGATGCCTCCGGCAAGAAGATTCGCGCCCTGCTTCGCGAGGCTTTCCCCGATGCGGAACAAATCTATACGCGCAGAGGCTATGCCGGGGTGGAAGGAACGCCAGAGGAGTACTTATACCAGCAGTTGGACAAGGCCGGACTCGGCGACTACCTGCTGGACCCGTAAGACAAAAAACAGGACTCGCCCGATTCGCATCTGGAGGAGAAGAAGATCTCCCGGAAGCGAACAGGACGGGTCCTGTTATTCGTTTCGCTTAGAACAGATTGGACAGGAAGCCTCCCGTCGTATCCAATACCATGACGATGAACAAAACCATGAGATAATTGATGGAATAGACGAACACCTTCTTGGCCCAGAGGTTTTCATCCGTCTCCTTAAAGCCCTTGACGATGATCACAAGCCAGCCAATCCCGAGTGCCGCTGCCGCAACCAGGTAAACGACCCCGACCGATCCATAGAGGTAGGGCATGAGCGAAACCGGAATGAGCGGAGCGGCATAGCGAATCATGCTGATCCGGGTCGCGTGAGTACCCCGAACCACGGGAAGCATCGGGAACCCGGCAGCCCGGTATTCTTCCTTGCGGCGAATGCCGAGCGCCCAGAAATGCGGCGGCTGCCAGAGGAACAGAATCCCGAACAAGAGCAAGGCGTTCATATCAAATTTTCCTGTAACAGCCACATACCCCATAACTGGCGGCATGGCTCCCGATATCGCCCCGACTGTCGTGCACCAGACGGAAGTCCGTTTCAGCCATGCGGTATAGACGACTACATAGACAAGGAGACCGATCAGCCCAAGCACAGCGGTCAAAGGGTTGACCAGCGTATACAGCATGACGAGGCCGACTAGCCCCAAGACAACGCCGTAAGCGAATACGGTTTGCGCCTGCAGCCGGCCAGAGGGGAGCGCGCGCTTCTTCGTGCGGGACATCTTCGTATCCATTTCCCGATCCAAGTAATTGTTCAGCACACAGCCGGAGGCCATCACCAGGGTTGATCCAAGCAGAATCCATAAGAGCAGCAGGCCGTCGATCTCCCAACGGGAGGCGAGCCAGAACCCTCCGAAAACCGTCATCAGATTGCTGAAGAGGATCCCCGGCTTGGTAATATATACAAAATCCTTCCAGGTGTATGGCTTGGGTGCAGCTAGGTTTTCCGCAGAGTCGAGCTCCAGCGGATTCGTCGCATTGAGTGGATGACTCACCTATAAACCGCCTCCTATTCAACTTTTCTTGCCTCTCTACTATAGCAAGAGGAAGGCGGCTCTGACCACAGGAAAACAATAACTGTCGAAAATCTGTAATATTTATCACACTTTGAAAAAAATATTTTTTCCAGAGGAGGAACGCTTTAGGACGAATGCCCATATGCTTTGTAGGGGAGCAATTTGCTCCGCGAGCCCAGAGGACCGGCACCGGAAAGGAAGAATGATTCGTTTGGCCGTCATCAAGTCAAATTCCAGCGATGTGGATCTGTTGGCTCGTCTCTTGCGAGCGGAGGCGGAAGGCGAAGGCGATCAAGGCATGCTGATGGTCGGCAATGTGGTCATCAACCGCGCCTTGGCCAATTGCCTCGATTTCCGCAACGTTCGCAATATCCGCGATGTCGTGTATCAAAGCCCCGGAGGCTTTGAAGCTACCCAATTCGGCTATTTTTATCAGCGTCCCCGGGATAACGAACGCAGGTTGGCCCGCCGCGTGATCAACGGCGAGAGAATATACCCCGCCACCAATTCTCTTTGGTATTTCCGCCCGACCGGAGATTGCCCGAGTGAGTGGTACAATCAGCCCTTCACCGACAGGTTCAAAAGCCATTGCTTCTTCTCTCCGCTTGAGGAAAATTGCCCGAGCGTCTATTGATTGCCGCCAAGAGGGTAGAGGAGAGCAAGCTATCATGAAGGAGGATGAAAAAGGATGAGCTTCTACGATGCGGAAAGATTTGCGTACCGTCCGCAAGCGGGCGGCTTTGCTCCGTATGGAGCGCAGCCCGCTTCCCCCGTGCCCGGGTACATAACCGGCCCAGCGCCAGGGATGCAGGGAATGGTTCCACCCGTTCCTGCCGGTACGCCCGTCACGTCAACCGGAGTTGCGGTTCCGGGAGCCCTGCCGCCCGGTCGAGTCGAGGAATCGTACGTCGAGAATATCCTGCGGCTCAATCTCGGCAAAACCGCCACCATCTACATGACCTACGAGAACAATGTGGAATGGAATGCCAAGATCTTCAAAGGAAGATTGGAAGCCGCTGGACGCGACCACATCATTATCAGCGATCCGACAACCGGCAAGCGCTACTTGCTGCTGACGGTAAACCTCGATTACATCACTTTCGACGAGCCGCTTAATTACTTCCACCCCCCGGGAGTTCCGCTTCCGCGCTGAACCGCTTCATCACCCGCCCCTTGAGGCGGGTTTTCTTTTTGCCCCATATTGGACAGTGACCCGGTCGCCCTCTGGAAGCTCCGCATAGAATGAGCCGTTCGGAATTTCATTTTTTGGGTAAGAAGATGGTACACTAAGGAGTATTGATCGGAAATGTTCCACAGACAGGAGGCTCATCATCATGGATACCGGAACTCACCTTGTCATCGGACTTGGCCTTGCCGGTCTGGCCCAGCTTGATCCGGTGATTGCCGGAGACACGACCGCCACAATGGCCGTCATGCTTGGCACCGTTTTAGGATCGCAAGCCCCGGATGCGGACGGACTGCTCCGATTTCGCGGCAATGCCACTTACGTCAGAAATCACCGGGGAACCTCTCATTCCCTTCCCGCGCTCGTTCTTTGGTCCTTGCTGATCACCGCGTTTGTCGGGCTCATCTTCTCTCCGCTGCCCATGCTTCATATCGGACTTTGGGTCTTCGGAGCCGTCGCATTTCATGTCTTCACCGACATGTTCAACACCTACGGAACCCAAGCTGCCAAGCCCTTTACTGAAAAATGGATTGCCTGGAACATCATTCATATCTTCGACCCGTTCATCTTCTTTTCCCATCTTGCCGCGCTTGCCCTGTGGGCCATTCATGCAGCGCCGCCGCAGTCCATCTTTCCCGTTCTGTATTCGCTCATCGGCATTTACTATGTATTTCGGACCCTTCAGCACGTCCTTTTGGAAAAGTACGCCCGCAAGCAGGACAGCGATTTCCATGAGGGAGACCGGATTCACCTGTTCCCTACCATTAACTACACGGCTTGGAATGTGGTGAAGAGGCGGAGCGACGGAACCTTTGTCGTTGGAGACCTGAGGGGCCGCAAGCTCCGCTGGATCGATAAAATCGCCTGTGACAAACATCCGGCCATCGATGCGTCCAAGTCCCATCCCGACGTCGCCGCCTTCCTTTACTTTTCCTCCTTCGCCTGCGCTCAGGTGCGCGAGCGCATAGGAGGCTATGAGGTCCGCTGGATCGATGTCCGTTATCAATACCGCAAGCAATACCCGTTTATCGCCGTTCTGAGAATGGACGACGACTACAAGGTGCTCTATTCCTACGTCGGATGGGTGAGCGACTCCCGCCTCGAGAAAAAGCTTCGCCCCGGCGCGGCTTAGGCGGCAATCGCCGCTTCTCCCATTAGAACCCTGCACCCTTCAAAAGAACTGCACCCATCCAAAAAGGCAGGAGCGGCTTACCCGCTCCTGCCTTTGTTCTTATGATCCGGTTGCTCGTTTGGGTCAAAACGTCAAGAATCCCATGGCCTTCTTCGCCTTCAGCAGGGTCTCGTTCGCCACGGCCGATGCTCGCTCCGCTCCATCCTTCAGGATGCGGACGAGCTCTTCGGAATCGATGATCTCGCGGAAGTTCCTCTGAATCGGCTCCAGCTTGGAGATGACAGCCTCGGCCAAATCCTTCTTGAACCCGCCGTAGCCTTGCCCCTCGTATCGCTTCTCGATCACGGAGATCGGCTCCTCCGAGAAGATGGAGTAAATTTCCAGCAGGTTGCTAACCGCTGGCTTGTTCTCCGGGTCATAGCGGACGCTCATCTCGGAATCCGTAACCGCTCGGGACAGCTTCTTGCGAATCGTGTCCGGTTCATCCAGCAGGAGCACGTAGCTATTTTTGTTCGGATTGCTCTTGCTCATCTTCTTCGACGGATCGTCCAGGCTCATGATGCGGCAGCCCAAATCCTGGATGATCGGCTCCGGCACGGTGAAGGTCTCGCCGAAACGGTTGTTGAAGCGCGTCGCGAGGTCGCGGGTGAGCTCCACATGCTGCTTCTGATCTTCGCCTACCGGTACATGCGTGGCTTGATACAAGAGGATATCCGCCGCCATCAAGGCGGGATAAGTGAACAGCGCGGAGCTGACCGCGTCCTTGCCGTCCGACTTGTCCTTGAACTGGGTCATCCGGCTAAGCTCGCCGAAATGCACCTGTGTCTCCATCAGCCAGCCGAGCTCCGCGTGGGCCGACACCTGCGATTGCAGGAAGATAGCCGACTTCGCCGGATCGACTCCTGCCGCCACGTAGAAGGCGGCGATTTCCTTGGAGCGGTGGTACAGCTCCAACGGATCCTGGGGTACCGTAACGGCGTGCAGATCCGGAACGAAGAAGAAGTTTTCATATTCATGCTGCATGGCAACATATTGTTGAAGAGCTCCGGAGTAGCCGCCGATGTTCAAATCTCCGCTCGGCTTGATTCCCGATAAAATTCGTTTCATGTTCTTCATGCCCCTTTCCGTGTATAGGTACGCATTCAAATGCATGCAAAAAGGCCTATCGCCGCAAGGGACGATAGACCGTGGTGCCACCCTCATTCGCTTTTGTCGACAGAAATGCTGCCTGTCGTAAAAAAGCCTCTGAACAGCCCGGTAACGGAGAGCCAACCGTGCCGCCTACCTTCGAACCCCTGCAACCGGCACACCGCGATAACATACGCGAGAGTGTGAAAGAAGGCTCGTTCTCGGCTTTAAGCTCCAGGACCCATTCGGATCAGGACGTCCCGCCGGCTTCCACCCGCGCCGGCTCTCTGAAGAGACTGTACCTGCCTACTCTTTCCTGTCATTGCTTCCAATATGGATACTCATGTAAGTTCTCTTATTATACCGTTCGATCTTGAAATGTCAATCCGCGCTGGTGAGAGCGAGGCCTTCCGCCGTATCCTTCCAGGTGAGGCTTGGGAACTGCTTCGCCAATTCCGTAAGCTCCAGATACGTGAAGTCGTTTCGTTGGATCGCTTTTCCCGAAGCAAGCGAAACCTTCACCGCTTTGCCGCCTTTGGTCAGCACGAGCGTCTGCTCCTTGCCGCCTTTCCATTCGGCGCTAGCGCCGATCAGGGGAGCCGCGAGACGAGAGAGGATGTAGACCTTGCCCTTATCTCGAATGACCGGGATTTTCCCGGAGAACTCCACACCGTTGACGGTATACTTTTCTTCTCCGATCTGCACGGAGTAGCGCTTGGCTCCGGCTTTCCGCAACGCAGTGAACAGTTGAGAGAACACATCATCCGCTTCGATATCCGGGGTAATGCCCACTTCGTTCACTACATTACCGTCCGGAGTGAAGTATTCATAGGTGGTCAGCTTGAGCATAGCGCCGTCCGGCTCGAAATCCTGTACCTGCTGAATCACGCCTTTGCCGTAAGTGGTCATACCGATGAGTGTGGCAATTCCGTGATCCTGTAGCATACCGGCGAGCATTTCGGACGCGCTGGCCGTGTCTTCGTCCACGAGGAGATAAACGGGAACGCCGATCGGAGTGCCGCCTTCAATCACTTCTTCATAGACTTCTCCGGTATTGTCCGTCAAATACATGAAGGTGCCCTTCTCGATAAATCTTTTTGCGATATCTTCCGCCGCTTGGACGTCGCCGCCGCCGTTGCCCCTCAGGTCCAGGATTAGCGACTTCATGCCCTTCGCCCGAAGATCTGCGAGCCCCTTGTCAAGCTCGGTCACGGTCCGTTCGCTGAAGGAGGTAAGCGCCAGATATCCGACATCTCCCGAGAAAAGCGAAGCCGTCGCGAGAGGATATTCGATCTTCTCCAACTCAAGTGTATATTTGAAGGTTTTCAGGCCGCGCAGAACCTCGACGGTAACGGTGCCTTTGTCCTCCTTAGGAAGCTGGTCGTAATAGACCTTGACGATATTGTCAACCGTTACCTTGACCCCATTCAGGGAGACCAGGAAATCGCCGGCCTTGATGCCGGCTTTCTCTGCGGAAGAACCCTTTTCCACTTCCGTGATTTTGATTCGGCTGTCGACAGGCTTGAGATAGAAGCCCATGTTATAGTCGGTTCCGTTTATGTAATTGAAGAATTCCTTGGCTTCCGCCGAATTAAAATACTGGCTGTAAGGATCGTCCAAAGAATCGAGCATTCCCTGGATAGCCGCTTGTACCAAATCCTCTTCCGAGGCGCCCTTCAGATAGTAATCTCGGATCAACTGCAAAACCTCTTCGATGCGCGAAGCGGATGTGGCCGACTGGGCTCCGGATGAAGATGCAGAGTCCGCATAAGCGGGGGCAGCTGTAAAAATAAGGGCGGAGCATAAGAAAGGGAGAAGAACGCGTTTGAGTGATTTCACGTGGAGTTTAGCACCTCAATGTAAAAGTTTTCCGGTTAGGATGAACTAACTATAATCCGCGGTCAAAGGAAGCGTCAACTTGATTTTTTGGATTCATGAGTAAATCTAAATAATTCGTTCATACTACTCATTACTGGAGGTGAATAAGAGATGGGCGCAGGAAGCCGCAGCAGCAACACCCTTGTCGTTCAGCAAGCGAGTCAAGCCCTGGATCAACTGAAGTATGAGGTTGCTCAAGAGCTTGGTATCCAAATCCCGGCTGACGGATATTATGGATACATGGCTACTCGTGATACCGGTGCGATCGGGGGACATATTACCCGCCGTCTTGTCGAAATCGCCGAACAGCAATTGGCTGGCAAATCCGGGTTCAGCCGCTAGAACAAAAGCAGAGGGTGTCCCAAAAGCAAGCTTTGGAACAACCTCAGGAGCAAATGGGATAGCAAAAAAAACGAAACGAAGGAGCTAAGCGGACCGTTCTCGCTTAGCTCCTTCGTTTTTGGCGTCTATCGCTGCCTTCTTGAGCAAATTGTGGGCAAGCGACAACCACCCGACCTCGAGGCTCACCTTTGGTAAGCCTCGAAGCAGGAATCGTCTAAAGCCCCGGTTGTTCTTGATATCGCCAAACACAGGCTCTGGCTCAATCATGCGTTGTACGGCTAAGGCGTACCCTTCTGCACTGCGGAGCTTCTGTCTGGCCTGGTTCTTGAGCTGCATATATTTCATGCTGACCCTAATCTCACGATTCCCTTGTGCTTTCGTACACTGTGATTTCAGCGGACAGTCCTCGCAGCTTGTGCTTCGGTAATGCCGGTATTCGATTTCATATCCGCTTTCCGTCNGCCTTCTTGAGCAAATTGTGGGCAAGCGACAACCACCCGACCTCGAGGCTCACCTTTGGTAAGCCTCGAAGCAGGAATCGTCTAAAGCCCCGGTTGTTCTTGATATCGCCAAACACAGGCTCTGGCTCAATCATGCGTTGTACGGCTAAGGCGTACCCTTCTGCACTGCGGAGCTTCTGTCTGGCCTGGTTCTTGAGCTGCATATATTTCATGCTGACCCTAATCTCACGATTCCCTTGTGCTTTCGTACACTGTGATTTCAGCGGACAGTCCTCGCAGCTTGTGCTTCGGTAATGCCGGTATTCGATTTCATATCCGCTTTCCGTCGTTACCTTGCTCGTTCGACGAAAATGAAGCGTCTGCCCGGCCGCACATGTCCAGGTGTCCGATTCGCTGTCATGGCTCCAGTTGTCGATCTTGCTGATGTCATTCTGCCATGCCTTACTCGTCTCCCGATGATACGTGCTGTATTTGACGATCGCTTCGACTTCACTTTGCTCCAGATAGTCGTAGTTCTCTTCACCGCCATATCCCGCATCGGCAATCACGGTGCTCGGCAGTTTCCCGAGCTGAGCCTTGATCTTTTCGAGATGAGGGATGAGGCAGCGCGTATCGGTCGGTCGCTGGTGGACGCTGTACCCGAGAATGAACTGGTTTTCGGTACCGACCTGCACATTGTAGCCCGGCTTGAGCTGGCCGTTTCCCATGTGGTCTTCCTTCATCCGCATAAACGTCGCGTCATGATCCGTTTTACTGTAGCTGTTTCGCGTGCCTAAGATGGCTTGGTGTGTTTCGTACCTCTGAAGCCGGGGAAGCAAGTCCTTTCGGAGCGCGCGCACGGCTTTCTTGAGCGGTTTGTCCTTGGGCTTTTCCTGCAGGCGTTCTTCCAACTGTCGGACCGCCTGCTCCAGCTTTTCACTGGTAACGGCTGCCGACTCGCCCACTTCGAGAAGATCCCGGCCCTTGTGCACGCCTTCCTCTTGCTTCTCCGCCTCTTCAATTGTCGCAAATAGCGTTTGGACCTTCTCCTGGAGCTTGGCCTTGTGCTTCACGACTGCTTTCCCCCACACAAAGGTATACCGATTCGCGTTGGCTTCAATCTTGGTACCATCCACGAAGTAATGCTCCAATTGCACGTAGTTCTCCTCCGCCAGAAAGTGAAGAACGGCGGTAAACACGGTCTCCAGCACGGTTTTCATACGCTCCGAGCGAAACCGATTGATGGTACGGAAGTCCGGTCGTTGTCGGCCTGCGATCCACATGAACATGATGTTTTCGCGCACGGCTTTGGCAATCTGACGAGAGGAGTAGATGCGCTGGGTGTAGGCGTAGATGATGACTTTAGTGAGCATCTTGGGATGGTAGCTATCTCGTCCTCCTCCAGGGTACGCCGCGTCGAAGATGGCGTCGTCGAGACGATTGACGGCGGCGTTTACCACGCGAACGAGGTGATTTGCGGGAATGTCTTCCTCCAAATCCATTGGTAAGCACAGTTGATCCATGCTATATTGAATGTACAAAGAAACCGACTCCTTTTGGTTTATGGTTGGGTGGTACCTCCATTTTACCAAAGAGTGGTTTCTTTTTGTTTGTCCAAATGAGAAAGAGGGCGCCCCTCTGTCATCCTTGATGACTTTTGGGACACCCTCTTTTTCATGAAACCTTGAAGCAAGCATTTGACTTTCTTTCGAAAGCCATCGGCCCCGAGAAGGAGGCCTTTCATCCTGGAGTCAGAGGGGCGAAGCTGAACGTCTTCTTGGCGTCCCTTCGGGAGAGGACATTCGCAAAATTGTAGTTTGACTCGAATTAATTGGTTGCTGAAATATCTTCTACGTCTGATGAATTTATCGCGCTAATACTGGCTTTTTCGTGTTTTCATCTGTAACATCGTTGAACCATTTTACATGGTTATACGCGATTGCGTGGGCAAATCTGTGGGCAAAATCTTATTTGGAATTAAGCTTTGTCATGGACTAACTGAGCGCATTTTAAATCCAGTGGATAGAATACCCGATATCCGTTTGGCATTGGTTTCATGATCATGGTTGTTGACGGATTTCGTCAACGTTCCGTCAACAACTCTTACCCCTATTCCTTGCTTATTACGCCCAAGAAATCTGGCAATAATTTCATCTCGTGAGTTCATAATGGCAGCCTCGTGGACCTCACTTCAGACTCTTAAGAAATAGCCACTTCTTGACGATCTTCTTAAAATCATCACCGTATATTTCCATCAACCGCATTTTGCTATTTTCATATGATGGCGGTAGAGTGGCAGCCCTTATAAGATCCCACCCTCGCTTTATTCGATCCCTAAAACACTTGACCGAAATTCCATTTTGCTCTGCCAACTGAATAGCTATGAGTGGGTACTTCCGGTTCTTTTCAATCATCTTCATGACCATTTCTCGTTGCTCGATAGGGCTGGGAATTGGTGTAGTAGCTGCTCGATGTTCATCCCAGCCTTCAACAAGCCTTGTGTAAAATTGGCTATATTTTATTTCATTCGCTTTAGCTAAGGCGATGATTTCGGGACTACACCTTCGACCTTTTGTTGGGGTAGTAATTGCTCTTTGTTTTTCCCACCCCCTCTCTCTGATTCGACTCTCCAAGTTTTTCTTTGATATCCCATTGCTTGCCGCGATTTCATACTCTTCCGGAGTGATGTAGTAATCGTATGGGTTGAACATCTCTCTCGCCTCCTTGCATCGAATTTACTGCGTAAGGAGGCGTTTTTCAAAGGTACTTCATTCCAAATAATTGGACTATGCTGGGAACATAAAGCCATGACTTTATGGGGTATTCAGCGGGAAAATGAGATAATCCTTTGCCCTGTCTGAGTTCAGAGATCATGGAGCAAATTTCATGGAGTGTACATCATTCGGCTCCAATCACAGTCAAGGGAATTTGTGGAAACGGTTTTTTTGCTACCGAGTAGCAGAAATTCTGCAGAAGCTGCGAGAGGAACCATTTTCTACAGTATAGATGACGATTCACCCTCTGTGGCTCCACAGAAGTGCTTCTCAGCCGCATTTATACCGGGGAACAGACTGGATAAGGTGTTTGTACCTCTTTGGGGTAATGAGTGTTCAAAAGCGTGAGAATGGAGTTCCGTTCACCGCGTGAACATAACTTTTCTTCACTGAGTGAAGGATAAGGAGTTTCGGTCACCGCGTGACGGAAATGATTTATTGTCACCTGGGGTTACAGGAATTTTCATTACCCGGCAATGAAAAGTACTTTTCGCCGCCGGGCGGCAAAAACTCCGCAGCATAATGTGGACTCGCGCAAAATAGTTTTGTACGCCGGGCGTACGAAATTGCTTCGACCTTGCTTTAGCAGCTTTTATGCGGCGCTCGTACATGATCGGGATCAGGTATTTTGCGGGAAGCTCCCGCGAAACTACCTTCCTCACGGCCATAGTCGAGTGTTTTGCGTGCCCTGCACGCGAAACCCACATTCTGAGTTTTTGGCGCCCGGCGCCATTAACCTATTTTTGTCCGCCCGGCGGATAAAACCCTCCCAATGTGGTTTCATCCGAGCTTCGGACAAAACCCACACGAATTATTGCTAACGCTTGGCAAAATCTCAAAGTGTTTTTGCCGGAGTTCGGCAATAACCCCTTTCGTCCAATCGTTGGACAAAACCGCAGTCCAATTTCCATTAACGGTTAATGAAAACCTCTGAACTTTTTACCAACGCTTGGTGAAAACCCCATCGAGTATTTACCGGAGCCCGGTGANATAACCCCTTTCGTCCAATCGTTGGACAAAACCGCAGTCCAATTTCCATTAACGGTTAATGAAAACCTCTGAACTTTTTACCAACGCTTGGTGAAAACCCCATCGAGTATTTACCGGAGCCCGGTGAAAACCCACTCGCCCTCGCTGACGGGAATTATGGTCGACATCCGACCGAAAATCAGGAGTACCGCACGGATGAGCATTCCCCTTCGAAATGTGAACACTGTTTACGTTTTTCGCTGCCGGGCGACGAAAAAGAATTTCCACCGCCGGTCGGTGAAAAATACTTATCAGCGCCGGGCGCTGATAAGTAGGTTTCTACTGCCCGGCGGTAAAAACCATACGACTTCGTACGCTTCCGCTCGACGTCGCGCGATATGCGACGACATCGTCGTATATGATTTCGCCTATATCGGTGAAAATGCGCAGATGTCTACGGGTTTCTATAAGATGCGACGTCGCATCTATTGGCAAGATAGGCTCTTGTTATAGATACCTTCAAAGCGGACGATATCGTCCGTATTGGATTCTCCGAATTTCGGAGAATTGCCGACATCGGCAAGCGGCTGAAGCACGTGAAGGAGAATGACCTGGCGCACGGACAGTTTGGCGAGTGGTTGGGAACGATCGATGTTGATCTTTATCAAGCAAGCAGATTCATCAAAATCTACGATCAATTGAACGAAACTAATTTGCGCTCGGGCGCAAATATCGGATTCAAAGCTCTTTATGAGATTGCAACAATTCCTGAAGAAGAGCGTGATAAGCCCCATACGGTTCCGTCAACGGGCGAGTCGAAGACGGTCGACGAAATGACCGTCCGCGAGCTTCGAGAGGTCAAGAAAGCCCTGCAGGAAGCCGAGCAACGCGCGCCAAGCAAGCGGAGGCAAAGAACGCGCTGGCAGTCACTGGTTCTGTGTGAGCCACGATAGAAAGTATTCTCTCAATATCTTCGCCTTGCGGCCGATCTTTAAGACTGGAAATTGCCCAGAGTTTACGAGCTCGTAAGCTTGGACTTTTCCGATCCTCAAGAACTGCTGAACATCCTTAATCTCAAGAACCGAAGGCAATTCACTCATCAGAAATCCATGTATTTGCTCGGCCCTATTAGTGGCTGGCATTTCAACTGATCCAGCCAGTTTGAATGTATCCTCCTGTTTTCTATTTTCCTTTACCTCATTTAGAAGTGCTTCGAAATCATTCATAAGGATTTTATGTAAGCTGCGGAATCTATCCTCAATGTCGCATATTTGCTGCTCTGTAAGCCTATTTCCCATGGTTTATGCCTCCGTTAATAGAAATATGTTATCCCATCAACGATGCATCAAAAATAGGCATTAGAGCAATGAATTTCGGCTCAATTTTTCCGATTTGATATTTGAGTTGGTTGGCCGCTTCTTCATCTGGATAGAGAACCTGCTGCCCTCACCATTTCAATGAGTATTTGACCGTATCTTTCGGTTTCTTTTACTTGCTCGGTGTAGGTTTCAGCATCTTCAAGGATCTTTGAGTATGTTTCATCAATCTGGAGTGCTGTTATCCTCTCCCCTGGATCTTACTTGAACACCCATGTAGCGAGGGAACTCTTTAACAAGGATATCCCCGATTAGGAGGGAATTTATGGTTAGCGTCGAATACAGTCTTCATAAATCGACAATTGTCTTCAATCATCTAGGGGGAAATTTGAGTGAATAAAGTAATTACCGCTACTGGTTTGGTCATTCTCTCTGCCAGTATATTCGCAAATCCAATTACTTCAGTGGTGAATCAACAACTAAAGGCCCACACAGCTATTGCTTCTAACACATTGTCGGGCCGCAGCGTTGCTGCTGCCGAGGATAAGGCTCAGAGATTTAAGGATGTCCCAGCATCTCATTGGGCCTGGTCTGCTGTTGATCGGGCAGTGACAGAAGGGTATGTCAGCGGTTATTCAGACGGCACTTTTAAGCCCAATGCTGCTGTTACGAGGGCAGAATTCCTTACGGTTCTGTATAAAGCAATGCATTTAGAGACCCCAGAGGTAGCGACCAATCCTTGGTATAATCAGGCAGTTACTGCTGTTAAGAATTACAAGTTCTTAGATAGTAAGGATTTTGCCAAGGGTGACTACAATACGCAAATGAGCCGTATTGAGATGGTAAAAGTTGCTGTTCGTGCGATTGGCCAGCAAGCTGGTAGTGACAATCAATTCATGCTGCTTGCGGTTAAGGCTGGATTGATTTCTGGAGATGGAAACAAGGGTCTAAATCCTCAAGGCACTGTGACTAGAGGTGCGGCTGTTACAATTATGCAGAACGTTCTTCGTGTAAATGGGGGAGAAGAGCTTCCAGTAAACCAAGCAGCATTGAAGGAAGCTCAGGCAAATATGACCAAGGCATATGATCCTTGGGGTAGAGAAATTAGGACTACCAACCTTCCTAAAAATGCGGACAAGTATGAGTACATCCTGAAGGATGTACCTAATGCTGCGTATGACATGCCATTCATTGCATATGGTATTGAGAAATATCGACAAACTCCGCTTCAAGCATATAATAATCAGAATTGGTTTCCAAAAGCTAGGGTTGATAGGTCTGCACAGAATGTAGAGGATTTCTACAACGCTCTTTTCAATGTGGATTATAAAACAATTGACAGCGCTTGGGTGGATAAGATTGTTTCCTTAATGTCTATGCAGGGAACAACTGAAAGGACGCAAGCAGGAGTTAGAGCTGTGACGGAAGCTTATGTCGAAAGAGTCAAGGCCGGAAGACTTGTTCTCAAAGGAGAGTTTTCCGTAGAACCTAGTATGATTTACAACGACGGAAGTTCCACTTATTTTAGAGGTAGATTTGAGGTTCATGTGGTACAGGGTGACTTGTCTATGTTTTCTGCAAAAGACCGCAAACCCTTACTTTGTGGGCAAACCTCGGATATTTCTTTTTATGGGGGGACCACGAAGAAAGATTATGCCGGATATGCGGATATAGCTGTCACAGCTAAATATGCTAACGGTGGAGATTTTTTCACAAATACTTCTTCCGATCTCACTTCTAATTTTGTTTTTATTCAAAAATAGGTGGTGCGTCATGCGGCAACAATCAAAAATATTTTTAGCTCTACTCCTTATTCTATCACTATGCTTTCCATATTCTGTGAATGCGTATGATACTGGAGGGGATGAAGGCGAAGCCGGGCAGGTAATGAATTTTGATGATGATGGGAGCCTTCATTATGATGTAGTTTCAAAAGCTTGGGCTGGAGGATATAGATACCGCACGGTAGCCTTTTACATTACAAAGGAACCTACAAGCGCGCACAATGCCGGACCTGATGGGAAACCAAAGAATAATTTCGGAGATCCGTCGAGCATTGAGCCAAGATCGAAGCTCTACATTGATATGTAATCCCTTATTCAACTCCATTGATAACCCCCAAACAAATACCTTGTAAGAAAATGCCTCATCCTCCATTTTGGGAGAGTGGGGCATTTATTACGTATAATCCCTTCCCTAATGTCTGTTTGAATCCGCTTCTGGACGTTTCTACCGCATAATGCCCGTCTGAGCTGCTGTGTCCATGTAAGCCGGGGGGGGGGAGAAACGCGAGATATCCTACAGGTGGACGTTCAGCAGCGTCCGGGATCGGCAATCATCCCCCTACCACTTCCGGAACTGCAGGACAGCTTACTTCCGCTTTTCAACATTAAGCCTCAGATATTGACACTTTCGCTCTAATGAAGCTCAATAAATAGCTGCCTCGGTTCGGTTGATCCAAAGCGGAAGCGGAAGTAATTTTTCGACTGTAAATCTAAGCGGTTTTCGGGCTCACGCGCACCCGCAGAGTGTCTGAGGTGCTGGAAGGACCCGTGACCTCCTCCGTCTCCCTCTCGCTTGTCCTGCGCTCACATGGAATGGGATCCACAAGTTCTATGGCACCTCTCTATGAGCCGTATAGAGTTTCTTGGAGGCCCGCATCATTGAAAAACCACTCCGGAAGGAGTGGCTTCGTTAATAATTTCTATATGCCTAAGTCAAGGCTTAGCTGTAGATCTATCTTAGGATAATACACTCCTAGAACCATGTACGATGGGTATGGGAACTTATTACCAAGGATGAAGTGAGTATCTCTCTCCTTTGAACACAATTCTTCGTAAAACCTTTTTTTAACCTGCTTGTTAATATACTCATAATCAGGATTTATCTTTGATGCATTATTTATCAATGCTCCAAGTTCCCAATCAATGATTGATAGCTTATGTGCTTTCGTACACCTTGGATCATTACATAAAAACTTATATGAATATTTATACTTCAGTTTCTTAATTGGTGTGGATATTGAAGCTTCTTCGTCAAACACCATTATTAATTGATGGTAATCTTCTTTGTCATCTGCTTTCAATTCTTCAATAACTAGATCAATGATCTCCTTAGGCTTAATTATTCCAAGTGATACCTTAGGATAGTTTTCAACCATATATTCAACAGAAGGTAGCAAGGTTGGCAATACAAATTTATTTCTGCCTTCCCAGTTATTCTTGCTCGAGATTTTTTCGGAAACAATTTTTAGCGTTTGCAAATCTGGTTTGAAACTTTGCTCACGATGGTCTCCTGGTCGTCGTCGTACATTAACTTCAACCCACTGGTACTTTTGAAATTGTTGGCTTTTCCCCATTGTTCGAAACGGCATCGGGTACAATCTAATCCATTTTGAATCTTCGGTAATTCCTGCGGTACAAACCGTCTCGATATATTTATGAGACTGTTGAGGTTGAGCTTTAACCATGATCAAGACTTTCTTCTTTTCCCATTCATCTTCCGGCATTAGAGATGAACAATCCTCACTTCATCGGGGTAAATTTTCTCCAGGCGCTTTGCCACGGCGCTTCGATGACATTGCCGATGATTCTTTTCGAAACACATTAAGCATGGTTTCTCGCCCTTCACTTCTTCGATGATTTTCACGAGAGTATCCTGATTCTCATCAAGATAATGGTCGTAAAGGTCAAAGAAAGTAATGAAGTCTTTATCGTGATGTAGTTGTTTTCGAATATCGCTCGGCGATCCCAAATCGCGACAATGGATATATCCGATGTTGTTCTCCTCAAGTTGCTTCTTCAAAGCGGTTTTCGAGAATCCCTTCTTGCGACTAATTGGCTTCTCCCTTATATCAATAAGCACTGTCACACCAGCCTCAACTAGCCGATCTGTCCAGTTCTCAATGATTTCACCTTCGTATCCTACTGTAAAGATATCCATAATCAGACACACTTCCTTCTCGTTGTTCAGACCCTAGTTTAGGGAATTTCACCATATAAATCAACCTATTCTTACTACCAGTACATTTGATCCACTTATATCCCCTACAGTGACCTGTCCGAGAAACAGCCAAGGGGATATTATTAGATCGTTAATTCCAAGAATCCCACAAATTAAATGCATCTGGAGGAATCCATCCCATCCTTGTTGAATATGTATTATGGAGTCCGATCCTCCGAAAAGGGGGTGATTCAGTTGAAATGGCTTCGCTCCGTTTATCTCTCGGTCATGTGGTGGATTAGGCGGAAGATGTGGAAAGTATTAGGCAAGTAGTCCTAAGATGAATTTAAAGAGGGAACTGGGAACAGTTCACCCTCTTGAAAATAAAAATAAAAAACTTGATTTTCACCAAAACGATTGGCAACCATGGGGTTGGCGGTCTTTTTTATTTTCATCGATATTCTGGATAAATCCGCGCTGGTATAAGGAATTTCAAAACTAAAAAAACTGAACACCTAACGATTATTTCCGTCAGGTGCTCCTCTTCATTAACTCATACTCACTCTCGATCGTTGCCTTAACCAATCCTTCATCTGCCTGTTGAAGTCGGCATGTCCAGCCTTCACAGCCTGCTCAACCGTGGCCTTATCGGCAGCCCCGCTGATGTTGATCGTAGCGTGATACTCTACATTGATCGTCTCCGATGACTGCGAAGGACGCTCCATTCCGAGCAACCGGCCCGTTAATTCGTAAAGCGATTGGCTCCGGGAGGAATCGTTGAGCGGGATCGCCATTTCCGGCCCGGCTTCCCCGAAGATCGAAGGGCGACTCGCTATGCCACCATCGGCATATTGTGTGAGCTGCGGCAGCTTAGGAAGCGGAAGCCGAGGGACATCCTTGAATATCCCTGTCTGCTGCCATACCACATCCACATTGATCTTCTTGTTGGCTGGTAGCAAATCAAACTCCTGATTCATATTGCGCACTTGCTCAACAACTGGATCAAATAATGCCTTTTGCTCTGCGCTCATCGAATTATATTTGGCAAGCTGGTCTTCTATCTTCCCGCCGAGATCTAGTTCGATCAGATCTATCTGCTGATCGTAAAGCGTTTGATAGCTTGACTTTGCTTCTTCCAACTCTTTGCTTTTCTTAATCGTTGTATCATAGGAGTCGATCATTTTTTGATTGATTTCAGCAGCTGTTCCAGGGAGAAGATCAAGATGACTGAAATAGTACCCGACAGATGCACCAGCTTCGTTAGCCTTTTTCAATAAGTCCTGCACCTGTACGGCCCGCTCTGGAGATTCATCCATCTGCATGATCTCTTGATACTTGGCTTCGATTTTGCTAAATTGCGCATAAGCCGTGTCCAACGCATCATTTTGATTTTGTAGATCCGCTGTACGATTTTGAAGATCAGGGATTTGCTGTTCCAGTTTAGGGAGATTCTTTCGGCCTTCAGCTACTTGTTTATCCAATTCCAGTTTAGCCATGTCACGTTGCGCATCGGCAACTTGTTTCGCTAAACCAGCCTTCTCGCGGAAACTCCCGTTTTGTAGATCGGATTGCCGAATAAGCTTTGGGTACATTTCCAGCATCTTCTCTTCAATTTCACGCATTCGAGATTGTTGATCAGCCATATTTCTAGTCGGGTCCACATTATTCTCAACAACCTGTTTAAGGCGATCGTATTCCCATACCAGATCATTCGTAGCACTGGCTTTATCGGCAACTTGTTGATATTTCCCGGCAGCCTCTTCAAGCTTTGGGCCCATGTTAATGATGTCTTGCCTAACGGCTTCTTGATGCTTCTTATATGCGATTATTCCGCCTGCAGCCAAGCCAACCGCTCCGAGTGCAATCCCGAATGGGTTGGACAGCATCCCTACCGCTCCACCAAGCATGCTAGCTCCCTTTGTCACTTTGGAGAAGTTCTTCACGACCCCTACAGCATTCTTCCCGATCATTGCGGCCGGTGTGCCAAGGGCAATCAGCTTCACGATATCCTTGTTTTCGCTGGCCCACTCGGTCAAATCACGAAGGTAGGGGAGCAAGTCCTCGCCGATCGGCATCACGATATCCTGCATGAACTCCCGGCCAAGGGTTTTGATATCCTGGGTGAGGTTGTCGTAATTGGTCTCATTAATCTGATCCATCGTGCCGGCCATCTTGTCGAACTCCTTGTTCACCGTGCCGAGGGAACCGACGACCTTGGATTCCATATCCTCAAATTGTGTCCCAAACAGGGAAACACCGATGGTGCTTTTCTTAACCGGGTCCTGTATCTTGTTGAGCTCGGAGATGACCAGTTCCATTGCGTCCCGGCCTTTGAGCGATCCGTTAGCGACCTGATCGAGAATCTTATTCCCGTCAGCTATGGTACTCTGGACGGTCGCATAGGCCTTCTCACCTTGCGTCCCGCCCTTACGGAGGTTCTTTATCAGGTCGGCAGCCGTGGCCTTCGACGTGCGCGAGACAAGCTCTTGATACTCCTTGGTCTGCTCGCCGCCCTTGAGCATGGAAGCGATAAAGGCATCTGCATTCTTCGCCGCGAACAGGTCGTTCATCGCCGTCTTGGTGCTGGAGCTGCCATCCTTGATCCGAATCCCAAACTCCTTGACCGCATCCCCGACTTTATCTAGGTTAAACGCGCCGTTATGCAAGCCGGTATTGAGCAGTGAGAACATATCCTCTGCCGAATAGCCCATCGTTTTAAAATAGACGCTGTATTCGTTGGCCGTGTCCAATAGGTCGCCCGATTTGTCCATGCCCTTCTGAGCTCCCTGAGCGAGCAGGTTCATGGCCTGTTCGGACGTGAGTCCGAAGTTCTTCATCATTGTCTCGGTGACCTTCACAGATTCAGGAACACCGAATTCGAACACATCCTGAAGCGCCAGCGCGTTCTTGGTGGTCTTCTCCAGTTCATCACCGGTCAGACTCGTTACGTTTCGAGTGGTGACGAGAGCCTTCGTGAGCTCGTCGATGTTCTCCCCTCGGCCTTGCCGATATAGGTTGTTTGCCGCCTCCTGCATCTTCGAAAACTCGTCGGCGCTGGCACCGGTAGCCGCTTGCATTTGCTTCATGGAGCTGTCAAAATCGCCTACCGTGCCAACCATATCCTTAAACGAGTCGGCAACAGTATCGACAATGGCGAATGCCCCTGAATACTCCGCGACTCGTTTTAGCACATCGCCGAACCCTTTTGCGGATTCGGACGCCTTGGAAAACACGGAGGGAACACCTTTGCCGCTCTTTTCAAGACCCCTGAACGCCTTCTCGGTGCCGTCTGCGGCTCGCTCAGCTCCTTCGAAAGCTCGTTTGAAGGTCGGGTCCATCTTCCCGCCGAGCTCGAACGTTGTGGAATATGTCTTTCCTTGTGGCATCTCATTTCCCCCTTTCTATCGCTTCTTGCGATTCTTGCTAATTCCGTCATAAGCTGAATGCCACCTCGTCCACTCCATAACCGGTTGCGCTAACCAGAACTCAATGGTGGAGCCAGGAATAGAAGAAAGGAGGATCGCGAGTTCGCGAATCCCCCGATCAATGTCTTCTCCTATTCCTGTAGCAGTAAAAAATTTTGTGCCCTCTGCAACAGACTGGTGAAGTCCTTCGCCTTCAAGGACTTGATCAGTTCAGGAATGACTCCGGCAGCCTTGGCGGTTACTGTGATTTGATAAGGCATCGACAAGGCCTTCACAAAAGAACCTTCTTCCGGGGCGATGAATCTGGCTTGCGCTGCGCATGAGAGCAGATCGGCTCCCGTCAGTTTCTCGAAGTCAAGCGTCAGCTCGGTTACCGTCTCACCTTCGAATTGGATCGGCCGCAACAGGGTATAGGTCACGCTCGTTTGGGTTTCGTTATTCATGGGTTGAGTCTCCTGTTCTCTTATTAGGATATTGTTGGCGATCACTGGCTGAGGGGTAATGTTCTGGGATTAGAGGGGAATATCTCCCCTCTGTCTGCAAGTATCTACACTTAGGCTTTATTCTTATAGACGATCTCCAAAGTGCCTACATTGGGTGAAAAGGATCGAATAACCTCCGCATTTGGATGAGCCTCTTTCCATTCCTGAAGAACGATTGCACTTTGCTTCTGGCTATTTATCCTTGCCGTCTGAATTTCAGGATTCGGCTCTCTGTGTTGTATCTCGTAATTGGTAGTAAGGATATCGCGCGGCGCATTGTTCTCCTCCTTAGGGAGGTAATAACTGATGTCATCGCCAAATATCCAATTGCGAATAAAGCTTTCACGATTAATATGAGGAAGATGCTTCATATCGGCTGGATAGATGAACGAAATGATCTTTGAAACCTTATATTCTGGCCCAAACCGGTCAAGTCGATTTCTTTCCGCATCCAATTGATTTTTCTTCATTTCAAGCTCTCTTATCTGCAGATCAATCGCTGCCCGCTGCTCAAAAGTCGCTTCTTGCGCTTTAATATTTTCATGAAGTTCCCTGTTCGCCGCTTCTTGAATTCCCTTGATATCAGCGGTGAAATCAACTTTGCCGATCGTGTGGTTTTCAAATTCTGAAATAGAGGCTTCAACCTCTTCTAACTCCAAGCGAAGATCCTTGTTGGCAAGCCGATATTTCGCTGCCTCCTCGTTTTCGTCCTGCAGATCGTGTTCAAGGGCCGTACGAGTTTGCTTGTTGATTTTTTCTTTCAAGGAATTTTGCTGATTGCGAAGGTTCCCGAGATTCTCTTGAACTTTATTTTCCCAAGCTTTGGTTTTCTTGAGAAATGCATCAACGAGTTCATCCAGAGTGATTTGAGGCGTCACAGGTTCGGCCGTTTCGGTAATTACCTCCTGCACTTTTGTTGTGGCAACCGGCTGATCAGCTTTTCCCTTTTTCAATTTAGCTTTGTTGCTATCAAATATAGCCATGGGATTCATCCTTTCAGAATTTTATCGTTCAGTGTGATTTTGATTTATGATATTGACTAAAAAATCAGTTAGCATCTTTGTTCTTTCAGACGTGCTATGCACGGATTGATCGGCTACATCGCTGCTTGGAGTACGTCCTTTATTGATTTCAGCAACAATCGTATCGGCGAGCTTCTGCGCTACTGAGCGGTCTCTCAGAATGCTAAATGCCAGTTGGCCTGCCGTTTTACCAGAGGCGATTGCTTGATCCACCAAGCTGCTGAACTCAGGGTTGCTTTTTTTAATGGCATCCAGCTCGGCAATACGATCTGTCTCGTTAATTCCGACGCACATGATCCGGTCGCTTTGATAACTCATTGGTTTGGCCTACTTTCCTTTTAGATTTTTGTGCACTTTCGCTTTTTCACTTCTGATCAGCGGTCCTAAAACAGCGCATTAATGAAGGGATTTTCCTGTTTTAATCATCTGCTTCACTCAAAAGCGAAAGCGAAAGTAAATTTTCAAATTAAAATCTACAGGGTTTTCGGGCTCACGCGCACCCGCAGAGTGTCTGAGGTGCTGGAAGGACCCGTGAGTCGCCTGGTGCTCCACTTCATGGCCTCATAAAGGCATAATTGGAACCACAGCCGCACTCAAATGTGTTTCATCAGCTTATAAGCATCACCCCCTTCGCTTATTGCCGTTACCTATTGAAATTAATCGAACAATAGTCTATAACAATAAGAGAAATGTGTTCGATGGACGAAACTTTCCCGTTTCGCGTCCGTATGAATGAGCAGATGAGTTCTTAGCAAGCGGCGCCTTCACCATTCGCAGTGGTGGGGGCGTCTTTCTTTTCGTCCAAGGAGTCCAGGAAGCGCTCGGCTTCGCTAACATCAACCCCAAGGATCTTGAGCTCCGCAAGAAGCGTTTCAGCGCTGATGGTGATTTGATCAGCCTCCACCGTGGCCGCTTTGCGGATCGCCTTAGCGAGTACATTCCCTGCTGCAGGGCAATCAACGGCTTTGCCGATGAAGATGTGATCGCCCTTGATGCCATAGAGTTGGCCTGCCCTGTGGAACTCAATCAAGTTCATCGGACCGGAATCCGTCTCCCAGCGGAGAAGTGTTCGGGTGCTGACCCCCAACTTCTTAGCGGCTTCTTGGATTTCGTACCCAACATTCATGCGGGCTTGCTTCAGGGTGATTTGATTATTCATGTAGAGCTCTCCCTTCGGTGTCCAGTTTTTTGAACAGTGTCGTGATAGTTTGATCAAGCTGTGGCGCAAGTTCCGCTTCCAGTGCTTGTGCATTGCTAGCGGCTTGGAGAAGATCGAGAACAATAGCTTCGCGCGGGAACGTCGCGTCTTCAGTGATGGTCGCAGCAAGCTCAAGGAGCCTGCATTTGATTTCAGCTACTTGAAGAATCAATGATATCGACATGTGTACACCTCCTTCCGAGGAATCATCATCGGACACATACCGTTCATTGGTGCCGGCTAGTTTGGCGGCTTGGGCTCGGGATTCGCTTTGCTCCCGTTCCGGAATTTTTTCCGTATCGGGAGCGGCCGCCCCCTTTTTTAATGTCCTCCCCCGACGTTCCTTCGCCTCTGATTCCAGCAACGGAAGCATCTCTACGGCGATTGCTGCCTTTTGGGCTGATGTGAGGTGACGACGCTTGAGGTTAAGGCTGATTACTCTTAAAAGCTTGCTCTCGGGCTCAAAAAGTCGGCCATGGACCGCAATCTTGGATGGAGACAAGAGTGAAGTCGCTCTCTTCGACTTTATTGCCGATTTGCGCAAGAAACTCGACTCCCCGGACCTTTGCTTGAGCAAGGATGACTTCATTGCTTGCTTTGTCCGGCGTGAATACGCTCACCGTAACTAAGCGGTCGCCACAACGGAGGCGCACTTTGTAATGAATCTCAAACATACCCAGTAGCCCCCTGTTCCGATTCGACGTCCAACATTACAGCACGATTACTCATAGCCATGGCTCCTTTTGATAAATTTCTGCTTTGCCAGCCGGTGCATCGTTTCGAACTCCTCGGAGAGTCCGCGTTCTTGAATAAGTGCTTCCACTGTCTCCAGCCTCAGAGCAACTTTGCCTACAATGACTTCGACATTGCCAATAAGAGCATCAAGTTCTTGCTGGTCTATCGCAGTTAAAGTTCCATTCCGCAGACCTTCTCTCAGCCGATCCATGATGATCGTTTCCACATCAGGATGCATTCCCATGAGTCCCCCTTTCCTCTTACATCAAAATCCGATACTGTGAGGGGATCATATCCCCCAATCCTCCTTTAGCGTGTTTACTAACTTCATAGCCTCCTCGCTCCCTCCTGGTAAGTCCGGATGAAATGAGCGGGCCAATACCCGGTAGAATTTCTTTAGAAGCGCTTGTTCAGCTTCCGAGAACCGGCTGCTTGGTTTATCGATAGGCGGGAATCCGTAGTTACCATTGTAGTTACTGCTTTCTCGTTTGAAGTGCTCCCAATAACTCCGTTCCCGCTCTTCAGCGCGTCTCTTCCGCTCCTCCTCTTCTTTCCGTTCTCTGAATGCCTTGCTGAGTTCATGTTCGAACTTCAGGTCCATCGACTCATTGAAGAAGTCGTAACAGAACTCATAAGCATCCACACCGTTCGATTTCTCGAAGAGTTTTCTTCGTATGCGCCATGCTCGAATTAACCGTTTGTGCTCCTGCTGAGTCTTGAACTCTTCCGAAGCCTCGAACTCGAGCTTGATTGCCTGGACAATCGGAGCAAGCTTGGCATCCACCAGTTCCCACAGCCGGTTTTCGGTGATCCCGATTTCTTTCAATTTAGCCTTCAGGTGCTGCTTATCGACTTGCTCCTTCGGTGAAGAGGTCAGCAGCTCGTAATAACCGATCGTGCAGATTGCCCATTGTCGCTTACGGATGTGCTCGCCTTCCCGGTAGCTTTGATGAACGGCGATCTTGTATGCTGTCCGGTTGGGCCTCTCGAATCGTTCAGAACTGAGCTTGTAGCCGTACTTCTTCCGAATCCTGCCTTCGAAGTGCTCAAGCGTCTCATCGAGAAGTAACTCCTTATGCCAGCCGTTCGGATCCGGACGCTTGTTAGTAATCTCTTGAATCACACAGAACATGCGGTGTACTGGTTACGCTCGGGGTAACCCTTCTCCTTTCGAGTTTAGGAATACAAGTCCCATGGACGATCAAGGATTTCCCATTGCTTCAATGTGCTGGCTACCGCCGACTTGCCTTCTCTCATTTTCCGCTCGACCGTGCTTTTGCTCATGGATCCGGAGAAGAACAGGACCACTTCCTTTGCGGTTTTCCCTCGTAGATAGCGGTGATCGAGGATCTTCCGGGCATCGTCGTCCATCACCAATCCGATAGCACGGGCAATGTGCATCGTCACCAGCCTGTATTCGGAATAGATCCAGCGCTGCTTGTCCATCAGAATGACGGCATTCGCTGTCTTGTCAGCATACATGTCGTCCTGGCTTATTCTCCGGGCCGCTTCTCCTTCGACAATTGCCTTTTGAAGATCGGCTGAATGTGTCTCGAAGTCTTCTATACACCGCATCATCAGCGAGTAGCGGTCCAGTAAGAAGGATGTCTTGTCTAGCTGCGTTTTCGCCACTTTGGGGACCACCTATCACAGGGACTTAGTGCTTTGCTTCCGCAGATTGCGAACGATAATTTGATGCTGCAGCGGGCTCCGGTCGTACCACATGCGGGCCAGCTCAGCCAGTGTGATCGGCTCATTCCTGATCATGGGCTTCTCCCCTCTCCTTGAGAATTGGAGGTTGCCCGAATCTCTGGCTAGGGCTGATGAGGTCCGTGATCCCCTGAAGCTTGGTAAACGCGCTTGCTCGGATCTTTGAGTAAGTGATCCCGGACATATGGGCTGCTTGATACAAGTGAGAATCAAACGTATATTCCGATTCTGCACTGAGATATCGGGCCTCGACCAGCCACTTCTCTTTCTCGGACAAGGTTTCAAGCATTCTTCCGATCTTATCCAAGGCAGGATGCTGCATTTCCAGGGCAAGAGCTAGGCGATAGTTAGCCAAGGCTCCGGCGATGACGTTCCTTTTATCTTTGTTCATGGTTCCTCCTAATACGGCTCACCGGTATGGGGAATATCGAATCGCCGCCTAAACGTATGGATGAAGGCGATGACGCTCCCGTTATTTGTATCAGTCAGGAACATAAGGTGATCTTCCGCTGCTTCATGAAACTGTTCATCTGTAATCTCGAATTCATCGAGCAGTTCCATGTTCTCAAGAATGAAATTCAAGCTGTCTGGCGACACTCTCATATGATGTTTGCCTAGCAAGCTGTAAAAGAGGTCATCATAGATTTTCAAAAACCTGTGCGCATCGATTGGAAAATCGATGTAATCTTTTTTATCTTTCGTTCTTAAATCAGTAGTTCTTATATCTTTAGTACTTAGCATGGGATTTCCCTCTAGAGGTTTTTCCTCTGGTGGTTTTCCCACTAGTGGAAAATCCACTTGTGGTGAAGGCTGCTCATAGACCTCCATTTCCCAAGCAACGATCTTTCCTTTTTCCTTAATGGGATAGCGTTTTACATATCCATACTTCGACAACTCTTTGACGCCGGACTTTACGCTATCCAGTCCATCAGGTGCATGATTGACCAGCTCCTCAAGGTGAAACTTGAAGTTGTCTGGCTTTGATAACATGTACGCCAAGAGCCCTCTGGCCTTCCAACTTAACCGTTCGTCTTGGACAACCGGCCTATCGATGCGAACAAACGGTACTTCACCTGTTTTAGCAGATCGGAAGACCGGCATAGCCTTCACCTCCCCGCATAACAGGCTGATTATTGATTTTCAATCACCTCACCCGCTTTTCGCCTGTCGCAGCTCTTCATACCTCTGCCGCATATCCTCCAATGCTTCACGAAGTCCAATCTGACGCCATACAAACTGGAAGGCCGGATGCGTAAAATAATCTACCGCGGGATCGTCCCTGCGAATCCGATTAACATCGAGAATCGCATGAATGATATCGACTTGAGCTGCTTCGAACTCCAACACCGTCACGCCGCACTTCTTGAGAGCTTCATCCTTCAGCTCCAGCCGCTCCGCTAACCGTAGAAGTGCTTTGGTCTCGTTCCAGGCAAATTTCACTTTCGGATTCGTCCTCCTCTTCTGCGACATCCTCACCCCTCAGCTTCGCGAATCGCACCTGGCTACTTTTCAGGGTCCACTTTCCTGCAACCAACCGGCCCTCCTCTTCCTCCATCCAATGCGGTTCCCCAGCAATTCGGATCAGACGGGTCATGTGCCGTTTTACGCACGAGTAGACGGTCCATTCCTTGGTAACATGATCATAAGTGCAGGTTGTTTCTTGTTCGCCTATCGGGTATCCCATAACGCACCCACTTTCATGTAGTTTTGTGGGCAATAGCCCAAGAAAATCGGGGTCACTCGTAGTTCATGAGCAAATGGTTCAAAGATCAGACACTTTGTGAAATTTAGCCTTCTTCTGCTGTTCTATCCAACGGAAGAAATCTACTCGCTCTACCCGCTTGGATAGGCCGATCTCAAAGCAGGGGATTCCGCCCGCATCTGGCGACAATTGAAAGAGCTCATAAACTCTTCTTCGTGAAATAGATAAATAATCGGCAATATGTTTAGCCGTTAAAATATCGGGAAGAGACTCTACTAATGTCATGCTTGGCACACCACCTTTTACAGACTGTCTTGTCTGTCAATTTTGATAAAGACAATTTCATCCGGGTTAACTTTTAATGCCTTAGCAAGTTCCAGCAAGTTCCCTGCGTCTGGCCTTGTAATACCTCTTTCCCAACGCGAAACCACTGTCACATCAACTGGAGATTGAAATTTTAGCCCTATAGCCTGTTGTGTCATCTTAAGTCTTTTCCTAAGTTCAGCAATGTTTGTTTGATATCTAGTCAAATACTCACCCCCTTCTACATTGACTTTTTTGTCTAGGAAAACTGTACCACAGTTTTTTTGGGTTTTCAAGCCTTCCTTGTCTGTCACTTTATTTCAGTCTAAAAAATTGACTAGTCTGTCTAGTTGATTTATACTATTTAAAAATAAACTGTTGGAGGAATTAATTTGTCGTACGCAGCAATTCTGGACACATATATTAAAAAATCTGGTAAGACACTCGATCAGATTTCTCAAGAGTGTGCCGATATGGACATTTCAGTTCATCCAACCTACATTTCTAAATTGCGTCTGGGAAAGCGTCCGGCACCCTCAGAAGATATCACCAGAGCCTTAGCTAAGGTAACTGGAGGAGATCCGGAAAAGTTAATTGCAGAAGCTAACCTGAGCAGTTTAAGCAGTGGTCAAATAGCTGCTTATGAAAGACATGTTAAAAGGCAATTAGAGATCGAGAGTGTCTTAGATGCTCTAAGCGATGGAAATCAATTATTTCCATTTCTTGAAAACGAGTTGCGAGAATCATACCTATTCCGTGCTCTTCCTCAAGATTACTTGCCGGATAATATTCTCGATAAAGAAGAACTCACAGTATATTTAACAAATCTTCGACTCGATGAAGAGGATACGAAGATTATCCTCTCATACTTAAAAGATCTTGCGGAGTCGCCTGCAGTGCTTTATGCAAAACTACAAAATTCACAAAACGCCTCAATGAACGAGATACGAAAAATTGAAAATTCATTACGTGACAAAGGAATTAAAACATCGCAAGAAGTGTTGTCAACCATGCCGATATATGATCAAAAAGAGCCTAGTGTTGAAATTGAGGTCCTTGAAAACCTCAAGGGAAAAGTATTTGTTGATCCTGAAGTAACCTTAAACCGCAGTGGCTTTGCATTAATCGTTCACGATGACAACATGAGTGGGGATAGGATTCAAAAAGGCGATATCATTATCGTTCTTAAGCAAGACTATGCTTACCCCGCTGATATTGCATTGTTATCAATAAAACAAGGATTTGCAACGCTAAGGCGTGTCAAGGAAGTTGGCGATATGTATATCTTGATGCCCTCAAAAGTAAACATTGAGCCAGAAATTGTGTCTAAGGATGACGTAAGGATTATCGGAAAAGTGGTGGAAGTCCGCTTCTTCATAAAGAAAAAAGCTGAGGTGAAATCATGAAAGGATCTTACCGCCAGAGAGGATGCAAATGCCCCCCAGAGCATAAGAAATGCACCTGTGGAGCACTATGGGAGTTCCGGATTGATCTTGGAAAGGACCCGTTAACCGGGAAGCGATTAACCAAAGAAAAAGGTGGGTTTGAAACGGAGAAAGCGGCCCGCCAAGCTGCGGCCGCATTTTGGACGGACTATCAGAGGGGAATGGCCGCCACACGAGGTGACCGCAAAACTGTAGCCGGCTTCATGAAGGAATTCCTTGAGGTTACGCTGGTAAATGAAATCGGAAGCACAACCTACGAAAACAAACTAGCTATCATGGAAAACCATATTGTCCCACAGATCGGGAACTTAAAGCTTCAAAAGGTAACCCATGCTGACCTACAGAGGTTCGTTAATACTCTTGTTGCCGAAGGACTAAACCCCGGAACGATCCGGAATATTATGAGGCTGGTTAACCAGACATTACGGCATGCAGTTGTAACCGGTGTTATCTTCACGAACCCCGCCGCTCACGTAAAAAAGCCTGGCTACAAGCAAAAAACTCACAATGTCTGGACTAAAGAGGAATGGACTAAGTTCCTTACATCATCCGCGAAAAGTAGGCTTTACCCGTTCTATTTGATTGCATTGAACACTGGAATGCGGCCTGGGGAGATACTGGCCTTGGATTGGGATCATGTGGATTTAAAACGAAGAGTGATTCGTGTAGATCGAACCGTGGTTTATACGAAGTCAAAGGGTATCGAGATCAAGCCTTCGCCAAAGACAGACTCCTCAAATCGATCGATAACCATCCCGGAGAGCGTGGCCGCCTATCTCAAGAGGTTAAAGCTGGGCCAAAAGCTTAGCCGCCTGAATCTAATAATACCAGGACAAAGATCCGACATTGTTTACAACTCCGCATTGAACAAAGGCATGAAAAACGATATTGAAGCTGCAGGTGTTCCTTATATAACCCCTCACGAGCTCCGTCACACTCACGCAACATTTCTCCTATCCCCTAAGCCCTTTGGTCTTGGAATAGGAATAAAGGCGGTCTCAGAACGTCTGGGACACGCCTCCACAACCGTCACCCTTAACACCTACGCCCACGTTCTGGAAAACATGCAAGATGCAATCGCAGAGGCTCTCGAAGAGACCCAAACCATCACGAATATGTAGGGTGTGGGCAATTCTGTGGGCAAAGAGATCAAAAACCTTCATAAATCCAGTGTTAGCGCGTCTTTCTGCTCATGTAATTGTAGTTTGACTCGAACTGTACGCTCGCGCATAACCTCGTCTTCTGAACAGCGAATTCATAGAAGATTTCCCCGTGCGTCCAGTTCACCTTGTACCGCAACGAATCTACAGCCATGCGGTGCAGCATGGAGACCTGAGACTCGGACAAGCCTCCGTCATCGAGCTGCATGCAGCCGTCCCTGCTCTCCAATGGATTGTGCTTAATGCCGAACTTTCCCACCACGTTGTTACGAATTTGCACAAACACGGTTCCCGAGGACAAGCGCATCAACTCATCCCGTATCTCCCGAAAGACATAATCGATCTGTCTCGAAAGAGAAAGCTCATCGATCACTAATTTCCCTCCAGTCATAAGGTATATTGGCGTTGTATGTAGATTCATGAGGCTTGAGGCTTATTATATGCGAATAGTCCCAGTTGATCAACATTTTTTTACATTTTTAGCGCTTGGTTTCATTTTCTCCGTTTTTATCAAGAACGAACCAGTTCCAGTACGACTGACAGCGGGATGCCCGTTTCTTTGTGAACATCGTAGGCGGTCAGATGAGGCTGGGAATGAAGGCAGCGGCGAATTTCCCGATAAGACTCATCATAATACAACCGGCAGCTTTCGCAGCAGTCCGATCGCCGCTGCTGCACCATCAGTCTGCCACAGCGCTTGCAGTTCATCAAAGACATCTCTCCACTCCCCTTTACCTTCAGCATCCTTTTTTCTCCATTATATTCACCATTCTGCAACCTTTCTTGAGAAGTTGGGACCAAATTCATAGACCTTCCGAACGACGTCATGTTATAATGAGCCCATTCAAGATTCTACCAATTGTCAGGGGAGATGCGGGATGTCGTCGTTTATGGACAAAATGTCGTTTAAGCAAAAACTCTACGCGGGTTGTTACACCATGCTTTTGGTTTACTCCATTCTTTTCCTGGCTTTGTCCAAGCTTGGCTTTTTCTTTAACATCTTATTGGTGCTAGTTGTTTTAGGACTTGCCTATCCTTTTCTTTTGGTTCTTGAGAGAGCGCTTACAGAGCCGATCGAGAATGTCTCGCGACTGGCCCTCGACATTGCCAAGGGAGATTTTACGAAGAAGCTGACCATCCATACTCATGACAGCATTGGAGAATTGGGCGATTCCTTCAATAAAATGACGGAAAAGCTCAAAGGAATCCTTGAAGATACGGTTGGAATTACGAAGCAGGTTGCCGACACAAGCCATAAGAACTATCTCAAGAATCAGACGATGACCGAGGTCTTGAAGCAGGTGACCGTTTCGGCGGGAGAACTCGCTTCAGGCGCTGGTGAAATCTCGGAGGGCGTCACGAAAATCTCGGCCGAAATCGACGATATCCAACAATCGGTGAAGGGCTATGTGGAATCCTCCATTAACATGAAGGATAAATCCAAGCTGATGGTCGATCTTGCCGAAAAAGGACGCAAAGCCATGGAAAGCCAGGGGGAAGGAATGAAACGGAACATAGAGGCGACCTCCAACGTAGCCGCTACGATCGATGATTTGGCCAAGCAAGCAAGCGGGATCACGCGGATTACCCGCACCATCTCCGATATCGCCGAACAGACGAACCTATTGTCCTTGAACGCTTCCATCGAGGCGGCGAGAGCAGGTGAGCATGGCAAAGGGTTCGCAGTTGTCGCCCAGGAAGTGCGGAAGCTGGCGGAAGAATCGGCTTCCTCAACGCGGGAAGTATTCAACCTGGTCCGCAGCATCGAGCAAGGCGTGCAGGAAGCCATCCGCAACATTGAAATCAACGAGGAGGCCGTCCGCGAGCAAACCTTCCATATCCGCGACACGGAAACGGTGTTCAAAGAAATCGCCGGCAATATTCATTATGTCACCGATCTCATCGTCAAATTTGCCGCACAGAGCGACACCATGCTGACGAAAGCGCAGGCCATCTCCCGCACCATGGAAGGCATCGCCGCGATCACTCAGGAATCGGCCGCCGGAACTGAACAGGTCTCCGCCTCGATGAATGAGCAGATCGCCCTGGTGGAAGATATGGTCGAACAGTCCGAACGGATGACCAATGTCGCCAAGCAGCTTCAACGGACGATCGAAATCTTTAATTTTTAGCGTTTTCTTGTGAACAGCCCCTCTACCAAAAGAGCCTTTCCCGCCATCATCGCGGAAAAGGCTCTTTCTTTCGGATTGGCGATTTCGGTGCTCCCCGTGTGGGCAGCTCCGCTCTCGATCCGTGTATCGATCCGTGTATCGATCCGTGTATCGATCCGTGTAACAGAAGCGAGTTTTAGTCTTCCGTCAATTCCAGGAACTGGTTGACATCCGCCACATACAAGTCGATGGCCCGCTGCCAGAAATCCGGCTGCTCCAGATTGACGCCGAGATGCTTCGACGCCAGCTCTTCCACCGTCATGCTGGCCGTATCCCGGAGCAGGGCGATATAACGGTCTTCAAACCCTTCGCCTTCCTGCTGAGCGGTTTGATAAATGCCGGAGGAGAACAACAGACCGAAGGTATACGGGAAATTGTAGAAGGGAACATCCGTCGCGTAGAAATGAAGCTTCGCCGCCCAGAAATGCGGATGGTATTCGCTCAGGGAATCGCGATAAGCTTGTTTTTGCGCTTCCACCATCAGCTCGTTCAGACGCTCGATGCTGACCAGCCCATTTTCCCGCTCGGCGTAGAAATTCGTTTCGAAGAGGAAGCGAGCGTGGATGTTCATAAACATCGCAATCGCGTTCTGAATCTTATCTGATAACAGGGAAATCTTGGCTTCCTTGTCCGTCTCCGCCTTGATTGCCGCATCGCTCAGGATCGTTTCCGCCAGCGTCGAAGCCGTCTCCGCCACATTCATTGCGTAATGCTTCGCAATCGGCGGCATGCCTTTCATCACATCGTCATGGAAAGCGTGTCCCAGCTCATGAGCGAGTGTTGAAACGTTGTCGGAGGTTCCCGAATACGTCATGAAAATCCGGCTCTCCTCCTCGATCGGGAAGGGGGTGCAGAAGCCACCGGGTTGTTTACCGGGGCGATCTTCCACTTCGATCCAGCGATTCTCCAAGGCGTATTTGGCGAAATCAGCCATCTTCGGGCTGAAGCTGCGGAATTGCTCGATAATCAGCTCTGCCCCTTCCTCGTAGCTGAGCTTCTTCTCCGCTTTGCCGATCGGGGCGTCAATATCGTGCCAGGCGAGGCGATCTACCCCGAGCAGCTTCGCTTTGCGCTCCAGGAAGCGAACGAAGATGTCTTTGTTCTTCTCCACCGTGCCCCACATGGTATCCAAGGTTTCCTTTGTCATCCGGTTGATGGCAAGCGGCTCTTTATGGACCGAATCCCATCCCCGCTGCTTATACAGGCGAAGTCGGAACCCAGCAAGGTGGTTGAGGGCGTCCGCGCAGAAATCAGCTTGGTCCTCCCAGGCAGCTTCCCACCGCTTGAAGAGCTCCACGCGGGTCTCGCGATCCGGGCTGTGCAGCTTGTTGAAGGCTTGGCCCGCGGACAAAAGCTCCGTCTTCCCGTCTTCTTCGAACGGGATTTGAATTTTGCCCACAGCCGTATTGTACAGCTCGCCCCAACCGTGATAGCCGTCGACGGCAAGCTCGCTTGCGAGGGATTCCAGCTCGGGAGACATTTTATCCTTCGACAGAAATCTGCGTTCATTCAAGTAAAACGCAGCATCCGACCAAGGAGCTTGCTTCAGCAAGGCTGCAAAGACGTCATCCGGAATGCCCGAGAGAAACCGGTCCAAGAGCGACATGGCGGATTGGTACACCGCCGAGATGTCCTGAACATGGTTTCCCAGCGCGACGGCCTTCCGATCCGCTTGATCCTGTGCAGCCAGGCATCCCGTGAAGGATTCCCCTTCAAAAATCCCGTTAAAGATCGCTTGAAATTCATGCACCAGGTCCGCATAGGACTCGGCGTCCTCCAGAGATTGAGGACTCGCCGCTTTCTCCAAACGACTGCGGAAGGAGACGGCTCTCTCCTTCAGATCATCCAGAAAAGCAAGGAACTGCTTGGACTCGCTGCCGCCGGGAAAATAGCAGTCCAGGTCCCAAACCGGATTGAGTGGTTTATTCATGGTCAACACCCTTTCGTTCATTGATAATGTATCCCACCTGCCAGAGCGTGTTTGCTTACGGGGAAGACGTCATCGTCAAGTCCAACCGTCCGGAATTCGGTCTAACACGCTGTAGGTGAGAATCTCCGTTTCCATTAAAACACATTCCATTTCGATTCGGAAATAGGAAGAACCGTTATAATCAATCTTCACTCCCGCTTGAATCCCGTGGTCAGCCATGATTTAATGGGAGGAACAAGAAGCAAGGCTTCCCGGAAAGGATGGTTTCTCATGCAGCCGCTCAAAATATCGGCCGAAACGGCCGTTACCTTATCGAAAGCACTCAACATTCCTATCGAACAACTCATGCATATGCCCCAACACATCCTGATGCAAAAGCTGGCTCAGCTCTCCCAAGAGCCAAGCCAGCTTAAAGAGGATAAGGACGACGATTCCTCGGCCAAGGAGTCCTGATCGATGGTCCCATTTGAACGAACCTGGCCTTACGAAACGCTCGGCTCCGATGTATACGTCTTGGAATGCCCGTTTTGCTCCCGTCCCAATGTTCTCCTGCCGATGAAGAAGGAAGAATTGAAGGAGCTCCATGACGGGAAAAAGAAGCTGCTCGTCTTCCCCTGCTGCTATAACAGGCTCAAGCTGGTCGATGCGGACGGAGATTATCTGCTCGCCGACCGAACAATCCCAAAGCGAAAAAACCCTTTGTCATAATCAGGACCAATGACGGATATTTATCCGTCATTTTTTCGTTTTTGGGACTTTTTCCCCATATGGAAATCAGATATAATGAATACGAAACTTGTTTCCAAAAATAACCTGCAAATCGAGTGGACGCCGTGAACGATTATCTATCCATGATAACGAACGTCTGTGCGCTGATCACCATGAGCTATACGGCCGTAAAACTGAAGAAGAAAGCAGAATCCTTCGAATGGTTCGCCGTTCCGATTTATACGGGATTCGCTGCTATCGTGATCATGCTGATCTCGATGGAGAGTCCGCTGGGACAGAGCCTGGGGTTTGCTCCGCTCGTCATGGCTTCGCTGCGCTACGGACTCCGACCCGGACTCCTCTCGGCTGTACTCCCGACGATCTATGGGATCTTCGGAATGGACATGAGTACATTCGACCTGGTTCAAACCTTTATTCTTCCGGTCATCCTGAGTTCGATCTTTCACAAGAAGGAATACAGCGATCCCACCACTCCCCTAAGAATCTGGGATGGAGCTGCCGTCAGCGGCTTGCTCCTTCTGGTCCGCTTTGGCAAATGGGCCATTGATCCCACCGTTCGCAATGAGTGGTGGGTTACTTCAAACCTGATCCTGTTCGCGGTGTCAGCCGCCGTACTCGCGATCCTCATCCTCATGCTGAACGACGAAACTCGCAGCCAGCTGGTTCAGCGTCGTCTTGAGCTGCAAGCCAATCAGGACGGTCTCACCGGCCTCCCCAATCTTCACAGCTTTATGAACATGGCGAGGAACGCCATCAAGTATCAGCGAATCTCCATCTTTATGGTGGATATTGACGATTTTAAGCTCTACAACGATTCCTTCGGTCATCTGCAAGGAGACGATCTGCTTCGCGAGGTCGGCTCCATTCTTCAAGATACGATCGGAATCGGGGATTACGTCGCTCGGTATGGCGGAGAAGAATTCATCATCCTCTGTCATGAGAACGATCCCGACTATCTACACGGAGTGGCAGGCCGCCTCTGCCGAGCGGTGGAAGAGCATTCCTTCTCGCTCGAGGAGCGCTATTTGATTCGGAATATCACCATCTCGATCGGGATCGCCGTCTCCGACGGAACCTCCACCGATTTGAAAGCCATCATCGAATATGCCGATCAGGCCTTGTACGAATCCAAGGAATCGGGTAAGAACAGGCATACGCTCTATCAGGACCGTTCCGAGTATCAAACCGAGTTTACTTATCTGCAAGGATGAACAGGTCCCGACTATACGTGGCCTGTTTCTTTATGGCCGGAATTCTCCAATTGGTCCTGCATATCCTGCCGGGTAGCCGCCCATTGGTCGCGGCTGGCGCGAATCATCGCGGAGTCGATAATTTTTTTGTCATTAACGACCCGATCGAACCAGCGGATCGCCTCGTTGTATTGGCCGAGCCTGCGGTTTAACTCTCCGAGCAGGTACATCAGCCTCGCATTGTTTACGCTAATTCCCTCCACTTCATATACCTTTATGTACTCCTCCAGAGCAAGGGTCAAAAACCGCCGTTCCTGTTCTGTATCGCCCTTCTCTCTGTACAGCCATGCAATGTGATGCAATAATCCGGCGACCACCCGCTCCTTTTCCTGTTTGATTTGTGCACACAGAAGCGCCAGCTTATACGACTTCAGAGCATCCTCCCAGTTTCGCTCCCCGCTGTAGTCTACTCCCTGCCAATTTTTGCGGACCGTCAGTTCGAACCTCGTCCGAAATTCCGGCGAAAGCCCTTGCGAGAAATTCTCAGTGAAAGCGTATCCACAGAACGGGCAGACCGCTACAACATAATGGTCCGGGTTGATCGTTTTGAACTGGCAGAAGAAATCTGTATCCGTGTAAGCTGACTTCTTAAAGCTAGAGCGGACCTTGGAGGTTCGGAATTCCGTCTCGCAATAGCCGCATTTCTCGGTTACTTGATATAAAGGTTCCAGCATCATCCTTACTTCCTCTCTCCGGGTGCCTATTCTCAGAGCGGCAGCGGTTTCTCGCTGCCGTCTTTTTCTATTTTATCACAGGGTCGGACAAATCACAGTACGAGGATTCACTCGGAAGAATGGGAGCGGATTCCCTCTCATATACATAGACGAGCCGGTCCTATCGCTTAAGCTAGTTCGCTCAAACAGGCAAGGAGAGGGGGAGCCTCATGGGGCATATCGGATATCGGACCGGATTGCTACCGGCAGTAGGGATCACCGCATTGCTGCTGCTCATGCTGTTCGACCCGGGGGAAAGCCTGCAGGCAGCCGTCCGCGGAACCGCAATCTGGTGGGATGTGCTGTTCCCCGCCTTGTTTCCCTTCTTCCTGGCATCCGAAGTCATGCTCGGCTTCGGCATCGTCCATTTCTTCGGAACGCTTCTCGATCCGCTGATGCGTCCGCTGTTTCGCATCCCCGGCATCGGCGGCTTTGTCATGGCGATGGGCTTCGCTTCCGGATACCCGGTCAGCGCCAAATTAACCTCCCGGCTCATGGAGCAGAAGCTGATCAACCGAGAGGAGGGCGAAAGGCTGGTCGCCTTCACCACCTCGTCCGATCCGATCTTCCTGATCGGGGCGGTGTCCGTCGGCTTCTTCGGCGATGCCCGCGTTGCGCTGCTGCTTGCCGCCGCTCATTACGGCTCGGCTCTGGTGCTCGGGTTTCTGATGAGGTTCCACGGCCATTCAAGGTCTTCGACTCCAGGGGCCTCTTCCTCCATCGAGAAAGCAAGCAAACGGACGAGTGGCCGGACAAGCTTGCTCGCCCGTTCCTTCGATGCCATGCACGAGGCGCGCCTTCTGGACGGACGCCCGCTTGGACTCTTGCTTCGCGAAGCCATCGCATCCTCCCTCAAGCTGGTCTTCGTCGTGGGGGGGCTCGTGGTGTTCTTTTCGGTTTTCCTCGCTGCTTTGCGTTCAAGCGGCCTTCTTTCGCTCATCTCCCGCCCCATCGCCGCTAGTCTCGAGCTGTTCGGGCTGCCTGCGGCCCTTTCGGACGCCATTGTTGGCGGTCTGTTTGAAGTGACGCTCGGAACAAGCTCTGCCGGACAAGCAGAGGGCGTTCCTCTCCTCTTCCGAATCGCCGCCGCCGCTTTCGTGCTCTCTTGGGCCGGCTTGTCCGTCCATGCGCAGGTTCTCAGCCTGCTTACGCGCACGACGATGCGCTATTGGCCCTTTTGCCTGGCCCGGCTGCTCCACGGGATCATGGCCGCCGTGCTCGTCTTTCCGTTAGCCGGACTCCTCTCACCCGAATCGGGGTCTCCAAGCCTCTCTCCCTTGCTGCCCGCTTTTCTCAGCAGGGCCGCTCCCGGCGATGCTGCCTTATGGCTTACCCGGTATGGCCCCTTGCCCGTCACGATGATCATTTTTGCCGGAATTCTTTTGCTGCTTGTTTTCCTGATCTTTTTGCAATGGATTTCGTATCAATTGTATAATAGACAGAAATAATTCCCTGTTGACGGCTCCCTGCTAATCGGGCCTCGACGAGAAAGAGGTGTTCGCGCTATGGCCCAAGATCTCCGAATTCCGGAGCGTTTCGCTTCGCTATCCGAGTTGGCCGGCAATCTCTGGTTCAGCTGGAACGATGGCGCCACCCGGCTTTTCCGCCACATGGCCCCTGTCCTCTGGGAGCAGCTCTCGCACAATCCCGTCCTCCTGCTGAAGCAACTGACAGAAGAAGATTGGCAGCGGCTCGCTCAGGACGAGGAATTTGCCGGGCTATACGAGGAGGTCACAGCAACGTGGACCTCTTATCAAGCGGCGAACGCTTGGTTCCAGAAAGAATACCCCGGTTACCGAAGCGATAGCATCGCCTATTTCTCGGCGGAGTTCGGCTTTCACGAGTCTCTGCCGATCTATTCCGGAGGTCTCGGCGTCCTTGCCGGAGACCACCTGAAATCCGCCAGCGACCTCGGCCTGCCGCTGACCGGAATCGGTCTGCTATACCGGAAGGGCTATTTTCGGCAAAAGCTGGACTCCTCCGGCATTCAGACAGCAGAGCGGGTGGATCATGACTTTGCCGATCATCCGGTACGTCCGGTGCAGGGAGCGGACGGCGGCGAGCTGTTCGTGGATGTCCTGATCGAGCACGACTTGGTGAAGCTAAAGATTTGGGCGACCCAGATCGGCCGGGTCACCCTCTACCTGCTCGATTCCGATCTGGAAGACAATTCGCCGGTGAATCGCGAGCTGACCTCTCAGCTCTACGGCGGCGGACAGGACATGCGCATCGCCCAGGAGCTGATTCTCGGCGTCGGCGGCGTTCGCGCCTTGCGAGCTCTCCGCCTTGCACCTGCTGCTTACCACATCAATGAAGGACACGCGGCCTTCCTTTCGCTGGAGCGCATCCGCGAATACCTAGCTGCCGGATTTCCGTATGAGACCGCTCTGGAGCTGGTGCGTGCGAGCACGATCTTCACGACCCATACCCCGGTTCCAGCCGGACACGATACCTTCCCGCTCGATCTGTTCCATCGTAACCTGGATGGATATCTCCCGGTCTTCGGCTCCGCTCGAGAATCCGTGATCAACCTTGGCTTCGATCCGGACAAAAACCAGTTCAATATGACCTTCCTAGCCATGAACTGCGCCGCCTTGCGCAATGGCGTCAGCAAGCTGCACGGCCATGTCTCCCGCATGATGTTCAAAGGCTTTCTCGGCGGCTTTGAGGTTGACGAGGTGCCGATCGGGCATGTCACCAACGGGGTTCATATGGAAAGCTGGACCGCTCCGGAGATCGCGGAGCTCTATGACCGACATCTTCCGGCCGATTGGCGGACCGATCAGGCAGACGCTTCTCTGTGGCTTGGAGTCTCCTCCATTCCGGATGAAGAGCTGTGGGACCGCCACCACAAGCTGAAGAAGAAGCTGGTCGACACCGCTCGAGCCAATCTGGAGGAGCAGCGGCGCCGCAACGGGGAGAGCCCGGAACGGATCTCGGAAGCCGGGACCCTGCTGAATCCCGAAGCTCTCACCATCGGCTTCGCCCGTCGTTTCGCTACCTACAAGCGCGCCAATCTACTGTTCAAGGATTTGCCGCGTCTCAGCCAGATCCTCAATCATCCGACCCGGCCGGTGCAATTCCTCTTTGCCGGCAAGGCCCATCCGGCGGATATTCCCGGTCAGGACTTGATCCGAGAGATTTACCGCGTCTCTCAGTTGAATGAATTCCGCGGTAAGGTCGTCATGCTGGAGAATTACGACATCGGGCTCGCTCGGGAGCTTGTCCAAGGCGTAGACATCTGGCTGAACAATCCGCTCCGTCCCTTGGAAGCGAGCGGAACTAGCGGCGAAAAGGCTGCGATGAACGGAGTGCTCAATTTCAGCGTTCTGGACGGCTGGTGGGAGGAAGGCTACGACGGCGCGAACGGGTGGTCCATCGAATCGGACCCGCACAGCGACTGGCAAGCCCAAGAGCAGCAAAACGCCGATTCGCTGTATTCCCGGCTCGAAAATGAGATCATCCCGCTCTATTACGCGGATGCCGATGCGGATTGTCCGCACACCTGGATCTCGCGGATGAAGCATTCCATCCAGACCCTTGCGCACGAATATAATACAAACCGGATGGTGCAGGATTACACCCGGGAGTTCTATGTTCCGACGATGGAACGGTTCTGCCGCTTCACGGCGAACGACCATGCCGAAGCCGAGGCGCTAGCCCGGTTCAAGAAGCTCGTGAACGACCATTGGCCGGAAGTGAGCGTGACCCTTGTCGAGGACAAACCGGAAGAGTCGGCTCCCGCAGGGCTGAAGGAGGTCGACGTGGAGATCGGGCTCGGCTTGCTCCCGGCAGATTCCGTCGCGGCCGAAATCGTCTATTACGCCGATAACTCCGAGGGAATCTGGGAGCCGGTTCACGTCCCTCTGGAACGAAAGGAAGAGCTCGGAGGCGGTAAGGTCCGGTTCCGCGGACAGATCCCGGTCCATCTTCATCACCTGGAGCATTATTCGGTGAGGGTTCGTCCCGACCATCCCCTGTTCGCTCACCGTTTCGAGATGCCTCTCGGATTCACGACGGTACATTAAGTGAATGCTATTGCGCCGCCCAAGAGGGCGGCGTTTGTTTTATCACAGCTTTTTGATATGATAGACAGGACAGGTTGGTAAGGAGGATGCGAGTTTGAAGTACTTCATCATCAATCGCGGCGACGGCGTCTCCTTGGCGCTGCATGAACGGTTTACCCGGCTCGCGGACCAGCTCGGTCTTACGCTCGACGAGGAGGCTCCCGACACGGTGCTCTCGATCGGCGGTGACGGAACCATGCTGCAAGCCTTTCATAAATACAAGGATCAGCTTGACCGCCTTGCGTTTGTCGGTCTTCATACCGGCCGGCTCGGGTTCTTCGCTGACTGGAAGCCGGAGGAGCTGGAGACGATGGCCCGGGTCATGGCGCGGCCGCTTGAGGAGAACGCAAACCGAATGGTGGAGTATCCCCTCTTGTCCATCGAGCTTCGCACCAAGACCAGCCAAGAGATTCATCTAGCGCTGAACGAATTTACGATAAAAGGGATCGAGGAAACGATGGTCGCGCAGCTGGATGTGAACGACGTGATCTTCGAGACGTTCCGCGGGGACGGCATCTGCATCTCCAGCCCATCCGGCAGCACGGCGTATAATAAAAGCCTGGGAGGAGCGGTGATCCACCCGTCCATCCCCTGTTTGCAAATCACCGAGATCGCCTCGATCAACAACCGGGTGTTCCGCACGGTCGGCTCTTCCCTGGTGCTGCCCAAGCATCATCATTGCGACATTTATCCGCAAGCGGACAAACGGATGATGCTGTCGCTCGATCATCTGGGACTTCAGCGCAGCGATCTGATATCCATTCGGGTGAGCGTGGCGAAGGAGACGATCCGGTTTGCCCGCTACCGTCCGTATCCGTTTTGGAGCCGCGTTCAGAGAGCCTTCATCGGCCAGGAGCCCACAACGGATTTCTAAGATCGACGGATATGAGACTGTAAAATGTAAAACAACACCATCAATTAAGGAGCACAAGCCTTTTCCATGCTTGTGCTCCAAAAAAACAGCAAGCCCCTTAGGAGGCTTGCTGTTTGTGTTTAGTAGGGGCTGAAGCATCAAGGGGTAGATGCCCTTTAGCGAATGCTAGAGCAAGGGCAGCTCATAACCTGCGGGTTCCGCACGTTTCATTCCGCTTCCATTCCCCTTATCTTACCGATCGATTCCGTTTCGATCAATCCGTACGACGATGCCGGACAATGGACTTGCTATCGCGATCAATTCCCTGACGGAGGCTGGGCATTCGGGCCCTGAGGCCGTTGTCTCGGCGGACGAGGGCTCCCCTGTTCTGAGGAAGCGGGGTTTCCGCTTCCCTCCTGATGGCCCCCTCCTCCGTGCCGGCGTTTCCGGTACGGCATGGGGCGGCGATCATGCGAGGAGGTTTCCGCGACGGCCTGCTCATTCCGCGGCTTGTCCGCATTGGGCTTCCGGTGGTGGCGCTTGTCCGGACGGTCGTTTCGGACGTGATGCTCCGACTGCGGCTGCTGCTCGGACCGTTCCGGGCGATCTGCATGCCTTGTCATACGTTCTTGCTGCTTATCCGTTCGATCGGGACGCGGTCCGGAATGCTCGGAATTCCGCGACGGCCGATCCGGCTGACGGTTCGGTCGTTCCTGCTGGCGGTCGGAATTCCGATCCTGCCGTGGGCGCGAGGACCGGTCGCCGTCCGGACGCGGAGATTTCTTGTCCGGCCATTGGACGCGTTCGCCGCCCGGACGGCTTGGTTCGCGCTCGGACGACGCGGAGCCTCCCGCGCTGCGGGTCTCCGGCCCTCTCTCGCGGACAGGCCGGCTGTCCGGCCGCACGGGGCGGACCGGCCGCGGCTCCCCACTGCGGTTGTAGCGGTCGGGCCGCTCGAGCTTGTCCGGCCGACCGGCTTCGTTCGACGCAGCGGCTCCCTCGACTTGTCCGCCCTCTTCCAGTATAGCCGCTTCCTCGCTCGTACGGTCGCTTTGACCGACCTTTTCCAACACGAAGTAAGCGCATCCGAAATTGCAGTATTCGTTAATGTAATCCTCGAGGTTGACGATCGAGGATTCCTTGGTCATTCGCGGATTGGCTTCCTTGAAGAAACCGCGCAAACGAAGCTGGTTGTAGCCCCAGTCGCCGACGACATAGTCATAGCGCTCCAGAACCTCGCTGTACCGGTTGCGAAACATTTCCAAATTCCAACCGCTCTTGTTTTCCTTCACCAATTCATATACATTGCCGCCAACGTGAAACAAATTCGCACCCCCATCCCCGTGAATGCCCGGGGTTTCCGACAAATTCCTTTCTCGTATTATACCATGAAAAGTCCAACATTCCACTTTCCGCCTGGCGGGAGTATAATTGGAGAAATGAATTTCAGACATAAAGGAGCTAACCCCATGGTAACCCTTAGAGAAGCGGTTCGCGAAGATGTGCCCGAGCTGCTCCGCATCTATAACCATTACGTTCAAACCTCTACCGCAACCTTCGATTTGGAGCCGCAAAGCCTGGAGCAGCGTCTCGAATGGTTCTCGCATTACGGAGGCAGCTATCCCTTGCTCGTGGCGGAATCCGACGGATGCCTTGCCGGTTATGCCTACCTGTCGGTCTTCCGGGCAAAGCCCGCTTATCGGCCGACTGTGGAGAGCTCGGTCTATCTCGATAAAGCCTTTCATAACCGCGGAATCGGAACCATGCTGATGAAAGAGCTGCTGCGCAGAAGCAAGACGCTCGGCTACCATTCGGTGATCGCCTGCATAACCGTAGGCAACGACACGAGCGTACACATGCACGAACGGTTTGGCTACCGGCTCGTAGGCACCTTTCCGCAAACGGGCTGGAAATTTAACGGCTGGCACGATGTTCAGTTTTATCAGCTTATGCTTGAAGAATGGCAAATGGAATCTTAAGAATTCGATGCGTCCAGGGACGAAAGCACTCTTGCCGGGTAACCGGTCAGGGTGCTTTTTCGATACATGCCCTTCCAGTCTCCATCAATTCCCAGCCGGAGAATTGCCGCTTCTGCCTTTCGCTGCCGGATAATTCAAGCCTACCTGAACATGCTAACGTACATATCGGGGACAGTCCTGACTTCTTATGCAAAAGGCAGGAGATGAAGCATGAAGAACAGACCGAGTCAGAGCCTGCGAAGGATAACGCTTGCCGCAGCAGCAGGGATCCTGGCCGCCACAACCGCTCTCAGCGGAATCGGACATGCCGAGAATAGACGAACACCTCCTCCCGCGGCTCCCGGAAAAGAAGAGCTTCCTCCGGTTACACCGGAGGAAAGGCGAGAGCTCCTTGACCAGCTCAGCTTAGCTACCGGAATCCCTTGGTACCGGCTTGCGGCTGCCGATCAATTCCATCGGGTCACCAGAGCCGGCAAGAAAGGAGCGCCGGAGGGAAGTGGCCGTTATCCGCAAGCCGAATGGGCCGGGCCTCTGAATCCGAACCCGGAGGACATGAGCCCAACCCGCATCGGGATATTCGGAGGCAAAGGCCGAGACGGCTCCGGGGACGGGCAAGCAGACCGCCGCAACGACCTGGATACCCTGCTCGCCTTCGTGCAGGACATGAGCGCGGCAAACGGCGGAGCCGCCCAATGGGAAGCCTCCCTTCGCCGAACCTTCGGAGAACGCGGGATGACCCGCATCGATCAATTTGCGAAGATCTATGAAGCCTTCGGACGCCTCGATCTGCAGGAGCACGCCTTTCCGGTGCCGCTAAAGTCCGAGTACACCTTCCGCAGTACCTGGGGAGCGAGCCGCGGCTGGGGCGGGAACCGGATTCATGAGGGCACCGATATCTTCGCCGGATACGGAGTGCCTGCCCGCAGTACCTGCTATGGAATCATTGAAGTGAAGGGCTGGAACAACTATGGAGGCTGGAGGATCGGCATCCGCGATCTAAATAATGTGTATCATTATTACGCCCATCTGTCTGGTTTTTCGAAGGAGGTGGAGGTCGGGACGCCTGTCCGGCCCGGTCAGGTGGTGGGCTGGGTTGGCAGCTCCGGCTACGGCAAGCCGGGAACGTCCGGCAAGTTTCCGCCCCATCTCCATTACGGCCTGTACAAAGACACCGGAAAGGCGGAGTGGGCCTTCGATCCATACCCCTCCTTACTCCGCTGGGAGCGGGAGGAGCGAGCTCGAAGCAAAGCGAAGCCTTAAGGGAGAAGGGGCCGCCGCATCGACAATCCCTATGAACCGAACGCGCTCCCGCATGACGATCGCATAACGAACGCCTTCCCGCTCAAGAAGCAGGAAGGCGTTCGGCCGTTCATCCCGGGGTCACTGTCAGCAAAAAACCAGGGTCGCCGCACAATTTCTCTACCCATTATTGCTGTTTCGTACCACACATCTAGGGCTGACCGCGTATCAGGTACAGCTCGACGGATCCGCTATGGCTCGACAGATCCACTATGGTCCGACGGATCCGCTTCCTGCGGAATTCCCGCCGCTTCCTGTGCTTCCCCCGTTCCCCGCAGCTCCCGTTCCTCCTGCGCTTCCCGAATTTCCCGTTTGGGTGGTGGATGCTCCCCCAAGCGTCCCCGCTCCGCTCGCGGCCGGAATCGATGTAGAGCTGTTGGTAGCTCCGGAGGATGCCCCGCTTCCCGAGGATAAACCCGGCAGCGTTACCCCCGGCGGGAGCGGACTGGAGTTGCCCACCGGATTGCCTTTGTTGTCATAGTAATACATCGGAGTGTCACCGACTACGAGAAGATAGGAGATTGGCAGCTCCGTCTCGACGATTTCGGGCTCCGTATCGAACGGGATGATGATCGTCACCTCCGCCATGATGCGGATGTAGACCTCAACCAGAATCATATTGATCCCGGCGTTCTGATACCGCGTGTTGAGATCGACCTTCACCGCGCCTGCAGGCGTAAGCCGGATGGGGATATCCGGACCGAAGGAAGCAAAGATGGCGCTGTTCATCGCCATACCGAGCGGGATATGCTCCGGCATGCGCTTCAGGCCGAGCAGGAGATTCTGCACCCGATTGATTGTATCGGAGGTGATCCGCATATGCTCCGTGTAATTGAGCATGAATCCGGTCACTTTGCCGTCTTTGTCCGTTCGCCAATCGATCAGCTTGTCAAAATTCGTCTCCTCCGCAATCCGGTCGGCGATGGCCTTGTTGATGGACTGGGTCGCCATCTGCTTCAAGCGAATTTTGGCAAGATTCATGAGCGGAGGCTTGAGGTTTTTTTCGATAAAAATGAACGACTGAACGAACGACAGCAGAAAGACCAGCAAAACGAACCAGACCAAACGTCTGCGACTCCCCTTGCGCGGCCTTCGCGACCTCCATCTTCGTCTGCTCATGAGCCTCCTCCTCTCATCGGAAGTCAGGCTGTCAGTACTACCTTATGCCGTTAGCAGAAGGAAAAGAAGAACACACCGCGTTAACCGCATTCAAGTAAAGGAAGAAACCGGATTTCGGAAGGACGTTTTACCAAGAACGAACGACTCTAAACAAAGTAAAACGGCCTCACCCCCTGTTCATTCAGGGCGAAGGCCGCTATTCCGACTTTCTTTTATTCAGAACGATTCGACTCCATCGATGCGTCCTTCCGATCCTCAGGCTCTACTCCGCTTGGTTCCGTCTCCTCGGATTCCGTCTTCTCTCCAAAGAAACTTGTAAACAGCTGATAGTACCGCTGATCCGATTTTTCCTCATCGGAGGGGCTGGTGTACTCCTTCACCAGATCAGACAGTCTTTTTCGGAGTTCCTCCGCTTTGGCTTCGGAAAGAGAGAGCATGGTGTATTGGGCTTCTCCCATCACTTCCTTGTCACCGTACCGGCGCACCCAATCCTTGCGGAACGTATCCGTTATGCCCAGAAACGTATCCTGAATCGCGTTCTGGCGCTCTTGGCCGGGAGGCAGCCCCAAATCCTTGTCAACATGAAAGGATTCCGCGGTCGGCCTGTAGTATTTGGCGAGTATGCCGTTGACTTCCTTTGTCTCGACAATCGACACAATCCCGGCTTTTTCCAGCTTCTTGATATGATAATGGACCTTGGCTGGCGAATCCCCGAGCTGTACGGCAAGCTCGCTGACGGTCTGAGGCTTCTTAGCGGAACCGAATAGCTGGATGATCTGCATGCGGTAAGGGTCGGATATCGCTTTGAATTCTTCGATTGTGGACAGGATTTTTATGGACATGCCTTTCACCTCATTGTCCATCATACCTCACCTGTTCCCCCTTATAAAGCCCGCGTGCTACGGCGGTAAGCAGCCGCGGCGAACATCACCAGAATCCCCATGACGAGAAACAAGGTCGTCATCGGCATCAGCCCCGACAAAGCGGCCGTAAACCAGCCCCCGAGCGGCATGGCGCTGCAGGCAAGCATCGACATGAGCGCCATCACCCGTCCCATCATCTCGCGCGGCGTCTTCTCCTGCAGAATGGTCATGAGCGGGGACGCGGCAAGGGGCAACGCGAGGCCGATGATCAAGCAAAACGCGACGGCGCTGATCAGCCCGGCAGGGTGGGGAAGCAGCGGGGACAGGGAAATGAGCGCGTACATCGCACCGATGAGGCCCAGTCCTATGGCGATCAGGGTAGATTGAGCCATGCGGCTGCCTCGGGCACCGACCCAAATCCCGCCGCCGATCATCCCGATCGTAATCGCTCCCCCCAGGTAACTGAGTCCGGCCGGACCGGAATGAAGCAGATCCTTGGAGAAGGCGGGGATGAGGACGTTGTAAGGGACCAAGCAAAAATTCACGAACGCCGCCGTAATGACCGTCGCGAGCAAAAGCCGGTTGCGACGAATCAACCCGAACGATTCCCGAATCATGAGAAGATAACCGGAGGGCGTCAGCTTGTCATCCGCGTTCGTCTTCTTCGGCAGTTTCTTCAGGCCGATCAACAGGATGAGTGCGGAGAAGAGGAACGTGAAGCCGTCCACGAGGATGGCTCCCGATATGCCGAGCAGAGCAATAAGGACGCCTGCCGCTCCCAAGCCGCCGAGCACCGCAAGTCTGGATACGGTTGAGAGATACGAGTTGGCGGATAACAACAGCTTCTTCGGAACCAGATCGGGAATGAGCGTATTCTCCGCTGGAGTGCACAGCGTCTCCATGGTAGATTGCACAATCGTCAAGACGAATAAATGCCAGGCTGCCAGATTGCCTGTAAAGAACAGCAAAGCGGTCGTGCAAACCGAAGCTCCCCGAATGAGGTCCGTGATCACGAGGATCGGCTTATTGGGCCAACGGTCGACCAGCACACCGGCGAAGGGGCCGAACAGCAAATTGGGCAGAGCATTGATTCCGAACAAAATGCCCATGAGCGCTTTCGAGCCGGTCAGCTCATATACCATCCAAGAATAAGCGATGGAATCAAGCGAGTCCCCGAATCGGGAGATGACAGCCGCGAGCATCAGAGTGACATATCCGCGGTTTCGTAAAAGCATGCGCAGCGTTTGCTTGGCCGGTTGAGCGGGTCCGTCTACTTCCGCTGCTGGCGTTTCCTTCTCCGCCGACCCCGTTTCCGCTTGGAGCTCTTGCTCTTCCTCTGCCCGCTCCTCCGTCTGAACCGGCTTGTTTCCTTGCTTCAAGCTCTTTTTCTCTTCCTCCCACTCCGAAGCTGCCTTCACTTGATTCGCCTCCAATAAACATATACTTAACGTTAAAATTAATTTTAACGTTCGAGAATATTTAAATCAAGTCCTTTTTTTCAAGAGGAATGATTAGAGGCGTCCAGCGAAGATAAAATGATTCGATAATCCAAGATCATTAGCGGTGATCGATATTTCGTTCCCCATTATTCTGGAATATGGTTAGCGCGTTCATATTTTATCTATATCTTTGTTGTATACTTTATGTAAAATCTATCTGACCGGGTCGATGGAGGATGCCCATGGGCTCTACTAAACGGATCCTTATCGTAGAAGATGAGCAAGATATTTCTCGCATCTTGAAGCAGTACTTAACGAATACGGGCTACGAAACATCCTGCGCTGGCAATGGAGCCGGATGCTTGCAGCAATTGGAGGCTTGGCGTCCCGATTATATCATTCTGGATCTTATGCTCCCGGATATGGACGGGATCGAGCTATGCCGGCAAATTCGCGAACGCGCCGATACGCCGATTCTGATCTTGAGCGCGAGAGGAAGCGACACGGACAAGGTGATGGGTCTCGGATTCGGCGCGGATGACTATATGACGAAGCCGTTCTCGCTCAGCGAGCTGACGGCGCGCATCAGTGCGCATTTTCGCAGATACGACAGCATGGTAAACACCCCCTCTACTTGGAACAATAAGGAGTTTCTACAAATCGGATGCCTCACGATTGATAGGAAGGCCTATCGCGTATGCTTGAACGGACGGGAAATCCGTTTATCCGCCAAGGAATTCGAGCTTCTCTATTATTTGGCCTATAACCGCAACCAGGTATTCACGAAGAGTCAATTGCTTGATGCTGTGTGGGGATATGAATCAGTCGGTGACGACAACACCGTGACGGTCTATATTCGTCGTATTCGAGAGAAAATTGAGGAGGACCCGTCCAAACCTTTGTTCCTGAAGACCGTATGGGGAGTCGGCTATAAATTCAGTGCAAATTCATGAGCTTCGGGGAGTGTTCCTGTGATTTTGAAGCGTTTGGCAGTCCGTTGGCTTCTTGCCGCTTTCGTATGCTTAGCGTTAATCGTTGGCAGCGGAACTTACATCCTTCTCGCGAGTAGGGACGACCCACTATCGACGAGCGATTCCAGATGGGTGATAAATCAGGTTCGGTTGCATGGAAGTGAAGTCATGGTTTACCTGGAACAGCATGCATCCCGATCGCTCCTAGCTGACGATCCGGAAGCTCTTGCTGAACTAGACCCATTGTGCCAAAAAAACGGGGTGCAAATGCGGCTTGTCCGACTAGACGGCACGGTTGTATTCGATTCCTCTTCCCTATCGCCTCCGACGGTCAATCCCGTTATCGACCTAAAATATGACTTGCACTACGATTTTTACGAAGCTCGGGACGAGCATGATCAATTCTCGATAGCGTTCCCCGTCGTTAGCGAATCCCTTGGTCAGCAAGTCGGAAACGCCATTTTTTCGGTTCCGGCTAGCCTAGTATTCGCGGCTCCTGACCGCACAGGCCCGCTTGTTGCTTACCTCACGATGCTCGGTTCGGCTGTGGTGCTAATCGTGCTCCTTGTAGGGGCGGTCATCCAGTTTAAGCGGCGAATCCTCCTCCCCGTTGGACAACTGAAGCTCCACGCGGAGGCAATTGTGAGAGGACGGTTCGAGGAGAAGATTGACCTCGGCGGCAGACCGGACGAGATCGTGCAATTCGCGGCGTCCTTTGATCTCATGCGTACCGAAATCTTGCATCTGAACCATCAACAGAAGATGCAATTGCAAGAGAGCAAGGAATTGATCTCGAACATTTCCCATGATATCAAAACACCGCTCACGATCGTAAAAGCCTATATCGATGCCATTCGAGAAGGGGCTTGCACAGACGAAGAGACGTTCATGGATTATATCAGGGTCATGCAAGTCAATACGGACAAGATGGTCAGGCTGGTGGATGATCTGCTCATTCACGCATTGAGGGAGTCGGGCCGAATCTCCATTGAGTTGCGCGAGCAGTACAGCGGCGAAGTCTTCTCCTCCATCATCAAGCCGCTCGCTCATGTCGTTCGAACCAGCGGCATCACATTCATCGAGCCCTCATCCATTCCAAATATTCTGATTCCTATCGATGCTGCCCGACTGGAGCAAGTATTCGCGAATTTGATCTCCAATGCGATCAAACATACGACCCTCGGCGATACGATCCAGATCAGCTTCGACCAGACGCCAGAATCTCTCACGATTGTAATCGCCGATACGGGGCAAGGAATTTTGCCCAAGGACATGCCTTTCATTTTTGACCGCTACTTCAAAGGGGAATCCTCTTCTTCACCCGCTGCAGCCTGGACGGATGGGGCGGGACTTGGGTTGTCGATATGCAAAACGATCATCGAAGCTCATGGCGACTCCATCTCATTCAAGAGCGCAAAAGGCGAAGGAACCGCATTCTATTTAACTTTTCCACTAACCCCATCCTCCTGTAAGAATTTATTTATATCTTGATAAGCTCTTATCCATAAAGATGCCTTACCATAACTTGCATGACACAAATGGGGAGGCAAGTAAACTATGGCCAAGAAAGCCATCATGCGCGCATCGAACTTATGTAAAACCTATACCACAGGCACCGAGCAGTATCATGCCATTCGCAACGTCGACTTGGATATTTACGAAGGGGATTTCACCGTCATTATGGGAAGCTCGGGTTCTGGCAAGTCGACCCTGCTGTATTTGCTCAGCGGCCTTGACCATGCGACAGCGGGTGAAGTTTACTTCCAAGATCAACGCATCGACCGCTTTACGGAGCGGGAATTGGCCCGTTTCCGTTCGCATTCCATCGGGTACGTATACCAGAGCATCAACCTGGTTCCCGACCTGTCTTTGCTCGACAATATCGCATTTCCCGGCTATATTGCCGGCAAGGACAAATCAAGTGTCAAGCAGAAGGCAATGACTCTTATGGTCAACATGGGGATCGACGGGCAAGCCAGACGTCTCCCATCCCAGGCTTCGGGCGGACAGCAACAGCGGGCGGCGATCGCTCGGGCGCTCATGAACTCACCTGATATCGTGTTCGCGGATGAACCAACCGGAAGCCTCAATTATGAGCATGGTGTATCGGTGCTTAATATCCTGACACAGCTGAACCGCCAAGGCCAATCGATCGTGATGGTCACGCACGATATAAAGGCGGCCTGTCGGGCGGATCGTCTCATTCTAATCCGCGACGGCAAGGTGAGCCGAACGGTGGAGTTTGACAAATTCGACGACGGCGACAACATCGAAGATCGGGAGAAGATGATCTTCGCCTGCGTTACGGATAAGGAGATTGTCTAATGAACGCTGTCTGGACACTCTGTCTGTCGCAGTTGAGGAAACGGAAAGTACAAAACGGGTTCATCGCACTGCTCATTTTACTGTCCGTCTTGATGATAACGACCGCAGCGACCGTCATGGCCAACACAGGCAATCTGTTCACTAACATGCATGAACGGGCCAACGGTTCTCATCAATTGTTGACCATGGAGATGGAACTCCATAATCCGAATGCCGTTCACGATTGGTGGACGTCACAGGAAGGGGTAGAAACCTCCAAGCTGCTGGAATATCGGACGTTGTCGGGGATCCTCTATAAGGGTAAGGAGATTCCGAATCTCTATTTCAATATGATGGATACACCGGCGAGGCCCTTAGGGGTAGACGAGCTCACCTTCGCGTCTGTCAACGAGGATCCCCCCGAGGTTCCTTCTCCCGGGACCGTGTGGATCCCCACTTCTTTGGCTTATTCTCAACATATCCAGGTGGGAGACACCCTTGATATGAAGCGAGCGGATGTTCCGCTAAGGCTTCGCGTATCTGCGATCGTCATTGATCTCCCTTATGGCGGACCTTTCTCGAATACGGCAAGAATCTGGATGAATCCGACCGACTATGAGCGAGAGATTCGAACGATGCCGGGGAATGAGTCCTATATGGTGGGAATCCGCTATGAGGACTACAAGCAACGCACCCAATACTGGGAACGATTCGAACAATTCCTCGGCAAGCCTTATCTGGAATTGAAGATGGATTACGAAGAGATGACCGCCTTCTATTTCATCATGAACAAACTGATTGGCTTCGTTATGATCTTCCTTGGGATCGCGATGATGCTGGTCGCGCTGTTGACGATTGGATTCACCATCTCCGACGCGATCCTGGCGAACTACTCGACATTGGGCGTGCTGCGAGCGATGGGGATGCGGTCCAGGAGCATGGTGCTTGTCTATGTCTTGCAATACGCCCTATTAGCCGTCATTGCCATCATCCCCGGTGCGTTAATCAGCGGCATTTTCTCCCGTATCCTGATCGGGCTGACCATGTCGTCTTTGAGAACGGAGAGTACTGGATTCCGACTGAATGATGCCGGAACTGCCGGATTGACGAGTTTTCTGGTATTGACGGCTGTGATCGGGTGCGTTCTCATCTATGGTGGCAAGGCGCGACGCGTGATCCCCATGCAGGCAATCCGGTACGGCATGTCCGAGTCGGACCACAACAAAAAGATCAGCAGAACAAGCGCCTCCATCTCCCATTCCTGGGGCTTCGGTAAACTTCCGATATCCTTCGTCATCGGGATCCGAAGTATTCTGCGCAATCGAAAAAGCTCCCTGCTTATGCTCATCATGGCCGTCTTGACATCCGCTGTGCTTGTGTTCGGCTATGTCGTCACGAACAGCGTCGCTTCCATTCAGAAGACAGCAGGACAGTGGGGCTATGATTCCTCTGATGTTGTCGCGACCGTGTTCAATCCAATGGGGTTCAATCGTGAGGAATTCGAACAGGTGCTGAAATCCGACGAGCGGATTCAATCCGTCGCATGGGCGCATAGTCAATCCGGAATTGTGGAAGACGAATCCCGTTCAATTTCATCCGGAATCGTCGTCAACCGGCTAGAGGGAGGCTTCGATGAATTCGGATATAACGTAATTTCCGGCCGCAATCCCCATAATGAGAACGAGATTGCCATCGGGGTTAACGTGGCGCGCAAGTTTCACAAGGATGTGGGCGATACCATCGTGATGTATTTGAAGGGACAGCGAAGTCGACTTTTGGTTACCGGCATTTATCAGGCCATTGCAAACATGTCCAATTCCGCCCGATTAATCACCGACAATCCACAGCAACCATCAAACGAATTGTCGTTAGCCAACGGAAGCTCGTTAGACTGCTTGATTCGACTGAAGGATAGCTCGCAAGCCGAAGCTGTCGCAAGCGAACTCCATGCAAGGTTTAAGGATGGGGCAACCGTCGTCTCGCAGCAGACGCTTCTCCATTCGGTCTATAACGAGGGAGCCCTTATCCTGCTTATTCCCATGAGCGTGATCGGACTCCTGTTCCTGCTAGTTGCCTTCATCATCATCTACAGCTCGTATCGCATCCAAACCCGCAATGAGAGTCGAACCTACGGCATCTTTAAGTCGATCGGAATGACCTCAACCCGAATTCGGTTGTCCCTCACGATCGGAACCGCGGCTCTATGCACGATCGGTGCCATCGCAGGCATATTCGTCGGAATCTACGTATTGCCGACCGTATTAGAACAGGTGTTAACGGCATACGGGATCGTTCAACTGCCGCTCGTCCTGAACGGGGGAGTTAGTGCAGGCGTAGCCTCCATTAGCATCCTGAGCGCAGCCTTCGGAGCATGGGCTTCCTCCAAGGTGATCAAAAAGACGAACGCAAGAGTATTGATTATGGAGTAGGGTGTGGTCACGAAGGAAAAACCCCTGCCCTATAACACGGAGGTATAGGAAAAAGACTGGAGAAACGCTTGGGGAATGGCCTGTGCGTTTATGTGCACAGAAATGATTCGGACACTTGGCTTCCCGAAATCCGAGAAAGCTAGAAGGGAAGGTCTCCAGCAACAGATAACGAATTGCTTTGAGGAAAATCAATAAATATACGAAAAGAGGGCTTCCATTGTCGGAATGCCCTCTTTCGTATTGGTGGAGTGCGACGCTTCACAGATCTAATATTGCATAATACTCCGCTCCTCAATCTTCCCCGTAAATGGCTTATACGCATAATAAATCATCTGATCCAGGTTCACCAAACCGAGCCCTCGCTCCTCCGTGATGGAATACGTATTGGAACCGAGATCGCAGCCCAAACGACAGCCGTCAAAATAGATCCGTTCTACAGGCGTATGCCCATGAACGACAGGCCGATTCATCGTCAATGCATGTAAGTGGTCCTTTGAGATGCTGTAAAAGTCTGCTTCTGACATCCAAAGAATGTCTCGACTTTGATGATTCAACGCTTCGAATGGATTTAAACCTGCATGTGTATAAACAAACCCCTCGTCCTCATAAACCAACGGCAGATTGCTCATCCATTCGATATGTTCATCCATGTCCGCCTTGGAAAATGTCTTCTCGAAATCCCTTATCGTTTCACGCCCGCCATGACGAAGCCAAAGGTTATCCCCGCTCCGATAATAGTCCCTCGCCATCTCTTCATGATTTCCAATCAAGGCCTGGACATGTTCCGGATAGGCATCAACGAGTTGCTTGATTCTCTTGACAACCTTAGCGCTCTCCTTGCCACGATCAATCATATCTCCGCCAAATACGATCAAATCTCTAGTAAAATCAACCTGAGCTTGTTTCAGCAACAAGTCCATTCCCTTATCGTCACCATGGATATCCGTCATAAAGAATTTCAATAGACCACCCCCAAATGCGCTGAAACCACCTCGTAAGGCGGTTTCATTCCTATCACTATATTATAACATCGGATCTATTCAACAACTTTCGAAATCGATTCAGAAACGTCCACCAATAACTATTATTATCCATTTATTTCTTGAATCTCCGAAACCAGGGTGGTATGATCCCGATATGAGGCGGTTCCTCAGCAATAAGTCAAGATATTGGCAGTGGTGCGGTATGGGGCTGCATAATGGTGGTGTTTGGAAGATGGCAACCCTCCCCCCAAGAATTTATTAGCAAAGATACTTGAATGGGAACTTATGATGCATCCTTAAATAGAATAGGTGATTAATTTGTACAAGTACGAAATTTCCAAATACAATCCGAGCTTCCGTAATGAAAAAAGAAAGTATCTAAAGGAAGATTGGACTGCAATTGGTGATATTGGCAAGTCATTTGAAGGTGAACTACTGACAATTAACAGCTATAAGATCGTTGAAGACAGATATATTGAAGTGATTAATCTCGTTATGGAGTACTTGGAAATCCCCATATTATCAATCAACAACGTCAGGCGAAGTTTTTCCTTCGACAGATTTTTGGAGATTAGGAAAAACCACCGTAACCTTTACTCACAAGATATGCTGGGAATTTATACTCAAGCTAAAGATTTGGACAAGCTAGATAAAGAGAAGCTGGATTCTTTTTGTAGACTGCTTTTGCGAGAAGATATTGGTTCTGAGGTTTATTTTCCTAGAAGGATGAAGGTCTTTATAGGATACGATTTTTTGATGGGAATCCAAACATCAAAATCAATTGAATCGTTAATACCATCAATCGAACAAATAGGCTTGTTTGTTGAGAAACACTAAACTTATTAAGATCTTGAGAGATGCTATCTTCAAGGCCTTTCTTTTACCCCCATCCAGCGCTGAAAGAAACAAGCGGTAATGTCCCAAAGTACTTACCCTTCATCACCCTCGTGTACTATTTCTCTTAAAATTGTCCGTAGCACATAAAGGCTTGAATTTTATATTTATTTGGTGTCCCAAAGGACAGGGAAAAGACAGGGTTATGACAGAGAAAAGATACGGACGGAAATTCTAATGCTTGGGGAAAGGATCGAGTAATAGATCGTGAAAAGCCTCGATGTGCTTGGGTTCTTGCTTGAGATAAGAATCGTGGAAAGGCTTGAGAATGGCTTAAAAAGATGAGAAAAAGACTGGAGCATAGGTTGGGTAAATCGCCAACCAGCATCCAGTCTTTTCGATGTTTACAGACAGTTATTTTTCAGGGAAAGATATTTGGGCTTTGGACAGGAGTTATTACTTAAATCCGCGCTGTCGCACGGCTTCGTACAGCAGAATACCCGCCGCCATGGCAGCGTTTAGCGATTCCGCCTGTCCGGGCATCGGGATGGACAGCTCCTGCTGCACAAGAGCGCGCACCTCGGGGGATACGCCTCGGCCCTCGTTGCCAATGACGAACCAGACCGGTGCGGTAAAGTCCGCGTCGTAGCAGGTCAAGCCCGAAGCCATCCCGGTGCTGTACACCTGCACTCCGCGAGCCGTCGCTTCTTCCAGAAGCGGCGCGAGGGCCGCCTCGACAACGGGCAGATGGAACAGCGAGCCCATTGTGGAGCGCACGGTTTTCGGCGCGTACGGGTCCGCGCTGCCTTTGCCGACGATGACGCCCGCTGCACCAGCGGCATCCGCCGTGCGGATGATGGTTCCGACATTGCCCGGGTCCTGAAGGCCGTCGAGGGCGACCACGAATCCGGCGGGATCGGCAAGCAGCTCCTTCAAGCCGGAGGACGGTTTGTCGGCGATGGCCAGAGCTCCTTGTGGCGTCTCCGTCTCCGAGCATTTGGCCAGCACCGCTGCGCTGACGCCGACAAGCTCGATCTGCGGCGCATCCGCAAGAAGCGGCTCCAGCTCCGATGAAAGGCCCTTCTCCAGATCGTACAGGACCGTTCGCACCGCTACACCGGCGTGAAGCGCCTCTTGAATGAGGTGGATGCCTTCCAAGAGAAAGCGTCCCTGCTTGTCCCGCCCCTTTTTGCCGGTTAGTTCGCTCCACTCTTTCACGCGCGGGTTTTGTACTGAGGTGATGTTCATATCGTCAGGTTCACTCCGAATAGTTTTTCTCGAACCGGTTCAGATCGTCATTACGGCCGACGACAATCAGGATATCCGTCGCTTGAATCAGATCGTCCGCGCTTGGGGTTATGTTCATCTTGCCATCTATGGACTTGATCGCCATGACGTTGCAGCCGTATACGGCGCGAATGTCCAATTGCTTCAAGCTTTTTCCGATGAGAAGTGGGGTAGCGCGGATTTCGACGATGCTATAGTTGTCGGAAAGCTCGATGAAATCGAGGATGTTCGGTGAGATGAGAGCATGGGCAAGCCGCTGTCCCATATCCCGCTCCGGAAAAATCACCTTGTCCGCCCCGATCTTGCGCAGCACCTTGCCGTGCAGCTCGTTCTGGGCCTTGACAATCAGCATCTTGACTCCGAGCTCCTTCAGAATCAGCGTCGTCAGGATGCTCGCTTGAATGTCCTGGCCGATCGCGACCACCACGACATCGAAATTGCGGATGCCGATCGCTCTCAGCGCTTCCTCCTCCGTAGGATCCGCTTGAACCGCATGCGTGACCCATTGGCTGATCGCCTGGATCTTGCTTTCATCCGGATCAACCGCAAGCACTTCGTAGCCGAGTTGAGTCAGAGATAGAGCCACGCTGGATCCGAAGCGCCCGATCCCGATGATGGCGAATTGCTTTTTCACAAAAAAACGACCTCCCACACGTCCGAGCCTAATCACGCTCCATTATAGCACATGTTGGAGGATATGCCTGTTCCCGGGATGGAAAAGCCGCCTCCTGGGCAAGCTACAGAGGACTCAGCCTCAATCGCGAGGGAAGCAGAAAAAGGAAGATTATTTGAATCGGAGGTCGCATATGAACATCACATTACGACAAGCCATTGTCATGCGGGTGAAGGGAAAATCCGAAGAAGAGCTTCGCGAGGTCATCGCTGATTCGGTCGACGGCGACGAGAAGGCGCTGCCTGGACTCGGCGTTCTGTTTGAGAACATATGGAAAACGAGTGATCCCGAGCTGCAAACTCATATGATCGAAAACCTGGAAAAAAGTCTGGGATAGAACCTGGAAAGTAACCCGCCCGGCGGAAGCTACCGTCTCTGAGCAAAAACCTCTCCCCAAAAAGCCACAGGGCTTTCTGTGGGAGAGGTTTTCATGCTGTTTGGAGTGTTGGAGCGCTTTTTTTGAGGTTATCGTTTCCCCGCAGCGGCCCGCCTGGCGGATGATGGCTTTTTTTGCTGATGAACAGGCTTCTTCTCGGCTGGTTTCGGCCTCCTCAGCTTCCCATAAGCAATCGCGTAATTCCGTACCCTCTGATAGATGCTTTTGTCCGGCAGATGCTTGAAGATAAACGAAGCAGGCGAGGTGTTTGTTTCGATGATCCAGGGCTTGAGATCGCCATCGATGCCGATGTCGAGCCCAATCTCCTTGATACCCGGAAAACGCCGGCCTAGATGCTCCGCGACATCTTTGCCCAAGCTTTTCAGATCGGCGATGGACCGCTCCATGCTCCTCTTGTGAGCATACGGCTTCAACATCCTTTCGATGGGCTGGAGCCTGCCGCCGTTATGCACATTCGTTACAATCTTACCGGGTTGAGCGACACGACAGATGATCCCTGTGACCTCCCATCGTTTGGCGGGGCTTTGCTGGATCATCACCCGAATGTCAAATGGCCGGTCCTTGTACCGGAGCAGACGGATTCCCTTTTGGACGAGATAGGGCCTGCCTGCCGCTACCTTCAGAATCGCCTTGTATAGGCTTCCCCTATCCTTGAACGAGCGCTTAACCAATCCTTCTTGATACCGATATGGCTTCTCTGCCGATTTCACCAGCTCCACCTTGATGACGCCTTTGCCATGCATGCCGGATACGGGTTTCACGAATACCGTTCGATGCCTCACCAGCATCGAGTCCAGAGTCGAGGGAGTCATTCTCTCCATCGGCAAGAGAAAAGGCCGAATTCGTTCGTTCTCCCGTAGAGCCGCCGTCTTCCTCCATTTACTCGCCACATACCTGGGCATTGTCATCCACTCCATTTAGTCCATCTCGCATTGCTCATCTCTCCATCTTATGAGATCGGTTTCGCGGCTGAATGGGCTTTAGGGAAGGGCTCACGCCCCAGTTTTGCGACGCGAACGCGTTCGAGTTTCTGGGTAGGTTGCTGAAGAGCCGTCTCAAGCGAAGGTTCATGCTGTTACCGTATCGTCGGCCAATCGTCCCCGCTTGCTGCTCAATAATAGGTGCCGTCCCGTTCTCCCGAGGAAACCTCCGTCATGAGCTCCTCGATCGATATCCCCTGTTCTCTCAGCTCGTCGACAGCCGCATCCACACGGATGCGCCCGCCGTGAAAGAGAAGAACGCGATCGAACAGGTTGGCGAAATCCTCTACAAAATGGGTAGCGACCAACACCAGCTCATCTCCGGTCAACTCCGCTGCGAGCTCATTTAGAAACCGCCGTCGCGTCGTCCCGTCTACTCCAAGAAACGGTTCATCGAGCAGCAAATAATCAGCGCGTTTGGCAAAGCCGGCCGCCAGCTCCAGCTTGGCCCGCTGCCCCTTAGACAGAGTGCGGATTGGCTTGTTGGCCTCAAGCTCGAAGGAATGGAGCAGCCGAGCATAGCGGACCGGATCAAACCGCGGATAAAACTCGGCTAGAAATTCACCGTAGGCCTGCGAATTCATCCCCGGCAGCCAGCTCCCCTCTTCTGTGACAAAGGCCATCCGGCTGTACTGCTCGACCGGAGGACAGCCATCCACCTGCACGGTTCCGTTCGATAGACGCCCAAGGCCCATCACCATCTTCAAAAAGCTGGTTTTCCCGCTGCCGTTATCGCCCAGCACCCCGATGATTTCGCCGCGATTCAGCGTCAGACGGTCCACATAACAGGACACCTCCTTGCCCTTATAGCGCTTTTGCGCGCGAACGAGCTCGATCATGGCTTGCCCTCCTGTTCCGGCGATTGAAACTTCACATGAGTGAAGCTCCGGTAATCCTTCTTGTTGAAGCTGGGATAACTCCGGTTGTAATCCTGCTGCTGATCCGTGAGAAGCTCCCCTTCATACAGCAGGCTTGAGCCGCGGTAGACCTCGACAAGAAAGACTTTGGGCCACTTGGTTGTAAACAGCTTGTCGTTGTCAGGATCGCGCCGATCGATAAACGGCTGCGCCAGATAAAGCTTTCCATTCCGGTATGCGACCGTCCCCGTTCCCTGTCCTATCCATGGATCGTTCGTTAGCAGCTTGTCGGACCGAACGACCCCAGCCTCGTTGACGAGCTTCACCCCAGCTGTCAGATCGAAGGTGTAATAATGCGTGGTCCTCTCGCCTGTCCGACCGAAGTTCTGAGAGAACTCCAGCGTCAAGAGATGGGCTTCCGAGTCGGCGTAAGCCTTGTAAGATTCCTGCAGGATGGTTCCGTTCGATCTGACATCCGATGCTAGCAGAGAACTCCAAACCTTACGAGCAGTCGGTGTATAAAAAAGCAGTCCATCCTCAGCGGAGGGCGGACTGCCTTCGATTGTTGGGTACTCATTCTTTTTCGGTACCGATAATCAGCGATCCGCTTGATCCTCGACCCGACAACCCAATGGTTCACCGATCACTGATTTAAGAGGATTTTATCGCTGCAGAAGCTGTTGATTAAGGCGCTGTCTCCAAGAATTTCACATTGGGAAGCTTCTCCATCGCCGTCCGAAGCGCATATTCGTTCTCGAACAAGGCGACGAGATTGTCCTTCTTATCTTTCACCAACGTGGAATTGACCCGGAACTTCGCCGGGTCGATATCGTCTCCAACCAGCCAGCGGGCAAACTGATAAGTCATTCGTTGAAGCTGGACCTCGACGCCGTATTCGCCTCTCATCCGGTACTCGAACACTTCAAATTGAAGCTGTCCGACTACGCCGAGGATGGTGTCGTCGAAGCTGACGGTGCGGAATACCTGAATCGTCCCTTCCTCCGTCAGTTGCTCGATCCCCTTTTGGTATTGCTTGTGCTTGAGGGCGTTCTTCACCGTCACCTTGCTGAACAGCTCAGGCGAGAAGGTCGGCAGCTCATTGAAATGAATATCGCCGAGCTGGCTCAGTGTATCGCCGATGCGGAAGATGCCTGGATCGAACAGCCCGATGATATCGCCTGGATAGGCGTATTCAACGATGTCGCGGTCTTGGGCGAGGAACTGCTGCGGCTGCGACAGCTTGATGTCTTTGCCCGCACGAATATGCTTCACAGTCATGCCGCGCTCGAACTTGCCGGAGACGATGCGCAGGAAGGCGATCCGGTCGCGGTGCGCCGGGTTCATATTAGCCTGGATCTTGAAGATGTAGCCGCTGAAGCCCTCCGCTAGCGGGTCGATCGAGCCGTCACCTTCAATACCGCGCGGAGCAGGAGTCGGAGCGAGCTCCAAGAAGTTCTCGAGGAAGGTCTGCACCCCGAAATTGTTGATGGCGCTGCCGAAGAAGACCGGAGTAAGCTCGCCGCGGTTGACGCGTTCCTGATCGAACGGGTCGCCGGCCACATCAAGCAGCTCCAGGTCCTCGCAGAGCTTGCCGTACAGGTATTCGCCGGCGATTTCCTTTACCAGCGAGTCCTCATAACCTTCGACCTGCCGCACCTCGACGTTCACATGCTCGCCGCCGCCGCCCTGGAACAGCTCCAGGCGCGTCTTCGCGCGGTCATAGACGCCGCAGAACTGCTTGCCGGAGCCGATCGGCCAGTTCATTGGATGGGAACGGATGCCGAGCACCTCTTCCAGCTCCTCCAAGAGCTCGAAGGGATCGCGGCCTTCGCGGTCCATCTTGTTGATGAAGGTGAAGATCGGGATGCCGCGTTTGCTGCACACCTGGAACAGCTTCTTGGTCTGAGCCTCGACACCCTTGGCGGAGTCGATGATCATGACCGCGCAGTCCGCAGCCGTAAGCGTCCGGTACGTGTCTTCACTGAAGTCTTGGTGACCCGGGGTATCGAGGATGTTGACCCGGCAGCCGTTATAATCGAATTGCAGCACGCTGGAGGTAACAGAGATCCCTCTCTGCTTCTCGATCTCCATCCAGTCGGAGGTGGCGTGGCGGCTGGCCTTTCGCCCCTTGACCGTTCCGGCTTCCCGGATCGCTCCCCCGAACAGGAGCAGCTTCTCGGTCAATGTCGTTTTCCCCGCATCCGGGTGGGAGATGATGGCGAAGGTGCGCCGCTTGGCAACCTCTTGGAGCATTTCTTTATTGGAAGAACTCGTCATTTCATCGTAAATCCTTTCGCTCGGAAAATTCACACCCGTTTATTATACCTTGTTCGTTCTCCGCTTCCAACCCGGCTTTTCACATCGAACCCGAAAGTTGCCTCATCCCGTAAAACGAAAATCGCACAGCAGAGGAAAATGATCGGACGGATAGACCCCTTCCCGATTGTCCCCAAGGATTCCGTGACGCAGCACCTGAACGTCTCCGCGGTAAAAAAGATGATCGATGGTTCGAAACATGCGATTGTTCTCCTGCATAAGCCGGTGAGCGTCTGTCCCATAAAGCTCCATGTTAAAACGATGGTACGAAAAAGGCATACCGGTACAGACCACCTGTTCCGCGCGGGAGGAATCTAGAAATCCCGAAGACAAAATCTCCTGATAAGCAGGCGTCTGCTCGGATGAGTTAAAGTCTCCGCAAAACAAAGTGGCGCAAGGGGGCACCTTGGCCGAAAGCTCCTGCTGCAGGGTACTCACGCTGTTTCGATTGGCGGTTATCCCGACATGATCGTAGTGCGTGTTCGCGAGGACAAAGGGGCGCTCCATTGATTCGTGCTGCAGCAGCTTCCAAACAGCCGTGCGAGGGCATTTCGCATCCCAACCGATGCTTCCGGCAAGGTGTGGAGTCTCCGACAGCCAAAAATGGCCCCGGTCCAGCTCCCGAAACATCCCTTTTCGGTGAAAAATCGGGACTTGTTCCCCGTCCGCTCGTCCGTCATTTCGTCCGACTCCAAACCCTTCATAGTCCGGGAGTTCCTCCGCCAAAAACAGCTTTTGATGCTCGAGCGCTTCCTGGATGCAGATCAGATCAGGATTGTGCGCTTTGATCAGATCCACGATTTGACGCTTCCTGCACTCCCAGGAATAAGGCGCATCCGTTCTTCGATCCACGAGAATATTGAAGGAAAGCAATCTCATGACAGGGGAAAGACTCATCTTCTTTACCCTCCGATCAGCTTCGCGATGAAGAAGGCAACCGCAGCTGCCGCTCCCCCCACAAGCGTGGTAGAGATGGCGCTTTTAAGGGCATGCGTTCCCATGAACTTGCCCTTGCCGAATCCGAAGACGAATAGCGCAATGAGGGTCAGGATGATGGACAGCGTGAGCGCGGTCCTCATCTCGTCAATCAGGATGTAGGGCGACAGCGGAATCAAGCCGCCGACCACATACGACAGCCCGATGGTAATCGAGCTGTTGCGGGCGCGCTTCGGTTCCGGCTTTTCAAGCCCCAGCTCGTGACGCATCATGAATTCAGTCCAGCGGTCCGGGTCCGAGCAGATCGCGTCAGTCGCCCGCTCCAGCACCTCGTCCTGAAGGCCCCACGACCGGAAGACGTCCTCTACTTCTTGACGCTCGCGGGCGGGCAGATGATCGATCTCCCACCGTTCGCGCGCTTCTTCGGAGATATAGTGCTCCTCCTCCGTCTTGGCTGCGAGGAAGCCGCCAAGTCCCATGGCAATGCAGCCAGCCGCTATTTCGGCGAGCCCCGCCACCACGACTGTCCACGTATGCGACAGCGCTCCGGACAAACCCGCCGCCAGAGCGAAGGGGACGGTCAATCCATCCGACATGCCGATGACGATATCGCGGACCATGTCTGAAGCCGTGAAATGCTCCTCCTTGTGCTCATGCGTGCTATGTGAGACCCTAAATTCCTCACGACTTTCCGAATCGGGCATTTCTTGCCGGTGTTCCTCCATCCTTATTCCTCCCTCTATATCTAGTACGCTGTCAACCTAAATCATGTGGATACGAAGCGGCGTCAATCGGTATGAGAAGGGGTGCGATAAACACCGTTTTTGAGTTGACAGAGTACTAGGTATCCGGATTGTTTGGGTCAACACAAGTTCAGCCTTAACCCAGAGTGCACCCTTCTGGCGGCACTGTCAAGAGTCCGCCTGCATCGTGCGGCGAAACCGTTAGATAATCTGGACAGCAGGCCGAAGCATTCGTTTCATCCAAGCTTCCAGACTCCGAATAACACCGAAGCTTATTCATTGTTTCGGAGTTCACAGTAAAAGCCGATTCGATCCCCAACTGGTGCAGATTTGATTCTGCAATTTCTCTTCTCTTTCCGGGAGACGTGCCTTATAATTTGGTGAGCCTATATGCGCTTATGCGAGGCTAACAGACGCGCGAAGGGGTCTGCCGGCGCGGTAGCGCCATCAGATGCGCCATCATTCATAGCTTCGGGAGGCATGTCGTGAACAAAAACGTCTACACAAATGGAAAATTCGTGGCTGCCGTGGCTACGTTATGCTGCTTGCTGTGGGGAAGCGCCTTTCCCTCAGTCAAGCTTGGGCTGGATTGGTTTCAGATCGGATTGGAGGACATCCCCTCCAAATTTGTCTTCGCCGGCTACCGCTTTATGCTTGCAGGGGCCGTCCTTTTGGCGGCAGCCAAGGTGCTCGGAATCCGAATTCTGCGTCTTGCGCCGAAGGATTGGGCCGGCTTAACCGCTCTCGGGCTTTTTCAGACAGGGGTGCAGTATTTGTTTTTCTATATCGGAGTAGCGCACACGACCGGGGTAAAAGGCTCGATCATGAATGCGACCACGACCTTTTTCAGCGTGCTGCTGGCGCATTTCCTCTACAAGAACGACCGGCTAACCCCGAATAAGGTCGGCGGCTGTCTGCTCGGCTTTCTCGGCGTTGTCCTGGTTAATTTCCACACGGATCTGCTCGATTTCTCGTTCCGTCTGAATGGCGAAGGCTTTATAATCATCGCAGCCCTCGTCTTTTCGATAGCGGCCCTCTATAGCAAGAGACTAGCCGGTCGCATCGATGTCATCGTCATCACTGGCTACAGCCTTTTGATCGGCGGGGTTGCACTTACGGTGACGGGTCTGCTCGGCGGCGGGCGAGTGACTCATTTTACCTTGAGTTCCGCCGCACTGCTTCTGTATCTGGCGCTGCTATCCTCAGTTGCCTTTTGCCTGTGGAATCTGCTGCTGAAATACAACAAGGTTGGGCAGGTATCCGTCTACAACTTCCTCATTCCCGTTTTCGGCTCCCTGCTGTCCGCCCTCTTTCTTGGCGAAACAATCCTGGAGATGAAGAATCTCATCGCCCTTCTGCTTGTCTGCGGGGGTATAGCCCTGGTCTATCGGAAAAGCCGCGGCCGAAAAGCAATACCTGCCAAATGAACTGCGAGTACGCCTTCAACGAACAGCCTTGGTTTCTGAACCTAGTCTTTCCACCTAGTCCCATACCAATCGACACCGATCGTATCCGCACGATTAAGGCAGGAAGCACACGATTGGTATCGAATAAAAGCCATGAAAAAAAAGGTCGAGTGAAGGAAATCCCTCCTTCTGCTCGACCTTTGCTAATTTGCTCTTATCCGTTTCCGAGCAAAAACGCCCGGGCCGGAGCCGCATCGATACCGGTCAGCTTCAGCGGCGCAATGACCATGAAATAGCTGCCGCCGGGTACATCCTTCAACCGTAAGCCTTCCACGACTTGAATGCGGTTCGCCAGAAGAGACCGATGCGTTCCGTAATGGGGCTGAGCGCGTTCAATGCCGAGTCCGTCGGTTCCTACGCCCTTCACGCCGATTTCGCTCAAATAAACGGCTCCATCCTCTTTCAGATAGATGAACTCGAAATCGAATTCCTCGGAGAGGGAGTTGCGCGTCTTGAACAGCAGCCATTCGCCCGCCTGAATGCCAAACGGCTCCAAGTCCGCCTTGGTGATTCCGTCCGTCACAGCGGTCAGATCCAGCACACGAGCCGGACCGACCAGCGATTCCAGCGGAATCGACTCAATGGTTTCTCCGCCGGCAATCATATGCAGCGGAGCGTCGATATGCGTACCCGTGTGGGCATCGAGCGCGATCCTCGTCTCATGGGCTTTTCCCGTCACATGATCCGACATCGTCGTGAACACCGGACGCTTCTCGTCCTTGTTCTTGTAGACCTGCATATCCGGTTTGATCGTCATCGATATATCGTAAAAGGTAAACATATTCGCTCCTCCTGTCTCTCGTTGATTCATCCGCTTTTCTCCGCTCACGTCGGAGAAGCCGCTACCCAAACGACGTCGCTTTCTTCTTGCCCGCTTACCGGCCACCAGTGGAAGCCGTCCTTCGCCAACAGCTGCTCCGCATCCACCGGACCCCATGTTCCAGCCGGATACGGCTGCAGGTCGCCAAAGCCTTGGCCCCAAGCGCCGGCAATGCTGTCGACAAACTGCCAGGCGAGCGCCACCTCGTCCCAACGGGTGAAGTGGGTGGAATCCCCCCGCGCCGCATCATAGATCAGTCGCTCATAGGCTTCCGGCGTGTTGATGCCGACCTGGCAGCTTTGGCAGAAATCCATCGCGATCGGGATGACGGTTCCCTCCGAGCCCGGCTGCATGGCGTTGATCTTCAGGTAGATGCCCTCCAGCGGCGAGACGCGGAAGACGAGAAGATTCGGCTTCAGCTCCTGGCTTTTGGCCAGGTAGACGTTGTCGGGGATCTTCTTGAACTCCACCACCACTTCCGTGGTCTTCGCTGGCAGCCGTTTCCCGGTCCGGACATAGAAGGGAACCCCTGCCCAACGGAAATTGTCCACGAACAATTTGGCGGCAAAATACGTCTCCGTCATCGAGTCCGGGCTAACCTTGTCCTCTTCGCGATACGCCTTCTTCGCTGCGCCTTTCATCGTTCCTTCCGCGTACTGCCCGCGCACAGCGCGTTCCGCCACCTCTTCAGGACCCGCGAAGCCGCGCAGGGAGCGCAGTACCTTGACCTTCTCATCGCGAATATCTTCCGGCAGCAGCCTTCCGGGCGCTTCCATTGCGATCATGGTCACCATCTGCAGCATATGGTTTTGCCCCATGTCGCGCAGAGCTCCCGAGTGGTCGTAATAACCGCCGCGGTCCTCAACGCCTACTGTCTCGCTGAGCGTAATCTGAATGTTGGCGATGTGCTTGTTGTTCCACACCGGCTCGAACATGGCGTTTGCGAAGCGGATTACATTGATGTTCTGCACCATTTCCTTGCCGAGGTAATGGTCGATCCGGAAAATTTCTTCCTCGTGGAAAACGTGACGGATCTCCTCGGTAAGTTTGGTCGCCGACGGCAGGTCGAAGCCGAACGGCTTCTCGATGATAAGTCGGTGATAGCCGGTACTATCCAGCAGCCCACCGGTTTGAAGGTTGCGGGCGACACTTCCAAACAGATTCGGCGCGAGCGCCAGGTAAAACAGCCGGTTGCCGGCAATCTGAAACTTGGCTTCCATCTCCGCCGTCAGCTCGTTCAACCGGCTGTAGCCGGCCGTGTCGTTCGTATCCAGGGAGAGATATTCGAAATGCTCGGCAAACCGTCTCCATTCCGGATCGGTCTCTTCCGCCTTATATCGTGCGAACTCGTGAATCGAGTGGTGGACATCCCGACGAAACTCATCCTGCGTCTTCGGACGACGAGCAACCCCGATAACGGCGAACTTGTCCGACAGCTTGCCCTCGCGGTGCAGGCTGTAGATGGCGGGGAAAAGCTTGCGGCTGGCAAGATCCCCGGTCGCGCCGAACAATATAAAGACAGCCCCATCGGACCGGACGGTTTCGTTCTTAACCTCGCTCATGATCATCATCCTTTGTATGTAAGTGTGAAAGGGTTCGTGCTCCTATTCAGTTTAGCACACGGAAACGGAGAGTGCCACGCGACCGGGGGGGAGTCCTAGAGGGCTCGCAAAGACAGCTCAGCCGCTTGAATCGAATCGCCTATAGAAAGCAATGGACAGCACGAGCCAAAAGCCGCCTGCGGCGTAGCCCGCCAGAATATCACTTAGGAAATGGACACCGAGGTAAATGCGGCTCCAGCCGACCAACACAACGAGAAGAACCGTGAGGAAAGGAATCATCCAGGCCAAGCTCCGGTTTCCCCGGAAGGCTCTCCACAACAGATAGCCAACCATTCCGTAAAAGGCCGCCGAGCTCATGGCATTACCGCTGGGAAAGCTGTACCCGTTCGCCTCCACCAAATGCCGGACCGTCGGCCGATCCCTTCGGTATAGCTCTTTGAGTCCCACATTCAACACCCAGACACCGCTCATATGGACGGTCAGCAGCAAAGACGGTCCAAACCGTCCTGCAACGAGGCGAAGACAGACCGCTGTTATCGCACAGACAAGCAGTTGAACGAGGAACTCGCCCGCGTTCGTTACCGACAGCGCCAAAGGGAGCCAGCTATCAAAAGCCGGGCTCTGGATCAACTCCCGTACGGCCGTATCCATAGGGGTCAGCCATCCCTGTCTCATGGTCATGCTGATCACGGCAAAGACCAGGAGACAGATGCCGGCCTTTTTCATCATTTCCACCATCTCCATACCTTAAGCGCCGGTCGGTCGGATGCTTCCTCTCCGTTCCGCAGATCATGAACGACGAGCTTATCCAGTCGGTTGATCTGAAACCCGTAATCGTAAACCGCCGCAGCCACTACCGCGAGCCTGAGACGGTTTGCCGATTCTTCAGAAGCACCGTGCAGCTCTTTTGCGTGCTCGCCACTAGCCGTTTCTTCCGGTTCCCTTCGAGCTTCCTTCCCGCTTGTCGGATCGGCTATCTCCCCAGCGTCTCTCTCTCGATCCTCATGAGCAGAGGCGGTCGTCGAGAGCTTGAGCATGTCCAAGAGGAAGATGCGGTTCGCTTCCTCGCTTGCAGCGTCCTCATCTGAATCCCGCTTTAGTTTGTTCTGGAACTTGAGCAGAATATGCTCATGCCGCTTAATCATCTGCTCCAAATGATGATCAAAGCGGGCATCCGTCCCCTTCGGCCGCTCCGATTGGAAATAATGCTCCTCGGCCACCTCCAGAATTTCTGCTCCCCGGTTCAGAACGGTCAGCATCTGCTTGTAGACGACGAGGCGCCGGGTTCCGCTATAGCTCGGCTTCCTCAGCTTTTTGTGTTCCTCCTCGAACAGATCGTATTTGTCGGACAGCCCTTTGATCAGCCCGCGCAGCTTCTTTTTCTCCTCTCGGTACACCGTCTCCTTGATTTCGTCGGAGATGAGCGTCCTCAGCAGGAGCGACAAGCGATCGAACACGCTCTCAATCTGCTCAAAGTATTGCTTTCGCGGATTCGGCGGCAAAAGCAGGAGATTAACAACGAACGCGCAGGCGATCCCGATGCAGCTGAGCAGGAATCGGTTTAGCGCAAAATCAAGCTGTCCCGCAGGGGCCTCCATGACCACGATCACGGTAACCAGCGTGAGTCCAAGGGTCTCCTCCATCTTCATCTTCAGGCAAAGCATGATGACCAGAATACAGACAAGACCGACCGCGATCGGGTCATTTCCGAAAAAATGCAGAGCGATCACCGCAAGTAGAGCGCCCAGTGTATTCGTCTGCAGCTGCTCCCAGAAATATCGCCAGGAACGGTAAATGGACGGCTGCATGGCAAAAACAGCGGCAATCGCCGCGATCACAGGCGGCGTTAAGCCAAACTGGGTGCTCGCGTATAAAGCCAAGGTTACCGCCACCCCAGTCTTCAGCACCCTCGCCCCGAATGTCATGAGAAACGCCTCCTTCCGGATTGGGATGGATTCTGTCCGTCAATTCCCCAATCCGCCTTCATTACCATTCTTCATAAATGTTGACAAAAAAGCAACCGAACGACTATTATATATTTAGATAATTATCTAAATATTGAAACGGAAGGGATTCAGAAGATGAACGAATCGTTCAAAGCACTCGCGGACCCTACCCGAAGGAAAATCATCGATCTGTTGAAGGAAAAAGACCGGACGGCTGGAGAACTCGCGGAATATTTTCAGATGTCAAAGCCGAGTTTGTCGCATCACTTGAACAGCCTCAAGCATGCGGGTCTCATTCAGGATGAGCGGGAAGGACAGTTCATTCGTTATACCTTAAACATGACGGTTCTGCAAGAGGTGCTTGGCTGGGTCTTATCCGTTACAGGAGCCGGCTCAGAAGACAAGAAGGCAGCCCCGAACAAGAAAAAGGAGGACCATCCATCATGAACAAGTTTGTTTGGAAGTGGCAGGACACGGTGATCGTGCTGCTCGGGCTCGGAGCGTTCATCTTTGCTCTCGTCAATTACAACCGCCTGCCCGACCAGCTCCCCATTCATTTCAGTACAGGAGGAGTTGACCGCTACGGCGACAAGCTGAGCAGCCTCGGCCTGCTCGTCTGCCTCGGCCTCTTCCTGCCGCTCGCCATGGGCGTTGCCCGGCACATCGATCCAAAGCGGAGCAATTACGCCAAGTTCGAGAACGCCTTCGCCATGCTCCGGCTCGTCATCGCCGTGCTGCTCGATCTCGTGCTCGTCGCGACCGTCCTGTACGGTCTTGGCTACTCGATCAATATGACGAACGCGGTGCTGGCGGGAGTCGGTGTTCTCCTCATCATCATGGGGAATTACATTCCTCAAATCAAGGATAATTACTTCATAGGAATCCGCACCCCCTGGACCTTGAACAGCCCGGAGGTATGGCGCAAGACCCATCGGCTCGGAGGCCGCCTGTGGGTGCTGGCCGGAATCCTGGTGGCGATCGGCACCTTCCTGCCAAGCCGCTGGAGCACCGCCATCATCCTCCTCTCGATGATTCCGCTCGTCGTCATTCCGACTTTTTACTCCTGGAGCATCTCACGCAAGCAAGAGTGACGCTTCCCACGCATCCCTGCGACCGCCTCGTTTCAGCAGGATAACCTACTAGCAAATCGAACGAAACGGGGCGTCCCGAGGCCAATGCTGGCCGGGGCGCCCCGTCTCGTTCTATGCAAGAAAAGGGCCTGCCGCCCCAGTCTCTTATTCCGCCAGTCCGTGCTTGATCGCGTAGATCGCCGCTTGGGTCCGATCCTCCACGCCGAGCTTGGCCAGAACGTTGGTGACGTGGAATTTCACCGTCTTGATACCGATGAACAATTCGTCCGCCACTTCCTGATTGGATTTGCCGCTCGCGATGAGCCGCAGCACCTCCATCTCCCGCTCCGTCAGCTCCTCATGAGGAGCCGCTTCCGCGCGCGGCTGCCGGAACCGGTTCATCATCTTCGACGCCACCTGCGCCTCGATGATCGGTCGGCCGCTTGCCGCCGCCCGGATCGCATCCGCAATCTCGGTAGCCCGAGATGTCTTGAGAAGATAGCTGAACGCTCCCGCTTCAATGACCGGATACATCTTCTCGTCATCCAGGTAGCTGGTCAGCACGATGACCTTGCAGTCCGGGCAGATGCCCATCACCCGCCGGGTCGTCTCAATACCGTCCATGCCGTCCATGACAAGGTCCATCAGGATGACGTCCGGCTTGTATTCCTGTGCTAAGCGAATTCCTTCCAGCCCGTTGCCCGCTTCTCCTACCACTTCGATGCCGTCCTCCGTGCTCAGCACGGCAGCGAGTCCGATGCGCACCATCTCATGATCATCCACCAGCAGAACCTTGATGGGACAATCCTGCTCATCACTATTATGATTGCCCAACGCTTTCTTCCTCCTTCGTCTCCAAGGTAAAGGGAATGCGGATTTCCATCCTCGTGCCCCGATCAGGAGCCGTTACGAGGTTGAGAGAGCCTCCCAGCTCGTTTACCCGCTCGCGGATCGACACCAGTCCATAAGAAGCGTGCTTAACTTCATCAAGCACGAAGCCGACTCCGTTATCGCGGATGAGCAAGCGTACACTGTCGCTTGCGACCAGGAGACGAATCTCCAGCCGGTTGGCCCGGGAATGCCGCAAGGCGTTGGATAGCGCTTCCTGCACGATGCGGAACAAATGATCCTCGATCCCCTTCTGCAGCTGCAGATCCTCATCCATCTCCAGCGCGATTTCAATCTGAACCTTCGCCTGCAGCTCGGTGATGAGGTCGCGCAGCCCCTGTGCCAGGCGCTTGCCCTCCAAATGAACCGGGCGCAGATGCAGAAGCAGCGCGCGCATCTCCGACTGCGCGACCGACGCCATCTCCTCAATCAAATGAATTTGCCGGGTCGCCTTGTCGATATCCTTGTCGATGATCCGTCCCACCGCCGTAGCCGTCATTGAGATCGCGAACAGCTGCTGGCTGACCGCATCATGCAGATCGCGCGCAAGCCGCTGCCGCTCTTCCATGATCGCCGAATAGCGGGCCTTCTCGGCAAGCTGAGCATTATTGTTCGACAAGCGCTGGAGCGAGGAGACCTGCTCCTCCCATTTCTTGCCGATCCGGTTCAACTGCTCGCCAAGCTCGCCGATCTCGTCCTCCCCAAGCGGTGGAACCGCGCGGGACAGGTTTCCTTTTTCCAGAGAGAGCATCACTTCGCTCAACTGCTCCAAACGGCGGGCCGTCCGGGCACCGCTCCAGAATCCGTACGAGATCGTGATCGCCGCAACGGTACCGACCAAGACCAGGCTGATGCGAATACCCTGCTCCCATGTTCGGCTCGTGTTCAAAAAACCATATGTATACAAAAAATAAATCAGGACGCCGCTGAGGAGAAACCCGATGAGCATCGATTCAGCCAACGTACGCCATACCATGCCGGTCAATCGTTTGTTCATGCGGTCCTCCTCCCTTCGCGTCCCTCATTTTACACAATTTTGATATTCACTTCTCCTACGAGATAAGAAGCCATGAGTTTCACTTTCGTCTCGGCGGTCTCATAGCCGGGGGATTGCCAGGAGATCTTGTTGCCGATGCCTTCGCGCTTCGTGCCTCCAACATTGAGCGATCCCGCCTGTACCGAGCCCTCTACCGACACCGCCATATCCTCCGGGATAATGATGTTCAAATTGCCGATCATTCCCTGCAGAACGACGGTCACTTCCTTTTCTTCCTGAAGAGCGAGCGAGAAGTCGAAGCGCATCTCCCCAACGGCATGCCAAATGCTCATATTGCGCAGCACCCAAGGCTCGCGGTCATAACGGATGCTGCCGATCAAGCTCTGCTTCTGGGTGAAATCTCCGTCCTGATGCAGCTCTTTCGACTTTTTGTAAAACAAGCCCAGCGAGATCAGTACAACGCCGATGATGAGGGCGAGCGGCCCTCCGGCTACGAAAAAAGCTCCCGCGATCACCAAAATATACCCCTTCTTGTCGCCGCCTCCGCTGCGCAGAACATGAACGCCATAGAGAATCAGCAGGAGTCCCATCAGATTCCAAAATCCGATGAACCGTTCCAATAAGATGAAGACCCCCGCCGCGATCAGGACGAGATACGTATTCTTTTGCCGATTATTCTTAGGCTCTTCCATCTCGCACCTCCTGCCGGGGGAATTCTCTGCCTACTTTACTGCCACGGAACAGCATATCACAAACGGGACAAACCGGAAAAGCTCTATTTCATTCGCCGGAAAGCCCCCGTACAAGAGATGCTCTTGATACGGGGGCAGACGGTGCCCGTTTGCTGCGATTTGATTATATCGATGTTATTCGTTAGCCGGTTGTTCAGCAGCCAGAGGATTCAGCTTATCCTTCAATTGCTGGAGCTGGGCGTCGATCTTTTCCTTCTTCACCGCGTCGGCTGCGCTGAAGGAAGCTGCCGTGGAAGGAACCGCCGTGTACGGCATGCGGGCTACTTCCGCCTGCACTTCCAGCTCGATGATCTTCTCTTCCATGCGGTGGAAGCCGCGGGAGGCGTTGCCCCCGCCGAGGGTCACTTGGTTGGTGACCGAAGCCATCTGCTTCTTGGCGTTCGCCAGTTGGGCGCGGGAGATCAGCTCATTGCGCTTGTTGCGCATTTTGTAGAACTCATCCTTCATTTCATGAAGCTGCTTGAGGATTTCGTCGGCTTGGCCTTTCGCTTGAGCGTGCAGGCCGGTATAGTCCGTTACCTTTTGCTCGTAGTACAGCTTTTCTTCAAGCGCTGCGCGGGCAGCGGCTTCCTGACCGTTCTTGATGGCGGCGAGGGCGGTGGCTTCGCGATCATTCGCGAGCTTCTCGGCTTCCTTCAATTGCTGTTGAAGCTTGCGCTCGCTGGCGATCTGCTTGGCAACGGTAACTTCCGCTTGAGCGATCTCTTCTTCCATGTCTCTCAGGTACTGATTCAGCATAACGATCGGATCTTCGACTTTGTCCAGAACTTCATTGATCGAGGCGCGCGTCATATCTTTGATTCGAGTAAATACTCCCATGGTTATACATCTCCCTTATCATTTTCATATTTGTCGAGCTTGGCTCGGAGTTCTTCGATTTCTTTCTGCAAAGCTTTCTTCTCGACTTCCTTCATCATCTCGTCCAACTGGTCTCGCTGCGGTGCAGCCTTCGGAGGCTCCGGCCGGCTTGCGGAGTTGAAGCTTCCAAAGGGGTTCCCTCCAGGGCTTCCGGCTTGACCGCCGTTGCCGCCGCCAAAACCACCGAATCCGCCGTTACCGCCTGCAAAGGGGGGGCGTTCCTGATACGAGCCTGCCGGAGGATAAGGCGGGTCGTACGGACCGGGCTCCTTCGGAATCACCGCACTGGCGATGATGTAGATGAGAATGACCGGAAAGCCCGTGGAGAAGATCGCGGTGATGATGACCACTACCCGAAGGAGCGTGGCGTCGATATTCAGCCATTCGGCGAGTCCGCCGCACAAGCCGCTGATCTTCTTGTCCCTGCGGGACCGGTATAGTTTGTTCATAGTTGATCCCAACCTTTCTCTCTCCGAGCTGACACGGCTTTACTTCTCAATCCGGTTCAGTTTGGCGAGTTTTTCTTCGAGCTTCTGCTCGAGCTTGACGCGATTTTCTTCCAAAGACTCTTCCAGCTTGGTGAGCTCACGGTTCAGCTTCTCTTCGAGCTTGCCGCCCTTCTCCTCCAGCTTGCCACCCAGCTTGTTCATCAGCCGGTTCATTTCCTCGTCCAGCCTGCTGCTGTTGGACCCATACGACCCGTAGGATTGGGTAGTGGAACGGCGAACCTCGTTCAAGGTGCGGGATTCGAGCTCCATATCGCTCAGGCGCTCATCGAGCCGCTGGAAGGCGCGGGGCGAAGGATTGGCTCCGCCGCCGGAGAAGCGTTCATTCATCCGACGCTGCAGCCGGAGCGATTCCATTCTTGCTTGGTAGTAGCTGCGGCGAGCGGCGATTTCATCGAAGTCGGCGCGCAGCTGGCGGATCTGATTCTCCAGGTCGGCCAGAGAGGCTCTTCCCTCTTCATACAAGGGGCCGTACTGGGCGCAAATTTCTTCCTGCTGAAGCTTCTCCTGCAGGGCGATGCGGGCAATTTCCTCTTCGCCCGCCTTCAGGGCGATGACCGCTTGCTCTTCGCGTTTTTGCTTGAGGGAAAGGGCCGTCAGGTACTGATTGCGGACCGCGCCGACGTGATTCGCACATTCGCTGTGCAGTCGTTCCGTTTCTCGAATCTGTTCCCGCAGGGAGGCGAGATACCCGTCGATCAGGCGGACGGGATCTTCCGATTGTTCCAACCGGTCGTTCAACGTCGCCACCGTAATATCCCTCATCCGATTCCAGACGCTCATGGTCTCAACTCCATCTTTATCGAATTAGTAGCTACTATTTTTTTTGGTCAGTACCGAGATCCCGTAAGCGATCAACAGAATCGCAACGATCCAGCCGATCAGGGGAGTCAGCTTCCCGATCAAGATGATCGCGCCGAGGAACACGAGAAATCCGCCGATCAGCTTCTTGCCATTGCGAATGCCGAGATATCCGAAGCCGATCAGGGCGATCGGAACGAGCAGGCCCATAAACCATCCGAGTACCGGCCCGAGCTTGCCGAAGAGAATCAAGGCGCCGCAGGCGATCAGGATAAGCGCGAATGTGTTCTTGCTTTGGAGTTTCATTTCGTTTCACCGCCTTTCGTTGGTATGACGTTTTGTTTATGTCTTTATTCTAGGTTATAACGGGTTTAGCCAAAACGGACCCGCGGCGGTATTTGGACTGGACCTTGGTCGGGGCATAGCCTAAGACCTCGTCCGGGGCAGGTTGATCGACCGAAAGAAGACCGAAAGAAGAATAGACGAAGAGCGGATGCAACACAACACACGGACGATTACCGCTGGCGGAGCATCCTGCGAATTGCGGGGTCCGATATGAAGCATTTTCCTGGACTCGAAACGAAATTCAATAAATAAGAGCTGTCCCCATGCAGGTGAAAACCTGCATGGGGACAGCCCCATCGAGGGACGGCCGTTCGCCGTCCTCGTTTCCTTGTTCCGAATGAAGATGATTAGTCCTTGACCGGCTTCAATCTGTAACCAGCATATAACAGGAGGATACCCAGCGTGGAGTTCAGGCCGATCAGAAAGCCGCGTATGGAGTCGTAGCGCTCCGACCCCACGGTCATGCTGAGGGCGAAATTCAGAGCTAGACAAGCGATATTGAACCAGCCGATTGTGAGGAACAGCACCCGGATTCGCTTCAGGAAGGCGGTTCGTGAGGGCAAATCGGTGTACAGCTCACCGATCTGTCCTTCCACAAAAGGTCTGCGGAAGATATGCCACCATAATTGGCTGTCCGTGTATTCCCAGCCGCCGTCCTCATAGAGGGTAATATACTCCCGGAACGCCTTCTTCCTCCCGATCATGAAGGATTGCAGATCATACCGGTATTCATAGCGTTTGCTCGGATCTCGGCGGAACCGGCAGCGGAAGATGCCCTTTTTGTCAAAATGAAGCCCTTCAGCCGATTGCTCGGTCAGCCATTTCTCTGCCTCTTGAAATCCCAGCGTCCATTTCATTGCTTTAAATTCCGTTTGCGAGCTCATTGAACCTGCCCTCCTTGAAGCTTCGCTTTGCGTGCGGCAAACGAGAGGGCGATCCCGGCTCCCAGGCTTAAGGCGACTGCGGTCCCGGTTATCAAGGAGCGGGTGAGCGAAGCATCGCTCCGCAATAGAAGATTCAGAGTTACGCCGAAGCTGACCAGATTGGTAAACGCGAGTGTCTGGAACGAGCTGTGCATCCGGGCGAAATAGCCGGAGCGGGACTCCTTGTCGGTATACAGCTCAGGATGTTTCCCGGCTTCATACGGGCGACGGAAGACATACCAGCAGAAGCGGCTGTCCACATATTCCCATCCTTTAGCTTCGAGAGAAGCGCGATAGTCCGCGAAGGCTTCTTTGGAAGAGAACGACCGGCTCTGGTAATCATGCCGGTACTCATACCGTTCGGCCATGCTTTTGACGCAGCGCTTACTGAACCAGCCGTTTTTCACCATATGGAACCCTTTTTGCGAAAGCTCAGAGAGATTGTCGTCCATCTGTTGGACATTCCAGACAAGCTTCATCGGTTTGAATACGGTTTGCTTTTTCATTGGGCATGGCCTCCTTGAAGGTAGTGGTGTCCATGTTGGACCAGTTCTTCCATCCGTTTCATCTCCGCCTCGGCCACTTGGCTTCCAAGCGGGGTCGTGGCATACAGCTTGCGGCGGGAATCCGCCGGATCCGTTTCGTTCGTATTCTCAATCAGCTTCTTGGCCGTGAGCGTATTCAGGGCGGTATAAAGCGTGCCTGGGCCGATCTTCAGCCGCCCATCCGTTAACCTCTCGACTTCCTGCATCATCCCGTACCCGTGCGCCGGGCCTGGCTGGAGTACGAGAAGGATGTAGTAGAACGCTTCGGTCAAGGGAAGCATCTCTTCGACCGTATTCTTTTTCATCGGGGTTCATCCTTTCTCAAGAGCGGCTTTTATAGCGGGTGTCGTTGTATCGTCGTTAATTGTATCGAGAGTCGATGTATTTGATGTCTCTATATTATCACCCGATATATCGACTGTCAATATATATAAGCCAAAAAAAGCATTCCGCCGTCAAAGCGGCGAAATGCTTGATTCATCTAGAGCTCTCCATTATCGGCAGCCTCTCCGGTTGCAGCGGCTGCAGCTGCTGCGGCGCGGAATTCGTAGTTTTGCCGGCACAGCTCCAGAAGCCGCAGCTTGTCCCCTCTCCTCGGAACCGTGAGCGTCACCGGCTCGGCTCCCCTCGTCCGCAGAGCTTGCTTCAGCTTAGGGAGATCTCTAGCCTCGCTCAGGATCAGCTCCTGGGGCCCCTGTTCGCGATACCGATCGGTCAAAAAACGCTCGGCAGCGCTCTGCTCCCCGCCGATCTGCAGAGGTTCAAAGAACATGCCGCGAATCATGCCTTCCTTCAGGCTTATGATCATGACATGCTTCTCCCCGAAGTACAGTACATCCTGATCGATGGAGCTATCCCGGTCGACGACCTGCTTGACCAGCAGCTTTTCCAGGGAAGCGATCTGCCGGCGGAGTCCTTCCGCCCGTTCGAATTCGAGCCGTTCGGCATGCTCCAGCATCATCCGCTTCAATTCGGCGATCAGCTCGTTTTCCTTGTTGGCGAGAAGCTGCTCCGCTTGAGCGATCCGCTCCATGTACTCCTCGCGGGTCACCATCCCTTCGCAGATGCCGCAGCATTTCCCCAAGTGATAATACAAGCAAACCCGCTTCGGCATCCTCTGGCAGCTGCGCAGCCCGTAATGTTCGTTTACGAATTCCAGGAGAGCATTGCGAAATTTGCCGTTCGGATAAGGACCGAACATTCGCGAGCCGTTTAAACCGGAACCGGGACCGGAGCCGGCAGCGGCCAACTTCCCCGGAAGATCCCTCCGAACCCGGAAATGAAGGTCGAGCCGAGGAATCCGTTCCTTGGTCACCTTCAGGTAGGCGTACCCGCTGTTGTCCTTTTTGAGCGCGCGGTTGTACTTAGGTCTGTGCAGCTTGATGAGATTATTTTCGAGAAACAGGCTCTCGGCTTCGTTGTGCACGAGAACCACTTCAATAGAAGCGACCTCCGCCACCAGATCGCGGGTTCGCTCCAGCTTGGGCGTGCCGCGGAAATACGAGCTGAGTCGGTTGCGCAGATGCTTCGCTTTGCCCACATAGATGATCGTACCGGATGCATCCTTCATGAGGTAACAGCCCGGAGCTGTCGGATAATCGCGGGGTTGATAATGAAAAGCCATGAGGAATGCACACCCTTCGTGCTGTCGTGTCTCATTTCAGAGTAAGAGTTTATGCTGGTCGCGACTCCACTCGCGTAGGATTTCTTTTCCGGAACATCCGTTCGTCCAGATTATCTTACCTTACGGGAATGGGCTTGGACAAGGCGAAACGAAACCCAACTGGAACTTTTTCCAATCTGAGCAGTATATATACCATCTCAATCATTCGGGAGGAACGTTCCATGAAAAGCATCAAACCCGGCCGAGGCCCGTCCGCTATGGGAGCTCTCGGCAGCATCATCGCCGTCATATTCGGGATTTTCTGGACGATCATTGCGTTCAGCATAACCCGAGGAGTTCCGGGAATAATCGGCTTGATCTTTCCCTTGTTCGGAATTCTGTTCATCGTGACCGGCATCGTGCAAACGGTGTTTCACTTCAAAAATGCGACCGGCCGCAACCGGATGTCCTACTTCGACATCGTGGACAGCAGCCGCGAACCCGATCCTCTGGACGACTTTGTTAACAGGCCATTCGGCAGCTCTACGCAATCCAATCGGTTTGGCGACGATTCCACGCGCTTCGAGTCGAGGAACGCAGGCACGCCAGAAGCTTCTCGGGAGTCCGGAACAACCGCCTCGACGGGTAAGCGAAAATATCAGGGCGAATATTGCCCATTCTGCGGCGGTAAGCTGGAGGAGGAGTTTCTCTTCTGCCCCCACTGCGGCAAGGAGATTTAGAACGGCGGAGCGACTCAGCCGAATCCACCGATAACCGCCTATGCGAGAATACGATCCTATTCCTCAAAGGCTCTATCACAGAAGCAGCCTCTCCTTCACTCATTCCGATGAAGGGGAGGCTGCTTTGTGTATCAATAGGCCGAAATCGTCTCGTTCGCTTAGAAATTGAAGTTGTCCGGATCCGCACCAAAGCGTTTGTTTTCGTTCAGAGCATCAATTTTGGCCATGTCCTCCGCCGTAAGCTCGAAGTCGAACAAATCCGCATTTTCCTTGATCCGCGAAGGGGTGACGGATTTGGGAATCACGATGATGTTGTGCTGCAGATGCCAACGAAGGATGACCTGCGCCGCGGACTTCCCATAACGGCCCGCCAGCTCGGTGAGTACCGGATGGCCCAGATTGCCCTGCATCAGAGGGCTCCAGGCTTCGACGTAGATGTTCTTGCTGTCGCAGTAGCTTCGCAGCTCCGCCTGGTTCAAGAGGGGATGCAGCTCCACTTGATCGACAGCCGGTACCACCTTAGCGTCTGCCAGAAGATCTTCCAGATGATGCGGGTGGAAGTTGCTCACGCCAATCGCTTTCGCCCGACCTTCCGCGTACAGCTTTTCGAGTGCGCGCCATGTTTCTTTGTATTTGCCTTTGACCGGCCAGTGGATGAGGTATAGATCGACATAATCCAAACCCAGCTTGCTTAAGCTCGCGTCAAACGCGGCCAGAGTGGTGTCATACCCCTGCTCGCTGTTCCACACCTTGGTGGTGATAAAGAGCTCTTCGCGGGGAACGCCACATTCGCGGATGGCTTGTCCGACTCCTTCTTCATTGCCGTAGACGGCAGCGGTGTCGATGCTGCGGTATCCTGCGGCAATCGCGGCCTTGACCGCTTCGACAACCTCGGAGCCTTCCTTTGCTTTCCAGACGCCCAGTCCAAACTGCGGCATTTGAACGCCGTTGTTCAGCGTAACGGTAGATGCAACGTTCTTCATCGTGTCTCTCTCCTTTTATGTAAGTCTCCTACTTTAAGATAGCATATTTCACCCGCAAATCAAAAAAGCCGACAGCTTAGCCATCGGCATACCTTCAAAGGCCGCAATCCTCCGCTCGTTCCACTCCTCCGTCACCCTGATAAACGTTCGCGAAGCGATCCCGATTCGGGACAGCACCGGTCGAGCGCTTCATGGGTATGGAACTCGGGGCCGGTTTCCTCCACCGGATCCACATGAACATACACGCTTCCCACATGCTCGATCTCATGCAGCAGCTCATGATTGACTTCCTGGGCGATCCGATGCGCGTCGCGCACCGTCAATTCCGTATCGACGGAAATGCTGAGCTCCATCTTGATCTCATGCCCGCTCCAGCGGGCTTTGACCTCGCTGACCGCGCGCACACCGGGAATTCGCCCGGCCGTCTGCGTGATCCGCTCGACGGTCTCCGGCTCGATGCCGTCGAGCATCCGCGTAAACACAAGCTTAGCGGTATCCTTGGCGATGAACAGAATCATCACCGTGATGCCGAGACCGACGATGGGGTCTAGAATCGGATAACCCAGCCAGGAGCCCGCCACTCCCGCGATGACGGCAAGCGAGGTAATGCCGTCCATGCGAGCATGCTGACCGTCCGCCACGAGCGCGGCGCTGCCCAGCTTCCGCCCCATGCGGATGCGATAGCCCGCGACGATCTCATTGCCGATAAAGCCGATGAGTGCGGCGGCGGCGGTCACGCCCAGATGAGTTTGCTCAGCCGGATGCGCCAGCCGCTGGATGGATTGATACCCGGCTACTCCCGCGCTGGCGAGAATGACCGCAACGATGAAGAGGCCGGCCAGATCCTCCGTGCGGCCGAGCCCGTACGTGAACCGCTTCGAAGGCGGGCGCTTGCAGAGGACAAACGCGATCCAGAGCGGAATTGAGGTGAGCGCATCGCCGAAGTTGTGGATCGTGTCCGCGAGAAGCGCGACGCTGCCCGAATACACGCAGATGACCGCTTGCACAGCGGCGGTAACCAGCATGCCGGCCAGTGAGATCAGCAGCACGCGGGTGGCCTGACGGCTGTAGGCTTCCGTAACCGCCGCTTGCTCCATTCCCTTCGTCTTGTCCCGGATGTTCTCTTCGTCAGCCATTCTCCTACCATCCTTTCCTTATACCGATACTTAACACTTACCGGAAGCGGATATGCAGGTCGAATAAGGCGATCGTGTGAAACCGCTATCAGCCGATGAACGCTGTCTATCTGGCCAAACCCGCTGGTACGCTTCACCCCTGATCGGGTGGAGATGCTTTCGTGTCAATTGGTATTGGAAAAGGTGCAGCAACCGTGGCTATGAGTTGAAGGCGTACTGCTAACAGGTTATGCCAAAGCAGCGGAGGAGGTTAAAAACGAAGGAGCCCCGCCGAGTACAAGAAGATCAACACGATGACAACCGGCGCCAGATAGCGGAGAAGCCACCGCCATACCCGGCTCCAGAAGGGAGTGAGCTCCGCTTCCTGCGAGGACGTCTTCCAGACGTACCCGGCAAAAAGCGTAACCAGCAGCCCGCCGAACGGAAGCAGCAGGTTGGAAGCCGTATAATCCAGCCAGTCGAACACCGTCCGGCCCAGCCAGACGTAGCCCTTCCACGGTCCTTCCGCCGACAGTGCCGCGGGAACCCCGAGAAGCACGCACACGGCCGTTATGGCGACAGACGCTTTCGTGCGCGTCCACTTCCATTTTTCCATGGCGAAGGCTACCGGAACCTCCAGCATCGATACCGCCGAGGTGAGCGCGGCAATGGCGAGAAGCACGAAGAAGATACCACCGAGAACGGCGCCGAATGGCATGGCGTGAAAAGCGGCGGGAAGCACGATGAACACGAGTCCCGGTCCTTGCTGGGATTCCAGCCCGTAGGTGAACGAGGTTGGGAAGATGATCAGCCCGCAGATGAGCGCATACACCAGGTCTCCGCCGACCACGGCGAGGGATGCCGACTTCAAGGACTGCCGCTTGTTCACGTAGGAGCCGTAGGTGACCATCGTTCCCATCCCGAGCGACAGGGAGAAGAAGGCATGTCCGAGCGCGAGAAGCCCTGCCTCGGGAGTCAGCTTGGAGAAGTCCGGCTTGAGAAAGTAATCGATGCCCGCCTTGGCACCGGACAAGGTAAGCGCATTGACCATCAGCACGAGGAGAGCGACGACCATGGCGGGAATGAGCACTTTGTTGAATTTTTCGATCCCGCCGGAGATCCCCTTCGCCACCACCCAGCAAGTGATGGCCATCGCGATGATCTCCCAGAAGACCGGCCAGTAACCGGAACCGGTAAACGACTGGAAGGAAGCGGCGTAATCCGATTGCCGATTCAAGAAACCGGTGAAAGACCGCACGGAATAGTGCAAGGTCCAGCCCGTTACCACTCCGTAAAAGGACATGATGAGCAGCGAACCGAGCACGGAGATCAGGCCGAACAGCCCCCACGCCTTCTTGCCGGAAAGCTTCTGGAAGGAAGACGCCGCGTTCCCCCGCCCTCCGCGTCCGATCGCCAGCTCCGCCAGCAGAACGGGGAGCCCGATCAGCAGCAGGCAGAGGGTGAACAGCAGGAAAAACGCGGCTCCGCCGTTTTGACTCGTCAAATAGGGGAACCGCCAAATATTCCCGAGGCCGACTGAGCTGCCGACCGCCGAAATGATGAAGCCGCTTTTGCTGAATCCATCCGTAGGCTCTGCCTGCGGAAGGTTTTTGGTTTGCTGTGACAAAAGAACACCTCAATCAAGTAGTAAGAATGCAGATGATGCCTGTGGGGGAGCTCCCCAGGACAGAAGGGGATCTCAAAAAAAGTCAGACAGGTACGGAGTGAGACCCGGAAGCCGATTTTCCAGAAGAACGGCTGCCTTCTCGGAGCCTTCGAGCCGGCCCATCTTCCGTAAAGCCGTTGGGGTCTGATACCCCATCAAGAGAGCCGTCAGCGTCTGAATTGAGCAGGAAAGTGCGCGATCATCCGGCTCTTGGCAAGCAGCCTGATCCGAAAGCTTGACGATCTCAGCCGATCCGTCCTCCCCGATCGTTAGCTTGAAGCAGCCGACGTTCCATTCGGCCTGTTCGTCCTCCACCTGAAGGATAAGCTCCAGTGTGTCACCGGATCGGAACGGATAACGCCGAATAAACGCCTCCGCATCCACAATGCGAGCCATAAAATACGGTGCCGCTTCTTGCTTGAAGCGAGGATTCGGCAGAAGGAAGGACAGCGCATCGTCCGCAGGCGATTTCATCGTCACCTTGCCGCACATGGAATCGTGGTTGGAAATCCACTTCAGAAGCGCCGACCGGGCCGTTTCGTCCAAATAGATCCATTCGTGGATCTTCATCTCCGAGCTACGGACGAGATAACGGAGGTAGGCCCTGGGCTCGCCTTGGTCATTCAGCCATACGGCAAACGTGGAGGAGCGGTCCCCGACAATCCGTTCCCACCATTCATCCGTGCGTACGAGCATGCCGCTGTAAGCCTTGGCATAGGAATCATAAACCTTGCGCAGCAGGGAAAAGTCACGCGTGCGCAGGAAGGCTCCGCCCGGGTCCGGGAGTGCCGGAATCCCGTTCAGCTCGAGCTCGTACGTTTTGACATCGGTGTAGATCTCGTATCCGAACTTGCGGTAAAAGGGGAATGAGAACGGAGCCAACATCGACAGGATCTGCCCCGCTTCCCGCATCACCTGGAACGAGTGCTTCAGCAGCTCGGCGACGAAGCCGCCGCGACGGTATTCCGGCCACGTGGAAACGGATGCAATTCCGCCCATGGCAAATTCCCGATCTCCGATGGAGACCGCGAGTGACAGAAGCATGAGTTTCGCAGCCAGCTTATCCTCCGAATAATACCCCCACAGCTCCTCCGGCTTCAGCTTCTCGATTTTCTTCCGGCGGTCTTCGTCGCTTACTTCATACTGGAAAGCAAACTCGGACAACCGGAAAAACTCCTCAAAATCATCTGGATGAACATGATGAATTCCGTTCATGGTTTGACCCTCTCCATTTCTTCATCAGAGTGTTGAAAACCGCAAACGGCCGGCATTTCGCCGGCCTGAATGAAACACGGGACCTATGAGAATGAACCTTAGAAGCGGAAGCTGGCGATGAGCAGAACCGACAGGATCAGCCCGATCACGACAAGCTCCACGGTCAAGAAGGTAGCCAGCTTGTCCTTGCGAAAAGCGGGTTCTCCTGGCTCCGGCTTCTTGTTCACCACTTTGGTTCCGAGGATGGACAGCACAATCATCGACAGCACGATGATCGTCGTCCCGACATCCCTCATGTACGTCAACCAGAAGGGCATTCCCTTCCCCTCGTGGCCGCTGTCCATACCGAGCATGCCAAAGCCGCTGATCAGCACGAGAAAGGCAGCGGGATGAGACAGCATATTGAAGACGCGAATGACGGTCCGGACGATCTTCTGCTCTCCTTCACCCACCTGCTTCTTTAGAAGCGTCAGCAGGACAGCCACCATCACGAGAGAGCCTAACCACACCGCAAGACCAATAAAATGCAGAAAAAGCATGAAATCGCTCACTCGTATCACCTCCGGACAACTTGAAACGCATGTTTCGCTTCTTGATTATATGACAGGCCCACTCCCGGTGGCAAAGTATTTCCTCCGTGCTTGCATTTTGTGCGGGCGAGTTCTATTCTACCATTGTCAGATCCCTTTATTCTTTGTGAAATCAAGGAGGCGTTATTCACATGTACGACGTAATCGTCATCGGTGCAGGCCCAGCCGGGGCAAGCGCAGCTTTGTTCACAGCCAAGGCAGGCAAAAAGACCCTCGTCCTCGACAGCGATCAAAGCATCACCAAGCGAGCTTGGATTGAAAACCATTATGGCGCTCCCGATATTGCGGGACCCGATCTGGTGGAGACCGGCAAGAAGCAAGCAGCCAAATTCGGCGCGGAGTTCGTTACGGCCAAAGCCACGAGTTTAAGCTCGGACGGGACAGCCGTCAAGGTGGAGACGGAGGAGGCTTCCTACGAAACAAGCCATGTCATTCTGGCGACTGGACTCTCTGTCGAGCTTGCCGAGAGCGCGGGGCTGAACATCGTACCCGGAACGGAGCCTCGCGTCAAAGCCATCATTGAAGTCGATGCCGCAGGCAAAACCAGCCTTGCTCATGTATGGGCTGCGGGCGGCTGCGCCGGCACCAGCCTGCACACCATCATCACCGCAGGCGATGGCGCCAAAGCGGCGATCGGCGTTATCAGCGAGTTGAACGGCGAGCGGTATGTCGATCACGATGTGCTGAAGAAGTAACGACAATGAGAAAAAGAGCCTCGGTACCGTCCTCTGCAAAAGGGCGGACCGGGGCTCTTCGCTTATCTCTCCAATGGAACGTTTCCGGTTAACAGGAAGCGCTGTCCTCGGAAGTATCGGCGGGTACTTCCAGATGCTTGTCGCAGGGGGGCAGCACACAGCTCCAGGAGGAATCGCTGCCGCTCAACACGCACAGGGATGTATTCCCGACATGCGGGATATCGTCCACCTGCAGCAGATGCTCGATGGTTCGGGCGATCCATGCCCCGTGGCTGACGATCAGAATTTTATGGTCCGGATGCAGAGAGGCCTTTTCCCGCAAAAAGTCCATACTCCGCGATAAAATCGACTCGACGCTCTCTTCTCCGTGATCAAGGTTCGCCCAATCCGCTCCCCATAGCGCGATGCGGTCCGCCACCGTCGTTCCGTCCAAACGTCCGTGCGACTTTTCCCTCAGACGCGGATCGAAGCCGGTTACCTCCATGCCCATCGCCTCGGCCACGATCTCCGCCGTCACTCTTGCGCGGGATAAATCGCTGCTGTAGAGATAATCCCAGTGCTCCTTGGCAAGCCGCTCTCCCAGAAGTCGGGCTTGGCGGATTCCCTCTGCATTCAGTGGTACGTCATGCTGCCCCTGGGCTCGGTATTCCGAATTCCAGTCCGTCAGTCCGTGCCGGACAAATCCAAATGTAACCACTCGCTCACTCCTACCTGTTGTTCGCGCTTCTTTGTGTTAGCCCCGATTCATAATTAGCGGGGCGTTCTATCCAGTTGGGTTGATTTTTGCACAGCTTGCCAGTCCAGTCAATGGGACAACCCGCCGCGAGATTGATTCCAGCCTCAAAGGATTTCCCCTGGCCGCTCCCTGTCGGATTTCATTTGGGCTCACGCCCTCAGGAAGATTCACATAGGATATCCAAAGCAAGACGCCCGCCTATCCCGATTCCCGATTCCTTTCGATTCCATGCTTATCCCGATCCCTTTCGATTCCATGCTTATCCCTATTCCTTTCGATTCCATGCTTATCCCGATCCCTTTCGATTCCATGCTCATCCCGATTCCATTCTAAAGAGAGGTTGGAACCTTCCCATGATTTCATACATGGATTATACCTCGCCGGATGTTAAATTCAGCTTCGATCTCCGCAATAGCCGCTTGATGGCCAAAGACAGCGACAATTACATCAACATCTTGTCCGTACAGCAGTTGAACACGCTCGGTAATACCTCACTCTTGGATATCTTCCTCAGCAAATCCAATGTGGTGGAGCCGCATATCCATCAAAACGCTTCCGAATTGGTGTATTGCGTCTCCGGCTCAGCGGTTGTTTCTCTGATCAATCCCTTTACGAAAAAGCTCCTCAACTTTCCCATTCGTCCGCAGCAGGTCGCCAATGTTCCGCAAGGCTGGTGGCATTACGAAGTCGCCCTGGAAGACGACACTCATCTTCTGGCCGTCTTCGACGCCCCGGTTCCGGAATTCGTCAACGGGTCCGATATTCTCCGGCTGACCCCAGCGGAAATTTTGTCCCATGCCTACTGCCTGGATGAAGCGTTGATCAAGGAAGCCTTAGCGCCGATCAAAGACACGGTGATCATCGGACCGCCCAAGGATTGCAGGCTCGCGCAAGTCGGCGGTGTCGAGAATGTGTCGGCGAACCCTCCGGCAGCCCTCCAGATGGGAAGCCGCCAATCCATTCCATCCTTCGGATCAGCTCATCCACAGGCAGGCAGTTACTCCCCTTCCGGGTTCGGGCAGCCAACCGGCTATGATCCCTATGGGCAGCCGCTCTATTCCTCAGCCGTTCCCGCAGGCTATCGGTATGACAATTCGGCTGCCGGTGCGGCTTATGGCGGAGGCTATCCTGCCTATCCGCCGCAGATTCGTTATGGCTGGCAAGCGGACGGACAATAACGAAGGAACGATACCGATCATACGATTATACGTTACCCATTCTAATCGTACGGACAGGAGTCCACGTCAATTGGCATCGGATAGACTGCCTCCACCAATAGCTATCCCATGTCGGTTCGAGTACGCAGCCAACATCTGCGGAATCGTTTGACGAACAGATGCCAGAAAGAAGGGGCACAGCAAAAAAGGAGAGAGTCCTTCCTTCTGCTGTGCCCCTTCTTCGTGCAGGCCTGGCTGAAAGGTGGCTACTCGCCGCCTTCCAGCTTTCCTCCGTTGCCTGACCTTACGCCTGAGCGAAGCCCGTCCGGTACTCTTCGGCAAGACGCTCGAAGGCCGGGAGCGAGCGCCGAATCCGCTCGGCGGGTACGCAGTAGGAGATTCGCACATAGCCTGGACAACCGAAATCATCGCCAGGAACGAAGAGAAGATCGTGCTTCTGCGCCCGGGCACAGAAGGCGTTCGCATCCTCTTCCAACGCTTTGACGAACAGGTAGAAGGCTCCCTGCGGATAGACGCACTCGTATCCGTACTCCTTCAGCGCCTGATAGAGCAGATCGCGGTTCTCCTTGTACACCGACAGGTCCGCCGTCTCGCCGAGGCATTTCGCGATCGCCTTCTGGAACAGACTCGGCGCACATACATAGCCGAGCGCCCGGCCCGCTCCGCAGATGGCGGCATATACCTTGTCCGCATCCTCCATCCCGTTCGGAACGAGCACATACCCGATCCTCTCTCCAGGAACCGACAGCGACTTGCTGTAGGAGTAGCAGACCAGTGTGTTGGCATAATAGAGCGGGAAGAACGGAACATCGACCCCGTCGTATACGATCTCCCGATACGGCTCGTCGGTGATCAAGTAAATGGCGTGTCCATACTCCTGCTCTTTCGCCTTCAAGAGCTCGCAGAGCTTGACGACGGTCTCCTCCGAATAAACGACTCCCGTTGGATTATTGGGGGAATTGACGAGAACGGCTTTGGTTTTCTCATTAATCAACCGCTCAAAATCGGCAAATTCGATTTGAAAGTCATCACGCTTCGGCGGGACTACAACGAGACTCGCACCTGCCGCTTCCACAAACACCTTGTACTCGGTAAAAAACGGTGCGAACGCGATCACTTCGTCGCCCGTCCCCGCCACTGCCTTGATGCTGACGCTGAGCGAGGCAGCGGCGCCGACCGTCATGTACAACCGATCGGCCCGGTAATCCGTGCCGTAGAGGCCGTTCAGGTAATCGGCGATAGCCTGCCGCACCTCTGGATCGCCCTGAGCCGAGGTATAGCTATGTACGGATACCGAGTCCTCTTGCGTCAGCAGATCAAGGAGCGCCTGCTTCACTGACTCCGGCGCCGGTGCGCTCGGATTGCCCAAGCTGAAGTCGTACACATTGTCCGCTCCGATCTCAGCCGCCCGCTTTTTGCCGAACTCAAAAATTTCCCGAATTACCGAACGTTTGCTGCCAAGCTCGTACATCTTTTGCGATACCATCGGTTTCCCTCCTTATTCACCCGCCTGTGATTCAAATCCGAACCACGGGTGGCTTGATTATGAACTATCGATTCGTTGGTTCGATTACTACTTTCTCACAGTAGCCGCGGATGAGCTTCACAGAGTCGCTCAACGCTTGTCGTTCCTCGACCGTCAGATGCAGCTCGACCAGCTCTTTGACACCTTGATTGTTGATGACGGCGGGGATTCCGGCGTAGACACCGCTTTCTCCGTATTCCCCGTGCAGCATGGCCGAGACCGGGATGACCTTATTTTCATCCCGCAGAATCGCCTGGATGATCTGCACGGTCGTCGCGGCGATGCCGAAGGTGGTTGCTCCCTTCGCCATGACGATGTCATAGGCGACCTGCATGATATGCTTGCCCATATCGTTGACATTAAAGCCGGGGAACCGGTCCGGGTTATCCTTCAGGATATCAAGGAACCGCTTACCGCCAACGGTCACCTGGCTCCACGGAACCATCTGTGAGTCGCCGTGCTCGCCCATACATAGCGCATAGACGCTTTGCGGATCGACGTTCATGGTCTCGGACAGGTGGTATTTCAGCCGGGCGGAGTCAAGCGCCGTTCCGGTCCCAATCACCCGACTGTCCGGCAGACCGGACCATTTCTGCACGCAATACGTCATGATGTCGACCGGATTCGTGATCACGACAAACATCCCCTGGAAGCCGCTCTCCATGACTGGCGTCACGATGCTCCGCACCACTTCCGCAGCCTGCTCCACTTGATCGAGCCGGGTCTGCCCCATCACGTACGGCAGCGCCGCCGCGATGACCACGAGATCAGCGTCACCGCAATCGGCATAGTCGCCGTCCGTCACGTTCATCCGGATGCCGCGGTACCCGAGAGAGTGCTGGAGATCCTTCGCCTCCGCCCAGGCCTTCTTCTTGTTTCTGTCAATCAAAACCAGGTCGTCGCAGGTGTGGTTGATGGCGAGATTAAACGCAACCGCTGCTCCGACGGACCCGGTCCCGACGATAACGATTTTGCTTCGACTGATCGGCATAAGGCACTGAGCTCTCCTTTGACTATTTTCATTCATTATAGAGAGGTTGCGCCGTATGGGCAATGGGGAAGTCTTACCGACTCGGATCTCCCTTCCTCACTCAGATCAAGTCCTTGGTTTCCACGTTGCGGATCGAGAGAAAGGCAAAAACCAAGGAAAGAGCGATCAGAACGAGAGGAAAGAGCGGACGGTTAGCGAGCGTGTAGTCCCCAATGTTCGCTTGAGTCAGCAGGATGAGCAGAAACGAGGTGACGATCGTCGCCTTGGAGGATCGCAGAACGAGCCCGACAAACAAAGCGATGAAGCTCACGCTGACGGTGACAACCGACTTCAAGACGAGCTGGGCATAGAAGGAGAGGTGCGTCATGTCATAATCAATCGGAAAGGCGGACGCTTTGTAGGCCGAGCCTGCAAGAATGCAGCCATAGATCAGCAGCTTGGTCAGAACCAAAGCGACGAAATTGAAGATCCAGACCGCAAGCATTTGGGAGATCAGAATATTGCGCCGCTTGATCGGGTAGGAGAACATCAGGTTCATGGTTTTGTTCTTATAAGCGCTGACAATAAAGCTCGCCAGCATCAGGCTGGTGAAGATCAGGAACGTAACGCCCGTCACCATTTCCACCGAAGCCGACATAAAATTGTACCCCTCTGCGGTATCCGGCACGCCGGTGTCCGGGTCATTCGCGATGCCGAAATAGGCGGTGGCAAACAAGAACAGACCCAGTACTCCTGCAACGATGAGAGCATTCCGGATGTACCGTGCAATGTGGTTCTTTTTCCATTCCAACCGGATCAATTTCAGCATGATTTCTCCCCCTCCATGGTGAGCTTCAGGAAGTAATCCTCCAGGGTTTCGGCCTTCTTACTGATCCCATCAAAATCGACTTCATTCATTGCCAGCGTCTTAGCCAATTCCTTAGCCGAATAGCGGTTGTCATAGATTCGGATGCTGTGCTCATCCATCACCTTGAAGTTGGGAAGCGAAAGCTTGTCTGCCAGCACGTAAGAGGCTCGTTTGACATCCGATACCGACAGCTCCAGATAAGCCAAGCTGGAATCCGCAATTTCCTTCATCGAAATTTCCTTTACCAGCTTTCCGTGATGAATAACCCCGATCGTATCCGCAATGCTCTCGATCTCGGACAAGATGTGGCTGGAGACCATGAGGGTGATGCCGTATTCTTCACAGAGTGTTCTCATCAAGTCTCGGATCTGCTTCATTCCGACCGGATCGAGGCCGTTCGTCGGTTCATCCAAGATCAGCAATTCCGGCTTGCACAGAACAGCCCGGGCCAAGCCCAAGCGCTGCTTCATTCCGAGGGAATAGCTCTTCACCGGTTTCGTCCCAGCATCCTGCAGGTCCAACAGAGCCAGCGCTTGCTCCACGCTGCCAGAGCTGTAGTAGCCCATATACTCGCAATGGAGTTGCAGGTTGTCTTTGCCGCTCAAGTGCTCATAAAAGGTTGGAAATTCAATGATGCTGCCCATCCGTTTCAGAACTTCATAGGAAGTAGGCGTAAGCACCTCTCCAAAAAGCTCAATGCTTCCGCTCGTGGGCTTCCACAGGTTGGTGATCATCTTCATAACCATTGTCTTCCCTGCTCCGTTGGGACCGAGAAAGCCGTAGATCGTGCCCTTCTTCACATGAAGGTTCACGTCCGCTACCAGCGTCTTTCCCCCCAGCGTCTTCGTCAAGTGATTCGTCTGCAAAATGGCTGTCATTTCGCTTGCCCCCTTTCCTCTTCCATTGTAGCGGGCAGCTTTTTCAAAACTCTTGACGAAATCTTACGAATTTCTTTCGTCCGTTTCTCGGTCCATCTCCCGGAAGAATCCCGATGCCCGCTTCAGCTTGACGGTGAAAACCGTTTTTTCATAAGGGATGCTAACCAGCGTAAGCTCCCCGCCGAGCCGAATCGCCAGTTGCTTGGCAATCGTCAGCCCAAGTCCATTTCCTTGAATGTCCCGATTCCGAGAATCCTCCATCGTGTACAAGCGTTCGAACACCTTGTCGGCAAAAGCCTTCTCAATTCCCTTCCCTTTGTCAACCACGTCAAGATAGGCGTAGGCTTCATCCGTCCGAAGAAACAGGCCCAGGTACTTGCCGTCGGAGCCATACCGAATGCAGTTGGAGAGAAGATTGTTCAGGATTCGATGCAAGGCGTCCTTGTTTCCGTATACCGGCACCTCTGTTTCGGGTATGGACACCTCCACTTGAAAATTCTTTTGCACCAGAATGTCATACAAGCCCACCAGATTCTCCCGGCATATCTCCGACAGGTTCACCTCGCTTACCGCAAGCTCCATGTCCTCGGCATCCAATTTCGCCAGTGTAAAAAATTCGTTCAACAGATCTAAAACCTGTTTAGCCTTGTGTTCCACCTTTCTCAGGCGTTCTTCTTCCTCCTTGGAGTCGAGCTGGATGATCTCAAGGTACCCGAGAATGACCGTCAAGGGCGTCTTGATGTCGTGCGAGATGTTGGAGAGCATCTTTTTCGATGTCCGTTCAAAACGCCGGTATTCGGCTTTTCGCTTTTGACGATCTTCGAGCAGCCGGTTGATCTGTGCCGCGAGCTCCATCAATGCTTTATTTGAGGTGAAGACCATCACCTTCTCATCGCTGTCCCGATCGAGAATGTCGTTTACTTTTCTGCACATGTCCATCAAATGGGCTTCCGTACCCTTACGCAAGGCGAGCTGCTGGTACACGAGAAGGACAAGCAAGACGAGAACACATCCCGACATAAAAAAAAGAAGCGTCGATTCGCTCATTTTCCCCCTCCCAGCTTGTAGCCAATCCCCCAAACCGTGAGCACATAACGAGGATCGCGGGAATGGTCTTCCACCTTGTTTCGGAGGCGGCTGATGTGCACATTCACCGCGTTCTCGTCTCCAAAATAGTCTTCCTTCCAAATGGTAGAGTAGAGCTGCTCCTTCGTATAAACCTTTTTCGGATTTTGCATGAGCAGCTTCAGAATGTCATATTCTTTCGCGGTCAAGTCAATCCGTTCTCCGTTCTTCATCACCGAATGCTCGGCCAGGTTCATGGTCAACTCGCCAACGGTCAGTATTTCCTGGCTGGAGGTTGCAAGCGCTGCGGCATATTGGGTGGTCCTGCGGAGGTTGGCTTTGATGCGGGCCAGCACTTCCACAACGGAAAACGGCTTGGTGACATAATCATCTGCTCCAAGTCCAAGCCCCAGGGTGATATCGGAGTCCGTGTCCCGAGCAGACAGGATCAGGATCGGAACGGTGCTGCTATTTCGAATTCGCTGCAGGACCTCCAGGCCGCTCACTCGCGGAATCATCAGATCCAAGAGAATGAGATCGAATCGCCCTTCCGCAAACTTCACACAAGCTTCCTCGCCATCACAAGCCGTCTCGACTTCAAACTGCTGAGAGCGCAGAAAGCTTTCCAGCATTTCGCGAATTTCCCCATCGTCTTCAATCAGTAAAAGCCTCATCGCCTGTAATCCACCTCTTCGATCATTGAGACTCGAATGGATGTCTCTCCATCCCCGCCTCTTTCTTCCATCCCCCATTATGACAGATTGAGGGAATAGAGGCACTTCCTTGCGACAAAATCCAATAATCAAGACGATATTCAAAACAGAACGATAACTGATCAAAAACCAAGACAAAGCAATAACTGAGTAATATCCAAGATAGAGCGACAACTGAGCCATATTCAAAACTAAGCAATGGTTACACAATTTCCGAATCAAATTCTCAATGCAAAAACGGCTCCCGGCTATGCAGAATCACATAGTCCAGAAGCCGTATACTTGCCGTAAAGGAGCTCGCCTCCCCTAGTCGCCAGCGATAACGCCTTTTTTCAAAATCAAATTACCATACAAGGCCTCTTCTCCCGTCACAACGATCGCATAAGCCGATTTGGCCCGCTCATAGAAGGCGAACCGTTCTTCCCGCCCGAATCCTGCTTCCGGATCGCTCGCTTTGATGATGCGATCGTACTCCTCCCAGATGACCGGAACGGTTGGATCACCGGGCACGACCTCCATGAGAATCGCTTGATGGGAAGCGTAATGATCGAGCGGCAGCAGCTCCAGGATGGCGGTCAGTAGCCGGGGAATGCCGATGCCGTCGCAGCGGACGACGCGGGAATGCAGCGAATGCCCCGGAAAATTCGCATCAGCGAGCACGAGCTCGTCGCCGTGCCCCATCTCCATCATGATGCGGACTAGCTCCGGGGACAGCAGCTTGGGAATGCGTTTCAACATGGGCAGCGCTCCTCTTTTCTTCAGATAATGAGTCCATCCAGCCACGCTCCAACCCTCGGATTACATCCCGTAAAACGACCGGAGCGCCACCAGCTCTTCAATTCGCTTCGGAGGAAGCTCGCGCTCACCGTCAATCAGGCGGGTCAGGAACGTCAGCTTGGCCGTATACTCCAGCCGCTCCATGTTCATGTAAGCGGCCATGACGTCCTTGCCCCAGGTGATTGCGCCGTGGCTTTCCAGGAGAACTGCCGTTTTCTTGCCGAAGAACGGTACGAGCGAATCCGGTACTTCCTCCGTGGAAGGTGTACCGTACTTGGCCAGAGGGATGTCGCCCATGGCGATGACCGACTCCGGCATCATCATCTTGTCGAGCGTTTCCCCCTTGATGGCAAAGGCGGTGGCGAAGGGCGGATGTGCATGCACGACGCCGCCCATCTCCGGGAGAGCGCGGTAAACGCGCAGATGCATCTTCACTTCCGTGGAAGGACGGTAGTCCTCATGCGCTTCCAGGATGTCGCCCTCCAGATTCACTTTGACCAGCATGTGCGGCTCCAAATAGCCTTTGCTCACGCCAGTCGGTGTGGCCAGCACTTCATTGGCGCTGAGACGAGCCGAAATGTTGCCGTCGTTGGCGGCGATAAAATCTTTGTTGAACAGGTTCCGGCCGATGTCGCAAATTTGCAGACGCAATTTCTGCTCGCGCGCTTCCAGAGCTTCTTTATTCTCCATGGTGGATTCATTCTCCTTTGTCTTGTTATGGATAGGGCAAACTCGAGGCCAGGCCTATGCTCGAAGCTTGCCGGAGGAATTTACACCCGGGCGGTAGACGACGATCGGCTCCGAAGCAGCTACGATGTCGGCAGCGCGGCTGCTCTCAAGCTCTCCCATTGCCATGAGCTGCACAAGCAGATTGCCGATAGCGCTCGCTTCCACCGGACCGGCTACGACCTCCATGCCGGTCGCATCCGCGGTCAGCTGACAGAGAAGCCGATTCTGAATGCCTCCGCCGACCATGTGGATCGTGTGGATACCTCTGCCGACGACCCTCTCCAGCTCCTTGATCGTCTGGGCGTAGGAACATGCAAGGCTGTCGAGAACGAGGCGCACAAGCTCTCCTTTTGACGCAGGCGCCGCATGCCCCCTCTCTCGGCAATAGCGCTCGATCCGCACCGGCATGTCACCTGGAGCGCGGAAGACGGGATCGTTCGGATCGAGGATAGCCCGAGACGGCTCCGCGCTTGCCGCGAGCTCCATCAGTTCGGCAAAGCTGTGTTTCTGCCCCGTTTCGGCCCAGCATCGCTGCGACTCCTGCAGGAGCCACAGACCGGTCGTGTTCTTCAATAGCCGATTTCCTCCACCGAAGCAGCCTTCATTGGTGAACCCTAGGCGGTAGCCTTCCTCTGTCCGCACCGGCTCCGGAGTCTCAACTCCTATCAGCGACCAGGTGCCGGAGCTGAGAAAAGCGGAGCCGCTCTTATCCGCATAGGGAATGGCCGCGACGGCGGATGCCGTATCATGGGAAGCCCCGGCGATGATTCGCATCGGTCCGCATCCGAGCTCCTCCTGGAGCTCGGGCAGCAGCGTGCCGATGACGGTACCCGCCTGAACGCGCTCCGCCATGAGCATCGGATTGAGTCCGAGACTTTCAAAGACGAGTGAGGCTGGCTCGCCTGTGACGGGATCGATCAAGCCGCTCGTGCTGAGAATGGTCCGTTCCGCGACGGCTCTCCCCGACAGCAGATAGAGGAATAAGTCCGGCATCATCAAGATCTTGTCGGTAGCCGACGCAAGCGCGGTGTTCTCCTGTCCGTCCGCGAAGAGCTGGTAGACGGTGTTGATCGAATCCGGTTGATTGCCGGTCAAGCGGAACTGTTCCTGTGGCGGCAGCAGCCCTTCAAGTCGGGAGCGATGCTTGCTCATTCGCTCGTCCCGGTAATGATGAGGGGGATACAGGAGCCTTCCCCCTTTGTCCAGGTAACCGTAATCGACACCCCACGTATCAATGCTGAGGCTTACCGGCTGCCCATGCTTTCGGCAGGCCAGCTTGATGCCGCGTTTGATCTCCGCGAACAGCCCGAGAACATTCCACACCAGGTCAAACCCAAGCCGCACGGGTTCGTTCGCAAACCGGTGAATCTCCTCGGTCACAAGCGTTTGTCCGTCGTATGTCCCCAGGATCACTCGCCCCGAGCTTGCCCCGAGATCGACGGCTACCATCGTCATCGTCATCGTCTTGTTCATCGCGATCGTCCCGCCTGTCCTTCGGAAATTAATACAGCGGTCCAAAGTTGCTGCAAGCGCGGTAATCCGCAGACTCAAGGTTCTCCGTCCCGAACAGCGACCAGACGCGCGGTCGGAAAATCTCTGAGACTTCGACGTTGTGCAGGCTTACCGGAATGCGGAGAATCGAAGCGAGTGTGATCAGTTCAGCGCCGATATGCCCATAACTCACGGAGCCGTGGTTCGCTCCCCAGTTGTTCATCACCTCGTAGACGGACGAGCAGGCTCCATTCCCGGTCAGTCGAGGAACAAACCAGGTCGTCGGCCAGGTGGGATCTGTCCGCTCATCCAGCGTGCGATGCACCGCTTCGGGAAGCTCCACCGTGTACCCTTCCACCAGCTGAAGCACCGGTCCAAGCCCCTTGACCAGATTCAAGCGAACCATGGTGACCGGCATTCCTCCTCGGGTTAGGTAATTCGTCGAGAACCCGCCTCCGCGGAAATACTCCTGGGACGCCGGTCGGAACTTCGTGTTCGCGAGAGCGGCGTTGACCTCTTCCTCCGCTATCTCCCAGAAGGGTTTGATCGCCGGCTCTCCATTCCGCGTCTCAAGACCGGTGCCGTCGAGCGCAGCGGAGCCGGAGTTGATCAGGTGGATGAGCCCGTTTGCGGCCCGGCCTTCCAGCTCGTAGCCGGTCACCCGCTTAACGGCGGCGGGGCTCCAGTACGTCCGCACATCCGCGAACACCTGCGCGGTGTTCGTCAGCAAGTAGCTGAACAGCATAGCCACGCCATTCAAGCTGTCATTCTCCGTTGCCAGAATATAAGGAGCCCGTCTGCCGTTCCAATCGAAGGAGGAATTGAGGATCGTCTCCATAAAGTCCCCATTCGGAAAATGATCCGTCCATTGACGCTGTCCCTGAAAGCCAGCTGCAAGCGAGTTGTGGCCCTGTGCCTCTTCTTCAAAGCCGAGCTTTGCCAGCTCCGGGTTGCCCACCATCAGGTCGCGGGCGATCAGCGTCATCTTGACGCAGGTTTCCCACTGCTTCGCCTTCTCTTCATCGCTGACTTGCAGATGTGCCGGATTGTTGTCCGTACCTTCCCGGCAATGCTCCTTTGTCCATTGCAAGGCGCATGTAAATTCTTCCTTGTCGTAGATCTCTTCTTCAAAGCGGCGGACGAATTCCGACATGTCCACATACTCGTTGCGCATGCCGAGGTAATCCTGGAAAAAAGCATCGCTCACAATGGACCCGGCGATCCCCATCGAAACCGAACCCATGGACAAGTAGGAGGTGCCTTTCATGATCGCAACAGCCAGTCCCGCTTTAGCGAAGCGGATCAGCTTCTTCTGAACATCGTCCGGGATGACGGTGCTGTCCAAATCTTGAACATCCTCGCCATAAATACCAAAGGCGGGAATCCCCTTTTGAGCATAAGCAGACAAGACGGCTGCCAGATAGACCGCACCCGGTCGTTCCGTACCGTTAAAGCCCCATACGGCATGCGGAAGGGTCGCGTCCATGTCCATCGTTTCGGAGCCGTAACACCAGCAGGGCGTGACTGTTATCGATAACCCAACCTTCATGCCTAAAAACTTCTCCCGGCAAGCGGAAGCCTCCTTCACGCCGCCGATGGTCGTATCGGCAACGACGCATTCGACAGGGGAACCGTCCGGATAACGAAGATTTTCCGACAAAAATGCGGCGACTCGCCGCGCCATGCCCATGGTCTGCAGCTCAAGCGATTCGCGAACTCCGCGTCTCCTGCCATCAATGGTCGGACGAATGCCGATCCGGGGATACTGGGTTGCCATGCTACCATCCTCCTTGGTCATGTCCTGTGCTTGCATTTTCAAATGAATCCATACTCTTCCATCTTGTAACCCCTTTCATCTTATCGAGCGACATCCCGATCTGTCAACGAAAATCCACACAACCTTGCCGCTGCTTCTTTGAACCCGTTGGTTTGTGCAGCTTCAGCAGCAGGCGATGTACGATTTGTTCGCATAAGGACGGATGAAGGATCACAAAAAAAGCTGCTCCCCCAGCGCTGATTAAGCGCGTCAGAGGAGCAGCATTTCGGGTTTTATGCGAGTTCAACAGCCGCATCAAGAGCGATCTCCATCATCTTGTTGAAGGAGGTTTGCCGCTCTTCGGCAGTCGTTGCGGTGTGATCCACCAGCGAATCGGAGATGGTCAACAGACAGGCGGCCGATTTGCCGGTCACCTTGGCGTTGTGGAAGAGAGCGAAGCTCTCCATTTCCACGCAGACACAACCTTTTTCTTCGTAAAAGTTCTTGTAGGTCGGCATGTGCTCTTCAGCATAGAACACGTCGCTCGAATGAATCCGGGCGGTCGTGATCGGGTATCCGAGCTTTCCAGCGGCTTTCTCGATCTCTGCATTCACGCGAGGAGACGGCGTCAAAACATCGCTCGTCTCACCCGATTGGGATTTGGCGAAGTTCGATTCACTCCAAGCGCTGTCCGCCAGAACGATATCGTAAAGGGCCAACTGATCGGTGTACGCTCCGGCGCTGCCGACCCGGATGATGCATTCCACATCGTAGAACTTGAACAGTTCGTACGAGTAGATGCCAATGCTTGGCATCCCCATCCCCGAGCTCATGACGGTAATGGTTTTGCCTTTGTAGGTTCCCGTGTAGGCGAACGAATTGCGCACCTGGTTGACCAAGCGGGGGTTCTCCAGATACGTCTCTGCGATAAATTTGGCGCGCAAGGGATCTCCGGGCATCAGGACAACCTTTGCGATGTCGTCCTTGCTCGCCTGATTGTGTGGGGTTGGCATTGCTTTATATCCTCCTGGTGAATAGGAATGTCCTTCCTCCCCATCATACAGGGATTGGACAAACTTTGCACGGGGATGCGGAAAAGCACCGCTCGAATGATGGGTCTTATCCCATCGTGATGAGAATGTCGTTCTCTTCCTTCAGAAGGTTCTCAGGAATAAGCTTCCCTTCCAGGACAGTTCCGTTCAGCACGATGGAGGCGATTCCCTTTTGCACGCCGTTCGGGTTTTGGACCTTCACGTTCAAGTGCTTTCCACGGAACTCACGTTCCATCGAGAACTCCGTCCAGCTATCCGGTACGCACGGGTCGATGCGCAGGCCGTCAAACTCTGGCTGTACGCCCATGATGCCTTCGGCGAGGGATACCATGACAGTGGAGGCGGTCCCGGTGAGCCAGTGGACGTGTCCTCGACCGTAGAACGGGCTGTCCACGGCTTCGATGAATTGGCCGTGTACGTAAGGCTCGATCCCGCGCACATCCGCATCTTCGTTCATGCTGGCCGGGTTGATCTCCTGATAGTACTCGAAGGCACGATTGCCGTTGCCGATCATCGTTTCGGCGAGGACCAACCAGCCCTGCGGTTGGGAGAAGATCCCGCCGTTTTCCTTCGTCGTCGGGTTAAACAACGACATGAGCAATACCGGGTGACCGTCGCGGTTGATCGGCGGGTAGCAGACCATCGCGCCGTACTTGGTGTTCAGCTTCTCATAGACCTTATCCAGCGCGAGCTTCGCTTGCTCCGGACGAGCGGCGCCGCTCAGGACGGACCACGTTTGCGGCTCCAACCAGATCTTAGCGTCTACATTGTTGGAGGAACCGATAACTTCGTTTTCCTCGGTGAAGCCGCGGATGAATTGATCATCCTCCCAAGCGTTCTCTTGGAGAGTATGGCTCAGCTCCTCGCGAAGCTTCTCAGCCCAAGCCACATCTTCCTTGTTGCCCTTGCGCTCGGCGATTTCGATGAAGACGTTGTACGCCATGTAGAGCTGGAACGCGACGAAGGTCGATTCGCCCTTCGCACCGAGCCGCAGGCAGTCGTTCCAGTCGGCATGAAGACCGGCCGGCATGTTGTGAGCGCCCATGCGGTCGAGGCTGAACTGGATAGCCCGCTTGAGGTGATCATAAACGGTGCCTTCTTCCTTATTCGCATAAGGAATCACTTCGTCGATGTAAGCCCAGTTGCCGCTCTCCTTGACGTAGCGGATCAAGGTCGGGAACAGCCACAGGGCGTCATCCGCGCGGTAAGCCGGATGTCCCGTTTCGGCTCCGTATTCCGGATCGTCTGGCGTCTTCTCGAAGCCCGGACGGTGATCGAACTTCACAAGCGGCAAGCCGCCGCCGTTATTCACCTGAGCGGACAGCATGAGCGTAAGGCGCTCGCGAGCGAGCTCGGGGTCGAGGTGCATGATGCCTTGAATATCCTGTACGGTATCGCGGTAGCCAAGGCCGTTCCGCAGTCCACAATACTGGAAGGATGCAGCGCGGGACCAGATGAAGGTGATAAAGCATTGGTAAGCATTCCACGTGTTGACCATTTGGTTGAGGTTGTCGTCAGGCGTTTGAACCTGGAAGCGGTTCAGCTTCGCGTGCCAGAAAGTCTTCAACTCCTCCAACTCGCGGTCTACCACGGAGAGGTCTTGATAGTGGGCCATGATTTCTTTCGCGCCTTTTTCCGCATAGGCACCGAGAAGATAGATCAGTTCCTTCGATTCACCCGGTGCAAGCTCGATATCAGCCTGCAGGGCGCCGCAGGAGTTGGTGTTGAAGTTGAGCGTATTCGAGCAACCGTTTTCAATGGAGCGCGGATTCGAATAGTCGCGGTACTTGCCAACGAAGGTGTCGCGGTCGCCGTCATAAGCAGCCGCTTCCGATCCGGCGAGACCAAAGAAGCGCCAAATGCCTCTTCCTTCTTCGTCGCTATCGTTCGGGCCGGCGTGGCCTTTGATGTTCTCGTTGATCGCTTGCAGGATCATGTTGTTGCGGAAGTAAGTCTTGCTGACGAACAAGGTGTACTGAAGGTTTACGGAGTCCTGCTCGTAGTTACCGCTGTTCGTGAATTCCACATACCCGGTCAAGGACAGCTTGCGGGGTTTCGCACTCTTGTTCGTGACCTTCGTTTTCCAAACCTCATAGGTCTTGTTCAGCGGAACATAATACAGCGTATCGGATTCGATCCCGTCGTATTCGGAGACAAAGCGCGAATAAGCCGTGCCGTGATGACATTCCGTGCGGTACTTCTCCAGGTCCTTGCCTACCGGTTGCCAGGAAGCCGACCAGTAATCTCCGTTTTCGCGATCTTTGACATAGATATAACGGCCCGGTTGATCATTCATGACCGAATTGAAGCGATAACGAATGATACGTCCGTTAGCGCCCGATTTGACGAAGCTGTATCCCCCTGCATTTCCTGAAATGATCGCGCCATACTCAGGAGAGCCCAGATAGTTAGCCCATGGTGCCGGCGTATCCGGTCTTGTGATGACATATTCTTTATTCTCGGCATCAAAATAACCGTATTTCACGAAAATAACACCTCCATAAAAAGTTAGTTCATTTTATTACTTCGACAAAAACATTATGAACCCTTTTTTTGAAGATTGTTATTATCCAAAAAGCTCATAAAAAGTGACGATCGGCTATAAATTTTGGATAAACGGCCCTATTTCGTTTCATGAAAACGATTTCTATTGTCTCGACCTCTTTAGCTTATTCCTCGATCGCCCTCCCCATGTTAGCCCTAGCCCGTTGCGATAACGATGGGTTTCATGCATCTTTATCATGCCTCATCTGGCGCTCGTTTAGAATACGTTCTCATCCTCCGACGATTGGGAATAGCACAAACAACAAACGCAAGCAGAAGGAGACTTCCTCCTCTTGCTTGCGCTTTAAATGGTTATCTTGCATAGTGAACCGAGTGGAGTCCAAAGCCAAAGATTAGGCTTACCTTACCGGATAGGTGAATCCTGTCATCTGCTCGCTGATTTCCCACAAGCTCTGTGCCAGTTCCTGATCATAGCTCAAGGGGGAGGAAGGGGTTTCCATACACTTTACGAAGTACTTGCCGGTTATACCCTCAACCTCAGGAGAGGCTGCCAAGAAGATGGAGGTCTCCGCTCCTTTTTCGACCGGAATGAGGAAAGGTTTGATCATTCCGAACGCCAGCTTCGCCTTAAGGCCGGATGGCCGGTCATAGAAGCTGCTTCGCACCATGCCGGGATGGAGGCAGTTGACGGTGACCCCCTCCCCGTTTAGTCTGCGGGCCAGCTCGTAGGTAAACAGAATATTGGCTAATTTGGATTGGGCGTAGGCTTTCATAGCGCTGAATTGCTCTTTGAGCTGCAGATCGTCCAAGATCAGCTTTCCCCTCGCATGAACCCTTGAGCTTACAGTGACGATGCGCGAGCTGCCGGCAGCCTTCAACCGGTCCAGAAGAAGGCCCGTAAGCAGGAAGGTTCCGAAATGATTAACTCCTATGGTCGTCTCCAAGCCATCCTTCGTCTCTGTTCGCTTGCCCGAAGCCACAAGCCCGGCGTTGTTCAGAAGAACATCCAGCCGTTGAAACCGGCTTTTGAAGTTCTCGGCAAACCGCGTGATCGACTCGAACGAGGCCAAATCCAACGGCATGAACTGCACCCGGTCATTACCGCTGATCGAACGAATCGCTCGACTTACCACCTCTCCTTTCGCCGCATTGCGGGATGCAAGCACGAGGGTAGAACCCTGCATGGCCAATGCTGCGGCTGTTGCTTTGCCGATGCCCGCGTTCCCTCCGGTAATCAAAATCACTTTGTCCTCCGCCCTCACGATTCATTCCCCCCGTGGTTTTTCTTTCACCGTCCGTTTCCATCCGTTTCTTATGCTTTTATGATCAAGCTTGTTTATCCATTCTAATGATCTTCTATTAAAATAGTATACCTATGACTTGTTCATGTAAAATGGCATAGACAAAAAAACAAGCCGAGGTCCGGCCGGTTCAACCCGGCTCGCCTTTGGCTTTGTTTGGATACCTGTATTCCCTTTCGTTCAAGCCCCGTTGGCTCCTCCCATCGGTCTTGTCGCGCTTGTTCACGAAGAGTGAATCCATCAGCTTCGCTGCCAATGCTCCTCAACCACAGCGTCCTGCTGCGAATAGCTTGAGTAACACACATCCGAAAACGACGACATTCCTCGTTTATACGAGATATGCTGCTTCTGATATTGGTTTAACAGGTGATCGAGCTCTCTCGATTTCGCAAGCACGTCCCGATCCAGAAACCCGTGTTCCTTTACCAGCTGATGCAGTTCCTCCCGAAGCGCTTCGATTTGATGGCTGTCGATTGTCATAAGGAGCTCTCCCATAGGTTCTTTTGTCTCATTTTATCGAGGATTAGCGAACTTCAGGAAAATTGATATTCTGGAATTTTTTTGATTGTAGCCATTAAAAAACCTCCGCACAAGTGCGGAGGTTCCACCCTTCCGAAGCCGGACTCCTCTTAATAACCATCTCCATGTGAATTCACGACGACTACGGAAGTAGTGCCGTACCCGTCTCCATGGGAGGATTGCGGAGCAACCGATCCCGGTGCAGCCAAAGCCGGAATCGCCACGGTTAAGCTAAGAATACCGGCGAACAGGAAAGACAACAGACGTTTGCGCATGTTCGATCACCTCCTTCATCATAGCCTCATAGACTTGCAACTGATCAGCTTCGGCATGCCCGCGGAACCGCTCCATATAGGCAGCGCAGTTCAAAGCGAGCTCGGTATTGTTGGTGGCGGTGGAGCGACGAACGGCTTGCAGCAGCCAATCCATTCCGGAACGATACCGTTCGCGGGTTAGCTGGTAAATCGCCAATTGATAACAGAGATTAGCTTGCCGCCGCTGCATGCTGGAAGTCTGGTAATAGGTAGGTCTCTCTTCGCTGCCCGCTTCCAGGAGCTCCCGATAATGATCGATTACTTCATCTACATCAAGGGAACATCGATTCGCTGCAGACATGATGCTCAGCAGCCCGGGAAGCCTTTCTTCCGGATTCTTGTCCAAATAGAGGATATAGTCGGGCAAGTCCTCTACATGACCCATCAGGATCCGGAGATTCAAGCGATTTCCTTGAGCGAACATGGAGAACCTCTTAACCTCCTGCTTCTCTTGCTCATCAAGCTCATCGAAGCTGCTTAACTCCTCGTAAAAGGGAATGTAAGACAGCGCCTCCTCATAGCGGCCGCACCATTCGAGAGCATTTCCCTTCAACAGGTAGCTGCTGGCGTAATAAACGACCAGATTCCGTTCCGTGGACAATCGTTCTGTTGGCAATCCGCGGCGCTTTCGTTCTCGTTGATGCTGCATCAGAATCGTAACCGCAGCCAACAGCTCGTCCGCGATCTTCATCACATCCTCCCAGCGCTGCAAGGTGAAGTACACATTCGCCAGGTGCAGAAGACCGTCCAGCAAATAGGTTTCCGGCAAACGGGAGCGAAAGGGAGCAAACTGCAAGGCCGCTTCCATATTTTCTCTCAGATCGGGGCCAAGCCTTGCTCGAAACCACTTGTATTGACTGATGGCCAAGCGTTCCGAATGCTGCTTGATCTCGGTTTCACATACACAACGATAAAAGGGAATCGACGCTTCCCGCTGCCCTTCCTCATACAAGCTTTCGCCGAGAAGAAATACCCCTTGGATATGTACGGGTTCTTCCATGAGTTGCACCAGCACTCGTTCGATCCAATCATATCGCTTCATCTCGACACAGCGTAACAAAAGGGCTTTCGCTTGTTTCCAGTGGGTCTTCCCGTCTGCAAAGCAATCCTCAAGATAGAGAGGATACAGCCAGCCTTCCGGCTGATGCAGCGCGCAGGCAATGAGGTCGAGCTGCCGGATCGACATGGGCTTGGGCGGAATGCGTGAAAAAAACGCGCTAAAGACTCCCCGGTTGATGCCGGTCTGATGCGATAATTCCTGTAAGGTCATGCTCTGCTTGCGCAGTTCACGCTCGATCACCGTTTGTAAGGACCTGTCCGGGATACTCGAAAAACTCATTATCCGTTCCATGGCCATCTCCTCTTAAGTGAAGGTCCTCATACTCTTTCAGTTCCAGGATCCAATAACCGACATTCTAATAGAATATGGAAAATATACGACATTTGATTCATTCTACTAAAATAATCCTTTTGTTAAATTATACCACATTCTTCCGGAAAGGGTAATCTATTTTTATTCATTGCTAGAATCTCATCTCTAACGATGCTCTCCGCATGATCAAAAAAGCAGGCTCAGAAAACTGCTCGAAAGCAATTTCTAGGCCTGCTCGTATGATCCGACTCCTCACCAAAAGGCTTTCCCATTTCGGGTTACCCGGATGAGCGCTTCAAGGTAGAAATAATCTCCCCATATGGTGCATTCATCGACCCCCGCACCGCCGGGCTTGCTGTATACACCATGCTTCAACAATCCGTTGGAGTTTGGAAGATCTGCCGTGGTGTAGCTCTCCGACAGCGACTTGAGCATGTGAAGAGCGGCATTCTCATAGAGGGAACGGAACTCGTCAAGAACCGGAAGCTGCTCCGCCTGCTCCAGAAAGCCGCAGGCGGCGATGGCCGCAGCCGAGCTATCCCTTTCCTCCGCTCCGCTCGTGAAGATCAGGTCCCAATACGGGACGAAGTCCGCGGGAAGACGGTTCAAGAAGTAATGGCCGAGCCTCTTGGCTCGCTCAAGAAGCTCCGCATTGCCGGTATACCGGCTGCTGAGCGGAAATCCATAGATACCCCACGCTTGCCCCCGCGCCCAGCATGAATCGTCGGAGAACCCTTGATGTGTAGTTCCGCGAAGCGGGGCTCCGCTTTCCGTATCCATGAAGAAGGTGTGATAGGTTGACGCATCCTCGCGGATCATATACCGGGACGCTTGATCGGCGTGGCGCACGGCAGCTTCCCGGTAGCGAAGGTCTCCTGTCTCCTGCGACGCCCAATAGAGGAGGGGCAGATTCATTAGGCAATCGATGATCATCCGTCCCCGTTGATTGGGATCGTTCAGATCTCCCCAAGCCTGAATGATTCCCGCTTTGGGAAAAGTTCGGCTAAGCAGCAGGTCTGCCGCCTTGAGCGCATAGATCCGCGCTTGTTCGTTGCCGGTCAGCTTATAAGCGGCCACACAGGACAAGCTGTACACGAACCCCAAATCATGGGTGTGAATGTGGACGCCCTGTTCGATCCGATCATAGAAGCTCTCCAACTGCTTCTCCGCCGTTTCGCGGTAACGGTCCTGGCCGGTCGCTTCATAAGCCAGCCAGAGCATCCCCGTCCAAAAGCCGGGAGTCCATTCAAAGTTATCGACGGCTGGGTACACTCCCCCTTGACTTGCCGCATCGGGAAAGGTACGGGAGAAGACTTCAAGATTCTCGTCGATCTTCTTCAGGACGAAACCGAGCGCCGCTTCCGCCTCCTCCTTCGTCCACTTCGGCTTCTCCCGGAAGACGGGGGAAGCCAACGGTTCATTCGCTATCGAATTGTGCAAAGCGGATTCTCCTCTCCTGATTCAGGCTCGCGGGCAGTGGTGGACATGAACGTCATCTCGGAAGACGACTCCGCCAAGCTCAAGCTCCTCCATCTCCTTCGGAGGGGGCAGCAGAGCAGGCGTCACCGGATTGCCGTTATGATCCAGGTAAGCCCCCACTTCATATCGGTCATGATACAGCGCGATCTCATAAGCGAAGTCTTCGCCTTCGATTCGCAGACCGGTCGCTTCTTCTGGGGACAATGGCTCGCCATGGCTCAGCACCGGTACTCGCGTGACCTGCAGCCGGGGCTTCTCCCCGCCCGCATAAGGAACGATTACGGTCTCCGTAACGGAGCGACCGGACGCCGTCCATGCGCGCTTCGCGACTGGAGCCGTCATATACTCCCCGTTGCGGAATATCAGCCCGGCCTCCACGGACAAGTTGCTGCCCGCTTGATCCGGGTAAGCAAGCAGAACATTGGCTCCATCTCCGCGGGTAAAGATTTCATTTGAGCTCCAATCGCAGGCGCATTCACCCGCCGGAAGATGGAAGTACTGCTCGTAACGATGAGTCTCATCCGCCTCGAAGACATCGACGATCACCCAACCGCAGCCGCGGAGCGCAACGACCTTGCGCGAATGGATGACGGGGTCCTCATAACGGGTGTAGCCGTATTGGCTGGCGAATACATAGAAGGAATCCCCCATCTCACGGGTGTCCCAAATTTTGCAGTCCGCCGTTTTTGGCGTGTTCCAGTGAAAGCTGCGGACATGCTGGTCTTCTCCGTCAACCACGACGGTGTTGTGAGCCCGGGTCGAAACGATGTATTTGCGTTCCGGGGTCCATTCGAACGCTCCAATCCCCGCATCCGCAATCAGCTCACGACCATAGCCGAACAGGTTCACGCTGAGCGCGTCGGCGTGGGCATGGCCGCCAACCCCGATACCAGCCCGCATAGCCATGTACAAGGAATCGCGCTCCCAGCTGTCCCTTGCCGTAATGTATCCGCCTATCGGGAATACGGCGGAGGTTTGCTCCGGTGGACGAGCCTCCATTCGATCGTACTGTTCGACCTCATCTATACCTACCGTCCATAGGAGGGAGAAAGGCAGCTCGGGGCGACCGAACGCCTTCAGGTCCGGTCGGTTTAAGAGGCATGCTCCCAGGCTCATGACATCGCGCAGATTCCCCTCCGCATGTACATCCGTGTCCCCGATATAAGGAAGCTGGGAAAAGGGGGTTTTGATATGCTCCAGAACGTTGAACATCTTCGCCAGCAGTTCGAGGTACCAGGAGGCGTCGATGCCCAGCTTTTTGAAGTGCAAAGCCAATTCGTGCACATCGCGCATCACGACCAGATGATAATTGGGACTCGCCTCGATCTGCGCTCCGTCATCGTAGACGTTGCTCGCGAGATAGCGAGGTGCGTTCGTGAGGCCGTAATCGAGCCATTCCTCCGCTTCTTTCAGCTCCGGCAGCAGGAGAGCCACCTGAATCAATCCGCGCATCTGCATGCAGACATGATTGCCGTCCTCCGCATGATACTTTTGCACATAGCGGGCATGCTCTTGAAAGAACTTGATCATCAACATCTTCACCTCAGGAGTGAAAGAAGGCGAGGTGAAGAAGATCATGAAGGGCTCCGGCAGCATGAACATCCGCACCGCGACGGTCAGCGGCTCCCAGGTGCAGTGCTGAACCCGGAACGCATCATCGATCGGAGCCGGGTTGTCTCTGATGAAATGCTCCATCATTTGGTTGAAGGCGCGGGCATACTTCTCGTCCCCGGTCATCGCATAAGCACGGGACAGATTCTTCAGATAAGGGAACCGCGTCAGATACAGCTGATATTGGGAGCTGTTGAATAACCAGTTGTTCCATTCATACGCCCCATCCGCAAAGGAAACCCGGCGCCCCTTGAACAACGGGAGATCACCGACCGCGATCCGGTCCGCTTCCGCGATGCACGCGAGCGCTTCTTCGTCGTTGGTATACCGTTCTCGTGCATAGCGGGCCAGCTCCGGGACATCCGGCACGTCAAAGTAAAAGCGTTTGACCGCCCTTGACTCGAACCTCTTCAGAAAGGTATCTCTCGCCCCCGTCACATCACCGGCGGTGAGCAGCCGCTCGATCTCCTCCATCCCCGGCTGCTTATAATCCAACTCGCCGCGCAGAAACTCCTCATCCGACATCAGCGGTTTCGTAAACTGCGGGTCATGCCGCAGCTCTTTATAGCCTTTTTGCGTCATCGAATCATCACCTGGCATTCGTTTGAATTTACGGGGTCTGCGGACTACTCCTTGATCGAGCCCAGCATAGCCCCTTTGGCAAAGTACTTTTGCAGGAACGGGTAGACCGTCACGATCGGCAGCATGGCGAGCAGGATGGCCGCATTCTGCACATTCGGCCCCAAGTTCGCAGCCAACTGCGCGTCGAGAGCCGCTTCGGAGGAAATATTGGACGAGCTGATCGCCACCATCTGCCGGAGCAGAGGCTGAATCGGCCAACGGCTCGTATCGTTTAGGTAAATGACCGCTGAGAAGAATTCATTCCAATATTGAACCATATAGAAGAGCGTGAACGTCGCGATAATCGGCTTGGACAGCGGGATGACGACGGAGAAGAGAATCCGGAACTCGCCCGCTCCGTCGATCCTGGCCGCTTCGTCCAGGCTTGGAGGCAAGCTCTGGAAGAAGGAGCGGATGACCATGATGTTGTAGGCACTGGTGATCGCCGGAAGAAGAATGGCTCCGTAGCTGTCGATCAGATTCAGGTTTTTGACGACCAGGTAGCTCGGGATCATGCCGCCGTGAAAGATCATCGTGAAGAAAATGACCATCAACATGGCTTTTCGGCCAGGCACATGCTTCTTCGACAGCGTATAGGCCAGCATGATGGAAACCGTGAGGCTCAGAGCGGTTCCCATCACGGTAATGATGACCGAGTTTTTAAGCGATCTCAGGAAGGTGCTGGCGCTCAGCAGGTATTTGTAGGCATCCAAGGTCCAATCCCGCGGCCAGATGAAGAATTCACCGGACATGGATTGGGCAGGATGGCTAAACGATACCGCGATAATATACAGAAAAGGCAGAATGACCGTCAGGCTGATCAGCGAGATCACGCAAACAATGGTCAGGTCAAACCAGGATATCCGTGCTTTCATTTCGTCTCTCCTCCCCCTTTATAAGATGCCTTCTTCACCCAGCAGCCGGGCCAGATAGTTGGCGCTCAAGACCAGGATCAGACTGACAATGGATTTGAACATGCCTACCGTTATCGCGAAGCTGTAATTGAATTGCTCTAAGCCGACATGGTAGACATAGAGGTCGAATACGTTGGAGACATCCAGGTTCAAGCTGTTTGTCATCAAGAAGATCTGCATGAAGTTAGAATCCAGCGACGATCCGAGACGCAGCAAAAGGAGGATGACGATCGTGCTCTTGATGCCGGGAATTGTGATGTTCCATATGTTTTGGAAGCGATTGGCCCCGTCTACGCGTGCGGCTTCATACAGCTCCGGATTGATTCCGGCCAGAGCGGCAAGGAAGATGATCGTACCCCAACCCGCGTCTTTCCAGATCGATTGGAACAGGATCAACGGACGGAACCAGCTGTTGCTGACCAGAAATCCGGCGCTACCGCCGATCCACTGCTCCAGATAGTGGTTGATGACGCCAGAGGGACCGAAGAACGATATGGTAATGCCGTAGATCACGACCCACGACAGAAAGTGCGGCAGATAGACGATCGTCTGGGAAACCCGCTTGAAGATCTGCAGCCGAACCTCATTGAGCATGATGGATAAGAGGATCGTGAAGGGAAAATAGATCACGAGATTGAGGAGGCTGATGAGCAGCGTGTTTTTCAGCAGCATGAGGAAGTCGGGCGTATTGAAAAATTCTCGAAAGTTGTCGAGGCCCACCCATGGGCTGTCGGCAATTCCCCGGAAGGGGCTGTAATCCTTAAAGGCCAGAACAAGACCGCTCATGGGCAAGTAATGAAAGAGTGCGAAGTAAGCCATGCCAGGCAATGCCAGCACATAAAACGGCCACAGCTGCTTGAATCGAGCTAACCGTGATGACGAGTGCATGTTCTCCCCTCCATATCCGAAATACCGGCGAGGGCTCTCCTCCCGAGCTTCTTCCGGCCTTTGGCCAAAGGCCCGCCGCGAAGATCACCCTCGCCGTCATTCGATCTACCAGTCCGCCGATTTCATAACGGCGTCTCTATTCTTTTTTCCTAGCTTGGTTAACTCTCCTATCGAGTCCTTGCGCTACACACAATCGGCGTACCGATTCCAAATGAACCTGTTATTTATGGTCCGCTTGATACTGCTCGAACAGATCTTGGGTAATCTTGGCGCCGGTCCCTTGGGTCCAGGCGTCGATTTCCTTTTGAACGGCATTCCAATCGAGCTCGCCGAGGATGTATTTGGTCATCGCCACCGTCATCTTCTTGTAGCTGTCCGGGTTTTTGCTGGCTGTAGCCGAGTTGTAGGCAATGAACGGGTTGCTGACGCCGTGTTGGCTGATCACATCCAGAGAAGCCTTTTGCACGACCAGAATCGCCGGGTCCTTCGAGGAAGCATAGACATAAGGGTCGCTGCGGTTTTCTAAAATGAAGGCAGACGGCTTGTCGAGGTCGTACTGCTTCTTCTGCTCATCCGTCTGAACGGCCACGCCGTCTTTGAATTCACTGGAATGAATACCGGTTACGCCAGCCTTCGAGAAAGCATAGTTTTCTTCACTTGCCGAGAAGTCGAGGAAGTCGACGATCTTCTGAACCTTTTCCTTCGGAACGGAGCTCGGAATCGCCCACAGGCCATAGTAGCCTTCCAGTACCGGAACGCCTGCCTTGCCGTCCGCGCCTTCGATGATATCGATGATCGCGATCTCCGCCTTCGGGTCGATTGCCTTCAGCTTGTCTAGGCTGTTGATGTCGCTGACGTTGCCAGCGAAGACACCGGCAGTGCCGCCTAGGAATTTGTTGCGTGCCTGCTGTTGATTCTTCAGAACGGGAGTATCCTTGTCGATGAGCCCCTTGCTCCAACAATCCCGCAGCCACTCAAGCATCGTTTTGTATTCCGTCGTTTGGAAATCACGCACCGGCTTGTCGGAATCGATTTTCCAGGTGTTTGGGATTCCGAAAGCGTAGAGGGCCGGCTGGAGTCCATCGAACGGCCCCGCGCTGTTCGCGCCATCCGAAGCAAACAGCGTTAGCGGAATTGTCTTGCCGCCGCCGGCGGGATCCTTCTCCTTGAAGACCTGCATGGCTTGGGTCAGCTCATCCATCGTTTTCGGCACCGGCAGGTTGTACTGATCGAGCCAGTCCTTGCGGATCAGAAAGCTGGCTTGTCCGCCGCCGTACAGGCCGCGCGGCCGGGGAATGCCGTATACTTTCCCTTCGATTTTGACGTTATTCCATACCGCGTCATCGATTAAATTCAAGTTCTTTGTGTTCTCCAGATAAGGCGTCAGATCCTGGAAAGCGCCCATCTTGACGAGATTGCTGAACTTGTCGTTCTTGCCGCCGTCCATCAGCAGAAGATCATAGGAGTCTCCGGCCGAAACCGCCACCGACAGCTTATCCGCATAAGCCTCCGAGGGAACGAAGGTCATGTCGAGATCCACATTCCCCCGCTTCTCCAAGTCCTCCAGCGCTTTGTTGTTCGTCATCTGAGGCGGATCCCCGAACAAAATCGTCATCGCTTTGATCGCAGTTGGAGCAGAAGGAGTCGCAGCCGTTGCCCCCGGGCTCGTCGAGCTGCTTCCTTTCTCATCCTTTGCGGAATCGCTTCCGGAGCAGCCGGACAGAGCTGCACCCAGCATCAGAGTAGCCGCGAGGACAGGCGCCAGTGTTCTTCTCTTCATCCTTGTATCCCCCATCTAGTGAATTAGAATGCTTTACACTTCGGATTATATCGACTGGCAACTCGTATGAACATGTCATATCCGAGTCAATGTGTAACCGCTTTTATGATCTCCGGTCATTCGTATTTCGATTATCTGAGGTCCGTACTATAATAAGAATGAGACCGCTTTCGGAAAGGGAATGGCATGAAATCACCTTTTTTCGGGTTTCTCACCCGCAGCTTTTACATGAAAATGATTCTGGTCATGCTGGGGGTCTCCATCATCCCGTTGATTCTACTCTCCTATATTTCCATCTCCGTCTCCGAGCCGATGGTGGAAAAGCAGATCAACCGGCTGAACGAGCAGCTGGTCAACCAGGTGGTAGACCGCATCGAGCTGACCATGACGCGCCTGCAGGAGCTCAGCGAGCAGTATTCTCGCATCACCTCCATTCAGGATTCGCTGACTTCTCCCGCCGAGAAATATTACGAGGACGTCGTCCGTAAAAAGGACTTGATCTCGGTGCTCAGCACGGCATCAGCCGTCATCGGCAATGTGGAAGGGCTTCAGGTCTATTCTCTGATTACCGGAGAGGTGCTCTCCTCCAACGATGCCCCCACTTCCTTGGAGGATTCGATGCTGAAGCCGCTGGTCGAGCAGTATAGGTCCTCCGGCAAAACCATCCAGTTCCTGGACAAGCACAGCCTTCCGAATCAGCCGCTCTTGGACAATTCGGTTTACTCGATCTGCCGCATCCCGTTCTTTTCCTTCGAGGAGATGAAGGGAATTTTGTTCATCTCCATGAACAACCGGGAATTCAAGCGGCTGATAGAGAACATCGAGCTCGGATCGACCGGATCCATCTCCCTTTTGACGGAGGACGGTTATACGATTGCCACGACCAGTCAGCTTGACGGGGAGAAAGATAACGAGCGCGTCCAAACGATAGTGAAGCATTGGAACAACGAGGGACGGCCCAATCAGTTTCTGCTCGACTCCTCCCTCATCTCCGTCAGGCAAACGACAACGTACGACCATTGGATCGTCGTCTCTGAGATTCCTTCGGAAGAGCTGAACCAAAGCAAGAAGCTCATCAGCCGGACGGTCATTTACTTCCTGATCCTGCTCGTCGCCGTAGGCGCGTTGGTCATCTTCGGCTCCGGCTACCGGCTGTACAGACCGCTTCAAGCGGTGCGGCGGCAAGTGAGCGCCATCAAAAAAGGGGATTTCGACGCTCGCGTCACGTACACCGCCAACAATGAAATCGGCGATCTCGGCCGCATGCTCAATTCGATGGCCGTGCGCATCCAAGATTTGATGGAGGAACAGCAGGAAGCAGAGGATTTGAAGCGCAAGCTGGAGATTCGCGCCCTGCAATCGCAGATCAATCCGCATTTCCTCTACAACACCTTGAACACGATCCGGATGTTCGCCATGTTGAAGGATTTCGACAAGATCAATGACCTGATGGGCCGGCTTGTGGCTTTGCTGCGCTACTCGATGGAAAATTTCGATCAGACCGTAACCCTTCAGCAAGAATTGAAGTACCTCGAGGAATACGTCGGTCTGCTAAATCTCCGCTACAAGTGCCAGATCCGCCTCTCGGCGGAGGTTGAAGAACCTTTGCTGCGAGCGGAGATTCCAAAGCTAAGTCTACAGCCCTTAATCGAAAATTCTGTCTTCCACGGTATCCTGCCTCGCAAAGCGGATACCGGATCGATCATCGTCCGAGTACGGCACGCCGCCGACGGAGAGCAGCTGCTGCTCGAAGTGGAGGACGATGGCGTCGGTATGACGGAAGAGGAGCTCGAGAAGCTGCAGGCTCATCTCGGACGCGAGGAATCGAGCGAGAACATCGGCTTGCAGAACGTCTACCAGCGTATGCGCCTGATGTTTGGCAAAGAGACGCAGATTCGTCTCCGCAGCACGCCGGGAGGCGGGACGACCATTTGGTTCATTCTATCGGCAGACACCTTTATCCTAAGGGAGGAACAGCATGACTAACTGCAGCGTTCTGTTGGTTGAAGATGAGATGCCGGCGCGCACGGTATTCCGCCAAATGATCGAACGGCGGCAAGATCTCTTCCGCCTGGTTAGTGAAGCGGAGGACGGCCAGGAAGGCTTAGAATGCTATCGCAGCTTTAAACCGCAACTGATCGTCACGGACATCACCATGCCCGGCATGAGCGGGCTGGAGATGCTGAAGCAGATTCAAGATGATGGAGAATCAATGCCGCAGGCGGTCATTCTCACCTGCCATCAAGATTTCCAGTTCGCACAGAAGGCGATTCAGCTGAAGGCCGCCGCCTATCTGATCAAGGACGACTGCTTGTCCGATCCGGAGCTGCTTACCCGAACCATGGAAGAGCTTACCCGAGAAGCGCTCTCCCAGATGGTCACAAGGGAAAAGCGGCTTCAGTTGGAGCAAAAGGTACGCGCTGGCGAGGTCGAGATCGAACAAAGTCTATTCCTTCAAATGCTGCAGGATTCCACGGCAGAAACTCGCTGGCTGCAGGGCTTGGAGAACGTCGGGATTCCCGTGAGGGATGGCCCCTTCAACGCCCTCATGCTGGAATTTGACCGCAACTCGCTGCGATTTGCCATCGAGCAGGCGGAGGAATGGAAGCTTTGGCAGTTCGCGGGAGTCAATGTTCTCCAGGAGCTGGCAAACACGGTTGGGCCGAATAAAGTCGTCGCACTGGATAAAGGCCGGTTCATGGCCATCTATGCCACGGAAGGAGACCCAGTCGCATCTTTGCCGACGCAAGCGGCGGAGCTCTTCTCCGCCAATCTCAAAATGGACGTTTTCGTTCTGCAATGCCGCTTCGATCGTGGGCTAGACGTTACGACCGGAATCCTGAAGCGATTCTCATTCGCCCCTTATCCCTTTTTCTACAACAAGAACACCGCTGCTCCGGCGGATCAGTGGGAAACCCTGCTCTCTTCCAGGCCCGTTCCGGATAATCAAGTTCGATTCTGGTCCCAGCACTTGAAGCAGGCCTTGCTGGACGGAATGAGCAGAGACGCTCTTGAGGACGAGAGGAAGTCCTTCAGCAGACAAGCGGAAGAACAGCACTGGGACCCGGAGCACATCAAAATGATCTACCTGAGGGTATTCCTGGAGCTTAGCGGATCTTTCCCGGAGGCGCAAGGCAAATCGGAGCTGGAATCCGACTACCGCAAGAAGATGGAACAGATTCAGACCTTCGCAGCCGCACATGACATCACCTGCTCCTTCTTTCTCCGTTTAAGGGAACTGCAGGGATACGGAAGCAAGATCGACTCGTCCATTTCGAAGATCGTCAATCGCATTCGCGAGGACCTCAATTATCCGTATAAGCTGGAGGAGGCTGCGGCTTCGATCAATTACAGTGTTCCTTATTTCAGCTCCATGTTCAAAAAGGCGACGGGCGAAAGCTTCATTCAATACCTCACTCGCCAGCGGCTCGAAAGAGCGAAGCTGTTGCTCCGAACGACCGATCTCAAGACGTTTGAGATTGCCGAAGCGATCGGATTCGAGAATTACCGCTCCTTCAACCGGATCTTCAAGAAGGAGACGGGGTATTCCCCATCCGATTTCCGCAGATACCGCGAATGACAGTCATCTTACTACTTGCCCAGAATGGGCGACAGGAGGAACTTCTATGAAATTGGCCTACAATCTTTTTCCGGGCGGGTTGTCCAAAGCCTTGACCTTGAGCTATGACGACGGAAGAATCCATGACCGCAAGTTAATTGATATTCTGAACCGTCACGGCATCAAATCGACCTTTCATCTCAATTCCGGCAAGTTCGGGATGCAGGGTTATATTGAGGCGGAGGAGGTAACGGCGCTCTATTCAGGGCATGAGGTGTCGGTTCACACGGTTACCCATCCGTTTCTGGAGCAGACGCCTCGGGAGCGGATCATCATGGAGGTTGTGGAAGACCGGCGTTCGTTGGAAGGCTTGGCCGGCTACCCCGTCAGGGGGATGTCTTACCCTTTTGGCACCTATAATGCGGAGGTCGTCTCGATCCTGAAAGCGCTCGGCATCCAGTATTCCCGGACTACCCAATCCACTAAGCGTTTCGATCTGCCGGAGGAACCGCTGCTCTGGCATCCGACTTGCCATCATCGCGACATGCTGGCTCTCTCTGAAGAATTTTTGGCTTTGACGCCAAAGCCTTGGGGAACCAAACCCTCCCTCTTCTATGTATGGGGTCACAGCTATGAATTCCATGACAACAACAATTGGGAGGACATCGAGCGGTTCTGCTCGCTCATGGGCGGCCGGTCCGACATCTGGTACGCGACCAACATGGAGATTATCGATTACTTCCAGGCTCTCGACCGCCTGCAGCTATCGGTGGACGGTTCGATTCTGCATAACCCCTCGGCCAGCCCATTGTGGGTTTCGGCGAACAATCAACCCGTAGAGATCGGACCGGGACAAACCGTGCGGTTGGGTGAGCTCTAATCGCCTGCCTGCCGCATCTCCGCTTCTTGGTTTCTCGTTCTCGGTACGTGAATTGACAGAAGCAAAAGAGCCTTCCAGCCACGGTTCCCGTGGTTCGAAGGCTCTTTTGCTTCCAATGAAGCTTGAATTGATTTTATAATTGCTGTTTTCGTGCTCCGGCCATCCCAATGGTTAGAAGAAAACTCTCTTAGTCCACGATGCCCTGGACGAGACCGGACGGCAGCGGGCGTGGACGCTCGCATGCCGGGGAGAGTGCCGCATAGAACCCGGAGTCTGCGCTCACGTGGAAGGCGTGCATGATCTCCAGCACATGCTGCGCCAGCTCGCCATTAGCCCTCGGCCGCTCTCCCGAGCGGATGCAGGACGCGAGATCCGCCACCCCGATCCCCCGGCTGTTTCCGGAGTAAGGGAACAGGAGCGGTAGCTCGGAGAAGGACGTCCCTTGCTCATGCCGCAGCAACACGGGGCCTCCGAAGGTATTCGGATCGGGGACGATCAGCGTCCCTCGCGTACCGTAGATTTCGATCCGCGGTAGGGTGCTGCTCCAAACGTCGAAGCTCATGATCATCGTGGCCAGCGCGCCGCCGGCAAATTGGAGCGTTCCGGCCACATGCGTCGGCACCTGGACGTCGATCTTCTGGCCAAACTTCGCCGCGCTCGTGATGATCCGTTCCGAGAACGAGGTCTTGGTCATGCCGCACACCGAGGATACCGGTCCGAGGAGCGATACCAGCGCCGTGAGATAATACGGTCCCATATCGAACATCGGCCCGCCTCCCGGAGCGTAATAGAACTCCGGGGCTGGGTGCCAGCTTTCATGGCCATGGCAGACCATGAAGGCCGAAGCGGCAACCGGCTCGCCGATAAAGCCGTCGTCGATCAGCTTGCGGCAGGTTTGAAGCCCCGCTCCCAGGAAGGTATCCGGTGCGCAGCCGAGCAGCAGCCCCCGCTCTCTCGCTAATTCAACCAGCTCCCGGCCCTGTTCCGGATAAAGCGCCAGCGGCTTCTCCACATAGACATGCTTGCCCGCGAGCAGCGCATCGCGGCATATGGCGTAATGATTGCCCGGCGTCGTCAGGTTGACGACAATCTCGATCTCGGGATCGGCGAGCAGCTCCTCGGTGGTCAGCACCCGAGGCACCCCGTATTGCTCCGCCGCTTGCTGAGCCTTCTCCCGTGTCAGATCGGAGCAAGCCAAAACCTCTGTATTTTGAAATAGCTTCGTCAGGTTTTCGAAATAAATACCGCTGATGTTGCCGCAGCCGACAATTCCGATCTTGGTTTTGTCCATAGTCGCTTCCTCGCCTTCTCTGGCTATTGAATTTCTTCTGTAGGCTCCTCTACAGCTTCCACTGCAGGTCCTCTACAGCTTCCTCTGTCCTGTCCCGCGCAGCATTCTTTCGATCAGCGCGCCGCCCAGAGGAAGCCCCGGCGCATCAGTTCCTTCGCCTCCGGGATGTCGAAGAGATCGGCGTGGTGGCCGAGCGAATTATAGAACACCCGCCCTTGTCCCCATCGCTTCGTGTAGACCACTGGCATCCGGACGATGCCGTTCGTGGCGTGAGGGCTGTCACTAAGCGAAAAGGTCGTCGTCGCCAGTACCTGAACCGCGGGATCGACATGAAGGTAATACTGCTCCGACTTCACCCGGAAATCGCGAAGCCCTTCTACGATCGGACTGTCGCTCGACGAGACGAGGTTCACCTCATAATCCACTCCGTCTCCAAAAGGATGCGCCACCCACTGGGCTCCGGTCATAAATTGCCATTCAACGCAGCCACGAAAGGCATCGCACATCCCGCCGTGACAGCCGACCAGCCCGACACCCGACTCGACCGCTTTCAACACCGGCTGCACCTGCTCGCCGCTGATCTCACCCATCGTCCATACCGGAACGATCAGACTGAGCCCGAGCAAAGACTCCTCGTCCCGGAAGCGGTTAAGCGATTCTGCGATTTCCACTTCGAAGCCTTCCTCCCGCAGTATTTCAGCAAATGCCTCGGAAACCTCCACCGGTTCATGTCCATCCCATCCGCCTCGAACAATCAACGCTTGCTTTGCCATTTCCGCCTATTCCTCCCTTAATTTATCCTTGATCGTTCCTCCATTGATCCTTGATTAACCCTTGAATAACCCCTCGCTTGCATGAACTATGTTCTCTGGCCTTCGCTCAAATTGTAAATCAGCGCCGCTTCCAACGCTCGCCAATTCCGTTGCCGGACCAGTCATTTTTTGCTACGATTTACTCATCGAGAAGGAATTTGCGAAAACAAAGGAGACTTTCATGAAAGCGTTTCACGAAAATCGGTTTTATCACTCCTCTCTCCCGTTTACCGCCTATCTCAGCCACAACATCAGTTTTTTGGCCCATTGGCATAATGACCTGGAATTTGTCACCGTGATCGAGGGAAGCCTGCGGATGGGAATCAATTCCGAGAGCCGGTTGCTTAGCGCGGGAGACATCGCCGTCTGTGGCAGTGGCGACATTCATTACTATGAAAGCCTTGACAGCGACTCGCTCGTCCTTATCGTGATCTTCAATCCGCAGATGATCGGCAGCCCCGGTGGCTGGCCGACCGGCATCCGCCTCGCTACTCCGTTCTTTGACGAGGCCGTTCTTTCCTCCCCGGAAAATGAAGCCTTCCATCGCCTTGTCTCCCGGCTCCTGCACGAGCTGCTGGACGAAGCGAAGCACAGGACGGAGCAATACGAGATGATCGTCACTGGGCTCGCGTACCAGCTGTGCGGGACGATCCTTCGCTTCGCCCGCTGCGAGCCCGCCGACTTGAAGCGGGACAAGAGGCGGATGATGAGCATGCGGGTCATGCAGGGAGTGTTGGATTACTTGGATAGCCATTACGCTGAGGTCATCACTCTGGAGGATGCCGCCCGTCAGGCCAACATGAGCCTGTTTCACTTCTCGCGCTTCTTTAAAAGCATCACCGGCATGAGCTTCACCTCGTATCTCAACAACATTCGGCTGAACAAGGCGGAAGAGTTGATTCTCTCGACGAACCTGAGCATGCTTGAGATTGCGCTCGAGAGCGGCTTTACCAACGTGAGGACCTTCAACCGCGTCTTCCGCCAGCTTCGCGGTCGCACTCCCTCCGATCTCCGGTGATTGGAGTGCCCCGCGCAGGACTGCTGTTAGGGATTGTCGCCAGTCGTTATAAAGGTCCTCTGGAGTCACGATGGGAGACGCTAGTACCAATCGCAAAACGATCGCGATTCGGTTCACGTAAAAAAAGCGCCTGGTTTCAGGCGCTTTTCGTTCACTCGATAGGTGGCAGGTCAAGCCGATGGAGATGCTTTCTTTACCTGATAGCGGTCTTTTTCATGAAAGAAGGTTATATCCGCATAACCGGCGTAGATCTTACCCGAGTGCTTGGCACCGCTCGGAATGAAATAGCGGTCTCCTTTTACGAAAGTATGCTGCACTCCGTCGATGATCAATTCGATCTTTCCTTCAAGAACAATTCCCCATTGGCTGTCGTGAGAATGCTCCTGCAAGTCTACATCCTCGGCAAACTCCATAAACAAGATCTGATGGGAATCCGCCTGAGACAGAAACGCGCTGATCCCCTTAAGCGGAATATCCGCTTCGGGTAGGTTGGTGATGATCTCCGGGAATAGGGCAGACATAGTTCTCCTCCTTTTGAGCATGGAAATTCAAACGCATGAATTTTAGCCCCTTATATTCCTTTTCCGAATTGTGAAAAAGAGTCCTTTCAAGCTACCCATGTCGAGTAAATTGAGCTCCATTACGGAAACATAAGTTCGTCCACTTGTTCGGCCAATAAATTGCTCCAGACCCACAAGCTGTGCACGGCTCAAGATGCGGGACTACCTTTGCTTTTTACTCTCATCAACATAACGATGAACACGATACTTATACTCCCCGCCGCGAGCATAGCAACGCCTATACTCCATAATTCCAAGAGAACCGGCGCCAAGACTATCCCCAGGATGGCGCTGCACACAATAGCTATTTTATAGAAGGACATCACTCTTCCTATGTATTGGTGATCCACTTTTTCTTGAATGATGCTGTTGCACAGAATCGACATATTGCAATCCAAAAATCCCATTGCCATGTTCGCAGCATAACTAAGGACGATCATATCGGCATTGCCCCAAAGGATATAACTCATTGAAGCAAACAGGCTGATCCATAAAAAGGAGTTGTATTTATTAAGTCCTTTTCTCTTTATTAATCTTATCCATAACGGCCCCAGCAAGCTGCCGATCGCCATTGCATAACTAAAGTAGACAATCCCCTCAGCGCCTACCTTAATGATATGATCCGCAACGTAAACCTTGTAGATTTCATAAAACCTTCCCAAGATGGCATAGCACATCATAACGGATATAAACACCAGGATCATTCGGTTTTCCTTGATTTGGGTGTATCCTTCCTTGGCGAATGCAAATAGCATAAATTTCTTGGGAGATGCTTGTTCAGCCTTAACGGAGTTGTAGTTGATCCTGGTGAACAAGATGGCGGCGATGATGAACGTCAACGAATCAATAACGAATAAGACATCCGAGCCAAAATGAATGTAGAGAATCCCGCCTATGCCAGGAGCCGTTAACAGAATGATCGTTCCCATAACGCTAAAAACACTGTTTGCGCTCTCCAGATCTTTTTTCTCAACAATCTCCGGTAACATAGCCGCTTGGGCTGTATTATCCATATCACTTGTACCCTGCAGCAGGAAAATCAAAACAAAGGCAAAGACAATATACGAACTTGAGGTAAAGACAAACAGGAGGGATAGAACCGCACTGATCCAATAAATCGTTATGCTGATCTTCTTCCGGTTGAATTTATCCGCAATAATTCCAGAGAAAAACTGAATCGGAATCCGGATAACAGCCCGTATCAACCACATTCCAGCTACTCCGACGACAGACTGTGTCATGTTATATAGCAATAATGTTAGCGCCAGATTATAAAGGTTGTCACCAATTGAGGATACCAATGAAGCCAAGCACATCCTGGAAAAGTTGCGATTATCGAATAACAAGCTTTTCATTGATTTGATTTTAACCTCCCACTATAAATTAATGTTTTCTTCCATTTGCTCACGTTTTCTTAGATTTACAACATCGACTTTGTAAAGAGATGGAGATATCATGTTGGCATGACATTTTTTTCTGGAGGAGCCGGTTGCGTC
>NZ_LN881724.1 GCF_001457415.1 Gorillibacterium timonense
CGGATACTAATCGGTCGAGGGCTTATCCAAATAGACCCCACAAAGTGAAGCAGACGCTGACGAAGCGGATGCCGAGTACTTTGCGGGGGCCCCGATAACAAGGGGACACACAGGTAAGAATGTTCCAAGCGAGTTGCTTCGCATCCGGTTTTCAGGGAATAATCAAAAAAGGCCTTGCCTTTTATGAAGAAACCTGATATAATAAGTATTCGTTTGGTGATAATGGCGGAGGGGAACCACGCGTTCCCATCTCGAACACGACCGTTAAGCCCTCCAGCGCCAATGGTACTTGGACCGCAGGGTCCTGGGAGAGTAGGACGTCGCCAAGCGAATGTTCCCTGATAGCTCAGTTGGTAGAGCACTCGACTGTTAATCGAGTTGTCACAGGTTCGAGCCCTGTTCGGGGAGCCACTTGCTTCCATAGCTCAGTAGGTAGAGTGCATCCATGGTAAGGATGAGGTCACCGGTTCGATTCCGGTTGGAAGCTCCAGTTTGAGGCCCGTTGGTCAAGGGGTTAAGACACCTCCCTTTCACGGAGGTAACAGGGGTTCGAATCCCCTACGGGTCACCATTTATGTTAGGATCGGAATAGAATTCATTTATTCCGGGCAAACTTGAGCAGTTGAATGTTGGGAATTAGCCAAGCGGTAAGGCAACGGACTTTGACTCCGTCACCCCCAGGTTCGAATCCTGGATTCCCAGCCATTCTTGAGCCATTAGCTCAGTTGGTAGAGCACCTGACTTTTAATCAGGGTGTCGTAGGTTCGAGTCCTACATGGCTCACCATTTTCAAGAGATGCGCGTGTGGCGGAATTGGCAGACGCACTAGACTTAGGATCTAGCGGGCGACCGTGGGGGTTCAAGTCCCTCCACGCGCACTTGAAACACTTATTATGCGGACGTGGCTCAGTGGTAGAGCATCGCCTTGCCAAGGCGAGGGTCGAGGGTTCGAATCCCTTCGTCCGCTCCATAATTATGTGCCCATAGCTCAGCTGGATAGAGCGTTTGACTACGAATCAAAAGGTCGGGAGTTCGAATCTCTCTGGGCACGCCATCTTCAAGTAAATTAGGAAGTACCATGCATCGCGGATAAGCTGTTGCATACAACGGGACGTAGCTCAGCTTGGTAGAGCACCTGCTTTGGGAGCAGGGGGTCGCATGTTCAAATCGTGTCGTCCCGACCATCTTCAACTTTATATGCGGGTGTAGTTCAATGGTAGAACTCCAGCCTTCCAAGCTGGTAGCGTGGGTTCGATTCCCATCACCCGCTCCATATGTTGAATCCGAAGTTCCTCAATACGAGGAGCTTTTTTTGTTTTTCGAGTAGGATGAAATTCTGGCTGTCGTTTAAAGGTTTCATTATTAGGGGAAATTATCTTCAGGTGCTAAATGATTAATCATGTCAATCTCAAGGAGAAATTTGCCTCCCCATGTGCAGAAATGCCGTTATATCATGAAAATATGAATAAATATGCACGATAACGCATAGGAAAGATAGCGTTTACAAAACGTAGAAATCAGAGTAACTCCACCTTCTCTTTTTACGACAGAAAGCATCTAGACTGGCAAAATGCATAGAAATTGCACGATCGATAATGTTTTTCTTGCCCAGCAGCAAAAAAGAAATGGTTTTTATAATGCGTATCTTTATGCTAAAATAGATCAAATATTCAATACGGGTAACCCGTTTCACTCGGCTGCCGGGCCGAAAAAAGAAAGGGATAGGATTGGGTGAGATGATGTCTGAGTTGAACATGTTGACCAAAAGCACGACCAACAACTTGCTTCGCCGGGACGTCCGCTTTCTTGGGAATATTCTGGGTGATGTGCTTCTTCATCAAGGCGGCAAGGAGCTCCTCACAATTGTCGAAAAAATCAGGGAGATGAGCAAGTCGCTTAGGGCGCAGTTCAGTCCGGATTTGTACCAGGAGTTTAAGGAGACCATCCACTCCCTTTCGCCGGAAACTCGCCATAAGGTGATTCGGGCATTTGCCATCTATTTTCAATTAGTCAACATTGCCGAGCAAAATCATCGCATTCGCCGGAAAAGGGACTATGATCGGACGGCGGGAGAGTCGATTCAACCTGGCTCCATCGAGAGCGTGATCAAGGAGCTCAAGCAGCAGGAAACAAGCTCCAATGAAATGTCGGACATTCTGGACAGCATTTCCCTTGAGCTTGTGATCACTGCGCATCCTACGGAAGCGACAAGACGCGCTGTGCTGGACATTCACCAGCGCATCTCGCAGGATGTTTTGCAATACGACAATCCCATGCTGACCTTCCGGGAACGGGAGCATCTGAGGGATAAGCTGATGAGCGAAATTCTCACCCTTTGGCAGACGGATGAACTTCGCGACCGGAAACCGACGGTTCTGGATGAAGTGCGCAATGGTCTCTACTACTTTGACGAGACGCTGTTCGATGTCATCCCGGAAGTATATGGCGAGTTGGAACGATGTCTTGACAAGTACTATCCGGAGCAAGTTTGGCATGCTCCGAAATATCTTCGCTTCGGCAGTTGGATCGGAGGCGATCGGGATGGGAATCCTTCCGTAACCTCAGATATCACCTGGACGACGCTGCAGATGCATCGGGACATGGCTCTCCGGAAATACGAGTCCGCTGTATCGAATCTCATTCATCACATGAGCTTTAACATGAATATCGTGAAGATCGGCCAGGAGCTTCTCGATTCGATTGAGCAAGACCGTGCTGCCGTTCGTCTGGTGCATAATGAGCCTTGGCGCAATGAATCGGAGCCCTACCGGGTCAAGATCGTCTATATCCTCGAAAAGCTGTGGAATACGCGACTTCTGGAGTGTCCCGAGGATCAGGTGAAATATCAATCCGTCAATGAATTTCTCGCCGACATCCGGGTGATGGACAGCAGCCTCCGCAATCACTATGCCGGTTATGTAGCCGATATGTTCACGAAGAAGCTGATTCGTCAAGCGGAGCTGTTCGGTTTCCATATGGCCGCTCTGGACATCCGTCAGCACAGCAAAGAGCATGAATCGGCCATGACGGAGACACTGGCCCGTATGGGGCTTTCGGAGCGCTATTCGGATCTGGATGAAGACGCCAAGGTAGAGCTTCTCACCAAGCTCTTGGAGGAGCCGCGTCCGCTCATCTCTCCGTATTTTGACTACTCGGATTCCACGAAGGAATGCCTTAACGTCTACAAGACGGTAATGGAGGCGCAAAAGGAATTCGGAACGGGCTGCATCACGAGCTATCTGATCAGCATGAACAACAATGCGAGCGATATGCTTGAGGTCATGGTGTTCTGCAAGGAGTTCGGCCTTTACCGGAAGGAAGCGGACGGCTCCATTGTCTGTACCCTTCAACCGGTGCCTCTCTTCGAGACCATTGACGATCTCCATGCGGCTCCGGGGATCATGGACAGATTGTTCAATATCGACGCCTATCGTGGGAGCCTGGAGAGCCTCAATCAGGTTCAGGAGATCATGTTGGGGTATTCGGATAGCAACAAGGACGGCGGGGTTCTGACGGCCAACTGGGAGCTTAAAGTAGCCTTGGAGGAGATCACCGAGGTCGGTGCAAAACATGGGGTGCGCCTCAAGTTCTTCCATGGCCGTGGCGGCGCTCTGGGTCGCGGAGGCATGCCTCTGAACCGCAGCATATTGGCACAGCCTCCGCATACGCTTGGCGCGGGTATCAAGATCACAGAGCAGGGAGAAGTGCTCTCCCAACGCTACGCGGTGAAGGGGATCGCTTACCGCAGTCTCGAACAAGCAACCTGGGCGCTCATCACGGCGGCTTCTCTCGCTCGAACGCCGCAGAGCGACATACAGATTCACAAATGGGAAGCTGTCATGAAGGGGATTTCGGAAGAGTCTCTCACGAAATACCAGGATCTGATTTTCCACGATGAGGATTTCATGACGTTCTTCAAGGAAGCCACTCCCTTGCTTGAAGTGGGCGAGCTCAACATCGGATCGCGGCCGTCGAAGCGCAAGAACAGCGATCGCTTCGAGGACCTCCGGGCGATTCCGTGGGTGTTCGCATGGACGCAAACCCGCTACCTGCTGCCGGCTTGGTATGCAGCGGGAACCGGCCTTCAATCCTTCTATCAGAACAATCCACAGAATATGAGGGTGCTGCAGCACATGTACGCCCGCTGGTCCTTCTTCCGGACGGCGATCGACAATGTCCAGATGGCGCTGGCCAAAGCGGACCTGCTTATCGCCAAGGAATACGGGCAGATGGTCCACGACGGTCAGATCGCTGAGCGTATCTACAACTTGATTGAGGAAGAGTTCCAGCTCACGTCTTCGCTCATCCTGCAGATCACAGGACAGAAGGAAATCCTGGACAATGTCCCCATTCTTCAGGAGTCCATCCGCTTGCGGAATCCCTACGTCGATCCGCTCAGCTACATGCAGGTTGACCTGCTTCAAGAGCTCCGAAAGACAAGGGATGAGGAAAGCGACGATTCCTTCCTGATCCGCGAAGTCCTTCTCACCATTAACGGCATTGCAGCGGGGCTTCGGAATACCGGTTGATCCCCAATTGCCTATTCGTTTATCAAGTTCAACAAACCGGATGCTTACTGGCATCCGGTTTGTTTTTATCCAATATGAAAACCTTACTACAAGAAACCGGGAAAAACGTGTACAATGAATGGGGAAACTGCAGGAGAAGGCGATTATTGCAACGTCTATCCGATCAAAAACGTTTAACTCTTAGCGTATTTCGCCTAACAGACAGAAACATGCAACTTCAAGAGAGAGGCGAGGGGCGTACGGACAAAGGATGAGCCAATCGCTCATGCCGGAGGAGAGAAACTTACGTTACCGGAGGAAAATCTGTGAAGGACACGGAAGCACGGCTTGCCATACTGGCCCGGGGTGGAGACCGGTCGGCTTTTGCGGGGCTGGTGGATCTATACAAGGACAAGATGTATCACCTGGCATACCGCATGTTGGGATCATCCCATGAGGCGGAGGATATCGCGCAGGAGACTTTTTTGCGTGTCTATACAAACCTGGACCGCTACGACGAGAATCAGAAATTTTCCACCTGGATCTACCGGATCGCGACCAATCTGTGTATAGATCGGCTGCGCAAGCGTAAAGCGAGCTATTCGCTCGACGCGGAGATGCCGGATGGTGAGGGCGCGGATTGGTACTCGCTTCTGCCGAGCGATCAGGCTACACCGGAAGAGGAGATCCTTCTGTCGGAGACGCAGGATCATATCCGCAAGGCGATCGACACGCTGCCGGAAAAATACAAATCGGTTGTCATTCTCCGTTATCTGCAGGACATGTCGCTGCAGGAGATCGGAGATGTTTTGGACATGCCGGTCACGACCGTCAAGACGCGGGTTCACCGCGGACGCGAGTTTTTGCGGAAAAAGCTGCATTCGGAATATGGGGGTAAAATATTTTGAAACAAAAATTTCGGAGGGACGTATGTATCGTAGTGAACAACCTGAAGAAAGGAGTGGCTGTCCGATGAATTGCGAAGAAGCCCTCCCCCTCATGCACGAATATCTGGATGGCAGCATGGATGGCGCGGAAGCCGCCGAATTGAAACGGCATCTGCTTCAATGCCCCGATTGCAACCGGATTTTTCGAGAGCTTGAAATGACGGACGCCCTCGTGAAAAGCACTCCCCGAATCGTTGCTCCCTCCGATCTGACGGATCGGATCATGAAGAGCCTTCCCGTTCGCCCCAAACGGGATTCGTGGTTGAGCTGGGTCAAGCGGCATCCGGCGATTTCTGTTGCTTCTGTTTTCCTTTTTGTCATGCTGGGGAGCTTTTTGTCAATGTGGTCCCAGGATCAAGAACTCACGGTCAAGGGCAACAATCTGGATCAACTGGTTATTGAGGACGGTACGGTGTACCTCCCCAAGGGACATCGCGTGGAAGGAAACTTGATGGTGCGCGGCGGAGACGTTCAAATCGACGGAGATCTGGACGGCAATCTGGTCGTGGTGGATGGCAAATACCATACCGCTTCTACGGCGAACATATCCGGCAAGATTTACAGCATTAATCAAGCGGCGGAATGGCTAGTTTACCAGGTGAAGGAGATCTTGGCTCCCGCTGCCCAGTAATGCGCTTTCCAAACTCCAAACCTCCCCTGGACTTGGGGGAGGTTTTTTATTGAAACTATGGTATCATGGTGGTTAGTGGGTATCCTGGTGATAAAGACAAAATAAGAACCGGAGATGCCAAGGACAACCCTCGACCGGGGGTTTTGACGGGGGAAATCTGGAATGGGATTCTCATTTACTTTGGGTGACACCGCCAAAGAAATTATCGATATTTTAATCGTTAGCTATATCGTATACCAAGGGCTTATTCTGCTGCGCGGCACGCGGGCGATCCAACTGCTGAAGGGCATCTTTGTGGTCGTGGTCGTGTGGGCGCTCAGCGTATGGCTGAACTTAAATACGCTCCAGTGGTTGATGAATCAGATGTTCAACATTGGGGTTATCGCGCTGATCATCATCTTTCAGCCGGAGCTTCGCCGCGCCCTGGAACAGCTTGGGCGGGGACGCTTGTTCAGCCGTTCGAGCGCGGAAGAGGACTTTCTGATCACCGAGAGGATCGGCCAACTGCTGAAGGCGGTTAATTATCTGTGTAAACGAAAGATCGGAGCCCTTATCGTCTTCGAAAGGGAAACCGGGCTTAACGAATACATTGAATCGGGAATCAACCTCGGAGCGGAGCTGAGTTCGGAGATCCTGATCAACATCTTTATCCCCAACACGCCACTGCACGACGGAGCGGTGATCGTCCGGCAAAATCAAATCGTTGCCGCCGCCTGCTACCTGCCGCTTTCGGAGAACCCGTTCATCAGCAAGGAGCTTGGAACGCGGCACCGCGCGGGTATCGGCGTGAGCGAGATGTCGGATGCGATCTCGGTGATCGTCTCCGAAGAGACCGGGCAAGTATCGCTTGCGATCAACGGGCTGGTGGTTCGGGACATCAAGGAAGAATCGCTGATCTCCAAGCTGTACGAAGAGCTTCGGCCTAAGCAAAAGGCCAGCGAGCGGAAGCCCTTTTTGAAGTGGAAAGGGTGGAAGCGTCATGGATAAGTTCCTGCAGAACAACAACGTGGTCAAAGCGGTTGCCGTGCTGATCGCAATCCTCCTGTGGCTGGTGGTCCGGCTCGATTCCAATGATCACACCACCCGGACGGTGAATTCGGAACGGCGGGAAACGATCAGCAACGTGGTCGTGAATCCGGTGTATGACGAAAGCTCGTATGCGATCAAGTCGATCTCCCCGCAGGAGGTCACCGTGGAGCTGCGCTGGTCGGATTCTAACTTCCGCAAACCGAATTTCTCGGAGCTTCGGGTGGAAGCTAACCTGAGCAATCTCACCGAGGGGACACATCAAGTCTTTCTCAGTACATCGGGAATTAAAACGAATGTGGAGGCATCGATCTCTCCACCGACCGTGCAGGTCACGCTGGAGAAAATCCAGCACAAGCAGCTTTCGGTCTCCATCATTCCGACCGGCAAGCCTTTCGACGGCTATAAAGCGGGTCAACCGATTGTGAAGCCGTCTCGAGTCAGCGTGTCCGTTCCCGAGAGCCTCTTGAATGTGGTGAGCGAGGTGCGAGCCGAGGTCAGCGTCGAAGGCGCGAAGGACACAGTGGTCAAGCAAGTGAAGTTGACCATGTACGACAAGGACGGGAAAGTGGTGGACGGCGAGATCAGTCCGGCGGTTGTCGATGTCGAGATCCCGATCACGAGCCCGTTCAAGCAGATGCCGATGCAGCTCAAGCTGAAGGGGGAACCCGCTTCCGGCTATGCGGTGGAGGAAGTCACCCAGGAACCGGAGACGGTTACGGTGTACGCTCCACAGGATGTCCTGAATAAGATGGAATTCTATGAAGGCTTGGAGCTCGATCTGAGCGGACTTACGGCGACCCGTAAGTCGACGCTGACGATCCCGCTTCAAGAAGGGGTGACAAAGGTGATCCCCGAAGAAATTGAAGCGACGGTGAAGATCGTCCCGGCGGTTACGAAGACCCTCAGCGGCATACCGGTCGCTATGACCGGGCAATCACGGGATTACACCTATACTTTGTCATCCGCGACATCGTCGATCAACCTGACTCTGGAAGGGGCTCAGAGCGTACTGGACCGCCTGCAGCCGCAGGATATCCCGGCGACTGTCGATCTGAGCAGCTTGGGCCCGGGGATTCACGAGCTTCCGGTTATCGTCAACCTGCCGCTGTATGTGAAGAAGCAGGGGGCGGACCCGATGGTTCAAATTGAAATCACCGCGAAGACGGGGGAATCGGCAACGCCTAGTACGTCGTCGCCGACCCCTAGCGGAAGCGAAACGCCGAGTCCTTCGCCCAGTCCGGTAGCGACGCCAGCGATGGCATCGCCGTCCGTCAGCCCGCGGGAGGAAGAGGCACAGGAGAGCAGCACGCCTTAAAGTGTGAATCACTTAATCGAATAGTTGGAGAGATAGAAGGGAGAACGAAGAATGGGGAAGTATTTTGGAACGGATGGGGTCCGCGGGGTTGCTAATGCGGAGCTGACTCCAGAGCTTGCTTATAAAATCGGCCGCTGCGGCGGTTACGTCTTGGCGGGAGGGGCTAAGCGTCCTCAGGTCGTCATCGGCCGCGATACCCGCATCTCCGGTCACATGCTGGAGGCGGCGCTGGTTGCTGGTCTTCTGTCCATTGGTGCGGATGTTATCCGCCTTGGAGTGGTCACCACCCCAGGTGTTGCTTATCTGACGCAAACCTTGGGTGCAGATGCCGGCGTCATGATCTCGGCTTCGCATAACCCGGTGGAGGACAACGGGATCAAGTTCTTCGGCGGGGACGGCTTCAAGCTGACAGACGAGACGGAGCTTGAGATCGAGCGGCTGATGGATGCTGAGACGGATGAGCTGCCGCGGCCGGTCGGAGGCGATCTCGGAACCGCCAGCGAGAATGCGGAAGCCAAGTTCCAATACATGGAGTTCCTTAAAACCACGGTGTCCTCGTCCTTCAACGGGTTGAAGATCGTCCTGGATTGCGCGAACGGTGCTGCTTATGAGCTGGCTCCACGCCTGTTCCGTGAGCTTGGAGCGGAGGTTATCGCCACCGGCGACGAGCCGGATGGCCGCAACATCAACAAGGGCTGCGGCTCGACTCACCCTGAGGCGCTTGCCGCCGAGGTGCTGAAGCACAAAGCCCATCTGGGCTTGTCCTTCGACGGAGACGCCGACCGTTTGATCGCCATTGACGAGAATGGCGAAGAAGTGGACGGAGACTACATCCTCACCATCTGCGCCGATGCGATGAACAAGAACGGCAAGCTGAAGGAAGGTACGGTCGTTACGACCGTCATGGCTAACCTGGGCTTCTTCAAGGCAGCCCGCGACCTCGGTTTGAAGACCTCCCAGACGGCGGTCGGCGACCGCTACGTCATGGAAGAGATGCGCCGCGGCGGCTACAACCTGGGCGGAGAACAGTCCGGCCATGTCATCTTCCTCGACCACGTGACCACGGGAGACGGCATGCTCACCGCGCTGCAGCTGGTTGACACGCTGCTGCAATCCGGCACCAAGTCGCTCAGCGAATTGAAGCAAAAGATGCGCAAATTCCCGCAGGTGCTCGTGAATGTCCGCGTTGCCGACAAGTCGAAGCTGAAGGACAACGACGCGATTGAAGCGGCGATCGCAAGCGTGGAAGAGCAGCTTGGCGAGAACGGGCGAGTGCTCGTACGTCCCTCAGGCACGGAATCGCTCATCCGGGTTATGGCGGAAGGCCCGGACAAGGAACTGATCGAAGGGTATGTAAACGGGATTGTGGAAGTCGTGGTTCGCGAACTATCCTAGTCGAAGATTTTATCGCGACATTCACTATCATCGGTTAAGATGGGACCCGACAAGCGCTTAGTCGCTTGCCGGGTCTCTTAGCGTAAGGGGGTTATCCAAACCTTCATGATTTCCTTACATCTCGAAATCCTTTGAAGGAAAATTCACTGAATCAGGCAAGGATTGTTTCAGATGGCTGTCATTTGTGTTATTATTAGTTAATGCCCTACATAGAAGCAGCCGTGTCGCAAATGGGCCGGCCCGAATATGATGGGATAACAGTCCGAAATAGAAAGGTGGACAGAGAGCGAAGCAAGTAAGCGCCAGAACTTGAACGGAGCGGACAATGGGATATTCCCATACGTTCAAGTTGACGAGGTGAAGGTGTTCGGATTTTTCGGCGGGGACCTTCCGGTAGGCTGCATACCGAGAGTTGGAAGGCAAAGCGCCGTGGGCGACCGGGCGTACAAGATTCCAACGGCAGTGTTCTTTTGTGTTGCCAGAAACGGATGAGAGCTTTCGAAGTCGGTTGGGTTCTGTCCATCAGAGCCAGGCTTCAGTAAGCTGTCTCTGCATCTTCTTTTTCGAATTGAATCGAATTTTGGGGCATTCCGCCATTTGGGAGCTTTTCGTTTTCTATTGTCTTTTTTGCAAAAAGAGGAGTTCTGCTTCCACGAGCAGGAGAGAGGTCTCGGCCGTTCCGAGGGTTTTCTTGTGCTGCCTGGTGGGGAAACTTCCGCATTCATTTGAATCTTTGACAACCGCCTCGACGGGCGGAATACAGGAGGTCTGCATACCATGTGCGGTATTGTTGGATATATTGGCAATCGAAATTCTCAGGAAGTCTTGATCGAAGGGCTTAGCAAGCTGGAGTATCGCGGCTATGACTCGGCTGGGGTAGCGGTTTTTACCGATAAAGGATTGGAAGTAAAGAAAGCCAAGGGACGCTTGGCGAACCTGGAATCCCAGCTGCAGGATAGCCCGCTCAAGGGAACGATCGGCATCGGTCACACCCGTTGGGCTACGCACGGTAAACCGTCGGACGTGAACTCCCATCCGCATCTCGATGACACGCACAAGTTCTCGGTCGTGCACAACGGCATCATTGAAAATTACGCGACGCTGAAGGAAGAGTTGATCGGCCGCGGGCATGTTTTTGTGTCGCAGACCGACACGGAAGTCATCTCCCACCTGATTGCAGAAGAGTACAAAGGGAACATTGTCGAAGCTGTACAGCGCGCAGTGCGGAAAATGCGTGGAGCTTATGCGCTCGGCGTCCTGACGGAGTATGAACCGGATAAGCTCATCGCCGTACGGAACGCCAGTCCGCTGATCATTGGCGTAGGCGAAGGCGAGAACTTCATTGGCTCGGACATTCCGGCGCTGCTCAACTATACGCGCGACATCTACATCCTCAATGACGGCGAAATGGCCGTTTTGACACGGGATGGTGTCGAACTGTTAACGCTCGAAGGGAATTTTATTTCCCGGGAAACCTTCCATGTCGATTGGGATCTGACCACGGCGGAAAAAGCGGGATTCGACCACTTCATGCTGAAGGAAATCCACGAGCAGCCGAAGGCTTACCGCGACACAATGTCTGCTCGCATCAGCGAAGACGGCAAGCGCGTCGTGCTGACTCCGGCTGAGTTCGGCCTCAGCAAGGAAGAGATCAAGGACATTCACAACATTCATATCGTGGCTTGCGGCACGGCCTATCACGCCGGTCTTGTCGGCAAATCCGTCATTGAAAAGCTTGCCCGCATCCCGGTAGAGACGGATGTCGCTTCCGAATACCGCTACCGCTCGCCGATCATCACGAAGCACACGCTCGTGATCGTCGTCAGCCAATCCGGCGAAACCGCCGATACGCTGGCGGCTCTGCGCGAAGCGAAGAAAAACGGAGCTCGGGTACTCGCCATCACCAACGTGGTCGGTAGCTCGGTTGCTCGTGAGGCCGACTTCGTCATCACGACTTGGGCAGGCCCGGAAATCGCCGTTGCGTCCACGAAGGCGTACACGACACAGCTCATCGGGTTCTACCTGTTCGGTCTGTACCTGGCAGAAACGCTGGAAACCCAAACTCCGGAAGTAATCGCCGAGACGATCGCGGCCATGAAGGCACTGCCGGAGCAAGTGGAAGCGATCCTGACCCAATCCGACGATATCAAGGCCATTGCCGAGGAAATCGCGAAGCATGAAGACCTGTTCTTCATTGGCCGCGGCCTCGACTACGCCGTCTCGCTGGAAGGCTCGCTCAAGCTGAAGGAAATTTCCTACATCCACTCGGAAGCCTATGCTTCCGGTGAACTGAAGCACGGTACGTTGGCCCTGATCGAAGACAACGTTCCGGTCATCGCCCTCGCCACCCAGGAAGACCTGCTGGAGAAGACGATCAGCAACATCCAGGAAGTCGTCGCACGCGGCGGTCACATCATCGGCATCGGCGAAGATGGCAACCCTGATTTCAGCCGCCATGTGAACCACCTGTTCACCATCCCGCGGACGCTGTCTCTCCTGACCCCGGCCCTCGCTGTAGTGCCGCTGCAGCTGCTCGCCTACTACGCATCGATTGCCCGCGGCAACGACGTGGATAAACCCCGCAACCTGGCGAAGAGCGTAACGGTGGAGTAAGGCTCTTCTACTGTCTACACATCTGATTGTAATAAAGTCTGGAACCGTGATTACCCATCAAGAGCCGTCCTACAATGAACTGAACCCCGTCAAGTAGACAATGGAAAATCAAAAATCTATGCGGCCTTAGTCCTGAATTCCACGGGACTGAGGCCGTTTAGCTTTTCCTGCAGCCTTTCGCTATTGTAAAAGGCGATGTATGCTTCGATATCCCTCTTCAATTGCTCAAAAGTCCCGTACGTGTTCAAATAGTACTTTTCGCTCTTCAATGTTCCCCAAAAGGACTCCATAGGCCCGTTATCGATGCATCTACCAACACGAGACATGCTTTGAATGAGCTTCCCCTGTTTCAACATCTTTTTAAACTGGAGGGACGTGTACTGGAACTCCCGGTCGCTGTGAAGCAGGGGGCACTTGCGGGTACGAACCGTAAAGTGTAAACCCAAGCTTAGCCACCAGGAATTCGGCGAGTTATCCCGAGCGATTCGGATTGCCGATCGCTTTCATGTCCACCCTATCATACCGATAAGCGACAGAGATGCCGTTTTTTTGCGTTACTGGATTTCTGGATGACGATTGAATGATTATCCTTTAGAATGAAGCTAATTGGAAGAAAATTAAATAGGCGACTGCCGAATGCATCGGGAGGCATCAAAGTCTGGTTGGACTTTGAAGGTCTCTTTTTTATAACCAATAATTTGCATGTATGATAAAATGTGAGGGGAAAGCCTATGGAAATAATTGTGACGAAACGGGATAACGAAACTTTAAGGGATTCGTTTCAGTAGTTACGATGCAAGGGGCATTGAACGAATCAGAAAGATCCCGGGGAGAAAATGGCTGCCTGAGGAATTTGTTTGATCGATTCCCTTTTCAATCGGTAACGTCGAGCGGCTTCTGTCCAATTTCAAAGAATACCCTTTTCAGGTTGATGATGTCTTGTATGGAGAGTGTGATTCATTTAATAAATGCCTTTATTCCCGAACTGCGGGGAACATGATCAATACCCTTTTTCAAAAGGAGCTGATGAAGAAAGAATTGATCCTAAGAGGGTACAGCACCAAGACGATAAAAGCCTATTGCGGACATGTCGAAAGATACTTTTGCTATTTGTCTTCACTATGTGATCAGGGGGTCAGATTAAATCTTCAAGCCTATTCTTTGGCCCTATTGAATCAACCATTTTCGCACGCCTATGTGAATCAAGCAATAAGCGCGATTAGATTCTACTTGGAACATGTACTTCGGGAGAAGGAGACGGCACCTTATATAAGACCAAAAAAAGAAAAGAAACTTCCCAACGTACTCTCCCTTAATGAAGTTATGAAAGTGATAAAGGCTCCGTCTAATTTGAAGCATAAAACCCTCTTGTTTCTGGCTTATTCTTCAGGATTGCGCGTTAGCGAAGTGGTCCGCTTGCGACTCCAGGACTTTGATCAAGAACGGAAGACGCTGTGGGTTCGGCAAGGTAAAGGGAGAAAAGATCGGCTGACCCTTTTATCTCAAACCGCTTATGAAGTCGTGCAAGGTTATCTCCAACAGCAAGCGCCAACGACCTGGCTGTTTTCGGGTCAAATCGATGGACGGCACTTAACGGAACACTTTGCACAAAGAGGCATTTCCAGGAAGAGGGATCAGCAGACAACCCTGTGAGGCTAAGTGGCGGAGCCACCCGGTCCTGGTGGACCTTAAGCCTCTCGGGTTCGTGAATACAAGAACGTTATAAGAAATCGGCGAATACCAATCAAACGAATACTGAAGTGAGGTGACTTACATTAAATTCACTTCTGAAAACACGTTGGACCATGTTTCATTACATGATTGTGTAATTTATGCAATTTCATTCAAAAATCAGAGTTTGTCTGTTCTCTTTGAACACATAGATGTCTTATCTACTCATCCAAGAAACAATACTGGCAAAGCGATGTACACAGGGAAGGCCATACTTAAGTTCATTGACTTTGAAATCTTGGAATCATTTTTATATGATACTTCCGAAATTGAGGGTAAGAAGAGAATTATTGTAGAAGGTGAAGTTCAGAAGAGAGTAATAGATATATCAGAATTATTGATTGATTTTGAAGTGCTGAAGAATGAAGAAGTACAAACACAGGACAATTATTGTATTCATAGATTTGATGGATCAACATCTCTTAAGTACAATGCCGATTTTGGATATTGGATTATCAAGTACAAGACACTGATCATCGAATGGGACGAGTTAATAGATACCGCATGGTTTGAAGATAGATAAGAAGATAACATTTTTAGTATTTCAAGGAGTCTCCGACATCTTATAACACCGTATTCCCGCTGTGAGCCTTGCGGCTCTTGGTCTGCCCGAGGTTTTTCGATGGAGTGATTCAGGCAGACAACCCTGCGAGGCTAAGTGGCGGAGCCACCCGCTCACTACGTTCGCTTAAGCCTCTCGGGTTCGTGAATACAAGAACGTTATCTGAAATCTCCGAGTGCAAAACCTGAAATCTTCAACTTCATCCAAATTGGGAAATTCAATAATATGGGGATGATTCTTTGAATTTATATGTAGCCAGACATGGTCAGACTGAATGGAATTCTGAAAACCGAGTTTGTGGAATAACTGAGGTGCAATTGACTGATAGAGGCATTGAACAAGCTAAAGAATTATCAAAAATAATAATTGAAAAGCAAATAGATATCATAATTTCTTCTCCATTGAGTAGAGCAATAAAGACAGCAGAAATAATCTCTAGAGAAATTTGTAAAGACATACTGATTGATAACAGGTTAATTGAACAGAACTACGGGGTATTTGAAGGTGTGATTCGAGATCGTGAAGACTTTCAAATAGCAAAGAAGCATTTTCCTAGTAGACTATCTGGAGGCGAGTCACTTTTACAAGTAGCACAAAGAATTTATAACTTACTTGATGAAATCAAAGAAAAATACATAAAACAGAATGTTCTGATTATTACTCATGGTGGTGTCTGTAGAATTATTAATACTTATTTTAATGAACAATTGAATGAAGAGTTTTATAAATTCCACTTAGGAAATTGTGATTTGAAAGAATACCATTTTGGCGAATATCAATTAAGAGATTGACAGTATTTCAGGAGGTCGGAGACTTCATATAACACCGTATTCACGCGGCGGGCCTGACGGCCCTTGATTCGCCCGAGGGGAGAAGTTCTAGGAAGTACAATCAGGCGAATAACCCTGCGAGGCTAAGTATTCGACCCGGCGCTCCGCTCCTTAAGCCTCTCGGGTTCGGGAATACGACAACGTTAGGTGAAATTCTATCTAGGGCTTTTAAAACAATAGGTGATACAATGAAATCAAAACTTTAGGAGGGATCAAACATGAAATGGCAAGAAGTTCAAAGTATCTATCCAAATCAATTTGTAAAGTTTGAAATCCTTCATTCAGAAGAGAAAGACAATCAAGAAATCATAGATGAAGTTGCAGTTATTGGTCCCGTTAAAGACGAAGAAGCAACTCGAGAGCTATTGAATAGCAAAGAAAAAACGCTTGTTTATCATACCTCTAAAGATCAAATTATCGTAAAGATCCGCAAGAACGTTGGTTTAAGGAGATCCTTATAAATGCGAATCGAATACAAGGATGGATTACTTTTTACTGAAATATCCATAGAATATAATGGACGAAAGAAAAAAATCAATAATATTGTTATCGATACTGGAGCAAGTCATACATTAATCTCACAAGATGAAGTTGAAGATATTGGAATTAAAGTGACTTTGGAAGATGACATTATTACAAGTTATGGGATAGGTGGAAAGGAACACGCCTTTATTAAAACTGTACAGTCATTAGAAGTTGGGGAATACATTCTAAATGATATACCTTTAGATTTTACCTCTTTCAAGTATCACAATATTAATGGATTACTTGGACTTGATGTTTTAATCAATGGAAAATTCAATATAGACTTACACAACCTGAAACTACAACGTCTGCAATGAAGATTGCAGATTTTTTTGTAAACTTTTCGATGGAGAGATAGAACTTCACCTAACACCGTATTCACGCATCGCAGCCTGGAGGCTGCTCGGTCTGCCCGAGGCATTTTCGAAGAAGCGGATTCAGCAGACAACCCTGCAACTGGCTAAGTCTTCGACCCGGCGCTAACGCGCCTTAAGCCAGTGAGGGTTCGTGAATACCAGGACGTTATGCGAAATACCTGAAAGGAGTGAAAACCAACCATCGATATTCAAATCATTGATGCAGATCAATCAAATACGAAGATCATGCATAGTAATGGCACTCTTGGATATTGGGTTAATTATCGAAATTCCTTGGTTGAAGGATTTTGTTATTTCGTTCCATATAATGGTCGAACAATTGGGTTCATGAAGAATTATTCAGTAGAGACAGATCAAGAGAAAGTAATCAATATTACTAGTTCAGTTATTGAGAATTACTCAATTTATTACAATGCTGAATTAGATACATATGAGGCAATAGGGAATATTAGTTTTATTAGTGATGATGAAGAAATAATAGTAGTTTCAGTTCAAGACTTGGAACTCAGTATTAGTAATGAGGAATATGACATTAGTAATATTAGAATAAATGATTGGGTAAAGATTGAGATTAAAGGATTAATATTTTGGGATGAGGGCATTTACTAGGAAGTCAGGTACTTCGTCTAACACCGTATTCCCGCTTCGGGCCTTTCAGCCCTCGGTCTGCCCGAGGTTTTTCGGAGAAGTTGATCAGGCAGACAACCCTGCGAGGCTAAGTGACGGAGCCACCCGGCAGCAAGCTGCCTTAAGCCTCTCGGATTCGGGAATACAACAACGTTATAAGAAAGCAGCGAAACCCGAATTTTAAACCACTATTAAAAACTATCATTGAAACCATAATAAGGAGAAATTGATGAAACACTTTTATATTGCATCAAGTTTAAGAAATATAGAGAACGTAAAATTTGTATGTGAGAAGTTGAAGCAAGAGGGTTTTATACATTCGTATGATTGGACTCAGAATGAAAAAGTAACTTCAATAGAGCAATTAAAAGATATTGGAATGAAAGAGATGAATGCTATAAAGAAGTCTAGTTTTATTGTAGTTTTATTACCAGGAGGTAAAGGTAGTCATATTGAATTAGGAATTGCTCTTGGGAAGGGCATAAAAATATATTTGTACTCCCAAAATGATGAGGCAAATGATATTGAAACGACAAGTACATTTTATCACTTGGATGGAATACACAAATGTAAAGGAACATTAGAAGAATTAATACAAGTTATATTGAAAGATCAAAAAATCTAAAAAAGACCAAAACATGCGAGGGTAATTCAAAGAAGTCGCTGACATCCTATAACACCGTATTCACGCTGCGGCCGGCTGACGCCGACCTTGGTCTGCCAGAGGGATTTCGAAGAAGTGGAATCAGGCAGACAACTCCTGCGAAGCCACTCGGCGCTGCCGCGCCTTAAGCCTCTCGGGTTCGTGAATACAACAATGTTAGAGGAAATCGTCGCAAAATATAAACAATGCAGGAAAAGATCCCTTAAAACGAAAGTGTGATATTTCAAGATGAAAAGAGTATTAGTTCTAGGCTGTTCAGGTTCGGGGAAGTCAACTTTTTCAGTTCAATTAGGTGAGAGAACGGATCTTCCGGTAATTCATCTTGATTCTTTGTATTGGAAACCCGGATGGATCGCATCTCAAGAGAAGGAATGGGATGAAATAATTAACCAATTATTATTGAAAGACAATTACATATTAGATGGGAATTACACTAAAACCATACAAAAAAGATTAAAAGAAGTAGACACCGTATTTTATTTTGATTTTTCTCGATATCTATGCTTGTATCGCGTAGTGAAAAGGCGAATACTAAATCATGGAAAAACAAGAAGGGATATGACTGAAGGATGTATAGAAAAGATAGATTTTGAATTTATTAAGTGGATTTGGAACTATAAGAAACGTAATAGACCCAAGATAATAAAGACACTTGAAGAAGTGAAAGATGATAAAGAAATTATTATTTTTAGAACTCGTAAAGAAGTAAGGGAATATTTATTAAGTCTTTAGTGGGCAACTCGAAGAAGGCAACGACATCCTCTAACACCACATTCACGCATCGGGCCATTCGGCCCTCGGTCCGGCAGAAGTTAGAAGCAGATTCGGGGCGGCGATTCAGTAGCAGGGGAGCAGATTCAGCCGGACACACCCGAACCACCTAACCGCATCGCGGCCGGCTCCTGGCGGACCTTAAGGTGGTGGGGCGTCGTGAATACAAGAACGTTATCTGAAAGATACGCAAATCTAATATGTGAGGGTGATTCGCATGAAGCAAGGAATCATTGTGTTGATGAACGGAACTTCAAGTGCAGGAAAGACTAGTATTTCTATTGAAATGAAAAATCAGAAAGAGATTCTTTTTCATCATTTATCAATAGATGATTTTTTTCATCATTACAATGATTTTATAAATAATAAAGTTTCAGATATTGAACCTACAAGAGAAGTGGATGGTCAAGTTGTCGCACAAATAATTTTAGATCCCATAATCTCAATCTACTATTCGACGATTAAGTTGTTTTCAGAAATGGGTTTGAATGTAATAGTAGATACCGTAATCGACAATGACAAGAGGTTTAATGAGTGTCTTGATGCATTTTCTGGTCAGCCTACATTATTTATAGGTGTAATATGCTCGAAAGAAGAACTTACAAGAAGAGAGCAAGCAAGAGGAGATAGGGTGATTGGACTAGCTAATTCACAGTTCAACACAGTATATTGCTTTAATGAATATGATCTTGAAGTAAATACTGAAGAATTGAATCCAGTAGAATGCGCTGAAAAGATATTAAGTTATATTAAGTCCAATAAGAAGTACTCGGTTTTTAAGAAATTAAGTAAAAGAAATGTTAGTGTTTCATAGAAGGCGTATCCATCAGATAACACCACGCATCGCAGCCTTACGGCTACTCGGTCCGCTCGAGGCATTTCGAGGGAGCTGTTCAGGCAGAGACAACCCTGCGAGGCTAAGTAGCGGAGCCACCCGGCGCTAACGCGCCTTAAGCCTCTCGGGTTCGGGAATACAAGAACGTTAGCTGAAATGCGGTAAGATCGAAAGGAGATATAGTATTGAAGGATACAAAGATCTTTAAAAAAGCAGATAATTGCTCAATAAGTGCTGATATTTATTATCAGGGAAGTAATTCTCCGGTAATCATTTATATTCATGGAGGAGCATTAATTTTTGGAACTAGAGAATGGTTACCTTTAGAGCAAATTGAATATTTCAGACGTTCAGGATTTAGTATAGTTAATATAGATTATCGGCTTGCTCCAGAAACTGATTTTGAAGAAATAATAGAAGACATTAAAGATGCACTTAACTGGGTAAGAACAAAAGCAATTGAATGGTATGATTTTGATTTTACTAATATTGCAGTTATGGGTAGTTCAGCTGGTGGCTATCTTAGTTTATTAATAGGAACTATGGATATCAGACCAAAAGCTATTGTATCATTCTATGGTTATGGGGATATTCTCGGGCAATGGTATTCAGAACCAAGTGAACATTACTGCCAGAGACCCATCATTAATAAGAAAACCGCCTATGAGTATATCGGTGATAGAGAATTAACAAATGGTCAATGGGAGCGATTTAATTTTTATTTATATTGTCGACAGCATGGTGTCTGGATTAAAGAAGTAACGGGAATCGAAGGTATTAATGATAGTACAGCATTAACTAAATATAACCCAATTAATAATATTACATCAGAATTCCCACCTACATTATTTCTACATGGTAATCAAGACACTGATGTACCTTTCGAACAATCAGTAATAATGTATGAAAAGCTAAAGGAAACTGGTGTAGAAGCAAAACTAATAACATTAGATGGGGCTGATCATGCATTTGATCAGAATTTCCATAATTCATCAGTTCAAAGTGCCTTTAAGGAGATTGTTGATTTTTTAAGATCTCATTTAGTTAAGTGATTCGAAGATGCACCGCACATCAGCTAACACCGTATTCACGCGGTGGGCCTGACGGCCTTTGGTCTGCCAGTGGCTTTTCGGAGAAGCGGATTCAGGCAAACAACCCTGCACCTAACCGCATCGCGGCCGGACCTACGGTCCTTAAGGTGGTGAGGGTTCGTGAATACAAGAACGTTATCTGAAATCTCCGAGTACAAAACCTAAAATCTTCAACTTCTTCCAAATTGGGAAATTCAATAATATGGGGATGATTCTTTGAATTTATATGTAGCCAGACATGGTCAGACTGAATGGAATTCTGAAAACCGAGTTTGTGGAATAACTGAGGTGCAATTGACTGATAGAGGCATTGAACAAGCTAAAGAATTATCAAAAATAATAATTGAAAAGCAAATAGATATCATAATTTCTTCTCCATTGAGTAGAGCAATAAAGACAGCAGAAATAATATCTAGAGAAATTTGTAAAGACATACTGATTGATAACAGGTTAATTGAACAGAACTACGGGGTATTTGAAGGTGTGATTCGAGATCGTGAAGACTTTCAAATAGCAAAGAAGCATTTTCCTAGTAGACTATCTGGAGGCGAGTCACTTTTACAAGTAGCACAAAGAATTTATAACTTACTTGATGAAATCAAAGAAAAATACATAAAACAGAATGTTCTGATTATTACTCATGGTGGTGTCTGTAGAATTATTAATACTTATTTTAATGAACAATTGAATGAAGAGTTTTATAAATTCCACTTAGGAAATTGTGATTTGAAAGAATACCATTTTGGCGAATATCAATTAAGAGATTGACAGTATTTCAGGAGGTCGGAGACTTCATATAACACCGTATTCACGCGGCGGGCCAAGCGGCTCTTGGTCTGCAAGAAGCTTTTCGGTGGAGTAGAATCAGCAGACAACCCTGCACTTGCTAAGTCCGTCGGACCCGGGGCTAACGCCCCTTAAGCCAGTGAGGGTTCGTGAATACAACAAACGTTATCCGAAACTGATTAAATAATATTTTGAAGGACGTATAAAAGGATGAGTGATTAATGGATGATCAATCGATAATTTATCATCACCTGCAAAGGATATCAGACCAGTTGTTGTTGAGTATAAAGAAATAATCTATGGAAATTAAGGAATCGTAGAGGACCGTCAATTATTCTTATTCCGTTATGAAGACAACATATGGAAATTAGTAATGATCGCTGACTGGTGGTAGTCATAAAGGCCGGCCAGAATTACAGCGGATCAATAATATCTAATGGCTTCGCCCTTTGTTTTCAGAGGGCGAAGCCATTAGTCGTTGTGGGGATTATAACGGACAGCTTGTGCCTAACGACGAGCATGGAAGGACAATTGCAAAGTAACTGCATGAAGAAAGGAAGAGACCGTGATATTAGGAATGATCACTGTGAAGCATCCGTGTCGGGGCTTTTAGGACATCGATTTACTTTTTCAAAACCCATTCTCCCACATGCATGCAACTGTTCTAGCTCAGAAGCAGCCATTAATGGCTTTTGGTACAATCCTTTTTTATGCAAAATAATGTCCTGCTTCGAGATCCGCGATCAATCCGGGCTGCACCGGTTTCCAGCTCAGAAGCTCCCGTGTTGCCAGACTCGCTTGCGCAGTGTTGTACAAGCTTGTGATGTCGAATGACGCAATGGTGCCAAGAAAGCCGAAATGGGTGGTTGCTTCATCAGGTGTTATGCTGACCGCCGGCACGTTCAATTGCCGCCCGATGACAGCGGCGATCTCGCGGAGCGGAATGCCTTCATCGTCGGCGCCAAGCAGTCGTGAGCCCGAGGGGGCGGATTCCAGTGCCAGGCGGTACAGAACCGCCGCATCCAGGCGGTGAACCGCCGGCCAGCGGTTCGTTCCGTCGCCGATGTAGGCGGCGAAGCCCTTCGCCCGAGCGATGTTGATCATCATGGGCACGAATCCCTTATCGCCTTCGCCGTGTACGGACGGTGCAAGCGAGACGATCGATGTCCGAATCCCCCGCTCTGCCATTGCGAGCACTGCATGATCTACAGTATGTCCATTTGCGTGAGCCGTGGTAATGAACGGCTTCCCGGAGCCTTCGAGCGCCGCACCTATGACTTCAACGGCCCGCAAATCCAGAGCTAGCGCACCTTCAAAGTCGGAAAAATCGTTGGTGAACGCCAGATGAATCACGCCGTCGGCAGCCGCGGCAGCGCTGCCCAGAGTATCGAGATCGTTCAGCGCGCCGTACACCACTTCGGCTCCCGCCACCTTTAATCCCGCGGCTTTCTCTTCAGAACGACAAAGACCCGATACGGTATGCCCCGAGCCGATCAGTTCCTGGACGACTGCGGAACCGACATACCCGGTTGCTCCTGTAACAAAAACATGCATAAGGATATCCTCCTTCATGAGTTGACTGCTTGATCCTGTTAAGCATAAACTATGAAGTGAACTCTAGGGCAAGTGGTCCAAAGGAGAAATGATCATGAAAATTCAGGAATTGGCGGACAAGATGGGATTAACGATCCATACGATCCGCTTTTATGAAAAGGAAGGCTTGCTGGATGATCGGCATGTCCGGCGAGAACGCAACAATTACCGTACCTATTCGGAAGAGGCTATCGAGCGGTTGAAGCTCATCAAGAAGTTTCAGTCCATCGGCTGTTCGCTGGCTGAACTGAAGGAAGTTCTGCAGGACCACGACGCCAATGCGCACACGAACCTGCAGATTATTGATTGGATTCGCGGCAAGAAAAAGGAGATCGAACGCAAGAAGGATGAATACGACCAAATGCTGGACACCCTAAACAAGATGCTGGAGTATCGGACGCTGCTCATGGACGATCCGCAAAAAGCTCAAGAGATGCTAATGAATTGGCATACCAGCACATCCAATTAAACTGTTTTGAATCTTCCCCGTTAGTCCATGCGCAATGGGCTATTTTTGTTCCGGGCTTTAAGGGGCTTCTCCATTTTTCTGAATGATTAGATCAATCTGACGAATAAAATCCTCTGCAAGTTCAAGCTGTTTAGATGCAAATTCCAAATCTCCGTTGCCTGCAAGGGCGAAATCCAGATTACCTAATGTGGACATGAGTGTACGTGCGGTAATAGCAAATCCAAAGGCTTCTAGATCGGATCCATTGTTTAATTGGCTCAATATGTACATGAAGGTTGGCTCCTGAACTCCGTTGAATAATGCAAGATTGCCGACATAGGAAGCCAGATCCCAATATGCAGGCATCCGTGATAGATCTTCAAAGTCCGACCAGATCCAACCCTCAGGGCTGGGGAGTAAGTTTCTTGTGTGGGCATCTCCATGACATGGGATTAGCAAGCTTGTTTCGAGACGCATCTGTCGATCCACTTTTACGAACACCTTTAACAGTGCCTGTATGCGCGGATCGGGATGGTTCATCAATCGTTTAGCCGAATGACATGTCCGCTCCCAAACGCCAAGTAGAGGGATTTCGCCTGAGAAGTATTTCATACCTAATGAAAGGGCGTTTACTAACTCAACGGCCTCGCTTGGTGAGGGAGGTTTTAATGGTGTGTGTGGGACATACTTCCAGAATGTCATCCATGTGCCACCAATATCGTGTGGCCCTGCATCCAAATGGTCAGATGGTAATAATGCAGGTATGCCCTTGGATTGAAGGTGATGGGCTACCCTTAACTCACGATCAAGGGTCTTGTAGGCATAGTCTGCATCTTCTTTTGATAGGACAGTGGCTATTCGGGCAACAATGGGATGCGGATCCAAGTGAATGATCAGGTTGCCACCATTACTAAGCTCGATAGGTGTGATTTGATATAATCCAGCCTTCTCTGCTAGTATTAGCACTTCCGAAATAAGCTTTTCTTTATCCGACACCAAAACAGCTCCTTAACTACCAAGTATAAAAATATCTTAGCACCATGGCTGTATGACTGATAGGTACAAAACCTTTAACAATCAATTGTCTTCCAGGAACAAATCATTATGAAAATACTTTTTTTGGCTTAAAAAAGTGCGAGCATGACCATGTCCTGGAGTGCGCTGTAGGATTAAGTTCACGCTAAGAGCCGCGAGAAGCTCAGGTATTCTCTCCTGGGAATCCCGTGGCTTTTTTCTGCGTTTTCGATTATTGACATTTATGTGTTACATATTATTACGCAATTCGTTATAGAATATTACCATAAAATCAGCTTGGAAGTTTACATCTTCCCATTTTCATGTATGAAAAAGTGAAGTAATATAATTTTTAAAGTTAATGCTAACGGGAAGAGTCAAGTATATGTGCGTTATAGCCCGGAGATGAGGTGACATATGAAAACACAGCATACAGGTAAATTTCGAGAATTAACCTTTGAACAACAGGTCGACCATGTCAAACAGGTAGGAAGACGTGCTTTATTGAAATGGGGATACCCCGAACATGCTACCATGAAGTTATTAAACTTCACAGAGAATGCAACATTTTCCGTGGAAGCAGCAGGAAAACCAAAAATCATTATGCGTGTTCATAGACTGGATTATGCAGAAGAAGAAACCATCCTTACCGAGTTGCAGTGGATCATGGATTTGAAAAAAGAGACCGATATCCATCTGGCCGATCCTATTTCCTCAGAAGCAGGAAACTATGTGGAGGCAATTGAAACTCCGGAATATAGGGAAACAAGATACGTTGTATGCTTTTCATTTCTAGAAGGCCGTGCACCTGTAGATAGCAGTGATGACAACAAAGCGGTCGGAGAGATGATTCGCAAAATTGATAAAATCCCGGATAAGATTACGATTCCTTTATTTAAATTTGCAGCGGGTATTTACGCAAAAGTGGGAAAGCTGCAAAGAAAGTCCTCCATGAACGATATGGATCGCAGACTCTTTTTTGAGGTTGGGATGATTGCCGGGAAAATTCATGCACAGTCAAAAAAGTGGGAGCAGCCTGCTTATTATAAAAGAATGGAGTGGGATTTCGAGGGCACTTTTGGAGTAGAATGGAATAATTTTTATGGAGAAAGTTACCGCTCTAGAGAATGGCTAACCGTTTCTGAAATCGCAGCTCTGGATCGTTGTGTGGAAATGACAAAAAGCCGGTTGGAGTCCTATGGGAAATCCCCGGACCGATATGGAATGATCCATAGTGATTTACGGGCAGCCAATCTTTTGAAGAATGGCAATGCGATCGGTGTGCTGGATTTTGATGACTGCGGCAAGGGCTGGTACATGTATGAAATTGCAGGCGCCGTAGCATTAATCGAGCATAGGCCTGATTTGGAAGAGATCATTCAAGAGATCATAAAGGGCTATGAATCTGTCTTGCCCATCTCCAATGAAGATAAAGAAGAAATTTGGACGTTCATTATGATGAGAAGAATCGGAATGCTGCAAAGCTTAATATGCCGGATCAGTTCGGTTATGCCTGGCGACGGAGAAGCCGTCGAGCTTACCCCAGAAATCCTTGCTTTTTATGCCAAGGGAACGGTTATTCTAGCCAAAGAGTATATGAAAAAATATAAGAAAAAAGCATTGCCCGTATCCGGTGCGGTTTTTACAAGACCAACATTGCAGAACATCCACAAATAAGGGAGGACTTCAAATGAGTAAGGCACATCAAATTTATGAAGAAGCGTATGAAATGTGGAACCCCAATAAAGTGGATACCTTTCGAGGATATGGCATAGAGCTTTCCATGGGGGAAAGGGCCGGCAGCATTTTTAAAGACTTGGACGGGAATGAATTCATTAATATGCATTCCAACGGCGGAGTCTTTAATTTGGGCCACCGAAACGAAGAAGTCAAAGAAGCTTTGATAAAAGGCGCAGAATTGGTGGATGCAGGGAATCATTATTTCCCATCTGAATATAAGAATGAATTGTGTAATGCACTCTTGAAAGTGTCACCCGGCAATATGAAGTATGTGTATATGCTAAATGGTGGCAGTGAGGCCAATGACGCAGCGATCAAATTTGCCAGGAGAGCGACCAAAAGAACCCGAGTCATCGCACTTGATTGTGCCTTTCATGGTTCAACGGGAATTTCGATGCAGGCTGGCTATGAAAGTATGGCCGAATTTTTTAATATGAAGCCGAATCCGGAGCACTATACGCATATCCCGTATAATGACCTGGAAAGCTTGGAAGAAGTATTGAAATTAAACGATACGGCGTGTGTCATCATCGAGACCATTCCGGCTACAGCAGGTTTTCCTATGCCGATTGAAGGCTATCATAAGGGCGTTCAGGATTTGGCGCATAAATATGGGGCTATGTATATCGCCGATGAAGTGCAAACCGGCCTCATGCGAAGTGGTCAGATGTGGTGCGTAAGTAAATTCGGCGCGACACCTGACATCATTGTAACGGGCAAAGGACTTTCCGGCGGTTATTATCCAATGTCAGCCGTCATTATGTCGGAAGAAGCCGGAGCATGGTTGAAGGAAGACGGATTTGCCCATGTCTCCTCTTTTAATGCATCCGAGTTGGGTTGTATTGTAGCATCGAAGGCTATGGAAATTACATCTAGACCCTCTACACAAGAGAATGTAGATAGGCTGACGGCTCTGTTTGCAAAAGGACTTGCTGACATGAAGGCGAAGTACCCTGAATTTATTACCGAAATCAGGCAGTGTGGAGTGATTATGGGGATCAAAACCTCTCATCCCATGGGCGGGGCTGCTCTTATGGGATCGCTAATAAGAAATGGTGTCTGGGCGGTGATGGCGAACTTTGACAAGTCCGCGTTGCAGTTTAAACCAGGCTTGTTAATGAAAGAGGAAACGGCGAGGGAAGTGTTGGTCCGGTTAGACAAAGCTATACACGACATGAAAGTGGCTTTACCCCTATAACCTGATCATGCCCGTATCCGTTTGCGGAAGAAAGGAGATTCGCATGGTAAATAAAGCAAGAACAGAGTTGTTCAGAACGGTTAAGTATTTTGGAATCGCAGCTTCTGCCGGCGTCATTCAAATGCTGATGTTTACACTGCTTGATCAATTTACCCATTGGTCCTATTGGTTATGTTACGTAACCGCGCTGGTGATCTCTGTCTTGTGGAATTTTACCTTGAATAGAGAGTTTACTTTTAAAGCAAACAATAATATTTCAATAGCCATGACGAAGGTAGCCGTGTATTATGCTATTTTTACACCGGTCACTACGATAATGGGTGATCATTTGGTAGAGGTTCTTTCTTGGAATCCCTATCTTGTAACTTTCATTAGCTTATTAGTAAATGGCGTTACTGAATTTTTGTACCAACGGTTTTTTGTATTTGGAAAATCAGTTGACGGCAAATTAAATGTTTCCCGTAAAAAGTTGGATGCTGCTGCATCAACGATCAGTCATTAATCGTTAAGCCTATTCGCGGATAATGAAATTTTTGCTCTACATCGAAGGCAGTGAGAGAATCCTTCATTGGAAATTCTAAATGGATTAAGGGATGCAAGTCTAATGAATGAAGAATAGCCAGGGTTTCGACAAGTTCCTTTTTTGTGTATAAAAAGGAACTTGTTATTTTTATGTTCATAAGGAAAAACTTAATCGAATTAATCGAAAAATCGATCGTTAGGTCATAATACACCATGAGCATGATCGTACCGCCTCTGGCAACTAAGTCTGTGGAGACCGAAAGCCATTCCGGATGACTGGAGGTTAGAACAACCGACTGAAATCCAATGAAATCCGACAATTTCATCAGTTCGGTTTTATAGGTATCTTCGCGAGGATCTACTACAAAATCGGCCCCAAGCTGTCTGGCCAATTTTTGGTTTACTTCTTTAGGCTCTACAAGGGTAACCGTTTTGGCTCCTGCCTGTTTGGCAAGCTGAAGCAGCACTAATCCATTAAAATCACCGCCAAAAATGCAAATATTCTCTCCTTTTTTGATAGCCGCTTTGCGGAAGGCATGATAAACAACGGCTACGGGCTCCAATAGACAACCTATGGAAAAGGGCATATCGTCTGGAATGGGTACAAGCTGATTCTTATCCCAAACGATATAATCACAGATCGTGCCGGCATTCGAGGTTATTTCCAGGCAGTTGTTTTCTTCTTCCTTCTCACAATAGGCACATTTCCCGCAAAATTTAGCGACCGTACCCGATACATGCTGGCCAATGTAGAAGCCGTCTTTTTTTGCCGCAGATCCCAAGTCTACAATGATACCGGACATTTCATATCCGGCCAAACCGTTTTTGGCATAAAAGTCCCATGTTCGATACACTCGAAGATCTTGTATGCCAATGGTGCTATACATCACCTTAATTTTCACGTCATTTTCAGATAAAAGCTGGGGGTCCTCTATTTCTTTAAAGGCTAAAATACCATTTTTATATTTCCATAAGGCCCGCATAATTTTGATTGAAGTCCTCCTTATTTTCTCTTAATAAACGGAATTCAAGTGCAGAAAAGCCGGTCGTTTTGCGGAAGGTCTTAATAAAATAACCCGTATCACTAAATCCGACAGAAGAGGCAATATGATAGACTTTTTCATTCGTAAAAAGAAGCAGATACTTCGCTTCTTGCATTCTTAGGATGTGAAGGCACTCTGCGATTGTCCGATGAAACTGGCTTTTGAAAAGCCGATTTACGTAAATTTTATTCAGCCCTAGCTTGTTTGCGATGCCATCAAGCGAAATCGTTGTTTGGTATTCATTATAGAGCGTTAGTATGCATTGTTTTACCGTATCTTGTTGCATAGAAGAGGGGGACTCTATCGGGATAAAAAGTTTCGATTCAAGCAGCCAGGCCAGTTCTTGTTCAATACAAGGGAATCGGAAATCAATGCGTTCCTTGAAAAACAAGGAGTATACGATTTGTAAGTGCATGCGGATATATTCCAGAACCGAACGATCATAGCTTGCCTTAATGGTGTGTATATAGATATCCTGCAAAATATGCTTGGCTGATTCTATATCAAGGTCTAAGAGATTGGTCAACAATAATATAAACTGATTTTTCAGATCATTCCGCGTAGGCGTAATGACGGGATGTTGTAAGGTTTGGAGGCTTTTGCTGTCACCCTGTATGAAATAGAGGAGCGGAATTCGATCTACCATTTCCTCAAAGGTAGCCTGCAGGTTTTTCCAGGAGATGTTTTCTTTGTAAAATAAAGCGGTCTGCTGCCCCAAAATTTGAAAGATGAGGGAAGAAAGCTGGGTATAATGAAACTCTTTTTTGATTTGAGAACGGTTCATATAGAAGATAGCAATCGAACCTGACGTATGAAGCAAATGCAGATTACAGAATGGAGCCGTTTTTTCAATCAGGGTATGGCAAGTGGTACTATCCAGCATATCCGTCTCATGAAAAGTCCTTATTACAAGAATATGATAAGAATCCGGCTGGATCATAACCGAGTGCGTTCCATTCCAGTTAACCGTAATCTTCGTATTCCGATTTTGTAAGGAAGACGAGTGTCGTTGTCTTATATGGTCGATAATTTCATGAAACAGTTCTTTGCTAAGGGTATCCTTGTCCAGCAAAAATAGATTATCCTTTCTTGGATAGTCAAGATCGGCTTCATGACAGATGAGAAGAACATGAAAGGGCCAATTGTATTGATACATCTGATCGAGAATATCTTCAAAAGGTAAGAAGAGGGAAGTGTCTACGATTGCAATATCGGAATGTGTTTCACGAAAAGCATCAACGGCATCCATGCTGAAGGGAACAATATGAATCCGGAACAAGGAGGGATCCTCCAGCATTTCATAGATTTTTTTCAACAGAATTCTGTTTTCCGAAATTAGAACAACGTGGTACAAAAAATCACCTGCGATTCTTTTTTAGAGCGTGTCTTCAAACTCGGCTATCCCATGAGTTTGAAGACATAGACACACTCTAGATGAATTTTTATCATTCCCTACATCCTTTATTCGACAAGAGAGCTTATTTTCCTTGATTGAGATCATCGGCGGATCAGCCGCGGGATGATCTCCGATCACCGTGCCTCGGAACCAGGCGGCTGCTGCGTTCACTTCGGTGCTGGTCAAGCGGTGGCCATTCGACTCCCAATGGATGGTCACGTTGTAAGTAGCTTGACAAAAGTAAGTGTACCACATTATAATTCAAACATAAAGTAATAAGCTAAATAAAAGTAAGCTTATAGGAGGAATAACAATGATGGATTTGGGGCTTTTGTTAATTCGTTTGGTGATTGGGGTCAGCTTTATTGGACATGGTACACAAAAGCTGTTCGGGTGGTTTGGAGGCTACGGGCCGAAGGGAACCGGCGGCTGGATGGAGTCGATCGGGATTAAGCCGGGGGTATTGATGGCGGTGTTGGCCGGTTTGGCCGAACTCGCAGGTGGATTGCTTTTTGCAGTGGGCTTACTTACACCTGTCGCGGCCGCTTTGATCGTCCTTACCATGCTGGGGGCTATGGTGAAAGTTCACCTCCCTAACGGTTACTGGGTAGACAAAGGCGGCATTGAGTATCCTTTCGTGCTTGTGGTGGTGGCCATCGCCATCGCCTTGATCGGGCCAGGAGCCTATGCGATTGGATTCTGATGATAGCTGGCGGCGACCGTTCTTCGGTATCTACCGAAGAACGGTCGCCTATTCTTTTTTCGAGCAGATCATGGTTGTTCGCAGATTGGGGGTTGTTAACACGGTTTCATTCGCCTATAATACCCATAGGGGTATTGGTATAGAGCAAAGATGTGCCCCATTCATTCATAATCTCTAGCTACGCCGGAACGGGACCCGGATATCGGCAAAGGAGCATGCGACAATGGAGTCTCACTATACCGAACCCATGAAAACACGCCTAAAAAAAATCGAAGGCCAAATTCGGGGGATTCTTCGTCTGATGGAGGAAGGAAAGCCGTGCAAAGAGGTTGTCGCGCAGCTTTCGGCTGTCCGTAACGCTTCCGATAAAGCCATTGCGCAGATCGTGGCGGAGAACCTGCAGAAATGCATCCGGGATGAGCAGGAGACCGGCGGGCAAGACACCGGCAAGATCGTCCAAGAGGCCGTCGACCTCATCGTGAAGAGTCGTTAATAGAAAGGACTTCCCTTGATGTTCCTGATGATCCTCTTATCTTTTATAGCTGGAGCCATTTTTCTGTTGGGCTTACGCGGGTTTTGGCCTGTGCCTTCCCTTCGTTATGTGAAGAGGGAGGAGGGGCTGGAGATCTCGCATACGAATGCAAATGCCAAGCTGCTCGATGTCCGGGATGCCTTTGACTACGAGAAGGGACACGTCCCGGGATCCATTAACATTTCCTTGGGACGTCTACCTTACGTGTGGGAGAAGGAGCTTTCTCCGGATGATAAGGTCGTCATCTTGGCCGGAAGTCGTTATCAAAGCAATCGGGCTGCCCGTATTCTGCATAGGCGCGGCTTTCGGCAGCTGTATGCGGTTCGCTGTTTCTTGCCTCCAAGCCCATGCCAAGAGCGGAAGGGGTTCTCGAAGGCGGAATGCCGAGGCTGTTAGCCCGATTCGATGGGCAACTTATACGATGAAGAACTTCGCGAGCCAATCAAAAGGGCCGTCCTAACAGCAATCAGGACTGCCCTTTTTTGATGGCCAAGCGAGGCTCTTCCTACTCGATTTTCAGAAGGCGAATGATTTCCCCATCGACGATTTCTTCACTAACCTTGGAAAAGCCTAAGGACTCATATAATCTCTCTGCCACTTGATTGTTGGGCCGATGTCCGATCATGATTTTTTTACAAGCGGAGAGATTCAGCCTCATCCATTCCATCAACCGCTCCATTGCTGCTCTGCCGTAGCCCTTTCCTTGATGCTTTTCGTCGATCATGATCGCCGGAATCCAGTGATTGCCATCCTTATCGGGCTGCAGACAAAAGACGAGAAACCCGACAAGCTCTTCTTCCGAGTAAATAGCGCGCACTTCAAACTCATCCACATATTTCGATTCGGCAATCCAATACACGACCGGTGCAGGAAAGACATCAAGCTGCTCCGTTTTTACCTTAAGCTGGGTACAGGCATACCAATTCTCAATCGACACGGGCTTCAATGAAATAACCATAGCCAATTCCTCCTTCATTCTTTTCGCAGAGGAATTTGTCCTCTACGATTACTGCGTAACCTTTCGCACGTCCACCACAACTCGGATGTTTTTCATACCCCATCACTCCTCTCGGAAAATGAAATTCCATTCTCAGAAAATGAAACTTCAGTACGTTATTCGTTTTCCCATCGTTCCTTCCTTTCTTGTGACCGATCACTAGCATGCGGAAAGATTGACTTTACTGGATATTTCCAAGTGGTTTAGCTGCCAGCAACAATCTCTTGGGAAAGGGGGGAGCGAATGGACGATGTAAACACCGGTGAGGTGCTGCCGGAGGAGCTACTGAACGAAGTCCTCCGGCAGGCAAGCTGCGGTATGTCCCGCTGCAACCGGAAAAGAAAGCCTGGGAAGAAACCGGCAACGCTGCTTTTTTATTAATTTCTATCACCATTAATTTAAACTATCCAAGAAGGCTAATTTCCTCTGAATATAAGTTCGAGTGGCCTTAGTATTAATCGTGTTCATGTACCTATGAACTTCTTTGTTCTCATTTATATCAGGAATATATAAATCTGTTTTGACTCCTAATTCTTTTAAGCGGTTATAATAATCTTCAGCTTGATCTGGAAATGACCCCGTGTTTCCATCAGTTATAAAAGTCGGTGGGAAATTACTCGATCTGAACCAGGACTTGTCTAAATAAAAGCAGCTGGAGCTGCCTATAGCAGAGGCAATGGACAGACCTGTAGGAAGTGCATATGCGCTTCCTACAGGTCTGCTTTCGTTGAAAAAGTCACGGACTTCTGCATAGGGTAATGGTCATATACTTTTCACTCGCTGTAGATATGAAGGGAAAATTTCGATCCACATATTCGTGTTTATTGGATAAATGCTCGGTACACCTAAACGGTGTATTTTTTTTGCATATAATCCTCCTTAACCCTTTTCACATACTACCTCATACTGTTTATAGAATAGGATGAACACTAGTTTACTGAAGTTGCAGAACGATTCGTAGAGTGAGCTGTGCACGATCGGATTTGCAACACTTGACACCACATCGTTACACCAATAATATTAATTCATATAATTTCAATCGGAATTATGAATCATTACTTCGATGAAATCCGCGATGCAACAGGAAAAGAGAGGAGAGGGTTCAATGAACGGTCAATCAAAAGTAATCGCAGAGGATATCTATCATTATACTTGGGTGCTAGATCCGGTTGTATGCCCCGTCTCCAATACGATTGCCTATGTCGAGAGAAGCATAGATCGGCAGACGGACGATTATCGCTCTCATATCCGCATCGTATCGCTGGATGGCGGAGAATCAACTTCGTTTACATACGGGCCAAAGGATGGATCGCCGGCATGGTCGCGCGATGGCAGTGCGCTGCTGTTTATTCGCACCGCTTCACAGGGACAGCAGGTGTGGTCGATCCCGAGGACTGGCGGTGAAGCGCGGCAGCTTACTTCCGCCGAACAAGGCGTAATCCGTTACGCATTGTCTCCTGACGGAAGGTATTTAGCGTACACGTCCAAAACGAAAGTACCAGCAAGCACCGGTTCTTCTTCAGCCGAGGGTCAAGAGGGACCCTGGCAGGTCATTCAGCGGACAAAGCCGCGAGCGGAGGGAGTCGGATTATGGGACGGCTCCTTCGAACATCTCTATGTCGTCGATCTGACGAATGGGCAGGTGAAGCCTCTGGTCACGGGAAAGGTGATTGTTTCGCAGCCTGAATGGTCCCCGGATTCGCAGAAGGTATTGTTTCCGGCCAAGTTCTGGGAGGATGACGGTTCGGACCCTGACAAAAACCCGTTTCAAGATGTCTATTCAGCGACAATTGGCGGCGATGGGATCGGAGTTGTCAAGGAGACGAGTTCCGATCTGTTCATCCGCAGCGCGGAATACGATCATGAAGGAGCCTCGATTCTTTGCCTTGGCAATAATCGAGCCTACCATAGCGGGACCCAGGACAGTTTATACCACATCGCTTTAGAGAACGGCGAGCGCATCGAGTTGACAACGAATTTCGACAGACAGTTGGGCAGCTTTACGTTAAATGATACCTTGCCCGCTCATTCCGGCGGATTCCCGCTGGCGGGACCGGATGGTGCGTATTCATTGGTGATGGAGGAAGGCAGCGTTCATGTGTACCGGTTTGATGGGCAAGGGAAGCCTCAACGCTGCACCTCGGACGATATGCATGTCTATCAGTACGCCTTTTCCGGAGAGGGTCGTTATTTGGTAGTGGCTGCCGCGACGGCGTATCATCCGGGTGATTTGTACCGCATTGATCTACAGTCCAAAGAGACGATTCGCCTGACGGCAGTGAATGAGGAATTTCTTCGCGGAAAGGATCTTGCCGTACCACAGGAATTGTGGGTGGAGCGAAGCGGCTTCCGGCTTCAGGGCTGGGTTGTGAAACCGAAGAATGCGTCGGGAGCGCGTTCTGTTCCGACTGTCTTGTTTATACACGGCGGGCCGCATGCGATGTATGCGACATCGTACAACCACGAATTTCAAATGCACGCAGCCGAGGGAATGGCTGTTATCTATATGAATCCGCGCGGAAGCTTTGGTTATGGACAGTCATTCGCCAAAGCAAGCATGGGAGATGTCGGCGGAGAGGATTACAAGGATCTTATGTTCTTTCTGGATGCCGCGCTGCAGCTTCATCCGGAGCTTGATCCCGCGAGATTAGGCCTGACCGGCGGGAGCTATGGCGGCTTCATGACCAACTGGATCCTTGGCCGCAACCCGCGCTTTCGCGCGGCGGTTACTCATCGTTCGATTTCCAACTGGCTATCCTTATATGGCACCTCCGATATCGGATTCGAGTATACGGAAACGGAGGTCGGCGGTACGCCATGGGACAACTATGCTTATCTGTGGGAACGCTCGCCGCTTCCGTATATCAAGAATATCGAGACACCGCTGCTCATCGTTCATGCCGAACAGGATTATCGATGCCCGATTGAGCAGGCGGAGCAGCTGTATCTGGGGCTGAAGCGACTTAACAAGACGGTGGAAATGATTCGGTTCCCCCTATCGAATCACGGCATGCTGAAGAGCGGAAAACCATCGTTCCGCAGAGAAAGCTGGAGCCGCACATTGGCCTGGTTGAAGGACTATCTTTAGAGGAGCATTCTTGCATTAAATGGTTTATGGGTATAAACTAATTGCTGTGCAGATGTCGATAGTCTTATAGAGATGAGGAATGGGTATGGATAACACCAAATTATCTCAAGCAATCGATCTCTTTAAAGAGGTATTGATGAGCGGGATTGCCTTAATTCTTGAAGAAATCAGCCATCAGAACAACTCTTGTTTATCGAAAGAGCAATTCGAGCTGTTAACGATTCTGGATAAGCATGGTCCATTTACACCGGGGAATCTTGCCCAGATGCAGGGGGTTCACAAAAGTGCAATTTCGAATCGATTGAACCGTTTGCTGCAGAAGGATCTGGTCGAGTGGCATCAGTCGCAGGAAGGCAGAGATAAACGGTTTAAATTAATTCGATTGACCGAAAAAGGCAAGCAGCAGATCGCCCATGCCCATGAGCAGATTCTTCGTTTGTTGAGTACGGCGCTGGTTGACTTGGACGATGGCCGGCAAATGGATAGTTTTATTGCCATCATGGCCCAAGTTAACGAAAAGCTGCAGCGAAAAGACAAGGGATTTGGTTTGGCGCATGAATGATCTTGGCGGGTCTGCCCGAAAGGGCAAAAGCTCGCGCCCTTTTGGACGATGCCGGAAAATCGCGTGGTACTTATGATACAGATGTGCAGACGATACGGACTTGGATAGATTCCCATGAAAGAGGTAAATCTTGATCATGAAAGCAAGGGGGTGGCCGATTGAACGAGAAGAAGGATGGACTGCAGACCATCCATGAGCTTTTTGCTTCCAGGCTGCCGATTCTCATCTGGGTGTCGCTGGTCTATGCGGCAACGGTTGTGCTTCAGTATTTGAAGGAGCCCTTGATCTTGCCCAGCATCGTTTTTACTGGTTTATTTACGGTTCATGTCTTGCTCTATTGGTCCTCCCATCGGGTCACGCAGAAGCAGTTCTGGTTCTATTATTCCGCTCAAGCCATTTTAATCTATTTGTGCGCGATCTTGATGCCGAGAGGGTATCAAGCGGTTCTGATCGGTCTTCTGCCTGTTTTGATCGCCCATAGCCTCGGCTTTTCGTTTCGGACCAAGCGGGTCGTGTTTGTCGCCCTTATCAGCATTGTCATTTTTTTTGATTCTGCCCTGACCGTCGGGGATACCGATGAGCTTGTTCTGTTTCTTCCGCTATTTATTCTGATGCTGATCATTGTGCTGGCCTATGCGATTCTGTTCTTTCAGCAGGTTCGCGAGCGTATTCGCATCCAGAGTTATCTGCGGGATCTGCAGGAAGCCCATCGGAAGGTAGAAGAGCTGACCCTGGCCAATGAACGCCAGCGTATGGCCCGGGATTTACATGATACGCTTGCGCAAGGGGTCGCAGGCTTGATCATGCGGCTGGAAGCCGCGGATGCGCACATGTCACAAGGACGGGTGGAGCGGGCCCACGACATTGTGAAGCAGTCCATGCAGCAGGCGCGCACGACATTGGCTGAAGCGCGAAGAGCGATTGACAATCTGCGGGCGAAATCGGCATCCGAGATCGATTTCAAAGAGGCGATTGAGGATGAGGTGCAGCATTTCCGAGATGCGACCGGCATTGAGGTATCCCTTGACCTTGATCTTCACAGACGCTTGTCCAGGGTGCTGATGGAGCATAGCTTGCACATGGTGGCGGAGTGCCTCACCAACATCGCCCGGCATGCCAAAGCCAACAAGGCGTGGGTAACGGTATCCGACCGGAACGAGCGGTTATGGATCGAGATCCGAGACAACGGAGTAGGATTCAACACGGACGAGATTGGCATCGATACCGGCCATTACGGGCTGCTGGGAATGAAGGAGCGGGTAAGATTGATTGGCGGAGAGATGGAGGCGAGCAGCACTTCGGAAGGGACAAGTATAAAGATTAAGACATCCATCATTGAGGGAGAGCCTACATGAGCGTTTATAACATCCTGATCGTAGACGATCACTTTGTCGTCCGGGAAGGCTTGAAGCTGATCCTGGAAACGAGCGAACAATTTAAGGTTGTTGGTGAAGCCGGTAACGGAGGAGAGGCGCTGCGCCTCATTGATGAATTGCAGCCGGATGTGATTCTGATGGATTTGAACATGCCGATCATGAGCGGGCTGGAGGCCATGAAGCAGCTTAAGGAGCGCAACTGCTCGATTCCGGTCATCATTTTGACGACGTATAATGAAGACGAATTGATGATAAATGGCTTGGCATTGGGGGCAAGAGGCTTCTTGCTAAAGGATACCAATCGGGACGATTTATTCCGAAACATCGAGTCGGCAGTGAGAGGGGAGACGTTGCTGTCCGCAGATCTGATGGAGCGGGTAATAGCCGCGAGGGAGGAGCAGAAGGCTGTAAGACCAGCCGGAGGCGAGCGTTCCTTACTGACCGACAAAGAAACCCTCATCCTGCAGTTTGTCGCCCGAGGGTTTAAAAGCAAAGAAATCGCCTTTGATGTGGGAATCTCCGAGCGAACGGTGAAGGCACACTTAACGAGCATTTATAATAAGCTGGGGGTGGATTCGCGTTCCCAGGCGGTGGCAATCGCGTTGGAGCAAGGGATTTTGAATCTGTAGAAGGTCATGCGAAAGCTTCTTATCGCATGTCTTTTGCCCGTACGGGCACTGACACCCGTCCCTTCGGACGATGGCGATTTTTGTTCTTAGCTGTAAGATTAGAGAATATAGGTATGGCTAGGGTTGGGAAGCGCAGGTATAATTGGGGATGCTTCCTGATTAGTTTGGGAGAATCGAGGAACCGAGTGTATGAAGAGAGTACCGGATTTGCGAAACAAACCTCTTATCCTGTTCAGTTTTATTTTACTCCTGAAGTGTGCGGTAGCTTGGTATGTGGTGTTCGATGAGAGATTGAATTGGGGCATGGTGCTGACGGAAATTCCGTTCTTTATGATCGTGTTCAGCCTGATTGAATGGTTTGCAACCAAACGCAAAATTTTGTACTACATGGTGGCGAATCTCCTTATTTCGCTCATCTATTTCGCTGTTCTGATGTATTACAAGTACTATGGCGTTATTGCCACCTATCATGCTCTGCAGCAGGTCGATAAGGTCACCAAGGTCGGGGAAAGCACGTACTCGTTGATTGCGCCGTATTACCTGTTTATTTTCGTGGACATCGTTTTCTTCCTATTCTTTATGCTCCGTCCGAAATATGTAGCTAGATGGAGGGAAAGAGGCTTTATCCGCATGAACCGCAAGGTGCTGATTGCGATCACCTCCGTCTCTCTCGGGCTCTGCCTGTTCAATGTCTGGCCCAACCATGCCAGCATGAATGAGATCAAGAAAGCGGAGAGCATGGGCATTCTGAATTACGAGGTGTACACGCTGCTTGCGGATACCACCGAAGAGGAAGCCATCATCGACTCCAAGGAAATCTCGCAGCAGGCCGTAGATGAGCTGAAGGGTGTTGAAACCTCGGCCTCCCCGAATTATTATGGCGTGGATAAGGGAAAAAATCTCATTATCGTCCAGATGGAATCGATGCAAAATTTCCTGATTGGGCTAACGGTCGGAGGACAAGAGATCACGCCGAATCTAAACAAGCTGGTTAAGGAAAACACGTATTTCAATAATTTCTATACCAATGCGGGCCAAGGAACCACATCCGATGCCGAGTTTGTGGTCAACACTTCTTTTTATGTACCCAAGAATGAGCCGGCGACCTCTTCCGCTTATATGAACAAAGCGGTGCCGAGTCTGCCGAGGCTGTTGTCTGATAGCGCGGGATATTACACGGCGACCTTTCATACCAATAGTGTGGATTTCTGGAACCGCAAAGCGATGTACCAAGCGATTGACTTTGACGCTTATTATGATCAGGCATTCTTCGGAGACGAGGATCATGTGGCCTTCGGTTCCTCCGATGAGGTGCTGTTCAACAAGGCGGTGCCGGAGCTGACTCGACTAGATGCCCAGACTCAGCCCTTCTACGCCATGGTCATCTCCATGAGCGCTCATCACCCGTTCCGTATTCCGGAAGAGAAATACAAGATGACCCTTCCAGAGGAATACGAGGGAACGCTGCTTGGAGACTACCTTCGCGCCCAGAACTATGCGGATTACGCGTTGGGGGAATTTGTGGATCAGTTGAAACAAAACGGACTGTGGGAGGATAGCGTGGTCCTCTTCTATGGCGACCACCAGGGCTTGCCGATGTATACATTGGACGGAGAAGAGAAGGACTTGATGCAGGATCTGATCGGCCATGAATACGGCTATACCGATATGTTCAACATTCCGTTTATCGTCCATTCGCCAAGCGGTCGGCTTCCTGCGGTTATGAACGGAACGGGCGGGCAAATCGATATCCTGCCGACGGCCGCACATTTGCTGGGCGTTTCCACGGACAATCAGCTGCATTTCGGTCAGGATCTGTTCAGTCAAGAGAGCAACCTGATTCCGCTCCGGCATTTCCTGCCGACCGGCTCCTTCATCAACGATCAGAGCATTTACGTGACCGGGGATGAATATGCCGACGGAAGCAACTACAGCCTGGACGACAATCACCTCATCGAAGGCGGCTCAACGGAAGCGCAGTTTCATTCGGTGCAGCGGCTGCTTCAACTGTCGAACAGTTACCTCCTGCAGCTGCCAGACCAGAACGAATAAGGATGATTCCCGCCATCATTTTGGCCGCCAGGCTGTACCAGTATATCGGAACGCCCAAGGCCAAGGATCTGGTATGGGCGAAGCTGGAGCGCGAGATTAGCTGAATCGGTAACTTTTATTCGTAAGTGAACCGGTACCGGTGAAAGTTCAACTTGCACTATCCATCGATCAAAAAAGACGCTTCCGTGAGGGAGTGTCAGAGTGTCGAGAACCCTGTGTCTTTTTCAAGACGCAGGGTTTCTTTTCGTTTTTCGATAGCTTCCCTTGACATGGGTAACATGGGATGATATTTTAATTGATAATAATCTCAATGATAATTTTCTCAATGAACTGTTTGTGAGGTGATACCTGTGACCAAGCGCGAGGAGCAAAAGGAACAGCGCCGGAATGACATCCTAAATGCGGCCCTAGACTTGTTTGTGAAGAATGGCTACGGTGCAACAAGAATCGTGGATATTGTTGAGCGAGCCACGATCAGCATGGGGCTTCTGTTTCATTACTTCGGATCGAAGGAACAGCTTTACCATGAGCTTATCCGAAAAGGATACGACACCATCAACTTTGATCTGACGGGTGAAGGCTCACCGATGACGATATTCGGGGGGATCGCGGAGAGGATTTTTAAACAACTGGAGGAGGAGCCCAATACCGGAAAGCTATTTGTTTTGTTAGGCGAGGCTCTGCGCAACGACAGCATCCCGGCAGCCTCAAAAGAGCTGATGGCTCATATCCATTTGGTCGATCGAAGCGTCCCGCTTATCGAAAAGGGACAGGCTTTAGGAGAAATCCGACAAGGCGATTCCTTGGCGTTAGCCCTCGTCTTTTGGGATGCGATTCAAGGGATAGCCGAACGGGTCGCCGTCAACCCTGAGATGCCTTCGCCCGAAGTAAACTGGATCCTTGCGATTTTGAGAAAGGAATCAAGTCAAGAAGGAGAAAAGCCATGAACCAAGCACTCATTGCCAACCTGGTGAAAAGCATGGAATTTAGGAGAGGAGATACGGTTTTAGTTCAGCTGTGGGGTGAAAACGAACATATCGAAACCCTTGATCACTTCTGCATGGCGATAGCTTCATTAGGGGCTACACCAATCAAGCTGCAGCACTCCAGATTGTTTTATAAGCGTATTTTTGAATGTGTACCGGAAGACGTTGAACTATACTCCGAAGCCTTTATTCGGACACTTGAGCCCGTGACGGCTGTGCTTGATTTAATGGCTTACCAGCCGGCCGTTCCCCATCCTGAATTTCCGATCGATCGAATGAATCCTTACAGGAGCTACATGAGAAGGCTCATGATGTCCTTGTCCGTAAAGGAAACCTTCGTCCAGCTTCGCCTTCCTGCTGAAGAGATGGCCCTCGAATCGGGAATCGAGTTCAAGAAGTTTCGTGACATGCTGGAAAATGCGTATGCTGTAGATTATGACGAATTGAAGAACCAATGTGAAACAACCACCCATCGGTTTAAAGAGGCGAAAGCCATTGAAATCGTGACGGGTAACCGCTATACGTTAACGTTTTCAGTGGAGGGCAGGAGCTGGTATCAAGATGCTGGAAATGGTGATTTTCCCTCTGGTGAAATCTACATTGCGCCTCTAGAAACATCAGCCAGCGGAAGGTTGTACATGAAAGAGGCTTTCTTTGAGGGCGTTCCGTATCAGGAGCTTCTTTTGGAGTTTCAAGAAGGGATTCTCACCTCTACCAATCATGATAAGCTCAATCAAGTCATCGAACAACTGCCACAAAGGGCAACTGTTTTATGCGAGTTCGGCATTGGCTTGAACAAGAATGTTGGCGAACTTACAGGCTTTCTTGTTTTTGATGAAAAGGCATTTGGCACCTGCCATATCGGGCTTGGAATGAACAGCATGTTTGGGGGGAACAACCCTTGCGCGTTCCATACCGATATCGTGTTTAAAGGCGATGTCTCCATGGATGGCGAACCGATCATCTCAAATGGTGAATTGATCTAGCTAGGAGTGTGAGAGTTCACTCACCATGGCTTACGAGCAGCCCCAGATTTCACCGATTCATAAGAGCTGTCCCAAAGGGGCGGCTTTTTCTTGTGGAAACAAAAGCATCGCTTTCTGAGCAAAGGGCCATGATGGGTGGACGCCGGTCGGTTGTTAGGGTTGCGTTCTTTGTTCAAAAAAGAACTTTTATTAGTTACTTGACAAAAGTAAGTACAGAGCCGTATAATCCATTCATAAAGTAATTAGCTAAATAAAAGTAAGTTAAATTAGAGGAGGAAACAAACATGATGGATTTGGGGCTTTTGCTGATTCGATTGGTGATCGGGGTCAGCTTTATGGGACATGGTGCGCAGAAGCTGTTCGGATGGTTTGGGGGCTACGGCCCGAAGGGAACCGGCGGTTGGATGGAGTCGATCGGAATTAAACCGGGGGTATTGATGGCGGTCTTGGCCGGTTTGGCTGAACTCGCGGGCGGGTTGCTTTTTGCAGTGGGTCTGTTAACGCCTGTTGCGGCAGCACTGATCGTCCTTACTATGCTGGGCGCTATGGTGAAGGTTCACCTCCCCAATGGCTATTGGGTAGACAAAGGCGGCATTGAGTATCCTTTCGTGCTTGTGGTGGTGGCCATCGCCGTCGCTTTGATCGGCCCGGGCGCCTATGCGATTGTGTTCTAATGGATCAGAAGCAATCGATTTAAGCAGAGCAGTTCCAGGATGATTCCATAGATGATCAAAAAAGACGCTTCCCGCGAGGGAGCGTCTTGCTTTTATTGTTGGAACGTATGTTCGTTTTGTGGGGCAATTCAACTAAGGAGTGCTTTATTCGATTTTCATATTATTAGTATAAATGAGCCTCAAAGATAAGTCTATCTCTTTCTGGAAAATTGCTCTATAGTGTTGAATACCTGGCCGGGAAGCTTGCGCCTTCTAACCGGTTTCATGAAACCGGTGGCTGGAAGCGACAGAAAGAGAGGACTTAGAGCTGTGCAGATTCGTCTGTGGAATACCAATTTGAAGGTCCGATTGTTCGGAGAAGCCTTGTATAACATGCTGTTCTGGATGTACTTTCCGTTTATCACGGTCTACTTTGGCGAAGCGTTCGGTAATGGAGTGGCGGGCGCCTTGATGTCGGTCCCGCCTTTGTTCAGCTTGCTTGGAAGTTTGCTCGGAGGAGCCTTAACTGACCGGTTGGGGCGTCGTCCCGTCATGCTGCTGGGTGCTGCGCTGCAGACGGTCATGTTCGTCCTGTTTGCCATGTCGCCGTCCCATTGGATCGACTATATAGCTTTCATCGGCATCGGAATTGGGGGAGCCGTTTACAGGCCGGCAAGCAGCGCGATGGTGGCGGACCTCGTTCCCGCAGAGGACCGCCGTCAGATCTTCGCCACGTTCATGACGGCCAATAACATTGGAGCTGTGCTTGGACCTGCTCTCGGAGCTATTTTCTTCTTCCGTTATCGCCAGGAGCTGCTTTGGACGTGTGCGCTCGTCTTGCTGCTTTATTTAATCGCGATCTATTTTCTGGTCCAGGAATCCCTTCCGCAGTCGGCGAAGGGCAAAGGCGAATCCCTATCGATTCCGCGAGTGCTCAAGGAGCAGGGGAAGGGATATGGTGTCATTTTTCGGGATCCTATCTTCTTCGTCTATACTTTGGCAGGGATCTTTGCTCTCGTGCCCATCATGCAGCTCGACCTCTATCTGTCCGTCTACGTGATCAATCACGTCCCTCCTCAGTCCTTGTTCGCCTGGAAGGGGGTCCCCCTTCTGCTGTCTGGCAAAGAGATCTACGGGTGGCTGCTTGGGTTTAACGGCCTTCTGTTCGTCTTGTTCATTCTTCCGGTTACGAAATGGTTCCGTCACTGGAAGGAGCGCAATGTCTTCATTCTGTCTTCGCTTCTCTCGGGAGTGGGCACATTCGCGGTTGGTCTGAATGATAATCTAGGGTATCTGTTCTTCGTGACGATCTTCTTCACCTTTGGCGAAATGGTTCGCTCTCCCGTGACGCAGAGCTTTATCAGCCGCTATGCCCCGGAGCATGCGCGCGGACAGTACATGGGAGCCGACAGCCTGCAGGTCACGATCGGGAAATTCCTCGCTCCGATGACGGTTTTTCTATCGAGCTGGCTGCCGCCGATGGGAATATTCAGCATCATCCTGGCATTCGCCCTCATCAGCATCGGCTTCTATATCCTCTTGTTTCGCTTGTATGTGGAGAAACCGGAGGGGGAGAGTTAACGGAGTGAAAGATGGCATCCACTCAGCACAGACTGCAAGGCGGTCTTCAAAAGACGGATGCATCCGAAGAGGGGACAATCGATTCAAAATGGATATTGGTCGGGCTCTCAAAGATTGCTTAGACTTATTCCGACTGGTGTTAACGGGCGTACGATTGATCCGAAAAGCGAGAGGATGAAAGCGATGAACGGGTATCGGATCGGGATTGACCTTGGCGGAACTGCGATTAAGTCCGCCATTTTTGATGCGAATATGCAACCGGTCCTAGAGAGATGCGACCCCACGGAGGCGGCGATGGGACCGCAACATGTCCTGCATAAGATAACGAGGATTGTTCAACAAATGTTGGCCGAACTATCGATTAGCGAGAGCTCTGTCGCCTGCATGGGGATGGGCATCCCCGGCTTGCTCGATCCGGAGTCGGGCTTGTCTTTCTTTTCCCCAAACTTTCCTGAATGGGAAAATATTCATGTGGTTAACGAAATGAAACAAGCCTTCGCATTCCCAATTTTTATCGATAACGATGTGCGGGTCAATCTATATGGGGAGTGGCTCTTCGGTGCGGGTTTAGACAGCAAGAACATCCTTATGGTCACTTTGGGAACGGGGCTGGGGTCCGGAATTGTAGTCGATGGAGCCATGCTTTACGGAAAAACGGCCAGTGCCGGGGAAATCGGCCATATGAACATGTACCGGGAAGGACGCCCATGTCGCTGCGGCAGCTCCGGTTGTCTGGGGAGATATGTCTCTGCGATTGGGATGGTAAGGACGTTTACGGAGCGGCTTGAACATGGCGCCGAAAGTGTGATCCTCGCCTGGACGGGCAACGATCATTCCCGGATCACGGCCCAGATGATATCGGAAGCATACGATACGGGAGACGCGCTGGCGATTGAGGTGATGCATGAAACGGGAGTATTGCTCGGCTTTGGCCTCTCCAATGCGATCAATCTATTGAACCCGGAACTTGTAATCATTGGTGGTGGGATGTCAGCCGCCGGGGATCGCCTGCTCACTTCGGTTCGGGAGACCGTCAAGAGTCATAGCTTACAAGTGTCTTCTCAGGCTTGTCGGATTGTTCCGGCGGCATTGGGTGGAGAAGCGGGAATGGTTGGGGCGGCGGCCTATGGAAGCCGAAGGCTTCATTCTTCGGGCCCTTCTCCATTCCGATGAGCACCAATAAGAAAAGCAGGTCGATCCTGGCGATTGAACGCCGCCATCGACCTGCTTTCTCTTTGGATATCGGATTGTTACGCCTCTAGCAAGCGTTGTTTCAGCAATCGAAATGCTGCTTCCAGCTCATCCTTGGGGATGCTTTCGTAGGCGTCCCCGATGCTCAGCTCAAAGGAACAACGACCTTCACTGGATTCATTGAGGTAACGTGTAATTCCGATCCCCGATTCCACTTGAACTGCAGCTAAAAGGGGCTCTAGCTTCTCCTTGGGCAGGGCGATATGCACATGGAACATGTTCGAGACCGGCACCTGCGGTAATGTGGACACATAGCGGCAGTCATTGAACAAAGCCGCGAGCTCCTTAGCCCCTTCGTAGTAGGCCCCCATCTTGTCGACTCTTTGATGGTAGTAATGAGCGGCGGGGATGATATACGGATAGAGGCCGATGAGGTCTCCGCCATGCCGTCTCTTCCAAATCTTCGCTTGCTCCGTGAACGCCTTAGGTCCGGCCAGAATGGCTCCGGCAACTGCGCCAATCCCTTTGTAGAAGGAGATGTAGACGCTGTCGAACAATTGACAGACTTCGGCTGCGCTCTTGCCGTAGTAGGGCAGAACCTCAAACAGCCGTGCACCGTCGAGATGGACCCGGATGCCCCGCTCACGGCAATAGGCGGAGATGGCTTCGAGCTCCTCATAAGCAGGAAGCTGTCCACCGATTTCGCGCTGGGGAAGCTCCAGCAGGAGGCAGGAGATGTCTCCTTCCATGTTCTGCACATCGCTCAGCGTGATCAGCCGATCCTTGTCGGCAAGCAGCAGCGGCTCCAGATGATGCAGCTCCTTCAGCCCGTCCTGCTCATGAATCTCCAGGTGGCACAGCGGGTGATAGGCGACGCGCTTTGTTCCGAGCTGATCGCTCCAAATGCGCAGGGCGATCTGTTGAGCCATGGTACCGCTGGGGAAAAATACAGCCGCTTCTTTACCGAGCACGGCGGCCATCTCCGCTTGAAAGTCCTCGATGATACTCCCTCTACCGTAAGAGTCTCCTGCAAGGCTGCCCTCAACTTCCGCAAAGGCGTCCTTCAACGTCTCAACCCTCCACTTTCCGTGGCCCCCCAATTGCCGAGACGCAGCGTTAAACGTTTCTGCCAAGCCTTTCACAACGTTCATTCGGACGAAAACCCCTTTCCTTCAACCGCTAGTCTGAGAACAGTATAATACAGGATTCGAGCGAATGGGCGGAAAAAAGGCGTCATTGTCACTTGGGGCATGCAGGTGCTCGACGCTTCGGATACGGCGAAACCGTAGGCTGAAGTGGGCAAGGGGAGATCATCAACCTGTGGTTTTATCAAACCGACGGTAAGGGATGAACGAAGAAAACGGGGGAACCCTATAGCTGAATGGAATGTATGCCCAGGCTCTTCTAGAAAATTCGGATCAGGAGGAATCCATTCTTATGGAGAAACAGACGGCGATTGTTACGGGTTCAGCGCAAGGAATTGGCAAAGCCATCGCTATGCGTCTCGCAAAAGACGGCTTTAACGTGGTGATCAGCGACGTCAATTTGGAAAGTGCCAAGAAAGTTGCGGAAGAAATTCGCGCACTCGGAGTGGGATCTGCCGCTGTGAAGGCCGACGTCAGCTCTCGGGAAGAAGTGGGGAAGCTTGTAGAAGAGACCGTGAAGAGCTTCGGGACGTTGGATGTCTATGTATCCAACGCGGGCATCGCTCAGGTTAAGCCTCTGCTCGAAGTGACGGAGGAGGAGATGCAACGGATCTTCAAGATCAATGTCTTCGGCACGATCTTCGGCCTTCAGGCTGCGGCCGAACAGATGAAGCTGCAGCCGCAGGGAGGCAAGATCATCAATGCGGCGAGTATCGCCGCTCACAAGGGAATGAGTATGCTCGGCATGTATTCCGCCACGAAATTTGCCGTTCGGGCCATCACGCAGGCGGCGGCTCAGGAGCTGGCCCAGTTCAAGATCACCGTCAATGCCTACTGTCCGGGCATCGTCATGACCCCCATGTGGGATTTGATCGATGAGAAGATGGCAGAATACATGGGGCTGAAACGAGGGGAAGCGTTAGCCAAATACTCGGAGGGGATCATTCTCGGGCGTACCGAGCAGCCGGAGGATGTAGCCAATTTCGTTTCCTACCTCGCCTCCCAGGACTCCAACTACATGACCGGTCAATCCGTATTGATCGACGGCGGTATCTTGTTCTCTTGAGAGGGCTTAAGTGATGGTTTCCTGTTAAATCTATACACCTTCAAGTACGCGGACAACGTCGCAAGAGCTGTCTTCATGCTTGGAGGTGTTTTTTCATGCAAAAAAAGAATGATAACGAAAAAACCGTCCGCCTGGTGGGCGGACGGTTGCAGGAACTTTCGTCAGAAGGTCACTCGCTGCGCAGAGCGACGACTGGATCTTTCTTGGCAGCGAATTTGGCGGGAAGGAAACCGCCGATCATGGTGAGCGTCACGCTGATCACGACGAGCAGGAAGGCGTGGAGCGGGTTCAGCTGAGCCACGTTCGAAAGATCGGTGATGTTCTTGAGAATGATGTTGATCGGTAACGTCAGCAAATAGGCGATTCCGATACCGAGTAGCCCCGAGAGCGACCCGATGATGAAGGTCTCCGCATTGAATACGCGCGTGATATCTTTCTTCCGGGCGCCGAGTGCGCGCAGTACCCCAATTTCCTTCGTCCGTTCGAGGACCGAGATATACGTGATGATCCCGATCATGATGAGCGACACGACGAGGGAGATGCCGGCGAACGCGATCAGGACGATCGTGATGCCGTCCATAATGCCGCTCGACAAATTGGTAACGATCGCGGCTATATCGGTGTAGACGATCTGGTCCTTGGTGTCCTTGCCCTCATTCCATTTGTCCAGATAGCTCACGATGTTTTCCTTCGCTGCGAAATCCTTCGGATAGAGGGAGATCATGGCGGGGACTGACGTAGCACCGAGCGCTCCGAGGGTATCGTCTTTCGAGAGAGCCGTGAGCGGATCGACGGAGCCGACACTGGTCTGTCCAATATTGACGCTGTTTTGCATCGCGTTCGCATCGCTTGCTGCAAGGAATGGCTTGCCGGACACCACATTGACTTTGTCCTGCTGCTCTTGTGCCTTCACCACTGCGGAATTCTTCGCGTTCTCGATGAAGGTTTCCGCGAGCTTATTGGAGTAAGCAATGCCGGCTTGCATGGTGGACATCGGAGAGTCCTCCTGGATGCGGATGACTCCGGTGATCTTCAAGGTTACGGCTTTCGGGCTCTCATACAGCTTGCTCAGGTTGGAGGCATCGCCGTTGACGGAGTAGACGGAACCATTCGCTACGTAATAGTCATCATTGTAGACGAGCTTGAACTCGCGGCCAATGATCTGGTCGAACGGAATGGACTTGGCCTTGTAGTCGAACCCGAGCGCTTCCAGCGCGCTGTTGTTGAGGCGGTTGTAGTTGTCCACGACCATGACGAGGTCGGTGGGCTCCTTCGGGAAGCTGCCGGCGAGAAGATCATAATACGATTCCAAGTAGCTGCTCGTCGAGCCGCCCGGCTTACTCGGGTAGGGGGAGAAACCGGCGTTGTTCGTATTGAGTGCTACCGCATTCGTTCCGTCGAGTCGCAGAACGTTCATGTTCACCTTGCGACTATACGAAATGCCGTCCAGGTCATTCACCGAAAGCCCCTGCAAGTAGTCCAAGTATTCCGAAGTGATCACGTTCTTGTGAAGGATCGTGTTGGCCGTGGGATCGTAGGGATACAATTCATTATTTTTGGGGAACTCGGTTAAGCCGGCTATGCCCATTCTCTCTTCGGGCGTTGCATGACTCATGCTGTCCAGCATGGCCGCGGTCTGGCTGATTGTCACCGGGAAGTTGGAGAGAGCGCCGGATTCGTAGTTGCTGATCTGCTTGTCAAAGCCGTTCGACAGCGAGAGGATGAGCGCGATGCCGATGATCCCAATGCTGGAGGCGAAGGCGGTGAGCGCCGTGCGCCACTTCTTTGTGGCGATATTTTTGCCAGATAGCTTCAGTGCCGTGAAGAAGCTCATCGCCGTCTTTTTCAGCTTGTAGTTCGACTTCGAGTCTTGCTCCGCCGGAGGATTGCTGTCCGAGATGACGTTGCCGTCCCGGAACTGGACGATCCGGTCCGCATAGGCTTCTGCCAGCTCCGGATTGTGGGTGACCATGATGACCAGCTTGTCTTTCGCGATCTCCTTGATGAGCTCCATAATTTGCTCGCTCGTCGCGGTATCGAGTGCGCCGGTCGGTTCATCTGCCAGAATGATGTCGGGATCATTGGCGAGCGCCCGCGCGATGGCGACGCGCTGCATTTGTCCGCCGGAGAGCTGCCCCGGCTTCTTGTGGATGTGATCCTTCAAGCCGACCTTCTCAAGGACTTCCAGCGCCTTTTTGTGCTTGGCGGATGCGGAGACACCGCTTAAGGTCATCCCCATCTCGACGTTATCCGTGATGCTGAGGTGCGAGATCAGGTTGTAGCTCTGAAAGATAAACCCGACGCTGTTGTTGCGGTAGGCGTCCCAATCGCTGTCCTTGAACCCTTTGGTTGAGGCTCCGTTGATGATCAGGTCTCCGCTGTCGTATTGATCGAGCCCGCCGATCACATTGAGGCAGGTCGTTTTACCAGACCCGCTGGGACCGAGAATCGCGACGAACTCGCTCTCTCGGAAGCTGAGGTTGACGCCGTTCAGCGCCGTTTGGGTAAAGTTGCCTGTGGTATAGCTTTTGGTGATGCTTTTCAATTGAAGCATGGTTAGTCTCTCATCCTCTCGTCTCTTATGCCCTCTCTTTGATCGTCTGCGTTAGCTTCATTCAGGTGCGTACAGGATAACACGTCATTATGAACTCAATATAAACTATATGTACGGATGCAAGGGACGATGGGTTTCGGTTTATGATGGGTTCATATTCTCGTTGTATAATGGATCGGGTGATAAGAGGTAACGGAATGAAAGGCGGGAAGATCATGATTACGGTTCTGGTAGCGGAAGACAACGACAAGCTGCGACAGCTGATGGGTACCGTTCTCAACAAGAACGGGTACCATGCCATTCTAGCGGAGGACGGCCAGAAGGCGCTCGATCTTCTGGAGACGAACCATGTCGATTTGCTTATCGCTGATATCATGATGCCGAATGTGGACGGTTATGAACTGACGAGACGGTTGCGTGAAGCGGGCTACTTGAATCCCGTTCTGATGGTGACGGCGCGCGAGAGCTTCAAAGACAAGCAGATGGGTTACCTTGCCGGGACAGATGATTACATGGTGAAGCCGATCGATGTGAACGAGATGATTTTGCGGGTGGGGGCGCTCTTGCGCCGGGCCAAGATCGCCAGCGACCGCAAATTGACCTTTGGAGAGCTGATGCTCGATTACGATTCCATCACGGTCTATCGGGGAGAGGAAGGCACGCTGCTTCCCCAAAAGGAATTCTATCTGCTGTACAAGCTGCTCTCCTACCCGAATAAAATTTTCACCCGACTCCAACTGATGGACGAGATCTGGGGCATGGATTCAGAGACTGACCCGCGTACGGTGGACGTTCACGTCAACCGACTGCGGGAGCGGTTTAAGAATGACCCCGAGTTCGACATCGTGACCGTTCGCGGGCTGGGGTATAAGGCGGTGAAGAACGTTTGAACTCTCGGGGCCAAGGTTCTCGCCGTCATGTAAGGGACGCTCATCGGTCCCGCCTTCCCGGTGACTTATGGGGAGTGCTGGTTTTGTTCGTATTCGGAATCATGCTGTCAGCAGCTATATTGATGGGGATCATGACGCATCTTATCATTAAGTTCAACTTGGCTAGAGTGGGTCAACCGAATTTCATCTGGGTGATTCTGATCGTAGCAACAACCAGCGTTCTGCTCGGCACCGCCCTGAGCGCCCTCAGCGGGCGCAAGCTGCTCGCTCCGCTCACGGAATTGAGCAATGCGGCCAAAGAGGTCGCCAAAGGCAATTTCGACGTGAGACTGACTTATGACAACCACAAGGTTCGCCAGCTGGGAGAGATGGCGCGCAACTTTAACAAAATGGTTCAGGAACTAAGTGGGATTGAAACGCTGCGGAGTGATTTCGTGGTGAATGTGTCACACGAATTCAAGACTCCGATCGCGGCGATTGAAGGTTACGCCGCCCTGTTGCAGGACAAAGGGCTGTCGGAGGAAGAGTTCCACGAATACAGCCGCTTGATCATGGAGAGCACGAAGCAGCTTTCCTCTCTCTCGAGCAATATCCTGAAGCTGTCGAAGCTGGAGACTCAGGAGATCACGCTGGACGAGAGCGAGTTCCATCTGGATGAGCAGATCCGCCAGGCTTTGCTGCTGCTTGAGCCGCTGTGGAGCGACAAGGAGCTGAATCTGGAGATTCAACTCGATCCCATTCGCTATACCGGAGACGAGGAGCTTCTCATGCAGGTGTGGATCAACCTGCTCGGCAATGCGATCAAATTTACCGAACGAGAAGGGGAAATTTCGGTTGAGTCGACGGTCACAGAGGAGGCGATCACGGTGACGATCGCCGATACGGGCATCGGCATGACCGAGGAGGTTTGCAAGCGGGTGTTTGAGCGCTTCTACCAAGCGGACGGCTCGCGGGCTCTGGAAGGGAACGGCCTTGGGCTTCCGCTTGCCCGGCGCATCGTTGAGCTGTGCGGCGGAGATATCGTCGTGGAGAGCGAGCCGGGAGTCGGATCGGTGTTTACGGTGCGCCTTCCGGTATGACGTCGTTTGGCGGATGCTCTTCTTTTCTTCCGGTTTGGATAGTAAACTGGAAGAATACGAGGTTGTCTGATTATGGGCAGCTTGGCGAGTAAAGGGGGACGGCCTGCAGGTTATGAAGCGGCAATGGCTAAAAAAAGGACTTTATCTACTCCTGATGATCATCGGCGTTCTCGGCATCTTGAACACGGTACTCCTTTTGCTCCATACGAACGTGAACCTGGGGACGCTTTTGCCCGCAGCAGCGGGGATTGTGCTCGTGGTGGTCGCTCTCTTGAAATTGACCCGATTTCAGGATAGGCCGCTGCTCAAGAACCGGATCCTCCGCAACGTGGCCCTGGTCTGCCTTGCGCTGCTTATCGTATCCTTCGTTGGAGTGGAGTCGCTCATCCTGACCCAGACCCGCTCGCAGCAGGAGGTGGAAGCTGACTATCTGGTGATCCTGGGCGCAGCGGTTAAGGGAGAGACGGTATCCCTGACTCTCAAGCAGCGGCTGGATAAGGGGGCCGACTATTTGAACCGGTATCCCGATGCGAAGGTCGTGGTGACGGGGGGGCAAGGGTTTGGAGAGGCAATCTCCGAAGCGGAGGCCATGAAACGGTATCTGCTCACCAAGGGGATCGAGCCTGCGCGAATCGTGACGGAGGATCAGGCAACCAGCACCATGGAGAATTTCGAATACACTCGGAGGCTTTTGGACAATTCGGGGAACGGAGACTCGCGGAAGATCATGATTGTCACAAGCGATTATCACATGCTGCGCTCCAAGATGCTGGCCCGAAGGAACGGATTCGAGCCGTACGGCATCACCTGTGGCACCCCAAAGTCCGTTTGGGTCAACAGCTATGCCCGCGAGTATTTTGCCATGATAAAATCTTACTTGTTCGACCGTTAGGAGCGCGTTTGCAAACACGCTCTAGAAGAGTCAGCGCCATAAAGTCGTAGTCTCTCTGATCGAATGGATGCTTGCAATTGCCGGAAAGGAACGTCATGAAATGAAGGACCCGAAGCATTACCGTCTTCTGTGGACGGGACAAAGTCTATCCAACCTGGCGGACAGCCTGTACATTCTGACCGTCGTCACCATCGTCTACACCCTTACGGGATCGGCGCTGTTCTCTTCGCTGATCCCGCTCGCACGAGTAGCGGGACAGCTGACCTGCGGCCTGCTCGCTCCGCTGATCATGGACCGGTTCAAGCTGACCTCCTTGATCAAGCTTTCGCAGCTGCTGCAGGTGATTCTGTTCGGCGTTCTCGTGCTGATCACACGCAGCATGAATACGAGCGGCATCCCGCTCGCTCTTCTGATGGTCGCTCTCTTATCTTTTACCGATGGGATTACGACACCGGTACGCAATTCGCTCATTCCCCAGTACGCGGGCAAGGATACCCTGCTCAAGGCCAACGGGTTGATGGCGACCACCGACCAGATGGTGCTGATGCTCGGCTGGGCCGGAGGAGGCGTTCTCGTCAGCCGAATCGGCGGTCCTGCGGCGATGCTGTGGATTCTCGCCTTGTACGGCCTGTCGCTCGCTCTGACGTTACTTCTCCGGGAGCCGATGGCTCAGGCAGAGGCGGCCGTCGATTCCGTTGCTGCAAGAGAGGCTGAAACGGTAGCGGAGGGGCAAGCCACGGCTGAGAAGCAAAAGACGGCGAGCGCCTGGAGCTCCATCAAGGAGGGCTGGCAGACCATGTGGCGGAACTCCACCCTGCGGCTGATCCTGACCATGGAGATCGTGGAGGGAGCGGTGGGAGCTTCGTGGATCGGGGCGCTGCTGCTGGTTTATGTAACCGAGCAGATCAAACAAGATACCGAATGGTACGGGTTCCTCAACGGGGGGTATTTTGCCGGCGCGATTCTCGGGGGAGTGATCCTCGTCTCGCTGACCAAGCGGCTGATGCGCAACCCGGCTCTGTCGATCATCACAGGCGCGGGAGTGATGGGCGTCATGACCCTGATCTTCGCGTACACCACAAGCCCTTGGCTTGCCCTGTTTCTCACCGTGGCCATGGGGCCCTTCCAGCAGGTCCGGGAAGTGACGCAGAGAACGGTCTTCCAGCAAGCTTGCCCGGAGCCCAAGCTTCCGAAGGTGATGAGTGCCGAGAATACGCTGAATTACACCTTGTTCGGGCTATCCGTAGTGCTCCTCTCGTGGATGACCGACAGGTTCGGTATCACGTTCGTCTATACGCTGACGGGATTGTTCAGCCTGGTCGTCTGCTTGATCGCAATAATCAACAGAAACAAGCTTCAAACGCGGGATTCCGCTTCTTGATGATTACGGTGCTTTTCTTGATAGAGTGTGTGGAGTATTCGCATCCATCACACCAATGGCACCAATCGCATCCATCGCACCATTCGGGAGGCTCTAGAATGAAGCACAACTTACTCGTCTTTCAGGGACCAAGCGCCTCCGGCAAGAATACGCTCCAGGCCCGGCTGGGCATCCCCCGGGTGATCACCTGGACATCCCGAAGGCCGAGGCCGCATGAAGCGCATGGCGTCGATTATCACTTTTCCACACGGGCAGAGATGGAGATCGGGATGGAGCGGGGTCAGTTTCTGGAGATGACCGACTACAACGGGCAGCTGTATGGAACCTCACTCGAATCCATCAAGCGGATCATGACGAGCGGCGAGCGGAGGTCCATCATCCTGGATGTCCATGGAGCACGAAAACTCAAGGAGCTGTATCCGGATCAAGTGCTGCGGATAGGAATCCGCACGGGGATCGAGGATTGCAGAAGACGCCTTCTGGCCCGGGGATCGGAGGAAGACGCTGTAAAGCGTCTTGCGACCTACGGAGAAGAGGCGGAAGCTCTCACGGAATGCGATCTGATCATCGCGAATTCGGATGCGACTAAGAGCACGGCGGAGGCCATCATCGATTATCTACGGAAAGGATTAATGGAGTGAAGGAATCCGATTTTTTCATCCGCCTGCGCGAGTCGGGCATTACATTGAATGAGGTACAGAAGCAGGCGGTGCTTCATACGGAGGGACCGCTTTTGCTGCTCGCCGCTCCGGGATCGGGCAAGACGACGACGATCATATCCCGGATCGGCTATTTGCTCGAAGGCAAACAGATAAACCCTAAGCGGATCAAGGCTCTGTCCTTCAGCCGGGCTTCCGCGCGCGATATGAAAGAGCGATTTGAGCACGTGTTTCCCGAGCTGCCTACCGTCGACTTTTCCACGATCCATAGCCTGGCGTTCCAAGTGATGAAGAGGGATTTCCACAAGAGGGGATTGGATTTCCGGGTTATCGAGGGCGACAGGGACTCGGAGGAGAAGGATGCCGCCGAAGCGGGCCAGCCTCCGCTGTCCAAACGGTTTCTCTTGCGGAATCTGTATCGCTCCCTTACGGGTGAGAACCTCACCGAGGACCAGATGGAGGAGCTTGCGACAACCATCAGCTGCATCAAGAACAAAAAGCTCCCGAGGGAGCGCTGGACGAGCGTTCATACGGACGTTCCACAAGCTGCCAAGGCGATGGAAGTCTATGAAGCGTACAAGCTGAGCGGCCCGGATGGCCGGCTGGTTGATTACGAAGACATGCTGACCTTGGCGGAACAGGCGTTGGAGCGGGACCCCTCGCTTCTCCGGACGTATCAGGAGAAATTCGATTACATCCTCACCGACGAAAGCCAGGACACCTCGCTTGTGCAGCACGCGATCATCGAGAAGCTGGCGAGAAGGCACGGAAACCTCTGCGTGGTAGCCGACGATGACCAGAGCATCTACGGCTGGCGAGGAGCGGAACCGGACTACCTGCTGGATTTCCGAAAGGTGTATCCGAACGCGGCAGTCCTCTACATGGAGCAAAATTACCGGTCCTCGCAGGAGATCGTTCACGCCGCTAATGAATTCATTAAGCGCAATAAGAACCGGTACGCGAAGAACATGATGACCCAAAACCCTTCGCAGGAGCCGGTCCTCTTTCGCAGGTTTTCCGATCATGGCAAGCAGGTGAGCTATCTCGTACAGGAGATTCGCAAGGTGGAGAACTTGGCGGAAGTGGCCGTTCTGTACCGCAACAACTCGTCCTCCATCGCGCTTATGAATCGGTTCGACCGCGCTGGAATTCCCTTCTTCATGAAGGATTCGGACAACCGGTTCTTTTCCCATTGGGTGGTGGAGGATGTCCTCAATTTTATGCGCATGACCTTCACGGAGAAACGACCTGAGCTTCTGGAGAAGATCCATTCGAAGATGAACGGCTACATCAGCAAGCCGCAAATGGCGGCCTTGAAGGAGCTGGGGGTCGGGGAATCGGTGTTTGACGATTTGCTCGCTCATGGGCTCTTGCAAGATTATCAGATCAAGCCGGTAGCTGAAATTCGAGATACCTTTCGCAGAATGCGGGGAATGCCTCCGCTTCAAGCGATCCGGGTCATCCGAAACAGCCTGGGGTACGAGAAGGCTCTGGACAAGCTGAGCGCAAGGCTCGGGTTCAATTGCGAATATCTGCTCGGAATCCTGAACGCGCTCGAAGAGATTGCGGAGCCGCTAGAGACGATGGAGCAGTTCGCGGAGCGGCTGGCTTATCTGAAGACGGTGCTGCAAAAGGCAAGGCCCAAGAAGGGGCAAGCGGCTGTCACCTTCTCTACCTTCCACAGTGCGAAGGGGCTGGAATTTGAACGGGTTTACCTGATCGATCTCGTGGAAGGAACCATTCCGTCCGAGCACGACCGGACTCCCGGTCAGATGGAAGAGGCCGTGCGTCTGTTCTATGTCGGCATGACGCGGGCGAAACGGCGCTTGGAGCTGCTCTCCTATCGGAAAAAGGACAAGCAGGACCTGCAAGAGTCGCGCTTTATGGCGGCCGTGCGCAGGATTGTGAATCCGGAGGAAGCGGAAGACAGACAGGCAAGGCCGTCTCCCGGCGGGGCGGCGGCAAGAGGGAGGCAGGCCGGAAGCAGTCGGACCAAGGGTTCAACGGAGGGGGCATCCTCTTTGGCGTCTGTTCGATCGAAATATGATGATCCCGAGTACATCGGAAGCATTCCATTCTTGAAGGTCGGAGCGGCTGTCAAGCACGCGTTGATCGGACGCGGAGTGATTCTGCGGCTGGAAGGCGACGAGATCGAGATTCGTTTCGATTCAGGAGACAGGCGTTTCTCGGTTGGAACCTGTCTGAGAATGGAGCTGCTTGATGCCGCTACGTAAGCGATTTGCCAAGGCTATCAGGAGGGTCGGAGCGTTGGTGTCTTGTCCGAATTCGGGACTTGTGTAGAAAAGCCGACGATTCCGGTAATTCCCTTATTCGTCATGATGGGAAAAGCAGGGATTCCGGCTTTGGCGGTCGAAGTTTATGAGGGAAAGAGGCATTTGAGAATGCCTCTGCAGAAAAATGTTCACGTGTTCAAAAGAGGAGATGAACGAAGTGGCATCAACGGACAGCAAGAATAGCTTGATTGGAGAGATTGTGGGGAGGATGGAACCGCCGGGCCTTCATCTGTACGCCTCCGAGTCGGATTGGGAAGCCTTCTGGAACGCTTTCCGGCAGGAGGAGGCGTATCGGCTCGACAGGGAAGAGGTGCTGTCAGAAGGAAAACGGCTGCTGGGTTCCTCCATTCCGGAGCTGACCTATTCGCTCTTCGCCATCTTTGCGAAGAAGGGATCGCGGCGCGAGTATGAGCAAGCTTATTTCGAGCGTAGGAGGAGGCTCAATACCTTCGCCATCCTTTCCCTCTGGATGCCGGATCATGCTGAGTACGAAGCGGCGCTCATGGACAGCCTATGGGCGGTCTGCAGCGAATTGACCTGGTGCCTGCCCGCCCATCTCGGGCCGGATGATTCTGCATCCGCTTCCATCGACCTCTTTGCGGCGGAAACCGGCTTTACCTTGGCCGAAATGAGCGTGCTGTTCGGCACACGGATTCCGCCGATCTTACACCGCCGCATGACCGAGCTCGTGGATGAGCGGCTGTTCCGGCCGTTCTTAATGAGCGGACCGTTCTTCTGGGAGCAGGTCGAGCACAATTGGTCGGCGGTATGCGCAGGTTCCGTCGGAGCGGCTGCCCTGCTGCTGCTGAAGGACGAGGAACGGCTCGCGGCGATCCTGCGGAAGACCGAAAGCAGCATGGAAGCCTACTTGCGCGGGTTCGGGCCGGACGGCGCTTGCCTCGAGGGATTGGGGTACTGGAATTACGGTTTCGGCTATTTCGTATATTACGCCGATCTGCTGCAGAAGCGCAGCGGCGGGGCGCTGGATTGGTTCCGGCTAGAGAAGGTGAGAGCCATCGCCACCTTCCAACAGAAGTGCTTTCTCGGGGGAGACGCTGTAGTAAACTTCTCCGACGCGAAGCCTCATGCCAGCGTTCATCTTGGTCTTTCCCGCTATCTGGCTAGTCGATATGAGGATGTGCAGGCTCCACCAACGGCTCTTCGGGCCGATTTCCGGGAGGACCATTGCAGCCGCTGGGCGTCCGCCTTCCGCAATCTTCTGTGGCGGGATCGGGCCGCAGGCGGGCGAGACTGGGGACCAGGCAGCTTCTATCTGCAGGATGCAGGATGGTTGATATCCCGGGTAAATGGCGAAGCAGGTATGGTTGGCTTTGCCGCCAAGGGGGGAAACAATGCCGAGCCGCACAATCACAACGATTTGGGGCAGTTTATCCTGACAGCACGCGGAGAGGTTTTCTTATCGGACCTCGGGAGCGGCGAGTACACCAAGGACTATTTCCGCGAAGGGCGCTACAGCTACGCGTGCAACGGATCGCAGGGACATTCCGTGCCTGTACTCAATGGCGGCTTCCAGAAGGCGGGAGCAGAGCATGCTGCCGAAGTTACGGAAGCAGTGATCGGACCGCAAGAAGACCGGTTTGCCGTGGAGCTGAAGAAGGCGTACGCCTGCGAAGGACTGGACTCGCTCAAGAGGCAGTGGGTCTGGACCAAAGCGGAGTGGCCGCAGCTTGAGCTCACGGACGAATACATCTTTACGGACGTTCCGGAGAATATCACAGAGCGGTTTGTGTCGCGGCTGCTTCCTGTCGGCGGTGATGGTGTCTATCGCCTAGCCGGGAAGAACGGGTTGACTCTGACGATCCAATACGATCCCGAGGCTTTCCTTCCCGAGGTCACCGAGCTGACCTACCGAGATCATCATGCACAGGATGCGATTTGGTACACGCTGGATTTCCATGCCCGGAGGCCGGAAGCTCGCTTCCGCGCCAGCTTCCGATTTCGCTACCACGAGCAATAAGAAGGAGGATCGGCCGTGACGGATCAACAGCAGACAAGCGCCCCGTTTGGGAAAGGCGAATGGGTGAACGAAGCATGGAATCAGGCGTTAGCCAAAACGCTGCGGAATGCGAAGAGAATCGGTTCGGGATTTCCGCATGCAAGCAGCGAAGGAGTCTATGATCTCGCGGAGCCGGAGTGGTGGACGGCGGGCTTTTGGCCGGGGATGCTGTGGCTTCTTTACCAGGGGAGCGGCGAAGAGGATCTGAAGCGGCTCGCCTGCGAATGCGAGAGGAAGCTCGACCGCGTGCTGGATGCGTATGTGCGTCTGGATCACGATCTCGGCTTTATGTGGACGCTGACGAGCGTGGCCTCGTATAAGCTCACGGGAGATGAGACCTCTCGAACGAGGGCGCTCAAGGCTGCCAACTATTTGGCGGCTCGGTTTAACCTGAAGGGCGGATTCATCCGCGCGTGGAATCCCTGGTACGAAGGGGACAGCAATGCGGGGCTCGCCATCATCGACTGCTGCATGAACGTTCCGCTGCTGTTCTGGGCTTCCCGGACGAGCGGCGATCCTCGTTATGCCCATATAGCCGAAGCGCATATGGACACGGTGGTGAAGCATTTTGTCCGCAGCGACGGTTCCGCGTATCACATCGTTACCTTCGATCCGGTGACGGGGGAACGAATCGGGGGACTTGGAGGGCAGGGCTATGCGCCAGAATCCGCATGGTCGCGCGGTACGTCCTGGGCGATCTACGGGCTGACGCTGGCTTATCATCATACGGGCAAGTCCGACTATTTGTACGCCGCACAGCGGGTCGCGAATTTCTTCCTGAGCCGCTTGTCGGAAGATCATGTACCCGCTTGGGACTTCCGGGCACCCCTCGAACTGCAAGCCCTCCGTGATTCTTCCGCCGGTGCTTGCGCCGCAAGCGGGCTGCTCTTGCTCGCGGAGAAGGTCGGAGCGGAAGACGGGGCTGTCTACCGGACGAGCGCCGAGCGTATCTTAAAATCGCTGTATGAATCGTATGGCGCATGGGAGGACCCGAACGAGGAGGGACTGGTGTTGCACGGGACCAGCCACTACCCCGAACAGCGAAATCTGGACGTTCCCTTGATCTATGGCGATTACTTTTTCGTAGAGGGGCTTGCCCGTTTGAAGAACGGCGGGCCGTTCTTCTGGGAATAAGGAGTAACTAAAAATAGGGCGATCAACCGGAACGAAAAGCACGGAGTGGTGACAAGCGGCTCTCATAAATGAAAAACAGGCCAGACCGGGTATTTCCGGTCTGGCCTGTTCGCGCAAAACTGCCCAACTGCCTGTTATCGCGCCATCCAGCCGCCATCCACGCAGAGAACGTGGCCGTTCACATAATCCGATGCGGCCGAAGCCAGGAAGACAGCCGGTCCTTTGACATCCTCGAGGGTTCCCCAGCGGCCGGCTGGAATCCGATCGGTGATGGACCGGGTGCGGTCTTCGTCGGAGCGGATCGGTGCGGTATTGTCAGTGGACATATATCCCGGAGCGATGCCGTTCACGTTGATTCCTGAAGCGGCCCATTCGTTGGCAAACGCTTTGGTCAGCCCGGCGATTCCGTGCTTGCTGGCGGTATACCCCGGCACATTGATGCCGCCTTGATAGGAGAGCATCGAGCAGATGTTGATCATTTTGCCTGAGCCGCGTTCCAGCATGTGTCTCCCGGCGATCTGCGACAGCAGGAAGGCGGTGCTCAGGTTCAGGTTGATCACGTCAAACCAATCCTGAGCGCTGTGGTCCTTGGCAGGGGCGCGGCGGATGATCCCTGCGTTGTTCACGAGAATATCGATGTGGCCGGTCAACTTGAGCGACTCGTCAAAGATGGCTTTCAGCTTGCTGTGGTCGCTCAAATCAGCCTCGATGCCAAGGGCCTTCACTCCGAAGGCTTCCGCTTCATGAACGGTTTCATCGCTGGAAGTGAGCGAAACGGATACGACATCGGCTCCCGCTTCGGCGAGCGCAAGTGCAATTCCTTGACCGAGCCCACGGGCGCTTCCGGTGATTAGGGCGGTTTTGCCTTTCAAATCGAACATATGGGACATGGAATAATCTCCTTTGTGTAAGTGGAATGGCAAGCCAGTGCGGTTTCGATGGCAGACTTCAGGAGTCGCCACGCATGTTGAATTGCCGTTTAGTCGCTCTGCTGCTCTACCGCTCGCCAGGAGAGTCGATCAGCCGCAATCAACCGCCGCTCCGGCTTCACGGAAGGCTTCCGCCGTTTCGGTGGGAAGTCCGCTGTCCGTCAGGATCAGCTCCACATCGGACAGCTTGGCGAAGGTGCGAAGCGCCGTCCGGCCGAATTTGTGGTGATCGGCAACGGCGTAGACATGGCGCGCGGTTCGGACGAGCGCTTGCTTGTATTCAAGAGAATCGGTTGTATAGACAGATAGTCCGTGCTCGGGATGAATGGCAGTGGCCGAGACGAAGGCTTTCTTCAGGTTCAAGTGAGAGATGTAAGCGACAGCTTCCGGTCCGGTCAGGATGTTGCGTACGCGATAACCTCCCGGCACAACGAGACGGATGTTGTTCTTTGGAATCAGCTCGCGGATGATGTGCAGATCATTGGTGACAACGGTGAGCGGCAGATGGCCGATCGCTCGGGCGATGGCGAGCGTGGTACTGCCTCCGTCCAGGGCGATGATGTCGTCCGGTTCCAGAAGTGCACAAGCACGGACGGCGATCTCCGCCTTTTCGTCGGAATGGGTGGCGAGCGGCTGCGCTTGTGTCGGAAGGATACCGAGCTGATCGCTCTGGGCGAGCACGGCTCCGCCATGCACTCGGAGAATGAGCCCGCGCTCTTCGAGCTGGCTCAGATCTTCTCGGATGGTTTTGCCTGTGACTCCCAGCTTTTCACTCAGTTCGTTGACTGTAATCTCCTTCTGATTCAAAAGAACTTCCATGATCTTCTCATGTCGTCGGATCGGATTCATCGGGTACCTCTGCTTTCGCGGCGTAGTTTCCCTCTATTTTAGCAAGTTCATGGGAACGGGGTCCATATCGTCGTAGCGAATATTGTCGCCTGCCATGCTCCAGATGAAGGTATAATGGCTCGTTCCGACCCCGCTGTGGATCGACCAGCTCGGAGAAATGACAGCTTGCTCGTTATGCATGATAAGATGGCGGGTTTCCGTTGGCTCTCCCATGAGATGAACGACGAGTGCGTCTTCCGGAAGCTCAAAGTAAAAATACGCCTCCATCCGCCGGGGATGGGTGTGGGAGGGCATTGTATTCCACATATTTCCGGGCTTCAATTGGGTGAGTCCCATGACGAGCTGGCAGCTCTGAACACCGTTCGCGTGGATCAACCGGTGAATGGATCGTTCATTGGAGCTTACAATCGATCCAAGTTTCGCCGATTCAGAAGTTTCCAGGGTCGCTTTCACCGTCGGGTACTCTTTGTGGGCAGGAGCAGAATTCAGATAAAATTTCGCTGGATTCGCGCTGTTCGTGCTGAGGAATTTCACTTCCTTCGTTCCTTTACCGACATACAGGCATTCCTTCAAGCCGAGGTCGTAGGAATTTCCGTCCGCGACAACCATCCCCGGCCCGCCTACGTTGATGATGCCAAGCTCGCGGCGCTCCAGGAAGGATCCGACTCCAAGCTCCTTCAGATTGGTGGTCAGAACCACTTCTCCGGCAACCGGCATAGCCCCGCCGACGATCATCCGGTCTTCGTGGGTGAGAACGAGCTTCAGCTCGTCTTTGGCGAAGATCACCGGAACGTGAAACTCCTTATACAATCGCTCGGTATCGAACTGCTTGACCTCATTTGGATGGGAAGCAAAGCGCCTTTCCATGATTACATTCTCCTTTGGGCTGTGGTATGTTCATATACGTACATAATAAACGTTCATATAGTTCATATCAAGTTTAAATGAACATAACAATGTTCGCAATTGATCAAAGCGGAGGGTGAATCATGAACCAATTCGATCCGAAATCAACCGGAACCGCCAGCAGACAGCTTGAAATTGTCCGTAGAATAGCAGAAAAGGCGCATTCTCTTCCTCTCTTGGAGGGAGGCTTGTGGTTTCACGATGACATTCGCAACAATTTTTACTATGCCTCTTATCTATTTGCCGCTGCGGCAGATTCGTCTCTACCGGTTTCTTTTGATCGGGAAAAGGCAGCGGAACTGGCGCAGCGCGTGCTTCGGGAAATTCTGCTGCTGCAAAATACCGACGCCGACTCTCCGCTATACAGCCACTGGCCGCTCTGGCTTGAGGCCACTCCCCGCGAAGCGCCGGCTCACGTGCTGCCAGTCGAAATCATGGGCAGTCTGATGCTTTACTTCCGCCATCGGTACGGAGAAAGGCTGGACTCCGATGTGCGAGAGCGGTTCGATGCTGCACTCAGGCATGTGTACCGGGGCGGCTTCTACCGGAAGCCGCTTGCGAATTACAACCACCATGAAGCCAAGTACACGGCGGCGAAGCTCATCTTCGGGCGCTATTATCAGGATCGGGAGCTGATGAAGGATGGCCGCGAGAGCCTGAAGAGTCAGCTCCAGCATCTCCGCAGCCACGGCATGGAGGAGTACGGAGCGCTGCCCTGGTTCTGGCATTGGGTTCAAGCCTTCACCTGTGCGCTGGAGCTGACGGAGGCTTGGGAACGGGAGGCTTCCGGGAAGCAGTCGGACGAGGTGATGATAAACAAGGAATCGTGCGAGAAGAAGGCTTCATCCTCTGGGCAAATGGGGTGTGCGATTGATAAGACCCCAACCCCCACCTCTACCGGAAACGACGGGGGCGGGACAGTTGATTCGGAGGTTCAGGAGCTGCTAGCTGACCTTAAGGAGACGCTGGACCTTCTGTGGCGAATCCGAGCGGAGGTCTATCTGCGCGGAGCCTGGGTGGGTGCCCATTCTCGTGGCTGGCCCCATGATGTGCCGCGGGACGCGAATGTGCTGCATGACTACGTTCAGTTTGGCGACTTCCCCCTGCCGGAGGAGATGCCTCGGACCGAATATGCCGGCTTCCTGTTCTATGCGGCGCCTGTGGATGCGGTCGAGATGGCGTTGCGCCGAACCTATCCAACAGAAGTGAAGAAACGCATTGTCCCGCTGCGTGCTCAAGAAGATTGGCACTCTTATGCGTATATTACCGAAGAGTATGCGGCGGGGGGGTTATGGGAGCGGGTGGAGGAATTCGACAATGAGCAGCTCCGCTGGGCCTTCACCCTGCCGGTGCAGGAGGATGGAGGGGGGAACCGGTTGTACTTTTTCCACCCGGGCGGCGGTTATCGGGAAGGAGATCCGCGGCATCAGAGCGGGCGGATGGAGGTACTCTATCACCGCAGCGTGATTGCCGCGTTGTTTCCAAGAGCAGTGTTGGGGCAAGCGGCGGAGGGACCCGATTATGCCGTGGGCATCCTGCCCAAGGGGATATGGCTGCAGAGGCGGCAAGCTTTGTTCGGACTGTGCGGCTCCGTGTTTTTTGCGGTATACCTGTCCGGGAGCTACGACTTGACGGAGCGGAAGGAATACTTGGAAGTTAAGCTCGAAGGGCTTCCGGGCGGAGTCGTCATGGAGGCCGTTTCCACTAGAGAAGCGGCAGCGCTAGGAATGGAGAGTCTAGACGCCTTTGCCGCGAAAATGGAATTGGAAGCACCGGAATTTGTGGCGGACGCCTGCCAGACGATCTGTTACCGCAATCTACAGAGCGAGGAAATCGTCCTCTCTGTTGGTAAAGCAGGAGACGGGGAGGACGGGAAGGATGGGGAGGAAAACGAGAGCCGCGAATATGCGAATGTTCCTTTTAATGCCGAGAAGAATTGCCATAAATCAGGCGCTTTCTTGAATGGCGAGCGGCTCACCTGGGAAGGGTACTCAATTTGACTTGCTGCACCGATTCCTAGACACCGGAGACGGTGGATTGCACTTGAAAAGTTAGGCTTGGGAGACGGAGCACGAGTGGAGGAAGACAACGGGTAGGTTTTAGAGACGGAGGACGTGTGAAGGAAGACGGCGGTAAGCTTGAGTGATGGGAAGGAGTGGAGGGGGAACGCGAAACGGTGGACGGGGTTTGATTGTAGGATCGGTCCAAGTGGAGGGGGGCGGTGTCTAAACAAGCGAAAAAGGGGCGTGCGTTCGCGGAATGGTTCATTTTCGAAATATCCGGTATACTTTACCCTAAACAAGGACGCTGCGAAAGCGGCATCGGAAAGAAGACGCGAACCAAAGCCTATGAAAAAATGGACCATCGACGACGTCGCCAAGAAGGCAGGCGTCTCCAAAAGCACCGTATCCCAATACCTCAATCAGCGCTATGAGTACATGAGCGAAGCGACCCGCAAGCGGATTGCCGAAGTGGTGGACGAGCTGGACTACAAGCCGAACGGGATTGCTCGCAGCCTGAAGCAGAACCGCACCCACACGATCGGCATCCTGGTGGCCGATATCCGGTATACCTTGTCCATCGAATGCATCCGCGCCATTGAGAGGGAGCTGCAGCGCCGCGGAAATCAGGTGATGATCTGCAATGCCGACGAGAACCCGGACAACGAAAGTCGGTATATCGAGACGCTGCTGGCAAGAAAGGTGGATGGGCTGATCGTGTTCCCAACCGGCCACCGCCACGGCACCTACAAGCGGCTTCTCGAATGGAAGATTCCCTTCGTCTTTCTAGATCGCCTGGTGGAGGGTGTCTCCGCTCACAGCTTGCTGCTGGACAACGAGCTTGCCGCCAAAATTGCGGTGGACGAGCTGGTCGGCATGGGGCATTCGCGGATCGGCATGCTGTCTCTGCCGCAAGGATCTCAGGCCATCACTCCGCGCAAGGAACGCTTGAGCGGCTTCAAGAGGGCCATGGAAGAAGCGGGGCTTCCGGTGCGAGAAGCCTATTTAGGCAGCGCTCCGAAGGAAGAAATCGGTGCTGAGCTGGAGCGAATGTTCTCCCTGCCTGAGCCGCCTACCGCGATGCTCGCCTCCAACGACCTCGTGCTGGCCGAAATCCTTAAGGCGGCGAACCGGCTGAAGCTTGCCATCCCGGAGGAGCTGTCGCTGATCGGGATCGACGAAGCGGATTTTGCCGCGATCTACAATCCGACCATCACGACGATCCGCCAACCGGCCAACGAAATGGGAACCCAAGCCGTCAAAACCATTCTTGCCAGCATAGAAGGAGCCGACGTCGGCGTTCCGATCACGTACCGATTTCCTCCCGAGCTCATACGGGGCAGGTCCGTGAAGGATCGGCGAATGGACGGCTCGCTTTCGATCGATCGCGATTGAGCAAACCCTCCGTTCGATTGACGGAAAAGGGGCCGATTTTCTCATGCTCGACGTTTTATGAAATCTCATCATGATGATTCTTGCGTAAAAAAGCGACGCTTCCAATCCCCTTTAGCGGGGGATGGAAGCGTCGCTTTTGTCATGAATAGAGTTCCGTGCTTTAGGAACCTCTTACAAGATTGGCGCTATTATACCGATGTCGGAGCATATTTGGTTCCTGTTCATCAATCCAGGATAGCCTCTGCCTCGATTTCGACCAGCAGCAGCGGATCGATGAGCGCTTTGACCTCCACCATTGTCGCGACCGGTTGAATGTCGCGGAATACTTCTCCATGGGCTCTTCCGATTTCTTCCCACTTGCTGATGTCGGTCACGAACATTCGGGTCCGAACGACATGAGTGACGTCCGCTCCCAGCTCGTTCAGGGCCTGCCGAATCACCTGCAAAATATACTTCGTCTGCTCATAGGGATCGCCGGGGCCGATAACCTCTCCGTCCTTCATGGCGGTCGTTCCGGCCACTTCGATCCGATTCCCCACACGAATGGCTCGACAATAGCCAACCGTGGACTCCCACGGCGAGCCGGTGAATACCTGTTTTCTGGTCAAGCGGCTCTCTCCCCTTCCGTGCACCGCATTTACTAGTACGCTATCAGCGTACTAGACCCATTATAAGAGACGAGTCGCGTCGGGGAAAGACAGGCTGCAAGAAACGGGAGAAACGTCGCACCTAACGAATGGGGCCTCAGATTCCTTTTGCGAAAAAATGCTCCAGTTGCGGCCGGGTAGGCAGCCCGTCCATGTCTCCGGGGGACATGACAGCCAGGGCTCCCATTGCATTTCCGCGCCGGACTGCTTCCGGGATGCCAAGATTCTCAAGCATGCCGCTGATAACCCCGGTTGCGAAGGCATCGCCCGCTCCGACCGTATCCACAACGTGCTTGACCTTGAACCCGGGGACAACGCCTTCATCGGTACGCGTTTTGTAGTAGGCCCCCTCAGGGCCAAGCTTGACGACGACAAGTGAAACGCCTAACTCCAGGTAGAAATCGGCGATATTCTCCGGATTGTCGCTGCCGGTTAGAACAGCGCCTTCGCTGATGCCCGGGAAGAACCAGTCGCAGTGCGCCGCAAGTTCGTTGATGGTGCGAACCATCGTGTCCTTATCCGACCACAGCACCGGTCGGAGATTCGGGTCGAAGGAGACGGTTTTGCCCTGCTTTTTCATAAATTCCATGGCATGGAATGTGAATTCTCGAGTAGACGCGGACAAGGCCGCCGATATGCTGGTTGCATGCAGATGGCCAGCGCTGCCGAAATAAGCCTCGTCGAAATCCGCGACGCTCAAGGCGGAGGCGGCGGAATTTTTACGGAAATATTCGACCTTCGGGTCTCCGTTCACCACCTTCGATTTCATCAGGATGCCGGTGGGCTGCTCCTCGCTGAAGCTTACGCAGCTTGTGTCGATGGCCTCCTTGTTCTGAGCGTTCAGAATGAATGTCGCCAGATGGTCTTTGCCGAGCTTGGTCACATAGCCAGTCCGATGACCGAGACGACTAAGTCCGACGGCCACATTGCTCTCCGCTCCCGCAATCGCCCGGGTAAACGAAGTCACTTCATGCAGCTCGCCAACCTCATTCGCATAAAACATCGCCATCGGCTCTCCGAAGGTTACGGCAGCCAACGTCTTGGACATGATGATTTCCTCCTCTAGGGGTAACCGGAACTAAATCGAACGTAACACATAAATCGGTTTTGTTCAATAAACATTTTGATGGATAAGGTTTTTATGAGAAAAAACAAAGAAATCAGTGAGAAGTTATTGACGCCAAGCAACGTTTATGAGTACTATTTGATCGTGAAGAACATAAATATTTACTAAACTTTATGAATGCAATGAGGATATCATTCAGGAAGAGAAGCCATATAGATCCGTACAGGAGGAATCATCCCCATGAAGAAGCTGAAAGTGTTGCAAAGCCTGACCTCGAACGGAGTGGTCGCCGTCATACGCGCGGATCATCCGGAGGACGCTTACAAAATGTCCAAGGCCTGCATCGAAGGGGGGCTTACGACCATCGAAGTCACCTTTACGACTCCCGGTGCGGATGAAGCGATCCGCCGCCTTGTCGCTGATTATGGCGACCGTGCGCTGATCGGGGCCGGTACGGTGCTCGATCCGGTTACGGCCCGGATTGCCCTGCTTGCGGGAGCCGAATTCGTCGTCAGCCCCTCTCTCGACGAAGAGACAGCGAAGATGTGCAGCCTGTACGGAATTCCCTACATGCCGGGGGTACTGACTCTGGGCGAGGCCAAGGAAGCGCTCAAGCTGGGTGTGGATGTCTTGAAGCTATTCCCCGGCAGCGCGTTCGGACCGGACTTCGTGAAGGCCATCAAGGGACCGATGCCGTATCTCAACATCATGCCTACCGGTGGAGTCGATTTGGCGAACATGGAGCAATGGCTGAAGGCCGGCTGCCTGGCTGTCGGAATCGGCGGCAATCTGACTGCTCCGGCCAAGCAGGGGCGCTACGATGAGATCACCAGGCTCGCCGCCGAGTATGTGGCGAAGTTCAAGGAACTGCGCGGCTAACGCGTAGGGGATGGCTGCAGTAAGGAAGAACGGCGTGAGTTACCCTTATGTCCTCCAGATACCAGAGCAAACGAATAACAGAAACGGGAGCTGTCGCAAGAAGGCGACAACTCCCGTTTTTTCGTTTCGGCTGTACTTGCCATCATCTTGCAGGCTTGCAGAGACTTGCAGAGACATGTAGGCGCGGACCCGAAGACCTGTTAGCGGTGGCTTCCGCCGTCATTCGGCAGCTCCGCAACCCAAAAGCGCAGCCAGGCGCCGCCCTCCGGATGATTGGAGGCTTCAATGCCGCCGCCATGCTTCTGCAGAAGGGTGCGGACGAGGTAGAGCCCGAGCCCCGAATGGCCTTTCTCCTCCGAACCGGAGCCGGACCGCGCCGGATCTCCCCGATAGAACAGGCGAAACAGGCTGTGAAGATCCTCGGGAGTGAAGCCGGGACCGCTGTCACGCAGCGCCGCTTCCACAAGCCCTTCCTTCACCTGGACGCGCAGAGTCAACTGCCCGCCTTCCGGCGTGAAGCGAATGCCGTTGGCTGCGAGGTTGTCGAGCACCTGCTCCATGCGGCGGGCATCCAGCCGGAAATCCGCCTCTGGATTCCGGCGAAGATCACTGTACGCGTAGAGGAAGCTCTGCTGCTTGCCTGCTGCGAGCAGGCGATATTCCTCCGCCTTCTGGGCGAAGAAGGGCTCCAGGCGGACGGGCTCCGGGGATAGAGTAAACCCTTCCCGCTGAAGCTCGGTTGCTTGATTCATCTCCGTAATGAGTCGGATCGCCCGTTCCGTATTGTGGCGAATGACGTGGAGATAGCGGTCCAGCCGCTCCGACGGAACGCTTCTGCCGCCGTCCAGGCTGTCGAGCAGCCCGTCCGCGTGGCCGAGCACGATGGTGAGCGGCGTCCGCAGATCGTGGGCGATGGCCGCAGCCATATCATGCCGCTCCTGATTGGAGCGCCATTCGCGGCTGAGCGACTCCATCAAGGCCCCGCGCATCCGCTCGAAGGCCGCTCCAAGCTCGCTCAGCTCCTTCGCGCCGTTCACGGGCCGGAGCGTGAAATCGAGGTCCTGCTGCTCGATCCGGCTGGCGGCTTCAATCAGATAGGCCACCTCCGGCTGAATCCGCCGCCGCAGCTTTCGGCCGAAATGGATCGTAAAGAACGCCAACCATACGAACGGCACCGTCAGGTTGCCGAGTATGAACAGTTGGACGAGCAGAGGCCGGTCCGCATTGGCGGAGGCGAGGCTGAGTCGGTAATTCAGCAGCAGAGCGGCTTTCAGCATATGCTCCCCGTCCTGGATCGGATAGTAGCGCAGAAAGGACCCGTTGCTCGTCTGCTCCACCGTGTTCATCTTTTTAAGCAGGACACCGCCATCCGGCACGAGTCGATCCTTCAAGGTTCCATAGAGAGGCTCACCCGAGAGAGAAACCACCTGATAGAGGATTCCCTCCTCCGGGATCACACGCTCTAAGCCTTGCCGGGATTCGGGCTTTAGCAGCTCGGCCCGCTGGCCGTCCACGTATGAGTAGATAGCAGGAAGACGCTGTTCATAGGAGTTGGCCGGGTGCGGGAAGCCCAAATCGGCCGCGAAGACATAGACCACGCTTAGCACCCAGGTGAGGAGGGAGGCGGCGATGGTGCAGAAGAGGGTCAGGAGCGAGATGGAACGAAATTGTTGATGAAGCGATTGCCGGTTCAGCCAGCGGTTCAAGTACGATGATTTTGCCATTTGTATCCGATTCCCCAGACGGTTGCGATGGATTCGACGCCCGAGCCGCACTTGACCAGCTTGGCGCGGATGTTCTTGACATGCTCGGTCACGGTGGCGGAGTCGCCTTCGGCTTCGAAGCCCCAGACCTTCTCATAGATTTGCTCCCGGGAGAAGACCTGCCCGGCATGTAGAGCCAACAGCTGGACGATCTCGAACTCACGGAGCGTGAGCGGAACCTCCCGGTCTCGGTAGTAGAGCGCGAGGCTGTTCAAATCCACCGTGAGATCGCCGTCATGCAGCAGGGTCCGGCTCTCCTCCCGGCGGGCTCGCTGCTCCCGGCGCAGATGAGCCATGATTCGCGCCTTCAGCTCGCGAAGGCTGAACGGCTTCACCAGATAATCATCTCCGCCAGCGGCAAGCCCTTGAATGCGGTCAATTTCGGTATGACGGGCGCTCAGAAACAGAATCGGGCACAGTGCGCGGTCGCGGATGGCCCGGCACACGTCCAGGCCGTTCAAGCCGGGCATCATTACGTCGAGCAAGATAAGATCGGGCTTCTTTTCCAGTAGGGCGAAGACAGCCTCGCCGTTATCCGCCGTCATCACCTCGTACCCGTCATCGGTCAGCGCGTCGCGAATAAACGCAATCATATCGGGCTCGTCGTCGACAAGCAGGATACGTTCCTTTGGCAAGGTTGTCCCCTCCTTCATCCGTTTGAATGGGCTTAATGCGTCCAGTCCCGTCTGCGCCAGACGAGCAGGACGCCGCCATAGGCAATCATAACACAGGCTGCTGATATCCAGAGCATGCCGCTGCCCGCAAGCCCTCCGAGCAGGCGGAAGATGGCATCCGAGGAACTCATCAGAAAAGCGAACGAGTCCGACAGGTAGAGCGCGCCGATCAGAACGCAGACCGTCCCGGCGTATGCGAGAATTGGATGCGGCATCACCGTCGAGATGAGGGCGGCAAGGCCGAGAACAGCGAGAAAGACCAAGTATGCGATCAGATAGAATAGCGCGGAATAAGCGAGCGCACCACCGGGTCCAAAGGCGGAAGTACCGAGGAATGATGTGGTGTCGGCTTCCGGCAGAGCCATGCGGCCGAAGAGGGTCCCAACCATGAAGGTGATGGCGGTAAGTCCGCCGAGCAGAAGACCCTGAACAAGCCATTTCGCAGTGATCAGGCGCAGATGCGAGACGGGACGCAGCAGCGTCATTCTCAAGGCGCCCGACGTATACTCGCCGTTAAAGCTGTCTGCGGCAAGCATCGGGATGAGGATGAAGTTCAGGAAGAGAGACAGCTCCCGCAGCAGGAAGGGAGCCACGTTCAAGGCGTTCATCGGGGTGGAGCGAATTTGATCATACATCGCCACTCCCATCGATTTTAAGAACAAGCATTCAAAGGCAAGCGCAAGCAGGTAGAGCACGAGCACCGTTTTCGTTTTGGTCCGGGCCATCATGCGCTGCCATTCGCATTTCATCAGTCTGAGCATCATTAGGTCTCCTTTCAAGGGGAGGACAGCCGGACTAAATCCAGCGATCCCTTTTGGTAAAAACCAGATAGGCGCCGGTTCCGAACAGCAGCAGATATCCTGCCAGGACGGTGCACATCCAGCCCGCATAACGCGGCGAATCGGCGAGCAAGAAGACGATCCCTTGCCACTGGATCATCGGCAGCGAAGCAAAATACAGCCGGAAAAACAACGTCTGGTCGATGACGGCGGCAAAATAGCTGAGCAGCTGAGGACCGAGGAGCGACAGCAGCAGGAAGCCGATGCCAAGCCCCATCGCGGCCGTTACCGAGCGGCTGATCACTGCGAAGAACAGCAGGACGGCGGTCATCGCTAGAAGGGTAAGCAGCCCGATGCCGTAGAACTGCAGGGCGTAGAGCAGCCCCTTGCCGTAGTGAACCGTCCCCTCGCGGTAAAAGAGCGCAAACGCATCGGCATGAGGGAGGAGCAGATACCCAAAGAGCGTGCTCCACAGCAGGTACCACAGGCAGAGGACGGCGGCGGCAGCGGCAAGCGTCAGCGCCTTGGCAGCGATGATCTGCCCGAAGGTGTAAGCCCGCTGCATCACCATCCGAAGAGCCCCGCTGCGATATTCATCCGTCACCACGTAAGCGGCGAGGACAATCATCGCCAGGTTGAACACGGTGAGCAGCATTTCCTCGAAGCCGAGCACGCTGAAGTTGCCGGCGACGGCATACTGCGGCAGCGCCGGATCGGTTCCGGCGTTCGCCTTTCGCATGTAGCCTGCGGCGGCATAGGCGGCCACCGGCAAAGCGGCGAGCATGAGCAGGAAGATCCGGTGTCGCCAGAGTCGGATCCATTCGCTGTGAACGAGTCTTCTCATCGCGTCATCAGCTCCACGAAGGCGTCCTCCAGGCTTTCGTTTCCTTGGCGCAGCTCCTGCGTCTTGCCCTTCCAGACCAGCTTGCCTTCCTTCATCAGCACCACATGCGGGCAAATTTTCTGAATCTCATCCAGCAGATGGCTGGAGATGAGGAAGGTCAGCCCCTCGGTCTCATGGAGCTTCAAGATCAGCTCCCTCAGCTCGCGGATGCCCATCGGGTCGAGGCCGTTCGCCGGCTCGTCGAGGATGATCAGCTCGGGCTGGCCGAGAATCGCCTGGGCAATGCCGAGGCGCTGCTTCATGCCGAGCGAGTACGTACCGACCCGGTCGTTCTCCCGCCCCTCCAGTCCGACCGTCGCGATCACTTCGCGGACGCGTTCCTTTTGCCTCGCTGGGGACAGGCTCGGGTCGAGTCGGGCAAGATTAAGCAGGTTGCCGCTTCCGGTCAGGTAAGGGAAGAAGATCGGCGATTCGACGATGGCTCCGAGCTTCGCCAACGCTTCAGGTCGTCTTGTTCGAACGTCGGTTCCAGCTATGGCGATCGAGCCGGCCGTCGGGTGGATCAATCCGGTGATCATGCGGATGAGCGTTGTTTTGCCCGCCCCGTTCGGGCCGAGCAAGCCGCAGATTTGTCCTTTTTCCACGGTAAAGCTCATGTCGTTCACCAGCTTGCGGCTGCGGACCGCCTTTGTGACTCCTTTTACGTCCAGTATGGGGTTCATCATGCAGGTTCATCTCCTTCTGAAACGAGGATAACGCGCAATTCTCAAGAAACCATAAAGTCAGTGAATCTACGCATAAGGAGGAGGAAGCAAAAAAAGCTTCCCCGATCTCCCATGCAGGAGTCGAGAAAGCTTAGTTGGCAATCGAAAGAGACGGAAGACGCTGAGCCGCCGGCATTCATTGAACCTTGGTTTGCAGCGCGGCGTCTGAGGCGCTTTACACGGTCTGAGAGCGAAGCAGCTCCTTGTCGCGCTTGCCGTGTAAGGGGTGGTAGAGCAGCGCTCCCAAGAGAATGACGGCCACGATGGACAAGAAGAGTCCTCGGTACCCGACAATCGGAACCAAGTAGCCAAGAACGAAGGGACCGAGACCGATGCCCAGATCGAGGAAAATGAAATAGGTCGAGTTGGCAAGTCCCATCCGATGGTGAGGCGTCACTTTCAGCGCCAGCGATTGGGTGCAGGACTGAAGGTTGCCGTAGCCAAGCCCGATGAATACCGCGGCGGCAAGAATGACGAAGCCGGAATGGGCCTGGCTGAACAGCAACATGCCGACAGCGAACGCTGCGAAGGCGGGATAAGTGATCACATTGCCTCCCCTGCGGTCAAGAAGCTTCCCGGTTACCGGACGAGACAGCAAGGCGGATAGGGCATAGACGAGAAAGAAGAAGCTGCTGGCATCCACCAGATCGATCTCGGCGGCATATACCGTAAGGAAGGAAAGCACGCCCGAATAGCAAAAGCCGATCACGAGCGTAACGAGGGCGATCGGCAGCGCCCGTACCTCTAGGTAGTCGGACAGACGAAACCGAGATTTGCTCTTCTCGGCTCCTTCCTCGGCCTGTGATTTGAGCGGAGAAGGGGAGTTCACCAGGAAGGCGGCAGCCAGACTCAAGATTCCCACCGCCAGAGAGAAGAGGAAGATGCTGCGGAAGCCGTAAGCATGGGCGAGAGCGATCCCGATGAACGGGCCGATGGCTGTTGCCAGGACGCTGCTCAAGCTGAAATAGCCGATTCCTTCCCCGTTGCGAGCACGCGGAATGACCTGGGCCACGATGGTGCCGGTGGCGGTCGTCGACATGCCGACACCAATTCCGTGCAGCAGCCGAATGATCATCAGCTGTTCGAGGTTCGTTTGCACCAGGTAGAAGAAGATAAAGACAACGGTCAACAGAATGCTGCAGATCAGCATTCGTTTGCTGCCGATGGCGTTGATCTGCTTGCCGGCGAACAGGCGGCCGATCAACGAACCGATGACAAAGATGCTTGCGACGAGTCCCGCCATGCTGGTCGATGCGTGATAGTGTTGCTTGGCGTAAGGAGCCATTTGGACGAGCAGCAGATACATGGACAGCCACAGGACGAAGTTAACGATAGTGATCGAGAGAAAATCTTTCGTCCATAAACGTTCTTTTTCCATTTCGTTCATCCTTTTCCGTTTGTGATGTTCTTGGTGATCGTATTTAGAATTCGAGCAACGAGCCGTTGCTCTTCCTCGGGAATGTCGCGAACAAGCTCTTGCTGATACAGATCCAACTTTTCTTGCACCTGTTGGCAGATGTCGTTCCCTTTGTCCGTCAATTGAATGATTTTCACACGCTTGTCGTCTCCGCTGATTGCTTCGATGAAGCCGAGCTCATGGAGCCTTTGCAGCATCTTGGTCACGGTAGGCCGCTCTACATATTGGTGCTCGGAGATATCGCCGGCGGTTTGCGGACCTGTTCGGTGAAGAAAGTAGAGGATGGACCAGAGAGGACTGGTGAGGTTCATCGGAGCGAGCAACGTATTCAACTCATTCAAATAAGGGCGATAGAGGGAAAGAAACGAGGTGAACAGCTGCTTTTGCGGTGTCATGCTCGCATTCTCCTTCGACTATTAGTTAGTGAAACTAATCAAAAGTATACTTGGCTAAAGCAAGAAAGTCCAGCGGCAAACAAGGATTTATTTTCTGAACATGCGATGGCCATGCACTATTTGTGGCGAAATGGCCTTTTTCCATTTGCCGAGGAGGACAAACTTAACCAAATGGAGTAAGGGCTCAACATAGAAAATCGCGCATGACCGAAAGTGGGACCTTAGTAGAGGGGCAACCTATTTTTTTTGCTTGACCTTTCCGTTACGTGAAGGTTTATGCTGATTTTGTCAGGGGGATATGCTTATGGAATACACGATTCAGAAGCTCGGCCGGATGGCGGGCATCAGCACGAGAACCTTGCGGTATTACGATGAAGTCGGACTCCTCAAGCCGGCGAGGATCAACTCATCGGGTTACCGGATGTACGGGAGGGAAGAGGTGGATCTGCTGCAGCAGATTCTCTTCTACCGGGAGCTGGGGCTCAGCCTGGAAGCCATCCGCGAGCTCGTGCATTCACCGTCCTTCGACGGACCGTCCGCCCTGCGGGAGCATCGGGACAACCTGCTGGTTAAGCGGCAGCAGCTCGATTGGCTTATCGCCAATGTGGAGAAAACGCTGAAAGCAGCGGAAGGGAGAATCAAGATGAACGATTCGGATAAATTTGATGGCTTCAAAAAAGAGAAGCTGGAAGAGAACGAACGGAAGTACGGCCGTGAAGTCCGTGAAAAATACGGGGAAGAAGCGGTTGAGAAATCGAATCGGCAGTGGATGAACATGACCGAACAGCAGTATACCGAGCTTCAGGAGATCGAGCAAGAGATGTTTAACGCTCTGGAGGAGGGAATGGCGAGCGGTGATCCCGCAAGCGAACCCGCGCAGCGGGCGGCGGAGCTGCACCGCAAATGGATAACGGCTCACTGGGGCCACTATTCCTCGGAAGCTCATGCCGGCGTGGCCCAGATGTATGTGGCTGACGAGCGTTTTACTGCCTATTACGATAAGCGGAAGCCGGGGCTTGCCCAGTTCCTGCGCGATGCGGTTCTTGTCTATACGGCCAACCAAGGCTAACGCCAAGGGGTGTAATCGCAGCAGCGAGCTGTGTTTTACGAGAGTACTTGAGAAACAGGGAGCTGTGTTTGGTCGATCGCGCATTCGCGCTCGCAGATACCGGTGACATAGGTGTTAGGCATGAGGAACGCTTCGAGGCTCTGGCTTCAGGCGTTCTTTCATTTCACGTTTAGGTCAGCCGAGCCTGTGTGAAATGTTCGAGACGGAGCCGAGTGCGGGGTGTTAAGGGACCGGAACGCTACATCGAGGCTCAGATTTGGGTGGACGAGCCCTTAAAGGTATGGAATAAGAATGGGGGCAGCTTCATCCGGGAAGGCTAACAAACGTAGAGTTGGGGTCATAAACGAACGGGAGTTGACTCCGGTAGTTGAGTGAATTATAATACATGCATGAGCATGCATTTAATAATTCGAACGCTCAATCTTGACAAAGAGAAGGAGAGAGGTACATGCTGGATTTGTTTACGCCTTATAAGCTGAAGGGATTGGAATTGAAAAATCGGGTCGTGCTGCCGCCGATGTGCCAATACTCGGTGCCGGCTAAGGACGGAATCGCCACGGAATGGCACTATCTGCATTATGTCAGCCGCGCGATTGGCGGAACGGGACTGATCATCATTGAAATGACCGATGTCGAGCCGGACGGCCGAATCTCTGATTATGATCTCGGTCTGTGGTCCGACGAACAGATCCCGGCGCTCGCCCGTATCGTCGATGCTTGCCATTCCTATGGTGCGAAGGTCGGCATCCAGATCGGGCACGCGGGGCGCAAGGCCGAAGACGCGCCGGTTCCGGTTGCGCCGTCGCCGGTTCCGTTCGACGAGAACTCCAAGACACCGCATGAGCTGTCCACCGAAGAGGTAAAGGCGATGGTGGAGAAGTATCGCCTTGCCGTACGCCGCGCTGTGAAAGCCGGGTTCGATACGATCGAGCTGCACGGCGCTCACGGCTATCTGATCCATCAATTCCACTCGCCGCTCACCAACCGCCGTACCGACGAATACGGCAAGGATCGTACCTTGTTCGGGGTGGAGGTCATTCGGGCGGCGAAGGAAGAAATTCCGGCCGATATGCCGCTTATCCTCCGTATCTCCGCTCAGGAGTATGTTGATGGCGGATATGGCATCCGCGAGAGCGTTGAATTCAGCAAGGCTTACCGGGATGCGGGTGTCGACATCTTTCACGTGAGCTCCGGCGGCGAAGGCCCCATCGGTGCGGGCGGACGTCCCGGCACCCATGCTGCCTATCAAGTGCCGCTGGCTCGGCAGATCAAGGAAGGACTTGGCGTGCCGGTTATCGCTGTCGGCCGTCTCGAAGATCCTGCTCTGGCCAATGCGTTGATCGGCAACGATGACGCCGATATGGTCGCCGTCGGGCGGGGGATGCTGAAGGATGCTTACTGGACGTTGAGAGCAGCGGAAGAGCTGCGCAAGGAGACGGCCATTCCGAAACCATACGAAAGAGGCTTTGCCATCAAGAGGTAACGCCATCAGGAGGTACCATGAGTCAAGAAACGAACGGGATGATGGAAGGCTGGCTGGCGCTAACCCAGATTCAGCTGAGTGTGGCGGCAAAGCTGGAGCAGGAGCTGCAGAGCAAGCATAATTGGTCGTTAAACGACTTCTATCTGCTGTATTTTCTGTCTGTCGCACCGGACAAAAAGCTGCGTCTCCAGCAGCTCGAAACCATGATCGGCCTCAGCCAGAGCGCCGTCTCCCGGCTCGTCAGCCGCTTCGAAGCGCGGGGCTGCGGAGCGCTGCGCCGCCACGTCTGCGAAGAAGACCGCAGAAGCGTGTACACTGCTCTGACAGAGATCGGGGAAGCGGAAGTGGCTGCCGCCTATGATACCTTTATCCGCGTCCTCCGGGAGTCGCTGCCGGAACGCGAGCTTGAAGCGGCTGTGGAGACGATGCTGGCCGTGAATGCTCCTGCATCCGAAGCTAATGTTTCTGGTGATTAACAAGAGAAGCTCCGCTCCGTCAACTAGCATACCGGACGAATAACAAAGGATGGCTCCCGTCAGGGATGCCATCCTTTGTTTGGAATGGATATAATTACCTGCTCCGCGGGTGGAAGGATCCAGAAGCCGCGGACGGGGAGAGAATGAGCGCGGTTGATTTGTGCAGGCTTGCTTGAATACCCCTAAGGAACCGCGGCATTGTACGAATGAAGTCAATCTGTTATCGTGAGCAGAGACAGCAGAAGGATGAAATTCGCTAACGGAGTGTGGAGGATGTCGCCGGTCGTATCCGATTCCCATAAAAAACAAAAGAAGCAGGTGATTCTGCGGAACGCCCTCTATTGCTTTGCAAGAAAGGGGTACCAGCAGACCACCATCGATGATATAGCCGCTCAAGCGGGGCTGAGCAAAGGCGCGATCTATCATTATTTCCGATCGAAGGAAGAAATCTATTTTGAGGTCGTAAACGAGAATACAGCCGGATTGAACTCGAAGCTTGCGGAGGAGTTGGAGCCGATTTCGAACGCTCTCGATAAGCTGGCACATCTCTTCGATACCTATCTGAGCAACAGCCATCTGGACCCGGATGTGAAGGACTTGTTTCAGGTCTATTACGAATTCCGCCTGCAGTCGTGCAGGGATGAAGCGATCGCAGGTTATTTCCGCAACCGGCGAGGGGGACGGATGCTGCCTTTGGTGGAGGAGATTGTGCGAGGAGGCCAGACAAAAGGGGAGATCCGCAGGGATCGGGATGCCACGGTAGCGGCTCAAACCTTCTGGGCATTGATCGACGGTGCCTCGATCTCGATCGTGACCGATGATGGTTTTCCTTATCAGGAAACGCTTATGCAGATGAAGTCTATGTTTCTAATGGATCTTGCCCCTGCGGCGGCAAACTAAACCGATGGGCTCGCCCCTCTTCCGAAAGGAGGAGGGGCTTATTTTGTTATAGTGATCTTTTCCATGGCGAGCTCTTGCAAAACGAATTGGAATGTGGTTAACTCTAAATAAACTGACTAGTCGGTATTTATTATCAAGGCATGGGGTGAATCCACAATGGAGATCAGGCGAATGGAGGGCTGCTCGCTGGCCGACGCTGTTGAGGCTTGGAATGCGGGATTTACCGGTTATTATTTCAATGCGGCAACCACGGCGGATGCGATGCTGAGAAGAATGGTTCAGGAGGAATTGTCTCCGCACTTGTCCTTGATCGCCTACCATGAAGCTCGGCCTGTCGGAATTGTGCTTGGGGGAGTTCGCCTTATCACCAATCGGAAGGTCGGCTGGAACGGGGGCACAGGCGTTGCTCCCGATCTGCGCGGCAAGGGGACGGGTAAGCTGCTGATGGAAGCTCATCTGGACATTTTACGCGAAGAAGGGGCGGAATCCGCCACTCTGGAAGCGATTCTTGCCAATGACCGGGCCATCTCTTTGTATCAAAAGGTCGGGTATCGCGTGATCGACGAACTGGAGCATCTCAGCCTGAAGGGAAAAGCCCAGTTGTCCATCTCAGCTCCGTTGTCCTTCGAATACCGGATCGAGCGCCTTTCTCCCGATCGCATTGACTCCATCCCTTTCTATAAATCGGGAAACCCTTGGCAAACCCATTGGCAAAGCGCAAGGGAGGGAGAAGCAATCGTTGTCTTCAACGGAGCCGGAGCTCCTGTCGGTTATGCCTATTCCAAACGAGTCTACACGCCGGAAGGGCGTCATGAATCGACGGTCATGCACCAATGTGAGACGGCGTTGACGGATGTGGAGGGGGAACGGGTCATCCGGATTTTACTGGATGCGGTATTCGGGCGATTTGAGGATGATATCAACCGGGTGATTCCGAATGTGCCGAAGAAGGCTTCCGCCATGACGGGAATGGTTTTGAAAAAAATGGGATTTGAAACGGTGGCTGAACAAGTTCAGATGGTGAAGGATTTGGCAGGTTAATCATCCGGCTTGAGTTAAGCCGGTTGAGGGATATCCAGAGGGAGGGACTTATGGACAAAGTAACGGAACAGATGAAGAAGCTGACGGAATTGGACGGTATTTCAGGAGATGAGAGAGAAGTAGGCCGGGAATTGGAAAACCTGCTCGCTCCTCATGCCGATGAAGTGGTACGGGATCGGCTTGGGAGCGTGTTCGGGAAGAAAGCGGGGAAGGTGTCGGGACCGAAGATTTTGCTCGCAGGCCACCTCGATGAAGTAGGGTTCATGGTCACGCAGATCACGGAAGGCGGATATCTCCGTTTTACACCGGTCGGAGGCTGGTGGTCGCATAATCTGCTCTCCCAGAGGGTTGCCGTCCGGACGGAGCAAGGGAAGCTTCTGGGCTTGATCGGCTCCAAAGCGCCTCATCTTCTTACAAACGAGGAAAGAGCAAAAGTGATTCTGCTGAAGGAGCTGTTTGTAGACATCGGGGCGTCGAGTCGGGCGGAGGCGGAAGAAATGGGAGTGCGGGTAGGAGATCCCGTGAGCCCCGTATCGGAGTTTACGACTCTGCGAAACGGAGAGCTCTGGATGGGGAAAGCCCTGGACAACCGGGCAGGCTGTCTGCTCGCTGCCGAGGTGCTCCGACGCTTGAGCGAGGAAGGTATTTCTCATCCGAATGAAGTCTACGCAGGGGGAACGGTGCAGGAGGAGGTCGGGCTGCGCGGAGCGGCGACGGCGGCCCGGATGATCGAACCGGATATCGCCTTTGCCCTCGATGTTTGCACCTCCTACGATACACCGGGAATGGAAAGCTACGCGGGATCCTGCGGCATTGGCAAAGGTCCTGTCCTCTCTGTTCTGGATTCTACGATGATCGCCCATCGCGGACTCCTCAAGCTGGTCACCGACACGGCGAAGGAATTGAGCATTCCGCTGCAGTTCGAGACGTCCATGGCGGGGGGAACGGACGCAGGCCGCTTCCACATCAATGGCGCTGGATGCCCTTCGCTTGCGCTCGGCTTTGCTGTTCGGTACCTTCACAGCCATAATTCGGTTATGGCCAAACAGGACTTTGAGCAAGCAGCTGATCTGATGGTGGCGGTCATTCGCAAGCTGGATCGCACCGCAGTGGAGGCCATTCTTCGATGAACGCTCTTCTGAGGTTTTATTCCCATATCCGCCTGCCTACCCGCGTGGAGATCACGCCGCGGTGAGCGGATCGCACCACCTTCCACATTTGGACCCGTTCCGTATTGCCCGATTGGGCTGCGGACTCGGGTTCCTTTTTTATTGAAGATGTGAGAATGAGGCTATGCGGAGGAATCATTAGCGGAGAAAGCAGACGGTGGAGACGGAAAGCGAGCCGGTCGCGATTGCTCTCCGAAAGTTGATCTATGGGGTGGGGTGTTATATCTTAAAGGGAAGAAGCTCGCGGAATAAGGGAGAGGACCTGCCGCCTCATGAAAAAAATTACGATGCAAATGATTGCGGATCATCTGCAGGTGTCCAAAGCACTTGTGTCCAAGGCGCTCTCCAATGATCCGGCTGTAAATGATGGAACGAGGGAAACGATTTGGAAGACAGCGGAGGAGATGGGATACCGTTTCAAGAATGCCCGCAAAACCGGCTCCGCCTCGTTAAAAGGCAATTTAGCGGTGCTTATGCCGCGCGCGTATCTGGATGACATGGAGTATTGGGGCAAGGTGCTGCACGGCATCGAGAAGGAGCTGTCGGATCACAGCTTCAGCATGATCTTGTCGAGCATCGACCTATCGCTTCCAACGAAGGAAGGGCTGCCCTCCAGCATCTATGAACGAAAAGTGGACGGAGCCATCGTCATGGGCCATCTTCCGGAAAGCTACGTCCAGGTGCTAAAGGCTCTTCAATTCCCGTATGTGATGCTGGATGCCAACCTGACCGAGCCTTCGGTGGACCATGTGCTCGCGAACAATTTCCTGGGCGCCTTTCAAGCGGCGACTCATCTCCTGCAATCCGGCCACCGGAAGATCGGATTCGTCGGAGATGAGGATACGTCGTGGAGCTTCCGGGAGCGCAGCCGCGGATTTCGGGAGGCTCTATTCGATTACAACCGGCGGGTACCGAACGGGGCTTCCTACTGCATCATCGAGGGGATCGGGGTAAGCGGCAACGGCATGTATGTGAGCGATGATTTCGCCGCTAACCTGAAGCAGGCCGTATCCGGCGCTGAACCCGCCACCGGTTTGTTTTGCGCGAACGACCTCACTGCTTTTGAAGCGCTGAAGCTGCTGTCGGAGTGGGGAATCCGTTGCCCGGAGGACATCTCGCTGATCGGCTTCGATGACCTGACGCTAGCCGAACGAATGAGTCCCAAGCTCACGACAATCCGCGTTCCGAAGAATGACATCGGCGCTCGCGCCGCGCAGCTTATTTTGCGGCGGATCGAGAATCCGGAGGTTACGGCCGAACATGTCCTTCTCGCAACGCAACTGATTCAGCGAGGTTCTGTTGGCTTGGTTCAAGGGAAAGGAGCGCTCTCTTGATGACGATGAGCGGGAAGCTTCTTGTGATGACGGCGGTGGAGGCGGAACGAGAAGCGCTCGGAGCGCTTTCCGGCTCGGACCGGTTCGAGGTGCGGCTCGCCGGAGTGGGGCCGATCGCGGCCGCGGCCGCTACCGCCTCCATTCTGGCAGCGTCAGCACCCGGTACTTACTCGCTCGTGATGAGCGCCGGCATCGGGGGTGGGTTTCCCGGACGAGCCGAGCCGGGAGAGCTGGTCGTGGCGACGGAGACGGCCGCTGTGGAGCTGGGAGCCGAGACAGCGGAGCGAGATGAGCATGGCGGGGGTTTTCTCCCGCTGGAGGAGCTCGGCTTTGGCGTAAGCCGGTATCCGGCTGATCCAGGAACGGCGGAGCTGCTCGTCCGCCGGCTCAAGGAGGCCGGGCTGCCGGTTGTCGCCGGGCCTGTTCTGACGGTATCCACCATAACGGGAACGGCCGAGACCGCCCAGAAGCGCCTGCGGCTCATCCCGGAAGCCATAGCGGAGGCGATGGAGGGGTTTGGCGTAGCGGAAGCGGCGGGACGTTTCGGCCTTCCTTATGCCGAGCTGCGCGCCATCTCCAACCGGGTCGGCCCCCGTGATCGCAGCTCCTGGCAGATGAAGGAAGCTTTTGCCGCCTTGAGGGCGGCCAGTTTGGCGATGAAGGAGGCATTTGACTGATGTTGACGATTGCTTTTTCCCCTTGTCCGAATGATACCTTCGTCTTTCATGCCTGGGTTCACGGGCGGATTGCCGGAGCGCCGGAGCTCTCGGTGACCTATGCGGACATCGATGTGACAAATGGGTTGGCCACTCAAGATGACGGACCGGAAGTGCTGAAGGTGTCCTATGCCGCACTCCCTTGGCTGCTGGACAAGTATGCTCTCATCCCTTGCGGGGGAGCGCTGGGCCGCGGCTGCGGACCGCTTGTCCTGACGCGGGACGGCTCGTCCGATCCCGCCTATCTCTCCGGCAAACGAATCGCAGTCCCGAGCGACCTCTCCACCGCGTACTTGCTGTTTCGGCTGTGGGCCGCGCGGCATGTTCCGGGAGGCGTCGGCGAGATCGTGGTCATGCCCTTCGACCAAATCATGTCGGCCGTAAGGGATGGGGACATCGACGCCGGGCTCGTCATTCACGAGGCGAGGTTCACCTATCCGGCCTACGGCCTCACCATGCTCGCGGATATGGGGGCCTGGTGGGAGCTGGACACCGGTCTGCCGATTCCGCTCGGAGCCATTGTGGCTCGCCGGGATTTGGACCGAACTGCCATCACGGATTGGGTTCGGGCTTCCGTACGCTATGCCTGGGCTCATCCGGAGGAATCTCGTTCTTATGTCATAAGCCATGCCCAAGAGATGGACCCGCAGGTGGCGGATGCTCACATCAAGCTCTACGTCAACGAGTTCACCGAGGACTTGAGAGAAGACGGGATGCTTGCCGTTCGTGCCCTCCTTCATCGAGCTGCGGAGGAAGGGCTGGTGCCGCGGGTGGACGACAGCCTGTTAGGTTAGTGCCACTCACCGCTCGGCGATTTTGTTGCGAATGATGCTGGTGTAAGGAGGAAATGCCCGTGAAAATCGGTGTGGGTACGAATGGCTTTTTCCCTGCTTTGCAGGCGGGGGAGATGACCGTGGAGAAGATCATCAAATGGACGGCGGAGCATGGAGGAGAGCATGTCGAGATCGTTCCTCTTGGCTTCGAGCTGATCGGGATCCGGGTAGAGGCTGGTTTCGCTCGGCATCGGGCAAATTTTTACGAGGGGCGATTGCCGGTCACGGGGATCTGCCCTTGCGGGAAATCCTTCAGGCCATTAAGCATTCAGGCTATGAAGGATTGCTGTCGCTTGAATTTGAAGGCATGGAGGAATGCCGGCATGGAGTGGAGATCGGACTCGAAAACCTGCGGCGCTTGTGGGACGATTGTCTTTAACAAGGAGACCGTATAGCTTCAGAGGTCGATGCCTTTGGCAGGTTGAACGAGAGCGTGTCTTCAAACTTAGTTTGGAGCAAAATCGGAGTACATCTGTGCGTTCATCCCGTTTGATGATACGTTCTAGGTGAGCGCAGTTTATTTCAGGTAGTGTACACGGGTAAGGAGCGTGAATCGAATGGGAATTCCCAATAAAATCGGTGTGATCGTCGACAGCTTCCAGGCGGGGCTCAGCGGCGGCTTGCTGAAAGCGAAGGAAGTCGGCGCGGACGGCGTGCAGATCTATGCGGTATCCGGTGAGATGGACCCTGCGAATCTGAATACGGCGGCCCGCAAGGAGCTGCGCGACTACATCGCCTCGCTTGGTTTGGAGATCTCCGCCCTGGTCGGCGATCTCGGCGGACACGGCTTTCAGGACCAGAATGAAAACCCGTGGAAGATCGAAAAATCCAAGCGCATTCTCGACCTCGCCGTCGAGCTCGGCGCGAATGTCGTCACGACGCATATCGGCATCGTGCCGGAGGACCGGAATGGTGCGGTCTATTCGGCTATGCAGCAAGCCTGCGACGAGTTGAGCCGATATGCGAGCAGCTTGAATGCCTATTTTGCCATTGAGACCGGGCCGGAGCCTGCTCAGCATCTGCGGGAGTTTCTCGATACGCTCAGCACCAACGGCTTATCGGTCAACTTTGACCCGGCCAACATGGTCATGGTCACCGGTGATGATCCGGTTCAAGGCGTGTATACTTTGAAGGAGTATATCGTTCACACGCACGCGAAGGACGGGATTCGGCTTCGGGAGGTCGATCCTCGTCAGGTATACGGAGCGCTCGGCTACGACAAGATGGATCATGGGGTCATAGCGGATATGGCCGCGAACGGACCGAGCTTTCGCGAAGTTCCGCTTGGAGAAGGTAAGGTGGATTGGCCCGCTTACATTCAGGCGCTTCAGGACATCGGATACACCGGCTATTTGACCATCGAACGGGAAGTTGGAGCTCGTCCGGAAGAAGATATCGCAAATGCCGTCCGCTTTCTGCAACGCTTTAAAAGCTGATTGTTTGTTGCGAAGGATAACAAGCTGCTGCAAACGGGAAGTTGAAGGACCGCAGTCGAAAGGGGAAACCAAAACACGGGATGAAATTCCGTTTCCCACACGGTATAATCGGATACAGAATACTTATCTCACCTAACAAGGAGTCGGATTATGGAAAAGATTTTGATCTTTGGACACAAAAACCCGGATACGGATTCCATTTGCTCTGCTTTAGCTTATGCCGATCTTAAAACAAGCCTCGGCTTTGCCGTCGAGCCCGTGCGGCTCGGCAACATCAATGGAGAAACTCAATTCGCCCTGGATACCTTCGGCGTGGAAGCTCCCCGCCTGATCGAATCCGTAGAAGGCGCAACCTCCGGCGTCATCCTCGTTGATCACAATGAACGACAACAGAGTGCGAACGGCATCGAGAGCGTACAGGTGAAGGAAGTCATCGACCATCACCGCATCTCCAACTTCGAGACCAGCGGACCGCTCTACTACCGTGCCGAACCGGTCGGCTGCACGTCCACGATCCTGTTCAAGCTGTACAAGGAAAAGGGAGTCGCCGTTCCCGCCAAAATCGCCGGGCTCATGCTCTCCGCCATCCTCTCGGATTCGCTCCTCTTCAAATCTCCCACGTGCACGGACGAAGACCGGGCAGCAGCCAAAGAGCTTGCCGAAATCGCCGGAGTTGACGCGGAGGTTTATGGTCTGCAGATGCTGAAGGCCGGAGCGGATCTCAGCAAGAAAACGATCGCTGAGCTTCTCTCGCTCGATGCGAAGGAGTTCAACATGGGTGCAAGCAAGGTGGAAATCGCCCAAGTCAATGCGGTTGACACGAACGATATTTTGTCCCGTCAAGCGGAGCTGGAGGATGCTCTGAGCCGGACTATTCAGGACAAGGATCTCGATCTCTTCGTATTCGTCGTGACCGATATTCTGAAGAACGACTCGACCGCCCTGGTGCTCGGACGCGCCGCGCATGCGGTGGAAAAGGCATTCGGCGTAACGCTTGCCGATAACAAAGCCGTCCTGAAGGGCGTTGTTTCCCGCAAGCTGCAAGTCGTTCCCGTGCTCACCGATACTCTGATCAAGGCGTAAGCCTGAGCGGATTTGCATCCGCCGAAATGATACCAATCACCGCTTCTCCAGTCTCACGGGAGAGGCGGTTTTTTTATTGCAAGAAGAGAGAAAGCGCTTGAAATTGTGCAGAAGCCGGGCGTTATGCTACTCTTTGGAGAGGAGAGAGGGGAAGACCCCAGACTGTCGAGATAGGATGAGAGTAACGATGAAAAATAAAGTCACCATACAACAGATTGCCGACCTGACCGGCAAATCCAAATTCGCGGTTTCCCGCGCCTTGTCGGGCAAGCCGGGCGTAAGCGATGAAACGAGAGACCTGATTGTGCGCACAGCAGGGGAGCTCGGGTATTATCGGCAGCCGGATTCGAAGGAAGCGAAGGCTGTGGCAAAGGAAGTCGCGAGCGTAAAGCCCGAGCCTTCGCCTCAGCTCGTTTCTGGAGCGATCCTGGTGCTGTTTCCGAGCATACGGGTTCAGGCCCGGACATCGACCTCTTGGAGCTCGGTGTTTGAAGGAATCGCCTCACGCCTCGGTACCGGCAGCTATAATGTCCTGACGCTTACCGAGCCATCAGGTGATTCCATGTTTCAACTGTTCAATCCGGTTGCACTCAAGGGGATCATTGCCCTCGGACCGGTCTCAACCTCCAACCTGTTGGAGATGCGCAGGCTTGGCATTCCCGTCGTTATGGTGGGCCATGCAGACCCTGCCTTCCCCTGCGATATCATCACCACCGATAATTTCGCCTCCATGCGCGAATTGGTCGTTAAACTAATCAGCAAAGGCTGCCGCAGCTTTCAATTTGTGGGCGATCCGGGAGACGGAACCTCCTTCCATGAGAGAAGGCTCGCCTTCCGTTCTGTGCTGGAGGAATATGGACTCCCCTACGAACAAAATCCCGATTTGATCAGCCGAGACTCGTTGGAACAGGTCATCCCCCGCGTCCTGCGCAAGGATCGGCTGCCCGATGTATTCGTCTGCTCCAACGACGACACGGCGGCCATCGTCCTGGAAGCATGCCAGGAGCTCGGCATCGCGGTTCCCGGACAGGTCGGCGTCACGGGCTTTGATCATTCGCGCCTCGACGTGAAGCCGCTGCTCACCACCGTTCATGTCAACCTGGAGCATCTCGGGGTCCGGGCCGCCGATAAAATCCTGTGGAGAATGGGACATCCCGATTCCCATCCGGAGAAGACTTTAATCTATGCGGATCCGATCTTTTGTGAATCGGTGTAACGAAGGAAATAGGAGAATGGGATGGGGACTCGCGGTAGCGGGTCCCGGTTCGTTTGGTTATCAACCAAACGAATTCAAGCTGTTTCCTAACGTGTGCAAACAGATTGCACAGCGTCAATGAGAGGGTTTTTCAGATAGCGCTTACTCAAATGGCGATATCCGAGGGATTCCTATATTTCAAAAGGAATTATTGCGTTTTTTCATGATGCCAAAAAAAACAGTTTTACAACAAAACGTTATGTTGTAGAATAACAAATATGACGGCATAACCCTGTGATCTGCCCACAGGCATTCTCATCGGAGCAATAAGTCGAAGAGTCGCTGTCAGTCTTCCCAAAATTGCGCGAAAAATAGGATGATGATGATGCGAGGCAAAGTAACCATTCAACAAATTGCAGACTTGACCGGGGTATCCAAATTTGCTGTCTCGCGCGCACTGTCCGGGAAATCCGGCGTCAGCAGCCAGACGAGGGAAATGATCCTGCGAGCGGCCGGTCAGCTCGGGTACTTCAAGACGAGGTCCTTGTCCGAGGAAGCCGAACGGGTACAGCCGGAATCAAGGGAAGGAACAGGCACGATCCTCGTGCTCTTTCCGAATATCCGCTACCAGAACAAGGATTCTCTCTACTGGGGGCCGTTGTTTGACGGCATCTCCGCTAGACTGAACCAGAAGGGACGCGACATCCTGACGCTGACGGAGCCTTCGGGAGACCGTCTGTTTACTCTCCTCAATCCCGAAGCCATCCAGGGAATCGTGACGGTGGGGTCGATCTCCACTCCGATTCTTCTGGAGATCAAACGGCTTAACATTCCAGTGGTGATGGTCGACCATCTGGATCCGGCTTTTCATTGTGACATGGTGTTTACCGATAACCTTTCCTGCATGAGAGAGCTGATGATCAAGCTGATCAGCCGAGGGTACAAAAACTATCAATTCATCGGGAATATCCGCGATGCCCAGAGCTATTACGAGCGCTGGATCACCTTTCGGGCGACGCTGGAAGAGTTCGATATCCCCCTTAAGCAGATTCCGGTGCTCATCAGTCCCGAGATGGAAGATATTCATAAACGGCTGCCTGGCATCATCGAAGAGCACGGACTGCCCGAAGTCTTTGTCTGTGTAAACGATACAGTGGCTTCCTTCGTCATCGAGATCATGAAGTGGATCGGTGTCGATGTTCCCGGGCAAGTAGCGGTCACCGGCTTTGACAACACGTATGAGAGCTTGCCAATTCTCGCAACGGTGAACGTCAATGAAGAGCTTCTCGGACGGCGCGCGGTCGATCTCCTGTTATGGAGAAATCGCAACCGGACGACTTCCTTTGAGAAACTGCTCATTCAGGCGGATGTCATGGTAAGAGAGGCTTACTCGCTTACACGTGAAACCGTTTCCTAAAAGTGAATCGTCCGATCGAAAAAGAGAGCTTGCCCACGGGCAGGCTCTCTTTTGTTAGGTTAGGTGTAAGCGAACAACAGGATAAGATTAGGAGGGGGAGAAAGACGAATGCAGCGTTGAAAGCGATATCTTTGAGGATGTAATCGATACCAATCACTTGAATCGGCAGTGAATTGCATCGCATTTCCACTTTGTTTCAAAAAACTAGAATAATAAAGAAGAAATAAAATAAATCTTTATTGACGGAACCAGCATCCGATGTTATTATTTTTTATGTAAAACAAAACAAAAAGAATAACAAACGGTGGTGGTTATTGGTTTTGTTTTTAAACTTGTCTCAAGTCAATTTTCTTGAGGCGAGAGCGAATGATTTCGTCGGGGTCATTGTAAAATCGTACAAATGATGTTCAAAAATCAAACGGGAGGTTTATTCATGAAAAAGATGAAAGTGCTTACAATTTTGCTTGCAGGCATGATGCTTTCGCTTTCGGCTTGCGGCGGCAAAGAAGCATCCCCAAGTGCATCTCCTTCTGAAAACGCTACCAGCCCCAGCGCATCGACTGCGCCGTCCGCTACGGCTACTCCGGAACAAGTACCGGATCTCGGCGGTCGCGTCATCAAGGTATCCGCATGGTGGGATCTGAAGCCGGCTGGCAACACGGCAGGTGAGAAGGCCCGTCTCGAAAAGATCGCTGAGGTTGAGAAAAAATACAACGTTAAATTTGAATTTGTGAATGTTCCGTTCGAAGAATACATGAACAAGTTCACGACCACGGTACTGGCCGGCGAACCATTCGCCGACATCGTGCAAATGGAATATAAATCTGCTCTTCCCGCAATCGTAAAGGGCCAATTGCTCCCGGTCAGCGAGTTCACCACTCCGGAGAACAACATCAACAAAGAACACAATCTGCTGGAAAAGCTGCCGTCAATCGCAGGCGGAGAGTACGCTTTCGACAATCCGGTTGTGCTCGGACTCGGCATGCACTACAACCGCGACGTGTTCAAGAAGCTCGGTCTTCCGGACCTGCAAGAGCTGTATGCCAAGGGCGAATGGAACTGGGATAAATTCCTCGAAATCGCCAAGCAAGCAACGAAGGACACCGACAACGACGGCAAGATCGACGTTTGGGGCTTCTCCGGCTGGTCTCTCGATATCGTCCGTCATCTGACGGTTGCTAACGGCGGCGTGACCGTAGACGCTACGAACAAGAAGGAAGGCCTCTCGGATCCCAAGACGATTCAAGCGCTTGAGTTTGTCAACAAGATGTATAACGTCGACAAAGTCGTGAAGGTAAAGACCGGTAACAAAATGGATTGGAATGAATCCAACACCTTTAAAGATGGCGACGTAGCGATGTTCACCGCTGCTGAATGGATGCTTCCGGATACCAAGTTCGACTTCGGTGTCGTCCCGATGCCTCAAGGCCCGAGCGGAAGCAAGGAAGCTACTTATGCCAACACCGCGCAATCCGGTAAGTTCATCCCGAAAGGCGTGAAGGATCCGAAGCTTGTCTATCAAATCTTTGAAGAAACGTTCGATATTCCTCCGACGGAAGAATACGCCGGTCAAGATTATCTGGAAAGCCTTTACAAACACCAAGAAGATATCGACATGGTCCGCCAGCACATCGCGAAAACCGGCGTGACTACCTTGGATGACGCTTATCCGGACTATCCGACGTACGCATTCATTGAAGATGTTCTCGTGAAGAACACATCGGTAACCGCTGCTGCTGAGAAATACAAGCAACAAGCGCAAGCGGCGATCGACAAGCTGGGACAATAAACCAAAAAAAGGTCATGTCACAATGGGGATGTCGTGGAGACCTCCCCATTGTGTTTGATCAGAATTCGGATCATGAGTAGCCGCGGAGAATAGCGGTGTGTGAGAGGGGGACTAGCATGAGCGGGAAGAAGCGGCGTTTTCATAAAGCAGGAAAATTCTTGACCGTGTGGCTGGCGATCGGACTTCTGATGCCTACCAGCGGTCACGTTCTCTATGCAGAGGGATCGACGAAAACCGCAGCAAACGGACAGACGACCACCGCAAGCGAGCCGGATCTGACGGTTGCGCAAACGGGCATCGCCTATAGTCAATATCTGAAGCAGTACAGCGCCATGCCACGCCCCAACCGGGAGATTGTCCTGGAGGCGGGAGAACCGGGTGTGGTGGAAGGAACCGATTTTAAGAAGCTGGAAAACTATGAGGGCCAGTCGGGAACCTCTCTTTATACAGGAGAGACGGGAAAAGCGGAGTGGACCTTCCAGGTTGATGAGGAGGGTCTCTACAATATCTCGGCTCTCTATTTCCCCGTTGAGGGAAAAAGCTCGGCGATCGAACGCTCCCTGCTGATCGATGGGGCTACTCCCTTCGAGCAGGCCAAGTATTTGCAATTTGATCGTGTCTGGGGCAATGAGAAGGATGCGGTAGAGCAAGACAACCAAGGCAATGACCTTCGTCCGAGACAGGTGGAGCATCCCGAATGGAGGGAAGGACTCCTCAAGGATTCGGATGGTTATGAGGTCGAACCGTTTCTCTTTTATTTCACGAAAGGGCAGCATACCTTGACGCTCGTCTCAACACGCGAGCCGATGGTCATCTCCCAGATCAAGCTGTACCAGGAAGATTCGCCCCTGCCATACGAGAAAGTGCTCGAACAGGCGAAAGCGAATGGAATGACGGAAACGAGCGGTCAATCCATTGTGATTGATGCGGAGAAGGCGATTGCCAAATCGTCTCCAACCTTGTATCCGCAAAGCGAGCGCTCCAGCTCCGCTGTCACCCCCTACAGTGCCTCTAAGGTACGCATTAACACCATCGGCGGCTACAACTGGCGTCTGCCGGGCCAATGGATCGAGTGGGAATTCGAGGTCACAGAAGACGGGCTGTACAACTTGTCGTTCAAGACGCAGCAGAACTTCGTCCGCGGTATTTACTCGACCCGCAAGCTGACCATCGACGGCAAAGTTCCCTTTGAAGAGGTGAAAGAGGTCGCCTTCAAGTACAAGAGCGGCTATCGCCTCGACAAGTTGGGCGGAGATGAGCCTTATCTGTTCCCGCTCATGAAGGGCAAGCATGTTCTCCGCATGGAAGCGACGCTGGGCGAGTTCGCCCCTCTGATCGATGATGTCAAAACCAGCCTTCTGAACCTGAACTCCATGTACCGGAAAATCCTGATGATCACCGGGTCCACGCCCGATGAAGTCCGGGACTACCGACTGGAGATGCAAATTCCGGACCTTTTGACGACCTTTGAGACCGAAAAGGAACGCCTCCAGACGACGGCCAAGAAGCTCGTCGAGCTGTCCGGGCAGACCGGCGATCAGGATGCGCTCCTGAAGACGATGGTCCAGCAGCTGGATGAAATGATCAAGAAGCCGGAGACGATTCCCCGCCGGCTGACCGCCTACAAGACCAATACCGGCGGGCTCGGTACCTGGCTCCAGCAAGCTCGGGAAATGCCGCTGGAGTTCGACTCGATCTACATCACTTCGACGGATAAGAAGCCGCCTACGAAGGGCATGAGCTTCTTCTCGAAGCTAAAGCATGAAGCAGGCACGTTCCTCTATTCCTTCTTCATCGATTACAGCCAGATCGGGAACGTTTCGGAGAACAGCGAGGATGCCAAATCGATCACGGTATGGATCGGTAGCGGTCGTGACCAAGCCAATACGATCAAAGCGATGATCGACGAATCCTTCACTCCGAAGACCGGTATCAGCGTAAACCTGAAGCTGGTCAATATGGGCACGTTGCTGCCCGCTACCTTGGCCGGCAAAGGCCCGGATGTCGCGATGCAGATCGGGAATGATCTTCCGGTCAACTATGCGATGCGAAACGCCGCAGCGGATCTGACCCAGTTCCCGGATTTCCAAGAGACAATCAAAGCCTTCCGGGATAGCGCGATGGTTCCGTACACGTATCGCGACGGGGTGTATGCCTTGCCGGAAACCCAAACCTTTAACATGCTGTTCTACCGCAAGGACGTCCTTCAGGAGCTTGGCCTCAGCGTTCCGCAGACGTGGGATGATGTCGCCAACCTGCTCGCGGTTTTGAACAAGAACCATATGGATCTCGGGCTGCCCGTCGTCGCGCAGGCGCCGAACCAATGGACCAACCTGCAGCCGAACTCCATGCTTGCGACGCTGCTGTTCCAGAATGGCGGTCAATTCTACAAGAACGACGGGGAAGCCTCCGATCTGGATTCAAAGATCGGCATCGAGGCGTTCAAGCAATGGACGGAGTATTACACCGATTACAAGCTGGAGCGCGAATATGACTTCGCGAACCGCTTCCGTACCGGCCAGATGCCGATCGGCGTAGCCGACTATACGGTATACAATCAGCTCGTCGTCTTCGCGCCGGAAATCCGCGGCCTGTGGGGCTTTGCTCCTGTGCCGGGAACGCTCCAGGCGGACGGATCGATTCGCCGGGATGTCCCGGCCGGCGGCAGCGGCACGCTCATGCTCGAGCAGGCCAAGGATAAGGAATCGTCCTGGGAGTTCATGAAGTGGTGGACGAGCGAAGAAGCACAGACTTTGTTCGGCCGCGAAATGGAAGGACTTATGGGAGCGGCTGCTCGTTATCCGACCGCTAACATCAACGCGCTCGACAGCCTGCCTTGGCCGACGGAAGACTACAACAACCTGAAAGCCCAGTTCGAATGGGTTCGCGGCGTTCCGGAAGTTCCCGGCGGTTACTTTACCGGCCGACATCTCTTCAATGCCTTCTATAAAACCGTTGTCGGTCAAAAAGAGGCGCGAGAGACACTCATGGACTACATTCAGTACATCAACGACGAAATCCGCAACAAGCGGGAAGAGTTTAACATTACGCCGTAAGGAGGACCGCGACGATGGCATCCACCAATACCCCGTTAGGCAAGAGCGGTCAGCCCGCCGGCCGTTCGCTTGGAGCCCGCACCTGGTGGCAGCAAAAGCTGCACGAAATGAAGGTCAACAAGCATTCGTACGCTCTCATGGCACCGTATATGATTCTGTTCAGCATCTTTACGGTTCTGCCAGTTATCATTTCGATCATTCTCAGCTTTACCTACTTTAATATGCTGGAGTTCCCCCGGTTTATCGGCTGGCAGAACTATACGAGGCTGTTTCTTGAGGACGATGTCTTCATCATCGCTCTTAAGAACACGCTGCTGCTGGCCATCATTACCGGTCCGGTCAGCTATATCGCTTGCTTTGTCTTCGCATGGATCATCAATGAGCTCTCCCCGAAGCTTCGGGCGCTCATGACGTTGATTTTCTATGCCCCGTCTATCTCCGGTAACGTCTTCTTTATCTGGTTAATCATCTTCTCGGGTGACCGATACGGGATTGCGAACGGATTTCTGATCAAATACGGCTTCATTCTGGAGCCGATCCTGTGGCTCAAGACCGAAGGCTACATCCTGCCGATCATCATCATCGTTCAATTGTGGCTCAGTCTCGGTACGGGCTTCCTGGCCTTCATCGCAGGTCTGCAAACCGTCGACCGTACGCTCTATGAAGCGGGAGCGGTGGACGGCATCAAGAATCGTTGGCAGGAGCTGTGGTTCATCACCCTTCCTTCCATGCGGCCGCAGCTCATGTTCGGTGCTGTCATTCAGCTGACCGCATCCTTTGCCGTAGCCGATGTGTCCATCGCGCTGGCCGGCTTCCCAAGCGTAAACTACGCCGGGGAAACCATCGTTACTCACTTGATTGACTTCGGTACGACCCGCTTTGAAATGGGATACGCCTCCGCGATCGCGACGGTGCTCTTCCTGCTCATGGTCGGCACCAACATCCTAGTCCAAAAACTTCTTCGCAAGGTGGGTGAATAACACATGAAGAACCTGTCAATCCGGATGCTGCTTCCTCAAAAACGGGTGAACCGGTCCTTCATGGGCAGCTTTTCGTTGTTTGTGCTGCTCCTTGCTGTCGGTTCCTTTATGGCTTTGCCGCTCGTTTATGCGATTAACAATGCTTTCAAGCCGCTGGACGAGATCTTCCTGTTCCCGCCCCGGCTGTTCGTCCGCAACCCCACGATGAACAACTTCTCGGACCTGATGAACCTGCTCAGCCAGTCTTGGGTTCCGTTCTCTCGGTACATCTTCAACACGGTGTTCATTACCGGTATGGGCATCTTGGGCCACGTCGTTCTGGCGTCGGCCGCAGCGTATCCGCTTGCCAAGCATCAATTTCCGGGCAAAGCGATCCTGTTCCAGATCGTCGTCCTGTCCCTGATGTTCACTCCAGCCGTTACCGCTACGCCGAACTACATGATCATGTCGTGGCTCGGCATGGTGGATACTTACTGGGCCGTGATTATCCCGGCTTTCGCCTATTCGCTCGGCCTCTACCTCATGAAGCAGTTCATGGAGCAGATCCCCGACGCGATCCTGGAAGCCGCCAAGATTGACGGCGCGAGCGAATATCGGATCTTTTGGAAGATCGTTATGCCAAACGTTAAGCCGGCGTGGATGACGCTCATCATCCTGCTGTTCCAGATGCTGTGGGGCAGCGATGGCAACGGCTTTATCCAGAGTGAGCAGCTGAAGACGCTGCACTTTGCCGCGAACCAGATCATTCAGGGCGGCATTGCCCGTGCGGGAGCGGGAGCTGCCGTGGCGCTTATCCTGATGAGCGTTCCGATCACGCTGTTCGTCTTCTCGCAAAGTCAAATCATCGAAACGATGGCCACATCCGGCATGAAGGAATAGGAGGGAATGCAGTTGACAGCGAAAAAATGGCTTCTCTCGATGGCAGCGGCTTCTCTGCTGTTTACAGCGGGTGCGGTGCCGGCGCAAGCAGCATCGAAGGCTCCCTACGAGAGCTATAATTACGGGTATTACATCGAAGCGTTGCCGGCGCCTGCCGCCTACCTTCCATCATTCTCCCTGTCGGGAGATGACCTCGGCATCGGCAGCTTTGTCGAGCCGAATGATCTGTATACCACCGAAGCGGGGGTCACGTACCTCCTCGACAGCGGAAATGCCCGCATCGTCATCATCGGCGCAGATTGGAAGCTGATCAAGGAGATCACGGGCTTTGACAACAACGGCAAAGCGGACGGCTTTAAAAAACCATCCGGCATCTTTGTCGACCAGGATGGCGATCTCTACGTCGCCGATACCGACAATCAGCGCGTCGTCGTGCTGGACCCAGACGGTAAACTGGTGAAGATTGTCCAAGAGCCCAAATCGGACATTTTGGCCGAGGGCTTCAAGTTTGTTCCACTCAAAGTTACCGTAGACAAGGCGAAACGGATATTCGTCGTCGCCCAAGGCGTCTACGAAGGCATCATGCAGTTCGATGAGAAGGGCGAGTTCCTCGGGTATGCGGGAACGATTAAGGTTCAGCGCGATTACGGCGACTACATCTGGAGGCGGCTGTCCACCAAGGCGCAGAAAGCTCAGATGACGCTCTTCATTCCAACGGAATTCTCCAACCTGGACATCGATCATAAGGGCTTCGTGTATGCGACCAACATCGATACCGGCTCCGAGCAGCCGATCAAGCGGCTCAACCCTTCGGGAGCTGACGTGCTAAAGCGCTACGGTTATTTCGCCGTCGCGGGGGACGTTTATTACCGAAGAGCGGTTGGCCCTTCTAAATTTGTCGATATCAAAGTGCTTGGCGATGGCATGTACAGCGCCCTCGACTCCACGCAAGGCCGGGTCTTCACGTATGACAATGAAGGCGACCTGCTCTATGTGTTCGGCGGCAAAGGCAACCAGCTTGGGACGTTGAAGACGCCGGTGGCCGTTGAGAAATCCGGCGAGAGCATGATCGTACTCGACCGCGGCAAGTCCAATCTGGTCGTTTACGAGCCGACGATCTTCGGGAAGCACGTCAATGAAGCGATCAAGCATCACTACGCTGGAGATGACGGAGAAGCGGTCGCCAGCTGGCAAGAGGTGCTGAAGCTGAATGCGAACTACGACATCGCTTATAACGGGATCGGGAAGGCGAAGCTGCTTGAGAAAGACAACAAGAAAGCGATGGAGTACTTTAAGCTCGGGATGGACCGTAAAAACTATTCCGTTGCCTTCAAACGGTATCGCACCGAAGTCTTGAAAGAGAATTTCGGAACGTACATGACCGTGTTCATCGTGTTGGTAGTCGGCATCCTGATCGCCCGCCCGTTGTTGAAATGGAGAAGAAGGAGGGTGACGAACCGTGCTGCGTGATTTTGTATCTTTTCCGCTTCATTTGATCGTTCATCCGTTTGATGGCTTCTGGGATATGAAGTTCGAAAAGAGGGGCAAGCTGAAGGTCGCGCTGACGCTGATCTTCCTGACCTTCCTTGCCATCGTCGTCCAGAAGCAGTTTGCGGGATTTTTGGTAAACTTCAACGATCCGCGCCAATTGAACAACCTGAATGAACTGATCTACCTCGTATTGCCGTTCTTCCTTTGGTGCATCGCCAACTGGTCGGTGACGACTCTCCTGGAAGGGGAGGGCAAGTTCAGTGAGATCGTGATGGCGTCTTCTTACTCCCTCGTCCCGATCGTGCTGATTTATTTTCCGATGACCCTCGTCAGCCGCTTTATGGCCCAGGAGGAGACAGCCTTCTACTATCTCCTGAACTCGATAGCGGGCATCTGGTTTGTTCTGCTGCTGTTTGTCGGGATCATGACGGTCCATCAATACAGCGCGAGCAAGACGATCATCACGATGATTCTGAGTGTAATCGTCATGGTTATCATCGTCTTCCTAGGTGCGCTGGTATTCAGTATGATTCAGCAGATTTACGAGTTTATCATGAACATTTACCGTGAACTAATCTTCCGGACCTAAAGGAGGCCGCACCCTGTGACCAAGCGAAAAATCGGAATGCTGGTGCTGGCCTGCACCCTCATCCTCGTCATCGCCGGCATCATCTATACCAAAAATGTAGGTGCTCCCGCTGTTTCGGCATCCGCCTATACGAAGGATTCCGCCGAGCTTGCTCCTGGTAAGGAGCTTGTGAAGCTTACGAGCTCGACGGCAGGCGTACCAGGCATGGACCTCGTAGCCGACAATGCCAGCTACAGCCTGTACTTCCAATCGGAAACGACGGAGATCGCCGTTCTCGACAAGAAGAGCGGACAAATCTGGTACAGCAACCCACCGGATCGCAACGAAGATGCGAAGGCCTCTCCGTTCGAGAAGGGAGTCTTGTCCTCCCAAATCGTCCTGTCTTTTCGAGATACGCTCGGAACGCTGGACACCTACTCCAATTACGCTCAAAGCATTGAGAAGAAGCAATTCAAGGTAGAGAGCATCGAGGGCGGCATTCGGGTGACATACACGCTCGGCGATATGTCGCTCGGTATCGATGCCTTGCCCAAGTACATTACGAAGGAGCGATTGGAAGAGAAGGTGCTGTCCAAGCTCGACAAATCGCTCTCCACTTATGTCTCACAGCGGTATTATCCGAGTAAAGCGGACGAGAACGTTCTTGAGCGTCTCGACGATCAAGTCAAGAAACAGCTCGTTCTGAACAAAATGCTGGATGCCTTCACAAAGGCCGGTTATACCGAGGAGGATCTGGCTGCCGACAACGAAGCGCATGGCGCTGCCTCCGGAGCCGATTCCTCCAAGCCGAAGTTCACCGTTCCGCTCGAATACAAGCTGGATGATACGGGCTTGACGGCCACCGTTCCTGTCGGGCGCATCGAAGAGAGCAGCAGCCATCGCATTCGCACCATCGACGTGCTGCCCTACTTCGGAGCCGCCGGCTTGCAGGATCAAGGGTACATGCTCGTTCCCGATGGCATGGGAAGCCTCATCCACCTGAACAATGGCAAGATCAAGGAAGAGAAATACGTGCAGCAGGTGTACGGCACCGACTTGAACGACAACAGCCGCAACCGCGGACAGGTTACGGAAAGCGCCAAGATGCCTGTGTACGGCTTGAAGAAGGGAGACGGAGCCTGGTTTGCCGTGATCGAGCAAGGAGATGCGCTCGCAAGCATCGCGGCAGATGTCAGCGGGAAGGTTAATTCCTTCAATCATGCTTACAGCACCTTCGCGGTCCGCGGGGAGGATGAACTGGAGCTGTATACCGGCAACACGGTCCAACAGATCGACATGCTCGGCAATAAGCTGTACAGCGGTGACATCCGCGTCCACTTCAGCTTTCTCTCGGGAGAGGAAGCCAGTTATTCCGGTATGGCGCGGTACTATCAAAATCTGCTGGTTAGCGAGAACAAGCTTCAAGCATTGACTGAAGAAAACTCGCTTCCGTTCTATCTGGATATCCTTGGCACGATCGACAAGCGCTCCTTCTTCCTCGGCGTTCCTTATCAATCGGTCGAGTCCATGACCACCTTCGATCAGGCGGGGACGATCGCCGATCAGTTGGGAAAAGACGGCATCACGAACCTGCAAATGAGGCTGACGGGCTGGTTCAACAAGGGTATCAACCACAAAACGCCGACCAAAGTCAAGATCGACAGCGCCGCTGGAAGCAAGAAGGAGCTCGTGGAGCTTTCCGACAAGCTGAAGGCGATGGGTGGCGCGTTGTATCCGGACGTCGCGCTTCAACTGGTCTACCACGACGATTCGAAATTCACTCCGGCTTCGGACGCCTCTCGCTTTGTGACGCGGGATGTCTCGATGCTCGCCAAATATGACCGGGCGACAAACCGAATGAATGATTATTACGGTTCGTATTACTTGCTCTCCCCGTCCAAGCTTCCTTCTTTTACCGAGAGATTCTCTTCCTCGTACAAGAAGCTCGGACTTTCCAACTTGAGCCTCCGGGATCTCGGCAGCACGTTGAACTCGGATTACCGGAACAGCCGCGTTATGTTCCGAGAAACCTCGAAGGCAATCGTGTCGGAGCAGCTCGGCAAGCTGGAGACGGCTTATCCGAACCTGATGGTATCCGGGGCTAATTCCTATGCTTGGGAATATGCCCGTCATCTCATCGACGTCCCCACTTCCACGAGCAGCTTCAATCTGGCGGATGAGGAAGTTCCGTTCTATCAGATGGTCATCCACGGCTATGCCGACTACACCGGCGAGGCGATCAACCTTTCCGATGAGCAGGACCTGTCGAAACAGCTTCTTCGCTCCATTGAGCTTGGAACCGCGCCTCACTTCCTGTGGACGTACAAGGATTCCTCGGATTTGAAGCTGACCCGCTATGACGATCGTTTCGCCTCGACGTATACGAACTGGTACGACCAGGCCATTGAGATGTATAAGAAGGCGGACGGTGTACTCGGCAAGCTGCAAACGAAGAAGATCGTCGATCACGTTCGCCACGAGGAAGGCGTCGTGGAAGTGAAATACGAGGGGGGAACCTCCGTCTTCGTCAATTACACCGAGAAGCCCGTTACCGTGGATGGAGTCCAAGTGAACGCTCTCGATTATGCGGTAGGCGGTGATCGCAAATGAAAATGAGACTAACCTTAACACGCAAACGCTCACTGCTCGGCTTGTTATTCATCTCGCCATGGCTCATAGGGTTCCTGGTTCTCTTCCTGAAGCCTCTTATCGAGTCGATTCGCTACAGCTTCAACAAGCTGGTCATCGATCCGACCGGGTTCAAGCTGGTGAGCGTAGGCTGGAGTAACTTTCATAACGCTTTGTTCGTCGATGCGAATTTTAACCGGATTCTCACCGAGTCCGTTCTGGACATGGTGATCAATGTTCCGCTTATTCTGTTCTTCAGTTTGTTCTCCGCGGTACTGCTCAATCAGAAGTTCCGTGGACGGGCAATGGCGCGCGCCATCTTCTTCCTTCCGGTTATTCTGGCCTCCGGCGCCATCTCGGCGGCAGAGTCCGCAGGCCTGATCAATCTCGTCGGCAATGCGGCGGTGGCCGAGGATATGAACCAGGCTTCGCAGTTTAACGCTATGCCGATTGTGGAGCTTCTTCTCCATGCGGGGTTCCCGGGGGGCATTATTGATTACGTCGTAGAAGCCGTTATGCGGATTTACGAGGTCATTCGCAGCTCGGGTGTCCAAATCCTAATCTTCCTGGCAGCCCTCCAATCCGTGCCGACCTCCATGTATGAGGTTGCGAAGATGGAGGGGGCGACCGGCTATGAAACCTTCTGGAAGATCACCTTTCCGATGGTCAGCCCGCTCATTCTGACGAACATCATCTACACGATCATTGACTCCTTTGCAGACAGCTCCGTGACTCAGATCATCTACCAAACGGCGTTCACGTCGCAAAATTTCGGGCTCAGCGCGGCCATGTCCTGGCTGTATACCCTCGCGGTCAGTATCATGCTCGTCCTGATCGGTATCGCCATCTCTCGAAAAGTGTTCTATCAAAACTAGCTAGCGGAATAGGAGGGTTCGTTCATGGCGACCGTTCAAACAGCCGGGAACACGGCGAGAAAAATCAACCGGCACAAGCTGCGGAACAAGACGGTGGATCTGCTTTTCTCCATCTTCCGCTATATGCTGATCATCGGGATCTCCTTTGTCATTCTCTATCCGATCCTGACCAAGATCTCTTACGCCTTAAAAGACAAGCAAGACATTTACAACCCGACGATCTACATGATTCCCGTGCATTTTACGCTCGATAATCTGAAGCTGGCGAAGGACCTGCTCAATTACTGGCCGCTGCTGGGCAATACGTTGTTCTATGTTGCGGTGGTCATGCTGCTGCAGACGGCCTCTTGCGCGCTTGCGGGATACGGGTTCGCCAGGTTCAAGTTCCCCGGGAGCAACATTCTGTTCGCCTTGGTAATCTTGACCATCCTTGTCCCGATGAGCACCTTGATGGTTCCGATGTACCTGCACTTCCGCAGCTTCGACGTGTTGGGTCTCGTCCATGCTTTTACCGGAAAGGACGGCATCAACCTGCTGAACAGCTACTGGCCCTCGATCATCACGTCGGCGACGGCCAATGGCTTGAAATCCGGTCTATTCATCTACATCTTCCGCCAGTTCTTCATCGGTCTGCCGAAGGAAATCGAAGAGGCGGCGTTGATCGACGGTGCCGGAGGTATCCGCACCTTCTTCCAGATCATGCTCCCGAACGCGATTCCCCCGATGATTACGGTCATCCTCTTCTCGTTCGTCTGGACCTATAACGACACGTTCTACACCTCGCTCTTCATGAGCGAGAGCAGCCTCATGCCGCTCAAGATCGCGTCGCTGCCAGCCGATACGAGCCAGTTCCTGCCGATTCTAATGGGCCTCGGAAGGAACGGCCAGGCGGACCCCAACTATGTCGGTCTCATTGTGGACACCGGGATCCTGCTTGCGATTATCCCGCTGATCGTCCTGTACCTATTCGTTCAACGCCACTTCGTTGAAAGTGTCGAGCGGACCGGGGTTGTCGGGTAACCAAACATTCCTTTGATCTGCCGACGGCAAAGCGCCTGCGCTTTGCCGTCGCCTGCTCTAGTACGCTGTCAGCCCTTCAACTCTTCACACAAGCAGAGTTGAAGGGCTGCAGGTGGATTCATTTGAAGGGAGAGCGATGCTTTGAACAGACGAAAACGAAATGGACTACTCGCGGCGGTTGGTGCCGTCGTGGTTCTTATCCTGGTGGCTGTGTTTCTTATTGGCCGTGGGGACAAAGAGGCGAAGCCCGCCGCTTCCGAGCAGCCGACCCCTTCGGCTTCGCCAACAGCGAGTGCAAATACAGGCCCTCAGTTGGTGAAGATTACGCCGGAACGCGAGTCCGTGGGGCGTTACGACAAGCTGGAGTGGACCGTCGAGCTCAAGGCGGACTATGTGAATCCATACGATCCCGCTCAAGTGGATCTGGGGGCCGTGCTGACGGCTCCTTCTGGCAAGGAGTGGAACATCAACGGGTATTATGATGGAACCGCGTGGAAGCTGCGTTTCTCCGCAGACGAGACCGGCAAGTGGAACTATCAGTTTCGCTTAAAGGACAAGACAGGAGAGAGCAAGGGCGACGCCTTGACCTTTGAGGTAACGGAGGGTTCGTCGAACGGCTGGATTCAGCCTTCCCAGAAAAACAAGCACGCTTTGGAGTACCGAAACGGCACTTCCTTCTACGGGGTAGGAGTTGCTTATCCATGGGGCGTCGACGAATGGGGCCTCGACCGCATCAAGGCGGGCGGGGGCAATCTCGTCACCTACTGGAACGGGAATTATGATAACTCCGGAAGCGGCGGCGGGAACGAGCAGCTGGAATCACTCGCTTCCGGCCTCAGCAGCTACGATATGCGCAAAGCCGCCCGGATCGACGAGCTTCTCGGCTTGTTTGAAGCGCGCGACCTGAACATGAGCTTCGTCATCTGGCCGCATGATTCTCTGGCGGATAAGCTGGGAGGCGGGTGGGCGACCACCTGGACCAAGAATGCGTATTCCGCGCTTGGCGAAGCCTCCAAATTCTACAGCAGCGAAGAGATGTGGAACTACCAGGAGAAGCTGTACCGATACATCATCGCTCGCTACGGCCATAGCCGCTCCATCGGCATCTGGGACCTGATATGCGAGGTGAACGGTACCGATGGCTGGGTGCTGGGCGATCCGGCGAAAGCCAACGAATGGCTGACGCGCATTCATACGTACTTCAAGGAGCATGACCCTTACGGACACCCGACGATGGGTTCGATGGCGGGAGGCGCAGAGGACTTCTGGGATCATGGCTACCAGACATTGGATTTGGCAGATCGGGAAAACTACTACAGCCTTGACTATCGGTCCTATGCAGAGGATATTTCCAGTCGGTGGAAGTATGGTAAGCCGATCATGATTGGGGAAACGGGCAACGTCACCGATGAGACGGCTTACCACAACGTCCTCTGGGTGACATGGGCAAATGGACTTGCCTCCACGCCCATTTGGTGGGATTATTCCAAGATAGACGATGCGATGTTTGCGCAAATGAAGGTGTTCTCTGATTTCATCAAGCCGATTGGCTTTACGGAGACGCGCGAGCCGCTAACGGCTGAGGCTGACATCGTGAAGGTTCCGCTCCCGGCCGAGCTGTCCATGGAGGATGGCAAGGATTACGCGGACTGGGGCATTCCCGATTGGGCGGACGCCAACAAGGATAAGGACGGCATTCGGACAACCGTTCAACCGGTGGCGAATGCCGAGAAGCCTACGGTTCAAGCCAACCTTCGATTTGCGACCGGCCAGTATTCACAAGGGGTCATCGATCAGGTAACCACCGTGCAGGATTGGTCCGGTTACGATGAGCTGGTCTTCGACGTTCATGTAGACACCGCTGCGCAAAAAGGGCTTATCGCCCGACCGGTTCTCTTCCCCGGAGGGGAATGGAACGAAGCGGACGATCCGGGCGATGTACCGCTTGCCGCCGGCAAGTGGACGACGGTTCGCGTCAAGCTGGACGGAGGCAAATGGAAAAACCGCGAGCTGACTCGTGCGGACCTCGCCCGTATGGAGCGCTGGGGCCTCAAGGTTTATGCGACGAGCACGCCGAATGAAGCCGACCCTGTAACGATTCAGATTCGGAATCCGCGACTGGTGGCGAAGAAGGCTCCGACCATCGAGAAGAAGACCGCCGAAGCTTGGATGATGAAAGGAGCATCGCTGTCCTACGGCTGGATGGTGACGGACCTGGGCAAGCTGGGAGGCAGGAGCGTGACGTTCTCTGGTATGCAGGACGGCAGCTACGCGGTGGATTGGAGCGATCCCTGGACGGGGCAAAAGCTGACGACAACGGAGGCAATGGCAACCGGCGGCAAGCTCACGCTGATCGCACCGGCTGCGGAGAAGGCGGATTTGGTCTTTACCCTGCATCCCTAACAGGAATGGTATGGAGACCGATATAGAGAGTAGTGCAGACTAAAGAGAAAACCAAGGATAGGAGACCCCTCAACACATGAATGTACCGACGAATTTGCGCCGGGATCGCTATCAGGTGGAGCCGAAGCTGGTGAACCCCCGTGCGGATCAAACGGCTCGACGCCTGATGGCTTATCTATGCGATACCTACGGCAAGCACATGCTGACCGGCCAACAAATCGGCGTGCACTCCACGCCCGAGATGGAGATTCTCCATCGGGAAACCGGCTTTTACCCCGCTGTCGGCGGCTTTGACTTCATGGACTACTCGCCCGGCCGCGCGAATCAGGGAGCGGTTTGTCACGACACGGACCACGCCCTTCGCTGGTGGGAGGAAGGCGGGATCGTCACCTTTTGCTGGCATTGGACAGCTCCTAGGGATATGATGGATCTGCCCAACAACAAGAAGTGGGAGAAGGGCTTCTATACGGAAGCGACCACTTTCGATGTGGAGCAGGCGATGAGCGACCCTTCGTCTGAGGGCTATCAGCTTCTCGTACGAGATATCGATGCCATTGCCCTTCAATTGAAGCGCCTCATGAAGGCGGGCGTGCCTGTTCTCTGGCGTCCGCTTCATGAAGCAAGCGGCGGCTGGTTTTGGTGGGGAGCGAAGGGACCGAAGCCATACTTGGCGTTATGGGGCTTGCTCTATGAGCGCTTGACGCATCATCATGAGCTGAATAACTTGATCTGGGTGTGGAACGGCCAGCACAAGGATTGGTATCCGGGTGATGAGACCGTCGATATCATCGGGGAAGACATCTATCCCCCGAAGCGAGACTATTCTCCGCAAGCGGACCGGTTCGACACCGCGCTCGCTTATACGAGTTCGAGCAAGATCATCGCCTTGTCTGAGAACGGCATTCTGCCTGATCCGGATCAGATGCTCACGGAGAACGTCCGCTGGGCATGGAACTGCACGTGGTATGGAGAATTTCTGTACACCCGCGATGAGGAAGGCAAGCTTCCCTATTCGGAGGAATACACGGAGCATTCTATGCTGCAGAAGCTTTACCGCCATCCCTTCTCCATAACCCGAGACCAGCTGCCCAACTTAAAAACCTACAGGCTGCCGTAAGAGAGGAGTTCGACATCGACATGACATTATCCATCTGGAACCATAGAAGTCCCGTTACCGGGCCATGGGCCAAAAAACAAGGTGAAACGCTGACACTGGGCTTCATTGGAGGCTCCATCACGGACGGACGCCCGCGCCACAACTGGCCGGAGCCGGTGACGGCTTGGTTCGTCGAGCAGCTTCCCGGAGTGCGCATCGCCGTGGAAAATGCAGGGATTGGAGCGACCGGAAGCGACCTTGCAGCGCTTCGAGCCGAGCGGGATTTGATCAATCGGGGGGCGGAGCTGGTCTTTGTGGAGTTCGCCGTCAATGACTACGACGAGCCCGTTGAGAAAAGAGGGCGCACCCTGGAGGGGCTGCTTCGCAAGCTGCTTGCAGACCCGAAACGGCAAGTGGTGCTCGTCTATACCTATAGCCAACCCATGTATGAATACATGATGGCGGATGAAAAGCCGCCGATTATCGCCCAATACGAAGCCATCGCCGAGTACTATGGCCTCGGTTCCGTCTGGATGGGGCTTCACGCGCTTGACGAAGTGAAGCGGGGGCATATGCGCTGGGAGGAGTGGCTTCCGGACGGTCTTCACCCGACGAATCGGGGAAGCTTTAGCTACGGAACCAGCGTCATCCGTTTCCTGAATGCAGAACGCGAGCGCTCACTTACCGTGGAGTCCGCTTCGTGGGTGGAACGTCGTCAAACAGCAATGGAAACTCCGCTCGATCCGCGCAACTGGCAGTCGGCCCGACTGCTGGATCTCACAGAAGTCAAGACGACCGGGCCTTGGGTGCTCCGCCGTCTGAATGGAATTCCTTGGATCGATCGCACGCTGGAAACGGCGGCAGTCGGTGCCGAGTTGTCCTTCTCCTTCCATGGAAGAGGAGTCGCGCTCGGTTTTGATTTTGGCAAGGCTTCTGCGGAATTCCGCTACCGCATCGACGGCGGAGAATGGCAGACGGAAAGCCGCGAGCGGCAGGATTGGGTTGGGCTCGACGGCTGGTTCCGCCTCAGCAACCTTGTGCTCGACCTCGAAATCGGCGATCATAGCTGTGAGATTGAAGTCATCCATGGGAATGGTCCGAATTGTCAGGGAACCAATTTTCGCCTGGGACTCATCGGAATACTACCTTAGAGCGTCATAAAGCGTGTTTGCAAACCCGACCTTCGGTCGAATTCGTTGAGGGGTCTCTCCTGCCGATAGCCACATATGGCTGATCTTCAGGTGACCCTCACCTGCTATTCGACCGTTTCATGGGTTTGCAAACACGTTCTAGCATCAGAAAGGTGAACATTTGGAGGTTATCATGAGCAATACGGTACAAAACTTGGATGGCTGGCTGTTTAAGGCGAGCGATGATACGGCATGGCAACCGGCCCGTGTTCCCGGATGCGTTCATACCGATCTGCTGCGAAACGGGCGAATTCCCGATCCCTTCTATGGAACAAACGAGCGGGATTTGCAATGGATCGATAAAAAGGATTGGGATTATGAAGTCGCCTTCGACGCTTCTGCCGAGCTGCTTAAGGAGACGCATCAGGAGCTCGTCTTTGACGGACTCGATACGTATGCGGATGTCTATGTGAACGGACGCCATGTGCTTGCGGCAGACAACATGTTCCGATCCTGGCGGGTGGATGTCACGGGGCTGCTCAAACCGGAAGCAAACACATTGACGGTGCACTTCCGGTCCCCGATCCAGGAGGACCTGCCGAAGCTGGAGCGGCTCGGCTATTCGCTGCCCGCTCCTAACGACTTATCGGAGCTGGGCGGGCTCGGAGAGAATCGGATCAGCGTCTTTGCGCGCAAGGCACCCTATCATTACGGATGGGACTGGGGACCGCGCTTTGTCACAAGCGGCATATGGCGGGAAGTGCGGCTCGAAGGCTGGTCGGGGTATCGGCTTACCGATCTGTATATCCGTCAGGATGAGGTGACGGCTGAAGTCGCCCGGCTCACGGCTGTGGTCGAGGTAGAGGCGGAGTATGCCGGACCGGTTCTCGTCCACTTGATGGCCGATGACCACAGCTGGGGTCAGCCGGTTATCGTTCAGCAGGGAAGAAACCAGCTGGAAATTCCTCTTACGATCGAGGCTCCCGCTTTGTGGTGGTGCCGTGGATTGGGAGAAGCCAAGCTTTATACGTTCCGCGCAGCGCTCCTAGCGGATGGTCGTGAGGTTAGCGCCAAATCGGTGCGGACCGGCCTGCGCTCCGTTCGTCTCGTCCGCGAGCGGGAGGCGGGAGGCACATCCTTTTACCTGGAATTGAATGGAGTTCCCGTGTTCGCCAAAGGCGCCAACCACATTCCGAACGACAGCTTCGTTCCCGAGGTGACAGACGAGCGGTATCGCCAAGAGGTCGCCACTGCCGTGGAATCGGGTATGAACATGCTGCGGGTTTGGGGCGGCGGGATCTACGAGGAAGATATCTTTTACGAGCTATGCGACGAGTCGGGGCTTCTTGTCTGGCAGGACTTTATGTTCGCCTGCAGCATGTACCCGGGAGATGAGGCCTTCCTGCTCAGCGTTCGGGCAGAGGCCGAAGATAACCTGAAGCGGCTGCGCAATCATCCGAGCCTCGCTCTTTGGTGCGGCAACAATGAGATCGATTCGGCTTGGGCCCATTTCAACGAGAACTCGGGCTGGGGCTGGAAGCAGCAATTTACTTCGGAACAGCGGGAAGGGATCTGGCACGATTACAAGGAGGTCTTCCACCGGATTCTGCCCGAAGCGGTTGAGCGGTTCATGCCGGGGATGTCCTATTGGCCCTCGTCTCCTCTTGTCGAGCTGACGGATGATAAGAGCCAGCACACGACAGGCGCTTCTCCGAGCGGAGATGTACATTATTGGGGAGTTTGGCATAACCGCGAGCCGTTCGAGAATTACAACAAGAACGTCGGACGGTTTATGAGCGAGTACGGCTTTCAGTCCTTCCCCGAATATGAGGCGGTTCTTCGGTACGCGGAAGAGAAGGACATGGAGCTGGAATCGGATGTCATGCAGACCCATCAGAAGAACGGCCATGGCAACCTCCTGATCAAGGATTACATGGAGCAATATCTGCATGAGCCGAAGGATTTCCACTCCTTCCTCTATCTGAGCCAGGTGCTTCAGGCGGATGCGATGGCGATGGGGATTGAAGCGCACAGACGCGGTAAGCCCTATTGCATGGGAACGCTGTATTGGCAGCTGAACGACTGCTGGCCGGTGGCTTCCTGGGCCAGTGTGGATTATTACGGCAACTGGAAGGCGGTTCAATACCACGCGAAACGCAGCTTCCGGGAAGTGATGGCTTCGGTGGAGGAGAACGAAGGGATCGTAACCGTAAAGATCGTTTCGGATCTCACGGAGCCCTTCTCGGGCAAACTCCACGTCCGATTGCTTGACTTCCACGGAGTGGTCCAGAAGGAAGCAAGTGCGGAAGTCGGCCTCCAACCGAACGAAGCGAAAGCGGTCCTCTCCTTGAACCGAGCGGAATGGCTGAACGGCCTTGGGGCGGATAAGGTCTTCCTGCTGCTGGAATTGGCGAACGAAGAACAAGAACCGGTTGACGCCAAGCTGCATTACTTTGTCCATTCCAAGGAACTGAAGCTGGCGAGCGAGCCGAACATCCGAGTCGTCTCTTCCGTTACGGAAGACGGCAAGGGTACCCGCCTGACTCTCGAGACCGATGTTCTGGCGAGACAGATTTGGTTGTCGGCTGAAGCGGATGGCATCTTCTCGGACAACTTCTTCGATCTGGTGCCGGGAGTTCCAGTCACGGTCGATTTCCTCGCCCGGACGGAAGGGACCACCAGCTACGTTCCTGCGGAGGCTGGACAAGTCACCGTTCGTTCCATGGCTGACTTCATTCTTTTGACGTAGGGAAAGGTTGGAACTGCAAAGACCAACCATCCATCCAACATGTTCGCTGTCAGCTCTAATCGTATGGATGTGAAGCGGCTCAATTAGCCCTGGAATGTTGTGTAGAGAGCACGGTTATTAGCGGACAGCTGGGTCATAACGACAAAAAGGCTCTTCCTCGAAGCGAGTTCTTCTTGAACTCCTGCCTCGGAGAAGAGCCTTATCATTTTTCGGGACTGCTCAGCTTTGTCGCCTTGAACCGCTTGGACTTAGTCCATCTCATAGATCGATCCCGATTTGCTCGCGAACAGCTCGGAATACACCTTCTCCGCGTAGGCATCGGTCATCCCGGAGATATAATCGGCGATGAATCGCGGCCATGCCCAGTCTGACTTATGGCGTTCGAAATTCGCCAACCAATCAGGCGGGATGATCCGCTTCCCGGCCTCCTCGTCGATGAAGCTCTCCCACAGCCGCTTGATCATGATCTCGCTGCGCATCTGTAGGCGCTGGACACGGAAGTCTTTGATTAGGGTAACCCAGGCCAGCTTCTTGAGAATCTCCATCGTGCGCAGAAGCTCAAAGTCCTGCTCGCCGTCTCTTACGAAGGTAACCTTCTTCCAGCCGCGCGCCGGGTTGTCGATGATGCCGATCCGACCGGCGAAGGTGCTGACCCAGCGGGCTTTCATCTCGCGTCGCGCCCGCGACGATTCTTTGCCGCTCAAAGCGTAGACCTCTTCCCATTGGTCGAGGTAGGCGTCCAGCACGCGGCCGACCATCGCTTCGACATCCACTTGATCCCAGCCAACCTCCGAATTCCCCTCGTCGTTCACGATTTCTTCCACGAGATGCTTTCTCAGCCAGCTATCCTCAAAGAAGGTGCGGTTCATTTGGATTTTACCCGCGCGGATTCCGTCCTCGATGTCGTGGGTGGAGTAGGCGATATCGTCGCACAGGTCCATGAGCTGAGTCTCCAGGGTGGAGCAGCCTGCGGGGATGTTCCATTTCTCGCGCAGCTCGCGAATGGCCGCCCATTCGGAGGAATACACGCCCTTCAGGCGGCCCGGCTCTTCCAGGTGGAAGGGGTATTTGTTGGTGGCGAGAAGGACTGCAGCCGTCAGATCGAGACCGCTTCCGCTTTCGGCGCGCTTCTCGAGAAACATCAGGATGCGGAAGTTCTGCGCATTCCCTTCATATTTAAGACCATACTGCTCCTGAAGGAGCCGGTTCAGCACATCCTCGCCTTTGTGGCCGAAGGGGGGATGGCCGAGGTCGTGCGCCAGAGCGGCGCATTCCACGACAGCCTGCTCCAGCATGAGTGCAGGATGCTCTTTCTTGCTGAGGAACGGATACTGCTTGCCGAGCCGGCGGGCCGCTTCTCTCGCGATCTGTGAAACTTCGAGAGAATGGGTCAGACGCGTTCGGTAGTAATCGCCGGAGCCAGCTCCGAACACCTGGGATTTCCCCTGCAGCCTCCGGAAGGCGGGGGATTGGATCAGCCGGGCGTAATCCCGTTCATATTCTTCACGTTCTTCGCTGAACGTGCCGCTTGAAGATTCATCCAGACGCATTTTTCGCAGGTCCATCGTCATTCCCTCACTTCCATAACGCGTTCCATCTTCCGAGCACGCTGTCAGCTTAAAAGCCGTGGTACATACACCGCAACTCATACCAATTGGCGCCGTTTCGTATCCGCACGATTAGGCTGACAGCGTCCGAGTGGGACGATCTCGATATAATATTCAGAGACTAGCACAAATCACATCAAATAGCTATCCAGACAACCGACTGGTACTAGCGGTAGGGAGCTAGAGTGAGTGGGCGGGATCGTGGGTTATCGGACTTGAAGAGAGCGGAATTTGAAGAGGGAGTCATCGCAAAATTGTATTTATTTTAAAGAAAACAAGGGGGAATCGGCCGAATTTTCTACAATACTTGCGTTAAATTCTGTTCGCCTGCATAATCAAGGGAAGGAGGTGCGGACATGAATTCGGAAGGGCCAATGGAACCGGCCGATCCATTGATTTGGATAGAGGCTGTCAAATACAAGGAAGCAGCGCAGGCGGATGCCCACCATGATCATGAAGCTTATGAGCTTTATTATCTGGTATCCGGGGAGAGGTATTTTTTCATTAAAGACCGAACCTATCATCTGCACAAGGGCGATCTCGTTCTGATTCCGACGCATGTGCTTCACAAGACATCAAGCGCTCGCAAGGATGGCCATGAACGGATCCTCATCAACTTCCGCTGGGAGGCGCTGAACGGCCTGCTGCCGGAATATGAGGCACAGATTCCCTTGATGTTTGCGGAATTTCCGCATATCCGCTTGAGCGGTAAGGAGCAGGCGGTCATTCGGCGCATTCTGGACAGCATGCTGTTCGAGATGGAGGCGGATAAGCCGGGAGCTGAGCGCTACGCCCGCCTGCTGCTTGCGGAGATGGTTCTTCTCTTGCTTCGGTTGACGGAAGGACGGCATGCGGAAGTGGCGGAATTCCCCAACTCGCTCCATCATAAGGTCTCCGAGGTTGCGCGGTATATCGGGGATCACTACGGAGAACCGATCACCCTGAACGGCTTGTCCGACCAATTTCGCATCAGCCCGTTTTACCTCAGCCGCATCTTTCATCAAGTGACGGGCCTGCCGGTCGTTTCCTACATCAATCATGTGCGAGTGGAGGAAGCGCGGCTCTTGCTCGCTTCAACCGATCTCAGCGTGACAGAGGTCGCATTGCGGACGGGCTATCAGAGTGTGACGCATTTTGGCCGGGTGTTCAAGTCGGCGGTCGGGCTGTCTCCGCAAAAGTTCCGTCAGGAAAAAGGACGGGGGTAACCGGCGCGGCGCGCCTTATCGGAAAGAGAAGGAGGGAGCCTCATGAATCAGGAGCCGTTTCTCGGTTTCGCGTTTACAGAGGATGCGGGAGGAAGGGTGGCGTTTCGGAATCCCGCCCAGGTCATTGAGGCGAACGATCTGGGAGAGGTTCGGCCTGCGCTCGGGCGCGTGCAGGAAGCGTTGAACCAAGGCTTCTACGCCGCCGGTTACATCGGCTATGAGGCAGCGCCGGCATTCGATCCGGCCATGAAGGTGAGACCGGGGAGCCGGATGCCGCTCCTCTGGTTCGGCATCTATGAGAAGCCGGAGGACTGGAATTCGCCGCAACTGGAAGAGGATGCGCTTTTCGAGCTTGGCGTTTGGGAGTCCGCGGAGAGCCGGGAACGATATACGGCCAGCATCGGAAGGATAAAGGAAGCGATCGCGCAAGGAGCGACGTATCAGGTGAATCACACGCTGCGTCTGAGGACGAGCTTTCGTGGAAGCGGCGAAGGCTATTACCGTCAGCTTGCTCGCGCCCAAAAGGCCGAATACGGCGCTTATTTGCGTTTCGGCGGCTACGAGGTTCTGAGCGTATCCCCGGAGCTCTTCTTTCGCGTGGAGGAAGGCCGGCTGACGACGAGGCCGATGAAAGGGACGATCCGGCGCGGACGTTATCCAGATGAGGATGTAAGGCAGCGCGAACGGCTGACGGCCTCCGTCAAGGACCGAGCCGAGAATCTGATGATCACGGATCTGCTGCGCAACGATCTTGGGAGAATAGCCGAGACCGGATCTGTGGAGGTTCCCGAGCTTTTTCGGGTCGAGGCATATCCGACCGTCTATCAGATGACCTCGACCGTGACCTGCCGCCTGAGAGAAGGCATAGGCTTGGAGGAGCTGTTCGCCGCGCTGTTTCCTTGCGGATCGGTGACGGGAGCGCCCAAGATCAGCACGATGGAGCTGATCGCGGAGCTGGAGGAGGAGCCGCGCGAGATTTATTGTGGAGCCATCGGCTATGCTTCTCCCTACGGGAAGGAGCTTGCGTTCAACGTACCCATCCGCACGGTCTGGATCGACAAGGAAGCCGAAACCGCCGAATACTCAGTCGGCGGCGGGGTGACTTGGGATTCATCGGCGGATGGCGAATATGAAGAGGCGCTTGCCAAAGCGGCCGTACTCAGTCACCCTGTTGAGCCTTTCCATTTGCTGGAGAGTTTGCTGCTCACAGATGGACGGTATTGGCTTATGGAGCGTCATCTCGACCGGCTGCGCGCTTCCGCTGCCTATTTTGGGTTTCCCTATCCCGAGGAGAGGTTGATCGCCAATCTCGACAGAATGGCTGCGGAGCATGGCGAAGGAGCCTATAAGATTCGCCTGCTGCTTGCCGAAGACGGGCTCGTAGAAGGCGATGCTGCACCAATTGTGCCTCCTAGTGACGAGCGGCCGCGGATCGGACTGGCCGCGGAGCGGGTAGATTCCGCAGACCCCTTCCTCTACCACAAGACGACCCAACGCGACCGATACGCCCGCATATTTGCCACGGGCAATGGCGCCTATGACATGCTGCTTACGAACGAACGCGGGGAGCTGACCGAATTTACCCGCGGCAATCTGGTGCTGGAGCAAGGCGGCTTCAAATGGACCCCGCCCATCGAAGCGGGATTGCTCGCCGGAACGTTCCGGGACGAGCTGCTCGCAAGGGGAGAGGTCAATGAGAAGACGCTCACGCCGGACGATTTGAAGCGCGCTGACCGGATCTGGTTCATCAACAGTGTGCGCGGATGGGTCGAGGTCGTCCTTCCCGGGGTATAAAGATACAAGAACCTCGGAAGGAGGCACGTCCATGGTTAAGAAGTGGAAGGTGCGGCAGGTCGGGTATGCGATTTCGGGACCACCCGGATGGAGCGCGTACTCTTGAAGCACGAAGGTGTCGGCAGGCTGGCGGTCGTGGATCGCAATGAGGAAAAGCTGGAGATGGCGCTTAGCCTGGCCGGGAGAGCGGGAACTGGAACCCTATCTGGATGTCGAGGAAGCATACTGGATGCAATTATGTGATGAACCGGACAGAGAGTTGTCCGGTTCTTGGGTTATAATGGAAGAAAATCCGAACGGAGGATGTCCATGCTCGAACTTCCGGAAGCCCAAACCATAGCGAGGCAGCTCCAAGAGACCTTGCCGGGTCGTGTTGTTGCCCATGTGAAGATGAACGCGCATCCGCATAAATTTGCCTTTTACCACGGAGACCCCGACTTGTATCCCGATATGCTCACCAGCTCTCCAATCCTGCAGGCCGAAGCGCATGGCGGCCATGTGAAGCTGACCGTCGGTCCTGCTCAGCTTGTCGTCAGCGACGGAGTTAACCTTCGCCATGGAAGCCGGGATGAGCGGCCCCCCAGCAAAAATCAGCTCTACATGGAATTCAACGACGGCTCCTGGCTCACGGGATCGGTGCAGATGTATGGCTTTCTCAGAGTGACATCCGATGACTTACTGGACGATCCTTATTACCGAACAGCGACCGAGAAGCCGTCGCCTTTAACCGCGGCGTTTGACGCCGCTTATTTCGAGTCCCTCCTCCGGGAGATCAAGCCCAGCCTCTCCGCGAAGGCGTTTCTCGCCACGGAGCAGCGCATTCCGGGCCTCGGCAACGGGGTGCTTCAGGATGTCCTTTTTCGCTCCGGTATCCATCCCCGCACACCGGTTCGCCAGCTTGGCGCCAGTCGGCTGGATAACCTCTATGCAAGCGTGAAAGAAACGCTGCGCCTGATGACCGATCAAGGCGGCCGCGACACCGAAAAAGATTTATTCGGGAGTCAGGGCGGCTATATGACCCTGCTGTCCTCCAAAACTTATAAGGATCCGTGTCCGGAATGCGGCGGTACCATTCGCAAGGAAGCCTATTTGGGCGGCAGCGTCTACTCTTGCGTATCCTGCCAGGCCCTTGAACCGGTTGGATCAACCCTTTAGCCCGGTTTGACAATGATTTTGCCCCGTGTATATAGTAAGAGTACTTAATGCAGATATACAACTGGGGTGGCGCAACAATCATGTCGTCAGATATAAACGAGTGGATCGAATGGCTATTTGCGGTGGCGGGGCTTGATGGGTTCGCGATTCTCGCTGTTACGATCCCTCTCGGAATCATTCAGGGGTTATTCGGGGTGTTTCCGTTTGCCACGCTCATTCTCCTTCACGTCTCTACGCTTGGTATTGCAGAAGGGCTACTGGCCAGTTGGATCGTGGGGACCGTCTCGGCTCTTGTCGTCTATTTCCTCTGCAGATCCGCCTTCGCGGACTGGTTTGAACGCAAATGGCTCGGGAAAATGAAGCGGTACAAGAAATGGGAGCATGCCCTGCGACTCTATGGGGGCTGGGGGATGGTGTTTCTGCGTACCATTCCGATCATGCCGAACAACTTGATTTCGTTCTCGGCGGCTATCATCAAGATGAAGCCCAAGGATTACCTTTGGTCCAATGTGGTAGGGAACTTGTCGCATATTTGGCTCTTTGGCATCTTGAGCGCGGCGGTGCTTTTTCCCGAGACGGATGTGGGGATCCTGATCGGTGCGTATATCGTGTTCGTGCTGATTCTTGTCGCAGTCTTTCTATATCGATACTTCACGCATTACCGGCAACAACGCTAGCGAATCTGATGGAACGACCCGCCGGTTGAGCGGGTTTTTTTGTGGAGAGAAGGAGGAGTTCGGTGAATCATAAGACGAAAAAAATCGAGAAAATGATAGTCCGAGAACGGTTGTTGGAAAGGCGGGAGGTCTTGTATCTGGTCATCCTCTTGGCCTTCACGCTGCTCAGCATGCATCAGGTAAATGACATTCGCATCGGCACGCAGTTCCGCCCTTACCCGTTCATAGTCTGGAATTTATTCCTGGCTTGGGTTCCTATCGCCTTCCAGCTTATCTTCGCTCATGCGTATGAACGGCCCAAAAGCGGGGGGAGAACGCTGGTCCTGGCGGGGGCAGGAGCCGGCTGGTTCTTTTTTTACCCGAATGCCCCTTACCTGGTGACCGACCTTCTACATGTATTTGCCAATTATCCGGTTGATCCAGACACGTATTTCTGGCGTGAGCTGCCATTCTGGAACCATCTCTTCTCGCTGCTTCTGGCGGCTCTTATCGGCCTCGTCCTCGGCTGCTATTCCTTGTGGTCCGTCCATAAGCTTGTTAGAAGGAGCTACGGACGAGTGATCGGCTGGGCGTTCGCTTTGTCGGTTCTCGCGCTCGGCTCGCTCGGTGTTTACTTTGGCCGTTTTCTGCGGCTCAACAGCTGGGATCTTGTGACCAGTCCGAGCTATCTGTGGTCAGAGATCACAACGGCTCTTGCTCCGTCCCGCCTCCATTTTGTGTTTTCGTTTTGCGAAGGGATGTTTCTGCTCATGCTGTTTGCCTATACGGGGTTCTCCTTGCTTCTAAAAAGAGGGCAGGGTGAAGAGGGGAGAAACGGCTCCGAGATTCGAAAAGAGGACAAATAAGGCGAATTGCCATTGGGGGACATCTGTACGAAAAAGAGAAAAAACCACTCATTTCCAAGTGACGCAAGGAGGAAGGGAAAGCTTACATCAATATCATAATATTTTTCTTTCTCCCATAAAAAAACCTATTATGGAAGATATATTGACGCCTACATGATAGCATTTTATAATTTTTTGAAAGGATAGAAGTCCTCATTCGGAATGGACTTCTATCTTTTTTATCAGAACATATAGGGGAGGAAACGTCTTGAGAAGAGCGAAACTGCTTTTGGCAATTATTTCGGTCATCGCTTTGCTTGCAGGCTGCACGAATTCGAAATCGGGTTCGAGCTCGCCAGCACCTTCGGAGTCGCAAGCGCCTTCGGCCAGCACCGCTCCCGAGGCGAGCACGGGAGGAGCGAAGGTCATCAACTTGGGCAAGGACGTGGAGCTGGCCTCCATGGACTCGGCTATCGCTACTGACGGTTTGTCCTTTGAAGTCATTGCTGCCACGATCGAAGGTTTGTATACCATTGATGCGGACGGGGTTCCCCAGCTTGCAATGGCTGAGAAAGCCGATGTGAGCGCCGACGGCAAAACCTACACCTTCACCATCCGGGATGCCAAATGGTCAAATGGTACCCCCGTATCTGCGAAGGACTTCGAATTTGCCTGGAAGCGCCTTGTCGATCCGGCAACCGCCAGTGAGTACAGCTTCATCATGGGCGTAGCCGGCGTGAAGAACGCCGACGACATCGTCGCTGGGAAGAAAGGAATCGACGAACTCGGGGTTACGGCTAAGGACGACAAGACGCTCGTCGTCGAGTTGGACCGTCCGGTCGCCTTCTTCAATTCCTTGCTGGCCTTCCCTTCGTTTTATCCGATCAATGAAGCCTTCTACAAAGAGAAGGGCGACCAGTACGCCCTGACGGCCGACGGGCTTCTGGCCAACGGACCGTTCAAGATGAAGACCTGGGAAGTCGGCGGAACGTCCTTCTACCTGGAGAAGAATCCGGATTATTTCGATGCCGCCAGCATTAAAGTGGACGGCTTGAATTACAAAATCATCAAGGACACCCAGCAATCCATTCTGGCTTATGAGAACGGCGATCTCGACTATGTCATGCTGTCCGGCGAACAGATCGTCAAGTATCTGCAAAGCCCGGAATATCACAGCATCGTCGCAGGCTACCTCTGGTACCTGTCGCCGAATCAGAAGGTCAAGGGCCTCGAGAACGTCAACCTGCGCAAGGCTCTGTCGCTCGCCTATGACAAGAAAGCCATTGTCGACGACATCCTGAAGGACGGCTCCATCGTCGCCGACTTCGCGGTTCCGACGCTGCTTGCCACCGGACCGGACGGCAAGGACTACCGGGAAACCGCCGGAACCTATTCGTCCACCAACAAGGAAGAAGCGAAGAAGTATTGGGAGAAGGCGAAATCCGAGCTTGGCATCGACTCGATCAAGCTGGAGCTGCTGTTCGAAGATACGGAATCCGCCACCCTCGTCGCTCAGTTCCTTCAATCCGAGATTGAAAGCACGCTGCCGGGCGTAACCTTCGACCTGAAATCGCAGCCGAAGAAAAACCGCGTCGAGCTGATGCAGAACGGCGACTATCAAGTCGGTCTCACCCGTTGGGGCCCCGACTATGCCGACCCGATGACCTACCTCGACATGTGGACGACGGGAAGCCCGAACAACTATGGCCTCTGGTCCGACAAAACCTATGACGATCTCATTCAGAGAGCCAGCAAGGGCGACCTGGCCAGCAAGCCGGAAGAGCGCTGGGAAGCCTTGAAGAAGGCGGAAAGCATCGTCATGGATCAAGCCGTTATCTTCCCGGTTTATCAAAAAGGCAACGCCGTCCTCATTAAGCCGAGTGTAACCGGAATCGAATTCCATTCCGTGGGCGTAAACGTCTTCTACAAGCACGCCGATAAAAAATAATCGGCGGCGGAGAATCCTCACCGATATTGCTTTGCAGCTTTGCGCTCATAGTTGAGAAGCCGGATTGCAATGGCGGATTATCCGCGATTGCAATCCGGCATTTTTAAGAGGTGAATGGACCTGAAAAAGTATGTGCTCAAACGATTGGCCATCGCGGCCGTCACCCTCTTGGTGATCCTGCTGGTGCTGTTCATGATGCTCGAGATGATGCCGGGCTCTCCTTTTAACGACGAGAAAATTACCCAAGCGCAAAGGGCGCTTTTGGACGCCAAATACGGCCTGGATCAGCCGATTTTCGTCCGGTTCTTGAATTACATCAAGGCGATGCTGAGCGGAGACTTCGGAGTCTCCTACGTCATTCAGAAAAACATGCCGATCTCCACCATGCTCGGCGGACGCCTGCCCGTGTCCATGCAGATCGGTCTGCAAGCGGTCGTGCTCGGCACCATCATCGGGCTCTTGCTTGGGATCGTCGCTGCCTTGAAGCGCAACAGCTTTGCCGACAGCCTGACGACCTTCATCTCTGTCATCGGGGTCAGCTTTCCGTCCTATGTATTTGCTCTGGGCTTGTCCTATTTCCTCGGCTCCAAGCTCAAATGGTTCCCGATTCTGTATACCACGAGCAAGCCGTTCATCTCCACGATCTTACCGACCATCGCCCTGTCCATGTTTACGATCGCGACGGTGGCGCGCTTCGCCCGCTCGGAAATGATCGATGTGCTGGGCTCGGATTATCTGCTTCTGTCTGAAAGCAAAGGAGTCAACCGGAGAAGGTTGATCTACATTCATGCGCTGCGCAACGCGCTCATTCCGATCATCACGGTGCTTGCACCGCTGGTCGTCGGCCTCATGACCGGCAGCCTGGTCATCGAGCAGATCTTTTCCATCCCTGGGATCGGCAGCCTGCTTGTCACGGCCATTCAGGTGAACGACTACAACGTCATCATCGCCGTCACCTTCATCTACAGCGTCATGTTCATCGCCATCATGCTGGCCGTGGATATCTTGTATGGAATCATCGATCCGCGAATCCGTTTGGCAAAGGGGGATAACCATGGCTGATCCGATGCAGACCCCGGCCTTTGAGCCAGGCGACTTTCAGTTAGCAGACAATGGTGCCCGGGCGCACATTGATCATACCTACAGCAGCCAATCCTATTGGAGGGATGCTTACCGTCGCTTCATCGCCAATAAGGGTGCGGTGTTCGGACTCTTCGTCATCCTGATCATCACAATTCTCGCGATCATCGGCCCGATGATGAGCGAGCATACGTACAAGTCGATCAACATCAAGCACAAGAGCCTCGCTCCCCGAATTGAAGGCTTCGAGAAGATGCCGATCTTTAACGGGGTTGCGAACGGCATTAACTCTTACAAAGAAAAAGGGCTCGACGACGTCTACTATGTCTTCGGAACCGATACGCTCGGCCGCGATCTGTGGACCCGCACCTGGCAGGGTACCCGCATCTCACTCTACATCGCCCTCATCGCCGTAGCGATTGACATGGTGATCGGCATGAGCTACGGCTTGATCTCCGGCTACTTCGGAGGAGCTGTGGACAATGTGATGCAGCGGTTCATCGAAATTCTGAGCGGGATCCCCAATCTGGTCATCGTGACTCTGCTCATTGTGGTGCTCAAGCCGGGACTTGTCACGATTACGCTCGCGCTTATGATCACCGGCTGGATCGGCATGAGCCGGGTCGCGCGGGCGCAGATGCTCAAGCTGAAGGAGCAGGAGTTCGTACTCGCCTCCCGAACCCTCGGCGCCGGCAATTTCGTCATCATCTTCAAGGATATTCTGCCGAACATCTTCGGCCAAATCATCATCATGTCGATGTTTTCCATTCCGAGCGCGATCTTCACCGAGGCATTCCTCGCGTTTATCGGTCTGGGCATCCCCCAACCGATGGCCTCCCTCGGGTCTCTCATCAGCGAGAGCTTCAAATCGATGACGATCTATCCCTATATGATCGTAGCCCCGGTCGTTGTGCTCGCTCTCTTGATGCTGAGCTTCAACCTCTTGGCGGATGGGCTCAAGGACGCGCTCGATCCGAAAATGAAGGAAATGTAGGAGGACGTCTTGATGAGTGAACCGGTGTTAACCATAAACGATTTGTCCATTTCCTTCAAAACCTCGAACGGCGTGGTCAATGCGATCCGAGGCGTGGATTTGGAGCTCAATAAAGGGGAAACCATCGCCATTGTTGGAGAATCCGGCAGCGGCAAATCGGTGACGGTGAAGGCGATCATGGGCATCTTGAGCGGCAACGAGGAGATCAATTCCGGCTCGATTACGTTCCGCTATGACCGTGATGGCGAAGAGGTGACCCAAGATCTCTTGAAGCTGTCCAAGAAAGAAATGCGCAAGCGGATCAACGGAAAGCGGATCGCCATGGTGTTTCAAGATCCGATGACCTCGCTCAATCCGACGATGACCGTCGGCAATCAGATCATGGAGGGCATGATCATCCATCTGAAGCTGAGTCGAGCTCGGGCCTATGAACGGTCGCTTGAACTTCTCCAACTCGTCGGCATCACCGACCCGGAGAAGCGGATGAAGAGCTACCCCCATCAGCTGTCCGGCGGAATGAGGCAGCGGGTGGTCATCGCCATCATGCTGGCCTGCAACCCGGAGGTGCTGATCTGCGACGAGCCGACCACGGCTCTCGACGTGACCGTCCAGGCAAAGATCCTTGAATTGATTAAGGATATTCAGGCCAAGACTAATATCTCGGTCATCTATATCACCCATGACCTGGGAGTGGTCGCCAAGGTGGCGGATTATGTATCCGTCATGTATGCAGGCAAGATTGTCGAGCGGGGCACGGTGAATGAGATCTTTTATGACCCGAAGCATCCTTATACGTGGGGGCTCCTGTCCTCCATGCCGGACATCGGTACGGAGAACGAGAAGCTGTATTCGATTCCCGGCAGCCCGCCTAACCTGCTGCACAAGGTGGAAGGCGATGCCTTTGCGCCAAGGAATGCCTTCGCGCTGAACATCGATTTCAAGCAGGAGCCGCCGATGTTCAAGGTCAGCGACACCCATTACGCGGCAACTTGGCTGCTTCATGAGAATGCGCCGAAGGTAGAGATGCCCGAGACACTGAGAAAAAGAATTGATACCGTGGTGAAGGAGGCGGGAGGCAGATGGACGGACAGCCGCTCTTACAAGTAACCGATTTGAAGCAGCATTTCCGAATGAACAAGCGATTCACGGTGAAAGCCGTAAACGGCGTATCGTTCGATATCCGCGAGGGTGAAACCTACGGGCTTGTCGGCGAGTCCGGCAGCGGCAAATCGACGATCGGCCGTTCGATCATTCGTCTCTATAAGCCGACTTCCGGCAAAGTCACCTTCGAAGGCGTGGATATTTCGGGCCCTTTGAAGGAGAGGGAGCAAGTCCTTCTGCGCACCAAGATGCAGATGATCTTCCAGGACCCGATGGCAAGCTTAAACCCCCGGAAGAAGGTCATCGACCTCATCGCCCAGGGGCTCGACATCCATAAGCTCTACAAAACCAAAGAAGAGCGCAAGGAGAAGGTGTATCGCATTCTGGACAAGGTGGGCCTCTCCCGTGAACACGCCAACCGGTATGCCCATCAGTTCTCAGGCGGACAGCGCCAGCGCATCGGCATCGCCCGAGCGCTCATCATGGAGCCGAAGCTGATCATCGCCGACGAAGCGATCAGCGCGCTCGATGTGTCGATTCAGGCGCAGGTCGTTAACCTCATGAAGGACATTCAAGAGGAGACGAATACGGCGTTCCTGTTCATCGCGCACGATCTGTCCATGGTCAAGTACATCTCCGACCGGATCGGCGTGCTTCATCTCGGTTATCTGGTGGAGACAGGAACCACCCATGAAATCTTCGAGAATCCGGTCCATCCGTACACGAAGTCGCTCTTGTCGGCGATTCCGCTCGCAAACCCTGTGAAGGAAAAAGACCGCGTCGCCATCCCGTACGATTATGCGACAAGCGGAATCGATTACTCCAAGGGAATCCAGCACGACCTTACCTCCACGCACAAGGTGCTTGCCACACCGGAGGAACTGACGGCCTGGACGAACGGGTAATCGTTCGCCGTTGAGTTATCGTAGCCGTCGGAGCTACCGGAGTAACCGTACCATCGAGATCGCCGATAAAATCCGGAGCATTCAACTGAGAAGAAGCCGCTCTCCCCAGGAAAGGGAAGGCGGCTTCTTGTTATGTTGTCCTAGAGCGTGTTTGCAAACCCATGAAACGGTCGAATAGCAGGTGAGTGCCACCTGAAGAGTAGCCATTTGCGGCTATAGTCACAAGAGCTGATACTAATCATGGTGCCTGTCCCGATTAATGCTGCTTGGATCGTCGTTTGTTCTTGTACATCTCATGGTCGGCCCGCTCGATCATATCTTTGGCGCTGATCGCCTCTCCGGGCTCGTGGACGAACATGCCGTAGCTGATCGAAAGGGCGAAGAGCCGGTCTGTATCCGTATTGAGCTCCTCCAGATCCATGGAGATGCGGTCCCAGACGGCCAGCGCCTCCGCTTTGCTTTTGTTGAAGACTAGGATGAACTCGTCTCCACCATACCGAAACAGGAAGTCATTGCGGTCCAGATGAGTTTTGAGCACACGGCTCGCTTCCAGGATGAGCTCATCGCCAACCGCGTGGCCCCAGCGGTCATTGACCAGCTTAAGGTCGTTGATATCGGCAAAGCATATCGTTAAGCTGCTTTCGGACGATTGCTCGGCGATCTTCTTCTCCAGAAGAGCCATACCATACCCTCGGTTTGGAACATCGGTCAGCGGGTCGGTGGTAGCATGCTTTTCCAGCTCGTATTCGATCTTCTTCAACTCCGAGATGTCGGTGATGCCGGCCAGGACGCAGACCTCATTCTCAAATTCGATCGCTTCGTAATTGATCATCACCCATTTTTTTGCGGTTGGCGAGACGTCCAATTGAAATACTCGGTTCCTTGCACTGCCCGTCCGTTCCAACTCCTGTAGGATTTTCTCCTTGCTCTCGGCATCGGGGTAGGTGACCGAAGCGTCGACCGATTCAAAGCCCATGGTGAACAGATCGAAGAGCTGGGAAGCCTTGGGGTTAATGAGCACAATGCGATCATCGCTCAAGCGGGACAGCACAAGCGGGAACGGATTCACCGAGAACAGCTTCCGAAGCCTTTGCTCGCTCTCTTTTAGGCGGCGCTGGACGGTGAATTGCCGGGTCATGTAGTGATAGAAGATCAACACGATAAAGATGGCGATGGCTGCGGCTGCCGTGGTATTGATCTGCTTGGTGAGCAAGGCGCTCGGAGCTTGGCCGGTTCGATATAAGAGGAATAGAAAGATCAGATGATTGAGCCCGGCAAAACACCCAAACACCCTCGGACGAATTGGCAGCAGAATCGAAACGCCGAGCACGATGATGATGTAAGCGTCAACGTTGCCGTCCATGAGCTGGCTGTTGAGAGAGGAGAAGCTGGCGACCGCAAGGCAGAGGGCCGAATAGCCTTGAATGATCATGGAAGACCTCTTCGCCTGAAGGTCGGAGAAGCTGAATTGAAGCTGCCGGTAAAGGATGAGAAACAGAGCGGATACCGCCGCAGAGAGAAGATGGGTTACAAGGAGGCCTGTCCGGTAGCGGTCGGAGACGGATTCGCTCAATTGATAGAAATCCACAACGAAAAAGTAAGGATAGGCGAACAGCAGGAAGACGGAGATCCACTTGATCCGCCAAAGCAAATGCTCGTTATACCATCGGGTAAATAGCAACGTATCGTCGGCCCTGGGTGCTGAAGAGAGAGATTTGATCACAGGACTCATCCTTTTGGCAAATTCAATGGTATAATTGTAGCACAAAAAAGTGGAATATTTTACATTTATCCGGGAGGGACAAGGAATGAGGATTGTCGGGATGGACCCGCAGCTATATGCGAGCATGGAATCGCGGATTTCACGGAGAACATACACAGCGCCCCCCGAATGCGCACGGTTAGAGGAGCTGCAGCGCTACTCGGAAGAGCTGAATACGGCCGCGGACGGAGCCGTCCGGATCGGAGTTTGGGCGGAAGGTGCCGATGAGGTATTCGGCGGTTTGACCAACAGCTACGGCATGTTCAGCGGGGTGCAGGCTTTTGCGGCATTTATCGGACGGATGGAAGGAGATGAAAGAAAGGCCAAAGCTTTATGCGGCTATTACGGAGAGCAATTCGTCCTGAAGGCGAATGCGCGAGGGCTCGGAACATGCTGGGTAGCGGGAACCTTTGACAAGGGGATGGCGAAAAAGATCGCGGGCGTCGAGGAAGGAGAAAAGCTCGTCTGCGTGGTGCCGCTCGGGATCGTGCCGGACAGCTTCAGCTTGCGGGAAAAGGTCGTGAAGGGATTCTCCACAGCAAGGAGACGCAAGCCGCTGGAGCAGCTGCTCCGCAATCCCGAAGAGCTGGCGGCCGCTCCCGATTGGATGCGATCGGCGCTGGAAGCGGCCCGAATCGCGCCTTCGGCCGTGAACCTGCAGCCGTGGAGGTTCACGCTCGCGCCTACCGAGCAAGCGCTCACCGTGCAGGCGGAGGGCCGCGCCGAGAAGGAGCCAGTCGATCTGGGCATCGCCATGGCGCATGTCGAGATCGCCGCTCTTCAGGCGGGAGTTCAAGGGGAATGGTCGGAAGAGGCGGGCGCTTGGACGTTTCGCAGGGCGTAACCCGGGACAGCGATCAGCTGGGAATGGATGGCGATAATGAGGCGTTTTCTGATCGGGCAGCATGGCCGGTTCAACGAAGAGAAGGACCGGCGCGATTATCGAGCGTGGTTTTATGGGGTAGAAGCATGCCTTCTCCGTGAGGAAGAGGATGTGCGGAAGCTGGCGCAAGCGGCTGAAGAACGCGGGTTTCGGATCGGGGTGCATTTTCCTCTGCGGGGTGAACCGGGAATGCTGCGCGACGCGCTCTTCTTGTCTCCGGATGCGAGGGTTCGCTGCGAGGCTTGGAAATACATAGACTGCGAGATTGCGGGCATGCGCTCCTTGCGGCCGGAGTATGTTCTGTTTCATTATCCGAAGCCGGTGCTCGTGGCGGAGGAGGTGGATGCGGAGAAATGGCGCTTTGCAGACAATCGGGAATTCCTCTCTCAAACGAGCATCAGCCCGGAGGAGTTCCGTTCTCTTAGCGATGAGCTGTTTGCCCGGCTGACGGAACGGAGCACACGGGAAGGATGGATCCCTGTTTTGGAGTTCGATCTGATTCCTCGGGTCATCTATGAGACCGATCTGCTGGAAGAGCTTCTGGATAAGCATCGGCGAATTCGGCTTTGCCTGGATACGGCGCGCCTCTATCTGCAAGAGCGGACCGATCCGGGATTTACGGCAGCGGATCTCATCCAAAAATTTGCTCGCTATGCCCACCTCATCCATCTGTCCAACCTGCACGATGGGGATCCGCCGATCCGGCATGTTCCGGTCATGCCCGATCAGCAGACAGAGGAAGGCTGGGCGCCCATCGCCGAGTATCTGACGCTCATTCGCAAGGAGAATCCTGAGGTGAGGGTGCTGTTCGAGCATCGCTCGGAGGAGATTAGCGACGAAGAATTGGACAACTGCTATGCTTGGGCCGAGGAGCTGTTGAACGGCTGATCGCAGGATAATCCTGGGCCGAGAAATGACGGACACTGGCTCCGTGGGTCGGCTTATCGCAGCTCTGCTGCTTCCTCTTCGATGATGGAGCAGCTCACACAGGAACGCTGCCTTCTACGCCTGGAGTCCTCGTTTCGCAAGCTCGGCAAGCGGCCCGCTCGCATCCTTTACGCAGCCGCCATGATAACACCAGATGTCGGACGGATTAAGCTCGGCCAGCTTTATTAGCGAAGCGTAAGCATTCGCAGGATCGTGGCAGAGTGTGGGATCGGGTGCGGCCAGCACACCGCGCTTCGCTTCTAGCGCGTCTCCTGCGATGAGGATGCGGGACTCGCGGTGGAACAGGCTGATGTGCCCCGGAGTGTGTCCGGGAGTCGCGATCACCGTCCACTCAAGCGCATAAGGATGCGGCTCGCCATCCTCCAGAAGGACTGTCACCTTCGCTTTCGGCGGGTTGTCCATCAAGCGAAGCAGCGGGCCTCCGATTTCCTCCGGTGCGTGTTTTAGCTGCTCCCGAACCGCTGGTGTGAATTTCAAGATCGGGCGATCTCCTTCCACATGCGGCTTCTCCAGCGCGCTCGTCATAACGGCTACAGGGCGTCTTGAGCGCTGGATAAGCTCAGGGAGACCGCCAATATGATCGATATCCTGATGAGTTAAGAATACGCTGGAGAGAGAATCCGGAGACACGCCGGCGTCGTTCATTTTTTGCGAGAGAAGGGGCGCTTGCCCGGGATACCCCGCATCGATCAGGTGGGACTCGCTGCCGTTTGTGAGCAGCATGGGATAGATCTCTCGTGTTTCTCCAAGCAGGGATTGGGACAATTCCAAGGGGATTAGGCGGAATGGCAGATTCATTTATACTCCTCCTTGTACATGAAATGGGAAATGCAGAAGGAGTATAACCCGAGTAAATATAAAAGTAAAATTATAGCATAAAATAATTAATTTGTCAATCGTGAAACGGTGAACTTTCCATGAAACTCATAAGCGTCTCGACTCAAAAATAAGGGGTTTCAACCCTCATTGGCATACCAATTGACGTTGACTCCTATGCATTCGAATAAGGTTGAAAACGGAATGGGGGGATTAATCACCCTCTTCGCCATCGTCCAGAAGCTCGTTCAGCATTTTCCGCGGGTTATTCAGGAATTCTCGGGTGATGAGATAATGGTCGGTCTCCTCCAGCTTCCTCCTTTCCAGGCCCGTATCGGTCAACTGGTAGATGACTGCATCCGGGTACGCCATGAGGATCGGCGAGTGGGTGGCGATGACAAACTGAGAGTCCTTACGGATGAGCTGGTGCATCCGCGACAGCATCGCCATCTGACGGAAAGGCGAGAGGGCCGCCTCAGGCTCGTCCAGTAAGTACAACCCATTCCCGGAGAAGCGGTGCAGGAAGGCGGCGAAGAACGACTCGCCATGCGATTGTTCATGCAGCGATTTGCCGCCGTAGGATTCCCGAATCGGCGGACCGAAGCTGAATTCCTTGTCCAACGTATCCATGTTCGATGCGAAATTGTAATAGCTCTCCGCCCGGAAAAAGAAGCCGTCCCGAGGCCGACGGATGCCGCGCACGAGGCGAATGGCTTCATAGAGCGGGGAGTGGGTGGACGCGGTAGAAAAGTTGAAGTTCAGTGTGCCGCCTTCGGGGTTGAAGCCCCAAGCGACCGCCAGCGCCTCCATTAGAGTCGATTTGCCCATTCCATTTTCGCCGACCAGATAGGTCACCTTCGGATGAAATTCGAGGCTCTCCAAGCAGGACACAGCAGGCAGCGAATAGGGATAGACGGCAAAGTCGGGAATCCGCTCCCGCAGAAGCTGGGCTCTCCGCAAATAGGGGGCTGTTGGTTGAAGCGTCATCAGTTTCACTCCCAAGTCCACAACGTTAGGTGACTGGCCATAGCGCAGCAGCGCGTAGGCCCGTACGGTTATCGTACCATTCCTTCTCCTACGGAGGAAGGACTGTTCAAGCCGGGGTAGATCTCCTAATGGGAGCGACCCTTTCGAAAAATGGGTGTAAAAAAACTTGCACGACCTATTCATCCGTGCTATTATAAGTTTCGTTGTCTCGGGTCTGTAGCTCAGCTGGCAGAGCAGGTGACTCTTAATCATCAGGTCGTGGGTTCGAACCCCACCGGACCCATTCCATACCGAGTACAGGAGAGCAGCCATGTCCGCGACTGGTTGTTCTTTTTCTGTTCTCTCCGTGGTACATTCATAGTGCAACCGAAGACGAGGCGGTGAGAGAATGAGCATCGTGGTATTCGATTCGGGGCTGGGCGGGGTGACCGTGCTGCACAAAGCCCTGCAGGTGCTTCCTTATGAACAGTACATCTATTTTGCCGATGACGGTCATGTCCCTTACGGTACCAAGACGAAGGAAGAAGTGCGCTCTTGCATCCTCGCTTCGATGGAAGCAACCATTACGGACGAGACGCGCGCGCTCGTCGTGGCCTGCAACACGGCGACCAGCATCGCCATTGGCGATCTTCGCAAACGGTACGGTTTTCCTGTGATCGGGATGGAGCCGGCGGTCAAGCCGGCGGTCGAACTGAGCCGCTCTACAGGAAGACGGGTGCTGGTACTGGCGACCGCGCTCACGTTGCGCGAGGCCAAGTACCACGATCTGGTGAATCGCTTGGGCGATTCCGGCCGGATCGATTCGCTGCCGATGCCCGGGCTCGTGACCTTGGCGGAGGAGTTGGTCTTTACCGGACCGCGAGTACAGGCTTACCTGGATGAGACGCTTGGCGGCTACGATTGGACGAAGTACGGAACGATCGTTTTGGGCTGTACGCATTTTCAATTTTTCCGAACTGCACTCGCCGCGTTTCTTCCCCCTCATGTCGAACTGATCGACGGAAGCGCAGGGACGGTTCGCAGGCTTCAGGAGCTGATCGGGAGCGGAGAAGCAGTTGCGGATTCGCCAGGCAGCATCGAGTTCCGCCATTCCGGTTCGGACGCCGGATATCCCGACAAAATGCGGCACGCACTGGACTGGTACCGCCGGGATCGTTCCGGGCAGACGCACGATTGAATCGAATGAATCGATTGGAAGCACGAGCGTGAGAAGACGGGCCAGAGGCCCGTCTTTTTTTGTTTACAGAGGCCGCAATTTGGACAAAAAATAGCAGTTGTGCTTCCGGTCAAATGTTGTATAATAATGTCGATTGATTAAACTTAAAGTAACGTGATTGCAAACAACAATTATCTCATGTTTAGCTAATGTAAACAAAAGCGAATGAGGTTATGCCATGGAAATCGGCAAGAAAATCAAAAATCTACGGCTGAAAAAGGGGCTCACCCAGGAAGAGCTGGGTGAGAGGACCAACCTGAGTAAGGGCTACATCTCTCAATTGGAGCGGGACTTGAGTTCTCCCTCCATTGAAACGTTCTTCAGCATCCTGGAGGTGCTCGGCTGTAAGCCGAAGGACTTCTTCGACGAGGATGAACGGGAGCAGAAGGTGGTTTTCGGCGGAGAGGACTTGACGGAGATTCGCGATGAGGAGCGGGGCTACCAGATTCAATGGCTCGTGCCCGATTCCAACGAGCGGATCATGGAGCCGATCCGGCTGACCTTGGAAGCCAGCGGGGAGTTCAAGCAATTCGAGCCTTCCCTGTCGGAAACCTTCGCTCTCGTCCTGAAGGGCCGCATTCAGCTTCGGCTGGGCAAGCGGGTCTACACCGCTTCAGCGGGAGATACCGTGTATTTTCATGCCTCGGACGAGCATCAAATTGTCAATGACGGGGATGTTCCGGCGGAACTCATCCTCATCGCGACGGATTCGTACCTGTAAGCGCTCATAGCGGACGCCGCTTGACGGCTGCTAGTTTATCATGAAGGAGAGAAGGAAATGACGGAAGACCAGATCATCATCCGCTTTGAAGGGGTTACCCAGCAGTTTGACGACGATGAAGCGGTGTTGAAGGATGTCAGCTTTGAAATCGAACGGGGAAAATTTTACACGCTGCTCGGGCCTTCCGGCTGCGGCAAGACGACGATCCTGAGGCTGATCGCCGGATTCATTCAACCTTCTCGGGGCAATATCTTCATGAACGGCAAGGTGATCAACCGCATTCCTGCCAATGAGCGCCAGGTTAATACCGTTTTTCAGGATTACGCGCTTTTCCCTCATCTAAACGTCTTCGAGAACGTCGCCTTCGGCTTGCGCATCAAGAAGCTGAAAAATGCCGATGTGGAGAAAAAGGTAATGGAAGCCCTTCGCTTCGTCAACCTGGTGGGCTACGAGAAGCGGGAAATCAGCGAGATGTCCGGCGGTCAGCGCCAGCGCGTCGCCATCGCCCGCGCCATCGTCAACGAACCGGAGATCATCCTTCTCGATGAGCCGCTGTCCGCGCTCGACCTGAAGCTGCGTACCGAGATGCAGTATGAGCTGCGCGAGCTGCAGCGCCGCCTCGGCATCACCTTCATCTTCGTCACCCATGACCAGGAGGAGGCGCTCGCGATGTCCGACGTCATCTTCGTCCTGAACGGGGGCATCATCCAGCAGAGCGGAACTCCGATGGATATCTACGACGAACCGATCAACCGCTTCGTGGCGGATTTCATCGGCGAGTCCAACATCGTTCCGGGCCGGATGAAGCGCGACTTCCTCGTGGAATTCGCAGGCAAGGAATTCGAATGCGTCGACCAAGGGCTGCAGGCGGACGAGCCGGTAGAGATCGTCATCCGTCCGGAGGACCTGGAGATCACGAAGCCGGAACTCGGCAAGCTGCAGGTGCGCGTCGATACGCAGCTGTTCCGCGGCGTGCATTTCGAGATCAGCACCTATGACGACGCCGGCAACGAGTGGCTCGTTCATTCCACGAAGAGAGCGACCGTAGGCGATCGGATCGGGCTTGCCTTCGACCCGGAAGCCATTCACGTCATGCGCTTCGGCGAGACGGAAGAGGAATTCGATAAGCGGCTGGAGGCCTACAGCGAGGTCAGCTATGGAGAATAAATCCCGCAACGTCTACCTGATCCCTTATTTGCTGTGGATCGCGCTCTGTGTCGTGGCGCCGATCCTGATGATTCTCTACTATTCCTTCTTTAATATCGAAGGAGATTTCACGCTGGCCAATTACGCCAAATTTTTCACACCGGTTTATTTGCGCATGACGATCAGCTCGTTCTGGTATGCGTTTCTCATCACGTTCTTTTCGCTGCTTGTCGCTTACCCGACGGCTTACCTGCTGACGAAGACCAAGCACAAGCAGCTTTGGCTGCTGCTGATCATCCTGCCCACCTGGATTAACCTGCTGCTGAAGGCGTATGCCTTCCTCGGCATCTTCGGGACGTACGGAGCCGCTAACCAGTTTCTGGAGTTCATCGGCATCGGCACGAAGCAGATCCTGTTCACCGACTTCAGCTTCATCTTCGTGTCCGTCTACATTTTCATCCCGTTTATGATCCTGCCGATCTTCAACTCCTTGGAGGAGCTCAATCCGACGCTGGTGGACGCATCTCGCGATCTGGGAGCCTCACCTTGGGTTACCTTCCGCCGCGTGGTCTTTCCTTTGACCATCGAGGGCGTGAAGTCAGGAAGCCAAGCGGTATTCATCCCGGCGCTGTCCTTGTTTATGATTACCCGGCTCATTGCCGGAAATCGCGTCATCACGCTCGGTACGGCTATTGAACAGCATTTTCTCGTCACCCAGGACTGGGGGATGGGCTCGACCATCGCGGTGTTCCTGATCATCGCCATGGCGCTCACCATGATCGTGACCGGCGGAAGGAAGGGAGGGATGAAGAATGGCAAAGACGTTAAAGCTGTCTAATCTCTATCTCGTCTTCATCTTCATCGTCCTGTATTCGCCGATCTTCTATCTGATGTACTACTCGTTCAACAGCGGCGGCACGATGCATGGGTTCGAAGGCTTCACACTCGATAATTATAAGGAAGTGTTCCAGGATACCCGTTTGATCATCATCGTGCTGAACACGCTGGTCATCGCGCTGCTCTCTTCGGCGCTGGCCACCATCCTCGGGATCATCGGAGCGCTAGCGATCATCGCTGTGCGCAAAGGACGCAGGAAGAACACGCTGTTGACCTTAAATAATGTGCTGATCGTCAGCCCTGATGTCATTATCGGCGCCTCGTTCCTCATCCTGTTTACGATCCTCGGGGTCAAACTCGGCTTCATCTCGGTGCTGCTATCGCATATCGCCTTCAGCGTGCCGATTGCCGTCCTGATGATCCTGCCGCGTCTGCAGGAGATGAGCCCGACTCTCATCGACGCCGCACGGGACCTCGGAGCGAGCCGCTGGAACGTGCTGACGAAGGTCGTCATTCCGTACATCAAGCCGGGGATTTTCGCCGGATTTTTCATGGCGCTGACGTATTCGCTGGATGACTTTGCGGTCACCTTTTTCGTAACCGGGAATGGGTACTCGACCTTATCTGTCGAAATTTACTCGCGCGCGCGCCAAGGTATTTCGCTGTCGATCAACGCCTTGTCTACGCTGATCTTCCTGTTCACCATCCTGCTCGTCATCGGCTACTACTTCATCAACCAACGCCAGCAGCATAAGCCGGCCCATCAGGAGGTGCGCAAATGAAACAGCTCGCGCAGACGTTTCTTGCGATTTTCGTGATCGCCTTCGCCCTCATGTACACGGCCCATTATATGAACGCTTCGGAAGGACTCACCGGCGGCAACACGCTTACCGTCTACAACTGGGGTGATTACATTGACCCCGAGCTCATCACCAAGTTCGAAGAAGAAACCGGCATCAAGGTCATCTACCAAACGTTCGATTCGAATGAAGCGATGATGACGAAAATCGTGCAGGGCGGAACGACCTTTGACGTCGCGGTTCCTTCCGAGTATGCGGTGGACAAGATGCGCAAGGAAAACCTGCTGCTTCCGCTCGACCACAGCAAGCTGCCGGGAATCTCCAACATCAACCCGCGGTTCATGAACCTGGCGTTTGATCCGGGCAACCAGTATTCGGTACCCTATTTCTGGGGGACGGTGGGCATCGTCTACAACCCCGAGCTGACCGGCAATCTAACCTTCAAAAGCTGGAACGATCTGTGGGACCCCAGCCTGAAAAATAAAATCATGTTCGTAGACGGAGCCCGGGAAATCCTCGGCATGAGCCTGAACAGCATGAACTACTCCGTCAATGACACGAATGAAGAGCATCTGCAGGCTGCTCTCGCCAAGCTGCAAAAATTGACTCCGAACGTGAAGGCCATCGTCGGCGATGAGATCAAGATGCTGCTTGCCAATGAGGAAGCCGCAGTCGGGATCGTCTGGTCGGGCGATGCCTCCGAAATCATCGATGCCAACGACAAGCTCACCTACGTGCTGCCGGAGGAAGGAACCAACCTGTGGAGCGACAACATGGTCATCCCGAAGACGGCGAAAAACATTGAAGGAGCGCATAAGTTCATCAACTTTATGCTGGACCCGGCCAACGCGGCGCAAAACGCCGAATATGTCGGTTACTCTACGCCGAACGAGAAAGCAATGAAGCTTCTCCCAGAGGAGATTTCAAGCGACGAGCGCTTTTATCCGGATCTCAATTCCATGAAGCTCGAGGTCTATGAAAACCTGGGCAAGAAGATGCTCGCCCACTACAATGAGCTGTTCCTGGAGTTCAAGATGCACAAGAAATAAGCGGACTTGTTAGCCCGATGGAGTAAAATCAGGTTTTGCGGATCGATCGGAGTGGACACGAATGTTGTTCTACAGCTGGCAGGAAAATATGCTGATGGCAGCGGTGGCTCTCGCACTGGATTGGCTGATCGGAGATCCGGCTTGGCCCACGCATCCGGTGATCTGGATGGGAAGAGCGATCACTTGGCTGGAAAAGCGGCTGAGGCGGTCAGATGGAAAAAGGGTGAAAGCTGGCGACGAGAACGCGCTGACGAGCGGTGGCGGTGAAACGGTATCCTCCGCTGCTATGGCAACGGAAGGCCCGGAGCTATCGGCGGCATCTCTCAAGCGAAGAGGAATCGTCTTAACGGCGGCCATTGTCGGAGGATCGGCGGTGTTCGCCGTTCTTTCCGTTTCTGTTGCCGATGCGATCCATCCCTGGCTCGGCTACGCGGTGAATACTTGGCTGATCTCCACTACGCTTGCCGTGAAGGGCTTGAAGCAGGCGGCTGATCGAGTGGCAGCTCCACTTGCAGCCGGAGATAGGGCAGAGGCGCGGAAGTATGTCGGCTGGATCGTAAGCCGGGATACGGATCGGCTGGAAGAGCCGGAGATCGTGCGCGCGACTGTGGAGACGGTGGCGGAGAACACGGTGGATGCGTTCGTATCGCCCTTTTGCTATGCTCTTCTTGGGGGAGCGCCGCTCGCCTTCCTGTACCGGGCGGCGAACACCCTCGATTCCATGGTCGGGTACAAGAACGAGCGCTACCTGCAATTCGGCTGGGCTTCGGCTCGATTCGACGATGTGTTGAACTACTTGCCTGCGAGGCTCGCCGGATGGCTGCTGATCTGCATCACCTGGCTGTCCCGAGACTTACCGGTATCGGCCGGTCGAGCGCTGCGCTCCGTCCGGACGTTCGCCCGGCTGCATCCGAGCCCGAACAGCGGCATCCCGGAATCGGCGGTGGCGGGAGCGCTCGGCGTCGAACTCGGCGGCGTGAACGTGTATTTTGGCGCCGTGAGCGAGCGCGCCCGCATGGGCTGGCCGCTGAAGCCGCTCGGCTTGGCGGATATCGGGGCCGCCGTAAAGCTGCTGTACCGCGTCAGCTACCTGCTGTTCGGTGCGGCGGTCGTGCTGGCGGGAGTGGGCTGGTGGCTGAGCGGATGATCGCGCTCGGTGGATGCGGCTGTAAAACTGGGCTGTGATGCCTCGTCTTTGCGAATGTTGAGCATGGGAATGATGAGTGCGTTGAACGTTGAACGAACCGATAGAAGGGTTGATTGGCAATCGAAGATCGGAAGGGGACAACCCGAATGCTCGAAACCTATGGTCACGGTGGAGATTGGCAGACCGCTCGGCAGCTCTATGGCCGTGACGAGTTTGTGGATTTCAGCTCCAATATGAATCCGCTCGGACCTCCCCCGGCGGTGAGGGACATCCTGCAGGGCGGGATGGACTGGATTGTCCGCTATCCCGATCCGGCCGTGCGCGAGCTGCGGAGCAAGCTGGCGCGTCTCCATGGCATCCCGGAGGAGTCGATCCTTGTCGGCAACGGAGCCGCTGAGCTGATCGACTTGGCGGTCCGCTTAATCCGGCCGTGGCAGGCGATCCTGGCAAAGCCGTGCTTCGGGGAATACGAGGAAGCGGTGGTGAAAGTGGGAGGGGATGTCCACTCCATTCCGCTTAAGGAAGCGAACGGGTTCCGGCTCGAGCAGGGGCAAGTGGAGGAGATGCTGACCCGTTTGAACGCGGGGAGCTCCGGGGGAGATAGACCGCTGGCTGGAGCGTGGCGCGAAGGACAACGAGGAGAGAAGTCTACTCGGCCGTCGGATGAAGCGAGGGGAAAAGCTCCGGATGCTATCCGGAGTGAACAGGCAGATGGAGCGAAGGATGCTATTTTAGCAGCTGCTCGGAATGGATTGGCAGATGAAGATCCGCTTTTATATCAGAGTGATGTAAGCCATTCGGCCGCTGGCCCTGACCTGTGGATACTTGGGTCTCCCAACAATCCGACTGGGCAATTGCTCGATGACTCCGTCCTGGAAGCCATTCGGGAATCGGGCAGGATTCTTCTATTGGACGAGGCTTTCATGGATTTCGTAGAGCGAGAGGAGGAAGGCAGAGCATCGAAGGTTCAAGCCGCTACCCGGGACAAGAATCTGCTCGTTCTCCGTTCGATGACGAAATTCTACTCCATCCCCGGCATCCGGCTCGGCTATATCGTCTCGCATCCCGACCGGATTGCCGAGCTTCGCGCCTTGCAAATTCCTTGGAGCGTGAACGCACTCGCTCAAGCCATCGGCTCTGCGGTTGTCGACGATCGCGACTTTGTCAGGCGCACCGAAGCGTGGCTGCGAGAGGAAGGTCCCTGGCTTGCGCAGCGGCTGCGCCATCTCGGACTGACCGTCTATCCAAGCGTTGTGAACTATCTCCTCGTCCGGCTCCCTGATTCCTCCGGCTGGACAGCGGCTTTGCTGCAGGAGGCGATGGGGCGTCGCGGCGTGTTGATCCGCGATGCGTCGCGGATGGGAAATTTGTCCTCCGCCTACATACGCCTCGCCGTGAAAGCACGGCGAGATCACGAGCGCCTGCTTGCGGCCCTGGAGGAGTGTCTGCGTCTCGGACCTGCAGCGCTCGCATCCGCCGATGATGTTGCAGATGACGACGATGCTCGCAAAGCTGGGCCTGGTCAGACTGAAAAGACGAGAGGGGAGGACCGCTCGTGACGCTTCCTTTTATCGGAATTGATTCGACCGATGTGTATTCCTCCTCTGTCTGGCCGGGTTTAACCTTCCGGCTCGCGGAGGATTGCCTCGTCATGGAAGTCCCTGCGCCGCTTGATTGCATCAGCAACGCCGTATTCCGTGGAGGCCGGGTGCGGGCGTCCCGCATTGTGAACTGGATGGTTCACAAGGATTACCGGGGACTCGATCCGGAGGAGGATTTTCGGCAATTGCTGGCTTCCCGGGATTGCCCGGCGGAGGAGACCGTCGGTCTGCAAACGGCAGCCGTGATTCGCCGGGTCGCAATTGCGGAAGAGGACGGCGACTGTTTCCGAATCGCCGTTTGTACCACGAGCGGCACCCGCAATGCGGCCCGGGCCGGTTACTCGCGTGCGACGTATTCCGCTTACGAACCCGGCACGATCAACACGGCAATCTTTATCGATGGCCGGTTAGGGGAGGCGGCGATGGTCAATGCATTGCTGACGGCAGCGGAAGCCAAAGTCTCCGCACTCCAAGACGCGGGCATCCTTGATCCGGTCAGCGGCAAGTCGGCGACGGGGACGACCACTGATGCAACCGTCCTCGCCGTCAGCCAATCCGCCGGTTGGAGTGCCATTCACAGATACGCCGGAACGGCCACGACCGTAGGGGATGCCATCGGGCGGCTCGTGTACCGGACGCTGTTGGAGACCATTGAAGCGGACCGCCGCGAGGAGCAGGCGGAGAGCCACGGCTATCGCTTTGACCATTTACACCGTTAAGAGTATATCCCCTTAACAAAAAGCAAGAACCGGCACTCGCGCAAGGTGAGATCCGGTTCTTTTAACGTTCGAGACCTGAATGGGCAGAAATGCAAGGCATCCTGCGGCATTTACATCGGATGCTGGATCCCCTTGCTGCCGCGGCCCCTTGCTCCTGTTATACCAAAAGATCAATCGGTGAAGACTAGCAAGCATCCGCATTCCGCAACCCTTGAGTGCCATGAATGCTATTGAGTATCCCTTTGCGAAGAGCCTCTTGACAGAAGATTAGAATAATTATAAACTTAGATTAAGTTTAAATATAAAGGAGGTGCGGCACGATGGCCAGGAAAGGACAATTGACCACGCCGCGCAAAACCATCCTAGAGGTCATCGCTGCCTCGCACAATCATCCGACGGCTGCCGAGATTATGGAGCGTCTCAAAGAACAAGGAGCCCACTTCGCTTACGCCACGGTTTACAACTCCCTCCGTTACCTGACGGAAGAAGGGTTGATCCGCGAGCTGAAGCTGGAGGGGGATTCCAGCCGCTATGACGGTTGCTTGGATGTCCACCATCATATTGTCTGCACGGAATGCGGTCGGGTAGATGAAGTTTTTGCGAAGGTCCCGGACAAATGGCTGGAGCAAGTAACCAGCGAAACCGGCTATCGCATCGATCAGGAGCAAGTTCTATTCAAGGGGGTTTGTCCGCAATGCCGGAATTCCAAAGCGCAGGAACATTGAACGCCGTCACTGTCGTGCCGGAAGGAGCCTATTGCACCACCACGCATAGGATTGTGATCATCAGTCCGTATCCCGCCGCCCTGAATCCGCTCATTCGCGAGCTGACCGCTAACTGCTACGATGTAATGGTATTTCATAATGAAAGCGATCCGATGCTGACGCTGCTTCAGGCGGATCTATTCCTCGTTGATCGGACCTTGAGCTCTCCGCTCCAAGCTTTTCATCCGAAGAAGCCTGCCGATGTTCTGGTGCTCGTTCCCCGCAATCGGACCGGAGAACCTGGCAGCGAGCCTGTGCAGGAATGGCCGGCCGACCCCGGAGCTATCCTTGCGAGAGTCGAAGAGCTGATCGGTCACAAGAATCCTGTAAATCAGAATGATCCTTACCAACTGCGCGTTAAGGATTTGGTTCTCGATCTTCGGAGGATGACCGTCACCCGGGGAGAAGAGAGGATCGACCTTACGAAAACCGAGTTTGATCTCCTGCGCGTCCTTCTGGAAGCAGAGGGCGGGGTGCGCTCTCGTCAGGATTTCATGGAGCTGGTGTGGGGCGATGAATATTTCGGAGGCAGCAATTACGTCGACGTTCATGTCAAAAGCTTGCGGCAAAAGCTCGGTGACGACTCGAAATGTCCCCGCTACATCGCCACCGTCAGAGGAGTGGGGTACCGGCTAGCGGATTGAGAGCGAGATGCCCTTCATGGTGTTGCTCCCCGTCGCTACCAGCCAGCAGCAAATGGAGAGTGGGTAGCCCCTTGCTATGCAGCCCTCGACTCGCGGATTGAGAGCGAACAGATCCTTCGCCCCAGCGGTTTCCGCCATGCGGTATAACGTCGCGTGAATGAGGTCAGCCCAGAAAATTTCGAGAATTTCACCTTCATAAAAGGTTCACGCGTCCTTCATCCGAGCTTCATGCAAGAGCAAGCCATGGATGATAGGATAAAGTTATGCCCCAAGTTTAAACTTAGTCTAATTTTAATAGAGAGTGTATGGAAGACAGGAGGAATTCATCATGTACAAATCCATTATCGTCGGTACCGGCCCTGCCGGACTCACGGCGGCCATCTATATGGCTCGAGCCAATCTGAAGCCTCTCGTCATCGAGGGCCCTCAACCGGGCGGGCAGCTAACAACCACTACGGAGATTGAGAATTTCCCCGGCTTCCCGGAAGGAATTCTCGGTCCGGAGCTCATGGATAATATGCGCAATCAAGCGGAGCGCTTCGGAGCGGAATTCCGCACCGGCTGGATCACCTCCGTCGATCTGTCGAAGCGGCCGTTCATCCTGAAGGTGGAAGGGCATGGCGAGCTCGTGACCGAAACGCTGGTCATCTCTACAGGAGCTTCCGCCAAATACTTGGGCATTTCGGGCGAGCAGGAGAACATCGGGCGCGGCGTCAGCACTTGCGCCACCTGCGACGGCTTCTTTTTCCGAAACAAGAAGATCATTGTTGTCGGGGGCGGAGATTCTGCCATGGAAGAAGCGCATTTCCTGACCCGCTTCGCTTCGGAAGTCGTTCTCGTGAACCGGCGCGGCGAGCTCCGGGCATCCAAGATCATGCAGGATCGCGCTCGCGGCAATGCCAAGATCAGTTGGAGCCTGAACCGCACGCCTCTTGAGGTGCTGTCCGGAGAGAAGGGCGTCACAGGTATGAAGGTCTTGAACAACGAGACCGGCCAAGAAGAAGTGATCGAAACGGACGGCATCTTCATCGCCATCGGGCATACGCCGAATACCGGCTTCCTTGGCGGCCAGCTAACCACCGATGAACAAGGGTACCTCGTCGTCCGTCCCGGAACGACGGAAACCGGCATCCCCGGCGTATTTGCCTGCGGAGATGTCCAGGATCGCCATTACCGCCAAGCCATCAGCGCAGCAGGCACCGGCTGCATGGCTGCCATCGACTGCGAGCGGTACCTGGAAGGCATCAACGCGGAAGTATTATCGCTGTAATGCTTTAACGATGGACTGATCAGGCCATACTTCCTTCTATATCTTCATGCAATCATCTATGCCCGCTTACTCAAACTCATCCCAACGTACTTCATCCGCTTCACGGATAAGGAGAGATCACCATGACCGAGCAGGTAAAAGCGATCGTTTATTCCAGCACTCATTGCCAATACTGCGCAGGGGTCAAGAAGTTCCTCACCGACAAAGGAGTTGCCTACGAGGAACGGAACATCGACCTCAATGACGCCTTCGCCGAAGAGCTGTGGAACACAGGCATGCGCTCCGTCCCGGTAACTGTGATCGGGGATACGAAGATTCTCGGCTTCAATCAGACCGCACTGAACAAAGCCTTGGCAGACGCGGAAGGCTTGCTTTAATACCGAAACTTGTGTCCAACCGTTTGTATTCAAAGAAATGACATTCAAGGAGGTTTCTCATGACCGCTAACGCACAGACGAATGTTTACCCCTACGCCAAAGTCGGGTTGCCCGCACCCGCTTTCGAGCTGTTGTCCACCAAGAACCTGGATTCGCTGGAGGAAAAGATTTCGCTCGAGGACTACCGCGGCAAATGGCTCGTGTTTTTCTTCTGGCCGTTTGATTTCTCCTATGTCTGTCCGACCGAGATCGCCGCGTTCAGCGACAGCTACGATGAATTCAAGAAGCTGGACTGCGAGATCCTCGGAGCTTCCGTGGACAGCGTCTATACGCATCGTGCCTGGATCCAGACTCCGCGTGAGAACGGCGGCATCGGCGAAATCTCGTTCCCGCTCGTCTCCGATTTCCACAAGGAGACCGCCGACGCGTACGGCATTCTCGATCAGACGAGCGGGGCCGCCCATCGCGGCTTGTTCATCGTCGACCCGGAGGGGATTCTCCGCTACCAGGTGGTAACCGACATGAACGTCGGCCGCAGCGTGGACGAAACCTTGCGGATTCTGCAGGCGCTGCAAGCAGGCGGATTGTGTCCGGTCAACTGGCGCCCGGGGCAAAAGACTCTCGGCTAAACGAAAGCGGCAGCTCCACTTGGGGGAAGCGACCGAGGCTGGAGGGTCCGGGAGTCGCAAATGATATCGATATCCAGCGGGAGAGGAAGGATGAAACGATCCCACCTCTCCTGGTTTTGGCTTATCCGGGCATTATGATAAGCTTAGGGATAGACGAAGTGAGAGTAGGAGTCGAAAGGACGGAGGAGAATGGCAGGAGTGTATACCAAGGAGATTCAGCCTGTAGAGGTTCATAAGCGGCTCGAAAAGGAAGCCCTGTTCCTGCTCGACGTCCGGGAGCAGGATGAATGGGAAGACGGCCACATCGAAGGTGCCCGACATATCCCGCTCGGCGAGCTTGGAGAACGGATGGGGGAGCTTCCCCGCGACAAGGAGTTGATCCTCGTCTGCCGCAGCGGTAACCGAAGCGGCCTCGCTTGCGAATACATGGAATCCATCGGGTATGATGTTACCAATATGGTTGGAGGAATGCTCGCTTGGCCGGGCAAGGTCAAGACGGGACGTTGACGAGAGAGGTTAACAAGAAAACGCTGCTTCGCTCGGGAGCCTGTAGCCCGAACGAAGCAGCGTTTTGACGTTTCTCTTCTTTAGATTCGCCCATACGCGCGCAGAATGAGCAGGTTTTTCATGGTCAGATAGCTGCGCCATTCGCCATCCGCCGCAGTGGATAGGGTGGGAAAGGAGAGGGACCAACCTCCGTCCTCGTTCTGCGTTTCGATGAGCGCATCGAGGTGCTGCTCGACCTGTTCGTCCGTGAAATAACTGCGGCAGAGAGAACCGGGAGCAGGCGCCCATTCCAGGATAGGATGAACGTATCCGGCAGCGTAAGGATCGAGCTCGATGACTCCAGAGGAACGGATCAGAGCGCCGACGCGTTCCAGCTCGGGCACCGCGCGCTCTCGGTCCGGGACATGCACCAAAAAGCTGAGTACCTGAATCCAGTCGTGGTAATCGACATCCCGCACGGTCTCCGTCTGCTTCCAGAGAAAGGCCAAGGTCCGGTCATGCCAGTCCGGCGCGGACGAGCCGGCAAAGGCTCCGAGCTTGAACAGGAGGCCGATGAGCCTTCCTGTCGGATTGAGGGCGGGTTTCGAATCTTCCTCCGTTTCCCACCAGGGGGCATGGGGATAGTCCTGTACCTGAATGAGGGTTTGAGGCACGCCGCCTCCCTCCCGGGTGATGCCGCCGACGAACGCGGTGATGCGCGCGAGCATGTCTGGCTCTCCGCCGCCCAACTCGTCCAGGATCAAGAGAGCCTCTTCGGTAGCCACCGGCTGGCTGTGAGGACCGCGCAGATCGGGCTCGAAGGCGCTGCCGAAGCCCCCGTCGAGGTTTTGGTAAGCGCGGAGCACCGAGATCACGGCTTCGCGACTTCCTCCCTCAAAATGATACTCAAATCGTCTGCGGTCAAGCAGCCGCGCACTGCGATAAATAAACTCTTTTGCCAAGGGGAGTACGTTCTCGCTGGATTTCATCGAATCCTCTCCTCTAAGATCCAAGATTGATCGAATTGCCTTTCCATCCCTAACCATTATCGAAGCGGGTAGAGCTTCTCAAAGAATTTCATCGCCTCCGGGCTTGCGGCCTCCTCCAGACGTTCGCGGACCAATCGGGCTGCCGCTTTCAGCTGCAAGGATTCCGGCTCGATGTCGCTTGCCTCCATCCAGGCCTCCGCGGTGGAATAAGAGACGCTGCTCCAGCCGCTCGGTTCGCCGTCCGCATTTCGGCGGATGTGGGCTCCGGTGACCACGATATCCATCGCTTCGGTAAGCGCCTTGATGCTGCGATCGTAATCGGCTTTGCTCGTCTTGGCCTTCATACCGGCTGCTCCGCGCAGCTCGCGGGTATCGATCCCCCCGGAGGTGCGGATGATTTCGTACAGATCAACGGCTTCCTTGGGGAGAAGGCCGTCATGGTATCGTTCCTTAATAGAGCCTCCGCGCTTCGCCACCAATCGCAGCAAGGGAAACAGATCAGCAGCGATCAGGATCGATTTTCCTCGGAAAAACTTTCCGTAGGCCGCATCTCCGGAGGATGGAAAATGAACCCGCCATTTCCAAGGATCGCTCTCGAGTCCGGTGTGCCAAGCCTCCGCAGCCGTGGAAGCGGAGAGGGAAGGATGGTTCGGCACAGAGGGAACGAGCGGAAGGATTCCGTAGGTTTGTACGAGCTGTAAAGCTTCTTCGTAAGTCGTGATCGGGGTTGTAGCTGTGGACATGTCAATGTTCCTTTCGTTCGTCGTCTTGTGGAGGCTGCTCGTACCGGTTGGCTACCTGAAGGGCTCGCTCGCGAATTTCATCGCGCAGGGAAGCCGGTTCGAGCACCTCCGCATCCGGGCCGAGAGAATAGAACAGCCGGATCAACCAGTCCCATTCGGTGGAGGGAATGCTGAAATCTGTTTCCCATACGTCTTCGCCTAGGAAGGTGATGCATTCGCCGATATGGCGATCACGCTCGATCTGGAGCATCCCCCGATAACTCAAGCGAGCGCGAATGCGCAACGGGGGGAGAGCTTGTTTTTTCTCTTCCGGCTCTTGCTCGGGTGCGATTGCCGGAGCCGTGACGGGGTGAAGCGAGTCCATCCGGTCCACTCGGAAAAGTCGGTTCTCTCCATGCGTCCAGGAATAGGCATCGCAGTACCAAAAGCCGTTCGCCGCATAAATCCGTTCCGGGCGTAAAAGAACCGTCTTCGCTCCGGATTGCGAGCGATAGGCAACCTCCAGGCATTGAGCTTCGGCGGCATGCCGGATCAACTCGGAGAGCAGCGGAGTTCGGTAATGGCGTTTCGGAACCTCCATCTCGACCCTGGACAGCAAAGGCTCCATACGTTCGAGCGTGTTCTCGGGAAGAATGGCGGCGAGCTTGTCCAATAGAGTCCACCGCTCTTGGTTGAAGGGGGTATCGCTATAGCCCTGCAGCGCCTTCAGAGAAAAGAAGAGCGCCAGCGCTTCTCCCGATTCCAGGTTTAGCGGAGGCAGCCGGTACCCGCTCATGAGACGGTAGCCTCCCGAAGGCCCGCTCTCGGAGTACAGCGGAACGCCCATCTCGGAAAGCGCTTGAATGTCACGAATAATCGTGCGGTTGGACACCTCGAATTTCTCCGCCAGACTTCCGGCTGTTTCGTTTCTCTGCTGCAAGGCAAGGAGCAGCGCGATCAATCGGTCCTGCCGTTTCACGGATTCACCTTCTTTGGGCTGTCTGCCTTCATTATAAATCAGTATCGGTGACAAGATGAATGTCACCAATCATTTTGGGTTCAGCAAAAAAATTCTTCTCGTTGCTTTTAGGTCTGGCGGGAGGCGGACGGGCTGCGAAGCTGCGCGTCTACTTCCTCCAGAAGCGAAGCCATGGCAACGAGACGTTTGCCGCCGCGATCCGCAACCTCGATCCATCCGTCACCTGCTGCCTTGCCTACGATCAGGCGCAGCGGGAGTCCGATGAGATCAGCATCGTGGAATTTGCTTCCGGGGCGTTCTTCCCGGTCATCCAGGAGCACCTCGTAGCCGGCCTTCGTCAGAGCGGCGTAAGCTTCCTCCGCCAGCTCGCGCTGCCTCTCGTCGCGTGGCGACAAGAGCAGCAGGTGGATGTGGAACGGAGCGATCTCCGTCGGCCAATGAAAGCCGCTTGCATCCGAATGCTGCTCGGCCACGGCGGCGAGCAGCCGAGAGACGCCGATTCCGTAGCAGCCCATGAGCATCGGTCGGCGCGCTCCGTCGGCTCCGGTGAAGGACGCGTCCAGCTTGGAGCTGTATTTGGTGCCGAGCTTGAAGACATGGCCGACCTCGATTCCCTGCCAAGCCGAGAGCGCCGTTCCACAGTGAGGGCATGCATCTCCGGCTTCCGCGTTCCGGCATTCACCCACTTGATCCGGGATGAAGTCGCGCCCCGGTACTACCCCGGCATAATGCCAATCCGGTTCGTTGGCGCCAGTCAGCGCTTCCTTCAGCGCCATCACCTCCGGATCGGCGAGCACATGCACGGATAGCCCGACCGGCCCGGCAAAACCGGAGGGCGCGCCGGTCACCCGTTCGACTGTCGCCGCGTCTGCAAGCTCAAGATGCTCGGTGCCAAGCAGCTTGCGCAGCTTGATCTCATTGGCCTCCCGGTCTCCGCACAGAAGGACGGCGACCACGCCGGTATCGGTAGAGTAGAGCAGAGTCTTGATGATTCGATCAGCGGCAATCGACAGAAAATCGCACAGCTCGGAGATGGTGCGGATTTCCGGGGTGTGCACCTTGCGGAGTACGAGCTCTTCGCCGGTGATCGTGGTTTCACAGTCGGCGTTCATCGCCGGACCTGATGTCGCCGCTTCTACGTTTGCCCCATATCCACAAGAAGGGCAAACGAGGAGGGTATCTTCGCCGGAAGCGGCGAGAGCCATGTACTCATGAGAGCCGCCTTCCCCTCCGATCGCCCCCGAGTCCGCTTCGACAGAGACGAACTCCAGGCCGACCCTGCGGAAAATGCGCTCGTAAGCTTGCCGCATGCTGCGGTAGCTCCGGTCCAGGCTCTGCTCGTCCGCATGAAAGGAATAGGCATCCTTCATGAGGAATTCCCGGCAGCGAAGGAGTCCAAAGCGGGGACGGCGCTCATCGCGGAATTTGGTTTGGATTTGGTATAAGGTGATGGGAAGCGACTTGTAGGAGGACAGGTCCTGGCGAACTAGCGCTGTCACGACTTCTTCATGGGTAGGACCGAGCGCGAACCCGCGTCCATTCCGGTCGGTCAGCCGGATGAGCTCCGGCCCGTAGGCGGATGCCCGGCCTGATTCCTCCCACAGCTCCATCGGCTGCAGCGATGGCATAAGAAGCTCTTGAGCGCCTGTCGCGTCCATCTCCTCACGAACAATGCTCTCCATCTTGCGCAGGACCCTTCTGCCCAGCGGCAGATACGTATAGATTCCCGCCGCCAATTGGCGGATATAGCCAGCCTTTAGAAGCAGGCGGTGGCTGGAGGCTTCGGCATCGGCCGGAACTTCCTTCAGAGTCGGAATCAACCATTCGCTCTGTCTCACTTGCATTCATCCTCCTTTGGAATAATAGAAAAACGCGCTTCTGTCCGTAAGGGACGAATGCGCGTTCGTGGTACCACCCAAATTTGACCTCCCGGCTATGCTCGGCCGACTGGTCCTTTGATCGCTGTAACGGGCTAAATCCCGGCCGCGGATACTGATTTCCCCGCAGCGACTACCGGAGGGGAAGCGGACGGACGGGCGTGAAAACCTTGCAGCCAGTGGGTTTTCTCTCTGCAGGCCCGGGTAAAACGTCAGCTTATGTGCCGGATGATGGTCGTTATTGGATTGGAGTTTCCATAACGTTACCAGATCGCTATACGGAGGTCAAGCGTCACTTTGAAAACGAAGTCGAATCCGGTAATCCGGGTTTGCATATCGGCCTCTGTTCAGGCATCATTAAACTTAGTGAACAAACCGAGACTCGCATAAGCGCATGGACATCCGTCTCAGGCTGTCCTGCCTCAACCGAAGGAGCTGGAACCATGGCAGATTATCAAGTGAATGCTTACCGAGATACGTATGAGGTTTATGAATTGACGGAGGAGAGCACGGGTTCGCGGGTGACGGTATGCCCGGAGCGCGGCGGCATCGTAACCGGCTTCGCAAGCGGCGGCAAGGAGCTCTTGTACCTCGACCGAGACACCTTTTTGGATCCGAACGCGAACATCCGCGGCGGAATTCCCATCCTCTTCCCGATTTCCGGTCAGCTTCCGGAGGGCATGTATGAATGGGAGGGTGCTGCTTATCGCATTCGCAATCACGGAGTGGTGCGCAACCGTCCCTGGCAAGTGGTCGGCACCAGCACGGACGGCTCCGCTTCCCTGACGCTCCGGTTTGTCAGCGATGCCGGAACGGAAGCCGAGTATCCGTTTGCCTTCGAGCTGCTCTTTACCTACCGCTTGCAGGATGGAAAGCTGCGGATCGAACAGGAGTACATCAACCATTCGGATCGTCCTCTCCCGTTTTACGCAGGCTTGCATCCGTATTTTTACGCGACTCCAGGACCGGTCGCCTATCAAACGGACGCGACCCGGCTGCTTGACCTGAACGATGGAGAAGAGAAGCCCTTCGCCGGTACCCTCGATATCAGCGAAGCGAAGGAATCGGTTGTTCTGCTGAATGCTTCGGAACCGTCGATCTCGTTTCTCCCGAACGGCGCCGGAGCGATCAAACTGGCCTACAGTCCCGTTTTCAAGTACATCGTGCTGTGGACCGCACCGGGCAAACCTTTTTTATGCGTCGAGCCGTGGATGGCGAAGAACGAAGAAATGCTTCGGGGGGAAGAGCTCGTGAGCGTCGAACCGGGAAGCCGACTACACGCTTTTGTCGAGATCGCAGCCGGAAGAACAGCCGAATAACCGAAACCGCCGCCGATAGTGTGGGGCTTGTAGCTGAACCGCACTGAACGTTACGAGAATTGAATTTGATAAGCATTCACTTATGCGGAAGGAGGGGATCTAGGCGCCGTGAGTTTTAAGAGAAGGCAATATGTAGGCTTCGGCCTTGTATTAGCCATGTTGTTTTTGCTGTTAACCCTCATCATCGTGATGCTCAATACCTTGAAGGGGAATTTTGATGAGATCACCGGTGACCGTTATGGCAAGGTGGACATCATTACGGATATTCGATCGAACATTTTTGCCATCGACAGCCACATGGGGAATGCTCTTCTCTATTCCGATCAAGAAGCGGAGCATTTGGCCGAAGTGAACGCCGGAAGGCAGGAAATTTCTAGCGAAGTGGCGACTCTCCAGCAGATTGTCAATACGTCGGAAGGCAAGGGGCTGCTGACGGCTCTCGAAAGCCGTTTGAATGATTATTTCGCCGTTCAGCAAACCTTTGCTCTCAGCTTGGCGAGCGGAGACAAGGAGGAAGCCCGGAATCTCTTTATGTCCAAAGAGCAGATGGTGATCGAACCCATTCTTAGCTCCCTGAACGAGTTCGAATCGTTCCAGAAAAACCTGGTTGATCAGAGAATGACGGATTACCAAAGCAATCATAAGATGACGTTCACGATCATCATTACGTCCGGTTTCATGTTCCTGCTCTTGGGCATCCTGGCCGCCACGTGGGTCATTCGCAGCACCATCGGCAGCCTCCGGAAGGTGAAAGAGACGATGCGCCAGGTGGATGTGGCCGATCCGGCTCCGCTTCCACTCCTTAGCATCACGATAAGGGACGAGATCGGAGACATATCCGCCGCCTTCAATCAGATGATTGTTCATATTGAGACATACCGGACGAATGAGCGGATCTATAACTCCCAAATGGAACGAGAGAATCTGCTGCAGGCCCGTCTGGCGGAGGTGTCCGATCTCTATCTGGGAATGTCGGACGTAACCGTTTTGGGAGAGAGCTTCATCCGAACGGTGACCCCTATGCTGAAAGCGTCCTATGGAGTCCTCTACCTAGCTCGGCAGAGTACGCTCACGAAGCTTGCAGCTTATGCCGATCAAGGGGAAGCTGTCGGCGCTGCGGAGATTCGTTTTGGCCAGGGCTTGGCCGGGCAAGCGGCGTTGGAGCAGAGGATCCTGCGGCTTGACCAGACGCCGGACTCCTATATTCAGGTATCGTCGGCTCTCGGCTCCGCCCCCGCCCGTTCGATTCTGGTGGCGCCGATCGTCTATGAAGGCCGGACGGTCGCCGTACTGGAATTCGCGACACTCGGCGAATTTGGAGAGGATGAGGAAGAGCTGCTCTCCCGAATCGTCGAAACGATGGGCATTACCCTCGACAACGTCGAAGGACGGATGGAGGTGGAACGCCTGCTGGCGGAGTCGCAAACCTTGACGGAGGAGCTGCAGTCCCAATCCGAGGAATTGCAAAGCCAATCGGAGGAACTGCAATCCCAATCGGAAGAGCTTCGTATCTCCAATGAACAGCTGGAAGAACAGAACGGCCTGATCCTGCAGAGAGCGCAGGAGCTCGATCATATCCGCAAGGAATTGGAGATCCGCAACGGAGAATTGGAGCTCAGCTTCCGGTACAAATCGGAATTCCTCGCCAATATGTCCCATGAGCTGAGGACTCCGCTTAACAGCATTCTGATTTTATCCCAGATGCTGATGGAGAACCGGCAGGGCCACTTGAACCCGGAGGAGGAGGAATACTCCCAAACGATTCATCATTCCGGACAGGATCTGCTTACCTTGATCAATGATATTCTGGATCTCTCCAAGGTGGAAGCCGGCAAGATCCAGCTGGAGATCGGCGACGTCAGCCTGCTGGATTTGCCTACGACATTTAAGTGGAACTTCGAGCCTCTGGCGCTTAAGAAGGGGCTCGAGTTCAGCACGGTCCTGTCTCCTGAGCTTCCAGAGGTCATTCGGACCGATGAGCAGCGGCTTCATCAGATTCTGAAGAATCTTTTGTCCAATGCGATCAAGTTTACCGAAAAAGGGTCGGTCAAGCTGAACGTCTACCGTCCGGATGAAGCCGAAATGTGCCGGGTTTATCCGAGTGGAGTGCGCGCGAGCGTGGAGGATGCCCGATTGCTCGCGAATCCGTTCGACGAGCCAAATGGCGAAGTGCATGCGGAGGCGGGTTCTGACTATATCGCCTTCTCCGTCACGGATACGGGCATTGGCGTCCCCAAGGACAAGCAGACGCTGATCTTTGAGGCTTTCCAGCAAGCGGATGGGGCGACCAGCCGCAAATATGGCGGGACCGGGCTCGGTCTGTCGATTTCGAAGGAATTCGCCGCTCTTCTCGGAGGATTCATCGCCATGGATAGCGAGGAGGGCAGCGGAAGCACCTTTGTCCTGTACCTGCCCATGCAGTATTCCGAAGAGCAGGCCGATAAGTTTGCATGTGCAAGCCGGAGCTCGGAGATCACGACGGCGGAACGGATGGCTGCCGCTGCGGCCGAAGTGCTGTCAGCCGGGAGCACCCGGCCCGGGATTGAGTCGCTTTTCGCCGCCTTTGAGAAAAGCGGACCGAAGCCGGTGTCCGCCGATCAACTGCTTGAAAGCTCATCCACTCTCGTCCATCCGGACAACGAGCTGTTCCGGGACAAGAAGGTGCTTATCGTCGACGACGATGTCCGCAATGTGTTCGCGCTCACCGTGGCATTGGAGAACCAGGGAATGATCGTCCGCTCGGCCATGAACGGCAAAGAAGCCATTGAAGAGCTGGAGAAGGATTCCGGCTACGACCTGGTTCTCATGGATATCATGATGCCGGAGATGGATGGGTACAAAACCATGCGCACGATCCGTGGACCGCTCGGCTTCGAGAAGCTTCCGGTAATCGCTTTGACGGCTAAGGCCATGAAGAATGATCGGGAGAAATGCTTGGAGGCGGGAGCGTCGGATTATATCAGCAAACCACTCAATCTGGATCAACTGTTCTCGCTGATGAGGGTTTGGCTGGCGAATTAAGTCGCTTGAATAGAACGGATTCCGTCATGCACAAAGCCGCCTTCATTCCCACCGATCATCGTGGATTGAACTGCACCCCGTCAAGTAGACAGTGGAAAAAAGTAAAAACTATGCGGCCTTAGCTCTGAATTCCAAGGGGCTGAGGCCGTTTAATTTCTCTTGTAGTCTTACGTTATTGTAAAAGGCGATGTACGCCTCGATATCCCTTTTCAATAGCTCGAAGGTCCCGTACGTGTTCAAATAATACTTTTCGCTCTTCAATGCTCCCCAGAAGGACTCCATAGGCCCGTTATCGATACATCTACCAACACGAGACATGCTCTGAATAAGATTCCCCTGCTTCAGCATCGTTTTAAACGGGAGGGACGTGTACTGGAACCCCCGGTCACTGTGAAGCAAGGGGGTACTTGCAGGTACGGCTCGCAAAGCTTGACGAAGCGTCTCGAAGACCAGCTCGTTGTTGTTGGCATGTCCGATGACGTAGGACACAATGCTATTGTCATGCAGATCCAGGATCGCACTTAAGTACGCTTTTTGTCCATTTCCGTATTTGAATTCCGTCACGTCCGTCACCCATTTTTGGTTAGGTGCATCCGCTTGGAACTTCCGATTCAGCAAGTTCTCTGCCACATGCTGCGGCGTGGAATGGGGATACTTCTTCCTCTTTCTCCGGATAACCGATTGGATTCCCGCAATGCGCATCAAGCGCAGGATTCGCTTGCGGTTTATGGCTTGACCGGTTTGCCTTCGCAGATTCAGGGTTAAGCGGCGATACCCATAGATTCGACCTACCTTCTCATACAGCTCAACCATCGTTTCTGTCAGTTGGGCATTTTCCCTTTCCCGACAGTTGGGCGTCCGCCTCAACCATTTGTAGTAGCTGGAACGTGGGATACTTGCAATCGTACACAGAAGCTGAATGCGAAATCCCTCTTTCTGTTGCACCTGTTGTATGGCGAGATACATGTTCTCCTGACAGGCTTGGCTTAGCGTCGCCTCCTTTCGAGTTCCTGTAATTTTTTTAGGAGTGCATTCTCCGCTCGCAAGCGTTCATTCTCGTATTCGAGCTTCTTCATTGCAAGCTTGTGAAGATCAGCCTCGGTCAGTTCCTCCGGCGCTTTCGTTCGCCCTCGTCCATCTGCCAACGCTTCTGGCCCACCGGCTTCAAACTTCTTCACCCACTGGTAGATTTGATAATACGAAACCTGATACTGCTCGGATGTTTTGCGGTAGTCGTGCCGATTGGCCAGGCAGTAATGAACCATTTCGATTCGTTCTTGCCAGGTCGTTGTGCGTCCCTTCGTCATAGCGGTTGCTCTCCCTTTATGGGTTTTTAGGCTGCTATGACGATTATACTTCGTAATCCAGTCGCGTAGTTGGGTCCGGCTAGCGATTCCATATTTTTCGATGATGTCATTCCCGGATCCCTCCGCGTTCAAGTACGCCTGAACCGCTTGAAGCTTCAACTCTTCCGAGTACGTACGATTGCCGGATCGACGTTCCAGCCCCGCATAGCCGAACCTTTGGTAGTTGCGCCGCCAATCCTTAATTGTGCTGATCGCAACACCAATACGTTGACTCGATGCAATTACACTTATTTCGCCACTTTCGATCGCCTTCACGATCGCCAACCGCTCTACGGCTGGAATCCGTTTCGTTGTGGACATAGACAAAACTCCCCTTAAGCAACAGGTTTGTTTATTTCACCTGTCTACTTTAAGGGGAGCATATCAGATTTGAAGGCGGCTTATCCTTTTCAATCAGAGGGCATTAAAAAATCCGAAGTCCACACGCACACTCCGATGCGGGCTTTCGGATTGTTCTTTCTCAGAAGAGCAGCGGTTTCTCCATGGGAGAAGGCAACCAGCTCTCCGAATCCCCGAGCAGGATATCGACGCAGCGGTCGATAAGACGGGAGGCTCTATGGAGTTGCTCCGCTGGATCGCCGGGCGGATCGAGGAAATTCATGATCATGCCGTGAAGCATGAACAGGTAAATGCGGTATAACGTTTGGGCGGAATCCATCTTTTTGGCCGGTAGGCAGGAGATGACCGCTTCCCGCAAACGAGTGAAGATGCGGCTGCGCAGTCGGTCGCATTCTTCCGGTTCGTCTGTTACGCGGATCGTGGGAGCTCCCTGGAAGAGAATCATCGTCGTGCTGCGCTGGAAGAGGCAGAAGGAGATGACCTCTTTGCTTGCCAGTCGAAGACGTTCTGTCGGGCTGATGACGGGATCGTGCGCTAATTCCTCCAGAATCGATTCCAGACGCTCCAGCAACGGACAAGCCATTTGCCGCAGAAGGTCTTCCTTGTCCTTGTAATACATGTAAATGAGGGTATGGGAGCAGCCCGCTTCCTTGGCGATCTCCCTCATCGTCACCCGATTGAAGCCCTGAGTGGAAAAGAGCTTGGCTGCAGCGTCTTCGATGTTCTTTTTGGCGACAATTCCTTTCGAAACCCGCATTCGCATCCACTCGCTCTCTTCTCCAGAATCCCTTCAACGAATACAGGCAACCGCCGAACAAGTCTAACCAATGGTTGCTTCGTTTAATCATAAAGGGAGATCGAAAAGAGTGTCAATGAAAATTTTAGCGAATTAATACTTTAACGCGATAAAAAATTCCATTCAGATCAACAAAAACTCATTTTCAACAGGCGAAACAAGCGTTTGGGCTGGATTGTTCTATAGTATATAATAGGACCAAGAAAAGGAAAAGTTAATTTTTCATTTCGAGAGGGGAGATCTCCATGGAAGCTTTGATCGTGATCGATTATACGGTTGACTTTGTGAATGGCAAGCTGCCGGTGGGGGAGCCTGCACTCTTGATCGAGGATCGCATCGCCGAGCTGACGGAAGCGCACGTTCGCCGCGGCGATCTCGTGGTTATGGCGGTTGACCTGCATGAAGAGAATGACCCGGATCATCCGGAGTCGAAGCTATTTCCGCCTCACAATATCCGCGGAACCGAAGGGCGCGAGCTGTTCGGCAAGCTCCGAGAGGTGTACGACCGGAACCGAGACCACATCCTCTGGATGGACAAAACCCGCTACAGCTCCTTCCACGGCACGCCGCTTGAGGACGAACTGAGGAGTCGGGGGATTGACACCCTTCATCTGGTCGGGGTATGCACGGATATCTGCGTGCTTCACACGGCGGTGGACGCCTATAACCGGGGCTTCCGCATGGTGATCCATCCGTCTGCCGTCGCCAGCTTTAATGCGGCCGGACACGAATGGGCGCTTCAGCATTTCCGCGGGTCGCTTGGAGCCGATGTCCGCGACTAGTACCCGTATGCCCGCTTAATCAAAAACTATCATTCCAACAAAGGAGAACCTGCACATGTCGAACGTCGGTCTCGCTTTACATACGGATAAGTACCAGATCAACATGCTGTACGCCCATTGGATGAACAAGACGATGGACCGCAAGGCGGTCTTCGATGTCTATTTCCGCAAGCAGCCCTTCGGAGGTGGCTTTGCCGTTTTTGCAGGTCTGGAGAGGGTGATTCACTATATAAACGAGCTTCACTTTGATGAAGAATCCCTCCGCTACTTGGCGGAGCAGGAGGAGAATTACGATCCGCGCTTTCTCGAGGAGCTGCGTCATTTCCGTTTCAACGGAAGCATTCATTCCGTAGAAGAGGGAGAGATTGTATTCGCGGGAGAGCCAATCATGCGAGTCGAGGCCCGGATGTTCGAGGCCCAGCTGATCGAGACCGCACTGCTTAACTTCGTTAACTTTCAAACCTTGATCGCGACCAAGGCAGCCCGTGTCCGGCATGTTGCCAAAGAGGATGTATTGCTCGAGTTTGGAACCCGTCGGGCGCAGGAGCAGGATGCCGCGGTGTGGGGAGCTCGGGCAACCTATCTGGCGGGCTTCGACGCCACCTCCAATATGCTGGCCGGCTACCGCTTCGGCATTCCGACCAAAGGGACGCATGCGCATTCCTGGGTGCAGGATCACGATAGCGAGGAAGAGGCGTTTCTCCGCTTTGCCGAAGCTCTTCCCGATCAGGTGACGCTCTTGGTGGACACCTATGATGTGCTGAAAAGCGGCGTCCCTAATGCCATCAAGACGGCGAGGGAGCTGGAGAAGAAGGGCAAGCGGCTGAAAGGAATCCGGCTGGACAGCGGGGACTTGGCGTATCTGTCGATCGAAGCGAGGAGAATGCTGGACGAAGCGGGGCTGACGGATGCCAAGATCACGGCTTCCAATGACCTCGATGAGGATACGATCTTTGAAATCAAGGCGCAGGGAGCGAAGATCGACATCTGGGGGGTCGGCACGAAGCTGATCACCGGCGGCAATCAGCCTGCTCTGGGCGGAGTCTACAAGCTGGTAGCCCGGGAAAAGGATGGCGAATTCGTCCCGACGATCAAGATATCAGCCAATCCGGAAAAAATCACAAACCCGGGCATCAAAGACATCTACCGGATCGTCAGCAAGGTATCCGGACGAGCGGAGGGCGACCTGATCACGCTGGCGGAGGGGGATGTTCCGGACGGAAGCCCCGTTCGCCTGTTCAACCCGACCCACACCTTCATCCAGAAAAAGGTAACGGATTACGAGGTCATTCCGCTGCTTAAGTCGATCTTCCGGGATGGCAAGCAGGTGTACAGCATCCCGCCTCTTGAGGAAAGCCGCAGGTTTCACTCGGAGCGGCTCAAGCTGTTTTGGCCGCAATATTTGCGGCGTCTGAACCCGGAAATCTATCCCGTCGACCTGAGCCGCAAAGCATGGGACATGAAGATGCAGTTGATTCAGGAGCATATGGAATAAGGGGAAGCATCGCCAAGGATCGCTGGGCCAACCTGCCGCGGGCCTTGTTATGCCGGTCGCTCGGCACACTCACCGCTGTGCAGGCCATAGTCGAATAGTGGGCGTGATGAGACGTTCCATTGGCATAAAATGGAACGGCGAACTCCCTATCCTCGTCTCCCCTATTTCCACTTTTTTTGTTATAATGGGTCCGTAAGCATTCCCTGGTTTAAGGAGACTTCAATGATCGGGAAACGTGTTCAAGAGCTTCGCATGAAGAAGGGGCTGACTTTATCGGAGTTAGCCGAACGGGCCGGAGTGGCCAAATCCTACCTCAGTACGATGGAGAGGGACATTCAGTCCAATCCGTCGATTCAATTTCTGGAAAAGATCGCTTCTGTGTTAAACGTCTCGGTGGAATCCCTGATCCATCCGGATCAAGAGGCGCAATCACCGAAGCGCACGGAGGATCTCGACGAGGAATGGCGGTTGTTGGTACGAGATGCAATGGCATCGGGCATCAGCAAGGAACAGTTCCGCGATTTTCTGGAATACAACAAGTGGCGTTTGAACAAGGACAAGGACGAATAGGCATACATCGAATCACGCTCCTATCTCCGCTTAGGCGGGGACGGGGGCGTTTTTCATTTGCGATGAAGCCCGTGCGCGGAATCGGGCAGGCACCTCTCTGCGGTTCTGCGGGTAAGCTGTCGGAACCTGATGGAAACGTTCCGTTCGTGTAGGAATATTTTCCTATCCGACAACGGATTGCGACATTCTCGCACGAAGCTTATCCGCTATAATGCAGAAAGCGGGTAAGGCCGATTGCTCTTAAGGTTACCAAAACGAAGGCCAAATATTGCCATTGGAGGCTGGAACGATGAATGGAATGACGGAGCGCATGGAGGAACTGGACGAAGAATGGCAAGAGCTCATGGTGACGGCGCGGCGGATCGGGCTGTCCGTTGAGCAGGTGCGGCTTTTCTTGACATGCCCGCATCCGGGTGCCATTGCAGATCCGGTTGTGCGCTTACATACGAACCATGCCCAGCACAGGGCTTAAGAACAAAACGTCAGAAAGCCATTGAGCTCAAGCCTTGCTCCTAAAGGAAGCTTGCGGCATTCATTCTAAACATGATTGGTCTTAAGCCTTTGCAGCCGTTCCGGACGGCTTGGCAAGGGCATTTTTCTTGCTTCGAGGGCGTGTCTCTAAGCGCCTTGAACGGGAGCAGCTCCGGCAGCTGAGCCGTTGTTTCTGCGATAGCCTGATTGCATAGGCGGGCGTCCCTTCCTGTGGATTCTCGAGGGCTCTTCCCTCACTAGAGTAAGCAAAGCGGTCATGGACTGGGCGTACTCTACATGATACGATCATCTTATAGTGGAAGGGAAAGATGCCCAATCGACGAGCGGGCGACTTCATGAAACCGATTACTCTGGAGCACGGATGAATCTTTTTTCGCTTCGAAACGTATGGACCGGAAGCACAATCAGAAGGAGGGCAACGAATGAGTGTTTTGCAGCTTGAAGAAGTCACCAAGCGGTACGGGGACAAAACGGCAGTAAACGGCATTTCGCTGCAGGTGGAGAGGGGAGAGATCTTCGGGCTCCTCGGCGGCAACGGGGCAGGGAAGACGACGACCATGCGAATGGTGCTTGGCTTGATCTACCCGGATGACGGCAAGATTCTATACAACGGTAAGCCGTATTCCGGCGAGCTGCTGCGCAAATTGGGGTATTTGCCGGAGGAGCGGGGGCTCTATCCGAAGATCAAGGTCAGCGAACAGATTCTTTACCTCGCCGAGCTGCGCGGCGTGCATAAGCACGATGCGGACAAGGCGCTGAAGGGCTGGCTGGAGAAATTCGGAGTGCCGGACTATTACGGCAAGAAGGTGGAGGAGCTCTCCAAGGGCAACCAACAGAAAATCCAGTTCATCGCAGCCATCATTCACAATCCGGACATTCTCATCCTGGATGAAGCGTTCAGCGGACTCGATCCGGTCAATGTCGAGCTGCTGAAGGCTACGGTGCTTCAACTGCGCGATGAAGGGAAGACGATTCTGTTCTCGAGCCACCGCATGGATCATGTGGAGGAGCTTTGCCGCAATATTTGCATTTTACATAAGTCGAATACGGTGTTGAAAGGAAGCCTTCGCGATATTAAGAATTCTTATCCGAAGGAACGGGTGCTGTTGGAAACAGCGGTTCCAGTAACGGGTCTTGAGGGATTGCCCGGTGTAACTCAAGTGAAAAGCGAGGGAGGCCGTTACGAATTCCGCGTCACCGAACCGGCCGCCGCCCAGAGGATTCTTCAGCAGGCCATGTCTCAAACCGACATCAACCGGTTTCAGATTCTGGAGCCTACGCTCACCGAAATCTTTATCAAGAAAGTGGGGGATGGAGAATGAGGGGCTTCTGGACGGTATTGAAATTTACGTTTATGAACCGGGTTAAGGCGAAGTCCTTTATCTCCACCACGATCATCTTTGCCCTTCTCATCGCAGCGGGCGTCAATGCACCGAGCGTCATCTCCCATTTCTCGGGAGACAAAACGACGAACGTCGGGGTGTTTGCGGATTCCACCATATCACCTGCGCTCATTGAACATTTCAAGAAGGATGATCCCAAGCTGGTGCTGATCGAGTACCCGGACAAGGGTTCACTCTCCGCCAATGAAGAGTTCGCTAAGACGGCGGTTCTGAACAAGGAAGTGAAGGGCTTTCTGGTGAAGCAGCCTGCCAAAGAGGGCGAATTTCCCGCGTTCCGTTATCTGTCGGAGGGGACGTTCACGCAAACTGGACCCAGCTCGAAGCTGCAGAGCGCTCTGCAGATCATCAAAGCAAACGAGGTCGTAAAGGAATTTAACCTGACCGACGAACAGGTCACCAAGCTGAATACGCCCGTATCGCTGGAGTCCATCCAGATCACTTCCGGATCATCCGGAGGCGGCACGGGGAACGTTGACGGGCCGGGAGCGGAAGGGAAGACTCCTTCTGAGCAGCTCATGTCGTACATCCTCGTCTATGCGCTGATGATCCTGCTCTTTATGGCTCTCTCCATGTACGGGAACATGACCGCTTCGGAGATCACGGCGGAGAAAAGCTCGCGTGTCATGGAGGTGCTGATCACGAGCGTGTCGCCGCTCAAGCAGATGTTCGGCAAGGTGTTCGGCATGTTCCTGCTCGGCGTGGCCCAGATCGCCCTCTTCATCGCCGTTGCCGTCATCAACCTGAATCTGCCGAACAACCGCGATTTCTTCGCCAGCAACGATCTCGACTTCAGCAGCATCGATCCGATGCTCTATGTCTACTTCGTCCTGTTCTATCTGCTCGGCTTCTTCCTCTACGTCATCCTGTACGCGGCGATGGGCTCGATCGTAAGCCGCACGGAAGAGCTGGGGCAGGCCGTCATGCCGATTACGCTGCTGTCGCTGGCTGGCTTTTACATCGGTATCTATGGAATTAATGCGCCTATGGGAACCTTCATCCGCGTCTGCTCGTTCATTCCGTTCTTCACTCCGAACATCATGTTCCTGCGGATCGGGATGCTATCGAACGTTCCCGCTTGGGAGATCTGGCTGTCCATCGCCATCCTGATTGCCTCGATCCTGTTCTTCGGCTGGCTGTCGGCGAAGATCTACCGCACCGGCGTCCTGATGTATGGCAAGCGGCCCTCCATCAAGGAGATCCGCAAGGCAATGAAGGCATATAAACTGTAATCTAGGTAGCAGCTGTGTGGGTAATACTAACGGTTGTCACACGAAGGACGTACGAATGTCACGAAGAGCAAGATGATTTGTGATTTAGAATCTAGAGTGAACTGTGGATAGTAAAGAACGACAAGATTATTTATAGTGTGTTGTTATATTTCGCTTGTTTTCTGAGCTTTTGTGCCATTGCCTAAATCCTTTGCTAGTGTCTTGTGACATTAATGTAGCGTCTTGATATTACAGTTGGTGTCTGAAGGTATATGGTTGCTTTTGAATAAAATTTGAATTTGAAGCAATATGATTTTCAATGGCTTCGCTCTTTGATAATAAAGGGTGAAGCCATTAGTCATTTTTAAGGAAAATAACGGGGCATAGAGGAACAGTTTATCCTTTACCCTATTTATATCCATAAAATCATCAAGCACATGCTTCTAATAATCTAGTAAACGTCCGTTATCACACCTCGTCCATACTAACCCATCGAATGACTTGAAATCGCACTCAATTAACTGGGTAATTTTTCCGATATAGATAGGATAATACTCCTTATTCCAGAAAAATAGGGGGTTAATTAGAAGGAGAGAAAGGATGAGATTATGTTCAGCAACAGAAAATCGATCAGGACGAGAGACGGGGTGAAGATTAGGTCGAAAGTTGCCACGATCCTGATGACCGTTTTCTTACTTGTCGGAACGATGCCGTTCGCAGCGGGAGTAGAGGCAGCGGATTCTACTACGGTCAAACAGAGAACGGATTACAGCGCAAGCGGGCAGGGTCTGGTTTGGTTTGAAACCGACACGAACGGAAACCGGCAATTGCTTTACCAGAATGGAACCAGCGGTTCCCCACAAGCGGTAACTAACAGCACCTCCGCCAAGGACGCTCCTTATCTGTCCGGAGACTTCGTCGTCTGGGCTGACAAAGGCGATCATCCCGCCGCTTCCGTCAACTGGGACATTTATCTGGCGGACACTCGCACCGGCATACATAAGAAGCTGAATAGCACGACAGGGGAATACGGGAATCCCACGGTGGACGGCGTTGGCGTCGTATGGTCGGATCGATCAGGCTACGGACGCATGGTTTACCACGAGCTGGCGACGGACAAGGAGACCGATGTTGGCGAAGGCCGTTTCCCGATCTTGAACAACGGGGTCATCGTATACAAGAATGCGAGAGATGGTGGGTTGAGCCTGCTCGATTTGAGCAGCGGTGCGAGGCGTAGTTTGGTAAGCCTAGGCAACTCCAATTACGTAGACTGGTTTGTCTTCAATGGCACTGATGTATTGTGGAAGCAAAAAAACGGGCTCGGTGAAAGCAAGTATGTGCTGATAAACAGCCAAGACCCAGCGGCGGAGCCTCGTGATTTGACGTCATTATCCGCGAAATCGGTGGAATACGCGTTCATGTCGATTGGCGATACGCAGGCTGTATTTCTGGATTCGGACAGCGGCTCTGCCGTACTGCGTGGAGTTAATCTTACGAACGGAACGATCTATTCGGTACCCGTTCCTTCTACTATAGGGTCATGGATTGGGTTCAGCGGTGACCGACTCCTGTATAGCCTGTCCGATCAATCTATTCACTCTCTTGACCTCGCTAAGGGCGAGACCGGAGGGAATGGAAGTGATAATGGAGGAAGTACTGGTGGAAGTAATGGCGGCGGCAACGCTGGAAATGGAGATGGAGGAACATCCGGGGGATCAACGGGCGGCAATCCGACGGGCAGCACAGAAGGAACACGGATCGGACCGGATGGCGGAACTATCGAGTCGGCCGATGGCCGCGCACGATTAGAGATTGCGCCAGAAACGTTCCAGGCGAATACAACGATCAGCCTTCTCAAGAATCAATCGTCCACAGCTATTCCGCATGACGATAAGGGTCGTGTGTTGACGCGAGGGTCTTCCGATTGGCGTGTGGCAACAGATGCAGCCTTTCGCAAAGCGGCCCTGCTTGAGTTGAAGTATGATTCGGAAGATGTTCTCTCAACCGGCAAAGAGAAACTAGGTATCTACCGGTTTGATTCCCATAACTCCTATTGGATCTACGTAGGCGGAAGTACAGGGGCCCACGAAGGGTATGTTCGTTCGGATATTCGAGAGTCGGGCGTATACGCCGTCATGCTGCGAAATCTGAATTTTGCCGATGTTACGAAAGGGTTTTGGGCGGAAGAGCCCATTGGCGTGCTTGCGGCCCGGGGTGTTCTTGAAGGAGACGAAACCGGTCGGTTTGCCCCAAATGCTGCGGTTACTCGCGAAGAATTCACCAAGATGCTGGCGGTAGCAATCGGGCTTGAGCCGCTTTCTTCTGGTCATCCGACATTCCGTGACGTGCCAGCCAACCGTTGGAGCAGCGGATGGATTGAGGCTGCCTCGGCTGTAGGCATTGTTCAAGGAGACAATGGTAGATTTCAACCGGCAAGCGCCATCACACGTGAGCAAATGGTGACCATGCTCATGCGGGCCAAAGCTTATGCCGAGCAGCGCGCCAACAATTCTAATAAGAATCCGGCTGAATCAGCCGTTCGTCCGAAATCGGAGCTTTCCTCCTATACGGACGGTTTCAAGGTGAGTGGTTGGGCGGAAGCGGCTATGCTGGAGGCCCTTCAGCAGGAGCTGCTGAACGGAGATAACGGTAAGCTATACCCTCAGCGAACGGCAAACCGGGCGGAAGCGGCAGCCGTCATCTACCGATTGCTTGGGAAGTTGGGCTTGCTATAATCAGCAGATCAATTGCTGGGAAGCGGAATTATCTTAATGAACGATATCATGGATTCATTGAAAGGGAGAAAAGCGATGAATCATCTCTATAACGCCTTGAAGGATTATGCCCGTAAGAAGAAAAGGGCGGCAGTTTGCGCGTTCCTTGCGTTTGTGGTTATATTCACCACGACATGGAGCCTTCCTGTAGGCTTGTGGCCAAGCTTCACAGAAAAAGCCTACGCCTCGACCAATATGCGAATCGAGCCAAGCGAGATCAACACGGACAAACAAGAAAAGGCAAAAATCATATTCAGCTTTAATGCGGACGACAACGGCCAAGCCAAACATGAGGTCAAAATTAACTTATGCACCCCGAACCCGAATGGGGGCCCGCCGGCTCTAAAGGAGTTGATCGCCAGCGGCACTTATGATACGAAGGATTCGAATGGCCATTATCTCGTTCATGAGGTGGAATGGGACGGCAAGATCAATGGAGTTCCGCTCAAGGAAGGCAAGTATACCATTGCGGTATCTCCGATGGATTACAATGGAATCGGCGTCTATTACGGCCAAATGGCCAGCTTCGAAATCCGCAACTCGGTTCAACCCGCTCCGCCGCAGTCTCTGAACGCCAAAGCGGCAGCTTCGGGAGACGGCACAATGATTTCGGGTACGGCTGAGGCGGGTTCCACGGTCTCCCTGGAGGTTTTCTATTCAGGCAGTGATGCAGAGAAAACCTACAGCCCTATACAAGTTAATTCTCAAGGGCAATGGCAGCAAAAGGTTAGTCTCGACTTAAACCGAATTGCGAGAATCGGAGCACGTGCTGAACGGGATGGACTCCAATCGAGCTATTCGCAGCAGTTGAGCATTCTGCGCACGCCGATCCCTTCCTTTCCCGTTACTTGGGAACAGTTGGCGGCTTATTACTATAAAGCCAATTCTACGGTCACGGTCAAGACCATGACCAAGCAACTAGCTGACCTGAATGGCAGCACGAACGGCTCTGGAACGGTGACGGGATTGAATGCTCTGTTGATTCAAGACCCGGAAGTCAGCGAGCCGCTTGCACAGAGCGACCTCGCGCAGTTTACAGAGCAGGCAGTAGCTGACCGGCTCCGCATCGTGAATCCCTCCGGGCAAGGTCCGGTAGAGCCAGCGCGCGGGGATTTCAACTACCAAACCGACCGGCTGACTCTCCAGGCTCTTATGCAGCTGCAATTCGGTTTGTCCTATCTCAGCCGTGAGGCCAACATCGGTGCAACCGGTCTTGGCTGGCATCACAGCTATGAATGGCGGCTTACTCCGGTAGACGGCAAGCTTGAGCTGATGAGGCCGGATGGTTCACGATTTGAATATGTTCCGCTGAGCGGGGGCAGGTATTTGACGCCGCGCGGCACGGATTGGACGCTGCAGGACGATACCGGAAGCGGGCATCTGCTGAAGACTCCCCAAGGTACCGCTTATCGCTTTGACAGCGAAGGGCTGCTCGCATCGATCACCGACCTTACTGGTAATCAGGTGATGCTGTCCTACAGCGGCAAACAGCTGATGAAAGTGGCAACCCGCGGCGCGGAGCTCGCGTTGACCTACGATCATGCGGGCAAGCTCGCCGGTGTTAGCGATCACTCGGGGCGCAGCCTTTCGCTCTCCTATGATTCGAACGGAGATATGGTGTCTTTCGCCGATGTGGATGGCGCTTCAACTAAATTCGGCTACGATAATCGGCACCGCGTGATTTCCGTATCCGATCCGAAGCAAAGCGCGACGATGACCGTTCATTATGATGAGCATGGACGGGTTACCTCCTATACTGACTTTTATGGAAAGACGAGTACGACGGCTTACGAGGGTAAGGTTTCTCCAGTCATTCGCGGGGAAGACGAAGAACAGGAGCCGGATGACGAGGTGGGCATCCATCCGGGTCAAGGGCGAGACATTCCGGCTGGCGATGAGGTTCTGCTCTCCGGGAACATGAACAATCTGGCTCATGCTCCGGCATATCGCAAAGTGCCGGGACTCTTGCCGGTGATCAAGAGCTACCTGGACAGCTCGGTGGAAGCCATATTACGCCAGCAAGGACAGTATGAGGCATCTGCCGTAGCAGCAGATTCCAACGAGATTGCCAGCATCCAGAAGACCATCGCCTCCATTGGCGGCTCCGGTGTCGCGATTGTCCGCACAGGGTATCTGAATGTGGAGAGCAGCGTGACCTTCGGCAGCCCCGAGCATCCGGTTGTTCTCATTGCTGAAGGCATGAACACGAACCAGGACATTACGGTGACGGTGTATGGGACCTTGATTTTGAAGCAGGGCCTGAACGCCAACACCAAGCTGAAGGTTCATGCTTATCGGGTTGGCGGCGATTATGGCAATCTCTGGTCCGGCGGAGCGATTCACTTGAATAATGATTCGCAGGTTCAGGTGGAGAGCACGCTCTATGGCGGCAGTCTGACCTATAACAGCGGCCAGCTCACCGTGAATGCGGACCGCATTCTCGTAAAGGGCGATCTGTCCATCAACACGAAGGTGAAGATGTCCATCGCTCAGGAAATGCTGCTCGGCGGCATTGTTTCGAACAATGAAGTGGCGGAGCTGAACGTGAGCGGCGGCGATCTGTTTGTTCGCGACAACGTGAGCGTCAACAACAACCTGTCGATACAGACGGGAGGCGTGTTTGCCATCGGCGGCGACATGACGCCTAACCAGACGCCGAAGGTTCAAACCGGCGTCGGCTCTGGCAAGACGATTCTGACCTACCCGAAGAGCGGCAGTGCGGCCCCGGTAGCTGCATATAGGCTGTCCGCCACCCTTGCGGCACAGGCCAAATCAACGCAAACCGATAGGCTCGGCCATTCGATGGCCTATACATGGAACGACCGGTTCCTGCTGGCGGCCGTAGTGAACCCGGACGGCACGACGGTCCGGTACGGATACGACAATGCCGACCGACTTGCGGACCTGACCGATGGCAACGGCGGCGTTCAGCGCTTGATTCACGACGAGCGCGGCAATGAAATTCAAGCGATTGACGGCAATGGAGAGTCGTCGGTGATCCGCTACAACAAGGAGAATCGCCCGGTTCAACAGATCGACGCACTGGGAGCAATCATTCGGTATAGCTATGATGCCTCGGGCAACTTGCTCGCTACGACTGACGCGCTGGGGAACCAATCCACCATCGAACGCGACGCAACCGGAGTTCCGGTTCGAGTGACGGATGCACTTGGCCAAACGACCGAATTTGTTAATGACGAATACGGTTTTGTCAAGACGGTGCAAGACCCGAGCGGGTACGTCAAAACGATAGTCCGCGATGCGCTGCACCGGGTTATGGAGGTAAGGGATGATCAGGGCCTCCTTGAGCAAACGGTGTACGATGCCAAAGACCGGGCAGTGGAGCGCCGTAATGCTGCCCAGCTAAGCCTAAGCAGCACGTACGACGCGAACGGAAACCTCACGAAAGAAACGGATGAGCAAGGCCAAGAGACATCCTATCAATACGATGTCTATCGGTCGATCGGAACGACGGATGCTGCCGGGAAAACAAGCAGTACTTCGTATGATGCGAACGGCAATGTGAAGGAAGAGACGGACGCGAATGGTAATCGGACGGCGTACACCTATGATGCGCTGAATCGTTTGCAGCAGACCACCGATGCAGCCGGGCAGACGACCGTCTATACGTATGACGCCAATGGCAACCTGCTGACCGAACAGGACGCGAACGGGCAACTTACCCGCCATACGTATGACCGAAACAATAGTCTTCTGAGCATCACAGACCCACTCGGTGCCGTCATCTCGTACCGTTACGATGCGGCAGGTCATCAGACCAAAGTGACGGACCCGCTCGGAAACAGCACATGGTTTACTTACAATGCGGCGGGGCAGCTTACTGAATCTACAGATGCCCTAGGCAACACAACTACCTATCAGTACGATGCAAGCGGTAGGCAGATCTCCACGATTGATGCAGAAGGCTCCGTCTGGCAAACGAAGTATGACAAGAGAGGGCTGGATAGCGGGACAATCAATCCGCTCGGTCAGGAAACGACCCTGATTCGCGATGATCGCGGCCGGGTGACGGAATCTCGCAACGCGGCTGGTGGCGTAACGAGATATGAATATGACAGCCTGGACCGCACGACGAAGATCATCAACCCGCTCGGTTCCACAACCGGCTACGAGTACGACGCGCTCGGTCGCGTCATTCGCACGACCGATGCCAATCACGGAGTAACCTCGTTCCGCTACGATGTTCTTGGTCAACTGACAGGCGTGACAGACGCTGGCGGCCACGAGACCGCTTATGCCTATGACGCGCTGGGTAACCTGCTGAGCAAGACGAATGCAAGGGGTGCCGTCACTGAGTATCAATACGATGTGTTGAATCGAGTCGTGGAGAAAGGTAATCCATTGAAGGAAGCGACACAGTACTCGTACGATGCAGCAGGTAATTTGCAATCGCAACTGGCACCGGATAAAACCAAGACAACGTATGGCTACGACGATGCGAATCATGTGATATCGATCCAGTACAGCGATGGACAGGAAGTTGCTTACGGCTATGACCTGGCAGGTCGCCGGATTGCTATGAAGGATAGCAATGGCGACACCCGCTATACGTACGATGCACTGGGGAGATTGACGGAAGCGATCGACTACCGGGGACGCAACGTGCGCTACGAGTGGAACTCGTTAAACCAGCGCAGCCGGGTCATCTACCCGGACAACACTACGGTCAGCTATGAATACGACAAAGCGGGCCGAATGACGAGAGTCACCGATGGACAAGGCCAAGAGACCGCATATACGTATGATGCGGGTGGGCGGATCAAGGGCAAAGCCTTGCAGAATGGCGGAACAAGCGCCTACCAATACAACGATGCGGGGCAAGTGACGGGCATTCGTCATCTTGGACCGGGAGGGGCTTTGCTGGAGCAGCTCAGCTATACGTACGATCCAGCGGGCAATCTAGTCCATTGGGAGCGGCAAAAAGGCGGCAGCGACGAAGACAATCCGAGCGGCGCGACACAGCAAGCCGACATCGCGGATTATGTGTACGATGCGCTGAACCAACTCACTCAGGTGCAGAAGCGGAACGGAACGCAGACGAGCTATACCTACGATGCCGCAGGCAATCGGCTCAGCAAGACGGTAGCGGGCGGCGGGTCAGCCGGAACCGAAACCTATGCCTATGACCCGGCGAACAAGCTGACGCACTGGGAAAAAGGGAGCGACTACCGGGATTACGCATATGACCTGCGCGGCAATCTCCTGACGGTGACGGGCACGGACAGCACATCCCTGCTGCGCGCACAAAGCCCGTCCGCCGACATGACGGTTCCTGGCAGCGTGTATGCACAGGACGGCGGTTCTGTAACGAATGAAGTCTATGGAGATGGCACCGCACCGGACGGAATTCATTCGCTGCAAGCAGCACTGGCAGGACCGCGCATCCTAGAAGCCTACAGCTGGGATGCCGCTAACCGGTTGACCGCACATACAAACGAATGGGGCGACCAAACGGTCTACCGCTATGACGGGAACGGAAGCCGCGTCTATATGGGAGTGACGCTCGGAAGCACCGCCCGTCAAGACGGATACCCGGCAAGCAACCCGGCAGGCCTACGGGACGGCTGGGAGACGCAGTACAAGAAGCAGCAAAGCGACACCTATTTCACTAACGACGTCACTTTAAGCTTGCCGGAACCGCTGGAAGCGACGGGTGAGGAGGGCTCGGCCTGGAAGCAGAACTACACCTATGGAGCGAATGAAGAACGGATCAGCATGAGCTACGTTTCGTCCGCCGACCCGAACAGCGGTTGGGAACCGACGGCGGGAGCAGGCGCGACAAGCAATGCGTCGCCCAAGACGCTGTATTACCTGACCGATATGTTGGGTAGCGTGCTTGCACTGGAAGGGCAGGACGGCAGCATCTCGGCGCGTTATGATTACGACGAATTTGGCACACCCGAGAATCCGGAGAAATTCGATCTGAACTATCCGGGACCGGACAACTTGTTCGGGTACACCGGGCTGGGATATGATTTCACCAGCGGCTTGTCCCATGCGGAAGCGCGGTATTTTGATCCGACCCTCGGACGGTTTGTGAGCGAGGATACGTATGAGGGTGAAATAGAGAATCCGCAGAGTTTGAATTTGTATGCGTATGTGGAGAATAATCCGTTGATTTATACAGACCCAACGGGACATTGGCAAGAAGGGGACGAGAAACTATCGTCTGATGTACAATTTCAAATTAGTATTTTAACCAGTGAATGGGATAGTGCAACAAGTACTCATGAACGTAATAGAATTCATGCTGAGGCTGAACTACTTAGAACGCTTGATAAGCTGTTCAGTGATGAGTTTGGTAGAAAGGCCAAATTCGGTCAAAATACCACAGTTGCGGCTGTTAACAAAATTTTAAAGTATACTAATCGAATTGATATAGTAAGTTACGCATTAGGTGTTGATAATTCAATGATTGCAGCAGTAATGTTTAGGGAAATTAGGTGTTTTGGTCCTAGTGATAACTTTGACACACTAAAACTAAAAATCAGGGGTGACGCTTCAATTGGACTCGGGCAAATATTTGTAAAAACGGCTCAAAGAAGCGAGAAATTGGCTAGAAAAGATGCCCCTGAGTACTCGGATAAACAAATGGCTAAGCGGCTTTTAGATGAGCAAACTAGTATCTACTATATAGGTATTGTCTTAAAAGCTAACAGTATTATTTTAAAAGAAGATTCAAGTGTCGCTTCTGTTCCTATACTTGCTCTTTATAATGGAAAAGGCAATGCTGCAAAGAAATACGGGGAGCAGACTTATCAATATTCACTTGCTTTCCGCAAATATTACAATACCATAGGTGTATATTAGGAAAGGGAAAAAAATGATTAAGAAAATTGCTGTCATATCAGCAGCATCCATAGTAGTTTTGTTATCATTATTTGCATACCTTCATTTTACAAATTGGAGTATGAAGGACATACAAGATAGAACCGAAATTCCACTTAACCATGAGATAAATTCCTATAAAGATGGTTTGCCTTTTGCTACTGAAAGGGCCAAACAATGGAGAAAAGATGCATATTTGACGAACATTGTTATTGGATTTCAAGGAAAAGAAAATATTAATAACCGAAGGGGAACTATTGATTATCATTATTACGCAAAAAACAACTCTATATTTGGACTTCCGGATGCAGTTTGTTGGGTTACTATTGATATGGATAAGCGTTCGATTGTTGAATTCAGAGCTTTTGGGGGTGCAAGATTATACGGTGACCCAATAGACATATCAAGGTGGAATATTGACATCAAGAGTATGTTTGATGGAATTGAAAAAGAAGGGATTCTTGAACTTCTTAATAGATATGATAATCCTTCACTTGTTGTGAGAACAAATGAAGAGATGTGGGAAGTTGCTTTATACCCTTCATTAGAAAGTATGGGTGAGGATGTGACATTTCGCTTTGAGACAACTACGAAGAAAATATACTATGTTAGAGATAAACTCAAGGAATAGGTAAATCATGTAATGTGATTAGTGATCTTCACTTTAATCCCTATCCTCATCAAGTTTTTCTAGTCTTGAAGGCAGCAGCTGCCATTGAGTTTTCCCAATAGAAGCTGCCCGCGTTCGATTATGCTAAGCTGAAGTGGCTCATGTTGGGTTCGCCTGTAAATGATGGTGGTGTGGTAACTTCCATTTTACACGAAACCAACGTGGGCCTTTTGTTTCCTAGGACGGTGCTATTCAAAGAATGTAAACAATGACTCTTCAGGTTGTTGCAATAGAGAGGTTTGCTGTACTTGTTGGGCGAAAGAGTTTTTAACTGTTGGTTCAATGACAAGAGTAATGCTCCCCAATGTCAAGATACGATTTTTTGAGGGATAGTTATATCCGAATGACGAGAGTCACCGATGGACAAGGCCAAGAGACCGCATATACGTATGATGCCAATGGGCGGATGACGGACAAAGCCTTGCAGAATGGCGGAACAAGCACCTACCAGTACAACGATGCGGGGCAAGTGACGGACATTCGTCATCTTGGACCGGGAGGGGCTTTGCTAGAGCAGCTCAGCTATACGTACGATCCAGCGGGCAATCTAGTCCATCGGGAGCGGCAAAAAGGCGGCAGCGACGAAGACAATCCGAGCGGAGCGACACAGCAAGCCGATATCGCGGATTATGTGTATGATGCGCTGAACCAACTCACTCAGGTGCAGAAGCGAAACGGAACGCAGACGAGCTATACCTACGATGTCGCAGGCAATCGGTTGAACAAGACGGTAGCAGGCGGCGGGTCAGCCGGAACCGAAACCTATGCCTATGACCCGGAGAACAAACTGACGCACTGGCAAAAGGGGAGCGACTATCGGGATTACGCATATGACCTGCGCGGCAATCTCCTGACGGTGACGGGCACGGACAGCACATCCCTGCTGCGCGCGCAAAGCCTGTCCGCCGACATGACGGTTCCAGGCAGCGTGTATGCACAGGACGGCGGTTCTGTAACGAATGAAGTCTATGGAGATGGCACCGCACCGGACGGAAATAATTCGCTGCAAGCAACACTGGCAGGACCGCGCATCCTGGAAGCCTACAGCTGGGATGCCGCTAACCGGTTGACCGCACATACAAACGAATGGGGCGACCAAACGGTCTACCGCTATGACGGGAACGGAAGCCGCGTCTATATGGGAGTGACGCTCGGCAATACCATCCGCCAAGACGGATACCCGGCAAGCAACCCGGCAGGCATGCGAGACCGCTGGGAGACTAGATCAACCGAGTCAGGTGTATTTCCCGGATAAACTACAAAGGCAGTCAGAAGTGGAGTATACACCGGAGGATATCGTAATGGTACAAAAGATATTTGCTACATTTCATAATCATTTGAGTTTACGGTGTGAAAATCCAACTCAAATAAACCTTAATGATCACGCTGATGAGATTACTTGGGATTCAAATACGGATATTGTTCATGTTGTAAAGAGATGGAGAGGTGGCACTTCAACAGGAGATAATGCACTAATTCCTCATGAGTGGATAGATTAATCCCTTATTACACTGTTGGTGTAGTAATACATACTCGAGAATGAGGTTATAAACCTGTAAATGATGGGGGAGCATAATAATTGAATAATACAAAGGTTCAGAAAAATATGTTGCAAGCGGTTTTTGTTGACCGAGACGGAACTATTGGTGGAAACGGTCATTTTATACATCCTAACAGTTTTGAGCTATTCCCGTTTTCACAAAAGGCCATAAAACTCTTAAAGGAGAAAGGACTTAAAGTATTCGCTTTTACTAATCAACATCGTATTGCACGTGGTGAAGCAAAGATGGAAGATTTTAATGTGCAATTCGAAACTTTTGGTTTTGATGGAGCATACATTTGTCCACACGATCAAAAAGATGAATGTAAATGTCATAAACCCAAACCTGGACTATTATTAAAAGCTGCCGAAGAACATAGTTTAGACCTACACAATTGTGCAGTAATTGGTGACGTAGGGTCTACTGATATGTTGGCAGCACAAACTGTAGGAGCAATAAAAATCTTGGTTAGAACAGGGTGGGGAATGGAATCACTAAATGCTTATCGACATACATGGTATGATAAAGCCAAACCTGACCATGTTGCGGATAATTTTGGGGATGCTTGTAATTGGTTGGTAAATAATATCGATATAATTTATGAGTTGAGAACGGATGCTCCGTGGCGTATAAAATAATCCACTTGAAGTGTGCATCTATTGACACTCTGAGTGGATTATCTTGTTATTTATTTTACATTTTCCGTCGTGGTGTTCACTAATGTACGAATTGCTTGATATCGGCAATGGACATAGCCCAGGGTACGATTATACTGTTAATGAGTTTCCGAAGAAATAATGGAGTTATCGCACGAAATGGGCCTGATGTAAACCTAAGCTAAAACTCGGGTTTGCATCAGTCCTTTATTTAATTTGCTTGAATATAACGGTAGCTAAAAAGTAAAACGGTTTTCGTTTAGGAGGATTTACTAGGATGAGTAAGAAGGAAACCATGATCGTAACACTGGCGCTGTTACTATCAAATGCAATGGCGGGCTTAGATGGAACCATCATCAACACGGCTCTGCCAGCGATTGTAAGTGATTTACATGCCATTCAATACATGGGGTGGATCGTATCTGTTTTCTTGTTGGGAATGGCCGTATCCACTCCGCTTTGGAGTAAATTGGGAGAACGGATCGGAAACCGAAGAACCTATCAACTTGCAACATTGCTATTTGCAGTTGGTTCCATTTTTCAAGCATCATCAAGTAATATTGTATTTTTCTTGATTGCAAGAGCTGCTATGGGAATAGGTGCAGGTGGAATGAACACGATACCTTTTATCATATATGCAGATTTGTATCCAGACTCCAAGAAGAGAGCAAAAATAGTTGGATATGCCACAGCAAGCTTTAGTGTAGCTTCGATTCTGGGACCGCTCCTTGGTGGTTGGATTATCGAAGTCTTGAGTTGGCATTGGGTATTCAATATTAATATTCCAATTGCGATGATTTCCATACTCGTTATTCAATTTTTCTTTAAAGAGCCCGGACGCATTCCTTCAGATGAAAAAATGGATTATGTAGGTGCTGGTGTTTTGATAGCCGGTTTAATCACACTTTTAACAGGAATCCAGATGGTTGAGACGGGTTCGCTAAGCTTAATTAGTACCTTAATTAGTGGAGGGTTACTTTTATTAGTCGTATTTTATAAAGTGGAAGAAAAAGCGGCAGACCCCATCATCCCCAATAGACTTTTTAAGAATGGTTCCTTGGTTGTTGATTTTATTTTATTTGCCCTATTATGGGGGGCGTTTATTGCTTTTAACATCTATGTACCCATGTGGGTACAAGGATTGTTAGGACTAAGTGCCTTGCTTGGAGGTATGACTCAGATTCCGGGTGCTATTACAAACTTTGCCGGTTCTATGACGGGACCATCGATCTCCCCACAATTGGGTAAATATCGTGTGCTTGCTTTGGGAAACTTGGCATTTATCATTTCCTTTGGCGGTATGGTATTAGCCGGAGTATCTACACCAATGTGGTTATTATTACTTGCTGGGGCATTTGAAGGGTTTGGGCTAGGGGTATGCTTTAATATTTTACAAATCAGTGTACAGGAAGATGCGGAAAAGCGAGATGTTCCCATTGCAACATCATTTGCGTACCTTATCCGTATTTTAAGTCAAACCTTTATGTCATCCATATATGGAGTAATCCTAACTCATGCCTTAATGAAAGGTGTTGCTGAATCGAATGGGAAAATCACAATGGATATGCTAAATCAATTAAGTGATTCCAAAAGTGCAGGTGACTTACCTCAAAGATTAATACCACTTATGCAAGAAATTATGTATCGTGGTCTACACGGAATCATGATAACGGCGCTCCTTTTATTGATGATTGCTTTGATTTTTAATGTTGGAATCCAGCTAGTAATAAAAAGAAAAGCAGTCTAACCCAATTGAAAGCTGGATTTCAAAGGGCGAATCTCTTGAGGGACTCCATCATCCTTCAGGAGTATCTTGAAGCTGGGCAATCTGTGCTTCAACAACTTTGGATACATGGGCGGCCTGTTTGCAGCTGGTCCCATCTCGCTGTCTGCCGAAGATTGTGATGCTATCTATCGGAATTCCAACAAATAGGAGGAAAATGCTGCAATGAGTCGCCCATATACGGTTTGTCACATGATGAGCAGCCTTGACGGCAGGATCACCGGCCCCTTTATGGAGACAGAAGCCGCAGTTGCTGCCGGAGAGGAATACGAGCGTATAAATGGTGGTTACCATCCCCAGGCATGGCTTTGCGGACGTGTTACAACCGACGAGAACTTCACGTTCTACAAGAAGCCGGAGCTGGATGATAATGCGCCTGCCGTACCGGAAGGTGACCATGTGGCGGTAAAGAATGCGAAAATGTATTATGTATCCGTTGATGCGTCTGGAAAAATCGGATGGTCTTCCAATACCCTGCACTATGCTGACCGGCCGGCGGCACATATTATTGAAGTGCTTACGGAGCGGGCATCCAACGCATACCGCGTTTTTCTGAGGAAGCTTGGTATTTCGTATATCATCGCGGGAAAAGATGAGTTGGACCCTGCATGGGCAGTCGAAAAGCTGAAAGAGCTTTTTGATATTCAGACATTGATGGTATCCGGAGGCGGGGTTATAAACTGGTCATTTTTACAAGCAGGCCTAATTGACGAGCTGAGCCTTGTTCTGACCCCTGTGGTAGACGGAGAAACCAATACCGTGACCTTATTCGAGAAAACGGATTACCTGCCTTTAAAAGTTCCCACTGCATTTTCACTCAAAAGTGTCGAGAAACTTAAGGGCGATGGCGTATGGCTATGTTTTATCACTAAGCCATAAATAATTGGGGTGCTGTCCGCACTTGATGAAATGGAAACGAAAGGAAACGTTTACGAAGCTGATCCGTAAGGCTAATGCCGCACGTAACCAAACCAGGCTCACCTATAAGGAGCTGAATACGATATTGCGCAGTTTGCGTGTAATCGGCAATGTGCCGGCATCTTTTTTCTGAACCATAAATAAGATGGTCAGATCGTTTTGCGGACTGTTCGTGAAGTAGGCCCCAAGCCAGCCGTCCCAGCCGTATTCTCCTTGGCTGCCGATAAATCCGGCTTTTGTGTTATCGGTCATAATGCGCATTTGATTGCCATAGCTATGACCACGTAATGTATGCCATGTATCGAAGCCCTTTTGTTGGCAATCGGTTAAGGCAGCTGACGTCATATATTGAACCGTCCTTGGCTTCAAGAGCTGAACACCATTAATGCTGCCTTGGTTCATCAACATCGTAGTAAATTTGGCAGCATCATCGATTGAAGAGGCAAGTCCTGCTCCTCCTGACTCAAATGCCGGATCTCGATCCATTTGATGGTTGATGCCAAGATGGTTGCCACTGTATAGCTTCAACCCGCCCTCACCATCATCCTGATAGGTTTTCGTAAGGCGACATCTTTTTTCTTCAGGCAACCAGAATCCGGTATCGTCCATTTCGAGCGGCTCAAAAATTTCATTACGCAAAAATTGCCCATACCGCATACCGCTAACCGCTTCCACAACTGCGCCCAGAATGTCCGCCGAGGTTCCGTATTGCCAATTTGATCCGGGCTCAAATGAAAGAGGGCCTTGGCCCTGACGATTTGCAAATTCCATAGTACTCATTGGATTTTCGCTGAACAAGCGTCTGTCCAGTTCTTGAAACAATGCGTAGGATTGTTGACCCGTTGCGCCGGTTCCGTCATACAATAATCCAGAAGTCATGTTCAGTAAATCTTGAATATTGACTTCACGACAGACAGGCACTAGCTCACCGTTTTTCTCAACGAGTTGGTTTTTAAAACCGGGAATAAAATGACTTACAGGATCAAACAAATCGATATCCCCACGTTCTAACAACATCATAACCGCAGCGGCTGTAATCGGTTTGGTCATTGAATATAAACGGAAGATGGAATCTCTTGTCATAGGGCGTTTGGACTCGAGATCTGCCCAGCCATCCTCATGGTAAAAGATTTCATTGCCGTCCTTGATCACCATGAAGGTAGCTCCTGCGATCTCCTGTCTTTCGATACTCGCCTTCAATGTTTTTTTTAGTTGGTTGATTAGGTTTGAATCCAGCATGTCTATCGGATCTCCTTCGTGTGTATGTGTGAAAAATCATTATAACTTTTTAGCTAGACAATACCTGGTACGTGTAATTCTCATGGCTGGATTGGAGGATCGCCACGAGCTGTTCCGCCATATAGGTCGTGCTGTACGTAAAGCCGCCTTCCACCCAATCCATCATTACCCCTAGAGAAGCGTAAGCGCGATAGCTGGCCAGAAGCTCCCGATTAATCTGCGAATTGTTCGTAATATCGGCGAAATCCTGCAGGAGCAGAACCTTAAACAGCTGGCACAGCTTCTTTTGGAAGCCGGGGAAGGCCTCCCCTTGAGCCAAAAGCTTGTAGAACAGGGAATGCCGGGCGACATGATCGAAGATTTTGATAGCGGAGGCTTGCAGGCTATTGACGATCAACACCTGCTGCTGCTGGTAAGGCGCGCGGAAAGAGGCGATCAGATCGGTCGTCACGTCCTCGATGATTTCATCCAAAATGTCTTCTTTGTATTGATAATTCTTATAGAACGTACCCCGGTTCAAGTCGGCCTTCTCGACAATTTTCATGATCGTGATGTCTCGAAAATGGTTTTCTTGCATCAAGGACAGCAGCGCTTCCTTTAACAGCGCCTTCGATTTCACAATTCTCCGATCCACTCGCTCCAAATGTGCCAAATTTCTCAAGCCCCTTTGTTGATTAACTAGAAGTCCGTAAACAAAAAGGTTCCCTAACGTTGATTAGTAAACAATGCGGCCTATGATTGTCGATTGAAAGCGATTAATCACCCTAATTATACTATAAACGATATAGCGTTTACTGCTTCTACAAAATGAAAAGGGTGATCCAGATGGGCAGACTTTCGGGTAAAGTGGCTATTATTACGGGTGCGGCAAGCGGCATGGGCTTGGCCGGCGCGCAACTGTTCGCAAAAGAAGGAGCACAGGTCGTCGCGACGGATATTACGGTCGATGTATTACGGGAACAAGTAGAGGAGATTATCAAAGACGGCGGCGATGCGATCGCAATCGAGCTGGATGTCTCCAAGAAGGAATCTTGGGATGCCGTCATTGAACAAACCCTCGCGAAATACGGCAAAATCGATATTCTCGTGAATAATGCCGGTATTCATATCGCGAAGGGCATTCTCGAAGCCGAGCTCGCGGACTGGGAAAAGGTCATGTCCATCAACTGCACGGGTGTGTGGCTGGGCATGAAATCCGTAATCCCCCACATGCAAAAGAACGGCAAAGGCGCCATCATCAATACGTCCTCGATCGCGGGCATCATCGGCGGCGTCTCCGACGCGCAAGGTGCGGCCTACAGCGCATCCAAAGGAGCGGTACGCTCCTTGACCAAGCATGCGGCGCAATGGTTCGGCAAGGACCATATCCGCGTCAATTCGGTCCATCCGGGTGCGATCTTTACGGGAATGGTAGAGAAAGCCGGCATCAAGTCCCAGGAGGAAATGGGAAGCCATTACAAGGGGTTGGCACCGTTGCCGCCTTATGCCGGCGAGTCGATGGACATTGCCAATGCCTACCTGTACCTGGCTTCTGATGAATCGAAGTTCGTCACGGGCATCGAGCTGGTTGTGGACGGCGGTTGGACGACCAACTAAGGAGCCGTCAGATACTCTTGGATTTACATTCTCCTTGGAATTTCGTATACTAAATAGAGTTAAATACATGGAACGACGGAGGAGCCTGCCAAAAGCGGGCTCTTTATGCGTTTTTTCGGACTTTCGTTCGGGAAAGCTGGGGGAAGCGACAGTCAGCATAAAGGAGAAGAAGCATGGAACAACAGGCTTATTGGGCAATCGGTATTTTTCTGGTGACGTATGCATGGATTATTTCGGAGAAGGTTCACCGCACGATCGTGGCGATGCTGGGAGGAGTCCTCGTCCTCGTGACGGGCATCGTCAGTCAGGAAACGGCACTGCATCACATCGACTTCAACACGCTCGGCCTTCTGGTCGGCATGATGATTCTGGTCAGCGTGACTTCCGAAACGGGAGTGTTCCGGTATGTGGCGGTCTGGGCCGCACAGAAGGCAAAGGGAGAGCCAATGCGGATTTTGCTCCTGCTTACAGCGATCACCGCCTTCGCTTCCGCCTTCCTGGATAACGTGACGACGGTCATGCTGCTCGTTCCGGTTACGTTCAGCATCACGCGGCAGTTAAAGGTGAACCCGGTTCCCTACCTCTTGGCGCAGATTATGGCATCCAACATCGGAGGAACTGCGACCTTGATTGGAGATCCTCCGAACATCATGATCGGTAGCGCGGTTAAGGAATTGACCTTCCTTGCTTTTATCCAGAATCTTACTCCGATTGTCCTGCTGGTTCTGGCGGTGAATATGCTCCTGTTTTACCTGCTCTTCCGCAGGCAACTGCATACGACCCCGGAGCGGAAACAGGCCATCATGGAGATGGAAATGAGCGGCTTGATCACAGATCGGCGGCTGCTCGTGAAGAGTCTCATCATTCTCGGTCTGACGATTCTCGGCTTCTTCCTCCATCAGGCGCTGCATCTGGAGTCGGCGACCGTTGCGCTTGGCGGGGCGTTTCTGCTGCTCCTTCTCACGGGGGAAAAGGTCATGGAGGAGGCGTTCACCCGGGTGGAGTGGATGACGATCTTCTTCTTTATCGGGTTGTTCGTCCTTGTAGCAGGCCTCGTGGAGACCGGTGTGATCGGCGAACTGGCGAAGAAAGCAATGGAGTGGACGGGGGGCGATTCGCTCACTGCGTCCATGCTCATCCTCTGGATGAGCGCGCTGGCGTCGGCCTTTCTGGACAACATCCCCTTCGTGGCGACCATGATCCCGCTCATTCAGGAGATGGGACAGATGGGGGTGCAGAATATCGAGCCGCTCTGGTGGAGCCTTGCCCTCGGGGCTTGTCTCGGAGGTAATGGCACCCTGATCGGAGCGAGTGCCAATCTGATCGTAGCCGGCTTGTCGGCCAAGGAGGGGCATCCGATCAAATTCGTGCACTATCTGAAGCTGGGGTTCCCGCTCATGCTGCTCTCGATTGTGCTGTGCAGCGGGTACATTTACCTGCGTTATTTCCTGTAAGGAGGAGATCGCTATGCTTGTCTATGAATATGACAACCGCTTGCTGGAGATGGAAGAACATCGCGACGAGGACAGCATCGAGTTTCTCATCACTTTCCGAGAGGTCGCTCCTTATGCGGCTTGGCTGAGAAAGGTAGAGCAGTTTTTCGATCGCAATCGGGATTACACGGACGTTCTGTTCTACAAGTACCCGGGAGGAAAGTATCGGGTGATGGTCCGTCCCGATTATTATGCTTCCTTCCTGGCGGAGCTGTTCAAAGCCCACCTTCTTCGGAAGCTGGAATGGACCCTGGATGCAGACGAAGCTTTTACCGCGGAGAGCAAGGGCCAGGGATAAATTCATATCGGTAGGGAATTTTAGGCGGAGCCTGTCACCAAGGGATTGCTGTGTCTTCATGCAGCAAGCTTGGGTGTGCGGGCTCTTCTTTGATTATACAAAAGAGAAAGACAACACAAGGAAAGGTGGAGATCACATGCTAATCATGCAACTCGCGATCATCCTGCTCGCCTCCAAGCTAGCGGGAGAGCTCAGTGTGAAATTGCGTCAGCCTGCCGTGCTCGGCAAGCTGCTCATCGGGATCGTACTCGGGCCCGCTGTATTTGGACTTATTCAACATACCGATGTTCTGGCGGAACTCAGTCAGATCGGGGTCATCCTGCTCATGTTTATCGCGGGGCTTGAAACCGACATAGACAAATTCAAACGCTCCGGCAAAAGCTCAACCTACGTCGGGTTGGCAGGCATTGCGTTTCCTTTCGCACTCGGATACGGGAGCGGGATTTGGTTTATGGGGCTAAGCGGAATGGAGGCAGCCTTCCTCGGTCTCCTGCTCTCGGCGACGAGCGTGAGCATCTCGGTTCAATCGCTGAAGGAGCTTGGGCAACTAAAGACGAGAGAGGGGGCTACGATCATGGGGGCTGCCGTCATCGACGATGTGCTCGTCATCATCGCGCTCGCCTTCCTCATGAGCCTATCCGGAGGCGACGTCAATCTTGGGATGATCGTGTTCAAGAAGGTCGCCTTCTTCGGCATTGCGATCCTCGTCGGCTGGAAGGTGGTTCCTTGGCTGCTCAAACGCTTTGTCAACCTGCGTGTCACAGAAAGCGTCGTCTCGGCGGCGCTCATCATCTGCTTCGGCCTTGCTTATTTCGCTGAATATACCGGAGTTGCGGCCATCATCGGCGCGTATGCGGCAGGGATCGCCATCAGCCTCACCTCATTTAAGCACGAAGTCACCGAGAAGGTAGAGACGATCGGCTATGCCGTCTTCGTACCCGTCTTCTTCACCCTGATCGGTGTCAAGGTCAGCTTTGACGGGATTGCTTCTCAAATTGGGCTTATTATTGGACTCAGCGTGCTTGCCATCGCCACTAAGCTGGCGGGAGCTGCCTTCGGCGCGAAAGCCGCCGGCTTCGGCTGGAGAAGCTCGCTTGGGATTGGAGCGGCGATGGTTTCGCGCGGGGAAGTGGCGCTCATTCTGGCGGGAATCGGGCAGGAAGCGGGCTTGCTGCCGGACCTTCTACTCACGGTTCTCGTCGTGGTGGTTCTCGTAACGACCATTGTCACCCCGCTCCTCATGAAGGTGTTTTTCGGCGATTCTACAGAACCCAAGCTTTCTCCTGTTCAGACCCGGGAGGATGGGCTATAATGGGCGTGAGAATAGCCATTTAGTCCTTCAGGAAAGGGGCTGTCGGCCATGACCCGTAACCAAAAAGGGGTATGGACGGTTATCAATCTGCTCATCGGAGCGCCGGGAGGGTTCGTCTTCATCTTTACCGTCATCGGACTCGATGGCTTTATGGGGCCACCAACCCGCAGGGGACAGACCGCGGCTGTGGCAATGGCCGTCATCTACCTGCTGATCTGGCTGCTCGCGAACGTTTTTATGCTTAAGGACGTGAAGGGCAGGCAGAAGCTCTTGTGGTTCGGGGCATCTCTATTGCTGCTGGTAGTTTCAGCCTTTCTTGTTACACTTGCCATCGTGCAATCGAGAGTTCTGTCCTGAATAATTGTGATAGAATGAGAATGAGATTAATTGTTGAGAGGGAGGCTGCTGTTTTTATGTGGAAGGAGTTCAAAGCTTTTGCCCTGAAGGGGAACGTGCTGGATTTGGCTGTCGGGGTTATCATCGGCGGCGCATTTGGTAGTATCGTCAGTTCGCTCGTAAAGGATATTATTATGCCGTTGGTGGGCATTCTCATCGGAGGATACGATTTCAAATCGCTGGCGATTACGGTCGGGGATGCTAAGATCACGTACGGTGAATTCCTTCAAACGACGCTTAATTTCTTTATCATTGCCTTTTCCATCTTCCTCTTCATCAAGCTGCTAGGCAAGCTGACGCGCAAGAAAGAAGAAGCGCCGAAACCGGCGGAGCCTCCTGTTCCTTCCAAGGAGGAAGTGCTCCTCACGGAAATTCGCGACTTGTTGAAGCAACAGAAGCAAACGGGCAGAAGCGCCGAATAATCGCTTTCGAGAAAACAGCAGGCCGCATTCCCAGTAAAGGGAGTGCGGCCTGTTTGGCTGTTCGACGATCGGTGGGATCACCCTTTTCTGCGAGCCAGCAGAAAGAAGAAGAGGACCGCGAGGACGGACGCGCCTGCCATCAGGAAGCCCATCGGAAGAGCGGAGTTCTCTCCGGCGATGCCGACGAGAGGAGAAGCGGCCGCTCCGGCCAGGTAGGGAAGGAGGCCGAGGATGGCGGATGCACTCCCTGCGTGCTTCTTCTGATTTTGCAGAGCGAGTGAATTGCAGGTGATGTTCACTCCGCCGATGGAAGCGACGGCGATGAACAGGGGAATCATCAGGAAGAGGAGCCGGGCTTCAGCGAGAATAGCGGCGAGCAAGGCCCCTGTGCCGAGCACGATCAGCGCAAGAGCACCGGCGAGCAAGCGCTCCGCGGACATCCGTCCCGCTAGGCGGCCGGTCGTCTGGCTGGCGAGCACCATACCGAATCCGTTCAGAGCGAAGATCAGGCTGAACGTCTGGGGAGTGACGTGGTACAGATTTTGCAGCACGAACGAGGAACCGGAAATGTAGCTGAACAGAGCGATCGCGGTTGCCGACTGCGTGAGGGCGTAGCCCATGAACGACCGGTCCTTGAACAAGTCTCCAAAGGTCGACAAGGTTTGTCCGACGCCACCAGAGGATCGGCGTTCCTCCGGCAAGGTTTCGCCGAGGCGCAAGGTTACGGCAAAGAGCATGGCAATGCCGATAAACCCGAGCACCACGAATACGCCGCGCCAAGGAATCAAGGTGAGCAGCGCTCCACCTAGGACGGGGGCGAGAATCGGCGCCGTACCGTTCACCAGCATGAGCAGGGCGAAGAATTTCGTCAGCTCATAACCGGAGTAGAGATCGCGGGCCATCGCACGCGAGATCACGATGCCGGCTGAGCCGGCGAGACCTTGGAGCAGGCGGAAGAACAGAAGCACCGAGATGTTCGGCGCGAAGGTGCAGATGAAGGAAGCGACCGCATAGATAGCGAGCGAGACGATGAGGGGCTTGCGGCGACCTAACTTGTCGCTGAGCGGTCCCGCCAGCAGTTGACCGAGCGCAAGCCCGAGCAGGCAGGCGGTGATGCTGAGCTGGGCCAAGGAAGCGCTCGTGTTCAGCTCCTGGGTGATGAGAGGCAGAGCCGGCAGATACATATCCAGAGACAAAGGACCGAAGGCGGACAAAATGCCCAGGATCACAATGAACCCGGCGCTGCGCTTGGCCTTTGCTTCGTTCGAAATGGATTTGGATGGCGGAGCAGATGCGTTCATTCGAAAACTTCCTTTCTGATAGCCAAGTATAGCGAGCAGAGTCTGTAAAGACGATCATAACACAAACAGGCGCAGCTGTGCTTTACAAGCGTAACAGTGTTATGTTACGATGAATATGAAAGGAGGTTTTTTTCCTGGACGAAAACTTGATTTCCAAAAAAGACCTGCTTGAGCTCGCGGGCATCTCCTACGGACAGCTCTACCGATGGAAGCGGAAAAACTTGATCCCGGAAGAATGGTTTGTTCGCAAGTCGACTTTTACCGGACAAGAGACCTTTTTTCCTAGAGAGAAAATACTCCAGCGAATCGGAAAAATCATGAACATGAAGGAAGACTTGTCCCTGGATGAGTTGGCGGATGTCTTCTCTCCCGATCCGGCTCCGATGCAGATGGACGGATGGGAACTGGTTCGGCGAGGTATCGTCTCCAAAGAAGCTCTCGCCTTATTCGAAGAAGTTTTTGCGCCGACTTCCGGTGCGGTGCTTCCCTTTGAACAGCTTCTCTTCATTTATTTGCTGCATGGTTTTCTGGATCGGGGAGACATGGTCCTGGATGAAGGCAAGCAGCTTCTCCGCATTCTGCAGAACCATTACCGGGAGTTAGGCGGAATCAGCGGCGAAGTACTGCTGGTGCGCAAGCTGGGTGTCTCTATGGTCATGCTTGCAGCAAGTCGGGAATCCCTGTGGTTTGAAGAGGGGGTTCGGTTGGTGGCGCGCGGTTCTGTCGCAGTAAACAGCGAAGAGTTAAAAATAAAACTAGGAGCGGGAGGAAAAACCTATGAGTGATGCGGAACAAGGGAGTAACCTGATCATTAACGGTACCGGCAGCTCAGGCGGCGGCACCTTCGATGAGGTGAAAATCAACGGGCAGGGCCGCGTAGATGGAGACGTTCAGTGCCAGAGCTTCTATACGAACGGTCGATCCAAGTTGGTCGGCGATTTGCGGACGGAGTATTGCCGGGTGAACGGAAGCTCGACGATCGAGGGGAACGTTCTGGCTGACAAATTGGATGTGAACGGATCATTCAAGCTGGTCGGTTCTTTTCAAGGTCGGGAGATCAAATGCGATGGCCAGACCAAAATCGAAGGTCCGCTCTCGGCTGAAAAAATCAAGACGCGCGGCGATCTAACGGTGGACGCAAACCTGGATACGGAGGAATTCGACTGCAAGGGCAGCTTCAAGGTGGCGGGCTTGCTGAACGCCGGTAAGCTGGAGATCACCCTGCACGGGGCCAGCGAAGCGCGGGAAATCGGCGGGGAGTCCATTCGGGTTAAGCGTTCAGGCGTTACCAACACTATCGGGAAACTCGTGAAGGGGCTTTTTGGAATAAATGAATATCTCACGGCGGACGTCATCGAAGGGGATCATGTCATTCTCGAAGGAACCCGGGCTCGCATCGTTCGAGGTAATCATGTGACCATCGGACCCGAATGTGAGATTGGATTGGTCGAGTATAAAACAGAGCTGCACAGAGATAGAAACTCTACCATAAATGAAGAGCGGCGTATCTAATCGTCGGCACATACCGCAAACGAAGAATTTTGGACTTCGTTTGCGGTTTTTTTGTGAAAATTTGTATTTTGGAGGTGGATATACAAGGAAACATCAACTTTTGGTCGAATTACAAGAAATGGGAAGCTAAAAAAGGCTTTACCTTCTGTGGGGGAGTGGCACTCATGTCCAAACTTTTAAACGGTCTGCTCGGCAATTTCTCGGAAGTCTCCGTTCAGGAGCTTAAGCAGCAATACGGAATATACCTCATGCCTCAGGAAGAAGTACAAAACGGTTTCAAGCTTGTTCGCGACGCTTTCATCATCACCAGTGAGCGGCTGATCTTGATCGACCATCAAGGAGTCACCGGCAAGAAGACTCGGGTTGCATCGATTCCGCTGAACTCCATCATGGAGGTTACGATGGAAACGGCCGGAACCGGCTTCGATGACAGCGAAATGACCATCCATTACATCAATTCGCCGTATTACAAAGCAAATAACGTGAGCATGGCCTCCTATAAATTTGAGTTCGGCAAGAAGTTCAACCTCCAACCGCTTTATGTAGCATTTGTGACGCTCGCTCATCAAAACCATTCCCGCTTGAACGGGTAAAAAATCGGTACTAACGAGTAAATGAAACGATCCCTCTTGCTCCGCGACGATTCTCATCGGACAAGAGAAAGCCGCTAAACAGAAGAAGCTTCCTTCCATCGCAGGTTGCGGTGGAAGGAAGCTTCTTTCGTTCTTTCGTTAGCGGGCTTGGATAAATCAGAACGTTTTGGCCAATCCCTTGGCGCGTTCAATGGCTTCCGCTTTGATTTCAGCGGCTTTTTCTGGCGCGTAGGCCATGCCTTCGACACGAAGCAGGCTGTAATCTTCAATGCCGTAGAAGCGGGTGATGGTGCGGAGATAACGATCGCCCATTTCCAGCTCGGCGGCGGGGCCGTTCGAATAGAAGCCGCCGGTCGCTTGAATGTGCAGAGCCTTGCGGCCGCTGAGCAGACCAACCGGACCTTCTGCCGTGTATTTGAACGTCTTGCCTGCAACGCTGACGGCATCAATGTACGCCTTCAGGACCGGAGGGAAGCTCAGGTTCCACAAGGGGGTAACGAAGACATATTGGTCTGCACTTACGAATTGGTCAACCAATTCGCCAAGGCGGCTGACCTTGTGCTGCTCGTCTGCCGTCAATTCCTTGAAGTCTTGGCCGCTGGCAAGCTTGCCCCAGCCGCTGAATACGTCGTTATCGATTTGGGGAATGTCGAGTCGGTACAAGTCCAGATGAACCACTTCATTCTCGGGATGAGCTTCGCGGTAAGCTTTCACGAATGCGCTGCCTACGGCCATGCTGTAGGAGGCTTGCTCATCATGCGGATGAGCGGTAATGTACAATACTTTCGTCATAAGGGTATCTCTCCTTTTTGTCATCGAACGGGAAGTGATATAAGTCACTAATGCCATCCTAGCTGATAAACTAAAGAATGTCAAGTTGATTACTATTGATAAGTTATGAAGCTTTTTTGAAAAAGAAAAGCAACCGCGGTTAGTATCCGCAGCTGCTTCAAATGTATTCCGAAATCATGAGGAATACGGTCATTCGCAGGCCTCTTCCGGAGCGCATGGAGTTAAGGCCATCCATTTGTCCGCCCAATTCTGGACTTCCTGCATGATGGGGTTCAATTCCCGCCCCTTCTCCGTCAACAGGTATTCGATTCGCACCGGAGTCTCGGGATACACTTGGCGGGTAACGATCCCCGCTTCCTCCAACTGCTTCAGACGCTCGGCCAACATTCGGTCGCTCATATTCGGAATGCGATCGACGATCTCGCCAAAGCGCTTGCTGCCGGTGAGCAGGACTTGAATGATTAATCCGGTCCAACGTTTCCCGAACAGTTCAAAGGCCGCCTCAAATTTGGGGCACAGAGGATGTAAGTTTTGCATGTTCATCATCTCCATCTTCATCATATCACAGTTACTTGACAAAAGTAAGTGCTTATTGATAAAATACTTATTAATAGTAAGTAACTTAATTTTATCGAAGGAGGCTGCTTGTATGATTACGATTCGACCTGCCGATTCTCGGTACCATGCCAATCATGGTTGGCTAGACACGTACCACAGCTTTTCCTTTGCCGATTATTATGACCCGGATAACATGCAGTTTGGGCCGATGAGGGTTTTGAATGACGACATTGTCGCAGGTCACCGCGGCTTTGCCACTCATCCGCACCGGGAGATGGAGATCGTCTCGATTGTTCTGACAGGGAAGCTGAAGCATACGGATAGCACCGGGCAAACCGCCATCACCGGCTTCGGCGAGGTGCAGCGGATGAGCGCGGGAACCGGCGTCCAGCATTCGGAGACGAATCCGGGCAATGAACCGGTCAACCTGCTGCAGCTTTGGTTTATGCCGGACACTCCCGGCCTTACGCCTTCCTATGAGGCCACTACCTATGATCCCTCAAAGCTTGCGGGCGCATTGCTGCCGGTTGTTTCCAATCGTCCCGCTCCCGGCGTTGCCGCGATTCATCAAGACATGACCATCTACCTGTCTCGTTTGGAGAGCGGCCAATCGGTCGATTTCACCCAAGCGGCTGGCCGCCGGATCTACCTGTTCGTCATGGAGGGAGCTATCGATTTGAACGGGAGCGAGAGGATGGGACGCCGGGACGATGCTCGCATCACCGACACGCCCGAGTTGACCGTAACGGGCCTGTCCGATGACACTCTGTTCATGCTCATCGACCTGCCCTAACCCTAACTCCCGATGTCCATCCCTTTTGAGCTTGCGTAAGGTATTGGCTTCTTACGTTGACTCAGAAGGGATTTTTTATGGGTGAAATGATGAAGATGATTCGGAAAACGTGGGACAGTATGAGGTTATTCGGAAGGATTCGAGATTGTTCGGATGACTCGGGACGACTAGAGAAGCTTCGGGAAGGAGATGGATGTAACGAACGCTCCGCTTGAAATACTAAGGCTGTTGTGCGACAATCGAAGGTGACCGGACGGTCATTTTCACAAGGAAGACTGTCCTCTACGGAACCACAAAACAGAAGGAGCGAAACCACTCATGAAAGATCCGCGTCTAGCCAAGCTCGCCGACATCCTGGTCAACTACTCCACCTCTATTCAACCGGGTGAAAACGTTCTGATCGAAGCGATCGGCATCGAGAACCCTCTCGTTCAGGAAATCGTGAAAGCCGTCCATGCGGCGAAGGGCAATCCCTTTGTAGCCATCCGCGATCCGCAGATTACCCGCACGCTCGTCCTGGATTCGACCGAGGAGCAAATCAGCACCTGGTCGGACATCGACAACTACATGATGAACCAAATGCAGGCGTACATCGGCATTCGCGGCGGAAGCAACAGCTACGAGATGGCGGACGTTCCGGCCGAGCAGATGAAGAGCTATCAAGCCTTGTACAACCATAAAGTTCACAGCGAGAACCGCGTGAAGCGGACCAAATGGGTCATTCTCCGCTACCCGACCCCGGCCATGGCCCAACTCGCCGGCAAGAGCACCGAAGAGTTCGAAGACTTCTACTTCGACGTCTGTACGCTGGACTACCGCAAGATGGAAAAGGCTATGGACCCGCTGGAAGAGCTCATGAAGAAGACGGACAAGGTACGCATCGTCGGACCCGGCACTGATCTGTCCTTCTCGATCAAAGACATCGGCGCAGTCAAATGCTGCGGCAAGCGGAACATTCCCGACGGCGAAGTCTACAGCGCTCCCGTGCGAGATTCGGTAAACGGCGTGCTCAGTTACAATACCCCTTCTCCGTACCAGGGCTTCACCTTCGAGAATGTCAAGCTGACCTTTGAGAACGGCAAGATCGTGAAGGCGGAAGCGAACGACAACGAACGGATCAACAAGATCTTCGACACGGACGAAGGCGCGCGCTACATCGGTGAATTCTCCTTCGGCTTCCACCCGTACATCAAGGATCCGATGAAGGATACGCTGTTCGATGAGAAGATCGATGGCAGCTTCCACTTTACCCCGGGGCAATGTTATGACGCGGCGTACAACGGCAACAAATCGGCCATTCACTGGGATATGGTCTGCATTCAACGCCCTGAATACGGCGGAGGGGAAATCTGGTTCGATGACCGACTCATCCGCAAGGACGGCCGTTTCGTCGTTCCGGAGCTTGAAATCCTCAACCCAGAAAACCTGAAGTAAGCAGAAGGAGGTAAGGATGTCGCCGAAAGTATCCGACGCCTATAAGGAAGAGAGAAGGCAGTCCATTCTGGACGTCGCTCTTCGCTGTTTTGCCGAAAAAGGCTACGGCTCCACCACCGTCGACGATATCGCAGCCGGGCTCGGGGTGAGCAAGGGAGTCGTCTACCTCTACTTTGCTGGGAAAGAAGAGCTGTACAAGCAGGTGATGGAAGAGCGCATGCAGCAGTCGATCACCGGAATGAAAAAACGATTTCGGCCGGAAGACGGAGCGGAGAACAAGCTGCGGCAGGTTTTCCATGCGTTCCGAAATCAGTCTCTCCCGGAGCTGAAGCGGCTGCTCGCCTTCTACTTGGAGTTTTGGCTGGAATCGTCCCGCCGCGAGGATTTGAAGGCAGTTATGGACCGGCAAAGCACGTATGCGGAAGACTTCATCGCGAGTATAGTCGAGGAAGGCATCCGTTCGGGAGAGTTCCGTCCAGATGCCGATCCCGCCGATTTCTCCGCGTTGTTCTGGGCAACCCGCGATGGCATCGCCCTGCAGTTTGTCGGAGGCGGGGAAGATGCCGATTACCGGAAGCGGATGGAGGCGATGGAGCGGACGCTGCTCGGCAGCCTGCTCCAAAGCGGTAAATAATCCGGCGGGAAGACGGGGGGAATCGAAGGTGAAACGCTTGAACGATCCGGAAGTGCGCGGGGAGATTCGTGCGCGGATCGAACGGCTTGCGCCGGATTCGGCCCGCCGCTTCGGAAAGATGACCGTAGGTCAGATGCTCTGCCATCTGAGCGATCAACTGAGGGATGTGGCGGGCATCCGTCCCGTACCGGGGAAGAGGAGCTTCTTCATGGAGCGGGCTGCTAAACCGGTCGCCTTTTACCTGTTGCCTCGCTGGCCGGGTGGGTTTCTGCCGACGGCTCCCGAGTTTGACGCGATGCGAGCAGGGACGAAACCGTCGGCCTTTCTGCAGGACAAGGAGGAGCTCCTCGCTCTGTTCGACAGCCTGACGATTAGCGAAGGTGAGCATCCCGCCTTCGGTCCGCTCTCTGCGCGCGAATATGGGCGATTGCTGTACAAGCATTTTGATCATCATCTGCGGCAGTTCGGCGTGTGATGTGTGGAAATGGGAGCAGGTCTTCACTACCCACCGTTACGACATACCCACCGTTACAAGCTCATTTCACGAGCTTGACAACCTTCAAGTTCTACCGTATTCTCAAGATTAGATTTCGACAACGACGGCGATGGAGTTCGCCACAACCGCCTAAATCTCGGGCTGATGACTCCTACCAGTACCTATGTGCTGGTAGGGGTCTGTTTATTTTACAGGAGTGACTTTTATGGCAGGGGATGGAATGAGCATGGACAAACGGCAGATGAAGATGAGGCTGGGGAGGGACAGCATTCGAGAGATCAGGGAGATGGGGCCGATCGCGGCAGGGAGATTCCTGCTGAAGTGGCTGGTGCTGGGGGGCATTGTCGGCATGCTGACAGGATCGGCTGCTGCACTGTTTCTGGCCGCACTGGACCGGGCGACGGACGCGCGGCTTTCGCACCCTTGGCTTCTCTTGTTTTTGCCGCTCGGCGGCGCGGTGGTCAGCTATCTGTATGGGAAGATCGGAGGGGACTCCTCCAAGGGAAACAACCTGATTCTCGATCAAATTCACGGCGGAGAGGGCAGGGTTCCGCTGCGTATGGCTCCACTCGTCCTGTTCGGCACGGTGGTAACCCACCTCTTCGGGGGTTCGGTGGGACGCGAAGGGACGGCCGTTCAGATGGGCGGCAGCCTGGCGGAGGGCCTCGGCACGGTGGTCCGGCTGAACGCTGCGGATCGCAGGCTGATCCTGATGTGCGGCATCGCCAGCGGCTTCGGGGCGGTCTTCGGAACGCCTCTCGCCGGAGCCATGTTCGGCATGGAGGTGCTGGCCATCGGCCTGTTGCGCTCGGAAGGGCTTGTCCCCTGTCTCATCGCCAGTCTTGTCGGCGATATCGTCACCCGCGCCTGGGGCATTCAGCATCACCTCTATCAAGTGAGCGAGGTCCCCGCCATCACCGGACCCGTTATGCTCAAGGTGGCGGTCGCATCCGTTGCGTTCGGTTTGGCCGGGCTATTATTCAGCGAATCGACCCGCTGGCTCAAAGCGCTCTACACCAAGCTGATTCCGTATGCCCCGTTGAAAAGCTTCGTGGGCGGCCTCGTGATCATCGCGCTCGTCTATATCGGCGGGACGAGAGATTATCTTGGCCTCGGTCTGCCGCTCATCGAGGAAGCTTTTAAGGGAGACGCGCCAACCTTCGCTTTCCTGTGGAAGAGCTTATACACCTCTCTGAGCTTGGGAGCTGGCTTTCAGGGCGGGGAAGTCACTCCGCTGTTCGTCATCGGCTCCACGTTGGGGAGCACCTTGGCCGGGCTGCTGCAGGTATCTGTTCCCTTTCTCGCAGCTCTCGGGTTCGTAGCCGTGTTCAGCGGAGCGGCCAACACCCCGATCGCCTGCTTCATCATGGGCGTGGAGCTGTTCGGCGCCGGATTTCTGCCGTACCTGTTCATCGCCTGCGCGGTCAGCTACCTCTTCTCCGGTCACACCGGCATTTATCTCTCCCAACGCATCGGCACCGCGAAGACGACCGGCATCGACATTCCGGAGAATTCGACTCTGTCGTTCGTGCGCCAGAAGAAGCGGTAATGGATGTGGAATCCTCTTTCAGTTGATGTGTCTACCTGCATGGGACTTGAACTTTTTCCCAGTTGATGCGTCTAACTCTTGATGCGGCACATTCGCCTCCAATCCCTCGTGCCGCCAGGGAGGACACCCGAGTCCATGATTACCATTGTTATTGTGCTGCTGCTTCTCTTGAACAGTATTTTACTGATTCGAATCGACGCCAAGCTGTCTCTGCATTTTCATAGGAAGGAAGCAGTTGAGACGGAAGGCTACGAGGAGTGGGAGAAGGCTCGACGTAAGGAAGACCGTAATCAGAGAGACTTGTAAAGAAGGCGGCGTCCTCCCGAAGCGGAAGGCGCTCTTTTTGTGTCTGTCCAAGCGGTGCCGCCTGCTAAGAGGTCAGATGCATTTTATCATTGCCACAATTTACGGTGTTTGCTATGATTGATAGCTCTCGCATTTTTCTCCGCTGCAAGTTGGTTTGAAAGTGTACGCAAGGTTCCGCCGCCGGATTTGACAAGCTCCAAATAGGCTGGCATAAGACGGGATCGCAAGGATGGATTCAAGCTGCGTGTAACTCAAATCATGGAGGTGCAACATGTTATTTGCCGTGCTGGTACGCAAAGCGTACCGGGTCAATCTGCAGTACCGAAGCTCCCATCTGATTCACAATTTGGCGAGCTCGCTCTTCGGGTTTATGTACATCTTCATCTGGATGGGCATCGGTGCCGATCATGAGCTGGAAGGCTACGGCGTCAAAGGAATGGTCAGCTACGTCGGGTTCACCCAAGCGGCTCTCTGGGTCACGACCTTCGCTACCTTCGGGCTCGGTATCCCTGAGCGGGTGAGAACCGGGCAAATCTCGCTCGATCTAATGCGGCCGGTCAGTCTCTTCTACCAGACGGCGATTCGCGAGTGGGGGCAAGTCGCCTATCAATTTGTCTACAAAACGATCCCCATCTACCTCATCTACTTCTTCGTCTTTTCTCTTCCGCTGCCGACCCGGATCAGCACGTATGCCGGAACACTGGCTGCTCTCATCGTGGGAGCTTATCTATCCATTTGCATTCAGTACCTCGTCGGTATCGTCTCCCTCTGGACAACGGAATCCACCTGGTTTCATTGGGTCCATTATGCGTTCTCGATGCTGCTATCGGGCTTTTTCGTCCCGATCGAATGGCTCCCCTCCTGGTTGAGGCCGCTCAGCCTAAACTCCTTTTATCCCTACCTGCAATACCATCCGGTCAAAATCTACATGGAACACGAATCCTTCCGGGTATTGGGCGGAGGTCTCTTGTGGTGTCTCCTGTTTACGATCGTCTGCGCGGGACTCACCGTTCTTGCGAGGCAGAAGGTGGAGGTGCAGGGGGGATGAATCTGCTCCGTTTATACGTCATGTTGATTCGTGCCAGCATTCGCAGCCGCATGCAATACAAGTTCAATTTCTGGCTGTCCTCCTTGCTCGCTACCTTGGTCAACGTCTCCGAATTTCTCATGGTTGCGGTAGTATTAGCCAAGTTCGGAGGGATTCAGGGCTGGTCTCTGTACGAGGTGGGCTATCTCTATTCGGTAATCAGTCTGTCGCGGGTCGTGTACCGCAGTCTCGCGAGCGATGTCCATAACCTCGACCGCTACCTGGTCAGCGGCGATCTCGATCAGCTGCTCATCCGGCCGCTTCCTCTCTTGCTTGCGCTCATGTCTCAAAACTTCCGCATCATGCTCGGAGAAGCTCTTCAGGGCGGGGGCATTCTCCTTTATTGCCTGTACAAGTTGATCGGCTCCGGTCAGATGGATTGGATCGCTGTTCCGCTCACGCTGTGGATCGTGCTCACCGGAGCGATGATCCTGTTCTCCATCGGGCTCGCCACCTCGACGATCGGCTTCTGGATCACCAAGGTCGACGTGCTTCAGACGCTGACCGAGGACGCCTCGCGCAGCGCGGCCCAATATCCGCTTACGTTATATCCAAAGTGGCTCCGGTCGCTGTTCTTCACGGTAATCCCGGTCGCCTTCGCCAACTATGTTCCCGCTCTGTACGTTCTTCGGCATCAGTACGGACTGTGGGTTCTCTTCGCGACGACAGCCGTCGCGGTATTCTGCCTGACGGCCGCTCTCGGCTTCTGGAGAGTCGGCATGTCGCGCTATCAGAGCACGGGGAGTTAATAAAACGACGAAAGCGGGGATAGGTCCATGATAGAGGTAGAGAACATTCGCAAAGTATTTCGAACGCCGGTCATGCGGGAGGGAGCCTTCTCGGGAGTGCGCAGCCTGTTCTCCCGGGATTATCGGGAAAAGGAAGCGGTGACGGACATCAGCTTCACCCTTCCGGACGGTGAATTCGCCGGCTACATCGGGCCGAATGGGGCCGGCAAATCGACGACGATCAAGATGCTGACCGGCATCCTTCGGCCGACTTCTGGGACGGTCCGCATCGGCGGGCTTAACCCGCACAAGGAGCGGCGCAAGGTAGCGAGGAGGCTCGGCGTCGTCTTCGGCCAGCGCAGCCAGCTCTGGTGGGACCTGCCGGTGAAGGAATCGTACGAGATTCTGGGAGCCATGTACGGCATACCGGATGCCGTGAGGCGCAAGCGGGAGTCGGAGCTGATCGAGCTGCTCGGCTTGGCATCGTTTCTGGATACCCCCGTGCGGAAGCTCTCCCTCGGCCAACGGATGAGGGCCGACCTGGCGGCGGCGATGCTGCATGATCCGGACATCCTGTTCCTGGATGAGCCGACCATCGGCCTTGACGCCAACGCCAAAGAGAGCATCCGCGGATTTCTCAGGACGCTCAACAAGGAGTACGGCAAGACGGTACTGCTGACGACGCATGATATGGACGATATCGAGCAGCTGTGCAGCCGCGTGCTGGTCATCAACGACGGAAGCCTTCGGTATGACGGCTCCATCCCCGACCTCCGCGAGCGGATCGGGCTGCCAACCGTCATCCGCGTGCGTTATCGCAGCGAAATTCAGGCCCCGGCGAATGCGGTTAGCGGGGAAGTCGGCGGTCGGCTCTTCCGTATCCGGGAAGCCTCGGAGCGGGAGCTGACCCTCGAATGCAACCGCAGCGACATCACCGCCATGGGCGTGCTCCGCATCGTAAGCGAATGGGGCGAGATCGAAGACGTCGACATGGCGGAGCCTGACTTTGAAGAGATCGTTCGCCGGATCTATTAGTACGCTGCACGCTGACTCCTATTCGGCGGGGACAACTTTTTTTCTGGAGCGTTGTTTCGTTTCGAGTTCCATCCTGTTTGACGGAACCGCTCCAGAGCGTATAACGTGTCGCGAGATTGATCCCTCGGTCAGTGGTCAGGTCACATCGGTTTCATACCAGGGATTGAGATGGACGAGCACTTCCCCTACATCCGGATGGGCCTTGGTAATGACCTTCTTGATGGCGCGGCCGATGTCATGCCCTTCTTGAATGGTCAGGTAGCCCGGAATGGAGACGCGAATGTCCACAATGATATAGTGTCCGTGATTGCGCCCGCGCAGACGATCGATCCGCTTCACTTCCGGAATGGTTCGGATCAGCGCGGCGTAATCCTTCAGAATGTCGAGGTCGACGCTGTGCTCCATCAAGACATCGAGGGATTCGCGGCCCATCGTATAGGCGAGCCGCATGACGAGCAGGGAGACGATGATTCCGGCAATGGGGTCTCCATAAGCCAGATAGGGCGAGCTAATTTGCTCGCCGATCAGCGAAAGCATGATGCCGAGCACCGCAGCCGCCGAAGCGTACACATCCGCCAGGTGATCGTTCGCCGTCGCGATCAAGCCCTTGCTGCCGGCTTCTCTTCCGATGCGAATGGTATAAAAGTACAGGATCAGCTTCCAGAATAGAGAGACGAAAGCCGCGACGAGCGGAAGAATATGAGGCGCGGCCGGTTCTTGAAAAAGCATCTGAATGGAGTGGACGGCCATATAAACCGAAGCCAGCGCCAAAATGATGGCGACGAGGGCGGCACCCAGCACCTCGGCCTTCCCGTGTCCGTAGGGATGATCCTCATCAGCCGGGCGGTTGGAGATTCGCATGGAGCTTAACGTGGCGCCGGAGGCGATGACATCTCCTGCATTGTGCACGCCATCGGCGACAAGCACCTGGCTGCCAAAGAGCATGCCAACTCCGAGCTTCATGACGGTTAAGGCGAGGTTGCTGAGCAGGCTGATCCATGCTCCCCATATCGCGGGGCTGAACTTCTTCGCAGGCTTAGCGGTCTGACTGGACACAATTTTTCCCTCCTATAAACTTCTTGCCATAAGGAAACAAAAACCTTCAACGGTGGTTGAAGGTTTATTGGTATGCCATTTTTTTCACATTCCGCAACGATCGATTCATTCCAATCCCCACATTTCATCGGCTTGTCCGCCGGATTATTCGGGTACGCCCCGGGCAGGTAACGGGACAAGAGAAGGAAGCGTTCGCCGAACCCTCGGCCGCACGCTTCCGCAAGAAACGGCCCCGAAACGGGCCGCAGTTTTCAAAACAGCAGTATTACCATACCACAAATGGGCAAACGAATGCGATGACATTTTTCGAACATTCGAACGGGCAAGAACGGGAAGAGTATGGTTTCAAGCCCCCGTGACGAACGAAAGGGATGGTATATACCTGCTAAATACGAGCCTGATGAGCGAAATACAAGCGCAATCTACAGGGTAAGCCGTCTGGGATCCGGTTTGAAAGCATGCTCAAGCCCTTTCATGGGGCAATTTATCAAAGCGACAATGAATTTCCATATTCAAATCGAGACAAAGTGTATTTCTTTTCCGGCAGGCTCGGAGTACAATAGGGAGGAAATTTTGGGGGGACATGCTTTGCGTAACGATGCAAAGGCAACCTAAGGGAAAGGAACCTAGAACACCTTGGCTAAGCTCTATTACCGATACGGAACCATGAACAGCGGCAAATCGATGGATATCCTCAAGATCGCCAACAATTATGAGGAACAAGGCAAGTCGGTTTTAATTTTCACATCCCTTCTGGACACCCGGCACGGAATCGGCAAGGTGACCTCCAGGGTCGGTTTTCAAAGAGAAGCTCTGCTTCTGGATGAACATATGATGGACATTGTGGAGAAAAATAGGCCCGATTGCGTGGTCGTGGACGAGGCGCAGTTTGCGAGTCCCGAGCAGATCGACGCCATGGCGGAGATCGTTGATCGGCTTCATATCCCCGTGATCGCATATGGGCTCATGACGGATTTTCAAGGAAAGATGTTCGAAGGAAGCAAGCGCCTCCTGGAGCTGGCCGACCGGATCGAGGAGATCAAGACGGTTTGCTGGTACTGCAACAGCAAGGCGCGTTTTAATACCCGTTTTCAAGGGGAGAGGGCCGTCTTTACGGGCGAGCAGCTGGATATCGGCGGAAACGACAAGTATCGGCCTCTCTGCCGGAAGTGCTATCGCAAGGAAAAAGAGAAATCCGAGCGTTTGAACGGATAGTCGGGAAGGACAGGGAGATGGCGAAGAGATCAAGCGAGTGGCTGGAGATGGAGGATCGAAACCGGTTGGACAGCGAGCAGCCGGTTGGGGGTAAGGAGCAGGAGGGGAAACCGGGAATCGGCCTTCTGCAGATGGAAGTGAAGACTGCGTCGGCTCCTTCCGGGCAAATGACCGTGATGCTTCGCGTAGAGATGGCGAAGGATACAGGGAGCTTCGGCCGATTGGCTACTGCTATCGGCGAGGCCGGCGGCGATATCGTCAGCGTCGAAGCAGCCCGCTACCAAGCCGACGCCACGGTTCGCGAGCTCACCGTCAGCGTGACCGATCCGGCGGTGGCCGATCGCGTGGCGTCAGCGGTTCGGAAGCTGACGGGCGTTCATATGCTGGATGTGTTTGACCGGACCTTCCTGATGCATCTGGGAGGCAAGCTGGAGACGACGCCGAAGCTGCCGATCCGCAACCGCGACGATCTGTCGCGTGTGTATACGCCGGGCGTTGCGAAGGTATGCATGGCCATTCATGAGGACCCGAAACGGGCGCATAATCTGACCATCAAACGCAATACCGTTGCGGTCGTCTCCGACGGCTCCGCTGTCCTGGGACTCGGGAATATCGGGCCGCTCGCGGCGATGCCGGTCATGGAGGGCAAGGCGGTGCTGTTCAAGCAGCTCGGCGGCGTCGATGCTTTCCCCATCTGCCTGGACACCCAGGACACCGAAGAGATCATTAAGGCCGTCAAACAGATTGCTCCGTCCTTCGGCGGGATCAACTTGGAGGACATCTCGGCTCCCCGCTGCTTCGAAATTGAGCGCCGGCTCGTGGAGGAATTGGACATTCCCGTCTTTCACGACGATCAACACGGAACGGCGGTCGTCATGCTGGCGGGAATTCTAAACGCCGTTAAGCTTGTCGGCAAGCGGCTGGCCGATTGCAAGGTGGTCATCTCAGGAGTCGGGGCGGCCGGAACGGCGTGTACGAACATTCTCCTGTCGGCTGGCGTTACGAACATCATTGGGGTGGACCGCGAGGGGGCGCTTGTCCGCACCCGGTCGTACGACCGGGATGCCTGGAACGAGTATGCCGCTCGAACGAATCCTCAGCTAGTGGAAGGAGTTCTCTCCGAGGTCATCGAGGGAGCCGACATCTTCGTGGGCGTATCCGCCCCGGGGCTGCTGAAGCGGGAGGACGTATGCCGGATGGCGAAGGATGCGATCGTCTTCGCCATGGCCAATCCGAATCCGGAGATTACGCCGGAGGAGGCTGAGGGCTGCGTCCGTGTCATGGCGACCGGGCGATCCGATTATCCGAATCAGATCAACAATGTGCTATGCTTCCCCGGTCTGTTCCGTGGAGTTCTGGACTGCCGGGCGGAACGGGTCACGGAAGGGATGAAGCTGGCTGCCGCCCGCGCGATCGCTTCCTCCGTCAAGGACAGCGAGCTTTCCGAAACCTGCATCATTCCGAGCGTATTTGATACGTCCGTAGCCGAGAAAGTACGCCAGGCCGTCTTGTACGCGGCTTATGAGGAAGGCGTCGCCCGTCGCAGAAGCTATCTCGATTAGAACTATAGCGTTCAGGGAAGCGGGAGCACCTGCAGGCATCGGCAAGCCACAAGCGCGAAGTTGAATGATCCGTTCGCTGCTGCTGCGGTCATCAATCGATAAATGAGCTGGAGCCAATCCGAAGGTAGCAACTAGCGGCCGAAGGAGAGGCTCCTTTTTCGTTGCGGGCAGGGGAGCCGCCTGCTCGCCGTCCCTTCTACGCGAGTAGCCGCGCATCTGTTCCATCATCAAAGCCGTCGCAGCCGATCCAAGGCCACATCGGTTTCCTTTACGAGCCTCCGCACCAAATCGCCTGCGGGCAGCTCGCGTGTCAAAAGACGGGAAGCCTGGCCCGACCAAACTGCCATGCAGCTTACCCGTTCCTGCTCCTCTGCCGCTTCCCGGATGGGCCGGGTCAAGGCTTCCTGATATGGATAAGGAAGCAAGCGGTGATCCTCATCGGACAAGTCCGCGATGAATTTGTTGCGGATGGTCCGGGCATACCGTCCGGTATAAGAGCGGGTGAGCACGGTGCTCTCCTCCATGCTGGTGAGCAGCGCTTCCTTCGTGCGGCGGGAAGCGTCGCTTTCCGGACAGGTAAGAAAGGCGGTGCCGAGCTGGACGCCCGCAGCTCCGAGAGCGAGCGCCGCGGCGATTCCACGGCCGTCCATCACGCCCCCGGCGGCGATGACAGGGACATGCAGGGCATCCGCGAGGAGAGGGGTGAGGGCGATCGTGCCGACGGCCGCCTGCTCGGCTGCCCCGAGGAAGGTAGCTCGCTCGCCGCCTGCTTCGCTGCCTTGGCCGACGACGAGATCGACGCCCTGATGCTCGAGATGGGCTCCCTCGGACACCGTCGTCGCGGTGCCGATGAGCTTGATTCCGCGATGCTTGAGCCGGTCAATCCAGTCATTGTCCAGAACTCCGTAGGAGAAGGAGACGATCGGCACCGACTCTTCAAGAATGACGGCGAGCTGTTCTTCAAACAACGCCTGTTTGTAAGCAGCCTCCCTGCGGACGGATGCGAGGGCGTTCAGCGGTTGCAGCCCCAGCTCCTCCCAATAGGGCTGGAGAAGCTCGCAGACTTCCTCAAGTCGGCCCTCATCCGGTAGTACTTCCTTCATGGGAATATGGAGATTCACCGAATAGGGACAGTTCGTTTTAAGACGGATCGCTTTCATCTCCCGATGAAGCTCATCGGCATTCATTCCTGCAGCGCCTAGGGTGCCGAGTCCTCCGGCCATCGAGACGGCCGCTGCCAAATCCGCTCGCGCGGCACCGATCATCCCCGCCTGCAAGAGCGGGTAGCGAATCCCGAGAAGCTCGGTTACGGCTGTCTTCGTCCACATTCAGAAATCCTCCTTATGGGATCCATCCGATGGCACAACACGTCGGTTTCACCTTTGCGTATATCAGGGTGCGGCTGCGAAAGTTGGGGATGCTAAGAAAAGCAAGGGAAAATTTCAAACGATTTGTTCAATCTTTAAAGCGTTTTCTTTAGGCGTTCGTCTTAAAAATTCCTCAACATTTGTCGGGGATTGTGATATTATTTTTCATGTTGCCAACTGCCTATAACATTCCTTCGAATGGAAGGTTTATGCCTGACGGACAGCTGTCCATTTGGCGGGGCTACATCATTTCTAATACCCATCTAGGAGGATCTTCGTGACATCGATCGTCATCATTGTCATTCTGGCGCTGCTATTCGACTTCATCAACGGCTTTCATGATACAGCCAACGCCATCGCCACCTCCGTCTCCACCAAGGCGCTGAAGCCCCGGGTCGCTATCTTTTATGCGGCTATTCTGAATTTCCTGGGTGCCATCATCGCCGAAGGGGTCGCCCACAGCATCGGCAAGGGCATTGCGGACCCCGCTGCGTTGGATAACGGGTTAAGCATTGTCATCGCCGCTCTCGTCTCGATGATTGTCTGGAATCTGCTGACCTGGTATTTCGGTATCCCGTCCTCTTCTTCTCATACGCTGATTGGTTCCTTGGTTGGGGCGGTCATCGCCGGAGCGGGAATGAATGAAGTGCATTGGGGGGGCTTCAGCAAAATTTTGAGCGGACTTCTGATCTCTCCGGTCATCGCCTTCGTGGCCGGCTTCATCATCCTGAAGATCATTCGCCAGCTGCTCAGCTGGTTCGGTAAGACTTCTCCCGGCACGATCAACAAGGGCTTCCGCAGCCTGCAGATTTTGTCCGCCGGCTGGCAAGCGCTGTCTCATGGCATGAATGACGCCCAGAAGGCGATGGGGATCATCTTCTTCGCGTTAGTCTCAGGGAACTATCTGAGCGCAGACGCCCACATTCCGTTGTGGGTCAAGCTGGCCGCCGCTACAGCGATGGGGCTCGGAACCTCCGTCGGCGGGTGGAAGATCATTCAGACCGTCGGCAGCAAGATCATCAAGATCGAGCCGATGAACGGCTTCGCTTCCGACCTCACCTCGGCGACCGTCCTGTCTGTCGGCACCCATTTCGGTCTGCCGCTCTCCACGACCCATGTGGTGACGTCGGCTATCATCGGGACGGGGACGGCAATCCGAGCGAAATCGATCAACTGGGGAGTCGTCGGCACCATGATCATGACCTGGGTGATCACGATCCCGATCTCCATGGTGATCGGATTCCTGATGTACCATTTGATCTTCACCCTCATTCTTTAATCGAGGCTTCCTTGGGATAAAATCGGGTATACCGGATGAAAAGGCTTCCGCCATCAGCGGAGGCTTTTTTGTTTGGTGGTGTGCATTGCTAACTTAAAAACAATGGTTTCTTCACCTGTTATAAAATTATTTATTTTTCGGGTGCAATTGGTTCGAGAGTGGGTATAAAAGGGTAAAGGGGCGAGGAAGCCCATGAACGAGAGGTGAGGGGGAGAATCGATATGGGCGAGGCCGACAAGCTTGAGATGAAGCTGCAGATCGAATGCGCGAATTACTTCCGCGATCATCCTCATGCCGAGGAAACCTGCGAAGGGCTGGCTTTGTTGCTGAGAAGCCGACCCGAGCATCTGACCGCGATTCTTGACAGACTCATTGAGCTGAATATTTTGGAGCTGGTGGAGGACGGTCCGCGTTCCGTCTACCGTTACAAGCTCCCCAAACTGACGACACGGGACGAATCGTCATGGACGAATACATAGCGCTGCTTCAGCAGCTCCAGGATACTTATGCATCGGACACGGGAATTTGCCTCCTGGTCACGGACGGAGAAGGACGGGGGTTAACGCGGCCCTCGGGAAAAGCGGAGTGGCTCCGTCCACTGGAAGACCGAAATGAAGCGGGCAGGCTGTCACCGGAGGCGATGGCCCTGACCGGCTCGTTTGAAGGCTTGAGTCGCCCGATCGAGTATGAGTTCCGTCCAGGCATCAAGCTCATGGCGATGCCGATACCGGGACGAGCTCCCCGCCGCTTCTACCTGTGGGCGGCGTTCTTCACCGATTCACGGGCCCGGCTCCTCCTGCAGAGCTATTATGAAGGCGAAGAGAGCGAGGGAGCGCTATACCGGGAGCTCAGGGATTCCGTACCGGAGCTGAACGGCGAGCGCAAACGCCAACTGTCTGCAAAGCTCGGCGCAATGGCCTCCATTACAGGTAGGCTCATGCAAACCGACACGGAGCAAACGACCGGGAAGCGGCAGCTTGCTGCAATAAGAGAAATATCGGCGGGCTTGGACCGTCCGGAGAACCGGCTGAAGGATAGCCTGCAGCCGTTCTTTGCGCTCGGCGACGGGCTCGATTTCCTGGGGCTTGCATTCAAGCAGGATGAAACCCGCTTTCAGGTTGTCGAAGTGCTTGGCGAAGGCTTTAGCCTGTCCGGTTCAAGTTTTTCGCTTGGCGAAGGCTTTCTCGGGCAGACGGCGGCGACGCGCCAAGCCGGCAGGTGGGGCAATGTCTCCCGGGATCCGCGCATCCTCTTTTTTCGGCAAAACAACGTACAGGTAAAAGCCTTGTTCAGCTACCCGCTGGTCAGGGAGGGGGAAATCATCGGCATTCTGTTCGGGGGCAGCCGCAGCCTGACGGACATTCCCGACGCCATGTACGATTTCGGACAGACGCTGTGCTCGATTCTCAGCTCCCAGTTTGTTTTGCGCAGCCTCCGGGAGGATCGCAACGCGCACTTTATGCGGCTGTCGATGCTGATGGAGATCAGCCGCACCGTGACGATGGTGCAGGACCTCAAGCGCGTGCTATTCATCTTGATTGACATGAGCCTGAGCCTGGTTGAAGGACCGTTTGCGGCGGCTCTTCTAACGCGAACGGGCGGGAAGGCTCAGATGGTATCGCGCGGCTTGTCCCATTCGCAGGTGGAGGCTTCCATCCTGGAGCTATCGGAACGCTATGAGACCTTTGAGCCGGAGGATCCTTTTTACGGCAGAGCTGTACTTACGGAAATTCAAGGAGTCCCGGTTCTGGAATGCCCATTGGTCTACCGCTACGAGCTTCTCGGCGTTCTTCTGGTGGCTCTCCGCCATCGGGGGCATTTCGAGGAATACCGCGACTTCATGATGGCTCTTTCGATCGCGGTCAGCGGCGCCATCCACCGGATTCGGGAGGATGAACGGCCGCGCGGCTATGATTCACCGGCGCTGCTGCATCTCGCCATGAAGCAGTGGGATGCGGATGCCTACGAGCGGACGCTCAAAGCCCGCGATCTGGCTGCGGAATTCGCACGCAGCCGCGGTTTGACGGAGCGGGAGGAACGGCTGACCGGAGAGGCCTGCATGCTCTCGGGCTATGATCCCGAGCTCGTGAAGAATGAGGTGGAGCCGGAGCTTGCCGTCATACTGGACGAGCTCAGCGGCCTCACCGCGGCGGATGGAGAGCTCGATCTTCCGGAGCCGCCTCAGCCGGAGCAAACTCAGCCACGCAAGGAAACGAGCCAGATCGCCGCTCTGGCGCTCGGGAGCGTGCAGGCCGAGCCGAAGCTTGGGACCGCCCGCATCCGGGCCGATCTGCTCGCGGCATTCACGGCCTTCCTCACCCGCAAGGAAACGGTCGATCTGGAGGTCACCTTGGGAGAGACAGCGGCTGCTCGGGATGATCTGGCGTTTCGCGGAGATCCGCTTCAAGCCATCCGGGATATGCATTCCCTGTCTTCCCGCGAACAGGAGGTGCTCAGCCTCGTGGCGACCGGAGCAAGCAACCGGGATGTGGCGGAGACGTTATTTATCTCCGAGCATACCGTGAAGAATCACATGACGAATATCTTTCATAAACTTGGAGTAAACGACCGCTCGCAGCTGATCGCGATGGTCTACCAGCTTGGGTATAACCATGCGTATGACCCCGAGTAATCTTTGCCTTTCTGAAAAAAAGCGAGCGGCTCATCGGTAATCAGCCCTTCCCTGATATGGAAAATGAAGGTATACTGAATCATAAGAAACTGATCGGAGCATTGAAGCCGACCGCCGAAAAGAGCGTGACACTCTGCCCATGACTGCCACGGAACGGAAACCGAATGTCTTTCTCGGGTGTTCCCGGGAAGCAATTGACTACGCTCGTGCCGCCGTCTCCCATCTGGAGCGGGTGGCACAGGTAAATCCCTGGTACGCCGGCACTTTCGGATCGAACGATTATACCATGGAGGCACTGGAGCGGGAGCTTGACACGAATGACTTCGGCGTGTTCGTCTTTGCCGCCGAAGATCTGGCCTTGATCCGGGAGAAGCCGGTCTTCATCACTCGCGATAACACGTTGTTTGAGATGGGGCTGTTCTGGGGAAGGTTGAGGAGAGGGCGAGTTTTCTGCCTGGTCCCACGCGACCTCCCCGAAGCCAGTCCTTTCATACCCGGCAAGCCTGCCGCCGAATTCCATCTTCCCTCCGATCTGGATGGGCTGACGCTTCTGCGTTATGGAAGCAGGAGCGACGGGCGTTATTCCGCCGCGATGGACGTCCCGTGCGGAGAGATCGCAGCGGTCATCCGCCGCGAGAAAGCCTTTTCCGATCCCGCTTATCTGCTTAGGGAGAAGGCTGAGCTGCTGGAACGCAAGCAGAGCATTCTTCGGTTTTTTTGGAGTTATATCAAGAATGTCTCCGAGCCCGACCCAACGGAACGTTATTCGGCTTATGCCGAAGCAATCCGCAACTCCATTCTCCCACCGCCGGGATTCCGCACGACGGGAGCTGCCATCTGGAGAGCCTCCGACGGGAGCATTCGCCAGGTTGGAGGCAACGTGGGGCGAGGGCGCAGTTTTCCGTTGGATGGGGCAGGCGAAGGAACGAGTGAGCAGATTTATGTGCTGGAGGCTCTGAACAGCAAGGTCTGGTCGTTTTTTAACCGGCGAGAGATTGAGGAAGTGTATATCCTGTGCTATCCTTTAGGAAAAGAACATGTGCTTTCCGTGCATATATCCGGAGATGAAACTCTCCACGACGACCGGCTTGAAGAGATTGTCGCAGCAAACGACGAGCTCTTGAATACGATCCGCAATCTGATCGGAGGGGATTCGAGATGATCAAACGTTCAACAAGGCGTGCGTCGGAATCCGCCGGATCCGCAGATCGCCGAAAAGGCAAGGAGGCAGTCCCTTCCTATAGGCCCTCCCCATGGGGGAACCCGGAAGGTCCCGCTCATGTCTATATCGGCCCTTCTCTGGAAGGCGACGATAAAGAGTATGTGAAGGTCGTGAGCGGAAGGGTAACTGACCGCAAGCCCTCATTCGCTTAATCGCCTATTTTCGCGTAAGAAACCGCCCTAGGGCGGTTTTTTCTGTTAGGAGAGGTCGTCCGGGTATCGGATGCGGAAAGAATGAGGCTCTCCGGCTATAGGGATGCTTTCCCGGCGAGCTGTCGGCAAACGAGGTTTTATAGGCGCTTCGAAGAAGCCATTGCGAAACATAGAGGATCCTGTCGAATAAGGGAGTAGGAAGAAAGTGTGATTCTTCGCACTTGCATAAAAAAGGGAAAATAAGAAGCTTCGGTGATCGATTTTTTGTCCAAATAATAAGAAAATACTCCGTATAAGGGATCGCTCGCCATGAGGGGCGGGAGGATACGGAAGGGTGGATTCAAATGATAAATCGCACAAGAATGAATCCGAGCGAGCACCATGATCTGGCCTGGAGCTTTTGCTTGGAGAACGGGGAAACTTCTTTTTTGTTGAAGCGGCTGAAGGCCCATGACAAATTTCTATATGAGCATTCGCTTCGCGCCGCTTATTTCAGTCTTCTGCTGGCCCAAGGTCTCGGGCTCTCGGCGCGGGAACAGGAGATCGTATACCGCTCCGCCTTGCTAATGGACTTCGGGAAGCTGCAAATCGTTCCCTCCAACAAGAGAAAGGGACAATCTGAACCGGATGGACATTCCGTGCTGGATCACCCGAGACTGACGGTTCAGGCTATATCCGCCATGGCCAAAGCCGGTCTTGTGGATCGAGATGCGATTCTCGCCCATCACGAGAATCTGGACGGTACCGGGTATCCCTATGGGCTCATGTGGGAGGACATCTCCCTTCACGCCCGGATCCTCCGCGTTGCTGACAGCTTCGCCTCTCTGACCGCACATGATGCGCGCAGCCGTTCATTGACTGGTATTGACAACGCTCTGGGAGAATTATATCGCTGGAGCGACATCCACTATGATGCAGACCTTGTGGAACTGCTCTGTCATTATTACGGGAACGACTTTGGCAGGAAAGAGGATTCGGTCAAAACCCGCGTCATTAAGCTCATCAACCATTAACCGGGTATCCGAACTCCTCCCGCTCCTTTCTACCTTTTTCAGGAAACCTGTGATAGGATTAAAGAACCGAATAACCCCGCACCTGTCGAGGTGGGGGGTATTTTAGTTTGAGGTGAAGGCGGGTTAAACGGATGAGTCACCCGGACAAGATGATCGGCCAAGGCCGGACGGCAAATGTCTTCGATTGGGAAGAGGGCAAGGTAATCAAGCTTTTTCACGAAGGCTTCAACAAAGATTGGATAGAACGGGAATACCGGATGGCCAAAAACGTTCATGAGGTTGGAGTTTCATCCCCGGAAGTCTACGAGCTTGTAGAGACGGAAGAGGGAGTAGGCATCGTCTTTGCCAAGGTTTCGGGGGAGAGCATGTTCGATCTCATGCAGAAAGCTCCATGGAAGCTGAAGCAATCGGCTCGAACGCTGGCGCGGCTGCACGCCCAGATGCACGCTTCGCATACGGAACATCTTCCGCTGCAAAAGGAGGATCTTCCCGAACGAATCCGGCACGGCGCCGAATTCCTTGGGGAGCATGCCGAGAGCATCATCCGTTACCTGGACAAGCTACCGCAAGGGGATTCGGTCTGCCATGGCGACTTTCATCCCGGCAATCTGATGGAGGATCACGGGAATTGGATGGTTCTCGACTGGACGAATGCGGAATCGGGGAATCCGGCGGGGGACGTCGCTCGAACTTTGATCATGCTGCGTTCTCCTTACATGCCTCCGGGAACGAATTGGCTGACCGGAAAGCTCTCGAAAGCGTTCAAGAGCCGATTGGAAAGCGTCTATTTGAACGAGTATCTGAGAATAAGCGGAATGCCTCTTGCCGATATCGAGGCATGGATGCTGCCGGTAGCTGCGGCCAGGCTGAGAGAGCAGGTGCCGGGAGAGCGCGAATGGCTGCTCGGTTTGATCCGCGAGCGTGTCGACAGCTCGTTAAGCTGAAACGGATAAGCGGCCCAGACGTACGTACATAGCGGGACAGCAATACCAAGAGAACATCGGGGGCATGCGGAAATGGCGGTTGTGAAAGCAAGCATTGAATCGGCGGGGTATAAGGGCAGGGCCGATGTGATCCATGACATTCATTTTGAAGTCGAGCCGGGCGAGCTCGTGGGGTTGATCGGGCCGAACGGAGCGGGCAAGAGCACGACAATCAAGGCTCTGCTCGGACTTCTGCCCGAAGTGAAGGGGGACATCTCATTCGGAGAAGGGGCGGCGCATTATGCCTACATACCGGAACACCCCGTCCTCTATGAGAATCTGACCCTGTGGGAGCATCTGGAGCTGGCGGCAAGCGCGATGGGGCTGTCCGATGAGGATTTCCGCGAACGGGCGGAGGAGCTGCTCGTCCGATATCGCCTGACGGAGGTCCGGCATCATCTGACTTCGAGCTTCTCCAAGGGCATGCAACAGAAGATCATGCTCGTCCTTGGCTTTCTCCACCGGGCTGAGCTCTATATCGTCGATGAGCCGTTCATCGGCCTTGATCCCAAGGCGATCCGCGACTTTTTGGCGATGCTGGACCGGGAAAGGGAGCGCGGCGCGGGCGTCCTGATGAGCACGCACGTCCTCGATACGGCGGAGAAGATCTGCAGTTCCTTCCTGCTTGTGTCCGAGGGCGGCATTGTAGCCTCGGGAACGCTGGAGGATATCCGCCAGGCATGTGGGATTCCGGGAGCTTCTCTTTTTGAATGCTTCACCGCGCTGACGGAAGGAGAGTGAGCGGGATGAGGGAGGCTGGAGATTATTTTCGCGGAAGGCTCCGTGCCAATTGGGCTTTTCAATGGAGAGTATTCCGGCTCATCGTCGATTGGACGATTGCCGTCTACGTCATCCTGCCGGTTGCGGGGGTTGTCGGGTACAACTATGTAAAATGGTGGATCGAGCCGCCCGATTGGTTCTTTTACGTGAGCTTTGATCTTGTTCGGGCGGCTTTGTTCCTCTTCATCCTGCAGGGAACCGTGCGGTACTTTCTGGAGGAGGCGGATCAGCTTCACTTTTTGCAGGGGGAGCGCTGGGCGGATCGCTTCCGCCGATCCGGTTCCATCTATTCGGCTGTTGCATGCGCGGTTTCCGTCGGGGCGGTGGCTATTCTCCTCACGCCGGTTCTGCTTCTGAACCATCGCCTGACGCTCGCCGGATTTCTTCTCCTGTTCGTCTATATTTGGCTGTATAAACTGGCTGTTCAACTGATCCTGCAATTTGCGGATATCCGGCTCGCTGGATGGAGGCTGTATGGAGCAAAGACGCTGCTGGTCGCCACCTTAGGCGCCGGATTCGCCGTCACCACCCGCTTGTTTCGGGAAGGCTGGTGGATGGGGGCGTTATGCTGCGTGATCGCGGCTGTCCTTGTCGGCTGTCTGTTCCGTTTGCGACTCCAGGCGAAAGCCGCGTTCCTCCAGGATGTCAGACGCGACAGCAAGGAGAAGTATAAGTTCGTCGCCTTTATCCTGCGTGACCAAGTGGTGAAAAAACCGGCCTATCCGCGCCGCAAGCCGATACTTTTTCGAAAATCCGGGCGGATTTTTCGGAAGAGAACCGCTGCGAATGTACTGGCCGAATCCGGACTGAAGAGCCTGTTTCGGAATGGACAACAGGTCAAGTCCTACCTGATGCTTACCGGCATCTTCGCTTTCGGGAGTCTTTTGACCCGGATTGGAGCCCAGGATCAGGCCTTATTCACCATCATATGGTTGATCTCCGGCTTCATTCTTTCGTACTATGTTCGGCTGCAATGGGGGGAATTCCAGAAGAATGCGTTCCTTGGCCTCTTTTCCTGGACGTTCGGCTCTTGGTACAATGCTCTTCGAACCTATGTGTTTACGGCCATGCTGCCCGGTTTTCTCGTGATCGGAGCGGCGATTTGGCTGCCTGTCCTTTCCGTCGGAAAAGCGGTTTTGCTGCTGCCTGTCGCTGTTGGAGTGGCCTATGTCATCTCAACCGTCTACAGCTCGGTAGCGGCGATGAGAATGGACAGGCAGGCGGCAAATCGCTAAGATAAGAAGACGGTATGACCAACAGAGAAGCAAGACATGCGGCAAGGAGGGGCTAGAAAGACATGCAACGCGAGTGTGTGTTTTGCAGCCGTGATGAGCGGTTGGACCATTTGATGATCGAGATTTGCGAGCTCAGCGTCTCGACCTTGTATCTGTACAAAGAGCAATCCTATTTCGGACGCTGTGTGGTTGCGCTGAACGACCATCAGCGGGAGCTGTTCCATCTCCCGGAAGAGACGCGGGCGAAGCTGATGGAGGATATCGTCCGGGTGGCGGCGGCGATCGAAAAGGCATTTTTGCCGGATAAGATCAACTATGCCATGTACGGGGACACGATGCCCCACATTCACTTCCATGTGGTGCCCAAATACAAAGACGGAGAGAACTGGGGCAACGCCTTCGACTTCAACCCGAATCGGACTTATTTCCAAGATGAGCAGTACCAGGCCATGATCGAGAAGCTGATCAAGTACCTGGAGCTGCCCTGAAATCAAATAGCGGCATCCATAAAGAGAGACTCCCTTTTGGGGAGTCTTCTTTCCTATCGGTCAGCTTGTCTCGTCGAAGTGCGGGCCTATGGACATGTGCGTGAGCATGATCTGCATGCGGGCTGGAGACTCTAAAGGAACAAGCATGCGGTTATGTTCTTCGCTCACGACCGTGTGCTTCGGCGTAATAAAGGAGGAACTCGCTCATGAATAGCCTAGACTTCCGCTTTCCCGATTCCCGATCCGCCAAGCTTGCGATGGAGATGCTGATCGAGCTTGGGTTTCGGGTCAAACCGGTGCTGCATGTGGCTTTTGAACGGGGGGATCTGACCAGCGCGCTGGAGATCGCCCAAGCCTACGGCGGTTCGCTTGAACACGAAGAACCGCCTGTTCGCATGCCGGTATCCGAGCAGGCGGCGTTTGATGAGGCTTATCCATTGAATACTCTTGAGAATGTGGCGGAGCTGTCGGTTCCTGCCCATATCGTGACGGAGGATATGCCGGAGACCTACCTTCATCCGCCCGCAGCTGATGCGGCCGATGCAGTGGATTCATTGCAGGCGCAGGCTTCCTTCGATCCTTCGGGAGATGATTTTGACCACGTGGATCCGGGTGTCCATCTGTAAATCGATTAGGTCCGGTCTTCGCAGGAACGTTCGGCGGCTGCAGAGCCGGCTGCGAATCCGCTAGAGAATGCCGCCGTGATGTTATAACCTCCGGTGTAGCCGTGAACATCAAGAATTTCCCCGCAAAAATAGAGGCCTGCCGTGAGCTTCGACTCCATGGTGGAGGGGTTGATCTCCTTGAGGTGGATTCCGCCGCCGGTGACGAAGGCTTCCTCAAGGGAGAGAGTCCCTGTGACCGCAATCGGAAAAGCTTTGGCGAGAGTGGCGAGATCGCTGAGCGTTTGACGAGGCAGGTTCGCATATGTCGTGTCTCCTGCTAAACCCGTCTGTCCGAGCAGCAGGGGGATGAGGCGCTCGGGAAGAGAGCCGCGCAGCACGTTCTTGATCGCCTTTTTCGGCTCGGCTTCTGATAGCTTCAGGAATTCCCGATTGACCTCGTCGCGGGTTTTGTTCGGGAACAGGTCCAACGTCAGGCGGACGGAAGGAGTGCTGCCGGATGCCTCGCCAGCCCCCTCGTTAGGACTTGTCCGGCCGCTTTCGGCCTTACGGGAGCCTCGAAGCTCCTTGACCACGAACTGACTGCATCTAAGCGCGATAGGGCCGGATAGGCCGAAGTGGGTGAACAAGAGGTCACCGACATGTGTGATTGCAGGCTTCCCTTTGCCATTCCATACCGTGAGCCCGACGTCTCTCAGTGACAAGCCTTGCAGCTCCCTGCTCTTGATATATGGCTCCTCCGAAAGCAAGGGAACCTCGGTCGGGAACAGCTCCGTGACGGTGTGGCCCGCTTGCTTCGCCCAAGGATAGCCGTCGCCGGTGGAGCCGGTTTGCGGAACGGACTTGCCGCCGGTAGCGAGGATGACGGCGCGGCTTCGGATGACTTCGTCTGTGGTCAGCTCGACTCCAACTGCGGCGCCATTCTCATAGAGGATGCGGCGGACGGGAGTCTGAAGCCTCAGCTCCGCTCCCCGTCGCTTCACCTCGGCGACGAGCGCATCGACAACCGTCTTCGCCTTATCGGTTACGGGGAACATCCGGCCGCGATCCTCCTCCTTCAGGCGGATGCCGAGCCCTTCGAAGAACGCGATGATTTCCCGGCTGCCAAAGCGGGACAGCGCGCTGTATAGAAAGCGGCCGTTGCCGGGCAGGTGGCGAATGAGCGTGTCGAGATCCGCTGCGTTAGTGACGTTGCAGCGTCCGCCTCCCGAGATGCCGAGCTTTCGTCCGGGTTTGTTTCCTTTGTCGATGACGAGGGTGCGGGCTCCTGCCTCGGAGGCTGCGATCGCCGCCATGAGGCCGGCGGGTCCTGCTCCGACAATCACGATATCATAGTGGTTTTTGCCTGCCATTATCCTGCTCCTGTTCCATGTCGCGTGATGGGTAGCTATTGATGAATTGATTGTACCCGATTCCCCGATCAAATGAAAAAGCTCCCGTAAGCGCATCGATTATGAAGCGACGAAAAAAACGTCACCAAGCGTATAGGAATTGCGGCGGCGGGATAAGCTAAGGTCATTCCACGGAAAGGAGTGGGAATCATGGCAAAAAACAAGGATCAAAACCGTAAGCAGCAGAAGGCGAACAAAACGACGGCTTCCGTTGCCAATACGGAGAGCCGTACGGACAATGCCAAAGTTGAATAAGGCGGAGAAGGAATCTCGTCTATTCATGACCTAACAAAATCGAACCGGTTGCCGGATAGTACATGCCGCAGCCGGTTTTCATTTTATATCGGATGACTTTTCTTTTCGAATGATCGATTCATGTGTATAATAGATCACAGACATATCTAAGAAAATGTGATAAGAGGAGTGGATGATCATGATCATGTCCTTTGACCAATACATGCGGGATACGGTCCAGCCGATGCGGGACGAACTGACTCGAATCGGAGTGAAGGAGCTGAGAACTCCCGAAGAGGTAGCGGAAAAGCTCGGAAGTGCGGAAGGCACGGCGCTGCTCGTCATTAACTCCGTCTGCGGCTGCGCCGCCGGGCAATGTCGCCCCGGAGTAGCCAAAGCTCTGGAGGGAGAGGTCACGCCGGACCATCTCTTCACGGTTTTTGCCGGGCAAGACAAAGAAGCGACGGCTGCAGCTCGCGAGCAATTCCTCGCGGAATATCCGCCATCCTCGCCTTCCATCGCGCTGTTCAAGGACGGCAAGCTCGTGCATTTTATCCAACGCTACCAGATCGAAGATCGCAGCGCGGATATGATCGCGAACGACCTGACCACCGCTTTCCAAACCTTTTGCGATTGAAAATACAGCTGTCGCTGTACAGAACTTTGCAGACACTCGATAACGAGTATCGCGAATAGGGAACGGCTGGCCCGGCTGACGCTGCGGCCAGCCGTTTTTTGCGTGAGGGTGAATTTCCCCCTTCGTATGCTCTGGTTGTTTCCCGGAGTCGCCTGTAGTCGCAGCTTCATGCATGCCTGTGTCGGAAAGCTAACGACGGAGTTTTTTGGTATAATAGGCAGCATGAGCAACGCTCTCAGCGTATGGAGAAGAGCTGCGGGATACACGGATGATTTCTAGGCAGGTTCAGGGAGGCGGACCCGAATGGAAGGCTTAACGTTTACGAATCTGGTGGCTCGATTGATCGACGAACGCACCTTTGTCACGGTTGGGACGAGCGGCAGCGAGCTGCACGGCATGATCACTGCGTTCGATCAGGCGCAACAGGTGATTACCTACAAGGACATGAGTGAAGGCGGAAGCTATCACTTCATCCCGCTCAGCTCGATCCGCAGCATCGGCTATGACAACTCCATGGACGGAGTGTTCTGTTACATCGATTTGTTCAAAAAATAATACGATATGAATAGAACGGATTTGCGAATCCGTAGAAAACGAAAGCGCAGGCGGTTGAATCGGTGATTATTGGAATCGGCACAGACATGACGGAGATTGGGCGAATGGAAGCCATTCTGAGCAGGGCAATCGGGAAGCGATTTCTTGAGAAGATCTTGTCCGAGAGCGAAAGGGAAGGCTTCTATGCAAAGCATGGCTGGGGGGAGGGAGACCCGGCTTGGAACAAGCGCGCAGCGGAGCATGCCGCAGGTCGTTTCGCGGTCAAGGAAGCGGTGTCCAAAGCCTTCGGAAGCGGAATTGGAGGCTGCATCGGCTTTCATGACATCCGGGTTTTATCGGAGCCTTCGGGGCGTCCGGTCTGCCGGGTGTCGGAGGAAGCTCTGCTTCGGCTTGGGCTGGAGCCGGCGGCCATTCGGGTTCATATCAGCATCACACACACCGAGACGACCGCGGGGGCCTTTGCGGTTGTGGAGCGCGAGAATGGCATTTCTGCTTCGCGTGGTTGATGCGGCTAATTCGAGCGAATCTTCAAGCCTCGACAAATGCCCAAACTTGATTTAACGCTCCAAAACGGTTCCGAGCTCTAGCAGTGGGCTCGCGGACGAAGAACAGGGTCATTTTAGGTTATTGATGGAGGGGTCGGAATGGAAAGACCGCAGTATATTCTCGCACTGGATCAGGGAACGACGAGCTGCCGGGCGATATGGTTCAATCAGGAAGGGCAGGCGGCGGGAACGGTCCAGCGAGAGTATGCCCAGAGCTATCCGAGAAGCGGCTGGGTGGAGCAGGATGCTGCGGAGATTTGGAGCCTTCAGCGCGAGGTGATGCGGGAGGCCGCTTCCCGGGCGGACGGAGCCATTGCGGCGATCGGTATCACGAACCAGCGTGAGACGGTAATCGTCTGGGACAAGCTCACCGGTAAGCCGCTGCATCCGGCCATCGGCTGGCAGTGCCGCCGGACAGCGGAGCAATGCGCCGAATTAAAGGCGAATGGCTTGGAGGACATGATCCGGGCCAAGACCGGGCTTCTGATCGATCCGTATTTTTCGGGGACGAAGCTCGCTTGGCTGCTCCGGGAGGTTCCTGGTCTGCGTGAGAAAGCGGAGCGGGGAGAGGCGTTATTCGGAACCGTGGACAGCTGGCTGATCTGGAATTTGACTTGCGGCAGGGTGCATGCCACAGACGTCAGCAACGCTTCCCGGACGATGCTGTTCAACATCCATAAGCTGGAGTGGGACGAGGAGCTGTGCCGCCTGTTTGGCGTTCCCGCCGCGATGCTGCCGGAGGTACGGCCTTCATCGGGAGATTTCGGCGTGGTAACCGGCATCCCGGAATGCGAAGGAATCCCCATCGCGGGGGCAGCCGGAGACCAGCAGGCAGCTCTGTTCGGACAAGCCTGCCACGAGGAAGGCATGCTGAAGAACACCTACGGAACGGGCTGCTTCCTGCTGATGAATACGGGAGAGCGGCCTGCAGACTCCCGTCACGGCTTGCTCACGACGGTAGCCTGGCAGGTGGAGGGGCGGACAGAATATGCCTTGGAGGGCAGTGTGTTTACGGCGGGAGCCGTAGTCCAGTGGCTGCGGGACGGCCTGTCGCTCATTCGCGAGGCCGGTGAAACGGAAGCGCTGGCGTTGTCGGTTCCGGATACGGACGGCATCTATTTTGTCCCGGCCTTCAACGGACTCGGCACTCCCTACTGGAACCCCGACGCGCGGGGCATGATCACCGGCATCTCCCGGGGAACGCGGAAGGAGCATATCGTCCGCGCCGCCCTCGAAGCAGTCGCCTATCAGACGGCGGATGTCATCCGCGTGATGGAACGCGAATCCGGCATCGCCCTAAACGAGCTCCGGGCGGACGGAGGCATGGTCCGGAACCGTTTCCTCATGCAGTTCCAGGCCGATATTCTGAACCGCTCCGTCAGCCTGCCGGAGGAGGCTGAAACGACGGCGCTTGGCGCCGCTTACTTGGCCGGCCTTCATGCCGGATTCTGGAGCGGGCGGGAAGAGATCCGCCAGCGCTGGACGGAGCGCGAGCGCTACACGCCCCGCATGGAAGCGAGCGAGCGGGAGCGGCTGTACGCGGAATGGGAGCGGGCCGTCAAGCGGCAGCTGCGCTGAACTGCTGCCAGCAGCGATTGTGATAGAGAGATGCCCCGCCTACTCGATGTAACGGGTTCTCCTTTCGGGTGCAACAACTAAATGGACCATGTAATTGACACAAAGGTTGGGCGTTATTGATCAAAAAAGACAGCGATCGCTGTCTTTTTTAACTTGCTGGATTCTATTATTTTCCCTTATATGCTATCGCATCCATTTGAACTTTAAGCCCATTAGGACCGCCTTTGTATCCAAAATTCCGTGGAAATCGTCTTTCTCGCAGGATAATTTCCTTTAAATCGTTGCTGGAAAACCTTCTCCATTACAGGGATATCCCAAACATCTCTGAGCAGTACATCTACTTTAACTACGGAGTCCAGAGTCAGATTAACTTGTTCTAATCTCTCGCTCATGTTATGGAGAGCGCCTTCTACTTGTTCCTCAATTGAGCCTCCAACATTTCCAACGCAGAAACTTAAAAAATAAAATCTCCTGCTTCGACAAAACCAGAATAAGCATTATCTTCGTTAACTTCATATCGAATGATCTCACTCATGGGCATTTCATCTCCTCAAGAAAAATGGATATGATTAACACTACTCATCATAATGGAACAAATGTTCGTGATCATCAAGCTCCAGATTTATGTTGTGCCTCAATGGGGTGCCCGGTACTACTCGATGGCGGGCTTCTCTTCTTTGGCGGAGGGACTCTTCGCTCAGGTTCGGCGGGAATGTGACTTTGACCTTAACGGTGCTAGGGTTGTCCGAAGACAGGAAAAAACCTTCCGGCGGTCAACCCGGAAGGTTTTGTTCCGAATCTATATCATTAGGGGGGCTAGTTATAGATTACCCGCTGAACCTTAATTGAACCTGAAAATTGGATTACTGTTTTGTTACAAAATGATGACAGCACATGCGATCAGGCTGCAGCCACCGAGCACACCGAGTAGAAACGGGGCGAAGCCTAAATAGAACACGAGAGTAGCGGCCATCAGCAGGATGAGCCAAAGACCGAGCTTTCCGGCTTTAGAAGAGGCAGGCTCGCCCAGCATCAAATAGAAAGCGGCCAGCGCCGTCGTTCGGTAGAATTCCGCAAGGTAGATCCCCGGTATGATGAAGGGAAGAAGGGCCGCGAATAGAAGCAGCAGGAGCAGAACCCACATGCGCCAACCTTGCGCTGTCGAACGGAGGGGCAGCGAAAACCGGTTCTTGCGAAGGGGCAGCAAGCAGAAGGCGGTGGCGAGCATCGCCGCCCAGAAGGAAGCGGGGACGAGCCACGCAGGCGCGCCAAAAAGCTCAAGCTGGCCGAACGCCGAGGAGAGAATCCACTGTAAGCCCCAGATGAGGAGAGCGAAACGCCAAAAGAGGGAGCTTGAGCGGTCTCCGGCTTGCAGGCGGGATGCTCGATTGGTCAAAGAAGACATAGCGAACCTCCGGTCAGTTGTCGATTGGACGAGAGAGCAGGTAAGGATTGCTTTTGCTCTTCGGTGCAATATCCGTATAATGAGAAACACCAACTCTCATTATATCAGATTTTTTCCTTCGGCAAGACCGCAGGGCAGGAAGGGGCAGAAGATGAGCCGCAAGAGAGCAGTACGGGATGCGATGACGATAGATAATGCGAAACATGACGAGGCGAATGTAAAAGCAATAGATGAAGGAACGGCGAAAGCGGTCGATGAAGCAAAAAGCGAAACAGTCGGTAAAACAAAAGCTGGGGCAACGGCGAAAGCGATAGATGTAGCAAAAAGCGAAACAGTTGGTAAAACAAAAGCTGGAGCATCAGAAAAAGAAGCAAGTTCCTCTGGCGGTTCTCACGGCTCGGACGCTGAAGGGGAGCGTAAAGCCTTTTACGCCCGGGAGCTCCTTGCCTGGTACCGCCGCTGCAAGCGGGATTTGCCCTGGCGGCGGAGCCGGGATCCGTACCGCATCTGGGTGTCGGAGATCATGCTCCAGCAGACCCGGGTGGAGACCGTGATTCCGTATTACCACCGGTTTATGGAGCAGTTTCCGACGATCGAGGCTTTGGCCGATGCCCCCGAGGAGCAGGTGCTGAAGGCTTGGGAAGGGCTCGGGTATTATTCCCGCGCCCGCAACCTGCAGGCGGCAGCCCGGGAGGTGAAGGAGGAATACGGCGGTATTGTCCCGGACGATCCCGAAGCGGTGAGGTCGCTGAAGGGGGTCGGGCCTTACACGTCGGGAGCCATCCTGAGCATCGCCTATGAGCGGTCGGAGCCTGCGGTGGACGGCAATGTCATGCGGGTGCTGTCGCGGTTCTTCCTCCTTACGGAGGATATCGCGAAGCCGGGAACCCGCGTCACCATCGAGCGGCTGGCACGCTCGCTCATCCCAGAAGGCGCGGCTGGCGATTTCAACCAGGCGCTGATGGAGCTCGGTGCGACGGTCTGCACGCCGAAGTCGCCGCAGTGCCTCACCTGCCCGGTGATGGAACGCTGCGGCGCCCGGCTGGAGGGCCGGGTGGACGAGCTCCCCATCAAGGCGAAGGCGAAGCCGCCGAGGCCGGAGGCTCGCGCCGCCGCGCTCGTGGCGGACGAGTCCGGCCGCCTGCTCATCCGCCGCCGCCCGGCGGATGGCCCTCTGGGAGCTGCCGCACGCGCTCCTGCCGGCCGGAGGCAAGGAAGCGGTCTCCGCCGCTTCCTTGCCCGTCCCGGCAGGCGCCGGCGGCTATCCGGCGGCGGATGCGGAGGCGCTCGCGGCGGAGCTCGCGGCAGCGGACGGGCTGCGCATCGTCCCGGAGGAGTGGCTGACCGATGCGGAGCATACGTTCAGCCACCTGCGCTGGGACATGCGCGTGTTCCGCTGCCGCCTCGCTCCCGGCGCGGGGGAGCAGCTTCCGCCGGGCTACGCCTGGATGGCGGCGGACGAGGAGAGCCGCTATCCGTTCCCGAATTTGTTCGTTCGGCTGATCCGCGATTTCGGCAAGCTGTCTGCAGCTGAGCCGAATTGATATCACAAGTTGGCAACCAAAGGTAATCATTTCCTTCCGGTTGGGGCATTCTAAACAGGAGTTTCCTTGAGCGAAGCTCTGTTCCAACCTAACCTTGAAGGGAATGAAGACGAGATGAAGCATCCAAGTAACCGATGGATGATCTGCTGGTTGACCCTGCTGCTCGTAGGAGCCGCATTCGGAACAGGCACGGGGGTTGCGGCTTCGGCCACTCCCGGCAAATCGGAACCATCGCATGAAAATCGGCGAACTTATCCGGGCTACGGCGCGGAGCGCATCTACTCGGAAGCGGCTTCCGTGCTCGGCATGAGCAAGGAGGACCTCAAAAAAGAGCTGACCGCAGGCAAAAGTCTAGCCGACGTCGCCCAAGCGAAGGGGAAATCCCGCGAGCAGCTCATCGCCGATCTGTCGGCCAGAACTTCCGCCTTTCTGGACAAGGAAGTGAAGAGCGGAGAGTTGACCAAGCAAGCCGCCGAACGGATCAAGGAGCGGGTGGGCGAGAAGCTGCCCTGGTTTGTCGATGTGAAGGGACTTGCCTTCCCGGGAAGGGAAGGAGGGCCGCATTCCGCTCCTCGCGGCTTGCTCACCGCTCGTCTCCCCGAGCTGGCTGCCGCTCTTGGGATGACCAAGGAAGGCCTGCAAATGGAGCTGGCCTCCGGTAAATCTCTCGCTGAGATCGCCGCCAAGCACGGAATGTCCCGCGAGCAGCTGATCGCTATGCTTAAGGAGCAGCTGACTCCAACGCTGGAAAAGCTCATCGACCACAAGCAGATGCCCTCTGGGCCTCCTGCGGCGTCCAGCTCTCCCCGCCAAGAAAATCGATGAGATCCGCCTCTGTTCAATGACGAACAGCCCTTGCCACAAGCAAGGGCTGTTTTTTTGCACAAGAATCGCCACTTCGACTGGGGAGGAGGGGAATGAATCTCCATTTGTGAAGAAATGAAAACATTAGAAGATAAGGAAGGATGTGCCAGGATTATGTCGAATAGAGTAGGCGAAATGACATAGGCATTTCGTACGAATGATCAAAGGAGGAGAATGATAATGGCTTTTTGCACCCAATGCGGCATTGCTCTTGAGGAGGGCGTGCAGCATGATTGCCCGGCAGCTCAGAATCAGCCTGAGGTTTTACAAAGCGGTTTTTCCCGGCAGTCGATTCAAATCGACAAGAACGCTCTGCTCTTGCTAGTAAAGAACCCGCAAGCCGCATTATCGCTTGATCCTGCCAAGGACAAGATTTACGGAATCATCGGACTCGGAGCATCGCTGCTCGGCTTTTTCCTGTGGGGCTTGATGCTGAAGCTTAAGCTCATTTGGGCGTACGATGATCAAGACGGGCTGCTGGGTGATTTCCTCGGAAACACGGTGAAAAAGATGCCGATTGCGTCCCATCTGCTCCTGCTTGGAATTCTCTCGCTTGCTGCGTTTATCGTCCTTCTCTGGTTTTTCGGTAATGGGAAGGGAACGGCGAAGCGAAGCTTGATGGATGCGGCCATTTATCTGGGGGCCATGCAGCTGCTGTCCGGCGCAGGGTTCGTCGTTGCTGGAGTTGTCGCTCTGGTTTGGGTTCCGGGTTCCTCGGTCATTGTCGGTATTTTCCTGCTTCTGACCTTGCTGATGACGACCGCCGCCGCACTCGATTTGTTTGCGGTCCCTTCCGATAAACGTCTGGTCGTGCTCGGCGGGTTTGCCGCCGTGTATGCAATCGTAATTTTAATTTCGATCAATCTGCTCATCAAGGACTTTGGAAATGTCCTGCTGTAAACGGAGGGAAAATCATGTTTTGTGGAAATTGCGGGCACCCCGCTCAGAAAGGCGATAAGTACTGCGCGAGTTGCGGGACGGCTCTGGCAAGCCGCGCTGTTCCTGCTGCGGCATCGCCTTTCGGTTCGAAAGCAGCAAAGCGGCAAGAGCCTCGCAAGCCCCTGTCACGCAGAGCTCAAATCATCTTAGCCTCGGCAGCAGGCGTTTTGCTCCTGGCGGGAGCTTCTTATGGAATCGCTCATTTCACCTATGGACCCTCCACACCCCAAAAGCTGCTGGTAAAGGCCAGTAAAGCCGTTAAAGCGGGAGATGCGAACGCTCTTTCAGCCTTGCTGGATCCGGACCAATCGGAGCTGAGGACAGCGGGCGCGCTCGCCGCTTTTCAAAAAACGCTGGGTGAATCGGATGTGAAGGACTACTATTTAGATGAGCTTGAGGATGCCGCTGAAGCCGCTAAAAGCAAAATCAGCCTTTTTGGTGGACTGATCGATGGGGCTGGAGACATCTCTTTCGATAAGCAGAAATCCTGGAGAGGCACCCGATGGTACTTCACGGTCCAACCGGCTGAGCTGTCTTTTGTCGGACAAGAGGGACTCCAAGTAGAAGGGCAGCTAGACGTTGGGGATGTAAAGCCTGTCGATGGCGCATTCAAAGGGTTGTGGCCCTCGATCTATGGGTATACGGCCGTTGTCAGCAATCACTATGCCAAGGAAGAGGTAAAAGGCTCCGCCAACCTGCTAATTAGATTAAACAGGGAGATAAATCCGGCTTACGACATGAAGACCTCGCTCAATCTGCGAATGCCTGAAGAAGAGGGGGTTACCGTAACGTTGAACGGCAAGGAACTGCCCTCCGACAACGGTTATGTCCGTCTATCTCCCGCTCCCGAAAAGGCGGCCTTCATGGTGAAGGCGACCGTTCTCGGTACCGATTTTCAGGAGAGCCTGGAGGTGAATACGAAGGAGAAGCCGGATGTCGATTTGAACGGACTCCTAAATGGGCAGATGGCTGAAATCGCCCTGGAGACGGCTTATCAGGGGGCGTTATCCTGGACCGAAGCCTTCAATCGCGGCAATCCGTCTCTCTTGAAAGCGGCGGATCCCGCATCCTCTTATTCGAAAAATGCCGCGGGTGACATTTCCCAACCTGCAGAAAATGCGATTCATCTGGTGAAGGTCCTGGTAGATCCAGACAGCATCGAATGGGACGGAGATACCTTGCAGATCAGCGTCAGAGAGATGTACCGTTTCGATAATCCTCCCGACTCCTGGTTTGGGACTCAGGAAGTCACCAAAGATTATTCCTATACGATGAAAAAGGCAGGAGACGGAACCGGGTGGTGGCTCGATTCTTACAGCTCCACTTGGTTTGATGACAGCCATGCCATCTCCAAGGATCAAGCCGGGACCTCCACCTGACCCGGGAAACGTTCGTCCTCATAAACCGAAATCATGCATAAGAAAAGCGCGAACCGAATGAACGGTTCGCGCTTCTTGCTGTCTCGTAAGCTTATTTCGTTGCGGCGTAGCGTTTGTTGACTTCGTCCCAGTTGACGAGATTCCAGAACGCGCCGATGTAGTCCGGGCGTTTGTTTTGGTATTTCAAGTAGTAAGCATGTTCCCATACGTCAAGGCCGAGAACCGGAGTTTTGCCTTCGCTCAGCGGAGTATCTTGGTTCGGCGTGCTCGTAATCGACAGCTTACCGGCTTTGTCCACGACGAGCCATGCCCAACCGCTGCCGAAACGCGTCGTAGCTGCTTTGGCGAAGTCTTCCTTGAACTTGGCGTAGCCGCCCAGCTCGGCGTCGATGGCTGCCGCGATGGCTCCAGTCGGTTCGCCGCCGCCATTCGGGCTGAGGACTTGCCAGAACAGGGAGTGGTTGGCGTGGCCGCCGCCGTTGTTGCGGACAGCGGTGCGAATGGCTTCCGGAACGGAATCCAGATCGGCAACCAGCTCTTCCACGGTTTTATTTTGCAGCTCCGGTGCGCTTTCGAGAGCGGCATTCAGGTTGTTGACATACGTAGCGTGATGGCGGTCATGGTGGATTTCCATGGTCTTTTCATCGAAATGCGGTTCCAGTGCGTTGTTCGAATAAGGAAGCGACGGTAATTGATGTGCCATTTGAGTATCCCTCCAGGTATGTAAAATTTGGAATTGAATCTATCCATGGCTTTATTATAAACAATTTTACGGAGTGTTGCAAAAATCATTGACAAGTAGGAAAGCCGTTAAATTCCTTGTCGAATTGCAATCGTTTTTTTGCTTGATGAGAAGGGGATCTTGCTCAATAATAAGAGAGGACAGGATGGACGGAAGCCCGTAGGTAGGCGGTTTATTGGGAATGCACGAAGCTGTGTTTTTACAGGACAAGGAATCATTATACAGAATCCAGGACAATCTGGAAAAAGTAAGAAAAATGATGAAAGCGGTTTAAATAAAGCGTTTTCAGAAGAAAAACGGTGAAAAGTTAATGAAATTTAAAAATTTCATCCCAAAACAGAAGTAATTTGCGCATTTTTGTCGTAATATATAGGAGGTACCGTATCTCAAATCTTCTAGGGAGAGACCTTCATGATCATTCGTTCTTTTCGGCTGTCGGACTATCTTGTTGTAAACCGACTGCTGGCTGAAGCCCTGACCGAAGCCTGCTATGAAGAAACAAACCACGCGCTTGCCCGGCAATTGTCCTATGACAGCGAGCTCGTTCTGGTGGCAGAGGAAGGCGAAGACCTCCTGGGAATTATCATCGGCACGATCGACAACAACCAAGGCTATTATTACCGCCTGGCTGTCGACCCGCTTCACCGCCGCAAAGGTATCGGCAAAGAACTGATCCGCACCTTGGAAAAACGCTTCATTCACCGAAATGTAAGCGATATTCTGATCGCGGTGGACGAGCACGGTGAAGAACAGGAGTTGTTCGTATTCGATGCGGTAAGGTACTTTAACCGCTTCTTGCCGAAGGGAAGAATGGCGCTCAGCATCGCAAGCATGAATTGACCGGCTTGTTACCCTTTAAAGCATATCGGACGCCCGTTGGCGTGTCGGTGTGCTTTTCTTGTATACTGGAGCAAAGAGAGAGAAAGAGGACGGTTGCGATGAACGATACCGACGTTGTTGTCATCAAAAGCTTTAAACATAACGGCCATCTTCACCGCATGTGGCTGGAGAATCGCCGGGTTCCGGATCACTTGCTGCATCCCGAACATGCGGCTCAGAATATGGTCGTCACCGTCAACTGCCGCACCAAGATCGTCGAAGCGGCGGGAAGCGAGTGGTTCAGCCGCAGTCCCGGCGTTACCTTTTTCATTCCCGGGATGTGGTATAACATCGTGGCGCTCATTGAGAACGGAGGAGTCCGGTATTACTGCAACGTCGCCTCTCCGCCTTATATGTACGGCAATGTCATCACCTATATCGACTATGACCTGGATTTGATCGTAACGCCTAGCGGCGAACGCATTCTCGTGGATCAGGATGAATACGAGCGCCACAAGCAGAGCTATCATTATTCTTCTATCGTGGAAAAGAAAGTCCGAGAAGGGCTCAAGCAGCTCACCGAGAGGGCGGACAAGAAGCGGGCTCCCTTCGACAGCGAGCAGGTGCTGGCTTATTACGACTGGTGGCGGAAAGAGTGGGGAGACGAAGCATGAAAGAGATCATCGTCTATACCGATGGAGCATGCTCCGGCAATCCGGGTCCCGGCGGCTGGGGGGCAATTTTGTTTTACGGCGAGCATCAGCTGGAGATGTCCGGAGGAGAGGCTCATACGACCAACAATCGCATGGAGCTGCTCTCTGTCATTGAAGCGCTGTCCAAGCTAAAGGAGCCGTGCAAGGTGAAGGTGCACAGCGACTCGGCCTACCTGGTCAACTGCTTCCAGCAGGGCTGGTACCGCGGTTGGCAGAAGAACGGCTGGCTGAACAGCAAAAAGCAGCCCGTGGAAAACCAGGATTTGTGGAAACGGCTGCTTGCGCTAAAAGAGATCCATCAGCTCGAGTTCGCGAAGGTGAAGGGCCACGCCGACGATCGGTGGAACAACCGATGTGACGAGCTGGCCCGCGCCGCCGCAAAGAGCGCTGCCGCTCGGTAGCGAACGGCGCTGAAAGCCTTGAAAGCCTTGAAAGCCTTGAAAGCCTTGAAAGCCTTGAAAGCCTTGAAAGCCTTGAAAGCCTTGAAAGCCTTGAAAGCCTTGAAAGCCTTGAAAGCCTTGAAAGCCTTGAAAGCCTTGAACTCAGTTGCTTCCGCGACCAAAAGCTTGCTACTTAAGCTTGCGGTTGAGTGGTTGCGCGAAAATGTTGCAGAAAATGCAACATTTCGGGTGAAAATGGGTAAGCGATCGAGAAATCTTGCATAAAATGCATGATTTCTGGCTGATTTTGGCTTTATTGAACGAAAATGTTGCCTTTTATGCAACATTTAAACGTTTTAGCCTTGCTAGAGTAGGAAAATGATGCACAAAATGCAACATTTTCGAGTGATAGGGATAAGATCCGTCCGGTCAGCACCCGCGCGGCGTATCGCCTGCGGATTGGCAACACCCGGGCGGCTTATCGCCTACGGATTGGCAGCATCCGCGCGACGTATCACCTGCTGCTGGACAAGCATGCTGCAGTACCGTCCTTGTTCCGGACGGCTGCTTATTATAGGAAAGGAGGCGAGACCAATCGCCGACCAGCTCACCTTAGACGCGCCTGCCGGAGATTGGCTTCGCCTCAAGCAAGAGATCAAGGCTGCTGCCCCCGGTATGGGCATCGACAAAATCGGCTTCGCCTCAGCCGATCCTTTTCTCACGCTGAAGGATCGGCTGGTGAAGCGGCGCGAGCGGAGCTTCGAGTGCGGCTTCGAGGAGAAGGACATCGACAAGCGCACGCATCCGGAGCTGCTGTTCGATGGCCCGCGGTCGATCCTGGCCATCGCCGTAGCTTATCCGTCCAAGCTGTCCGACCCGCCCCGATCGGCTCCCGGTGTGACCCGCGGCATCATGGCCCGATCCGCCTGGGGCGACGATTACCATACCGTGCTGCGCGATCGGCTGCGCAAGCTGGAGGCCTTCATCCGGGAGCGGGTGCCCGAGGCCCGGATGGAGAGCATGGTCGACACCGGGGCTCTCGTCGATCGGGAGGTAGCCGTGCGCGCCGGTATCGGCTTCAGCGGCAAGAATGGCTCGGTCATCACGCCGGAGTTCGGATCGTACGTGTACTTGGGCGAGATGATCAGCAACCTGCCTTTCGAGCCGGATGTGCCGGTAACGGAGGGATGCGGCGATTGCACCCTATGCCTCGACGCTTGTCCGACATCCGCATTCGCCGCTCCCTTCGTGCTTGACGCCAATCGCTGCATCTCCTTCCTCACCCAGTCGAAGGAGGAGATTCCCGACGAGCTTAAGGAGAAGATGGGCAACCGGCTCTACGGCTGCGATACTTGTCAGGTCGTCTGTCCGAAGAACAAAGGGATGAATTGGACCCATCACGAGGAGTTCAAGCCCGACCCGGAGACGGTGAAGCCGCTGCTCGCGCCGCTTCTCACCATTGGCAACCGTGAGTTCAAGGAACGGTTCGGCTCGGGAGCCGCCGCTTGGCGCGGGAAGAAGCCGATTCAACGCAACGCGATCATCGGCTTGGGTAAATTCCGCGACAAGGAGGCCGTTCCGCTCCTTGAGCGCGTATTGGCCGAGGATCCTCGGCCCGACATTCGTTCGACCGCCGCATGGGCGCTCGGACAAATCGGCGGAGAGGAAGCTGCCGAAGCGCTGTCCGCGGCCAGCCTCGGCGATCCCGAGGGGGCGGTGCGTGTGAAAGCTGCAGAAGTTCTAGCTGCGGTTCGCGAGAAAGTAATGCGTTCCTCTCAAGCTGACGATACAATAGTATAAACCCTGTACGGCAGGGACAGACAGTCAACCTTTGATCCGGGTGGTGCCTCATGAAATATGTAAGTCTCGATACCGTTGAACCCGGTCAGTTTTTGGGGAAAACGATTTTCGCCGGCAGCGGCGCCGTGCTCCTCGCGGAAGGGGTCCAACTGACCGTTTTTATGATCAATACTTTACGCCGTATCGGCGTATCCATGCTGTACATCCATGATCCTCTCTTCGAGGATGCGGTTTCGGAAGACCCTGTATCCGAGGAGAACAAGCGTCTCGTCATGCACCGGATGGGGGAAGCGCTGGAAGCGATCCGCTCCGGCAAGGATTTCTCCAGCAAAGCCGTCAGCATCAGCATCGACCGGCTTCTGGAGGATATCTCCCACAACCAGGAGGTCCTGCTCCAGCTCTCGGACATTCGCACCCACGACAATGCCCAATTCGTCCACGCGTTAAATGTTGCGACCATCAGCGCGCTGATCGGGGTGAATCTGGGCTACAGTCAGGTTCAACTGAAGGAGCTCACGATCGGCGCGCTTCTCCATGATATCGGCAAGGTGGAGTCCATCACCGACGATGCCTCCGCCGATCCGAAGCGGCATCATACGTGGCGCGGTTTTGAGCTGCTCAAGAGCAAGCGGGAGTTCAGTTTGCTGATCGCGCATGTCGCCTTCCAGCATCACGAACGTCCGGACGGTCTCGGGATTCCGCGCAGCTTGACCGATGACCAGATTCACCCCTATGCCAAGATTGTCAAAGTCGCCAACACTTATGACAATCTGCTCTACAATGAAAGCGGAGAGCGCATGCTTCCACATGAAGCGTGCGAGCAGATGATGGCCATGGCGGGAAGCGAGCTCGATCATGAAGCGCTCGTCCAGTTCACACGCATCGTGTCCATCTATCCGACCGGTATCTCGGTTCGCCTGTCCTCGAAGGAGGTCGGCGTAGTGGTCGGGCAGCACCGCGGCTTGCCCGGACGTCCAGTCGTACGCGTCATCCGTCAGGAATTTGACGGCGAAGTGGAGGTCAAGGAAGTGGACCTGGCGAAGCACACCACCTTGTTCGTCGAATCGGTTCAGCAGTGACTTCATCAGGTGGGGTTAACCCGCTTGTCAGCCGTGGTTTGGATTTGCACACACGGTCTAGCACGCCGTCAGCCTGGATCGTGCGGATCCGATGCGGCGTTAATCGGGATGAGAAGTGGTGCGATAACCACGGGTTTTGAGTTGGCATCGAACTAGCAAAAGCGGTTTGTACGCCTCTCAAGGACATGGTATCATGGAGAAGATTTTGATTATTTGAACGAGGTGAAAGCAGAACGTATGAACAATGTATGGGATTGGCTGATTCCCACCCTCACCCTGATCGTCGGCCTGATCGCCGGCTTCGTCATCGGGGTCTATTACCTGAAGAGACAGATGGAAAAGATGCAGAGCGATCCGGACATGCTGCAAAAGATGGCCAAGCAGATGGGGTATAACATGAACCGCCAGCAGCTTGCGAAGGCTCAGCAGATGATGAAGCAGCAAGGGAAAAATCCGGGCATGAAGCCGCCGGGCAAAAACGGCAAATTCAGATAAATTCGGGTTAGACCCGGAAGTTGAGGGGGAGAGCGTCATTCTTTCGAAGCAGCTTCGCAACGAATTGGTGGAAGAGAACCGGGAGAAGATTGAGGAGCATGTCCGCGAGATCCTCCGGCTTATCGGGGAAGATCCGGATCGAGAAGGGCTGCGGGAGACGCCGGCCCGCGTCACCCGAATGTATGAGGAAATTTTCGCTGGCTACGGCAAAAATTACGAGGACATCCTCGGTGTGACCTTCGACGAGCGGCATGAAGAGCTGGTCGTGGTGAAGGACATCGTCTATTACAGTCAATGCGAGCATCATATGGCGCCGTTCTTCGGGAAGGTTCACATCGGTTATATTCCGAGCGGCAAGATCGCGGGACTTAGCAAATTCGCCCGTCTCGTCGATGCGGTGACGAGCCGTTTGCAAGTGCAGGAGCGGATTACGTCCGAGCTCGCCGATATCATCATGCAGGTGCTCAAGCCTCAAGGCGTGATCGTCGTCGTGGAGGGCGAGCATCTGTGCATGTGCTCGCGAGGCGTCAAGAAGTACGGCAGCAAAACCGTCACATCCGGGGTCCGTGGGATTTTCCGGCGGGATGTCGCGCTTCGAACGGAATTCATGTCGCTGATTAAGGAATAAACGAAATCTTCGCTAATCGAAGATAGGACCGGTAACGGCCAATAGACCAAGAATACCCTTGTACGGGAAGCAGGAAGGCATTCGCCTCAACCTGATCAGACCCGTCGCAAGGGTGTTTTTGTCGTTGATGGATGCGGTTTGGTTTGGGTAAATCTTCGGCGGACAAATCAACAATCATTAAGATGATCGGCTTCTTCACCACGCTGTAATCCAAATCGGAATCTGTTCTAATAGGTAGTCCGCTTGATGGGAACAAGGAATGTGAAAAAAAGTTCATGTACTTATTGACGGTCGCTGTTGTTTCTTGATAGCATGAACATATGAATAATCAATCATATTTCAAGAAAAGAGAGGGGATTCCTCTTGCAACCGATCATTGAGTTCCTTCACGTCACGAGGGAGTATCGTCTGGGAGAAGAGACGCTTCGCGCTGTCGATGATGTGAGCTTTTCCATCCAAGAAGGGGATTTTGTCGTCATTCTCGGCCCGAGCGGAGCGGGCAAATCGACCGTTCTCAACTTGCTCGGGGGGATGGATCGAGCATCAAGCGGAGAGATCCGGATCAAGGGACAGAACATTGCGGGGTATTCGGAGCAACAATTGACCAGGTACCGGGCGGAGAACGTCGGTTTTGTCTTTCAGTTTTACAACTTGATTCCGACCTTGACCGCATGGGAAAATGTCGCCTTGACCAAGGAGGTCATCAGGAATGCGCTCGATGCAGACGAAGTGCTGGGCTCGGTAGGGCTTGCGTCGCATCGCGATCAATTTCCTTCCCAGCTCTCGGGAGGGCAGCAGCAGCGCGTAGCGATCGCCCGAGCCATCTGCAAAAATCCGACGATGCTCCTCTGCGATGAACCGACGGGAGCGCTAGATTCTGAGACGGGGACGATCATCCTCACCCTGCTGCAGAAGCTGAGCCGGGAAGGGAGGAAAACCGTCATTATCGTGACGCACAACACTTCTCTGGCTAAAGCGGCCGATAAAGTGATCCGAATCCGCAATGGGAAAGTGCAGGCTGTCGAGATCAATGAAACGCCTCTGAACGTCAGCGAGGTGAAGGAATGATGCTTCTGCGGAAAATGCTGCGTGATATGCACCGCGGCAAGATGCAGTTCGTCTCCATCTTTCTCATGTCCTTTCTCGGGGTATTCATTTTTACCGGCATCGGAGGAGAATGGTACGGGTTGAAGATGGCGTCGGACGACTTCTACCGCGATACCAATCTGGCGGATGTATGGCTCTATGGTCAAGGATTCTCTCGGAAGGATGCGGAAGCGGTGAAGGCAGTCGGCGGCGTCACCGAGGTCGAACCGCGGCTTTCCGTGAAGACGGTAGGAGAGCAGTTTGACAACAAACCCGTGATCGCTCTGATCGTGATTCGGGACAATACGATTTCAAAGCCGGAACGAATCCGGGGAGTTGCCTTTTCAACTGCCGAAGATGGGGTTTGGCTAAGCGACCGGTTTGCCGAGGCGAAAGGCCTGCAGCCGGGCGACTCCCTGACCTTGTCGTATGAGGGGACGACCCTGACGAAGATCATCAAGGGAACGGTCATGAGTCCGGAGTCGGTATACTCGTCGGGCAATGGAGACCTGTCCCCGAATTTCGGCAATTTCGGTTACGCCTATCTGCCAGCGAATTCGCTCCCGCATGAAGGAGAGCTGCCCGCAACGGAGCTGCTTGTGGACACGAAGCGAACGGATGACGCAGCGCTGGAGAAGGAAATCGCCGACGCTCTCGGAGGGAAGTATAGCGTATACCTGCCACGAACAAGCTTGGAGAGCTACGCCCAGTTCCAGAATGAAATCAAACAGCATCAAGCGATGGGCTCGGTGTTACCCATTGCTTTCCTCGCCATTGCTCTCCTCACGATTCTCACCACGATGACCCGCATGGTCAGCATCCAGCGTATTCAAATCGGGACGCTCAAGGCGATCGGCTTCTCCAAGCGATCCATTCTGCTGCATTATGTTTCCTATGGGTTCTGGTTATCCCTTATCGGTTCTCTTCTTGGTGCTTTATTGGGTCCCTTGACCTTACCGCGTTTGTTTTATCCCTCCATGTCGGCCTTTTACACCCTCCCACGCTGGGAGCCGGCACAATCTCCGCTCTTCTACGGTATGGCGTTGATGACCGTGCTGGTCAGCACGCTAACGACCTATTTCGCTTGCCGGGAGCTCCTTCAAGGCACGACAGCGGAAGCGCTGCGGCCGAAGGCTCCGCTCCCTGTGAAGCGAGGATGGCTTGAGAAGGCTGCTGTATGGGGGAAAGTCGGCTTTAACACCCGGTGGAACATCCGCGACATGAGCCGCAGCCGCATACGCTCGTTGATGGCGGTTGTCGGAGTCCTCAGCTGCATGGCGCTGCTCGTCTGTGCCTTCGGCATGCGGGACAGCATGAACGATGTGAAGACATGGCAATACGATGAGATCAACCGCTTCACGGCGCAATTGACCGTCGAAGAGAAAGCGACGCCGGAGCAGATTGCGGCAGTGCAAACGGCGGTGAGCGGGGAAGCGATCATGGAGAGTCCGGTCGAACTGAGAGTGAAGGGAGTCAAAAGCTCCGGACTCGCATCGATCACCGATCAGGTGACTCTTCTCGGAGCGACCGATCCTTCCCGAAACGAAATGAAGCTCCCTGCGGACGGGATATCCATTAGCTATAAGCTGGCCAAGAAGTTGAATGTCCGGATGGGCGATGAGATTGAATGGCATTTGTACGGCCAGGAAAAATGGAATACCGCAAAGATCGCAGCAATCTACCGAACGCCTGTCGCGCAAGGTATCACGATGTCCCGCGCCTTTTATGAGCAGCAGGGCAGTGATTTTCGTCCTACCGCCCTGCTTACGGCCGAACAGGTCGATAGAGCCTATCTGGGCATCGCTTCCGTATGGTCAAAGTCCGATTTGATCGATGGTTGGGATCAGATGACCGATTCCATAAACATCATGGTGGTTCTGCTGATTTTCTTCGCGGTGCTGCTTGCGATAGTCGTCCTCTATAATCTAGGTTTGTTGTCCTTCACGGAGAAGGAACGAGAGCTGGCTACGCTGAAGGTGATTGGCTTTTCCTCCAGATGGATTCGCGGCTTGCTGCTGACCCAGAATATCTGGTTGTCCGTTCTTGGCATTCTGCTCGGCATTCCAGCGGGTATCGGCTTGTTGGCCTTGATGATCCATACAGCGGGAGACTCCTTCGATATGATGATCGTCATTCAGGGGAAAACCTATTTGCTCAGCATACTCCTTACCCTGATCGTCTCGGTGACGGTTAACCGGATGTTTTCCAGGAAAATCCGGAGTGTGGACATGGTCGGATCGCTGAAGGGCGTTGATTAACACACCCTAGGAGAAGCAAAGAGGAAGCCGGCCCGGGAGGGGGAGCTTCCTCTCTTTCCTTCTATTCAATACGGATACCATTTGACTTGGCGAGCAGCGATGAACCGCTCGTTCACATGCGGCCAATTTACGAGATTCCACCACGCCTGAACGTATTTGGCCCGTTCGTTCTGGTACTTCAAGTAATAAGCGTGCTCCCAGACATCGAGGGCGAGTAGGGGGATGACGTCCCATTGGGATAGATTCTGATGCTTCTCCGCCTGCAGGATTTCCAACCGGTGGCTTCGAGGACTCCAGACGAGGATGGCCCACCCGCCGCCTTCCACCTTTTCCGCCGCTTGGGTGAAATGCTTCTTGAAGGCATCGAAGCTGCCGAAATCCCGATCGATCTGCGCGGCGATCGGCCCGCTCGGCTTGCCGCCGCCCTTCGGACTCATGATGTTCCAGAAGAGGGTGTGAAGGTAATGCCCCGCCCCGTTGAAGGCGGCTTCCCGTTCCCAATGCTTAATGAGGGAGAAGTCTCCCGATTCGCGGGCTTTCTTCATCTCCAGCTCGGCTTTGTTAAGTCCATCCACGTAGGCTTTGTGATGGATGTCGTGATGCAGCTGCATCGTTTTCGTATCGATATGTGGTTCGAGAGCGTTGTATGGATACGGAAGCGGGGGAAGGGTATGGCCGCCGATGGGGACAGGAGGCTGATCCGGGATGGGCGGACGCGACCAGAGCCCTTCATTGGTGGCGATAGCGGCATCCAGCACTTCTTGTGAAATCCCGTTCCGGTCCACGGCGCTGCGGAAGCCGGTTTCCTCCCGCTCCGATTCCTCCAAGAGCGCGGGGAGGTAGGGCTCCAAAGCGTCGGCATACAATGCGGACTCGTTCACGATCTGGCGGATCGTCAAGACAGCCGGATTCTCGGCGGAATAAGAGGGCCGGTCGCTTTCCTCCCGGTCGATGCCGGACGCCTGCTCGAGATGGGATATTAACTCGCGGGATTGAAGCAAGGAGATGGATAACAGGTCTGAGATGGGCAACAGGTAATCAGATGGTGAGGGCCGCAATTCTTGAGTGGGGGGGAGCTGTTCCCTCTTGATGAGTTGAGCCGCCGCCAGCTCCGTCCGTTCGAGCACTTTCTCCCAATGGTCCAGCCATTCGGTAACTTCCGGAGCAGGTTCGGCTGCAAGTGACCGCACGATTCGGACATGCTCCTTCTCCCGGGCCTTCCAGGTACGAATCGTTTCCAGCAAGTAGAGCGGGGGAAGCACCCCGTAGCTCTCCGACATCAGATACAACTCCTCTCCAGATCGATAGGATTCATCCTTTTAACTTTATTCGATGTCTTCCAATCCTATGAAAAACGAGGAAATTTCCTTGGCGGTGCCGATCGTTCTGGTTTATACTAAGCGTAACAAGGTTTCACTCTTTGAAACGAGAGGCGGGATGCCGAAATGGCTACGGAAGATTCCAAATTGACCGTGCGGGCAGTGGAGCGGGCTCTCGATCTTTTGCTGTGCTTTACAGACGACAGCGATCTCAGCTTGACGGAGCTGTCTGGGCGAGTTGGTCTACATAAGAGCACCGTCCATCGTCTACTGGCTTCCCTGGAGGGGAAGGGCTTCGTTCGGCGGGACCCGGCATCGGAGAGATATCGGCTCGGGTATCGAATGTGGGAATTGTCCGCCAATCTGTCGCAGGATGATGAGCCGGCCGTGATTCTCCTGCCGGAGATGGAGCGGCTGCGCGATCTCTTGGGAGAGACGGTAAGCCTCTATGTCCGGGATGGTCTGGAGCGAATCCGCGTTCAAGCGGTTCAGAGCAGCCAGGCGATTCGCAGGGTTGCGCCGGTCGGAGCGCGGCTGCCGCTTCATGTGGGAGCATCGGGGAAGGTTCTCGTCGCTTTCGGAGCGGCCGAGCTGCGGCAGGAGCTTCTGGCATCGGAGGTTTGGTCCGATGCGGGACAGCGCGAGGCCTTCGAGCGGCAGCTGGAGGAGACGAAGCGGGCGGGCTATGCGACCAGCCTGGAGGAACGCGAAACAGGTGCTGCAGCGGTTGCGGCTCCGATCTTCAATCGAGCCCACCGCATGGTGGCGGCTCTCGCCGTATCGGGGCCAATTAATCGGCTGTCGGCGGACAAGATGGGCGAGGATGCGGCGTTCATCATGGAAGCAGCCAAGCGGATGGGCAAGATGCTTAAGCCCTAGTCAAGCGGTGAGCGCCGCGACAGCGCAATCGAATCAGAATAAGCTTCGCGACGATTAGCGGGCAAGTCACAAGATCGGACAAACAAATGTCATCGATTGTGACTTGCTCGTTTCGATTTATATAAAATCCTGCTCGAACAAGTGGTGTTGCGCCTCTAATAGAACCAAGTGTTAGAAGAAATGCACCTTTTATTCTTCAATTCGGTAGTGAAATGACGTCATCTTACCTGACAATTCATGAAATTTTCCATTGTCCTTTCTCCGTAATGCTGGTAAAATCACAATAATGATTTCGCTATGATAAGCGCGGAGGGGAGCCGAAGACAATGAAAAAGGTAGTCATGTTAGCTTTTGCAGGTTTGATGGCACTATCGGTTACGGCTTGTGGGAAGAGTGGATCGGGAGATGTGTACAAAATCGCGACCGATGCCAACTATGCTCCGATGGAGAGCATGGACAAGGACAAGATCGTCGGCTTTGACGTTGATTTTTTCGACGCGGTCATGAAGCAAGCCGGACTCAAGTACAAATTGACCAATACCGGATGGGATCCGATGCTCGATACCGTGAGCAAGGGGGACTATGACGCGGGTCTTTCCTCCGTATCGATCACGGACGAACGCAAGGAGACCTATGATTTTTCTGTTCCTTATTTTGAATCGACGAACATGATCCTCGTCAAAGAAGGCAGCGACATCAAGAGCGCGCTCGACCTGAAGGGCAAGAAGGTCGCCGTACAAAGCTCGACCACGGCCGATACGCTGATGAGCGACATCATGGGAGCGACGAACTTGGATTTGAAGAAATTCGAATCCAACACGCTCGCATTCCTGGAGCTGGACAAAGGCGGAGTGGACGCCGCGGTTGCGGACATCGCCATCGTGAAGGAATACGCCAAGAACAACCCGAACAAGAAGTTCGTTACCATTGAAGACAAGGCGAACTTTGGAGCGGAATTCTACGGCATCCTCTACCCGAAGGGCAGCGAGCTGAAGGCGAAGCTCGATCCGGCGATCAAGGCGGTTATCGAGAATGGCAAGTACGCGGAAATCTACAAGAAGTGGTTCGGTGAAGAGCCGAATACGGCAGTCCTCCTGAATGCCAAGTAAGCAGGTCGTCCGCTGCTAGCCCACGGAGAACCGATTCTCCGGCCATCGATCAGATAAAGCCCCGCCTCGGAAGCGGGGCTTTTGCAAAGGAAGGAAGAGCATCATGTTCAGCGATTTCCGCTTTGACATCATCCTTGATTATGCGCCTCTGCTGCTCAAAGGCGCGCTGCTCACCATCGGCTTATCAGCGGCATCCATTCTGCTCGGTTCGATCCTCGGGCTCGGAGTGGGCTTCGCCAAGATGTCCCGAAGGTGGTTCCTGCGCTGGCCAGCCCTATGCTATGTGAACTTCTTCCGGGGGACTCCGTTGTACGTTCAGATTCTGATGGTCCACTTCGGTCTCGTCCCCTTCTTCCTTGGCTCGACGAACTCGATCGTCGCGGCGATCGCAGCCCTTTCCCTTAATTCGGCGGCCTATTCGGCGGAAATTTTCCGCGCTGGCATCCAGTCGATCGACAAAGGGCAGACGGAGGCGGCTTTGTCCCTCGGCTTGAACCCGAGACAAACGATGCGGCATATCATTCTGCCGCAGGCGATCAAGCGGATGATTCCCGCCTTCGGCAACGAGTTCATCATGCTGGTGAAGGATTCCTCGCTCATCGCCATCGTGGCTGCGCCGGAGATCATGTATTGGGCCAATGCCATGCGCGGTCAGTACATGCGCATCTGGGAGCCGTATCTCGCGGCTTCGCTGATCTATTTCATCCTCACTTACTCCCTCAATAAGCTGCTTGGCTTTATCGAAAGGAGGGTGTGAGTGATGGAAGAAGCGATCATTCAAGTGCGCAACCTGGCAAAGGCCTTTGGGAGCAATGTAGTGCTGCAGGATATCAACGTGAACGTCAAGCCGAGCGAAGTCGTTGTCGTCATCGGCCCTTCCGGGTCCGGCAAATCGACGTTCCTGCGCTGCTTGAACCTGCTGGAGCAGCCGAACAGCGGAGAGATCATCATCGACGGCCAGTCCCTGATGGACAAGAAGACCAGCATCACCGAGATCCGTTCCGAGGTCGGCATGGTGTTCCAGCAGTTCAACCTGTTCCCTCATAAGAAAGTCATCGACAACATCATCCTGGCCCCGATGCTCGTTCGCAAATGGCCGGAGGATAAAGCCCGCGCCAAGGCGTTAGAGCTGCTCGACAAGGTAGGCTTGGCGGACAAGGCCGATGCTTATCCGCCTTCGCTCTCTGGCGGACAAGCGCAACGGGTCGCCATCGCTCGCGCACTCGCCATGGAGCCGAAGATCATGCTCTTCGACGAACCAACCTCGGCGCTCGACCCTGAGATGGTCGGCGAGGTGCTCGGCGTCATGCAGCAGCTTGCCCGCGAGGGCATGACAATGGTCGTTGTCACCCATGAAATGGGCTTCGCCCGCGAAGTGGGCGACCGCGTCTTGTTCATGGAGCAGGGCTTCGTTGTGGAGGAGGGGCCGCCCGACGCAGTGTTTGGAAGCCCGAAGCAAGAACGCACTCGCGCCTTCCTGTCGAAGGTGCTATAACAGAATAAAGCTGCCGATTCGAGTCCAGAAGTGAGGGACTCGAATCGGCAGCTTTTTTATGGTCAGGCCGAAATCAGCCCTCCAGAACCACTCTCTTTCCGGAGGAGGGGGCACATGTTCGACGAAGCCATCTGCAACCGAGCAGATGGCTTCGTTTTTCATTTCAACTGAACTTATCTTTAAACCACTTTATTCATCTTTCTATACATCGCCGGAGTCACGCCATATCTCTTCTTGAACGCGACATAGAACGTGTTTAAGGAAGTGAAGCCGTACTTCTGGATGATGGGCTCGATCGGATCATCGCTCGACAGCAGCTCTGCGCAGATGATATGCAGACGCTTCTCGGAGATCGTCTCCGTGATGGAGCGATTGGTCTCCAGCTTATACAGGTTTCGCAAATAGTTGATCGAGAGCCCGAGCTCATCCGCAAGCATCTTCGTGGTCAGATTGGGATCGGTCAACTGGGCATCGATCATGTTGTCGACTTCCTTCACCAGGCTGGCTTTCTTGGAGCCGCTGTGTGCGGCGGATATGGCCTCCAAGGTTTGGAGAGTCGTGGTCTTCATCCAGTCTCCGACCGTTTCCAGAGTTTCCAGCTTGATGATTTGATTCTCCACCGAGGTCAGCCCCCATGAGCTGGACAGGATCACCTGCGGAATGGCGACTTGGAAGGAGCGGCGAACGAGCATGAAAAAGGTGATGAAGGACATCTTCGATTCAAAATAAGGTCTTTCGCCAAGCAGAGCGAGCGAGGAAACGATCAGCTTCATGAGCGCTTCGGCATCCTCTTTTTGAATGGCTTGGATGATTTGCCTTTCCAACTCGATTGGCAGGTTATAGAGCTGATCCGGGTTCCGGTTGATTTGGTCTTCCTTCACCAAAGCTCCATGGCCCAGCCGGAACCTCTCCTGAGTCATTTCATAGGCCGTCAGATAGCCCTCATGAAGCTCCGCCAAGCTTTCGATGGATCCGCCGCATGCGACCGTCGTCCCGATGGACAAGTACTGCCGGACAAGCTGTTGAGACTCCTTCAGGTTATCGGCATAGCGGGCCGCTGATTCACCCTTCTCCACCGGCAGCAAAACGGCGACATGATCCGTTCCCATGTCCACGGCCAGAATGCCCTTCGGGAAGAGAGGGACAAGCGATTCTTCGATAATATTGGACATCGCGAACCGCAACAAGCGCCGGTCTTTCTCGGAGTAGTTTTGCACGAAAGCGGGAAACCGATCGATCCGGAAGATCGCGATGGACAAGTTCTCCTCCGGAATGTTGATTTCGAGCTTGCGGTAGGACTCACGCGCTTCCGCAATCGATTGTGTAAGCCCTCCCAAAAGCTCGCGTAAAATTCGCTCCCGTGCGATGAACTTGTGCTCTCTTCCAAATTCGGTCAGTTCATTGATCTTTTCATACTGGGAGACGAACACGTTGGACAAATAAGCGAGCTCATCGGATTCTCTCTGTTCGTCTTGCTTTTCCGCATGATGCTGCCGCATGACGTTCTGCACGAGCTCCTGGATCGGAGAATAGACCCTTCTGGACAGGAGAACGATGACCCCGAGCGAGACGAAGAAGAGGCAGACAAACAGGAGGAGAGTCAAGTTCCTCAGAAAGTCGACCTTGCCCAAGATCAGTGATTTCGGTGTCGTTTCAAAAAAACGCCAGGTTTGAATGCCGCTGATGGACGTGTGGGTATAGACCATCATTTGCTCTGGGCCGTTACTCGGCTTGTATAACCGCCAGCCGCTTGTGCTTGTGCCGTCCTTGCCCGCGCCGCTGATTTCCCGGATCTGCTCGTCATTCAATCGAACCGTGCTGAAGACCAGCTCATTCTTGTCGTTAAGGACGAAAAGGTCGGTCTCCGGAGAGCTTCCGTTATTTTCGAGAAGGGTCATGATGCTGTCGGCATCCACATTCAGCACAAAGGCCGAGATCGATTTGCCGGTTTCGTAAGGGACGATGGCAGTAATGACCCTCTTGTCTTTTGCGGAGCTCAATGGAAGATGAATGGTCCGGGGAATCAGGAACACCCCGTCCGTTATCTTGCGGCTGCGAAGCCGATCAAGCACTTCCTGATCGTAAAAGTCATCAAAGGTCGTTAAGCCGAGCCGGGAATCGATGACGCTGCGGGTATAGTCGTTGATCAAATAAACCGAATCGATGGAGGGATTGCCGTTCTTCACATTCATTAACCGGGTCCATACCGTATAAGTTTCGAAATCGGAGTGCTCCTCGGACAAGGCGTAGGATTCCATTTGACCGTCCGAGCTGGAAGAGTAAGCGTAATTCATGGACCATTCCATGAGCTGTGTCGTGTTTTTGGCGCCATTGATCAGTTGGGATTCCGAATGATCCCCAATCTCGCCCAGCAAGGTCTTGGCGTACAACCCGTACAGGGCAACGAAAGAAATGGCCAACACAAAGACATTGGCGCTGACAAAATAAATGATGAGCTTCATGAAGGTCGTGCGCTGCTTCATCGTTTTCCACCGGGATTGTTTAAGTAATGCCATTGTGGAGGTCCCCCGATTGTCTATATACGTGTGTTTGCAGAACTCATTGTAGCATAGAAGCGCTTTCCGTAAAGCCACTTTGATGGTTCCTGCAAGTGTGATGCTTTTGGGAAATCGGCGGATTTATGCATGTAGGAAGCATCGTTACATGCTGAAATTGCGGGGGAAGCTGGAGCTTGCTATGGTGTTGTCAGACGAAAGGCCATCACGAAATCAATTGACGAGGGGGTAGCAAGACATGCAACAGGTCCAAAGAAGGGGGATGCGCTACAAGCTGAAACAGATTGCGCGGAGTCCTTTTCTATATGGGATGGCGTTACCGGGGCTGCTGTTTTTTCTTGTATTCAGTTATTTTCCGATCTACGGCATTATGATCGCGTTTAAGGATTACGACTATTCGCTCGGCATCACGGGAAGCAAATGGGTGGGATTCAAAAACTTCAATTATTTCTTTACGTCGAACGATTTCTGGGTGATCCTGCGCAACACGCTGCTTCTGAACGTTTTGTTCATCGTGTTTACAACGGCGGCAGCTGTTCTGATCGCGCTCATGTTTAATGAAATCCGCAACAAATACTTCAAGCGCATCTCGCAATCGCTCATCTTTCTCCCCTACTTTATGTCCTGGATTGTCATCGGGATGCTGGTCCAGTCGTTCTTCGGCGGCGAGCAGCCTCCGGTGAACACCTGGCTGCAGAACCTGGGCATTGCGCCGGTGAACTGGATGTTTGAGCCTCACATCTGGCCATGGCTGCTGACCGTCATCCGGGTATGGCAGGGAGCCGGCTATCTGTCGATCATCTTCCTGGCTGCGATAACGGGCATCTCCGAAGAGCTATATGAAGCGGCGCGCATTGACGGGGCCTCTAAGATGCAGATCATGATGAAGATCACCCTGCCGCTGCTCGTTCCTACCATTTCAATCATGACGCTTCTCTCGGTAGGCCGGATCTTTAACGGAGACTTCGCGATGATCTATGCCATTATCGGAGATAACTCACTCTTGTATCCGACAACGGATGTCATCGACACCTTCGTCTTCCGCTCGATGAGACAGCTTCACGACTTCGGGATGTCCTCAGCGGTAGGCTTGTTCCAATCGGTGATGGGATTGATCTTCGTCATCGGCGCCAACGCGATTACCCGCAAGATGTCCAAAGAATCTGCTTTGTTCTAGGAGGGAAACCATGAGAGAGACTACGTCTGACCGGGCCTTTACCGCGATGGCTTATGTGATTCTGAGCTTGTTCACGCTGTTCTGCATCGTTCCTTTTCTGCTCATGATCATCGGCTCCTTCACTCAAGAGAGCGAACTCATCGTGAACGGATACAGCTTGTTCCCGAAGCACTTCTCCACGGCGGCTTATGAAGCTCTGCTCCATTCCAGCGCGCTGTCGCAGGGGTATCAAATTACGATTCTCATCACGATTATCGGTACGCTCTCTGCACTGACGATTTCGGCGATGCTTGCTTATTCGATCTCCAACAAGCGCAATGTGCTGAAAACGCCGCTTCTGCTCTTCTGCTACCTGCCCATGCTATTCTCGGGAGGGATCATTCCCTTCTACATCGTGGTCAGCCAGTGGCTGCACCTGCAGAACAGCATCTGGGCACTGATCCTGCCGCTGCTCTGCCAGCCGTTCCTGGTTTTCCTTCTGGTCAGCTTCTTCCGGACGGTACCGGAGGAACTGGAAGAAGCGGCGCGGATCGACGGCGCCAATGAGATGAGGGTGTTCTTCCAGATCATCCTCCCGATCTCCAAGCCGATTCTCGCTTCCGTAGGCTTGTTCTACGCGCTAAACTATTGGAACGACTGGTTTATGGGACTCATGTTCGTCGACAACGAAAAGCTGTTCCCGCTGCAGCTGATCCTGCGCCGGATGGTCTCCAACATGGAAGCGGCGAAGAATCTGATTCCGGCTTCTGCGGCGATCTCGACGCAGGCTCCCACCTATGGCGTGAGGATGGCAACCACTGTGCTCACGATCGGACCGATCATTCTGCTGTATCCGATGTTGCAGAAATATTTTGTCAAAGGCTTGACGGTCGGCGCAGTAAAAGGATGAATGCCAATTGCAGCTATATCCGGGAAACCGGTTATCGCATAGAAGCCTTACACATTTGAGGAGGGTTATGAAATGGCTCGAAACAAAATGATCAGCACCGTTTTGGCCGGAGGACTATCGATGTCTTTGCTGCTGACGGGATGCGGGGGAGGCGGAAGCAGCGCTTCCCCGAGCGCCTCGGACGCTAACGCGACGAACAGTGCGAGTCCCGCCGCCACATCGACGGCACCGAAGGAAGTTGTGGAGCTGAAGGCGTATTTCCCGGGAGATAAGCCTTCCGGTTTCGAAGATGTTCTGAAAGCGGTTAATGACAAATTAAAAGCAGATAACGTAGGCGCTTCCTTAAACATCAACTTCCTCCCCTGGTCGGACTACGGCAACTCGGTATCGGTCAAGATGTCGGCAGGCGAAGCCTTCGATATGTACCTGGACGCTCCGTGGCTCTCGATGTCGCAGATGATTGCGAGCGGTTCCATCATTCCGCTGGACGACTTGGTTGCAGCGCGTAAGGAACTGAAGGAATCGATTCCGGATCAAATGTGGGAATCCAACAAATTCGGCGGCAAGATCATGGGGATTCCGCTCGGAACGACCCAGGGACCGATGAACGGTTTCCTGATCCGCAAGGACCTGCGTGAGAAATACGGCATGTCGGAGCTGAAGACGGTTGCCGATGTCGAGAAGTTCCTTTATACCGTGAAGGAAAAGGAAACGACGATCAAGCCCTTTGTTATCGACGGTCGCAAAGCGGATAAACTGGCCCTTATCTTTAACGATAACGTAAACACGAGCAAGGACAGCGACCTGGAAACCACCGTCTCGATGTTCTACTATTCCTTGACGGATAAGAAGGTAGTTGGGGCCTGGGATAATGCGTCTCTGAACCAGCCACTGGAACGGGTGACGAAGTATTACAAGGACGGCATCCTGTCCAAGAATATCGCCCAGGAGCAAAATGCTCAAACTTTGTTCAACCAAGGGAAGTATGCAGCTACGTACTATACGGCTGACGGAGTGGAAGGGCTGAAGTACCTGGATGCCATGAAAAACGAAGGCGTTCAGCTGGAAGCCGTAATTCCGAACAGTGATGATGCCGCCAAACCGTATTCCACATTCCAACAATGGAACTTCCTTTCGATCCCCAAAGCTTCTAAGCATGCCGATCTGGTCATGGACGTAGCCAACTGGCTTTCGATCAAAGAAAATCATGACCTTCTGGAATACGGCATCGAAGGAAAGGATTGGGAAGCTGTTGGCGATACCAGCTACAAGGCGCTATCCAACTATTCCTTCCCGGGTTACGTGCTGACCTGGCGTCCGGGCCTCGTGCGCACCCCCGACAACATGCTGCCGGACGACAAAGCATTCTTTGAAAAAGCGAGCAAATCCGATAGCTTTACGCTCAGCCCGATCGCCGGCTTCAGCTTCAATGCGGAGCAGGTGAAGACGGAATACGCCAAGACCACGCCGTTCTTCGACTCCGTCTTCCTGCCGCTCGTTCAAGGCGTCCTTCCGGCTGACACCGGCAAGAAAACGCTGAAAGACAAGGTCATGGGAGTCGGCGGCCAAAAGGTCATCGACGAGATTCAAAAGCAAATCGACGCGATTGTAGCCGGAAACTAACCATTTGGCAGAAGCATGGGCCGGTTCAAGAAGCACTGCCGGCCCTGTTTTTTCCTGACAACAAGAGGAAAGAGGAGATAGCATGCCAGTCGTACGCAGTGAATGCAATCCGGTGGTGAAGACCGCCGACGTTAAGCCGTCCCGCCCCGATTTCAAAGTGCTCGGAGCCTTCAATGCCGGAGTAGCTACTTACGGGGATGAAACCATTCTTCTGCTTCGGGTAGCCGAAGCGCCGGTATCCGATCGCGATGACGAAATCCTCATTCCCAAGCTGAATGAAGGGACGGGCGAAGTCGAGCTCGTCCGGGTATCGTTGAATGATCCGAGATACAGCTTTGCGGATTCCCGCTTTGTCGCGGAGAATGGGCAAATGGTTATGCTCACCTCGATGTCCCATCTTCGTGTCGCGCGGAGCAAGGACGGCTATCATTTTACGGTGGAGGATACTCCCGCCCTCTTCCCGCAGACCGCCCTGGAAGCCTGGGGAATCGAAGACCCGCGCGTCACTCAGATCGGAGACAAGTATTACATCACCTACAGTGCGGCATCGGTCCGTGGAGTCGGCGTCGGCCTAGCGGAGACGAGCGACTTCCGCACGTTCAAGCGGCACGGGATCATGATGGCGCCCGAGAACAAGGATGTCATGCTGTTCCCGGAGAAGATCGGGGACAACTACTTTGCTCTCACTCGTCCGGTTCCCCATTCCTTCGGAGCTCCGGAGATGTGGATCGCCGAATCACCGGATCTCAAGCATTGGGGTAATCACCGCTTCCTGATGGGGCTCCGTCAACAGTCCTGGGATGGCGGACGGATGGGCGGAGGCGCGGTGCCGATTCGTACAGATCGCGGCTGGCTCGCCCTGTACCACGGGGCGGATACCAAGCACCGCTACTGCATGGGAGCCGTACTGCTCGATCTTGACGATCCGGGCAAGGTGGTGGCGCGGTCGACGCGTCCCTTCATGGAGCCGGAAGCGGATTATGAGGTGAACGGCTTCTTCGGTGGAGTCGTGTTCTCCTGCGGCGCTCTGCTGATCGGAGATACCATCCGTATGTATTATGGAGCTGCCGACGAAGTGATGGCAGTGGCGGATATTCCGCTGGCCGAGATTTTCGATACGTTGTCCTACGAAGAACCGTTGGTTTAAGTTTCTGTGTCAGACAAGAGGGGAGCCATTTCACACGAAATGGCTTGCCCCTGCAAATTATCGCAGTTTCCCTATGTGAAAAGTGTAGATAGAAGACTTGCTTCAACGTTAAGACTCTAAGCATTGGAGGACGATGAATCGAATGAAAAAATGGATATGTGCCTCATTAATCTTGTCTTTGGTCGCATCTGTATTTTCTGTAAATCATGTTGACAGCGCTTACGCGTCACCGCCGCAGGATGGAGGGACGAATGCAGCGGTTGCGATGACCTCGGCTCAGCTTGCGGACAGCACGGCCACTCAGCAGCGATGGCTGTCTGTTCCAGATTCCCGCATTGTGCTAAACCCGGGCAATCATCCGGATAGCGGCGCTCATTTTCCGCTCGGAAGCGGTTATTATGTTCAAGGAAAAGCCAAGGGGCAGGATCGGCTGCTGGAGACCTTCCAGGCAAGTGGGATGGTACCTCCCAAGGGCGGTGAACAAAGACCTGTCAAGTTTGATGAGCCGTTCGACAATCTCTCGACCAATGACTGGAAGACTTCCGGTGTAACCGCCTCCGCAGTGGATGGCCGTGCTGTGGTCACGACAACAGGTGACTGGGGGAGCATCACCTCCAAGGAGATCACACTGAACCTTACCGAATCGCCTTACCTGGTGGTGACGGTGCCGAAAGCGACCGGCAAATGGGCGCTCAAAATCGACAAAGGCTATCAGCGGATGGTCCAGTCGGACACGACCGATACAGGCTCCTTTCTGTTTGACCTCAGGACCTTGTCTGAGACGAAGGAGCTGACGGGAGACCAGACCTTCAAGGTCATGCTCTTTGTCAGCGGAGGAAGCGGGAACACGGCCGAATTCGATTCCTTGCAATTTCAAGGGGCCCCGGCAACGGGGGGATCTGCAAACCCCGATGAGGGCAAGGAGATCGGCTTCCTGGATGAATTCGATTCCTTTACGTATAAGCTGTGGAAAACGGCAGAAAGCGCCGGCAACGATACCGTTATGACCTTCGAGGACGGGCTCAGCAAAATGACGATCGGCTCGAATGCCGGCTACGGCGCTATCGAGCGTCAAGTGACGGTCAATCTCAGCGAGACTCCGTCGCTCAGCATCAAAGTTCCGGAGACCACCGGGAAGTGGGCCATCAAGCTCAATACCGGAGGATCGTATGAACCGTATGTCCTTCAGAACGACACTTCGGCAACGGGCGTCTTTACATACGACCTTGCCGGAATCACGGGCTGGTCGGGAGTCAAAACCTTCAAGATCAAGATTTTCCAGGTTGGCGCTCAGGGCTCCTGGACGAAGCTCGACCGCTTAACGATTCACGCCGATGACCGTTGGCTGAACACGGCATCTACGTCGCAGACGACGTGGCGCCCCGAAGCGATCGATTACAGCGGGACCTATGCGGCAGGCACGGTTACGGGCTCCGATCTCTTCTATGACACCGAATCGGCGACGCGGACGATCCACTCCGACTTGTCTTCTGGAGCTGTCGCGGTCGCTGGCGAGTACACCGGCTCCGCAGCCTTTGCAGCCGATCGGAGCGTTCTGACGGTCGTTGACAAGGATCGGGATTACACGTTTGCGATTGCTTTGCCGGAAGGAACGACTCCGCTCTATTTCTCTTCGGCCAATGACGTGCGTCTGGGTCGCAACGCGATGGAGACGCCTTCTTCGGGCTCGGGTTACTGGGTTGCGACCTTGCCTGGCAAAGGGGACTATGCCGTCGGCGTCGGTTATGCCGTCGGTGGAGATGCGAACGCCGCCAACACAGCTGTCGAGAGAGCAAGAGCGGCGGCAACGCTTGAGGGAGCGGCGACCAGCCGAGCTCACTATGCTGAGTATTGGGATAACTTCCTCGCCAAGGTTCCGGTTGTGGAGGATTTCAATATCCTTCATGTCAATCAGGTCGGCGTTACCCCGGAAGATGTGAAGCAAATGTACTATATGGCATGGATCGGGCTTTCTCAGAACATCCTGCCGCCAACGCCCGAGCGCGGGGGATCGCATCGGCAGATCGCGACCGGGAAACCTTCGATGTACACGTCCGGACCGCGCGGAGCGGAAGCTTCGGCAAGCTGGGATTCACTCTTCGGCATGCAGTTCATGGCTTATGTCGAGCCGGATATCGCATGGGAGACCTTCGAGGGCATGATGGCGGGAGTCGAGTCGGACGGGAAACTTGGAGGCGAGTCGCTCCCCGCCCGGAAGGCGCAAACCGCTTGGATTCTCTATGAGGTAACCGGAGACAAAGAACGACTTGCTGGAATTTACGACAATCTGGTCAAGCATTTGCGGTGGGCAGCCAAAAATCTGCGCTGGAGCTTCGGCGACGGCGGCCCGAATGAACGGGACGGAGAGTTCGTCATCTCCCTCATCATCGATTACGGGTATGCGCGTCAAATTTCCGAGCTGCTTGGCAAAACGGCGGATGCAGCAGAGTGGGTAGACTCGGCGCTGAAGCTGAAGGAAGACTACAAGAACTGGTTTTTCCCGAAGAAAGGCACCACTCTCTATAAACATTGGCTGGACGGCAGCCGACCAGACGATACCGGGTTGACCATGTATGTGACAACGGGGCTTCATGTGCCTGAGCTTCCCGAATATTACGTCAACGAACTGGTCGATCGCTTCCACTCCGAATACAATCCGGCCATGCAGTTGGCGGGCTTGGGTAATGAATCGCTCAAAGCGCCTGACGCTCAATTCATGACTTACGGACTTCTGGATCAGGGCAAGGTTGAAGAGGCCACCGTGCTGATCCATTCGTTCACCCGCGATATCGTGCGGACGAAGACCTTCGCAGAGGTTTACCAAAAGTCCTCGGAGGATATCACGGCGATTCCTATTGCAACGAGCATCTATCCATCCATCTTCGGCAACATTCATCTGATCGATAACCTGTGGATAGCCAATGGCTATCGGATGGACCTGGGCGCTCCCGCATTCGTCCGGCTGCCCGAATCGACCGGTGGAATCAAGGGACTCACCTGGATGGGCAAAGGCTTCGATGCGGACATTGACGGTTCGACCATCCGGATGACCGGAGAAGCGACGGAGCTTCCCGGCGCTTATTCCAAGATTACGGCTCAGACCGGCGTGACCGTTCAATGGGGAACGAATTATGAGGAACCGGCTGTTCCGGCAGCGCCTGCAAATCTGTCAACGCTTGCGGGAGATGGAAAGGTTACGCTTCGCTGGGATGCCGTTCCGAATGCGGACAGCTACCAGGTGTATCGCTTCGAAGGCGGCGCGGCTCCAACCGATCCGAGCGCTTGGCAGCTTGTAGAAGCGAACATTAAAGCGACGACTTTTACGGCTGCGGGTCTGACGAATGGTACGCACTACGCCTTTGCAGTCAAAGCGGTAAATCTGGTTGGGGAAAGCGACTTCTCCCCCGCCGAGATTGCGACCCCGACTGGAGAAGTACTCGCGGTTCCATCGACTCCGGTGAACCTGACGGCATCGGCGGGGGGCGGCGAAGGGACGCTGAGCTGGGATTCCTCGGCGGATGCAGTATCTTACGCTGTCTACCAGTACGAAGGCACAGCGGCTCCGGCTGATCCAGCCGACTGGAGGCTGCTGACTTCCAGCGTAACAGCGGCTACCTATACGGTATCCGGACTGACGAACGGCACGAGCTATGCGTTCGCCGTGAAGGCCGCGAATGCGATCGGAGAGAGCGATTTCTCTAATGTGACGATCACGGTGCCGGTTGCGAAAGCGCCAGAGCTTCCGGCAGCGCCGCAGAACCTGACCGGTACGGCAGGGGATGGAACCGCGGCTCTGAACTGGAGCGCGGCCACTGGTGCCGATCACTATTCCGTCTACCGCTACAAGGGAGGAGCTCCGGCTGATCCCGGATCATGGGAGCTTGTCCAGGCGGGTGTTACCGTCACCGGTTACACTGTAACCGGGCTGACAAATGGAACGAGCTACGCGTTCGCCGTGAAGGCCGTAAATGCGGCTGGGGAGAGCGTGCTTTCGAACATGGCGGTCGTGGCTCCAGCAGCTCCGGTAACGCCGGATAACGGAGGCAATACCGGCGGCACAGGTACGGGAAGCAGCGAATCGTCTACGGTTACCTCTACGAACGGAAGCATTGTCATCCCGAACGGCAAATCTGGCGAGGTGAGCTTGAACGGAGACGTTTCGGTTTCGCTTCCGGCTGGTACAGCAGACGGCGAGTTGCGCGTGATCATTGAGAAGCTCGCAGCGGCAGCGGTACCTCAAGCCGATCAGGGAGCCTTCGTCAGCTCCGCATACGAGATGACGAAGAATGTTCCGGGGCTGTTCCGCAAGCCGGTTACGATCACGATGAAGTTCGATCCGGCTAAGGTAGGGGCCGATCAACGGGTTGCGATCTTCTACTATGACGAAGCGAAGAAGACCTGGGTGGAAGTAGGCGGTGTCGTGACCGGCGATTGGATCGCCGCCGTGGTGAACCATTTTACGAAATTTGCGGTATTGGCGGTTGATGAGAAGACTACCGAAGCAGAACCGGAGCAGCCTGCTGTCACGTTCACGGATATCGCCGGACATTGGGGCGAGAATGCCATCCGGAACGCGGCGAGCAAGAAGCTGATCACCGGATACCCGGATGGAACATTCAAGCCGAATGGGGCAATCACCCGGGCGGAGTTCACGGTGATGCTGGCGAAGGCATTTGGGCTTAAAGGAACGGGCTCGACGCTCTCCTTCACGGATGATGCGAAGATCGGCGCGTGGGCGAAGGAAGCGGTAGCGCAGGCGGTGGAAGCCAGAATTGTCAGCGGCTACACGGACGACAGCTTCCGTCCGAACGAACACATCACGCGCGCAGAGATGGCGGCGATGATCGCGAGAGCGCTTAAGCTGCCGCTGGATGCGGAATCGGCCACCAGCTTCGCAGATGACGCAGTCATTCCGAAGTGGGCGAAGGCTGCGGTCGAAGCCATGTACCAGTTGGGGATCGTGAATGGCCGCAGCAGTGACAAGTTTGTTCCGAACGACACGGCAACCCGCGCGGAAGCTGTGACGATGCTGTTGAGAGCCATGGAACCAAGCAATCTGTAAGAAGTTGAGGCTGACGTTCCCCCTGATCGCGATCCTTTTCCACTTTCCGAGAATCGAGATTAGGGGGAGCTTAAGTTAGGATTACAGGAATGACATTTCGAAAGGAGATCTTATGCGCAAAAAGTGGCTTTCACTCGTATGCGTCACCGCATTGGCTGGCTCTCTTGTTCCCGTTATGCCAGAGAGAGCGGCAGCAGAGCCGGTATCCATTCCGGCCAGGACTATCTCCCAAATCAGCATTCCAGGTATAAGTGCATTTCCGAATCAACCCGCTCCCTATCAGTACATGGACTGGAAGCAGAGAGCGCGCGATTACGACGCCTTCGTCTACGATTGGAACAAAACCAGCGAGTTTCCCACTATCAAATGGGATACCACCCATTACAATCTTCCTTACAACACGTTCAAGCTGCCCTCGTATTACGGGGATGACCGGCTGGAGCTGGATGGGGATCAGGAAGCAGTGAACCTGATGGGGAGCGTGGCGGGGGCGACACTCGTCGGCGTGGACAAATCCAATCAAGACGGCAACAATTACGTCGATCTTATTCGCACATTTATGCAGACGGATAACAACCGCAACCTGTTCTTCAATTGGGCCAAGTCCGATCATACCCGCAACCAGACCGACTGGTGGTATGACCTCGCCCCCAACCTGCTCTATTACATCATTGCAGAACAGTATCCGAATGAACCGCATGCCGATGAATACCGCACCAAGATCGCCGATGCCTTGTACAAAATGACGGTCAGTCTGGGAGGAGAGAATGCGAATTTCTGGCATCAATCCTTCGACCATGACAAGCAAACTCCTGTCGACAGCAGCTGGACGGTTCCCGAAGGCGGCGTGATCAGCTCGCTCGTTCAGTACTGGGAGTACATGCGAACAGGAGACTCCAAATACTTGGATGCCGCCAAATGGGGCATGAACTACTTCAATGATATCGGAAGCAACCCTTATTACGAGGTAGGGGCCGTCTTTGCTCCCTATATCGCCGCGCGGATGAATGCGGAGCAAGGTACCGACTATGACCTGAACCACCTCTTTCAATGGATCCTGTCCGGCTCCAATGTGCGCGGCGGCTGGGGAACCCTCCAGGAGTCATGGAACGGCTATGATGTCTATGGCCTTCAGGGAAGCCGAAATGACGGCGGAGGGTATGCGTTTTTGATGAACACCTTCGCGACGGCCTTCTTTGCGCCCACGGTCAAATATGATCCGCGATATGCGGATACCGTTGGGAAGTGGCTTCTGAACGTCAGCAATGCCGCCCGCTTCTTCTATGCGGACCAGATGCCGCAAGACAAGCAATATTACGGCACTCAATACCAAAATGCTCCCGAGCATGTCATCGCCTACGAGGGGCTCCGGAAATCCGAAAACGGCCAGTCCCCGCGCGCGACGGGAGATCCGGAAAAGTTTTGGCAGCAATGGGGTGTAAGCGATACCACAACGAATTTGGGGCTATACGGCAGCGGTTGGGCCGGTTTCTTCGGAGCCCTGTTTGAAAAGACGAATGTCGAGAAGATTCTGCAGATCGACTTGAACACACTCGACTTTTACAAGAAAGAAAGCTATCCGACCTATCTCTATTACAATCCTTATGGCGAGAACAAGAGCGTAGAGATTGCTCTTGATTCTAGCTCGGACCTGTTCGATGTCATTTCCGGTCAGTATGTCGCCAAGGGAGTGAACGGAACGCAGAGCTTTACCGTTTCGGCGGGGCATTCCGTCGTGCTGGTCGTAGCACCGGCTGCTAGCAGCCTCCGCTATGACGGCAGCAAAACGCTCATCAATGACAAGGTAGTCGCCTATGCCGATCTGGATACGAATCTTGCCCTTGGGAAGACGGCCTCCGTCTCCTCAAACGATGGCTTTACCGCCAGCAATGCGGTGGACGGCAACGACTCGACCCGCTGGGCCTCCAAGGGAACCGATTCGGAATGGATAAGTGTCGATCTTGGCGGAACCTACACGATCGATCGCGTGCGGTTGAAGTGGGAGGCGGCCTACGGGAAGATGTACAAAATTCAAGTTTCGGACGACGCCGCAACCTGGAAGGATGTCTATACCGTTGAGAATGGCAACGGCGGCATCGACGACCTTTCCTTTGATCCCGTACAAGCGAAGTATGTAAGAATGTTGGGAACGAAGAGAGGCACCAACTACGGGTATTCGCTTTACGAGTTTGAGGTATACGGTCCGCAGGCGGTGGCGCCTTCGGCTCCGTCGGGGCTGACCGCGTCGGCCGATAACGGTCGGGTTCAGCTCAAATGGAACGCTGTACTTTCCGCAGAGACGTACGAAATCTATCGATATCAAGGTGAATCGGCGCCGACCGATCCCACTGCATGGACTCAAGTTCAATCGGGGGTAACGGGCACCTCCAGCACCGTCGAGGGGCTGGAATACGGAAAGCCTTATTTCTTCGCGGTGAAGGCTGTGAATGCAAACGGAAGCAGTGCGCTCTCCAATGCGGCTGCGATCATGCTGCGGGAGACGGACAAGGTGATCGGCACGGTTAATCTATCCGGCGACCCGATGTTTGACAGCGACAGCATCGCCAACAGCTTGAGCAACCAGTGGAGATGGCTCAGCTATCCTGGCGCACGTTTCTCGCTCAATCCGAACCAAAGCGGCGTTGGTATCGATGCCAATAAAGCTCCGATGTCGAAGGACCTTGCGTTCAACATCGGCGGCTTCCTCGGACCGGAGCAGATTCAGTATTTTGGTCTGATGAATGCCCAAATCGCTGCGAGCGGGCAATCCGGCAGCGCAGCGGCTTCGGTCAGCACGACGTGGTACCCGTACAAGATCGATTTCAACGCTTCTTATTCCACGCCTTCCGGCGTGAAGGTGCAGGGCTACGATTATTTTACCGACGCCGATTCCTCGGTCGTTCGGGTCCTGCAGGTAAACGGAACCGGGGACATGGATTTGATTCTCGGCGGAACCGTCGATAACAACGGAACGGCAAGCTGGGATGCAGCGAAGCAAGCGCTCGTCGTTACTGGTCCGAGCTACGCTTATGCGCTCACGTTCGCTGAACTGACAGGCGAAGACCTGACGGCTTCCCCCCTTGGCCTTGCCCCCGTTGTCAGTGGGAATACATGGTCGTTGCGCATTCCGGTCGGAACCGTTAGCGGCCGCACGTTTGCCGTCGGCTTCGGCTTCGCTCCTGTCGAGGAAGGGACGGATACGGCGGTAACCCGATCCGCGAGGAATTTCGAGCGGAGCGTGAAAAGTTCGCTTGCTGATACGAAGCAGGTGTTCGATACGTACCTGCGCAAGGTTCCGGCGCCGCAAACCTTCGGCATTCCCGCCGGTATCGACAGCAGAGGCGTGACGGCTGCTCAGCATCGGATGTTCTATTATGGAGCCTTTGCCTTCTTCCTGAACAACTACATGAATGTTCTTCCGGAGAATACGGCTTACTTTAACTATCCTCAAGTGGTGCTGGGCAAGGCTTCGACCTGGGGCTTCGGCGCTCCTTACAACAAGGGGTCCGTCGCCTGGGAGAGCTTCCTCGGTCAGCAGTGGCTGTCTTATATGATGCCGCGGCAAGCATGGGAAGCCTATGTCGGGACGATGTCCTTGGTAGGCGAAGACGGCTACATTCCGGGAGAGGTGCTGCCCGCTCGGAAGGCGCAAGCCGCTTGGGTGATCTATCAGAACGGCGGCGCTGCGAAGGAAGAGCTGGCCCAGGAGTATCCCGCTATTCGGCGCAACCTGCTCTGGCTGGAGCAGAATCCGCGCTGGATCTATATCGGCCATGACAATTCCGATGAGAAGGACGTCGAATTCATGGCATCCTTCCTGTTCGATGCCGACTTCGCGATCCGGATCGCGCGGGAGATCGGAATGCCGGATTCCGAGATCGCCATGTGGGAAGCGCACAAAACCCACGTGGAAAAGGATATCCGCGAATGGTTCCTGACCAATCCGAACAAGCTCAACCAATACTATTTCCTGAACAGCAAGAGCTTTTGGCTTGGCGAGAACGAATCGATTCTCAATGCGCTCTATTCGAACAGCCTGACAACGGCGGAGACCCGCATGCTGATGGACTTCTGGAGAGGCATGGCAAATGCGAATGCTCCGGTCAACGGACAGCTGTTCAAGTACGGGGTCATGTCGGTCAACGTGTACACCATGTTGAACAAGGGACTCAAGGGTGACGCGCGGCAGATCGTCTATACGGCGATTCGCGATACGATCAAGGCAGGAAACTTCTCGGAAAATATCCAAGCGGGCGGAAACGTCGAAGGGGTTAGCCCCAGTACGTTCACCGCAGCGGCCATGATCGACTTCACCTTGATGGCGAACCAGTTGGAAACCTACACTGGTGAACCGCGTGCGATTGACCTCGGGACATCGTGGGGCGAGACGGCATTGCCGGACGTCGAGGATTTCACATACGGAAGCGATTGGACGATGGGGAAGAATGCTTCCCTCACCGTTGAAGATGGAATCGGCACTATTACGGTCTTGCCGAATGCTACGGAAGACTGGGGCCATGTGGCGAAGAGGTTGAGCTACAATGTCAGCGACCATCCGACCCTCACGGTGAAAGTAACGAAAGTGAGCGACGGTGGTAAATGGGCGCTCAAGGTGTCGGATGGAGGCGACGACATCACGGTGCAGGGTGATACGAACCAGTCTGGAGAGTTCACCTACGACCTGAAGGCGTTGACCGGATGGAGCGGCAGCAAGCTGTTCACCGTCAGGCTGTTTGCGGCCGGCGGAAAGGGCAAGTCGTTCCAGATCGACTATCTGGCGACTGATAAGCTGCCCACATCCGAGCTCATCCCGGATAAACAAGGGTATGTTCTGGGGCAGCCGATTCAGATTTCTTACAAAGTGGCTGCAGAAGGGCAATACCGAATTGGCATTATGAAGGACGACGGAATCGACCCGAGTGAGAGCAATGAACCGCTCGTCGTCGAGAACGCGGGGAACCTCCTGAGCGGAACGGTTCGCTTTACCGTCGATCTGCCGCCGGGAGATTATCGAGTGGTCCTGCTGGAGGGCAACAGCTATGCGGTGGTTGCAACGGCGCCGTTCAAGCTGTTTGAACCGAATGCACCCAGCCAAGTGGAACTGCGTGTCGGCGTATCGGGCAAAGGGTGGATGAAGGGTAAGGTTACCGTCACGCCTCCCCAAAACTTGACCTATGTGGAAGACTACGTTCTGTACTGGGGTGGACCTGCAGGCCGGCTGACTGAACTGCCTCCGGTCGCGGTTATTCCGGGAGCAGATGGCGCTGTCAGCATCGAGTTGCCGGAAACCCCGATACCCGATGGAGCTGTCGGCATTCTGGCCTACTCGAGAACCAAAGGGTTCGAATCTTTGGCGTATGTCGAGGATGAGCTGCCGGGGCCAGGTCTACAGCCAATTCCGCTAACCGATTGGACCCAACTGTCGGACTGGACGGAAAAAAATGCGAAGGTGGAGACGGCGGACGGCGCGGGTCGAGTCACGGTGACCGGAAGTGATTATGGATATGTGGGCAAGCTCATGTCCTACAATGTCACGGATTATCCGATCATTCGAGTCAAGGTCGATTCCGTGGACAGCGGGGCGAAATGGGCGATCAAGTTGAACACCGGCTACAGCTTCAATAAAGACATCGTCCTTCAGGCGGATACCGATCAGTCCGGAGAACTGAGCTTCGATTTGCGTAAGATCAGCGGCTGGAAGGGGCAACGCACCTTCTCCTTCATGCTGTATGCAGCCGGAGGCCAAGGCAAAGGCTTCTCCATCAGCGAGCTGACCGCGCTGCCTGCGGTTGTGCTGGATGAAGAGCCTCAGCCGACCGTTCCGCAAGCGCCGATCGGCGTTCATGCGGCGGGTGGAGACGGAATGGCGATGATCGGTTTTGCGGCTCCGGAAGATAACGGGGGCAGCGAGATTGTGAAGTACGTCGTAACCGCTTGGCACGACGGTGCCGAGGTTGGAAAAGTGGAGGGGACGGCGAGTCCGATCGCCTTCACCGGTCTCACGAACGGAGAAGTGTACACCTTCACCGTGACGGCAGTCAACGCACAGGGTGAGTCGCCTGCGTCCGCTCCGTCGAACGAAGTGACTCCGTCAGCCGATCTACCGCCGGTTCCGGCGGCTCCGGTGAACTTGACGGGAGCGGCAGGGGACGGCGAAGTGAAGCTGAGCTGGGATTCCTCGGCGGATGCAGTATCTTACGCTGTCTACCAGTACGAAGGCACAGCGGCTCCGGCTGATCCAGCCGACTGGACGCTGCTGACTTCCAGCGTAACAGCGGCTACCTATACGGTAACCGGACTGACGAACGGCACGAGCTATGCGTTCGCGGTGAAAGCCGTGAATGCGGCCGGGGAGAGCGACTTCTCCAATGTGACGGTTGCCGTGCCGGAAGCGGCTGTACAACCGGAAGCACCGGCAGCGCCGCAGAACCTGACCGGTACGGCGGGGAACGGAAGCGCGGCGTTGACTTGGAATGCCATCGCGGGGGCGGATCACTATTCCGTTTACCGCTACAAGGGGGGAGTTCCGGCTGATCCCGGATCATGGGAGCTTATCCAGGCGGGTATTACCGCCACCGGCTACACCGTAACCGGACTGACGAACGGCACGAGCTACGCGTTCGCCGTGACTGCCGTAAATGCGGCTGGGGAGAGCGTGCTCTCGAACATGGCGGTCGTGGCTCCAGCAGCTCCGGTAACGCCGGATAATGGAGGCAATACCGGCGGCACAGGTACGGGAAGCAGCGAATCGTCTACGGTTACCTCTACGAACGGAAGCATTGTCATCCCGAACGGCAAATCTGGCGAGGTGAGCCTCGGTAGTGAAGTCACGGTTTCGCTTCCGATTGGAGCAGCAAATGGTGAGCTGCGTGTGATCATCGAGAGGCTCGCGGCGGAAGCCGTACCGCAAGCCGATCAGGGAGCCTTCGTCAGCTCCGTCTATGAGATGACGAAGAACGTTCCGGGGCTGTTCCGCAAATCGGTCACCATCACGATGAAGTTTGATCCGACCCGGGTGGGTGCGGATCAGAGAGCCGCCATCTTCTACTATGACGAAGAGAAGAAAGAGTGGGTAGAAGTAGGCGGAGTGGTGAACGGAGAGTGGATTACGGCTGTGGTGAATCACTTTACGAAGTTTGCGGTGTTGGCGGTCGGTGAGAAGACCGTTGAACCGGAGCCGGAGCAGCCTGTTGTAACATTCACGGACATTGCCGGACATTGGGGCGAGAATGCCATTCGGAACGCGGCAGGCAAGAAGCTGATCACCGGATACCCGGATGGCACATTCAAGCCGAACGGCGCGATCACCCGTGAGGAGTTCACGGTGATGTTGGCGAAGGCGCTTGGGCTGAAGGCATCGGGCTCGACGCTCTCCTTCGCGGATGAAGCGAAGATCGGCGCGTGGGCGAAGGAAGCGGTGGCGCAGGCGATGGAAGCCGGAATCGTCAGCGGCTACAAGGACGGCAGCTTCCGTCCGAACGAGCGCATCACACGCGCAGAGATGGCGACGATGATCGCGAGAGCGCTCAAGCTGCCGCTGGAAGCGCAAGTCGCAACCAGCTTCGCGGATGACGCAGCCATTCCACAGTGGGCGAAGGCTGCGGTCGAAGCCATGTACCAGTTGGGCATCGTGAATGGCCGTAGCAGTGACAAGTTCGTTCCGAACGATACGGCAACCCGAGCGGAAGCCGTCACCATGCTGATGCGAGTGCTGGAAAATATAGAAACGACGAAGTAAATAACGATTCTTGTAAACCGGTTCTCCCAGATGGGGAGGGCCGGTTTTTTTGCGTGCGGAAGGAGAGTTTGGCTTGTTCCTAGAGGAAGGATTCTTCGAGAAGTTCTTTTTAAACTCTTGATTAACACCTCTTATTTAACAGCACCTTCAAGTAACACCTGTCTAGCCTCTCCATCTCTTGCGTCACCTATAGGAAAAGTCTTTATCATTATTAAACAAAAATTATTATTTGCTGAGAGGAATTCTCAGTTTATTTGTCGAATTTATGAACAAGCACTCGACAGCATCGAGGAGATTACCGACTTTGGGGAGGCAACAAAATGCAGAAAGCAGTCCGCAAGCTTCGAATCGCGCATCTGGTCATTTTGGCTATGCTGCTACAGTTCATTCCGGGAGAATGGATGGCTGCTACATACGCAGCATCTGGACCGGAAACGTTCACGACCAAGAGCTACGACTCTATACCCAATAAACCCATGACCGATGTGACTTACGGGAACGGTACATACGTGGCAGTAGGATATTACGGCACTATAGTGAGATCAACGGATGCAGACCACTGGCAGGCTGTGAAAACCTCCGCTGACTCTCATTACAACGGCGTCACCGACCCGAACCAGTTTATGTTTTATGGGGCATCCTTCGGCAATGGAGTCTTTGTTGTTACGGGGTCGAAGGGAGTCATTCTCACTTCTCCCGACGGCATCACCTGGACGCAGCAAGCATCCGGTGTGACAAGCGACATTAGCTCGGTTCGCTACTTGACGTTAAATGGAAACTCCGCTTTTTATGCTCTGACTCAGGGCACTTACCTTACCTCTCCCGACGGCATTACCTGGACCCAGCATAACCCGGCGGGTTTCCCGGGAATCTATGGCCTCACTACCGTGACGGTAGGGAACGGAGGCACCCGACTGGCCTTTGGCGGAGGAGACGGCAAGATCTACTCCACGGTCAACGGAACGACTTGGTCTGCCTCTCAGCCCCAGAACCCGGATCACATGGGTTCATTGTCGATCAACATGCTGAGCTGGATGAAGGATCGCTATTTTATCTCTGACGCTTACGGGTATATCTGGATGTCAACGGACCTGTCGTCGTTCACCCTTGCAGGCAGTCCGTTTAAGCAAAGCTTGAGCCAAACCGACAATCAGATGTTCAATGGATTTTACGACGGGACGTTCTTCTATTTGTTCGGCAATCAAAGCCCGTATGGATATGGCGCTGTATATATGTCGACGACGGGAACCTCCTGGACGATGCAGCCGTTCAAGAGCGAATTCGTTGCGCAGAAGTCTGCTTACCTGAATGGAAAATACATCCGGGTAGGGAATGAGGGACTGCAGGTATCCACGGACGGCTCGAATTGGGAGTATAAATGGAGTGGGACGTTCCGGGATATCCTTTATGACGGTTCTCAGTACGTGGCTGTGGGAGCGCAAGGAAACGACGGGACGGTCTGGACCTCTCCCGATCTGTCCGATTGGACGTTAAGGACGATCTCTCCGCATGTGCGCTCCCTGAAAGCAGCGGCATACGGCAATGGCGCTTATGTAGCGGTGGGAGACGTCTATCAATCCAAACCGGCGCTGCTGACCTCCGCTGACGGAGCATCTTGGACGATTCAGTCTCCATTTACTCAATCGGAATCGTTGGGGGATGTGGCCTTCGGCAACGGCACCTTTGTCGCGGTCGGCTCGAAGTATTCCGGGAGTGCGAACAATCCTTTCTTAGCGACCTCCTCTGATGGGGTCCTTTGGAACAAGCCGACGCTTCCTGCGTCGAATGCGGAAGCCCTCTTTTCGGTGACGTATGCTAACAATCAATTCATTGTCATCGGTTATGGGTATGACGACGCTACCTATGAGGTCGATACGGTGAGCCTATGGACTTCGCCGGATGGCTTGGTGTGGACCGATCGATCCGCAGCTTATTCGAATCAAACCGACACGCTGGCCAATATCCTCTACGATGGAACGAAATACATCGCGAGCGGCAGCGACAGCAGCTATCAACTTTTTACAAGAAGCAGCGCCGACTTGGCATCCTGGAGCGCACCTTCGTTCGTGACGGGGGCCTCATTGTCTTATTCCTCTCTCCAATCCTTGCAACAGAAAAATGGCGTTCTCTATTTGCTAGGGACGAATTCCAGCAATGCGCCGGCTCTCTATTATTCTGCAGATGAAGGGAACACCTGGCAGGAGGTTCCAGGAAACGTGGCGAACTCGGAGGTCGGTGATCTTCTGGAGGCGAACGGAGCCATTCTTCTCGCGGGGTCGTCCAAACTCGTTATATCTTCAGTTGCACCGGTGGTACAAAACAGTACGGTTAATCCGACTGGCGCCACCTTCGACAAAAATACGGCTGATCCGAGCGCGGGCCACTATGCCGATGTCGCGGTGACCGTAACGCTGAAAGGCAACTCATTGTCTGGCTTGGAGCTCGACGGAGCTGCCATCAGCAGCAGTGCGTATTCGTTTGATGCTCAAACAGGCATGCTCATCTTGAAAAAGGAGTACCTGACTGGATTGGCAGTGGGCACGCATAGTTTCACATTGGGCATGAGCGGTGGAGTGAATCCGACGCTGACGGTGTCGATTGGCGACAGCACACCTGCTAAGTCGAACGACTCAACGCTGAGCGAGCTGAGGCTGAGCGAAGGCACGTTGGCCCCGGCGTTTGCGTCGGGCACGACGGGCTACACGGCGAGCGTGGGCAACGCGGTAACGTCGCTGACGGTGACGCCGACGGTGAACGAAGCGCATGCGACGGTCACGGTGAACGGAACGCCGGTGGCGAGCGGCTCTGCGTCCGGCGCGATCACGCTGAGCGAAGGTGCGAACACCGTGACGGTGGTCGTGACAGCGGAGGACGGCACGACGACGCAGACGTACACGATCACGGTAACTCGTGATTCGGCGCCGCCTGTAGCGTCGAACGACGCAACGCTGAGCGGGCTGACGCTAAGCGAAGGTACGTTGGCCCCGGCATTCGCGTCGGGTACGACGGGCTACACGGCGAGCGTGGGCAACGCGGTAACATCGCTGACGGTGACGCCGACGGTGAACGAAGCGCATGCGACGGTCACGGTGAACGGAACGCCCGTGGCGAGCGGCTCTGCGTCCGGCGCGATCACGCTGAGCGAAGGCGCGAACACCGTGACGGTGGTCGTGACAGCGGAGGACGGCACGACGACGCAGCCGTACACGATCACAGTAACACGGGAAACGGCTCCGACGGGGGGCTCGACCACAACGCCGCCTGCGGACAGTGGAGTCGAAGTATACGTGAACGGCAAAGCGGAGAGCGCGGGTACGGCTACCACCACGATGGTGGATAACCGAAGGACGGTCACCATCGACGTCGATCCGCAAAAGCTGGATGCTCGTTTGGCAGCCGCTGGTCCGAATGCCGTCATCACGGTCCTGTTCACGAGAGATGCCGATGTCTTGGTAGGTGAATTGAACGGCGATCTCGTGCGGAAGATGGAGCGGCAGAACGCTTCGTTGGAGCTGAAGACGAGCCAGGCTTCTTACAGGGTGCCTGCCCCGCAGATCGATATCCAGAAGCTTGCGAGTGAGCTTGGCGTGAACCCCGAGCAGGTCAAATTGCGAATCGAAATATCCAAGACCGGAATCACCATGCAGAACCTCCTCGAAGCGGCTGCGCAAAACAAGGGCTTTACCTTGACCGCACCGTCCTATGACTTCCGTGTGAGTGCGTTTTATGGAACGAATGTGGTGGAAATCACCTCGTATTCGGCATACGTGCAGCGGACAATCGCCATTCCCGCAGGTGTAGATCCGAGCAGGATCACGACAGGTGTAGTCGTGGAAGCGGACGGAACGGTGCGTCATGTGCCGACTCAGGTAACACAAACAGATGGAAACAGCTACGCTACGATCAACAGTTTGACCAACAGTACCTATTCCGTAATAGGGAATCCGGTGGAGTTTATCGACGTAGCCAGCCATTGGAGCAAAAACGCGGTGAACGACATGGGCTCGCGGATGATCGTGGAGGGAGTAGGCGGCGGATTGTTCGAGCCGGACCGGGACATCACGCGGGCAGAGTTCGCAGCTATCCTCGTCAAAGGATTGGGACTTCGACCGCAAGCCTATGACACCGCGCCGTTCACCGATGTGTCGGCGGATGCATGGTACAGCGGAGCGGTTCAGACCGCCTACAGCTACGGTCTGATCACCGGCTATGAAGACGGCAGCTTCCGGCCCACGGTAAAGATCAGCCGCCAGGAAGCGATGACGATCATCGCCAAGGCGATGAAAATCACGGGTTTGACCGAGAAGCTGAGCGGTACGGACGCGGTCCTCTCCGCTTATCAGGATCGTTCCGCCATCGCCTCATGGGCGTATAGCAGCATTGCAGCCTGTGTCGAGAGTGGAGTGGTCTCGGGTCGGGGAGCTGGCAAGCTGGCTCCGGCCTCCAGCATCACCCGCGCCGAAGTGGCCGTAATCGTACAGCGGCTGCTGCAAAAGTCCAACCTCATCTGAAGCTGAGGAACAATCGAGAAATCAAGCAGCTGAAGACCGGTTCCCGGATTGCCCGGGAGCCGGTTCTTTTATGGATAGGGATGGACTCTATCCCCCCATGAGGCTAAACTAGTACGGTGCATCCTTGAACGAGGGGATACGGAACAGCGTTGCTCCCTATGGATCCGATGGGGGAATTCATCGTATGAAGATGTTAGTACGCTGTCAACCTTGATCGTGTGGATACGAAGCGGCGTCAATCGGTATGAGAAGTGGTGCGATAACCACGGTTTGTGAGTTTACAGCGTACTAAGTATGTCATAAGAAATTAGGCGTCGGGGATGTGTGAGATAACATGAAACTGGCAGTGATTGCGGATATTCACGGAAACGCTCCCGCTCTGCGCGCTTTTCTTCGGGAGGTGGACCGAAGGCGGGATGTGGAGCACATTTATGTGCTAGGAGATATGGTCGGGATTGGTCCTGACACCAATGAAGTCTTGGACGCGCTGTTCTCGAGAAACGACGTTTCTCTCGTAACAGGAAATCATGATGAGGCGGTCCTGGCCCTGATCCGCGGAGAAGGATATCCGGAGAGTCATTCCCACGTGAGAGTGCATCACAAATGGATTGCCGATCGGATGGACCCTTCTTTTCGAAGACGATTGGAACAGCTGCCGCGGACGATCTTGCGAACGCTTGAGGGCACCTCGTTCCGGTTTACCCATTATTCACTGGTAAAGGGAAAGGAACGGGCTCCCATTGCCGGCGAACCGTTTGCGCCGATTGTGAAGCCGACCCGCGAGAACCTGGAAGCGCTGTTCAAAGACAGCCGGGAGGACGTGATCTGCTTTGGGCACGATCATCCGCTTCTTTGTTTGAGAGGCGGCAAAGCCGTTTACCTCAATCCCGGCTCGTTGGGCTGCGGAGAGAAGCCGTCCGCTCCTTATGCGATCGTTGAGGTGGGGAAGGGTTCCGTGGATATCCGCTTGGAAGAGGCCGATTACGATAAGGCGGATTTTCTGCGTTCGTACGAACGGCTAAAGGTTCCTGATCGCGAGTTCATCCTTCAGGTGTTTCATGGATATCCCGGACGGGTGAGGTAATCCGGATTCGCACGAACGAGCAAGCCTAACGAATCACACAAAAGGACCTTCAAAACCACTGGAAAAGTGGAGATGAAGGTCCTTTTTGTACGTTTCGGCTTACACCGAGGGTCCGTTAGCTTATCCCGCGGTGATCTGCCTCAGAACCGTCTGAAGGATGCCGCCATTGCGGTAATAATCGACTTCGACCATGCTGTCGAGGCGAACGACCGCTTCGAAGGAGAAGTCGGAGCCATCCTCGCGGGTTACCGAGATATGGAGCTTTTGCCCCGGCTGTACGGCATTGTCGAGGCCGGAGATTTCAAACGTCTCCGTGCCGGTAATCCCAAGCGTTCGCCAGCCGAAGCCTTCCGGGAACTGCAGCGGCAGCACGCCCATACCCACCAGATTGGAGCGGTGGATGCGTTCGTAGCTTTCGGCGATGACCGCTTTGACGCCGAGCAGGTAGGTCCCCTTTGCGGCCCAGTCTCGGGAGCTGCCGGTGCCGTATTCCTTGCCGGCAAGCACGATGAGCGGGGTTCCTTGCTCCTGGTATTTCATAGATGCGTCATAGATCGGCATGACCTCGTCGGTTGGGAGGTATTTGGTCACGCCGCCTTCGGTTCCGGGAGCAACGGCGTTGCGGATGCGGATGTTGGCGAAGGTACCGCGCATCATCACTTCATGATTGCCGCGGCGGGAACCGTAGGAGTTGAAGTCCTTCCGCTCCACGCCATGTTCCTGCAGGTAGAGTCCGGCGGGGCTGTCGGCTTTGATGTTGCCTGCCGGGGAGATATGGTCGGTCGTCACCGAATCGCCAAGCATGGCCAAAGCCTTCATGCCGGAGAAGCTGACGATATCGCCCGCTTCCTCGGACAAGCCGGTGAAGAAGGGGGGCTCCTGAATGTAGGTGGAGGAATCCTCCCATTCATAGAGCTCTCCGAGAGGAACCGTGAGACCGTTCCAATGCTTGTTGGCGGTGAAGACATTTTTGTACTTTTCGTGGAACATGCCGGGGTTTACGGCCATTCGGATGGTTTCGGCGATCTCCTGAGAGGTCGGCCAAATGTCCTTCAGATAGACAGGTGCTCCTTCCTTGTCGTAACCGATCGGCTCCTGCGTCAAGTCGATGTTGACGGTTCCGGCAAGAGCATAAGCAACGACGAGCGGGGGGGAAGCAAGATAGTTGGCCTTCACCTGTGCGTGAATGCGTCCCTCGAAGTTGCGGTTTCCGGAGAGCACCGCCGCCACGGTCATATCGTGCTCGGCGATGGCCTCCGCCACTTCCTGCGGAAGCGGTCCGCTGTTGCCGATACAGGTGGCGCAGCCGTAACCAGCAACGTGGAAACCGAGAGCTTCAAGCGGTGCGAGCAGATCCGCTTTCATGAGGTACTCCGTGACGACCAGAGAGCCGGGTGTCAGGCTGGTTTTCACGTATTCCGGCACCGTCAGGCCGAGCTCCACCGCTTTCTTCGCGACCAGCCCCGCACCGAGCATCACGCTCGGGTTGGACGTATTCGTGCAGCTCGTGATCGCTGCGATGACGACGGCTCCCGTCTTCAGAGAGGTCGTCTTGCCATTCGGATGGGCGACGTCCACTGCCTGCTCGATCTTCTCGTCGCTGAGGCCGTAGCCGCCCTTGTCGATCGGAGTGCGGATGATGGAGTCGAAGGCGCTCTTCATGTTGGTCAGCTCCACCCGGTCCTGCGGGCGCTTGGGGCCGGCGAGGCTCGGCATTACGGTGGAGAGGTCGAGTTCAATCGTATCGCTGTAGATCGGATCGGAGCTATCTTCCTCGCGGAACAGCCCTTGAGCCTTGTAATAGGCTTCCACCAGAGCGACCTGCTCCTCACTGCGTCCGGTGCTGCGCAAGTACTTCAGTGTCTCCTTGTCGACAGGAAAAAAGCCGATGGTTGCCCCGTATTCCGGAGACATATTGGCCACGGTAGCTCGGTCGGATAGGTTGATCGAGTCGAGACCGGGGCCGTAATACTCGACGAACTTGCCGACGACACCCTTCTTGCGCAAAATTTCGGTGATGGTAAGAGCCAAGTCGGTCGCTGTGACGCCTTCAACCAGACTGCCGGTCAGCTTGAAGCCGATCACCTCCGGCGTAACAAAATAGAGCGGTTGGCCGAGCATTCCGGCTTCCGCCTCGATCCCGCCTACGCCCCAGCCGACGACGCCGAGTCCGTTGATCATGGTGGTGTGGGAATCGGTCCCGACGAGAGAATCGGGGAACACCTCGACTTCGCCGTCCACGGTGCGGGTCGCCGCCACCGATGCGAGGTATTCCAGGTTGACTTGGTGCACGATGCCTGTGTCGGGCGGCACCGCGCGGAAATTATCGAACGCGGTCTGTGCCCAGCGGAGGAAGCGGTAGCGTTCTTCATTGCGCTCGAATTCGATCGCCTCGTTGTACGCGAGAGCCTCCTTCGTTCCGAATTGATCGACCATAACCGAATGGTCGATGACCAGATCGACGGGAACGAGCGGGTTGATCTTCTTCGGATCGCCTCCCATCCGCTTCATGGTGGAGCGCATCGCCGCAAGGTCGGCGACGACGGGCACGCCGGTAAAGTCCTGAAGGACGATCCGCGCTGGAATAAAGGGGATCTCCTTGCTTGCATCCCGGTTATCCGCCCATCCGGCAATCTGCTTCACATGCTCGTTCGTGATCGCCCGTCCGTCGAATTGCCTTACCGCTGCCTCCAGCAGCACCTTGATCGAATAGGGCAAGCGGTCGATCTGGCCGAGACCCCGTTCCTCCAGCTTTTGCAAGCTGTAATACACATACTCCTGCCCGCCGGACTGCAGCGTGCTCTTTACATTGAAATGATCCTTTCTCGCCATCCTACAAGCCTCCTGTCCCAGTCGGAAATAGATCGGGGCAAAACTGGTAGTTTCACAGGTTGAAACCCGATTTCATTATGCTATCATGGTAAGTATACCGATTCTGCTCCCGTGAGTAAACTGCTTTTTCACACAACAAATGGAGTCGCAACCGCTTCCGACAGCAGGGAGAAAATGGGCTTACTCAAAAGAATTGGCCAAAAGGCAGCTCCCGATACCCAAGAAGGGAAGGCGGTTTGCAGTCCCGTTATGATCCGACAGGGAGCGCTCGTCCGTCATACACGGTCCCTCGGCAAGCTGGAAGCTAACATGAGCCAAGCTGATTTTTCATATAGTGGAACGGATGGGGGGATGGCGATGGATTGGAAAGCACTCATCTACGAATATGCCTATGGGCGCAACCGGATGGAAGCGGATTACGATCCGGCCGTGTTGGAATCGCTGGTAGACGACACTCACTATTGGGATAGGCAAAAAGGCAAAATCGACCGGTTGAACGTCCAGCATCGGGAGCGCGGGCTTGAGCCCATCAATCGGGAAGTCCGCATGAGACTGCTTGCCCTGCGGCCAGTCCGGGACGGGATGCTTGCCGATGTTCGCCTCCACAGCCGTTTCGCTTATCGCATTCAAGGTGAACTGCATGTGGAAGAGCGGATGGAGCAGGAATGCCTCTTCCTCTCGGCCCGCAAGAGGGACTGGATGATCGCCGGGGTTGAGCCGGATATGCGCGAGGAGCTGTCGCTTCTTCAGGGATCTAGGGAATATCCAACACGATTTCTTACTCCGGATGCAAGAATCGAGAGCCGACCGGAGCCGATGCTCGATCCCCGCGCTGACATTCGCAAAACCCCCTTCTACGACCGGGAACGCGCCGCAGAGTACGCTGACCGGTATTGGGAGTCGGCGAATCCCGCCTATCTTGAATTTGAAGTGGATTGCTCGAATTATGTCTCCCAGTGCATCTTTGCAGGCGGAGCGCCGATGAACTATACTGATAGAAGAGATTCCGGCTGGTGGTACCGCGGAATGAGCGGCAATCGCGAGAATTGGAGCTACAGCTGGGCCGTTGCCGACAGCCTGCGCCGATACTTGTCAGTCGGCCGATCGCACGGGCTTCGGGCGAAGATCGTCGAAACCCCGCAGGAGCTGGAGCCGGGCGACGTCATCAGCTATTGCTGGAAGGGTGACGGCCGGTACGGGCACAGCACGGTCGTTGCAGCCCGGGATAAGAACGGGATGCCTCTCGTCAATGCCCATACGGTGAGCAGCAAGCACCGGTATTGGGATTACCGGGATTCCTATGCTTGGACGGAGAATACCCAGTATCTCTTTTTTCATATTACGGATCGGTTCTGATTCCATATTGCAGGAGGTTTCCATGGCGAACAAAGTTCGGGTAGGGCTTGTATACGGAGGTCGTTCCGGGGAGCATGATGTTTCCCTGCAGACGGCTCTTGCCGTAATACGGGCGTTTGATCACACCAAATACGAAATTCATCCCTTTTATATCGATCGCAGGGGAGGGTGGAAGTCAGGCCCCGTTTTGGCAGGGCCGGTGAATTCTATCGCAGAGCTTAAGTTTGACTCCGAGGTGCAGGCACGGCTCGCGGAAAAGGTCAGTGCCGGGGACGATACGGGTGCTGCTCAGACTGGGACACAGGTAGTTGCTCATGCGAATGAATCCGTGAAACCGCTGCCGCTTGCTCACATGTTCGCATCAGATAGCGGAGAGCGCGGGCTGGATGTGGTGTTCCCGCTGCTGCACGGAACCTTCGGGGAGGACGGGACCATTCAAGGCCTCTTGGAAATGGCGGACGTCCCTTACGTGGGCGGAGGGGTGCTGGCATCCGCGGCTGGGATGGATAAGGTGACCATGAAGAAGCTGTTTGCCCAAGAGGGGCTTCCGCAGTGTATGTATCGCCATTTTACCCGCGCCCAGTGGGAGAAGGACCAAGTCTTTTTTCTGATGGAGATCGAGATCGCCCTCGGATACCCCTGCTTCATTAAACCCGCGAACCTCGGATCGAGTGTAGGGATTTCGAAAGCGAACAACCGGGATGAGCTGATTGACGGCATCAAGACCGCCTTTAAATATGACCGCAAGGTGATTGTCGAGGAGTTCGTGGACGCTCGCGAAATCGAAGTGGCCGTCCTTGGCAATGACGATCCGCAAGCATCTGTGGCGGGAGAAATCGTCGCATCCGCGGATTTCTATGACTACCAGGCCAAATATCTGGATGGCAAGTCGTCGATGGTCATTCCGGCTGACTTGGACCCGGAGTTGGCCGATAGCATTCGGGAGTTGGCGGTGCGGGCCTTCTGTGCCATTGACGGCAGCGGCCTGTCGCGGGTCGACTTTTTCGTGAGCCGCAAGGATAGCTCTGTCATGATCAACGAAATCAATACGATGCCCGGCTTTACTCCATTCAGCATGTACCCGCTGCTGTGGAAGGAAAGCGGCAAATCCTACAGCGAATTGCTCGATGACCTGATCGCGCTCGCCGTCGAACGGCATGCGGAGAAACAAAAACTGCAATTCACTTTTGACGCCGGAAGGTGATTAGATGGGGTTCTCAACGGAATTCAATTCGGTCTGCAAATTCAAATCCGCCCGTGAGCTGGAGGATCTGTTCGAATACGGCAAGACCAAGATGCGCAAAAGCGGCTTCCGCATCTATCCGACCGGGATGAAGGTGATCGCGTTCGATCCCGACAACCAGGCGGTGGCCATCGTGAAGATCAAGGCTTCCATCGCCGAGATCGACTTTCAAGACCGGGAAATCACGCTCGTCGAGATGGATCTGGTCCGCCGCTTGACGCCGCAGGAGTCGGAGGTTGAAACGGCGCTTGCCGACGAGATGTTTTTCCGCGATCATGCGGGACAGTGATTGGACCTGCTCGGCACTGGGGAATACTGGAGATAGGTTAGAGCCTAACTGCCGGAGATGATTCCCGATGCTTGTCCGTTTCGGTTACGTGGCCATGTCTGTGAACGTGGCGAACGCATCCCCTTCCAAGACGATGACCGCCACCCAGTTTGCCAAGCTTGCGGACCGGGAGGCGGCTCTGCGGAAGTTGGAGCGGATTGCGGAGGAGAATATTCATAACACGCTGCGCTTGCTTAAGCACAACCGGGCGCATGATATCCATGTTTTTCGGTTCTCCTCCAAGCTGATCCCGCTCCTCACCCATCCGGCGACGGAGGGGTGGGACCCGTTCCCACATCTATCGCCAAGCTTCACGGAGCTGGGTGATTACGCGATCAAGCATGCGATGCGGACCAGCTTTCATCCCGATCACTTTACTGTGCTGACGACGCCGCGCGAGGAAGTGCTGCGCGCGTCTCTGTTCGATTTGTCCCAACAGACGCGAATGCTGGAAGCGATGGGACTGGATGATCGGTCCAAATGCAACATTCACATCGGTGGGACCTATGGGGACAAGGTAACCGCACTTGCACGCTTCCGCTCCCGGTTTCCGGAGCTGCCGAGCGCCGTTCGGAGCAGGCTCACCCTGGAGAACGACGACAAGACCTATACCGCTCTGGAGACCTTGCAGTTCGCCGAAGAGCTGGGGGTACCGATGGTGCTTGATCTGCATCATCACCAGGTGAATCCGGGAGAAGGTGAACCTCCAGAGGAGCTGTGGCCTCGAGTACAACGAACGTGGGAAGGGACTTCCCTTCCACCGAAAATCCATGTTTCGAGCCCAAGGAGCGAGCGCGACATCCGGGCACATGCCGATTACGTGGAGCCAGCGCCGCTCCTGCATTTTTTGCATTCCATCGCAGGCTTTGCTCCGCAGCTCGACATCATGATCGAAGCCAAGCAGAAGGATGCAGCGCTGTTCAAGCTTGTGGACGATCTAGCCCGGGAGAAGGGAATTCGTCGTATCGATGGGGCGACGCTTGAAGTGGTTAGGCGGATATAATCGGTCGTCTTATCAGAATCCGATTCCGAATGGTTGGACATGAAGCTTTCTGCGGCTTATTTTCAATCGTCATGTTCGTCCGTTTCGTTTCTCTCAACGGTTTGAATACACGATTTTTCGGGAGCCCCGTTTTCCCACCTCTAGCCGGTGGGTTTTTTACTACAAATCTACGGATGCGGTTGGGGTTCAGGAGGGTTTGTCAGAACCTACGATGATTTTTGGGGGAAGCTCCGGTGGTTTTTGGGAGGCAACTCTACTATACTTAAAACTATGAGATCAACGAAATGAGTGATGACATGGCTGAGCCAATTAATGTCCATTATTCCGCGAGTGGAAAGAGCTTTACGGCAGTTGCGATCAACACGGCAGCCAAGGCTGGAGAATGGATTAAGAGCAAGCTGGGGGCCTATACCTCATTAAATCAAAAGACGTCGCCTGGCGATCTGGTGACTGAAATCGATAAAGGGTCGGAGAAGCTGATCAAGAACCTCATCATGACCCATTTTCCCGAGCATTCCTTCCTGGGTGAGGAAGGAGTAGAGCCGGGGCCTTTGGCATCGGCGCAAGCGCTCGAAAACGTCAAGGATGCGGATTACCTGTGGATTGTCGATCCGATTGACGGGACCACGAATTTCGTGCACGGCTTTCCGTTTTTCTCCGTGTCGATCGCTCTCGCCTTTAAGGGAGAAGTGATAGTGGGCGTCGTCTATGACCCGTCCCGAGATGAGCTGTTTGTAGCGGAAAAGGGAAAAGGGGCGTATCTGCGCGGGAAGCCGATTCATGTATCTCCCGAGCCAGTGCTCGCTGAAAGCCTGTTCGCAACCGGCTTTCCCATCGATCCAGTCACGGCCCTGCCCACGAACATGAGAGGACTGACTGCGGTTCTGCCCAAGGTTCGCAACATTCGCAACGGCGGGTCGGCTGCGCTTCATCTCGCCTACGTTGCTGCCGGACGGTTGAGCGGCTTCTGGGAAATCAACCTCAACGCCTGGGATTTGGCGGCTGGCTCGCTTCTCGTTCAGGAAGCGGGGGGGAAGGTCACGGATACGGCCGGACAACCTTATCATCTCGGCGTCCGAAATGTTGCCGCGACCAATGGGCACGTTCATCAGGAATTCATTGATGTCCTGAAAGAAGCGGATGCGGTTGGGCTCTGAGCCTTGAATCGCAAAAAATGAATCCTGCCAATTCGAAGGAACAAGCGATGCGTTCGCTTGTTCCTTCTTTCGTATGGGGCCAACCGGCGAATGCGAGAGGACCTGACAACGCCAGACAGAAACCGGCTTCAAGCGCGCGAAGGGGGCTGCAGTCCCCTTCAAGAACGTAGGTTTGTATTGATAATTAGGCTTACTCCCGCTATACTTAACGTAACAGCAGGACTGTGGTCCTAGCAGCATGATGCGAAAAGGCAAACCTGTCGAAAGGCAGGGACGCAAAGCCTCGGGCCTAAAGGACCAACTCCCACGGCGGCCGGGTTGCCGAACAAAAGAGGTTGCTTTCGCCACATGAGGGAAAACCGCTATTGCTTGGTTTCGCACGATTCTAGCTACGTGAGTGAGGCGAAAAAATGCAAGCAGCTTATATCAATCCATTCCTGATGTCCTCCTGTACGGTGATCGAGTCTTTGATTCAAGTCAAGCCGACACTAGGCGAATTGACCATCAAGCAGATCGAGATTGAGGATAATCATGTCTGGTTGAAGATCGGTATCGTCGGTGGGATGACTGGTGAGGTCGTATTCGGATTTCCCGAGCCCGTCGCCCTGAAGATTGCTTCAGCCATGATGGGAGGGTTCTCCCTCACCGAATTTGACGAAATCAGCCGAAGCGCCATATCGGAGCTGGCTAATATGATCAGCGGCAACGCCAGCACGCTCTTGTATAACCAGGGCATCTGTGTGGACATCACCCCGCCATCCTTTATGGACCTTGGCAAGCAAGTGGGGAATGCAGGCCTGAAGGCTTTGTCCATCCCGCTGAATTTGCAATCCTACGGAGCATTCGATATCTACGTAATTACGAAATAAATAATGTGGAGAGAGAGCCCTTAGAGCAAGGGCTTTTTTTGTTGGCCGCAATACCCTGTTATTGGCTGCCAGTGGTCCATGCTTGATATGAATTGATTTCTGATTTTTCCTCGTATAGAATGAGAATTCGTGTACAAAATTCAATGGAAAAATAGGAGTTTCAAAATGGGCTTGGTTTTTACCTATGTTTTACTCGGTTTATCCATCGCACTGCCTGTTGGAACCGTTACGATCGAAATGACGAAGCAAGGATTGAAAAATGGGTTTATGTATGGATGGGCCGTTGGCCTCGGGGGAATGACCATTGATTTCCTGCTCATCATCAGTTTATATCTGGGGCTTGCTTCCGTTTTATCGATGCCTGTCGTCCAAGTTTTCATGTGGTTGTTTGGGGCATTGTTTTTATTCTATGTGGGCTATGACAGCATCAAGAATGCCGATCATGACATTGCTTTAGCCGGTGAAAAAAAGAAAAAGTCACTAGTATCCTCCTACAAAAATGGACTTCTCGTAGCCGTTTCTCCGGGCAATCTGGTATTTTGGGTCAGTGTGTTTGGTACGGTGCTCTCAAGTTCATTCGATAAGTCCAATCCGAGCGCTTTCTTGATCGTCGGGTTAGGAATTATATGCGGTATTCTTATCCATGATCTTGGCCTGATGTCAATAGTCGCGACAACCAGGAAAGTAATGAACCGAACCGCTATCAAATGGGTATCAGTCGGAGCTGGGGTGACGTTGATCGGGTTTGCCGTCTATTTCCTGTTCAAGTTTATTCTCGATATACAAGTTCTTTTTTTGTAAAACCAATGAACGATCACCCATGTACGGAGTACAGAAATCGGAAGAATACGCTCGTTTAATGCCCAACTCATCGGGATGCAAGTGATCATGGAGGATGAATACGGACTTCGTCCATTTGTTCAAAAGGTTGCGGAAGATATTGAAAACCACTGTGGATATTGTTATACGGTTCGAATGGAAGCCGCTGCACGTTGTGCCGTTCAAAACGGCTTCGGCAACTTCTGTACAACCCTGCTTGTCAGTCCGTATCAAAAGTAAGACTTGGTAGCGATATAGCAGAACGAACGGCCTTCAAGCATGGAATTCAAATAGTTAATACACCCGAACGGGTAATTAAAAGCTCACGTGCACCCATGGAATAATCATTGGAAAACCCTTATGGGAAACTCCGATGACCATTCTAGCGGGTGCATTTTAAATGGAAACGGTTATACGGTTTTATGGAATGACTGCCTACTATATAGGATAGAGGGATCGCGTTGGACAACTAGGAAAAGGGAGAGAAAAGGCAAATCAAAGAGTACAGGAAAAGTCCGTGGATTAAACGTCAATTTCAAGCGCTTTTTTTCTATGTAAGATAAGCAAAGTGCTACTCCTTGAATTTCTTTTTACAATCCGAAGTTATGGGGGTGTCCCATTTGTTAGCTGGATTAACTTGACAAGGATAGGTCGATAGTCAATGCTAGGGATAAAGAAATAAAGGCGCGAGTTAAATTATCGACTAGTGCGAATGCCAAGCTCCCATAAAAACCCCGGCTCCTTCGCACCTCAAAGTTTGTCGAAATCAGAAGGAAAATCAGTAGATGCTTTTTTGTCAAGCTATTCATCATGCCGAGAAGAGATTGGAATAATTAGAAAAGCGATAAACTTATGCTTTGTTAGCATGGGTTTTGCGCTTATCCGCTGTCGCACTCCGTATGGAGTGCGTGGATTGAAATATTGCGGGATTGACCTCAATCGGTGGGCTGGAACGTCGCACTCCGTATGGAGTGCGTGGATTGAAATTCTACCAGTTGATCATGCTCTTCAGGCGTTAACGTCGCACTCCGTATGGAGTGCGTGGATTGAAATTGCATATCCGGGTTTGTCGGGTGGATCTTGACCAGTCGCACTCCGTATGGAGTGCGTGGATTGAAATGTACCATTTGAATTTATTTGTACATATCCCGGAGGTCGCACTCCGTATGGAGTGCGTGGATTGAAATGGATGATTTGCCGGGGCAATTGGATATTTACACGGTCGCACTCCGTATGGAGTGCGTGGATTGAAATAATGGAATCCTCCGAAAGTTGAGAAAAAGGTAGAGTCGCACTCCGTATGGAGTGCGTGGATTGAAATGATATCGGCAGCCGTCATTACCTCGTAAGCCATGCCGTCGCACTCCGTATGGAGTGCGTGGATTGAAATCTTTCCCCATAGCACTCTTGAAGATTACATGGTGTCGCACTCCGTATGGAGTGCGTGGATTGAAATGTTTTCGATAGCGCAGCACCCCTGATGTTTGTTAGTCGCACTCCGTATGGAGTGCGTGGATTGAAATCGACGTTGGCATGAGCGTGTATGATTCGGCGGCGGGTCGCACTCCGTATGGAGTGCGTGGATTGAAATAGCTCACAATAAACGGGCATTTTTATGTTACCAAGTCGCACTCCGTATGGAGTGCGTGGATTGAAATGTCAGCGATCCAAGGTAATTCGGTGGCGCTGGGGGTCGCACTCCGTATGGAGTGCGTGGATTGAAATCATTGACATAACTAACTGACATTGTAATAGTTACGTCGCACTCCGTATGGAGTGCGTGGATTGAAATATTTCGACGAGCTAACCCAACGTTGTCGGCAGTAGTCGCACTCCGTATGGAGTGCGTGGATTGAAATGCGAACCATTGCCCCGGTTGTCCTTCTGGCCAAAGTCGCACTCCGTATGGAGTGCGTGGATTGAAATTAAAGATAAAATTGATTACGATGATCGTTTGGAAGTCGCACTCCGTATGGAGTGCGTGGATTGAAATTACTATCCCCTGGGCTGATATAGATAAGAAATATGTCGCACTCCGTATGGAGTGCGTGGATTGAAATGTTGAGCGAAACCGGAAGGTCGATCAGGAAGCGGGTCGCACTCCGTATGGAGTGCGTGGATTGAAATTGCAAATGGTGCTTCGGGCAGAACCACAAAAACGTCGCACTCCGTATGGAGTGCGTGGATTGAAATACCAAGTCGCAACCGGATTGGACGTATGTTGACGAGTCGCACTCCGTATGGAGTGCGTGGATTGAAATATTGGGTATGGTTTGAAGCAGACGCCCAAGGTTGTCGCACTCCGTATGGAGTGCGTGGATTGAAATGGCTGGCGACTCACAAAAAGATGGCTCGCTACCGGTCGCACTCCGTATGGAGTGCGTGGATTGAAATAGTAACACGGGGGTACAAAATACCGGGAACGGGCGTCGCACTCCGCATGGAGTGCGTGGATTGAAATATTAACTCCGGTTTGAAGATACTTTTTATCTATATGTCGCACTCCGCATGGAGTGCGTGGATTGAAATGTCATGCTGGATGTTATGGCACTAAGTGGATCTTGTCGCACTCCGCATGGAGTGCGTGGATTGAAATAGCATGTGATCCAGGTAAAATCCAAAGTCCTCAGTCGCACTCCGTATGGAGTGCGTGGATTGAAATGTCCACTTGTTTGCGTCGGCCGCGCTCGTATTGCTCGTCGCACTCCGTATGGAGTGCGTGGATTGAAATGTAACACGGGCTAAAAAGAAAATGTATAGAAGGGAGTCGCACTCCGTATGGAGTGCGTGGATTGAAATTCGTCCAGCTCGGCTTTGAGCGCGTCCCGCTTTGCGTCGCACTCCGTACGGAGCGCGTAGATATTAATCCAAATAGGGGACAACATTAGTCGTCGCACTCCCTGGGAGCTCATCAGGCTACCTTATTAACCTCTGGGCCGTGGTTATTATGAAAGGCGGTGTACTCATGACGGGGTATATTCGGGGTAACGACTCGGTGCAGTTTTGAATCTGGCAACAGATTGCATCGGGGGGACTCGTAGTTGTGTTGTCAGTAAACTGCGCCGTTCAAAACCAATCATCATTTTGTTTTGAAAGGGGAGCAGGGTACATGAACATCGAAAACCTAAATGAATACTGGAAAGCGGAAGAAACCCAGGCTCACATTCGCGGCTGGGATTTTTCTCCTATTAATGGAAGATATACCGAGGAATCGGACTTGCCTTGGGACTACGAAAGCATCCTCCGCTCTTACTTGAAAGAAACCGATGCTCTGCTGGATATGGACACCGGGGGCGGTGAATTCCTGCTGTCTTTGAATCATCCCCATCAGAGAACCCATGCTACGGAGGCTTATCCGCCCAACGTGCAGCTGTGCAGAGATGTGCTGCTTCCGCTTGGGATTGACTTTCGAGAAGCTTGTAGCGATGCGGATTTGCCTTTTGACGATGAGGAATTTGATGTGGTCATCAATCGGCATGGAAGCTACGCGATTCCCGAATTGGATCGCATTTTGAAGCCAGGCGGGCTATTCATTACCCAACAAGTGGGGGAGAATAACGATCGTGAGTTTGTTGACTTGTTGCTGCCCGAGGCCCCTAAGCCATTTCACGGGCTAAACCTGTCTGAGCAGAGAGCGAGATTTCACGAAGCGGGGTTCACTCTTTTGAAAGCAGAGGAAGCTTTTCGTCCGATCCGTTTTTTTGATGTTGGGGCATTGGTTTGGTTTGCTAGAATTATCGAATGGGAGTTTCCTGGCTTTTCGGTTGATGCTTGTTTCGAAAGGCTGCTACAAGCACATCAAATCGTGGAGGCTAACGGCTTTATGGAGGGAACGATCCACCGTTATTTGATTGTGGCGCAAAAGTGGTTCTAGTACGCTGTCAGCATAAAAGCCGTGGTCTTCGCACAACTTTCCATACCCATTGACGCCGATTCATATCCATACGATTAGGGCTGACAGCGTACTAGCGGGATGCAGGTTGGTCGATTCCTAGCAAGTTGATCTTTACAGCCATCGCGTGGTGTGCGAGTACAGCAGTCTCTTCATACGAAAGGAGTATACCCCATGAGCGAATGCACCATAGCCCAACAATTGTGGCAGCGAATCTTTGAAAAAGGAAGCCTGGAACATCCTGACTTTCGAGAAAAGCTCTATGTGCAGCCCGGTGCTACGAAGGAAGAGCTGGAGGAGCTGGAGAACCATCTGGCGGTGGAACTTCCCGGAGAGCTAAAAGACTTCTACAGCGTTCATAATGGACAAGTGTGGGATCTGGGCAGCACATGCTTTCTCCGTAACTTGACGCTTTCTCCCATTGAACAAATAGTGGAAGATTGGGAGTTTTTAAATGAGGAGTTTGACCCGGATGACATGGAGGTCGAGAAGATTGCTCCGCAGGTGAAGCCTCTTCTGTGGAATCCCAAGTGGGTTCCGATCGCCAGCAATGGGGGAGGGGACCACCTCTGCATTGATACGGATCCGGCCGAATCCGGCAAGTTTGGGCAGGTGCTTATGTTCTATCATGACTGGGGGTATCGGGTACCGGAAGCCTCCGGCTTGTTTGAATTTGTGGAGCTGTGCCTGAAGGAAGAGGACGAATCCTAACCAACTAATCAACGCAAAAACACCCGAGCGGGAGAAATCCGCTCGGGTGTTTCCTTTGAATCCGATTAGCCGAGAACCACTTCGACTTCGTGCGTCTTGCCGTCGCCGACAACCGGGATTACTTGGCCGGTGATTTCTTGGCCGTCCAGGGTCAGCTTGGCCACGCCCTTCGAGACATGGTTCGGGTTCGTAATCTTGATGCGGTACGTGTCTCCGCGGAAGACGCGGGTGATCGTGTAGCCGTCCCATGCCTTCGGAATGCAAGGATCCACCTTCAGCCCGTCGAAGTCCGGCTTGATGCCGAGGATCGCTTGGGTGATGGCGACGAAGTTCCAGGAAGCCGTACCGGTCAGCCAGGAGTTCTTGGCTTCCCCGTGGCGGACGGCGTCGCGGCCTGCGATCATTTGCGAGTAGACGTACGGTTCCATGCGGTGCAGGTCGCTGATGTCTTCGCGGTAAGCCGGAGCAATGCGGCTGTACACCTCGAACGCGCGGTCGCCGCGGCCGATTTCGGCTTCAGCGATCATGATCCACGGGTTGTTGTGGCAGAAGATCCCGGCGTTTTCCTTGTAGCCCGGCGGGTAGGAAGAGATTTCGCCCAGGTTGATGTAGTACTTGGAGTAAGGCGGCTGCTGCAGCACGATGCCGTGCTTCGTTTCCAACTTCTCGATAACGGAGTCGAGGGCCTTCTCGGCATCGCCGGATTCTACCCCGATGCCCGCCATGACGCACATGCCTTGCGGCTCGATGAAGATCTGGCCTTCGGCGCATTCCTTCGAACCGATCTTGTCGCCGAAGTGGTCATACGCGCGGAGGAACCAGTCTCCGTCGAAGCCATGCTTCATCGTCGTTTCCTTCATGCCTTGGATGAGGGCTTCGGCTTCGGCCGCTTCCTTTTCCAGGCCGCGACGGCGGCAGATTTCCACATAGTCCGGACCTACGAAGACGAACAGACCAGCGATAAAGACGGATTCCGCAACTTTGCCTTCGATGTTCTCCGTCGTTTGGAACGATTCGCCCGGCGTGTTGGAGAAGCAGTTCAGGTTGAGGCAGTCGTTCCAGTCGGCGCGGCCGATGAGCGGCAGCCCGTGCGGACCGAGGTTGTTCGGAACGTGGTAGAAGGAGCGCTTCAAGTGCTCGAACAGCGTGGCGGAGTTGTTCGTGTCGTTATCGAACGGAACGTCTTCATCCAGAATGCTGAAGTCGCCAGTTTCCTTCACGTAAGCTGCCGTACCGCTGATCAGCCACAACGGGTCATCGTTGAAGCCGATGCCGACTTCGGTGTTCCCACGCTTGGTGAGCGGTTGGTATTGGTGATAAGCGCTGCCGTCATCGAATTGCGTGGAGGCAATATCGATAATCCGTTCGCGGGCGCGCCCCGGAATCTGATGCACGAAGCCGAGCAAGTCTTGGTTGGAGTCGCGGAAGCCCATGCCGCGGCCGATGCCGGATTCGAAGTAGGAAGCCGAACGGGACATGTTGAATGTAACCATACATTGATACGGGTTCCAGATGTTGACCATGCGGCCGAGCTTCTCGTCGCCTGTCTCGATCATGTACTTGGACAGCAGGTTGTTCCAGTAAGCGGCGAGCTCAGCCAGGGAAGCATCGACTTGAGCCGGTTCGGCAAACTTGGCGATCATGGCTTCAGCGCGGGTCTTATTGATGACGTCGAGCGCTTCCCATTTCTCTTCCTGCGGGTTTTCCACATAGCCGAGAACGAAGACGAGGGTTTGCTCTTCGCCTGGTGCGAGGTCGAGCTTCAGGTGGTGCGAAGCGATCGGGGACCAGCCGCTTGCTACGGAGTTCGAAGGTTCGCCCTTGGCCACGACCTGCGGGTTATCCAGACCGTTGTAGAGGCCGAGGAAGGATTCGCGGTCGGTGTCGAAGCCGTCGATGGCACGGTTGACGGAGAAGAAGGAATAGTGGTCGCGGCGCTCGCGGTATTCGGTTTTGTGGTAGATGACGGAGTCCTTAAGTTCCACTTCGCCGATGCTCAGGTTGCGTTGGAAGTTCGTCATGTCATCTTGCGCATTCCACAGACAAAACTCCACGAACGAGAACAGCTTCACGCTCTTCTTCTTGTCGGAGGTGTTCTTCACGGTAACTTTGTAGACTTCACCGTTGTAGTTGAGCGGAATGAAGGCGAGCTGGTTGACGCGGACGCCATTCCGTTCGCCCGTGATGGAGGTATAGCCAAGGCCGTGGCGGCACTCGTAGAAGTCGAGGTCGCGCTTCACCGGCATCCAGCCCGGGGTCCAGAAGTCGCCTTCGTCATGAACGTAGAAATAGCGGCCTCCGTTGTCTACCGGGATGTTGTTGTAGCGGTAGCGGGTGAGGCGGCGCATCCGAGCGTCGCGATAGAAGCAGTAGCCACCGGACGTATTGGAGATCAGTCCGAAAAAGTTTTCGTTGCCCAAGTAGTTGATCCAGGGATAAGGCGTTTGCGGGGTTGTGATGACATATTCCTTGCGGGCGTCATCAAAATGTCCGAATTTCAACGAATCCAACTCCTCTCATAATGAAAAGCATAAGCCCATGTATAAACGCGCGTTCACAACGCGTCAAATGAACCCCGAATGGGGGCATTTGCGGGAAATAGTGAGCCGATGAACGGCTGGGGGCGAATAGGTCCCGGGATCAGCGGCCGTTCGGCGCGTCGCTGCAGGACTCGCGGACGACGAGCTCGGTTGGGAAGCTCACTGCGCTGAAGGCGGAATTCGGCTTGCGGCACATGGTCACGATGGTCTCCGCCGCTGTCCGCGACATATCCGCGATGGGCACCCGGACCGACGTGAGCGCCGGGGTGAGCCGCGATGCGATCTGCGAGTCGTCAAATCCGATAAGCGAGACGTCCTCGGGGACCCGGAGGCCGAATTCGCGGAAGGCGTCAAGTGCGCCGAGCGCCATCTCGTCGTTGGCTGCGAAGAAGGCGCTGGGCCTGGCTCCACTTGCGAGAAAGGCGGAGATGGCCTCGTAGGAGGGCTTGCGCCGAAAATCTCCGTCGATGACGAGCTCTTCCCGGTACGGGATGCCGTGCTCCTTCAGGGTGTTCTCGTAGGCACGGAACCGCTCCCGGCCGGAATGCGTATTGAGCCTGCCGCTGATAAAGGCGATGTCGCGGTGGCCGAGTCCGATCAGATGCCGGACCGCCTCGCAGCTTCCGGCGTAGTCCTTGGAGTTGATCACGGAGACGGTGTTGCTGTCCATGTGATGCAAGGCAAGCTCTGCGGGATCGTAATCGATCAGAACGAGCGGCTCACCGAGCTGCGCGATACTGCGGATTTCCTCAAGATTCTTCTGTGTGCCGACGATAACTCCACCGTCGATCCGCTTCTGGGAAAAGGCTTGGCGGATCTTCTGAAAATCTTCTTCGGAGTACACGGTATGAATCAACACATAGTAACCGAGTGCATTGGCTGTATCGACCAAGGCGTCTACGAACGGGGCAAAGTAACTGTTCTGGTAGATCCGGTTGCTTCGCGTCTGTTCGGCAGTGCTGATGACAAAGAGGCCGATGGTGTCGGTGCCCTTGCCCGCTAGAACCCGGGCATTGGTGTTCGGTTCGTAATGATGCTCCTCGATCACCTTCATGACCTTCCGCCGCGTCTCCTCCGGTACGTTGGGGTACTGGTTGATAACGCGGGAAACGGTGCTGCGGGATACTCCCGCGAGCTTGGCAATGTCTTCGCTGCGCATAGTGGACTCCTCTTGTAAACGCGTGTTCACACTTATTGTAGTGCATGGGAGCCCAATTGGCAATGGGAAAAGAAAGCGCCAACAAACCAGAGCTTCGCCGCATCGCCTCGTTCCGAGAGAAGTGGGCGGCGAATGTGGTATAATCGGGTTCAAGCTCGGCATTTTTTCGGACAAAGGAGTTCCTTCAAGTGAAACTGCGCATGGTTGGATTGGCTTTGCTCGCTTTGTGCGTGTATGCGGGACTTACCTATTATATTGGCTGGAACGGGCTTGTCTTACTCGATGCCGTGGGGATAACGGTGAACGGCTGGGCTTACTGGATCGCGCTAGCCGTTATTAGCATCTCCTATGTGATCGGAAGAATGCCTTTTTGGCAGGGTAGGGTTACCCGGTTTCTTAAAGTGGTCGGGTCGTATTATTTCGGCATCCTGGAGTATTTGCTGATTTTGCTTCCCATCGCCGATCTGCTCGCGTACTTGCTCGTAGAGGCCGGGTTCGATACGACAAAGTCGATTACGCTTCTCGGCTTGGCCGTTCTGCTTGTTCTGGCCTTCATTCTGGCCTACGGCTCTTGGAACGCGTGGTCTCCGGTCGTTCGCACGTACGATCTTGAAGTGGACAAACGGGCCGGGGATCGAGAACAGCTCAAGGTTGTCATGGCGTCCGATATCCACCTGGGCAACATCGTCGGCAACCGCCATCTCGGGCGGATGGTGAGCCGGATGAATGAGCTTAAGCCGGATGTGGTGCTGCTGCCAGGAGACGTGATCGACGAAGACATTGAACCGTTCATCCGCAATCGAATGGACGAGACCCTCCAGAGGCTGAAGACGACGCTCGGAACATACGCGGTTCTGGGGAACCACGAGTATTACGGCGGACATATCGAGGAATACGTCAAGCGCATGAATGAAATCGGGATTCCGGTGCTGCGGGACGAAGCCGTCCTCGTCGATCGTTCGTTCTATGTTGTCGGACGCAAGGATAAGACCGCTGAAACGATGGAGTCCGAGGGGAGGCTGCCCGTATCGGAGCTCCTGGCAGGGCTTGACGCGAAGCGTCCAGTCCTGCTCATGGACCATCAGCCTTACCGCTTCGAGGCGGCGGCTCAAGCGGGGGCGGATGTTCTGCTGTGCGGGCATACCCACCGCGGGCAGTTCGCTCCAAACCACTGGGTGACGAAGCGGTTGTTCGAGCTGGACTGGGGCTATATGCAGAAGGACAAAATGCATGTGGTAGTCTCGTCCGGGTTTGGTACTTGGGGGCCAGCGATCCGGCTGGCCAGCCGCTCGGAGATCATCGAGCTGAATATCCGCTTTAAGCCGTAATCGAGCTTCCGGTTCTCCCACGAGGAGAGCCGGGAGCTTTTTTAACGGTTCATTCGGCGAAAGGAAGCCGTCACGTTCCTGAGAGAGACGAAGCCGCTCGGAGGAGGCGGTGAGAACTCAGGCTGAGAATTCAGGCGGAGAAAACACATTGACGAATCTAATTGATAACGATTATCATTGAGAACAAAGATGAAGATCGGATGAAGAGCCGTTTATCGATATGGATGACGGGATTAAAGGCCGATAGAAGCTGCCGGTGATCCAGGCCGGAGATAAGAAGACAGATGGAGGGAACCCGATGAATACCTTGGAGACAAAAGCGCTCGACATCGCGTATGCGGATCGGCTGATCGTGGAAGGATTGAATCTCTCGATACCCGAAGGAAAAATAACGGCTTTGGTCGGAGCCAATGGGTCAGGCAAATCAACCCTGCTCAAGACGATGGCTCGGATCTTAAAGCCGTTGAGAGGCGGAGTCTACTTAGATGGGAAGTCGATCCATTCCCAATCGACCGTAGAGGTCGCCCGCCAGCTGGCGATTTTGCCGCAAAATCCGGTTGCGCCTGAGGGGCTTACCGTCAGCGAACTGGTATCCTTCGGCCGATTCCCCCATCAGCGCGGCTTCGGTACCTTGACCAAGAAGGATACCGACGCGATTCGCTGGGCGCTCGACGTCACCGGAATGGCTGATTTTGCCGTTCGCGCCTTAGACGAATTGTCCGGCGGTCAGCGGCAGCGCGCCTGGATTGCGATGGCGATTGCCCAGGAGACGGATATTCTGTTCCTGGACGAGCCGACCACGTATCTGGATATGGCTCATCAGCTAGAGGTGTTGAAGCTGCTGCAAAAGCTGAACGAGGAAGAGGGGCGCACTGTCGTCATGGTCGTCCACGACCTCAATCATGCCACCCGTTATGCGCAGCATATGGTGGCGATACGGCAAGGGAAGGTGATTGCCGAGGGAACGCCTACTGAAGTGGTAACCCGAGATGTGCTGCGCAAGGTATTCGGCATAGAAGCGGATCTCGTAGCGGACCCGCGTACGGGAGTGCCGCTCTGCCTGCCGTATGAATTGGTGGGCAACGATGACGGAAGCGGCATAGGGCAGAGCGACAATCGCGATTCACATGCCGCGCCGGGGACGGATTCTCGGAGCTTGTCCGCTCGTAACCGCGAATCACTTGCCGATAAGGATACGGCTGAGGGGGGATTGGCATCGATACGGAAATAATCCGATCGTCGCTCGCCGCCAAGTATGGCGTTATTCGCGAAGATCTGCCCTCGGGCTTCTATCGTGCATCCTTTGAGGGGCTAACGCATCCGGATGAGGCTGCTGCATTCACGCAAGCCTTCGCTCCGCGCATCAAGGCTCTCTCGCTGGATGTCACCGGAACCTATTTCGCTTCCTGGCTGTCTCGCTTGTGCGGAGCGTTTCAGGAGGCGCTTGGCCTATATTCCTGTTTGTTGGTTTTGCGGCAAGAGCTTATTTCTCTGCAGATGGGAGAAAGCGGCGAATGGTTCGAGCTTGCCTTTGTCATCGGGGAAGCCGACTTGCTGCCTTTGCCGGAAGGGGAAGAGCGGAATCGAGCCGTTCGACTAGCGATGGACTCGTTCTATGGTGAGATCATCCGTCCGGTGCTGGAGGCAGTTGCCGCCGCAGCAGGTGTTCCCGCCCGGACGCTCTGGGCAACTCTTGCGACCAACCTGAAGTATGCACAAGACCGCTTGGACGAACAAGAGCTGCCAAGCCTGCTTCGTAATAATTTTGCTCGTGATTTCGCCTATCTGATGAAGGAAATGCCCGGGACCGTGACTGGTACGGGGGAGCGAAATCCGTTCGATGTTCGGTTTCGTTACGCGGATAGCCCTTATGAGCCGGGAAAAAAAGTCCTTATCCGCGCAACGTGCTGTCTGGCATACAAGACGGATACGGAGTACGGCTACTGCTATAACTGCCCGAAGCTGAGTCAGGCGGAACGCGCAGAGCACTATCGTAAAATTCGTGCAAAAGCCCATGCATAGTAACGGGCGATTTACCAATTTCCGATGCAATGCTGATGATGCTATACCTAATTAAATTGTCGAATACTTCGATGCATAGATGATGATGTAAAGATGATGTGATTCACTCCGTGATTTATCGAATAATGTGACGAAAAGATGGCCGAATGATCTTGAAATTAGATTAATCGCATCGAAAAATACGTATGGAAAAGAACGGTTTTAACCGTATAATAAGATCATTGTTAAGAATATTGACATTATATCGAACGGGAACGGGGATGCGCGATGAAACGGATCGGGTATTGCGATACGACGTTGAGGGACGGGGAACAGGCGGCCGGAGTAGCCTTTACGGCAGAGGAGAAGAGAAAGATCGCCCAACTGCTGGCTCAGGCCGGAGTTGAACAGATCGAAGTCGGAACCCCGGCTATGGGGCCGGACGAGGAGGCTGCCATTCGCAGCATTGTCGAACTCGATCTGCCCGTCGTTGTCTCTACCTGGAATCGGGCGCTTGCCAAAGATATCGACGCTACTCTGCGGACAGGGGCGAAATGGGCCCATGTCACGCTTCCCGCTTCGGAGCTCCATATCCGCGACAAACTGGGCCTCACGAAGACCGGTGCGCTTTCCCTGATCCGGCGCGCCGCCGAATACGGCATGAAGCGGGGGCTTCAGGTTTCGGTCGGGCTAGAAGATGCTTCGCGCGCAGACACCTCCTTTTTGGCCGTTGTGATCAATACGCTGTACGAGGACGGAATTCGCCGTTTCCGATATGCGGATACGGTGTCCGCGCTGAATCCCGTGACGGCCGAGGAACGGATTCGCACGCTGATGGATTCGGTGCCTACCGACGTGGAACTGGAATTCCACGGCCACAACGACTTTGGCTTGGCGACAGCCAATACGCTCGCCGCATTGTCCGCGGGTGCGGCCATTGCCAGCACGACGATCACCGGCCTCGGTGAACGAGCGGGGAACGCCGCCATGGAGGAGGTCTCGATGGCTTGGCGCCATCTGTATCAAGGCTGCGACTGGTTGAGGGCAGAATGGTTCCAGCCTCTGGCTGACTACGTTAGCCAGGCCTCAGGCCGGAAAACCCCGGAAGCGAAGCCGATCGTCGGCAGCATGGTCTATGCGCATGAATCCGGTATCCATGTGGACGGTCTGATCAAGAATCGTTCGGTCTACCAATGCTTTGAGCCGGAAGAGCTATGCCGCGAGCATCGTTTCCTGCTCGGCAAGCATTCCGGCCTTCATTCCTTGGAGCATGTGCTCAGCCTAGAAGGGCTCGACATGAATCGCGTCGGTGGGATGAACCTGCTGAGTCAAGTGCGCAAGGAAGCCGAGAAGCTCAAGCGGCCGATCGCCCCGCACGAGGTGGCCGACATGGCCCGCAGGCTGGAAGTGGGGAACTAATTAATCGATACCCAGCAGAGTCAAACAGATTCAAACCTATAGAGAGAAAGATTCAAATCGGATAGGAGAGGAGAGAGACGCCGTGGCGCGAAGAGGACAATCGTTCGCAAGCTATTCGCCCGAGATCAAGGCGGAGGCGGTTCGTCTCCGCATCGAGGAAAAGGCGTCTCTGCGAGAAATTCGTCTGCGGCTGAACATCCGCAGCGATACTCAGATCATCGGCTGGGTGAAGCGGCATGAGAGCGGCCTCTCCTTCGAGGACGGCCGCGGGCTATGGAGGCGAGCGGAAGAGGCATGAGCGAGCGTTTTCGCACCCTGCTAAAAAGGGCTCCAAACGGGTAGCACCCGGTTTGGAGCCCTTTTCGTTGTTTCAAGCGAGAGCAGCGAATGTTGGGATTGAACGTTCTTCGCCCGCTCTTAGCGGGGAATGAAAACGTATGGATATGGAACCTCATCCATGGGTATGCAAGAGGGTGCAGAGACCACGGTTACTAAGCTGGTGGCGTACTAGCTGTTTCTCTCTAAGCCGAGCGAACCTTTGACGGGATCAAGAAGCACCAAGCGTGCTTCATAGGAGCTGCCGTCCGGGTCGGCGAATTTGAGCCTGCCGGTCTGTCCCTTCTCGGCCAGTTGGCGCACCATGCTGTCGGACAGCTTCTTGCCGTAGCTGTCCTTCCAGATGACGAAGCCGCAGCCTTCCTTGTAATGGCTGCAGCCATATCCCTTGCGGCCCATGAAAAGCTGTCCGCCGCAGCCGGGACGCGGACAACGGGCGACGAACGCCCGTCCTTCCGGAGCGGGCGGCTTCGCTGCCGATTGCGCCGCGCCGTGCGCCGTTCCGCCGCCAGGGACATCGGCGCTTGGCGCGCTGCTTCGTGCGGAGGCGGCTCCATCGCGGTGCCCGCCCACCGCTTGGATTGCTGCGCGTCCGGGCGGTGATTTTGTCGTCTGCGGTTGCCGCCGCCGTCCGCCCGCTGCCGCCGTCCGCAGCAGCGCTCGCTCCCGCGCGCTTTCCAGCGGCGCTTCTGCTGCCAGCGGCAGCTCGGCCGGCTCGTCCGCGTCCGCCCGGGCGGCCCGCTTCCGCTGTCTCGCCGAAGAGGGACTTGTCGGCTGCCGCCTGTCCGCTGACCTTGTCGACGATCAGCCGCGCGAACTGCTTGACCTTCTCCATGAACGCGTCACCGTCGGCTTGCCCGCGCGCGATATCATTGAGGCGGCGCTCCCAGTGGCCGGTCATTTCCGGGGAAGCGAGGAGATCGACGCCCGCTCCCCGGATCAATTCCACCGCCATGCGGCCCTTCGCCGTGATCAGAATCTTCTTGCCCTGCATGTCGATGTAGCCGACCTGCTTCAGCCGCTCGATGGTTGCCGCCCGGGTGGCAGGCGTTCCGAGCCCCGAGTCCTTCATCGCGTCTCGCAATTCTTCGTCCTCGACTTGCTTGCCTGCGCTTTCCATCGCCCGCAGCAGAGTTCCCTCTGTGTACGCCTTCGGCGGTTGCGTTTCCTTTTCCAAGGCATTCGCTTCCTCACAGCGCACGGGGGCTTCCCGGTTCAGGACGAATGGGGAGGAGGTTTCTTCTTCATCCTCCTGTTCCTGCTCCGCGTCCTTGCCCTTTGCGCCTTTCCGCGCCTTGGCTTTCGCGGTCTCCTCACCGGCATAGACCGCCTTCCAGCCCTCCGCCAGCCTTTCCTTGACGGTGGTCTTGAAGCGTTCGCCCTCTACCTCCGTCAGCACGGTATGGACCTTGTACTCCGCCGGAGGATAGAACTGGGCAATGAAGCGGCGAACGACGAGGTCATAGACCTTTTGCTCATCGGCAGAGAGGGCTCCCGGCTTCTTGCGCGTCGGAAGAATCGCGTGGTGATCCTCGACCTTGGCGGGGTTGCACACCGCTTTGTTGTTCTTGTGAACGCGCCCCGGATCGGCCCCTTGCGCCAGATCGGTATATGACGTTCCCTTCAGCATCTCGAGCGATTTGTGCATCTCCGGAATGTTCTCCTCCGTCACGTAATTGGAGTTGGTACGGGGGTAGGAGATGACTTTGTGTTTCTCGTAAAGGGCTTGAGCCACATCAAGCGTCTTTTTCGCGGAGAAGCCAAGCTTCGCGTTCGCCTCGCGCTGCAGGAGGGTAAGATCGTACAGCTTGTACGGGTATTCCTTCGTTTCCTTCACCTCATAAGAGGCGATGGCGGCGGGCTTCCCGTTCACCTTTGCGGCGAGCTCTTGCGCCTTCTGCGCATCCGTGAGGCGGTCGCCCTGCCAAAGCCCTCGGTAACGGGTATCCTGTTGCCGGAAGAAAGCCTCCACTTCGTAGAACTTGCTAGAAGCGAACGCCTCGATCTGCTTCTGCCGATCATAGATCAGAGCGAGAACCGGCGTCTGAACGCGGCCGACCGACAGAAGAACGTTATGCTTCACGGTGAATGCCCGTGAGCCGTTCATGCCGACGAGCCAGTCGGCCTCGCTGCGGGCGCGCGCCGCTCGGGTCAGATTCTCGTAGTCCGCGCCGCTCTTCAGCTCGCGGAAGCCGCGGCGAATCGTCTCGGCGGTGAGGTCGGAGATCCACAGGCGATCGACGGGCTGAATGAGCCGAAGATGCTGCTGGATGTAAGCGAAGATGAGCTGGCCTTCGCGACCGGCATCGCAAGCGTTGACGATCCGGTCGCATTGCTTGGCAAGCTCGCCGATCACTTTAAGCTGATCCTTCGTCCGATAGACGGGAATCAGCTTGAACCGCTCGGGAATGATCGGTAGATCGGCCATCTTCCACTTCTTGTATTTGTCGTCGTATTTATCGGGCTCGGCCAACGTGATGAGGTGGCCGATTGCCCAGGTAATGATGTAGGTTTCGCCTTCCAGATGCGTCCGTTTGTTCACGGCCTTCGGCTCGATGGCGGATGCGATATTTCGGCCCATGTCGGGCTTTTCGGCGATCACGAGGGTTTTCATGTACGAACCTCCCATCCGAAAGTATAGCAGATTTGAGGCAGCGGGGGATATCCCGGAATGGGAGGATCGGGGAGTAAACCAGACCGAAATAAACCAAACCGCAGGGATGAGGCACAAGTAAACCGTCAAACAAGGAGGTGAATGCAGCAACCTTTCTCCGGCGTTGAACGTCCTTTATACGGAGATTCTCAATGAGCGCATGGCCCACTGCTCTGTGCTCGATTATCGCCGTTTTCGTTCTTTACGGAAATCGGGGAATCTCGTATACTTGTCTTTTGGAATAAGGGAGGATCATGCAAGTGAAATTTCGTAAATCGCCGCTTTCATCGCTCATTGCCCTTCTCGCGGTTTCCTTGCTTCTGGGCTCATGCGGGATTACGTCCCGTTCCTATCAGTTTTCCGTGGATGGAGTCGACATTGCCAAGCCGAAGCTTGAAACCGAGCATGGCGAGCTGTATGTCCCGGCATCGTTCCTGAAGCAGACCCTTGGTCTGGATGTATCCTGGACCCCTGTCGCCAAGCAGCAGGAGCATTCCGCTGACGGCGTTTATTATTCCGACCGAGTTCTGCCGTTGATGTACCACGATATTTCACTGAAGGAGCAGCCGGGCCGTTCCTCCGTCACGACCGCCGATTTCCGGAAGCAGATGGAGCTGCTCCGAACGGAAGGGTTTCATGTCATTTCAATGGATGAATACGTCGATTTTCTCCTGAACAAGGGCAAGGTTCCCGATAACGCCGTGCTGATCACGTTTGACGACGGCTATGAAACTTTTTATACGTATGCCTATCCGATCCTCAAAGAGTTCGGTTACCCAGCGACCAACTTCCTGATCGTGTCGGGAGTGGACAATCCCAAGCTTGCCGGTTCTCCGAAGCTGAAATGGGATCAGGTCCGAAAGATGAAGCAGGATGGCATGAGCTTTTACAGCCACACGTACAATCAGCACATCACGGTTCCCGTCGACGAGAAGGGCTCGCAAAAGCCCGCTCTCATGCACGCGCAATACCTCAAGAAGGAAAAGCGGATGGAAACCCCACAGGAGTATCGCGACCGGATCACGAAGGATCTGGCAAAGGCGAATGAGCGGCTTAAGGCCGAGCTCGACAATACGCGTAACATCCTCTGCTTTCCCTACGGAAAATACAGCCTGACCACGTTGGAGGTTGCCAAGTCCCTTGGCATTGAGGTCATGTTCACCACCATGGAGGGTATCGACACCCGCTCGGACTTGATCGGCTTCCGCATGAATGGCTCGAAGGCGGGAGAGAAGCCCGAGACCTTGATCAACCGGATGAAGCAGGGGGATAAGACGCTGGAAAACCGGGAGACGAAGGGGATTCTGAATGTAAACGGCAGCGCCTTGCCGCTGTCCGGCCTGGAGCCTGAGGTGAAAGGTGATGAGCTGATGGTCCCGTTGCGGGAATTTTGCACGGTCGCCAAGGTAGGACTGGTTCATGATAAAAAGCACAAGCGGATTGAGTTGACTAAGCCGCAATGATAAAATCATCAGTAGCTTGCACGGCTCGTTCTGTGCATTCCACCATCCGTTGAAAAGGGGCTGACCGAATCCGTGGCAGCAAGTGGCAATCGTTTCAAAGCTGCAGCCAAATACCTGATTGTGATCGTTTTGGCTGTCGCATTCCTCATGCGTCTTGATTATGTGACGAAGTATAATTTTCCAGAGATCAAGAACGACCAGTACTACTACACGGTCATGGCGGCTCAAATTATCGAGGACGGCGTCTACGGCTACAAGACCGAAACGCCGAACGCCAAGGTTCCCCCGGGCTGGCCGTTGTTTCTCGTCGGGATCTTTAAAGTATTCGGCTATGCGGACATGAATCACACGCTGACGGTGATTCGGGTGTTCAACTGCTTTTTCTCGGTAGGGATGATCTATTTCATCTACTTGATCGGCGGCCGCCTGTTTAACCGTTGGGCGGGGCTCATAGCAGCTGCAATCGCAACGATCTACGGGCCTTATCTCTTTGTAACGGGCCTTATCTTGACGGAAAATCTATTCCTGCTCTTATTCTTCGCGACGATTTATTACCAGATACGGGTCATCCAGGACAATCGCGTGTCCGATCATATCATCGCGGGAGCGCTGGCGGCGGCGGCCACCTTGGTCCGTCCCAACACGATCATCATCACGGTGGTTCCTTACCTGTTCCTGTGGGCGAAGCACAAGAAGCTGTTCCTGAAGCAGATCGCGATCGGAGCGGGCGCCTTCGCCATCCTCATGCTTCCTTGGTGGATTCGCAACCTGATCACGATGGACAAGTTCATCCTGCTGTCGCAGGGCTCCGGCAACCCGTTTCTCGCCGGGACCGAGCCTTACTTCAAAAAATCGATCCCGTGGAACGACATCGATTATGATCATCAGACGGAGCTTGGGATCGAACGGATCAAGCAGGGCTTGAAGGACGACCCCAACACGTGGATTCGCTGGTTTACGACCGGGAAGACGAAGGCGATGTTCCTCCGCGGTATCTATGCTGCGCATTACTTTGTATACCTTGACTTTAAGCCTTGGGAAAATGTCCTGCGCACGCTGCACAAGTTCCTCGTCTACTGGGGAATGTCGCTGACGGCGATCATGCCGTTTATCCGCAGGCCTTACCGCTTCCTGGCCGTCCATTTCTTCCTGTTTCTCGGCGTGCAGCTGCTGTTCATTCCGGAAACCCGCTACACGCTGGGCATGATGCCCTTCCTGATGCTGACTGTCGCAGGTGTCGTTACCGATCTCGCAGGTCTCGGCTGGAAATGGTACTCTGCAAGGCGCACGGTGCGTGCGGCCTGATTAGTGGCTTTGCTAAGAGGAGAGAGGTTGTCGAAGAAGCCTTTACTTACTAGGGAGACAACTTACACAACGAATGAAAGGACCTCAATTTCCCATGGTTACTGGGAAATGAGGTCCTTTTTATGAGTCTTTCGGTTGAGGGAGATCGGAGAGGGCCAGATGATGAGCACAACTCCGCTGAAGGATCCGCTCGCAGGATTGAAGCAACTCTCCGGTTACCCGTTCGGATTCTGGCTTTATCAACTTAAACGCCATGGATATCTCACCCTAGCCAAGCCCATCCCAACGGGAATTCCGTCATCCCACTAGCTTATTGGGTAAGAAATGTTGCTTTTTGTGCAACATTTCAACCGTTCATGTCGATGTTGCAGCTGACGGATGGACCGGGACCGGTGCGCCTATTGAAGCGCTGCAAAGGAGACACGAATGCGCTCCATGGATCGGCGCATCGCCTCGTACTCGCTTGCGAGGGCCTCATCCTGCAGATTGTATTGAACATCCGATGCGGCAATCATGGCGTAGACCCGGTCTTGGGTTTCTCCGATCTGCCAGGAGGGTACGATCTCCAGGATGCTTTTACCGGATTCGTTCCAAAGCTTCTTCGGATAGATCTGGATGCGGAATACGACTCCGCCGGTTTGTTGATTGGCTTTGTCGATAAAGCCGAGGGTGACAAGTTGAGTTTCAGGGTCCACCTCTTTCTCCACGGTGAACTTATCCTTCCAGGCAGCGGCGGGCAGGGCGAGGGCGAAGCCGTACTCCTTGTTCTCGTAGAGGAGGGTGGAGGCGGGGGTTACGGACTTCCCATTCTCTGACGTTACTTGCAGGATGACGGTTTGATACCCTCTCAGATCACCGGCTGCCGTTGTTGTGAATGTCTGTGTGTCCACTCCGAAGCTGCCCTTCAAGATTGCGCTGCCGAGTTTCTTGTTCGCGGCGTTATAGAAGGTCAGACTCGCTTCCAAGCTGTTCTTGGTATTCCCGACCCCTGCGTATTGAAGCTGCCCGATGACACTAGTGTTCTTGCCTGAACGGGTCAAGATCAGGTTGCCGACCGACACGCCCGGGAAATTCGGGTCGCCGACGGTCAGAGGGCCGTTCTGGATGTAGACTCGATGGGAATCCGCCTCGTATCCCACCGTTGCTCCCAGATTCTCGGCAACGAATCGGACTGGCACATAGGTATGACCGTCCGCCTCCAGAACCTTGTAAGCTTTGTCCAGCTGCACCTCCTTGCCGTTGATAGTGAATCCTGCGGGAAACAAGCGGGCTTGAAGGGGAGAAGCGGCGAATGCAACGGTGGAGCTGGCAAGCAGCGCACCGCAGAGCAAGCCGAGCATAAACTTTTTCATGAGTCACCTCGTCAATAGGATGATGAGAAATAGACGCTGCGCAGGTGGGTAAAGTTTCCTCAACAATTGTTCCCAAGAATCTAAGAGAAGAAGCGGGATGAATGTGAGGCGGCACGGTTCAAGAAGCGGGGCAAGGACACAGGGATGAGTGGACTCAGACCATCAAGCAGGATCGTTCCCGATTGAGCGGGTTTAACCCGATGGAAGTGAAAGCGGCTCTCCATCAGGCAATTCTTATCCATGTTTAGGTGATTCAACGGGATTTCGGGCGATTCTGCGATTTTTCAAAAACACTCTTAAGTAGAAAAGGAACAGGAAGAGTCCCGGTTGGGGCTTCTCCTGTTCCTTTTTACTTGGTCAGTCGTCAGCTTGCGTGCTTCTTACATTGCTGCGAGAGGGCTGTGCGTTCTTGCGGGTGCCCTTCTCGAGGATGCGCTGCTTCTGCTGTTCCTTGCGGGCGACGAACGCCAGCTCCGCTTGCAGCTTGCGGTAGTTCTCGTAGCGCGACTCGTCCAACGTTCCGGCCTGAAGAGCGGCCCGAACGGCGCAGCCGGGCTCCTTGCGATGGGTGCAGTCGCCGAATCGGCACGCTTCCGCCAGCTCTTCGACGTCAGCGAAGGCTTCGCCAAGACCGTCCTCCGCGGCCCAGAGTTGAAGCTCCCGCATTCCGGGCGTATCGATCATCATCGCTCCACCCTCAAGCTGGATCAATTCCCGGTGGGTGGTGGTATGGCGTCCGCGGGAGTCATCCTCCCGGATGGCCTGCGTCGCCATGATGTCGCTCCCAGCCAAGTAATTGGTCAGAGAGGACTTTCCTGCCCCCGAAGAGCCGAGCAGGGTGAGGGTCTGGCCGGCTCCGAGGTAAGGAGCAAGCTGATCCATCCCCACTCCGGTCACAACACTCACCGCATGAACGGGAACGCCTGGCGCAACCCCTTCGGTCTCGGCGAGGTAGAGGGAGGGATCGGGGCACAGATCGGCTTTGCTAAGCACGATGACCGGTTGAGCTCCGCTCTCCCAAGCCGGAATGAGGTAGCGTTCCAGCCGCCGCAGATTGAAGTCATGGTTCAAAGCGGCGACGAGCAGCACCGTATCCACATTGACGGCGGCAATCTGCTCATCCGTAGTGAATCCGGCGTTTTTTCGGGAAAACTTACTGCGGCGCGGAAGAATAGCATGAATTGTGGCGCGCCCTTCTTCGTAGCGGGGGGCAAGGGCCAGCCAGTCTCCGACGGCCGGGTAATCCTGCCGCTCCGATGCGGCAAATCGGAACTTGCCTGTCACTTCGGCGAGCAGCTCGCCACGTTCGGTCTGCACCGTGTACAGCTGCTTATGCTCCGCCGTAACCCGTCCTGGTACATAGCCGAGCGCGGCGTAAGGTTCAAATGCTTCTGCCCATTTGAGGCTCCAGCCCCAAGGGATCAACAAATCTTCTTGAAAAGTGTTAATCGTTATTCCTCCCTGTATACGGTAAACATTCCGGTCATGCCCGGCGCGTGATTTTGAAATCCGAATCCTTCATAAAAAGACTCCGAGCCTTGGGCAGCGAATAATCCCGCGAAGGCAATTCCTCCCGGATGCCGCCGGTTTTTGATGTAGTCGATGAGATGCCGGGTGATCAGTCCCCCGACTCCTTGCTTTTGATGCGTGGGCAGTACAGCTACGTCCTGAATGTAGTGGTACATCGCCCCGTCGCCGACAATGCGACCCATGCCAACGATCTTATGATCGCAAGCGACAACGATGGCGTAGACCGAACTCGCAAGCGATGCCTCGGCCATTTCGGGATCGATCGGCCCCCAGCCGACCGCTTCCCATAAGGCCCGGTGCTCCTCGACTGTCGGGTAACGCTCCAGTATGATATAGGGGTTATGGGCCATAGAAACCACCCTCTCTTTAACGGATGGTTCACAGCGCACAGCCACCCGAGATTTCGATTTGACTTTCGTTTTCCAGTATAGGAGCTTGCGCACAAGGTTAAAAGAGAAAGAAAAGGTATAATCGAATGTTCGTCAAGCGAAGAGTTTGACAACTTTCTGAAAATGCTGTATAGTAACTCTTTGTATCAAACTCAATTAACCCCTTACTTGACTGTTAACCGAATCCTTTCCCCGCTACGCCGCATTATCCTTCCTTCCAGGATTTCAGAACCCACCGGTGAAACGATTCTAAAGACAGGCGCGAACAGCTTAATTCACACTGGCGCGGTCATCGGAGCCGCAAGGATGGAAGAGAGGCAGGGCTTTCATCGTTTTAAGAGAAGAATCGACATATAGGTAAGTGAGTTTGTCCGAAGCCGTCCCGATGGGGCGGCTTTTTCAATGGGCTGCGTTGGCTTCTGGAGCAGTCCCTAATAGCGTTCTTATAGGCTCTATAGGCTCGGACAAGAAGCAGAACTTGCGCTCCATTTCTAACGGCGGCTATCGCAGCTATTGACTCGATAGGTAAGGATTCAAAAATGTAACGGAGATATACGCAGCTAACGGGAGTCAATCGCCGATATTCACTCAGAAGTAAGTCAAATAACTACATCCAGTTCCGTTAGATGTGTAAAGGTACCTTTTTGAGCTAAATAGCTGCTGCTGCTTCCGTTGCTAGAAAAATCCACCTGTAAATTTCGGTGCAGCTCACTAAGGCAGAATGTAGCGTGGTTTTCGAGGAAAAAGAGAGCGGCTGCGAGCGCAAAAAAGCAGCCGCGGAGCGAAATCCGGGCTGCCATCTGAGCAAACGAGTAGATATGCGATAGGGAGGCGGGTTCTACCGATATGGAACAACCTACGGCGTCATTCAAGACTGCCACCAACACACACGATTCGGGAAAAGGGTGTTCGTGCTAGCGAGTTAGTCGGCTCGTTCCGCCATTCGGGGTTGCTTGTAAGGAAGTGGGACGCGAGAAGCGGATTGATCGTGCTAGCGAGTTAGTCGGCTCGTTCCGCCATTCGGGCGAAGGAGGCTTCCGCCGCTTCCAAGGTATAGGTGATATCAGCCTCTGTGTGGGCCGTGGTCAGGAACCAGGCTTCATACTTCGATGGGGCGAGGCAGATGCCCTTGTCCAGCATCAGCCGGAAGAAGCGAGCGAAGGCGGCGCCGTCCGTGTCCTTCGCCTCGTCGTAATTCGTGACCGGGTGATCGCAAAAATGCGTGGAGAAGGAGCCGCGAATCCGGTTCACCGTGAGCGGGATGCCGTGGCGGCGGGCCGACTCGGCAATCCCCTCGGTCAACCGGATGGCGAGCTTGTCCATCTGCGCATAGACGCCCGGCTCCGCCAATGCCTCGAGGCAGGCGATGCCGCTCGCGATGGAAGCGGGGTTGCCTGCCATCGTCCCGGCCTGATACGCCGGGCCGAGCGGGGCAACCTGCTCCATGATCTCGCGGCGCCCGCCGTAGGCGCCGATCGGCAGCCCGCCGCCGATGATCTTGCCGAGCGCGGTCAAGTCCGGCTCGATGGCGCTGAAGAAGGCGGCGCGGGCTTCTTCGGCGGATGCATCCGCGCTGCCCACTGCAGGGCCGTCTAGGCTCGCCGCACGCAGCGGCTCCGGCACGAGGCCCTCATACGTCTGCGCCGAGCCGTAGTGGAAGCGGAACGCGGTGATCACCTCGTCATAGATGACGAGGGCGCCGTGCTCCCGCGCCAGCTTGCCGAGCCCCTCGAGGAAGCCAGGCTGCGGCATGACCATGCCGAAGTTGCCGACGATGGGCTCCACCATGACGGCGGCGGTCTCCGCGCCCCAACGCTCGAGGGCGACGGCCAGCGCGTCCAGGTCGTTGAACGGCACGGTGATCACCTCTCCGGCGATGCTCTGCGGTACCCCGGCGCTGTCCGGCGTGCCAAGGGTGGACGGGCCGGAGCCGGCCGCGACGAGCACGAGATCGGAATGGCCGTGATAGCAGCCGGCGAATTTGATGATTTTGCTGCGGCCGGTGAAGGCGCGAGCTACCCGGATGACCGTCATCACCGCCTCGGTGCCGGAGTTGACAAATCGCACTTTGTCCATCGACGGGATCGCGTCCTTCAGCATCTTGGCCAGGCGGATTTCCAGCTCGGTCGGCGTACCGTAGAGAATCCCGGTCTGCGCGGCTCGGGTGATCGCCTCCGTGACATGGGGATGTGCATGACCGAGAATGATCGGCCCGTAGGCACACAGGTAGTCGATGTAGCGATTGCCGTCTTCATCCCAGAAATGGGCTCCTTGCCCGCGCTTCATGAAGACCGGTGCGCCTCCGCCGACCGCCTTGAAGGAACGGGAGGGGCTGTTCACTCCTCCGACGATATGGGTGAGGGCTTCCTGGTATAACGCTTCGGAACGGGTTCGATTCATGTATATGCCTCCTTAGGCTGGGTTTGATGGTACGGGCGTAAATGCAAATCAATTTAGAAGGGAAGGATGGAACAACGACCCGTGAACGGAGCAAGTCTTCGCAGGCGGTTTGACGCCGGAACGAAGACTTGACCAATCAAGCTATAGGTGTGGTTAGAGGGACTTGCGATGTGACTTGAAATTGCTGTTAACCGGAAAATTCACCGGAGCTATCTCATTCATACGTATACTGTCCACAATAACGGTAAGGGTTAGTTGGTTAATGAACCCTTCAGCCGCCTACTTGTGTCCGTAAGGGGCAGTAGGGGTCAGCAGTTCGACGGGAGACTTCACCTGTGCCCGTTCACTTCGCTTCATCAGTCCAGCAGAACATGTAAGCGGGCTACGCTCCAGGTGGAGTTGAACTTGGAGCAGTCGAGCCCGAAGGGGCCGTCGACGAGGATGGTTCGGGCGTTGCCAACTGCTTCTCAAGGAAATCTTGGATGAACGCACGTACGGCTTCCTCGTCTGTGCCGACGACTTGCGCACCGCCTACGCGCAGATCCTGGACGAGATCCGTCGGCGGAAGCTGCTGCCCAGTCACGGTGCCAGCCAGCACCTTGTAGCCGAGCGTTCCGAGGCGAAGCATGTCGTTGACGGACAGGTTCGTTTCGATGTAAGGATCCATCGCAGAGATAATCTTCGGAAGCTTCAAGATGTTCGTCGTGGTCTGCATCTTCTGAGCGACAGCCGTCATGAACTTGCGCTGACGCTCCGTCCGCGTAAAGTCGGAGGTGGCGTCATGGCGGAAACGAACGTATTGAAGCGCCGTTTTGCCGTCCAGATGCTGGTAGCCCTTTTTCAGATGGATGTCGAACTCATGTCCGTCCCAGGCATCCTCATAATCCATATCCTTCTCGACATCGATGTCGATCCCGCCGATTGATTCGACGAGGGACATGAAGCCTTGGAAGTCGGTGTAGACATAATATTGAATTTCAAGTCCGGTAAAATTGCTCACAGTCTCGACGGCGAGATTCGGTCCGCCGTAAGCGAGAGCGGCGTTGATCCGCTCTTTTCCATGGCCGGGGATGGCCACATAGGTATCACGGAGAATCGAGAACAGCGCCGCTTTCTTCGTGACGGGATCGATTGAAGCGATCATGATAGAGTCCGATCGGGGAATTTCGCCGTCCGTCTTGCCGCGGGAGTCTCCGCCGAGAAGCAGGATGTTCACGCGGTCTTTTCCGACCCATTCAGGCGGAACATAAGTGGAAGCCGGTTCCTGGTAGCCGAGGTTCTCGGTTTTTTTGCCGTCGAAGATGTTCGAAATCGCTCCGCCCTTGTGCAGGCCGTTTAAGGAACTGTATAAAGAATATCCATAATAACCAACCGAGATGATCACAACAAAAGACAAAGTCAGCGCGAGCCATTTCATTGCTTTGCGCATTTGCAAACTCCTTCCGGGGGCGGGCGATAGGCCCTGTTCATTGTGACGGATATCATGCTGCTTGGGATCAGATCCCCACTGAAATGCGAAAAAAGGGCAGTACCTGCTCTATTATACGGTGTTTCCGTAACGGGCTGCAATACGAAAAGTATGTCAGGCCTTGTCGAATCTCATTCGCCCGCATGCATAAACGCCAAGTTGTGCGCTCATCCTTATGGTATCGGCAGATCCTGTCAGCGTCAAAGCGATCCATAGAAAGGAGCAGGTGACATGATCGAACGGACGGAAGCCCTTACTGTGTTAGGGCTAGCCGGAGAAGCGGGGGAAGAGGAGATCGAATCGAAGTACCTTCTCCTCGCCAAACGGCACAAGAACAAGGGCGACGACGAGCCCTCCTATCCGGGCGGACCGATCTTTTCCAAAGTGACAGAGGCTTATCATGCCTTGACCGGGTACCGCAAGCTTGAGGTGGAGGTATATGAAGACCTGTCCCGGAGGGAAAAGCTGAATTACGTCTTTGAGCATTACGGTCCGGAGATCGGATTTAGCGTTTGTTTGGTTGTCTTGTTCCTGCTTGTGGGTTACGGCATTTTCTGGTTGGCATCCAGCTTCTGATGCTTGGGGGGATACGGGAAACAGCCGCTCGATCGCGGATTGCGGTTCCGCTTCGGGGCGGCTTCTTTTTATGAAAAGGCGAAGTCTGTTACAATGAAAGCAAAAAGCTGTTGTTGACGGCGGTAAGGCGGGATGGACGAATGGCGATTGAAGTGGGACAAGCAGCACCGGATTTCGAGCTTCCCTCAGCGAGCGGACAGACGGTACGACTGAGCGATTTTCGCGGACAAAAGGTGATCTTATATTTTTATCCGAAAGACATGACGCCGACCTGCACGACGGAGGCTTGCGATTTCCGCGACCGGCATAAGGAATTTGCCGATCTCCAGGCGGTGATTGTCGGGGTGAGCGCAGACCCGGCGAAATCTCATGCCCGCTTTGTAGAGAAGTACGGGCTGCCCTTCGTGCTTCTTTCGGATGAAGAGCATCAGGCTGCGGAAGCCTATGAGGTTTGGAAGCTCAAGAAAAACTACGGCCGCGAATACATGGGAATCGAACGCTCCACGTTCCTGATCGGAGAGGATGGCACGCTTCTTCGGGAATGGCGCAAGGTGAAGGTGGCCGGTCACGTGGAGGCTGCGCTTGAGGCATTGAAGGCAGAGGTGCCAGCCCGGTAAGGACAGGGTAGACCAAAAGCTTGTCTTCAAACCTCTAGTATGGCGAAATAACCAACCGGTTTCTTCGCGAAAGGCTTGGAAGAGAGAGACCGCAACAGGCCGGTTTACTCGCTTGCGAGCTTTTTTCTATTGAATTCTGTCCGTGCGGGTACCGCTTGTTTGAGGAGCCTAATTCGAGGTTGAAGAATAATGTATGGGGAGAAGCGGAGCGGAGGTGCGAACGAATATGAACGGAGCCGATCAGGCATTGGAGTATCAACCGGCTGCGGAGCCGGTTAAGTCGGTGTATTTTCTGTCGGGGATCGGAACTTGGCGGTCGGGGAATCTGTTCGGTCCGGCGATGGCCGACATCGTTCGCCGCTATGCAGCGGTTGGAATCACTCCGGTCCATGTCCGCGATATCTATCCCTACGGATGGATGGACGATGTGCCGATGAAGCGATTCTACCGCTTCCTGGCTCGCCAGGCGCTTCGCGTCAGCCGCGATATGTACGTCAAGTATTACCGCAATGCGGGCGGATACCGGGCCTTTCGGGAAATCCGCAAGGATTACGACCGCTGCGGGGGAGGAAGCCTCGTCCTCATCGGACACAGCGGCGGAGGGGTCGCCGCCTACAAGACCGCGAAGCTTTTGGAGGATCGGGGCTATACCGTTGAACAGGTGATCCTTGTCGGAGCGCCGGTGCATAGCATCGCTTCGGATTGGCAGGGGAAGGTGAAGAGCCTGCGCAAAGCGGGCCGCATCGGCGATTACGTCACGTGGTGGGGAAGACCGTGCATCGGAGCGCCGCGCAAGTCGGAGCCCGTTGTCATCCGGGGAGGCCACACCGATTACTTCCGCACGGATTTGCTGGATGAGGAAGGCCGTTCCAACATGAGTCTGGTGATGGATAAGGTTTGGAGCTGGTTACAGCCGAAGGAGAGCAGAGCGCCGCTGCTTCGTGACAAAAAGACGGTGAGGATGATCTCGCAGCATTACCCGCAGAATCCATGAGGAATAACCGCCGTTTCTCTCCCATATACTCTATCAATCGTGAATTGATAGCACTTGTTTTCGAGTGCGGGGATAACGGAGGGAAATCGCATGAACGGAGCCAATTCGAAACAATCCTGGCTTACGAAGATGACGGCTGCTGTTATGGCCGTCTTCTTGCTGCTGGGAGACGCCGGAGCCGCAGTGGCCTCGGCCGAAGCGCAAGCCTCAGGGGATTCGTCCCTGACTACGGAACTCTATCAAACTCTTAGCTCCGGAAAGCTGATTCCAGCGGCCTCTACTCCTGATGGGGCTGCCGATAGATCCAGCGAGAAGGTGGTTTATTTGACCTTCGATGACGGGCCGAGCAAGCTGACGCCGGAAGTGCTCGATATTTTGCGGGCGGAGGAAGTCAAGGCAACGTTCTTCGAATTGGGCGAGCTCGCTGAGCTGCGGCCGCAGATCGTCAAACGGGTCGTGGAGGAAGGGCATGCGCTGGGCAATCACAGCTACAATCATGTCTACAAAGAGCTGTACGGCTCTTATGAGGCATTTTGGGGACAGGTCTCGAAGACGGAGGATATCCTCTTCAAAATCACCGGCATTCGGACATCCTTGCTTCGTCCCCCGGGCGGCTCTTATACGAACTTCGATTCCTTTTACTTTTATTTGCTCGAACAGGCGGGGTATCGGGTGTTCGACTGGAATGTAGACAGCACCGATGCGTCCCGCCGCGGGGTACCCGCGGAATCCATCGAGAATGCAGTTCTGAAAGCGCCGTTGAAAAATCAAATGGTCGTGCTGATGCATGACGGAGCGGGGCATGAGGAGACGGTGAAGGCGCTGCCCGCGATCATCCGCCACTTCAAAGAGAACGGCTACCGGTTTGAAAAGCTGGACTCGGATGTGTCACCCGTCCAGTTTCGGCTCGGCAAGGCGAAGTGGAAGCGGTCGATGGGAAAGGAGACCTTCGCCAAGCTGCTGGAGGCTTCGCGAACCCATGCTTCTCTCTATGGGAAGCCAAGTCGGTTGCTAGCGGACGGAGCGCAAGCGGATTCCATAAAAGCAGGCGGCAAGAGCGCGATCAGGACGTCTGGAGGCTCTGCAGCTAGCAAGGGGACAGGCGGAATAGCGGGAAGCACAGGATCTAGCGGTGCGGCTGGAGACCCGTTCCATTTGAAACAACCGGATGGCTTATCGCCGCCCGTTGGAGGGAAGGAGCCGCTTTCTGTGGAGAAGGGGAAGCTGATCGTGCGTCTAAACGGGACCGTATGGACCCTTTCGGAAAAGGAATATGAACTGACCGCCGGACGATTCATGATTTCCGTGCCTGCGTTGGCTTCCCAGCTGGGGGCTTGGTACAAGGAGGAGCCCTATTCAAAGCCTGCCGTTCTGCAATATGGACTGTCTCGCCTCATCCTGCGAGGTTCGGATCATTCGGTCATCGCCGCTGCCCCGGGCCGGAAGGAGACGATCGCTCCGCTGCTCTTGCTTCCGAATGGGCCAAGTGGAGAGCAGCGAATTGCTCTTCGTACAGCGATTGAATTGCTCGGTGGTCGTATAACGGGATTCGCTGTCAGCGGAACGGGGGGCGTCGTCGAAGCGGAATGTTCGCCGCGCTTGTTGTATTTGTCCGGGCTGCAGGATCGATGAGGCCGACTCTACCGAAGCTCTATACTCTTTTTGCCGAACGGGTGTAAATTGCTAGAGGGATGGGAAAAATGGAAGCTATCACGAATGTGGAGGCTTTCCTTATGTCCATCTTACCGAACAATCGAACAACTTCACTCCGGGAGTGGGATCAGCCGGAGATCCTTACAAACAATCTTATTCGCAGCGTAGAACGGGTGGTCGTCGGCAAGCGCGGGGCGATCGAGCTTTGTGTCGTCTCGATTTTGGCTCGCGGTCACGTCCTCATCGAAGACGTCCCCGGAACCGGCAAGACGCTGCTCGTCAAAGCCCTGGCCCGCTCTCTCGATTGCAGCTTTAAACGAATCCAATTCACGCCGGATCTGCTTCCTTCCGATGTGACAGGAGCGTCTGTTTACCATCCGGTTCTTCATAGCTTCGAATTCCGTCAAGGACCGCTGTTCGCGAATCTGGTGCTGGCGGATGAATTGAATCGCACTCCGGCGAAGACGCAAGCCGCTATGCTGGAGGCGATGGAAGAGAAGCAGATCACGGCGGACGGAGAGCGGCATACCCTCCCGGAGCCCTTCATCCTTCTCGCCACTCAAAACCCCGTTGAGGCAGAAGGAACTTTCTCACTGCCCGAGGCACAGCTTGATCGCTTCATGCTGAGGGTCCGGCTTGGCTACCCGGAGCTGCAGGAGGAGACGGTTATTCTCAGCCGACGGGCAGCGCAAACCCCTCTTGAAAGCCTGCGTCCGGTTCTCATGCGAGAGGAGCTTCTAGCCTTGCAGGTCAAAGTCGATGAAATCTATGTCGACGAAACGCTCTGCGAATACATCGCAAGGCTCGCGGCGTATACCCGGGCACACCGGGATGCGGCGCTCGGAGCGAGTCCGCGGGCATCCGTCGCACTGATGCGGGCGGCTCAGGCCAAAGCCTTCATGGCAGGAAGGCCGTATGTAATCCCAGATGATATCAAAGAGCTTGCCGTGCCCGCCTTTGCTCATCGAATTCTGCTCACGTCCGCGGCACGCTATGCCGGCCGATCTGCAGAGGAGCTTGTGAACGAAACCTTGGAGAGGACTGCCGTTCCAGGCATTCCGATGGGACGGGGGGCACGTTCGTGAGGGAGGGGGTTATGGAACGCTATCGGCTGTTCGCGGCGTATGCGCTCTTTTGGATGGCTGCTGTTGGTATCGGAGTGGTTCGCGGTGGCTTCGTTCCTTGGTTCTTGGCAGGCAGCTTGGGAGTTCTACTGCTCTATGCGCTTCTCATGCCCGCTCTTTGCCTGAAAGGGGCCTGCGGAGGAATGAGGGTTTCGGCGGAACGGATCGTGGCGGGAGAGGACGTCCAGGTGAAGCTGAATCTTCGGCTTGCGGGCTGGCTCCCCGTGCCTTGGCTCCGTGTGACCGGAGTATGGAAGGATGCTGCCGGGAATCCGAAATACCGCTCTTCTCGGCTGCTTTACCCGGGAAAGAGGCGATCGGTGGGCTGCCGCTATGTCATTCGTGACACCGAACGGGGACTGTATCGCCACGAGGGGATCGAATTATCGACGGGGGATTTGTTCGGACTGCTTATCGTGACGAAGCGGCTTCCGCTGGATGCTGAGCTTGCCGTGCTGCCCATCCCGCTCTCGCCTCCTCGGATGAGCGATTGGAAGGGCTCCGGAGGAGCCGCCGGCGATTCTCGCCCGGGTGTTATCGGGTCTGAGCCATCCCAGAGCATTCGCGATCATCAATCCGGCGACCCGCTTCGATCCATTCATTGGCTTGCCACGGCCCGGACCGGGTCGCTTAAAACGGTGGACTCGGAGACTCGGCAGCCGGACCGCGTCTTTGTCCTGCTTGCGGATCGGAACAGGGAGTTGTTTGAGACGGAGATTGAAGCGGCGGCAGGTTTGCTTGTTCAAGCTGCCGCACAAGGCGCGCAGCTAGGCTTCGCTTGCGTGGGGGAGAGCGGGGAAGCTTCGGCTGCAAGAGGATGTGCGACAGCATCCGGGTACCGCAGGAACGGGTTGGAGGAGCTGCTGCTCATTTTGGCAGCTTTGGCGAAGCCTGCTGAAGATGCTGCGAGACATGAAGCTCCGGAAGCGTTTATCTGCAAGCAAGCGAATGAGCTTCCTGCAGCGTGCAGCGTTTATGTCATAAGCGCAAATCCCGACGACCGACTCGCTGCAGGCTGTGAACGCTTGGCTGCGAGATCGCGCAGGGTAGTCTTCGTTCACGTTCAAAAAGCGGATCGGGATGCGGAAGCGCCGAATAGAGACGATTCTCGACCGGAGGCAAGATTCGTCAGCTCCGGCTGCTCTTATTGCACCGTGTACGATTCGGGAGCAAAAGGGGGAGCCCTACATGGCACTATCGCTTAAGATGAATAACGAGCCGAATCTCGAGCGCACGCTCCTGTCCCCTCCGGCTCCTGAGACTTCAAGCGAAGGAAGAATCGGAACCGGCGCAAGGCTGCTCTATGCCGGTTTCGTGTTTGCGCTTCTGCGTGAATGCCTCCAGGCTGTTCTGCAGTTGACCGCTATGGACGAAGTATTCAATAGCGGCTTGTTCTACGCCGCATTGGCTTTCGGTCTTCTGGTAACCGCGTTACCGCTCCCTCGGCTTCTGAAACCGGCTGCCGTGACCGCTGTTTGCTTGTGGACGATCGGGCGGCTGTTCTATCGCGGCATCTTCCCGGGCTTCGGTCCAGCGTCGGGCTTTTTTCGGGGGGTTGCCGAAGATGTTTTGCTCGCCGGAGGCGGTGCTTGGGATGCCGTAAGTTTGGAAAGCCGGACATTCGCCTTTCTGCTCGGCTGGATGGCTCTCGCCGCCGTGCTGCTTTGGCTCGTCGAATATTGCCGGCCGCTGTGGTTGAGTGGCGCTGTGCTTAGCGGGCTTGTGCTAGCGGAGCTTGCTGCGGGCTTGGATACGTCGCACGGTCTTGTTCGGACCGCCGCCATCGGCCTAACCTTCGCAGGACTGCAAAATTTCGTCTCGCTGAGGATGCATTCACGGGAGGCCAGCGGTATGGCGAATGCGGCGCCGGAGAAGCCGATCCTTGCGGCGTGGCTGCCCGCAGGTATCCTCCTCATCGGCCTCTCATTGGCTGGCGGACTGGCTGCTGGTGCGGACAAGCCGACGAGTCAGGCGCCGCTTGATTGGGGCTGGCTGGCCTCATCCATCACCAGCCGATTCGAAATGCCGCCAGCAGATGGAAATCACGCAGCCATAGCTAGCGGCAAGGTCGGCTACAGCCGGGAAGCCAGTCGGCTTGGCGGCCCCCTAGAGCCGGATTCGTCCATTGCGTTCACGGCGCGTGTTTCGAAGCCGACCTATTGGCGTGGAACAGTCAAAGGCGTGTACACGGGCACGGGCTGGGAGTCGCTGCCGAATGGCGGGAACGGGGATGAGGATTTGATTTCGCCCCGGATAGAGACTGTCGGGAACCGAGAGAGGGCGTATTTTACGGGTAATCTTGCGGATCGGGCAAACGGGAACGGGGAGGCTTCATCTGTTAGCCCTAATGCTGACTTGCTGGTCCAAGAAGTACGGCGGGTCGGCTTACAGAGCGACAGTCTGCTTATCGGAGGCGAACTGGTTGCGTTGGACTCTGCTCTCAGCGCGAATGGAGATGGTTACCCGCTGGAGCGTATAAGGCTCTCATCCGACACCGGCGAAGCGATGGTGAACGGAGGCGAAGCTCCCGCAAGCTATCGGGCGGTAACCCGAGCCGCCGTGCAGGACCGCCTGTTGCTTCGCAGCAGTGAAGGAGAATACCCGCAAAGCATTGCGGATGCTTATTTGCAGCTTCCGGACGAGCTTCCTCTGCGGGTACGTGAACTGGCTGCCCAGGTTACTTCTTCGGCCGTAACCCCCTATGACAAGGCGCTCGCAATTGAACAGTATCTGAAGAGCCATTATACCTACAGCCTGCAAGCCGAAGCTCCGAAGACGGGGACTGATTTTGTCGATCACTTCCTGTTTGAGAATCCGGTCGGCTATTGCGATTACTTCTCCACGGCAATGGCCGTGCTGCTCCGTGCAGCAGGTATACCCGCCCGGTATGTGAAGGGCTTTTCTCCCGGCGAGTGGACAACGACGGATGGAGGGACGGGAAGCGCGGCAAGTCCGGCGGTTGCAGCCGGCTCAACGGAAAGCGCGGCAGACACGAAGGTTGCGACTAGCAGCGAGCCGTCTTCCACCTACAACGTCATCGTCCGCAACAGCGACGCCCATTCTTGGGTGGAAGTGTACTTTGCCGGAATCGGCTGGGCTGTTTTTGACCCGACACCGCCTTCCCCCGTTCCCGGAGGCGGGACATCCGAACCATCAGCAAGCGGGAGATTTAGCCTCACAGGCATCGAATCCCTCGATGACTGGCTTGGCCCCTGGCTGAACAAGGGGAAGGAGCGTCTGGATGCCTTCTTTATCTCGGCGTATCTGGATATCTGGCAGCCGGTCAAGGCTTGGCTGGACCGCCATCCGCGAGAGCGATGGTTCTATCCGGGCGCGGCGCTATTGCTGCTCTCGCTTGCTGTCGTTGTCTCCGTACGGTATACCCGTCGGCATAGGAGGCAACTCCTCTCGAAGCGCCAGGATGCTCCCTTTGAACGCCACTTGATTTCGGCCGCCGCCGAGAAAGAGCTGGCCCGTGCCTGGAAGCGAGCCTATCGATTGTATGGGCCAAGGTCCGCATCCCAAACGGTGCGGGAATATGTAGCCTCACTAAGCCCGCTGCCTATCGAAGACGAGCAGACGCTGCAGGACTTGATCCGCCTCTCCGAGCGAGAGTGCTACGCCCGGAAGCCGGGAAATCGGACAGCCGCTCACGAATCCGGCAAGCTTAAGCGCCGAATGGGAAGAAGTCGGGTAGCCTTTTCCAAAAGACGGAAGCCTCGTGGAGAAGTTTCCGCTTCGGAGTAGAGGAATCCCCTGCCTGGAAACGAACCCCTTTCCTTGACGCGGTCAATTCATGTCAACTATAATAGTCACAATTTGAAACTGCAGAAAGCGGGGCCCAACCTTGAGTAAACCGAATGAAATCGTCGTCGTGCTGGATTTTGGCGGTCAGTACAATCAATTGATCGCTCGTCGGATCCGTGATCTTGGCGTGTATAGCGAACTGCTTCCGTTCAACACCCCCATCGAAAAGATTCGCGAGCTCGCTCCGAAGGGAATCGTCTTCTCCGGCGGTCCTTCCAGCGTATACGAAGAAAATGCGCCGAAGGTGGATCCGGCGGTCTACGAGCTTGGCCTGCCGATTCTTGGCATTTGCTACGGCATGCAGCTGATGGCTGAGCAATTGAGCGGCAAGGTCAGCCCCGCTGAGAAACGGGAGTATGGTAAGGCCATGGTGGACTTCGCGGACGTTTGCCGCCTGACGGAAGGCTTGGACAAGCAGCAGCAATGCTGGATGAGTCACGGCGACAAGGTCACGCTGCTACCGGAAGGCTTCTCCGTCACGGCAAGCACCGAACACGCCCCGATCGCCGGGATGGCCAACACGGACAAAAATTTCTTCGCCGTGCAATTCCACCCGGAGGTTCGCCACTCGGTTTACGGAAACGAGCTGATCCACAACTTCCTGTACCGCATCTGCGGCTGTACCGGCGACTGGAACATGGGGACCTTCATTGAGGATGCCGTGCGCGAAATCCGCAATCAGGTCGGAGACCGCAAGGTGCTCTGCGCATTGAGCGGCGGTGTGGATTCATCCGTCGTGGCGCGCCTGATCCACAAGGCAATCGGCGATCAGCTGACGTGTATGTTCATCGATCACGGTCTGCTGCGCAAGGGCGAGGCAGACGGGGTGATGGAGACCTTCGTCGGCAAATTCGACATGCACGTGGTGAAGGTCGACGCGCAAGAACGCTTCCTGGGCAAGCTTGCGGGCGTGAGCGATCCGGAGCAGAAGCGCAAGATCATCGGCAACGAATTCATCTATTCATTCGACGAGGAGTCGGCCAAGCTGGGCAACTTCGATTTCCTCGCTCAAGGGACCCTTTACACCGACATCGTCGAGAGTGGAACCGCAACGGCTCAAACGATCAAGTCGCACCATAATGTCGGCGGCTTGCCGGAAGACATTCGGTTTGAGCTGATCGAGCCGCTCAAGACGCTGTTTAAGGACGAAGTCCGCAAGGTCGGCTCCGAGCTGGGCTTGCCGGATGCCATCGTATGGCGTCAACCGTTCCCAGGCCCAGGCCTCGCGATCCGCGTGCTTGGCGAAGTGACGGAGGACAAGCTGGAGATCGTTCGCGAATCGGACGCTATCTTGCGCGAAGAGATCGCCAAGGCTGGACTCGAACGCGAAATCTGGCAGTACTTCACCGCCCTGCCGGGCATGAAGAGTGTTGGCGTCATGGGAGATGCCCGTACCTACTCCTACACCGTCGGCATCCGCGCTGTAACCTCCATTGACGGCATGACCGCCGACTGGGCGCGTATTCCCTGGGACGTGCTGGAGAAGATTTCGGTCCGCATCGTCAACGAAGTGGAGAACGTCAATCGCGTGGTGTATGACATCACATCCAAGCCGCCCGCTACGATCGAGTGGGAATAGATTGCATCAATCCAGTACAAAAAAATACTCCCTTTTATCTGCGTTGTTTGCAAATAGAAGGGAGTATTTTTATGACCAAATTCAAAGAACGTCAGCCTCAAAGATGAAAAGAATACCTCCAGTGATATATGGTACAATATCACCGAATAGGAATATATTTAACAGATAACCAAAATTATTAACACAAAAATTAGTCTTAGGAATATTGTGGGGGTTTACATGAGACAAATAGTTAAGATTAGGAATGAAGAAGAAACAGATTATGAGAAAGTAGAAGAAATCACAAGGATCGCCTTTTGGAATCTATATATTCCGGGGTGTATCGAACACTATTTAGTTCATGTTATGCGATCCCACAAAGACTTTCTGCCTGAGTTGGCTCTGGTCCTTGAAGTGGATAATCAGATCATCGGGAATATCATGTATACAAAGACAAAACTAGTGGATGAGTCTGGGGAAGAAAAAAGCATCCTTACGTTCGGTCCGGTTTGCATTTTGCCAGAATATCAGAGAAAGGGGTATGGAAAAAAACTATTGGAGTATTCCTTTGAACAGGCGGCCTTACTTGGTTATGACGTGATTGTCATATTCGGAAATCCGAATAATTATGTAAGCCGCGGCTTTAAGAGTTGTAAAAAATACAATGTTTGTCATGAAAATGGGATATATCCGGCGGCAATGATGGTAAAGGAACTCAAACCAGATGTCTTGGACGGAAGAAAATGGGTGTACTATCAAAGTCCTGCATTTGAAATAGACGAACAAGAAGCCGAGCGCTTTGACGTGGGTTTAGAAATCCTGGAGAAAAAATACCAGCCAAGTCATGAAGAATTTTATATTCACAGCCACTCTATTATTCAGTGAGTTTCCTTTAGGGGTATAAGGATTAGCGATGACTTTCGATTTGTTAAGCGGGCCGACTCCACATGTGCGGAATAATGAAAAGAACTCCGAAATCCCGCCAACGTTTCAGGGATTTCGGAGTTCTTTTTTACTTATTCTTCATTTCATAGACTTGTTGGAGAGTTCGGAGGGCATTCTTCTTCTCGACCTCGTCCTCTACGTGGAGATACGACTCCACAAGACGATACCCGAAGACAATCAGGATCATTTCATAGACGCAATGCTCTTCGACCGGAGGGACATCCGCATATTCCGAAAATCCCTTGTAATACGCAGGAACACAGCGATGGTAGTAGTCGACCATGAGATCGACACCCGTTTCATCCGCAATCAGGCTTGCGAGATCTTCACCCAGGTAGCCCCATCCGCTGGTATCCCAGTCGAGGACAACGATTTTTCCGCCCGTATGGATCAGGTTGGCCACCCAGAAGTCCCGATGGCAGAGCACGAGGGGCAATTGTTCAATGCGGGAGAAGATCTCGTCTGAGTTCTCATCGATGGCAATGAGCATGTCCCGCAAGTGCTTCGGGATTTCACAATCCTCCGAGCGAATGTAGTTGTAGACGAGAGGCCAGGACCGGTAATGCAGATACGTCTTTTTCATGAGATCCGCATGGCTCAGGTTGGTCAGGCTCTGCAGTACGGTTGGCTGCTCGGCAAACAGCTTGCCTTGATATCGTCCTAATTCCAGCGCGGCTTGTTCATACATGTCACCGGTCAAGTCTAAACCGGATACGCCATCTACGTATTCCAGCCACAGCTGGAATTCCGTTTCATCTTCGTTCATTTCAGCGTGATAACAGGTCGGCCAGCGGAGATCATCCGAGAACGTGGACTCTAAATCAGATACATAGAGATCATATTCCCGACGCCACGATCCCGGATCAGCGTAGCGTTCCCATTTTTGCTGGACTTTTAGAACGATACGGTAAGGCAATGGTTTCCGATCAGCCGTTTCGGCTATCCCCGTTACCAGGAATACACTTCCTACAGTCCCGCCATGTAGCGGCACGGTTTGGTAATCAGCAGAGACAATACTCGTTTTGAACAGGTGGCTTAACGCAGAGATCAGTGCTTCTATTTTGATAGTCATTTTTTCCATCCTCCGTTTTTCTTCGTTTGTTTGCTCTTCATGGCAATCGATTTGGTTCGAGCTCTCTTTTCGATAAGATAGCTCGTTTTGTTTTGGACAAACTTGTTCTCCCCCTGCTGGACAACATAATGCTCCCAACGTTCACGAGGTAACGAACCATTGGCAAGAGCAGCGAGAACGGCACAGCCCGGCTCGGCTTGATGGCGGCAATCGCTAAATCTGCATTGCGCAAACCACTCCTCCACATCGGCAAAGCCTGCACGGATGCCTTCGTCTGCATCGAACAGTCCAAGCTCTCGCATACCTGGCGTATCCATAACCATCGCCCCGGAGGGAAGCATGAACAGCTGGCGATGTGTTGTCGTATGCCTCCCCCTGCTGTCATCCTCTCGGATCCCCTTAACCGTCATGACATCCTGTTCCATCAACGCATTGAGCAGAGACGATTTTCCGACACCAGACATGCCGAGAAAGACGACCGTCTTCCCTGGCATCAAGTAAGCATCGAGTTCGCTTAACCCCAGGCCTGTGTGACTGCATACGGCGTGAACTGGCACATCTGGTGTGCTCTGTTTGACCTCGGCGAGCGGGATATTGAAATCTTCTACGAGATCCACCTTGGTCAGAATGATGACCGGCTGGCCGCCGCTCTGCCGGGCCTGTGTCAGATAACGCATGATGCGGTTGATCTTGAAATCCCCATTCAGAGAGGAAACGATAAACACATAGTCGAAGTTGGTCGCGACGACCTGTTCCAAAATGGTTTTGGCATAGCCCGTGGCATGGCCTGCGTAATCAGCTCGTGAAAACTTGGAGCGGCGGGGCAATACCGTGACGATAAGCGAATCCCCGCTTTCATTGAAGCGCAGCAAGACAAAATCACCGACGCACGGAAAGTCTTCTCGCGTTTCCGCACTGTGATAGAACGCGCCTTTGAGCACAGCGGTTACCTCGCCCCGCTCGGAGATGACCGTGAACCGATCTCGCTGAAGTTCGGTAACTCTCCCGGGCCATAACCCGTCAGGGATTGCTTTTATTTCTTTGTAGCCATAGGTTTTCAAATCGATCATGCTTTTGGTTAGCTCCTCATCCTGTTGTTTTTTTGGACGCAAAAATGCCGCGGACAAGCAGCCTCTAAAGAAGCTGCTGTCGCGCGGCATTTGGACACAAATCGATACGACCTTCATCGTATCCCGCAAACAGCAATATTCACGAAAGGTTACTTTGGCTGGCACACCAAATAAAACGGGCGTTTCCCCCGCTTTTTCCGAGTATGCCTGTTATTCGGTTTTAGGACAAAACCACCCGATAAGTCATTGCCATAATAAAACATCCCCTTTCGTGTTAAGGAACTTGGTAAGCTATTATAGGTTACCTTACTTTAGGAAATTAATCCATATTCGTTTTACTATGATGGACGGATAGGAATGATTGTTTGAAACGTTTATACTTGTACGAGACTTTAAACTTATGAGCATGGACTTTAAGGAGACGCGAATGGAAGCATTTGTTCATCACATCTGTATTCAAACCAATCAATACGAGGCATCTTTGGCCTTTTATCAAAAGCTGGGATTCCAATTGGTTCAAGAAACCCCGGGCTTCCATGGTAGAAGCTATAACACCTGGTTGACGTTAAACGGATTTCACATCGAGTTGCAGACCGGGAAAGACCGTTTGAACCCGGCAAGCGGCTCGGATCACGAAGGACTGGTTCACTTTTGCATCTGGGTGGAAGAGCTGGAGAAGGCCTTAAGCGTCCTTGATTTCGATGATTCTCTCTTTCTCCTGAAGAACGGGAAGCGAATCTATACGGTCGAAAATGGCCAGCTGTGCAAACTGAAAGCGCCGGAAGGAACGATTGTCGAGCTGCGCAATCAGCGCGGGATCTAGTTGATTAACCAAACCTCCAGTCACCTGATGCGGACTGGAGGTTTTTTCAATTTGGGGAGAAGTGGAAGGACGAGAATCGCGGTACAGCTTCCGGAATGATTCAGGTTTTTTGTGGAGAAAGTTTTAGGAATTGTTGAAGTGGTGGAAGTAAGTCAGCTCACATCTAAAAGTATATTCGGGAGCGGCAACGTATGAGGAAGTACGCGGATATATTATTCAATAATGAAGTATTTACATTCACATTTGTAAATATAATATCTGTAATTGTTGATCGATCTTTTGCTCCGTCTTATACTGATTACGAGGTGAACACAATGAAAAAATCAAACCTGCAGATTACTTACAAAAAGCTTTGGATCCGTCTTGCCGAACGGGATATGAAGCGAACGGATCTCTTAACGCTTTCCGAGATCAGTCCGGCAACACTTGCAAAGCTTGGCAAGAACGAGCCTGTTAATATGATGGTGCTACTGCGCATCTGTGAAGCTTTAGCCGTTACGATCGGGGATATTGTGGATTTCATTCCGTCTGAAGGTGAGGCGGTAAAATGAATTATCATATTGCGATTTGCGATGACAGTACGACAGATCAGGAGTACATTTCCGTCCTTGTTGCCGATTGGGCAAAGGCATCCGGGAACTCGGTCACAATAAAAGCATATTCGTCTGCGGAAGCTTTTCTTTTTCACTATGCAGATGATAAAAACTTTGATATTTTGCTTCTGGATATCGAGATGGGCGGTATGGACGGCGTTCAGCTTGCAAAGGAAGTACGCAGAGACAATGAGGCCGTACAGATCGTCTTTATTACGGGCTATTCCGACTATGTTACAGAAGGATACGATGTATCGGCGCTTCATTATCTAATGAAGCCGGTTCACAAGGAAAAGCTCGTTGATGTATTAAAACGAGCAACGCAAAAAATCAAGAAGAACGGGCGAGTTCTTCATCTTGAATTATCCGGCGAAATGGTACGTATCCCTTTCTATGAGATACGCTATCTTGAAGTGCGCCAAAACTATGTGACCATTCACGCTAAGCAGGATTATACCGTGAAGAAGACACTCGGTGAATTCGAGGCGGAATTCGATGACCGTTTCTACCGTGCCGGAAGGTCGTTCCTTGTAAATCTGACCTATATTCAGCGGGTGACGAAAACAGAAGTCTACCTTTCGGACGGTACTGGAATCCCGTTGCCAAGAGGGCAATATGAGCCGCTGAATCGAGCCATCATTTCACACAACTAAAGGAGCAGCGATAGATGTATGTTTTCCAAACAAATGGACAAGCGGATTGCAGCCTATCAGCGGGAGCTTATTGAAACGCATTATGCCGAAGTAGATAACATGTATAAGCAGATTCGTGGCTGGCGTCATGATTACCGTAACCATATTCAAACCATGAAGGCATATGCTGCGTCCGGTGACATGGAGGCGATAAAAGCTTATCTTGATGCCCTGGATACCGACCTTTCCACGGTTGATACCGTCATAAAAACAGGTAACGCCATGGCAGATGCTATTCTGAACAGTAAAATCTCACTTGCAAACTCCAAGCACATTCCGGTGCAGGCAGATGCGCATATTCCGCTTGCTTTGAAGACCTCCGAGCTTGATCTATGTGTCATCATTGGCAATCTATTTGACAATGCTATTGAAGCAAGTCTTGAACTTCCCGAAGAGCAGCGTATGATCCGTGTTTATATGGATATGAAAAATACACAGCTCTATATATCCTTTACCAATTTCACGGCCTCAAAAAAGCGCACTAAAATCAATGGACGGTTTCGCACGACCAAGGGCGAGGGGCACGGCTTTGGACTTGTTCGCATGGATAACATAATTGAAAGACACGACGGATATATAAGTCGAAATAGTGAGGACGGAGCATTTACCACAGAAATTCTGTTACCTCAAGCTTGCCATTCGTCACCCCAATCTGGCGCTTCATCCCCAAAATAAGAAATAGATCGTTGGGGTGATAGTATTGGGATGAGGTGATGAAGATGAGAAAAACAGAAAGGCTGAAGGAGCAACCCAACTATACCTTGTGGCAAAACTCTGCCCATATGATAGGCCAGGCATGGCGTGTTCGAAAAAGTGTCTTGTACCTATGCCTGATCCTTGCCCTTCTTGCGGTAGCCACAAATCTGGCCGAATTGATTATGGCCCCTGTGATTCTACAAAAGGTTGAGGCAGTAGTGCCATTGCCTGAATTGGTTATCACAATTGTTTTATTTGCAGCTTTATTGTTGGTACTGGCAAGCTTAAAGGCTTATGTTTTAACAAACACCCTGTTCGGACGAATAGAAGTCCGATTAAGCATTTTAAATAAGATACACCATAAGGTTTCAACAACCTCTTTTCCTAACACGGAAGATGCCGCTGTATTAAAAAAATTGGAAAAGTCCAACATAGCCGTTAGCGATAATCATCAGGCAACTGAAGCTATATGGAATACCTTATCCGATTTGTTGAAAAATACCGTTGGTTTTGTCATTTATCTGATTTTATTATCCTCTTTGGACATCGTTCTGGTTGCTGTTATTCTGATCACAACGGTTGCTGGCTATTTTGTAAATAAGCGAATTAACGAGTGGGGATTCCGTCATCGGGAGGAAGAATCCGAATACTCCAAAAAAATGACCTACGTTTGCAAAAAAGCGGAGGAACCCCATTTGGCAAAAGATATTCGGATCTTTGGAATGCGCCCTTGGCTTGAAGATGTTTACAGCAGTACCTTGCGTACGTATGAAGCGTTTATCACCCGAAGAGAGAGAATTTATATCTGGGCAAATGTGATGGATATCGTGCTGTCCCTTCTCCGAAACGGAATTGCGTATTTCTTCTTAATTACCATGACAATCAACACTGGACTGCCTGCATCGAAATTTTTGCTTTATTTCACCGCTGTGGGCGGTTTTACCACATGGATCACCGGGATTCTCTCCAGCTTTTCCACTCTGCATACACAAAGCCTCGATATTTCTACGGTTCGAGAATTTCTTGAAACACCGGAGCCATTCCTTTTTGATGAGGGTAAGCCTTTGACGAGAGGGACTAACGACACCTATGAAATTGAGCTTCGAAATGTCAGCTTTCGTCACCCCGGTGCAGAACAGGACACCTTACATAAGCTGAATCTGATCATTCCTGCGGGTGAGAAGCTTGCCATTGTGGGCTTGAACGGTGCTGGTAAAACCACGCTTGTAAAGCTGATTTGTGGTTTTTATGATCCCACAGAGGGAGAAGTTTTGCTAAACGGAGTAAATATTAGGGAATACAACCGATTTGACTATTACCAATTATTTTCTGCTGTATTCCAGCAGTTCTCGCTCCTGGAAGTTACACTCGCAGAAAATGTAGCCCAATCAGATGAGTGGATCGATTGGCCGCGAGTTAAGGAATGTATTGAAAAGGCCGGTCTTACGGCGAAAGTGGAAAGTATGCGGGACCGATATCAGACGCGCATTGGACGACAGGTATATGAGGACGGGATTGAACTCTCGGGCGGTGAAACGCAGCGGCTGATGCTTGCCCGAGCCTTATATAAGGCTGCACCGATTGTGGTATTGGATGAGCCGACCGCCGCACTTGACCCCATTGCGGAGAACGATATTTATTTGAAATACAACGAAATGACCGCTGGGTGCACCTCGGTTTACATTTCCCATCGATTAGCGTCCACACGATTTTGTGACCGCATTATCTTTATTGCGGATGGAAGCATCGCCGAAGAAGGAACTCATGAATCCCTCATGGAGCAAGGGAGTAAGTATGCAGACTTATTCCATATTCAAAGCAAGTACTACAAAGAAGGGAGTGACTTCGGTGATGAATAAAAAAACGGACAAAATAACCTTTCGTGAGGCACTTGCACGAAATTACCGGGCATATCAAATATTAAATAAGCAGTGTCCAAAGATGTTTCTTTCATCGCTGGTTTGCTCAGTCGTAGGTTCCATCACCCCCTATGTTGGAATTTATCTTTCGGCACAGGTTATCAACGAGCTTGCCGGTAGACGAAATCCTGAAGTGCTGTGGAGACTCGTCATCATCACCGTTGTCTGCACTTCCTTATTGGCTCTTTTGAATGCGGTATTGTCCAGGTGGAAGAATTGCAGACACGCCGCTTTTTGGTATAACCAGAATAAAATCTATACAGACAAGATGCTCACTATGGATTTTTGCATATTGGATGAGCAGCATACGCACGATCTGCGTTCACATATTTCTCAGAATCAACAATGGACTGGCTGGGGAATAGGCAAGCTTGTCGGTTATTTTGAAACAACGGTAAATTCCATGATCAGCATCGCAAGTGCAATCGCCTTAACGTTTAGCGTATTTACATTAGGTGTACCTGCTGAATCAGGGAAACTGACCCTCTTAAATCATCCCGTGTTTGCTGTAGCCATCATATCCATCCTTCTTCTTGTCACCTTTATTGCGCCTGTATGTTCCAACAAAGCGAACAGCTACTGGGTAAAATCCGCCGATGACGCAAAGATGGGGAATCGTTTTTTTAGTTTCTTCAGTTTTATGGCTCAAGATCGTCATCGCGCGCTTGACATCAGAATGTACAATCAACAGATGATTTGCGAGCATTATTCCATGAAAGAAAAGATCTTGACACCCGGCTCAAAAATAGCAAAGTATGCTTCCGGTTCGATGGGTATTTTAAATGCTGCATCCGAAGCAATCGGAACCCTTTTGATAGGCGTTGTGTATGTCTATGTTTGCCTGAAAGCGTGGGCCGGAGCCTTTGGTATTGGCTCAGTAACACAATATATTACTTCGATTACGGCCTTATCCAACGGGGTTGCTGCGCTCATCGCAACAATCGGAGATATGCGAAACAATACCGCATTTCTGCGTACAACTTATGAGTTTCTTGACATTCCGAACAAGATGTATCAAGGAAGCCTGACCACAGAAAAACGAGCAGACCGTAACTACGAGGTTGAATTCTGTGATGTTTCTTTTAAGTATCCGAGTGCTGATTCATACGCATTACGCCATGTTTCCATGAAATTCAAGATTGGAGAGCGTCTGGCGGTTGTCGGTATGAACGGTTCAGGTAAAACAACATTTATCAAATTGCTATGCCGTCTTTACGATCCGACAGAAGGGAAAATTCTGCTCAACGGCATTGACATCCGCAAATATAAGTACGACGATTATATGTCAATTCTTTCCGTGGTCTTTCAGGACTTCAAGCTGCTAGCATTTCCGCTGGGACAGAATGTCGCTTCCAATCAGAATTATAACAAGGCAAGAGTTATGGATTGCCTGAACAAAGCCGGCTTTTCGGAAAGACTGGATGAAATGGCAAACGGGCTCGACACCTACCTGTATAAGGATTTTGATGAGCAGGGTGTCGAAGTCTCCGGCGGCGAAGCACAGAAGATTGCGATTGCACGTGCCCACTATAAGGAGGCCCCATTTCTCATTCTGGATGAGCCAACAGCAGCGCTAGATCCCATTGCAGAAGCAGAAATCTATAGGAAATTCAACGAGATTGTTGGAGATAAAACCGGTATCTATATTAGCCATCGCCTGTCTTCCTGTCGTTTCTGCGATGAAATCGCTGTGTTCGATCATGGGTGTATTGTTCAGCAAGGCAGTCATGAGCAATTGGTTGCTGATGAAAGCGGAAAGTATTACGAGTTGTGGTATGCACAGGCACAATATTACAAATAAGCAGTCTACTACTTGTAAGCAATCCTCCCTGAGTACCAAGGTTTGTGATGACCATAATCACTCCGAATCAGAACCTTTTTCTCCTCGCTTCGCCGCAGCTGCGGATCGAGACTTTCCTGATGTGGGCGCTGCTTTTTTATGTGGCGGCAAGTTCCGGAGAGGAGCATGCCGACAGGAGAATTTCATTTGTGGAGGCGGCTACGCTTCGTCCGGACGGCGCCCTGGAGAGCAGACGGAAACCTGCTGAAGGATGTTCGGCGCGCGATAGGGATCGCGGATAAACTCGATGTGCGGCAAGCAGGCTGCCTTGATCATACTGGAACCCGCGCCACGAATTCCTCTTTCGACGCCTTTGTCGACTCAGGTGGTGAGAAGTTAAAAAAGAAGCTGCCCGTAGGAGATGAGATTCTCCTATGGGGCAACCTCATTATCGTAAAGGAGAAAGGAGGGCTATAAACCGAGATCATATTCGGGGAACGGAGCCTTCTCCAAGATTCGCTTGCGCCAGACGAGACGATGTTCAGGGTTGCTCCGTTCCATCTCGTCGGAAAAGACGAAGAACATGAGCGTCCGTCGGTAACGGAGGAACAGCTCGATCCGTTCGTACCAGAAGGCATCCAGACGGTTGGCGCTCTCGTACCCGTCAAGGAACGCCCGAATCACTTGCTTCAACACATCGTTGTCCGCAGACGGATGCTCCATCCTGCCTTCGGCTGCATAGGTAAACAGGCTGTACAAGGCGATGGCAAGGTCGCAGGCGAACCAGTGCGGATTCGATACATCGAAATCAAGCACAGTCACCTGACCCTGATGTGCAATCACGTTTCCGATATGCAGGTCGTTGTGGGTGAACCCGAAACCCGTTCGTTCGACCGGCAAGGCGTCCAACTCCGTCTTCAATTGTCGCCAGCTTTCCTTCACCTCCTCGTCCTTGCACCAGGAGTGGAAGAAGCTCCACTCCGATTGCCAGCCCAAGAGACGCCCCTCCGGGTCCTCCGGCAGGCGGTCCCAGTCCGGGTAATCCTGAGCGGCGGCATGCATGCGTCCCAGCGTCTCGCCCCAGCGGGCGAACAAGGTGATGCGTTCCTCGTGTGGGAGTTCATAAATGGGAACCCCTTCCCGCATGACGTACGAATAAGCGATATACATGCGGTCTCCTGCCATGCTCCGGGCATCCAGTTCGCCTGATGCGGTCGGGACGGGATAGACGATGGGGATCTCCCTCTCACCTAAGAACCGTACGTATTTTAATCGTGCGGCAAGAGCGGCAGACTTGTCCTGGATTTCAGCTGCGGGCACTTCCATCACCTTCAAAATACGGGTTTGTTCTTCATGCTTGTACGTGTACAAAATGCCGTCCGACCAATCATGGCCTCCGTTAAAGTAGGTCAGAGCCGCCGCGTCCGTCCGGTAAGCCCTTGCAAGCTCGCTAAGAGTGGCGTTAGGAACCGTTTTCATAAAAGACCTCCGTATTGTGAATATTGTACTTATCGGGAGAATCTGGATAAGCGTATAATGGATTCTATCAGCTGCTAAGGCGAATGAAGGAACCGTTCTTGCTCTTTTTTGCAGCTCCGATTGGAGGACCCGATGACCCCGCATCCGTTATCCCAAACCTTGCAACGTCTGATCGAGGACGTGGAAGCAACGCTTCGGTCCAAAACGTCACTGGATGAACTCGTCGAACAGGCCTGCGTCTCCAAATATCATCTGCATCGAGTGTTCCGCCGCGTGACCGGATACTCCCTCATGGACTATGTTCGCTCCCGAAAGCTCGCGGCGAGCCTGGATGATCTGCTTCGCACCGGCTTGCGGGTTGCCGATATCGCCCAAGAGTTCGGTTTCGATCACCATCAATCCTACATCCGAGCGTTTCGGAAGGAATTCGGCATGACGCCTGCTGAATTTCGCAGAGGGAGATCAACTGTAGCCATCGTGGACAAGCTGGACCCGGCGGAATGGGGCAAAGTCGGAGAAGGCGTGGTCATCAAGCCGAGCATCGTGATCAAGCCCGCCTTCCGACTGGTCGGCATCCGCTCCTGGATCGTCGAGGAGGAGAACACCCGCAGCCAGACTGCCAACATCGCGGGAGTGGATTTCTTTTATCACGAGCGGCACCGGGTTCTCCATGCGGTTAACCCGGATGTCTATATCGGATTGACGCGGCTGCCGGACGAGGGAGCAATCGGTTCGTTTTACATGCCTTCTCTCGAGGTGTCCCGGGTGGACGAAATTCCGAATGGCATGGAAGCGGATTTCGTATCCGCACAAAAGTACGCGGTGTTCAAATACATCGGCCTGCACGGTCCGGAAAAGGTTTCCAGTGCGACCCTGCGCGACATATGGAGGTATATCTTTCAGGTCTGGATGCCGCAGATGGATCTGGGCCAGGGGGAGCGGATGAGCTTTGAGCGAATCGACGCTTCTCTTGCCGATGAGCATTACTGCGAGGTCGAGCTGTTCTATCCGCTGCAGAGGATCTGAATCGAAGATGACGCGGAAAACAAGTGTCGGAAAACCGAACAAGGTACCGAAATCAGGAGATAATGTTCGGATTTTCATCTTGACAGTCCGATGCGCCGCCCACTACAATAAGCGTGTAAATGCTTTTTTCGTATAATTCCGGGGATAGGCCTGGGAGTCTCTACGAGATCACCGTAAATGATCTGGCTACGAAAAGAGAAGGGCATCAGCACGGCAGGCTTGTCGATTTGGTCGGCTGCTGGACGTGTCGGTCGTTCTTCTCGGAATGACTGGATGAGGGTCGTTTGATCCGGCCGGTCTTCGCAAGGACAAGAAACCCATCTCGGTCGTGTTTGGGCTTCTTCTCGTTGCTTTTCGCATGCTCAGGTCCGGAACCTGAGTTTTTTTGTGTTTCACCACATTTTCCGAGGGGGACAAGCAGCACAATGGAAAGACTTTTTAAACTGAAAGAAAGTGGCAGCAGCATCCGCACCGAGATTATGGCAGGGATCACCACGTTCATGACGATGGCGTACATCCTTGCTGTCAACCCGTCCATTCTGAGTGGAGCGGGACTGGAATGGTACGCGGTTTTCCTCGCAACTGCACTTGCTGCAGGGATCTTCACCGCATGTATGGGGCTGTTCGTTAACTTTCCGGTCGCTGTTGCACCGGGCATGGGCCTGAACGCTTACTTCGCTACAGTCGTTCTGTCGTCCAACGGCACGATCACACCCGAGATCGGGTTGACCGCTGTCTTTATCTCCGGTTTGATCTTCATCGTACTCACCGTTACGCAAGTCCGTCAGTTGCTCATCGTGGCAATTCCGGACAGCCTGAAGAACGCGATTACGGTCGGGATCGGCTTGTTCATCACGATCATCGGTCTTAAGAACAGCGGCATCATGACGATCGGGGTTGAAGGCTTCGCCAAGGTGAATGCCGGTCAATTCACCGACCTCGGCGGCTCCGACACGGTTATCCATATGGGCAGCCTGTCGAACCCGACGGTTCAGATCGCTCTGATCGGCCTCCTGCTGATCACGGTCCTGATGGTTCTTCAAGTGAAGGGCGCCATCCTGTTCGGTATTCTCGGCACCACGATCATCGCGGCCCTCATGGGTCAGATCGATGGCTCCACGCTGAACGGCGCTACCTGGGTACCGAATTTCAAGGAACTGAACTTCGCTGGTTTCGATTGGAAAGGCGTTATGGATGATGGCCTCATCACCATCATCGCCACGTTCACCTTCGTTGAATTGTTTGACACCTTCGGCACGCTCGTCGGTACGGCAACCCGCGCCGGCATCATGAAGAACCCTGAAGAAGGCAAGAAACGCGTCGGCAAGGCCATGCTGGTTGACGCCTTCGCTGTAAGCGGCGGCGCATTGCTCGGAACGAGTACCACCACTGCCTATGTAGAAAGCTCCGCAGGGATCGCCGAAGGCGGCCGCACCGGTCTGACCGCGGTTACGACCGGCGTCTGCTTCCTGCTCGCCCTGTTCCTCGCTCCTCTCGTCGCTCTCATTCCTGGCGGCGCGACGGCTGCGGCCCTGATCGTTGTCGGCGTGCTGATGATGCAAGCCGTCAAGGATATCGACTTCCAAGACCTGGTCGTCGGCATTCCGGCTTTCTTCACCGTCACGTTCATGCCGTTCACCTACAACATCGCCAACGGGATTTCCTTCGGGATCCTGTCGTATACCATCCTCGCTACCCTCGCCAATCTGCGCAAGGACGGCAAGAAGTACCAAGTGCACTGGCTCATGTGGGTTCTGGCCGTACTGATCGTTCTTCGCTACGCATTCATCGGCAGCCAAGGCTGATCAAGCTCAAAGTCAGTCACCAATCGTTCTCTCGGTATAACCCTAAGCCCCTTCCGGCTCTCAAGCCGGAGGGGGCTTTTTGCGATGGGACGTTTGTCCGGGTATACTACTAGAATGACGAAGGATGGTGGAGTATTGTGGAAACCTTTTTGCTGGTGCTCGTCCTGTTAATCTTGATTGCGCTTTCTCATCTGATTGAGCGGTTTCTTCCGTTTCTCCCGGTTCCGCTCATTCAGATCGGGCTCGGCGTCTTGCTGGCACTTCTCCCTCTGAATATTCATGTGGAATTGGAGCCCGAATTGTTCTTTGTGCTGTTCATCGCACCGTTATTATTCAACGACGGGAGAAGGACCCCGCGCCAGGAGCTGTGGCAATTGCGCGCGCCGATTCTTCTGCTCGCCTTGGGGCTCGTCTTCATTACGGTTGTTGCCGGAGGGTACGCGATCCACGCGCTCATTCCCTCGATTCCTCTTGCCGCGGCATTTGCCCTCGCCGCCATTCTATCTCCGACCGATGCGGTGGCGGTCGGCTCCATGTCGGGCCGGGTTCATCTCCCGAAACGCATTCACCGCATATTAGAAGGCGAAGCGCTTATGAACGACGCTTCCGGACTCGTCGCCTTCAAGTTCGCAGTGGCGGCTGCGGTAACCGGAACCTTTTCCTTGCCGAAGGCGGCGCTCAGCTTCGTTCTGATCGCGGTGGGAGGCCTTCTCGTAGGCGCCGTTGTGGCTTTCCTGATCATTCGTCTCGGCGCATGGGTTCGCCGTCTAGGGATGGAAGACGTGACCATTCACGTGCTGCTGCAGTTGGTCGCTCCCTTTGTGATCTATTTGGTGGCCGAGGAGATCGGCGTGTCCGGCATTCTCGCTGTCGTCGCTGCCGGGGTTGTCTATGCGGTTAAGAAGGACCGCGCCACTTCCCCCGATTACAAGCTGCAGCTTGTCTCGGCGAGCACCTGGTCGGTTTTGCTGTTCATCCTGAACGGCCTTGTGTTCCTGCTGCTCGGGCTGATGGTGCCTGACGTGATGGAGGTCATCTACCGGAATGAAGCGATCAGCAACTGGCAGGTGGTAGGCTATGTGCTGATCATTACGGCGATGCTCATGGGTATCCGGTTTCTCTGGATTTTGCTGTATACGTCCTTCAGCAAGAAAAGCTCGGAGGAGGTCTCGCTTAAGGCGATCGCCCTCACCTCCATCTCCGGGGTACGGGGAGCGGTTACGCTGGCCGGTGCCTTTTCCATTCCGCTAGTTACCGGAACCGGGGCTCCTTTCCCGGAACGCGATCTGATCCTCGCCTTGGCAGCGGGGGTCATCTTAGTCTCGCTCCTTCTTGCAAGCATCCTGCTGCCCATGCTCGCGGACAAGGTACCGGAGGCCGCCGATGCCAAACTGGATCGAGACGAGGAAAAACGGCTCATGGAGATCGGCCTGAAACGGCTGCGCTCGTTAGCCCGACAAGAGTCGCCGGAGGGTACCTTAGCTTTGGCCGAGATTCAAGATAAATTAGTGCGGATGCGCCCTGAGGACTGGGCCAAGGGCTCGATGACGGGCAAGTTCATCAAGCAGGTGATCCATTTCCGCCGGGTGGGACTGCAGGCAGAACGCAAAGTGCTGGAGCGGTTGATGGAGCAAGGTCAATTGGATCCAGCCATATCGGATAAACTCATGGAACGCTTGGATCAACTGGAAGCCATACTTACAAAAAGCTTCGACGCCCAGATGATGCACTCGGTTGCGGAAATGGGCCGCCTGGTGTCCGGATGGTTCGTGGATCCGTCGGCCCAAGGCCGGTATCCGAACACAGGACTGGCGCTGTCCGAAGTCGAGGAGTCGAATCCTGTGGATTGGGACGCCTTGAACAAAGGGCGTATGGCCATGATCGATGCGGCTATCGCTGCGATTCAATCCGCAAAAACCGAGGATTCGGAGAAGATGGCGAATCAAGTCATCGCTCGATATGAACACATGCGGTTCCGTCTGGAGCAGGGCACGGAGACGCTGAAGAAGAGCTTTGCGTGCGAGGAGCCGTTCGAGCTTGAACGCAGGGTCATCCAGGAACAGCGTGACGCCGTCCAACGGATGTACGAAGACGGAACCATCAACCGCAAGATCGCCGGTAAGCTGCGTAAGTTGGTCGATGAGTTAGAGGCCTCCATCTGGGAATAGGACGGCTGGCGCGATGAATCAATTTCCTCCCGCGGGACAAAATGTGTGGGACGGGGGGGATTCGATGATTCGCAGAGCGCTTTACTGGAAAAGGGCAGGGATATTCGCGTTGACCGCCATTCTGACGGGAGTGGGGATCCGACAGGCTTTCCAAACCAATCCGTCTAGTGTCTACAGCAGGGGGTTGACGAGCCGGTATATCCCCGCGATGTTTCGGCAGGAGGCGCAGAGTACGGAATCAACCGGGTTGTCCGAAGACGGAACGAAGGCGTTCTCAGGGCGGATCTCCCTGCTTGGGACGGAGCATAGCGGTCCCGGAGAATCCATCCGGTTGAGTCTTCATGTCTATTCCACGACTCCGAACGTTCGTATGGACCGGATGGAGACGGAAATCTGGTTCGACCGCAGACGATTCGCTTTCGATCATGCCACAGGGCTCTCCGAGCCTGTGCGCTCCGAGCCCGGGCGGGTGAGAGTAGCGGTGAAGACGGACCATTCTTTTCCTGAACCGGGCCAAGGGGAATACCGCAAATCGCGTGTGGCCGAGCTCTATTTTCGCCCGGTTTCGAAAGAGGGGGGAATCGGGAGCTTTGTGCTGGAAGGGACCCGATTCCTTTATCAAGGAGCTGCGATTCCCATCTCCCGGCTCGGAACGGACCATGCCCAGGTTCGCATTCACCCCCGGCAGGAGGAAGATCGAAATGGGGATGGACTGGTGTCGATCGGAGACTTGGCGATCGGAGCAGACGGAACGGAGCAAGAAGCGCAAATGGTCGGAAAGCTTGGAATCTATCCGTACAAAAGGGTTGTCGTCATCGGGATCGACGGAGCGGGGAACGCCATTTCCCCAGATGCTCCCTACTACCGGATGCTCACGTCCCGACCCGTTCGGATGGCCGATCATTTCCGACTGCCTCATCTCCGTGCCATTCTGAAGCGGGGGGCCGTCAGTTACACGGCAAGTTCTACGGAACCTACCTCCTCTTCGCCTAACTGGGGCGCAATGCTTACCGGGGTCGATTACAAGAAGCATGGCATCTCCAACAGCTTAAGCGGAGAAACCTATTACAGCGGCGCTTATCCGACCGTCTTCTCCCGGCTGAGGGAGATGGCGCCAGAGAGACGACTCGCCTTCTTCGCCCATTGGAGCCATCTGCTGGACGGCCACATCGAGCCCGCAGCGGGAGTGGCCAAATTTGCCGGAGATGACGGTCAGCTCGTGAAGGACTTTGTGCGGTATGTGGATTCGGGGCAGGCTGTTGACACGTCCCTGCTGTTTCTCGTTCTCGACGAGGTGGACAATGCCGGTCACAATCGGGGCTGGTTCACCCGCAGCTATTACCGCGCATTGGAAAAAGCGGACCACAAGGTCGGTGAAATCTACGAAGCGCTTCGGAGAAACGGCCTGCTTGACGATACACTGGTGCTGGTAGTGGCGGATCACGGCGGCGGAACGGCGGCGGTTGGTCGAGCTGCCTACCGAAGTCGCTCGCACAGTCATGGGGGTCGGCTCGCCAAGACGGTGTTTTTTGGAGCTTCGGGACGGACGGTTTCGTCCTCCTACGATGATCACGAACGGCTGCTCAGCGGAGGGCACACCCGAGATGTGGCGGCGACCATCCTGAATGCATTGGGCGATGAACGAGGAATTGGCGATTCCACGCCGCTCCCGGGCATGTTCCTTCCGAAGGAGGAGGGACAAACTGGTGAAGTCCGTATTCCAAGCTCTTACGCGGAGCCACAGGCCGATCACTCCGCCGGTACGATATGGCTGAGCAAGCATGACCAAGGAACCCACGGTTCACCGGAATATGAGCTTTCTCTATCCGATACCGGTTCCCGCTCGAAGGCGGCCATCGTCCGATTGGCCTTCGAACCGGGTAAGGGGTGGAAAGGGCAAGAGGCCCCGTCGCTTCATGCCATTCCTCTCGTACCGGGCATTCGGGCTTATCTGGCGCCGGAAGCGAAGTGGGGCGCGGAGAGCCGACTGGTGATCATCGCCTCCGGTCTGCTTCCGATGAAGACGCCTCTCGTCCGGCTGGTCGGGTCACCGAACGCTCCTGCAGGCAGCGGCTTTCCAGCCCTTCGGCCTTTGCAGGCGGCGATCGCGGACTTCAACGGCTGCGAGACGCTGCCAGCAGTCAAGCTTGTGGAGACGGGAACCGAAGCCGTAAGATGAAGCTCCGGAAGGTTGTACGCAGCAATGGAAAGGATAGATGCAAGCCGCCTTGGAGCAGGAGTATCCTGCAGCGAGGCGGCTATTCGCGCAGAAGCCCGCAGTTTTTTCCGATTTATGGTAGCATGGGAATGGAGAGATGGTAATACTCCCCGAACAAACGAAGGGTATGATGGACGGGTATCAGGAAGATTCCGTTATTTGGCAATCGGGCATTCTATTCAAGCTGCAGGAGGGTTTGGTTAAGATGGAACAGCACACGAAGATCTTTGCACACCGGGGAGCAGCCGGTAACGCTCCCGAAAACACGATGGCAGCCTTTCGTCTCGCCGTAGAGCAAGGAGCGGACGGAATTGAGCTCGACATTCAAATGTCGAAGGACGGGGAACTCATCGTCATCCATGACGAGACGCTCGATCGGACGACGGACGGAACAGGGCTGGTTGTGGCTCGGACGGCGGCGGAGCTGCGCGAGTTGAACGCGGCCAAGCAGATGCCCGAGTATCCCGTTGAACGTCTGCCTTTTCTCCGTGAAGTATTGGAGTTCCTGCAGCCGACCGCTCTCGAGCTCAACATTGAACTGAAGAATGGAATCATCCTGTATGAAGGGATGGAGGAAAAGGTCATCGCTCTCGTTCGGGAATACGGCATGGAGAGCCGTGTGATCTTCTCGTCCTTCAATCATTACAGCCTCGTGAAACTGGCGGATCTTGCCCCGGACATCGAGCGCGGCATTCTTTATACCGCCGGTTTGTATGAACCGTGGAACTATGCTCGTCTAATGGGAGCGTCAGCGCTCCATCCGTATTTTTACAGCGTCTACCCGGAGATCGTTCAAGGCGCCCATGCGGCTGGAGTGAAGGTCCGCCCCTACACGGTGGATGAAGAAGCGGTGATGAAGCGAATGCTCGCCTGCGGAGTGGACGGAATCATCACGAATTATCCGGCTCGTTTGAAGCGTGTGATGGAGGAAGGGAGCCGATGAAGCCCTTCTCCTACCCCCGCATAGCCGTCGTCGGACTCGGCTTCTTTTCCATCTCGGTCGTTTGGCAGCTGTACAACTCCTTCATGCCGCTCATGTTGGGCGATTTCATCGAATCGAAGGCCATTCGCGGCTCGATTATGGGAATCGACAACCTGGCGAATATCTTCCTCATTCCTTTGATCGCCGCTTGGAGCGACCGGCTGCAGACGCGCTTCGGGCAGCGCCTTCCGTTTCTCATGATCGGGATGCCCATCGCCGCGCTTTTCCTCTTCGTTATGCCGCACTATACGAATCTCGCTACCCTCATCGCTATCGACATCGGCTTCCTGCTCGCCATGACCCTGTTCCGCGCTCCGACGATCTCCCTCATGCCCGATCTGACACCGCCCGACAAGCGCAGCCAAGCCAACGGCATCATTAACCTCATGGGCGGAATCGGTTCTCTCTTCACGCTTTTCGTGCTTGCCAAGCTGTATGACGACAATAAACCGCTGCCCTTTCTTGTAGGCGGTGCAGTTCTGATCCTATGCGCGGTCATTCTGGTGCTGTCCCTGAAGTCTCTGTTCTCGGGAGGAAAAGTGGAAGAACCTTCCACAACGCAGGAGCTGGAGCTTCAACCGTCGGAGCTTCAAGCGCCGACTCAAATGCAAGGGGAGCATCAGCAACCGGATTCGCAGCATTCGCCGCAAGCTGGCGTTGACTCCTCCGATGAAGCTCCCAGTCCGCGGGGAATTCTCGCGGGACTGCGTCATGTGCTCGTGGATCGGGACCGATCTGCGTTGATGATCCTGCTCGCGATCTTCTTCTGGTTCGTCGGCTACAGCGGTGTGGAAGCTCAATTTACGACGTATGGGGTGGAGACGCTCGGCCTCACTGCAAGCGCATCTACGCTCACGATCGGTTTTTTCAGCCTGGCGTTCATCCTGTTTGCCGTACCGAGCGGCTTTCTCGCCAAGAAATTCGGCCGTGTAACCCTCATCACAACGGGCATCTGCGGCTTGTCCCTGCTCTTCTTGCTGCTTTTTCTGATCCGTGACCTCACGGCCATCCGTGGAATCCTGATGGCAGGAGGACTCTTCTGGGCGCTCGTGAACATTCACTCCTATCCCCTTGTGGTCAGCTTCGCCGGACCTGGGAGGATCGGCCTGTACACCGGGCTTTACTATTTCTTCTCATCCGTTGCTCAAACGGTAGGCCCGGCCTTTCTCGGAACGTTTATGGATATTCTCGGCGGCAGATGGATGTTCGTGGGTTCTGCAGCATGCTTGCTGCTTTCGCTGGTCTTTCTGATTCTGGCGCGTCAGGCGGCGGTCCGAGCTGGATCCGTCCAAGCAGCGGCTTGATCGCAGCAGGAGGTAACCTGTCTTCCATCTACCGATTTGCCTATCGGCATAGCGGTCTGCTTAACCCGAAACTTCATCAAAAAGTCAACATTAGCCGTCCACAGCTTTTTCCTCACCCGATATAATGAAGTCATGCTAGAAAGGGTTAGGAGACCGAGCTATGTACTGCATCCTACAAAAAGATCGATTAAATGACACCGTAGAACGCATGGTGGTCCATGCACCGTTTGTTGCGAGAAAATGCGAGCCCGGCCAGTTCGTCATGGTTCGGGTCCATGAAGGCGGAGAACGCATTCCGCTGACGATTGCCGATTACGACCGTGAGCGGGAAACCGTCACGATCATCTATCAGGTTGTAGGCTTCACCACGCGCCAATTGTCACTCTTGCAGGCGGATGATTCCCTCTCCGATTTCGCCGGCCCGCTCGGGCGTCCGGCGGATCTCGAGCCGAAGCGGCGGGTGCTTGGCATCGGTGGCGGGGTCGGAGCGGCGCCGCTGTATCCGCAGATTCGCAAGCTGAAGGAGCTTGGCGCGAATGTCGACGTTGTGCTCGGAGGCCGCAGCAGCGAATTTGTCATTCTGGAGCAAGACTTCCGCGCGTTTGCCGATGAGGTGCATATCGCGACGAATGACGGCAGTTTAGGAACGAAAGGGTTTGTCACGGATGTTCTGAACAAGCTTCTTGCCGAAGGCAAAGAGTATGACGAAGTCATTTGCATCGGGCCGTTGCCGATGATGAAAGCGGTTGTGGGCATCACGAAGGAGCGGGGCATTCCGACCGGGGTATCGCTCAATCCGATCATGATCGACGGAACCGGCATGTGCGGCGGCTGTCGCGTTACCGTAGGCGGAGAAACGATGTTCGCCTGCGTGGACGGACCTGATTTTGACGGCTGGAAGGTGGATTTCGATGAATGCATCCGCCGCCAGGGCATGTATAAGGATATGGAAGAGCATCTATGCTTGATCGAGCAGGAGGGTTGACCGTATGGCAAACATGACGAAAGAGAAGGTGCGGATGCCGGAGCAGCCTCCTGTTGTGAGAGCTCGCAATTTTGAAGAGGTTGCCCTCGGGTACAGCCCGAGGCTAGCGATGGAGGAAGCTGAACGCTGCCTGCAATGCCGGCATAAGCCGTGCGTGAACGGCTGTCCCGTCAGCGTTCCGATTCCCGAGTTCATTAAGTCCGTCGCGGCCGGAGATTTCGAAGCGGCGTATCGAACGATCGTGACGGAGAACAGCCTGCCCGCCATTTGCGGCCGCGTTTGTCCGCAGGAGAACCAATGCGAGGGCGAATGCGTGCGCGGCAAAAAAGGCGAGCCGGTCGCCATCGGGCGACTGGAGCGCTTCGCGGCGGATTACGCCCTCCGTTCCGGAGTCGCGGGAGGCGCGAAGCCGATCTCGAACGGCCACAAGGTCGCGGTGGTCGGCGGCGGGCCTGCGGGCCTCAGCTGCGCGGGGGACCTGGGCAAGCTGGGCTACGAGGTGACGATCTTCGAAGCCCTCCATGCGCTTGGCGGAGTGCTTACTTACGGCATTCCTGAGTTCCGTCTGCCCAAATCGCTCGTGGAAGAAGAGATCGAGAAGATCGCTGAGCTTGGCGTGACCATCCATAAGAACGTGGTGGTGGGTCGCTCGATTACGGTCGATGAGCTGTTTGCGGACGGCTTCGAGGCGGTATTCGTGGGCAGCGGAGCCGGGCTTCCTCGGTTCATGGGAATCGACGGCGAGAATCTGAACGGCGTCTATTCTGCCAATGAGTTCCTGACCCGCGTCAACCTGATGCGCGCCTACGACTATCCGCGCAACCCGACGCCCGTCAAGACGGGCAAGCGAGTTGCGGTGGTCGGCGGCGGCAACGTGGCGATGGACGCGGCCCGGACTGCGCTCCGGCTCGGAGCCGAGGAAGTGAGCATCGTCTACCGGCGTGGGATGGAGGAGCTTCCGGCGCGTGTGGAAGAGATTCACCACGCCCAGGAGGAGGGAATCCAGTTTCGGCTGCTTGCCAATCCGAAACGGATTCTGGGAGACGGCGTGTGGGTGACGGGCATGGAATGCGTGGAGATGGAGCTGGGCGAACCGGATGCTTCCGGCCGCCGAAGCCCCCGCGAGAAGGCGGGCAGCGAGTTCGTGCTTGAGCTCGATACCGTCATTATCGCCATCGGGCAGAGCCCGAACCCGCTCATTCGCCAGACGACACCCGGCCTCGATATTCAGCGTTGGGGCGGCATCATCGTTGAGGAAGAGACCATGGAGACAAGCAAAGCCGGCGTCTATGCCGGAGGAGACGCCGTCACCGGCGCCGCGACCGTCATTCTCGCCATGGGCGCGGGGAAGAAAGCTGCCAAAGCGATTCACGAGTCGCTGAGCAAAGATTGAGCTTTGAGGCATAGCTATATGCCCTAAGCTGTTCCCAGTCAAGCTTGACAGGGTATATGAAAGAGATGCAGCCTTGGTTCGAAATTTCATCGAACCAAGGCTGTTTTGTTTGGTTGACAGCCATCACGCACTGTCTCACTTCGCGTGGGGAACCTCACGGGGTGCCGAATGCCCTACTACCATCGTTCGAAATCTCATACGGGAGGTTCGTACACTTCGGAGTCGGAGGTCTATTTTTAGGAAAGAAGATTAATCGAATCGAAAGTTTGCTTGGGGTAAGGATCTTTAAGGAGAGAATTCCACGAGTCTCCAAGGGAAATTTATGGTCGGAAGTGTACATATGGAAATTACGTTATATAACATGACATCAAAATAGATAAACTTTTATATGAAAGCGATTTATCTATCATTATTCTAAAATTGGTGATTGACGTAAGAAATAGACGTTACTATAATTAACACATCAACTGGTATAGACAACTATCCATCTAGTCCAAAACCTGGAGAGGGGTGAGGGTGCATGAATAAAAGCTATAGAGCGGTGGATAAAACGAGCATTGTTCCGCTCTATCATCAGGTCAAAGAATACCTGAAAAATCAGATTGGTTCGAATGTCTACAAAGTGGACGAGATGATTCCTTCCGAACGGGAACTATCGGAGCAATTCGAAATCAATCGACTGACGGTTCGTCAGGCCATTAATGAACTGGTTCAGGAAGGGCTGCTTTACCGTCAACGCGGAGTGGGGACCTTTGTTGCTATGCCGAAGATCGAGCAGCCGCTGACGAAGCTGACCAATTTCAGCTCAGATATGCATAGCCGCGGTCTTGCACCGGGAGCGCAGGTGGTGAGCATGGAGGTGATTCCAGCCAGCAAGCCGATCAGCATGCAGCTGCAAATCCCCGAAGGCGAGCAGGTGATCGAGCTGGTGCGGGTGCGAACGGCGAACGGGGAACCGCTAGCCTTGGAAAGATCTTATCTAGTCTACGAGCTGGCTCATGGCCTCTATGAAATGAACATGGAGAACGCCTCTCTCTACCAAATGCTCGAAGACATTTGCGGGTTGAAGCTGGTAAAGGCTTTGCAGACGATTGAAGTCTCTACGGCTCGACAGGATGAAGCAGGCATACTGGACATCGGGCAGCATGATCCGGTGATGCTGATCGAGCGCACGACATTTACGGAAGGGTCCAACCGTCCCGTTGAATATGTCAGGTCCCTGTATCGCGGAGACCGTTATAAGTTCTCTATTGAGATGAAAGTCTAAACGCATCGAGGGAGGCTTGCATGATGACCGATCATTTGAAATTGTCGTTTGAAATCTGGCCGAACATGCCCTGGGGCAGATTGGAGATTGCCGGTCCCGCTTGGAATTCTTGGGGAGACAAACCTCTCGACTGGTGCATTCGCAAAATTGCTTCTTACGGCTACGAAGGATTTGACGTCATCTATCCCAAGATTCAGGAAATCCGGCCTCATGATTATGATGCCGAAGTCAAAAAGATCCGCAAGGCGATGGATGAGACAGGCTTAGCCTTCTCCTCCATCGGCTGCCATACCACGTTCGTTACTCCCCGATATTTCGACCGCGAGAACGGTATTGCCAAATTTAAGAGAGCGATTGATGCGGCATCCGATATGGGAGCCGGAACAGTGGTGACGTTGATTGGAGATGGCTATTACGATCCGCCTCTCTATAATTTGATGACCCGCAAGGAAGCGTGGAGGCAGGTTGTTACGGCAACCCAAGAGGTGGCGGATTACGCGGCCGCCAGAAACATTGACGTCAGCATTGAGCTGATCCAAGGAACCCTGATCAACAATATTGAAGATATGCTGAAGCTCTTTGAGCTGGTAGATCGCAGCAATGTGTATGCCTGTGTAGACGTAGGGACATTCTATACGACAGTTAAGCCAAAAATGCCCATCAAGGAAGCGATCCGGAAGCTCGGAGACCGGATTCGGGTCACCCATGTGAAAGACGAGGTTGGCTTTCCGAATATTATGCAATCGCAGCATGTTTGGCTGGGTGCGGGGTTCGTAGACTTCCGCGAAATGGCAGAAGCGCTCAAGGAAGTCGGCTATAAGCACTTTAACTCCGTGGAGTGGGAAGGATTTCAAACCGGAGGCTTGTACGGAGTGGGCGATCCTTCAGGTGTCAGCATGACGGATTTCGACCGGGTTGCCGAAGAGTCCAAAGAATACCTTGAGGAATACGGGTGGGGCAAGCTCGTTTGATCGGACCGCTTCCGGACCTGTCCATCCGAATGATTCGAATCCGGAGCACAGCACGATTAAATTCGTAGAGACGTTGTCTAGCGCGAACCGCACTTTGCAGAAGGTCTGGCATCCGAGTGTTGATTCTGGAGAGAGGATAATAGCTTTTGGACAAATTATTATACTGTACCCAGGTATTGTATATTTCTCGTGGCTGAATGATCCCGTTACCGCGGTTGCGGATTTGGATCGTTGCATGGCGCCGATACCGTTTAAGCTAGAGATTTTAAGCTTTTGTCACCGTAGTCGAAACGGTCCATGACACCAAAGGCATGACCGCAGCGATAAATTTACTGAAACGGGAGTGGAGTAGAAGATGAAGAAGAGATCAAGAGGTTGGGTTGTCTTGGCTGGAATGCTTGCTGCGATGCAAATCGTGCTGGCGGCTTGTTCATCCGGCGGAACCAAGACAGGCAGTGCAGAGAACAGCAGCGCTCCCGCAAGCGGCAAAGTGACGGAGCTTACCCTCTGGCACATGGAGGAGCCGCCTAACCGGGTGGCTCGTTTCAAGGAAATTGTCGATGCCTTCAACGCTGCGAATCCGGACATCAAGATTACGCCGCAGGTGCAGAGCTGGGATGACGCGTATTCGAAATTCCCGGCCGCCATACAGGCTGGCAACGGTCCCGATCTTCTTTTCACGATTCCTGACTACACAACGCTGATCAAGGAACTAGGCGTGGTTCAGCCTGTCGACGACATTATCAATTCGATCAATGCCACTCATAAATTTCAGGCCACTTCCTTGACTCCTTATCAGTATGAAGACCATACCTGGGCGGTTCCGGTATACGGCATGGTCCAGGCTCTGTGGTACCGCAAGGATCTGTTCTCCGCCGCCGGTCTTCAGCCGCCCTCCACTTGGGACGAGCTAAAGACGGACGCTGAGAAGCTCACCAACGGGAATACCTACGGGATTGCCTTACCGGCGTCCAAATCGATGGCAACCGACCAAGTGCTGTACAGCTTTCTCGTTACAGGCGGCGCTAAGTCAATTATCAACGGCAGCAATCAAGTGACCTTCGACAATGAGAAAACCGTGAAGGCTTATCAAATGTACAGCGATCTGCTCAAATTCTCTCCGCCGGACAGCAACACCTACACGTGGGGAGAACCGCAAGCGCAGTTTAACGCGGGCAAAGCCGCTATGGCCATTGAAAAAGGGCAGTACCTTTCTACGTTCGAATCCGAATCCGGTCGTCCGGCCAGCGATTTGGGAGTTGTCCCGATGCCGGTTGCCGACGGCGGCGAGGCAGGCAGCATTTATTACTCCAACGGCATTATGGTGCTGACGAAGGATGAAGCGAAAAAAGAAGCGATCAAGAAATTCTTCGAATTCCTCTTTGAACCGGAAACCTACGGGAAGTTTGTCAATGCCGAACCGGGACTGTTCCTGCCGGTAACGGAGGATGGAAGCAAGGCGGATAGCTTCTGGAATGATCCGGTGATCAGCAAATACAAATCCCAGGTTCAAGTCTTGATCGATGCCGCAGGCAAAGGCGCTCTGTTCGGATTCACGGACGGCGTAGCCAGCAAAATCGGAAAGGTAGCCGGACCGAACTATATCGCCCAAACGCTGGAGCAAATGACAAGCAAGGGGATGTCGGCAGCGGATGCCGTCAAATGGGGACAAGCCCAGATTGAAGAAGCGGTAAAATAACAAACACGCTATAGAACAAGCGGTTCACTTTCGGGCGGGAACGGCGTTCCCGCCTCTTTTATCCAATCATCGAGTGCAAGCGGGCATTTGGAGGAGTGAGAACATGGAGGTCCTGGGCAAAAATAAAGGGTTTGGCAGATTGCTGCCCTACCTGCTCGTCGCACCCATTGTCATCTGGATTGTGGTCACGATCTTTTTTCCTTTGGTCAGTGTGATCAAAGAAAGCTTTTACAATACAGGATTTGTCGGCACCAAAGGCACGTATGTCGGGTTTGACAATTACAAGAATACATTGACCTCCCCTTCGTACTGGAATGCCTGGAAGAAAAGTCTGATTTGGGTGCTGGGCAACAGTATCGCTCAGACGCTGCTCGCTTTTGCCGTCGCCTTGCTGTTGAACAAGCCCTCTCGTTTTTCCAACTGGGCGAGAACCTGGATGATCATCCCTTGGGTCATTCCAACCATCGTCGTGGGTATCTTCTGGCAGTGGATCTTCAACGGCTCTTACGGGATTTTCAATCATGCGCTGCTTTCACTGAATCTGATCGACAAGCCGATCAATCTGATCGGAGACTCCACCTGGTCGCTTCCCGTCACGATCTTCATCAATACCTGGCACTGGTTCCCCTTCATGGCGGTGATCGTGCTGGCGGGACTGTCGACGATTTCACACGAAATCTATGAGGCCGCCGACGTGGATGGTGCAAACAAATGGCAGCAGTTCTGGAAAATCACGTTTCCTTCGCTCGGGCCTATTACGTTTGCGCTTGGCATCGTCGGCACACTATGGTCGTTTAACATATTCGATACGATCTATATTCTGACCAGCGGCGGACCGGCTGGAGCTACGACGACCGTTCCGGTGTACATTTATCAGCAGGCGTTCGAGTCGTTTCAGATCGGAAAAGCCTCGGCAACCTCTATCGTCACCGCATTCTTCCTGATCCTCTTCGTCATAGGGTTCATCAAGTTCGGAACTCCGAAGGAACATTGAACGATACGCTCGGATATTCCATTTGGAAAGCAGGTGAACGACGTGAAAGCCATCCGATCCTTTTTCGGGATTCTGATTGCATTTCTGATTGTGTTTCCGTTTTACTGGGTGATTGCTTCTTCTCTCAAGCCCGCAGACCAGATTCTGAAGCCGGACCTGTTTCCAAGGGCGCTCACCTTACAGCATTATCGGGAATTGCTGGAGCAAACCTCCTATCTAACGAATTTATCCAACAGCATCCTGGTCGCTTTGGGAACCATGCTCTGTTCTGGCCTGATCGTGATTCCCGCCGGGTATGCCCTGTACCGGATGAAATTCCCCGGAAGGCTCCTGGTATCTCGGCTTATTCTAGCGACGTATATTTTTCCGGGCACACTGCTCCTGGTGCCAGTCTATCAAATGATGTCGTCGATCCATCTGGTGAACTCCCTGTGGGGATTGATCGTGATCAATGTGACGTTTGCGGCTCCGTTTTCTGTATGGCTGATGCAGGGCTTCTTCGACTCCGTTCCGATTGCGCTTGATGAAGCGGCCGCCATCGACGGAGCGGGACGAATGAGAACGCTGCTGCAGATCATTCTTCCGCTGATCGGCCCCGGTATCGCCACGATCTCGATCTATGCGTTCATCACGTCCTGGACGGAGTTCGCTTTCTCTTCCGTTCTGATCTCAAGCGAGTCGCTGCGTACGCTGCCGATCGGGCTGAATGCCATCATGGGGCAGTATACGGTGCGTTGGGGCTGGACCACTGCCGGTGCTGTCTTGACCTTGCTTCCAGTTGTTGTTTTCTTCGCCTTTGTCGGTCGGTTCTTCGTGAGAGGTTTGACGGCGGGGGCAGTGAAATAGCAACGGGGCTGATGAGGAAGAAAACGTGCATGATGGAAAAGGAGCAGTGGGGAGCTGGATGTTTCGGGTGGATGGCAAGCCCATGCATCCAGAGAAGACCGGATACAACAACGGGGAGGGCATCATCCATGACTAGACTTGCAGATGACTTTGTCCAGCGCATTAAGCAGCAGATACAGGTCATAGAGGAAGAAGAGAAGACGTCGATCGATACAGCGGCGGATTGGGTGGCCGATACCATCGCCTCAGGCGGACTGGTTCATTTGTTCGGCTGCGGCCACTCGCATTTGCTGGTGGAGGATTTTTTCTATCGAGCCGGTGGAATGGTACCGATTAACGCGATCTTCGAGACGAGCCTCATGCTTCATGAAGGCGCGGTAAAAAGCTCAAAGATTGAGCGCATGCAGGGGTACGCCGAACATATTCTCGCTAATTATTCGGTGACGGCTGGCGAGGTCATGATCGTGATCTCCAATTCGGGCATCAACAGCCTGCCGATTGAGATGGCGCAAGCGGCGAAGGCGAAGGGGCTGAAGGTGATCGCCTTATGTTCCTCTTCTTATTTCGAAGACCCTTCGCGCCATCCTTCCGGACAACAGCTTCATGATTTGGCTGATCTTGTGATCAACAATCATTTGCCGCACGGGGACGCATTGGTTCAAATACCCGGTACTTCGATGAAAATGGCATCGGGCTCCACCATCATCGGCAGCATCATTCTGAATATGGTCATGACCGGCGCGGCACAGAAGCTGGTGGAGCTTGGGATAAAGCCGCCAGTCTATGTCAGCGGTAATATTCCGGGTGGAGCGGAGCAGAATGAAGAATATATCAAGCAGTATCGGCAGAGGATCAAGCATCTGTAAACCCGGGTTAACGATATGAAAGATGAAGGAGGTGCTGAAGGATGGAATCGCTGCTGATGGGGGTCGACATCGGATCGACGGCGGTTAAAGTCGTTGCGATGACGGCGAAGGGGGAGATTCGCTCTTCCGCATCGGCTTTATCGGTTACGCATTCACCGCGCTCAGGTTGGGTGGAGCAGGAGCCAGAGGAATGGGGAAAGGCGTCGGCGATGGCGGTAAGAGACTGTATGGAGCGGCTGGGTGGAGCGAGGATTGCCGCTCTGTCCTTCTCGGGGCATATGAGTGCGCCGGTGTTGCTTGACGATGCGGACGTTCCCTTGATGCCGAGCGTTCTGATCGCAGATACTCGGTCGCACGAGCAGAGCGCTTTTCTGCGCGATGTCTATCGGCAGCGATTCGTGGAGATGACCGGCAACGAGCCGGTCGATGCCTTCGCCGTGGCCAAGCTGCTCTGGATCAAAAAGTGGCATCCCGATCTGCTGGCGCGGACGGCGAAAATCATGTTTCCCAAGGATTATGTCCGCTTTCTCTTTACGGGGGACATCGGGACCGATCGCACCGATGCGGGCAATAGCTTGCTGTATAACCCGGTGATGGGAGAGTGGGATCGAACCCTCATCAGCGAGTTGGGCCTCAATCCGGATTGGTTTCCCCACATCTACGATTCGGATGTGGTTGTCGGATTGGTTTGCGCGGAGGCGGCGCGCCTAACCGGTATTCCGGAGGGGACGCCGGTCGTCGCCGGCGCGGCGGATATGGCCTGCAGCCAGCTTGGAACAGGGGCGGTGCAGGAGGGAACGCTTGCGGTTACGCTCAGCACTTCGGCCCAGGTCGTGATGCCGGTAGCTGGACTGCCGACAGCAGGTCCGAGCTCCTGTATGACCGGCAGCGTGACCTTTCATCCTTCTGCTATTACGGGTTTGATGTATGGCATGGGGAGCGTGTTTACCGGCGGCCTTGGCGTAGACTGGTGCTATCGGATGCTCACTGGCAAGCTGACCATGCAGGATGACGATTATGCCCGGCTCGATGAATGGACTCGCCAGATGAAACCATTTCCTCCGGGCAGCCAGGGACTTCTGTTTCTTCCGTTTCTGATGGGCAGCGGCACTCCTTATTTTGATCCAAACGACCGCGCTTCCTGGCTGGGGTTATCGACGGGGCAAAGCCCGGCTCTGCTGATGCATTCGGTTCTGGAAGGGGTGGCTTACAACGTGCGGGAGAACATGGAGCAATTCGAGCTTGGCGGATACCAAGTTCGGAGGGTTCATCTCGGCGGCGGCGGCAGCCGCAATCCGGTCTGGTGCCGCATGATCGCCGATGTGCTCGGTAAGGAGATCTCCATCCTGAACAACCGGGATGCTTCTGCGGTAGGGGCGGCGATACTCGCTGGAGTCGGCTGTGGATGTTTCTCTTCTGCTGAGACCGCCGCTATTTCTCTCGTTGGAGTCTCCTCACCCATTCCTTACTCGGAGGAGCGGCACGAGGCTTACAACCGGCTGTATACCCGATACCGGAAGTTATATCGCGCTCTCAACGAGTTTTACCGGAACGAATGACTAAACCGACAAGACTAAACCGACAAGACTAAACCGACAAGACTAAACCGATCGGGTTCAAAGCCGTTGGCGCAATGCTGCGGCTTTTTTGGCATTCTTCGATTCATGGAATCGATTTTAAGCCGTCTTGGGAGCGGGCTGTTTAAATTGAGTTTACATGGACCCGGTACACTGAATGCGTTGCTGTGTTTCTTGGCGTTTAAAATCAGCATTGGCCTAACAGAACAGAAACCTCAGCCACGACGCCAGGCTCTTCTCAGAAGGCACGAATCGTGTACCAAATACAGAGAAAATCGCGAGATGCCCGGCTTTCCGCGAGACTAAGGAGTGAACCGAACCATGGAAAGAAATGAAATTCCCAATCCCGGAGAAGCTGGCCGAGATAAAACCCGCGTCCGCCGCTTTATACGCTTTTTGCTCGACTCCGATCCTCCGAAGGGATGGCTTACGGCAGCCGTTCTGCTCAGTTTGATCAACACGCTGGTCGGTCTGACAATCCCGCTGTTCACGAAGAACCTCGTCAACGGCTTCTCGTTGAGCTCGCTCGGCCGAGGGCAGATTGTCGGAATCGTCCTCGCTTTTCTCGCTCAAGCCGTATCGGGAGCGGTTTCGGTCTACCTGCTCCATTACAGCGGTAACCGCATCGTCTCTTCGATTCGCGAGCGGCTCTGGGCGAAGCTTCTCCGGCTCCCTGTCGGGTATTACGACAGCAAACAGACGGGGGACACCGTCAGCCGCTTGACCAACGACACCGCGATCATCAAAGGACTGATCACCGAGCAGATTACGGGTTTTTTCACCGGCATCCTCTCCATCGTAGGCTCGCTCGCCATTCTCTTCTATATGAACTGGCAGATGACGCTGCTCATGCTGGTGGTTTTCCCGCTTGCGGCTGTCATTCTGGTACCGCTCGGCTATAAAATGTACGGCATCTCCAAATCGACTCAAGAGGAAACGGCGGGGCTGACCTCGGTCGTCAACCGGGTGGTAACGGAGATTCGTCTCGTCAAGGCATCGGGGGCCGAGCAGGCGGAATATGGGGAAGGCACGGATCGCATCAAACGACTGTTTCGCCTCGGGTTGAAGGAAGCCCGCATCTCGGCGGTGATCTCTCCACTGATTTCGTTTCTAATGGTCGTGCTGCTCGTCGCGTTGATCGGCTTTGGCGGCGTTCAAGTGTCTTCCGGGAGGATGACGGCAGGCTCGCTCGTCGCGTTCATCATGTATTTGTTCCAGATCATCCTGCCCATCACGCAAATATCCCAATTTTTCACCCAGTTCCAAAAAGCCGTCGGAGCGACGGACAGCATCAATGCGATTATGGAGGAAGTCGAAGAAGCGGCGGACGGGATCGCGCTTACCGAAGAGAAGAGCCTCCCGGAACAACCGGAGAGAGCGGTTCAGTCGAAAAGAGAACTCCCGGTAACTGCTCCTTCGATGGAATCAAGCCATCATCAAGAACAAGAATTCGCAAACGGGCAAGCAAGCACGCTTAGCCTGGAGCACATCACCTTCGAGTACAAACCGGAAGAGCCGATCCTTCAGGATATAACGATTCAAGCCGAGTCCGGAAAAGTAACGGCGATCGTCGGCCCGAGCGGCGGCGGCAAAACCACGCTCTTCTCTCTGCTCGAACGCTTCTATTCCCCGAGCTTGGGACGGATCCGCTATGGAGAGACAGACATTGCCGATATTGCGCTCTCCACTTGGCGGAAGCAGATCGGCTATGTCTCGCAGGAAAGCCCGCTCCTGGCCGGAACCATTCGAGACAACCTCTGCTACGGCCTGGATCGCGAGGTTTCGGACGAGGAGATGGAACAGGCGGCAGCGATGGCTTATGCGGACGGATTCATCGCCGAGCTGCCGGAAGGGTACGCGACTCAGGTCGGCGAGCGCGGCATCAAGCTGTCCGGCGGCCAGCGCCAGCGGATCGCCATCGCCCGGGCGCTCTTGCGCAATCCGCGCATTCTGCTGCTGGATGAAGCGACCTCGAGCCTGGACAGCCATTCGGAGACGGTGGTCCAGCTGGCGCTGACCAACCTGATGAAAGGGCGGACGACCCTCGTGATCGCCCATCGGCTGTCTACCGTGATCGATGCCGATTCCATCATCTTCATCGAAAAGGGCCGCGTGACAGGAACCGGGACTCACGAGGAGTTGTATGTCAGCCATGCACTGTACCGCGAGTTTGCCGACAGCCAATTGCGGATGGAGCCACAGACGGCTACACTGGAACAAACGGATGAGGACCGGCAGTTTGAGGAAGTGTTCAAGCTGGTGATGGCCGATGCCAGGGAGCTTATGCTCCTGGAGATGGAGCTGATCGAACCGACCGGCGAAGGTAAAGCATAGGCGGAACTGCCGCATCCTGAAGAGGCGAGAGGAGGAGAAGCGAATGGCAAGTGTGCTCGTCGCGGATGATGATCCGCATATCCGGGAGCTCGTGCGTCTGTTCCTGGAAAAGGAAGGGTTCAAGGTATACGAAGCCGTAGACGGTCAAGCCGCATTGGAGCTGATGCAAGACAACCCAGTCGACCTGGCTGTCCTCGATATCATGATGCCGCGAGTGGATGGGTGGACGGTATGCAGACGGCTGCGCAGCGACTATGACATTCCTATCCTGCTCCTCACGGCCAAGGGGCAGACGGCTGACAAGGTGCGCGGCTTCGAGCTGGGTGCGGATGATTATCTGGCGAAGCCCTTCGACCCGCTGGAGCTGGCTGCCCGCGTCAAGGCGCTCTTCAAGCGCTACCGGATCGCGGCTTCCAGCCAAGTGAGCGCAGCGGAGCTGCTGCTGGACCGCCAGGCGTATCGTCTTCTCGTGCGGCAAACTCCCGTGCAGCTTCCTCCGAAGGAATTCGAGCTGCTCTTTCTTTTGGCGAGCCATCTCGGCCGTACGCTCACCCGCGAGCAGTTGATCGAGACGGTCTGGGGATATGATTTTGACGGAAATGAACGAACGCTGGACGTTCATATAAACCGGCTTCGGGAGAGGCTGATCGACTGGAGTGTGACTCTGCGGATCACCACGGTCCGCGGCCTAGGGTACAGGCTGGAGGAAGCCGTCTATGAGTAAGCAGTCGTCCCGGCTTGTTGCAGCGGCCAGGGCATCCGGCACCGTGCTTTTCTTGATTACGATGTCCGCTCTATTCTTCACAATCGGCTTCTTCGTGCTCCGCTGGACGGGATACGGACCCTTGGAGGACAGAGGAAGCTTTCTCCCCTACCTCGGCGCTGATTTGATCGGGATGTTTCTCTTCATGCTCTGCGCCTTCCTCGTTCATCTCTTTGTCGGTCCCAATAAACGAGAGGTGTGGAAAGAAGTCAACGAAGCGCTTCGACGCGTCGCCCGCGGCGATTTCAATGTGATTTTGCCGGAACGGGGAGATGAGGACGGTCGGCTCCGGGAGTTCCGCGAGAGCATTAACGAGATGGTTCAGGAGCTGAAGCAGGTGGAGGGGATGCGGCAGGAGTTCATCTCCACGGTTTCGCATGAGATCCAGTCTCCGCTTACCTCCATCCGCGGGTTTGCGGTTGCGCTTCAGGATGACCGACTTAGCCCAGCCGAACGGCGGCATTACTTGAGCATCATTGAAGCGGAGAGCATTCGCCTATCCAGACTCGGTGACAATCTGCTGCGGCTGACGACGCTGGAGGGAGACGGTCCCGTTCTCAACATTCACGCCTACCGGCTTGATAGTCAGATCCGCAAGGCGGTTCTGACCCTTGAACCGCAGTGGCTCGACAAAGGGCAGGAGATGGACGTCGAGCTTGCCCCGTTAACGGTATCGGGCGACGAGCAATTCCTGGACCAGGTCTGGATCAACCTGCTGCACAACGCGATAAAATTTACTCCCTCTGGGGGAACTATCCGCGTGATCGTAGAGGAGAGAACGGTAGGGATGGATAGGAAGGCTGTCGTGAAGATCGCCGATTCCGGCCCGGGTATTCCTCAAGCCGACCAGCTTCGGATATTCGAGCGTTTTTACCGCGGTGATAAATCCCGGAACCGCACGACGGAAGGCAACGGTCTCGGGTTGTCGATCGTCAAGAAGATTGTCGATCTTCATGGCGGTACGATTGCTGTGAAGAGCCGCCCGGGTGAAGGCGCGGAATTTGAAGTGGCTTTGCCTCGAACAGAATAAAACGGGAACTCTTCCGGCCAGCGCTCAGCATCGGAGGAGTTCCCGTTTGTCGTTTATCGATCTCGTAGAAGGCGTGGCATAGACGAGGGGTAACCGGTTGTCTATGCGAAGAGTGTTCCAATTCGTCAGTTAGCGATTTTCAGCTTAGCACAGACGAGGCGATACCGGTTGTCGGCGGCAAAGCGCTACGCGTTCACCACGTGAACCGGAGTCCCTTGGAGATAAGCGCCGACGTTATTTGTCGTAATCTGCATGAGCCGAATTCGTGCTTCCTTCGTGGCCCAGGCGATGTGAGGCGTAATGACGCAGTTGCGGGCGTTCAACAGAGGGTTGTCCGCTTGAGGCGGCTCTGTGGAGAGAACGTCAACACCGGCTCCAAGCAAGTGTCCGCGATTAAGCGCGTCGGCCAGATCGGCCTCGTTTACGACAGGGCCGCGTGCAGTATTGATGAGGATGGCTCCGGGCTTCATCCGGGCAAGGCTGTCCCGGTTGACGAGATCCTTCGTCTCGGGTGTGAGTGGGCAATGCAGGGAGACGATATCCGCCTGTTCGAACAGCTCATTCAGGGAAACGAAGGAAACTCCTTCCGTCTCCGGATAGCTTCGGCGTCCGCTTGTGGAAGCCAGCACTCGCATACCGAAGGCGCGAGCGATCTCGGAGACTTTACGCCCCGTGCTGCCAAAGCCGACGAGCCCGATGGTTTTGCCCGCAAGCTCCATAAGCGGCGCCTTCGTAAAGCTAAAGTCGGTGCTGCCGACCCATTCTCCGTTATGTACCGCTTCATCATGCAGACCGACTCGGCTTGCAACTTCGAGCAGTAGGGCGAATACGAGCTGAGCCACGGAGTCGGTGCTGTAAGCAGGCACGTTGGTGACGGAGATGTCGAGCCGCTTGGCAGCTTCGGTGTCGACGATGTTGAAGCCGGTAGCCAGCACTCCGATGTATCTCAGTCCAGGTAACTGCTCCAGAACGGAGGCAGGGAACGCGGTCTTATTCGTCAGCAGAATCTCCGCACCGAGCGCTCGCTCAATGACTTGATCGGCAGGGGTGCGGTCATATACGGTTACCTCTCCATAGCGAGACAGCCCGTCCCAGCTTAAATCGCCCGGGTTCAGGGCGTAGCCGTCCAATACGACAATCTTCATGTTGATCTCTCCTCCGGACTTCGTTGGTTTCTTTCATTATACCCCTGAATGACCCATTCCGGACAGGCTGAACACAACAAGAAGGTTTTTTGCTTGGAAAAGTAACGAAAATACGAACTTTACGAATGTTTAAACTTATAATGTTCGTCTTTCGTTGACATCTCCTGCTTGCGGCTGGTAAGATAGAAAAGCGAAATATGCAAAAAGATGTTCACCGGCGGAATTCCGGCTCCACGGCTTTGGCTGATGGCAGCGGTCCGCTGACAATGATATGCCTATGAATGATGATATTACGATTCTCGTATAATATCGGGGATATGGCCCGAAAGTCTCTACCCAAAGACCGTAAATTTTTGGACTACGAGGAAGATCGCCGCTTTGGCTTTTTGGCATGGAATTCAGACCGTATCGTTATGGACTGGCTCCGGCGCAAGGCCAGGCGCTCTTTCTCGTCCGGCTGAGGGCTTATGTGACCCAGGCTGGACTTTTTTGTTTGCAGAAAGGGGATTAGGCACTTATGCCGGCACGTGTCGGAGTGATCATGGGCAGCGAGTCCGATTGGGCGACGATGAAGGAAGCCTGTCGAATTCTGGAGGAGCTTCAAGTCCCATATGAAAAGAAAGTCGTATCAGCGCACCGTACGCCGGACTTGATGTTCCAGTATGCAGAGACGGCGGAGGAGCGTGGACTTGCCGTCATCATCGCGGGAGCGGGCGGAGCGGCGCATCTGCCGGGAATGGTGGCAGCCAAAACCGTTCTTCCGGTCATCGGAGTACCGGTGAAGACGTCCACCCTGAACGGGCTGGACTCCCTGTTGTCTATCGTCCAGATGCCGGGAGGCATTCCCGTGGCTACGGTAGCTATCGGAACGGCGGGAGCCGTCAACGCGGGCTTGCTCGCCGCGCAGATTCTCGGAACGATCGACCCCGAGCTCAGACAGCGCGTGAGCGAACGCCGCGAGCGGATCAAGGCGACGGTGTTGGAGTCGAGCGACAAGCTCGGATTGGAGGGCGACCAGTGATGCCGAACGAAACGGGGGCGGGTCGGATGCCGCTCGAAGGCGAGGCAGAGCGCACCGGTGGGGCTGCGGGTGCAACCGAGCCGTCCGTAGGAGCCGCAGCTGAGCAGCCGAAGGCGGCAACATCTGGCGATGCTGCCGCGAAAGCCGTCGCCGCTCAGCAGCCCGCTGCGGCAAGCTCCGATAAATCGCCCCTTGCTCCGCGGATACTTCCCGGCAGCACCATCGGGGTTTTGGGCGGCGGACAGCTCGGGAGAATGCTGGCGATCGCGGGCCGCGCGATGGGGTATCGCTTCGTGACGCTGGAGCCGTCCGCGGATTCCCCGATGGGGCAGACGGCGGACCGCCAAATCACGGCCGCATACGACGACGCCGAGGCTGCGAGGGAACTCGCCCGCGTCAGTCATGTCATCACTTACGAGTTTGAGAATGTAGACGCGGGCATCGCGGAGATGCTTGCGAAGGAGTCGTACGTGCCCCAAGGGCATGCGCTCCTGCATACGACCCAGCATCGGCTGCGCGAGAAGCGGGCCATTGAAGCGGCGGGAGTGCCGGTAGCCCCCTATGCAGAGGTGCAGAGTGAAGCGGACGTCCTTGAGGCGATCCGCCGGTTTGGCCTGCCCGTCGTGTTGAAGACGGCTACCGGCGGCTATGATGGCAAAGGACAGCGGGTCATCCGCAGCGAGGCAGAGGCGGGAGCCGCATTCCACGAGCTGGAGGCTGCGGGAACGGAGCTGGTTCTGGAGAAGTTCATTCGCTTCGAGCGGGAGCTGTCCGTGATTGCCGCACGCAGCACCCGCGGGGAAGTGAAGGCTTTCCCGCCTGCCGAAAACATCCACAAGGACAACATCCTGCACGTGTCCATCGCTCCGGCGCGGATTCCGGCAGCCATCAGCCGCAGAGCGGAAGAGCTGGCCATCAGGCTGGCGGATGGCTTGCAGGCGGTCGGTCTTCTGGCTGTGGAGATGTTCCTCACGCCGGAGGGCGAGCTCTTCGTGAACGAGCTCGCCCCGCGCCCGCACAATTCCGGGCATCATACCATTGAAGCCTGCCGTACCTCGCAGTTCGAGCAGCATGTCCGCGCCATCTGCGGCCTTCCGCTGGGAAGCACCGAGCTGATCACACCTGCGGTGATGGTCAATCTGCTCGGGGAGCATGTCGAGCCGGCTTTAGCTTGGCTGAACGAGCAGGACCGGGAAGAGGACGGCCTCGCCGTCAAGCTTCATCTCTATGGCAAGGCCGAAGCCAAACCGAAACGCAAGATGGGACACATCACATTGCTTGGCGAAGATACGGAACGTGCCCTTGCGTGGGTCGAGCGCTCCGGTATTTGGGCCAGGTAGCAGGTTCGGTCGAAGAGAAATTCAATAAATGTTGCATTTTATGCATCAATTAGCGAGAAATTTGCTCTGAGGTTCGAAAATGTTGCATTTTATGCATCAATTAGCGAGAAATTTGCTCTGAAATCCGAAAATGATGCATTTTGTGCAACATTTAGGGGGAGATGAACCTACAAGTCCGAAAATGTTGCATGTTGAGCAATATTTCTGAGGGGATCAGCCTCCCGATCCTGACATGTTAAGTACCTGTCGCATCCACGATCAAGTTTGAAAGACAGCGGATTGCCAATAACCTGGTTTGATCAGCACTCTTTTCATCAACTAAACAAGGGGAGTCCAACCGAATGATTGAACGCTACACAAGACCCGCGATGGGCGCAGTTTGGACGGAAGAAAACAAATTCAAGGCTTGGCTCGAAGTGGAGCTGCTCGCCTGCGAGGCGTGGTCGGAGCTTGGAGTCATTCCGAAAGAGGATGTTCAAGCGCTTCGCGAGAACGCTCGCTTCGACATCGACCGCATCTATGAGATCGAGCAGGAGACGAAGCACGATGTGATCGCGTTTACCCGCGCGGTATCGGAGAAGGTGGGCCCGGAACGGAAATGGGTGCATTACGGACTCACTTCCACGGACGTTGTGGATACGGCGCTCGGGTATCTATTGAAGCAAGCCAACGACATTCTCGACCAAGACCTGCAGGTGTTCATCGGCATCCTCCGGGAGCAAGCGATCAAATACAAGAACACTCCAATGATGGGACGCACCCACGGCGTTCACGCCGAGCCGACGACGTTCGGGCTGAAGCTGGCGCTCTGGCATCAAGAGATGAAGCGCAACCTGGAGCGGTTTCGCCATGCGGCGGACGGCGTGCAATTCGGCAAAATGTCCGGTGCCGTCGGCACCTACGCCAACATCGATCCTTCCATTGAACAGTATGTCTGCCGAAAGCTCGGCACGACTCCGGCGCCAATCTCGACCCAGACGCTCCAGCGCGACCGTCATGCTGACTACTTGAGCACGCTTGCCCTCATCGCCACCTCCTTGGACAAGTTCGCAACCGAAATCCGCGGCCTGCAAAAGAGCGAGTTCCGCGAGGTGGAGGAACCGTTCTCCAAAGGGCAAAAAGGCTCCTCCGCCATGCCCCACAAACGCAATCCGATCGGCTGCGAAAGCATCTCCGGTCTTGCCCGCGTCATCCGCGGCCATATGCTGTCCGCCTATGAGAATGTGACGCTATGGCATGAGCGCGACATTTCCCATTCCTCTGTGGAACGGATCATTTTGCCGGATTCGACCATCCTGCTCGATTACATGCTCTCCCGCCTCGGAACGATCATCAAGAACCTGAATGTCTACCCGGACAACATGAAGCGCAACATGGACCGGACCTTCGGGCTGCCCTTCTCCGGTCGGGTGCTGACCAAGCTGATCGACAAGGGGCTGAGCCGCGAGCAAGCCTACGATACCGTTCAACCCCGTGCTATGCGGGCGTGGGAGGAGCAGCGTTCGTTCCGTCAGATTCTGGAGGAATCGCCGGAGATTACGGCGCATCTGACGCCGGAGGAGCTCGCAGATTGCTTCGATCCTTCCTGGCATCTGAAGCATGTAGATACGATCTTCACGCGGCTCGGGTTGGATTAAAGGCGATTTGCCCGGGACACCTCGTCCAGAAAGTCGCTTTGCCTGAATAGCAATCATGTACAGGATTCATACCCGCGCTTCTGTCGCTTCCTATCGGAGCAAACGAAGTGGAGACGGATCGCATCCACTAACGCGATGCGAATCTCCCGCCGAGGCCGGGGTTTAGGAGGAGAGAGCATATCATGTCAACTGCCAGCCCGCTGTACACCGCCGAAGGGCTCGTCAAAGCCCCGCTCGTTCACAAGGGCAAGGTCCGCGAGCTGTATGACCTCGGGGAGCATTACCTGATTGTCGTCACGGATCGGATCTCCGCTTTCGATTACGTACTCAGTCCGGGAGTTCCGGACAAAGGGCGTGTCCTGAATGAGCTGTCGGCCTTCTGGTTCGATCAGACGACCGTGTTCCAAAATAACCATGTGGTGCATACCGATGTCGACCGGCTGTCCGACATCATCACGGAGCCGGAGCTGCTTCGCGGCCGGATCATGGTCGCGAAGAAAGCCGAGCGCATCGACATCGAATGCGTCGTGCGCGGCTACCTCACTGGCGGCGGCTGGCGGCAATACCGCGACACGGGTATGGTCAACGGGCATGAGCTCGCCGCAGGCAAGCGCAAGAACGCCCGCCTGGACAATCCGCTCTTCACCCCCGCCGCCAAGAACGACATCGGCCACGACGAGGATATCACCATCGACCGGCTCACCGAGCTGGTCGGGGCGGAGCTCGCGGCCGAGCTGGAAGAGAAGAGCGTGCGCCTCTATCAATACGCGCACGACTACTGCGCCGGCCGAGGCATCATCCTCGCCGACACGAAATTCGAGTTCGGCATCTTGAACGGAGAAGTCATCCTGATCGACGAGCTGCTCACGCCGGATTCATCCCGCTTCTGGGACGAGAGCAAGTACGCGCTCGACATCGAGATCGACAGCATGGACAAGGAGCCGGTTCGCACGTATCTCGCGGAGAGCGGCTGGGACAAGAACAGCGAGCCAGACCCGCTGCCAGATGATGTAGTGGAAGGAACTGCGGCTCGCTACCAGGATATCCTTCGACGCTTGACGGCTCCATCCGCGGAAGTTCGTTAACCGCATGCCTTTAATACCTTCAATGCCCCGTTCCGTTATCCCCTCATAGCTGTGGGGATGTGGAATCAAGCCATCTTCGAAGTGGGGAAGGCGGAATCAAGCCAACCTTCATCAGGTCCAAGCAGATGATCATCATCCCGCATTTTTATCTTTTTCAACCGATAGGGTTCACATGATAAGGAGGCCAACCGTTATGAAAGCGACCGTCTATGTGACGATCAAAGAAAGCGTCCTCGACCCGCAGGGCAATGCCGTTCAGGGAGCCTTGCATTCCATGGGCTTCGACGAAGTCGGCAAGGTACGCATCGGCAAGTACATGGAGCTGGAGCTCGATACCGATAATCGCGCCGAAGCGGAAGAACGCCTGCGCGCCATGTGCGAGAAGCTGCTCGCGAACACCGTTGTTGAAGATTTCCGTTACGAAATTGCCTGAGTTACTTTTCACGGATTTGTGAGATCACGCTTCAAGAGAGGGGTAGGAACATGCATTTCGGAGTTCTCGTCTTCCCGGGGTCCAATTGTGACATCGACTGCTACAAGGCAGTGGAAGACACGATTCAACAGACGGTGGAGTACGTCTGGCACACCGAGACAGACTTGTCGCGCTTTGATGCGGTCCTCGTTCCCGGGGGCTTTTCGTATGGGGATTATCTTCGCTGCGGGGCGATCGCCCGTTTTGCTCCGGTGATGGGGGCTTTGCAGGAATTCGCCGCGAGGGGCGGCTATGTCCTCGGCATCTGCAACGGCTTCCAGATTCTCACGGAGGCGGGGCTTTTGCCGGGAGCTCTGCTCCGGAACCAATCGCTTAAATTCCGCTGTCATTCCACCCTGCTGCGGGTTGAAAATACACAGACCGCCTTCACCAGCCTGTACGAACCGGGCGAGGAGATCGATATTCCGATCGCGCACGGCGAAGGCAACTATTACTGCGATGAAGAAACGTTGGCCGAGCTCAGACGCGAAAACCGTATCGTCTTCCGCTATGCCGGGGAGAATCCGAACGGGTCTATCGACGGGATCGCCGGTATCATCAATCGGGCAGGCAATGTCCTCGGCATGATGCCTCACCCGGAGCGAGCCGTTCATCTGCGTCTCGGATCGGACGACGGCAGCCGGATGTTCGCCGCGATTTTGAATGCATGGAGGGAAACACATGGCGCAGCAGTTAACCGCTAAGGAACCGACGGCAGACCAGATCGCCGAGCAAAAGGTATACCGCCAATTCGGCGTAACGGATGAGGAATATGAGAAGATCTGTGGATTTATGGGCCGCAAGCCGAACTATGTGGAGATCGGCGTGTTCAGCGTCATGTGGTCTGAGCACTGTGCGTACAAGAACTCGAAGCCGCTCCTCCGGCGTTTCCCTACGACGGGCGACAAGGTTCTGATGGGACCGGGCGAAGGCGCGGGCATCGTCGATATCGGCGACAATCAGGCCGTCGTTTTCAAGATCGAAAGCCACAACCACCCCTCTGCAGTAGAACCGTATCAAGGAGCAGCAACGGGTGTGGGCGGGATCATCCGCGACATTTTCTCGATGGGGGCGCGCCCCGTTGCTCTGCTCAACTCCTTGCGCTTCGGCAAGCTGGAATCGAGCCGGGTCAAATACTTGTTCGAGCATGTCGTATCCGGGATCGCCGGTTATGGCAACTGCATCGGGATTCCAACCGTCGGCGGCGAAGTCACGTTCGATGAGAGCTACGAAGGCAATCCGCTCGTCAACGCCATGTGCGTCGGGCTGATCGATCACGATCAGATCCAGCGCGGCGTCGCAAGCGGCATCGGCAATCCGGTCTTCTATGTCGGTCCTGCAACGGGCCGCGACGGCATCCACGGAGCGACCTTCGCGTCCGAGGAGATCACGGCTGAGACGGAAGCGAAGCGCTCCGCCGTTCAGGTCGGCGACCCGTTCATGGAGAAGCTCGTCATGGAAGCCTGTCTCGAGCTGATCGCTTCCGGCATCGTCGTCGGCATCCAGGACATGGGCGCCGCCGGCCTCACCTGTTCCAGCTCGGAGATGGCGAGCAAGGCGGGTAACGGCATGGAGCTGAACCTGGACCAAGTGCCGCAGCGTGAAGTCGGCATGACCGCATACGAGATGATGCTGTCCGAATCGCAGGAGCGGATGTTGTTCGTCGTCCGTCCCGAGCATGAGGAGCAAGCTCGTGCGATCTTCGCCCGTTGGGGACTCGACTGCCACAAGGCCGGCCGCGTCACCGATGATGGCCGCTTGCGGCTCATCCACCACGGCGAAGTCGTCGGCGACATGCCCGTACGCGCTCTGGTTGACGAATGCCCCGTGTACCACAAGCCTTCCAAGGTACCGGCTTATTACGAGCTCGGCGGAGAGCTCGATTCGGCCGATTATCCCGAATACGAAGAGCTGAACACGGTCCTGGAAGGGCTGCTTGCATCGCCCTCCATCGCCAGCAAGGAATGGGTGTACTCCCAATACGATTACATGGTTCGGACTTCGACCTACGTCCGTCCGGGCTCGGATGCGGCGATCGTCGGCGTTCCGGGAACGCGCAAGGCGCTTGCCATGACCACGGATTGCAACAGCAAGTACGTGTACCTGGACCCTGAGGTCGGCGGACGGATCGCGGTCGCGGAAGCGGCGCGGAATCTCGTCTGCTCCGGGGCGGAGCCGCTTGCGGTGACGGATAACCTGAACTTCGGAAGCCCGGAGAAGCCGGAGATTTTCTGGCAATTGGAAAAAGCCGTCGACGGCATGGCCGAAGCGTGCCGCTTCCTGAACACGCCGGTCATCGGCGGTAACGTCAGCCTCTACAACGAGAACGCCAAGGGAGCCATTTACCCGACGCCGGTCGTCGGTATGGTGGGTCTCGTGTCGGACCTCGATCACATTACGACCCAGTCGTTCCGGGCCGAAGGCGACGTGATCCTGCTGCTCGGCGATACGCGCGCCGAGTTCGGCGGCAGTGAATTGCAGTCCGTCTTCCTGGGGACAACAGAAGGCCGCCCGCCTGTGCTCGATCTGGTCACGGAGAAGCGCCTCCAGGAAACGGTGCTCACCGCCATCCGCGCCGGGCTCGTGGAGTCGGCGCATGACCTGTCCGAAGGCGGACTCGCGGTCGCCCTCAGTGAAAGCTGCATCGGCGGCGGCGTAGGCGCGAACGTATCGCTGACCACGGACCTGCGCGCCGATCATGCCCTGTTCAGCGAAACGCAGTCGCGCGTGCTGCTCAGCGTCAAGCCGGAGCAAGCGGATGCGCTGCTGCGCTTCATCACGGAACGGGATGTTCCGGTGCAAGCGATCGGGACGATCGGCGGAACGGAGCTTGTGGTTGCCGTGAACGGAGCCGAGAAGATCAGCCGCCCGGTCGGCGCGCTGAAAACCATCTGGAAGGACGCGATCCCATGCCGGATGAACGCATGACGGGGCAGCGGATTGCGGCGGCGGAACAGAAGCTTGCGACGCTTGCGCTTGCGGAACAGGAGCGTGACGATTCGCATTTTTGGACCGGTGAGTACTACAACGAAGGCATGGATGGCTCGTTCGACAAGCTGAAGGAAGAATGCGGCGTGTTCGGCGTGTTCGGTCACGAGGAGGCGGCGGCGCTGTCCTTCTACGGCCTGCATGCGCTGCAGCACCGGGGCGAGGAAAGCGCGGGAATCTGCACCACCGTAGACGGGAGCGATTTCTTCATCCACAAAGGAATGGGACTCGTCAAGGAAGTGTTCGATAACGACCGCATCGCTTCCTTGAAGGGATCGACCGCCATCGGGCATGTTCGTTACTCGACTTCGGGCGCAAGCCTGATCGCGAACGCCCAGCCCCTTCATTTCCAATTCCGGCACGGTCACATCGCGATCGCAACGAACGGTAACATCGTCAATGCCGAAGAGATTCGCGAGGAGCTGGAGGAAGCCGGTTCGATCTTCCAGACGACGAGCGACACCGAGGTCCTTGTGCACCTCATCGCCCGTGCACGGGGAATTCCGATGGAGGACGCCGTCAAGCCGGCTCTGCAAAAGGTGAGCGGAGGCTACGCCTTCCTCATCATGGTCAACGACAAGCTGGTGGTGGCGCGCGATCCGCACGGGCTGCGCCCCCTCGCGATGGGGACGATCGACGGAGCCTATGTGTTTGCTTCCGAGACCTGCGCTTTCGAGACCATCGGGGCGGAATACCTCCGCGACATCGAGCCGGGCGAAATGCTCGTGTTCGATAAGGATGGAGGCATGCAGACGGATCGTATCGCTCCGATTGAACGGCGCGCGATCTGCGCGATGGAATACATCTATTTTTCCCGTCCGGACAGTGATCTCGACGGCATCAACCTGCATGCCGCTCGCAAGCGCATGGGGGTTCAGCTTGCCAAGGAGTCGTTCGTCGATGCCGATGTCGTTACCGGCGTGCCGGACTCGAGCATCTCGGCGGCGATCGGCTTCGCCGAGCAGACGGGCATCCCGTACGAGCTCGGGATGATCAAAAACCGCTATACCGGCCGAACCTTCATCCAGCCGAGCCAGGAGCTCCGCGAACGCGGTGTGAAGATGAAGCTGAGCGCAGTACGCAAGGTGGTGGAAGGCAAACGCGTCGTCATGATCGACGATTCCATCGTTCGCGGCACGACCAGTCTCCGTATTGTCAAGATGCTGCGTGACGCCGGAGCGAAGGAAGTGCATGTGCGCATCAGCTCGCCGCCTTATGCGAACCCGTGCTTCTACGGCATCGACACGCCGAGCCGGGGCGACTTGATCGCGTCCAGCCATACGGTTGAGGAGATCCGTCGCGCCATCGACGCGGACTCGCTGCATTTTCTCTCCAAAGACGGGCTGCTCTCCGCCATCGGCCGCGTGCCGGGTGAATACAACCGCGGCATGTGTACCGGCTGCTTCGACAACGACTATCCGACGCGGGTTCCTGCTGACGCCGACAGCTGCGGCTGCTGAAAATGCACTGATTATCGGTATCTTGGAGATCGCGCGAAATGCATTTCGCGCGAATGAATCGCGAGCAAATAAGGGTACGTTTTTCTAAGTCTTTTTCCAAGTCATGCAACTAATCGAAGGAGTGAAACCCGTGTCTGACGCATACAAAAAAGCGGGAGTCGATATCGCCGCAGGCAATGCCGCAGTGGAACGCATGAAAAAGCACGTGAAGCGCTCGCTGCGCCCCGAAGTGCTCGCCGGTCTCGGCGGCTTCGGAGCTTTGTTCGGGCTGAACAAGGACAAGTACGAGGAGCCCGTGCTCGTGTCCGGGACGGACGGAGTCGGAACAAAGCTGATGCTGGCATTCGCCATGGACAAGCATGACACCATCGGCATCGACGCCGTCGCCATGTGCGTGAACGACATTGTCGTGCAGGGCGCGGAGCCGCTGTTTTTCCTCGATTATCTCGCCTGCGGCAAGGTCGTGCCGGAGAAGATCGAGGCCATCGTCGCTGGCATCGCCGAAGGCTGTGTGCGCTCCGGCTGTTCGCTGATCGGCGGCGAGACGGCGGAGATGCCCGGCATGTACGGCTCGGACGACTATGATATCGCCGGATTCGCCGTCGGCATCGTCGACCGCAAGAAGATCGTCGACGGCTCTGCCATCAAGCCGGGCGACGTTCTGATCGGCCTCGCTTCGAGCGGCGTGCACAGCAACGGCTTTTCGCTCGTGCGGCGGCTTTTGCTGGAGGAAGCGGGGCTTGCCCTCGACCAGCCGCTCTCCGCAGTCGCAGGGCTGGAGGAACTGGCCGCCTCCGCGAAGGAAGCCGGCCAGCCCGAGCGCACCCTCGGCGACGCGCTCCTGGAGCCGACTCGCCTCTACGTGAAGCCGATCCTCTCGATCCTTGAGCAGGTTGCCATCAAGGGCATGGCCCATATCACCGGGGGCGGCTTCACGGAAAACATCCCGCGCATGCTGCCGGAAGGAGTCGGCGTGGAGATCGAATTCGGCAGTTGGCCGATCCATCCTCTGTTTGCGCTGATGCAGGCCAAGGGAAGCCTCTCCTATGACGACTTATTCCGCACCTTCAACATGGGGATCGGCATGGTGTTGGCCGTTGCTCCTGAAGATGCGGACCTCGTGGAACGCCTCGCTCGTGAGAACGGCGAGCAGCCGTTCCGCATCGGCCAAGCCGTCTCCGGGGAACAAGTGGTCACCTACAAGGGAGTCACCCTATGACCCGGGATTCGTATCGCATTGCCGTCTTCGCATCCGGAAGCGGCAGCAACTTTCAAGCGCTCGCCGATGCAATCCGCGAAGGGTGGATTCCGGGAGCAGAGCTCGTCCTGCTCGTCACCGACAAGCCGCAGGCGGCTGTGGTCGGACGTGCGGAGCGAGCGAATGTGCCTGTGTTCGCATTTCGCCCGCGGGACTATGCCTCGCGCGAAGCCTACGAGGCCGAGATCGTCGCCCGGCTGAACGAGCTTCGCGTCGATCTCGTCGTGCTCGCCGGGTATATGCGGCTCGTCACTCAGACGCTGCTTACCCCTTTTGCCGGACGGATCATCAATCTTCATCCGGCGCTTCTGCCTGCTTTTCCCGGAGTGGATGGCGTTCGCCAAGCCCTTGAATACGGCGTGAAGGTGACGGGGGTCACCGTTCACTTCGTTGACGACGGGCTCGATACCGGGCCGGTTCTTCTCCAGCGAGCGGTCGTGGTCGCTGAAGACGATACGGAGGAGACGCTCGCCGCTCGCATTCATGCGGTCGAGCATGAGCTGTATCCGGAGGCCGTGCGCCTTCTGAGCGAGGGTCGGGTAAGAATGGAGGGCCGCAGGGTCAGCCTGCTGTCTCCGTCAGAGCCGGAATTTCCGCAGGAGTAACGATTATCCAATAACGATCATCTAGGAGGTTGCGAGTGTGGCTATCAAACGCGCGCTGATCAGCGTGTCCGACAAAACCGGGATCATTCCCTTTGCGCAAGAGCTCGCCGGACTTGGAGTCGAGATCATTTCCACCGGGGGCACCTATCAGCTGCTGAAAGACAACGGCATTCCCGTTACCGGCATTTCCGACGTCACCGGCTTCCCGGAGATTATGGACGGCCGCGTCAAAACGCTGCATCCCGCCGTTCACGGAGGATTGCTTGCCGTTCGTTCGAGCGAGAAGCACCGGGCGCAGATGGAAGAGAACGGAATCCGCTACATCGACCTGGTCGCCGTCAACCTGTACCCGTTCGCGGCGACCATCGCGAAGCCGGATGCGACGTATGAGGACGCCGTCGAGAACATCGACATCGGCGGCCCTACGATGCTCCGCTCCGCAGCCAAGAACCATGCGGATGTGACCGTCCTTGTGGACGCCGCCGACTATCCGCAGGTGCTGGAGGAGATTCACGCCGCTGGCGACACGGAGCTGGCAACGCGCAAGCGCCTCGCCGCCAAGGTGTTCCGTCATACCGCTCACTATGACTCGCTGATCGCGGATTACTTGACCCGCAAGACGTCGGGAGAAGCCTTCCCGGAAACCTTCACCGTCACGTACGAGAAGGCGCAGGAGCTCCGTTACGGGGAGAACCCGCATCAACAGGCTGCCTTTTACCGCAAGTCGTTGGGAAGCGCAGGCACGATTGCTGCAGCCGAGCAACTGCACGGCAAGGAGCTGTCATACAACAACATCAACGACGCTAACGCTGCTGTGCAAGTGCTTGCTGAATTCACCGAGCCCGCCGCTGTCGGCGTCAAGCATATGAACCCCTGCGGCGTCGGCATCGGCAGCGATATCGACGAAGCCTACTGCAAAGCCTATGATGCCGATCCGATCTCCATCTTCGGCGGAATTATCGCGGTTAACCGCACGGTCGAGAAGGTGACGGCGGAGCGGATGCACAGCTTTTTCCTCGAGATCGTCATCGCGCCGGATTATACGGACGAGGCTCTCGCCATCCTGAAAGCCAAGAAGAACATTCGCCTTCTCAAGCTGGATGTAGCTCAGGCCGCGGCCGAATCGGAGCTGGCCATCACCTCGATTCAAGGCGGAGCTCTCGTCCAGGAGACGGACAAGCACCGCATTGCAGCGGAGGATTTGAAGGTAGTCACCGACCGCAAGCCTACCGAAGAAGAGCTGAAGCAGCTGCTTTTTGCCTGGAAGGTCGTGAAGCATGTGAAGTCCAACGCCATCGTGCTGGCTAACGGAGATATGACCGTAGGTGTCGGGGCGGGGCAAATGAACCGCATCGGTTCGGCCAAGATCGCCGTCGAACAGGCCGGAGAGAAAACGGTCGGCTCGGTCATGGCATCGGATGCCTACTTCCCCATGAGCGATACGCTGGAGCTCGCGGCGAAGATGGGAATCACAGCCGTTATTCATCCGGGAGGGTCGATTCGGGATGCGGATTCGATCCAGGTCGCGAACGAGCATGGCATTGCCATGGTGACCACTGGCATCCGTCACTTCAAGCATTAATCTTACCCGCTACACAGGATCGGATATTTCAAACATGGAGCCTGCTTGCTTTCCTTCCCAGCGAAGGCGGCAAGCGGTGACTGGAGGTTACCCATGAAGGTGTTGGTCGTCGGCCGCGGAGGCCGGGAGCATGCGATCGTTTGGGCGATTGCGCAAAATCCACGCGTAGATAAGCTTTACTGCGCCCCGGGCAATGGAGGAATCGCCGCTTTGGCGGAGTGCGTCCCTGTGACGGAGTTGGATTTTGCCGGGATTGCGGCTTTTGCCAAGGAGAAGCAGATCGATTTTGTCGTGATCGGTCCGGACGATCCGCTTGCCGCGGGCATCGTCGATTATCTGGAGGCGGAGGGCCTGAAGGTATTCGGGCCGCGCAAGAATGCCGCCGAAATCGAAGGCAGCAAAGCCTTCATGAAAGAACTGCTCCGCAAATACAACATACCGACCGCCGCTTATGAGACCTTCGATTCTTATGACTTGGCGCTCGCGTACCTGCGTACCCGGCCTCTGCCGATCGTGATCAAGGCGGACGGGCTCGCCGCGGGTAAAGGCGTCATTGTGGCCTACACGAGGGAAGAAGCGGAGCAAGCGCTGGCTGGCATCATGGTGGACAAGACGTTTGGTGCTTCTGGTGAGAAGGTCGTCATCGAAGAATTCCTCGAAGGCCAGGAGATGTCGCTACTCGCGTTTGTTGACGGGAGCACGGTGAAACCGATGGAGCCCTCCCAGGATCACAAGCCTGTATTCGATCACGACAAAGGACCGAACACCGGCGGCATGGGCACTTATTCACCGCTGCCTCATGTCCACTCCTCCATCGTGGAGGAAGCGATCCGCACCATCGTCCAGCCGACCGCCGACGCATTGGTTGCCGAAGGGCGACCCTTCCGCGGCATCCTCTTCGCCGGGTTGATGCTGACCGCCGAGGGGCCGAAAACGATCGAATTCAACGCTCGCTTCGGCGACCCGGAGACGCAGGTCATCCTGCCCCGGCTGGAATCGGATCTGCTTGAGATCCTGTTGGCGATTACCGAGGGCCGCTTGGAAGAAGCCGATATTCGCTGGAGCGATTCGGCGGCCGTCTGCGTGATCCTCGCCTCCGAGGGCTACCCCGGAAACTACCCGAAGGGCTTGCCGATTGAAGGCATCGAGGATGCAGAATGGGACGCGCTCGTCTTCCACGCGGGAACGGCTCTGACTCCGGATGGAGAAGGAATCGTAACCGCAGGAGGCCGTGTTCTCGGCGTCGTCGGACGGGGAGCGGACATTGAGGAAGCGAGAGACCGCGCCTATGCCGCTGCGGGACGCATTCGCTTCCAGGGTGTTCACTATCGCAGCGACATCGCTGCGAAAGCTCTTACGAAGAGTGGGCGAGTGGAGTAGAGGAAGCGAACTGCTTCGTACGCTTTTCAGGCCACCCCATAGTTTCGAGAACCTTGCTCATGCGAGCGAATAGGGGAAGCGGGCGCGTCCTGCTTCCTTTTTCTTTTTCCTGGAAAATGGGGAACATGATCGCATCTCCCGATTAAGTGAAACCGGGTCGTGCTTTTGCCGTAGAGGAATGTTATACTAACTCTAAAGTTGCACGAGCCTTGTATTTCCAAATCAAGCGGAAAAGGTGGGAATTTGATTGGATTTCGAACAACAGCAAACAATCGGCCTGGAGAGGGACTATAATTCTTCCTTCCACAAGCTCCTTAAGATGTTTACCCTCACGATTCTGGTGTCCTTCGTCGGCACGCTGGCAGGGATGTTCATTCCTCCGGCTATGTTCCTTCCGCTCGTCGTCGTGGAATTCGTGATGATCATCTCCGCCTTTTTCATTCGGCGCAGCAAGAAAGCCATCGGGTATCCTTTCGTGTTCTCCTTCGCGTTTATCAGCGGCATTACGCTGTACCCGACGGTCGCGTATTATTCCAATCAGGGCGGTTTCTCGCTCGTCAACACGGCGTTCCTGATCACGGCAGCTATGTTTGCTGGACTGACGGCATACGCCTACTATTCCAAACGGGACTTCAGCTTCCTCGGCGGCTTTCTGGTCATGGGCCTCATCACCCTGATCGGCTTCAGCGTCATCGGCCTCTTCACGGGCGGCTTCGGCGGCACCTTGGGCCTTGGGATCGCTATCGGCGGTACGCTGATTTTCTCCGGCTACATCCTGTATGACATCTCGCATTACAAGCACGGATTGGAGAACGAAATGATTCCCTTCGCCGTGCTGAACCTGTACCTTGACTTCATCAACCTGTTTCTCTATGTGCTCCGTCTGCTCGGTCTCTCCCGAGATTAAGCCTAACGGCGCCACCACAAAATCGGATTCGAAATGGTTCTTTACCGACCGTCCGGTCTCCGGGCGGTCTTTCGTCTTTCAACACGCCTGATCAAAGGAGATCACTGCTCATGAAACCCAGTACCACCTGGAAAAAGCGGCTTATCGCCGCCCTGCTTCTCTCGCTCTCGCTGGTCGTCCTGCTCTCCGGCTGCCGCAAGGAGTCGGCTCCTTCTACAAGCGGCGAACCAACTGCCTCTTCCGCCGTTTCTGGCACGGATGGAGCGAGCTCACCGTCCCCGGATGCGCAAAGCCCTTCGCCCGAAGCGCATGAAGTGGACACGGATCCCACCAGCGTGACGGTACTTGTCAACAAGCAGTACGCTCTGCCGGACAACTATAACCCGGAGGATCTCGTCTACCCGGATGTTCCTTTCCTCTTTAAGGAGAAGATTGAAAAGCGGATGATGCGCAAGGAAGCTGCCGCCGCTCTGGAGAAGCTGTTCGCCGCCGCCAAGGAGGATGGAATCTACCTCGCGGGAGTGTCGGCTTACCGTTCGCATGCCACCCAGACGGCTCTGTTCAATCGGTATGTCGCGAAGGATGGTGAGGAAAAAGCCAAAACCTACAGCGCGGTGCCGGGCCACAGCGAGCATGAGACGGGACTCGCGATCGATGTCTCGGGCAGCGATGGGAAGTTTGCGGCTGAACCTTCCTTTGCCGGTACGCCAGAGGCAGAATGGCTGGCAGCCCATGCCGCGGACTATGGGTACATCATCCGCTATCCTGAGGGCAAGGATGCCATCACGGGCTACACGTATGAGCCTTGGCACATCCGCTATGTCGGAGAAGCCATTGCCAAGGATATCGCGTCTAAGGGCAGTACGCTGGAAGAGTACTACGGTGCAGTTCCGGCATCCTCTCAGCAGTAAGCAGCTCAAAGCCTCTTGATAGGAGCGGTGCCTGCTCCACGATGCAGCCTCCGCTTATCGATTCAGTATTGTCACGTGAATAACCAGAAGACATTCGCCGTACGGTTCCCTTTTTTCTGTCTTTCAGAATCAGAGGGTTTTGGAGCTAGCCTTCTCTCGTTCTTCCTTAAGCAGCCGCGTAAGCGGCTGTTTTTGCATAAACATCTCGACTGATTGTGCAACCAAAAGTTTCCAAAGATCGTCATTACCTACAAGAGAGGTAATTAGCGAGGCGATCCGTGGAAAAGGACGGTTGAACGATGCGAAAAGGCAAACGAACAAGGAAGCTTCATTCCCTGCTGCTCGGGATTGGATTGGCGGCACTTCTGCTCGGCACTCTGGGTGGCTGTGAATGGCCGGGGGGCGCGGCAGGGGAGAGCGAATGGCTAACCCCCGCCGAATCCGACCAACCCCATAGCGGGATTCCCACATCTGGCACACCGACCCACACAGGCTCACTACAGACGGAAGGTGCGCAGCCCGCTGGAGCGAATACATCAGCAAGTCCGGCACCTTCGGATGGTAATTCCACCCCACCAGCAACCGCAGACAAATCTGCCCTGAGCCTCAGGGACGCAGTAACGGAGTTCTACATGGGTCAACTGGACGATAGCGGTTCCCAGGAATTGATCAGCTATGCGGAAGGCGACCTGCCCTCGGCTGCTCGAACCTATTCCCTTCAGAAGGATCAGGCTTACGGCTTTATCACCTTCAAGTCGATTCCGGAGGAAGATCGCAATCGGCTTGTCGCATCCCTAAAGGCAGAAGGAGCAACCCTCTCGGTCAAAGTGGAAAATCCCGAATTGAGTATGCTTCGATACGAATGGAGGCTTACGGACGCGAGCTTTCCGGTGAAGCTGATGTTTGCCGATCTTCCCCCGATCACACTTGTCAAAAGCGAGCCTTTGGAGATGAAGGCGGACGGTCTCGCGCTGCTGCGCAGCCGATTCATTCTGTCTGTGATTCCGCTCGCGGAGGGTCAGACGGAGGCGGTGGTCACCTTTTCCGAGCCGATTCGAACGGAAGAGGTGAAGCTGGAAGGTCCTGCGGACTGGCTGGATCGGCAGCGGCTGAAGATCACGACAGACCCGACGGAGACGAAGACGACAGTAAACCTGAGATACGTCTATAGTGAATCCGGTAAAGCGTTGAGCGGAATGGAATACCAGGAAATCGATGTCTTGCGGGCGGCGGTATCCAAATGGTATGAGGAAGGCTCCGGCCCGGTGATCTCGTGGAGTGCGCTGGACGGGTATTATGACTATATTTCCCCATCTCCGGACGGCTCCTCTTATGTTGGCCTTCTGAAGTTTTATGATCCGGATGGCGATGCCCACTATACCGGCTACAGCTTGGTTCTGGAGCAAAAAGGCCGTGCTCCGCGCGTCCTGAAAGACCTCCTCTTTCTCGATCTGATGGATTATTCTCCGGTAGCCTGGATCGATAACAGCCATTTTTTCCTCACCTACAACGATGCTGTTGAACGGCTGGATACCGGGATATCATCGGGTGGCGAACCGCGGTCCCAGGTCGTGTTTTCCAAGCCAACGGACGGATGGATCAGCGGCTCCGCTTATGACCGGGCAAAGGATCGGCTCTATGTCACGGAGACCCGCTACGATTCGAAGACCTATGGGGAGTATCTCTATCCGGTCGATATGCAAGTATTCTCCGAGAGAGGGACGAAGCAGATCGCGGATAAGAAGGAATATCTCGTCACGTATGACCTGCACAAATATCATCCGATGACCGCTCTTCCTCTGTTCCGAAGGAATGCCACCTATTGGCGCGGGACGGTGAAGGGAAATGCGGTGACTTGGCTGGAGCAGTCGGGCGGGAGCCGAAGTGAAGTTCCGTTGAGCCGGTGGATCACCGGTGACGAGCAGGGCGTATACTTGGAAAAGATTGAAGTGAGCGAGTTGGGCAATACGGGGACGGGTGTTTATCAGTATTGGGAGCCAAACGGGAAAGGGAGCAAGCAAACGGATGCGAATGGGAGCCCCCTTGGAAAAATTCGAAACTTGCCTGCGCCGCCAACTGGGTATTATCCTCGGCCCTTCGGGAGCAAGCTGATTGCACGCACCTGGACGGAAGGCAAGCCGCCCTATGTGCTCTTCGACAAAGCATCCTGGAAGTGGGTCCCGCTCCCGGAAAGCATGAAGAACAGCTTCGTTCCGGTCCAATACGAGACCAGGTACTACCGGGCTCCGGTGCGGACATCTTGATTCGATAGCGGCTATGCAGCAAAGCAGGAATTCTGTAGAGTAAACTGTGCGAACTCTGTCGGCAGCAAAAACACTCCGTTAAGTAAACTGCACGCCCCTGTCGGCTTTTCCACAAGCATTCCATTACCAAACACACGCTGCTTCCGACCTAGCCACAACCATTCCGTTAAGCAAACCGCGCGTATCCTGAAGGCTTCGGGTACGCGCGGTTTCGTTCCGTTATCGTTTGGTTTTGCGTTTGGTCCCGCTCCGCTTTCTTCCGCCGGTGCGACTGCCTCCACCCGTCCGCTTGCGTACGGTGCCGCCTTTGCGGCGCTTCTTCCTCCTGCGCTTCACCGGCGCTAGGCCGTCTCCGTCGCTGTCTTTGACGGAAGCCTTCCCGCCGAGGCTGGAGAACAGCTTGAACATCGGCGCAATCTGCTGCATGGTTCCGGCGATCTTCTGCATCTTGGTTATGGTACCGATGATTCCGTCGATGCCGCCCATCTGCTGGATGAAGCCACCGATTCCGCCTGCCGATAGTCCGCCGGCACCCGCTCCACCTGCGCCAGCGGCGGCACCGCCGCTTCCACCGCCGAACAGGTTGGCGAGGAAGCCACCGCCACCTCCTCCGGCAGCAGGTGCAGCGGCAGGCGCGCCGCCGAAGCCAAAGCCTCCCCCGCCCGGCAGCGCAGGCGGCCCGCTTACGCCGAATCCTCCGCCCGGTAGGGCAGGCAGCCCGCTAGCGCCGAAGCCGGCGCCGGAAGCGGGAGCACCGCCTGCACCGATACCAGGGGCCATCGACGGAAAGCCTAAGCCGCCCATGCCTCCGCCGGGGAAGCCACCGACAGGGAAGCCGCCGCCTGCGGCAGGGCCTTGCCAGAAGCCGGTCGTTGCGGGGACATTGACTCCAGCTCTGACCGGACCGGCCGTAGGTGCTGTGGGGTAAGAGGACGGAACAGGCCGGGAGCCCGCAGCGCGCACTCCCGGGTGTTGCCGGGAATAACCCGGATGTTGTATAGTCATCATGAAGTCACAACCCTTTTCCTTTTATGGGTGTTTTGTATATAATCTATGAGGTAGGCATTTGTTTCGTATGGACGAATGCCCCGTTTTATCCGCTTTTGTGGAGTTTAACGCAGTAACGCTTAAAAATTTTACAGGCCAAAACAAGAACAAGCAGGAATTTTCCTTTTTACTATCGAATGTTAACGTTATCGCACGATGAAGGAGACCGCACTATGCAGCTCAAAAAACTCAACGACAAATCCATTGATCAGCTATTCGAGGCCGTTCTTACCCTAAAAGACATAGAAGAATGCTACACGTTCTTCGATGATCTATGCACGGTCAATGAAATTCAATCCCTCGCCCAGCGTCTGGAAGTCGCCCGGATGCTCCGCAAGGGCAATACCTATAATCAGATCGAAGCCGAAACCGGCGCCAGCACTGCAACCATCTCCCGAGTGAAACGCTGCCTGAACTATGGCAACGACGGGTACAAAATGGCCCTGGAACGGCTCGACCGCTAAGCGGAGACGTTATGCAAACCTTCGGTGTACTCATTATCAGCCACGGGTCCAGCGATCCCGAGTGGGTCCGGCTCGTCGATGTTGCAGCAGCCGGGGTTCCTTTTCCCAAAGGAACGCCGGTTTCTTGCTGTTTTCTTGAACAGGTGGAAGGCCGCTTGATTCCGAATGGCATTCGCGAGCTGGAGGATGCGGGAGTGACGGACATTCTGGTCATTCCGCTGTTTCTCTCGTCGGGCAGCAGCCATGTGGAAGAGATCGCGGAGTCGCTCGGGGCGAGCTTTCTCCCCCCTTACTTGGAGGAGGATGAGGAGGAACCAGCGCCTGTTTCATCCCGGCTTCGCTCAGACAAACAAAAGCTTCCGCCGATTCCCCACCGGGCGCGTATTCATTTTGGCAAACCGATGGAAGACGAAGCTACCGTTGCCCAAATCATCTATGCTAAAATAGAGGAGCAAAAGACAGACCCCGAGAACGAGGCACTGCTTCTCGTCAGTCACGGCAGCTCGGTGCCCCGACTGGAACGCCGCTATCGCCGAACCATCCGGCTGCTCGCCGCCAAGGTGCAGGCCATGGCCGGTTACGGGGAAGCGAAGACGGCTCTCCTCCTGCCGGATCAGAACGAGGTGCGCAGCAAGCTGGATCGCCTCTTCTCCAAGAATCCGAGCCGGACGGTCCGCGTAGTTCCGGTTTTTTTGAGCGAAGGGGTCTTCACCCGGACGGTGATTCCCGCACGGCTCTCCGAGAGCTACGGCCTATACGCTTATGCTCAATGCGCGTTGCTGCCGAACCCGCTGATCTCGACCTGGCTGTTCGAGCAGTATACGGAGCTTTTGGAGCAAGCAAGGGCTGCGGACTCGCGGCAAAGAATGGAATCATAAGAAGCAACCCCACAAGCATTGAAGCATCTGCGCCAGCATAGAACAACCATACTAACATAGAGAAGCTGCATGAACATTGAAGCAAACACAAGGGTTGAGGCATGCTCCAGACGGATGGGCTGCATAGGAGCCGCAGTGAGGGTTGAAGCATGCTCCTGACGAATGGGCAGCATTGAAGCAACTACAAGGGTTGAAGCATGCTCCCTACGGATGGTCCGCATTGTAGCAACCATAATGGGTGGCGCGAGCTCGCAACGGATGGATCGCATGGGCTTGACCACCGTCTGTTGCGCTGTATATGACATGGATTTTTACGATCAGTGTAAACGCGATCAATCAAGCGGGCGAAAACGGGACAAACTGGGTATAGGGTGGTTGGAATGGGAAAACGGGCAAGGTTAATTTACAATCCCACGTCAGGCAGGGAGGAGATGAGGCGCAGGCTGCCGGACATTCTTCACCGGCTGGAGCAGGGCGGGCTGGAGACCTCCACCCACGCTACGAAGGGGGAGGGTGATGCGGTGCTGGCGGCTCAAGAAGCGGTTCGCCGCGGATTCGATGTCGTAATCGCCGCCGGTGGCGACGGAACGTTGAACGAAGTCATCAACGGGCTTGCAGAGCAGCCGCACCGTCCTCAGCTCGGAATCCTGCCGCTTGGGACGACCAACGATTTTGCCAGAGCGATGGGTATTCCCCGCAACTACGAAGCCGCATGCGACCTCATCCTCCGGAAGAATACGATTCCGATCGATATCGGGAAGGTGAACCAGAAGTATTTTATCAACATTGCGGGCGGCGGTTCGCTCACGGAGCTCACCTACGAGGTTCCGAGCCGACTGAAGACCCTGCTCGGGCAGCTTGCGTATTATGTGAAGGGGCTGGAAAAGCTCCCCTCGCTGAAGCCGATCAAGGTTAATCTCGAGACTGATGACGGAGTGCTGCAGGAAGAGATCATGCTGTTCCTCGCGGCCAACAGCAACTCGGTAGGCGGCTTCGAGAAGCTGGCCCCCGATGCAAGCCTGAACGACGGCAAGCTCGACCTGATCCTGCTGCGCAAATGCAACCTGGCGGAGTTCATCCGCATCGTCACCGCCGCCATGCGCGGCGATCACATGAACGACCCGAACATCCGGTACATTCGGACGTCCAAGATTAACGTCACATCCTCCGATTACGTCCAACTCAACCTGGACGGCGAATACGGGGGCACGCTGCCATGCGAGATATCGGTACTGCCATCCCATCTGGAGATCTTCGCGGATGAATCCGGCCAGTTCACCTACAAAACGGGCAGCCGTCATCATGCCATCCCACCCCGTCTGCTGGAGGAGCTGGAGGAGTAGGGCAGAAGCGGATGTTCATCGGATGCGATTGGATTTAGATTATGGAAATCGATCTGATTCAATATAGTATTATCGCTATCTGAAATTCTTTGAAGGTATCTGCGCAGTTCGGTATCTCCTAATTCTTATGGAATGATCGGGTATTCGTCCTAAGGACGTCTCTTATTTGATAAGTAATCGGAATTCGATAAATGATCCGGGGGCGGTTGGCCGCTCCCGTTTTCTCTTTTTAACGAGGAGTGTGGAACGGCATGAGCAAAAAATCAAGGCCCACCAAAGGGAAGGATTCCGCGAGGAAACATAGAGAGCAACCCTCATCCGTACGAGATGAGCGGGAATATCCGGTTGCGAAGAATGAAGAGTATGAAGCGGAGATCATCGGCTTGACGCATGATGGCGAAGGTGTGGGGCGGGTCAATGGGTTCACTCTCTTTGTGGCAGGCGCGCTGCCGGGTGAACGGGCTAGGGTAAAGGTCTTGAAGGTGAAAAAGCAATATGGCTACGCCAAATTGCTGAACGTGCTGGAAGCGAGCCCCGACCGGATTGCAGCGCCTTGCCCGATCTTCGACCAATGCGGCGGCTGCCAGCTTCAGCATCTCAGCTATGAAGCACAGCTGCGCCATAAGCGGCAGATCGTCGTGGATGCGCTGGAGAGAATCGGCAAGCTCCCGGTGGCGGGAGTGGGAGCGGATGATACGTCCGCTGCTGGCGCCATCCCCGTTCATCCGGTGATCGGCATGCCGAATCCGTGGAACTATCGCAACAAAGCTCAGGTTCCATTGGGGGAAGTGGAAGGCGGCCTGGTCGGCGGCTTCTACGCCCAAGGCAGCCACAGGATCATTGACATGGATGCCTGCATGATCCAGCATGAGGCGAACGACGATGTCATTAGCAAGGTCAAGGAGATCGCCAGCAGTCTGGGGATCAGCGCGTACAAGGAGGAAACCGGGGAAGGACTGCTTCGCCATGTGGTGGCGAAGATCGGGTTCCGTACAGGTGAGATCATGGTTGTCCTGGTCGTGAACGGAGACAAGCTTCCTCAGCAGGAAGCCTTTGTCGATTCGATTCGTGAGGCCATTCCCGGCGTGAAGAGCATTTGCATGAACCGCAACACCCGTCAGACTAACGTTATCTTTGGCGATCGGACGGATGTGCTCTGGGGCAGTGAGACGATCTACGACTATATCGGCGACATCAAGTTCGCGATATCGGCTCGATCGTTCTATCAGGTCAACCCCGTGCAGACGGAGGTGCTCTATCGCACCGCCCTCGATTATGCCGCGCTGACCGGCGGCGAGACCGTCATCGATGCCTACTGCGGCATCGGGACGATCTCACTCTTCCTCGCACAGCATGCGGGCCGCGTCTACGGCGTCGAGATCGTCGCCGAAGCCATCGCCGACGCCCGCCGCAACGCGGCGCTAAACGGCCTTGCTAACGTCGACTTCGCCGTCGGCAAGGCCGAAGAGATCATCCCGACGTGGCGTGCCGACGGCATCACGCCGGACGTCATCGTCGTCGACCCACCCCGCAAGGGCTGCGAGCCGGAGCTGCTCGACACGATGCTCGCCATGCGGCCGGAGCGCATCGTGTACGTGTCCTGCAATCCCGCGACCTTGGCACGGGATTTGCGAGTGCTAGTGGATGGGGGCTACAGAGTAGAAGAAGTCACGCCAGTAGATATGTTTCCACATACGGTACATGTGGAGTCGGTCACTCAGCTAGTTAAAAATGAAACAGGTCGCGGAAATGCTTGATGTGTAAGGTGTTTTTCGGAGTATCACAGGGTTGGCGAAGTGTGTAATACAGGGCCTATTCGGGCCTGTTGATGTGAATTTGATGTGAAAATCCCAAATAATGAGCCGCAAATAAAGAATATTCGACATAAAGGAAGACGCCCGGAGTTATTCAGCCGAGCGTCTTTTATCGTTCCGTTCTTTCTTCGGAGCAAACAGGGATTCAAATTTGTCCGCCGCTGCCTGGTCTGCAGAGCGGAGAGCATGGCCGTAGATGTTCATGGTCGTGGTGATGTTGCCGTGGCCAAGCCGTTCGGAGATGATCTTAGCATGAACGCCCTGGTTGATGAGTAGCGTTGCGGAGGTATGACGCAGATCGTGGAAGCGGATGTACCGGAAGCCGTTCTTCTGGATGAAGTGCCGGAACCAGAGATAAGGTCGCTCTTGATGGAAGGGAGTGCCGTCAGGGTGAGAGAAGACGAAGTTCCATTCGCGTCCTTCTCGATCCCGCCCATTCCAACCGGCTCCAATGGTATCACGCTCTTTTACTCGGTAAGCATAGTACTCGCGGAGCTCCTCCAGCACGGAAGCGGGCAAGGCAACCTTCCGCCGGGAATTCTTGGTCTTGGGTTCTTTGACGATGATCTCGCCCTTGAGAGCTTGTACAAGTGACTGGCAGACGTCGATTGTTCCGGCTTTCCAGTCCACATGCTTCCATTCCAGCCCAAGCAGTTCGCCTCGGCGCAGGCCCGTTGTAAGCGCCAACGTGATCATCATCCGCCAGTGGTAGAGCTCCCGCTGCAGGGCTGTGAGGAGCTGCCGAACCTCTTGCTCGTCATAGGGCAGGATATCCTTGCTGGTCACCTTGGGCTTCTGGACGGATCCCGCAGGATTCGTCTTGATGACGCGCCACTCGACCGCCCGGGAGAAGATATTCTTGAGGATGCGGTGATTCATCTGGATTGTCCCCGAAGCCAGCCCGCCGCTCTTCCGATCACCGCGGCCGCCGTCCTGCCCAAGCTTCTCCAGGAAGTCCACGATGTGTAGCGGCTTGATGTCCTCCAGTTTCATGTGGCCGAAGGTGGGCAAGATCCGTTTCTTCAGATGAGACTCATAGGCGATCCGCGTTTTATGCTCCAGTTGCTTCACAGAGTATTTGCTTCGCCATTCCTCCACGAAGGCTGCGAATGTCATCTTCTGCGGCGCAATGAACTCTCCGGCCAGCACTTCCTCCCGAAACTTGGCATATTCCATGTCCAGGTGATCCTGCAGCCGCTTCTTCGTCTTGAGTAGCGCCTCGTCAGTTATGGTGATCGTCTTTGTTCGCCGACCGTATTTGCCGTTCGCCTGAACGCCGGTGTAAACAGTGAAGAACCAGCTATTCGGACTGCGTTGCTGGATATTTGCCATTTTATCACCCTCTCGATTAGTGTTCCTTTAACCATCTTTCCAAGAATTCGCGGGCTTCTCGGGCGGGAAAGTACCACTTCCCCCCGATCTTATGTTTTTGAAAATCAGGGTGAAAGAAAAATGTGCTTTGAATAGTGCCCCAACTCATGCAGGTCAGTTTCGATAATTGCTTAGAATCCCAAAATACATAGTCTGAGTCTAGCTGCTTTAATATGTCGGAGATTTTCTCTTTAACAAACTCATTTACTTGATGTTGGTCTATATGAATTTCAATCATTTGTCGGTTTCCTTATCATGATCAGGAAATAGAGCAGTAAGGACATTCAGTGCTATCTGGCGTTCCTCATAAGAAAGCTCATGACTGGAGAAATAAACCTTTTCCCTTCGTTGTAGAAGAAATTGCAAGTCGAAAAAACGTCTGGCGAGTTCATCTGGAGTTAATGCAATTGTTACCTTTGCTCCGTTTTTGTCGGTTATTTGTTCGTGTGCAAGCTCTTCAAACACATTTTTTACTACAGGGCTGTTACTTCGATTGGGACGGCCAAAGAATGCATCTACATCTTCTTGGGTTGTATTGCTCCAATATCCGGCCTTGACCATTAAATCGGAATACATGACGCCTAGCGCCGGAGCGAGTTTTTTTAGAATATCGGGGGAAGGGATTATTTCGTTTCCAGAACGTGGATCTTTGCCCTTCTCGATGCTGCTTAAATAAGTATTGCTAACACCTGAAAGGCGTTCAATTTCCCGCAGACTACGTTTTCCTCTAATTTCTCGGATATATTGACCAATATCGGTAATGATAATTACCCCCTATGAATTAATTGGCAATCATGGTTGACATTTATGATAACATGCTATATTATGATTAGCAAGGAGGTGCTACTCGTGGTTAGCAACAATTTAAGATTGGTAAGAAAAGAAATCGGCATGTCCATATCAGAGCTTGCTCGTCGAGCGAATTCAAGTAGACAAACCATTACCAACATTGAATTGCGTGGTCAGGTTCCAAATGGATTATTAATGATCGCCATCTGCGATGTATTGAAAAAACAGCCCAAGGAAATTTTTTTTGATTCTAATGCAAACCATGGTTAGCAACTAGATATGATGACTTAGTTTGAAACCATCACACCGTGGTCACTAGTGGCAACAAGCAAAAGGAGGAAAGAGCAATGACCGATTTGGAGTATACGGCCGCCCAGCGGCGGCATGAGCTGGCAGTCAAGTTTTTCCCTGCAGGACTGATGCCGGATCAAATCAAACTGCTGGATGAAGTAGAGCAGCTTCTGATCCGCGCCTATCAAGCCGGCGAGAGTCAAGCTGTTGAAGTGCAGACCTGGAGCAATCAATCCGCATTTGGCTATGCGATTCTGGCTGCTGAGCGGACCGGACAAGCCCCGGCACAGATTCAGCAATTGGTGAAAGCCCTGCATACTATCTTTGATCGCGTTTCGCTGGAAGAGGCTGCAGCGCACTATCGGCGGTCACCTTATTAAGTATCAACTGAATCCAGATTTGGATTGTGCCCAGATGTGGGCATGCAGAAAAAAAAGGGGGGCGGCGACATGAAAGAAAAGCAGCCGAATCAAGTCGATTGGCTCACTATCGAAGAATTGTCCGAGGCAAAGCTTCGGCTGGTGAAAGTTGTGAGTGGAATGTCGCTTGATCCTGAGTATACGACTCAGGAAGCGGTGGCGGGGATTCTGGAAGCAATATTCTTCATCGACCAAACCGTTTCAGCAAACTTGAAAATGTGAGAGGGGAAGTGGATTAGTATGACACCTATCGAGCAATCCGTTATTAGCAATGCGGGGAAAGTGCTCCCGTTCAGAGGGCAGGGAGTGGTGCCCGGCCAAGAAGCTGGCGAAGCATCTGCACCTCGGCGGCTGATTGATGTAAAGCAAGCTGCGGAGATGATCGGTTGCGACCGCTCTACGGTCTATCAGATGGTCAGGGAGAAGCAGATCCCCGCAACGAAGATCCGCAGCCGGATTTTCTTTCACCCGGACAAGCTGGACGCTTGGCTCCGGGCCGGCGGCACTGCTGGCACAATTTAAACGATAAGGAGAGTGAACGGCTTGGTCACAACCGGTAGGGAATGGTTCTCGCTCAGTTTGGCTCAGCGCTTACATAGGCTCTCGACAGTCTGCAGGAAAGGAAAAAGGTCTTAATCGGCACCACCCGATCAAGACCCGCTTACGTAATTTCGTTACGGCAATCATACCATCCATCTTAGAGAGGAGCAATACCATGACTACGAATCATTTCGAATACCCCGCCCAGTCGATCGCTTTTATGTTTATCCCGTTCGTGATGAACGGTAAGGCTGGTAAGGTGTTTTCAAAGGTAATGGAGGATGCACGTTCTGCCGTTGGGAAATACGATGACCTCACTGAAGCCGAGCGAGAGCATGTAATGAATGTCACGGTGGGTAGGTTGATGCAGGGTCTTTCCATCGCATACAAAACCACTTTCACTTGCTGTGGGGCTCATGTTGAAGCTCGTGGTATCCACAACAAGAATACCGGTATTTATAGTCTGTTGGTAAGGTGCAATAACTGCGGAAATTATGTTCGACTGAGTGAAACGGGCTCTATGGAAAAATGTGAACGGCATGAAATGAGAATGAAGGAAGTTACCCTTAGATCGGCTAGACAATTGGCAGGGCTGAGTGAGTCAGAAGCAGCGAAGGCTCTTAGAGTGACGATCAAGCAACTTAGAAAATGGGAACGACATCCCGATAAAATGAGGTATTCAACGGCGCTTCGATTCCGGAAGCTTTATGGGAGACCTTTTGCAGGCATACGCTTCTGCTGGTTGCATAAGGAGAAGCGAGGAACTGGGTTTTCCCCACTTGTGGGGAAAGACGGCATTGCCGTAACCGCATAGGAAGAATGAAGGCGGGTGAGGAGGGTGGCGAGCTCTCGGCATAGAGGCGGTTTCATTGGCATTGCCAACCAGGTTTGGGACGAGGTTCTCCGTCGGGACTTTAGTAAGCGGCAAAAGGATATTCTTATGTTCCTTTGGCGCCTTTCATACGGCTGCAATCAAGAAGTGGCAATCGTGCCCTTGCTCAAGGATTTTTCATTTTGTGGCGTAGGTAAGACGAATATCACCAGTGAGCTCGCTTACTTAGAGCAGTGCAAGGTTATCCAATGGGATCGAGAGAATAATCAATTTCGATTCGAAAGCAACTTTGAAATATGGGAACTAATTCAGGTAAGGAAATGGGATGATGACCGGTTTAGTGAATTAATTCATCTGAACTTGAAGAACTCCAAACAGACGCCGGCTAAAGTTATTGAATTGATAACCGATCACCACAACCCTGAGTTATCAAAACAAGAACCAAAGCAGGAAGGCGAAGTTATTAAAACAATAACCGAAACCGAAAAACGGTTATTAAAACAAGAACCGATGGTTATTGAAACAAGAACCGAGACAACCGGTTTCCCCAGTCAGGACGCGGCTTCCGAGCCTCTTAAAGACATATTAAAGACAGTAAAGATTAAAGACATAAATATATGCTCATCTGCATTCGCAGAATTCTGGAATATCTACCCCCGAAAAATAGGCAAACAAGATGCTCTCAAAACCTTTCAAAAGCGAGTCAAAGAGGGAGAAGATCCGCAGGCGATCATCCAGTGTGCCAAGCACTATCGAGAAGAGTGTGAAAGACTCAGGACAGAGCCTCAGTACGTCAAGCACGCCAAGACGTTCCTGAATGGCGAACGCTATAAAGACTACCTCGAAGGAGGGATAACCAGTGAAAAAGGTAAAGGATTTCGGAGCATGGCTGCTGGAAGCGAAGGAGAGAGCGAGTACGCATTCCTCGACCGCACGGATCCGTGCAGCCGAATCACCCGCTCAGGCGATGGAGTCTTTTGAATGCAACATATGCCAGGACGAGGGTGGAATGGTCGCTCTCGGTGAAGACGGAACGGAATACTGGAGGAGTTGCGAGTGCGCGGAGCGGAAACGGATCAAGCGGCTCATGCAATTCAGCCAGATAACGGAGGAGTTCCAGAAGAAGATGTTCGGGAACTTCAACCTGGAGGGAAGGCCGCCGCTTGTTGCTCAGGCCTTCGAGGTTGCTCGCTCCTACGTCTTGGACTTCCAGAAAGCCAGATGCACCCCGCAGAACAGCATAGCGCTTCTGGGCCGTCCTGGATGCGGTAAGACGCACCTCCTCATGGCCGTGTCGAACAATCTGCTTTCGAGAGGTATCGAGGTTCTCTACTTCCCTTGGGTGGAAGGCTTCAACGGGATCAAGGACGATTTGTCGAAGATGGAAGAGAAGGTTCATCGGTTGCGGGAATGCGAGGTTCTTTACATCGACGATATGTTCAAGGGCAGGGGGAAACCGACTGACTTCCAGCTTGAGCAGCTATTCGGCATTGTGAATCATCGGTACCTGGAGAAGAAGCCGCTCCTGATCAGCTCGGAGAAGACGATTGCTCAAATCTGTGAAATCGATGAGGGGATCGGCAGCCGCATCAACGAGATGTGCAGAGATTATCGTGTCACCCTCTCAGGCGGGATCGAGCTTAATTACCGGCTGAAATGATAGGTCCAAATTTGGACCGACGCCGATATCAAGCTTCTAGGGCAGAATCTCTCAGCAGGAGGCGGGTCATGAAAGAGAAGAAGATCAGAGAGTTCCGGATTAAGCTTCAAGGCAATGTGATGACAATCAGCACGGATCAGACGAAGAGGAACACGCTCGAGACCATCTTGAATCTGATCTTCAAGGAATTCTATAAGTTTGATCCTGAAGCATTCGAGAAGTATGCCAAGAAAGTAACGGCTCTCCTAAGCACCCGCTTGAATAAAAATGCTCCAAAAGAAGCTGATGAGGAACCGCTGGATGATTTCGAATTCTGGCGGAACCTCATGGAGCGTCGAGGGTAGAGCGGGTAAATCAACGATCGGATAAATGGAGGTATTCTCCACAAGTGGAGATAGGTTTGACTCATCATAGGAGAAATCTATGAAGGTCGTTAAATTTATAGGAGAATAAGAACATTTTGGTGAGCAAGGGGGTATGTACAACATACGTCCTTGGACAGCAGTAACAGGGGGGAGTCAGTAAGGACGGGTAAGGTCGGGCTGTTAAGAATTGTTAAAGTTCTGCGTGTGCGAACAATCCGCCAAAACCTGACTCTCAAAGATTGAAGCCGAGCTATGTAGGGTTACAATTCCTACACCGCTAAAAAGCGGAACAAATACCTACCGGTACAAAGGGGATGACCTATTGGATTGGAAGCGAGAAGCCCGCCGAGAACTGATGGCTTACAATGCATTGCGTGTAGATCGAGAGGAGCTTCAGCAGCGGCTCGACGAGTTGGACAAGAGTATTCGTCCAGGACAATCGCGCTTGGACGGAATGCCTCGAGCAGTTACCGGGCTCCATAGCGCTCCTGTAGAGGCGACAACAATCAGGCGGGAGGAAGTAGGGGGTAAGCTTACCCTTAAACTAGATGAGGTTAAGGAGCGCCTTGAACCCATAGAATGGGCGTTAGCCGCCTTGTCTGATACAGATAGGGAGATTCTTCGACGGTCTTTTCATTCGCTCGATTACAGCATGAGTGAAGCCGCTGCAGCCTTCGGTCTCCCGCTGGATCAGTTCAGGTATCAAATGGGAAAGGCTATGAGGTAGTTTTACCGGTTGCTGCAGCGGTACAAAACAGGACCCACAATCACTCGACCTTTGGAGGTATGTCCTGTAGACCAGGCAAGGGAGCACCTTCCAATAATGTGAGATCTAAAAAGCATTATTTAGATTCTTCTTGCTAAAAAAACAACCTGTAAATTGAAAGGAGTTATCCATGGGGAAATGGTTTTGTTACAGCCGCGGTATTGCTGCTTCGCCAGATACATCAAGCGGGCCAAGCAGCATTAACACAACAGCTTCAGCACCTGCGGTATCGTCCGGACCGAGTAGTACGAGCACGACGGCATCGGCTCCAGCGGTGTCTAGCTTGCCGAGCACCAGATATACGACAGAATCGAACCCAGAAGAAGTGATTTACACAGAAGACAGTCAAAGGACAGGTGGAGTCTTCGAATGGTTTGAAAACCCTGGGTCCGGAGCGTTCTATTCTGGCGAAACCATTCCGGCCGGCGGGCATAACCACGGCGGGTCGGCAGCGGCACATAATCACGGGATTGTCGGCGCTACAAATACTGCGCCCGCAATTACAGCAGAAGGTGACCATGTCCATCCATTCGTGATTACAAAGGATCATAGCCATAGCAATCACCATACTCACATTATCCCGCCACACGACCATGGCATGGATCACACTCACATTGTTCCTTCTCATGAGCATGGTATGGATCACACGCATGTGGTCCCAGCCCATACACATGGCATGGACCATACTCACCAAATCCCAGCCCATACACATGAACTTGAACTTGGGATATTCGAGGGCCCGACAGCAACAGCAGTTACAGTTGAGGTGGACGGAAATGTAATTCTAGGACTTGGCCCCAATGAAGATGATATTGATCTGATCCCGTATCTTGCTAAGGATAGTTCAGGTAAGGTTCAGCGGGGCAGATGGGTGAACATCAAGATTACACCAAATTCACTTAGTCGTGTGGTAGCGACAATAACTGAACAAATCTTTGTTCAGAGTCGTGGTGGAGGAGATTACTGATGACTTTAGCTGCCGTATTTGCCGCAAAGAACTTCGCTATCGCCGTTGCTGATCGTCGACGGACCTTACTCTCCTCGGGCGTGTATGTGGATGATGTGAAGAAAATACATCAGGTTAATGCTCGCGTGATGGTCTCGTGGGCAGGGATTTATCATTCCATTGGAAACGGGCAATATCGTGGTCTTGCTGAGCAGATTATCAATGAGAATCTGTTTCGGACAGGGGATGAATCATCAGTTGAAGAAGTAGCCGAGATGTACAGCCAGTCGCTCAAGAAGCGTCTTGCTGCAGGTGAAGATATGGATGATCTAGCTGTTACGTTTCACCTTTCTGGGAGAGATCAAAGTGGAAAATATGCCATAGCGAGGGTAAGTCATTTTGAAGGATTCCAGATGGTCGTTACACCTTCAAATGATCGAGGACTTATCTGGAGTCTGTCTAGGGCAGATTACGATCCTTCTCAATGGCTCCAGGCGGAGATCGCATCCTTATCAGAGGTCAGCGTCGAAACTATTCAAGCATTAGCGGTCAAGCTAATAGAAAGAACTGCCGAATTGGATGGCTATGTCAGCGGGACATACGACATGCTGATATTGGATTCTATATAACAGGGAAGGAGGTGAAGGAAGATATGGATAACCGTCCAAAGAGAAAATACCCATGTCGGGCGGTATGTGTAAACGGGCGGGGCACTTCTGCTGAAACGGAAAGAAATCGCGAACTACTCAAGGAAAAACTTAAGGCAAAAAGGATATCCGATGTGCAAGAGTCAGCAAAACAAATGCGGAAAATTTAAAGGAGGAACTTCCGGATGAACGCAATAAAAACTGAAGCTCTCATGAATAGACTTAATGATTTGTTAAAACTGTACTGGAGGTATAAAGAAGTTGCCGCCAGTCGGCTGATGGACATTAACAAGGAACTGACAGAAATCGACATCGAACTCGTTGATCTTGAAACCCTGTTAATCGAAGCTGAAGCTTTAGGTCAAGAGACAGCAAGAAAACAATTGCAAAAGCGTGAAACTGAGTTACTTACCAAGAAAAGTCTTTTTCGTCAGAAACAAGAAAGTGCCACTCAAGAAATCAGTTCGGTGATTGAAAAGAAGTTGCTTTCCCTTATACCGGATATTCCTGATGCAGAGAGTGAATCTCGATCATTTGAGAGAACTCGGGGTGAACATTTGAGTCAGATTGATGAGCAGATTGCCGAACTCAAGAGGCAAAGGCAATTGGTTGCGGCCGAACCCCATCCTTTCCGGAGATGCGTGTATATTTTGTCCGATCTGGAGAGCGCGGCGGGACTGGAAAAAGGGACGGTAAATCATAAGATCAATGAACTCAAGTCTCCTATCAAAAGAAAGAACCCGTTCTTCGGGATTCTACAGGGTGAAGGAGAGAGGAAATGAGACTAAGCCGGATCAATACGGACACGATTGGATATAAGGAATTTTACTTTGATTTTAACGGTGATGTTCAACTCGTCGAAGCTTTGAATCCTGTGGCAAAAGGGCAAATTGTATTGACCGCAGAAGAAGCAGAAGCATTCACGGGCATTCCGTTAAACGAATGGAAAAGGTTGATCGCTGAAAACAAGATCAAGACTTGCATCCAGGGGGGGTTTATTTCCTATCCCGACGTGATGACAGTCAAGTATTGGTGGGACGAGTATCAAAAAGAAGAGTGCAGCTAAATAAGAGCAGACCTTAGGCCGGGTATACCTACTCGGCCTCTTTCTTATCCCCCCCCGGGGGCAAAAATCTCAAAGGCCGCTTGGGGACCGGGCAGGGGAGCTTCGAATTTACGCGAGGGTTGCGCGTACATGACCCCCCTCCCCCAGGAATTGAGGTGATATAGGTGAAAATGGGCGAAGTCGAAAAAACAAACAAAAATTGGAAATTAAGAGTGAGAAATATGGCTAAAGCTTACTCTCAAAGAAATGGCGGAGGGAAACTCTACTTATTGACATTTATTTAGGGATTCGTGATCATCAAAGTATCCTAACATTTGAGCAGTGACGGATGGCGGAAGCCGGGAATTTGCTTCATCTGAAACGGTAGATGTGAAGCACTTGTAAGGGGGCTAGGGACCGTGAGAACAAATGAGCGCTCGATTACTGTCAGATATCATGAACACGGAATTCTTACGAAGGTTCAGAGTAACAGGACGCGCCAGACAAGGGAAGGATGGCATTTTAAAAGCGCCGATCGAAATGAAACCTATTATGACACCGAATTGATAGAGGTCTTAAACTTCCTATCTGAAGATGGCTATGAACTGGTTTGCCTCGCCGCAGGACGTGACTGCTCATATTTGTTAAGAAGCATTGAATCTAAGCGAAGAATGGTAGCAGCGGGTGAACATAAATCTGATCCAGGGCCATCGATTGCTTCTGATGACAACCAAGTTGCTGTAAAGGGGAGGGGAGCGGGACTGAAAGAGGGGCTACGACCCACCCTTACTGTTGCAGAAGCTTGTGAATACCTCAATATCGGACAAACCAAAATGCATTTACTCATTAAGTCTGGAGAAATCCGGTCATACAAGAATGGGGGGCTGCGTCGAATAAAGAGAGAGGACTTGCTCGAATTTGAACGATCTCTAACCGAGCCTTGAGTAATCGGCGGGGGCGCAATGCAAGCGAGGCTCAGTAGGTGCTTGTAATGACGTAAGTTCAACTTACACCATCATAGATGCTATCCAACTGGCAGTAAGAAGCCGCCTTCATCAACGTTCAAAGCCATGTGATGTGATTTCAAATCACCCCATCCCTACGGAGGATAAATCATAGCAAGGGTAGCTATAATAGGGAACGGTTTCATACCGCCCCCTTGCTTGGTAAAAGAATATTTAGATCTCGCTTCCCAACAAGTTGGGAAAGAACCATACATTCCGCTTGGCTGGTAGGGGGAGATTCTGCCACGAATGCATCGATCTGCACGAAATCGTGCATATGACACTTGAGCACTGGCGGCTGTATTCAAGAGTAACTATCAAAGGAGGTGACTTCAAATCACCTCCTTGCTCAGTCAACAGCCAGCGTTCGAGAGCTAAATTGCTGGACAGTTAATCGCAGGGATCCGGAATGACAATGTGATTGGGCGATGTGGTTTCAATCACACCGTCTATTGGATCAGACCTGATAACTCGTGTCACTCGCGAGTCGGCAAAATCGCCGAGTCCCGCCGGTCTGAATCATTCAATCTTGGATTCGTTAATTGCCTTCGGTTAACCGGCGCAAAATTGCGCTGATTGAAAAAGGGGTAAGCTGAACTTACTCCTCTTCAGGCATCTTACAGATGACGCATGTTCAACATACGCCGCCGTCGAGATGGGATCATTTCAAACGAGATCGTCTAAGCTGTTGGGTATAGTACTGAATCCAAATCTGGATTGAGTTCAGGCTAGAACATAAGAAGATCGGTAATAATCACCGCAAGCTAAATTGCGCTCAGTCAAAAGCCAAGCAAAGTCCATTGAATGGAGTGCGTGATTAGATTGGATAATGAACTCCGAAAAGCAGTACGCGAGGAATTTAAAGCAGCCATTGCAGAGATGGCCAGCATTAAACGAGCAACGGTAAGCGCTGAGGAGGCGGCTGAGTATGTTGGTGTTAGCGTGGATACGTTGTACGAGCTTTGCCGTAAGAAGCAGTTTCCCCATGCGCAGTTGTTGGGGAGGTTTGTATTCCGATTGGCCTCAATCGACGCCTGGTTGACAGAGCAGGAAAAACAAAATACATCCGCTTCGGTGATCGACACACCTATGCATGGGGCAATGGAGGAGCCACTAAACCAATATATACTGCATAGCGAAAAGAAAGGTAAGACATTCGAACACGAACTTCCCGAGATACTCTCCGTTAAGAATGTTGCCGAGCTAATGGGATGGCATCCGAATACTGTATACCAGAAGTGCCAAAGCGGAGAGATTCTAAGCATTAAAGTAGGAAATAGCAGGCGCATTCGGAAGTCATCATATTTGCAATGGCTAGGCAAGCTCGAAGAAGAAAGCGGGAATAGCTAATGCTATCAATACTCGAAGCGGCGGGATTGTGCGAGCGTCAGGAGGCACGTATCTCCGGCATGGCACAGGAAAGTAAGCGTTTTCTCGGGTTAATAATTTGGGTGTAGAAACTCACTACCCGGATGTTTAAGTATTCCTCGTTTGGAGTAGGTACGGGCATGTGCGTCTTGGTCAACATCGTGTGGCGTACGTGCTAGACGTGGCGCATTCTGAGAACGCAATTTGGCGTTTTCAAAACTCGATCACCCAGAGCCGTCGCACCATTTTCCATCTCCTCGAGGCGGGTGTTGTAGACTGCGGTTAATGTGTTCCTCATGCGTCGATATATTGCCCAGGACCATAACGCATTCACCCCCCTAGTTCAGCAGGAATAGCTTGTACGATCGCTTAGCTGCCAATCATAGCTGTCTACGGGGAAGAACTGGTCAGAACGCAGATTTGCGTTTTGATCGATAATGGGCGTTACCCATCTAGCGATGTACCAGAAGGGTAGCAGAATTTAATTTTTCGTAACGGTAAAGACTGAGCTGCCTAGCTATTGATCGATAAGGGGATTTGACGGATGTACATGAAGTTGGGAGTCATTGAGCGATTACTGCATTAATATGATACTTTGTATTTTCAACAATGGGTAAATATAGTATAATTTCATAGGCTAGGAAACAGGGAATGTGGGCTTAGAGGCAGCCACCATTTAAAGATCGCGTTAAAGCGCACCCTCGTTAGCACGGCTACCGCCGTCAATAATGACAAGGGGTGTGTTTATGGAGAGGAGTTTGAAAGTACTTAGTTATGGGGTTTTTATTCTGTGTGTACTTCTGCTATTCTGGCATAGCGGTATTATCAATATCACTATAACAGCAGAAACCGCATGGAAGGCACTGGATTGGATTGTGGATACTATTTCCGCAGCTGTAATAGGCGCCTTCACGAGCAAATATTATGGTAAAGGGCCTCCTTTATAGGGGGTCCTCGATTCAGGTCAATCTTTCAAAATCAATTGAAGGGGCATCCACATAACAAGTACTTAGACTCTTAATAAACACCTCCAGCGGGAAAGAGGAGGGCTCGGGAGAACAACGTGCCAGCTTGTTCTTCTTGTAGTCCTCCTTTGTCGTTCCTGATGATGTGAATCTGATGTGAATCTTGATGTGAAATGCCCTCATGCATCCCCAAGTCAGCACACGCCAACCCGAAAAACCTAGACTCTACAGCACTTTCCCACACTATAACAGAAGCCGCCAAAAGGCAGTAATTGCCCACATACGGTGCATGTGGAGTCGGTGGCGGTGTTGGTGAGGGATGGTTTGTAGATTTGCATTAAAGTCTGCACTCCGCACATAAAGTCTGCCACTGATGACATAATGTTTATCACTGAGCCGGCGAAATTCAGGCATTCCCCTGATTTTCGCTCGGCTTTTTTGTCGCTCTTTTTCCCAAGGAGCCCTCACCCTAGTGCCACAAAGATTATCATGTAGGACAAAGGTAGACTTATAGAAATTATAAAGCCTAAGGAGAGCGTTGGATTAATATAACGTTCTTCTTGATTACATAATCAGAAATATGGTGAAAACATGCCTTTTTGGAAGTTTTCTGACTTAATATATCATCATACCCAACTGATAGTGTCGAAGATGATTTGTCTACATAATCCGACTCCTTATGTAAGTTTATGGTATAATAGGGAAGTACATATTTTTGGTGTCCTTAGACCTATGCCAGAAAAAAAGGGGTGGGGAATTGAAAAATCGCTTCAAACAAGTCATCCAATATACCAAGAAACTTTTAAAAGGAAGGCATGAGAAGTGGATCACACGTTCATTAATTGGGGCCGGTATTCTTATTATCGTCTCGGCTTTTTCTCAAAACGTATGGATGAGTTTTTTTATTGAAATTTATAATGATCAGTTCAACAGAAACATGCCTAACCCAGAAGATTCTATTAAGTATTGGTACATAATTCTTTCTGTGATCGTAGGTGGACCACTAATTGGGTTGGGTCTGAAATTTCATTTCAGTACCAAGCAACATAAAAAATTAAAACCAATGATACTCATTCAGCATTCATCCATTCAAACGGTGAGTTATGCGAATATCGACAAGGATTTTTCTGATTTTAATTTGGAAAGTTATCCGATCAATCAATTAGATGAGCTGAAAACTATCGATAGTGGGAATATTCATCATGCTTTGAGAGAGCAAGAAAAAGCAGTAGAACGAGTCAGCTCACGAATAGATGGTAGCTCCGATATAGATGTGGCTTACTTGGGACTCGCTCATATTCCGATGACCGTGTTATTGGGATATAGGTTGTCTGACAAGTTGAATGTTTCCTTTTTTGAATGGAATCAAAATGATTTAATATGGGAGGCTATTGAGTCTAAGTCAAGTGTGCAGTATCCACCATTATTTTTAGATGAAAATGATACGACACAGGATATTCAAACGACAAAAGAAATTGTAATTAAAGTAGGAATAACTTATCCCATTTCTGATGAAGATATTCAAGAACTTCAGTTGCATAACCTAAACGCCTACTATCTACATTTAAACCCACCTCATAGAAACGCAATTCTAAGTTCAGAACAGCTTAAAGCATATAAAAAAAAATTTCGAGATCTCCTGGATCGAGTCAATCAGCAATATCCCCATTTGCAAACAATTCATCTGTTTTATGCGGGTCAACCCTCGTTGGCGTATAACCTTGGAAGTGCAATTAACTCCAGAATGGACGTTGAGATCTGGATATACAATCATGTGCGGAGCGAGAACCCGAAATATAAATGGGGAGTTAAATTACCGCAAAGAAACCGAGCTACTGAATTAACAATAAATGAGGCGAGGGATTAATATTGTATAATATGCATAGTAAATTCAAAGCGTTCTATCAAAGGAATGTTGTGCTTTCAAATAAAGAGAAGCAATCACTTTTCAACAAAAAGAATATTAACGTTCAGCGGTTGAAGGATGGTTTGAAAGAATATAACGAGGAAAAAGGAACAGACTATAAATTAGCAGAAACCCCCATTGTACAGGGAAGTGTCGCTATGTCTACGGTTGTACAAAATGAGGACAACGACTATGACATTGATGTAGCTATTGTATTTGATAAAAGCAATCTTCCTGACGGAACGACGGCAACGAAAAACATCATTGTGAATGCACTTAAAAAGAAATGTAGTCAATTTAATGTAGAACCCGAAGCAAAAACAAATTGTGTTCGGATTGTTTATGCAGAAAACTATCACATCGATTTTGCGATTTATCGTCGATATGTAGATGAAGATGGGAACTATAAATATGAGCATTGCGGGAGTGAATGGAGAGAGAGGGATCCACGTAAAATTACAAAGTGGTTCCTTGATCAGAACAAAGGGAGAGAATACAAACTAAGAGAAGTTGTTCGATTAATAAAGATGTTTTCAAAATCCAGGAGTGCTTGGGCTAACATGCCTGGAGGACTTATTCAGAGCGTACTGGTTGATGAGAAATTTCAATCTTGTGATCGAGCTGATGAGAGATTCTATCATACGATGGTAGCCATTCGAGATAGACTGGCTGACCATAAGGAAGTATATAATCCTGCGGATCCTACAAAAAGTCTTAAACTTGTAAGTAGTGACAGTGTAAAGATGGAGAATCTCTATAATAGGCTTAAAGATAAGTTGGGAAAGCTGGATATTTTGTTTGATTCAGATTGTACTTACAATCAAGCAATTGAAGCCTGGGAAGAATTTTTCAATCATTCCTATTGGACTGATCTAAAACAAGTAGAACGAGCACTGATGACTAAATCCTATTCGCAATTGTCCGAATCGGAAGTATATTACGATTACAGGGAGACGGAAGAGTATATTGACACTCTATTTCCTGTGAATTTGAGATATGTAGTTAACCTTGATTGTAAAGTTAAAAAGGATGAGAGAGTGGTTGGTTGGCTCAGTGAAATGAGGAAACAACACAAACTTCTCCTTCCTGGTTACAATCTGTATTTTGAGGCGAGCACGGATGCTCCACGACCGTTTCAGGTATATTGGAAAGTGAAAAATCGTGGACCGATGGCACTAGAACAAGATTGTATCCGAGGACAAATTGAACGAACAGACAAGCTAACTCAGGTTGAACCCACTTCATTTAGAGGTGATCATTATGTGGAGTGTTACATTATAAAAGGCGCAGAGTGTGTAGCGAAAGCAAGGATAGATGTTCCAATTAGAGTTTAGAGAAAAAATAATATTTACTTAAAAACTCCACTTCATGACAGGGTAAATATATTTACATGGCATCATTTTTTTGAACTTTATCCCAAAGCACGACATGAACCGAGTTAGTCTCATACGAGCAAATATTTAAGCAAGAAGCTAAGAGCAGTGAAGGGGTAATACGGTTATGCTTCAATATATTCTGAAAACGTGTCTTTTCAGAATAAATAAAATCAGAGGGGATAAAAAGTTGAAATTACAAATTGAAAAATGGGTTGAGAGAGTAAGACCATTTGATGATAACGCTGAAGAGTTATTTCAAGAATCTGTTATATGTTATAAGGTGGGGGCTTATAAGTCGGCGTTCCTCATGTCATATTTGTCTTTTAAAACTACTATAAAGAATCGAATCATTAGTTGCCAATATAGACCAGACTCGTATCAAGGCAAAGAAGAGGAATGGCAAAATAACGTTTTAGCATTATTAAGCAATGATGATAAGTGGGAGAATCACCTTAATAAGATCATTGATGGGGACCCTGATCCACAATCCACCTCTACCACCAGAGCTGTTATATTTTTCAGTAATCGTGAAGAAGCTAAAAATGAATATACCTATTGGAAGAATGTTAGAAATAAATGTGCCCATGCAAAAAAAGGAACTATTGAAAGCTCAACAGTAGAATGTTTTTGGAATTATATCCAGGACAATTTGAGCAAGTTCTACGTACTTGGGGGAAGAGAACATCTTGTAGAGAGATTATTGGAATACTACAAGTATCGAGATATTGAGGAGTATCAAACAAAACTACGACTTATTAATGATATTAATATTGTTTTCACAAATAGTGCCCAAGACTTTTTTTCGACATTTTTGGAGAGGTTTTATGGAATTAATCGATATTTAATAACTTCTGGTAACGTTGCATTCTGGAGGGATATTGTTGATTCTCAATACAATGATATACAAGAGGGTTTTGTGAGAAGCATTATGCTAGAATCGAATTACTTCATAAGCTTCTATGAGCACTTCCCTAAGGTTTTAAATATAGCAGTTTCATTAGAAAGGAAATTTATTAAAGATAGTCTTTCGAGATGGATGGGGGCATGGCGTGAGTTTACAGGTAGCAATACTAACTTCTGGAATATCCTTTGTGTGTTATTGAAGAACTACCCATCTGATATTGATTTGAATGTAATAGCAAGGTTGGATCTGAGTATTATAGAAAATGTTGAACTAAATGATGAGATGCTTAGAATCTTAAAGAAGAACGGAGTCTTTAATAAGTTCATTCTCAGTAGTGGATCATATTTTTTTGACGTAGATTTTGAAAGTATACGAAGAAATAATGGAAGAAGAGAAAGAGAAGTTATACCATGGTTTGAATACGTAGAATGGGACAAAGAATTAATATTGGATATGAATAGAGCTTTTAGGAATCTAAACAGAAACATCGAATCAATGAGAAAATCTTTGTATGGTTCTTGGGAATATGACAGAAAGAAAATCTATTGCCAACTAATTGATAAATATAGGGAGCGAATCGATTCCGTTGTAATAGAAGAGCTTGATTTAGAAGACGAATTTAAAGCTTTAGTTACGGGGAGTGAATCGTAAGTCAGTAATGTGAGAGCGGCTCAATTGGAGTAGTTCACTTTCGGACTTTAGTGTTATGAACTAAAGGAGATATGGCGATATGCATATTTTGGGGATTGATTGTGGTTTATCCTATACAACTAATTCATCTGGCTTATGCCAGATCATAGATCAACAAACGAAAGTATTCCGTACCTTTTCAGATAAACTCAGTAAATTAGAAGTGCTGAACTTAGATGAAAAAGTTGATCTTATTTGTGTCGACGCTCCTCTATTGCCGAATACCTATCAAAATAAGAAAGTTGATGGAAATGTTATACGGGTAGTAGAAAAGCTCTTTACTTCAGGGAGTGTATTTCCTTCACGGTGCAAACCTGGTCATACGAATTCCACGAAACTTTATGATGGATGCTCAGAAATGAAAGGTAATATGGGTTACGGATTACGTCGAGCGGGTGGGGAGGCAGTCGTTCAATTTATTGAATATCTGGGGAATAATAATGCTTTAAATATAAACACCTTGTTCCCCAAGGTCGAACATAGTACTAACTTTATAGAGACTTGCCCCAATGTCATACTTGGGATTCTTCTTAATGACGATGATTATCGTATAATGCCTCAAAAGGTAAAAAAAAGTAGGGATACTTTCGATCGCCTATATGATTTCTGTCAGAAAAATGTATTTCAAAAACTCCAAAAATCCAGTACATTCCCACAACATCTAATATGGGAGAGTTTGAGTACAGAACGGGATCATGAAAAAAGGGCCGCACTCATATGTTCCTTGATTGGCATTCTCGTTTATAACGGACTTTATGTAGCAATCGGAGATGATGATACAGGCTATTTCTTTCTTCCACCAGTAGATAGTTGGGGGGATTGGGTAAAACAGGAATTGCAAGATAACTTGAAAAAGTATTGGATGAAAAAGGGGAATAACAACTCCATTATTATTTGGAGCAATGGAGTAAAATATACTCTACAACAGGGCGATCATAGTCTACCTATTTGACCCAATCCCCATAAACTTAACCCTACAATGTAGACTTGCATTAAAGTCTGCACTCCGCACTTAAAGTCTGCCACTGATGACATAAAGTTTGCCAATGAGTCGGCGAATTTCAGGGATTCCCCCTGATTTTCGCTCGGCTTTTTTGTTGCTCTTTTTCCCAGGCATCCCTCACCCTAACGCCCCAAACCCCTTGATCTATCAGGTTTTTTCTCGATCTTTTACTCAATTAGTCTTCTCCTAAGTTCAGCACTTCCCCAACGATTTTCCTTAAGTCCATTGTTGCAATCATATGAACTAAATTTGAGAGAGTAATGGGTTGCACTCAAGCCTCCATCGGGTTGAGCTTGGCAAGCTAGCGTCGTTTGAGGATAACCGAGAAGGATTTGAGTTGTTTATGAACGACCACGCTTTTCAAGATATCCTTGTAGGCATGGGGGCACCCATTACTTGCTGAATCTTACTCATTACTTGGTTTAAGCACCCTTTTTGTCATAAAATAAAGGGTGAGGGCATTCCTAAAAGGAAGTTGTTCTATGAGAGTTGAGAGAATATGTAAGTAAGGACATTAGAAATGTGATTGAAGAGACGAGGCAACGAACTCCAGGGATCATGAAATCTAAGGCGCTTATTTTTAGTATATAAATTTTCTAAAATGTTAATGTACATTGGGAAATTAACATTTATGCAATTTTTATTCCCAGCTTCTGTTAAAGGTGAATTAGTTAAGTTAATTGAACTTGGTCGTGCCCAAGTAATAAGTAGACAAAATGTTGCAGATGAGGGTAATAGTCACCATTTGGTGTACGATGAAATCGTGTCTCTACTCGAGTCAGTAATTGATGAACTATGCCGGGTAAAAAGAATCGGGGAGAAATTGTATCCATCGCATATGCACGAGCTATGGAAATTCAAAAATGATTACGAAGTAAATTTTGAAGGTGAAAAATATTCCCGAGAGCTCGAAAATGAATTGAACTGGGAAATGGAATAAACATCATTAGACGATGCTTTAGAACAGTGGGAGAACAATCGTGGGCACAGTCTATCTACGTATGATGAGAGTGATTATTATGATAGAGATTTTTAGAAAGAGCAGACATCGATTTTGACTAAATCACCGTTAAAAAGTGAAACGAATGATCTCAAGTGATAGTAGAATCATCTCCCTTACCCCTTGTATGGGAGGACTCCGGTTTGATTAGGGGACCAAGGGAAAAGACAAGGTTACTTTGGGGATTATCTTTTAACCGTGTAATGCCATAAACGTGAGCAGCAAATGGACTGATGATACCAAAATCACTCAGGAAGTTAGCCTGGATTTCTACCTAACGCTCAATATTGATTGAGGTACGATTTTTTTGAAGTGGAATTATCATGCAAAGCTAATAATGGGTAAATTCTAAAATTGATTTATACAATAATCAACAAAAAAAGGGGATCTTGTCATAGTGTCGAATTAGTCCGAAGAACGATCGAAGTGAGGGAATCGCATGTGGACGGAATTGGCACAGTTCGTTAAGGCAAATTCAACCGAAACGCTCTTAATCACGATTATTGGTACCGTATTTGTATGGATGTACAAGCTCTTCAATGGGATGATTGAACGAGAAAGGCAAGAACTTCAAGCCAGTCTCCAAATACGGCAAAAACTGCTGTTTAAGATCGAGCTAAGCATTGCTTCTGTTCTTCACGTAAACGACGAACCAAGTAAACAGCTATTGTTCGCTCTTTTTGGTGAATTCAGCCCATACCTGAATAAGATGCATCGGCAGATAATTCGAGACTATTACAAAACCCAAAATCCGATGATTCTAACATCGTTGCAAACATTAATTATCACGGACTTGGAGAAACTCCATAAGCAATCAGAAAAAGAGGCAGAGGAGAAAGAAGACAGTGCATGGCTCGTTTATCTTCAACGTCTGACTGCTCCATTTTGGCCTATTCTTTTATTGCTATTTATGATTTTAATCACTATGTTTTGTATTAACCTCTTCCAAAAGTGTTTATCCATCTGGGACTATATAGTAATCGTATTTTTCATTTTCTCAAGTCTATTATCTGTATTATGCTTTTGCGTATTAATTCAAACGTTTTACAGGCGGGAAGTGGGTAAGCAGGGAGCGAAAAGATGGGGTGCGATGATTTTCTTTATTCTTTCCCCAACTATCCCATTTGTTTTCAAACAATTAGAATTATTTTCCGTTATCTTAGTTCTTCAACTAGTTGCAATGTGGTTTTTAAAAGTGGGCAAGCGACCGCCCCGAGTCATACAACCGTAGTTAAGTGATCGATTCAGAGCCTAGTAGCTATCCACCTCATGGATAGCTTTTTTGGTTATCCCCACCGGTTGCTCATTATTAAAGGATAATGGAATAATCTGTCGAAGGACTTAACAACAGATCGCATCATTTGTATAATCATGCTTTCAAAAGGAGCTCCTTCATGATCAAACAAGTTAGAAGCTGGTGGAAGGATACGGAGATCCCCGATCTTATCGGCCGCAAAAAAGTTGACTTCTCGATATTTCGAGATGGGACGCATGTCCCGATTGAGTTTCATTCAGAATTCCTTGAAGCCAATCAGGGTAAATTACCTACAGTAGGTAAGACACACAAAGTCACTCTGTATTGTGATAATGAGGTGTTTGAGGCCAATCTGATTAATATCAACCAGGTGGCGGCGGGGAGAGAAGCCTTGCAGTTACGCTACAACTCAAATAATTCTTTCAAGGACTATCTAGCCCATACTTTTTCTCACTCTTACCAATACATAATGAATCAGAGATTGTCCGATACATCTGGAGGAACCAAACAACAAATACTCGTTCCCGACGAGGAATCGGAGTACATCGAGTTCTACAAAACCGAAACACCTTATGTATACAAGATGAAGCTTCTGCCATATCACTCAATCCCAAATGTCTGGTGGGTAAACCAAGGTTCTACTATGGAAGTAGAGCATGCTGAAGGCATCCTATGGGCACCCCTAGCATCTTCGAATGGACGGGGCATGTACCACTGGGATACGATGGCAGAGGTAAAGAAGGGAGATATCGTTCTCCACTACGCTAATAAGGCTCTCCGATATGTCAGCTATGTAATCGAGCCTGCGATAATGGCAACTAAACCTGCTTCACTGGCATCATCAAACTGGGAAGAACAGGGGAGATTGGTTCGGACCGAATATGTGGAGCTTGTCCCTTCAATACGGCTAGAGCAATTCAATCAACAGATATTGCAGCTCAACATTAATCAAGGACCGATTCATTCCGTAGGTGGAGTAAAACAGGGCTACTTGTTCCGTTTTACAAGAGAAGCGATACAGAATATTCAAGCCCTCACTCCATCTGTGAATTGGCCAGACTTCGCAATTCTCGATGCCGAATACGATGTTGCAATATCTTCCACTGATCAAGAAACGGAGGTGATCCCCATTCTGCTTCCCACCGACAACCAAGTCTCCGCACACCTTCAACATATCAAAACCTACATTGTTCAGCGTGGTTTTTCCTTCCCCGAGCAGCTTATCGAGAATTTCTACTTGTCTTTGAAGACCAAGCCATTTGTCATTCTGGCGGGAATTTCGGGGACGGGGAAGACGCGGTTGGTGAAGCTGTTTGCGGAGGCAGTAGGGGCAGCGGAAGAGAACGGGCAGTACTCCCAAATTCCGGTCCGACCGGATTGGAGTGATCCGTCTGACCTGCTTGGCTATAAAGACCTGTCGGGCTTTTTCAAGCCGGGTCCCCTTACGAGAGTACTGGTCGAGGCAAGCAAGGAAGAGAATTGGCATAAGCCTTATTTTATCTGCCTGGATGAAATGAACCTGGCTCGTGTGGAGCATTATTTCAGTGACCTGCTCAGTATTCTGGAGACCCAGTCGTGGTGTGAGGAGACGATTCGGACCCAGCGCCTACTGACGGGAGCTTCTCTCGATAAACCGGAAGACCTCGAACGTTACGAGTCCTTATGCCTCCCGGAAAATGTCTTTCTCATCGGTACGGTCAACATGGACGAGACTACCCATCCGTTTAGCAAGAAAGTGCTGGACCGGGCTAACACGCTGGAGTTCAACACCATCGACTTGCTCCAATTCCCTGATCTCGAAGCGATAGGAATGGATCAAGTGGCTGCCCTTGAGGGATTGTCCCAACGGTTCCTTCGGGCGGATTACTTGCAGCTCATCGATGCCTACGCGTCCCATCAGGAACTGATCAAGCAAACCACCGATGAATTGGTGAAGATCAATGAGATCTTGGAGGAGATTCATGCCCATGTCGGCTTCCGAGTGCGGGATGCTGTCTGCTTCTATATGATCTATAACAAACGATTTGACCTAATGGAGCGGGATGCGGCTTTTGATTGGCAGCTCCTTCAAAAGATTTTGCCTCGTGTCCAAGGGAGTCACTCTTCTGTTCGTCGAGTTCTGCTGCGCTTAATGGAGGTGGCTCTCGGGAAAAACAGCGGTTATTCTATAAAAATGCCTTCTTTGATGGAGGACTCTTCTGAGCTTTATCGGAAGTGGAATGCTCAAGGGACGACTCTTACTGCGAAGTATCCCAACAGTGCACGCAAATTGGCCTTTATGCTCAGGAGGCTTGAGGAAGATGGATTCACTTCGTTCTGGCTTTCCTAATGTCACCGCCGAATTGCTTCGTGTTGAAACGGAGCTTTTTACTCTCTATATCAAAGGCCCTCCCTACCATCCCACAACGGAGACCTTCCAGCTTCACCGGACAGAGGATCATTCATGGGTTCCCTCACAGCTTCAAATCTATTCAGCAGAAGAGGTGGGAGCAGCACGAATTAAAGTGTTTTCTCCACTAGAGGATAATGTGGTGGAATGGAAGCTCGGAGAGCCTGTGTTCCCTTGCTTTTATGAAACCCAATCCTACGAGTTTGTCATTCTCAAAAAGGATGATAAGCCCTTATCTTTTTACCATGAAAGTGTCTTGTTAAGGCAGGCTGTGAAGCCACTAGGGGATTCGGTTCTCTCCGGCGTTTTGTCCTTTGGCAATGAAGTGGGTCTTACCGAATGGGAGATTCGTCGCGAGGGGCGGACGTTGCTTCGGGTGGAGATGGAGATTTTCCCATCCAAGATGGACTACAAGAAGGATTATCAGCTGATCTTGGCGGAGGTTAATGAGCAAATCTATAACTTGGCGTTCGATTTCCTTCGTCGTACCTATCAAATGACGGGGTTGCGAGAAACCACTCATCAAAGCTTGACGGAGTTTTACTCCATCCTACAACACGTCTTTCGTCAACTAATGGAGGCTGTTGAACGCATCAAGGGAGCTCCTCATCATAAGCTTCTCCATGAACAGCGACTTCTGGATGCTAGCCGAGTCAAAAAGGCAGGAAGAGCCAACATTCGAGAGCTAGCTAAACATCCGGAGCGGTTGTATGAAGATCCGAGGAATGGCTTCTTAACCCTGGGGGATAAGCGCTATTCCGCCACTCAGCTGATTGAGAATCGTAAGCGAATTTCGTTCGATACAGCAGAGAACCGGTTTGTCCGCTGGATGCTAGAAAGGATCGTGGAGAAGCTTAGGAAGCTACAGGCCAATAGGAAAGGGCAAAAGAAACGTACCCCAGATCCTTTGCTCGATAAGAGAATAGATTGGATGATCCATCAGGTGGGGAGAGTCCTAAAGGAAGACTTCCTACGGGAAGTTGGTCCCATGAAGCATATGTCGGTGAGTCTGGTTCTACAGATGGCACCAGGGTACCGGGAGATTTACCGCAGCTATCTTATGCTCACGAAGGGACTTTCCATCCAGAGCGATTTGCTCAGGCTCTCCATGAAAGATGTCGCTACATTGTATGAGTACTGGTGCTTCCTAAAGCTCAATCAACTGATGAGCCAGAAATACAAGCTGGTGAAGCAGGATATCATCAAGGTGAATCGGCAGGGGATCTTTGTCACTCTGGATACTCATAGATCCGTGAAAATGGAATATGAGCATCCTACAAGTGGAGAAACCTTTTTCCTTCATTACAATACTCTACCGGACCCAGGGCGATTGCCTACTTTGGGCCAGAAGCCAGACAATGTTCTCACCCTCCGTAAAAAGGATGCAGGCAAGATTAAGGAATACAACTATGTGTTTGACGCGAAGTATCGGATAAACCCCGCCTATGAAGGTAGCCCCTATGCGGGAAATTTTCATCAGCCAGGACCTACAGAGGAAGACATTAACACGATGCACCGATACCGGGATGCAATCGTCTATCAAGCGAAAGAGTCAGGCGACTTCGAGCGAAGCATGTTCGGGGCTTATGTATTGTTCCCTTATCATGATGAGGAGCGTTACAAGAGCCATCGTTTCTACAAGAGTATCGAGTTGATTAATATTGGGGCATTCCCGTTCCTGCCCAACTCGACGAAGCTTGTGGAGGCCTTCTTGGATGAGATCATTCAGGACAGTCCAGAGAAAGCTTATGAGCGCTCCACTCGTCCAACGGGAACGAAAGAGTACTTTGTGGACAAGTTCTCTGGGAAGAATATGCTGGTTGGCTCGGTTCGAGGCCCTGAGCAGGTGAAGACGGCACTCGAGCACTCTTTTTACCACATGCCGTTGAAAAATTTGTCAGATACGAAGCTGCTTACTCAACTTGAATATGTGGCGATGTGTCAGTCCCGCTCCAAGTTTGGAAGCTCAGACAAGTCAGGCATTCATTGGTTTGGGAAGATCGCAGACTGGAAGGTGGTTCGGCGCAGAGAAATCACCGAAGTACCCTGTCGTCGTGGCAAAGAAGATATCTTGTACGTGAAGTTCTCCATTGCTTCTTGGCAGCAACGAAAACCACCTATTGCTCTTGGTGACAATTGGATTTATAAGGTTCTGTTCACGACCAAATACATCTTTGATCGAGCGTTGGAGCTCGCGGAGCTTCGCCTGGAGACAGATGAAGATCTGCGAGAGTGGCGGGAGAAGCGCAGACGAGGACCGGTTAAAGTGAAATTGGATCATGAATATGTAGATTTAAGTAACGTCACGGGTGTTCAACCCTATTCAAGAGAATAAGTCAAATGCTACTGGAGGCCCATCCCATGTCCTTTTTCACCCGATGGAGAAAGAAAAAAGAACACCCATCCACGCGCCCGAGCTTCGCTCCCTTGTCCCCGGAACATGCAGCCTACCTTCGCAATCTGGTGCAACGAGCCGGAGAGGTTGACCCGACCCGGGAGGTGTTCGGTTCCGCCAAGCATCAGTACCAGTTGAATCCGGTCCTCCCGTTGGATGAGGTGAGGAAATATGAAGAGCGCCATCAAGTCCAACTGCCGGAGGAGTATGTCTTCTTCCTGACCCAGGTGGGCAATGGCGGAGCGGGTCCTTATTATGGGATCTATTCGCTGGAGAGGACGGGGAGCAATGAGGAATACACGAGGTTGTGCGGGCAGCCGGCCTGGATCAACGAGGCGATGACCAAGGATAGCTGGGCCGAGAAAATGAATCTCATGGAAGATGCAGATGACGATACCTATGATCGTTTGCATGATGAGATTTTTGGCGGCTTCAATCTCATTGGCACTCAGGGCTGCACCTATGACAACCTGCTGATGAACACCGGCTCCTGGAAGGGAATGATGGTGTACATCGATTGGAACCTGGAGCCCGAGTACGGTCCCTTTTTCACCGGAATGAGCTTCCTGGACTGGTATGAGAGCTTCTTTCAGGAATTGATAGCGGGCCATCGATTGAGTTCGTATGGGTACGTCCGACTGGGGTCAGACGAAGAGCTGATCACAGCGTACCGAGAAGTAGCGCAAGAGGAGCAAGATTCGATCCTCCGCAGCTTCTTCCGGTTCAATACGGTTCGGACGGAGACCCTCCAATTTCTGAAAGGGATCGAGGACGAGCGGCATGAGGAGCGGCGGAAAAATTTGCTGGAGCATTTCGAGAAACAGATGGCGGGGAAGGGATAAGCACCCTCACAGGAAGTATGGTACCGATATGAACACCCCCGTTCATTCCGTCCATGTGGCATCGGCTCGGTCATAACCTATCTATCCTTGCATGTTCCTCTCACGAAGAGATGATGGCTTCAATCATCATCTCTTTTTCTTTTGCAGAAGAAAGGGCAATCCTGATACAAATAGGGAAAACCTGATATTTTGCAACCGCTCTCTATGCTATGGTGAACGCATAGGAAGGAAATATGAGTGCAGAGGGATGGGGCTATGGAGAAGGTTAAGAAACGGGAAAAGCTAGCGTACGGCTTAGGTGACCTGGGTAACAATGTGGCCTATGGCGCCATGGGGTTTTATTTGGTCTTCTTTCTCACGGATGTTGCCGGACTCTCCCCTTTATGGGCAGGAGCGATCTTCATGATCGTTCGAATGTGGAACGCGGTTTTTGATTTAATCAGTGGAGCCGTATCTGACCGTACTCGAACGCGGTTTGGAAGAAGAAGGCCCTATTTGCTTTATGGAGCCATCCCGTTAAGCCTGAGCTTTGCCCTTCTCTGGCAGCTCTTTTTTCAAGAGACGGATCACATGATTCTTTACTATACCCTAACCGGGATCTTGTTCAGCATCACGTACTCCCTGGTATCCATCCCTTATAATTCGCTGTTACCGGAGATGTCTCAGGACTATGACGAACGAACCAGCATTTCCGGCTATAAGATGGCCCTTTCCTTTATCGGTTCGTTAGTATCTGCCATGGGCGTAACGCTGATTGTGGATACGATCTATCCCGGCAAAACCATGTATGCGGTCAGCTATCCCGTTATGGGGCTGGTGCTGGGAGCGGTAATCGCCGTATGTGTTTTGTTGGCTTTTGCAGGGACTAAGGAGCGCGTAGAACCAAAAGCGCCTGTTGCCGATAACGGATTCTGGAAGACGATTCTCTCGCTGTTTAAGTTGAGGGAATACAGGCTGGTGCTGGGCGTGTTTATCGGCAATATGCTAGGCTTCGATGTCATTATGGCACTCTACATCTACTTTATGAAATATGCACTGAAGGTATCGAGTGACATCAGCTACATCTTTATGGCGATCCCGCTTGTCGTAGCGGTTGCTGTAACGCCCCTGTGGGTTCATTTGAGCAACAAGATGGGAAAACAGAAAACCTACATTCTCTCCGCACTCTATTTCTTAATCCCCCTCATCAGCTGCTTGTTCCTGCCGGAAGGAAATATGGTCCTCATCGTCGTGGTGATCGTGTTCATCGGGGTGGGCTTATCCGCTTCCCAGGTATTGACCTTCTCCATCCTGCCTGATGTGGTCGAAGTGGATGAACTCAAGAACGGAGTAAGGCGAGAAGGAATGATTTATGGTTCCACCATGTTTTTCTACAAAATCAGCTCGGCCGTCATGGTCGCCGTCGTCATGTATGCCATGGGGTTGTTCGGCTATGTGGAAAGTGCCGGAGACGCTATCGAAGCGCAACCCTCCAGTGCTGTTTGGGGAATCCGCCTGTTGATTAGCTGCGTACCGGCATTGTGCTTTGTGTTGTCCGCACTCTTTGTGAGGAAGCTTCCCTCTGGAAAAGCCGCCTTTGATCAAATCAAGCAATCCGTTGCCGATAAGAAGGAATGCAAAAGCTAGGAGTCATCTAGGAGAGGTGAGAGGGATGAATCAGCATCACTTGAAGCAAAGGGCGAAAGAGCTGGTCGAGAGAATGACCCTGGAGGAAAAAGCGAGCTTATGCTCGGGACGGGATTGCTGGACACTCAAGCCAATAGAACGGTTGGGCCTTGAATCCATTGTGATGATGGATGGTCCTCATGGCTTGAGAAAGCAGATTGGCGAGGGAGATAACCTTGGCATCGGGGATAGCGTTCCTTCCGTTTGCTTCCCAACCGCTAGTGCGACAGCCTGCAGCTTTGACCGAGAGTTGTTGCATGAGCTCGGAAAAGCCATGGGAGAGGAATGCGTACAGGAAGGGGTTTCTATTCTCTTGGGACCGGGAGTCAATCAAAAGAGAAGCCCCCTGTGCGGGCGCAACTTCGAATATTTCAGCGAAGATTCGCTAGTTTCCGGGGAGCTTGCGGCCAGTATGATTCAGGGCATCCAGAGCACGGGAACAGGGGCCTCCTTGAAGCATTTTGCCGTCAACAATCAGGAGAAACGGAGAATGTCGGTTAGTGCCGTCGTCGATGAACGAACCTTACGGGAAACCTATCTCAAGGCCTTTGAGATTGCCGTAAAAAAAGGAAAGCCGGATACGGTCATGTGTTCCTACAACAAGCTGAATGGCGAGTACTGCAGCGAAAATAAGTACCTGTTAACGGATATTCTCAGAGAGGAATGGGGATTTGAAGGGGCGGTGATCTCGGACTGGGGAGCAGTCCATAACAGAGCCTTGGGTGTTCAGGCCGGGCTTGACCTTGAGATGCCGGGGAATGACGGATACAACGATGCGAAGGTAGTGGAAGCCGTAAGGAATGGGACGCTTGCCATAGAAGCTCTCGATCAGACGGCTTGCCGGGTTACGGAACTGATTTTAAAGGGGATGGAAAATCGTAAGGAAGGATACCGGTATGATGTCGACAAGCATCATGAGCTGGCCGTGAAGGCGGCGGCGGAGTCCGCGGTCTTGCTGAAAAATAAAGGGAACCTGCTGCCCGGAAATCCAAAGCAGAAGGCCGCCGTTATCGGGCTCTTCGCTAAGAAGCCAAGATACCAGGGAGCCGGCAGCTCCAGGCTGCATCCGATCCAGGTGGATACGGCATGGGATGAGCTGACGGCATTGGGGCTGGAGGCCGACTATGCACAGGGATACAGTGTGGAGGCAATCGGCAGGAATGGCAAGGCAACGCTTGAACAGGACCAATGGATCAGGGAGGCCTGCGAGACGGCTAGGGATAAGGACATTGTCTATCTGTTTGTCGGGCTTACCGAAGGCTACGAATCAGAAGGCTTTGACCGAACGACGATGTCCATGCCCGAGGAGCATAATCGACTGGTCGAGGCGGTGTGCGCCTGCAATCCCAATGTAGTGGTGATTCTATCAGGAGGCGCCCCTATGGAGCTTCCCTGGCTGAGCAAGGTTAGAGCGGTCTTACTGGGTTATCTAAATGGAGAAGGCGGGGGGAAAGCCATTGCTCACCTCCTGCTCGGTATTTCCGTCCCTTGCGGAAAGCTGGCCGAGACCTGGCCGATGAAGCAAGAGGATGTTCCATGCGATCGTTATTTTCCCGGCGGAAGGCTTACTGTTGAACACAGAGAGAGCATTTATGTGGGATATCGCTATTATGAGAAGGCGGGAAAGCCGGTACAGTTTCCGTTTGGACATGGTCTATCCTATACCGAATTCCGCTATTCGAATCTTCGAATAGACCGCTCCGAATGCCACTATGGAGAGAAGCTGATGCTGACCTTTCAGGTTACCAATGTCGGAGGGGTTGCGGCGAAGGAAACAGCCTTTCTCTTCGTGGCCCACGAGAACGACAACGTCTTTTTACCGAAGAAGGAGCTTATTGAATTTGGTAAGGTCGAGCTTCAGCCTTGGGAAACCAAAGAGCTTTCGGTAACGGTGGATACCCATTCCTTCGGATACTACAATACGAAGATAAACGATTGGTATGCGGAAAGCGGTGACTATCTTCTTCTGGTCGGAGGAGCCTTGGATAAGACGGTGTTACAGGCTTCTCTGCATCTGACAAGTCCGATGAAACCACAGCCAGATCTAAAGAGTACGGCTCCTTCTTACTTTGCTCTGGAGAACAAGCCGTTTGAAGTAAGTCATGAGGAGTTTGAAGCTTTGTATGCAAAGAAGCTGCCGGTTAGCGATAGCCGGGCCAGGAGACCCTTTACGGAGAACAATACCTTGGAAGATATCCAGCACACGTTCATTGGCAAGCTGGTGATCGCCTATGCAAACCGAATGGCGGCCGAGGTGACGAAGGACTCCCCTGAACAAAAGGGCATGATGTTAGCCATGTTCATGGAGATGCCGTTTTTTGCTATGGTATCCTCGGGGGAAGGAATGATATCGGAGCGTATGATGCACGGAGTTATCGATCTGCTGAACGGCCAGTATGGAAGAGGAATCCGGAGATTACTCGGAAAATAAGTTTCCTGGAGCCCTATCGGTTTGATTTGGAATGAAGGTCCCGGAATTTTTTTGGGGTTAGCCCCACCCGCCTCTTGAAGACGGAGATAAAGTAGCTTTGCGAGGAGAAGAACAAAGATTGGCTGATATCGCTGTAGGACATTTGGGAGTAGATTAGCAGCTCCTTTGCCTTGTTGACTCTCGTTTCCTCCACAAAGGAGCGGATCGTCTGCCCGGTTTCTTTTTGAAAGAGGAAAGAAAGGTAATGAGGCGTCAGGTTCACTTCCTTGGCAAGAGCAACCAGGCTGACTTTTTCTTGACGGTTCCCGGTGATGGACTCGATACATTTCCTTATGGCTGCGGAATATTTCGGATGGATTAAAGCCTTTGCCTCGGAGACATGTCGGGTAAAGTCCATTGCCATTTTTTCATTGACGGCATGTAATTCATAGAGCGTACGGCAAGCTTCCATTCTTTTTATATACAGGTCGCTTAACGTAAAAGCGGTCTCTTCATCCAAACCGCCTTCTATGGCATATCTCGTTGCCAGCGTTGTATTCGAGATGCACCCATAGAACAGTTGACGTACAGGATTCGAATGGTTGGACATGTTGCCGTACTTGATGTCAGGAAGGGTTCGGTAGAGGGATTCCAGCATCGTCAGGTCGCCCTCTTTGATGCAAGTCAACAAAGCGATTTCATGACTGTAGGGAGTGTGGGCCCTGTACTCTTCCTGGTGATCAAAAAGGTCAATGATCAGGGCATTGCGGAATGAATCGGTCAGGTTTGATAGCTTGTAGCTGCAGATTTCTTCATAGCTAAGGGTGGAGTTCTTCATGAGCAGTAGCATGATTCGCAAGCAGGAGCTAAAGGAGTTCAGAGAGACGACCGGTAGATTGTCAACGAGCAGGTTCAAGTCTTTGCCCTTCATAGCGGAAGAAAAGGACAGTGTTTTCATTTCAGCAGCCTGATAAATACTAGATAAAAGCATAGGGCCGCCAACCAGATAGTAAGGTTCATTCATTCGCTCAAAGGTGAAGAGGTAGTACAGCTCTTTTTCATAACACAGGATATCGAAGGAGGGATCGGGGCTCATGGATATCAAACTCTGGATATGGGCTGCCAACGACCCTTTCAAGTGCTCAGGAATGTCATAAAAAAAGGAATGCTGCAACTCTAGCGTGTGATGAAAGATCCATATAGGGGTTCGATGGTAGTCAAAGAAAGCTTGAATAATCGCTTCTTCCTGTGCAGGTAACAGATGAATCGCCTTCTTTTCCATGATCGTGGAGTGTCTTCTCTAGAAAATAAATCATTCGATCGAATTCATGGGTTTTGATTGCATAATCATCTGCCTCCGGAATAAATTTTTTATGAAAAATTTCTCGGAGTATACTATAGGCAATTCTCACTTTCCTCCTTTCGTGAAGCTGATTTTCCTGTTCACCATTGGATTGTCTACATTAGATTAGTCATACTTCCTGTGCGTAGAAAACTTGTAAAGGAACTCCCAATACGGATCTGCAAATCCACTTTCAGCCATGACGGATTGATTGAATTCAGTTACTGATAGTTAAAAACTATCGATATCAAAAATGGACTCGACTCAGAACGGTGTCATCGTCACATCATATAATGGCTCATGCTTAATTTCTAAATACTTGTTCGTTTCTATTGATCTGTTTCTTATTCGACAAACGGTTCGTTTTCCCCTACCAATGATTGCTAAGAGCTTTGATTCAACTTAGATAGTACGTCCAACATGCGGTCAAAAACACCAGCTTTTTCCCACCGACAGAAACTGCTGCATAATTTACAATAGAGAATACTATTAATGATAACAAGAAGTACGACTATCCTGACTGGTAAGATGCTTGGAATCATTTTGACTATACTTGGGAGAAACGCCGATGACACATAAAGCATTAGTAGAGCATTTACAGGAAGAAATGAAGATGGGGCATAAAGAAGGGCTGTACCATCAGACCATATTAAGCTTGCCTTTAATTCCAACCGGATCGAAGGCAGTCGGTTATCTGAGGATCAGACCCGGTACATTTGATATCAGCAACATGTTTTGCTCCACGAATATTGCTTTTGAAGCAGGCTTTTAGGATTAGGTTTGGAGCCCGAACTCAAATCTTGTGCAAGTTGCTCTCTTGGGATAAATTGAAAAGAGATCCATGTTGTAGCGGCATTCGCCGAAAACTAAAAAATCCGATTGAGGTGGATAAGGATGCAGAAGTATGAAGTGTATCTGTATGGAATGACGCTGGTCACGACCATGTACTTGCTAAAAGGTGATTTTCCGGAAGCGGATGATTACTGCGAGATCAGGGAGAGTCACGTTTTGCCCGGAGGTGAAACCGGGAGTTGTTCGATCGTATTGGCATCACTGGGGTGTTCGGTCAAGGTGGACGGTAACTACCAGGGGAGGAAAACGATGGAGTTGCTGCAAAAGCATCTCGTTGGACGATTCGAGGTGGATATGACGCGGGTTTTTGAGGATCTGACGTTCGATGGCGTAGAGGATATGGTGATCATCGGCGGGCATACAAGAAACTGCTTTGGTACCTTTAATGCCTATTTTTCCGCCCCCGTGAGAAGGTGGAGTACACCGGTTAGAGAAGATATCGCGAATGCGGAAGTCGTGGGGCTTGACCCCTTTTTTATGGAGCAATCCGAACTTACCGCACGAATCTGTCATGAGCTTAACAAAAAATATGTTACCATCGATTGCCGCCCCGAAACCGTTATGCATCGGTACTGCGAGGTAAATGTCGTGTCTAGCGAGTTTCTGAGAAGTACATACCCCGATCAGAACGCGGATGATGTGTTCAAAACTTATACGGACAGCACAGAGGGGCTTGTTATCTTCACCTTCGGATCAAGAGAAATCATGTATGGTAGAAAAAACGAACCCATTCGCCGCATCACGCCCTACAAGGTAGAGGTGGAAAGCACGCTGGGAGCAGGAGACAGCTTCAAGGCCGGTGCCATTTACGGTGTTTTCAAGAAAATGTCGGATGAAGATATCGTGAAATTCGCGGCAGCGACGGCAGCGACGGTGTGCAGCCGCTTTCCGCTTGCGTTGAATCCTCCAACGCTTGAAAGCATTACCGAGCTCATAAACCATGTTTAACGAACGGCTACCAATTATTTATCCCAAATAACAGCCTCGCTTTGCGAAGAAGCGGGGTTTCTTTGTGCGGATATCTATTTGCAGACAATAAGGTGCCCAAGAGAAGGTTTAAGATAAAGAAATCCACTCGGAGGAAGGAGATCAAACGGGGAATTCCGTCATCCACACCGGCGTTCTTTATCAGGATGAAGGGAAGTCCATTCTCGCTACTTGATCGATTCTTCGCTATCGAGTATTCTTTATAGAGTGTCGTTCTCTATAAAGAACAGAGGTGAGATCTTTGAAAACTCGATTAGAGGAATTAGATTCGTTGCGTGGCATTGCTGCAATTTCAGTTATCTTGGCGCATATTTCGATCATTCTTCCGGCATCCAACATTTTTGAGAAAATCAATTACACACCGCTACACATTTTTTGGCTAGGGCATGAATCGGTAATCTTATTTTTTGTTCTCAGCGGCTTTGTATTATCGCTGCCATTTTTCAAAAAGAGTCAGTTAGGCTACAAAGACTATTTAATAAGGCGTATTTGTCGAATCCTCATCCCTAGCGTTGTGTCAGTAATCCTTGCGCTATCCTTAATGAAAATCATATCACCTGCAGGTATTCCCGGACTTAGCCGTTGGTTTAATGATATATGGACAGAACCCTTATTTATGCAATCCATTGTTAATCACTTCTTTGTACTTGGCGAATTCAATACGATGAGGTTAAACCCTGTTATCTGGTCATTAATACATGAATTAAGGATTTCGATCCTCTTTCCATTCCTCATGCTTCTGGTATTGAAGACAGGGTGGAAGAAAAACCTTGCACTCGTTCTCTCCATACCTCTTCTATATTTCCTATCCTATTATGTTTGCCTTAAGGTTTTTTCGTATGACCTAACGATTTTCCGGGGAGGGTACTCTTCTTACAGCCTAACCCCCCACTATATGGCCTTCTTCCTTCTCGGGGCGTTGCTAGCTAGATACAAAGACCACATCCGTATAATCTACAACAAACTCAATCTATTGCTTCGTTCCATCCTATTCGTATTTGGTTTCGTATCTTACCTGTATGTTTGGCTCATCTTACCGAATAATAATATGCTGCACATTTTTATAATGAACGATTGGATGATTGCACTGGGTTGTGTAGTCTTTATTGTCTTTGGGCTCAATTCTAGAGTGATGAGCAGAATTTTACTTTTTAAACCGATTCATTTTGTAGGGAAAATATCCTACAGTATTTATCTGTATCACATGATTGTCATTCTTACTCTAACCTATGCTTTAAATCACGTGGTTCCGATTGAGATAAGCTTAACGATCTCATTCGTAGTGACATTTGTGGTTGCTACGCTTATGTATTATCTTGTTGAATTACCTGCGATAAAGCTAGGAAAACGTTTGACCAAAAAGAATGAAGCGAAACAACCCCACCTGCAAGCGGAGTTTTGATTACAGAAAGATAAATTTAACTCTTCATCAAAATGTGAAATCACCTTCACTCTCCCAATAACCGCAGACGGGACATTTTTATACAGTTTGACAGTAGAACATCTCAGATAGCTTGTTTTCATCCACGATCTCCGAGAACTGTTCTTCAACAATCCCAATAAATGTTCGTTTTACGATATCAAGTTAAAAATAGAATATATACTCACTCTCCCCGAGTCCATATAATTTGAAGTGTTCCGTCAATGTCATGGAAAGGGGTATTTTATGAGGAGATATGCGAAGGCTGCAAGCTTATTGACACTTGCTGTTGTAATTGGAATGTTGCCGACATTATCTGCTTGCACAAAGGACAACAGTAAGAGCTCTGCGAGTCCGACCGCTTCACCCAGCAGTTCAACCGTAGCAACGCAAACCGACAAACCGGTAGAGAAGACAGAATTATGGAATCAGAAGTTTGATCCTCCCGTTACGATCACGACGGCCATTATCGATGATGGCACTTCGCGGGGGAATGCGTTTAAGCCCGGAGAGTCGATGCAGGACAACGCGAACCTCACCTGGATGAAAGAAAATCTCGGAATCAATGTGAAATTCGATTTCATTGTAACGAAGCCGGAGGATTACAACACGAAGCTGCGTCTTCTGCTGTCCAGCGGGGCTAAGCTGCCCGATGCGTTCGCAGCTGCCGGAGATCCGCTGCAAAGCTTGCTCGCGGCCAATAAACTGATGCCTCTGGACGATGCTATCGAGAAGTATGCGCATCCGGAATACAAGAAGCTGTTGGAGAAGTTCGGCTATGCGTTAGGCGAAGTCAAGAAGGATGGAAAGATTTACGGGGTGCCTGCTTTCTTCATGGGTGATGAAGGCACCGTGATGTGGATTCGCAAAGACTGGCTCGACAATCTGGGCCTTCAAGCGCCGAAAACCTTGGATGAATTTGAAAACGTTCTCAAGCAATTCACGGAAAACGACCCCGATAAGAACGGACAGAAGGATACGATCGGGTTAGCGGTGCCGCTGAAGGAAGGCCCGTGGACGTGGATGGGACAGACGGACGCGATCTTCTCCGCCCTCACCGATCAAATGATCAATACGTACGACGTGAGCTTGTTCTGGAACAAGGGAGCAGACGGCAAGTTAAGCTATGGAGCGATCCACCCGGACGCCAAGCTGTATTTGGAGAAGATGCGGGATTGGATGAGCAAAGGCTACATCGATAAAGAAGCTGGAATTAAGGATCCTTCGAAGGCCGCCGAATTGACAGCCAGTGGCAAAGCCGGCATCATGTTTGGGCCGTTCTGGATGGGAGATTGGCCGCTTGGAGACGCCACCAAGAATAATCCGGCCGCCGATTTCGAGCCGTATGCACTTCCGACCGGTCCGACCGGATTGGTGGGACGCGCGGAGAAGCCGATCGTTCAGGGCTTCACGGTATTCAACAAAGATTTCAAAGATATCGAAGCCTGGTTCGCGTACTTTAACAAGGTATTCGCCAAGAAGTTGGAGCAGGCCGGCGATCCGTACTTCGATCCGCGTTGGAAGGACGGTTATCTCGAGGGCTACGATTACGTGAAATACAACGGGAAGATCATCAAGAGCAACTACGAAGCGGCAGGCGTCCCGGCTGACCAATGGCCATTGAAGGACGGCGCCACGATTGATATTCGATACATGATGACGAATATTCTCGGCAACTTTACGAGCATTCCGCACTCCAACACGGAAGCGGTTAAGAAATTCTTGGCCGATCCGAACGCTGAGCCCGCAACGTCCATTGAAATGGATACCAAGCAATTGAAGAAGCGGCAACTGGATGCCGCGGGCATTCGGATTAATCAGACCGTCAACGAAGGCAAAAACTATTACACCGGTCCGATGACGCCGACGATGAAATCGAAGGGCGAATTGCTGAAGAAGCTCGCTACCGAAAGCTATCTCAAAATCATCTATGGCGAGAAACCGATTGAGTACTTCGACGAATTCGTCAAACAGTGGCTCGATAACGGCGGACAGAAAATTACCGATGAAGTCAACGAATGGTATGCGAAGAATCAGTAAGAATCGCTGATTGGATTTGATAGAGAAGGAATTGCAAACGGAGGAGAGGGCAGCCTTGGCTTGCTCCTCCTCCATTTTTCCGAGGAAAGGAAGAGTGGAGTAATGGCATCATATTGGAAGAAGACTTGGCCGTTTCATGTGTTGTTGCTGCCGGCACTAGCTTTGATCATCCTGTTTCAATATATCCCCATGTTTGGGGTCGTCATCGCTTTCCAAGACTATGAGCCATGGCTCGGGATCAAAGGCTCGCCTTGGGTTGGTTTAGACCATTTCAAGTATCTGTTCACGTATCCGGATTCCAAGCAGGTCATATGGAACACGCTGATCATTGCTGGCTTCAAATTGACTGTAAACTTGATTGTCCCGATCATATTCGCTCTCTTGCTCAATGAAGTTGGGAAGACGGTTTTTAAGAGAGCGGTGCAGACGCTTGTTTATATGCCTCACTTCTTGTCATGGGTTGTTCTGGGCGGTATTCTGATCGATATTCTGTCGACGGAGGGCGGCATCGTTAATCGGCTATTAAATTCGTTCGGCATCCCGAGCATCTTTTTCCTAGGTGACGGACAATGGTTCCGGTTTACCGTCGTTCTGACCGATGTATGGAAGGAATTCGGTTTCTCCGCGATAATTTTTCTGGCTACGCTGGTGGGAATCAATCCAGCCCTGTACGAAGCGGCCGAAATCGACGGAGCTTCCCGCTGGCAGCAGGTCATTTCGATCTCGGTTCCGCTTATGATGCCGATCGTCATCGTCGTTGCCACGTTGTCGCTCGGTCGGGTCTTGGATGCGGGATTCGATCAGATCTTGAATTTGTATAATCCTCTCGTGTATTCCCACGGAGATATCATTGATACATTCGTCTATCGGGTAGGCTTGAACAACGGTCAGTTCAGCTTCGGAACGGCGGTCGGACTGTTCAAGTCGGCCATCGGCTTCATCTTGATCGTGATCAGCTACCGAATGGCTTACAAACTAGCGAATTACCGGATTTTTTAAGGAGGGACGACCATGCGCTATCGCACTAAGGGGTACACCATTTTTACGATTGGGAACACGATTTTTCTTAGTTTGCTGTCGCTCATTTGCGTTCTTCCTCTTTTTCACGTGCTTGCGCTGTCGTTCAGCTCCCGGGCTGCGGCAACGGCGAACATCGTCAATTTCTGGCCGGTCGGCTTTACCACCGATGCTTATGCGAAGACGATCAGCAATGCGGCGTTCATTAAGTCACTCGGGATCGGCTTAGAGCGGACCGTGTTAGGAACCATTGTCTCGATGGGCGTCATAACGATGGCTTCCTATAGTTTATCGAAGACCAGTCACCGATTCCCGGGTCGGCAAATCTATATTTGGGTCTTCGTCTTTACGATGCTGTTCTCGGGCGGATTGATTCCCTCTTATATCCTGATTAGCAAGCTGCACTTGATCGATTCCCTTTGGTCGTTGATTCTGCCTTCGGCCGTCAGCGTATGGAATATGATTCTGATGCTCAATTTCTTCCGAACGGTTCCGCAGGATTTGGAGGAGGCCGCTTTTATCGACGGGGCCGGTCATCTGAGAGTGCTATGGAGCGTCTATCTGCCCGTATCCATGCCGTCCATTGCGACGCTGTCGCTGTTCACGATGGTGTCCCATTGGAATTCATGGTTTGACGGGATGATCTATATGTCTAATCCGGATAAGTATCCTCTTGCAACCTATTTGCACTCCATGATCGTGAGCGACAATTTATCGCGTGTGGGTGTAACGGTGGAAAGTATAACGAATTTTTCGAATCGCACCGTGAAAGCCGCTCAGATTTTTATCGGGGCGCTGCCGATTCTGCTTGTCTACCCCTTCCTGCAAAAGTATTTCGTGAAAGGAATTGTCCTTGGCTCGGTGAAATCTTAAGGAGGGGATCGGCTGCATCCCAAAATCGGATTGAATCGGGTGAGCATGAATGTTGAAATTCAGAGGCGGAACGGCTGGCAAAATGAACATTTTCACCAAAGTCATGATCGTGATCGTCCTGATGCTCATCCCGATAATTGTGATCTATAATTATTCGAATAAGACCAGTACGGATGTGGTTGAGCAGGAGCTGCTACAGATCAACTTGAATCGGATCCGGTTTTTTGTGGAGCAGATCGACGTTGAGGCGGATCGGTTATGGAGAGCCGCCTTCGTCATTGCAACCGACCCGGATGCCCTGCAGCTCCAGCTCCGACCTCCCTCCGAGCCCGATTATACCCTGCTATCTTCAAAGAGACTTCTGCTGCAGAAGCTAAGCATGCAGTCGAACTCCTTCGAATGGGTGAACGATTTCACCGTCTATTCTCCGCATTCGGATGTTGCGGTCTCAACAAATTTGAAGCAGGTTTACGATGCCGACTATTTTACGAATGTGAGTCAGCAACAATGGGATTATCGTGTCATTTCAACGGACCGGGGATCGGAAGAGACATTCGTACGAGATTTGATTATGCCTTTCGAAACGTATCCCAAACGAGTGGATCCGAATTTATTTGTGGAAGTCTCGTTTCCATCGGGCAATCTTGTGAAGATGCTCGAACGACTCATGCAAGGCAGCGTTGGACAGCCGTTCTTCTACCATTCGGGATATGAACCGATCTTGCCGAGAGGACTTGATTCGGAGTTGATTCAAGATATGGCGGATCAATTTGACAGCATCAAAGCGCATAACCCATCCGAAGGAGCGGTTAAGATCTCCCTCCTGAATGAACCGTATCTGGTCAATTACGTCATATCCAACTCTCTCGGCTGGTATTTGATCGATGTCCAACCGATGAAAAAGGTGCTCGCCCCAATCGAGCAGAGCAAGCGGATGTTTTATGCGGCCAGCTTGCTATTATTGGTGATGGGAATCGCCTCCGCGGGCCTGCTGTACCGCAACGTGCAGATCCCGATCAACGATCTGATCCGAGCGGTGAGATTGCTCCGGCGGGGCGTGTACGATCATCGAATCAAGCGCGGATCGAACAACGAGTTCCATTATTTGATCGAGCAATTTAACCTGATGTCCGAGGATATTCAGACCTTGATCAATAAAGTGTACGCCGAGCAGCTGCACGCCAAAGAGTCTTCACTCAAGCACCTGCAAGCGCAGATCAATCCGCATTTTCTGTATAATAACTTTGCCTTTATTCAAAGCATGGCACAGCTGGAGCGGACGAAATTGATCGTCGCTTTTACGCAGCATCTGAGTCGTTACTATCGGTACACGACCCGGACGGAGCAGCAATTAACCTCCCTCTCCGAAGAGATGGATTTGATTCGCAATTACTTGGAGATCCATCGGATGCAGTCCGAACGCCTGTATGTTCACGAACAGATCGAGGAAGACATGATGTCGATCGTTATGCCGAGGCTGTTGATTCAACCCCTTGTCGAGAATGCCATCGTTCATGGGATGGAGAGCAAGATCGGCAGATTCGAAATCGTTATCACCGGCAACCGGACGGAGAACGGCTGGGAGCTCTTCGTTGAAGACAATGGCGTCGGAATGCAAGAGGAGGATTTGGAAGCGTTGAGACATTCCTTGCTCATGCAGGCGAGCGTGGACCGAAGTCTTGGAATGCGTAACGTTCATGAGCGTCTCAAGCATTACTTTGGACCCTCCTCAGAGCTTCTGATTGAACATTCTTCTCTTGGCGGACTTCGCGTGGGGTTGACGATTAAGGATGGAGGCGATTGACGATGTTGGAGGTTCTGATCGTAGACGATATCCCGTCTCAGGTTGACAGCTTCGCCGCTACGATTCCGAAGGACGAACTTGGAATTGGCCGCATCCACAAAGCCTACTCCGGTAAAGAGGCATTAAAGCTCTATCAGGAACATACGATTCACATCGTCATTACGGATATCCGGATGCCCGAGATGAGCGGAATCGAATTGATTCGGGCCATCCGAGAAATGGGGCGCGGGGTCAAAATTGTCGTGATTTCGGGATACGCGGATTTCGAATATGCCCAAAGCGTAGTCCCTTATAATACGTCCGGCTATTTGATGAAGCCCGTTAATCCGGATCAGATGCGAGAGACATTAGGCAAATTAGTGGAAGAAATCGCATTTGAAAAAAAGCAGCAGCAAGAGCAGCAGCGGGATGTATACGCTTTTCGGGAAAATTTGCCCGCACTGCAAGGCGGGCTGCTGAATCGTCTGCTGTACGGGAAAGGGATCTCAAACGCGGAGCTTGAACGGAAGCTTTACCTGCTCAACCTGCCTTTCTCCCCGCAGCAGAAGGCGGGTTTATTCATCGTAAGGCTGGAAGGAAAGCTTCAAGAATACGAAAAAAAGGATAAAGAGCTTATTGAATACGCGGTTACGAATATGGCGGAGGAGCTGTTTCGGGATGCCTTTCACTTGTGGTACGGCCGCGATCATAATGAATATCTGGTTTTTCTCGTAGCAGCCAAAGAGCAGACCGACGGTCGCGAGCTGACCGTTCGAAATGCGATGGACGTCCGGGCGGCAGCGCTTAAGAAAAAGGCGGAGTCTCTCTTGAACGGCAAGATTTCCATTGTACTCGCGGAAAACTGGGCGTATTTTCCGGAGGGCGTTCCTGGCTTGTATCGATCGGTTATTGATGGAATGAGGGGGATCGAAGAGACGCAGCAAGGGGTGTTTGTGCGGATAGCAGGCAATCTCGGTCAGGTTTCGATTGGAACCTTAACGTCGCTGTATCGACCGCCTCTCTTGATTCATTTGCTCGATACGGGCAACTGGACTCAGGCGGAAGAGAAGCTTATCCAAATCTTCTCAGAACTAAAGAGTGTAAATTATCCTCCCGAGCATGCCAATGAAGCGTATTTCGCCATTGCCAGTGCCTATCAGTATGTGGCGCACAAGAAAGGAAAGCTGCTTAGCGAGTTTGGTGCATCCTCCTTCGGTCTCATGCCCGCCGCTCCCAGTCTGAAGCAATTGGAGAAGTGGGCATTCGATATGCTCCGCAGCCTTCGAGAGCAAATGGAGGATTCTTCCGAGAAGCAAAGCGGCTTAGTCGACAAGGTTCAAAAATTCATCGAGGAGAACATGAACGACGGGCTCTCGCTGCAGTCGATCGCGGCTCACATCGGCCTTCATCCCGCCTATTTGTCGAGGGTGTACCGGGCCGAAACGGGAAACAATCTGAGCGAGTACATCCATCGGTATCGGATGGAACTGGCTTCGTATTTGCTGCGCAACGGCGACAAAAAAATATACGAGATCAGTCAAATTGTCGGGTATCAGGCCGTCCCGCATTTTATTAAGCGGTTTAAAGCTTTTTCGAATATGACCCCTCAAGAGTTTCGCGATCGTACAGAGCTGTCTTGAATGGGGGGCTACCTCATAGCAGGGTTCATGTGGGGTGTGCAGTGGGATAACAATGGGACGCCGAAACCATCACTATCCACCCATACAAAAGCCTAATTCTCAGAAAGCTACGGACTGTCGGCGGTCATCGGTCTGATCCGGTCGTACTGGTTCGTCATGCGGCTGTTCAATTAGTAAGAATCCAATAGAAAAAGCTCAAGCGCCGGGTTTCCCTAACTGGTGCTTGAGCTTATTTTTTCGTTATGACCCTCACTTGTGAAGCGATGTGCAGAACCTTAATGAAATCTTAAGGTTTTGCTAAGGGAAAACCTACGAAATTGATTCGTTCACGTATTACAATAAGGATGGGAAAATAGGCTTAAAAAGGAAGAGGATGCTTTTGGCTATCACTATTTTAGTAGTGGATGACGAACAGGCGATTGCCGACTTAGTAGAAGTTTATCTGAAAGGTGAAAATTATAATGTCCTAAAATTTTATAGGGGTAAGGATGCTCTCGCTTGCATGATGAGCGAAAAAATTGACCTTGCGATTTTGGATGTCATGTTGCCTGATATCGACGGCTTTTCAATCTGTCAACGAATTCGGGAAGAGCATCATTTTCCAGTTATCATGTTAACTGCCAAAGAGGAAGGAATGGATAAAATCACCGGACTAACATTAGGTGCAGATGACTACATCACGAAACCCTTCCGTCCATTAGAGCTGATTGCCCGTGTTAAAGCGCAACTTCGGAGGTTTACCAAATACAATTCGGCAATAACGAATCGGGAAGACCACTTGATTACCGTTTCTGGCTTAGTGATAGACTTGGATACCCATGAATGCACGTTAAATGAGAAAAAGCTATCTCTCACACCTACGGAATTTTCGATTCTTTGGGTTCTCTGTTCAAATCGTGGACAGGTCGTTAGCTCGGAGGACTTGTTCCGTGAAGTTTGGGGAGATAAGTATTTCACTAACAACAATACGGTGATGGTCCATGTCCGACATCTAAGAGAAAAAATGCACGATAGCGCAGAGCATCCCAACTATATCAAAACGGTCTGGGGGGTTGGCTATAAAATCGAAAGATGATTTTGGAAAATTAAAAAGAAAGATTTTCTTGCGGGTTGTTTTCATTGCGATCGCGGCACTTTTGATTGGTATTCTCACTCAACATTTTTTGATTGACGGTCTTTTTGAGCCTTTCTTTGCAGAAAGCTTCATCCATCTGTGTCAAAACCTATTTCATATATCGTATGACGAAAGTTTGAATATGTATCAGCAGCTGTTTCGCAACAATAAGACTTTGCTGATGGCCAGCGGGATGTTTCTCTTGTTATTGCTGGTCTTTTATTACGCACTTTCGCAGATGACAAAATACTTCAACCAAGTCAGTACAGGAATGGATCAGCTTGTAGAAGTATCGGACCGTGAAATCACATTGTCACCGGAAATGGGTTATATGGCGGCCAAGCTGAATAAGATCAAGAGTATGCTTGAGAAGCGTGATCGGGACGCCAAGGAAGCAGAACAACGAAAAAACGATTTGGTTGTTTATTTGGCGCATGATATCAAAACACCACTGACCTCCATTATCGGCTATTTGAGTCTTTTGGATGAAGCACCGGATATGCCGCAAGAACAGAAAGCCAAATATGTTGGAATCACGCTTGAAAAGGCTTATCGACTGGAGCAGCTTATTCATGAATTTTTTGAAATCACAAGATTTAATCTTCAGACCATTGTCTTGAATAAAGAAAAAATTGCTTTATCCTTCATGCTTCAGCAAATGGCAGATGAGTTCTATCCAATACTGACCCTACAGCATAAGCGGGCTTCTGTTCATGTGCCTGATGGCATTATCTTGTATGGAGATGGAGATAAATTGGCTCGTGTATTCAATAACATCCTGAAAAATGCGATAGCATATAGCTATGAAAACAGTGTCATTGACATTGGTGCCAGGCAGCAGGAGAGAACTATAGGAATAACCTTCACCAACCAAGGCAATCCGATTCCCTTGGAAAAGCTTGATACGATCTTTGAAAAGTTCTACCGCTTGGATTCTTCGCGTTCCTCTCACACGGGTGGCGCAGGATTAGGCTTGGCCATTGCGAAAGAAATTGTTGCTGCTCACGGCGGTACATTAACCGTGGAAAGTAATCAGGAACATACCGTGTTTACTGTAATCCTTCCAATGTCAAATGATGAAATAAGAAAACCTTAAGAAATTCATAAAGAAGAATTCCTAAATCGCTCCTTATTCTGTGGTTGAATAAACCCGTATAGAATAAGGGGTTTTTCTATTTATGTGCAAATCATTTGATAAGAGGGTGAGATAATGGCAAGAACAAAAGTAATCGCAATTCCTCTGGTTATTCTACTGGTAACTCCGTGTCTTCCATTGAGCAGCTTTGCGGAGCGAAGTCCTATTGATGGACTCGATTTGCACAAATTAGGTTTTACGTTGGTTACAAAGCAGTACCTTACCGATCAAAAAACAACCGCCTTCTACTTAAAACACACAAAATCTGGCGCAAGCGTTTTTTACTTGGACGACGGCAAGGAGGAAATGACGTTTTCTATAGGCTTCAAGACACCGCCGGAAGACAACAAGGGGGCTAATCACGTACTAGAACACAGCTTGATGTGCGGCAGTGAAAAATACCCCTCAAAAAATCTGGCGCCTTATTTACGCAGCACATCTGTTGCGACGATGTTAAATGCTCGTACGGCGGACGACAGTACTTCCTATGTTTTCAAAACATCGAATAAAACAGACTTTTATAATCTAGCGGACGTATACATCCATGCAGTCTTAAGCCCCAGCGTCTTGACCGATGAGAATATTTTTAAACAGCAAGGGATACGCAGAGAGTATGCGAATGGAAAAGCGGGTTACAATGGGGTCGTATACAATGAACTGCGCTTAAACGACCTGCAAGGAACGGAGAGCACGATTAACTTTGTTGCTAGTAAAATGTACACAAATTTATATGGCAATACGGTCCCGGCTTTTACTAGCGGTGGTACCGTCGACGCCATTACGGATCTGACGTATTCGGATGTGATACGCGTCTACAACAAGTATTACACACCGGCCAACAGCTTTATTAGCATTTCGGGTGATCAGGATCTAAGCCGGACATTGTCTTTATTGAATTCCTATATGAAGGATTATAGCGATAAGGCTCCGGCTATTACGTGGAATTATTCAGCCCAAAAACCGAAAAACCCCATACAAAGCTATAATGTTACCAATAAAACAACGACGGTTGACATCGGGATTCTATACTCTGGTTCGCCTGTGACAGAAGCAAAGGCATCTTATGCGCGTGAAATTTTGTTGACTGTTGTTCAAAAAAGACTAGACGCCACCTACCCTACCCTTTATAGCGTGGGCGGGAACACAGGCGGAATATTCAATCTGGGTCTTATTCTTGCTGATGTTCCGGTCAGCCAAAAGGATGAGGCTATCTCCCGCTTTGGCTCCGTATTGTCCTCTTTAAAGCGGGACGGCATGGGGGCTGAGGAGCTTAACGCCGCAATTGAACAAGTTGAAAGCAACAAAAAGAATGACCCAGTTACTGAATCCTCTGATCTCGCATTAAATGGTTTTATTTATGGGGATGACCCGTTCTTGTTCCTGAATCAATCGGCAGTCTTTCGGGATTTACGAGACCATCCGTCGTATTTTTATGAAATACTCGACCGGTATTTTCTAACCAATTCCTATAAAAGCATTGTTGTGTCGGGGCAAGGCGCAAAAGCAGACGATTCAAATGAAGGAAAGATGTCGGCCAGCGAGCTTGCCAAACTAAAGGATGAAACCGAAGCTTTCAACGCTTGGGCCGAAGCTCCGGACAGTCCGGAAACGCTGGCAAAGCTTCCTCTGCTTTCTCTTGATGAGTTCAAACAAGACAAATTGGGGCATAAGTCAGGACAAACCGAAAAGCTTGAGGTAGTAAACGGCGTAAGCCATTATGCCACGCTTGATCATTCTGCTGAGACAATCAACGCTAATCTGTATTTTGAATTGCCAGCTTCGGGAGGAGATTTAAAAAACGCAGCCCTGATGACGAAATATCTAAACGACAAGCTTTCTTCTCTCGGTCTTGATCAGGTCTATTGGTCACTATCCCCTTCTGAGAACTTTTTTGATGAAAACCAGATAAACCCGCGCTTTACCCTTTCGATTTCAAGCGACAAGACGGATATTGCCGAGACGACTCGGCAAGTCGTCAGATTTTTGAAGCGAAAGGATTTGTTTTCGGCAAAAGAACTGGCAGCATTTTTGGCGCAGGAAGATAACAATAGGAAGACGTTATCCTCAACTCCATACTTAATTTCGAATGATATGTTGACCGCTTCCCAAAATCAGGCCGATCAATTCCGCGCAGCCACACTCGGGACTACCGAAACCGGTTCAATCTTTTACTTCACCTTTATCAGACAGATGCTGCAAAAACCCGGTGAGCTCAAGACGTATGCAAGCCAACTGAATACCCTTTTTGAGGATACGATAAACCGAAATGACCTGATGGTCAGCTACTATGGAGACAGTGCTGGGTACACCATTTTTAAATCCATTATTGACCCTTTCGTTGCCAAGATGAGCGGGAAAGTACGCGCGGATTACTCAGATCCATTGCAATCGGGCTACAACTCGGCCGTTGTACTGTCCGATCAACAAAATGTTAGCCATGTCATGCAAGTGGGGAATATCTACAAAAGCAGCTATCGATATTCCGGAAAAATGGAGGTGCTCGGAAAGCTGCTTACATCGAAATACTTGACTCCGGTTTTGCGCGGAAAGTTGGGTGCTTACGGTGCTAGTACGTCTTTGACAAACGGGACAATTTCCTTTGCTGTCGCGGGGATAAGCGAGATCGATGAGGCTCTGGACGTTTTCGCAGGAGCAGGTACCTATCTTCGCGATCTATCCATGACGCAAAGGGAGCTTGACAGCATAATTATTTCAACAGTTAACGAGTTTGACCAGTACTATCATGCGGATAGTTACCGTTTTGAGCAGGAGCCGCTTATTGGCTGCAGGATGGATGACTTAAAAAGAATTCGTCAGGAGATGTTGAGCACAACCGTTGATGATATAAAGAATTACGCAGGCTTCCTTGACGCCATGATTGCTCAGAAAAGTGTGTTCGCTGTCGCCAACGATGAAACGGTGGCAAAGACAACGTTCCCATTTGAATGTGCCGTTAATTCAACGAGCTTTACGGTAACGCCTCTTGAAAAGAAGACAACCCGATAAATGTGGCGCGGAATGCGGGAGGAAAACCCGATCCCTGCTTTCATTGAGATCGGTGTTTCTTACGACCTGATCCACGCAAGCGCCTCTTAAGGAGGCGCTTTTTTAACGGGACTGCAGCTTCCGATTTGGGCATAAGGCACACATTCGATAGATTCTTTTCCTGGATGTCCTCGATTTATTCGTGAAAAGAGCTTATGAGCGACTGCTATTGCCTTGACACGGTATGGAAGGCACACTATGATAAATGGAATCCTTATTAAATTAATAAGATTACAAGGAATTAAAACGAATAAGCCCCGATGGTCGGGGAGAAACGAAACGTCCGAAGCAGGAAGCTTCAGGGCGGTTTTTCTATAGGGGGCGGAGGAAGTCCATCCTCAATCCGCAAGGAGGTCGGAAGCGGCATGAACATTGAGAATCTGGAAGCGTTCGTCTACATCCATCACTACGGCAGCTTCAACAAAGCGGCGGAGGTGCTGTTCCTCTCGCAGCCGTCGGTGACGGCGCGCATCCAGACGCTGGAGCGGGAGCTGGATTGCCGGTTGTTCGACCGACTGGGCAAACAAATCGAGCTGACGGATAAGGGGAAGCGGTTTCTTCCCTTTGCACAGCAGATTTTGCAGACGATGCAGAAAGGCAAGCTCCGCTTGCAGGATCAAAGGGCGCGGTCTGACGAACTGCGCATTGGGAGTACGCTGTCGGTTTCGAACTATCTGCTTGCCGATTTGCTGCCGCAGCTCGTGCAGCACTACCCGGAGCTGACCTTCAAGCAGACGACGGCTGCCTCCGATGAGTTGGTCAAGCGGCTCCTAGAGCGGGAGATCGACATCGCGTTCGTCCGGCGGCTCACTCATCCATCCGTGCAGGCTTATCCTTTTTATGAGGACCCCATCCGGCTGTATGTGTACCGGGATCACCCCTTTGCGACAGTAGGCAAGGCGTCGATCCGAGACCTTCGGCATGAGACGCTGGTTTTCTTCGAATGCGGTTCGCTCGATTGGATGCGTCTGCATCGGGTATTTGAGAATTTGGAGTACCCGCCTCAGATCAAGTTTCACGCGGACAACAGCGAGACGGCGAAGAAGCTCGTGCTGCGCCAGGCGGGCATCTCCTTTCTGCCTGGTCTGTGCGCACGGGAGGAGGTTGAGCGGGGGGAGCTGGTGCCGATCGAGATCGAAGAAACCGCAGGCATTACCTTGCAGACCTGCGTGATCGCGCTGACGGGGGAGAACACCGAATATATCGAGGCGCTGCTTCAGTGGAAGGACAGCCTGCGGGATTGACGGGAATCCGCGCTCCCTGACGTGTATGGTAGAGAGATTCGATGGATCGATAGAGAAAGTCTATTAGAGAAATAATGTGATAAATGTTACAGTAATAACGAATAAAATCTGAGTTAACAGATATGAATTGTATTATTAGAGAAAAGGGGTGCAGATCGATGAGTGAACAATTCCGCCGAGCAAAAAGGGAAGACGCCGAACACCTGCAGGCTGTTATTCACGAAGCATACGTGCTGATTCGCGAATTGAAGCTCAATTGGCCAGCGGCGAATGCCGACGTGACCCAAGTCCGGGAGAACGTGGAGAAGAACGAATGCTATGTGCTGGAAGCAGACGGACGGATTGTGGCAACGATCACTCTATCCAAGGAAGAGGAAGTGAAGGCCGTCACCGATCTGCCGTTCATCAAATGGTTTGCCGTAGACCCGACGGAGCAAGGCAAGGGCTATGGCGACAAGCTGCTGGCCTGGGTCGAGACCGCGATCATTCGCGACCAGGTCGGGGCTCCAGCAGTTACGCTCGGAACAGCGGAAAACCACCCCTGGCTGCTCCCCATGTACGAACGAAGGGGCTATGAGAGCATCTATTCCTTCGATGCCGGCACCGGGGAAGGGCCGATGCACCTGCTTCGCAAAGTGGTGAACCCCGATTTGATCGAGATATGGAGGAACTGACAATGAACAAGAAAACCTGGATTTCTTCGACACTGCTGGTTTTGGCTCTGGTGACGGCGGGCTGCAGCTCGACTTCCGGCAGCAGCACTGGGGGAGATACGAATAGTCCGGCGGCTTCTGCAGCCGACGGCTCTGGCGAGGTCAAGAAGATTATCGTCGGAACCGGGACCGGATTCCCGAAGGTCGCATTTCTCGATGAGAGCGGGAAGCTGACCGGCTACGACGTGGAGCTCGTTCGGGAGATCGACAAGCGCCTCCCCGAATACGAATTCGAGCTCCAGACGATGGATTTCTCCAACCTGCTGCTCAGCCTGGAGACGAAGAAGATCGATTTTGTCGCTCACGAGATGGAGAAGAATCCGGAGCGTGAACAGAAGTACCTGTTCAACAAGGAGCCGTATGCGCACTGGAGAAACAAGATCGTCGTCGCGAAGGACAACAACGCGATCCAGTCGCTGGACGATCTGGCCGGCAAGAAGGTTCTGACCAGCGCAACGAGCGCCCAGGCGCAAATTCTGGAGAATTACAACAAGGACCATGACAAGAAGATCGAGGTCGTCTACCAGAGCGGGACGGCGAACGATGTGGTCAGCCAGATTACGAGCGGACGTGTCGATGCTACCTTGGCGGCGGATTTCACACTTTCCCTGATCGACCCGCAGGGCAAGCTGAAGACGGCGGGCGACAGCCTGTCCGAGGCAGATATTCTATTCGTCTTCCGCAAGGACGATGCGGATTCGCAGAAGCTGGCGGACGCCATCGATGGCGCGATCAAGGCCATTAAGGCGGACGGCACGCTCAGCAAGCTGAGCAAGGAATGGCTGGGCGATGACTTTACGCAGGACAGCACCAACTAGAGCGCTTATCGAGATGGATTTTCGCAAGGAAGGGGTGACCGCAAGATGGAGTACGGCTTCGATATCTCGTATGTGTTCGAGTTTATCCCCAAGCTGCTGCAAACCTTGAATCTCACGCTGCTGATCGTGGCAGGGGCTCTCGTCCTGGGGCTTGTAGTCGGGTTCCTGGTGGCTTTACCCCGTCTGTACAAAATTCCGGTGCTGGGACAGTTATCGATGGTCTTTGTCTCCTTCTTCCGGGGCACGCCGGTGCTGATTCAACTGTTCCTGTTCTATTACGGATTGCCGGAGATTCTGAAGCTGATCTCGATTGATGTGTCCAGACTCCCAGCCCTGTATTTTGTCATGCTGACCTTTGGTCTGAACGCCGGTGCTTACCTCTCGGAAAATATCCGGGCGGCGGTTATGGCGGTCGACCGCGGTCAAGTCGAGGCGGCTTACTCGCTCGGGATGACCGGTTACCAAGCCTTCGTTCGAATCGTGCTGCCGCAAGCGCTCGCGATTGCCGTTCCGGTCTTCTCCAATCTGGTGCTCGCGATGCTAAAAGACACATCGCTCGCGTTCACCCTCGGTGTTATGGAGATGACGGGCAAGGCGCAAACTCTCGGCACGTTGACGCAGCATTTCCTCGAAACCTATCTCGCGCTGGCTCTCATCTATCTCGTCATCTGTGCGATGCTGGAGCGGATTCTGCTCCTCGTGGAGCGGAGGCTTCAACGGCACAAGCAGCGGGAGACGGCGAACCGCCGGGGTGGGCTCCTCAGAAGCAAGCACGCTTCGCTCGGTCGCTTGACCCGTGAAGCGGCAGCAGGCTCCAAAGGAGGCGCTTGGGTATGAAGCTGGACCCGACTTTTATCTGGACGGCGTTCGTGCAGCTTTTGTCCGCTGTTCCGACAACGCTCGCCATTACCGGGGTATCGGTTCTATGCGGCTTTCTCATCGGAACGGCAACGGCCCTGTTTCGCCTGTACCGTGTTCCTGTTCTGTCTCAGATCTCGACCGGCTACGTGACGTTCATTCGGGGAACGCCGATGCTGACCCACCTGCTGCTCATCTATTTCGGCTTGCCGATGCTCGTAGACGGGCTATCTGTGGAGCTCGGACTCGGTTGGAATTCCGCGAAAATCCCGATGATTGCCTTCGCGTATCTCTCATTCTCGATCACGGCGGGAGCCTACCTGTCCGAGGTTGTCCGCTCGGGTCTGCAGGCCGTTGATCGGGGGCAGATCGAGGCGGCTTGGTCGATCGGCATGACCACTCCGCAGGCGCTGAGGCGGATTGTGTTCCCACAGGCGTTGGCTGCGAGCCTTCCCAATCTGTCTAACTCGGTCATTGGGCTTTTGCATGGCTCGACGCTTGCGTTTACCGTCTCCGTGGTCGATCTGAACGCGAAGGCCCAGATCGTGGCCGCCACCAACTGGAAGTTCTTCGAGGCTTACTTGGCGGCTGCGCTCATCTTCTGGGGATTGACGATCCTGATCGAGCGCATCACCGGACTCATCGAACGCAAAATTCACGTCTACAGCAAGGGGGGCGTCGCATGATCAAGCTGACCGGCATTCACAAAACCTTCGGCAAGCACGAGGTATTGAAGGGGATCGATCTGGAGGTAGCGAAGGGCGAGGTGGTCGCAATTCTTGGACCGAGCGGCTCGGGCAAGACGACGCTGCTTCGCTGCATCAACTACCTGGAGAAGCCTGGAGAAGGAGAGATTCGTATCGGGGACTTCGCCTTCGATGCCAAACGGCCTGGCAAGAAGGAGATTCACGAGCTGAGGCAGCGCTCGGCTATGGTCTTCCAGCAGTACAACCTGTTTGCCCACAAGACGGCGCTGGAAAATGTGATCGAGGGTCTGGTTGTGGTCAGGAGGATCAGCAAGGAGGAAGCGCTCAAGCGTGGAGTCGAGCTGTTGGAAAAGGTCGGCCTCGGCTTCAAGCTGGACGCTTATCCGAGCCAGCTCTCGGGCGGGCAGCAGCAGCGTGTCGGCATCGCACGGGCGCTTGCCATGGAGCCGGAGGTCCTTTTGCTGGATGAGCCGACCTCTGCCCTCGACCCCGAGTTGGTTGGCGAGGTGCTGGCGGTCATCCGCAAGATTGCAAGAGAAGGCATCACGATGATCATTGTCACCCATGAGATTGGCTTCGCGCAGGATGTCGCCAGCCATGTCGTCTTTATGGACGGCGGAGTCGTCGTCGAGGAGGGGAAGCCCTCCGAGCTGTTCACCCACCCGAAGGAAGAACGGACGAAGCAGTTTTTGAAGCGCATTACACCCGAATTGAGCTATTCCATCTAGGAGGCGACCGCGATGTCCATCACGTTCAGCATATTGGATCAAAGCCCGCTCTATCCGGGGGAAACGGCCGTGGAGGCACTGGCCCATACCGTCGCCCTCGCCAAAAGAGCGGAAGAGCTCGGGTATCACCGCTATTGGGTGGCGGAGCATCACGATTCCGAGCTTCTCGCTGGTTCGGCGCCGGAGGTTCTCATCTCGCACCTACTAGCCAAAACCTCGCGCATCCGCGTCGGCTCCGGCGGAGTCATGCTGCAGCACTACAGCCCGTATAAGGTGGCGGAGACCTTCCACGTGCTCTCCTCTCTGGCGCCGGGCAGAGTCGACCTCGGCGTCGGCCGCGCTCCCGGCGGGCTGCCCCGCAGCACGCAGGCGCTGCAAAAAGAGATCGCTTCGGCGCAATCACTAACGGAGAAGCTCGTGGAGCTGCGCCGCTATGTGAATCAGAAGTCCGACGCGGAGGGACCACTGGCAGGGCTCAAAGCGACGCCGATCCCGCCGATCTCCCCCGAGCTGTACCTGCTCGGCGCAAGCGCTTCGAGCAGCGAGCTGGCGGCCAGCCTCGGTCTCCCCTATGTGTTCTCCCTGTTTATCGGTGGAGACGAGGAGGAGGCGATCGCAGCGGTCCGCCAATACCGCGAGACATTCCAGGGAGCGGAGGGTGCGAGACCGGAGGTCATTCTCGCGCTGTCGGCGATCGTGGCGGATACGGATGAAGAAGCGGAGAGCTTGATTCCGCCCTACAGGCTGGTAAAGGTTCGCCTGGAGAGCGGCAAGACACTCACTCTGGCCAGTGTGGAGCAGGCGGAGGAGTTTGCTAAGCAAGCGGGTGAGCCGTACACGATCGAAGAGAAGGCTCCGCTGGTCACCGCTGGCTCCAAAGAGACGGTACGTCGCAAGCTGCTCGCTTTGCAGGAGGCAACGGGAGTCAGCGAATTCATCATCACCACGAATATCACTCCGTTCGAGAAGCGGATTCTCTCCTACGAGCTGTTAAGCGAAGCTTTTGCGGAAGTGAAGGCTTGAGAGAGAAGGTCTGGAAGCCTGAGTAACGAAGGCTTTATAGAGGCCAAAAGGTGATTCCAGGGAGATGGGGAAATGAGCAAGGAAAAAGATAACGTTCGGATTGGGAACGAAGCGAGAAAGGGGAGCAGCGATAGGACGGCTGACGGGCTGGCGGACCGTCTGACCCGGATTCGGCGGGAGCTGCATCGCTATCCGGAGCTGTCCAATGAAGAATACGAGACGACGAAGCGAATCAAGCGCTGGCTGGAGGAATCGGGCATCGCCATCGCTTCCTACCCGCTGCGAACGGGAGTCGTCGCGGAGCTTGGAGGCAAGCGGCCCGGGCCAGTCATCGCGCTGCGGGCAGATATCGACGCCCTTCCCGTGCAGGAGGAGACGGGCCTGCCGTTTGCCTCGTCCGTTCCCGGCAAGATGCATGCCTGCGGTCATGACTTTCACACCGCCGCGATGCTCGGAGCGGCCTTCCTGTTGAAGGAGCGCGAGGACGAGCTGCAAGGAACGGTTCGCTTCTTGTTTCAACCAGCGGAGGAGAAGGCGTTCGGCGCACGTCAGGTCATAGACAGCGGCGCACTGGAAGGGGTCAGCGCCGTGTTCGGCCTGCACAACAAGCCGGATCTGCCGGTCGGCACTATCGGCATCAAAGGCGGGCCGCTCATGGCGGCGGCCGATGGGTTCAAGGTTGAGGTAAAGGGAAAAGGCTCGCATGCCGCGGTTCCGGAGTCCTCGCTAGACCCGATTGTAGCCGCCGCCCACATCGTCACGGCGGTACAGTCCATTGTCAGCCGCAATGTCAGCGCGCTCGACGGAGCCGTCGTCAGTGTCACCAAGCTGAACAGCGGAACCGTGTGGAACGTCATCCCGGAATCTGCGGTGCTGGAGGGGACGATTCGCACGTTTGATGAAGTAGTTCGCGCGCGCGTGCTGGAGCGCTTCGAGCAGGTGTGCGTCAGCGTAGCCGCCGCATTCGGGACAAGCGCGAGCGTTCGCTGGATTCAGGGACCGCCTTCGGTCGTCAATGATGATGCGCTGGCAGAGCTGGCTTGGGAAGTGGCGGATCAGCTTGGGATTGCCCCGGTGGTTCCGGTTCCATCGCTTGCTGGCGAGGATTTTGCCGTTTACCAGAAGCAGATACCGGGTTTGTTCGTCTTCTTCGGCACCTCGGGACCCGAGGAGTGGCACCATCCGGCATTCGATGTGGATGAGCGTGCGCTACCGCTAGCGGCGGATTACTTCGCTGCCCTTGCGGAGCGCGCGCTGGAGGCTGTGGCGGAAGGGTAAAGCATGTTTGTGACCCAGAGCCCCATTTTATGAGATGGGGATTTAACAAGAAGTAGATACAAAATGGCGGATAGCTTGATTTCGGAGCGAAATAACCTGCAGAAGAACAATAAGTAAAGGCCTTAGCATCTATAACAGTCAGGAGGAAGACGAGATGAGCGACATCGACATTCAAGCCTATCGGGACACGCATCACTTGCTGGTGGAGGCGGTTGCTGGGTTGAGCGAGGAAGAGCTGACGTGGAAGGAGAGCCCCGTTAAATGGAGCGTCACCGAGGTGCTCGCCCATCTGGCCGATCACAGCATCGCCGTCTCGTTTCGGATTCGCGACATTTTGGCGGATACGACGGCTCAGCTTCCTGCGTTCAACCAAGACAAGTGGGTAGCCGGACAGCGAGCGAATGAGAGCAGCGTCACGGATGCTCTGCACGTATTCCAGGCGCTTCTTGTCTATAACAGCCTGCTCTTTGGCCGACTGAGCGAAGCCGAACTGAACAAGAGCGGCATCAATTTCAAAGGCGAGACTGTGCGAGTCCGCGACATCATTGCTGGATTTACGAAGCATGTCCACATCCACTTGGCTCAAATAAATCGTATCAAACAGTCGTACCGTAATCGCTTGACAGCAGCCGGCACCGAGCCGGCGTAAAGGGGGAATCACTTATGGCAGGACGCAGACAACTAAAGCTGGGCGCGATGCTGCACGGCGTCGGCAGCAGCACCTCTCTCTGGAGACACCCGGATATTCCGTCGGACGCCAGCGTGAACCTCGGTGTCTATAAACGCTGGGTCGAGAAGGCGGAAACGGCGAAGTTTGATCTGGCCTTTGTTGCGGACGGACTCTATATCAATGAGAAATCGATCCCGCATTTTCTGAATCGGTTCGAGCCGATCACCATCCTGAGCGCGCTTGCCGCTGCGAGCGAGCGGATCGGTCTGGTGGGTACCTTGTCCACTTCCTACAGTGAGCCATTTACCGTCGCGCGGCAATTCGGCTCGCTCGATACCATCAGCGGCGGCCGCGCGGGCTGGAACATCGTCACCTCTCCGCTTGAGGGCACGGCGCTTAACTTCGGCAAAAAGGATCATCCCGACCACAGCAAGCGTTACCGGATTGCCAAGGAATTTCTGGAGGTGGTGCGCGGATTGTGGGATTCCTGGGAGGATGACGCGTTTGTGCGCGACAAAGCGTCCGGGGTCTTCTTCGACCGGTCCAAGCTGCATTCACTCGATCACGTGGGCGAATTCTTCTCCGTGAAGGGACCGCTCAACGTCGCGAGATCGAAGCAGGGCCATCCGGTTATCTTCCAGGCGGGAGCCTCGGAGGTCGGCAAGGACTATGCCGCGAAAGAAGCCGATGCGGTCTTCACCGGTCAGGATACGATCGAGGATGCGATCCAGTATTACCAGGACGTGAAGCGCCGAGCAGCAGCATTCGGGCGAAACCCGGACCATGTCTTAATCTTCCCGGGCATCGGGCCTGTCATCGGCCGCACACCGGAGGAGGCCGAACGCAAGTATCAAGAAGTACTTGAGCTGGTGTCCGCAGAAGACGCGCTGCTCTATCTGGGTCGCTTCTTCGAGCATCATGATTTCTCCAAATATGAACTGGACGCGCCGTTCCCGGAATTGGGCGATCTCGGTCGGAACAGCTTCCAGAGCGGGACGGACAAAATCAAAGCCGACGCCAAAGCACTAGGCTTGACTCTTCGACAGGTCGCCCTCTCCGTGGCGACGCCGAGGCCGACATTCATCGGCACGCCGGAGCAGGTGGCGGACCGCGTGCAGGAATGGTTCGAGCGCGGAGCGGCCGACGGCTTCATGATCGGCTCGTCCGTACCGAACGGGCTGGAGGATTTCATCGAGCAGGTGGTGCCAATCCTGCAGGAACGAGGCCTGTTCCGTACGGAGTACGAGAGCGACACACTGCGCGGTAATCTCGGAGTGCCGATTCCGGCAAACCGGTACACGCAGCTCTCACAAGTCGGGCAGGCATAGAATACTCGGGAAAGCTCACTGCCTACTTATTCCCATAGGGATAAGGCGGGCTGTGGGCTTCTTCGCTTTTTCCGATAGATTATCGAGCGAACAAGATTTTCTTGACATTTTCCAACAACTTCCTTACTGTTTTCAATGAACAAATATTCATTCATAAGGAGTGCGTTATGCCGAAATCGCCAGAAAGATGTGAGGAAATCAGAGCAAGCATGCGCAACAAAATCCTGCACGAATCGATGCTCTATTTTTCGAAAAATGGCTTCTCCGGAACGAAGATGAGCGACTTGGCCAAGCATATTGGTATTGGTCAAGGGACGATCTATGTCTATTTTCAATCGAAGGAAGAGCTGTTCCAAGAAATCCATAAGATGATCAACCGAGAAAAGGATATCAAGCAAGTAAAGGTTCTCGCGAGCCTTCCGATCCCAGCCAAACGGAAAATACATAAGCTGACGAAAGACGTATTGCTTCAGTTGGAGAAGGATGATCGTTTTGCCGGAACGATCGCTTTAAATACCCAGATGCTTTTAGAACAGGATGAAGACTATTCGGCTGGAACCACCTATCAATCGGAGCTCTATACCTACATGGCTAAGATCATCGAGCAGGGACAGAAGGAAGGCAGTGTAGTCTCGGGCAATCCGTTGAAGCTTGCAGACTATTATTGGGGAGTTGTGTATCTTTACGCTCTTAAGAAGCTGTTTACGATAAAGTATGAAATGATCAGTGCGGAAGATTTGGAACGAACGGTATTGAAATGACAGGGGGATCGAGTATGGATAAGAGGATTGCAATCGTAACAGGAGCCAGTGGCGGCATCGGAAAAGAATTCACGAAGCTCATGCTTCAAGAAGAGGTAGATGAAATTTGGGCAATTGCTAGAAACCAAGAAAAGCTAACCGCTCTGAAGAATGAATTCGGAGATAAAATCGTCACGATTTCGAAAGACTTGATGAATTCAACCGAACTGCATTCCTTGGGAGAAATGCTGGAAAAGCACAAACCCGTCATCGCTTATTTAATTAACAATGCGGGGATCGCAAGGATGGCTTCGTATCAAGATTTTTCAATTGAAGAAGTAGAGAATACCATCAGGATCAACTGCAGTGCGCTTGCTGTTCTCTGTTCGTTGTGTATTCCCTATATGAGAAGGGGAAGCCGAATTCTCAACCTATCGTCAGCGTCTTCCTTTCAGCCCTTGCCCTATCTGAATTTGTATGCGGCTACAAAAGCTTTCGAAAGAAGCTACTCCCGATCATTAAACGTTGAATTGAAGGGAACCGGAATAACCTCGACCGCTGTCTGCCCAAGTTGGGTAGATACCGATATGCTACTGAAAGAATATGACGGCAAAAGAATCAAATTCCCCGGCCTCGTAACACCGGATAGGGTCGCAATCACAGCGCTGAGAGATGCCAAGAGAGGAAAAGACATGTCGGTCTGCACCCTGTACGTGAAAGGCACACATGTGATGGCAAAAGTACTGCCGCAAAAAATGATGATGAAGATGTGGGTTCGTAAAATAAAGAAATACATACCGAACGCGTAAATTTGCTTAGTTTCAGTTTAGGAATCTCCAAGATGGTCCTCCATCTCCTTCCGAAATTAAGGTTAAGTTTTCCATATTTTGTCCGATATAAAAGATAGGAAGATGTGAAAGAATGCAAGGCTAGAGGAGAGATGGATCGTGAGAATACAAGCAGGAGCATCCTTTTCTGCGCAGAGCGTCCATGCAGGGAGCGCGAATCAGGACAACCAGCTGAAGGCTATCCAGAGCCAGATCACGGATACACAGCAGAAGCTTCAAAGCCTGTCGGCGAACAAAGAGATGTCCAAGGAAGCGAAGGACGCTCGCAAGAAGGAGCTGCAAGAGCAGCTTCAAAGCTTGAACAAACAGCTCATGCAGAGAAAAGCGGAGATTCTTGAGGAGCAGCGGCAGAAGGTGGCGGAAGCTTCTAAAAGTCGGGAGCCGATCCAGACGAAGACCGAAGAAGAGCAAGCTCGCGAGGAGTCTCTCGCTTCCATGCACAGTGCTGTCAGTATCAGCACGACGATGCAGCAGATGAAATCCACGAACGCCGTGAAGACGAACATGGAAGGCCAGGCGCGTGTTCTCAGTACCGAGATCAAAGCGGATCAGGGAAGAGGAGTCTTGTCTTCGAAAAAGGTGGATAAGCTCGGGGAGCTGAACAGCCGAATCGATGATGTGATGATGGACCTGTCCGGAAGCATCTCCAAGATCAACAAGAAAGTAAAAGAGACCCGTGAATCGGACCCGAAAGACGGCGGGCGCGTGGAGAAGGGGGAGGAAGAGGCGATCCCTTCCGAAAGCGTTAAGCTGGCGAGCGGAGAAGCTCCCGAAGCTTTGCAGGAGGAGGCATTGCAGAACTCGGATGCTCCTCCATCGTCAAAGAGTAAGGAAAAGGGTCAATACGTGGATCTTTTGGTGTAATTCCTCTTACAAACCGCCTCTTTTTGGAGGCGGTTTTTCATTTGGAAACTTTCGGTATTCCCTGCTCCTGCTTCGTACACACTAAGGCTTATCTTAAGGACGGGGAAGTGTGACCACTGACCAAGTACAACGATGAAGTCAAGCGGGTTGCCCTTTCGGCGAAGGAGAAAGGCGAGTTTTTTTGCAACAATCCGGGGAAGTTTTTTGTGCTGTCCATGATGTCTGGATTTTTCGTAATCGTCGGTCTTGCCCTCTCCTGCTCTACGGCTGGCATCATCGACGTGGAAGGCAAATTATACGGCAAAATCGCGGTCGGGCTGACCTTTCCCATCTCCCTTGGACTCATGCATTTTGCGGGGGGAGAGTTGTTCACGGGCAATTGCTTTATTATGACCGTCGGGCTTCTCACGAAAGCAATGAAATGGAGGAGAACCTTGTATCTGCTTCTGGTCTGCTACATGGGCAATTTGGCGGGCTCGGTACTCCTGGCCTTCCTCTATGTGGAAAGCCACGCACCGGTCGGTCGCACCGGTTATTTCCTCCTGGAGACGGTGGAGAGCAAGCTAACCTCCTCTGCGAATGATCTGCTGCTTAAGGGAATCCTATGTAATTTCGTCGTCTGTCTGGCGGTTTGGCTCTTTTATAGAATGAAGGAGGAAACGGCTCAACTGCTCATGCTCATCTATTGTGTGTTTGCTTTCGCGACTCCAGGGCTGGAGCACTCCATCGCGAACATGGGGCTCTATGCGATCGCTCTCCTGCTGCCTCATTCGGAGACGATTACCTTGTCAGCGGTCGTGCAAAACATGGCTTGGGTGACGCTGGGTAACATGATCGGGGGCTCTGTTTTTCTGGCGGTTCCCTATTGGTATGTGAGCCGGGCTAAGATTCGAGCTGCTTGAGGATTGGGCGATTTTGGGCCCTGTTCGATTGAACAGGCTGACGGGCTCCAGCAACCGATCCAGAATCACTCCGCTGGCCTTCACGAGGATCAACGTCACAGAAACCAGAAATACCGTGCGGTGGATTGTCGATAATCCGTATACTCTTGGCCGAATACAGTAGGGAGGAACTTCTCTTCCTCCAATATCTGAAGGTGCAGCATGGTGATGCACAGGGCCAGGAAAATCAGCGTGAACGAGTTGCAGAAAGCGAGAGCGAAGCCAAGATAGAACAGATCGAAGCCGACAAAGGCCGGATTGCGGGTGAACCGGTAGATACCGCGGCGAATGAGCCGGGTTTGCTGGGACGCATCAATGCCGGCGCGCCAGCTCGTTTTCATCGTGGCCATGGCGGTGACAAACACCGCGACTCCGACAAACGCGAGACCGAGGCCGATGGAACGGATCGGTTGCGAGGGAAGCAGCAGGCTCTCTGGACGAGCGGCGAACAGGCTGACGAGCTGTACGACTGTTGTGGTGAAGGTAGTCGCTTTCAGGACGACTTCGGTGATGGAGGTCCGCTTGGGCTTCGTTCCTCTGCCCAGTCGGTCAGTGGCAATTCCTTGTCGGCGCTGAAGGAGCTGTTTGACCAAGTAGCTTCCGTAAAAAAGCAGAAAGGCAATGAGACCGATGATTTGATAACGATCCATGAAGAGGCCTCCCTTTCATTACATATTAATATATGAGCATGTGTTCATATATAGTATATGCGATTCTTTCCTTATTGGGAAGTGTCCACTTTCTATAATCGACAGGACGCGATGAAGTATGGGGTAGAGGAAAACGATATCGACGGATTTAGGGCCTTGAGAATACCGGATTTATACGACCTTCGGCAGGAGAGTAAGGAATAGAGAAAAGCCTCCTCTCGAAGGGTTTTGGCAAGAGGAGGCGCATGGTGCAAGGATGGAGGCTCTCTCAGCTAACTGTTGAGAGAGCCTCCATCCTCTTATTTTGATTTCTCGTGAAGCGAGGGTTGTGTACGTACCAGGGCGTGAATGCAAACCCACGAAAGGGTTGAATAGCAGGTGAGAGGAGCTTGTCTACTTCTTCTTTTTCACCTTGGCTGCGGCGGCTTTTTCCGTATTCTCCTGAACCCGGAACTGGACAATCCTGGCGATCAGCTCGTAGGGAAGCGGCTGGTCGAGGGGGAACTGAACCGAGCCCTTGGCTCCTTTGTAGGCGGATAATTCGTCCTGATAAGCCGCGATCCCGCTCGGCGCTGGATAGAAGCCGATATGGTGCTCATAGGCGGCAAAATGCACCAGATTGCCGTGAAGGTCAAAGGTCGGCATCTGATAGCTGATCTTCTCCTTGGCTTCTGGGGCTGCTTGCTTGATGACGCTGCGCAAGGTTTGCAGAAGCTCCTGAACCGCCGGTGGAAACAGCGCGATGTATTCGTCCGTGGAAGTAAACGCGGCTTTGTTGGCTTCCATAGGCTTCCCCTTTCCAGATACCGTTTTGCGTCTATCCCCGTCGATACTTATCTGATTTAGAGGTCACCCGTGATGACCGAAACGATGCTTTGGTGCAGGTCATCGGCATTCTTCGCCCGATAAGGATCAGCGTTGAAGAGGATGGCATCGGCCGTATAGCCAGCCCTGATCCGTCCGAGCTTGTCTCCGAGCCCGAGGATATCGGCAGCGGTATCGGTGGCTGAGCTCCACGCTTCTTCACGTGTTAGTCCGAAGTCGATGAGCGTGTAGAGCTCCTCGAAATTTCGCCCATTCAGCCCCGGGGTGGCGAAATCGGTTCCGAAGCCGATGCGCACACCTTCTCTTCGGGCATAGAGAACGGCCTTCGGATGCGATTCAGCAGCCCGAGCGGCGTGATCCAGGAAGGGCTGCTTCAGTGCGAGCGTGCCTGTCGGGTCTGCGGCAATGCGATAGATGGCAGCAGTGGGGATATAGGATATCCCCGCTTGGGCGAGCCTGCCGGCTTGCTCCTCGGTCATGTAGATACCGTGCTCGATGGAATCGACACCAGCATCGATTGACCAGTCCAGCGCTTGTCCGCCCCACACATGAACCATCACCTTCGTATGTTCAGCATGGGCGGTTCGGACGATGGTGAGGAATTCCTCCTTCGAAAGCAAGGGGTTCAGCACTTTGTCCGGCGGGGAACCGAGTCCCCCCGTTGCGAAGATTTTGATCCAGCTTGCCCCGTCCTTCACGTTGTCCGTAACCCGCTTCATTAAATACTCGTGGCCCTTGGCTGCATCTTGTCCTCCAAGCGCTTCTCCACTCGTAAAAATCCGCAAGGGCTGCCCGTATTGCTCGCCGATGCGTCGAGCAATACTCGGCAGCAGGCCGCCGGCATCTCGTGCGCTCGTCACTCCGGCGCGGAGAGTCGCTTCGAAGGCCTGCACCTGCATCGCTTCGACTTCATCAGAGGTCCGCTTTAACTGGTCATCGTGATGGAAGTCTGTCCAGGCCAGGTGCGTATGAAGGTCGATGGCGCCTGGACTCAGCCATAAGTCTTCACCCGGGCGTTCCGGCAGAGAGGAGGCCTTCTCGATGGAGACAAAGCGCCCATCGGCGATCCGAACATCGAAGCGTTCTCCCTGGATGCCTGCCAGATAAACAGACCGATACGTTGTGTCTTTCGGATGATTAGTGGTCATGGTCATGCCCCCATGCTTCCCCGACGGCTGCAAGGGCCTGCGCCGGCTCTTGCCCGAGCAGCTCTGCAAGCGTCTTGATGGCCTGCTCGACACTGCCTCGCTTGGCATTCGCGCCAAAGTGATTGATGCGCAGCAGCTTTCCTTCCATCGCTCCGTCCCCCGGAGCGACACTGCCGATCGGCCGCTCCACCTGGAGGCGACCGTCTTCGGGAAGCCGAACTGTCGTAACCAGAGGCGAGTAGCTGGCTTCGTGGCTCTGCCATGGTTCCAGCCCTAACGCTTTCAATCCCGCAATCGTTGCGGACGATGCCAGACTGTGGCGTTTGTTAACGTTCGGCAAACCCTCTTGCTCAATTTGCTCCAAGGCTTCAAGCAGAGCCCTCGCTTCGAGAGCGGGAATGTTCGCCGGAATCCGCGGGGGATTCGAGCCCTCTTCCGGGCTCTTTAGGTCCAACAGGGAAAGAATCGAGTTCCTCGGCGCGTTGGGGTTCTGTTCGAGGAAGTCCCAGCCGCGATCGGAAATCCCGACAGCGCTGATGCCGTTCGGACCGGCTAACCCCTTTTGCGCGCCAATGGTGACGAAGTCGATTCCCCACTCGTCCATAAGCACCGGTTCGGCACCGATGGCCGAGACCGAATCGATGATCGTGATGAGATTCGATTTTCGGGCCAACTCCAGAATACGACGGGCGGGGTTGGTGCCGCCTGTGACGGACTCCGCATGCACAAAGGAAAGCGCGCTAGGCTTCACTTTCTCAATCGCTTCGGCAACCGCTTCGACTGTAATGACATCGTCGAAGGAGGATTCTACTTCTACAACCACCGCTCCTCCGCGTGCCAGCCACTTGCCGAAGAGCGTTCCATATGGACCTGTGACGACATTCAGGATGGTACGGCCAGGAGCGGCAATCCCTGCCGCGATGGCTTCGATCCCGAGGATGGCCTCACCGGGGATAACGACGGGCACCGTGCGGGTAGACAAGAGTCGAGCCAGCGATTGGTGAAGCGTATCATACTCTTGGGTGGTAAGGGGTTTGTATTGGGACATCGCTATACACCTTCTATCGTGTTGGAAGTGGCGGCATCTTGGGCACCGCAGATAAGAGTTCATAGCCATAGGACGTTTGCGGGTGAGCGAAAAAGGGTTCCCGCGCGTTTACTTCGACAAGCTGGCCTTTTTTCATCACGGCGACCGTATCGCTCAGCGCGTTGATGACACCGAGATCATGGGAAATGAACAGCACCGTAAGCTGAAGCTCGGACTTGAGCTGGTTTAGCAGCTCAATCACGCTGAGCTGGACCGAAACGTCGAGGGCGCTCGTCGGTTCGTCTGCGATGAGGATATGGGGTTCTACGCTGATGGCTCGAGCGATTGCGATCCGCTGGCGTTGCCCTCCGGAGAATTGATGTGGGTATTTGCCGAGGGCGGTCTCGTCAATCCGAACACGTGCGAGAAGCTCCTTGCATCTTTCCTTCACCTTCGATCGGTCCACGACCTTATGGAAGAGCAGCGCTTCGGTTAGGATTTGCTGAATGGTATGTTTGGGATTCAGGGAAGCGTCCGGATTTTGAGCGACCATCTGGATGCTCTTCCGCTGCTCCTTGGTGCGACGCTTGCCTAACACGTGAGACCCTAGCAGGATTTGCCCCTGGGTGGGGGTAATCAACCCCATAATGACGCGGGCCAGCGTGGATTTACCGGACCCGGATTCTCCCACGAGGCCAAGCGTTGTATTCGGCGCAAGCTCCAGGCTGATCTGATCGAGCGCAGTGAAACCACCATATTGCACCGTAAGGTTATCCACCTTGAGAGCGGCTGTCATGATTCGGCACTCCTTTCCAGCTCCGGAAGAGGAAGCACGGAGTTGATCAGCATCCTCGTATAGGAGTGCTGCGGGTTTTGCAGAAGCGGTAAAGTGTCCCCGTGCTCGACAATCTTTCCCTCTTTCATGACATACAGCCGGGAACACAGGGAAGAGGCGACAGCCAGGTTGTGCGTCACGAACACGGTCGCATACCCCAGCTCCTTCTGAAGCCGAATGATGAGATCGAGAATTTGCCGCTGAACGGTTACGTCCAGAGCGGTCGTCGGTTCATCGCAGAGCAGAAGATCGGGCTTGCAGGCGAGAGCCATCGCAATGACGATGCGCTGGCATTGTCCGCCTGAGAGCTGGTGGGGGTACCGATCCTTCCCCTTCAAGGAATCGGGAAGACCGAGCAGCTCCAGCAGCTCCAAAGCGATGGTGCGCGAAGCCTTGCGGCTCACCTGCTGCCGGAAATGAACGACCTCCGCCAGCTGTTTGACGACCGGATAGAGCGGGTCAAGCGCTCGGATCGGGTCTTGAAAAATCATGGCGCAGCGGCCATTCAACTCGATCTTCCCGCCGGCTTGTTCGATGCCGGATGGAAGCAAGCCGATGATGGAGCGCAGCGTTAACGATTTGCCGGAACCGGATTCTCCAATGAGGCCGATGCTTTCTCCGGCTTCGACTTGAAAGCTGACTCCGCTTACCAACGACGGGTTGGTGCGTGTCGCCAAAGTGACGTTGTCCAAATGAAGTAAAGGTTTGTTAGCCATTATTTTCGTCTCCATAGATCCGCTAATCCGTCGCCGACCAGGGACAGGGCGATCCCGGTGTAGACCACCGCGAATCCCGGCATAGCCGATAGCCACCATTTTGTCGCAAGGAACGGCTGCCCCTCAGAGATCATTGTACCCCAATCCGGGGTTGGCGGCGCGATGCCGATGCCGAGATAGCCGAGCGTGACGATCGCCACAAGCAGGACCGCCATGTCGGTCATAAGCACGATGATCGCCTGCGGCAGTACATTCGGCAGCAGATGGCGCAGGAGGATCGTCCGATTTGGAAGTCCCAGGGTTTGCGCAGATGCGACCCATTCCTGGTTGCGATAGGAGGCACTGAGTCCTTTGACGACTCGCGCATAAACGATCCAGCCGACCAGCATAAACGTGATGTAGATTCCCTTTTCGCCAGCGCCGCTTATGAATGCGACGACAATGACGATCAAGTAAAAAGGGAAGGCGATGAACGTGTCGGTTAGAAGCGTGATTAACGTGTTCACCCATTTGCCGTAGTAGCCGGCGATCATGCCGAGAAGGACACCGATACAGAACGGAATGATCTCAGCCAGCACCATGATCTTCAGATCGGTCCGGGCCGCATAGATCAGCCGGGTGAACAGATCGCGTCCCAGTTGATCGGTTCCGAGCCAGTGCTCGGCAGACGGCGGACGCAAGATCGCGGCCATGTTCGGATCCGTTGGTGAATGGGGGCTGATAAACGGCGCTAGCAAAGCGATGCTGATCAGGATCACGAGCATGATGCAGCCCGCCAGAAGGGAAGGGGTATTACGCAAGGTTGTTAGGGCACGGCGCATCAGGATTCTCCTTTCGTTCGGGGATCCAGATACCCAGCGACAACCTCGACCAAGAGCCCGATGATGACGACGAAGAGCGCCGAGTAAAGGGTGATGCCCTGAATGACCGGGAAATCCCGGCTGGAGATCGATTGGAACAGCAGGCTGCCGATGCCTCTCAGTCCAAAGGCTTTCTCGACGACCAAGGTTCCGCCCATCATGTAGGCGATATTGACGCCAAGAAGCATCAGAGCGGGAAGAGCGGAATTCCGCAGGACATGCTTCACCAGAATCACCCGGTTGGGAATGCCTGCCGCCTTCAGGGTGACGACGAAATCCGATTCCAGCACCTCCAGCATCTGGGCTCGAAGTGAGCGAACCAGCGATGGAATTTGCGAAAAGGCAACGGTGATCGCGGGCAGCGTAAGGTCATACAAGGTCTTACCGAAGCCCTTGCCTACTCCCCCAACGGGGAACCAATGAAGGTTCACGCTGAAGATCAGAATCAGAAGCAGCCCGACCCAGAAGACCGGCATGCCCAGCGTCACGGCAGGCAAGATGCGAATGATGTGATCCAGAAATCCGTTCTTATGCGTCGCTGCAAGAATGGCCAACACCAGCGAAATGATGATGGAGAGGAGACAAGCCATCGCAATAAGCAGCAGCGTTAACGGAATTCGGTCGAAAATGAGCTGTCGGGAGGAAGTTTCGTACACGATGGATGAACCGGTATCGCCATGCGCGAGCAGATTGTGCAGAAAACGGAGGAACTGCTCCCAGGGAGATAGATCCAAGCCCAGCTTATGCTGCATCTTTTCAATCGCTTCAGCGGTGGCATACTCGCCGAGAATCATCTTCACGGGGTCTCCCGGCACAAGCCGGATTAGAAAAAAGACAGCCGTCACCACGCAGACAATAACTGATGCGGCCCTAAGAAGGGCGCGCATCAGCCATCTGCGCGGCGAGGCGATCGTCGCGGTGGATCGAGCTAAGTTTTTGAAAAACGGATTCCGAGTCAAGGTCATTCACCCTTCAACTGAACGTCTTGGAAACGCACGCTGTTGTTGGGAAGGACGACGAGGCCTTGAACAGTCGAGCGAACACCGATCAGGATCTCCGGGTAGTACAGCGGAATGTACGGAACATCATCGGCCAGGATCTGCTGCAGCTTGGTGTAGATCTCGGCGCGCTGATCTCCATCAGGCGTTTGTTGACCCTCACGCAGAAGCTTGGTTACTTCGTCTTTGGTGTAATGGGTCCAATACGATTTGCTGAAGCCATCCGGGTCCGTTTGGAAGGCAAGGATCGAGTTGGCTTCCGGCGAATCGGCCTGTCCGCTGTTGATCATGGCGGAGAAGTTGTATTTAAAGAACCGTTCACGGAAAGCGGCGAGTTCAACCGATTCAATCTTGATGTCGATGCCGATCGACTTCCCGGCTGCCTGGATGATCTGGGCTTCCTGCGCTCTCGAGCTGTTGCCGGAAGCAATCAGCAGGGAAGTCGAGAAGCCAGTCGGGAATTTCGATTTAGCCAGCTCTGCCTTCGCTTCGTCCACGTTGAAGGTGAGAGCCTTCACCTTGTCGTTGGCGTTGTAAGGAATCGCCGGGGGCAACAGCGATGTTGCGGCTTTGGCGAAGCCGAAGGTCACGGCATTGGTCAAGCCTTCGCGGTCAAGTGCCAGGGCCAGTGCGCGGCGAACATGGACGTCAGAGAAGTGCTCATCCAGCGTATTGAAGAACAGTTGCTCTGTTACCCAACTGCCGTTCGTCGCTACGGTCGTATCCGATCCTTGCTTCAGCTCATTCGCATTTTGCAGAGCAACCGTCTCGATGGCATCGACTTCACCAGCCTTCAGCTGGTTGATCGCTTGGCTATCGTCGTTAACCAGCTTATAGACCAACTCGTCGAGATAGGGCTTGCCTTCCTGCCAGTAGTTGGGGTTTTTGGCGAACGTCAGGTCACCGGCCGGGTCCCAATTCTTGACGACGAAAGGGCCGGTCCCGATGGGGTTTTTGAAGAATTCTTCTTCGGTTTTGCCGCCGAAGTCCTTCGGAAGGATCCCATTGGAGAAGTTGGAGAGCTCAGTGATAAACGGCGTATAGGGCGTCTGCAGCTTAATGACGAGCGTCTTGTTGTCTTGAGCCGTAAGCGAATCGACCTTGGCCGAGATCGCCAGAGGGCCGCCTACATCCAGATGGCGCTGCAGGGAGAACACGGCGTCTCCGGCGGTTACTTCGGTTCCATTGGAGAACTTCAGGCCGTCGCGGAGGACGAACGTGTATGTCAATCCGTCCGAGCTGATTTCGTGCGATTTGGCGAGCCAGTCGACCAATTTCCCATCGCTGTCGAACGCCACCAGCGGTTCGAACACTTTATCGATGGCAAAAGCATTGTTTGCCGTAATCTGATTGTGCAGATCAAACGAGGTAACCGATGCGGCGCGAGCGTAGGTGAATGTTCCGCCTTTTGCCGGCGCAGCGGATGCGGCTTCGGTACCGGCAGGTTCGCTTTGATTCGGGCTTTGACTTTCCGATGCGTTCGGTTTGGATGTGGAGCAGCCTGCCAATGCGAGTAACGCAACTAAGAACAGAGAGATGACCAGAACCGTTTTCCTTTGCTGTCTATTTCTTTTTGCCATGTTCCATGTTTCCCCCCATGCATTCATCTATTTCGTTCGTAAAACCGATTAAACCAGTCGGCTTTATGTAATAATACTGGATTCATTCTAATCTTGCAACTCATAATCTCCCCCAGGAGCGCAGTTTATTATACACAACTGAAAATGATTCTAGGGAACACACTGCCTAGGTCTGTGGTCTGCTTCATGCTCGTCGACCTCATGGTCTAGGAGAACTAGATTGTAAGATACCCCCTCGAAAGCATAGGAGGCCGCCGAATGATACTAGTGAGAGTTTCTACTCTACACCTAGGAGGAATTAGTTGATGCTTAAGAAGAAAATCTTGACCCTCATGGCGGCTTTACTCGCATTTAGCGGATCTGCTGGTGCGGTGTACGCGAAACAGGAAGATCCCGCCAAAGGCAAGAAGGAGACGTCCGCTCCTGGGAAAAATCAGGCTCCCGGCAAGGTGGAGGTAAAGCTTCCGAATGATCAAGAGAGTACGGTTACCTCCGTTACCTACACGACATATGGCAATGGCAAAAGCAACGGAAACGGCAAGGGGCCGCAAGGCTACAAAGGCCTTTTGAACGCCATTGAGAATGTGAAGGACAAGCCTGCGGGTGCGGTCATTGCGGAAATCTTGTTGTCCCAGTACGGAGACAAGCTGACTGCTGAACAAAAGGCAAAGCTTGAAGCCATTGTGGCCAAGGACGAAGCGTTGACCGCAGCTGCGGATCTGCTGGCTAAGCTCGGCAGCGTGACGGAAGCGGTCTATGTCCAGAAAGAAGCGATCAAGGTCAACGTTACCAACATCAATTCTTATAAGAAGCTCGGCAAGCTGTATGAGAAGCTCGGTAAAAAAGGCATCAAGCTATACGTCAACGGCGATGAGCTCGCCTTCAAGGTAGCTCCGTACGTTCGTGGCGGCAGCACGTTGGTTCCTTTCCGTGTCATTGCGGAAGCGTTGAACGCTCAGGTTACCTGGAACGCTGCCGATCAGTCCGTGACGGTATCTCGCGATGGAATCACGGTGAAGCTGGTTATTGGTAAGACCACCGCGTATGTCAATGGCAAAAAGGTGAATCTGGCGGTTGCAGCGGAGGTCAAAGCAGGCACCACTCTAGTGCCCGTACGTTTCATCAGCGAATCGCTAAAGGCGAACGTGAACTGGGAAGGCGAAAGCCAAAGCGTGATCATCAACGAATAGTTCCTGTAAGAACAATGAGACCCGTGGCTCCATGCCTCGGGTCTATTCGCGTTAATATGGAGGAATCGGATCGATCTAGTAGGACTCCAATTGGACTTCGTGGCTCCGCCGCCGAGTAGAAAGCGGACTCCTTGGCTACCTTACCCTAGATGAAGTACACTGGGAATAGGATCATCAGGGTCAGGACTTAGCTGCCAATTGGCGCAATCAGATATAATTCTTTAATAGAAGGAAGTGTTTCCGAATGAACTTCGAAGAGGTTATGCAGGAGCTTGAAGCGCTCGGCAAGGAGCGAACGAAAAAAATCTACCTATCCAACGGCGCGCACGAACCGCTTTTTGGCGTAGCAACCGGTGCCATGAAGCCCATCGCCAAGAAGATAAAAAGGAATCAACCTTTGGCGGAGCAGCTTTACGCTACAGGGAACTACGACGCCATGTACTTTGCCGGTGTGATTGCTGACCCCAAGGCGATGACGGAAGCGGATTTTGAGCGCTGGATCGATGCCGCATACTTCTACATGCTGTCCGACTTTGTGGTTGCCGTAACGCTGGCCGAAACGGATATCGCCCAAGTGGTGGCCGACAAATGGATTGCAAGCGGAGAAGAACTGAGAATGTCAGCGGGCTGGAGCTGTTACTGCTGGCTTTTGGGGAATCGTCCGGACGGTGAATTTTCCGCAGCCAAACTTGCCGGTATGCTTGAGCTTGTGAAAAAGACGATCCATCAATCTCCCGTACGGACCAAGTACGCGATGAATCAGTTCCTATACACCGTCGCCGTGTCCTATGTGCCGCTGCATGATCAAGCGACTGAGACCGCTAAGGCGGTAGGGCCGGTTGAAGTCAATCCGGGCAAGTCCAAGACCAAGCTCCTGATTGCCTCCGAAACGATCCAGAAGGCAATGGATAGAGGACAGCTTGGCTTCAAACGCAAGTATGTCAGGTGCTGACGGGTTGCCATCCCGTTTAGCCGGAATCTAGTTTTTGATGGAACGAACGGGGTCAATGTTAGCTGAGCAAAAGAAAGGAACACAAGGGGGAAGTACCGGAGGGAATTTGGAAGTGGAGGAGCGCTAGCGTTCGCCTTTGTTTTCGGATTTCATCCGCGATAGATTCATTTAAGGAATCCGAAAACAACAAGCGGCCGGAGCTCCAAATCTCCTGCAGGTACGACCTTACCTCATGAGTAACATTATTAGGTTCAGGCTATATAGATAGGTTTCAAATAGGGATGTTTCGTTGTGGAGGAAAAGTGATGGCCCATTATGACTGCTTACTCGTGGATGATGAAGAAGCGTTATCCCAAAGCACCTGCAAATATTTTACTATGTTTGGACTAAAAACCTTCTGGGCTGCCGATGAACAGGCTTGCTTTGACTTTCTTGCGCACAACAAAACCGATTTGATTCTGCTTGATATCAACTTGGGGCAGCAGTCGTCTGGATTTGAAATATGCAAAGAGCTGAGAAGGACGACCAACATCCCCATTTTGTTTATAAGCGCGCGGACCAGCGACGATGATGTGCTGCTCGCACTCAATATCGGTGGGGATGACTATATCCAAAAGCCGTACGCACTCAGCATTCTTTTGGCTAAAGTAAAAGCGGTATTAAAAAGGTATAAGGGCGACGAGGATGCCTTGCATTTTGGAAGCTTTAAACTGGATCGGATCACCGAAAAATTGATGAACGATGGCACCGAAATTAAGCTGAAGGCGATGGAATATAAGCTGCTTGTCTATTTGATCCAAAACAAAAATCGCCCTCTATCCAAAGAGGAATTGTTCGCTAACGTTTGGAAGGATGCCATTACGACGGATGGAACCTTGAATGTCCACATCCGCAAGCTGCGTGAAAAAATTGAAGGAAATCCCAATGAACCGCGTTACATCAAGACCATTTGGGGAACCGGCTATGTATTCGAAGCCGACTAGAGGTGGCAGATGAGAATCAGGAAAGGATCGATCTGGGCGGTAGCCATTCTTATCATGGGGATTGGTGTTATTCTTTTTGCGTTTCGCGGCTCGGATGAAGAAGGAATCGATCTGGTTGCTGTGAATGATATTACCCAGTCGCTTGTCGAGCAGTGGGGTCGTTTTGATTCGGTTGAATGGCCTGGCCGGCAGTACGGATTGGATTATGCGGTATTGGATAACCGTGGCGATTTCCTTGGAGCAACAAGGAGTGGATTAAATGAGACCGTGGACGAGGCTATCCGGAACCGGGATACGATTGTCGATATCACGCAAGAAGGAACGGTTCTGGGGAAATTGATTCTGTACAATCATACCCGTGAGATCTGGGGACAATACCGGGATGACCTCCTCCTTCTATTAGGCGTTAGTCTCGTTTTTATCACTCTGTTTTGTCTGATTTATGCCGAATACATCGACCGGTCTATTTTTCGTCCCTTTCGTAAGCTGCAAGCCTTCGCCCGCCATGTGGCAGAGGGCAAGCTGGACATGCCGCTCGAAATGGAAAAAGGCAATGGATTTGGCGCTTTCGCGGAAAGCTTTGACATCATGAGAGAGGAGCTTGCGAAAGCGCGTGAGAGCGAGAGAATGGCCAATCAAAGCAAGAAGGAGCTGGTCGCATCGCTTAGCCATGACATAAAAACACCAATCGCCTCCATCAAAGCCGTCTCTGAGGTAATGATGATGAATGCTCGGGATGAGGAAGACCGAAACCAACTGGACGTGATCAATTCCAAAGCGGATCAGATCAACACCCTCATCACCAATCTGTTTAACGCCACATTGGAGGAGCTGCAGCAGCTAACCGTTGCGGTAACGGAGGAGTCGAGCGCCGTAGTGGGGGATGTTATTAAACAAGTTGATTATCTTAATAAAGCTACGATACCCTCTATTCCAGAATGCATCATACGGGTAGACCGGTTGAGATTTCTGCAGGTCGTTGACAATGTGATCAGCAATTCCTACAAATATGCAGGTACCCCCATCGTTGTATCCGCAAGCATCAAAGGACAATATTTGGAGATGGGGTTCAAGGACGCTGGACAAGGTGTCTCCCCGGATGAACTTCCCCTTCTATTTAATAAATTCTATCGCGCCAAAAATTCAACAGGCAAAAGTGGAACTGGGCTCGGCTTGTACATATCCCATTACCTGATGAGCCAAATGTCTGGAGAGATGGACTGCAGAAACGTAGAGGGAGGCTTTATGGTGACCGTCCGATTACTCCTCGCGTGAAAGATTTTAGAATTGGCTAAGAACCGATTAAGGACTCGTTAAGAATTGATAAGGTACGATAAGACTGTCAGAACCTTTCCTCGTCACGTGCAGAAAGGTTGAACAGTCTTATTTTTGATTAGGGGGCCGAGGAATGAGCCAAGTCATGATCAAAACCAACAAACTGAGCAAATCGTTCTCGAGCGGAGGCATGCAGCAGCATGTTCTCAAAAATCTCGATATGGAAATTGTAGATGGCGACTTCACGATTATTATGGGTTCATCCGGTGCGGGAAAATCCACTCTCTTGTATGCCTTGTCCGGTATGGATAAACCAACTCTGGGCTCCATTACCTTTTTCGATCAGGAAATCGCAAAGCTGTCCAATGATAAGCTGGCGGTTTTTCGTCGATTGAATTGCGGATTTGTGTTTCAGCAGATGTTTCTGCTCGATAATATGAGCATCCTGGACAACATTCTTGCCGCAGGACTCCTCGTCAGCAAGGACCGTAAAGCGATCGCAGCAAGAGCAAAAGAGCTGCTTACGCAGGTTGGATTAACGGAAGCCATCTGGTCAAAATTCCCTACCCAGCTGTCCGGTGGGGAAGCGCAGCGCGCTGCGATCGTGCGTGCCTTAATCAACCAACCGAAGGTTGTATTTGCTGATGAGCCCACAGGCGCCCTTAACTCCGCGGCGGGGAGAGCGGTCCTTGATGTCCTGACCGAGCTTAACAACAAGGGCCAAAGCATCATCATGGTCACCCATGATTTGAAGTCGGCCAGAAGAGGTAATCGGATTTTGTATATGCGGGACGGTGCCATTCGCGGGGTTTGTGAGTTAGGCCCATACGTAAGCGGCGACCGGGAACGGCACGGCAAGCTGCAGGCGTTCCTCATGGAAATGGGGTGGTAACGGTGCGGAAATTAGCTATGCTCAGCTTTGCCAATTTACGAAAAACGAAAGGACACACGGTTTCTCTGTTCATGATGTTCCTCATTGCTGCGTTGCTGCTAAATGCGGGATCGCTGGTATTTTCAAACTTCGGAAGCTTTTTTGAGAAAAGCACCAAGGAGCTCCACGCGTCAGATGTCTACTATATCATCCCAAATGCCTTATATAGCGAAGAGGTAGATCAATACGTCAGAACGAATAAGAATGTTTTGAACGTGCAAAAGGAAGAGGCGCTATGGGTACCGGTCTCCATGTCCTATAACGGGGATATACGTGAAGTCAGCTTACTCATTAATGATGCGGATAAACAACGAGAGTTATCAAAATGGAAGTTTGTCGGGGAGCACTTGCCGCCTGATTCCATGTCGATCTATTTGCCGTATGTAATGAATATTGACGGCGGGTATAAGCTGAATGACAAATTTGAACTGACCGTTAAAGATAAAACCTTCTCCTTTACGATAAAAGGGTTTACGGAAGACACCTTTTTCAGTTCTCTGGATACTGGGAGCTTAGGAGTCTATCTGCCACATGAAACCTATGAAAATTTGGGGCAGCAGCTGGGTGACTCTTATCGTGCAACCCTTCTCTTTGCTGATCTCGACAAGGTGAATAATGAAGTGGAAGCAGGGATAAGGGAATTCATTCCTAACGACGTTAGCACAGCTTCTACTCTAGGGAATGATTCCAGCACTTTGTTCAGCATGGATTTTGAATTGGTGAAAATGTCCCGTGTTCTTATGTCCAGTATGGTTTCGGTCATGACGATGGCTTTTGCCGCGATTATCGCAATCGTGTGCCTGATCGTTGTCCGATTCCGAATTGGGAATAGCATCGAAGAAGACATGATCAAGATTGGGTCTTTAAAGGCGATCGGCTATACCAGCAGACAAATTATAGGATCGATTGTCTTGCAGTATTCGCTCATTGCTTTTGTCGGCAGTCTGGTAGGGATATCGTTATCCTATCTCACAACGCCCCTGTTATCGAATGTATTTGCCCATCAATCGGGATTGAAGTGGGTGCAAGGTTTTGATGGGAGGGTCAGTAGTATCGTTTTGTGCGCTCTGCTGGCTGTGGTGATCCTCGTTTCCTTCCTTACTTCAGGGCAGCTTCGCAAGCTGAACCCCATTGTCGCCTTAAGAGGTGGAATCGTAACCCATAGCTTCAGAAAAAATCATATGCCGCTGCACAGAGCCAGAGGGCGCTTGCCAGTCGTTCTTGGGTTGAAATCCATGCTGCAAAACAGGAAGCAAACCCTCATGATCGGGGTTATCCTTGCCGCCGTTTCGTTCGCCAGTACCTTTGGCTTTGTGATGTTTTACAATACGACGGTCGATACCAAGGCGTTCGCGGAGACTCCCGGAGTTGAGCTTTCAAATGCGATTGCGATTTTGAATCCGGAAGCGGATCATACCGAGCTTATCGAAAGCTTGAAAAACAGAAGTGAGGTCAGAAAAGTCCAGTTTGTTGATCAAGCTTCGCTCAAAATGGAGAACAAGGATGTTACGGCATATGTTATGGACGACTTTTCTACCAAAGAAACGAATACGGTCTACAAAGGCAGATATCCGCTTCATAGCAATGAGGTTGTTCTTGCCGGTGTGCTCGCAGATCAAGTGGACAAAACGATTGGAGACCGTGTGACGATAAGCTTGGGAGGGAAACAGGCGGAGTACCGTATCACCGGGTTGTCACAAGGCTCGAATATGGGCGGAATGAATGTCTCAATCAGACGGGATGGTATGCTTCAGATCAACCCGACCTTTAAGCAGCAAAGCCTGCAAATCTATTTGAATTCGGGCAGCAAAGCGGATGAATTTGTGAATAAGCTTGAGCGCGACTACGGGGATTCGCTTATCTCAGCCATTGATATGGATAAAACGCTGGAGCAGGGCTTGGGCATGTATACATCCATTGTCTCAAAGCTTGGTACAGCCATGATGGTGATCACCGTCGTTGTTGTGATTCTGGTTCTGTATTTTGTGATCAATTCATCGGTCATTCGGAAGAAACGTGAACTGGGTATCCAAAAAGCAATAGGGTTTACCACCCTTCAACTGATGAATCAGCTTTCGATTGGGTTTTTGCCGCCAATCCTGATCGGGGTAGTGATCGGCAGCGCAGTTGGAATTACCCAAACCAACGCGATCATGTCCGCCGCACAGCGGACGATGGGGATCATGAAGGCGAATTACGTCATCACGACTTCCTGGATTGCTTTGTTTGGAGTGGCTCTTATCCTCGTTTCCTACCTAACCTCGATGCTGATCACATATCGCATTCGGAAAATATCGGCATATGCGCTCGTAAGTGAATGACTTAGGTGAAATCTGAAAACAAGGTTCATCGAATAAGATACGGCGTTCCCTCAGACTCAGGTCTGGGGGTTTCTTTGTGGAAAAGGAAGGGGGAACGAAAGGAACCTGTTCCCTTGCTAACAAGGAAGCCGTATGCTAAGATTTTACCGACAGGCAGTCGGTCTATAACAAGGAGATGCACCATTCATGAGAATCGTAAAAGAAGCGGAGGAGCGTCGAAACGAGATCCTGGATGCAGCAGACCAGCTTTTCGGTCAGAAGGGCTTTGACGGTACAAGCACAAACGATATTCTCGAAAAGGTCGGGATTGCGCGGGGAACCTTGTATTATCACTTCAAGTCGAAGGAAGATATCATGGACGCGCTGATTGAGCGATATAACGTCCTTCTTATAGGAGCAGCGCAGGAAGCCGCCGCAGACAAGAGCATATCCGTATACGAGCGCATCATGCGCGTGGTCATGGCTTTGAACATAAGCGGCAATAGCTCCCACGAAATCATGGAGCACATTCACAAGCCGCAAAATGCGCTCATGCACCAGAAGATTCAAAAGGTCATCATTGGCGGTGTTCCCCCGATATTGGCAGACCTCATTCGAGAGGGGATTGAGCAGGGCTTGTTCCATACTCCGTTTCCGTTTGAGTGCATGGAAATGGTTGTGATCTATTTAAATACGATATTTGATCAGGACATGGTTGACATGACGGACGAAGGACGCCTTTCACGCTTGCAGGCGTTCGCCTTCAACATCGAAAGGCTGCTCGGGGTCGAAAACGGAAGTCTTATGGAGATGATGCAGATGTTTGGCAGCGGAGAAGGAGACAGCCAGGTTTAAAATCGGTCGATCAGCTTGAAAACAGGGGGAGCGTGCATGTTTTATCGAATCATCCGCAATGACATTTGGAAGAGCAAGGCAGTAACGTTAACTACCCTGCTATTTGTCGCTGCTGCTGCGATGCTTGTTTCACTAGCGGCCGTGCTTATCGTGAATGTATCGGGTTCGATTGATACGTTGATGACGAAGGCGAAAACCCCGCATTTTATGCAGATGCATTCAGGAGTCCTCGATACGGAGAGACTTGAGGCATTTGCTGAGCAGCAGAGCAATGTTGAAGATTATCAGAGCCTTTCCTTTCTAAACATGGACGGCTCGCAGATTGTCATCAACGGAAAGTCGTTTGCGGACAATGTTCAGGACAACGGGTTGAGCACGCAGAGCCAGCGATTTGACTTTCTTCTTGATCTTAACGGCCAGGTTATTTCGGCAAAAGACGGAGAGCTTTATGTTCCAATCGGCTACAGGAAAGAGGGACTGGTAAAGGTCGGAGACAAGGCCGTGATCGCCGGAAAAGAATTTCATGTTGCGGGATTCCTCCGCGATTCACAGATGAATTCGTTACTCGCCTCGTCCAAAAGGTTTCTCATGAGCGAGCATGACTACGCGGAGGTTAAGGAGTTCGGGAGCATAGAATATCTGATCGAATTCCGTTTAAAGGACTTGTCCAAGCTTGGCGACTTTCAAACCGCATACACCGCTGCAGGACTTGAAGCGGGTGGACCGACCGTCACCTATCCCCTCTTCCGAATGCTTAACGCCCTTTCCGATGGACTTATGATTGCGGTGATCCTTCTTGTTAGCGTGCTTGTTGTCGCCATCGCATTTCTGTGCGTACGCTTTACGCTTCTTGCCAAAATCGAGGACGACTACCGGGAGATCGGCGTTATGAAAGCAATTGGGCTGCGGATATCCGACATCAAAGCACGGTATCTTGCCAAATACGCGGTGATTGCGGGTGCAGGCAGTATCGTTGGATTTGCCCTCTCGTTTGTCTTCAAAGGGATGCTTCTCGAAAATATTCGGCTGTCGATGGGGGAAAGCGAAAATTCTTCGTTTGCCTTGCTATTCGGAATCATCGGTGTCCTGCTTGTTTTTCTTGCGATGATGGCTTATGTGCGTCGAGTGCTGAGACATTTTCGGAAGATTTCCGCAGCGGGAGCCATCCGTTTTGGCACCTCGCAGGATAAAGCGGCAGGAGCCAAGCCGATTTGCCTGAGCCGAAACCGATGGGTAAGTACGAATGTTTTTCTCGGCATCAAAGAGGTTCTTGCAAGAAAGAGACTTTACGGGACCCTGCTCGTGGTGCTTGTCCTCTCAACGTTCATCATGCTTGTTCCGCATAACCTCTACAACACGATTTCCTCAAAAGGATTCGTCACCTACATGGGAATAGGAAAAAGCGATATCCGCTTCGACATTCAACAGACGGACCACATTCCGGACAAGGCGGCGGCTATAGCAACGGCGCTGGAGAAAGATCGCTCCGTAGCCCGATCTACCGTGCTTACGACGAAACCCTTTCAAGTTAAGAAGGCGGACGGCTCGGAGGAACGCATCAGAATCGAGCTTGGCGATCATTCGGTATTCCCCGTGGCCTATTCTGATGGGAGAGCGCCTGTTGCGGATCATGAAATCGCACTTTCGGTGATGAACGCTCAGGAGTTTGATAAGAAGGTGGGAGACACCCTTACCCTGGTGACCCCAGGCAAGGAAAGAACGCTCACGATATGCGGAGTTTACTCCGACATCACCAACGGCGGCAAAACGGCAAAGGCTGCGTTTACCGATCATTCGACTGACCCGATGTGGAGTGTTGTCTACGCTGAGCTTTCGGACCTCTCTCTTGTGAGCAGCAAGGTTTCGGACTATGCGAAAACCTATGAGTTTGCGAAGGTCTCAAGTATTGAAGAGTACAAGACTCAGACATTCGGCTCAACCATCGACTCCGTTGGGAAGGCTTCCTATGTCGCCATTGCGGCTGCGCTGCTTGTCATGGCGTTGATCACGCTGTTGTTTATGAACATGCTGGTCGCCAAGAACCGTCCTTCCATTGCCATCATGAAAGCACTTGGTTTTAATAGCTCGGATATCCGGACGCAATACGCTTCACGGTCCGTATTCGTTCTACTTGTCGGCATTCTGCTCGGCACGCTTCTGGCAAACACGCTCGGAGAAAGGCTTGCAGGCGCGGTGATCTCCTCGTTTGGTGCTGCGTCGTTTACATTTGCCATTCATCCTCTCACGGCGTATGGGCTTTATCCGCTGTTGATGATCGGGACCGTCCTAATCGCCACTAGAATCGGCACCGCAAGTGTGAGTCGAACGAGAATCGCCGAACATATAAAGGAGTAGAAACCTATGGAGAAGATCGTGATCGGTGAAAAGATTATGAAGTCCTTCGGGAGCGGCAGTGAGAAGGTCAATGTTCTCGATGGAGTATCCGTTCAGCTTGGCGAAGGAGAGTTCGTTGCGATCATGGGGCCTTCGGGCTCCGGAAAATCCACACTGATGTTTGCATTGAGTGGAATGGATGGCGTTGACAGTGGAAGGGTTCTATTTGAGGGGAAAGACCTATCAACGCTCAAGGAAAATGAACTTTCCGATATGCGCAGAACGAAAATGGGATTTATCTTTCAGCAGCCTACTTTGCTGAAGCATTTGAATATCCTTGATAACATCATTCTTCCGTCGATGCGTGACAATCGAAATCATGTGCAGAAGATCACGGAGCAAGCAAGAATGCTCATGAAGAGGACCGGCATTGAGGGGCTGGAAAAGCGCGATGTAACTCAGGTTTCGGGAGGACAGCTTCAGCGAGTGGGATTATGTCGGGCACTCATGAGCAATCCGAAAATCATTTTTGGAGACGAGCCGACAGGAGCGCTTAACTCGAAATCCGCATTGGAGATGATGGACTTGCTGGCCGACATTAACGCGGAGGGCACAGCGGTTCTGCTAGTCACTCACGATGCTAAGGTGGCGGCTCGGACGGAGCGCATTCTGTTTATGCGAGATGGAAAAATCGTGAGCGAAATGCGGCTTCCAAAAGATAAGGGAGCAGCGATAGACGATAGGGTTGAAAAAGTCACCGCGACGATGCGGGAATTCGAGATTTGAACGGCCGAAGAGCAGCATCACATTGATCAGCTGAAGCGGATAGCTTTTAACATGCAGGTTCACCCGTTAGCAAAAAGATCGTGCGTTCCGGAGGTAATCGGACGGTGCGATCTTTTTGTTTTTCCGATGCGGACGACTGGAAATGATAAACCTGCTTTGGGAGTTCCACTGAAAGTGGGGGAGAATGATGCGGTTTCGGGCCTTTTTAGAGATATAGTGCAATCATTACTAGAATTACAAATTGTTACTCTACAATTTCCATGAATTTCATGCTACTCTGCTTACTAATCATTTCGCTTGCTCGAGATGATCATCAACATGACGACATGGAGGGAATTTACGAATGCGGCAACCTTGTGTAAGGATTTCGGGACTTGGCACTTATCATCCCAAGAACAAGCTGGACAACGAAGTGATTTTCGAGCATTTCCGGAAACTTGGCAAGAATGTGGAGAACTTGTATGCCCATCTAGGCAGAGAAGAGCGTTATTACGCCGATCCGGATGAAACGGGCATTACCATGGGAGTCATTGCCGCCAAAAGGGCCTTGGAGCACGCGAAATTAGCTCCCTCGCAAGTAGAAATGGTCGTGTTCGCCTCGGACACGCCGGAGTATTTGATTCCGACCAACGCACTTTTGATCAGCCGGGAGGTCGGGACCGATAACGCGCATATCATTTACGATTTCAATGCCAACTGCACTGGGGTCATTACGGCGATTGACCAGATTTATCGCTATATGATCCATAAGAAAGTCCGCTACGCCCTTCTGGTCAGTAGCATTCTGATTTCGCCGTGGAGCAACAAGGACGACGAATTGTATTATGGAGCCTGGGGCGATTCCAGCGCTGCCGTTGTCCTGGAGCTCGTCGAGTCGGAAAACCCAGTAGGCGTACTGGATTCGGAATATTTCGCCGATACCAGTTATTACCGAATGACGACGATGCCTGACAGTGGGATGACCCGCATTCATGATGAATCCATTCCTTTGCCGAAGCGAAAAGGTGGCTGGGAACCGGTCGATTTCGATTTTCTTCCCGAGAAGTGGAATATCCTCATTCGGGAAATGACCAAACGCAATGGGATCACCCAACACCAGGTCGATCATTTTATCTTCTCGCAGTTCTCGATCCATGCCATTCGGGAAGTCATGAAAAACCTGGAGCTGGAGGATGATCCTCGGCTGTACACCTTTGTCGGAAATAAATATGGATACACCGGTCATACCAGCCCGCTTCTTGGGCTCTATCACGCTTTAGCAGACGGGAAAATCAAAGAGGGGGATACGGTTATATTCTGTTCAGCGGGAGCGGGCTACATCATCTCCACGTTCCTGTATAAGTTCGATAAAGCTCTTCTATAAGAAGGAAGTAGTATCGCGTTGACATGCACCCCTTGGAATCGGTCATTGGAGTCTTGGGGAACTTCCGATGATCATCCAGGGGGTGTGTTTTCCTATTTTCAGTCGATCTTGAAAACATAAAAAAGCTGACGCCAGTTAAAACCGACGCCAGCTTATACCCAAAGACAAAACGATTACAGCTGCTTGAAGCTTGCAATGGCTTCTTCCACAGATCCGATCGGAACCAATTCATTCGCATTCTCTCCGCCAACACGTTTCACTTGATTGGCTTGAATACCGGCGTTCAGTTCAATCATGTATTTGGCTTTAAAAGGCGTGCCAGCGTAAAGCTCCAGTACTTCTTGCATCAGGGGAACCACATCGGTCGAAACCGTCTTGGCATCCTTGCCGTCAACAATAAGAGCGTATTCCTTCGTGTTTACCTTCTGGATTGCTGCTTTGAACTGGCTGATGATTTCTTTGGCATCTTCCATCTTAATAAAGCCGGATGCGTAAGAGATAATCACCTTGTCAGTAGAATTAATCGTAACGCTGTAAGGCTGTGCAGACATCAATCATCTCTCCATTCTGGATAAGTTTGTATGTAAGACTTTCTACAATATATACCAATATATCTTATTAATCAACACAAAATGACAAAATCCCTGTTATAATATGGCGAATAATGTAGAATAATGGCGTAATTTGATATGTGTTTCCCTTGTTTATATGTCAATTCCATATGCAGCAGCAACCGATAGTAAAGTAAGATATTGGGTGATATTTGTGATGAGCTGTAGGCTATCATGAAAAAAGAAAAATAGCCCGTACCGCAAAAGCTAAACGAGCACTACGGAGGGTAGGATCGGCGGGAATATAATTGTCATAATGGATACGATTTCCGGCCTCGTAATACTTTCGCCATGTTCGCAATCGGCAGAATGAGCTAAGATCGGATTAAGAAACCGACGCTGAATGCACAGCTACACAGGACTCCCAATATGCAGGTAAGGAGAAGTTCGAAATGGCGATTGTACAAGTAAGATCCACCCATCCGCAGTTTTCGTTTCTGATCAAGAAGAACCCAAGCTCCGGCATGATGCTTCGTTCGATTCGCAGAGGCATGGCTTACGGCTGGTACACGGATGAGCAGACCTATAATGTCTATTTCAAAGATGCGGATAACGAGATCTCGTATAAGAAGAATGAGCAAGAATCTTTCGAGTATTTGAATGTATCGAGGTATAACACACCTTTATTTCCGCTGAATGCTATAAATGAATTCTTCACCACGCCACTGAAATCGCAGGACCAACGGGATACAGAGGGCTATGAGCATACCTTCTTCATCAACATGATTCATATTGAGCATGTCCGGTATGTTGAGTTCTTCGAGAAGCATCTGAAGGAGTTCTCGTTCGAAATCGTCCATCAGGCCCATAAGAGTTATTCGTTAACCGTTACGACGAAGAAGAGTCTGTATCAACTGCTGCATGTGGTATGTGTCTTGTGTCTGTTTCTCTCCATGTTCGGGAACGAAATGATCGATATCTCGGACAGCATTCTGGATAAATACATCAAGAGCTTGAATGTGATCGATGCGCCTTTCTATATTCGCAGTCTGTTTGCACGCAACTTCCTGTCATCCAGAGATCGGTTTCATAAGTACAAAGCGGAGCTGGAGAAAACAGATCGGTATGACATTCAATTAGCTTATGGCGGTACAGCGTTCCAACGACGATCTTATATCGGCGGAGTGCTCGCCTTTGACAAGCCGATCCTGGATGTGGGTTGTGGAGAAGGTTTTTATGCGATCCCGTTTGCTGCCAAAATCGAAGGCAGCTATTATGCAGTGGACATCCAGGAAGAACTGTTGGAGAAGGTGAAGCATAAAGCAGAGGCCAAAGAGATTGAAAACATCATCCCTTTCAACTCGATCGATCGATTCCTGGAAAGCTACAACGGGGAGCAGGTCGATGTGATTTTGACGGAAGTCATTGAGCATATGAGCCAGGATGAGGCAGAGCAGCTGATTCATCAAATCTGCACGCATGTCGATTTCGACAGCTTTATCATTACGACACCAAACGCCGATTTTAACCGCTATTACGAACTGACCCAATTCCGTCATGACGACCACAAATGGGAGTTGGGTGAGGAATCATTCCGGCAGTGGATGAGCGAAGTGATCCAGGGAAGAAATCTGCAAACTGAGTTTGTAGCCGTTGGAGACGGAGTCAATCAAATTAAAACAACGCAGGGCGTCATTCTTTCGAAAAAGGGGGCCTGATTATGGATATCCAAACGAAGATTCACACTATCTTCATGCTAGTCGGGTCTACCGAATGCGGCAAAACCACGTTTGCCAAGGAAGTGTTGATTCCTGGACTGCGCTTTGAAGATGTGGATCGGAATGTCAGAGCTAACGTGCAATATTTGTCATCCGATCAGATCCGTCAAGAGATTCTTGGCTATGAGTACGACAAGTATGATCAGATCATGCTTGAGGCGAGCGAACAAGCCTTTCATCTGTTGTTCGAACGCTTGAGGATGGCGACTTCTTTTCCGATCAACGCGGAATTTGTGATCGTCGATACGACCGGACTCTCCGAAGATTTCCGAGCAAGTGTGAAGGAGATTGCTTTCGAGAATAACTACAACCTGGAAGTCATCGTTTTCGATTACCGCAAGCGGGACGATTATTATGCGTCGGACCGTTCGAGGAAGCTGATCACGAACCACATTAATCGATTGAAGAAGGATGTCCTCGGTTCTCTACCTCGCGAGGGATACGGCAAAATCCATAAAATACGCGCAAAGGATTTTTATTCCGCTCACGAGGGCAAAGTTAACCTTGAGTATCGTATCGTCATTGACGATTTGGATGCGTACGTGGCTACCGTCCTCCCTCAAGACCGGCAGTACATCATCATTGGAGATGTTCATGAATGTGTGGAAGATCTGCAGGGGCTGTTGCTCGATCACGGGTATAAGCTCGAAGCAGGCATGCTGGTTGTGCCGGATAAGCTAAAGAACACAAAGCTTATTCTGGTGGGAGACTGGGTCGATAAAGGCAAACAGACGAAGGAAATCATCCGATTTCTGTACGAGAATCGGGAGCATTTTTACTTGGTCTTGGGGAACCACGAAAACTTCGTTCACAAGTATCTGAACGGTGAAATCAACAGCATGGACCAAGAAATGCTTCATACGTACTTCGATTCTACGCAGGTACTGGCGAACGATTCGAAGCTGCTGGAGCAATTTCGGCTGCTGGTCTCGATTTCACAGCCCTTCTATCGGTATGTGGGGGCAAAAGGATCATCTTTCTATGTCACGCATGCCCCTTGCCGAAAGAAGTACATCGGTAAGCTGGATGCCAATTCCATCCGGAATCAGCGGAATTTCCGGATCGACCGGGAGGCGCCGCTGGAAGGGCAGCTTGCCTATCTCCGAGAGGAAGCTGTCAAGAATCATCCGTATCACGTGTTCGGACATGTTGCAGCCAAGCAATCCTTCCGGATCGGAAACAAAATACACCTCGACACAGGCTGCGTTCACGGCAATCAGCTGACCTCTGTCAGCATCTCGTATAAGCCGTTTATGAAATCTCGAAAATCCCAAAGAGCGGTGATTGCCGAGGAGTTGCAGGTTTTGTTCAAGGAAGAGAGAAAGGTGTCTCTTCGCGATCTCGGAGAGGACGAAATTCGCAGACTTCATTATTGCTCGCGCAATAAAATCAATTTTATCTCGGGCACGATGTCCCCGGCAGACAAAAATGACGCGACGAATGAGCTGGAGTCGTTACAACGCGGTCTCGATTACTTCAAGGAACGCGGTATCGAGCATGTGGCTTTGCAGCCCAAATACATGGGGTCGAGATGCAATGTTTATTTGCATAAGGAGTTGGAACATTGCTTCGCCGTGAGTCGTAACGGCTACAAGATCAACAACGTCGACTTGTCGGAGATATATAGCAAGCTTCTGAACAAGTTTGGCGGCTACATGGATGAGCATCGAATAGCCATGCTGATTCTTGATGGAGAGCTGCTTCCGTGGATGGCGCTTGGCGAAGGGCTGATCGAACGGCAGTTCAAGCCGATCGAGAAGGCGTTGGGGATGGAGCTTGCGTTCCTTCAGCAAAACGGGTTCGATGGCGCTTATTCCAAACTCATTGCCGATTATGATGCGAGTGGATTCGAGAGGGATCAGCACCATACGCAGAAGTCTGCATTAAGCGATAAATATGGCCCAAGTGTGTACCAAACCTACAAGTTCGTCTATGATATCCGGGAAACCTATGCTCCTATATCCGATCATCTAGAGGCCTATCAAACGTACAAAAGGCAGTTGGAGTTATATGCGGAAATCGCTGAGATGGAGTATAAGCCGTTTGCCGTGTTGAAAATGGTAGGCGAGGACGGAAAAGAACAACTCCCGGATTGGAAGACTTCCGAAATGTATAAATTTCTGTCGGAAGACGAGTCAATCACGCTGGATCTGACTGAACCCGACTGCTTAGACAAAGCGGAACGCTATTTTTCCAAGCTAACGCTGGTAAATCATATGGAAGGAATCGTGATTAAGCCGGAGCGATGGAATGGGAAAACGGTACCCTATATGAAGGTGCGCAATCCCGATTATCTGTCCATCATCTACGGGTACGACTACAAGTTCCCGCATAAATACCGCAAGCTGCTCAAGCAGAAGAATGTGGGACAAAAGCTCCGAACCTCGCTCAACGAATATCAGTGGGGGATGCGAATGCTAGGGGTTCCCTTTGACGAGATTGCGCCTGAGCATGAAGCCTACAAAGAAATTGCGGCCAATTTGCTGTTTGAAGTGGCGCAGGAGCGGGAGATCGATCCGCGACTCTAATGAAATGAGAGTGTCTGAATCCTCCTGGGATTCGGGCACTCTTTTTGCGCCGAGATTTGGAATGTTTAGCACTAACCAAAAAGTCCCACCCACGGGAGCTCGGAATGGTTATACTGCAAATAGGAAGAGGACAGAAGAAGAAACAGGAGGAAGTGAAGATTAACGTGTTGAATCAAGCGATGGAAACAAGCTTAAGCAAAATGATGACCAAGCTGCTCCGGCATGCTCCTGAAGAGTTTGGCGTCGTCTTGGACCCGGAGGATGGATCTTGTCCGTTAACGACCTTATTGGATGCCATACAAGCCCAGCCCAAATGGGCGGGGATTCAGCAGGAGGATATCGAGCAGGTGGTCCGCAATTCCGATAAACAGCGTTTTGAAATCGAGGATGGGCGTATAAAAGCACGGTACGGTCACAGTCATGACAAAGTTCGGTATACCCCAGGTGAGCCGCCGGCGATTCTCTATCATGGAACGAATAAAAAAGCTCTCCCGTCGATTAGGAGAGAAGGCTTAAGCCCGATGAGCCGGCAGTATGTTCATTTGTCGGAGGGGACCCATTTTGCGACGCTGGCGGGAAGCCGCAGGGGAGAGCTGGTTATTCTCCAGGTGGATGCGTTTCGTGCAAAGCAAGCAGGTGCAACGTTCTATTATGCAGGTAATGAGGTCTGGTTGGCGGACCAGGTACCACCGGAATGTTGTTTGGTTTGGAAATCACAAGAACAGGGGCATTCGAAAGATGGACAAGGGAACTAATCGAACCGTAGATATAGGCGTCAATTTGATGCATCGCTCGTTTCACCAGGATCGGGAGCAGGTAGTAGAGCGAGCGTTAACGAACGAGGTTACCCCGCTTATCATAACCGGAACGAGTCTGAAGAACAGCTTGGAGGCAGCCCGCTATGCCGGGCGATATTCGGGGAAGCTGTACGCCACGGCAGGAGTCCATCCCCATGATGCCAAATCCTGTGACGAAGAGACGATCGCGAAGCTGAAGGAGCTGGCGGAACTTCCCCAAGTGGTGGCCATAGGCGAATGCGGGTTAGACTATAACCGGGATTTCTCGCCGCGTGACGTCCAGCGGACATGGTTTACCGAGCAGATCCAATTGGCACAAGAGCTGGACATGCCGTTGTTTCTGCATGAGCGGGACGCGTTTGCGGATTTTGCTTCGATCTTGAAGAAGCATGATGTTCATAAAGCGGTCGTTCATTGCTTTACCGGGACTTCGGCTGAACTGAAGACTTACTTGGACATGGGCCTCCATATCGGGATTACCGGCTGGATCTGCGACGAGCGAAGAGGCAAGCATCTGAAGGAGCTTGTCCGTCTGATTCCCCTGGACCGGCTTATGATCGAGACGGACGCACCGTTCCTGACTCCGCGGGATTTGCCTAAGAAGCCGACAGACGGACGGAACGAGCCTGCTTACCTGCCGCATATCCTGCAGACCGTCGCTCGATGCATCGGAAAACCGGCGGAAGAAGTTGCGGAGGCTACAACGAAGACAGCAGCGGAGTTCTTCGGGATATGATAATCAACCGGACCGGAGTAAAACGGACGAGGAGGACGGAATCGCCATGAGAGAGGAACGCTTATACGATCGAATCAAAGGCGGGATATACGGAGTTGCCATTGGAGACGCTTTGGGCGGAACGACAGAGTTTATGACGACTCGCGAGATCAAAGCCCGCTATGGCTATTTGAAAGAGATTGTCGGGGGCGGAGTCTGGCAATTGGAGCCGGGAGAAGTGACCGACGATACCATGATGACGCTTTGTGTGGCGGAAGGGATTCTGGAGAATCCGGCTGAGCCGCTGGAGCCGATCGGACGGAATTTTCTGAGATGGTACAAGTCGAAGCCGAAGGACATCGGCATTACAATTCGCCATGTCTTTGAGAAGTACGACGGCAACTGGTTTGAGGCCGCTGTTCAAGCAGATCGTGATTTGGATCAAAGCGGCGGAAATGGTTCATTAATGAGATGTCTTCCCGTAGCTTTGGCCTATGCGGATAAGGCCGACATGGAACGGGTAACGCGGCTGCAATCACAGATGACCCATTACGATGAGAGCTGCAGCGAAGCCTGTGTCATCTATAGCCGTATCGCTTATCGGCTTCTTCGCAGTGAAGATTTGCGAGAAACGATCATGAGCGAAGTGGCGGGGGCGGGATATGAAGGGAACATCTTAGATGCGCCGGATTGCGAGCCGAGCGGATATGTCGTCCATACCTTCAGGTGGGTGCTGCACCTGTTGCTCAATTCCTCGAGCTTTAGCGAAGTCGTGCAGAAAGCGGCCAATCTGGGCGGAGACTCCGACACCATCGGGGCGATCGCGGGAGGCCTTGCGGGTATTTCCTACGGGTATTCGTCCATTCCTTCAGGCTTTTCCAACGTTATCCTCATCCGCAACCGCTTGGATGAAGCTGCATCCGGGTTGTATTCCTTGCGGTCCAGCGCAGCGCAAGGGTTTGAGAAATAGCCTATATACGCTAAGCGCAATAGCTGAATCTAATTACGATAATTGTTCCTCTGGCTCGTCAGCCTTAACAACCCCATATCGCTCCAGAGCTTTCGTTGACGATTCCAACATTCTCCGCTTTAAATAGTCGCCTTCTATCACCCGGACCCGTTTTCCGAGAAACCGGAGCTTGGAGAGCAGATACTCCATCTCGTCTCCCAGGAGACAGACGCGGACCCGATAAGTATCCGTGCTCTCCTCATACATCACATCCTTTTCAAAGCTGGAGAAGGCGTATAGGATGCGGGACAACTCCTCGTTATACAGACGGACGATTTCAATGACCGCTTCCTGCTTTCGCGAGTCCAGTATCTTGCCGATCTTCCGGAGGATGCGTTCTGCTGAGGACGATTCGATCGGCTCGGCTTCGAAGGAATGGATGTTCTTCAGCCGGGTGCTCATGAAGGCGTGATGTCGGATGTGATACCAGAGCAGATACCACTCTCTCTTGACCATAGAGTATTCCAATTTGTACGGAAAACCCGATTGATTTGCGTTCACACGCCCATCCTTGATTGCGTAAGTCATTCGTATCCCCGACTTTGTCATGATGAGGCGCCGCAGCGTGCGCAGATGCGGGTGATAGACTTGCTTCTCCACACTGCGAGCTTTTTCGATTAAGTGAAGAGAAGTGTCCATCACCGGGTCCGGCTCCAGAATCGAACGTAGCTTGATGAGCGTATCCGCCGTGAAGGCCTCGGCTGCGGCGGGATGCTCCAGCATCGTCTTCAGCCAGGCCCGCTCATGCGAGGTGACCATGAAGGTGCCGGAATCGTCCAAGCGGGAGATGATCTGGTAGTTGAAGATTTTCTCAAACGGATTCATAGGCAGCCTGAATCTCCTTCCATTCGGCAATCATTTCCCGACGGAATTGAACGGGCTCCAGGATTTCGCAGCTGGAACCGAAGCTTCGCAGCCACGGCTTGATCTCCGTCGTTCCGTTTACGGTGATGACATAGACAAACGAATGCTCGTCCTCCTGAACAATCTCTCCCCACTGTCCCTGCAGCAAGACCCGCTCCCTCACGAAGTTCGGCTCGGACCCTTCCGGATTGAAAAACCGGGCGCGTACCGTTACGGGACGGCCGGTATCGATCAGCCAGCTGTACCTCATTTTCTCCACAAGCGCGTTCTGCCTCGCTTCAAACAATGCCTCGTCTACGGACTCTTCTTCATCGATCTGCGTGATCCCTTCCATGCGGTATTTCCGAATTCCCTCTCTCCCGTAGGACAGCAAGTACCATCTCCCGTATTGGTGATCGTAGACGATTTTCAGCGGGAGCGTCTTCTGCATTTTCCCGTCCGTTTCCCGTTCGAACAAGGGATTGGTGTTTTTGGAGGCGTAGCTTTTCTCGATCTTGGGTGAAAAATAGAGAAACCGGATTTTGCAACGGCGGCGAATGGCATTAAGCAGAGTGAATAGATGAGCTTCGTCCAAGATGCGGGAGTAATAATGATACTTGTACAAGAAGGTCTCGATGGCATGCGGGTCCACATGGCCGCGGATCAGCTGTTTCTTAAGCCCGTCGCGCAGCAGATAGCCTTGCACGGAAGGGACCTGCGTAGTTGCCATCACATCCACAAAATCATACAGGTCGAGAAGCTCGTCCTCCGTTAAGCTTCGCACCAGATCGTCCTGAATGCGATACCGGTAGGGACGGGCTCCTGGCTCCTTCTTGATGACGCCAACCTCTTCCAGGTACTTGAGATCCGAGCGGATTGTCTTCTCGTCGGGCAGCGAGAGGTCGGAGGGCAGACAGCCGCAGCAGTGATCCAAGAGCTCCATGGCCGTCAACGCCTGCTCATTCAACGCGCTCAACAGCAGTGACAATCTCTGGCTTTCGGATTCCTTTACCGATTTGGCGCGAAACAGAAACAAGAGCAGCGGATCGGTCGAGTCATAATAGCGGAACCGAAGGGCCTCGGCAAATTCCTTGCTCTGTTCCTGCGGGATTTGCTGCTGCATGGAGCTTACGACTTCCTTGAGGCGGCGGAGGGTTTTGTCAAAGGTATGGACGGATATGCCAAGCCGCTCTGCGAACTGCTGTCGGCTGAAGGCGCCGCTGGTCAGCACGAGCATGCGTATGAATTGGATTTCTTTATCAAAGCTTTCTTTTGCCAAAGGAGAGTCCTCCGTTCCCATGAAGCTGCTTTCCTCATTGTAGCAAAGGCGTGTATGGCGGGAAATGGAAAACTTTCCGACCGATCGTAATACTTTTACCATGTTCGTCGACCGGATCATGAGCGATGATAGATCCAGAAAGAAGGCCGACGCAATCAGGCATCGGCCGGCTAAGATCATCGAGGCGCATGGAAGGGATCCTTCGACGATTACTCGGCATGTCGTTGGTTCGAGTCCAACTTCCGCCACAAGGCGGAATAGCTCAGTTGGTAGAGCGGCATAGGCCTTTCCGATACCCTTCCTCGATGATCTTCACAAGATGAATAGCCGGTGAGGCGTAGGGATGGGTTTCTTCGAACTCAATCGACCCATGGAATTACCCGGGCAATACGGCAGGTTCGACTCCTGCAGTTGACCTATCCCGCCTTTTCCTCACCGGTGAATCATGAAGGAGGATGAGTCCGAATGAGTATGGCCAAGAAATTGTTCGGTGCGGTAAGACCGGATATCGATAACAAGGATCATTATCCAGCGTTTACGCGCTCCCTCGAAGAGCGGTATCTACAGACGCTCTTAACCAATACGATGAGCAACACCTATTATGCGGATCAGAATGAACTGCTCAGCGATGCGGCACAGCTGCATCACGAAATCGCAGGCAGCAATCCGACGTTCATGGCAAAAGCGATTGTATTCGCCCGAAACGAAGGAGTGATGAGGCTCCAGCCTTTGTTTGGCCTTGCCATCCTCTCGATGTATCGTTCGGATTTGTTTACCCGGATTTTCGCGCAGGTGGTGCGGATTCCTTCCGATTTGTCTGACTTCCTGACGATCCTGAATGGGCTTGGGCGAGGAGAAGGCGGCCGCGCCGTCAAGCGGCAGGTGAACCGCTTCTTATCCGGGATCACCGAATACTGGGCCGTCAAGTACAACGGACGTGGACGCGGATACAGCCTGGGGGACGCCATTGCGACGGCTCATCCGAAGCCGGAGGACTTGAAGCAGCAAGCCTTGTTCCGTTACTTGCGGGGGATGGAAGCCAACCTTGCTCTGCTTCCTCAGGTGGAAGCTCTGGAAAGGCTGAAACTTGCTTCGAACGAAGAGGAGCAAATCACGTGGATTGAACGCGGCAAGCTCCCGTATGAAACGGTTACCGGGGCGATCAAGCCGTCTAAGGCGGTCTGGGAAGCCTTGCTCTACCAAATGCCGACCTTCGCCCTGCTGCGGCATTTAAATGCTTTGCAGCGGGCCGGCGTCTTGGAGGATCAGCGCAACCTGGATTACGTGGTGAGCCGTTTGACCGATAAGCAGGCGCTGAAGAAAGCCAAGATTCTGCCGTTTCGGTTCGCGACAGCGTTCCATCAGGTGGAGCATCCGGAGCTTCGCGACGCTCTGCGGGAAGCGGTTGACCTCACGTTCGACAATCTGCCGGAGCTCGGAAATCGCACCGCGATTTTCCTAGACATCTCGGGCTCGATGAACGGTCAGTATCTGGAGATCGGCTCAGTCTTCGCGCTGGCGCTGTACCGAAAGACGAAGGGCAGCTCGCTGTTCTGGCTGTTCGATACGGAAGTGGTGGATGCAAAGCCCTCCCGCAAGGACAGCATCTTAACGCAGGCTGCGCACATCCATGCTCACGGAGGAACGGATACGGGGGCACCCGTTCGCCAATTGATCCGGGAGCGGAAGAAGGTCGATCACATCATCATCATTACCGATGAACAGCAGAACAGTGGCAGCCAGTTCTACGAACAGCTGAAGCTGTACCGCTCGAAGGTGAACCGGGACGTGTTGGCTTTCATCGTGGACATAGCCCCTTACCGACATGCGATGGTACCGGATGGAGATCCTCAAACCTATTACATTTATGGATGGAGCGATACCGTGCTGTCCTATATCGCCCAAACCGTGCAAGGTTATTCTTCACTGGTAGAGCGAGTAGATGAACTTCATGGCGATAGTTAGGAATCAAAAGCACTGTGATAGCTGACCCTGGCCTATTTCAGAAGCCAGGTGAGATGACAAAGGAAAAGGAGGAGAAGCAAATGCGAAATGTTAACCAGGAGATCATGGAGGAGCTGGAACGAATCGAGCGGGAAGAAAGCGTTCGGATTGTGTATGCCTGTGAATCGGGGAGCCGCGCCTGGGGCTTCCCCTCGAAGGATAGCGATTACGACGTTCGATTCCTCTACATCAGATCGGAGGACTGGTATCTATCCATCTATGACAAGCGGGACGTGATCGAACGGCCGATCAGCGACAAGCTGGACATTAACGGATGGGATATGAAGAAGGCACTGAATCTGTTCCGCAAATCGAACCCGCCGCTGCTCGAATGGCTCCAGTCTCCAATTGTCTATCGGGAGAATCGTCTGATAACGGAGCAAATCCGCCGCATCTCGGCTTGTACGTTCTCTCCAAGGTCATGCACCTATCACTACCTGCATATGGCGAAGGGAAACTATCGGGAATACCTGCAGGGAGATCAGGTGAAGATCAAAAAATACTTTTATGTTCTTCGCCCGATCTTGGCTTGCGATTGGATTGGCAAGTATAACACGATGCCGCCTATCGAATTCGATCGGCTCGTCGATGCTTTAATCCCGAAGGGAAGCGAGCTTCAGGAGGTTGTTCTTGATCTGCTGACCCGCAAAAAAGCGGGAGACGAGATGGATTACGAACCCCGGATCAGCCCGATCAACGAATTTTTGGAAGAGAAACTCGCCTATTACGAACAGAAGGCATCCGAATTGCAGACGGCTGGCGGAGATCAGGAACGGCAGCTTGACGACCTGTTCCGGTCGGTGCTGAGGGGCGTATGGCAAGCAGCCTAAGCATCCATCACAACCTGCATCCGTAATCCGAAGAGAGTAAGTGGTATAATGGCTAGTAGTATACCCTTTCTCTTTTTTGAGGACCATTTTACAGAGAATCATGCCTTGCATAGGGACATAAATAGGGGGCTTCATGGAGCAGAACGCGACAAACGAATCTTTTCTGGCAAAGGTGAAGACTTTGATTCAGATGCATAAGGAAGGTCTACTCGGCGGTGAGATTATGCCGGAGGATGCCTTGCTTGGAATCGTAGCCGAAGTCGAGCTGCCGGATGTGCTGACATTGGGAATGGCGCTAAACTATCAGAGAAACGCTTATTCGCTGTGGCAATCCGTCGCGCAGACTTATCGGGATGAGAGGACGAGATGGGTTTTCCAGCCGGTAGCGGCTGCTCAAAGCAGCCTTGACGAGCTGCGGGCGGCGCTGCTTTCGTATCGGGTAGCTTTACAGCCCAATCGACATCCGGAGATCTGGCAAAAGGTCTCACGAGGAATCGTTCAATCTTCTGAATCGGGTGACGTCAGGGGATTGCTTGAAATCGCCCAGTACAACATTGCACGCTTAAAAATCATCATGCAGGTTACTCACAAAGCGGATTTTCCCTATCTATCCGGTCCGAAAATCTTCAATTACTGGCTGTATGCGATGGAGACTTACACAGGGGTTAAGTGGAAGTCTCGCGAGCTGATTACGGTTGCTCCGGATACGCATATTCTGAAGGCTACGGTTACATTGGGACTATGTCCTTCGGGTGTCCTGAATGGGAGTGCCGAAGACAGGAAGACGGTCTCCGAGGCATGGGAGAGTGCCTTGCTCGGCAGCGGCTTGGCGCCGATTGACGTTCACACTCCATTATGGCTGTGGAGCCGCGCGGGATTTCCGCCGTTATCCATCCAGTCGGGTGGGATCAAGAGGGGACAACCTTGACTTGAAGGAACAGCAGGATAAAGAGTGCGGCGACAAGCAGAGCTCCAATGACAAGAGGAGATGAGTGTTTTCTTCTCATCGATCATCTACCTTTCCGAAGTTCTATAGTGGGTTACTAGTTTGCTGGTATATCACGCCGATTGAACACGAATAAGGTGACGGATATACAGACCGCCAATACGGCGATTGGAGTCAGTGTCGTAAGGAGGTGATAGCTGATTCCAGATAGATGGCCGGGGGAATTCTTGACGAAGATGGTGGAAAAGGAAAAGACCCGGGTCACTAAGGAATAATCGGATATCGCCTTCAGCAGCGGAACAGCGGAATCTTTCCAGTAGCCATAGATGATGAAATTTCCAAATACGAACACAAAGGTTAAGATCGTTGAGAACGAGGTTTTGCGGACGAGGAACCCGACCATAAGCGAAAACGCAGCAAATGCCGTCAAATAGAGAACGTGATAAGCCATCGCGCGGAGGATCAGCCAAGCCTTATCTCCCATCTCAGCCGTTCCGATATCTCCGCCTGTAAGGAGCGCGAGCAGGTAGAACACGAACATGAACCCTGCATAGAATTGAACCGTCAGGACGATATTCACTTTCACGACCGTGAGAAGCTTCCCCCAGAAGTAGGCGCTGCGGCTCGTCCCGGAGGCGATGACGGTTTTGACGGTGCCGGATTCAAAGCCTTCGGTTGCGAAGAAGCAAACATAGAGAGGGAGAATGAAATAGAGGAAGATCGAGAGCGGCATGATGGAGCCTAATGGCTCCAGAAGGTAGGCGGCGGAAATTTCGCCAGCGGCGGACCACATCCAGAAGACCATTGCCGCGCTTATCGCCACCAGCAAAAAGGAAACGGACTTGTACGTGGCATCTTTGCGTAGATAGAAACGCTCAGCCTGCAAAAAGCTTCTCATCCCCGTTCCTCCTTAATCAAATTCCGATAGTAAGTCTCCAGACTCGGAGATGTTACCGCAACATGATCGATCGGAATGCCGTGATGGAGGAGGGTCGCCATCGCTTGTTCGATGCTGACCGGATCGGCTGGCACGCGGAGCTCTCCGGTATCCTCCCGGACGATCACCGAAACGAGGAACTTGTCCTGGAGCAGCTTTGCCGCCTCGGCGGGCTGTGACGTTCGAATGCAGATGTATCTCTCGTCCGATAGGGTCAATTCATCGGACGTCATCTCTCGCAGCATGCGGCCTTTGTGGATGAAGCCGAACCGGGTGGCGAGCAGTTGCAGCTCGCTTAGAAAGTGGCTTGAGATGAGGATCGCCACTCTTTTCTCCTTGGCAAGGCGAGTCAATAGCTCGCGCACATCGGCAATGCCTGATGGATCAAGACCATTGATCGGCTCATCCAGAACCAAGAAGGCCGGATCGTGGAGCAGGGCGACCGCAAGAGCCAATCGCTGGCGCATCCCGAGTGAAAAGTCGCCGACTTTTTTACCGCCAGTCTCTTCCAAGTTCACTTCCCGCAATGCTCTGTCAATCGCGGTTGTGTCTGTCAGCTGATATAAACGGCGATAGAACTCCAGGTTGTTTCTTGCGCTCATCTCCGCATAGAGAGCAGGCGTTTCAATCATGAACCCGATGCGCTTTCGCCTCTCGTTCAACTGATGGGGCTCCGTTTCCCCAAAGAGAGCCAGACTTCCCCGATTCGGGCGTGCGAGGTTGCCGATGATCCTCATGAGGGTCGTTTTCCCGGCGCCATTCTCGCCGATCAACCCATAGATTTCGCCCGCATGAATGGACAGGCTCACATTATCCAGAGCATAGGAAGTCCCGTATTGTTTCGTGAGGTTTGTGGCCTTTAGTACACATGTTGTCAAGATCGCTGCCCCTTTCCATTGGATGCGTTCAGTATAGCGGGTTGCACCGCTGTCCGAACGGCCGTTGTCAAAGTTGGGGCAGTTCTTGTTTTATTTGGCCGAGCGCTGCACGTTGAACAAGACGACCTCGAGCTGGAATACGCCGCCTTCATAAGAAATATCCAATAGGCCGTGATTCTTCTCAACCATATCCCGAATGCTCTCAAGCCCAATCCCATGTGCGCTCGGACCTGATTTCGTAGAGCGCACTCGGCCGGTAAGGTCGGTGCGAATCGTCCCGCTATACGGATTCTCCATCCGGAGAAACAAGCTTTCCTTGTCATAGTGGATTTGAATGGTGAGGCAAGGTCTGCCGGTGTCCATCCTTTTGCAGGCTTCGATGGCATTGTCCAGTGCGTTTCCCAAAATGACGCTCACCGTGATCGGGTCCAGCATCACATCGGCCGGACAACGGAGGTCGAGCTCGATCGGGATATTCGCTTCCGCCGCCAGCTGCAGCTTGTAATTGAGGATGGAATCGATGGCGATATGGCCGCTATGGGCGATACTTCGCGTCGAGCTGAAGCTGCTTAACAGCGTCTCAACGGTCTCCTGCCCCACGGACACATTGCCGGCTTCCAGCTCTGCCTGAAGTCCCGTGAGAATGTTTTTGAAGTCATGACGAAAGCGCAAGGTTTCTCTTTGCGCGGCTTCGGCCTGCTTGTACTGCCTGGCGTAATAATCGATCTGCTGCTCCAGCAGCAGCGTTTGCTTTTCTTTGGAATGCTTGTACAGCACATGATCGCAAATCATCACAACGAAATAGTTCAGGAACACAAGTCCGACGGAAAGGGAAAGGTAGATATCCATCCTTCCGGGTTCGACAGAACGGCTCAAGCCGTAGATGCTGACCAAGCTCAGCAGTGGAGACAGGATCAGAAGAGCCCAATACCCCGCTGACATGACTCCTTCGCCATAAGAGGTGCCTATTCGCACAGCCGCATATCCCAGTGTCATCAGGATGACCTTGGAGATGAACAGACTCAAGACGTAGAGGGCCGTCGAATTCTTATCGAAGAGGGTCATTAAGAGGATTTGCGCCAGGAAATCGCTCAGCAGGATCATCGCACCGATAAAAGCAGCGGCTCCGATGCGCCAGGGGATTCTCTTTTTGTAAAAACAAGTTAAGAGGACGAGCAGCATCACATTCAGGAGAAGTGTCACAGAGCCTGGAAGGGGGGCGAAATACAGGCCGCCGCTTATGGCGCAGTATAGCGCATACAGCAGTAGGATATAGATGGGCTTCCTCATTCGGCAACCGAGACAACGATTGTAAAAGTGGTGAACGACAGCGGCGATCACCGGAAAGGTCTCCAGATAAACCAGATCCTCGATCATTACCTCACGCAAAAAAATTCCTCCTGTAAGCCAGATAAGCGTCCTTCACGGCAGACCTGCGACTTCCGCTGACCGGAATGGCGGAATTGTTGACGAGGATCAGCGATTCACTCGTTACCTCTTTTACATAACGCAGGTTGACCAGATAAGATTGATGGGTTCGGACAAAATCGGGCACGGGCAGCTTGAGCTCTTCTTCATTTAAAACCCCGTAGTAGTCGATGATGCCCTCTGTCGTATGCAGGTGAATCTTTCGGATTTTGCTTTCAAAATAGAGCAGACTCTTCAAGGGCAACAGCAACTCGCGTCCTTTCTGGGAAACCGAAAATACCTTCCGCTTTCCTTCCTGGCGGCGGCGTATCGTCTTGAGGATCGCCTTTTCCAATTGTACGGAGAACTCGTCCCGGCGGATCGGCTTGTCCAGGAAGGCGAAGGGTTGAACGTCAAAGAGCTCGCGATAATACGAATCGTGACTTGAAATGTACAGCAGCAGGACCGTATCGTTGTCGTCGCTTGAACGGAGCTTCTGTCCGGCCATGATTCCGTCCATTCCCTTCATTTCGATGTCCATCAGTACGATGTCAAAGGGACAATGGTCCTTAATGGCTTCGCAAAATGTCTCGCCGGAATAAAAGATGTTGGTTTCGATCCGTTCGGCAAAGCGGGGTTGAAGCTGGAGCAGCAGCTCTTCGATGCGTTCGGTATCAGGCAGGTTGTCGTCGCAAATCGCGATAGGAATCATTTCGAAGCCTCCGAGGGGGATAGTCTCTCTTTCTTTTTACCTGTCGACATGAAAAATGTAAACACTCCTTATTAAGATCGGAGCCTCCTGCCGCCGATAATAGGAGAGTACCGAAGAAAACCCTCCGAAGGGAAATGCCGACTTGAAAATCATACGAAAAACGGTTTTGCCGGTGCTTGTGCCGATTCTGTTCCTCGCTCTATCTTATCTCTTGTTCTTGAAGACGAACAGCATGTCTGATCCGCAAGTGGAGCTGATCAAGGCTTCTCCTTACGCCATTCTGCTCGTCGGGTGCATCATCTCGTGGAAATTCAATCACAGCCGGGAATTCTTCGTCCTCTTTACGTTGGGATGGAGTATGATCTATATAGCTTACCTGCCGAGTGTTGCGAACCGTTTCGGGGTTCAAGAAACAGCTGTACTCTTCCTGCTAAGCCTGGCCATTCCGGTCACGATCGCCATCTTCTCGTTCTTGGGAGAGAGGGGGATCAGCAGCTTCTGGGGGATACTCCGCTTCGTCTTTATCGCCGCCGAATTTCTGGCGATTCTGTGGCTCAGTCGTGTCGGCCATACGGAATGGCTTCTCCGCTGGAACCGGGATCTGCTGCCAGTGAAGCCAGACTCCTTCACTTCGTTGTCGCAAGTGGCTCTCTTGGCCTTTGCTGTCACGCTGATCATGCTTGTCTTCCGGCATAGAACGGTGAAATCGTCGCAGGACATTTCCTTTCTCGCCGTGCTGGTCGCCGTCTTCTTCGTTTTGCGTACAGGAGGCAGTGATCCTGTGCTGGCGGCAATCGGCATTGGCGTATCCGGGATCATCCTGATCACGTCTATCATTCAGGATTCCTACTCGATGGCTTTTACGGACGAGCTTACCGGTCTTCCGTCGAGAAGAGCGCTCAAGCAGGACATGATGAAGCTCGGCTTCAGCTACACCATCGCGATGCTCGACATCGACTTTTTCAAAAAGTTCAACGATACGCACGGCCACGATACCGGAGACGATGTCCTGAAGCTGGTTGCGTCGATCATCAAGGAGGTTTCGGGAGGAGGAAAGGCTTACCGCTACGGCGGCGAGGAGTTCACGATTCTATTCCGGAACAAGACCTGCAGCGAGGCAATCCCTCATCTGGAGGAGCTGCGGGAGACCGTGTCCAAGAGAGGCTTCATCCTGCGCGGGAAAGATCGGCCCAAGAAAAAGCCCGAAAAACGATCCTCAAGCTCAAAGCCTGCCAAGGAAATCTTCATCACCGTGAGCATCGGGGTCTCCCAGAAGAATGAAACGAGCAAGACGCCGGATGACGTGATGAAGGCGGCCGATAAGGCACTCTATCGAGCGAAGAAGAAGGGGCGGAACCGGGTCAGCAAATAAGAAATGGGGGCAGAATTCGCTCTGCTTTCCACTAGCCTTAGTCCCGGCTCCTCTCCGCGCGAGTAAGGGTGACGGTGTATTATTCACGATATACGGGAGGTTGAACGGGTGAAGGTCGTCTTTTATGAATGGGACAGCGTGAAGCAGGAGGAATATCGGTTTGCGGTCATTATGGCGCGTCATAAAACCAAGTGGTTGTTCGTGAAGCACAAGGAACGGAGTACGTGGGAGATTCCCGGAGGACATCGGGATGACGGAGAAGAGATCCGCACCACGGCAGAGCGGGAGCTGTTTGAGGAGACCGGGGCGGTCAACGCCGAGCTTCACCCGTTATGCGCTTATGCCGTGCAGCGAGAGGGAGAAGAGGAGTCGCTGGGGGCGCTATTCTTCGCTGAGGTGATGGAACTCGGGCCGATGCCGGATAGCGAGATCGGAACCGTGTCCGGCTTCGTAGAAATGCCCGCCGAGCTCACCTACCCCAGCATTCAGCCGTTCTTATGGGAGAAGGGGCATGAGCTCCTTCGGCTGCGAGACCTATCCAGGGGGGACAAATAATCGACATGCCTACATACAATAAACTCGTCCGTGATCGAATTCCGCAAATCATTGAAGAATCCGGCAGTTCGCCGCGCACCCGCATCTTGAGCGATGATGAATACGGCCAACACCTGCAAATCAAGCTTCGCGAAGAAACGGAGGAGTACTTTAGCGCCGCAACCTCGCAAGAAGCCCTGGAAGAAATGGCCGACATGCTGGAAGTGATGCGAGCGCTAGCGGTCCGGCATGGAGCGAGCTGGGGGCAGCTTGAAGCCATTCGGGCGAAAAAGGCGGAGGCTCGGGGAGGCTTCGAAGAGCGGGTATACTTGATCGATGTTCAATGAGAACGACATCGAATCAAGCGGCGGGACGGCGCAGCTTACGGAGCGCTTTCCACTTCTTGTATTGGTAATAGATCGTGCAGCCGATGCAATATCCGGCGAGCGCCGTTCCGGCTGCGGCTAGCAGCATGAAGGCGAACACGTAACCCGCCACGGTCCAGCTGAGGAGGAAGGAGAGAAGCGACAGCGTGAGGAACAGCACGGCCAGCGTGTTGTTGAAGCGCTGCAGCTCGTAGGCTTCCGTTTGGGAGCCCGACACCTTAAGCCACGGCTTCGCCAAGCGCACGAACAGATTGGCCTTGCCGGCGCTGAGCAAACCGACAACTTGAATCAGCCAGAGAGCAGCCAGCACCCAAGGCTCTTGAAAGACGAATGCCGCAACCACTGACAATACAATTCCTGTCTGATTGGCTTTGACATAGGGAACGGGAATCTCTTTAGCAGCCATCATTTTGGCCTCCTTTAATTCCGATTGGAATACTATAATATTAATCCTTATTTTGCTTCGTGTAAACAGGAGAACGGCATTCTCGTATCTGGCATTATGCGAATGTTTTATTCTATCCAGACGACTTGGCTGGAGCATCCGTACTTGCGTCTATCTTTCTAAATAAAACAGGCCGCACCGGGTTCATCCGGTGCGGCCTGTATAGGTAATGGAAGGAGCAAATCTAAGTCTCCTTATCCTCAGTCAGCCCTCGAGTCAGTTCGCTTCCTCGCCTAATGTATAGGCTGCGAAAGCGGAAGGCGGCAGCGTGATCGTGTACTCCGCCGTTCCATCCTCCAGCACGGCTGTCCGCTTAAGGGGAGGCGCCGACTTGACCGGCGTAAGCTGGCGCAGCACCTTGCCCGGCGGCACCTGCACCTTCCAGGTAGCGGCATGCGGTACGAAGGTTTCCAGGATGAAGCTTTCATTGTCATAGGGGAAGAAGCCCGCTTGACCCGGCCCGCTCAGGCGATAGGGAAGAAGCTTCCCGGTGAAGGTGTCTCTGATCTTCGTCACAACAGAAGCGGGCAGCTTCATCAGATCGGCCGGATTCTCGGGGACGACCAAGGTGAAGAGCTTGCCTTTGCCATAGTTATCGTACATCAGCACCGGATAATTGACCGGGCCGTTCCAAGCGACGATGGATTGCCAAGTGGCGTTGGTGCCGAAGCTCAGGACTGGGAATGTGATCGGTGCGGGTGATCCGACAAACTCCTGAAACGAGCAGATGCCCGTATCCATGGCGAACTGTTCGACGGGCAGCGGCCTTCCGGTAGGACGAAGAGAGGTCAGCTCTTCGATTCCTTTGCCAGTCATGCGGCTCAGGAAGCCGGAGGTCATGATGATCTGCCCTCCTCCCCGCAGGAACGCCTTCATTTTCCCCAAGATGTTTTTGTCTCGGGCGGCGTTGGCTGTAATCAACAAGGGGGCATCTGCGTTTTCCGGGAAATACGGCGTGAGCTCCAAGGGAATCCCCAGCATACCCAAATGGTCGTTCAGGTGATTTTCTCCTTTAGCATGATGGGGCTCATAGACGCTTACGCCCAAGGGCTGGCCGAGCTGTCCTGCCAGCTGATCCAGCTTGTCCAACTGGAAGCCAAGGGGCGGTACGTACAGATGGTCCTTCAGCAGATGATAACAGAACAAGGTGAGCTCTCGAGCTTTGCCGAACACCGTCAGGTACGCTTGTTCGAGGTAATAATCCGTGTAGGTGCAGTCGAAGGCATCGAACCAGCCGCCGCCGTTGCGTTCCGGCGCCAGGTTTTCCATCCAGCGCATGAGGGAATAGGAGGCGTAGCGCGGAATATGCTGCTGGCTGATAGCGGGATCGCGGGTTTCCGTTCCGGTATAGACTCCGTCGAAGAGAGCCGGCTGCTTGTCCGTGTTGTAGCCTGCGGAGGAATAGGATTCATTCCAGTTCGGGAATTTGATGATGACCTTGACCTGCGGATTGACCGCTTTCGCCGGCTTGATGATGACGTTCTCGGATACCTCCGCCATCAGCTCCAGCCGGAATTCCTCCCAAGTACGATCTCCCTTGCGGCGCTGGCACTCGTCGCATGCGCAATTCGTGAAGAAGAAATCATCCAGGATGATTTCGTCGAAGACGGCGGCCGCTGTCTCCGCGGCTTCCCGCAGCTTCGCTCGGGACGCTTCGTCCGTGTAGCAGATGCCATCCAGCAGCCGTTCATACCCGGGACGGTACTCCTTGCCGAGGATGGGCGTGATTCCTCCGGCGACCTCAATCTCCTGCGAGAGAAAAAACGCTTTCAACTCTTCCAGCCGTTCTCGGCTCAGGTTCACATCGCCGCGATGATTCTCGATGTACACCTTCGAAACCTTCAGATGCTTGCGGAAAAACGCCATGTCCTCTTCGAGCTGCTCCAAGCTCAGATCGAGGCAGGATGCGGTGCAGTAGATCGCCAGCTTAAATGATTGGTACGAGTCTGCCATAGGCTCACACTCTTTTCCGTTAGGGTAGGGAGTTCTCCCTTCATGATCGATACCTTCTTCAGGAGCTTCTAGCGGGAGCGGTTTCGGCGCTTCTCACCAAGCGGAAAGGAGCCACTCCGCCGACTGCCGCATGTAGCTGAGTTGGTCAGGTGCGTCAAAATGCTCGATCGCCAGCGTGCCGTCGTACCCATGAGCGCGCACCCGCTTGAGAGTCTCGCGAATTTGGATGCAGCCGGAGCCGACCGGCGAAGGATAGAGCAGGGTGCCCGTGAGCGCGAGCTTGGATGCACCTTCATTCGGTTCGAGGGAGCGATCCTTGCAATGAACGTGAACGACACGATTTATCAGCTTGTCCAACGCTTCGACTTCGTTCTCGCCCGAGTAGATGAAGTTGCCGGTATCGAAGGTGCAGCCCAGCTTGGGAGCTTGGCTCAGAAACCATAACAGCTCGTCCGATTGAGCGAAGGGAGCGGCGATGTCGTCGAAATCCTCCATCGTGACCGTGATCCCTTTTTGCTCAGCGTAATCGCACATGCGGCGAACGGCTTCTGCCATGTTCTTAAGGGCAGATTCCCTTTGGGGCGGGGCAAGCGTCTGCTGCAGAAAGCCTGGGATGACCAGCACCTTCCCGGCTCCCGCACTCGCAGCATCGTCGATAAACCGAGCGGCTTCTTCCTCTTGGCGATGATTGCCGAAATCGAAGAAGCCATACACACAAGACGCGCTTAAGCCGTGGCGGTTCAAAAGCTTGGCCATTCCCTCCGGATTCTCCTTGATCTGATCCGAGTCCAGCTCGACCTGGGAGATTCCAAAGCGGCTAACCTGACTCAACACATCCTCGAGAGCAAGCCCCGTTTGCCGTGCGGCTTCTAGAACATGATTGTAAAAGACGGAAATCTGCATGATGTGTCCTCCTCTTGTTCAAGCAGTACCGGTTCACTGCCTTTCCAGCACCATTATAGCAGAAACGTCTCGGTTTCCTAGACAAGATATGAGCGGACACCGAAACTGCACTCGTTTATCGGCCAGCTGCATTTTTCATAAAACCTTAATCGGGTCTTCATGTGGAGATAATCTTTTCTTAATGGTGAGGAGGTACGCTATCCAATGAGTATGAATATGAAAGCCATGACGATCATCCAACCAACGGAAAGAAGGGGACGGAAATGGGGCATGAGCGAATGGAGCGTGGGCGGGAGTGCTTGCTATCCTTTCAAGTGATAACGGACACTCATGTAACGGCCAATCCCAAGCATTCCTATAATAAGAATCTGGAGCAGGCGCTCGAGGATATCGCGGTTCAGGCGCCGAATACGGATGGCATCATGCATGTCGGAGATGTGACTCATCACGGCTTTAAGCGGGAATACCGGGAATGGAACCGAATTTGGGACCAGTTCCAGGATGTGCTGCCATCCCCCTTTGTCGCGACTGGCAATCACGATATCGGATTGGGCTTCTGGCGATATCGGTTGGCGGGTTTCCTACGCGGTACGGGGATGAGGGGCGCTTATCACGATCATTGGATTCGCGGGCATCACTTTATTTTTCTCGGTTCGGAAAAGAGCTTGAAGCTTCACTGCTCGTTGTCGGGTCAGCAGCTCGATTGGTTGGACGCCAAGCTTGGAGAAGGAGCTGTAGCCGGTCGGCCGGTCTTTGTATTCCTTCATCAGCCGCTCCTAAATACCGTATCCGGATCATATCAGGACCAGGGGTGGTCCGGCGTCAGAGAAGACCGGGAGCTGAGAGCCGTGCTCGCCCGTCATCCGCAGGCCATTCTATTTACGGGGCATACCCACTGGGAGCTCGAATCGAGAAACTGCTGCTTTCAAGGAAAAGAAGGCTTTCCCAGCCTGTTTAACGCCGCCTCCGTCGCCTATTTGTGGAGCGATTCGGGCAAGCATGTAACGGGAAGCCAGGGCTTTTATATTGAGGTGTATCCCGGCCGTGTGCTGATAAGAGGACGAAATTTCACCCAGGGGGAATGGGTGGAGAAAGCTCAGTTCGTGATTGAGTATGAGAGCTGGAGCCAAGAGGTGGGTTGAGCGACTTGAGAATCGGATGCCCTTCGGGGCATCCTTTTTCGTTTGGGGCGACGATTCCGATTGGGCTAGAAAAAGAGGCTGCGGCGGTTCAAGTCGAGCTTCGGGGAGGTGAGATGGATCAAGCATTCCTCCACCGCCGACAACACGGCTGCAAGGCACACCAGCCAAAGACCCGTGGTCAGTTGATACCCGAGAAACAAGGGAGCGATGAACACCAAGAGTCCGGCCGCTTTGTTACCCCAGGTGTGGACGCTGGCAAAGGTGTGGTATTTCCACGCCGCGATGATCAGATTCATGCAGCGGATGAGAGCCGCAACCAGAATCCAGGGCAGATAGGGTTGAATCTCCGCACCCAGCCATATGAAGGCGGATACGGCGATGACGGTGAAGAAGAGGAGATCCGCCATGGAATCCAGGCGGGCTCCCCAATCGCTTGCCGTCCCAGTCTTTCGGGCAACGTATCCATCCAACCCATCGCTAATTCCACAGATCAGGTAGATCAACGTGAAGGCCCAAGGAATGTGAAGGGTGAACGGCAGGCCGATCAACAGCACGATCCTGCTTACCGATAAGAGATTCGGCACATGCTTCATAAGGGTTCCCCCTTTGCCCGAGTAGATTTCGGCTGTAGGATCAAGTCCATCTACTCACTTCGGCGAATGTCGGCATGCCCGCTTGGGCGCCGAACTTGGTGACGGAGAGAGAAGCGGCCTTGACTGCAAACTGGAGGGAATGCTCCACGCTCCATCCGGAGGCGAGGCCAAACCCGAAGGCTCCGTTCAGGCAATCTCCGGCGCCGGTGGTATCGACGGCCTGAACGATCGGGGCCGGAACGGTTACCGGGGCACCGTTATGCAGATAGGAGGCTCCTTCTCGACCGCGAGTCAAGATCACGGTGTGCCCGTAGTGTTGGGCCCATTCGGAGAGAGCGGCTTGCCAATCGTCAGCTCCCTGTCCGCTATCCGCTTGGACAGTCGCCGCCTGTTCGTGATCCGAAAGGGGGCTGCCGGAGGGAGCGTTTTGCATTTCCGACGGAAGTGGCTGCCGATAGCCCCGGTTGAAGAAGGCAAACTCCGTCTCGTTCGGAGTGAAGTAATCGGCCAAAAGCAGCATTTCCCGCGGCAGGCTGCGAGCGGGCGCTGGATTGAGTACCGTCCGCACTCCGGCGGACTGGGCGATGCGGAGGGCGGCTTTGACCGCATCCAGCGGAATTTCCAGCTGCACCAGCAGAACGTCCGCCTGCCGGATCGTATCGGCTGATCGCTCGACGAGCTCCGCTGATACTTTGCCGTTCGCGCCCGGGACGACGACGATGCTGTTATCCTGTCGCGTATGCAGGATGGAGGCGATGCCGGTTGCCGTATCCGTTAACCGGGAGACGGTGTCGGTTGAGACCCCGCTCTTCTTCAGCTCCGCCAGCAGAGAGCTTCCGAATGTGTCGTCGCCGACAGCTCCGATCAGATCGACCTGCGCTCCGAGCCGGGCGCAGGCGACGGCTTGGTTGGCCCCTTTGCCTCCGGAGATAGAATGGATGGATTCGCCAGTCAAGGTTTCTCCTGTCTGGGGCATCCGTTCGGCGGTGACGACCAGGTCCATATTCAAACTGCCGACGACGGCAATGCGGGGACGGTTCATTCGGAACACCTCATTAATTGGGTAGAAATGATGTATGGGAAGGAGTATGTGCCCTGGTAAGGCTGAAACTGCTTCGGATTCTCCTTCCATGATGACGTTCCAAACAAGCTGGTGTCAAGATGTTGCTCCCGCCGGAACGCGAGGCGATGCGAAAGGACATGCACATTTGCCGAATAGCGATGGAACGAATTGACAATCGCAGAGGGCCTTTTTTATACTGGTCGAAATCCGTTACATGCCAAGTCGGCTGTTTCATAGGATCGGGATCATCGCGATTTGCAAAAAAAGCTTGCTCATGACGCTGCGTCATCAGGGATCATGAGGGTGAGGTGATGGAGATGGAAACCCTGTATTCGACAGGCGAGCTTGCCAAACAAGCGAATGTTAGCATTCGAACCGTTCAGTATTACGACAGAGAGCGCATTCTGCAGGCTTCAGGCCGCAGCGATGGAGGTCGACGCCTCTACACGGAAGAGGATGCGAGGAAGTTGAGGACGATCGGACTCTACCGGGCGCTCGGCTTTTCCTTAGAAGAGATCCGAGGCATCGTCACAGCGGGCGAAATGGATCGGCAGCTTCAGGGAGCTCTTCGGCAGCAAAGCGCCAAGCTGGCGGACGATATCGCAGGCTTGCAGCAGAAGCGGCAGCGGATCGCGGCAATCCTTCAGAACTATGAAGAAACGCAGCGGATGGAGGTGGAGACCCTCGATGAATTGGAAGCGATGATGATCAAGAAAGAACGTCACCGCAAGACGGACCTTCTCACGTACCTGTTCATCGGAGGCTATCTCCTGCTGATCGCCGGAGGCTTCCCTCTCGCGGTATCCTATGGCGGCTATGCTCCGGTCTTCCTGCTTGCGGCGGCTCTCTTCATGCTGGCGGGACTCGTCTACTATCATGCCGAGGTGAATGCATATGTCTGCCCGAAATGTCGTCACAAATTCACGATCGGCTTTTGGAAGGACCTCTTCACTCTGAATGGGGGCAAGAAAGGCAAGCGCTTGGCCTGCCCGAATTGCGGGAGAAAGGGCTGGTTTTCGGAGACCTATCCCGATTCATGAGCTTGCTTCCGGAAGAGATGAGCAATCGTCATTGTACCGCCGGCTTCGAAATGAACGACCCTGCATGCTGCCGGGGTCTTCTTTTTTTTGGAAATCTGTTCGTTAAAGTGTGTCCAATTTCGTTGTCGCGCATCTTGCAAGCAAGCTAAGATAGGTGAAAAGACACCCCGAAGCCGTCGGTAAAGGAGTTGGCGTATGCGTCAAAAGCAAGCGAATAAGGATTTTCGAAACAAATTGGCGGCATTCGGCCACAGGCAGATGCCGGAATTGGTACCGCTTGAATCGGATCTTCCCGAAACGTTCAGCCCCATTCGAAGCTCGCTGAGAATTGCAGGCCTCTATGTCTTGATCGGAGGGGTGTGGATCCTGTTGTCCGACCGCATCCTCGCTCTTCTGGTCAGCGATGTTCATCTGCTCAATACGATCAGCGTCGCCAAGGGCTGGTTCTTCGTCCTGCTGACCGGACTGCTCCTGTACCTGCTCATCCGGCGAACATTAGCGCGGATCAAGAAGACGGAATGCCAGCTGCAGCGCTCATATCGCGAAAGGGTGCTGGCCCATGAGGAGCTGGAGCAGGCCTACGAGGAGATTACCGCGACCGAAGAAGAGCTGCGCATGCAGTACGAGCAATTGGAGGAGCAGCAGGAGCGGTTATTCGAAAATGAGCGAAAATTGGAGCATCTGGCCTACCACGATGTTTTGACCGGAATGCCCAACAAGCTTGCCTTGTTCGAGCGGGCTGCAGCGGGTCTGCAAACGGGAGGGGGGCGTTCGGCTCTTCTTTTCCTGGATATCGATAATTTCAAATACATAAACGATACGATGGGGCATGACTTCGGGGATGAATTAATCGTCAAAGCTTGCGAGCGGCTCGTTGCCATTCTTGACGGGCAAGGAACCGTGTACCAGTTCGGGGGAGATGAGTTCCTGCTGCTTCTGCCCCGCATTCAGGATGTCGCGGATGCCGAGGAGATCGCGGGTCGAATCCTTTCCGAGTTCCGCAAGGCGCTGGATATCCGAAAGAGCTTGTTTCACATCGGACTCAGCATCGGCATAAGCCTTTATCCGGATCATGGACAGGACATGATGGAGCTGGTGAAACGGGCGGATATCGCCATGTACCGGGCCAAGGAGACGGGAAAAGGAGCCAGCGTGCTCTACGACGAGAGCATGACGGACCGCTTCACCGAGCGGATGACGATTGAAAAGCTCATGTACCAAGCACGGGATCTGAATGAATTCTTCCTCGTTTACCAGCCTCAATATGATGTGAAGACGGGAGCCGTCGCGGGACTCGAAGCGCTGGTGCGCTGGACGAGCCCTACGCTCGGTGAAGTGTCCCCGCTCAAATTCATCGAAGTAGCCGAAGATACGCATCTCATCATTCCGCTCGGCACCTGGGTGTTGAAAAGCGCTTGCCGCGAGTTGAAGAAGCTTCATGATCAGGGGTATCCGAAGTTGACGATGTCGGTCAACATTTCCTTGCTGCAGCTGATGCAGACCGACTTTTGCGAGCAGGTGCTAGATACTCTTCAGGAATACGGGCTTCGTCCCGATTGCCTGGAGCTAGAGCTGACCGAATCGCTCTTCATTGAATCGTACGATGCGGTTGTGGCAAAGCTGAACGTGCTGCGAGAAGCGAACGTGCGGATCGCCCTCGACGATTTCGGAACGGGCTATTCATCCCTCAGCTATCTGACCCATCTGCCGATCTCAACCTTGAAGATCGACAAGTCTTTTATCGACACTCTGTTATCGGACCGAAATCAGGCTATTTTAGTGGACCAGATTATCCAGATCGGAAAGCGAATCGGCATGTGCACGGTCGCGGAAGGCGTCGAGCGGGAGGAGCAGCTGATTCGCTTGCAGGAGCTCGGCTGCGACATGGTCCAAGGCTTTCTGTGCAGCAGGCCGATCCCGCCGGCAGAAGTAGAGGCTCTGCTTGCCGAACAGAAGCGTCATCATTCCTGATGGCAAGCAGCTGTCCTCTTGTTGTATAAAACCGAGCAGATTCGTTCCATGGCTTTCCGCGATCGAACGAATCTGCTTTTCTCTATTCGCTTTCTACAGCGCGATTTTAGGGGAATGGAGAATACGAAATGAGCCCATTTTTTCAATTTCTCAGAATATTGGGAAATCCTCCAGTTTTGCTGAGAATGCGAGCGGTTGCAAGCAAAAGAATAGTAAAATGAAAGCGTATCAACTAACAACATGTTAGAAATTGTGGGTTGTTAGTTCGGAATGAATTGCATATAATGGATTTCAAGACATCGTGCGGTGAACCTCCTACCGCCGAAATCGGAGAGGAGAATGATCATGCTTAAAGCGATTGTGTTTGATTTTGACGGAACGATCATTGATACGGAGACTGCCTGGTTTGTCGCTCTCCGCGATATTTACAAGACCTATGGAGTCGATCTTAGCTTGGAGCTGTATTCCGGATGTATCGGAACGAGCTTGCATACTTTCAATCCATATGAATATTTGAATACTCATCACAACTTGGGCGTCGATTCTGACGAATTGCGTAAAGTGGTCCGCGCGCGGCATACCGAATTGATGCAGGAAGAGAAGATTCGACCGGGGGTCCGGGAATACTTGGAGCAAGCCAAGGAGGCGGGACTCAAGATCGGTCTTGCCTCAAGCTCCGACCGTGAATGGGTGGAAAGGCATCTGAAGCAGCTTGGACTCTACGACTTCTTTGACTGCATCCGCACGGCCAATGATGTGGAGAAGGTGAAGCCGGATCCGGCCCTGTATCGGAAGACGCTGGAAGGTCTTGGCGTTTCGGTGGACGAGGCGGTGGCCATCGAGGATTCGCCCAATGGTATGCGCGCTGCTGTGGCAGCGGGTATCGCTTGTGTGGTGACTCCGAACCGCATTACCGCGCTGCTGGAATTCGAAGAGTCTCGCTGGCGGGTAGAGGATCTCGGCCAGCTCGCCTTCACCGATGTCGTGAAGAGCATGGCGGAGCCGCTCAGCCGCCAAGTGTAAATCTCATCATGTGGGTTCATGGTACGAGGGAGAGGAGGAATACGGATGAAAGCTGTTCATTTTGGAGCGGGGAACATCGGCCGTGGGTTTATCGGTCCGATGCTGTCCGCGTCGGGATACGAGGTATGCTTTGTTGTTCGAAACGTCAAGAAGGAGTCGCTCTTGCGTAAGAAAGGGGCCTACCCGGTCGTCCTGGCGAACCGCAAACACGACAAGTCCATGGTCAGTAAGGTGACCGCCGTCAACACGACGGAGCCGCAAAAGGTGGCAGGTGCGATCGCGAAGGCGGATGTCGTCACAACGGCAGTCGGGATCGGCGCACTGGAGGAGATCGCTCCCTCCATTGCTCAGGGCATCGAGCTGCGATTGTCCGCCCATCCCCGACCGCTGCATATCATGGCCTGCGAGAATGGAGCCGGAGCGAGCACCCGATTGAAGCGGATGGTCTATGACCATCTGCGTCCGGGTCTTCATGCAAAGGCCAATCGGTATGTCGCCTTTCCCAATACCGCAGTCGACCGCATTGTGCCGAAGCAGAGCCATCCAGGCAATTCCTTGACGGTGATGGTGGAGCCCTTCTACGAATGGGTCATCGACCGCTCCGCTCTGCTGAACGATTATCCGGAGATTGAAGGAGCCGTTTACGCCGACTCCCTGGAGCCTTATCTGGAGCGCAAGCTGTTTACGGTCAACACCGGACACGCCTGTGCGACTTATCTCGGGTATCTGGAAGGCTTCCGGACGATCCAGGAAGCGATGGCCCATCCGCCGATCTTTCTAGAGGTGTGTCGGACGCTGCAGGAGACGGGAACCTACTTGATCGCCAAGTATGGCTGGGATCAAGAGAAGCATGAGAGCTACATTCGCAAGGTGCTGGACCGCTTCCGCAACCCCGATCTGACGGATGAGATCGTTCGTGTAGGGCGCTCCCCGATCCGCAAGCTGTCTCCGCGCGAGAGGTTGACCTATCCCGCCATGCAGGCGCATGAGCTTGGGATGGAGGTCCCGGGACTAGTCCGCACCATCGCTGCCGCTCTTTGCTTTGCCGCTCCGGAAGATCCGGAAGCGGTCAAGCTGCAAGCTGAGCTGGCAGAGAAGGGCGTGGAGCGCGTGCTCTCGGAAGTGACCGGAATCGGGACGGAGCATCCTCTTCATGCTCGGATCGTAGCGGAATACCAACAGATGAAGCAGGAGACCCCGTCTGCACAAGCTGTGAATCTGTAAGCGGCTCCCGCTCTTTTCCTCCGACGGCCGAATGGTTTACAATGGAACCATGAACCGATCCGCATGCCCAGCTTCCCGGCAGGAGCATATGCAGACGGTTACGCCTGGAGGAGACCTTCGTCATGAACGACCTGCCCATCTATCAATCCATCGCCCTCGACTTGGCCCAAAGAATCGCCAATCAAGAATTTCCCGAGAATTCCAAGCTGTCAGGCCGAAGCTTGCTTACGAGTCAGTATCATGTCTCATCGGAGACGATTCGCAAATCCGTGTCTCTGCTTCGGGACGCTGGCATTCTGAACGTCTCGCAGGGCAAGGAGATTACAATCCAATCCCGGGAAAAGGCGTCCGAATACTTGAACCGGTACAACGATTATCTGGGCTCCGCCTACTCCTTGAGACAGGAGCTGGAACAGCTCCTCCGCGAGAAGAAGGAGACCGACGCCAAGTTCGACGCGCTGATCGCCCAGGTGATTAATTATTCGGACCGGTTGCGCAACCTGACGCCTTATAATCCGGTAGAGATCGAAATTAGGCCAGGTGCGCATGTAATCGGCAAGACGATTGCCGATATTCGCTTATGGCAGAGCACCGGCGCCACCATCATTGCTCTTCGCCGCGACAAGGGCGTGACGATCTCGCCGGGACCTTATGTTCAGCTGCAAATCGGCGACCGGCTCGTCATTGTCGGCAATGGCGACGTGTATGACAAGACGGCGCAATTTCTCAATGCCCCGCCTCTTTCGGAGAAGGAAGGGGAAGAAGGGCAAGAATCGCAGGGGTGAAGGAAGTCCGCAGTCTCCTTTCGGGTGTTCGATGGGGAGAGGCGGATTTTTTGTTGAAAATGGGATTTGTGAGCGGAGGACGCGGTCGAGTTTATGGCTTCCAGCAGCAGCCCTTACCAAACGGTCGCTTCCATGGTATAGTGAGGACAGGAAATGTTTACAATGCAGAGAGAGTCGTCCCGCGGAGGGCGTTCTTTCTTTTTATTGGACTATTGCAGAACGGAGTGAAAAGCTTGGAGCAAGAAACGAAGACAGGATTGCCTGAGAATTTTGATAAGCTGAAAGCGGCGGCAAACCGGACATCCAGCTGGAGGGATCGTCTCGCGGCGGTGGAAGAACTGGGCAAGCACAAGAGCCCGCAGAGCCTTTCGGCATTGACGTATCGCATGAACCATGATTTGGTCTACACCGTCCAAGAAGCGGCATACAACTGCCTGAAGGAATGGGGCGAGAAGGTTGAGCCTCCCACGAGACAGAAAGGCGATCTGATCAAGGGGCTCATGAAGACCTTGGTGCGCATCAAGAAAAGCTTGCCGGAAGGCCACAGCTACGAGGATTTCAAGGAGAAGCTGAAGAAGATGCGGCTGGATCTTTACGATGCTTATGAAGGGGACAAGGGCGCCGAGTTCGACAACTGGCTGGAGTCTACATGGAAGGCTCTCCGGACGAGGAACTACTAATCGAGCTGAAGTTAAGCTAAGCTCGTGTTGAACTCTTGCATGGAGAATCGGCGGTTGTATGAAAGAGCTGCCTAAGCAGGCCAATCGGATTGAATTCCGGTTGGCCTTTCCTGTACTAAGCATGGCTGACTTTTTTTCCTGATTTCTTCCTATTGCCGATGAACTGTGGTATCCTTACTTGTTGCGTGCCAATGAATTGTGGAACCAATACCTATATCGTTAAGAAGAGATACCGATAGCTCCTAGGAGAGATTCGGATAGATAAAAGGAGAGTACGATGAATTTTCAAGATTTAAAGCTGATTCCCCCGATTCTGAAAGCTTTGGCGAAGGAGAACTATACAACGCCCACCCCGATCCAGGAGCAATCGATTCCGGCCGTTCTGGCAGGAAGAGATCTGCTCGGCTGCGCTCAGACGGGTACGGGGAAGACGGCCGCTTTCGCGCTGCCGATCCTTCAACTATTGAACCAACAGCCGGTTGCGGCAGGGCCGGTGCGCCGGATTCGCTCGCTCATTCTGACGCCGACCCGTGAGCTGGCAATCCAGATTGCGGACAACCTCAAGGCTTACTCCTCGTATACAAGGATCAAATCGGTCGTTGTGGTCGGCGGGGTCTCCCAAAAGCCGCAGGAGCTCGCTTTGAAGCAGGGGACGGATATCCTGATCGCGACGCCGGGACGGCTGCTTGATCTGGTCAATCAGAAGCATGTCGATCTGCAGCACATCCAAATCCTCGTTCTCGATGAAGCGGACCGCATGCTGGACATGGGCTTCATCCACGACGTGAAACGGATCATTGCTAAGCTTCCGGTTAAACGGCAAACCCTGTTCTTCTCGGCCACCATGCCGACGGAGATTGCGAACCTGGTCAAGTCACTGCTCGTGAATCCGGTGAAGATCGAAATTCATCCGGTATCCTCGACGGTGGACCGTATCGAGCAGAGACTCTACAAGGTGGATAAGGAAAACAAGCCGAAGCTGCTCAAGCTGCTTCTTCAGGATAGCTCCATCGCTTCGGCGCTCGTCTTCACTCGGACCAAGCACGGAGCGGACCGTGTTGTCCGCGACCTTACCAAAGCGGGGATATCTGCGCAGGCGATCCACGGCAACAAATCGCAGAACGCCCGGCAGACGGCGCTGGGCAACTTCAAGAGCGGGGCTACCCGCGTTCTGGTTGCGACGGATATTGCCGCGCGAGGCATCGACATCGAAGAGCTGTCGCATGTCGTGAATTTCAACCTGCCGAATATCCCGGAGACGTATGTCCACCGGATCGGACGGACCGGCCGGGCGGGCCTCAGCGGAGTAGCGATCTCGTTCTGTGAAGCGGAAGAGCTTCCTTACCTCAAGGACATCCAGAAGCTGACCGGCAAGCTCATTCCCGAGGTGAAGGATCATCCGTATCCGATGGTGAACCTGGAGCCGGTGCCTACAACGGATGCAGCGCCGCAGGGCGGATCGCGGAACGCTCGAGGCCGACGCGGCTCGGATGCCTCCCGGAATCAGGCTTCGCCGCGACCGGCGAAATCCGGGAAGAAGCAGCAGGGAGTGGGCGGTCCGGCGGCGGCTTCCGTGAAGTCGGTGAAGGAATCACCCGGCAACCCTGGCGGCGGCAAGGCAAAACCGAAGCAGGAGCGTCCGCATAACGAAGCGGCATCCGCAAAAGCTCGTCCCGCTTCGGTTCAGCAGCCCTCTGCCGGATCGAAGTCCGGCTCCGCGCGGCAGTCGGCAGGTGCAATGAAGGCAGGCTCCAGCCACGCTCAGCAGTCGGCGAATGGAAGGAAGCCGGGCTCCAGCTCGGAGCGGCAATCCGCGGCTCCAGCAAAGGCGCGTACCTCTGCGCCCGCACAGGACCGCCAGCCGGTTCCGGCTGCTCGGATCTGGCCCGATCCAAAGCCCGCTCCGGGTTCGCGCCAGCCAAATGGGAAACGGCCGAGCCATCAGAAGTAGCTCTTCATTTGTCCGGCCGTTGAGCAAGCCAAGCCGTCCTGATTTCGGAAGTGCAAATGCTTCCTCGAGCCAAATGATAAAGCCAGCAAGCCTCCGGATTCCCGGCAGTGCTTTGCTGGTTTTTTTGACGTCCACTTGCTATAAACTTGCAGTAAGCTTGAGCAGCTCTTGTGCAGTACCATCAACTCGGAACGGTTGTGTTCTATACATGGAATTACATATTTTTGCGAGAAGTCGACGGTAGTTGTTGTTCAGATAAAATCATTATAAATGTAAAATACGTTGATGTTGTTGAAATGGAGCGATATTTTCATAAGTAGAAGTAGGATTCTATCTGATGTGGGAGGGAATTGAAATGTACTTAGAAACAGAACGATTAATCATTCGTGATTTTGTTTTAGAGGACGCGGACGCTTTAGAGAAAATTAAATACGATAAACAGGTAATGGATTTTGTCCCAAGCCTCATTAAGCGTGATGCTACTATTGATGATATCAGAGAGGCGATTATGTATTACGACAGCGTAAAAGGAACGGGTAAATACGAAGAGGAGATTTTATATGCGGTTGTTCTTAAAGAATGCCTTACGATTATCGGTGTTATAACGTTATCAGACGCTAAATTTCTTAATGAACCCCAGGTTGGTTGGATGATGAGGGGGGAATACGGCAGAAAAGGCTACGCTTCAGAGGCAGCTAACGCGGTAACCGATTATTTGTTCACTACCCATCCCTATGATTACCTCATTGTGGTTATGGATATTGATAATCCGGCATCCTATCAAACGGCATTAAAATGTGGGTTTAACCTATTTGAAAAAAGAACGGTGTATGATTATAAATACGGAAGATACTGCGACGACTACTACTATTTCCGAAAATACAATCCAAACTCAAAGACAAGATGCCGATTCTATGGAGACGTTGAATATAACGGGCGACACTCGTAAAAGAGACAGGAACATGATTGTTTTGAAAGCGCTACCAGCAATTTTAGTTACAAGATGTTATGCAAAAACTCTTGTAACCCATAAGGGGCTGTCCTAAAAGTCGTTTCCATCGGTTTGGGTACAGCTTCCTGATCGTTGGAATGACGAGGTAGAGGGGTGAATCAAGCGGTGACAGTCAAAGGCTTGATTCGCTCCCTTTTCGGATCAATTGCGTCCTTCTGGGACCCCTTTTGGGTGTGCGAAAGCCACCGATCGATAAGGGGAGTACCTCCCTAGTACGCTGTCAAATCAAAACCGTGGTTATCTCATCACTTCTCATACCGTTTGACGCCGCCTTGTATCCACACGATTAAGGTGGACAACGTACCAGATGATCAATGTCAATTCTTAGGGAGATACCTCAAGGCTCCTCGGGTGTTGTTTTTCTAATGGCGGCCACGGCCGTTATATCGCCAATAAGTAGGGTTTGAAATTCTAACGGAACTGCACGCTGCTATGGGGGGCGAATCTCCGATGATCACGCCGAATTAAGTAGAATAGTTGCATCCTTTTCCTTTAGATGAAGAAGAGTGCTATTTTGCGCTGATTAGCGGCTGCTGCTTCCGTTAAAGTCAAATCCGCCGGGGCAACAGCCGAGGCTTGAGTAGTTCCAGCATCCATGCTTATCGGACAGCTCTCTATCCCGCGCTGCGGCTCATCTCACTCAGCTTATCGCTTACGGTACGAATTTCCGCGATCTCCCGGTCAAGGGTGACGATCCGGCTGTTTTGCTCCTCGATGGAAGAGAGCACCTCTTCCGTGGTGGCGGAATGTTCCTCCGTTATGCTGGCGATATCACTGATCTGATCGCGGATGGCGACAAACTCGCGGTTCATCTCGTCGATCTGCTCGGATTCCTTGAGAATGCGCTGGTAGATCTCGATGAAGGTCGATTCGATGACCTGGAAGCCTTTGCGGAAGTTAATGGTGATGGATGCTCCTTGCTCGGAGGCGGCATGGCCCTTTTGCACATCAGTGAGAGCATTCTGGCTGACGGATACCATCTCGTGAACAATGCCTTGAATGCGTTCGGTCATTTCGCTGGTCATAGCGGCGAGCTTGCGGATTTCGGAAGCGACGACGGCAAAGCCTTTACCGGCCTCTCCGGCTCTCGCGGATTCGATCGCGGCGTTCAGAGACAAGAGATTGGTCTGTCTGGAGATGGATGAGATCGAGAGCAAGATCGAAGTGATTTCGCTCATGCGGTTGTTCATCTCGGTCACCGTGTTCAGAGCGGATTCAATGGCTCCCTGCACGACGGTGATCTGCTCGTAGAGACTGGTAACGGCAGTTGAGCCTTGACCGACAAGAACGTTCATATGCTCCGAATCGTTCCGAGTCAGCTGCGAGGATTCGTGGATGCCCCGGACGATCTGATCCACCTCTCCGATGGACGAATTGATGCTGTTCAAGCTGCTTGCTTCCTGCTCGACCCCTCGTGCGATCTCTTGGACGGCGAGAACGACGGTTCCGCTCACCTCGCGTGTTCCTGTGATGTTGTCGTTGCTGGTGCTCACACTGGTATTCAATTGCTCAGTGCGGGTGCGGATCTCCTCCATTGTCTTTTCCAGCGAGGCATACAGCTCGGCCGCTTCTTGTTCCTTGCGTGCGCTTGCGTCAATCAAGCGTTTGCCCCATTGGGTTAGGAAAAACAGGTAGACACCAGTCGCATCAAGCAACACGAGCCTCACGATAAAATCGCTGGCTTCCCAATTGGAGCCCATTACAGAGACCGGATCGATGAGGAGGAATCCGATCAGGAGGACGTTCAAGCATACGGTATAAGTAATCAAGATATCCTTGCGGAAGTATAAGGCGGAGGAGACGAGAGTCGCCGGGAAAACCAGGAAGAAGCGGAATGCTCCGTGTTCGTAAGAGAGCAGGACGAGAGCAATGGCAGTTGGCGCGAGTGAGAGTAGAGTTCCGACGATGATCTCCGGAAGAAGCTTCTTCAGATGGGCGAAGTAGACGATCGCTCCGATTAAGCAGGTCACGAGCATAATCGCAGAGATGCGAAAGCCGATTTCACGTCCGTGCATGAACGGAGCTTCGAGGGCGAAGATCAAACAGCAGGCGAGCAGGATGTAAAAATTGATTTTGGTTACGAAATGGAAATTGAACTGCGATTTCTGGGGCATGGGCGGCATCCTCTCGACGTGGTAAGGAACGAAAATCAAGCAATCGTGTTACTGTTCTTCACATGGGTAGATAGACCCTGGTTTTGTTATCGGCAGGAACGACGAAGTCTTTTAGTCATTTTCGATAATGGAAAAGGGACTTTAGACCTGGAAGCTATCGTCTACGGGTTACCACTGGAAAATAGGGTAAGGGGAAAGAGGAAAGGGAGGAGGAGTCATGGAGGCAAATAGGTATAAGAAAGAGGCGCGCAGTCGCTTCTACGCACCTTTTTCTTCAGGAGATTCAAATTTTCGGCTACAGAATCCCATCCTCTACTCGTACAGGGAGGATTAATCCGATACGGTAAAGCGAGCCCGTAGAACTGTCGGCTTTTCGATTTCGTTGAGAACTGCGACAGCCATGGTTCCATTAGTCGTATGCGATTTACCATCGGCTGCTGTCAAGAGGTGATCTTGGCCAATCACGGGGGTATGCTTTTCTCCCACCACGAAGCTGGCGGAAGGCGAAACTCCAACCCAATTCACATTGTCCACCTGGCGCAGGAACTCCAACTGCTTGAATTGGTTAACCGGAATGGACACCCATGCTTCCGAGCCGGGCAAGGTTTTGATGGTTTCAACGAAGGGACGTTCGTTCTGATCCAGCAAGCTTCCTGCTCCGAGAATGAAGAACAAGCGAGGGCTTGAAGTTTCCCGGAACATCGCGACAAGCTTCGCGGTCAGGTCGACGTGCAGATAGGCTTTGTCGGACGCTGTTGCGAACGCATTGACCACCACATCAAAGCTGCTGAGATCGCTCTGCTGCAATTCGAAGGCATCCTTCACGAGCAAGTTGGCGTCGCTGCCTAGAACTTCCTTAGCGCGATCCGCATTCCGCACAATTCCAACCACATCGTGTCCGCGTTCGGCGGCTTCCCGATAGACCGCTCGTCCGGCCATACCTGCTGCTCCAATAATTGCAATTTTCATTTGGATTACCTGCTTTCTATTGGTTTTGTAAATGGCATAGAGGCGTCCGCGTATTCGGCCCATCTGCCTCTATTGCACTCCTGCATCTGAGCAGTAGGATTGCTGCCGTCTGTTGATGGGGGGCTTGTGAAAGCTCACCCTTGTGTTGTAACCATTATAGTTACAATGAAAAGCAATGTCAATTCAAGAGCGGTCACCCATAGGGATAACACAACTGGCGAGCGCCGATGGATGGAGGCTTTGCCCAGCTTCTCTTTCTGGCTTCCCAGGAACGCACATGATATAGTGGATTCGACACCCTATAGGACGGAGCATGAGCATGAACGAACGGCGGCAGGGCAAGGGAACCCCGAACACGAAAGCATCGAAACCGCAGGCTGCATATCCATCGAAAGCTTCACATTCGGCTTGTGGTTCGCTCCGTATGCCCGTGAAGTGCGCGGTATCGAAGTGATCCCGGAATCCGTCGAGGATGCCAAGCGCAACGCAGAGCTCAACCACCGCTCGAACGTGTCCTTCTTCGAAGGCGAAGCGGAGGAGCTCCTCCCCCGCTGGGCCAAAGCCGGTCTTCGACCGGACGTGATCGTGGCGGACCCGCCCCGAACCGGCCTCGACCGCCGATTCCTCGACACCGTACTCCGCGTAAAGCCGAAGCGGTTCGTGTATGTCTCTTGCAACCCTTCGATGCTGGCGAAGGACTGCAAGGTGCTCCTGGACAGCGGGTATCGGATCGAGTCGGTGCAGCCCGTGGATATGTTCCCGCAGACGAACCAGGTTGAGTATTGTTCACTAGCCAACTGAAGCAGGAGGTCCTGATGATGCATAAGAAAAATACGAACTACTCTAAAGTCAATCGTCCCAATATCAGTCAATATACGGTCAAAGAACCGACGGAACTGCTGCTTTTTTTATTGCAGAAACAATCCAAACTCGGTCGAAACTCCGTTAAGGCCATATTAGCCCGCGGGCAAGTAACGGTCAACGATCGGGTAGTGACAGAATACAATTGTCCCCTTGTTCCTGGACAAACGGTTACCATTCGAAAGGATAAGGCTGTTGAAGAATCACCGTTCGTCGGGCTATCTATCCTGCATGAGGACGAGGATATCATCGTCATTCAGAAGAATGCCGGTTTGCTGTCGATCGCTTCCCCTCAAGAAAACGATATGACAGCCTACCGGCAGCTAATGACTCATGTTCGAGCTAAAGATCCTAGAAGCAGGGTTTTTGTCGTACATCGTCTGGATCGAGATACTTCCGGTGTGATGATGTACGCCAAGAGCGAGAGGGTTCAGCAATTGCTTCAGAATTCCTGGCACGACACCGTAAAGGAACGTACCTACGTTGCATTGGTTGAAGGAAAGATCAAGAAAACGGAAGGCACCATTTCTTCTTGGTTGAAAGAAAGCAGCACACTGAAAATGTATTCCAGTCATCGTCCGAATGACGGTCAACACGCTGTGACCCATTATAAAGTCATACAATCCAATAGCAACTTTACCTTATCGGAGGTCCGACTTGAAACAGGGCGAAAAAATCAAATACGAGTCCACATGCAAGACATAGGACATCCCATTGTAGGGGATAAAAAATATGGCTCGAAGTCAAATGCAATTAAACGACTTGGTCTTCATGCTCAAGTGTTAGCTTTTATCCATCCTACAACAGGTCAGACATTGCGTTTCGAAACCGATATTCCCAAGGCGTTTCTTACCCCTTTTCTTCAATCCTCTTCTAAATCAAACTAACCATAAACGAAGATATGTTCTCGCAGACGAGTCATGTGGAGTCGGTCATATTGATGGTTCGAAAATGAGATGTGACAGTATCGCTCAATTGTTTTGCTTATGGGTAGCAGGGAGATGCCAGCACTATTCACCCGACTCGCATTTCCCTGTATGACCCCTAATAACCATAATACCAGTGGATTCCAAACTTTTATCTGTAGCCGTTAACATTCGCAGGTTTTCCTGCTTCCATTACTTCTACAAGATAGCGCCAGCAATCGGGTTGTGAGCCATCAACATCAGTGAAGCCATAGATCTGTGCGAGCTCGCCGCTTGAAAGGGATTGTCCATTCCAGCGCACGACCTGGGGATCTCCGGCAAGAGCTGCGACTGCACGCCCTACATAACGCGGTGATTCTGATATTAGGAAATGGGGTTCTTTCGCGGCGGCTTCCTGCCAGTTTTCTTCGTTCGTCATAAAATGTTCAAGCATGATTTCTGAACGCATCCAACCGGGAGTCAGTGCAACAGCCGTGCATTGATAAGGCTGAACTTCTCGAGCAAGCGCCCAGGCCATACGAATAATAGATGTTTTGGCTTGATCGTAGAACATCGATATTCTGTAGTTTTTATGGTTATATTCGAATGTTCCATCTGTCATCTCAATGATCAGCCCATTTTTGTTTTTAATTAAGAGGGGGAGTACAAAATGGTTCGTAATTAAATGAGAATCTATAGCAAGCCTCAGCATGCGCAGTCCCTTTTCCAATGAATGCTCCCATATGGGCACATGCCATTCAGCCAGATGTTCAGCTCCCCAAATATCATTCACAAGGATATCTAGTCGTCCTTGCTCTTGCTCAATGCGTTCCGCCAATGCTTGTACTTGTTCGGGAATCAAATGATCTGTTTTTATAGCGATGCCTCTTCCACCTGCCTTAGTAATAAGCTCCTCCGTTTCTTCAATCGTTTCAGGTCTGTTGTATTCGGAACGTTCAGCTCTTGTGGTTCGTCCTGTGATATAAACCGTTGCTCCGGCTACTCCCAGCTCAACAGCGATGCCGCGCCCGGCTCCCCTTGTTCCCCCGGCAACTAAAGCAACTTTCCCATGTAAAGAGTTCATTTCATCAGCCTCCTTTTATTGTGCTTCTTATCATTGTAATCTATAATGACGACATCTCTTGTCATATATAAAAGCTTCTTGAAGTGAAGTAGAGGTGAAACAATATGAGAGCTGACAGGCTTATTCGTATTATGATTTTGCTACAAAACAATGGGCAAATGACAGCAAAAAAGCTGGCTAGCGAGCTTGAAGTGTCGGATCGGACTATTTTACGTGATATGGATGCCTTGAGCCTTTCAGGGATACCTGTTGTAGCTGATCGGGGAAAAACTGGAGGATGGCGGCTAATGGATCATTTTCAATCACAACTGAGTGGTTTGAAACTAGAGGATATGAAGGCATTATTTATACTTCCCTCTGAAAAAATGCTGGAAGATTTGGGAGTTCAGTCGTATGGGTCAGATATTCGCCAGAAGCTGCTGGCTTCTTTGCCTAGTTCAACCAATAAAGAAGGCCGGCAGTATCTAGAGAAGATCTATTTAGATACAGGCTCGTGGAAGTCCTCCAAAGTTAGAAATAGAACACTGCTTATCGTTCAGCAAGCTTTATGGGAGGAAAAGAAGCTTAATATTATGTACCAAAAGGCTAATGGTGTCTGCTCAAATAGAGTTGTTTGTCCCTTGGGTTTGGTGTCGAAGGGAAGTGCTTGGTATTTAGTTGCATTAAATGAGAATGGCGAATACCGCAATTTTAGATTATCAAGAATCATTCAGGCTGAAGCTGCCCATGAAGGATTTACGAGACCTGAGCACTTTAACTTGAGTGATTATTGGAAGCAAAGTAAACTCGATTTTACTGAATCTTTGCCGTCTTACGAAGTGAAGGTATTGGCAGATCCAACAATCATGGGCCGTTTGACATTTACGGATAAGTTTGTGGAGAAAGTGTCTGAAGATGTACAGCTAAAGGGCCGCTCGGTTCTTGTGACATTAAATTTTAACACTGAGCAGGAAGCCGTCACTTACGTACTTGGTTTCGGGGGGGCGATGAAGTTGGTAGAACCAGAATATTTGATTGAAAAAATAGTTCAGCAAGCGAAGTCTGTCATCGAGATGTATGATAAAGATCAATTAAAGTAGTATCGCAATATTACGCATACGAGTCATGTGGAATGCTCAGTGTTACTAAAATGGAGAGGGGCTAGCGATTAAGCCCCTCTTTTACTAAGCCCCAATAATATGAGGGCGTGTAATGTTATAGTGGATTTTTATTGAGCCATCCATATGAACTTCTAGTTTGTGAATAAGTTGTTGAAGCAGTTGTTTCATAACCCGATCATCTTCGATGTCTAGCCTTGCAAATTTATCAATTTGTCGCTTAAACGCTCGAAGATGATCATCTGTATCTTTCTTAGATTCTCTTTTAGTTCCTATAAAACGATTAGGAAGTCGTCCTAAGGCGTTCATGACACATTCCCCACGCAAAAAAGACGCCCGATATAGGCGCCAATAAAGGTAAGGGCGAATGCCATTCCTGTTCGAATTAATTGTCTGTACTCCCTGTCAGCTCAACACAGGTTGAGAGTGTTGTGTTGATGTCGAAGAAATAATAAAATTATCAGGAGGTTATTGAGATGTGACCAATATCTAATTGCTTTAGATTGCGAAAACATAGGGTATATCCGCATACAGCGTTTAGATGAGATTACATACAGACTTTCACAAATGTTCATTTTACCGAAATTCCAAAATAAAGGATATGCTCAATTAGCTATACAGTATGCAGAAATTTTATATCCCGAAGCTGAAAAATGGGTTTTAGATACGATAAAACAGGAAACGAAACTATGTCACTTGTATGAAAAAATGGGTTACAAATTAACGGGTATTGAACACAATATTAAGTCTGGCATGGATTTGGTTGACTATGCAAAATAGAATTTTTAACAACTACTCTGTCTCCTCACTCCTGTCGAAAATTCGGCTATCGTAAGGAGGAACATTCATGGCAATGTATGCTTACAAGGATGCCACTAGAACAGAAAAGATATTAGCAAGAAAAGACAAATCAGAAGTTGTCGCGAAGATAATGAACAGTTGCTTCTCGTAGGTGCATTGAAACCGAACTACCAGAAATTTATTTTTTACGAGGAGAAAGAGAATGAGGGAGTTAAGTATCGGCTCAATCGTGCCATTTGGCGGTTATCATTGGCGCATTCTTGATATACAAGGCAATGCGGCCTTGATTATAACGGAATACATGATCGAACAACACCCCTATAATAATTATGCTGGTGATGTGACATGGGCTGACTGCTCGCTGAGAAAATATCTTAACGGTGAGTTTTATACCAAATTCACCGCGGCCGAGCAGTCAAGAATCATTCCGGTATTGAATAAAAACCACGACAATCAGTGGTACGGTTCAAGAGGCGGAGAAGATACTCGGGATTACATATTTCTTCTAAGCATTGAAGAAGTAGTGTGCAAATATTTCGGTGACAGCAGTACAAACCTTGAAAACCGCAGCGCCAAACAACGGTACTGGTTTCAAAGGAAAGACAATAACAACAACAAGCGAAGATCGACATTCGATGGGTATGTATGGTGGTGGTGGCTTCGGTCGTCCGGGCGTGACAATAGAAGAGCTGTATATATCCACGGCGACGGCAATATAGGCATTCAGGGGAACGGCACCTTCCGCTACAGCAGCAACACGATTCATCCTTCAACAGGCGATAACAGCGGCGGAGTTCGTCCCGCTCTGTGGATGAGCTTGGAATCATAAAGCTTGGGGCACTTTTCAAAAGGAATGGACAGAAGGTGATTCCAGTATGGCACAGGAATCATCTTTTTTCGTACCCATGGAGGATTGGCTGCTACGATTAGCTGAGCCTCATGCAACGAAAGAGACTGGGTCTGTTAATTCTTTTTCTAGTAAATTATGGGAATTTACTTCTTCTTGGAGGGTGAATCATGATAGACTGATCTTGATCATGTACGGTTCCCGATTATGCTCAACACGGATTACCCTTTGCCGGAACGACGGATTGGTCCACCACCATGAAGAACATTGCGGCAACGAATTATTCAGGAGCGATCGCAATCGAGGCAATGAATTGGGATTACGAGGATTTAACGGCAAAGGAGTTTTTACAAGAAGCGTTTAAGCGGGCAAAAAGACTGGAAACACTAAGACTTAATAAAAATAATTAGTTTGAAGGCCTGACAGCCGTAAATACGGGAGCAGGCTTTGAGAAGTAGGAGGAACCATGTCTTGGAGCAAATTGAAGCAGCAGCTGGAGAGTTTTCTCAGTCCTGCATTACAGGGTAGAGTCGAATACGGCGCAACCAGTTACCGCTATGTACCTGATAAATCAGGGATTTGTTATCTTGTTGTCGATAAAAAGAATGTGCTCAATATGAGTGATCGAACGAACTCAATCCGATGGTATCAGACAGAGCAGGAAGTTAAGAACGACCCGGATATCCAGATCCCAATCAGCAAGGAAGAAATCGAAGCGATCCGAAAAGAAACCAAAGGAAAAGCTCCGGAGGATCGATTACTAGTAATGGCAAGAAGCAGAAAACTAACAGAGCTTGCCAAGGAGCTCTTGTCCGCACAGGCATCATTAAGCAGATCCAATTTTACCGTTGTCGCTACTAAGTTTTTATCGATTTCTATAGAGGAAAGCTTGGAGAGTACGGATATCTTATTGAATATCTTAGCCATAGTGGACAAAAGAGTTGGAAAAAAGCGGATTTTAAACATGTCCGACAAGATGAAGGTAAAGCACCCGATTGTGCAGTATTTCTATGAACTACGGCGTAGTACATTATGATCTTCTCAAAGCCGATGACCCAATTCAATCCAAGCTGTCGGCTTTTCATTTGATGGGGACCCATTATGTTGGGGATGTTCTCACGGAATGCTCTGAACATCCATATTGGCTTGGAGAACGTCCTCCCAATTTGGATTCTGCATCATCTCGGAAGCATCTCCATGAAAGGCCTTCATGGCTTCCTGATCATCAAGCAGCCAATACCTCATCCAAGCCGTCAAGTACCCTCTATGATTGCCACCATTGCCTTCAATCGCTGTATGAGCTGCCCCTTTGGCCATCCCCATCATAACGGGCGTACTTGCGTTAGTAGTGTGCAAGGCTAATTTATTCGTTGATACCGGTGAGATTAGAAAATCACGTGTGCCGCCCATAATGAGGAAAGGAGCGGTAATACGTGATGTATCGTATACATCTTCTGGATCCGCATACTTCAAAGCCGGGAGAGCGATGGATACAACCGTCTTTATCAACGATCCGCTTGCGAAGTTGGTATGAGCATTAATAACCCCAGTAGACCCTTGAGAATGTCCGGCCACACCGATTTGCTCCGTTTGTATTTTTTGATAAAACAAGCTGTTTGCTAGTTGATTTTCATTTATCAAATAATCAATAGCGTCTGAAATCTCTTTGCCTGTTCCTGTTGTTGTGCTATAAGAATCGATGACAATGAATCCCCAGCTAGCAAGATGAGTTAAGAGCTCATCATAACGATCCGGCGTGGCACCTGTTCCATTTCCCCAGGAAATAACAGGGTAGGATTCGTCTCCTTGAAAGGCGGGGTAGTATATTCGATATAAAGCCTCTCCAATCGTACTCTTAACTTCTTCTACCTGTACAGGATAGCTTCCTTGCTCTGCATACCGCTGTTCCATGCTTCCTTCTGCAAGCTCTGGTACATTCGAATGAATGATGATTTGCAGGAAAATGGTAAGTGAAATTGCAATGATAAGGACTAAAGCGGACAACCATAAAATCCACTTTCGTTTCCTTAAAACCGACATACACGTGACCTCTACGATAGTCTATAGGTTTCTCTATCGTTTTCTCTGTTAGAATAGGAAACTAGGGGATATACGTGAAGGATGTAGGTAAGTTTCATTAGAGGACCATCAGCATATGCGTGGCAATCCATTCTTTTTAAGGAGCAGGCTATGTCCACTGGAAAAGTATATGAATCGATCATAAAGAAGGAACCGATAACAAAAGGCTGGTCGGAAGATCAAAAATATTGTGTCACAACAATAAGCGGAGTAAAATACCTGCTCCGAATTTCGCCAGCTTCCCAGTATGAAGCAAAGAAAATGCTCTTTTCCATCATGGAACAGATCGCCGCTCTGGGTATTCCCATGTGCCTTCCTATAGAGTTCGGCACTTGCGATGACGGCGTTTATTCCATTCAAAGCTGGATTGACGGCGTAGATTTAGAAACCGTATTGCCCTTGTCGTCAGAAACCTTGCTATCTGAAACAGAGCAATATGCGTTGGGGCTACAGTCAGGAAAAATCGCTAAAAAGATACATACGATACCCCTAGAGGAACCACATGAGGAATGGGCAGTAAGCTTTAACCGTGAAATCGATAGGATAGTACGGGACTATCACACATGTGGCTTGCATGTTGACGGCGATGCTCCTATTCTCGCTTATGTCGAGAGTAGCCGCCATTTATTGAAAAACCGTCCACAATGCTTTCTCGCCGGCGATTATCATGTGTTAAACATGATGTATGAAAACGGCGGTTTGGTCATTATCGATTTCGAACGTTATCGCATTGGCGACCCGTGGAATGAATTTAATGGTATCGTTTGGAGTGCGATGGCTAGTCCTCATTTTGCAACGGGGCAACTACACGGCTATTTTGATGGTGAACCGCCAATGGAGTTTTTTAAGCTGCTTGCCCTTTATATCGTTATTCTTGTTTTGTCATTACTTTCATCCTGGGCGGTTACATCTGATTTTGGTCGTACTGTCACATTGAAGCTTTCACAGGATGTATTGAAATGGTTCGACAATATGCAGAGCCCTATACCAACATGGTATCTCAAAGACTATTAACCACGAACTTTTGCGATAATAAGTCCGCTAGATTTTCTTAACCGGTGAGATCGATGTCCAGAGCTTTTTCTCGCAGAAGTGAAGCCAATCAGGCTCATCCGGATCATCTTCGAAAGCAACTTCGGCATTCCATCCAAAAAGATCATAATTTTGTGTGTATCCCCAGCTTTTATACACGTCTATCATCGAATATTCTTGACCGTAGATCCCTTTGGCAATAAAGGTTTCCGGTAGAATCCGCCCTGTAAATCCTTTGGGAACGGGAGTATCCGAAGGTACAAACTTTCCGATGATATAGCTGAAAGTATGATCCTCTTCTGTATAATTACCTGTCCAAGCCATAATTGCACCAGGAATGATGGATGGAAGACGTTTAATCACTTCAAAAGACCCATCTTCAAGAATAATTTCCCATAACTCATTTGCTTTGTTGCGAAGAAAATCAGGACCGCCGCAGCGGGTTTCACGTCCGACCAATTTCATAGTGGGCATTTCGAAAATTTCTACCTCAGCACGATTCGCAACTATTTCATGGATCTTTTTCATGATGGCGAGTCCCCTCCTTTTTCCATCTAAGTCCTAGTTTTAGTATATCATGTAGAATAATCCTGAGTAAGTCACTATTGGTTCTATATAATATTCATGTTAAAAAGAACGCCATTTGGTTTGGGGCATTCTTTTTTGCGTTGGGCTAACTCGAAAATCCATTAAATTGTCGGAGATTTTGGATGAATTCATGAAGTTGCGCATCGTTCCAGTTTGAGAGTCGTTCGAAAAAAGCGGACTCTTTTTCTTTGAGAGCATGAATGGTCTGCTGCTGTCCGCGTTCCGTGAGCGAAAGAAGAATGGCTCGGCCATCATTAGGAGAGGCATCCTTTCTCACATACCCAAGCGACTCCAATTGTTTGACAAGGCGGCTTACGGAACTGCGATCCATAGCCGTTGATTCCGCTAAGGCTGCAGCACTTGTTGGCCCATAAGAGTAAAGCCAACGAATAATGTGGAAAGCAGCAGGCTGTAAAGACGAATCGAACCGCGCAGCAGCCTTGACGTTGAGTGCATGTGCAGTGCTAATAAGAGCATTAAGCTGCTGGCCTAAAGCGATCTCCAATTGCTCTCTCGGCTCATTATTGGGTTGAGAATGCTCCATCATGATTCACCTTTCCGTTCGTCAAAAATAACACCTTAATATGATTGACATATATCCATTAAATCACTATAGTGGACATATATCAATTAAATTGAGGATCTGACACCGTTTCTTCGAATTTCTTGTTTAGAATATTGTATCACATAAAGGAGAATGATCATGCTGAAACATCCAGTTGTTGTCATAACCGGAGCCACCAGCGGCCTGGGACAGATTGCGGCCATTGAACTGGCGAAACGCGGTTTTCGTCTGGTTCTGACAGCCAGAAGCAAAGAGCGCGCGGAAGCAACAAAGAAGATCATCCAGGAAACCACTTCTTCGGCGATGGTCGACTTTTTTTTCGGAGATCTGTCGTTAATGAGCGATGTTAATCGAGTTGGCCATGAAATTGCAGCGGCGTACCCGGTCATCGATGCGCTTTTGAACAATGCGGGTATTCATGCCTTTAAGCCGCACGTCACCTCCGAAGGATTACCGGAAATGATCGCTGTCAACTATTTAGCGCCCTGGTTGTTGACGCATGTCTTGAAACCATCCTTACAAAACGCGGGAAAGGCCCGTGTGGTCAACGTTGCCTCGGAAGCCTCGCGCAACCACGGCATATTAAAGCTACCTGAGGATTTAACCGATACGGAGCCCTTTACTGCACGGGGCTCGTCCCCTATTTATGGAAAAACCAAGCTGTTGAATATCATGTTCACGATGGAGCTGGCTCGACAATGGGAGGGGACAGGGATCCGTGTTAACGCCTTGAATCCAGGATTCAATGTCACCGGTCTTGGACGGGAACTCAGATTCGCATCTGTCCTTGCACGTATTTTGAATCTTTTTCATATCGGAGATCCTCGAAGGGGTGCTGAAATCATGACTCGCTTAATCGTAGACTCAAGCTATCAAGAGGTGACAGGAGGGTACTTCAACGTGGGAACCGGGAATCCGCTTAAGCCCGTATCTCCTGGAGGTGATCCCGCTATGCAAAAGAAGCTATGGAATGCCACACAAGACCTGCTGTCTCAAAAGGGATTCCTTGATTAAAGGCCTTTTCGCACCAGCCAAGTGATATAGTAAGGCTAATCGTTCATAGAGGTAATCCAAGAAGATGATGGATTACACCCTGATATTCTATATAAGGCGCTGAGCCATGACTTTAATCGAACTGTGCTTGTTAGACAGCGATTTCATGGACTTCAGGCAAACGCTTCAGCATTATCGCCTGAGGAACTAGATGATTCTGATTAATTGATATGCTCTCATCCTATAGAATTAGCACAGTCCATGCAAAAGTTGAAAGAATTGATTTCATTGAAAATTGTGGGAGGTTGTTGTGGCACCGATCACACCCCTATAAATGAGATTGCTAACGTCATGAGTTCTGTTGTCAGAGGCGAATCCTTGAGGACACGAAAAAAGATGACATCTACTCTTTAGGATGACAGGCGCACTCTGGAAAAACATGGTATAATCATTCGGTACGGATACCGTGTAATCGGAGGGGTCTTATGTTAATTGATATTCACGCTCATGCTGCAGGCGAATACGGCACAGTGGATTCCATAAAAAACATGGCCGAAAAGTACAAGTTGGAGAAAGTCGTTTTATGCACAAGCCCAAAGAATCTCCAAGATCTTCAGAAACCGCCGAGTCTGCCTTTCACACAGAAACCCAACAGCATTTACATGATGAATCGGATGAATCGGCTGGCTTATCGCCATTTTTTCAAGGATAACGGTGACGGAAATCAATTTGTCTCGGAGTTAAGGAACCAGTTACCCGAGCTGGTTATTCCGTTTCTTTGGGTAAACCCGCTCGATAACGGACACATGGATCAGTTGGATACCATTATCCACACCTATCAACCCAAGGGGATTAAACTCCATCAGGCTTGGAATTCATTTCAGATTGACGGTATAGAATTTAAGAATCTGGTTGATATCGCCTCTTCAAATCAATTGCCGGTTTATATTCATCTCTATTCCAAAAAGGAAGTTCTGAAGCTGCTGCGCTTTATTAGGGAAAACCAAAACGCCGTGTTTATTATCGCGCATTTGACGGGTATAGACCTTTTCAGCGAAAGTGGCGTAAACCTAAAAAACGTTTACTTTGATACATCAAGCTCCAAAAGAATTCAAGGAAGTGATGTTAAGCAGGCAATCGACGCTTTCGGCTATGAACATATCGTTTTCGGTACGGATACGCCGTATGCAAGTATTGACGAACAGATTAACAGAATGGAACAGTTGAATCTGTCTGATTCTATAAAAGAGCATATTTATACTCTGAATGCAAAATATCTTTTGGCTTTGGACAAATAACGGAAGATGACGAATGAGAAGTTAAGGCGGGATTGCCCTCTCTTTATGGAGAGGCTTTTTTGTCTTGTAGTCAAAATTTTTATCATACTGCAGAATATGACAGATAGATGTCATATTTGTTGGGATATAACGGTTATTGTGAGATAACAGTTGGAGGTGTTTAATATTGAACAAGACGGATTGGCTGAAAGGAATCGTACATCCTTTTATCGGTAGTGATCTGCCTGGATACAGTGGGGATGGTGGCATTGCCAAGGATGCCCTCCTAAATGGACCGGCAGGAATAGCTATTGATAGCAATAACGATGTTTATGTTGCTGAAATCTTTAATCATGTTGTGAGAAAAATTGATACAAGGACCAATACGGTAACAACTATTGCGGGATGTGGAGATAAAGGATTCAGCGGTGATGGTGGACCAGCTGTTAAGGCTAAGCTTAATGGGCCAGAAGGTGTGTTCGTTGACTCCTATGGAAATATTCACATTGCAGACACGGGGAACCAACGAATTAGAAAGATTGATCCAAAAACCGGAATTATCAAAACCATTGCAGGAAATGGAGAGGCTGGATTCAGCGGTGACGGTGGGAATGCTTGTAATGCAAGCTTAAATCGTCCCTCTGGTGTCGTCGTTGATTCGATTGGAAATGTCTATTTTAATGATTACAAGAATGACAGGATAAGAAAGATAGATAAAAATGGAATACTATCTACCTTTGCAGGAACAGGAGAATCTGGATTTACTGGAGATGGTGGTCCAGCTAATCAGGCTAAAATAAATGATGTCTATGGATTAGCAATTGATAAGCAGGATAATCTTTACTTTGTTGATAGCCTAAATTTCGCGATAAGAAAAATCAACATTCACTCTGAAATCATTAATACGGTTTGTGGCAAAGGGAAGCCAGGTGAAATAGTTGAGTTTGAGAGTATAGACAGTTGCTATCTCGGTGGGAGTGCGCATCCAAAAGATCGTGTAGGCGAAAGAGTACCTCACGGTCTTGATGTAAGTAATGATGGATACCTATTTATTGCTGATACCGGAGTAAATAGAATTCGATTAGTTGACCCATTTGAAAATCAAGTATACACCATTGCTGGAATAGGGGAAGGCGGCTACTCGGGTGATGACGGACTTGCTTTAGAAGCCAAAATAAATGTACACGGAGTAAGAGTTGATCTAGAGGGTAACCTATTTTTTGTTGATTATCATCATCATGTTGTTAGAAAAATTACATTCAAATAGTGCCCATTTTGTAATTTCACCATATTCGTACAGATCACCAACATCACCATAAACGGCAGAGATGCCGTTTTTTTTGTGTCTACCCTTTGCGTTGTTTTCATTTATCGAGACGAGACACGTGAATTCGAATTTGGATATAGGCGATGATTGAATTAATGACACAAAGCATGAGCAATTTTATTCGCTTTCTTACTAACATCATGCGGTATTCCATCAAGCGCAGCGGCGCCACCGATTAAAATACTTCCAACAATATCGTATCCACCTGCTTTTAGTGTTGTTTCAATAGCAGCTAAAGCTCCAGCACCTTGTTGAAAGTTAGCCCTCCCAGCCATCGCGTTGGAAAGGAGGTGGGACCAGAGGTCGTCATTGCTGGATCGAGTCCAATGGACATGGTGATAAGGGGTCGGAATGATTCTTTGTAAATAAAGTATACATTGATAAATGGATGGCAGAGAGATAATGTTTGAAGTAGGGTCATTTCCAATAATGGATGTGATTGGAGTGAGTGTTGAACAAATCGGCTAATTAAACGAGACATTGAATATTATGGACGTCACAAGCCACGATTTAGAGAGGGCAAGGTGAAGTATGGAAGATATGATTGTTCGCATAGAAAAGAAAGTCGAGGAAGTCTTACATGCAAAAGTGGATCACATCGAAAAACTTGAAAATGTTCCAAATAACTCTGTCTATAAGATTTTCGTGAAAGACAGACCGTACATATTTAAGATATACAGGCAGAGAGATTGGCCCGAAGACGGGAAGCTCGCTTTTATCAATCAAAAACTGATTGAACATCAGATCGGCTGTGCAAAGCTGATCGCATTCGACAGAAGCGATCCCTTTTTTCAAAACGGTTATTTGCTTGAGGAGTGCCTGCCTGGGGTAACCGCGGATCAAATGAGTTTTGATTCGGAGTCGGGAAAGGAGTTCTATAAACAATTCGCATGTTTGGTTTCGAAAATCCATCAGATTCCAATCGTAAACTACGGCTATATTGGCAGTGGCATTGCATGCTGCGACTCGTTTCTTGAGTCTATGGACGATAAATACGACGAAATCGCGAATGCTTTGATAAACAAGAAGTTATTCGATGAGAAGACCTTACTGGAAATAAAAAAATCGGTTCTCGATCGGCTTCGGTTATGTGAAGGCCTCCCCTCCGTACTGAACCATGGGGATTTATCAACCAAGAACGTAATGATCGATAATCAGGGCGAACTTACTTTAATCGATTGGGATGATGCCATGTCCTATAACTGGATCGCGGATATCTCGAGAATGACTTACTGGATGAAATTTTATTACACGGATTATGAATATGAAATGTACAGAAATGCATTTCTAGAGCATTACATAACGGACAGTTCGATTCGGGATTTCAACGTTTTCGAAAACACCTTTCATGTATGGATCGGTCTGGATCATTTGAATTATGAAACTCATCAGCCTCTCTATGAAAACAGACTCGCGTACTTTAAGGAAACGGTAGAGAAGCTGTGAGATCACTGAATGAGTTTCAGTGTGTTTTAGCGAGAAGCTGGCAAGCTTCTCGTTTTTTGTTGTTATGGTACAATAGGGGCAAAACGGAAAAGGGAGCCATGACCATGACAAAACGCGACATCGACCCTTCAAAAGCGCTGCTGCCAGATCAACGGGAAGAGCTTCTTACCACTTTAAAAAGCCGCTTCGAGAAAAATAAGTCTCGCCATCCAGAGTTGGACTGGGCAGCTGTACAAGCAAGGCTCGAAGCTCATGACGAGAAGCTGTGGTCGCTGCAAGAAATGGAGAGAACAGGCGGCGAACCGGATGTCGTGGGTTTTGACGTTGAAACGGGCGAGTTCATCTTCTGTGATTGCTCGGCGGAAAGCCCGAAAGGACGAAGAAGCGTGTGTTACGACCGGGAAGCACTCGAGTCCCGAAAAGAACATAAACCGCAGAACAGTGTCCTCGATATGGTGGAGGCGATGGGCATTGAGCTCCTAACGGAAGAACAATACAGGAGCCTCCAAACCGTAGGGAAATTCGATCTGAAAAGCTCAAGCTGGGTGAAGACGCCCGACTCGATTCGAAAGCTTGGGGGAGCCATCTTTTGCGATCGCCGTTACGATATGGTCTTCCTGTATCACAACGGAGCGGAGTCTTATTATGGGGCCAGAGGCTTCCGCGGCTCTCTAAGGGTCTGAATACGGATAAGCTGTCCCGAGGAAGAGAAAGAGGAAGATCATGAGAGTCATTATTTCACCTGCCAAAAAAATGAAGACCGACACGGATTTTTTGGGCAGCCGTCAATTGCCGCGATTCCTTGACGAGTCGAAAATGCTGTTGACCCTCGTCAAGAAGCTGAACTACGAGGAAGCCAAAGCGCTATGGAAGTGCAACGACGCGATCACCGAGCTGAACCTAGAGCGGCTTCGGATCATGGACTTGACCCGCCAAGTGACCCCGGCCCTCTTCGCTTATGAAGGCCTTCAATACCAACACATAGCGCCTGGCGTGTTTGAACAGCAGGAGCTGGAGTACCTTGAAGAGCATTTGCGTATCTTGTCCGGTTTTTATGGGGTGCTGCGGCCCTTTGACGGTGTTGTTCCGTACCGGCTGGAAATGCAGGCCAAACTGGAAGGCCCAGACTTTCACTCTCTCTATCAGTTCTGGAACCGAAAGCTGGCGGAAGAGCTGGCGTCGGAGAGTAGCTGCATTCTGAACTTGGCCTCCAAGGAATACAGTAAGTGTATTTCACCTTACCTGAGCAGGGAAACCCGCTTCATCACGTGCGTGTTCGGGCAGTGTGTGAACGATAATGTAGTTGAAAAAGGAACCCTGGCCAAGATGGCCAGGGGCGAGATGGTGCGCTACATGGCGGAGCGACAGATCGACTCTGTGGAGGAGATCAAAGCGTTTAACCGGCTGAGATTTCGATTTGATGAAGAACGGTCCACGGAACTAACGTATGTCTTCATTCAAGAGTGATCATGGGGAAGGGGATAGCGCCTTTTCCTTACTAATCACAACAAAAAGGGTTGGAGCAGGGGCAGTCCCCCCGATCCAACCCTCTTTTCTTGTCTCCTTATGGTTCAATTCCCCATGTAAGCTGACCGTTCAAATACCCGGTAACCTTATCATGGTTTGCGAACTGGCTGCCGGATGCCTTAAATGAGTAATCATTCGTCTGGGTGTAAGCGGACCAATCGGTTTTGGAGAACCGTGCTTGAATCTCTGCGCTCTGACCGGGATTAAGCGTTCCGGCCGAACTCGTAAAGCCAATCTCCAGATAATAATCGGCTCCGGCAACCGGAGTCGCCAGTTTCACGAACTTGCTGGTTACATTCGCGCTCCCAACACTGGCCCAGTCGCACCAGAAATTCTGAGCGATTTCCCCGTCAATCGTATAATAATATCGGAGTTTTACATCACTTAATTGAATCACCGAATTACCGGTGTTGACTACTTTGAGCTTGGGTGAGATTCCGTTGGTGGAAGAACTTGTGTTTCCATTAAAGGCTTGGATCGTCAAGTTACCAGCGGGTGTAGGTGTTGTCGTTGGTGTCGGCGTCGGAGTTGATGTCGGTGTCGATGTTGGTGTCGCCGTTGATGTAGGAGTAGGTGTAGGTGTCGACGTTGGTGTAGGAGTAGGTGTTGGCGTCGACGTTGGTGTAGGTGTAGGAGTAGGTGTAGGTGTCGGCGATGTACTCGGGCTGGGATTGTTCCCCTTTAAATTAGGAAGCTCATCCAATGTGATGACATAACTACTTTGGTAAAGCGTTTTCAAAGTAGCTGGATAATTAAAGGCGGAACTCATGAGATGCTCACCATACCAGGGGCAGAAGTAGAGCCATCCCGATTTTTCCTCGGTCAGATTCTGTACGCTTGGGACGGTGTCGTTCTCCGTCATGGCCACCATTTTCTTACCGTCGGTTAAATCAACTAGCTGATAGAATATCGAGCTAATGGCATCCTCGTTGGGCACACCGGACAAACCGTCAGTGCGGTTGTAAATCGTATTGTATTTATCATAGCCAACAATATCTACCTTGCCGTCACCGGGATACCATGCAGGAGAAGTGCTATACACGTAGCTGTTGTAGGTCCAGATCAAGTTGTGCAAGCCATAGGTTTCCGTAAGTTCGGTATAGAGCATATTCCATAATTGCTTGTACACCTCTGCGCCGGCCGAAGCCCACCAGAACCACGCACCTTCGCCATTCAATCCGCCGTTGCCCTCCGCCTCATGATAGGGACGGAAAATTACCGGCACCTTGTTATTTTGCAGAATCAGCAACTGTTCTGCCAAATCCGCAATGGTCAACTTCACGTATTGATATTCTTTCGTACCGGGAACCACCGCATTGGCGGTATTGAAATTGGTTTCTGTTGGCTTGTAGGTGGCTTGCTTCCAATCTACCGCCTGTCCGAGCTGATAAGTCGTGAAATTGCGAGGTACATTGATGTGCCAGCTAGTTGTCGCGATCCCGCCGCGGTTATTCACCCAATCGATCATCCGATTTGTCGTGCCGTCTTCCCAGCCGTACAACGGATTATAGTTCATTAAATCGAAGCCGCGGATGGCCGGATACTTACCGGTTAAATTGTGGATCCAATCAAACTCCAACTCCGCATTGCCGTCATTCCCGCCTCCGTAAATCTCCTGCTGACCGGAGAGTATATGGTTGCCGTAAACCTCTGTTAAATAATTCATCAAAAGTTGAGTTTCTGATGTGGCTTGAGAATCGGTGAGAACGGGCTGCACATTCAAGGGATCAAGATCGGCATAATCCACCGTGAACGTGTCAAAGTAAGCGTAGCCCCAACCGGACTTCAATTGGATGGTGTTGGCCCCTTGCTTCAGCTTTTGAAAGCCAAAGTCGAAATTCGACCACGTGGTGGTATAGGGCAGCATATACGAGCCCTTGGATACGCCATTAACGGTTAAATATTGAAGCCTTCCGTCCGCACTTAATTCCTGCATGTATCGGGTAGAGATCGCATACATACCGGTTTCCGGGACGGTTACAGTAAGGGTGATGGAACCGGAACTCTGCATCCAGACAAATCCGTTCCCCGAGTATCCGGGTTTGGGCTGTCCGTAAATCTGAGTCGCCACTTGAAGATCAGAGGTTAGCTGAGCGTTTTCGGCTTCGATCGTGAAGAGCGGGGTGTCTGCATGAACGGGGGCTGTCATTAATCCAAGTAACAGGGTAATTGCCAGCATAATTGCGCTTGCCTTTTTGAGCCAGTGCTTCATTTTCATCATCCCTTTCCAATTTTGTTAGGCAAAACATAACAAATTAGATAATAAAATGACAACGCTTACAAAACAAACATAACACACATACCAAATTTTGTAAACCCACCAAAATGAAAAATTTTACAGATTTGCGAATGACACGAATTGAATTTGTAATGGCAAAATTTTACGGAACAGGTATTGATTTTAGGTCTACACGGTGTTAATATAGCTACGTCTACATCCTGTAGGCGTAGCTATATTTGGATGGAAAGGAGGCCGGTGCTATGGATCAAGTGCCGCAGATATCGGAGTCCGAGTTGATCATCATGACGATTATTTGGGACAAAGGGAACTCTGCACGTTTTGCAGAGATTATGGAAGAGCTTGATCAGCTTAAAACGGAATGGAAGAAAAGTACGGTTTTAACGTTTCTATCTCGGCTGATTGAGAAGAACATGCTCTCAACCCGTAAGTTCGGAAGGCGCAATGAGTATACCGCCCTCATGACAAGGAACCACTACCAAGCCTATCAAACCAAACAGTTTTTGGATAAAGTATACAGCGGCAATGTGCAGGGACTTGTCCATATGCTGGTACAAAACCATCTTATCTCTGACAAGGATGTTGAGGAGCTGCGAGAATTCTGGAGGGAGGGTCAGCCCGATGAATGATGTCCTTAGGCTTGTCCTATGTATGATTTAAGCGCGATCTATAACCCCATCACATCGCAAAATCCATTCGTAGGGAATCGATACGATCCATGCTCTCCGTTAAAGCCGTATATTGCAACGTTTTGGGGAACGGAAGACCCCATGTTTGATCTAGAAGCGGAAGGGGATCCTCTTCTTGTTATTCCCGATACGTGCGTGGACATTATATTCGAAATGGATTACCGGACCCATCGATTCAGCGCCCATTATAGCGGAATGAACGACAGACCCTTTATGGCCAGCACCGTTGTGGAGACAACGTTTTATTCTTGTTTCGCCATTCGTTTTTATTTTTGGGCGATCCATTTGTTTGCGGATAATCATTTAAGAGACAGCTTAAACCTTCATATCGATGCGGAGGCGTACTTTCATGGATGGAGCGGCTTTTTCGAAGAGATGATGAGCAGGACACGCACCTTAAAGGAGCGAATCCCGCTAGCCGAAAAGTTTTTGCTAGCCAAGCTAAACTTACACAAAAGCGACCATAATGTCCTGAATGCGGCATATCTTATCTTAAACTCCAAAGGGACAACCCCGATCAAAGAGGTTTGCTCCTATACGGCCGTAAGTCAACGACAGCTCGAGCGTTTGTTTCTGCATCAAATCGGATTGTCCGTCAAAAAGCTGTCAAGCTTGGTCCGGTACCAGAATGTCTGGCAGGATGTCGTATACGCTCGGGAATTTGATATTCAGGATGCAGTCACTATCTATGGATTTGCGGATCAATCTCATCTCCTCAATGAGTTTAAGAAATATCATAGTATGACGCCTAATCAAGCCAAAAAGTTGGCATTTCACCAGCGATAACCGGATGTCGTTTTTTTTCAATACAGGCACTCGTGCAGTCGGTACGATAAAGTGGCAGCATATCTCCCCATAAGAAGAGGAAGGGTGTCATGAGAACAGTAGATCATAACGCTTATCTTGAAATCCGCGAATGGGTTCACCGCAACGCAAGGCCTCTTGAATTGGCCGTGTGGCGATACTTTTTTGAACAGGGGGATCAACAGTCCGTTCTGACCGAATTAGCTTATTATCAGAATGAAGATGGAGGATTCGGCAAGACGATTGATCCTGACAACTGGAATCCTCATTCTACGCCTTATAACGCACAAATTGTGATTAAGCTGCTCCGGCAGATTGGATTTACGGATGTGAAGCACCCGATCTATCAAGGGATCTTTCATTATCTTGAAACGACGGAGCATCAGTCGGCTATTGGATGGTTTTTTACGATTCCCTCGAATGATGATTATCCCCATGGCGTCTGGTGGGATTATAACCCCGAGACGAATGCCTATGAGAGCATAGGGACAACGGCAAGCTTAGCCGGATTCCTGCTCCGCTACGGAGACCCGGAATCAAAGTTGTACAAAACAGCTGCTTCCTATGCGGACATGCTCATGGAGAAGCTGAGAGTAACAACCCCATATGGTGATATGGGAGTTGGCGGGTATTGTGAATTGCTCGAGGATATCGAAGCCGCCGGACTTGAAAGTCAATTCGATTATGAATTGCTTCGCAGCAAGGTGCCGGAGCTAGTGCGCGGCAAAATACAGAATGAACCCAACAATTTTATGGCAAATCCGCTTGAGTTCGTGCTGTCTCGGGAGAGCCTCTTTTATGAGGAAAATAAGCAGGAGGTAGAAGCGGCGCTTGATGTCCTGATCGACCAAAGACCGGCTAACGGGGTATGGGATATTCCTTGGCAATGGTACAACGGGGATAAATATCCCCGAGCCTTTGCGATCAGCGAAAATTGGTGGAAGTCGCTTAAAGCCACGGAAAAGCTGCTGCAGCTGCGCAGGTTTAATCGCTTGGAAGAGGAGGCAGGCCTTGCTCCGGCTTGACAATTCGGAAAGAAATGGAGAGGGTAACGATGGAAAACTCCCGGCTTGTGTATGATTCCATGCTGAAGGGGCTGCTCCAAACCCCGTCGTTGACTCGAATTCAAGAAGTGGACGAGCTGCTCGATACCGTTTGGTAAATTCTTTCGTTATCTCTGGGATAGCGGGGTGTGGTAAATGGCGAGACAAATTTCCGTCATGTCCTCAATGGATTTTGAAAAGTCGGATTCGATCCATTTTACAGCAACATGATAGAGGGCACCTGAGGTAAAGTAAATTCGATAGAGGCTTTGATCGGATTGATCAGGCATGTTTGCGAGCATGATATCCGTTAAACGCTCCAAGATTACATAGTCAAACCTTGCATCTTTGAGGGTTTTATAGATATCGCGTTGCTGGAAAATGACTTCAAAAAGCACTCGAATGAAAGGCTCCGGTTCCTTGGCTTTGCCGGTGATTTCATCCGCATAAGGAATCAGCTTCTGATTAATTTCGAAGATGAGTGAATCGACTAGATCGACTAAGATTTCTTGTTTGGACGAATAATTGTTGTAATAGGCGGTTCGGGATACTCCGGCGCGCTTAACAATATCGGTAATGGAAATTTTGCTAAAGGGCCGTTCCTTGATGAGTTGGATCAGCGCCGTGCAGATGGCTTCTCTCGTCAAACGATTGGTTTCTTGATTGGAGTAATGCTTTGAGGTGTTTGGACTGAATAATTCATAAGGCGACATGACACTTTCCTCCGATTTGTACGTCTTGACCCTCCGTTTATTGTTTTTCCTTATCCGTTTCTCTATACTTTACCACGCGGCATTACAAATGTAATGTCAGGACGATGATTGAGTGAAATGGAAAGGAGCACGGAGACATGGTCGAGAAATTGAATCGGGAATTATCAAGTATTATGCTCTTCCTTTTGGCCTTTTGTGCTTCGGTATTTATCGGTCAAGAGACGGTAATCTCTTTCGCGGCAATCCTTTTTTTAGCCATTGAGTGGGGGATCTCCTATTTTCTTTTGAAGAAACGCACTCCCTTACATGGGGTGTATATGAGTGTAATAGCAGCGGAAGTCTTCTTTTTGGTAACGCAGGAATTTTGGCTGCTTGCGCTTTCGATCTTGCTGTTGATCGTGGCTGGAGTATGGAAGGAATTTTTCTCAGGCGCTGTTCGCAGAAGAGCGAGGGTTTATTCCGTGGTTCGAAGCGTGATACTCAGTTTGGCGGTTCTACTGGTCAGTGTCTTTTGGATGATGGATCTCTATGCACAACCGATTACCAAATCCGTTAAACTGCCGGCTACTCTGACGGCTGAAATCGATCAAACGAAATTGGATTCTACCGCAACAATGCTGAACCATATTGAAACGATGAATTCCTTTGGGAGTCGCACAACAGGCTCTGAAGGCCATAACAAATTCATTTCTTGGCTGGAGCAGCAGGTGACGGATATGGGGCTTACTGTATACCGGGACAAGTACACCTTTGATCGCTGGGAAGAGAAGAAAAGCTCGATCACCATCGATCACCAGGAAATCCATGTGTCCTCCGCCTTTCCCTACTCCGGGGAAACCGATGAACATGGAGTAACAGGCGAGTTCGTTATTACGAAGCGCGGCGATTACGACCGAGCAATAGGCAAAATTGCCGTCGTTGAAATTGAAAATTACAGCCATTTTCCTATTGGAGTGGTGATGAATATGCGCGAATCCTTTCCAGCACAGGCAGGAATTCCTGCAAGTGAAGGCGATCTCGTCCTGACCACCGCTCTGAAAGACGCCAAATTAGCCAAAGCGAAAGAGATGGGGGTTAAGGCGGTTATCCTGGTCTGGAAAGGGGTATCCGATGCCAAGGTCGAACAGCAGTATTTGCCTTTTACCACGGACTATGCGGGAATTCCAGCGGTCTGGGTAAATGAAACAGACGGGCGACAGGTGATCAACGCAGCTAAGGAACACAAAACGGGTACCGTGATTTTGGAAGCAGAACGGCAGCAGCATGCACCGACCGAATCCTTTTATGTGAAAGTCGATGGCATAAATCCAAGCGAATCAATCATCGTGAATACCCATACGGATGGCGTGAATGTTGTGGAGGAAGATGGCGCTGTTGGTATGCTGTCCATGATTCGGTACTTGCAGCAGCAGGAGAAACCGGAGCGAACCTTGATCTTTGCCTTTGTCACTGGACATTTCCGATTGCCCGAATTTAAAGGCACTTCTCAGGCGACATCTACCTGGATGATGGCTCATCCCGAGCTATGGGATGGCAAGGAGGGTCACATGAAAGCGGTGGCGGGAATAACGGTCGAGCATCTAGGCAGCATGGAATGGAAGGACGATGCCTCCGGACGTTATGGGCCAACGGGGGAACGGAGTACGGAGTTTGCCTATGCAGGCAATGAAGTCATGAAAGCGATCTGGCTGAAAGCCATTGAACATCAACCCCACACACGCGCCATAATCTTGCGAGGACATAATAAGTTTGAATTTGGTGAGAGTCAGCCTCTATTCGAAGCAGGCATTCCTGTGATTGGATTCATTCCGATGCCTGATTATCTAACGGTGAATAGCGACAATCGAGAAATGGACAAGTTTGATGTGGAGCTCATGCATGACCAAATTGAATCGTTGTTGAAAGCCATCCAGCTTGTGGATGAAACAACGACGGCCCAACTCGGCAAGGCAGACGGCTATTCCTTCTTTTATGGTCGAACCCGCTAATTTCCCGCACCCTTTATCTGTGGAAAGCCTCTCTTGAACTTCCATTTTACCAGAGGAGCGGTTTTTGTTAGCCTTCAAGGCTTAGGATCAATAAATCAATAGATGACTTTCCAATTATGGTCGCATCCGGCCTGAACGACTTCGCTCTCGCGAATGAAATCGGCCAGGATCTCCGTCATGTCCGTCGGAATTTCGCGCATGACCGGCTTGTTCTTCAGCATGTCAAAGTTACCTCCTCCGCCCGCACGATAGCTGTTCATGACGACGGTGAAGTGGTCATCCGGCTCCAAGGGAATCCCGCCGCGTTCGAGCTTGACGACTCGTTGACCGACTGGCTTCGATATATCGAGCACATAGTCGATGCCTTCCCACATGTCGTAATTGAAATGCTGCGGCTTAGGCTCCAGATAAGCATCGGACACCCGCAAACCACCGCTGGATTCATCCTTCTCGAAATAACGGGCGTTTTGCTCCAGCGCCTCGCGGATATCGCGGCCGGACAGGCGGACCACCTTTAGCGTGTTGGGGTAGATGTAGTTGGATACGACGTCTCTCATCGTGATCCGATCCCCGAAGCCGCGGGCTTCATTCGTGAAGATCGCCGCGCAGGACAGCTCCGCGCCGGTCACCGCCATCTGGACTCGGTTGACGAATTCCGTGAAGGCATGATCGGCCTGGCGGGCGATGAACGGGTCGGGAATCGAGAGATCCCCTTCGGTGCGGCCGATCGGCTGATCCAGCCAATGCTGTGTTCTCTGTTCGTCATCCACGAACAGAGACAAGAATTCCTCGTCGGCCGTGTCCGCTTCCTCCGCCATCAACAGGCGGGCACCCTTGCGCCGAAGAGTCCAGCCTCCCTCCGGCCGGGGCTCAAATTCCAGCTCGACCCGGGCCATCGCTTGTCCGGCGCTGCCTGGCTGGGCGATGACGACGCCGTTCACTTCTCCGGCTAGCAGCCGATGCTGATGGCCGGTCAGCAAGACGTCGATGTCGCCAGCAAGGCGCTCACAGATCGCGTAGCCCTGGTTCTCCCCGGTGAGCGGCTCGGTCGGCGCTCCGGTCGCCGGGTCCCGCTCGAAGCCCCCGTGGTAGCAGACGACGACTGCGTCCGGGTTCTCGTTCGCGCGGATATGAGCGACCCAGCGGGCCGTCGCTTCCAGCGCATCTTCGAAGGACAAACCCTCGATATGGGCCGGCTCCTCCCAGTTCGGAATGTAAGGCGTCGTGATGCCGAGTACGGCGATTCGAATGCCTGCGACGGGCGTGAAGATGCGGTAGGGTTGTCCGTAAGCGGGCTGTCCGTCGGTTGTGCGGGTGATCGTAGCGGACAACCAAGGACAGTTGGAGTCCGAGATCGCCTGGTCGAGCAGGTCGAGTCCGTAATTGAATTCGTGGTTGCCGAGCACAACCGCGTCATAACGCAGCGCATTCAGCGCTCGCGCAGCCGGATGCACTCCGCTGCGGTCGAATTTGGCGTAATGGTACATGAGCGGCGTTCCTTGCAGAAAATCGCCGTTATCGAGGAGCAGCAATGAGGCTGTTTGGCTTCTCTCCCTGCGGATGAGGGTCGCTAACTTGGCGAGTCCGAGTGGCTTGTCGCCGGGGCCGCGATAATCCGTTGGATAGAGATGGCCGTGAATATCGCTGGTGTGCAGGATCGTCAGGACGACAGATTGTGGAGACGTCATCGGGGTATTCCTCCTCTTGCGATGCGATTCATCTAATAGAGTCGGCTCAGAATACCGTTATTATAGCGAACTTAGCCGACAGATTGGTTAACGGAATGTTAGCGTTGCTCGAGCGCACGCCATCAGCGTCCAGAGATGTGGACGGAGTAACGTTGCGGAGCTACAATGATACCGAACACTCACCCTGCTGAAAGCGGAAATAGAAACATGGGATTACCGTGCGGTTGTTGTACAGAAAATGCAAAGCAGAACCGCGTACTTTGTAGAATAATACAAGAGGAAGGAGGGGGTGAAAATCGAAGCGTTGAATCAGACTCAGCAGGTGATCGATATGCTTGAAGCGGATATGATGAACGTCGATTATGAGCAAATTGAAAAACAGACAGGCATTCCTCTGGGCCTTTACCAGCGAATTTTTTCTTATATCTGCGAGATTTCTCTGGCGGGTTATGTACGAAGAAGAAAGCTGACCCTGTCTGCGGAACTGCTTCTGTCGGGAAGGAAAAAAGTCACCGAAGTGGCAATGGAATGCGGCTATGAGAGCAGTTCCTCCTTTTCAAGAGCGTTTAAGGAACAGTTTTCGGTTCCACCTGCACTCCTTACGTATGCCATTTATCAGGACAATGCATTCCCTCCCCTTTCTATCACGGATAAGGACACGTATTATGTTAGGAATGGAAGAAGAATGATGGCGGAGATGGTTAAGCTCGACTATGAGCATACCGAGGATAGGCTCCTTATTGGCATAAGGAACAAGGATTATGGAGTGACAACCAACCAGCTGTGGGATGTCTTTTTTGAGCGGGGCTTTGACATTAAGCTCGCAAGGCTTGAAGAGCATCAAATCGGGATGGAGGACTGCATCGGTCTCGGCTACATGACCGACTTCGCGGATGACAGCGGTCTTGGGGATACCTATATGGTCGGAAAGACTTGTAAGGTGGGAACTCCGGTCCCTGAGGGCATGACGGGCATTCTGATCCCGGGCGGTACAATCGCTAAGGCACAGATAGCTGCAAGCAATCTTGACGATCTGATTAGCAGTGCCTATCCTCTCATCTCCAGCATGGTGCAGATAAATGGCTATACGCTTAAGTATGACCCTTTTTACTGGCTGGAGGTTTACACAGTCAGCGGATTCTGCGAACCTCTTGAAAGCGGAGCAGAGCAAGTTAGTCTTGATTGGCAGATGCCGTGCAGGAAACGATAACAGTGAGTCACTCACTCAATCGATGATAATGACAGGGAGAAATTCGATATGGGCAATCCTTATGCACAATTTCCGCACATCGTCACCGATACCATTATCTTGCGTAAAATCGAAGAAACGGATATCGAAGGGCTGTTTGAAATCTATACCAACGAGAATGTGTTTATGTACATACCGGGGGATCGTAAAAAGAACAAGGCTGCTGTGCAAAATATGATTGGTCATTTCGAAAGAGACTTCCATAAGCGGAAGGTTATCTTCCTGGGGATTTATTTGCCTGAAGCGCCGAATGAAATCGTTGGCGTAGCCGAGATCTTTGACTATGACGATAAGGTAAATCAGATCACGATCGGGTATCGGCTTAATGAGCGCTATTGGGGCAAGGGAATCGCGACTCAGACCGTCAGAGCCATGGTGGAGTATCTTTATAACACCCTTGAAATCAATCGGATCCAAGCCTTTGTCATGCCTGCGAATGAAAGATCCCAAAACGTCCTTCAAAAGAACAACTTCGTTAAGGAAGGGATCATGAGGCAATCCCAGTATTGGACTGGCATAGGAGTTGTTGATTTAACCATGTACTCTTTGCTTCGTTCGGAATTTGAGCCTGTAAAACGACGATAAGAATACTCGCCCTTGCTCACCCCTATGTATATCGGGAAGACGACAGTGAAGCGATCACGCGATTTCTTGCCGAGCAGATCAAATGATGAATAGCAATAGCTGAGAAGTTAAGAAAACCGCTCCTTAGGGAAAATGGAGGCATGTCACCACCATTTTTCCATGAGGAACGGTTTTTTTGTTAATTTCCAGGGATGAATCAAGGGACAATTTCAAAGACCGTGCCTTGATGATAATCCGCCACTTTCATAGAGCCATAAACCCCTAAGTAGAGTTTGGTTTGAGTCAGATTCGTTCCCAGACTGACATAATAAGCGGATTGGGACCCGAAATCATAATCGGTTTCGATGACATGAAAGTCATTAAGTCTGCAGTCGCTTCTGACCCGGGAATAGGCTAAAACCCCTCTAGCCGGAGGTTGAGCTCCTTCGTTCCGCGCCAAATCGGTAAACACGAGGCTCCCGGTTAGACCGAGGATTTCATTTCCGCTATAGGGCTGGACTCCTGTGAGAGCAGTTGCTCCGAACTTATCGGGTCGGGAATCCTTATGAAAATAGCTGATTTGAGGCGGAAGACGACGCACAGAGGTTATGACAGCTTCGTCGTAATAAGCTATTGTTTTCTCATCCATGGTCGGATTTTCGGAACAATCTCTTATGATAGAAGTCGGGAAAGCACCCTCCCACCCTCGCCAGCCCAGGTTAATAAATCCTTCTTCATCGAGTTTAAGCCCCATCAATGAAGCTTGAACAAGCTGAGTAACCGGCATGGGTTTATAGGGAATGAAGGAGTAAATGGACTCGACCAGATCCTGTCCGACATTTCCCACATATTTGATGTATTGATTATTATATCTTTGAAAAGATATCCCCGGTATATTGCGAACCCCTTTGACGATTACCGTAAGCGTCTCTTGAAGAAGTGCGGGAAGCTCATGAAATTGCGTAACGACAGGCGGATGATCGAGAAAGGGATGCTTATGCACATCGATTTCAATGATTTTGCCAGCGATTTCTCGATCATCCTGGCTCAAATTGAAGGGATCATAGCCGGAGCCGCCATCTCCGTTTGTGTAAACAAGCTTTCCCGTTTCAGGCGAGAAGGTTAAGCTGTTGACGCCATTGTGATTGAGAAAGGGTCTTCTCACATGGAGTAATGTTCGCCTTTTATGAGATTGACCATCTGCCTGTAAAATCCACTCTTCCACGGTGTCAATATGATCATATCGAGTTTCACGGTTTATCCACTTCAGATTTAAGGTTTTGGGATTACACGGATCGGGCTGAAAAGGCTCCGAAAGAGCGCCGGGTCCTTGGGTCCCGGCTAAAGAGTAATGAAGATAAAACAGACCGTTATAAGAAAAATGGGGATGAAAGGCTAGCCCGAGCAATCCGCGTTCATCATATCCGCCGCCAGTTGTACCTAGCTTAATGATTCGCGAGCGAATGTCTAAGAATGTCCTTATTCTACCATTGCCTATGCAATAGATCTCTCCTGTCTGGGTTGCGACAAACAAGCTTTCGATGGAATTGCCAGGAAGGATCGCCGTTTTCAAAACGGTGGGTATATTTATCCTGCTCACAATAGGCCGCAAACGTACTCTCACGTTTATCAACTGCCTTTTTCCCGTTATATGGTCCTCTATAGGAATATGAGTGGAACGGTTCTATTAGTACGAAGGGAAGCCGGACCCTTCATGAGGAAGAATGTGTAACCTAAGAAAGAAATTGACCTATAAGAACAGGTGTTCTAAAATGAAGGAGGCATCCAAAGATTAGGTAAAGCTAGAGAAATGAACTTTTAGGGTTGGAGGGTTTTCTGTGATCAAAGTTGGAATATTGGGTACGGGGTTTGGAAGGCAGCACGCAGCATTATTCAAGAAGTTGGAAGGCTTCGAGGTCGTTGCCATCTATGGTCGGGACGAAGCGAAATTACAGGAAATCAACGAGTCTCTGAACATTCACACAACCACGGATATGTACGAGATTATCCATAACAAGGAGATCGACTTAGTTGATATTTGCCTGCCGACCTCACTTCATGCCCAGTGGGCGATGGAAGCTTTGAAGAACCATAAGCATGTTTTTTGCGAAACTCCGCTTTCCTATTCCTTCGCTGAGGCGGAGGAAGTGTTAAAGCTTTCAAAGGAAGTTCAACGACATGTCTTTGTGGATTTGTTCTATAAATTTTCGACTCCGCACCATCTTACGATAAACAAAATCAAAAACCTTGAGTGTGGTCAGGTCAGATCCTTTCATTCGTATAACAAAACGGCTCCGAACTGGGGCAACCTGGGATTGCCCAAGAACGTCACGGATTTCCACACCCACAATTTTGATTTCCTGATGGAGATTTTGGGCATGCCCGAGCAGGTGGCTTCCAATGGCATCGACTTTGGGGACGAGTCCATCGTCATCACAACATTGAATTACCCTAATCAATTCGCAGTTGTTGAAAGCTACTCAAATTTACCTAAAGGTTCTCCGTTTTATGTAGGCTTCGAGGTGAATTGTGAAAGAGGCTCCATCAAATTCGATGCCGAATATGGGATGGACTCCAAGGAAGAGTTTGTCCTCTATCATAGCGATGGAACTAAGGAAGTGTTAACTCCCCAAATGCAGGATGATTATGAGCAGGTCATTCTGCATCTGAAGGATTGCTTGGAACAGGGGAAGAAAAGCGAGCATCTCGATATGGAAGCCGCAATGGACGTTATGAAGATTAGGGATGCCGTGTTGAAGTCCTTAGAAGCCAAAAAACCGATTCTCCTCGGTTGAGAAGAAAGAGGGGGAGAATAAACATGAGCCTGCAACTCTTTCATTCATTGGAAGGACAGAAGATCCGTTTCAAACCCATGTCTGTAGAGGATGCACAAGCCATCCATGACTATGCGTCAGATGAGTTGGTATCTCGTTTCATTGGTTGGAGGTTAATGAAGACTGCAAATGAAACGAAGGAATACGTTGAAGTCATGATGGAGCGAGAACGAGCGGGCACTCATTACTACGCCTCCATTGTTCTCCAATCCACTCAGGAAGTGATCGGCACCGCTATGATCTTCCATTTTGACGAAGAAGCCAACCATGCCGAAATCGGTTATGTGTTCCACAGAGACCATTGGGGCAAGGGGTATGGAACAGAGAGCGTTGCCATGATGAGCGATTTCGCCTTTGAAATCCTTCAGCTTCATAAACTTCATGCGAGTGTAGTGGATGCCAATGGAGGCTCCGCCCGGATCCTGGAGAAGAATGGGTATCAGTTGGAGGGACGATTAAAGGATCATTATTATATCGAAGGCACCTATTACGATGCCTTGCTGTTAGGGAGAATTCAGCCGTCTTGAGGAAAGAGGGGACTTCCCTCAATAACTCGAAAGAAAACCAAGTAGCAAAGCGAGAACAAGCCGCTTAGCTACTTGGTTTTTGACGTCTCGTCTTCATGAGCAGATGTAGGCAGGGAAACTCTCCGATCTCCAGACTTACGACTGGTTAGCATGGAAGCAGGAACCGCTCAAGCCCCGGCTGTTCTCCAGCGGGTTTGATTGTAACGGAAACAGCAGCCGTTAATCAGCTCGAAATGGCTCTCTTCTCCGCCTAATGGAAATGGTGGACCTCTGTCAAGAAAGTGGACGGTCAGGAAGCGGAATGAGTAGAAAAAAGAGCTGCAAAACGAACAGGAGAGAGATAGCCTAAGGTGCTGTGGATTCGTTTGCGGTTGTAGTAAAACTCGATGTATTGGAAAAGGGAATGGTAAGCCTGGTCCTTGTTCTTGAAACGGGGGTTGCAGTAAATGAGCTCTTTCTTCAAGATGCTGTGCCACGACTCGATGCAGGCGTTGTCATAGCAATTGCCCTTTCGGCTCATGCTGGGTTTCATGTGATAGAGGCACAACTGATTTCGGTAGTCTTGAGAGGTGTATTGCGAACCTCGGTCGGAGTGGTGAATCAAGCCTTTTTCGGGTCGCTTGGCTGCATATGCATCTTGTAAAGCACCGAGTACGAGGCTCGTTTCCATGTGGTGATCCAGACGCCATCCAACAATCTCACGCGTACATAGATCCATGACGCTGGCCAAGTACAAGCGCCCTTCTCGACAAGGAATCGAGGTGATGTCCGTCACCCATACCATATTCGGCTTCGGCACCCTGAATTGTTGATTGAGGTGGTTGGGGGAAACGGGATGGTCGGGATTGGAGCAGGTTGTCTGTACCCGGTATTTTCTGGACACAACCGAGCGGAGGCTCATCTCTCGCATGTATACGCTCACGGTACGCTCAGAGATCGTATGTCCCTCTTGACGAAGCAGTCGGGTAATCTTCGGGCTTCCGTACCGCTTCTGATGGTCGGCGAAGTGATATTGAATGCGCTTGAGCACAATCGCTTTGCGTCGCTTCTGTTTACTCGACCGCTCGACTCTCCACTTGTAATACCCGCTCCGTGAAACCCGTAGGGTTGTGCACATCTTCTCCAAGCGGAACTCGGAGCGATGATCCTCAATAAACCGGAATCTCAGTTCTTTGGTTTGCTGAAGATGTGCACTGCTTTTTTTACGATGGCGAGCTCTTCTTCCACATCGGAGAGTTTTTGCTCTTTTTCATGGAGTTGCCGGTTTAGTTCGCTCAACTTCGCTTCCAGTTCACGTACCCGATCTCCGCTAGCTGCCGGTTCATATTTCAGTTCACGGTACTGGCCCATCCATTGGTGGAGGGTGCCTCTTGGAATGTTGAGTTCCTCTGCTAGATCCGCTACTGTTTTTGTTTGTTCCTGAATGAACCGCACGGTCTGCTTTTTGAATTCCTCGTTGTACCGTTGTCGTTGTTCGCCCATGGGGACACCTCCGTTGGCTTCATTATCCGCAGTCTGTTAGCCGGTGTCCACTTTTTATTCTAGTTGCATGGATGCAGCTATTTGACTTCCTTCGGCGTGATAATCGGCGATTGACCCCATTTGCGGCGTGCAGTTCCATTAGAATTTCAAAACCCTACTTATTGGCGAAATAGCAGCCGTGACCGCCATTAGAAAAACAGCACCCGAGCAGTTTTGGAGTAACCCCTTGGAATTGTTATTTGATAGCTCGATGATGTCTGGGGAGGTACTCCCCTGATTGATCGGAGGTTTCGCACACCCAAAAGGGGTTTGAGAAGGAAGCAATCAAGCCGATAAGGGAGCGGATCAAGCCAGCTGATTCTCACCGCGTCAGGATCCTCCTGAGCGTATGAAGTGGACGCAGCCCGAGTGAAGACGCGGGAGCGTTCTTTTTTTCGGAAATGGAATGGCTTGTTTGTTATGATACAAAGGAATCTAGGGTGCTTGATCGATGGGAAGGAGTGAATGCTTCATGGCGACGGATATGCCGTCGGGGACGTTTGGTTTTCGTTTTACGTCCTCTGACCGTCTGGCGTTATGTAATTTATTCGCGGTTGGTCGGGATCGCGTGCAGGACCCGGCTTATCGATGGGATGGAGAGACCCGAACGGACGGCCCTTTGCTGTTGTTCCAATATACGCTGGATGGTGAAGGGGTGTTTGAGAATGAGAGCGGGATCTACCGGATTGGGCCGGGGCAAGCGATTATGGCGCAAATTCCGGGTCCGCATCGGTACTACTTTCCAGAGGACGGAACCCACTGGTCATTCCTCTTTCTCTTGATGCGGCCCGACTTGATCCAGCCGAATTGGGAAGACTCGCTGCGGCGCTTGGGTGAAGCGCCATTCTTGCCCCATACGAGCTGTCCCATCCGTTTACTACAGCATATTTGGGATGAAGCGCATGGAGCTCGGATCATAGAGCCGTACACGGCTTCCTCCTACGTGTATCAATTCGTATCTGAGCTATGCAGATATGCGTCGGCTCCGCAGGGGAACAACCGCCTGTGGCCGGAGAAAATTCGTCTGGCCGTCGAATACATCGAGAGCCACTACTCCCGAATGATCAGCCTGGACCAGTTGTCGGAAAGACTCGGGCTGTCCAAATACCATTTGCTGAGGGTATTTACGGAGACGGTGGGGGTTTCGCCCAACCATTATCTGAACCGCGTCCGAATCGAAGCAGCGATGCGGCTTCTCCGGGAGACGGACTGGAGCGTAGAGAGGATTGCCGAGCAGGTCGGATATTCCGGTGGCAGTTATTTTATCAAAGTCTTTCGCAATTTGACTGGATTGACACCAGGTAATTTCCGCTCGGGTGAAGGAACGTTGACGTACAGCCGGTTGTTCTTTGATTAGGCTTCGAAGAGCGACCGCAATATTTTGCTATCAGGGGTCCAAGATTACTATAGAATCGGTGTGTTATCAAAAGTAAGCTAAGGAAGGAGAGGATCCCTCCACATTTTCAGTCTACACAGGAGGTTCGACATGCAGCATCATCACTTTGCTCCAACCCCTCCGATGGGATGGAACAGCTGGGATTGTTACGGAGCAGCCGTTACGGAAAAGGATGTCCGTGGAAACGCGGACTATATGGCGGAACATCTGAAGGATTATGGATGGGAATACGTCGTGGTTGATATTCAATGGTACGAGCCTGGGGCTGTTTCCCATGTTTATCGCCCATTCGTCCGGCTGGAGACCGACGGGTATTCCAGGCTGATTCCCGCCGTGAACCGTTTCCCTTCCGCCACTGGCGGGCAAGGGTTTAAGCCGCTTGCCGACTATGTGCACAGCCTTGGCTTGAAGTTTGGTATCCACATCATGCGCGGAATTCCCCGTCAAGCGGTTCATGACAATACACCCATCAAGGGAACGAATATAAAGGCGCGCGCCATCGCCCATACATGCTCCTTCTGCGGATGGAATAGCGATATGTACGGGGTTGACGCTTCCAAAGAAGGCGCGTTCGACTATTATCGCTCCCTCATGGAACTGTATGCCGAATGGGGCGTCGATTATATCAAGGTTGACGATATCGCGGATTCCTGGCTGCACGGCGGACCGCATCTTGCCGAGATCGAGTTGATTCGCAAGGCGATTGACTCCATCGGCCGACCGATCGTGCTGAGCCTGTCGCCTGGACCAGCACCCGTCGGTCATGCTGATTTCTTTGATGCGAATGCCAATATGTGGAGGATAACCGATGATTTCTGGGATCAGTGGCCGCTCCTCCTGGACATGTTCGATCGCTGTGAAACCTGGCAAGGCCGTCCGAAACCTGGCAGTTGGCCGGATTGTGATATGCTGCCGCTCGGCCGAATCGTCGACGGGATGACCAAGTTCACACACGATGAGCAGCTTACCTTAATGACGCTGTGGACGATCTTCCGCTCCCCGCTCATGTTCGGAGGGGATCTGCGCGATAACGACGAGTGGACGCTGTCGCTGCTTACGAACCGGGACGTTCTCGCGATGCACCGCGATAGCTCGGGCGCACGGAAGGTCATGCGGGCCGATGACCGGGTTGTCTGGGCAGCCGAGTGTGACAATGGCGAGCACTATGCCGCATTCTTCAATACCGGTGAGACCGAAACGCAAGTATCCGTGTCCCTCGCCGACTTGGCGATCACCGGTCAAGCTCGCGTCAAGGAGCTCTGGACAGGTAAGGAGATCGGATGGCTCTCGGAATCGTTGTCCTCCACCATTCCTCCGCATGGAGCTGCTTTATTCCAGCTCATTTGCGAATGAGTCGGAGAGAGAGATAAGAATCAGAGGGAATTTGAACCGGATGCTGGGAAGTGGAAAATATTGTGGATGCATTCGAGGTCATGCGAAACAACGGGCAAGAGCCGGAGTGCGACGAGGAGCTGTCGTATCGGGTAAAATGCTTGGAGGACGATATCCCGTAGTTTTGATAGGAACGAGTGATTGCTCTCGAAGAATTTACGGTAAACGCGAGATTTGAGAATTGACTTTGACATCTATCGAAAGCTGCTATTAAGATGGTGACTTATTAGGACTATACCAAGGAAGCCCGAAACAAAGGGGTTCACCGGTGTAGTCCTATTTTTCCTGAAAAGGGAATCTATCGTTAGAAGGGTTATTATACAGGAATAACAACCCTTTACGCAGTAGCCTGAAAGATAAACCAGCCATCCTTAACTGAAAACTGGAACACACCGCCATGCTTTTCCACGATATGAGCCATGCTTTTTGTGCCAAAGCCATGCCCCTGTTCTTTTGAGACAGGCAGGCCTTGATGGAATATCGGTTCTGCCTGATAGCTGTTGCGAATGTCAATGCACAGCTTCGTGTTCTTGGAATACACACGCAGCCGGATGATGCGTTTCCTGCGGTCAGGTAAACGTTTCGAAGCTTGTATAGCGTTTTCCAAAGCGTTTGACAAGAGCGAACAAAGCTCGGTATCGCTGAAAGGAAGTGAGTCAGGCAGCTTCGCATCTACCGCCAACAGGATTCCCGATTGTTTTGCTTTGGAGGCGAATGCGGACAAAATCAGATTGACGGTTTCGTTTTCGCAAAAGCGTACGGGTGTAATGGCATCCATGTCGGACTGGGCAGTTTGTAGATATTCTGTTAATGCCTCTATGCGTCCCTCGGATACCAGACCCTGCATAAGTGCAAAATGGTGGCGCATATCGTGGCGATAGGCAGCGGCATTCTGCTGCATTTGCCGCAGAGAGGCAAATTCCGTCTGCGCGTACCGGAATTGGATGTCCAGCATATCTCGCTCTCTTTGGGCTTTTGCTTGTTTTTGCGTTTCAGCGTAGTAAATGATGACAAACACAAAATAGAAAATAGATATTGTGGAGGGCATGAACTGCACCGCCCATTTGGTGCCTCTGTAAAGCACATCTGTGTAGATGGTGGTAACGTAATCGAATGTATAGTAAAAAAGAGGTACCCCACCTAATAATAAGCAGGATTTATTGGATCTTTCCATAAGCTGCCGGACCGACCCGGCTACATATCTTTGCAGGAAATAATAGGACAGAAACACAGCCGCGATATAAAAAATGTGGTCTGCAAGGCTACTACCAAAGGCGGCTCCCGCAAGGAGACCGACCCAGCTTGGCGCTTGGCAGCACAGATAACCGGAAAGTACGCTGACGGCGGATATGAACCACGGACGCTTATAGTACAGGGTGAACATCAAGATCAGTGGCAGGTGAGTAATCAGCGGATACAGCTTTGATGTCAAGTCCAAGCCAAGAAGCCACCAGCAGGCGGTTTGAATGATAAGAAAACATGCACAGAGGAAGACAAGGATAAGCCTGTTTTTCCGTGTGGGTTCAATTCCTGCAAAGAGAACTGACACTGCCACACCAAAGAGCAAAGAAAATCCGAATCGTATTAGTTCTATCCCTGTTAGTATCATTCGAACGCAGCACCATCCATTCGCTTATACCCCTTCCATTTGATAAGCCAGATACTGCTGCTTAATCTCCCGCGCTTTGCCCTGTGCAACAGGGACGGAGGAAAGGGTCTGTAAGGTTATCTGATGATTTTCTATGGTATCCACATACTGCATATTCACAAGATAAGAGCGGTGGGGTTTGATAAAACACCCATAATTCAGAAGATTATCGCAGACAGAGGAAAAAGGTTCTGTGCATTCGATTACCTTGCCGGAGCGCAGGTGATACAGCACATTTCTGCCGATGACCTCGGCAAAAGCCAAATTGGAGATCAATATTTTTTGAATGCCTTCATTACTCTTTACGATAAACGCTTCCTTGTCTTTTTCCGCTTTGATCTGCTCCAGCATTTCGTCAAAGGTGAAGAACAGTTTTTCTTTTGAGATGGGCTTTAGTACATAGTTGATGGCTTTCACCGAATAGCTTTCCAAAGCATATTCGGGCGATGATGTAAAAAATAAAATCGGCGCGGTTTTGTCGAAACCACGGATTTCCTTTGCGACATCAATGCCCATAAAGCCCGGCATAATAATATCAAGACAGTATATATCAAATCGCTTTCCTTTTTCTAAGGCCGAAACCAGCTCAAATCCGTTTGGAAAGACGGCGTATTCGCAGCTGAAATTTTTAGATGCTCTATATAGGTTTATGAGCTGTACCATATTGGATAGCTCGTCAATATTGTCATCACAGACCGCGATCTGAAGCATAAGCATTCCTCCCTTTCTCGATTTCTCAATTTCTTCAAGCTAAGTTAAACATAATAATGAAATATCTGAAACTATATTTCATGTCGAAAATTGCATGTTTCATGCAGCGGACGGTTTTTGTGAGGGGATTATTGATAGATTGAACTCAGGGAACGTTTCCGTCACAACTCCTGAGGCTCTGATCGATGAAGAGCTAATCCAAACCATGTAACCGGAGGTGAAGTACCATGCTGCCAACTTTCATCGCAATCATCGCAATTATCGCAATTGCTGCGGTTTTTATGCTATGGGCAATCTCCACACAGCGCAAACTGGTCGTGCTTGATGAAAATATCAACAATGCCATGAGTCAGATCGGGGTGCAGCTATTCTGCCGCTTCGATGCTCTGACTGCTCTCTTAAATCTGACAAAGGGCTATGCTAAGTACGAAAGCGAAACGCTGATTGAAACGATCAACTCCAGACGAAGCGTGATTACGGCAAAATCCACGCCGGATGAAGTGCTGCGACAGGAAGGGGTTATTTCCGGAGCCTTGGGCAGGATTGCCCTGGTGACGGGGCAATACCCGGATGTAAAGACCGACCCAACGTATATCAAAGCCATGGACGCGGTGCAGACCTTTGAAAACATGGTGCGCACCAGCCGCCTTATTTACAACGACAGCGTGACCAAATTGAACCGTGAAATCCGATTGTTCCCGGTCTCCATGATTGCCGGGATGTTAGGCTTTCGGCAAAGAAAGTATCTTGTGGAGTAGGCCGGCAAGGGCGATATGCCAAGTTTATTATGAGGTGCCCTTTGCGAAAAAAATGAGCTGCCTGCTTCCTTTGTTATTTTCGAAGGATTGAGCCGCTGACAGATATATAATGAGAGAAGGGAACGGAATAGAAAAAAATGATGATGTAAAAATCGGTGATGCTCATTTGATTCCAGCACTATTGAAGATCCATTTGAATATGAGGAATGAGAGATTTCGTGTTTTGATAGGAACGAGAGATTGCTTGGGAAGTATTGACTCTGACACCGTGTCGTCCATTATCCTCGGGGAGAGAAGGGAGGAGCGAAGAGATGGAACTGCAAACCATTAGCACGGTCTCCCAGCATTATGGGATCTCAACGCGCATGCTGCGCTATTACGAGCAGATCGGGCTGATTGAAAGTTTTCGAAAAGAGGATTATGCCTACCGCATGTATGATGAGAACGTCTTGAAGCGGCTGCAGCAGATCATTCTCCTTCGGAAGCTGCGTGTTCCCGTAAAGCAAATCGGCACAGTCTTGAACAATCCGAACGCGACGACTGCGATTGAGGTCTTTCAGCAAAATATGGAGGAACTCGATCAAGAAATTGCAGCTTTATCCACGATCCGAGCGATATTGAATCGGTTTGTTCAAGAATTGCAGACGAAGACGAATCAACCGTTCCGCCTGGAGGCATTGGATGATGCGACTGTGCTTGAGCTGACAAGCTCCTTGTCCTTCTCGAAAAATCACCTCAAGGAGGACAAGACCATGGAGGATTTGAACAAAGCGACGGAAAAGGTAACCAAACTGACCGATGTAAGGATTATCTATCTTCCGCCCATGACGATGGCGTCCAGTCATTATGTCGGGGAAGATTGCGAACGGCACGCGGGGCAAGCTCTGGACCAATTCGTTCAAGAGACCGGATTGCTGACAATCAAGCCCGACATCCGGCATTTCGGCTTCAACAATCCCGTTCACCAGGGGGATCCCGGCGAGGCATCCGCCGGTTACGAAATGTGGATATCCATCCCGGAGGCGATGGAAGTACCAGCTCCCTTGAAGAAAATCCAATTTCATGGCGGGTTATATGCGGCGCACGCCATCACCTTTGGGAACTTTGATCATTGGGGCTTGCTGTACGAGTGGGTGATGAACCACGATCAGTACACAAGCGATTGGGGCTCTTTGCGGTGTACCCCGCATGTGGAGGGAATGGACTGGGCGTTGGAAGAACAGCTGAACTTTCTGACGAACAGCCAGAATCCCCATTTCGATAGCAACACCATGCAGTTGGACTTGTTGTTCCCGGTCAGGGAAAAATAAGCAGATAGGAAAAGGGAGGCTGTCCGTGCTCCAGCCGCTGGTGGGGTCCTCTCCAGGATCAAGTCGCTGTTGGCTGCCGCTTTATGGCTTCGATCTTATGGGGTTGAAGACCTGGAAGAATGGATCATCATTCGTTTGTTTTAATGGCAGAGAACCCTCTCGTTAGCGACTTTAGCGAGAGGGTTTTTTGGCTGTCGGAAAGGATGATGCCTTTTTTGCGCTAAGTTCGCTTTACATTTTATGCAAAGCATACTATACTACATTTGCAAAGCAAACTGTACTCATGAAGGGGGCGAACATTTGAACACCCGCATACCCGAGCTGCGAAAAGCCAACAAGCTGTCGCAAGAAGAGTTGGCCCTGGCTGTTGGGGTCACCCGGCAAACCATCACATCCATCGAGACCGGCAAGTATACGGCATCGCTTGTTCTCGCTTATCGCATCGCTACATTTTTCAATCTGACAATTGAAGAGGTATTTGATTTTGATGGGGAGGAGACGTTCTAACGATGGAGACCTTTGTAAGACGGATTCGGTTTCGTGTGAAGGCATTTTCGATTCTGCTGGTTGTATCGATGCTCTTAACGGTATCCATTGCCGTATGGCAATATTCGGTCGGTGATGTGACCGGAACGGAGGGTATGGGGGATTTTTATAAGGGTCTGCTAAAAGGAATGCAGATCGGTGTGTTTTTTGGGGTATTCGTCGCTATGTTGGGCTTCATCATCCAGTACGCCAAAGCCTTACGGAATGAAACCAGCATGAGAAAGCTCTATATAGAGGAAAATGATGAACGCAATCGCTTGATCCATTTCCAATCGATATCCGTTTCGTTTTACTTGATCATGGGCTGCGTTGCCCTGGCTGGCGGTATCGCGGTCTTCTTCCAAGCGGTTGTGGCTTTTACGCTATTCGCAGTGCTGTTGGTGATGGGGCTAACTCTGCTTCTTTCCTGGAGCTATTTCACGAAGCGTACTTGATGGCAAAGCAAGAATGCGCAAGGCCCCGTCCGTCCGCTTAGATGGATAGGGCCTTGTATTCAGGTTTTCTCTTGCAAGTCTACCATCGTGTGAGCCGCTTCCTGGCCGTTGATAAGCAGGACGATCCGGTGAAGGCCGGGATAGTGCTTGCGGGTGGTAAGGTTAGCAAAGCTGTGCGTGCGCGTACCGGTAAGATGAGCTTTTCCCGATACGGTTCGGTCCGACAGCAGGAAGAGCTTGCGCGATGCCTTACCGCTCCCTTTGATAAAATCGATGCCATATTCAACGCGGATCTGGGTCGGTGCCTCCCGATCGATGTCCAGCGAATACTGCAGCTCGCAGCTGTCGCCCACACGAAGCTGTTCGGGTTGAACGGTTAGGATGGCACTTTGGACCAGTGATTTGCCTGGTTCGGTCACCGTATAGCCGAAGAGCATCAAGGCCTCTGGAATCGCTTTGCGGATAAGGGTACGGCAGCCCTGCCGCAGAATCCAGTCCGTATGTGGATGGTGGCCTATCCACTTTTGGGCGGTGGTCAAGACAACGTCGGGATGGTCCTTCGCGATGTCGTTCAAGTTATTGGCGACGCTTTTGCGGACGTAGAGAGAAGAGTCTGCTTTCAAACGCTCCAGCACGTCGAGCACCGGAGAAGGATCTTGTTTGAACAGCGGAAGCGAGATGCTCCAAGGCAGGCGCGGACGACAGCCTTCGCTCGATAAACGCCGTACATGTTCATTGGGATGAAGCGACCACTCCAGCATCTGATTCATGACGCGCTCCGGATTCTTGAGTATAAAAGGGCGGATGGCGAACTCTGAAGAGGACCGCTGGGTGAACCTTTCTAAAGCGCGCATGGAAAGCTCCCAATGCTCCTCGCTCAGCCCATACGTGGAGACAAAATCAGGAAAGAACAAATACGGGAACCCGCTGCACGACTCCTCGAGCGAAAATAAAACCTCCAATGCCTCCTCATAACGAGGGGGCAGCTGCTCGCCTAGGCTTTCGACAATCCGGTGCATGCGAGTCCGCAGCGGCATTTCGTCCCAGGGAGGCGTCAAGACAGCTTTTACAAATGCCTCGGCAGGAAAGCTTGGATAAGCGGCGCGCACCATTTCTCCAAAGTCGTGTATAAATTCGGTTGTATAGATATCCTTTAACGCATCGCTCATCGCTTCGTTCCTCCGTTTGGTGTCCAAATCGTACGATTGAATTCTCCATCTCTAGTCCACTATAAACCATTTAACCTGACAGCATTCTGTCCGGTTAGCGGTTCGTCTCTTTGCCATTGTTTTCTTCTCGGGAAAGATTGATATAGAAATCTCTCCGGAATTATGGTACATCTTAACAAAAGCTGCTGGACAAAAGGAGTCGACTTTGATGCAGATTGGCGCGGTCACGTTTTTCGTAAACGATATGGAGAAGATGGTCGGCTTTTATCGGGATGTCATGAAGATGGAGATCGAGTGGGATGGAGGCAGCTTTACCGGGGTTCGAATGGAGAACCGCGTATTCTTTAATTTGTGTCAGCGGAATGAAGGGGACAAGGCCCGGTTTGATTATCATGAGCGTATCAACGGGACCATGGAAATTTCCTTCGGCGTACCTACACCGGAGGATGTGGACGTCGAGTTCGAGCGCTTGGTGCAGGCGGGCGCGACTCCTGTGAACCAACCGGTATCGCAGCCGTACGGCTTGCGAGATTCGGCGGTGGCGGACCCGGAAGGTAACCTGATCGAGATCGTGGCGGCTCTTCCAGAGGAATAGAGATCAGGATAGGCGAGGGGGAACCATTATGAATGTTTTCATAGTTTACGCGCATCCGAGCGAGGATTCGTTTACCCGTCATGTGAAGGAGAGCTTTATCCGGGGGTTGGAGGATGCGGGCCATTCTTATCTCATCTCGGATTTGTATCAAATGAATTTCAAAACCGACATGAGCGAGGCCGAATACCTGCGCGAGTCTAATTATCGGGATGATCTGCCGGTGCCGATGGATGTCAAGCTGGAGCAGGTAAAAATCAACGGCTGCGACGCCATCGTCTTCGTTTATCCCGTCTTCTGGACGGAGGCTCCCGCGAAGCTCGTTGGCTGGTTTGACCGGGTGTGGACCTACGGCTTTGCTTACGGCAACAACCGCACCATGAAGCAGTTGGCTAAAGGGCTCGTGCTCTGCGTCGCGGGAAACACCTTGGAGAAGCTGATCGAAATGGGCCATTATGAGAGCATGAAGACGGTCATGCTCGGGGACCGGTTGTCCGACCGGGTGACGAGCAAGGAGATGATTGTCCTCGAGCGTATGTCCAAGGAATACGCGGAAGAACGCGAGGGCAATTGGGACAAGCATCTGGAGACGGCCTATCAGGCGGCCTACTCTTTGTAATCAAGGCCAAATCGGTCCATTGTGAGAAAAAGGATAACCGAAGCTATGCCGTTAAAAAAGCCTTGAGCGGAGCGCTCAAGGCTTTTTGCTTAGCCCGTTTGCTGGAAGGAGCGGCTTGCGCCTCAGGTGGGCAAATGGGAGGGAGCGAAGCAGGAAGCGTTGGCGGGGTTCATCCATCGAACCCTTGGAGACGGTCCGCGGCTTCCGTTTGATGCCGGAGACGACAACCCCGGCGAGGACAAGCCCGGCGCCTAGATAGCCCCTCGCCTGCAGCACCTCGTGCAGGAACAGGTAGGCAAACAGCGCGGTGAACACGGGCTCTAGTGTAAACAAGAGTCCGGTACGCTCCGGCGTTGTGTGCTTCTGGGCGACTGGCTGCAGCACGAAGCCGAACGCGCTGCAGACGATAGCCAGCCCCAATACGGCTGTCCATTCCGCACGGCTGGCGGGTAGGGCGGGATGCTCGAAGATCAAGCTGCCGATCAACCCGTACAGCCCGGCGAAGCCGAGCTGGTAGATCCCGAGTAGCAGCCCATCCGCTTTGTGCGTCATCCGGTTGGTGGCGATGATTTGCCAAGCGTAGGTAAAGGCGCCTGCCAGGCACAACAAAGCCCCGCCCGAGAGCGTCAGCCGTCCGTTCAGCGAAAGCAGAGCGATGCCGGTCAAAGCCAGGACGGCGCCTGCGGCGACCGGAAGCTCAGGCTTACGGCGGGTGATCAGCATTTGCAGCAGGGGGACGAAGACGACGGTGGCGCTGGTCAGGAAGCCGGCGGTGGAGGCGGACGTCGTCTTCAAGCCGAACATCAGAAAGGCGAAGAGACCGAACAAGAGCAGGCCGAGCAGCGCTCCGTAGCCGATCGTCCGCCGATCCGTCCGAGCCATCCGCTTGCGGAAGAGAAGAGCCGTTAGAAGGAAGGCGATTCCAAATCGAAGCGAAATGAGGTTGAATGGCCCCATGTGGTTGAGGCCGAGTTTCATGAGAAGATAGGACGATCCCCAAGCCATGGAGATCAAGGCAAGGAGGAGGTCTGCTTTTTTCTGCGTCACGCTGGCTGCTCCATTCTGCTATAGCGGCGGGTGCTCAAATAGGTCTTGCCAATTCACACCTGCTTAGTAAACAATAAAAAGCAGAATTAGAAAAGCGCATGTTTTTCATAGAATACATGAGAAAAATTCATGTTGGAACGTTGGGAATATCTAGAATCATCCATGGAAGGAATAGAAGCATGTCCAATCCTAAATATGAAGCGCTGCTGAAAACAGTCGAGCTGGGCAGTCTGACCAAAGCAGCGGTGGCACTCGGATATACGCAGTCGGGCATCAGCCACATGCTGAACGCGCTGGAGAAGGAGTGGCAGCTGCAGTTGCTCATCCGCGATCGTTCCGGCATCCGCCTTACCTCCGAAGGAATGAGACTCCTGCCCCATATCCGCACCGTGTGCAATGCGGAGCGCGAGCTGGAGGAGGAGACCCGGCGGCTCCATGGGCTGCAATCCGGTTTGATCCGCATCGGTATGTTCACCAGCGTGGCGGTACACTGGCTCCCTTCTCTCATCAAGACTTTTCACGCGGAGTATCCGAACATCGAATTCAAGCTGCTGCACGGGGATTATGACCAGATCGAAGATTGGGTCGAGGAGGGGCAGGCTGATTGCGGCTTTCTCCGGCTTCCCGCCCGCTCCGGTTTGGAAAGCCGCTATTTGAAGCAGGACCGCCTGCTTGTCATCCTGCCGGAGCAGCATCCGCTTGCGGACTGCGACTCTTTCCCGGTGGAGCGGTTGGCAGAGGAGGCGTTCATCCTGCTGGATGAGGGAACGACGAACGAGATCACCGACCTGTTCGAGCTGCACCGAATTCATCCCAAGGTGCGGTTCAGCGCCAAGGATGACTACGCGATCATCTCCATGGTCGAAAGCGGCCTCGGCATCAGCATCCTTCCGGAGCTGCTTCTGCATCGCACGCCTTACCGCGTCGTCCGCAAGGAGCTCAGCGTTCCCGCATACCGCAAGCTTGGGATCGTGATGAAGGCGGGCAAGCTGCCTTCGCCCGCGTTGAGCCGTTTTTTGGGGCATCTGCAGAATGGCCGGGAGGGGTTGATCTAACTGAATGGTCCCCTTGGGTCCATCTTTTTGGTGAACATCACCGTTAAGGTGATCGTGAAGCCAATGAATGACTAGGCAATTTGAGATAAGGGTATGATCCATGCCAATGAGTGATTTCTCGTTTCGCTGGCATCGTTAAGCCTTGTCGACCTATCATGTCCAACCAAATGTTTCATTACACAAAAAACGGGAACATTCCCATGTTCTACTTCTAAAAAATGTCGTTTTGTGGTTCAATAGAACTATAAACTGAATTTTCATAAAATGGAGGGGGTACCTGTTGCAGGATATTAAAGGGTACAAAATCATACGAACTCTTGGAGCAGGGAATTTTGGAACTACATTTGAAGTTGAGAAAGAAAAGACGAGATATGCCTTGAAATTAATACGTGAAAATATAATGGATAAAGAGGCCGTCCATTCAAGAAGAATTGAACGGGAAATCCGTATTTTAAAAGCTGTTGACAATGAGAATGTTGTAAAATATGTTGATGATGGTTTCATTAGCGATGGCGTTCAGAAATATCGCTATATTGTTATGGAGTACGTAGAAGGTGAAACGCTAGAAGCAAGGATTGAAAAGTCTCTGACTATACAAGAGGCTTGTGTTATTGCTAAGAATATTTTCATTGGAATTAATGCAATTCATTCTAACAACATTATTCATCGTGACTTAAAACCGTCAAATATTATTGTTACAAATCACAATATGGATATAAAAATTATTGACTTCGGTATTTCGAAGTTGATTGATGCAAGTACCCTTACAACTACAGGACAAGGTATGGGTACTTTTGCATATATGGCACCTGAACAATTGCGTTCTGCTAAGGACATCGATTATCGTGCTGACTACTACTCAGCCGCGGCAATTATGTATGAACTTATATCTAAAGAACGTCCACTTAAAATGAGTAATCAATTGGAAGCCATACATAAAATATTATCTGAAACTCCTGAACCCCTTGCCACTAAAGTTCCATCAATTCCAATTGAGATATCGGAATTAGTTGAAAACTTGCTAAAAAAGCAACCTTTCGAACGAAACATACCCTACGATACCATTGTTTCAGTCCTTGAAAAACACAAAAAGACTGGTATTCGAACAGGCCCCAAAATAATGACTTTGTATTTTAACTCGGAAATAGAGTTCTTACCGATGGTCATTCAAAATGATGCTAAGGCGGTTGTAGAATATCATAACAGCCACTTTATTAAAGGGGCCGTCTTCAATGCTCCACAATTGCTTCATTCGGATAAGAACTATTTAGAACTTTCACAACATAATCTTCGGTTGATTATTGACCCATACACTCAAACTTTGGGATATTCTGCATTTACAACAAAGCCTACCTATAAAAAAATCCCTTACTTAATTAGTGCCTTAAAAAAAGAAACACCGAAAGATTTCTTTAATATCACTGTATTACAGAACAGAGTAAAAAAGGTCATTGATCTCCAAGAATTCTATAAAGCTAGCATTTTTCTTGCACCCTTTCATTTTATAGAGTCCCATAAGGACGATTGGTTAAACGTTGACTATAACGCTTATAAAGAAAGTAAATCTTATATTCAGCAAGCCGGAATCAATAAACCAGTTTACTATGGTATCTCTTTTGAAGTTGGTCAGTTCGAAGATATTGATTACATCAAAGACCTAGTAAATCTGGTGACATCGGCAAACCCAGATGGGTATTACCTTCAAATTTCCGGTAACTTTGATTCAACCAACACAAATCATTACTTGGCCTATGCTTACCTGGTCAAAATGCTTGCCGACTCCAAAAGGGAAATTATACTTTCTCGTATTAATGACTTTTCGCGGGGCTTAATTGCATTAGGTGCAAATACGATTTCAGCCGGATTGGGCCAAAGTGATAACTTCAAGAAGGAGTATCTAGAAAGAGAACAAGGTGGAGGAACCAGCAGGAGATATTATGTTGAGAAGCTGATGGGATTGTACAATCAAAATATGTTGGAGGATATTCTGTCAACAAATGCAGGTTTATCTTGTGTGTGTCATTGTGACTTTTGCCAAGGCGCGTCGAATACAAACCAGCTAACGGAATTTAATAATGTAATCAAACATCACCTTTTTATAAAAAATAAACAAATGAAAGAATTGTCTTCACTTCACCAAGCTGAAAAGATGGAAAGTTTTATGGATAGTGTAGCTATAGCGATTCAACTGATCAAAGATATTAATAAAGAAAAACGAATAAAGAACTTCGGATATTCCCATTTAGAAGCCTGGAGGGACGTTATTTTAGAAGTATCCAAGTCCAATTTCAACAATGCTTCTCATATGTAGCTGTACATTTTGCAATTATTTCTTCAGCTACTTTATATCTCATTAAAGGGTCTAGTGGTTTGATTGGGGGAGCTTCTATTATCTCCCTTACCCTAGACCCTACACTTATTAAACCGACTTTAAATCGTTTGCATTCACTCTGATCGGCGCGGTGAACATATTGTTCATCCAACGCTAAATAGGATTTATTTGCAAAACGCTGATATCGAATAGCTTGAGCCAATCCCTTCGTCCAGTCCTCTAATTTTGCTTCGATTGCTGTGACATTTGGATTGAATAAAGTAAAATCTTGATTCCTTATGTAAGTATTCTCCACCATTAATACTGCGCCAATTTCTTCTAGACGTTTTAAAATATTGTATTTGAGTCGTTGCTTTGAAATGAAGAGCGTGTTATGAAGTTCTTCAACTTCTACGCTTTTTCTTTTTCGGATATAATCGAAGACCTTAACTTCATCCAAATGTTTCAAATAAATACCATTTCTTTCACAGATAAATCTATTTAATTCTGATTGATTTCGAATGATAAGCAAATCAGAAATTCCATATCCAACACCGATTTCTTGAATGGTGAAGTTTCTATTATAATGTTGAACGAGCCGTTGTACTAACTCCTCCTCAGATTGAAACACAACAATTCACCTTTTCTATATTCTTTACATGAATGATCTATGCAACATTATACCTTCTACACGGTTGGGTATCTATATGATAGTTGATAGCTCATTTTTTTAACCAACTGTGGATTTTCTTGCACAGATCTACGATACTGAATAGAAATATGTAAGCGGTGGTTAGACACAAGCCAATATTCCTCAAGAAATCAACTCGTTCTCCCAAATAAACATTTGTAATGAACAAAATGATTGAAAAATCAATATGGCAGTCCTAAATAAGCTATCTTCTCTGTGAAGTTATAGTTTCTAAATGAACGGAAATATTTCACTAAGATATAATTGAAAATGACCGTAAAAATAATAAGCATAAGCAACGTTTTTGCTCCTTTATTACATCACAATCAAATCCAATATACAGCCATTTCTTCTAGATGTCCGTTCACAAAAATCCACACATGGCGGGTCTGTGAGCTGTATTATGAAAACGCCAGAACACTAAATGGGGATCAGAGTAAATGTGGATCAAGAAGTAGCTATTAGAGTTCATCAAGGAGAGCAATGTAGTGTCCGCTGGGATAATTTCATGTTTTTCTCGAGTTACATTAAAGTTTTGACAGACCACCAATAGCCGCCTTCGATGGCGGCCTTTTTTGTTTTTAGGCTTCTTACAAGAAATCAACCCCCGCAACTGGACAAATGGAAGCGTACCCGCGAAGGCGCTGCCGCTTTTATAATGACGGTAAACCGGAAAGAATGCCCCACGGCTTAGTCTATCTCTCCGGCTGGTTCAACGATGACGATGAACCAGCCGATACCTTGGATTCTATGGAACAGGAGAAACCGAGATGACCCTTACCGCAGATCACATTGAGATCATGAAAGAACAATACCGGAAGGCGATGGCTATGGAGGTGGGCGACCACGCTCTGTTGTCCACGCTTGATTTTGCGGGAAGCTATGCAGACAATCCCGATTGGGCCATCGGGCCTTTTCGGCAGGAAGTGGACATGACGTTCAAGCTGGACCGCCACTGGCGGGACCCTTACAATTTCGGCTGGAGGAGCGGGTTTCTGTTTAATCCCAGCCTGATCGAGCGGAACGGGAAGTTGTATATGTTTTACCGGGCGGCTCCGCGTAAGGAAACGCTGGGCTCGCGCATCGGGCTGGCCGTCTATGATCCGGACTCGCGGACGTGGACGGACTATGAAGAGAATCCCGTGATCTACCCTACGGATGAGAATGAATTGGTCAGCTGTGAAGACCCGAAGATATACCGGGCGGGAGATCGCTATTACCTGTTCTACAACGGCATTTGGCCGCTGGACGAGGGGGAGGAGGAGATCGCTCGGCAGTCGATGGGGGAAGAGGTCGCCGTCGGCTGCGACATCAAGGTCGCGGTATCCGATGATCTTCTGCATTGGGAGAAGGTCGGACTAGCCGTTCCCCGCGAGGTATCCCGCCTTTGGGCCAAGGGCGCCGTGATTCCCCGCAATTCGCGGGGAGAAGCCGTTCGCATCGGAGGAATGTATCGGATGTTCCTCAGCGAGGGCTGTGGAGGGAAGCAGCAGGTCGGAACTTCTGACGATATGCTGAATTGGTCCTTCGATCCGCAGGAGTACCTGAACACCCGTTCGCTCGGCAAGCTGTACGAGCTGGCTTGCATTTCGACAGAAGTTGACCAGGACGAGCTTGTCTTTGATTTCTTCTATCGCGATTTCGAGGGCCGGAACCAGGCGGCGCAAGCCTTGTACCGCAAGGATGAGCCGTTCCGGCAATTGGCGTTGAATCGGGGAGGGACCTTGGCTTGGGGCGGCTTGCTTCAGTTTGAGGGAAACTGGCTGTTCGCCCAAGGCTGGGATGCCGAGGACGGCGCAAACGAGATGTACCTGTACTCCGCTCCAATCAAGCCGCGTTGAATCCACAAGCAGGCTAAGCGCCGAACCGCCGATTTGCCCGGCAGACTCTCCCGCCTGACGCTTCCTGTGATACGATAAGAGGGTAGGTCTTGTCCTCTCCACTTATCCGTCAGGTGCTCTCCGTGAAAGATCGATAACTACTCGACGGATGGGATGACGGGATGTCGGCAAGACGGCGCAAGGAGGCGCAGCATGAAGAGAAAAATGGAATCGAAGCTCCTGAAGCGAATATGGCCGAACAAGTTGAAGGGCAGGCTGACTACGCTGCTGGTGTTTGTCACCCTCACGCCGATCATCTTGATCGGCTTCACTTCCTATTATTGGTTCTTCAAAGTGCAGATGGAGAAGGTCAACGTCAACTACCAAATGCTGCTAGAGAGCGAGCGAGACGCGCTGGAGAAGGCTTTTTCCAACCTGATGAGCGTCTCTCAATTGCTGGCGGTCGGCGGCGGACTTGGCGATAACCTTACCGCCTATTTGGACAGCAATGATCCCGCGGTGAAAACCGACGCCTTTCTGACAATTGACAAGTCGCTCACCAACATCATTTATTCCAATCCCGGGGTTCAGGGAGTGTTCCTCTATTTCGCGGGACAACCCAATCCCATTCAGTTCGAATCGGCGCCGCTTAAGCCCCAGCTCTTCGGAATGTCCCTGGAGCCTATCCCGTTCGAACCGCTTTTTGTCGCCGGTCAACTCTATTACAGCAGCCCGCACCCGTCGGTGTTCAACTCCAGCGAGGCGACCGCGATTTCACTGATTCGCAGCATTCCCTACGGGAACAGCGGAACCTATTACGTTTATCTGGAGACCAACCTTAACCAATACGTCTCCCGTGCCTCCACCGATAAAGGAGACAGGGCGATCTATCATCTGTTGATCGGCAGCGACCAAGCGGTGCATTACAGCGATTTGCCGTTTTCCGTCAAAGAAGGAACGATGTTGTCTGATGTGCAGCTAAGCGAGCTTCAGCACTACCGGCAGTTCGTCACCACCGGCAAGAACGGCTGGCAGCTGATCTCGCTTGTTCCGAAGAGCGTCTACGGGAAGGAAATCAATCAGTGGCGCATTCAGTTCGCCCTCGTGCTCTTTCTCTCGCTTGCGCTCACGGTGAGCGCTTCCTCTTATGTATGGCGGATGGTCTACCGTCCGCTTCAGGGGATGAACAAGGCGATGAACCGGTTCAGCCAGGAAGGCGATCATCTCGACCGGCTTCAGCCTGGCCTGGAGGAGTTCGAGATGCTTCATGGAAGCTTCCGGGAGATGAGCTACCGGATCAGCGAGCTGATCAAAGAGGTGGAGCAAAAAGAGAAGCGGCGCGGGGAGCTGGAGGTCGAGAAGCTGATCTCCCAGATGAACCCCCATTTTCTCCACAATACGCTGAATACGATTCAGTGGCTGGCTCTTGAGCAAGGACAAAAAGAAATCTACAACCTCATCAAGGTGTTTACCCGGGTGCTGCAATACAACATGGGCAAGACCAGCATGATCGTGAAGATGCGGGAAGAGATCGCTGCGCTGCAAGATTACATCGAGCTGCAAAATATCCGCTACGACCATCGCTTCAACGTCCAGGTAGCAGGAGAGGCCGATATTCTGGATGTTCCCATTCCGCGTTTTGTCCTTCAACCGATCGTGGAAAATGCATTGTATCACGGACTCGTCAGTGAGGAAGGCACCATCATCGTCAAGATCTTCCGCTACAGCGCCGGACAGATCTGCATCCGTGTGGAGGACAACGGGGCGGGCATGGAGCCGGAGAAGATCGAGGAGCTCTTGAGCGGCAAGAGAGAGCGAAGCACGGGGATCGGAATCGGGCTGAACTATGTCAAAAAAATGCTCGACGTCTATTACGGTGAGCTCGCCTCCATGCGAATCGAAAGCCGAATGGGGCTTGGAACGACCGTGATCCTGATCGTTCCCAATAAAGTGAAGGGAGAGGAGACTCATGTTCAAGGTCTTATTGGTGGATGACGAACCGCTTGTGCGCCGGGGCATTCGCAGCATGCTTCCTCTTGTGGATTATGACATGGAATGGGCGGGAGATGCGTCCACGGCAGAAGAGGCGAAGGCTATTCTGAATGAGAGACCGGTCGATCTGGTGATGACCGACATCTCCATGCCTGGTCAAGACGGATTGACCTTCATCCGCTCGTTGACGGAAACCTATCCGTCCATCTTGTCCGTCGTCATTACTTGTCACCAGGATTTCTCCTATGTGCAGCAAGCTCTCCGCTTGGGAGCGGTGGATTATATGGTGAAGACCCAGCTCGACGATCAATCGGTGCGCGATCTGCTGGAACGGGTTTCGCGGCAGCTCTCCTTGCGCGCGGAGCGCGAGCGGACGCGGGAGGCCGAGCTCAGCTACGATCCGCTTCATTCCAAGCGGCTGTTGACCCAATGGAGTTCGCTCGCGTGGATTGCCGAGACGCCCGTCTGGCAGGAGATGCTGGAAGAAACGATGCGGGAGCTGTCGACCCCCGCGTTCAAAGAGATGCTTGCGGAAGCGGCCAAGCATTGGCCGGTCCGCTGCCCGTCGCTGCAGCAGGTGACGGATGCGCTGCTGCCCAGGCTGGACTTGCTGCATACGATAGGCGAATTGAACGGATGGACCGATGCTTATCGGAAGGAAGCGATGCAGCTGCTATGCGGCACGATGTATTCGGAGCAGGTCATCAGCTCCATTCTCCGCGCGCTCGATCTGATGCACGGAGATTCCGAGGAGAAGCAGAGTCAGGCGGAGCTTTGCCGAGCGGTGAACTTGAGCGTGAGCTATTTCAGCAAATGCTTCAAGGAGATCGTGGGCGTCTCCTTCGTCTATTACGTCCAAGAGGCCAATCTGCGGGAGGCTCAGCGGCTGCTCCAGACGACCAACCTGCCCGTCTATGAGGTGGCGGAGAAATCCGGCTTCACCGATGAGAAATACTTCGGCAAAATCTTTCGTATCAAGACGGGGCATTCCCCGAGCGAGTATCGGCTCGCTTGCCGCAGCAAATAAAACGGGTTTTCCCAGGAAAAGAAAAGGAACCGGTCCAAACAGCGGAGGAATCATTTGCGCTGAAGGGCTGGTTTTTTTGCATGTTCAGGCGAAGGAAGAAGAATTCATTCCACCCAACCGCGTAAACGGGAAGGTAACGGGCTGCGGGCAAGGGGAGCTACAATAAAGATGCGAAATAACAGAAGTGTGTTAGGGAAGGAGTTTCACATGGCGCTTATACGATCCGAGTCAAATCCAATTCTCACCTGCCAGGATGTTCCGCCTTCGCGGGAAGGCTGGGAGGTCATCGGCGTCTTCAACGCCGGCGTTGCCCGGTTGAAGGATGAGGTGATTCTGCTGCTTCGAGTGGCCGAACGCCCGGTGCCAGGAGATGCGGATTTCTATCTCACCCCTCTATACAATCCGGACACAAAGGAGCTGGAAGTGTGCCGCATTCCCCGTGAAGGCGCCGATTTCAGCGATCCGCGGGTGGTCCGGACACCTGACCAAAATTACTTGACGTCGATCTCCCATATCCGCCTCGCACGGAGCCGCGACGGAATCCGCTTTGAGGTGGAAGCGATCCCTGCCCTTGAACCCGCTTCGGAATACGAAGCCTACGGCATTGAGGACCCGCGGATCACGCCGCTTGAGGGCGGATTCATCATCACATACAGCGCAGTATCGCAGCTTGGGATCGTTGTTCCGCTCGTCTATACGGAGGACTTCCGTTCCTTCGAACGCCGCGGGCTGATCTTCCATCCCGACAACAAGGATGTCGTGCTGTTTCCCGAGAAGATTGGCGGCAAATACTACGCGCTGCACCGTCCGTCCATCTCGCATTACGCCAAGCCGGATATGTGGATCGCGGAATCGCCGGATCTGGAGCATTGGGGTCATCACCGCCACGTCGCCGGCATTCGCCCCGGCAAGTGGGACGATACCCGCATCGGTGCAAGCGCCGTACCGATCCGCACCGAGCAGGGCTGGCTGGAGCTCTATCACGGAGCAGATAGCCACAACCGCTATTGTATGGGCGCGATGCTCTTCGACCTCGAGGAGCCTTGGAAGCTGATCGCCCGCTGCGAGCTTCCCTTCATGGAGCCGGAGGAGCCATATGAAACCGATGGATTCTTCGGCAACGTCATCTTCGCTTGCGGAGCTCTTCTCGACGGGGAGACGATTCGGCTGTACTACGGCGCAGCGGATTCCTGCATGGCCTATGCCGAGGTGCCGCTTGCGGATGTGCTTGGGACACTGTCCCCTTCCAGCAAAACCGGGAAGACGGAGAACTCGTCGGACGGAGGGGCTGAGGAATGAAAACGCAAGCGAAGCGCATCAAGCACAAAGGCCTGCACGATCTCGTCTACAATCGGTACCTGTACGCGCTCGCGATACCGGCCGTCATCTTCAGCATCATCTTCGCTTATTTGCCCATGATCGGCATCTCCATCGCGTTCATGAACTTTAATCCGCTGAAGGGGATTTTCCACAGTCCCTGGGTCGGACTCGAGAACTTCCGCTTCTTCTTCCGCGGAAGCGACTGGTTAGTCATCACCCGCAACACCGTTCTCTACAATGTGGCGTTCATCGCCACTGGCACGATCCTGTCGCTCACTCTCGCCATCATGCTGACCGAGCTCGGGCGCAACCTGTTCGTGCGCGTCATGCAGTCGGTGATGATTCTGCCGAACTTCATTTCCTGGCCGATCATCGGGCTGTTCACGGTCGCCTTCTTCACCGCCGACACCGGGGTATTGGCCCACTTCTTCACTTCGCTCGGTCTGCCGCAGGTTTCCTTCTACACGAATTCGCATGTGTGGCCTTGGATTCTGGTGATCATGAATTTGTGGAAGACGGCCGGTTTCGGCGCCATCGTCTACATGGCCGCCATCGTTGGCATCGACAAGGAGCTGTACGAGGCGGCGCGAATTGACGGAGCCTCTCGCTTCTCCTGCATTTTCCGGATCACCCTGCCGCTTCTGAAGAGCACGATCGTCGTGCTGTTCCTGCTCAGCCTCGGCAATATTTTTGGCGGCAACCTGGACATGATCTACTCGCTCGTCGGGGACAACTCGTTCCTCTTCCCGACCACCGACACCATCGACACCTATGTATTCCGCGCTCTGCGTACTACCGGCTCGATGGGCATGACCCAGGCGATCGCGCTCTATCAATCCTTGGTTGGATTCGTACTGGTTGTGGCCGCCAACAAGCTGGCCAGCAAGCTGGACAAAGACTCTGCGTTATTCTAACGGGAAGGAGACACACCTATGAAAAACACGGGCACTGACAAATTTCTGTCCGTTCTGTTCTATATTCTCTGCGCCTGCTTTGCGATTGCCTGCTTGTATCCCTTCCTGCTGGTGGTAGCCAGCTCGCTGACCGACGAAGTGGCGCTCATGAAAGACGGGTACCGACTCTTCCCGCAGCACGTTTCCTTCGCCGCTTACAAGGCTATTTTTAGCAGCAGCACCATTCCGGACGCCTATTTGGTCACAATCTTCGTCACCGTTGTGGGAACGGCGCTCAGTCTGCTGGTAACGAGCATGGCCGCCTATGCACTGTCGGGTAGAAGGCTCTATTATGCGGGAGGCATCGCGATGTTCTTCTACTTCACGATGCTGTTTAGCGGCGGGATGGTCTCCAACTACATCCTGGTCACCCGCTACCTGCACCTGTCGAATACGATTTGGGTGTACATCCTGCCGGCGCTACTGTCCCCCTGGAACATGTTCCTGATGCGCAATTTCTTCAACGACATTCCGAAGGAGCTGTTCGAATCGGTGAAGATCGAGGGGGCCGGGGAATTCCGCATCCTGCGCTCCATCGTGCTGCCGCTGTCTCTGCCGGCACTTGCCACAATCGGGCTGTTCTACGCCCTCGGCTACTGGTCCTCCTGGATGCCGGCCATGCTGTATATCGACGATACGAAGCTGTTCTCCCTGCAGTACATCATCATGCAGATCATTCGCAACGTCGATATGGCTCAAAGCATTGCCGTACAAGGAGCGCAATCCACGGCTACGCTGGCACCGGCCTACACGGTGCGGCTTGCTACCGCGGTTGTGACGGTAGGACCGATCATCTTCCTCTATCCATTCCTCCAGCGCTATTTTGTCGGAGGCTTGAAGGTAGGGGCCATCAAAGGCTAAACTCGGCCGCAAGGCTGGTTGGCATAATTGACTCATTCAGGTAAAGTACAGACTACGGGAGGGTTTATCATGATCAACAAGAAAGTGCGCACGCTGTCGCTCTTGATCGCGTTGTGCATGCTGCTCACGCTGCTTGCTGCCTGCAGCAAAGATTCGAACAGTGCATCTCCATCGGCATCCACGGCTCCGGGTACATCCACGGAGCCCGGTGCAACGAAGCCGGACCCGGTCACCCTGAACATCATGCTGTGGGGCGACAAGCCGAAGCAATTTGACGATGTGGTGAAGGAATTCGAGAACCGGACGAAGGACACGTTGAACATCAAGCTGAACGTGACGTTTACGCCTCAGGCGGATTACGTCAACAAGCTGAAGCTGAAGCTGTCCGCAGGTGAACAGGTTGACGTCGCTTTCGACGCACCCTGGATGAACATGAACGCTTTTATCGCTCAAGACAACTACACCAACCTGGACAGCTACTTCAACAACGACCAATACCCGGGCTTGAAAAAAGCTTTCGGCGAAAGCTACCTGGGCAACAACCGCTTTACCGGCGCAGACGGCAAGCTTCATGTCTACGGGGTTCCGCTCGGTCAGTACATGGGCGACCTGTCCACGGTCTACTACCGCAAGGATCTAGCCAAGAAATACGGCATGGACGACATCACGACCTATGATCAGCTGGTCTCCTTCTTCGACAAGGTGAAGGAAAACGATTCGACGTTGATTCCCTTCGTCATCAAAAACGATGGCAACTATGGAGCGCAAGCTCTGATCGACCTGAACAAGGCGCAGCAGGCTAAGTATGAGAAGGGGCTGTGGACCGTCGCTCTCGGACCGAACGTAGAAGGCACGGTCTTGATTGAGGACAAAAAAGTAAGCGCTCTTTCGATCTCGGGAGATAAAGTGGCGAACAAATCCAGCTTCCCGGCTCCGTTCAACCAACCGGATTACAGCACCTTCAACACGATCCGCGAGTTCCACGACAAGGGGTATATCGAAAAAGAACCGATCGTCCGCAAGGATGCAGGCGGCACGTTCTACGCTGGACGCGCAGCGGCAATGATGGAAGGCTTGTCCAACCTGGACAATGTCAAAACGCAGCTTACCGCCGGTGTACCGAATGCGGAACTGGGCTACTTCTTGACCTCGCAAACGGCGCGTGAACGCGTGCAGCCAGACCCGAACCAAGTTGTCGATTTCCGCGTCTGGAACTTCCTCGCCATTCCGAAGACTTCGGTCAATGCCGACCGTGCGATGGCTTTCATCAATTGGATGTTTGAGAGCCAAGACAACCATGACCTGTTCGAGCTCGGGATCGAAGGCAAGAACTGGGAAAAAGTCGGTGACGACAAATACAAGGTTCCGGACGGCGTAGATGCCAGCCAGAACTATGTGTTCCCGGGCTACATGCTGACCTGGAACCCGACCTACATCCGTCTCTCCTCGAATGTGCCGGACAATCTGGTCGACGCCTTCCGCTATGAGGCAGACGAGAAAACGTATGTGAAATCGGCACTGGCCGGCTTCGCCTTCAACCAGGATCCGGTGAAGAACGAGCTCGCCAACCCCGACTTTGCGAAGATTCCGTCGGAGGAGCTGCCCTATAAGCTCGGTATGGTGGCGAACCCGGTTGACGGACTGACGAAGCTGCAGCAAAGCCATGAAACCAATACGAAGCTGCAGAACGACATCGAGAAAATCAAGCAGGAAGCGATCAAGCAAATTCAAGCTTTCCTTGACCAGCAGACAACGAACTAACAAAAAATGCCTTCGGGACGGCGGTGAGACTGCCGTCCCTTTTTGAAGGAGGGAACGTGAATGATCCGCAAGGTTAACCAAATGCCGAATATGCCCGCTCCGTACAAGATGCGAGATTGGCGGGAGGTCAGCATCCAGTACGATCGTCTCGTCTTTGACTTTGAGGCACAAGGGAACTTCTTCCCGCTCATCTGGTGGGACCGCTCCCGTCGCAACGTGAATCGAGACACCTTCGGCCTGCCGTCGTATCTGGGGGCTTCCGGAGGGACGGAGAGCCATGAGGCCATCAATACGGTGGCGGCTGTTCTGGGAGCGACTCTCGCCGGTGTGGACAAGTTCAATCAGAACGGACACAACTGGGTGGAGATGCTGGAAGGCTATTTTACCGTGGAAAACGGCGAGCGCCTCTTTCTCAACCGAACCTTCCTCAAGGCGGGAAGCACCTTCTGGTACGAGCTCTATCCGCACATTCTGATATACGGACTTGCCGCCTGCTATCCGGAAGCGACAGGGCTGCAAGCCATCATGCGGGAGACGTCGACCAAGTGGCGGATGGCCTGCGAGTCGCTCGCAGCGGGGAGCGGGGTGCCCGATTTCAATCATCTGGCTTATGATTTCACTCTCGGTCATGCCGTGGACAACGAGCGGTGGAAGGAGCCGGATGCCGCCGCAGGCATGGCCTGGATTCAGTACATGGCTTATACGCGGTGGGGAGATGATCGCAGCCTTGTGGCAGCTCGTTCCTGCCTCGAATTTCTCAAACGCTTCGAAGGTAATTCGTTCTATGAAGTGCTGCTCCCCTTCGGCGCTTACATCGCGGCGCGGATGAACGCCGAGCTGGGAGATATGCACGACGTGAGCAAGTTGGTGAACGATGTGTTCGAAGGAGACAGCGCTTGCCGTCCCGGCTGGGGCGTCATCGCCGAGAACTGGGGCGGCTATGATTGCCACGGTTTGTGCGGCAGCCTGACCGATTGGGGGCAGCGATGGGACGCGGGTCCGCCGGAGGAAGGCTGGGCGGCGAGCGATCCGATCCGCAGCGGCTACGCCTTCGCCGCCAACACGTTCGCCTTGGCGGCTCCGCTCGTGCCGCTCGTCCGCTACGACAGCCGCTTTGCCGCCGACATCGGCAAATGGATGCTGAACGCGGCCAATGCGGCGCGGCTGTTCTATCCGCGCGCGCTTCCTGCGGAGCAGCAGTCCTGTGCCTTTTACCGGCCCGACCCCGACGACGTGATCGCCTACGAGGGATTGCGCAAGTGGTGGGATGAGCAGAGCCCCTACGCCACAGGAGACGCGATCCGCTACAGCTGGGGCTCTATCGATATCGGCCTCTACGGCTCGTCCCATGTCGGGATTTTCGGAGGAATCATTGAGCAGACCGAGGTAGAAGGCATCCTGCGGCTGGATTGCCTGCGCACTGATTTCTTCCACCAGCCGGCGTATCCCACCTATCTTTACTTTAATCCTTACGGAGAAGACCGTACGGTAGCCGCGAATTTGCCGCATCCCGGCATGCGCTGCTATGACGCGGTCACCCATCGGTTGCTGCCGATCCGGGAAGGTCAGCTGCTCATTCCGGCTCATGGGGCTGTGCTGACGGTCGTTTTGCCGGAAGACGGAGAAATAACGGACCGGGATGGCAAGCGGTATTGCAACGGTATCATCATCGATTATGCGATAGACAATGGAGGAACCTCATGCTAAACACATCTGTGCACATTCAAACCTGCCTTGAGATGCTGGAAGAGTACCGCGAGCGCCGCAGCGCGGCGACGGCGTCAAGCGCCCGCAAGCTCGAATTTGACCGCGTCGACGGGAAGGATGTCTACAACATCACCGCTCCCTTCGAAGACGAAGGAGAATGGAAGCTGGCCGGCCGGGTTGAAGGCCGGGATACGGAGTTCTCGGAGGTGCTGATCTTCCACCTGAACGGAGAAGTCTGGGAGCCGGATGCTCGCTATGCGCCGCTGCCGCTTCAAGATCCGTTCTACACTCGCATCGGCGGAGAGTTGATTCTGGGCGGCGTCTCCCTGATCCCGGACAAGGATGATCCTCATCGGATCGCCTCTTGGGTTACCGCTTTTCGCCGTGGTGCGGCTCTCTCCGGCTTAACTCCCTTCCTCACCGGCCCCGACCACATGAAGGACGTTCGACTGGTCGAACTGCCGGACGGGGAAATCGGGGTTCTGAGCCGCCCGCAGGGCGAGAAGGGCGGACGGGGAAAGATCGGCTTCACCCGTGCGTCTTCTCTCACGGCCGTTACGGCGGAGGAAATCGCCGCTGCGCCTCTGTTCGAGAGTATGTTCCCCGACGAGGAATGGGGCGGAGCGAACGAAGCCCATGTGCTGAAGAACGGGCTCATCGGCGTACTCGGCCATGTGGCTAGCTTCGATGAGGCGGGCGACCGCCACTATTACCCGATGACCTTCGCCTTCGATCCCGCGACGCGGAATCGGACGCCGATGAAGATCATCGCGGAGCGCGCCGATCTGCCGGCAGGACCGGCGAAACGTCCCGATCTCGCCGATATTCTCTTCAGCGGCGGGCTGATCCGCCATGAGGACGGCACGGCCGACCTGTATGTGGGGATTAGCGACGCGGAAGCGGGCGTGATCCGGCTGCCGGACCCCTTCCTGGAATACGAGGCTTTGTAAGTCAGGTTTTTTAAGGTTTCGTTAGAACACAGCGCTTCGAACAAGGCTGCGAGGACAAACGCTCGCAGTCTTTTTTTCGTTGCTTTGCGAAGAGTGAGCCGGGTTAACCGTGTCAGCAAACCAGCCCTGCAGACGGGAGCCAAGCTAATTAAGCAAGCCGAGCTGACCAAGCTAGCCGAGTTAACCAAGCTGACCGAGTGAAACGAGTCGTAGTTGATGTACACACCTCCGTTCGGTGTGGAAAGTTTTTCTCATTATGGCTGTTTTTTTTGCGCTGCTCGAAACCGAGGAAAAAAACAAGAGGAACCCAACAAGAGGACGAGTAACGCATGAACTCTTGGAACCGCTACGATTAAAGCGTTTACATAACCGCTTATTCAACAAACAGGAGGGGTAAAGGTGATGAAAAAAGCAGTTGCGCACTCCGCCTTGAGCGTGCTCATGGCGGTCTCCGTATTTACAGGCGGGGTGTCGCCGACATTTGCGGCCTCGGAGGGTGCGGGTGGAGGTGGACAACCATCCGGCGCGTGGGACGGGCAGAATGCCATCCGCTATCTGAACGATTGGCCGAACCTGCCGAGTCCGTTTTTTATCAGAGACTGGAAGGGAACGGCGAATGAATTCTACGATTTGGCGTTCGATCCCGCCGCTCTCGGAGAGAGTCTTCCGATCATAAAGACCTTTCAGGTGGATACTCCAACGAGCAGCGGTTTTACCGGTGAAACGTTCAGCATGCCGAGCTATTTGGGAGCCTGGAACAAAGGCAATTACGCATCCACTTACAATGTGCAGGTATCCGCAGACGGAACGGATTGGACGACCGTCTACACCACCAGCAGCGGCAAGGGCATTGCGGAAGACCTTACATTTGCTCCAGTAAACGGCCGGTATATCAAGGTGAACGCCTTGAGCGGGCCTGCTGGAGCCAAGCTGTTTGAAGTGATCGAGCTTCAAGCGTATGGCGGCGGGTCGGGGAATTTGGCTTTGGGCAAGTCGGCGTCGGCCTCTTCCGCAGGCTCGAAGAATCCGGCAGCTTATGCGACCGACGGCAATCTGTCCGCCGGTTGGAAATCAGACTCTGCTGCCAACGAATGGCTTCAGATTGACCTGGGCTCTGTCCAGCCGCTGGACAAGCTGTCCTTGCTATGGGCTTCGCCTTACGGCGAAGGAGTCAACTCGCTGGCCGCCGTCATGGGCGCGACCTTGATGGGGCGTGACATGACCACCTACAACGGCAAAGATTGGGTCAAGATGATCGAGAACTACTACAGCAAGACCGGCGGCAGAGGCTTTGTCACGAACGGACCTGCGGCGTCGGATTCCACGGAGAGCTTCTGGTACGATCTGTACCCGACTTTGCTGTTTACGCAAATTGCCGCTTTGTATCCCAACGCCGACAGTCTCAACGACAAAGCGCTCGATGTAGCCGACAGCTGGCTGGAAGCGCTTGCGGTTCTCGATCACAATTGGGATCACACCGGATTCTCTTTCAAGTCGATGGCGGTCACCGAAACCGGACGGTGGACGGAGCCGGACGCTGCCATCGGTGTCGCTTATCTGGAATACATGGCTTATCTGAAGACCGGTGAGCAGAAGTATTTGGATGCCGCAGCCAAATGTATGACGCAGGCGAGCGCGTTCGGCTACAATCCGCTTTATGAGATCGTCGGTTCCTTCGGCCCTTATTTGGCCGCTCGCATGAATGCCGACATCAATGGAGGTTTCCCGGTCAACAAGTTCCTCGATTGGGTATTCTCCGAAAGCTCTGATAGACGCAATGGATGGGGCACGGCGAACGGCCGCTGGGGAGCTTACGACGCCTACGGCTTGCTTGGCTCCACCAACGACACGAGCGGGTATGCCTTCGCGATGAACACCTTTGTCTCGGCGGGTGCGCTTGCGCCGGTGGCCCGGTACTCTCCGGAATACAGCAAGGAGATCGGTCGGTACCTGCTCCAGGTTGCCAACAATTCCAATCTGTTCTTCCCCGACGGTCTGCCGACATCCATGCAGACGAACGCCGAATGGTACGAGAAGACGGGGATCACTTCCATCGCTTATGAGGGAGTGCGCAACAAGGGGAAAACGCAGCCGTACGCCACAGGCGATTTTCCCGGCTATTACGGCATCTACAGCACAGCTCCGATCGGGATGCTGGCGGCGATAACCGAGAAAACGAATGTGGACGGCATCTTGAGGTTTGACTTGCTGAAGACCGATTTCTTGCATGAGAACGCGTATCCTACTTATCTGTACTATAACCCTTTTGAGACGGCGCAAACGGTCGATATCTCGGTTGGCACAGAACCGAAGGATCTGTACGATGCCGCGACAGGACGCTTCCTTGCCCGCGGTGTAACCGGAACGGCAAGCTTCGAAATGGCGGGCGATTCCGCCGTACAGCTCGTATTGGCGCCTGCGGATGGTACGCTGACGCAAGCAAGCAATCGGGTGATGATCGACGGGGTTACCGTGGGCTATCAGTCCGCATCCGTCTATGTTTCGAATCTGGCGAATGGCGACGAGATCACCGAAGCCGTTCCACTTCAGCTTCATGTTCGCTTGCCGGAAGGCGATTCCTTGCAGGAGCTTACGATCTCGTTCGGTGGAAAAACCGTCTATACGGGAACCGAAGTCCCCGAAGATCTGCGACTGGACCCGTCTCTCAACGGCAATGGCAAACAAAATCTTCTTGCGACGGTCACCTCCAAGAACGGCCTCAAGGCAACCAGCTCGATCGTCCTCACGGCTCGAAGCCATACGGGAGGAATCGCTTATTATGCAGGTGCCGATGACTTGGCTGAATGGAAAACCGACAATACCACCGTATCAAGTGACGGCAGCACGGCAGAACTAACGGTGAAGCCGGGCCAATCCTGGGGAACGTTGACTGGCGGCAGCTTCGAGTTGGATTTCAGCCGTCAGCCTCTATTGACGATTCAGGTGCAGGATACGACGAAGAACTGGGGCGCCAAGCTTGTCGATGAATCGACCGGGCAGCAGTACTATGTGCAGGGAGATGTCAGCAACGCCGGAGTCTTCCGCTATGAGCTGCCGGATGCTTTGAAGGTTTATTCTCAAACCGCCGACCTGTCGGGCGTGCGCAAGGTCCATCTGATTCTATTCGCGGCTGGCGGAGAAGGCTCGAAGACGGGATTCTCCAAGGTGGAGATCGGGTATGGCAAGGCGGATACCGCTTATGCGGCCGATGCGCAGGCGATCTCGCAATGGGAACCCAATCCGCTCATGCCTGCCGCTGCCAGCTTGTCCAACGACTCCTCCGCAGCGGTGATCACGGAGAATCACGAGGGGTATGGCAGTGCCGTCTCGCCGTTCGTACCGATCGATTTCAGCCGTGCTCCGCTTCTTACGATGAATGTGTCTGCAGTAAGCCATAACTGGTTTCTCAAGCTGCAAACCGCGGACAACGCAGATCAGAACGGGTACTACTTGAAGGGAGACAACAGCGAAACCGGTACGATCACATTGGACCTGAATGAAGTGCTAAGCGCCAATCATGCGAATGTATCGGGGCAAAAGCAGGTTCAGCTCTGGCTGGGCGCTTCCGGAGGAACGGGATCGAATGTGACTGTCAAAGACATTCAAATCACCTATCAGCAGCGGGGAGTCGAGTTGAACAAGGTCGTTCTGACAGCCGGAAAAAGCAATCTGTTGGAAGGTGAAGCCGTTCGTTTGGACGTATCCGGACAAATGAGCGACGGCACCGTGGCCGATCTGACCAACGCTCGTATGGTTTATACGAGCAGCAGGCCTGATGTCCTAGCGGTTTCGGACAACGGAACGGCTGTGGCATTAAAAGCCGGTGATTCTCTGGTTTCGGTTGCCGTCACGGTTGGGGATAAGACCGTCTTCTCTAACTCACTCCCGCTTCATGTCGGGTACCTGACGAACGCCTTCTCGGCCGAAGCTGTTGATATCGCCGGCTGGGAACCGAAAACCCCCGTTACCGTTGAGCTGGCGAATGATGCGAGCCAGACGGTAATCCGGGAGCAAAAAGACGGTTGGGCTATGCTGGCATCACCCTATTTTCCGATCGATTGGGACAAGCACCCCCAGATTCAGCTTCGGGTGAATGGAGTTGAAGGGAAATGGTTTATGAAGGTGCACACGGACGATCCCGCTGATGTGAATGGCTATTATGTGCGCGGAGACAATACCGATCTCGGCGTCATCTCCTTTGATCTTCTCGATGCAGTTAAAGCTTATCAGCCTGATGCGGTTCTGAGCGGCAAGCACATGCTCCAGCTCTATCTGGGTACTTCGGGCGGAAGCGGGGCAGAGGTCACGGTGAGCGGCGTACAGGTCATTTATCCGCCCGTACTCAGTTCCGTTCGCTTAACTGCCGACAAAACCAATTTCTCTGCCGGCGAGACAGGTTCGCTGCGAGTAGTTGGTACGATGAGCGATGGTTCGACAGCTGATCTGTCTGTAGCTCACGTCACCTATTCCAGCAGCAAGCCGGAGGTTGTGGAAGTGACGGAAGGCGGTCTCATCCGGGCGGGTCAAGCGGGAACGGCGGAGCTGTCGGCTGTCGTGACCTTGGGAGACGTAACAGTGGCAGCCGATTCCTTGACCGTCAACGTTTCGAACCGCATAACGGCGTTCAGCCAAACGGCAGCGGACATTCTTCGTTGGCAGCCGGTCGGCATTATGCCCGCAACAACTCGTTCGGACAACTCCGGTAACACGGTCGTTACCGAAAATAACGGGGGGTGGGGAGCGATAGGGTCCTCCTACTTCGATCTGGATTTGGACCGTTCTCCCCGTCTTACCATCGACATCAAGGATGTCAGCTCCAATTGGTTTCTGAAGCTGCACACGGACGATCCAGCGGATACCTACGGGTATTACCTGAAAGGAGATAACCGGGAAACGGGCAAATTTGACTTGAACGTAGCCGACCTCCTGTCATCGGAGGGAATGAGCGGCGTTCAGCATGTTCAATTGTGGCTGGGCGCTTCCGGCGGAACCGGAGCAACGGTTACAGTGGGTAGTCTGGAGATCACCTATGCAGACGCGCCGACGCCAACGCCGACACCGGAACCGTCGGAAGATCCGACACCAACACCTACACCGGTGCCGTCGGAAGACCCGACACCTACGCCGACACCAACACCAGCACCGTCGGAAGACCCGACTCCAACGCCGACACCGACTCCATCGGAAGACCCGAAGCCAACACCAACACCGACGCCGTCGGAAGATCCGACGCCGACTTCAACGCCGACATCAACGTCGAAACCGACACCGACTCCAGTTGTTACCGAATCGGAGGTACGCTTGGCATTAGCTGAATCGGCGATCACCCTTGACACGTCAGAGGTCGAGGGGCATGACCAAACCGTTGCAACCCTGCATGGAGAGGACCTGATTGCGGTCATCGATCAATTGCGACTGGCCTCTGTAGGGACGGATTCAAGCGTGCCGAAGGTGATTCGAGTGAATCTCGAGGGTACATCAACCGGGGATATCAAGGTCGTCATTCCCGCCAGCGCAGCCGCTTACGCCCAAAAGACACTGCCCAACGTCTTGTTATCCGTGTCCGATTCGGCCGGCGGATACCGCTTGCCTCTTGACGCGGTCGATCTGCCTTCCCTGGCAAAATCACTCGGAACCGATCTCGACAGCCTCACCCTTGTCATCCGCATCGCCAAGGTGTCGGAGCAGGACAGCGATCAGGTTCGAGCAAGCCTGGCGCGGGTTGGCGCAACCCCTCTCGCCGCTGCCCTTGACTTTACCGTCACGGCTGAAGCAGGAGGCCGACAAGCGCTCGTCACGAACTATGGCGGCACCTATGTGGAAAGGACGATTCACGTCCCGGCATCGGTCAGCCCAGCCCGTACGACCGCGGTCAGGATTGATCCTTCTACGGGCCAAGTCTCCTCTGTTCCCGCTCGGTTCCAGGCTGTGAAGGACGGAACCGATGTGACGATTCTGAGTACCAGCAACAGCAGCTATACCGTGGCTTCGGTAAACAAGACGTTCACGGATATGGACGGACATTGGGCGAAGGCCGACATCGAATTGCTCGCGTCCAAGCTGGTCGTGAACGGCACGACAGCGTCGCAATATGAGCCGGATCGGCAGGTGACGCGCGCGGAATTTACCGCGATGCTCGTTCGGGCTCTTGCTTTGGAACCATCGAGTGACGCAGCATCTCGGTTCCAGGATGTACGACCGGACGCTTGGTATGCAGGTGCGGTTAGCGCCGCAAGCGAAGCGCGTTTGGTGCAAGGGACGGGGCCGAACCGATTCGACCCCGACAGCACCCTCACGCGGGAGCAAATGGCCGTCATGACGGCCGCGGCTTTAAGCTTCGCGCAGCAGAGATCGGCTTCTGCCCCCAATGCAACCGCCGCGCTTGCCGGATTTGCTGATGCTTCTGCCATCAGCTCATGGGCAAGGGACGCGGTGGCCGCACTGGCCGAAGCTAAGATCATGTGCGGCGCATCGACCTCCGCATTCGAGCCTGGCTCCGCTGTGACCCGGGCGCAGGCGGCAGCCGTCGTGAGCCGTCTTCTGCAGCAGGTCTCGTTTCTGGATGGTCGGGACTCTATCGATTAACGCGAAACAGGCAGCCGGTTGGCCTTTCAATCGTCAACCGGCTCTCTTTCTCCATGCAAGCAATACCTAGGAGGCCATTCATGAAACGACTAACCAGAGGACTCACCCTCTTAACGGCTGTAAGCTTGGTCGGCGGTATCGTCACCGCCGGTCCCGTTGCGGTGAAAGCTGATTCAACGAGCCAACCGGTGACACAAAGCTCGATCCCGTATCTGGAATACTACGTGCCGAACAGCCCTGCTAATTATGTCATGAAGGACTGGTACAACACCGCGCGTGCTTTTGATTCGTTCGTATTCAACTTCACCCAATCCGGCACTAACTTGCCTGTAGCCGCTTGGGATGACACCCACTACAACATGAACTCCACCACCTTCAAAATGCCCACTTACATCACCGGCGCTCCTCACAACACGATGCCGGCAGACGGTGCGCAGGAAGCGCTCGCGGCTTTATCCGCCGTCCTCGGCGGCTCACTGGTGGGGATCGATAAGAGCAATCAAACGGGCAGCGGCTATAGCAACGTGAACTTTGTCCGCATGATTCAAACCTTCAAAAACTCGGAAGGGATCATCTCCAATAATCCGACCTCTCTCTCGGGCGGTCAGGAATTCTGGTACATGCTGACACCAACTTTGCAGTTTGCGGCTCTCGATTCTCTCTATCCCGGCGTAACCGATATGGATACGATCATGCGGACGGTGTCCGACAAATGGTATGACGCCATCGTCAAGATGGGCGGCGCCAATGTGAATTTCAACTATTACACGTACAATTTCACGACAAACGCACCGGTGACGGGACCGTATTCCCAACCGGACGCTGCCGCTGGCGCGGGTCTGCTCATGTATTACGCCTATCAAAAATTCGGGGATGCCAAATTTCTGAACGCTGCGACCTGGTGCATGCAGTTTTTGCAAAATCTTTCGTTTAACCCGCTCTACGAGGACTTGGCGTATTTTGCCCCGCTCCTGGGAGCGCGGTTGAACGCGGAGCAGGGTCAGAACAACGACATTGCTAAAATGCTCAATTGGACTTTCACGGACAGCGCTCCGAGCCAGCGTAAAGGGTGGGGGATGACCACCGGCAACTGGGGAGTAGCGGAAGCAAACGGCTTGCTCGGAAGCACGACGGACACCAAGGGCTATGCGTTCTCGATGAACACGTTTATCGGAGCCATGGGACTTGTGCCGGTGGCGCGTTACGATCAGCAGTATGCACGAGCGATCGGCAAGTGGATGCTGAACGCGGCGAGCAATTCCCGGTTCTTCTATGCCGACGCCCTGGATTCCACTCATCAGGATGGCCTTTCCTGGACGGGAGATCAGGGCCGAGTCGTGCCTTATGAAGGGCTGCGCCATTACAAGAGAGTTGGATATAGCACTCCGTATCAGATCGACTATAATACGTATCCATTCGCGACCGGAGACGCGGTGGGCTGGAATTTTGGCACCAATTTTGGCGTCTACTCGGGGGCCTTGTCCGGCGTGTTCGGCGGCATGATCTCGACGACGAACGTAAATAAGATTCTGCAGCTGGATCTGAACAAGGCGGACTTCTTCCCGGTGGACGGGTATCAAACTTACCTGTACTACAACCCTTATGAGACCAGCCAATCCGTCCAAATTGATGTGGGCGCAGCTTCGAAGGATCTGTACGATGCGGTGAGCGATACCAATCTGAAGACGAATGTCAGCGGAGTCCAATCCTTCACGATTGCCCCCGATTCGGCTGTCGTGCTGGTGCTGGCACCTGCAAACGGAACGAAAACTTACAGCGGCCAAACCATCTTGATCAACTCCAAGTTCGTCGGCCACCGCCCGGTGACGAATTTGGCATCCGGCAAGACGGCGACCGCCAGCTCGACGGTAAACGGCAACGTGGCAGCGGGAGTCACCGACGGCACGACGGCTACCCGCTGGGAATCGGCGACCAGTGATCCGCAGTGGATTCAAGTCGATCTGGGCAGCTCCAAAACCGTCGGCAAGGTCGTCCTGAACTGGGAAGCGGCGTATGCCAAAACCTATCAAATCCAAACCTCTCTTGACGGAACCAACTGGACGAACGTGTACAGTACAACGGCCGGTACCGGCGGGGTCGAACCGATCTCCTTTTCACCCGTGAACGCTCGGTATGTGAGAATGTACGGGACGGCGCGGGGAACCAGCTGGGCTTATTCCCTCTATGAATTCGGGGTGTATGCGCCGGATGATCTCGCGCGGAATCGCCCCGTATCCGCCAGCTCGACGGTGAACGGGAACCTTCCGACATTTGTAGTCGATGGCACGACGGCAACCCGCTGGGAGTCGACGGCCAGCGACCCGCAGTGGCTTCAAATCGATCTGGGCAGCTCGAAGACCGTCGGTAGAACGATTCTCCGCTGGGAAGCGGCTTACGGCAAAACCTATCAAATTCAGTTATCGACGGACGGAACAACCTGGACCAACGCTTACAGCACCGTCTCGGCAACGGGAGGGGTGGAGAATATCACGTTCACACCCACAACCGCCCGGTATGTGAGGCTCTCCTGCACGCAGAGGGGAACCACGTACGCGTATTCCTTGTATGACCTGGAGCTGTACGCAAACTGATGGAACTGCCTGTAAATCCGGGGGTCAAACCACCTTAATCATGTGGATTAGAATCGGCGCTACCTGGCATGAGAACAGGGCGTTGAACCCACTTTTGTGAGTGGACAGCATACCGGGTGTTGAGTTTCAGGGCATCGTATGCTATAGTTCTTTCAACGAAATCGATTGGAGTTGAAAAGATGGATAACCTTTCTTGCTAATGAATCTGGATAAGACAACGGAGCGAACGTTACCGTTTGTTTTATTATTCATGCAAGAAAGTTATCCTTTCTTTTCGCTCGGACCGCATAACCTTGTCATCCCCCTCGGAGGGTTGGCTTCGCTATAGGTTTGAGCTGCGAGAAGATACTTTCTTGCAGCTCATTTTTTATTTTCCGGGAGGCGATGACGATGTCATTGATCAACGTAACCAACCTGACCTTCAGCTATGACGGCAGTTACGATACCATATTTGAAAATGTCAGCTTTCAAATCGATACCGATTGGAAGCTGGGGTTCACTGGGAGAAACGGCAGAGGAAAAACAACCTTTCTCCAGTTGCTGCTCGGCAGCTATGAATACAGCGGCAAAATTTCGGCGAGTGTCGGCTTTGATTATTTTCCTTTCCCGGTCGAGAACAAGGAACGGGATACCCTTTCGGTGGTTGGCGATATTTATCCGGATTATCAGCATTGGGAATTGGTGCGTGAGCTTTCGTACCTGGAGGTGTCAGAGGAGGTTCTAGATCGGCCCTTTGCCACGTTGTCGAACGGGGAGCAGACGAAGGTGCTGCTGGCTGCCCTGTTCTTGAAGGAAAACCGCTTTCTCCTGATCGACGAGCCGACCAACCACCTGGATATGAAGGCCCGCAAGCTGGTCAGCGATTATCTCCGCTCTAAGAGCGGGTTTATCCTCGTGTCTCACGACCGGTTCTTCCTCGACAACTGCGTCGATCACATTCTCTCCATCAACAAGACGGATATCGAGATCCAGAAGGGGAATTTCTCGGAATGGTGGGACAACAAGACGAGACAGGACCGCTTCGAGCTTGCGGAGAATGAGAAGCTGAAGAAGGACATCAAACGCCTGTCTGAATCCGCCAAGCGAACGAGCGGGTGGTCACATGAGGTGGAGAAGACGAAGAACGGAACGACGGATTCCGGTAACAAGATCGATAAGGGCTATGTGGGCCATAAAGCCGCCAAAATGATGAAGAGATCAAAGTCGCTTGAGAATAGGCAGCAATCGGCGATCGAGGACAAATCCAAGCTGCTGAAAAATATCGAAAGCTCCGACAGCCTGAAGCTCTCTCCTCTTGTCTATCACAAAAGCCGACTCGTCGAGCTGGAAAACGTCTCGATCTCCTACGGAGAGAAAGAGGTTTGCCAGGATGTGGGCTTTACGATTGAGCAGGGGGATCGGGTTGCGCTTCTCGGCCGGAACGGCTCCGGGAAATCCAGCATCCTCAAGCTGATCTGCGGTGAAGCGATTCCCTATACGGGTACCTTCCGCTTAGGGAGCCAAATGAAGATCTCTTATGTTTCCCAGGATACCTCGCACCTTCAAGGAAATCTGACGGATTATGCAGCCCGGAGCGGGATCGATGAAAGCTTGTTTAAAGCGATTTTGCGCAAGCTCGATTTTTCCAGACTGCAATTTGAAAAGGACATGTCCACGTTTAGCGGCGGCCAAAAGAAAAAGGTGCTGATCGCAAAAAGCCTCTGCGAGAAGGCCCATCTCTATGTCTGGGATGAACCGCTCAACTTTATCGATGTCCTCTCCCGCATGCAGATCGAAGAGCTCTTGTTGGAGTACGCGCCGACGATTCTTTTTGTGGAGCACGATAGTGAGTTCTGCCATCATATTGCGACGAAGGTGATTGAACTCTAGAAGAATCTCCCCGAAGTTGGTTATAGGAAAAGTCTCCCTTGTTTAGCAGGGTCTGCTTCTCTATCCTGAATAGGTAGAAGGGCTTGCAATCGGCTGTTTTCCTGCCAGGCGCCGAGTCATGTACCGGGATGGGAAGCGGACCCACCAAAGAGGAGACGATGTTGACGAATGGGGAAATTCGTAATCCGGAATCCGAAGGAAGACGAAGCAGAGAAGATCGAAAAGCTGGGGTTTGTCCTGAAGATGCTGTACCTCTATCACGGCGATCTGGAAAGGGAGAGCATGTTCTTCGCCGTTAACAGCGAAGACGAGCTTCTGGCCGTAGCGCATCTCATGCCTCATGATACCTTCGATGCGGTCGGACACGATGAGGAGAAGGGGTTTATCCGTTATCTGACGTATGAAATCAACTTTGCGGACGAGGTGGAAGACGAGGAGATCAAAGACGCTCTGACTGAAGCGCTCATCGCACGAGCCAGAGAGATAAAAGCTTTGAATCCGGACAAGCGGATCGTGATGGCTCAATATGTGGATACGGACAATCTCTCCGAGTTGAGCTATTATCTGAAGCGCGGGTTTACGGTACACGATACGATTGTCGTATTCAAATACGACCTAAGCCGGGACATTCCCCGTTATCCGATGCCGGAAGGGGTGCGCGTTGTCCCGTATTCGCTGGATAACGAAGAAGCGGTGGAACAGTATCATCTTGCAGAGCTGGCTTCGTTCGATGGCGTGGCGTGGAGCTTGAACCATTTGCGTTGGATGCAGGGCGGGCCGGAAGTGGTCAATTTCTGCGCATTCAGCGGCAGTCGACTGATCGGCAACACCTCGACCTGGAAAATCACGGACGAGCGGAGCGCGACGGAGAACGTCTTCGTCACCCCGGAATGGCGTAAGCAGGGCATTGCACGGAATATCATCTGCGCCGCGCTTGAGCATCTGAAGCAGGAGGGCAAAACCATTGCCACCTTGGGCACTCACGGAACCAATCGAAAGGCGATTCGCCTCTACACCCAGATCGGATACGAGTTGTATGGCTTCCGGCTGACGATCGGCTACGAAGTCGAATAGCTCTGTAAACGTACACAGGCCTCGCCGCCGAACGGGGACTCAACTCCAGGGAAATGGTAAAAAGGAATAAAAAGCAATAAAAAGAGAAGAAACCCACAAGCATAGGGGCCGTCCCCAGCTTGTGGGTTTCTTGCATGAGAGCCGCATGAACTCGAGAGTCGAAACCCTCTCATCCTTGGAACCCCAAGTGATTCCTAATCTTGAACTTTTTCATAGCGAGGTCACTACCATTTCCCCTATAATTATCCATATTCGGTTTGCGGCTTACAGAGGGTCATCGCTTCCTCTGGTGCACAATGGAGGTTCTCTATGCTCGTGATCATCCTATCCCTCATCGGCGATGAGGAGGATCGGCGTTTTATGACCGACTTGTATCGAGACTATTATCCGTTAATGAAAAAGAAAGCTTATGAAGTGACACAGGATTATCGGATCGTGGACGATCTGATTCAGGACGCGTGCATGAAGCTAATACCGAAAATCCCTCTTCTGCGGTCGTTGGAGGATGGCAAACGGATCGCCTATGTGGTCTACACGGTGAAAAACACTTGTGTGGACTTCATCCGCAAACGCATTCGGGACCGACGAATGCTGCCGACCGTTCAAGAGGAGACGGCAGTCGATCAGCTCGCGGTGGCATGGGCGCTGCCGGAACCGAGCTTCTTGAACAAGGAGAACGGAGAGGAGCTCGGGCATGCTTTGCGCCTTCTGTCGGATCGGGACCGGCAGCTGCTCATCTGCAAGTACCATTTGGAATGGAAGGACCCGGAGATCGCCCGATATCTCGAAATTCCCGTTCGGCATGTCCCGTCCTATTTGACTCGGGCCAAACGCCGCGCCTGCGCTCTATTATCGGGGGAGAGGAGAGATCATCGTGAGGAAGCAAGCTCATCCCATGGACCCAGAGTCTCTCAAGAATGAATATGAGGAGATTCTGCTGAAGCTGGCTTTGTCCTCCTATCTGGAGCAGGAGGGCCGTACATTCCTTAAAGAGAACGAGGAGCTGCGGGTTAATCCACTCTTTCAGCCGACCGCGGAGGAGGAGAGGCGGTTCCGCCTTCGCCTTCAACGTCGGATCCTGGGTAATCATCTGCTGCACGGGATGGGCATGCTGCGGATTAAGCCCAAAAAGGCTGCACTGGCTCTGTCTCTTCTCCTTGTGCTTCTAACTGTATCCGCCGTTAGCGTGGAAGCCGTCCGGGTGCGTATGTATGCCTTTTTCGTGCAAATGAAGGAGAACTATACCGAATTCCGGCTGGAGCCGCAGATGACAGAGCCGCAGATTCCCCCTCTTCAATCGCTTACGGGGACGGATTCCTATGCCCCGTCCGAGGTACCGAGCGGGTATCGTATGGTTCGGTTTACCCAGTATCAGACGATGAGAGAAATCGAATATGCCAACGACAATGGAGGCTCCTTGCTGTTTCAGCAGAAGCTCGGGAACAGTGGAATTCACGTCGATTCGGAAGACGCGGATGAAGCCGCCGCTATCCTCGTACAGGGCGAGAAGGGCATGTTCGTGCGCAAAGGGGAGATGCTCACCATCGTCTGGCAGAGGCAGGATCAGCTCTTTTTGCTCATGGGCGAGGAGACGGGCTTATCAGAGGAAGAACTCGTTCGGGTAGCAGAGAGCGTCAAGAAAATCGAATAATTTTTCCAAAGCCTGTTGTAATTGGAACGAATCGACGTCCTATCCATAAGGAAGCTCAAAACGAATGGAAGGAGGATTGGGGTTGAGTTAACAGGAGAGGACTCCATGCCTGATTACACTTGTCCGAGTACAAGAAGGATGAGGACGGGTTCACCAAGGCAGTGGTTCGGACAGATACATAAACGAAGAAATAACGGATATGAAACATAGGGGACAACAAGGAGGGGACTTGAATGTCGTTTACCGGCAAAAGGGTGTTGTTTACGGCGGTCGTTGTGGCGCTTATCGCCATCCTGGTGGTGGTCTTTTATCCGAGGAATAAAGGAGAAGCCGTGCAGTTCGCCACCAAGGAAACCAAATTTGAGGTTCAGGCTCCAGAAGGCTGGAAGGTGGTGGAGCAGCCAAGGAAGCCCGCTACCGCTGATAGGGAAGCTACCCCGGATGAAGGGGTGGAGCTAAGACTGAATGGCAGCGAACAGAACAAGGTGTATGTATTCAATCAATACGGTACGCTATCACCTCCGGAGGAGAAGCTGGAGCAGGAAGCGTTCACGACCACCCAGGGGATCAAGGGGACGCTCTACAAGGACGCAGCGAACCACACATGGTGGTTGATCCTGGACCAATCCATCGCTCCTGGCTTTTATGGAGCGACGGTTCGGTTCGAGGATGCGGAGCTGTTCGAGAAGAATCAGGACACGTTCCGCGAGATTCTGGGCAGCATCAAAATTTTCAAGCCGTAAAAAAGCTCAACCTCAAAATCAGTGCTTGACGAATCATGCGGCGAACGCTGATGATTGCATGTCAGAAGGAAACCTTCGCTGTAGGGGGTTGCTGGTTTCCTCGAAAGCGTTCTCCAATGGCGCATGATCCGTTTATTCACGTTTTGAAGGGAAAACCAGTGGTTGAGATTTTTAACGGCGGCCACAGCCGTTATTTCACGGAAATCGGTGGTTTTTCTGCTCTAACGGCGCCCACGACCGCTATTACCATTTTTCGTTGCTAAAAAGGGCTTCCCAGCCCCAAATAGCGGCGCTCAGTTCCGTTAGATTTTTAAACGGTCAAAAATGGGGGATTAAAGGCTGTGGCCGCCGTTAGCGCCTTGAGCCAAGCGTCAAGATCTGATTTCGGTTTTGAGCCCGTATAAAAGCAAAAATGATTTTTTTCAAATAGGAACAGGAATCTAGATTAAGAAGGGATGAATCCTAACGAAAAAAATGGTGATGTTTATATTCACCTTGTCAGGAATGCTCTTATTGACCGGTTGCCAAGGCAATGAAAAAAGAGCATCCATTGAGAATACGATTCCCCCTGTTCCATCAAGTGTCCCCTCAAATCATCCATCAAGCATTCCGTTACCCACTACAAATGAAAGCAACACTCCAGAGGTAGTTAGCGGCGGTGATATAAAGGCGGAGCTGTTAACGGAATACCAGTTCGAGTTTTATGGGGTGCCCACTTTTATTAATGAAATTGTGGGGACTGACAAAGTCAGTGAATGGCTTAAACAGTTCAAAAGTAATCAAAATCCAGAAGGCCGAGACAGTCAGGAGATTACGATCGCTAATGTCATTATGGAGTTACAGGTACCTAAAGAAGACTTTATAAAAGCAAGCCAAGGACTTTTATTCTCAGAGGAACAAATGGATGCCTTATATTCGGGTGATAAAAAACGGATGAATGCGGCTTTTGTTAATGAAAATGCCCTCTTGGTCAATGGAAATATTTATACAGCAGATTGGCTTTCAGCCCATTCTGTCGACGATTACAAAACGGAGGGCATAACGGATGATATCTTGTACCCCTATTTAAAGAAAATGAACAAGGAAGTGTTACAAGACGAATACAACAATATTCACAAGAAGGTAAGCGAAGCACAATTTTCATTATCAAAAACAGATGTATTGAATGTTAGCGGAGCTACGTATTCACTTGAGTGGCTCACTACCCACATTGTTCAAGATTACGAAAAGGCTGGGATAACAGCAGCGATGCTCGAACAATATGTAAACCGTGTTCATCTAAACGAGCAAAGCCCGGAGTTCGAACACCTACATGCAATCTTGGGAAAACTAAAAGAATAGCCAATATTTGTTGTTTGAAATACCTAAATCCCGAAGGTTGAGCCCGTAAAAAACACCTTTCGGCTCCTGATTGTTCGATCCAGAGCCTTATTCGGCTGCTCAAGACGGAAGAAGCTCAGCCCAGTGGGTGAAATATGCGAGCCCTTCCTCGGAGATGGCTTCCCGGCCGTAGGCATCCAGGAAGCCATCCCGATAGGCATCGGTATGCAGGTTGTACCGGAGCGTCCAAAGCCCCGAGCACAGGTCGTAATGCCGATCTCCGACACCTCCGTCTCCCACATCGATGAAACCCCGAAGTTCAAAGCGATCCATGAGCAGATTGGGCAAGCAATAATCTCCGTGCAGAATAACGGAATCGACGGGCGCGTAGGCATGCTTCCGCAAGGGAGTGAGGTCAGCGCCTTTTTTCATGTCGTCCTGCGCCATTTCCTGGGTTCGGTTCAGATAAGGACATCCTTCCGTAGGGAGGGAATGCAGCCTGCGCAAGCTCTCCCCGAATACGGTCGCCAGTTTGTCCGGATCGGCCAAATGATGGGGAGCCGTTCCGTCCTCTCCCTCCATGGCCTCCGACAGCAAATAGTCGTGGTCTCCTTCGGATAAATAAGCCAGAATCCGGGGAGCGAGGGAATGAACATGAAGATGGGCGCTCATGACACCCTCCCGTTCTAACGATCCTTTGCATGCAATCTTGAGGAAGGCTTTCTCTTTTCCCGCAATGAAGAGGGTGCGGGCCGAAGCGGAGCAGCTGCTGTCATAGACATCGGCATCCTCCAAAAAGGGACGAAGCTCCGACGGGAGCGTTTCGGTGGAGAATGTTATTTTCGTTCGTTTCATAGGGTTCACCTCTCCAATAAGTCAAGAAACTTCTGAGCGGCGGTGGACAAGGGCATGCCGTTCTTGGTGACGAGGCCCAAGTGCCGCTCGGGAATGAGCGCTTGAAGCGGAAGTTCGTAGAGCTGTCCACACTGAAGCTCGCGTTGAACATATTTCTTCGCGACGCAGGCAGCTCCAAGTCCCTGAGCGGCCAGCTCTACCATGAGGTCAAGGTGACTCACCTCCAGATGGGGGGTGACCTCGACTTCATGCGACGCAAAATAGCGGTCAATCGAGTCTCGGGTGGTCCCGCCCTTCTGCAGGAGGATCAGTGGGTAGCGTTCGGCAAGCTCCTCCGGAGAAAGGGGGGCTCCGATGCTGCTGCGATAGCGCTCGCCGACGACGAAGCAGTCCTGAAGCGGAAGCTGCTTCCAAAGAGTGAACGAGCGCTCGTCGAGCTGATGCAGATGGACCACGCCGATGTCGCTTTCGCCCACGGACAAAAGGCGGGCGATCTCGGTGCTCGACTCGTCCCTGATGTTCAGCCGGACGCAAGGATAGAGCTCCGCATAGCGGTTGATGGCGTCGAGCAGGTCATATTTGCACACCGCACCGCAGACGGAAATGCGCAGCTGCCCGGCGTTCATCTGCTTCAGCTCGGCGAACCGCAGCTCGCCGGTCATCATGAGGCCATAGCCCTGCTCGATATAGTCATACAGCACTTGTCCCTCGGGTGTGAGCGATACGCCTCGGGCCGATCGATAGAACAGCTGGCCCCCAAGCTTCTCCTCCAGCAGCTTGATCGAGTGGCTGACGGAAGGCTGAGACGTATAAAGCTCTTTGGCGGCCTTAGACAAGCTGCCGGTTTTAGCAGTCAGGTAGAAGATGCGGTAAAGCTCCAAATGGATGTTCATATGAAAATCTGATATACCCCCTATGCAGAATCCGTCTTTTACTTATAACACCCCATTCATTATCATATAGGAATCGAATGGAGGAGAAAACCATGAATCGAATCGCGGTTTACTCCGGTTCTAATCACGGGAATCGGAACGAATACAAGGAAGCGGCCCTTCGGCTTGGCCGGACGCTCGCCGGACAAAGGATTGAGCTGGTCTACGGCGGATCGCAGTTCGGCTTGATGGGGGAAGTCGCCAATGCTGTGCTGAGCGGTGAGGGGAGTGTCATCGGGGTCATGCCAAAGGGCTTGTTCCCGAAGGAAGCGGCCCATCCCGGACTTCAGGCATTCTATGAGGTCGAAGATATGCATGCCCGCAAGAAGCTCATGGCCGAGCTGTCGGACGGTTACATCGCTCTCCCTGGCGGAGCGGGCACTTACGAGGAGCTGTTCGAGATGCTGAGCTGGGCGCAGCTCGGCATTCACGGAAAGCCCATGGGTCTCCTGAATGCGGGTGGCTTTTTCGATCCGCTGATCGCCATGCTCCGGCACACGATCCGAGAAGGCTTTATGAAGGAGGCACACCACGATCTTCTGTGCGTATCGGATGATCCCGAGGGGCTGATCGCTCAGATGGCTCGGTACGAACCGCCTGCGCTCGGCGTTAAGTGGAAGCAGTTAGAACGCTGTTAGCTCATAAGCCGAGGTTCCAGCATCCTTCTCAGACTCTCACACCCATGGATGCCGTTACGTCAACACGATTCGGGCTGACAGCGTACACAAGGGATTGAACCGCTTGTGAAGCGCACGGAAAAAACACCGGATATTCCGGTGTTTTTTCATAACGTTTGAAGGCATGCTCTCGTGGACCATTCCGTTCTCAAAATGGCGTATTCGTAGGTGTCCTGCCAGATAGGGGTCCCTTCGGCATCCGTTTTAAAATAGATGTTTTGCAACAGATGCCCCTCTCTTCTCATGTTCAAGCGCTCAAGCAATCTCCAAGACCGTTCGTTTAGCGGGTTGCACATCGCGGCGATTCGCCTTGCTCCTAAGTGCGTGAAAGTATAGTCGAGAAGGGCCTTCGCACTCTCGGTGGCATACCCCTGTCCCTGATAAAAGCGATTAAACACGTACCCCAATTCCCACGTATCAAAGTCGCCTTTTGCGAGATACAGGTTCCCGATTACCTTTCCGCTGGTTTGCAGGCTAACCGCCAAAAACGTGTCGAGATGAGAGCGGCGTTCCGCTTCTTCCTTCGCTTGTTTTTCCGAGAAAACTTCATAAGGCTCATAGCGCAGAACTTCTTCGTCTGAAAAATACTCAAACAAATCTTGCCAATCCGTTGGCTTGAAATTTCGAATGATCAATCGATTTGTTGCGATCGTTTCCATATGAATGATCCACCTTCAAGGAATGATTTCTAGTTTTTGGGCGAGTACGCTGTCAGCCCTAATCGATTGGATATGAATCGGCGCCAATCGATATGGGAAGTTGTGCGGAGACCACAGGTTAAACTGACAGCGTACTAGATCTTATCCTGTCCAATCTTCCAAATGATCCTGCCTGCATGATAAGCTTTGAGAGGTGGGGAAACAAGGGAAAGAATCGCTGAACCGAAACCTCCCTTTGAACGCCATTGAAAAAGGTTGAAAAAGGAGAACATTTGAAATGCCTTCCTATCATGTATTGTCCATCGAAATTCCTTATGGGGATGCCGTAACCGCGATTCACCCGGTATTGATTCAGGATGACCAAGATCTGGTGTTAGTGGATTGCGGCTATCCTGGCGACCTGAAGCGAATCGAAGCGGCGCTGGCTGCTATTGGCTTGACGGGAGACCAACTGACACGGCTTGTGATCACTCACCACGATTACGATCACATGGGGGCTGCAGCCTCGTTTAAACGAAAGTACCCGCACCTGCTGGTGGCGACGAGTGAGGGAGAAGCTCCTTATGTGTCGGGGGAGCAGCCCTCGGCTCGCCTTGTTCAAGCGATGGATCTGCAGAGAAGCCTGCCCGCTTCCGAGCAAGAGAGAGGGCTTGCCTTCATCGAGATGCTGAAAGGAATGGAGACGGTCCCGGTCGATGAGTCGCTTCAGAACGGGGAGCGGCTTTCCTGGGGCGGGGGCTGCGAGGTGATCGCAACTCCCGGACATACGCCGGGACATATATCCTTGTACTTGACCGAGCAGAGCGTCCTCATCACGGGAGATGCGGCTGTTATTGAAGGCGGAGAGCTCGTCGTGGCGAATCCGCAGTACACCCTGGACTTGGGGAGTGCGAAGGAATCGCTTGCGAAGCTGCTCGCATATGATGCCGATGCCTATATTTGCTACCATGGTGGAGTCTATTCGAAACGATGAGATACAAAAGCGGGGACTGCTGTCGATCAGTCCCCGCTTATCTTCAATTAGGCTTCTTGACCCCAAACCTCTTCAGCAATTTCCTTGATGAGGGAGATTTTCTTCCATTGCTCTTCCTCCGTCAAGATATTCCCTTCCTCGGTGGAGGCAAACCCGCATTGAGGGCTTAAGCAAAGCCGCTCTGCCGGAATGTATTGCTGCGCTTCCTTGATCCGTGCGATGATCTGCTCCTTGTTCTCCAGCTCCCCGGTCTTGGAGGAGATGAGGCCGAGCACGACCTGCTTGTCGCCGGACACATGCTGTAGAGGCGCGAAATCGCCGGCGCGATCGGTATCGTATTCGAGGAAGTAAGCCGATACGTTCTCTTGGCCGAGAAGGGTTTCGGCTACCGGATCGTAACCGCCGGACGTGGCCCAGGTGGAATGGTAATTGCCTCGGCAAACGTGGGTGGTGACGATCAGGTCGGCGGGAAGATCGGCAATCGCATCGTTGTTCAGGCGAAGATAGAGGTCTTGAAGGAGCTGGGGATCGTAGCCCTCTCCGGCCATGGTCGACCAGAACGACTTGTCGCACAGCATGCCCCATGTGCAGTCGTCGAGCTGGATATTCCGGCACCCGGCTTCATAGAATGCGAGAATTACGCTGCGATAAGCTGCTGCGATGTCGCGGTACAGATCTTCGCGGTCGGGATAGACGCGCTCGACCTCCTTCGCGTTCACATCGCGGACCAGCTCCGCCAGCAGCTGCGCGGGAGCGGGGATCGTCTGCTTCGCGAGCACATCAGTCCCGGCCGCTTCCTTGAGAAACCGGTAATGGGCGAGGAACGGATGACCGTTATCTCGAATCTTGCCGGTCAGTCGTGCCGAATCGGCTCGCGTTTCTTCCCCGTGGAAGAGGTAGCCGCGATCCATCAGCACATGCTCGATGCCGTCAAAGCCCCAGAAGAAGTCGAGGTGCCAGTAGCTGCGGCGAAACTCGCCGTCGGTGACGGCCTTGAGGCCCAACTCCTTCTGCTTGTCGACGAGCTTGCGAATTTCTTCGTCCTCCACCTTCGTCAGCTCGGCTTGCGTGATTTGCCCGGCGGCGAACTTTTCGCGTGCTTCCCTCAAGGCCTGCGGCCGGAGATAGCTGCCGACGACATCGTAGCGGAAAGGCGCTTTCTTGAATTTCTTCGAGGTGTTGCTCACTTGCGGTTGGTTGCTCATGGGATGATCCTCCTTCTGTCTCGTTCAGGTAGGATCAGTATACCGTGAGATTTGTCATATAGAGTAACACTTATCTTTTATAGTTAGATATAGTTATCATCTATAACTCGCGCAGCTGTGTACCTTTCAATAAAAGCTTACAAACCAGACTCCTGAATGACTGCCTTCAACTCCTCGATATAGAGCGCGGCCTGCTGGCTGAGCTGAACCTGATGATTGGCGATCCAGCCGACTTGAATGTGATCGTCTACCGTAAGCGGAACCGGAATGATCTGATCCCCGTTTAGATCCGCACTCACGATGCCGGTGGAGATCGTATAGCCGTTCAGCCCGATGAGCAGGTTGAACAGTGTGGCTCGGTCGCTCACGTGGATGCTTTTTTTACGAAAGACGGTGCTCAGAATCTCCTCGGAAAAGTAAAACGAGTTGTGCTCCCCCTGCTCGAACGACAGGTAAGGGTAGTCCTCCAGATCCTCCAGCGTGACGGACTCCTTGGTCGCGAGCGGATTGCTCGTGCTGATGAAGACATGAGGCTTCGCTGTGAAGAGGGGATGAAAGTCCAGGTGCTGCTCTCTCAGCAGCTTTTCGATGACTTTCCGGTTAAAAGGGTTCAGGTAGAGCACGCCAATTTCGCTGCGCAGGTTGCGGACGTCCTCGATGATCTCATGGGTGCGCGTCTCCCTCAAGGTGAATTCGTACTCTTCGGCGCCGCTTCGCTTGATGAGGTTGACGAAGGCGTTCACGGCGAAGGCGTAGTGTTGGGTCGAAATGGAGCACAACTGACGGGAAGGCTTCTTGTTCAGGTACCGCTGCTCCAGAAGAGCCGTCTGCTCCACGACCTGGCGGGCGTAGCCGAGAAATTCCGCTCCGTCGACGGAGAGGGTGATCCCTTTCGGTGTGCGGAGGAATAGCTCGATGCCGAGCTCCTTTTCCAGCTCCTTGATCGCGCTCGACAAGCTCGGCTGGGTGATGAAGAGGCGTTTGGCCGCTTCGTTGATCGACCCCGCGTTCACGACCTCGATGAAATATTTCAACTGCTGCAGCTTCATGTCTCCCTACTCCTTTCGTGATGGTTCTTGGTCCGCAAGAGCTCTGAAAAAGCTCCGTTTCGGTTATGCTTCGCTGCGGTATTTTCCGGGAGGACAGCCGATCGCCTTCGCAAACTCCCGATTATAGTAGCTGATGTTGTTAAACCCGACGGTTCTCGCGATGTCGGCAATCTTCCAATCCGTGCTCATCAAGAGCGAACAGCTTTGCAGAATCCGATAGCGGACGACATAAGCAATGGGCGTCAGGTTCATCACCTCTTTAAAGGCGCTGCAGAATTGCCCCTCGCTCATCGGCAGAAGGTCGGCCAAGGCTTTAAGCGTGATCTCATCCCGATAGTTGGCTTGAATGAAGGCGAGAACCGGTTGCATCCGCTTGAGCTTGTAGGACAGGTTGTTTTCCCTCGTCGGAGAGGCTGCGGGGAGAGCGTGGCGGCAGCAGTGATGCCAGATTTCAAACAGCTTGCTCTTCAACAGCAGCTCCATGTCGGGCAGCGGAAACGCCCCAATCGCGTCTATTTCCTTCAATCGCTCGTTCACGGTCCGCTGCCACTCCTCTTCACCCGTCAACTCTTTTACGAATTCAAGCTCGCCCTTCAGGACCGGATAGACGAATCGGGAATAGGCGGAGCCTTGCTTTTGATCGCTGAACAGATTGGGGTGAAACACGACAACGCAGGCTTCACAAGGCATTCCATCCAGCGAGCGGGCCGCATGAAGCCGATTGGACGGGATGAAGAGCCCTTCACCCGCCTTCACGGGATAGTCCGTGTCCTCAATGGTATACACGATCGCGCCTTCCAACACCACGAGAAATTCAAATTCATAATGCCAGTGTAGGTAGAAAAAGGTTTCCACATTCGCGGGATAACTTAAATGATGGATCGCAACGGGCAGAAGTGCGGTCCCATGCACCGCTTTTTCCTTCAAGAGATGCTTCGCTTTCATGAAACGCCTCTCAATCTCCAGAATGGGAATATTGTGTTAGTCATTAGCAATTTACTTAAAGAATGGAGAGAAAACAACGAATATAATACAATTAGGTACTCTATCATTATAGCGAAGCTGGTAGAGAAAAAGGAGGAGCAAAATAAAATGAAGTTCACGAGAAACGGCAATCGCTTGATCGGAAGATCGGGCTCCGAAACGATTTGGATCGAGCCTTGGGGCAAAAATTCTCTGCGCGTCCGGATGACCAAGGAAGCGGTAATGGATCCCCATGATTGGGCTTTGCAGGATCGTCCTGCCGATTCTTCCACTCATATTACGATTGAAGAGGTAGAGCTGGTCGAACCGTGGATCGCGGAGGCCGAGAGAACTGCGAATGTGAAGAAGAGTCAGGTTGCGTCCATTCGCAACGGCGAAATCATCGCTACCTTCAATGCGGAGGGATGGCTTTCGTTTACCAACTGTGACGGAAAGCTGCTTACGGAAGAATATTGGCGCGACCGGAACCGGATCGACCGGTATTGCGCTCCGCTGCGCATCGAAGGGCGTGAAATGAAACCGCTTACGGGTACGAGCGATTACCAGCTTACCCTGCGTTTCGAAGCCTTCGAGGGAGAGAAGATCTTTGGGCTCGGCCAATATCAGGAGGGCATTCTGGACAAGAAAGGCGCTACCCTGGAATTGGCGCATCGCAATTCCCAGACGAGCGTTCCGTTCATGCTGTCGAACCGAGGATACGGCTTGCTCTGGAACAACCCGGCCATCGGAACGGTCACGTTCGGCACGAACCGCACGGAGTGGATGGCGACCAGCACGAAGAAGCTGGATTATTTCATCACCGCCGGCAAGACGCCTGCGCAGATTGAGGAGCAGTATGCCAACGCGGTTGGGAAAGCGCCGATGATGCCGGAATACGGCTTGGGCTTCTGGCAGTGCAAGCTCCGGTACCGTAATCAGGAGGAGCTGTTGACGGTCGCAAGGGAATACAAGCGACGCGGCATTCCGCTCGACGTGATCGTCGTGGACTTCTTCCATTGGACGAAGCAGGGCGACTTCAAATTCGAACCGAGGGATTGGCCCGATCCAAAGGCCATGATCGCAGAGCTGAAGGAACTGGGCACGGAGCTGATGGTTTCCGTATGGCCGACCATCGACAGCCGATCCGAAAATTATGAGCCGATGGCGAACGAAGGTTATTTGATCTCAGCCGACCGTGGCATGAACATCAACATGAACTGGATGGGCGAGACCGTCTTTTTCGATGCCACGCACCCGGGCGCACGAGAGTACGTTTGGCAGGTTTGTAAAAAGAACTATTATGATCTCGGCGTTCGCATCTTCTGGCTCGATGAAGCCGAGCCGGAATACGGTCCCTATGATTTTGACAATTACCGCTACTACCAAGGTCCGGCCTTGCAGTGTACGAATATCTATCCGCTTGAATATGCGCGCGGTTATTATGACGGCATGACGGCGGAAGGACAGGAAGGCGTCTGCAACCTGGTGCGGGCCGCATGGGCGGGCAGCCAACGGTATGGCGCGCTGATCTGGTCGGGAGACATCTCCTCCACTTTCCGGGCGATGAAGGAGCAACTGCAAATCGGTCTGAACATGGGCATCGCCGGCATTCCGTGGTGGACGACCGACATCGGAGGCTTCCTGGGCGGGCATGTAAACGATCCGAACTTCCAAGAGCTGTTGCTGCGTTGGTTCGCTTTCGGGGTATTTACGCCGGTTCTTCGCTTGCATGGCGAACGTGTTCCCCATATTCAACCGGAGCAGGCGGTCATCGATGGGATTGCGCAGATGTTCACGGGAAGCGACAATGAGATTTGGAGCTACGGTGAAGCGAACTATGAAGTGATGAAGGAATTCATTCTGATGCGCGAAAGACTGCGCCCCTACGTGAGGGCTTGCATGGCGGAGGCTCATGAGAAGGGGACGCCTGTCATGCGGACGATGTTCTACGAGTTCCCGGAGGATGCGTTGTGCTGGACGGCTGATTCGCAATACATGTTCGGTTCGGATGTCCTGGTCGCGCCGATCTTCGAGCTCGGCGAGCGCAGCCGGGAAGTGTACCTTCCGGCTGGCCTGAGCTGGAAGAATGCCAAGACGAACGAAGTACTTGCGGGGGGACAAACGGTAACCGTCGACGCTCCTCTGACGGAGATTCCGCTGTTCGTCAGAGCGGATAAGGATATTCCCGTCTATTAATACAGTGAATTGAAGCGCGCCTTAGAAGGAAAGGGAAGAAGTGGGCGCGTTGGTGGAACGAATCGGGCTGCGGTCAGGTCAAGGGCTGCAGCTCGGAATTAGGAGGTTGTGGAATGGACAAGGAAAGCGAGCCATACAAATATCAATCGATTTCGGTTCCCGGCGGCGGCTTTGTGACGGGCTTCGTGTTTCATCCCACGGTCCCGGACATCTTGTACTGCAGAACCGATATCGGCGGCGCTTACCGGTATGATTTTGCAGCAGAACGTTGGGTGTCGCTGGTTGACCATGTAACCGACCCGGGGATGTGGGAGACTTATCCCATTGCCTTGGCTCTGGACCGGCAAAATCCAAGCTACGTTTATGCCATGGTCGGACTATATCCGACCCATAAGATCGCGTTCTCTGAAGATTACGGCGACCACTGGGTCTATTTCGATCCGCCCGTCATTGATGAGCAGGGGAATACGGCGACGATGCACGGCAATGCTCCCGGCCGCTCCACCGGCGAGCGTCTGGTCGTCGATCCGTACGATTCGAATGTCCTGTATATGGGCACGATGGAGGACGGGCTGTGGAAGACCGAGGATCGCTGCCTCACCTGGACTCCGCTTACGGTTGCGGCTCACGGTAAACCGTCGGAGACGAACATCTCCTTCGTCGAGATCGATCCGGCGAGCGGCGGCCCGGGCCGTCCTGCGACGCGCATTGTGGTCGGGACGAACGGCCAACAGGGCTCGCCGGGAGACAACGTGCGCGGCCCGAGTGTGTATATCAGCGAGGATGCCGGAGCGACCTTTGCTCCCATCAAGGGTGAACCCGCCCCGATCATCGGAGGCTCGAAGGATTATCCCGGCTATGTCGGGCAACGGGCGGCCTTTGTCGGTTCCTATCTGTTCGTCTCCTATGCGGCGTACAACATCGGCTGGTCCGGCTGGCATACGTACGGCTGCGACACCGGCTTGTGCTATGACGGAGCCTTGTTCCGCTACGAGTTGGATGAGAGCGGGAGAGTCGTCGAAGCGCTGGACATCACGCCGCCCAACTTCATCAATCCCGGCTTCCATGATGCTGAAGCGCCGGGCCGCCGGCTTGGCTACGGCATCAGTGGGATCGGTATCGACCTACAGGCGCCGGGGACGCTGATCTGCTCGACGATCACGGCCGCACCGGATACGATCTATCGTTCTACAGACTACGGCTTGACCTGGAAACCGATCATGTTAGGCCTTGCCATCGGTCGCATAGATTGGACGACCTCCTACCAGAAGCCGGAGTACAACGGACGTGATTCGCTTATTCACTGGATGTCGGATCTGAAGATCAATCCCTTTAATCGTGACATGTCTCTCTTTAACACCGGTGCGGGCATCTTCGTAAGCCGCGATCTCACCAAGGCGGACGGGGACGAGACGGTCACCTGGACCAACTTCAACGTCGGCGTCGAGGAGACGGTTCACCTGAACGTTTACTCGCCTCCTGCAGGCGATGTGAAGGTGATCGACATCATCGGCGATTACGGTGGCATCGTCTTCACGGATCTGGATCAGCCCGTCGAGAACACCTTCGCCAATGAGAAGGGCGACCGCTGGATCACCTGCATGAACGCCGATTATCCCGACAGCGATCCGAACCTGCTCGTGGTGACGCCTCGCGGCAATTGGAAAGGCTTCACGAAGGGCGGGCTTATTCTCTCCCGGGATCAGGGCCGAACCTGGACACAGCTTCCTAACCCTGCCGGGCTTAGCGAGCCTGTGGACGAATGGCTGAAGGAGCTGCAGCGGGCGAACGTGACCTCCGGCTGGACCGCCGTCTCCGCAGACGGCAAGACAATTCTGTGGGTGCTCGGCCTGCCGGTCTATGCGTCTCGGGCGGTCTACACCCATGACGAAGGAAAGACCTGGGCGCGCTCCATCCTCTACGGTATGGACGGTGAGCGGCTCGCTGAAGAGAGCCTGCCGACACTGCCGTTCAAGGTCATGGCGGACCGCGTGAACCCGGAGGTCTTCTACGGCTTCAGTGATCATGCAGATGGCCGGGGCTTCTATGTGAGCGTGGACAAGGGGGAGACCTTCCAAGCGATCGAGGCGCCGGAAAGCTTCCCGCGTGTAGATCTCGCGGGCATCGACAGCGAGCAGCACTATGAGATTCGCGTCGAGCCGGGCAAGGAAGGCGTCATCTGGCTCGCCATGCAGGAAGGCGGTCTCTGGCGGCTTGTCTACGACCGAGAGCGGAATGTCCTCAGCGGGGAGCGTGTCTCCAAGCCGGGCGATTTCATCAAGCGCATCGGCCTTGGGAAGCCGCTTGAAAGCAGCGACATCAAAACGCTGTTCACGAGCGGGACGATCAACGGGGAATACGGGTTTTACCGTTCCCATGATAGCGGCGTGAACTGGATTCGCATCAACGACGACCGCCATCAATACGGCGATATTCGCTCGATTTCGGGAGACCCGCGGGTGTTCGGACGGATTTACGTAGCTACCGGAACAAGAGGGCTCGTATACGGCGATATCGTATGGGAAGACGAGTAGATTAAGAGCAAGAGACGGTTTGGCAGCAAGGACAGGCAAGAAGGACAAGCAAGAAGGACAAGCAAGAAGAGCGAACGAGCATGACAAACGAGAAGGATGTGGTTCACCACCGTCATGTGGCGCCTAGCACCACGCGCTGAGAGTTTCGCGTGGTGCGGAAGAGAATCCTCGTCGTCCTCGGTGGACGTTACGGCTTGACTTGTCAGAGGGGCTGTATTCCAAGCAGGTTTTCATCTGCATGGAGTACAGCTCCTGATTATTTATAGCGAAAGATTCGGATCGAATCAAGCGGAATGAAGTTAGGCGGGCTTGATTGATCTCATTTTTGTCCGCCGCCGTAATTTCGAAGACGATATGGAAGAACGAAGAACGCAAGCCACTCGACCACCAAGCTGACTGGGCTAAGCCCCATGTAAGCAGACTAGTAACATTTTTAGCAGGCAGTGACCCAACAGACATCACCGCGGGCATCTCGTATGTTTCCAAGCATGGAGCCTAATAAGCAAGCATCACCCGAACAGCGTCACAGCCCCTTGATGACTCGCCTCGTTGCCCCTTGCGACAACACGGCCTTTTTCTAACGGCGGCCATGGCCGCTATTTCATCGATAGACGTGGCTTTGAAAATCTAGCGGAGATACATGCTTCTAATTGGGGGCAATCTCCGATTTTTACTATCAAACAAGTCAAATAGCTGCATTCATTTCCGCTAGATGGAATAAAGTGTTTTTTTGAGTAAATTAAAGGCTCCTGTGGACCTCTGTCAAGAAAGTGGACGGTCAGGAAGCGGAATGAGTAGAAAAAAGAGCTGCAAAACGAACAGGAGAGAGATAGCCTAAGGTGCTGTGGATTCGTTTGCGGTTGTAGTAAAACTCGATGTATTGGAAAAGGGAATGGTAAGCCTGGTCCTTGTTCTTGAAACGGGGGTTGCAGTAAATGAGCTCTTTCTTCAAGATGCTGTGCCACGACTCGATGCAGGCGTTGTCATAGCAATTGCCCTTTCGGCTCATGCTGGGTTTCATGTGATAGAGGCACAACTGATTTCGGTAGTCTTGAGAGGTGTATTGCGAACCTCGGTCGGAGTGGTGAATCAAGCCTTTTTCGGGTCGCTTGGCTGCATATGCATCTTGTAAAGCACCGAGTACGAGGCTCGTTTCCATGTGGTGATCCAGACGCCATCCAACAATCTCACGCGTACATAGATCCATGACGCTGGCCAAGTACAAGCGCCCTTCTCGACAAGGAATCGAGGTGATGTCCGTCACCCATACCATATTCGGCTTCGGCACCCTGAATTGTTGATTGAGGTGGTTGGGGGAAACGGGATGGTCGGGATTGGAGCAGGTTGTCTGTACCCGGTATTTTCTGGACACAACCGAGCGGAGGCTCATCTCTCGCATGTATACGCTCACGGTACGCTCAGAGATCGTATGTCCCTCTTGACGAAGCAGTCGGGTAATCTTCGGGCTTCCGTACCGCTTCTGATGGTCGGCGAAGTGATATTGAATGCGCTTGAGCACAATCGCTTTGCGTCGCTTCTGTTTACTCGACCGCTCGACTCTCCACTTGTAATACCCGCTCCGTGAAACCCGTAGGGTTGTGCACATCTTCTCCAAGCGGAACTCGGAGCGATGATCCTCAATAAACCGGAATCTCAGTTCTTTGGTTTGCTGAAGATGTGCACTGCTTTTTTTACGATGGCGAGCTCTTCTTCCACATCGGAGAGTTTTTGCTCTTTTTCATGGAGTTGCCGGTTTAGTTCGCTCAACTTCGCTTCCAGTTCACGTACCCGATCTCCGCTAGCTGCCGGTTCATATTTCAGTTCACGGTACTGGCCCATCCATTGGTGGAGGGTGCCTCTTGGAATGTTGAGTTCCTCTGCTAGATCCGCTACTGTTTTTGTTTGTTCCTGAATGAACCGCACGGTCTGCTTTTTGAATTCCTCGTTGTACCGTTGTCGTTGTTCGCCCATGGGGACACCTCCGTTGGCTTCATTATCCGCAGTCTGTTAGCCGGTGTCCACTTTTTATTCTAGTTGCACTGTTTCCTTTAGAATAAATTTGATTTCAGTTCCGGTTCATTCTTAATAAGGCTCACAAAGGGAGAAGTCAGCGCCGTTTTCATCCGTATCCGACCCCAGCGCGATCTACTACGTCAGAAGATCAATTTATTCGATTTTTGCAGATTGACACAAAGAGAGTTCTGCATTATGTTTTACTAAACAGTGTTCATATAATAAACAGTGTTAACAGAATGGAGAGATCATCATCGGAAGCGCAGAACGTAAGAAAAGAGAGAAGGATGAAATGCGAGGTGATATTCTAAAAGCGGCTCGTGAAATCATCGGCAGCGAGGGCATCGAGAACGTATCCATTCGCAAAATCGCAGCTAAGATCGAGTATTCTCCCGCGATGATCTATCACTATTTTTCCAGCAAGGAAGAGATTATCGAGAAGCTGATCGCGGAGCAGTACGCGGAGATGGTCGCTTCCTTATCTGCCATGCAGTCGGAGACTTTGGCACCCGCCGATAGCCTGAGAAAAGGCATTGTACGTTTTATCGAGCTAGCGATGGAGATGGGCGATTTCTACATCAGCCTGATGCTGAACGGGTCCCCTGATGTCCTTGCGCATACATCGGTTTTGCAAAGGGGAGCGTCTGCTGAGCGGCCTGCCATCGGGATGCTCAGTCACTCGCTAAAGGAGTTCCCCGCCTTGGATAATTGGGAGGCTGCTGAAACGGAGCTGACCGCGCAAGTGATTTGGTCCACCGCCTTTGGGCTTGCAGTGCGTCTCATGGTGGAGAAGGTCGATGAGGAGCAGAAGCAGCGGTTAATGGATCATGCCGTGAAGGTCATTCTGCTCGCCTTGGGGACCCGGTAGATGGAACGACTTGAGGAGGAAAGCATCCCTATGAAGGATAGAATAAGCATCACCGCAGTGGTTCTGGCCATTGCGGTGCTGTCGCTATTGGCAGCGGGGATCGGAATAGGATCAACTGGAGGCCCAGGGCGGCATGAAGTAACGACCATTCGGGGAGAAAGCGTCCTCCTCTATGGAAGAGGAATTTACGCGAACGATTCGGTGGCAGCCGCCTCGCAAGCGATCGCACAGGATTGGGTGACGCTCCTTCTTGGAATCCCCCTCTTGATTGTGTCCTTGGTTTTGACAAGAAAGGGACAATTGCGAGCGAGGCTTCTTCTCGCCGGAACGCTGGCATACTTTTTATATACGTATATGTCTTATTCTTTTCTGTGCACCTACAATGCTTTGTTTTTGGTTTACGTGGGGCTGATGTCGGTCAGTTTCTTCGCGTTCATGCTCGTCATGCTGTCGTTTGACATGAAGATTCTAGCGAAGGTTTTCCGAGATGATCTGCCAGTGAAGACCATCGGAATCTCGATCATCGTTTTTGCCTCTGCGATCGGACTCATGTGGCTGGGCCGCCTCGTTCCGCCGCTAGTGAAAGGGGATGCCCCGGCAGGCTTGGAGCATTACACCACCTACATCATTCAGGCGATGGATTTGGGCTTTATCATCCCGGTGTCCATCCTCTCGGCCATTCTGCTGATGCAAAAGAAACCTCTTGGCTTACTTCTCGCTTCCGTGATGTGCATGAAGGGAGTCACGATGCTGACGGCCCTCAGTGCGATGATTCTGTTTCAGTGGATGGCTGACGTTCCGATGACAGCAGCCGAGCTTGTGGTTTTTCCTGCGGCGAATGTGCTCGTGATGGTTGGCGTGGTGGTATTCCTGAAGCGGATTCGGGAGCCGGAATGGAAGAGCACCTAGTACGCTGTCGGCTTAAACCGTGGTCTCCGCACAACTTCTCATACCCATTGACACCGATTCATTTTCACACGATTAAGGCTGACAGCGTACTAGGTAAGCATCATTTAAATCGGATCATGAAGGAGGCAAAAACCGTGAAGAGCATCGTGATCTACGCAACCAAATACGGCAGTACCGCAGAGGTGGCCAAACGCATCAAAGCGGAGCTTGGCGGAGAAGCCCGGTTGTGCAACATCATGACGGACAGCGTGCCGCCGCTTGACGTATATGACACCGTGATTCTCGGCGGATCCATCTATGTAGGGAAAGTTCAAAAGAAGCTGACAAATTACATATCTCGTAACTTAAATAGCTTACTCACCAAAAACGTTGGCCTCTATCTCTGCGCCGGCGAAACAAAAGAGGAGGGCCGCTTGCAATTCCTTCAAAAAGCCTACCCGGACACCCTCTACCGCCATGCTGCCGTGAAAGAAGTACTTGGTTATGCTTACGCGTTTGATAAGATGAATTTCCTCGAACGATGGATCATTAAGAAAATCAAAGGAGACAACATCAGCACGGCGGAATATGACAACGACGGGATCTCCCAGTTTGCGGCGGTGTTAAACCAGAAGGGCTCCACTCCGTAAAAAGCCTAGCGTGGACGGGGGCCGGAGTACTCTCCGCTCGCTGATAGAAGCTTGGAAAAAAAGAAAAATGACATGCGAACTGTAATCAGTTTGCATGTCATTTTCATATTATGCACCTTCAGAATCCGCTCAGAAGGCAGAAAGAGTGTGCTTCCCTGTGGAAGGCTCCTATCCTATGCCTCCATCTTCTGAGCGGTATACAGCCGGTGATACAAGCCGCGCTGAGCGATCAGCTCGTCGTGGGAGCCGGATTCGGCGATGCCCTTGTTGGAGACGTACATGATGCGGTCGCAGTTCTTCACCGTGGACAGACGGTGGGCGATGATGAACGAGGTCCGGCCCTTAAGCAGCTCGTTCAAGCCTTGCTGCAGCAGGCGCTCCGTCTTCGCGTCGATGGACGAAGTCGCTTCGTCCAGGATGAGAATGCGCGGATTCGCGAGCAGGGTGCGGGCGAACGAGATGAGCTGCCGCTGCCCTTGCGAAAGCTTCGAGCCGCGTTCGTTAACTTCCGTCATATACCCGTCCTCAAACTCGCGGATGAACTCGTCGGCACAGACCGTCTTGGCGGCGGCGATGACTTCCTCCTCGGTGGCGTCGAGCTTGCCGTACCGGATGTTGTCGAGGATGGTGCCGGAGAAGATGAAGCTGTCCTGCAGCATGATGCCCATCTGGCTGCGCAACGATTTTAGCGTGACCTGCGAAATGTCGTGGCCGTCGATCTGTAAGCTCCCGCCGGTGATGTTATAGAAGCGCGAGATCAGGTTGACGACCGTCGTTTTCCCTGCGCCGGTCGGACCGACGAGCGCGATGCTTTCCCCGGCCTTGACGTCGAAGGAGAGATTCTCCAGGATATTTACTCCCGGATCGTAGGCGAAGGTCACATCGTCGAACTTGACATTCCCCTTGATCGGGGGAAGCTCCTTGGCGTCCGGAACGTCACTGACCGTCACCGGCTCGTCAAGCGTTTCGAAGATCCGTTCCAGGTAAGCGACGGCGTTGATGAAGCTGTTGTACAGGTTCGACAGGTTGAGAATCGGCTGCCAGAAGCGCGCGGCATAGCTGCTCATCGCGAGAATGACACCGAAGGTCACCGTCTCCGGCCCCAAGGCCAGCAGACCGACCAAGTAAATGGAAGTCGTGACGAGCGTAGCCAGGTTGTCGACCGAGAACGGGATGAGCAGGTTGAGGCCTACGGCGTTCATCCAGACCTTGCGGAAGTTGGTGGACAACCGCGTGAAGATCCCTTCGTTGCGCTGCTCACGGGTAAAAATCTGCGTGACCCGGATGCCGCTGATGCTCTCCTGCAGATAAGCGTTCAGGTTGGAGCTCTTGTTGGAGACCGCTTGCCAGGCGCGGCGCTGCTTAGTTTTGATGAGCAGCATGATGCCGAGGAAGATTGGCAAGCCCGCGAGAATGACAAGCGAGAGCTGAACGTTTACAGCGAACATGAACACGGCGATGAAGATCAGGTTCAGGATTTCCAGAATGAAGTTGATGATCCCGTTTGACAAGACATCCGATACCGAGTTGACATAGTTGACGACACGGATGAGGATCTTACCCTGCGGGCGGTCATCGTAATATTGAAACGGCAGCTCCTGGAGATGCTTGAATAGATCTGTACGAATATCGAAGATGATGTCTTGACCGACGCTCGTCATGATGCGCGAGCGGATGGTGGCCAGAACGACGCTGATGACGATCGTGGCGAGCGTGAGAGCGGACCATCCGACGAGCGGAAGCTTATCCTTCGCGGGAATCGTCACGTCCACGACATGCTGGATGATGAGAGGCGCGGACAGCGCGATAGCCGCCGAGAGAGCGCTCAGCACGAGAGCGACGATCATCGGCTTCTTCTGTTTCTTGATATAGACGAGCGCTCGCCGGAAGTGGGTGATGTCAAAGGGAGACTCGAGATTCTCGTCGATGTCGAATTTATTCCTGGCCATGAGCGCTCACCTGCCTTCCAATGCCTTCGTTTTGCAGCATGAATACATCGTAGTAGTAGCCCCGCATGGCGAGGAGCTCGGCATGAGTGCCTTCCTCGATCAAACGGCCGTCCTCCAGGATGAGGATGCGGTCGGCCTGAGCCGTCGTCGAGACGCGCTGTGCGATGATGATCTTCGTGCAGGAGAAGTCAAGCTCGCGTAGGCTCTTCTGAATGTGCTCTTCGGTTTCGAGGTCGACGGCGGAGGTCGTATCGTCGAGGATCAGAATGGGCGGTTGAACCGCCATAGCCCGTGCCAGAGCAATACGCTGCTTCTGTCCTCCGGAGAGACCTACACCGCGTTCGCCGACGATGGTGTCATAGCCTTGCGGCATCTTGCTGATGAAATCGTGAGCGGCGGCAAGCTGGGCATACTTGACGGTTTCTTCCTCCGGCATCTCGGGATCGCCGTAGGCGATATTTCCGTCGATCGTATCGGAGAACAGCAGCACGTCTTGGGTCGCGACCCCGATATTGCCGCGCAGCTCATCGAGCTCCAGCTTGCGTACGTCTGTGCCATCAACGAGCACTTTGCCCTTGGCCACATCATAGAAGCGCGGGATCAGGTTGATGAGCGTTGTTTTGCCGGAGCCGGTCGATCCCATGATGGCAATGGTTTCGCCGGGATTGACCTTGAAGCTGATGTTATCGAGAACCGTCACGTTATCGTATTTGAAGGTCACGTGATCGAATTCGATCCGGCCTTGATAACGACGCTTGACGACAACGTTATGCTCGTTGACGATTTCGGGTTGGGCGTAATACACTTCCACGATCTTGGTCAAGCTGGCGAAGAAGCGTTGAATGTCATTGATGATGATCCCGATGTTGCGCATCGGGTTCGAGAGGCCCCAGATCAGCGCCGAGAACGCAGAGAATTCCCCGAAGGTAATTCGACCGTCCATGACGTACAGACCGCCAACTACCATGAGAATGACGCTGAAGGCCTGCGCGAAGGTTTCCAGGTAAGGGAAGTAGTCCAGCCAGACGAGAGCAGCGGCTTTGTTCGCCTTCGAGTAGTTGACGTTCTTATCCGTGAATTTCTGAATCTCAAACTCTTCCCGGGCAAAAGCCTTGACCACCCGGTTGCCGGCGATGTTCTCCTGCGTGGTGGTGTTGAGCTGCGATAGCCGTTCGCGCAGGTCGATGTACATGGGGCGCACGCGCCGCGCAAAGATGAACGCCACAACGAAGATCGGCGGCGACAGAATGAGCAGCCACAGCGTAAGGCCGACGTCGATCGTGAAGAAGTACACCACGGCGGCCACGAAGATGGTCAACGATTCGATGATCGTCTTGATGATCCAGGCCATCGAGTGACGCACCATGTCGAGGTCCCCGGTCATCTTGGTCATGAGATCGCCGGTGCGGTTGTGATCGTAGTAATGCATGTCTTGCCCTTGAATCTTGTTGTACAGGTAGATCCGAACCCGGTACAGCATGTTCTGGGAGGAAATTTCATACTGCATGGCCGTCAAATAGGATAAACCTGTGCGCAAAAGCGAAAAGCCGATCATGGCCAAGCAGAGCCAGATCAGCAGGTTGCGGTCGTTTGCCAAATGGACTGCGGCGTCTTTACCCGATATGAAGGTATCGACGATGCGTTGGCCAATATAGGGGTTCACAATGGTGAGCGAAGAGCACACAACGGAGAGAATCAGCGCCAGGATATATCGGAACCGATCTCCTTTCAAATTCTGCCAAAGCCATTTCAATTGAAACATCTGATCACCTGTTTCTGTTTGTTGGTACGTGTGGGTCGATCTTCATGAAAGACGTCTCTCTGAATTTCTACTCTCGGAATTTCCACTCTCTGAATTTCGTTTACCGGATTGCGCTCATTTCATGTGTAAGATAGGCAGGCCTTCTTTCGATAATGGATTGCTACGAGGAATTATAACATAATCCGTTCCGATGCCAACCGAATAATTTGTGTTGAATAAAACATTCTGATTCGGGGTGTGGAATGCGTTACCTCTTATAATAGAAGCGATTTTTTGTGAGTTAAGCTTTATGAAGATCGCCGCAAATCGACATAGAAAAACACAGCTTCGTTTGGTAGAGTGTAAGTGTCGGGCGGATGTCGGAAGAACCTTTTATCTGGATTTATGCAAACGCCGTCAAAGAATTAAATCACTAGCCCGCTTTCAAGCTGAGTCGTGTGGATACGAATTGGCGTCAATGGGTGTGGGAAATGTTCTGATCCCTGGTTTTGAGTTGAAAGCGTATAAGGATCAACGAGTTTTTCACCTAGAGAAGGAGGCAGGTATGGAAGCGATCATCGAGAGGAACAACATTCGCATACAGGGAGAAGGAGATCGAACCCTCATATTCGGCCATGGCTTTGGCTGCGAGCAGAACATTTGGAGATCGATGATCCCGTACTTTGAAAAGGATTATCGAATCGTCTTGTTCGACTATGTGGGCTCCGGGAATTCTGATCTGGCCGCTTACAACCCTGAACGGTACTCGACTCTATACGGATATGTTGCGGATCTGCTGGACATTCTGGAGGCGCTCGAGATTGAGAAGGCTGTCTTTGTCGGCCATTCGGTCAGCTCGATGATCGGCCTGCTGGCCTCGATTCGGAAGCCGGAGGCTTTTCAAAGCATGGTCCTGATCGGTCCTTCCCCACGTTATATCAATGATCTGCCCGATTATTACGGCGGCTTTGATGAACGGGATGTGAAGGAGCTTCTGCAGATGATGGAGATGAATTTCGTCGGTTGGGCGAGCATGAACGCCGCCGCTCTCATGGATAATCCGGAACGGCCTGTGCTTACCGAACAACTGAAGGACACCTTTTGTGCGGAAGATCCGGCCATCATGAAAAATTTTGCTCAGGCCACTTTTTTGTCGGACCACCGAAGGGAGCTTCCAGAGGTTACGGTTCCTTGCTTGATCGTCCAATGTTCGGTTGACAGCATCGTACCGCTTGAAGTGGCCGAGTATCTTCATAAGCAGTTGAGGAACAGCCGGCTTGAGGTCATCTCCGCAAGGGGGCATTACCCGAACCTGAGCCAGCCCAAGGAAACGTCGGAGCTGATTCGGAGCTATTTGGATGACTCCGAGGCGCAAGGCTAACTACAACGAATAAAGGACGTACATGCGGTGAACGGGAGAATCGATCAAGCGCCTTGCGGGTACCTGCTCTTAACCAAGCAGGGGATGATTCAAGAGGCGAACCATACTTTTTTGAGTTGGATGGACTATGAGCATTCGGAGCTTGTGAACCAGCATATTGAGAAGTGCTTGTCGGCTGCGAGCCGGATCATCTTTCATTCCTTGTTCGTGATGGGAATCACATCCGGAGGACGAGTGGAAGAGACTTATTTGACGCTCCGAACGAAGCAGGATCAAGAGGTTCCCATTCTGCTGAACGGCCGCCTCGTCAAGATCGACGGGACGGAGCACATCGACTGCATCGCGGTAAGGATTACGAAACGCAATGATTACGAGCATGAGCTGCAGACGATCAAGGCGAAGCTGGAAGAGGCTTACCGATTGAAAAATGAGGTGCTGGAGAAGGAGAGCAAGCTTCGGGAGCTGTTGGAGACGACGCTCTTCTCCATCAACGAGGGGATTATCGTAACGAATAATCAGGGGATCGTCACCCTGATGAATCCCTTGGCGGAAACCTATACCGGCTGGACGTCGGAGGAGGCAAAGGGGAAGGAAGCGGCGCTTGTATTCCGCTGCAAGGATTTTCATACGGGAGAGGATGTCGACGGGGCGGTGAATGAGGTGATCCGAACCGGGAGGGGACTGGATCTGAACGATCATACGGTTCTGGTCGCTCACGACGGGACCGAGCGGCTCATCACGGGAACCTCGGCCTGCATCACATCGAAGGACGGAACGATCACCGGAACCGTTACATCGTTTCGAGATATTACCAAAGAGTATTTGCAGGAAAAGGAAATCGACAGCTTCTTGAATGTGAACATGGACATGCTTTGCGTGTTTGATCGAGATACGCTGCTGCACAAGGTCAACATCCGGTTTGAGGAAGTGCTCGGGTATAAGACGGAGGAGCTGATCGGGAAAAACTTCCTCTCCTTTGTCCATATGGATGATATCGGGGACACGATGGCCGTCATCAAGGATCTGACCGATCGAAATACGGTGTCCGGGTTTACCAATCGCTTTCGCTGCAAGGACGGGTCTTACCGATATCTGGAGTGGCGTGCGCAGCCCGGTGTCGGACCCTACATTTACTCTTCGGCGAGAGACATTACGGAAACTGTGCTCAAGGAAGAAAATCTGCAGAGAATCGCTGTAAAGGATGAATTGACCGGCCTTTACAACCGGCACTATTTTGCCATGATTCTGAAGGGTGAAATGGACAAAGCGGATGCTTCCGATCAGCGGCTCTCGCTTGCGATTATGGATTTGGACCACTTCAAGCGGGTGAACGACACATGGGGGCATCCCGTGGGAGACGAGCTGCTCATGCTTACGGCGGAGACGGCCGGCAGGAACTTGCGCAAGTCGGATTTGCTAATCCGGTTCGGCGGGGAAGAGTTCGTCGTGCTGATGCCGAATACCGAGATGGAGGGAGCCGTCAAGGCGCTGGAAAAGGTGCGGCTCGCACTGGTAGCCCAGGATCATCCGCTTACCGGCAAGCAAACCGTCAGCATCGGCATTGCCGAGAAAAGGATGTCCGAGTCGTTCCAGGACTGGTACAAGCGGGCGGATGAAGCGCTCTATCGGGCCAAGCAGGAGGGGCGCAATCGCGTTGAAACCGGTTGATACGGCCGATTGGTGCGGCGGGGGAGGGTGAGTAGACTGGAGCGCCCAAGTCGGCGGCTGCCACGAAGAACGCGAATCGAATCATTCAGTCCAATCCTCTTTTGAAGAATTCTGCGGGAATATTCGCCTGGCGATACGGAGGAGTTTCCAACCTATTTGTTTTCGATTTCTTGCGAGGGTTGATCACCGGAGAAACGGTGGCCAAGATGAATTCCATTCAAAGGGGGGAGAAACGGCAGTGGTGAACCGCATGATAGGTTTCGTACTTGATCGGCTCCATGCAAAGCCTGCTGAATAAGCAGAGGCGAAGCTTGGCATGGAGCGTAGCACCTTATTCGCCTATCGGATCGATTCTGCTTATGGAGCAGGCTTTGCCCTTAAAATATCCCATTTATTTTAAGGAGCGAGTCCGTTATGGAATCCAACCGAATCAAGGATGTGCTCCCGGCACATCTTCTTCAAGAAGTTCAGCGTTACATTCAAGGGGAATTGATGTACATCCCAACCCGTTCGAACAATCGAAAAAAGTGGGGGGAGTCCTCCGGAGCGGCAAGCTATTATGACGTCCGCAACAAGAGGATACGAGATTCCTTCCACGATGGCGCTAGGATCGGCCAACTGGCAGAGCAATTTGGCTTGTCGACGGATACGATCAAGAAAATCGTATATACCAAGAGATAGGACCCACGCCCGCAGAAACCCTCTGCGGGCTTTCCTATGTCGTTCAACCGTTGCCGATGATGCCTTTTCTGCCCTTTTCATAGATTTGAGAAAGGGCTTAGGGTATACTCATTCTGAATTGCTGTACGGAAAATCTTCCATATTATGGCGGAAGTTAGGGGTTATCCTGCTGTGTCTACGAGTCGAAGCAAGCTGAGAATGAGAAGAACCCTTGCTGCCGTGTTCCTGTTCCTGTTGATCTTGACGAGCTTAAGAATCGTTTGGATCGTCACGTTTCAGAATACGGAACAGCCTCAAGCCGTAAAGGGACAATTGGATTTGCGAGAGTGGGATGCATCGAAAGACGGTACCCTGTCGCTGGATGGCGAGTGGGAATTTTATCCTGAGGAATGGCTGGAAGGCGAAGGCCAAGCGGATGACCTCGGAAGCATCACAAAAAATCCGGTTTCCCTTCAAGTGCCGGGAGGCTGGAATGCTTTTTTGCTGTCGGGAAGACATACGCCTTATGGATACGGATCCTATCGGCTCAAAATACTCGTCGATAAGGCTATGGAACAATCCTACTCCATCCGTGTATCCAGCGTCCGAAGCTCATCGGAGCTCTATGTCAACGGTCGCCTTCTGGCTCATTCCGGGCAGCCCGGAGAGAATGAGCAGACATATAAGGCCCGTAATGTCCCTTACACCGCTTCCTTCACGGCAGACAAGGATGGGGAGATCGTGATCGTCGTGCAGGCGGCGAATTTCAAGGACCCTCGCGAGGGCGGCATCGTCCGGTCCATGAAGTTCGGGACGGAGCAAGCAATTGCTCGCGAGACTCAGCTATCCACCGCGATGCAGCTCATGATGGCCGTTGTGTTCCTCCTCCATGCCATGTATGCGATTATCCTGTTCCTGATCGGAAACCGCGACCGGAGGCTGCTGTACTTTTCCCTGCTGATTGTCTCCGCGATGATTGGGAACTTACTAGGGAGCGACGAGAAAATTCTCCATGTCTGGTTCCCGATCTCGTACGAATGGGGCTTCAAGTCCGTCCATCTGGCTATGATTTTCGCTACTTTTCTGCTCATTCAATGTATGAAGGGGCAATTGAAGAAGCCTTGGCGAACGATTTTTTCGGGATACGGGGTTTTCTGCGGCTTCCTTGCTCTCATCCCGCTGCTGCTGCCCGTCCGGCAATTTATCCCTTATCAACCGTTCCTGTTTGCGGTAACCGGCATTTCCATTCTCGTCACGATCTTTGCCATGCTCCGGATGTCCGAGCAGGATTCCAAGGGGAACGTGCTGCTGCTCCTGTCCTTCATCGCTGTTGTGAACCACTTTATTTGGTGGGGCATCTATTTGATCCTGAAGATCAAGATCGTCTATTATCCGTTTGATCTGATCATTTCGGTGGCTTGCTTTGCATCGGTTTGGTTCAAGCACTATTTCCAGATCCACTCGGATACCAAACGGCTCGCAGCCAGGCTGCAGGAGGCGGACAAACGGAAGGATGAGTTTCTCGCCACGACCTCTCACGAGCTTCGAAATCCTCTTCACAGCATGCTAAACATGTCGCAAGCGGTTCTCGAGAGGGAGCAACAGTCGCTTACGGGACGAAGCCTCCGAGATATGGAGACCGTTCTGTCCATTGGCCGCCGGATGTCGCTCATGCTGAACGATCTGCTCGATTTGATGAGCCTGAAGGAAGGGGCGCCTCGTCTTTCCCTGCAAGGGATATCGATCTCGTCGATTGCGACCGGTGTCATAGACATGCTGCGCTTTATGACCGAAGCTAAGTCTATATCCCTAGTCAATCAGATTCCGGATTCCTTCCCCCCGGTGCTCGCCGATGAAAACCGAGTCATTCAAATCTTGTTCAACCTGCTCCATAATGCGGTGAAGTTTACGAACGAAGGAGAGATCGCCGTCCGAGGGCTCGTAAAGGATGGCAAAGCGTGGATCACCGTCTCGGATACCGGCATCGGCATGGATAAGGAAACGATGCTCCGCATGTTCGAGCCGTACGAACAGGCTCACTCGGATGAGGGGATGATCGAAGGAGGCTTCGGGCTCGGACTCAGCATCTGCAAGAAGCTGGTAGAGCTGCATGGCGGATCGCTTGAGGCGCGTTCCATTCCCGGTCAAGGCTCGGAGTTCGCTTTCTCCTTGCCTCTGGCTGAATCGGAAGCGAAGTCTCCGTCGCCGGACGATCGCTCCCTCGATCCGTTCACCGCCATGCAAATTGCGGCCACGGCAGCCGATGAATCTGCGGAAGCGGACGCCCCTCATCCCTCTTCTGAATCGGGATCCGCGAGAGTGCCGGGTGCCGACCGGCCTCGTATTCTCATGGTCGATGATGATCCGATCAACCTCAGTGTGCTCGAGACGATTCTCTCGGCCGATTGCTATGACATGACGTCGACAACCAGCGGCAGGATCGCGCTGGATGCATTGAAATCGAAGGAATGGGATCTCCTCATCACCGATGTCATGATGCCACAGATGTCTGGCTACGAGCTGACGCGGATTGTCCGTGAACGGTTTACCATCACCGAGCTCCCCGTTTTGCTCCTCACGGCAAGAAGTCAGCCCGAGGACATCGAGAACGGCTTTCGTTCCGGAGCTAATGATTATGTGACGAAGCCGGTGGATGCCCAGCAGCTGCGGTCGCGGGTCAAAGCGCTAACCGATGTCAAGCGATCCGTTCGCGAACGGCTGCGCTTGGAAACGGCTTGGCTTCAAGCGCAGATTCAACCTCATTTTCTGTTCAATACCTTGAATTCGTTGATGGCCCTAAGTGAGATCGATATAGATCGAATGCGCGGGCTGCTGGAGGCCTTCAGCGCTTTCCTTCGGGAAAAATTCCGCTTTCAGGACAGAGATGAACTCGTTCCCCTTGAGGAAGAGCTGAACTTGGTGCGCTCATATCTGTACATTGAGCAGGAACGGTTTGACGATAGGCTGAGGGTGATTTGGGAAATGGAGGAGTGCGGCCAGGCGAAGATTCCGTTACTGACGATCCAGCCTCTGGTGGAAAATGCGGTCAAGCACGGCATCATGCAGAACAGCCTTGGAGGAATCGTCCTCATTCGAGTCCTAAACCATGAAACCTACGCCGAGATCACGATTGAGGACAACGGTCCGGGGATGGAGGACGAGTTGGTGAGGCGATTGCTGGATGCAAAGCCGGGGCAGCCGTCTGGCGTCGGGCTGTTGAATACGGATCTTCGGCTAAAGCGGTATTATGGCAAAGGCCTTCAGATCACGAGCAAGCCGGGAGAAGGAACTTCGATCTCCTTTACGATCGATTTGAAGGGATAAGCGTGTTGGTCGATTGCCGCCGTACCTATATCCGTGCTAGGATCGAAGAAAGTGACGCACTTATCGAGAGAGAGGGATCTATGATGGCGGATTGGAACTCGAAGCAGTACCTGCTGTTTGCGAACGAACGGACACAGCCGGCTATCGATTTGGCGAACCGAATTCAAGGGATATCCCCGCGCCGGATCATCGACATCGGCTGCGGCCCCGGCAACAGTACGGCGGTTTTGGCTAAGCGGTTTCCGGATGCCTCCATTCTGGGGATCGACCAGTCAGAGGCGATGATCGCCGCAGCCAAAGCGGATTACCCCGAGCTTGACTTCGTGGTGTGCGATGCCGAGGTGGACCTGCCTACGCTTGGTGGAGGCTTTGACATTGTCTTTTCCAACGCCTGCATCCAATGGATCCCGAACCATCCCAAGCTGCTGCGCGACATGGCGGCCTTGCTCGAGCCGGGCGGAATTCTGGCGGTTCAGACTCCGATGAATGACAAGGAACCGATTCATCGGATCATCCAAGAGGTGACTGCTTCCGAGAAATGGCGGCCGTATATCTCCGAGCCGCGTATCTTTTATAACCTGCAGCAGGAAGAGTATTTCGATCTGTTGGCGGAGATCACCCCCCAATTTACACTGTGGGAGACCGTCTATTTTCATAAGATGAAGTCTCATGAAGCAATCATGGAATGGTATCGGGGGACAGGGCTTCGGCCTTATCTGAATGCACTTCCTGAGGAGAAAAAGCCTGAATTCGAGCAGGAGATCTTGGAGAGAGTGATCGAGAGCTACCCAGTGCAGCAGAATGGGGAGATCATCTTTCGCTTTCCGCGCTTCTTCTTTATGGCGAATAAGCTATGAATGAAAGGGCGCTCCTTCATGTGGAGGGGCGGATGCGAATAGGCATATTATGAAGCAGCAGAGAGGGCTTTAGCCCGGAAAGGATGTTACAACTTGACTTACCCCATCGATCAAAAAAACGAATCGAAAGTGACCCTCGTGTCACAGAGCGACTACCGAATCGACACGGTTCGCGATGCGCTGGATCTGATTGCGAATGTCCGCTTTCAGGGCAGTGGTAAAATGCTGCTTCGCAAGGAACAGCTCTCCGAGGATTTCTTCGAGCTGAGGACGAAGCTGGCCGGAGAAATCGTCCAAAAGTTAACCAACTACCAGATGAAAGCAGCCATTGTCGGTGATTTTCACGGGTACGAGAGCAAGAGCCTGCGCGATTTCATCTATGAGTGCAACAAGGGATCGCAGATTCTATTCAAGTCCACGGAAGCGGAAGCTTTGGAGGCGCTGCACGGACTCCCCTCCTGAGGATGGCAGCGGGATGACGCTGGCTGAACCCGGTAAGTGGTCGCTCGCGGGGGATATGTCTCTCTTTAAGCTCTAGAATAGAGCCGGGGCTGGCTGCCCAATAAGAAAATAGGTAGAAATCGTATGGTTGACGAAAGCTGCCCGGGAGGGTGGCTTTTTTTGCTGCAAAAGAACAATCGCAGGAAGACGCACGGAAGGACAGGGCGAAGGATCTGACGACCCGAACGAAGGGCTTCCGACCATCCTTGTGGTGATCTGCTTAAGCCGCGTTGTGGGAATGGGAATAGGGGCTCTCTGCTTTTGGGAAAGCTTACAGAAATAACGGGACATGTTTGATGCACGGCGGTCCTGCTTATCTCCAACCGAAGGAATCCTGATTCTTGGAAATAGGCGGAAGAAAGCTGCCGAATGAAGCTGCCGGTTGTGCATTTGCCCAGAATAAAACGTTATCGCGTCAATAGGAGAGCCCGGCCCAGCCCGTTATACTAAACATGTAAGCGTTGTCAAAACAACCGTTCGAGTCTGATTACAACTAGGGGGATGCATAAGAATGGAAGGACCCGTGATTCACTGGATAGGAGCCGTTATCGGGCTGCTTGTCGCAATTTTTCTCATCTTTCGGAAGGTCAATCCGGTATACGCCTTGTTCGGAGGTGCGATCATCGGAGGATTGCTCGGAGGGGCTTCGCTCGATACCACCGTGCAATACATCATTCAAGGAACGAACAGCGTAATGGGTGCCGTCGTTCGCGTTCTCGCCGCCGGCGTTCTTGCCGGGATCTTGATCGAATCAGGAGCTGCAGAGCGAATAGCCGAAACCATTGTCAATAAATTGGGTGAAAAGAAAGCGCTTTTCTCTATCGCTCTCGCCACGATGATTATCACGGCGGTAGGAGTGTTCATCACGGTCGCCATCATCATTGTCGCACCGATTGCTCTGTCGGTCGGCAAGAAGATCGGGTTGTCCAAAACGGCTCTTCTGCTTGCACTAGTCGGCGGCGGCAAGGCGGGGAACGTCATCTCGCCGAATCCCAATACGATTGCAGTAGCGAAGGGCTTCGACGTGGATTTGGCGCAGGTCATGATCGCAGGCTTTTTCCCGGCTATCGCGGGCTTGATCGTTACGGTCATCGTAGCCCGGTTCCTGATGCATAAGGGCGTGAAGATTGAGGATAGCGATCCCGGAGTGGCAACCGGAGGTTCCACGAAGGAGAACCCGAGCTTTGCTCGGTCGATGGTTGCTCCGATCGTTGCGGTCGTTCTGCTCGCGATCAATCCGCTTGGCAGTATTCTCAATATCCCGCTGCTGATGGATTTCAAGATCGACTCCATGATCATTCTGCCGCTAGCCGGGATCATCGGGCTGATTGCCATGAAGCAGAGCAAGAAGATCATCGCCTATACCACCTCGGGTCTTAACAAGATGACCAGCACCGCGATCATTCTCATCGGTGCGGGAGCGATCGCCGGGATCATTTCGAAATCCGATCTCAGCAGCGCGGTCGTGGATGCCATTCAAGCCGTCGGCATTTCCGGTACCCTGCTCGCTCCGATCGCCGGTATTCTGATGGGGGCCGCTACCGCCTCCACCTCGACGGCTTCCATCGTGGCCGCAGGCTCCTTCGGTCCGGCTATCCTCTCGATGGGAACCGCTCCGTTGAATGCCGCTGTTATGGTGCATACCGGCGCCACGGTGATCGACCATCTTCCGCACGGAAACTTCTTCCACGTGACGGCGGATGCCGTTAAAATGAACATCAAGAACCGGATGAGCCTCATTCCTTATGAAAGCATTGTGGGGCTGACGATGACCATTGTCGCAACGATCCTTTATGGATTTCTCTTCTGATTAGGCACGTTCAAGCACAACGGGAAGGATGATACTGATGAAATCGAATCTTACGATATTGCTCGCTCCGGATTCCTTTAAAGAAAGCATGACTGCCAAAGAGGCTTGCGAAGCGATGGAACGGGGGATTCATAAAGCTGATCCGAGCATCACTTGTCTGCATGTTCCGATGGCGGACGGCGGGGAAGGAACGATGCAGTCGGTGGTCGATGCCACCGGCGGCAAGGTCTACGCGGTCCAGGTGAAGGGGCCTTTAGGAACGGAGGTCACCGCTCACTACGGCATCACGGGCGACGGCGAAACCGGCGTTCTGGAGATGGCCAGCGCGAGCGGCATCCAACTGGTGAAGCCGGAGGAGCGCAACCCGCTCATCACGACCACCTACGGAACCGGGCAGTTGATCGCCGCCTGTCTGGAGCACGGGGTGAAGAAGCTCTTGATCGGGATCGGCGGCAGCGCCACCAATGACGGCGGAGCGGGCATGCTCCAGGCATTGGGTGGCCGGCTGCTCGATGCGGAAGGCCGGGAGCTGGGCCACGGCGGCGGCGAGCTAAACCGCTTGGCGACGCTTCACCTCGCGGGGCTTGATCCTCGCCTGAAAGATGTACAGGTGGAGGTCGCCTGCGACGTGACCAACCCGCTTGTCGGGCCGACCGGAGCTTCGCATGTGTTCGGTCCGCAGAAGGGGGCGACGCCCGAGATCGTGAAGCAGCTGAACGCCAACCTGCAGCATTATGCGGACGTCATCAAGGAGAGCCTCGGTCAGGATATTGCCCAGTATCCGGGGGCGGGAGCAGCTGGAGGGCTTGGCGCCGGGCTGATGGTGTTCCTGAACGGGTCGCTGAAGAAGGGGATCGAGCTCGTGATCCGTTATACCGGCCTTGAGGAGAAGGTGATGCAGGCCGACCTGGTATGGACCGGAGAAGGCAGCATTGATTTTCAAACCCAATACGGCAAGACGCCGCTCGGAGTAGCCCAAGTCGCTAAGAAATACGGCAAGCCCGTGCTGGCGTTCGCTGGACGGATCGGTGATCAGACCGAGGTGCTCTACTCGCTCGGAATCGATGCGATCTTCGGCATCGTGCAGGGAGCAAGCACGCTGGAGACGGCGCTTAAGGAAGGCGCGAAGAATCTGGAGCGAACGGCGGAGAATGCCGCTCGGTTCATCCGGCTCTCCAAAGTGAAGGAGTAGGGATAGCAATAAAGAAGGGGCAGGCTTGCGAGCCGCCCCTGTTTGTTATTTGGCACTTGAGGGAGGTACGTTTGTGAATGATGAAACTGTCGAAGCCGATTGCTAAACGAATCGCCCAGGAAATGATGAGCGTGATTCCGTTCAACATCAACGTGATGGATGAGCGGGGAGTTATCGTCGGAAGCGGAGATACAGGACGGATCGGCACTCTTCATCGCGGGGCGCAGAGAGCGATCGCATCCGGCACGAACTTCGAGGTTCAGGAAGAGGCGGAGGGCATGAAGCCCGGCGTGAACGAGCCGATCGTGCTGAACGGTGATGTCATCGGCGTGGTGGGCATCACGGGCGAACCGGACATCGTGCGTCCGTTCAGCAAGCTGGTGCGAGCGGCAACGGTGCTTCTCATCGAGCAGGAGCGGCAGAATCGGCGCGAACGGGACGAACGCGAGCAGCGGGCGTTATTTTTTCATGAGCTGTCTTACCGGAACACTCCGTACGATCAGGATTTCCGCAAGCGGGCATCTCGCTATCAGCTGGATCTGTCGAGAAAGAGTCAGGTTCTGGTCGTGGAAGGAGATTTAGGAGGCAAGGAGTTCATCGAGATCGTGCGCGTTCTGTCCTCCTGGTGGGTCGTGAAGGAGCAGCAAGCCCTCTTGTTCGTTACCGATCCCGTACTTTTCCGCAAGCTTACGGAGAGGCTATCGGCCTGCCGGGATGTCGTGCAGCTTGGAATCGGTTCGGAAGAAGGACTGGCAGCCGATTCCCTGTCGCATGCGTATCTCGCCATACAGACGGGAGCCGCACTGGATCCTACGGCCAAGGTATATGAATATGAATCGCTGAAATTCCTCATCCATCTCACGCACGGAGGTTCGGAGCCGCCAGCGCCGCTGCTCGCCTCCTTGGAGCAGACAGGGGACAAGACCGGACTTGTTGAGACTTTGCAGGCCTACCTGGCCGAAAACGGCGATCACAACCGGACCGTCGAGCGGCTGAACATCCACCGCAACACCTTGAATTACCGCTTGAACCGGATCTGGCAGCTGACGGGAAAAAATCCGCGCGAGTTCAAAGACTTGTTCGAGCTGATGTGTGGCTTGATCTGGCGCGAAGGGTTCAGGAGCGAATCGACCTGAGTTCGGCTTGAAGACACGCTTACGTTACGAGCAGGTGGGGAAAGATGAACGCCCCCTGGACAAGGAATTCTCCTCGAACGAAGAAGGGATCATGCTCCGGGGTTTCCCAGCGGCAGTTCACTCCCATCCATTCGGGATTGAAGCCGAACTGGATGCGCTCGACTTCGGGGAATTGGTGCCGCAGCCCTGGAAGCAGCTTTGACAGGCTGAATCGACGAGGTGCAATGACGTCATGAAGGATGAGATGGTCGCCTTCCTGTTCGGCAACGAGCATAGCATCCTGCTCGGGTACGTAATAGAGCTCCTCAGCATGCTCATAGATCAAATGAAACCAATTTACGGAATAGGGAGCTGCGCAATCAAAGATAGCGGAGTATGCAGCGCGCTGCCGCAAGCAGAGATCGACTTTAGGATCGTTCAGCTCCAGCTTCTGAAGGACGGGGCTGGCCTCTTGCTCGCTTTCGCTGATAGCTACGAGAGTTTTCGTGCTGCTCATCCTCACGGTCTGGTCTGTGAGATCTAGCCAAGGCTCTGAATGAGTCGTCTGCCGAAAGCCGAACTTCGGATAAAAGCCGGTTACGCCTTTGTTCGCAAATAAGAGCATGGGGGTGTCTTCATACTTGGCGAGGATATGCTCAAGAACTTGCCTGGACAGCCCGCTTCCCCGATACTCTTTCCGCACGGCTACCGCTCCAAGCTGGAGATAGAGCCGTTTCACTCCGCCGATCAAGAGCTGCATTTTCATGACCGATGCATTGGCAAGCATGACTCCACCTTCCACGATGGAGTAGCATTCATATTCCTCTCCCCAAACCTTCCGAGCCTGCCAAGCGGCAAAATCGATCCCAAACACGGATTGCGTCAGTTCATTGAAGAGCTTGTTGTCCTCAGGGGTGGCGGTAAGTCCGTTCATCATCTTAATCATTCGGGACATCCTTCCGGAAAACTTATGAAACGCCTCTCATGATTCTTGCGCTTCTCTCCATCCCTCGGCATATCGTCCGAGAAGCTTCAGCCATTCCTCCAGGGCGGGGGTTACCCATTTTTTGCGGTGATACGCGGCCTGCATGGTCATCCGCTGCGACCGGTCATCCCACTTCAAGCGGAGCAGCTTGCCCTCGCCCAGCTCTCGTTGGACGGTAATCAAGGGAACAAGGGCGAGGCCCAGCCCCAGCATGACGCAGTTCTTGATCGCCTCGATGCTGAAAAATTCGAGCCCCACCTCGGGAGTCACCCCACAGGCCAATAGCTCCTGCTCGAAGACCGCTCGGTATGTGCAGCCATTCTCGGTGTAGAGGAGGACCTCATCGCGCAGGTCATCCGGCGTGACGATCTCGGCTTCTGCCAGCCGATGCTCGGGACAGGCGATGAGAGCCATCTGCTCCTCCACGAGCGAATCGATCACGAAGTCGGGATCGGCAATTACCGGCTGCAGCAGAATCGCCAGATCGACTTCGCCGGTGCGGGCGAGCTCTTTCATTTCCGTGCAAAGCCCAGGCTTTAGAATCAGCTTTACTTGGGGATACAGCCGCTTGTATTCGCGGATCACCGCAGGGAGCCGGAAGGCCGCCAGCGATTCCGGTGCGCCGATCGTCAGCGTGCCGGACGGCTTCTCTTCCAGGACGACCGATTCCCGGATCGCTCCGTGCATCCGCACCATGTCCTGGGCATACGGCAGCAAGCGGCGCCCGGCTTCGGTCAGGACGATCCGTTTGCCGAGTCGATCGAACAGGAGCACGCCCAGCTCCGTTTCCAGCGCTTGAATCTGCGCCGTGATGCTCGATTGGGCATAGCCGATACGGGCCGCTGCCTTGGTAAAGCCGCCGTCCTCGGCTACGACGATAAAGGTATGCAAATGCCGCAATTCCACTAGGATTCCCCCTTGTGCTTCCGTGAATCGGATTGCCCACCGCATGGGTCCCTCTTCCATCGGCTATTCTGATCGATTCCATCGAAAAGTTCCGTTTTACTGATAGCTCCAGTATCGGATAGGATGGAGAAAATGGCAAGAGGAAAGAGGGAGAGAACGTGAAGAACACGGTAGAGAGAACGGCAAGCAGCGTGTCCAGGATATCTAGCCCCGGGCAGCAGACAGCCCGAATGTCCGTGATGAATACAGCCGCAGTACCGGCGGAGCAGCCGGTCAAAAGGACGATTGGCCTGCCGCAGGCCATCGCCCTCTACATCGGATCGGTCCTCGGATCCGGCATATTGGTTGTTCCCGGGCTTGCGGCTGAAATCGCCGGGCCAGCTTCCCTCCTGGCATGGGGATTCATGGCGATATTGATCCTGCCGATGGCGCTGTCGATGGGGCTGCTCGCCGCGCGGTTTCCCGATGCGGGAGGAGTGTCTCATTTCGCCGAGATGGCGTTCGGTCCGAAGATCGGAGCGCTCACCGGATGGCTCTTCTTGGCTTCGGTCCCCATCGGAGCACCTGTAGCGGCACTAACCGGAGCCGGTTACTTGACCGATGCGCTCGGTCTTGGCGAGCCATATCGGGTCGCGGTGGCGTGCGTCATGCTGGTCGTAGCTCTCGGGATTAATGCGGCCGGTATGAAGCTGGTCGGAGGCGTGCAGATCGCGGTTGTCCTCGCGATCATCGTCGTCCTGGCCGCGGGGATTGCGGTCTCGATTCCCCATCTGTCGCGGGAAGCGTTCACTCCCTTCCTGCCTAATGGTTGGCTAAGCGTAGGGAAGGCAACCGCGCTGTTGTTCTGGTGCTTCATCGGCTGGGAGGCCGTCTCCCACTTGTCCGCAGAGTTCAAAAATCCGAAGAAAGCGGGCGTTCAAGGGGTGATCGTCGCAGCTCTGCTGCTCGGAGTGCTCTACACCTTGACGGCCGTCGCCACCGTTGGCACGGCCAGCTACCATGACGGCCAAGCGGAAGCATCGCTCAGTCGGGTGATCGGCATGGGCCTCGGCAGCGCAGGCGGAGTGGCGACGGGGGTCGTCGCCGTGCTCATCTGTACGGCGACCATCATCGCCTACAGCGGAGCGGCGTCCCGCCTCGCCTATTCGCTGGCTAAGCGAGGAGAAGCCCCTCGTATGCTCGGCCGTTTATCGCGGCGCTCATCCACTCCCTTAGGCGGCCTCGCATTTCTTGCCGCTTGCTTCGCCATCGTCATGACGGTCTACGGCAAAGGGATCGTCTCCCTTTCAGAGCTGATCCGCTTTCCCAACGCCACGTTCATCCTGACGTATATCAGTGGCACCGCTGCCGGTATCCGCCTCCTGAAGGGAAACTCCTGGCAAGTCCGGATATGCGCGCTGTCCTGCTTTTGCTCGCTGGCGGTGTTCCCGTTCGTGGGAACGGCTGCTTGGTATCCTCTCCTCATCGCTGCTGGTTTCTCCCTCGCGTCTTTCTTGCGGAATCCCAAGCATGCGGTGGACGTCCCGCGGGTTTTTCAGAAGGAGGACCCGGAAGACATGCATTCGCACAAGTAAGATCGCACGTGTACGAGCGCTTTGCCAGATAACATTCTCATAGAATCACGCCGCGATGCGATCCATGAAAAAAATGATGCTGAAGCGAGAAGAGCGCCACGATTTCATGATTTCGTAGGCGGTTTTTTGTTATAGTTGACGGGTCAATAAATTGGGTATAATATAATTGATCGAGAGGAAAAAAGCTGTACAGGAGGGGTGAGATTGCCGATAAGCGAAGGTCAAGCCGATGGAGCTGTCAACCGCGATGACACCATCTTCGAGCTGCTGCAGGAATTGAATCAGCGGCTCAGCCCCAAGTTCGAACGCCATGCAGGCATCAGCTTCACCCGGTTGCGGCTGCTTCAGGAGCTATACCGGCTAGGTCCCGTCAGCCAGAATACCCTGCAGCGAAAAGTCGGAATCGACGCCGCAGCCGTTACCCGCCATCTGAAGGGGCTGGAGGAGAACGGCCTGATTGCGAGGGGGAGCGATCCCGCAGACGGCAGAGCCATTCTTGTGTCACTTACGGAGCGGGGCCAGAACGCCATGTCTTCCTGCCGGGAGGAGAAAGGCCGGTTCCTCGAACAGCTGCTATCCGGCTTCAAGGAAGAAGAGGTTGCCCTCTTGGCCCGCATGCTGGAGCGATTGTGCGGGAATATAAAACAGATCTAACTTTTTCAGCAAAAGCTAAAGCTGGAGCGTGATTGCTAACCCCGTCTTCGGATGACTCAGTCGATCCTTTCGCCTGTTTCGAGCCACGCTCTAATTAAAACCCTAGGAGAGTGCTACTGATGAACAAAGTATTGAACAACGATTTCGCCGCTATTGTTACCGGACGCCGATCCATCCGCAAATACGACTCGACGGTCAAGATCAGCCGGGAGGAAATGACGGAGATTCTGAGGGAAACGACGCTCGCCCCTTCCTCGGTCAATATGCAGCCGTGGCGGTTCGTTGTCATCGAGAGCCCAGAAGGCAAAGCTGCGCTTGCGCCGCTCGCAAAGTTCAACCAGCTTCAGGTCGAGACCTCTGCGGCCGTGATTGCGATTTTCGGCGATCTGGACAATTTCTCGTATGCAGAAGAAATCTACAGCACTGCCGTGGAACGGGGCTTCATGCCGGCGGAAGTGAAGGAAAGACAGTTGGCGGCGCTGACCCAGCATTTTTCCGTCCTGCCTCACGAGATTAACCGGGAAACCGTCGTGATCGACGCAAGTCTGGCTGCGATGCAGCTGATGCTTGTTGCCCGTGAACACGGCTATGACACCAACCCCATCGGCGGCTACGAAAAGGACAAAATCGCGGAAGCGTTCGGTCTGGAAAAGGAACGTTATGTTCCGGTTATGCTTCTCTCGATCGGGAAAGCGGCGGAGGAAGGCTACAGCTCCGTCCGGCTTCCCATTGAAACGGTCGCTCAGTGGAAGTAATGCCCCGAGGTTACATTCAGTAATAGACCCTTTCATCGATTAGGAATCCCAAAAAACTACCTGAAAAGCTTTCCGTCTCGCGGCCATCGCCGTGTGCGGAGAGCTTTTTTTGCTGGTCAAAAGATTCATTATGAAAATTAGATTAATTCCAATATGAATCTATTTACAATTGCCGAGGATGCGATTATAATCAGGTCAAGAGTTGCACAAGGCAAACATTTATGGAGATAGATAACTTTTTCACAAAGGGAGGGTTGGCCATGCTGGATCAACCGATTTCGACTCGAATGACGACGGAGGCAGCCGCTGAATCCGTTTTGAGAGGAGAAGGCAAAGGAGTAAAGCGGCTGCTGCCTTTCCTGGGTCCGGCTTTCATTGCCGCCGTGGCCTATCTGGACCCTGGTAATTTCGCTACCAACATCACAGCCGGTTCCAAATACGGCTATTTGCTCTTGTGGGTGATCGCCGCCTCTAACCTGATGGCTGTCCTCATCCAGTCGCTGTCCGCCAAGCTCGGCATCGCAACCGGGATGAACCTTCCGGAAGTGGCCCGCAGCCGGTTCTCGAAGCCGGTTTCGGTATTTCTGTGGATTCAAAGCGAGCTGGTGATCATCGCGACCGACCTGGCGGAGTTCATCGGAGCGGCGCTTGGCTTGTATCTGATCTTCGGGATTCCGATGCTGCCAGCCGCTGTGATTACGGCGATCGCTTCCTTTCTCATTCTGGAGCTGCAGCGCAGGGGATACCGTTCGCTCGAAGTGGGGATCTCCGCCATGATCCTGATGGTGGTGCTCGCCTTCGCCTTTCAGGTATTCATCGCCGCTCCCGATGCAGGGGCGGTCGCTCAAGGCATCCTCACCCCTGCTTTCCAGGGAACCGACAGCGTGCTGCTTGCCGCAGGGATTCTTGGAGCAACCGTTATGCCGCATGCGATCTACCTGCATTCCTCGCTGACCCAGAACCGTATCGTAGGCAAGACGGATAGCGATAAGAAACGTATCTTTAAATGGGAGCTGGTCGACATCGTCATCGCGATGGTCATCGCGGGAGCCGTCAACATGTCGATGGTCGTCATCGCCGCGGCATTCTTTCACAAGAACGGCCTGCTCGTGGACGACCTCGCCGTAGCGTACAACCAGCTTGATCGGCTCGCTGGACCCATGGGGGCGGTATCGTTTGGGCTGGCGCTCTTGATCGCCGGGCTCGCCAGCTCCTCGGTCGGCACCCTGTCGGGGGATGTGGTCATGCAAGGCTTCATCAACATGCGGATCAACCTGTATCTGCGGCGTGCCATCACCATTCTGCCGCCTCTCGCCATCATCATTTCGGGAGTCGATCCGACGAGAGCGCTTGTCATCAGCCAGGTCATTCTGTCCTTCGGGATCGCGTTCGCGCTCATTCCGCTCATCCTGTTCACCAGCAACCGCAGCATCATGGGTGGGCTCGTGAATCACAGGCTCACCACGGTGCTCGGCTGGATCGTCGCGGCGATCGTCGTTTCGCTGAATTTGTTCCTGCTGGGTGATCTGCTGATCTGAGACGGTCGGAGAAGTAGCGTCGGCGATTCCGAACGGGTCGGCTGAGGAGGCATGAACGGGGTCGCAGATGGGAACGGAGCTAGAACGCGCTGGACGATCAAGCCAGCCGGAAGGAATGGGAAGGGATTCCGCGAGAAGCGGAGCTCCTTCCCTTCTTTTTTGGGCGGTACTTCGGTCGCGCCATTCCATATCGTTCAACGCCGTTATCATCCAATGGAGTTCCGATCCCCACATATTGACACCGGAAAAAAGAATGTGTTAAATAAGAGTTAGCACTCTTCTTATCTGAGTGCTAACATTTCGCGTTTAAGCCGGGGAATCCGAGAACGAGGACTGAGGAATCGGGACAAGCTACGATTCATATCCACACGATTAGGGTTGACAGCGTACCAGGTCTCCGGGTTCACCTTATCTTGTACAAAGGGGATAGCAGGTTCATGAGCAAACAACAATTCAAAGCGGAATCTAAACGACTTCTCGAAATGATGATCAACTCGATCTACACGCAGAAGGAAATCTTCCTGCGGGAGCTCATCTCCAACGCCAGCGACGCCATCGACAAGATGTACTACAAAGCGCTTACCGATGATACGCTGGAATTCAACAAGGACGATTATTTCATTAAATTGTCTGCCGACAAGTCAGCGCGGACGCTGACGATAACCGACACCGGGATCGGCATGACCAAGGAAGAACTGGAGGAGAACCTTGGCGTGATCGCGAAGAGCGGCTCCCTCGCCTTCAAGAGCGAGAACGAAACCAAGGAAGACCATACGATCATCGGCCAATTCGGCGTCGGTTTCTATTCCGCCTTTATGGTGGCGGACGAGGTTAGCGTCGTGACGAAGGCATTCGGCTCGGAGGATGCCTATGTCTGGGAATCGGCTGGAGCAGAAGGCTACTCCATTGAGTCCGGCACGAAAGCGGAAGCGGGAACGAAGATCACCCTGCATCTGAAGGCGAACACCGAGGATGAGAGCTACGACGAATACCTGGAGGAATACCGGCTGCGCTCGCTCGTCAAAAAATACTCCGACTTTATCCGTTACCCGATCAAGATGGAGGTCACCCGCAGTGTTCCGGTGGCAGGAGCCGATGGCGCGGAAGGCGAAGAAACAGCCTATACCGAAGTGCGCGAGGAAGAGACCGTCAACAGCATGGTCCCGATCTGGCGCAAGAACAAGAACGAGCTCACCGATGAGGACTACGAGAAGTTTTACTCGGAGAAGCGTTACGGCTTCGACAAACCGCTCAAGCATCTCCATCTGAAGGTCGACGGCAACATCGTCTACAATGCGATTCTCTACATCCCGGAGAAAACCCCGTTCGATTACTACACCAAGGAATACGAAAAAGGGCTCGAGCTATACTCCAGCGGCGTCCTGATCATGAACAAATGTGCCGATCTGCTTCCCGACTATTTCGGCTTTGTCAAAGGGATGGTCGATTCCGAGGATCTCTCGCTCAACATCTCCCGCGAGATGCTGCAGCATGACCGCCAGCTGAAGCTGATTGCAAAGAACATCCAGAACAAAATCAAGAGCGCTCTGCAAAGCTTGTTGAAGGACGAACGGGAGAAATACGAAACCTTCTTCGAATCGTTCGGACGTCAGCTCAAATATGGCGTATACAGCGATTACGGAATGAACAAGGACACGCTGCAGGACTTGCTCCTGTTCACCTCCTCGAAGGAGAAGAAGCAAGTGACCTTGGAGGAATACGTTTCGCGCATGCCGGAGGAACAGAAGTACATCTATTATGCGACCGGCGGTTCGGTGGACCGCATCGAGAAGCTGCCGCAGACGGAGCTTGTGGCGGACAAGGGCTATGAAATCCTCTACCTGACTGACGACATCGACGAATTCGCCTTGAAGATGCTGATGTCCTACAAGGAGAAGGAGTTCAAGAACGTATCCGCAGGCGACCTCGGAATCGAATCCGACGAGGAAACGAAGTCCGAGGAAGAGGACAAATCCAATGCGGAGCTGTTCGATGAGATGAAGACGCTTCTTGGCGGTAAGGTGAAGGAAGTGCGGGCATCGAAACGGCTGAAATCCCATCCGGTCTGCCTGACGAGCGAAGGCGAGCTCAGCATCGAGATGGAAAAGGTGCTCCGCGCCATGCCGAACAGCGAGAACATCGAGGCGGACAAGGTACTCGAAATCAATGTCAATCACGAGGTGTTCCAATCCTTGAAGGCGGCCAGCGAGAAGGACAAGGAAAAGCTCGGCTTGTACACGAACCTGCTGTACAATCAAGCGCTCCTGATCGAAGGTCTGCCGGTTCAGGATCCGGTGGAATTCACCAATGCGATCTGCAAAATCATGGTGTAAGCGATTATCTGAAGAAAAGGACAATACACTAGGACTTAGGGGCCATATTCTGGCCCCTTTTTCCATGTTATGCTAGGAAAAAATCCGTTGATGTGACAGAATACGAGCAATTTGTCAGCAATTGGGCAACGGGTCTTGCCTCGTAGGGGGGAAAAGACGGAGGTTCAGAATTGGTTTAGTTCAATCGGGTACGCTTGAAGGACAGTCACTTATCGGTTGTGGGGGAGGTTTGCTGATGGAGCACGGCCTGCGGTTTGGAAAAAGAATCAAACGCGATATCTGCAACTCGCTTGGTGTCGTTGTTTTGCCTGCAGGTACGATATTCCGCCAAGAGCATCTTACGCTATTGCGGAATCACCGCATTGAAGCAAATGATCTTGCATTTTCAAGCGAATCCGAGGAACGCTACAAGGCCGCTTCGAAAAACGTGAATAAGATCGTCGGGACTTCACACGAATTCATCGAAAAGATGCGGGTTACCCACAAGGTTCCGGTCATGGAGTTTCGACAGGAGATTCTGCCCACCGTCCAACAGATTTCCGAGCATCCAGACGTCTTTCAGCTGTTTACCATCGTGAGAGCTACGGATGAATATACATACACCCACAACATCGGGGTAGGGATCCTGTCCACGCTGATCGGCCGCTGGATGAAGCTGAGCGAAAGCGATTTGAACCTGCTGTCGCTGGCCGCCACCCTGCATGATGTCGGGAAGGTCATGGTCCCGACAGAGATTCTGACGAAGCCGGGAAAGCTGACCTCGGAGGAATACGAGATTATCAAGAAGCACACGATCTACGGCTATCAATTGATCAAGGCAACTCCGGGACTCAGCCATCGCGTCGCTCTCGTCGCTCTGCAGCATCACGAGCGGTTGGACGGGAAAGGCTACCCGTTCGGCGTGAAGGGGGACAAGATCGATTATCTCAGCAAGATCGTCGCGGTGGCGGACATTTTCCACGCCATGTCTTCCACACGGCCCTATCACCATCCGATTGCCTTTCATGAGATCATCAGCCAGATGCGCGCTGGACTCTTCGGAGAATTGGATTCCCGGATTACGTCTGTGTTCCTGGAGCAGGTGATGAACCGTACGGTGGGGCATCAGGTCCTGCTGACGGACGGACGCAGCGGGGAAGTGGTGCTGATCAATCCCCATCGGCCCGAGCTGCCGCTCGTCAAGATCAACGATGACTTCATCGATCTGAACCAAGTGACCGACCTGCGGATTCAGGAGATCACGATCTAAAGGCCGGACGTTTGATGCAGATTGTCGAGGACTCGATTTCCCTCCCTTCACGAAGCGAGATCCGAAGGAACGAGTCGGCCTGATAACGGGTTTGAGGCACGCTTTTTTTGGGGGAGGGCAATTTTGTTTCGTTCGCATGATTCTTAAGCGTCAGGATAACACTGTTTCTGTAGACCCACCCGAAGTTCGTCGTGTATGCTGATTACCGATAGAAAATCTCGACGGCAGGGAGCTTGGAGTTTTCATGAGCAGACAGATGAATGAAGCGGATAAGGGAGCGGCACTCAGCATCGTAGCCTATCTCTTTCTCGCAGCCTTGAAGCTGACCGTGGGGATTTGGACCGGGTCCGACGCGCTGAGGGCGGACGGTCTCAACAATACGACAGACATCGCGGCGTCACTTGCCGTCTTGATCGGGCTGAGAATCTCTCGGAAACCGCCGGACAGTGATCATCGCTACGGGCACAATCGCGCGGAAACGATCGCCGCTCTCACCGCTTCCCTGATCATGATCGCTGTCGGAGTGCAGGTTATGGTGGACGCGATCGGCAAGCTGCGGACCCCCTCGGTGGAATCTCCCGACTTAATCGCGGCATGGACGGCCCTCTTCGGAGCGGCGGTCATCTATGCGGTATATCGATACAACCTACGTTTGTCCCGCAGATTGAACAGCAGCGCGCTGCGGGCTGCGGCCCAGGATAACCGCTCCGACGCCCTTGTCAGTACGGGGGCATTCGTCGGCATTATCGGATCCCGGTTCGGACTGCCCTGGCTCGATCCGCTCACTGCGGTCATTGTCGCCCTCCTGATCTGCAAAACGGCTTGGGAGATCTTCCGGGACACGTCGCATAATTTGACGGACGGCTTTGACGAGTCGGAGCTCTCACGCATTCGCGCAACCATCCAGGAAACGCCTGGCGTTATTTCCGTGAAGGATTTGAAAGCAAGAAATCTCGGCAACAACACGCTGGTCGATGTGACCTTGGAGGTCGCCCGGGAGCTCACCGTCGGGGAGAGTCACGAGATCACGGAAGTGGTGGAGAAGCGGCTGTTGGATGCCCACATGATCGAATATGTCCAGACTCATCTTGAGCCGGATGAATAATAGAAGAACCTCGTCCCAAGCAGCGGCTGCACGCAAGGGACGAGGTTCTTTTTGATTTAGCGGGATGCCAGTGAGGCGAAATCGGCCGCCGCTTGTCTCACGTCAGGTGCTCCGGCAATCGCGGAGATGACCGAGAGGCCGTTGGCACCCGCCGCGAGAATGGGTGCGGCATTAAGGCAGGTGATCCCGCCGATGGCGACGATGGGAAGCTGGATGCCCTGCGAGCGCAGATCGGTGAGCAGCTGCGGACCGCACGCCTCCTCGGCATCGGGCTTGGAAGAAGTCGGGTAGATGGGACCGACACCGATGTAATCCGCCCCGTCCAGAACAGCCTGTCTTGCCTCCTCCAGCGTATGGGCGGATACTCCAATGATCTTATCAGCTCCGAGCCGGGAGCGGAGAATGCCTGCCGGCTCGTCGTCCTGGCCGACATGGACGCCGTCCGCATTCAGCTCTTCAGCCAGCGCCGTATCGTCATTGACGAGGAAAGGAACGCCTGCCTTTCGGCAAATGCTTTGCAGACGGGAGGCTAGCTCGCGCTTAGCTGAGCCGGTCAGCGCTCCAGGGCCTTTCTCCCGGAATTGGAAGAGGGTGATGCCTCCGGCGATCGCTTCGGTCAGCACCTCCTCCGGTGGGCGGCCGACTGTATTCGGGCTTCCCATGATGAAATAGACGCGGAGCAGACGGCGAATCTCTTCCGGTGAATGAGAGTGCTTCGTCGTCATGGGCGTTCCCCCCGCATTCTTCTCTGATAAGCAAAATGATTGGTCGGCCCATGTCCTGCGCCGAGTTCGAGTCCGTCTTCAATCGCCGCTTGGATGAAGGCCTTGGCGAGTCGGACGGCTTCGGTCACAGAGAGTCCCTTGGCCAAACCAGCCGTGATTGCGGCGGAGAAGGTGCAGCCGGTTCCGTGCGTATGCCGGGTCGCTATGCGCGGAGCTTCCAAATAGGTGAAAGAACTGCCGTCATAGAGGAGATCGACGGTATTGTCACCGGATTCGTCATGGCCTCCCTTGATGACCGCGTAGCGAACGCCCAGCTCGATCAAGCTGCGGGCGGCCTCTTCCCGGTCCTTCAGAGTACGGATGGCCCGTCCGGTGAGAATCTCGGCTTCCGGCAGATTGGGCGTGACGACTTCGGCCAAGGGCAGAAGGTCGGCCCTCAGGGCGGCGACCGCTTCTTCCAGGAGCAGCGGCGAACCGCCTTTGGCGACCATCACTGGGTCGACCACGAGCTTGGTCCAGCGGAAGAAGGCAATCTTAGCTGCGGTGATACGAATGATCTCGCTGCTGAAGAGCATGCCGGTCTTGAAGGCATCAGGCGGCAGGTCCGCTCCGATGGATTCAAGCTGCCGCTCGACAGCTTCAAGCTCGAGGGGATAGACACCCTGCACGCCGAGCGTATTCTGGGCCGTCACAGCCGTGAGAACGCTCATCCCGTAGACGCCAAGCTCCTGGAAGGTTTTCAGATCGGCTTGAATGCCCGCTCCGCCTCCGCTGTCCGAGCCGGCGATGGTGAGTGCCTTCGCGGCCGTCATCGGGTAATCCTCGCTTGTTTGGCGACGGTTTCGGGCGTGACCAGGGCCAACTGGTTCAGGAACTCGATCTGGAAGCTGCCCGGACCTTGATCCGCCGTAAGCTCGTGGGCCTTCTCGGCGGCGATGCCGTAGTAGGCGACCGCTTCCGTGGCGGCTTCCACCGGATCGTCCTTGCCGACCGCCAGGAACGCGCCGACGACCGCGCTCAACAGGCAGCCCGTACCCGTGACGCGGGTGAGAATCGGATGGCCGTTCGTACCGATAGTCGTTCGGACGCCGTCGGAGATGACATCCTCCTTCCCGGTGATGACGACGACGGTCTCGAGCTTCTTCGCTGCGCGTTTCGCGAGAGCAGGCACATCACCGCTCCCGGCGCCCGCATCGACGCCCTTGATCTCCCAAGGCTCGCCGATGACATTGGCGATCTCCGCTACATTTCCGCGGATAGCCGTCAGCTTCACGGCTGAAGCGATCCGGCGGGCGGTTTCGGTCCGGTACGGAGTCGCTCCGGCTCCGACGGGGTCAAACACGACCGGGACGCCGTGTTCATTTGCGGAGCGGCCGGCGATGATCATGGCATCAACAGTGTCCTTGTCCAGCGTGCCCATGTTGAGCACGACAGCGCCGGAGATTCGGGCCACATCAGCGACTTCCTCCAGGGCGCTAGCCATGAAGGGAGAAGCTCCGATGGCGAGTAGCCCGTTGGCGGAGAAGTTGGCGACCACCAGGTTGGTGATGTTGTGAATCAACGGATTGACGGTGCGGATTTTGGCAAGATAACTCATGAAAGCATTCCTCCTCGGTTCAGTTGGGATTTACCAAATGACATAAGCGTCTGCCGCTTGAACGGTATCTGGAATCAGCTTGTTCTCGGCTAGCCAGCGGTGTACGGCATTCCAGGAATCAGCGCTCTGCTGGCCGAACGGGACACCTGGCTCCGTCATGAGCGGTTGAAGGAGCTGCAGGCTCTTCGCTTCAATGTCCTTGTCGAGCGGTGAAGTCTTGTCCTCATGCTTCAGCAGGATCGCGAGCGCCGCATCCGGGTCTTGGGCCACTTGCTCCTCAGCCTCGCGAATGGCTGCGAGAAAGCTCTTCAGCTCCGCTTCCTTCTTCTTGATGCCGTCCTCGCTTGCGATGAGAACGAGCTCGCTATAATCAGGGACGCCGTAGCGGGTAGGGTCCATGGCGATTACGGGATGCCCTTCTTTTTCCAAGAGCAGCTTCTCGTGGTTGATGAAGCCGCCCATGATCGCGTCCGTCTGTTTGGCGGCGAGCGCGGGGATGAGGCTGAAGCCGACATCCGTGAGGGTCACTTGCTCCGGATCGCCACCGTCTGCTGTAACCATCGTCTTGATCATCGCCTCATAGAGCGGAATTGAAGAGAAGCCGACGTTCTTGCCAACGAGGTCTTTCGGTCGGGCGATCCCGCTGTCCGCGAGCACCATCAGGTGGTTGAGCGGATGGCGGACGATGGATGCGATGGCCTTTACCGGAATGCCTTCCCCGCGCGCCATCAGAACCTGTGGCTGGTAGCTGAGAGCGAGATCGACCTTACCGGCGGCCGCCAGCTTCAGGGCGTCGTTCGTGTCCGAAGGCATCTCCATATGGACATCCAGTCCATGGGCGGCGAAGATTCCTTTCTCTTCCGCGAGATAAAGGAAGGAATGGACCGCATTCGGATACCAGTCCAGCATGATGGACAGCTTGGCTGTGGGCTTCTGAGATGCGGTGGCGGAAGGTTGGGCTTGATCGCTGGACGAGCAGCCGGACAATGCGGTTAACGTGAGCATCATAACAACAACGAAGAGAGACGTTTGAATCCTTTTCATAAAGGCTTCCTCCTTTTGCAGCAGAGCTTCTCTACTAGAATGATGACGAGAAAACATAGAATACCTGTAACCGACAAGAGCAGAACGGCGGCGAACATCTCCGCCGTCTGTAAATTGGCGGACATGCGGCGGCTGTAATAACCGAGGCCCGCATTGCCGCCAAGCCATTCACCGATGGTCGCCCCCACCACGGAATAGACAGCTGCTAGCTTCAAGCCAGAGAAGAAGGAAGGGAGGGCGAAGGGCACACGTACCTTGAAGAAGATTTCGCGGCGGCTTGCCCCCATGGCTTGAAGCAGCTCCCGATATTCTCGGCTTCCTTGGGCAAGCCCGTCATATGCACCGACTACGACCGGGAAGAACGCGGTCAGCACCACCACCGCTACCTTGCTCAGGAGAGAGTAGCCAAACCAAAGGATGAAGACTGGGGCCAGGGTGATGAGCGGCAAGGTCTGGCTGATGACGATCAGCGGATACAGCGCTTTGTCGAGCGGTCGCCAGGCTCGCATGCCCGCTGCGAGCAGCAGCCCGCCGGCGACGGACAGCAGGAAGCCGGCTCCGACCTCGCGCAGCGTGACCGGCAGATGCGTGAGGAGCAGAAGCTGGCTGTTCGCCAGCAGAGCTCGCCCGATGGCGGTAGGGGCGGGGGGGGTGAAGGGCGGCATCCAGCCCATATGGGCGAACGCTTCCCATAGGGCGAGCAGCAGTGCGGCGAGCAGCAAAAAGTAGCCGTAAGCGTTCAAATGCGCGAGCCATCTCCGCTTCATCCGAGCAGCCTCCCTTCCAGCTCTCGGCGCAGCTCCACGAAGGCGGGCTCGAATCGGATGGAAGGGGAACGCGGCCGCGGGAGCGTCACCGGAACCTCAACGAGCCCCTTGTCCGTCCCGGTGGGCATGATGCAGATGCGGTCGCTGAGCAGAAGCGCTTCCTCCAGGTCGTGGGTGATGAACAGGACGGAGACCCCAAGGTCCGCCCAAAGCGAGAGTAGCCAGCGGTGCATATCCTGCTTGGTGAGCGCGTCGATAGCGCCGAACGGCTCATCCAACAGCAGGAGCGGCCTGCCGGTTGCTACGGTCCGCAGGAAAGCGGCGCGCTGCCTCATGCCTCCGGATAATTCATCCGGATAAGCATGCAGAACTTGGCCGAGCCCGAAGCGTTCCAGAAGCGAACGTACTTGCGCGGAGGAATAGGCAGATTTTGCGTTCGCAGAGAGCTCGCTTGCCAGGAGGCAGTTCGCCAGTACGGTGCGCCAAGGAAGCAGAAGGTCCTTTTGCGGCATATAGCCGACCTTGCCGAGCCGATCGGCAGCCGGGAGAGGTGAATCGCTCATGACGATCTCGCCGGAAGTGGGCTCGTCAAGTCCGGCAATGAGCTTGAAGAGCGTGCTTTTTCCGGTACCGCTCGGTCCGACCAGCGAGACGAATTCTCCCTGATTCAATTCAAGCGAGACTCCCGTGAATACGGGAGGTGATTTCCCGGGAGAGTAGGAATGCGCGACGCGGCTCAGCGAGAGAATCCGGGACATATCGTCCCTCCTTTCCATGCGCCCAATCCAGGGGTACAAAAAAGACCCGTTCGTTTCGAAGGAAACGAACGGGTCCGGAAACCGCCTGCTGCGGGCGGGATTCATCGGTCCACTCACTTCCCTCCGCTGGTATGATCCAGTTCAGGTTCCAAGGGTCCGGAGCTGCATCGCTCCATCTCAGCCGGATTGGCCCCCCTAGTGATTGTTGGCAGTATTCAATTAGCCTAGTGCATGTTTGCAAACACGCTCTAACTATAGCATATGTTGGCTCTTTGTAAAGGCTGGATTTCCAGCTCTCATGGCAAGGACAGAAGGAACAGGCCCATTTTCCCCGGGAAGGTATGGATGGCATAAAATCGGGAATAATGAATAAATTAAGCAAAAAAAATCGTAAAGTTTCGATAAAATACTAATATGTTTTGTTTATTGCTCATTTATCTGTATAATAGATGTATAAACAAGGAGAAGAGGGAGGGATTCTATGGATCACTTGGTTTTTGAGGTCGGTACGGCCTTGTTACTGGTCGCGTTGGCCTCGGTGCTTGCGAATAAACTGAAATTTTCCATCATTCCATTTCTGATCGTCCTCGGAATGCTGGTTGGGCCCCATGCCCCTAAGATCGGAATCTTGGATTTCCGGTTCATCGAGAGCCAGCCATTCATCGAATTTCTCGGCCGCATCGGCGTTTTGTTCCTGCTCTTTTATTTGGGGCTGGAATTCTCAGTGTCCAAGCTGATAAAATCAGGGCGTAACATTGTGTTCGGCGGGAGCATTTACGTGGCGCTTAATTTTGCTCTGGGCCTCGGGTTCGCCTATCTTGCGGATTTCCCCTTCAATGAAATGCTCATCGTTGCCGGGATGATGTCTGTCTCCTCTACGGCTATTGTGGCCAAGGTGCTTGTCGATCTTAGAAGGACCGGCAATGCGGAGACGGAGCTTATTCTCGGAATGATTTTGTTCGACGATATCTTCCTGGCGGTCTTCCTATCCGTCATGTCCGGGCTGCTGCTCGGGGGGGCGACATCCGTCGGTGGGGTGCTCGTATCCGTGGCGATTTCGATTGGCTACATGCTGATGTTTTTCGTCATCGCGCGGTTTGGTCCGAAGGTGCTTAATCGTCTGCTGAATATCGCATCCAACGAAATTTTCATCATCGTCGTATTCTCGCTCCTGTTCTTCGTTGCAGGCTTCTCAGAAACGCTTCACGTCGCGGAGGCGATTGGAGCCCTCCTGTTCGGCCTCGCTTTGTCGGAGACGGAGCACAGCAAACGAATCGAGCATCTGGTGGTACCGTTTCGGGATTTCTTTGGCGCGGTGTTCTTCTTCAGCTTTGGCCTCGGCATTGATCCGAGTACGCTGGGAAGTGCGGTCGGCCTTGCTCTCATTGCCGCTGTGCTCACGATCCTCGGCAACGTGGTTTCCGGGATGATCGCCGGAAGGAAAGCCGGTCTCTCCCACAAAGCGTCCACCAACATCGGCCTTACGGTTATGGCCCGCGGGGAATTTACCATCATCGTCGCCAATCTCGGAATAACGGCGGGGCTGATGCCCGTTCTCCGGCCGCTGTCGGCGCTCTATGTTCTTATTCTCGCCATCATCGGTCCGCTCTTGACCAAGGAATCGAAGCATGTCTACAAATTTCTCAACAAAATCTTCAAATGGAACAAGCCGAAGCCGCAGGATGCTCCTGCTTCACAGCCGTGAAGCGCGGTGCGATGTCAGCCTGAGGCAGAGGATGCGAGTCAAGTCTAACCACAACCTGATATTGGAGGAAAGCTGCTATGGGAATTATTCGAGAATCCGATCTTCCGGGCCTCGGGAAAAAGTATCAACTGGAAGCCCGTTCCGGAGATAAATTGGTGATCGTCATTCACGACGACGGCCGCCGCGAGCTGTACCACTATGATGATGACGATCCAGAGGAAAGCGTATCCCTCGTGACCCTGGAAGACGAGGAAGCCCGCCAGGTCGCCGCGATTATCGGAGGGATGACGTACAAACCGAAAGCGCTGGAGACGATTGAGGTTTCGCTCGATGAACTGGTGATCGACTGGTTTAAGCTGGAGCCGTCCTTCAAAAGCGTCAACAAATCGATCATGGAGCTGGACGTCCGTGCCAAGACCGGAGCCACCATCCTCGCCATCGTCGGCAAAACCGGCCAAAAAATCAATCCGGGTCCGGAGGATCGCCTCATTGCCGGCACCACCATCGTCATCGCCGGGGAGCGCAAGCAGATCCGCATACTGAAGGAACTTCTTCAGTTCGGGTAAAACTTCTCATCCCCATTGACCCGATTCATATCCACACGATTAGGGCCGACAGCGTACTAACCTGTGTAATAGCTTGGGTTTACTAAACGAAAAAAGGGCAGTCCGCTGAGCGGGACTGTCCTTTTTTGTACGATATCATAGGATGTCGTTGGTCGATACCGGCGAAGCTTCGTTTACTTGAAGAAGCTATTGAAGATTTCTGCGGCTTTCTTTTGATCCTTTGTGATGCTGAAGAGGACGTAATCGCCGTTCCTCACAATCTGATCGTTCATGGCAAGCTCATACTGGTCGGGCAGATAGGTCGAGAAGATTCGTTGAACGTCGGCAGCTCTTTTCTTAAGACCTTCCGTGACGGCTTTGTAGTCGTCTCCCGATTTCAGCTTCACGACGACCACTTCACTTGTGCTGACATTTATCATGGGCTGCATGAACGAATAATCTGCGAGGAGGGAAGGATCGAGATAATAGATATCTTGGATCATATCTCCTTCCACCTTCATGAGCATCGGCATTTCGATCTCTTCTTTGATTTTTGCGGTCACATCCGCTGCCTTCACGTTCGTTTCCGGCTTCATGGATGGACTTGGCTTGGCGGTTGGCTTCGCAGTAGGATCGACCGTTGGTTTCGCTGTGGGCTTAGCAGTCGGCTTTGCTGTAGGCTTGGCGGTCGGCTTCACCGTGGGCTTAGATGAGGGATTTCCGGTCGGCTTGGCGTCTGGCTTATCGGTTAGCTTGACCGTTGCTGGTGCAGAGGTCTCCTTCTCGTTCGGCTGCTCCGAAGGACTCGTCGAGGGAGTTGCGCTGGGAGCTTCGGAGGCCGTTTCCTCCGGGGAGGAGCTTGACCCAACGGCTGCCGAGTCGGTTGCGGTGGGGGATGGGGAGGCGGATGCTTCGGCAGATGGAACGGAGCTGACTGCCGGACTTGATTCCGATCGGTCAGCGGAGCTGCTGCAGCCGGAAGCAACTAGAGCTGCGGCTACCGCGAAGGCGGCAAGCTTGGGATAAAACGAAGTCAAGGGGTTCAAGAACAACTCTCCTTCTCTCATGATGTCGTTCCCTCAGACGACAGCATTCGTCAAAAGGTTGCAGGAACCGAGGGAAAGGCTTGCCTATACGAGAGCTCGTGACGAACCGAGGTATCCGCTGTCGAGAGGTTTCCTGCCTCCGAAATCAAGGACATGCTATACTGAATAGGACTAGTACGCTGTCAACTCAAAAAAGATGGTTTCCGCACCACTTCCCATACCGATTGACGCCGCTTCGTATACATACGATTAAGGTTGACAGCGTACTAGTAAGATCGGAAAAGGAGAATCTCATGAACTCATCGACCCCGCACATACATACGGCTTATCAAGCGAATCCCATTCAACCATCCCCACACCGCAGGCGGCTTCAGCGAACTCGCTGGCTTGCCGGAGTCTGCTGCGTTTTCCTAATCACGGCGGGCTGCGGTCCCGCTAAAGTGACGGAGACGGTTTCACCGTCCGGCAGTCTTCCGACGATGGCGCCGACAGCCGTGGTTGATCCTACAGCTACTGCGGCTCCTGTTTTGCCCTATGTTCAGCCGCTAACCGGACTTCCGAGTCAAACGGAGAACAAGGATCGGGCTTTCCTGGTGACGGTGGAGAATTCCCCGGCGGCGAGGCCGCAAACGGGACTGAGTCAAGCCGATCTCGTATATGAGGTGTTGGCGGAAGGAGAGATTACGAGATTTCTGGCTGTCTATCAGAGCGAGAAGCCGGAGGTCATCGGTCCGGTGCGCAGCATGCGCCCTTATTTTGCCGAGATTGGCGTCGGTCTTGGCGCGATGCTCGTCCATGCGGGCTGGAGTCAGGATGGCATGAACATGATGGTCAAGCTAAAAGCCGACCACCTGGACGGCGTCTATGCGGACGGCGTTACCTTTTGGCGTTCGAAGGACCGCAAGGCGCCTCACAACTTGTACACCTCCTGGGAAAAGATACAGGATGGCGCGGCTCGGCACAAATTCAGCACACAGTGGACAAACCCGGGGCTTTCCTTCGCATCGGTAGGGGAATCCGTCGTCAACGAAGAAGCGGTGTGGCAGCCGGCTAGCAAGGTCACGATTCCCTATATCATGGGGTATAAGGTCGGCTATGAGTACGATGCGGAAACGGGAGTGTATAACCGATTCATGGCCGGACAGCCGCATGTGGACAAGGATAGCGGCAAGCAGCTCACGGCGGCAAACGTTCTTGTAATCGAAGCCTCTCATAAAATATTGGACAAAGAGGGACGCCGGGCCGTCGATGTAAATTCGTCCGGCAAGGGTTACCTCATCCAGCAGGGACATCAACGGTCGGTAACGTGGAGCCGCAAAGATGGCGTGATCCGCGTGTTCGCGAACGGCGCAGAACTGCCGCTCGTTCCGGGAAAAACGTGGATCCAGATCGTCCCGCTCGGCACGGTTCCGGAATTTTCATAAGCGCTCCGCCTCCGCTAGACGGCCAACCCAGCCAGCCGCGCTGACGCTTCGGCTCCGCACTTCCGGGGCGAGGTTCCGATCGCTGTTGGTTTCGGGGGCCTTGATTGAATTTGCTGGTTGTTAGCCCCCGAAATCCAAAGGCGAGCGCTATCGCTTCTCCACCTCGCCCCAAGCGCCCCGCCTCCGCTGGGCGGCCAACCCCGCCAGCCGCGCTGACGCTTCGGCTCCGCACTTCCAGGGCGAGGTTCCGATCGCTGTTGGTTTCGGGGGCCTTGATTGAATTTGCTGGTTGTTAGCCCCCGAAATCCAAAGGCGAGCGCTATCGCTTCTCCACCTCGCCCCAGGCGCTCCGCCTCCGCTGGGCGACCAACCCCGCCAGCCGCGCTGACGCTTCGGCTCCGCGCTTCCGCTAGGCGGCTGACTTCGTGTATGCGCCTACACTTTTGCGCACGCTCTGGCTCTGCGCCTGGCCGCGTTAGCACAACCCAAAAAACATGCCTCCTCTCCAGGCCCTACACGGGCGTGAGAGGAGGCATGTTTTTTGCTGCTCTACCTTTTGTCATCTCGCTTCCGGCGGTTTGCCGAAGCTTTCGACGAATTTGCGAGCGGGAGCGGATAAGTATTTATCCTTCATCCAGATGGCGGCGATCCGTGTCTTCAAGGCTTCTCCCTTGATTTCCCGGACGATCAAGTTCCCGCTCCCAGCGATGCGGATGGCTGACTCGGGAACGAGGCCAATGCCAAGGCCCGCATTTGCCCAGAGTAGAGTCGTGCGTGCATCGTCGTTCAAGCAGAACACCTCCGGCTCAAACCCGGCGAGTCCGCACGCTTCGCGGATCAAGGACTCGAACCTGCGGTAGAGAATGAGCGGCTTGCCTTCCAGCTCGCCGATCTCGATGGGGGCAGTATCTCCCGACCAGGTGAGCTCTGGCGTCATGACGGCAATCATCGGCTCCGGCTCGACGAACAAGCATTCATAAGGAGCGGAAGGAAAGGGCGTCCGAACGATTCCCACCTCGACAATTCCTTTACGCAGCATATCCAGTACGGCGAAGGTGTTTCCTTCATGAAGCTCGAACTTGACTCCCGCATAAGCCTGGTGAAAATCGGACAGTCTTACTTCAAGCAGGGCTGCTCCGGAGGAAGAGACGGTGCCGATGGCTAGCGTACCGGTGAGCCCCTTGGCATAATCCTCGATCTCGCGGACGGCGGAATCCGTCAAGCTCACGATCTGGCGAGCCCGGTCACGCAATAGCTCACCCGCACCGGTGAGACGAATGCTGCGGGAGCCGCGCTCCACCAGCTTGACGCCGAACTCCTCTTCAAGAAGTCGAAGCTGCTGGCTTAATGGAGGCTGCGCCATCTGCAAGCGCTTGGCGGCAGCGGTGATCTGACCCTCCTCGGCGATAGCGAGAAAATACATCAATTGGCGGATATCCATCCTGAACCTCCTCGCGAATCAAACCAATCCATATGATTTCGGTATGGAAAGGATATGTATCTAATAGTTTTCATATGCAAAGGGATATGCCATAATCATAACCGGTGGTTGCAAATCGTCAACCCCCCGCATTTTGCCGAATCGGCTGAATGCCATCATGATGAATAAGGTGTTGGTTTCCTTGTCCAAACTCTCGAGTTTTCTGAAGCCCTATCGGAAGGAGCTTGTGATCGGCCCTATTTTCAAGCTGATTGAAGCCATTCTGGAGCTGTTATTACCCACGATCGTCGCTCTCATCATCAATCGCGGCGTGGGGCAGCATGATTCATCCTACATCCTGAGAATGGGAGGGGTCATGCTTGTCATGACCGTCTGCGGATATGCCAGCTCCCTCGTCTGCCAATATTATGCGGCGCGCGCTTCTCAGGGGTATGGAACGCTATTGCGAAATGCGCTTTTTCGAAAAATTTCATCTTTCTCGTACGCGGAGCTGGATCGCTTCGGCACCTCTACGCTAACCAATCGGCTGACCAACGATGTCAATCAGCTGCAGTTTGCCGTAGCGATGCTCATTCGGCTTGTTATTCGCGCACCGTTTATTTGCATCGGAGCGATCATCATGGCGATGATCCTCGACTTTCAGCTCTCGCTCGTCCTGCTGGCTGCCACTCCGGTGTTCGCTGTCCTGCTGTACTGGATCATCAGCCGAACCTCCCCTCTGTACCGTAGCTATCAGCGCAAGCTGGATGGCCTCGCGGTCATTCTGAGTGAAAATCTCTCGGGTGTACGGGTCATTCGTGCATTTGCAAAATCCCGCAGAGAAAAGGAGCGGTTTCGCGAAGCGTCCGACGATTTGACGGCAACGGCGATTCGGGTAGGGCGTCTATCGGCGCTGCTCAATCCGTTTACAACGCTCGTAGTAAATGCAGGAATCATCGCGATCCTGTGGGTCGGCGGCGGCCGAATCGACAGCGGCCGCTTGTCGCAGGGGGAGATCATCGCGTTCATCAACTATGTGACGCAAATTCTGCTTGCGCTCATCGTCGTTTCGAACCTGGTGGTCATCTTCACCAAAGCCTTTTCTTCCGCCGGTCGGGTCAGCGAGGTGCTGGCGGCTGAGCCATCGGTGAAGGATGCGGCTAGTTTGGCATCCCATGCGGAATCCTCGGCATCCATGCCAGAGCCTTCGGGAGTCGATCCCGAGCCTCGGGTCCTTCGAGTGGATTCCCAATGGAACGGCTCGACCCCTACAAGCAGCATCACCAAAACACAGAATGCCCCCGCTGAGGGAAGCTCTTCTTCCGGCTCCGCTCCAGCCATCGAGTTCGATCGGGTTTCCTTCGGCTACAGCGCGACTGGTGATTATGCGCTCACGGATGTGTCCGTCACCATCAAGCGCGGCGAGACGATCGGCTTGATCGGGGGAACCGGCTCGGGCAAAACGACGTTCGTGAACTTGATCCCCCGCTTTTATGATGCGATTGAGGGGAGCGTGAAGATGGACGGGATTCCGGTGCAGGAGTATCCGCTGCTTGAGCTCCGCAAGAAGATCGGCCTCGTTCCGCAAAAGGCGGTTCTCTTCACCGGAACTGTAGCGGACAACATTCGCTGGGGCAAGGAGGACGCCTCGGACGAAGAGGTCCTTCGGGCAGCACGCATCGCGCAGGCGGACGAATTCATCGGCAGGATGCCGGAAGGCTATGCCACTCCGATCTCGCGCGGAGGCCTTAACCTGTCCGGTGGTCAGAAGCAGCGGCTGACGATAGCTCGCGCCGTCGTGTCGCGGCCGGATATCCTCATCCTGGACGATTCGTCCAGCGCTCTCGATTTTGCGACAGATGCGGCCCTCAGGCGGGCCATTCGCGAGAGCAGCGAGGGGACGACGGTTTTGTTGGTTTCTCAGCGTGTCAGCACTATCCAACACGCCGACAAGATCCTTGTCTTTGAAGAGGGCCGTCTCGCCGGAATCGGCAAGCACGACGAATTGCTGCGCACCTGCGAGGTCTACCGCGAGATTGCCATGTCCCAATTGGATGCAGAGGAGGCGAGGAGATGACAGCCTGGCAAGCTTGGAAAAGATTGATCGCCTATGCGGAATCGTTCCGCCTTCTGGCTCTAGGTTCTGTACTGGCCGCGCTGATCAGCGTAGCGGCGAGCGTGGCCGGTCCCTTGCTGATCGGCCGCGCCATCGACCACATGGTCGGCCCGGGAACGGTGGATTTTCATTCCGTCGGAGGGATTTTGGCGGGGCTCGCGGTGGTCTATGCAATCGGCAGCTTCTTCGGCTGGCTGCTTACGTATTGGACGAACAAAATCTCCTATCAGACCGTCAACCGCATGCGTGAGGATTTGTTCGACAAGCTGAACACGCTCCCGCTCAAGTTCCATGACACCACCCCGCATGGGGATACGATCAGCCGTTTCGTCAACGATATGGATGCGATTTCGGATGGGATGCTGCAAGGCTTTTCCACCTTTTTGACGGGCATCTTCACGATTGTAGGAGCCATCGGCTTCATGCTCTACATCAGTCCGCTCATGGCGCTTGTCGTCCTCGTATCAGCCCCGATCTCCTATTATGTGGCCCGCTTTATCACCACCCGGTCGCAAAAGCTGTTTCGCGAGCAGGCGAAGATTCTCGGCAGCCTGAACGGGTATGCGGAGGAAACCATCGGTGGGCAAAAGGTCGTGCAGGCCTTTCACTATGAGGAGCATACCTATAAAGAATTCGAAAGCCGCAACGGTGAGCTGTATGAAGTTGGAATCAAGTCTCAATTCAACGGTTCGCTGGCGAATCCGACGACCCGCCTCGTGAACAACATCACCTTTACTGCGGTCGCCATCATCGGCTGCATGGACATCATTTACGGAGGGATCACCATCGGTGATCTGTCCAGCTTCCTGATTTATTCCAACCTGTTCGCCAAGCCGTTCAATGAAGTGACGGGTGTGCTGACACAGATCCAAGCGGCCACCGCCTCCCTTCAGCGGATTTATGCGGTGCTCGACCAGCCTTCGGAGATGCCGGATGACCCGGCTTCCCGGGAGCTGGCTCCCAAGCAGGGAATCATTGTTTTCGACCAGGTGAGCTTCCGGTATACCCCGGACCGTCCGCTCATTACCGGCTTCAGCCTGGAGGTTCCTCCGGGCACGCGAGTTGCTATTGTCGGCCAGACCGGAGCGGGTAAGACGACGCTCGTCAACCTGCTCATGCGGTTCTACGATGTGGATTCCGGCTCCATCCGCGTGGACGGAACGGACATCCGCAGCCTCACCCGAGATAGCCTGCGCAAAAGCTTCGGTATGGTGCTGCAGGAGACCTGGCTGTTCGGCGGCACCATTCGCGAGAATATCGCGTACGGCAAGCCCGATGCGACGGAGGAAGAGATTGTGGTGGCCGCCAAAGCGGCATACGCTCACGGGTTTATCAAACGGCTGCCGGAAGGCTACGATACCCGCTTGTCCGCTTCCGGAGACAACCTGTCCGGCGGGCAGAAGCAACTGCTCACAATCGCGCGCGTCATGCTGGCCGATCCGCCTATGCTCATTCTCGACGAAGCGACCAGCAGCATCGACACGCGCACCGAGCAGCGCATTCAGCAGGCGTTCCTTCGCTTGATCGAAGGCCGCACGAGCTTCGTCATCGCCCACCGGCTTTCGACGATTCGGGAAGCGGACCTGATTCTTTTCATGCAGAACGGGAATATCGTGGAGAAGGGGACGCATGAACAATTGCTCACTTTGAACGGCGGGTATGCGCGGCTCTACAACAGCCAGTTTGCGGCGGTATAAGGAACGGAACTCACGGAGACACGGAGTACGAACCTTTGGAGCACGAACCCTCGAGCACGAACTCCCCAGTGAAACCCAGCCGCTTGTGAGACGTATGTGTTGCATGGATGCAGACGGTTGTGAACCGGTTTGCGCAAGGGAGAGGAGAATGCAGCATGGATTTGCTGAAGAAAGCAGGTCGATACGCCGGTAAAATGACAGGACTCGTGATCGGTGGCAGCGTCCGCGTGGTCGGGGAACTGGCCGGAAGCCCGTTCATCAAGGAGATCGGCGACAGCGTTGAGAAGGTGACGGTGAAATCGGGCGAGACACTCGGCACGGCAGCCAGCGGCCTGTGGGATACGGGAGCCGGCTTGATCACTTCCGATGCCGAGAAGCGGGATGCCGGACTCGCCGATCTGGGGAGCGCTGCGGATCGGGTTGTTCGCGGAACGGTACAAGGGGCAGGTTACGTCTACCACAATGGCAAAGAAGCTGTGAACGGAATGCGGCAGGGGGATGCCGAGCAGACGAAGGACGCTGCCAAGAATCTTGTCAAGGCAGCCGCCATCGGCGTGCTCGCCGTGGGCACCATCGACTTGCTTGACGGACCGGACGGAGTCGATCTGTAAGCCGGGAATGGCCACTCGATGGGCTGGTCAAAGCTTTAGTCAAAGCTTCTTTCAAAGATGGTTTATTCCGTGGGTTCGGCCGGTGTTGATCGCGAATCGGGTTCCGGATCTACGCGGAGTCGAACCCACCACCTCACTCAGCATACCATTTGTAAGCAGCTTATTAATCCGTGTATAATGATCCCGAACGAACCATTTCCGTTTTGGGAGGCAAAGACCGATGGAGCCCACTTTCTTTGACGTCATCCGCGAACGCCATTCCGTTCGCTATTATGATCCGGAAGTTAAAATCTCGGACGATGAACTGAAGCAGATGCTCGAAGAAGCGACGCTTGCTCCATCATCCTCCAATCTGCAGCCGTGGCGTTTTCTGGTTATTACCGATCAGGAAGCGAAAGAAAGGCTGAAGCCCATTGCATATGGCCAGCAGCAGGTCGTGGACGCCTCTGCCGTGATCGCCGTGTTTGGGGATCTGGATTCCTATAAACAGACGGAGAAGATCTACAACCGCGCCGTCGAAATCGGCTTTATGGATGAAGCGACGAAGAACCGGATGGTGCCCCGCAACATCGAAACCTACAAGAACCTGCCGCCGGAAGTGGCGCGGGGAATCGTATTGGTGGACGGCGGGCTCGTCTCCATGCAGCTCATGCTGGTAGCGAAGGCACACGGCTACGATACCGTGCCCATGGGCGGTTACGACTCGGTTAGGTTCAAGGAAGAGTTTGGCGTTCCCGACCGCTATGCTCAAGTCATGCTCATCGCAGTGGGCAAAGCCGCACGGGAGGCGCACAAGAGCTCACGGCTTACCGTGGATGAAGTGACAACCTGGAACAAATTCGAGTAGTTGGAGGGATTCCAGCTCTTGAATTAGGGTAGCGCGACAAGAAGATCTGAGTTGAATGGGGCCGGATAACGGCCCTTTTCTTATACCCATAACAGATCGTCACTCTTCCCTCATAGTGAGAAGGAGGAAGGGTTGAGACTTCTTTTCGAAGTTAGGATTGACAGGTGCTTCCAATCCGAATATGCTACATTTAGAAAATAATCGAAATGAAATTGATCTAAATGATGAAGGGCGGGGCTGTTCGTGAGCTTGAAGCTGACTTTCAAAGCGCTGTCAGATGAGTATCGAAGGGACATTCTCGAGATGCTGCGAGACGGGAAAATGACGGCTGGCGACATATCCGCCCGCTTTGAGATGAAGCAGGCGACGGTCTCCCATCATCTGGCGATCCTCAAGGAAGCGGAGCTCGTTCGAACGGAACGCAAGGGAAAGTTCATCGTCTATGAACTGAACACAAGCGTATTTGAAGATGTGATGAAATGGATGATCTCGCTGGGCGGTAATGAGAATTCACAGGAAAGGGAGTCTGACGATGAACGGCGCAGGATCGAAGAATAAGCTTGTGACGGGTCAGATGCTGAAGGGAACAAGTTCGGAGCAAACCAAGAACAAGAAATTCCGCTTGTCCTCCTGGGTGGCTTGGGGGATTGCGCTCGTGCCTGTCATGGCGTTGATGGTGCTGTACCCGCATATGTCGGACCGAGTTCCGGTGCATTACAATGCGGCGGGGGCCGCAGACCGCTATGCGGATAAGTTCAGCTTCGACATGCTATTGTTTGCCCTTCTCGGGTTTATCGGACCGCTTCTCATGAAGCCGATCGGCTACTTTGTCATCCGTGCTCAGGAAGCGGAGGGCAACGGCAGCGCATCCTTGCGCTTTTACATGAATACGGTTGCCGCCTTGGTCGCGCTGTTGTTTACGGCAATGAGCATCCATTCGATGCTCCGCATGACGGATCTGGATGTTCTCAGGTCGATTTCGCTTGAACGGATCGTCGCTTTCTTCCTCGGCCTCCTTCTGCTAGGCTTGGGCAATTTCATGCCGAAGCTTAAGCGAAACCGCCTATCCGGCTTCCGGACTCGCCGCAACCTGGAGGATGCCGATGTCTGGTTCAAGACCCAGCGGTTCGCAGGGAAGGTCTGGATGGCGGGCGGTGCCAGTGTGGCGCTCTCGGCATTTCTTCCGGGCTCGCTCTTCCTTCCGGCTGCCATAAGCTTGCTCGTGCTGCTGGTCTTGATCCCGCTCGTGTACGGCCGGAGGCTCGCCCGTTAGCAATCTTGTCGGTTGACTCGTATTTTCCGGCATGCTTGTAGTAAAATAAGGGAAACGACCCCCGCCGCTCGCGGCTGCCGATCAAGTCCTTCATCGGACGGCGCTGTCTATGCTGCCGGTGAACCGCACTCTCGCTTTGGCCTAACCCTAGGCTAAGAAGAGCGGCAACCGCAAATCGGCGGGTGAATTACTTTCAGGAGGATCAACATGGATTACCAAACGTATTTCAGTGAAAATCGGGAAAAGCATCTGGCTGAGCTGCAGGAATGGCTCCGTATTCCGAGCATCTCCGCTCTGTCCGCACATAAACCCGATATGCAAAAGGCCGCTTCCTGGCTGGCCGATAAACTCCTTGCAGCCGGCATGGAGCATGTGGAAATTCATCAAACCGCAGGACATCCGATCCTGTATGCCGATCACCTGCACGCGCCTGGCAAGCCGACGATTCTCGTCTACGGCCATTATGACGTCCAGCCGGTAGATCCGCTGAACCTGTGGCAATCCCCGCCTTTTGAGCCGGAGATTCGCGACAACAAGCTGTATGCCCGCGGAGCAACCGATGACAAAGGTCAATTGTTCCTCCATGTCAAAGCGCTGGAAGCGATCCTGAAGCTGGAGGGCAAGCTGCCGGTCAACGTGAAGCTTTGCATCGAAGGTGAGGAGGAGATCACGAGCCCGAATCTGTACGGCTTCGTCGACGAGAATTCTGACAAATTGGCCGCAGACGCTGTACTGATCTCCGATACCGAGCTGCTCGGTCCGGACAAGCCTGCAATCTGCACCGGTCTGCGCGGACTGTGCTCCCTGGACGTCGACTTGACGACGGCCAACACGGATCTGCATTCCGGAACCTTCGGAGGCGGCGTACCGAACGCCCTGCATGCGCTCGTCGAACTGCTCAGCACTCTGCACACGGCGGATGGACGGGTGAACGTGGCTGGATTCTATGACGACGTTCCCGATCTGAGTCCGGAGATGCGAGCAGAGCTGGCCCGCAAGGAATTCGACGAAGAAGCCCTGAAACGCGATCTCGGCCTTGACGAGCTGTTCGGTGAAGCCGGTTATACCTACGTAGAGCGCACCGGAGCGCGCCCGACCCTTGAGCTGAACGGGGTCTATGGCGGATTCCAGGGAGAGGGAACGAAGACGGTCATCCCCAAGGAAGCACATGCCAAGATCACCTGCCGCCTCGTCGGCCGCCAAGACCCGCAGGATATTCTCGACAAGCTCGAACGGCATATTAAGGCTCACACCCCGGTAGGAGCTAAGGTCTCGGTCTTGCAGCGGGAAAAAGGCAACCCCTTCACCATCGATCCGTCTCTGCCGATTCTGCAAAAAGCCGCGGACGCCTTTGAGCACGTATACGGCACCCGTCCGGTCTTCACGAAGGACGGCGGCTCCATTCCCATTGTGGAGAACATGTCCCGCGTGCTGAACATTCCGGTCGTGTTGATGGGCTTCGGACTTCCCGACGAAAACCTTCACGCTCCTAACGAGCACTTCCATCTGGAGAACTTCGACAAAGGGCTGCAAACCATCGTCCGCTTCCTGGACTCCTTGTAAGCAAGCGGGTCCAATCCATTGGCAGCAGCAATCGGTCCCTGTATAGGGAATGAATAAGAAAACCGGTCCTTTTTGGGGATAGGGGGAGTGCGATACTCCCCTATACCAAAGGATCGGTTTTTCTTTTTGCTATCTCCCTGGGTGGTTTGCCTTTAGAGGCAGTCCTTATTCGGAGAGGGTTGTTTTCGGCTTTATCCTCCAACAGAAAAAAGGGCTTTCCTTTTCTAATGTTATAGTGTACTATATAACTATGACACCGATACAGTTAAGCAAAGCCAATCCGCCTTACAGCGGATCAAGGATAATGGAGGCGATACAATGACCATGCATGTGGAAGATGCGAAATCCAAGCGGGGGGTAACCGTCCCGGTACTTCGGTTGAACGGAGTCACCAAGCGCATTGGAGCCAAGAAGATTGTAGACGGTCTTTCCTTCGAGATCGGTACAGGAGAGATCGTCGGACTGCTCGGACCGAACGGAGCGGGGAAGACAACCACCATCCGGATGATCGTCGGCCTGATCGGCATGAGCGAAGGGGATGTCTTCATCGGCGGCAAAAGCGTCCGTAGCAACCATGCGGAAGCGATGAGCCTGATTGGCGGCATCATTGAGAACCCCGAGTTCTACCCCTACATGACCGGCTTCGATAACCTGAAGCAGTACCAGCGGATGACCCCGGGGGTAACGGAGGAACGGCTGATGGATGTGATCCGGCTGGTCGGACTTACGGAAGCGATGGGGAAAAAGGTGAAGGCCTATTCGCTCGGGATGAGACAGCGGCTCGGGATCGCCCAAGCGCTTCTGCATCGGCCGAAGCTGCTCATTCTCGATGAACCGACCAACGGCCTCGATCCGGCGGGTATACGCGAGATGCGCGAATACTTGAAGAAGATCGCGATGGAGGAAAAGATCTCGGTCCTCGTCTCCAGCCACTTGCTCTCGGAAGTGGAACAGATGTGCAGTCGGGTAGTGGTCATTCAGGAGGGCAAGCTTGTGACCGTTCGCTCCCTTCATGAGACAGCTCCTGCAGAGAGCGCGCGAGTCGTCCTGTCGCTTCGTGTTGGAGCGGGACAGAGGAGCGCCGCTCGGCAATTGATCGAACAACGGAAGGATGTCGAGCTGCTGGATAATCCGGTAGACGCCGGAAAAGGCTCCTCCGGAATGGATAGCCCTTCGAGCGTGCAGGGAGATTCATTTTCCGGAGCAAGCAATCAGCCGGGTGCGGGCAGCGACCTGCTTCTTCGATTGAATGAAGAGGTCGTCCCAGAGCTGGTTGCCCTGCTCGCAGCCGGACAGATTCGGATTCACCGAATTGAAGAACAGAAAGCAACCTTGGAAGAAGAATTCTTGAAATGGACGGGGGGCAACCGCATTGCGTAGCTTTGGATTGCTTTTATGGAACGAATGGTTAAAAATATGGAAGAAACCGGGGTTCTTCATCCCGTATCTCTTGATTCTTCTCTTGACGGTTATCACCGCTATTGTGGTCAACAATCTCGATCCGACCATGTTTCATTCGGCATTCGATTATACGACGGGTACGCTCGACAAGAGCGGCCTTGGCAAGCTGATCGCTCTGATCGCTGTATCGAGTACGGCCTCGATTGTGACACAGGAATTTCGGTTTGGCACGGTGAAATTTCTACTCATCCGGACGCACAGTCGGGGAAGTATCCTCGCCTCGAAGCTAATCATCACCCTGATTTACACGATGAGCATAACCGTCTTCGCTTCGATTGCTATGTTTGTTGTCGGAGGAATTGTATTCGGTACTCAACCAGCCGCTGGAGAGACCTGGAGTCACCTGCTCTTGATGGCTCTCTATCAATGGATCTACATGTCGATCTTCGTGCTCTTCACCTTCTTGGTCGGCGTGCTCACCCGTTCGTCTGGAAAGGCGATCGGCGCCGGCATCTTCATCTCCTTGCTCAGTGATATCATGATCCCGAAACCCTTTTACAAGTACGTGCTGTTCTCCAATGTGGATCTGTCGGTCTACTCTGCCGGACATCCTCCTCTCTCCGGTATGACGCTCGGGTTCTCAGCCGTCGTATTGGCCGTGTACGCAGCCGCATTCATCGGACTTGGCTTTCTCGCTTTTTGCAAACGAGATGTGGCTTGATTGTAGGTTTTCAGGAAAGGGGGCACCAGGAATATGCCCATTGAATTTGACAACAACCTGCCGATTTACCTCCAGATCATGACCTACCTCAAGCGGCAGATTGTAACCGGGGTTTTACGAACCGGTGATAAGGTGCCTGCCGTGCGGGAATTGGCCGCTGAGCTGCAGATTAATCCGAACACCGTACAGCGGGCGCTGCAGGAGCTGGAACGCGAAGGGACCGTGGAAAGCCGCCGCGGTCTCGGACGATACGTGACGAGTGAGGAAGGGAAGATCATGGCGATCAAGAAGGAAATGGCCGGGGAGCTTCTCGGCCGCTTTATCGAAGGGATGCAGGAGCTGGGGTTTGCGGGCGATGATATCGCTGCGATCGTGGCGGACGCTGTTCGCACGGGAAGATCGGATGGAAACGGGAATGCCGCTGCGTCGGGAGGGCAACCTGCGGGAACCTCGTCCGGGCAGAATGGCTCCAACGGCCAGGAAGGAGGAGCGGAAGCATGAGTCTGCTGGAGCTGAAAGACGTGACGAAGCAATACAGGAATAATCGCGGACTGAGGCAGGTTTCCTTGCAGCTGGAGCCGGGCAGAATCGTCGGCTTGCTCGGGCCGAACGGCAGCGGGAAGACGACGCTGATGAAGCTCATCGCCGGGCTGAACCACCCGAACCAAGGCACGATAACCGTAAACGGTATTCCGGCGGGACTTGCGACAAAACCCTTAGTCTCCTTTATGCCGGATAAGCCGCTCACGGAGTCGTGGATGAAGGTGAGGGACGCGATTGCCTACTACGCGGATTTCTTCCCCGATTTTGACAGGCAGAAAGCGGATGAGCTGCTCGCTTTCATGAAGCTGTCTCCTGCGGATCGAGTGGAGTCCCTCTCCAAGGGCATGAACGAGCGGCTGCAGCTCACAATCGCCTTGTCGCGTCGGGCGCGCCTCTATCTGCTTGACGAACCGATCGGCGGCGTCGATCCGGTCGCCAGAGGCAAGATCCTCGATGCCATCGTGGATCATTATACCGAGGACAGCACCTTGATCGTCTCCACCCACCTTGTGCGCGATATCGAGCGAATATTCGATGAAGTGGTCTTTTTGAAGGAAGGGGAGATCGTGCTGCACAAGGAAGTGGAAGAGATTCGGATCACGACGGGAAAAAGCATCGACGAGCTGTTCAAGGAGGTGTTCGCGGATTGAGTAAATTGTTGAAATATCAATTCCGCCAAAACGCGACGAGCTTGCTTGGTGCCCTCAGCATCCTGATCTTGATCCAGCTATCCTTGCTGCTGTATACGCCTGGAGGCGAGCAGGCGAAAGCGTACACGATCATGATCAGCGTGATTTCGTACGCGGCCGTCTGTATCTTGATCTTCGTGGAGTGCATACGCGGCTTTTATCAAAGCCTCAAGCTGCCTTCCCGCCGGCTGCTGCCGCTCGGACCTCTTGCTTATATGGCAGCATCTCTGATTTACGGTCTTATCTCCCAGAGTGTTCTCGGCCTCATCGCTCTCGCTCAGGCGGCGCTCATCAAGCATCGGCTGCCCCATCATCTTCTGCATGATGCAATCGCTTCGTTTGGCATTGGGGATTATCTCGCGGCGGCCATAACCGGGCTTTGGATGTTCGTGTTTTATTGCATGGTTGCCTATTTTCTGGTGACCTTCCTGTTCAGCTTCCGCTTTAAAGGCAAAATCCCGGTCGTGATCATCGCATTCACCCTGCTGCAGAATGTTCCGTCTCTGATTGAGCAAGAGCTTTTTCATACCCCTGTAACGAAAATGACTCAATATTTCTCGTTCAAGCTCTATGAGAGTGACGGCGCCGGGAGTTTGACCGTTCCCGTGAATTTCCCGCTTAAAGAGTGGTTTATGGGTCCCGTTCTCTTCGAACTGGCCATTGTTCTCGTTCTGCTCGGCGTCACCCTCTGGCTGATGAAGCATAAGGTGGAGAATTAACGAACGGAGAAATCATCAAGTCCAACCGTCTGGAAGTTGAAAGTATCGCCATGAGAAAGGGCCGTTCTTGGCCCTTTCTTTTTTTGTGGAAAGAACCGTCCCGGCCTTCATGAGCTCATTGAGATCGGCGACTTCCATCCGGCTTTCCTTCCATTTGTAGATGGAGGTTTGCGGGTTTGTTCCGACCGTAGCGATGATCTCATTGTCGCCGTCTTGATCGGCATCCGCCTCCACGGTAGACACCGCAGCCAGCAGCAAGAAGGCAGATGAAGAGGAATGGAGCAAGCAAGGAGAATTTCATGAACGGACAGCTCCCTCAACTGACACGGCTTCATGCGCCGTTAAGGTGCGATTAAGGTTTGGTGGCTATAATGAGCCAAAGGATTGATGCGGGAGGCGGAGTCGAGTGACGGCAGTGAAGCGAAATAAAGCGAGAATCGCGATGATGGTAATCCTAGTGGCCGCGCTGATCGCGACCGGTTATTCCCTTTGGTCGTATCATGGCAGTACTGCCTACACGAACGCCAAAAGCAGCAGTGGGATGACCTGGACCGGACGCGGCTTTATGGGAGGCATGGGACAAGGGGCCGGGTCAAATGGCGGCGGGATCCAGAGACCGGATAGTGGCTCTGCTTCAACGAATCAAGAAGGGACCAATCGGGGAGGCGGTTTTGGAAGTGGCAGCCGCAATAACGAGGATGGGACCCAATCCGATCAAACCGAACAAAGCGGTTCCGGAATGGGCAATCGCAATAAAGGGGAAAACCTTCAACCCGATCAAACTGGTCAAAGCAGCTTTGGAATGGGCAATCGCGGAGGGCGAGGGTTTGGCGGTGCTTCTGGAGCTGGCTTTGGCAGCTCGGGCGGCAGCCAAGCTCAGCGGGTCTCGCTGCTTTGGTATGCGGCGGGCTTTGCGGCGCTTTGTGCGGCGGCAGCGATTCTCGTGAAGAAGCACTCGCTGCGTGTGCGGGAAGCGAATCGATTGCTTGTGCTCGTTACGGTGCTAGGCACCGGTTTTTTGCTGCGAGTGGCGATTGCGCCTTGGATTAGCGGACATATGGATTTGTCGCTGTTCCGCAATTGGGCTGTGACGGCAGCGAACGGACTTAAGGATTTTTACGTGAATGGGAATGCGGATTATCCGCCGTTCTACATCTATTTTTTGTACCCGATAGGCAAGGCGATCTCCACTTTGGGACTCGGTGGCTACTCCCCTCTGCTGCTCAAGCTTCCTTCCCTCGCTGCAGATGCGGGAAGCGCCTGGCTGCTGTACAGGCTTGCCCGCAAGGCCCTTTCGTATGAGGCGGGAGTGCTCTTGGCTGCTTTTTACATGGTGAATCCGGCTGTCTTGATCAACTCGACGTTCTGGGGGCAGGTCGATTCCTTCTTCACTCTGTTCATTCTGCTGGCGCTCACGGCGATCGTCGGAAGAAAACCGGCCTTGTCCGCCGCGTTGTTCGCCGCCTCCATCCTAATGAAACCGCAGGGCATCATCTTCCTGCCCGTGTTGTTCTTCGAGCTGGTGCGGCAGCGGAGCCTGAAGGTTTGGCTCAAAGCCATTGCTGCGGGAATCGGAACAGCGGTGTTGATCCTTGTTCCCTTCTCCCTCAAACAGGAACCGCTATGGATCATCGATCTCTTCAAAAGCACGGTCGGAGAGTATCCATACGCTTCGGTCAATGCGTACAATTTCTTTAGCCTGATCGGAACAAATTATACCCCGAGCGCAAATGTCGGGTTCCTGTTCAGCTATCATCTCTTGGGGCTGATCTTCATCGCGATCACGACACTCTTCTCATGGGCGGTATATGATCGCGGGAAAAGTCCCGCATTTGCGTTTCTTGCAGGGGCGATCCAGATTGCCGGAGTGTTCACCTTCTCGACGAGCATGCATGAACGCTACCTGTATCCGGCTATCGCGCTCACTCTCGCGGCTTATGTTTACCTCCGGGACAAAAGGCTGCTCGCCTTCGCCGCTGCCTTCACGGTGACGGTCTACGTGAACACACATGTCATCTACTTTTCTCGCTCCATCGGAATGAGCGGGGGTTCGGCTGATTTCCCGATGCTCGCCGTGTCGCTCCTCAATGTAATCCTCTGCTGCTTGCTCGCAAAGGTCGCCTGGGAGCTTGCGGGGCGGAGCTTACATGCGAATAGGTCGAATCCGACGGAACCGAATGCGAGCGAAGATGAGCGGCAGCCGAGGCTGCCTGAAATGATGAAAAAGAGGGGCGAATCAAGTAGGTGAGGCTCAACAAGCTTGATTTGCACTCTTCTAGGATCGATCGTTGGCTTCTCGAACACCTTGTGGGCATGCGAAAGCCACCGACCATTTGGGTGAGTCCCCCTCACCCCTAGAATGTGATCGGAATTCCTAGTGGTTCTACCAAATTCTAAGGGGGAATTTCAAGGCTGTTCGAGTGAGTTTCTCTAACGGCGGCCACGGCCGCTATTTTGCTAAAAGATAGGGTTTTGAAATTTTAACGGAGCTACTGCGCTGGTCGTGAATAGGATGATCGAACACGGCGGTAGACGTCAAAAACCAAGGAACTAAGCGTGAACAAGCCGCTTAGTTCCTTGGCTTCTTTTCAAAGGTCATCCATTGGTTCTAAGGGTGTCCAAGGTTACCTTTTGGGGACACTCCCATAAAGGAATGGCGGCCGATAGGCGGAAGGCTTTAGAGTAGCTCTCCGTTTACCGCTTAGCGATCTCTCAGCTATTCCACCTTCTATTCGACCTTCGCCCCGAACGACCGGAGGAACGCGACAGCTTGGAACATATCCATCCGTGCCCCTTTTACATTCATCGAGGGAAAGTCGACGCCGTCGAGCTTGGCTCCGCGTAGGTCTGCGCCTGAAAGCTTGGCTTTGGCCAGGATGGCGCGGGTCAAGTCGGCTTCGCGCAGATCGGCTTTTTCCAAGTTGCAATCCATGAGATCCGCCTCGCAGAAGCGTACCCCGCGCAGATTTTGGCGGCTGAGATTGGCAAACCGCAAATTCGTATAGGACCAGTCGCCTCCGAGCAGCGTGAATCCGTTCGTCAAGCTCTCCGTCAAATTCGATCCGACCAGCTTGCACTCCTCGAAACGGGAGACAAACAGGTTGACGCCCTGCATCTCGCAGTTAGTAAAAGCGGTATGAAGGTGAGTGGAGGCATTCAGCAGCGCACCGGTCAGATCACAATCAATGAACTGGCAGTGCTCGGAGCGGGTGTCCTCCATACGAGCTCCTCGAAAGCGGCAGCGAATGAACGTGCACTGCCTCCACTCGGTCTCCCGCAAGTCTTCACCCGAAAAATCCGCTTCAATCCATTCTTGCTGTTCATAGGTGGACATTGCAGCTTCACCTCCTTTAACAATCGGTTCCCCTGGCATACTTCTAAGTGAACCACAATTGCACACGAGATACTGCCTGCCGATCTTTCATCAGCGCTGAGTATTACCGGCGCTTCATCTCAAAAAACTCGCATTCCGTGCGGCTGTAATAAGCGACGTCGCCGACTCCGGATTGGATGACGACGAGATCGGGAGAAAACCGGACGATGACCCCGCCGGCATCCACCATGTGATCGTCCTGAAAGACGCGGATGAGCACCTGCTTCTCCTCCGCCTCCGCAAAGTCCGCATCGGTAAACAATCTTCGGTTAAGCGCCATTTCGGGCTTCCTCCTTATCTTTCTTTTCCAGCGGCGGGCAGAAGCCGGGATGAATGTTGAATTCGCGAATGTACGCCATAAAAGACCGTTGATAAGCCTGCGGTTACCACAGCCAGCCAAGCGACCGGAGTGAGTCCGCCGCCATCGAACAGGCTGCCCATAACAAACGGGCCAAACACGCGTCCGACTGATCCGATTCCGCCGGTCAATCCGATGTAGAAGGGGGCGTGTCTACCGCCGTTCTCCGATAGATAGGCGGGTACGGCGGGAGCGATGAGCATTTCGCCGAGAGTGGCGAACACCATGCCCGTGATCATACCGGGATAACTCTGAATGAGCAGGATACAGGCATAGCCCGCCAAATAGAAGGCGCTGCTTGCGGTCATCTGGGCCGTGACGGTCCGGGCGGCAAAACGGCGAATGAGGGCCGTCAGCGGCTGGGCGACAAAGATCATGATACCATTCAAGGTCCAGAGGAAGCCGTATGCCTTCTTCTCCATCCCGCTTGCGATGATGGAAGGGGAGACGCCGGTGTTCCAGATCGAGTTACCGACCTGCAGCAGCAGGCCGCCTATTGCGATCAGCAGATACAGACGGACATTGGAGAGCAGGGCCCAAGTACCGCCTGCCGACGATTTTTCATCGTCGGCAGGCGGGATGCTTTTCCATCCGGCTCTTTGAGGGGCTTCCTCAAGGCCCGCTTCATCCACCTTCCCCAGATAGATGAGAAAAAAGCCCGCGAACAGCGCACAGGAAACCCCATTCAGCACGAAGCTGAGGTTATAGGACAGATCAGCGAGAAACCCGCTCATAGCGGTTCCAAGAGCGACGCCGATATTGTTGGCCACATAGATGACGTTAAACAATTCCGCTCGACGCTCGGCGAACCGGAAGCCGACGAAGGCTTGAATAGCGGGCGAGGAGACGGAGTTGAAGAGGCCGATGAGGCCCATCGTCACCAGAAATAGCGGCCAAACCTCTCGGACGAAAGGCAATAGGAAGAGACCGAGTGCGTTCAGGGCGAGCGCCCCGACGATGAGTCGTTTGACTCCAATTCGATGGTAGAAGGAGCCGCCGAACAATTGGCCGGCAATTCCTCCGAGAGATTGGATGAGAATAGCAAGACCGGCATCCGCCATGCTTCGGCCGAGCTCATCGAACACGAACATGCTGACGAGCGGCCACATCAAGGCGCTGCCGGTTGCATTGATCAGACTGGCGGCAAGGAAGACTTTCACTTCTCGTGGATAGGCTTTCAAAGGGTTCATCGTAAGCTCCTGTATTATTCGTGCAAGATACGGGTCAGGCCATAGGGAAATTCTTCATGCTCCTCCCATCCGAGCGAATGAACACGGACGAGATCGGCGAGAAAGTCGAGCCAGTCCGCCCTGTCATTCAGACAAGGACTGAGGGTGAAGCCGTCCGGTGCGCCCCCATGATCGGTAAAGTCCTTGCGGGCGTCAATCCCAAGCTCATGAAGCGTCTCCAGGCAGTCGGTAACGAGTCCCGGAGAGAAGACGAAAGGCCGGTGGACACCCTCTGAAGCCAATCGCGCTAACGTATCGGCGGTGGAAGGGCCGAGCCATTTCTCTGGTCCAAAGCGGGATTGATAGGTAACGATCCACTCGTGCGATTCCAGACCCAGCTCGCTCGCGAGGAGCCGAGCTGTTTCCTCGCATTCCTGCGGATAGGGATCCCCCGACTCTACGTAGCGTCTCGGTATACCATGGAAGGTGAAGAGGTATTTATCCGGCTTTTCGGCAAGCCGTTCGAGTTCTTCGTTCATTAAATCTCGCATGGCACGGATATAGCCATACCGGTTGTGATAGCTGCCGATAAGCCGCAGCTCGGGAACAAACCGCTTGGGAGCGGGACCGTCCGCTTTCGTTCGCCCCAATGCGGCAAAGCAGGCTCTGTCATACATAACGGCAGTCGTCGTGGAGGAATATTGCGGGAAGAGGGGCAGGACGACGATGCGGCGTATGCCGGCTTCTTCGAGCTTTTGCACCGCTTCCGCTATATCCGTCTTGCTGTAGGCGAGCCCGAGCTCTACCCGGTAGCCTTCACCGAGCCGTTCCTGTAAGCCCTTCTTCTGATTCTCAGAGATGACAAGAAGAGGAGAGCCGTCTTCGGTCCAGATCTCCTTGTAGAGGGAGGCGGAGCGTTTCGGGCGCACGCGCAGAATAACGGTATGAAGCAGGGGCTTCCAGAGATAGGAAGGGTAATCGATCACCCTCCGGTCGGAAAGAAACCTTTGCAGATAAGGCCGGACCGCACGGGCGTGAGGGACCTCCGGAGTCCCGATCTGAGCCAGTACAACACCGATTTGCTGCGAAATCATCAAAGATCCCCCGTTCATTGGCGTTGGTGGAATAGGTTGAAGCAGCCGAACTCATGGGCAGCTGGCATTTCCCTAGTTAGGGACAGCAAGCTGCAGACAATGGCTCTATCGTACCCCTTCGGTTTGATCGGTGTCAATGAAGGATACAGGATCAAATCGCTTAGGGGAGAGGAGAGGCGCTTCCACTTGTCGGAACAAGTCAAGATTTGCACATTATTGCATATAACCCTCATGCAAATGCGCAATCGTCATTATGTTGTGCAAATGGATGTGTCTCTGAAATAGAGAGGATTTGAATGATTTAGCGAGTTAGGAAGAAATTGAATGGTAATAATCTGGCATTCCATTGTGCAAACGATTTGACTTGTTTATATATTCCAGTATGCTTGAATCATTGATAAAGCGCTTTCTTTGGCGCGTTTATCCGTTAATTCGCATATTTGTGAAGTTGTGTCTTCTGAACAAACGTTTGCCATTGATTTTCTTGGGAAAGGAGGCTAAACGACCGGTTTCTCAGCATGATTGAAAGGAATCAGGTTGATGGTTATCCGAAAAAGCAAACGCTTACATCTTATACCGTGACAAAGGAGTTGAATGAGCTTGACGGATATGCACAACATCCCTCGCAATAACCCCCGTAAAGCCTCACGCAAAGCGGCCCGGCCGATGGTCTGGCTGCTTGTGTTCGCCCTTCTGGTCAGCTTGCTGCCCACTTATTCAGCAACAGCCAAAGCAGATGCAGCAGCGATCACGAGCCCGCAGATTGGTACGCCTTATGCGGACGGCGCAGAGATCAGCTTTTTCTATCAAGGGAATGGATCGGAGAGCAAGGTTATTGTAAAAGGTGAGTTTACCGGCGACAGCTGGGGAACTCTGCTGCCGTTGGAGAAGGGTAGCGGAGATGTCTGGTCGTTGACCAAGAAGATTCCGGCCGGATGGTATGAATACGGCTTGGTGGCGAACGACAGCGACTGGAAGGCGGACCCGCTCAATCCAGTCCGGAAAAACGGAAATCCGGGGCTATCGGTTCCGGGAATCTCCTTCAAGCAGCCGACCAACATCGCTCGAGGGTCGGAGACGGTGCTCGACGCGGTTTATTATACCGGTGAGCTTGGCAAGACGGAGTCGGTGGATCTGACCGTAGCGCCTGCGGGCCAAGGGGTTGCCCTAGCGGACGGCAAGCTGGTGGTGGCAGCGGATGCGGCAGTTGGCGACTACCAAATCACCGCTACCCACGGTACTTGGAGTCTAAACCGAACCGTTCAAGTGGCGGCCTCCGCGCTTGTGAGTCCGAAGCTCGAAGCGGATGGCAGCATCTCGTTTGCCAACGCCAGCCATACGGGCGACACTCTGTATCTTGTAGGCCAAATGAACGGCTGGAATGAGAAGACGGCGATTCCTTTTATCAAAATAGACGGACAATTCCGCTTGAATCTGAAGCTGGACCCCGGTACTTATGAATACAAATTCATCCCGACCCTCGGCAGCTGGTCCGGCGATTTCACGGACCCGCTCAATCCCAAGATGACTGGAGGCAACTCACTAGCCATTGTCCCTGGCTTGCTCTATGAAGCGGGAACCGATGTGGCGGCGGGTAGCACTCTGGAGTTGAAGGCATCCCTGCTGTCTCCCACCGGAGAGAAGACAGAAGCGGCCCCGGTTTGGAGCTTGAAGGAGGCGGTAGATGGCATCGCGTTGGCAGGGAACCAACTGACGGTAGCGGCTGATGCGGCTGCCAAATCGGCTGTTGTTGTCGCTGAGTATGGCGGTTACCGGTTGGAGCGGACGATCAACGTCGTCACTTCGATGAATCGGTATACCATCCATTACTATCGCACCGACGGCAAAGCAGGTGATTGGAATCTGTGGCTGTACCCGGAAGGAAAGGAAGGCAAGGGCTATACGTTCAAAGGAGTGGATGAAGACGGCTATGCAACGGGGACCTACATATTCCCTGATACGAAGCTGAATGTGATTCCGCGCTTGTCTGTGGAAGGGAACGACTGGTCAGCTCAAGATTCTACACGCCAAGTCGAAGTCCGCAGCGGGCATGAAGCGGAAGTCTGGATCATCCAAGGCAAAGAAGGGGTGTTCTACACCAAGCCGGGTTCGATCAAGCCGGACCGCTATATCAAGTTTACGTATACAAAGCCAGACGGCGATTTCGAAGGCTGGAACCTGTGGGTATGGAGTTCCGGCGACTCAGACGGACAAGTGAATCTCACCAAGGTATCCGATACGGAAGCGGTCGCCATCATTCCCATCAGCAAATCAACCGCCAAAATCGGCTTTAAAGTGCGCAAAGGAACCGATTGGCGGATCATTGACCAGGACTATGACCGGGAGATTGTGACGGGAAAGAGTGCGGTAACCAAGGTGACCGTGACGGCAGGCCAAGGAGCGATTCGTACCTATCCGCCTATGTCCGCGCCGCTCTTGGCCGATGGAGCTGCGACGTTCTATTACCGGGATTCCGAGCTGTTTGCGGAAGATGAAATGAGCCAGATCAGCGGAGTGGTACTCAAGATCGATGGCAAAGAGTACCCGATGACCTACTCCGTCGAAGATGAGATTTTCCGCTACACGCTGGATCCTCTTACTCCGGGACTGCATCCTTATACGTATTTAGTAACCAGGGACGGCGTGACAACCGAGTTGAACGACCCGATGAACACAGTAGACGGCCGCTCGGTGATCGAATATGCACTTCCCACATTTGGGCTAAGTGCGTCGGTCGCGCCGGGTGAGATCAGCTCCAACGAGAACGCAGTGATGACTTTGGCGATCGAGGGGAACGCCGCTGACGTCAAGAGCCTCTCGGCGGACCTCAGTTTCTTGGGCGGCAAAGCCGATACGGCGATTGACCCGGAACTTCTCGCGCTGACGATCGCGGTGAAGGATTCGGTGACCGCCGGAGTGAAAGCAATCCCGCTCACACTGACCGATCGCTTCGGCAACAAGCACCGCTTCCAGACGAGCGTGATGGTAAAGACTCGCCAGCAGGTAGACGCGAACGATTTCGACTGGGATGAAGCGCGCATCTACTTCCTGCTGACCGACCGGTTCTTTAATGGAACTCAGGCGAATGACGATCCGAACGGAGAGAATTCCGATAAGACCCATCTCGAGTCCTATCATGGTGGAGATTGGCAGGGGATCACCGACAAGCTCGATTACTTGGCCGATCTCGGCATCAACACCATCTGGATTTCTCCAATTGTGGACAATATCGATTTCAACAAAGGGACTGACTTCGGCGGGACGCAGTATGCCTACCACGGGTATTGGGCCAAGGATTTCACGAAGACGGAGGAGCATTTCGGTGAAATCCGCGACTTCCAGAACCTGCTCGACGCCGCTCACAGCCGCGGCATCAAGATCATGGTCGACGTAGTGCTGAATCATACCGGCTATGGCATGGACACCCCGGATACGAAGGGAATCCAGAACTATCCGACGGACGCCGAACGAAGCGTATTTGACGGAATGCTGCGTTCGAAGAACGAGGATGGCGTCGTTCGCAATAATCTGGCGGGCTTGCCCGATCTGCGCACGGAGGACCCGGCGGTTCGGGCGAAGATCATCGAATGGCAGACGGACTGGATCGCGAAGACGCGTACGGAGCTCGGCAACACGATTGATTATTTCCGTGTGGATACGGTGAAGCATGTGGATACAACGACCTGGATGGCCTTCAAAAACCGGCTTACCGAGATCGCTCCCGCTTTCAAACTGATCGGGGAAAATTTCGGAGCAAGCATCGACAATGACGGAGGCTACCTGAAGACCGGTACGATGGACTCGGAGTTGGATTTCCGGTTCAAGGGCATTGCCAGCGAATTTGTATCCGGCAAGATCGCCAGCGTGGAGAAAGAACTCGCCGCCCGCAACGAGAAGCTGGACAATACGGCGACGATGGGACAGTTCCTCAGCAGTCATGATGAGGACGACTTCCTGATCAAACTCTTGAGTGACGCCGACAGGGTGAAATTCAAAAATGGAACGCTGGATGAAGCAACGTTGCGTTCCGCACAAGCGAAGCAGATGTTGGCTGCCGCCTTGCAGATCACCGCGAAGGGCCAGCCTGTCATTTACTACGGAGAAGAGATCGGACATTCCGGTATGAATGCCATCGACATGAGCCAGGGGTTGTTCAGCGAGAATCGCTACGATTTCGACTGGAGTCGTCTGAACGATCCGAAGTACAGCTTCATTCACGAGCATTATAAGAAGCTGCTCAACATCCGCAAAGCGAACTCCTTGCTCTTCTCCAAAGGAACGCGCACGCAGGTCGCCGGTTCGGATGCCGAAGGTTATGATGTGTTCGCGAGAAGCTATCAAGGGCAAACGGCTTATGTCGCCCTGAACATCAAGGAATCCGAGCAGATGGTTACCATCCCGGTCGGTGAGGCAGGACGATGGAAGGACTCGTTCAGCGGAACGATCTATACCTCTGACGACAAGGGTCAAGTGACGGTTAAGCTGCCCTCCGCATTAACCGGTGGAACCGTGATTTTGCTGGCAGAGAAAGACAACGGCAATGGAAACCATAACGGAAACAACAATGGTTCCGGGACAATATGGCCAACTGTTACCTCCACTCATCTCAATCTGGTTCCAATCTCCACAGGGAATAGAGCCAAGCAAGCGGAAGTTACCGCCACCGATTTAAAGGCAGCTATCGCCCTTGCAGCCGGTACCACAGAGCGGACCGTTGAGCTTGCCGTATCTGGATTAGCGGCAGGAGAACGGGTGAATCTGATCCTTCCGGCTTCCGCTTTATCGTCGGAAGCGGCTCGACAAGTTTCCATCCGGATCATCGCAGGGGACCTCGTCGTTACGATCCCAGGCGGTGCTTGGCCAATGGACGAATTGTCGCCGTCCGACCGGTTCACCTTGAGCCTGGGTACGGCATCGTCCTCCGAAACGGCAGCGGCCGCTGCGAAGCTTCTAGCGGCTGATCCCGGCTACAAGCCTTCGGGAACAATCTTCCACCTGACACTAACAACCGGCAGCGGAAAGATAAACGCGTTCCGGGACAAGGTCGAATGGAAACGGACGCTCAACAGTGCTGAACTGGCACTTCTGACTCAACCGGCCAAGGCGGGAGCCTACGAGATCGGCAATGTGGAGAAACCACTATATCTGGGAGGCGCGCTATCGAACGGCAGCTTCAGCTTCAAGACCGCAGCTCTGGGCGACTTCTTGATCCTGCAGTACAACAAGACCTTCTCGGACGTGCCGGATGGCTGGGCGAAGGCATATATTGAGATTTTGGCCGCGAAGCACCTTGCAAACGGAACGGGAGAAGGCACGTTTACCCCGCAGGGAACGATTACGCGAGCGGATTTCGCCGCTTTCCTCGGCCGTGCGCTCGGCTTTGCCGAATCCGGCAAAGCCGGTTCGGCGGGTACCTTTGCAGATATCCCAGCAACTGCTTATTACGGCGGATATGCCGCTCAGTTGAAGCAAGCGGGCCTCTTGACGGGTTACGAAGACGGAAGCTTCCGCCCGAATGAAGCCATCACACGCGAGCAGCTTGCTGTGCTCCTGGTCCGGGCTTATGATTATGCGGCCGGATCGAAGGGGAGTCCAAGCGCAGCTGCTAAGTCGGACTTCGCTGATCTCGCGCAAGCTTCCGCGTATGCAGTCGATGCGATCCGCACCGCACAGGCGCTCGGCTTGATGGAAGGAGACAGGCAAGGCCGTTTCCATCCGTCTGCCGCCGCTACCCGCGAGCAGATCGCCAAGGTGCTGGTGCTGCTTATGGAGAAGGCGGGGATGTAAGGTCTTCAAGCTTCAGCCAGGGACGTGTACATCGTATAAATGAAGTCCTAGATGAACGTGTACGATTTTTTTGATGTCGTTCTCGCAAGGGAGCCGAACAGGCTGCCGATTTTGTCGGCAGCCTGTTTGCTGTTGTACAATCATTTCCTCCAGCTGAACTTGCCCGGAGTTCCTTTTCGACTCTACAGGGATAACGATCCCTTTGCGACTAATGCCTATGATTCCATGAGATTGACATGGATGGTTAATTGAATTATATTAAATTGCATACAATATAATAATCAAGAATAAACTTGGAAATGATCATATGGAAAAGAGGGTTACCCCATGGAGATCGTAAGAAACCTGCTCGTGGCGATCGTAGCGATTGAGCATGTGTACATTTTGATTCTGGAAATGTTTTTATGGACGTCCGCAAGAGGCCAGCGGGTCTTCGGCACAACGCCGCAATTTGCTCAGGAGACTCGCGCTCTTGGCGCTAATCAAGGGCTTTACAACGGCTTTTTGGCAGCCGGTTTGATCTGGGGCTTGGTACACGGGAACGCGGCATTTGGCCATCAAATTCAACTGTTCTTCCTCATCTGCGTATCCATCGCGGCGATTTACGGCGGGTTCACTGCGAAAAAATCGATCCTCTTGATGCAAGGCCTTCCAGCTTTTCTCGCTTTGTTGGCTGTGCTCGCGATCGCCTAAATACGGGAAGTGGCAGAATCGAAAGAAGAGACCTTTACCTCTACGGGGTCCCTTCTTTTTGTGTTTTATGGCTTTCGTTTGTGATACCCTTTTTCGGCATAGGGCTGCAGCTTTTCGATCCACATTTCCTGCAGCGTGTCGAGCTCGTCCTTGTATTTCTTTTGCTCGTCTGGAGCTCCGGGCTGTTCTTCTTGTGGTTTGATCACATCCAATTCCTCGAAGACAAAGCTGCCGCTGCCGAAGTTCACCCAATCGGCTCTAAACTCGGCGAACATGGGGGAGTTCATCTGTTTCATAAAGTCAAAGCGGTTGCGCGTGCCTTCCAGATCCATGGAGGAACGGATAAGGATCTTGCCGTTCTGCTCATTGCGGATTTGATAAATCCCCATCCGTCGGAATGAGGTTTTGTAGGCATCGGCCAGCTCTTTCTTTTGCTGTTTATCAAGGGCCATGAATTAATACCCCATCTCCTTCAAAATGTTGGACAAGGTTTGCAGACGCTCTCCGATTATTTCATCGTCCTGACTGAGCGCTTGCTTGAACAGCTTGATGTCCTCGTTGATTTTTTCGTTGTCGGTGCATACCGCGATCGTCATCGCGTCTCCTTGAAGGCCGACGCGGTCGATAACCGGCTGCTCGGGGTCATAAAGCTGTTCATATTGATAGGCTTCGCGAAAATGCTCAAGGCTTCTGGCTACCAAGATCGCCAGGTCAAGCACACGATGGAGCGGAAGCTCCTCGGACTGACGCGACCACTTCTCACCGGTATACCGCCACACTTTGGCGGATATGTCGAGTTTGCCGCGGTCGTTCCATTGTGCCAGACCGAGCGAAAGTCCTTTGGCATCAGTTTGACCGGCGTAACGGCCATCCACCTGCTCATAATTGTCGGACACGATGACGGGCTTATGCTTTAAGGTTGTGGGAATGCTCACGAGGATCGTCCTTTCATGATCTAGATGGGGAAGAAGCGGTATGGATAATGAGTATCAACAATCCGAAAGACTAGCAAATTAGTGAATTACTAAATTACTAAATTAGTACTTTCAAATGGAGTATACAGAATCCACCAACAGGAGTCAATGTTCCCAAGCTTTTGTTTTGTCGTTCCCAAGCTTTGCTCTCAAGCTTTGACTTGTCCCCCGAGTTCCACATGAGCGGAATGCTCCGCCTGCGGTTGACTTTTGCCGCCTGATATTGTACAACGAAAGGTAACAGTTCAATCCAACAGCAACTTCCTTGACGAGACTACCGTCACCGGTTCCTTGCATCTCCAGAGAGTTGGCCCTCGCGCTGCAAGCCAACGTTCAAGCCCGGTTGATGATCCTCTCCGAGAAGGTAAGCCGAAATCCAGTAAGCTGACCCGGTTCCCCGCCGTTATAAGGGGCGCGTGCCGTTTGCGGGTGCGCGTTAAGGAGCCGTTTTCGGCGTTCGTCGCAGCAGGCGAAATGCAGAAGCGGAATTAGGGTGGTAGCGCGGGAAATCAGTCCCGTCCCTTTGGGGGCGGGGCTTTTTTGCATACAGGGGCTGTTGAAGATCGTCATAACAGCATGTTTGGATTTGGCAGCAGCATGTTCCGCTGGGAACCGTATGGGGTATCGTTTAGGACGCATAGAAAGGGAAGGGATAACCGTGCAAAAGGTAGACGTCAAAGAAAAAGCCCGGGCGCGCGAGGAGCGCATCCTAGAGAAATGGCGCAAGGAGGACACGTTCGCAGCCTCGATCAAGAACCGCGAGGGCAAGCCGAACTTCGTCTTCTACGAAGGACCGCCTACGGCAAATGGCAAGCCGCATATCGGGCATGTGCTCGGCCGCGTCATCAAGGATTTTGTCGGCCGCTACAAGACGATGGAGGGGTATCGGGTCATCCGGAAAGCGGGCTGGGATACCCATGGGCTTCCGGTTGAGCTTGGGGTGCAGAAGGAGCTCGGCATCTCCGGCAAAGCCGAGATCGAAAAGTACGGAGTCGAGGAATTCATCAAGAAATGCAAGGGCAGCGTGTTTGAATATGAAAAGCAGTGGCGGGACCTCACCGAAGCTATCGCTTACTGGACGGACCTGGACCATCCCTATGTCACGCTGGAGAATCCCTATATTGAATCGGTCTGGCATCTCTTGTCCGACATCCACGGGAAGGGGCTTCTGTACAAGGGGCACCGCGTCAGCCCGTATTGTCCGGACTGCCAAACGACCCTCAGCTCCCATGAAGTGGCTCAAGGCTATGAAGATGTCAAGGATCTGAGCGCGACCGTCAAATTCAAGAGCAAGAACGAAGATGCGTATTTCCTCGCTTGGACGACGACCCCTTGGACGCTTCCGGCGAATATCGCCCTTGCAGTGAATAAGGACATCGAATACGTGAAGGCGCGCAAAGATGGCGAAGTGTACATTCTAGCCCGCAGCCTGGTGGAAAAAGTATTGAAGGAAGATTATGAAGTACTGTCTGTGCACAAGGGCGCCGAATTCGTCGGTACTCCGTACACACCGCCCTTCGATTACATTCAGGTAACCAACAAGGGTCACATCGTCGTCGATGCGGACTATGTCAGCGACACGAGCGGTACCGGGATCGTGCACACCGCTCCGGCGCACGGCGAAGATGACTACAAGACGACTCGCCAGCATGGAATCGACTTCGTCAACGTGGTCGATCTGGCAGGCCGCTACACCGACAAGGTGACGGCATTTGCAGGACGGTTCGTCAAGGATTGCGATGTCGATATCGTCAAAAACTTGGTAGAGCGCGGCCTTCTCTTCAGCAAAGAACGCTATGAGCACAGCTATCCGTTCTGCTGGCGCTGCAAATCTCCGCTGCTCTACTATGCGATGGAGAGCTGGTTCATCAAGACGACCGCTGTTCAGGAGCAGTTGATCGCGAACAACCGGGACATCGCTTGGTACCCGCCGCATCTTCGCGACGGCCGTTTCGGCAAGTTCCTGGAGGAGCTGGTTGACTGGAACATCAGCCGCAATCGTTATTGGGGAACGCCGCTCAACGTCTGGGTATGCCGCGATTGCAGAGCGGAATATTCTCCGGGAAGCCGCCAAGAGCTTCAGGATCGAGCCATCGATCCCATCGAGGGCGAGCTGGAACTACACAAGCCTTATGTAGACGCGGTTAAAGTCCGCTGCTCCTGCGGCGGCATCATGGAGCGGACATCGGAGGTCATCGACGTCTGGTTCGACAGCGGCTCGATGCCGTTTGCTCAGTACCACTATCCGTTCGGCGACAAGAAGCTCTTTGAGGAGCAGTATCCGGCCGATCTGATTTGCGAAGGGATCGACCAGACGCGCGGCTGGTTCTTTAGCCTGCTGGCCGTGTCCACGCTGACCACCGGTAAAGCTCCGTATAAAGCCGTTATCTCCACCGGACACGTGCTGGACGAGAACGGGCAGAAGATGTCCAAGAGCAAGGGCAACGTCATCGACCCTTGGGAGATCATCGAGGAATTCGGAACGGATGCGTTCCGCTGGGCGCTCCTCTCGGATAGCGCACCCTGGAACAGCAAACGGTTCTCCAAGCAGATCGTGGCAGAGGCCAAGTCCAAGGTCGTCGATACGATTCATAACACCCATGCGTTCCTCGCGCTCTATGCCAGCATCGACAACTATCAACCGGAGGATCATGCCCGTGTTGAAGTAAAAAATCCGCTCGACCGCTGGATTCTGTCCCGCCTGAACACGACGCTTGAGCAGGTGAAGAAGGGGCTCGGCGGCTACGACTTCCTGAACCCGGCACGCTCCATCGAGACGTTCGTCGATGAGCTGAGCAACTGGTACATCCGCCGTTCACGCGACCGCTTCTGGGGCGGAGAGTGGACGGAGGACAAGGTCGCAGCTTATCAAACGCTGACCGAGGTGCTTCGCACGCTCGCCTTGATGATCGCTCCGTACATGCCGCTTTTGGCCGAAGACTTGTACGGCAATCTGGGCGGGGAAGGCAGCGTCCACCTCGCGGATTATCCGGCAGTGAATGCCGCTGCCATTGACCTTGATCTGGAAAATGACATGGAAGCCGCTCGCCAGATTGTCGAGCTGGCCCGCAACATCCGCAACGAAACGGGATTGAAGACCCGTCAGCCGCTCTCCGAATTGATTCTCTCCCTCGATCTCGACCGGGAGTTCCATTTGGACCGCTTCGCCGACATCATCCGCGACGAGGTCAACGTCAAGGACATCCGCATCGCGGAAGGCGACGGAGGCTTCGTCAACTTCACTCTGAAGCTGAACCTGAAGGTCGCCGGCAAGAAGTATGGTAAATTCGTCGGTCCGATCCAGCAGCACCTGAAGGGGCTGTCCGCTCCGGCTGCCAAGGAGATCGTCGATAACGGATTCCTCGATCTCACGCTGGACGGCGAGCCGCAACACATTATCCTGGATGAGCTGCTCGTCGAGAAGCAGGCGAAGCCGGGCTTTGCCTCAGCTAGCGGCTACCGCATGACGGTTGCTTTGAACACGGAACTGACCGAGGCGCTCGTGCAGGAAGGTCTCGTTCGCGAGGTGGTCCGCGCTGTTCAGGACTACCGCAAGAAGCTGGAGCTGCCGATCGAGAAACGCATTCGCCTCGTGCTGGATGCCGATGCCGAGCTGCAAGCGGCGCTCACCCGCTTCGATAACGTCCTGCAAGAGAACGTTCTGCTAGCAGGCGTCCGCTTCGCCTCCGAGCCGGACATGGAACGCGCTTCTCTCGGCGACAAGACCATTGGGATGCGAGTGGAGGAGTAAGAGAGCCATACGGACCCAAACGGGACGCTGCGAATAACGGAAAGCTCCAGCCTGAGGATTCGGCTGGAGCTTTCCTATTTATGCGGTGGGGTGTATTCGATAAATTTGCATTTTGCCAACTTAAGGCAAACTATTATATAATTGATAAAACATTCCGAATACTAGAGTAGAACAGGGCATTCAGTCAACGTAGAATAACGGGGCTGGGTGTCCTTCTATTTTATGGAATAAAATACTAATTATCTGGTGGAGGTTTGGATGGTTCGAGATAAAATTCATCAGCTTTTAGACCGATTGCCGGAAGAGGAATTGGATAACGTCGTGTTTGTATTGGAGTTTATCGAAATGAAATATTTGTTTAAGAAAAACCTGCGCGAAAAAGGGGTTGTCGTCTCGGAGCTTTTTGAAGAGGCACAGGATCTTATTGACACATGGGATCGCGCTTTTGCCGAAAACATCAGTGAAGAAACAAAAGAATCGATTCATTATGATGAATTTAAGTGGCATATGTTCAGTTATGAGAAACAAGATTGTTTAAAAGAAGAAGAAGCGAGAGCGGCTTTCAATGCGATGCCGAAGGACGAACTGTATGGGATGGTTCAGAGATCCCCTAGTGTATTTCGCTATGAAAATGCTGGGAAGGTCCTCGCCTCCGATTTTGATTCGGAACAGGATATTTATCTGTTTGATATGAACCTCACGTGGACGTATGTCCATACTCATGAATCCGACCTCGGTCCCTATTTCTTCAAAAGAAAAGAGAACTCCACTATCTAAGTGCATTCCTGTCGCTCTAACAGCCTGAGCCGTAGACTCAAAAGTAGAGGGAGTAAGTCTCCAATGATCCAAATCCTAGAGGAACCTGTCGGTGAGGCCTATCGATCTTTGATCTCCTTAGCGTTTAAGATTTGCGATGAGCTTATTTTGGTGAAGAGAGATCAGCTTCCATTAAACGAGAGCGGTCAAGACCTCATTACCCAATTGAGACCTTATACGAGGATAATTAGGAAGCAAGAGAGTTGGCCTGGAACGGCTTTGTTTGGTCATTTCGCGGATGTGTATTATCTCCCATGTACCGAGATGGTGAAGGATATTCTTCTGAGCCGGACAACCGGATTGTATGATTGGCTGCAGCCCGACTTGCTGGAGGATCTGTGCTTTTATAAGAATCAATCTGAATGGTTAGTGACAGTTTCGCATGAGAAAAGGGGCTATCTCAACATCGAGGATCGCAGCGAGATCTTGGAGTTAAGAGAAATCGAAGAATTGCTGTTTTATTAATAAATCGATAGATGGAAGAGTTCTCAGAGCAACGGTTGATGGAGTAATCCTAGGGATCCGAATGATTGAAAGAGGGGAGACCTGGAGCGATGAAAAAGCTCTCAACGCTTCTTCTTGTTCTTTGTCTGATTCTGATCGTGTGTAAAATCGAATCCAAGCCGGAGTCGGTCGATACCGCCTTGTACAATGGGAATAGCTTATTCATTGGTGTGGTTGGAGATCCTCCCCTCGTTAGGGAGCCTAACATTCATTTTAAGAAAATGAGCTTGGATCAAATGGAAGAGCTTGCCCCTTCCTCAGGCCTTGATGCGGTCTTTATCATGAAGGATCACTTTCGTGAAGCGGCCGGTCCGCAATATGCAAAGGTCTATCAGCATGCGGGGATTCCTTTTTTCTATATCGATACGCATAAAACCTACATACCCTTTGTAAATGAGGATCTCGCTTACGAGGATGTTCCCGATCTTTCAATGGAATATGCCGTAGGATACTACCAATCGGGTGTGAAATACCAAGGCTGGGGGTTTGGGTTATACAACGACATCGAGAATGAGGCGAATATCAGGGACGTTTACACCCGAATCTTCACAACGATCGAGTCTGTCCATGACAGTGGACCCATTTGATTTCGTGATGGACACCACGTTCGCCGAATTTGATTAGGTAGTCCCCCATTCCGCTTATGCGGCTCCATCAGATGGGTGGTCAAAGAAAAAGAACCTTCCATCCTGATGGTGCTAAGGCGGAAGGCTCTTTGGCTTGGAGTTTGAACCTTAGACGATGGTAATGTTCTTGGTGACTTTCGCGGTGGCTCCCGTGTTGTCCGTTACTGTCAAGGTGACCGTATAGGTTCCCGGTTTCGGGAACTTATGCTTCACCTCGGCGGTGCTGGCGGTGCTGCCGTCGCCAAAGTTCCATTCGTATTTGACGATTTTTCCTGCCGGAGCGGTGGAGTTCGCCGCGCTATACGGAATGGCCAAATCCAGGCTGGCCTTGGTCGGAGCCACGATGACGGCAACCGGCGGTTTCGCAGCCGGTTCTTCCACGTACAGCTTGCCTGCCGCTTGAGCGGTTGCTAGGTTGCCTGCGGCATCGCGGGCGGTTACGGTGATGATGCCGCCGGAGAGCCGCAGCGAGGCGGGAGCCGTGAACGTTCCTTCATAATGGCCGGGAGCCGTCTCCTTCAAAGCCGTTTCCGTAGCAACGAAGGTAGTCGGAGAAGCGGGCAAGCTGATCGTGAAGGAAGCCGTGAGTCCCGGGTTGCTGTCAAACGCAATCTTCACGCTGCCGCCGGGTGCAAGGCGCACATCAGCAGCCGGCAGGACGCCGGTGATAACCGGTGGCACCGTATGAACGGTCACCGTGCGAATAATGGTGGTCACATTGCCAGCCAGGTCGATGGCTTCCACCGTGATGCGGTTTTCTCCCTCGCTGACGAGGAGACGTTCCGCAAAGGCTCCGTTTGTCAGAGCAGCGGCTTTGCCGTTGATCTTCACTTCTTTCAGATGAAGATCCTGGGCAGTGCCATCTACGCGAATGACTTCGGTGTTGGTCACGAGACGATCCGTCGGCGAGGTGACATCCAATACCGGCGCCGTAGAATCAAGCGTGTAGACAAGCGGGAGGCTGCGGTCCGAGACGGCGCCGTTCACCACGACTTCAGCGGTGAGCGAATTGTCGCCTTCCCCAAGCTGCACTTGGGCTTGGAAGCCGCCGTTCTGAACCGTGGTTGTGGCGGCCAAGGCAGTACCGTTGTAGATCCGAATCTCGCCTCCATTGGCAGGCGAGGTGCCGTTCACAGTCACAGCCGGTTGGCTGGTGATGGTCCCGCCTTCCGGTGCGAGAAGCACGGGAACACCGGCATCGTACCGTACGGCTGCTCGGATCATGTAGTTTCCTTCGTCAGCAGGCGACTTCGTCCAAACCCCGCTGACCACCTGCCAGCTGCGACCCGCATTCGGGCTGCTCTCGTCCGTAGCAAGGCCCGGGGAGAGGGTTCCCACTTGCGGCTGGATGTAGACGATGTAGAAGTCTCCGGTCACCGAAACGGCGGAGGGGAACACCACATTCGTCCATTGATCGTTCCGCAGAGCCGTTCCGGCAAAAGGACCGGCGAGCTTGCGTCCCGGAGCTCCGCCCGTTCCGCTTGCATCATAAACCGCATACTGGAAGGCGGTTCCGCCCGGTGACGGGAATTGCGTATTCCAGAAGCGGAAGGAGGCGCCGGTTACTTGAGCAGAAGCCGATTCCGGGGTGAACCGGACGGCCCAGCCGTTGTTCGCCGCATTGAAGGCGCGGGCATTTTCCGCGGTTCCGTCATCATAAGCAATGTTCGCCGAGTAGCCGACAAACGGCTTCAGCGCGATGTTCTGCTCCAAACCGGCTGCCGTGACGGTAACCGACTTGGTGATGCTGTGATACTCGTCGGCGATCACCGACAGCGTGTACGTACCTTCCAGCACGTCGAGCGAGTATCGGCCGTTTGCATCGGTCGTTGCCGGTGTGATGGCAGCGTCCTCCAGCACGCTTACTTTCGCTCCCGCTATGGGGGCTCCCGTCCGTTGATCGGTGACGGCTCCTTGCAGGATTCCATGCGGGATCGGCTCCAGGCTGAAGTTGACTTTGGCTTCCGCCCCTTGAGCGATCGTAACCGTCTTGGTTTGGGCTCGGTATCCGTAGGTTTCCGCCTTCAGCGTGTACGTACCGGCGGCATGGCGCAGCGAGTAGCGTCCGGTAGCCGGGTCGGCCTTGACCGAGCGTCCGGTCTCCAGAACGGTCACGGTGGCGCCAACCGGCAGGCTCTCCAGCTCAATGTCTCCATGGGCAGCAGCGCTCGACAGGAGGCTGGTCTTCGATTGGAGCTCAGGCAGATAAGAGTCGTTCTTCACCTTTCCGTCCGCAAGCTCCACACGAGAAGCGGTGGGGACGGAGGTCGGAGCCGTGTCTTCCGTAATGCGGAAGTCATCGATGTACCAACCGGCCTTGTTGACGCTGGTGTCCGTCTTCAGGTGGAAGCGGAATTGAACAGGTCCGCCTACATAAGCACTCAGGTCGTATACGACCGAAGACCACTTCTTGCCGTCGGTGCTGCTGCTGAAGCGGAGCAGCTCGGTCCATGTGGCGCCGCCATCCTTGGAGGCTTCCACGGTTCCGGCGTCATAGCGGGTTTCGATTTCATACCAATGCGAGAAGTTCAAGGCGGCATGCGGTTGTCCGGTCAAGTCGATGACGGGACTGTACAAGGAGTAGTCCGCGCTATTCTCATAAGTGGAATCCAGGTCGGTTGCCCAGACATTCGGGAGCGATGCAGCGGAAGCAGGGCCGCCGGTTCCACTCGGTATTCCGCGTTCCCATTCATCCTTCACGCCGCTGTGCGTCCATCCGTTGTCCGTCGTACCATCGAAATGATCCGAATAGAGGACGGTGGCAAAATGAACGGTAACGCTGGCCGGATCGGAGGCCGGTCCGGTATTGCCGGAGAAGTCTTGTGCCGCTACCTTGTACGTGTAGAGCACGTCATTCGGTGAACCATAGACGCCAGCCGTTACCGTGTCGGTATAGGAAGTAGCAGTTGTCGTGGTAATCGGAGCAAAGTCTCCTGCTTCCTGAGCACGATAGACGACGAATTGCTTCACGTCTTCATCGGCAGGCGGCGCCCAGTTCAATTGAACATGACCAACCGTATCGGCGACTGCAGTAAGGTTGATCGGAGCTCCGGGCAGTACTTCATCCGGTGCTTCCACCCGGAAGTCGTCGATGTACCAGCCGGCCTTATTAACGGTGTTGTCGCTCGTCAGATTGAAGGCGAGCCATACCCGTTCGCCGGCGTAGGCGGTGAGGTCGATATTTTGAGTCTTCCAGCCGCCGCTGGCTCCGGTGAACGAGGCAAGAGGCAGCGCATCTTCCTCACCTGCTTTTACCAGGTATACGGTGCCTTCGTCATAGTTGGTTTCGATGTCATACCAGTGCTTGAAGGTGACGAATGCGCCTCGCGGGCTGCTGCTGAGGTCAATGGGAGGGGAGAGAAGGAAGACGTTGGAGCTGGCTGCGTAGGTGCCGGTAAGGTTGGTGGCCACCACGTTTTGTCCGGAATAAGCGGCTCCCGGTCCGCTGACGGGGTTGCCCCATTGCCATGCTGGGCCTGTTCCTCCAGTAGAGAAGCCATACGCGCTCGCTTCGAAATCCTCGAAATACCCTGGAACGACGCCGTCCGAAATCTGCACCGGATAGAGCGGGGAATCGTAGCCGTTGTTGCCGTAGTCGTTTACGCGAATGCGATATTCAAGTCCCGGCTTTGCAGCAAGCTGTCCGGGAATGACCGCCTCGTACACGCCGTCGCGATAATCGCCCGACACTCGGGCGGCGGGAATGCTCGTGAACAGCGAGTCGCCTTTCTTGCGAGCCTGGACTTCGACAGCCGTGATGCTGACATCATCGCGAACACGCGCGCTGATGGTGATGTCGAGGCCGCTAAAGGCCGAAGTAACGGGGGTATGTTCGATGACCGGTTCTTCCAGGTCGTCGCCGCCGGTTACCACCTTCCCGGAAACGGTACCGCTTCCGACCAGCACCTCATTAACGGCGGCTAAGGCATTGATGATCCCGTAACCGTACCCGTTATTCGGCGTGGTAGGATATTGGGAGTCTGTCCTGGGGTCGGCGGTTTGGGTGATAATTTCCTCCAATTGGTCGACGGTGAGGGAATGATTGGCCTGCAGCAGCAGGGCGGCGAGAGCCGTCACATGCGGACCGGCCATCGAGGTGCCGTTCCAGCCGCCTTCATACCCGCCGGGTACGGAAGAGCGGATGTTTACGCCAGGTGCCGAAACCTCCGGCTTGATCTCCCCGTAAGGAGATGGACCGCGCAGGGAAAAGTCTGCGATCTGGCCGTTGATGTTGGTGGCGCCGGTGGCGAAGGATTCCGGATAGTTTGCCGGATTGGCAACCGACCCCGGTCCGCCTGGATTCGTCAGCTTCACGTTGCCGGCAGAAAACTCGGGGAAGATACCCGCTGCTCGCCAGGCTTGTACCGAAGGACGGAACCATTCATCCAGCCCGGCACCGCCGCCCCAGGAGTTGTTGACGACGTCTGGAGCGAGCTCGGGATGAAGATTGCCCTGGGCATCCACCGGAGCAAGAATCCATTGGGCTCCGGCGAGAATGACGCTGTCGGTCGTACTCGGGTTGAAGATCCGTACGGCGATCCACTTGGCTCCTGGTGCTACGCCGATCTTGTTGGTACCGTTCGCCTCCGAGCCGACCATCGTCCCCATCGTATGGGTCCCGTGGCCGTCTTCGTCCGCGGGAAGCCGTGCACCGCTGTGAGCATCGTACCAGCTTAGCTCGGGGTTCACGACTTCGCCGTTCGCGTTGACGGCGCGCCATTTGCTGTACAGGGCAGGGTGCGTATAATCGACGCCGCTGTCAAGATTCGCGACCACGATCCCCGTGCCGTCGATCCCCTTGTCCCATACGGCGGGAACTCCGATCGCCGCGATGTTCCACTCCACATTGGGGTCGGCGGCCAAAGCAGCACCGCTTGTTGCTTCCGTAGCCACTTCCTCCTTCTCCAACGGAGCAGTAGCCGGTGCTTCGGATGGGGAGGTCGTTACGACTCCCTTATCCAAAAAGTGTTCTTCATCCGGAAGAATCTTGGCAACCTCCGGCAGTTTAGCGATTTCCTCCATGACGGCTCTCGTGCTCGTGACCGACAAGGCATTGACGATAAAGAAGCTTTGGAAGCTTTTGACGTTGCCGTTCTGCTTCTCCTTCTCCAGAAGCTTTTCTACCGATCCTTGTGTTTCGGCGGTTACCTGCCGAAGGGCGCTGACCACGGCGTTGCGCGCCGATAGCTTGGCGGCAGATGGAGTGGCTTTGAGCAAGGTGGACTTTTGCAAGGCTTGGCGAGAAACTTCTGTCGTGTTCACCTGATCCGTCATCTTGACCAGATAGGAGACATAGTCCGAACTTTCAAACTCCTTGGACAGCTTCGTGGATATTTTGGCATCCGGCGCGGTCTGAGCCGATTGAAGCTCCTGAGAGCCAAGCACTAGCTTGTCCCCGACAGAGCCAGCAGGTGAGGCGAGGGCCGGAACCGCGAGGGTGAGCGACAGCAGCAGTTTGGCTCCAATCAGAAGAGATCGTTTTCTTCCATTGCCAATACTCAAACTAAACCACTCCCTATACTAGGATTTATGATACCATTCAACTAAGCTCGACCTGCTGTCACCGGAAGAGGCGACAATCGAGCTTCTGATTTCGTTCGACGAGATACCGGAATGCGGTTCTTCTCGCATCTCGTCAGCCGCGCAGGATGCGGCAAGTCTCGCCAGAGAGCAAACCGTTTCGATAGGCGAGGCGCCTTTCGTCCGGCTTCCGCGCCTTTGATCCTCCTTTCGTCAAAGTCTCTCTACCGTTGCTCGCAGTCTGGCTGATAACCGCTCTATGATCGTTTATAACACGAAAATACAGGAATGGGTATAGAACCCAATTACTGGATTTAAACGGTTAAAAGTGATTTTCTAAATCGTGTTTCTCTCCGTTCTCGCCTCATGCCGACATTGAAAACCCTCTCAATCAGAAAATGTAAGAAATTTCTTCCTTTGATCAGACATGGACATTCGAAATTTGTGTTTGTTCCTGGACCCCAAGGCTTGGACCGAAAGACCTGTCATGCTTTTGCGGCCCGATTATCTCCAGCGGCATCCGCTTGTATCTGGAACAATATCTGTCGACTCTTTGTTATCCAAAATCTACCGATTCTGTCTCGTTGTGCTACGCCCTCCTGGAGGACCATTCTCGGTAAGCGGAAAGAATGAGCCCGGCTTCTCTCCCGCAGAATGGTGGTTGTCTTCCGCAGCAATTGGGTATTCTACCAATAAGAGCATGTATGCAAACCTGATTTTTGGTCGAATCCGTTGAGTGGTTTCCCCTGACGATAGCCGCATATGGTTAATCTTCCGGCGCTTCTCACCTGCTAATCGATCCTTTCATGGGTTTGCAAACACGCTCTAGCCGAAAGGTGATTCATTCAAGCGAAGAGAGGGGATGCATCATGGCAACGCATACGGCAGATACCCATCAGGAAGCCGTCGAGACGGTTCGAGATCTCATGAAAGGTATCGACATCGCCATGCTCACGACGGTGACGGACGAAGGGTTGGTATCCCGTCCCATGAAGACGCAGGAAGTGGAGTTTGACGGGGACTTGTGGTTTCTCACCAAGAAGGACACGGGGAAATACGAAGACCTCGTGAGTAATCCCCATGTGAACGTTGCGTTCGTCGGCAAATCGTACCTGTCAGTCCGGGGTACGGCAGAGCTCATCCAAAGCCCCGCCAAGATCCGGGAATATTGGAATGCCGCGTATGAGAAATTCCTGGAGACGTCGAGCGACGATCCCAACCTGATCCTGATCAAGGTGAAGGCGGAAACGGCCGAGTACTGGGAGACCGGCAGCATGACCAAGATGGTGAAGCGCCTCTTCCAGAAAATCACCGGCAACGGAGAGAAGGATTCGGGCTTGAATGAGACGATTGAGTTGGGGTAAGACCTGGAGCATGTTTGCATACACGCTCTGCTATTCGCAAAAAACGGCCTTTCAGAGAAACTCTCTGGAAGGCCGTTGCCGTTATTGCGTTAGACAACCTGATGGTTGCGAAAGCCCCGATATGCGAAAGGAATGACGAGGAGTGCAATCAAGAAGGCGACGGCTCCGATCATGTACGGCTGCGGAATTTGCCATCCGAAGAGGTGATAGAGCTCATAACTCCGGAAGGCATCGATGTTTCCCACTTGTTTTCCGGGAAGGAGAGCGAGTAGATGATTGAAGAGCCGACTCGTCTTGCTTTCGGAGATGAACATCGGTCCGAACAAGAGAATAATGGTGCAGACGATAACCGGGAAGGGCGATTTCATCCGTGAGGAGAACAAGAGCGTCACTCCGGTCATCATAAGACTGCCCAGATAGCCGAGCAGGGACAGCCACAGGTACGTCTCCAAGGCGGTAAGCGGAAAGGGGGAGAGCAAGTAACGTAAGCCTACCGTTTGCAGAGAGGCATTCCACCCCGAAGCTCCGTATACGGCAAATACGGATGTTGTAAAAGAAAGCCATCCGAACAGGAACATCCCGGTTGCGAAGGCGAAAGCCGCCATCAGCTTGGCGCGAATGACTTTGCCTCGTCCATGTCTCGTCGAGAGCACGATGGCTGCGGCGCCGGTCTGGTACTCGGAGGCAAATACAGGCGCGGTGTAGACACAGATCACAAAGGTGGCGATCAAGAAGATGAAGGACGAATTCCTAAGTAGAGTCTGCCAGCCTCCGGTGTAGTCTACCCGGAAGGGGGTGCTTATCTTCGCGTTCATGTTCTCATAATACGTTTTGTCCGCTGCGGAATAATTGCCGTAGGAGTAATCCATGTTGAGGTAAGCCTGAACCTGCTCCATCCGCTTTTCATAGAAGTCATTTAGATCGTTTGGTGAAAGGCTGTCGACGATGTAGTAATCATATTGATCGATGGGAGAATAAACGTCGCGAAGGAAGTCGAGTACAAAATGATACGGATAGACCTTATAGTAGGCTTCATTTGTAAGCACCCTCTTCCCGATATCGGAACGATAAACACCCAGATTGGCAGGATCATCACGAATGGCACGATAGCCCTTGAGCGCATCTTCAAACACCTTCGGTGTAAGCGGGCCTGCGAAGGCTTGGGCATACCTCTTCTCCAGGGAAATGGTCGCCATTCCGTTCACTTCCCCGTGGCTATCGTACGAAGGTCCATCCTGAAGGGCGTCTACCACGGAGCCGTACAAGGCGAACAACAGCATCGCGAGCAGGCCGAACAGGACGGATTTGCGTCGCATCAGCTTGCGAAGTTCAAAGCGGGTTAAGGTACTCATAAGTGAGCCTCCTTTTCTCCGAGAGAGTTAACTTCGGATTGGTCACGGATGATACAAGCTATCCGCTGTCTGTTAGACAACCTGATGCTTGCGGAAGCCCTGGTACGCAAAAGGGAGTGCGAGTAGCGTAACCAAGAAGGCGACGGCTCCGATCATGTACGGCTGCGGAATTTGCCATCCGAAGAGGTGGTAGAGCTCATAGTTGCGGAAGCTATCGACGATCTCTGTCTGTTTACCGGGAAGCAGAGCAATCACATGATTGAAGAGCCGACTCGTCTTGCTGGCGGAGATGAACATCGGTCCGAACAAGAGAATGACGGTGCAGACGATAACCGGAAAAGGCGATTTCATTCGCGAGGAGAACAGCAGCGTCAGACCAGTCATCATGAGGCCGCCTAAATAGCCGAGAAGAGACACCCACAGGTAACTCTCCAACGCAGTTAGCGGGAATGGGGAAAGCAAGTAGCGGTCCACCAACTGCAGAGAGACATACCACCCCGAGGCTCCGTATACGGCAAATACGACCGTTGTAAAAGCAAGCCATCCGAAGAGGAACATCCCGGTTGCAAAAAGAAAGGCACCCTTCAGCTTGGCGTGAATGGCTTTGCCTCGTCCGTGCCGCGTCGAGAGCACGATGGCCGCAGCGCCGGTCTGGTATTCGGAAGCAAACACAGGCGCGGTGCAAACGCAGATTATGAAGATGGCGAGCAAGAAGACGACGGAGGAATTCTCAAGAAGCTTTCCCCATCCCCCGGAGTAGCCCGCCTGGAAGGGGGTGCTTATCTTCGCGTTCATGCGTTCATAATACGTTTTGTCCGCTTCGGAATAATTGCCGTAGGAGTAATCTGCATGGAGGTAAGCGTGAACCTTTTCCATCCGCTTTTCATAAAAGTCCGGTAGTTTTGTTGGCGAAAGGCTGTCGACAATGAAATAATCATACTGGCCGATTGGAGAATAAACGTTACGCATGAAGTCGAGTGCGAAAAAATACGGATATGCCTGATAGAATGCTTCATTGGACAGCGACATTCTCCCGGCATCGGGATCGTAGACCCCCTGGTTCTTGGGATCATCATTAATGGCGCGATAGCCCCTGAGCGCGTCTTCAAGCACCTTCGGAGTAAGGGGGCCTTCGAAGGCTTGGGCATACTTCTTATCCAAGGAAATGGCTGCCATTCCTTTAACTACGCCTTCGCTATCGTATGACCTTTCCAGTAGGGCAGGCACCAGGCCGCCGAGCAGGGCAATTGCCAGCATCGCGAGCAGGCCGAACAAGGTGGATTTGCTGCGCGTAAGCTTTCGTAGTTCAAATCGGGTTAGGGCATTCATGCGTGAGCCTCCTCTTTTCCAGGGGCTGGAGCGACGGATTGATCGCGGAAATGATACAAATACAGATCTTCCAGAGTAGGAGTGGCAGGTACCGCATCCGTTGTCGGCCGCGCAGCCGAGATGACGCGGAGTTCGACATAGGGGCCGTCATGCTTCAGATTGCTGATGACAAGGTCGCCTCCTACATGCTCCGCTTCGGCTGGCGTGAGTCGACAGTTCCAGACGAATCCCTCCATGGAGGAGGTCAATTCCTGTGCGGTGCCGCTCATGAGGAAGCGCCCCTTCTTCATGATGAGAATCCGATCGGCGATGTACTCGATATCGGGAACGATATGCGTGGAGAGAAGAATGATCTTGTCCTTGGCCAGATCCGCGATCATGTTCCGGAAGCGGACTCGCTCCTTCGGATCAAGGCCGGCCGTGGGCTCGTCCAGCACGAGGATGCGGGGATCATTCAGCAATGCCTGGGCAATGCCTAGGCGCTGTTTCATTCCACCGGAGAAGGTGCGAATTTTCTTGCGCGCTGACTCCGTCAAGGCTACCTGTTCCAGCAGCGCTCGGCTCTTGCGTTTGGCTGCGGGAGTCGACAGTCCCTTCAGGGCCGCAACATAAAGCAGAAATTCTTCGGCGGAGAAGTCGGGGTAATAACCGAAATCCTGAGGCAGATAGCCGAGCAGGTCGCGGTATCGTTCACCCAGCGCGGCAATGTCCTGTCCGTCCAAGCAAATCCGTCCGGCTGTCGGGTTCAGGATGCCGCAAATCATGCGCATGAGCGTGGTCTTCCCGGCGCCATTGGCGCCAAGCAGACCATAGACGCCTGCGTTCATTCGGGTGGATACGCCGTCAACGACAGGTATACCGGCGAATCGTTTGCTGATGCCTTCAAGTGCGAGTTCCAACGATAATGCCTCCTTGTTTTGAATGATGGAGTTGGTGAGTGAGAGTTCACAATGGGCTGCTGATCTCTATTTGGCGGCAGGTGTTCAGCAGCTTGCGCAGCTCGCGAATCAGAGCAAGGGAGGATAGCAGCAGGACGACGGCCCAAATGCCGAGCGAGGAGCTCTCATAGACGAGAGCGTTCAGCCCGGTCTGGTTCTCGGTCCGATAGGCGCAGGCTACCTGCACAGTCAGAAGGAGCAGGATATACGCGGCGCAGCCAAAGCCTTTGTCCCGGATGCGAGGAGAATTGAGCAGCCATAGACAGCCGACGCAGGCCACTGTAAACGGGGTAAACAGATAGAGCAGCATTCGCCCCAAGTCCTGCCCCCATTCCAGGCTGAACAATCCGGCGAGAACGCCGAGTCCCACGATGTCGATCAGCGCGAGCAGACTCAGGCGGGCTAAGAATAACCGGTCCAGGGAGTACAGGGTGCTCATCTCAAGCTCAACCATCCGGCTGGCGAAGGAGCGGGAGAGAGTCTGAATTCCGATGAGCACAAGAAGCGGGGCGGCGGTGGAGAGCAGCGCAAGCAGCTGCAAGCGCTCGCCGGACGAATCCTCCGGCATCCGGTGAATCAGAGCAGCTGCCATCAGGAGGACCCCTGCATGAAGGAACCAAACCCGCAAACCGATAAAGCGGAGCTGTCGGATGTAAAAATCCTTAAACGAGATACGCCGTTCTTGATCCTTCCGCAGCTTCTCTTCTAGGATCAAGCGAGAATGCTTGACGGTCTCCGCGATCCGCTCGGGATCATGGCCGGGAGCAGGGGGAAGCGGGAGACGGGCGGGCAGCTGGCTTCTCCGGTTCTTCATCATCGGTTTCCTCCTTTTGAATGATCTTCTTTAAGGCGGCGAGTCCACGCTTCACCCGGTATTGGGCGGTATAGAGGTTTACACCGGTAATGGCGGAGATTTCACGGAACCGCAGCCCGTAGCTGTAGCGAAGGATGACCGCCTCCTGCAGCTCGTCCGGCAAATGAGCGAGCCATCGCACAAGCTCCCGGCTCTGCCAAACCCGCTCCGCGGTCTCTTCCGCTGAAGGTGCCGTTCCCAGGGCTGACTCAGCGATTTGGTCCAGTCCCACCTGCGATAGGTCTTTCCTAGCGTTGCTCGCGAGCCTGCGGGCAATGGTATATAGATAGGCGCGGCACTTGCCGGTGTGGGTGTAGCGGTCCAGGGAACGAAAGAAACGATAGAATGTTTCCTGAGTGAGATCCTGTGCCATCGCCGCATTGCCGGTTTTCCAATAGCAGTATCGGCAGATGCTGTCGTAATGGCGTTCGATCAATTGATTCAGCGCGTCGGGATCTCCGCCATGAATCCGTTCGAGCAGTTCAGCGTCGTCCAAGGGTTCCTCTCCTTCCACTTGGTATAACCGGACAAGGCTAGATTTTGAGAAGATGAAAGATGTCTATATTGTGAATTGTTGCATGCTTAAGGACAACCCGGCAATGGGTTTACCAATGGGAACAGGATGGCGCATCATGATGTGATCGCAGAATAGCGAGAAAGTGGGCGGTTCTGGTGTTGAGGGTTGGACTACCGTTATTTTGCATCAGTTAGGGAGGGAAGGGGTAGGAGCTGTGTCACAGGGGGAGGGATGAATCCGTAAGCTTTTGGGATTCCGCCATCTCTTCTGCCAATAAAATCGCAACCATTGAGGATTTAAAAGGTATATAGCCATGGGTAGGTTTTGTAGGAGGATACGAGATTTTCTACATGGATAATCTCGCAGCTTCACTAAGAGGAGAGAAAGGAAGTACTGGATTCATGAATGAAGGGGTTGACCTGATCGCTCAAGAGCGGGGTCGGGGGAAAAGCAGGGCTGTACGCAAGCGAATGCCGAGGTGGGTGGTCCTCACCATCATTTTGATAGTATGGATCGGGATCGGCTACGGTGGATATACGCTGGCCCGAACGTATCTGGGTCACATCCAGCAGCAACTGGACCAGATTGCGGAGACGAACAAGACGGAAATTCAGGAATTGAACGCACAGCTCACTGCACTGAAGAAGGGAATGGACGACCAGAAGACTCAGGCGGAAAACCTGCAGAAAAAACTGGCTGCCGTTGAAAAGGAACTGACGGCGGTGAAAGACGAGATGTCGCTTGCCGGAGATTCTCTCAGTACAACTGCAGAGACGAAAAAGGCGCTAAATGACCGAATCACGGATCTCAGCAAGGAGTTGACCGAGCTGCGCAAATTGGTCAAGCGCCTGGAGGAAGCCGCCCGTGTTTACTAAATGGATTCTACCCTCTACGTTGATCGTTGCGCTGATCGCGGGTCTCATCGCCGGGTTTGCCTCGGACAAGCCGAAGCTTGAACCCCGCTACAAGAATGCTGAACTCAATCTGAACGCGGAACGAAAGGTGGCGGAGGCGATTAAGCAGCCTCTCTCGAGCTTGAAGGAAGCCTTTCGCCTCATGGATGATTCAGCAGGTACCTCCACGGAACATCTTCAGGGAATCCAAACCGTCTTGGCTGCACTGGAGAAGGATGCCAAGCAGGAGAGCGCATCGGATGCCGCTCATAAATCGGCGGTAGAGGCCATGGTCAGCGACAGCGCCAAGCAGGCCAAGGCCGCCAGCGATGTACTCGATTCTGTACTGTCGAGCATACTGGGCAAGCCGATCGGACAGACTTATGGCGAGCGCTCGACCATCAAGGTGTTTTCCCTGAAGGAAGCCGGTTATCGCGGGTACATGGCGAAGGTGAAGCTGCATGATCCGGCTGCCGTCAAGCTGGTGCTCTCTGGCGATAAAGTCGGAGACAAGGGAGAGACAGCCTTGGAAGCCGCCAACCGAACGGACGCTGTCCTCGCCATTAACGGCGGAGGCTTTGCCAAGCAGAACGGCCTCCTGTACCCGATGGGGATCACGGTGGTTGACGGCGTGGTCAAAACCTTTTCCCAAGTGGACCTCAGCTTTATCGGCCTCAATCAAAAGGGCCACCTGGTAGGCGGCAATGTCACTACTCGTGAGCAAATCAAGCAGATGGGCATCCAGCAGGGAGCCACCTTCGTACCAACCTTACTGAAGGACGGCAAAAAGCTGACCATTCCCGCCAAGTGGAAAAACCGGAAGGAGCCGCGCACGCTCATCGGTCATTTCTCGAATGGGGACATGCTCTTCATCGTCATTGACGGCAGGCAGAAGGACAGCGCCGGTCTCACCCTGGAAGAAGCGCAGACCAAGCTGCTGGAATGGAAGGTGGTCGACGCCTACAACCTCGATGGAGGCGGGTCCAGCACGTTCGTCTACAATGGCAAGGTATTGAACAGCCCGTCTGACGGCAAGCTGCGCAAGGTCGTATCCAGCTTTGTGATCAAGCCTTAGGAAGTGCCGTCATTAGCATTTCTATCTTTTTTGATTGGGTAGAAGATCGTCGATTATCATCGCGGTCTTCTTTTTTTGTGATTTCGATTTGACATTTAAATTTATTGTGTTAAATTATATTGTATACAATATATATTCACTTAAAGGAGAAATGCACAATGATGACCATTCAACAGAAAATGTACGAAACCTCGGTAAAAGCCGTTGGCGGAAGAGACGGCTATGTGGAGTCGGCTTCCCCGGCATTCCATCAGAAAATTTCGACTCCCCGGGAAATGGGAGGCGCGGGCGGAGAAGGCACCAATCCCGAGCAGCTGTTCGCCGCAGGGTACGCGGCCTGCTTCGACAGCGCGCTGAATATGGTTGCCCGCATGCGCAGGATCAAGCTGGAGGGGACGGAGATTACCAATACCGTGAGCTTCGGCAAAGTAGAGGACGGTGGGTTTGGCATCGCAGCCAAGCTGGATATTCTCGTGAAGGGCGTCGATCACGAAACGGCTGTTTCGCTTGTGGAAGGTGCTCATGAAGCTTGCCCCTACTCCCGTGCTACGCGCGGCAACATCGTTGTTGAGCTCAACGTTCTGTAATCGCCGATTTCGGGCGATCAACGTCCGTTTCTGATGGTTATCCTAAAACGGGACTATGGTGAGAAATCCTCACCGTAGTCCTTTTTCGGTTTGGTTTTGGAATCACGCTCAGGAGAAGAGCAGGGCGAAAGTCATCACCCTTGGTAAACTTCTCTTCTTACTCATTCTCGGTACTTACAGTCCAATTGAGGTCGTTTACAATGAGGGAAGCAGAAGAGAGGTGGCGAGGCAGGTGGCGGTTGCATTCAGAACGCATTCCGGTGAGCCGGGATTTTCTCAGGATTATAGACGAATCCATGATTTTATGATTAGGTTGAATCAGCCGGTAATCCGGACGGAAGGCTTCCTGTGGGGGCGTTGGGAATGGGTGAATTCTCTTCCTTACTTCGAGAAGGAGCATTTGAACCGGATTGGGATCTGGGAGGACGATGGCGTAATCGTCGCCTTGGCTACCTATGAACAGGGGCTTGGGAATGCGTGGCTACTCCTCGACCCGAACTACTCTGAGCTGAAGCGGGATATGCTTCTGTACGCCAAAGCCTGCTTGAACCGAGATGGGTTAATCAGCGTCTTGATCCCGGACACTGATCGCGAGCTTCAGGACATCGCCGCCGATGAAGGCTTCATCCCGACAGATGAAGGCGAGAAGAACGCCGTCATCCCGATCGATGTTTCCAGGCTTACATACGCATTGCCCGAGGGATATCGCATCGTCAGTCTAGCGGATGAATTCGATCTGCACAAATACAATCAAGTTCTCTGGCGGGGCTTCAATCATCAAGGGGATGCTCCGGATACACCGGATAGTCTGGAAGGCCGTCGCGTCGAACTGTCCGGCCCCCATGTTCAACTGGAGTTGAAGGTTGCCGTAGCGGCGCCAAACGGCAATTTTGTCTCCTATTGCGGCATGTGGCATTTGCCTGGGACCGATTATGCTTTGGTTGAACCGGTCGCGACTGATCCCGACTATAGAAGGATGGGGCTCGGACGAGCCGCCGTATTGGAGGGAGTCAGACGCTGTGGCGCTCTCGGTGCTATAAGGGCCTATGTCGGCTCCTCACAGCCGTTTTATTACAGCATCGGGTTCCGCCCGCATTCTACCGACACCTGGTGGAAATGGAGCAAGTAGAAATCGAGCGAACGATATGCAGAAATGGAGAACATCATGAGCATCGAAAAAGCAATCGAAGAGACAATCGAAGAGGCAATCGGTAGTGATTTTTGCGGCTGTGTATCCATCAAGAAGGATGGAAGTATTCTCTTTCAACATGCATACGGATATGCGGATAAGCCCAACCAAATCCCGAATCGGATCGACACGAAGTTTCCGACGGCCTCAGCTGGGAAAGCCTTTGTTGCGGTGGGCATTCTTCAATTAATCGAGCGGGGCAAATTGAAATGGGATGATACTCTCGGCAGCTTGCTGAACCGGGATTGGAAAGGCATCGACCGGGAGATCACCGTCCGTCAGCTGCTGACCCACACATCGGGAATCCCGGATTATTTCGATGAAAGCGTAATGGACGACTACGCCGAGCTGTGGGTGGAGTATCCCAATTATAAGATCAGAAGGTCGGCCGATCTGCTTCCCTTGTTTCTGGATAAGCCGATGATGTACCCGCGGGGAGAACGTTTCCTCTACAACAATACCGGTTATGCCGTTTTAGGTCTCATCCTGGAGGAAGTGGCGGGCGTTCCGTTTGACGACTATTTGCAGGAGCAGGTCTTTCTGCCGTGCGGAATGACCGGCACCGGGTACTATGAGCTCGACCGGCTCCCTGCAGGCTGCGCAAACGCGTATATCTATGATGACGCACGTAAGGAGTACTATACGAACATTTACAGCGTCGATGTCAAAGGGACTGGCGCAGGCGGAGCTTTCACCACCGTTCTGGATGTGGACCGGTTTTGGGAGGGCTTGCTTGAGGGTCGCTTGCTGTCCGATAGCATGGTGGAGCAAATGCTGGCTCGACAAAGCGGGGATGAAAACTGCTCCTATGGATATGGAGTTTGGTTGAAGGTCGGGGAGGACGGAGGCTTGATTCCTTACTTTCAAGGGTTTGATCCAGGGGTCAGCTTCCTGTCCCGCTATTATCCATCCCAAAGAACGAGCTGCACGCTGGTAAGCAACCTCGGCTGCAATGTGTGGGAGCTGGAGAGAGCCCTGAAGAAAGTGCTCTAAAGCGGACAAAGTAAATGGGCATTCGTATGAACTAGCACCCACGTCCAGCTTGCTGCTGAACGCGGGTGCTTCCTTACTTTCGAAGCGGATTGCCACGATTCACGATTAGTATTGATTAGCGGTGACTTCAAACCTGCGTTGCAGCGAAAGCGGAGTCGAGTGGAGGAATGAGACGTTGTCTGAATAATTCAAGGGTTCCCCACTCATTAAAGACACGCTCTAGAGCGATAACCGGTCATTCCGGTAAAATCGGCAGGCGCACGTGACTCGGGTACGTTTCATTATGGTAGATCGTCTGCTTGGCGATCACCGCTTGCGCGTCTTCATAAGGGTCGCCGCCTGTGTTGAGATTCGGGAAGGCGACATTTTTGCTGGAGGACGTGATGGTGAATCGGATGCGGTGTCCCGCTGCGAACGTATGGGCGATGTTGGGCATAAAGATCTCATAGGCTTCCACGACGCCCGGAGTCAACAGCTCGGGTTTGTCGAAGCCCATGCGATAGCGGGCTCTCACGATGTAATTGGACAAGCGGATCGAATCTCCCCGCTCGTTGACATCGCATAACGCGACAGCCCAATCGGTGTCGAGTGCCGAGCTTGCGGCATAGAGGAGGGCGGATAATTCGCCTGCAAGAGTCAACGGACTTAATAACGGCTCGCTGGTATAAACCAGCATGTCGCTGCGAAGCTCGTATTTGCGCATGTTCTCCGGTTCCCGTTCGCCGCTGTCATCCATTGGGTCCTCCGGATTATAGAAATAGATGTCCTCTGGAGCATCGGCGGCTTTGGACCAAGCCAATCGGCCGTCTCCCAGACTCGAATTGGCCTTTCCTTCGCTGGTCAGGTAGAACGGAGTGACGACGGCTTCCACAGGAGGCCAATCCACGGAGGTATTCCAGCGATTCTCTCCTACTACGTAATAAGAAGCCCTCGGCTCCTCTTCAATCCCGTTCGGAATGCCTTTCAGAAACCGGTCAAACCAACGAAGCACGGAAATGTCGTAATCGTATACGACAGCGTCGTTTCCAAACGCTTGTCCGCCAAATTCCCGCGATCGGTTCGGCCCATGCTCCCAGGGACCGAGCCGTATTTTGCGGTTCGGCACATCATGCTTGCTGAGCATCCTCCACGTTTCGGATACGCCTGCGCTGTCCCCGTCGTACCAGCCGGAGATGACATACATGGGCACACGGACTTGATCACCGCGTTCGCTGAAGGTGCAGGCTCTCCAGAAGTCATCATACTCCGGATGCTGGCTCCAAAGCTCCCATGGACCTGACGGTCTGCCGATCATCTGCTGGGGGATCTCCTTGATGGGGCGGGCATCGACCGCCTTTTGAGGATCGACGGTAATTCCGCCGAAGATGTCAAAATCCGTGCGAGGACCCACCGATTGGGCTAAGGTCCAGCAGAGCAGCGGCCACGAGCACAGCGTCCCGCCTTTGCGGGCGGTATCCACAAACGGCGAGCCCACATTCACCTCGTCGACGACGGCCAGTAGGTTCGGATGGCCGCTTGTGGCAGCGGATACGACCACATAACCGAGATAAGAAGCCCCCCACATGCCGACCTTGCCGTTCGACCAGCTCTGGTCAATGATCCAATCGATTGTGTCATAGCCATCATCCCGCTCATGGTAAAAGGGTACCAATTCACCTTCCGAATCCGCCCGTCCTCTCACATCCTGACAGACGACGGCATAGCCCTTGTTCGCCCAGCGCATGAAGAGCTCCTTCTTGCCATTGCGATCATAGCAGGTTCGGACTAGAATCGCCGGAAGGGTCGCATCCGCGGGTATCCCTTCGGGCAGATAGACGTCCGTCGCGAGCCGTATACCGTCGCGCATGGGGACGAGAAAGGTGCCCAAATCGTTAATGCCGTATTCGGGCTTGGAAAGGAGAGGATCGTTATAGCCGGCAAGCGGAGTCAGCGACTCGCAGCCCTCTTTCACGATTATCTCGATCCCATACCGATTCGGCGTCAGAAATGCCACGACCTTCCCGTCCACCGTCACGACATCCAGAGCTGTGTCCTTGCACCTTGCCCATACCTGGGAGCTTCGTGTATGACCGTCCCGATCATCGTGATACGAGATGTGCTTCCGGTACCTATCGCCATTCTCAAGCACAACTTCTTCTCCGGACCAGTTCGCTTGGGTGTAGGCTTTGAGCTGCTGGTGAATATAGGACAGAGGCAGCGCATAACCCGGCTTGTCCTCAAGCGGAGCGTCCTGCATTTGAGTGCTACGACGCCGATCAACTTTCGCATGCAGAATGGCTTGCTCGGTGAAGGTGATCTTGCCCGAATAGATGCCGGAGCAGTAGAGAAGGAAGACTTCTGTTAACTTGTCGGTTGTCATGACTCCGCTCCTTTCCCGCAGACTTGCTCAAAGACACGCAGCCAATTGCCGCCCATGATCTTGGCGATATCCTCGTCGCTGAAGCCCCGGGCTACAAGGCCTCTTGTAAAATTGATAAAAAACCCATACTGCTCCAGCCCTCGAACCGTTTCGGTGGAAGGACCGTCGCCTTTGGCGAAGCCGAGCCGAGGCGCAATGTTCTCCTTGAAATAGACGAGCGACCAAAGTACGTCGCTCATCGGCCAATCGGTGCCGATGCCGACATGATCGATCCCACACAGCTTGACCACATAATCGATGTGATCCAGCACATGCTCAATCGTGGTTTGGTTTGGGTCATCGTGGATAAACCACGGCATCGCGAAAATGCCGATAACTCCGCCGGTTCCCGCAATAGCAAGCAGTTCCTCATCGCTCTTGCAGCGCATATGCGGATAGATGGCTTCTACCCCTGTATGAGAGGCGATGACAGGGGAAGAGGAGTACAGGCAGGCATCCAGCGTCGTCTGCTTCCCGCAATGGCCCGTGTCCACGAGGATGCCCAACTGATTCAGCCTTTCCACAAAGGTTCTGCCGTAATTGGACAGACCGCCGTTTGCCCGCTCGGCGCAGCCAGAGCCGATCATGTTCTGGTTGTTGTACGTCAATTGTAGAATCCGCAGCCCGTAGTTGTGCAGCATGTCCAGCAGCTCCAGATTTTTGCCCAGCGCATCCGTTTCCTGCGCCGTAACGATGCCCGCCTTGCGGCCTTCCCGTTTCGCTTTGCGGATATCCTCCGCCGTTAATGCCTTCGTCAGCCAATCCGCCGTATCGAACTGAAGCTGGACTTCACCCATGCTGTCCAGCATGCCGTCGAGGCTGCCCAAGGCGAGTTGACGGTTTCCCGCCGTGATCCCGGACTTGTACCATTGTTCCTTATACTCGGGGAGTTCCCCTTTGGCAACCATCTGCAAGAGCAGCTTGGCGGGCATTCCGCTGTATTTCATCGGATCTTCGATATAGGGCTCGCACTGTTCACGGATTCGCTCCGACACGGACTCCGGAATTGCTCCGGGCGACAAGGGGCCCTGAAAAAGGAGGTCGATGATGATCATGCTCTCGTGCAGGTTCCGTGCCCGTTCCTCTTGCTCTTCCGTCAAATAAAAATCGTATAGCCCCTCTTGCTGTCCAAAACTCATGGGTCTGCCCCTCTCAGAATGGAATGGTGAAGCCTATCTTGGTTCGTAGGGCTTCGTCGTACAAGAATGAAGCGGCTGCCAAATCCTCGACCGCCAGTCCGAGCGATTTGAACAGAGTTATCTCCGATTCGAATTGTCTTCCAGCAATGGATCCCGCAAAGACTTGGCCGATCTCTCCGATGAGGTGATCCGCTTCGATCGCACCTTCGGCGAGGGGGATCAGATAGTCGCCCGCCTCGTGAAGAGCGGATTCCAAGCGGTCCACATAGAGCCGGGATTTTACCACAGCCGCTGTGTCCAATTCGCGGTCCGCCGCTCGGCAAGCTCCTACCGCATTGATGTGAACTCCTTCCTTCAACCATTCTCCATGGAGGACGGGAGTGGTGGAAGCCGTCACGGTGCAGATGATGTCCGCGTCTCTCACCGCCTCCTGAACGGATTCCGCAGCGATAATCGGAACTCCGACCCTCGGGCTCATCTCCTCCAGAAATGTTCGGACATGAGCGGGGGTTGGTCCCCACACATGGACCTGCCGAACGGGGCGGACGAGCAGCATGGCCTCCAGATGGCTTCTCGCTTGTTCTCCGGTGCCAAGGATCGCCAGCACTTCTGCCCGTGCTCTCGCCAAATGGCGGGTTGCCTCGCCACTGGCCGCGGCGGTACGGATGGCGGTGATCTCTCTGCCATCGATCAAGGCCAGCTGCTGTCCGGTTTCGGAATCAAACAATGAGATCATTCCTTGATGGGAAGGCAGCCCCTTGCTATGGTTTCCGGGAAAAACGGAGATGATCTTGGCTCCTGCCCGCTTCAAATCGGGCAAATAGCCGGGCATGAGGCCGAGCAAATTGCTGTTCTCTAGCGGCATCACCTGCCGCAGCGGTTGTACGGCTCTGCCTGCGGATAAGCTGGTCAGCACCGCCTTCATCGCATCCATGCATGCCGGCATGGATAGCAGCTCTCGCACCTGCTGCCGGTTAAGAATAAGCATCGCGTTCCCTCCGTTTCTTCCTATGCGTTTGATTCCAGCTTTCTCTATCTTATCACGATTCGCGGGCTTATGGCCGAAGGATGGACGACAGAAGGCCGCTTGGTCGTTACACTTGGAGATGCACCGGTCGGAGGGAAAATGTCCAAAATGTGAAACCTTTCGGGGGGATAAACGTAGTCTTGTTGAGGCATCATGCCAGCATCTCACAACCAGGGAGGTACGAATGAAGGATTGGATCACCGGGTTTATGGAGGAATACGGATATTTGGGCGTCATGCTGATGTTGGCTGTGGAGAACATTTTCCCTCCGATTCCATCGGAAGTGATTCTACCGTTCGGAGGATTCATGACCACCAATTCAGAGCTGACTTTGCCGGGTGTTGTGATCGCAGCGACGGTAGGTTCTCTCCTCGGGGCCGTTATTCTCTATGCCATCGGAAGGCAGCTTGATGTCGAGCGGATGGAAGCACTAGTCGACAAATACGGCCGTTATCTCAAGATCAGCAGGAAGGATGTCCGCAAAGCGGATGCCTGGTTCGATCGTTATGGCGGGTGGACCGTACTCTTTTGCCGGATGATTCCGCTTGTCCGCAGCTTGATCTCCATCCCGGCGGGGATGTCGGGAATGAACTTTGGTCTGTTTCTCTTCTATACGACCATTGGCACCTTGGGCTGGAATATCCTCCTGGTATCAGCGGGTGCGGCTCTTGGCGCATCCTGGGAATCGATAACGGGATATATGGATCTGTATTCGAATGCGGTGTACGCCCTTCTGTTGGTGGGTGCCGGGACCTTGGGGTATCTATTTTGGCGAAAGCGCCGCAAGCCCAAACCCGATCTTGAATAACCGGAGACAAAAACCTTGAACAACCGTAAGTTTAGTTACGGTGGTCAAGGTTTTTTCGATAGAGCGGGCAAGCATGCGCTTGGTTGTCTTTTTGATAAGCCATTCTTGGCCTATACAGACCGCATTCGATTCCCTACAATGAACGTGTTCCAATTAAAAGCGAAACGTTGTTTCGATCAAGAGCGGGTTCCTCCGTATGAAAGCAGGTGAGACGATGGCGGTCCAATTTGGTAGAGTACTTGCCAAACTCCATGCAAAGTCTATAGGACAAACAGACGGCGAAGCTTGCATGGAGAGATAACCCGGTTCGCCGATTCGAACAGGCTGTTTGTCATGAGGCTTTGCATCCTTAATTGAACCATACCAATTAGGGAGCGGGTTTCTATGAAGAATAAGACGAACGGCATCAAGCCTTATCAAAAAGAATTTGATTATTCCTACGCCCTTGGCGCTTATGCCACGATTGAGCTGCTTCAGGTGCGGCCCGATATCGTGCGGAGTGTGCTTCTCCATTCGAAATGCACGGATAGAGCTAGGGTCGTGGATCTGTGCCGAATAAACGGCATTCCGATCGTTTATGACGACAATCGGATCGCCAGAATCAGTCCGAAGGAAAATTGTTACGTCATCGGGGTGTTCTCCAAATATGAAGACCGCATCGAGGAGGATAAGCCTCATCTCGTTCTCGTTCAACCGGGGGATATGGGGAATGTGGGGACGATTCTTCGAATGGCAGCGGGCTTCCACGTGGGCAACCTGGCAATCGTGCTGCCTGCCGCCGACCGATTCCATCCGCGAACGGTACGGGCCTCGATGGGCTCGTTGTTCCGCATGAAATGCGAGACGTTTCAAACGTTTGACCACTACCGGAGCAGGTTCGGTCAGCACCGCCTATTTCCATTTATGCTCCATGGAGAAACCGTGCTGACTCCGAATAATTGCCCGAGGGCGGAGCTGTTTTCCCTTATCTTTGGGAATGAGGCGACAGGCTTGGATGAGGCGCTATTTGGGAAAGTCGGAACGAGCCTGACCCTTCCGCAATCCGAGCTTGTGGATTCGTTAAATCTGTCGGTTGCGGCGGGCATTGGAACGTATCTGTTTGCATCAAAAAACGGGTTGATTTAATTTGGAAGAAGGAAAGAGAAATGAGGCGAATCCGGTAAGCCGTAGGAGCGGCACTGGATTCGCCTCTTTCGCTTAGAGCAGCGGGTAAACTTCTTCCCAAACCGCATTCAGGATATCCGCCAATCGGTCGTCCTCACTGTTGATAGCGACAACCGCGTCCTTATCCGGCAGGACGATACAGAATTGACCGTGGGCTCCGTCAGCGCGGTAAGCTCCGTGTGTGCACATCCAGAACTGGCACCCATAACCCACTCCCCAGTCGCCTTCCCCGCTGCCATTCTCGATCTGCTTCCGGCTGACAAAGTCAATCCAGTCAGCGGGGACAAGCTGCGTCCCGTTCCAAATACCTTTTTGCAACAGCAATTGCCCGAATCGACTGAGCTCTTCGGTGGTTAGCCAAAGACCTGCACAGCCGAGCGTCACTCCGAGCGGCGATTTCTCCCACTCGATCTCTCGGATGCCAAGCGGCTCAAACAATCGGGGTGTCAGGTAATCTTCCACTGTCATGCCGACCGCTTCTTGGACGAGTGCGGAGATCACGAAGGTGTCGCCGCTGCTGTAGGTGAACGGTTCGCCCGGAGGTCGGTCGAGCGGGAGAGACAGGTAGTGCTTGACCCAGTCCTTTTCTGGAAGAGTGGCTCGTTCATCCGCCCACAAGGGGGGAGAATCGTGACCGCTTGTCATCCTCAACAGGTCGTAGAGGGTCAATTCTCCCGGCGGGAAGCCGCATCCTCCAGTCGGCTGAACAGCGGCTTGCTGCGGGAAAAAGTCCTTCAAACGCGAATTCAGCCTCAGCTTGCCTTCGTGAATAGCGAGTCCCACCGCCATACAGGTAAAGGACTTGCTGACCGAATGCTGCAGCCGCCTCCTATCTTGATCTCGATCCCATTGCCCGAACAGCCGACCTTCCTTCAACACTCGAATCGAGTGTACATGCAGTCCATCCCTTACGATGCGTTCTGAAAAGCGTTGCCCAAGGTTGTCCAATCGCCGCACCTTTCTTTCTTCTCGATCCTGGAGGCGCCGTTTACCGAACCCGAGCCGCCAGCCAAAGATCGCGCTTGATTGCATGTCTCTCATCATACAAGCTGCTGCTGGGGATGTAAATGCTTGCAGAGAAATGAAAGCCCTCGGTTTTCTTCCATTCCAGCAAGGGAAAAACGATGGTTGACACGAAAGAAGAGTCGTATTATGATGTTAATCGAAACGATTCGATAAAACCGCTTACAAAACAGGATTTAATGATTATTTGCCAAAAAAAGCGGTTAAATATTATTGAAACGATTCGAATTGCTGTCGTTTTAAGCAAGGTGGAGAGGAGAAACCTATGGCTTGTTTATCCATGGAGGAGGGTTCGGTCTTTGGGGATTCTCTACTGATTACCCCGATTCCGTCGCTTTACGCAGAGAGAAGAAAACGAATACAAACTTGCTCCGAGCTGTCTTTCTTTTCATGCAAGCGCATGGACGGAGGTCCTTTTGCCGAAAGTAACCAGGTAGATTCGGAAGAGAAGGAAGCAAAGGCATTGAATGGCTTTCGGTGCGAAGGAAGTCTTGGCAGTCTTACCGGATCGTTCCTGCAAGAGCGTCCGAGTGCGGTGTTCGGCTTCCTTGGCGCGGAATGCAATGATGAAGAGCGAGGTGAATTCCATTGAAACCAGCAGTCTTAGGCCCCGAGAAAAAAGAGAACACGCGAATGAAACGGCTGTTTACGGAAATTTGGAAAAACCGGATGGTCTACACGCTCCTGATTCCCGGTCTTGTCTGGCTGTTCCTGTTTGCCTACATGCCGATGGGAGGCTTGTCGTTGGCTTTCAAGGATTACAAGGCGAATCTTGGCATCTGGAAAAGCCCTTGGGCTGGGTTGGAGAACTTTCAATATGTTTTCCGCGATCCGAATTTCTCAGCCGCCGTGTGGCGCACTTTGTACGTCAACATCCTGAAGCTGATCGTCCAGTTCCCTTTCCCGATTCTGGTCGCTCTCCTGCTGAATGAATTGCGGATGCGGAAGATGAGCAAGATTTTCCAGACGGTGCTGACCTTTCCGCAATTTCTGTCCTGGATCATCGTCTCTGGGATCGTGATCAATGTGCTGTCCTACGACGGTCTCGTCAATAGCTTGCTCACGCTGGTCGGGCTGCCCACCATCAACTTCCTCGGCTCGGAGAGCACCTTCGTTCCGATGCTGCTCCTGACGGATATCTGGAAGTCCACCGGCTGGGGCGCCATCATCTTCTTGGCTGCCATCTCGGGGATCGATCAAGATCAATTCGAATCCGCTCAGATTGACGGAGCTTCGAGATTTCAGCAGATGTTCCGCGTCACGCTGCCGAATATCCTGCCAACCATCGTCGTCATGTTCATTCTCAACGTCGGCGGACTGATGTCCTCAGGCTTTGATCAAATCTTCAACTTGGCGAACGCCGCTACGAAGAATGTTTCAGAAGTGCTTGACGTTTACATCTACCGGATCACCTTCCAGTCCTCCACGGACTTCTCTTTCTCGACTGCCGTCAGCTTGTTCCGTTCCCTGGTGAACATGAGCCTGCTGCTTCTGGCAGACCGTGGGGCCAAACTGCTCGGTGGAGACGGATTGTTCAAGTAAGACAGAACGTAAGAAAGGAGATGGTCCTGATGAGTACACTATCGAAATCCGCCAAATTCGGCACGAACCGGCTGACGCTGATGGATTACTTGATCTTCGTGATCATGCTGATCGCAGCTCTCCTGATTCTCGTTCCCTTCTGGAATGTCATCATGATTTCCTTTTCAACTCCGAAGGAATACGCGGATAACCCGCTGTTGATGTTTCCGAAGAACCCGACGCTTGATTCCTATAGGGCGCTGTTCGCGGACGGCACCATTCTTACCGGTTACTGGAACACGATCAAGCTGCTTCTGGCCGGTCTGCCGCTCAGCTTGTTCTTGACCACCAGCATGGCTTATGGCCTGAGCCGTCCTCCGTTTCCCGGCAAGAAGCTGTTCTTCTTCCTCGTGCTCTTCACGATGGTCTTTAACGGCGGGATCGTTCCGATGTATCTGGTGATGAAGTCGCTTCATCTAACTGGGTCGCTCTGGTCCGTCATCTTTGTCGGAAGCTTCAGCTCCTTCAATATGATACTGATGATGAACTACTTTTACAGCCTGCCAGAGTCGCTGATGGAATCGGCCCGTCTCGACGGAGCGGGGGAATGGCGCATCCTGTTTCAGATCGTCCTTCCGCTCGCCGCTCCGATCATGGCAACCATCGCCCTGTTCTATGGGGTAGGCTTCTGGAACAGCTGGTACGACGCCATGATCTTCCTGCGCAGAGCCGAACAGCTCCCGCTGCAAAACGTGCTGCGAGCGATCATCGTCGAATCGACCACGAACGCTTCCAATGCTTCCAGTGTCGATCAGATCGGCAAGGGATCCTTCTCGATGGGGATGAAGATGGCCGCCGTCTTCGTGACGATGGTGCCGATCATGTGCTTCTTCCCGCTCTTGCAAAAGCATTTTGCCAAAGGGGTATTGACAGGGGCAATCAAGACCTGATCTATACAAATAAAACCAAGCTTCAAGCAATCCATTATGACACATGGGGGAAAAACATGAAGACCAAATGGAAGTTCTCCGGCAAGGCGGTTCTTGCAACCGTGATGTGCATGTCCCTGGTTTTGGGTGCCTGCTCCAAGAGCAGCTCCGGCAGCGCAGACGACAACGCGAAGGATGAGAACGGGAACTACAAGACCCAACTGACCATCTCCGCAGCCAACCTGACTAACCTTAAGGACGGACAGCTTGACAACGAGTTCCACAAATACTGGATGGACAAGTTCAATATCAAATGGGATTACAACTATATCGATTGGGATTCCTGGGCAGAGAAGCTGCGTCTCTGGATCAACTCCGGCGACCTTCCGGATGTAGCGGTCTGGAATTATGTTCACGGCGATGCCATGAACTACATCGATCAAGGCCTGCTCTACAAGTTCCCGGATGATTGGAAAACCCGCTGGCCGAACGTCGCTGCCGCTTACAAGGAGACGGGCCTCGGCGACAAGCTGGAAGAGCTGACTGGCGGAACATACATCCTGCCGCGCCCGGTTTATTTTGAGAACAAGCCTGCTGATCCACTGCTGAACCAAATCGGCGTTATCGCTCTCCGCAAGGACTGGGCACAGGCTGTCGGCTTCGAATTGAAGGATGTTTACACCACGAGCGAGCTCAACGAGTACGCCCGCCTCGTAAAAGAGAAGGACCCGGGCAAGGTCGGCAACAAGCTGGTTCCGATCTCCTACAACTCGGCTGACGCCCTGACCAACTTCGTCATGGCAAACAGCGAGCATTCCCGCGTAGAATCGGCCTTCTACAAAGGCGAAGACGGTCAGTACCATTGGGGTCCTGCCGATCAAGAAACGCTTACCGGCTTGAAGATCATGCAGCAGGCTTACAAGGACAAGCTGCTTGATCCGGAATTCTACACCTGGAAGAACAGCGAAGGCACCGACAAGTTCCGCGTGAACGGCGTAGCCGCAGTCATGAGCCTCGGCGGTTTGGCTTCGTACCGTCAGGATCTTAATACGAACATGAAAAAGAATCTCGGCGTAGACAGTGACGATCTTATCCAGACGGCGCTGGTGACCGGCGATGACGGCAAATACCGCAACCTGGAACAAGCCAACTTCTGGTCGGCCTTGATCTTCAATCCGAAAATCAGCAAAGAGAAATTCGAACGCATCATGGATTTGATCGACTACTCGGTCAGCAAGGAAGGCCAATTGGTTCTGAACATGGGCTTTGAAGGCAAGGACTGGAAGTACGACGACAACAAACAGCTTGTCAGCCTTCTGCCAGAAGGAACCTCTCTGGAAGACAAATACCCGAGCCGCTTTGAGGGGCTGTACCTTCTGGGCGACGACTTCAGCGTCATCAACCCGGCGATCAAGAAGGATTACCGCGACCGTGCGGTCGAGCTGTACAAGGAAAAAGCGAAGCTGAGCACCGAAGGCGGCAAGATGGCTACCTATGATTGGGACGTCCAGCTGTACGATTCGAAAGCGAAGAACCAAGCCAGCTTTGACTACGCAACGGAATACACCAACCTGATTCTCCAACCGGGCGATTTGGAAGCCAACTGGAAGAAATGGGTGGAAAGCAAGCAATCGATGGTGAAGCCGGTTCTTGATGAATTGAATAGCCAGAAGAAATAAGTTGATAGAGAAGCGGTGATTCGGCACGGGGTGTCTGCCCGAGCCGGAGTCGGAACCCGGTCTGCCACGGATCATCCGCACGCAGCCGGGTTCTTGACATAACCGCGGGAATGACACGGGATAGGGTACCAATGGGATAGTGGAGGGAACCGTAATGAATGATCAGCAATTGCTGGACCTGATCGGGCAAATGACAAGAGAAGATAAGATCGCTCAATTGCTGCAGCTCACCGGAGCTTTCTATGAAGGGTTTCACGATAAGGAACTCCTCACCGGTCCGATGGAGGAGCTCGGTGTCAATGAAGCGATGGTGAATGCGAGCGGTTCAGCGCTCAATCTGTCAGGAGCCCGAACGATCACAGAGGTTCAACAAACGTATCTGAAGAAAAATAGGCTTGGCATTCCGCTACTGTTTATGGCGGATGTCGTTCACGGCTTCAAGACCATCTTTCCGATTCCGCTTGCGATCGGTTGCTCCTGGAATCTTCCGCTTGCGGAAAAGAGCGCCGAAATCGCAGCCCGGGAATCTGCTGTGTCCGGGATTCACGTGACCTTCGCTCCGATGGTCGACCTCGTGCGCGATCCGCGCTGGGGGCGCGTCATGGAATCGACGGGCGAAGACCCGCATCTGAACAGCCTGTTCGCACGGGCGTTCGTCCGCGGCTACCAAGGCGACGACCTGAAGGGTGATAAGGAAAGACTCGCTTCCTGCGTCAAGCACTTTGCCGCATACGGCGCTCCGGAAGGCGGTCGGGAATACAACACCGTTGACATGTCGGAGCGGAACCTGCGCGAGTACTACCTGCCAGCGTACAAAGCGGCGATTGAGGAAGGCTGCGCGCTGGTCATGGCCTCCTTCAATACCGTGGACGGCATCCCGGCGAGCGGCAACGAGAAGCTGATGCGCGGCATCCTTCGCGGCGAGTGGGGTTATGACGGAGTCGTCATCTCCGATTGGGCGTCCATCCGCGAGATGATCGCGCACGGAGTCTGTGAAGACGATCGGGAAGCGGCGCTCAAGGCCATTCGAGCAGGCATCGATATCGAGATGATGACGCCGTGTTATGTGCACCATCTGCCGGAGCTCCTTGCGGGCGGCGAGGTTGATGAGAAGCTGATCGATGAAGCGGTGCTACGGATCCTGCAGCTGAAGGAGAAACTCGGCCTGTTTGAGAATCCGCTTAGGGGCGCCGATCCCGAGCGGGAGCGCGAGGTGATCCTCTGCGACGATCACCGGGAGGCGGCCTATGAACTGGCGGCGGAATCGTGCGTTCTGCTGAAGAATAACGGCTCGCTGCCGCTCAGCCCGAATGCGAAGGTCGCGCTCGTCGGTCCCTACGCCGAGAGCAACGACATACTTGGCTGGTGGTCCTGCGCCGGCGATAAGGAAGACGCGGTTTCCCTTGCGGCTGCGCTTCGGGAACGCATGGACAGCAGCCGATTGACCACAGCCGGCTGTGGGATCGAATCGATCAGCTCCTCTGAGCGGGATGCCATGTTCGCCGCCGCGAGCGATGCCGACGTTCTCGTCGTGGCATTCGGCGAAGACGTTGCCATGAGCGGCGAAGGCGCATCCCGCACGAATCTGCAGCTGCCGAAAGCGCAACTGGAGCTGCTGCAGCAGCTCGCGGCGACCGGGAAACCGATAGCCGTCGTGCTCTTCAACGGACGGCCGCTCGATTTGACCGGCGTATTCGAAGAAGCGGACGCAGTGCTCGAAGCCTGGTTCCCCGGTGTTGAAGGAGGGGCAGCGATCGCTGATCTGCTGCTTGGCCGCGTGAATCCGTCGGGACGCTTGAGTATGTCGTTCCCCCATTCGGTGGGCCAGGTGCCCGTTCATTACAACAAATTCAATACGGGACGTCCTCTTACGCCGGGACACGAGGATGAACGCTATATCTCGAAATATATCGATAGCCCGAACGAACCGCTCCTGCCCTTCGGTTTCGGCCTTTCCTACACCGAGTTCGAATACGGAGAGCTTGAGATCAGCGGGGCGAAGCTTAGCCGGAATGAGTCGTTGACGGTTCAAGTCAAGGTCACCAACACCGGACTTCGTTCGGGGATCGAGACGGTTCAGTTATATATCCGGGATCTAGCCGGGGAGGTTGTACGGCCTCTTCGCGAGTTAAAGGATTTTGTCCGACTCGCGCTGAAGCCGGGCGAGACCGGAACGGCGATCTTCACGCTTACGGAGCAACAATTGCGCTATCATCATTCTGATCTTTCGTTCACCAGCGATTCGGGCGCGTTTCGCGTCTATGTCGGAAGCAACAGCCGGGACACCCGGGAAGCCGGGTTTCAGCTTGTCCCTTGATACGTCCATTAGCCGATAGAAGCAGCAGAGCTGCCCAGGGCCTAAGAGCCCGATCCTCTTGGCAGGATCGGGTTCCGGGTTCCGGATAGGAGGTAGGAACATACTAATGACAACTCTAGCCAAATCGAAAATCGAAGTGCGGGCCGGTGCCCTCGCTTTCACCTTCTGGAACAGCGGCGATCTGTACCTTGCAGAGAGCGGCCGGACCATGATCAACCAACTGATGACAAGTCCCCTTGACGGATCGTTGAACAACCTGTATCTGCGCGTTCATCAACCATCCGGGATTGCTTACTACCCGCTTGTCGGCATCCGATCCGGAAGCCGTTTCGCCTATAGTGAAGATTACGCGGTGTGGGAAGGGGAAGCGGCCGGCATCGGCTACCGCGTGCTGTTCGCCCCGACCGAGCAAGGTGTCTGGTTCTGGGATATTACCGTTGAGGGAGAAGGCGCAACCGTCGATCTCGTGTACGGGCAGGACGTGGGCCTTGCGGACGGCGGAGCGGTACGCAGCAATGAAGCTTACCTCTCGCAATATATCGATCATGCGGTATTCGAAGACGCTGAGCAAGGCTTCGTCGTGTGCTCGCGACAAAATCAGCCTCAAGGCGGAGCTTTTCCTTATCTTCAGCAAGGGGCTCTCACCCGGGCGACGGGATATTCCACGGACGGGTTCCAATTCTACGGCTTGTCCTACAAAGAAACAGATGTTCCGGAAAGCCTCCTGCACGAGCAGCTTGCCAATGAAATTTACCAATACGAATTCGCCTATACGGCACTCCAGTCGGAGAAGGTCGAGCTAAATGGGAATGCGCGGTTCGTCTTCTACGGTCTCCTTCAAGCGGATCATCCGGCTGCGATCACAGAGCTGGAGTATGCGGGACTTCTTGCTGAGGCTTGGAGCGCTTATCAAGGCCGGTTTGCGGAATCGGCGCAGGCAGTGGCAGCAGCGAAGCCCGCTGTGAAAGCCGCCTATCGCCCCGTCATCGGCAAGCCAGTCCAGACGCTGCCCGTATCTGATGAGAAGCTGGAGCAGCTTTTCCCGGCAAGCACGAGGCATCAAGAAGAAGTTCTGGACGGCAAGCTGGCTGCCTTTTTCACGGAAACCTATGAGCATGTGGTTCTGAAGGAAAAAGAACTGCGCGTCGAGCGTCCGCATGGACATATCCTGATGAGCGGCAATAACGTGGTGCTGGGAGAACCGGTTATCACCACCACTTCGTATATGTACGGGGTATTCAACTCCCATTTGGTTATCGGGAACACGAACTTCAATAAGATGGTAGGCGTAGCTCGCGGGGCGCTCAATGTTCCCAAAACCTCCGGTCAGCGCATCTATATTGAACAAAATGGTGAATTTTGCCTCTTGACGCTGCCTTCGCTGTATGAAATCGGATTCAACTACGTGCGTTGGTACTATATAATGGAACAAGATACCCTCGTGATCACGAACTACACCGGAGCCGATTCCACAGAAGTTCGTCTGAATGTTCGCTCGGAGAGCGGGAAGGTTTATCGGTATCTTGTCACCAATCAAGTGACGATGAATGTGAACGAATATGAATATCCCATTCATCTGACCGAGAAGGGCGACGAATGGATCTTCCGCGCCGACCCCGCTTCGCTCAGCCAGACGCAATATCCGGAACTGTGCTACACGCTGCGGGTAGACGGGGCCGAGATGAACGTGTCCGATGAGAGCGAGCTTGCCGAAGGAGTCGCTGCTGGCGACGCTTCTCTGGTTGTTCTGAAGCTTGGAGAGAGCAGCGAGTGGACGATGACGATTCGGGGCTCGTTGGATGGAGCTTTGGCACCCACAACCGGACGCAGCGCTGATGAAGAAATTGCGGCTTACCGGAGCTTCCTTGGCGGGGTGATGAATGATTTTCACCTGTCCATGCCCGGCGAAGAGAAGAGCGACAGCCTGTTTAAAGTGAACGCACTCGCGTGGTGGTATACCCACAACATGCTGGTTCACTACTCCGTTCCTCACGGGCTTGAGCAATATGGCGGCGCCGCTTGGGGAACCCGAGACGTCTGCCAGGGACCGGTCGAATATTTCCTGGCTACCCAGAAGTATGATCAGGTGCGGGACATTCTGAAAATGGTGTACTCGCATCAGTACGAGGATGACGGTAACTGGCCGCAATGGTTCATGTTCGACCGGTACAGCGCCATTCAACAGACCGAAAGCCACGGCGATATCATCGTTTGGCCGCTGAAGGTATTGGCGGATTACCTCACGATTACGGGCGACCCGACCATCCTGCAGGAGCAAGTGCCCTATACGGTGAAGGAAGGGTTCGGCTTCACGAGCGGCAAGGCAACTTTGCTCGACCATGCCAAGAAAGAGCTGGACTACATCCGCAGCCACTTCCTGCATGACACCCACTTGTCGGCATACGGCGACGGCGATTGGGACGATACGTTGCAGCCGGCCAACGCTCAGCTCAAGCAATACATGGTTAGCAGCTGGACGGTGGCGTTGACGTATCAAACCGTAACAAGGCTTTCGGAAGTTCTAGCCGAAACCGATGCCGAGCTGGCGGAAGATCTGCGCGGAATGGCCGACGCCATCCGCCAGGATTACAATCGCTATATGCTGGGAACCGATGTCATTCCGGGCTTCCTGTATATGGAAGACCCGCAAGAAGTGAAGCTCATGCTTCACCCGAGCGACGAGGAAACCGGCATTCATTACCGGCTGCTGCCCATGACCCGCAGCATCATCGCGGAGCTTCTTGAAGGCGAGCGAGCTGCCTCCACCTACGAGCTGGTTCAGGAAAAGTTCCGCTGTCCGGACGGGGTGCGGCTGATGAACCGCCCAGCTCAGTATGCCGGCGGTGTGAGCTCGCATTTCAAACGAGCCGAACAGGCGGCGAATTTCGGCCGCGAGGTCGGGCTGCAATACGTCCATGCGCACATCCGCTACGTGGAAGCGATGGCGAAGCTGGGCCATTCGGACGATGTTTGGAACGGGCTGGAGACGATCAACCCGGTCGGCATCACGGACGTTGTTCCGAATGCAGAGCCGCGCCAAAGCAATTCGTACTTCAGCAGCTCGGACGGCAAGTTCAACACCCGTTACGAGGCGCAGGAGCGCTTTGACGAGCTGCGAACCGGAGAGGTTCCGGTGAAGGGCGGCTGGAGAATCTATTCCAGCGGTCCGGGAATCTACATGAACCAGCTCATCTCGGCTGCGCTTGGCATCCGTCAGCTGGACGGAGATCTAGTTCTTGATCCGGTGCTTCCGAGCAAGCTGAACGGAATGGAGTTCCGCTTCGGGTATGCAGGACGCGAGACGATCTTCCGTTACCGGAGTGTTGGCGCTCCGATCCGCAAGGTCGTGATTAACGGCGTTGAAGTGGAAGGGGAACGACTGGCCAATCCGTACCGTGAAGGTGGTCTGCGCATTAAGCGTCACGATTTTGAAAAGCTTGCAGGGCAAGAAAAGGCCGTCATCGAGCTGTTTGCGTAAGTGACAGGCTGTAGGTTGCTTTAGCATAGGTTAGGAGCGAGTGCAGTGGTAAGCATTAAGGACATCGCCAAAAAAGCCAACGTATCCATCTCGACGGTTTCCTACGCGCTGAACGGCAGTGACAAGGTGACGGACGAAACGAGCGCAAGGATCTTGAATATTGCGCGGGAAATGAATTATGTTCCGAACGCTTCGGCACGAAACCTGAAGAAACGGGAAACGAAGATCATCGGTGTCTTTCTGACGGATTTCCGGGGCGGTGTCTATGGAGACTTGCAGCATGGAATGAAGGAAGTCAGCAATGCGTTCGGGTATGATCTCGTGGTGTGCAGCGGCAAACAGTCGCATCGGATGCTGCCTGAACGGATGATCGACGGTGCGGTCATCCTGGACCATGCCTTCCAGAGCGAGGAATTGCTGCAATATGCCGATCTTGGCCACAAGATCGTAGTGCTCGACCGGGAGCTGGAGCATCCGAACATCAACCAGGTGCTCCTCGACAACAAGGCTGGGGCTACGCTTGCGATGGATTACCTGCTCGATAAGGGACACCGGAAGATTTACGTCGTTACCGGACCGGATGATTCCTTCGATTCGATGCAGCGGATGAAAGGGGTCCGCATGACAGCCGAGCGGGCCGGCATCGACATCTTCGAGATCGCCGGCGATTTCAAGAAGAGCGGCGGGGTTCAAGCGGCGGAGAGAATTATCAACGAATATACGGAACCCGCTGCAGTCTTTTGCCTCAACGATGAAATGGCAATCGGCTTGTACAATCGGCTGGCTGGAACCGGCCTGTGCATCGGAGAAGATCTGCATGTCATCGGCTTCGATAACATCGAAGTGTCCCAATACTTGTACCCCCGGCTTGCTACCATTGAATATTCCAAGCAAAGATGGGGAGAACTCGCTTCCCAGCAGCTGATCAAGCTGATTGCGGGCGAGCAGGTGGAGCAGGAACGAGTCTATGTCAAACTGATTGAAGGGCAATCGGTGGGCAGCGCTCGATAGCCCCCTTTCGGAAGCATGGATCTGAACGGAGCTGTTGGATGAATGCGGCGGCTTCGACGGTCCGCGAAGCATGAGATGAAAAGGACCTCTGTCGCACGGACAGAGGTTCTTTCCTTTATCAGACTCAGAAGAGAGTAGGGATATCCTATGACATCCGTAAAGATCATGACATTCAACCTGCGTGTAATGGTGGAATCGGACGGAGACAATGCTTGGGACAAGCGCTATCTAGCTGCCGCAGCCGCGATCGCGGAGCATCGCGCCGACATCGTATGCACGCAGGAAGGAAGATTGTTCATGCTGCAAGAACTGGAGGCTGAGCTCGACCGGTACGCCTGGATCGGCGCTGGCCGCAAGGGCGGGCATGAGGATGAGCATTGCGCGATTTTCTACGACAAGGAAAAGTGGCAGATTGCCCAGTCTGGCGATTTTGGGTTGTCGGAGAACCCCGAACAGCTCGGAGTGCTCAGCTGGAAAACCGACTATCCGCGCATGTGCACATGGGCCAGGCTCCGCTCGGTGGACGGATCGTCGGAGTTCGCCGTATTCAATACTCACCTCGATCATATCAGCGAGGAAGCACAAGTGAAGGGTATGGAGCTGATCCGCGATCGCATCGGACAGTTTCAGCGGGAGACGGGGCTGCCTGTCCTTTTGACCGGAGACTTTAATGTGGAGCCGGATCACGCGGTTATCCATGGCTTGGAGCGGGCAGGGTATACCAATGCGTATTCCATCTTGCCGGGAGGGAAAGCGAGCATAGGGTGCACCTTCCACGACTTCAAGGGCGGCGTAACGGGAGAACTGATCGACTACATCTTCACCACACCGCAAGTTACGGTGGAGCAGATTGAGATCGACCGAAGCCGCTACCAAGGCCGTTATCCGTCGGATCATTATCCGGTTTGCGCACTTGTGTCATGGGAGGGCAAGCAATAAAGTTGATTCTTTGTCCGATTATCGGTTCAAGAGCAAAAAGAGCACGCGCTTCATAAACGCGGCTCTTTTTTGTTTACCTCAACTCGCCCTTTCCATTTTGTCTCGGTATGCGATAATAAAGGAAGAAGGAATGATCGGTTGACGATGGGTTCATTCGCATTCCAATTTTCCTTACGCAGAGGAGGAGCAAGATGGCAACGTTAGTTCCGATGGACGAAGAGGATTATCAGCATTATTTGGAGCATGCCGCTAAGGATTATGCACTCGAGAAGGTACGTTCTGGCGCTTGGACGGAGGATGAAGCTCTTAAGCGTTCCGAAGAAGCTTTTCAGAGTCTGTTACCGGACGGAATGGCTACCGCGGACACGCTGCTGTTTCGGATTGAGGATGCCGAGAAGGCAGAGAAGGTGGGCTACCTCTGGCTCCATGAGAGGAACAGCCCGACGGGGAGAGCATTCTTCATCTATGATTTCCTGATCTTCGAGCCCAGTCAAGGCAAAGGCTACGGGAAGCAGGCTATGGCGGCGCTGGATGAGAAGGCGAAGGAGCTTGGCATCGCACAGATTTCTTTGCATGTGTTCGGGCATAACACGAGGGCAATCCGCCTCTATGAGAAATCCGGATACAAGGTCACGGATCTGTCGATGAGCAAAGCTCTGTAATCATGCGCATGAGAAAAAAGTGGATCGTGCTGATCGTCGGTGGGGTGCTGCTTGCTGGAGGATTGTCGGCCGCGTATGCGGCGGAGCGAGTTCCTGGCCTCTCGGCGAAGCCGAGCAGTGTTCCGGAAATCGTGACCTCCTATGAGGATGCGTTGGTGAGAGCAAAGAGCGAGGAACAAAAACGGAAGATCTCCGATCTCCAAGCAGCCGATCCGGCTGGAATTAGCGCCCGTTCCGTTATGATGATTCTGGGAGAGCTGCCGGAAAGCCAGCCTCGCCTAACGGAACAGCTAGCGCAGAGAATCGTTTCCCGGGTGGCTTCCGGAAACCGGGATGAAATCGGTTGGAACGTAATCCGGGAATTCAACCGAATCCATGGTGCTCCGGATTTCACAGGCGGAAGTGGGATGCACCGGACTGTATATGTGCTGAAGGAAAATCCGCCGACATCCATCATGGTCATGGACAATCTGATCGTTCTATGGAAGACGGATAAGGAGAATCCCGATACCCCTGTGAGCTACGACATGGTGAAGCAGGTTGAACGGGTTGCTCCTGAGTCGTCCTCTACACCGAGAAACTAGAGCCCATAAGGGGCATAAAGTGCAGCAACGAACTATCCAATCCGAACAGAGGAGACAAGCTCGATATGGATAAGGAACGTACAGCAACGATTGAAACCATTCAAGGTGTTCCGGTACATAAGGACTGGGTAGGGGATATCCCGGTTCTCTACTTGGAGCCTGAAATTCCGGCTTCGGAGAGAAAATTGGTCATTTTCCTCACCGGCTTAGGGGGCACGAAGGAACGGCAGATTCCCTTTCTCAAAGAATTCGCGGGCCGTGGTTATTTCGCTTTGGCTTTCGATAATTACCGTCACGGAGAACGTGGGGAGTTGCCTCTTGGAGATCTGGTTAATCAAGTCTTCGCCAATATGCGCAAGGAAGGCTGGAAGATTCTAGGCCAGACCGTACTTGATACGCAAAAGGTGATCGACTGGGCCATCGACGTCCTGAAGGTTTCGCCGGAGGTGCGCATGGGCGGCATCTCCATGGGCGGCGATATCTCCATTGCGGCGGCGGGAATCGATACTCGAATTGTCCGGGTCGCACCGATTATCACCACACCGGATTGGCTTCGTCCCGGCATGCACGAGATCTCCGAAGCGGCTCTGCTCATGGACCCCGGCGTACCCGACGATGAATCCCAAGCTTATTACGACCAGTTGAATCCGATGACTCACCTGGACCGGTATATCAACTGTCCGCCGATGCGGTTAACTTTGGGTGCAGAAGACCGCCATATCCCCCCGGAGAATGCGGAGCGCTTCAAGCGGGAGTTAGCCAAGCTTTCGCCTGAAGCCGCAGATCGGATCGAGATCGTCTATGTTCCGGGACCTCATGCCGACCATGCCCATATCATGAATCGCAAGGACGAATGGTGGCCGGATATGCTGGACTGGTGGTTAAGCTAGAACACGAGGGGGCAGGATCATGATCGTAACTCCCAATTATCATTTCGACGGGCAATGCAAAGAAGCATTGCGGCTCTATGAACAAGCTTTTCAGGGGAAGATCACTGTCCTTATCCCTTATCGCGACGCGAGTCCAAATGACATATCCATGGAGGATCTGACCGAAGAAGAAAAAGACTATGTATACCATGCCGAGATGAGGATTGGAAACCAGCGGTTTATGTTCTCCGACGATCGAGCTGCCGTTCCAAAAGGCCGGAATCTATCGATGGTGATAACCTTTGATGATCCAAGTGAGGTTAGAGACGCTTACCATACCCTACTTGATGGCGGAACGGCAATCCATCCTTTGTGCGAAACCACCTATAGCAGCTGCTTTGCCTCTGTAATAGATCGTTATGGGATGAGATGGGAACTGATGACCGAGAATCCGATATAGTACATTCGGAAAGCGTCCAGGAATAAGGTTTGTTTGCATCGGAGAACGCACGAATGGTTTGGATACGAACATGCAAGAGTACCTTTGGATTGAACCTGAGCCGGATGCCGCAGCTCTTTCTACTCAACCTGCGGCTATCCGGTTTTCTATTGAATCAAGGCTCCGGTCAAGGTGGTTCCACCCGTTGCACTGGCTGAACCGACAGTGGCTAAAGCCGACAAAGTATAGGTGACATTCCCGGTGCCAGGCGTTAGATCAACATGGTTAGCAGTCTGCGCCGTAAATGAGCTGTTACCTGGCCCACTATTATCAATGCTGAAGATCAAAGTCGCTCCGCGGAACAATTGCAATTGGATGATGGTATTTCCCGATGTGTTCAGAAAACCGGCAACAGCGGTAAGCCATACTCGATTCCCAACACTAACTCCCGTCATTGTGATCGTATGCAGTGTAGTACTCGTAGCCCCAATAACGATTGCCGAGCTGCCCGATGTATTGGGACTGTTTTGAGCTACTTGAAACTGCCCGAATATTCCTCCAGTCGCTCCAGTCGCTCCAGTCGCTCCCGTCGCTCCGACCGCTCCGGTTGCTCCTGCCGCTCCGGTCGCCCCGACCGCTCCAGTCGCTCCGGTCACTCCAGTTGCTCCCGCCGCCCCAGTCGCCCCGGTTGCTCCAGTCGCTCCGACCGCTCCCGCCGCTCCGGTCGCCCCGGTTGCTCCAGTCGCTCCGACCGCCCCGGTTGCTCCGGTCGCCCCGACCGCTCCAGTCGCTCCTGCCGCTCCGGTTGCTCCGGCCGCCCCGGTCGCACCAGTCGCACCAGTCGCACCAGTCGCACCAGTCGCTCCTGCCGCTCCAGTCGCCCCGGTTGTCCCGTTCGCTCCAGTCGCTCCGACCGCTCCAGTCGCTCCGGTTGCTCCGGTCGGTCCAGTCGGTCCAGTCGCTCCTGCCGCTCCGGTTGCTCCGGCCGCTCCGGCCGCTCCAGTCGCTCCGTTCGCTCCGGTTGCACCCGCCGCTCCAGTCGCTCCGTTCGCTCCGGTTGCTCCGGTCGCCCCGGTTGCCCCGGTCGCCCCGGTTGCCCCGGTTGCTCCAGTCGCTCCGACCGCTCCCGCCGCTCCGTTCGCCCCGGTTGCCCCGGTTGCCCCGGCCGCTCCGGTCGCTCCGTTCGCTCCCGTCGCTCCGACCGCTCCGGCCGCTCCGGCTGCTCCAGTCGTTCCCGCCGCTCCGTTCGCTCCGGTTGCACCAGTCGCTCCAGTCGGTCCTGTGGCTCCTGTTTGTCCGTCTGGCGACGAAGTCAAGATCGTTTGCAAATTAGTTTGCAACAGAGCTTCTCTTAGTAGTACATTATCCATTGTTTTTTTTACACTTGCATTTATGGCAAGCAGATCACGAATCGAAGCCGGAGATGGGAGGCCGGGCAGTGTACCTACGGCATATTGGATTTTCTCGGCCTCGGCATTCATAACATGTCCGACACTCAAATCCTCCATTGCAAGGGAAGCCAGCAACAGGTTTAACGCATTTTCCCTCGATAAAGTGATAGTGGGAGTGATAGGGGGGATGTTAGGTTGAGACACGGGGATCACCTCATATTCCTATCGAAAGTAAACACTATTACCATATCCAAATTCCATTGAACAAGACACGGACAAACACCTTACTTTGATCATCTAAGTTTTATTTCAGCTTTACGATCAAACATTGAACGGCACTCCGAGTAAATCGACATCTTGTATCAGACTCTTCAAAGACACCAATCCGAGAAAAAAGCCGAACGGTGGCGAACGAAAAATGGGCGCTATAACCACCCCTAAATAGATATTCCCATTCCAAGCCGCCACCTATCTCATTTCAAAGCACACAAATCCCTATGCCATACGGCGGCTTTTTTATATTGGACGCAGGGCACATCTTTCATATTCATTTCTCCCACAAGTGGTTTCATTTCATCAATGGCATTCATGTTTTCCATATAGCTTAGTAAGATTTCCTTGTCGTACTCTTTCAAACGGCTATACTCTAACTTTTTTAGGGTGAAGTCGGTCATGCTGGATCGCATATCCAATTCGCTCATTGCATGAGCAAAACCCTGTTTTTGTTAATCCACAATAGTAGGATAGAAAGCCCGCCATTTTGCGCCGGGTACGGGACAGTTTTTACCTATAATTTTCTGGCGTCATCTCTAAGATTTCTCCTGCAATCTTCTGCATCATGGACGGAGCCTACCATTCGTAAAGAAAGATAAAAATAAAGTCTTGAATACTTGCAAGTAGCTTTTCCAACGCAGCACCGTTGCCGCCTGCCGCAAGTTCAATTAACTCATTTACCTTTGATGGTTCCAATCCCTTACCTCCTGACCTTTTTGCTAGATTAGACAATATCATTTTGCCTGTGTGACAGGTTTTGCGAATATAACTGAACGAATCAATGCTGCGCTTGCAAAATAGAAAAACACCGCTTCGTTTAGTAAAGTGAAAATACGACCCATCACTACCAGAAGAGGTGGAGCCTCAAATAGTAAAACGGATTCTTCCATATAGTCACATTGGCATTTCGGAGAGCTTAATACCCTCATGTCGGTGGATCTATAAACAAAGTGGGTATCCTTCATTATTTTGTCAACATTTAAGGGACTGTTTTCCCATGTAAGCAGATGTATAATCACGATAATGGAATCAGCATGAGCACTGGATTATATAGAGACATTCGGAGGAAGAACGGTAGGAGGTGCGCTCATGATCATTGCGGAGCAAGACTATTTGGTAAAAGGAGTATCCTATTCGATCCGATCGGCGGCTCGTGGAGATGCTGCAGAATTGTCCGACCTAAGGGTGATGATTGACGGAGAGACGGAATACTTGGACCGGGAAGCGGGGGAGGCGTTTCTCGATCAAACGGCCTTTGAGCAGATCATAAGGACGGATACGGAGAGTCCAAGGAACCTTTTTCTGGTGGCGGTGGCCCATGATCGGATTGTAGGGTTTTCAAGATGTGAGGGATCTTCCTTGAAGAGACTTTCCCATAAAGTCGAATTTGGGATTTGCATTATAAGAGAGGCTTGGGGATACGGCATCGGGAAGAACTTAATGAAAGAATCCATTACCTGGGCCGATAGCAGCGGCATCAAGAAGATCGCCCTTCATGTGTTGGCAACGAATCATAAAGCGATTGAGCTGTACAAGCATTTTGGTTTTGAAGTCGAAGGACGATTAAGAAACGATAAATTCCTTTCCGACGGCAACTATTACGATACTATCGTGATGGGAAGGATTCAGGGAGGAGTTCACGATGAGCATTCATGAGGAATTGGAGAACCGCATCCGATCCAGCTTCACTCGCTTACTTGAATTATCCGAGGAAGAATTTGCGAAGAAAGAGCGTCCCGAGAAATGGTCGAAGAAAGAAATTCTAGGTCATCTGTGCGATTCCGCTGCAAACAATCACTATCGATTCGTCAGAGCAGCCATCTCGAAAGAACCGATCAAGATCGAAAGCTATCAACAGAACGAATGGGTGGCCTTGCATGGCTATCAGACTTTCTATACCGGTTCCGAATTGGTGGCTCTATGGCAGCAGGCAAATAAACAAATTCTTTGTGTGCTGAAGACTTTGACCGATGAACAGTATGGCAACCCGCTGTACTTAGCGGATGGTTCTTCGGCGACGTTGGAATGGCTTGTCGACGATTACCTCCAGCATCTGATGCATCATATGAATCAAATCTTCCCGGATACTCCCTTGCGTGACGATGATGGGGTGGATCGCATTAGTTGGGGGCTGGACGATCAAACAAATCGTTCATCATCTGGCGGATAATGATATGAACATTCTTTTTCGGTTCAATGGAAACCGCAATTCAACGGTTGTTATGGCACGATAGACATCATTTGGCTCAAATCGAAGCGGCAAAGAAGAGAGCGAATGAATAGAGCGGATGATTAGTGAAGAGCACTTCTTTCGGAGATGAGAGGGAGACCATGAGCATTGTACAACCGGGAACCGAAGATTTGTCCGACATCATGCAACTGTTCCGGTCATGCAGGTGGAGTATGGAAGCGGACGGAATTTTTCAATGGAATGACTACTATCCGAATCCGGACGTCATTCAAGAAGATCATGAGAAAGGCACTCTGTATGTATACAAGCTGGATGAGATCATCGTCGGCGTCGTCACCTTCGATGAGGAGCAGGCAGAGGAATACGGTCAATTGGATTGGACTTATGATGGGGGAAGGGCGATCGTCATCCATCGGCTCGCGGTTCATCCCCGCTATCAAGGACAAGGGATTGCCCGGAAGCTCATGGATTTTGCCGAGACGACCGCTTTTCAATGCGGCTATGAATCGGTTCGGTTGGATGCATACAGCGGGAACGAAAGGGCTCTTCGGCTCTATGATAAGCTTGGCTATAAACACCGAGGAGAAGTAAATTTCCCGTGGCGAGAACTCCCCTTCCATTGCTTGGAGAAAAGGCTATCCAAACCAGTTGAATAAGGCGAGACCAAAGCAAAAAGCCGATCCAGAGGGATCGGTTTTTTGAGGTGGAATTATTCGTGATCGGCTTCGTAGAAACGGAAACGGCTAGTCCGTAGGACGATGAGGATCAATGGTCTGGATCGTGCCATCATCGTTGTAGTGAAGCTCTGTATATTTTACGCAGCGTTTATTGTCAGCCCCACCCGATAGGGAGCTGTCGTGATAGAACAGGTACCATTTTCCCTGAAAGGAAACGATGGAATGATGGGTGGTCCATCCCACGACTGGCGTCAAGATTATACCTTTATAGACATAAGGTCCTTTCGGGTTCCTGCTCATCGCATAAACGATGGTATGGGTTGTCCCTGTGGAATAGGACAGGTAATAATAGTCGTTAAATTTGTGAACCCAGGGTCCCTCAAAATATCTCCGCTCCTCGTCACCGGCTACCAGTGGATTTCCTTCTTCATCGAGGATCGAAATTTCCTGCGGTGTTTCTATAACGGTAAGCATATCCTCGCTTAATTCCGCGACCCTCGGTCCGAAAGCGGGAGCATCCGCGGCAGGGCCATCTCCTTCCGGGTCGAACGTACCGGATTGCCATTTCTCCAGTTGTCCTCCCCAAAGACCACCGAAATAGAGGTAGGCTTTGTTGTCGTCATCGACGAAAACGGCGGGATCGATGCTGTAGCTTTTCGGAATGGGATTCGGCTCCGGCACGAAAGGCCCGGCAGGTGAAGAACTCGTCGCAACGCCGATTCTGAAAATATCGTCCTCGTCTCTCGCAGGGAAGTAGAGATAATACAGTCCATTCTTATAAGCGGCATCCGGTGCCCACAATTGCTGCTTGGCCCACGGAATATCTCGCAGGTGCAGGGCTTCCCCATGGTCTACACAAGGGGAATGGAAGTCATCCATGGATAGAATATGATAATCCTCCATGTCGTATTGATCTCCGTTGTCATTGGAGGTCATGGCATGATCCAGATCGTGGGATGGATAAATGTAGAGCTTGCCTTCGAATACATGCGCAGAAGGATCTGCCGTATACATATGGGTGACTAAGGGCTCGTTCGGCTTCGCAGGCTTTGTCATAGGAATCGCTCCTTAGCTTAGGGATGGAAATAGGCGCTAGCTTCACTTTATCAGATATACAAGTAGGAAGCCATGCCGATTTGTAAGCGGTTTATTTATGAAGAAAAATCCAAACGGTCAACGTTCATGCTGTGGTACTATATTCATACGAAACCTAATCACATGCCATTAATGAAAATGAAACTCCACGGCAGAGTATTGCCGTTCTGTATTTTCTCTTGAGTACACCACTCACAGCGGTATGGTTGATGGTAGCGACTGTTATCATTCCGGTCATCGCTTTGCCGGTATCTTTTCTGGTCGGGTTATGGAAAGATATTCGATATTATCGAGGAATACGAACAAACCATTTTCATGAATAAAGCGTTCATCTAGGAGAGGAAATCATGAAGGAAAATAATAAATTTTTAGCGAAGCTGTGGATTCCGATCGTATTGCTTATTATTTTTGCTTCCATTGGCTTAGTGCGAGAAATTAGCGAAGCTTGGACCTATGTCCTGATTCCTGTAATCGTCCTACTCTTTTTTTATGTGATCCGAGTACGAGTGAAGAATAGGGTAAAGGCGGCATTGCAACATCAGACTCCCGATAAATTGATTGAAACAATTGCATCGCCGTTAAGGGGCAGTGTTCGAAAAGAGCTTCAAGAACCTTTTTATGTCTATAATACGGCGTTATCTTATGTATTCTATGGGGAGCTTGATAAGGCTGCTTCCGTTATGAACACAATCGAGTGGGAAACCAAAGAACCGATGTTCCAGGCCTTAAACGATTCGATTAGGAGTCAAATTCAGTATTTCACCAACGACATCCATTCCGGTCTTGCAAATGCACGTAGAGCTAAAGCATTGGCTGCAACATCGTCTTTTCCAGGCGCGAAGAAGAGTGCCGAGGTATATGAGGCGTATGTGGAGGTTGGAGAAATTGTCGGCTGGAACAGGAATGACGATCTTATTCGAAGTCTTGAGCAAAAATATCAAAAAATGCCCTTGCTGCCAAAGTTGATCATCGCGTGGGGGTTAATGAACGGTTACCACCAACGAAATGAAACGAAAAAATGCGAGGACATGCTTGAATTCTGCAAGAGCAGTGCACCCCACTGCAAGGGATTAGTGAAGATTGTGGGCAGAGGTACACAGGATGAGATCAACTTCAACTGACACCGGCAAAGGAAGGTTAAACATGGATGCACAAGAGTTGGCGATTCTAGCTTGTCAAAAATCGAAAGAGTTTCTTAAACCGGGAATCTCCGAGAAAGCATTCGCTGCGAAGTGTGAAGAGATCATGTACTCACTGGGAGCGGAGGCCCTTTGGTACCCGATGCTTGTTAATTTTCATAAGAATACGATCTATTGTACCCGTGGCAACCATTTGCCAGCAGAGGATGCTATCCTGAGGGAAACTGACATCGTTCTCGTTGATTTTAGTCCGATGAAGAATGGTTTGTGGGGAGATTACTCGGAGACCCTTGCGGTAGGTCATGATCCCCTTTTTCATTGTTTGATCACCGATGCCAGACACATTTTTGAGTTAACTTACGCCTATGCGAAACATTCCGAGACGATTGGGGAGCTTTTCAGATTTTGCGAACAGCTCATCCAAGCAAAGGGATACAAGCTGCTTGACCCCAATGGAAATATCGGACATTCCATCGAAGATTATGACAACCAAGATAAACGCATCTACATCAGTCCCGATCATGAGTCTATTCGGTTGAAGGGGAAAAGATGGGCCATTGAGCCGCATATCGGCATAGGCAATTATGGGGCCAAATTCGAGAATGTAATTGAGCTATAAGGCTGACTTGTTGAAAAAAAGCGAACAAGCATTCTGTCCGAGAGAGAGTCGCTGTGGTAAACTAGAGGACATATGATGTTCATGGGAAGCCTATGTTCCGCTCCTTTTCCAACCATCAGGAATGACAACGAGACTAAATAAACCCGCCTCAAGCTTGAAGCCGAAGGTGGGTTTTGTCCATTTTTTTGCGAAGGGATGAAACGATGAACGGCCTTATGGATTACGCAACTCTTAAAGATAGTTGGAATGACCATCATAAGAAGCTGACCGGCCTGATCCTTAAACCGAATGAATACGATCACACGCTTGCCCTATTCTTGAACCAACATGCATTGCTGTATTCGTCAAAATTGACTCGATCCGCACAGACTACTTTTGAAGACGCTCTATTCCGGGATGCAGAGGAAGATACCTTGCGCAAATATCCGGTTAACGTTCCCGGTACAATCAACTCCATCGTCTGGCATGTGTGGCACATCGCCCGAATTGAAGATATGACGATGAATGTACTGGTAGCAGATCAAGACCAAATTTTTTTCACGGGCAATTGGGATGAGTCGCTCGCTGTTGATTATGCTCATACGGGGAATGGAATGACAGAAGCGGAGATTGCGGACCTTAGCTTCCAGATCGACATTGCAGCCCTGCTCTCTTACCGACTAGAGGTGGGGAAGAAGACGAGAGAAATCATAGGCTCCTTACGGCCTGAAGATTTTAAGCGTAAGGTCGAACCTGGCAAGATACAGAAGCTTGAAGAACAAGCGGCTGTTAAGAAGGAAGCCTCATGGTTATTGGATTATTGGGGAAGCAAGACGATCGCCGGCTTGGTTCTCATGCCCGCAACGAGACATAACTTTCTGCATCTGAACAAATCCATCCGAATTAAGCAAAAGCTGCAGAAAATCAAGGATACGGAAGTTTTTCCGATGGTAGGATCGGAATGATATCAGGGAAAGCGGGGTGACTGATTCATGAACAAGACCTATGCGATCAAACTACCCACATCCGTGTATATCCAATTCGCATGTTTATTCTTATTAATCGCTATTCAGTTACCAAATCTGTTGTTTTGGTTGAGAAATTCACGACCTGTCGCTCCAATCGTAATCTCATTGGCAGTCATTTTAAGTCTAGCAGCTGTAGCGTCTGTTCAATTTTTTATGTTCTTGAGAAAGAACGATCGCTTGGAAATCACAGAGAACTTCATTCGAATAAGCCCGATGGAAGCACCATTAGCGGACATTGAGAGAATAATCGTCCATGGTTATTTTTTTCAGAGTATTGGAATCAAGCGACGCGGCAAAAGGTTCGTTTCCTTCTATTTTCATTTCCGTTTCGAAGACAACGAAGATGAACATGTAAAAGAATTCCTGCAGTGGGCAGGCAGGAACGGAATAGAAGTAACCCACGGAAGAATAATTAGATGGATTTAGCACGCTGGGGTGTAAGAAAGATGGCATTCGAAAGGAGCGGATTCATGAACGCAAGATTGAAAGCGAAGGAAATCCCTGTCCTGTCTCATTGGGACATTCAGCTCAAACCTAAACTCATAGCGGCACACGAAGGAAACAACAAGCTGGTTGTCCTGTTTCCGGGGAAAAACTATTCCTGTGAAACCCCTCTCTTTTATTATGCCGGATCGATGGCACTTCAATGTGATTACGATGTACTGGAAATGGAGTATGGATACCAGGTAAAAAGAGTTGGCTATAACCCGGAGGATTTGCTCAAAGTCGTCGAAGATTGCTTCGCGGCAATAAAGCCGATTGCAGGATCCTATCATCGCATCGTTTTTATTAGCAAAAGCCTAGGAACTCTCGTGGCCGGTGAAGTACATCGGCTGCTTCACCTACCAATTCATCATGTTTACTTGACTCCATTGGCGGACACGATCCCCTACATCAACTCCTCATCATCCTTCGTGATAACGGGGGAGAACGACGTTTTCTTTGGAGAGCAGGAATTGCAAGCGATAGACTTAACAAGTGTCAGTAGATTGATCCGCATCCCGCACGCCGATCACGGACTGGAGACCGGAGACGTGAGGGAGGATCTATCGATCCTGAATCAAGTAGTTCATATCTATCGAGAAGCTCTACAGGATAACTCTGCCCTAGCTTTGGGGAACGAAAGAGGAGATAGCGAATGATACCCATGAAATTGCCGAGAGAAGAAAAGCTTGCATTGATCGAAGCGCTTCAAACATTTTTTGAAGAGGAGCGTTCAGAAAGCTTGGGAATGCTGGGAGCGGAACAGCTAATTGATTTTATGATCCAAGAGTTGGGGCCAATCCTCTACAATAGAGCCATCTTCGATGCGAGAACGCTCATGAATGACAGAATGGTTCAGCTTGAAGATGAACTTTACTCCCTCGAGAAGCCGAACAAGTACAAAACAAACAGATAAAATCGTCACCGGAGGGGAATCATGGCTACTTGGATCACCCACATGCGGATTGCGGAACGATTGATGGATGAGGGGCTTTCCGTAAGCGACAAAGAATTTATCGTTGGCAATATCGGGCCGGATTGCGGACTTCCTGGGGAGGACGGTGCGTATTATCCTCCAAGGACGGTCACTCATTTTAAACTCAACGGCGAAACCAATCCGGATTTGTTCTACGAGCAATATACCGCTCCTTATCTAACGAGTATGGATCACAAGGAATTGTCTTTTCATCTGGGCTATTACGCTCATCTGGTCACCGATCTGGAATGGAAAACGTTCATTCAGCATAAAAAGACGGACGAAGTTCATCAAGCGATTCTAGATCACCCGGATTTTTGGAGGTTCTTAAAACAGGACTGGTATGGAGTAGACTTTAACTACCTTCAGAACCATGCAGACGCTAAGTTTTGGACGGTCTTTCAAAACATCCACGAATTCCCGGATTATCTGGATATTTTCCCACAAGGTCAAATTCTTGAACAGATCAAACGGATTACAGCCTTTTATCAAGAGAGCTCACTTCCTGACGGTTATATATTTACCTACTTGGCTCCAAGCGAGATGGATGAATTTGTCGGAGCTACCGTCTCGAAACTAACCATGCTGCTAAATGCACGCATCGGAGCTTTGAATTGACGGTTATCTTCTACTGGGTCGGATAAGTGGACGGAAGCATTGATATATAACTTGTAGAATAATATATAACATGTATAATATGCGTAAAAGGAGGGAACAAAATGTCCCTGCATTACGCAATTCTGGGTTTATTGAAGTCAAATCCGATGAACGGGTACAGCCTCAAAAAAACCATCGACAAATCGATCAATCATTTTTGGGTGGCGAGTCTAAGCCAGATTTATCGGGAATTGAACGCCTTGGAAAGCAAAGGGTATGTGAGCTCAGAGGTGTACCCTCAGAGCGATAAGCCGGATAAGAAGATATATTGCATTACAAAAGCCGGAGAGGTTGCTTTCCACGATTGGATCGTCGCTTTCCCGGAGGTTTTATCGAAGGACACTCGTGACGAGTTTACCATGCGGATCTTTTTTGGCTCGCATGTCAGTCCGGAAGAGCTCTTCAAGCAGTTTCAACGGTTTAAGGAGGAGAAGCAGCGCCGTCTCGAAGAGATGCGGGAGATCGGGAGGCTTTCCTTGAAGGATAAGTCCAATCCGGAAACCCTATATCATTCCTTCGTGTTAAAAAGAGCTTGCAGCACTCTGGAGACCTTGATGAAATGGGCAGACGAGTGTATGGAAGAGCTGAGGATGGCAGGAGTGGTACGGGATAAAGAATCGCAGGTGAACAAATGAGAGTGACGGAGAATGTCTACCTGCTGGAATCAACAATGGGTGCCTATGCTTACTTGATTCTGGGAGATGAACCCGTGTTGATCGACACGGGCTTGCCGGGAAGAAGCAAGGCCATCATGCGTGAGATGGATGCGATCGGAGTACCGGTGCAGCAGGTGAAACATATCCTCTTGACCCACCACGATATCGATCATGTGGGGAACGCCGCCAAGCTGCAAGAGCTGTCGGGGGCAAAGCTGTGGGCTTCCGATGAGGATATTCCGTATATCATCGGATCAGCGGACCGGCACGGCTTCAAGAAATACTTGAAGCACCTGTTCCGATTGAAGAATCCGACTCAGGTCCATCCTTTTGTATCCAGCCAAACTATTCCATCGATTGAAGCCATCCCCACACCTGGACATACACCGGGGCATGTCTGCTATCGGTATAACGATATCTTGTTTGCGGGCGATCTTGTAAAGACCCAGAATGGCGAAATCAAGCCCTACCCGAAATTTTGGAACTGGAACCAACCCCAGATGATCGAGTCGTTTCAAAAGCTGGAGAGCATTCCTTATACATGGCTTTGTCCTGCACATGGGAGACCGGTAAAGAGAGATCGCTTGGAGGAGTGACTTTCATCGAATTGACGGTTCGCTCAGAATAGATTACTTGTGAGGGAAGGGATTGGGATCTCATGGGACTCGATGCGTATGTTCAATGCAATTGTCTGAAGGAAGGCAAGGTAAAGCCGCCGCCTTTTGATCTAGGGTTGATCGAATGGATCGATGGGGAGTTTGATTTGGCAGAGGCCGCCGATGATGACGTATACCATCACTATTGCACATGGAAAGAGACTGCATGTGAGCATGAAGATTTTCATTTTGTCTATGATCGGGTATATAACGCGAGCGGTGGCATGTTCTTTTATGGGGTACTGGAACAGCTAGGAAAGGAAGAGTTTCCGGTCTTAAGCTCAGTAATCGGAAATGGGAACACTTCTCCGGACATGTCGCACAAAGCGATGGTAGAGTTGGAGATTCTGGAAAATCGGATCGTCGAGCTCGAAGGTGTGTTCCTAATGGATACGGATGCGCAGGAGGAATATCGCAAAATTCTAGTTGGCGAAGATTATTGGTTTTATTCTCACGGCAGGGAATATTACTATCGAATGAGCGAGCGGGGATTTGTTGTAACGGATTCGGAGCAGAAGGAGCTGTTTCGTTCGCTCTCCTTTTCTCAGGAGGTCATGCAAGAGCGGCTTGCAGACCATGCTGTCGATGGGGTGCGCTTTCGGGATCTGGAATCGGGAAAGGTACATGAGTCCGGATATCCGATCAGCAGCTTCTCATGGGAGAGCAAGGCGTATTATTATCCTCGTGCCTTTCATGTGGCGAAACGTCACTTAACCCGCTCCGATCTTTATCAGACAAAGGTGCTCAAGCGGCTCTTCGAAGCCTCAATCGTGACGGGCAATCCTATTGTCTGGTCCTAGACGGTTTTCAATAAGCAATAAAAAGGATGCACAAGCTCGAGCAGTCGCCCCCGAGTGGGTTGTTCTCGGGCTTTTTTTAACGTTCTTTCCATTCGCTCCGGGCTTGATCTCGGTAAAGCGATTTGTTCCCGGGCAGCATTCACGTACTCATGGTATAATAGGTGACATGAAAAAAGAAAGGATGGAGAATTTGACATGAAGTTTTCTGAATACCGCTATGAACGTCCCGATGCGGAGGCGTTCAAGCAGGACATTACCCGCTTCTTGCAAGAGCTGAACGAGGCGGAGTCGCTGGAGGGACAGACCGCTGCGATTACCGCGATAAACAAGCTCCGCAGTGAATTTGACACGATGCAGACCTTGGTGAGCATCCGTCATTCCATCAACACCGAGGATAACTTTTATAGAACCGAACAGGATTACATGGATGAGGTTGGTCCGGTCCTGGAAGAGTACATAACGAACTATTACCGAGCTTTGGTCAATTCCAATTTCCGCCCGGATTTGGAAAAGCAACTCGGTACGCAGCTTTTCCAAATCGCAGAAATTTCGCTTAGCACGTTCCACCCGAGTATCATTGAAGAGCTGCAAACCGAGAACAAGCTGAGTACCGAATATTCGAAGCTCATCGCATCGGCGCAGATCGAGTTCGAAGGAGAGAAGAGGACGCTGCCGCAGCTCGTTCCCTTTGAAATGTCCACGGACCGTGACATGCGCAAGCGCGCGAGCGAAGCCCGCTTTGGCTTCATGACCGACCACGGCGCCGAGTTTGATCGTCTGTACGACGAGCTGGTGAAGGTTCGCACGTCCATCGCCAAGAAGCTCGGCTACCCGAGCTTCGTCGAGCTGGGCTACGACCGCATGATGCGCACCGATTACAATGCGGCGATGGTGGAAAACTTCCGCAAGCAGGTGCTGGAGCACATCGTTCCCGTAGCGAACAGCCTGAAGGAGCGGCAAGCGAAGCGAATCGGCCTGGATAAGCTGAAGTACTTTGACGAAGCGATCAGCTTCACGAGCGGGAACGCCGCCCCGAAGGGTGATCCGGACTGGATCGTCGCGAACGGCCGCAAGATGTACGCAGAGCTGTCGGAAGAGACGGATGAGTTCTTCCGTTTCATGATCGACAACGGTCTGGTTGATCTCGTCAGCAAGCCGGGCAAGCGCGGTGGCGGTTATTGCACGTTCATCAGTGACTACAAATCGCCGTTCGTGTTCTCGAACTTTAATGGCACCTCCAAAGACATTGATGTGCTGACCCATGAGATGGGCCATGCCTTCCAGGTGTACTCCAGCCGGAACCTCGGCGTTCCCGAATATGCCTTCCCGACCTACGAAGCCTGCGAGATTCATTCCATGAGCATGGAGTTTATCACCTGGCCGTGGATGGAGCTGTTCTTCGAGGAAGACGCGGACAAATATCGCTTCGCTCATTTGGCCGATTCTCTTGAGTTTATCCCGTACGGAGTAGCCGTCGACGAATTCCAGCACCTCGTGTACCGTCACCCGGATGCTACGCCGGAAGAACGAAATGGCTTCTGGCGCGAAGTCGAGCAGAAGTACTTGCCGCACCGCGATTACGAAGGCAATGCCTATCTGGAGCAAGGCGGCTTCTGGCAGAAGCAGCCGCACATCTACCGGTCGCCGTTCTATTACATCGACTACACGCTGGCCCAGCTGTGCGCCTTCCAATTCTGGAAGAAGACCCGGGAAGACCGGGAAACCGCCTGGGCGGATTACGTCCGGCTCTGCAAGCCGGGTGGAAGCCTGTCGTTTCTGAAGCTGGTCGAGCTGGGCGGCTTGAAATCGCCGTTCGAGGATGGCTGCATCGAATCCGTTATCGGCGAGATCGAAAGCTGGCTGAACGGAGTGGACGATAAAGCGTTGTAAAACCTGATCTCCGCCTTCGCTTCTTTCGTCAACTCGATGGGACCTAGGAGGCAGGCTCTAGCTGATTGAAACAATGAAGCGATAGAAAGCTCGGCGCTCGCCTTGGCGTGCGTCGGGCTTTTTTTAGATTTCCATGATTTCCCCATTCCGGCATCATGGGTATAATGAAGCTAACTTATTAAATGCAAAGCCATGGTGATGATCGAAGATGAATCTTTTACTTGTAGAAGACGACAAGACCATAGCGACGGGACTGGACTACTCGCTTACACAGGAAGGATATACCGTGACGGTCTGCCATACGTTGAGTTCGGCACAGCAAGCGCTTGTCACTGGAGCGGTCGGATCGAAGGCGTTTGATCTCCTGCTTCTCGATTTGTCGCTACCGGATGGAAGCGGCTATGAGCTGTGTCGGCAGGCGAAGACGGAGAGCGATGTGCCGGTGATTTTCCTGACAGCCTGCGATGATGAAGTCAATGTGGTGATGGGGCTCGATATGGGAGCGGACGACTACATCACGAAGCCCTTCCGCCTACGCGAACTGATGTCGCGGATCCATTCGGTCCTTCGGCGGTACAGCAAGACCGCCGCTTCGAGTATGAAGACAACATTGCAGCTGGGACCCATCCGCATCCAGCTTCTAGAGGCGAAGGTGTACAAGCACGAGCAGGAGATTCTCCTGACTCCACTGGAGTACCGTCTCCTCTTGACGTTTGCCAACCACACCGGGCAAGTCTTGACGCGCAGCCAGCTGTTGGAAGGGATCTGGGATCTGGCTGGGGATTTCGTCAATGACAATACCCTCACCGTCTACATCAAGAGGCTGCGTGAAAAGCTGGAGGACGATCCGGCCAACCCTGCGCTCATTCATACCGTGCGCGGACTCGGCTACAGGGTGGGGGAAGCGCATCGTGCGGAATCGTGAAATCGGCTTCATGCTCCTGCTATCGCTGCTTCTCACGATCCTCGGCTCCTGCGCCGGTTATGCCGCTATCGGTCCGGCTGCGGGCGCTCTCGCATTCGCAACCGGTCTGTTGGTGACAGCTGGCCACCTCCTGTTCACCTTGCGCCGATTCTCTCGGATCAATCGGCTCTCCCACGATTTGAGGGCGATTCGCGCCGGCTGTTATTCGCTCGATATTCGTGATAACCGCGAAGGAGAACTCAGCATCCTCAAGAGTGAAATCTACAAGATGACCTTGATGCTGTCCGAGCAAGCGGAGCTCCTTCGAAAGGACAAGGTCTATCTGGCTGATTCTCTCTCGGATATCTCCCATCAATTGAAAACGCCGCTGACCTCCATGCTGGTCATGACCGACCTGCTTAACGATCCGCAGCTAAGAGAGGACAAGCGCGGGGAGTTTCTCTGCAGCATCCGGGCGCAGCTCGAACGCATCGAATGGCTGGTGACCTCACTCCTCAAGCTGTCGAAGATCGATGCGGGAGCCGTCCGCTTCAGAAGCGAGCCGTGCCGCGTGAAGGATGCGATTGAGAAAGCGACCGCTCCGCTGATGATCCCGATGGAGCTGAAGGAACAGACGCTGACGATTCAAGGAGATCCGGAGGCCTTCTTTCGGGGGGATCTGAATTGGACGGCGGAAGCCCTGCTCAACATCGTGAAGAACGGAGTGGAGCATACGGGGCATGGAGGCGAGATTCTTATCCGGTTCAGCGAAAATCCGTTGTACACGGAGATTCGTATGTCCGATAACGGAGATGGAATCGACCCAGAGGACTTGCCTCATGTTTTTGAACGCTTCTACAAAGGGAAGGACTCCGGCACAGACAGCGTAGGCATCGGGCTAGCCATGGCTCGATCTATTCTCGTCAATCAACAGGCGGAATTGACCGTAAAGAGCGAGCGTGGGCATGGAACGGAGTTCACCGTGCGGTTTTACAGACAAATCTGACAAAACTGTCACTTTGAAGTCACCGGAAAGTCACCTGCGGCAGGTAGAGTAGAGGTATCAAAGAGGCAGGAGGACTTATAAGCATGGAAATCCTACGCATTGAGCATCTCTCAAAAATCTACGGCAGCGGAGATACGGTAGTCAAAGCGCTGGACGATGTCTCCTTCACAGTAGACAAAGGTCAATTCGTCGCGATTGTCGGCCCATCGGGTTCCGGTAAATCGACACTTCTTCATATCCTCGGGGGAGTTGACCGTCCCACGTCAGGCAAGCTCTATGTAGACAATACCGATGTCTATCAGATGGACGAAGAGAAGCTGGCGATCTTCCGCAGGCGGCAGATCGGCTTGATCTACCAATTCTACAACCTCATTCCGGTATTGAATGTGGAGGAGAACATCACGCTGCCGCTGCTTCTGGATCATCACAAGGTGGTCCCGGAATTCCTACAAGAGATCGTGACTTCCCTGAACCTGCAGAACCGCCTGAACCACTTGCCCAATCAGCTGTCCGGCGGCCAGCAGCAGCGTGTCTCCATCGGCCGGGCGCTGATCAACAACCCTGCGATCATTCTGGCGGATGAACCGACCGGCAATCTCGACAGCAAGAACAGCGGCGAGATCATGGAGCTCTTGCGGCTATTCAACAAGAAATACAACCAGACGCTGATCGTCATCACGCACGACGAACGCATCGCCCTGCAGGCCGATCGCATCCTGACGATTGCCGACGGGCGGATCGCACGGGATGAGGTGATCCGTCGATGAACGTCGTGAACCAACTGACGCTGCGTCAGCTCAAGCTGAACAAGAAGCGGACCCTCGTCACCCTAATCGGCGTCATCATCTCCGTGGCGATGATTACAGCTGTATCCACACTTGGAACCTCCTTCGTGGATTTGTTCAAACGACATACAATGAATGGAACGGGAAACTGGCATGTGCGGTACGATAACGCCACCTCTGCGCAATTGAATGCCATACAGGCGGACCCTGCGACCAAAATGCTGCTGATCAGCCGAGATCTGGGGTATGCACCGATAACCGGAACGGTAAAGAATCCGGACAAGCCCTATTGGTTCGTATCCGAATACAATGAGGGGGCTTATCGCAATTTCCCGATCAACCTTCTTGAAGGCAGACTGCCGACTGCATCGGATGAACTGGTCATCCCAGAGCATGCCGTTAACAACGGTGGGCAGAGCTATCGCGTTGGCGAGAAGCTGACCCTGGCCATTGGTTCTCGGGAGATGATCCGTCATGGGGAGACAGAGGACAGCACCAGCGGCTCTGAGTCTTCCAAGGAAGAAGCTGCGAAGGTCACCCCGAAAGAAACTCCCAAGGACACCACGAATGACCAAACGGAAACCACGATGGTGAATTCTGCAGAAGGAGGAGATTTCCTTACGCAGGAAACGCCTTTGCAGAGGGATGTGGAAGGGGAGGCGAACGAGAGGATCCACCCGGAGAAGACCCGGACGTATACCATCGTCGGTGTGATGGCCAGGTCAAGCTTTGAGCCGATATGGGCCCCTGGCTATACAGCGTTATCCTATGTAGATGAATCGCTGCTGAAGCCGGGAGAGACGGCGACGGCTTCCGTCGAGGTCAAGAAGGTGACCCGAGGAATCTACAAGCATGCGAATGAGCTTGGCAAGGAGCTGGGAATCCAATCGGTTGATTTCAATCATTCGCTTCTCCGTTATTACGGGGTAGTGAAGCTGAACCGTTATCGCATGACGCTGTATTCCGTCATCGCCATCATCATGGCGATCATCATGATCGGTTCGATCTCGCTCATCTACAACGCATTCGCCATCTCCGTCTCCGAGCGGTCACGCCATCTCGGCATGCTGTCCAGTGTAGGGGCGACCCGGAGGCAAAAGAGTCGATCGGTCTTCTTCGAGGGAACGGTCATCGGTCTCATCAGCATTCCCATCGGCATAGCCGCTGGATTGGGTGGGATTGCGCTCACGATCTCCATTATTAATCAGCTAATCTTGGATGCGCTGGCCATCGATGAGAAGATCCGATTCGTCGTCTCTCCCTATTCGCTCTTGTTGGCCGTCCTGCTCTCGGTCATCACCATCTTCGTGTCCACTTATATCCCCGCACGTCGAGCCGCGAGAGTTTCACCCATGGATGCAATCCGGCAGTCTCAGGATGTTCGTATGACCGGTCGAGTTGTCAAGACGTCCAAGCTGACTCGTCGGCTGTTCGGCTTCGAAGCCGAAATCGGTCTGAAGAATTTGAAACGCAATCGCCGCCGTTACCGCACAACCGTCATCTCGCTCATGATCAGCCTGATCCTTTTTCTCTCCGTATCGACCTTCACCTTCTATTTGAACAAGGCAGTCGACATGAGCCAAAGAAGCTACAATTACGATCTCCAAATTACCTCCTCCCAAACAACAAGCATTCTGAGCACTTCTACCGGGGTAACCAAGGCGGACAACAAGCACATTCTGGTTAACGAAGAGAAAAGCTCAATCCGGAAAATGCTCGGTCAGATTGCGAGACTGGACAAAGTTACGGAAGCCTCTCTGCTGGATTCGATGCTATTCACCTACGGAGCAACAAAGGAGCAAGCCGCCGATTATTTGGTGGAGGACAATCGAAAGCGCGGACTCCCCGATAAGGGACCCTATCCCTATCGAGTCGAATTGATCGGTCTTTCGGACGATGCGTTTGCTCGTTATGCGCGGGAGGTTGGCGTTTCCCCAGAGCGGTTTGCCGATCCGGACCATCCGGCGGGAATCGTCATTGACGAGGTGAAGTACCGTAATGTCGGTACCGGCGAGTTCGTTCAAACGAAGGCCATTCACCTGACAGAGGGAACGGTGCTGTCCTTAACGGATTCCAGCTCCGACACAGCGGAGCAAAAGAGCAGCGGGAGTCTTGAGGTTGCAGCCACTACCGGGAAAGTGCCGATGGGAGTCCGCAACTATGAGTGGGAGCCGAAAATCTCGGTCATCGTCCCCAAGTCAACCTGGAATGCCATCGTCTCTCAAAGGAGCGATTTCTACACGATAGCCCCGAAGCTCTTCTTGAAGAGCGATGACCCGGATGGCCTTGAGACGCAAATTGAAAAATGGAGAACCGAGAGCGGACAGGATCAGCTCATCGTCTGGAATATCCACCAGGAGGAGCGGAGAAGCCAGCGAATGGTACAGATGGTGTCGATCTTCATTTATGGCTTTGTCACCCTGATCACGGCCATCGCTATCGCGAACATCTTCAATACCATCTCCACGAGCATTGCTCTCCGTAAGCGGGAATTCGCCATGCTGCGGTCGGTTGGGATGACTCCGAAGGGATTCAACAAGATGATCCGTTATGAAAGTCTCTTCTATGGCATCAAGACGCTGGCATATGGACTTCCGATCAGCTTCGGCATCATGCTGCTGCTGCACCGAGCTTTGTATGAGACCTTTCTCTTCCGGTTTGCTGTGCCGTGGGGGAGTGTAGCGGCTGCTGTTTGTGCCGTCTTCCTGATCGTCGGCGCCGCTATGCTCTACTCGTCCGCGAAAATTCGCAAGGGGAACATTTTGGATGGTCTGCGTACGGAGACGATCTAATTCGGAAAGCAAGAAGCTTCTTTCATCTGGATGGCGCCAATGCGCATGCGGATGAGGAAGCTTCTTTTGTGCAGTGTGCCGATAATGGACGGTAGTGCCCCTACCCTTCTCTCTGAACTGGACATGCTCCTCCTAACGTGAGACAATCGGGTCATATCCCGATCAAGAAGAGGAGTTACCGATTTTCATGCAACCAACCAGAGAACAATGGATCGCCTTATATGAGTCCGCCGCCGCCTTCAAGAAGCAGGCCAGTTGGGAGTGGCTATCAAACGGACATCTCTTCGGAATTGAGAACCCGGCGAATGGAGAAATCGGCTATATCAGCATTCTCGGCAGCGGGGGAGAGGCGTTTGGGATGTCCATCTATTTGGGAACGGAGGGTTTGACGGTCCTCATGGACATGCTGAACGGAGAAGTGGACGAAGAACCGCTGTTTACCCAGCACTGCCTGCTGATGGCTTTGAACGACCGCGAGGATCTGTATCCAGAAGAACGCCGCAAGATCAAGGATCTCGGTCTCACCTTCCGCGGCAAGAACGCTTGGCCCGCTTTCCTCTATTACGAACCCGGCTATGTGCCGTCGCCTGAGCTGACGGGGGAGCAGACGGAATTTCTCACCCTCGCCTTGAATCAGGTGATGTTGTTTGCAGAGGAATTCCGCGATAAAGCCGATGACTTGTTCCATGACGATCCGACGCAGATTATGGTCCGACACCGGATCGCAACTTCGGGAGATGCCACAAGTGCCGAGTGGAAGAACGAATGGCGCTCCTTGCCGGCTAGCTCCGGAGAGCAGCCCGAGGAGACCTTCGGCTTTCGGGTGGACGAGCTGCGGCTTGCCCGAATGAAGAAGGCCATCACCAACCGGGAAGCGGTGTGGGAGGTCGATTGCTCTTACATTCCGGTTCCCCTGCAGGAAGGGGAGCGCGGGATTTTCCCGAAGATGCTCATGCTGGTCGATCAGGCGAGCGGGCAAATCTTGAAAGTCGCTCTAAGCAACAAATGGAATATCGCTCAAGAAGCGATCGAGGGCTTGCTTGAGGTGATCGACAAGCTACAGATCATTCCTTCCCGAATGGAAGCCTTGACCGAAGAAGCCTATACCTATATCGGACCCGTCATGAGCTATTTTGATATTGAAGCTTATCTGTCGATGGAGCTGCCTGCGTTGGAGGAAGCCAGAGACAGCATGATGGCCGGGCTGACGGCAGGGCGGTAGAGGATCGATCAAACAAAGCTGCAAGAAGAACCTTCTACCCCACGGCGAAGTGGAGCGGAAGGTTCTTTCCGTTGTTGTCCGTAAGAACCGGTTTGCTTGCCGAGATCGGGAATCTGTCGAACTGCTGCGGTTCCATGATCTGGGAGCGGTGCGGAACGAGCAGAGTGTGATGGAGAATCAAGCCTAAAAAAGGGCGTTAGGGGAGCTCTCTTTCACGGATTTGCCATCCATCAATTTTATCGCGAGTGGCATCCGTGAGAAGAAACCCGAATCTGTTATCCAGGGCGTTCCCGTGCTACAATAAATCGAATGCTCCATAACAAGGATTCCATAAGAAAGAGGGGCTTTCCATGCGGTTTAAGGATGTGTTCTCGATCATAGGCCCGGCCATGGTCGGACCCTCCAGTTCCCATACGGCCGGTGCTGCGCGGATTGGAAGAGCTGCACGGCATTTATACGGCCGAGACCGTCTGCCCGCAAAGGCGGAGATCGTGCTGTACGGCTCCTTCGCAGATACATACAAAGGCCATGGAACCGACATGGCGATCGTCGGCGGCCTTCTCGACTTTGCGACGGACGATGAACGGCTGCCTCGTGCGCAGGACATCGCCCGGATGAGAGGGATGGATGTCGCATTCATTCCCGGCAAAGGGCTGCATCCTCATCCGAACACGGCCACGATCCGGCTGTATGCTCCGCTTGCGGAGAATACCGGAGCGGCTGCGGAGTCGGATGAGCAGACGATTCGCTTGGGAACCGATGAGGAATCTTCACCAGTTACGCCTAAGCCTGAACCGTCGCTAGTCATGACCGGTACCTCCATCGGTGGAGGCAATATCGAAGTGGTGAGCGTCAATGGCTTTAATGTACGGTTCAGCGGTGTCTATCCGGCGCTCGTCATCACTCATAATGACAGTCCCGGTGTGATTGCGGATATCACGCAGATCTTGAAGCGTGAATGGGTCAACATCGGCTATATGTCGGTTGACCGCAAGAGCCGCGCCGGCGATGCGATGATGGTATTGGAGCTTGACGCGATGATTCCGGAGTCGCTCATTGAGGAATTAGCGGGATTTCCATCCATTCGGGAGATTCGTTCGGTGGAATTGAGCTAACCCGATAGCACTCGGATCTTGAAACAGGGAAAGACGCAGGAGGAAGGGAACAACGTGAGGTTTCGGACATTAAAAGGATTGGCGGAGCTGTGCACCGCCGAGCAGATGACCATCGGGGAGCTGATGCTGAAGGAGCAAAGCCTGGAATCCGGGCGCGACGCAGATAGCGAGTTCGCCCAGATGGCGGCGTATTACCAGATCATGAAGGAAGCGGTCCACAAGGGATTGACGGAGGATACGACCTCGCGCAGCGGGCTTACCGGCCTGGACGCTCAGCGCGTGATGGCCCATCGAGAAGCGGAAGAGACTTGCCTGGGAGACGGGACAAGCCTCGCCATGGCTTATGCGCTCGCCGTATCCGAGGTGAACGCTTCGATGGGGCGGATCATCGCCACGCCGACGGCAGGCTCCTGTGGCATCATCCCCGGCGTGTTCGTCAGCTGCCAGGAACGCTTCGGCTGGAGCGACGAGCGGATGACGCGCGGCTTGTTTGCGGCGGGCGCGATCGGTTACGTGATCGCTAATAATTCCTTTATATCCGGCGCGGAAGGCGGCTGCCAAGCGGAGGTCGGCTCTGCGATCGGTATGGCGGCAGGCGCGCTGGTGGAGCTTAAGGGAGGAACGCCCGAACAGGCGGTCCATGCCGTCGGCCTCGCTTTGAAGAATACCCTCGGCCTAATCTGCGATCCGGTCGGCGGACTGGTGGAGATTCCGTGCATCGTGCGTAACGGCTTCGGTGCAGTCACCGCATTAGCTGCCGCGGATATGGCGCTCGCCGGCGTGCGTAGCGTCATTCCGAGCGACGAAGTGGTGGAGGTCATGCTGGAGGTCGGCTCCGCCATGCCGGAGAAGCACCGCGAGACGGCCAAGGGTGGACTGGCCCAAACGCCAACCGGACGAATCATCATGAACAAGCTTGCCGAAGACGGCGAGTCCTAAGAGGAGAGGCTGCCTGTTCGCGCGAATGGGCGGCCTCTCCGTATATAAGGGGAGGAATTGCGATGAAGGAACGACTGAAACGGGCGGATGCGCCTATTCAAGCGACATGGAACCTAGGCGTGATCTTTGACAGCTGGGAGAAATGGGATGCCGAGCTGAAGGCGCTAAAGGCGGAGCTGGACTCCGTGACGCAATATAAGGGGAGACTGAGCGATGGACCTGACGCTCTGATCGGCTGCCTGGAAGCGCTGGAAGCCTATCAGATCCGGCTAAATCAGGCAGCGGCGTTCTCGCGCCTGCATTTATCGGAGGATGGAACGAATCCCGACTACCAGGCGAAATCCGCCGCGATGGGCGACCTGGGGGCCGAAGCGGCCGCTGCCTTCTCGTTCGTCCGGTCGGAGATTCTCGATATTCCGGATGATCAATTGGAGCGCTGGATGGAAGAGAGCTCTGGCTTGGCTTCCTTCCGCAAAAGCTTATCCGAACTGCTGCGCGCAAGGCCATACCAGCTGTCCGCGCAGACGGAAGAAGCGCTCGCCGGCCTAAGTGAGGTGCTCGGCGCTCCGCAAGCGATTTATTCGCGGAGCAAGCTATCGGACATGACGTTTGCTCCGGTAGAGGACGGTGAAGGTCACGTGCACCCCGTATCGTTTGCCACCTTCGAGACGGACTTCGAGCTTTCGGCGGACCCAACGCTGCGGCATCATGCATATGCTTCCTTTTCCTCTACGCTGCGTCAATATCGCAATACCTTCGCGGCGGTGTATGCAACGGAGGTTAAGAAGCAGGTCGTCCTCTCCCGCATGCGGGGCTACGAATCGGTAACCCATATGCTGCTGCAGCCTCAGCAGGCGACTCTTGGCATGTATCGGGCGATCCTGGATACGATCTTCCAGGAGCTTGCCCCGCACATGCGCCGGTATGCGCGCCTGAAGCAGCGCGTTCTCGGTCTGCCGAGCATGACTTACTGCGATCTGAAGGCGCCGCTCGATCCTGCTTATAGTCCGCCGGTGTCGTTTGAGGAAGCCGGGAAAACGGTCCGCGAGGCCCTCACGGTCATGGGGAGCGAGTACGCGGCGATCATCGACGACATGCTCGACAACCGCCGAATCGATTACACCGACAATATCGGCAAATCGACGGGTGCCTTCTGCTCCAGCACCTTTGGCCTCCCTTCGTTCATCCTGATGACTTGGTCAGGAAGCATGCGCAGCGCCTTCACCTTGGCGCACGAGTTGGGTCATGCGGGACATCTGACACTGGCTGCCCGCCATCAGCGCCAATCCAATTGCCGCCCGACGATGTATTTCATCGAAGCTCCTTCGACGATGAATGAGCTTTTGTTAGCGGATCACATGAGAAAGCAGTCCGAGGATTCCCGCTTTAAGCGCATGGTGATTCAAAGTCTGTTGAACACGTATTACCACAACTTCGTGACCCATCTTCTCGAAGGCGAATACCAGCGCCGAGTATACGCTGCCGCAGAGGCAGGAGAAGCCATCACGGCAACGAAGCTGTCGGGGCTGATGGGCAAGGTGCTGGAGGAGTTTTGGGGCGATGCGGTCGCGCTTGACGAGGACGCCAGCCTCACATGGATGCGTCAGCCTCATTACTATCGTGGCCTCTATCCGTATACCTACGCGGCCGGCCTTACCGCCTCTACAGCCGTCGCTGCCATGATCCGAGAAGAAGGGCAGCCCGCGGTTGACCGCTGGCTTACGGTTCTGCGGGCAGGCGGATCGCTTGCTCCATTGGAGCTGATGAAGCTGGCTGGCGTGGACATGGAGGATGCCGCTCCCATCCGGAAGGCTGTTGAGTATGTCGGTCAACTGGTCACAGAGCTAGAGGATTTGTTTGAGTAAGCCGCGCTAGGCACACGTTCGATCAGCATCATTTCGCAATACGATCCTCAACTCTTTTTATTCCGAGTCGATTTCACCCCAAAGAGGCTGTTCGAAAAGGACGGCCTCTTTGGTATGCCGTTATTACCAAAGCGATGAAACGTGTCATCGATAGCGGCATTCTGCATGATCGCGGTATGCGCATCCATGCGCTTGATCATGTCCGCCACGAAGAATGGCTCCCGTTTTCGTAAGCGAATGGGGGGGATTCTCCCCTAAGACAATAGTAGAGTTATGGTATATTTAAACAGAGAGAAGGAATTCGGCCTTTCAAGATAACGAGTACAAAAAGGATGATAAGCTTGCGAAACGAGCACATTTTGTTGGTTGATGATGAGAAAGGTATTTTGACCATGTTGATCACCCTATTGGAAAAAGAGGGATTTCACCGAATCGCTACAGCCACTACGGGAGAAGAAGCTCTGCGCAAGGTGGAGGCGGACTCCTACGATCTCATTGTGCTTGATGTGATGCTCCCGGATACGGACGGATTCGAGCTTTGCCACCAGATCCGCAGGCACACCTCGGCTCCCATTCTGTTTCTGACCGCCCGCTCAGGCAATCTTGATAAAGTCATGGGGCTTGGGATTGGCGGGGATGATTACATTACGAAGCCCTTCTATCCGTTGGAAGTTGTAGCTAGAATCCAGGCACACTTGCGCCGACAAATTCTGGCTAAAGCCCCCGTTCAAGCGAAATCAACCCAGCTCGATTTCGGATCGTTTGCGATAAATAAAAGCGCTGCGCAACTGACCATCCAGGGGATCGACACCCCTTGTCCAGCCAAAGAGTTCGAATTGCTGCTCTTTCTGTGTGAGCACCCCAATCAGGTATTTACCGCTCTGCAATTATATGAACAAGTATGGGGGAAGGCCGTTTTTGGCGATGAAAAGACGGTCGTTATTCATATTTCCAGGCTTCGAAAACGAATGGAAGCTGACCCATCCGACCCGAAAATCATCATAAATCTACGCAACATCGGATATAAATTTGTCCCACCCCGGAAGGTGACTGCTTATGAAGGGTAATGTTCGTCTGGGACTTCGTCTTGTGTGCCATCTCATGATGAGCCTTGCTCTGCTTGCTTTAGCTATAGCGGGCGCTATCTCGCTAACGGAATGGATTATCCCGCATGAGGGTAACGCGCAAGATAATTTGGGGCTAAACAGCATGTTTATCCTTATCGGATGCTTTATGATCGGGTATGCCTGGTCCATCGGCAGGCCCCTCTTTTATTTGATTAGATGGATGAACCGTCTTGCCGCCGGAATATACACAGAGCCGGAGAAGCATCAGAGGATCTACTCAAATCGAACGAAGAAACTTAAGAGGCCTTACCGCTTGTTTAAAGAGTTGTTTAACCAACTGCAATTCTTATCTGACGTTTTAGAGAGCAGCAAGCAAGAAAGAAATCGGGTAGACGATATGAAGAAGGAGTGGATGGCTGGCATTTCCCACGATTTAAAAACCCCGCTCACTTACATTAAAGGATATTCTTCCATGATGCTCTCCCCTGACCATGACTGGACCGAAGAGGAGAAAACGGCATTTCTCATGGAGATCCAACAAAAGGCCAACCATATGGAGGATCTGATCGGGGATTTGAACTTATCTTTTCGATTGGATGAACAGCAACCTCCCCTCAAGAGAGAACAAACCGATCTGATCGAATTGGTTCGGCGAATCGTGGTTGATGTAACCAATGATCCCCGTGCTGTCGGGTACAATCTATTCCTCGAAACGACAGAAGCGCATATCGAAACCGTACTGGACATCAAGCTGCTTCAACGAGCCCTGCACAACTTGATCCTTAACGCCGTCCTTCACAATCCTCCAGGTACAAACGTGAACGTTCATATTAGGAAAACCACTCATCTGCATATTGTCATCGCGGATGATGGGGTAGGGATGGATGAAGCCGCATTAAGCCAATTGTTTACGAAGTATTTCCGCGGGACCTCGACCGATATCCTATCCGCGGGTACCGGACTCGGCATGGCCATTGCCAAGCAGTTAGTGTTGGCGCACGGCGGGGAGATCGAGGCGACAAGCCGCCTACATGAAGGAACCTCTATAACCGTTAAGCTGCCGCTGCATAATTAAGCTGTGTTTTGTCCTCCGTTTACCTCGTGTTTACTCCCATCCCTTATTCTGTTCCCTATAGACGATGAAACCTTCAAGGGGGCATGGGTATGATTTTGGAGATAAACCAGATCAGCAAACAATACAAAGGAAACGTCCGGGCTCTACAAGACATTAACTTACAACTAAAGCCGGGAATAATCGGGTTGCTTGGGCCAAACGGTGCCGGAAAATCCACCCTCATGCGCATTCTTGCGACGATCCTGCAACCCACGACCGGAACGGTTATCTGGAACGGGATCGATATTCGGAGGAACCCGGATGAGCTGCGCCGCACACTGGGGTATTTGCCTCAGGATTTTGGCGTGTATCCCCATTTGAACGCGATCGAATTTTTGGAGTACGCTGCTGCCTTGAAGGGTCTTGGCGGTCGTCTGATGAAGGCCCGAATCCTGGAACTCCTCGAGCTACTCAATCTGCATCATGATCGGAAGCGGCCGCTCGGCGGCTTTTCCGGAGGAATGCGGCAGCGGATTGGCATCGCACAGGCGCTCTTAAATGATCCGAAATTGCTCATCATCGATGAGCCCACCGTCGGGCTGGATCCGGAAGAGCGCATGCGGCTTCGCAACCTTCTGACGGACTTGTCTGGCGATCGGATCATCCTGTTTTCCACGCATATCATTTCGGACATTGAAGCGGTCTCCGACCAGATTGCGATTATCACCAAGGGACGATTGCTTACCAAAGCGGATCCCGCCCTCCTCTTGCGCAAGGTGCAGGGAAGGGTGTGGTCGGTTACCATCCCGGACCAGGAAATCCAAGAAGCACGCATGAGATGGACCATTAGCGGAACCGTTCGGCGAGAGGATGGCTTGCAGCTTCGCATCGTCTCGGACAATCCGCCGCTTCCGCATGCGATAGCCGTGCCCCCAAGCCTTGAAGATGCCTACTTGTATGTCCGGGCATTCCAGGAGGGCGCATAGCGTGGGACTCCTCCGTACGAGTTATCCAGTTGCACGAGCCGATCTGCTCGAACGAATCCGTCAATATTCGTTTCTGATCATGCTGGGAATCGCCATGATGGCCGCTTATTTCTTCGTCCCTCCTGCGGAAGCCGGGTATGTCACGCTGTATTTTGAGGAGTATCGCGGGGTTTATAACTCGGCTTGGATAGGCGGGTCCGTCGCGATCTCAACCACCTTGTTTTTGGGCTTGTTTGGCTTCTATTTGGTGAAGAACAGCATTCAGCGCGATGAGCGATCCGGAGTCGGTCAGCTCATCGCATCCACCTCCATAAAAAAACGGCACTACTTGATCGGCAAGTGGATGAGTAATTTTGCCGTCCTATCCATCATCGTCGGGGTCATCATTCTCGTCTCCATCATCATGCAGGTAGTCAGAGGAGAGGAGATGCGGATTGAACTATGGCCGCTTGTATCTCCATTCTTGATTTTGGCGCTCCCCACGATGTCTGTTGTTGCGGCATTGGCTGTGCTGTTTGAAACCCGTCAAGCATGGAATGGCGGATGGGGCAATGCCCTTTATTTTGCTCTTTTTATTGCCTACGTTCTCGGTTCAAGTAACATGCCATTTGGTCCAACCATCATAATGTCATCTATGGTAAAGGAGCTTGCTTCGATTCACCCGGGCTTTACTGGTTCCTCTAGTCTCGGCATTCTTGTTCTGGATGCCCCGCTAAAGTTGTTTGAATGGAACGGGGTGGAGTGGACCCCCGCAATTCTGCTCCAGCAATTGTCTCTCCTTCTTGTCGCCCTCTTGCTTCTTCTTGCAGCGGCTCTATTATTCCATGGATTTAGAAATTCGTCAGGGATGGAACGGCAGAGGCGCCAAAAATCCGCGGAAGGACTGGCCCTTGCAGAGCCGTCCATTGATCTGGATCATACTAGCGTCGATTTAGGAATTGACGATGGGCCGCTAGATTCTCATGCTTCTGTGTCTGTGTCTTCCCTTACTCCTGTGACCATCCGTCATTCCTTCTTGTCCCTCGTGTATGCCGAATGGCGCTTGATGATGAAAAGCGCCTCTCTCGGCTGGTATACCGTCGCGGGTGCCCTGTTTGTCCTCTGTCTTTCTTTCCCCGTTTCGACCTCTCAATCGATGATCTGGCCTTTGGCCTGGATATGGCCGTTGGTGCTCTGGTCTGGAATGGGATGTCGGGAGACCCGTTACCAAACCCAATATCTAGTCGCTTCAAGCCCGCGTTATGCTACTCGTCAGTTATTGGCCGTGTGGGGTTCCGGTTTTGTGCTGGCTTGCCTTTCAGGGGGCGGCATGGCCCTTCGAATGATATTCGAAGGAGATATGGCGCATTTCATGGATTGGAGCTCTGCGGTTCTCCTCATTCCCAGTCTCTCTCTCGCGTCCGGGGTGCTGACCAAGTCCAATCGCACCTTCGAGGTTCTCTACATGATCATTTGGTACTTGGGTCCGCTAAATTAAATGCCTTTTCTCGATTTTCTGGGCACAAAGGTGGCGGAGGGAAGCTCCTTGATGATGAATGCCATTTATACAGGAATCAGCGTGGGGTTGGTGACGATCAGTTACCTGTCCAGGAAACGGATCGCACAGGATTCATAGCGGACGGAACTGCATAATAATCTTTCCCGGCGGGAGCATGGATATGAAATCCAAATCATTACTCGGCAGAATGAAAAGGACTGCGCTTCTTGGAATAGCAGCAGGCGTGTTTTTCTTTATCCTCACGCAGGCAGGGGTTGAGATCCCGATTGTGGTCGGAACAACCTCGTATGAAGGGATGAGATCGTCTCTTCTCCTGCTGATCGGTTTCCCAATCGTAATCAGTCTCGTTGGGTTTGTTGTTTCACTCTTCCTCTCTATGCCAGGTAAAAAATAGTCTTTCATGGAAGAGGGTAGAGCTAGACGTCAAAACCAAGGAGCTAAGCGAGATCAAGTCGCTTAGCTCCCCGGTTTTTCTGTATGCCATCCATTTTTATTGTTGAGGATGCTCTAAAGGTTGCCGCAGCGCATGGCTATCGTTCTCCGAAGAGCGTCGGTGAATCTCCAACCCGATGAGATCCGTCTTCGCCTCTATGGAATGGGCGGCCCCGCGAGGAATCCGAAAGGCATCTCCCGTTTTTAGCAGCAAGGGCTCGCCGTCAATGGAGAGCTCCCCCCGTCCAGCTAGAACAATAAGCAATTCTTCGGCGCTCTCATGCGCATGCACGCCTGTGCTGTGGCCCTGCTTCATTTCGATCTTGCTCGTTACCGTAACGTCAGGTGCATCGGGATGGCCGGTCGTGATGATGTCCAGGGTGCATCGGGTTCCCCACCGCTTTTCCTCAAAGCGGATTTCCGGCTTCGTTCCGGCCAGATACGATTTGATCCGGCTTGCTTCTTCCTTGGCCGCTACGAGAATACCATCCGCGCTTGCCGCTACGATCGCATCGGATAAGCCGATGACTTGAATGGGAACCGCAAGCTCGTTCACGATATGGGTGTTCCGGCTGTCAGAGGACACTTGGCCCGCTCCTACCGTCACCGAACCGAGATGTGTGGCGAAGGTTGACCAGCTTCCCAAGTCCTCCCAAGCCCCGCTGTAAGGGAGAACGGCTGCGGAATCCGTTCGCTCGACGACTTCTTGATCGAAGCTCTTTTCCGGAAGGTTGGGGTAACGCGCGAGAAGCTCATCGAAATCCGTAGGGAGACCTCTGTCTCGAAGGCAGGACAGCACAAAGCCAAGTGTAAAAGCGAACACACCACAGTTCCACAAAGCTCCCTTGGCAATCAATTCCCGAGCGACGTTCTCCTCCGGCTTTTCGGCAAAAGAAGCAATGGGAAGAGCGCGTCCCGAGCCTTCTGGCAGCTTGTGACCGACATTCTTCTCCCCTTTAAGGTTCGGAGTGGCTGCTCCCGAATTCTGCGGAACGATGTATCCGAATTGCGAGGAAGGACCGGTAGGCTTTGTCCCGATGAGAACAAGCTTGGCTCCCGTTTCGGACAGGGTAGTCGACGCGGTTCGAACCAGCTCGAAGAAAGCCGCATCCACATAGGAATCCACCGGGAGCACGCACAGGGGCTCCTCCGGTCCCACTCCAAGACGGGAATGATAATAGCTTGCAGCAAGCGCGATCGCTGTGAAGGTACCACGCTTGAGAGGTTCGCTGAGAATGGGGATCGCATCGCCGACATGAGCGCGGGTAATCTCCACTTGACTTTCATGCGTCAAAATGACGGCATCCTTCAGAAGACTCGCCGCTTCCAGTTGGCGGCAGATCCGTTGGATCATCGATTCTCTATCCCTATCCGCCTGATCGCGCTGGAGCAGCCTCAGGTAGGCTTTGGACCGGATTTCATTCGACAAGGGCCACAACCGCTTGCCCGAACCGCCTGACAGCAATACAACACGCAAGAAACCGCCCCCTGTTAACAAAACATGTAGTTTTCATGATGAAATAGGGTATGACCAAGGGGGGGGAAACGAGCGGGCCGGACTGGGCACACGCCGCGAATATTGCCGAAATCCGCACCTGGCGGCAGGGCTACCGCTTGGAGGTCCCCTTTTCCAGCACCTGCTCGATCGCCTTCTTCAAGGAGCTGCCTGCGCGTGCCCAAGTCAGCTTGGCGACATCCGCTCGGCCGCGCTTGCCCTTCTCCCGACATAGCGCCGGGTTGCGAAAGGCCGCCCTCATCTGCTTGCGCAGGCTGGCAATGCTCGGCTCGGCCCAGCGCTGACCCGGCTGTGCGAACAGCGCTCGGAATCGAAATGCGATGGCGTGCTTGCTGTTCATCGAAACACCCGGGTTTTGCAAGTTGTAATCGACAAGGAAGGAATTCCCCGAATGGAGAAAGTCCATATGCCCGCCCCAACCGGTCGCAATAACCGGAACGCCGCTTGCCAGCGCCTCCAGAAACGGCAGGCCTACACCTTCGCCCCTTGTTGGCAGGACAAAGGCATTCGCGCGCGCGTACAGACCTTTGAGCTGTGTATCGTCCAGGCGGCGACCGATGACGACGAGAGGAGCGGTTTTGCGGCCGCGGAGACCGAGCACCGATTTGTACGCCTCGATCTTGCGTCGGATTGAGGCCTCGTTGTCTCCCGCAAATCCGCTTGTTTTGATGACGAGCAGAACCGGGTCGTTCGGTTTGAACTCTTCCCAATAGGCGCGCAGCAAGGCTTCGGGGTTTTTACGGTGCTGGAAGGTGAAGACGGAGAGAAAGACGAATTTGCCTCCATCTCCGGGAAGACGAGTCTTCGAGTTGCCCGGCTTGTAACGGCTGGCGTTAACACCATGAGAGACGATGTAAATGGGGACTTTGACTCCGCTTGCGATCAGGGCGCGTCGGTTCTGCTGGGAAGGCACGCAGATCGCATCAAACTTGTTCATGTTCGGACGCCAATGCCGCGGAATGAGGGTTGTCTCCCACACGGTGTTCAGGATGATCCGGTCGAAGCGTTTGCGTTCCTGATTGAGGTTGATTTTGTGCGGAGAGTGATGAAAGACAAGGACCTTACGATCCGACTTTGAGCCTGAGAGAGGGACACTCCTGCCGTTCGCCGTTGCATGTACGCGGACTCCTTGGCCCCGCAGAGCTGACACATATTCCCGGCTGGCGTTCCCGAGTCCGGATAAGCGACCAACCGGACCACTCCAGACTACTTGGTACGGCTTCATTTCTTTACTCCCTTTCTTCTGATTTGGTAGCCGCCGCGTTTGTGAAAGGACACCGAACGATAGCGCTCCGCGAGACGCCGCCAATCTGCGGATGCAAGTCGGGAGGGATAGCCGGACAGCGCTCGGTTGAGGGTGGGGCGGCGGATCAGCTTGCCGGGGGCTAGGGAATGAAGGTAGTGGCCGTAGGTTTCATATTCGGAGAAGCCGAACATCTTTGTCTTGTCTGTCTTCCGGATGATAGCCTGATACCAAACAAGTCCGGTATGCGCCTTAATGGCCTTCTTAAGGTCCGCCAGCCGGCTTTTCTTAAAGAGCATGTAATGAGCTACAAAGGAACCGGGGGCTTGCGGCTTTTTGCCAAGGAGCCGGCGGTGGGCGTTGCGGTATTCGGGCTGGGTCCAATTGCGGCTGAACATGACGGTTTTGCCGTCTTGGATAAAGGTATGCGGTCGCAGAAGCACAGTATCGGCATCGATGACGAGATAATGCTCGGATTTGGACACGTTGTCCCCCGCCAGCTTGAGCAACTGCTGATAAAGCCAGCCGGAGCGCTCGAAGCGGGCGGACCGGTAATGGATGTCTTTTTTACGAATGGGGAGCAGAGTATCCTCGTGGACAAAATGGCAGCCATTTTCCCGACACAATGCGCGAATGCGGCTGCTTTCCGGAGAGACGATATGGATCGTTCGGATCGGATGACGGACCTGCTTGCGGAGCGCATCGATGACATGGGGCAAGGTAGGCAAATCCTTCTCAATAGCCGGGATGAGCACGTCGATGATAGGCAAGCTTTCGGATGATTTCTTTTTCACGGGGAAGTCACTCCTGTCGGACGCTCGTTGTGAGTAAGATATGAGAGTGACATGGAAAGGGAATGGGCCAAGGGCAGATGCAAAGCTTATACATTCAAGGGAATTTTATACGAGGTATAACCCGAATAAGAGTGTGATATATTCTCCAGGTTTATGTTTTTATCATTAATTCATCGGACAAAATAAAGATTTTGCCATATCATTAATAAATGACATATTAATATTGACTAACCTGTAATATTACTTCACAATGGAGTTGTTTCAGGTAAAATTCATGGTTTATGGAATCAGGTACAAAATAAGAACTGGCACTTCAATAATGATAAAATGTGAAAAAGTTTTATCGAAACCATATATATTGAATATGGACGATGGGAATTTCTCTGATTGCCTGACTCGTTTTCTTGCTGTCTTTGCTCTCGTAGTTAGCCAAATTTTATCTTGGTTGGACATAAGCGCTGAAGAAAAGGTGTTGAAATGAAAAAATATGTTCTTAAGATTAAGTATATAATCGTAATAAAAATTGTTGCCGCTCTTATTTCTATTATTGGATTAGCAAGTATGCCCTACATTTTGAAATTATTATTTGATTACGACTTTTCAAAAGGAAAGAGGGGAATTGTATATTTAGTTTTAGCTTATGCCTTTGCGATGTTTATCGGAATGCTATTTGAGTATATAAGTCAAAGACATGCATGGAAGTTAGAGCAAAGATTTAATATATTGATCAAACAAGATCTGTTTGATTCGATCCTTCGCAAAAAATATACGGATTTCAAGCATCATGAAGTCTCTGAATATATCTCGATATTTAACAATGATATAAAGACAAGTGAGCAATACATAGAAAGCATCGTTGCCGTAATTCAGACTGTTTTACAGTTATTAGTATATGGGTTCTTTCTTTTCGCGCTTGATTACCGACTTGCAATCGTCATCATTTTGAGTTCATCACTGAGTCTGATTTTGCCACATATTACGGGTGATCGCTTATCCCAAAAAAAGAGTGGTCATTTGTCAGCAATGGCATCTTACATAGATACTCTTCTTGACTTATTATCTGGATTTCGATTTGTTAACAATGAAACAAGAACTAGTATTTCTCAAAAGCAAAAGATTTCCTTACTTGCAACAGAAGAGAAGCTTTACGAATTCGGGAAGTTTAAGACATTTGCAAATGTACTAAGCGGAAGTAGCATGTATTTTTTACAGTTAGTTGTTTTTGCAGTAATAGCTCTCATGCTTCTCAAACATACCATCACGATGGGAATAGCTGTCGCTGCTCTAGGATATATTCAAAGCTTTTGCTTCCCTATGGCCTATCTATTAACGGAGATCAACAATGTAAACGCTTCAAAAAGCGCAAAAGAAAAACTCATAAAACTAATACAAGAAAAGATCGATTACAGACCAATAATAGAGAGATTTAGATCATCTATTAAATTCGTGAATGTAAGTGTTAAATTAGGTGATTTCACCTTACAAAACTTTTCTTATGAATTTAAAAAGGGAAAGAAATATGCAATCGTCGGTCCAAGTGGAGTGGGAAAGTCAACGGTTTTTAATCTTTTGATGCAGTATATTCATCCTGATAGCGGCAAAATACTAATCGATGATAAATCCATATTGGGAATGGATACCAGCAAAATAATAGCATGTATAAACCAATTTGAACACACGTTTAATGCGACATTCATGGAGAACGTGACTGTTTTTGGAGCTTATTCAGAAGGAACTGTGGAAAACGTATTTCATTATTTCACTAATGAAAAATTGAATACGATCTCAAAAAAGGAAAGCGCAAGAGATTTAAGTGGTGGCGAAAAACAAATGCTTCAATTGGTACGGCTAGTAGCAGTAGATAGTGAAATACTTCTATTTGATGAGTCATTCTCGGCTATCGATCACGAAAACTCCAAACAATTGCAACATAGTCTTCTATTAAAGGATAAAACAATTCTATTTATTACCCATAATAAAACAAGAGAAAATCTTGAGGACTTTGATGAAATTGTACAATTTCCCATGCTGTAATTAAGGCTCAACACCAAAGTTAGCTCTTGAGATATTAAGTCGCTATCTTGTTAGCAGAGGTGGTTAAAAAAGGATTGATCTTCATCAAAACTTCACGTATGATAGGTAATTGATAATGATAATCAGTATCAATAGCATTATCGAATCCATAGGAGCAGGAGGTAACGATTTGACCAGCAAGGACATCAGGCATAGAGGAGCGAGCGGCTTCTATTATGCGATCATGGTTCTCTTGATCGGCCTGATTCTCATATCCGCCGTATTTTCTGTCTCCATTGGGCAAGTCCGGATCCCGTTCGGGCAGTCCATGGAGATCATGCTTCATACGCTGACGGGAGGTCACTTGGGCTCTCTGGAGCATGTGGAGAACCCATCCTTCGTGACGATCATCAGTCAGGTGAGAATGCCGCGCGTGCTCTTTGCTCTTCTCATCGGCATGGGGCTGTCCCTGTGCGGGGCGGTTATGCAAGCGGTCGTGCAAAACCCGTTGGCTGACCCGTACATACTCGGCATCTCATCAGGTGCCTCTCTCGGGGCGACGTTCGCCATCCTGGTGGGCTTCGGGAGCGGAGCGTTCTTCTCCCAACTCGGCGTCGCCTTCGGCGCATTTGCCGGTGCGATCATCACGTCCATCGCCGTACTTGTCCTGTCCAGCATCGGGGGAAAGGCGACCTCGGTGAAGCTCGTCTTGTCCGGGGTTGTCATCGGGGCATTGTGCGGCTCCTTTTCCAGTCTTGTGATCTATTTCGCGAACAATGCGGAAGGGATCAAATCGGTGACCTTTTGGGCAATGGGGAGCCTGGCCTCGTCGAGCTGGGATAAGGTGCCGATCCTGGCGGTGGTGGTTCTGCTCGGCTGCGCGCTGTTCCTCTTGCAATTCCGGGTGTTGAACACGATGCTGCTCGGCGATGAGTCGGCCGTTACTCTCGGCATCAATCTGAGCGTGTATCGCAAGCTCTACATGATTTTGACCGCTTTAATTACGGGAACGATGGTTGCCTATGCCGGGATGATCGGATTTGTCGGACTGATCATACCCCACTTATGCAGAGGAATGTTTGGCTCTGATCACAAGCGGTTGATGCCGGCATCGCTTCTCGTCGGCGGGCTATTCCTGCTCTGGTCCGACATCCTGTCCCGAACGTTGATACACAACGTGGATTTGCCCATCGGAATTATCACATCGGTCATTGGCTCGCCGTTGTTTATCTACATGATCGTCAAAAAAGGCTACCAATTCGGAGGGTAACAACCATGGAATTGACCGCGCAAGGAATCGATATCCGGCTCGGGAAGAAGGACATCGTCAAGCAGGCTTCGGTTCAAGTGAAGGCCAAGCAGTTCGTCGGGCTGATCGGACCGAACGGGTGCGGGAAGTCGACGTTATTGAAGGGGATCTATAAAAGTTTGGTTCCTCAAAAGGGCACGGTCTTTCTCGATGACATGGACGTTCTGAGTACAACCGAGAAGAAGGTGTCCCAGCGGCTTGGCGTCGTGGGTCAGTTTAACGAGATGAGCTTCGATCTGACCGTTCATCAGATGGTGATGCTGGGGAGAACCCCGCACAAGAAAATGCTGGAGGCGGACAAGCAGGAGGATTTCGCTATTGTGGAGGAGGCGCTCGCCCGTACGAATCTCCTGGATTACAAAGATCGCAGCTATCAGTCGCTGTCCGGCGGCGAGAAGCAGCGCGTGATTCTAGCGCGAACCATCGCCCAGCAGCCCGCCTTCATGATCCTGGATGAGCCGACGAATCATCTGGACATTCGCTATCAGCTTGAAATCCTGTCCTGCGTGAAGGGACTGAAGATCGGCGTATTGGCCGCTCTGCACGATTTGGAGATGGCCGCCCATTACTGCGACTACCTCTATGCGGTGAAGAACGGGGAGGTTTACACCCACGGTACGCCGGAAGAGGTGCTTACCAACGAAACCATCGAATCGCTCTATCAGGTCAAATGCCAGTCGTATCGAAATCCGGTGACCAACCGGTTGAGCTTTGCTTTTGGTCTATAGAAAAGGGGAGGAATTTACCAATGAAAAAAGTATGGATGACGGTATCGGCTTTAACGCTTATGGTGGCCTTGTCCGCCTGTGGAAACACAACCAAATCGGGTTCCAGTGAACCGGCTGCTACCTCGACGGCTACCGCGCAGGCAACCGCTGTTGCAACGGCTGCCGCAACAACCCCTGTTGAGACGGTCACCTATCCGGTGACGATCCAAAACTTCAAGAAAGCCGAAGGGGGAACGACCTGGGAAGCGAAGGAGCAAGTCTTTGATAAGGCGCCAGAACGCATCATGGCCAACACTCGCCCGGCGGCGGAGCTGCTGCTGCATCTGGGACTTGGAGACAGGATCGTTGGCGTTGGCGCCAATTTTGGAGCGCCGGACAAGTCCGTAGAAGCCGAGTACGCCAAGCTGAATATTCTGAGCGACAGTTATGTAGGAAAGGAGGTTACCTTGGGTACAAATCCGGACCTGGTCTTCGGGAGAGGCGGGCTGTTTGACAATGCCGACTGGGGAGTGGGAACCGTCGATTCGATCAACAGTATGGGGATCAAAACCTATGTGCTGGAATCCTCGATCACCGGCGGCACGTACAATTCCATCTACAAGGACATCGAGAACGCAGGGGAAATCTTCAATGTGAAGGAAAAAGCGGATGAGTTCATCCAGGAGCTGAAGAACCGGCAAGAGGCCATCGCGTCCAAGCTGGCTGGGATCAAGGAGGAGAAGACCTTTGCCTACCTGCACATGAGTGACCCGAAACAGGTCTACGTCTATGCGGCCGGGAAGGAATCCTTTTTCAATGATTCGTTCAAGATGGTCAAGCTGAACAATGCTTTCGAAAATGTCGATGGCGAGGTTAGCGTGGAAAAGCTGATTGAAACCAACCCGGATGTGCTGATCATTCCGGACTGGGAAGGAGGCGCCGAGGCGATCAAGGAGGCCCTCTACGCCAATCCGCAGCTGACGAGCATGAAGGCGATTCAGAACAAACAAATTTATGCGGTCGACTACAACTACATGTTCGGCTATGGCTATAACACGATCGACGGGATGGAGCTGCTGGCAAAGGAAATGTATCCCGATCTGTTCAAATAACAACCTCACCTAGAGAAAGGAGTTGCCCCTTCCGTTGATCCGTAGATTTTTCGCCTATTATCGGCCTTATAAAGCGTTGTTTCTGCTCGACTTCGGCTGTGCGATCATTGCCGGTTTGCTGGAATTGGCTTTTCCGATTGCCGTGAACCTGTTCGTCGATGACCTGCTCCCCGGCGGAAAATGGAACATGATCGTGTGGGCTTCGCTCGGACTCATCGCTCTGTATGCCTTTAGCGCGGTGCTCACGTATATCGTCAATTATTGGGGCCACATGCTCGGCATCAACATCGAGACCGATATGCGGCGCAAGCTGTTCTCGCATATTCAGAAGCTGTCCTTCCGTTTCTTTGACAACACGAAGACCGGTCACCTGATCGGTCGCCTGACGAACGATATGAACATGATCGGCGAGATGGCCCACCATGGGCCGGAGGATTTGTTCATTGCCGTAATGACGTTGGCCGGCTCCTTCCTCCTCATGCTGTCGATCAATTGGCAGTTGGCGCTTCTGACATTCGTCATCGTTCCGGCTATTCTATGGCTGGTGATCTTCTTTAATCAGAAGATGACGAAAGCCATTCACCAGCTCTTCCGTGATGTCGGCGATTTCAACGCCCGCATTGAGGACAGCGTCGGCGGAATCCGCGTTGTTAAGGCATTCTCCAACGAAGCGCACGAGGAAGCGCAGTTTGCGGTAAACAACGGGCGCTTCCGCCTCACCAAGCTCGCCTCCTACAAGCTGATTGCCAAGAATGGCTCGATCAGCTACGTGATGATGCGTTTCGTCACGGTGTTTGTCATGATCTGCGGCACCTGGTATGTCATTCAAGACCAGCTTACCTACGGCGAATTCATCGGCTTCCTGCTGCTCACGAACGTATTCTTCCGGCCTATCGAGAAGATCAATGCCATCGTGGAAAGCTACCCGCAAGGTTTTGCGGGCTTCAAGCGCTATACGGAGCTCATCGATACAGAGCCCGATGTAGAGGATGCGCCGGAAGCCGTGGTCATGAAGCCGTTCGAGCGGGAAATCCGTTACCAGAATGTTACCTTCGGGTACGAAGGGGAGAAAAAGGTGCTGGATGGGGTGAATTTCACCATCCGGCGAGGAGAGACGGTCGCGTTCGTTGGACCCTCCGGAGCGGGAAAAACCACGATGTGCAGCCTTCTTCCGCGTTTCTATGACGTAGACGGAGGAAGCATTACCATCGATGGCGAGGACATCCGGGAGGTCACGCAGGATTCGCTCCGCAGCCAGATCGGCATCGTCCAGCAGGATGTCTTCCTGTTCACCGGAACCATCCGCGAGAACATCCTGTACGGCAAGCTGGGAGCCAGCGACGAGGAAGTTTGGAAAGCGGCGCGGCGGGCGCATCTGGATGAATTCATTCAGGCTCAGGAGAAGGGGATGGACACCGTCATCGGTGAACGAGGCGTGAAGCTCTCAGGCGGCCAAAAGCAGCGGCTTGCCATCGCGCGTATGTTCCTGAAGAACCCGCCGATCCTGATTCTCGACGAAGCGACGTCTGCTCTCGACACGGAGACGGAGCTTGCGATTCAGCAATCGCTCAGAGAGCTGTCCGAAGGGCGCACGACACTCGTGATCGCCCACCGGTTGGCCACGATCAAGGAAGCGAACCGCATTGCGGTAGTCACGGAGCAGGGGATAACCGAGCAAGGAAAGCATCAGGAGTTGATCGCGGCAGGCGGAGTCTACAGCCGACTCCATCAGGCTCAGTTTGGAATGTAGCACAAGAACTGCAAAAAGAGCGATTCCCCAGGCGATATTGCCTGGGGAATCGCTCTTTTTCAAGGCGAATAGAGGAGCTTGCTTATCAATACCAGCCCCATACAAAGATAAACAGCGTGCCGAAGATCGTGACGAGCCCGACGAAGAGCGCATACCCGATGTTCAGGTACAAAGTCGACTTGGACCGGTCTTCCCCGATGTGCATGAAGAGGAACAGCTGCAGCGATGCTTGAATCAGGGCGGTCACGATCAGGATCGCCATGCTTGCGGCACTAGACAGGTCGAACATGACCACGGTCAGAGCGACGACCGTCAGGACGAGCGAGGAGACAAAGCCCATGACATGACGGATGGGAAACAAATCTTTCAACATGTCACATCATTCCTTTCAGGTAGACGAAGCTGAAGATGAAGATCCACACGACGTCGAGAAAGTGCCAGTACAGGGAGAAAATGAACGATTTGTTGGCCGTCGCCGGAGTGAAGCCCTCGCGGCTGACCTGGATCAGGATCGCCGAGCCCCAGAGGAGGCCGAACGTCACGTGAGCTCCATGAGTGCCGAGCAGAACGAACAGGCTCGATAGGAAGGCGCTCGTGGTCAGAGTCGCTCCCTCATGGACATACGTGAAGAATTCCGTGATTTCGACTCCAAGGAAGACGAGCCCGAGCAGAAGCGTAATGCCGATGAAGACCATCGCCGGCTTCTTGTAGCCCAGCCTCATCGCGTGAATCGCGAGTCCGATGGTAAAGCTGCTCGTCAGAAGCACGAAGGTTTCCACGAGCACGGGGCCGAGCTCGAACAGCTCGGAGCCGCTCGGACCGTTGGCGAAGCGGTCCACAAGAACGAAGAAGACCGTAAACAGTGTCGAGAAGAGCGCGATTTCCGCTCCGAGGAAGATCCAGAAGCCGAGAATCCGGTTGCTGTTCTCCTCTGTGGAATATTCCAGCGGACGGGAAGCGTCTAGTTTCATACCGGTTCACCCCGCAGTTTCTTTTCGGTTTGACGAATTTCCTCAACCGGAATAATAAAGCCATGGTCTCGGTCAAAGGACATGGCGGCCATGATTGCGAGCACTCCAATCCCGGCGACAATCGCTGGAATCCACCAACTGAAGACAAGGAAGAAGCCCAGGAAGAAGAACGCGATGCCGAGCACGAAAGGCTTGCCGGTATTGTTCGGCAGGTGGATTGGCTCAAGCTTGCCCTCGAAGATTGGCTTCTTCTTGTCGATCTTGGAGAACCAGAAGGCGTCGATCGTTTTGACGTTCGGAATTTCCGCAAAGTTGTAGGCCGGAACCGGGCTTTGCGTAGCCCATTCCAGAGTCCGTGCGTCCCAGGGATCTCCCGTCGTTTCGCGCGGGCTGTGACGGAAGCTCCAATACACGTTGTACACAAGAACGATGAAACCAGCCGCGAGACCGAGCGCGCCGAGGAAGGAGATAAAGTTAAGCGGCCCGAATCCGGTTTCGGCCGAGTACGTGTACATCCGGCGGGTCATCCCCTTAAGGCCGAGCAGGAACAGCGGGAAGAACGTGATGTTAAAGCAGACTGCGATGAGCCAGAATGCGAGTTTGCCAAGCTTTTCGTTCAACCGGAAGCCGAAAACCTTGGGGAACCAGTAATGGAACCCGGCGATGACGGCGAACACGGCGCCTGGAATGAGCACGTAGTGGAAGTGAGCGACCAGGAACATGGTGTTATGGTAATGATAGTCGGCGCTGGCCATCGCCAGCATGACGCCCGTTACGCCGCCTAAAGTGAAGATCGGGATGAACGCCATCGCGTAAAGCATAGGCGTCGTCAAGCTGATCTTGCCTCGATGCAGCGTAAAGAGCCAGTTGAAGATCTTGACGCCGGTCGGAACGGCGATCGCCATCGTCGTGATCGAGAAGAAGCCGTTGACCATCGCGCCTTGCCCCATCGTGTAGAAATGGTGCGCCCAGACGACGAAGGACAGGAGGGAGATCGCGACCATGCTGATGACCATCGATTTGTAGCCGTACAGGTTCTTCTTGGCGAAGGTGGAGATGATATCGCTGTAAATCCCGAAGGCCGGAAGAATGACGATATAAACCTCGGGATGCCCCCATACCCAGAATAGGTTGGCCCAGAGCATATCCATCCCGCCGTTCGCCATGGTGAAGAACTGCGCTCCGAAGAGGCGGTCGAACATCATGAGCAGAAGAGCAACTGTCAGAACCGGGAATGCGAAGGTGATGATGACGCTGGTGATGAGCGTAGACCAGGTGAACATCGGCAGGCGCATCAGCTTGAGGCCGGGAGCGCGCATCCGCAGAATGGTCACGAGGAAGTTGATGCCCGTCATGAGCGTCCCGATCCCGGAGATCTGCAGAGCAATTGAATAGTAGTTGTTGCCGACGGTGGGGCTGAACTCTTTGCTCGCGAGCGGGAAATAAGCGGACCAGCCGGCATCCGGCGATCCCCCGATCACAAAGGAGAGGTTCAACAGCATGGCGCCGGCGAAGAACAACCAGAAGCTGATCGCGTTCAGGCGCGGGAAAGCGACGTCGCGCGCGCCGATCTGCAGCGGGATCACGACGTTCATGAGACCGAAGATGAAGGGCATGGCCATGAACAAGATCATGATAAGGCCGTGAGTGGTGAAGACTTCATTGTAATGCTGAGCGTCAAGGAATTTCATTTCAGGCGCTGCGGTTTGTGCGCGCATCATGAGCGCGTCGACTCCGCCGCGGAACAGCATTAACAGAGCGCAGATGATATACATGACGCCAATGCGTTTGTGGTCGACCGTTGTCAACCACTCCCGCCACAGGTAGCCCCATTTCTTGAAATAGGTCAAGCCTGCGACGATCCCGATGGAGGCGAGTGCTATGGAAACCATCGCCCCGTAGATCATCGGTTCGCCGGTAACGAAAAATTCATCCCATTTCATAAGGGTAGGTTCTCCTTTCGGGTTGTCTTACGGATTTTCGGAAGGCGATACAGCTTCCGGTGTCGGCGTCGGGCTGACGTCGGGACTTGCGTCGAATTCGGAGCGATCCGACGGCGCCGGAGACGGATGCATGTTCATGTGCTCCTCGCTGCCTCCCGAGCCGTGCATATGACCGGCGTTCGTGCCTTCCGGGGCTGGGCTGAAGGTCAGATGGGTGGTGGAATAGCTTTGGCGGCCGACATGAGCCGTCTTCAGCAGCTCATTGAACTTCTCTTCCGTAAGCTCGGGTTCGGTCTTCTTCACCTTATCGACCCATTCGTCGTATTCCTTCTGACTCATCGCGAGTGCCTCAAACTCCATATGCGCGAAGCCTTCGCCGCTGAAGTTCGAGTTTTTGCCCATGTAAGAGCCGGGAATCTCGGCGACCAGGTTGAGGGTATTGATCATGTCGCTCATGGCGTACTTCTGTCCCGCAAGCTGAGGCACCCAGAAGCTGGTGATCGGTCCGAAGGAGTACAGTCGGAATTCAATGGGCCGGTTCACAGGGATGTTGACATAGTTGACGGTTTCGATGCCTTCCTCCGGGTAGCTGAAATGCCATTTCCAGTTGGAGGATGCGGCGTAGATGACCAGCGGCTTTTGGTTCTCGTAGCCCTCCGGCACCTTTTCCACCGCACTGGTTGTGCGTACGGTGACCACGGACAGAATGATGACGATGACGACCGGGATGGCGGTCCAGATCAGTTCCAGCCATTTGTTCCCTTCGTCATGGGGAGGAATGTAATCCTCATTTGATTTCTTCGCGCGGTACTTGACGAGCATGAAGACATAGAGGATGTAAACGACAATCAGGATGCCCGCCATCATTAAGATGGAAAAGATGATCGTGTCCGACAAGGTCCTCGCTTGCGGCCCTTTGGGATCCAGAACGACGAAGGAATCTCCGCAGCCGGTCAGAAGGGTGGCAAGTGCGAGAAACATCACGAACAATGGCCCTCTCTTTTTCATATAGGAGCCCCTTTCTCTAGTGATAAAATCATGGATTCCTGCGAGTGCTTCCGCTATGTATATAGTAATAAAGCGGCAAATTGAACTCAAACGCCATATGGTAACAACATTTCCAGATTAAAACAATAATATGAATATATTATTACAATATTTATGAAAAGCGGTTACATTATCCTCTACGTGTGATTAAAATCACTGAAAAAGCTTCGATTTTATTGATGTTCACAATTCGTTCAAATATAATCAAATTTATCGAAAAATTCTTCATTTCGTAACAATTTAACCGGTTGTTTTATGCAATATTTAATTGATTTATTCAATTGATACTTATTTACTTGTTTATGAATTGCCTTTCCCTTCTCTGGATGAGGGGGATCAAATGGGTTTTGATGTCTGCATGCTCCGATGATCTTATCTTTTGTGGGAGAAGTCCCTTCCGGTTATCACCTTCCATCCTACGATCATTGCGAACCGTGTATTCCTTGTTTGCTGGAAACCCGATTTTATGGAATGAGCTTAATCCTCCGTGTTCTCGCTGCACTTCATTCCTGGAACAGACGGTTGACATAAGACGAAGGGAAATCGTAAGATGAACAAAGGTTATCGATTAAGTTACAAATATGTACCTCTTTCGCGAGGAGGGAAGAAATGAAACCAGGTGTGACTATGCGTGACGTCGCGGAGAAGCTAGGAATCAGCAGCGTGACGGTCTCGAAAGCCCTGAACGACAAAGAGGGCGTAAGCGAAGAGCTGAAGGAGAAGATCAAGCAGGTCGCGGCGGAAATGGGTTATCAGATGAACATGGTCGCCAAATCGATGCGGGAGGGCTACACCTACAACATCGGGGTCGTGGTCTCTGAACGGTTTACCAGCAAGTCGCATTCGTTCTATTTGAAGTTCTATGAGCAGATCTCTCAGGTCCTGGAGGAATTCAAGTACTCGGCCATTCTCCATATATTGACGGTGGGGGATGAAGCTTCTCTCACGCTGCCAAGAATCTATCAAGAACGCAAGGTGGACGGGCTGATCGTACTCGGTCAAGTCGGCAAGGAATACATTCAAGTGCTTGCCGGGAGCAGCGCTCCCCTCGCTTTTTTGGATTTCTACACTGAGCAATCGACGATCGATTGCGTGATTACGGATAACTTTTACGGGATGTATGAAATGACCAATTATTTGATCCAATGCGGTCATCGCAAGCTCGCCTTCGTCGGCAATCTGTATGCCACGAGCAGCATCCAGGACCGGTTCCTTGGCTTTTACAAATCTCTTCTCGAGCATCACATTCCGCTTCTTCCCGATAACATCATCACGGATCGGGATGAAGAGGGGTGGTGGGTCGATTTTCAGCTTCCCGAGGAGCTGCCGACCGCCTTCGTTTGCAATTGCGACCTGGTGGCGTATAACCTCATCTTATCCTTAAATAAAAATGGCGTCCGCGTACCCGAAGATTGCTCGGTGGTCGGCTTCGACAACGACCTGTTCTCAACCCTTGCATCTCCGCAGGTGACGACAGTGGAAGTCAATATGAACGAGATGGCCCGAACCGCTGCGCGGAGCATCATTCGCAAAATCCGCGGGAAGACATCCGGAGAGGGGCGGATTCTAGTCAAGGGCAAGCTGCTGATCCGCGATTCGGTTCGCTCCATTGAAGTCTAAATGCCAATCCCGATCCTCATGATGATTTTCTGTCACAGAAAAAACATCATGAGGATCGGGTGTTTTTTTGTTAGTGCATATTGACCAACAAAACCTAACAAGGTAAAATAAAGTTGTTACTTAATCGATAACTTAATGGACGTTTCGCGGCAGGACCTCGTTCTGTCGACGATTGCAGCGCCATTAAGCATGAAGAATCGATTTGCAGGATAGCCTAACCAAATGAATGATACCATCGGGAGGGAACTCGAACATGACAGTGAAAATGATCGGAGAGGCATTGCCGAATATGCCTTGGCAAGAACGCCCGGACAGCGAGTCCGTTGTATGGAGACACTCGAACAATCCTATTATTCCTTGGAACCCGACGAAGAAGTCTGCCCGTATCTATAACAGCGCAGTGCTTCCTTACGAAGGCGGTTTCATCGGTGTATTCCGTGCCGACCACAAGAACGGCCGTCCGCAAATTCACCTGGGACGAAGCAACGATGGCATCAACTGGGATATTGAAGACGAAGAAGTGCATTGGGTGGATGAAGAAGGAAAGTCGTATCAACCTCACTATGCCTACGACCCTCGTCTTGTCAAAATCGAAGACACCTACTACATTGTATGGTGCACCGATTTCGGCGGAGCTGCTCTCGGTCTCGGCCGCACGACGGACTTCAAAACGTTCATCCGTATGGAAAACCCGTTTATTCCGTTCAACCGCAACGGCGTTTTGTTCCCGAAGAAGATTGATGGCAAATACCTTCTGCTCAGCCGTCCTAGCGACAGCGGTCACACGCCGTTCGGCGATATCTTCCTGAGCGAAAGCCCGGACCTCGTTCACTGGGGACGTCACCGTCGTGTGATGACTCGCGGCGGCAACGGCTGGTGGCAAGGCGTCAAGATCGGCGCAGGCCCGAACCCGATCGAAACGAGCGAAGGCTGGTTGATGTTCTTCCACGGCGTATCGACGACCTGTAACGGCTTCGTCTACAGCATGAGCGCTGCCATCCTCGACCTGGAAGATCCTTCGAAGGTTCTGTATCGCTCCGGGGACTACCTGCTTACTCCGGAAGAATCCTATGAAACGACGGGCTTCGTTCCGAACGTTGCTTTCCCTTGCGCTACGCTGCATGATCCGGCTACCGGCCGTATCGCCATCTACTACGGAGCAGCTGACACCCACGTGGCCGTTGCTTATACCGAACTGAACCTGCTCGTTGACTGGATCAAAGAGCATAACGATCTCAATCCCGGAGACGCTGAAAGCTACCGTTAATTCCAGGGTCATTTGAGAGGAGAATGGACATGAACAATCAAGCATACTTCTGGCAGCGCCTGCGTCGTTTGTCTGCCGATTATGAAGAATTGGTGACTCGCTCCAATGCCCCGGAGGAGCTCGGCAACGGCATCTATGATCGCTACAAGAATCCGGTTCTGACGGCGGAACATGCCCCTCTCTACTGGCGCTATGATCTGAATCCGGAGACGAACCCGTATCTGATGGAACGCAACGGCGTGAACGCCGCGTTCAATCCGGGCGCCATCGAGCTGAACGGCCGCATTTACCTCGTTGCACGCGTGGAAGGTGCCGATCGCAAGTCCTTCTTCGCGATCGCTGAAAGCGAAAACGGCGTTGATAACTTCCGCTTCTGGGATTATCCGATTGCGATCCCCGAGACGGAAGTTCCGGACACGAACATCTACGACATGCGTGTGGTCAAGCATGAGGATGGATGGATCTACGGTCTGTTCTGCACGGAGCGCAAAGACCCGAACGCTCCCTTTGGCGATACGTCCAGCGCGTACGCCCAATGCGGAATCGTGCGCACGAAGGATCTGAAGAGCTGGGAACGGCTTCCTGACCTCAAGACCCCTTCGCCGCAGCAGCGCAACGTCGTTCTCCATCCCGAATTCGTGGATGGGAAATATGCCTTCTACACTCGCCCGCAGGACGGCTTCATCGAAGCCGGTTCGGGCGGCGGGATCGGCTGGGGCTTGTCGGAGAGCATGAATCCGGCTTCCATCGATCACGAGACGATCGTGGACGAGAAGATCTACCACACGATCAAGGAAGTCAAGAACGGCCAAGGCCCTGCCCCGATCAAGACCGAGCACGGCTGGTTGCATATCGCGCACGGCGTGCGGAACACCGCTGCTGGCCTGCGTTATGTCATCTACTCATTCATGACCGATTTGGCCGAACCGAATCGCGTCACTCACTCTCCCGGCGGCTTCCTGATCGTTCCACAAGGAATCGAGCGCATCGGGGATGTGTCGAACGTCGTATTCACGAACGGCCTCGTCGCTCGCGACAACGGAGAAGTATTCCTATACTACGCTTCCTCCGATACCCGTTGCCATGTGGCCAAAACCACCGTTGACCAACTCGTTGACTACGTGCTCCACACGCCGGAGGACGGCTTGCGTTCCTTCGCGAGTGTTGAGAAACGCAGCGAGCTGATCAAGGCAAACCTGGAGCTCATGTCTCGTCCGGAGTATGCGTTCCTGATCAAAGGCTAATAAAGAATGAAACGACAGAACCCCTGCGCCTATCGAATGGTAGGATGCAGGGGTTCTTTTCTTATGATGATAAGCCGGCAAGGGGCTGTGTCTGGATTTCATGTGGCAACTTAACCGCTTCCATGATAGGATAGGCCTGAGTATGAATTCAGAGTCCGAAGGGAACGGAATGCGTCTTCGGGTGCTGGCAGGGGGAACGAATATGGCATATGGGGTTAACGATAACTCTTCTTTGCTGCTCCGATATGGGCAGCCTGCTGTCGAATGGGAAGAGGCTCTGCCGGTCGGGAACGGCCGAATTGGAGGGATGGTCTTCGGAGGAACGATTAGCGAACGGATTCAATTGAATGAGGATACGTTATGGAGCGGGGTTCCGCGTGATACGAACAATTATGAAGCAATCCGGCATTTGAAGAATGCGCGTGAGCTGATCCGTCAAGAAAAGTACTCCGAAGCGGAAAGACTCATCGAAGATAAGATGCAGGGAGTGAACTGCCAAGCGTATCAGCCGTTTGGCGATCTGATCCTCGAGCATCTGGACAGCGCGGGGGATGAGCGGGAAGGGTACGAGCGAACGCTCGATCTGGATTCCGGAATCGCCTCCGTTCGATACCGGATCGGACAAACCGAGTACCTGCGGCAAGTGTTCGTCAGTGCCGTTGACCAGGTGATGTGCGTTTCGATCCGTTCTCTCGGAGAAGAGCCTGTGGTTCTCTCAGCTGCGCTCGATTCCAAGCTCCGTCATCAGCTCCTGCCGGGAGAAGGCGGCGAACTGCTTCTCGCCGGAAACTGCCCGAGCCCTGTCGCCGGCCATAACTTGGGGGACCATCCCTGGTCGGTCCAAGATGAAGAAGGGTTGGGGATTCGTTTTTGCGGTGGGGTTAAGGCCGTAGCGGAGAAGGTCGAGCTCGCTGCTTCGCACGAGCCGCGTCTGATTGTCCGCGATCCTCAGGCGGTCACGCTGCTCTTTGCGGTGGAAACGAGCTTTAAAGGGTATGCCGCTATGCCCGGTACCGATCGTAAAGAGCTTGCCGCAGCATGCAGGCAGCGGCTCAGCCATGCGGCGGCTTACACGAGCGAAGAGCTGCAGGAAAGGCATTTGGAGGATCACCGCCGCTTGTTCCGGCGGATGGAGCTATCTCTGGGCACTGCGACCTCCAAAGGCGGCTTGGCTACCGACGACCGTTTGCATGCTTACAAACAAGGCGAATCAGATCCGGAGCTGGAAGCTTTATATTTTCAGTATGGCCGGTATTTGCTGATGGCTTCCTCGCGTCCTGGAACACAGCCTGCCAATCTGCAAGGAATCTGGAACGAACACGTTCAGCCGCCCTGGAATTCGGATTATACGACGAACATTAATACGGAAATGAACTATTGGATGGCGGAGACCGCCAACTTGAGCGAATGCCATGAGCCGCTCTTTGACATGCTGGACGAATTGAGCGTCACCGGCGGTCGGACCGCGCAGATTCACTATAACTGCCGGGGATGGACGGTCCATCACAATGTCGACCTGTGGCGGATGTCCACGCCTACCGACGGCTCGCCGAGCTGGGCTTTCTGGCCGATGGGCGGCGCGTGGATGGCTCTGCATCTGTGGGAGCACTACCGCTTTACGATGGACCCTGAGTTTCTCCGGGAGCGAGCTTATCCCTTGATGAAGGGAGCGGCGTTGTTTTGCCTGGATTATCTGGAAGAGACGCCGGAAGGCTTATTTGTGACGAACCCGTCGACCACGCCGGAAAATAAATTCCTCACTGCGGAAGGCAATCCGTGCAGCGTTTCGATGGCTACGACGATGGACATGTCCATCATCCGCGAGCTATTCGCGGCTGTGGGCGAAGCGGGAGACCTACTGGGCGTGGACGCGGAGCTGCTTCAAGAGCTCCGAGAGGCCGCATCGCGGCTGTACCCGTTTCACATCGACTCGGAAGGGCGGCTGCAGGAATGGTATCGTGAGTTCCCGGAGAGTGAGCTGGGTCATCGGCATGTCTCGCATCTCTTCAGCCTGTATCCGGGCAATCAGATCAACCGGAAGGAACGTCCCGAGCTCGTTCAGGCTGCTGCCAAATCCTTGGAGGGTCGGATCGCGAACGGCGGCGGGCATACGGGCTGGAGCTGCGCGTGGCTGATCAACCTGTACGCCCGTTTGCGGAATGGCGAAGAAGCTCACCGCTACATTCGTACGCTTCTCGCTCGCTCGTCCTATCCGAACCTGTTCGATGCCCACCCGCCTTTTCAGATTGACGGAAACTTCGGAGGGGCGGCGGGTATCGTGGAATGCCTGCTCCAGAGTCATCTGGGCGAGCTGGATTTCCTTCCGGCTCTTCCATCCGATTGGACGACTGGCTCGATTCAAGGGCTGCGAGCGCGCGGCGGATTTGAGGTCTCCCTCTCTTGGGAAGGGAGCCGGTTAACAGAAGCGGTCATTCTCTCGCACGCAGGAGAACCGTGTCGCATCGCGGACGCTTCCACTTGGCGAATTACCGGACCGGATGGAGCGGTAGCCTGTACAGCGGATGGCTTCGCCACCGCGATCGGTGCGACGTACCGCGTTACCCCGGCACAATGATCCGCTTCCCGCAGGCGCTCTCAGCCGCGCGGACGTGCTGTGAAGCTTCCGGTGACGAAAAAGGTGATGAAAGTCGAAATTGTTAGGTGATAATCCCTCTAATTTACTGGGTGCCTTTCATGCGAATGGAACGCTAGACTCAGGAAGAGCCTATCACAACCGAGGAGAACTGCAGCATAACGAAAAGTAATCGTTTCCTTTTCAGCGAGAGGAAGCGGTCCACGATATCGTCAAGCTATCATCGGGCAAGCAGGAGCTTAATCGTCATGTCGAAGTAAGACACCCTCGCATTCGGCAAGCTGATCTTCTACCTGTAAGGCATTATGCCCAGAATCGTTAGGAAGGCGACTTTCCCGCGCTTGGATCCGAGTTTCGGAGGAGTGCCGGGAAAGGCGCTTTTTTGCGGACAAAACATGCTATATACTTAAACCAGCCCTACATGCGCATGTATCTATATCCCAACGCCAAGGTTTGGGCAAACGGTTACAAGAGAGCGGAGATGCCATGTTTCATAACCTGCATGCCTTTTTCCTGAAAACCAACAACATTCGGATCAAGAACAAGCTGATTTTCTTCTTTATCATCGTCGTGTTTGTTCCGGTTATGTTTGTCGGGAGCTACCTGACGGCGGAGTTCCGGGGCACGGTCCTTAATCATGCAACTATACAAACCTCGAATAACGTAGATAAAATCAAGTCCCGAGCCTATGAAAATTTGAAAGTCTCGATCGATGTTTCCGACCGGCTCATGGTGGATACCCGTCTGAGCAAGCTGATAAGAACCACCTATACGGACCGATATGACGTTTTTGAGGCATACCGGGAATATCTTGATTTTGCTACCTATATAAGTCTTTTCAAACAGATTTCCTCGATTCGGCTGTATGTGGACAACCCAACCATTCTGAACAATTGGGAATTCCTCAATCCCGATGAAGAGACACTGAAATCAGAATGGTATCAAAGGGCGATGGCCAAATCGATCAGCCGGATCGACTGGGAGTACATGAAGGAGCCTCAGATTCCAAGTTCGGGGCCGTCCTTTAACCTGATCCGCAAAATCACGTTTGATGGAGGAACAAAAGGCGTTTTTGTCATCTCGCTCAATCAGCAAGAGCTGAACTCCATCGTGAGCCAGGAGCCGTTCGCTTCTCTCCTGCTCGATTCCAATGGAACCATTGTCGCCGCCAAGGATACCTCCTGGGTAGGGAAAAATATCCGTGAAATGGATTTTGCCAAGGATTTAACCGGACGATCTAAGGGAACGTACGAGTTCGATTTTGAAGGGAAGCCCTCTAAAATCATCATTGATGATTTACTGCCGGGAGACAGTGACAACGGGCTTAAAATCATATCGGTGTTTTCCATTGAAAGCATCATTCGCGAGGCTAATCAAGTAAACCGGCTGGGGTTCACCATCATCTTCTTGAGCTTGGGCCTTGCGACCCTGCTGATCTATCTGTTCGCCTCGCTCTTATCCAATCGGCTTCTAAAATTGAACAAGTCGCTGAACAAGGTGGCCATGGGCGATTTTCACTCCACGTTGGCAATTGACGGAAGTGATGAGATTGGGTTATTGGCGAAGCAATTTAACTTTATGGTCACCAACATCAGCAGGCTGATGGATGAGGTGCGCGAATCGAACGAGCAGCGCAATCAGCTCCTGCTTCACCAGAAGGAGATCAAGCTGAAGATGCTGGCGAGCCAGATCAATCCCCATTTTCTGTTCAACTCCCTGGAGTCGATCCGGATGCGCCTGCATATGAGCGGTGAGACGGAAGTGGCTACGATTGTCCGCCTCCTGGGCAAGCTGATCCGCAAAAACCTGGAGATCGGAGCGAAGGACATTCCGCTTGAGGACGAATTCGAAATCATCCGCTGCTATTTGGAAATTCAAAAGTTCCGTTACGGAAATGACCGGTTGAGTTACCGGTTGGATATCGACACAGACGGCGAGCTCGTGCGGATTCCGCCGCTGATCATTCAGCCTCTTGTGGAGAATGCCGTCATCCACGGGCTGGAGGAGATCGAAAAAGGCGGAGAGATCACCCTTACGGCGAAAGTGGAATCCGGTTGGCTGCATGTAGAAGTGGAAGATAACGGAATCGGCTTTACTTCTGATCGCCTGCAGGATATCATGCGCGCTATGGACGAGAGCGAAGATCGGGAAGAGCATCGGATCGGGCTGCGAAATGTCCACCAGCGTTTAATCCTCACCTACGGAGAAAGAAGCGGATTGACCATTGACAGCGAGCCGGGTAGGGGAACCCGCATCTATTTTTCGTTACCGATCGGAGGGAAGACTCATGTATAAAGTGTTGCTAGTGGATGATGAGCCGGCCATTCGCACGGGCCTCGTATCGCTCATCGATTGGACAGGGCTTGGCTATGAGGTTGTCGATACGGCAGCCAATGGGCGGGAAGCTTTAGAGAAATTTGACGAGCTCCATCCGCAGATGATGGTGGTTGACATCCGAATGCCGGGAATGGATGGCTTGCAGCTCATTCAAGAAATCAAGAAACGGAACAGCAATTGCCATTTTCTTATTCTCAGCGGATATTCGGATTTTAATTATGCTAGAGGGGCAATCGGCCTTGGTGTGGACGGATATATCTTGAAGCCAGTGGATGAAGATGAAATGTCGGAGGAATTGAAAAGGATCAGCGGGATCATGCAGCGGGAATCCGAAATGGAGAAGAGACGGAAGGATAGCGAAGACGTCTACCGAGAACGGATGCTGCTCACTTTGATCCATGAGAAGGGCGAACCGAATTACGGGCCGGAGATCAATGAGCTCTTCGGTACAACCCATCAGGGTTACCAAATTATTTTGCTTGAACTGGAGCTTCAAAAAGATAACATCTCCGGATCGCGGGCTGCCCTTCGCCGTTCGATCGAGGACATGCTGCAAGCGCGGAAAGCGGGCTTCACTTTTCTCCTGGATAGCCGGATGGGCATCTTGCTTCGAGAAGGATTGGCAAATGGGCGGGCCCTGATCGATTTTTACCGCCAACTGCGGGCGATTGCGGAGAATGGAACTCGCTTCTTCGCGGCCGGAGGGGCTTCTGTACCCGACATTCGCCGCATCCATGACTCCTATGAGGAAGCGGCTCATGTGCTGCAGAACCGCTTTTTGCTCGAAGGGGAGACCATTCATCTGTATTCGTCCCTTCAGGAGCTCTCTTCTCACGCGGAAGAACCATTGACGGAGTCGGCCCTGCAGCAAATGGCGGATAAGCTCTTGTTCGCCCTTGAGCTGGGACAGCCGGACAAGGTGCAGCATACAGTCAAGGAAGCCGGTCAAAAAATCCGCTCCGTCGAAAGCTCGGCCATGACCATCAAAACGAGTATGACCCAAGTGCTCACGCTTGCTCTCAACAAGCTGGCAGCGCTTAATCCGGCGTATGCCGCTCCGGTGAAGGAGAGCATGAATCATATCCCGGTTTTGTTTACCCAGAGTACGTATCACGATTTGATTCAGGAAGCGGCCGAGCTTACGGTCCAATTGGCTAACCGGATCGGCAATATGAGCAGCGCCCCCATCATTAAGCAGATTACGGCATTTATCGAGCTGCATTATGGAGAAAACCTGAAGCTGGAGACACTGGCTGAGCTGCATAACTACAACAGTGGGTACCTCGGAAAGCTCTTTAAGAGCGAGACCGGTGAAAGCTTTAACACCTATCTGGATAGGGTCCGTATCCGCCATGCCATCGAATTGCTGGGAAGCGGGCTCAAGGTCCATCAGGTGGCCCGATTGGTTGGGTATGCCAACGTCGATTACTTTCACAGCAAGTTCAAAAAGTATGTAGGGGAGTCTCCCTCGACCTTCAAAGGCAAATCTGTGAAGCTGCTTCGAGAAGACCCGAACGATGAATCGTAAGTCTTCGATCGAATCCGCCTGATCCGGCGGATTTTTTTATTCAGCATGAAATAATTTATGAAAGCGCTTATTTTTATATGATTTCACAGTGAATTTTAGTGGTTTTTCCGATAACCCGATTTCGGTAAGATGGAACCAAGAGAGAAGAGAAGGGGGATACCCATGAAACCGCTGTCAGCAGGAGGCTCCCTGCCGGAAGTAAAGACCCGAACAAGCTTTGGGTTCTGGAAGAAGATGGTCCAACAACGTTATTTGTATTTCATGTCCGTACCTTTTGTTATCTGGCTGATCGTATTCAGCTACGTTCCGATTTGGGGCTGGCTGATGGCCTTCCAAAAATATAAGCCGGGCAAGTCCATTCTCGATCAGAAGTGGGTAGGGTTGGACAACTTCCGCGCCTTATTTTCGGATGATACCTTCTACCTTGTTCTAAGAAATACATTGGCCATGAGCGTCATGGGGCTGATCGTCGGGTTTACGGTTCCGGTCATCTTCGCCCTCTTGATGAATGAGCTTCGCGGACAACTGTTTAAACGGACCGTCCAAACGATTTCTTATCTGCCTCACTTTGTATCCTGGGTCGTCGTCGCAGGTCTTGTTACGAAAATGCTTTCAACAGACGGAGGCGCGTTGAACGAGCTTCTCATGTGGCTCGGTATCATCAGCGAACCGATTCAGTTTATGGCCAAAGGTTCCTGGTTCTGGGGAATTGTAACCGCAGCCGATATGTGGAAGGAAACCGGTTGGAACTCGATCATCTTCCTAGCCGCGATGGCCGGTATCGATCAGGAAATCTATGAAGCCGCCACCGTAGATGGCGCTGGACGCATACGGCGCATGTGGCACATCACTCTCCCGGGAATTCGCCCGACGATCATGGTTATGCTCATCCTGTCGATCGGGAATTTGATCAGCATCGGCTTTGAAAAGCAGTTCCTGCTGCAAAACCCGCTTGTTACGGATTACTCCCGCGTCCTCGATCTCTATGCTCTGGAATATGGGATCGGCATGACACGCTACTCTTTCGGTACCGCTATCGGGATATTCAACTCGGTCGTCGGCATCATCCTGGTGCTTTCGGCTAACGGAATCTACAAGCGCGTAACCAAAGAGAGCATTATCTAAAGGGGGGGAATCACCATGCAGTCGGCAGTCGGCAGAAGCCGTACGGAACACTTATTCGATATCTTCTTGTACATCGTTATGATTCTGGTCTGTATCGTCACGCTCTATCCTTTTCTGAACGTGCTGGCGATCTCACTTAATGACTCCACGGATACGGTTCGAGGCGGCATTACCATCTGGCCGCGGCAATTCACCTGGTCCAACTACGAAACCATACTCCGTTATCCTACGTTGTTGATCGGGTTCCGGAACTCCGTGCTCCGGACAATTATTGGTTCCATCTGCGGAGTGCTCAGCGCTTCGATGGTCGCTTATGTGATGAGCCGGACTGACTTCCAAGCACGCAAGCTGTTTTCCACCATGTTCGCTTTGACCATGTACTTCTCCGGTGGCCTTATTCCAGGCTACATGCTGATTCGCAACCTGCATATGGTCGGAACGTTCTGGGTCTACATCATTCCGGGAATCCTGAGCGTGTGGAATATGTTCATCATCCGCTCGTTCATCAACGGACTTCCCTTTGCCTTGCAAGAATCTGCCAAAATCGACGGAGCGAACGATTTCAAAATCTTCTATCGCATCGTGCTTCCGCTCTGCTTGCCGGTTCTTGCGACCATCGCCTTGTTCGTTGCGGTTGGTCACTGGAATGCATGGTTTGATACCTATCTGTACAACAGCTCCAAAGAGCAGCTCACGACCCTTCAGTACGAGTTGATGAAGGTACTGCAAAGCACGCAGACCGGGAACGAGCAGATGCACAATCCGAATGCGGCTCAGAGCATGGCAAGAGTATCGCCGGAATCCATTAAGATGGCGATCACGATCGTATGTACCGTGCCGATCCTTGTAGTCTATCCGTTCATGCAAAAGTATTTCGTCAAAGGCATGACGCTCGGCGCTGTCAAGAGCTAAATGCCGAGTTCGGCACCCGCGGGGTCTGTGAGATTCGGACTCCGCGGAATCATCCAAGGTGTTTCCAGGGAAACCTGTGTGATACACATCCATTATGAGGGATAAAAAAAGGGAGGCATTGCAAAATGAAAGGAACAGCAGCGAAACTCACAAGCGTTTTGCTCGTCGGTTCACTGGCATTAACCGCCTGCAGCAGCAAATCCGGCAATGAAGCTTCTACTTCTCCGGAAGCATCTTCATCTGGCTCTCCAGTGGCCAGCGCTACAGCGGAAGCTCCTAAAGCGCTTAATGCAACCGTTTACAGCTCGGATCCGAACGCATCCTGGAATAACATGCAAGATCGAGTTGGGAAGGTACTCACCGAGAAAACCGGTGTTACCCTGAAGATGGAATTCCCGGTTGGCGGCGCGGCAACCGACCAAAAGATCGCACTTATGATTTCCGGCGGTGAATATCCGGACATGATTCTGCCAAAAGGCGACGCTGCCAAGCTGGTTGATGCTGGCGCCCTGATCGACCTGCGTCCCCTGATCGAGAAATATGCCCCTAACATCAAGAAAGTTTACGGTGAATACCTGAACCGCTTGAAATGGAGTAAGGATGACGATGCCATCTACATCCTGCCGACGGCCGGTGTTAACCAGAAATATTTTGATGCCGGTGGCGGCTTCCAGCTTCAGCACCGCGTTCTGAAGGAACTTGGCTATCCGCAAATGAAGACGGTTCAAGATTATGAAAACGCCATCAAGACATATATTGCCAAACATCCGACTACAGACGGCAAACCGACCATTGGCATGTCGCTGAACGCTGGTGAATGGCAGATCTTGATCTCCACCACGAACCCGGCCTTCTACACGACGGGCGGCTCCGACAACGGGGAGTTCTATATCGATGACAATACCTATGAAGCTACCTACCACTACATGCGTCCGGAAGAAAAGGAATACTTCCGCTGGCTGAACCACATGAACGACATCGGCCTCCTTGACAAGGAAAGCTTTGTTCAAAAGTATGACCAATACAAGGCGAAGGTTGCTACCGGCCGTGTACTGGGCATCATCGACCAACAATGGGACTACCAAGATGCAGAGAAAGCTCTGAGGACCGAAGGAAAGTATGATCAAACCTATGCCCGCTTCCCGGTTACCATGAGCGCAGACATCAAGCAGAAGGAGTTCCAAGATACCGGTTATGTAGCAGGTACCGGGATCGGCATTACCGTCAGCGGAGAAAAGAACGCCGTCCAACTGATCAAGTTCCTGGACTATCTCGCTTCCGACGAAGGTCAAGTTCTGAAGAACTGGGGCGTTGAAAACGTAGACTACAAAGTCGATAACGGCAAGCGCGTCATTCTGGACGACATCCAAAACCGCCGCATCAATGACAATGTGAACTATACCAAAGAAAGTGGTGTAGGTAACTACAACTTCGCTCCTTGGTACGGCGACGGTGTAAACGACCCGAGTGGCAATCCGTATACCTTGAACTTCAAGAGCCAAATCATTGCTACCTACACCGATGCCGAGAAAGAAACGCTGAAAGCGTATAACGCCGAAACGTATCTTGATCTGTGGCCGAAACCGGAAGAATTCCCGGTTAAAGCTTGGGGCGCGGCTTGGAACATCCCGGTTGAAACTGGCTCCGACCTGCAAATTCTCCAAAAGAAAATGGAAGATATCATGAAGAAGCGCGTTCCGCAAGCGATCCTTGCGAAGCCGGCTGACTTCGACAAGGTTTGGGATGAATTCATGCAGGACATCGACAAAGCCGGCGTCAAGAAAATGAATGAACTGTACACTGAGCTTGTCAAAGCAAGAGTTGATCTCTGGAAATAATTGAAGTATCGCACAAGGAGGCCTGCTTCAGGCCTCCTTGTTTGTCATACAGGGGTCTTTAGTAAACGATGATTAGAATCCTATCATTCGAGGTGAACATAGCCATGATACACGAGAAGCTTCCCAAGATCTGGTTCGGAGGGGATTACAACCCCGAGCAGTGGGATGAAGCGAAGATGGAAGAAGACCTGCGCATGTTCAAGCTGGCGAATATTGACGTGGCTACCGTCAATGTCTTTTCTTGGGCTCGCATTCAGCCCGACGAAGACACCTACCGGTTCGAGTGGCTGGATAAAATTTTGGACCGATTGGCGGAAGAAGGAATCAAGGTATGTCTCGCCACCAGCACCGGAGCTCATCCGGCCTGGATGGCCAAGCGTTATCCTGACATCCGGCGCGTCGATCACAACGGCTTGAAGCGGCAATTTGGCGGACGGCATAACTCCTGCCCGCACAGCCCGACTTACCGCATGTATTCGGAGAGACTGGCCGCCAAGCTGGCGGAGCGCTACAAGGATCATCCGGCACTCGTCGCTTGGCATATCGCCAACGAATACGGCGGCTATTGCTATTGCGACAACTGCGCGGAGGCCTTTCGCGATTGGCTTAAGAAGCGCTACGGCTCGCTGGATGCTTTGAATCAAGCGTGGTATACCGCATTCTGGGGCCATACGTTCTACGAATGGGATGAAATCGTTCCTCCCAGCGGCATGAGCGAGGAATGGGGCGGGGGACGGTCGAATTTCCAAAGCATCTCGCTCGATTACCGGCGCTTCCAATCCGAATCTCTCCTTGACTGCTATCGTCTGGAATACGAGGCCATAAAAAAGCAATCGGATGTTCCGATCACGACGAATCTGATGGGAACCTATCCGGAGCTTGACTATTTCACTTGGGCCAAGCATATGGATGTGGTTTCTTGGGACAGCTATCCGTCTCTCGATACCCCGGTCAGCGTGACCGCGATGACCCACGATTTGATGAGAGGGCTCAAGGGCGGTCAACCGTTCATGCTGATGGAGCAGACGCCGAGCCAGCAGAATTGGCAGGCTTACAATTCCTTGAAGCGGCCGGGCGTTATGCGCTTATGGAGCTATCAAGCGGTTGCTCACGGTGCGGATACGGTCATGTTCTTCCAACTGCGGCGCTCTATCGGCGCATGCGAGAAATACCATGGTGCCGTCATTGAGCACGCCGGACATGAGCATACCCGGGTCTTTCGCGAATGCACGGAGCTTGGAGCGGAGCTTGTCTCGCTCCAAGACAAGCTGATTGATTCCCGCTTGAACTCCAAAGCCGCCATTCTCTTCGATTGGGATAATCGCTGGGCGGTCGAGCTCTCCAGCGGGCCAACCGTCGCTTTGAAATACGTCGATCAAGTCCATACCTATTACAAGGCTCTGTACGATAACAACATCCAGACGGATATGATCGGCCTCGAAGAGGATTTTGACCGCTACGAGCTGATCATCGCTCCGGTTCTTTACATGATCAAGCCGGGAGTAGCAGAGAAAATCGATGCGTTTGTGAAGCGGGGCGGAACCTTCATCACGACCTTCTTCAGCGGCATTGTCAACGAGACTGATATCGTTACGGTTGGCGGATATCCCGGCAAGCTTCGTCCGATTCTCGGAATTTGGGCGGAGGAAATCGATGCGCTATTCCCAGATGCGAGCAATCGGATCGTCATGAAAAAGCCGTATGGCAGTCTGTCGGGCGACTATTCCTGCAACCTGCTCTGCGATCTGATCCACTCTGAAGGCGCCGAAGTCCTGGCGGAATACGGAAGCGACTTTTACAAGGGGATGCCGGTCGTCACTCGAAACCAGTACGGGGAAGGAGAAGCTTGGTATATCGCTTCGAATCCGGAGCCCGCATTCCTCACAGGACTGCTTGCGGAGATTTGCAGGGAGAAGGGCATTCAGCCGTTGCTGGAAACTCCGGAGGGAGTGGAGGTCACCGAGCGGAGCAAGGATGGCAAGAGCTTTACGTTCCTTCTTAACCACAACGCAGAGGAAGCGCAGGTTGAACTTCCCGCTACCTATGCAGGGGCGACCGACTTGTTGACCGGACGCAGCATGGCCGGGACGACATTCATCCCAGGCAGAGGCGTTTTTATCCTCGAAAAGTAATTGAGAGTTAGCGAGCTCCGATCTAGACGGGGCTCTATTCCCTGCCCCTTGCGCTTTCGGGTACCTATCTGATAAAATAAATCTAATTATGACAAGGAGGTGAAGCGGGAGATGAATCTCGAACAGGTGAACAACACTGTAAGCCGGCTGCCGATTGCTACAGCTGGCATCGTTCATGCGGAATACGGATACGGGAGAGGTCTGTCCATTTTACCCTATACGTATCACCCATTCGAGAAGAATCTCCTGCCGTAGCCTCATCGGAAGCGATGAAGGGCCGTAGGGATATTCCCTGCGGCTCTTTTTTTGATTCACGAAGGCTCGAACCGGAGAATCCCAAGGAGGATTATCCATGATTATCGCGAGCGCGAATCAAGTTGAACATTATATCGGATCGAACCAAATTTTGAAGGCTGTTACCTTTGAACTGCATGACGGGGACCGGGTCGGGCTGATCGGCCTGAACGGGAGCGGGAAATCTACCCTGCTGAGACTGCTGGCCGGTCTTGACCGTGCAGATGAAGGGCAGCTTTCGCTAAGAAAAGGAATACGCGTCTCGTACCTGGCACAGATCCAAGCGGAAGCGGAGGGAAGCTCAGGTACACTGTATGACCGGCTCGCTCACGGCTTTCGCGAGATGCGGGACATTGGTGCCAAGCTGGCGGAAGCCGAGCGGTTAATGGCCGATCCGGAGTTGGCCGAAGATGCGAACCGGATGAATAAGCTGCTCAGCCGGTATGCCGAATGGCAGGAGGCGTTTGAGAAGGGCGGCGGCTATGAGATGGACGCGAGAATTCGTCAGGTCGCATCCGGCCTTGGCATCCGCGCGGATCAATTCGACTCCCCCTACGCCGGGTTATCCGGAGGAGAGAAGACGAAGGCTGGGCTTGCTGCCGTCCTGATCGAACGGCCGGATCTACTCCTGCTGGATGAACCGACCAACCATCTTGACCTAGCTGGCGTAGAGTGGTTGGAAGGCTATTTGTCCTCTTATCCGGGGACTTGTCTGATCGTATCTCATGACCGTTACTTTTTGGACCAGGTCGTTACGAAAATCATCGAATTGGAGGATGGCGAATCCTCCTTGTACCTGACCACCTATTCGGGTTATGTGAAGGAGAAGGAAGAACGACTGCTGAAGGAATTTGCCGAGTACCAGGAGCAGCAGAAGCAAATCCGCAAGATGAAGGAATCGATTCGTCAGCTCCAAGAGTGGGGCGGCCTTGGCGGGGATAAGCGCTTCTTCACACGTGCGGCGTCGATTCAGAAGGCGATCGATCGGATGGAGAAGAGGAAGCGGCCGGTTCTGGACCGAAAAACCGCCGCGTTCGACCTCCAAATGATGGAGCGTTCCGGCCGGAAAACGCTTGTGCTCCGCGAGGTTCTGAAAAGCTATGGCTCCCGGTCGATTCTGAACGGGGTGACGGCCGAGCTGGAATTCGGCGAGAAGATCGCCCTAGTCGGCACCAACGGCTCCGGTAAAACCACCCTGTTCAAGCTGGTTTTGGGTGAAGCTGCGCCGGATGGCGGGCAACTGACGCTTGGTGCGCAGGTGGAGGCAGGTTATTTGGCCCAGGAGGCGGTTCCTTCCGACCGAACCGAGAGCGTGCTGGATTATTACCGCAAGGAAGCCGAGCTGGAAGAAGGAGTCGCTCGTGGCCGGCTTGCGCGTTACCTCTTTTATGGCCAAGATGTTTTCAAGTCGGTCGCTTCCTTATCGGGTGGAGAGTGGACCCGCTTGCGGCTCGCGCTGTTAGTCGAAAGGAAGCCTAATCTGCTCTTACTCGACGAACCGACGAATCACCTGGATATCGCCTCAAGGGAAGCGTTAGAGGAGACCCTGGAGGATTATCCGGGGAGCTTGCTGCTCATTTCACATGATCGCTACCTGATCAACAAGCTGGCACAGAAGGTATGGGAGCTGAGACAGGGCAGCCTTACAGTCTATCACGGCAATTATGAGAACTTCCGGGAAAAAAGTGGCTCTCGGTCTTCGGCGGAAGCAGCAGGAGCCGAGAGTGCGGACAGCGGGAGCGATTGTGATAAGTCGCGATTGATAGAAGCGAAGAGAGCTGCCGGAAGCCGCGAAGAGCAAGCCGGACTTAAACGGAATGAACGAGGCCCGCGTTCGGATCTGCCGGGAAAAGCTTCTGCCAACAATCTCGTGGAGCGCATAGCTCGACTGGAAGTGGAGATCGAGCAGCATGAGGCGCGAGCGGCTATGCTGGAGGCGGATTTGCTGTCCCCTCAGCTGCAGGAGGATACGAAGCGGCTTCAACGGGTATGGGAAGAGAAGGAAGCCCTCAATCGACAGATTCAAGAATACTACGAAGAGTGGGCATTGATGACGGAGGAAGGCCAATAAACGAAAGAAATGCAGTCGATTGTGAGCAATACGGGGAGAAAAAGGTATTTACTCCAAGTAACTCCTCTCAACGAAAAACACCGGTCATTTTTTGACCGGTTTCTTTATGTTCAATTCTCGGGTTGTGGCCTATACTTAACTCATAGTTGATGGACAAAAAGGAATGAGAATGAGTGAAAAAAACGAGTTGTGCCATCGTCCATAACGGAAATCTCGGAAGCGAGAAGTTCCTCTATCAGGTTCGCTGGCTGGAAAGGTCCGCAGGAGAGCTTGGGTTTGACGTAAGGACGATCGGTAATCAAGAGCTAATCCCGACGATCGAAGGCGGCATTCCCGTGATCAAGGGCTGCTACGCGGGGTATGAGCCGGATTTTTTCTTCTTTTGGGACAAGGATGTCCGGCTCGCCCGGCATTTGGAGCGGATGGGCTTCAAGCTCTACAACAATGCGGCCAGCATCGAGATTTGCGACGACAAGATCCGTACCTATGAGACGCTGATGGGGCAAGGTCTGCGTTTGCCGAAGACGATGGTGGCGCCGCTCATTTATGAAACGAGCGAGATCACGGATTTCAGTCCCTACGACACGATCATCGCCGAGCTCGGTTTCCCGATGGTGGTGAAGGAAGCGTTCGGCTCCTTCGGCGAACAAGTTTATCTCGTTCGGAGCCGGGAGGAACTGCTCCGCCTTGTGGAAAGGATCAAGCACCGACCGCACTTGTATCAGGAACTGGTCACTTCAAGCATAGGCCGGGACATACGGATCAATGTGGTCGGGCAAACGGCAGCGGCGGCCATGCGAAGGGAGTCGGAGCATGATTTCCGGGCTAATGTGACGGCCGGAGGACGGATGGAGGCTTACACCCCCACCGAGCGAGAAAAAGAGGTTGCCATCGCCTGCGCCAATCGGATCGGTGCGGATTTTGCCGGGGTCGATCTTTTGTTCGGAGAGGACGGGGAACCTTATGTGTGCGAAGTGAACTCGAACGCTCACTTCAAAAACATCTTCGATTGCACAGGGGTGGATCTGGCCGTCCGCATGCTGGATTACATACGGAGCGAGAGGGCGGGGCGGTATGCTTAACGGATGGCTTCTCTACAACGAAACGGACGCCGAACGCAACCGTAGTTATATTGATTGGTTTCTTGAGGAAGCGAGAGGGCTCGACATGGGGCTCGAGCTTGTGAGCAAGGAAGAGCTGGAGATCGGCGTCCAAGCGGGTTCCTTGTATGTAGGGCTGCGCGGCGATCACGCGAAGCTGCCTGATTATTGTATCATGCGGAACCGGGACGAATTGTTATCCGCGCAGCTGGAAGCGCTTGGAGTGCCTGTCTTCAATTCATCCGCCGTATCGCGGCTTGCCAATGACAAGGCGCGAACCTGTCAGTACCTAGCTCAGCATGGAATCCCGATGCCGGATACGCTGTTCTTGAACAAGACGGATTACCGGGAACAGCGGTATGAGGGACTCGCCTATCCACGCATTTTGAAAGCGGCGGGTGGACGAGGCGGAAGCGAAGTTTACCGGGTTAGCTCCGCACAGGAGATAACGGAGAGGCTGCGCGGTTACCCGGAGGGAAGTGCGTTCGTGCTGCAGGAGATGGTGACGCCGGGAAGAGATGTGCGGGTCTTTGTCGTCGGCAAGCGGATTGTCGGAGCGGTTCTTCGAGAGTCCGACCGTGATTTCCGGGCCAATCACTCACTGGGTGGGCGCTCTTCCCTGTACACGCTAACAGCAAGCGAGGAGGAGTTGGCTCGACGAATCATCGAACGATTTGACTTCGGGATGGCGGGCATCGATTTCATCTACGGTTCGGACGGAACGGTTCTCTTGAACGAAATTGAGGATGTCGTCGGCAGTCGGACGCTCTCCCTTCATTCCAACATCAATATCGTGCGTCTCTACCTGGAGCACATTCGGGAGACGATAACGACCAAAGATTGATACAACGAGTGACATCTTTACATATCCCATGGGGAAGAGAAGGTGAAGTGGCATGCTGGAGGTAAGAGGCTTAACGAAACAGTATGACAAGACGTTGGCGGTGAGCGGCGTCAGCTTTGAGGTGAGAGACGGGGAGCTTGCGGTGCTGCTCGGACCGAACGGTGCGGGCAAAAGCACGACCATCAAGTGCATCATCGGCCTGTTGAATCATGAGGGAGAGGTGCTCGTCGACGGCCATCCCGGCAAAAGCCTTCAGGCGAAGCGGCTCTTCGGCTATGTGCCGGAGACGCCCGCGCTTTACGATATGCTCACGGTGTGGGAACATCTGGAGTTCATCGCTCACGCGTATGGGCTGAGCGATTGGCAGGAGCGCGGTGAAAAGCTGCTGGAACGGCTCGATCTGGAGGACAAAAAGGAGAAGCTGGGCAAGGAGCTGTCCAAGGGTATGCAGCAAAAGGTCAGCATCTGCTGCGCGCTTCTGCCGCAGCCGAAGGTGATCTTCTTCGATGAGCCGATGATCGGGCTTGACCCAAAGGCGATCAAGGAACTGAAAGCGATGTTCACGGAGCTGAGCGATGCCGGAGCGAGCCTGCTGATCAGCACGCACATCATCGACAGCGTGGAAGGGCTCTGGGACCGGGCGCTCATTATGAAGGACGGTCATGTACTCTACTCCGGTACCAAGAGGGAGTTTGAAGAGGGAGAAGAAAAGCTGGAAGACATCTTCTTCCGCCTGACGGAAGGCGGCTTGAAATGAGACCCCTCCTCTATGTCATGAAGAAAAGCTTCGTCAATACACTCAAGGAATTGAAGCGCAAGCCGGGCACACTGATTCTATATCTGTTCCTGGCTGCTTTCTTTGTGCTGTTTCTGGTGCTCTCGTTTCTCCCAAAGGCGATCGACCCGACAAGCCAGACAGCGGATCCGGCTATATACGGAATGATCGTGAGCGGAGTTATTCTTTTTATCGTCTATACGTCAATCTCAAAGAGCATCAAATCCGGCAACAGCTTCTTTCGGATGGCGGATGTGAACCTTGCGTTTACGGCGCCGATCTCACCCAAAAAGGTGCTGCTGTACGGGTTTCTCAAGCAGATCTGGTTGTCGTTTGTCGGCGTCTTCATGCTCGTCTGGCAAATTCCCAACCTGCGCAACCATTACGAGATCGACGGCTGGGGCATCGTCGCTTTGCTATTTGGCTTCGTCATGCTGCTCTTCCTTCTCCAAATGATCGGCGTGCTGATCTATTCGTGGACTTCCCGGACCAAAGCTGCCCGTTCGAGAGCCACGCAGGTGTGGAATGGCTTGCTCGGACTGTTTGGCGTTGTTTTTCTCGTCAAGCTCATGGAGCTTAAGGATATGGGGGCGACCTTGCGCGCTGTCCTCCATTCAAAGGAATTTGAGTATGTGCCGTTGATCGGGTGGTTTAAAGCAATCTTCATGGCTCCCCTTATCGGTACGACTCCTCGGTTTTATATAGCGGTCGCACTCGTTCTTGCGGTTACGGTTCTCTTGATGGTGCTGTTCTATTACCAGAAATCGGATTATTACGAGGATGTTCTGGCGAACACCGAGCAAAAGGAAACTCTCTACGCAGCCAAGAAGGCAGGCAAGCAGTTGAGAAACGGAAATGGAGCCTTGGGTAAAGCTCGTAAAGTGAAGCAGACGAATTACCGGAGCGGCGCGGCGGCGGTGTTCTCCCGGCAACTGCTGGAATACCGCAAGCGCGGACTCTTCCTGATCGATCGTTCAACGATACTCCTGGCGGCGTTCGGGTTTGCCTCGCAGTATTTTGTACCGGATATGGATCTCACGATTCTGCTGCTCTTCTCCATCTACTATCTCTTCATCCTCTCCTTCCAAGGAAGCTGGATGCGGGAGCTGGAGCGCCCCTACATCTACCTGATCCCAGCCGGATCGGCGGCGAAGCTGTTCTATGCGACCTTGGCGGATCTCATCAAGGGATTGCTCGACGGGCTCGTGCTGTTCGTGACAGCGGGAATTTTCCTCCGCGGAGAACCGCTGACGATCCTGCTCTGTGCTCTCGGATACGTGACCTACAGCGCGGCATTCACGTACTCAGACGTCTTGTTCCGGCGATTGTTTGGCCCCCTTCACAGCAAGGTGGTACTCCTGTTTCTCCGCATGTTCTTGCTCCTGATCTTGATCGGACCCGGTGTCGCGATCGGATTTATTGCCCGGCATTTCGCTGGATGGGACGGTCTCGCAGGAGATGCCGCCTTTGTCTCGGCTCTCATGGGCTATAACCTGCTTCTTGTCAGCGGCATTTTCGCGATGGCGAGAGGGATATTTGACCGGCTGGAGATGAAGTGACCGGATCCGTTCCGTTTGGTACAATGAGAGCAAGAATGATTTTTTGAAAGGGGCACGGCATATGCAATTGAAGATTCAAGGCGCCCGCACGACGCACACCAAGGAACTCGGCTATTTGGGAACCGTGATATTCACGGTGGAGGGACATCGCGAGCCTTATGAAGTTACGCTTCAAAGCGATTCCGGGGACGATTGGAACTACAGTCTGCATTTTCAAGACACCCCGGGCGATGAAGAAGAGATTTCAGCGGTGGAAGAATGGCTGGAACAAGATGACGATGCATTCGATGCGCTGCTCTATGCGGCCGAAGAGGCTTTGGAGGAGTAAGGGCAACGAAGATCGAGAGAGCGAGTCCGGCTTATTCAGAAGATCAGACAAGGAAAATGAGGGATCGGCATCCCCGGTCCATACAGGAGGTTCGATTATGCTGAGAAAACCGCTTGATGGGGAACATGCAGGGCATTTTTCGCATTACATCGGCTTAGTTCCGGAAGGAGACGTGCTGGGGATTCTGGAAGAGCAAGGGGCTGCCGGTGAGCGGTTGTTCCGGTCCTTCGCGGAGGAGCAGGGGGATGATCGCTATGCTCCGGGAAAATGGTCGCTGAAGGAGCTGCTCAGCCACATGATCGATACGGAGCGGATCATGACGGGGAGGCTACACCGGATCGCCCGGGGAGATGAAACCGCGCAGCCCGGATTCGATCAGGATGCTTATACCGCTAACGCCGAAGCGGGGCGCCTCTCCTTGTCGTTCCTTATTGACGAATACGCAGCATTGCGCCGTACGACGCTGTTTCTTTTGCGGGGCATCCCGGAGGAAGCATGGACGCGGAAGGGCGTTGTTAGCGGGAACACGATGAGCGCTCGTGCGTTTGTCTATGTGGTTGCCGGCCATGAGCTCCATCATCTCTCGATCGTTCGTGAGCGTTACTTGAAACAGCAATGAATCGGGTAGACCGCGCGCAGCGGTTCCCGTCCCGTGTTAATCGAAAGCCCTTATTTCGATTAGAAGCTTAAATACAACAGTTTCATCAGATTGTGTCTTTAGCCGCATACCAGATGAGAGGAGCGTGACGGCTGTGGCCAACACCCATGTCTACACCCGCCGTGAAGAAGTGGCTAACTCCATCACTCACGGCATCGGCGTCGCACTGAGCGTTGCTGCCCTCGTCTTATTGATTGTCTTTGCCAGTCTTCGAGGGAACGCCTGGCATGTCGTGAGCTTTACCATCTTCGGCGTAACCATGCTGCTTCTCTACACCTCGTCGACGCTGGTTCACGCCTTTCAGGAAGGGAAGGTCAAGGATCTGTTTACGATCTTCGACCATTCCTCGATCTATTTGTTCATCGCAGGAACATATACGCCGATTACGCTCAGCGTGATCCGCGGGCCGCTAGGCTGGACGCTGTTCGGCATCATCTGGGGAATCGCTCTCCTCGGCGTGGTGTTCAAAGTGTTCTTCGTGAAAAGATTCTTGTTTACCTCGACGCTGATCTATATCTTGATGGGCTGGGTCGTTGTGTTCGCCTGGAAGCCGCTGGTGGCAGGCTTTCCCCATGAGGCGTTGGTGATGCTCGTCATAGGCGGGGTCCTTTATACGCTGGGCACCATCTTCTATGTTTGGCGGACGTTCCCGTATCACCACGCCGTTTGGCATCTGTTCGTATTAGGCGGCTCGGTGATGCACTTCTTCTCGATTTTGTATTCGCTGTCCTAAGTGAGAACAGGGTAACCCTCATATAAACGTGACGATAATCAAAAACACCTCTTCATCCGGTAAAGGAAAAGCACTAAGCTATCCTTGCCGCATGTGAAGAGGTGTTGTTTTATGTGCTCTATGATGATTGGAATTCCACATAATGGTCACAAAACCTGGTTTTGCTTAAAAATGAATTGACAAGAATAAAGACAGATGTAGAATATGATTAAAGACATTTGTAGAAAGTGGAGGTTCGACGATGAACATCGCAAAAAAACTTCCAGATGCTGAGTTTGAAGTCATGAAGGTCGTATGGGCGAACGAACCGCCGATCACAACCAACCTCGTTATGGAACAGATAGGGAAAGAGAAAGGCTGGAAAGCGCAAACCATCCTAACCTTGCTGCTGCGCTTAGTAGAACGTAACTATCTCCGAACCGAAAAGAACGGCAAGGAGCGTTCCTATTATCCGTTGATCGGAAAAGAGGAGTATCTGAAGTTTGAAACCGGTGATTTTATGGAGAGATTTCACGGGAACTCCTTTGCCAGTTTGTTTGCTACGCTCTACAATGACCGGAAGATAAAGAAGCAGGACCTCGATGAACTGGAAAAGTGGCTGAAGGACAGGAGGGATTGAGAGATGGCCCTTCTTACCACGCTTATTTCGTGTTCGATTACCATGTCGCTGATGACCCTTGGTTACATGGCTTTGATGCCCCTTTTGTCAAGAAGGTACGCAGCGAAATGGACCTATCGGATTTGGTTGGTTATCGTGCTCGGCTGGGTGATCCCCTTTCGGCCGCTGATAGAGCTCCCTTTTCTCCAACCTGCACAAGCGGTTCAGGAGTCCATTATGGCCCCCTTCTCGTTGCCACAAGCAAGTATCGGCCCACCCGCTTCGGGACCTCTGATCGTGAATGAGAGGGTGGAGGGATCGGCGGGCTCAGTTAGCTCAGTTGGTTCGGCAGTCTCAACGGCGTTTCCTCTCTGGCCTTGGCTCAGCGCCATCTGGGCTGCCGGTTTTGCGATTGTGATCGTCGTTCCTCTCTGGAAGCATCGAAGGTATGTCCGCTTTGTAGATCGATGGAGCGAGCGCGTGGATGATGAAGCGGTGATTCAACTAGTAAATCGCTTGAAAGCGGAGCTCGGCATTAATGCCATAGTGGAGCTCAAGCGCTGCCCCGGCATCAGAAGTCCTATGCTGATTGGTTTTATCCGCCCTCTCATTTTGCTGCCGCCTATCAAAATCTCGGTTCATGAGCTGGAGCTTATTCTCAAGCATGAGTTGATCCATTTCAAGCGGCACGACATTTGGAATAAGGCACTGGTTTTGCTGGCTAGCGGCCTGCACTGGTTTAACCCGGTCGTCTACCTGATGAGAAGGGCCGTCGCCGTTCAATGTGAAATTTCTTGCGATGCCTTCGTACTGGCGGGGGCGGACTCCACGCGCCGTCAACAATATGGCGAAACCATCCTCGATGTCATTCGGAACGGAGAGAACCTTCAAACGGATTTATCCACAGCCTTTATGGGTGGAAAGAAGGGGCTGAAAAAACGGCTACTCTCTATCGTCGATACAAAGCCCAAAAAAGCGGGGCTCGCCCTTCTCGGTCTGTTTTTACTAGTGATCGTGATCACAGGAGGAGCTTGGGCGACAACCGACAAGGAAGAGGAAAAGCACCCCGCTCCTACCCCCTCGGCTCTCTATGGAATGGATGCCAAGTACAGGAAGCTGTTGGACCTCCGATTCGATCATTACGAGGAAATGACCGTTTCCGAATACCGGAACAAGGCTTGGGAGGCAATCGGGCAGGATGAAGCAGCTTATCGAGAGCTGCTGAACGGTATTCCAGAAAGCTGGTTTAAGGAGAGACAAGCAAACCGGGATATTCAGTTCGTTCTGACGATCATGAATCCGATTTTATCGGATAAGTGGAGGTCATGGAGCTTTGGGGGAACGAAAGAGTGGAACTCGGGCATGCTTGAGTATGGAGCGAGCTACACCATTCTGGATGCGGATACGCTGAAAATGAAGGACAGAAATCGCGCGGTCGAGGGCCTTCAAGCCGAGGTTGCCCGCTTTGTCGAGAGCAAAAGCGAGGATGAGCTTGCCGATGAAGCGGCCATGCAAGCTCTTCTGCAAGAGGAGGGGAGAACATGGGAGCAGAAGTACAGCACGCCCTCCCTGGAGGTGACGATCTCCATCTTCTCCTTCCGAGCAGAACCAGAGAAGGAACCTCTGCCGTCACCTGCTAAGGATTCGATTAAGGAAGCCGAAAGTGCCCTCGGCGAGGCAACTGCAGATGATTATGCTCGCTACCTCTCCCTTCAAGCAAAGGGATACAAGTCGTTATCGGTCGCAGAATTCAACCGCTCTGTCTTGGTGACGATGGAAGATGGGGGGCCGTTTCCCCAAGAGAGCTGGGAGCGGATTAGCCATCGGCTTCGACTCCAGATGGGAGACATACCCGAAACATTGACCGAAGAAGAGTACCAGTTCCTGGCGATCACCTTGAACGCATCCCTCTCGGAGAATTCGGCAAAGCACATGCAGGAGTATTCTAATGCGAAGGTGCTCCCGTATCTCAAAGACCGGATCAAGAGAGAACCTATAACCACGGCAAACGGTCAACAGAACCCCTCCTTCCAGGCGGACATGGAGTATACCCTAACCTATACCATTCCGAACGAAGGCACTCTCACCGTTTCAGAACGAGACTATGCCCTCATGGGGCTATTGAGCGGGGTGCGGGCTTTTGTCGATCAATGGAGCGAGGATGAATGGGTTACCGGTAGGCCCGCACTGGAATCCGAAATTGACAAGCTGGAAAAGCAATACAGCAGCACTCGAGTTCAGCTAAGCGTAGAAAACCTGATTTATCAGATCTATGATGAGAGAAAGACGGAGATCCTGTAGCCCCAGCTCAACTCCCACAGCCAGCTGATGGAAATGATAGAAGCCCTCCCGACAACCATTATGGATGCGAGAGGGCTTTTCTTTGAATGGGGCGGGCTGCTCGGTTTATTTGATCAGAGCCCGATGTTCAGCTTTTCTTGCGATTTTTAGCGGCGAGGAGGCGGCTCATGGCATCGCCGCTGCTGCCTGGACTTGCTGCGGAGCCGCCGTTCTGCGGCGGTTCCGGGGGCTTCGGAGCGGCGGAAGCCGCCGCTCGTTCAAGCGGGCTCTCGGCTGCGACCGTGCGCGGCGCGGTCTTCTTCGCGGCGGGTGTGGCGCTTGCCGCGGACTGTTCGCCGCGGGAGGGCGGACGTGCCGCAGGCTGGCTGTCCGGAGCGGAATCGCCGCTCGGCCGAGGCTTGCCGCCGGAGCCGCCATCCGCACCGTAGAACGCACGGGCGCGCTCTTGGCGGCTGCGCAGCCGCGTCATCGCGGCCGGGACATCCGCCGCCGAAGCCGCTGCGGGCGCTAGGCGTCCGCGCAGCGGGTGCCGCAAGCGGCTGAGCGCGGAGGCGAACCGCTGCCAAGGCAAGGCGAGCCTCCGCGATGCGATGTCGAGCGGCCAGAGGAGCAGCGCCAGGATGAGCAGCGCCAGACGGAGATCGATGCGGCGCTCGCCTAAACGGATCGGTCCCCGGAACACCTCCTCCGGGTGATCAAGGGAGAGGAGCCTGCCGCCGGTCTGTTCGGCCAGAGCCTTCAGCTTGTCTGTCGGATCGGTCTCCGTGATCCGGTATTCCGGAGAATACGGTACGACGAAGCCCGTGGACGTTCCGCCAAGCGTTGAGCCGGTGGTATCCTGCATCTCCACCCGGGTCAAATAAGTACCCGGCTTTAGCTCTCCAAGCTCGGTGCGGAATTCGCCGGGAGCGGTCGGGATGGCATTCACCTTCCGTTCGGCGAGGTCATCACCGGTCACGGTGACCGCTGCTCCGGAAGCGGAGTCCAGCATCTGGCTGTCCAGCAGCAGCTCCGTATTCGCACCGGTTGTCTCCGCCGTGATCTCCACGGGTGAAGCCTGGAACTGCGGGAACGTCCATTTGATGATCTGGCTGAACGTGTCGGAGAACTTCTCCCAGCCGGTCCAATCCGGTGCCCATTTGCCCGTGACATCGCTTGTCCAGGCTACGGCACGGCCGGAGCCGTATTGCCAGCGGGCGAGAAGCGGGTCTGGCTCGGGGGTGAGCAGACTCACCTCCGCCAAGTCCTTGGGTGTAGTCGCAATATACGCGTTCACTTGCGGAACGCCGCCTTGGAACAGCTTCGACCATTCGGCCGCTTGACCTATGGCGGGAACGAAGGGCTTGTCCACAATGTAAGTCCGAGACAAGAGGACCGTCTCTCTGCTGAAAATGGCCGGGATGGTGCTTTGGTCATCGGTGAAGTAATAACGGCCTTTTGCCAGCTCCGCCAAACTCTTCAGCAGGCGCTGATCCGAATCGTTTCCGACCGCTACCGTAGACATGGTGATGTTCTTGGCCACCATGTCCGCTGTCAAAGCTTCATAGCTGCCGCTTCCGGCAGATTGGCCGTCCGTCAGCAGGATGATGTGCTTGCGCTCGGCATTCACATCGACGAGCTTCTGATAGGCTGCAGCCGCTGCCGGATAAATATCCGTTCCACCCTGCGACTGGATCGATCCGATCCGGTTCAGCACATCGTCCTTCTCGGTCAAGCGAGTCGGCTCAACGACCCACCATGGGCTGGAATCGAAGGCGAGCACGCCCACGGTATCCTGCTCGCGCAGGAGCTCAACGGTGCGCATGGCCGCTTCCTTGGCCAGCTCCATCTTGTCCCCGCTCATGCTGCCGGAACGGTCGATGACGAGCATGATCGCAAGCGGCGGGATTTCCCGTTTGCCGGTCAGCTCCATCTTGACCGGAAGCGCTTGTTCGATGGGGGTTTTGAAATAGCCGCCCATGCCGAAGCTTTCGTCTCCGCCTGTCATCACCAGCCCCATCCCATAATCGCGGACAGCCTGCTCGATGAGCTGCATCGTTTTCCCCGAAAGCTTGGTGGCGGGAACGTTGTTCAGAATCAAGCTGTCATAGGCCGCATAATCGGCTAACTCGCGGGACAACCGTTCGGGCGGAATGACCGTATGACCGATGAGCCCGGATTCCAACACGGAGACGAGGTTCGCTGAGCTGCCGGGTACCCCTTCGACGATGAGGACCTGCGGCGAACCGGACACCCGGCTGAAGGCGTAACCGGCGTTGTTGGCATTCACCTCGTCATTGGCAAAATAGATCTCGGCCCGGTACCGGTGCAGCCCTGTGCTTGAAGCCAACGCTTGAACCGCATATCGGTTGACGCCTTTCTCGACGCGGACGGAGGAGCGGGAGATTTCGTTGTTGTCTTCGTAGACGCGAAGCTCTCCATCGGCCGCAAGGGTGCTGTTCAAAGTGATTTCCAGCGTGTATTTTTCCGCCTGATACAAGCTTCCCGGCACCTTGACGCTTTCGACGGCGACATCGGGCCTTGCGGCTGTGGCGAGCGGGAGAATATCCAGAATGATTCCCCTGTCCTTCAACAGCTTGGCTTGCCGCGCCAAATCACCGGCATTCTCCTGCCCGTCCGTTACGAGCACGACGCGGGAGTCCGCCTCGGCGGGCAAGAGGCCTCCCGCAAGCTGAAGGCCGGCGCCGGGATTGGAGAACAGCCGGTTCACCTGAGCCGCAAATTCCCAGGCAGTGAGCGGTTCCTTCGACAGGCTCCGTTCCACAGCCGAATCGAGTCCGGTGGCGATGACGCCAACCTGATCGCGAGCTCCCTTGGCCGCAGCGGATTGACGCAGCCATTCCTCATAGGCTTTGGCAGCTGGCATGCTCTCTGAGCGGTCGGCGACATAGAACACGGCCCGTTCCTTCACGGGCAGCAGGGCCTCAATTCCCGCTGCCGATGCGATCAAGGCGAGCAGCAGGACGGCTCTGAGCGTCAAGGAGATCGCCTTGCGGGTCTTGCCGCGGCGTGCCGGCGAACGAACGGATTGGATCAGGAAGAACAGAAGCGGAAGGAGGAGAAGCAAAATCCAAGGGCTCTCAAAGCGAATTCCCACGGCGGTACACCCCCCATTCCACGAAGATGATCAAGATGGCCACAAGGGCAAACCATTGGATCAAAGGCAGCCGTGAGCGATCTACTCCCATTGAGTCGCTGGAAGCGGCAGAGGAACCGGGCTGGCCGGTGCCATCGGGGCTGACCGTGGCCGATACGCCGGATGATCCGTTTCCGTTGTCTGATCCGGCGCCGCCCTCCGAAAGACCCTCTCCGTCTGCCGTCGTGCTTCCGACTGAAAGCCCGGTACGGTTCGCCAGTGCGCTTTCCGCCGGGTCGGCGATCACCTCAAGGAAGCTGCTGCGCACCGTGCCGTCCGTTTCCGTCTCCTCAAACCGGTAGAGTCCGGGAATCGGGGGGACGGTCTGGGTGCTGGCGACCCCTCCGTTCACTGTTTCTGCGGCAACTTCGGATGGCGCTGCCGTTCCCGCGTCTCCCTTATTCTCGACGGTCACCCAACGGGCGGCAGAGGTTTTGGCCGATACGCCAATTTCTAGCTTGGCGCCAGCTGTTTCCCGGCCTAGCGCCTTAGCGGATGATGCTCCCAGCCAATCGGCGGCATTTTGGACGAGCACGGGGAATTCCGGTCGCAGCGGGAGATCCGACTCATGCAGATTGAAGGTGAAGAGAAGGCGGCGCTGCCCATTTTCCGTTCCTCCGATGATGAGGGGAACCCCGCCAACGGAGACCAGAGCTTTTCCCCAAGTTGGCGTCTCGGTTGATCGAACGGCGGTGATATGCGTCTCCGCAAAGCCGATGTGATCCGTAACCGGATGAGTAGTGATCTCCGCGTCATCATCAGAAATCGCGGTCGGAGTTCCAGTAGCGTCGGAAGCGATGGACCATACTGGCTTTGATGCGAGGAGCGTGTTCCAAGCGTCCCCGCCATCCGCCGGCTGAAAGCCGTCCAGGACGATGAAGTCGAGATCCCCCTTCACGCTCGGAGGCGTGTCCGAGGGAGCCGCCTTCGTCACTTCCGTCCCTGCAAGCTGTAGTGCTTTTTCCAGAAAAAGATTCCCTTCCGTCACAAGCAGCGCCCGCTTGCTGCGGGTTTCTCCGGGGAAGGCATACAGACTGTCATCCAGTGGATAACCGTCGCCGCTGTCCATTTGGAGTTTGTAGTAATCGGCGGCGGGAAGGCCCTCGAACGAATAGCCGGCTTGTTCACCGGGGCCAAGCTTGTACTCGCGGGAATCGACAGGTGTCTTTCCTGCATAGACCGTAAGAGAGAAACTGCGGGCTGCCGTCGCTTCATTCTTGATCGCGGCGATGGCGCTTAAGGTAGCTTCCTCGCCGCTGCTCGTCGTTCCGGTTCGCACACCGAACTGAAGGACAGACAGGTTATCGATGATGCCGGCTCCCGGCTGTTTGACTCGTACTGGAACGTGGAAGGGCAAGCCATCCGCCGATTCCGGCCATTGCCCGTCCGTATAGACGACAATCTCTCCGTCGTCTTCCTTAGCGGTCAATGCGGCGGCAAGGGACATCGTTTCCTTGTAGCCGATTTTTCCGAAGGAGGGCGTGATTCCTTCAATAGCAGCCTTGATCTTGGAGGAACTCTTCTCTTCCGTAAGGAGAATCTGCGGCTCCGCACCCATGGAGATCAGGGTGATTCGGCTTCGGCCCGGGCTGCCCCAATCCGTTAGAACCATTCGCTTCGCTTCCTTCAGCCGGGAAACGGCATCATCTTCAGTTGAGCCGGGAGCTCCGCCACCCGAGCCTGCCTCTGAGGAATTGCCCGTTGGAAGTGAGCTGGCCGAAGCGGTCATGCTTGCGGAACGATCGATCACGATCACGACATGTCCCTTTGCCGCTCCGCGTGCGTAGATGAACGGCTGCATGGCTGCAAGCACGAGCAAAGCCGCTGCGGCCAACTGAAGCAGGAGCAGCAAATTGTTGCGCAGGCGCTGCCAGGGCCGATTGGCTTCGGATTCGCGGAGCACCCTGTTCCACAGCAGATGGCTGGATACGGGGGTATCGGTATAGCGGCGCTTTAAGATATACAAGAGAAGGATGGTGGGTAGGGTTAGCCCAAACCACAAGCCGGCCCATGATGCGAAATGCAAGTCGGTAACCTCCTTTCAGGCGGGATCAGCGGATCATGCCGCCGGAACGGAACAGTCGGTCGAGGGTCTCCATGCTGGGGACGTCGGTGAGTGCGGCGGCATACCCCATCCCCCGTTCGCGGCAAAATGATGCCAGTCCCGTCGTATATTGCTGAACCGCGTCCTTGTAAGCGCGGAGCACTTTCGGACTAAGCGCGACCTCCTTGCCTGTTCCGGACTCACTGTCGACGAGTCGAAGATCGCCGAACAGCTCGGGGGATACTTCCTCGGGCGACAAGACCTGCACGACCATCACCTCCTGGCGTGCAGCTTGAAGATAACCGAGGGCTTCTTCTACCCCCGTCTCGTACAAAAAATCGGAGAAGATCCATGTCATACCCGGCTGCTTCGGAACGGCGAGCGGAGACATGATGGCGGCGGCGATGTCTCCGGTCGGTTCGGTTTCCGTTTCTTCCAGAAACGAGAACAAACGATGTGCGGAGCCCTTTCCTCGCAATAGAGGAAGCTCGCGGCTGATCCGTTCGCCGAAGAAGCGCACATCGGTCCGGTCATACCCGGCGAGTGCCAGATAGCCGATGCTGGCCGCAAGGCGCCTGGCGTGAAGAAATTTGTTCGCAGCTGCCGGTGTGCGGCCGCTGCGTCGGTTTCCATCTCGGTTCGTACCGGTGCCGGTTGCAGCTGCATAATCGTTTCCAGATTCGGGCTTCCCGCTGTTCGCAGGTTTTTTTGTCAGATCGCTTGCATCCGCACTTCCGCGACTGCCGCCTTGGCTGGAGCTTGCGCTGCCCGGATCAACGTATCCGCCGCCTTCGCCGCCGAAATCCATCGAGCGCGAGCAATCGATATAGAGATGGACCTGAAGCTCTCGCTCATCAAGAAATTGCTTGATGAACGGCTTGCCGGTCCGCCCGAATACGTTCCAATCGAGCTGCCGCGTATCGTCGCCCGGAGCGTAGAGCCGATAATCCGCAAATTCCAGGGAAGAACCGGCCTGGCGGGAGCGCCGGCGCCCTTGGATGGTACCGCGAATGCGGGATTTGGAGGAGAGGGTCATCCGCTCCAGCCGGTATAAGTCTCGCGGATCGGGGAAGAGGAGGGAACCGCTCATAGGGCGGCGTCCGCCGCGGCGAGGATATCGCGGATGAGGGAATCGGACGAAATTCCCGTCGCTTGACCTTCGAAGTTCAACAGAATCCGGTGGCGAAGAACGGGGTAAGCTACCTCGCGGATGTCGCCTAACGAGACATGAAGGCGCCCTTGGCTGAGCGCTCGGAATTTTCCTACCGTGATCAGAGCTTGAATGCCGCGCGGGCCGGAGCCGAAGGTGACATACCGGCGCACGGAGTCCGGAGCTCCCGCCTCTCCCGGATGGGAGAGCATGAGCACCTTGACGGCGTAATCCAGAATATCCTCCGCGATCAGAATATCCTTGGCTCCTTCACGAATTTCCTCCAGCACCGTTCCGTCCGCCACCTTCTCGGCAGCGAAGATTTCGCTTGAGGTCGTTCGCCTAACGATTTCTTTCAGCTCCGCCGGAGTGGGGTACGTGACGTTAATCTTCAGCAGGAACCGGTCGAGCTGCGCTTCCGGCAGCGGGTAGGTTCCCTCGTTTTCGATCGGATTTTGCGTCGCCAGGACGAAGAACGGACGAGGCAAGCGATGCGTCTCCGTACCGATGGTTACGGTCTTCTCCTGCATGGCTTCGAGCAAGGCGCTCTGCGTCTTGGGAGTGGCGCGGTTGATCTCGTCGGCCAGCACCAAATTGCCGAAGATCGGTCCCCGCTGGAACTGGTAGGAAGTCTCGCCGCGCGCTCCGAATTGAATCACATTCGTGCCGGTGATATCGGCAGGCATCAGGTCGGGAGTGAATTGGATCCGCGAAAATTCCAGATCGAGGGTATCCGCGATCGTGCGCACGAGCATCGTTTTGCCGAGTCCGGGAATGCCTTCAAGAAGCGCATGGCCACCTGTGAAAATACACCAAAGCAGCTGCTCCACTACTTCCGTCTGGCCGACGATTACCCGGCCGATCTGCTCCCGTACGCTATCCAATACCGTTTGCCACTGCTTCAGCTGTTCCTTCGATTCAATCAACACATCCACCTCTTACTCCGGATTGATTTCGGTAAAATAGTCCCGAACGAGATTTTGCAAATTTTGCGGCAGCGGATTGCGCTCCAGAGAGCTTTTGGCTGCTGTTTCATAGTCGCGGTAGACTTCCTGATAAGGGCGAGTGGTGCCGTCAATGGCCGGAGCCGATCCGCTCTTTTCGATTTGGCCTTTGCCGGGCGAGGCGGGTCCGCCGTCCTTCTGCACGTTGCCCGAGCCCTGCATGGTGCGGGGAGTGCTGACCAGATTTCGGCTTCCGGCACCAAGACCGGCCCCGCTTCCCTGACCGGAGCCTGAGCCAGAGCCGCTCCCGTTGCCGTTACCTTGTCCGCTTCCGCTGCCCTGCCCATTGCCGTTGCCTTGTCCGCTCCCGCTGCCTTGCCCCGATCCGCTGCCTTTTCCAGCGCCGTTCTGGCCGCTGCTGCCAGGATTCGGGCTCTGCCCGGATCCGGCGGAGCCTTGCCCGCCGCTTGAACTGGGGCTGGCGCCGCTGTTTTGGCCGTTCGCCATCGCCTGAGCGGCGCCGCCGGCGGCCCATGTGCCGGAAGCGGGCGTTCCGGACGCAGACGCGAGCTTGCTGGCTGCGGCCAAACCGAGATCGGCGAGTTCCTTCCCTTCGGCTGCGGCCAATTGGCCGAGCTGTTCATCGAGCTTGCCTTCGGCCAGCGCCTTCTGCAGCGAATCCTCCAGCTGCTTGACGGCATCGGCGAGCGCCGCCGCATTCTGGCCTTCGCCGGAAGCGTCCGCCGTTTTCTTCAGCTCCTCGGCGGCTTGCTTCAGCGCCTGCTGGACGTCCTTGCTCGCGTTTCCTTGCGGGACTTGATCGGCGAGCCGTTCGAGCTCCTTGGCGAGCGCCTTTTTCTGCTCCTCGCTCATCTTGGCGACCGATTGCTGAAGCGCCTCGCCTGCTTTCGCCAGATCCTCCTTCGAGCCTTTGGAGAGGCTGTCTCCGAGCGCCTTCAAGTCCGGCTGTTTTTTTAATTCCTCGGCAAAGCGGCGGGCGGCGGCCTCGCGTTTCTCCGCTTCGTCGAGCTGCTTTTGCATATCGGCGAGCGCTTTTTCCATTTTATCCAGCGCCGCTTTGGGGTCCTTGGTATCCTTCAGGCCTTTCTGCAGCTCTGCCAATGCGTCGGCCAGCGGCTTTTTGGCGGCTGCCGGGAGCTCGGACGCTTGTATCCGGTCGGCGATCTGATTCACCTGTTCGCGGCCGTCTTGGACGAGCCGCTGCTCCTCGCGCAGCTTCGCAATCACGGCGTCCTGCGGGTTCGGGATCAGCAGCAGGGCCACCAGCAGAGCGGCAGCTCCCGTCATCGCGATTAGCCGCTTTCGCTGCGCAGGGAAGGGCACCGCCTGCTTCGGCAGGGCAGCTGCGGCGTTGATTGCCGCGAGGCCTTCCTCCCGCTGCAGGCGAGCCACCGGCTGCTCGCTGTCCCAATAATGCAGGGCGGTTGCCGCTGGGTTGCCGTCCGCGAGCCGGTCGGCGCAAGCGGCAGCCTGCTCGAAGCGAACGGGCCGCAGCAAGCCCCAGGCGAGCCCGATCAGGCCGCATGCGAGCAAGACGGCAACCGAGGCGAAGCGATAATGCGGAAGCGGCAGGAAGCGAGCGGCGATCGCGAGGGCACTCGCAGGAGCGAAGCCTGCCAGCACGCCGATCAAGCTCGCTTGCGCCGTTCGGACAAGACGAAGCCTCCGGCGGATCGGTGCAAGCTTGGCAAAGAGAGGCGGATGTGGCTCTCCCTTTGGAAGAGGCGATCTCGCCGATACTCCCGCATGACTCGATGGTTTGAAGGTCATTCCATAGCTGCGAAGAAGAGAACGTACCCTGTGCAGTCCAAACCGCAAGCGCGGCTCGCGGCTGGCTCTAGGGTGAAGGAGGGGACGGTGTAGTTCCGGCCGCTGCTTCGGAAGCTGCTCCATGGCGGATTCTCCTTTCCTGATTTACTTCCGTTTTTTCTTCATGGACGGACGGATGTGGCGAATGCTGAGCAGCAACGCAAGGACGGCCAGGACCGCCATGACAATGAGGAACAGCTGCCACAGCTCGATGGGAGCTCCGGAGGGAGTCCCTGAGCCCGGCTTGCGAAAGACGGAGCCAGAGAGATCTTCCTCGAACAGGCTGATCAGCGCAGCCACTGGGTTCAAGCCAAGAATATAGCCGGCCCAGTTGTAACCGTGAACGGCTGCTTGAGAGCTTCCCTGAGATAGGTATTGCATCCGGTTCACGAATTGCTGGCAGAAGAGATAGGCGATACCGGTGCCGCCGAAGAGGAACAGACTGGTTCCATAGGTGACGATGACAGAGGCGATGGTCCGTTTCAGGAGAGTCGAGAACAGCACTCCAAACGAGCCTAGCACGAACATCACAAAGACGTAGAAGAGGAATACCAACCCGAGCTGCTTCGGCGAAATTCCCCCGAATAGGAAGACGATCCCGTAGATCGGCATGGTCGAGATGACGATGAGCAGCATGAAGCTGAGCGACGACGCCAGCTTGCTCAGGATGATGGCGGTCGAGCTTTGCTGTGTCGTGAGGAGCATGTTCAGCGTCTGCTTTTCCCGTTCGTTGCTGATCACGCCTGCGGTGAGGCCCGGCGTCATGAACCCGATCAGGCACAGCTGGGCAACACTGAGAATATAGAACATGCTGCGGCTGTCGGAAGGATTAAAGCTGTTGGTCGCATTTCCTGAGAGGCCGCGGGTGATGTACAAGTAACCGAGAGCGATAGCCCCGAAGGCGAGCAGATAGAAGAGAAGGGCGAGCGGCGAGCGAAGCGTGCGCATACGCAGCCGGAACTCCTTGCTAAGGACGGGATTCACCATTCTCCCTTTCATCGCGGATGCTTTCATTTGACATCCCCTCCTTTGGTTATCTCCAGAAAGACATCTTCCAGATTGGTCTGGGCTTCATTAAAGGCGATCACGCCAAAGCCCTGCAGGGCCATCTCCCTCACAAGCTCTGCCTGCTCCTCATCCTGCCCGGAAAAATGAACATGGAGGCCGTCCTCTTCCACCAGCACGGAGTTCACATACGGGCGGTCCTGCAGATAAGCCGCCGCTTCTTCAGTCGATCCCAAGAGGCGGATGTGCAACACGCGCTTCACGCGCAGCCGTCCTTGAATGTCCTGCACCTTGCCTTGGGCGACCATCCGTCCGTTCTCGATGACGCCGATTTCGTCGACCATCTCGGCCAGCTCCGGAAGGATGTGCGAGGAGATGATGATCGTCTTGCCCATCGTCTTCAGCTCTTTGAGAATTTCGCGCATTTCGATTCGCGCGCGCGGATCGAGCCCGGAAGCCGGTTCGTCCAGGATGAGCAGATCGGGCTGATGCACGAGACAGCGTGCGAGGCAGAGCCGCTGCTTCATGCCGCGCGAGAGAGAATCGACGTAGAAGTCCTTCTTTTCCGTCAGATTGACGAGCTCCAGCAGCTGAGGAATGAGCTTTTCGCGCTCCTGCCGGGGAATGCCGTAGCTGGCTCCGTAGAAATGCAAGTATTCCGTCGTTTTGAATTGATCATAGACTCCGAAGAAGTCCGGCATGTAGCCGATCTTTCGGCGGATTTCCTTCGGGTGCTCGGTCACCTCGATGCCGTCGACCTTGGCGGAGCCGGAGGTCGGGGCGAGCAGGGTGGCGAGAATCGACATCGTCGTCGACTTACCCGCCCCGTTCGGTCCGACGAAGCCGAAGACCGAGCCCTTATTAACCGTCATATTGAGATTGTTCAGCGCATAGAAGGAGCCGTAGGATTTCGTCAGTCCCTGGATCTCGATCATGGCGACACCGTCCCTTCCAGGGTGATCTGCGGCAGCCAATAGCTGGTCTGAGTCGATGTTGTGGCTCTCAGCCGAAGCACTTGATTGTTGTTCAGATAGTCGGAGATATCCCCGGCTATGATATGTTGTGCGTTTGACATCGACAGAGCTTCCCACTTTTTGGATGAAAAATTCATGATCTCCAGCTGTACTTCAGGAAAGTTTTGAGCCTGAGCCAGGGTGAGATCATGATACAAGTATTTTTCCTTGGTGGCGGGAATCCGATATTCGAATTCGAGGGAGCCGCTTGTTAGCTCCAGATAGTCTCCGTTCATGGAAGAAAGGCTGCCCGTATTCCCGACCACCTGAGCTTTCAGGGAGGAGTAAGGGAAGTAGACTTGTCCATCCGTAACCCTCTCTACTTGAACTTCCTGAACCCACAAATTCAACCGATCGAAACGAGAGACTCCCTTTGCCTTAAAGTCCGGGGTACGATCCTTGCTCCAGCCCAGAACCCGTGTGGTCGAGCTCTTCCCAACCGCATCCAGCTCCGTGTAATAAGAGGAGAGCATGTTCTGATGGCGGTCATACGGATTCATCGAATTGCCCATCGTACTCGAGAACATCCGATATCCGATATCGCTGTTATTCGTGAAAACGGCAGCGACGGACCCGGTATAGCTCTTTGTCTCCCCGATCTTCAGGTCTCCGACGAAAATCAGACTTCCGGCGGAAACAACGTAGACGTCCGTCAGATCTTGGCTCGTTTCATTGGTCACTTCACCGGACAACGTTGACCCCTTGATAGATGCGGTCGCCTTCAGCTGTCCGAGCTTCTCTTCCTGCATATTCACCCAATGGGTTTTGCGAACGGACCAGAAGGGAATGCCGTTCCATTCCACCTTGAGGTTGTCCGGCTGCCCATACAGGTACACATCCGATTTGCCGAGCAGATTGGCGTTTATGCTTCCCATCCCTTGCGAGGAATCAAAGGGCATCGCACGGGCCGAGGAGGGTAAGCTGATGCTGAATTTGCCACCGCGCGGAACGAAAATAGCCGCATCGGACACCCGGCTTCCGCCGCCGGTGCCGTCCAGCTCAAACCGGTTCAATTCGTGAACCAGGGTGGAGGATTTGTCCGATGCTCCCACGAAGTAGATGATCCCCGTGGAGATCACCGCGACGAAAGGAATGATGCCCCAAGCCCATTCCCGCCGATCCAGCTTCTTTAGGATCAAATACAGAACGGGAGCGACCAGCAGGACGTAGACGGCGAAGAGCAGCGCCAGCAAGCCGAGCTTCGGCGCTTTAATCGACGGGAATTGATTTAGGGCATTGTCGATCTGCCAAAAAGAATTCGCATAGCTCATGGGACCGTTTCCCCGGTTGTTGTTCGTGCCATTGAAAAGCGTTTGCCACAGGGGAGCATTGCCGCTCCAGCCGTTTAACGTGGGATCCGCCAAATCGTATGCAAAATAATAGACCTTGCCAAGCCCTGCTTTGCGGAGAGCGAGGAGGGGAATGCCGTCTTCTTCGATCAGCGTCTCCGCTTCTTGCAGAGCACCCGTAGACAGAGTAACCGGGGAGGAAAGCTTTAATTCTTTGCCTGTGAAGTTTGAAAGAGCGGGCAGGGCGTCCTTCTGCACGGTTCCTTCCGCTTTCATCGGGGCGAGCTCGGCAAAGGCTTTTGCCGTCTTCGCATACTGGGCTCCGCCGGCGAGATACAGCGTCCCGCCGCTCCGCACCCAGCTCTTGATCGCCTCGATTTGCTCGGGGCGCAGCGCATCCGTTGCCACATCGTTCAGGACAAGCGCTTCCAAGCCCGATAAGAGTCCCGGTTCGTCCGGAAGCGAATCGTTATCGAGTGGAACGGCATAGAGCTCGGGCAAGCGGATAGCCGACAGGTAATTTAAAGTGTCCGGATCACGCGTAAGCCCCCCGATGATCCGTTCGCTTGAGATGTTTAGCGAGAGGGTCTTCTTTCCGTCCAACTCAACGGACTTTCCTTTACCGACGCCGCCCTCGAAGAATTCAACCTTGTTGTTCTTGCTTGTGTAACCAAGAACGGGGAGCGACAGCCAGACGGTTTTGGTGCTTCCCTTCGGAAGCTCCACGTGCTTGACGTACGAAACATCCTTGCCGCCGGCGGGACTGATGGTGGTGATGACCAAATCGCCGCTCAGGTCCTCATTTGGATTGGTCAGGCTGACGCGGACTGGAACGGTCTTTCCCTCTTGGCCTTGCCCGTCATAACCGATTTGAATGCTTGTGGTTAGCTTGGCTTCCTCGGCATGCGCCGTGCCCTTAACCCAAGTGGGAGCAAAAGCGGAAGCGGTGATCCCGATGCATAGGATTGCGATGAACGTGCGGACGATCTTCGTCCGGAGCTTCGTGAACAAACGGCAAACTCCTCTCTTCTTCGGCAGTCTCTACCAATAATAACGGAATTCGGAACAGAAAGTTGCGAGACTCACCCATCAACTCTCCTTAGCCATGGACGCATGCGGGGAAGGCTAGCCCTGCGATCCGTTGGAAAAGGGTACGTTTTTTTTATAGAATGAAGGGGAATGAACTTATGAAGCAAGAAGAATGGACCTTAGCGCAATGGAGGAGGAATCTCGTTGGAATACCGCATGGAGAAAGATACGATGGGTGAGATCAAGGTGCCGGCGGATAAGCTGTGGGGAGCGCAGACCCAGCGCAGCAGCGAAAACTTCCGCATTGGAACCGAGCGCATGCCGCTCGAGGTGATCCGCGCATTCGCGCTCCTGAAGAAAGCCGCGGCTCTGGTCAATCTTCGGCTCGGCAAGCTGACAGCCGAGAAGGTGGAGGCCATCGCTACCGCGGCGGATGAAATTGCGGAAGGCCGCTGGGACGATCACTTTCCGCTCGTCGTTTGGCAGACGGGCAGCGGAACGCAAACGAATATGAATGTCAATGAAGTGATCGCCAATCGCGCGAACCAGCTTTTGGCCGAACGAGCGATCGATCAGTCGGTGCATCCCAACGATGACGTAAACCGCTCGCAGAGCTCGAATGACACCTTCCCGACGGCGCTTCACGTCGCGGGTGTGTTGGCTGTAGAGCAGCTGGTCCTGCCTGCCTTGGATACGCTTAAAGCTACGTTCGCTCAGAAAGAGGAGGACTTCCGCGATATCGTCAAGATCGGCCGGACCCATCTGCAGGATGCGACTCCTCTCACCTTGGGACAGGAGATCAGCGGCTGGAAGGCGATGCTGGAGAAGACGGGTGGTATGCTGAAGGCTGCGCTCGCCGGCATGCGGGAGCTTGCGATCGGCGGCACGGCGGTCGGTACCGGCCTCAACGCCCATCCCCGTTTCGGCGAAGGAGTCGCGGCGGAGCTTGCCGCTCTGACGGGCACGGCCTTCACCTCCGCCGAGAACAAATTCCACGCTCTCACGAGCCACGATGAGGCGGTGTTCGTTCACGGAGCGCTGAAGGCGCTCGCTGCCGATCTGATGAAGATCGCCAACGATGTCCGCTGGCTGGCGAGCGGCCCCCGTTGTGGCCTCGGCGAAATCCGCATCCCCGAGAATGAGCCGGGAAGCTCGATCATGCCCGGCAAGGTGAACCCGACCCAAGCTGAAGCGATGACCATGGTGGTGGTGCAGGTGATGGGCAACGACGCGGCCATCGGATTTGCTGCGAGCCAGGGCAATTTCGAATTGAACGTCTTCAAGCCCGTCATCCTCTACAATTTCCTCCAATCGGCGCGCCTCCTGGCGGATGCAATGCTCTCCTTCAATGAGCATTGTGCCGTCGGCATCGAACCGGACCGCGAGGTCATCAAGCGCAATCTGGATGAATCGCTCATGCTCGTGACGGCACTCAATCCTCATATCGGCTATGAGAACGCAGCGAAGATCGCGAAGGCCGCGCACAAAGATCGGATCTCCTTGAAGGAGTCGGCCATTCGCTCCGGGCTGTTGACCTCTGAGCAATTCGACGATTTCGTGAGACCCGAGGACATGATTCATCCGAAGGAATAGGAGAAGCTCCGCATCCTCTTCAAGCATCTTACAGCAGCCAACGGGTCAGCAAGGCTGTGGCGAGTCCTCCGAAAACGTAGGCGATGATCGGCAGGCGCTCGTATAGCGAGAAGCCTTGCTGCTCTTGACGAGCTTGGGATGACCGGATGAGAGCAGAAGCCCGGCCCATGTCCCGAAGTTCCAGGACAGGTAAGCAAATTCCGCTCAGTCCGAGCAGGAAGGGAACCGATAAGGTTCGCGCGTTTTCGTGCATGGACTGAACGACGAAGGTCTCATCCGTAATGCCGAAGGCTATGAGCGCTTTGACCCGTCCCTTGAGGGACGGGCTTTTTTAATGCGTCAGAGATGAAGACTTCAGAAAGCGACGGCGATCCACGGCGAGAGGCCGGCTGATTCCGCCAGCATGCCGAAGGTGACGGTAATCGGCAATAGCCGACGACGATCGGAAATCCCGCCTTCATTCCTTAGCACCAAGTATCCTCCTTGAACGGTGCTGCGACGGACAGCGCGTTCTCCTCAGCGAACTCGCGGCTCTCTCCTTGCTCCATGCCCGTTTCCTCTATCCTATCAATGATCTCGCGGCTTGTCTGCTTGGATATTGATCATTTTTTTCAATTTTCGTGATTCGTTCTGTTTAGAGAATGCTGGAATGGGGTATAAGATAAAAAACCCGGTCAGTCTTTGGACCTAGAGCGAGTCTTTAAGCCCATAAGTCCGAGCTTCTACGGGAAGGGTAACAGAGCCAACCAATGCGATGAAGAACGATAGGATCGGAGGGAGAGCCTTGTACCAGCTCAGCTACAAGGGGAAAGTGTTTGGAGAAGTCATGAATGAAGAGCGCGCGATGGCGATGGCGGTCTATCTCAAGCCCTGCTTTCAGAATCTGGAGGTCATCCAGGCCGTTCTAGCCGAAGACATCGAGCAGGATAGCGAGCAAGTATCCGCGTAGGCCGTCGGGAAGGCTTAAGAGAGAGATTCGTCCCGAAGTGGCGGGAAGCCCCCGCTTCGTTTACAATTGCAGGAGAATCTCTGGCCCTTATTCGCCGGAACTGTCGGCGGATGAAGGGTTCTTTTGCTGCAAAGGGAGGAAAACGAAAGTGGCGCCCATCATCCGTAAGGAAGGGTTAGTTCAGGAGCTAGTCAAATTCAAAGAACGTTTCGCCTCGGGAAATCCCGTTTATTGTATATGTGTCGGAACGGACCAGTCGACGGGAGACGCCTTCGGGCCACTCGTCGGCAGCCTGCTGCAATATGCAGGCTATCCTAATGTGATTGGAACGCTGGAGCGGCCTTGCGACTCCGACACCTTGACGGCTTGCTTGAACGAGGTGCCGGAAGGCGCCTGCGTGTTAGCCATTGACAGCGTGGTCGGACGCTCCGTCGGGTTCTATCAGCTGGAGCCGCATCCGCTCGCTCCGGGAAGCTCGCTCGGCAAGCCCCTGCCGAAAATCGGTGTTGCCTCCCTTCTTGGAATCGTCTGCCTGAATCGGTCCAATCCGTATACAGCGCTTCAGACCGCTTCCCTGCATCGAGTGCTGGGCATGGCTGCGGGTGCTTCCCAGGCGATCCTGGAAGCTTTCGATCCGGATCCGGCAGGCTCCTTCCATCCCCTCTCTCAAGAAGAACCGATCGGAGTCCTTCTGCATACAGTAGCAGACAGGAACCGTCAAAAATAGAGCCGGTCAAGGAAGCGCCGTTCGAGCGACTTCGCGGATCGGCTCCGCTACAATGGAAGAGCTTTGTTTTTATTTTTGATAGAGGAGTGATCCCATGACGAGAGTCTTGCATCGCAATGTGGCGAATGATGATCAGGAAATATATTGCTGCCTTCGCAACAAAGTCGTGAGAGCGGATGCGGAACACCAAGCCCAGTATTGCAACGGCTGTAAAATGTTCAGCACCCTTTTACAAGAGGGTGGGGTGGAATGTGTTTGGGAGGACCTACGCACAACCCGTACCCAGGTGAATGTGACGGACCCGTACGCGGAATGGATGGAGAATCAGCGCCGGGATGTCCATATCACATTTGAAACCGTCCTGACCGACTCAAACGAAGCTCTGACCGGTTAAGCGGGATACGAGTTGCCAAACCCGAAGTACCGGGCGGCATTGCCGTAGGAAATGTCTTCGACCATGCGGCCGAGCAAGGCTTCGTCAGCAGGCGCTTCTCCACGTTCCACCCATTCGCCGATCAGCTCGCACAGCACACGCCGGAAGTATTCATGCCGTGTGTAGGACAGGAAGCTGCGGGAATCGGTCAGCATGCCGACAAAATGGGCGAGCAAGCTGTTGTCTGCGAACACCTTTAGCTGCTGCCTCATCCCGTTTCGCGTATCGTTGAACCACCAGCCCGAGCCAAGCTGAAGCTTGCCGGGCGTTTCTTTTTGATAGCAGCCCATGAGGGTGGCGATGGCGGGATAATCCTTTGGATTGAGCGAGTATAGAATCGTCTGGGGGAGCCCGTCTCCGCTCTCCGCACGATCCAGCAGCCGAGAGAGCGGCTCGGTCACATCCCGGTCGTTCAATGCGTCAAAGCCGGTATTGGCTCCGATCTTCTTCAGCATCGCGCTATTATTGTTGCGATAAGCGTGAAGGTGAAGCTGCAGAGTCCAACCCAGCTTGCGATAGAGAGAGAGGAGCCGGGACAGCAATTCGGTTTGATAGACGGCCCGTTCATGATCGGTGAGCCGGTCGCCGGCCAACCGTTTGGCGAACAGCTCCTCCAATACAGCCTCATCTCCGGATTCATAGCGCAGCCAGTCGATCGCATGGTCGGACAGGCGGCAGCCGAGGTCATGGAAATAAGCAGCCCGCCGGCTTAAGGCCTCGACGAGTTCGGAGAACGAAGCGATGGAGCATTCGGCAGCCTCCTCCAGCTGCTTCAACCATTGGGGAAAGTCTGCCGCATTCAATTGAAGCGCCCGGTCCGGGCGGAAGGTGGGGAGCACCTGCAGCTCAGGTTCCTCTAAACGAAGCTGCTGGTGCTCTTTCAAGGAATCGGTCGGATCGTCCGTCGTGCAGATCACCTTCACTCTCGCATTCTTCGCCAGATTGCGGCGGTAAAAGGGCTCCGTTGCTAGCAGCTTACCCGCCTGCTCCCAGATCCGCGGAGCCGTCTCTCGATTAAGAAGTTCAGTGATTCCAAAGAATCGGCGCAGCTCCAAATGCGTCCAAGCGAACATCGGGTTTCCAACCGTCCGGGGCACGGTATCCGCCCAAGCGAGAAACTTGTCGTAGTCGGACTTGTTCCCTGTAATGAACTCCTCGGCGATTCCGTTTGCTCGCATCAGCCTCCATTTGTAGTGGTCGCCTGCAAGCCAGGCTTCCGTCAAATTGCGGAAGGGCTCGTTGGCCAGAATCTCCCCGGGATCCAGGTGACAGTGGTAATCGATGATGGGCATTCGCTTGGCATGGCGGTGATACAAATTTCGGGCCGCTTCGGTGGTCAGCAGAAAGTCATCGTTCAAAAACATGGCGATATCCCCTTTCGAACGAGTTTATAGGATTATGCACACGTTAACATTTTGAAACAAAGCCATTGTATCACATCGGACCCCTTAGTGATAAGCGGGCTTTTTTGAATAGAGGGATGATTATTCCTCAGCCGGAGTAAGCCGTGCAACCGAATCTCGGAGAACAAGGCTCGTCTCGATCAGCCTTTGCTCCGACTCGGTCGAAGGATCGCTCAAGCGGAGAAGCAGCATGCGGATTCCGGTCTTGCAGATTTCTAAAGTAGGTTTATGAATGGTGGTCAGGGCAGGATTCGCATAGCGGGCGAACGGCATGTCGTCAAACCCGATCAGCGACAAGGCTCCTGGCACATCAAGCTTACGGGAATAGCAGGCCTTCAACGCGCCTATTGCCATATCGTCATTGGAGCAGAAGACGAAGGTAGGAGGGTCAGGCAGCTCAAGAAGCTCTTCCATCGCAGCGAATCCGCTCTCCATTGAATAATCCCCGGCAATCTGGTATTCGGATGGAAGAGAGATACCGGCGGCCTTCAAGCTGTCCAGGAATCCGAGCTTTCGCTCCATGGAGGACTTGTAGCCAGGCTTCCCTTCTAGAATGGCCAGCTTGCGGTGGCCGCAGGCGATCGCATAATCGATGGCTGCGCGGGTGCCGTCGCGGTCGTTAGCCGCCACCCAACTGATGCCGGGTTCGTTCATCTGCCGGTTCAGAACCACGAACGGAATGTTCGCTTTCTGGACATGCCGGATAAACTCCACATCCACTTCGCTTTGGCTTACGATTAGAATACCGCTGAAGCGTTGAGGAGAGAGGGAGTCCAGGTGGTTCACTTCATCGATTGCACTGACCGACAGGTTGAAGGATTCATCCAGCTCGCTGCGGATCCCCTTGATCGCATCCTCTAAAAAGCTCGCTGTGGTGGATTGCCCGAGACTTGAAAAGAACAAGCCGATGGTATGAGGCTTCTTCATCACAAGGCTTCTTGCGCTATAGTTGGGAATGTAGTTCATCTCCCGGGCGATCCGTCCGATCCGCTCGCGGGTTTCGAGCTTGATCAACGGGTTCCCATTCAAGGCCCGGGATACGGTCGTATGCGAAACGCCGGCTGCTTTAGCGACATCTTTTATCGTAACCATAGTGGGATCTCTGCTTTCTTAAGGGTTGGGAATGGTATCAGTGTAGGCCGCTAAGCTCACGACGTCAAGCCGATGCTTCTCTTCTCTAGCCTCCAAGACCTGTTTTTGGAAAGGCATGCATGTCCTTGTTTCAGCTCTAGCAATTCCGTGTATAGATTCTTAGAATCAACGGTAAAATTACCCAATGGAAAAGGAGTTGAAGAGCATGTCGATCGAACGGTTTATCCTTCGGAAGCTTAGCCGCTGCAAGCAAAAGGAACTTCGTGCGAATCTCCTGCAACTGCTCGTCATCCGTATCCAGAAGGCCCAAGAGCAAGTCGATGTCGAAATGCATAAGCGGGCAATGTGAGAGTCATCCAGCTCCCGATGTAGGACTTCGGCTCCCGAAGGAAAGCCAGTTAAGCACTAGCTTCTCCACAGAAAGATAGCTGCCCCAATACCGAGAATTCGGAGACGATCAAGCCCATCCATAATCAGGGACGGGCTGTTTTTGCGGAGTCGCGTTCCTTTTTTATCCCCGGCCACCCGTTAGAGGTGCAGAAATTGAGTCACTCGATAGCTGTGATATTAATCACCAATGATTGACATGGACAAATTCGGCTAAAATCCTTATACTTTCTCATTGGACCCTGCGGGCTCCGCTGCATTTGGCGGTTGCTGCAGCTTTTTTTGTGATTTTCTTATCATTTATCAATGGTGGAGGCTAGCGCATGAACGGCATTAAAGACTTTATGAAAGCTTCCCGGTTTTACATCGTACCGGTGATGATTCTTCCGGTCATTCTGGGAGCGCTTGGAGCATACGCATGGAACGGAGTTTGGAACTTCGGGCTGCTGGTTGTGACGGCAATCGGCGCCGCTGCGATGCATCTCTTTTCCAATATGATTAACGATCTTTGGGACTACCGCAACGAAACGGACTCAGCTGCGGCTGAAACCGAGGGTGTGATCCAAACGCACTCCCAGTTTCTCACCAAGGGGATCTGGACGGAGCAAAAGTACGCCTTCTGGACCTGGACTATGTTTGTCTTGGCACTGGCCAGTGGAATCCTGCTTGCGATCCTGAGCGGATATCCCGTATTGATCTACGGTGGACTTGGCGCTCTGATCGCCTATTATTATGTAGCTCCGCCTGTGAAATTTGGCTACCGGGGCAAGGGCTACAGCGAGATCGCCATCGTGATCGCATTCGGCGTGCTTCCGGTGGTAGGCAGCTATTATGTGCAGACCTCCTCATTTCGGCTCGATGCCGTCCTGCTCTCACTGCCGATCGGGTTGTTGACCACCCTGATCCTGTTTAACCATCACTTCCTTCATTGGCGCGCGGATCTCAAGGCGGGGAAACGGACGCTGGTCGTCGTTATGGGAGAAAGCAAGGCGCTTCGGTTCTCCACGATGCTGGTCGCTCTCGCCTACGCATCCCTCGTCTTGGCCGCAGCAGTCGGAGCGGTGCCGTTGTATGCGCTGTTTGGGCTGCTCACGGCGTTGCCGCTCATCCAGGTCTATCGCTCGCTAGCGGATGAGAATCCGTCTGAAGCGTACCTTCCGCTGATGAAGGCATCCCAGATGGCTAGCGTCCGCTGCGGGCTTGTGATGGCGGCGTCGCTGCTTCTTCAAGGAATTCTGAAGTAGGCTCTTCGAGCTGGTTAGCAGGCGAATCCAAGCAAAACCAGTTCATGGCGATCATTATTTGGTAGTAGAAATACCTAAATCCCGTTATCTCACTCCATCAAAAAAGCAACCCACAGTCCGGTTATCAGCCGAGTGGGTTGCTTTCGCTTTATCGTGATCTTAAACAGAGGGACGATTTGGTTCGTGAAACTGGCCGTTCTTTGTGTTCGCCGTCGGATTTTCTTTGATGCTCTCCACGTTACTGGCTTTGTCGGCCATCGACTGCATTTTCTGGTTCAACGATTTCTTTTTGCCCAATTTTTATTCCTCCTAGTGGGATTGCGTACCCTACAACATTCATTCAACCCGGACTTCGACCGGTGGAGTTTCAGGATTCCGCTTGTGACGAGCTTCTTTATGCTCGATTTTCATGCGGTCCTTCTTTTCGCATTCGTTCGTAGCGTCAGTTTGAATCTACGCTTTCACTAGTATGAGTTCCTTTTCGGAAGTCGATTCAACAAGGCGCTGGAATGGCCCTGTTTCGAAATGGTCAACGCTCATCGGGGGTTGTTGGAATTGTCCCGGTACATAAACAATGCCCTCCCGCTTCCTTTTGGGAAGCGAGAGGGCTGGATATATCGACAGAGATTATTTCGAACGATCGCGGGCAAACCGCAGGGTTCCGAGTCCGGCTCCGATCAACAGCAAGCCGGCGGCATAATACCCGATGGGCAGAGACTCGCCTGTTTGAGGCAAGGTTTCAGCGGTCGAGGTGGTTCCCGTTCCACTAGAGGCTGTTTCACCGCCGCCTAAAGGAATCGGCTCCGGAGTTACGTCGATGAGAATCTCATCCTCCGAAGGGGAGGGGGAAGCAGCGGGCGATACGGTATCCGGGGACGGTGAGCTGTTTGCGGTTTCGGAAGCGGTCGCAGGCGTCGGAGTCGGCGTCGAAGTAGCGGTCTCGGATGGAGTCGGAGTCGGCGTCGAGGTAGCAGTCTCGGATGGAGTCGGAGTCGGCGTCGAGGTAGCAGTCTCGGATGGAGTCGGAGTCGGCGTCGAGGTAGCAGTCTCGGATGGAGTCGGAGTCGGCGTCGAAGTAGCAGTCTCGGATGGAGTCGGAGTCGGCGTCGAGGTAGCAGTCTCGGTTGGCGTCGGAGTCGGCGTCGAGGTAGCGGTCTCGGACGGAGTCGGAGTCGGCGTCGAAGTAGCAGTCTCAGACGGAGTCGGAGTCGGCGTCGAAGTAGCGGTCTCGGATGGAGTCGGAGTCGGCGTCACGTCACCGATTGCCAGGCTCGTCAGCTTGTGACAAGGAAGCAGATCGACAGTCAGCTTGTCGTTCGTCCCGATGCGGTTGGTCTCAAGGGTCAGCTGTCCGCCGGCCGGGATGACGATACCGCTCCCCTTTTGGGAGCTGCCTTCCAGCTGCCAATTGAACTTGGCGGGGACATCGAGCTTACTCGTTACCGTCCAGACATGTTTCGTTTGCCCCGGAACGACGTTCAATACAAGCGGCAACGCATTTCCCCGGCATTTATCCCAAATTTGCAGAAGCGATTTGAGGTACAAGCTGCCGTGCCCGTCTTTTCCGGGTGAAACCAACACTCCTCCGGCATACAGATCCGTCTGGTATGGGCCGACATCCGGGAGATCGATCTCCAGGTCGTAGGTCCCCGGGCCGTAGGTACCCGAGATGGAATCGTGCAGAATTTGCAGCTCGTAGGGCTCTCCATGCTCTTGTACAACCGTTCCGAGCGGATAACGATAACTGCTGAAGCTGATCGTGGCGCTTCCTCCAGTGATGACTAGGTGGAGCTTGGCTTTTCCGGTTACGGGATCTTCAACGATTTTGGTTTTGCCCATGTCGATATAGTGGGAGCCGTAATCCTTTGGATCGCCGCTCATCTCCCGCGAAGGAGCCGGTACAGTGAACATCTTTTGCTTCCCGTCCGCTTCGATCAGGATCGAGAAGCTGCGATCGCTCTTGAACTTTCCGACGAGCTTGAAGGAGAACTCAATCGTATTTCCCGTGACGGTCGCAGTGAGACCGGGACTGAGGGCGGATGCCCAGGAAGCTGGATCAACTGGCAAGCTGAGCTGGCTCGCCGACAAATTGCCGGCAGGGCCAACGAAGGTCAGCGGTTCGTCAAAATGCAACTGGAGAATCGACCCGGCGAATAAATCCGGAGATACCGGCAGCTTTAAGGCATACCGGAAGACCGTGTTCTGATCGCCGTCGGTTCGCACGTAGTCGATGAAATTCAAGTACGTGCTGTCGAGTACATTCGCATAAGTGGTCTCGGTTACGGTTGCTTCTGTGGCCGCATGAGAATCGGTCGAATGGAGACCGGCGGCCGTAGCATGAAGGATGGGAGCCAAGCCGAAGACTAGGAGAGCACAGAGGAGCAGCTTTGCTACCCGTTTTTGATTTGTCTTTTTCATGCGTTCACCTCTTTCGTGGGTTTCAATTTAAGCATGTTTGCATCCACACTCTAGATCATGCAGATCATGGGCGTTGGGTGACATTTTGCGATGATGTTCGTTATAAAGAACCGGTCGGACTGAAAAGAAATTCGAGGGATACTTATTCCCTCGAGCGTTGAGTTATGACACCCCTTAGAAAAATAATCCGAAGCTCCTAACCGCCAGTGGCGAATACCAAGACTTTATGAGAAAAATCGCTCCTTTCCAGCGCATACACTCCTGGTAGCTTTTAACCGGAACGCATGCCGTTCAAACGTCGCTCTCCCTAACTATTCCATAAAACCATACTCATTCGCAAGAGAATAATTCTTTATATAGAACAATGATTTCTTTTTATACGGCGAAGCGAAAATGTGATGGAGCTGAACCCAAGTAAGTTGTTCTTGCTAGCAATAGAGGAAGGAGTCAATAAATGCTCCTTTCTATTCCCTCTGGAAATCACGATTTGCCGTGAACGAAGCTTTCCACATAAAAGAAGGGGTGTCCCAAAAGAGAAGTTCCGTACATGATAGGAACGGCTCCCCTTTTGAATGATCACTTTTGGAGCAGCCCCTCATAAGGAACTACCTACGAGGGGAACTGAAGCTGAAGAGGGGGATCCGCACGCGGGGAGAGGGACTAAAGTTGAAGAAAGGAATCCGCACGAAGGGAGAGGGAATGAAGCTGAGGAAGGGAATCCGCAAGCAGGGAGAGGGACGAGTGCAGCAATGACTTCTACTATGATGAGCGGCAATGGAGTTTGATCCACATTTCCTTGTCTAACGGAGACAGCAGCGGTTAACTCGCTCAAAAAGGCACCCTGACAAATCTAAAGGAAATGCATGCCGCTACTTGGCTTGGTGCGGAGTAAAAATCGGCGATTGGAGGCAAATAGCTGCATCTAGTTCCGTTAGGATTTCAAACCCCGTATATCGATCAAATAGCTGCGTCTAGTTCCGCTAGGATTTCAAACCCCGTTTATCGATCAAATAGCGGCTGTGGCATCCGATAGAGCCTATGTCCTCGATTCCCGTGAGCGATGGATCACCGGTGGATCAATGCGAGCGATCTCGAGTAGTGTCGAGCACCGGTTAAGATCACAAAAAGGAGCGAATCAAGCTCGTGCAATTTCGCCCGCTTGAACCGCTCCTTTATCTTTCGTCCTTTCAATCATCAGGGGCTGTACGATCTGCAGGCCCAAACCTACATGTCGTACAGCCCCTCCGCCGATCTCATTCAACCGGAGCTTACAAGCACTCAATCAAGTCCCCGGCAAGCAAGGTCTCCGTTCCCCGGCTTGCACGGGCGTCGTCGCCTGCCTTTCCATGCAGCCATACGCCGAAGCAGGCGGCTTGCAGGCTGGACAAGCCTTGAGCGAGGAGGCTCGTGATGACGCCGGTGAGGGCATCGCCGGTTCCGCCGGTGGACATGCCGGGATTACCCGTCGGGTTAAGGTAAACATCGCCGTCCGGGGAGGCGACAACGGTGCGCGAGCCTTTGAGGACCAAGGTCACGCCATGCCGAGCCGCGTACTCGCGAGCGACGCCGATGCGATCCGCCTGCACGTCCGCCGTCGGAATCCCAAGGAGGCGGCCCATCTCGCCGGGATGCGGAGTAAGGATGGTCGGCTCATCCCTCCGCCGCCAGTCGGCAAAGTCAGAGGCGTCTGCGAGCATGCCGAGCGCATCCGCATCGAGCACAAGCGGGCAGCGGACTCCTTCCCAGATGGCGCGCAGCCACTGTGAGTCATCTGCGTAGCGTCCGAGCCCCGGGCCCATGGCGAAGGCGCTCTTTCCTTCGGCCAGCTTCAGGAGCGTCTCCGCCGAGACATGCGTCCAATCGCCGTCTCCGGCATCGGGAACTCCCGCTAGCATCGCTTCCGGCAGGCGGCCGAGCAGATGGCGCACCAGGCTCGACGGCATCGCCCAGGTCGCGAGCCCGCAGCCGGTGCGCAGCGCGGCCCGAGTCGCCAGCAGGCCGGCCCCGCTCATCCGCTGGGTTCCGGCGGCGATGAGCGCGTGGCCGTACGTCCCTTTGTGCGTATCCTCTCTGCGCTTGCGCGTTACGTCAACCCCGAGGACGCCTTCCAGCGTCTCGGGCGTGATCAATCGCGCGATCGGAGTTAGCCCCTCCAGGGCTTCCTCCGGAATGCCGATCGGGCGTACGACGACCCGCCCGGCATAATCGGCGCCCGGATGGAGGACGAGGCCCTGCTTCAGATAGGCGAAAGCCACCGTTGCCTCTGCCCGGATACACGGGTCGTGAACAGCCCCCGTGTCGGCATCCAGACCGCTCGGCAGATCGGCCGCCACGATGGGGAGACCGCTGTCATTCGCCGTGCGAATCAGATCGGCGACCGTCCCGCGCGGAGCTCCTGTCGAACCGGTGCCGAGCAGGGCGTCGACAATCCCGTCGTACCGGTCCCAGCGGATGTCCGTTTCACTCGCCGCAGACAGAGAGAGGCCGCAGCGAGCCGCAATATCCCGCTGTAACGCTGCCTCCCCGGCGAGTTCTCCCTCCGGGAAAGCGAAAAGAATGTCGGCCCTCATTCCCGCTAGGCGCAGGTGTCGGGCCGCCACCAGCCCGTCTCCGCCGTTGTTTCCTTTGCCGGCCAAGACGATCCATCGGCGCTTCAGCTTGCGGCCTTCTCCTTCCAGCCGTTCGGAGAAGGCTATGATTTCATCCGCCAGCGCTCGGCCGGCATTTTCCATCAAGCACATGGCCGGAATGCCGATCTGATCGATCGTATGCCGGTCGGCTTGCTTCATTTGTTCTGCTGTCAATACGTACAAAAGGGATTCCCCCTACAACAAGTTGGGATAGCTTCGTGAGGTGAGGTATGCGAGCGATTGCCGGCTTCCCTTGCTTTTCCGAAGGCGTAATTCTAGAATCAAGTATAGCGAAAAAGCGGCAGCATGACGAATGCTACCCTGTGCTGCTTGCCGCATATAGTGATAGTAAGCTGTGGAACGGGTACAGGTCCATCTCCGTCACCGATATTCGGGGTTCATTCGCCTTCTTGAAAGGATGAGCGCCAAATCCGCGATAGAGACGACGCTGTGCCGATTGGAGGAGGAACAGTTTTGATTAAGATGAAAACACCCGAAGAAATCGCCCTGATGCGGGCGGCGGGAGTCATACTTGCGGACTGCCACAAGGAAATCGCCAAGCGAATCGCACCCGGTGTGACTACCTGGGAGATCGATCAGTTTGTGGAGGAGTTTCTGCGCGAGCGCGGAGCCACACCCGAGCAAAAGGGTTACAGCGGCTACGAGTATGCAACCTGCGCGTCTGTAAACGATGTGATCTGCCACGGCTTCCCGAAGAAGGAGCCGCTGAAGAACGGAGATATCGTGACCATCGATATGGTTGTGAACCTGAACGGCTGGCTGGCCGATTCCGCTTGGTCCTATGCGGTCGGAGAAGTGAGTCCGAAGGCGGCGGACCTGCTCCAAGTGACCCGGGAATCCATGTATGAAGGCATCAAGCAGGCTGTGGTCGGGAATCGTATCGGAGATATCTCCCATGCCATTCAAGTTTATGCCGAGCAGCGCGGTTATTCCGTCGTCCGTCAGTTCATCGGTCATGGCATCGGCATGGATATGCACGAGGCTCCGGAGGTTCCTCATTACGGTCCTGCGGGCAGAGGGGCGCGTTTGAAGGAAGGCATGGTGCTGACCGTCGAACCAATGCTGAATATGGGGCATTGGGAAGCGTACATCGAGGATGACGGCTGGACGGCTAAGACGGTGGACGGCAGTTGGTCGGCTCAGTATGAACATACCATTGCCATCACCAAGGACGGTCCGGTCATTCTCACCGATCAGGGAGAGCCGCGGTAAGTACGCAAGCAAGCGCTGTTGCATGTAAAAAAGGACGCTACTTCCGTTTCGGCGGATGAGCGTCCTTTTCTCGTTGCAAGTTCATTCTCATCCAGATTCGCAAGGTACGGCTCCTGCTTCAACCGCCAAAAGCAGAACGGAACGCATCCGCCACCTGCTTCGGCGGAAGCTCCCAGAGCGCGGCGATTTCCTCCGCCGCATGCTCCTCGAACCAATCGGACAAGAGCCGCTTGTTGCTCCCGTTCTGCGCGATATAAGGGAGATCCAGCATGACCCTCTTCACGTACAGCTCTTCGGCCTGCTCCATCCGCTCCGCCGAGATATGCTTGCTCAGCCTCTTGGCCGTCCGGTACAGCTCGCGCGAGCAAGCCCGCCGGATGTGCCGGGCCTTTGGAATCTGCGCATCATGCTTGCTTGTATTCGACTTCATAGCTTCCCCGCCTTTCCCGCCAGCGCATGTGCGCCGTTAGTCATACATATGCGGGAGGAAGGCACCGGGCTACCGGCCTGCCGAATCGGGGAGGTATCGGTTAAAGCCCCGTGGAAGTGCGACGGAGCCTGCCATCGCACACGAATCATTGGAGCTGTCTGGACCAGGGATCAATCCACGACCAAGTAGGCGATCATCGGACCGTTGTGAGCGGCGTCGGGATGCTCGGTGCAAATGATCCGGTAGGTTCCTTCCTTCGGCGGCGTAAAGGTGACGGAGGTGGTCATCCCCTTCTTCACGACTCCCTTCACATCGGTTCCTTCGATGTAGAAAGGATGGCTTGCGCCATTGATTCCCCGGATGCGCAGGGTGACGGTTTCGCCTTTTTCCGCAATGACCGTTCCCGGATGCCAGACGTAGGCCTCCACTTCCTTGCCATTCTGGGTCGAACTGAACTCTCCGGCTACCATATCGATGATCCTTTCCGGAGCCGCCGGAGCCGATGCCGTCCAGGCCCTTCCGTTGCCGTAATAATACCCTCCGGCGATGAGTCCCAGACAGAGGACCGTTAGAACGGCCGCCACTGCGCTTTTGCGGATGCGAATGGTTGTAAACATGGTTCGTCCCTCCTCAAAGATTCAGCTGCAGGCAAACACCGAATACCGGGGTGAGCAGCGAATGGGGCGTGTCCGATTCCCCTTCTCTCATTCTTATGCGATGGGCTGTCCGGGCATTCCGGGGTTTGTTTGACAGGGGGCCGGGCATATGATATAAATTGCGAAAACGAAGCGGGAAGGGGATCACTCATGGATCGAAGGGCAGCAAACATTTTGGATTGCACCATCCGCGACGGCGGGCTCGTCAATAATTGGGAGTTCAGTGTCGAATTTGTACGTGACCTGTACAAAGGGCTCAGTGAAGCGGGTGTCGAGTATATGGAGATCGGCTACAAAAATTCTCCCAAGCTGTTGAAGGGGGCCGAGGCGGGACCTTGGCGTTACCTGGACGAAGGGTTTCTTCGCGAGGTTATTCCCCATAAGACGGCAACGAAGCTGTCCGCCCTGGTCGATATCGGGCGCGTAGACGAGGATGACATCCTCCCGAGAGAGGATTCGCTCCTTGATCTCATTCGCGTCGCCTGCTACGTACGAGATGTAGGGAAAGGGCTGGAGCTGGTTCAAACATTTCATGACAAAGGCTACGAAACCTCGCTCAACATCATGGCGCTCTCTCACGTGCTGGAGCATGAACTGGAGGAGGCGCTTGTCAGGATCGCCGCCAGTCCCGTCGATATCGTCTATGTGGTGGATTCCTACGGAAGCATGGACCCCCGCGATTTCGCCTTGATGGTAGACAAATTCAAAGAGCTCGTGCCGAATAAGAAGCTTGGCATTCATGCCCACAACAACCTTCAGCTCGCCTTCGCCAATACGCTGACGGGACTCGACCACGGCGCTACGTTCCTTGATTCCTCGGTTTTCGGAATGGGACGGGCTGCCGGCAACTGCAACACGGAGCTGCTGCTGAGCCATCTTGACAACACCCGCTACGAGCTGCGTCCGCTCATTCGGGTCATTGAGGAGCACATGATCGGCATCCGGCAAAAATGGGAGTGGGGCTACCTGATCCCGTACATGATCTCCGGCGTGTTCGACGAGCATCCCCGAATTGCCATGGCGCTGCGCGCAAGCGAGAACAAGGACCAGTACCTCGAATTCTACGATACGTTAACGAACCCGGAGGCCATCGTTGCCAAGAAGGGAGATTGACGAGGACTTCGTCTCTCCCTCCCCTCCTCGTATGCGTCAACTCATAACCGCGATTTTCGCACCCTTTCTCATGCGAACGGACGCGTTTTCTATCCACATGACTCAGGATGGCAGCGTACAAGGCCTTTCGCGCAGGAGCGGAGTAGAGCCGAAAGCAAGGGTTCCTTTTGCAAGTAAAGTTAATCCTGCATTAAGGTTTCATGATTTCCATTTGATTATGATAGAATGGTAGAGACCAATGTCGGGACAAGGAACAACCAACGATCGGAAGGCAGGTTGACAATGGGCCAGTTTATTCAGCAGGTTTTGGATTTTTTGACGGGACTCGGGTATTGGGGCATCATGCTCGGCCTCATGATTGAGATTATTCCGAGCGAAATTGTACTCGCTTATGCCGGGTTTCTGGTAGCGCGGGGAGAAATCAATTTTGTTGAAGCCATCATCTTCGGAACCATCGGGGGCGTCATCGCCCAGCTCTTCATCTATTGGATCGGACTTTATGGAGGCAGGCCGTTCGTCGAGAAATACGGCAAGTACATCCTCATTAAGAAAAAGCACATCGACAGTGCGGAGAACTGGTTTAATCAATACGGCGGCGGCGTGATCTTCACAGCCCGGTTCATTCCGGTCGTCCGCCATGCCATCTCGATTCCCGCTGGGATCGCCCGCATGCCGTTCTGGAAGTTCACCATGCTTACGACGCTGGCGATCATTCCGTGGTCCGTCCTTTTCGTATGGCTCGGGGAGCGGCTCAGCAGCTTGGGCAAGAGCTGGAATGACATTCATGAGCTGTCCGATCAGTACACGATTCCGTTCATCGCGGCAGCCGTCGGACTCTTGTCGCTTTATTTCATCATCAAGATTTTGCGCAACCGCAAGAAATCCCAATCTTAACAACAGGAGGTCTTCGTTATGGCCAAGAATGTGGCAAGCTCCATCGGGACCGGCTTGAAACCCGCCGTTTTCATCGACAGCATGCAGAAAAACCGGGAAGCCTTCCTGGATTATTACACTTCCTTTGAATGGCCGAGCGAGGATGACCGGTTGTTCTTCGAATCGCTCAAGAACCGCGACGACCTTCGCTGCTTGATTCTCGCCGCCGAATGGTGCGGGGATGTCGTCCGCAACGTGCCGGTCGTATTCCGCACCCTGGAGAACAGCGGAATCCCGCTGGAGGTGCTCGTGATCGAGCAGCATCCCGATGTCATGGACCAGTTCCTGACGATGGGCGGACGCGCGATTCCGATTGTGATTTTCGCCGATACCGGCGGTTATGTTCTCGGGACCTGGGGACCGAGACCGGCGCATGTCCAGGAGGCGATGACCGCCTTCAAAACGGCCAATCCCGACCGGGAAGCCTCCGATTATCAGGAGAAGCTGCAGGCGGCGCGGGAAGAAATGGGACGCCGCTACGGAGAGGGCAACGGCTATCAAGGGACGATTGTGGAGGAGCTACGTTCGCTTCTCTCATCCTTTTAACGGAATCACTCACTCGGGAAATGGAGACGAAGAGCATGACCCTACAAATCGAAACCATCGTTCTCGGCTCGCTTGGCACCAACGCTTACCTGCTTAAGAATACGGAGACGAATCATGCCGTCGTGATCGATCCGGGAATGAAGCCAGGGGCGCTGTTGCGCAGGATCGAACCGCTCCAGGTGGAAGCCATTCTGCTGACGCATGCGCATTTCGACCACATGGCCGGAGTTGACGAGGTTCGGGATGCGAAGGGTTGTCCCGTCTACCTCCACGACCTGGAGGCGGATTGGATGACCGATCCGAAGAAGAATGGTTCGGCTCGTTGGCCGGAAGTGGGCGGAGCCATCACCGCCCGTCCGGCGGAGTACGACCTCGCAGAGGGGCAAGTGCTGAAGCTGCTCGGCACAGAGATTCGTGTGCTGCATACCCCGGGGCATTCTCCGGGAAGCGTCAGCTTTCTCTGGGAGGACCGGTTATTCGGCGGCGATGCGTTGTTCCGGCTCGGGGTCGGACGAACCGATCTCTACGGCGGAAACGAACGCGAGCTGCATGACACGCTGCACAACAAGCTGTTCAAGCTGGACGATGCCGTTCAGGTCTATCCGGGCCATGGCCCGAAGACGACCATCGGGTATGAACGGGCGAACAATCCTTACGCTTGAGCCGAAGCTTGAGCCAAAGCTTGAGCCAAAGCTTGAGCCAAAGCTCGAGCATGAAGCCTGAGAAGAAGCTTGAACATCCGTGAAACATCATATAGGGTTCAACCGTATTGTTGATTATGGCACCATGAATCAGGCTGAAACTGGCCCGATTCAAGAAGAAACAAGGTCGCATCCGCAGGGGATGTCAAAGGGGGAAGACAGGATGCTGCGACTCGGACAAAAGGTTTATTTTGTGGGCGATTCTCTGGAACAAGGACTGCCGCTTGAGGATTACGGCTATGTCATCGCGTATGACCGCAATGCGGACAATGTGTTTGATTATGTGGTGCGAATACCCAAGCTGAACCGGCATGTGCTGGTGCCCGCTGCGGACATCGAACGCGAAGAGGTCTTGCTTGAGCAGGAAGCCGATCGGGTAGAGCGGGAAGCGCTGTTGGATTTCGCTCTTGCCACCCGCAATGAGGAATTGTTCTACCGTTTGGTCAACGGGGAACCGATGGAAGAAGCTCCGGAAGAACCGGTCAAGGAAGTCACCAGCCGCGAGGAGTTCATCAAGCAGATCAATTTGAAGGCTTGGATCTGATCGGTCTGTTCGTCAGAGAAGAAATTGGATATGCGCTAGCATCAACGAGCTGCAGCTTTAGCTCGGGCGATGTTCACCGAGAATTTTCAACCTCCAGCCCTTTCCGGGAACTGGAGGTTTTTTGCTGTGGCTCCCGCACTCATTTCCATCCCAATCAACGCCGTCTCGTATCCGTATAAGTAGGGTTGAAAGCATGCGCGAAAAAAAAGAGCGCCACCGAAAACCGTTTGGCTCGTACGCGCGTCTAATGGGGGAAGTCAAGGACAGGAGGACGGCCGTGAGTTGGAAGGAAAGGTTTGCGAAGGCCCGTAGGGAGGGACGAACGTGAGCATGACGGAATGGGCCGCAAAAGCCCGCAGGGGAGATGACGATGCGTTCGCAAGGCTGGCGGATTCCTGTAAGGAGCGGCTGTACCGAATCGCATTCGCTTATCTGAGAAATGAACCGGACGCCCTCGAAGCCGTGCAGGAAACGGTATGCCGGGCTTACATGAAGATCGGCAAATTGAAGGAGCCCGAGTATTTCCTCACGTGGATCACTCGGATTTTGCTCAATTATTGCGCGGATGAGAGGAAGCGGCGCATCCGGGCGGGGAATGAGCTGGCTGATTACGACGCAGTGGTCTGGGATCAGGGAGCCGACCCGGATCTGCAGGCGGCGATCACCGGACTTGAACCGAAGTACCGCCGGATCGTTGTCCTGATGTATTTTGAAGGCTATACGCTGACAGAGATTGCGCGAATTCTCGAAATACCCGACGGTACCGTGAAGACGCGCTTGCATAAGGCGCTCTCGGAGCTGCGCCGGCACTTGGGAGAGGGGGAGTGGACCCATGCGTGAGGAGAACCTGCGTCCCGATGGGGCGAAGCGTCCGAAAGGCGGCGAGGAGCAGACGACTGTGAACGAGGAGAAGGAGCGGTTCATGGTACAACCGGAACAGGATGGCGATTCGCAAGGGTCGGAAGACGACTCCTGGAGAAGGACGGATGCGAAAGCATCGGGCAAGCCCGAAGGGGAAAGTTCATCGAGCAGGGAAGAACATCCACCGTCCAAGCTGACGCTAGCCGAGCTGAAGAGCCATTACGAGAATACTTCGCTTCCTAGCGGGCTCGCTGGCGTCGTGCAGAGCGGAATGGCCCGGGCGGCAAAACGACGGCAGACGAAAATCCGCTCCCGGCTGGCGGCTTGGACAGCGGCGGCGGTACTGCTTCTCTTTATCGGGAGCGTCCGGGTTTCTCCGGTATTCGCTTCGTATGTAAGCCGTATTCCCGGCATGGAGGGCTTCGTCGAATTCTTTTCCCAAGACAAAGGACTGCAGCTTGCTGTGGATCATGACCTCATGCAAGAAATCGATGCTTCCGACAGCCGTGAGGGAGTGACCTTTCGGGTGAACGGGGTAATCGCGGACGAGGCGCGGATCGTGATCTTTTACACACTGACAGCGGATAAGAACACCGATCTGCCTCCATCCTTCGGATACGATGTCCGCTTGTATGACGATCAAGGCCAAGCGATCAAGGAAGGGTACACGGTGGCCGGCGGTTTTTATCCTCCTCCAGATAAGACAGCATCAAACAGCCTGGAGATTGAACTGATGGAGGATTTGCGCCTCGAGCCGGCCAAGATTGACATCGCTCTTCATCCTGAAAGTGAGCCGGGCGTGAAAAGCGGTAGCGAATGGAAGGTCTCTTTTTCGATCGATCAAAGCAAATTCCAAGGAATGCGTCAAGAACAGCGGATTGACAAATCGTTCACGGTCGCAGGGCAAACCTTTCGCTTGGAAAATGCGATCTACTACCCGACCCGCATGAAGCTGAAGGTGGTGTTCGATCCGGCTAACCCCCTTCATATCTACGGATTGGAAGGCCTTACCCTGAAAGACGAAAACGGCCGAGCATGGACCACAAAGACGGCAACGTTCGATCCGGACGGGATGACTTACTTTTTCGAAAGCACGTACTTTACTCGGCCGCATCGTTTGACCTTGGAGGGGCTGGGAGTCGTGGCACTTAAGAATGAAGATCTGCCAATCCGCGTGGACCTGAAAACTGGCAAGCTGCTGAACGGCCCTTCCGGGTTGGAATACCTCGGCTCCGAGGTGAGCGGGAAGGACCGCCGCGTAAGCTTCCGGGTCAAACGGAACTCCGACTATACGGCAGGCTTCAGCATAGAAAAGGCAACGGATGAAGCAGGAACGCTTTTTGAAGCCCATACCATGGAGACTCGCCAGCAAACGTTTGATGAAGGTGAAATTGACTATAGCTACATCTTCGTATTTACGAATGGAGCACAGATGAAGGATACCTTGGCGATTTACCCCAGCTACTTTCCCGCTGTTTTGCAAGATCCTTACAAGGTGGAGTTTAAGACTCCTTTTTGAAGCCTTCGTCCCGACACGATCTCTCTTAAGACATAAGAAAGGAGTCTCCGCCCGAAATGGCGAAAACTCCTTTCTCGTGATACGACTGCAGCTGTGATGCTAGTAAAGGGCTTTGCCTTTGGCTCCATTCTGAGAGAACGTTCGTCCGTTATTCCCGCTCTGCGTCCTTCCAGGCTTGCGGGTGGTTGTTGCTCACCAGATCGACCGCTGCGGCGTTCGCCTCGACTTGGGCGGTGTCCTTACAGCCGGGGATGACGGCGGTCACCGCATCGTGCTTCAGGCACCAAGCGAGCGCCCAGGCCGCCATCGGCGTTCCTTCCGGCACCTCGTTCAGCAGAATCTCTTCCACAAGGCGGAGCTTGGCGTCGGTCTTGTCCTTGTCATGCCGGTGCCGGACATCATCAGAACCAAAGACGGCTCCCGGCTTGTATTTGCCGCTCAGATAACCGCTTGCCAGCGGCACCCGCGCGAGAACGCCCAAATCCTGCTCCTGGCAGGAAGGGAATACTTCCGCCTCCGGTTCCCGGTCGAGCCGGTTGTAGACGACCTGAATGGCGGAAGCGCCGACGCGAGTCGCCGCCGAGGTTTGATGGAGGTTGGTGTTGGCTCCGATCGAGATCCCGAGATGGCGAATCTTACCCGCTTGTACCTGCTTATCCAGCGCAGTCCACAGATCGTCTCTGTCAAACGAGGAATCCGGTCCCGAGTGGAATTGGTAGAAGTCGATATAATCGGTTCCCAGCGCCTTCAAGGAGCCTTCGAGCTGGCGAACGACATCCTCGGGATCATAGTCATCCGTTCGGCTGAAATTGCCGTGAAAATGATGCCCGAACTTGGTGGCGAGCACCCAATCCTCCCGGCGGTCCTGCTTCAGGAAGCCGCCGATTCGCTCTTCCGACAGATGATCGCCGTAGCACTCCGCCGTGTCGATCAGGTTGATGCCGAGTTCCTTCGCCCGACCGAGAATACGGTCCGCTTCTTCCTGTCCGAAGCTCTTGCCCCACTCGCCGCCGAATTGCCAGGTGCCCACTCCGACGATTGAAACTTTTAAACCGGTCTTGCCCAGCCTGCGGTATTTCATGGCCATGGACTGTTCCTCCTTCGCATGGGGATGGTCAACTGAGGGTGATGCATAAGCGAAACTCTCATTCATCTTACCTTATCGAATGCACATGGATCAAAGCAACTCGGTAGCTAAGGAGCCTCCTTGCATTCCCGGCTTGACGTTGTCCTCGATTTAGACCAAAATCGAAAAGAGTATACCAAGTAGCGATCGATCCAAATGGGGTGAATAGGTATCGGTGTCAATTGGTAAGAGAACGGCAACTGAACCCAAGGTTTCAAGTCGAAATTGTACTCGCTCAGAAGTATCCCCGATAAATCAGGATAGGAGGCTCTAAAAGATGACAGTCCTGCTCGTCTATCTGCTTGCGATTAACGTGCTTGGTTTCGCCCTCATGGGTGACGACAAGGCACGCGCCCGGCGAAAAAAGCGCCGCATTCCGGAGTCAAGACTGTTCCTCACCGCTTTTCTCGGAGGGGCGCTCGGCGTCTTGCTCGGCATGAACCGTTTTCGTCACAAAACCCTTCACACCTCCTTTCGCGTCGGAGTCCCGCTGTTGCTCATGGTGAACGCGGCGGCGGTAACCTTTATCGTCCGGTTGATGGATTGATGGGAAGACATAAGCAGCTTGAATGGCCGAAAGCCAAGTTCGAAGGATAGGGAAGGAGAGATTAGAATGGGACTTTCCAAGCAGTCCTGGCAAAAGCATGGGGCGGAACCGCTCCAGTGGGGAAAACGCTTTGCGGCAGAGCTTAGGGAATCGGACGAATCCGCAAGCGATCGGAGCCGCCGATACGTACGGATCTCTTTGTGGACCATCACCGCGATTTTCGCGGTTCTCGCCGCTTATTGGATCAAACGGATGCCGTAGCGCTTGCCGGTCGAATCGAATGGGGTACAGGCACTCTCCGGAATCCGACAATGGGCGAGCGAAACCTTGCATTCCCGTTCACGCTTGCTTATAATGAGACATAATGTTCACCATACCGAAATGCAGAGATGGAGAAAAGTAGGCAGAGCGACGCGACAGGGAGGAAACGCCGAAGATTGAGAGCGTTTCTCGCACCATCCCGCTGCTGAAGTTCACTCCGGAGCAGTCCCTTGAACGCGCGCGATTGCGACCAGTAGAGGGGGCCGGTTGCGAGCCGTTACCTTCGTGAGAGCAAACGCGACGAGCTTTCGGAATTTGTCCGGTTACCTCGTCAGACCCAAGCGGGGCCATAGCGGCCAATTGGTGTCACGATGAATCCGCATTTCTGCGGACAACGGCAAGCGCGTTTGGAATAAGGGTGGTACCACGGCGTCTTCGTCCCTTTGGGGGATGAATGGCGTTTTTTTGCGTTTTGTCGATCGCATTCGGCAGCCGAAAGAAGGTAAAAGTAAAGCAAGCCATGGAGAGCAAGAAGAACAGGCAAAGGGGCGAATGATTCATGAAAGAGCGTTTGATGGAGCTGAAGCAGTTCGCGCTTCAAGAGCTGGAGGCGGCAGGCGGCAGCCAAAAGCTAAACGACCTCAGGGTTAAATACTTGGGTAAAAAAGGGCCGCTTACGGAAGTGCTCCGCGGCATGGGCGCACTCAGCGCGGAGGAGCGTCCGATCATCGGTCAGGTGGCCAATGAGGTACGGCAAGCGATCGAAGAAAAGCTGAACGCTCTGCAGGCCGAGCTGCAGCGACGGGAAACGGAGGCGAAGCTTGCGAGCGAGACGATCGATGTGACGCTTCCTGGACGTCCGTCCAAAGCGGGAACGATCCACCCGATCAGTCGCGTGGTGCAAGAGATCGAGGACATCTTTGTCGGTATGGGCTATACCGTGGAGGAAGGGCCGGAGGTCGAGCAGGATTACTACAACTTCGAAGCGTTGAACCTGCCGAAGAATCACCCCGCCCGCGACATGCAGGATTCGTTCTACTTGACCGAAGAGCTGCTGCTTCGCACGCATACCTCGCCGGTTCAGGTGCGGACGATGGAGCGCCGCAAGGGCGCTGTACCAGTCAAGATCATCTGTCCGGGCAAGGTGTACCGCCGCGACGAAGATGACGCCAGCCACTCTCACCAGTTCACCCAGGTTGAAGGACTCGTGATCGATAAAAACATTCGCATGAGCGATCTCAAGGGAACCCTGCTGCAATTCGCTCGCGAAATGTTCGGGCCGGAGGTGCAGATCCGCCTGCGTCCGAGCTTCTTCCCCTTCACCGAACCGAGCGCCGAGGTGGATATCTCCTGCATGTGCGGCGGCAAAGGCTGCCGGACCTGCAAAGGCACCGGCTGGATCGAGATCCTCGGGTCAGGGATGGTTCACCCGAACGTGCTGCGCATGGGCGGCTACGATCCCGAGGTATACAGCGGCTTCGCTTTCGGCATGGGGCCGGAACGGATCGCCATGCTTAAATATGGGATCGATGACATCCGCAATTTCTATACCGGGGACCTGCGGTTCCTGAAGCAGTTCGGCCGCGCGTAAATCCAAACTTGATCCAATCTCTTGATCCAATCTATAGAGGACGTGAAAAGCGATGAAAGTATCTTACCGATGGTTATCGGAATATGTAGATGTGACCGGCTATTCGGCCGAGGAATTGGCGGAGAAGCTTACCCGCAGCGGTGTGGAAGTCGATGAGGTAGAAAAGCTCAACAAAGGCGTTGAAGGAGTTGTCGTGGGCTATGTGGCGGCTAAGGAGAAGCATCCCGATGCAGACAAGCTGAATGTCTGTACCGTGGATGTCGGGCTGGAAGCTCCCCTTCAAATCGTCTGCGGAGCGAAAAATGTGGCGGCGGGCCAAAAGGTTCCGGTCGCGATGATCGGCGCCAAGCTGCCGGATGGGCTCGTGATCAAGCGGGCGAAGCTGAGAGGCGTCGAATCGCAGGGCATGATCTGCTCGGCGAAGGAACTCGGCTTGAACGACAAATTCCTGCCGAAGGAGATTCAGGAAGGGATTCTTGTTCTGCCTGAAGCGACTCCGGTCGGAGCAAGCGCGCTCGACGTGTTGAATATCGATGACGAGGTTCTGGAGCTCGACCTGACCCCGAACCGTTCAGATTGCCTCAGCATGCTGGGCACCGCCTACGAGATCGCAGCCATCATCGGACGGGACGTGAAGCTGCCCGATCCGCGTGAAGGGCTCGTCGAGAAAGAACCCGCTGCCGATTCGCTCCTCTCGGTTTCGATCAGCGCGCCGGAAGCCTGCGATCGCTATTTGGCCCGCGTCATCGAAGGGGTCAAGATCGGGCCGTCTCCGCTCTGGATGCAGAACCGTCTGATGGCGGCAGGTGTTCGTCCGATCAATAACGTAGTGGACATCACCAACTATGTCATGCTGGAATACGGCCAGCCGCTCCATGCTTTCGATGCCGACAAGGTGGCCGGCGGTCGCATCGATGTCCGCTTTGCCCGCGAGGGAGAGAAGCTTGTCACGCTGGATGACAGCGAGCGCGAGCTGCTCCCGTCCATGCTGCTCATCACGGATGCCGAGAAACCGATCGCGATCGCCGGAGTTATGGGCGGAGCCAATTCGGAGGTCACGGGCGAAACGGTGCGCATCGCGCTCGAATCCGCTAGGTTCTCAGGGGCGTCCGTACGCCGTACCTCCCGGCAGCTCGGGCTGCGGTCGGAAGCGAGCCTTCGCTTCGAGAAGGAAGTGAACGCGGAAGCCGTCGAAGCGGCTCTTGACCGCGCTGCTTCGCTCTTGTGCCAGTATGCCGGAGGAAGCGCCAAATCGGGTAATGCGGAAGCCGTCGCAAAAGCAGCAGAGCCGGTGAACGTCGTTTTATCGCTTGCGAAAGTGAACGGCTATCTGGGTACAGAGCTTACAGCTGCTGAAGTGAGCGGGGTGCTGGACCGGCTGCATTTTACCTATGAAACCGCAGGAGATACCTTCACGGTGCACATTCCGGGACGCCGCGGAGATATCACCCGCGATGTGGATCTCATCGAAGAAGTCGCCCGCCTCCACGGCTACGACAATATTCCGACGACGCTCATGTATGGCGTCACAACTCCCGGCTCCTTGAATCCGGCTCAGAAGATTCGCCGCGCTGTCCGCAATCTGTTCGCGGCAAGCGGATTGAATGAAGTGATCTCCTATTCGCTCACGCATCCGAGCCGGAAATCCCGCTTCCCGGGCACCTATCTCGAAGCTCAGCTCATTCCGCTTGCGATGCCCATGAGCGAGGAGCGGAGCGTGCTGAGAACGAGCTTAATCCCGGGGCTGCTCGACGTAGCCGAATATAACAGTAACCGCAATCAAGCTGACATCGCCCTGTTTGAGATCGGTAAGGTCTATCTGACGAATGAGAAGACCATTACCCGCCAACCGGAAGAGAAGCAGCTGTTGTCGGCGCTCCTCATCGGAAACCGCACGGCTCCTCATTGGCAGTTGAAGCAGGAGAAGGTTGATTTCTACGACCTGAAAGGGCTTATGGAGAAGCTAACGACCTCGCTCGGCATCGCCGATGTCCTCTATCGCAGCGCAGCTCCCGTCGGGTTCCATCCGGGGCGTACGGCGGAAGTGTTCGTGAAGCAGGAGGGTGAAGAAGTCTTCATCGGCCGAATCGGCCAGCTTCATCCGAGTCTGCAAGGAGATCTTCCAAGCGACGCTTACCTTCTGGAGGTCGAGTTGGATACCCTGATCCGTCTTGCCGGACCTACGGTTGAATTTCATGCGTTGCCGAGATACCCGGCGATCACCCGCGATCTGGCAATCGTCGTGGAGCGATCGGTTCCCGTCGGAGCCATCCTGGAAACGGCGCGTACCGCGGCAGGCTCTCTTCTGGAATTCAGCGATGTGTTCGACATCTACACCGGAGATCGGTTGGGCAACGATCGCAAGAGCGTCGCTTTGTCCCTCGTGTACCGCCATCCGGAACGGACGCTGACCGACGAAGAAGTCACTCTTGCCAATGGAAAAGTGCTGGAAGCGCTGGAACAAACTTTTGCCGCGGAACTGCGGAAGTAAAGGCAGGAACCGGGACCGTACTGCGCGAATAGGTTAACGAACGCGAGAGGAGGTCTTTCCATATGGCCAATGAAGAGAAAACGCGACTGACGGTTGACATATACGGAACTCCATACAAGCTGAAAGGCAGCTCCAGCCCCGCTTACATGAAGCGGTTGGCCGCGCAGGTCAACGAGCAGATGCATCATATCGCCGGTTCCAACGAGCGGTACGATACGACGAAGATCGCCGTGCTGGCTGCCGTGAATATGGCGGATGAGCTGATGCGCATCCGTGACCAGCTCGATCAGCTGACAGCGGATTGGGAGCGCTTGTCGGCAAGCGAGCAGGCACTTCGCGCCATCGCAGAGGAAGCGGAGAAGCTGCGGGAGACCGCGAGCGCCCAGCAATCGGCGCTTGCGGAGTACCGCAAGCAGGAGGAGCAATGGCGCGCCGAGCGCGAGCAGCTCGTCGGAGAGCGGGATTCCGCTCTCCGGGAAGGCAGCGAGCTTTCCCGCAGGGAGCAGGAGCTCACCGCGAGCCTAGCCGAGCTGCAGGACCGCTACGACGGGCAGCTGCGCGCTGCGGAGGAATCGGCGCTCGCCCTCGCTCTCGCTGAGGAGGAGCATGCCGAACAGGCAGCCCGACTTGCCGGCGAGCGGGACGGCCTGAAGGCTCGCGAAGCGGAACTGACGTCGGAGCTTGCGAAAACCGGGGAACGGATCAAGGAATACGAGAACATACGGAATTCGCTAATGCAGGAGCGGAAGTCGCTTCAAGAGAAGAGCGGTTCCCTGCAAGCCGAGCTTGCGGGTCTGCGCAAGGAGCTGGAGCAGTCGGCTACCCGGCTGAAGGAGCTGGAGAACGCGGAAAAGCGTTCTCGCGAACAGCTGGAAACCGCTCGAACCAGCCATGCCCGGGCCCTGCAGGAACGGGAGACGGCGCATGCGGCGGAGCTCGGTCGTATGAAGGAAGCCCATGCCACCGAGCTGGCTGCCTATCTTGATGAAGGCGAGAAGGAATCGGCCGAGCAGGTGAAGCTGCATACCCTGGAGCTGAACAAGCTTCAGGAGACCCGCTCCGCCGAAATGCTCGAGCTGCAAACGTCGCATGCCGCCGAGCTTCAGCGTCTGAAGGACGATGCCGGAGAAGAGCTGCGTCTTCTGCGGGAAGCCCAGGAAGCGGAGATTGCCGAATGGAGAGGGCGGCTCGAGGGAGCGGAGCAAGCTCTGCGCGCCGAGACCGAGCACCTCATCGCTGCTCACGGCCAGGAGGTTCAAGAGCTTCGGCGGCGGCAGGAAGAAGCGCTGGAGCACAAGGACCTGTTCCTAGCCGACGAGCTGGAGCGACTCCGCAAGGAGCTTGCCGAGCTTGAAGCCGAGAAGGAGCTCGCTTGGCTGGAAGAGAAGGAAGGTCTGGCTATTCAAGCGGACGAGCTTCGGGAACGGCTTGCCGAAGCCGAAGAAGCCTATACGCGAGCGCGGGAAGATGCGGAAGCGGAGCAAAGCCGGCTTTCGGAGCTTTGGGAACGGGAAAAGGCGGAGCTCCGCGGGAAGGAAGCAGAGTTCGAGGCTTGGAGGCAGAAGAAAGAGGAAGAGACGGATGCTCTCTTCCGTGAGCTCGAAGCCGACTCCAATCGCCTTCTTGCGGACAAGGATACCGAGTTGTCCCGTCTGCTGACCGAGAAGGCGGAGGAAGTTTCCCGACTGCAGAACGAAAAGGAAGCTCTGCAGGAAGAGAAATCGGCTCTGCAAGAGGAGCAAGAAGCCCTTCTTGAAGAGAAATCCGCTCTGCAAGAGGAGAAGGGAGCTCTGCAGGATGCGAATTCGACCTTGCTAGGGGAGAAAGACACTCTGCAGGAAGAGAAATCCGTTCTGTTACAGGAGAAGGAAGCTTTGCTTGCCTCCCTCCGGGCAGGTGAAGAAGCCGCCGCCGCAAGCCTGATCGAGAAGACGCGGGAGGCGGATGAGCAGGCAGAAGCAGCTAACCGCCAATTGTCCTCCGAGCGCGAGAAGCGGCAGCAGGTGGAAGCGGAGCGCGAGAGCGAACGAGCCGAGCATGCGGCTAACCTGGAGCTTGAACGCTCCCGCTGGAACGAAGAGAAGGATCATCTCGAATATGCCCTCCTCTCTCTGCGCAGAGAGCTTAACCAATCTGCGGACAGCGTCTCGCGCGCTGACTCGGAGCGGGAGACGCTGAGCGCTTCCCTTCGGGAGGTACAGGAGCAGCTTACGGAACGCGAGCAGCTCCTTGCAGACAACGACAGCAGGCTGACTGCTTTGCAGAGGCAGGCGGAAGAGCAGGCAGCAGAAAAATCAAGCTTGCTCGAAGCGCTGCGTCTGGAGCGAGAGAAGAACGAACGCGGAAGCGAAGAAGACTCGGAGCTGGTCGGTAAGTACGAGGCTTTGCAGAGGGAATACGAGCTTCTCAAGAAAGAATACAACGAATGGATCGAGCTGGTCATGGAAGAAACCTCAGAAGAAGCGGGACGCAAGTAAAAGCGGATGAACGGAATCGACGCGACGATTGGCGCTATCCTCTTGCTTGCTTTCGTTCTCGGGTGGCGAAGGGGCTTGATCACCCAGCTCATTTCCTTAGGGAGCCTGATCATTGCCTGGTATGCGGCTTACCGGCTCACACCCGCACTCGTGCCTCATCTTGAAAGCTGGCTCCCGCAGGAGCTTGCCGAGGGGATTGGTCACTATGAGGAGAGGCTCAGCGGCCTCGGCTGGGAACAGCCGCTGCTGCGGGCATTGGCGTTCATCCTGATCGTACTGGCGGTTAAGGTCGCGCTCACAATTGCCGGTTACCTGCTGAACGTCATCGCCAAAGCGCCCGGATTGAATGGAGCCAACCGGCTTGCCGGGGCGATTCTTGCATTGCTTGAAGCGGCTGTGCTGGTCAGCTTGATCGTCTATGCTCTATCGGCTGCGCCAGGAGACCGCTTTCGCGAGAAGATGGCGGGATCGCAAAGCGTCGTCTTCATCATGGACCGGATTCCGAAGCTGCTTGACCAGTTTGACAGCCGTATGGACAGGAGATGACCGGGATGGACAGAAAACGGATCGCGGCGGAACGGGCTGCCCGTTACCTTCGGGACGGGATGGTCGTCGGGCTTGGAACCGGATCAACCGCCTATTGGGCGATCCGGGAAATCGGCCGTTTGGTGCGTGACGGGTTATCCATTCGCGCCATCGCAACCTCTAAGCAATCCGAAGCGCATGCCCGCAGGCTCGGAATTCCGATTGTTTCGTTTGCGGAGATCGATACCATTGATCTTACGATCGATGGGGCCGATGAAGTGGATGCCGACCTGCAGGTGATCAAGGGCGGCGGCGGTGCGCTGCTGCGGGAGAAGATTGTGGCAGGAGCGAGCAAGGAGCTGATCATCATCGTGGACGATGAGAAGCCGGTGGAGCAGCTCGGCAAGTTTCCATTGCCGGTGGAGGTGGTTCCATTCGGTTTCGAGCTTGCGGTCCGCCGCCTGCAGGAGCTTGGCTGCAAGCCGGTTCTCCGGCTGCATGAAGAGATTCCGTTTCTTACGGACAACGGGAATTACACCGTCGATTGCCATTTTGGCCGCATTGAACATCCGATCGAGCTGCATACTGCGATCAACCGGATCGTTGGAGTCGTGGACAATGGATTGTTCCTCAATATGGCGAATCGCGTGATTATCGGCTGTTCCGACGGTGCCGTGAAGGAATGGGACAAACACGGCGATGCCGTGTAGCCTCCGGTCTGCGGCATCACCGCTCCGTAAAGCATCGACTATTTGGATTTTAGAAGGCTTAACGGATATAGCCGAGTAAGCAAGCTCTTAACAAGGGATTATCCCAAAAAGATGATCACCTGAAGAATGTGCGCAAAGAAAATGAATAAAACCGTTCCTTTGGGAAATGGAAGTATTACACTCGCCATTTTCAAAAAGGGACGGTTTATTTGTTTATTCTCTGACGGAGGAAAACTCGGTCACTCTCATTCTTACGGAAACTGCAGCCGTTATTCAGCTGAGAATGGCACCCTTGTGTATTTAACGGAAATGGCTGCAGCTATCGGCTTACTTCAGCCTGAATATCGGCGATTTTCCCCCCATTAGCTGCGTGGATCTCCGTTAGAATCTCAAAACCGTGCTTATCTATAGAATAGCGGCCGTGGCTTCCGTTGCGATGAACGTATTTGTCAATCCTCCGGGTCAGCAAGACTGGAGTACGTGGCGCGGGAGCCAATACGCGAGCGAAGGCAAATCTTGGCTCGTTGCCTAAACAGACTCATTACCTAAACGGACTCGTTGGAGTCCCTGTTATCCGTCTAAGCAGGCAAATGGTAGTAGGGGAGAGTGCGGATCGGTTCAAAGCCGAGCTTACGGGCGAGCCGATAAGAACCGATGTTGCCCTCCCGGCAGCCCCATACCGGCTCAAGGTCATGGCGCAGGCAGTATTCGATTAGGGCAGAAGAGGACTCGTAAGCCAGTCCCCGGCCCTTATACCCTTCCGCAGTTTCGATTCCAATCTCAAGCTCCCGGTCTGACAAATAAGAGGTGAACGCGACCGATGCGATTACGCCATTCTCGATAACGCCGAATGCGGCGTCCGGATCGGGAGTGGGTGATGGAATCCATGCAGAAGAAGGAAGTCCCTCCGGCCTCCAGAAGGAACTCGGGATGACCGTTCCCGGTATGCCCATCGCTTGCTCGCGGCTAAGCTGGAGGACAGGTAGGCCGCTATCGGGTACGGCTGCCCTGCCTGCACGAAAGCGATCCTCATGGAAGCGGAAATTGACCCTCACATGCTCCTCAACACCGCCGAATGATAAATCGCGAAGCTCCGGCACGGCTTCGCTCCACGCTGGCGAATCGATTTGCAACCATTCCGCCTGCTTGCGCTGCTGCTTCTCATTCGTTATGTATGCTCCGAGCGACTGAACAAAGGAAGCATCCTCCGGACGGCCGAACAAGAACGACATTCCATACGGGTGTACGATATAAAATGCCGACGGCGAAGAGTTGTCATCGGTATAAATTCTCCCGGGGACCTTGTCTTCCAAGACCGCTTGGGCAAACAGAGTGTTCATCTGCAGCTTCTTCAATTCGTTCAGAACGGCTTCATAATGTGCGAAAGATAGCGGGAACAATGGCAACAGCTCCTTCGGATTCGTATCCGGCAAAGATAAAGCCCGCAGTTGCTGTCGACTGGCTTATGAAGCCGACACACAGCAGCGGGCATACATGCCGATTGGAACTATTGTAGCGAATCGAATGCGGAATGGTTGTCCGGAGTTATGAACATCTTGTGGCAGTTTTATCCGTTAATGGATTCCGGTGGGGGTCTTTCGTTTGCCGATGCCGGATACGGGGACGAAGAGATCGAAAATCCCGATCACGAGAGCGGCCAGAAGAGCTCCGAGCAAGGTGACGCGGCTTCCGGGAACGATGAACTGCGCGAGATAGAGGACGATGGCGCTGAGCAGAAACCCGACGATTCCTCGGCCAAACGGAGTCACTTCCCTGCCGATCAAGTTCTCCGCCAGCCAGCCGAGACCGGCGATCACGAGAGCGAGTAGCAGTGCGCTGCCAAAGCTGCCGACCCGAAATCCCGGTACGAGCCAGGCTGTAACGGAGAGAACGATGGCGGTAACGACAAACCGCATAACAGCTCCCAATGCGCGCATGGACATGCACCTCCTTCCTTGAGCAGCTGAGGCGATTCGGATCAGCCCCCTTGTAAGGTTCCCCGGCTTCCTCGTTCTCATGTGGAGGGGATGGGGACGGAATTTTCCGTTATAGATAACCCGTGGAATAGCTTATCCCCCCTCCTTTGGATATAATAGAGGCGAAATGCTGGAATCAGGATGGGAGAAGGATCAGGTGGAAGGCAAAATCGAAGGCAAAATATTGGCTACATTGGAATTTCATAAAATTAAGGAACGGCTTGCTGCGCGTGCGGCTACGAGTCTCGGGAAAGCCAAGGCCGAGGAGCTTGCGCCAAGCAGCGATCTTGAAGAAGTGAAGAAGCGGCTGCAGGCAACGGATGAGGCTGCCGCTATCGATAGATTAAAGGGTACCGCTCCTTTCGGAGGAATTCGCGATGTGCGCTCTTCCCTAAGAAGGGCGGAGCTCGGCGGGGTGCTGAATCCGGCTGAACTGCTCGACATCGCCAACACCATTCAGGGAGGTCGGCGCTTGCGACGTTTCCTTGAGCTGGCTGCAGAGGATCATCCCATTCCGCTGCTGACGGATCTCGCCGAATTGATCAGCGACGACCGGCGTACGGAAGAACGGATTCTGCAATGCATCGACGAAGCGGCTTACGTGGTCGATTCGGCCAGTCCAGAGCTCAGTCGCATCCGCAGCGAGTTGCGGACCGGTGAATCGCGTGTGAGGGAGCGGCTTGACCAGATGATCCGCACTTCCTCCGTGCAGAAGATGCTGCAGGAGAACCTGGTTACCATCCGCGGAGACCGCTACGTGATTCCGGTAAAGGCGGAGTACCGCAGCCATTTCGGCGGAATCGTGCATGATCAGTCTGCATCCGGTGCAACGATGTACATTGAACCGGAGGCGGTCGTTCAGATGAACAACCGCCTGCGTGAGCTGCGGATGAAGGAGGAGCGCGAGGTTGAGAAGATTCTCATGATGCTGACTGCTCTTGTCGCAGAGGATGCGGACGCCCTTGGCGCCAACCTCAGTGTACTCGCGGAATTGGACTTCATCTTCGCCAAAGCACTTCTTGCCCGGGAGATGAAAGGAACCCTTCCGATGATGAACGATCGGGGATTCCTGAAGATCAAGAAGGGACGCCATCCCCTGCTTGCCCAGGATGCGGTTGTGCCGCTGGAGTTGGAGCTCGGCAACCATTATTCCGCCATTATCGTCACCGGTCCGAATACTGGGGGAAAGACGGTATCACTCAAGACCGTCGGCATGCTCAGCCTGATGGCCATGTCCGGCTTGTTCGTTCCGGCCGAGGACGGGAGCCAGCTCTGTGTGTTTGACGGCATTTATGCCGATATCGGAGACGAGCAGAGTATCGAGCAGAACCTCAGTACCTTTTCGAGCCATATGACGAATACGATCTCCATTCTGCGTGGAATGACACCGAAAAGCCTTGTGCTGCTCGACGAAGTCGGAGCGGGAACCGACCCGGCCGAAGGCTCGGCGCTAGCCATCTCCATACTCGATTATATTCATTCGATGGGCTGCCGCCTCATGGCGACTACACATTACAGCGAGCTTAAGGCTTACGCCTACGATACGAAAGGCGTCATCAACGCCAGCATGGAATTCGATATCAATACCCTCAGCCCGACCTACCGGTTGCTTATCGGGGTGCCAGGACGAAGCAACGCCTTCGCCATCGCCGAGCGGCTAGGCCTGCCGAAGCGGATTATCGAGCATGCGCGCGGCCAGGTGGCGGAGGAGGATCAGCGCGTCGAGTCCATGATCGCCACGCTTGAGGAGAACCGGTTGTCCGCCGAGGCGGAGCGGATCAGTGCGGAGAGCATGCGCCGCGAGGTCGAGGACGTGAAGCGAAAGCTGGAGGAAGACCGCCGTCGATTCGAGGAAGACCGCGGCAAGCTTCTGGTAAAAGCGGAGCAGGACGCAGCGGCTGCGGTGGCCAAGGCCAAGCGCGAAGCCGACGAGGTCATCTCCGAGCTGCGCAAGCTCGCCATGGAGGGCGCACGGGTCAAGGAGCATGAGCTGATCGACGCGCGCCGCCGGTTGGACGAGGCCGTACCGGAGCTGGCTCCGAAACGTGCTGGCGCTCCGGCAGCGAAGAAAGTGCGCCCCATTGAAGCGGGCGATGAAGTCATGGTGGCAAGCTTCGGACAGAAGGGAACCGTTGTCGATATCGGGGCGGAGGAAGCGACCGTCCAGCTCGGTATCCTTAAGATGAAGGTTCCCGTCAAGGATCTGGAGCTGCTCAAATCCGCTCCGGTCAAGCAGAAGCCCGTTCAGGCGACCTCCAGCATCAAGCGGACGCGGGATGAGAACGCCCGTATGGAGCTGGATCTGCGCGGCAAGAACATCGAGGAATCGATCATCGAAGTGGACCGTTTCCTGGATGAATCCTTCCTCGCAAGCTTTCCTCAGGTCTACCTCATTCACGGGAAAGGGACGGGCGCGCTGCGCACAGGCGTTCAGGATTATCTTCGTCGCCACCGCCATGTGAAGAGCTTCCGCATCGGGGCTTATAATGAGGGAGGAACCGGAGTCACCGTCGTTGAATTGAACTAGTCCGCTGTCAACCTTAATCGTGTGGATCCGAAGCGGCGTTAATCGGTAGAGAAGTGGTGCGATAACAACCGCTTTTAGTTGACTGCTTACTAGTGCGTATTTGCTTCCACACGAACGTAAAATTTTTGCAGGACTCCCGATTATTTTGAAACCCCGGTTTCGAATCTGCGTAAATAATCCTTGTAAAGCAAGACAAGGAACAGGACGAAGAACAAACCATCACAATAGATCATGGGAGGAAATGAACAATGGGAATTTTTAAACGCCTGCGAGACCTTACGGCTGCTTCGATCAACGACCTGCTGGACAAAGCGGAAGATCCGGTGAAGATGTTGAACCAGTTCCTGCGCGATATGGAACAGGACATTCTGGACGCGGAAGCGGCCGTCGCCAAGCAGATCGCTGTGGAGAAGAAATTCAAGCAGCAGGTTGAAGAAGCTCAGGAGCTTGTCGAGAAGCGTCAGCTTCAAGCGGAGAAAGCTCTGGAGCAAGGCAACGAAGACCTCGCCCGCCGCGCTCTTCAAGACAAGAAGGAGCATCAAGGCCGTTACGACGAGATGAAGGGCCAGTACGACATCGCCAAGCAAAATGCCGATCGTCTGCGCGACCAGCTGGATGAAATGAAGGACGAGTTCGGCAAGATGAAGAACAAGAAGGACCTCCTCATCGCCCGTGCGGAAGCGGCCAAAGCGCAAAAATCGATCAACCAGGTCATGTCCGGCTTCGGGACGGACAATGCCGCTCGTGGCTTCGATCGGATGAGCGACAAGGTTGCCCAACTGGAAGCGGAAGCCCAAGCCTCCGGCGAACTCCGTGACAAGAACCGCAGCCTGGACGACGAGCTCGCGAAGCTCGACCAGAACGACGGTGTCGACGACGAACTCGCTGCTCTTAAGGCGAAAATCGCCGCTAAGAATCAGCAATAACTGCAAATCCTCGAGCAAGGTTGGCAGGACAGGATAGAGCGAGAGACTGAAGAACCCTTCTTCAGTCTCTTGCAGCGTTTGGAGGCGAAGTTCCATGAACAAAGAGGTGGACTACATGATGAACAACATATATCTCAACACGCTCGCATATTTTTCGGTTGCCGTTGTGGCGCTGCTCGTCTTTCTGTTCGTGTTCAATCTGATTACAAAATACAACGATTGGGACGAGATCAAGAAGGGGAACGTCGCCGTGGCGATGGCGACGAGCGGCAAAATCTTCGGGATCTGCAATCTGTTCCGCTTCGCCATCTTAAACAATGACACGGTGCTGGAATCCGTGGCGTGGGCATCGTTCGGGTTCGTGCTCCTGCTCGTGGCTTATTACCTGTTCGAGCTGCTCACTCCGTATTTTAAGATCGACGAGGAGGTCAAGAACGGCAACAAGGCGGTCGGCCTCATCTCGATGGTGATCTCCATCTCCGTTTCCTATGTGATCGGAGCCAGCGTCGCTTAAGAGCTTAGACTCGCCTCAATCCGTTGTCGTGCCCGAAGCGCCGTATTCTTCGATCAGAATCTTGATTTCATAGGTAATGGGGATTTGGCTGAAGGTTTCTTCCCAATGATCCTTTACCTTTTTCCATTCTGCCGGATGATGGATGTGCAGACTCTTACCAAATCCCACGGGATCCGCCCGCAGGTTGTGCTGAAGCTTGTCCACGCTTTCTGTGACAAGGAATTCCACCCTTTTTTCCAACATATGATTGTATTTGCTCAGAAGGGAATCACTCAGTACCAATCCGTGCGGGGTGAAGGCTTCTGTCACTCGACCTGTCGAATTAATCTTGACTAGATAGGACAGCTTCCCGTTCGTCATTTTGGGGATCAGCTTGCTTTCCATCGATTTAATCTCATAGGTGAGGAGAGAGTGGTTGTCCGGATCATAGGCTTTGAGAACTCCGCCTTTGCCGTTCCCGGTTAACCAATTGACTCCCTCAAGCTCTTGCGGGCTAAGATAGCCGATCAGCTTTCCCGTCTCTCCCTTAATGACTCCGGTCCCCGAAAATAAGGGTTCTTTGCCCAAAGGGATCACATTTTGCAGGAGAAAGCTGGTGTTGCTATGCAGGTATCCACTTATCTTCGCTATGTTGAGCGGCTTCCAGATGCGGATGTTTCGTTTGCGATTCTTAAAAATATTGTCCACAAGAAAAGCGGGAATTTGGTCGGGAGGCGCTTCCTCTAGCACTTTCTTCGCTTGTCCCTTGCTAATCAGGACAAGTGTGCTCAAGCGAATGTCGTTATCCCGGCTGAACATGTCAGTCAGCTCCGAAATTTTTCGGGTGTGCGCCAATTGATCACCGATGATAATGACCTTCAAGTGATGCCCGATGATTTGGCGGTTTGTGCGCAAAGAGAGCGCCCTCACCGCTTCGAAGACCGAGTCGGTTGTAGCGGTCATGTTGTAATACATGTCGGATTTCTTCCCTTGGCCCCCTTTGGCGGATTTGCCCCCTACTCCTGTTGGATTTATGATCTGAAAGGTGCAAGCCAGCTTAGATTCCTGGGAAGACCCTGTCGCGGAGTTACCCTGCCCCTCACCGGAGGTGTGGGGTTCGACGCTGTCGAGGGCGACGGCAACCTCCATATCCAGATCTTCCACGGCCGAACTGCTCCAACAACCGGAGAGCAGGAGACAGAGGGTCAATATCCCCGCTGTTCCTCGCATACGAGGGTTCATTTCGAGTTTTCCTCCTTTTCGGATATACCCGAAGTGATCTTATGCAGAGATCTTGCGAAGCTTTGCGATGACAAGAAGCACCAGTGGCACTATGCCGAACATCAGCATGGCACAGTCGCCGAGTATGGTTCCGAAAGCAAATAACCCGTTGATGGTATGGGGAATTTCCTTCAAGATGTGGACGAAGGGCAGCAGAGCAAATAGGGAGTAGCGATAATTGAGCTGAAACAGATGCGATAGCCCGATTGCCGCCCCATAGAGAGTGATGCAGATACAGCAAAAAATTTGAATGATCCAGATCGCCAGCATCAGAGGCTCAAACCGTTCAAAAAAGAGGTAGCTCACCTCATAGCTGCGAACCACATCGAGAAAAGGCCAGGTGCGGGTAACCACCCCGTCCGTTGAAAAAACTCCAATGCTTATCACGACAGAGGTTACATAGAAGAAGGTAGCGATCGCTGTCCCCACAGCAAACGCCTTTCCCGCTTTTTGAGGCTTTGCCATGAGGGCGACCAGAAACAGCAGATCTTCCCCGGCTGTAAACGTGAGGGCCGTCGGTTTGACGGCTCTTAAAACCGGTCCTAGACCATCCGCCAATACGGGGCGGAGATTCTCCAAATCAAACATCTCCATGCTAAGCAAGCCGGCGCCGAAAAAAACAACCCATGTGATCGGAACGATGAGCCGACACATACGAGCCAGCGCATTGATTCCTCCTATGCACAGGTATACGGCGACCCAAAGAATAACGGCGGTGATCGTCCAGCCCGGAGTCCCCTCCAACAAGAAGAAGGTTGTGATCTCCTGAACGGAACGAAGCTCATAGCTTGCGATGCAAGTAAAGTAAACCACGATCGCCAATCCGATGAAGAGGGCGATGGGCCTCCCCACGATCTTCGAGCAGTATTGATAAAAGGTTTGTCCGGGAAACCGGCGTCCAAGTCGGATGATCAGGTAACCGGCCAAAAAGGAGAGCAAACCGCCGATGATCACCGATATCCAAACGTCGGGGGTCTTGCCGATCTGGACAAGGATTCGGGGGAGGGTCAGAACGCCCGCAGCTACCGCGTAATTGACGATGACAAACGTTGCTTGCGATGTTGTAATTCGTTCCGTCGTGTCGTTGTTCAAGCTTGACGGCACCTCTTTCTCAACTTATTCCGGTCAACGCTTACGGATGGATTTCTTGGGCTTATATATAGTCGGGCGCTTCTTCATCGTTTGCAGCGGCAGACGAACTAGAGCATCCTTTAAGGTACTGATACGAAGAGGAGAAGCCATGCTCATATAGGGGAAGCCAAATGTTTTGAGCCGGATCAGATGGCTGGAGAGAAGCAGGAAGAACAGGACGACGCCAAACAATCCGAATACCCCAGCGAATAGCATAACGGCGAACCGCAGATAGCGTAAAGTAATCCCGGCACTGTATACGGGGATGGAGAACGAGGAAATCGCGGTAACCGCTACGACGATCACGAGAATCGGACTGACGATTCCGGCTTCCACCGCCGCCTGCCCGATAATCAAGCCGCCGACGATGCCCATGGCCGGGCCGATTGGCTTGGGTAAGCGTAAGCCCGCCTCCCTCAAGATCTCGATCGATATTTCCAAGATCAGCGCTTCAATCAGTGTTGGAAAAGGGACCCCCTGCCTGGAATTGATGATGGAGATCGCGAGCTTGGTGGGAATCATACCGGGATGAAACGACAGGAAGGAGATGTATAAGGCTGGAGCGAAGAGGGACATCGCAGCCGCAAAAAAGCGCATGGTCCTGAGCAGAGAGCCCGCATACCACCGATCGTAGTAATCTTCAGGCGACTGCAGCAGCATCTCGAAGGTAACCGGCATGATCAAGGCGAAGGGCGTTCCGTCCAGAAGAATGGCAACCCTTCCCTCTAATAGCGCCGCGATGACACGGTCGGGTCTCTCCGTATTTTGAATTTGCTGGAACGGACTCAGAAAGTTGTCTTCAATGAGCTGTTCCACATAGCCTGACTCCTGAACGTCATCTAAATCGATCTTGCGGATTCTCCGTTTGACCTCGTTCACGAGATCGTCATTGGCGATGTCTCGGAAATAAACCAAGACCAGCTCCTTCTTCATCCTTTTACCGACATGGAAGGAGTGCATCGCCAGTTCGCTGCTCTGTCCGTGCCTCCGGAGCATGGCTGTATTGTCGCTTAAGGTTTCGTTAAAGCCGACTCTTGGCCCTCGCAGCAGCGCTTCCGAAACCGGCTCCTCGGGACCTCTTGTCTTTGCATGGGTCGTGCCCAAGACGAGAACGTCCTTCATGCCATCGACGAGAAGAATCGCCGAGCCGAATAAGAGCTTCTCCAGCGATTGGTCCAAGCTCGGGCTTGGCTCGATTTCGGAGATGTGGAGGATTTCCTGAATGAGGATCTGCTTCAGCTTCTCCGAATCGGGGGTCGTGTTCATTCCTTCGAAGGGATGGACCGCCGTCATCAATGGCTTCAAGATGTTTTGGTCTATGGCGACTTTGTCCGTCAATCCGTCTGTAAAGAAGAGCGCTGCCTTGATCTTGAGGGTTCCGATTCGAATCTCCCGTATATTGACATCTGTCATATCGGAGCTGATTTCTTTGAACTGCCGGAGATCCTCTTCGTAGCGTCCCGTTACCTGAATGCTGTCTTCTTGCTTAGTCTCATCATCACTGCCGGTGGTACTGTCACTTCCGGCCGAAGCCTTCTCTTCATGGTTAGCGGCAGATTCATTCGAATAAGGGGCATCCATCCGTCGGATCCGATTCATAGACCAGGACAGGAGGATCGGCACAAGCACGATCACAATCCCTTGAAAGAACACCTTCCATTCTGGGATATATCCCGCGAGCATACTCCACATGTATGAGTCCCCCTGTAACTCGGTTATTCTAGTATGGCCTTGTCCTAGTTCTTCATGCATCTGGAAAGGGGCGACCGATGGAGAAGCCGATTATTCGGCTTGTTTTTCTGGGTTAGGAAGTCTATCATGAGGGAATGATATATGAAGGGTAAGGAGGAACAGCATGAGCGAGAACGATACGCAGATTTGCCCCTGGTGCCAGACGGAGATCGTATGGGATCCCGAGATTGGGCCGGAGGAGGTATGTCCGCACTGCTTGAACGAGCTTGGGGATTACCGCAGTGTATCTTATCATAGCCACGCCGATGAGGAAGAAGCGGCGCATGAGGATGAGGAAGAGGAAAACAGCGAAATCGAGAATACCGATTACTTCGAGGACGAAGAGCCTGACCCTTATCAGGAGAAGGTTCAATCGATCATTGATACTCAGTTGGAAGCACCGGAGTGCCCGAGCTGCCGCGAGCTGATGCTGTTTGGCGGGCAGGTTCGCCTGTCGGGACAGCGGTTTACCCCGACCGAGCCGGCCGAGCTGCAGAAGCCTTTTTTGCCGGAAATTCTCGAAATGGATCTATATGTATGCCCATCCTGCTTCAAGACGGAGACGTACTTGGCGGAACCGGGAAGACTTCGACTGACCCAGACTTTAAGTGAATGAGAAGAGGGGAGTCCGCTGCAGCCATTGCCGGACTCTTTTTATACGATGCCATCACATCGATTAAACGAACGGGGAGAGAGTGTTGGAATGAAACATGAAATCGTCAATCGGATTACGGACCTGATCGGGAATACGCCCGTTCTCCGGCTCCACAAGCTGGTGGAGGAGGGCATGGCGGAGGTTCTTGTGAAGCTGGAATCGTTTAATCCGAGCGGGAGCGTCAAGGACAGAGCGGCATACAACCTGATCGTCCAGGCAGAAAAGGAAGGAAAGCTGAAAAGCCGCGACACCATCATCGAGCCGACGAGCGGGAACACAGGAATCGGGCTGGCGATGGCGGGAGCGGCCAAGGGCTATAAGGTGATTATCGTCATGCCGGATAACATGACCAAAGAGCGGATCAATCTGCTGAAGGCATACGGCGCGGAAGTTGTCCTCACTCCGGCGGGCGAGCGGATGCAGGGAGCGATCCGCAGAGCGGTGGAGCTGAGAGAACAAATCCCGGGCAGCTTCATTCCGCAGCAATTCGAGAACAAGGCGAACCCGGACATCCACCGCACGACCACCGCTCTTGAGATTCTCGAGCAGACGGACGGCCGTCTCGATGCGTTTGTCGCGTCCTCCGGTACGGGTGGCACCATCACCGGAACGGGCGAGGTATTGAAGGAAAAGCTTCCGGATATCGAGATTGTGGTCGTGGAACCGGACGGTTCGCCCGTCTTGTCGGGGGGCCACCCGGGTCCGCATCAGTTGGTCGGAACGAGCCCTGGTTTTATCCCCCCCGTCCTTAACACCAAGGTCTATGACCGGATCATGCGCGTCAAGGATGAGGATGCTCTTCGGACAACGCGGGAGCTCGCTTCGCAGGAAGGCCTGCTGGTCGGTCCGTCCTCCGGAGCCACGGTGTGGGCGGCTCTCCAAACAGCCAAGAAGCTCGGTCCGGGCAAGCGGGTGCTGTGCATCGCTCCCGACACAGGTGAGAGGTACATGAGCATGAACTTCTTTGGAGCAGAGCCTCTCTTCGGTACTAAATAGGACGGAAGAAAGGGCGCGGAGATTCAAGGAGCCCGAATGAACCGCTCTCAAAAAGGGGCGTCAAATGCTTCTTTGCAGAGGGGCGGTTTCGTTGTATAGTGATACTAATGTCCTTTCGAAACGAAAGGAATTCGTCGTTTTTGCGGCGCCATTCAACGTCAGGAGGTAATTCTTATGGTGGAACTGAAATTAAGAATCCTGGATCTCCTCAAAGAGGATGCCAGAACGGACGCGGAAACCGTAGCAACCATGCTCGGCGCGACCCGGGAGGACGTGGAAGCGGCGATTGCGGAACTCGAAGCGGAGCATGTCATCGTAAAATATGCAGCGGTGATCAACTGGGCGAAGGTGAATGAATCTGTTACCGCTTTGATTGAGGTCCAAATTACACCGGAGCGCGGTCGAGGCTTCGATGCCATCGCAGAGCGGATCTACCTGTATCCGGAAGTCAATTCGGTTTTCCTCATGTCGGGAGCCTATGACCTTCTAGTCGAGGTGCAGGGGCGCTCGCTGCAGGAAGTCGCCGCTTTCGTCTCCAACCGGCTGTCGCCGATCGATCGAGTCCTGTCTACCAAGACGCATTTTATCCTAAAAAAATACAAGCATGACGGAATCATCTTCGAAGACCGGGAGGAAGACCGGCGGATGATGATCTCACCGTGAGGGGAGGCGGCACCGCGTGGAACCGACAATCAAATCCATGCAGGACTATCTGACTCCGGGAGTGCGGAACATCGCGCCCTCCGGGATTCGCAAGTTTTTTGACCTGGTAAGCGGAAGCAAGGACATCATCTCCCTTGGGGTGGGCGAACCGGATTTCGCTACTCCTTGGCATGTTCGGGATGCCGCCGTTGTTTCGTTGGAACGGGGTTATACCAAATATACGCCGAATGCCGGATTGCCCGAGCTGCGCGAGGAGATCGCCCGCTACCTCTCCGAGAGCTTTCAGGTGAGCTACGATCCCGCGAAGGAAATGATCGTCACCATCGGCGGCAGCGAGGCCATCGATCTCGCTCTGCGCGCGTTGATCAATTCGGGGGATGAGATCCTGATCCCCGAGCCTTGTTACATCTCCTACAGCCCGATCACGACCTTGTCCGGAGGGGTCGCGGTCGGCATCGAATCGTTCGCCAAGGATCATTTCAAGCTGACGGCGGAAGCTCTCAAAGCGAAGATCACACCGAAGTCGAAGGTGCTGATTTTGTGCTACCCGAGCAACCCGACGGGCGGAATTATGACGTACGACGATTTTCTTCCCATTGCGAAGCTGGTCGAGGAGCATGACCTCCTGGTCATCTCCGATGAAATCTACGCAGAGCTGACATATGGCAAGAAGCATGTCAGCTTCGCCTCGCTTCCGGGAATGAAGGATCGAACCCTTCTCGTCAGTGGATTTTCCAAGGCGTTTGCCATGACGGGGTGGCGGATGGGCTATGTGTGCGGACATCGCGAGCTGATCTCGGCCATGCTGAAGATTCATCAGTACACGGTCATGTGCGCCCCCGTGATGGGGCAAGTGGCGGCTCTCGAAGCTCTGCAGAACGGGATGGAAGAGAAGGACCGAATGATGGAGTCGTACAATCAGCGCCGTCGTCTGATCGTCAAGGGCTTCCGCGATATCGGTCTAGAATGCCATGAGCCGGAGGGGGCCTTCTACGCATTCCCGAGTATTGCTTCGACAGGATTTTCCTCGGAAGAATTCGCGCAGCGGCTAGTGGCGGAAGCCCGTGTTGCTGCAGTCCCGGGAAATGTGTTTGGACTGGGCGGAGAAGGCCATATTCGCTGCTCGTATGCGACTTCCGTAGCTCAATTGAATGAGGCCCTAGAACGCATAGGAGAGTTTGTCCGGAAAGTAAAAGGTGCATAAAGGCATTGATTTTTTTGCAGAAAATGCTATATTTATAATAAATCATGCAAGGAAACTTCTTTCAAAATCTGCCAAAATTCGGATATGTCCAGTATATATGGTTATATTGGACGTTTTTGTCTGATTTTTAGGTCTTTGGAAGGAGAACGAGATTCACTTGCTTCGATCAGAGCTTATAGCTCACAGGTGCATTCTGATTCCCCATCGGGAAAACGTATGGCGTTATAGGATGAACGGCATGCTTCATCCTTTCAAGAATTTGGACAAAGGAGGGGAATCGAATGATGTATGGCCATAATGCTGTTGCGGCCAGCGGATTCCTGATAAGGGAACGTGGTCCCCGAACATCCCCCGCGTCCCAGCAGGCAGCCCCAACCTCCCTGTCGCGATCCTTTTTGGAAGAGGAAATTCATCGTCTGCGCGTCCGCATGGAGAAGCTATTTGAACAAGAACAGTCCTTGACATCGCCACATGTCGTGGAAGCAAGCAATGAATTGGATCTTAAGATTAACGAGTATATCCGATACAACGAACATAGTGATGAATCCGAACCCTGCTGACGAAGCGATCGAATCAAGCTGTTATTCGGCAGGCGAGAGGAAATCTAGAATCCAGTAAAACCACGCGGCTCCTTCTCTTTCGGAAGGGGCCGCTTCTTCGTGTTCAGACCGGAAATGGACGTCAACTCCACCTATCGTATGAAATTTCCTAACTAACATCTATAGGATGATGGGTAATCATCGGGGGCGTTCTCTTCTACAATGAAAGGTATCATGCGGAGGGAAGGGACTTTTCGTATATCGTTTCCCAGGATGGAGAAGGGACTCTTCTCTTGAAGGAGGTCTTCAGAAATCACAACAATAGGAGAAATTATCCACGGACTGCTAGCAGATTCGGAGACAGGAGAGACAACGGTTGACGAGCTTAACCCGGGGGGCATCGACACGGAGGCTAGCGGAATCGTGACGGCATTTACTGCTTCTCACTTCGTCATCGAGCAGGCGCTTGCATTTGGAGCCAATCTGGTCATTTCCCATGAGGGCATCTATTACAGTCACCGTGGGGATCAGGAATGGCTGAAGAAGGATCCGGTTTATTTGGATAAGGAGCGGTTGATTGGCGAAAGCGGAATTGCGATCTACCGGTTCCATGACGGGATCCACCGGTATAAGCCAGACGGGATCATGCAGGGGCTTCTTCGGGAGCTGAAATGGGAGTCGTATGTGACCGAACAGCAGCCAACGGCAGCGGTGCTGGAGTTGCCCGAAATGGAGCTTGCCGCGATTGCGGCTTATTTGAAGCGGCAGTTGAAGCTTTCCTACGTGCGGGTTGCGGGGGATTTTTCTCTACTATGCAGAAAGGTTGGCGTGTTGGCGGGTTACAGGGGCAGCGGGGAGCTGGTCATTCCACTCCTTCAAGATAAAGATCTCGATTTGATCATCGCCGGAGAAGGGCCGGAATGGGAAGCCCCTGAATACATCAAGGATGCCGTTCATCAAGGCAGAGGGAAAGCTTTGATCATGCTGGGTCATGCGGAAAGCGAAGCGCCTGGAATGAAGGTCCTTGCGGAACAGCTCGCTGCTCGTTACCCGGACATCCCGGTTCATTATGTGCAAGATCGTCCCATCTATCAAATTGTGTGAGACTCATCCGCATCGTTAATTGAACTGTGGAGGGAATGTCATGACGGGCAGAGTGGTGACCAAATGGAATCGGGAATGGAAGTTTGCAGAAGGGAATTATGCGGGCGCCGAGCAGGAGGGCTTTACCGATAGCGGGTGGAGGCAAGTGGACGTTCCACACGATTGGAGCATTGAAAAGCCGTTTGATCCCCACATGCCGCACGGAGGCTTTCAGGCGTGCTTGCCCCGCTGGACGGTGGGCTGGTACAGGAAGCGTTTTTTCTTGGAGGCTTCGTCCGGTCCCCCTCGCGTCTATGTCCAGTTTGACGGGGTTCATCATAATAGCGAGGTTTGGATCAATGGACATTCCGTGGGAAAACGTCCATACGGCTACGTCAGCTTTCAATATGATCTGACGCCTTATATCCGGTGGGATGCGGAAAATGTGCTGGCCGTCAAAGTGGACAATACGCCGATTCCTTCCGACCGGTGGTATTCGGGATCGGGAATCTATCGCAATGTCTGGCTCATTCGAACGAATCCGATTCATGTAGCCGAATGGGGCACGTTCATCACCACACCGCGAATCACGCCGGAGGCGGCAATTGTGAACGCCGCCACTACGGTTGTGAGCCACAGTGAGCATGATGTGGAATGCCGCATCGTAACGGAGGTCTTCGACGAGGACGGGAAACGGGCAACGAGTATGGAGACGCGGGAGGTGCTCAAGGCTCACGAAACGAAGGAGATCCGGCAGGAAGGAGAAATCTCTAATCCTGAGCTGTGGTCACCGGAGCTGCCCGTGCTCTACCAGGCCCGAACGACGATTATATACGACGGCAAGGCGCACGATAGCTTTTCCACTACGTTTGGGATCCGGGAAATCCGATTGGATGCTTGCTCCGGTCTGTTTCTGAACGGAAAAAGGCTGAAGCTGAAGGGAGTATGCCTGCATCACGACCTCGGCTGTCTTGGTGCCGCTTATCAGGATACCGCGATGAAACGGCGGCTGGAGACACTCAAGGAGATGGGCTGCAACGCGATCCGCTTCGCGCATAATCCAATGGCACCCGAGCTGCTGGATCTGTGCGACCGGATGGGCTTCTTGGTGATCGATGAGATATTCGATAAATGGAAGTCTCTCTATTATGAGCATTTGTTCGATGAGTGGTGGCATAAGGATTTGGCTTCGGCGCTGATCCGGGACCGAAACCACCCTTGTGTCTTTCTGTGGAGCGTCGGCAATGAAGTGGAGAATCAAGGGCAAGCCTCCATGCTTGCCATTCTGGATAAGCTCGTCGCGGCTTGCCATGAGCTGGACCCCACGCGGCCCGTAACCTGCGGCTTGGAGCCGCATAACTTTCCGATCCGCTTGAGGGAAGGCTCCATCGAAGAGAAGGTGGAGCACACCAAGGAGCTGGCTCGGCATGTTGACATTCTCGGCTTAAACTATCAAGAGCAATGGTATGAAGCGTACAGGGAAGCGATGCCGGATACGCTTATCGTCGGAACGGAGACCTTCCCGTATTACCGGGGCCAAGGCAACCGGGTGAAGGGCTATGTGCCGGTGAATCCCTGGTTCGATGTCGTTCGGCACGATTACGTGATCGGGCAATTCGTCTGGGCGGGGATCGACTATTTGGGCGAATCCGTTTATCCGTCCAAAGGCTGGTCTTCGGGACTCATAGACACCTGCGGCTTCCGCAAGCCCGTCTCCTATTTACAGCAAAGCCTGTGGTCGGATCAGCCCGTCGTGCAGATCGCCGTGTTTGATGATGCCGGGAAGCAAGAGTTCAATCCACAGTGGACGATGCACTGGAAAGCGCCGGCGATGGTGGATCATTGGACTCTGCCCGAGTACGCGGGCAAGCTGCTGCGGCTTGTGACCTTTACCAACTGTGAGACTGTGGAGCTCGTCTTGAACGGGGAGTCATATGGGGTGAGAGAGCTTGCCCATTTCCCCGATCATTTGATGATCTGGCACCTCCCGTACAATCCCGGTGAGATCAAGGCGATCGGGAGAAACGGAGGCCGGATCGCTTGCGAGCACAGCCTGGCAACCGCAGGTGCAGCTTGCGGGATCATGCTGCGGGCGGATCGGCAAACGCTGCCTGCAGACGGCCAGGAGATTGCTCATATCGAAGTGACGATAGTCGATGCCAAGGGGAATCGGGTTCCGAATCCGAATGTCGAGGTGACCGTGGAAGCAATTGGGGCGGGACGCATGATCGGAATCGACAACGGAGACTTGACCAGCGATGAATCTTATAAAGGCAATCGGAGACGGACTCGCAACGGCAAATGCCTGGTGATCGTACAGTCGGGGCAACAGCACGGCGAACTCGTATTGAAGGCGTCCGCGGAAGGGCTGCCGGAAGAAGAAGTGAGGTGGATTGTGGAATAATCGTAAGCGTTTTATTGCTTTTGTACTCCGATGAAAGCCGATAAGTTGACTTGTCAAAGCGGGACGCATCCCCTATACTTTTGGACGGAGAGCATTCTGCTGGAACCGAAAGATCCATCGAGTCGCCAGGTGCCTGCCCCCATTGGGAGCGGGTTAAAAGGGAAGCCGGTGTAAATCCGGCACGGTCGCGCCACTGTAATTCGGGAAATCATCCCCAGCATGCCACTGTCATACGTGACGGGAAGGCGGGGATGGTGCTTGACCCGTGAGTCAGGAGACCTGCCTAGCGGACATAAGCTGACGAAATCCTTCGCGGAAAAGGATTCGGCTAACCGGAGTATGACGACTGTTATGCTGCCTGTATGCTGACCCCTGCCCGCTTGCGGACGGGGGATTTTTCGTTCTAGCGTGGAAGAACCGGAAGCGGATCATGCCTCACTTGGGAGGAAAAGAGGAGAGGGAATGAAGAACACCATGCAAATGGTATCGGGGAACGACAAAAAGAGATGGAAACGGCTTGGAGCGATGGGGCTCGCCTTGATGCTCGCCGTGAGCCTGGCTGCATGCGGCAGCAAGAGTGAAGAAGGAGCCAGCGCATCGCCGCAGGCGTCCGCATCCACGGCGCCTTCGGCATCGGTTGCTCCTGCAACGCCTGCAAGCTCGGTTGCACCTGCCGCGGCGGAAACGGTATATCCGCTGACCGTCAAGGATGCCACGGGCACGGATGTGGTGCTGAATGCGGAGCCTAAGCGGATTGTGACCATCGCTCCGAGCGAAACGGAAACGGCTTTTGCCGTCGGCGCAGGAGATCGGGTAATGGGGGTTGACCAATTCAGCGATTATCCGAAGGAAGCTGCCGAGAAGACCAAGATCGGCGACATGAACACCAACGTTGAAGCTGTACTCGCGCTTAAGCCCGATCTCGTGCTGGCTCACAGCGGCCTGCAGCTCGACGTCATCAACAAGCTGCGCGAGCTGAAGGTTACGGTTTATGCCGGTGATCCGAAGACGCTGGATCAGGTCATTGAACATGTGCAAACGGTCGGTACGCTCTTGAACGCGCAGGCACAAGCGGAACAGGTGACGATCAAAATGAAGGCGGACCGCGATCGCGTCGTAGCGGCGGTCAAGGATGCGCCGAAGAAAAAGGTATACCTCGAATTCTCGCCGGGCTGGAGCGTCGGGAAGGGCGAGTTTTTGGACGAACTGTTGACGCTGGCCGGAGGAACGAATGTGGCCGGGGATCAAAAGGGATGGTTTGAAATCAATGCGGAATCCATCATCAAGTCCAATCCGGAAGTCATTCTCTATGGAACGGATGCGTATACGGGCAACACCATCTATGATGAAATTCTGAAACGCCCAGGCTTCTCTGCTCTGGACGCCGTGAAGAACAAGGAGATTCATCCGGTCGATTCCAATCTGGTGACGCGGGTAGGCCCGCGCCTGACGGATGGCCTCGTCGAGATTGCCAAAGCGGTTCATCCCGATTTGGTGAAATAAGATGCGCAAATCGTGGGTTTATGGAGGAGGCTTCGGCCTTCTCCTGCTTGTTTCCGTGGTCATCTGCCTGTCGGTAGGATCTGCGCATGTGCCGCTTGCGGAAGTCTGGGGGATTCTCCTTCACCGCATTCCCGGAATCGGACCCAAGCTTGTTTCGGCTCCTGATCCCGCCTTCGCGACGATCGTAGCGGATGTCCGGCTGCCGAGGGTGGCGCTTGCCATGCTGGTTGGTGCGTCCCTTGCCGTAGCCGGAGCGGGCTTTCAGGCGGTTCTCCGAAATCCGCTCGCTGATCCCTATACGCTTGGAGTCGCTTCAGGCGCTTCTGCAGGCGCGGCCTTTGCTATTCTATCCGGAATGCGGCTGGCGCTTGGCATGTGGAGCGTTCCGGGGGCGGCCTTTCTCATGGGCCTCCTCACGCTCCTGCTGGTATACACGCTTGCGGGGCGCGGCGGGCGCAGGAACATTGAGACCTTGATCCTGGCAGGGGTCATCGTGCAGGCTTTCTTCGGCGCTTTCGTCTCGCTGATGATTTCCCTCTCGCATGGGGTCGTCAACGAAATCGTCTTTTGGCTGATGGGAAGCGTTGCGCTGAGGGGCTGGGAGTATTCCGGGCTGCTGCTGCCGCTCCTGATCGGGGTGCTGGCGATCCTGATCGCGTACAGCCGACAGCTGAACCTGTTTGCCCTCGGCGAACGACATGCCTCGCATATGGGGGCGAATGTCAACCGAACGAAGCTGATCGTGCTCGGAGCAAGCACCCTCTTGACGGCGGGCGCGGTCTCGGTTGCCGGAACCATCGGGTTCGTCGGGCTGGTCGTTCCTCATCTGGTCCGGCTCCTGGCAGGGCCGGACAACCGCCTGCTGATCCCCGTCTCCGCACTAGCAGGAGCGAGCTACGTGCTCTGGGCGGATACGCTCGCCCGGCTTGCTCTCGGCAATCAGGAGATCCCGCTCGGCGTCGTTACCGCGCTGATCGGGACGCCGTTTTTTGCTTACTTGCTGCTCAAACGGAAACGGACTGCGGAGGGATGAGCGGATGATACGAGTAAACGAGGCAACCCTCCGACTTGGGGACCGCGAGGTGCTGCGAAGCCTGAACTTAACCGTCGAGGACGGCTGCTTCTACGGGATCATCGGTCCCAATGGCGGCGGCAAATCCACGCTCTTGCGCCTTCTGTCAGGCGTGCTTCGCCCGGATTCGGGTGCGGTGGAGATCGACGGCCGGGCGGCGGCGGATTATCCGCGCAAGGAGCTGGCTCGCAAGCTGGCGGTCCTTCCCCAGGAAGGCGTGGCGGCGCCCGGATTCACCGTGCGCGAGGTATTGGAGATGGGGCGGTATCCGTATCAGGATTGGTTCGGGCAAGAGCCGAATGATCCAAGCGCGCTTCTGGCGGTGGTGATGGAACGCTTGTCGTTGAACGCCCTTGCGGATCGAGAAATCGACAGCTTGAGCGGAGGTGAGCGGCAGCGAGTCGCCCTCGGGAAGACGATGGTGCAGGAGCCGCGTCTGCTGCTCCTCGACGAGCCGACTACCTTCCTGGATATCGGCCATCAGGTGGAGCTGATGGATTATATCCGCGAATGGCAAACCGCTTCGAAGCTGACTGTGGTTGCCGTGCTGCACGACCTCAATCTGGCCGCTCAGTATTGCGACCGCCTGCTGCTCCTGCACGATGGCCGCTCGGAGGGAGAAGGGGCACCGTCCGAGCTGATCGATGCGGACCGCATTGAGCGGGTGTACGGGACGCGGCCGCTCGTGTTGGCCCACCCCGTCAGCGGAGTGCCGCAGCTCTTGCTGCAAGCAGCCGGCGGGAAAGATCGCCGGTGATTCTGCACCAGAGGGCGGGAAGTGATTCTGTAACGGTTGTTAGGAAAGAAGGAAAGGGACAAGACTGGAGCGAATCGATACGGAGAAGGATTATGAAAGCGGGGAGAACGAGCGTATGGCAACTTTGGATGAGATGATCGGCAGGGTCATGCCGCTGGACGCAGAAGCCATTGAGGAGGCCAAGCGTCGGCTGGACAGCTTGACCAAGCCTCCGGGAAGCCTAGGCAAGCTGGAAAAGCTCGTCTGGCAGACAGCTGGCGTGACCGGAGAAGTAACACCGGATCTGACGAAGAAAGCCGTCATCGTGATGGCGGGGGATCACGGCGTCACGGAGGAGGGCATCAGCGCGTTCCCGTCGGAGGTGACGCAGCAGATGGTGATGAACTTCCTCGCGGGAGGAGCTGCGGTGAACGTGCTCGCCCGGCAGGCCGGAGCGGAGGTGCTCTGCGTCGATATCGGCGTGGATGCGGAGCTCTCGCATCCCGACCTCATCCAGCGCAAGATCCGCCGCGGAGCCGGAAACATCGCGCGCGGACCGGCGATGAGCCGCGCGGAAGCGGAAGCGGCCATTCGCGCGGGGTATGAGCTGGTGGCGGAGCGTGCGGCCGCAGGCTGCCGCGTGTTCGCCACCGGTGAGATGGGCATCGGCAACACGACGCCGAGCGCCGCCGTCTTCATGGCGCTGACGGGAGTCAGCGCGCAGGAAGCGGTCGGCCGCGGCACGGGCATCGACGATGCCGGGCTCGCCCGCAAGCGCCGCGTGGTGGAGCAGGCGCTTGCGGTCAATGCGCCGAGCGCGGAGGACCCGCTCGGCGTGCTTGCGGCGGTCGGCGGCCTGGAGCTGGCCGGACTCGCCGGGGTCATCCTCGGCGCCGCCGCGCATCGAAGCCTCGTCGTGATCGACGGCTTCATCTCCTCGGCTGCCGCGCTCGCTGCCGTGCGCCTCTGCCCGGCGGCGCACGACTACATCATCGCCTCGCATGTGTCCGAGGAGCGCGGCCATGCCCGGCTGCTCGCCGAGCTCGGCCTCTCGCCGATGCTCGACCTCCACATGCGGCTTGGGGAAGGCACCGGCGCTGTGCTGGCGTTCCATCTGCTCGATGCCGCCGAGCGGATCATCCGGGAGATGGCGACCTTCGAGAGTGCCGGAATCTCCGGAGCCCGGGAGGAATAGCGATGGTCATCTTCATCACGGGAGGAGCGCGAAGCGGCAAGAGCCGCTTCGCGGAAGCTTGCGCCGCCCGCCTCGCTTCCTCCGGGGAGTACATCGCCACCGCGCAGCTGTATGATCGCGAGATGGAGGAGCGCGCGCGGATGCATCAGGACCGGCGCACCGCATCCGGCTTCGCCTGGCGGGTTCATGAGGAGCCCTACGAGCTGGCCGCCCTCCTTCGGAAGTGGAGCGCAGACTCGGGCTTGGGCTCGGAGAGCTCCGTGGACATGCCCGATCAGACGGCGATTGGCACGGATGCCTTCGCGAAATCGGAAGCTACCACGGATGCGGAAGCCAGGACCGATCTTGGCCATTCTCGCGTGATTCTCATCGATTGTCTTACGCTCTGGCTGTCCAATTGGCTGCTGAGGCTAGAGGGCGAGAACCGACTCGATGAATTGGAAGACCGAATCGAGGAGTTGTGCTCCGCGCTCGAAGGCTGTCCGTATCCCGTTCTCGCCGTCTCCAATGAAGTGGGAGACGGAATCGTACCGGAATATCCGCTCGGTCGTCTGTTCCGCGATTATGCGGGACTGCTCAACCAAAGAGTGGCACGGCTTAGTAATCGTGCCTTTCTCGTCACCGCCGGAATACCCGTCGATCTCAAGCGGCTGGAATTCCGCTTGGATGAGCTATGACGAGGGAAGGACAGCGAATGTACCATCCGCCTCGACCCCTTTTGCTGCTTTCTTGACGAAAGCAGCGTTATGCGATACCGTGAATTCGCATCATGAACGGCCTTGGCCTAATCGGCACGGCACCCTCTCGACGTGGCTGCCGTCCTGATTCGACCATGCTCTTTTTCTTGAAAGAGTCCGGGGATTCGCGTTATCGCATAACTCAATATCCAAACGGAAGTGACCTCACTTGGTTCGAAATCCCTTGCTCGCGGGCTTGCAGGCAGCTGCGGCGGCTATGCAGTTTCTCACCCGCATTCCGATTCCCTATCAGTTTGACTATACGCCGCGCGTGTTCCGGCAAAGCGTTCTCTTCTATCCGGCCGTCGGCGGAGTGATCGGCTTGCTGCTCGGCTTATTTGCCTACGCGGCGGGCCATCTGCTTCCATTAGGCCCCGCTGCCGTGCTGACGCTCATCCTGTGGGTATTGCTCACCGGAGGGCTTCACCTCGACGGATGGATGGATGCGGCTGATGGTTTGATGAGCCACCGGTCGCCGGAGCGGATGCTGGAGATCATGAAGGACAGCCGGGTCGGCGCGATGGGCGTCATGGCGGCGATTCTCCTTTTGCTAGCCAAGGCATCGTTTCTATATGAGGTGCTGAGAGCCGGGAGCCTCGGTTTTTCCGATTCAAGCGGGGGAGTTGAGCTTTTTGGCTTTTCTACGGCATTTGGTCCGTCGCTCCTTCTGCTCGTGGTCATTCCGATTTGGAGCCGCTGGTGGATGGTGGTTTGCATGGTCGGATGGCCGTATGCCCGAAAAGAAAGCGGTTTGGGCTCGCTTTTTCGTGAAGTGAGAGGGATTCATGCGGCCGCATCCGGAGCGATGGCGGTGCTGACGACATTTTTGCTCACCGGATTGTACGCGTGGATCACTAGATATCCGAGTGCTTCCTCCTCTATAGGAAGCGGGACTGTATCCGTTCTCGCTTTGGCTGCGATTCTGGCGCTCACGGCTGCGTTCTTGTGCTTTCTCTTCGGATGGCCCGCCGCACGTGGGATCAGCCGCAAGCTCGGGGGATTGACCGGCGATCTGTACGGAGCCATGAACGAAGGCCTGGAAGCGCTGCTTCTATTGGCTGCTGTCGCCGCCTGCACCTGGTTGGGATAGTTGGGATAGAGCGAGTCGGTCGTCGTGAATCGTGCGGATAGGAGACGGCGTCCACGAGGGTGAAAAAGGGTGCGAAAGGAAACCCAACTTTTTTCGAATAGACATCGCTGTGGTTTGGTTTATCGGGGAATCTATGAGATCATAAAGAGAAAGCATGAGATGGATCGGAAGGAAATGATCGCTTAGGAGGGGGAACTATGAAGCTTTATACACGTACGGGAGACGAGGGCAAAACCTCGGTCATTGGGGGACGTGTCGGTAAAGACGACGCCCGCGTGGAGGCGTACGGCACGATCGATGAGCTGAATGCCTTTGTGGGTCAAGCGATCGGTTCGCTTACGGGCCTCATCTATGAAGACCTTCGGTCCGACCTAACCCGGATCCAGCATGAATTGTTCGATTGCGGCGGAGACCTCGCTTATTTGGACCCATCGGGTGGAGCAGGCTGGAAAGTTGCGGAGGACCTTTCGAATCAACTGGAGACCCTCATTGACAAATATGATGCGGAGGCGCCGCCTATCCGTCGATTCATTCTTCCCGGAGGCAGTGAGGCGGCGGCCTCCCTGCATGTATGTCGGACCGTGTGCCGGAGAGCGGAGCGGCGGGTTGTCACGTTGGCAGCCGAGCATGAGGTAAACCCTGCCGTCATGCGGTATGTGAACCGGCTGTCGGACTTCTTCTTTGCCGCCGCCCGCGCAGCTAATGCCCGGGAAGGCCGTGACGATGTGGAGTATGTTCGTGGGGCGAACGTCTTCGGAAACGGCGGCGAGAGCAAAGGATAATGCAACTTACCATCCAGAATGGAGATCGTGAATGACAAAGGAAACAGAAGCCTATTACGAGCCCCTAGTCTATCTCGTACCGGAAGCGGATGCTGGGATGAAGCTCGGAACCGTGTTGAAAAACCGCATGGGCATCTCCCGTACGCTCATGACCCGATTAAAGCAATCCGAGCAGGGGCTTACCGTCAACGGGCTGCGCACCTATACCAATGCGGTTGTTCATCCGGGTGATCGAGTGGAGGCGAGAATGCAGCGCGAGGTGTCGGAGGACATTCAGCCGGAAGAGATGGAGCTTGCGATCTTGCATGAAGACGAGTATCTGCTCATTCTGAACAAGCCTCCCGGTCTTATCGTTCATCCCACCCACGGCCATTACACCGGAACTCTCGCGAACGGGGTCGTTTGGCATTGGCGGCAAAAAGGGGAGACCGTCCGCTTTCGACCGGTACATCGGCTCGATCAGGAGACATCGGGCGTGCTCGCCATCGCGAAAAATCCCTATGTCCATCAAAGCATCTCCGAGCAGATGCAAAAAGGGATCGTAACGAAGGAATATGTTGCAGTCGTCCATGGGAAGATGACGAAAATGGAAGGAACGGTGGATGCTCCCATCGACCGGAACCCGGACAATCCACGCGTTCGTATCGTGTCACCGGAAGGAGACCGGGCGGTTACCCATTACCGGGTTGCGGAAGCCCATCCTGCCGGATCGGTGGTTCATATCCGTCTGGAGACCGGGCGCACGCATCAGATCCGCGTTCACATGCGGCATTTGGGCCATCCGCTGTTCGGGGATAAAATGTACGGCCCTGGCGGGGAGGCGGAGACCGGCATCATTCCGGGTCGGGCGGCAGATTTCGCAGATGAGACAGGGTTGTCGGAACCCATCGGGCGAGAGTGCGACCATGCTGCTTCCTCCGTGGAGAGTAACAGGAGCGAGAACCCGGAGCCAACCGGGATTGACGGAGGAGTGCTTCAGCAAACCGGTCCTTCCATTCCGAGACAAGCTCTTCATGCGGAGAAGCTCGGGTTTATCCATCCCGGAACAGGCTGTTTTACCGAATTCCGCGCTCCGCTTCCGGCGGATATGGAGGAACTGATTGCCCAGCTAAGGGAGGGCGATGAAGGATGACGGTTATCCGTAGCTTGCGACAAGGTGAATCTCCTCCCATGGACCTGCTGTTGGAAGCCGACCCGGAGCAGGCTTTCGTCGAAGCTTATTTGCGCGAAGGCTTCTGCGCGGTTGCCTGCGAGGAGAATGAACAAGCCGTCGGTGTCTATGTCATCGTAGTCCGAGAGGATGGAGGTGGCCGTGCTGCCGAGCTGGTGAATCTGGCTGTCCACTCCACACACAGGGGAAAAGGGGTAGCCAAACGGTTGATTCATCACGCAGCGGAACAGGCCAAACGGTTGGGAGCTCGAGCGTTGCAGGTCGGCACCGGCAATTCGAGCCTTGCTGCGTTGGCGGTTTATCAAAAATGCGGCTTCCGCATCACCGGAGTGGAACGAGATTATTTTACAAAGCAATACGCCGAAAGCATTGTGGAAGACGGTATTCCCTGCCTGGATCGGATCAACCTGGAGCTTGATTTGGAATCGAAGCAGGAGCACGGGCAATAAATGCGATAGGCTGATGGGGCATCCTTCGAAGCGTGGTGTCGGAAGACGGTCATAAAAACCTGCTTATCCGGCACCAGCATACGGATGGCGATTCGTAAGCATGACGGCAAGGCGAAAGGAGAATGGCTATGAGCCTGACATTCTATTGGTATCCCAAATGCGGCACCTGCCGGAAGGCAAAGCAGTGGCTGGAAGCGGCGGGGCAGTCCCTGGACGCCATCGACTTGTTTCAGACCCCGCCGAGTGCGGAGGAGCTGGGCAAACTGGTTGAACTGAGTGGATTGGATAGCAGCAAGTTTTTCAATACTTCGGGAGAAGTCTACCGCGAGCTGAAGCTGAAGGACAAGCTTCCAGGGATGAGTCTGGAGGAGAAGCTGATGCTGCTGGCTGGAAACGGCAGGCTAATCAAGCGGCCGCTTGTTACGGATGGGAGCCGAGTTACCGTCGGCTTCAAGGAAGAAGACTACGAGAAGGTATGGGGAAGCGGCGGCCGTTAAGGGCACGCCGCTTTTTTGTTAAGGCCTGAGATTCACTTACTTCCCACTACCTTCGCTGCTGGCGCTTCTTCCCGGAAGGAACGCGGCAGGGATCAGGCCGATGACCGTGAACCCTAGCGACCATAAGAAGGTATGATTGAATGAGGTCGCCTTCGCAGCGAGGTCGATCGCTGTATGGGCATCCAGCTGATTCTGCAAAATAACGGCAAGCACGGAGGCGCCGAACGCTCCGCCGACTTGCTGAATAATCCGGCTGGCGCTACTGGCATCCGGGATCTGCTCCTTGCGAAGCCCCTGATAGGAAGCTGCCATCACGGGAAGAAAGATCCCTCCGAGTCCCGCCCCGCGTACGACCAAGGTCATGGCGAGAAGAAGATGACTCGTATCCGCGCCAGCTGCTGTAAAAGGCCATGTGCCTAATGCGGTTAAGAGCGTTCCCGCCAAGACGACCGGTCGCGGCCCGATTTGGTCGGTCAGCTTTCCCGCCAAGGCTCGCGTGAGCAACATCCCGATTCCTTGGGGCATTAACAAGAGACCGGAGGCAAGAACACCCTCTCCCCGGATTTGCTGGTAGTACATCGGCAGGAGCAGCATAGCTCCATACGTGGAAAGCCCGGATAGAAAGAACAGGAATGAGGCAGCCGTAAACGAATGAACCTTGAATAAGCTGAGGTCGATGAGGGGAGATTCCTTCTTTCGCAGGGTATAACCCACGAAGCTGACCAACAGCAGAAGACCGATCAGGAGGGGAATCAGCACCTCGGAATGGCCAAAGCCGTGATGCGTACCTACTTGCGCCAGCCCGTAGATGATCAGGACCAGGGCGGGAGAGATCAACGAGAGCCCCAGGATATCCAAACGGGAGGTTCGCTTCACGTTTTCTTCCTCCGGCAGTCCTCGCCAAGCCCAAATCATTGCAATCAAGCAAATCGGGATGTTCACGAAGAAGATCCACCGCCAATTCAGGTTCTCCACGATCACTCCTCCCAGCACCGGCCCGAGGATCGGACCGAGCAAGGCGGGCAGGCCGGCGACCGCCATCAGCTTCCCGAGCTTTTGATCACGGGCCGATCGGACGAGCATGGTCTGCATGATCGGCATCATGAAGCCGCCGCCGATTCCTTGGATTGCGCGGAATGCGATCAAGCTGCCGACGTTCCAAGACAAGCTGCACAGGATCGACCCTGTGAAGAAAACGGCGAGCGCAAACAGCCACATCCGCTTGCCGCCGAAGCGGTCCACGGCCCAACCGGTGATCGGAATGACCATGCCGAGCGCCAGCAAGTAGCTGGTCATGACCCATTGAATGGTGGTCACCGATGCGTTCAACGCTTGACTGAGCGTATGAATCGCGACATTCGTGATGGTGGTGTCGAATAGAGGGGCCAGCGTTCCAAAAAGAAGAATCCACGCCATCTTGATGAGCGCCGGGTCGAGCTTTTCGCGCGCCGGTTGGTGCGAACTGGCTTCGTTGATTTTGCTGTTCATGGTCATCCTCTTCTCCGGAGATAAGATACGAATAGTTCCTTATTTGCCCTTCATGATATAATACTTCTATAAGAAACGCAACGTATTTTATTGCGGAGGATGACGATGGACAAGAAAAATCAAACCGGCACCAAACCGGAGACAAGGCGAAGGGGAGCCCAGCTTGAGGAGGCCATCCTTCGAGCCACCAAGGAAGAGTTGGCTGAGGTGGGGTATTCGCGTCTGACCATAGAGGGTGTGGCGAACCGGGCGGGGACAAGCAAGGCCGTGATCTATCGCCGATATCCGAATCGCGGTGAGCTTGTACTGAATGCGATCCGTCAGCGGATCCCGCTTCCTTATGAGGAAATTCCGAATACGGGGAATCTTCGCGAAGACCTCATCCAAGTGCTGCGATTGATGAACCGCATTTTAACCGAGATTGGAGCGGAAACCGTCCACGGAATAATGGTGGAATTGGGTGAAGTGCCGCTTTCGACCCTGCTTTTTCCGAATGGGCGGACCGGGCGTGCCACGACCACGGTGCTTAAGCAAGCTGAGGAACGGGGCGAACTTCAGTTTGACAAGATCACCCCTCGGATGCGGACTCTCCCCGTCGATCTGATCCGGCATGAGCTGCTACTGTCCTACGAGCCAGTGTCTGAGCAGACCATCGCCGAGATTGTGGACGACATCTATCTGCCACTTATCTTGAAGTGATTCTTAGTTGTTAAAAGTGATCTTTGGAATAAGAGGTGATTCAATTGGATTCAGAATATAAGGAGTTTACAGAGAAAGTTCTGTCGCATCTATTTATTGGCAGTCAATTAGATGGTGTGAAATTTGGGATAGGTCCCGGCGCGCTACTATTACGCTTTGAACACTATGATCACCATTCTCCAGACCAACTTTGGCTAAATATTGAATCAAAATGGGGAGTATTTCCAAAAGACACACATGATTTTCCGAACTCCGAAGATGAAATGAGTGAGCTATCGGAAGAAGATGAGTATAAATTGATTTTTGAACTACGAAGAGAAAAGGTAGCCAATATTAAGCTTGGCGGACTTTCCCCGCACCTACATATTGAATTTGAGTCAGGTAAGACTCTTTTTGTAAATGGACACCATAATAAATATGAGTGTTGGCAAGCAGGAGATGGCATGGGATACAACGGCGATGAATGGTTTGTCGTGGCTACTCCCGGGGATGATATTTCTACGTGTACTCCTGATTCATTCAGCTAGGAAAACGATAGTTCAATAACCAGCTGAACCAAAGGAGGCCACCGAGTCAGTGACCTCCTTTGGTTTCGTTCTTTGATACCCATAAGTATACAAGAAGCTACTAAAACGAATTATGATTCACGAAGCCGCAAAAAGCGTAACCATGCCACAGTTCAAACCATTAATTGGCTTAGAAATGATGGATGCAGATGAAATGTCCAAAGAAATATTGTTTTCATTGAGTTAAGTAAGGTGATGTTCATATGCCGTTCGTGCGTAGTCTAGATCTTCCGCAAAGTGACGACTACAACTTCCGGGCGGTTGAAAAGACGCTGGGGAATGTCGCTGTTGCCAAGCCCGCGACTGATCACCATCACCGAATCTCCCTCCGTATGCACGCCTTCGGTCAGCTTCGGATAATAGCCTTGATCCGGAGCATATATCGGACCCAGGAAGGGGAGACGGAATTGTCCTCCGTGAGCATGACCGGTGAAGATCAGATCAAAGCCTTTGCGCGCATAGAAATCAAGAATCTCGGGGCGGTGGGAGAGCAGGAGCGTGTACAAGCCGTCGGGCCTATTCTCTACGGAGCGATCCATGTTCTCATTCACGATCACCTCGGTATCCTGGCTGCCGGACAAGGAGCCGATTCGCGGGTCGTCGATGCCGGACAGCCAGAGGCTTGCACCTTCCCGGGTCAGCAACTGCCCGCGGTTGTTCATCACTTGTACGCCGACGTCCGTCAGCTCCCGCTCAAGGCCAGCTAGATCGGCTATGCGCTCATGGTTGCCGGTAACCCAATAGACAGAGGCAATTTTGACAAGACCGCGCATGAGGGTGAGACTCCGTGACCGATTGCCGGAGGTGTCGGAATCGATCATATCGCCTGTGAAAACGATGATGTCGGGATGTTGTTTTCGGACGGCCTTTAGCAGAGGCCTCTGGCCGAAGCCAAAGGTTTTACCGTGCAGATCGGAGAGATGAACGATCCGGTACCCATTGAAGGCAGCAGGGATTTTCGCCGAAGAAACCGTTTGCTTGGTGATGGACAGCCAATTGTTCTGAGCATAGGAGAAGAGGAAGAGAGCCAGTAGAATAAGGACGAGAATGAGTGAAATGACCGTTCTTCTTTTCAGGGAGAGCACCACCTTGGACGTATGACCTTTTCCTTATGGTACCTGTCTTCGGTTCCATCCGTCAAAAAAGGGAGTACATTCCAGTGAAATCATTGAAAATTACCAAAAAAAGGTAGTTTGGACTATGTAGGGCTAGTAACGATCATGATAGAATGATCTTACTTGGACTCTTTTTGATTGCCACTATCGTAATTGAAACCGCTTACCTGTTGAAATTGGTTATTTTCCCGAATCTAGCGTGCTTTAATCGGGGGACATTTTGACGGAAGGAGTGAGTAGACGCGGATCGTTTGTGTTCAAAAAACGCTCGGGTTCGGAAAAGTCATCGCATTCCTGCAAACGCTTACCAAACCGTAAATGTACCGAAAATGAAGAAGAGATTCAATGAACCGGCTATTGTACCGATATTCCAAGTAAAGGAATGAGGGAGATACGATGTTCAAAAGGATTGGAAGATTCGCCCTGGCAGGAATGCTCGTCATCGGAGGGTTTACGGGCATCGTCAAGAGTGTGGAAACTCAAGCATCCGCTGCATCCGGCTTTTATCATACTGTCGGAAACCGGATTGTCGACGCTTCCGGAAACCCCGCTGTTCTTAATGGGATCAACTGGTTCGGCTTCGAGACGTCCAACTATTCCCCTCATGGGATTTGGGCGCGGTCCATGGATAGTCTATTGGATCAAATCAAAGAGAATGGCTACAATCTTATCCGTTTGCCGTATTGTAACGAAATGTTCGACTCCACCGCGAAGGTCGCAGGGGTCGATTGGGTAAAGAATCCCGATCTCGTAGGCTTGACTCCGATCCAGGTGATGGACAAATTGGTGGAGAAAGCCGGAGCTCGCGGCATGAAGATCTTCTTGGACCGACACCGGCCGGATTCCAACAGTCAATCGAACCTGTGGTACACGGCCAAGTATTCTGAACAACGCTGGATCGATGACTGGAAAATGCTCGCCGCCCGCTATGCCGACAATCCGACGGTGATCGGCGGAGATCTGCACAATGAGCCACACGGCGAAGCCACTTGGGGAACCGGAGATCTCGCTACGGATTGGCGGCTAGCCGCTGAAAAGGCGGGTAATGCTATCCTCTCCGTGAATCCGAACTGGCTTATCATCGTCGAAGGCATCGACAGCAAGGTACAAGGCGAAACGGGCGGATACTGGTGGGGCGGCAATCTAAAAGGGGTCAAGAACTACCCTGTGCGCCTGAACGTTCCCAACCGAATCGTCTATTCGTCCCATGATTACGGACCGGGTGTCGCAGATCAAACCTGGTTCCATGACGGCTCCTTTCCGAGTAACATGCCTGCCATTTGGGACCAATATTGGGGTTATATCAGCAAGCAAAATCTAGCGCCGGTCATCGTCGGCGAATTCGGCGGTCGAAGCGTCGATACGACTTCCGTAGAAGGCAAATGGCAAAACGCTTTGGTGGATTACATCAAAGCGAACGATTTGTACTGGACGTACTGGTGCGTGAATCCGAACAGCGGCGATACCGGAGGGCTGCTCTTGGATGACTGGCAGACCTGGAATCGAGAGAAGCAAGCGATGCTGAACCGGATGATGAAGCCGCTGCCGACCGCAACGGCCTCGCCGAGTCCAACAGCTACGTCGACGCCGACACCCACAGCAACCCCGACTCCATCGGCAACTCCTATCCTGACGCCAACGCCGACTGGATCGCCAACGCCAACGTCGACATCCACGGTTACGCCGACATCGTCGGCAACCCCTAGCTCGACTCCGGCAAGCGGCTTGATTGTCCAATACAAAGCGGGTGACACGAGCGCTTCCGACAACCAGATCAAGCCGTTCTTCAACATCAAGAATACCGGAGGAACGGGAGTTAAGCTGAGCGAATTGACCCTGCGCTATTACTTCTCGAAAGACGGAAATGCTGGCATGAGCTCCTGGATCGATTGGGCGGCAATCGGGGGAACCCACATTACACGGACGTTCACCGATACCTACGTGGAAGTGGGCTTTACGGCCGGAGCGGGTTCGCTCCAAGCAGGCGAGCAGACGGGTGACATTCAGCTGCGATTGGCAAAGACGGACTGGTCCAACTTCGACGAAGCCAATGACTACTCGTACAAGGGTACCCTGACCACCTATACGGACTGGAGCAAAGTGACGCTCTATCAGGCTGGCAAGCTGGTCTGGGGCATCGAACCGTAGGATCGACTTGTAGAGGTAAACAAGAAAGGGGCAAGGCTGTTCATTCGGACGGCCTTGCCTCTTGTGCAAATACCCGATATTCGAATAATATTTCTTAGGAATGGAATGTAGCGGATACGATTGTCGCCGCCGTGTATGAAACCGATCGGGAAGGCATTCTATTGATCTAGAGAAGGAACGGAGGCTGAATAATGAGCAGCGAAATTGTTCTCGATCAGGAGAAAGATCATGATGCTCTGGTAGAGATTTGGCATAAAGCGGTCGTTCAGACCCACACGTTTTTGTCGGAAGAGGATATTCATTTCTACCATCAGGTCGTGCAAAATGGCGCCTTAAACGAAGTCGAGATTTGGGTGGAGTTGAACGATGAGAAGGAGCCGACGGGATTCATCGGGCTTGACGGTAAGAAGATCGAAATGCTGTTTGTTGATCCCGATTATCATGGGTTAGGGATCGGCAGAAGATTAATCGGACAAGCTGAGAAAGTGAAAGGAAGCCATCTTCAGGTCGATGTCAATGAGCAAAACGAAGGCGCCTGCGCATTCTACAAACGGCTTGGATTCGTTCAGACGGGAAGGTCGGAGCTTGATGGATCCGGCCGCCCCTTCCCCCTGCTCCACCTGGAGTATAAAGCATTCTAGCCTTTCACTTTACGAAATGCGAAAATCGCTCCGGATGGATTATGCTCCGATAACAAACAGGCCCATGCATCGTGGCATGGGCCTGTTTAGCTTCGAATCGGGCAAGGAGGGAGTCTTCCCGGCTCGCTATCTTCACTAGCGAGTGCTTATTTCAAATCGGCCAGAGGAACGGGTCTAGATTCCCGTACGGAGCGATAAGCCGCTTCCATAAGGCGGGTGAGGTCCAGTGCCAATTCCAGGTTTTCGGTCGCTTCGGTATCGTCCTGAATGTGTTGGACCCACTGCTCGAAGGCAGTTGGGTGATCTTGCTCTAGCGGCAGCTCCTGCCAGCCCGGTTTTCCGGCTTCGCTTAAGTAAAGTCTGTCGGTCTCAGGCGCGCCATAAATCAGACTTCCCTTCGTCCCATGAAGCTCCACGAAGAAGGGGGAGCGAGCGGTGACAAATCCTGCCTCGACGACGGCTGCGGCTCCGTTTGGATACTTCAATACGGCTACGGCGTTGTCTTCGACTTCCTTGCTGGTCACGTACCCGAAAGTGGCACTCACGCTATCGGGAAGTCCCAGGAATAGCCGGGCGAGGTACATCGGGTGGCAGCCAAGGTCGATCAGCGCGCCGCCGCCGCATTCTTCTTTGGTATAGAAATGCTCGGGCAGCCATCCGGCCAATGCTCCGTCATGGGAGAGGCGGGTGCGGACCAGCGTCAGATCGCCGAGAAGTTCTTGGCTGATGATCTTTTCGATAGCGAGAGTGTAACCCTCGTTCCGTCTGGGTAGGGAAACCGTGAGCTTCACACCGTTTTCCCTTGCGACGTCTATGATTTCGCGTGCTTCCTTGACTGTCGTTGCGATGACTTTTTCGGTAAAAATATGTTTGCCGTTCAAAGCGGCACTGACCATGACGTCTCGGTGGAGGTTGGTCGGAGTATCGATCACGACTCCATCGATGGACGAGTCCTCGAGGAGATCCTCCAAGCGGTCGAAGTATTTGACTCCGCGTTTCTCCGCTTCCGCTTTTCCCCGTTCGGGTATTTCATCCCAGATGGCCGTGATTTCGGTATCCGGATGCGATTCCACTTGTGCTGCATAATCTTTCGCATGGACGTGCCAGAAGCTGAGCATGGCAACCTTGATCATCTGCCGTTCATCCTCTCTTCCGCATGGTAAATGTAGTCAACACGGACCTGCCGCGACCCGTTCATCATAGCACATATGGATGGAAGAGATGGTTGCATCCCGGTGACGATTCGGTGATCCCGGCTCGTTTTTGTCTTTTCTGTTACGGAGCTGGAAAGGAACCGAGACACCTGATGACTTCAACGGATGAGATAAGAGGAGGAACCTCGGTGTTTTTCGGAAAGTGCATCGGATTTTTGTATCAAATGCCGTTACATAATGGTCTCTTCCTTAGCAACTACGTTTATGTCCTTTTCAATCTTACCCTTCTTCTTCATGGGCATAAACAAGGTTACGACCAACGCGATAACGGACAAAATCATCATGAAGTAGTAAGCATCGCTTGCACCCGAGATGGAAGCAAGGGATTTCAGGAGCCCCGCAGGAGTGGATGGATCTTTGAGCATGATCGTAGCTGCATGACCTTTTGACTGCACCGTAAAAATCGTAACCACGACAGCAGTCCCGATCGCCCCGGCAATTTGGCGAACGGTATTATTCACGGCTGTACCATGCGTACCGAGTTGTTTAGGCAACGCATTTAGTGCGGCTGTATTGAGTGGCATGGTAATGAAGCTTAACCCGATTCGCAAGCAAATGGTCCGAATCATTAAGTACAGATACGTTGTCGATTCCGATAAATCGGTTACCGCCCACATGGAGGGGATAATAAACAGCAGACCGATGATAAACAGCGGCTTCGCTCCAACACGATCGTACAATTTACCCGTAACCGGCGACATCAATGCGTTGATAAGGGCGCCAGGCAATAATAATAGCCCTGCATCAAATGCTGTAAAACCGCGACCCTTCTGGAGATAAATGGGCAATAAGATCATGTCAGCGTACATCATCATCGTGATTAGCACGTTAATAAGAGACGTGAACGTAAAGATTTTATTTTTAAAGACGGATAGGTTTAACAGGGGATCGTCCGACTTCACCTGACGAATACAGAATAGAGCCGTTACAACGATACCAATCCCTAACGACAAGATCACGACGAGATCGTCCCAGCCCTTACTGCCTGCGCTGCTGAAGCCGTATAAAATAAAGCCAAATCCGATGGTGGATAGAAGGACGCTTACTCCATCGAGCTTCGCCTTAGACGTTTCGGATACATTCATTAAATACTTGAATGCCAACACGATGACAATAAGGACAAGTGGGGTGAGACCGATAAACAACCAGCGCCAAGAGTGGTATTCGACAATAAATCCCGAGAGAGTCGGGCCAATGGCAGGAGCGAAGATCATTGCCAGTCCAAGCAGGCCCATAGCACTGCCGCGTTTTTCAACAGGGAAGATAGCGAGCACAACACTCATCATGAGGGGCATTACAATTCCTGCACCGGCAGCTTGGATCATCCGTCCTGCCAAGAGTACAAAAAAGCTTGGCGCCGCTGCACAAATGACCGAACCGATTAATAAAAACAACATGGCACTTATAAATAATTGACGTGTTGTAAAGCGTTTCATTAAGTAGGCGGTAATCGGAATCAATATCCCGTTGATCAACATAAATCCCGTTGAAATCCATTGTATAGTTGCTGCCGTGACATCAAATACATCCATCAGATTACTCAAGGCAACATTCAATAACGTCTGATTGAGTGTGGATAAGAAACAACCAAAGATTAAGATGGTGAGTAAAATCCCTTTATTCATTTTCTTAGTGCCTTCTTGCATGGTGTAGTCCTCTCTTCGTTGCTTTTTCGACAGAGTGTCAATAAAATATATCATATCAGCATTAAGGAGCAATTCCTATTCACAGTTTCATTGGTCATGTCGACTAATCGACAGAATGGGTTCATCAGTTGAGGAAGTGAAAAAATAATCGATCATCGAGGGATGAAATGTCTACACAAAAAAAAGAAGATCCACGTGTGATTCGCACGAAGAAGATGCTGAAGGAAGCTGTTTTTTCATTGTTGGCGGAGAATCACGATATTTCTCAGTTGACTGTTCAAAAAATATCCAACCGTGCAGAACTAAATCGAGCAACGTTTTATTTGCATTATGAGGATATTAACGATTTGATGCGCCACATCGTACATGAAATCTTTGATGAGCTATCCATGAAATTTGAACCGCTCTTACATGTGAAGGGCAGCAACGAGCAGGAGCAGTTGGTTACGTTTCTTCATTATTTTTATGAATATCGGGAAATCTTTGCGATATTGGTTGAGCATAAAGGCTTCAAAAACCGCTTGTCCAACCTGTTAAAAACGATTATAGAAAAACGTAGAGAAGCCAGAAACATTACCATAAAGGAGGTAGCCTCCGTTGATATTGTTGCATCCTCACTACTGGGGATTATTATGTGGTGGATAACGGAGGGCATCCAATATAACGCGGAATATATAGCGGGTCAAATTACCTTGATGTATAAAAGAAGATATTTGTAATCGGTTAGGTTCGCCATTTCTCCGTTATAGAGTATGTGCTCGGTTGCCTGTCATCTCGCGATGACGGGTCTTTTTATTATCGAGAGGATCGTATGAACACCTATCAAGAAAGTGGACGGTTAGGAGTAGACCTGTCACCTTTTACCCAAAAGGGCAGAAATCGGTCGCCCTTCTGTACGATGTTGCCCGTTCTCTGTACCTGTAAGATAGAAGGATGAAAGGCTTACCTGATCAAAGAGGAGGAATCCAATCATGAAAATAAAAATGATCATAAATCCCGTTTCAGGGCAACATAAAGCACATGCAAGTAAAGCTGCTGTTATTGAACGTCTGAAAACGAGGTATGCCTTAAGGGATCATGATATTTTCTATACAAGCCAGGAAAATAGATGTGTAGAGACTTCATTCTTTGACAATTGCGATTCGCTCGTGGTGGCAGGCGGTGACGGAACTCTTCATTTTGCGGTCAATACGATCAAACGCCTTGGCATAGATGTCCCTCTAGCCTACCTTCCGACAGGTACAGTCAACGATTTCGGGAATAGTTTGAAATTGCCGCGTACTCCGGACAGGTTTTGCGAGATGCTGGAAAAAGGGAAGACGAAGAAGATCGATATCGGATTGGCGGGAAATGAGTATTTTCATTATGTTGTGGCCGGCGGTGCAATCAACTCAATCAGCTATTCTACCAATCAATACTTGAAAAATGTTATGGGAGAAAAGGCTTATTATTTATCTGCTGTTCCTAAGCTTCCCAAAATTTTGTCGGGGACGCACATCAAGATTGAGTGTGATGAATTGCGTCAGGAACAAGAGGCGCTCTTATATTTGGTTACGAATTCCCCGGTCATTGGCGGAATAGAAGGAATGGTTCCGGATGCCAAAATGGACGACGGACAACTCCATGTCCTTATTATTCAAAAAAGTTCGTTGTTCAATACCCTGCAACTTTTTTTTGATATCAAAAATGGAACCCATCTTAACCGTCCGGATGTTTTGTATTTTAGGACAAAACGATTGAGCATTACGCAGTATGGTCTAGATGCGGCACACGTGGGGATTGATGGAGAGATGTACAGCACTTCTCTTGTTCATATTGAGGTTATTCCCCGAGGAATAACGATCATGGTACCTTTCGAATCAGAGGTTGCATAAAACAAAGGGGAGGCATATTAAATGGTAAACTTATACAATTTAATGAATGCGGACAGTATGGATATCAATGATACTTATCCAACTGGGATTCATTCGCCTAGACATGACTTCTCCCATGAACGGATATCCATAGCCAGTTCCGAAATGATCCCCCATTTGAATTCGTCAAAAAAGGCAATAAGCACAATGATTGAGTACAAAGAATTAATGATGATGTACAGTTGTGCGATGAAAGAAATTAAGACAAAGTTTGATGTTCTGAACACGGAATTCGAAATACGGTATCAAAGAAACCCCATCAATTATATGGCTACTCTACTTAAAAGCACAGCCAGCATTCTTAAAAAAATGGAGAAAAAGCAACTGCCGTTTACTATTGAACATATTGAAAATCATGTTCATGATGTAGCGGGAGTTCGTGTGATCTGCTCTTATGTTGACGATATATATTTCATAGCAGATGCGCTAATACGTCAGAACGACATTAAGCTAATTAAGCAGAAGGATTACATTTCTCATCCAAAGTCAAACGGTTATCGCAGTTTACATTTGGTCGTTAGCATACCCGTTTTTTTTGCCGAACATCAGAAACAAATTACGGTAGAGGTGCAAATCAGGACGATTGCCATGGATTTCTGGGCGAGCCTGGAGCATCAGCTTAGATACAAGCATCGGCATCCGGAAGAAGATGAGCTCACCAAACAATTAAAGGAATGCTCCGATGTCATTTCCGATGTTGACTCGCGCATGCATAACCTTAGGTTGAGATGTACAGGAATATAGTATCTGCGGTAAGCAGGGAAGCTGCTCGAAAGGACAGCTTCCCACGTTCTTCTAGCAATGTCGCTCAGTATCCATCAGGAGCTCCCTTATACGGATAGCACATTTGAGGAGAAGCTTTTAATACAGATAAGGGGGAGGACCATTGAACGGAAAAGCCGGAATAAAGAATATAAACGAATTATTTGCTTCAAGGCTGCCTACTTTAATTTGGATGTCAATCGTATATGTAGGAACGATTATTCTTCAATTTTTTAAGGAGCCTTTGGTTTTAGAGGGGGCTGTATTTACAGGATTATTTACAGTCCATGTATTATTACACTGGAATTCCTACAAAGTTACACAAAAAAATTTTTGGCTTTATTTCTCGATTCAAGCCGCTTTCATTTATTTGTGTGCCATTTTAATGCGAGGGGGTTATCAGGCAGTTTTAAACGGACTACTTCCTATACTGATAGCCCAGAGTCTTAGTTTTTCATTTCGGGTTAAGAGAGTAGCGTTCATATCACTTATCAGTATCATCGTTTTTTTTGATTCCTCTTTGACTGTTGGAGATACGGATGAACTTATTATATTTCTTCCTATATTTATTCTGATGCTTATTGTGGTACTGGCTTATGCAATAATGTTCTTCACACAGGTACAAGAGCGGCTCAGAACCCAAAGCTTTCTGGAGGATCTAAGAGAAGCACATGAGAAGGTGGAAGAGTTAACCCTCGCTAACGAACGTCAGCGAATGGCCCGGGATTTGCATGATACACTCGCACAAGGGGTTGCCGGACTCATTATGCAGCTCGAAGCTGCAGATGCCCATATGTCACAGGATCAAGCGAAGCGGGCTCAGGAAATTATTAGACAGTCGATGCAACAGGCACGCCGAACATTAGCCGAAGCTCGAAGAGCAATTGACAATCTACGAACGAAATCAGCACCCGAGATTGATTTCAAAGAGGCGATTTACTATGAGATTGAACATTTTACTGATGCTACCGGAATTGTTGTGTCTACAGATTACCGATTAAACAAGCGATTATCCAGATTGTTGATGGAACACAGCTTGTATATCATGAAGGAGAGTCTTACCAATATCGCCCGTCATGCAAAGGCTGATAAAGTATGGGTTTTTGTCTCTATACATAATGGCAGACTCATTATCGAAATTGCGGATAATGGTATTGGATTTCGAACGAATGATATGGGCAAAGATGTTGGACATTATGGGTTACTGGGAATTCATGAGCGGGCAAGGCTAATTGGAGGAGAGATTTATGTGAACAGTAACTCGGAGGGGACCCGTATTAAGTTGGAGACGCCCTTAACTGAAGGAGAACTTACATGAAAGTATATAGAAACATTTATAATAAACGTGGAGTTGATTCACGTTCAAAAGCGGTTGCCGTTGCACTTGATCGGGGGATTGCGAAAGCATGTATCTTCTAGCCTTCCCACGGGTATGTATTAGCGCCAGGGACCGACATCCTGCCTACGGTAGCCAATCTGCTGCAGCTGCAAGTTGATGCTGAATTAAAGTTGAATCAGGTATGAATAGATAGTTAAAAGCGGGGCTCCACATGGAGCCCTTTCTTTTGTTTAAGGGGCTGCCCAAAAGGGCGGTTTCAGTTTGCCCTTTTGGACGATGCGGAAAAAGTCTCAAATTCTCTATGATAAGTACATAGAGAAAACACCTATATAAGCTGAGCTAAAAAACTACAGGGGAAAAGGAGAAGTCAGGAATGTATAGGGCACGGTCACAATTGGTGCTCATGGAGTAAATCAAAGATCAGCTTATATGGCAAAGAGGAGACGATACTGAAATGGCTAAGTTATTATACCGGCTGGGGTTCTGGTCAGCGAAAAACCGGATCAAAGTAGTAGTAGGAAGCATTTCTCTGGTAGTTGTGGCTGCTATTGTAGCGCTGTCAATGGGAATTCATTTTGGTGAGGAGACCAGCATTCCTGGACTTGCCTCGCAAAAAACATTAGAGGTTATGGAAAGGGAATTTCCAAACCCGCAGGGAAGCCTCGGTAAAACCCAATTGGTTCTTAAGGCTCCGGCCAATGAAACATTATCTTCTGAAGCGGCGCAACAGCTAATCAATGAAAAGATCAAAGAATTGTCAGCAGATCAAGAGGTGGCTATGGTTGTTGGTCCTAACGAGAACCATTCATTGAATGCGGACAAAACCATCGGCTATGCCACGATTACTTATAAAGTTCCAGGTGCAGATGTTACCAAGGCATCGAAAGATTCGGTTACCAAGATTGCGGAAAGCCTACGGGATGCCGGATGGCAGGCGGAATTGATCGGAGACGGCTACGTCAAAATGGAAACCGGTAATCCGACCGAAGCGGTTGGTGTATTACTGGCCCTAGTGATTCTTGCTGTAGCACTCGGTTCGATCATTACCGGTGTTCTCCCGATCTTAACCGCAGGTTTAGGTCTCGGCTTTGGCATTATGCTGATTATCATCGGAACGAGTCTGTTTGACATTCCATCGTTTGCCTTGTCGCTAGCCGGCATGCTTGGTCTGGCTGTAGGCATCGACTATGCTCTATTCATCATCGCCAGATACCGCCAACAGCTTGCTGAAGGATATGAAAGATGGGAAGCAATCGCAATAGCGACCGGAACGGCCGGGAGTGCAGTGGTGTTCGCGGGAGTAACCGTTATTATCGCTCTAGTAGGGTTTTCCTTTGTGGGAGTACCGTTCCTAACCGCTATGGGGATGGCGGGTGCGATTACTGTATTCACGGCAATCTTGATGACGATATTCGCCGTTCCGGCGATTCTGGAATTACTGGGAGACAAGATCAAAGCGTCGGCCAAGCGTAAGGGCACAGAGAGGAAACAAGCAAGCCGTGGTAATTTGTGGGGACGATTTGTTACCGGACAGCCTTTAGTAGCAGTAGTACTGGGCGTAGCACTGCTGGCAACCGTAGCACTGCCGTTCTTTCACATGGAGACGGGCCTTGGTAACGATGGACATAAATCGCCGGATAAAACGGAACGCCGAGCCTACGATCTCCTAACTGAAGCCTACGGTGAAGGGTATCACGGACCGTTGGTCATTCTGGCAGAAACGGATGGCAGCAAAGAGTCTGCGGCAAATCTCAATAAAGTTATTGAAGAGGTAAAAACGTACCCCAATGTCGTTATGGTGAACCCGGCGATCACCAATGCATCCGGAAAATTTTCGCTAATTACCGTTATGCCGAAAACAGGGCCAAATGATTCTGAAACGTTAGATCTTGTCCATCTAATTCGTGACAAGGCACCGGAGATCGAGAAGCAGGATCATGTCAAGATTGGTGTAACCGGAAGTACAGCTGTCAATATCGATATCACTCAGAAATTGAACCAGGCCTTGCCTAAATTCTGCCTGATTATTGTTGGACTCGCCTTTGTACTTCTAATGCTGGTATTTCGCTCAATCCTGGTTCCGATCAAGGCAGTGCTCGGATTCATCCTGTCACTCGGCGCGACCTTAGGGTTTGTCACCTATGTTGTTCAGGACGGCCATTTCCAGAATCTGTTCCACTTCTATGCGAAGGCGCCGGTGTTTAATTTCCTGCCGATTATTGTAGTCGGTGTTCTGTTCGGCCTTGCCATGGACTATGAAGTGTTTCTGGTCAGCAGGATGCGGGAAGAGTTCAAGAAGAGCGGAGATGCCAAAAAGTCCGTCCTTGCCGGTATCCGACACAGCGGCGGAGTTGTAATGGCAGCTGGGCTCATCATGGTTGCCGTTTTTACAGGCTTCGTGCTGGCAGAGGAACCCATGGTCAAAGTTATGGGGCTAGCGCTTGCCTTCGGTGTTCTCTTTGACGCTTTTGTAGTCCGGTTGCTCATTGTTCCCGGCGTAATGACTTTGGTTGGGAAGTCTGCCTGGTATTTTCCAAAGTGGCTGGACCGTATACTTCCTAACTTGGATGTAGAGGGTGAAGAAGTCATGAAGGAAGTGGAAAAGAAGCGGTTGCGAGTTGTGGAGTAACTTAATTTCGGATTCTTTGTTGGACCTGTAAAACAACTTGCTTAAAAAAAGTGGCAGTCATGAATTGAATTGATTTCAATGGCTGCCACTTTTTATTTTGATTTAGATAAAATGAGGTGGTTTGCTTTGAGGATAGGCGTTATTGGTACGGGTTATGTTGGTTTGGTGTATGGAGCGGTTATGGCGGATTTTGGACACTACGTGACTTGTATGGATAAAGACGAGCAGAAGATAGGGCAACTGAAGTTGGGCAATTCTACGATTTATGAACCAGGTCTTCCCCCAATACTGCAGTATGGGTTAAGCACCGGCAATTTATACTTTACGACTTCTCTTGAAGAGTGTGTGAAGTACAGTGACATGATTGTTATCGCCATTGGAACACCGACGGGACCCGATGGCAACGCAGATGTAAGTGATGTCATGACAGTGGCTGAGGAAATAGGGACTTTCATGCTGGATAACAAGCTGGTCGTATGTAAGTCAACCGTTCCTATTGGTACCTCCCGAAAGATGTTAGAGATAATTGAACAACAGCTTCAGGCTAGAAACGTTGGATATCAAATTGAAGTCGCCTGCAATCCCGAGTTTTTAAGACAGGGCAAGGCAGTGGAGGATTGTCTTTCTCCCTCCAGAGTGATTATCGGCACAGAAACTCAGCACGCCAGGGAAGTCTTGCAGGACATCTATCGTATGTACGATCAGGAGAAGATTCCCTTTCTATACACTGGATATGAGACGGCAGAACTGATCAAATATGCCTCGAATTCTTTCCTGGCGGTAAAGATTTCATTTGTGAACGAATTGGCATGGCTCTCTGAGACAGCAGGCGCGAATATTCAAGATGTCGTGATGGGGATGGGATTGGACGCGAGAATTTCTCCGACATTTCTGGAAGCCGGTGCTGGATATGGCGGGAGTTGTTTTCCAAAGGATACGAGGGCACTGGTTGAAACAGGTGCAAAGTACAATGCTCAACTCCACATCGTTGAAGCTGCAATTGCAGCGAACGAGACGCAGAAGACAAGGATGGTTCAAAAAATAATTGATACATTATCTTCACACCATGATTTGAGTTGCTTGACTATTGGCGTGCTTGGTCTTTCGTTTAAACCGGAAACAGACGATATCCGAAGCGCACCGAGTTATGACATCATCAAGGGTCTGCTCGATCAAGGGCTCACTGTCAAAGTATATTGTCCAGAAGGGATGAGACAAGCGAAATTGACCTGGACAGAAATAAACGAGCGTATTTTCTACTGCGATAGTGAAGCAGAATGTGCAGACCAAGCGGATGCACTTGTTCTTATAACCGAGTGGGGGCAGTTCCGGAACCTAGAATGGACCAAAATCCTGGCGACCATGCACAATAATTATCTGTTTGATTTACGAAATATGTTTACTCGGGAGAACTCCGTCACAGAATTGTTTCACTATTATGCGGTTGGAGTTGGGGTTTGAGATGAAGACCTATTGTGTAACCGGCGGAGCCGGATTTATCGGTTCAAACGTGTGCAAAAGTCTTCTTGCCAAGGGACACCGGGTGATTAACATGGATAATTTTTCGGGTTTTTATGATTATAAAGCAAAAATATCCAATGTGCTCTATTCGATTGATTTTACTGGAAGGTTCCCGTTTGTCAGCAAGGGGGGAGATCTAGAGTTGTTATCCTCTCTATCTAAATCTGAAAGATATCACCTATATGTGGTGGATATTCGCAATTTATCAGCTGTAAATGCAATATTTCAATCCGAGAAGATCGATGCTGTCATCCATCTTGCAGCCATGCCGGGGGTTAGACCTTCCATTGAGAACCCGTTGTTGTATGAAGGAGTAAATATTAAAGGAACCTTGAATATTTTGGAGGCTATGCGGAAATTCAACGTACGCAAATGGATATTCGCCTCTTCCTCATCTGTTTACGGCAATCAACAACATTCCACTTTTTCGGAGTCAGAACTAAACAGTAGACCGATTTCGCCTTACGCAGCTACAAAAAAAGCATGTGAAGATATGGGGTATTCCTATTACAATTTACATGGCATTCATGGAATGATGATGCGTTTCTTCACCGTTTATGGTCCGAGACAACGGCCAGACCTGGCTATAAGAAAATTTATTAAACAAGTTGACTTAGAACTGGAAATTCCGGTGTATGGGGATGGCCAAACAGCCAGGGATTATACCTACATCGACGATACGGTTACTGGCGTGATCTCAGCTATTGAATATGTAGAAGGCCATGAGGTCTATGAAATTGTGAACATAGGAACAGGCACCGCCACTTCTCTTCAGACGATGATTCGAACGATCGAAGCGGAGACGGGTAAAATCGCTAAATTACAGCAAGCGCCCCCGCAAGCTGGCGATGTTGATTTCACCAAAGCTAATATTGAAAAAGCGTCACTCCTGCTTAATTATTCTCCTCGTGTTCGTTTCTCAGATGGAATAAGCAATCAGATCCTTTGGCAGAGAGGGGTTGCTCCATGACTCGCCTTTCAGTGGTCGTACCTGTTTATAACGAAGAGGGAAATATATACGATCTTTTCATAAGCATTACTGCTGCATTGAAAGGGAAAGTGGAAAGTTATGAAATCATACTTGTGAACGATGGAAGCAGAGATCGAAGTGCTGTGCTGCTGAATGAGATTGCCCTTATGGATAAAGCCATAAAGGTCATTCATTTTGAGAGAAATTGCGGACAAACGGCTGCGATCTGGGCCGGAATGAAGGCTTCCACTGGCGAATTAATTGCTCTTATGGATGCAGATTTGCAGACGGATCCTAAGGATATTTTCAGACTCATGCCATTCATCGAGCGTGTAGATTTTGTAAACGGGAAGCGGACGGATCGGAAAGACACCCTGCTTAAGAAAATATCATCCCGCATTGGAAATGGAATTCGCAATTGGATCACGGGAGATTCGATTTATGATACGGGCTGCCCTATGAAACTCTTCAAACGTAAGGTTGCGGATAGTTTTTATTTATATAACGGGATGCACCGCTTTTTGCCGACATTAGCGAAAATGAACGGTTTTTCTGTTATAGAGGTTTCGGTAACTCATCAAGAAAGAAAACATGGTATATCCAAATATGGCGTGAGGAATCGGGCTTTTGTAGGACTCATGGATGCAATTGTTATCAGATGGCTCAAAAAAAGGGTAATCATGTATCGGATTAAGGGATGATTCTATGTGGGGAACGGTAGTTGGCCATTATAAAGTGAGGGAAATCCTCTGGATATTGTTTGGATTGAGCGGACAAGTCTTATTCTCGCTACGCTTTATAATTCAATGGCTGGCCAGTGAAAAGGCTAAAAAAACAGTTATTCCACAGTCCTTTTGGGTATACAGTATTCTCGGCAGTGTCGTTCTATCCACTTATGCAATCTACAGAAAAGATCCTGTCTTTATTTTAGGCCAACTTCCAAGTGTGTTTATCTATTTTAGGAATATTCTGCTTAATAGACGGAATGCAAAGCAGGCAGGGGAAAACCATAATAGGGAGACACATGTGCTTTGATGTTATTTAGGAACTGCCCCAAAGGGTGAAGGCGGTCTGCCCTTATGGACGATGCCGGAAGTTCACTCGTTCTATATAATAGCTGCATTGAGTGAAACACATTAGTGAGGAGGAAGCGATGTTAAATCGAGTAAGCTGGATCTCATCTCGTTCTGGATTAGTTCGAACAACTGGGATACGCATTGAAAATAAAAAATGAGGTGTTTCCTTCAGATCCGGCTTTCAATTGTCGTACGTACCCGATGCCATTGTACTTGGATGGCTTAAAAAGAGGGTTCCTGGGGGATAATCTTGTGGAATTAGCTTGGCTATAAGCCATATCATAACCGAAATGTACAGTAAACTGACACTTAAGCTATTGTCCGACCTCGATAATTTCAATCTTGCATTTCTTCAGCAATCGAAGTCTCCTTTAGGTAATGGAGGTTTTCCGGATGTCGTGTTGTTAACCAATTTTGTTGGGATTAAAATAACGGCAGGTATTGGTTCTCTGCATGGAAGTGTTTTCCTTCACATGAAATTCATTCCGATTCTTGCAATCCACTTTTTCTCCTTTGTTGTAGGGGGATATCTTTCATCAAAATTAAATGACGCAAAAACATGGTTTCAAATGATTTGCTTAGGGGTAGGGATTGGAATTCTATATTCGCTTTTCTTGGCGGTCATGTCGATAATTGGTGGTGGTACTTCTTCGATTCCGATTCCCTTTATTAGGTCGGAAATGTACATTTCGAGTAAATTTTCTCATTTAGAAGCTATAAATCATGGATTTTTATTCGGGAGTTTATTTAGTATCCTTGGAGCATGGATTCAGAAGGAGCGGGAAAAGTGATTTAACATCCCACTTGATAAGCACGATAATGTGGAAAATGAAAATGGTTGGTAAATGATGGGTTGGATACTCTTTTGACAACATGATACTATGAATAAAGAAAAAGCATTTGAAATTGAAGTGGAGAGATTATGTTGAATGAAATAAAGAAAAGGGTATTACTTGTTGATGGAATGGCTCTTCTTTTTAGAGCATTCTATGCAACTTCATCTACAGGATATATTCGAAAAACGAAGGCCGGTTTGCCCACCAATGCTGTTTATGGGTTTCTACAATACTTTTTTGATGCAATAAATGTCTTTACCCCTACACATGTCATTTGCTGCTGGGATATGGGGAGCAGCACTTTTCGTACGGAGACCTATAGCGAATATAAGCAAAATCGTATGGAAGCCCCTTTAGAACTTCGCCCTCAATTTGATTTGATTAAAGATGTAGTGAAGGAAATGGGGGTTCCTAACATTGGTTTGGTTGGATACGAAGCAGATGATTGCATAGGAACTTTATCAAATGCACTTCAGAATGACTCCGAGGTGTTTATCTTAACTGGTGACCATGACATGCTTCAGCTAATAACGGAACAAGTTAAAGTTGTCATTATGAACAAGGGAAGATCCAATTACACTGTATATGATTTGGAGACGCTTTATTCCACCAAGCAATTAACGCCTTTGCAGATCATAGATTTAAAAGCATTTATGGGCGATGCCTCAGATAATTATCCTGGTGTTAAGGGTATTGGTGAAAAGACCGCTCTTAAGTTGATTGGCGAGTATAAATCTATTGAGGGTTGTCTAGAATGCCTGGATCTGCTCCCAAAAAGTGTTAAAAAGAAAATTGAAGAGAATCTAGATATGTTGCATCTTTCAAGAGACCTAGCAAGAATTCGGCTGGATGTGCCTATCGAGTGTAATTTAAATGATTGTCTGTGGGATCTACGCCATGATTCAGCCACAAGAATATTTGATGAATTGGAATTAGGCAGTCTTGTTAAGCTGCTAGGCAACGTAGTAAATAGTTAATACTGCCTATAGAAATAGACCCTTTTGCCGTCTAGCGCAAAAGGGTCTTCTTCTTGGCTTTATCATTGTTTTCGTTACAGGATCTCAAAAACATTCGTCAATCTCGTCAGTTCAAATACCTTGAAGACATTTCGGTTGAGCGACTTCAGCTTCATGCCTCCGCCGCTTTCCATGCATTTTTTGTGAGAGCTGACGATGACCCCAAGCCCCGTGCTGTCGATGAATTGGCAGTTGCTGAAGTCGAGCAGAAAATGGATGGTTCCGCTGTTGATATGGGCTCGAACATGCTCTCTGAAGTGACCGGCTTCTTCTACCGAAAAGATCTCCGGCACCTGAATCGTGATCTCTTTCACTATCATTCACCCTTAATGTTAAATTTCTCAACGAGGAGCTCGAGCTCATTGGCCATGGCGCTTACTTCCTCTGCGGAAGCGGCAAAATTGTTGACGGTCGCCGCTTGCTCTTCCGTTGCGCTCGATACATTTTCGCTATTCGCTGCTGCCAGCTCCGAGATGGATCCCATCGAATCGATGAGCTTGATGATCTGATCGGAGGTCGCAACCTCGTCTTTCGTAATATCCAAAATCTCCTTCACATTGGCTGTGATCATTTCAACGGACTCGATGATATGCACAAAGGCATGATCTGTTTCGTTGACGATCGTTACGCCTCCCGTTACAGCCTCAGAAGCGCCTCTCATGGCGGTTACAGCCGTTTCGATCCGGGCGATCATGTCGTGGACCAGATCGGAGATTTCATTCGCGCTGATGTTCGTTTCATCGGACAGCTTTCGGACCTCACCAGCCACGACGCTGAAGCCTTTGCCATGCTCGCCGGCTCTTGCCGCCTCAATGGCTGCGTTCAGAGCGAGCAGGTTTGTTTGACGGGCGACCGCGTTGATGGTTCCGATGATTGCGGAGACCTTACCCGATAGCTCATGGACCGTCTGGAGCTGCGTTTCCGTCTCCGCCGTGCTTCTGTTGATGGTGTCCATAGCTTGCACCGTGTTGGTGACCATCGCTCGGCCTTCCTGAGCGGCTAAGTTCGTTGCATTTGCGTTGCTTGAGGTCGCCGCCGCTTTGCTTTGCGCCATCTGAACCAAGCTCGACAGTTGGACCAATACTTGCGAGGCGCTAACAACCGATTGGTTATTGTTCTCCGCGCCGATGGCAATCTCCTGCGTGCTTGAGCTGATTTCCTGAATCGATGCGCTGATCTCCTCCGAGGAGGCCGCCATTTCTTCCGACATGGAGGTGAGCGTCTCCGACCCGGCTCTTATTTTCTTGATCACTGTCGCTTGCTTGTTGATCATGGCATTGAAGGAGTTGCTAAGCGCCTGAAGCTCGTCACCTGTGCGAATGGAGGTATGTACCGTTAAGTCTCCGTCTCCGGCCAGAGCCATTGCCGTTTCCAGCTTTTTGATCGGCCTGATCACGCCGATAACCGTTAACAAATAGGAGAAGAGAATGGCGATCACGATACAGGTGACGGTGATGAGGATCGTCCGGTTGCGGATATCGAGCGCAGGAGCCATGTATTCCTTGTAATTGGCGGTGGTCGCGATCATCCATTTGCCGGCGGGCTGGAAGGCGACATATTTGTACACGCCCTCGTAGGTATAGAACCCTTGATCGGTTTTGCCCGCTTTCATCTCTTGAACCAATGCGTTCAACTCTTTATTGCTGTTGCCGTCCAAGTTTTCCTTGAGAATTTTCTCTTTCACGGGATGATACACGACGAGGCCGGTATGGTCGATCATATAGGCATAGCCGCCGTCTCCCACCTTGACATCCGCAGCGGAGGCGGAGAGGGTGTCAAAGACGATTGTTCCGATCAGCACGCCGACAACACGATCATTCAACTGCAAAGGCTGGGCGATCGCGACGATCGGATTGCCTGTTTCCTTAGATGAGATGACATCGCTGGTCGTTTCTTTGCCTTGAAGGGCTTGCTGGAAATAGTCCCGATCCTTCACGTTCAGGCTTGGGGAATCTGAGCTGCTCGTGATGATGGCGTTCCCGTCGGCATCCGCTAGAATCAGCGATTCGATCAAAGCCTCATTGTTACTATGGATACCGGAGAGGAATTGGTAGGCGCTCGCCTTCAAACGGCTGTCCGCGGGTTTGGCGGCAAGCTCGGAGAGTGTATCGTTTTGGCTGGCGATCTGCAGATAGCTTCCCGCTTCCTTCAAATCGCTGTCCACCGTTTTGGCGGCCGCATTCGTTGTGTCCTTCAATTCTTCTTCAATGGTCGATTGAAGCGCCTGTGAAGCCAGGTTGTAGGACATGAACCCGGATACGGACAACGGGATGCTGATAATCAAGAATAAAATGATGGTGATTTTTACCGTAAGGCTTACTTTCATGGTTGCCCCCCTAAACGAGTTCAATAGCAGGTACCGAAAATGCTAAAAAACTAAACCAGTTCGATTCTTTTGCTGATATGAAGCGTATTCTGAACAAGCTCCACGCTATCGCAAAAGCAGCGGATCAGATACAGCCCTCGTCCCCCTTCATCAAGCAATCGGGATGGATTCAGTTCCTCTGGAATCATGACCGGCTTCGAGCCATCTCCGCAGTCTTCCACCTGAATGTGCAAGCCGTCTTCATCAAGCGAGCATCGGATATGGATCGGCAGCCGACCATCACCGCCATTTCCATGATAGAAAGCGTTGGTGATCGCTTCCACCAGGATGAGTTTTACATCAAAGGAGTAGGGCTCAATGCCGAGCTCCTGAATGATCCGGTCTATGGTGCAGAGATGATTCTCAAGACCGTATAGCGTCAATTCCGTTTGCACAGATGTTATTCGACCCCCCTTTCTTTACTTGATTTGAAAGCTCAACCAGGTGCAGTCATCCTGTAAATGAGCTTGGGCGATTTTCTTCTCCAAGGATTCCACGGAACCGCACAACTCTTCGAGGTCGAACAGAAGATCCATCCCGTCGCTGTAGAAGCAAAATTTGTCCTCCCGCTGAAAGGAAAGATTGACTTCTTCGAATTGACTGTTCGCGAACATGCCGAGGGGAGCTCCTTTGACCGTAATCCGCTGCGCGTTATCCCCCTGAGCATAGACGAATTCGTTGATCCCGGCTCCTGCAGCCAGCAGCCGACCTTCGCCAAAATCGAAGAGAAAGCAGCAGGCTGCGATATAGTCTTCGCCTAGATGTTGAATGGCCTTTTGATTTAAGTCATGCAGGAGTCGAACGGGGTCTTGGGTGATGAGCAGGCTGTTTGCGACCAGCACCCGCAGCGCCGAAATATTGAGCGCCGCCGATATTCCCTTTCCGGTTACGTCGCCGATGATGCCGATGACCTGTTCTTCATTGATCTTATGAAAAAGAAAGAAGTCTCCGCTCAGCGTCGTAGCCGGGATGTACAGCTTCTCGAAAGCCGCCTTGCCGTCCAGCGGGAACGGAACGGTATGCCGATGCTCCTGAAGCCGCACCGCTTGCTCGATTTCCCGCTTGCTCCTGGTAATGTCTCTTAACACCAATTGCATGGCGATCCGTTCCTCGTAGATGATTGGAGCGCCGGCGATCTCCAGGTCAAAGATGCGGCCGTCATACCGCACAAACCGATGCTCAAAGCGGAAGCTCTCGCTGGCGGGTTCGTTGAGACGCAGCTTGATGGCTTCAAGGCCGCTGACGGAATCCTCATTGAAAAAGTGAAGCATGTTCTGGCCGATCAGCTCGATTCGGGCTTTCCCGAACAAATTCTCCGTCTTTTTGTTGGCAAATCGAATGATCCCTTCGTTGTGAACAAGGATGGCCTCCGGGCACAGCTCCACCAGGTCCCGGTATCGTTCCTCGCTTTCCCTCAGCCGCTTCTCCGCCCGCACCCGCTCGGTGATATTGTGAACGACGGAATAGATGCAGGATCTTCCCAGCATCGTGATCATTCCGGTATGGATCTCGACATCGATTGTCGTCTTGTCGGACAATTGATGCTTCTCTGTAAATACCTGATTGCCCCAATAGTCTCCGTTTGGCAGGGCGTGATGGAGAAACGAATCCGGCTCTGAGGCTTGCTTTCCGTTCAAATCGGTAATCGATCGCTTTCTCAGCTCTTGCACGGTGTACCCGTAGAAGGTGCAGGCTGCTCGATTGGCATCGACGATGCCGCCGTTTTTTGGATCGATGAGAAGAGTAACGAGATGATTGTTTTCGTAGATGCAGCCAAAATGATCCATACACTGCGAAGGACTAGGAGAGACCTTCAGATTCTTGCAATTCATATCAACTTTCATAGCGCAATCCTCTCGAGTTTGATTTCCGGTGATCGTCTATCTATGACTTCTTCATTATCTGCATACTCCTCGGTTTCTTTCAAGTAAATTCGCGATCTTTCTCCATAATACGTCAATTTCGACACGGACTTGTAAAGAATGGCGAGGTCCCTTCATTTGATTCCCTTTCATATAAGGAGGCAATGTAGGGTAACAAGAGCCGGAGTATAGCAGGTGTCCGGTACTTTGCTTATTCGCGAGAGGAGGGAGCGGTTTTGGGGGTTGGATTCGTCTTGATCGATATCGGAATCATGGTGGCGGTCGTAGAGCGATAGAACCCTTTTATGCTGCAGATTGAAAAAAGCTTTTGCTTTCCGCCTTCCGTCCGCATGCTAACCACGGGGAAACATGTTAGAATTGATAAAATGAAGCATGACAATCTGACATACCATACGGAGTAAGTGGATCCAACGGGAGGCGGAATACGAATATGGCAACAGCCAAAAAACGCAGCGATATGATCACAAAAGGGTTTGACCGTGCGCCCCACCGCAGTCTTTTGCGGGCGGCCGGCGTCAAGGAAGAGGATTTCGGTAAGCCTTTTATAGCCGTCTGCAACTCCTACATCGACATTATTCCGGGACATGTGCATCTCCAGGAATTCGGCAAAATCGTTAAGGAAGCCATTCGCGAAGCGGGGGGCGTGCCTTTTGAATTCAATACGATCGGCGTGGACGACGGCATCGCCATGGGGCATATCGGCATGCGGTATTCGCTGCCGAGCCGCGAGATCATCGCCGATTCGGTGGAAACCGTCGTGAACGCCCACTGGTTCGACGGGATGGTCTGCATCCCGAACTGCGACAAGATCACGCCGGGGATGATCATGGGCGCGATGCGCGTCAACATCCCGACGATTATGGTGAGCGGCGGACCGATGAAGGCGGGGCGCGACAGCAAGGGCAAGGCGCTGTCGCTGACCTCTGTGTTCGAGGGCGTTGGCGCTTATCAGGCGGGGCATATCGACGAGAACAGCCTCTACGAGCTGGAGCAGTATGGCTGTCCGACCTGCGGCTCCTGTTCGGGCATGTTCACCGCGAACTCGATGAACTGCCTGGCTGAAGTATTAGGCTTGGCTCTGCCGGGTAACGGCACGATCCTCGCGATCTCGGAGGAGCGCCGCGAGTTTGTGAAGCAATCGGCTCGTCAGCTCATGGAGCTGATCAAGCTCGACCTGAAGCCGCGCGACATCGTCACGCCGGAAGTGATCGACAACGCCTTCGCCCTCGACATGGCGATGGGCGGCTCGACGAACACGGTGCTGCATACACTGGCTATCGCGGCTGAAGCGGGAATCGAGTATCCGATCAAGCGGATCAACGAAGTGGCGAATCGCGTGCCGCATCTGGCGAAGATCGCTCCGGCTTCCGACTATCATATCGAGGATGTGCACCGGGCGGGCGGAGTCAGCGCGATCATCCACGAGCTGCTGAAGAAGCCGGGAGCTCTGAATGGCAGCTGCATTACGGTAACGGGCAAGACGCTCGCTGAGAACGTGGAGGGCTGTGAAATTCAGGATGAGAACGTCATCCATCCGCTGACGAATCCGCACAGCGAGCGTGGCGGACTCGCCGTCTTGTTCGGCAACCTGGCTCCCGAAGGAAGCATCATCAAGGTCGGAGCGGTCGATCCGTCCGTCGGCGGCAAGCATGTCGGCCCGGCGATCTGCTTCGATTCGCAGGAGGATGCGCTCGCCGGAATCGCAGGCGGCAAGGTGAAGGAAGGCCATGTCGTCGTCATCCGCTACGAAGGTCCGAAGGGCGGGCCGGGAATGCCCGAGATGCTTGCGCCGACCTCGCAGATCGTCGGCATGGGCCTCGGCGCCAAGGTCGGTTTGATCACGGACGGCCGTTTCTCCGGCGCGTCCCGCGGCATCAGCATCGGTCATATCTCGCCGGAAGCGGCCGAGGGTGGACCGATCGCATTCGTGCACGACGGCGACATCATCGAGCTCGATCTGATCGAGCGGCGGATCGAGCTGAAGGTGAGCGACGAGGAGCTGGAACGCCGGCGGGCCGAATGGCCGGGCTTCGAGCCGAAGATCAAGTCGGGTTATCTGGCTCGCTACTCCAAGCTTGTGACCAACGCCAGCATGGGCGGGATTTTGAAGATCTGACCCGGGAGGGAACCGGATGATGGGTGAACTCGACTTCCTGTACGATACGACAGAGCAAACCTCGACCCGCTTCGTCTCATTTATCGGGCCGACGATGCGTCGGTTCGATCTGGCTCTGATACAGTCGGGTCACTTCTACGGTAAGACATTGGTTGCGGATTTGCAGAATGGCCAGACCGCCATCCTGGCGGGTGATGATTTGGAGCAGGAAGGTCATCTGGAGAGGCTGTTCTCGCTCTCGGAGGAGGAAGCGGCAGAGCTAGCAGAATTTCTCGCAGAGGTTCTAGGACCCGTGAATTTTACGGATCTATAGCAGAGAAGCTCGAATCCAAACTCCCCTGGATTTCGTATTGCCATCACTTGGGTTTAATGGTAATATGAAGGCAAATCAAGAAACAGAGGAAGCACCTCTTGCTGCATAAGCAGCAGGGGTGCTTTTTTGCGTCTTGATCCCAATTCGATGGAGGTGTTGGAATGGCGTTGGTGTTTTTGAACAGCTTCGAACGCAAGCAGGACGGCCAAGAGAAGGAGTGGGCGAAGGTCACCATTTCACAACAGGAGGAAGCCTGGCAGGTTCTCTGGCTGAGTCAAGAAGGAGACGGAATGAAGGAGGAGGAATGGTTCCTCGGATCTTCCTGGAAGCAGCTGCTTGAGGTGTTTCGGATCGGACTCAAGTGCAAGCTGGCGGAAGGGTACATCCCCCTGATCGAAACGCGCTCCGATGAGCGGACGTTTGCGGTGAGCCTCCGGGTTCAACGGCTCTACTGCTACAGCGAGAATCACTATGAGGCAGATGCCTTCGAGAAGCTGCGCTTGTGGCGGAGGGAGCAAGCGAAGCAGGAGAGCAAGTCGGCTTATATCCTCGCATCGAACCGGATCCTGCAGATGATCGCGGCGTTTCTGCCGCATACGGTCGAGGAGCTCGCGCAAATTCCGGGAATCGGCGGCAGTCGGCTGAACGCCTATGGGGATTCCATTCTCGCCATCACCCGCGAATACGTCAGGGAGACGCCGTTCCCGCTTGATTGGGTTTCGGCGGCCGTTCCTGCCGATGATTTCGCTGCTTGGCAGATGCAGACGGAGAGGGAAAGGAGCCGCCAGCAAGCCGACAAGCTGGAGACCCGGAAGCAGCTTCTTGAGCATATCTCGCAAGGACTCGGGTTGGGTGCCTTGGCTAAGTCCTTGAAGACCAGCCGCAAAGACATTCTCACCGCTCTGGAGGAGCTCGATCGGGATGGCTATGACATCGCTCGGCTGGTGGAGACGGAGCTTCAGCATGTGCGGCCCGAGGAGCAGGAGATTGCGGAGAAGCTGTTTAAGGAGCTGGGCGATCGATATCTCAAGCCGGTCGTCAGTAAGCTGCTGCCGAAAGCAAATCCGGGCGACCGCGAGCTGGACCAAGCCTATGAGTGGCTGCGGTTGTTCCGGATGAAATACCGCCGTAGAGCGATGGAAGGGGCGGAATTCATGTCAGCGGCTGCAGCTCAAGCCTGATCTGCGCGGCAGCTCAAAAAGCCCGTCTCGCTCCCCTAGGGCATCCTCTAACAGGATGAAGGGATAGAGACGGGCTTTCTTGATCGAATGAAGATTCGCGAAATAAGAGGGCGAAACAAGCCTTCGGGCGATGGATCAGGGGATGGGCTCATAGCCAATCCTTTTTGCGGAAATAGAAGAACATGAAGGCGCCGATCACGATCATGCCGCCGAGAACGAAATATTCTCCCCCCGGAACATCCTTGCCCGGCAAGTAGTCGAAGTTCATCCCGTAAATCCCGGTGATGAAGGTCAGCGGCATGAAGATGGTGGTGAGCGCCGTAAACACGCGCATGATTTCGTTCGCGCGGTTGGCTACGCTTGACTGGTAAGCTTCTCGTAAGTTGCCCATCAAGTCGCGGAACGTATCGAACGTATCGGCAATCTTCACCGCGTTTTCATAGATGTCTCCGAAGTATTTCTGCAACTGATTATCGATGAGCCGAAGCTCCTTCTTGTTGAGAGCGGCGATCAGGTCCTTTTGCGGACCGAGGACGCGCTTGAGCCATAGAATTTCACTTCGCAGCCCGATGATTTCGTTCAGGTGCGTCTTCTTGGTGTTCATGAGAATCTGCTCTTCGAGGTTTTCGATCCGGTCTTCAATCCGGTCGCCGACCAGGAAGTAGTTATCGACCACAAGGTCGATCAGGTGGTACAGGAAGCGGTCGGAGGTGTTGACCTCCTCTTCCCAGAGGATGGGCTTCAGCTTCCGCAGTTCATTGATCTTCTGCTTGGTTACCGTTATGATATAATGCCGCCCGAGAAAGACGTTCAGCGCGCGGAGAAAAATCTCCTCGTCGTCAAACCGGATGCTGTTGATGACAATAAAATATTGAGCGTCGTAGATTTCCAGCTTGGGGCGTTGTTCTTCCTCCGTCATGCAGTCCTCTACCGCCAAATCATGCAGGTGGAACAGAGGCTGAAGAACCTCCAAATCCTCCACTTCCGCATCAATCCAATAAAATCCGCTTTCGGGCGCGGTTACGCAATTCGCCACGTCCTCCATCAGCGTGAACACTCCGTTTTGCACCAGGCGCACTTTCATGGCCGTCACTCTCCTTCTCCCTTGCATGGGACATACGAGAAGAAACAGCCGGTGCACAAGCTTGAATAAAGGTTAGCGGCATGTGCGGACACCGGCTGTTTGTAGGTTAGGATTGACAATCAGCTTCGTTCTACTCCTAGGTCGGTCTCCGTCCATTTGCCTGCACCCCTTTTCTTGATCCGAAATGGTTACGAACGTACGAAAAACCCCAATGAGGATGGGGTGTACGCTCTAACCTGTCTAGTATACCTTGGACAACCTCGGACTTCAAGACACCTTAAGCAGGATATGTGAAGTTTTGCGGGAAGGTTCTGGGATTCCATGATAAGATGAGAGGGAAGCGGATGATCGCGGAATGAGTGCAAGTGCCGGAGGCGATAAGAGATGGCGGACAAGATCGAAGTCATAAGCCTGGACATGTTTCAGACGCTGGTTAATATCAACAGCAGAAGAGAGCTGGTATGGAAGCCGCTCCTCCACGATCTCTATACGGCTCCGCTGGCGGATCGCTATGCGCAGTCCTTCCAGAGCCACTTTCTTGTTCACTGGGCGGAGGCCAAAGCCAGCGGAAGGTTCTGTTTATTGAAGGAGGTTTATGAACGGAGCTTTGCGGAGTTCCTTCAGGAGACCAAGCTGCCCTTCGCTGCACAGGACGCCGTCGAGCTTTTGTTTCATGGGCATCGGGAGGCGCTTTTTTATGAGGAGACCGCGAGCTTTCTGGAGAAGATGTCCTCGCGCTATAGAATGTGTGTAGTAAGCGATGCGGATGAAGCCATGCTGCCGGGCTTTTGTACCGAGTACGGCATCCGTATGTTCCATTCGGAACAGCACGGGTCGTATAAGAACGACAGTGATAATCGGATGTTTAAGGAAATGCTCAAGCATTACGGAGTTCGGCCCGAAAAAGTCCTTCATATCGGCGACTCGGTGTCCGATGTCATCGGCGCCCAGCGTGAGGGGATTCGCACTTGTTGGCTCAATCGAAACAAGGAGATCTGGAAGCAGGAGATCCAACCGGATTACACCGTGGAATCGTTGACGGAAGTGGAAGACATCCTGTCAAAGGGTCAAGCCGCTTCTTCGGCGGGATAAGCGCATTCTTCCATTATTTTCATGTGAGCCAATGCCTCCGGTTCCCCTTGACGGACGCCTTTTTTTCCAGTACAGTAAGAGTAATTTTCAGAACAATCGAATACGTTGTTGCTCTTATCAAGAGTAGGTGTAGGGACGAGCCCGATGACACCCGGCAACCGGCAACCTTTTGCAAAGAAGGACGCACGGTGCTAATTCTTGCAGAACGCGCGAACCGCGGATCTGAGAGATGAGAGAGGACACGCAGGTGTATTTGCGAGCGGCCTTTCTCTATGGAGATGGGCCTTTTATTTTTATATCCGAAGAGGAGTGAAGCACGTGCCGATTAAAGTCCCCGATCATCTGCCCGCCAAGGAGATCCTGAACGGAGAAAATATTTTCGTGATGGATGAAACGCGGGCCTTCCACCAGGATATCCGTCCCCTTAAGATCGCGATCCTCAATCTGATGCCGAACAAGGAGACGACCGAAACCCAATTGCTTCGGCTTCTCGGCAATACGCCTCTGCAGGTGGACGCGATGCTGCTCCATCCGAAGACTCACCAATCGAAGAATACCTCAACGGAACACCTCGATGCCTTTTACAAAACGTTCGAGGATATCCGTCATCAGCAATTGGACGGCATGATCATTACGGGAGCGCCGGTGGAGACGCTGGATTTCGAAGAAGTCAACTACTGGGAAGAGCTGCAGGAGATCATGAACTGGGCGAAGGATCACGTCACATCGACGCTCTACATCTGTTGGGCGGCGCAGGCGGGCTTGTATCATCACTATGGCGTCCCCAAGCATCCACTCTCAGAAAAAATGTTCGGGGTATTCCCGCATACGATCACCCGTCGCAACGTGAAGCTGCTTCGAGGCTTTGACGATCAATTCTACGTTCCGCAATCGCGCCATACCGAGGTTCGCCGCGAAGATATCGATCAGGTTCAAGGACTTGAAGTCTTGTCCGAATCCGACGAATCCGGCGTTTACCTGGTCACTGCCAATAACGGCCGCCAAATCTTCGTTACGGGGCATTCCGAATATGACCCGCTGACGCTGAAATGGGAATATGACCGGGACATCGCCAAGGGGATGGAGATGAGGATTCCGAGCAATTATTACCCGAATAACGATCCGAGCCGCGAGCCGATGACGCTGTGGCGAGGGCATGCTAACCTGCTCTTCTCGAATTGGCTGAACTATTACGTATACCAAGAAACTCCCTTCGATTGGAGCATATAAAAGGAGGTCCGTCCATGAAAATTGAAAGCCGTCTCGCCCAGATCGGTTCCGTCAGCGAACCCGGCACGGGAGCCGTCAACTTCCCCATTTACCAAGCGACTGCGTTCCGCCATCCCAAGCTTGGCCAAAGCACCGGATTCGATTACGCCCGGACCAAGAGTCCGACCCGTTCTGTATTGGAGCAAGCAGCGGCGGAGCTCGAAAGCGGAGACGCTGGATTCGCCACCAGCTCCGGCATGGCTGCGCTCACCACGGTGTTCGCCCTCTTCCAGCAAGGAGATCACCTGCTCGTGTCGCTGGATCTCTACGGAGGGACGTTCCGTCTCCTCGAGCAGATCATGAGCCGATTCGGCGTCTCCGCAACCTATGTGGACACGAATGACCTCGACGCTTTGGAGGAAGGCCGATGTCCGTCGACGAAAGCCGTGCTGATCGAAACGCCGACCAATCCGCTGATGATGGTCACCGATCTCGCTAAGATCAGCGCTTGGGCGAAGAAGCACAGGTTGCTCACCATCGTGGACAATACCCTGCTCACGCCGTTCTTTCAAAGGCCGCTTGAGCTCGGCTGCGACATCGTCGTGCACAGCGCGACGAAGTACCTCGGCGGACACAATGACGTGCTGGCCGGGCTCATCGTGACGAAAGGCAAGGAGCTGTCGGAGCGGATGGGCTTCCTCCACAATTCCTATGGAGCGGTGCTCGGTCCGCAGGATTCTTACCTCTTGATGCGCGGAATGAAGACGCTCGCGCTCCGGATGGAACGGCATGAAGCGAACGCGCTTGCGGTCGCCCGCTATCTTGAAAAGCATCCGTTGATCGCAGAGGTGTTCCACCCTGGCCTGCCGGATCATCCCGGCTATGAGATTCAGAAGGCGCAAGCATCCGGCAACACGGGCATTTTCTCCTTCAAGGTGAAGGAGGCTGCCTATGTCGAGCCCATTCTCCGGAACATCCGGCTGATCGCCTTCGCGGAGAGTCTTGGCGGAGTGGAATCGCTCATGACCTATCCCGCTGTGCAAACCCATGCGGACATCCCGGAGGAGATCCGCCGGCGGGTTGGCGTCGACGACCGCCTGCTGCGGTTTTCCGTCGGCATCGAGCATGCTGACGATCTGATTGACGACCTCGGCCAGGCGCTTGCCGCCGCGGAAGCTGAAACGAATGCGAAAGGGGACCACTAATCGTGAGCCAAGATTCCTTCTCCAAGGAGAACGACAGCCATTCATCAACCGGTAAAGATAAATTTGCAACCCGCTTGATCCATTTTGGAGCGGAGGTGGACAAGACGACGGGGGCTTCCAGCGTACCGATCTATCAGGCATCCACTTTTCACCACTTCTCGCTCTCCGAGCCGCCCGAATACGATTACACCCGTTCCGGCAATCCGACGCGCCAAGCTCTGGAGGATTACATTGCGAAGCTGGAGGGCGGCGTCCGCGGCTTCGCTTTTTCCTCGGGGATGGCGGCCATCTCCACGGCCTTCTTGCTTCTCTCCGCCGGCGACCACCTGATCTGTACGGAGGATGTCTATGGAGGTACCTATCGGTTTCTGACCGTGATCGCCAGCCGTTTAAACATCGAGACGACATTCGTGGACATGACGGACTTAGATGCGGTGATGGCGGCGCGTAAAGCAAATACCAAAGCGGTCTATATGGAGACCCCCTCCAACCCGACGCTGAAGATCACGGATGTGGCGGCGGTCACGGAGTGGGCGAAGAAGCATGAGCTCCTTACCTTCCTGGACAACACGTTCATGACCCCTTACCACCAGCGGCCGCTTGAGCAGGGCGTAGATGTGGTGCTCCACAGCGCCACGAAATTTCTCGGCGGTCACAGCGATGTTCTTGCTGGACTGGCTGTCGTTGCGAACGAAAGCTTGGGGCGTCGCTTGAAGATGCTGCAGAACAGCCTCGGCTCGGTGCTAGGCATTCAAGACTCCTGGCTCTTGATGCGCGGAATGAAGACGCTGCAGGCGCGGATGGAGCATTCCGAGAAGAGCGCCCAGAAGCTCGCAGAATGGTTGACCACCCGACCGGAGGTCGAGCGCGTGTATTATCCGGGTCTAGCGGATCATCCCGGACGCGACATCCACGAGCGGCAATCCCGCGGATACGGCGCGGTCGTCTCCTTCGACACGGGAAGCGGCGAGGCTGCCCGCCGGGTATTGGACAAGGTCCGGATTCCGCTTGTCGCCGTCAGCTTAGGCGCGGTCGAAAGCATTTTGTCTTATCCCGCCATCATGTCCCACGCTTCCATGCCGAAGGAAGTCCGCTACGCTCGTGGAATCGGCGACGGCTTGCTGCGGTTCTCGGTTGGGCTTGAGGATATCGATGACCTGATCGCAGATTTGGAGCAAGCTTTGAGCCGATAGTCGGATTGTATAAGGGTGCATATTTATACAAATCACAAAGATTAGGTCTGTAAGGTTATCTCTACCTATGGTAAAATAGGCCAAAAGAATGGCAAGACGGATAGCCTAGGGGGACCTTATGGAAGCATTTCGTGACCGCACCTGGAAAGACATCTTGGGTATGCTGCTCCGCCTGCCTCTGCCTGCAAGAAGTCTGAAATTTCTACCCCCCGACTTTGTTCTCCGCGATCCGATCCTTTCATCCCTCCATACCGCGAGGGAGAAAGGCGATTTTTGCGCCATGCTTTACTTTGCCATCAACGATCAAGGCGCTCCTCGGGCTTCATTTGATCCATCCCAAATGAAACGATTGCGGCGAGCCTTTGTATCCGCGTTGACCGCTTCGTTTCCGCTTCATGATATCTTGGGCGTCAAACGATTCTTCGGGGACGGCTATGGCGTCTTCTTGCGCTCCTCTCAGCCGTTCGGGATCGAGCAGCTGAGCGAGGTAACTGCAGCCATACGCGTCCGCATGGAGGGCCTGCTGATCCGCGAGTCCGGTTCGCCGAGAGCCGTCCCGGTGAAGCTGATTTCTTCCTGCTGCACCATTGAGAAGTATCCGCTCTCTACGGACGAAGCGGTTCGCACGGCGGTGCAATGCTCCCAAGCGCTTGCGGCCGGCAAGCTGCCGCTAAATTACGCTCGTTACCGGCAGGAGATGATCGGGATCTTGAACGAGGAAGCGATCTCGGTGCTCACCCAGCCGATCATGTGCCTGGAGAGCGGCGATGTTCTCGGCTGGGAGGTGCTGACTCGCGGGCCTGTTCATAGCCCCTACCACATGCCGACGGAATTGTTCGATTTCGCGCAGCAGGCCGGCTTGCTGATTCCGATGGAATGGCTGGTCATCCGCAAAGCGTTCCAGGAAATCTCTCGCAAGGGAATCTGCGAGCAGGTCTTTATCAACATTACCCCGGTCACCCTGTCTCAGCCTCAGCTCCTCGACAAGATGCTGGAGTGGATGCAGGAGTATCGGCATGTCAAGCCTGAGCAGATCGTGCTCGAAATCACGGAACGCCACTCCATCGAAGATTTCACCTTCATGTCGCAGATCTTGGCGCGTTACCGCGAGTATGGCTTCCGCTTTGCGATCGATGATGCCGGCGCTGGCTATGCCAGCCTGCAGACGATATCGGAGCTCACGCCCGATATCATCAAGATCGATAAGTCCGTGATTCGGGATATCGACCAGACCCAGATCAAGCAATCCATGCTGCAGGCGCTGCTGCAGATGGCCGAATCCATCAAGTGCAAGGTGATTGCAGAAGGCATCGAACGCGAGGAGGAGGCCGATATCCTCTGCCGCAATCGCGTGCACATGGGCCAAGGCTACTTATTCTCCCGCCCTCAGCCGGTCCATTTCGAGTATGGAGCTCACTTCGTTGGCGTGAAGGAGAAGATCATTCAACTGCGCGAAGCGAGCTGCGCTTGATCGGAGAGGCGGATCGCCATTCGGAGATTCCGTTCCTGCAAGGAGAAAACTAAATGAACCGTTTGCCTCGAGGAAGTCGCGAGGCAAACGGTTTTTTCGCATGGCTTCGCTTAACGGTTCTGTCATGAAGGCTGGGATAAGGGATAAGGGCTCATCTATGCGAACCCTTGCCACAGCTTGCTGATCCGATGGACTCAATGAAAGCAATACGTAGTCAGGGTGCACCTGAGCGAGCTGATCGGACCTCAGCAGCCCGCACTTCGATTTTCATCCATCCGGTTCGACGCTTCCCTCGCGTTATGCTACCATAGAAGAAATGGTTGGACACAATTCCGACAAGTTTTCCGGGAGAAGGGAAGGGCGCACGATGAAGAATGTGGATCTTATTTTGGCGAAAGCTCTTAGGGGAGAACGGCTGACCGTCGAGGACGGTGTCGTCCTATTCGAGTCCGATGAAATCGAAAAGCTGGGAGACACAGCGAATCGCATCATGCATAAATGGCATCCCGAACCGGTCACGACCTTCGTCATCGGCCGCAACATCAACTACACGAACGTTTGCGATACGTACTGCAAGTTTTGCGCCTTTTATCGAGCGCCGGGGTCCCCTGAGGGCTATGTGCTGTCGGATGAAACGATCTTCCGCAAAATTCAAGAGACCCTCGATGTGGCCGGAACGGAAATCCTCATGCAAGGCGGCACCAATCCTGATCTCCCGTTTACGTATTATCTGGATCTGCTCCGTGGAATCAAGGAACGGTTTCCGTCCATCACGATGCATTCCTTCTCACCGGCGGAGATCCTCAAGATGCAGGAGGTTACCGGAGGCCTTGAGCTGCAGGAAGTCATTCGCCAGCTGCACGCAGCTGGACTCGATTCGCTTCCCGGTGGCGGAGCGGAGATTCTCGACGACCGCACGAGGCGCAAGATCAGCCGCAAGAAAGGCTCCTGGACGGATTGGATGCAGGTGATGGAGACCGCTCATTCCATTGGTATGAGCACCACCGGTACGATGGTCATCGGCTTCGGCGAAACGCTGGAGGAGCGAGTTCTTCACATGGAACGCATCCGCGCGGCACAGGATCGGACGCGGCAAGCAGGTCATGCGACTCCCGGCTTCCTCGCCTTTATTCCGTGGACCTTTCAGCCAGACAACACGAATATGAGCAAGACCGAGAAGGCGGCTCCCGAGGAGTATTTGAAGACCCTCGCCATCAGCCGGATCTTCCTCGACAACATTCCGAACTTCCAGGCCTCCTGGGTCACGATGGGGCCAGAGATCGGCAAGCTGACGCTGTCCTACGGCTGCAACGACTTTGGAAGCACGATGATCGAAGAAAATGTTGTGTCTGCGGCGGGAACGACGCATAAGGTGAACATCGGCTCCACCTTATCCCTCATTCGCGAAGCGGGCAAAATTCCCGCGCAGCGAAATACCCGCTATGAGATTCTGCGCACCTTCGAAGACGATTCCGCCGTGGAAAAGGATTTCGTCATGCAGAACTAAACAGCCCGTTATTTACCGTTCATCAGCCAGTTGCACCTGCCAAATACTTGATTGTATATCCCTCCCCCCGGGACCATATACTTTATTGTGTCTTAAGACCGATAGGACGGTTAGGGGGGCTTCAGATGGATCACTATTTGATCGCGCTTATGAACCGCTCCGACGAGAAGGCCAGCAAGCTCCGAGATAAGCTGAACCAGCAGATCGGAACCCTTGCCTTTCTCGTGTCATTGGAAAAGGAAGCATATCCTCGCCATCAGCTGTTTCGCTGTTCCCGGATCGGCGAGGCGAAATGGACGCCGGCGGACCGCAAAAAAATCCGCCGTGAGCTCGCTCGCGCCGTCACCCGTTACATTTTGGAGGACGAAGAGGAGACGCTGCTCAGGGAAATGTTCATTCGGGAATACCGGTATACGGCCGCTGACGATCTCGATAAGCTGCTCGGGTATTACCGGTTGCCTTCGGAAGGAGATGAGCCGGCCCGCAAAAAAGCGCTCGCCATCCGCCAATTCCGCGAGATATCCGACACCATTGAAGCTTGTCTTCATCAGAACGGCATGGTGAATATCGAGGGGATCATGGCTTTCCGGCTCGGCAGCTACCGGAAGGAGCTCAAGGAAACGGTGGATTATGCCGTTGACGAGTACCTGATGGATAAGCAATACCAGGAATTCATTTCGCTGTTGAAGTACTTCGTCTACATTCAGCAGGCCAAAATTCCATCGGTGCATGTGCTGCACCGGGGCGGTTCCGAATTTGAGCTCTTGGACGATAAGCTCGAAGCGTTGGAGCCGGTCAAGGCCGAAGGCGGGATCACCTATGAGACGCTGGAGAAGGAACTGAATTTTGAGGATTTGATCGTCAGCAGCCTCATCACGATGGCCCCGGAGAGGATCTACATTCACACGCAATCCCCGGATACTCAGGTCATCCGGACGATCCGCCAAATCTTCGAGGACCGGGTCATCCTTTGCGACAGCATCGCCAAGTAGAGGGACATCATCGTTACCTGGTTTTCTCGCTTGCACCTAGGCGGAAGTTGACGAATGGGGCAGCTATTTCTTATAATGGAAGGGATAAGAATCAACAACAAGCGTCGACCAAAGACATGGATCCTCCGCATACGGTTCAGAGAGAGGAGCACTGGTGAAAGCTCCTTCCGGATGGCGGTCGATTTACCCCTTTGCAGCTGCGGAAAAGAACAGGGGGAACGGCATTTCGGTATGCCCGACCTGCTTTAGTAGGTTCCGCCGGTTCATCCCCGATAGGAGATGCTATGAGGACAACAGATGGCGGGAAATCCGTTTGTCGGCTGTCAAAATAGGGTGGAACCACGAGCCTAGCACGCGCTCGTCCCTTGGGACGAAGCGTGTTTTTATTTTTTTCAAGGAAAGAGGAGAGCTTAAATGTTAATTCATGTGACCTTGCCCGACGGCGCGGTGCGCGAGTATGCAGCGGGTGTGACGGTGGAAACCATCGCCGAATCGATCAGCGCGGGCCTGAAGAAAAATGCGGTAGGCGGCAAAATCAACGGCAAGCCGGTCGACCTGACGACTCCCCTGAATGAAGACGCCGCAGTGGAGATCGTGACGCTGGACAGCGCGGACGGACTCGAAATCATGCGCCACAGCTCGGCACACCTGATGGCCCAGGCGATCAAGCGCATTTATGGGGCCGAGAATATTCATCTGGGCGTAGGTCCGGTCATCGAGGACGGCTTCTATTACGACATCGATCTGGATACGCCGATTTCCTCCGAGGACCTCACCAAGATCGAGAAGGAAATGGACAAGATCATCAAGGAGAACTTGCCGATTACCCGCCGAGAAGTCACCCGTGAACAGGCTCTCCGCATCTACGAGCAGCTTGGCGATCCGCTCAAGGTTGAGCTGATCAACGATTTGCCGGAGGATTCCACCATCAGCATCTACGACCAGGGCGAATTCTTCGACCTGTGCCGGGGACCGCATCTTCCTTCGACCGGAAGGATCAAAGCCTTCAAGCTATTGAATGTAGCGGGCGCTTATTGGCGTGGAGATGCGAAGAACAAAATGCTGCAGCGGATCTACGGAACGGCCTTCGCCAAAAAAGCCGAACTGGACGAGCATCTTCATCTTCTGGAAGAAGCGAAGAAGCGGGATCACCGCAAACTCGGCCGCGAGCTGAAGATCTTCACGTTCTCGCGTGAGGTCGGACAAGGCCTGCCAATCTGGCTGCCAGCCGGTGCGAAGCTGCGCCGTACGATGGAACGCTACATCGTCGATCTGGAAGAACGTCTCGGCTACAGCCATGTCTATACGCCGGTGCTCGCCAATGTCGAGCTGTACAAAACCTCCGGTCACTGGGAGCATTATCAGGAAGACATGTTTCCGAAGATGGTGCTGGACAACGAAGAGCTTGTCCTTCGCCCGATGAATTGCCCTCACCACATGATGGTGTACAAGAGCGACATGCGCAGCTACCGCGACCTGCCGCTTCGAATCGCCGAGCTTGGAACGATGCACCGCTATGAAATGTCCGGGGCCCTCACGGGGCTGCATCGCGTCCGCGCGATGACGCTGAACGATGCGCATATCTTCTGCCGTCCGGATCAGATCAAGGAAGAGTTCGCCCGCGTCGTCAACCTGATCAAGCGGGTGTATGAAGACTTTGGTATCAAGGACTACCGCTTCCGCCTCTCCTATCGGGACCCGAAGGATACGGAGAAGTACTTCCCCAACGATGAAATGTGGGAAATGTCCCAACGCATGCTGAAGGAAGTTGTCGAAGAGCTCGGCCTGCCCTATTATGAGGCGGAAGGCGAAGCCGCCTTCTACGGTCCGAAGCTTGACGTGCAGATTCGGACCGCGCTCAAGAAAGAAGAAACGCTGTCCACTGCACAGTTGGACTTCCTGCTTCCTGAACGCTTCGAGCTCGAATACGTCGGCGACGATGGGCAGAAGCACCGTCCGGTCGTCATTCACCGCGGCATCATCAGCACGGCGGAGCGCATGACCGCCTTCCTGCTGGAGAACTTTGCCGGAGCACTTCCCACCTGGCTGGCTCCGACGCAAGCGAAGATTCTGCCTGTCACGACAGCGCTCGAACCGTATGCCAAGGAAGTGACGGAGAAGCTGCTTGACGCAGGCATCCGCGCGGAATACGACGGACGCAATGAGAAGCTCGGCTACAAGATCCGCGAAGCTCAGCTGGAGAAAATTCCGTACATGCTCGTCGTCGGCGAGAAGGAAGCGGAAGAAGGCACCTTCTCTATCCGCAAGCGCGGAGAAGGCGATATCGGAGCGAAGAGCGTCGAGGAGACCGTCGCGCTGATTCTCGAGGACATCCGCCGCAAGAGCCGCGAAGACTAAACGTCGCTTGCTGCCCCGCTCCTATCCGATCATGCCGCGTCCGGCTTCGAACTCGTTGTTTTCTCACCGGGCGTGTTTGGTGCTCAACTGGCAAGCAGGGGGAGTCACTGCATAACCATTTTGGAACGGGACACCCTATGGGGAAGGATCGGCTAAAGCACAGGGTACCTGCCCTGCCTTGCTCATGCTGAGCCGGTCCGTTAACCGAAAGGGTGATGGATGACTATGCTTGCCGGCTCGAAGCTCCGGGCCATATGGCTTCCCGTTGGCATTCTTCTCGCAAGCGGCGGATTGGCCGTTGTTGAGAGAGGACCCGTACCGGAAAGCCCCGTCGTCATGACGCAACAAGAAGTACCTCCCGCCGCGAGCCAAGGGGAGAATAAGCTTGCCACCTCGGAGGATGCCTCCCTACGGCGATATCCCGCTAGGTCCGGTTCTTCCGCCAGTGCTTCGCTTGCCGCTGCCGTTCCGGATGATCTGCCGATTGCCCGGACGACGAAGGATGACAAGTCCGAGGAAGCCTATTCCTTCCTTGAACCGCGTCACTTCAAGGCGGTGGAGGTGACAGCAACCGGCTATTACGCCGGAAGAGAGTCCACCGGCAAATCCCCTGGCCATCCGGAATACGGGATTACCTTCTCCGGAGTGAAGGTGCGGAAGGCGCTGTTTTCCACCGTTGCGGCCGACACGCGCGTCTTCCCGCTCGGAACCATTCTCTATATTCCGGGTTACGGATATGGAGTGGTTGCCGATACGGGCAGCGCGATCAAGGGGAAGAAGCTGGATCTATACTTCGAAACCAAGCGCCAGGTCTATGAGCGATGGGGGAAGAAAAAGGTCAAGGTCTCCGTTCTCCGCAGGGGAAACGGGCAAGTAACCGAAGCGATGCTCGATCGGCTGAATGGGATCGTGGAGGCAGCGGGACGAGCGCAACCTTAACACGAAATCCAATTGTACGCTGTCAGCCCTAATCGTGTGGATATGGATCGTCGTCAATGGGTATGGGAAGTTCTGTGGAGAGCACGGTTTCTAAGCTGACAACGTAATAGGTGCAAAATCAAACCCAGTACCGACGAGGTACTGGGTTTGTTGTTCATGGCGGAGGCTTTTGTTATCGCGCGAGTCTGGAACATGAGATTGACATCCAACACATACTCGTCATTCCTCACACGGGAAGCCGTGCGAATGCTATGGCGCAACCAGCTCGACCTTGATCCGGTCGGGATCTTCAAAAAACAAAGCGTAATAAGAGTCGCCGCCTGCATAGGGGTGCCTGTCTTCGTAAAGCACATTCATCCCTCTGGAGCGAACCTTCTCGGTCATCTCATCCACATGGTCACGGGAACGCGCATGGAAAGCCAAATGATTCAGCCCTACTCGGCTGCGATGGTACGGGATGCCCAAATGCTGCTCTTGAGCCTGAACAAACACCAGGTACGTGTCATCCAATTTCCAGCTTCGCCCTTCCTCCCATTCCTGGTAGAGCGAATACCCGAGCTCGGTCAAAAACCAGCCCCAGAATTCGGTCGAACGATTCAGATCCGATACGTAAATCTCGATGTGATGCAGAGTGCCCAATCGATTCATCTCCTCTTCTTGCATGTTCGTAGCTATTTTACCGTACGTTGGTTTCTTTCGCATGGATTCGCGGTCGATTTCTTTATTGCCATTGTAAAAGGGTTGGTGACAGGTTTCATGGATATGACACATCGATCGACCTTTTATTGGCGGAAAGGACAATTTTTCCTTTCCGGAGGTGCCGAATCGCGCTATAATGTGATAAAAACTTACATAAGGAAATCAGGTGGCTTTCTGTGGGTTGGGTTCGAGCTTGGTTTAGCAAAGGAAACCGGACAGATTCCGAACGGTCGGGTAAGGAAGCAGAGTATTACCGCGATCTCGTGAACGAGGCTCAAGTGGCTGCGGATCGGCTTCACGGGATTATGGAGGAATTGGAGACATCAGCTCGGCAGTTGACCTTCATCGCGGAATCTTCCACCCGGTCGGAGGAAACCTTGCAGGAACGAAGCGGGCAAGTTCTGGAGGGTATCCGGCAGACAGCCGATTCGATTCGGGAAGTGGCCTCAACCGCTGAGCAGATCCGCAGCTCTTCGTCTTCCATTCATCAGGAGAGCGCCAGTATTCAGCAATCCGTTCAGGATGTTTGCGCGGTCCTGTTGCATACCGAGCAGGTCATGGAACGGCTCCGGGACTCGCAGCGGACTGCCGATGAACGAATGGCCGAGCTGAGCCGAGGAACCGTTGAGCTCGATGAAGTCAACCAATTCCTGAGGGAAGTGGTGTCTCGGACCTCGCTCTTGGCTTTAAATGCTTCCATTGAGGCCGCCCGGGCCGGCGAGAGCGGACGGGGCTTTGCTGTCGTGGCCAGGGGGAAGTCCGGCAGTTGGCCGACCAGAGCAAGGAGGCCGTGGAGCGGTCGACTGCCATCATCAGCAAGATCGAGCAGCTGGTCGATCAAGTTGGGCTCGCCTTCCAAGAGGAAGGAGAGGAAGTGACCGAGAGCGTGAAGGGAATGGCCGAAACCAAGAGAGGCATGGATCTCATCTCCGAACGGAACCGGGAAGTCAACCGATGGATCGAGATCGCAGAAGCGGACAGCCGGCACCAGTCCGTTATGATGAAGGAATCTATACAGAGCCTGGAGCCGGTGATCGATACGGTACACGCTACGCTGAAGTCGGTGGACGACACCCTCGGCCTCATGCAGCGGCAGCGGGAGCAGATCAATCGGCTCGGACAAATCTCAGGAAGCTTGAGCCAAACGTCGTTCGAATTGCGAAAATCGCTCTCCGTCAGCTTAGAGGCAGATATGCCGAAGCTGAATGAAGAGAGCCGAGCCGCCATTCGAGAGCTTCTCCTCGACCTGGCGGCCGATCCGAACATCCGCAGCTTGGAGCAGGAATCGCACGGCGCCATCTTGAGAAAAGCGCTGAACAAAGGGATGTATGAAATGGAAGCCATCTGGTCGAACCGGGCGGACGGGAGCTTCATCTGCTCCTTCCCGGAAGCCGGTCTCATGAACGCCAAGGGTCGGGAATGGTGGCAAAAAGCGATGGCGGGAGAACTTTATTTTTCCGCTGTTTATATATCTGCGATCACCAAGAAATTTTGCTTCACCGTCTCATGTCCTATACTGGACTGCGACGGAAGTCAGGCCGGAGTGCTCGGCGCGGATTTTCGCGTCTAATTTCTAGGGTTTGTATGGGTTTCCTGTGTTGCCATCGGGCTCCGCCTTGTGTTTTGAGGCTGGGCCCGTTATCCTTAAAAGAGGGCTTCCCCGAAATAAATTTCGGCGAATCCTTTCTTTTTTAGGTAGCCTTTAGTTGTTTTTAAGGTTTGGTTAAGCTTTTTGGTGATAATAAAAAGAGAAGGGACTCATGATCCCACGAATGAATAGTCGCGAAGGACATCCGTCTCGCTATCATAGTGATCTTTACGAGGAGGTACATGAACATGGAAGACAACAACAAACGGGATTTCGACGATTTTTTCAAAGACAATACCAAACGCGATTCTGAAACGGAGCGCATGTCTGATCCGTCCGAGCCGACCGAATCCAAACGCATATCCGAGCCGACCGAATATACCGAATCCGAACGAAGATCGATATACGAGGGAGAAACCGCCGCATCGCAATCGCCCGAAGCGAATCGTGCAGATTCGGTCCCACCGACAGAGGGTGGCGATTCGGCTGAATCCGAGAAGCCTTCCTATTATTACTCCTACGGGCCGTATAAATCCCAGGAGAACGAGCCGATTCACTCCGCCTCTCAGGAGGATGTTGAGGTGACTCCGCCTCGGCTGGTCCGGCCGCTCGATGTCACCCCTCGCCCGCAATACCAATGGTCGTCAAGCCAGCCGCCGAAGAAGAAACGCTCGCGGTTCATGGCTACGATGTCGACGATTCTCGCGACGGTGCTGGTGACTGGAGGCTTGATGTTCGGAGCCGACAAGTACAACCTGTTTACCTCGGGCGAGTCGACGGCGGCTTCCGGAAATGCCAGCACCGCGGCAGCGACCGTCAGCACCGCGACTGGTTCCGGCAAGAATGTAGTGGACCTGGTTCGTCCCGATAACATCCCGACGATCGTTCAGAACTCCAGCCCGGCGGTCGTCAAGATCGTTACGCTCGTGAAGCCAACGACTCGTGGATCAAGCTCCTCGTCGCTCTTCGATGACCCGCTGTTCCGCCAGTTCTTCGGCGACGGCAATGAAAGCAACAACAGCAACAACAGCCAGAACCAATCGAATCAGGAGCCTCAGGTTTCCGGTTACGGGTCCGGCTTTATCTTTGAAAAATCCGGCTACATTCTGACCAATCAGCACGTCATCTCGGGAGCGGATGAAGTTCAGGTTTACGTAGAGGGCACGGAAGAGCCTTATACGGCCGAGCTTCTTGGCAACAGCACCGATCTCGACCTGGCGGTTCTGAAGATCAAAGGAACGAAGGACTTCCCGACCCTTCCGCTCGCAGCCAATGTGGACAGTGTGAACGTCGGCGATTGGGTCGTCGCCATCGGGAACCCCTACGGCATGGACCACACGGTAACCGTCGGCGTGCTCAGCGCCAAGGAACGCTCCATTGAAATTCAAGACGGCAATACCGTGCGCAAATACAAACATTTGATGCAAACGGACGCTTCCATTAACCCCGGAAACTCGGGCGGTCCGCTGCTGAACCTGAACGGCGAAGTCATCGGCATCAACACGGCGATCAATGCCGAGGCGCAGGGTATCGGGTATGTCGTTCCGATCAGCACCATCAACGAAGTTGTCGACAAGCTGAAGAACGGCGTGGAAATTCCGAAGGAACCGGTTCCGTACGTCGGAGTGAAGCTGTCTGATATTCCGCAATCGTACGTGAAGGATCTGGGACTCAGCAATACGAACGGCGCTTTTGTACAAGAGGTTGTCATGGGCAGCCCGGCCTTTAAGGCGGGGATCAAAACGTACGATGTGATCGTCTCGGTCAACGGCAAGGAGATCAAGTCGAGCGAGGTACTAGTCAACACCGTGCAGTCCCTTAAGGTCGGAGACAATGCTGTCTTCGGAGTCATCCGCGACGGCAAGAAGTCCGAAATCACCGTGACCATCGGTGATAGCACGAAGGTGACAACAAACACGACCAACAGCAATAACTAAACAACGAGCCGGTTGAAAGGAGCAGACTGACGGACATCCGCGCAGTCTGCTCTTTTGCTTAAGGGTGGACATCCGGACTTACATGGGAAATAATGAAGATGAAATGACGCTAGCAACGGATTTTTGACACGATACGCTTGAGGAAACGAGGGATTTGGGTTGCGCGAACAGATTTTGGTGATTGACGACGATGAAAAAATTACTTCCATGCTGCGCAGGGGGCTTGCTTTTGAAGGGTATTCCGTCACGACAGCGAACGATGGATTGGAAGGCTTGAGGAAGATGCTGGAGGCGGAACCGCAGCTCATCATTCTGGACATCATGATGCCCCGAGTGGACGGCTGGGAGGTATGCCGCCGCATCCGCGAGAGCGGCAGCTTGGTTCCGATCCTGATGCTGACGGCTAAGGATGAAGTGTCCGACCGGGTGAAGGGGCTTGATATGGGAGCTGACGATTACCTGGTCAAGCCGTTTGCCCTCGAAGAGCTGCTGGCCCGCGTCCGCGTCATGCTGAGACGACGCACCGAAAAGAGCGAGAAGCCCGGAAACCAGCTGGAATACGCCGACATCGTCCTTGATCCGGATACCCGCGAGGTGTTCCGCGGCGAATCTCGGATCGAGCTTACCACCAAAGAATTCGATCTTCTTCAGCTGTTCCTGCTGAATCCGAAGCGGGTTCTGTCGCGCGATCTCATTATGGAGAAGATCTGGGGCTACGACTACAGCGGCGAATCGAATGTTCTGGAAGTATATATCGCCCTTCTGCGGCAGAAGACGGAGGAATATGGGCACAAGAGGCTCATCCAGACGGTCCGCGGCGCCGGTTATGTTCTGAGAGGGGAATCCTAGCATGTCCATACGCACGAGGCTCACGCTCTGGTACTCTTTTCTTCTGGGTGCGATCTTATTGGTATTTGGCATCGGGCTGTATACGTATATTTCAGTGAAGCTCTACGACAATCAGGACCGAGAAATGGTCGGATTGGCCAGTCAGCTGATCACAGAGGGTAGGATCACGCGGTCTGTCAATCCGTTTACCGGTGCGGTCGGGTTTTCGTTGCCGCCGCTCAACTATCGCTTCAGCACGGGATATCTGGCTCAGATCGTCGATCCCGACAGCGGAGAGGTTCTCACCACTACTTTACCTCGGGGATACGAGCTTCCGCACACCAAGGAAGCCATCGAGATGGCGATTAAGAATTCGACCTATTTGCTGAATGAAAAAACGGTGACGCCAACTGGCGTTACGGTTAACTGGCGCGTTCTCAATATCGCCTTCAGCGGCCGGGAGAATCCCGATAAAATCATCGGCGTTCTTCAGGTCGGCGTGCAGATCGACAACACGGTCGCTTTGTTGAAAGAGGTATCCCAGTTTCTGATTCTCCTGTCCATCCTTGTCATCGCGGCCGCCGCATCGAGCGGCTGGTATCTTTCACGCAAGGCGCTGAAGCCCATCGAACAGATCATTCTGACAGCGGGGCGGATTCAGAGCAGCGATGATCTGGGGCGGCGGATCGAATACACGGGGCCTCCGGATGAAGTCGGAAGGCTGACGGAAACCATCAATACCATGCTGGATCGGGTCGAGGTGACCTATCGGGAGCTCGAGGAATCGGATCGAATGCAGCGGCGGTTTGTCTCGGACGCCTCGCATGAGCTGCGCACCCCGCTCACGACCATTCGCGGCAATGTTGAGCTGCTGGAGAAGGTGTGGCGGCAGGAGAAGACCGCTGGCGGAATGACGGATGAAGAGAAGCGGGAGCTTTCGCTCGAAGCGATGGCGGATATTGCGGGAGAAGCGAGCCGAATGAGCCGGCTTGTCAATGATCTGCTTGCGCTTGCACGGGCCGATTCCGGCAGCTCCATGCAGAAGGAAGACGTCGAATTCCGATCGCTTGTCGAGGACGTATGCCGTAAGGCCGCCCTTTTGCCCAAGAGAGCCGATTGGAGAATCGGAGATCTCTCGCCCCTGGACGGAAAAGTGGTTCACGGCAATGCGGATTCGCTCCGGCAAATGCTGTTCATCTTCATTGAAAATGCATTCAAATACACTCCGGAAGGCCATGTCGTACTGGACGGCAGTTATTCCGAGGGGCAGGTCGGGGTTCGCATTCAGGATACCGGAATCGGTATGGACAAAGATGAGGTCCCGCATATCTTCGAACGTTTTTATCGAGCGGATGTCTCCCGCGGCAAAACTTCGGGAACGGGACTGGGGCTTTCAATCGCCAAATGGATCATCGACCAGCATGGAGGCTCTATCGAGGTGACGACGCGGTTTGGGGAAGGCACTTCTTTCCTGATCTGGCTCCCTGCATGCGGAAAAGCCCTAGAGGTGGAAACTGTCGAACCGTTGACGCTTACGGAAAGCGGGACCGAAAGGATCTCCACTCCCGATGAGGAGTAACCGTACCGGATGACGGATGGAAGCCCGTGATGTCCCAGTTAATTGATCCGTATCAGACCGACTCTCTTTCCGAGGGTCGGTTTTCTTTTCTGCCGGGCGGGAATCCGCTATACTGATAGGGAGATGTCGGCTCGTAACAGAAATGAAGCGGATCGGCACGTATAGGGCAGAACAGCTTGAGAACGCCCTGGAGATCAGGAGGGACAGAATGGACGTCATCAAAATATCGCCGCGGGGATACTGCTACGGTGTGGTAGACGCCATGGCGCTTGCCATGTCGGCTGCCCGTAACCTCGAATTGCCGCGACCCATCCATATACTTGGCATGATCGTGCATAATTCGCATGTCACGGACTTTTTTGAACAAGAGGGCATCGTTACGCTAGACGGCAGCAACCGGCTGGATATTCTTGAGCAGATCCAGGAAGGCACCATCATCTTCACCGCTCACGGAGTATCGCCGGAGGTCCGCAAGCGCGCACGGGACAAAGGGCTCACCGTCGTCGATGCGACTTGTCCGGACGTAACGAAGACGCATGATCTCATCCGCGAGAAGACGGCTGAAGGCTATGACATCATCTACATCGGCAAGAAAGGCCATCCCGAGCCGGAGGGCGCGGTCGGCATTGCGCCCGGTCGGGTTCACCTCATCGAGAAGCCGGACGAGATCGCCGATTTGAAGCTGGTGACCGAGAAGATCGTCATCACCAACCAGACGACCATGAGCCAATGGGACATCCGCGAGATCATGAACCGCTTGATCGAGCGTTTTCCGACGGCAGAGATTCATAACGAGATTTGTCTTGCCACCCAGCTTCGTCAGGAAGCTGTCGCCGAGCAGGCGAAGGAAGCCGATCTGGTCATCGTGGTGGGGGACCCGAAGAGCAACAATTCCGGCCGCCTCGCTCAAGTGTCCGAGGAGATCGCGGGTGTCCGCGCTTACCGGATTGCCGATATCACAGAGCTTCGACGGGAATGGCTGGGCCCGGTCCGCAAGGTCGCCGTGACCTCCGGAGCGTCAACCCCCACGCCGATCACGCGAGAAGTCATTCAATACTTGGAGCAATACGACGTCAATGATCCGTCCACCTGGGAAATCAAACGGACCGTCAACATGAAGAAGCTGATTCCCGCAGCCAAGCCGAGAGAGTAGGATCCCGAATTGTAAGCGGAGGATGTCGAACGGATTTCAAAGCATGAGCGAAGAACCGGGAAAAGAACCGGGGAAAGGATTGACACCCGGTTCTTTTCGCGTTATAGTTGCTTTAGCGATTAAAAGCGTATAAGCGTTGAAGCGTCAAACTAATTGATGGGGGAATCGCCATGATCGTCATCACATCCAATCAAACTCCGGATGAACGCATTGCCGAAATCGTCCGGTACATTGAAAAGCAAGACTTAAGAACCCACATTTCGCGCGGGGAGGATCATACGGTAATCGGCATTATCGGCAAGATCGAACCGGTGCTTGCGGAGCATCTTCGCCAGATGAAAGGTGTCGCCCAGGTCATCAAGATCTCCAAGTCCTACAAGCTGGCGAGCCGTGACTTCCACCCAGCCGACACGGTGATCGATATCAAGGGCGTCAAGATCGGCGGACCGGATCTCGTGGTGATGGGCGGACCTTGCGCCGTAGAAAATCCTCAGCAGATCGACGAGATCGCCAGACTGGTCAAGCAAGCGGGAGGACAGGTTCTGAGGGGAGGAGCCTTCAAGCCCCGCACGGGTCCTTATAGCTTCCAGGGGATTGGAGTGGAAGGGCTTGAGATGATGGCCGAAGCGGGGCGCAAGCATGGCCTTCTCACCATCACCGAGGTGATGACTCCCGAATATGTCGATGTGTGCGCGCAATATGCAGACATTCTTCAGATCGGCACGCGGAACATGCAGAATTTCGATCTCCTCCGCAAGCTCGGCACGATTCAAACGCCGGTGCTCCTGAAGCGTGGCTTCAGCGCCACCTACGATGAATTCTTGAATGCGGCGGAATACATCCTTGCAGGCGGCAATCCGAACGTAATGCTGTGCGAGAGAGGGATTCGCACCTTCGAAACCTACACCCGCAATACGCTTGATTTGGCTGCGATTCCAGCGCTTAAACAGCTCAGCCATCTCCCGGTCATCTCCGATCCGAGTCATGGGACGGGACGACGTGAGCTTGTGGAGCCGATGGCCAAGGCATCGGTAGCGGCGGGAGCGGACGGGTTGATCATCGAAATGCATACGGATCCGGATAATTCCATGACGGGAGACGGAGTCCAATCGCTATTCCCCGATCAATTCTCGCGGCTGCTGGAGGATCTGGAGAAGCTTGCTCCGATTGTCGGTAAACGCTTTGAGACCGCCAAGGAGCCTGTTCTAGCCGGATCTTGGGTCGTGTAAGAGATTCCCTTGTCGTCTTGAAATAGGCGAGATAAACGTTCAAGCGAAGCTATTTGGCTTCGCTTTTTCGAGTTATCGCATCGTAAAGTGTAGATCAGATCTGCTTGGCGAACAATTTGTCAAATGCATGAACAAAAAAACAAAAGGTGTTAGTAAACCTTACATGAGCGAAAAAAATAGCTTACATAAGTATTGACGAACCTGGGTGATCGTTTTATAATAATCGCAAGATTTAGATCGAAAAACCTGAACGTTAATCATGCAGGATTGATGAATGTTCGGAATTTGGGAGGGGTAAATAATCATGACGGCAGTAAGCGTGTTGGAACTGATTAAAGAGAAAAACATCGAATGGGTGGACTTCCGTTTTGTTGATTTGTCCGGCAAAGCTCACCACGTAACGTTGCCTGCTTCCGAAGTGGAAGAAGAAACGTTTGTAAACGGCGTAGCATTTGACGGTTCTTCGATCCCTGGTTTCCGCGGCATTGAAGAATCCGATATGGTTATGATGCCGGATCCGGAATCCTCTTATGTTGATCCGTTCACCGCTCATCCGACCTTGATCGTAATGTGTAACATCTTCACTCCGGACGGCGAACGTTATGACCGCGACCCGCGGAGCATCGCTCAGAAGGCGGAAGAATTTCTGAAGAAATCCGGCGTAGGTACGGCTGCTTTCTTTGCTCCGGAATCCGAGTTCTTCATCTTCGACGACGTTCGTTACGAAAGCGGAATGAACAAATCCTTCTACGAAGTCGATTCCGAAGAAGCCGTTTGGAATACGGGACGCAAGGAAGAAGGAGGCAACCTCGCATTTAAGGTTCGCCAAAAGGGCGGTTATGTTCCGGTTGCTCCGACGGACAGCCAACAGGATATCCGCAGTGAAATGTGTCGACTCCTGATCGAATCGGGACTTCGCATTGAACGTCATCACCACGAAGTGGCAACAGCCGGTCAAGCGGAAATCAACTTCCGTTTCGACACCCTCACCAAAACCGCTGACAACCTGCTGAAATACAAATACATCGTGCATAACACCGCTCGTCAATGGGGCAAGGTCGCAACCTTCATGCCGAAACCGCTGTTTGGCGACAATGGCTCCGGGATGCACGTTCACCAAAGTATCTTCAATGGCGACAGCCCGCTCTTCTATGAAAAAGGCGCTTATGCCAACCTGAGCGAAATTGCCATCTACTACATCGGTGGTATCCTTCACCACGCTCCGGCCTTGATCGCCTTGACCAACCCGAGCACCAACTCCTTCAAGCGCCTCGTTCCGGGCTACGAAGCTCCGGTTAACCTGGTCTTCTCGAAGGGCAACCGTTCCGCATCCGTTCGGATCCCGGTTGCAGCTGTTACGCCGAAAGGCTGCCGCATCGAGTTCCGTACTCCGGACTCCACGGCCAACCCGTACCTGGCATTCTCCGCCATGCTGCTTGCTGGTCTCGACGGCATCCAAAACAAGATCGACCCGCGCAAGCTGGGCTACGGTCCGCTCGATAAGAACATCTATGAATTGGCACCGGAAGATCTCAAGGAAATCCGCAGCGTTCCGGCTTCCCTGGACGAAGCTCTGGACGCTCTCGAAGCCGACAGCGAATTCCTTACCCAAGGCGGCGTTTTCTCCTCGGACTTCATTGCCAACTACATCGAATTTAAACGCGGTGAAGCCAAAGCCGTATCCATCCGCGTTCATCCGCATGAATACTCGCTCTACTTCGATTGCTAATCCTTCCGCGTTCCAGACCGGCATCCTCTCCTCGAGGGTGCCGGTTTTTTTACGCAAAAAACCCGGAACCGCTGTGATTCGGCGAGTTCCGGGTTTCGAATTTCAATCTCAAATTCCAATCTCAGCTTCCAGGCTCTGCAATCAAGATTCATGAACCCGTTCGGCTACCGAGCGACCTGGCTTAAGCTCCGTGGGGAGTACGATTTTGCTCCAGGGCTCAGAGAAATCGCGGTTCTTGATCCGTTCCAGGAGCAGTTGAGCGCCCTGATATCCGAATTCATAGGCTTGCTGAGCTATGACCGTCATAAAGGGATCGATTTCGGAGAATGGGCCGAAATCGTCAAAGCAGCATACGGAGACGTCTGAGGGAATGCTCAACCCGCGTCCTCGCAGCAGTCGGATGGTCTCGAGGGCGAGTACGTTATTCCCTGCGATGATGGCGCTTGGGAACGGGTCGATGGAGGAGAGCCACGCCTCCATGTCCGTGAGATCGTTGATCATGCCGAAGCTGGCTTCCATGCAATAGCTTTCGCGGAAGGGCAGTCCGTTCTGCTTAAGCCCCTCCAGATACCCCTGTAAGCGATGGCGGGCACTGGATACCGTGGAAGATCCATTGACGAAGGCGATGTTCTGATGCCCGAGAGAGACCAGATAATCCACCAACGCTCTTCCACCTTCATTGCTGTCCCCGAGAACGACGTCGCAGTCGATGCCGGGAACTTCTCGGTCGAGGAGAACGAAGGGAACTTTGTGCTGCCTAAGCAAGCTCAGATGGGGGAGAGAGGCATCGCCCGCTGGGGCAACCAGTACCCCATCGGCACGGCTGGCAAGGATAGTGTCGATGTAATCCGCTTCCTTCGACAGATTTTCGTCGCTATTGCCGAACAGCAGCCGAAAACCAGATTTCCGGGCCGCATCTTCGGCTCCGCGGGCAACCGTCGTATAGAATGGATTGGTGATATCCGTTATAAGCAGATACAAGAGGTTGGTCTGCTGCAGCACGAGACTGCGCGCCATGTGATTTGGGATATAATGCATCTCTTCCATGACTTTCTTTACCCGCTGCCGGGTCTTCTCGCTGATCCGGCCTGATTCGTTGATGACTCTGGACACTGTCATGGCGGAAACTTTTGCTTTTTCGGCAATATCATAAATCGTAACCATAACGGGTGGACTCCTTCATCTCTATTAAAATCTATCTTATAGAAATGTGGGAGTGACAGCAAGGAAATCCTTCCTATGTTCAGGATGGAGGTGGAGGAAGCAACCGCTGCGGATTACAGCAAGGAACCAATCCAAGATTTTCGACGTACCCCTGTGCGTTCGCCCCCTAGCGCCGCCGTTCGGGAAGGTTGCGTTTCCTGAATCGAACGAGTCAACGAATCAAGCGAGCAGGCCAATTCGTGAACGGAGAGCCGCAATTCATCCAGCTCTCGACGATGCTCGAGGATTTGGTACGTCACGATATCGCTTGCTTTTCGGTCAAGGTTCCGTTCCAATTCTCGCAACCGGTCGGAGAGGGATTCCCAGCCTGGAGGAATGACGGGCTTCTCTCGCCCGGGGGATAAAGCGCCCCCTAATCGGACGGGAGCCAAATCTGTATGGATCGCCGATTCGCTGGAGGGACTGGCAGCTAAATCCATTGGTTCGACCGATTGACCGAGGGATGCCTTCGCTGCTTTGGCTATCTCAGCATCGGCCGGCCCCTTCATGGAGGCGAGGAGGGGGAGCTCATCCGGCTGAAAAACATAGTGACCGGAGGCGTCCTTGCGGAACTGCTCGGGTTTGGAGGAGGCCCAGCGTTTGATCGTCGTCGGGCTTACTCCAAGTGCTGCCGCAGCTTCTTTGGTCTTCAGATAGTCCATGTCATAACACCCGCTTTCCAAGTGGTAGAATACCTATTCGTTCGGAAAAGGGCATTTCCTGCACGGGTGACAAAGGTAGTCAGCGTTCACTAAACAAAGTGGTTTTCCCGCTTTTCTCGCTCTGCGAACGGAGCAAGAAAGCAAGGCTCATATAGGGGGGACTCCCCGGGATGGCTTCGATATAGGGTGATGGAGTCTGCTGTCCAACCGAAGGAGCAGGCCAATTCTTCTTCCGTTACTTCGCGAATGGAGCCGCTTGGATCGGATAGACCCTCATATCGTCTGGCCAGCGTAATATGCGGGGAATAGGGACGCGATTCCGCAGGAAAACCGAGCTTGTCCATCCGGCCGATCGTATCTTCTGCCAAGCGGGCCAGGGCATCCCGTTCTCCATACACAACTGAATACAATACGCGCGGATTCTGGGAAGGACCGAAGGTGCCTAATCCGCTAGCGGCAAGAGCAAAGGGGGAGTGCCTTTCAGCGATTTCCATCAATTCCTCGCGGATCGGTTCCAGCTTCTCTTCCTCTACGGTACCAAGAAACACGAGCGTGATATGGAGATCCTCCGGATGAGTCCATTTGCGGAAGGAGAGCCGGTCATGAAGCATCCGGGACTGCATGGAAAGCTCCCTTTTCACCTCCTGAGGCAAGGAAAGGGCAATAAAATAGTGGTGGGATGGCTTCCGTCGGATATTCATAACACTTACCTCCATGATAGATTATTTTGTTTCCATGGCATGTGAGATTCCGTTATAATAAGAGGAATCAGGCCACTAAAGCGTTAAAGTCAACCGCAATGGCCGAATGTGAAAGGTGTGGAAAAATGAGCAAGCGAGCGTACAATTTCAACGCCGGTCCGGCGGCGCTCCCGCTGGAGGTTCTCCAGCAGGCCCAAGAAGAATTGGTGGACTACCGGGGAATCGGGATGTCTCTGATGGAGATTTCCCACCGTAGCAAGGAGTATGAAGCGGTTAATACGGAAACGCAAGAGCTCTTGAAGGAGCTGCTCGGCATTCCGGAAGGCTACAAGGTCCTGTTCCTGCAAGGAGGAGCCAGCACCCAGTTCGCCATGGTCCCGATGAACTACCTCACCGAAGGGAAGGTCGGAGCTTATGTAAACACCGGCAGTTGGGCGGAGAAGGCGCTGAAGGAAGCTGAATTGATCGGCGAAACGGCGGTTGCCGCTGAATCGAAACCGGGCCTACTCAACATTCCGGCCTTGTCCGAGATTCAAATTCCGGAACGGGCTGCGTATCTCCATCTTACGTCAAACGAAACGATTGCCGGAACCCAGTATCATGACTTCCCCGATACCGGCGATGTGCCGCTTTTTGCGGACATGTCGAGCGATATTCTCAGCCATCCCTTTGATGTTTCCAAATTCGGCTTGATCTATGCAGGTGCTCAGAAGAACCTGGGTCCTTCCGGCGTGACGGTCGTCATCATCCGGGAAGATTTGGCCGACAAATCCAACAAAAAGCTTCCGACCATGTTCCGATACAGCACGCATGTGAAAAATGACTCGTTATACAACACGCCTCCCGCGTATTCCATCTATATCGTCAATCTTGTTCTGAAATGGCTGAAGAACCTCGGCGGTCTCCAAGCCGTGGCCAAGCTGAACCAAGAAAAGACCGACCTGCTGTACAATGTGTTCGACAACAGCGGCGGTTTCTATGAAGGGCTCGCCGAGAAGGGCAGCCGCTCGACCATGAACGTCACCTGGAAGTTGAAGGATGAAGAGCTCGAGAAGCAGTTCATCAAAGAGTTCCCAAGCCAAGGCTTCATCGGACTCAAAGGCCATCGCAGCGTGGGCCATCTCCGGGCTTCCACTTACAATGCGGTACCATATGAAGCCTGTAAGGCGCTGGCGGATTTCCTCAAGGACTTCCAACAGCGCAACGGTTGATTGTGATTTCCATCTGAACGAGCGAAAGCCTCCGTACCCTATCCAAGGGCTGCGGAGGCTTTTTTGAACGTCATGATGCTTTGGCAAACAAACAGCAAGGCCCAACAAAGCGCATACGGTGGCTTAAATGGAAGGGATTTCGATAGGGCGGTCGAGTGAGAGTGGGACAGGCTTGGCCTGCGGGAGGAAGTCGAGCACATTCAGGTAAAACAGCTTAAAGTGAATCGAATCATCATTCATCATGATGAGGGCATGCTGTTGTCCGTCCGTGACTGTATAACCGAATCGTTTGTAGACGGGATCGAGCGGGATTGGCACCTCCAACCATTCTCCCTTGTGGACATCCAACAGGAAGAAGCGCTCGGTGTTGCGCTGTTCGAACAGGTAATAGTCCGTCGGATCATTCACACTGTCCGTGGCCAGTTCCAGGCCACTTGCGCATTTGACAACCGGTATGATCTCGTCGCCGACGATTTTACCGATGATTGACCGGCTGGAGAAGTTGGTGGCATAGACGTAATTGCCCATGATCTTGACGGTGCTGATGCCTAGATCACCAAATAATTCGCTGAATTGATCCATGTGATATTGGTTTAGTAAAACTCCATTTATGTCATATTGTGACAGGACGTAGTTTCTCTTTTGTTCAATTCCTTTTTCCAGAACAACATAAAATGTCTTGTCCGCAGCAGCAATATTATAGATGAACTCTCCTTGCTTGGCTGTATGATCAAACTGAAAACTTACCAATTTTTTTGCTTTTTTTGCACCTGGTTTGTAAGAATCAACAAAGGTGGTGCTTACATGGTTTAGTAAAGTTCCCTTATACGAGATGGCCCGATCACCCAAGTCCTTCATATAAACCAACGTCTGATCGAGTTTTTCGGTTAAGACCTTTTTCAATTTCAATGTTTTCAGGTTGAGGTCATAAAGGTTCGTGTCTTGCCTGTCTGGAGTCCCTGTCCCAACATAAAAGAATAGGTGATCTCCCAATAAAGCACTGCTGTCATTACTGACGAAAAAAGGCTCAATTTTACCAATCCATTGGCTCTTGCCGGTGGTCATATCGAAAGAGGAAAGGGTATAGACGTCTCCGACAAGATTATAATAGATGAATTTCCTATTCAATAAAGCGAGTACACCGATATAGTCTTCATTGAATGTCAAAGGAATTTCATAAACAGGCTGACGAATTCCATCAACTCGTAATTGTTGGTTTATAAAAGTTGCTTGGCTTATAGATCCATTAGAATGAGAATGATTTGAACAGGCATTCAAAAACAAAGACAACATGGAAAGGAGAAGAACGATTTGGAAGATTCTCTTACGCAAGATCTCACCCCTGTTCATGCAGGAATCGTTAAGAAGGAGAACATACAGATGTCCTCCTTCTCAATTCGTCTTAATAAACGTAGCCGTTATTGGCAACTCCATTATCACCCATTGACCTCCCTTAAGGCAGATGCCAAACTTCCGAATCTTTCTTACGATTGTTAAGTGTTTTTGACTCATACGGCTTTCCGATGCTCGTCATTCCAACAAAAAAAGAGCCGGATGGACCGGCTCCGTGGGATGAAGGACAGCTGCGAGGACAGCTCGACAAAGCAAATGCGATTATTCGCCGTCAGATGAGGTGGCCGCCATGGGCTCTTTTGGCGACCAGGTGGCGGGCACGATCCGACGACCACCCTGCAGCTTGTAACCTACATTGCGGACGGTGGTGATGAATTCGGGCTGCCGCGGATTCTTCTCGATCTTGTCGCGCAGATGGCTGATGTGAACATCCACGATCCGGGTATCCCCGAGGAAGTGATAGTCCCATACTCCATGCAGGAGTTGGATGCGCGTCAGCACTTTGCCGGAGTGGCGGCACAGGAAGAGCAGCAGGTCGTATTCCTTCGGTGTCAGATCCACCGGTTCTCCGTTCACGCTCACTTCCCGGCTGGCTGCTTTCATGCGGATCGGACCGGCTTCCAGCAGGTCTTCCTCGGGAATGCGATCGGGATTCTTCTCGGTCCGCCGCAGGATGGCTTTGATCCGCGATACCAGCTCCGGAGGACTGAACGGCTTGGTCATGTAATCGTCGGCGCCGTTGTCAAGGCCGGCGATCCGGTCCTGCACATCCGTAAGCGCCGTCAGCATGAGCACGGGTACCAGGTTGCCTGCGGCGCGAAGCCTGCGGCATACTTGAATTCCGTTCGCTTTGGGCAGCATCCAATCGAGTATGATCAAATCGGGACGGAAGAGAGGGAGAACCTCGAATACCGCCTCGCCGTCTTCCACCGAGCGTACCTCAAAGCCAGCTTGCTTCAAATTGAAATCGAGCAGCATGGAGATAGACGGTTCATCGTCAACCACGAGAATCTTTTTTTTGTTCATGGGGATGCTCCTCTCGGCTTCTTCTCCTTCCATTATCCGATTGGTAAATCAAGGCGGGATTATCGATAAATAAACGGAATGTTAAATTTGTACCTGAGGAAGATTCATGTATAATAGGATAGAAGAGATGAGAGGTGCACCTGAGATGGCTTTTCACATTGTATTGGTTGAACCTGAAATCCCGGCGAATACGGGGAACATATCCCGAACCTGCGCTGCGACCGGCTCTATTTTGCATTTGGTGAGACCGTTAGGTTTTTCAACCGATGACAAGGTTCTGAAGCGGGCTGGACTCGATTATTGGGACAAGCTCAATCTGTTTTATCATGATTCGTTTGATGAAGTGAAGGAGCAGCATCCGGAGGGGCGTTTTTTTTGTGCGACCACGAAGGCCGAGAGAACGTATACCGAGTTCGAATTTCGGGATGGGGATTTTTTTGTTTTCGGCAAGGAAACGAAGGGGCTTTCTCCCGACATCCTCACCCAGCATCGTGAATCCTGCATTCGCCTTCCGATGGGAGCCGATATCAGGTCGCTCAACCTGTCCAATTCGGTTGCGATCGTCTTGTATGAAGGGCTGCGTCAAACGGGGTTTCTCGGGCTTCATTAACGGTTCAGGGGTTAACCGGCACAGGAATTATGGTTGATCGGCCATTGCGGCAGCCTTCTTAAGGTAACGAAGGTTCCTGGTTTACCGGATGTCCATAACGTTGTCGACCTATAGAGGAAGGGATAACCATACGATCAGCATTCCCAGAGCTCTTGACAACGACAATTCGCAAGTACAACTAATGAAAGAGTGAGGGGATTCATCATGAAACCGGCGGGAATCGTACGGAAGGTCGACCAATTGGGTCGCATTGTACTGCCAAAATCTCTGCGTAAAAGATACCAGATGAATGAGGGGGACCCGATCGAAATTTTGGTTCAAGGGGATCAGATTCTTCTGGAGCGCTATCGCCCGAGATGTGTATTCTGCTCAGGTATGGAGGGAGTTAGCGAATTCAAGGACCGCTTCGTTTGTAGTCAATGCTTCAGTGAAATGAATCAATTGAAGGGATAATCCCTTAGTTGCAGGATTCGCGCCATCTTCTATTGAGAGGATGGCGTTTTTCATTGGCGCCTCATAATGAATAATAGCGGTTTCCGGGAAGCTCCTCTATGCTTGAGAAGCTTCACCGGAACCGCCTTATGTGTTGACGAAAGGAGAAAGCTGGAGGGAGTGGGTTATTCGTTATTCCTTCGCTTTGATCTCCTCGATCAAAGCAGCTGCGAGATCGGAGACACTCCGAATCCCTTGATCGCCCTCACCGCGCTTGCGAACAGAGGCCGTTCTGCTCTCCTGCTCCTTATCACCCAGGACGAGAATGTAAGGGACCTTCTCCGTTCCCGCTTCCCGGATGCGACGCCCAAGCTTCTCATCCCGTGCGTCCACTTCGGCGCGGATTCCGGCTTGCGCGAGCTGCTGCTTCACTTCAAGCGCATAATCGAGGTTCTTCGGCGTGACCGGGATGAGCTTGGTTTGAACCGGAGCGAGCCACAGCGGGAACTGGCCGCCGTAATGCTCGACCAAGATGCCCATGAACCGGTCGATGGAGCCGTAGACAGCACGATGGATGACTACAGGGCGATGCTTGCCGCCATCCTCGCCGATGTAGTGGAGGTCGAATTTCTCCGGCATTTGGAAGTCGAGCTGGATCGTTGCACATTGCCAGCTCCGCCCGATGGCATCGCGGATGTGGAAATCGATCTTCGGTCCGTAGAAAGCCCCGTCCCCCGCATTGACGCGGTACTCGCTGCCTCTGTGATGGAGTACGTTCGCAAGCGCAGCTTCAGCCTTCTCCCACAGCTCGGGGGAGCCCATTGAATCGTCCGGGCGCGTGGACAGCTCCATCGTATAGGTGAAGCCGAACACCCGGTATATCCGGTCGATCAGATCGATGACCTTGCCGATCTCGTCTTCGATCTGATCCGGTCGAACGAAGAGGTGGGCATCGTCCTGGCAGAACGTACGCACCCGCATCATGCCGTTCAAGGCGCCGGACAGCTCATGGCGATGAACCTGGCCGAATTCGCAAAGACGAATCGGCAGCTCGCGATAGGAGTGAAGCCCGTTCTTATAGATGAGCATGTGGCCGGGGCAGTTCATCGGCTTAAGCGCAAATTTCACATCGTCCACATCCGTAAAATACATGTTATCACGGTAGTGATCCCAATGTCCGGACTGCTCCCACATGCGTTGGTTCATGAGGAAAGGCGTTCTCACCTCATCATAGTCTCTCTCCGTCTGGAGCTCGCGGGAGAACTGCTCCAGCTGTCCGCGAAGGATCGTCCCCTTCGGGAGATAGAAGGGCATCCCCGGCGCTTCCTCGGAGAACATGAACAGACCGAGCTCCCGGCCGAGCTTGCGGTGATCCCGCTCGCGCGCTTCCTCCTGCTGCAACAGATAAGCATCCAGCTCCTCCTGGGAAGCGAACAGCGCACCGTAAATCCGCTGCAGCATCGGTCGGCTGCAGTCTCCCCGCCAGTATGCCCCGGCAACGCTCGTCAGCTTGAAGGCTTCCGGCAGTTCTGCCGTGCTCGCCAGATGAGGGCCTCGGCACAGATCGGCGAACTCCCCTTGCTCGTAGACCGTAAGCTCTTCTTCCTCCGGGAGATCCGCGATCAGTTCGAGCTTAAACGACTCTTTGCGGTTGGCGAAGAAGGCGATTGCCTCCTCGCGGGAGAACACTCTCCGTTTGATAGGCAAGTTTTCCTTCACGATGCTCCGCATCTCCGCGTCGATCTCGGCGAGATCGGATGGCGTGAGCGTCTTGGGCAGCTCCATGTCATAGTAAAACCCGTCCTGAATCACCGGCCCGATTCCCAGCTTCACGTTCTGCTCGCCATACAAGCGCTTGACCGCTTGAGCGAGTACATGCGCCGCCGTGTGGCGGCTTACTTCTACCGTCATTTCAATTTCCTCCTCATCAGGGTTTGGTCGAACGCAAAAAAACACACAGCATCCCAAGGGACGAGTGCGTTCAGCTCGTGGTTCCACCCTGATTCGACTCCAACCTCCATAAGAAAAGCCCAAACGGGTGATGCGGAGAGGAGTCCTCATTGCGATCCGGTAACGGGGATAAATCGGCTGCGCATAATGCCGTGTCCGCAGATTCTGACGCCGGAGTTCCGCACAGCGGCTGCAAAGGGGTAACCTTGCCGATTCGCTGAAGGTGCTTTCACCACACACACCTCTCTCTGACAGCTAGCTGACAAGATCATGTCTTTGGTCATGGCCGATGGATATTGAAGCTTATTATAGGTCCGGCTTGCAGAAAAAGTCAACAGAACAATTTACGAGACATTTTACGCACATGGGCGCACAAGAAACGGAAAGGCAGAGGAAACCTGGGCTTTACAGTGAAAATGAAGTGAGATACACTAAAACTGATCAATGTTCAAATCAATGATCAGATCATTGTTCAAACGTTACACTCCACCACTTGAAAGAGGGATGCGGCGTGAAAAAGTCGGAAGAGATGAAGGAGAGAATCATTCGGGCGACCACGGAATTGATCGATGAGGGAAATGGTCGGGCAGAGGAAATTACGACGAGAATGATCGCCGACAAAACGGGGATCGGCGTCGGGCTGATCCACTATCATTTCCAAACCAAGGAGCGACTGCTGGAGCAATGCGTGCAGCGGATGATCGGTGGGGTGATCGCCCGATTCGAGCCGAGCGGGAGCGGAACGCTCGGGGGATTAGAAGCCTTGAAGTCTGTCGCCAAGGAGGTGGCTGATTTTCTCATGGTGAATGCCTCGATTTCGCGAATTTCCATTCTCGGCGATCTGAATGCTCCCGCTCTCGACGACAATACAGCCAAGACGATGCGGGGCTTCGCCATGGCATTTAGCAGAGGCAGCACTCATGTGACCAGCAAGCAAGAGGCGGCTGACGAACTCCCGTCAACACTATTCCGGGCGCGGCTGTTCACCTTGACGGCTATGCTGCAAGCTGCATTCCTGCGGCGGGATATCAGCGGCGAGCTGTTTGGTTGGGACGTACGAATCAAGGAAGAGCGGGATCGTTACATCGACTGGCTGATCGAGCAACTATTTGCGAAGGAGGAAGGCCGATGAACCAAACATTAAACCGGACGCTTGGGATGGTCTGTTCGCTGGGAGCGCTCGCTTGCACGGTTTTATTTTTTGCGGGTCTGCTGTTCGCTTTGCCGACGTTGAGCTATACCGTCTGCCTGTTCCTCAGCTGGTTTTATGTCGGACTAGCCAGCGTCTACGCCCATGATGCCCCGGATGACCGCAAAGCGGTAGCCGTTGCGGGAATCGCTATTGCCGTCGTGTATTCGGTGTTCACCAATCTGGTCTACTATACGCAGCTGACCACCGTTGCCCAAGGAGGCGCAGACTCCTCATTGCTTACCCAGTTGACCTTCGAGCCGGGCAGTTGGCTGTTTGGCTTCGATATCCTCGGTTACGGACTGATGGCGCTCTCGACCTTCCTGATCGGCCTCGCCTTCATGGCCGAGAACAAGCGGGATCGGGTGCTGCGAATTTTGCTCCTGCTTCACGGAGCCTTCTTTCCGATCTGCGTAGCAGCTCCGACGCTCGGAATCTTTCAGCCCGACGGAGGCGCGGCGGGGATTGGCGGTACGCTTGCACTCATGGGTTGGTGTCTCTATTTCGCCCCGATCGCCATGCTCTCATTTCTGCATTTCCGCGATTCGGCTATGCCTGCCGCAACCCGCTAATAAGCAAAGGAGCCTTGGTCAAAAGCCCGGCTCCTTTCTAGTTTTTTCGTCGGCTCGACGGAGTCTTCTTGATCGACGGTTTTTTCCCCTTCTTACCCGTCTTTGGCAACCGCAGGTCCGCATCGTCTGAGTTAGTCTCGCCGTTGTCCAGATTCGCCGGCACCTGTACGGGTTCTGGGACGGGGGCAAGAGGCGGCACCGTCGGCAGCCCTTGCAGGACATGGCGATACAGCTCCAAAGCCTCCACCCCGAGCGGGGTCAAGGCGTACTGACCCGTATCCACATGCTGGAACCAGCGATAATGGTTCGTGTGCATGAGAGATGCCGCCTTGGCATATCCCGTCCGCTCCCTTACGGCTCGGCTAGTTCCACTCCCTCCCAGCTCATTCAAGCAGAGGGCGCAGAGCAGAGCCTTCTCCCGATAGGCGGTAACCAGCTTCACTTTGCTGCTCCCGCCCACGTTGTAATCCCCGCTCCGTTCCTTGAACTCGTGGACGAGCCTTATCGTCTTCACCGCCCGCTTGCTGGACCGCGACGGGGCATACGGCTCGGGATCGCAGAGTGCTTCGACCACAGGCGCCTTCGTCTTGTAGAAGCGGACCACCAAAAGCCCCAAGCCCAGCTTGCGGCACAGCTTAACGAGCTCGCTCCAACGGAGCCCATAAGGCGCTTTGCCGTTCCGGTTCTGCTCCACCGCCAGGTAGACGCGCTCGGAGCGTTGAAGGCGTTCCATCCCTTGGATCACGAGCGGGAGATTGAAGGTCTTTTTTAGCTCGACCAGCACTGGTTCTTCGTCTCCCCGCATCGCCACCAGATCGCAGTTCAGCACTTCTCCCTTGACGGTATACCCCAGCACTTCAAAAAAGTGTTTAACCGGAGCATACAGCTCCGTTTCGCTTTGAATCGGCACGCGTCACGACTCCCTGTTTGTCCCGTCCGAGCGGTACAGTTTCGTAGAGTCCATTATACCATAGAGAGGAGAGGCGTACGGCTGTTCGCAAAAAAACAACTTTTATCAAGCTTGCATCGAAACGAACGGATGAAAGGTATTGATGAAAGCGTGAACATCTGCTACACTCACATTATCGATTATCGATTATCGATAATCGATAATGTGAGGAGTGAGAAGATGAACTCAGCGAATGGTACGGTGATATCCACCTCCATCAGTCAGCAAATCTATGATCAAATCAAGCAAGATATTCTGGCCGGGGTCTATACCCCCGGAGACCGGCTGCTCGTCCTCGAGCTGGCGGATCGCTTTAAAGTGAGCCAAGCTCCGGTTCGAGAAGCGCTGGAGCGGTTGAGATACAGCGAGCTGGTGATCAGCTCTCCCAATAAAGGCTCCGTGGTTTCGGATATTTCGGCCAAGGAGATTCGGGAAATTTTTGAGCTGAGAGAGTTGTTGGAGGTCTATGCGATCCGCCAAGCGCTGCCTAAGCTGACGAGCTCCGATTATGATCATATGGAGCGATCGGTCAGGTTGATGGAAGAGGCCGTTGAACAGGAGGATATTTTGTTGATCCTCCAAGCGGATTTGGATTTTCACGGTTATCTGTATGAGCATTCCGGCAATCAGATGGCACTCGACATCTGGGACCGGATGAAGCTGAAGATGAAGCGGTTTATGGCGATTTCGCTTAAGGTGGACACCATCGAATTCATGGTGGAGGAGCATCTCAGCCTCTTGGAGCTATTGAAATCCGGCGATGTCGAAACAGCTGAACGACGGTTCGTTCAGCACATGCAGAGCTATAAGCTGTTTGATCTGTAAGCAGAGCGTGATTCTACTGAGGAAAGGTATGGGGAGCTTATGGATATCGAATTGCTTAGCGAATTTAGTACAGCCATCCAGAGAGTGATTAGCCAACGATTCCTTAGTGATCTCATTCGAAAGCCCGCTAGAAAACGTTTGAACATAACCGACAGGGAGCGTCAATCCATTCCCGAAGAATGCCGGACCGATTCGGCCATTGCAATTCTGGACACGAGGACAAGCTCCGACGAAACCCAAGAGCTTGAGAAGATCCGGGAGCAATATCATACTTATTTGGAGCAGCAGCTTGGCAGTCGCTATGTATTCTTGCAGCCGGAAGAAGGGCTGTACATCTGCCTGTTTCCTGCGAATAACAGCCCGAATTGGGCAGCGATCTATGAGGCGTCTTCTCGGTACGCTCCCTTGCCGCTCAGTATTGCGATCGGCCAAAGCTGCAGGGAACTCGCGTTCCTTCATGAATCGTATCTGCAAGCTGCCAGCATGATCCATGTTATTTTCTATAAGGGGCCAGGCGTCTATTCTTACTCCGACCGTTTGTCCTATCAAACGGAAGTGGAATACCCCTTCCATCGACAGAAGGAGATTTTTGACGAAATCGAGGAGGGAGGCACTTCTGAAAGGCTGCGGGATGCCGTTCATGCCTTTTATGTCGATCTCTATGAGAAAGGAATGATCGAAGTCGAGGTCGCTTACCTGATGACGATTCGGCTGATCGTATCGCTGGAGCAGGGCCTCTCCAAAGGAACCTCCGAGCGGTTCTCCCTGCCGCTGTTTGAGATTACTCGAATCGAGTTTCTGACAGAGCTTGAGGAGAGAGTCTATGAGGTCATCAAGGAGATGGCCGGGCTCTACCCGATGATCAAACCGCAAGAGGATTACAACATCATCGAGCGGTCGATCGACCATATGAAAAAGGATGTCGCAAACACCTCGCTGCAGCATGTTGCGGCTCAGGTGTTCGTGACGCCGAATTATTTAAGCATGTTATTCAAAAGCCGCACAGGCAAAACCTTTATCGACACGCTGACCGACCTGCGCATGGAGGAAGCGAAACGGTTAATCATCGAGACGAGCTCCAAAAATTTTGAGATCTCCCAAGATGTCGGCTACCAGGACCCGCGGTATTTCAGCAAACTGTTTAAGCAAAAGATAGGCATGACACCGAGCGAATACCGGGAGCGGATGGGCCGGACTATGGTCTTGCCCAGCCGCCAACTCGGATGAGCAGCCTTACTGGCATCTGGAATCCGTGAAAAAAATGTAATCAGAAATCGAACGGGAGAGCATGGAAGAGTGATCCGATTTTGCTTTCTACCGGAAACAGCGGCCGTGGTCGCCATAAGAAATAGAGCACAAGTTCCGGTTTTTGTCCGAGTCTATAAGAATGATCATTTGATGAGCTTTCCGCACCACTCTGAAGCTCCAAGGGCGCGGTGCTTGGTGTCACATGGCGGTGTTCCACCATATGCCCGTGACTCAACGGGCTGTTTTGAGTAAAAAATTGGAGATGATCTGGAGGGCTTATTTTTCTGTAAGCGACAATCGTTTTTCCTTGCAAGAATCAAGGGCTGTTCCGAAGCAAGTGATAACCTGCTTCGGAACAGCCCTTCTGTCTTGTTCCGATATAACGGGGAGAATCGATTCTTCCTCATTCGGGAATCCGTTCAAGCCCGCTTTTACGCGCGAACTTGAGGCAGTCCTTCATCCCCGCGATTGCGCGCTTCGTCCAACTCTTGTTCCCAGCCAAGGTGGCGGTAATCGGTAGCCTGCTCGTCCTGATCGAACCAGGCCAAGAAGTCGCTCCAGATTTCGACAGTCCAGGGAGAATCGATCTGGGCGGTCGTGTACGTGCCCGAACGCAGCCGAATGAAGCCGAAGATATCGCGCACTTGAGACTTTTCCGCCTCAATAACCGCTTGTTCAGCCAAGTGAGGGGGAATGAAGATGACGCCGTTCGGGGTTCCGAAGACGATATCGCCGGGAAGGCAGACCGCATTCCCGATGCGGCAGGGAACGTTCATGCCCGTCATCACGACGTCCGCGATGGCGGTAGGGTCCGAGCCACGGTAATACACGTTGATCCCATCGATTTTGTCCACTTGAGCATTATCGCGAATCCCGCCCCAGATCACTGCTCCTCCGCTTCCGGTCCGTGCGGCGATCGCCGTTGACAGGTTCCCTCCGACATAAGTGCCGAGATGAACCTTGTCGAACATATCGACGACAGCCACATCGCGGTCTTGAAGAATATCGATCACCCATTGATTGTAGAAGCCTTTGCGACCTTCCTCCGCGCCAACCGCCACCAGCGTTTCGTGCAGATCGGGACGGGTGGGAACCATAACCGCCGTTACGGCCCGTCCAACCATCACCTGATCCGGATGCACGATCTTGAATCCGCCTTCGAATTGAAAGCGATAGCCGTTATTCCAGAGCGGCCCCCAGGCTTCTTCCAGCGTAATTCGTCTAACCCGATTTAAGAGATCATCGGACACCTTCGGTCTGCCGTTCTCGAAGCGTTCTCCGTTCCACTGTTCCGTCCACTTCAGGATATCTTCCTTGCGGTCAAACATAAATGGTCACCTCTCCTGTCTACTTGTTCCCATTCATCATACCGAGGGGACTGGCGGGGGTCTATCCGCGAAAATTACGCTTTTCTACCGGGAAATCAGTAGAAAACCCCACCCGATGGAGGAAGGGAAGAGGAGAGGGGGGGAATCGCAAGAATGAGCTATGAAACCGGTTCCAAAAACAATAAAAAGCTCCCCCCTCACCATAAATTCCTCTGCTTGGAAGCCGAAAATGCCGGTGCTATAGTTGGGACAGTCTTCACCAAACCCTTCGGAATTGAGGTGTTAGTCTTGAAATGAGTATTCTTTCTGCAAAAGCCAGAAGAGAATTCAATCGGAATCTCACAGGCTATCTATTCATTTCTCCCTGGCTGATCGGCTTTCTGGTGCTCTCGCTGTGGCCGATTCTCCAATCCCTGTACTTGTCCTTCACCGATTATTCCTTGCTTGAATCTCCCACTTGGATCGGGCAGGACAATTACAAGGAGATCATTCATGATCCGCTCTTTTACAAATCGCTTACCGTCACGTTAACCTTCGTCTTTACCTCGGTTCCTCTTAAACTGGCTTTTTCGCTGCTGGTGGCCATGCTGCTCAACCGCAGCATTCGGGGAATCAATCTGTACCGGACTGCCTTCTACTTTCCTTCCTTGATCGGTGGCAGCATCGCGGTGTCCGTTCTGTGGAGAAATATGTTCGGAATGGACGGTTACATCAACCGCATCTTGTCCATCATCGGCATCGAGGGGACGGGGTGGATCTCCAATCCGGATACGGCGCTCGGGACGCTCGTTCTGCTCAATGTGTGGCAATTCGGCTCGACCATGGTTATCTTTTTGGCCGGCCTGAAGCAAATTCCCAAGGAGCTCTACGAATCGTCCTCGGTGGATGGGGCAGGCGTCTTTCGGAAGTTCTTCCACATCACGCTGCCTATGCTGTCTCCGGTCATGTTCTTCAATCTGATTCTCGGCATCATCGGTTCCTTTCAAATGTTTACTTCCGCTTTCATCATTACGAAGGGCGGACCTGCCAACGAGACTTACACCTACGCGCTCTTCCTCTACGAGAAAGCCTTCAGTCAGTTCCAAATGGGTTATGCATCCGCATTGGCCTGGATCTTGCTGGTCATCATCGGACTCTTTACACTGGTGAACTTCGCGGTATCCAAGTACTGGGTGTTCTACGAATCGGAGGCGAGATAATGGAGTTGTCCACCCCCCGCCGCAAAGGCGCCGTCGTTCACATTCTGATGATCGCGGCTTCGATTCTCATGCTTTACCCGGTATTCTGGTGGATCGGAGCCTCGCTCAAGGATGCCTCGGAGATGAGCTCAGCCGCCATCTGGCCGAAGACGCCGAATTGGGACAATTACGTCAAGGGCTGGAACTTCTCCAAGGAATATACCTTCGCCCGATTCTTCGCGAACACCCTGGTCATGGAATTCTGGAATGTGGCCGGAGCTGTCATCAGCAGCTCGCTGGTCGCATTCGGATTTTCCCGTATCAAGTTTGCCTTGAGCAAATTCTGGTTCGCCGTTTTGCTCATGACCATGATGCTTCCCGGTCAAGTTACGTTGATTCCGCAATACATCATGTACAACAATTTTGGGTTTGTGAACAGTTATGTTCCGCTCATTCTTCCGCATTTTCTCGGGGGAGGCGCGTTCTTCGTCTTCCTGGTCTCCCAGTTTATCCGGGGAATTCCGAAGGAATTGGATGAAGCCGCCAAGATTGACGGCACGACCACCTTCGGCTTGTACTTCCGCATCATCCTTCCCCTGATCGTTCCCGCCTTGATGAATGTCGCGATCTTTACCTTCATTTGGAGCTGGGATGATTTCATGGCTCAAATGCTTTATCTGAATACCATCGACAAATATACGGTGGGTCTTGCGCTTCGGATGTTTATCGATCAATTCGATGTCCAGTGGGGGCAATTGCTTGCGATGTCATTGCTTTCGGTCATGCCTTCCGCTCTAATCTTCCTCTTCGCACAGCGCTACTTTGTTGAGGGGATCGCAACAACAGGCTTGAAAGGGTAACTATCCCAAGGAGATGATACCAGTTGAGAAGAAAAAAAGGGGCTATCGCATTCGTATCCATGGTTGTCGGCATGTCGCTTCTCGTAACCGCTTGCGGAGGATCCAAATCTTCTGAGAGCGCTGACCCGAAGAGCACGGGAACATCCGGCTCGGCGGATTCCGCCAAGCTGAGCATCATGTGGTGGGGGTCACAGGAGCGGCATGACGCGACCGTTCAGGCGCTCGATCTCTACACCAAGAACAACGCAGGTGTTACGTTCTCGCCGCAGTACACGGACTGGGACGGCTATTGGAAGAAGCTGCCGACCTTGGCAGCCTCCAAATCGATGCCCGATGTCTTCCAGATGGATGCGGCTTACATTCAGGAATATGTCAGCCGGGGATTACTAGAGGATCTGAGCGCGATCGACCTGGGCGGCGCCATTGACGAGAAGGTCATCGAGAAGTCCAAGATCGATGGCAAGCTGTATGGCGTTCCGCTCAGCTACAACGGAACCGGCTTTGTCTATAACAAGCCGGAGCTGGAAGCGGCCGGCATGACCTTGCCGAAGAAGGATTGGACCTGGGATGAATTCTTCGCCTTCGCCGAAGAGGGCCGAGCCAAGCTGCCGAAGGGCAAATACGCTATCGGCGACTATACGTCCGTCTGGAATTGGTATCAGGATTACCAAATGGCATACGGCAAAGGCCCCGTGTTCCAAGACGGAACGAAGCTGAACATCGACAAGGATCTCTGGTTCACCTTCCAGAAGAAATATGAGGATTTCCGTGCACGGGACATCATCCCGAGCGCTTCGGTATCTGCAGCGACCGTAGAAAACGATCCGAAGGCGGATCCGCTGCTGTCCGGCTTGACGATGACCCGCGGCGTAGCGGTAGGCGCTGTCAGCGCTTTGGAGAAAATGATGCCCGGCAAGCTCGAAGTGGTGAACAACCCGGTCGGACCAAACGGCGGCGGCTGGGCGCAATCGACGATGTACTGGGTTGTCAGCAAGGACTCGGAGCACAAGGCGGCTGCGGAGAAGTTCCTGAAATGGATCGTCAGCGATACGGAAGCCGGCAAAGTCCTGAAGACCACCCGCGGCATTCCGATCAGCGGCGTCATCTTCGATTCGATTAAATCAGACCTTTCTACAGGCGAATTGCTCGGCATTGAGATGTATAATATGGCTGCGGACAAGGCGATGCCCTTCGCGCCGGCTCCTCCGGGATGGTCGGATTTCGTGAAGACCTATTCCGATACGATGACCGAGGTCATGTTCAAAAAGAAGACGCTTGATCAAGCCTTCGATACCATCATGAAGAAGGGCGAAGAGGTTCAAGCCAAATTGTCTAAGTAAGGATGATGAGTGATGCAAGTTGCGGAAGCTTATTTCTATCATGATTATGTATGCGAGCTCTGGAGCCTTGCCAAGCAGATGGGGATTACTGACGCGGTCGTTCCCCTGACCGCTCTAGCAGAAGGCAACGCCTGGGAATACGAGAATCTCTCGCAAGTGAAGAAGATGTACGAGGAGGAAGGGCTGCGGGTCACGGTCGTCGAAAGCATGCCTCCTTCCAACAAGATCAAGCTGGGCTTGCCCGGCCGAGATGAAGAGATCGAGTATTTCAAAACCTTGATCCGGTCCATGGGACGTCTGGGCATTCCCGTACTGTGCTACAACTTTATGGCGGAGATCGGCTGGTTCCGCACCTCGATGGAGCTTGAGACTCGCGGAGGAGCACTTGTTTCGGGCTACGACCATGAAGCCATGCAGCAGCTCCCGCTTACCGAGCACGGCTTCGTCAGTGAGGAGCAGATGTGGGACAACCTGAAATACTTCCTGGAGCGAATCGTACCGGTAGCGGAAGAGGCCAAGGTCAAGCTGGCGCTTCATCCCGACGATCCGCCTGTCACCCCGCTTCGCGGCATTTCACGGATTCTTCGCAGCGCCGAAGGGCTGCAGCGCGCCATTGACCTGGTGCCGAGTCCTTACAGCGGAATTACCTTTTGCCAAGGCACGTTGGCGACGGCCGGAGAAGATATCCCGGCCATCATCCGCCAGTTTGGCCGCCAGGGTAGAATCTTCTTTGTTCATTTCCGGGATGTAGCGGGAACGCCGCAGAGCTTCCACGAAACCTTTCATGATGACGGCAAGACGGATATGCTGGAAGCCATGATGACCTACCGCGAAGTCGGCTTCGACGGACCGATCCGGGCGGATCACGTTCCGACGATGGCTGGGGAGAAGAATGATTTTCCCGGTTATGAAGTCATGGGACGGCTGTTCGGCAACGGCTACATGATCGGCTTGATGGAGGCCGCGGGCTACAAGAGAAAGCGTTGATCCCCGCTTGAACGAGTGATCACCGGCTTATGAAACTCCCTTGATTCAAGAGGCGGCACATACCCTAGGTATGTGCCGTTTGCAGTCGCCGGACCCTCCGGCAATAGGCCGATACCCCCATCTGTCCGATCGTCGATCTCCGAATTTTCGGGCAACTTCCCCCCCTCTCACGCATACACATTAATACGTTCATTTTAATCGCGAGAGGAAAGGAGGCTGCCATGGACATCTTTGAACGAATCGCCAGGCACCGGGAAGAGAACGAGAAGCTGACATGGGCTGGAACGTTTGCGGAATACGTCGAGAAGGTCCGAAAAGAACCGGAACTGGCGATGACCGCACACGCTCGCGTCTACCGGATGATCGCAGCGGAAGGAACAGAGACCGTGAACGGCCAAACCAAACATAAATTCTTTGAGAATGAAATATTCGGGCTTGACCGCTCTCTGGAACGGCTTGTCGAGGAATACTTTCATTCGGCAGCGCGTCGACTTGATGTCAGGAAGCGGATCCTGCTCTTGATGGGGCCGGTGAGCGGCGGGAAATCCACTTTGGTGACCATGCTAAAGCGGGGGCTGGAGCGGTTTTCGCGGACGGAGGAGGGCGCGGTCTATGCCATCCAGGGCTGCCCGATGCACGAGGACCCGCTGCACCTCATTCCACTGGAGCTGCGCCCCGATATCGAAAAAGAGCTGGGCGTACGCATCGAGGGAACGCTCTGCCCATACTGCCAGCTTCGGCTGAAGACCGAATTCGCGGACAAAATCGAAGCCGTTCCGGTGGAGCGTGTCTTGATCTCGGAGACGTCCCGCATCGGAATCGGCACCTTCAGCCCGTCCGATCCGAAATCGCAGGACATTGCGGACCTGACGGGAAGCATCGACTTCTCCACGATTACCGATTACGGCTCCGAGTCCGATCCTCGCGCTTATCGCTTCGATGGAGAACTCAACAAAGCCAACCGCGGCATGATGGAGTTCCAGGAGATGCTCAAATGCGATGAGAAGTTCCTCTGGAACCTGCTATCGTTGACCCAGGAGGGTAATTTCAAGGCGGGCCGCTTTGCGCTTATCTCCGCCGACGAGCTGATCGTCGCGCATACGAACGAGACGGAATACCGCGCCTTCATCGCCAACAAGAAAAACGAAGCCCTTCAATCGCGGATGATCGTCATCCCGGTTCCCTATAACCTGAAGGTGGCGGAAGAGGAGAAGATTTACGCGAAGCTGATTCACCAGAGCGAAATGAACCATATCCACATCGCTCCGCATGCGCTGCGCACGGCGGCGATCTTCTCGATCCTAACGAGGCTGAAGGAATCGAAGAAGCAAGGCATGGATCTGGTCAAAAAGATGCGCATGTACGACGGGGAGACAATCGAGGGCTACAAGGAAGCGGATCTCAAGGAGATGCAGAACGAGTTCCTCGATGAGGGGATGGCCGGGATCGACCCGCGGTACGTCATCAACCGGATCTCCAGCGCCTTGATTAAGCCGGATGTGACTTGCATTAACGCGCTCGACGTGCTGCGCGCCATCAAGGACGGTCTCGACCAGCACGCCTCCATCACGAAGGATGAGCGCGAGCGCTATTTGAACTTCATCTCGGCAGCCCGCAAGGAATATGACGATCTGGCCAAGAAGGAAGTGCAGAAGGCGTTCGTCTATTCCTTCGAGGAATCCGCCAAGACGCTGTTCGAGAATTACCTCGATAACATCGAGGCGTTCTGCAACTGGGGCAAGATCAAGGACCCGCTCACTGGCGAGTCCGTCGATCCCGACGAACGGCTCATGCGCTCGATCGAGGAGCAGATCGGCGTTTCGGAGAACGCCAAGAAAGCGTTCCGCGAGGAAATTCTCATCCGCATGTCGTCCTACTCGCGCAAAGGCAAAAAGTTCGACTACAGCTCGCACGAACGGCTGCGCGAAGCGGTGGAGAAGAAGCTGTTTGCGGACCTGAAGGACGTGGTGAAGATCACCACCTCCACGAAGACGCCGGATGAGCGTCAGCTCAAGCGGATCAACGAGGTGACAGCACGTTTGATCGACAGCCACGGATACTGCCCGACCTGCGCGAACGAGCTGCTTCGGTACGTGGGGAGCTTGTTGAACCGATAGGAGTCTTGGTATCGAAGTAGGGGAGAGAAACGAAACGGTTCGATTAAGGAAAGGAAAACAGCGGGTTCAGCGGATTGCCGCCTACGGTTTGATGCTCAATGGCATACGATAGGTAGGAAGAACCGTCGGAGCGGTTTTTGAAAACAAGCAGGTACTGCTCTCCCGAGTCCGCTTGAATTTGAACCCAATTTCCCTTCTTCTGACGTTGCCAGGAAGGGTGCAGGCCGTACTTCTCTCGAATTTCAGAGCTAAACCACAAGGATTCGGCATCCTTGACCGGAATACCTTTGTTTATACAGACCCAATACATGCCGCGAACGATCTCGCTTTCGACGCCACTGGAAGAATCGGGATCGAGAATGCCGGATAGCTTCGCCTGGATGGCAGAATCTTCTTCAAACACATTAACCGCGCGCACTCCTTGCAGCTTCGCTAGGATGTGATTGCGGTCCCAAGTGTCTTGAAAGGAACCAACCGGTGTCCAGAGGAAGGGAAGCAGGAACGAATTAGCGGCAAACAAGCCGCAGGCTAACCCAAGCGCGATCCGTTTGTGCATTCGATTCGGTTTTGATTCTCTTCTGCGCAGATAGAGCAGCCAAGCGATCAAAATGCCAAGAGGCAGAGAAAGCTCTCCGATTCGGAAAACGAGCAGGCCTGACGCTAGGTAGAGAAAGAGCTTAAGGAGATCGTACCGCTCAGGCTCTCGGGGGAATCGATAGAGAAGAAACAAGAAGACGAGCAGTAACAAACCGATTATCCAATATCCTGACATGGAAACCTCCGACCTTCATTCTCTACAACTAACGAATATGGGAATATTATCAAGTGATGTATTTTTAGTATAGTATAGATGCTTCCGTGCCACCAGTCCCCACTCCTATCGATCCAGGCCAAACAAATAGCCCTGCGCAAGTTATTCTGCGCAGGGTTGTTTGTATAATTTGAGAGGTTTCATCCATCCAAATAGCGGATTTCGTTATCCATCCCCGTATCATGCCGTTCGACGGTAGACGCTGTAACGGCCCTTCCCGAGCTGTTTGGCGGTGTACATGGCGGAATCGGCTTCCCGCAGCAGCCGTTCTCGATCGATCTTCTCACTTGACCGATTCATGCTGATTCCGATGCTTCCACTGATCGAGAGGGAATGGCCGTCTACGGTGTACGAGGCCGTTATCGCTTCGAGAATGCTTACGGCCAACAGCTCCGCTTCTTTCAGGGTGCAGCCCCGATCGACGATGACAAACTCGTCGCCTCCGATGCGATAGATCAGCCTTCTCTTGCGGACAAATTGGCTGAGGCGCTCTCCCACCTGCTGCAGCAGCATATCGCCCACATGATGCCCGAGCGTATCGTTGACGCTTTTGAACCGGTTCAGGTCGAGGAATAACACGGCTAGGCGTTCCCGACCCTTGTTCTTGTTCCAAAAGTTGTCCATGCCGTTCTTGTTCAGCAGTCCGGTCACTTTGTCCACGTACGCCAGCTTCTTCAGCAGATCCCGTTCCTCCAGCATCGAGCGGAGCAGAAAGCCGGTGAGCACAAACAGGAAGATCGTCAGTGCGTAAGCCGGCAACGAAGGCAGCCAGACGGTGAGCTGAGAGAACGGAACCCCGGACGGTCGATTGATCAGATGCATGATACCAAGGCAGCATACCGTGATGACGACGGCGGACAGGATCCGCAGGATCTTAGGGATGCGTGCGGTCTTTGGAGTGGTTCTGCATATAGTGAGAAGCGCACCGGCGGTGAGCATCGCGATGAGAAGCGAGAGAACCGCTAGCGAATAGGTTCGGACCTCAAGTAATTGCATAGGATATCCTCGTCTTGATAAGAGATTGGGCGGTTGGTATCGATGAATTGCCCCATTCTCCATTGTACCAGACTCCACTGAACAATTTCTGATCGATTTTCTTTATCCTTCTTTATACCTTAGGATTCGGTGGAGCATCGTTTTGTCTTCCATCATTTCAAAATGGGTCATGTAGGGATACAAATTGGCTTCGATAATCCATACATGAGCTTTGGTATCCAAAGCGATATCGAAACCGTATATCCGGTGCTTAGGGAACAGCTTTTTTAATTTGTCGGCAGCCCGCAGGGCAACCCGTTCGAGCTTCTTTAACAGGTCTTTTGGAGTGTGGGCATTCAAGGAAGAGCGTTGGATGGCCATTTCAAACGGCAGGATCGTCCCTCCGCTTCTTTCGATATTGGAGACGATATACCCGCTGCCCGCTACTTTCACCGCGATCCCTGTGACGACCCATTGCGGGTTTCTTTTTTTGCGCTGAACGATAACCCGCATATCAAAAGGTCTTTCGTCGATGCTCGCGCGTTGAACGTACCTTTGAACGACATAGGGGTGGGAACCGATTTGCTCCGTCAAAAACTCGAATGCTTTCTGTCGCCCCTGCAAGTTGTATTTCTTATTCTCAATGTGAATTTCATAACCATCATTTCCCATAGACGAAATCAGATAGACGCTTTGGCCGCGATAACCGTCGATCGGCTTCGAAATGATCTTGCCGTATTTGGCTAACAGTTGTTTAAATGTCGCATCTGTCAGCATTCGGGTTTCCGGCATCGAGGGCTTTACTTCCATAGAGTTGTTCATGACCTCGTATTTCAGAAGCTTGTTTTTGCTGTTAGGGATAACAGGGGATTCTGCGGACAGGTGTGCTTTATTGCCAATACTCGTCAAATATTTATCCAGCTGAGCCAAAAAGACATGAATATCTTTGCTGGTGATGTCTCCGATATTGGCTATGCGAAACGTGCGGAGAGTATCGATTTTTCCGGGATATACGGTAACTCCTTTGCGGTAAAGGAAGTCATGCATCTCTTGAAAATCAAAGCCCATTCGTTCCGGAACATAAAAGGATGTCACGATCTTGGAGTGGTTTTTTTCGGCTACCAGATGATTCATTCCGCGCTTGGCCATGCCATCGGTCAAGGTTTTCCAAGACTTCGCATACCTGGCATACCGATTGGAGATCCCCTCCCGGAGTAATTCGTGAATCGCTTGATGGAGAGCATAGAGGGTTTGCACCGGAGGAGTAAAACGCATTTGCTGCGTTTCCGTGAAATGCTCGAATTGCGCATACAAATGTAAATAATAGTTCCGGGGGTTTGCCGTTTTCAATGAAATCAACTTGTTCTTCTCCGCTATGACAAAGGAGACTCCCGGCAGGCCCTGAAGATTCTTGTTGGAGCTGGCTGCGAGATAACGGATGTTCATCCTCTTCATCTGAATGGGAATAGCTCCAAAGGAGCTCATGGCGTCCACGATCAGGTCTGCTCCATACTGCTCGCACAGCTTTCCGATCGCCATGAGGTCAGTGAGCAGGCCGGTCGTGGTTTCATTGTGAACGACTGCGACATGAGAGACGGAGGGCTTGGAATCCCGAATCGCTGCCTCAAGCGCGGTCAAATCGACGGCTTCTTCCGGAGAACTTATGAAATTCACATAATTCAAGCCGTAAGCGGCTGCGATTTCGCACATCCGCTTGCCGTAAGCTCCGCTGTTGATGATCAAGACCGTTTCATCGCCTATGACGGAAGATAGGATCGATTCCACCGCAGCCGTCCCCGAACCGGCGAACAAAACGGCGGTGTACGAATCGTCATCGGCGACAAGCTGGGTCAAATTCGTGGATATCTCTTGCATGAGCTTGCCGAATTCGTTTTCCCGGGGACAAATATCCGGAACGATCTGTGCTTGTTTGACGCTATTCGTTGTGGTTACCGGCCCCGGATTTAGTAGAATCTTTCTCTTCACGGTGTTCACCGATTCCCCTCCTTCTTCCCATCACGTGATATAAAGCATCAATCGCTCCTTCACTTCGAAAGGCCGAATCGAAGGCCGACCGAGTGGTACCTTGGAGCCCGTGGTAATTTTCAACTGGATGAAGGTCAGCGATGGGGCGTTTCTCCATTCTCGCACGGCATCCTCCAGCTCGTTCAAATCATGGATGTATAGGGAGCGAGCATACCCGCAGGCGCTGGCGATTTGGACGAAATCGAGATGATTCGATACGGTTTTCTGGCCACCGGTCGAATCATGGGCATTGTTATCGAGCAGGATATGCAGGAGGTTAGATGGCCCATAGCGGCCGATGGTGGCGAGCGCTCCCATCCGCATGAGCAGAGCCCCGTCTCCATCTATGACAACGATCTCTTTCTGGAGTTGGCTCAAAGCCAATCCGAGACCGATGGAGCCGACGCACCCCATGGAGCCGACCATGTAGAAATTTCCGGCATGATCCGTTAGGTCATACAGCTCCCGACCCGTTTTGCCGGTTGTAGCGAGATAGATGGAACTGCTGTTTCTCTGTGCATGCAAGAGAGACAGGGCTTCGTAACGAGAAGGAAGCTGATCGCTCCTCTGTTTGCCTCGAACGGTTCGATTGGAGAGCGGGATGCTGTCTTGCTTGCGAAGCTCTTGCCGATCAAAGGTACCTTTGCGAACGACGAAAAAGAACGGCCGATTAAGATCCATCACTCGGACCGCATGTTGAAGCTGTCTTCCGGCTTCTCCCCAATCCAGGGAAAGATAGTGCCATTCGATCTGCATCAGATCAAGCATGCTTGTGGTAATTTGCCCCATGAGTTCGTGTTGAGGCTCGTCGGGAATGCCCGGTTCGCCCCGTAGGCTTACAAAACCTAATAGCGGAAACTGAAACGGGTGCACGAGAGACGTCAACGGCGAAACGGCATTTCCGAGTCCCGAATTTTGCATGAGGACGACGGGCTTTTTCCCGGCGAGAGAGGCTCCAGCAGCAATGGCGACCGCATCTCCTTCATTGGCCGCTCCGATGTATTCACAGTCATTAATGGCATAGTTGATCAAATCCTTTAAGTACGAACAGGGCACACCGGTATAAAAGTCAAAGCCTAACCGATGCAATTCCGCTCCGAATTGTCCCGTAGGGATCATCTCTGATCGCCTGCCTGCTTGCGCCGGGAGGGGAGATACTTCTCTTCGGCAGCAAGAAGCTCGCCTGCCCGCTGCAGCCGAAAAATTTCATCAATCGGTGCGATCCGTTTTTCCACGTTAAGCAGGCTTTCTTCTCGGAAAATCCTCTCGGTGGTCGCCTGCATGGCCTCAATCGATGCGCGCAAGTTGTGGTTAGCCCAGATGACCGCGCGGATACCCAACTCTCGAAAGACTTGCGACGGGGTAGAGGAATACTTGGTGGGAACGATGATGACGGGATGCTTGCCGTTCCAAGCCTTCATGAACGCTTCGATTTCGGAGATATCCGTCTTCTTGCTATGCATCAGGATGGCGTCGGCACCTGCCTCCCGGTACGCTTCGGCCCGCTTCAAGGCTTCTTCCAGGCCCCATCCGGCGATTAGAGCTTCAACTCTCGCAACCACGACAAAGTCCTCATCCTGCTGCGTGTCCTTCATCGCCTTCAACTTGCCGCAAAACTCATCGATGTCGGCAAGCGGTTGAGCTTCTCCGTTGATAAACGAATTCGTCTTGGGAAACAGCTTATCTTCGATGCAAACACCCGCGATTTCCCGCTGCTCCAATTTCTTGACCAAACGCCTGGCATTATTGAAATTTCCATATCCCGTGTCTCCATCAACCAGGATGGGAATGGACGTCACGTCGCTCATGGACTCAAGCACTTCCAAGACCTGCGTCCAGGAAGCTTCATTATTGTCGCGAACGCCCATAGCGGCCGAGATGGTCAGTCCGCTCGCCCAAATGCCCGGAAAGCCGGCCTCCTCCACAATTCTTGCTGATAATCCGTTATGAGCTTCCATCAAAAACTCGGTTTCGGGCGAAGTGATCAATCGCTTCAATCGGGTTGTTTTTTTCATGAATACGGCTCCTTTCCTGATCGGATGAGAGGTTGAATTAGGCTGGAGGAGCATCCGGGGATTCCGACAAGAACAGCTTCTTGTTTCGAAGGATTTGCTCCAGCATGGACTTATCCGGTATCTCCGTGAACAACTGGTGAGCAGGCCGGGTATTGGCTTCGATGAACCAGATGTACCCCTTTTTATCGATACCGAGATCGATACCGAGTTCTCGGATATCCGGAAATTTCTTTTCAAGCGCTTCGGCGATGTGCCGGGAGAGCTGACGGATTGTATCGGTGATTTCCCGTAAGGCGCTTGGACTGTTTCCGTAAACGGGCGGCAGAACCTCATGAAGCGTGGCGGCTTGACCGCCTCTTGTGTGATTGGTTATGAAGCGATGCGGCGCGGCGGTTCGAGCGACCATGCCGGGAACGGTCCACTCGCCGGCAGGCTTCTGCATATAAATGCGCAGATCGAAAAGCTTGCCTTTATACGTGGCTAAATCAAGACCTCGTTGCACAAGGTAAGGCGTAGCCGATTGTTCGTAGGTCCGGAAAGCCTTGATCAAGGAGGGATAGCTGTGGGATTTGCGGTTTTTGCCAAGCGCGATTTCATAGCTGCTCCCGATTTTGCGGACGCGAATGATACCGGCTCCTCCTGTTCCGCCATTGGGCTTGATAAAGATGGATGGGTACTTTTTCAACATTTGCAAAGCCCTGCTGGTCGAGAACCAATTCGTTTCGGGTAAATGCGGATGAACCTCGGGACTGTTCAGCAAGACTTGGTGCTTGATCATCTTTCCTTTCACTTGATAGCTAGGCAAGTGGGAACCCTCCTTACTCTCGTTACTTCGATATATGCATGAGCCATTCGCTTCGGAAAGGCTGTTAACATCGCAAAAAGCCCTGATCTTGAAACAGGGCCGGCAAGCGGCCAGTTTCGAAGACAGGGCTTTCGAATGGAGATCGGTCATGAGCTCACATGCAATTAGGGCTTTCTTCCGGATCGATAGATGACTGCTGCATACGCGATCAGAACGAACAGTGAAGCGCAGAAGCCGAGAATCGCCGCCAAAGAGGAGGCGCGAACCAGAGCAGAGCCGTTAAGGATGGTGATGATGGCGAGCAGCCCGAGATTCTCCCGGTTAAACCGAGTAAACCGATCCTTGCGGACGCGATAAAGGACCAAGATGAGAATGAGAAGAGTCATGAATGCGCGAAGCAGCATATAAGGAGCCCCCGATGGAAATGATCGTTCGAGCCATATTGTGTCGAACTCATTTATTATAGATAATTTCCTCGTATCCGGCCAGATTAAGATCGGGAAGAGATGGCAATAGACGAAAAAAATTAAATATTGTATAATAAAAATGATAAAATAATTGAAAAAAGTTGAAGAACGCAATGGTTCTTCATTTCTGATCTTGAGAAGGAGGCTAGAACATGCTGTTTCGCTATTTGGATCATCCGGTGCTGGAGCCGAAGCCGGGCTGCGCATGGGCGGATAAGATGGTGCTCAATCCCGCGATCATTCCCGACCCGGATTCGGACACCTTGCACATGCTGTTCCGCGCTACGGGGCCTTGGCCTGAGAAGAGAAGAGAGGACTGCCACGATCCTTACCCGATTTTTCTCGGGTATGCCAAGAGTGAGGATAAGGGAGTCACATGGACGGCCGATTATTCCCGCCCGGCGCTTGCCCCGGCGCTCGGGTATGACGAGACTGAGCTGTATATCGAAGACATCCATGGAAACCGGGTGCGCAATTATGCCAACGGCTGCATTGAAGACCCGCGTATTTTCCCCGTAGAGGGGGAGCTGTACTTGACGGTGGCCTGCCGTCCTTTTCCTCCTGGCCCGTATTGGTTGTCCGATCAGGAGCCTCCGGTTGAAACGCGATTCGAATACGTTCCGGACTGGATCTTCAGCAGCGACAAGAATGATCCGTTCATTAAGACGGCGCTCTCGAACGATACCGTTTCCGTCCTCTTTAAGCTGGATCTTAATCAACTGAAGGCCGGACATTACGAGCAGGCCTTTCAATATGTATGTCCGCTGACCGAAGGGTACGTCAGCGACAATCGCGATGTCTTCATCTTCCCGGACAAGATGGTCATCGACGGCCGTTCGCAGTATGTCATGCTCCACCGTCCGATGAATGTTCTTCCGTTTCCGGAAGGAGATGTCGTGAAGAAGCCGTCTATCTATGTCGCTGCCGCTGATTCGATAGAGGATTTCGCTACTTCGAAGGCGGTGCACCACCTGCTCGCCACAAGTCGTTTCGATTGGGAGGAGGACCGGATCGGAGCCAGCTGGCCTCCGCTGCGACTGACCGAAACCGATTGGCTTGTCCCGTATCACGGCAAGAAGGATGTGTATTTTGGTTATACGCAATCGTTTATGATTGTCCGCGAGCAGGACAATGACTTCCCGAAGGTCATCCACCGCTGCCCGGAACGCTTGATGTATGCGGAACGGGAGTGGGAGATGCCTGCCGATTACCCGACGCCTTGTCTGTTTACGACAGCAGGGGTGGTCGTGGATGGAGAACTCATCATGTCCTATGGAGCTGCGGATCAGAAGATCGGCATCGCTTGGGCGGACTTTGACGAGCTTGTCGCTCATATCCGCCGATTCGATGCGGAAGGACAGCTTATCGATAGGATCTGATTGAGCTGAGCGAAAGAAGGCCCGCCGGAACCTCCGGCGGGCCTTCTTTCGCTCATCTTTGCGGTTCGAAGATCAGAATTCCGTTCCTCTGACTTTGGCAAAGACCATCGTATCACGGAGCTCGCCGCTTGTGTCCAAGGTCTCTTTGCGCAGAATGCCGTCCAAAGTGAAACCACATCGTCGGGCTACTCCGGCGCTGGCAGCGTTGAGGCTATCGCAGCGAATTTCGATCCGATTCGCCTCAAGCTCGCGGATTGCGAATTCCGTAATTGCGTTTACGGCTTCGCTGATATACCCCTGCTTGGCGCAGGAGGTGCGAACCCAGTAGCCGATCTCAAATTTCCTTGCTTCCCAATTGATCCGATGCAGCCCGCTTCCGCCGATGAATTGCCCCGTGTCCTTGCGGATCAGCTGCAGGCGCAAGTCCTTGCGCTCCAGGAACCTCAAACGGGCCTCACGCAGATTGGTCTCCGTGTTATCCACGGAGGGGAGTGAGAGTGCCCAAGGCATCCAGGGCTTGAGCTCTTCTACACTTTCATGGATCGCTTCGTTCACCGCTTTTCCGTCACCGTAAAGGGGAGCCCGGATCAACAGTCGTTCGCTTTCAAAGCTTTCGGGAAATTCCAGCAGGATCAACTCCGAAGGGGAACCCATCCTTCATGCACCTCGATTAATAGGATGATAAAAGTTCCTGTTACCTTACCATAGAAGAAATCTCCTTATCAATAGGGGGGACGGGAAAAAATGAATGGAACGATTTAATCCGGAAGGCTACAATGGAAGGTAGGCTTCCCACCCGACATAGGAAATGAGGCTAAACGCTTGATACCGAAACCTGCCTCCCACGAACATGCCTTAATAAAAGCGTACACCTTCTTCACCTACGGCTCTCTTTAGCGAAAAAGCGGCGTCAGACCGCCGTCTAAAGCGATCACATCCGGTAGCTTCGCGTTTTGGATGAGTTCTCCGAAGCTTGATTCAGGGTGATCAAGTAGTTGTACTTGCTGGCGTGCTTTTGTTCGTCCATGAGGATGCCGAGGACAGTATCTTTATAGACACCGGCAGGCAGAGCGGACCAGATGGTCCGGTACCGTTCGACGGCGGACAACTCCCCGAACAGTGCTTTGACGAGTCCTTCGGGGTAGGAAGACAGTTTTACGTAAGGGAGTTCCGCTGCTGCAGGAACTTCTTGACCAGTCAGATCCCGATAGATGTCCCGAAACATGCGGTTATGTCCGCGTTCGTCATCCCGGATCGCAGCGATGATCTCCTTCTGTTCCTTGGACGGCGCTCTCTGAATCAATTCCTCATAAAACAATTCGTCGCTCTTCTCGCCTTGAACCGCTTCTTTAATCATCTGCAGAGCATGTGAATAATCGGTTGCCCAAACCGGACGGAATTCGGCGCGATACCAGTAAGGCACTAGAGGGGTAAACATTCGGCGCGTTCCTCCTATCGCAATGATGTCGGAATTATCCATATGCACAAACGCCCGGTTCTGTGCATGACGGGGAAAAGGCGGTTTCGATTATTTTAAGATCTACGTAAGATGGAGTTTATGGATTCGGGTTAAGCTGGAAAGAGCAGGCTCGCATTCGGTCTGTACGATCGGATGCTTACGGGATGCCAAATCAAAATTCACGGAGATGACCCCATGTCCATTCGCGTTCGATTGCTGCTGTCGTTTGCCGCCATGCTGCTCGTCCCGCTGATTTTGTTCTTGTTCGCGGCTCTGCTTTGGGGACTCGTCTATCGCGGAGACGTGAATACGCTCATGGATGCTTATAATGTAAAAGCGGTGATCAGCAGCATGGAGCGGCATGACGAGCGGCTTCTGAAGGAATTGAGGAGGACTGCGACTAGGAACCCCGATCTTCTGACTCAGCAGGACTACCTGCAGGAAATGGACGGGGAGCTGAAGTTGGCTCAGTCCAAGCTGATCGTCCGGATCGGCGGATCGCCCGGTTACGTGTCGGAGGAGCTTCGAACCACCGGGATTCTCGTTCGCCTGCCCGAGCCGGTCGAGGACCGGCATGATGACGAGGACTCTGTCGTCCGGCTGGAAGGACGAGTTTATACCCTCGACGGAATCGGTTTTCGCTTATCGGACGGGCGTTCGGGCGATCTCTTCGTCGTTCATCAGGAGGAGCCGCTGGTTGATTTCGCGAGGCGCTTTTTCCCGTTTCTGGTGATCTCGTTGCTCGTCATCTTCGTCCTCACCAATTTGACGTTGACCTATCTGGTCTCTCGAGGCATTCTCCGTCCGCTGAAGGAGCTGAGGCAAGCGGTCGAGAAAATCAAGGATGGCAACCTGGAATTCAAGCTACTTCCCGGCCGCAAGGATGAGATCGGGCAACTGAGCGACGCATTCGAGGCTATGCGCGGCAAACTGAAGGAATCGATTGACAAGCAGCTCCAATACGAGGAAAACCGCAAAGTGCTCATCTCCAACATATCGCATGATCTCAAAACACCGATCACCTCGATCCGCGGGTACGTGGACGGAATTCGGGACGGGGTAGCGGACACGCCGGAGAAGATGGAGAGGTACATGTCGACCATCGCGATCAAGACAGATGACATCGACCACTTGATCGACGAGCTGTTTCTCTATTCCAAGCTCGACCTCAATCGGCTGCCGTTTCATTTTGAAGCCGTGGAAATCGGCACCTTTCTTGCCGATTGTACCGACGATCTGCGCTTCGATTTGGAGAAGAAGGGAATCGAGCTGTGTACGGATATTTCGAATGTTCAACTGCTGATGGTGCGGGCCGACCGGGAGAAGGTGAAGCGGGTCATCACGAACATCGTCGGCAATTGCATCAAATACATGGATAAGCCGAAGAAAACCATTCGACTGCGAGCCGTCGCGGCAGGAATCGGAGTGCGCATCGAGATTGCGGACAACGGACCTGGAATAGAGCCGTCCGCATTGCCCTTCGTGTTCGACCGGTTTTATCGGGCGGAGCAGTCCCGCAATTCAAGGACCGGCGGAAGCGGCCTGGGTCTCGCCATTGCGAAACAGATCGTGGAAGGCCATGGAGGCGAGATCGGAGCGGCCAGCGAACAGGGTGAGGGGACGACGATTTACTTCACCTTGCCGACCATTGCTTCCTAAGAGGAGGGATAGTATGAAACGCATCTTGATCGTAGAGGATGAAATAAGCATCGCTGAGCTGGAACGGGACTATCTGGAGATCAACGGCTTTCAGGTGGACCTGGCGGAGGATGGAGAGAGGGGACTTGCGCTTGGACTTGACAGCGAGTATGACCTCATCATTCTCGACCTCATGCTACCGAAGGTGGACGGCTTTGAGGTCTGCCGGCAAATCCGCGGCAAGCGGAATGTCCCCATCCTGATCGTGTCGGCCAAAAAAGAAGACATCGACATCATCCGGGGGCTGGGGCTCGGAGCGGATGATTTCATTACAAAGCCCTTCAAGCCGGGAGAGCTTGTGGCCCGGGTGAAGGCTCATCTCGCCCGTTACGACAGGCTGACGGGAAGCCGCGAAGTGAGCGACGAGGTACAAATCCGCGGGCTTCTGGTCGATCGGGGAGCGAGGAGGGTATTCCTGAATGGGAAGGAGATTGTCCTGACCACGAAGGAATTCGACCTGCTGACCTTCTTGATGACGAATCCGAATCGGGTGTTCAGCAAGGATCAGCTGTTCGAGCGGCTGTGGGGCATCGATTCCTTGGGCGACGCCGCAACCGTTACGGTTCACATCCGCAAGCTGAGAGAAAAGATCGAGGAGGATACCTCCAACCCGCAATACATCGAAACCATCTGGGGAGCGGGATACCGCTTCAAGGTGTGAAGCGAGAAGGAATGCGGAGTGGGGGCTTGCGTTCTATACTGATTTCATACACGAATAAAGCAGATATAGGTTTTTATATTAGATAGCTATCCACCAAAATATGTTGTATTTATCTACTAATGCAAAACAATATCTATTCCAAGGAAGCGATTCCGGTCCATTCGGGTTATCATTTCTTATGGCATCTATTTTTAATACTTGATAGGCTTGAAAGACAGCTTTTTCGGTTCCTAAATCATAAAGACAGAATTGCATTACAGGATTTCCATTCATGTTAGATGTGTATTTCTCGTTCTCGCACAATGCAAGCACTTCGCTGTCGCCCATCATTATTGAAGCATGTTCGTATGTTCCATCTTCATGTTGTACATTAAATCCTAATGTTCCACTAAAAGCTTGTGTATAAAATTCTACTGCCTCAATTGAACCTCTTACATAAATTTGCGGACAGATTTTCATAAAAATCCCCTCGCATACAATTATATTTATCACCAGTTCGCAATTGTAAAAAGCAATTGTGAACTCTTTATTTGGTAATATTATACATTGGTATTATGGGAGAATCAAATCTTTATCCTAACAAAGCCTATTTTAAATGGGTATAGTTAATTATACATCGAAACCATCTGGGGGGCGGGATATCGCTTCAAAGTGTGAAGGGAAAGAGAACCGCGAGCTCCACTCCTTAAGGGGAATTGCCGGGTGATTGTTGCCGACCAAGATAGAAAAGCTGAAGAAGACTCCAGTTCCACTCTGACAGTGGTGCTGGAGTCTTCTCTGTTGAGAGGAGGATCAAACATCCTCCTCGGTCAATCGGGATGAGGGATAAAGGGAAGATGAACCGTCAACTTGCGATAGAGCTTCATGATCCAGGATAGAAGGGGATCGAGGCGATTCCTTCCCAGATGGACAGCAATGCCGCATACAAGAGCAAGAGCGGCGGCTCCCAGGATATCCGCCGGATAATGAACGCCGACATAGACTCGCGCCGCACCGGTCAAGAGAGCCAAGGCGAGCATGACGGTTCCGCGCCTTCGGCTGACGAACCAAACCGCGAAGGCGATGGCGAAGGCAAAGGTCGCATGGCTGCTCGGAAAAGACGGATCAGCGGCATGCGGGATCAATGGACGAAAGGCAAGGGCCACAAAGGGCCGCGGATGGTTGATGAGCGGAGCCAACAACATGTCTCCGAGGAGAGCAGCAGCCGTTGTCAAGCCCGCACAAATGACGAGCCGCTGATTGACTTCGCGTCCGGTCAACCAGAGCAGGACCAACCAAGCGAGCAGAACCCAGACGATGTCGTTCGCAAGCATGATCATGAGCGAGTCGAGTCCATGGCTGTGTCCGGCGAACCGATGAATCCATTCAAAAAGCTGATCGTTCACGCACTTCCCTCCTTTCCGTCGATTGTTCATCAGCCTGTTCATTTTGGAAGGATAGACGAAGCTCTTCGATCATGTGATGCACGCCCCCGAGCTTTCTTTTTCGTTGCTGCTCGATCGTACATGCAAGGCGATGTAGCTCAAGGATCAGCTGGTCCTGTCCTTTTTCATTGAGATGCAGCATTCTCTAAGACCTCCTTGGATTTCACATGCCTCCATCCTAGCGCAAAGTTATAAACAAAAGATTAAGCGTTTCTTTGCAAAACATTAAAAAAACAAGCCTGCGAACGTCTCCCAAGCCCCCCGGAATTTAATCAAAACATAAGAATTTGTTTATCTCCTATTAATGCGTTTTTCCTAGAATGAAGAGGAGCTTTCCCTGGACTTCAAGGGAGCAGCTTTAATCCTGTTAGCAGGGGTGTGGTTTCTCTATGAAAACCAACAGAAAGGTCCTCATCATCTATGCGAGCTTCGGAGACGGTCATCGGCAAGTAACCCGCGCCTTGGAAGAATCGTTCCTTCGTGAAGGCGGAACGGATGTCATGACGGTGGATTTGCTGGCGGAGGCTCATCCCTGGATGAATGCAGTCACGCGGACTATGTATACCAGAAGCTCTCAGTACAGCCCAGCCCTGTACGGCTGGAGTTACCGGTTCACGGAGCATCTGCAGTATGATCGGTTCTTGGTCAAGTGGCTGAATTCCTTGGGCAGCCGCAGGCTGAAGGAGCTGATTCAGGCAGAACAGCCGGATGCGATCATTCATACCTTTCCGATTCTGCCTCTCTTGGAGCTTCGCAAGAAGAAAGGCTGGGCTCTCCCGGCTGTGACGGTGCTGACGGATTATGTGCTGCACCAGAGGTGGGTTCATCCCGAGACGGATCAGTACTATGTCGCGACCGATGAGCTGCAAACCGAATTGCTCGCACAAGGGATTGCGAAAGAACGGGTCCGGGTAACCGGCATTCCGATTCGGAATGCGTTCCAGCGCTCGCTGGACGCCGATGAGATCGTCAGCCGATACGGCCTCGCTCCCGGCCGAAAGCTTGTCCTGCTTATGGCAGGTGCATACGGGGTTTTGTCCGATATCGACGATATCGTTCGAAGCCTGCTCCAAATGGACAACATTCAAGTGATGCTGGTTTGCGGGAAGAATGAACCGCTGCTCCATAAGATGCAGGCGTTATTCCCGGATGAACCCCGGCTTGCTCTGTTTGGTTATGTGGATCATGTGGAGGAACTGATGAAAGTGGCGTCCTGCATGGTGACCAAAGCCGGGGGAGTCACGTTGTCGGAGGCGCTGGCTATCGGGCTTCCGTTCATTGTCTACCGCCCGCTGCCCGGACAGGAGCAAGGAAACGCGCGTTTCTTGGCCGAGAGCGGATTCGGCTGCATTGCGAATGACGTCGAAGCCATTCGGCGGCAGCTTGAACGGATTCTAGCACTCCCGCCTCGAGATGAAATGGCGAGTGCCGGGGCGGAAGATCGAAGCATGGATGCAGCGGCCCTGATCGTATCCGACGTGATGGAGCTGATGGACCGTGCGGCACACAGCCAGCCTCTGCTCCTGCCGGCAAAACCGAAGAGGAGGAAGGCTCTGCATGGCAATCTCAATTGAAAAGCTCAAACCGGGGGTGTCTGATTCGCTGTTCCGTTATGCGGTCATTCTGTTCCTCGTGGAGTTCGTTCGGGGAGCTTATCTGATTTCGTATTTGCCCATCTACGCGACCGAGGAATTGGGGTTCAGCGTTTCCCTTGTCGGCCTTGCTGTGTCCATCCACTACTTGGCGGACAATCTGGTCAAATCGATCGCGGGTTACTTGCTGGATCGCTTCTCCTGGCGCTTGATCGTGAACTCCGGTCTGCTGCTTGCCTTCGCGGGGCTCGGGCTTCTGGTGGCCGGCCAGAGCGAATGGATGATCCTTACGGCCGCTGCTCTTCTTGGAATCGGAGGTTCACCCGTTTGGCTAGTCTGCCTAAGTCGAGTGGATGCCGCCAAGAGAGCCTCGCAGATGGGCTTTCTATACACGGCTTGGCTGGGGGGGCTCGGTCTCGGTCCAGTGCTCATCAACCTGCTGATGGACCAAAGCTACCGGCTTTCCTTCTGGCTGTTGATGGCGATGTGGGGGACCGCCATGCTGCTCTCCACCCGGCTGCAACCGACGAACACACAGCCCTACGCCCAGGTTTCCATTCGAGAGCAAGCCTCCATGATGGCCAAGCGGCTCAGAAAGCTCGGTCCCTTGGTACCGGGCATGATTGTGCAGACGATGGCCGCCGGCATGCTCGTGCCTATTCTTTCGAGCTTTGCTGCTAAGCAATTCGGAATGAGTCACTCGGAGTATTCCCTTGTGCTGATTGTCGGAGGGGTGAGCACAGCGATCTTCCTCATCCCCATGGGGAGACTTTGGGACCGCAAAGGCTCAAAGCAGCTCCTCGCTGGCGGGTTCGCCTTCTTCGCTGCCGCTCTCTGCGGCCTGACAATGGTGAACACCCTCGGTTGGGCGCTGCTTCTGGCGGTTTCTCTCGGCATAGGCTACGCGGCTGTGCTTCCAGCCTGGAATGCAATGCTGGGCCAGTTCATTCCACAGGAGCAGCAGGGAGTCAACTGGGGCGTCTTCTCCAGCCTGGAGGGGCTCGGCGTCATCATCGGGCCGATTCTAGGCGGCTGGCTGGCTGGCCGGTACAACGAATCCATCGCCATCTGGATAAGCGCCCTGCTGCTAGCTGGTCTTGCGCTGTTTTATTTCCGGCTGCCCTCCTCCCGCCTTGCAGAAGTCGAGACGGATGCTTCATCACGAGGACAAGGGACGCCGCTTAAATCCCATTGAACAATCGAATCGAGGTGCATCTATGCAGCAACTATTGGAATGGATTGGATCGCTTGCGACTTCTCTGATTGACACGTTTGGCCTCCTCGGCATTTTTATCGGAATGATTTTGGAAAGTGCCTGCATTCCCTTGCCCAGTGAAGTCATCCTGCTGACCGGCGGCTTTTTTGCAGCGAATGGAACCTTTCCCTTATGGGGAGTCATCGCAGCGGGAGTGATCGGCAATCTGATCGGCTCCGTCTTGATCTATTGGGTGGGGGCGAAAAGGGCCAGGACGTTTTTGGAGAAGTACGGCAGGTACGTCCTCCTCAGTCAAAAGCATTTGGACAAAGCCGATGCCTGGTTTAGCCGGTATGGCGACTGGGCGGCTTTCATCGGGCGCATTCTGCCCTTCATTCGCACCTTTATCTCGCTTCCAGCGGGAATCGCTCGAATGAACTTTTCGAAATTTTGCTTGTATACCTTCCTCGGGTGCATCCCCTGGAACATCGCTCTCGCGTATCTGGGATATGGCCTCGGGGCGAATTGGAAAAAGGTCGAGGCTTACCTCCATCCGATTAGCTACGCTCTTTTGCTTCTGTTTGTCCTGGCGGTGCTGCGCTTCTTGTTCCAAGCTTATCGGCAGCGCAAGGAGAAGGGAATCTCATAAGTAATTGCCGAATTCTGGTTGTCGGGCTTTTTCATTTGGAGTAAGGTAGGAATGGACGAGCAGACAGGACGGGCTGATCACGGGAGCCCCTGTCCTAAAGCAGTCGGAATCAGGTGAAGGAGAGAATGGACATGACACGCATCAAGGATAACGCGCTAGTATTGTTCCAGGGGGATAGCATCACGGATTGCGGGCGGAATTATCAGGATCCGAACAGCTTGGGCTACGGCTATGCCCTCCTGATCGCAGCGGCATTCGGCCGGAAATATCCGGAGAAGAACGTGCGGTTCTTAAACCGGGGAGTGAACGGCAACCGTGTAACCGATCTGTATGAGCGCTGGGAACGAGATTGCACCCTGCTAAAGCCGGATTGGGTGTCCATCTACATCGGGATCAACGATACGTGGCGTCGTTTTGACAATAACGATCCGACAACGGCGGACGAGTATTACGAAGGATACCGGAGGCTGCTTCTGCGGACACAGGAGAACACGGAAGCCGGGATCATTCTCGTCGAGCCTTTTGTTCTGCCGGTGCCGGAAGACCGCAAAACCTGGAGAGAGGATCTTGACCCGAAGATTCAAGCTGTCCGTGAGCTGGCGAGGGAATTCCATACCCCTTATGTTGCGCTGGACGGACGGTTTGCGGCGGTCAGCACCGAGACCGATCCGGCCTTCTGGGCGGGAGACGGCGTGCATCCGAGTCCGGCGGGCCACGCGATCATCGCAGAGGCTTGGTTGGAAGCGATGAAGGCCTGATTCATGTGGTTGACTACCGTCATGTGACGCCGAGCACCACGACGGGGAGCTATGCTTCTTACCGAGTTGTGAGCCGATGAATAGAAGTAGAGCGTTGCTCTAGAGTCTGCTGGCGGAGGGTGCAAGTTGCCTTTGCAGCAGGCTTTTTTTTGGTATGGATGGTTATTTATGAACTGACAAAATATACATGATATGGTATGGTGTGAGCATCTTGGTAGAATCGGAAAAGAGGAAGCCGATGGGAAAGCCATACCGGATGGAAATCGAATTCATGCGGGCATTTGCCATCGTGGCGGTGATCCTGATCCATGCCACGGGCCTTGTATTCAGTCAGCTTCCCGCCGAGGTGAGCTCGTACCCGGTGTATTTCTTTTTGAATATCTTTTCGTCCTTTGCCGTTCCCGTCTTTATTTTCATCAGTGGTTTTTCTTTCTACTATACCTATCAGGATACGGAGATGACTGGAGCGGCGGCGAAACTCTTTTACAAGAAGAGACTGACGGCGATCGCTTGGCCTTATTCGATCTTCGCGGTGCTGTACTTTGTGATCCTTTGCAGAGACTATACCTTTCCCAAAACCCTCATTACGTTTGCCTATCAATTTCTGACCGGTCGAACCTATACGCCGCTCTACTTCATCTTCGTCATCGTTCAGTTTTACCTCATCTTCCCGCTCTTGATTCGCCTGCTGAAGACAAAAGCTTTCAGCCGCTATCTGTGGGTAACCGGGCTTCTGCTGAAGGCGGGGTATTTCCTCATCAACAAATTCTATATCGCCCATCTCTCTTTTCTGCCGAATCTCTTTCATCGGACAGGTAGCATCTTCGTTTCGTACATCGCTTATTTTTGTATCGGAGGTTATGTAGCTCTTCATTATGAACGGATACTTGCGGCAGGTAAGCGGCTTTCTCGCAAGTTCGTCTTATTCGCGCTTTGGCTGGCGGCTGGAAGTATCCTCGTGTGGCTCTACTATGTGGGGCAGGTTCGTCACCATTGGCTGGATTCCGCTGTCTACGAGTCTGTGCAAGTTCTGTTTAGCTTGCTGTCCGCTTTCGAGCTCCTGCTGCTGTCTCGGCTTGTTCTGAATCGAACGGAGCTCATGGCGAAGCTGCTAACCTCCCTAGGGGTTTGTTCTCTGGGGATTTATTACGTTCATCCGCTAGTGCTGCTCCTCTATCGTAAAATTCCGTTGCCCGAATCGATGATCGGTTATCATCTGTATTATTTCTTTCAGTTTGGCTGTGCGCTCGCCGTCTCTTGGGGATTGACAGGGCTGATCGCGGGAAAGGTGCGGGGAGGAGCGAAGCTCATCGGAGTGTCTGATCGGAGGAAAAAGGCGCCTCTTGCGAGTACGACGGGTCTCCATGCTCCAGTTGGCGGAAGCCAGGTGGGATGACCGAATGAAAGCGAATGGCGGCATTTGACAATGCGTAAAAAAACGCCTCCAAGCCCACGGATATCGCGGATTTGGAGGCGTCTTCGTCTGACTTTGGGTTATTCTGGGGTTAGCCTTTGATTCGGATTTTTACCGGAATGAAGGAAGCCAATCGCCGTGCGCTTCAATCAGATCGTCGCACAGGGAAACGATGTCGTCGAGCGACAATTCCGCTGAGGTATGCGGGTCGAGCATGGCTGCGTGATAGATATGCTCCCTCTTGCGAGTGATAGCGGCTTCGATGGTCAAGAGCTGCGTATTGATGTTGGTGCGGTTCAGAGCGGCGCATTGCGGCGGTAAATCGCCCACATAGGTCGGCATTACACCGCTTCGGTCCACAAGGCAAGGAACCTCGACGCAGGCTTCCTTCGGGAGATTCGGAATGAGGCCGGTGTTCATGACGTTGCCGCCGATCTTATACGGGACGCCTGTTTCGATGGCTTCGAGGATATAGGAGGCATACTCATGGCTGCGCGTGTGGGTTAAGTCTTGATCATGCACAAGCTGTTCGCGCATGTCCTTCCAGTTCTCGATCTGTTTCGCGCAGCGGCGCGGGTATTCGTCGAGCGGAATGTTGAAGCGGTCGATCAGCTCGGGATAGCTCTTCTTGATAAAATACGGATGGTATTCGGCATTGTGTTCCGAGGATTCCGTAATGTAGTACCCGAATTTGAGCATCATCTCCAGACGGACCATGTCAGGATGCTTTTCCTTCTGCTTCTCCACGGCACGTCGCTTGATTTCGGGATAGAGATCGACGCCGTCTTTCTTCGCCTCCAGGAGCCAAGCCATGTGGTTGATTCCGGCGATCTTTGCTTCCACGCCTGTGGGATCCATGTCGAGCAGCTCGAACAGGGAAGGGACGCACACCTGTACGCTATGGCATAGCCCAACTGTGCGGACATGGCCATATGTATTCATGACATTTGTGAGAACCGCCATCGGGTTGGTGTAATTCAGGAAGAGTGCATCCGGGCAAACCTCCCGGATATCCTCCGCGAAGCCGAGCATCACGGGGATGGTTCGCAGGTTGCGGAAAATCCCTCCGATGCCTACGGTGTCGGCGATGGTTTGACGAAGTCCATACTTCTTGGGGATTTCAAAATCGGTGATGGTGCATGGATCATACCCGCCTACTTGGATGGCGTTGATGACGTACTTGGCGCCGCGCAGCGCCTCCTTCCGATCGTGGTATGCCTTGATGGAACAAGTGCTCTTCGAGGATTTGCGAATGTTCTTGAGCATCGCCTCCGAGTCGGACAGCCGCTCGTGATCGATGTCGAATAAGGCGAGCTCGAAGTCCTGCAGCGCCGGTGTCCTCATGCAGTCGCCTAGGACGTTTTTGGCAAATACGGTACTGCCCGCTCCGAGAAAGACGATTTTGTTCATCGGATCTACCTCCGTTAGTTTGTCTTCTTCATTCCTCTTTCAATGTACTCCAAACCGTTCTCTCAAGGTATGGGAAGAACAAGCAGGAATATGGAGGAATGTAGCGAAAACTTGAGGAGATGAGGAGGGCGTGCCATGGTTGCCGAGCATAAACGATTTCAGATTAGTATCCATTCAGGGGCGAGCAGCGGAGAGATGTCCGTCCTGTTCAGCGGCATGGCGGAGCCACAGCCCGGCCATTCCATTGGTCCCGCCATTCACGATTATTTCCTGATCCATACCGTTTTGAGGGGAGAAGGGGTGTTCGAGACAGGGGGGAGAAGGTACCCGTGCTCCGAGGGAGATACGTTCGTGATCTTTCCGGGCGTTCTTTTCCGCTATGAGGCGGGACAGGAGGAACCTTGGCAGTACTGCTGGGTCGCCTTCAAGGGGAGCCGCTCCCGCTCGATTCTGGACGAGCTCGGCATCATTCCGGAGAATCCGGTCATCCGCCATTCCGGCGGTCCGCTCGTACGCGCTCTCTATAAGCAATTGCGGAGCAGCTTGAAGCGGGAAGACTCCGACGCGCTTGCCGACCTGGAAGCGTCGGGAATTCTACGGCTTCTGCTCACCCGCTTCGGCGAGGCGAGTCTTGCGGCGACTCCGGTACCGGAACGGCCGTTGGCTGAATCGGACCGCAGGCTGGACCGGATCATCAGCTGGCTGCTGCTGCAATATGCCCAGCCGATCTCCATTCAGCAGATTGCCGATACGTTCGGCTATCACAGGACTCATCTGTCAAGGATCTTCAAGGAAAAGACCGGATTATCTCCGGCCCGATTTCTCTTGAAAGTACGAATGGAGAAGGCGAAGCAGCTTCTTAGCACCGCATTGACCATCACGGAGGTCGCAGCATCGGTGGGTTATGCGGACCCCCTGTATTTCTCCAAGCAATTCCATCGCTGGGCAGGGAAGTCCCCCACGGATTATAGAAGCTCGCAGGCTTCTGTCGCTCCAAGGGTGAATCCAGCCTCATCGCGGGACCGAAGTTCCGGTTCAACAGCATGAATGCAGCTTGAATCGTCAAGGAGTCGCAATTCCAGTCCCACTGCTTGAACACAGCCGATTCATTTAGGGATATCGATTCGGTTGTCCGCTAGAAACTTGGTTAGGTCATAAGGAAGCACGATGAGATGCATGCGGGACTGATCATCAATGAACAACAGCCGATGCGGCCCGCCAGTTGATTCCGCAAACAAGAACAGCTCCCGAACCTGTCCCTGGTACCAGGGCTTGTTCACTTGGACGGGGGGAATCAAGGCGATACGCAGACCGATTCCGCTATGCGGCTCAAAGGCCAGCTCTCCAGCCTTGCCCGAACCGGCGTCCAGCCAGCGGATCGCTTCCTGGCGCAGGCTGTCGGTAACGGGGATGAGCCGGATGACCTGCTCCATCTTCACATCGAACAGCTCAGCATCAGGGATCGTCATTGGTGTTGCCGAAGCGGAGGGGGCCGGAGCCGGCGATGGAACGGATTCGGCTCCGACACCGATGATACGGCCGGCACAGAATCCAGTCGAAGGGATTCCCATGGTGATGATCAAGACGGTGAGGATGCCGGTCAAGAGGGTAAGGAGATGCGGGTTGCGAGCGGAGAATCGGCTTCGATGAACGGACCTGTCCGATATCGCTGATACATATCGGGCCTGCCTCCTTGCGGCTGCGCCTTCTTTCCTAAGGTGTTGGAGTGAATGTAAAAGGAATCGGTGCTTGTATGTAGGGGTCATATTCGCGCTCCACTTCGGATAGAGTTGGATTCTCCGTACAAGGAAACTCTGACATCGGGTAACCACCATTGGGCGATATTGGATTACTAATAGTATGGGAAACTTAGCATGGAAACTTTCACCCTGCCACATACCCTTTCACAAAAATTTGACGATAAGGTTGTCCTTTTCCTCCTTTTTTACACTATAAAGGGCATGAGAACGAGAGAGCGTAGCAAACGTTCGTTGAGGGCTCCGGACGAATGCCACACGCGACTCAATCTCAACCACTATAGAGGAGGGATTTTCTTATGGCTTTTAGTTGTGCCACGAAAGCAAATGGTTCGCAGTTGGATGTGGATACCTTCATCAATGTTTATGGCAAATACGCGAGCTGGGCCAGCGGGGCAACCAAGCTTCCGTACGCATTAATCCTTATTCAATTTGCCCATGAGAGCAATTGGGGCAAGGCAAATATTGGCACTCCCTACAACAACCCCGCTAATTACGGGGTAAGCGGACCCAATAATCCTTATAGCAATATCTGCTTCGGGACAAGCAGCGGGTACATCGTCCCCATGACCTCGACCAGCAAATTTAAGGTGAATGCGGTGGATGGAAGCGACAGAACGGCAGCGAAGTACGTCTTGGATGCCTACAAAAATGGGTACACCGTTCCTGCCACCAATCGGTATGGCTCGGTCCCGGGAGCGGGCACCAAGCTGGCCGCCGGGTTTCAGGCAGCGTGTGCGGCAATGGGGGCGATGGGCTGGGCTGAAAGCTACTATTACAACTCCGGTTCCACCAATGTTCCGAAGACCGCCGGCAATATTCTCATGCGCTGGTATGACCTTTATCTGAAAGGCAAGATTGCAGATACGACGATCGGTTCGAATACGGTCCCGTCCTGCTGCGATTTTCCGCCGGAAACGTAAGCAACACAAACAAGCGGACTGACGGATTCGTCCGTTCGCGAGATGTTGCGACCCATTTGATGAACGAATCATCATACGAGAAGGGGAAGTTCCAAAAGCGGGTTCTCACCTGCTTGGGGAACGCCCCCTTCTTTTGTGAGTTCATCGAAGCCTGTTTGGCGAAGCTGGCGCTGCAAGCTCGAAAGGCGCTCCTAGAAATCTGACGGAAACAACGGTTGTACAGCACGAAAAACACTCCCAAAAATTTAATGGAAGCAGCAGCTGTTAATAAGCTCAAAAAGGCGTATTTAAAATCTTACGGAAATGGATGCAGTTATTTCATTCGTATCCGAGTGAATATCGGCGATTGACCCCGATTAGCTGCGTGTATTTCCGCTAGAATTTATATTCTCTATTAATCGATAAAATAGCGGTGATAGCCGCCGTTAGCGAAAAAGGAGCTTCGTCGCTAATCAACGTCAACAAGTAACCGGGCACAAGAAGGCCAGTGACAAGCGAGCAGGCGCAAGTAAGTGGACGCAAGAAGGCTAGAGCCGAGGAGGTTGACGACGAGTAAGGGTGCGCAAGAAGGCTAGAGCCGAGGAAGTTGACGTCGAGTAAGGAGGCACAAGAAAGCAATCGGCTTCCGAGTTGTTACAGAGCAATGTGAGGGAGAAAAGCATGCGGTTCTTCCTAATCGATATGAATGCGCGTAACCCTTTCGTTGAGCCGATGAATCGTCTTCTTGGAGGACTAACCATCTTTTTTTCATCGATCCCTCCTGCTAAGCTGAAGTGGCTCTCCTAACCCACAATTGACCATCCTGCATCTTGACATTATTGGAAAATGTTGCTTTTATGAGGGTGACGATCCACCCAGAACCCGGATGAAGGAGGATCGTCTGCTGGGAACTCAAGGAGCGGTTACCGGGATGGCCTGATTGAAGTATTCGTCCAGGGTTACGCCTTGCTTGACAACCTCCTGGGCGAGCTCTTTACCCAGATAACGGATATGCCAAGGCTCATACATGTACCCCGTGATCTTCTCCGTACCTTTCGGATAACGGATGATGAAGCCATATTCAGAGGCATGCTTGGCGAGCCATTTGCCTTCCGCCGTCTCGCCGAATTTCTCGCTTAGCTGGTAATTGACACTCTTGCTCGATACGTCCATGGCGAGTCCCGTCTGATGCTCGCTTGTGCCTGCCCTCGCGCTGTAGCGGGAAGCTTCCGCTTCCCCATCCCGCTTGACATAAGCGTTGAACAGGGATTCCTGCGTCTTATAGGAACGATAGCCGGAGACGGCATACAGGATCACGCCGTCCTTCTTGGCTCCGGCGAACAACTTCTCAAGGGCGCCGGCCGCTTCCTTGCGCATCTTCCGCTTCTCCAGCTTTTCGCTGAAAGAGAAGCGGACGTTCGGCTCCACCAGATCGGCCGGAACATAATCCGCAGGAAGCTTCCGCGTTTTGTTCACCCAGACGGCAATCTCGGCGGGTTTGGCAATGGTCGTGACGGCATCGCCGGGCTTGGCAGTCGGCTTTGGCGAAGCGGCAGGCTTAGTCGTCGGTTTCGCCGTCGGCTTGGCAGAAGGAGTAACCGTTGGCTTTGCCGTCGGCTTCGCCGTAGGTTTCGCCGTTGGTTTAGCTGTAGGTTTGGCAGTGGACGTTCCCACAGAAGGCTTCGAAGAAGCCGCAACGCCGGATTTTACCGGTTGTGTGGATGGAGTTGCGGCTGGGCCTTTCGATGAATCCGAAGCTGATGCGGAAGGAATTGCGGACGGAGACACGCTTGCTGTGATGGGCGTTCCAGATACGATTTCATCCGGAGTAAGACTCACTGCATTCTTAGGGTGAGAGCAGCCTGCGGTCAACAGAAGAGCGCAGGCGAGCAAACTGAGTTGGTAAGTTGTTTTATAAGAAATGGGGAACACCTCCATGATTGACCTTCAGGTTTTCTAATCGGTGCATGTGCAGGGAATGAGCAAGGATCTTGCCACGTACTTAAAGACGGATGAAACCGGGCAAAGGTTACACATGGGAACGAATTCGGGAGACTGACTACCTTTTCCCGCCGCAATTTGGCATAATGGACGGAGAACGATCGAACGGAAGGGGAAGTTTTCTTGTTCAAGAAAGCACTCGGAATGCTGATGGCCGCTGTCCTTTTGGCGGCAGCTTTTCCAGGAAGTGCGGCTCACGCCGAGAATAATTTGCTGCAAAACGGCGGATTCGAGAGTGTAGGGGCCGGACAGCCGAGCGCCTGGACCCTCGATGTCTGGTCTGCGGGAGAGGACTATTCCCGTCTGACCATTCAACAAGATGTCGTACATACCGGAACTCATGCGGCACTCATCGAGAATATTCAACCCAATGATGCCAAATACGTGCAAAAGGTAGCGGTGGACGCCAATTCCGTGTACAAGCTGTCCGCCTATGTGCGCGTAGATCAAGCGGACGCCGAGACGAAAGGCGCGAATATCTCCGTGCTCGGGATCGGCGATACCTCGGTGGACCTGAAATCGACGAACGGCACCTGGCAGCTGATCGAGCTGTACGGAAAGACAGGCAAGAGCCAGAAAGAGCTGCAAGTGGCGGTTCGCCTGGGCGGTTACGGCAGCCTGACCAAAGGGAAGGCTTATTTTGACGACGCCAGCTTGACCAAGCTGAGCGCCGCTCCGGCTGGAGCGTCCGTCATCGATCTGGCACCCAAAGGCTCGGATATTCCTGATGCCGTCTCCGCTATGGGGATCGCCGGAGTATCGGCGTTGTTCGCCTTGCTCTATTTCTTTGTCTATCAGCGCTGGGTTCGACCACAACCCATCGGCGGCAGCCGGGAAAAGCGCCATTTCGGCCTCTTGTTCGCCGCGGCAGCGGTGACGGCACTCGTCCTCCGGTTTTATCTGGCTGTGAAATCGCCGGGATACGAGGTCGACGTCAATACGTTCAAAGCCTGGGCCAACAAAGCGGCCAGCGGAGGACTCGCTCATTTTTACGACGGGCAGTTTGCCGATTATCCGCCAGGCTATATCTATGTGCTGTGGGTGCTTGGTACTTTACAGCAAGCCTTCCACATCGATTGGGCATCCAAATCGGCTCTGCTCTTAATCAAGCTTCCGGCTCTCATCGCCGATGTAGCTATCGGGTATTTGCTGTACCGCGAAGGGGCGAAGCGGCTTAGTTCATCTGCAGGCTTCGGTCTTGCCCTGCTCTTCCTGTTTAATCCGGCGGTTCTCGTCAATTCGGCAGGCTGGGGTCAGATCGATTCCTTCTTTACGCTCGCTCTGCTCATCGCCCTGCTGCTGCTCGCAACTGACAAATGGGAGGGCTCTGCGGTTTTCTTCGCCATCTCCATTCTGATCAAACCGCAGGCATTGATCTTCACGCCTGTTTTTCTGTACCAGGCCATTCGCAAGCGGAAATGGACGCGGCTAGGCGCCTGCATCGCCATCGGGATTGGCGTGTTCCTCGTGCTTGTCGCCCCGTATTCCTTGAATCAGAGCAGTCCGCTGTGGATTGTCGATCTCTACAAATCGACGCTCGGCCAATATGCTTACGCCACGTTGAATGCCTTCAACGTTTATGCCTTGTTCGGAGCGAACATGGTTTCGGCCGATACCGGCTCTCCCTTGACCTACCAGATGGTCGGGAACGGGGCGATCGTGTTGACCGTGCTGATGTCGGCCTACTTCTTCTTCCGGAAAAAGACGGAGGGAGCGGACAAGCTGTTCTATACCGCGTTCTTCCTCATCTTCATGGTCTTCATGCTCTCGGCCAAGATGCACGAACGGTACCTCTTTCCGGCGCTCGCGCTCGTGCTGTTCGCTTTCCTCTTTTCCCGGGATCGGCGGCTCCTGCATCTGTTCGCGGGCCTCAGCGTGACGCAGTACTTCAATGTGCATTACGTCCTGAAGAGCGCGGCGATCGGCCAGCCGCATATGGCGAAGCATGATGGCATCCTCCTTGCCATCTCCTTCACATCCGTCCTTCTTCTTCTCTGGATGATCAAGATCGGTTACGACCTCTATATAACCGGGCGCAAGGTTCCAGTGGAGCCGTACCCGGAATACGACAAGCTTCCCGCCGAACTGACCGGAACTGCCTTGCTGCATTCGCCGGACAGCGGGGCAAACATGATGCGGTTTGCACGTCGCGACTGGCTCTGGATGGGCGTCATTACCTTGGCCTATGCGATCGTAGCGTTCATCAATCTCGGGTCCTTCCATTCGCCGGTGACGACCTGGCAGCCATCGTATGCCGGCTCCGCAGTTGTGGACCTTGGCGAAGTCCAGCAGATCGACCGGGTTAATACCTTCGGTGAGATCGGAACGGGCAAATTCCGCCTTGAATTTGCACAGGAGCCGGGCAGCTTCGGCAATGCAGTTACAGTCGAGAACACCTACACCAAGATCTTCTGGTGGAACGTTCAAGAGCTGAACGTAAAGGCTCGTTATGTGAAGGTGTCAGTGGAAGAATCGGGCTTTGCGCTGAACGAGATGGCCTTCTATCAAAAGGACAATCACACCCCGCTTAAGATCGCCTCCGTTCAAGAGGATGCCGAGCATCCTGCCACCCGGGGCAATGCTTCCTTCCTCTTCGACGAACAGAAGGATGCGGTCTATCAGCCGACATTTATGAATCAAACGTATTTCGACGAAATTTATCATGCGCGGACCGCTTATGAGCATCTCCATATGATGAAGCCTTATGAAAATACCCATCCGCCGCTCGGCAAATTGATCATGGCGGTCGGCATTTGGCTGTTCGGCATGAATCCGTTCGGCTGGAGAATCGCGGGAACCTTGGTCGGCATCCTGATGATTCCGCTCATGTACGTGTTTGCCAAGCAGCTCTTCGGACGTACGGAATATGCGTCCCTTGCGGCGCTCCTCATGGCGGTCGATTTCATGCACTTTGCTCAGACGCGCATTGCGACGATCGACTCCTACGGTGTATTCTTTATCATGCTGATGTATTATTTCATGTATCGGTATTACAGCATGAGCTTCTATAAGGTTCCGCTCCGCAAGACGCTCCTCCCGCTCTTCCTCTCCGGTCTGTTCTTCGGGATCGGTGCGGCGAGCAAGTGGATCGTTATCTACGGCGGAGCAGGCCTTGCGCTGATCTTCTTCCTGTCGCTGTTCGAGCGATACCGAGAGTGGAGGACGGCAGGCAAGCTGCTGAAGCTGCCGGAGACCGCCGAACAGCCGGAGGTCCGGGCCGAGCTCTTGTCAATCCGTCGGCTCTTCGGGCGTTATGCGGCGAAGACCGTCGCCTGGTGCACCTTGTTCTTCGTCATCATTCCGGTGGTGATCTATTCCTTATCGTTCCTGCCCATCATGAATGTGCCAGGAGAAGAAAAGTCGTTCCATCAGCTTGTACAGTACCAGGAAAACATGTATAACTATCACAGCAAGCTGAAAGCGACTCACGGCTTCGGCTCTCCTTGGTACGAATGGCCGCTCATGGTCCGGCCGATCTGGTATTACAGCGGGAAGCCCGCCGTTGCCGCCGACCAAGTATCGAGCATCTGGTCCTTCGGCAACCCGGCGGTTTGGTGGCTCGGTCTCGCCGCCTTCATCGCCATGCTGTTCCTGCTGAAGAAGAACAAACATCGCGGAATGTTCGTGGTAGCGGTGGCTTTTTTCTCGCAATTCCTGCCTTGGGTGCTCGTCACGCGGCTGACCTTTATCTATCACTACTTCGCCATGGTGCCGTTCCTGATCTTCTCCATCGTCTATATATGCAAAAGGGCGGTTGAGAAGTGGCCGAAGTTTCGGCGAGCCGTATGGGCTTACGCAGGTGTTGCCATTGTGCTGTTCATTATGTTCTATCCCGTCTTGTCGGGGATGACCGTATCCAAATGGTACGTCGATCACTTCCTGCGCTGGTTCGGAACCTGGTATTTCTACACCGGTTGACGGTTTTGTCTATAAGAAAGGGGATTCCCATGCCTGAACGTATTCGAATATCCATTGTCATTCCCATGTACAACGAAGAGGAAGTCATCGCAGAGACGTATCGCAGGCTCCGGGAAGTGATGCTGCAGCAGCCGGAACCGTTCGAGCTGGTTTTCGTCAATGACGGAAGCCGCGATCGGACGGCGGAGATTATCCGTGAGATTGCGAGCTTCGATCGGACGGTTCGACTGATCGATTTTTCTCGCAACTTCGGACATCAAGTTGCCATCAGCGCCGGAATGGACTATGCCTTGGGCGATGCCGTGGTCGTAATCGATGCCGATCTTCAGGATCCGCCGTCGGTCATCCTCCAGATGATCGAGAAGTGGAAGGAAGGCTATGATGTCGTATACGGACGGCGCTTGAAGCGCAAAGGCGAGACGTTATTCAAGAAAACGACAGCGAAGATGTTTTATCGGCTGCTGAAGAGCATGACGACGGTGGATATTCCGGTCGATACCGGCGACTTCCGGCTCATCGATCGCAAGGTGTGCGATGTGCTGCGCAGCCTGAAGGAGAAAAACCGCTACGTGCGCGGTTTGGTCAGCTGGGCCGGCTTCAAGCAGACCGCCGTTGAATACGTCCGGGAGGAACGCTTTGCCGGGGAAACCAAATACCCGCTTAAGAAGATGCTTCGCTTCGCGGCGGACGGCATCACGTCGTTCTCTTACAAGCCGCTCAGGCTCGCGACTTATCTCGGTATGACGGTTTCGGTCGGCAGCTTCCTCTATCTGATCATCGTCATCGCCCAAAAGCTGTTCACGAACAGCACCCAGGAGGGGTGGGCATCGACCGTTGCGATCCTGCTCTTCTTCAACGGCATCATGCTCATGCTGATGGGGATTATCGGCGAGTATATCGGCCGGATCTACGACGAGACGAAGGATCGCCCGCTCTACATCGTACGCGAGGCGAGCGGATACCCGGCGGACCATCGGAGCGAGGCTCGCACCGACATCCGGGTAGGGAGTGGAGTTCAACCTCGCCGTGAGACCGAAGAGCGGGAGGAGCTCGACCAGGCTGAGCAGTCTCGTTCCGGCGAGGAAGGGGGCGCCGTCGGAGCTTCGAGCGCTCAGCCGGTCATCCCCCGGTTGGATCCCGAAGCGGAACGCCGCGCGCGGATGGAATCGCTCGTGGGCAAGCTGCCTCAGGAGCGTCTCTTGAACTATGGAGCGGGGACGGGGTTGGAAGCAGCTGCGCTCGACGAAGAATGGCCGGATCAGAACGGATATCGATCGGAATCAAGCGAGATGAGGGGGACGAAACCAGGTCCCGGCGAAACGGGGTCTTCCGAGTGAATCGCCTCCAACGTCTCGTGAAGAAGTTCGAAGACTTGCTGAAATTCGGCATTGTGGGTGTAGCGAACACGTTCGTTGATTTCGCCGTATACACAATCCTCTATTACTTCGGAGTTCCTTATCGGGTAGCCCAATGCTTCTCTTATGCGGCGGGAACCTTGAACAGCTATATTCTGAACAAGAAGTGGACCTTTGCAGCCAAAGCCAAAGACAGCGATCAATCCGTTCAAACCGGTAGCACTCCTGGGTCGGGAGAAGCGGGCTCGGTCCGCCGGATCGATTATCCGCAAGCCATCCGTTTTCTGATCGTGAATCTCATCTCCCTCGGAGTCTCGCTTGTACTGCTGGGCTTCTTGAAGGAGCAGCTCGGCCTGCACGCGATAGCAGCCAAGCTGCTGGTCACAGTGGTGACGACCCTCTTAAATTTCGTCGGTAGCAAGCTTTGGGTATTTCGTAAACCGGTTAGCGGGGCAGCGAACAAGCCCGGCTCCTCCGATGGTTCCCTTGTTTAACAGATGTTTAAACTCATGATTTAACCCTATAAGTGTAAGAAGCAAAAAACAGACCGGGCGCCGGTCTGTTTTTTCATTGTTAGTCATCAAGCCTGCTTCATGTTGTGTTCAACTGCTTTGCGAAGACTCATGATGCAGCCGTGATGGATCCCTTCATGATGGAGACTGAACAGGAGCATCTCTCCGATGGTATTCATTTGGTAGCCGAGCCGTTTGAACGGCTTGAGCGCGAGCTCGTCCATTCGGTTGGCGTAATGCGTGCACAGATGTTGGCTTTGTCCCTCCAGAAGATCACGCAGCTCAGGCAAGGTTGGAGGAGGAGAGGTCCAATTGCTTGGGGTTGTCCCGTTCGAGAACAGCTGAAAGATCGATTCGTCCAATTGAGAAGCTTCTCCAGCAAAATGGGTGAAGATGGTTTCTTGGACGGTGAGGATATGTCCGAACTGCCAACGAATGGTATTGGAAAATCCAGGGGGCTGGATGTCCGCCATTTCCTCCGTCAATCCGTCCATCGCTTTCATGGTTATGGTGCGCACCAATCGAATTTGTCCGAGCCATTGCTCATGATTCATCGTACACACTCCTGCTGGATGGTTTTTTTCAGTATAGTACATTATGGAATAATAGCAATCCACAATAGAGTACTTCCAACAATACCCGGTAGGTTTGCTTCATTTGCTGTGGTAGACTCTAGCAAAGAGAATACCAGTTTGAGCGTGTTTTTCAAACCCCTGAGAGAATCGAAGCGGATGATCCCAGCCGCATGAATAGGAGCCAAAGAAGCTCCGATCAGGTGAAGCCGGTTTGAAAACGCGCTCCAGTTGAGCAACAAGAAAGGCCGAGGTTTCCATAATGGAAACGCGGGGGACGATTTTCTGCAAGCCGGTATGGCTTGCTTTGGGGTGAATCGCAGCGATGCAAGAGGAGGGCTCCCCTTCCTCAACCCGACAACTAACCCCGTAGGCCGAGCTATCGGGAGGTTTACGTGAGAAATTGCTTACCGGGTATCATCTTTCTACTTCTGTGCGGACTCACAATCGCCGCAACGGAAGGCGTCCATTCGACGGGCGCTTCGCTTGCTTCCGGGACGGAGCCAATAACGGTCTCATCATCGGTTGAGCCTCTTGCCTGGGCAACACCGGATGCTCTTCTCGAGGCATCGAGCTTGTCCATGCAGATTGCGCAGCAAACTCCTTCGCCTGAAGCGTCCGCACTGGCAGCTACACCAACGTCGACACCGGAGGTAAAGCCGACCACCAAGCCGACGGCAAAACCGAAGGCGACGGCAGCCCCTACCGCCAAGGTTCAAACGAAGAAATTGGCGGCTCGGACACCTGCTCCAACAGCCGCATCCAAAGCGGTCGCGAAGTCGTCTCCGAAGCCTGCGAAAGCGAAAGCGACGGCTGCTTCGCAGAAGACGCAATCGGCTTCCAGCCAAACCTCAAGCCAGAAAGCCTCCGGGTCCGGGACTCAAGGCAAAGGACAGGTGGCGACCGCTTGGGGTGAGATGCTTTCCTTCAAGCGGGCACTGAGCGTGACGGCAACGGGCTATTCATCCGCACCGGATGAGAACGGGTGGGGAGCGGTCGATTATTACGGCAACGAGCTGAAGCTCGGCACCATCGCCGTCGACCCGAACGTCATCCCGATGGGCAGCAAGGTGTACGTAACTGGCTATTCCAGTTCGGGCTTACCGGGAAAAGGCATGATCGCCTATGCCCGGGACCAGGGAAGTGCCATCAAGGGTGCGAAGATCGACATCTTCATCCCCGGCGGCAAAGAAACGGCGCTTGCATTTGGAATCCAGTCTATCAAAGTATACATACTGGAGTAACGCTCGTTCATCGAATCGCCTGCTTCAGAGAAACTCAAATGACAGCACTATTCCGTAGAGAATAGCTGCTGTCTTCTTTTTTTGGGGGAGATTCAGCCATTCGATCGGTCTGTGCATATGTTTATCCTCGTCCGTATCCGACCTCGTATCGTTCAGGGCTACCATGCATCCCCATTCTAAAAAATGAGGTTCGTTTCTGTCTATGGCAATGGTTACACAAACCTGCTTGTAAAGATTTTTTTAATTCCCCGCAACCTTTTTTTTCCTTCAATCGTTGTATAGGTGCATAAGTTTGGAAGGACCCACCATCTTATTCGTGACAAGGGAGTCGATCGGATGAAGGCAAGAAGAACGGTAGGGGCAATCGGCATGTCCGCTGTCCTTCTATTTACGGGAGCGCTTCCCGTTTGGGCGGATGCCAGTCCAGCTCAACCAACGGGAGCGAGCAACACCGTAGTAGAGGGTTCGGGGCAAAAGGACACCACCCCGGCGAAGGCGAAGATCAGCAAAGAAGAGGCGCTCAAGAAGGCCAAAGCGATGGTAACCATCCCCACTGACTACAAACTGACAAACACAAACTTCAATTCGGATGCGTGGTCCACGGAGAATGGCAGCTGGCAGTTCAATTTCGAGAAAACCTTGAACAATCGTACTTACGGGAACATCAATGTCGTAATCGACGCGGAGACCGGCAAGCTAATCACCTTCAACCGTTTCAACAATGATCCCGACAAGCAGGTCGTTTATCCTCCAAAAGTCGATTATTCTGCCGCAAAAGAACTTGCCTATTCTCTCTTGAATAAGATGAATCCGGAGGAAGCCGCTTCAACTCTGTATGACAGCACCCAGGATGAGAACTTCATCCAGCCGCTGCAAGGGGACTTCAGCTACAACTTCCGCTTTGACCGGGCGGTAAACGGAGTTCGTTATCCTACCGACAGCATTTCCTTTCAAATCGACAGCAACGGAGCGCTCATCGGATATTACTATGGATGGCATACCAGTTCCAAGTTTGAGCCGTTGAAAACAAGCATAACTCCCGAGAATGCACTCGCAACCTATAAAAAAGTGAGCAAGCCCTATTTGCAGTACATTCAAACGACTACCAAGGATCACAAGGCGAAGATCGCTCTTTCTTACACCCTTTATACGTATCCATTGGATGCGGTGACCGGTTCGCTCGTCACGGATTGGGCCTGGAATCCCAGTGAGTGGAAACCGCTTACGGAGAAGCCGCTCGCAGCGATGCCGGCCAAAGGTCAAAATCTCACCGAAGCGGAAGCCATCGCCGCCGCCAAAAAGCTGCTACCACTTCCGGCTACCGCTGTATTGGAGTCCGCCAATTACAGTGAATACCAGGACATGTACATGGGAGACGGAGTGCGCAAGGTTTGGCAGATGAGTTGGACGAATGGCAAAGACAAGGACATCACCCGTTACAACGCCTCCGTTAATGCGGATAACGGAACGATCACCAACTATAACGAGGACTCCTACGGGATCTACCTGCCTCTCTCCAAGGAGGAAGCCGCCAAAGCGTTGGATGATGCCAAGCTGACGAAAGCCGTTGAGGATTTCGTGAAAAAGGCGCTGCCGCAGTACTCTCATCAGCTCGCTCTTGAAAAGAGCATGAATGCCACCTATTTGGCTAAGGCGAACGAGGGCACAAACCGGATTACTTACTACAATCTGTACCGGCTGATCAATGGAATTCCGACAGAGATGGACAATGTATCCGTGGGCATCGACCGAACCAGCGGAAAGATCTTAAACCTGTATGCCAATATCAACCCACTCGAATATCCGTCTGCTAAGCCGACGACGATTGATGCGGGCAAAGCGCTTGATCTGCTGCTGACCCCCTATCATCTGGACTTGCAGTACATGGATGTGGCGACCACCGATTCCTCGATCGCCTGGAAGGATCGTCAGCCGGCGAAGCTCGTCTATATGCCGCTTATGACGAATTATGACAACGTCTATTTGGATGCTGAGTCGGGGAAATGGATCAAACGGGAGACCGGCGAAGAAACCCAACTCGGTAAATCGACCGCGACGGATATCAGTGGGCATCCCGCTCAAAAAGAGCTGCAGCTTCTGATCGATTACAAGGCTCTGGACGTTAAGGACGGCAAGGTGAATCCGGAGCAGATCGTCACTCGCGGAGAATTTATCAAGATCCTGGTGATCGCGCTTAACGGGGGCAATTATTATCCTCAGTATTCATCGAGCCGCGCAAACACCTACAAGGATGTTCTGAACACCTCTGCCTACTTCGCTTATGTAGAAGCGGCTGTTGACGCCGGTATTCTTGACCGCTCTTCGGAGAGCTTGAACCCGGATGGGAAGATGACCCGTGAAGAGATGGCCCAGCTGTTGGTTCGCGCACTCGGCTTCGATAAGTTGGCGGCCAAGAGCGACTTGTTCAACTTGAACGTCAAGGATAGCGATCAGATTAAGCTGAAAGGGCAAGCCGCGATCGTTCTCTCCCTTGGCATTATGGAGAAGACAGCCGATGGAAACTTCCTTCCGGCAGGAGAAGTTACCCGCGCGACAGCAGCGGTCACCTTCTACAAGTTCTTACAAGCCCGCCCAGCGATGCAGTCTTCTCCGCTTCGGAATATCTATTATTGAGAGTAACGATGTAGGATAGCAAGCGGCCCCGAATCGACAGAAAAGCTCTTCGAACTCGCGCCTAACGGCGCGTATCGAAGAGCTTTTCGCTGTTCTCATTTCAATTGGAGACGAAAATAATACGTGCGGATAGGGAGTTTCACGAGGGTGTTCTCAGCGACCTATTCGTCGTATAAGAGTTTTCTCAAACGAACGATTGTCCATTTCGGTCCCCAATTATATAATGCACCGGAAATCGTGTGTAGGTTGAGGAATGTCATTCCCGTATGATCGAGAGAAGCGATAGTTCCGGTGGTGGCCGCCGCATGGGCAGAGACCGGTGGTCAAGTGATCAGGCCTCAGCGAGAGAAGAGGCTAACACCTTTCCCGCGATCCCGATAAGCTGGGCGCGTTCGGCCTCTGTTAAGCCTTCGAGGGTGGCCAGGATTTGTCGCTCGATCTCGCCGCTCGCCGCTAGAACCAGGTCCCGCCCGTCCGGCGTCAGGCGGACCGTAAACCCGCGTCGGTCATGCTGGGAGACCGTGCGTTCGACAAGGCCACGGCCTTCAGCGCGGCTGACGAGTCCGGTAATGCTCGACTTGTCGAGTCCCAGGTAGCGGGCGAGCTGGAGCATGCCGGGTTCTCGGTCCTGCAGGATGCCGAGCAGCCGAATCTGGATGATCGACAAATCGTGGGAGGCGCCGACCCGGCCGAGGATGGAGTGAATCAGGAAAGAAAACTGAACAGCGCTGTCCACGAGAGATAGCTCGTTTTGACGGGAAGGTGATTCGTGGTTCAAGGTCTGGCCTCCAAGCATGGGGTTTATTGGTTTTTCCATTGTACCATAATTTCCATTGACTTTGTATGTGACACAAACTATATTGTTTGTATCACAAACTAATATAAAGCAAAGTCGCAAATGGAGGTTTTCTTATGCGTGCAGCAGTTGTACGTTCGTTCGATTCTGCTCCCCGGTATGAATGGTTTGACCTGCCTCAATTGGCCGGGCCGTCAGAAGTCCTTGCCGAGGTTCTAGCTGCGGGCCTGCACCCCCGTGTCCGGTCCCAGGCGGACGGTTCTCACTACACCAGTGGCAAGGAACTGCCGATCATCCCAGGCATCGACGGGGTGGGTCGACTGCCAGACGGTCGACAGGTCTATTTCGTCGCACCGAGTACCCCGTATGGGACACTGGCGGAAAAGGCTGTGATTGACCTGCGCCGCAGCGTATCTTTACCTGAAGGGGCTGATCCGGTTCGGATCGCTGCCGCCATGAACCCGGCAATGTCGTCGTGGGTGGCGCTGCGGCGCCGTGCGGATTTTCAGCCAGGGCAGCGGGTGCTGGTGTTAGGCGCGACCGGTAACTCGGGGCAGATGGCTATCCAGATCGCCAAGCTCTTGGGCGCGAGCCAAGTCATCGGCGCGGGACGCGATCCGGAGCGCCTCCATGCGCTTATGGAGTTAGGCGCTGATGAGACCGTCTCCCTGGAAGGCGATCCGAAGGAGGCGGCAGACCGGTTGGGCGAGGCAGCTGCAGAGGTTGACGTCGTAATCGACTACCTGTGGGGGAAGCCTGCGGAGTTAGCCATGCTTCCCTTGCTCACTCGGAGATCGGACCGGGGCCGGGCGTTGACTTGGATTCAGATCGGCTCCGTGGCTGGACCCTCCGCGGCTGTGCCTTCAATCGCACTTCGCTCCGCCAATTTCCGCTTGCTCGGCAGCGGCCAGGGGTCGGTCTCGACCGCCGGGTATGTCGCCGAATTCCCATCGCTCATCGACGCGATTACGGCTGGCAAGCTGAAGGTAAACGCGGTGGCATTTCCACTCTCGCAAGTGGAGGAAGTGTGGAAGGCACCATCCGATCCGGGGCAACGGATTGTATTTTCTCCGCAGGGATAGACAGGCGGGCGATGAATTCTCCCGAATAAAGCAAAGCGTCAAGGAACGGTTTCCACGTCCTTGACGCTTTGCGTTTTGGTTACTGCCGAAGCTTGGCTGCGAGAAGATGAATGGGTTTGGCCTTCGTAGTGAATGCCGGAAAGCGTCTTAATAGTCGCTGTCGGTGTGGATCTCAAGCCAGCTTTGCAGCCTCGCCAGCATAACGGCGGCCTCTGCGCGGGTTGCGGACCGTTCCGCGCCAAAGTGGGAGGAGGTTTGTCCCTTGACGATCCCTTGATCCAATGCGATGGCGACAGAGCGCCTCGACCAAGTAAGGGAGCCTTGATCGAGGAACGGACGCAGCAGCTCCTCCTGCTTGGCGGTACTAGGTGGAGCAAACGAAGCCGTCAGCGTCATCAAACGGCTAATCATGACCGCCATCTCCTCCCGGCTGATCGGAGCATCCGGGAGGAACCTTCTGCCCGGATACCCGGTTGTCACGCCGAGGTCGGTGAGAAAGCGGGCGCTGGAGGCGTACCAGCTGCCGGAACGGACATCGCTGAAGCCAGATGCCGCATTCGTACCGGCGGGAGTTCCTCCGATATACAGGCGCGACAGCAGCACGGCGAATTCGGCTCTTGAAACGGGGCGATCCGGCTCGAACCGGTTCGGAGCCGTCCCTGTGATCACGCGATCTCTTGCTAAGGCGAGTACGCTGTCCATGGCCGGGTGCCCCTTAAGATCGGAGAAGGAGACCGTAGAAGTCAAAGGCTTAGCCGGACTGATCCGTTGAAAGGCGGACCAGATATCGGCCGTTTCTTCCCCCATGTACCAGGCAGCCGCCCCGCGCAAAGCATAGTCTTGGATCAAAGCGGTTCTTCTCTTCATGGAGTCGAGATCTTCGAGCCAAATCTGGTGCGCCACACCGGAGGACGTGTAGCTGACTCGATTTTGCTCCGTGGCGGAGTCCCAAGCTTTGCGCAGACCCAGGCGTTTAACTAGCTCAGCAGCTTGAGTGATCGGCATGTATTCGCTGCTGACACTTCCCGAAGACGGGATGGCCCAGTCGCGGGTGTAGAAAGGTAAACCGAGAATCACTTTCTGGCCGGGAACGTCATTCAAGAGCAGGCGGACGCCCTCTCTCAGCCAAGGGAGCGAGCTGACGGAGCCGGCTGTAGGCGATCCCTCCCAGTGCTCGTCGTAGCCCATCAGGATGATAAAATCGGCAATCTCCCCAAGCTTCCTGCGGTCGAAGGATCCGGACCAATAGGGATCGGGGTTCGTGCGGCTGACATCGACCGATATTTTTTTGCCTAGAGGATGAAGGGCATCTGCAAGCTCTTGCACGAAGGTGACGAAGAGAGCCTTGTTATCCGGTTGAATGTTCTCGAAATCGAGGTTGATGCCGTCGGCCATTGTTCGCTTTAAGGATGCAGTGATGGCGGCTATGGCAGCTTTACGTGAATCGGCGGATTTGAGAAAACGGTCGGTCATGTCCGAATCGAAGCGATTCCCGAACAGCGGCCAAACCTCTTGGCCGAGGGTATGACTGGAGGCGACATAAGCAGCATCATCGCTCACGGAGAGAGGACCGTCCTCCTTTTCTAGGAAATACCAGCGCGGTGAGACGACGTTCAGTTGATCGGACACCCGATTTTGTTGATGATAGGTTTCGCGGTCAGCAAACGCATTCCACCCCAGGACATACCGTTTCACCGGTCTCAAGGTCATTAGAGCTTTATCGACGTATCCGGTTTTCCCGTCCAAAAGCTGCAGCTTAATGGAGCTGGAATCTTGCGAGAGGACAGGGTATTCCTCACCAGCTGTGAGATTGGCAAGCAGGCGAGTGCGCTCTCGGTCAGAGTAGACGGGGGTGTGAGAGGCTCTCGCGGCGGCAGCCAAGTAGGGCATCACCTCGGGGATGGCCGGGAGGCTGACTTCGACAGCTTTGGCAACAGAAGTCGCTGTAGCTGCAGTGGCAACGGTGGCAACGGAGGTTGCTGCAATGGCCGTGGCAGCGGAGGCCGATGCGGATGCTGTGAATGCTGCGGCAGCTGTTACAGCATGTGTCGCCTCTTCTTGTGAAGCAGCATAAGCCTCCTCCCCCTTTGTAGCAGGGAAGGCGGTAGGCGGGACGGCGAGAGACAAGAGAAGAAGGGACAGCATGCTCCGTTTGAGAGTCTTCGAGAAATGAAATACTGGCACTTGATCAATCCTTCCAAAATAGAGAGAGTCTTCTCTATTGTAAAAAAGGAAGCTTCCGAGACCTAGTGAGTTTTATTGGAAAAAGAGAGCGCAGTCCGGTCTGCCAAGACGAGAAAAGCCGCTTGCCTGAAGCTTGGCAAACGGCTGTTGCTAGGGATTGCGGCTATGATTCGTCCGATTCTAGTAAGGAAGGGAACGGATACCGGGTGAGGAATTCGCTACGAACTTTCTCCGACATTGGCTTATCGGATGAAGGCGGTGCTCACTCGCTTGCCCGGGCCATCCGCGGTTCAGCCGAGACGGTTGCGTTCGTGCTCAATAATCTTGCCGACCTTCCTGGCGGATTCGCCTCCGCCAAATTCCGAGGCAAGCCAAATGTCGATGACGAGCTTGGCTTCCTGCCAGTCGATGATCCAGGCGCCCATGGTGAGAATCTGCGCGTCGTTGCTCTTGCGCGCCCGTTCTGCTGAGATGGGGTCGTGGCATAGGGCAGCCCGTACCCCCGCCACCTTGTTGGCGGAGATCGCCATGCCGTTGCCTGTGCCGCAGACCAGGATTGCTCGGGATTCCTCTTCTCGCGCAATGAGATCGGCGGCGGCAAAGGCGATGTCCGGGTAATCCGCAGGCTGATCCGAATGGCAGCCGAGATCCCGGACATCTATCCCTTGCTCTCGTAAGTAGGCTTTTATCTGCTCCTTTAAGACAAAGCCGTTATGATCGCAGCCAAGCACAAGCCTCATACGCTTCGTCCGGCTTTCTCGATGCTGACCGTATTCACGCGGATGTTCCGACTTCGAAGATCATCCAATACGTCGGAAGGAGCTCCGTCGTCGGTGATGAACGTGTGAATCCGGCTCGTGTCGGCATAGCTGGCGATGGAATTGACATTTATCTTCGAGCTGTCCATCAGCGCGATGACCTTGGATGACGCTTGGACCATTCTGCGCTTGAGCTCCACCTCATAGAGATTGAAGTCCATGAGGCCGCCGTCGATCTGAAAGCCTGCCGGAGAGGTAAAGAGGCAATCCACTTTAATCTTATTCAAAATATCTTCGCCGAGCGTACCTTCCACAGCGCCTGAACCTACGCGGAGTACGCCTCCGATCAAGATGACGTGCATGTTGGGGTTTTCCTTCAGCTCCAGCGCCGTGTAGATTCCGCTCGTCACGACCGTCAACCGATAGGGGAGCTTGCGGAGATGCTTGGCTAACTCCAGGGCGGTCGTGCTGGCATCGACCAGAATGCATTGGCCGTCTTGAACGAGCTCGGCGGCTTTTCGGCCGATGGCGGCCTTCTCGGGCTGGTGACGCCTCTCGCGTTCGGCATAAGCATATTCCGGTCGTGCTTGCTCGACCAGGACGGCTCCGCCATGGATTCGGCGGACAAGGCCCTCCTCTTCGAGCAGGTTCAGGTCGGTGCGCAGGGTCGCTTCCGACACGTTCAACCGGACGGACAGCTCTTTGACGGATGCCCGCTGGTTCTCAGTCAAATAATCAATCAGCAAAGTGCGCCGCTCATCGGCAAACAAGACGATCAACTCCATCGTTCATGAGATGTCAGGTTTCGAAAGCACGGGCAGAAGTATCTGCCTGGTATGAGCCCCTTAAGCTCATTATTTAAGCTGTTAGGCTCATCCGATTCGTCCTTCTCAGCGCTTTTAATACGCTCCTTAGCACAGTTCGGCAACGGGGAGCCGGATTCCTGCCTTCTCACTCTTCATAAAATAAACCTGACGCCCTTGTCCGATCCCCAGCATCGTATGAACCGCCCAATTGCCGCCGGAGTTCCGCCGTACACCGGACAGCAGCATGCTGTCGGTGATCCCGGTCGCTGCGAACAGACAATCATCGGAACGGAGAAAATCCTGCATGAAGAGAGGGGTGTCCGGCAGAACACCCATGAGCCGGCAGCGCAGCGCCTGCTCCTCGTTCTCTGGCTTCAGGCGACCCTGCAGCTCGCCTCCCAGGCAGTGTAGAGCCACAGCCGATACGACTCCTTCGGGTGCTCCTCCGATGCTGTAGAAAAGGTCAGCCGCCGTATCCGACAAGGCCGTCGCGATCGAGCAGGAGACATCGCCCTCTTGAAATAAGGCCACCTTCGCTCCCGCGCGGCGGACCGTCTCGATGGCTTCTCGGTGACGGGGGCGATTCTGAATGGACACGGTCATTTCGCGCATGTCCTTGCCGAGCGCTTTTGCCGTCTGCTGCAGATTGTAGAGGAGAGGAGCCGTGATATCAATCTGCCCGGCAGCGGCCGGACCGACGGCAAGCTTTTCCATGTAGGTGTCGGGGGCGTGCAGCAGGCAGCCTTCGGGCGCGATGGCGATGACCGACAGGGAGTTGTCGAGTCCGTCCGCAACCAGAGCGGTGCCTTCCAAAGGGTCGACTGCGATATCGACTCGCGGCCCTTGTCCCGTCCCGAGCTTCTCGCCGATGTAGAGCATCGGCGCTTCATCAAGCTCGCCTTCTCCGATAACGACCGTGCCTTGCATCGGCATCCGATTCAGCAGCGACCGCATGGCTTCTGTGGCTGCCCCGTCCGCTTCATTCTTGTTCCCGCAGCCGATCCATTCGGCGGAAGCGATCGCAGCTTGTTCGCATACGGCTGCAAGTGAGAGACCCAGGTGATGCACCGGCTCAGTAAATCCGTTCATGTTCGTTATCCCCTTTTTCGAACTCCGTTACTTTATCCGCATTTATCTTAAATGATTTTTCGTTTATTATCGATATCTATCGAATCATTTTCGTATGATTTTCGTCTATTGTTGAAAAATCGTAACAAAAAACCCGCCGAGTGGCGGGAAAAAGGTAGAGGAGTAGGGCCCGATTGGTCAGCCAAGCACCCAAATGGATCGTGAGCAGACCGAAAGACTAGCGGATTCGAGCACCCAAATGGATCGTGAGCAGACCGAAAGTCTAGCGGCTGAGCACGTCAATGGACCTGAGCGGACCGAGCAGCGAATAAACCTGGCTGACTGATTAGCAACCAAGCGACCAATCGGCTCTACAAGAAGCTCTTAAAGAAACTGCCGTTGGTGCTTGTGGCCGTCGTAGCTGAACAGGACAGGTTTGTCTTCCACGATCGTTTCCAGGTAGACGGGTTTACCCCAAAGCTGTTGGACATAGGGCAGGGTCTTTTCGATGTATTTGAGATCCAGCTCCATCCCCTCATAGCCGTGCTTCAAGTACAACTCTCCGCGCTTGCCATAATCGCCGTTCTCGACGGTCAGGTAGGGAAAGCCGCCGTTCACCCGTGTATAGACCAGCTGATCCCGGACCCGGTGCCACGTTTTATCGGTGATCTTCCAGTCGCTGCCCTTCTTCTCGAAAATGTACAGGTCCAGGTCATCGACCAGCTCTTTGGTCAAGTAATTGCGCAGGAAGGACGTATCCGAATCGAACTCGCGCACCTCGAACAGCTTCTCCCGGCCTTTGCCTGGCTTTCGGCCGAAGCGTTCGCGCTCTTCCTCCGTCGGAGAGTCCCAGCGCTTCTCGATGTCTTCGTAGATTTTGTAGCCGAGGTAGTAGGGATTCAGGCTGTGCGTCGACGGGACGACGACGGAGGAATTGAGCTTGGAGAACTCGATCGTCTCCTCGGGAGTAAGATCGAGCTCGCGTAGGATGCGGATGTGCCAATACGAAGCCCAGCCCTCGTTCATGATCTTCGTCTCCATCTGGGGCCAAAAATAGAGCATCTCATCCCGCAGCATCGTCAGAATATCCCGCTGCCACGGCTCCAGATCGGCGGCGTACTGCTGAATGAACCACAGCAGATCCTTTTCAGGGCGCGGTGGGAACCGTTTGGTGGGCTCCTTGGCTGGAACGTTGGAGGCGGCTGGGTCGGCTTCGAGATTCCACAGATCTTCATACCCGGTTTGCGGAATGTCGTTATCCGCTTCCGCCGCTTCCACAACCCCGTACCGATTGGGTGAATAGGGGCGGACCAAATCCGGATCGATATGCTCCTGAATCGCCAGCACCGCATCGAGAAAACGCTCGACCTTATCGGCGCCGTATTCAATCTCGTACTGTCGGATGCGCTCGGCGGTGGCGGACATGCTCTCCACCATGTCACGGTTCGTCTTGCTGAAGCGAGTGTTGTTCTTGAAGAAGTCGCAGTGGGCGAGCACATGGGCGACAATCAGCTTGTTCTGGATGAGCGAGTTGCCGTCGAGCAGGAACGCGTAGCACGGGTTGGAGTTGATGACGAGCTCATAGATTTTGCTCAGACCGAAGTCGTATTGCATTTTCATCTTGTTAAAGCTTTTTCCAAAGCTCCAGTGGCTAAATCTCGTCGGCATTCCATAAGCCCCGAACGTGTAGATGATATCCGCCGGGCAAATCTCATAACGCATCGGGTAGAAATCAAGGCCGAAGCCCTCCGCGATCTCAGTAATTTCCGCAATGGCCCTCTGCAAAGCCGCTTCCTCTTCGTGGTTCAAGCCGTTCCCTCCCCCAGCCGGTTGATCATGCTTCGTATCATATATATGGAAAAAGCCAAGGGATGATTCGGCGGGCTCAGCTCATGCATCATTTCAATCGTGTCATTATCCCTGAAATGAAAGGAGTTCCTTTTGTAGAATAGAGAAAAAGGCATCAACATCACTTCTAGCCATTTCCGGCTCACAATAGCCTACTGTAAAAGTTAGCCTTTGATCATAGCTGCTTACTCCCAGCATAAAGCTTGGTGACCGAAAGACAGGCGTTACCAAATAAGCTTGCTTGGCTATGAGACCCCCAAAATTCAAAGGATACTTGGCAACGATTCCCATATTGGATAGATTGATCGTAGACATTCTGCTTTTTACGGCTTCTTCCCATGCGGCTTTTATCGAAGCAACCGCATGTTTAAACCCGATTCCCATTAACATCTCCAGTGTTGCTGCGCTGTGAATACCAGGTTTATTATTCTTAATTTCATTCATGACAAGCGAAACTCGCTTTAGTGTCGCAAGGGGGCTTTCTCCTTCCCTTTTTGCTATTCTGTGATTGACAACGCTGGATAGATTACAAATGGCATCCGCTTTTTTGTCAGGCAGATAGTTGCGCAGATCATAAGTAACACAAATTTCCATTGGTTCTGCTTCTTCGGGTTGAACGATCACGAACAGGGCTCTGTAAAAGGCAGTCAAAATCAAATCGTTCAGTGTCGCACCGTTTACTTTGGCGTAGGAATGAAGGGTACCGGTTTGACTTTTATCCAATCTCAGAGTGGAGAAGTGGAAGCTTTTTGCCTCTACCTCCTTATAGGGAAACGACCAAGTCGGCTTTAAGGCAGCTAGTTGTGGATTAAATGCCAGAAGGGGGTCCTTTATCCCGAGTGTTTGGAAAAGTCTTGCTGCATCTCTTTGACCCGCAACGTTGGATTCTGGACGATAGGTTTCATCTTCGCCTAAATGATTATAAATTTTCAGCAAGAGCTGCAAATATTCCTTTGCCCCTCCGCCGTCACAACAAGCATGATTCAGTTTGATGCACAGGGTGTCGGCATTGTTTGAACGGATCAGCTTCACTTGCAGTTGTTGTTCTTCGGAATCAAAGGGCTGGGTGAGTGTTATTGTCAGAGCTTCATCCCTGTCCTGCACCTCTTCCCAACGAAAGCAGTTCCTTGCATCTAGATGTTCAAGCCTTTCCCAGAACGGCAGTTGCTCATTCTCCACAAATGTACAGCCCAAGATAGGTTCGGCATCGATAGAGAGCCTGACAGCCTTTCTCATACGAGGAATATTCAGCCTATCCTCAAATTCCAAGATAAGTTGGATCTGCCTATTTGCATTCCATAGATGACCAATGTAATTGGCCCAGTCCTGCCCGTTTGTAGGAAATTGGTTTGGTATGTTATTGCCGTTCCGTATGTCATCCATCATTTGATATCCTCCTTACTTCTTTATAAAATGAAAAGTCACACTTGTGGCACTCATCTAGCTATACCATAATGAGGAGGAAGAAAATCGTCAATGAAATGCGGACAGGTGCGCCATTCTATCCAAAATGTGGCACTTTGTTCCTCCGTTCATTTGAGAAGAAGGTGCCGATATGAAAACGACTGAAAATCCTATCGCAGTGCAATCCCAAAAATGGCTTGTCTCATCCTTGCTAGATTTAATGAACACACAAAATTACTCGAAAATAACCATTAAGGATCTTGCAAAGCACGCCGATTTAGATAGAAGAACCTTTTATCGAAACTTCCAATCGAAAGAAGATGTCCTCTGTTTTTATATTCGGGGGATGTGCGATGAATATATCGAAGCTCTATCGCATGAGCAGAATCCATCTACATTTCTAGCAGCCAAAACCTATTTTTCCATATGCCGAAAGCATCTTGAGTTTTTCAATCTCCTCCTTAAGCAAGGGTTGTTGGGATTTCTTCTATTGAAATTTGATGAGTTTATGCCAAGCTTACAGCAGCAAAATCTATCACAGGATTTGAAACACTATTATGGCGAGGACATTTCGTATCTATATGCCTTTAACAATGGCGGCTTTTGGAATATGTCCATCCAATGGATTCGAAATGGTTCTATTCAGACTCCAGAGGAGATGGCTAACATCGTCTGTAAAATTGTACATGGCATGTCGGAGTGTGGATTCTAACCGATCCATTTCCCGGTTGTGGACGGACAAGGCCTGCGCCGAGGGGTGCTGGATGAATGGCAACAGGTGCTTTCCTGACGCGGGAAGGAGCATTTGAAATAAATAGCGAAATTTGTTGAGAAAGCTGGTACGATATCCCATGGAGGGATGAAATGAAAATTGTGGGAATAAAGAATCTATCGGTCGAACAATTGAAAAGTGAGCTGCAGAGAGGGGGGAAATTCGTAATCTATCAATATAGCTTCTCCGTTATCATCATGAGCTTCAAGCGAAGCTCAAACGTGCACTTGATCAAATACGGAGAAAGCTCCTTCGCCAAGGGACTGCTTTATACGCTCCCGACTCTTCTTTTGGGCTGGTGGGGAATTCCGTGGGGTCCGATCTATACGGTATCGACTGTTATTAGCAACAGCAGAGGCGGCAAGGATGTTACGGAAGAGGTGAAGCAATCGCTGAACGCTTTTTACGAAGGAGTGACTACTTTTTCTTAAGGGATCATCCGAAGAAAGAGAGAATCGGGTCCATAAAAAAGAGGGAACCCCGCCATTCGGCAGCGTTCCCCTCTATTTGGAATGTGCGTTTAGCCTTCCTTCGCATCAAGTGCTGCGGCAATGAGCTTGGCTGCTTTGGTTTGACGCTTCGGGGTCTTCGGGGCCTTGATCTTGCTGAAAGCGGAATAGCCGCCAGGATGATGCAGTCCCGGCTGAAATCCGTTCTTCCTCGCCAGTTCGTCCAAGCTGCGGACGCCTTCCTGCTCTAGCATGGCCAGAGCGATTCTCGCGCAGGCGTACGCATCCTCATCCGCTCGGTGATGCTCGAATTCTATACCAAATGAGGTAGACAAGTCGGACAGCACATAGCTTTTGCGTTCCGGCCACAGGCTCTTGGAGAGAAGGTACGTGCAGTAGTAGGAGAGGGTCGGGTATTCCATGTCAGTATGATCCAGGCAATACCTCAGTACGCTCATGTCAAAGCTGGCGTTGTGCGCGATGACCGATTGCTGGGATAGGAAAAGGGAAAGCTCCTTCCACACTTCGGAGAAGGGGGGAGCGCTCTGCGTCATGGCGGGCGTGATTCCGTGAATCGAGATATTAAATCGGTCGTACCGGTTCCCAGGCGGTTGAATCAGCTGATGCACTTTTTGCGTGATCTGCCCGTTTTCTACCACAACAAGCCCGACCGAGCAGGCGCTGCCGCGATGAGAGGTAGCCGTTTCAAAATCGATTGCCGTAAAATTCATAAGTTCACCTTCACCTGTCGAGATTGTACCTCTATTCGGGATTGCACGGGGAATCTCCTGCTAAGTCGGGAAAAACGAAAAGTAGTCATTGGAAAAAATTGATACCATTCTTTTATCACAATGAATCTAATTAAAACTCTTCTTCGTGCCGATATCGTCCATATAACCGTGTCGAGTACAGTCGAACGATTGGTTAATTAGTCGCAGCGTGTGCCGGCAATTATTGACTCACGTACTGATAGGAGGGGGCTTATGCGTTCCATTCGAACCAAAATTTTCACCTTGACTTGCTTGGTCGTTTTGTCGACCACTTTGCTCCTTACTTCCCTGTCCATGTTACAAATTCGGGCGGGTAACGAGCGTTCTCTTCAGGAGCTGTCGAAAACCTTAACGGACGATTATGATGAGATGATCCGCGGACAAGTGGAAACGGCAATCAGCATGCTGCAGACCTCCTATGACGTTTCCGTCAAGAAAGGACTCTCCAAGGAAGAAGCCAGCAAGGATGCCGCGGAGCTGCTGCGGAAGCTGACGTACGGTGCCAACGGATATTTTTGGGCGGACACGACGACGGGGGTTAACGTCGTTCTCCGCGGAACCGATACCGAAGGCAAGAACCGTTGGGACGCCGCGGATACGAAGGGCGGCAAGTACATTCAAGCGATTTTGGAGGCGGCCATCAACGGCGGCGGGTATTCCGATTATTGGTTTCCGAAGCCCGGAGAAACGGAAGCCAAGCAGAAACGAGCCTACAGTCAAGTCTTCGCTCCGCTCGGTTGGGTAATTGGAACGGGCAACTATGTGGATGATATAAATTCCATTCTCGATGCCAAGCGTCAAGAGTTAAATCAAAAGCTCCTGCATGATGAGCTTCTCCTCAGCGGAGCCAGCTTGCTTATCTTGATGATCGCCGGTTTCGTCGCTTATCTCATTGGCGGACGCATCGTGAAGCCGATCAAGGTGATGACGGCTGCCATTCAGGACATGGGCAAGCTGAAATTCCACAGCCTTGCCAGCTTAACTGCCTTGCGCCGCTACCGGGATGAAACCGGGACGATGGCGGGAAGCCTGGAGGACATGAGCACAAGCCTCGGGAATATGGTTCGGAAGATCAACAATGTCACGATGGAGCTCAGCGCCAATGCCGAGGAGCTCAGCGCATCCGCATCTGAGAACAAACAGGCTGTCGGCCAAGTGGCGACCACCATCAATGAAATGGCGGAAGGCAATGAGCATCAGGCGGCAGACGCCTCCAGAACCAATGAGGTGCTGCACGAATTCGGCGGGCATGTGGAGCAGATTTACCAGCAGACCTCGGATGGAGCTTCCTTTGCCAAAGGCACGCTGGCGGCGGTTAAGGAAGGCCGCCAGCTGCTCGAGAAGCAGAACGAGCAGGCTCGAGAGAACCTCATCATCACCCGCGAGGCGGATGAATCGATGAACGAGCTTGCGGAGATGATGCATCAGGTGGAGGAGATCATCGGGCTCATCCGATCGATCGCCGATCAGACGCATCTCTTGTCCCTGAACGCGGCGATTGAAGCGGCTCGCGCCGGAAGCGAGGGGAGAGGCTTCGCGGTGGTGTCGCATGAGATCCGCAAGCTGGCTGAGAATGCCTCTAAAGCGACAGACGAAATCAGCGGCCATATCCGCTCCACGATAGAGCGTGCGGGAACGACATCGGGCCGCATTCGTCAAGCCCATCGTTTCGTGATCGAGCAGGCGGAGAGCTTGAAGGCGACGGATGAGAAGTTCGGTGAGATCTTCCATTCGGCCGACGAGATCGTTCACTCCTCGGTGCAAATCTCCGAGTCGCTGGAGAATCTCCGGGAGATCGCCCAAGGGATATTGGAACGGTCGCAAAACCAGGCTGCCGCTGCCGAAGAATCCGCCGCTGCGATGCAGGAGATCTCCGCATCCGCGGAGGAGCAGGCCGCTTCGCATGAAAACCTGGTCAACGCGGCAGGCCAGCTCGCCGTCATGGCAGAGCAGCTTGCCGAGGAGATGGGCAAGTTCGAGGTGTAAGAGCATGAAGTAAAGAGGAGGAGGCGCCGGCCCGTCAGGGTATGGCGCCTCCTCCTTTTCATCCCGTGATGGGACCCTTTCAAAGTAAGTTCAAGTGGCGACCGGCTTGTTGAAAAAGGTTTTCAACGCGCCGTATACCTCTCCTTTTTCCTTGATGATGGAATATTGGAATTTCGGATGGCGGATTTGCTTATAGGCGGACATCAGCGTGCTGCTGCGATTGTATTGATTCACTTCTCCGTAGCCGAACATGTTGCAGCGCTCAAGCAGCTGCTCGATCAGCTTCACGCATTTGTCGTTGTCGGAGGTCAGGTTGTCGCCATCGGAGAAATGGAACGGATACAGGTTGTATTGCGAGCTCGGGTAGCGGGCATCGATGATTTCAAGAGCTTTCACGTAGGCGGAAGAGCAGATCGTCCCCCCGCTTTCCCCCTTCGTAAAGAAATCCTCCTCAGATACTTCCTTCGCTTCCGTGTGATGGGCGATGAAGACAATCTCGACATTCTCATATTTGGTGCGGAGAAAACGGGTCATCCAGTAGAAGAAGCTGCGGGCAATGTATTTCTCGAAGCTGCCCATGGAGCCGGAGGTGTCCATCATCGCGACGATGACGGCGCTCGATTGCGGCTTGTTGACCTCCTCCCAGGTTTTGAAGCGAAGGTCGTCCGGTGAGATGCCGTGAATTCCTGGCTGCCCCGAGCCCGCGTTGCGCTTCAGGTTTTCCAGAATGGTCCGCTTTTTGTCGATGTTGGACATGAGGCCTTTCTTGCGGACGTCGTGAAAGACGATCTCGCTCGCCTGCAGGTGTTTCTTTTCCTTTTGCTCCAAATGAGGCAGCTCCAGCTCCTCGAACAGCATGGCTTCGACTTCATCCAGTGTCACTTCGGAATCGTAATAATCGTCGCCGGGCTGATCGCCTGCGCCTTGCCCCTTGCCGGGACCGTTCGCCTGCTGTGGATCGCTGCCGAGGACATCCCCGACCTGAGAGTCTCCGTCTCCTTGCCCGACGTGCTTGGATTTCTTGTAGTTGTACCGGAAGCGGTATTCGTCCAGACTCTTGATCGGAATGCGAATCACCTGCTTGCCGCGCTGCATCACGATGCTTTCGTCGGCGATGAGATCGGGGAGATTATGCTTGACGGCTTCCCGGACCTTCTCCTGATGGCGGGTTTGATCCTGGAATCCCTTCCGGTGCAGAGACCAGTCTTCCCGGGACACGATAAACTGCGGCTCAGCCATGAGCGCACCCCCTTCGCGAATGCTATCGTTACAGTCTATTCAAGAGGAAGAAGAAGGATGAAGAGAATGGCTTTGCGGGGACAGGTGCATAGTGACCCGTATTCTTCTTCGGAGTGGAGGGGGAAGTCGGTCGCGTTAATGGAATCCGACGGCGGGACATGCTATTCTATCCGGGAGAGAGCGAGTGCGAGAGGTCGGTTTGTTTCTGTGGCAGGCGGATTCCTTGAGCGGAAGGAGAGAGTGGAGCATGGCAGGAGTACCGGATCATTTGGAAAAGGGGCTGTCGATTGTCTTCATCGGGTTCAATCCAAGTCCCTTATCCGCCGAGAGCGGACATCATTATGCGAATCCGCGCAATCATTTTTGGCGCATTCTGCATGAAGCCGGCTTAACGCCGAGGCTGTACGATCCATCCGAGGATGGGCAATTGCTGAAGCTCGGAATCGGCTTCACCAATATCGTGGCAAGGCCAACGCGCGGAGTGGAAGATATCACCCGTGAGGAATATCGGATCGGCCGGGAGCTTCTGCGAGAGAAGCTGGAACGATTTCATCCCAGGGTTGCCTGCTTTGTCGGCAAGGGAGTTTATGCCGAATACAGCCGCAACCGTTCCGCCGGATGGGGCTTCCAGCAGGAGCCAGTGATCGCCGGCATGCAGGAATTTGTCGCTCCCTCCTCGAGCGGCTTGGTCCGAATGTCGATGCCAGCCATTGTGGCCATCTATCGACAACTGGCCGACTTTCTAGCAGGAGAATGCTAGCTTGTACGTACAATGAAGATTTGATGAAGATTTATTCGCGGTAATGTTACCGATAAACATTTCCTCTTTTTCGATGTATCCGCTATACTGGAATGGATTGTACGGACGTTTATCGAGAGGGGTAGGGAGATGCAAAAGCTGGTTTTCTTCGTGGGAGTGGCCGGTACGGGCAAATCGACAGTGGCGGCGAAGCTTGCCGCGGAATCGTCCGTCGTGTTCCTCGACCGGGATACGGTCGGCGGCCGCTTTGTGGAAGCGCTGCTGGTTGCGGAGGGCTTGGACCCGGATGACCGGGATTCGGAATTCTATAAGAAAAACCTGCGAGATCTGGAATACAAGACGACGGAGGATGTCTGTATTGAGAACCTGAAGCTGGGCCAGAGCGTCTTCATGATTTCCCCGTTCACCCAGGAGCTGAAAGACCGCGAATGGATCGAGGAACTTCTGCGTAAAGCGGGACGGACGCGCAGCGAAATCGACCTGAAGGTAGTTGTGGTCATCCTGTCCGATTCGGCCGAGCAAAAAGAACGGATTCTGGCAAGAGGAACGACCCGCGACGAGTGGAAGCTCGAGCATTGGGATGAGTATTGGAGCAACATCAAGTTTGTTCCCGAGATCAACTGGGAGTTGGATGACCGCTCTCGCTTGATCTATGACAACAGCGGCGAGCTGACCGCCGATAAGCTGGCTGGAATTAAAGCCTTTCTGGGGTTTTGATCGAATGTTCCAGTTGCCTGATAAGATTGCTTAAAGAGCGGGCTCCCGCGCGCATGTCGTGCGCACGGGAGCCCGTATTTCTATCTACTTCGTGCGAATTCGGTCGCTCTGAAGGCGGCGGAAGGAATGCTTTAGCATCTTCGATCACACGTTGGCCGCGTAATGGTTGAGCCCAAAACGTGGTAAACTTAATCGATGAATAGAGGACATGAAATTCAAGACAATCAATGGAACAAGCAGTCTTGCCCTACATACGAATGTAAAGGACGGAAACCAACGTGAAACCCGAACAGGAACTCAGCATCAGCCAGGTTGCGGAACGTACGGGCTTAAGCGCACATTCTCTACGTTATTACGAGAGAGAAGGCCTCATGCTATCTCCTCGCATAGCGAGAGACCAGGGAGGCCGAAGGCGGTACAAAGAGGTCGATATCGAGTGGCTTGGATTTTGTATAAAGCTCCGTGAATCCGGGATGCCGCTTGCCCAGATCAAGCGATATGCCGAATTGGTTCGACAAGGCACGGGTAACGAGCAGGAACGGCTTGCCCTCCTCCGCAATCACCAGCAGCAGACACTCTCGCAGATCGCGCAGTTGAACGAATGCCTCGATCTGATCAGCCGGAAGGCCGATAGGTATGAGGAGAGCCTTGCACGCAAAACCACGGAAGCCACTCAGGAACGGGTGGGCCCTTGACTTTGAGCTTACTCTAAGTTGTATAGTGAAGTCTCCAACTACGGATGAGGGAGTTGAAGGTATCATGGAAGAGCATAAGCTTGCAACGAATAAGCAACACAAGCTCGGCTCCGGCTTCGGTTACCGCAGCACAGCGGAGGAAGTCCTGAGCGGCATCGATCTCTCGGGGAAACTCGCCCTCGTCACAGGGGGTTACTCCGGCCTAGGATTGGAGACGACTCGAGCGCTTGTTCGTGCCGGTGCCCGCGTCATTGTACCGGCCCGCCGCCCCGCTCTTGCGGAGGAAGCTCTCGCCGGTTTGAGCGGAGTCGAGGTCGAAGAGCTGGACCTGTCGGATCTCGCCAGTGTCCAAGCTTTAGCCTCTCGAATACTAGCCAGAGGGCTCAGCATTGACATCGCCATCTTGAACGCCGCCATTATGGCTTGCCCGGAGACCCGGGTTGGCCCCGGCTGGGAGAGTCAATTCGCGACCAATTACATCGGCCATTATGTTCTAATCCAATTGCTTTGGCCCGCTTTCATTTCGGGCGGCGGAGCGCGTGTCGTAGCCGTCTCTTCGATCGGCCATCATCGCTCGCCGATCCTGTGGGACGATATCCAGCTTACGGAGGGCTACGAGAAATTCAAAGCCTACGGGCAATCGAAGACGGCTGTCAGCCTGTTTACCGTTGAGCTGGATCGACGGGGAGAGAAGCACGGCGTACGCAGCTTCTCGGTCCATCCTGGCGGCATCATGACACCTCTGCAGCGCTATTTGCCGAAGGAAGAGATGATCGCGCGAGGCTGGTTCGATGAGACCGGAGAAGTGGTGAATCCGGCTTTCAAGACGCCGGAGCAGGGGGCTTCGACCCAGGTATGGGCGGCTACTTCCCCGCAGCTTACCGGCATAGGCGGGGTCTACTGCGAAGACTGCGACATCGCCGAAATGGCGGTGGACGGCAACAGCCTAAGTGGAGTCAAACCCTATGCCATCGACCCTGAACAGGCCGCTCGCCTATGGAGGCTAACCGCCGAGCTTACCGGGGTTGACCGCATTCCGTCTGCTTAAGGGCGCTGGCAGCGGAGCCCGGAATGGATCGCAGCAAGCAGAGCGGATTTCGACAGAGAGACAGGATGAGGGTAGGCTCTGCCCGTTGCAGAACAGCTTCTGATGATTGATTGCGAAAGGAAAGGGAGAGAAACAAGCGGGGTAGGTGCTCCTCGCTTGTTTCTCTCCCTTTTTGAGTTCTACCGCTGCTCTCTTGAGCACATGGCGGGCGAACGATTACGCCGCCGCTGCGTAATTGATTAAGCCGATGATCATCAAAATCGCGGTGATCCCTACCACGATGCCATTCAGAATGGTCCCGGTGATGGCAAATCCCTTTTTACGGTTTTTTTGCACCAATCCAACAATGCCCAGAATGAGGCCGACAAACATGATAAGTCCCGCCAAGAGGAACCCGATCCCCCCGAGGCCGAGCTGCGTTACCAGTTCGGGATTGTCCAGATCTGCTTCGAAGTCTGCGCTATTGAGCACAACGGATATGATGATTGCAAAAGAAGCCACGAAGCCGATGATGCCGAGAATGCTCATGATGAAGGACGCAATGCCGAGTCCGGAGTGGACCGGAGCAGGAGGAGCGGATTCCGACAGGGGAGACATGCCAAAGTAAGGAGCTGCCGGTTGAAACGGTTGAAGCGGGGGTGCGGGTTCTGGCTCATTTGTTTCTTTTTTCACTTGCCATTCAGGTACCATGTCTTCGTTGCGATTGTCCATGAATTCACCTCAATAAAATGGGTTAAACCTTTTCCTATTCTATATTACCGTTTTTTTCTTCCGGATGGAATCCTATTTCCAGATTGTCTTTTTGGTGCTGCGGCTTGTTGTGCTATCATGGGATGAAAAGGGTACGGAGGTCTGCATATGCGGAAGTTTGTCGGAATCGGCAGCATGCTTGCTTTTTTGGGCGTTGCGCTCGGAGCCTTTGGCTCGCATGGACTTAAGGGACAGATTCCGGACGATAGGCTAGAAGTCTATACCACAGGGGTGCACTATCATCTCATCCATGCGATCGGCTTGATTCTTATCGGTCTCGCTGCAGAGCGTCTTGCCGACAAGAAGAGAGTGAAGGCTGCAGGCTGGCTCATTCTGATCGGAACGCTGCTCTTCTCCGGCAGCCTGTATGTTCTCGCGGTGAGCGGAATCAAGATCCTTGGCATCATCACGCCCTTCGGTGGAGTGGCGTTCCTCGCCGGCTGGTGCTGTTTGGCCTGGGCCGCATGGAAAGAGCCGAATCGAGCGGATAACCAGTAGGGTGCCAAGCAAGCAGGATAGGTTCGAGTAAGCTAGTGAGGAGAGATCGTATGGGGGCAGTTGGAAAAGGTGGATTCGGGTTTCACCCGGTGACGGAGGAATGGTTCCGAGAACGGATCGGGGAGGCGACAGATGTACAGCGCCGGGCTTGGCCGGCGATTCGGAGCAAGGCCCATACGCTCATCGCTGCTCCGACCGGCTCGGGGAAGACGCTGGCGGCGGTTTTGCCATGCCTGGACCGGGTCGCCGTCGAGAAGCTGGCGGTGGAATCGCATACCCGCGGGGTTCGTATTCTGTACGTAACACCGCTCAAGGCGCTCAACAATGACATCCATCATCATCTGACCGGTTTTGCGCGCGAGCTTGCGGATACGGCGAAAGCCATGGAACAGCCTTGGCCGGAGCTTACGGTCGGAGTCCGCACCGGAGATACTTCGCAAAGCACGCGCGCCTCCATGCTGAGGAAGCCTCCGGATCTTCTCGTGACCACTCCCGAATCGTTCTACATCCTGCTCACCTCGGAGCGTGCTCGCGAGATTCTCCGTACGGTGGAGCAGGTCATTGTGGACGAGATTCATGATTTGGCTGCGGACAAGCGCGGGATGCACCTCAGCGTCTCCTTGGAGAGGCTGGAGGAACTGTGTGGCAGGCCGGTTCAGCGGATCGGTGTATCCGCCACACAGAAGCCGATCGAGCGCATGGCGCAGTTTCTTGGCGGCTGGGAGCCCGGAAGCGCAGGAAGCGTGAAGGCTGCGGGGGCGGGGAAAAGGGCAGCGGCGACAGAGTCAATAGCGGCAGATGCGGCGGAACTGCTGAACGTGCGGGATGGATCGGATGAAGCGGATGAAGCGGATGAAGCGGACGGAGGAGAGGAGCTGGTTGGAGAGGGGTATTCCCTCCGTCCGGTTACGATTATCGAAAGCCCGATGGAGCGAAAGCTATCTCTCGCCGTTACCGTTGCCGAACGGGCGGGGATGGGACGCGGCGAGGAGCGCATCTGGCAGCCGATCCTCGACAAGCTCTTCCTTCTGATGGAGGGCTCCGCCACCTGCATCCTGTTCACGAACAGCCGCAGGCTCTGCGAACGGCTGACGCTCCGCTTGAATGAGCACGCGGGCGGAGAGATCGCCCGCTCCCACCACGGCAGCGTCTCGCGGGAGAAGCGGCACGAGGTGGAGCGCCTGCTGAAGGCAGGCGAGCTCCGCTGCCTCGTGGCGACCTCCTCGCTGGAGCTCGGCATCGACGTCGGCTCGGTCGATCTGGTGATCCAGATCGACTCGCCGAAGTCGGCGGCCGCCGCGATCCAGCGCTTCGGCCGCGCCGGGCATGCCGTCGGCCCGGGACATCGAGCCGATCCGCGTTCCGCGGCACAGTCTCGATGTCCTCTCCCAGCAGGTCGTGGCCATGGCGGCCACGGACGACTGGGAGATCGGGCGGTTGGCCGCCGTGCTGGCGCGCAGCTACTGCTTCCACGGCCTGCCGCTGTCCCGGCTGCGGGCCGCGCTCGACGTGCTGGGCGGGCTCTTCCCCTTCTCCCGGCCCCTCCTGGAATGGGACCGGGAGAAGGAGCGGGTGAGCCGCCGCCCCGGCACGCCCATGGCGGCCATTCTCGGCGCGGGCACCATCCCGCCGAGCAGCGGCTATCCCGTGCATCACGCCGAGAGCCGGGTCCATGTCGGCGAGCTCGACGAGGAGTATGTCTACGAATCGCGCGTGGGCGACGTCTTCCAGCTCGGCGCCTCCTCCTGGACGATCCGGGAAATCCGCGCGGACCGAATCTACGTGACGGAAGCGGTGAACCGCTTCAGCGAGATCCCGTTCTGGAAGGCTCTGCCGATCAGCCGCAGCTTCGAGCTCGGCCAAGGAATCGGCCGATTTCTGGAAGAACTCTCGCTATGCGACCTCAGCCGAGCCGAACCGGTGCAGGATTGGCTGAAGCAGGAATGCATGCTGGACGAGCCGGCCTCGCTCTCGCTAATCGGGCTGATCAAAGCTCAGACCGCCTCGTGCGAGGTCCCGACCGACCGTCGCATCATCATGGAGCATTACCCCGACGATGTCGGCCGCCATCATCTGGTGATCCACAGCTTGTTCGGCCGACGCTTCAACTACACCTGGCAGCTCGCACTGCGGGTGGAGCTGGAGAAGATCGTGCCCGAACGCTTCTATTCCGGTGTCCGCGACAACGGGATCGAATTTGTTTTCCCGCTGTGGAACCCGGTATGGCTGCAGGCGATCGCCCGGGTGGACGCCAAGCGGGTGGAGGAGCTGCTGCTCGATGCACTGCCCGGATCTCCGCTGTTCGGGACCCATTTTCGCCGAATCGTTGAAGTCTCTCTGCTGCTGACCCGAGGGTATACGAGAGTGCCGTCCTGGAAGCAGCGCATGCGCGGGGAAGAGCTTCTACGCGAAGCCCTGCCGTACATGGAGCGGTTTCCTTACGTGCGGGAAGCGATCGAGGAGGCCATGAACGAGTCTCTGTCCGTCCCGGAAGTGAAGCGGGTGCTTGAGGCGGTTTCGGCTGGCGAAATCGAAGTCGTCTACCGCGAGAATCGCTTTCCCTCTCCGTTCGCAGCGGAGTTCGTTCAAGAATATGTCATGGAAAACTTCTATGAATCCGATGCGGTCAGCCACGATCTGCAGCAGCAGGTTCTGGGGGTAAGCCGGGAGCTAGCATCTGAGCTGTTCGGAGAGGAGAGCGCCCGGAAAGCCATCTCCCCTGCCGTCCTTCACAAAGAGAAAGAACGACTCGAAGAAGCTCCGAAGGAAACGGTAACGCAGGAGGAAGCTTATCGGCTGCTGAAGGAACGCGGAGACCGCAGCCTCGCCGAGTGGAACAAGCTGGCAGGGAAAGAGGCGGCGGCTTATCTTGAAGCTTTGACGGATGCTGGGAAGGTTGCGTCGGTTCGGATCGCCGGAGAGGAACGGTTCATTTGCTCCGATGAAGTCGAGCTGTATGAGGCGTTTCCCGATTCGGAGGAATCGCTTCTCTTCATTCTCCGCCGATACATGGATCACCGGATTTCCTTCACGGCGGAGGAAGTTGCCCATCGATACGCTTTGCCGATCGAGCGCTGCCGCCAGCTGATGGAGGAATGGGGAGAGAAGGCTCTGATCAAGCCGGCTCCGTTCGCGGAACCGACCGAAACGGGCCTGTGGACCAGCACGAAGGTAGCGGAGCGCATCGTTCGGTTCTCGCTCCTGGAATTCCGCAAGCAGGCGGAGCCGGTGGAACCGGCGCGGTATGCGGCTTATCTGTGCAGCCTGCAGGAGCTGGTCGAGGAGCCGGGAATCACGGGCTCCGCAGTTTCGCCAGCCGGAGGCCCGGATGCGTTGCTGAAGGTGATTACGAGGCTCGAGGGCTTGTTCCTGCCAGTCTCTCATTATGAATCCCATCTGTTCCCGGCCAGGCTGCCGGGCTATCGCAAGGAGGATCTCGATCTCTTGTGTGCTTCGGGGGACATCTGCTGGGTAGGCAAGCGGCGGGAAGGGGAGAAGGAAGGGCGAATCGCGTTCTTTCGGACGGAATCCAAGGAGTTGCTCGCCCCCTTTGCGGAACCGGAGGGAGAGACCCGTTACCCGGAGCTTTTGCGCTATCTGCAAGCCAAGGGGGCGTGCTTCCTGACCCAGATTGCCCGCGATTTCGGGGAAGTGCCGTCGGCGATGCTGGAGAATCTGCTTCAGCTCGTGTGGGAGGGACGGGTTGCGAATGACCAGTTCGCTCCTCTGCGTAAGGCCGCCTCGGGAGCATCGGCCAAAGCGAAACCGGGACGAGCCGGCGCCTTTCAGTCGGGACTCGGTCGCTGGTACGCGATTGACCAGGAGTCAGGCTCCTCATCCGAATCGTCTGCCAATTCGGATCGAGATAAGAGAGAAGCGGAGGAGCGTTCGGCAACGGCTTGGGTGCGACACCTGCTGGCTTGCTTCGGAATTCTCACCCGTAATCTCGTCGCGGAATATTCACCCTATGCGTGGGATCGGTTATACGGAATTTTGAAGCAGCTCGAGGATTGGGGGCTTTTGACGAGAGGTTTCTTTGTGTCGGGCATTCCAGTCATGCAGTTTGCCTCAAGAGAAACCGTCGAAGCGCTCCGCGCCTTCCAGCCTTTGACCGGCGGAAACAGCTATTCCCTCTTGTCGGCAGCGGACCCTGCCAATCCGTACGGAATTCTGCTTCCCTGGCCAGAACGCTCGAATACGACGTTTGCCCGCAAGCCTGGTCACTACTTGCTGCTGCGCGGTACGACCTGGGAGCTGTGGCTGGAGAATGGGGGCAAGCGTTTGACGGACATGGAGTTGTCCGCCGATCCGGAGCGGCGAAGGACAAGCCTCACCTACGCCTTGAAGGCGGTCATGAAATGCGCCAAGCTCAAGAAGGTTCAGATCGACCGCTGGAACGGGGAGCCTGTCTCGGGCAGCCCTGCAGCAGAGGTGTTGACCGGTCTTGGCGCGGAGCGCGACCGCGAGGCTTTCGTCTTTTGGCCCAGCAGCTTTTCGCAAGGGCGGTAAGAGAGAGGTTTCCTTCCGAATAAGAAAGCCTCCATCTCCGGCATCGCCGGGAGGAGGCTTTCGTCAAGCGGGAAGACGAGCTTCAGGTGGTAAAATCTTCGACTTCCGTCATCCGGAATTGATAAACCTTTTTCTCATCCACATGATAGACGGTCAAGGTATCCGTCAGCTGGTCGAAGCTCAGGATGCGGCAGGGGAGATTGAGTCGGACTCCCTTGCCCTTCAAAACGGTCAACCGCACGAGTGCATTGCTTTGCTTGTGCTTCTCAAGAAGCTCGATCAAGGTTGGCTCCGTTTGGTGGGAAGCTTGTGCCGCTACCGGTTTGGCTGTGTCGGCTTTGCCTGGCTCCGCTTTGCCGGGTTCGGGTTTTGCCGCTTCTGCTTCTGCTTTAGCGGTTTCCGCTTTTGTCCGTTCCGCTTTCGCAGGTGCGTTCTTGTCCCCTTTGTCGGGTATCAGAGGCGCTGCTTTTTCGGGAATGCGGATTTCGGTTCCTCCTTGTTTGGCTGCTGCCTGAACCGTCTTGCCAATCGCAATGCCTTTGCGGATGTCGTAGTCTGCAATCTTGTCCTGATTAAGGATGTGAAGCAGGGTTTCGAGGGCGATGCCATTGTTGTAGCCTTCAATGAGAATATCGACTGTAAACACATACTTATTTTTATCTTCTCTTGCTTTGTCCATGCTGTATGTCGCCCAACCCTCCGCCTAATGTACTCCTACTATAGCACGGATAAATCGCTGAAAATAGGGCTTTTCACCTGAATAAAAATTATTTTTTCCTAGCAATGCTGTACGATTTTGGGAACCCCGGCAAATACCTATTACGCATGCGCCCGGAACTTCATATGGTGAGGTATCCTCATCGGAAGGAGGCGTTTGCTGATGATTACGATGATTCCCGTTCAAGTCGGAGAGCGGATCGCGCTTGGGATTGAAGTGAAGCTGCCCAAGACTACCTTGCTCGCCGTCTCGACAGATCAAGGATATATCATGTGCGGGGCGCTGGATATCGGACTTTTGAACGAACGTTTGAGCGACCGGAAGATTTTGGCGGGAAGAGCAGTCGGGGTCCGGACGCTGGAGGAGCTTCTGGAGGCTCCGCTTGAATCGGTCACCCATGAAGCCGAACGATTAGGAATTACTCCCGGCATGAAGGGCAGGGAAGCCGTGGCGAGAATGTTCCGCGAGGATTGACGGTTCAGCAAGAGCGCGCGATGAGCCGGGGGACGATCGGTTCCCCGTTGCTCATCCTACATAGGAGGATCATGATGAAATCACGTCGTTATGCTGGACAAACCGTATTGGTAACCGGGGCGTCCTCGGGGATCGGATTAGAAATGGCCAAGCTGTTTGCACGGGACGGGTACCGGCTCGTTCTCGTTTCCCGCAACCGCGCCGCACTTGACCGGCTGGCGAAGGGTCTTCGCCAAGAGCATCAGGCTGATGTTTTCGTAGCGGAAGCGGATTTGTCGATTCCTGCTGCTGTCAAGGAACTGATACAGACCCTGGAGGACCAGAACATCAACATCGATGTCCTCGTGAACAATGCGGGCTCCGGACGAAGCGGGCTATTTCAGGACATTCCTTGGCAAGAGGACGAACAGGTGATCCAGCTCAATATGGCCTCGCTAACCCAATTAACCAAGGCCGTGCTTCCGCATATGCGCGAGAAGCGAGCAGGAGGAATTCTAAACGTCGCTTCCACGGGGGCTTATCAACCGGGCCCGTTCACCGCGGTCTATTATGCTTCAAAGGCATATGTTCTCTCGTTTACGCAAGCTTTACGGCACGAGCTTAAGCCGGATGGCATCCAAGTGTCCGCCTTTTGCCCGGGCGCAACCCGAACGGCCTTCTCCGAAAGAGCCGGGAAGCGGGATCAGCCGGGAGCCATGTCCGCCGAGCAGGCGGCGCGAATCGGGTACTCAGGTTTTCACAAGGGGAAGGCGGTCATCGTTCCGGGGCTGACGAACAAAATGGCCGTTGCTATGAGCTGCGCGCTGCCCGGGCCGCTCTTGGCGAGGCTGGTGGCCAAGCTTCAGGAACGGGTCATCATCCGTAAGTAAGTAGAAGCCCATGCTGTCGAGCATGGGCTTCTTCCCTCTTTATTGCGAGGGCAATTCCAGCATCAAGCGCTTGACTGTTCCGTTAGGTGTGGGAATGGTCTCGTAGATTTGCAGGGCGTTCCATCCGATTTGTCCGCTCGTGACTCCGCTGAATTTCAATGTAATCTGGCCATCCTTCAGCTTCGAGGTGCCGGATAAGGAGTAACTGACTGCACCGAGGGATATCCCCGTCTTCCTGTCGATCAGATCAAACTCGATGCCGGTAAAGCTCTGCTCCACAGTCACATTATCCACGCGAGAGGAACTGACGTCGATCCTCACTTGGCCGGTATAGGTGCCGGAGCTCGTATCGTAGCTCCAATTCAGACCGTACTTTGATAAAACATTCAGCTCATAGGGATAGAAGCTCATGGTGTACGGAAGCGAGCTGTCCATCGAATCGGACTGAAGCTTAACTTTGAAGGAGCCGAAGGAGCTTTTATCGCCGGACGTGCTGGAGCTGGAGCCGTCATAGACGTTCAGAGCGAAATCCGTTCCTTCCTCGCTGTCAGGCAGGATGTAGGAATACGCGGTCAAGTAGCTCGTTCCGGGCAAAATCGTCTGGACGGTCCCGCTTTGACGCGTACCGGGATAAACGCCGTTTTTGGTAATCAGCTCGTTTGCGAATGCCGGAAGAGCGATCGGCGCGGAACCGGTATTGGTCAGTCGGTATTTGCCGACTGCCGTCCGATACCCCGTATCCGGATTGGTGTATTCCTTCAGCTCGAGCAGGGACGCTTTCAGGCCGCTCGGAAGCGCTGCATCATCCAGCTTGAGAACGGAGCCAAGCGAATAGGCTTTTGCCGCCGTCAGCGCATCCTTCGGTTCGGATGCTGTGTCAAGGGCAATGATCGCAGCCGGCAGAGCAACCGCGGCGGCGGTGCTGGAACCGGTTGCGGCAGCGGCGCTTGTCTTGGCAGCTTTGTTCTCCATCAGAACGAGCCGGGCATCGCTGGGACGAACATCAGCCGGCAGAGTCGCAGTAAACGTGTAGGTGGAGGAGCTGCCGGCCGTCAAATAGGCGGGATGGCTCCCTGTATCGGGGGCTGCTTCGGTGGCGCCTAACCCTTGATACTGATAGCTGGCACTGAGTGTGGGGACGGTTACCGGAGTGTTCCCTGTATTCCGGACTTCCACCGTGCTGACAAATTGAACGCCAACGGATAAGGCAGAGAGGGTTGTTTTCTTGACCGTGAAGACAAGAGGCGATACAGCTGCGGACGCGAGATACGGCTGAGCTTCCCCGATCGCGCCAACGGATTCCGCATCCGCTAACAAAACCGAGCCAAGAATCAGCGGGATTCCCTGAGAGTTCGCATAGAACTGAAGGTTCAGACCCTTTGCCGTGAGAACGGTTGAAGGGATCGGTGCGCGCATCGTTACTTTGCGGACTTCTCCCGGTTGAAGATTCCGATCGTTTCCAGAAACAACCTCGGCATCATAAGACAGCCCGGAGCTGCTGCCTGCAGTTTGAATCCGGTAAGCGAGCGAGGAGGGAAGAGCGATCTGGGCTTGACTCTTATTGGTCAGCCAAAGATCGGCATACAAATACACTTGGTCGTCCTGGACCATTCGGTAGGTTCGGGCCGTCTTCCATTGGACGCTCAGCTGATCGGATAGACTGGAATCGGCTTGAGAGAGAGCAAGAGAACGAAGGCTTGTGACCGAAGTGACCGCTTTGGCCGCATTCACTTGGCCGATATCCGTCATGTACTTGCCGCTGCCGGAGTTCCATTTGAAGACGACGATGGAGAATTCGGTCAGCTTGCTTCCGGCGGGAACGGTAGCGGCATACCGGGAGGAAGCCATCTTCCCAGCTTCCAGCTTGCCGGTCTGTTTGGTCAGCAGCTTCGCTGCCAGCGATCCGCTCCCCGACCGCACGACGCGCACGCCGTAATCGTTCATGCGTACGGCGCTCTTCCCGCCGTTGGTCACCTTGAGCTGAAACTGTAAGGTGACCGTGCTTGCATCCGCCGAGAGAACGGCATCGTCAACCGAGAAGGTGACGCTGCCATCTCGAATAGCGGTTCCTGCCGCTTCGGATATCGGGATCGATAGCAGCGGGCTTCCGATGAGCGTAAGGCAGAGAAAGAGAATGAAGCAGGATGATAACCTGCGGGACAAACGATTGGTCAAGGGATAACCTCCTTAAGGGTCAGTCCAGTGGATTATTCCGTGCGAAGCGCATCGATCGGCTTCAGCCGCGAAGCTTTGTTGGCGGGATACAGCCCGAAGATCACGCCTACCAGCACCGAAAAGGCGAAGGCATACAGCCCGATATCGAGCGACAGACTGGTCGACTGTTCGGGGTTGAACAAAGGCCAAACCAGCGAGAGGACGATGCCGACGATAAGCCCGATCAATCCTCCGAGTCCGCTGATAACACCCGCCTCTACCAGGAACTGAAACAGAATATTGTGGCGCTTCGCTCCGATGGATTTGCGGATGCCAATCTCTCGCGTCCGTTCGGATACGGTCACCAGCATGATGTTCATGATTCCGATTCCGCCGACTAATAGAGAGATGCAGGCAATGCTGACGAGCTGCCGGGTCAGCGTGCTGGAGGCGGCGACGCGTGCCGTCAGCAGTTGGTCCGAGTTCATGACCCGGTAGCCGGTTGAGCTTTTGAATTTGTAGGTCAAGTATTGCTCGATGGTTTCTTGGGCTTTCGTGACGTCTTCCTTGGAGGCCGCTTCAATATACGTGGTGCGGATATTGCCGAGCTTGAAGTCGCGGCGGGCCGTCTCAAGCGGAACGAACACCGTGCTGTCCGCCGATGTGCCGCTGATATTCGACCCTTGCGCCTTCAGTTTTCCGATCACCGTGTAATTGAACCCGTCGATGTTCATGACCTCCCCGACCGGATCAGAGGTGCCGAAGAACTTCTCCGCTACCTCGGAGCCGAGAACCACGACATGATTGCGAAAATCAAGATCCGCAGGAGAGAGAAAGCGGCCCTTATCCACCTGCGTCTTCACGATATTCAGATAGCGGTCATTGGTCCCGATGAGGGAGTAGGATTCCTTGGTGCGATCGTACTTGAGGTTGGCCCCCGATTGGGTGACAGTGGGGGCGATCGTCGCGAATTCGGGAAACTGCTCGATATCCATCAGCTCCGAATAATCCAGCTGCTGAGCGCGGCCGTTGCCCATGACGTTGACGACAAGCAGGTTGGTGCCGAGGCTTTCATACTGCTTCTCAATGGCTTCCGAAGTCCCCCGACCAAGGGAGACCAGGGTTAATACCGAGCTGACCCCGATCACGACGCCGAGCATCGTCAAGAACGTCCGCATCGGATTTCCGATGATGGTCCGAAATGCCATGACGATCAGTTCCCAAGCCTTCATGAAACCACCTCCCCGACAGCGGACGGTACCGGAGCCTGCCGTTCATCGCCTATGATCTCTCCGTCATGTAGAGAAATCGTTCTTCGCGCGGTCTTGGCAATTCCGGGATCATGGGTGATCATGACGATGGTATTGCCTCGGTCGTTCAGCTCCCAGATCAAGTCAAGTACCTCATGCCCGGTCCGAGAATCGAGCGCTCCGGTCGGCTCATCCGCCAGGATGAGCGAAGGGGAGACGGCGAGCGCTCTTGCGATGGCAACCCGCTGCTGCTGCCCGCCGGACAACTGGCTCGGCTTATGCTGGATATGTCTTTGCATCCCGAGGGAGGCGAGCAGGGAAGCGGCTCGCTCCTTGCGCGTCTTCTTGTCCATTCCGGAGTAGATGAGCGGCAGTTCCACATTTTCCAGCGCAGTCAAACGGGGCAGAAGATTAAATTGTTGAAAAATAAAGCCGATTTTGCGATTTCTTAGCTCGGCAAGGCGGTTGTCCGTCAGGGACTCGGTATCGACTCCGTCCAAAATGTACGTTCCTGAAGTGGGGGCATCGAGAAGGCCGATGGTATTCATCAAAGTCGATTTTCCCGAGCCGCTCGGTCCCACGATCGCGACGAAATCGCCCTGCTCCACTTGCAGCGAAACGGATCTGAGGACGTTCAGTTCTTCTTCACCCTGATAATAGGTCTTGCAAATCTGATTCAGCTCAATGATGGCCAACGCTTCCGCACTCCTTTCCACAGCCTCCGCTCAATTGCCTCCACGGGTGCCGCTGCCACCGCCGGACCCTCCGCCTCCGCTGAATCCTCCGCCGTTCGTTCCGCTACCGGTGCCTGCGCCTCCGGTAAAGCCCCCGCCGTTCATTCCGCCTCCTCCGAAGCCGCCAGTGTTGCCGCCTTGACCGGCTCCATTCTGGAACATCTGCCGCATCTGACTGATCTGCTGCTCGGTCAACTGAGTGGATTTTTCGGCGGTTGGGACCACGACGGTATCTCCTTCGGACAAGCCGTCTGTAATCTCCACGCTCGTCTCGCTGCGAATGCCTACCGTCACTTCGTGCTGCTCCTCCAGCGATCCGTCGGCGTTCTTCAAGGTGACGTACCGTTTTCCGCGGAAGGATTGCAGGGCATTGCTGGGAAGAACCAAAATGTCTTTTTTCTCCTGAATGAGGATCTCAGCCGTCGCCGTCATTCCGCTCTTCAGTTGTCCGTCTCCCGGATTGGTCACATCGAGGACGACATCATAGGAGGTGACGCCGTTGGTAGTCGTGCCTACGCTGGAGATTTGGCTGACGGTTCCTTCCAGCGACAAGGTGGGCAGAGCATCCACGGTGACCGACACCTTCTGCTCCAGCTTGATGTCGGGAAGATCGAGCTCATCCACCTGAATGGCTAGCTGCATGACCGCAGGGCTGGATACAGCGCCGAGCTGCGTGTTGGCTGCGATCTGAGCGCCTACGGGATAGTTGGCGAGAACATTCGCTTTACTGTCCGCAAAATCCGTGGAGAACACTCCGTCGAACGGAGCGGTTACCGTAAGCGTCGCTACCTTCTTGCGGTTGTTCTCGACGAGAAGCTTCTGCCGTTCGACCGAGGATTCCTTGGCCGCGATGTCATCGGGGAGCGAATCGTTCGCCAGCACGGCGATCACGTCGCCCGCCTTTACAACTCCACCCGATTTCACGTTCAGCTCGCTGATGGTCCCCCCGGCTTCGCTCATGACCGGGACCACGGAGAGGTAATCGAGCGTTCCTTTCCCTGTCGAAGCTCGGACGGTCCCTCCGCGTTCGACGGACGCGGTTACATTCAATCCGGCGGAGAGTGAGCCGTCGTTGGGAACCCGAATCGTTACCTGTACGATCCGGTTGCCGGCAGCGTCGGCGTACAGGGTAGAGTCGATCTTCGTGATCGTTCCCGGCTTGGTCAGCGCGAAGTTCTCAACGGCTACCTCGACGGAGTCTCCCTTGCGCAGATCGGCAGCTTCCTCCGCCGCAAAAGGCACGGTAGCGGTGAAGACCGAATTGTCCGCAAGCGTCCCGATTTTGGAGGAAGCATTGAGATTCGAGCCGAGGTCGACATTGCCGGCCAAGGTCAGCAATCCGGCTGCTGAAGCCGTCACCTGAAGATGCCCGGCTTGCGCTTTCAGCTTCGTCAGCTCCTTCTCCATTTGGGTAAGGGACTCTTCACTTTCCTTAAGAGACAAAGATAAGGAGGGATCGGAGAGAACGAACAAGACAGCCCCCTTCTTCACCTCCTTGCCTTTTTCCAGGTTCATGGTCTGGACGGTGCCGTCCGCCGGTGCGCTGATCGTCTGCACATTTTTTGCTGCCAGCTGGGAGGTCCCCGATACCGTGAAACGGATCGCGCCCTTCTGAACCTGAACCGTACTTTCTGTAGACTCGTCTGCTCCTTTAGCCGCAGGGGTTTTCCAATACAGGATGCTCCCCGTCGCCACGAGTACAAGCACGAGCGTTAATGCCAACCATTTGTAACCGCGCCGCATGAATCGCTTCTCCTCTCGTAATCCATAAAATCTTCCTTTTCACTGTAGAAGCCGGATATGAAAGCCAAATGAGAGCGGGCTTAAGCCAAGCTTAAAAGAAGATAAAATTTGCGGAAGCGGCGGAGGGCTGCCGGTTTGCTGCCGGACGGGCGTGGTTACACTGAAGGTGACGACCTATTCTGCGGCTATCGCAGGCGCAGACCTGGGTCGAATTGGAAGGAGCGAACAGCATGGACAGCAATCGGAGAATGGAAGGCAAGGTTGCCGTGGTGACGGGCGGCGGCTCCGGGATCGGCCGTGCGGCTGCGGTAAGGCTTGCGCAGCATGGGGCGAGGGTCTGTATCCTGGACCTCGGGGAAAAGAGAGCGGCCGAAGCGGAGGAGGAAATCCGTGCGGCGGGAGGAGACGCTTTTGTGGTGGATGTGGATGTTTCCGACCCGGCACGCGTGGAGGGAGGGATTGGAGAGGCGGTGAAGCGCTATGGCCGCTTGGACTTCGTCTTTGCCAATGCCGGAATTAACGGCAAGCTGGCTCCGATCGAGGACTTAAGCCCGGATGACTGGGACAATACGATCACGACGAACTTGAAAGGGACGTTTCTAGCGGTGAAGTATGCGATTCCCCATTTGAGGCAAGAGGGCGGAAGCATCACCATCACCAGCTCCATCAACGGGAATCGTACCTTCTCCATGTTCGGCGCGTCCGCATACAGCACGAGCAAGGCGGGACAGGTCGCGTTCATGCAGATGGCGGCGCTGGAGCTGGCCCGCTACAAAATTCGGGTGAACGCGATCTGTCCCGGAGCCATTGCCACGAATATCGATCAGACCACCTCGAAGGACCCGATGCTCAAAAAAATTGAAATTCCGGTTCATTACCCGGAAGGGGCTCAGCCGCTTGAGCGGGGGCCGGGCTCCGCGGAGCAGGTGGCGGATCTGGTCCTGTTTTTGGCTTCGGATGAATCGTCCCATATTACCGGAACGGCGATCTATATCGATGGTGCCGAATCGCTTTTGCACGGATAAATCAAGGAAAAGGTAACCGTTTTCGCGGCTTTTGCGGAAACGGTTTCTTTTCATTCCATCTCCACTTATTTTCATCTCGATCACGTATAGGCTCTGTGCTATCATAGAGGCAATCCATATGAAGGAGTAGAGCGTCATAATCCCGATCGAATCCAAGCTCAAGCTACCCCTCTCCAAGAAAGAATCGGAGAATCGCCGCAATTTGCACATTCTGACCTTGGAAGGAATTCCTGCGATCATCTTTCAGACGCTGCTGGGGGGACAGTTTCTCACCGGCTACCTGATGTACCTGGGGGCGACATCCAGTCAGATCGGGTTGGTGCTGGCCATCCCGACGCTCGCCAATGTCTTGCAAATCCCGTTTGCTTCGTTCAGCCACAAGCTGCATCGCAAGTGGGGATTTGTCACGCTCGCTTCCCTGCACCGCATCTGCTGGGCGGCAACCGGACTCATCCCGTTTCTATTTCCGCAAGAGCTATGGTTAGCCGTCTATATCCCGCTTTATTCGCTTGCGTTTATTGCCAATGCGACATCCGCGATGATGTGGACTTCCCTTGTTGGCGATATGGTTCTTCCTCAGGTTCGGGCGAGGTATATGGGCTTCCGCAACATGGTCTTGAATGCCCTCGGAAGCTTGACGCTGTTTGCCGGCGGACAGATCCTTGACCGTTATCCCGGCGGGCAAGGATACCACATCCTTTTTGCGATCATCGGGATCATGGCGGTGATTAACATCTTCATGTTCACTACGTACCCCAACCTCCCCCTTGAGCAGTCGGCGGAGCGGGGGCTGAAGTCGATGGTGAAGCTGCCGCTCAAGGATCGTTCCTTCATGAAAGCTACGCTGTTCCTGAGCTTATGGGTCCTCCTGCAGGGGATTGTGGTACCGCTTTATTCCTTCATCATGCTCAACTATTTGAAGCTGTCGCAAGGGCAAGTATCGGTTATGACGATTTTGCAAACGCTGTCTATGGTCGTCAGCTTCTATGCTTGGGGACGATGGAATATGCGCCATTCGAATAAAACGCTTCTGTTCTGGACTTTGCCGATCATTGCGGCGAGCTGCTTAAGCTGGGGGCTGCTGGCGATTCTTCCGACGATGCTCGTGCTCGGAGTCGTGCATATTCTGATCGGCTTCGGTACTGGTGGCTATGGGCAGCTTGTCTTTAATTTCATCATCGGCGATACCCCGAAGAGCGAACGTCCGATGTTCATTGCAGTGTATTCCGCGATCACGGGAGTTACCGGCTTCATCGGTCCCATCCTGGGAGGATGGATCTTGAAGCAATTGGAGGGAAGTCCCTTCTGGCTGCAATCCTATGGAGTCGCTGTAGCTGCCGGAGCCATTCTCCTCGCGCTGACAATTACGCTCGCCCGGAAAGCCTTGCGCTAGTCCGCCTTCCACTCCAACACGATTAGAGCTGATAGCGTACGAGTTTCTCAAACTTCCCATTTCATGGTTCGATCCAGATCAGAACGGGTAATGAACAGCGAACCTGATACAAGGGCGGGAGATGACTTGAACAAGAAAGACGCCAATCTGCCGGAGTACGAGAAGCTGAGTTCACCCGAGAAATCCGTCTACGACGTGATGAGGAGCGGACAGGTTGCCGACTACAGCATTGCCCGGATCGCAGAGATCACCCATCTGAGTGAAATGCATGTGAAGGTAGCCATGCAGCTGCTCTATCTTCGCAAAATGACCGACTTTAATCCCATGGACCCACAGACAAAAGGAATCTGAGCCCTACGTGAACAAGCAAGCAGGCGGTGCGTAACGAACCGCTAGCTTGCTTTTTTTGCGAGAAGAGAAGTTTCTCCTCGAAGCTTGGCAGAATCGGCGGATTTCGCTACACTGGAACGGACAACTTTTACTCATACGGAAAAGAGGATGACCATCCATGCCGCTCATCGATATGCCGCTCGACCAATTAAAGACGTATCCAGGAATCAGTCCGCGCCCGGATGATTTTGATGCTTACTGGGAGAAAGCCCTTCAGGAGATGAGGGACACCGATCCCGCGTTAGAACTCGTTCCCTCCAAGTTCCAGGTTCCATTTGCCGAATGCTTCGACCTGTATTTCACCGGCGTTCACGGAGCCCGGATTCATGCGAAATATGTTCGTCCTCGCCATGTCCAGGAGCCGCACCCGGCTGTGATTCAATTTCACGGCTATTCCGGCCATTCCGGAGATTGGACCGACAAGCTGGGGCTTGCCGCACTCGGCTTCAGCGTGATCTCCATGGACGCGCGCGGTCAGGGTGGTAAATCCGAGGATACAGGCGGTGTAAAAGGCAATACGCTAAATGGACACATCATTCGCGGTCTGGATAGCGAAGATCCTCAACACTTGTTGTTCCGCCACATCTTCCTCGATACGGCTCAACTGGCGGGGATCGTCATGGGGCTTCCAGAGGTTGACGAAACCCGGGTTGCAGCGACTGGCTGGTCCCAAGGCGGCGCACTGACCATCGCCTGCGCGGCACTTGAGCCGAGGATTTGGAAGGCCGCTCCGGTTTACCCGTTCCTGAGCGATTACCGTCGTGTTTGGGAGATGGATCTGGCAAAGGATGCTTATGACGAGCTGCGCACGTATTTCCGCTTGTTCGACCCCCAGCATGAGCGGGAAGAGAGCATGTTCCATAAGCTCGGTTATATCGATATTCAGAATCTGGCGAATCGCATCCGCGCCGAGGTGTTGATGGGAATCGGCCTGATGGACACCATTTGTCCGCCTTCTACCCAGATGGCTGCTTATAACAAGATCGTGTCGACCAAGCGTTTGGAGGTATTCCCTGACTTCGGGCACGAAGGCTTGCCTGGGCTGCATGACAAGATCGTAGGTTTCTTGCTGGCCGAATAAGAGAAGCTGATCAACCCTACTGAATTCGTGTCTTATCCACCGCAACAAAAGGGGCATTCCCGGCAGAACACTGTCTGCTGATGGAATGCCCCTTTTTTGTATGGTAGAGATCTTGTTAGGTCATTACGGAGAAAGGAAGGAGGTGCCGAACTGCTCCTGCAGCTCCGTCAGGCTGATCGTTTCTTCCTTTTTGGGAATGACGACCTCCGCCTTGGTTTTGTTGATATTGGTGGCGTTAAAGCTCAGATCAAATGCGGTGTTGGCTTTATCGCCGTTCTCTTCTGTCGAGGTAAAGTCAAATTTATCGCGCAGATAGGAGAGATAGCCGGAACCGTCCAAGCCGAATTGTGCGATCGCTTCATTTACGGTCAACTGTTTTTTCAGTTCATCGGTCGTAAAGCCGTCCAGAGATTTCTGGTAGTTTTCCAGCGTGTCCGCTTGAACTCCGGTCATCTCTTGGTACTCCGGCTTGTTCAGAACCGTGATGATATCTGGAATCAGGTTCTTAACCACCTTCTCTACAAGTAACGGGAAGCTGTCGTTTGTGATGCTGTATTCGATCACCTGCTTCACATGATCCGGAACATCCGCGCTTGATTTCTTGCGGCTCACCTTCACGAGCTGGTCATCTTCTTTGAAATGCTTCGCGAAGACATCTCCGAGTTCCTTGCTCAGCTGCTTTTCCTTATCCGGGTCGAGATCCGGTTTCGATTGAGCCGCTTCTGCGGACAGCTTCTCGATGTCTTCTTTCGTCAAATGGACGTACTTGCCTGTTATTTCTTCCGGAAGGGGGAGCATCGGGATTTGCGGGATCTTCACATAGATGTTCTCGTTATCCACGACGACCGGGATGGCCAGGGAGAATGACATGTCGCCTTTCAGATTCAGCTCCAGGTTCACGGAAGCCTTTTTGGCCTTCTTGTACTGAACGCCGGAGAACTTCACTTCTACATTGCTCAGCATCTGCATCACTTGCGTTTCTTCCGCCTCTGCGGCGCTCTTCGTGTCTAGTTGAAGAGCCAAGGCTCCTGAGTATTCGAACGAATCGGCTTCCGCTAATTTAGCGCTCCCTTGTTTAAGGCTCTCGTAAGCCGTCTTGTTTTGTCCGCAAGCGGTCATAGACAAGAGAAGAATCAATGCGAATAAGGGAATCAACCACTTCTTGACCATTCGCCCACTCCTTTTCCATAATCATACACTCTCGTTCTCCAAACCTAACATAGAAACGAGAAAAGGGAAAGGGCTTTTTGACTTATGGCAATAAGTGGTGAGAGGAAAAAAATAGAAAAAACAGGAGGGCGGCAAATGCCGCCCCTAGGCTGTCTAGCTCCACTGCCGATTGGCGTTGGTTACGACATGCTCCTGCGGTGCTCTACCAGGTCAATGGCTCCGAGGACGATATGCGCCGCTCCGAAGCCCAAGACTGCTGTACCAACCATCGGATACCTCGTGCGCAGTGCCGCGCCCGTTGCTGTGACAGCCGTGCCCAGGATTGCAGGGACTAATCCCTCGCGCATCGGATTTCACTCTCCATTCGTTGGTTTGGTCGAGCACCCTTATCTTCTCCCGTGAAGGCTTGGTTATGCATGATGAATTCGATGCGGTTCCATGCCTCACAAGTTTGCTATTGGCATTTGCGGGCTTTTATAATAGAAGGAAGGACATGACAGGGAGGAAGATCGATGACAACTTCTGCCGTCGCCCTCAAGGAGTGGGCGGTTACCATTCAAGCGTTGTCCGAAGGCAGGCAGATTCTTCTGATGCGCAAGGGAGGAATCGCCGAAGAGACGCGTGATTTTCGTTTGACAGAAAAGAGGTTTTACTTGTTTCCCAGCTATGAGCATCAGAAGGAAGCTCTTCTTAAAGACGAGTATAAGCCTATGCTCGGCGCGGTCATGGCCGGGTGGAAGCCGGAGGAGCGGACCGTTCAAATCGCTCACAGCGCCGAAGCGGTCGCCGATCTGGAGATTTCTAGCAGCGAAGAATTAGAGAGGCTAAGGAATCTTCATATCTGGACAGACTCGTTCGCGGACGAACGCTTACGTTGGAAACGAAGCCATCCTCTCCATATCCTATTGCTGCGGGTAAGGCGGTTGGATGAACCATTTTTGCTCCCTCTTCGCGAAGAATATGGGGGATGTAAATCCTGGGTAAATTTGGATGCATCGGACTGCAGCCTGCAATCTGGGGTTCCCGTTCTTGGCGACGAGGAGTTCGCTCGTGCCGTCCATGCTGTGCAAAAGGCGCTGGAATAGGTAAAACGATCCGTGGGGATAAGCGCATAAGCATCGGCATGAAAGGAAAGATCAATTGATTTTTGGCATCGCATGTAATAAAATTAGCACTGAGAATCATTGATAATCAATGAGAATCAATTGCGATAACTCATTTTGGCTGGCGGATTTTCCAGTTGGAATCCGTCCCTTGATTCATAGCTACAGGATATCTCGAAGGAGTGGATGACAGTGGCAGGAACGATGCATTTTCAAATTGAGGGTCTGAGAGCGAATGTCGAAAATAAAGAGATTTTGAAGGGATTTGACCTGACGATCAAAAATGGCGAAGTCCATGCGATCATGGGACCGAACGGAACGGGCAAGAGTACCTTGGCTTCCGTGCTGATGGGCCATCCCAAGTATGAAGTGACGGCGGGAGCGATCTCCCTGGACGGAGAAGACCTTCTGGAGATGTCCGTCGACGAGCGCGCACGTGCAGGACTCTTCCTTGGCATGCAGTATCCGAGCGAGATTCCGGGCGTGACGAATTCCGATTTCCTGCGCAGCGCCATCAATGCCCGTCGCGAGGAAGGCAATGAGATTTCGCTTATGAAGTTCATCCGCCAATTGGAAGCCAAGATGAAAGAGCTGGAGATGAATCCGCAGTTTGCGCACCGTTACCTGAATGAAGGATTCTCCGGCGGCGAAAAGAAACGCAACGAAATTTTGCAAATGCTGCTTTTGGAGCCGCGTCTGACGATTCTTGACGAAATCGACTCCGGTCTCGATATCGACGCTCTGCGCATCGTCGCGGACGGCGTCAACTCCATGCGCGGCGAAGACCGCAGCTTCCTGATCATCACCCACTATCAGCGCCTGCTGAATTACATCAAGCCAGATTTCGTTCACGTCATGATGCAAGGCCGCATCGTTCGTTCCGGCGGACCGGAGCTGGCGGAGCGACTGGAGAACGAAGGGTACGAATGGTTGAAGGAAGAGCTTGGCATTGTCGATGAGGTAGGTCAAGAAGCGTAAACGTCGAACAGGAGGAAATGGACATGACATCAAATACCTTGCTTCCTTTCGACCGTCAAGCGGTGGCAGACCGTTCCCGCAGCGCTGGAGAGCCGGAATGGCTCACCGAGTTGCGGCTGAAGGGCTTGGAGCTTGCGGGCGAGCTGGAGCTGCCCCAATTGGAGAAAACAAGGATTGACCGGTGGAATTGGGATTCCCTCGGTCTCGCTTCCGGCAGTGAAGCCGCTTCGGATGCGGCAAAGCCGGACCTGGCTGGATGGACTCCCTCTGATAAGCATGCCTCAAACGCGTTGGTTCAGCTCGGAGCGAAGGTCGTCTACCGCGAGCTTGCCGAGGAGCTAGTTGCACAAGGTGTCATCTTCACGGATTTGCAGACGGCGGCGAGTGAACATGCGGATCGGATTCGCCCGTATTTGATGAAGGCCGTTGCGGTGGATGAGCACCGGTTAACGGCTCTGCATTCAGCCCTATGGAACGGCGGCGTCTTCCTGTACGTTCCGAAGAACGTTAAGGTTGAGCTCCCGCTCTATGCCGCCTTTGTCAGCAACGGTACGGAAGTCCTCGCCCCCCATATCTTGATCGTAGCGGAAGAAGGCAGCTCGGTCTCCTATGTCGAGCAGTTCCGCAGCGAAGGAGCGGAAGCTTCGCAAGTCGTGCCTGCTTTCGCAGAGGTCTATGCGGCTGCCGGGGCGCAAGTGCGATTCGCCAGCATTCACAACCTGGGGTCATCGGTGATCGACGTCGCTTACCGGCGGGCCGTTCTCGAGAAGGATGCCCGGGTGGAATGGGTGATCGGAGAGCTGAACGCCGGCTACGGCATTTCTGATACGACCTCCTATCTGAACGGCAACGGTTCTTCGGCGGATGCCAAAGTGATCTGTGTCGGAGACGGCGAACAACGCCTCAATCTGACGACTCGGAACGTCCATGTGGGCCGGGCGACCGAATCGGATATGTCGACACGCGCCGTTATGAGAGAAGCGGCTACGGCCATCATCAACGGCATCACCAAGATCGAGAAAGGGGCGACCGGCGCGAACGGCCAGCAATCGGAGAAAGTGCTGATGCTGAGCTCGGCTGCTCGCGGCGACGCCAACCCGATCCTGCTGATCGACGAGGACGATGTTCAAGCCGGCCACGCCGCTAGCGTTGGGCAGGTCAACCCGGAGCAAATCTTCTATTTAATGTCGCGCGGACTCACTCGTGAGGAAGCGGAACGGCTGGTCATCTATGGCTTCCTGGCGCCGGTTGTCGCTGAAATTCCGCTGCCGGAGCTCGAGCAACAGCTCCGTGAGCTGGTGGAAAGGAAGTTGGGGCAATGAATGCAAGCGAGCTTCGTAAGCTGTTCCCGATCCTCGATCAAGAAATAAACGGTCACCCGCTCGTCTACCTGGACAGCGCGGCGACCTCTCAGAAGCCGATTCCCGTGCTGGAAGCGATGAAAGCTTATTACGAGCATGACAACGCCAACGTTCACCGGGGGGTCCATACCTTGGGGTCGCGGGCAACAGATGCTTACGAAGGCGCTCGGGAGAAGGTTGCCGCTTTTCTGAATGCGAGGCATACGGAAGAGATCATCTTTACCCGCGGGACGACGACGGCCATCAATCTGGTGGCTGCAAGCTACGCTCGCTCCGTCTGCCGGGAGGGCGATGAGATCGTCATCACGCCTCTGGAGCATCACAGCAACCTGATTCCTTGGCAGCAGGCCGCCAAAGCGACCGGTGCCACACTGAAATATATTCCGCTTCAACCGGACGGCACCATCCGGCTGGAGGATGTCGAAGCGACGATTACCCCGAACACCAAGATGGTCGCGGTCACCTACGTCTCCAACGTGATGGCCGCCATCAACCCGGTGAAGGAAATCGCCGCCATCGCTCACAAGAACGGAGCGAAGATTCTCGTAGACGGAGCTCAAAGCACTCCGCATATGAAGGTGGATGTACAGGAGCTCGATTGTGACTTCTATGCCTTCTCCGGGCATAAAATGTGCGCGCCGACCGGGATCGGATGTCTCTACGGGAAGAAGGAGCTTCTGGAACGGATGGAGCCCGTCGAGTTTGGCGGAGAGATGATTGACCATGTGGGCTTGTATGACTCCACGTGGAAGGAACTTCCGTGGCGTTTCGAAGGCGGAACGCCGATCATCGCCGGGGCGATCGGCCTCGGAGCGGCCATCGATTTCCTCAAGGACATCGGTATGGACGAGATCGAACGCCATGAGCATGCACTTGCGGGTTATGCGTATGACCGGCTCTCAGCCATCGACGGACTCGCCGTGTACGGTCCGCGCGAGGGCCGCAGCGGACTCATCACCTTTAATCTCGGAGACATTCATCCCCACGACGTAGCGACTGTGTTGGATGCGGAAGGGGTAGCGGTTCGTGCCGGTCACCACTGCTGCCAGCCGCTGATGAGATGGCTGGAGGTAACGGCGACGGCACGGGCCAGCTTTTACCTCTACAACACCGAAGAGGATGTTGACCGTCTTACAGCCGCATTAGTCAAGACAAAGGAGTACTTCGGCTATGGAATTGGATGATCTGTACCGCAGAGTCATTATGGACCATTATAAAAATCCCCGGAACCGCGGAACCTTTGAAGGAGACGCGGTGACGGTTAATCTGAATAATCCGTCCTGCGGAGACCGCATCACCCTTCAGATGAAGGTGGAGGACGGAGTGGTGAAGGACGCCAAATTTCAAGGTGAGGGCTGCTCCATCAGCCTGTCCTCTGCCTCGATGATGACGGATGCCGTCAAAGGCAAGTCGATGGAGGATGCCATGAAGATGGCGGAGAACTTCTCCTGCATGATGCGCGGTCAGGACGTCGATTTCGATTATGACGACTTGGAGGCTCTCTCGGGGGTCAATAAGTTCCCCGCCCGGATCAAATGTGCCACTCTCGCCTGGAATGCGATGCGCAAAGGATTGGAAAAACCGGAATCGAACGAATAAAGGAGGAAACCACGATGGCCAAGCAAATGCCCGAAATGGAAGAATACAAATACGGGTTCCGCGATGAGCACAAAGCCGTATTTCAGTCTGGCAAGGGGCTTACTCCGGAAATCGTGACGGAAATATCCCGAATGAAAGGCGAGCCGGACTGGATGCTGGAATTCCGGTTGAAATCTCTTGAGCATTTCTACCGGATGCCCTTGCCCAAGTGGGGCGGTAACTTGGATGATCTCGATTTCAACGACATCCAATATTACGTCAAGCCTGCCGAGAAGCAAGGGAAGACGTGGGAGGAAGTTCCTTCGGAAATCAAGGAAACCTTCGACAAGCTGGGCATCCCGGAAGCCGAGCAGAAATTCCTCGCCGGCGTCTCCGCTCAATACGAATCGGAAGTCGTCTATCACAGCATGCAGGAGGATCTGCAAAAGCAAGGCGTCATCTTCACGGATACGGATACGGCTCTCCGTGAGTATCCCGAGCTGTTCAAGAAGTACTTCGGCACGATCGTTCCTCCGACGGATAACAAATTTGCGGCTTTGAACAGCGCGGTTTGGTCAGGAGGCAGCTTCATTTACGTGCCGAAAGGCGTGAAATGCGATATTCCGCTGCAGGCCTATTTCCGGATCAACTCCGAGAACATGGGACAATTCGAACGGACGCTAATCGTCACCGATGAAGACAGCTTCGTTCACTATGTCGAAGGCTGCACGGCTCCGATCTATAGCACCAATTCGCTCCACAGCGCCGTCGTTGAGATCATCTGTCTCAAGAATTCCCGCGCGCGGTATACGACGATCCAGAACTGGGCGCCGAATATCTACAACCTCGTCACGAAGCGCGCCGTTGCCGAAGAAAACGCCACGATGGAATGGGTGGACGGCAACATCGGCTCGAAGCTGACGATGAAATATCCGGCAGTGGTCCTGAAAGGCCGCGGAGCCAAAGGCAGCGTGCTCTCCATCGCCGTTGCGGGCAAGGGCCAGCATCAGGATGCCGGTGCGAAGATGATCCATCTTGCGCCGGAGACGACGTCGACGATCGTATCAAAATCGATCAGCAAGCACGGAGGCAAGGTGACCTATCGCGGGTTGGCTTCCTTCGGCCGCAATTCGCAGGGCTCCAAAGCGAACATCAAATGCGATACGCTGATCATGGATAAGCAATCGACGTCCGATACCATCCCTTACAATGAGATCATGAACGACAATGTAACCCTCGAGCATGAAGCGACCGTATCCAAGGTATCCGAGGATCAGCTGTTCTACCTGATGAGCCGCGGCCTCACGGAAGCGGAAGCGACCCAGATGATCGTCATGGGCTTCATCGAGCCGTTCACCAAGGAGCTCCCGATGGAATACGCCGTCGAGATGAATCGTCTCATCAAATTCGAAATGGAAGGCAGCATCGGGTAACGTATATCTGTCACATGCAAATACGTGTCCGCAGCGATCTTGACACTCTTGTGTCTAAGGCGCTCGGGCACGTTTTTTTTGCTCTAGATTCGAGGAGATGACGGCGGGGGTGTACCGCTGCTTTCTTATGGATTATGGCCGGCTTTGCGCTGTAGATCGGCTTCATGCTCCTCGTCCCGTTCTTCATTTCCTGGGCAATGACTGTGCTAGTGTCGAGATGGACGAAGGCTGAGCAGGGTTGTGGACATGGCCTCTGGGTGCGCGGGTGGTGCGGAACAGATCTCTCCTTCCTTCGTTCTTGGCAGGGCTAATAATCAATCGAATCCGCACGAGTAATCCGCACGAGTCTCCTTGTGCGTGCTTGAAGTCGAAGCTCGTATCCACACCAGCCCCCTAAAGGCAAGAAAACCTTCCCGGAATGATCGGGAAGGTTTTCGTTATGTAAGCTGGATTTAGGCGGTGGCTTCTTCGACAAACCGGGAAATACTCACGAGGGGCATTTGGGCGAGATCCAGGAATTGATCGTCTACCTTAACCAAGGGCCGGAAAAAATCCGATGGATTCGTCATGACAATCGTTCCTGTCTCTCCGCTGGAGAGCACAACCGATTTTCCGATCAGATTGGGCAGCATATTTCGGATAAACACCTGGGTCATATGAGGATCAAGCTTGCCGAAGCTGAGAGAGTGAAGCTCACAGAGCACGTTCATCAAGTCCTTGCCTTTGCGGTAAGGAGTCGTCGAGATCATGGCGCTGTAGATGTCGGCGATCGCCACGACTTTGGAGGCGGGATGAATCTCCGAGCCGCGAATGCCGTGGGGATAGCCAGAGCCGTCCAGTCTCTCATGGTGCTGGAGGGCGGGAAGCGCCCAATCCGGATTGCCGATGGAATCAGCGATCATGCTGAAGCCATAGACGGTATGCTTCTTGATCGTCTCGAATTCTTCCAGAGTCAGCGGACCCGGCTTGCCGAGTATCTCTTTCGGAATCTTGGTTTTACCGATATCATGTAAATACCCGGCTGTACCGATCGAGCAGCATTCCGCTTCAGGCTTGCCGAGCCATTTGGCCAAATGATAGGAGATTAGCCCCACCTGAACACAGTGCCGATAGGCATAATCATCCTTCTGGTTCAGCACAAGCAGCATGGAAGCGACGTCGTGATTGCCCCGTACCGATTCCGCCATGCTTAAAAATCCACCCTCCGCCAAATCCGCATCAATAAGCCCCGTATCCTGGGCCGTATCATAAAGCGCTTTTGCAGAATGGACGGCAACCTGCATCGTTTCTCGCGTCTTCTGCGGATTGTAGGGAAGCGTTGTCTGCGGCGCAGTGGCGGCAGATTTTTTAGGGAGAACATCAACATACTCCAGTTGATGCTGCAGCAGTCTCGAAACTGCGTCACCATCCAGAATCGTGCCGGAAGATAGGACAAGCAAACCGTACCGGTTAAAGACGTCAGCAAGGATCACGTCTCCGGTTTCAACATCCATCACGTGGACTTTCAAATAAATCACCTATTTTCCAAGATATTCTCGTAGTCTTATCATAGCAAGCGTTCTCCCTCTTGGCAATTGGAATCGTAGGGGGCGAAAGCGGCGGAGGATAAGGTTTTACCGGCATTTTTGCCCTTTTCTCCGCAACTTTATATAATAGGTTCTGTGTGCTGAGATAAAAGGGAGGGAAGGCTGTGGCGGATCAGACGAAGCTCGTCATTCTGCATACGAACGACCTTCATAGCCGCTTCGAGCAGATGCCCAAGATTGCAAGCATGCTGAACCGAATTCGGAGGGAGAAAGACGGAACGGCTCACGTTCTCGCTGTCGATTGCGGGGATCACATGGATCGGGCTTTTATCGAGACGGAAGCCACGCGGGGATGGGCAAATGTCGCGGTGATGAACCGGATGAAGCTCGATGCGGCTCTTCCCGGCAACAATGAAGGGCTGACCTTCACCCTGTCCGAGCTTGGAGCCGTCTATCAAAAAGCCGAGTTGCCTGTGATCTGCGCGAATTTGCTGGATAGCATGAAAGGGACGCCTCCGGACTGGATGCACCCTTACCAATTGCTGCAGGCGGGACGCCTCACCGTTGCGATCATCGGGGTTACAGCCGCCTTTGCCGATTTTTATCAGCAGCTCGGATGGGATGCCTTAGATCCCATAGAGACCGTCTCCCGCATTGTCCCCATTGTACGCGGTGCTGCCGATGTGGTGATCCTGCTGTCTCACCTCGGTCTCAGTCAGGACCGCCAGCTCGTGCAAAAGGTACCGGGAATTGATATTCTTCTAGGAGGTCATACTCATCACCTCTTGGAGACCCCCCTGTTGGAGAACGGCACCCTGATTTGCGGCGCCGGGAAGTTCGGAACCCATGTCGGTCGGGTGGAGCTCGTCTACGATCATGACAAGCGTAAGATCTGCCAGCTCTCGGGCGGTTGCCTGCTGGTTGACAACGAAGAGGGGGATCCCGAATTGGCCAGCGCTTTGGCGAAGTGCCGAATTGAAAGCGAACGGCGCCTTTCTGTGCCAGTGACCACGCTTCGCGAAGACATGCCAGCCCAGCTTGCGGAAGAGACCCGGCTTGGAGATTTGCTCGCAAATGCAATCCGCCGCGCTACCGGAACAGACGTTGCCTTGGTGAACGCCGGGCAACTTGTGGAGGGCCTATCCAAGGGAACCGTCACGGAAGGGATGCTGCATCGGATCTGTCCGTCATCCATCCACGCGTGCGTAACCCACTTAACCGGAACGGATTTGCTGCAGGCGCTCGAGGAATCCTTGCTTCCGGAGAATACAACAAGGAACATCTATGGTTACGGCTTTCGCGGAACTGCACTCGGGATGTTGAACGTGTCGAATATGACGATTCATTATGATGCGGAGGCCCCGTCGTATCGGAAGATCTTCCGGGTTGATCTGAACGGCGAGCCGCTTGTGCATGATCGGATCTACCGTGTCGGAACGATTGGGATGTTCTTGTTCGGATTAGGCTATCCTACTCTAGCGAACGGAACCGAAACCCGCCATCAACTGCCTTTGTTTCTAAGAGATTTGCTTGCGGCGGAGCTGAAAAGATATACGGAAGGTTCGGAAGACGTATGGCAGAAATGTTGGATTCCGGTATAATGGAAGCCAGGCACGAAGAGATTGAGATGGCAGACACAGAGAAATAGACTAGAGGAGGAGCCTATGCTGCTGGAATTATGGAAAGCGATAGTCATCGGGATTGTGGAAGGATTGACGGAGTTTCTCCCCGTCTCTTCGACGGGGCATATGATTCTCGTCGGCAACATGATCGGTTTTACCGGCGAGAAGGCGGACACCTTTGAGATCGTCATTCAACTGGGCGCTATTTTATCTGTTGTGGTGCTCTATTGGAAGAGATGTCTCCGACTCATTGGGTATAAAGACAAGAACGCTCCGGTTTCCCCGAACGGACGCAACTTGAACCTGCTGCACATCTTCATCGGTATCGTGCCTGCCGGTCTGATCGGCTTCTTGTTCCACGATTACGTAAAGATGTTGTTTAAACCGGAGACCGTGGTGATCGGCCTCATCGCGGGGGGCATCTTTATGATCGTTGGTGAAAAGGCGATGCCGAAGCTCAATGCTCCGACGATGGATGATCTTACGTACCGCCAATGCTTGTACATCGGATTTGCCCAGATCCTTTCGCTCTGGCCGGGCTTCTCGCGTTCGGGTTCCACAATCGCGGCGGGGATGATGACCGGCGCAAGCCGCGGAGCCTCAGCTGACTTTACCTTCCTCATGGCCATTCCGCTTATGGTAGCGGCGACGGGATATGACCTGCTTAAAAACCTCGATCAATTCACGTCGGGGGATTTGCTTCCCTTTGCCGTCGGGTTTGTCGTTTCGTTCATCGTTGCGCTCCTTGCCGTGGCAACCTTCATCAAGCTGGTATCCCGGCTAAAGCTGACTTACTTCTCTTACTACCGGTTCGTATTGGCCGCCGTTGTCGTGATCTTCATGATGGCCGGCCGTCTGTAAAACTCGCACTGATACCTGAGGTTCGAGTTCAATTTACTTTATTCGGAAAGAACGTGGAAGACAGATGCGTTTGGTCTCAACTCGGTCATGCAAGCCGGGGGCAAAGCTTGGAAAGCCCATCTACAATGAAGTCGGACAGGTTCTTCTTGGTAAGGACGTCGAACTTACGGAAAGGCTTCTCCATCGACTAGAGGAATACGGCGTTCACTATTTTTATATCGAAGACCCCCTGACCGAGGATGTGGTGATCGAGGGTGTCTTGAGCGACGACTTGCGGCGGGAAGCGACGCAAACGGTTCGCAGTGAATTCCGCAAGCTGATGAACGATACGCTCAAGACGACAAAGTCCGTGAATCCTCCCGACCTGGCTAACTCGTTTCGGCCGCTGATCCATTCGGTGATCGACGAACTGACGCAGACCTCCCAGGCGATGATCATGCTGACCGATATGCATGTGACGGACCACTATCTCTATCAGCATTCTCTGAATGTGTGCCTGTATGCGACTCAGCTCGGAATGAGCTATGGATACAATCGCAATGATCTCTATATGCTGAGTCTCGGAGCGCTCATGCACGACATCGGCAAAACGAAAATCTCGCGGGAGCTGCTGCTTAAGCCCGGCAAGCTCACGGCTGATGAATACGAAGAGGTTAAGAAGCATGCCGAGATCGGCTTCGATATTCTCCGCGGCATGCCGAATATCCCGCTGCTCTCGGCGCATTGCGCCTTCCAGCATCACGAGAGGCTGGATGGGTCGGGCTATCCGCGTGGGCTAAAAGGCGAAGATATCCACGACTTTGCCCGCTGGGTCGGAATCGTCGATGTGTTTGACGCTATGACGACCCACCGGGTTTACCGCAAAGCGATGCTGCCCCACGAAGCGGTCGATATCCTGTATGCGGGATCGATGGACCACTTCGACCGGGATAAGCTCTCTTGGTTTCGCGATAAAATCGCCATCTACCCGCTGGGTATCGAGGTTACGTTGAGCACCGGTGAGATTGGGGTTGTCGTCGATCTGAACGCCAACATTCCGCATCGCCCGATCGTTCGGATTGTGGAATTGGAGGAGAGCGGACCGATAGCCGTTCCCTATGAAGTGGATTTGTCAAAGAAGCTGTCCGTGATGATTACGGATGTGAATCGCAGTAAGCTTTTGGGGAATCAGCGGAGGTAACAACACCCGCAACGGTCTTTCGCCGTTCATTGGAGCGCGAATGACCGTTTTTATTTTTTGGTAAATTGAGCTACAATGATAAGAACCTGGCGTTCCCTTCGGGAAAGGGAACACCGGACGGGAGGGATTTCGTGTCAACATCAACCGCCAAACATCCAGATCCATGGGATCCGATCCATTCTTTAGAGAGCTACGGACGCCATAAACTGACTTCTGTTGAGCTAACGGTGACCAATCTCTGCAACATGCGCTGCGAGCACTGTGCGGTGGGGGATGCCTTGGTCAACCGCGATGGAGACAAGCTGCCTCTTACGCTCGTGCTAAAACGCCTGGAGGAGGTTGACGGGCTGACCTCCTTGAGCCTGACGGGCGGAGAGCCGTCTTTCAGCCGGGAAACCATCGACACCACTCTCCTGCCTCTGCTCCGGTACGCCAAGGAGCGCGGGTTGAAGACCCAGATTAATTCGAATCTGACCCTGGATCTCGAACGGTACGAGCTCATGGCTCCTTATCTGGATGTTCTTCATATCACGTTTAATTATTCCGGACCGGACGATTTCCATAGCATCGGCTTCGGACACAGCGGCCGAGAAGTGAGCCGGGCCGCTTCCGATAAGCTGTACGGCAACTTGCTTCGCAATGCTCGTGCGCTCTCCGACGGAGGCGTATTTGTATCGGCGGAGACCATGATCAATTACCGAACCTGGAATCAACTGTCCGCGATTCACCGATCGGTTGCGGAGCTCGGCTGCAAGCGGCATGAGGTTCATCCAATGTACCCGAGTGCCTTCGCCGCGTCTTTACCTGCACTACCTCTCGAAAGGATGAAGGAGGCTATCCGCCAGTTGCTTGCGGACCGCAACCCTGCGGTTTGGCTCCTGTTCGGGACTCTCCCTTTCTTTGCGTGCAGCTCGGATGACGATGATCTCGTGCTGCTGGGCGAGCTGAGAAAGGCTCCGAACGTTACCGTTCGGAACGATCCCGACGGCCGCAACCGGCTGAATGTCAGTTTGTTCACGGGAGACATTCGGGTGACGGATTTCGCTACGGTGCCTCCACTGGGCAACATTCAAACCCATCGCCTGAATGAGGTATTTGACCTATGGCTTCAGCATGAGCTTGCTCGGTCGGTCAGCTGCCATTGCCCTGCGGCGGCTTGCTGCGGTCCGAACCTGTTAGTCGCGGACATGTATTACAAGGGAACGGATTTTACCAAGAGAAACGCAAGAGTGGAAGCCGAGGATTCGGCAAAGGCCTTATTGGGGTAAATCACTCCATTCTACTTATTTGACGAGCTGAGGAGATTGTCACATGGACTTACATTTGGATTGGGGAAAAATTGCATGGAATCTTGCTCTCGTGTTGGTGTTGGTCGGCATTAACGCCTTTTTCGTCTCGGCGGAGTTCGCACTAGTAAAGATGCGTCGAACGCGGCTTCAAGAACTGGTAAACCAGGGAAGCGGCAAAGCCAAGTATGCAATCGCGGTCACCAATAAATTGGACACGTATTTGTCGGCCTCCCAGCTCGGGATCACGCTGGCTTCCCTTGGGATCGGGTATGTGGGGGAACCGGCCATCGCCGAACTGATCTTCGATCCGATTCTGGCAGCCCTCCATGTGAACAATTCGACGCTCAGTCACGTCCTGTCTTTCTTGGCGACGTTCTCAACGATCACCACTCTGCATATTGTTCTAGGTGAGCAGGCACCGAAGTACTTGGCGATCCAGCGGGCGGAAGGGACCTCCTTGTTCGTATCCGGGCCGCTGATCGTCTTCAACAAGCTATTCCGGCCGATCATCTGGGGGCTGAATGCGGCCTCTAATGGAGTTTTGAAGCTGCTGAAGGTCGATCCCGCCAGCGAGCATGAAGCCCATACCGAAGAGGAAATCCGGATCATGCTCGGCCAAAGCGCGAAGAGCGGGCATATCAACAAGGATGAATTGGCCTTATTCGATAACATCTTTGAATTCTCCGATCGGCTCGCCCGGGAAGTGATGCTTCCCCGAACGGACATGGTATGCCTCTACACCGATCTTCCGATGGAGGAGAACCTCAAGATCATCTACGAAACGAAGCATACCCGTTATCCGGTCGCCGTGGAGGAGAAGGACCGCATCATCGGGTTTGTGCACATCACCGACATCCTGACCGCAACGCCCGAGAAGCTGACCGATCTCCGTAATGTCCTCCGTCCGATCCTGACGATTCCGGAATCCATTGAGGTCAGCCAGGCGCTCAAGCTGATGCAGAAGAAGCATTCCCAGCTCGTTATCGTCGTGGACGAATACGGCGGTACGGCAGGGATATTGACCATCGAAGATATTTTGGAGGAGATCGTCGGGGATCTTCATGACGAGTTCGATAACGATGAACGGCCGGAGATCGAACTGAAGGGAGATACCATCTCTGCGGATGGACGAGTGCTGCTTGAAGAGCTCGCCCCGCTGCTCGGCTTCGCCATGGACGATGACGAGGTCGACTCCATCGGCGGCTGGCTGTTCAAGAAGCTGGAAGGCGTGCCGGTAGAAGGCTCCAAGGTCGAGTACCGGGACAGGCTGTTCGAGGTCGCCGAGATGGACCGCTTCCGGATCATCCGTGTGTCGATCACGAAGGTGTTGGGAGAACCGGAGAGCGAGCTTCCCGAAACGATGGACTAGTACGTACGCTATACCATTTCAGCGGTTTGAAAGTACGCCTACCAACTATCCGGGCGAAGGAAGTGCTGCCATGTCGATTCGTAATTTGGTGTCACTGCTGATTTTGTCTCTGCTGCTGTACGGCTTGTTTCATTACGGGGCGCCTTTTCTGTTTGCGCTGGTCATCGCCATTCTGCTTGATCCGGTCGTCCGGCTGGTGATGAAAGCCAATCGGGTGTCCCGCAGGCTCGCCTCGATCCTGGTCTGTACGCTATTCACACTGCTGCTGTTTCTGTTATCCTACGGACTCGGCAATAAGCTGGTGAAGGAGACAACGGAGTTCGTCAAGACCTTGGATGCCGATCAGATCATCAGCCAGGTTACGGAGACAACGCAGAACCTCTTCAACTCCATCTCGCCAGGTTTGGCCGACACACTGAAGGAGGGGCTCAGCTCCGCGTTGAGTTCGCTCAGTGGGGCTTTGTCCGGCTTATCCGGATACCTGTTGACGCTGGCGGCGACGATTCCGAATTTCTTTCTGGGCTTTGTGGTTTTCTTGTTGGGACTTTACTTGATCTCCATGAACCTTCCGCTGCTTCGCGAATCCTTTCTATCCATCTTTGAGGCCAACACGTCCCGGAAGATGGATTCGGTTCTCGTGACTCTCAAAAAGGCCATCAACGGGTTTATCGTCGCTCAATTGATTCTGAGCTTGATCACCTTCCTAATCATGTTGACCGGTCTGTTGATTCTGGACTCTGGCTATGCGCTTGCTCTTGCATTTCTGGTTACCGCTGTGGATATTTTGCCTGTGTTTGGAACGGGTTCTGTGCTTATTCCGTGGGGGATCTACGAAATCGCGACTGGCAACAGCTTTCTGGGCATCGGGTTATTGGTGTTGTACGTGGTCACGCTCGTCGTTCGACGGGTGGTGGAGCCGAAGGTGCTGGGGAATGCCATAGGAATTGGTGCACTTCCCGCTCTCGTCAGCCTCTTCATCGGATTCAAGCTCATCGGGGTGGCGGGGCTGTTTCTCGGGCCGCTCGTCGTGATCATCTACAAGGCGATGCGCTCCGTCGGACTTCTGGAGATCAAAATTAAATTGGGTTAATGGTTGCAGCTATTCGAGTAATTGCAACGTCCTCCGCCTCCTGTGGCGAGAGGACGATTTTTTTATAGCCGTTTTTTCCTCCCGGTCCCATCCTCAAGCCCGTTGATTTATCCCGAGACTTCCGGTTATTATGGAAAAGCTGCAAGTACGCACATGGAGGGGGTAAACCATGACAAATCAAAAAGCTTCCGCTCTCGGATTATTCCGGAACCGCTTCGTTCAAGTCATTCTGATGTCGGGATTGCTCCTGCAAATCGGAATATGGGTGCGCAACTACTCCATTCTGCTGTATGTCACGGACATGACGGACGGCAGCAAGGTCGCCGTATCCCTGATCTCGGTGGCGGAATTCCTGCCGATCTTCGTCTTTTCCTTTATTGGAGGAACCTTCGCCGATCGCTGGCGTCCCAAACGCACCATGATCTGGTGTGATTTTCTCAGCGCGGTATCGATCTTTGCCGTGCTTCTGGCGATCCACTTCGGAAGCTGGAAAGCGGTCTTCTTCGTCACCTTCGTCTCGTCTATCCTGTCGCAATTCTCTCAGCCGTCCGGATTAAAGCTATTTAAGCTGCATGTGCCAGAGGAATTGATGCAGACCGGGATGTCCGCGTATCAGACCTTGTTTGCGATCTTTATGGTGCTCGGGCCTGGGCTCGGCACAGTGGTATACGGAAACCTCGGTATCGAGTGGGCCATTGGCATCACAGGTGTTGCGTTCTTACTATCTGCGGGTGTGCTGTTCTTCTTGCCGAATGACCGCGTAAGCGAGCAGACGGAAGGAGGAAAGGCCGTCTGGGAAGAAATGAAAGCGGGCTTTCGTTACGTGTTGGCGAGCAAGATGCTTTCGCGGCTCGGCAACTGCTTCTTCTTTGCCGGACTCGGGATCGGCTTGATTCAACCGCTCGCGATCTTCCTGATCACCGATCATCTCGGGCTGCCCAAAGAGCGCTTATCCTGGCTGCTAACCGTGAACGGGATCGCCATGCTGATCGGAGGCGCTCTTGCGATCGCCTTTGCCAGCAAGATTTCCCCGCAGAAGCTGCTGGCGCTTGGCACCATCGTGAGCGCCGTGGCGATCGCCGTTTGCGGTATTTCCACCGTATTCACGGTGACGCTAGTTGCCCAGTTTTTCAGCGGACTGGTAGGTCCGTTCATCCAGATTGGAATCAACACGATGGTGCTTCGGAACACCGAGGAAGCGTTCGTGGGACGGGTAAACGGGATCTTGAACCCCCTCTTCATGGGGGCGATGGTCATCACCATGACGCTTGGCGGCTGGCTGGCGGGTCTTCTCGATCTCATGCCGGTTTACTTGCTCTCATCCGTCCTGCTCCTCATCTCAGCGCTCATCCTCGTTCCGCTGTTCCGTCAAAAGCAGGAGGGCGGCTCCATTCAAGAGATCGCCTGATTTCATTTTGCATCGTTCCCTTCAGCATAATCGAATGGCAATGGCCGTCCCTTCTGTCACAGCCCGTGACAAAGGGGGCGGCTCTTTTTGTCGGCTGCTCGATCATGCCGTCTTGCCGAATGCCGTAGCGCAGTATGGATTAACGGTTCTTACCAGACTGATGAACGCATACACTTGTTCTAACTGATCATGGGTCCGCCCAATCGTTGAGGAGGAATGAACGGATGATTGCCCAGGTGCGTATGTATGAACCGTTTGTCGGGCCGCATGACCCCTGTCCGCCGATTCTCGTCAAGTACTTTGACACTCCGCCGCAGCTCTATTTGGGTTTTCAGCCGATGAATTTACCGCAATTCGATCCTTGCACGGCACTTCGAAAAGGCACTTTATGGCCGTGCCTGTTCAGCCCGTATTCACCCCGCCATTAGTACGAGGAGGCGATTCGTATGCAAAAACAGCTGGATGCGCAGTACTATGCCCTTCTGGAGCAGCTTCAAGCGATCGACTTCGTTCTGGTTGAACTGACGTTGTATTTGGATACCCATCCGCTCGATCTCGCGGCGGTGCGGCAATTCAATCAACTCAGCAAGGAGCGCTGGGCGCTCGCGCAAGCCTATGAAATGCAGTATGGCCCTTTGCTGCAGTTTGGGCTCAGCATGAGCCGCGAGCCGTGGGACTGGGCGGATGCGCCTTGGCCCTGGCAGGTCTAATACCAGCCGATACCGAAGTGAGGAGGATGCGGGGACGATGTGGATCTATGAGAAAAAGCTGCAATATCCGGTTCGGGTCAGCAAATGCGATCCGCGAATGGCCCGATTGCTGCTGGAGCAATACGGGGGAGCGGACGGTGAATTAGCTGCGGCGCTGCGGTACATGAATCAGCGGTACACCATTCCGACCAAGGTGATCGGAGTCTTGAACGACATCGCTACGGAAGAGCTTGCTCACCTGGAAATGATTGCAACAATGGTCTATAAATTGATGAAAGACTTAAATGCCGAGCAGGTTACGGCTGCCGGACTGGATACGTATTTCGTCAACCATGATACGGCGCTCTTCTATCAGAATGCCGGAGGCGTTCCATGGACAGCCTCCTACATTGCGACCAAGGGCGATCCGATCGCAGATCTCTATGAAGACATAGCAGCCGAGGAGAAAGCGCGTGCCACCTACCAGTGGCTGATCGATCTGACCGATGATGTGGATCTGAAGGACAGCCTGATCTTCCTGCGCGAGCGGGAGATCGTCCATTCCCAGCGGTTCCGGGAAGCGGTGGAGATTCTGAAATCCGAACAGGCGGCGCAAAAAGTATTTTAGTGAGATCCGATGTAGGTTCGTATGTCTTGCCTCAGGAAGCTGGATATACGGATGGAAACGGTCAGTTAGCAACTGCAAACCGGTAAACAGGCTCTACCGCTTCTGCGGTAGAGCCTGTTTACCGAACTGAACTACTTATGGGCAGAAGGTGCGGGGGAGGCACTCGTTGTTTAAAGGGATCAGGGTTGACTTTTACCGCTGACTTTGTCACCATTAACAGGATTACAGCGGTATAAGCCGAACATTTGCCGGCATACGCTTAGAGAAGGGATGGATCGAGAGATGTCTGGAAGGAGTCCCCAAACCGGGATGCTGCCCCGGCCGGAGGCGATGATTTTTGACATGGACGGCACCTTGTTTCGCACGGAATCCATCGTAGTGGAGGCCTATCATCGGGTATGCGACGACCTGCGCGCGGAAGGGCTGTTTGAGGGTGAGAATCCGCCGGATGAACGCATCCTAAGCGGACTTGGAATGCTCCTTGAGGAGATCTGGAAGCGTGTCTTTCCGGGAAGCCCAGCCAAGCTGCGTGAGCGAGCGGACGTTCTTCTGCTCAAGCATCAGATCGCTTGCTTGGAAAACGACGAAGGAGAGTTGTACCCGGGAGTAGCGGAGACCTTGACCAAGCTGAAGGAAGCTGGAATTCGCCTCTTTGTTGCCAGCAACGGCTTGGAGGATTATGTTAAGCTCGTTGCGAAGCACAAGCAGATCGCCGAGCTGTTCGATGGGCTGTACAGCGCAGGAGAATACCAAACGCAGTCCAAGGTGGAACTTGTCAAGCTCCTCCTGCATACACATGGGGTGAAGAGCGCTTGGATGGTTGGAGACCGCTCCTCCGATGTGGAAGCGGGTAAGAAGAATGGATTGCCTGTCATTGGCTGTGATTATGCCGATTTTGGAGCCGGCGAAGAGCTGGCAGAGGCCGATGCTGTCATCGCTTCCTTCCCCGAGCTGCTTGAGCTGCTGGAAGCCTGAACGCGGAGGAGAGAGCTTCTCCGCTTTCTTCCCGCTTGATAAGTTATTTTTTTCACAAAGTTGGGCGAATCCCAGAAGGAATGAGTTATGAAGCGTCGAATTTGATAAGCAGAGGGGTGAACAGGATGAAGCAAACCGGATTTCTGTTAAAGACCGATGCGGACTTCGACAATGCCGTATGGCTCGGGCAACACCTGGAATTGTGGCAGCAGGGCGAGCTCGTGCATGCTGGAGGTATCGCGGAATATAACACGGCCTTTTGGGTTCGGATAAATGGAAGCGCTTATTTTAAAAGCGCTTACGAATTTTGGGTGCGCTAGAAGGGAGTAGCTAACTTTTGGAAGTCTATGTGAAAAACGGCACGTGACCTCATCGTTCCTTGAGGTCGGTGCCGTTTTTCGTCTATTTGGCTCAGGCAGAAGCGAATTATGAACGGTTCTGTTCGGCCAAGTGCAGGGCGTATTCCAAAGGCCGCCGCAAGGCGAGGTGATAAGAGGCCCTATCGCCGATTCGCTTGAACACCTCGCGTGATGGCTTCGGATTGACCTCCAGCAGCCAAACATGACCCTGTGGGTCGACAGCCAAGTCGAGTGCCAGTTCGCATAAACGTCCGAATCTCCGCTCCAGAACCGCAGCGGTATTCAGAGCGAGACGCTCCATATCACTGCGGATCGCTTCGATCTTTCCTTCCCTCCAGCCTCGGCGGGCAAGGAGCTTCTCGAAGGCGACAGCTTCTCCTCCTCCGTGAAGATTGGAGGTTGCGCTCCCGCTTCCCCCGACTCTCCCGGCGATGCCGGTAACCTGCCAGCTCCCGCGGTCGTTCTTCTGGATCAACAACCGGAAGTCGTGTACACGGCCACCCTTAAGCTCGATGGGGATGCCTTGCTGGATGAGATAGCGTCTCCCGATTCGCCAGCTTGACCATTTGCCCATGAGAGAGGCAGGCGTGCCGCGAACAGGGGCGATGATCTTTCGGGAGGGGCTTCGTCCGCTCATGGCAAGCCGCCCGTCCTCCGCCCGAGCGAAGCGGGCGATCCCACGTCCTCCTGATCCGTCAACCGGCTTTACGTAAACGAGGGGGTATTTGGCGCTGAATTCGATCAGATCCTGGACATTTCGGTAGATCTGCGTCTGAGGCAGATGAGGCCGAATACCGTTATGCTTCTGCAGAACGAGATGATTGCCCCACTTGCTGGATAACGGGTGGTTCAAATAACGGAGCTTGGGATAGCGGGCGCGGAATCTTCTCATCTGCCCGAATTTCGGAGACCGCTGAGCCCGGCAGCGATCGTAGACCGCATCCGGCCACTTCCGCCACTCCCTTTTCCAAAGGCTTCTTGAACGATCGTAGACATGGGCATGAACCCGATGGCCGTCCGTAGAGGCATCCTCCGGCGTGAAAACGAAGACATCCAATCCGATCTCCATGCCTTGAAGGACAAGAGAGCGGAAGAAGACCCGTTCTTCCGCATCCAGGGTCCCCTTCCCGCTGTATAAAGTCATGATGCCGAGCGTTGGACTTGCCAATGAGCTCACCCGCTTTTCTTCCCGGTCCGGGCTGGACGGGGACGGCTCAGAAATTGAGTGTATTCGATAATCCGCGCGAGAGAGGTCTCTCGGATATCCGGTTCGTCGAACTTCATCGGACGGGAATTGGCTTCGAAGAACCAGATCCGTCCGTTCCGGTCTACTCCGAGATCAAGCGACATTTCACCGAGCTTGTATCCGGAAGCTTTCTCAATCCGCCTCGCGATGGTGAGCGCGGCGTTGTTGACCTTTCGGAGAATGATGGGCGTTCTTGTCTCGCCGAAGGATGAAATCAGGGCATTGTGCGGATTATCGATATGGCCGCCGCGGGGAACATGGGTCGTGATGCTCTTCACGCCTGCGACGCGGGCACCGATGCCGGTGATAAACCATTTGCCGGTGCCGCTCTTCTGAACCAGTACGCGAAGATCGAAGGGACGTCCTTCACTTTCGGCAAGCAAAATGCCCTGTTGGATGATATAATCCTCATCCGTTATTTCCTGCTTGATCCGGGTCCAGAGCTTGGCGAAATTTAAATGATTCGTCACGATGCTCTTCTTATGATTTTGGATGATCAGCTTGCACCAATACTTGCGTCCGGGCGTGTTGGTCTCCAGCCTCATGATGCCTTTTCCGGCTTTGCCGCGTATCGGCTTCAGATACACCATCGGATGCGATTGCATAAAGGAGGCTAGCTCCTGCGGTGAAGACAGCCTTCGGGTAGCGGGAATAAAACGCTGGGTTTCCTTGTCGGAGTTTAACCATTCGAACAGCGCCCATTTGTTGAAGAAATAAGGATTAAACAGCCGGACGTTTTTTTTCTTCAGACAATCCTTAATGACATTCTGCACCTCGGGAAGCTGTTCATCCGTCCGGGTGGGTAACCGGTTATAGATGACATGCGGCATGGGCAGCAGCTGGCGCGTCCAGATCCCGTTCTCGACGTTGTAGACATATCCGTACACCCGCTTGTCTCCCGCCCGGAGATCATCGGTGGTGAGGACATAGACGAACGCTCCGAGCTTTTTGCCGGTTTGGATCAGATCGATGAAGTTTGCCCGGTTGCCCCGAAAGCCCTGCTCGGGGTCCGGCATGGTGAGAATGGCGAGAGAGGTTCGCGTGGACAGAGTATTGGCGATTACGCTCACTTCATTCCCTCCTATCGGAGAACCGGCTTAAATAGAGAAAATGCTCGAACAGATTGGCGGAGGCGTCCTTTCCCTGCTGTTTGAGCTGCGGATGCTTGAAGATGGTTCGCCCGGGCTTTGAATTGGCTTCGAACATCCATACGTTGTCGGATTGGTCGATCCCGAGATCAAGCCCCAGCTCCCCAAGCCGGTGAGGATATTCCCGCTCAATAGCCTTGGCGAGTTTGATGGCAACATCCTTCGCCTTCTGGAAGGTGGAGTCGGCCAACTCTCCTTGGGTGGCGCTAAGCGCGTACTCCGGAACCATCAGCTGGCCACCTGTGCGCACGTGGGTGGTGACGCTGCCTTTCCCGGCTTTCTTGGCTCCGACTCCCGCAACGACCCATTCGTTCCTGCCATTCTTGGTGAGATGGAAGCGGAAGTCGATCGGGCAGCCGTCGATCTCGATCAGGCGGATTCCTTGTTGAGCCACATACTGCGACATCTTCAGCTTTAGCTTGCGAAGCATGTTGAAGAGTCCATCGAACTTGGGAAAGCGCAGCAGCACGTTGCTGCCGTCTTTGCGGTAACGGAGAAAATAACCTTTTCCCGGATTTAACGTCAGGCGGAAGATGCCGTAGCCGAGGCTTCCGGCGGTTGGTTTGAGATAGATAAATCGGTGACGATCCAGCATCTTGCGAATGTCCTCTGACGATGGATTAATCTGCGAATCCGGAACATGCTGTGAGGCGTCCCGATCCCCATCCAGGAGGCGGTAGACTTCCCATTTATCAAAAAAGCTCCAATTGAAGATCGGGATTTTGCGCTGAACGAACTTCTCCTTGAATTCGCGGAGCGCGGCCGTTTTCTCTGCGGTTCGGTTCGGGAGGCGGTTATATACGACATCCGGAAGCGGAATGGTTTTGCGGACCCAGCTCCCTCCTGGAGATGGAAAATAGCCCGTAACCGTTTCAGTCTCCCAGTTGACGCTTTGCGGAGAAAAGGCAAAGAAGAAGCTGCGGTTTTTCCCCGCTTCCATCAGTTCTCGGATATAAGCGGTACGAGGACCGAAGGGCTGAGTCGGATGGTTGCTGACCGCGGTGAGGACTCCGATGAGCGGTCCGACCTGGAGTTCCCGCGTTCCACTCGAGCGGATCATGCATTTGCCGGATGACGGCAGTTTGAGGGTCGAAGCAAGCGAAGAGGAAAGTACGGCGTATTCTCCCTTGCGGTTAAAGGTTCTGAGCGGAACGGTCGCGTTGAGCGATCCGACTCGCAGGACGACACTTCGGACGTTATCCAGCTCCAACTGCTCCCGAAGAGAGGGGCTTAGCGCAAGACTTCGGGTTTCCTGCCGAGTAACCAGCAGGGTGCATGAGGTCAAACTCATCACGATATCCTCCTAAACGAAACACCATTATTCCGGTTGCAAGGAAGCCGGTCCGGACCGGCGCAAGCTGACGAAAGGGGAGACGTCATACGGACTGAAGGAAAGCGGGCATACGCCTGGAAGCGAGCCGTACCGCATAAGCGACGGGGCGACTGACCGAGAGTTCTGCCGCAGCTTGATCGCCGCACTCGCGAAAGGCAGACCTCCCCGGCCGGGAATTGGCTTCCAGGAACCAGAGGCGGCCATGCGGCTCGACTCCGAAGTCAAGCCCGAGCTCGACGAAGCGGCCGAACCGTTCTTCTAGCAGACCGGCGATGATCAGTGACAGCTCTTCGATTTCCTGAAGCAGCTCCGCGGCTCGGTGCGGGCCGACAATCTCCTTCAGGCGCACAGACGAGGATAAGGCTTTGCCGCCGCCATGAAGATTGGCCGTCATGCCGTCCCGTGCTCCTTGCCTGACGGCAATGCCGGTTATGGCCCATGCGCCTGACGCTTCCTTCTGCACGAGAGAGCGCAGGTCGTACGGGCGGTCTTCATCGTCCATCAGCCGCAGGTAATCCTGAACGAGATAACGTCTTCCCGCCGTAAAGCGATTGACCCAGCACGCAAGCTCTTTTCGACTGGCGAATCGGAGGCGGAATGGCCGATTTTCGAAATCACGCCCTTCCGCAAGGAAGGGCTGCGCCGATAAATCGACCAGGCTTCCCGGCTGGGATGTGTTCTCCCTCACTAAGCGGACACAGCCTAAGCCTTTGGACCCGAGATCGAGCTTGAGAAACGCGGTTCCGTGTTCCTCCAAACGGTGAAACAGGGCCGGCAGGCCAATGAGCTCCGTTGCCGGAAGAAGGGAGCGCACCTGCTCGTGTTCAGAGAGGATGCGGGAGACGGCCAGCTTGCCGCCGAGTTTGCCCGCAAGCAGGAGGACGCCATTCTGCTCAAGGCAAGCTCGAGCAGAGCGAACCCGCTGGCTCTCGTCCAGATCGCTGTAGAAGGCTCTCTCCAAGACGACATCCGGATAAGGGATCAAGCGGCTTTCCCACCTACCATTTGGCTGCAGCAGACAGGCGTCAAGCTGTGGCTTGCCTGCGGCTACGGCATCGGGCGAGAATACGGCAAGCGTCGCTCCCATCCGTTTCGCCGCACGGCTCATGGCCGCATAGGTCGTGTATTCCCGGAAGGGAGGATCACCGGCACTTCTGCAAGCCATGATTCCGATGAGCGGGTGCACTCCGGCCACGGCACTACCTCCCTGCTCCTTACTTGCGGCAGTATTCCGAAATCTAGGGAACCCGCCGTTAACTCCTTCATCATATGAGGACAGATTTTCCTTGGTGCTTGACAGAAACCCAGTTTAAGGGGGGAGTGAGGCCGATGGAGGCATAGAATAGGCCGCTGCTGCATAGGATGTACCGTACGGTACAAGCCGGGAAAGGGGTGACGCCTATGAAGGGGACAAGGAGCTTCATCAGACTCAGCTTGATTTTGGGCATGCTGCTCTATGCGGTGCCGCAACTGCCGATTGGGAAAGGATTTACGCTTCCTACCCTATTCGCCGTCTCATGGCTTGTGTTCGCTCTGATTCTCGTCGCCGCTCATCTGTATGATGTGATCGGAGTGGATGAGGCGGTTCGGGAAGAGCAGCGACGTGTGGGACGGATGAGGAAATGGCAGATGGAAGAGCGGCTGCGCGGAACGCGACGAATGCTGGCAGCGAAAAAATAGGCGGGCCATGCTGATGGGTGCATGTCCGGCGTTTCTTGGGCAAAGGGAAAAGGGAAGCAGGTAAGGTTTTAGACCTCTGCTTCCCTTTTTTTGCGATCACGAAGCTGTTTCCAGCTTATATACTTGGCGATTGCTTACCCCATGATCTTTTCCCAGCCATGATAAACCGCGTCTTCCGCGATCTCCGTCAGCTCATCCAAAGTCATCGGTCTGTTGGAGCTCAGCCAATCCGTATAGATGCTGATGATGCCGGACGAGATATATTCCGCATAGACCTGAAAGGATGCGAGAGGCAAGTTCGATTTCGGATAAAGGGATCGGATGATCGAAGCCTTCAGGATGTTCTTGCATCTTTTTAGAAAGAACGAATAGGAGGTCGCTTCCGCAAATCTGCGGTACAGCTCCATATCTTCCGTCAGGATATCATTCAAGCCCTTAAAGAAGGTCGAGATGTTGATCCTCTCGTTTTTTTCCAGAAGCCATGAAACCTTCTCCGCTAACTCATTCTCCATTTCCCGCAAGATATCCTCGACCGTGCTGTAGTGCAAATAAAAGGTTTTGCGGTCGATGTCCGCGAGTCCGGCAATTTCGGTTATGGTAATCGAGGAGAACTCCTTTTGCTTAATAAGCTGGCAAAAGGCTTTTCGTATGCTCGATTTCGTCTTCACAACCCGTCGGTCGAGCTTATTCTTGGCCATTCCTCATTCCTCTTTTCCACAGATCCAGGCGCTTTGTTGATTATTCCGCATTCTCAAGATGATTGGCAATTGATCTTCTCCTACTAGGTAATATAATGTACACATGTGGAATATTCAACATGATATCCATTAAAAGAGAGGGAGAGGTTTATGCTTGACCAATTGTTCACGTTTTACCCAACGACCTATTCGCTAGATGACTTTCGTACGGCTTTCAGCCCCGACAATCCCCAGTTTGCCTTTTTGCTCATTGTTGCGGCCTTTACCTTTTTCATCGGGTACATGGAGTATGTGTACAGCTTTCAACTCGTTCGCAGAGAAAAGAGCGCTCCTTATCCGGTATGGATGCACACCTTTTATTTTGCCCACGACAGCATGGGAGCGATTGTCTTTGCCATGGCTGCGAAAGCGACTGGAGGCTTTTGGTTCTTTACCGCCGCTTCGATCGCCTTGGTGATCTGGAACCTCTTTGAAGTGTATAACCTGTACAAATGTATTTATGTAGAACGGCAAGAAATATGGGGACATCTGCATCAGGAGCCGGTTACGGTTAAGGAAGCTTGGCTGCGGGTGATCGGCCAGATCTTGATCTTCGTGGGTGTCGTGAACTTGTTCCGGGTCTTCATGTATGATCCGTATATGTTCAAGTGGTTTATCTTTACAAACGTCTTGATCGCCATTGTCCCTGGGCTGTACTGGGAGAAAAGAGGAACTCAGATCGGCGCCTCCTACAAGCTCGCGATCGTCATCCTGATCGGTACGATTAACTCCTTCGTGCCTTCGAATATGTGGGCGTTGACCAGCGATTATTTCACCATGTCGAACAATCCATGGTTTTACATTCTGGGGGTCATCAGCACCGGATTTGCGGTTCGGAACCTGATCGTCCTAAAACGCATGCAGAGAAAGCCGAAAGTTTTGGAAAATGGAATCAAGACGGTATGGTAATACAGGATCCGGATAAAAAAGGGGATTGAGATCCATGACCCGAACTTTAAAACCGGAGTCCATATAAAAGCCAGAGGCTGACATTCAAGCAGGAGAAATCTGCTTGAATGTCAGCCTCTTATTCTTGAATTGCTTTCGGGATTGAACCTTACTTAACAACCAGCACGGGAACTTTCGCATGCTGGACTACATTGTGGCTCACGCTGCCGAGGACGAAGCTGCGGATATTGCCGAGTCCTCGACTGCCGATCACGATCAGATCGACACCATTTTGCTCAGCGTAGCTCAGGATGGTTTCGGCTGGTTGACCGTCCTCCAGAATCGTTTTTGTCGGATTGGGAAGAGGATCAAGGAGTGCCTTGGCTTCCTGCAGCAGCTCTTCGGAGGCGTCGTAATATTCCTTTTGCATGGAAGCGGGAGCCGCGATCATGGCTTCGCCTACCACCAGCGTAGGAAATTGCAGGACATTGATGACATCCAGTCGGATGGCCGGATCGGAGGAAGCGATTTGAATGGCTTTGTCCAGAGCCTTGCGAGAAGCTTTGGATCCGTCGAACGGAACGAGAATGGTACGGAAAATCATCAGAATCACCCCGGGTACTAGATTGGCTTGCCACTCTCATTATACCACTTGGGGCTGAGAACCAAAAACGCGAGTCTCTTCTCAATAGTGGATGAAGATTTCTTGCTCGCGTATCCGTGAGGAGCGCGGCAAGCGGATCGTCAAGTTTTCACCGTTCAGCCGAGCACTCGCGCCTTGGATCTTGACCGGACAGGGCAGAGGAATCGACGGTTTGCGGCCACCCGGCAATCCTTCCAGACGCAGCGTGTACACATCGGCAAAAAGGCGCAGCTTCTCCGCTTCGGTTTTGTCCGGGAGGCGATAACGAACGATGACCGCTTTGTCCGTCGTAGAAATCGCCGGATTGCCCCCCGCATAGGGGGCCGGTCGGACAGGCGTACTGGAGCTCCGGGTATTGGCGGAGCTGCGGGCTCTCTCGGAATCAGGAGGAGAAGCCGTCTTTCGCGTGCGCGGATCGGTCTGCCTGGGCGGGTTCTCCGTTGGCGAATAGCCGGCGGAGCCGGCGACGGAATCCATGGTCCGCTTGACGATGTCATTGATCATTGATTGGACCCATTCCCCTCCCTGCATGCTTTCCGGTATGCGGATGAACGGCGTTTTGCCTCCAAGGAGCTGATGGATGCTTTTCCAAGGGTCTTGCTCGTTCTGATCGGCCATACAGGTCACCGCCTTCTTCATTCATCCCTGTTTTATCCTATGCGGCCGGATCTGGGCGGGTGCTCGAATGGTGCGTGCTTTCCTCCGGTTCTGAACCTGCTTATCGCCGCATAGAATGGCAGGTGACCGCTCTTCACGACAGCTGGCGGGAGGGAGGAGGCATGGTTCGACCGCGCGGGATACGCATTGAACTGGGAAATATCAACGTCAACCGCATCGATTCGGCGTCAGGCATCTTCGTCGGCACGAATGCTCAATGGGGCTGGAGCAGCCATGGCAAGAGCATCTCCGGCTTCGGCTCCGTGACCGGCATGCTGAATCGACTTTCCGCCAATGTGAGCGTGGTATACGACAATGACTTGATCGACACGCCGATCGATGACCGGGATGTGCTGGCGGCTCCCTATCCGGAGAAGGAGGCCAAACGCACACAACCACCGACAAACGAATAGGCTGGTGAATAAGCGACCGCTTACGCTGGAGAGAACGGCAGGTGGGAATAAGTGGCGACAAGCATCAATTTCAACAGCATAGTCACCAACTCGATGAATACGACCTCCGGCGTGTTTATTGGAGACAACCAAATGATCGGCTGGGATGCCCACTCCAAACGCTTTAATGGAGTCGGAGAAGTATTCGGCCAGTACAATCTCATCTCGAATCCCTATCTTCTGATCAACAATAACAGCTTATTCGATACGATGATCAACGACAACGATCTGAATACAAGCAACGAGAGTGTAGTTGGTCCTTAAGAGTGCCATCTTCCGAAATGAAGGTTCTTACCTGTTGAGGAGGAACGAAGCGATGCGCATCACCATATGGAATCATCAAATCGAGCGGTTGGCGGAAAGCTCCGCCCTCCTCACGGGAACGAATCTTCCTGGTCAGCACACATCGAAACAAGAAATCAGAGAAGGGTTTGGAGAAGTGAGCGGAAATCGCAACCTGATCTCGGAGAGCCGGTTCGGAGCATGTGCGGATCTGACGGAAGAGGCGAGGAAGAATGGCTGACAAAAAGAAGGATAAATATTGCGTGAGGTGCAGCCGTAAAGCGGAGGACGGAGATAAATATTGTGTCGGCTGCGGGGCTCCGCTCGTCAACAGTTGCACCAACGTGGGGGATATGTTTACGAAAAAATGCACCAAGGTTAACCGGGAAGACGCCGCCTATTGTTCGGGCTGCGGAGCTCCGACGATCTTTCATCGAGAGGGGCTCCTCTCCGGAACTGCCGTTCGAGTCGAACACAAGGGAGAACCATCATGAGCGAAGGACTTTCCCGAGAGGCCAAACGACGTTGGAAACAGCAGGCGGTACAGGTGCTTGGCGAGGACTTCTGGGATGATCTAGCTGGTTTGTGGCCGGATGCCGGACCGCGCATGGACCTTTACCGGGATGGCCAAGAGCTGGTAGCTGTATTCGAGCTGCCGGGAATCGCCGGACCGGAAGCGATCACGGTCGCCCTCGCGACCCGCTGGCTGACGGTCAGCGGAGAGACGCCTTACCCTTATCCGGTTCTGGAAGACGAATTGCTTCGCTCAGAGCGCGCGATCGGCCGGTTTTCACGCCGGGTGGCGCTCCCGGAGCCGGTGAATCCGGATGCGGTGCAAGCGAGCTACCGGCAAGGACTTCTCACCTTGAGGATGAGGCTATTGCCGGAGACGGACAGCCGTACGGTTGCGGTGGAATTCGGGGAAGATATCCCGGATTGAGAGGTGACGCATATGACGGAACGAGAAGCACAGCGAGAAGAGGACAAGGAGGCCGACCTCCTTGCCCGCATCGCCCGGCTGGAACGGGATCTGGCCCGCTTGGTCCGGCTCAGCGGACGGCCGATCACGGTACAGCAGCTTCATGTGGATGAGCTTCATGTCGATACGCTCCATTTGGATCAGCCCAGCTATCGGTTGGACAGCCTCACGGTTCGCGAGCTGAGCGGTTCGCTCAACCTGGGCAACAACTTCGCTTCCCTTCGGAGCTTGGGAAGAAGGGAAGCGGAGAAGGAGACGCCAGGCGATGGAGTTCAAGCCGAGAGGAAAGAGGAAGCGGCACCGAATTCCGCGGACGGCTCGACCGAACCCGCTCATGCGCCAAAGCTTCGGCGGACGGGCTCGGGAATTCGTTACACCTTGGAATGAGGAGGGATGGGAATGCCCAGCGGCTGGTTGTCGCCGACATTCGTGATCGGGCAGATCAAGATCGGTACCGTCGAGGGAGCCTCCTGCTTGAATTTCGGGAATAACGTGCCAAGCGGATTTTCGAGCCGCAAGGTGCACAATCAAGGATTTGGGTCCATTGAGGGAGATGACAACCACTTGAGCGGCATCCGGTCCTTCCTCCATGAATCTCCGGCATTCGGAGCAACCGATGAAGAGGCAGGGGAAGCGTCTCCCTATGAAGTGCCGGATTGGATCAAGGAGTGGATGACGAACAGCATGGACCTCGATTTGGATATGGGAGAAGAAGCGGCTCCAGGCGACGAGGGGAAGGAGGAGCCCGGCGATCTGGAGAATGGAGGAGCTGATGAAGCTCCAAGATAACCGGGGCCTCCTGCTTCAACCGAAGTCTGTCAAGAATTCGATCAAATGTTCCAACAAACACGGTCTTCTCCTCAGCTTCCTGTGCTCTTATAATGACGGACGCCTATGCGCCAGATGATCAGGGATAACCCGAGGAACGCCGCTCCGAAAGGCAATGACAGGTACCCGAGAACAACGGGATAATTCCAGCCGCATACGGCGGAAGCCGGATAAAAGCTGATGAACAATACCGGCAGTAGAAAGCTGAACAGGTTTTTCAGCACCCTTGGCATGTAGGGCTCCGGGCAGCGGGTGATCTGGTAGCTTGCGTTGGTCAGGATGAAGATCCAATCCAACCCCTTGATGGTAAAGAACGCGAGGCCCGAGGTTAGCACGAATACGCCGCTGTACATCAGAAAGCCTCCGGCGAGCGCTAATGCCAAGATGACGAAAGCCCGCATCGTCAGCGGAACGTCCAGCTCGGACAGCGCCCAGATCACGGCGGATAGAGCCGTCAGCGGTCGGACGATGCGGTGCAGATGAAAGGTCGATGCCGCAACTTGGGTAAACAAGGAACGCGGGCGCAGCAGAAGTCGATCGAAATCTCCGGAACGAAGCATCTGCCAAGGAAAATAATCGAAGCCCCGGCAGAGGCTCTCTGCAAGTCCGAAGGAGGCGACCGCGAGCGCATAGATGAGGATCACGCGCTCCATCGTCCAGTCTCCGATGCTGCCGAAACGGGAGAACAGCAGGATGGTGGAGATGGGGTCGCTGACGACGACGAGTAGGACCTGAAGCAGCATGAGCCACCAGCCCTTGTATTCCATTCCCGACAAGAGGTGCATCCGCAGCAGCTTCAAGTAGATTTTGCCTTCCATAAGAATCCGTTCCATCTTACCCTCCCTGAATGATGATTCCGGACAGTTTGCGTTTCATGATCAGCCGGCCGGCGGCAATAAAGATCACGCTCCAAGCCAGCTGAATCGCGATCATGGGAAAGGCGCTAGAAGAAGACAGGCTGCCGACATATAATTGGGCTGGTATATCGGTGAACCCTCCGAAGGGCTGCAGGCGCAGGAAGGGCTGCATGAAATCTGGCCATAGCCGAAGCGGCAAATAGCTGCCGGACAGAATTCCGCTCACCAATAGGAGCATATAAGTCGGTCCATCGCCCCACGTGATGCTCATGCGGATGGCGGTCACGAGCATGGCATAGGCCGAGCAGAGAAGAAAGGCCATCGCCACCGAGAGAACAAAGAAGAGGAATCCCTCAAAGGAGGCAGGCTTGCCGAGCGCGTATCCGGCGGGCATCAAGAGCCCGATCAGGAGGGTGGCGAGAGAGCGTATCCAGGAGGTGCCGAGCTTGCCCGCTGCACCTTTTGCAAACCAATGCATATAGAGGTCGAGCGGCCGGCACAGCTCGATTCCCACATCGCCGTTGCGAATTTTGGCCATGATCTCGCCGTCGATGCTCATGAATTGAAGCACAAACAGCCCTTGGGCGAGCCAAATATAAGAGATGGCTTGGGAAAGTCCGAAGCCGTTATTGTTCCATGTGCCTTTGTCGCCGTATGTATAGAATACCGTAAGGAGAATGCACTCGATCAAGGCCCAAAACACGCTTACCGCAATCCCGGATGCGGCGGCGATTCGATATTGCAACCCTTCGGCCATTCGGATTCGAAAGAGGGAAGCACAAGCTCTTGCGGTATGAACGATTTTCAAAGCGGCGCCTCCTCATCTTAGGTTAGCGAGAGATCTTCATACATAGCGGCGATCATCTGATCGGTATTCACCTTGGCGATGACCTCCGGAGCATACTTGTCCTGCAGGCCGGACAAGTTCCCGTCATACAAGAGTCGGCCATGGCCGATTACCATGACCCGCTCGCAGAGCGCTTCGATATCGTCCATGTCATGGGTGGTCAACACCATCGTGACGCCATGCTGGTGGTTTTCTTCCTTGAGAAAGGCTCTTAAAGAAAGCTTGGATACCGCATCCAAGCCGATGGTCGGTTCATCAAGAAACAGAATTCGCGGTCGGTGGAGAAGCGCGGCGGCCAGCTCGCAGCGCATTCGCTGGCCGAGTGACAGCTGCCGAACCGGTGTTTTCAACAGCCCGTCCACACCGAGGGCTCCGGTTAGTTCGCGAAGTCTGACCCGGTAATCCGCAGCGGGGATGGCGTAGATGTCCTTCAGCACGTCGAAGGAATCGGCCACGGGCACATCCCACCACAGCTGGGAGCGCTGTCCGAACACGACGCCGATTTGCGAAACATGCTCCACCCGGTTTTTCCATGGAATCTTGCCCATGATCCGGCATTCGCCGTCGTCCGGGGTGAGGATGCCGCTCATCACCTTGACGGTGGTGGATTTACCTGCACCGTTCGGACCAATGTAGCCCACGAGCTCTCCTTCGGAGATGGTGAATCCGATGCCGTCCAGCGCCTTCACCTTGCGTACGCTCCGTGTGAACGCTCCTCTCAACATCCCCCATCTTCCTTCTGGTCGTTCGTAAATTGTAAAGCTTTTTCGGATATCGTTCAGTTCGATCTGCATCTTTTCCCTCCTCCGCTTAGCAACCCTACCGCATTGGACAAAAGGATGTAAATTCGGGTTCGCTCTCCTCTTGATTCTAGGCAGCAGATGGAAACGGGGGATACGCTTCCTTGCTAAATATTTCATAGAAATCCTTGCTTTCTTGACATTTGCGTGCTACAGTATATTCATAATTCAGTTAGGAATACTGGAGTGTTATTAATTAGTATCTTTTTCGAGAATATCAAGCGAACCGGTGATCCTTTCACCGGTTTTTTTAGTTGTTTGGCAGGCTTGCCCTCCATCTCAATCTCCTTTTCTATAGAGGAAAGATGCTTCAAAATGAACGCTCACAACCTGGCGGCATAATGGAACAAGCCTGGCGTTCGGTGAGGGGATCATTCCCGCTCACTCGAATGCCAGGCTTGTTGGCCGAGTGGTGCTAGACCGCCTTTACCAGAAACCGCCCCATCCCCCCAGGCCAGGTCCCCAACCTCCCCAGCCGGGTCCCCAACCGCCAAAGCCGCCGCCCCATCCCCAAGGATTCGTTCCGATGGCGAGTAGATCGAACAGCACAAGCGGAATAACAGCTTTGGTGGAGGCCTTTTTCCCGTTCGTGGAGCTCAGGTAAAGCTGATCTCCTTTTACCTTCAAGAGCTTGCCGGAGACAACGGCTCCATCCTTCTTCAAGGCGTAGACGGTTTGACCGACAAGTTTACGGGCTTCTTCTTTCGTTACCATAGACTGCATGAATGCTAGCACCTCCTCCTTAGTCATACCCTATTGTATGGACGGAAGTCCGACGTCGTTTGGATACCGGCATATTTCATGTAAAATGTGCATTCGTGGAAATCCGTAGGAGAATGGCGGGGATATGATGTAGAAGCGAGTGACCGCGAACGTGATGCGGCTTGTTCGCGGTACGAGGAGGCGGCGCAATGATACGCAAGCGAACAGCGGAGGATGATCGTCAGATTCTGCGACTGGTCGAGCAAGAGCTGATGCCCCTTGCACGTCAGGCTTTTCCGAACCTGAAGGTGACCTTGAAAGAGCTGCGGGAACGGATGAAGCGGGGAAGCGTCTATGTCATGGAAGAGGAGACGAAAGGAAAACGGAAAGTCATCGGCTTCGTGATCGCCGTGAACGCATCGCAGGACCTGTGGATCGATATGCTGGCGGTCGGGAAGGACCACCAAGGCAAAGGCCTTGGAGCGGAGCTGCTTAAGAAAGCGGAGGATGTTGGACGGCGCAAGGGCTGCGATCACGCTCAGCTGTTCGTCGACCGGGTGAACAGGCGGGCTCAACTGTTTTACGCCAAGAAAGGGTACATGATGACCCGCTATATTCAGGAAGTCAATTGCTATCAGATGACGAGAGAACTGACAGCAGCCAGATCGGCTTCTCACTTGTCCGTATAATTCATTCTCGGAATGCCTCCTTCGAGAGCGGGTTTGCAAAACCACTCTAGCTCTGGAAGGGGCATTTTTTTGCTCATGGGGACGAGAACAGGGTGGAAAAATGGGTTCTGTCCGAGGAATATCAAATCTTTGCTATTCCGTTTGGCACGTGAGCATTGTAGAGCTCATTCGGCTGGTTTATAATACAGAGTAATACAGGGTAAACCGGCGGAGGTATAACAGTGATGCCTGATGAGAATTCGGAGCAAACGCTTACGAAGCATGAACAAATTTTACGCCATATTGAAAGCCTTCGGGTAGGCAGCCACATCTCGGTCCGCCAGATCGCCAAAGACCTCGATGTGAGCGAGGGCACCGCTTATCGCGCCATCAAGGAGGCGGAGAACAAAGGCATCGTCAGCACCAAGGAACGGATCGGAACGGTGCGCATCGAGAAGAAGCAAAAGAACATCGATAAGCTGACCTTCTTCGAGGTCGCTCATATCGTGAACGGCGAAGTGCTGGGCGGTGCTCGCGGGTTGAACAAATCTTTGAACAAGTTTGTTATCGGCGCGATGGAGCAGGCCGCTATGCTGCGCTACATCGATGCGGGTAGCCTCCTCATCGTCGGCAACCGGGAGGAAGCGCACAAGGGAGCGCTGCAAAACGGAGCGGCCGTGCTGATCACCGGGGGGTTTGACACGAGCCTGGAGGTCAAGCGCTTGGCCGATAGCTTGGCGCTTCCGATCATTTCCAGTTCCTTCGATACGTTCACCGTAGCGTCGATGATCAACCGGGCTCTCTACGACCGCATGATCAAGAAAAAGATCATGCTGGTCGAGGATGTGATCACCCGCTCCCGCATCTACGCGCTGAAGGCATCGAGCACGGTCGCCGATTGGCGTAAGCTGTCGGAGACCGCCGGCTATGACCGGTTTCCGGTCGTCGATGAATGGAATCGCGTCATCGGAATGGTGACCGCGAAGGATGTCGAGGGCGCGGCTAATGAGCAGCAGATGGAGAAGCTCATGACCCGCAATCCGGTCACGATCAATCTGCGGACCTCGGTAGCGTCTGCGGCCCACCTGATGATGTGGGAGGGCATCGATCTGCTGCCGGTTGTGGATAACGGGAGGAAGCTCCTCGGCACCGTCAGCCGTACGGAGGTCATGGGCGTCCTGCAGTACATTCAGCGGCAGCCGCAGATGGGGGAAACCTTCGACGATCAGATGTGGGAGCCCTTCACGGAGATTGCGGGCGAGGATCGGGTCGTGTACCGGGGGCAGATGTCACCGCAGATGACCAGCCAGCTCGGAACCGTATCCTCGGGCGTGCTCACGACCCTGATCACCCAAGCGGCATACCGGGTAGCCGAGCGCAGCAAAAAGGGGGATCTTGTCATTGATAACATCTCGACCTATTTCCTGCATCCGGTCCAGATGGAGAGCGAGATCGTGATCAAGCCGGAGATTCTTGAGGTGAGCCGGAAGTTCGCCAAGATTGAAGTCGACGTGATTTCGGAGGACAGGCTGGTCGCCAAAGCGCTGGTCACCGCTCACGTATTCGATGATCTATAAGCGATTTCGTTATGTGCTCGATAGAATCACTTCTTAACGGACGTCCACAATCGAAAAATGCTTACGCCAAAGGGCGCTTCCATAACCACGTTACTCATGGTTTGGAGGCGCTTATTGTGTTGGAAAGCTTCGAAGAGGATTCGTTGCCTCTCGAATGAGTCGGTTTTATCCTCCGAGCAGGCGTTCATCCCTTTACGAAGACGGCTTTACGTACTCCTTCGCCGTGATCCAGACGGACAGCTCGGTTTGAACGACGATCAGCGTCTGCACCCGCACCCGGTACTCTTTGCCGCGGATACCGGAATAGAGCTTGCCGTCCGCCAGCTTGAGAAAAACCTGCGGGTTTAAGCGGATGGAGCTGGCCGCGCTGCCAACGGCCGTTTGCAGGTCCTGGTGGACCGCCTTGCGCAGCGCACTTTGCGTCCATTCGTCCAAATCGTCGCTCTGTTGGAGATCGAACAGGACCTTCACTTGCGCGACGGTGGACTGCTTGCTGCGGAGATTCGCCTGCGAGCGCAGGTCCTCGCGGGTTTCGTCAAGCTCGCTCTGGAGATTGGCGTTGCGCACCACTAGCAGGTTGAAGTGATGCTGGTGAAGACTCATGTAGACGGCGCAGCCGCAAATGAATCCGGTGCAAAAGATCGCAAAGGCGACGATGAGCTTCGGATGCCTCTCGAACGGAGGCACCCTCATGACCGGCTGCCTCCGCCGCAGATCCAGTGGATGAGCGTATACCCCAGTTGCGCTCCGATGAAGGAGCTGGCGAACAGCATGATTTGCTTGATGGCGGGAGACAGATACCCTTCCTGGAAGTTGGTCTCGATGATGCGGATCGGATCGATCGTTCCGCCCGCTGCCGCGACCATGGCCCAGATCTTGATGTTGGAGGCCACATTTTCCATGACGGAAGAGGGCGGCTGAAGCATGAGCACCGATCCGATTCCGGCGAGCAAGCTCCCGCCGGTCACAATGCCGAAGGCGATGAAGAAATCGAGAATCCACTTGACGACAAAGGAGTTCACTGGCGGCACCATCCCGTCTGCCGGAATGCTAATGAATATGCCGCAGCGGACAAGATTATGCGGACGGCCCTGGTCCGCGATAGCGGCGATAGCGGCGGCTTGGCCCCGCCGTCAGCAGACGGCGGACCGGGGAGCAGGCTTCCCCGGCTCTAAGCAGCCGATCGGCTACCCAGAGGAAGAGGAACGTGAGGGCGATGTAGCCGATCGTGCCCGCGAGGAAGGAGGGCAGCGCCGGCCAAGCCAACGAACGGCCGAGCACGATAGCGGGCCATAGCGGAATCAAGCTGGCTGCCGTTAGGACGGCTAGCTTGCCGGAAGAGGACTGGATGGCTTCTTCGGGGCAAGTGTTGATGCAGCGCTGACAGCCCTCGCAGCTCCAATTCCAGACCGGCTTGCCCCGCTTCATGGCGATGGCGGAGGCTGGACATGTTCGCGCGCAGCGGGAGCAGCCGCTGCACCGGCTGTCTGCGATGAACAGCTTGCCCAGAATCCTCCGGCCGATATGATGATACCCGAGATAGAGGAAACCGAGAAGCAGGCGTGTTGGGACGCTCTTCTTTTTCAAGCACACGGTTCCCCGCGCAATGCGGTCTGCAGCCTCCTGAATTTGCCGATCCGCCTGTTCGCAGATCTGGGCGACAACCTCCGGGCTGGGGGGATTGAAGAACTGCGTCCAATTGTTCGGATAGGAGGCGAGGGTGGTAAAGGAAACGGAGAAGCCGCGTTTTTTCAAGAGCGCTGTCATTCGATAAAGAGAGATCCCCTCATCTCCGGACGCTCCGTTTTCGGAGCCCCCGATCGCGATGACAGCGGCACGAGCTCCCTCCGGTGCGATCAATCGCTTGACGTATTTGGTTACGAGAGCCGGGGCGCCGAAGCCGTACATCGGATACAGGACCAGATGAAGCGCGGCATCCGCCGCATCGGGAGACACTTTTTCCATATTGGACACGGTGGTTTCCCAGCCGGCCAAGCGAAGCCTTTCCTCTGCCAGAGCCGCCGCTCTCTTCGTATTGCCGGTTCCGCTGAACAGGTGAATGCGTGCTTTCATCAAGGACATGCTTGCGTGATTCCTCCTTCGCTTCCTGCGCGTAAACAGTTCGGAAATGATGTTCTCCGCACTGCACGCTAATCGATCAACATCGTATGAACCGTCTTCGTCGATATGATGGATGAAGTTGTCTTTGATGCGATCATAACAAGGCGAAATGTGAATCCTCTATGACATTTCTAACGAAAGAATGCGAATGTGGGTTCGCCTATCGGGTAGCTATGTGATACACTAGAGAGAACATTGAGTTGGGTGGGAACAAGCCATGAGCGGATTCGTACATCTTCACGTTCACAGTGAATACAGCCTCTTGGACGGAGCGGCGCGCATTCGCGATCTGGCCGGACGGGCAGCCGAGCTCGGCATGCCCGCTTTGGCGTTGACCGATCACGGCGTCATGTACGGAGCGGTCCCTTTCTATAAAGCATGCCGGGAAGCCGGAGTGAAGCCGATCATCGGCTGCGAGGTGTATGTGGCTAGCGGACGATTGGAGGAACGGGCACCACGCCATGAACAGCCAGTGAGCCACCTGATCCTTCTCGCCAAGGACGAGACGGGCTACCGAAACCTGATGGAGCTCGTCTCGGTCGCTCATTTGGAGGGCTTCCATTATCGGCCCCGGATTGACAAGGAGCATCTGGCGATTCATGCGGAAGGGCTGATCTGCCTCAGCTCCTGCCTGAAGGGAGAAATCCCTCAGCTTCTGCTGCGGGACAAGACGGAGGAAGCGAAGGCGGCGGCGAGCTGGTATAGGGGCTTGTTTGGTGACGATTTCTATTTGGAAATACAAGATCACGGCATGCTGGAGCAAAAGAAAATCGTTCAAGGCATGACCGCTCTGTCTCGGGAAACCGGCATTCCGCTCGTTGCGACCAATGACGTGCACTACCTGATCCAAGAGGATCACGAGGTTCAGGACATCCTGCTCGCCATTGGTACAGGGAAAACGCTGGATGATCCTGACCGCTTCAAGATGACGGTTCAGGAGCTTTATATGAAAAGTCCGGATGAGATGGCGAGGCTGTTTCCCCATCTTCCGGAAGCGTTGGAGAACACCGTTCGCATCGCAGAGAAATGCAACCTGCAGCTGGAGTTCGGTCGGTCCATCCTGCCGGAATTCCGCCCGATTCCAGACGGGCTGGACGCGCGGACTTACTTGCGCCGTCTATGCCGAGAGGGACTTGCCGAGCGCTTTCCAGAGCAAGCGGAGACGGAACCCGAATTCGCCCGCATCCGGGAAGAGCGGCTCGCCTATGAGCTCGGAGTCATCGAATCGATGGGCTTTGCCGACTATTTTCTCATCGTTTGGGACTTCATCCGCTACGCGCGCGAGCAAGGGATCGCCGTGGGGCCGGGAAGGGGCTCCTCCGCGGGCAGCCTCGTGGCGTATTCCCTGAGGATCACGGATGTGGACCCGATTCGCCACAATCTGCTGTTCGAACGGTTCCTCAATCCCGAGCGAGTGAGCATGCCCGATATCGACGTCGATTTCAGCGACGAGCGGCGGGACGAGGTCATTGATTATGTCGTCGCCAAGTACGGCCATGAGCATGTCGCCCAGATCATCACCTTCGGCACCATGGCGGCCAAAGGAGCGGTTCGGGATGTCGGCCGCGTGATGAACCTGCCGTATGCGGAGGTGGACCGCGCGGCCAAGATGATTCCCCAGCGGCTCGGCGTCACCTTGAAGCAGGCGCTTGAGCTGAACCCCGACCTTCAAGCGCTGTGCACCCGGCAGGCTTCTACCCGCCGGCTGATCGACCTCGCCATGAAGGTAGAGGGCATGCCGCGCCACGCCTCGACCCATGCGGCCGGGGTGGTGATCTCCCGCGAGCCACTGACGCATTACGTTCCTTTGCAGGAAGGCTCGGAGAAGACGGCGCTCACGCAGTACACGATGGAAAACCTGGAAGCCATCGGACTCCTGAAGATGGATTTTCTCGGTCTGCGCACCCTCTCGATCATCGAGCGGACTCTGGAGTGGATCCGGGAGGAGACCGGCAGATCACTCGATTTTTCGAAGCTGGGGTTTGACGATCCCGCCACGTTCGAGCTGCTTGGCCGCGGAGAGACGACGGGGATTTTCCAGCTCGAATCTCCGGGCATGCGGAGGGTGCTGAAGGAGATGAAGCCGTCCAGCTTTGCGGATATCGTCTCTGTCTTGGCGCTCTACCGCCCGGGCCCTATGGAGTTCATTCCCCGCTATATCGAATGCAAGCACGGTCAAGCGGAGGTGATCTATCCGCATGAGGATCTTCAACCGATCCTGGAGGATACGTACGGCATCATCGTCTATCAGGAACAGATCATGCAGATCGCCTCGCTCATGGCGGGCTTTTCGCTCGGAGAAGCGGATCTTCTGCGCCGGGCCGTGAGCAAGAAGAAGCGAGAAGTGCTTGACAAGGAACGGGAACATTTTGCCTCGGGCTGCCGAAAACAGGGATATTCGGACGAGGATGCGTATAAAGTGTATGAGATGATCCTCCGCTTCGCCGATTACGGATTCCCCCGAGCTCATGCCACCGCCTACGGGGTACTCGCCTATCAGACCGCTTATCTGAAGGCGCATTATCCGACGCCATTCATGGCCTCCATGCTGACGGCGAATATGGGCAATCACCGCAAGGTGGCGGAATACGTAGACGAATGCAGACGGATGGGCATCGCGGTTTTACCGCCGGATGTGAACGAGAGCGGCATTACCTTTACGCCTGTTGCGGCAGTTCGAGAAGCGGTTGGCGGGAACGAGGAGCCGAAGAAGGAATCCCCTGAGCAGAGAGAAGCGTCGGTACGGAGTGAAGCGGCTGGCGAGGGACTGCCCGCAGCAGAAGAGGCGGACTCCTTCGCCGGGGGCCGAGTCCGTTTTGGGCTTGCCGCCGTCAAAAACGTCGGCACCCAGGCGATCGAAGCGATTCTCGCTGCTCGCAAGGAGGGACCGTATGCGGATCTGCTCGATTTCTGCCGCCGCGTCGATCTGCGGGTATGCAACAAGCGGGTGATCGAATCCCTTATTCAAGGCGGGGCATTGGACGGCTTTCCGGCGCATCGGGCGCAAGCGATCGCCATGCTGGACGAAACCGTAGAGACCGCCTTGAAGTGGAAGAAGGAACGGGACGATCTCCAGCTTCATCTCTTCGGCTTGACGGAAGAAGTCAACTGGGAGATGGAATACCCGGAGATTCGCCCGTACACGAAAACCCAGCAGCTTGACATGGAGCGGGAGCTGCTCGGGTTATTTCTCTCCGGACACCCCCTCGACGATTACGAGGAGATTCTTAAGGAGGCCGATCCTGATCCGATCTCGTATCTCGGCGAGCTGGCGGACGGGCGAGAGGCGGTCGTCGCCGGAATGGTCGTCGCCCTAAAAGAGATTGTCAGCAAGAAGGGGCAGCAGATGGCTTTCATCGAGCTGGAGGATCGGATTGACCGGGTGGAGGTCGTCATATTCTCGGGGTTGTGGAAGGAGATCCGCAGCCGCGTCGAGAAAGGGAAGCTGCTCGCGGTCCGCGCTAAGGTTCAGCAAGAGGAGGAGGCAGTCAAGCTGCTTGCTGAGCAGATTGTGGCCTTGGACGGCTCGGAAGGAGACAGGGAGCTGCGCCTGCTTCGGCGTGGCGGCGGACGAAGTGGCTTTGGCGCGCCCGGATCGGCGTTCCAAGCCAGTGCTCCCGGCCGAAAGCAATCCGGGTTTGGAAGTTCGCGTCCTACCGCGAAAACACCCGCACCGAAGGCAACTGCAACGAAAGTGCCTGAACCGATGATACCCGAATCGAAGACGCCCGCTCCGAATCATTCGGTGCCGTCGAGAACGCGAGTCCAGAAGGTGTACATCAAGATCGCAGCGGACCGGGAGCAGCCGGAGCGGCTTGTGAAGCTGCAGGAGCTGCTGCAGGCCAACTCCGGTCCGCTGCCGGTAGTCCTTTTCTATGAGCGGCTGCAGAAACCGATGGCATTAAGCGACAAGTACAAGGTCAAGCCTTCCCCCGAACTGATTCGCTCGATTGAGAGCCTGATGGGCGACGAATCCGCGAGAGTGAATTAGCGGGCTCCTTCTCCGCCTGAGAAAAGAACGGAAATCCTTGTGTACATCGGGAAAAGTCGTCTTAAGATCGGCGAGGAGAGCCAGAACCGTACGTTTGTTTTGTTGCGGCTGAAATAGCGGTTGTGCTATGATAACTCTATTGTACAGGCTTACGAAGCAGGGTTCGGGGAGGTTATATACGCATGTGGACGGTCATTTATATCGCTCAGACCGCCAAGATTGCCGAGCGTATCAAAACCAAATTGACAGAAGAAGGATTCTTGGTCAAAGTTAGCGCGATCAACCTGACCAAGACACAGTTTGAGATTCTCGTGCCCGAAGGAGAAGTCTTGGAGGTACAGGAAGTGCTCGGCACTATTCTGCACCGCTGATTTCTTGCGGTTGAAATAAGCCTTGCGAGGTGTCTTTGTGCAACTAAAGGATTTGTTCCAAAAAAAACGCAAGTACGCGACAGTCCCTTCAGAGAAGACCAAACGCGAGATTCCTGAGGGGCTCATGAATAAATGCCCCAAGTGTGGGGCCATTCAATTCAACATGGAGCTCATGAAGAACTTCAAGGTTTGCAGTGGCTGCGGTTATCATTTCATCCTGAATGCCACCGAGCGGGTCGATATGCTTCTGGACGGCGGCAGGATCTTTGAATATGACGAAGACATGGTCTCCGAGGACCCGCTATCGTTTCCGGGATATCCGCAGAAGACGAAACAGATGATCGAGAAGACCGGATTGCTAGACGCGGTCGTCACCGGGGAAGGGACCATCGGCGGATTTCCGGTCGTGGTCTGCATCATGAGCTTCGAATTTTTTAGCGGAACGCTCGGCAGCGTGGTCGGCGAGAAAATCGTCCGAGCTGCGGAAGCGGCCATGCAGAAGAGATACCCCTTGATTATCTTCTCCACCTCCGGAGGAGCGCGGATGCAGGAAAGTATTCTGTCCCTCATGCAGATGGCCAAGACCAGTGCGGCGCTTGGCCGCTTTAGCGAGTCCGGAGGTCTATATATCTCCATCTTGACCGATCCGACCTTGGGCGGCGTGAGCGCCAGCTTCGCCACACTCGGAGATATCATTCTCGCGGAGCCAGGCGCCGTCATCGGCTTCGCCGGCCGTCGAGTCATCGAACAGACGATCCGTCAGAAGCTGCCCGACAACTTCCAGACATCCGAGTTCAACCTGCAGCATGGTCACTTGGACAAGGTCGTGCACCGCAAGGATTTGCGAGCCACGCTGATCAAGCTCCTCGACATACATACGGTGAAGGAGGTTCCGATCGATGGCCGGTGAGTTGCCTTTTGAGCAGCCGATTGCGGAGCTTCGCGGCAAGATTGACGAGCTGATCAAGTTCGGAGCCGAGAAGCAGATCGACTTTTCCGATGAAATTGCCCGCCTTGAAGAGCGATACAAGGCTTTGGAGGAAGAAATCTACTCCAACCTGAGCGTTCGTCAAAAGGTTCAGATTGTTAAGAGTCCACAGCGTCCCACGACGCTTGACTATATTCATTCGGTTTTTGCAGATTTTCTTGAGCTTCACGGCGACCGCCTGTTCGGAGACGATCAGGCCATTGTCGGCGGAATCGCTAAGCTTGGCGATATACCTGTCACGGTTATGGGGCATCAGAAGGGCAGAGACACGAAGGAAAATCTTGCCCGCAACTTCGGAATGCCTCATCCGGAAGGCTTTCGCAAGGCGCTTCGGCTCATGAAGCAGGCCGACAAATTCCATCGGCCGATCATCACCTTCATCGATGTAACAGGCGCTTATCCCGGTTCTTCGGCAGAAGAACGCGGCCAATCGGAAGCGATTGCCCGTAATCTGCAGGAGATGTCCATGCTGCGCGTTCCCGTCATCTGCGTTGTGATCGGTGAGGGCGGCAGCGGCGGCGCTTTAGCGCTTGGCGTCGGTAATCGGGTGCTCATGCTGGAGCATGCCATCTACTCGGTAATCTCCCCGGAAGGGGCTGCATCCATCCTCTACAAAGATGCAGGACGAGCGATGGAGGCTGCGGAATCCATGAAGATTACGGCGCAGGATATTCTGGCGCTTGGCGTGATCGACGACATCGTCCCGGAACCTTGGGGCGGTGCTCACCGCGATCCCAAGAAGCAGGCGGAACTCTTGCGCGGCAAATTGCTTGAGCATCTCCAGGAGCTTGCCACCCTGAACCCCGAGGAACTGCGGGAAGACCGCTACCGAAAGTTCCGGCAGATTGGCGCTTACGCCTTCCTGCAAACGCCGATGTAACGGCTCTGAAACCTCATCCGAACCCGACGTTCTTACTTGACAAGCGTAGAACGGACGAGTCCCGGGTAAGACGGGACGCGTACCGTTTGTTCTGCGGTAAGCCTATCGATATTTTCGCTCCCCCAAGCGTAAAATATATATTATGCCAGAGCTTGTGCAAACATTAGGAGGAAACCTACATGCGAAAAACAAAGATTGTCTGCACCATTGGTCCGTCCAGCGAATCCGAAGAAATGCTGTCCAAACTGATTGGAGCAGGAATGAACGTCATGCGCCTCAACTTCTCCCACGGAGATTTTGAAGAGCACGGCAACCGGATCATCAACCTGCGCAACGCTTGCAAAAAGCTGAACAAGAGCGTCTCCATCCTGCTCGACACGAAAGGCCCGGAAATCCGGACCGGCAAGCTGAAGGAAGAGCCGATCGAACTCGTTACGGACGAAACGCTTACCCTCACCACTGAAGAAATTCTCGGCGACAAAAACCGTATTTCGGTAACGTACACGGATCTCCCTAAAGATGTTGAAGTTGGTTCCACCATCCTCATCGATGACGGCTTGATCGGTCTTGAAGTCACCGGCGTTCAAGGTACCGAGATCATCTGCCGCATTGTGAACGGCGGTACAATTAAGAGCAAGAAGGGCGTTAACGTTCCGAACGTGAAGATCTCCCTGCCTGGCATCACCGAGAAGGATGCAAACGACATCATTTTCGGAATTGAACAAGGAATCGACTTCATCGCCGCTTCTTTCGTTCGCAAAGCCAGCGACGTTCTGGAAATTCGCGAGCTGCTCGAAAAACACAATGCTACTCATATTCAAATCATCTCCAAGATCGAAAGCCAAGAAGGCGTAGACAACCTCGATGAAATCATCGAAGTGTCCGACGGCATCATGGTTGCCCGCGGCGACCTCGGCGTTGAAATTCCGGCCGAAGAAGTTCCGCATGTGCAAAAAGAAATCATCCGCAAATGTAACGCCCTTGGCAAACCGGTCATCACCGCTACCCAAATGCTCGACTCGATGCAGCGCAACCCGCGCCCGACTCGCGCTGAAGCCAACGACGTGGCAAATGCCATCCTCGACGGAACCGATGCTGTTATGCTGTCTGGCGAATCCGCTGCAGGGAAATATCCGACCGAATCCGTTGCCACCATGGCCCGCATTGCAGAACGTGCAGAGCAAGCCCTGGAGCATCGTGAAATCTTCCTGAAACGTGCCGGTCAACAACAAACCACGGTGACGGAAGCGATCAGCCAAGCGGTTGCCAACTCCGCCCTTGACCTGAACGCGAAAGCCATCGTGACGATTACGGAAACCGGCTATACGGCTCGCATGGTATCCAAATACCGTCCGGCTGCTCCGGTCATCGCTTACACCACGAACGATAAGATCTTCCGCCGCCTGAACCTCGTATGGGGCGTGTTCCCGGTTCTCGGCGAACTGGCCGGCTCCACCGACGAGATGGTCGAAACCGCTTTGGACGCTGCTCGTAAGCAAGGACATGTGAACCTGGGCGATCTGGTCATCGTGGCTGCAGGCGTTCCGGTTGGGGGCTCCGGCTCCACGAACCTGATCAAGATCAACCATGTCGGCGAATTGATTGCCAAGGCCCAAGGCATCGGCAGCCAATCCGCAACCGGCAAGATCGTGATCGCGAACAACGCCAAGGAAGCTCTCGAGAAAGTAACCGAAGGCTCCATTCTCGTCGCTCCGGGTACGGACAAGGACTATATGCCCGCATTTGAAAAAGCAGCCGGCGTTATCACGGTTGCTGGAGGCATCACCTCCCATGCGGCTGTCGTTGGTCTGAACCTCAGCAAGCCGGTTATCATCGGCGTCGAAAACGCGCTGTCGCTGTTCAAAGACGGACAAGAAGTTTCCCTTTACGCGGAGCAAGGCTTCATCTACTCCGGCAAAGCGGAAGTTCTGTAAGCTTAGCTCAACCCTATCTGATTGAAGGGCCGACCGGTAGTTGCTCTTGCTGCCGGTCGGCTTTTCTGTCAGGTCAACCTTAACGGTTAAGGAGGACTGGCATGCTTCGTACCCTAACGATCTTTCTCATCGTCGTTCCGGCCGTTGAGGTATGGGGGCTTGTGACGGCAAGCCGCTGGTTTGGTGGATGGCAGACGCTGCTTCTGCTCTTGCTGATGGCGATAGCGGGCATCTACATCGCCAAGCGAGAAGGCTCCTTCGTTTGGCGAGAGTTGTCAGCGGATTTGTCCCAAGGTCGCATTCCTGCCGATAAGCTTTTGGATGGGCTCTGTGTGGTCATCGGGGGAATCCTGCTAGTCGTACCCGGCTTTCTAACCGACCTGATCGGCTTGATCCTGCTGCTTCCCTTGACGCGGCCGCTGGCCAAACGACTGTTTTTGCGAATCCTTCAGGATCAAATTCGCAAGGGCCGCATCAAATTCGACCGCTGATAACAGCGGTTTTTTTTGTATGCAATCCGTTAAGGAGGACCCGCTGTTATGCCAAAAGAGATATCAGTCGAAGAAGCTGAAACGCTAGGAGTTAGAACCATTCATCACAAAATGGAGAATGGAGAGAGAAGGTTTCGATTGGTCAGTGCGGATGGAAGCTCGTATATTCGAACCGAAGCCTCGCGGCACTCCGGTTGGCAGAACAGTCATTATCACAAGGAAGTCACGGAATGGTACGTGGTTCAAAAGGATTGGTTTCCTTCCCCGGAGTTGGACAAGCTTACGAAATGGATGACAGCAGAGGATATCGCTCAGAGGAGAGGGAACAATCCGGTAAGAAGGTAAGAAACAAGCAAGGGGAAGATTAACGGGGATTACTTTCCATTTCGGGTCATACGCACACGGATTTCCGCAAATCCCCAACTCAGTAAAAATGGGTTAATGAGTAATGTTCACATTTTTGAAACAATATTCTTTTATCACGCGATAATGAAGTTTTATGTTGCTTTCATTCACAAGTTTGTAAAAATCCTTTATGATGAAGAGGTGAGCTACATTTCGTTGCTTCACCGAATGCTTGATTTTGGGATAAAGGAGTGAGATGGATGACAGCCACAAAAGGTTTGGAAGGAATCGTTGCCGCAACCACATCGGTGAGTTCAATCGTGGATGGAGTGTTGACGTACCGCGGTTACGATATCGATGACTTGGCGGATAATGCAACCTTTGAAGAAGTGGTTTACCTCCTCTGGTACGGGAGTCTGCCGAGTCATTCCGAGCTGGCTCAGCTGAAAGCAGAGCTCAGCGCCAGTGCAGCCGTCCCTGCACCCGTCATCGACATCCTGCGCTTATTCCCTGCGAACACCCCTACTATGGCCGTTCTGCGCACGGCGGTGTCTTCTCTCGCGCTTTATGACCCCGAAGCGGAGGATATGAGCAAGGAAGCGAACCTACACAAGGCCATCCGCCTGCAAGCGCAAATTCCGACCATCATCGCCGCTTTTACCCGGCTCCGGGAAGGCAATGCCCCTGTATCACCAAAAGAAGGCGCTTCCATCGCGGAAAATTTCCTCTATATGCTCACAGGAGTCGACCCGGATCCCGTTGCCGTCAAGGCGCTTGATAAAGCCCTGGTGCTGCACGCCGACCACGAGCTGAATGCCTCGACGTTCGCCGGACGCGTTACGGTTGCGACTCTATCGGACATATACTCGGGCGTGACATCCGCCGTCGGAGCTCTGAAGGGTCCTTTGCACGGAGGCGCGAACGAGGCCGTGATGAACATGCTGGAAGAGATCGGCTCCATTGACCATATCGATGATTACATTCGAGGCAAGCTGGACCGCAGGGAGAAGCTGATGGGCTTCGGACATCGCGTCTACAAGGGCGGAGACCCGCGGGCCAAGCACCTGCAGAAAATGTCCTACGAGCTTGGCAAATCGACCGGCAACCTGAAATGGTACGACATGTCCGTCAAGATCGAAGGATTAGTTACGGGACTCAAAGGCCTTCGGCCCAACGTGGATTTTTACTCCGCTTCGGTCTATACGACGCTGGGAATTCCCCGCGATCTCTTCACGCCGATCTTTGCCATCAGCCGCTGTTCGGGGTGGACGGCGCATATTCTGGAGCAATATGAGAACAATCGGATCATCCGCCCCCGCGCCGAGTATGTCGGGCAAGCTGATCAGAAATACATTCCAGTCGATTTCCGGTAAGGCTCCAGCCATTCAAGCCCCTGCCTTATGTACATAAGGCGGAGCCTGCCGATACCAAGGAGGATTTGCTGTCATGTCGCAATTTGAAACCTATGCCCTTCCGACGGAAGGCGAACGCATCACCATCGAGTCAGGAAAACTGACTGTGCCGAATCATCCGATCATTCCGTTCATCGAAGGCGATGGAACGGGACGGGACATTTGGCGGGCGTCTAAGCGGGTGCTCGACGCTGCCGTAGAGATCGCGTATGGCGGCGAGAAGAAGATCGCCTGGTATGAAGTTTACGCTGGGGAGAAAGCCTTCAACCAGTATGGCGAATGGCTTCCGAAGGATACCTTAACGGCTGTCCGGGAGTATATCGTCGCGATCAAGGGTCCCTTGACGACGCCGATCGGAGGCGGCATTCGTTCACTGAACGTCGCTCTTCGCCAAGAGCTTGATTTGTATGTCTGCTTGCGGCCGGTCAGGTATTTTGACGGTGTGCCTTCTCCGGTGAAGCATCCGGAGCATGTGGACATGGTGATCTTCCGGGAGAACACGGAGGACATCTACGCAGGGATCGAATACAAGGAAGGCTCCGCGGAAGTGAAGAAGCTGATCGCCTTCCTGCAGGAAGAGATGGGCGTAAACAAGATCCGGTTTCCCGAAACGTCGGGAATCGGCATCAAGCCGGTATCCCGCGAAGGCTCGGAGCGGCTCGTCCGCGCTGCGATCGAATACGCGGTACAGCACGGCCGCAAGAGCGTTACTCTCGTGCACAAGGGCAACATCATGAAGTTTACCGAAGGAGCCTTCAAGAACTGGGGCTATGAGCTTGCGGAACGGGAGTTTGGCGACAAAACCTTCACCTGGGATGAGTATGACCGGATTAAGGCGGCGGAAGGCGTTGAAGCTGCGGATCAAGCACAGCGGGAAGCGGAGGAAGCCGGCAAGATCATCGTGAAAGATGCCATCGCCGACATTACGCTGCAACAGGTGCTGACGCGGCCGAAGGACTTCGACGTGATCGCCACCCTGAATCTTAACGGCGATTACCTATCCGATGCGCTGGCAGCCCAAGTCGGAGGCATCGGGATCGCTCCCGGAGCCAACATCAACTATGTGACGGGCCACGCGATCTTTGAAGCGACACACGGGACCGCACCGAAGTATGCGGATCAGGATGTGGTGAATCCGGGCTCCGTAATCTTGTCCGGCGTCATGATGCTGGAGCATCTGGGCTGGCAGGAAGCGGCGGACCTGATCTACAAGGGGCTTGAGCACTCCATCGATGCAAAGACGGTCACTTATGACTTTGCCCGGCTGATGGAAGGCGCTACGAAAGTGAAAACGTCCGAATTCGCGGATGAAATCATCAAGCACATGAAGTAAACGGTACCTGCGTATAGACGTTCCTGAGCAGAAGCGATAGAGATGGAGGAATCAGAGGTCGCAGACTCCGACCGGGTAAGCTGGGGGAGCGGTCCGGGCAGGGTCATACGGACATACCCACTGGAAGGGACGCTGATGGCGTCTCTTTTCTTTCTCTCATGAGCGAATCATTCCGATCATGAATTGGCGATAAGCGTCATCGGTTTGGCACAGGCATAAGGAAGACGCCCCGTTATCCGGGTTATGACCAGAGGACGGGGCGTTATGTTGGTTATCGAGCTTATTGAGCTTGATCGGTTGCCGGATTGCGGCGGCTAAGCTGTCCAGCTTCCGGGTACGCGGTTAGCAAACGCTCGTTGGCGGCGGCGAGGTGTTCCGTATACGCTCGGTAGGAGGGGCTGAGAATTTTCAGATTCGGGATAAAGCGTTCGAAGTAGCCGCTTGCTTGTTGAAAGGCTTCCATACGCTGTTGGAGCTGATAGACCGGGCTCGTTAAGTACTCCTCTGACTGGCGATAGCGGATATACTCCTGAAGAAAATCGCGATTCTCCTGTAGGAACCGATCGATCTGGTCCAGATTCTTTTTCATTCCCTCGTTCATCTGAGCAAGCTTGTCGCCGTCAAAGCCTGCAAAGGCATCCTCCATGTCCTGGGCAAGCTCCTCCGGTAATCCGTCGGCCTCCACTTCATCGAGGAAAACCAGAATGGCCGAATAAGCTTGTTCTTGTTCCTTTGTACGAATGGGCTCATTCAGGAATGGACCGAAATGTAGGGAGAGATAAACTCCGTAATTCCCGGGAAAGGCAAGCTCCAGCTTATCTTTCAAGCTCATGGCTCCATCCAGCTTGCGGGCGGCGAAGCAAAGGGCAGCTTCCGTTTCGTTCGGATGCAGAATCCAGTAAGCGAGCACTTCCTCTTTTGCGATCATTTGCTCCAGTTCCTCACGCAGCTGCCGTTGGTAAGCGGCCAACGCGCCATGTCGGTCGACCGCTTCCCGTACCTGCTTGATCGCAGGAATACCCGCTCCGAGCTTTCTCAGTAAAGTGACTTCCTTCAACCATGCGGCATCCTCCGGAGTGAAATGCCGATAGCCGTTCTCTCCCTTAACTGGCTCAAGCAAGCCCTGCTCCACATAATAATTGACCGCTTTCTTGGTCAGGCCGCATTCCTTGCATAGTTCATGGATCAACAAGCTCATCACCTCTCTCCCATTGTAGGCCGATCCCCAAGGGGCCAGTCAAGGGGTCGCCTATACGGACTTCTGCGGGTGTGGTAGACTTTATAGCGGAATTGAGCTCACCCGTAATGAGACGAGGAATTTCGACCAAAGGGAGGAATTGCAGATGAGTTTGGTGGAAGCCTTGGGATATAGCATGGAGGATCGGCTCCTGATCGTGAATGCCGACGATTTTGGCATGTGCCGTTCGGCGAACGAAGGGATTCGGCAGCTGCTGGAGGAAGGGGCCGTTTCCTCTTCCACACTGATGATGCCCTGCGCTTGGGCCAAGGATGCGGCCAAGTGGAGCGCGGCTCATCCCGAGTATGACGTCGGGGTGCATTTGACGCTGACCAGCGAGTGGGATACTTACAAATGGGGACCGGTGACCCGTGAGGAGAGCACCGCGACTCTTGTTACGAACGAAGGGTATTTTCCTGAGGATGTCCTGACCGTGGAGCTGCAGGCGGAGGATGAGCAGGTGGAACGCGAGCTCAAGAATCAAGTGAAGCTGGCGATCGCGATGGGAATGGACCCAACTCATTTGGACAGCCACATGGGAAGCGTCTATGGGCTTGCCACCGGGAGGCATTTCCTGAATGTTGTGTTTGATATCTGTGCGGAATATGGATTGCCCTTCCGGATGCCGCGCCAGCCGCGAATTCCCTTTGGCGAGGACATTCCGGAGGAAGTGGCGAAGCGCACGGCCGAGCTTGCCGCCTTAGCGGACGCGAGGGGTGTCGTCATCCTGGATTACCTGCTCGGGCTGCCGTTCTCCACTGTGCCCAAGGAGAGCTATGAGGAATTTCGCGGCCATATGGCCGACCTCCTGCGCTCGATGCGACCGGGCGTCAGCGAGATCATCATCCACCCGTCGCGGGTTACGGATGAGCTGACGGCGATTCATTCGGAATACGAAAGACGGGGGATGGAGTGGCAAATCTTTCGTGATCCTTTCATTCAGAATGTGTTGAAGGAGGAGGGCATTCACATGATCGTTGGATGGATTTGCGGGAGGTCCAGCGCTCCTGACAGAAGAGGTTTTACCGGTATGGAAGGACTCGTTGTCTCTAGTAGTCTCCTTGAACGTAAGTAATGCACTGATCTAGGCATTAATCCGCCAGGGATCAAGACCATTTCGCGATGGAATGTTCATCCGGAATGGACACAAGTTAAACCTGACAAGACATGTAAAAAATCGTTGCTCTTTGCAAAAGGCCGTGGTAATATTTTGAACTAATCACATGGGGAAGGGCTTCTAGGGCTAGCGCGAAGGCGCAGGGTCCAAGCGAAGCCGGGCGCCGACGCGATACGCTGGCGCTACACCGTAAGGGATAAAAGACCTTCGGCAAGTTCCGCCTATACGGGCGGAAAAGCCGAAGGTCTTTTTGGCTTTACCATGAGAAAGCGATAAAAAGGGGGAAGTCGCATGGCTGTCATCAAGGTGCAAGGACTGACGAAGACGTTTGCCGTCAAAGAGAAAGAACCGGGGTTATCCGGGAGTGTACGGTCGCTGTTTCATCCTCGCTTTCGGGAGAAGCAGGCGGTGCATTCCATCGACTTCGACGTAGACCGAGGAGAGACGCTTGCCTTTCTTGGCCCGAATGGAGCCGGGAAATCGACCACCATCAAGATGCTGTCGGGGATTCTCCATCCGACGGCTGGCTCGGCGGATGTTCTGGGGTTATGTCCCTGGCAGGACCGCAAGCAGCTGGCCTATCGGATCGGTTGCGTCTTCGGACAGAAATCGCAGCTGTGGTACCACCTGCCGCCGATGGATACGTTTGAGCTGATGGGGCGCATCTACGATTTGCCCCGAAGCGATTTCCTCAGCCGCCGTGATCTGCTCATCCAGCGCTTCGAGCTGGAGCCCTACTTGCAGACTCCTGTCCGCAAGCTGTCGCTCGGAGAGCGGATGCGCTGCGAGATCGCTTCGGCACTGCTGCACCGCCCGGAGGTACTGTTCCTCGATGAGCCGACCATCGGTCTTGACGTTGTCGTCAAGCAGAAGATCCGAGAGCTCATTCGCGAGCTGAATCGGGAGGAAGGAACGACTGTCTTCTTGACCTCCCATGACCCCGGAGATGTCGAACAGCTGTGCAAGCGGGTGATCGTTATCAATCATGGCACGGTCATCCTTGACGACTCCGTCTCCAACATGAAGCGGGATTTCTTGGGGAAGAAGACGCTGCACCTGAAGCTGAGAGAGGAAGCGCCTGACCTCAAGCTGCCCGGAGTCGAGGTGGTCAAACGCAAAGGGACGGGGATCCGCTTGGCGGTGGATACCACGCAGATCTCGATGGATGAGCTGCTCGGACGCATGGTTCAAGATTGGCGAATCATAGACATCACCATTGAAGATCCCGCAATGGAGGAGATCATCACGCACATCTATTCACGGGAGCAAGAAACCAATGAACGATGTAGCAGCGCAGAAGAGGGGGGATGTCCATGAGAACGGCATTCGTCTCGGGAATCGGCAAATACACGGCGATCGGCAAGGTCACCATCAAGAATCAACTGGCGTATGTGATGGATTTTCTGATGCGGACGCTGTTTCTGATCATCATCATCTATGTGTTCATGCAGTTGTGGGGAGCCACCTACGGGGGAGAAGGCAGCACGACGATCGCCGGCTACACCTTCAAGCAGATGATCTGGTACCTCATCATCTCCGAATCGATGACGCTCGCGACGCCAAGTCTCTCAGGACGGATCGAAGAAGAGGTGAAATCCGGCGATGTCGGCTACCGGCTGATCCGGCCTGTCCATTACATCGGCTATCATTATGCCGCTTATCTCGGGGAAGTCTATTTCCGACTTGTCGTCAATTTGGCGGTAGGACTTGTGCTCGGTCTCCTCGTGCTCGGCGCACCTTCGTTCGGCTTCGGCTGGCTCGGATTCCTTGCGGTATCGCTCGGTGCATTCACCGTGAATTTTCTGCTGAACCTGATGCTGGCGCTGGCCGCCTTCTGGATCGAGGAAACTCGCGGGCTGGAATTCGTCTACCGCAAGCTGCTGTTTACCATCGGAGGCATGATGATGCCGCTGGAGATCTTCCCGACCTTCTTTCGCAAGCTGAGTGAATGGCTGCCGTTTCAAACGGTGCTGTATTTTCCGGCGAAGATGGCTGTCGCGTTCGATGCGTCGGAGCTTCCAAAGATGCTGGCTGTTCAGTTGGGGTGGGTCCTTGTACTCGGTGTCTGCGCGGTGCTGCTGTATCGGAAAGGAGTGAAAAAGCTTCATGTCAACGGCGGCTAAACTGACTTCGTTTATCAAAATGTGCTGGAAGCTGAACCTGGCCGGAGCCATGGAATTTCGCTTCAGCTTCCTGATCACCGCAGGAACGATGCTGATCAACAATGCGGTGTGGTTGTTCTTCTGGTGGATCTATTTCGACCGCTTCCAGGTCGTGAACGGGTGGGACTTGAACGATGTCATGCTGATGTGGGGAATCAGTGCAGGCGCCTTTGGTCTGGTCGCAACCCTTTTCGGCAATGCGTTCCGGCTGCCCGGACTGATCGCAACCGGCCAACTGGATGCGTACCTCACCCAACCGAAGCCGATCCTGCTGCACGTTCTGGTCTCCCGCATGTCGGTGAGCGCCATCGGCGATCTGGTCTTCGCTATCCTCGTCTATTTATGGGTCGGGGATGTCAGCTTCTTGGGACTGGCCAAATTCCTGCTCGCGCTCTTCATCGGTTTTCTCATCTTCCTCGGTGTAGCGATCATCGTAGGGTCGCTTGCCTTCTATTTTGGCAACACGGAGGGGCTGAGCAGTCAACTGTTCGACAGTCTCGTGACGTTTACGGTGTATCCGACGGACATCTTCAAAGGTCTCGGCAAAGTGCTTCTCTTCACCCTGATCCCCGCCGGCTTCATCAGCTACATGCCGATCAAGGTCTTGAAAGCGGCTGTGGATGTCCCGTTTCTTCTCGCGGCGCTCGGATTCTCCATCGGCTTGTCTCTCTTCGCGGTTTGGTTCTTCGGGAGAGGACTTCGGCGGTATACGTCGGGGAACATGACCGGAATGAGGATGTAACCGTATCGGATTCATCCCCATCAACACCCTCCCAACCAGCACGATGAAGTGAGGCCGCAGGCTTGAACGCTGGCATCCCCTATCGCGTAGATGATCCTGCGCCAAAAAGGCTGAGAGAGGGTGTGAATACCGCGGTTTCGGAGCTGACCGCAAACTCGGGGGCTAAGGTACGGCTGTGAACACGACCCGGTTGCGGATCAGCTTGTCGAGCTTATCCGGGGAGATGTCCGGGCTTCCCGCATTGATGCGGGGGAGGGTAAGCGGGTTGCTTGAAGCGGTGACCATCCCCGGAGCGATGGTGAAGCCGTACCGGATTCCGCTCTCCTTGATCAACTTGAGCGATTTTTTGTCGTACACGCCATAGGGATAAGCCATGACATCGGAAGTTTCCGGGGAAAGCTCCTTCAGCGTATCTCGGCTTGTGGTCAGATCGTTTCGGATGCGGGCTTCATATTCGCTATCGGTTTCCGTGTGCCCGTCGACAGTCAATCGGGCGACTAGAAGCGGCTTTCCGGTGCCGTTGTCAGCCTGTCGATGCAGATCGTCGCTGTGGCTGCCCACTTTGGCGAGAAGAGTCTCCGCAAGCATCGTTCGGATCGTCTCGGCGCTGAGCGCGGGGATGCCGGTCGTACGCTTTTGCCGCAAATGGGAAGTGATGATAAAGTTAATGGAAGGAACCTCGTATTCCTTCATGATCGGGAGGCCGAGCCGGTAATAGCTTTCATAACCGTCGTCGAAGGTCACGAGAACGGCTTTATCCGGAACGGAAGCCCCTCCAAGGAACGCCTTGAACTCTTCGATGGAGATAAACCGGTAGCCTTGCTTCTTCAAGTAGGCGATCTGTTCGCGGAACAACCGGGTCGTGATGGTCGAGGAGCTGGTGTTGTCGTCGGCGATATGGTGATACATCAGAACGGCGACCTGGCCGCTGTAAGTGCTTTTGGCCCGAATGAGATCGGGATGGGAGAGGAGAAAGCTCAGGATGAGGAGAACCGCGAGGATTCCCCCTGTCGCTCGTTTCATGGGAAGGCTCCTTCCGATAGACTTCCATCATTATAAAAGACAGGCGGAGTAATGACAAATTCGGCATCGGCTAGCTCTCATTTTACGTGGCGTTTACAATGCCTTAACAATGCCGGAATCGCAGTCCGTTATACTGGTACGAAGAGCCCTGCAGTCGAACGGGCAAGCATACGAAAAAAAGGTGGGCGCCGAATGCGTTACCGTACGAGATTGACCGTGGTGTTCCTGCTGTTGATCGGAATATCCGTGCTGACAGCCGGACTGTTCTCGGCGCAGCTGCTGCGCAACAGCTACATGTCTTCCCTGGAGACCAATATGGACCGGGAGATTCGGGTTCTCCTTGCTACCTCCGACTGGTCGCGGACCGGCAGTGAGAAGGACACGGAAGCGTATTACACCTCGATGATTCGCGAGCTTCGGGAATCGGCCGGTTCCCGCGTGACCTACATCCGGGCGGACGGCAAGGTGCTCGGAGACTCGGATCACGACATTCAGGGAATGGGCAACCATTTGGACCGGGAAGAAGTTAAGGAATCGGGTGTCGGCAAGACCGGGTATGCGGTGCGCCACAGCGAGACGCTGAATCAGAACATGATGTATGCGGCGGAAGCGGTAGCGGATTCATCGGGAAAAGTCGTCGGGTATATCCGGCTGGCTATGAGTCTTAGCGACGTCGAGGATTCGCTCCGGAGGTTTTGGCTGTTCCTGCTGGCAGGGCTCGCCGCGCTTGTCTTAATCGCGGGAGTAATCAGCTACCGGATCGCCCGGAGCATGACCCGCCCGTTGGAAAAGATCACCCGCGTCGCCCAGCAGATCACCAACCTCGATTACCGGTCCCGGGTGGAGATTCACAGCAAGGATGAGATCGGGCAGTTGGGCCTCGCCATCAACACGATGGCGGAAAGCCTGCAGACTCAGCTCGGGCGAATCGTGGAGAACGAGAGCCGCCTGCAGAGCGTGATGGACAGCATGCAGAGCGGGATCATCATGATCGACCGAGAAGAGCGGATCATGTTGCTCAACCGGAAAGCGGAGGAGTTCCTCGGCTTCACGGCGGAAGAGCTGTTGAACCATGCGTATACAGCCGCTAATCAGCAGTATGAATTTTCCCAGCTCATTCAAACCTGTTTGGCAACGGGAGAGACCCTTCGGGACGAGATGGTCTTCTACTTCCCCGAGGAACGGATCATGGAGGTCAGCTCCACTCCGGTGATGGACGGACAAGGCGGGATGGCTGCAGCCTTGGTCGTGCTGCATGACATGACGGCTGTTCGCCGCCTGGAGAAGATGCGCAGCGAATTCGTGGCGAACGTCTCTCATGAGTTGAAGACGCCAATTGCGGCGGTCAAAGGCTTTGCGGAGACTTTGCTGAACGGAGCACTTGACGACGAGGAAGCGGCACATGCTTTCGTCAAGATCATCTATGACGAAAGCGAGCGGCTGAACCGACTGATCGGCGATATCCTCGCGCTGTCCAAGATCGAATCCCGCCGGGTGCCGCTCGACTTCTCTCCGATCGATCTGAACGAGTTCCTGAAGGCCTCGCTGCGCATGGTTCAGACCGAAGCCGATAAGAAACATATCCGGCTCGATCTGCTGCCTGCCGCTCCGCTCTATCTGGAAGCGGATGAAGACCGGCTCCGGCAGATCCTGTTGAATCTGCTGTCCAACAGCATCAGCTACACGCCGGAGGGCGGTGAAATCCATGTGCGCGCCGAGCATGTGCCGGGAGCAACAGACGATCAAGACGATCGGGTGCGGATTTCGGTTACGGACACGGGAATTGGAATCCCCAAGAAGGACTTGCCGCGAATCTTTGAGCGGTTCTACCGGGTGGACAAAGCCCGTTCCCGCAGCTCAGGCGGAACCGGCCTCGGCTTGTCCATCGTCAAGCATCTGGTCGAGCTTCATCGCGGCACGATTCGTGTGGAGAGCACGGTTGGAGTCGGCTCGTCGTTTATCATCGAGCTGCCTGTCATTCACCAATGAGGAGAAATCATTCAGCTGTGCTACAATAGATCGTATATAGCGATTATTCTGCTGGAGCGAGTTGCCAATCGGGATCGACGCGAAGTGGACGATGCTAACCGCTTAAACAAGCCTTTGCGCTCTTAACAAGCGAACTCAACATGTCCACCTATGCGCGGTTCGGATTGAGGACAAGTTCTAGGGATTCGGGGGATCGATCATGACTCATGAAATTTTGGTTGTGGAGGACGAGCCAACACTATCCCGGCTTCTCACGTACAATTTGGGACAAGAAGGCTATCAGGTTCAAGCGGTCGATCATGGAGGAGAAGGCCTGCAGCTTGCCCTTCGGCATCCCTTCGACTTGATCATTCTCGATATCATGCTTCCGGGGATGAACGGATTTGAAGTGCTCAGCCAACTGCGCCGTCAGAATTGCACGACGCCGGTCATTATTTTGACCGCCCGCAACGCGGAGGAGGAAGTCGTGCAGGGCTTGAGGTACGGAGCTGATGACTATATCACGAAGCCGTTCGGGGTTGCCGAGCTGCTAGCCCGAGTGGCGGCCGTTCTCCGGCGGGTGCATCCGGACGAAGCTCCCGCAATGGGAGAGAAGGATGAGAAGGTCATTCAAGTAGGCGACCTTCGCATCTATCCGGAAAAGTACGAGGTGCATCTGCACGGTGAATCGATTCCGCTCCGGCCGAAGGAATTTGAGGTTCTGTTGTACCTGGTGCAAAGACCCGGCGTCGTCATCACCCGCGACGATCTGATGAACGTCGTATGGGGCTTTGATTACATCGGAGGACAGAGGACCGTCGACGTCCATGTCAGCTCCCTGCGCAAGAAGCTGGAGATGAATCAGGAATCCGTTCAGATCGATTCGATCCGCGGGGTCGGCTACAAGCTGATTGGTACGGTCAAGAAGTAGCTCGACATCCTGCATCACCATCTATGAGAAAAGCCGGCATCCCTTGGGGCGCCGGCTTTTCTATGAACGGTTCGTGTATGGATCGAGCAAACGATCCTATCGCTGACGTGCAGGCGATTAAGCGTGTCCGACTTTTCGGGGATTGCCCGCGACTCTCTTCGAGACCGGGAGAGTAGTTCCGCCGGAACGATAAGCGAGCAGGAAGACAATGGCGATGAGCGCACACAAGTAGTAGACGAGGCCGTTCCAGCTGTAATGGGTGAGGAAGGTGCCTCCGGACCAACCGATCAGGCTGGAGCCGGCGTAATAGAACAGCAGGTAGCAGGAAGAGGCATGTGCCTTATGCTCGCGGCTTGCGAGAATCCCCACCCAGCCGCTCGCGACGGAATGGGCGGCGAAGAAGCCGAAGGCGACGAGCGCGACGCCGATAATCTTCAACACGAGCAGGTGATTCAGCGTGAGCAGCACACCTGCGGTGAAGATGGCCATGGCGAACCCGAGAACATGAGAGCGCGGAAACCGATCGGCAAGCCGTCCGAACAGGAGGGAGCTGTAGGTGCCGGCCAGGTTGACGACGAACAGGAAGCCGAAGACGGTTTGGCTCAAGTTGTAAGGCGCATGCGTGAGGGGATAACCGATATAGTTAAGAACCGAGATGTAGATCCCCATCAGCAGGAAGCCGATGGCGAACAGCCGGAGCAAATCGCGGTTGCGCAGGTTGACGAGCATTTCCTTCGACCATACGGAGAGGGATGTTTTCTTGGCGGCAAAATTGCGGGAAGCCGGCAGATAGAGCCAAAACCAGAGGCTGCACAAGAGGCTGATGCTTCCTAACATGACGAGTGAAATCTGCCAGGAAAACAAGTCGGTGAGAGCCCCGATGACGATTCGGCCGACAAAGCCGCCGATGGAAGTTCCCGCGACATAGATGCCCATGATCTTGCCGATGGATTTTGGAGAGAATTCTTCATTGAGATAAGCCATGGCGACCGAAGGAAATCCGGCTACGCTGATGCCTTCCAGGAAACGAATGACGAGAAAGAGCTGAAAATCGTGGACGAAGGCAGAAGCGATTGCCAGGATGGAGGTGGAGAGAAGCGACACGCTCATGATCAGCTTGCGGCCCCAGCGATTCGATAGAATGGAGACGAACAACAGGCTGACGGACAAAGCCATGGTGGTCACGGAAACAGCGAGTCCGGCTGTGCCTGCGGAAATACCGTATTCCTTAGAGAAAAGACTGATGAGAGGCTGAGGGCTGTACATAATCGCAAAGCTGACGATGCTGCCTAGCAGCATGCCGATCGCTGCGCGCCGGTGAGTCCGACTGCCGATTTCCACGTAATCCATCGTTCATATCCCCTTCGAGTAACAAGCAAAAACTGGATGAGTTTGGTTTGACAAAATTCAGTATAAAACCGCTATAATGAATACGTCCAATGCATTGTTTACATGAAATCCATAACCGTAACGTTATGAATGGGGGATAAGGACATGGAGTGGCAGCAGCTTGAATATTTTCAAACCGTTGCTCGTATGCAGCATATGACGATGGCAGCGGAAGCTTTGTCCGTATCTCAGCCCGCGCTCAGCCGCTCCATCGCCCGGTTAGAAAAGGAGCTGGGCGTGCCGCTCTTTGAGCGCAGCGGCCGTTCGATCGCCTTGAGCCGATACGGGAAGCTCTTCTTGGAGCGGGTCAACCGCATTCTGCGAGAGTATCAAGAGGGGAGGAAGGAGCTGGAGGACCTGCTCCACCCGGATCACGGGGAGGTGTCCCTCGGATTCCTGCATACTCTCGGCTACGAGCACATTCCTTGGCTCATCGCGGAATTTCAGCAGAAGAATCCGAATATCCAGTTTCAGCTTCACGAGCACAGCACGCCTCGGCTTCTACAGCAGTTGGAGGCCGGAGATATCGATTTGTGTATGGCATCCCCTCGCGAGACGGCCTTGCGCGTTCAATGGGAGAATCTATGGTATGACGAGCTCTGCGTCATCGTTCCCAAGCAGCATCGCTTGGCGGATTCCGGGAGCATTCTGCTGAATGAGATCCGCGACGAACCGTTCATTCCGTTCAAGAAAGGCTTTGGCATGCGCCACATTACGGATGAGTTATGCCGGATAGCAGGGTTTGAGCCGACGATTGCCTTTCAGGGTGATGAAGTGACGACCATCGAAGGCTTTGTCGCGGCCGGACTCGGAGTGGCGATCGTCCCCAATCAGAAGAGCCTGAATCGGGATGCGGTAGCGGTTCTCTCGGTCCGCGCCCCGATCTGCCGCCGCTTGATCGGAATGGCGTGGGTCGAGGGCCGGTACCTCTCTCCGGCCGCGCAGAAGTTCCGCCAGTTTATGATTGAGAGATTCCGGGAAAGGTCTGCGCGCGGGTAATCAGTAGCGGTTCGCAATTCTTTCGAAGGACACAAGCAGTCATCGGTTATGGTCCTCGTTACATTCGAAGGAAACAAGCGGTCTTGTTAGGGAAGAAGAAGGTCGCTTACGTCGCGCCGCATGCTCCGGGGAACTTCGCCCGTTGGAACACCGACCCGGATCAGCATCTGGATCGTTCCGCCATGCTGGGCATACTCCGCGTGGAATTTCTCGCGTAACTTGGCCATTTCCTCGTATTCCTCCAGCACTTGGCTCATGGGCTGAACGGCGAGGCCCAGGGATTCCGCCGTCAGCGCCCATCTGGCGTACAGCATACCGCTTTGAATCTGGCTGATGCGGTCATTGGCGGCACTTTCGATCAGCGCGTAGGCGGGAGTGTGCTCCGCAGATTCATTGGCGGACTTCACGTATCGCTCTTCCGCCCCTTTCCCGCTGTTCATACCGGGGAAGAGGGTTACCAGGCCCTGCAACACATGCTTCAGGATACCGGTTGTGCCTTGTCCCTCCACGGAGAAGCCATACCGGTATTTGTTCTTTTGCCGTTCGTTTGCGCGGAAGAGGGCGGCCGATTCGGCCATGACTCGCTCGTTAGCCGCTTCGACGGCAGCGGCATCCTGAGCATACTGGCTGATGGCATTCACTTGAAGGGCATCTCGGACAAGCGTTACATGGAGCCCTTGAGCTTCCGATTCCACTTGGCTAAGCTGCTTGGCTTGCTCATCAGAGAGAGGCTGAGCCTTATAAGGAAGCCGGTTCGTGTCCGGTTGAAAAAGCAGGGGATAAAGCGGGCTATCAGCAGGAGCTGTCTTGGTAAGAGTCACTCGTGCGGCGGGCTTGGCTGCCATACTGGCGTCCAGTGCGTTCTCCTCATAGGCTCCGTCCGGCATAAACTCGATGCGGCTCGCGTAACCGAGCTGCTCCCCTGCGATTCTCGCATATTCCAAAAAAGCTCCAACTGTGATCATCATTTGACGGGAGGCCGGATCCGCCTCCTTCGTCATTCGGGCGGGATCGGCAAACAGCTCGTAGACGAGCGGATTATCCGGATCAAGCTTGAGCTTCCAAGGCTGCATGTTGTGATTATTGGGCGCTAGCAGAGCTTGAGCGGCGATGTGCAGCCTTGGATCCGGATAAGCATCCGCATAAGTCTTCTTCCAGGGCTCCAGGTAACGAGGCTCCTGCCAGATGCCGCTTGCCGTGAACAGGACGGCGACACACAGAACGAACAAGCCGAGCAAGCAGGCTGCAGCGACTCCCATAATTTTTCGCCAACTCCTTTTCTTCCACCTTCGTGTCATGCTTGATCAGCTCCTCTTGCGGGCAGGAGAGCATCCGTGAGCAGACGGCAGGCTTCCTCCACGAAATCCTCCGGCGTAAGGCTGTAATAGTGTCGAAGGTAATTTCCTTTGCGAGATGCTGTACTGAGCACGCCGAACAGGGAAGACCAGAGAAGAAGAGAGGCGGTGGGAACGTGCAGATCGGAGCGGAGCTGCTTCTCGCGGACGCCTCGTTCGAGCGTATCCTGCACCCGGACAAGAGCCGTTTCTCCTAAGGCGTACAGATCTTCCCGCGGCTTATCGGTACCTTCTCCTGCAAAATCCCTCTCACCGGTTTCGTACTCGACAATGGCCTGGAAATCAAACGGATATTCCGTGCTGAAGCGGTATAGGGTCCGGGCGATATGACGAAGCTCCATAAGCGCATCGAACGAATTTTCTGCCACGGGCGTCACTTCCTGAGAGAGAAGGCCGAGCATCCGGCGATACCCCCGAATCATCAGCTCGAGATAGATCTGCTCTTTGCTTGAGTAATAGACGTATACGGTGCGTTTGCTGTATTCCGCTTCTCGAGACACGTCGTCCATCGTCGCATTCGTATACCCTTTGCGTGCAAACACCATTCCCGCCGCATCCAATATCGCCGTGCGGCGAATCTCCCGTTCCGATTCCTTGCGATCCTTCGTTCCCACACAGACACTCCTTTCAAAGTAAACTGATTGTGCATGAAAGTAAACTATTAGTATACTCCATTTTTAAGCCAGATCGGGCTTGCTGTCAATACACAAATGAACTTTCGCCCTGTCACATAACCAAATGCCAAAAAGCCCCCGCAGCAGCTCGATCACGAGCCGTTCAGGAGGCTTTTAATACGCTGTCAGCCCTAATCGTGTGGATTGAAGCGGCAATTGGTAGAGGAGGTTGTGCGGAGACCACGGTTTTTAAGCTGACAGCGTACTAGGACTCTATTCAGCTCGCTGCCGAGTTATCTCGACCATTCGAGCATTTTCTTGCGGTACTCGTTCGGAGAGCAGCCGTTATACTTTTTGAACAACTTGTAGAAGTGGGCCATATTGGGCATGCCGATCGTTTCGCCAACTTCCGCGATGCTCATATCCTTCGTCAGCAGGTAGCGTTCGGCCCGCTTGATCTTTTTGAAATTCACATATTCCAGGAAGGACATGCCGAGCACTTTCTTAAAGTATTTGACGAAATAGTAATAGCTGATGTTAGCGATGCGGCTTGCTTCCTCGACATGAATCTTATCCTCGATGTGCTCCTCAATATAGGTAAGGACTGGCTTCAGGCGAAGAACTTCGGCGCTATCGGGATGATTCAGCAGCTTGCGGGTATCGTTGCGCAGGATCGTCAGCAAAATTTTCTTGATCAAGAGACTGACGGCGATCTCGTAGCCGGACTCCTTATGCTGAGATTCGTGATGAATCTCCCGCACGCAGGCCTGGACGATCTCTCGGGCTTCCGCGTTCTCTTGAAAGATATAATTCAGGCGGCTGAACGGAAAGTCTTCCTCCAGGAAAAAGCGGTGATAGGGCAGGATACTCGGCTCCATGTAATATTGCATGTCGAACTGGAAAACATAATAGCGGGATTCCTCCGTAAGCACGCGATCGCGGTGAAGCTGAGAGGAACCGATGACGAGGATGTCCCCATCTGTCATATGATAAAAGCCTTCCTCGGTATGGATTTCAAACTCTCCCTTCACTACGAAGAGGATCTCCATTTCCTTATGATAATGCCAATTGCCGAGAGTGCTGATCCCTCGGTCTGCTTCGAAGATTTTCATACAGAGAAACGGATTCTCGTATTGAATGTTCTCCTTTGTGATTTCCATACGGACCCCCGGATGCCAAAATTACATAGAAGATCGACCAGATCAAACATTTCGTTTTAGAAAAGCGCTTGCTATACTTTATTGTAGTATGAACGGCTGATAATTTAAAGCTGTTTTTCACTCAAAGGAGGACATTATTCCATGTCGAAGAAATTGCGTGTCGCCATCGTCGGCTGCGGTGGAATCGCGAACGGAAAGCATCTGCCGAGTTTGTCCAAATTGACGGAAACCGTCGAACTGGTAGCTTTTTGCGATATCGTTGTGGAGCGCGCCGAAAAGGCGAAAGAACAATACGGCACCCCGGATGCCATCGTCTATACCGATTACAAAGAACTGCTGAAGGACGCAACCCTCGATGTCGTTCATGTCTGTACCCCGAACGATTCCCATGCTCCGATCACCATCGCCGCTCTGGAAGCAGACAAGCATGTCATGTGCGAAAAACCGATGGCCAAGACGGCTGCGGACGCCCGCCTCATGCTCGAAGCAGTTAAGCGCACCGGCAAGAAGCTGACCATCGGCTACAACAACCGCTTCCGTCCGGACAGCCTGCACCTCAAGAAGGTATCCGAATCCGGCAAGCTTGGTGAAGTGTATTATGCGAAAGCGCATGCAATCCGCCGCCGTGCGGTTCCGACTTGGGGGGTGTTCCTCGACGAGGAAAAGCAAGGCGGAGGACCGCTCATCGATATCGGAACGCATGCTCTTGACCTCACGCTGTGGACGATGAACAACTACAAGCCGGTTGCTGTGCTCGGCTCCGTGTTCCACAAGCTGTCCGGCCGCGAGAATGCCGCCAATGCCTTCGGGCCTTGGGATCCGAAGCAATTCACCGTTGAGGATTCCGCCTTTGGCATGATCACCTTTGAGAATGGTGCAAGCGTCGTCTTGGAAGCCTCCTGGGCTCTTAACACCCTCGATGTCAAAGAAGCGCGCGTAACCCTGTGCGGCACCGAGGGCGGCGCCGATATGGAAGACGGCCTCCGTCTGAACGGTGAAGAGTTCGGCCGTCTGTGGGAAACCAAGGTCGATACCAAAGCGGGAGGCGTCGCCTTCTACTCGGGCCAAGCGGAGTCTGATGCCGATCTGGAAGCGCGTCTGTGGACGGAAGCGATCCTCGAAGACAAGGACCCGGTTGTTCTGCCGGAGCAAGCGCTTGTTGTCTCCGAGATTCTCGAAGCGATCTACGAGTCCGCCAAGACAGGCAAGACCGTTTATCTGAATCAATAAGAAGCTGATCCTTCGGGCGATTGACCGATTGCGACTGTTCCATCCCATTGTATGGGGGATGGAACAGTCCTTTTTTTGATTTTTCGGCATCTCGGCTGCAAAAGCCAAACCGCCGGAAGCCGATTTATGTTAAAATCACAGAAGTGCGATCCTTTTGGTTCCCCTTATAGGGCCAAAGGCGATCGACCATTTTTGCGCTTCCTAAAAGAGGGATAGTCGTTATGAAGGATCGGATTGTATTTACCGGTGGCGGATCGGCAGGCCATGTCTCCGTCAACCTTGCCCTCATCCCCCATTTTCTTCGGGAGGGATGGGAGGTTCACTACATCGGCTCTCACACCGGAATTGAAAAAGACTTGATCGCTCGGCTCCCGGAGGTCCATTACCACCCGATCTCGACGGGAAAGCTTCGCCGATACCGCTCGATGGAAAATGTGAAGGACCCCTTTCGCACCTTGAAAGGGATCGGGCAGGCTTATCATCTCATTCGGAGAATCAAACCCGCGGTCATCTTCTCCAAAGGCGGCTTTGTTTCCGTACCCGTCGTCATTGCTGGCCGGTTGAAGGGGGTGCCTGTCGTCATTCATGAATCCGATTTGACGCCGGGGCTCGCCAACCGCATCTCGATCCCGTTCGCGAACCGGGTCTGTACGACCTTTCCCGAGACGCTTGAGCAGCTACCGGCAGCCAAAAGCCGATGCGTCGGCGCGATCGTGCGGCCCGAATTGTTGAAAGGACGGATCGAACGGGGCTATCGGTTCAGCGGTCTTGAACCGGGGCTTCCCGTGCTGCTGATCATGGGAGGAAGTCTCGGCGCGAAGAAAATCAATGATGCGGTTCGAGGAGCGCTGACTCCGCTGTTGTCCGGCTTTCAGATCGTCCACCTCACCGGAAAGGGGCAAGTGGACCATTCGCTTCACCGGTACGGATACGTTCAATTCGAATATGTGAACGAGGAGCTGCCCGATCTGCTGGCGATGGCCGATCTTGTGGTGTCGCGCGCTGGCTCGAATTCCATCTTTGAATTTCTGGCGCTGCGCAAGCCGATGGTTCTGATCCCGCTGCCAAAAGGGGCAAGCCGGGGAGATCAGATTCTGAACGCGCAGTCGTTTGAGAAGTCCGGCTATGCGTCCGTTCTTCCCGAAGAGGACCTGACTCCCGAAGCTCTGCAAGCCCGAGTGGAGTCGGTGTGGAACGAGCGGGATACTTATCGGGCAAACATGGAAAGCTATCATGCGGATTCCGCGCTGGATCAAGTGCGGGAGCTCATCATGGAAGCGGCTCATAAATAGAAGCCAGCGAAAGCGAAAGGATGCGAGGGAGATGGAACTCTTTGAAGCGATCCGCGGCCGAAGAAGCATCGGGAAATTTGCCGCCGAACTTCCGGTTTCGCGTGAACAGATCGAACGGCTTCTGGAAGCGGCCAATTGGGCGCCGAGTCACCATGCGACTGAGCCGTGGCGCTTTACGGTATTGACCGGTGGCGGAAGGCAACTGCTCAGCGATGCTTATGCCGCAATCGCGGAGGAGGAAGCGAAACGGACCGGGCAGACGGAGAATCTGGAGGAACTGCGCCGCAAGCAGGCGGCCAAGGCGTTCCGGGCTCCCGTCGTGATTGCGGTTTCGGTCTCTCCCTCCGCGGACCCGCACGTTCAGAGGGCGGAAGAGTTTGCTGCGGCGCATGCAGCAGTTCAAAACCTTTTGCTCGCGGCCCATGCGCTCGGTCTCGGAGCCATTTGGCGCAGCGGAGCTCCGATGGTTCATCCGAGGATGAAAGCCGCTTTTGAGCTGTCCGAAACGGAAGAACTCGTCGCCCTCGTGTACATCGGTGCGCCGGATCGCGAAGCGCCGACCGGACGCCGCCGCCCTGTCAGCGAGAAGATCCGCTGGCTGGACGAGGCGCCTGGACCGAACTGAAAATGATACAGAGAGAGCGTGATAGGAGTGCTTCGCCGTTTTTTTACGTATTACCGGCCTTACAAAGGGCTGTTTGCTTTGGATTTTTCCTGTGCGGTGATCGCCGGGCTGCTTGAGCTGGCTTTTCCGATCGCCGTCAACGAATTTGTGGACAAGCTGCTTCCGAGCGGCGATTGGTCGCTCATTTTGATCGCGTGCTTGGCTTTGCTCGGGGTTTACCTGTTGAATACGGTCTTGCAGTTCATCGTGACTTACTGGGGTCACATGTTAGGCGTCAACATCGAAACGGACATGCGCAAGAAGCTGTTCGAGCAGATTCAACGGCTGTCCTTCCGCTATTTTGACAACACCAAAACAGGGCATTTGATCGGGCGGATTACGAATGATCTGAACGATATCGGAGAGATGGCCCATCACGGGCCGGAGGATGTCTTCATCGCGATCATGACGCTGATCGGCTCCTTCATTCTGATGTTCTCGATCCATCCGACCTTGACCTTGCTCACCTTTCTCGTGATTCCAGTCATGGTATGGGTTGCCTATCACTTCAGCCGCAAAATGACCGGCACCTTCCGCAGCTTGTTCAACAAGGTCGGCGATTTCAATGCTCGCGTCGAGGATAATATCGGCGGCATTCGAGTCGTTCAGGCATTCGCCAATGAAGAACATGAGAAAAAGCTGTTCGCGGTGAACAATGGCCAATACCGGTTGACGAAGCTGCTCGCCTACAAAATCATGGCGAAGAGCTCCTCCATCACCTATATGATGATGCGTCTGGTCTCCATGTTCGTGATGATTGCCGGAACCTGGTTCGTTCTCCAGGGTGAGCTTACCAACGGCCAGTTCGTCGGATTCCTTCTGTTGACCAATGTCTTCTTCCGACCGATCGAGAAGATCAACAACGTCATTGAAAGCTACCCGAAGGGGATAGCAGGATTTAAACGTTACCTGGAAGTGCTCGATACCGAACCGGATGTAGCTGACGCTCCCGATGCGAGGGAGGCGTCCGAACTGAAGGGCGACATTCGATATGAAGCGGTTTCCTTCGGATACGAAGAGGACAAAAAGACGCTTCACAACATCCATCTGTCCATCCGTGCCGGTGAAACCGTTGCGTTCGTAGGGCCGTCAGGCGCGGGCAAGACCACCCTGTGCAGCCTGCTTCCGCGTTTCTACGATGTGACGGACGGAAGCATTACCATCGACGGTGTGGACATCCGCAGGTATTCCCTGCATTCTCTTCGCAGGCAGATCGGGGTTGTGCAGCAGGATGTGTTCCTCTTCTCCGGCACCATCCGCGAGAACATCGCTTACGGCAAGCTGGACGCTTCGGAGGAGGAGATCTGGCAAGCGGCGGGAAGAGCCAAGCTGGCCGAGATGATCCGCCAGCTTCCGGAAGGGATGAACACGGTGATCGGAGAGCGGGGAGTGAAGTTGTCCGGAGGCCAGAAACAGCGGCTCGCCATCGCCCGCATGTTCCTGAAGAACCCGCCGATCTTGATTTTGGATGAGGCGACTTCAGCGCTAGATACTGAGACGGAAGCCGCCATCCAACAGTCTCTCAGCGAGCTGGCGGTCGGACGGACGACGCTTGTCATTGCCCACCGGCTCGCGACGATCAAGAATGCGGACCGGATCGTGGTGGTCACCGAAGACGGGATCGCGGAGGAAGGCTCTCATGAAGAGTTGGTGACAGCCGGAGGGATTTACTCCAGGCTGCACACCGCTCAATACGGGTGAACCTTCCGGGTTTTTAGGGACGACTGTACATCCCGGTCCTCAAGATGTGGCTCTCCGCCTTGGCGGTGATCTCCACCTTCGGGAACTGCTCGGACCAACGATCCTTTACTTTATTCCATTCCTTCGGATATTTGCGATGAAACATTTGGGCGACCTGCAGGACATCGATGTTGCTCTTCTGCAGGTCTTCCATCGTTTCTTCGATATCGCGGACAATCAACCGATTGTTTCCCTGTTCGACCATGCGGATTGCCTCAGGAGTGGATATCTTTAGATCAGATGAATTTTGGATAACATACAGCTGGGCGTTCACGGAGATTTCTAACTTCCATACCCCTTTTTCAATCTTCGGCTTGAAGCTCGACTTGCTTCTTACGACTTGCAAGTTGACGTTTTCCCCTTCTTTTTCGCCTTCCGCTGCTCCTTCTCCAATGGGAACCGACAGCTTGATCCAGCGGCTGTGGTCTTCCGCCCAAAGCATGCCCCGTGTTTTATTCGAATTTAAATAGCCTTTCATCCTACCATCCTGCAGTAAAGCGCAACCCCGCAGCGTTTTGATATTCTCGGAGCCGATATTGTTCATCCCCACCTTCACATAGGGCAGAGCGATCGCATGGGATTCCCCGAGAATGCCCTCCGCGAGATCCTTCAAATTACGGTCGATGCCGTACTGCTGTTCAATAAGAAACATAAGGCTGATGGAGGAGCTGATTTCAACCGCAGGCTTTACGCCAAGCAGCTTCTTAGCTGTGCCCTCGCAGACGAGAACCCGCGTTCTCTCGCGCGTCTGGGAATAGCGTAGAAAGAAATCCATATCATTCTTGAGTCCCCGTTCCGCCGCTTTTTCGCCGAAGATGACCGTCTTGTTATGTCCCCAAAAGAGAGTTCGGGGAAGCTTCCGCTGCAGATTGTGAACCGCATCGAACAATGTTTTCCCCGAGGCGCTGAGCACAAGCGTCTGTCCTGGAGAGGCTTCCGCTAGCTTTCCCTCACTTCCGCCACCGCCTCCTCCTGAGCTTTTGCCGGCTGAATTAAAGAACTGGGCGGTCAGCTCGATTTTGCCGTCCGGCAAACTGTCGATTCCTGCTCCGAGCACGATCAGGATGTTATTGACCTCCTTCCGATTCCAACAGCCGCTCAGTCCCATTGCCAGAATGGCCGCGAGGAGGACAAGAAGAATGCGGATCAAACGCCCGTTCATGAAGCAGTCGCTCCTTTGGAGGAATGACGAAAACGGATGGAGGCCAACGCCCATAATAGCAAGGGGATGATCAGCAGAAACAACAGAAAGAGGGCCGGTGCGGCCATGTTCAGGAATAAAGATAAGGTTTCCTGATTAGGTACCATCACAACCCCGGTTACCAGGATAATTCCTCCGATCGGCACGACAAGCGGCCGATAATCCGGCATTTGGATCCATTGAGCGATATTGCTCACCGAGATGTAATAGAATACCGACAGCTTCACGATCAGGGTGGCTACCCAGATGACCATCGCGGCAGCCTCCAGGTGCTCGAAGAAGTTGGCATAGCTGATAAATCTCACCGCAACAAGAAACGGGTAGCTGAGGTTTTGCGTGAGAATGCCGAACAAGAGTAGAGCGGTCGAGTTTACTGTAACAAGCGTAGCGATCACCAGCAGCACCGCTCGGGTCATGGCCTTCACCGGCTTAGCTCCGACCGGTAAAAACGGCATGAAGTAGGCAACCAGCGAAAATTCGGACATCCAGCCCTGAGCTACATAAGAGCCCTTCAAGGAGGGGACGATCCCGAACTCAAGAAAGGGCAAAGCGTTTCTTGGCTCCAGCACGGGATACAAAAGAACCATTGTAAACACGATCAATGCCATGAAGGGCATGACGAATAGCACCGAAATCCGAGCGAGGACCTCGATTCCCTTGTGAACCGCATAAGCACAGACGGCGAGAACGGAGCCCATTACAGCAAGGATCGGGGTTTGATCCAGGAAAGGGCCCATAATAAATTCGGAGTATTCTCTCAAGACCAAGGCGGCCATGAAGATGTGCAGCAGGACGTAGAGGAAGCCGAGAGCCTTTCCCGGAATCTTGCCCAGCAGCTTCGGGAAATATTGAATCGGAGTATCTCCCGGATAATACTGGTGCAGCCGATAAGCGACCCAAAAGGCGAGAAGCCCGACCGGCAGAGACCAAAGCGGGGTGAACCACATATCCGTTCTCGCCACAATGGACGTATTAGCGGGCACGACTAGTATAGCGGTGGTGATGATCGTGAGGTACATGAGCAGCATGAGCTGCATGACGGACAGTTTGCTCTTTACCACCGATTAGCTCTCCTTTCCTCCCGAGCCGCTGTTTCCCTTCGATGACGGCCCTTGAGGATATCCGGGTATATTCTCTGAGTAGGAACTCATGAACGGACGGTTTTCCAGTTGTCGAAAAGGTGCTCGAATGAGTGTGTCTTTCACTTCACTCGCCCGCTGCAAGCTGAAATAGGGCACTCCGAAGGAGGTAAGCCCGGCCATATGAATGATCACCGTGACAAAACTGAGGACGAACCCGACTAGCCCGAGCATCCCCGAGATGATCATGATCGGGAACCTTAGCATACGCAGCGGGATGCTGATCGCGTAATGCGGCACCATGAAGGAAGCGATCCCGGTGATCGCAACAACCATCACCATCGGGGGGGAAACGAGGCCTGCGGAGATGGCCGCCTGCCCAATGACAAGTGCTCCGACAATGCTAACGGCGGAGCCGATCTGCTTGGGCAGGCGCAAACCGGCCTCCCTCAGTGCTTCAAACATAAGCTCCATCAGCAATGTCTCGACCAAGACGGGAAAGGGGACCTGCTCTCGTGTATTGGCGATGGTGAGGAGCAGGTTGGTCGGAATCATTTCCTGATGGTAGGTGACGATGGCGACATAGGCGGCCGGTAGCAGCAGCGCGATGATCAGGTAGAGGTAACGCAGTAACCGGGTGATCGAGCCCTTCCAGGCATTGTCATAATCCTCGGGCGACTGGATGAAGCTGAAGAAATTACCCGGAGCGATAAGAACAAAGGGGGTTCCCTCCGTAAAGATTGCAACTCTCCCTTCCAGAAGTTGGGAGGTGACGACGTCGGGTCGTTCCGTCGAGAGCAGTTGGGGAAAAGGAGAGTAGGGATTGTCTTGAATCAACTCCTCCAGCATACCGCTCTCCAGGATCGAGTCACGACGAACGGCCTCCAACCGCCTCATGACTTCATCGAGAAGCTCGGGAGAGGCCATATTCTGCAGATAGGCGACCGTAAGCGGTGTATCGGAGATGAGACCGGTCGAGACGGTCTTGGTCTTCAAATCCGGCGTCCGCAAGCGGCGGCGCAGAATGGATAGATTCGTTGCCATCGTCTCATTGAAGGATTCGTGAGGACCGCGAACGACATTTTCTCCGGATGGCTGTTCGATGGAGCGCTGATTCCAGGTTGCGAGGCCGAGCGCGAAGGCATGAGGCAGCTTATCCACCAGCAGAACGGGATTGCCACTCAAAATGTGATGGACCGCTTCGTCCCGTTTCGTAATGATCTGGACTTTGCCGATGGGAAGAACCTTTTCGAGATGGCCAGGGGAAAGCGCATGGTCCCGGGTGATCTTCTGAAGGGGGATCAATACTCCGCGCTCCACCCGCTGCATGTCACACATGTTCTCGACATAGATCAGCTCGGCTTCAAGCGAGTTTTCAATCAGGAGCCGATGAAAAACAATATCGGAGCTGCCCGTAAACAGGGCTTCCAGGGTTTGCACGCTGACTGATATGTCGTTGGAAAGTTCGGATGTATCCATATGTCCTCCAGAGATGCAGGGAATGATTGTCTTATTGTGTGCATTCCTTGGAATCTTTATGAAGATCTTCCACCTGGAACCTTCCGATTTCACGGCGAAGCTCGCTCGCGAGGTCGTGAAGCTCCTCGGCTTGCCCGGCCACCTGCAAGACCGCTTCATTCTGACGGACGACCACGGCGTTCGTCTCTTCGGCTCCCGCCGCCGTCTGTTCCGCCGCTGCTGCGGTATCTTCCACGATACCAGACATGAGAATGGTCTCCTGCTCCGCACTCTGAACCTGCTTCCGAATTTGTCGAATCATCCCGCTGATCTCCGCCACTTCGTTTCCAATGGAGAGGAAATCGCGGATGGCCTCTTCGGCCCGGTTGTTTTGCGAGTGCAGGCGGTCTCTCGCTTGCAGCAGGTTGATCTCGGTTTGTTCGGTTTGACGAAGCAATCCCTCCGCAAGCTCTGCGATATGGCTCGCAGATTGGCTTGTCTCTACGGACAGCTTGCGCACTTCGTCCGCAATGACGAGAAAGCCTTTGCCGTGCTCGCCGGCGCGCGCCGCTTCAATGGCCGCATTCAAGGACAGGATTTGCGTTTGCTTGGCGATCTCTCCGATGAACCGAATCATCTCTCCGATCCGACCGGACCCAGCGGATAGCTCTTTCATGGAAGTGACGGCCGTACGGATAGAAGCATCGGACTGCTGCGAAGCCACCTGCAGCGATCGGGATGCTTCCCCGGATTGCTCTGTAACCTGCTCGGCCCGAGTGCCTGCCCGTTCCATGATCTCCGTCGCTTCTCCGATCCGATGCATGTCCTTCTTCAGCTCAGAGATGGCGCGGACGATGCTTTCCGCTCCAGCCGCTTGTTTACCTGCCGCTTCGGCGATCCCGGAGATGTTCTGAGCCATCTCCTCACTTTCCGAGGCAGTGATCTGTGAAAACTGCTTGAGCTCATAGGAGTAGCCCGTCAGCTTGTTGGAGATCCGATTCGAAGACAACACCATCTCCTTCATCTGAAGGGTCATCGAATCGAAGCTTCCGCTTAAACGTCCCAGCTCGTTCTTGGCTTTGGATTCAATGAGATGATTCAGATCGCCGTCCGCCACAGATTTCACAGCCAGCTCCAATCTTCGGACAGGCCGTATAAAGGAACGGATGAGCAGGAAGGCTATCAAAATCGAAACAAGAGCTGTAAGAACGGGAGCCGCTGCCATGACTTCAGCCGTCGTGCCCATCCGCTTCTCCGATTCAGCGATTGCGGTCTTCTCGGCCGAAGTATATTCCGCATAATAAGCATCTACGTATTCGAACACAGCATCCCGGGCTTCCTGCGATTCGGAGTAGACCATCTGCAAATTGCGAGCGATGTCGCTTTCTTGCATGCCGCTTTCTTTTACGACGAAGAGGGCTCTGTCGAACGTATCGATGAAGGTGTCGACAGATGAGTTGAATTTGCCTCGCCTTTTACGGCCGTCCTCCGACTCCGCCGATGTGCCGATCCGCTTGACAAGGGCATCGAGCTCCGGTCTTTTTTCATTAAAGGCATCCGCATACTGTTCTTCTCTGGACAGCATGTACCCGGAAGAGAGATCCTTCATCTGCTGAATCAGAACCTTGACCTCCAAGGCGGATTGCTTGAGTGCAGTCTTGTCGGCCCGTTCTTCGTAATAGCCGTTAGCCGTTCTCACTTGAATGAGGGTGAAGGTGGATGAAGCGCAAAAAATGACGATGACTGCAAAAAAACCGAGTGCGTACCGTACCATTAGTGAATGGCGTAACTTGCCGAACCGTGCGGACAGCTTCAAGGGAATCTCCTCCGTGTGGATAATAACCGCTAGAAATCATTGGCAACCTTGCTCTCAGTATAAGGAGGGAGAATTAATGCAAGTTGCGCTTCTTGTAAAGATTGTGTAAACGCAATAGCCGCTGCAAAATTTACATTCGCTTAACCTTGCGCATGTTTTTCGTTAACATAGCCCCGGTATGATGGATTCGTAGGCAAGATAGAGAGCACATACGAATAGCGAGAAGGAGGACATGGATTCATGTCGAAAAAATGGTGGAGTCTTACGATTGTATTTGTCTTGGTCATGGGGTTGCTCGCAGGCTGCGGGGAAAAGAAAGAAGGAGCCGCATCGACGGCACCGTCCGCTAGTGAAGCACCGTCGGCTGCAGCTTCCGAATCTCCTGCTGCTGAGAAAGTTGAAGGCTCTGTAACAGCTTCCGGTTCGACTGCTCTGCAGCCGCTCGTCACGCTCGCAGGCGACAAATTCATGGGGATTCATTCCGAAGTAGATGTTAAAGTAACGGGCGGCGGCTCCGGCACGGGCGTGAAGAACGTAGCTGGCGGCGTATCGGATATCGGCAACTCAGACGTAACGGCAGATGATCAATACAAAGATCAATTGGTGGACCACGTGGTTGCGGTTGCTCCTTTCGTTCTCATCGTGAGCAAGGATGTTACGGTGGACGACCTCACCAAGCAGCAAGCAGCTGATATTTTCTCCGGTAAAATCACGAATTGGAAAGAAGTCGGCGGAGAAGACAAGGCCATCAACCTGATCCACCGTCAAGAGAGCTCCGGCTCCCGCAAGCTGGTTAAGAAGATCATTCTCGACGGCGGCGAATTCGCAACCGGTGGCGTAACGCAAGAATCCAGCAAGACGGTAGCTCAAGCAGTTTCTCAAGGAACGGGCGCAATCGGTTATGTCGACGCTCCGTACGTATCGGATCAAGTGAAAGGCTTGAAGCTTGACGGTGCCGAGTACACGAAAGAAAACATTGCAAGCGGTAAGTACATCCTGTACGGCATTGAGCATATGTACACCAAAGGCGAACCGCAAGGAGCCGTCAAGGCATTCCTCGAGTACATCATGAGCAAAGATTTCATCGAGAGCGCAGAAGTTGAAAAAATGGGCTTCCTGCCTGCCGATCTGGTTAAGCAATAAATCATCGGAGAGAGGCGAGGTGCGCTGAATCGCAGCTCCCTTTCCAGAGCCTCTTCGGAGGCTCTTTTTTACTAAAGCGTGTCTTCAAAAACCATGGTATATCGACGCTGCTCTAATCCACACGGCTTGGGTTGACTGCGTACCAGGATGTGAACTTTCGTTAGGGGATGAAAGGGGAAGACCGCCCTCCGTCATACCAAGCATTATCTTGCTGTTGAGCGCGAGTGTTCTCACCTGTTTTGCATTCGGCACAGCCCTTTACAATTGCTTAATGTTTACACGGAGTTAACAAATGCCTGCTTTTCAATTAACACTCATTTCTTATGATAAAGGGGCAGTGAGACATTCTTCCTGATTCCTCTGGGCAAACTGGCAGGGGATGGGGGAGGCGCCAACGGGCGCTATTCTTGATTCGGAGGTTTTAACATGTCCGTCATTTCGGAGCGGAACAACAGCAATGCGAAGCGGGGCGGGAAGGATCTGGCAACACCCTGGTCCAAAAGACAAGCCCGCAAGGACCGCCTCATGCGCAATCTGTTTATCGGAAGCGCCGTCCTGGTTTCGGCCGTCATCTTTTCCATCATCGTGTTCGTCGGGATCCAGGGGAGCAAGACGTTTCGTGATGTATCCGTTGCCGAATTCTTCTTCAGCACCAAATGGAGCCCCTCGTCGGATAATCCGTCTTTTGGCGCGCTCCCGTTCTTGTATAGCACCTTGCTGTTAGCAGGGCTGTCGATCCTGTTAGCCGTTCCGCTCGCTTTGTCTGGCGCTGTGTTCATGGCAAAGATCGCTCCGAAATGGATGAGGGAGATTATGCGTCCGGCTGCTGATCTGTTTGTCGGAATTCCGTCCGTTGTCTATGGACTTATCGGGTTGACTGTCATTGTTCCCTTTCTCGGTAAGCATTTCAACGGTTCCAGCAGTGCGGGCTACGGAATATTGCCGGCGGCCATTGTGCTGGCGATCATGATCATGCCGACCATTCTCTCGGTGTCCGAGGATGCGCTCCGTTCGCTGCCCGGTCGTCTCGAAGAAGCGTCGCTCGCCCTCGGGGCTACCCGTTGGCAGACGATCTGGCGGGTTCTTCTTCCCGCTGCCCGTCCAGGGATCCTGACGGGGGTCATCCTCGGAATGGGACGTGCCATCGGCGAAACGATGGCGGTCTTCATGGTCATCGGGAACGCGCCGGTTGTCCCGAAGTCTCTGCTCGATTCGACAACCGTATTGACTACAGCGATCGTCAAAGACATGGCCAATACGTTCTTTAATACGACTTGGAATAATTCGCTCTACCTGATGGCGCTTATGCTTCTTCTCTTGTCGATGTCGCTTATTCTCCTGATTCGTTTTGTGGCCGGAAGGAGTGAAGTGAAATGAATAAGACTCATTCCAAGACCACAGACCGCGTGGCAACCCTCTACTTCTGGGTGTCCGGCATCGTCATCATTGGGATTCTCGCTTGGTTTCTCGTCGATATTCTAGGGAAAGGCTTGCCGCATCTATCGTGGAACTTCATCACGGGGCGTCCGTCTGAAGTATCCGCAGGCGGCGGCGTCGGCCCGATGCTGTTCAACTCGTTCTACATTCTCTTTCTCTCGCTTCTGGTATCTTTGCCGATCGGGATCGGTGCCGGTATCTACCTCGCGGTTTACGCCAAGAAAAACTGGTTCACTAACTTGATTCGGCTTTCGGTTGAAGCGCTGGCATCTGTGCCCTCTATCGTCTTCGGCCTGTTCGGAGCGCTGCTCTTCGTGAGCTGGTTCGGCTGGAAAATCTCCATCATCAGCGGTGCCGCAACGCTTTCGCTGCTCAATCTGCCGGTCCTTGTCCGGGTGACGGAGGAAACGCTTCGCACCGTTCCCGGCTCATATTGGGAGGCGTCTCTCGCGCTTGGTTCAAGCCGCTGGCAGGCAATCCGTAAGGTGCTGCTTCCCTCTGCCTTACCGGGGCTGATCACCGGGATCACTCTCGTAGCCGGACGCGCGCTCGGCGAAACGGCCGTTCTGATCTATACCGCCGGTACGGCCGCTTCCCGGACGTTCCCGAACTTTGGGCTTAAGGAAATGGGAGGTACGCTCGCCGTTCACCTCTGGTACTCGGGTTCTTCGTCGCTTGCCCCCGATGCGGATCAGATCGCCAAGGGAAGCGCTGCTCTGCTCATCTTGATCGTGCTGATCTTCAATCTGGCCATCGCCATTCCGGGCCGGATTATTCAAAAAAGACTGACCGGAGGGAAATAAACCGTGAACGAATCGCATAAAATCCAAGTTGAGAGCTTGAATCTGCATTACGGCGACAACCAGGCGTTATACGATATCAATCTAGGCATAGAAAGCAATTCCATCACCGCGCTGATCGGACCTTCTGGCTGCGGCAAATCGACCTTTTTACGCACGCTCAACCGGATGAACGACCTCATCGACAATGTACGGATCACCGGCAGAGTTGTGGTGGAAGGCGAAGATATCTACGCACCGGACACGGACGTCGTATCGCTCCGCAAACGGGTGGGCATGGTGTTCCAACGGCCCAACCCCTTCCCAATGTCGATCTACGATAACATTGCTTACGGCCCGCGGATTCATGGAATCAAAAAGAAAGCCGATCTGGACGCGATTGTGGAACGCAGCCTGAAGCAAGCGGCACTCTGGGACGAAGCCAAGGACCGCTTGAACAAATCTGCACTCGGTCTGTCCGGCGGTCAGCAGCAGCGGCTATGCATCGCCCGTCTCCTGGCGGTGGAGCCGGACGTCCTGCTCATGGACGAACCGACCTCCGCACTCGATCCGATTTCCACCCTTAAGGTGGAAGAACTGACCGGACAGCTTAAGGATCGATATACCATCATCATCGTCACCCACAACATGCAGCAGGCGGCGCGGATTTCCGACACCACGGCATTCTTCCTCAATGGCTATCTGATCGAGTCGAGCAACACGGAGAAGATGTTCCAGACTCCGAGCGACAAGCGCACGGAAGATTATATTACCGGACGATTCGGCTAAGGAGGTATTTCCATGGATACGAGATCAAACTACCACCAATCCTTGGATGAGCTGCAGCTTGAGCTGCTCGCCATGGGTCGGCTCGTCGAAGAGCAAATCCGCCAGTCGGTCGAATCGCTCAAGACGATCGACGACAAGATGGCACGGGAGATCGTCGAGGTGGACGACACGATTGATGCGATGCTGATGAAGATCGAAGAGCGCAGCTTGAAGCTAATTGCTCTGCAGCAGCCGCTCGCAAGCGATCTGCGCATCATCGGCATGGCGATGAAGATCGCCGTTGATCTGGAACGGATTGCCGACCATGCGGTGGATATCGCCAAGGTGACGCTCCGAATGGCGGGAGACTCGCTGGTCAAGCCGCTGGTTGATATCCCTTATATGGCGGAGCTCGCCATCGAAATGCTGCGCGAATGCATTCGCTCCTACACGGAACGCGACATTCAGCGCGCGGCCGCTTTGGCCGAGAAGGACGACCAGGTGGATAGCCTGTACAGCAAGGTTCTCACCGAGCTGACGGGGATGATGGGCAATGATCTGCGGGTGAACCGCCAGCTTACGCACTTGATGCTCGTCTCGCATTACATCGAGCGGGTAGCAGATCACACGACGAATATCGGCGAAGGCGTCATCTACATGGTGACCGGCAAGCGCAAAGATTTGAACGTCTAGTCGATGCCGAGCAAGAATAGGAGAGAAGCCCAAAATGACCTCATTGTCCACGGTGAAGTGGAAGACGAGGTCATTTTTTTACAGCCAAGTTTCCTTAATGTCGAATTCGGATCCATTCTTGCCTATATGCTGGAGATTCTAATCCCGTTTAGCGAAACAGCGAGGCCACCTCTTGAAGGGTAGTCGCTTGAAGAAGCCAGCCCTGGTCTTTTTTTTGCATGACAGGCGCTGCATTCTCTTTTTCCGGTCGGAACCAGCAGACGTCCATGCCGACACGGAGAGCCCCTGCCACATCCTTGATCTTCGAATCGCCTATCATCAAGGACTCGCCGGGCCGGACGCCGAGCGCTTGCATGGCTTGACGAAACACTTCCGGATGCGGTTTTCCTCGCTTACCGGGCATGGATGTGAAGATGCGGTGCGGGGGGAAAAAGGCGTCAAGCCCCGAATGGCTGACCCGCCGCAATAACCGTTCTCGGCTGCCGTTGCTGATGAGGGCAAGCTTTCGCTCGCTCGACAGCTCGGCAAGAATGTCCTTTGCACCCGGGTACAGGATCGGGTGTTGTTCCTGCCGCTCGCGGATGGTTCGGTCCAGGCGGTGGATAAGCGCCTGATCTTTGCCGAATGGAAGGCCCTCCAGCGCCTTTGCTAAGCAGGCAAAGCGGATGATTGCAGGATTTAACTTGTCCTTGGCCGATCGCCCCGACAATCGCTCCTGCTCCTTATGGAAGAGATCGAGTGCGCTCTGGCAGAAGTCAGCCTTATCCACAGCCCAGCGTCCTGTCATATCCTCGAATACAGTTAGGAATGCGCTGTCGAAGCTGGCCTTCGAGTCAATCAGGGTACCGTTCAAATCGAAGAACACGGCTTTTTTACCCGCGCCTTCCGTCCATTTGTCCATAGTCGGCCTCCTTCTAAAAGCCGGTTTGGTGCGCGCCTGGGGGAGCTTCCCGATCCGCCGAATAAGGGCAACTGATCGTCAATGATGCTTCGGCAGCCGCCGGTGTGCAGCGGCAACCTCCGTTTTGTAGCTGGAGCCACCGGTGTGCAGCGGTAGCTTCCGGTGCGCAGCACCAACCTCCGACGGCATACCCTCTGCTTCATGCGTATGCCGCAGGGAATCATTTTATCCAGCAGACCCGTTATGCTATGATGACACTAGAACTCGTTAACGAAGAGGTGTGTCATGAGCAAACTTGTACTGATCGACGGAAACAGCATTGCCAGCCGGGCGTTCTACGCGCTCCCCTTGTTAAGCAATTCCTCCGGATTACATACGAATGCCGCATACGGCTTCACTACCATGCTGCTCCGACTGATCGAAGAGGAGAAGCCGACTCATTTTCTCGTAGCCTTCGACGCGGGCAAGATCACCTTCCGCCATTCCGGCTATCAGGAATACAAAGGCGGCCGGGCCAAGACCCCGCCGGAGTTGTCCGAGCAGTACCCCCTTATCAAGGAGCTCGTACGGGCCTTCGGCATCGCCCAGTTTGAGCTGGAAGGCTATGAAGCCGACGATATCATCGGAACGATGAGCCGTGTAGGCGAAGAGGCGGGGATGGAAGTGGTCATCGTCTCCGGTGACAAGGATATGCTGCAGCTTGCATCCGACCGGGTCACCATCGCACTGACTCGCAAAGGGATCAGCGAAACGGAGCGCTTCGATCCGGCCCATATCAAGGAAGTCTATGACCTCGTCCCCGACCAGATCCGCGATCTGAAGGGACTGATGGGCGATACCTCGGACAACATTCCCGGGATTCCCGGCGTCGGTGAGAAGACGGCGCTCAAGCTGCTCCATGAGCATCCGACCGTAGAGGAAGTGCTCGAAGCAGCAGACGGCATCAAAGGCAAGCTCGGGGAAAAGGTGCGGGCTCACGCAGACGACGCGCGGATGAGCAAGGAGCTCGCGACCATCTTCCGCGAGGTTCCGATGGACGTTGCTTGGGAGGACAAGCAGTATGCCGGTTATGACGGACCGTCCCTCGGCGGACTGTTCCGCAAGCTGGAGTTTAAGTCACTGCTGGAAAAGATGGACTTCTCCGGAGGAACGCATCCGGTTGGAGCGGATGCGGGAGGACCTGCGGAGAACGGAGAAGGCGAGACGAGTTCTTCCGCCACGGCCCAGGATCAGGATATCATGGAGACAATTCTTCTTACGTCAGACACTCTGGGAGCCTTGATCGAGCAGCTTCCCCATGTTCAAGCTGTTCACATCGAGACGATCGGCGATAACCCTCATGTGGCCGACTTGGCTGGACTTGGTTTTCTGGCAGGGGAATCCGGTTATTTCATGACAGAGGATCTGCTCGCGCTGCCGGAAGCGGCATCGATCCGGGAATGGCTGAGCGATCCGGCTATTCCGAAAACGGTCTGCGACGTTCACCGGGCGAAGGTGGCGCTTGCCTGGCGCGGCATTCCGTTGAACGGCTGCGATTTCGATGTGGTCCTCGCCGCTTATCTGCTCGATCCGACGGAATCGACGCTCACCCTGCACGCTATGGTGAACAAGTACGGTCTGCCTGGAATCGCCGATGACACCGAAGTGTATGGCAAAGGTGCCAAGTTCAAGCTGCCGGAGGCTGAAATACTCAGCAGCCATCTGAAGCGGAAAGCGGCTGCAATCGCCAAGATTGCAGCCGTTCAGAAGAAGGAGCTGGATGAGAAGGAGATGTCTGGCTTATTCTTCGACCTGGAGCTCCCTCTTGCCGGCGTTCTCGCCGATATGGAGCTCCAAGGCATGAAGATCGCTCCGGAGGTGCTGAACGCGATCGGCGACGAGCTCAAGCAGCGAATCGAAGCGCTTGTGGCCGATATCTATCGCCATGCCGGGACGGAGTTCAATCTGAACTCTCCCAAACAGTTGGGCGAGATCCTGTTCAATAAGCTCGGGCTGCCCGTGATCAAGAAGACAAAGACCGGTCCCTCTACCGATGTGGAGGTATTGGAACGCTTGCGCAGCCGCCATGAGGTAGTCGCGCATATCCTCGATTACCGGACGCTGGCCAAGCTTCAGTCCACCTATATTGAAGGATTGCTGAAAGAAGTTCGTCCCGAAACCGGGAAGATCCATACCTTTTACCGTCAGACGATCACGGCGACCGGAAGGCTCAGCAGCCAATATCCCAATCTGCAAAATATCCCGATCCGCCTGGAGGAAGGGCGTAAGATCCGCAAAGCCTTCGTTCCGTCTGAACCAGGCTGGAAGATTATATCTGCGGATTACTCGCAGATTGAGCTGCGCGTGCTTGCCCACATCTCCAAGGATGAGCGGCTGATCGATGCCTTCCATCACAACATGGATATTCATACCAAGACCGCCATGGACGTCTTTGGCGTCACGGAGGATCAGGTTGACCGCAACATGCGCCGCTCGGCGAAGGCCGTCAATTTCGGTATCGTTTATGGAATCAGCGATTACGGCCTGTCCCAAAACCTCGATATTTCCCGGGCGGAAGCGGCCAAATTCATCGAACAGTATTTCGCCATCTTCCAGGGCGTGCGCAAATACATGGACGATATCGTCCAAACCGCCCGTCGCGATGGCTATGTAACGACTCTGCTGAACCGGCGCCGCTACCTTCCGGAGATCAATGCTTCCAACTACAACCTGCGGTCCTTTGCAGAGCGGACGGCGATGAACACGCCGATTCAAGGAACAGCGGCCGACATCATCAAGCTCGCGATGGTGCAGATGGCGAAACGCCTGCAGGACGAGAAGCTGAACAGCCGCATGCTGCTTCAGGTGCATGACGAACTGGTCTTCGAAGTACCGGAGGAAGAAGTCGAACGGATGAAACAGCTGGTGCCTGAAGTCATGGAGGGCGCTCTCGCTCTCGATGTCCCGCTGAAGGTAGAAGTGGAATACGGAGCGGACTGGTACGAGGCAAAATGAGGATTCCGCACGGGTTCATCTTTTAACCCACGTGTACGAGCTATTCATGGTCGAGAAGGCAGCGAGCTGCCCGCAGGAAATGAGCGGAAAAGGTGGTCACCTTGCTTAGGATGCGGTATGCTTAAGGGAGTCATGTCCAGCACCTTGAAATAGGCAGCCCATAAGCCTAATAAGCAACTGGAACCATGGCATCATCTTAGAGCAAGAGAGGAATAAGGCCATGCCGGAACTACCCGAAGTGGAAACCGTCGTCCGTACGTTAAACCGGCTTGTAGCCGGGAAAACCATAGAGCGGGTCAGCGTCATGCTCCCCCGGATTATTCAGCGGCCCGCCGAACCGGATGCCTTTGCAGCGGCACTAGCCGGGCAAACCATCCAAGGCATTGAACGCCGAGGCTAATTCATTCGTTTTCTTCTAGACGATCTGACGCTCGTCTCCCACCTGAGGATGGAAGGCCGTTATGGCGTGTACCCGACGGATGAGCCTATTGAGAAGCATACCCATGTCATCTTTCATCTGACAGACGGAACCGAGCTGCGTTACCGGGACGTCCGTCAATTTGGTACCATGCATATCTTCAAGGCGGGGGAAGAATGGAACCTTCCGCCCTTGCATAAACTGGGATTGGAACCGCTCGATCCAGCTTTTACCCCGATGGCACTTAAGAATCGGATTGGGGACAAGCCGACCAAGCTTAAGCCGCTGCTTCTCAATCAGGAAGCAGTTGCGGGTCTCGGCAACATCTACGTCGACGAAGCGCTCCACCGGGCCGGCCTTCATCCTGAAAGGCCGGCTAATTCCCTATCCGCCAAAGAAATGAAGAAGCTGCATGATGCGATTACGACCGTCCTTCAGGAGGCGGTGGAAGCGGGCGGCTCCTCGATTAAATCCTATGTCAACGGGCAGGGCGAGATGGGCATGTTCCAACAGCAGCTCCACGCATACGGGCAGACGGGTAAGCCGTGCCGAACTTGCGGGCAGCTCATCGAGAAGACCCGGCTCGCCGGACGCGGGACCCATTATTGTCCGAAGTGCCAGCGAATCCCCGCCCAAAAATGAGTGCACGATTCGGCTCGCGCCGCCATATCTTGAGATTGGGTCGCTTCTGAAGGCGGACCTAATCTGCCGACTTCCCAGTCGGCACAAGGGAGGGCAACGCGTTGTCGTCGATCGTGTCCCTGTTGCTATTAGCGTTTGCCGTAAGCTTGGACGGTTTTGGAGTCGGAGCGATGTATGGCCTGCGCAAGATTCGCATTCCGTTCCTATCGCTCGTGATCATCTCCCTGTGTTCCGCGCTCGTGATTCTGTTGTCCATGAAGCTTGGAGTTTGGCTGCTGCGCTTTATTCCAGCGGTCATGGCCAAGGATATTGGGGCTATGATCTTGATTGGGATCGGGATTTGGACGGTTTACCAAGTCAGCATGCAGAAGGACGAACCGGAGAGCGAAGCATCGGATCGTCGAAAGGAGAAGCGGGCCGACTCTTCCGTACAGGACTCGGAATTACAGGACCCAGAAACAACGAAGCCGCTGTTTACCTTTGAGTGGAAGCGGATGGGGATTGTCATTCAAATTCTGCGTACCCCATCGGCCGCCGACATGGACCGATCCGGCATCATTTCGCCGGCGGAAGCGGGACTTCTCGGAATCGCATTATCTTTTGATGCTTTCGGAGCAGGAATCGGGGCAGCCCTCATTGGATACCCGCCCCTGATGACGGCGGCTATTATTGCAGGAACAAGCGGGCTTTTCCTTGCGAGCGGACTTCGGGTCGGCTATCGCTTTTCCGGACTCGATTGGATTCGAAGAGTATCGGCGCTGCCGGGCTGTATCTTGATCTTAATGGGGATCATGAAGATGTTGTAAGGAGTGATCAGCCTTGAATATCGGTCTTACCGGAGGAATCGCTTGCGGCAAGAGCATCGTGGCGGCCATGTTGGCCGACCGCGGTGCATTTATCGTCGATGCGGATCTCATTGCCCGGGAGGTTGTGGAGCCGGGGAGTGTTGGCCTGGAACGGATTGTTCAGCATTTTGGCCGGGACATGCTGCTGCCGGACGGTTCCCTTCATCGGCAGGAGCTGGGGAAGCGAATCTTTGCCGATCCCAAGGAACGCGAGGTGCTGGATGGCATTCTTCATCCCCTTATCATAGCGGAAATCTCCAGACGAATGGATCATTTTGCCGCGGATCATCCGGACAAGCTGGTCGTTGCAGATGTTCCACTCTTGTATGAAAGCGGAATGGAAGAGCTTTTTGAGGAAGTGATGGTCGTATATGCACCTCCGTCTCTGCAAACGGAACGGTTGATGGAGCGAAACGGTCTTACCCGCGAAGAAGCGGAGCAGCGGATAACTTCGCAGATGTCGATTGGGGAGAAAGCGAAACGGGCTGACATCCTCATCCATAATGACGGAACCTTGGAACAAACCGAACGTCAGATAGCGGATTTCTGGCGGCAGAAGGGGCTGTCATGAAAAGAATCCGTAAAAAGCGATTTTACGCCCTTCTTTTTCTTGCGATGATGCTTGTGCTTTTTTACAATAATACGTGGATAGGCCGTCTGATCTATCCCATTCAGTACCGAGAGGATATTGAAGCGGCTGCGGCGGCCAATCAGGTAGATCCGTTGCTCATCGCGGCCATCATCCGGGTAGAGAGCAACTATCGGACCTCCTCGGAATCCCACAAGGGTGCACTCGGCATCATGCAGTTGATGCCGGATACGGCGAACTGGCTGATTGAGCGGGACAGCTCGCTCGCTTCGCTTCGAAACCGAGATCTAAAGGACCCGAAGGTAAACATTCAGTTAGGCGCCCGTTATCTGAATTACTTAAACGACCGCTTTGGCGGCAATCGGACGGCCATCTCCGCTGCATACAATGCCGGACACGGCAAGGTGGCACGCTGGCTGGAAGATAAAACATGGGATGGAACGCTTGAACAAGCGGATCGGATTCCCATCAATGAAACCCGCAAATATGTGAAGTCCGTGGAGTATTATTACTCCAAATACGTTCAGGTCTACCGCTAAAGAAAGAAGCGCCGGACAAGCTATCCTGCTTGTCCGACACTTCGCTTTACTTTCGGGTTAAGAATGAATCATTATTTGCCGGCCAGCTGCTGCTCGGCGATTTCGACAAGACGGCGGGTGATGTGGCCTCCGATTGCACCCGTATCGCGGGATGCCATATAGCCGTAGTAACCGTCTTGCGGAATTTGAATGCCAAGCTCTTGGGCAACTTCATATTTCAGTTGATCCAAAGCCTGATTGGCTTGGGGAACAACCAAAACGTTGCTGCTGCGAGATTGTCCTGCTCCCATGTGTGTCACCTCCTCGTCAGTTGGTACCTGTATTATGTGCCGTAGCGAGGACTTCATTCAGGATGAGGATGGCAATTTCAACCACCGCCTTCGGGCTTACGTCCCGCGAGGCTTGGACATTCTTTCACAACTCACTAATTACCGCGAGGGAAGGTGCCCTTAATGAAATGCCCCTATTGTGATCACGTGGGAACCAAAGTGCTGGACTCCCGTGCTGCCAACGAAAACAAATCCATTCGCCGACGGCGTGAGTGCGAAAACTGCCTGCGCCGCTTCACGACCTTTGAAATGGTGGAAGAGACCCCGCTCATGGTCGTCAAAAAGGACGGAAGCCGGGAGGAGTTCAGCCGCGACAAAATTTTGCGCGGGTTGATGAGGGCTTGCGAGAAGCGTCCGGTATCGGTCGAACAGATGGAAGCCATCGTGTCTGAGGTGGAGCGGAAGATCCGCGAAACAGCCCTCTCCGAAGTCGAGAGTCGCGATATCGGCGAGCTGCTCATGGATGAGCTGTATCCCGTCGATGAAGTCGCCTTCGTCCGTTTCGCATCCGTGTATCGCCAGTTCAAGGACATCAATGTGTTTATGAAGGAGCTGTCCTCGCTTCTGACCAAAAACCAGGGCGTTGTAACGGAAGAGAAGGAATGAATGAGTTTCGAGCGCTAATAAAGTTTTTTCAAAAAAAGACTTGCGCACTTCGGGATTGTCCTGTATAATCTGTTCTTGTGGCCGACGAAAAGCTTGCTTGGTAGCCACAAGAAACAAGGGGCCTTAGCTCAGCTGGGAGAGCGCATCGCTGGCAGCGATGAGGTCAGGGGTTCGATCCCCCTAGGCTCCACCAAATATGTGGGTTCTTAGCTCAGTTGGTAGAGCAATTGACTCTTAATCAATCGGTCCAGGGTTCGAGCCCCTGAGAACCCACTACAAGAGGAAAAGGACGGCATTCGTGCCGTTCTTTTCTGTTTTCTACAGATGCCTATTTATTGAGCATTTCCCAAATTCGGAGTTAGTTCAAACAACAGAGAATATTTCAAGTTATTAAGCCTCCGACTTACACAAATGAATTTGTACAAAAATTAGCGTAATAGAAAACGTAATAGGTATAAAATCGCCAAAAGAACAGCGGAAATGCTGTTCTTTTCGTGTTCCTTGTCAATTTGTCTCACTTGGGTCCGTTGTGACATATGGACTTGCAACTAGAATCGAGTTCCTGTTACCTTAACGAGGTAGTCTACTTAAATCGACCAGTAGGGGACAAAGACATGAGAACATTTGCCTATCGAAAAGTGGATGCCTTTACTTCCGGCAGCTCCAAAGGAAATCCGGCCGCCTATCTGATGACAGGCGACACCCAATTGACCGATGAGGAAATGCTGGCAATCGGGCAGGATCATCGCGGTTTTGTCAGTGAGGTCGTATTCTGCTCTTCTTCGACCGTTGCGGACGTGAAGCTTACCTACTATTCCTCCGAATGCGAAGTGGATTTCTGCGGTCATGGAACGGTAGCCGCGATGTATGATTATATCCAAAACGACGAAGCGCTGCGCGCAAAAAGCGAAATTACCATCGAGACGAACAAAAAGGGAATCCTGACGATTTACAATCGCCTGAGTGAGCAAGATTCTGTTTTTATCACCGCACCGCAAGCAGAGTGGCTGCCGCTTCCCGTCACCAAGGAAGAGATCGCCGATGCATTGGGCGTATCCGCCGTCCAGCTTTCGTCCGAGCTTCCTTTCGACCTGATCGATGCTGGACTAAGGACGCTGATCGTCCCTGTTCCTGATTTCGATGTTGAAGTGTCCGTTTATCCTGAGCAGAGCAAGCTGAAGGACTTCTGTATTCAATTCGGCATCGATATCATCCTGCTATTTTGCATGTACACAAGCACTCCCGACTCTATCGCCCATACAAGGGTGTTTGCGCCCAGATTTGGCTATCTGGAGGACCCGGCCACCGGGTCCGGCAACAGCGCGTTCGCCAACTACATGCTCAAAAATGAACTGTGGGACGGCAGAGCCACAAAGGCGGAGCAGGGCGGGGACAACCTCGTATACAATTCTGTCCACTTGATCCGGCAAGACGGGGATATCCTTTTTGGCGGAGGTGCAACCGTTCGTATTGCGGGAGAGTACTTTGTAGAGTAAGGGCTATATATACCTCTCGCTGGACGATCGTAAAGAACCTCTAGGAACCCTAGGACAGCTTGGGGATAAAGGGCTCAATGCTTTCCTTCAAAGTCAGGACCGGACGACCCACAAGCTGCTCCAAATCGTTCGAGGTGGAGGAGGTGTCGATCCGGCTCAAGAATCCATAGATCCAGTGTTGAACGGGCTCTTCGCGTATCCCAACGAGTTTGCCTGTAAGCTCAGAGAGTGCTCCAACAAGATCGTGAAAGGTCCATGCGGACGGCGCAACGAGCTCATAGGTTTTACCGATATGTTCTTGTCCTTGCTCAGATAGGACGATTGCGATGGCTTCAGCGAGATCGCGGCGCGTTACGGAGTTGAAAGCTCAGTCCCCCGGGGGAACAGTCAGGCTTCCATGGGCAATAGCCGCGTTCAGATCGAGAGCGTCTACGAAATCGACATACAAACCGCTGCGAAGAAAGGTATAAGCAATGCCGGTGGTGCGAATAGCATGCTCGGTAGCGGTATGCAGATGGGTGAGCGAAACCTGTCCTTTGTCGGCAAAAGCGAAGCTGGTATAGAGGAGATGGCCGACCTTCGCTTTCTTGGCGGCTTCGATCGCATGGGCATGCTGGCGCATCCGAATGGTATCATCGGGGTGAGGGCTCGAGATCAAGAGCAGTTGGGATGCTCCGGCAAAGGCTTGTTCCAAGGAATCGGGCTGGTCGTAGTCACAATGGCGGACTTCTACGCCCAGCTCCGCGTAGGCGGTTCCGGACTCGACATGGCGGACGCAAGCGACGATCCTCTCGGCCGGGATGCGGTTGAGAAGGTGCTGTATGATGAGGCTGCCCAATTTTCCGTTGGCTCCGGTTATGGTGATGGACATGGCGAACATACTCCTTTCAATTTATCAAGTTAGTTAAACGCTTAACTAAATCCACAAAAAAATTATGTCTTACCAAGCTTTTGCAGCAAACCGATAAGCTGTGTCATCTCCTGCTCGCTCAACGCTTGCAGCTTATCCGCAACCTGCTGCCGATTTTCCGGTAAATGATCGAGCAAAAGCCTTTGCCCTTCGCTAGTAATGGTAATAACCGACTTCCGACCGTCCTCGGGGTGGGAATCGCGGAGGATGAGTCCGTCGTTTTCCAGAGGAATGAGCAGGAGGCTGATATTCGCCTTGGTTACCCCGATCTTCTGGGCTAGCCTTGAGGGAAGCAGAGTGCCGCCTTCCTTCATGAGCTCGACCAGGATCCGGATTCTCGCGCCATTGATTCCCTTGGTTTGCCAGTACTTATCGGATACTTGAACGAGCTTGGCTGTTGCTTCCACCAAGGCGAAGAAGGTTTGCATGGGCAGCGGCAGATCGGAAACATAAGCTTGCAGGTCCTTCATGAGAGTCACATCCTAAGTAGGTGGTTAATAGCTTAACTAAATAAAGAATACCTAAGATTGCCTAGGTTTGTCAATCAATCGGTCGGGTTATCATGGAGTCGATCCGAGTATGAAAAAAGCAGCCCATCCAGGTCGGACGGACTGCTTTTTGATCCCCAACTCGGGGGGTAATCGATATAAGCTGAAGGGCGAGTTACGCGATGGAAGCTTCGTAGATCGCCTGAATGGATTCTGCCAGCGTTGCATTGAAGTCTTCGTTCGTCTGTCCGTCGGACAGGCCTTGGGACAAGGCGCGCGAGAAGCTGGCGATCAGGCCATGATTGTGCTTCAGCTTTTCGTTGGCGTCCTTCTGCGAGTAGCCGCCGGAGAGGGCCACAACCCGGACCACATGCGGATCTTCCATCAAGTCGCTATAGAAATTGTTCACGGTCGGGATCGAGAGCTTCAGCATGATCTTCACGTCTTTGTCCAGGACGGACAGCTGTTTCTTGATTTCCTCTTTCAGCAGCTTTTCGGATTCGGCTTTATCCGCGCTGTTGATATCGACTTCAGGCTCGATAATCGGAACCAATCCCGCTGCGAAGATTTGCTTGCCCACCTCGAACTGCTGCTCCACCACCTTGCGGATGCCTTCCGGATTCGCTTCTTTGATGACCGAGCGCATTTTCGTCCCGAAGATGTTCCTTTCAACGGCGCGCTTCAGCAGGTCGTCCAGACCGGGAATCGGCTTCATGACCTGAACTCCGCCGTCAAGTGCGGCGAGCCCTTGGTCAACTTTCAGAAACGGAACAATTCCTTTCTTTTCCCACAGATAATCGGCTGTGAGTTGACCGTCGATGGAGCGATCCATCGTGTTCTCGAACAGGATGGCCCCCAGGATATACTCGGAATCGAACGCGGGCGTCTTGATGATGCGCGTTCTCATTTCGTGAACTAATTCGAACATCTCTTCGTCATTGGAATAACGATTTTCCTTAACCCCGTACTCGAGCAGAGCCTTAGGGGTGCTGCCTCCGCTTTGGTCCAGGGCCGCGATAAAGCCCTTTCCTGTATGGATTCGATCCAGTTGCTTCGTGTTCATGGATGGTTCCCCTTTCCTTGTAGGTATTGGAATGACGTCTTGAATCTCATTAGTATAGCACTTTTTCATTCGTACATACACTCGGACGGGCTGCAGGTCCGTTGTCAGCCTTAATGATCTCGACAGTTGTCGACGGTACTTTACGCGAGACATACAGGAATGAATTAAAATCAATTGATGGCTGCCGATCAAAAGGATATCCCGTTCACAACGCCGTGATCGGGTAGTAGAGGTCGCATTCGCAATAGTGCTTGCTACATTTGGCGTAGTTGATGGATTCGAAGTGGAAGCATTCCTTTAGGTCGATCTCCACGGTCGGCATCCAGACATCAGAGACATAAGCCCATATCCCCTCAAGCGATCGAGAGGTGATGTCCTCCGGGCGATGGGAGCCCATGTAGGTGAAGACTCCGTATTTATAGGCGCGGAGCTGCTTCTTGTTCATATCCGGCGGGATGATGCTGGCTGCATTGACTTGGACGGAGGGCTGATAGAAGGTAAAGCCTTCAAAGGGACTAGGCACGGTCGTATAGCCGATATAGGTATCCTTATCCACCGGGTTGATAATTCGGGGCCGGCTGTTGTAGAAGAAGTCGACGCCTAGCCGGTTGGCGGTCTGGTTCTCCCGGTTGTCTCTCTCGTCGACGGTGAATTCCAACCCTGCGATTGAGAAAGGCGGTCTGACGGTGATGGAGCGGAAGAAGATGAGGCCGTCTCCGGCGATTTGCAAGAAATTAGCGTTGAAACGGTCAAGAATTTGCAGGGGGATGGGATTCCTTCGCCATTTGGACGGACTGGTGTTGAATTCGTCCTTGAAGGCACGCGTGTAGGTCCGTTCGCAGCCGAACGAATATTTGGAGGAGATGAAATCAATGCTAGTCCGATCATGGATCAGATCCCCAAGCGATTGGGCAATTCTTCGCCTCCGCACGTATTCCATGAGGCCGGTCGAGGTGGCGCCTTTCCAGATGCGAAGCAGATGAAACTTGGACAGGCTCACATGATCGGCGATCCGATCCAAATTTAAATCTTCCAGCAGATGGGTTTCGATGAAATCGGTCGTTTCGTTGATCGTTTCCAAGAGTTGATGGTCCATAACAGCTCCCAGGTCAGCAATTTTTGTCCGGTTCTAGGGGAATGCGTATAGTATAATTCTACCATATTGCAGAGAAGTGAATAGATTCCATTCGAAGAGAAGAGCAGGAGGAGAACAGGCAGGCATGGATGAGCGAGAGCAAGCGGAGCTGAAGCAGCGGTATATCGAAGCGATCGACAGCTTTATCGAGAAGGTCAAGGATGATCCGAATGTGATCGCCGTGATCGTGAGCGGCAGCGTGGCGTATGATGTCGTCTGGGAAAAGAGCGATGTCGATATGACCCTCATCGTTCGCGATCAGATCTTGAAGCGAGATTCCTATTGCATCATCGAGGACGGAATTACGATCAATGTCTTTCTGACGGTTAGAAGTACCTTTCGAAGAGGGATGGAGCGGAACATTGGAGGCTCTTTCTTTCATTCTTACATTTCCAAGGGCAAAATGGTCTATACCGCTGACGACAGCCTGGCTGAGTTTTTCGAGGAGCTGAAGATCGTAGGCAGAGATGATCAAGCGTTGTCTGCGTTGTTTCTTGCGAATGAACTGATCTCTCTTAAGGATAAATGTGAAAAGTGGTTGACCGCACGAAAAGACCCGCTGTATGCGCAGTACTACTTGCTCAAAGCAGCGGAAACCTTGTCCCATATGGAGCTTTGTCTGGCAGGCATCCCCGCCTCTCGCGAATCGATCCAGAAGGCGTTGGACATCAATCCGGATTTGATCGGTCCTTTTTACGGGGATGCCATGTCCCATCTCTTCACAGAAGAGGAGATTTGGGAGGGGCTAGCGCGTATCGACCGGTATCTGGAGCGGCATCTCGACTTCATCAAGCAGCCTGTTACCCAGTTCATGGCGGATCAGGAGATCAAGACCGTGACGATGATCGCGAAGCATTTTCACACGGACGGTCACTACATCATCGGTATCTTCGACTATCTGGCGGAAAAAGGTGTGATCGACAAGGTTGCCCAAACGATTCGCATCACGCCGAAAAGCAAGCTGGCTGTCGAAGAAATCGGCTTCCTGTACATACCTTGAATCGAAAGCGAGGAAATCCGGCATGTCTGTTCGAACAACGATTGAAATCACCAACGCCAAGCAGAACAACCTGAAAAATATCTCGGTCGAGATTCCGCGGGACAAGTTTACGGTCATCACAGGGGTATCCGGCTCCGGGAAATCATCTCTCGCCTTTGATGTGATCTATGGCGAAGGCCAGCGGCGGTTCCTCGACTCGATCTCCACCTTCGCCAAGAGCCGCATCAGCCAATTGAAGAAGGCCAAGGTCGAATCGGTGCGCGGCCTCTCTCCCGTCATCGCGATCGAGCAAAAGAAAAGCAACAACAATCCACGTTCCACCGTCGGTACCGTTACGGATATAAACGATTACTTGCGTCTGCTTTATTCGACTGCGGGGGTCGGTCGGTGCCCCGAATGCAGCCAGCCTCTCAAGCAGCTGTCCGCGGCCCAGATCGCTGAGTATATCTCTTCGCTGCCCGCCGGGACGGTCATCGAGCTGCGCGCTCCGGTATACAAGCTATACGGTGAGGATTACGACAGAACCTTCCAGCTCTTGCGGGATAAGGGCTTCAAAAACCTGCTTGTCGACGGCGAGCCCTTTTCGCTGGCGGAGAAGCGGGAGCTGGATGAGTCGAAGGATTATACGATCGATTTGGTGATCGAACGCTTCACCTTAAAGCCGGACATCTACATCCAGTTGACGAAATCCATTGAAGCTGCGATGGTGGCCCTGGATGAAGACATTATGATCAAGGTCGAAGTCGTCGGTGGGGTGGACAAGGCATTTTACCGTCATTTCGGCTGTCCGGAGCATCATGTCTTCCTGTGCGACCTTCAGCCCTTTCACTTCTCGTTCAACACTCCCGCGAGCGCTTGCCACACTTGCCTGGGCGTAGGGATGTCCTATGTGGTGGAGCCGCGCTTTCTCGTCGTCGCCCCGGAGAAGAGCATCAGCAAGGGAGCGCTGAAAAACACCATCTACAACACCTCGGGCAAAGACAGCTACCGATCCGTGCTGATGTACAGCTTGTCCCAGAAGTACGGGTTCAGCCTGGACACTCCCTTCTGCGATCTGCCGAAGCCTATCCATGACATCCTGTTCTTCGGGACGAAGGGAGAAGTAGTCCCCATGCTGCAGCCCCCGAATTCGACCAAGAAGAACTGGCTGATTGGACGCGACCGCCCGTTCTGGGGATTCGTCAACGAGATGGAAGGCTGGTACAAGCATTACATCCGAAAGTCAGCAACCACCGAAGCCTTCGAGCCGAATTTCATAAAGGACTGCATGATCGAGAAGATTTGCCCCGAATGCCAAGGAGCGCGGCTCAAAAAACAGCGCCTTAAGGTAACGGTAGGGGATATGAGCATCGATCAGCTGAGCCGCATGCAGCTGCCGGAGCTTCACAGCTATCTCGACTCGCTCACCTTCGACGAGGATATTCGGGAAGTTGCGGAGTCGGTTATTCGCGAGATTCAGACACGAATCACGCTGCTGGCTGAGATCGGGCTGCATTACATCAGCTTGGGCCGCAGAAGCGACAGCATCTCCGGTGGAGAGATGCAGAGAATCAAGATGTCCACGCAGATCAGCAGCGAGCTCATGGGGATGCTCTATGTCATGGACGAGCCCAGCATCGGCCTTCATCCGCGCGATTCCGGTCGGGTTATCGAGACGATGAAGAAGCTGCGGGATATCGGCAATACCTTGATCGTCGTCGAGCATGACATGGAAACGATCGAGAGTGCAGACTATATCATCGAGATCGGTCCCGGGCCTGGCATCCACGGGGGCAACATCGTTGCTTCCGGCTCACTTACCGATCTCATGAACGAGCCAAATTCCGTGACAGGGCAGTTTCTATCGGGCCGAGCATCGATTCCGGTCCCCCGCAAGCGGAGAAACCTCGGGGATACCTTTCTGTCGATTCAAGGCGCTCGCGAGAACAACCTGAAGAATGTGGATCTCGATATTCCGCTCGGAGTTTTCATCTGCATCACGGGGGTGTCGGGCTCGGGGAAGAGCTCGCTCATCAATGAAATCCTGTTCAAGCAGCTCAAGATCAACAAGTCCGGAGCCCGGATCGTGGCGGGCGAGCACGACTTTCTCTTCGGAGCCGATCTGATCAACAATGTCATCAATATCGATCAGACGCCAATCGGGCGAAACAGCAAATCGAATCCCGCCACCTACATCGGAATTTATGACAAGATTCGCGACTTGTTCGCCATGCAGCCGGAAGCGCTCGACCGGGGGTATACGGCGATCGATTTCAGCCTGACTCATGCGAACGGAACTCGCTGCGAGCACTGCGCCGGTGACGGAATCATCGTAACCAACCTGCAGTTTATGGCCGATATTGAAACCATCTGTCCCGTCTGCAAGGGCATGCGCTTCTCGGAGGAAGGGCTCGAAATCAAATACAAAGGGAAGAGCATCGCCGACGTGCTGGAGATGACCGTGGAAGAGGCAAGCAAATTCTTCGCGGACCACAAGTACCTGCGTCACAAATTAGAGATCATGGAGGAGCTAGGCCTCGGCTATATGGGGCTCGGACAGAGCTCGACGACGCTGTCCGGAGGAGAGGCGCAGCGGGTCAAGCTGTCGTATGAGCTTGCCAAGATCAAGAAAGGCGCTCATAATCTATACATTCTCGACGAACCGACGACCGGGCTCCATCTCTCGGATATCCAGAAGCTGCTGTTCTCTCTGAACAAACTGGTGGACAAAGGGCATTCCGTCATCGTTATCGAGCATCACCTCGACGTGATGAAATCAGCCGATTACATCATCGACATGGGACCGGAAGGCGGCCATCAGGGCGGATATGTGGTCGCGGAAGGAACGCCTGAGCAGGTCGCCAAGGTGGAGGCTTCTCACACAGGGCGATATCTTCGCACGGTTCTCGCATAGGACAACTTCACATGCATAGCAAGGGAGAACGGCATCATGAGAAGAAGAAAGCTCAAATTCAAGTGGGTGAAGGGGGGAGTGGCCGGCCTTGCTCTGTTGATCCTCGCAGGGCTGGTATTCCCGACCTGGACTCCTCGGATTCAAGGGGAGAACAGCATCAGCGAATTGAAGAAAGTGAAGATCAACGGTGATCAGCAGGAGGTCATGATAAGGGGAAAGAACCGCCGCAACCCGGTCCTTCTCTTCGTTCATGGAGGTCCGGCCTGTTCGGAGATCCCCTACGTCCGTAAATATCAGGATCTTCTTGAGCAGAACTTTACCATTGTTCATTACGATCAACGGGGGAGCGGCAAATCCTATCACTTTTTTGAGGATTACTCCTCCGTCACGACGGATGAGCTTGTGGACGACCTGCTAACGCTGACTGATTATGTAAAAATAGAATTGAACCAACCAAAGGTGCTTCTCGTCGGGCATTCGTTCGGGACCTACATCGCCATGAAGGCGGCAGCCAAAGCCCCCGAACGGTTTTACGCTTATATCGGGATCGGGCAGGTGGCCGACACGATCGAGAGCGAGCTGGACAATCTGGATTTTGTGATCGAAGAGGCCAAGAAGGCCGGGCATGAGAAGGAAGCGGAGAAGCTGGAGCGATTGCGGGATCCGATCCGGACGGAGGGAGTAATCGCGCCCAGGGATAAGGTGCGGAAGTATGGAGGTGCGTCCAGACTAATCAAGGATCAGATGGATTACGTCAAAGGCTTCCTGTTCTCACCGGAGTACAACCTGATGGATACTCTGCGGTTCGCAAGAGGAGTTGCCGCAACGTCGGACCGCTTATTGGAGGAGGAGGCGCACCACAATCTTCCCGGACTTGTGAAGCAGTTGGACATTCCCGTCTATTTCGTTATGGGAAAGTATGACCATATGACCTCTGCCAAGGTCGCTCGCGCCTATTATGACACGTTGACCGCTCCGGAGAAAGAGTTTATCCTGTTCGATCAATCCGCTCACTACCCCCAGTTTGAGGAAAAGGAAACGTTTGCGGAATGGCTGAATGAAACGTGGGAGGAGCTTCGCGACAGGACTTAGCGGCTGCGCTTGAGCGAAATCACACCGTGGAATCCAATAGGTTTCCACATAGCAAGACGGCATCGCAGCGCCATGGAAGGGCGGAGCGATGCCGTCTTTTTATTGGTTAATCGGAAGCTTAGAGCAATAAATAGGCAGCCTCCGGCTCATCACGGAAGCCGGCTGATAAATCGGCCCTCCAGCTCCCGATACAAGCTGCGCTTGGCCCGGTCGATATGCGAGCGATCCTCGTACAAGCTGTACAGCAGGATGCCCCCTTCGATGGTGGTCATCAGATTGGCAGCTTCTTCACACGGATCGAGTTCGGATTGAAGCTCTCCCGCCTGTTGACCTGCCTGGATCAGCTTGGCTAGCATCGTGATCCGATCGTCCATTCTGGCGCGGGCGGAGTCCTTCAAGATATGCGGGTTGTCCTCCGTTTCGACCGTGACATGGATGATGGGACAGCCTCCCGGAATGGGGAAGTGGAAGAAGGCGTCGATGAAGGCCTTTAGCTTATCGATAGACCGATCCGTCTTCGAGGTCGCTTCCATCAAGATTTCTGACTGAACGGAACAGCAATAGTCGAACGCTTGCAGCGAGAGGTCTTCTTTGTTCTTGAAATGGTTATAGAAACCGCCCTTTTGCAGACCGGTGGCGTCCATGATATCGGCGAGCGAGGTAGCGATGAAGCCTTTGCGGTTCATCAGATAAGCGGACTGTTCAATGATCCTCTGTTTGGTCACCTCTCCTTTTTTCATTACGATTACAACTCCTTTCCAGACCGGTTGTTCATTTTTATTATAACGGGACCTTGGAATCGAGCACAAGGGAATTGACATCCAAGAAAAGGGGGTTATAATGAAAAACGAACGGTCGTTCATAAATCAAGGCGAGGAATGACAGGCCTCATTCAAGCCGCGAAGGGGATGGACGTATGGAAAAGGTTTGGTTGATTACCGGTACTTCGTCGGGATTTGGTCGCCAGCTTGTCGAGCAATTGCTGCCGACCGGCGACCGGATCGTAGCGACGGCCCGCAGGCTGGAGACGATTGCAGATTACGCGGAGAAAGGGATGGACCGGGTGCTCCTGGCCGAGTTGGACGTGACCGACGCCGCACAAGCGAAGCGGGTGGCTGAGGAAGCGGTCAAGGTATTTGGGCGAATCGATGTGGTCGTCAATAACGCCGGCTATGATCTCACGGGAGCCTTTGAAGGCATGACAGACCAACAAATCCGCGATCAGTTCGAGACGAACGTATTCGGAGTCATCAACGTGATCCGCGCCACATTGCCGATCTTTAAAACGCAGGGGGCCGGTCATTATATCAACTTTTCCTCGGTGCTTGGGAAGGTCTCCTTCCCGCTCCAGAGCATCTATTCGGCGACCAAATATGCAATAGAAGGCTTGTCCGATTCCTTATCCCAGGAGCTTGCCGGCTTCGGTATCAAGACAACTGTCGTGGAACCGGCTGTCTACAAGACGGAGATCAATCGGAAGTCTCCGAGAGTGGCAGGGCTGCCTGAATATAAAAGCATATACGAGGCGGTGAGCAAGCAGTTCGCCTCCTTCCCGCATGGCGATCCCGCTCTTGCCGTGAAAGCAATCCTGGAACTGACCGCTATGGAGAATCCGCCGCTGCATTTTCCGCTTGGCGCTCCGGCTTATGCCACGATCCGGGCGGATCTGCAAGCACGGTTGGATGAACTCGGCAGCGTGGAGAAGCTTTCCGCTTTTCCTGTCGTCTCCTGAGGAGGATGAAGGATGAAAACCTTGGTCATCGTCGCACATCCCGATTTGTCGGCTTCACGGATTAATCTGGCTTGGGTGAACGGATTGAAGCAGGAGGCTTCCGTCACCGTACACAACCTGTATGAAGCGTATCCGGACCACTGGATCGATGTCGAACGCGAACAGCAGCTGTTGGACGGCCACGACCGAATCGTTTTTCAATATCCGCTATTTTGGTACAGCACACCGCCGCTTCTGAAGCAGTGGTTCGATGATGTGCTGGAGAGGGGCTGGGCGTTTGGTCCAGGTGGAGAGCATTTGAAGAACAAGGAAATCGGCGTCGCCGTATCCACGGCCGGAACAGAGGAGTCTTACCGCCCTGAGGGCTACAACCGATTCCTCATCCGCGATCTCCTAAAGCCTATGGAAGCGCTGGTTGTCCATGTCGACGCGGTATACTTGCCTCCGTTTCTTCTCCACGATTCAAGAAACGTAACCGATGAACAACTGGTCGCAAGCGCTGCAGCTTATCTGCGGTATCTGACAGCTGCCCGGCTTCCTGAAGAGCTGGTTCCATGAGCGCCGTCGCACGCTTGATCCGAGATAAAGCGAATGAGCTGGGGTACGAAAAATGCGGCATCATTCCGGTTGAAGCGTTGGAGGAATATGGCGACAAGTTCGAGGAACGCCTGCAAAGGGTACCGGCATCCGAGCCGTTTTATCGGCAGCAGCGCCGGCTGATCTCTCCTCTCGCGGATTACCCGTGGGCTAAATCCGTCGTTGTGCTGATCTCCCGGTACGGTAAATACAAGGTGCCGGACAACGTGAAGGGGCATATCGGGAAATCGTATCTATACGATATCCGCGTCGATCCTCGCTCGCGAGAATACCAGAACGGCGTAGAACTTGAGCGCTATATGCAAGAAGAACTCGGTCTGAAGACGGCTACCAACCGGAAGTTCGGCATCGTGGGGCTGCGGTGGGCCGCTATGCAGGCGGGGCTTGGGATCATTCGCCGCAACAATTTCTTTTATACCGAGAACGGCTCCTGGGTTCATCTGGAAGCATGGCTGACCGATGAAGAGGTGGAGCTTCGCGATGAGACGCGGCTGGCTCCTTGTCCGAAGGGCTGTTCCCGCTGCACCCAGGCCTGTCCGACCGGTTCGTTATCCGAACCGTACACGATGCAGCCGCTGAGTTGCATCTCCTTCTTGACTACCTTCGGAGGGAGGGATTTGCCGAATGAACCACTCAGTCGAAAATTCGGCGAATGCATCTACGGCTGCGATCTGTGCCAGGATGCTTGTCCGATGAACCGTGGCAAATGGGAGGAGACGAGCGAGTTTCCCGGCTTGTCTGATTTGGCTCCCGAGCTGTCGCCAGAGAACATTCTGTCGATGTCCGAGGAATTCTACCGAGTGAAGGTTCAGCCGAAATTTTTCTATCTGAACGGCGAAGAGCTGTGGAAATGGAAGGTCAACGTTCTCTCTTACATGCGCAACAACGATCCGAAAAGCCATGAAGCACAGATTAGCCATGCTCGTCGAAACGAACACGAAAAAGTCCGAGAGATGGCGGATTCGATTTGGAACGAGTTATTCGCGCATGAACGGTAGAAGGAAATGATCAACGGATGTGCTTATTTATCTCCGAAACCGGATTCCGCCGAGAGGCGGTTTTTCGGTTTTTTTGGCTTGCCGCGATAGCAGGTGTGTAGGGAGAGAGAGGGAATCGAGAGTGTGAGCTTGGCGTGCGATCAGGTGGTTCGATAGAGTGAATGATCGGGCGAATTGACAATTCGAAAGGCTGTTCTTGAAATTAGGCATCTGTGAAAGGGAGATTTTCGTTTGAAGAGCTCAATTTTCATTCAGGAGTGAGGTTGACGGTGACACTCATTTTCTAAATAGTAAGGTACCTAAAAATAATCATTGACTTCAACTTTGCGTTGAAGTATTGTAATTACATAAGGTACCTTAATAAAATTCGATGAGGAGGAAACATGTGATGGAACGCACACTATCCGAAATGCTGTTGCATCAGTTTCACCTTTTTCAAAAATTGATTCACCGGGAACGCGCTCGGCAGCGCCACCACCACCATGACTTTACAATCGCTCGCGGGCAAGGCCATCTGCTCGGTGTGCTACTCGCCCGGGACGGCATGACCCAGAAAGAGCTAAGCAATCTGCTTCAGGTTAGGCCTGCTTCACTCGGAGAGCTCGTGAGCAAGCTGGAGCTTAATGGACTCGTGGAGCGGCGGACCAACGAGGAAGACAAGCGCGTCATCAATGTATTCCTGACGGAAAAGGGGCGCGCAGCGATCAGCGGTGTCGTTGATTCCAGAAGCGCCATGATCGACCCCTTGTTCGCCGCCTTGAACGAGGATGAGAAGCTTCAATTGTCGGGACTGCTCGGCAAGCTGATCGATTCGCTTGAAGCGAGTCAGGCAGAGGACCATGATCCATTCCAGGGTCGACCCGAGGATTTCGGCGAAGCTGGAGCCTGGGGCTTCCGCGGCCCGCGTGGAATGCGTCCGCCTGTGCCACCCACGCCGTTCGATCCCCGCGGCTTTGGCGGTCCGCATGAGGGCGGACATGGACCGAGAAGAGGGCCGTTCGGTCACGGCGGCCGTCATGTCCACGATTTCACTCATGCCGAGCATGACGGTGAACATCGCCATAGAGGGGGATACAGGCACAGAGGGCCGCATGATCCCGACTTCGGACCGGAGAGTGCTTTCGGGCAGCCGTATCCTTACGGAATCAGCGATCGGCCCGACTCTCGAGACGAGTATCAGGGTCCACCGGATACTCCTGAGCCTCCCGAAGCTCCGGAATCGAAGAAGAATGACGGTCAATAAAGGAATCAATATGGGAACGACGAAAGCTCTGGAGAAGACTCCGGGGCTTTTTCAGTTGGGAGAAAACGCAAGATCAGAAGCCGATGGAGACAAGATGCAAAAGCGCGAATGGAGCGGAAATCAGATGGGATACTATGGATAGGAATCAAAAGCTAAACTCGCTTGTAATTCCGAGTATTCCGATATATAATGACAAACATCACAAAGAAACCTAACACTTAGGGGGAGAAACAACATGCGCAAACGGACTTCTGGCTTCATGGCTTTACTCTTGTTAACCTTCCTGGTGAGTGCTTGTTCGGGAGGAAATCATACAGCCTCGCCTTCGCCATCCGCGAGCGGTACGGCAGCTGCAACTCAAGCTCCTGCCGAGGGTGGGACACCAAAAGACGGCGGCAGCTTGATTATCGGCGTAGCTTCCGATCCGGTCATTCTCAATCCGAATTATGCAGGGGACCGCGTCAGCCTGACCATCGACCAGGCCTTGTTCGCTCCTCTGTTCCAGGTCAATAACGGCAAGAAAACCTTTTATCTGGCGGAAAGCTTAACGCCGTCTGCTGATAACCTGACGTATACGCTGAAGCTGAGAGACGGCCTAACCTGGCATGACGGGCAAAAGCTGACGGCGGACGATGTCGTCTTCACCATCAACAGCATCCTCGACGAGAAGCAGAACAGCTTCCTGCGGGAAAACTTCATTGTCGGCGGCAAGCCGATTACGGCGACGAAGGTAGATGACCTTACGGTCGAATTCAAGCTTCCCCAGGTGAGTCCGGCCTTCGAAGCAACCCTGGTTCAAGTTTCTCCGATTCCGAAGCACATCTTCGAGAACGAAGCGAATATTGAGAAGAGTGACAAGAATGCTGCACCCGTTGGCTCAGGCCCGTTCAAATTCAAGGAATACAAAACCGGCGAATATGTGACGCTGGAACGCTTCGACAACTATTTCGGCGGGAAGCCCCATCTGGATTCGGTCACCTATCGGGTCGCGAAGGATACGAACGCCGCAAATCTGGCTCTGCAAAACGGGGAGATCAACGTGAAGTACCTCGACCCGCAGGATGTCTCTACGATTCAGGCTACGAACAACTTTGACATTCTTCCTTACAGCGAAGGCCGCTTGGCTTACCTCATGTTCAATGCGGACAGCGATACCGGTGCACTTGCCAAGAAGGAAGTCCGTCAAGCCTTGTCGCTCGCGCTCAGCCGCGATGAAATCATTCAGACCGCTTATACGTCCAAAGATTACGCCGACCCGGCCAAGTCGTTCTTGACGCCGGATGCCCTGTACTTCACCAATGACGTTACGACCTTCGACAACGATGCGGCCAAAGCCAAAGAAATGCTGCAAGCAGCAGGTGTCAGCAACTTGAAGCTCCGCTTCATCGTACAGAGCGGTAACAAGGTGCAGGAAGCCGTTTCCCTGTATGTTCAGCAAAAGCTGAAAGCCGTTGGCGTCGATGTGGAACTGAAGAGCATGGATTCCAGCGCTTGGGTGCAAAAGTTCATTGACCTGAAGGCAACGGATTTTGAGCTAGCCATGACCGGGTATATCATGGGGTATGACCCGGATGCCTACCGCATCCTGTATACGTCGACCGGCAGCTCCAACTATGCGCATTATAAGAACGCAGAGGTTGACAAGCTGTTGAACGAAGGAGCCGGAGAAGCGGATACGACCAAACGCGGTGATCTCTACAAGAAAGTTCAACAGATCATTGCCGACGATGCACCGATCTATCCGATCGCGTACACCAAGACCATCGTGGCCATATCCAAAACCTACGGAGGGATCGAAGATGCGGTTCTGAAGCCGGTTGTCATCTTTGAGGACCTGTCGAAGATTTATAAGAAATAACGGGTTCAACCAATAAGCCGGTGCTTCCAAGAGAGTGTCATCAAACCTTCGTTGCAGTTCAAAAGGAACAGAGGGTTGAAGACACGTTCTAGCGGGTGATGCCGGCTTATTTTTTTGTATGGGGCGGAGGAGACGAGATGAGACGATTCATCATCCGAAGATTGCTGCAAACCATCCCGATGCTCTTCTTTGTATCGGTGGTTTGTTTTGCTATGATCAAGCTTGCGCCGGGAGATCCGGTGCTGTCTTTTGTAACGCCGAATATGCATGCGGAGGATATCGAGCGAATCCGCCACAACCTGGGACTCGATAAGCCGGCTTACGTCCAATACGGGATCTGGCTGAAGGAAGTGCTTCAGGGGAATTTCGGGTATTCGCTTGTGAATCATCAGCCTGTGCTGCAGCAGATCCTCGACCGGCTGCCGGCAACCGCCGGACTCATGGGGAGTGCCATCGGGCTTGCCGTCCTGCTGGCGATTCCTCTTGGCCTCTGGGCCGGAGCAAACCGCAACCGATGGATCGATAAAACGATCAATTTCTTTTCCTATTTGGGCATATCGGTTCCGGTCTTCTGGCTGGCGATCCTGCTGATCTATCTGTTCGCGATCCATCTGCATTGGCTGCCCAGCATGGGCATGCGCACCATCGGAGTCCAATCGGCAGCCGATGTGATTCGCCACGGAATTCTGCCCTGCATCTCACTCGCTTTCGGCTTTCTCGCTGTATATGTGCGGTACATCCGTTCGAGTACGATCGGGCAGTTGAAGGAGGACTATGTTCAGATTCAATACGCGTTCGGCTCCTCCAAGACGACCGTGCTGTTCCGGCATGTGATGAAGCATGTGCTGCTCCCGGTTATCACGCTGCTCGGCATGTCGATGGGCGATCTGGTCGCGGGCGCGATCGTAACGGAGACCGTATTCTCCTGGCCGGGAATCGGCTCGCTCGGAATGACGGCGGTGCGGGGGATGGACTATCCTCTGATCATGGGTATCACCTTGCTGTCTTCCGTGCTGCTTATTCTCGGGAATTTGGCCGCGGATATCCTCTACGGCATCGTAGACCCGCGCATTAAAGGAGCGAGGTGACGGGGATGAACCGCAGAACATGGAAAAATGTCGGCAGCGAGCTGCTGGATAACCGATGGGGTTTGGCGGCGCTCGTTCTTTTGATTATTCTTATCCTAGGGGCCATATTCGCCTTCCTCTCTCCCCATGACCCCAATGAAATGAACGTGATGGAGCGGCTGAAGGGACCTGGCGCGGGCCATTGGTTCGGAACAGACGAATACGGGCGAGATTATTTGACCCGCGCTTTATATGGCGGACGAATCTCGCTGCTCGTCGGATTTTCGTCGATGCTCGTCGCGACCTTCATTGGGGTAACCGTGGGAGTGGTGAGCGGGTATTATGGCGGTTGGGTGGACAGCCTCTTGATGCGGATGCTCGATATCATCCTGTCGATTCCATCCTTCCTCATTCTGCTTCTGCTCAGTGTGTTCCTGAAGCCGAGTGTTGGCAATATCATTCTCATCATTGCCTTTCTCATGTGGATGAACATTTCCCGCGTGGTCCGAGCGGAAACGATGACCATTAAAGAACGGGAGTTTGTTCTCTATGCCAAGGCATCGGGACAGAGCACGTTCGGCATCATCCAGAAGCATATCCTGCCTGGGCTTGTCCCCGTCATCATCGTGGGGGCTACGAACAGCATCGCGTCGGCGATCATGATGGAGTCCTCGCTGAGCTTTCTAGGCTTTGGGGTGCAGCCGCCGAACGCCACCTGGGGCAGCATGCTGAACAGCGCGCAGGGAGCGATGGCCCAAGCGCCTTATTTGGCGGTCTTTCCCGGCCTTCTCATCCTGCTCACGGTGCTTTCGTTCAATGTGCTAGGCGATATCTTGCGGGTGGGCTTTGAACCGAAGCTGATCAAACGATAGGGGGAGACGAAACATGACTGAACCGTTGTTATCCGTCGAGGATCTGCATGTCTCGTTTCAGACAAGGGACGGAGAGAATCAGGCGGTACGAGGAGTCAGCTTTCATATTGATGCGGGTGAAACCCTCGGAATCGTGGGCGAATCCGGCAGCGGCAAGAGCGTGACGGCAAAAGCGATCATGGCGCTGATCGCGCCGCCCGGGCGAATCAGCTCAGGCCAAATTACGTATCACGGCGCTGATCTTTTGAATTTGTCGGAGAAAGAATGGCGGAAGCTGCGCGGCAACCGGATCTCCATGGTCTTTCAAGACCCGATGACCTCACTCAATCCGGTCAAGCGAATCGGGGATCAGATGACCGAGGTCATCCGCAGGCATCGCGGATTGTCCAAGGGCGAGGCGAATGAAGAAGCGGCCAAGCTGCTCGCGCAGGTCGGCATTCCGAATCCGCGCGAGCGCCTCGCCCAATATCCGCATGAGTTCAGCGGAGGCATGCGGCAGCGGGTGATGATCGCCATGGCGCTGTCCTGCGCACCGGAGCTGCTCATCGCGGACGAGCCGACAACAGCGCTCGATGTGACGATCCAAGCGCAGATTCTTGATCTGTTCAAGCAATTGAAGGCCGATTCGAAGACGGCAGTAGCTCTGATCACGCATGATCTCGGAGTTGTGGCACAGGTGTGCACCCGGGTTATCGTCATGTACGGCGGGCTGATCATGGAGGAAGGCAGCGTGGAGGACATCTTCTACCGACCTCAGCATCCTTATACTCTCGGGCTGCTTCGCTCTCTGCCAAGACGCGGCGAGAAGTCCCGCGAGAGGCTCACACCGATCGAGGGCTCTCCGCCCGATCTGCTGAATCCGCCTAGTGGCTGCCCGTTCCGGGATCGCTGCCCTCACGCCTTTGAGCGATGCACCGAGCGGCCTCCGGCTTTCGATCTTTCTCCCGGGCATCATTCGATGTGCTGGCTGGCGGAATCGGAGTCGCTTCTCGGCAAGGAGCGCGAGGAATCCGTATCCAGTTCCGGTGCTGAGGGAGGTGTGACGCATGGCTGATTCGCAGGTTCTGGTGGATGTCCGCGGACTCAAGAAGCATTTTACCAAAGAAAAAACGATCTTCGGTAGGGACTCGGACGTGCTGAAGGCGGTAGACGGCGTCAGCTTCCAGATTCGCAAGGGAGAAACCTTTGGCCTGGTCGGAGAATCCGGAAGCGGCAAATCGACGGTCGGGCGCTGTCTTCTCCGGCTGTACGATTATACCGAGGGAGAAGTTCGGTTTGACGGACAGCCGATCAGCAAGCTGAAGGAGAAGCGGTTGAAGCCGTTCCGCAGACGCATTCAATCGATTTTTCAGGATCCCTATTCGTCGCTCAATCCAAGCTTGAACGTGCTTGAGCTAATCAGTGAGCCGATGAAAATTCACGGAATTTACAAGGGAGCTGCCAGCAAGGAGGAAATCGCCTCCCTTTTGGAGAAGGTTGGATTGAAGCGGGAGCAGCTTTACCGGTATCCGCATGAATTCAGCGGCGGGCAGCGCCAGCGGATCTCCATCGCGCGAGCCTTGTCGGTACGGCCCGAATTCGTCGTCTGTGACGAGCCGGTCTCGGCACTCGATGTCTCGGTGCAGGCGCAGGTCGTCAATATGCTGGAAGATCTGCAAGCGGAATTCGGACTCACCTACCTGTTCATCGCCCATGACCTGTCGATGGTCCGCCATATCTCCGACCGCATCGGCGTCATGTACGGAGGCCGTCTCGTCGAGGTGGCCGACAGCGATGAGCTGTATGAGAATCCGCTGCATCCGTATACGCAGGCGCTTCTGTCTTCGATCCTGGAGCCCGATCCGCGGGGCAGCCGGGAGCGAATCCTGTTCGACCGCAATGCCGGGCGCTTCTCCAGCTTGGAGACGAGCGAGCTGAGGGAAGTAAGCCATGGGCATTTCGTTGCCGATTATCAATGGATATCAAACTGAGAGGGGAATGGAACCATGTCTGAGAAATCGAATGAAACCGTCAAGCTGTCCCAATGGGACGCGCTGCTGGTCGAATCGCTGCGCGGGAAGGGCTTGTCGGATGACGAGCTCCTGGACCGGGTGAAGACCGGAGCTTTGCCGAAGGATGAGAGCAGATTCGAATTTGACTATCACCGGCTGACCGAGCTTCAGGCGGAGAATCCGGATGTCTTCGAGCAAGCCGTGAAGAAGGGTTATCAGATCAAGTTTAATACAATCGGCGGAATTCGGAGCTGGATTGAAGTGGCCTTGGACAAAGAGGCTCTGCTGGAGCTGGGTAAGGGCAAGGAAGCGGTTGAAGTCCGTTTGACTGCTGGGGAGAGAGCCTTGTTGGAGTCGGTTCTGTCCTACGGCTGGCAGATCGCCGAAGCAACCCCCGAAGAGAATGGCGAAGAATGGTATGTAAAGGTTAAACCGATCCAGCATTCCTGATTGATGCTTTCTTGAGAGAAGCTTCTTTAACGGAAATCGTTGTGTGCACAGCAGAGCTATCCAATATTGCTAGCAGCCCCCCGTTTTTTCTGCGCGGGGGTTTTTCTATTTTAGAACGATAGATGCATGGAATGCGATATTTCGGTATCCATTCAGATAGATACTGGTCAAGAGGAAGAAAATACAGCAAAATAGAGGAAAAGAAGCCTGTCATACGGGAGGTTCCCTTCAAGCATGAATGAGAAAATCAAATACCAGATCATCATGCAAGGGATCACGGGCAAGAATGTGTCCAAGATCTGCAGGGAATACGGAATATCCCGAACCTTGTACTATCGTTGGAACAAGGCGTACCGGGAGCAGGGCATGAAGGGGCTTGCCGCGAAGGAGCGCAAGCCGAAGATGCCGAATCAAACGGACAAACGAACGGAAAAGCGGATCTTACAGCATGCCGTTAAGTATCCCGAGGACGGACCGAAACGGATCTCTTATGAGCTGCAGGATGAAGGGGTTCGCTTGGGTGAATCAGGCATCTACAACGTGCTGAAGCGGAACGGGCTGAGCACGAGAAAGCAGCGCGAAGCCTATGCGCGGCAGGTGAAAGAGAAGCACCGGACCCAAGAATCCGGTGGAGTGACCGCACGATCGGGATCCGGCAAGATCCAGCGGCTTGACCTGACCATGAAGAACCCGCAGAACGCGAGGCCTGGCTACCTCTGCCTGCAAAGCATTCAGAACATGGGACGCTTCCCGAAGATCGGCGTCGTCTATCTCTACACGATCTATGATGCCTATTCCCGCCTTGCGCTCGTCAAGCTCTACAACCGCAAGGATTCCATTCAGATCATCGAATTCATGGAGACGAAGATCATGCCGCTCCTCAAAACCTTCCGGTTCCGGATCGAGCATTTGGTCACGAACAAGAGCCGGGATTTCACCACCCATTGGGAGCGCGGATCGCACTCTTACTCCGACTATCTGCTTGGTCAAGGGATTCAGCAGGTCAGCGTTTCTGCCGGCAAGGAAGACATCTTCCGGCCGATCCATTCCTTCGTCTCGCGGGTATCCAAAGAGTTTTTTCAGCAGGCGTGGGCAGATGAGACGATCGACAGCTTCGACAAATTGGATGTGGGGCTGAAAGCATTTTTGGTGGAGTACAATTTCACTCGGGCGATCATGGACGGGCCTCATCAAGGTCGGACTCCCGCGGATGTCGTCCTGGATTACTTGGGTCATCAGGAACCATTGCCCTTATGGGTATTTACGAGGAGATAGTCGGCATGCATAAGCTGGACCGCCACATGAGAATCGGAATTATCGGAGCCGGAATGTCCGGAGCCTCGGCCGCTCACTATTTGAAACAAAAGGGCTACACAAGGATCACGCTCCTAGAAAAGGACGACAGCGCCGGCGGGAAATGCCATTCGATTCACTACCGGGGAAGAACCTATGAGATGGGAGCGCTGATCGGGCTTCCCACGTCCCGCCATACCATCGAACTGATGAAGGAATACGGACTGGAAGAGAAGGGCCCGCTGCTTGAACGCGGATTTTTTGACAACGAGGGCCGTAAAATCTCACAGATTCCGGTAGGATTGGTGCAGGAGTTCGCCAAAGAATTCAAAAGACTGCCGCAGCTGCTTGGCCGCTATCAAAAGCTGCAGGAGCCAGGCTTTCTGGGGCTGCCCCCCGAGCTGTGCCGGCCATTTGCTGAATGGTGCGATGAAAACGGACTCCCGGTCACGATGGAGGTGTTCCGGCACTACTTCAGCACCTTCGGGTTCGGCAGCGTGGAGAACACCCCTGCCGCTTATGTATTGAAATTTCTCAGTTATGAGAACCTGCTGTCCTTCATCGAGATCACGCATATGATCACTTGGCCGTCTGGAGTGCGCGAATTGATTCGGCGGATGGCGGATCGCATCGAGGACCTCCGGCTCACTTGTGAAGTTCGAAGAATGGAACCGCAGAGCAGCGGTGAAATCCGAGTCGAGACGGATCATGAAGCCTTCACCTTCGACAAAGTCATTTATACGGGACCGATGCATCAGCTTGGCCGCCTGCTCGACCTTCCGCCAGAGGACGTAGAGCTTTTGTCCTTGATTCGGCACGAGCGGTTTCGCGTCTATGCGTACAGTGTTCGTGATCTGCCGCCTCATTCCGGCTATTTGCCGGAAAACCTTCAACCCGGCCGGAATGGCGATATGATGGCCTGGTATTATCGCTGGAAGAGTCGGGAGGCAAATGATCTCGTCACCATCTACGTGATGGAGAACGAGAAGTTGAGCGATGCCGAGATTCGGGAGAACATCGAAGCCACGCTGAAGCGGCTCGGCGGAACAAGCATTCGTCTGTTTATGATGAAGTCCTGGCTGCATTTTCCTCATGTGGGAGCTGAAGCTCTTCGCTCCGGTTTTTATGAGCGCTTGGATCGACTTCAGGGCCAAAGGGGGATCTATTACGCGGGTGAGCTGTTCAATTTTCCTACTCTGGAACGTTGTGCGGCCTATTCAAAGCATCTGGTGGAACGCTTCTTTTCTGAATAATTTTACTTTGGAGTTGAGTTTGCATACCCGTTGAAGAATGCGCTTACAAACAGGGCAATCAGGAGGTTTCTGTACACAGGCAAAAAGTTATCATGTGATCGATGGCGATAGCTTTTTGCAAAATCCAAACTGTAAACCGAACTTCAAAGTGATCTTGAAAACCCGCGTCCTATCAAGATTTTCTCGGATTTGCTGAGTCTTTCGACCTTGCGATATAGTCGAAGAGAAGGATTGACTACACAAGGTTAGGGGAGTTGGCGATGTTTCTATTCGAAGCGATGCCGTGGTATTCGGTGCTCATGTGGTTCCTTGTTCTTGCTGGACTTATGTTTGTCAATGAATTGGCGCGGCTTAGCAAATGGGTTTCCCTCGTGCTGTTCCTGGTCGTGCCGGTGGTTCTGACGGTGACGGTTTGGCCGAATACGGCCGGAGAAGGCTCCAGCGTAGGGACCTGGTTCCACTGGGTTAAGGTGTATTCTGCTCTCGCGGGCTGTTTGGGCTTTTTGGCTATCCGCTTCGTCAAAGGCTGGAGTACGAACAAATATGCTCTGATGTTCCCGCCCGCTATTCTGGCGCTTAACATTCTGGAGGCAGTCATCCGCGATTTCCAAGTCTACGGTCTGGACGGAATCGTTGACGGTGTCACGATGAACGGCGGTCCTTGGAACATTATGAACGGCATCGCCGGGATTCTGAATATCATCACGATCTCGGGCTGGATGGGCATCTACATCAGCAAGGACCGTTCGCAGGATATGATCTGGCCGGATCAGCTCTGGTTCTGGATCATCGCCTATGATATCTGGAACTTCGCCTATGTTTACAATTGCGTATCGGACCACTCCTTCTATGCGGGCGCCGCACTCTTGATCTCCTGCACCATTCCGGCGTTTTTCTTCAAGAAAGGGGCTTGGTTGCAACACCGAGCGCAGACGCTTGCCATTTGGATGATGTTTACGATGTCGTTTCCGGCGTTCGTCAGCACCTCTAAGTTCGCTGTCGAGTCCTCTCACAGCGAGGCCGCCCTTTGGACGGTGAGCGGCTTGTCTCTTGCCGCGAACGTAGCTGTACTTATCTACCACATCTACAAAATCGCTAAGCACAAGCGCAATCCGCTGAAGGAAGAAATCTATACCGATTTGGCCGTCTATCGGAAGGTAGCGGACGCAAGCCGCACGATTGCCGGATAAAAGCTTGGCATGCCATGCGAGCATAGACAGTACTGCTGCTGTGAGAAGATGATTTCGGTCGTGCAAAAGGAAGCCTCCACTCCCGCCAGTCGACGGGATGGAGGCTTTTGCGGTTATGAAGAATTTCATTTCTTCGGATAATAAGAGAAACCGGGGTACTTGACGACGGGCCACTTTTCTTTGCGCAGAGCGGAGAGCAGATCGGGACCCACCTGGAGGTTGCTGCTGACGAGCGCGGGCGGGGTGAGTGCCATCCATTGGTTAAGCGAGAGATCGGCGAACCGGTCGCTCTTGAACATTTCCAGAAACCACAAGATTTCGCTGCCGGTGTTCTGAATGTAATGCCCGAAGGCGAAGGGCACGTATCCGACGTCGCCCGCACGGTAATCAAAGGTTCTTGCCACTCCGTTCCCGCCAAAAACCGTCATGCGCCCTTGACCGGTCAGGTAGTACTGCCACTCATCATTATTCGGATGCCAATGAAGCTCACGCATCGCTCCCGGCTCGATCTCAACCAGTGCGGCGGCGATCGTCTTCGCAATCGGAAAGTTGGAGGAATCCACAATCCGCACGCTGCCGCCGGGAGTCTTGAGGGGAGGTTGGGCAAGCAGCCGATGCTTGAAGCTGAGCGGAACCGTCCCATAAGGGGAAGAGACGGCTTGGCTTTCCAACGAGCCAGGTACTTCACCTTGATAGATGTAGACCTGATCGTCCGGAATGCGCGCGAACGCCTGAGTCGGGACTCCAAAGTTGACAGATAGCACATCCTTTGGGGTATGAGCGAACCAATCGGAGATCGACAGCGTGTTCAAGTCGGAAAAATGCCCGTCATCGAAAACGAGCAGAAATTCGCAGCCGTCGGCGAGTCCCTGAATGGAATGCGGCAGACCTGCTGGAAAATACCAAAGATCCCCCGGTCCGATGTCCGCTAGAAAATTGCGCCCGTTCGAATCGATCGCGGTTACCCGCGCGGTTCCCCAGATCATGTACGCCCATTCGGCCTGCTGATGCCAGTGAAGCTCGCGGACTCCTCCTGGGGTGAGGTACATGTTCACACCCGCAAGTGTTGTCGCGATCGGAAGATCACGGACCGTGATCTCCCGCGACCAGCCTCCCTGGTTCAGCTGCATATGGGCGTCCGAGAAGGAAAACTTCAGATTCGGCAATAAGCCCGAATCGGTGACAGGGGGGACCAGCATATCGGGATTTTCGAAGTCCCGAAGAATGTCCCGTGGTCCGTAATCCGGGCCTCCGGCTCCATCCGCTCGAATCGGCTGCGGGATCGGACTTGGGGCCGAGCCCGCTTCGTGAGGCTTATTCATGTCTAAATTCCCTCCATAGAACGATAGAGATGAGATTTCTATCATTATATGGGCCTTATGCAATCCTATTCGATCGAGATGCTTTCAGGGCGGCGAATCTTCGATTATACGGATATAGGGATATACGACAAACTGATTACGCCTTTTGTCTGATCAGGAGATACAGGAAATAGGGCGCACCGATGAAGGCGGCGACGATACCGGCGGGAATCCCGTTCGGATCGGCCAGATTGCGGCCGATGGTGTCCGCGACGAGAAGCAGCCAGCCGCCGGTCAGCAGAGCGACCGGCAGAGACAGCTGGTTGCGCGGCCCCACAAGCGCCCGCGCGATATGCGGAGCCATCAGCCCGATGAAGCTGATGCCGCCGGTAACGGAGACGGAGGACGCTGCCAAGGCGACGGCGGCAAGGAGGAGCAGCATCCGTTCCCGGTGAATCGGCAGGCCGACGCCGATGCTGACCGTATCGCTGAGCTCCAGCAGATTCAAGGAATTCGCCTTCAATAGAGTGAAGGGAACTAGAAGGAGCAGCCAAGGCAAGAGCGCCCAGATGAAGACGGAATCGGTCCCCCAGATGCTGCCCGCGAGCCATTTGGCGATGAAATCGACTTTTTGCCGCTCGGAGGACGAGATCAGTACGATCATGACGCCGGACAGAGCGAGAGAAAAGCCGATGCCCACGAGTACGAGCCGGATGGGCTGCATGCCTTCTCCCTTGCGGTAGGAGAAGGCATAGAGCAGGACTGCCGTAAGGAAGGCACCGGCAAATGCAGCGAAAGGCAGCGCGTAGACGAAAGACCCCGGATCGATCGGCATATACAGGAAGAAGATTGCGACGCCAAGGCCGGCGCCGGAGTTGATGCCGATGATGCCGGGATCGGCGAGGTCGTTCTTCGTCAGCCGCTGCAGGATTGCGCCGGACAAAGCCAACCCCATCCCGGCAAGTAGGGTGATGAAGATGCGGGGGAGCCGAATGGAGAAGAGGACAAATTCCTCCTTCTTGGTCCCATACCCGAATAAAACGGGCAGCAGCCGATTATAGGACAGCGAAGAATATCCCCATCCGGCGGCGATCCACAGCGTAACAAGGATGAGCGCAAGTAGTGCGAGCAGGATGAGTCTTTGCCTGCGGATGAGATGAGGTTGAATCACGATGCGCCGCCTCCTTTCTTGTTGACGATCCATAGGAAGAAGGGAAGTCCCAGCATAGCGACGATGGCCGTAACGGAGGTTTCATAAGGAGCGTTAATCGTTCGTCCGACTGTATCCGCCAGCAGCATGAAGACGGCCCCGGTGAGCGCGGAGATGGGAACCACCTTGCGGTAATCCGGTCCCGTGACGGCGCGAACCATATGCGGCACCATCAGTCCGATGAAGGCGAGATTGCCGACAAGGGCGACGGATGCTCCGGCGAGAATGATGATGACGACGAAGAGGATGATTTTGATACGGGCGGTGTTCTGTCCGAGTCCGGAAGCGACCTCCTCGCTAAGGCTGAGGACGGTGAGCTGCCGAGACAGCAAAAGGGCAACGAGAATCCCGACGGCGATGAACGGGGTGATGACAGCCAACTGCTTCCAAGTGGTCCCGATCACCCCGCCAGCGTTCCAGAGGGAGATTTCCTGCGAGATCTTGAAGGTGATGCCGATCGCTTCGGATATGGCTGTCAACAATGCCGAGACCGCCGCTCCGGCGAGAACGATTCGTAGAGGGGAGAAGCCTCCCTTGTTCATGGCGCTGATTCCGAAGACAAGCAGCGTGCCGATGCCGGCGCCCAAGAAGCAGGCCAGCATGATCCCGAGCGTCCCGGCACCCGGATAGAAGGCGAGAACGACGGCCAGCATGGCGTTTGCTCCCGCAGTCAAGCCGAGCAGCCCGGGATCGGCGAGGGGGTTGCGAGTCATCCCCTGCATGATCGCTCCCGAAACCGCCAAAGCCGATCCGACGGCTAAAGCGGCGAGCTCCCGAGGCAGGCGGAATTCCCGGATGAGCAGGCTGGTCTTTTCCGTGGGCTTTGTTGTAAGCGCCAGCCATACATCTCGGAAGGTGCTGTCAGCCGCGCCGTACAGCAGCGAGAGGGCAAACATCCCGATCAAAGCAAGAAAACCGATTGTGAGCAGATAACCAAAAGGGAGCCTTCGTTTTTCCGCATGCATGGGTCATCAACCTCCTTTTTCTAGCTTCTTACGAAAAGAAGAACCCTTCCCGGGAGGGAAGGGTTCTCTCCGCAGCCTTTGTCAATTGCCCAGGAAATGCTGTTTGAAGAATTCGAGCTGGAAGTCCAGCGTGATCGGATCGTTGAAGTAGAATTCCTTCGCGTTGGCTTCAAAGACATGGTTGTTCTTGACAGCGGGGATATTCTTATAGGTTTCGGTGTCCTGATAGGAGTTATCGGTGTCCGGGTTCTTGCTGACGATCAGGTAATCTCCCGCATATTCGGGCAGAACTTCGATGGACAGCGCGTAATAGCCATCCTTCGTCGTCGTTTCCTTTACCTTCTCCGGCATGCCGAGCTTCATTTCCTGATAGAGAATTTCCGTGCCGCGGCCCCAGTGGTCGCCGAAGACGTAGATCTGTTTGTCGAAATTCTCAATGACGGAGACCGTAGCGTCTTGACCGATTTTGGCGCGAATTTCGTCTCCGGCCGCTTGTGCGCGCTTCTTGAAATCGTCCACCCATGCGCTTGCTTCCTTTTCCTTATTAAGAAGCTTGCCGATCTCTAGATGTTGAGTCAGATAATCGACTTTCCCGTACGTATACGTAACGGTCGGAGCGATTTCCTTGAGCTTGTCGATGTTCTTGATGGTGGATAGCCCGATGATGAGATCAGGGTTCAGCTCGAGGATCTTCTCCAGATTCTCGTCCGAGACCTCGGCTACATCCTTCAGCTTGTCCTGATAGCGGGGATTCATCTTCGACCAGCTGTCCACCCCGACCAGGTTAACGTCAAGCGCCATCACATTTCCGGCAAAAGAAGAGAGCACGACAACCCGCTGCGGATGAGCCGGCACTTCAACGGGACCATTCTCCGACTGATAAGTGATCGTGCCGGATTCGGGCTGAGCGGCGGCACTGGCGGTTGGAGCGGTGCTGGAGCTGGGACTTGCGCTCGTTTCCGAACCGGATGATTTGGAGCTTCCACATGCTGAAAGCACGAGCAGGAAGATGAGAGTCAAGGGGAGGACAAGCTTTTTCATGGATAGAGGTCTCCTTTGGTAATTGATAATGATTATCAATTTCATTCAAGATTGAATGATACGCAGGATGGACGATTTTGTCAATGGGGTTTACCCTCCGATGTCGTTGGAAATGCTTGGACATCTACTCCGAAATCCATTATGATTTGGTAAAATCAGTCGAGTCAGCCAAGAAAAGGGAGGGTTTGAAAGTGGGCAGCTTGTTGGCAAGCGCGCAGAAAGTACAGGATAAGCTTGTGGAGCTGGGGTATTCCAACCGGATCGTCGAACTGCCAGACAGCGCAAGAACGGCTCAGGAAGCGGCCGATGCGATCGGATGCGAGGTGGCGCAAATTGCCAAATCGATTATTTTCCGGCTTCAGGATGCGGATGCTCCGCTGCTTGTTGTCGCATGTGGAAGCAACCGGGTGAACGAGAAGGAGCTTTCCATCCGATTGAACGATAAGCTGCTCAAGGCGGATGCGGACTTCGTCCGCGAGCGAACCGGATTCGTGATCGGAGGCGTGGCGCCTGTCGGCCATCTGACCGAGTCGATCACCTTTATCGATGAAGATCTGTACCAATTCAAGACCATCTGGGCGGCGGCCGGTCATCCGAAGGCGGTCTTTGAGCTGACACCGGAGGAATTGTTGGAGATGACCGGTGGAGAGGTGATCCGAATCAAATAGATACGAGATCGAATGTCGGGCCATACGCTGAATACGAGTTTTTATACATAGGCAGAGTGATTCTCATCCGACTAGCGGAAGGAAATCGCTCTGTTTTTTGTGATTGTGCTTGTTTTCACAAAAATATCATTGGAAAGGTCATCCGTTGTCACGTATAATCATGCAAAACCATCACCACGGAAGGGAAAAAGTGACCAATATGTCGGATTCGTCGCTTAAGAAGTCGGTTACCTTTGTGGAGGCTCTTGCCATCGTTGTCGGTATGATTATCGGTTCGGGTATTTTCCTAAAGCCGACGATTGTTTTGAGCCATGCCGGAACACCTACGATGAGCCTGCTTGCTTGGACGGTCGGAGGGATTATAACCCTTGCGTCCGCTTTATCCGTTTCGGAGATCGCGGCCGCAATCCCCAAGCCTGGGGGTCTCTATGTTTATCTAGAAGAGCTTTATGGAGGTGTCTTCGGATTTTTGCTCGGCTGGGTGCAGACGATCATCTCCTATCCCGCATCGGTTGCCGCGCTCGCCATCGCATTTGCCACGTATTCGGGTTATTTCCTCCCCATGAACGGGTGGCAGCAGAAGCTGCTCGCGCTCGGCATCCTCGCGTTCATTCTCGCGATGAACGTGCTCTCGACCAAGTACGGCGGCGTCATTCAGACGGCGGCTACCGTCGGGAAGTTGATTCCTATCATCGGTATTATTGCATTCGGATTGTTCTCGAACCTTGCTCCCGGCTTTAGCGGTGTATCCGCATCCGTCTCGCCCGCGGGTTTCGGTGTGGCGATTCTCGGTACGTTGTGGGCGTACGACGGCTGGATCGGCGTTACGAATATGGCGGGCGAGATGAAGAATCCTTCCAAAACACTGCCCAAGGTCATCACGTTTGGGGTTCTCTTCGTCATCGTGGTCTATGTCCTGTTCAATCTGGCCATCTTTCAAGTCCTGCCCTATGAAACCATACTCGCATCTAAAACGCCGGGAGCCGATGCGGCGGAAGCGCTGTTCGGAAGCGGCGGCGCGGCCTTCATTACAGCGGGGATCATGATCTCGGTGCTCGGAGCGTTAAACGGCTATTTGATGACGGCGGCTCGCGTTCCCCAAGCGATGGGGCAGGAGGGCAAGCTTCCGTTCGGCCGTGTTCTCGGCGGCATTCATCCCCGCTTCAAAACGCCGACGAATGCTCTTCTGCTGCAAGCGGTACTGGCTGTCCTCTACATCTTATCGGGTAGCTTCAACACGCTGACGGATCTTCTCGTATTCGTACTCTGGATCTTCTTCACGATGGGAGTCTTCGGCGTGTTCCTGCTTCGCCGGAAGTACCCGAAGGAAGACGGCCGCTACCGTGTCCCGTTGTATCCGTTAACTCCGCTAGTAGGTGTCGTAGGCGGCGTCTACATTCTGTACAGCACCATCGCGGGAGATCCGGTTCGTTCCCTCATCGGCATTGGCATTACGCTGATCGGTCTGCCTGTTTATTATGGGATGAAAAAGCAAGCTTCTCAGTCGGGGGATTGATCAGATGCTGGATTTCCGCCTTTTGCGCCAACCGCGAGGGCGGTTTTTTCTTGATTCCAACCAAACCGCTGGATCGTTGCTTCCTTTAAATTGGACCATTGGTCTGCTATGCAATATATCCTCTTGGTTTCGAGCTTGGGCTTGAACGGGCGGAGGAAACAGGCGGCGAAGCTGGCAAGCGAACTTGCCGCAGAAAGTTGTCACCTTTCATAGGCGAATCCTGCGGTATAATGATTAGATAATCAATCGATCGTTCATGGCAGGGGGCCGAAACTATGAGTCAAGAGGAAATCATCCGCAGTTGGACGGAAAGCAATCGCAAATTTATGAAGAGTGATTTCGCCGATATGGAGGTGGAATCGGATCAGCAGAAGAAGCTGCCGCAGCCGCCTTTGGCGAAGCCTGCCGTTCGGGAAGAGACCCTTTTGCTGACCAAAGATTTTACAGGCGTGTTGAAGGAAGTTAATTATTTGACGCTGCTTGAGCAGCGAAAGAGCAGCCGGGTGTTCAAGGAGGGAAGCCTGACCTTGGACGAGCTGTCCTTCCTCTTATGGAGCACGCAGGGCGTAACTGGAATCCGTGGAAAAGGATACGCCGCGATTCGCCCGGTACCCTCGGCAGGGGCCCGTCATCCGTTTGAGACGTATTTGGCGATTTTCCATGTCGAAGGGCTGGAGAAGGGAATCTATCATTATTTGCCTTTGGAGCATTCGCTCGAATGGATCTCTACTCCCTTTGATCTGGAGGAGCTTGTATCGATCAGCTTGTGTGATCAGGAGTGGGCCGCTAAGGGGGCGGCAACCTTCTTCTATACCGCTGTTCCATATCGCAGCGAATGGAGATACTCGGTTCGTTCGCATCGCGTCATGCTTCTCGACGCGGGCCATGTCATGCAGAACTTATATTTGTCGAGCCATGCAATCGGCTGTGGGGCTTGTGCGATTGCAGCGTTCAATCAAGAGGTTGCGGACCGGCTGCTGCAGGTGGACGGGCAAGAAGAATTCGTCGTATACGCAGCGCCGGTGGGACGCATATGATCGCCATCAAAGAATGAACAGGATGGGAGAGGAGTTCACTCATGATCTTGGTCAGTTCCTGCCTCGCAGGCTTGAAGGTTCGGTATAACGGGCTGGATAGCTTGGATGAGACCATCGGCAGACTGGTGGAGGAGGGCCGCGCCATTCCGGTCTGCCCGGAAGTGTTGGGGGGCTGTTCTACTCCGCGCGAACCAGCAGAGATCGTCGGAGGAAGCGGAGAAGATGTCCTCAATGGCATAGCAAGGATTATCGATACGACAGGGAGCGATGTCACCGATAAGTTCGTTCAAGGGGCGATGGAAACGCTGAGAATCGCACGGGAGGCGGGAGCAACCATCGTCGTACTGAAGGAGTCAAGCCCCTCCTGTGGAAGCTCGCGGATTTATGATGGGACGCATTCCGGAAGGAAGATTCCCGGCATGGGAGTGACGGCAGCTCTACTTCACAGGGAAGGAATCACGGTACTGTCAGAAAATCAACTGGAGCGTGTATTCAAAGCGTAGCTGGACCGGAACATGGGTTAGAATGGCCTCATGATGAGTCGCTTTTGCTCCACAACAGGTTAACCTGTATCGCTCATAAAAAGCAGCAGACCTTCCGCCGGTTTTGGATTAGGGGAGGCCTGCTGCTTTTGCTGTGTTCAACAATTGTCGTGCTGATCGCACAAAACCAAATGATCATTGATCAAGCCGACCGCTTGCATGTAAGCGTAGCAGATCGTGCTGCCGACGAATTTGAAGCCGCGCTTAAGCAGGTCCTTGCTGAGCGCATCGGAGAGCGCGGTCTTGGCAGGGACCTGAGCTGCATCCGTCCAAGCGTTAACGATAGGCTGATGCTGGACCCATGCCCATAGGTACCGGTCAAAGGAACCGAACTCCTCCTGCACGCGTAGGAAGGCGCGGGCGTTCACAGCGAGAGCCGCGATCTTCGCCCGGTTGCGGATGATGCTGGGATTCATGAGAAGCTCCTGCTGCTTCGCTTCCCCGTATTCCGCTATGATCCGGGCGTCGAATCCGTCGAATGCCTCGGTCATGGCTTCTCTTTTCTTCAGGATGGTCGACCAGCTGAGCCCGGCCTGCATGCCCTCCAGGATCAGCATTTCGAACAAGCGGCTATCGTCATGCTCGGGCTTGCCCCATACGGTGTCGTGATAGACTATATCCAGTTCGGAACGAGCCCAAGGGCAGCGGTTACCTGAAACGGACTTCTCTTCGGTTCTCGTATCGGTCTGCAAGTTGTATTCTCCTTCCCGATATCAATCTGTTAAAAACATCACACTGAGGCAATCGCGGTTACGTTATAATCGAAAGGCTAAAGGCATGAAAGAAGCAGGAGGACGCAAATGACGTATAAATCACTAGAGTTAGTCAAACCCGAACAATATACCCTAGAAGGCTTGGAGATTGGAGTAACCTCCAACTGTAATTTTAAATGCGACTACTGCTGCGCCTATAACCGGGATGATGGTCAAGCCCTGGACAGCCGAGAGATCATCCGGATTCTGGAAGGCATGCCGGATCTGAAGCGGGTCCGCTTGTCCGGCGGAGAAGTGACCTTGAAGTTTCAGGATTGTGAGGAAGTCGTGGCTTACTGCGCTTCCCGCGGGATCGCCACGCAATTGAATTCCAACGCAAGCCTCTTGAGCGCTTCCCGGATTGACAGGCTGGCCAAAGCCGGGCTGACGACGCTGCATGTATCTTACAATTATAGGGATGCCTCGGAATGGTCTCGCTATTATCGCTTGCCGGAATCCGTTCATCGAAAGATTCTGGAGAACCTTCGGCTCGCTGCGCAATCCTCGTTTGATACGGTCGTGGAGACGCTTTTGTTCGAAGGGACTCAGAATCGGCTTCCCGAAATCCATGAGTCAGCCTACGAGTTGGGGATTCGCACCCATGAAATCCAGAACGCGATCCGCATGAATCATACCGGATGGTCCTCCATTGCTGCAAGGGATCAGCTCAAACAGGCGGTGGAAGAGTTGGTGCGGGCCAAGAAGGAAGACATGATTCTGTACTTCACCTGCATGGATCGTTTCGTAGATGAGCTGGGATTGCCTCAGCCGGAAGGCGTCCACTATTCGCATTGCATTGACGGGAAGACGCAGCTGCACCTTCACGGGAATGGGGATGTGCTCATCTGCGAGCTGTGCCATCCCGTAATCATCGGGAATATTTACAAGGGTACCGATCTGAATACGATCTATCGCGATCGGCCGAGCGCACTTGACGACTATCTGACGAAACTCCCCTGTCCTGCGTTCGACGCGCTATTTCCTCAGGGAGAACGGTAATACTTGATCATCTCCGCCGGGATTCCATTCCGGCGAAACAGCTGTTCGAGGGTATCCTCCGGCCCGGGCTTATCGAGGCCGGTCAATAAGTGGACGGCGAATTCATTGGCTTCCCGTTCGATTCGGTCGATGGGGTATAAGGTATTGCTGCGCAAAAACGGTGTGTTGATCTTGGGATGGATGATGCCATGGCCCAGCTCATGGGAGCAGACGAAGCGCTGCCACTCCTCGTCTAGCTTCTGATTGATATGGATAATCGGTATGCGTTTATACGTGCTGAAGTAGCCGAGCGTCGCTCCAAGCGGCTCGAAGAGCACCGGAATCTTACGGGCTTCCGCAAGGGTAAATGGGTTGTTGGTGCCATATCGACGTATGAGTCCCGCGGCCACTTCCTTGATCGTGCTCATGAAGCGATCCCCTCCGGGTCTCTATTGGCGGTATTTATGGGGTGTGAACTTTTGTTTGGAGAGCTGCTTGGCAAGTCTCATGGAATTTTCCAGCGAGAGGCGCAGCAGCTCTTTCGTCTGTTCATCCATCGCTTCTCCGTGGAAGGCTAGCGCTTCGTTGCTCTCCAGGTCATTCATCATCTTCTCGAGATCTCTGGCGATGTCCCTTTCTTCCTTGGCGGAGATCGGATGCTTCTCCGCTTGGGGATAGGGGGCCGCTTCGCTGCTGCGGCCGAGCAGGTAATCCACGCTTACGCCATGGGCTTCCGCCAATCTTCCGATCATGTCGAGATCGGGCTTAGCGATGTTATTCTCCCATGCGTTATAGCGGGCGCGCTTGACCCCGAGCCTATCTGCCATTTCATCTTGGGTGATATGCATACGGGCCCGCAGGTCAGTTAAGGTTTTGCCGATTTTCATAGGGGGACTCCTTTGCTGAGGATATTCCTGCCTCGGATTTGATAATAATATTATCACATTCCCGGTTGACGATAAAACTATTATCAACTATACTAGAGGATAAGTCAACATTTTCCATTAGGAAGGGTGGAGACTCTTTTTTATGATCGCGTTGATAATATTATTATCATTGGTGAATGAAGATAAAACTATTATCTATTCGAAGGAGCGAACCGGGATGAACCACGATCAAGTTATCAGTCAGCTGAAAGGATATAAACGCATCGTCGGCCGCATTAAATATCTGGAAAAATACCCCGTTGGCGGAGGAATTCGCCTCAGCAGCATTAGCCAGGATGACAATCTCCAGACCCTTCACCGGCAGTTAAGGGGAATGCCCACCTATCTCTATTTAAACAAGAGGGAGCAGGAGCTGGAAACGACTGCTCACGCTTATTTGACCCGTTATCCGGCGGGAACGAAGGCTCAGCTTCGAGAGGTGCAGGGGCTTTACTCAGATGATCGAGAGGACGAGCGCAAGCTCCGCGAGGTCGAACAGAAGATTCGCAAGGTTCTGGAGACGCGCACCGGTCAATCGGAAGGTTATCACGGTGTTCTGGAGCGGCTCAGCGAGATCCAAGACCTGGAGCAGGAGAAGGAGCAGATCGACAACGCACTGGAAGCTCTTGGAGAGTACAAGCCGCATTATGCGGATCTTCTCAGGCTGCGTTACATTGAAGGCAAAGCGGTGGATCAGGTGGCGGATGATCTAGCCATCTCCCGGGTGACCTTCTTTCGCTGGAAGACGAAATCCTTGGAGGAATACGCGAACGTAGCGGGGATCGATTAGCATCGCGGACGCAAGTGAAAAAGCATGTCGCAACACATGCCGCATGAACAAGCCGGGACACTTTGGTGCCCCGGTTTTTTTTCCCTTTCTTTAAGATGATAGGGGAGCAAGGAATCGATTTTATGCTCTTTTTCGGCATGATACTTTTGTGAGCGATTTTGCAGACGATCGAGAGACCGGATTGGCACCACAGCCCCTCCATCACCGTGGTAAGATGATATCGTGCAAGAGATAGGGAATACGAGAAGCGGCCCATAGACGGGGCCGCTTTTTCGTTATACCGGCGTGAAAGGAGGAGCAGATGGCTTGGCTGCTGCCGAAGTTCCTTGCACATGAAAGTTTGAGGCGACAAGAAAGGAGCTTTCACCCATGACTAAGGCCAGCGAGATTCGGGCAAGCCTTGCGGCGGCGCTTCGGGAGTACGATCCAGCGATCCCGATACGGAGCGCTGAGAATCCGGCTCCGCCGGAGCCCTATTGGGACATCACGCTGCAGTTGAGCGAGACGCAGCGGGAGACCGGCCAGCGCTATCGGCAGACGGATGCCTTCCAGCTCCGATTCGCCGGAGCAAGCGAGGATGAAGGAATGGCCGCTGTCTCCTATCTCTTTGAGCAGATGGAGTATTTGCCCATCCCGGGTAGAACGCTTGCCGGGACCGGCATCGCAGCGGAAAGGACGGAAGAAGGACTTCTCATTCGGGTCCGCTATGTTTATCACCTGCTGAAAGCCGCGCCGACCGGCGGCAAAATGAACACTCTCACACAGAAAGGAACGATCAAGGATGGCGAAGCGTGAAGAACCGGCTAAAGGGATTGTCTCGGAGGCAGCCAAGCCGGAAGAGCAAGAGGCCCAATATTCGAAGGCTCAGTTTATTGGTTCGGAAAAGTATGCGGGGGTCCGCGATGTGCTGGATGCTCTAGTCAATCCGGAAGAACGGCTTACATCCGCTCAGGCGGACAAACGAATTCAAGCATTTTTGACCAAGGAGGCGTTATAAGCGATGGCAGGTGGAACGTTTACAACTCAAAACAAGGTAAGACCCGGTGTGTATATCAATTTCGCCAGTGCAGCCGGAAGCCTCGGCTCCGTCGGCAATCGCGGAACCGTGACCCTGCCGCTCTCCCTGCCGTGGGGAGAAGCCAAGAAGATTCTAACCATTCAAGCAGGCGACGATGTGACCAAGGTACTGGGCTACGAGCTCTCGGCTCCGCAGCTTGTGCTGGTCCGGGAAGCGTTGAAGCACGCGGGTACGCTGCTTCTTTATCGCTTGAACACCGGCGTGAAGGCGGCTATTACGGCGGGAACTTTGACCGCGACGGCCAAATTCGGCGGGACGAAAGGGAATGCCGTCAAGATCGTTATCGAAGCCAATCTCGACGATTCCGAGAAATTCGACGTCCAGACCTATGTGGATGGAAAGCTGGCTGACAAGCAAACGGTGGCGACGATCGCGGACCTCGCCGCCAATGACTGGGTCGCATTCGGTGGAACCGGTGATCTGGCGGTTACGGCAGGAGCGGCTCTTACCGGAGGCTTGGACGGAACGGTGGTTAACCAGGATTATGTGGATTACCTCTCGGCAATCGAGCTCCATGACTTTCAAACCATCGCGTTGCCCTCTACCGATACGACGCTGAAGAGCCTCTTCGTCTCGTTCGTCAAGCGCCTGCGTGATGTGGAAGGCCGCAAAATCCAGGCCGTGCTGGAGAATTATCCGGCGGCGGACGCGGAAGGGATCATCAGCGTGAAAAATGGGGTTCAGCTCACCGACGGAAGGGTGCTCACTCCGGCGCAAGCCACGGCATGGGTCGCCGGTGCGACCGCCATGGCTGGGGCAAATCAATCGCTCACCTATACGGCGTATGATGATGCCGCCGATGCCGTGCCGCGCCTGACCAACTCGCAGACGGAGCTCGCTTTGAAAAACGGGGAGTGGGTGTTCACGAGCTTGAACGGGCAAGCCGTTGTCGAGCAGGACATCAACACCTTCAAGAGCTACACGCCCGAGAAAGGCAAAGCTTTTTCCAAAAACCGAACTCTTCGGGTGCTCGACGGTCTTGCGAACGATTGGAAGAAGATCTATGAGGCTTATTACATCGGCAAAGTCGACAACAACGACGACGGCCGCAGCCTGTTCCGCAACGAATGCGTCAAGCTCGCCGAGCAGTATCAGAATATGGGCGCACTGCAAAACCTGAAGGCTGCTGATGATATCCGCGTGTTTCCGGGGGCGGAAGCCGATTCAGTCGCCGTGGAAGCGGCCCTTCAGCCGGTGGATGCCATCGAAAAAATCTACATGAAAGTTCAGGTGAAGTAAAATGGCTTATTTGAACGCAGGCGATATCATTTCCGGTAAAGAAGGCCGGGCATTTGCCGTCATCAACGGGGTTTCGGAGGAAATGTTCTTCGTGAAATCTCTGGAAGCGAAGATCGAAAAGCAAAAGGCGGAGATCAAGACGATTGGCAGCCGCAGAACCCAGCACAAGACCACCGGGTGGTCGGGAACCGGCAGCATGACGATTTACTACATGACATCGAAGTTCCGCAAGCTGATGCAGGAGTACCTGGAGACCGGCCGCGATACTTATTTCGATATCATGGTCGTTAACGAAGATCCCTCTTCATCGGTCGGCAGCCAGAAAATCATGCTGCAGAATGTCAACCTCAACAGCGTCATTCTGGCCAAGCTGGATGTGGAATCCGACGCGTTGGAGGAGGAAACGGAATTCACCTTTGAAGGCGTCGCGTTCGTGCAGCATTTCAACGATCCGGTCATCGGATAATTTATTGGGGGAGTGAAGAACATGAGTGATTTGAGTATCTTTTTCGCGCAAAATGCGGAGGCGGGGGTGATGGAGGACTTTATCGTGTCCGATCGCTTTCAGGAGAACGGGGTTCCGGTGGCCTGGAAGCTTCGCAGCATGACAGAGGAAGAAAACGAGGAGTGCCGCAAGGCGGCGACCCGCCGGGTGAAGGCCAAGGGAGGAGCGATGGTTCCGGAAACCAATCCGGAGGAATATTTGGCGCGGCTTGCGGCGGCGAGCATTGTTTTCCCGGATTTGAAAAATGCTGAGCTCCAGCGTTCTTATGGGGTGCTCGGGGCCGAGGTTCTGCTGCGCAAAATGCTGCTGCCGGGCGAATATGCTTCGCTCGTTCAAAAGGTTCAAGAGCTGAATGGTTTTGACAGAGACATGAGCGAGCTTGTCGATGAGGTAAAAAACTGATCCGGGAGGGCGACGGGGAGGCGAATTACGCCTACTACGCCCTCCATGAGTTTCATCTGCTTCCGCATGAGCTCGTCCGGCTTTCCCGCCGGGAAAAAGCTGCTCTCTATGCGATGATCGACATTCGTATCGAGCAGGAGAAGCGGCGCAAAAAGAAATAACGGGCAGGCGCCGGCCGGTCGAGTCGGCGTCCCTGCATAGAAAGGAGGGAAGGATATGGCAGGTGCAGCAGATAGCGGAACGTTTCTTATTGGAATGACCGGGTCGACGACGAAGGCACTGGCGGCTTTCGATAGGCTGTCAGCTCGTCTGAGCGGCATGGTCCAGCAGTTCAATCAAGCGGCAAGTCGAATGGACGAGTTTGCCGAGAAGATGACGAAGACATCGAATGCGATGGCGAAAGCGATTGCCGCTCAGAATGAGCTGGTCACCTCTGTCGAAGAGTTGGCCACAGCACAGAAGGAAAATCTGAATACGGCCAAGGATATGACCGAAGGAATCAAGCAGATGCAGGATCAGCTTCAAAAAACGGCGACCGCGAGCGATACGTTCGATGTAACGAAGGATGGTGCTGCTTCTTCGGGAACGGATGATAAGAAGTCCGGATCTTCCAAAGACGAGAGCGAAGTCAAAGACACAGGGAAAGAAGATGGCAATAGCAAGCGCAAAGAAAAAGGCCCGGGATTTTTCAACCGAATGGCCAGCTCGCTCAAAGGTATGGCGGGCACGGCTTTCTCCATGATTGATGCTAAGCAGCTAGCCATGAATTCGATTGGCGGAGCCATGGACAATCAGAGAATGCGGGATCAGTTCATAATCCGAACGGGCAGCAATCAAGAAGGCGGGTCGATGTATGACGAGCTTCGCAAGCAGGCGGTTCGTTCCGGAGGGAACGTGAACGATTCACTAAAGGGCTCTCTGCAAATGCTAAACCAAACCCAGGATGCCGGTCAGATCGCCAAGCTGACAGGATTGGCCCAACGTATGGCTGCTTTCGACCCTAACGGCGGTGGGATCGCGGATGCGATGTCCGTGATGAATGATGCCATGGCAGGAAACATGGACTCACTCGCAGCGCGCTTGCAAATCCCTAAAGATGTGTTCAAAGAGATGAATCTGGAAGGTATGGCAAAGGGGAAAGATTGGGATGGGTTAAGTAAAACTGTGGATCGGCTTCTTAGCAACAAGGGTATGAGTGAGGAGCATTATAAGGTTTTGCAGCAAGAGCCCGGTCAACAGTGGAATGCGGTCAAAACCAATGCGACCGCCGCACTTCAAGACGCCGGACAGGGGGCGCTGGCCGCCCTGCAGCCGTTCTTCACGATGATTAACGACGCCTTTCAGGAAGGCAAGTTCCAGCCCTTCTTTGATGCACTGGCAATCGGCTTTCAATTTATCGGGGGGATTGCGACGGATGTCGCCTCATTCATTCTTGCTCATCTGGATACGGTGAAACTCATCCTGCTCGCGATTGGCATCGTGGCTGCGGCCGTTGGAGCTATCATGTTCATTTCGTGGCTATCGTCGATCACACCTATTATCCTCTTGATCGGATTAGTCGCAGGACTTTTGTTCGGATTAAATGAAATGGGAGTGTCCGTAAGCGACGTTGTCAGTTTTATCATGGGGATCTTGTATGGATTGTTCGCATTCCTGTGGGACAGGTTTGCCGCTCTTTACAATAGTGTGTTGGCTGTGGCGGAATTTCTCATCAACATCTTTATCGATCCGGTTTATGCGATACAAAAGCTGTTCTATGACCTCGTTCTCAATGTTGTTGAATTTTTCAATGGAATGATCAACGGACTGATCGACGGACTCAATTGGATCCTCTCTAAGATTAGCAAGGTTACGGGTAAAGATATGGAAATAAAAGGAAGCATAAATCTTGCTGAAAAGATGGCGGGCACCAAACCGGTATCCGACAAGAACGTCGTCAGCCTGGACAAGTACAGGATGATGTCCAAGGATATTGGACTAACGGCTGAACAAGGTGCAAAAGTGGGAAGTGGTTTTACCGACAACTTGTCCGCCGGTACCGACAAGCTGAAGAGCTTCGGCAAGGGCTGGGACAAGCAGCTGGACCCAACGGATAATATGAAGAAATTCGGGGCGGGTGCAGGGGCAAGCCCGGCTGTGGACAGCCTGAGCAAAGTCGGAGCGGCTTCACCGGCACTTTCCCCTAATATCGACAATGTCGGTCATGTCGGCAGTATAGGAAAGGTTGACGACACGGTGGATGTATCCAGCGACGATCTGGAGATGATGCACGATATCGCCGAGATGAGCAGCATTCAGAACTTCGTGTCCTTGACTCCGACGGTGAATGTCACTACCGGGGATATCAAGAATGGTTATGACATTGACACCATCATCAACCGTATTCAAGTGAACCTGGAGAATGAAATTGCTTCTTCAGCTCAGGGGGTGTATGGCTGATGGCGAACCAAGTGGTAAAAGCGAAAACGAAAGCAGCTCCCTATGTTCAGAAGAAGATGATCAATGACAATCCGGTGGCCATCTACCTGTCCTTCAACAATCAGGAGGATGGCTTTATGCTGCCGGTTCTGCCTGCATCCCTTGAGATCAGCAACGGCGGAAATGATTCGACCTATGAAACATCTGTCGGGGAAATTCAAGTCATCAAGAATCCCAAGCTGCCGGAATACAAGCTCGAAAGCTTGTTTCCCTATCAGGAGTATCCGTTCATCACCGCTTTTCAATATGCTGGAGAGCCCGTTGTTTATACCCCAATGGAGTATGTCGCGTATTTGGAAAAATGGATGCGTTCCAAGAAACCGATCCGTTTCGTCTACACCGGAACCGGCTATTCCATCAACGAGACGGTCAGTATCACTTCCTTCAACTGGAAAGAGGTGGCGGGATCTCCCGGGGATATCGAGTACGACCTTTCGTTGAAGCGCTATGTTTTCTATGGAGCAAGGCTTGCAGCGAAGACAAGCAAGACAGACAAGACAGGCAAGACGATGGTAACGCCAGCGGGGGTAAGCAAGACAAACCCAAGACCGGCGAAGGAAACTCCGAAGACGTACAAGCTGAAGGCAGGAGATACCCTCTGGAAAATCGCCCAGACCTACGGACTTACTGTCGCTGTCCTGCAAAAGCTTAACAAAATCAGCGATGCCGAGACTCGGAAGCTTGCGATCGGGCGAGAAATCAAATTGCAGTAGGAGGAAGTCGAAGCCATGCTTGAAGTCATGTTGGATAATCGCAACGGCAACCTGTGGGATATCTCGTCCATCGTTACGGATGCAAGCTGGAAAACAAGCCGAATCGGCAAACCGTCGACGTTCGGCTTTTCTTATGTCAAGGGAAGCCCCTTCGAGGACAGCCGCTTCAAGCTGGAGCCCGGCGACATCATAAGTGTGCGCAAGGATGGCAAGGGAATCTTCTTTGGCTATGTGTTCACAATCGACAATGGGATGGAAGAGAAGGCAACGGTAACCGCATACGATCAAATCCGCTATCTCCAGGCGAATGATTCCTACACGTTCACCAACACGACTGCGACTGCGATCATCCGCCGGATTATCAACGATTATAAACTGAAAGCGGGGTCTCTTGCCCAAACTGTCTACACCATTCCGAATCTGGCGATGAAGGACAAGAAACTGATTGACACGATTTGCACGGCGCTGCAACACACGGTCGTTGGTGAGAAGAAAATCTATACCTTTTTCGATGATTACGGCGAGCTAGCCCTGCGCAATTCGGAGGAGATGCTGCTAGAGATGTGGATCGGAGATGGCAGCCTCATGACGGGCTATGAGTATTCGCGCTCTATCGACGACGAAACGTACAACTACATCTTGATGAAGCGGGATAGCGAATCCAAAGAAAATCCGCCTATTGTCTGGAAGGATAGCTCGACAATCTCCAAGTGGGGGCGATTGCAGCTTTTTAAGCAGATCGATCAAAACATGAATAACGCTCAAATCAATGAGCTCGGCAAGAATCTGCTGGCTCTTCATAATCGGGAGCGCAAGAAGCTGACACTCGAGGCTCTCGGGGATCTGCGGGTGCGAGCCGGCTGCTATCTCAGGGTTTATCTGGAGGAGGTTGCGATCAACCAACCCTTTTTGGTAGAGGAGTGCTCCCATGAGCAGTTGGAGGAGGATGTATCGATCATGAAATTGGAATTGAAGGTGATCTGATGGGATTGCTCGAGACAATCAAGAAAGCCGGAAAAGACGCCGTCGCTTCTGCTAATCCGGTAGAGTTGCTATTCGCAACGGTGACGAGCACGAAGCCGTTGGAGTTAACAGTTGGGCAGCGATTTGTGTTGAACGAGTCTTTTCTGATCGTTCCGGAGTCGATGACTTCAGCGGAGCTGACGATTGGAGGAACGATCTACCCGCTCCGGAAAGGGCTTCAGGCGGGAGACCGCGTCATCATTCTGCAGATTCAAGGAGGCGACCGTTTTTTGGTGCTGGATAAGGTGGTGCAGCCATGATTCCGGAAGGTGGAAATCTGACCGTGGGGGTTGTGGAGGAGAGTGTGGAGGAGACAAGCCGCACCTATCGCCTCGACCCGGTGAACGGCCGCATTGCCGGGATGATCGACGGATTGGAGGCGGTGAAGCAGGCGGCTTTCAAGCTTTTACAGACGGAACGGTTTGATTTCCTCATCTACGATCAAGCTTACGGCAGTGAGTTCCGGGGCTTGATCGGACTGCCTGGGGTGATTGCGGCCTCCGAGCTGGAAAGGCTGATCCGCGAAGCGTTGCTTACTGACGATCGGATTTCGGATGTGCAAAATATTCAAGTGGAGCATGAAGTCGACGAAACGTTGGTCCGCTTCGATGTGATCTCTACGGCAGGCAGTTTTTTGATGGAGAAGGAGGTGAACGAACTTGTATGAGGATCAGACATATGAAGCGATTCTGCAGAGGATGATGGAGCGGGTTCCGACAGAGGTAGACAAGCGGCAGGGAAGCATCCTCTTCGATGCATTGGCACCGGCGGCTGCGGAACTCGCAGAAGCCTACTCCCAACTGGATGAGATGCTTCGCTTGTTCTCTGCGAGCACAGCAAGCGGGGAGTATTTGACGAGAAGGGCTGCGGACGATGGGATCGACCGGAAGGCGGCGAGTCCAACCAAGCGGCGCGGGAGGTTCGTGGATGGAAGCGGCCAGCCGTTCGATCTGCCCCTCGGCAAGCGGTTTTCCGTTGAAGAGACAACCTTCATGACCGAAGCCAAGCTTGCCCCGGGCGAGTATGTCATGGAATGCGAAACCGTGGGAACGACGGGGAATATCGTCACGGGAACGATGCTACCGATTGAGTACGTGCCCGGCCTTGCCCGCGCTGAGCTCGGAGAGCTTCTCGTTCCCGGCGAGGATGAGGAGGCCGATGACTCGCTCCGGCAGCGTTACCTGGACCGGAACCGGAATCCCGCCACTAGCGGGAATAAGGCACAATACCGAGCCTGGGCATTGGATTATCCCGGGGTGGGGGGCGCGCAGGTGCTTCCGCTGTGGGCTGGACCCGGAACAGTGAAGGTGGTCATCCTGGATGCCACCGCCCGCCCGGCTTCCGCTGCACTCGTTGCGGACTTGCAGGCTTATCTCGACCCGACGCCTGGCGTGGGTGAAGGAGCCGCTCCGCTCGGAGCGGTCGTGACGGTTACGGCGGCTGCTCCGGTTGTCGTGAATCTGGAAGCGACTGTCTCTCTTAATGGGAGCCGTACCTTGGCTCAAGTGAAGGCGGAGCTCGAAAAGGCATTCGCGGATTACCTGAAGGGAATTGCCTTCGGTACGGACCCGTCCCCCAAATATGCGAAAATCGGGGCCTTGCTGCTGGATATTCCGGGTGTGCAGGATTATTCGACGTTGAAAGTGGCGGGCGCGGCATCCAATGTTCCAATCTCGGTTGGCCAGGTAGCCATCGCTGGGACGGTGAACGTCAATGGGTGAAGCGAGGGGATCGGATTCTCTTCTGAGCGAATATGAGGTGGCGGGGAAGCTCTTGGATGAAAGCCCGAAAGCGGAGGAGATGAAGAGTTATCTGCCGGACTTTTATAGGGGCATTCGCGAGATGGAGGTGCTGCTCGGCACGGAAGGCTTGGAAATGGACAGCCTGTATCTGGCAGCGGATGACACGCTGGATCAATTCTTCGTCGGGACCTCAGATTGGGGCCTTGCCCTGTGGGAAGAAGAGTTGGGCATCCCGACGGATATCGCCAAGCCGGTGGAGCAGCGCCGAAGCGTAATCAATTCGAAGCGCCGTGGGGTAGGCAAGGTCAGCGCTTCTTTAATCAAGCGAGTGGCCGAGGCCTATGAGCGCGGCCGCGTGAGTGTTACCGTTCAGCCGGCCCTTCGGCAACTGACCGTCATATTCGTGGACACGGCTGGCTATCCGCCCAATCTGGCTGACTTGAAGGCAGCGGTGGACGAGGTTGTGCCTGCGCACCTGCAGGTCACCTATCAATTCCGCTATCTGATGCTGTCGGAAGTGGAGCAGTTAACCCTGGCTCGACTGGAAGCAACGACGCTAGACAAATTTGCATGGGGGTGATGGGAGTGGCAACTCCGAAGACAACCAATCTGGGATTGAATAAAGTAGACCGGTCGTCTCCGACGACGACAACGTTTAATACGAAGACGCTTCTTGACGACAACGCGGATATTCTTGATGGAAAGTTCGGCATCAGCACGGACGGCCATAAGCATGACGGCACAGCAGGCAACGGGCCAAAGCTTGGCAGTGCGGCACTCGCCGATGGAGCGGTGGGAACCGCTGCATTGGCGGCCAAGGGCGTGACGCAAGCCAAGCTTGCAGACCAAGCGGTCGGGACGACACAGCTTGCTGCAAAAGCGGTCGGATCCGCTCAGCTGGTAGACGGCGCGGCGACCGATACGGTGATCGGTAGCCGGACGGTATCCGATGCGACCGCGCCAAGTGGTGATGCAGGCACGCCGACCACGCTGTTCGGCTGGCTCGCGAATATGATCAAGCAGATCACCGGCAAAGCAAGCTGGCGCACCGCCCCGGCGATCACGCTGGAGACGACGAAGGCGCATGTGGATGCGACGACGGGAGTTCATGGTGCTGTTTCAACGGCAACGGCGAATCGTCTCATTCAGCGGGATGCCAATGGCCGGGCTCAAGTTGTGGCTCCCTCTGCAGCAGAGGATATCGCCCGTAAAGATACCGTAGATACACACGCTAACGATATGATAAAGCATATTACAGCGTCGGAACGCACAGCATGGCAAGCCGCAGCCGACAAATGGGGCGATATCAGTTCTGCTGATGTTATGAAGGTCATCTCCATTACGACGAATGGGACGGACCTCAATACACTCCTAACTCCAGGAAACTATTACTGTGCGGGGACTTCTACCGCTGCTACTCTTCTAAATTGCCCAACCGCTGTAGCCTTTTCTATGCTCGTTGAAAAGCATGCTGGGGTCAAACAAACGATTACAGAGTATTTGGCCTCTGGAACGCCTCGAATCTGGTACCGGAACCTTTATTCCGGTACTTGGAGCGCGTGGAAACGCATCATGACGGAGTACGATTCAGCAACGGGAGCCACAGCAAACACCCTCGTTCAGCGAGATGCCAACGGAAGGGCAAAGGTATCGGCTCCCATAGCTGTAGATGATATCGCACGCCTCGATACCGTTTCCAGTAAAGTGGGGGATCTAACCACCCTAACAACTACCGCTAAAACATCAGCAGTTGCTGCGATCAACGAGCTTTTTCAAAGTGCCAGTGACGGAAAAACGGCAGTCGCCGCCGCGATCACTGGCATGGGACAAGCGGCGACTGCAGCAGATACCTTCGCACAACTTGCGACTAAGGTGGGGAATATCTCCAAGGATGCAAATGCTGGAGCTGGTGATGTGCTGGTCGGGAAGACGTTTTATCAAGGTGGGGGGAAGAAGAGCGGTACAATACCGAATTACGGAGCTGGACATATTGTGGGCACTCAACGTACCGCCGGAGTGCTTAGCGGAGACGGCGTAAACGGTGCCTATATTATGCCGGCAAAAGGATATTATGACGGATTAACTTCATGGGCAAAGATCCCAGAGCCGGATCTTTTGTCCCAAAATTGGCGTGCTGACAAAACTATTTTCGGAATCCAGGGAAGTATTCCAGTAAAACAAGTAAATCAAGGTGTAGGTTCAGGTGATGGTTCTGACGCAGAATCGCTCGTATTCGGGTCTGCTAGCAATTCGGCTGTAGGGAGGCTGGATGTTAATCTCCCTACTGGGTACTATCCCGGAGGGATTGGTTTGCACATCAAAGACCTACTACCATGGAATATTCGGTCTGACGTACGTATTGGAGGACCCAACGGGATTCAGGGGACTATGCCGGTTAAACCGTTTATAAATAACGCAGTAACCGCTGTCGGGGGAGGAGACGGAAACATTTACTTGAGAATGCTTCCTGGAGCATACGTTAACACGGATGTTCGGGAAGGGAGTCTTGTTTGGGAAGCCAAAGCATATGACAGTGATTTCATCGCATCCAACATACGTAGTGGAGTAAACTTATTCGGCGTGACAGGAGCGCTTACGAGCGTCCAGATGGCGAGTGGTAGTGCAACTACCAATGGATACCGCATCACTGTAAACGGACTAGCGTTCCAACCTAAGCTCATTGTTGCGTTTGACAGCTCTTATAGTAACGCAATATATGACTCTCGATTAAATGCTACGAAATCTCGCTATTATAGCAACGGGTTGAACGATTGGGGACAGGTGGACATTACTCTATATCCGGACGGTTTTTCCTTGATGGTTTATGCCATGGTTGGGGTTGTCTACCACTGGACAGCTTATTCGTGGTAATCTCGGCGAGGGGGGAACTCTTATGCAAATTGGTAGAAGAATTTATTACGATAAGACAACGGGTAACATCATTCAAGACACGAGCGAACGCTCGGGTGACGTGATTGAAACAAGCATCGAGCAGGACTTTACCACCTATGCCTCGCTTGTAGAGCGGGTACCGGAGACGGTCGGACTTATTCAAATGGAATACGGACAATACATGCAAGACTTTATCGAAGGGAAGCTAGATCGGATCGACTTGGAAACGTTGGAGCTGTTATTCAGTTATCCCGATCCTGATCAACCGGGAGAATTGTACCCTCTGCAAAAACCGCTCACCACAAAGGTGGCCGAACTGGAGCAGAAGCTGCAGGAAAGCGACCGCGAGAACAAAAACGCGCTGTTTGAGATCTATACAATGCTCTTAGGAAGCGAGCCGACTTGACTTAGTATGGTGCTCTTCAGTTAAAGTTCCTTCTGAAGTTTACAAAGTGAGGTGAGATTGTAAGTGGTTATTGTTATGGCATCACTCATCATTTATGGCGACATTACATTTGCCCAGGTTCCGCTGAAAATGAAAGCTGGGGTAAAAGTTCGTTTGGCGGAATTGGGTTACGACGAGAAAGGCCAGCCGATCGCGGTTAATTAATCTTCAATTGAGGCGCCCACTGAGGCGTATTTTTTATGCCCCTGGAAAGATCCGGGGGCTACCATTCTATAGCGAAGGAGGGAGGCGGTCATGCCGGAGACGGACCAAGCCGTGTTAATGGAAATCCTGCAGCGCATCACGAAGATTGAAACGAAGATTGAGAGTTTGACCAACCTGGACCGGGTTGCAGCGGACGCGTACAAGATCGCGAATGAAGCTCTGCAATCGACCAAATCCGCCCATAATCGGCTGGATGCATTGTACACATCGCATGAGGCTGCCGAGGAAGTAGCCCGTAAAGCTCGCGAGGTCGCTGAAGACTCCAATCGCAAAGCTACAGAAGCTCTGACACAGCTCAAGGCAGAAGCCGACGACCAAAAATGGTTTAAGCGGACATTCTATGGTGCAACCATAACGGCGATTGTGGGCTCTCTCATCACCATCATCTGGGCTGCGCTCAAGCTGGGAGGCCACTCATGAACATCATCCAAAAGGGCAATGCCCACACGAACAGCAGTAGCCGGGAAGGTCATGTTCCATTTATCATTGTCGACCATATCAGCGCAGGCTCCATGAGCAGCATGGATTCCTGGTTTACATCACCTTCGAATACAGTGAGCAGCGCTCATTTCGGAGTGTCGAAATCAGGTAAGATTCATCAATACGTTCCGATCACCCGCATGGCTTGGGCAAACGGACTGACAACCGATGCGATCCCGAAGGCCGCTGCATCTCTGGTCCGACAAAACGCGCCCGTGAATCCGAACAAGTATACCGTCAGCATTGAACACGAAGGAACAGACGGGAATCTGACAGAAGCGCAATTCGCCGCAACAGTCGAACTGCATCGGTTCATCGCGGCTGAGGTCAAGTGGTTGTACGGCCAAGCGCTGTTGTTGGATGAGCAGCATGTCATCGGTCATTTTCAGGTTGACCCAGCTCGCAAGCCGAATTGTCCAGGGCCGAAATTTCCATGGAGCAGGTTGTACCAAGCGTTATCAAGCTCGGAGAGTGTGCGGATAGAGAATGTTCCCGATGTAAAAGAAGAGATGGGAGAACGGCCCATACCAAGGGGATCTGATGGAAACCGAGAGGAGGCTGCCAACATGACGACCGAAAATGCGACTCTATCCGCTCGAATGATCAAGTTGGAAGAGGCAGCACAAACAACCGCAGAACGAATAAAGCTACTGGAAGGAAGGGTTCATCAAGCGGAAGCGCAATGGAATGAACTTCGAAAAACGAACCAGCTGCTATCCAATCAACTCCACCAATTGGTGTTAAAACTCGAAGCTTCCTCCGTCCCGGCTTGGGCGGAAGAAGCTTTTTCTTTTTACTCGGATTTCATTCATGAACCTTCTGGGACAACGGAATTTTGGAGGCTGCTCACCATCATGTACCGAGCCCGGATAGCAAGTGTGGTACAAACGTCGAAATAGTTCAATCGGTTATTCCCGAAAACCCGAGAACCCGAATTATTACCATCCAACCAATCTTCACTAAGGATTAAGACGAATCTATGAATTAAACGAATGAGGTGATATCATGAAGCTCATCGAACCCTATCTGGAAACAATCGTAACGGCTTTGGTCGGCTTGCTGACCACATTGCTGTTGGCAGCTATTGCTGCGCTCCGTGGAAAAATCCAGCTTTGGCTGGCTGCACGAACAACCGCAGCGGAGCAGCAGGTGCTGCATCTTGTCGCCAAGGAAGCCTATGCTCTTGCAGAACGGCTTTACATCGAACGAAGCGGTCCCGAGAAAATGAAGCAGGCCATCGCATATGCAGCAGAGGAGCTTCAGAGGAAAGGGATTGCCGTCAGCCCAGTAAAGCTCGAAGCTGCGATTGAAGCAGCTTGGCTGGATTTTCAGACAAGGGCTCCAACTCGCACCACCAAGTAATCGACTGGAGCTCCCTGCATTTCATGACCCTTGTTGTCCAACTGGACAACAAGGGCCTTTTTTATTTCCCTCCAACTCCTGAGAAAAATGCTTGCCATTCGACCGGGTTTGTTGTTTACTATACACGTAAGGTTATTACTAAGTAATTAATAAAATAATTAATCCAACTGTCAAAGGAGCTATTGACATGACTGCGTCTCAATCCAGCAAGACCACCGCGGTTACCATCCGCAAATCCGATCGACCCGTCACGATAAGCCGTCATCTGTATGGGCACTTTTCCGAACATCTGGGAAGATGTATCTACGAAGGAATCTGGGTAGGGAAGGATTCACTGATTCCGAATACCGAAGGTTATCGCGATGATGTACTGGAAGCCTTGAAGCAAGTGCAAGTGCCGGTGCTTCGCTGGCCAGGTGGCTGCTTCGCGGATGAATATCATTGGATGGATGGCATCGGTCCGTATGAGAAGCGGGCGCGCATGGTCAACAGCCATTGGGGCGGAGTCGAAGAGAATAACCATTTCGGTACGCATGAATTTTTGCGATTCTGTGAGCTTATCGGAGCAGAGCCTTATATAAGTGGAAATGTTGGAAGCGGTACCGTTCAGGAAATGCAGCAATGGGTCGAATACATGACGCTTGACGGTGAGTCGCCAATGGCGAATCTGCGCAAACAGAATGGGCAGGAAAAGCCTTGGAAGCTGACCTACTTTGGCGTCGGCAACGAGAATTGGGGCTGCGGAGGCAACATGCGTCCGGAGTATTATGCGGATGAATACCGGAGATACGGCACTTACGTCCGGAACTATTCGGACAATCGTATCTACAAGATCGCTTGCGGCCCCAATGTCGACGATTACCGCTGGACCGAGGTTCTGATGCGGGAAGCAGCCGGCCATATGCAGGGGCTCAGCTTGCATTATTACACCGTACCGACCGGGATCTGGGACAATAAAGGAGATGCGACCGGCTTTGGAACGGAAGAGTGGTACGAAACGCTGAGACGGACGCTTTACATGGATGAATTAATCACCAAGCACACAGCGATCATGGACAAATATGACCCGCAAAAACGTGTAGGCCTGATCATTGACGAATGGGGAACTTGGTATAACGTGGAGCCGGGTACGAATCCTGGGTTCCTGTATCAGCAGAATTCACTTCGCGATGCGCTCGTGGCAGGGATCAATTTGAATCTGTTCCACAAGCACGCGGATCGGGTTCATATGGCCAACATTGCACAGATGATCAACGTGCTGCAGGCGCTTATCTTGACCGAAGGCGAGAAAATGATCCTAACTCCGACCTATCATGTGTTCAACATGTACAAAGTTCACCAGGATGCCGAGCTGCTTCCGCTTGAATTCGAGTCCCCTTCGTACGCTTACGGAGCCGCACGGATTCCGCAGCTTAGCGCTTCGGCTTCTCGGGACAAACAGGGCCGTGTTCATTTATCCCTGTGCAATCTTCACCATGAGGAAGAGCTGCGCCTCGCAGTGGACATCAGCGGTTTAAACGTATCCATCGGCACGGGTACGATCTTGAACGATCCGAAGCTGGATGCCCATAACGACTTTTCCAACCCTGAAGCGATCTTGCCGGTGAAGCTGGAGGGAATCGTTATGGAGGAAGGCATTCTTCGCGTGACACTTCCAGCAGCATCCGTCGCTGTCATCGAGCTGGTCTAATGACGACGGGAATCCATTCCGCAGATCCTTGCAAAGGCTGTCGAGAAACCGTACGGCCATCCTCCGAGCGAATAGCGGCCCTTGTGGAGAAAATCCGCAAGCAGAGCGACCGCGTTCTCGTGACGGAGGAGGAATACAACAAACGGCTCGCTCTCTGCCGTAGCTGCGAAAGCTTGCAATACGACTCGACATGCAAGCATTGCGGCTGCTTGGTTGAGATTCGCTCGCTCCAGCAGGAGTCGGATTGTCCTTACCCTTTCGCATCAAAGTGGAGGATGCATGAAGGAGCATAATGTCATGTGAATCGGGTCATAAAGTCGTTGGAGACTTTATGACCCGTTTTTTGATTTCCGTTCATAGAAGTGCCTTATCCCTTTTTCAAAAATAGAGAGTCTCCACGTATGCCATGTTGAACTTCGCTCAACCTATTCGAATGTTTTGTCTCAACTAAACCGTTCTTGTACGGACAAGGGAACCTTTGTACAATGAGAGAATAGACAAGCAGGTGTTGCGGAGGAACTATGAAGAAGGAAGAACCCAAGTACAAACAGCTCAAAAAAGTACTGCTAACTCAGATCAATGAAGGGCAGAGGAAGCCGGGAGACATGCTTCCCTCGGAGTTTGAACTGGCCGATCAGTTTGCATTCAGCCGCCAGACTGTCCGGCAGGCTATCGGTGAACTGGTACAGGAAGGCAAGCTTCGCCGTGTTCAAGGGAAGGGAACCTTTGTCACGGAAAGCAAAGCAGTACCTACGGATTTTCAGACCATTGGGGTGGTTACCACCTACATATCGGATTATATCTTTCCCCTGATTGTACGAGGGGCGGAGGCGACTCTCCGGGCAAATGGGTATCGACTACTCTTGTCGAGTACGGATAACGACAAAGAGAAGGAACGAGAATGCCTGGAGATGATGGTGAGCCATCCGCTTAAGGGACTCATCATCGAACCGACGAAAAGCGCCGGGGGGAACCCTAATCTCGCGTATTATCTTGATCTGGACAACCGCGGAATTCCGTATCTGATGATCAACGAACGGTACAGCGAGCTGCAATGTCCCGTGATCAAGGTGGACGATGAGGAGGGAGGTTTTCTGGCGGCGGATCATCTGCTGAAGCTCGGCCACCGTCGGATTGCGGGCTTCTTCAAGACGGATGATCTGCAAGGGCTCAATCGGTTGAAGGGCTTTATCCGCGCTCATCGGGAGAATCAAGCGGAGCTTGCTTCCCGGTTCGTCGTTCAGTATACCACGGAGGAAAAAGGTGAAAAGCCGTTTGCTCAGGCGCTGGCAATGCTGAAGGAGGGGGACGCGCGACCCACCGCCTTTGTCTGCTACAATGACGAGTTGGCCATTCGTCTGCTGGAAGCCACCCGTCAAATGAATTTGTGTGTTCCGGCTGATTTGTCCTTTGTGGGCTTTGATGATTCCTCACTGGCTATGGCAACGGAAGTGAAGCTAACGACCCTCTCCCACCCGAAGCTCTCAATGGGAGTCATGGCAGCGGAGACTCTTCTTGCGATGATTGAATCCGGCTCCTATTCCGGAGCTTCAACTCTCGTTTACAAGCCTGAGCTGATCCTGAGAGAATCCACCTGTCCGCCTCCAACCTTAGGATAAGTGCGATTTACTCGTTTCCTCAAACACCGCAATTTCGATGAGCTTGCAAGCGAATGACGCTAGGAAGCGGTTTGTCCGCGATCGAAGCCATAGTAAGATAGCATTGGAATAGCAAACAACGCCCGATCAACCTCCACAAGAAGTTGATCGGGCGTTGTTTTTTTGCAACCTTCCCGGTATTCGCGGTTAGTCCTGTTTATCCGGCGCGGAACAAGGACGATTCTCTGACGACGAGCCGATGGGGAATGATCAGGCGATTCTGCGGAGTCGGCTCTCCCTTGACGATCTTATGCAGCAGTTGAGAAGCCGTATAGCCAAGCTCGTAGATTCCGATGTCGATGCTGGTGAGCGGCGGTGAAGTCAGCTCGGTCACAGCGATGTTGTTGAAGCCGACCAGGCTGATGTCCTGGGGGACTTTGAAGCCAAGCTCCGTGAGTCCGCGTAGAACGCCGAACGCAACCATGTCGTCGATGACGACAAAAGCAGTAGGTCTCTCGGGTTGGCTCATGATGAGGGACATCGCGCGATATCCACTCTCTTGAAGGAAATCCCCTTCCACGATCCATTCCGGCCGAAGAGAGATCCCGGCGCTTTCCAGCGCTTGCATGTATCCTTTGCTGCGGTCTTCGGAGATGACGAGATTCGGCGGTCCGCTGACAAAGCCGATTCGTTGATGCCCTTGATCGATCAAATGGCGGGTAGCATCGTAAGCGGCTTGCCGATTGTCCGTATCGACGGTATAGATCGGCGTTTCATAGTTGCTCCGCCCGACGAGCACGAACGGGAAATCCTGCTTTTGCAAAAATTCGATGGTGGGGTCTTCCTTACGAGAATAGAGCAGCAAAATCCCGTCAACCTTGCGTCCGCGGACAAGTCGGGAGACGGCGTCCACTTCTTCCCGCTCCGTTGCCCCGGTGGTCATCATCAGATCGATCTCCGAGCGGGAGCATTGGGTGAGAATCCCCCGGATCAATTCCGAGAAAAAGTGGTTGAGAAACAGCTCCTCCGCAGGCTTGGGCAGAACGAGCCCGATGGAGTTCGTTGTCTTGGACACCAAACTCTTGGCTATGCTATTGGGCACATAGCCCAGTTCATTCATGATGGCACGGATTCGCTCCGTCGTTTCCGTGCTGATCCGGGAGCTGCCCGTTATGACGCGCGAGACGGTTGAGGGAGAGACACCGGCTTTTTTGGCGACATCGATTATGGTCACGGCCATATTGGTTCCTCCATTGTACAAACGTTTGTCCTCCCTGATACTCTAACTTAATTTGATCAACATGTAAACTGGCCGGGAAAATCGCGGGATTACGAAAAAACGAAATAATAAGATTGAGAGAGAAAAACGGCGAATTCGGAAGGATACATCGGGTTTTCCAGCGATTTCGGCTTAACACTTCAGTTTTATGCAAATGCGCTTTGGTGTATGATTCATTTGCACAGCATTAAGCGCTTACAGTTGCGCAAATAATGGCGATACATAAAGGAAAGCATGATAAAGCCAGCGGTTGCGCAGTTGTTTGCACAAACGTTTTCGCAAAAAAGGCATGAGGTTCACCGGCAAGTCGACTTTTTATAACAAGAAAGGTGGGTCTATCGAAAATGGCAATGAAAAAAGCAGCAACAATTCTTTTGGCAGCATCGCTTGTCGCAAGCTTGTCGGCATGCGGCGGTAAGAGCGACTCCGGAGAAAGCGCTTCACCGGAGGCATCCCAAGTGCCTTCCTCTTCTACGGCGCCTTCTGCTTCCGAAGCTCCGACAGAGCAAACGGCGGCGCTTGAGCCTGAACCAGGCGCAACGTTGAAAATTTGGGAAGATAAGCCTCAACAAACTTTCGTTGAAGCACGCATCAAGGACTTCCAGGAAAAATACGGTGTGACGGTAACGTTCGAGGAATTGCCTCCTACGGATCAGGTCACGAAGCTGACGACGGATGGTCCCGCGGGACTTGGCGCAGATGTTGTCGTATTTCCCCATGATAAGGTTGGCGGTGCTGTTCAAGCAGGTCTGATCCTGCCCAACGACGTCTTCGCCGACGAAGTAACGGCTGCGAATTCCGAGAATGCCGTCAAGGCTGTCACATTCGAGGATGTCTTGTACGGCTATCCATACAGCATTGAAACCTATGCGCTGTTCTACAACAAAAAGCTGTTCCCGACGCCTCCTACAACCTTTGAAGAAATCGTCAATTTTGCAAAAACCTACAACGATCCCAAGAACAACAAATATACGCTCATGTGGGAACTGCAGCAGTTCTATTACGACTTCGGCTTCATGGCCACGACCGGCGGTTATATCTTTGGCGACGACAACACCAATAAAGAGGACATCGGGCTGAACAATGAGGGAGCCGTTGAAGGCGTCAAGTTCATGAAATCCCTTAAGGATACGGTCCTGCCGGTCAAAACCGGTGATGTCAGCGGCGATATCAAGAACGGTCTGTTCGCAGACGGCACACTGGCTTTGGATATTAACGGCCCGTGGAGAATCAGCGAATTCAAGGAAGCGGGCGTCGATTTCGGCGTAGCTCCACTGCCATCCTTTAACGGCAAGCCGATGAAATCTTTCTCCGGGGTAAAAGGCTACTACGTCAACGCCTTTACGAAATACCCGAACGCTTCCAAATTGTTGGCTGAATTCCTTTCTAACAAGGATTCGCAAATGAAGAACTTCGAAATGAACGGCACTTTGCCGGCCAACAAAGAAGTGGCGAGCGATCCGAAGGTGACCGGGGATCCGACCAACCAAGCCTTCCTGAAGCAATTCGATAATTCGATTCCGATGCCTTCTCTCCCTGAAATGAATAGTATTTGGGGACCTATCACCTCCGCGATCAGCGACATCTGGGATGGAGGAAAGGATATAAAGACCTCCTTGGATACAGCTGTCCAACAGATCAAGGATTCCATCAAGTCCTCCAAATAAAAACAGCCGATTCAGTGAATCACCCGTCGCAGCAGTCGGCGGGTGATTCAGACTTACAGTGGAGAGGAGCCATACGCCATGAAACAGCACCGTAAAACGGCTGCGATATTGTCTGTATTGGTGCAAGGGTTAGGCCAATTCTATAACGGGCAGCGATTAAAAGGGATCTTGCTCGCTGCAATCGAGGCGTTGGGTCTCGTCTATTTGATTCCTAGGTTCAGCCACGCGATGTGGGGCCTTGTAACGTTAGGCGAGAAGACTCAAAAATTCGTAAAGGTCAAAAATTCAGTCGTTCTGCAAAAAGGCGATCACTCCATCTTTCTGCTGCTCGATGGCATGATTGTCTTGCTTGTGTTTGTCATATTTGCGCTTATTTACGCTCTGAATATCCACGATGCGTATCAAACGGGAAAACTTCGGGATGAGGGCAAGCGATCGTCCAGCTTTTCCAAGTCGGTCAGCAACTTGAAGGACAATTACTTTCCCCATTTAATGCTTTCCTTGCCGGCATTGGGTGTTCTGTTTTTCACGATCATGCCGATCTTGTTTACAATCCTCTTGGCCTTCACCAACTACTCGGCGCCTGACCATATTCCGCCGGCTAAGCTGGTCGATTGGGTCGGCTTTCGCACATTTACCGATCTGGTTCAATTGAAATCATGGAGTCGCACCTTTTATGGTGTTCTTACGTGGACGATCGTTTGGGCCATTACAGCGACGATTACCACTTATTTCGGCGGCATGCTGGTCGCCCTTCTCATCGAACAAAAGGGTATCCGGTTCAAGAAGCTTTGGCGCACGATCTTGATTCTCCCGTACGCTATTCCTCAAGTTATCTCCTTGCTGATTATGAGAAACCTTTTTAATGGTCAATTCGGGCCCATTAATCAATATTTCAAAGCTTTCGGACTCGATGGCCTGCCTTGGCTGACCGATCCTTTCTGGGCAAAAGTGACGGTCATCATCGTCAACATGTGGGTCGGAATTCCGGTCAGCATGGTGTTGATTCTCGGTGTGCTGACTTCAATTCCGAAGGATCTGTATGAGGCGGCTGAAGTGGACGGTGCTACTCCCTTCCAGAAATTCCGGATCATTACGCTGCCGTTCATCCTGTTCACGACGGTGCCGGTGCTCATCATGCAGTTCGCGGGCAATATCAACAACTTCAACGTCATCTTCCTATTGACCAACGGGAATCCGATGAAGGGCGACTATCAATACGCGGGAGCCACGGACTTGCTTGTTACCTGGCTGTACAAACTGACGCTGGACAACAGCAAATTCAATATGGCTGCAGCAATCGGAATTATTATCTTCCTTATTATCGCTTCGTTCTCCATTTGGAATTTCCGGCGTTCGCGGTCGTTTAAAGAGGAGGATATGATCCAATGAGGATAAAACAAAATGTTCTTTGGCTAACGATCAGCTATCTGATTCTAATTGTGATTGCCGTTGTCGCGATCTATCCCGTGCTGTGGATTGTCTTGTCCTCTCTGCGTCCGGGTACGGCTTTATACAGTCAGCATTTTTTCCCAAAAAACGCTACACTGATACACTACAAGGAGCTGTTCACCAGTAAGTCCTTTATGTATGGCACCTGGTACCTGAACACCTTGAAAATCGCTACGTTAACGATGATCCTATCGACCTTTCTGGAGACGCTTGGCATGTACTCGCTGTCTCGATTCCGCTTCAAGGGTCGGCAGACGGCATTGACGTTAATGCTGGTGTTGGGCATGTTTCCGAGCTTTATGAGTCTCACCGCGATCTATATCATCCTGATGCAGCTAAACCTGCTGGACACTCATACGGCAATCGTTCTTGTCTATTCGTGTGGAGCGGTGCTTGGAGGGTTCATCGTCAAAGGGTTCTTTGACACCATTCCGCGCAGTTTGGATGAAGCCGCTCGAATCGACGGGGCGAGTCACATGAAGGTCTTCACCCGAATCATTCTGCCTTTGTCCCGACCTATGCTGACTTATGTCGCATTGACGAGTTTCGTTGGACCGTGGATGGATTTCATCTTTGCGAGACTGGTTCTTCGCACGAAGGAAAAGTGGACGGTTGCCGTAGGGATGTGGGATTTGGTCAGCCGGTATCAAGACAGTAACTTCACGCTGTTTGCGGCCGGTGCGGTGTTGATTGCCATTCCGATCACCCTGCTGTTCTTCTTCCTGCAGAAGTTCCTGGTACAAGGTCTGACGTCGGGAGCAAACAAAGGATGAGCCAAGCTAATTTCAATCATCAGGACGGGAACCGATCTTCGGTTCCCTCTTTCAAATGGCGAAGGAAAATTTCGGCCATTGCGCTCGTTCTGCTGATTGTCGGAACAGGACTCCTGTCGGGCTGCACCAAGAGCGAAGATAACGCAGATCCAGCAGTCAGCCTCGAGCCGTCCGCCACCGCGGTCGCTTCTGCTCCGGCAGCTACCAAGGCGCCTTCCGCAAACTCGGCTCCATCGGCTGCCGCGACCCATCAGCAGCCTTCTACTCCTTATTACCAAATATTCGTCCGCTCGTTCTATGACAGCAACGGGGACGGAATCGGTGATTTGAACGGGGTGACGGAGAAGCTGGATTACCTCAAGGACTTGGGAATCGGCGGCATCTGGCTGATGCCGATCATGAAATCGCCGAGCTATCACGGTTACGATACGTCCGATTATTACGCAGTCAATCCAGATTACGGTACGATTGATGACTTGAAGCGGTTGACCGAAGAAGCGCATAAGCGCGGCATCAAGGTCATCATGGATTTCATTGCCAACCACACAAGCATCGAGAGTCCTTGGTTCGTCGATGCAGCTAAGGGAAAGACGAGCAACTACCGCAATTGGTATCATTGGGCGGAGGATGAAGGTGTCCAGCCAGCAGGAACGAGCTCGGCCAGCTCCGGCAATCCGTGGTTCGAGATCAATGGTTCCCACTATCTCGGCATTTTCTGGGAAGGGATGCCCGATCTGAACCTGGATAACCCGGAGGTCCGTACCGAATTGATCAAAGCCGGCCAATTCTGGCTGAAGCAAGGCGTGGACGGCTTCCGCCTGGATGCAGCGAAGCACATTTACGAGGACTTTACGAGCCAGAAAGGAAAGGCAGAGATCTTCGCCAAGAACGCCGAGTGGTGGCAAGTCTTCCGCAAGGGGATCGACGAAGTGAATCCAGACGCTTATTTGGTCGGCGAAGTATGGGATTCCGCTGCAGCGTCCGGTCCGCTGTTGAACCATGCGCTGAATGGGACCTTGAATTTCGATTTGGCCAAGATTCTGCTCGGGTCTGCCCGATCGGGAACCGCCTCCGATATCGCTGGCAAGCTGGACACGATCTACACTTTTTTTGATAAAACCTCGGAAGGTACATTCATCGATGCCCCGTTCTTGACCAACCATGACCAGAACCGAGTCATGAATGAGGTGGGGATGAATGTCGATCGTGCCAAGATGGCGGCGGGGATGCTGCTCACCATGCCGGGAAACCCCTTCATCTATTACGGTGAGGAAATCGGCATGAAGGGGGCGAAGCCCGACGAGCAGATTCGCGAACCGATGCTCTGGAACGCGGGAGGAAAGCCTGGAAATGGGCAAACCGCTTGGGAGCCCATACGGGACAATGCCGATGACCCCGTATCCGTGGAGGAGCAGCTTACCGATCCAAATTCCATTCTGAACCGGTATAAAACTCTCCTCAAGTGGAGAATGGAGGAGCCGGCTTTGAAGAACGGGGGGATCGCCAAGTTCGATACCGACGTGAAGGCGGTGTCCGGCTATCTGCGAACGACACCGGAGATAAGTGTACTGGTGCTTCACAACCTATCCGGAAAAGAGCAGACGGTTTCTCTCGATGGGCTCAATCCAATGCCCGCGGCAATTGAGTATTCCACCTCGGATGCGGCTAAGCTGGAGGCGAAGACCGTCACGATTCCTCCTTATACCACGTTAGTTCTCAAATAGGAGCTGTCGACTTTAGAAAATTCAACGAAGAAAGCCTTCTACCCCCCGCAAGACGTGGGATAGAAGGCTATTTACTGCGCTCAGGAAAGAAGGCTTTTTGCTAAGCAAGGTTCGTTTGTAAGACGGTTCGTCAGGAAAAACAGTCCTAGCTTATACCATTTCTTTCTTGCGCGCCAGAATGGCGAACCCGTAGGCGGGCAGTTCTAGGGTGGCTTTCGCATTTCCCTTGGCGGAGACATGCGCGATCTTGTCGGCGGATTGCCAATCCACCCACTCTCCTTGGGCGAGCGGCAGTTGGACCGTTACAGCTTCTTCGGACGCATTCACGGCGATTGCGATTCGGTCGCCGTCCAGCTCGCGCTCGAAAGCGATGATTTGGCTCCCCGCCTCATTCAGAAGAAAGCGCAGCTTACCGGTGCGGAGGGCGGGTTGTTCCTTGCGGAAGCGAATGATGTCCTGATAGAACCGAAATAGGGTGAGATCCTGTTTGGTTTTGTCCCATTCCATACAAGGACGGCAGCCCGGGTCATCTCCACCGGTGAGCCCAATTTCGTCTCCGTAGTAGACGCAGGGAACACCGGGATACGTGAATTGGAGCACAACAGCCGCCTTCATCATGTCCTTGTTTTCGCCGCAGCGGAACAATAACCGGGCGGTATCATGGCTGTCCAGCACATTGAAGGCGGCGTCTGTCACCGATTTGGTATGAGAAGCGATCTGGTGGCCGATTTCGGCGGAATAGCCCGCCGCGTCAAGCTTTCCTTTGGCGATAAAGTTGATCACTGCATCGGTGAACGGATAGTTCATGGCCGAATCGAATTGATCTCCCTGCAGCCACGGCAGGGAATCGTGCCAGATTTCCCCAAGGATATAGGCTTCCGGGTTTGCTTTCTTGACGGTGGTGCGGAATTCGCGCCAGAATGCATGATCGACTTCGTCCGCAACATCCAGGCGCCAGCCGTCGGTTCCGATGTCTTCCACCCAATAACGGGCGACCTCAAGCAAATATTGCTTGACCTCCGGATTCTCCGTGTTCATCTTCGGCATAATTGGCTCGAAGGCAAACGTGTCGTAGGTAGGAACGCCTTCCTTGACCGATAGCGGCCATTCCCGAACATGGAACCAGTCGGCATAAGCGGAATCTTTACCCTTCTCGAGAACATCCACGAACGGCTTAAAGCTGTTTCCGCAATGATTGAAGACGGCGTCCAGTACGACCTTGATGCCCCGCTCGTGGAAGGCCTTGACCAGCTCTTTCATCAGCTCGTTATTGCCAAAATGCGGATCGATCTTCAAGTAATCGGTGGTGTCATATTTGTGATTGGTCGTTGCCTCGAAGATGGGTGTGAAGTAGACCGCCGTAACGCCAAGCTCCTGCAGGTGATCCAGGTGATCCATGACGCCCTGAAGGTCTCCGCCGAAAAAGTTCGAACGACCCGGCTTACCGCCCCATTCTTCGACTTCGGTAGGATCGTTCAACACGTTGCCGTTTGCGAACCGCTCGGGGAAGATCTGATAGAACACGGCATCCTTCACCCAGGACGGTGCGGAGAAGATTTCACCGGCGTGGAGAAACGGGTATTCAAAGAGGCCCCAGGAATCCGCTGGCATTTCCTCGAAAAAGCCCTTTTCGGTGAACCACATCGTCTTTCCCTCGGACTCCAGCTTGAACCCATAGCGCATGCGGCGAAGGGGAAGCTTCACCGAGGCTTCCCAATAGTCGAACAAAGCATCGGACACCAAGCATTCCATAGGCTCAACCTTGCTGCTTTTCTCCCAGATGTACTTGTCTCCGTGAAGAAGGCTGACCTGGTTCATATCTCCCTTTTTCGTTTGAATGCGGATATGAACCGCATGGGTGTCCGTCGCATATGCCCAATTCATTTTCGGCCGGTGAAACACGGCTTCAAGCAGCATAAAATCCTCTCCTCTTGTCGGTTTGTGATGGATGAGAGCATGCAAAAAAGGTACCCCCTCTGCATGCTCTGCGAGGTTGTACCTTATCGGTAACATTGCCTTTGAATTTGCACTTATTATAGCAGAACGTCCAGCGGCAGATCAAGGGAAAATCACCCATCCAAACCAACACGGTAAGCGGCTTCCGCAGAAGGGCGTTCCGCGCTCGGTGAATACGCGACCAGGCGAACTTCCTCTCCGAGCGAGTCAGTCATGCGGGATTCGAGTCGGTTCAATTCCTCAAGCCATTCGGCATGATCTTTCAAATTCGTGTAATGGTAGGGCAGCATGGATCAATTCCTCCTTTATGGGGCAAGATAAGCGAATTCATCTTTTTCAGTATTTCCTTCATTCATGCCGAATATACGCAGGGGCCGCATGTTTCTTCTAACGGTAGGGAAATCTGAATAAGATGAAACCATGGACCTAGGGAAGGGGTGCGGATATGGACGAACAAAGACGGCAAATGCCTCTGTTTCGGCATGACCGGGCACAGTATCTACAAGAGATGGCGGAGTGGCATCAAGCCTTGGCTACGGAACCGGGAAACGAGGGGCTATTCCATTCACAGAGAGCGAAGAACTACCTGGAGATGTTGAATGAGGATTCCCTGGAACCCTCTGAAAATTCGTATTATTAATAAGCTGTGTATCCTCAAATCAAGTTCCTGTTTCCCAATGAAAAGCTCTAAGCTGTGTTTATCTATTGGGGAACATCGCATAACGCGGGTATCTGTGCTATTGGGATTCTTCAACCGAAGAATCCCGTTTTTTGCGCAGTTTTGTGTTATACTGGAAGGAAAAATGTGGTGGAGGAGTCCCGTGAGCAAATTTTTTCTTTTCGGCATCATCACCTGGCTGACCGGCAGCCCGCTGATGGCATTACTCGTACTCATCATCCTTTATTATATTCTTGATCGTCGGTTCATCGGAATCTTGCCCAGCATGACGGCTCCGCTGAAGCGGAACAGCCGCTTGCGGGAGCTGCGCAACCATCTGCGCACGCATGTTCACGATACGGCCGCCAAACTCGAAACCGCGCGTCTACTCATCGCGAAGAAGAAATTCCGAGAAGCGGAGCAATACCTGCGCCAGGTTCAACCGATCATGGAGGATTCGGCCGAAGTTCTGTACGAGCTCGGTCTCTGCCGCTTGAAGCAGGGGGACCTGCCGGACGGAAAAGAATGGATCGAGCGCGGGCTTGAGATGAATCCCCGGGTCGCTTACGGGGACCCGTACCTGAGGCTCGGAGAAGCATTCGCCGAGAAAGAACCGGAGAACGCGGTTCATTATCTGCAGAAATTTCGTGAGCTGAACAGCTCATCCTGCGAAGCATACTATCGGCTGGGTCAAATCTATGCCCGCATGGGCAAGCAGGTAGAAGCAAAGGAAGCGTATCGGGAGACCGTGGAGGTTTACCGTTCCTTGCCCAAGTACAAACGGCGCTCCGAGAGGCGATTCGCATTGCTTGCGTCGTTTCGGAGATAAAAACTCGAAAAAAGTTGTGTCAAATCCTATGTGGCTCGCTATACTGTAGTATCCAATAGGCATTCGTCTATAACGGGAAGGGGAATGGGAAGAATGGCCAAAACGAGAGGCAAGGATTTTCTGGTCGGAGCCGTTGTAGGGGGAACACTCGGAGCGTTCAGCGCACTGTTGTTTGCCCCGAAGCCGGGAAAAGAGCTGCGGAGCGATATTGCGAATCAAGCGAAGGCGGTCGGTGAAAAATCGCAGGAAATCGCCAAGACGGTGAGCGAGCACACGACGGAATGGGCTGGGAAGGTTAAGGATGCCGGCAGCTTCATTGTGGATGAACTGCGCAGCCTGAAGCCGTGCAAAAAAGAAGAGGCCGTTTCGGAAGAACTGGCCGCGGTTTCGTCCCTTCCCGATGAAGAGGGAGAATTTGTGCAAGATGGGGACAGCATTTAACCCTTGCAAGAAAGCCTCTCCCTCCCGCAACGAACAAGCGGGAGGGAGAGGCTTTCTTCTTGCAGGGGAAGAGGGCGGTTTATAGGATAACGGGCAGTCCGGTTCGGCCCGATTGATAGATGGCTTCGATCATGGTCTGCGTCTTGAGCGCCTCCCGGCCGTCGATTGCGGGAGCTTCGCCGCGGAGCAAGGAGCGATAATAATCGCGGATTTGCTTCGAATGGCTGACGCCCCAATACGTTTTGACGCCTCCGCCATAACTCACGGCTTCCTGCGGCTGCCGGTCGCGGCTGATGGTCGTGCCATCTCGATAGGTGATGACTGCTTGGTCCGCCGTCAGCTTGGCAATTCCTCGCTCGCAGTGAAGCTCAACCTCCACGGGCGCGTCATAGCTGTACGAGGTGGTGACATAAAACAAGGCTCTTTTGCCATTCTGGAAGGTCAAGGCTCCTTCTGCGGTATCCTCCACCTCGATTCCGGTATGCGTTCGATTCGAGAGCTTTGCCTCGACCTGGGTAACCGTCGAATCCATATACCAGCGAAGCAGATCGAGGGTGTGGATCGACTGGTTGATGAGCACGCCGCCGCCTTCCTTCGCCCACGTGCCGCGCCAATCGCTCGAAGCGTAGTATTCGTCGGAACGGGTCCACAGGACGGAAGCTCTTGCCCCCAAAACATCTCCCAAGCTGCCGTCATCGAGCGCTTCGCGAATCAGCAGAGCTCCCGGGTTGTAGCGGTTCTGAAAGATAACGCCGAGCTTGGTGCCATTCCTTTCACAAGCCTCGATCATTGAGCGGCCGTCAGCGGAAGTGATACTCATCGGCTTTTCGGTCAGCACATGCACGTTTCGGTTTGCCGCGAGAAGGGTTTGCGGAGGATGAAGGTAATGAGGGGTACAGATGTGCAGCACATCCAACTTTTCCCGTTCCAGCATCCCTTCGAGATCGGTATGCCACGAACATCCGTAATCTTTCGAAGCTTGAATCGCCCGTTCTGGCTTCGTATCGCAGACGGCGACAAGCTTCGCAGCGCCTGATTGAGCGATGGAAACGGCATGCATCGGAAAGATCGCACCGCATCCAACGATTCCTGCTTTTAGCAAATCCATGGAGAGGAACTCCTTTTCACTTGTTGTCAAGAAATGCGCAAGGCGTAAGACTCGATCAAATTGTAACTCTCTCGCTGCCAAAAATCTATCATTCGCTTAGAAACAGGGAATGGAGAGTGCGATGTCGAAGTAGTTGATGTCGAAAAAGAGAACATAATGGCCAATCAGATAAGACCATCGGTTGGCTCTTAAAGGGGGAGCAAGATGAATCGATTCGGAAAGCGCCTTATTGCAGCAGCGGCACTGATCAGTCTATTAGCGGGGTGCTCGGTTCGTACGGCATGGGACGCCGAACCTTCGCCTTCGGAATCGTCAGCTTCCACTGTGTCTCCGTCGAAGAGCCCGTCGCCTTCTCCGGATTCCCCTGCTTCTCCTGCTCCGACTGCCAAACCGAAGCCTACGTCGACGATCGTACGCACGCCTGTGCCGAGTCCATCCGAGACGAAAGCTGATCCAACGCAAAAGCCCACATCGACTCCGACCAGCGAAACGACAGGGGAAGCTGGATCGCCTAAGCCTGCCGCCACAACCCCTCAAACCGCTTCACCTGCTTCAACCACCAAACCAGCCCTAACTGGTGATCGAGCGGTTCTTTCCTGGTATTACATGAAGAAAGGACAGGGCAAGGTCCCGGGCTTCCCCAAGGAAGTGGAGCAATATGGGCCGACACGAAAAGCCGTGTACGTAGGAACAGGGCATAAGGTTTATCTTACCTTTGATACTGGCGGTCCCATGGGAGATACCGAGAAGCTGCTCGCAGCATTGAAGGATAATGAGGTCAAGGCGAATTTCTTTCTGGCTGGCTATAATGTGAAGAAATACGGGGACTTTGTGAAGAAGCTCGTGGCCGACGGCCATCTCGTGGCGAATCACACCATGACCCATACGGATATGACGAAGCAGACCGACGCTGAAGTGGAGAAAGAGGTTCGGGATTACGAAAAGCTGTTTCAGGAGACAACAGGAGAACCGATCACGAAAATTTTCCGCTTCCCCTACGGAAAATACAGCATGCATCTGCTGGAAGAGCTGACCGATATGGGGTATACCTCGGTTTTTTGGTCAACGGCCATGCGGGATTGGGAGCCGAGGAAAAATGGCGCGGACGATGCCTATCGGGATGTGATGAACGGGCTTCACGACGGGAATATCATCTTGATGCATCAAGGCTCTGAGGATAACATCAACGCACTGGACCGCATTATTAAGGGAATTAAAGCGGAAGGGTATGAGTTTGCTCTTTTGACGGACTTTCTTTCAACGAAGGAATGAGTCTCAGAAGGATGAATAGACGGGCTTTTGCTATTGTACGTTTCCGGCAGTGCCGACATATCTTGAAATTGTGAGCTTTATCATCCGGGAATAAAGGAAGCGAAAGCCTAAGTGAATCAAGCCATTGCCGTTATGGATTCAGGTGTCGGAGGATTGACGGTTGTCAAAGAGGTGCTGAAGCAGCTTCCCCAGGAGCAAGTCCTTTATTTCGGGGATACCGCAAGAGCCCCCTACGGTCCGCGCGATCCGGAAGAGGTCGTACGGTTTACCCGTGAGATCGCAGAGTACCTGAGCCGCTACCAGCCGAAAATGATCGTGCTCGCCTGCAACACGGCGACGGCGGTGGCTCTTGACGATATTCGTTCCCGGGTTGATATTCCGGTAGTCGGAGTCATCAAGCCAGGAGCGCGTGCCGCAGTCAAAGCGAGCAGAAGCGGCCGAATTGGGGTCATCGGAACAGAAGGGACGATTCGAAGCGGAGCCTATGACGAAGCGCTTCGAGAGATTTCCTCTCAATTGGAGATCGTTAGCCTGGCGTGTCCGGATCTCGTTCCCTTAGTCGAAGCGGGCGATTTTGACTCTCCGCACGCTTGGGAAACGGTCCGCAGATCCCTTGCCCCCTTAGTGGGCAGAGAGCTGGACAGCTTGATTATGGGCTGCACCCATTATCCCTTCCTGACCGCGTCCATTGCGGAGACAGTAGGTCACAAGGTCGAACTGATCAGCTCGGCGGAAGAAACCGTCCGGGAAATTGGGACGATCCTTTCCTACAATGGGAAGCTTGCCAAACCGAAATCGGAATCGCCTCTTCACCGCTTCTTTTGCAGCGGGGACCCCGTCTTATTCCGAAGAATCACTTCGGCCTGGCTGGAAAAGCAGGTGGAGGCGAGCTCGATAGTCTGGCAAGTGCAGACGACCTGCTGACCGTAGCCAAACACCCGTCAGGCCACTGAGCTGGACGGGTGTTTGGCGTTCGGGCGGACTGAACGAAGGGTGAAGAGCATATAGTAGCAGCGGGAAAAGCCGCTCATCAACGGCGGTGTGGAGGAGGCGTTTCGGATGGCATACGAATATACGGTCGTAAAAGGAGATACGCTGTTTCGGATTGCGCGGCGGACCGGCATCACTGTCGGCGAACTGGCCGGGGCAAACCCGCAAATCCAGGGATCGATTCTGTACCCGGGGCAGGTTTTGACCGTTCCGGACCCCATTCCAAGACATTATGTCGTGCAGCGGGGCGATACCTTCTATGAGATAGCAAGAAGGTTTAATATCGCACTCGATGATCTTCTGCGTGCTAACCCAGGGGTTGACCCGGCTCGAATGGCGATCGGAACCCGGCTGATTCTTCCGCCAAGCCGGGGCATGTCCATCGTCGGTCCGGCTTTCCCGTATGGATACCCGGAGCTTCTGGAGGATTTGCAACTGCTTCAAATCCGATACCCTTTCCTAGAGTACATCGACATCGGGGAGAGCGTCCTCGGCAAGCCGATTCCCGCCTTCAAGGTTGGAGACGGGCCGGTTCAAGTCCATGTAAATGCCGCTATCCATGCCAATGAGTGGATAACGGCAGCCGTGGTCATGAAGATTGCAGAGGACTTGAGCGAAGCTTACCGAAACGGCGTTCCGCTGCAAGGGCGAGATGTGAGAGCCTTGCTTTCGAAGGTTACCTTATGGATTGCGCCGATGTTGAATCCCGATGGGGTCGAGCTGGTTCAGGAGGGGTTGTCCGCCGGCCATCCGTATTACCGCCAGCTCCTGGAATGGAACGGCGGGTCGTATGACTTTTCCGGCTGGAAGGCGAATATTCGCGGTGTCGATCTGAATGACCAGTTCCCAGCGGGGTGGGAGATCGAGCGAAACCGGCGTGCGGTTGCCGGTCCCGGCCCGCGAGACTGGACGGGAACTGCTCCGCTCACAGAACCGGAAGCCATTGCAGTCGCGGATTTTACCCGAAACAACGATTTCCGCCTGGTGTTGGCACTGCATACGCAGGGACAAGAAATCTACTATACCTATCGAGGATTGGAACCGCCCGTTTCCGCAGAGATTGCAGCGAATTTCGCCCGCGTGAGCGGATATACGCCCGTAGCGAACATCGAGAGCGATGCGGGCTACAAAGATTGGTTCATTCAGGAATATCGGCTTCCCGGCTTTACAATCGAATCGGGCAAAGGAACGAATCCGCTTCCGACGGACCAGTTTCCCGCGATCAAGAGGGAAGTGACTGGCATCCTGCTGGAAGCTCTTGCCGCAGCACCCGATGTGGAGCCTGCCGGGGAGTAGAAGGTCTATGCTAGGTTAGCGGGTCCAAGGAGGAGATTCGTATTCGTCCTCGGGCAATCGAATCCATCGCTGCAGGTAGCCCTGCTCGTACAAAGCCTTCAACGTGATGATGAGAACCGGAGAGAGAATGAGGCCGGCCACTCCGAACAGCGACAGGGAGACGATCATGAACGCCAGCATGGTGAACGCCGATACACCGAGGGTATCGCCGGTAATCTTCGGCTCGAGAATTTGTCGGACAAGAAGAACGACAGCGAGCAGAACGGTCAGCCAGATGGCTAATGAGGTTTGGCCTACCAAGAACAAATAGACGATCCAGGGAATGAACACCGTGGAGACGCCAAGCAGTGGCAGCAGATCGAAAACGGCAGCGAGCAAGGAGATGGACAAGGCGTTATCAACCCTTAGCAGCAGAAGGGCGATGAAGATGACGACAAACGTGACCGTAATCAGCTTGAGCTGGGCTTTCAGATAACCGGCAATCCCGGCGAGGACATTCACCCGTAAGAATGTGAAGGCCGTTTTGAAGGTTTTCGGTGTCTTCTCGCCTGCAAGCCTCTTCCAAACATCGATCTCGATGCTGAGGAAGTAAGCCAGAATGATGGCGACGACAAAATTGACCATAAAGGACGAGAAGGAGGTCAGCCAAGCGATCAATACCGTGAAAAAGGAAGTGGTCCAGTCCGAGAGTCGGGCGAGAGCAGTTCCGCTGTATTCCTGAATCTTGGCGAGCACATCGGGGGGGACGATGTCCTCCAGCTGATGCTGCCATGTGCTGGATTGTCCCTCGACAAGCGACTGAACTTGACTGGCGTAGAGGGTCACCTTGGTGGAGATGTTGTGGAATTGCAAGGTGATCACGGCTCCAAGCCCAAATAGAATACCCAACAGGATGAGGACGAAGAGCAGCGTGGAGATCGCAGAGGCGAGCGACTTCTTCATGCCAAGCTTATGGAGCCGTTTTGCCAAGGGCTCGATGATCGCGAAGATGACGAGAGAGAGGAAGATCGGCGTAGCAATTTTGTAAAGAAAACTGAACAAGAGCATGAACAGATAAACGGTGAGCGCGATCAGAGCGATATCGAAAACCGTCTTGTAATATTTTCGGTAAAAGGACATCATGGAGCGAAAGATCACCTCTTGGGTTAATAGTGGCATGAATGATGGATTTCGAAGAGAATCTATCGATATTGTACCGCATGGAGAAGAGTTGTGTCACGGAGTAGCTGGTTCATATCCATCCGATTTGGACTGACAGCGTACTGAGCTATAATAGAGATACCGGACCCGCTTCATTTGCCCGGAACTATCTGTTAATGCGGCTTGGCCGTGTTCATACAAACAAGGAGGAAATCGGATGACAGCAGCTGATCAAGAGACGCTCCGAGTGCTGATGGGCCACCGCTCCATTCGCCAGTTCAAGGCGGACCCGATTGGAGAAGAGGAACTGGAGACCATCGTTCGAGCCGCCCAGATGGCTTCGACTTCCAGCGGGGTACAAGCATTCAGCGTCATTGTAGTGAAGAATAAAGAGAGAAAACACAAGCTTGCCGAGCTAAGCGGCAATCAAGCGTATGTGGAGGAATGTCCACTCTTTCTCGTGTGGTGTGCGGACATGCACCGGCTGGAGATAGCCGGTCAGATGAGCGGAGGAGAAGCGGTGCGCGCTGCGCGCAACACGGAGCAGTTCCTCATCGCGACGGTCGATACCGCGCTGGCAGCTCAGAACGCGGCCATCGCGGCGGAATCCATGGGACTTGGCGTGGTGTACATCGGCGGGATTCGCAACCACATTGAAGAGGTTAGCGGAATGCTCAGTCTCCCGGAGCTGGTCTATCCCGTCTTTGGGATGTGCGTGGGTTATCCCGCTCAAGACCCGCTGCCAAGACCGCGCCTGCCGCTCTCAACCGTCCTTCACCAGGAGCGCTACGAGGAATCGGGACAAGAAGAGGGCATTGCCGAATATGATCGGATCTACCGGGAGTACATGAGCGCACGCTCAGGCGGCCGGATGAACGGATCTTGGTCGGAAGCGATGGCGGCGAAGATCCCGGTCCCGGCTCGAACACATCTCAAGCGTATTTGGAGCAGCAAGGCTTTCGCTTTGAATGAGCAGAGACGGAATCGGTTGCTTCGAACTAAGCTTTCTTTTACAATAGAAACAAATTGCAGCAGCAAGGAGAGAACGCGATGAACGCGAAAATTACCCGCAATGCGGCCAAAATCATTCAACAAGAGCTCGACAAGGAAGAAAACAAGGAATTGAAGCTCCGGATCATGGTCACTCACAAGCATGGCGACCATGCCCACTACGCCATGGATTTGGACAAGCCCGGCGAGCATGATGATGTCGTCGAAACCGATAAAGGCATCACTCTGATCTTGGATCGACGCGAACCGCTTCTGGACGGTGTCAAAGTCGATTATCTCTATTTTCCGCAAGAAGGCTTCGTGGTGACCAACCCGAGTAAAGGCAATCACGGAGATCATTAATGGGGAAGAAGAACCAGTTCCACATCTGTCCCAAATGCAAGAGCATCAAGCACAAAAAGCTAGCTTCAGAGTTGAAGGAGCTGGACCCGGATGCCAAGGTCAAGATCGGATGCATGTCTTATTGCGAGCCCTGCAAACGATCGGCACTTCTCTGCGTGAACGGGCGCTATGTGACCGCCCCGACTCAGGAGGAACTGCTGGAGAAGGCAAAACCATTTCTAAAGTAAATCGAAGGGCGCCTCACGGGCGCTCTTCTCTGTGAACAGAGATAACCTGCGGACTCGCTTCGATACAAGGTAGGGTCTTTATCGGATAAACCTGTCAATCGGGAGGCGGAGCATGAGCAAGCTCGAATATCCGATCTGGAGTTTTGCGATCGTGCTTGGCGCGGTCGTTCTTCCTCCCGGCTTGTCGGGAATGGATTTGGCCCTGCTCCTCTTCCGGGGAAGCTTCGCCGCATGCCTAACCCTTCTTGCGCTTATCCGGTCTGAAGCAGCATCCGGACGTCCGGAGAGTGTAAGTCAGGCTCGGCGGGGAGCCGGTTTCGGAATCGCTGGAATCGTGATTGTCGCGGGGCTTCTAGCATACTGGATACAGCCGCTTCGCGATGCATGGGGGACCGGATGGCTTCCCATCGTCTCGGCTAGCTTGATGCTGTCGTTTGGAATGAAGCTGCACAGCAGCGATTCCACGGCCGCCTGGCGCCAAAGGGTGAGCTTCGCTGCGGCGAATTCAGCGGAACGCTCCGCTGAAAGGATGAACCGCCAGTCGTTGATCCCATTCCTAGCTGCCGGCATCGTTCTACGCGATGGGCTTGAATCTGTGCTGTACATTCCGGCCCTTCTCTTGTACAGTAAACCTATTCATCTCGAGATCGGCTTGATCAGCGGAGCGGCGCTTGTCGCCGTTTCGGCGCGGATCTTTCCGCGGCTACCCGGACGGCGACCGTTCAGGCGCTTGTCCTGTCTGATGCCTGCTCTCACTTTGTTTCTCGGCATCCGACTGATGGGGGAAGGCGTCATCTTCCTCCAAAGGGAAGGGCTGATGGATGCGACTCCACTCGGCGGATGGTTGTTTCCGACGACTTGGGAATGGCTGGCCACCCAGCTATTACTCCTATTAGCTGCTGGAGGAGCCGCCTTTCGCTTTCGCAAGCGCAGCAATGAGTTTATCCGACAGATTAATTTATAAACGACAGGCTTTCGTATCGAAAAGCGATTCGCCGTGAAGGAGCTTTTTTTGTGAATGTGAAATCGATCACCTCCAGTTTGCGTTCAAGTCCTGCCCGGGCTCAAGCGTATCTCCGCGATTTTCATCCGGTTGTCCATACGCTTGTCTTGGGAACCGTGCTGGCGCGGGCGGCCTCCAGCATGAGCATACCCTTTCTGGCCATTTATTTGGCCCGTTACAGCGATGCAGGGATAGTAGCGAACAGCCTGATCATAGGAGCCTCTTCACTAGCCGGAACGGTAGGCGGGTTTATCGGGGGAACCATTTCCGATCGAATCGGGCGCAAGACAGTCATGTTATCGGCTTTATTTTGCTGGAGTCTCGTATTCGTCGGATTTGGACTTGCCCGGGAGCCGCTCGCTTTCGTTCTTCTGAACCTGCTGAACGGTCTCTGCCGTTCGTTTTACGAGCCTGTCTCGCAAGCGCTCATGGCGGATCTAACTCCAAAGGAGAAGCGCTTCAAGGTCTTTTCCATGCGGTACTTTGCCATTAATGTCGGGGTAGCGGTCGGCCCGCTCGCCGGAGCTTATTTCAGCACGCGGAACGCTTCACTGGCTTTTATCCTCACAGGGGTTATCTATTTCCTCTACGCAGTCGTTCTACAGTTCCTGCTGGCCCATTTCGGCATCCGCCGCATCGAGGGCGATACGAAGAAGGAAGCGACGTTCCGGCGCGCCGTCGGCGTCATTCGACGGGATGTGAAGTTCCGATATTTCCTGGTGGGAGCCATGATCGGCTCGATCAGCTACTCCCAGATGAATGTCACGCTATCGCAATATCTTGACCACAGCTTCACAAACGGCATCGGGCTGTTCGGAACGCTAATCAGCTTAAACGCGATAACGGTTATCCTCTTCCAGCTTCCGCTCACTTCGTTAAGCAGCAAAAAGACGCCGATTACGTCCATAGCCATGGGAAATGTCATGTTTGCGCTCGGGAATCTCGGGTATGCCTTCTCGCATCATGAAGTGGCTTTCATGGCTTCCATGGTCGTGTTCACCTTGGGCGAAATTCTCTGCTTCCCGGCAGGCAATCTGCTGATCGACGGAATCGCTCCAGAAGGGATGAGAGGCACCTACTTCGGAGCACAATCCCTGCAAAACATCGGACAATTCCTTGGCCCGCTGCTCGGAGGAATCTTGCTGGAGCAAGCGAACGGGACGATTCTCTTCTCGATCATGGCGGTCTTGACCTTAAGCGGAACCTGGTTCTATGTGCAAGGCGACCGATTAAAGCCGGCAGTTGCCTTATCCGCATCCGGGGCAAGGAGCCCCAGCTCGAGTACGTAAATGATCAGATGATCAAGACAAAGAAGGACCCGACGAGCCGGTGAAGGCTTCGAACGGGTCCTTCTCTTTGGTTATGCGAATCAGTCTTTTTTCTCCATCGCAGCCTTCAAGGCTTCTGCAAGAGAGTTGCCTACCGGCTGCTTCTCGGAATATTGGTTTAGAAGAGCACGGTTTTCCCTGGCCCCCTTGCGGACTCCGCCGTTTTCGCCATCCAATACCTCCACCAAGTTGCATGGGCGGCATTGAGCAAACTTACCGGCCTTGCCGGTTCGAATCTCCATGCGTTTGCCGCATTGCGGGCAGCGCTTGTTCGACAGATTCGGTTCGGCTGAGCGCCGGTAGCCGCATTCTCGGCTGGAGCAGACGAGGCTTTTGCCGCGCTTCGTCTTGATCTCCTGCAAGCGTTCCCCGCATTCCGGGCAGCGGCTTGCCGTCAGGTTGTGCGGTTTGTACTCGGCGCTGCTGCGCTTCACGTCCGCGACCATCCGCTCGGTCTGCTCTCGGATTTGCCGCATGAACCGCGAGGCATCGCCGCGGCCCTTGGCGATATCCTCCAGCTCCTTCTCCCACTTGGCGGTCAGCTCTGGCGTTCTCAGCTCGGGAGCGGCGAGCTCCATCAGCTGCTGGCCTTTGCCTGTCGGCACCAGTCGTGGGCCAAGCCGCTCGATGGTATCCGTTCCGACGAGCTTCTCAATAAGATCGGCACGGGTGGCCGGAGTTCCGAGCCCGTTCTTTTCCATGGCTCCGAGCAGAGCTGCTTCGGTATAGCGGGCAGGGGGCTGGGTGAATCCCTTCTCGAGAACACCGCGCTTCACAGGAAGTCTGTCGCCTTTCTTCACATCGGGCAGCGGCTGTTTGCGAGAGAAGGCATTCCGCTCTGCTTCCTCCTCATCGCTCTGCTCGTCTTCATCGGATTCCGTTATTCCCGTGTTCTCATAAACCGCTCTCCATCCGGACTCCCTCATCATTCTCCCGACGGCATGAAGCTTTTCACCGCCTGCCTCCAAGACGAGCGTGGTTTCTTCGAAGCGGCTGGGGGGATAGAACAGCGATAGGAAACGTCGAACGATGAGGTCGTAGAGCTTGCGTTCCTCTGCGGATAAGGCTCCGAGATTGACATATTCGTCGGTCGGAATGATGGCATGATGATCGCTGACCTTGCTATCGTCCACAATGCGCTTCGTAATCGGCAGCGGCTTCATGAGCAGTGGGCGAGCGAGAGGAGCATAAGGGCCGACTGCTACTCGTTCCAGCCGCCCCTTTAAGGTTGGGACCATATCCTGCGTTAAATAGCGAGAATCTGTACGCGGATAAGTGACGAGCTTGTGCTGCTCGTAGAGGCGCTGCAGCACGGTGGAAGTTTGTTTGGCGCTAAAGCCGTACCGTTTGTTGGCATCCCGCTGAAGCTCGGTCAAATCGTAGGCAAGCGGCTGAGGAACGCTCTTCTCCTGCTTCGCCACGGTTACGACCTGAGCCTGCTTTCCTCCGATGGCTGCGGCGATGCGCTCAGCTGAAGCTTGCTCATAGATGCGGCCGTCGCCGCTTCCCGGATGCCGCCAATAGGCTTTGAACGTGCCGATATCGCCTGCAACGGTCCAATATTCCTTCGGCTGAAAGCTCTTGATCTCCTGTTCGCGACGAACCAGCAGCCCGAGGGTAGGGGTTTGCACCCGTCCCGCCGCCAATTGAGCTTGATGCTTGGTCGTCAGTGCGCGGGTGATGTTGAGCCCGATCAGCCAGTCGGCCTCCGCCCGGCAGACAGCGGATCGATATAACCGGTCGTAATCCCGTCCCGGCTTCAGGGCGGCAAAGCCGTCCCGAATGGCGCGATCGGTTTGGGAGGAGATCCAGAGCCGCTTGAACGGCTTCTTCCAGTGAATCAGCTCCATGATCCAGCGGGCGACTAATTCACCCTCGCGGCCAGCATCGGTTGCGATGACCAAGTCCGACAGATCCGAACGCCTGCCGAGCTCCTGGATCGCCCGGAATTGATGACCGGTTTCGCGGATTACTTTGAGTTTTAAGCTATCAGGAAGAATAGGGAGAGTATCCAGCTCCCAGGTCTTCCATTTGGTATCGTAATCTTCCGGTTCCGATAGGGTAACGAGATGGCCGAGCGCCCAGGTCACGACATAGCGAGGTCCTTCATAGGAGTGCTTCTGTTTCTGAGTTGCGCCAAGCACCCGGGCGATTTCCTTCGCCACGCTCGGCTTCTCGGCGAGTACTAGTGTTTTCATTGCAAACTCCTTCTGATTCGGGAGGATAGGGTCATGATGATATTCGAAATCAATTGATCCAATGAAGATCGTCTCAATAGGATGCAAGCCTTGCAGGCCGTTATAGAATTACGGGTCCGGGTTCGTTGCCAGCACTTCGCAAAAGCGGTGCAGGTTGAGATCCGTTGGGATTCCGCTCGGATGCCAATGCTCGCGACAGCCGCAGGAATCGAGCAGCACGCATTGAGAAGGGATTCCGGCCGCCTTCAGCTTTAAGCCTCCGTCGATCAAGGTTGCCGCGCAGGCCACCCCGATCACGCCGGTACGCTCTGCTCTCAGATCGGCAAGCGCCGACGGTTTGAAGATGTCGGATTGGTGAGGCATGATGCGGACGCGGAAGCCTTCCTTCTTGCCGAGCGCGGTCAATTGCTTGATGGGGCATTGAGGATCGCATCCGCTGCAGACAAACCCGTACTCATCCGCCTTGGCGCGGCAGTCGTTTCCACGGCGAGCCAAGCAGCGGGGAACGAGTGTCAGCTTGCAGGCGGAAGCATTATAGTCGGGCCGGTAAGCCCTGCTTAGCAGCTCGGCTCCGGTCATCTGCAGGTGATAGACGGATCGCGGCTTCGTCCGCAGAAGGCGGTCTTCTCGGTGCTGGGAAGCGTGAAGCTCCCTTGTGCGAAAAGCTTCCACGCCCTCGGTAAATTCTCCGAGAGCCTCCAAGCTTCTTGCGGAGAACCAATCGCCTAATTCCTCGAGCTCACGGAAGGCATGTTCCATTGCGGAGAAAGCTTGGATCTGCTCCTTCCCCAAGGCTTGTAACCCGTTCTGTAGGAACCTAGCGGCATGCACCGCTTCCTGGTCATATTCGCCGGAGGCTCGCAGCCATTCCGTAAACCGCCTCCAGCTAACCGGGGTCGGTACAGGAGGCAGGGCATCGGGCTTTTTCAGCTTGCCCGGCTTGGACGTTGAGCTAGCGGCTGCGGCTTTGCTCGGAGTAGGGAGCATCGATTCCGCTGTCTGCGCACACAGAGGGTCAAGAAGACGCCGCGGCAGTATACCCGCACGGAGCAGCCGGAATAGCCCTCTGCGAGCAAGCTTGACGGACCTGCGAATGCGCTGAGCTTCCCGACCGTATTCCCGCCACAGGACACTCAGCGCCAAGAGCTCGTAAAGCTCTTGCGGGTATTCGGAAGCCTCCGCCGATTCTGTGCCCGCTTTCTCTTTAGTATAGAATGCGAGCAACCGGCTGTTCTGTTCTCGAATATGCTTCGCGGTCTCTTCAGCCAAGCGGGCAGTCGCCCCGTAGAACTCGTTTGAATTTTCTCGCCCCAACCGGAGCGAATAGGGCATGAGAGTCATTACGTGATTCCTCCAACAACTCTTGATACTCTATTCTACTAGAGAAACGCTCTTGGGTTTCATCGAATTAATCGCGCGGACCGTATAACGGACTTTTTCCGAAAAATTGATAGTAGGCGCATTCGATACGGCCGTTGTACAGCTTACGCTTCTTGTTCGCTGGCCGTCCGATATAGTGCTCCATCTGCTTGCTGGGCGTCAAGACGAAGATCGACCATGAGTCTAGATGAAGCGTAACAGATCCGAGATCCCGCAGGGCAGCCGTCGCTTCATCCTTATCTCCAAGGCGTTCTCCATACGGAGGATTGGTGATCAGACAGCCGGAATCACCCTCGGGACGGGCTTTCGCCACAGGGAGAACGGAAAACTTCAATTCTCTGGCTAGACCGGCGCTCTTAGCGGCCGCTTGAGCCACCTCAATGGCTTTTGGATCGATATCGGAGCCGGCAATCTGCAGCGGGAAGTCATCCTTCACGGCATCGAAAGCTTCTTCCCGCGCCTGCTCCCAGAGATCCTCGGAAATGATCGGCCAATGCTCGGCTGAGAAATGCCGCCTGAGTCCTGGAGCGATATTCCAGCCGATCATCGCCGCTTCGACGGGAATGGTGCCCGATCCGCAGAAGGGATCATATAGCGGTCGCTCCGGACGCCAACGGCTAAGCAGAATGAGAGCGGCGGCCATCGTCTCCTTGAGCGGCGCTTCTGTGATCAGCTTACGGTAGCCCCGTTTGTGCAGGCTCGCTCCGGTCGTATCCAAGGTGAGAAGAGCGATATCGTTCATCAAAGCAACTTCGATCACATAACGGGCGCCGTTCTCCGGGAACCATTCCCGCTTGTAGCTCTGCTTCATTTTCTCCACGATAGCCTTTTTGACAATGCCTTGGCAGGCCGGGACGCTGGATAGCTGGGATTTGTGCGAACGGCCCTCTACCGGAAATTCTCCCGATTCGGGAATCCAATCCGGCCAAGGGAGAGCCTTCGTGCCTTCAAACAGTTCATCGAAGGTGCGGGCTTTGAACTCGCCCATCTTGACGAGCACGCGATCGGCGGTGCGCAGCCACAGGTTGGCCCGGCAGATCGCCAGCTCGTCTCCTTTAAAAGTAATCCGCCCGTTCTCGACCTGCATGTCTTCGTATCCGAGTTCTTTGATTTCACGTGCAACGATGGCTTCCAGCCCCATCGGGCAGGTCGCGATCAATTGAATGCTAGCCATGGTACAACTCCGTTTCTATATCATTCGTGAAGCAGAGGTCCGGTCCGGATTGTTTCGCCGGGCGCAAACCCCTACAATAGATTAAGTATAGGGAAATGGCCGCTGAATGACAAATGGGGATTCCAGAATGCGGGAATCGAATTCGGCGGCGCAAGGAAAGGATGACGACTCACCATGGATAGCGATAATGGCGTCTGGTATGCGGAATCTCTCTATCCGCCGGACGAGCAGCTGCAGAGGGTATTGAATTCGATAAGAGAGAGTGGAATGCCGGAGATTTCGGTATCTCCCGGGTACGGACGGCTGCTCACACTTCTTGTCCAAATGACGGGAGCACGTTCCGTACTTGAAATCGGAGCGCTCGGCGGGTATAGCGGCATTTGTCTCGCGAGAGGACTAACGGGAGAGGGAAGGCTGCTCTCCCTTGAGTTAAGAGAGGATTATGCGGGGCTTGCACGGGAAAATCTGCAACAGGCGGGCTTCGCAGATCGCGCGGAAGTGCGCGTAGGAGACGCTTTGAAGAGCCTGGATTCGCTCTTGGAGGCGGGTGAACGCTTTGATTTCTTCTTCATCGATGCGGACAAGGTCCACGCTCCAGAGTATTTGGAGAGGGCGCTCCTGTTGGCGAAGCCCGGAACGATCATCGTCGGAGACAATGCGTTCTATCACGGCAAGGCCTACAATCCAGAGAACAACGGGCCGGGCGCGATCGGCATCCGCCGCTTTAACGAGAGGATGGCATCGGATCCCCGTCTGGAGAGCACGCTCCTGCCCGCCTATGATGGAATGACAATCGCGCGCGTCAAGTAGTAAGCGACTTGTGTGTTCAGAACCACCGATTGCCAGAGACATGCGCAATCGGGAGCGAATGGAAAGGGAGACGCCTCCATCCCCACCTAGCGGGATTGGAGGCGTCTTCTTCTGTTCGCTATTGGTAGACCGATCTCGCTTATTCGATCGCCTGAGCTGGCTGCATGGCGGCGGATGTCACGGCGGGAGCAGCGTCGGTGGTAGAATCGGCTTCGGCGGCTGGGCCAATCTCCTGGACCTTAAAGCGCGATATCACGCTCTGCAGGTTATGCGACAATTGGGCAAGCTCCTGCGAATTCGCGGCAATCTCCTCCATGTCGGCAAGCTGAGCAGCAGAAATCTCAAGAAGTTGATGGTTCTCTGCGACGGAAGCAACAGACGTTTTTGCCAGACGGGTCATGGAATGAACGATTTCCCCGGAGCTTGCGGCAAGCTGTTCCACGGCGGCCGATACATCCTGTACCTGACCGGATACCCCGCTGATCGATTCGCTGATTTTGCGGAACGCGGAGCCCGCTTGACTTAACTGCTCCGATCCGGTCTGGACCTCAAGGGTGCTCGCCCTCATGGATTTCAGAGCGCTGTCGGTATCAGAGCGGATGCCTTGTACCACTTGAATGACATGGCTAGCCGATTCGCCCGACTGCAGCGCGAGCTTCTTGACTTCCTGAGCGACGACGGTGAAGCCTTTCCCATGCTCGCCTGCCCGCGCCGCTTCGATCGAAGCATTCAAGGCGAGCAGATTGGTTTGAGCGGCGATTTCGGTGATGGTTCCGACGAATTGCTCGATCTGAGAAGAACGGACGGCAAGACCATCCAACACAGTGGACAGGTTATGTATGGAATGGCCGATCGCTTCCATCTGCCGGATGGCCGTATGGATGACGACATTGCCGGATTCCGCAAGCTCCGAGGAATCCATTGATGCATTCGTCACTTCCTGTACATGATCGGCGATTTGCGAGATGCCGATGGACATCTCCTGAATGGTCAGCTCGTTGTTTCGGAGCTCTTTGACCTGACCTTCAGCTGACTCGGCAAAATGACGCAAGGACTCGCTGATCTGTCCGGTCGCTTTGCGGCTGTTCTCGGAGGTTGTCAGCATCTCTTCACCCGACTCGGCGACAAGAGAAGCGGATTCGCGGATGTGCTTGACCATTTCAGCCAGATTGCCCAGCATCCGGTTGAAGTGGACGGACAGATCGCCGATCTCATCATTCGTGTTAATGGTCAGCCGCTTCGTGAGGTCGGCGTCTCCTTCAGCAATGTCCTTCAACTGTGCGGTCACCTGCTGGACTGGCTTTGCGATCCGCGAAGCCAGCACAAACGCAGTGATCGCGCCGAGCAGAATGGCGACGGCTGTGATGCCGAAGCTGATTCGCATCACCCAAGCGTCGTACATCGCAGAAGTTTGTTCACTGTCGCTGACGTCCTGCAAGAGCTTCATGCGGTAGTTGATGAGCGAGTTCAGCGAGGCATCGAGAGGATTGCTGCCGAAGGATTCGGCTGCCTTGTCCTTGTCACCTGCTTCATAAAGAGAAAACGCGGATTCATTGGCCTTCACGTAAGCCGCCCACCCGGTTTGAAAGGTCGTGAGCGCCTGCGTCGCCGCTTCATCGTCCTTGTCGGCAAGCATCGTCTTGACCTGCTCATCCACCTGCTGGGTGGCGAATTGATAGCGGGAGACCGGATCGTTTCCTTGCGGCTCCCCAGCCGCTCCTTCATCGTCTCCTTGAGGGACGGCGGGCGGAGCATCGCCGTTCGTTTTATCGGTGGAATTGTTGCCGTTGGGTGCGCCTGAAGAGTTTCCGGCTGAGGCACCTTCAGCGGTAGAGGGGGTTAAAGCTCCGGATGATTTATCATCCGCGGTGCTGGTCCCCGAAGGCTGTCCGGCTGCCGCTTCTCCGGCGGGAGCGCCTGTGAAGGCGGAGCTGTCCGCATCGAGAAGGTAGCGCGATGCTTGAGCATCGGTTGAGCGGGCGAGGTAGTTGAGCTTTTCAATGTTCGTCAGCGCATCCTTCTTGAGCATCGTCTCTTTGTTCAGGGCGGATGATTTCACCTGCAGATAAGTGCTGCCTGTAATGGCCAAGATGAACATCAGCATAATGAGGGCAATACCGGTTAGCAATTTGGTACGAATGGATCGGGTCATAAGCAAGCCTCCAAGTCGAGTATGATCGTCTTGAACCAGCATACTTCCTTATACCTAATCCCAGATGAAGAGAAGCTTAAAGGAATATGAAATTCGAACCGGGCCAATCCGCCTGGTTGGCTTCGTCAGGAAGCTTCTGATTGACGCGCTGGGCGGCGGTTGATCGATCTTCTCACCCAATACGCGTTCAGGAGGAGAAGGGCGGCTGAGACAAGGAAGACACCCTCGATACCGAAAAAGGGTGACAGCAGGCCGCCGGTGATGGGGCCGAGAACGTTGCCGAGGGCGATGGTGCTCGTATTGAGGCTGTAGGAGCGGCTTTCCATCCCGTCCGGAGTGAATTTGCGAATCAGGGAATACACCGAAGGCAGCAAGCCGCCCATGAATACTCCTTGTAAAAAGCGCATCGCAAACAGCTGCCAGACGGAGTTGACGAACGCTTGGGGAATAAAGGACATGGCTACTCCGAGCAGACAGATGTTGAGAACCCGTTCCGATCCGAAGCGGTCACCGAGCTTGCCGAGCACCGGCGAAACCATCATATTGGAAATCCCGTTGGCAGAATTCACCAGACCAGCGAAAAAGGCAAGGTTAGCGACATTCGGTCCGTGCAGCTCCTGGACGAACAACGGCAGCAGTTGAGAGGGGCCGAGCAGAGCGAATTGAAACAGGAAAGAAACGGTGAACAAAGCGGGGAGTTCTCTCACATGAGACAGCTCTCGAACGCTTTCTCGCAAGGTGGTCTTAGGCGCGGCGAGCGCCGCCTTCCGGTCGAAGCTTTCGTGGACGAGGAACGTGACGAGCAGGGAAGCCATCAGCAGCATTCCACCGGTCAGGAAAAAGATGCTGCGGAATCCGATGGAGTCAGCCAAGAGTCCGCCGATCAGTGGACCGAGGATGGTTCCGGCCACTCCGCCTGACTGGAGAATGCCCATCGCAAAGCCGACCTTGTTCTTGGGGGTATTGGCAGAGAGAAGGGTCACCGAGGCTGGATTGAAGCCGGATATGGTGCCGTTCAGAAGGCGCAGCGCCAAGAGCATCCAGGCGCTACCGGCAAAGCCCATGAGCGTCATGACGACAGCCATCCCATAGCCGGAGCGCATCAGCATCATTTTGCGGCCATACCGGTCGGCGAGTCCTCCCCATAAGGGTTGAAAGAGGAAGGAGGTAACAAAATTGGCGGAAAAAATGAGTCCAGACCAGATCGCCACCTGATGCGGATTATGCATGCCCATCTCCTGAAGATAGAGGGGGAGAAAGGGAGTGATCATTGTGGTTCCCGCCATAACAAAAAACTGGCCGATCCATAGGACCACCAGGTTGATCTTCCATCGTTCCATCGTTGTCGGCGCCCCTTTGTAGGTGTAGTTCGTGTAGTGGTCGCCATGCGGCCAATCCATCCAGAAGATTGCGGATCATGGTGCATGGTTTTACTTTACCTCAATCGGATGGGATTTTCCACAAAGCGGACTTTTTCCGGAATTTCTTTGTTATAATAGACGAGTCTATTTTCTTGTATTCGAAAAGGAGTAAACCCGATGAACGCGAATCGTCCGAGCCGCGCCGCCGCAAACCGAAAGAAACGGCGTCGCAGGCAAGCTGGTCAGCTATTCCTGGCCGCAGCCGTCGTCCTGATCGTATGGGGCGGCTACGGGTATTGGAACCAGAGCCACGGCAGCAAGTCCGCCGAACCCGGAGTGACTCCTCTGGCAAGCGCCTCTCCGGTACCATCGATGGTGACGTCTTCTCCCGACACGCTTCCATCTGCAATCGCTTCTCCTACATCATCCGAACTCATTGTCACACCGGAACCTTCCGTTTCGTCTTCTTCCCCGGAAGCGGAGCCTGCTGAGACGGCGGCATCGGCCGTGCCGTCCTCAAATCCCGCCCAAACGGATGGAACCCAAGTCAACGCGGCTTCGCCCATCCCATATGAGCCCGGCGTGTTTACGGATCCGCAGCGCGTACAGTTGAGCTTCGTCGGAGATGTGCTGCTCGGCAGCAAGGTGGATACGCTGTTAACCAAAAACGGGTATGACTATCCCTATCGGAACATGTTTCCTTACCTGCAAAGACCCGACTTAACGGTGGCCGATCTGGAGACGCCCGTTACGAACGGAGGCGGGACTAAGCAAACGAAGGAATACGTCTACACCAGCTCTCCGAAGGCACTGCCTGCATTCAAGGAGGCCGGGTTCGATCTCGTCAACTTGGCCAATAACCATGTGATGGATTATGGGGTGGACGGCTTGCTTGAAACCTTCGACCATCTGAACGACAACGGAATTCCATATGTCGGCGCAGGGCGCAACGCGAAGGAAGCCTTCGAGCCGGTTTTTGTGGAGAAGAAGGGCATCAAGATCGCCTTTCTCGGCTTCAGCCGCGTCGTCCCGGATCAATCGTGGAAGGCAGGCGCATCGAGCCCAGGCGTAGCCGACACCTACAATTACACCTTGCCGGTTGAGGCGATCCGCAAGGCCAAAGAACGAGCGGATCTCGTCGTGGTGATCGCGCATTGGGGAGTGGAGAGACAGGATACGCCTGAGCCCTATCAAAAGGATTTGGCCCACCGCTTCATCGATGCGGGGGCGGATCTCATCGTAGCGAGCCATCCCCACGTTCTGCAAGGCTTCGAGACCTATAAGGGCAAGTGGATTGCTTACAGCTTGGGCAATTTCATCTTTACCACCAATTCGGTGGTGAAGACTTGGGACAGCATGGTTCTCGAGGCTTCCTGCACGCAAGAAGGAGATTGCGCGCTCAATGCCGTTCCCGTGCTGACCAAGGCGGCTCAACCAGCCGTCATGCTGCCCGATGCCGCGCTTGCGCTTTACCGGAGGCTGAATCTGGTATCGTTTGGCGCTCGCATTCTGGATAGTGGAAATATCGTCCCTATTCGCTGACAACAAGGAAGGATGTGCTTCTATGGAGAATGGATTCGATCAGAGTATCCAAAACCTGTACTGTGTAGGCCGGAATTACCGGCTTCATGCGGAAGAGCTTGGCAACGCCGTACCGACGGAACCGATGCTGTTCTTGAAGCCTTCTCATGCGGTCATCCCGGCGGATGGCCGGGTTATCGAGCTTCCCGGTGACCGGGGAGAGCTTCATTATGAGGCGGAGGTCGTTCTGCGCATAGGCCGCCGATTTGAACGGGGAATGTCGGTGGATGAGCTGGCCGACGGCTTCGCGCTCGGCATCGACTTCACCCTGAGGGACGTTCAGTCCACGCTAAAGGCGAAAGGGCAGCCGTGGCTGCCGGCCAAAGGATTCCTCCGTTCCGCTCCGATCGGTGTATTTCGGCCTTTTCCTGGAGCGGAGGCAGCTGCGGACATTCCCTTTTCGCTGGAGAAAAACGGCCATATCGTTCAGAGCGGGCAGATTCGCGACATGATCTTTTCCCTTCAGCAAATCGTGGATTTCACAGGAGAGCGGTACGGGCTTGGACCGGGAGACCTGATCTTCACGGGAACGCCGGCTGGTGTGGGAAAAGCGGACGAGGGTGACCGTTTCGAGCTCAAGTGGAACGGGGAGATTGCTGGAAGCTTTGTCGTCCGCCTTACGCATGCAAGCGAGGACAGTCGGGCATGATCGCCTTGCAGGAGTGGGTCTTCGCTTCTCCAATCCGGGATACTTGGCTCTATGAGCTGCTCGTGCCTGGCCGGACGGGTCTTCTGCCGTGGCTAATCGGTATCGCTGGCGGCTTATTCATTGGCATTGCGGCTTATCGCAAGCGGGCGCTAACGGGGTCGGGAGCAGCGGCGGCAGCCGTTCTCGGGGCACTGCTTTACGCAGTCGGCTCTTTGGTATGGTTTGCGGCGCTCATCGCCTTCTTCGCGTCGTCGACGACGTTCTCCTTATGGAAGAAGCACTTGCGCAAGGCTGCGGAAGAAAGCTATGAGAAGAACGGTACCCGCGACGCTTGGCAGGTAGCCGCAAATGGTCTGCCAGGGTCCGTCCTATGCGTCCTGTACAGCATTTGGCCCCATCCGATCCTTCTGGCCGGATTTCTCGGCGTCATGGCGGCGGTCAACGCCGATACATGGGCGACGGAGATCGGCGGCCTCAGCCGCCGCGGGCCGCGCTTCATCCTGACCGGAAAGCCCGTTCCGGCTGGAACGTCGGGAGGCATCACCGCGCTCGGCTCGGCTGCGAGCGCAGCCGGAGCGCTCTTTATCGGCGGTTGCGCCGCTGTCTGCTTGTATCTGGTCCCAGAATCGGGTATGCGGACCGAAGCGGTCGAACTCGTCGGGCTAGCGGCTGCCGCTTTTGCAGGAGGGCTTGTCGGGTCTTTCACCGATTCTCTGCTTGGGGCGACTGTGCAGCGTATGTACCGCTGCACAGTCTGCGGCCGATCCGTGGAACGCATAACGCATTGCAACCAGCCCGCGGTATTGGCTAGGGGCATTGTTTGGATGAACAACGATGCCGTGAATATCATCAGCTCCATGGTCGGCGGCGCGGTCGCGGCCCTGGTTGGTTTCCTTTTGCTTCCCTAACCAGAATCTTTGCACACCATGTGGAAAAGAGGCACCGATTATGTACGAACATCACAGTCATGAAGTCCCGCAGCCTGCACCTTCCAACAGCGTCCATCTTCGCCCGTTCAAGCGGGAGGATGCAGAGGAGTTGTTGAAGCTTCGAATCGCCAGCCGCACCCAATATGAAGCCTTTCAACCGGCTCGAGACGATTCTTATTACACCCTCTCTGCGCAAAGAGAAGAGATCGAGGAAGGACTGTTCGCAGAGGAGCGGGGAATGGATTATACCTTCGGCATCTTCCGTGGTCCGCAAGAAGAGCTGGTCGGCCGGATTCGGCTGTCCGCCGTTCACCGAGGTGTTTGGCTGAACGCGAACGTCGGTTATTTTGTCGGTACTCCTTATGCGGGGCAGGGCTATGCTACGGAAGCAGTCCGGCTAGCGGCTGCCTTCGCGTTCCGGGAGGCAGGCCTTCACCGGCTGCAAGCGGCAGTTATGCCTTGGAATGCCGCGTCCCTGCGCGTCATGGAGAAGGCCGGTTTCCGTCGCGAGGGGCTGGCGGTACGGTATCTGAACATCAATGGGGTATGGGAGGACCATGTCCTCTTCGCCATGACAGCGGAAGAATACCAGTGACCGGGATAACCGGATTAACGGAAAGGTATTACCCATTCCAACAAAGAAGAGCTGCCCTCGCAGATTGGTTCTCTGCAGGAGGACAGCTCTTTTGCATGTTCCGTTTGAACGGAGAAGTTATTTCGTGAGCTCTTCCATTTGCTCGATCAGGGTCTTGAATACATCCATCGCTTGCTTGATCGGCTCCGGAGTAGACATGTCGACGCCGGCTTTCTTCAGAATGTTGATCGAATAGTCGCTGCCGCCGCTCTTCAGGAAGCCGAGGTACCGTTCGACTGCAGGGGCCCCTTCCTCCAGAATCTGCTTGGAGAAGCTGGTAGCGGCGGAGAAGCCCGTCGCGTATTTGTACACGTAGAAGCTGTTATAGAAGTGGGGAATCCGTGCCCATTCCATTTCGATGGCTTGATCCACCGTCATGTCATTGCCGTGATACAACTTGTTCAGATCGTAATAAATCTTGCTGAATTCTTGCGGGGTAAGGGATTCTCCCGCTTCGCTCTTCTCGTGAGTGATCTTCTCAAATTCCGCGAACATCGTTTGACGGAATACGGTCGTGCGGAACTGATCGGCGTAATAGGTAAGCAGGTACAACTTCGCCTTTGGATCATCCGTCTTCTTGAGCAGATAGTCCATCAGCAGAGCTTCGTTGGTGGTGGAAGCAACCTCCGCCAGGAAAATCGTATACTGTGCGTCCCGATAGTCTTGGCTCGTGTCCGACAGATACGAGTGCATGGCGTGGCCCATTTCGTGGGCGAGGGTGAACATGCTGTTCAGGTTATCGTTGTGGTTCAGCAGGACATAGGGGTGGGTGCCGAAGGCTCCCCAGCTGTAGGCGCCGCTGCGCTTGCCTTCATTCTCATAGATGTCGATCCAGCGATCTTGGAAGCCCTTGTTCAGAACGGTCAGATAATCGTCGCCAAGCGGCTTGAGCGCTTCTGCGACCATCTTCTGGGCTTCTTGATAAGTGATATCCCATTTGAATTCTTCAACAAGCGGAGCGAACAAGTCGTACATATGGAGCTGGTCCACCTTCAGCAGCTTGGCACGAAGCTTCATGTAGCGCTGCAAGAGGGGCAGGGACTCGTGAATGGTATCGATCAGGTTGGTGTATACCTCGGTCGGGATCTTGTCGCCGTACAGGGACATTTCCAGAACGGACGGATATTTGCGTGCTTTGGCATAGAAGATGTTCTTCGTGATGTTGGCACCAAGGGTGGCCCCGAGCGTATTCTTCAGCTTGGCGTAGGTGTCATACATGGCGTCAAAGGCTGCTTTGCGCACCTCCTGGTTATCGCTTTCCAGGAACTGAATGTAGTTGCCGTGCGTAAGCTCGACCTCGTCTCCGTCCTCGTCCTTGATCTTCGGAAATTTCAGATCAGCGTTGTTGAGGAGGCTAAAGATTTTCCCGGGAGCTTGCGACACGTTTCCGACTTGGGCGATTAGCGCTTCCTGCTCCTTGGAGAGGACGTGAGGCTTTTGCCGGACCATCTCATCCAACGTATGCTTGAATTTGGCGAGTTCGGGGGCGCTGACGAGCGTTTGCAGCTGCTCCTCCGACAAAGCCAAAATCTCCGGGGTGATGAAGGACAGCGCTTCTCCGACTTCGACGCTCAGCTTCTGGGCTTTGTCCAAAAGCGCTTGAGGTCCGGGTTCGGCGGTGTCGCCATGATGCAGCATACTGGAGTAAACATAGAGTCGTTCGGTATGTAAGGAGATCTCGTCTTCCAGCTGGAAGCATTCTTTTACAGCCGCAGGGGTGTTTAATTTGCCTTGATAAGGGGGTACCTTGCCAAGGAGAACCTTCACTTCTTGATATTCTTTGTCCCATGCAGCCTGATCGGCCACCAGGTCCTCCAGCTTCCATGTGTTCTCTACCGCGACATCTTTGCGTTTCACCGTTTGTTTCACAGGATCCCTCCTCATGGTTGGTGCGGGCTCGGTCCAATTCCTCGGGCTTTCCTTCTTGGGTGCGGCCGAAGGCGGCCAACTGAAGACAGCCAAAGAAACGGCGAGGACCGAGCACAGCATGGTTTTGTATGAAAGCATAGCGTGCTCCTCCGGACGGTTTAAGGGAAACGGATGCCTCCTTTTGGCAAGAGAACAAGCAGTCCGTTTCTCTCTCGATAGTTTGTCCTGGAATGCGATTATTATCGGGTCCGGAGAGAGCTCTGGGTTCCGTATCGGATAACAGCCTGCTACTCGTTCACAGATCGGCGTTTATCTCGATTGCGGTTACCCCTAATCATAGCAGAAATGATGGAAACCAGAAAAGCAAAATGAGGAAAACCCGGGAAAGATGAAGGAAGAGCAAGGTTAGATCACCTAGAAATAAGCTCCTTGAGTGATCAGGTAGATGAGAAAAGCAAAAGCAATGACAATCATCACAATCGCTGTAATCGCTAGGTAACGTCGCATTGGAGGTTGGATCTTATTCTTGGACAGGATCAGCACCCCCGCAAAGCAAAAGCACGATATGATAAATGCGGCAGTCGTTCCGGTATCGTTCAACAGGTTTCACCTCCAGGGACCGAACTATAGCTGGGAACAAAGCAGAGATGAGGAAGGAAGAGCAGGAAAAGCCCTTTCCGAAGAAAAGGCTTCAGTCTTGTCGATCGGTTCGGCTCCCTCAAATTTGCTTGAAGGATTGAATAAGCGCTTCATACTCTTCGTCGGTTCCGTCGAAACGGTCGCGGGCAAAGCGTTCCTCCACCCAGTTCATCAAGGCCGGCCGGCTGAGAAAGGTGTGGCAGTCCTCTCCCCATTGGTCCGAAATCTCGCGGACGATGAGGGATTTTCCATTCTCTTCAACGGTCAGCATGTTCCATTTGTCTTTCTTATAGATCAAGTGTTTTTTTTGCACGGGGCATTCTCCATTTCCTTGTGAGCATAACGAAGATCGAAGGGATCCTCGCTTGAATGATACCTGATGCCTGGCCGAAACGCAATCGTCGGAAAACGGGAAGAAGGCAATCCAAGACGACGGGTAGATGTCAGGTTTTTTTTCAATGTTATTGCTTGTAACAGGTGGGCGCAGATGGTATAATAAGTGCATTCGCCAAGAATGGCGGAATTTTAGGAGGTAGTTAGTTTGAAAGGTATCGTTAAATGGTTCAACGCAGAAAAAGGTTACGGTTTCCTTCAAGTTGAAGGTGGCGAAGACGTATTCGTACACTTCTCCGCAATCCAATCCGAAGGTTTCAAAACCCTCGACGAAGGACAAGAAGTTGAATTCGATATTGTCGAAGGCAACCGTGGTCCTCAAGCAGCTAACGTCATCAAATTGTAAGATTTCCTCTTATAAATTTGTGTGCTAGCGTGTTTGGCGGTATCCTCTAGTGGATACCGCTTTTTATATGGGGATGGGAATGGGGAAATTTTCCATCCATTCAGGTAATCGGCTCTTCCGTTTCGAGGCTAAGCTCGAATGGAAGAGCATTTTTATTATATCTATTGTGATCAGGATCACAAAGATGCGGTATGGCTCATGCTACCTTGATATTGAGAATGGTTCTCGTTAAGCGGTATTAATGGAAGATTGCGGGGAGAGACTGCGATGGATCGGTATGTGAGCATGAAGGAAACGATTTGACATTCATTGACGAGAACAATGTGGTCCGATATTTCTCACACGGCAAGGAAAGAATCTTTGCACGCACGAAGGCGGTCATTGGCCGGACAGTGCAGAACTGTCACCCGCCTCAAAGCGTTCACGTAGTGGAAAAGCTACTCGAGGATTTCAAGTCTGGTCGCAAGGATGCAGAGGATTTTTGGATCGCTCTCGGTGAAAAGATGGTATATATCCGGTATTTTGCCGTCCGCGATGAGGAGGGGCATTATCGGGGAACTCTGGAATTTACACAGAATATCACCCCGATCCGCGCCTTGGAAGGGCAGAAACGTATTCTGTCTGAATGATGGACCTATCCGTTCTTTGCCATGACCAGATCTAATTTATCGTCAACAAGACACCTGAACGCTGTCGTCATTCCGAGACGACAGCGTTTTTTATTCAAAATGAGAAAAGAGAGTTTGTGATAGTCGGACAAGCACAAGCCGATTTTCATCGCGATTTATCCTTCCAAGTTCTCGTTAGTTTTCCTGATGAATACCTTGTCAATATCTCCATGTGAAAAAATAATCTTGACAACATCTAGATTATCCCATAAGTTTAAATTTAAATCCGACAGGATTGGTATTGTAAGAAAACCTGTCGTGATCTTTGTATCAAAGAGAGAGATACAAAACTATTACGAATTTGTGGAGGGGTAAGATGAAAAGGAAGTCGCTTGGAATCGTAAGTTTGATAATTGCCGCTACTATGCTGTTCACAGCTTGCAACAGCAACAGCTCGAAGCCGTCGGAATCGGCCAGCGGATCACCTGAGGCTAGCACCGCGCCTTCCGCTTCGGCATCAGCAGCACCGTCAGCAACCGCCGCAACCGTTGAGAAAGACCCCGATCAAACGCTTCGCCTTGTTTTCCTGGAACCGGAATCTCTGGATCCGAACGCTGCTTATGATACCGGAACGTTCTCCATTCTGAACGCCACCCAAGAAGGGCTCGTTCGGGCGAAGAACACCGGCGGTGCCGACGAAATCGTTCCGGCCGGCGCGGAAAAATGGGAGACCTCTGCTGATGGTCTCACATGGACCTTCCACCTGAGAGACTTCAACTGGACTGACGGCAAGCCGGTTACGGCTCAGCACTACGTCGACTCGGTCATTCGTCTCTTGACGAAAGACAACGCCTTCCCTTATGCGTACTTCGGCTACGATATCAAGAACGGCGAAGCCTTCAACCTGGGCAATGCCAAGGCTGAAGACGTAGGCGTTAAGGCCCTTGACGACAAGACCCTGCAATTTACTTTGGAAAGACCCGTACCGTTTTTCCTTTCCAAGCTCGAATACCCTGTTTTCTATCCGGTTCGTCTTGATGTCATCCAAGCCGGTGGAGAAAACTGGGCCAGCGATCCTGCTAAGCAAGTCTACAGTGGTCCTTACACCATCAAAGAATGGGTGAAGAACAACAGCATCACCCTGGACAAGAATCCGAAGTACTGGGATGCAGATAACACCTCGATCACCTCGGTTGTTATGAATGACATTCCTGAGTTCGCTACCCAAGCTCAATTGTTTGAATCCCAACAGTTGGACGTAACGGGTTCCTTGCAAGAATATGTAGCCAAGTGGAAACAAGATGCGGCTAACGGCAAGTTTGTCGGCATCAGCGGAGACACCCCGCTTACCGGGTTCATGGCCTTCAACCAGAAGACCGGCGGACCGAGCGGCATCCTCAAGAACGTCAAGATTCGCGAAGCCCTCTCGCTCGCTTTCGATCGCAACGAGCTGGTCACCGCTATCTACGGACGTTACAGCCCTGCTTATGGCTTTGTACCTAAAACCTTGGCAAGCGGCTCGGTTGACTATCGGACGACCGTACCGGAGCCTCTCAAAGCGCTTGCCGACCAATACGAGAACAAACCGGAAGAACTGCAAAAGCTGTTCCATGAAGGTCTGAAGGAACTCGGTAAAGACACGGCCAACCTGAAGGACATCAAGCTGACCTTCATTACGACCGGAACGGGTGCTACCGACAAGCAAAGACAAGAATGGTGGAAACAACAATTCGAGAAGAACCTCGGAATCACGGTTGACATGAAAGTATTCGGCGACACCAAGCTGTACAACCAAGCCAAGAACGCTTGGGAATTTGACATCATGACTTCTGGCTGGATCGGCGACTACAATGATCCGCTGACCTTCCTTGACATGTGGGTTACGGACGGCGGCAATAACTATTCGAGCTACAGCAACCCCGAATATGACAAGCTGCTCAAGGATCTGAGCACGGTCACGGATGAAGCGCAACGTCTCGATATTTACAAGAAGCTGGAACAAAAGCTCGTTGCGGAAGACTTCGGTATCACCCCGACCTACTACGGAGATACTCAACGCTTCGTACAGAATTACGTGAAGGACTTCTACTTCCCGATTTTCGGGCCGGTCTACGACTGGACGAAGGCTTACATCGCGAAACGCAATTAATCGATTAGGGAAACGAAATTCAGCCTCTTCAAAGCAAGAACTTTTCAACATTGCATGAACGTATAAGCCTTACACAGCAGGTATGCGTGTCGTTCTCTGACGCGCATACCTGCATCGTGTATGGAGCTTCGATGGAGGATAACTTATGGCCCGATATCTAACCCGCCGATTATTGCAAATGATACTGACCTTGTTCATTATTACGACGGCCACATTCTTTTTACTGTCTGCTATACCCGGTGATCCGTTGACAGAAAAGGTAGCGAAGCTGCCGCCTAACATCAAGGCGGAAATGTATAAGAAGTATGGATACGATCGCCCTGTCGTCGAACGGTACTACAAAGCGATGAAGGGCATCATCACCCGAGGAGACTTCGGCCAATCCGTTGTCTATCCCGGACAGACGATGCAAAGCATCATCAAGGAAAAGCTGCCGGTATCCGCACGTTTGGGTATTCAACAGGCGCTGGTCGGAGTAACGGTAGGCTTGTTGCTAGGCATTATCGCTGCTATGAAACGCGGCTCGTGGGCGGATCATATGATCGTTACGTTATCGATGGTTTTGATCTCGACCCCGACTCTGGTGTGCGCATTGCTCATTCAGAAGTATTTAGCCGGATCGTATTTCCCGATTATCGGCTGGCCCAAGGGGCAGAATTTGTGGTTTGGCGGCTGGAAATACACGATTTTGCCCACCCTTTCCGGATGCCTGGGGTATATTGCTTCTTATTCTCGGCTGATGAAGACCTCTATGTTGGACTCCGTCAATCAGGATTATATCTTGACGGCAAGAGCCAAGGGCTTGTCTGAAACGAAAATTGTTTTCCGGCATGTACTGCGCAACTCGTTCATCCCGATTGTGACTATTCTTCCCTTGACGATCGCCTTCGTCATCACGGGCTCTTTCTTTATTGAACGCGTGTATTCGATTCCTGGCATCGGTTTGTACTTCATCGGGGCCGTAACCGGCAGAGACGTGCCGATTATTATGGGAGAGACCGTGCTGCTCACGATCATCTATCTTGTCGTCATCTTTTTCACCGACATCCTGTACACCATAGTCGATCCCAGAATCCGAATCCTTGGAACCAAAAGATAGGAGAGAACTCATGACGATTAACGAGGATATGATTCGTAAAGTGGATAGGAATACCCTGATGTCCGACCAGATTGTCAGGGAAAATATCTCGTATTGGCAGGATGCTTGGAGAAGACTGCGGAGAAATCCGGTGGCGATGGCTTCGCTTGTTGTTCTGTTCCTGATTCTTTGCTATGCGATTCTCGGACCTATCATCCGAGGAGCCGACTATATTACGATTGCCGCCAAATACAAGAACACGAAACCCAACGGAACATTCTGGTTCGGTGCAGATTCACTGGGGCGCGATCTGTTCTCTCGTGTGGCGATCGGCACACGAATCTCTGTTTCCGTTGCGATTGCCGCCAGCTTAGTGCAGATTGTAGTGGGCTGCATATACGGCGGAGTGATGGCTTATTTCGGCGGTATCGTCGATGAAATCATGATGCGAATTATCGAAGTTCTGAACAGCATCCCTTCCTTGATCATCACCATTCTGATCATGATTCTGCTCGGCAACGGGATGATTCCACTCTTGATCGCACTCTGCATCGCTTCCTGGACGGGAACCGCCCGAATGATTCGCGGCCAGGTCATGCAATTGAGAGAAAGCGAATATGTGCTCGCGGCGCAAACGCTCGGAGCCTCTCATACGAGAGTCATCGGCAAGCATTTGCTGCCGAATACCCTCGGCCTCTTGATCTTGAATGCATCGACGAGCATACCGGCGGTCATATTCGATGAAACGGTATTGTCCTTCCTCGGAATCGGGGTTCAGCCACCGAAGTTCAGTCTGGGTACGCTCATTTCGCTTGGACAAGATATGATGTCCTTTTATCCTTATCAGTTGCTGTATCCGGCGGGCATCCTATGTCTCATGGTCCTCGCATTCAATTTGTTCGGAGAAGGTTTGAGAGATGCGCTTGACCCCAAGCTTCGCAACTAGGAGAGAAGATGCATGGAAAAAATGCTGCAGATAAAAAAATTGGCTGTGTCCTACCATACGTATGCAGGTGAGGTACAAGCCGTAAGAGGAATTTCCTTTGACGTGCTCAAAGGAGAAACCGTCGCGATTGTCGGAGAGTCCGGCTGCGGCAAAAGCGTCACTGCCAGGGCAATTATGGGATTGATCCAGAAGCCCCAGGGTGAAGTCAAGCCGGGGAGCCAGATTCTATACAAAGATCAAGATATTGCGAAGATGTCCCGCAGAGAACTGCGCCGCTACCGAGGGAAAGAGAGCGCCATTATCTTTCAGGATGCGTTATCGTCGCTGAACCCGACCATGAAGGTGGGGAAACAAATCGTAGAGGGCCTGACGGCTCATTCGAAGATCAGTCGATCGGAAGCTCGCGGCAAGGCGCTTGATCTGCTGTCCAAGGTGGGGATTCCTAATCCTGAGAAGCGGATCAACCAGTACCCCCATCAGTTTTCCGGAGGAATGCGCCAGCGTGTCATGATTGCCATAGCTCTCGCCTGCAATCCCAATCTGCTGATTGCGGACGAACCGACGACTGCGCTCGATGTGACGATCCAGGCGCAAATTCTTTTGCTGATCAAGAAATTGCAAAAGGAGCTGGGTTCCTCGGTCATCATGATCACGCATGACCTCGGAGTCGTCGCGAATATGGCGGATCGGATTGTGGTCATGTACGCCGGTAGAATCGTGGAGGCGGGGACGGCGGAAGATATCTTCTACGAACCCAAGCATCCTTATACTGTTGCCCTTTTGAATGCGGTGCCGAAAATTTCGGACGAGGATGAAATCGCGGAGCTGGAAGCGATCCCGGGCACGCCGCCTGATCTCATTGCTCCTCCGATCGGATGCAGCTTCGCAGCCCGCTGCAAGCATTGTATGGAAATTTGCGTTTCCCACGATCCGGAACAGATTGAATTCGCAGGAGAGCATCGTGCTTCCTGCTGGCTTCATCACCCGGATGTGATAGCACTGCTGAAGAAACCGCAGCTGGAGGGCGCAAACCATGAATGAACCGATCCTTGAAGTCAATCATTTGAAAAAGTATTTCAAAGTGGGAAGAAAAGCCGAGTTGAAGGCCGTTGACGATGTTTCCTTTGCGATCCGAAGCGGAGAAACCTTGGGTTTGGTAGGCGAATCGGGCTGCGGGAAAACGACCTGCGGACGGACCTGTATCGGCATGTATGAGAAGACTGGCGGCAGTGTGCTGTACAAGGGCAAGGATGTCCACGTCGAGAAGAAACAACATCCGCTCGCTCTTTCGAAGGATGTCCAAATGATCTTTCAGGACCCGTATGCCTCGCTCAATCCGCGCATGACGGTCGGAGACATTATCGCCGAAGGGATCGACGTTCACGGATTGGCAGCGAATTCCAAAGATCGCAAGGAACAGATCATGGAGCTGCTGAATCTAGTCGGCTTAAATAAAGAGCATGCTAATCGGTTTGCCCATGAATTCTCCGGGGGACAAAGGCAGCGGATCGGGATCGCCCGAGCGCTTGCCGTCGATCCGAGATTCATTCTGTGCGACGAGCCGATATCCGCACTCGACGTGTCCATCCAGGCGCAAATCGTGAACTTGCTGGTCAAGCTTCAGCGGGAGAGAGGGCTCACCTATCTCTTCATTGCGCATGACCTGTCCATGGTCAAGCACATCTCTCATCGGGTCGGCGTCATGTATCTGGGTGCCCTTGCAGAGATCGGGCCTTCTCGGGAGCTGTACCGCAAACCGCTTCACCCTTATACCCAGGCCTTGCTGTCTGCAGTGCCCGTCGCTGATCCGAAAGTGGAAAAGAGCCGCGAGATTATCGTTCTGGACGGCGAAGTTCCCAGTCCGATCAATCCGCCGGAGGGATGCCGCTTCAGGGATCGGTGCAAGCTGGCGATGCCGATCTGCAGTGAGATTACGCCAAAGCTGAAGGAAGTTGCCCCTGACCACTCCGTCGCATGCCATTTGTACAACTAATCGTGAGTCCTTCGTGCGGATGCGTATCAGCATCTCGAATGGAAGGGGAACTATATGAGCAAGATTAAGAACTATTTGCATGACCTTCTCCTGATTGTGGCGGTGACGGTAGTTGGAGCCGGCGTTCTTTCTCTGATTGCCATCGTCATAACCTTGGCCATAAAGGGAAGGGATCCCGTAAGCTTGATGGAAAGTGCACGCGGGATTTTGTTCCTAGCGGGCAGTCTGGGGCTGTTTCTTTCCTCGCTCTTCTTGATCCGAAGGCAGAAGGAAATGAGGCTGAAATTCGAACATCAATGGCAGGCGAAATTTAAAGTGCTTCGCCCCCTGCCTGTTCTTCTTCTGGCAAGCGCAGGGCTCCTCTCCTCTGGAGCCCTTTGGGATCTGGTATTGTTTTATCGGTAACAGCAGTGAACGCATCCTCCTCTGATCACAGAGATGGCTCGTTTTCCATCGCTTGGATAGGAGGAGGATTTTCGGTTCCTGCTCGCATTAGCATTCTTCCACTAAGGTGAACGCGTTCGCTTTGTTTGAAGATTAGCCTATTGGCAAATATCCTTTGTCGTGATAAATTAAACGAATAGACTTAAGGTGTTTTGTCCCCGTGTCGGGAGCTTACGTTCACAGCTCTAGATGGGGCTTTTCTTGTGGACGGAAGTGAGACCGGGGGAGGGTAACGATGGTTTCCCCGAGTTTTGCACCTCTCCTTGAAAAGCGGTATGATAGTGGGATGAGGAGCATGACGTTTCGGAGGATTACAAGTGAATTCGATCTCAAAGACAACCCAGAAGACTCATCGTTATCCCAAAGGTCCGTTGACGCTGATGACCATCGTGTATCGGCACATCCTGCCAGGGGTGAAGCAGGCGCTTGCCCAATGGGAGGAATCGGCCGGGAGCATACCCGATCCGGAGCTGAAGAAGCAAGCCATCGCCAGCATCCAGACCAAACGGTTTCACTGTCAGGGTGGGGCTGTATACGCAGCGGCCAACCTGCCGCAGAAGGATCAACTGATCTCGCTCATCGTCGCCTTTCAGACCATAAGCGACTATTTGGACAACCTTTGCGACCGCAGCACATCGCTTGATCCGGTGGATTTCCGCCAGCTTCATCAATCGATGCTGGACGCAGTGACGCCCGAGCTGGAGTTAGCCGACTACTATGCTTTCCGAACTGAAAGGGAGGACGGGGGGTATCTCATTCGGCTTGTCGAGGCTTGCCGCACGCAGATTGCTCAGCTTCCCTCTTATCGGTATTTTGCCGGGGAGATTCAACAGCTGGTTTCTCTGTACGTGGACCTGCAGGTCTATAAGCACATCCGCAAGGATTTACGGGAAGATGCGCTGACGCAGTGGTGGGAAGAGAAGGGGAAGAACTACCCGGACATTCGCTGGAATGAGTTTGCTGCCGCAACTGGTTCCACGCTTGGCGTATTCATGCTCTTCCTAGCTGCCTCGGAGCCGGAAGCGGATCCTGAGGTGGCAGCTGTAATCGGACGAGCTTATTTCCCTTATGTTTGCGCTTTGCACATTCAGCTCGACTATCTGATCGATCAGGAAGAGGATCGGCAAGGCGGGGACTTGAACTTCTGCTTCTACTACGGAAGCGGAGAAGAGACCGTTCGGCGCATGGGCTTCATCGCAGCGGAAGCTCGCAAAGCGATCACCCGGCTAAAGGCTCCCCGGTTCCATCGGATGATCATCGAGGGCTTGATCGCTCTCTATCTGTCGGACCCCAAGGTCGCAAGCCAACCGGATGTGAAGAACGTGAGAAGCAAGCTGCTCTTCCGCAGCCCGATGATGCGTGTGTTTTTCCTGATCAATTCGGTTTTTATCCGTTTTCGAGAGCCCTTAAGCAAATCCATTTAGCATATAGGAGGACATGGGTATGACGATTCGTTCCATTGCCGTATTGACCAGCGGCGGCGACTCTCAAGGCATGAATGCCGCTGTTCGCGCGGTAGTCAGAAGCGGTCTGTATCACAATTTGAAAGTGTATGGTATCCAACGCGGGTATTACGGTCTCATTCATGATGATATTCGGAAAATGGATCTGCGCAGCGTCGGCGATATCATTCATCGCGGCGGTACGATTCTTCAGACTGCCCGCAGTAAGGAAATGATGACTCCCGAAGGCCAGCAGCTTGCTGCAGACAACCTCAAGAAGCGCGGAATCGACGCTCTTGTGGTCATCGGCGGCGACGGATCTTATCAAGGCGCTCAAAAGCTGAGCAAACTGGGCATCGCCACCATGGCGCTTCCAGGTACCATCGACAATGACATTTCTTATACGGACTTTACGATCGGGTTCGATACAGCCGTCAGCATCGTAGTCGACGCGATCAACAAACTGCGTGACACGATGACGTCTCATGAACGCTCCTCGGTCGTAGAAGTTATGGGTCGCCACTGCGGCGATATCGCCCTGTACGCTGGACTTGCGAGCGGTGCTGAGTCGATCCTCGTTCCGGAGATCCCTTTCAAGATCGAGGAAGTAGCGGAACGCATGAAGGACAATTTCCGTTCCGGCAAGCGTCACAGCATTGTCCTTGTGGCTGAGGGTGTAGGCAATGGCGAAGAAATCGGCGGACAGATCCGCGATATGACGGGGCTCGATACCCGTGTAACGGTGCTTGGCCATGTTCAACGCGGTGGCACACCGACGCATAACGACCGCATTCTGGCAAGCCGTTTGGGCGATTTCGCCGTCCGCAAGCTGCTTGAAGGAGAATCCGGCAAAGCCTGCGGCGTCATCAACCGAGAGTTGGTGACGACGGACATCGATCTCGTCGTTAACACGAAGAAGCCGTTTAACCGCGAACTGTATGAGCTCGCGCTTCGCTTGTCGGTATAAGCAGCGGTTTATTAAAGCAAAAAAGCAAGCTCTCTTTCCGTGAGGAATGCAAGAGCTTGCTTTTTTTAACCCCAATTAGAGCGTGGCTTCAAAGGTTCTAGTTCAGCACGATCTTGTGCGCCTTGCGTAAGGCCTCCATTATCTCGTCCGTCGTTCGGGAGCCGTGCCGGGCATAATGGATTAACCCATCCGATCCGATCACGAAGACGGTCCTCTTCTGGCCGCCATAGGGGATGATCGATTGACCGACCTCATACAACCGATTGATCAGGCCGTCCTGATCAGAAACTAGAGGAAACGGATAGTGCTCCTTCTCGGTGAACTTTTCATGTTCCTCCAAACCGGCGGAATTGATCCCTACGATGAAGGCATTCAGCTTCGAATACTGCAAAATGGCATCCCGTACGGCGCAAAGCTGCCGGGTGCAAACCGGGGTATGATCTTTCGGGTAAAAAATCAGCACGATCGGTTTTTTGCCCAGGTAGGTGCGCAAATCGATCAGCCCTTGCGTGCTTGGGGCCGTGAAGGGCGGAGCCTTATGTCCAACTTCCAGCATGCGTATCCTCTCCTTTAAGGGCAGCGTTTTAGATATTTTACACGGCTTTTGCCAAATGGGAAACCAAAATTATTTATCGGTGGTGAAAAATATGTTTTTGTACAAATTGGAAGCGGTGACGAGCGATCAGCTCCTTCATGTGGTCATTCTGGCCGAGACGGATGAACAGGCATTCGCCGGGGCGGAGTCTCAGCTTGTTCGCCATTACGTAGCGCCTCCCGTGATCGAAGAGCTGGTGATCGTAGAGAAGAAGAGGGCGGAGAAAGGGGCCGGCTATGTGCTGGAGCCGCTCGCTGCCAAATAATGCGAATTTAAGTATAGAATTCTACTTTATAAAACAAAAATCCTCTGCGCGGGCAGAGGATTTTTGTTCATTTGAAGGCTAATCGAGCGATACTCCCTGTTACGGGGTGTAATCCACACCGGGCGTGTATTTGTTCGAGGAGCTCCAAAGGAGAAATTCATCGACTCCGTTATCCTTCAAGGCTTTGATTTGGGCATCCACCTGAGCCTTGCCGTACTTAATATGTCCAGACACCCATGTGGCGGTGAAGTCCTGAATCCAGGGACGGACGATCGGCTTCAGCTCCTTCAAGGGGGCGAGCTTCTTCTCGGTGTCTATGCTGGCGCCGTCAATGGTTTTGTAGGGCTGGGCATCGGGAACATTCGAGCCATACCAGCCGGTGCTGTAGTGGCTCGGATAAATCATCGGGCAAATGACGTCTACATTCTGTGAAATCTTCTGGAAGTCCTGGCCGATCCCTTCCGCAGCCGGCACAGCTGCGGCATATCCGAAGATGTCTACCGATACCCGTACTCCAAGGGGAGTAAGCTGCTCCTTGGCATACTTGACGAATTCGGATACGGCGTTGATCCTCGTACGTTTGTCATGGGTGTACTTGAGAATGTCGGCGCGTTTCTCGAAACCCTCCGGAAACCGGACATAGTCGAATTGAATTTCCTTGAACCCTTGCTTGGCGGCTTCCTTGGCAACTTCAATGTTGTAATCCCATACTTCCTTCATGTAAGGATTCACGAAGCTGTCATTGTTCTTGTTGGTCCAAAGGGTTCCATCCGGGTTCTTGAACGAAAGGTCGGGCCGCTTGTTCGCCAGTATCGTATCCTTAAAAACGACGATCCGGGCGATCGGGTAAATGTCGTGCTCCTTCATGGTATTCATGACGCTTGAGATATCGCCGATGAACTTCTGCTCAGCTCCGGTCTTCTCCAGCTCCGGGTTGCCAGTCTTGTAGGTGATGTAGCCTTTGTCATCCTTGATATCGATGACCAGCGAATTGAGCTCCGTCTCGTCCATCAGCTTAACGAGCTGCTGAAAGCGAGCGCCTCCTGCACTATAAGCCGTAGAATAGACGCCTCTAACCTTGGGAGCATCCGGCTGTGGATCCTCTTTGCTGGTCGGGCGCAGGTAGTCGTCGGCACTTCCAGCAGGTGTGTTCTCATCTACGGCTACGATGGGAGGAGGCGTAAGCGAAGCGGCAACCACTTTGTCGAGCGTAATGTCGTTCTGTGCGGCAGAAGCGTTACCCCAAATCAACAAGAGGGCGGCAAGCAAATTTTCCATAAGTGCGATCTCTCCAAATCTGTACCATTATCGGCGTTCTCATTTTTCTTACCCCAATCACTTCTCATACTAAACAAAAGCGGCGAAAACTACAAAGGTATTTTGTCCTAGCGTGGGTTAGCGTCGATTATCAGGTCTTCAAACAGAAGAGAATCCTTGTAGAATGCTGGGAAATCGTCGATGGGTCTTCTAGCAGAAGCTGCAGAGTTCTGAATACCCCATTCGGGCACGCTCGCTTGTGAGATGAGAACCTCGGGTGACGAGAAAAAGACGCCTTACTGAAGCCAGGCGTCCTTTTGATGTTCCGAAATGCTGTATTGAATGATTTCCATGGCATCCTCGGTCTCCAAGGACTCGATGCCGTTCATGAGCACGATGTCCGAATCCAATTCAATCTTCTTGAGGAAAGGGAACATCTGCGGTGTAAATTTCATTACGATACTGGCCAGCTTTACGGTTTCCACAGGCATCACCATCCCAATCGGATTTTCTTGGTAAGAAAAAGGAGTTGGAACGCGCGCGCGCAGGACGCACCAGAACACATATGAAATTCACACTACTAGTATACCATGCCCTTACCGCCCGACAACAGGGAGAATGCGGATGTTTCAGTGCCGGCGGAATTCCCCAAGAACGCCTACGGTTTCTACAATGTTCACGAAAGCTTTCGGATCGAGGTCATGAATGATTTTCTTCAACTCGGCAAGCTCATAGCGGGTCGTGACTACCATAAGAACATCCTGCTCCTGCTTGGAATAAGCTCCTTCTGCTTTCATGACCGTCACTCCGCGGTTTTTCAGCAGAACCTCAACAAGCTTCTCCTTCTCCTTGGTGACGATGAACGCCGTGACCTTCACATGACGGATGTGAATGGAATCGACCAGCTTGGAGGAGACGTAAATCGACAGCATGGAATACAGGGCCAAATCCCAATTCTCTTTATAATACCCGAGTGCGAGGATAACCAAACCGTTCAGGAGAAAAATAAAGCTGCCGAGCGGAAAATCCCGATTGCGCGTCACGATCGAGCCGACGATGTCGAAGCCTCCCGTGGAGCCGCCTGCGCGGAGCGAGATTCCCGATGCGATCCCGATAATCACCCCTCCGAAGACGGCGGCAAGAATCGGCTCATTCGCAATCGGATGAGTCGGTACAATCTGCATGAACCAGGTTGTCGCTCCGACCGAGAGCAGGCTCAGAAAGATAAAGCGGCGTCCGATGGCATAGAGCCCCCACAGGATGATGGGGATGTTAAACAGCAAATACATCGCTCCGATGTTCCAATTTGTAAAATACCCGATCAGCATGGATACTCCGGACATGCCTCCGGCGAGCAGCTGATGGGGAATAAGCAGCATGTTGAAGCCGACAGCGAGCAGTAAGGCTCCGACAAGCAGGGCTCCGATTTCGTAAAGCGTGCGTTTCATGAATCCACCTCAACCCTAGTTTTCACCATCCTGGGAGCATTATCCGAGGTTGGCGCGTAACCCATTATACGATACCCGCCGGTTTTGTCCATATAAAAAGCTCATTTCGTCCGGTTCACACAAAACCCCCTGATCGCAGGAAGCGTCAGGGGGTTGTCGGGGCTGTTAGCTATTGCGGCGGATACCGGAGTTTCGCGAGTATCAACGTCGTCGTTTCGTTGAGAAGGAGCCGAAGCTTTTTTTGGTTGTGGGAACCTTGCTCTTGAAAACAGGAGTGGAGCCATCGCTTTTCCGGCTGTAGGATTTGGTGTTCCAGGTTCCAGAGGTTCCCGAGCTTTTGGGTGTATCAGAGAGCTCCGTTGACGATTTGTCGCTTTTATTTTTGCTGCTGAAGAGCCCGGTGCCCGTTTTCGTCTTAGGTGTATCTTTGCCCTTCAAGCTCTCTTCGAAGGTGCTGGTCTTCGTCTTGCTGTCGGGCAGGGAGGAGTAGCCTTTGTAGGTGTTTCCTCCGTTCGAGATCCAGCCGCCGCCAGAACCGCCGAATAAGGACTGGAGGAGAGAGGCTGTCAGATACCCTTGCAGGAAGGACGAATCATAATGATTCTGCGCATAGGAAAGGGTGCTGATCTCCACGAGGGAATTGGCGGCGTTAGCCGGGTCCTGCTGCACCTGGATGATTTTGTCCGAGTAAGCCAGGAACATTTCATCCTTGCTTTCCTTGCTGATCTCCCGCGGCTTCTCTTCCTCAGCCAACTTGCCTGCGGTAGTCGGTACGTCTTGATCCTCAACCAGGTAAACCTTGGAGGAATCTTGGCCTTTTCCTTGTATATCAACGAGCGGATAATGATCCGATACATAGCTGGATGCGTTGGAACAGCCAGCCATAAGAGAGAAGACAAGCGCCAGCGCGACCCAAGCTTTCCAGGTCAGGCGTTTCATGAAGCAACCTCCTTTAGGCTCTCGTGCTGATGTCGGTTAAGCTTGTTGATTGGAGCGCAGGAAGCGAACCTCTCCGGAGGGCAGGCGCTCTCCTTGCATGGCGACGAATTTCCCATCCTGCCATTGGAGGAAGAAGTAGCCTTCTCCATCCGAGCAATAGCGCCACAGCATGACGTCATCTCCGCTGCGGAAATCGGTTTGTCCTTCCGCTCGGGTGACATCCGTACGGTTCCATTCAAGGTCATAGAAGACTTCGCCGTCTACATCGAGACGGGTCGGCACTTCGCTCGGATCATCCAGCGAGCCCTCGACGAATTCGCAGAGAAAGCACTCGTACTGACGCCCCTTTTCGATCAGAAGGCAAGAGATGTTCTTACCGTCGCGAAGGTAATACGCATAACGGTGAGGGGCATAACCTCGGTCGAAATAAACGACTTTGCCTGTGATGACATACTGTTCGAGATCAACGGACACGATATCTCCAATGCGTGCTTCTTCAATCGAATTTTGCTGAGGAGCAGCAGGCGCTTCCTTGCGGCTCTTGATGATGGCTCCAATCCGTTTCTTTATAGACATAGGCGGTCTCCCTTGCCATGTAATCGATTTGATGTTACCTTCATACGATCCATGTGCGGAATGGTTTCAGGGTTCTTGTTAGGAAGAAACGCTCAAGTCCGCTGTCAGCCCTAATCGTGTGGGTATGAATCGGCGTCAATGGGTATGAAAAGTTGTGCGGAGACCACGATTTTTAAGCTGACAGCGTACTAGGTCAAACGGCTTGAAAAAGAATATGAAAGCATTTCTCAAGGCCGCTGGCATTGGCATCGTACGGTGTGCTATACTAACCAATGATGTTCTTTGGTACGGCGGTATTTTCCTGCTCAAAGGGAAATGCTTTTTTTATGCACCGCAAGGGTGCTCGAAATGAACCGAATATGGAAACCGTACTGGAGATGCCGTTTATGGCGATAAGTAGAGAGGGCTTAATGCCCAGGAAAAGGAGTTTGATTCCATTTGAAAAATTTTAATGAATTCGGTTTTGAAGCCAAGGTGCTGAGAGCCGTAACTGAAATGGGCTTCGAGGAAGCTACGCCCATTCAGGAAAAAACGATTCCTCTTGCGCTGGAAGGCAAGGATTTGATCGGACAGGCACAAACGGGGACAGGGAAAACCGCCGCGTTCGGCCTGCCGCTCGTTCAGAAGATTCAGCCGACGGAAGACCGCATCGTCGCCCTCATCATGTGTCCGACGCGCGAGCTTGCGATTCAAGTAGCAGAAGAAGTAAGCAAGCTCGGTCGCTTCAAGGGCATCCGTTCGCTGCCGATCTACGGCGGCCAAGATATCGTGAAGCAGATCCGCGCGCTTAAGAAACGCCCGCAGATCATCATCGGAACGCCGGGACGGCTGCTCGATCACATCAACCGCAAGACGATCAAGCTCGACGATGTTCAGACGGTCATTCTCGACGAAGCGGACGAAATGCTCGACATGGGCTTCATGGAGGACATTCAATCCATTCTCAGCCTCGTTCCGGAAGAACGCCACACGATGCTCTTCTCCGCAACCATGCCGGCGAACATTCAACGGCTGGCTCAACAATTCCTCAAAAATCCGGAGCATGTCTCCGTCATTCCGAAGCAGGTCAGCGCACCGCTGATCCAGCAGGCTTATATTGAAGTCCAAGAGAAGATGAAGTTCGACTCTCTGTGCCGCCTGATCGATATGGAAGCTCCGGATCTCGCCATCATCTTCGGCCGGACGAAGCGCCGTGTCGATGAGCTGGCGGAAGGGCTGCAGAAGCGCGGATACTCCGCAGAAGGCTTGCACGGCGATCTGTCGCAGAATCAGCGCGACGCGGTCATGCGCAAATTCCGCGACGGCAGCATCGATGTGCTCGTTGCCACCGACGTGGCTGCGCGCGGTCTTGACGTTTCCGGTGTCTCGCATGTCGTGAACTTTGACCTGCCGCAGGACCCGGAAAGCTATGTTCACCGCATCGGCCGGACCGGCCGCGCCGGGAAGGAAGGAACCGCTTGGACCTTCGTTACCCCGCGCGAGATCGACCACCTGCACTTCATCGAGAAGATTACCCGTCACCGCATCACGCGCAAACCGGTGCCGAGTCTGGCGGAAGCCATCGAAGGCAAACAGAAGATCACCGCTGAGCGCATCATCAATCTGATGCAAAGCGAAGACACGAACGAATACAAGGGCGTAGCCATCCAACTCTTGGAAGAATACGACTCCGTGAACCTCTTGTCCGCGGCCATGAAGCTTCTCACCGGGGATCGCAAGGATGTTGAAGTCGAGCTGACCCCGGAAGAGCCGCTCCGCGCCAAGAAGCGCCGCCCGGATATCCGCTCCGCCGGACGCCGTCCGAACAGCGGCGGTTACGGCAGTTATGGCGGCCAGCGCCGCGAAGGCAGCGGCAGCCGGTACGGCAGCAGCTCGTCAGGCGGGTATGGCGGCGGCAGCAGCAGCCGTCCGCGCCGCGAAGGCTATGACAACAACCGCGACGGCGGTAATCGCAGCAGCTACCGGGATAACCGCAGCAGCGGCGGCGGGTACAAGCGCGACGAGAACCGCAGCGAGAGCCGCAGCAGCTACCGCAAGAGCGAAGACGAATAACGTGGGGATGCCTTCAGGCATCTGACGAGCAGGCAATCGCAGGACCATCGGTCCGCCGGTTGCCTGCTTTTTCATGGACGATTCTTCGAATCCAAAGGCTCCTAGGAGTTTGTCGGAAAATGAGCTATAATGGTATACAAGAACATATCGTTCTTGCGGCATCGGATAGGGTTTCCTTCCGGTGGTCATGATTGACTTTCCCAGCGGCCGCCGTACGGATGGCTTTCCGTCATTTGATAGCGGTTACCGTTGGCTGACGACGAAGGAGGAGCTTTTTTGGAAACAAGAGGTCTCATGGGCGGTTTTTACCGGATATCGGAATGGATCATGCGGTTATCCGCCATCAACCTGCTTTGGGTATTTTGTTCACTACCGTTTTTTTTCCTGTGCCTGACCTTGCTGATCACGCCTTCGGCGGATATGACGCCTGATTACTTTCGTCAATGGTTTCTCATGGTCGGAATCGTCTCCCCGTTCACCGTCATTCCTGCAAGCGCCGCCATGTTTGCGGTAGCTCGTAAATGGGTGACGGGCGATGTAGATGTTCCGCTCTGGAAGACTTATTGGAGAAACTATAAGGCCAATTATAAACAAAGTATGCTCGGCGGGTTTCTCTTCGCGCTGCTTGCGGTCATTCTGTCGGTCAACTATTCCTTCTACCTGAACCGGTCCGACTTTCTGCAATCGTTCTCGCTCCTGTTCATCGTACTTATGGTGTTTCTTGCTGCGGCTTTCTTGAATTTTCTCTCGATTATGGTCCATCTGCACATGAGCACGTTCCAAATCGTGAAGAACAGCCTGTTGATCACGATCGGCCAACCGATCAACTCAATCATGCTGCTTGTGATGAATGGGGCCATCCTCTTTATTAGTGTAAAATATAACTTCTTGATCGTCTTTTTCATGGGAAGCATCATGGCGATCGCCTCCTTCTGGAACTTCAACCGTGGTTTTACGAAGATTCAAATGCGCTTTAAGTCAAGCGAAGAGGATGAAACGGAAGAAGAGAGCGAAGACGAGGGCGACGAAAGAGAATATGAGGACGACGAAAGAGACTATGAGGACGACGAAAGAGAATATGAGGACGACGAAAGAGAATATGAGGACGACGAAAGGGAGAACGAGGAGCAACCGGCATTGCTGACGGACGGAGATCCGAAAGCCGGAACGCCTTCTGAGGAAGAACGCAAATAGTACGCTGTCAACTCAAAAACCGTGGACTCCGTACGACTTCCCATACCGATTGACGCCGATTTATATCCATTCGATTAAGGTGACAGAGTAATAGAGGTTTCCAGCAGTTGGTCTTGCATGAGGGTTAACAAGCGTATATAATGACGATACTGATAAAAGTCCTGCGGTGTTCGTTATGGTTTTCTGTTGTTTTGAACCAATGACATGTTTCTAGGGAGCCTCATATTGTGGTGCAGCTGACAAGCCCTCTTCGAAGGGATCTCAAAAGCGCGACTGCGGACACCCACCTGCGAGAGCAGGTTTGAAACACTTAAACCGGACGGCACATGCGGGCTACTCACGAAAAGTCAAACCGCCTCTCCTCTAAGGAAAGGCGGTTTTTTCGCATGTTATAACGTTGAGATGACGCTGGTATGACGGACAAGCGGCGTTATCCTCAGCCTAGCGCGAGATCGCTCAGCTTGTGGAAGGTCTCCCGAAGAGTCGGGTAGAGGGAGCGGTATACCTCATAATAACGCTCATAGGCGATGCGATTCTCTTCGATCGGTTCCACTCGATCGACCACTTGAATCCATTCCTCACAGAGAGCGGTCGTATCCTTCTGCAATACACCGGATGCGGCCATCACGGCTGCCCCGTAGGCGGGACCGTCCGTCGAATTGACGGTGACGACGGGATACCCGAAGACATCGGCGATCATCTGCCGCCAGAACGGGCTGCGCGCTCCGCCGCCGTTTACCCGAAGCTCGTTGACCTCGACGGAAGATTCCTTCATGAGCTCAAGGGAATCTCGGAGGCCGAATGTGATGCCTTCCATGACTGCGCGGGTGAGATGCGCTTTGGTGTGGCGCAGATTCAAACCAATGAACCCACCGCGCGCCTTCGGATCGGGATGAGGCACCCGCTCGCCGGTGAGGTAAGGGGCGAAGAGCAAGCCTTCGCTGCCGATAGGGGCTTTTGCGGCAAGCTCGGTCAGCAGATCGTAGACATCGCGGCCTTCCTGCTCCGCCTGCAGGAGCTCTTCGTGGGCAAAATGGTTCTTCCACCATTGGAAGGAACCGCCGGCTGCCAGCATGACGCCCATGCGATGCCATTTGCCCGGTACGCCGTGGCAGAAGGAGTGAAGCCTCCGGAGCGGATCCTCCTGATAGGTTTCGTCATGGACGAACACGACGCCGGAGGTTCCCATGGCTACGCTCGCAATGCCCGGCTTAACTACGCCGACGCCCACCGCCCCGCAAGCTTGATCGCCGCCGCCGGCAACGACGGGCGTTCCAACGGCAAGGCCTGTGGCTTCCGCTGCAGCGGAAGTGACGGTGCCAACGATATCATTGCTCTCATAGAGGGGTGGAAGCCAGGAGCGCTCGATGCCGAGCTTGTCCAGCACTTCCTGCGACCAATCCCGCGCGGCCACATCGAGCAGTAGAGTTCCGCTCGCGTCGGCAACGTCGATGCCAAAGCCGTCCGTCAGCATCATCCGGACGTAGTCCTTCGGAAGCATGATATGAGCGATACGGGCATAGGCCTCCGGTTCATTTTGGCGCAGCCAGACGATCTTCGGCGCCGTGAAACCAGTAAGCGCTTTATTTCCGGTCAATTCGCCAAGACGCTCCTTGCCGACGGCATTCTCGATCCATTCGCATTGCTCGGCCGTACGCTGGTCGCACCAGAGCAGGGCGGGGCGGATCACCTGCAGATCCTTGTCCAAGAAAACGGAGCCGTGCATCTGGCCGGATAGACCTACGCCAAGTACATCGCTCGCGGTTATTTCCGCTTTTTGCAGGAGCAGTCGAACGCATTCCGCGGTTCCCTTCCACCAATCCTCGGGATTCTGCTCCGCCCAGCCCGGATGCGGTTGATAGAGAGGATATTCCACACTTTTTCCGGCTTTTACTTGGCCGGCTTCATCGACAAGAATGCATTTAACAGCGGATGTGCCTAAATCGACACCCAAAAAGTAACCCATGCTTTCACCTCATCATAGTATCGATTGCCCATTGCCCTACAGGAGTCCAAAAGAGGATCGGAGGTCAGCGGTATTCGCGCAGGGACTCTGCTATAATTATATTCGAATTGTTGGGGCGAAAATCCTGCTGACTTTGTAAATTAAATGAACAAAGTAATAAGTATGCTGTCAGCCCTAATCATGTGGATTTGAATCGGCGTCAATGGGTATGGGAAGTTGTGCGGATACCAAGGTTATTAAGCTGACAGCGTACATAGTGAACTCTATTATCGTCGACGAAGGAGACGGACGAGCGAATGTTTGCGGAAGAGAGGCAAAATCGAATCCTGGAATTGGTAAACCGGAACGGGAAGGCCGCGGTTTTGGAGCTGAGTGAAACCCTCGGAGTGTCGCCGGTTACGATCCGCCGCGATCTTGAACGGCTGGAGGAGGAAGGGCATCTATACCGGACCCACGGAGGCGCTTTGTCGCTTGAAATGGGGGGGAGGGAGACGGCGCATGAGCGTTCCTTCTCCGAGAAAGAGGAAGCGTTCGCCGCCGAGAAAATGCGAATCGCCGAAGCGGCGGCGGCGCTTGTGCAGGACGGAGACTCCCTCTTGCTCACGCCGGGAACGACGAACATGCTGCTCGCAGGCCGCTTGAAGGGGAAGCAGGCGCTCAGTGTCGTCACCAATGCCGCGAATATCGCCTCAAGCGTAGCGGGTCAGACGGATTGGAATGTGATTCTCACCGGCGGCAAGATCCGACCGCAATCCTATGCGCTCGTTGGACCCCTCGCAGAAGAGAGCCTGGAGAAGATTCGAGCGGACAAGCTGTTTCTCGGCATCGACGGGTTGGACTTCAAGAACGGGCTTACAACGCCGAGCCTGGAGGAAGCCAGTGTTAACCGCAAGATGGTCTCTCTCGCCAAGCAAGTGATTGTGGTGACCGACCACAGCAAATTTGGCAAAACCGCCTTTTCTCGCATCGCAGAGCTAAGCTCGGTTGATATTCTGGTGACGGACAAAGGGCTTGCCGATGAGTATGCCGACTTCATCCGCAGGGAGACGGATATTCGGCTTATCCTGGTCTGATCAGGCTTGGGCTGAATGTCTTGTTTCTGGCTGACACGGACATTTGATGTTGTTTCAAGTACGGGGAGCTGCGTTCGGTGATGAGAAATGACTATTGACCGTTAATGGTGCGGGTAGTACAATGAAAACGAACATAAATGATCATTTATTATCACAAAAGAAACCTATCATCGCAGTATCATTCCCTAAACGAAGAAATACGAAAGAGGTGCGAAGGATGGCAGAGCTTAAAGAGCTGAAGCGGACTTTCGTCGAGCGGTTTGGCGGAACGGAAGAAGGAATTGAAAGCTACTTTGCCCCAGGACGGGTCAACCTGATTGGCGAGCATACCGATTACAATGGAGGATATGTGTTCCCAGCGGCGTTGACCTTCGGAACGACGATGCTTCTGCGCAAACGCGAGGACGATATCATCCGATTCGCCTCCGGCAACTTCTCGACAACGGCTGAGATAACACTCAAGGATGCCAAGAACGTGAAGGAGCACGACTGGATCAACTACCCGAAGGCGGTGCTTGTGCATCTGGCCAAGCGCGGCTATACCTTCGGCGGCTATGATGTGTATTACTTAGGCGAAATTCCGAACGGAGCTGGCTTGTCCTCCTCCGCCTCTATTCAATTGGTTACCGAGTTCGGCTTCATAACGGCGGAAGGGCATCCGGTTGACCGGGTCCAGCTCGCTCTCATCGCTCAGGAGTCGGAGAATCAGTTCATGGGCGTGAACTGTGGCATCATGGATCAGTTTACGGTAGCGAACGGCAAGAAGGATCATGCGATCCTGCTTAAATGCAATACGCTGGATTACGAGCTCGTCCCGTTCAAAGCGGACGGCTGTAAGCTTGTGATCGGCAACACCAACAAGCGGCGCGGACTTGTCGATTCGGAATACAATGCCCGCCGCGCCCAATGCGAGGAAGCCGTCGCTTCCATGCGGCAGGCGTTCCCGGACCTTCAGTTCCTGGGAGAGCTGAATGCCGTTCAACTGAAGGAGAACGAGCATCTCATTCCCGACGAAACGGTGAAGAAACGCGCCCGTCACGTTATTGAAGAGAACGATCGCGTACTGGCATCGGTCAAGGCGCTCAAGGAATCCGATCTTGAAGCCTTCGGCAAGCTGATGATCGCTTCGCACAATTCCTTGCGCGACCAATATGAAGTCACCTGCAAGGAGCTCGACGTGATGGTGGAGGAAGCGCTCAAGGTTCCCGGTGTGCTCGGCTCCCGGATGACCGGTGCCGGCTTTGGCGGCTGCACGGTCTCTCTCGTGAAGAACGAAGCCGTTGACGCCTTTATCGCTTCGGTGGGCAAGGCTTATGCAGAACGGACCGATTACAAAGCTGACTTCTATGTGGGCGAGATTGGCGACGGAGCCAAAGCTCTGTAAGAGGGTAACAAGAATGCGGCAAAGGCAAGGATAGCTGCATTCATTCGATAGTGGAGGCAAGTTCGATCATTCCGGCCTAACCGGACAACTTGGAGGGAATAATCATGGCAATTATGGTGACAGGCGGAGCCGGGTATATCGGCTCACATATGGTAGCGGAATTGCTTCGTCTCGGAGAAGAAGTCGTCATCGTGGACAGCTTGGAAACCGGACATCGCGATGCGGTGCTAGGAGGCAAGCTTTATGTCGGCGACTTGCGCGACAAGGAAGTTCTCGATAAGGCGTTTGGAGAGAATGACATCGAGGCGGTCATTCACTTTGCGGCCAACTCGCTTGTAGGCGAAAGCATGAGCAACCCGGGCAAATACTATCACAATAATGTCTACGGAACATTGTGCCTGCTTGAGAAGATGCAGCAATACGGCGTGAACAAAATCGTCTTCTCCTCGACAGCCGCGACCTACGGAGAGCCGGAACGGACCCCGATCTCCGAGGATGACCGCACGTTCCCGACGAATACCTACGGCGAAACCAAGCTGGCGATGGAGAAAATGATGAAGTGGTTCGATACCGCTCACGGAGTCAAATACGTATCGCTGCGCTACTTCAACGCATGCGGAGCCCACGAGAGCGGCAAAATCGGCGAGGATCACGCTCCGGAAACCCACCTCATCCCGCTTGTTCTCCAAGTCCCGCTTGGCAAGCGCGAGTTCATCTCCATCTACGGCGAGGATTACCCGACACCGGACGGGACCTGCATCCGCGATTATCTGCATGTATCCGATCTGGCGAGCGCTCACGTGCTGGCGCTCGGACGCCTCCGCAGCGGTGGAGACAGCGCGGTGTATAACCTCGGCAGCGGCCGAGGATACTCGGTGAAGGAGATCATCGAGGTCGCCCGCAAAGTGACGGGGCATCCGATTCCGGCCAAAGCGGAAGCCCGCCGTGCCGGGGATCCGGCCGAGCTGATCGCATCCTCGGCCAAAGCGGAGCGGGAGCTCGGCTGGGTCCGCAAGATGGACCGGCTGGAGGACATCATCGCATCGGCTTGGAAATGGCATCGCGAGCATCCGAGCGGTTATCAGGCTTAAGATTACCCACCGGCTCATGGGGGAGATCCCCGAACAGGCGCCGTATAGGAGGAGACCGGGATCGGCTGCGGTCTCCTCATTCGATAGGCGTCTGGTTTATCCAGAGGAGGATAACAGCATGGATATCAAACTGGAGATTGCCCGCCTGCTTCAATTCGGCGTTCAACGCGGTTTTTTAGGAGAAGGCGACGAGATCGTTGCCCAGAATGCTCTGCTTGATCTGCTGCAGGTAGACGAACCTTATGCGGGAGAGATCCCGGATGAGCGGCTCACCGCACCGGTCTCCATTCTGGAGCATATTCTTGATTATGCAGCGGAACAGGGCATTCTTCCCGAGAACAACACGACGCAGCGGGATTTACTGGACGCCCGCATCATGGGTCTTCTCTTGCCTCGCCAATCGGAAGTCGCGAAGACCTTCCGGCAGCTCGCCGCACAAGCCCCTGAGAAGGCGACCGATTGGTTCTACCAGCTATCGACCGATTCCAACTACATTCGGATGGACCGCATCCGCAAGAATGAGATGTGGCTTGCTCCGACCGAATACGGAGATCTGGAGATCACCGTCAATCTCTCCAAGCCGGAAAAGGATCCGAAGGAAATCGCAGCGGAGCGAAACGCGCCGCAAAGCCGTTATCCGAAGTGTCTCCTGTGCCTGGAGAACATTGGATACGCCGGACGACTCAATCATCCCGCTCGGCAAAATCACCGGGTGATTCCGCTTGGGCTTAACGGGGAGCCATGGTTTCTGCAATATTCTCCCTACATCTACTATAATGAGCATTGTATCGTCTTCAGTCGGGAGCATGTCCCGATGAAGGTGAGCCGCAACTCATTCGTCCGCCTTTTGTCCTTTGTCGGGCAAATGCCGCATTACTTCATCGGCTCCAATGCCGATCTTCCGATCGTAGGTGGTTCCATCCTTAGCCATGACCACTTCCAGGGAGGGCGGCACGTCTTCCCGATGGAGAAGGCTCCGGTAGAAAGTTCCTTCCAGCACAACGATTATCCGGGCGTAAGCATCGGCATCGTGAAATGGCCAATGTCGGTCATCCGCATTTCGGGTGATAACCCGGATCACCTGATCGAACTGGCAGACACCCTCCTCACCCTGTGGCGCGCTTACAGTGATCCTCAAGCCGATGTTCTCGCCTTCAGCCGAAGCGATGAAGGGGAAGTTCTCCATAATACGATCACCCCGATCGCCCGGCGAAATCTGAAGGGAGAATACGAGCTGGATTTGGTTCTCCGCAACAACCGGACGACAGAGGAGCATCCGCTCGGGCTGTTCCATCCCCATGCCGATCTGCATCATATCAAGAAAGAAAATATCGGCTTGATCGAAGTGATGGGACTGGCCGTTCTGCCCGGTCGTTTGAAGGATGAGATCGAGGCGATCGCAGAATGGCTGGTGGAAGCGTCCCAACTCTCCGCAGCTCCGGCCATAGCGGAGGGAAGTCCGCTCGCGAAGCATGCGGAATGGATGGAGCAGCTGCGGAAGGAATACAAGTCTCTAACCAAAGAGCAAGCTCTTGAAGCCGTTCGGCGGGAAGTCGGGAGCAAGTTTGCCCGCGTCTTGCTCGACGCAGGGGTCTATAAGCGCGACAACAGCGGTCGTGCCGGATTCTCTCGCTTTATGGAGCATGCGGGCTTTGCTCCGGTTGCCGATTGACAGTCGGCAGCTCAAGAAACCGCTTCCTTCCCTCTTTTGCTTTAACCGAAACAATGGTAAAATTAATAGAGAAATCATCCGGTGTTCACGCACCGGCTCAGGAAGATGGTTGAGGAGGGCAAGGCATTGTTGAAAAGGACGTTGGTCGGCTTGATTCGCAGCCACGAAAGCACCGGTGAAAATGCGAAGGAGCCGGAACTGAAGACCAAGCACTACAAGCTTCCCAAGGACAAGCTTTGGGAGGAAGTCATCAGCATGCTCAAAAAGCTGAAGGGGTATACCATCCTTCACGAGGTTCAGAATGTCGGCGAGATCGTGGTCGAGAAGAGAACTGCTTTCGGACGCACGCAGGACATCACCCTAACCTTATTCCGCATCACTCCGTTGGAATCGGCCATTGACATTTATTCCGCCTCCCGGGGAAATCTGGGGGATCTCGGATCCAACTATCGCAACATTACCGAGATTTACAAGCATTTGGACAAGAGGCTGGCCCAATACAAGCTGTAAGTCAACCTGCTCCCGGGCTATTGCTGGGGGCTTTTCTTTTCAGATACGCATCCCTTCGCAAAAAGACCTCCAAGCGCATAGCGCTTAGAGGTCTGAAACACTCTTGTACGGTTACCGTTCCCATTAGAGCAAGGCTTTAACGGCGGCAATCGCTTTGTCGTAATCAGGATGCTCGGTCATCTCACCGAGGTACTCGACGTAACGGATCTTGTTCTCCTTGTCGAGGACAAAGATCGAACGCATCAGTAGGCGGAGCTCCTTGATGAGAACGCCGTAAGCGGTCCCGAAGGAGACGTCCTTGTGGTCCGAGAGCAGGACGACTTGATCGACCCCTGCGGCTCCACACCAGCGCGCTTGAGCAGGAGGGAGGTCGTTGCTGATCGTCAGAATGACCACTTCATCCCCCAGGTTAGCTGCTTCTTCATTAAACCGACGGGTCTGCATGTCGCATACCCCCGTGTCGAGCGAGGGAACAACGCTGATCAGCTTGATTTTGCCGGCAAAATCCTGCAGGGTCGCGGACTCCGTCAGATTCTTGCTCACGGTGAAATCGGGAGCGGATTCTCCAGCGTGGAGCTCCGGTCCGATGAGCGTGAGGGGATTTCCTTTCAAGGTTGCCACACCAGTTCGTTCTTGAGTCATGTTCTCCTATTCCTCCTTTAAGGGTTAGCTCGTTAACGTTTGGAAAGCAGCAAGAACTTCCATGCATTCTTTATTATATAGGGTTGGAAAATCACTTGTCCAATCCGAAAGAGAGGTAGCGATTGGAACTTCGACAGCTCCAGTACTTTTTGAAGGTAGCCAAAAAACAGCATGTGACCCAAGCCTCCGAGGAGCTGCACATCGCTCAGTCGGCTGTCAGCCGCCAGATTCATCAACTCGAAGAGGAGCTCGGCGTATCCCTCTTCGTGCAGAGAGGACGAAACCTGCAGCTCACCTCTGCCGGGAAGCTGTTTCTGGGCCGGGTGGAAGGGATCATGAGCGAGCTGGAACGAGCGGTAAGGGAAGTGCAGGAATTCCTCGACCCTGCCAAAGGAGAGATTCGCATCGGATTTCCGCACAGCTTGGGAATCAGCCTGCTGCCGACCGTGGTCGCCGGCTTCCGTCGGATCTATCCGGAGGTGAAATTCCGCTTTCGCCAAGGGACATACAAGAGCTTGATCCGCGATGTGATCGAACGGGAGATCGATCTAGCGTTCATCTCCCCCCTTCCCGAACGCCATGATCGCGTGATCGGCGAGCTTTTGCTGACGGAGGAGTTATTTGCCATCCTGCCCGCCGGGCATCCTCTGGCGAACCAAAGCGAAATTCGGCTGGACGAGTTGTCCGAGGAACCGTTTGTCCTGTTCAGCGAAGCCTATTCCCTCCGTTCGATCGTCCTGTCCGCCTGCGAGAGAGCGGGCTTCCGCCCGCGAATCGAGTTTGAGGGGGAGGAGACGGACACGATCCGGGGGTTGGTCGCTGCCGGCATGGGCGTGAGCTTGCTTCCCGAGATGGCGCTCTCCGAAACCTCCGCTCTGGAGCCCGTTAAGCTCCGGGTGACGGAGCCGGCGGTGACGCGCACGGTGGGGATTATTCGCCGCAGTGGAGAAGCTTTACCGCCTGTAGCGGAAGGATTCCGGCGCTACCTGAACGATTATTTTCGCAGCAGAAGCGTTGTCAAATAGATGGAGAACAGTAGATGGTGAATATGCGGTCAATAGAAAAGTCCTCATCCCCTTCGGACAAAATCACGAAGGGAATGAGGACTTTTTTGCTAGATAAGCAGTGGTGTTCGAATTGTCTGTCAACCGTCAATCATTGTTGCGGTTGTTACCGAAGATCATCACGAAGCGGAGCAACTGCAAAAGCGAGATGAGGGCGGCGGCTACATACGTGAGAGCGGCGGCATTCAGCACCCGATCCACTCCCGGCTTTTCCCGCAGATCGATGAAGCCTTCGGATACCATCAATCTCTTGGCGCGGTTCGTTGCGTTGAATTCCACGGGCAGCGTCACCAATTGAAACGCGACAGCAGCCGAAAAGAACAGGATGCCCACCCAAACGAGGTTCATGGAACCGAACAATACTCCTGCGAGCATAAGAAACGGAGAAGCGCTGGAAGCGAAATTCACGAAGGGGAACATCCGGTGGCGGGCGACCAGCATCGGATAAGCCTCCTTGTGCTGAATGGCATGGCCGACTTCGTGGCAGGCCACGGAAATGGCGGAGATGCTGCTTTCATAATAGACCGGCTCCGACAACCGAACGACGCGCTTGATCGGGTCGTAATGATCACTCAAGGTTCCTGGCACAGGTTCGATCGGAACATCGTACAAGCCGTTCAGATCGAGCATGCGGCGGGCGGCGTCATAACCGGTCATCCCGGAGCCGGCTCTCACCTGAGCGAATCGGTTGAAGGTGCCTTTGACGCGGAAGGATGCCCACAGGGACAACCCGAAGGCTAGCAGGATCAGGATCATCATGGGATCCATACCGAAGCCGTAGCCATAACCATAACTGGGATACATGATCGAAATCCTCCTATTCTGAGATCGGGTGTTTTTTCTCTTCCTTATCTATACGGAAAAAACGGGGACTGGTTTCATCGCCCGCGCAAACCGGAAGATCCTTTTTTTATGATTTTCTCAAGCTAGTTTACCCGCACGGAGAACAAAAGAACCGATTTCGACCCTTCTTTTTCCTTTTGATCATACAATCTGTAACCAAACATCACATTAATGCGCAAATACGAATGATTCCATGCTCGAATAACAACATATTTACGAAAAAATATGTTGCATTTTATACCACATGCCAATATAATTACAACAAGTAAGTGAGATGTAAAGAAATATAACATTAAGGGAGAGGTTTCTATGTGGAAAAAAGTGGCTGTCACAGCCGGCGCACTCACCTTGCTGTTTCCGACGCTCGCATTTGCTGATGGGGTAACCAACGAGCAATTGGCGACAGCAGTCAACTCACTCTGGGTTATGCTCGGCGCAATTCTGGTCATCTTTATGCAAGGCGGCTTTGCTCTTCTCGAAGCCGGTTCGACCCGAATGAAAAACGCTGGTCACGTTGCCGGGAAAACCGTCCTCACCTTTGGTCTTGCATCTATCGCATTTTGGGCTGTCGGCTTTGGTCTAGCCTTTGGTAACGGCAACGGGTTCCTTGGCACGACAGGCTTTTTCACGAACGTAACGAATTTGGCTCCGTTCGATACCGCCTTCGGGGCTCTGGGCCTTCCGATTTCAGTGCTCTTCCTGTTCCAGCTGGCTTTCGCCGGCGTATCGCTCGCCATCGTCTGGGGCGGCTTCGCGGAACGCGCTAAGCTCACCGTTTACTTCGTCTTCGGTGTTCTCTACATCATCCTCATCTATCCGTTCGCAGCTCACTGGGTATGGGGCGGTGGCTGGCTGTCCAAGATCGGCATGCTGGACTTCGCGGGCTCCACGGTCGTCCATCTACAAGGGGCTACTGCCGCGCTCGTCGGTACGATCATGCTCAAACCGCGTATCGGCAAATTCAACAAAGACGGTTCTCCGAACCTGATTCCTGGTCACAACCAAGTGCTTACTGTTCTCGGTGTCATTATCCTCTGGATCTGCTGGTTTGGTTTCAACGCCGGTTCTACGGTGTCCGCACTGGTAGACTTCGGTTATGTCGCTGTAACGACGAACCTCGCAGCAGCCGCAGGCGCTGTAGCAACGCTGATTATCTCCTGGATCTACTTCGGTAAAGCCGATGTTCCGGCGATGCTGAACGGTGTACTGGCCGCTCTCGTTGCAATCACGGCCGCTTGTGCCTTCGTTACTCCTTGGGCTGCAGTCGTCATCGGCGCCGTAGCTGGGGTCTTCACCTTCTACACCTCCGTCGGTCTGGAAAAGCTCGGACTTGACGATCCGATCTACGCCTTCTCTGTCCACGGTCTGTCCGGGGTATGGGGCACCATCTCCATCGGTCTCTTCGCAACGAAGGAACTGGCCGGAGAAGACAAAGCCGGGTTGTTCTACGGCGGCGGTCTGCACCAACTGGGCGTGCAAGCGCTGGGTGTTGTCGGAACCTTCGCATTCGTAGCCATTCTCAGCTTTGTGATTCTCTATATCATCAAGAAGACCATCGGTCTCCGCGTTACCGAAGAAGAGGAGTTGATCGGTCTCGACTTGAGCGAGCACGGCAACTACGGGTACCCGGAACAACTGCACAAGGCGCAAGATCAGACGTCTTCCATCTAAACCTGCCGATATCGAAATCTTGCAGATGTGCCTCATCGGCACCTGTTAAGAGGATCGCCTGCCAAGGGGGATGGCCTAATGACGACCCTATCTTTAAAATCTGCCGAATTCTACGTCAACCGGTTAGAGAGCATGGAGGAGCTGCTTGCCTTCCGCAAGCAGATGACCGACATGCTCCGGGACCACCCCCTCGGTTCTTTTCCTCAAGAATATAACGATACCGTAAACGGGCTTCAGGACAAGATCATGCAAAAGGCGATCTCCATCGCTGAACGCTCGCTGATCGAAGAAGGTCATGGTCCGCCTCCCGTTCCTTATGCCTTCATTCTCTTTGGCAGCGGGGGCAGGAGAGAGCAGACTCTCTGGAGCGATCAGGATAACGGGCTGATCTATGCGGATCCAACCCCTGATATGGCTCACCGGACAAAGGATTATTTCATGAAGCTGGGAGACCGGATCGTCTCCTCGCTTGCGGATACGGGTTATCCTCCCTGTGAAGGGGGGGTAACCTGTAACCATTCCCGCTGGAATAAACCTGCTGCGGCCTGGATCGAAATGCTCCAAGGCTGGGAGCTGGACGGCTCCTGGGAAGCGGTGCGCTATCTCCTGATCGTTGCGGATCTACGCCATTTGTACGGAGAGAAGGAACTCGCAAAAAGGATTCTGGCGGAGTTTGCAGCCTATCCTCAGCACAGTCCCACTGCCATGAAGCGCATGCTGGAGAATACCTTGCGCCGAAAACCGGCGCTCGGTGTATTCGGTCAATTGATTACGGAACGTTATGGAGAGAACGCAGGGCATTTTGATGTTAAATACGGGCTCTATATTCCGTTTGCCAGCGGAATCCGCCTGTTGGCCATCCATGAAGGAGTGTGGGCGACTTCCACCTCCCGTAGGCTTGAGGGGCTTCGGCAAAAAGGAAGCCTATCCCCAGAGCTTCTTCTGGAATGGCAGCGGAATTTTTCATCGGCGCTCTATTTCCGTACGATAGCAACACAAGAGCCCGAGCCAGGTAAGGAAGCTTCGACACCCATGCTGGACATCGGAGAGCTGGATGAGCTGAGGAAGCTGGAGTTGAAGCGGGCTCTTCGCTCGGTGCGGAAGCTGCAGAGAATCGTCGCTAAGCGGATCAACGGCGATTAAGCTTAATTCGCGAGTAGGTTAATGAGCCGTTATTGAGAGATTTGAGAATGGATGTGTCAGCAAGCTGACCGGAAAGGAGGGATGGGCATGAAGCCGGTACGTCCGGAGAATGCAGGCATCTGGCATCTATACAAACAGGGTGGCATCACGCCGGCCATCACCTCGCTCTTTAATCCCGGAAGCGCTCAGCACATGGCATACATCCGTTCCATGATGAAGGAACAGCGCAAGCAATCTCTGTATGAGATCGGGCTTGAAGACATGGAAGCGGTCGTCTTCGATTTGGAGACGACGGGATTTTCCCCCTATAACGGGGATGAGATCATCTCCATCGGAGCTATAGCGGTCGTCGGTGAGCAAGTGATGGATTCCGAGACGTTTTATACGCCTGTAAATCCGAAACGCAAAATTCCCGAGGTTGTGGTTGAGCTTACGGGACTCACCAATGAAGCTGCGGCGAGTGCCACTGAGCTTTTGCCTGCGCTCAGCGATTTTATGGATTTTATTCGCCAACGGATCCTACTCGCTCACGGGAGCGGCCACGACAAGCATTTTTTGAATGCCGCCCTCTGGAAAACGTCGAAGACAAGCCTGAATCACCGCCTCCTAGACACGATGATGATCGCCAAATGGCTGCATCCCGGGAGCCGCAGCTTGTCTCTTGATGCGCTGCTCGACTATTACGAAATTCCTTGCATCAATCGTCACCACGCATTAGCCGATTCACGCATGACCGCCAAGCTGTGGTCGTTGCAGCTGAACGAGATCCTAAGTCGGGGTGTGAACACCCTCGGAGATCTGTATTCTCGTCTCAGCGTGTACGGGTAAGCTTTCATTCGCTTTCTGCCAAAAGCGGCCTCTTGTCTGAACCTATAAGGGTGCAGACAAGAGGTTTTTCTTTTTGGTGTACCTAGTACGCTGTCAACCTTAATCGTGTGGATATGAATCGGCGTCCATCGGTATGGGAAGTTGTGCGGAGTCCACAGTTTTTGAGTTGACAGCGTACTAGTTATGCGACTTCAGCCGAAGGCTTGATCAAGAAAAAAACGAGGCCAAGAGCGATGAGCGCCAAGGCGGACACCGTGATGAACACGAGCCGGTCCGACTTGTCCATCATCCAGCTGAACAGGGGAGGACCCGCCGCCACACCAAGGTAGCGAAGGCTGTTGTAGAGAGACGTAATCATTCCCCGCTCCTCCTTTTCCACGGAGCCGGTAATCATGGTGTTGAGGCAGGGGAGCAGAAGACCGATTCCGATGCTGTTGAGGGTCAGAAGTCCGATGAATACGATCATAGTTTTGTGAAAGAACACGGCGAGCCCCAAGCTGACTACCATTCCGAACATGGCTGTGAGCATCAGCTTGCGCATGAGGAGGCCGTTCTTTTTGATGTTGGCGCCGGTTGTGTAGGAGGTGACCACCATCCCGAGAAGGGGGATCGCAAGCACAAGCCCCTTGATGATTCCATTTATCGCGTAAGGAGGCTCTTCTAAGATGTTGGAGAGATAGAACAACACTCCAAAGAGGATGAACAAGCCCAGCGAACCGGCAAAGAAGGCGGGGATCAGCCATTTGCCTTTGCTTTTCAGAATCTTCAGGTTAGCTTGCAGATAATCGCGGAACCGGGGAGGCGCTTTCTCCTTCTTGGGTTCCTTGATGAGCAAGCTGACCGCAAGAATGGACATCAAGCAGAAGACAGGAAAAGCAAAAAAGGGTGCATACCAGACAAGGAGTGCGAGAGCCGCCCCAAGGATCGGGCTGATCACCTTACCTGTTCCATTGGAAGCTTCGGTGAGTCCCAATGCCCGGCTCTCCGTTGCCCCGCTGTACATGTCCCCGACCAGCGCCATAGCGATGGAAGAGGTGCCGGCCGCGCCCACTCCTTGGAAGGCTCGAGCGATGATGATGACCGTGTACGATTTCCAAACTGCACCGAATCCGGCCAGCACGCCTGCTGCTCCGAACAGGATAAGAGCGGGGAGAATGACGCTTTTACGACTGAATCGATCGGATAAGAAGCCAGCGATCGGGATGACGAGACCGGCAGTTACGGAAAACAAGGTGATCACAAGGCTGCTTTGCGCTTTGGAGATCCCAAGCTCCCGCACCATTTGAGGCAGGATCGGCACGAGTATGGAATTGCCGAGCACCAGAACGAGCGGTACGGTAGCAATGGCTAGAAATTCACGCAGCTGATTTCGGCTGGATGGATTCCTTTTTTTGGACGAGCCTTCTTCTTCCGATCCCGAGTTTTCATCATCAGCTTCGGTTTGGCGGGAAGAACGGCGAGAGCTTGGAAGCTCAATCGTGCTTTCGAAGACGACCGGAAGCTTGCCCCTCTTGATTTTTTCCATGCGATTCCACTTCCTTCACACAGGCGTATCCTTACTATGACCTTCCCAGCCAAAGGGCATACGAGGAGGATAAGGGAAAGAGATGTGGGAACAATGGTCGGAAAGGAACCGTAACCCGATGAGGCGGAAAAAGCCTCAATGAAGCAACTAGAGGAGGGTTCACATGAAGAAAGTCGGGAATTGGATGCCGATTTGGTGCGGAGCGATCCTCGCTCTTGCGGGTGTGTCGGATGCTGAATGGAGTGAAGCGGCAAGTCATAAGAACGGCTCGGTATTCGTATCGGTCCAGAGCCCTGCGTTTGATAGGGAACCGGCTCCCGGTGAAAAAGCGCCTGAACTAGCCTTACATGGACTTGACGGCAGCACCTATCGAGTCGGGGGAAAGCGGGAGAAGCCGTTGCTCCTCAATTTCTGGGATTCGAGCTGTCCACCTTGTATCGATGAAGCTCCTGATCTTGCTAGAATTTTCAACCAGTATAAGGACAAGCTTGACGTGCTCGCCGTAAACGTGACTCAGCAGGACAGCCGGGAGGATGCCGCTCAGTTTGCAGCAAAAAACGGGTATGCCTTCCCTGTTCTTCTGGATGAACGAGGCCAAGCAACCCGTTTGTATCGCGTTCGTGGACTTCCGACCACCTTCCTCATCGGCAAGGATGGGATCGTCTACGATCAATTTTACCTGCTACCTTCCGAGGATTGGGAAAAGAGAATCACACACTTTTTGCAGCACGATCCCGCCGATTCGCCTGATGTATCTTAAGAGAAGCCCATTATGGCGTATAGACCGCCGACACCTGGCCGATCATGCCGCTCTGTATGGCTTGATCGGTCGATTCACTCACCTTGGCTTCTGCTGATTTTCGTCCGCTGCCAATCTCGATGGTTCCCTCGTATAGAATCCGATTCTCCCAGCGCGTCGTCCCTTCCACATAGAACCGATAGCTCCCAGCCGGAACGGGTATTCCGTCGCTGTCCGTGCAGTTCCAGGTAAAGGTTGCGTCCCCCGTTTTCAAGGTTGCTCCGGCGATTGCGTCCACTTCATCGTAGGAAGCACTTGCGAGACCCGAACGTTTCACCCATGTCGGAATTGCCTCCGGCCGCAGCTTGTAGCCCCCCGTTGCGATAAAATGGGTAGCGAATACCGTCTTCACGAATTCACCTTTAGCGGATTCGATCCATACGGCGAATTGGTTGGTGGCGATTCCGTCTTGGCGGGTAAAGGGGAATGCAATCTCCACCGTTCCAACCGATCCGACCGAACCGGCTGGGGCAGCGGAAGCTTGTGCGGCGGGCTTGCTGCTTGGAGAAGATACGTTTGAAGGAACGGTTGCAGCACTCGAAGGGGAATTCCCCAGTTGGTCAGTACCGGATTCACCGGAGCCCTTTGCGCTACAAGCTGTTGCCAGAATTCCAATTAAGATTGCTGTCATTACGAGTTGTCCTGTTTTTGCTAAGTTCATCTTTTCCGACTCCTTTCTGCGAATAAGCCTGCAACGATCTTAAACCGTCAGTCGCTGCTGTTCAGCTGTTCATTCCTCAAGCAGTCCACCCGTATCGTTTGATAACGTAAATTAGCTTTGAGCTTATTGAGATCAAGTGTAACTTTAAGAAGAAGTGAGCCTCCACTTCAACTGAAGAAAAAGCGTCAAACGGATAGACTCTCCCGTTTAGACGCTTCGTTTGGATTCGCTATGCGGTAACCATCTCTTACAAATTGATGATTCCAACGCGCTCTTGCAGATCTTCCGCCGTTCCGGGAACCGGAGCCTGGCCGAGTAAGGCGAATCGGATGGAATCTAGTAAGGCTTGCCAGCTCGCTTCAATGACGTTCTCCGACACGCCTACCGTGCTCCAGGAATGGGTGTAATTGCTCGATTCCACGAGGACGCGGACCTTGGCGGCGGTGGCGTCTTTTTCATTGATGACGCGAACCTTATAGTCGGACAGATGCATTTCTCGGAGAGCAGGGTACGATTTGATCAACGCTTTGCGAAGCGCATTGTCGAGTGCGTTGACCGGGCCGTTGCCTTCCGCCGCTGTATAAACGGTTTCTCCGTCTACCTTAACCTTGACGATCGCTTCCGAGGCGATGGAGTGATCGCCGATCTTCTCAACCAAGAGCTTAAAGGATTCGATGGAGAAGACCTCGGTTACCTCACCCGAAGCTTGGCGCAGCAGAAGCTCCAGAGAAGCATCCGCCCCTTCAAATTGATAGCCTTGATGCTCCATCTCCTTGATGCGCGAGATCATCTCCTGGGTTTCCACATTCTCCGGATCGAGGGAAATCCCCAGCTCCTGTGCTTTGAACAGCAAGTTGCTTTGCCCGGCCAGCTCGGAGACGAGAACCCGCCGCTTGTTGCCGACGCTCTCCGGTGCGATATGCTCATAGGTTTTGGAATCCTTCAGGATGGCCGAGACATGAATACCTCCCTTGTGGGCAAAAGCCGCATTGCCGACATAAGGCTGATTGATCGGCATATGCACATTGGCGATTTCACTGATGTACCGCGCTACAGCGGTTAGCTGCTTCAAATGACCCTCAGGCAAGCAAGGATACCCCAGCTTCAGCTGCAAATTCGGGATGATCGAGCAGAGATTGGCATTCCCGCACCGTTCCCCATAGCCATTGATCGTCCCCTGCACCATGCGGGCACCCGCTTGGACCGCGCTGAGGGTGTTGGCAACCGCCAGCTCGCAGTCGTTATGGGTATGAATCCCGATGTTCAAGGGTAGCCCCGCCACCTCAGACACGATTTGGTGGATTTCCCCGGGGAGGGTGCCTCCGTTCGTATCGCACAGCACGACCCAATCCGCTCCCGCTTCTCCTATCGTTCGAAGGACGGAGAGTGCGTAGTCGCGGTTATTTTTGAAGCCGTCGAAGAAATGCTCCGCATCAAAGCTGACCTCAATGCCCGACCGTTTCAGAAATCGGATGGAGTCGCCGATCATCGCCAGGTTTTCCTCGAGGGAAGTCTGAAGCGCTGTGTGCACGTGGAAATCCCACGATTTGCCGACCAGGCTCGCCGCCGGCACACCTGCTTCCACGATGCTCTTTAGACTCGTATCATGCTCGGCTATGGAATCTTTGCGGCGTGTGCTGCCGAAGGCGGTGAGTCGTGCGTTCAGCTTCAGGCTTCTGGCCCGTTTGAAGAACTCCATGTCCTTCCCGTTGCTGCCAGGATTCCCGCCCTCAATGTAATGGACGCCAAGTGCATCCAGCTTCTGCGCGATTTTGATTTTGTCCTCGGCGGACAGGCTGATGCCCTCTCCTTGTGTGCCGTCTCGCAATGTTGTATCAAAAACCGAAATGATACCGGCCATGTCCGCATCCTCCCGTTCATTCTGATATTCGCTCGAAAATTCTCATTATTATACCACATTCGGCTGCGATATCACCGCTTTTCCTGCCATTGCTGCAAAAAAAGTGCAGGGAAAGCTTCCTTGACCGGGTTTTTCGTCAGCGGTATGCTGGATGTATCTATCTGAAGATGAGGAGGAGGGCGGCATGAATCCGAACGCGGAATTCTATCCGAAGCAGGGCCGAGTAATCCTGCATATTGATATGAACGCTTTTTACTGCTCGGTTCATGAAGCCGTTGAGCCGGAGAAATACCGCGGCAAGCCGGTAGCGGTCGCAGGCAGCGTTGAGCTGCGCCGAGGCATCATTGTCACCTCCTCCTATCCGGCAAGAGCAAAGGGCGTCAAAACAGGCATGCAGGTGAGGGAGGGACTGAAGCTGTGCCCGGAGCTCATCGTGATCCAGCCCGATTTCCACCTGTACCGGAGATTTTCCCGGCGTTTCATGGAGATTGCTGGAGGCTACACCCCGCTTCTCGAAGCGATGTCCATCGACGAGTGCTTCCTTGACATCACCGGCTCCAAGCAGTTTGGAAGTCCGCTTGAGATCGCGGAAGAGATTCAGGAGAAGATCCGGCGCGACCTGCAGCTCCCCTGTTCCATCGGAGTAGCTCCGAACAAGCTGCTCGCCAAGATCGCGTCCGATATGAAGAAGCCGAACGGCTTGACGGTGCTGCGGCTTCGGGATGTTCCGAAGCTACTGTGGGATAAGCCTTGCGACATGCTTTATGGGGTCGGCAAAAAGACGGCGGAGAAGTTAGCCAAGCTGGGCATCCCCACCATCGGCCATTTGGCGCGAGCGGACGTGCAGAAGCTGACGGCCGAATTCGGTGTGCTGGGCGTTTGGCTCAGACGGGCGGCGCAGGGCGTGGACGATTCTCCGGTGAATCCGGTGAGAGAAGCGAGCAAGTCGATCGGACACACGACGACACTGCCGATGGATTTTACCGAACCGGATGATATTCGCCGGGTGTTCCTCAATTTGGCGGATCAGACCACGCGGCGGATGCGCCGGCAGGGTCTTGTCACCTCCACCATCTCGATCACGATACGGGACCCGAACATGAAGACGATCACTCGGGCTTGCACCTTGGATATGCCCACCGAAAGCTTTGATGAAGTCTACAAGGAGGCTTGCCGCCTCTTCGAGAAGCATTGGCCCGCCGGAAAGCCGGTGCGGCTTCTCGGAATCACGCTCGCTCACCTTCAAGCGAAGGCTGAAGCGGCCTTTCAGCTGGATCTGTTCGACTACGAGCAGCAGCCGAAGAAGGAGCAGTTGAATGAAGCGATGGACCGGATTCGCGACAAATTCGGAGAGAGCGCCATACTCACCGCCGGCATGCTGGGAGAGGACCCTTCCGCCTTGATTCGCAATCACAAGGTGCGCGGAACCTCTCTGCAGATGGATCATCTGCGACCGGGAGCGAAGCGGGAAGAAGACGATTGAACAAAAGTGAGATGAAGGAGGCGTGAACGTGAACGCGATATGGGACTATTACAATTCCTACGATGAAGAAAGCCGCTTGGAAAAGGACAATTACCACAAAACCGAATTCGTCACGACCATCCGGCTTCTGGAGCCCTATTTGACCGGTACAAAGACGATATTGGAGGTCGGAGCGGGGACGGGAAGGTATTCTTGCTGGTTGGCGGAGCAAGGGCATAGGGTTACGGCGGTTGACTTTACCCCGAAGCATGTGGAGATCATGCGTAGAAAAATCGCAGAGAAACAGCTTTCCAACATGCGCGCAGAGCTGGGAGATGCACGGGACTTATCCGCTTATGCAGCCGGCAGCTTCGATCTCGTTCTCTGTCTCGGTCCTCTGTATCATATTCAGGATGAAGGCGGAAGAAGGGCCTGCCTAGACGAGTGTCTGCGCGTTTTGAAACCGGGCGGAACCGTTGCGGCGGGCTACATCAATCGGGCGGGGGTCTACCTGAATCAGCTCATGAGGCGACCGGAGGTGCTGCTCCAGCACCCGCCGCTCGTTTTTTTCGACGCGGATCAGCCGGGATCTTTTCCCGATGGATGCTTCGTCCATTCCAGTCCAGCGGAGATGCTCCACTTCATGTCCCCTTATGATTTGCTTGATGTGAAGCATGCTGCTGTTGACGGCCTTGCTCCTTTGATTTGGGACTGCGTGAATCAAATGGATGCGGAGCAGTTTGCCGGATGGGTGGATTACCAATATGCCGTCAGCTGCGATCCTTATCAGTTGGGGAGCAGCGTCCATAACCTCTACATAGGAACCAAACATTAGGATTGAGAGTGTTTCTCAATTGTGTCCAAGAATTGAACTTCACACGGAATTATATTATAGTGAAGAAGAATGAGGATATCATTTAGGAGGAATAGATCGATGGCTAAATATAGCTGGGTGGACAAAGACACCTGCATCGCTTGCGGCGCATGCGGGGCAACCGCACCGGACATTTATGATTACGATGACGACGGTTTGGCGGAAGTGATTTACGGTGGAGACGCCAATCATGGCGTGGCGGAGATCCCGGAAGACCTTCACGACGACCTTCAGGACGCTCAAGACGGATGCCCCACCGACTCCATCAAAGTGGCGGACAGCCCCTTCAATAAATAATCCGTGAAGACACCCCGCCCGGCTCCGCAGAGAGCCGGTTTTTTTCTTTGAGAGATGAAGTTTGGAGACATTGTTGCGCTTTCAGGGTGCAAAATTCGCATCGCCTGTCCGATAATGAAGGTAGACGACAGGGGGAATGAAGAGAGTGAAGGAAGATCTTCAGCACCTGAAACAGTTTGTGAAAGATCATCCCGACAACAAGATGGGCTGGTATTTACTCGGCAGACAATATGAAGAGCAGGGCAAAGAGAAAAAAGCCCTCTACTGTTACGCCAAGGCGGGCGAAGTCTTTGAAGCCTACGAGAAGAAGAAGCTACCGGCCACAGTGGAAAAGGAAGCGGAGCAGTTGGCTGCTGCGGCGGTTCCCTCCGCCTCCCATACGGATGCGACGGATCGTCGTTCTGACGTAGAGGACCACGAGAGCGATTCGACGGATGAAGCGGATGAAGCAGCAAGAGCGGTTGGAAATAAGGTCAAGACGCATTCGCTCAGCCGCAGGCTGCGGCTGGCGGCTATTCTTGCGCTGTTGCTAGCGGGCATCCTCTATTCCCCAAGCATGCATGCTCCCGGTCAGGAAGCGGGAGAGAGGAGCCAGGAGGAGCCAACCGTCACAGCGGCTCCTACAGAGCCGTCTGGGACTCATCCCGTTCAAGCGGCCAAGCCGGCCAAGCTGACGGGAGTTGTGTTTATTGGCAAAGGTTCGAGCGAAGAGGAGAAAAAACAGAAGGCGGGAAGCCTCCTGTTGAATCCTCCGGATTCCGGCGAATCCGTGATGTTGGCGGAAGCGCCGCTTTCTGCGGACAAGAAGTGGATTCTGTGGACGACGAGTCCCCGGCCCCTCTTGGAAGTGAAGCAAACCCAAGGCGGCACGACGGAAATTGATTATTATGATCAGGCATCCTGCCAGTGTACTCCGGATGACGGGGCTCAAGCGGATAAGAAAGCTTCGGACTGGCTTGCGAAAGAGGAAGAGAGGGCGGTTCTGCGCAGCGCGGCAGATGCGTACCAAAAGGAGAAGGGCAGCTTGCCGACGACGGCTGCGGCGCTTGTCGGAGATTATCCCCGCAACCGGTTGTCCGGGTTGACGGCCGCCATGAAGGAGCTTTGGCCGCTCCTCGCAGCAAAGGGTGGAACGGGTGCCACACCATCTCCATCCAGCAGCCCTGCATCTGGAGAAACCGATTCCGATGGGCTTTCCACGCCAAAGGCATCGAAGACTCCGGCCGGATCAGCTCCCCCGGCATCTGGAGCTGTAAATCCGCATACCCCATTGGAACAGCCGCTAGAGATCATCGTGGACCGGCGCAATCACCGTCTTGCCGTGGTGAGCGGTCGGGTGATCCTGCGTAATTATCCCGTGGGCTTAGGTGGCAAGCGGACTCCGACGGGAGTTTTTGAGATCAGCGAGAAGGTGAAGAACCCCAATGGGCGCAGCGACGGTGATTTTGGCAGCCGGGGGATGACGCTGTCCGCGACGGATTATGCCATCCACGGAACCAATGAACCGGAGTCCATCGGCAAAGACGAGTCCTTGGGATGCATTCGTGTGGGGAAGGATGACTTGGAGGAATTATTTGATCTGACGCCGATGGGGACCAAGGTGACAATCACGGATGGTAAGCTGCCCAACGAGCTCATTCGCGCAAAAAGCCGGTTCCATCTGCCCGCTGACGCGAAGGAGACGAATCCGGCTAAGGTCTATCGTTGGTTGGACTAGCTAGCTGCTTACGTAAAGAGAAGCAAGGCAATCATCAGCACGATGACGGCTCCGGCAATCGAACTCACCCAGATGATCGCTTTTTTGTTCGGTTCCTGCTTCTGATAACGCTTGGCATAGCTTGGCTTCTTCTTCATCGGAGCACCATCCTTCACCGGCTTTGTTCAAGATAAAAATTAGGCGAATCACCCCTTTCATTTTAGCATAAAGAAAGCGTTTTAGCAGAGTTTTTTTGTCCGTCTTGTCGGGTTCGAAACGCGTGTCACAGCTAAATGGACTAGGAAAAAAGCTCGTTCTCCTTTTCTTTTTGAGCGTAAAAGAATAAACTGTTTCGAGGGAGTAAAAATTGAGAACGAGACCGCGTTTGCGAACGGATGGAGAGTGAAGCGATTGTTGTACCGATGGGCGGCTAAGCCCTTGCTGTTTCGTATGGACCCGGAAAAAGCCCATCATCTGACGATCGCCGGACTTACAGGAGCCGCTTCCGTACCGGGAATGCTGCCGCTTATGCATGCTATGTACGGGGTTCCGGAGCGGCCAGAGCTCGCGGTCAAGCTGTGGGGCTGCGAGTTTCCGAATCCGGTGGGATTAGCGGCTGGACTCGACAAGAACGGTGTAGCCGTACCCGGACTCGCCGCCATCGGCTTCGGTTTCTTGGAAGTGGGGACGGTGACTCCACGGCCACAGCCTGGCAACCCTCAGCCTCGGCTCTACCGCCTGCCGGAGGATGGTGCGCTCATCAATCGAATGGGCTTCAATAATGAAGGAGCGGGAAGGATGAAGCAAGCGCTTGGACGCCTGCGGACCCGCCCCGTTCCCGTATGCGTGAATATCGGCAAGAACAAGGATACGCCGAACGAACAAGCGGAAGAGGATTACCGGGCTTGTATCCGCGAGCTCTATCCCGAGGCCGATCTGTTTGCGATCAATATCAGTTCGCCGAACACCCCCGGATTGAGGAGCTTGCAGCATGGGGAAGAGCTTCGTAGGCTGCTCGGGGCCGTCAGGGAAGAGATGGACGCCGAGCGCAAGCTGCACGGAGGCGAAGCGAAGGCATTCCTGCTTAAGATCGCTCCGGATCTCACGGATGAGGAGCTAGAGCAGGTGGCCGAGACCGCTCTAGCCGCTGGCGTAAGCGGAATGATTGCGACCAATACGACCTTGGATCGAAGCGGTCTCCAACATCGGAATGCCGGGGAGTCCGGAGGATTAAGCGGCCGGCCGCTCACGAAACGCTCGCATGAGGTCATCCGTCGGCTGTATAAGCTGACCGGAGGGCGGATTCCGCTTGTCGGCTCGGGCGGAATCTTCACGGCGGATGAAGCTTATGAACGAATTCGGGCGGGAGCGAGCCTCGTGGAGATCTATACGGCGCTCATCTATGAAGGGCCGGAGCTTCTGCGGAAGCTGAACGATGGCCTGGCGATGAGGCTTAAAGCCGACGGCTTCCGCCATATCAGCGAGGCGGTAGGAAGCGGCCAGCCTTGAGTCACTAGTGGAAGGAGAAGGACGGATGGACGGAAGAGACTGGAATAAATTTTTGCTTCCCTATGAGCAGGCAGTGGAGGAGCTTAAGGTCAAATTCAAGCTGCTCCGCTCCGAGCTGAAGAAGCGGGAAGAATATTCGCCCATTGAATTTGTCACCGGCCGCGTGAAGCGGATCTCCAGCATTTTGGACAAAGCGAAACGCTTGAACGTCCCGATGGATCAGCTCGAGACGGGCATTGAAGATATAGCAGGCATCCGGATCATGTGCCAATTCATGGAAGACATCGAACGGATGGCCGACTTGATCCGCCATCGCCAAGACATGAAGGTGCTGTATTTCAAGGATTACATCACCAACAAGAAGGACAGCGGTTACCGGAGCTATCACATCATTGTCGAATACCCGGTGCAGTCCGCCCTCGGGATGAAACCGATTTTGGCTGAAATCCAAATTCGGACGCTGGCCATGAACTTCTGGGCGACCATTGAGCATTCGCTCAATTACAAATACAAGGGCGATCTGCCCGATGATGTCAAAATGCGGCTCAGCAAGGCGGCGGAAGCGGCCAACCTGCTCGATGAGGAAATGTCCAGCATCCGCGACGACATCACGGAGAGTCAAAAGCTGTTCGAGGATCGTTCGAATCTGATCAATTCTCTGCTCAACCAAATTCAGATGCTCTATTTTTTCCGCCGGGTGCGGGATGCCGCCCAATTCCAGCTTCGCTTCAACGAACTGTGGGAGAACGAGAACATCTGGGGCCTCAAAGAGCTGTCGGATGACATGGAACGCGCCATCGAGCGGGCCAAAAGGGATTTTGAAGGGAGGTAGCCCGGATGAGCTATGACCCCCTCTATATCGCGCATTTGCATTATTTTAACCGTGAACGGGATTATTTTGAATGCCACGAGGTGCTTGAAGAGCTGTGGCTGAGAGAAGGGCGCAATCTTCTCTATCAAGGGTTGCTGCAGGTGGCCGTAGGCTTGTATCATCACCGAAACGGCAATCTGAATGGAGCGTTCAAGCTGTTCACTGGCGCTCTTCAAAAGCTAGCCCCTTATCCGCCGGATGCACTTGGCATCGATTTGAATCGGCTGCGCCGAGAAAGCGAAGCCTATTTGATCGGTTTACGGCAAGCGACGGAGACGGGGGACGCGGCGAGCTTTCCTTTTTACGATTTGACGATCGACATAATCGACCCTGAGCTTCAGGAGGAAGTGGAGCGGTTGCGCTTGCTTCCTCCGGAGAAGCATGAAAGGGAGCACTAATCGAGCTAGAGGAGCGGCCGATGAAGAAGACAGAGCGCTTGGATAAGATTCTCGCCCATACCGGCTTCGGTACCCGTCGCGAGATCAAGGAGCTCGTAAAGCGGGGGCTTGTCTCCGTCAACGGAAAACCGATCAAGGACAGCGGAATGCAGGTCAACCCGGAGTCCGATGAAATTATGGCGGACGGGGAGCGGGTGGAGTACCGGGAGTTTGTGTACCTGATGCTGCACAAGCCTCCGGGCTATGTGTCGGCGACGGAGGATGTTAGAGATCGTACGGTGCTGGAGCTTCTAGGTGAGGAATACCGGCATTTCGAGTTGTTTCCGGTAGGCCGTCTGGACAAGGATACAGAGGGGCTTCTCCTTCTTACGAACGACGGCAAACTGGCCCACCAGCTGTTGACCCCTCGCAAGCATGTTCCGAAGACCTACTACGCGGAAGTCTCCGGTTTTGTGACGGAGGAAGACCGTGAAGCATTCCGGAAGGGCGTTGAGCTGGACGACGGTTATGTCACACTCCCGGCGGAGCTGGTCATTGAGCATGCGGAAGAGCTTGAAACGGGAAAGCTGTCTCGCATCCGGTTGACTATCCACGAAGGTAAGTTTCATCAAGTAAAGAGAATGTTTCAGTCCGTAGGCAAACAGGTGGTCTACTTGAAGCGGTTATCGATGGGGCAACTCACCCTGGATGATACCCTTCGATTAGGGGAGTACCGGGAGCTGACGGAAATGGAGACGGAAGGATTGAGAAACTCATGAACTGGAAATTGATTGCCCTTGATGTCGACGGAACCTTGATTACGGACGATCATGAGCTGACCGAAGAGAACCGCAAAGCCGTGCGCGAGCTTCACGAGCAAGGAGTGACGGTCGTGCTGTGCACCGGAAGAGGTCCGATCAGCGCCTTGCCGGTCTATGAGCAGCTCGGAACCGGCGGCTTTATGATCACCCACAACGGAGCAACGGTTGTGGAGGCGGCTGAACGGAAGGTGCTGAGCGATTTTCGCATCGAATTCGCCGACCTGAAGCCCTTGGTTGATTACTGCCGGGAGCGCTCCATCCATTACGACTTGTGCACTCCGTTCGATTTATATGTCGAGCATCTGACGGATGAAGAGAAGGCCATGTACGAGAAATATTCGCAAGTGCCGACCGTTATCCGCGATGTGGCTGATGTGGACGAGCCGAAGGTGAAGTTCACCTTGTTCGGCACGGAAGATCAGATGGATAGCGTGGAACGGGACTGGGATTCCATCGGCTGCCCTCTGCGTAAAATCCGCAGCGGTCTCTATTTTATCGACATCATCAATCCCGAAGCCACGAAAGGGAATGCGTTGAAAGCGATGAGCGAGCAGCTCGGCTTTACGCGGGAGCAAGTCGTCGCCATCGGCAATTATTATAACGATGTGGAGATGCTTGAGTGGGCGGGGCTTGGGATCGCGATGGCCAATTCCCCTGACGAGGTCATCCGGCGGGCTGATACGGTCACCGGAAGCAACAACGAGAGCGGAGTCGCTCAGGCGATCCGCAAGTACTTGCTGGAACAGAACTGACCGGAAAAGGTAACGGGTGCAGCGCTTCAAGGGCGGCCTCGAACGCTCGATTCGTCGTTCAACGGAAGAAGCCTTTTCTCCTTGAGATCGGAGGAAAGGCTTCTTTATTGCCGTTCATGGGGGAACTTCATCCGCGAGGGACAGCCCGGGAAGCGCCCCCGGCAGATCCTATAGAGCGGTTAGGAATCTCCGCAAGGCGCATCACAGGCTTACCGCTGGTGTGATTCTTAGTACCAGGTTTTGAGGATGATTACCAGAAGGATGAAAAGCACCAGAACAAAGGCAATGGAACTGCCGTAACCTGCAACAGCCGTCATGCAAAAGCCCTCCTTTTAGTGGTTGTATGCCGATCAACCGGCCGCTTAGCCTCCAGTCTCTTGAGACTGCCGCTGTGAATCATGCGGTTAGCGCTTGACGTCGGCTAATTTCATAATATGAGAGGGCTTAAAAAACGTATGGACGGATGCCCCGATTCGGTAATTTGGGTAAATGCCCGTCTGGTTCTGGTGAATACGGCTAATAGGGGAAGGGACGGCTGTTTGGGGAGGAGGAGGCGAAATCCCGCCGCCTCCCGCCGGTGCCTTTACTTCTGCTGACGCAATCCTTTCGGATAATGGTTCTTCAATTGGCCGCCGCTGATTTTGCCCCATCCCACAGGGAAGCCGGCGACGGTGACGAGCGTCCATCCCTCGGGATAGCCATCGGCTTGAAGCGCTTCGCCACGCAGGAACATGGAGGCGAGCGCATCGTCCGCCTCAAGCGGGAACACCCGCGCCGCATCGCCGCTTTGCGACGCGATGGCGAGGGCGTAGGCCGGCTCGAGGCGGCCCTTCTTGAGCTCCGCAAGATGCAAGCCGGGCCGCAGCACCCGTACGCCATCCAGGCGTTCGGCGGTAAACGCAACGCTCTCTCCATGTGGCAGCCAGTACAGCTGCTCGCCGAAGAGGAGCGGCTCGCCAGTTCCGGCCGCGAAGCCGGGCAGATTCGCGGCTGCGAAATCCTCGAACAGCGCCATCGCTTCCTTGGCCTGCTTCGCGGCGGCTGCGGATGATCCGGCGGCTCTCTTTCCATGCCCCTTGGCCTTGTTTTTATCAGGCCGCACAGGAGGGGAGCTGACCGCCGCGAATCGGCCGAATCCCGCATCTGCGGTGTCCTCGTCACCCGCTTCATCAAGTTCTTCTGCAGCTGCGGAAGCCCATTGAAGAATCGCCACGAAATGGCCTTCTCCTCGCTCGCGATGAGGCCAAATGCGTTCCATGCGCAAGAGCTTGAAGGCCGGATACGTGTCAAGCAGCCAATCGACGATGTCCTCATTCTCTTCCCGATTGAAGGTGCATGTCGAATAACCGAGCACGCCTCCCGGCTTCAGCATGCGGACGGCATCCTTCAGGATGTCCTTCTGGCGCGCCGCACAGAAGGCCGGAGAGTCCGCCGTCCATTCTGCCACCGCTTCCGGGTCCTTGCGGAACATGCCCTCTCCCGAGCAGGGAGCGTCCAGCATGATCCGGTCGAAGAACGCTGGGAATTTATCGGCAAGCGCCTGCGGATTCATGCTGGTGACAACTGCATTTCGCACGCCGGTCCGCTCCAGATTTTCCGAGAGGATCTTGGCTCTTCCGGGATGAATTTCGTTGCTGACAAGCAGCCCGCTGCCTTTCATCCGAAAGGCGATCTGCGTCGATTTGCCACCGGGTGCAGCGGCGAGGTCGAGGACGGTTTCACCCGGCTCGGGAGCAAGCAGCTCAGCGGAAGACATGGCGGACGGTTCCTGGATATAGTAGAGGCCTGCCGCGTGGAGTACGCTTCGTCCGGGCCTGGCGGAATCGGGATAATAGGAACCGGTGGAGCACCAGGATATCGGTTCCAGCGAGAATTCCTGTTCGATGCTCCGCCAAACCGGATGATCGGCGGATAGTTTAAGTGAGTTGCGGCGCAAGCCTTGGGTCCGCGAATCGGCATAAGTAGCAAGAAATGCGTCGGCTTCCGCCCCAAGCTGCTCCCGGATGCGTTCGATAAAGGCTTCAGGCAATGAAGTCATTGGGTGGAGTCTCCTTCATTCGTCTTTACGGGGGATCCCGTCTCTGTCGTTCTCCATGGTAAACCATCTTTCGGGGAAAGCCAACAGGGGACGTTGTCGCAAAGAAACGAATCGGGTAAGATTTCGTATATAAGAGAGTGTGCCTTACTTGATCAGGATGGATGGGTGCAACGATTTGGCAGACAGGAGAGGGGAGCGCGTTCATGAAGACCTTTACCCGCGGGATGAGTTTGGTTGCTTTAATCCTGGCATTCACTTTGCTTCCGCTTCCCGGAACGGCCGCTCCCGCTCATGCCGGGGCGTTCAGCCGAATCAAGAGCTTTTTTCAGCTTCCCGGTGAAGTGGACAAGCTTCAGGACAATTATCAGCAAATACAGGACCAATACGAGGATACCCGACAAGAGCTTGAATCGACCCGCAAGCAGGCGGAGGAGACGGCTCTGAAAGCACAGCAGACCGCGGAAGAGCTTCTCGCCGAGCAGGAGCGCCTCGCCAAGGAAAATGCTCTTTTGGCCGAAGAAAACCGACAGCTCGCTGTGACCTTGGAGGAACTCAAGAACACCAACGAGCTGCGGCAAAAAGCGAATCGGCGGCTGAGGACAGCGCTCTATACCGGAGCGGGTTTGATCGCCGCAGCCTTCCTGGCCGGTCGCTTTACTCGGTTTGCTCTGCGCAAAGGACGATAATGAGACCGACTTGTAGGGCACAAGCGGATGATACCGGGCACCCGCCGCTGGTTGATCCAGTCGGGTTCGCCCATGATCCGGCTCATGAAACAACGAACATTTCCAAGAGAGGAGGGAGGCCCTATGCTTCTACAGGCGGATGATTCGGGCGGTGCAGGCTATGGAGCAAACGGAGCCCGGGTTATGCTTCATGATGGAGAACTGCTTCATCTGTTGAACCCGAAAGCGCTCGTCGCCTTTCGTGGCGCTCCGTCTCTGAGAGAGGATCGCTTCATGGATCTCAAGGGCATGTACCGCAAGCGCAAATTGATTCGTTCCGACCTGTCCGGTCCTTCGGAATTCATCCTTTCTCTTCCCGCCGGATACCACTTGAAGCTGCTTCCGTTAACGGCAGGTACCGACCTCCTGTTCGATATCCGCAGCATTCTCTTTTTTGAGGAAGGGATCTCCATGAAGAGTGTGCTGTTGAAAGTGAAAAATATGATCGTCACTCGAGAGTTTCTCAAGATGAAATTTACCGGCACCGGCGCTCTCGGCATCCTCTCGCGCGGTCCTCTCTATGAGATGAAGCTTGATCCTGACGTTCCGGTATATGTGGATTCCCGCTGTCTGGTCGCTTATCCGGAGAATGCGAAGGTGGACCTGTGTGTCTACGGCAATCATCTGGCCAGCCAGCATATGAATTACCAATGGGAAATCCGCGGGACCGGCAGCGTGCTGCTGCAAACAGGGACGACGGAGGCGGAGCTTGAAGCCGAGCATCCGAACGATGGACTTATCAAGCGGGTTCTGCGCGAAGTGATCCCATTCGGCGGTGTCATTATTAAATAACTCGAGAGAATGATCCTTTACCCTACCCTTGAGGTAAGCTCATTCATCGATCAAGCTTTCGTCGGAACTCCTGCAGCTCTGACGAACACGGCCGGGTCCCAAACTCGATGCCGTCCTTTTAGCGGGTATGTGCCCGATACCTGATACTCGATTCAGGCTTTCAACTTTGCGGCGAGCCGTTCCGTCTCTTCGGCCTCTCTTGCCGGATCAATCCGGGCGAACAACGGCTCGATCGAGCCGAGCACCGTCCCGGAAGCGACTTCCGTGAACGCCCATCGATGAGACTGGAGAGCGTCCGCCTGAAACGTTTCCGTATCCGGTTCACTGAGTTCACTGAGGGGCCTTGGTTCTCCAAGGAAGCCTGCAAGCTTCGCACAGGCAAAAGGCAGGAACGGAGAAAGCAGCCGCTCCAGGTTGGCGATGATCTGCACGCAGGTGTAGAGGGTATCCGCCGCATGGGGAGGATTCGTCTGCACCTCGCTCCAGGGCTTCCGCTCGTCGAAATACTTGTTGGCGCGGCGGATGAACCCGAAGCACTCCTCCAGCGCTTTTTTTAGCTCTGCTTTTTCGATTAGAGCGCTCATCCGGTCATACAGTCCTCTTAGCTCGCGCTCGATGCTCTCATCCAATCGTCCGTTCGGTACCCGGCCATCGAACGATTTCACGATAAAGACCAGCGAGCGATGTACAAAATTGCCGAAGGCGTTGACCAGCTCGCCGTTGTGGCTGCGGATGAACTCGTGCCAGCTGAAATCACCATCATGCTTTTCCGGTGAATTAACCGTAATGAAATAACGAAGCGAGTCGGGCTCATAACGCTCCAGCACATCCGGCACCCAGACTGCCCATCCTCGGCTGGTGGATATCTTTTGTCCCTCTAAGGTCAGGTATTCGCCGGATACGATTCGGTCGGGTAGATGCAGTCCGCCTGAACCGAGCAGGAGAGCGGGCAGGATGACCGTGTGAAACGGAATGTTATCCTTCCCATGAATGTAGTAAGCGAGCGCTCCTTCGCTCCAGAAGGGAAGGTAGTCGTTACCGGTGTCCTCCGCCCATTTGCGGCTGGCGGTCCAATAGCCGCTGACGGCTTCGATCCAGACGTAGATCTTCTTGCCTTCAAAGCCTTCGACCGGAACATCGATTCCCCAAGGCAGGTCGCGGGTAGCTGCCCGGTCGACCAGCCCTTCCTCCAGATAGCGCCGAGTCAGGTGAACGGCGTTCTCTCTCCAGCCTTCCGCTTCCCGAGCATAGCGTTCGAGCTCCTCCTGAAAGCGGGAGAGCAGCAGGTAATAGTGCTGGGTTGAGCGGGTCTCCGGTTCGGCTCCGCACAGCTTACATCGGCGCTCCGTCAAATCGGTCGGATCGAGCACCGACTGGCATGCCTCGCATTGATCCCCGCGGGCATGCGCTCCGCAGCGCGGGCATGTGCCTTCCACGTAACGGTCGGGCAGGAATTTCGAGCAGGCTGGACAATAGGTTTGACCGACCTCGCGGAGCTCCAGACAGCCGCTGTTGAGCAAGCGGAGGAAGAGCTCTTGGACATAATGGTAATGATGCGGCGCATCCGTTCGGGTGTACAGGTCGTAGCTGAAGCCGAGCTGCCGGAAGCACTCCGTGAACTCCTGGTGATAGAAGTCGGCGATGGCCGAAGGTTCGACTCCTTCCTTTTCCGCCCGAATGGCAATGGGAGTGCCATGGCAGTCGCTGCCGGATACATAAAGCACGTCCTCCCCTTTCATGCGGTAATAGCGGGCGAGAATATCGCCGGGGAGCAGGCTGGACAGATGGCCGAGATGCAGGGAGCCGTTGGCGTAAGGCCAGGCCCCGCCGATGAAGATGGGCATGGGTTAATCTCCTCTCACGGATATGGGATGTCGAATCGGGCGTGAAAAAAACAAAAATCCCTCGTCACCCGGACTTGTAGAAGTCCAAGGGACGAGGGATTACCCGCGTGTTACCACCCATGTTCACCGGTTTCTCGCGAAACCGGCCTTTTTGGGTACGCCGCATAGATGGATGCGGTATACCCAACTCGTGTTTCAAAACCGTGCATGATACCCGGTTTGATAACACGAGCTGCGCGATAACGGACGCAGGATTCCGGCGCAGCCTACAGCCCTCGCGGGGTTCGATGCGCAGCTCCGAGACCATGTTCCCCGCAGGCTTCGCTGCCCCTTCTCAGCGGACGGGGGCTCTCTGGTGAGCGATGCGATGCAGGTACTCTTTCTCTTCTCAGCTTTTTCCAGCCGAACGATTCGATTGCTGACTAGTATAACACACTTTTCTCAAAAAACTAGCCGCCTCGTCAAAAATCCGCCTTATTCAGGTGATTACCACAACAGCCCTGTAATCTGCCCTTTTCAGCTTTGCCGTATGAAAGGTACAATAGAGGGAGCAAGAATCGATTCCGCTTCGGTTTCGTGTGACAGCAATCAACCGCGATAGAGGGCGCTAGCCCGAACGAAAGCGAGATAGCCAGACTGCCCCAGTTGCCGATGCCCTCCCGCCAAGAGGCAGCAAGTGAGACAACCGGCCAGGATGCAAGTTGAATGGGGGAGACCGACATGAATATTTTGCAAGCTCTGTTTTTTCCGCCCGAGCAGCCGGGCGGGGTATCATCCATGGTTCCGTACATCCAAGAGAGGTTCGCGGCCAAGAAGGGCTGGGAGATGGACCTGTTCTCCCTGCCGAAGCGGATCCGCAACAAGGGAACCGCCCCCGTTGTCTTCGCCACCTTCGATTGGACGATCTATGCGGGAAATCCGATTATTGAAAAATATATTCAGACGTACAAAGACTACCTGTGGTGGACCCGCATGCGACTGGGACCGACCTTCGATCTGATCCATGCCCACCATCCGATCGCCGCTCTTGCGATGAAGGAGGCTTTTCCGGATATTCCGGTGATCGTGACGATTCACTCCAGCTATGAACGGGAGCTTATCCTGAACGGCAAGATTAAGGAAGGAGGAGAAGAGCACGCCTTTCTCACTTCGATCTATCGCGAGGTGGAAGAAAGGACGGATCAAATCCTTACCGTTTCCAGCGCCTTCCGCCAATACCTTGGAGAATATGTGCAGGATTCTGAACGCATCGGCGTCATTCCGAACGGCTTCGACGAACGGCGTTTCCGGCCGGTTCCCCATGAGAATCAAGTGCCGCAGCTCATCACCGTCTGCCGCCTTGTGCCGGCGAAAGGGCTCGATGTGCTGATCGAGGCTTGCGGCTTGCTCAAGAAGAAAGGGCTGCCCTTCGTGCTCCACATGATTGGGGACGGCCCGTCCCGCCAAGATTTGGAGAAGCTTGCGGCTGATTTAAACTTGTATGAGGATACGATCTTTTACGGCTATATGCTTCATCCCGAGGAATTTATGCCCTTCTTCGATATCTTCGTCCTGCCTTCGCGAGCGGAAGCATTCGGGAATGTTTATGCCGAAGCGGCTCTCTGTCTCTTGGCTGTCGTGGGAACGGAGGTAGGCGGCATTCCAGAGCAGATCGAGAACGGGAAGAACGGATTGCTCGTTCCTGTGAATGATGCCGCCGCCCTTGCCGCTGCCCTCGAAAAGCTCATTCTCGACCCGACGTTCCGGTATAATCTGGCCCGCTCCGGTCAGGAAAAGGCCAAACGGGCCTATTCCCTCAACCGGGTCATCAAGCAGCTGGTCAAGGTGTATGAATACTATTCCCATAGACCGACTGAGGAATCGGCCGGTGAAAGTCCGGACGGACCGCAGAAGAGCGATGATGTAACGCTGAGCTAACATCTTAAGGTCGTATGGTTGGCGGTAGAGCAGAGATCCCGGCCGAAGTGTTGATTTCAAGAGTCTTCCTGCAACTACAAAAAGTCTCCCGGAACAAGCTGCCGAATGACGGCTTGTTCCGGGAGTCTTCTTTTCATTCATCATAGATCATCTTGATGGTCATTCCGCCGTCTACGACGAAATTCTGTCCGGTGATGAATCCGGCTTGATCGGAAGAAAGGTAGACGCATAAGTCTGCGATGTCATAAGGGATTCCAACCCGACCGACGGGATGCTGGAGCTTGTCCTGCTCGCTGTGATGGGGTGTCGTTACCCGAGAGGAGAGCTGCCAATCCCGTGTTTCGATCCATCCCGGACTTACGGCATTCACGCGGATGTCGTCCGGTCCGAGGCTTACCGCCATCGCATGGGTGAGGGCGAGAATGCCGCCTTTGGAGGCCGAGTACGCTTCCGTGCCCGCCTCGGACATGAGGGCCCGAGTCGATGACAGGTTTACGATACTCCCTCCGCCGGACTCCTTCATCACCCGGGCAGCTTCCCGCGAACAGAGGAAGCTGCCCCGCAGGTTAACCCCGATCACCCGATCAAAATCTTCCGCCGTTAATTCGAGAAAAGAAGCGTTCCGGCTGATTCCCGCATTGTTGATCAGCACGTCGATTCGGCCGAATTCGTTTGCAGTGAGCTTCACCCAGCGGCGCACATCCTCCTCCGCGGCAACATCCACTTGTAGAAACAGCGCCGTTCCCCCAAAGCTTCGGATGTGCTTGACGACTTCCAACCCGGCTTCCTTGTCCACATCGCAGAGGGAAACCGCATACCCGTTCTCGGCGAATTTGACCGCAAGGGCTCTGCCGATCCCTTGTCCGCCTCCGGTGATGAGAGCTGTTTTTTTCATGGTTCGGCTTTCCCTCCCTTTCCTTGGAATCTCTTACCGAGGTTTCTCGATGCTCTTATGGTGAGATTATACCCGCATTTTCTCCCCTGATCAAAAGAAGCATTGCCACAGGCCTGTTCGTTGGCTAGTATGAAGGAGTAGACTTCGTTTTCCTTCACTTTCCAGAAAGAAGCGATGCAGATGACACCGCCCAAAAAACCGCCCGTTCCCCGAGAAATCACTTATCGAATCGGTCGAAAAACCGGAAAAATTCAAGTTCCGTCTGAAGCCCCTTCCGTCAAGATATCAGCCGTGGATCAGCAAAATGATGAAAGCGTAAGAGGGAGGGAGAAAGGTGGGCGAATCGCTCGCTTTGCCCGGTTGTGCTGGAAGGAAGCTCCTCTTCCTTCCAGCACCTTCTTGCTCGGCTTGGTGCTGGCCGCTCCCGTTCTTACGGCGGCTTTCACCGCTGCACTTTTGTATATGTTGAGGAAGTAATCGTCTGAAGGAGGAGAAATCATGTTTACCCTGTTAGCTATATTGGGCGGGATGGTCGGTCTTTTTTTCATCGGATTGTCGGTCATGACGATTCGCCAGTTTGTCGTTCGCAGCCCCGAGGGGAACGGTAACCACCGACTGCGCCTAAGGAACGGAGAGGAAACCCGTAAGGTGCTCCTCCGCTGGAATATGGCAGATTACTTGCTGCTATTTCCGGCTGCCTTCGCCTTTCTGTTCTTGCTCGTGGATGTCATTGCCGTTCTGCGCGACCAAAGCTTGTTCCCCGATTATCATATCGGCTATCTGCTGTGCGGCTTCGTTCTCTTCCTGCTCAGCTTTGGTTTCCTCTACGCTCGACTTCTGCTAGCCATGACCCTAAGCCATAAACCGTCGCCCTCGCATCAGGAGCCAAATCCAACCGAGGGAGAGCGCACCAAATAGCGGATAGAGCAGGGAGAGCAGCGAGCTGAAGCCAATCTGAGCCCCTCCGTAACAGACGGCAAGCAGAGCGAGAATCAGGATCGCATTGGGCAATCGGGAATGCTGCTTCAATTGCAGGGCGAGACCGAACACATCCGCTACGAAGGTCGTAAATATTTCACCGAAGATGACCAAGGTATAAATGAACTGGACCAGCGGCCCGAATTGGCCGATCAGCTGCGCCATCGGAATTTCGAACTGGCGAATATCCGGCATTCGAGCGGAGAGGGCGATATGTCCAGCCATGAGCATGAGTCCGACCAAGATTCCTCCAACAATGCCGCCGATGAGCAGCACTCTGCGCTCCGAAAAGGCATTCCCCAGCGGGACAAGCACAGCTTGTGCGGTCGCGAGATTAAATGCGGCGTAGAGCAGCGGCGAAATTGCCGTTTTGAGAATGGGATAGTCATTCGGTAGGATGAGCCAATTGCCGGCAGTTGGCAGCTGCTGCGTCCCAATAAAGATGAGCGCCACATACAAGAGCATGAAGGGAACGACTACGGTGTTGATGGAGAGAATGCCGCTCATGCCCTTGCGGAGCACCCAAAACCCGAGAAATAACGTGAGGAGAAGCCCTGTCTGGTAATGGAAGCCAAGCTGCTCCTGAAAAAGCGAACCGGCACCCGCGATCATCACCGTCGAGGTTCCGAGCAGCACGGCGAGCTGAAAGAGGCTGAAGGCTTGGCCGAAGCGGGGGCCGAGGAGGGTGCGGTTGAGATCCTCATAGGATTTGGCCCCGGTATCATGCGCGAGCAGCATCAGCTTGGTTCCGAGCCATACAAACAAAAGAGCTGCCAATGTAATGGAGAGCGCGGCCGGCCAGCCATATTGGGTAAAGAATTGCAAAATTTCCTGGCCGGAAGCGAAACCGGCGCCGACGATCGTGCCTACATAGGTAAAAGCTACCTGGAGGATTTGTCCGAACTTACGCAAGGAGCAGCACGTCCTTCCCATCCCATCCTTGCTATCAAGGTATGTCCGAAGGATCCAAACTATGTTTGGTAGGTAAGACAGCCATTAACGCAGAAGAAGCCCGACCGAACTCCAGCGAGTGTTGAACTGGAATACGGTCGAGCTTTTGGGTATCAGGAGGGGGGCTTGTCTTACAAATCCATGCGGTCGAACAACTTGATGGATTCGATCGTATTCGATTCCGGGTCGATGTCAAGCTTGAGCACGGTCTGCTCTGTCCAATAAGTCATCACATACCCCGTGTTGCTGTCCGGAGTGCCCAAGGTATCCAAAACCTTGGTACCGGATTCGCCGATCCGAAGGCCGCCAAGTCCGGGATCGGCTGCGTTTCCGCTGATCTCCACGAATCGCACGCGTGCAGATGCATCAAATCCTACGGAAAACTGGGAATAATCATAAACCGTCACTGGATCAGAGTCATCGTCCAATACATACTGGCTGTAGGGCTTGCCGTAGCGGGCGGTGACCTCCTTTTCCGTGTCATCGAGAGTAAGGGCCATCAAGGAGGGGTGTTCGTGAGAGTATGCGGCGGCAGCGGTGCCTTGTTGTTCAGCCGGTTTCTTCTGCGGTTCTCCGGTCTTCGAACGAAGAGCTTCCGCAGACGAATTATTCGTATTGGTTGCTGCCCGATTCTTATGAAGGATGCCCGGACTGGCGATATAACCAGCTAGAAACCCGACGGCGATGGCCAAAGAAACCACCAGCAAGCCGGACAAGGCACGTTTCATCGTATGCTTCATCTGTTCCAATCCTTTCAAACTCTCTCTCTAGGAAATCACTCTCTATTATAAACGATTTCATAGCGGAAAAAGTTGCGATTTTGACAAATTTTTATTCCTTTTTATGGAATTTGACTCGTAAATTCGAAAGGTTTCGATTATAGAAAAAGGGTATCTCCCTTTTCACCATGATTTAGGATAGGAACCGAACGTACGTTTGAAGGGCAGATTAGTGCATGAACGATTGGGGAATCGTAATTATACAATCCTGATTAGATCCATCCGTTCGAAACAGCAAGTACGTCATGGCCAAGATCCAATGAGGAGGCTGGATCTTTCTTCTTACGATGAAGCAGGGTGTTCCGGTCGAGCAGTTGGATATCGATCCTTGTCCGGATGATGGAATGCGAGATCTGTTCGGAACCGTTTAAAAAAATGCAAACGAATCGGCTATTCTTTGATATGATAGATGAAAGAAAACGGGAAATTGGAGGATGCGGAGATATGGAGCTGCTTAAGGAAAGAATCCGCCGGGAAGGCGTTGTTTTGTCGAACGATGTGCTCAAGCTGGATGCGGTGTTGAATCATCAAGTGGATCCGCACCTCATCATGGAAATGGGCAAGGAATTCGCCCGCAGGTTTCGGGAAGAGCGGGTAACCAAGGTGGTGACCATCGAATCTTCCGGCATTCCGATTGCATTCGCCACGGCGTGTGAGCTTGGCGTGCCGATGGTGTTCGCGAGGCGCAAGAAAACCTTGACCACCGATCAGGACTGCTATTGCGAGAGGGTTCCGTCCTTCACGAAAGGGATTGTCACGGACATCATGATCTCCAAGTCATTCCTTTCCGAGAATGATCGCGTGCTTGTCATTGACGATATCATTGCAAACGGCGACGCTGCCCGCGGCGTTATCCGTATCATCGCCCAATCCGGAGCGGATATCGCCGGTTTCGGGGTTGCGGTGGAAAAGGATTTTCAGCAAGGAGCGAGAACGATTCGCGAACTGGGCGTCCGATTGGATTCCCTGGTGAAGATCTTGCGCCTGGAGCCGGGACATATTGTCATGGAGGATTGACCTCAGGGAAAAAGTACCCTTTTCCCCGCTGTACTTTTCTTATATAATAAGGGGAAGCGTCATAGAGAGAGGAGGCACCATCGATGGGGAACGAACGGTTTTCGGATGACTACATGCTGGAGAAGCTGGCTGATGCGAAAGTGCACTTCGAGAGGGCCCTTGACTGCAAACACACGGATTTTGACGATCTGTATCCCTATATGATTGAACACCCTCAGTTTTTTTGGTACAAACGCTACGTAGCCTGGTCGGAGCTTTTGACGATTGTCAAGCTTTGCGAAGAGCTGGAAGTCGCTTGGCAGAGCCAATTCTCTACACGTCAAGCCGAGTATGTTCAAGAGAAGGTCATGTCTGGCAAAGTCTTGGACTACTGGTACGAGACGAACGATAGCAAAGAGCATGTCAGCTAAATAATCTTGCGCTTCGTGCGCATCAGAGAAGAACCCGGACCGCTGTAGCGGTGCCGGGTTCTTGTTCGTTTGAAAGCTTGAAACTGCTGACTCCATCCAATGAGTAAGGTCTGCAGCATGCTTGCTGCAAGGATACGAAGTCGAAGAACGTTGACAGAGCTTGGGTTACATGTCTCCATCAAATTCCGGCGGCCAAATGACCGGACCGGGCTTTCGTCTGTCTGCTTTTACTTCTTCCATATAGCGTTTGAGAGCGTGATCCTCTTGGTCGAAGCGGCAGATCATGGCCGCATCCCAGCGCTCATTCACCGACTCGCCTGGCAGGGGAAGCAGAGGCAGGTCACCTGCGGGCAGAGTAAGCTCCAAGTGAGTAACCTGAGGGTCCAATTCGGCTGTCAGACGGGACAGCATCTGCATAGCGCATTCCTCGTCCTTGGCAAGGAAAACGGATACTTGCTCCGGATGCTCCTTCGGGTAGCGGAGATAACCGATAAGTTCTTCTTGCTTCCACAGGGTAACGGAACAAACTCGAGGAGTGGTGCTGACCCAGTCTGCTAGACGAGCCTCCGGTTTACGCACAAAGTCGGCTGAACCATACCAGGTCTCCCACATCGTCATCAGTTCGGGCAATTCCACTTCCCGAACCTTTTTTTCGGTAAGTTCAACAGAGGAGGAGATCGGAAGGTCGTTTCGTGCGATTCTCCAGAGCTGCTTGCCAAACATATGTGTCGAATAACCCAAACGGGGATAATAGGTGGGATGTCCGAGCAGAAAAGAGAAGCTGGCCCCTATAGAGCTTGCCCGCCGGTGTCCTTCTTTCACGAGCCGGCTTCCGATTCCTTTCCGCTGATAAGTGGGGTGTACGGCAAGCGGGGCGAGCAGGACAGCAGGAACATCGCTGCCATCGATCCTCATGGAAAGAGGGGTAAAGAGCGCATGACCGACGATTTGGCCTTCGTGAACGGCGACGAGAGACAAATCGGGGGTGTAGGTGGTCCTTGCTCGAAGAGTCGAAACCAGGATTCCTTCCCCGGTATACGGTCGATAATCGAATGCCAGGAGGTTCACCTGGTTGATGTCAGGGTAATCCTCAGGTTTCTCCGAACGGATATGAATATCAAGGGAAGTCTGTTGATCAAGGTTTGGGGTCATCGGTTTGCTCCTTCTCAATGTAGTTTTTTCCATTGCTCTTCTTTGGTTTCGATCGTCAAGCCCTCAACGTGATGCTTTCGCAATTGATTGCGATTCTTGCGGTTTTCCTTCGACTCAAAGACAATATCCATGTCGTAATCCTCTGGATATAGATGCTTGCGGTCGATGAACGGCTTGATCCGCTTCACGTTCACAAGCAGCTTCTCCTTCTTGACGAGCAAGAGGAGATTGCCGCGCTCATCCGCAAGCCGGAAGATGACCCCGGATTGTTTGAGATGGGGAATGAACACGCGGTCTCCAATTTTCCATTTCTGCTCCTTAGGAGCCTCTCCTTCACTCTCATCGCTTTGCGTCGCTGTTGGGACGAGCCGATCCTTCTTTCTTTTCGACTTCCTCTTCCGGTGGGGGTTTGGAGTCAGATTTACTTGAACACTGTACGGAGATTCATCTCCGTGAGAGCCGTTCGCTTCGCTATCATCCTTAGATGGAATGGGTGGAATCGCCATATGCGATTCAGCTTTTTCTGTACTTCTTCGGGCAGAAAGCTCTTTGGCTCGTTCGATGATGGCCGAGGACATGCCAAGCTTGGCTGCGATCTGGAAAGCATAGCTGTGTCCTGCTTCCCCGATTGTCAGGCGGTACAGAGGACGAAGAGTGTCCGGGTCGAATTCCATCCGGGCATTCTCGAATCCTTTCGTTTCGGCGGCAAAGGTTTTGATTTCACCGAAATGGGTACTGGCCAAGATAACGGCGCCTCTGCGCGCCAACTCCTCCAGCACGGCGATGGACAACCCGACGCCCTCACCCGGGTCTGTTCCGGCCGCCAATTCGTCCAGCAAAATCAAGGTGCGGGAATCGGCTGTACGAAGCATGCGGAGAATATTGCGCATATGCGCTGAAAAGGTGCTGAGCGATTCATCCAAGCTTTGGTTATCGCCGATATCCGCTTCGATCAGAGAGAAGACGGACAGCTCGCTTTCTTCGGAAGCGGGGACGAGAAGTCCCGACTGGGCCATGAGAGTAAGCAGGCCGATCGTTTTCAATGAGACGGTTTTTCCTCCCGTGTTAGGGCCAGTGATGATCAAGGCCCGATAATCCTCTCCAACGCGGATATCAAGAGGAACAGGAGTCCCTTGAAGGAAGGGATGCGTCGCTTGGATCAGGCGGATGTGGCCATGCTCGTTCATGGTGACCTTTCGCCCTTGGATTCGGTGTGCGTATTTGGCCTTCGCAAACAAGAAGTCGTATTGACCAATCACCTCTACATTCAAGCGGATTTCTGCTTCTACCGCTTCCACAGAGCCGGTGAGCTTGCTTCTGATTCGGTCCTCTTCAACGGATTCATCCGCGTGAAGCGAAGACAGCTCCGCTTGGATCGGGGCTAGCTCAGCCGGTTCGATAAAGACGGTTTGACCACTCGAGGATTCATCCAGCACGACTCCGGGCACCTGCTTGCGAAATTCCTTCTTGATCGGGAGTACGAAGCGGTCCCCGCGCTTGCTCACGAGAGCTTCCTGCAGATAGGAGCGGTATTTGCCTAGCAAGGAATCGATTCGGCGCTTCAACCGCTCTTCCTCGGTTCGGATCTTCCGTCGGATTTTCCCGAGCTCGGGACTCGCCGAATCGATCAGTTGGCCGTACTGGATCGAGCTCTCGAGCTCTTCCAGCAAAACTTTCAGCTCATAGAGCGAGCGGGCATAGCTGCCGATCCGTGGTGCGACATCCTCCCGCTGCAGCATGTAACGCTTCCACTGGCCGACTCCGCGCAGGAAGAGAGCGATTTGGCCGAGGTCTTCCAGGCTGAGAATGTAGCCTTTGCCGATGAGAGCAAGGGGAGCTTCCATTCCTTGCAGAGTTGGCAAGGGGAGACCGGAGCTCCTCTCGACGATCCGTTTCGCTTCCTCTGTTTCGGACATGGCGTCAGCAGCGAGCTTAGCGGTTGGCAACGGTGCAAGCTTTCGAACAATTTCCTTCCCTGCGAACGAAACGGCGAGCTCCTCAAGCTCGGCGATTACGCGGGGGTATTCCAGCTTCGTCAACGTTTCAGGATTCATGGTGTTCCTCTCCATTCATTTGAAATTCGGACAAACGGGTACGCAAAAAAGACATGAAGAACGCAAGCAGCGTCACTCCATGTCCAAGGACGATTAACCGTCGCGAGCCATCAATTCGGCAGCAGAGTGCCGACAAAAGGCAGCGAAACAAGAAAAGACCGTGCAGCAGCACGGTCCATCCATCGGTTAATCCGTTCGGGATATTGGCCGGTGAGGGTTTGCTGTTCTTAACTGATGTCGAAGCAGCAGGAGGCGGACTCAAATAGAAGGGCTATGACCGAATACAACATCCGATTCGTCCCATTGAGTGTAAATACCTTGGCCTACATGCATTGCGTTCGACTTATGAAATTACTCAGTTAAGAACAATCACCGACATCAAAATTTCCCCTTTACGTTAGGTTACACCCAGTATAGGTGATGCTCTCCGGCAAAGTCAAGAAACGACACCCGGGGAAAACGGTTATAGGTGTTCTGTATCGATTCCCTGCATGGATCGGGGGCGAGAGCTCCAACTTCTTGGCGAACTCCTATTACCAAATTCGCTTGTTATGCGGGATAGCGCGTAGATAAAAAGCCCTCCCGAATTGCTTGGAGGGCAGGGAATGAGGGATAATGATTAGAAAGACCAATATCCAAAGGAGAGAGATTCAATGATCAGCGACGAGCAACTGGACATGTATCGGCTGGAGGGCACCCGGATAAGGGTCGTACGCGACGCTGATCCGGGAAATGATGTGAAAGGGTATGTGATGGCTTGGGATGATCACACGGTCATGATCAAGAAGCTAAATCGGCGCGTCCTCAAGCTTGATCGGACCTATACTTATGAACCGTGGGATGAAGAGCGGGCTTCCACGTAACGACCGGCCAACAGGCTGATCTCCGTCTTCACGTCTTCGCGCGGCATGCGGAAGGTCTCTCGGTAGCCGCGGCATACATAGCGGCAAGATATTCCTTCGGAATCCCGCTCCTCCGAATAAATGCGGATTCCGGCGAGACCCAGGTTAGCGCGAATTCGTGAAAGGTCCTCGCGGACCGAATCCATCATTCGCTGGATCACAACGATATGAGGGAAGCTGATGCGAACGGCGGAATCGCGAATCGCATCGATATCCTGCTGCAGCATGGTGAGCAGGACAGGGAGCAGCACATAATGCTTCACCAATTGCTTCTCCGTAGCGGTAGGGACAAGGGGACGGGAAAGATCGATTGCGTTCAGCGCCATGATATGCGAACCTCCGTTCGTATTGTTGTTTCCATTGTAACCCAATCATTCAGAAGTTGCAAGAAAATTACAAAAGGATTTTCAACGTTTTCATAAAAGGAAACACAGAGGATTTTATCCTTCTCCCCCGCAAGAAAAAACATCAAAAAAAAGATTTGACATCGATATTCGAAACGTGGTATATTATTTTTTGTCCGCAAGAGACACCTGAATGAAAATGACGGTTATTCAAGCGGCAAAGGATATGCGGTCATGGCGGAATTGGCAGACGCGCTAGATTCAGGTTCTAGTGTCAGCAATGACGTGGAGGTTCAAGTCCTCTTGACCGCACTATAACGACCAAAGGTCTCTTCTTCGGAAGGGGCCTTTTGTTTTATTTGGCATCCGCAATCTCGATAGTGTACCGAAACGACATGTACCGATACTTCGCGACAAGGTTAGGTTGGATTTCCGCTTTCATAGTGAATCGACATGAGTCGGCAGGATATTTAAAAATAATCCCAAATATGAGCCGTGTTAGGTATTTTGTCAAAAAAGCAAGAAAGATGGGTTATATTGCATTTATTGTTAAATATATTTACACGAAAACCGGCTTGTGCTATATTGTACGAAATGAAAAATATTAGGATATTCGGTGGAATAATGTTAAATATGAAAAAGATTATCCTCTATTGTCTCCCTTATGCCGGCGGTTCATCTTACATATACCAACAATGGCGTGGGATTTTGGACGATTTTATCGAAGTGATTCCACTGGAGTATTCCGGTCGGGGGACTCGTTTCGGAGATTCCTTGATCAAATCGGCTGAGGAACACGTTGACGATTTGTTCTGTATAGTCAAGAGCAGACTCGAAGAACCATTTGCTTTTTTTGGACATAGCATGGGAAGTTTACTTACCTTTGAATTGATACGGACCATTCATCAACGAACGGGCAGGAGTCCCGTCCATGGGTTTTTCTCAGCCGGATACCCGCCAAATCGAAAACCTCCGTTTCCATATAGCAGCCTTCCCGATGATGATTTCGTCTCGAAGATACAGCTGCTAGGGGGAACTCCAATTGAGCTTTTCCAACAGAAAGATTTGCTGAAGCTCTTTCTTCCCATCCTTCGAGCGGACTTTCAGGTAATTGACGAGTATGTCTACCAGCCAGAACTCGGCGTTCTCCCATGCGATATAACCATTTTTTCAGGAGAGCATGATCCGTTTACCCGTCACATTTGCATATCCGAATGGGAGGATTTCACGAACGGAAGCTGCTCGTTCATGGAGTTTCCCGAAGGGCACTTTTTTATCCGAAGCTATGAAAAAGAAATCGTAGATACGATCAGGAGAACACTGGAATCATATAAAGCTCATTCTTAATGAATTGAGGGATAATATGATGAATACGGTTTTATCCAAAGAACATTTGGAACTGCTCCAGCAATTGAATAATACGAAACTAGAGTATCAAACCGACAAGACCATTCATCAATTGTTTGAAGAGCAGGTTTGCCGTAACCCCGACCAAGTGGCTGCTAGTTATGACCGATGTCGAATGTCATACGATGAGCTGAACAAGAAGGCCAATCAATTGGCTAGGCAACTGCGCTGCGAAGGGGTCGGCCCCGGAACAGTGGTGGGTTTATTGGCAGGTCGGTCCTTGGATATGTTGGTTGGCGTATTCGCGGTTATGAAAGCCGGAGGCGCTTATTTGCCACTTGATCCCGCTTATCCGCAAGCCAGGATCATGCAAATGATAGAGGATAGCGAGACGAAGGTCATTCTTACTCATCAATCCGTAGAAATTTCACTTGCCTATACGGGAAAAGTTCTCCAAATCGACAACCCGAGCTTGTACGAGACGGATGATTCAAATTTGGAGCACGTGAACGAATCTACAGATATGATCTACTTGATCTATACCTCGGGATCTACAGGGAAACCAAAGGGAGTAATGATTCATCATCAGGCCGTACATAACTTTATTGAAGGAATGACGCGTCTGATTCCTTTCTCGCCGGGATCTTTCATCGTATCCTTGACAACCATTTCCTTCGATATATTCGTTCTTGAATCCCTGCTTCCCTTAACCAAGGGAATGAGCATCGTGATTGAGGACCCACGGCAATTTCCCCTCACCCTTAACGGGCAAAAGATTCATGCGCTGCAAACAACTCCTTCCACCATGAAGCTGATTTTGGATCGCGATGAGAGCGTCGCATACATCAAGGAGCTGGATTTCCTATTGCTGGGCGGAGAGCCTTTGCCAGAGAAACTCCTTCGTGATCTTAGAGAAATCACCTCGGCAAGAATCTTCAACATGTACGGACCGACAGAGACGACGGTATGGTCATCGGTTAAAGAAGTTACGGATTCTCAAATCATCACCATTGGGAGGCCGATTGCCAATACGCAACTCTATATTCTGGACGACGAAGGGAACAGAGCCCCTAGCGGTGAAGCCGGGCATCTCTACATTTCCGGAGATGGATTGTCCCAAGGTTATTATAGAAACCGGGAATTGACTGAGAATCGATTCGTAGACAATCCCTTTATTCCTGGAAAACGGATGTACAAGACTGGCGATATCGGCAAATTGCTGCCGTCCGGGGAAATCCAATTTCTCGGAAGGGCGGATCAACAGGTTAAGATACGGGGATTTCGCATCGAACTCGGAGAGATCGAAAACATTCTTTCGCAGCATCCTTACGTGGATGAATGCGTCGTTGAAGCAAAAGGAGCTCAGGATCATGAGCGCTATCTGGTCGCTTACTATCGATCGGAACATGCTCTTGTAGTATCGGAATTGATCGTCCATTTGAAAGGGCAGTTGCCGGATTACATGATTCCCGGATTCTATATCAAGCTGCAGGAGATGCCGCTTACACCAAACGGCAAGATCGATCGGAAACGGCTTCTGGAGCCGGATCGGACGAGGCCGTACATGAGCGTTCCCTATTCTGCGGCGGCAAATGGAACAGAAACCCTGTTGAAGGAGATTTGGGAACAGGTTCTTCGATTGGATCAAGTGGGCATGAACGACAATTTTTTTGACCTGGGCGGAAATTCTATTTTGCTAGCTCAAATGTATAGACAAGTGGAGCAAGCTTTCGATGTGAAATTGGATATAGCGGACTTGTTTGCTTTTCCAACGGTAGCAAAACTATCACAGCTTCTCACGAATATGAGTTCATCTTGGGATGGCCTCAACTCGCAACCGGATGAATATGAACGACAGGAATGGTTTTTTTTAGAAGAGTATGTGAGATTATTCACATCTGCCGAAACGGAGATTACAGCTTACGATATGGCCCTATCGCTCTTTCTCTTTGTCCTTCACGAAGGATACGGTCAGGAAAGAGTCACGGTTAGAAGCGCACTTCTGGAAGCTGAAGAAGTTTCGATCCAGATGCCCAACCATCAGATGGAGCGGCTGGAGGAGCTATTCCGATCGGTTTCTCGTCAACGACTTCAGAGGTTGGCTGAGCCGGAAGGAGAGTGGGTCGTAACCTGCCGGATGACGAGTAACGAATGGATCAGGTTGGTCTTGAGCCGAGATGATGACAAGCTCCATCTTCATGCGAGATCTCGCTACGCTACCGTAAAGAACAAGGATGTCTCGTCCCTATTCGATTCTTACTTTACTTTGACCCAAGGATTACTAAAGACAGGAGAGGTGAACGGTCAATGAAACGGGCTTATCTGTTCCCTGGACAAGGTTCGCAGTATGTGGGCATGGGCAAGAAGCTATATGACGAGTCCCACGCGGCAAAAGAGACTTTTGAGGAAGCGTGTGATGTGCTGGGGTTTGACCTCAAACAAATGTGCTTCTATGGCGACCTCAAAACGCTGTCTCAAACCGAAAATACGCAGCCTGCCATTTTAACTTCCAGTGTGGCCGCATTTCGCTCCTTTCAGGATAGATTCGGAGGGGAACCCTCCTATATGGCCGGACACAGCTTGGGGGAATATTCCGCGTTAGTTTGTAGCGGGACCCTATCCTTTGCCCATGCTCTGTCCATCGTTAGAACGAGAGGAATGCTCATGCAGGAGGCCGTTAAGTCAAGCGAAGGCGGTATGACGGCCATTAGCGGAGTTCTCTCCAATGAAATAGAGGATGTTTGTATCGAGGTATCCAAACCCGACTGTTATGTCTCCGTATCCAATTACAACTCCAATGATCAAACTGTCATATCCGGCCACCTGCTTGCCGTTCGGGCTGCAGAAGCTAGGTTGAAAACAAGAGGAGCTTCCGTAATCCCTTTAAAAGTAAGCGCCCCTTTCCATAGCGAGCTCATGATTCCGGCTGCGGAACAGCTCCAGGCCTACATGAGCGATCTCCCCTTCCATCCTCTTCAATATCCGGTCTTATCCAACGTGAGTGCCCTCCCTTATCCAAGTGAAGCTGAAATCATGACCAGTCTAGTAAAACAAATGGTAAAACCAGTTAATTGGGTGCAATCGATGCGCTTCTTGATCGATCAAGGGGTCGATGCCTTCATCGAACTTGGCCCGGGAACCGTTCTATCCGATTTGGTCAAGAAGATCGACTCTACGTCGGTTTCCTACTCTTATGATAACGAGGAGGATCTGTACCGGTGGAAAGAGAGAATCGGATGGAGTTCTCCGCCGAGTCCTCAAAAGCTCAAGCTGTTAACCCGTTGTCTAGCTGTCGCGGTTTGTACACCAAACCAGAATTGGAATAACGACGACTATCGCAAGGGTGTTGTGGAACCGTATCAGCGCATTGATAAATTGGTGGAAGAGATTGAAGCAACCCACAGGGAGCCTACAGTGGAGGAAATGCGGGCTGGGATTGACATGCTAAAGTCCGTTTTCGAGACCAAATTCACTCCGCTTCAAGAACAGCAAGAGCGATTTCATCAGGTATTGTCAGAAACGGGAACCATGGAGTTTTTTCCCGAAATCGCACGGGACAGCCGTATAGCGATCCTTTCCTAAACTCGTTTGATGTTATGAAATCCTACATGGGAGAGTAGTAAACCATGATGAAATTAACGGAACTTCGGAAATGGCTTCACGATGACATTGAGGGACAAGCGGAGCCCGATCGGACAGGAAACGAAATCGCAGTCATCGGCATGGCATGCCGCTTCCCGGGAGCCAACAACCCGAAGGAATACTGGGAGATTCTTGCCCAAGGCTTGGATTGCGTTCGTCCTTTTCCCGAGAGGAGAAAACAAATCAATCAACCCTATCTGGTAGCCAAGGGCATTCCCGGAGATACGGAGTATTTCGATGCGGGCTTCCTGGATGAGGTGGATCTGTTTGATTGTGAATTATTCTCCATTTCCCCGAGAGAAGCGAGCCTCATGAGCCCGAATCAACGGATTTTTCTTGAGCTGGCTTATCAGGCGCTTGAAGATGCGGGATATTCCGGGAAACGAGTAGCCGGTTCACGTACAGGCGTATACATCGGCCATAGCACAGACTTTGGAATCAGCTACAAGGAATTTATTGAAGCCGTTACTCCTGAGCAGGCTGGCATGGCGATTCCGGGTAACCTCAATTCCATTATGGCCGGTCGAATCGCCTACCTTCTCGATTTGAAAGGTCCCAGCCTGTTGGTGGATACCGCATGCTCATCGGCTTTATCCGCTGTCCATCTCGCGTGCAAAGCGATTCTCAACCGGGAATGCGATATGGCGATCGCCGGATCGGTCAAGGCGGATCTCCTTCCACTATTAACGATCCGTGAAAAAGAAGACGAGCTAGGGATTACATCTCGATCCGGGAAATCCTTAACGTTTGACGAAAAAGCAGACGGAACGGGGCTCGGCGAAGGTGCGGGAGTTCTTGTACTAAAGTCGCTCGATCGCGCACTTAAAGACCGGGATTTCATCCATGCTGTGATCAAGGGCTCCTCCATGAATCAAGATGGCAGCTCGATGGGGTTAACCGCACCAAACGCACAGGCGCAGCAAGAGGTGATTATAAGCGCTTGGAAGAATGCCGGTATCCATCCGGAAACCCTCACATACATGGAAGCGCACGGAACCGGAACGAATCTTGGCGACCCCGTCGAACTGAATGGCATTCGAAAAGCGTTCGAGGCTTATACCGACAAAAAGCAATTGTGCGCCATCGGTTCGGTCAAGACCAATCTGGGGCATTTGGATCATGCAGCCGGAATGGCGGGGCTGCTCAAGGTGATTCTAGCTATCAAGCATCAACAGATTCCGCCGACACTTCACTTTCAAAGGCCGAATCGAAAAATCAGATTTGAGCTGTCTCCGGTCTATGTCAACGATTGCTTGCGTCCATGGAATTCGGACCCCTCGCCTAGAAGGGGTGGAATCAGCGCCTTCGGGCTTAGTGGAACCAACTGTCATGTGATCGTAGAAGAACCGCCGACTCCATGTGAACCTCCGGGAAACCGAAAGGCCGAGGGCGGAAGTATGTTTACACTCTCGGCAAGAAGTCGGGAGACATTGCTGGAATCGATCACTCAGTTTCACCACTTTCTGAACCAGCGGAATGATCTTCGAGTAGAGGACATTTGTTATACCGTAAACGTAGGTAGGAAGCATCAACCGGTTCGGGTTGCCATTCTTGCGGACAGCTTAGCCGATTTGTTGGATGAACTGCAAACTCTGATCACGCGTGGATTTCAAGAGGATACTCATCGTTTCTTTGGCGAGCATCGGCTTGTTTCAAGCAAAAAGCTAGAGCGTGAAGCAGGAGAAATCACGGAGGAAGAACTTCTCCAATTATCAGCAGAGGCTAACAAGCGAATATCACAGCTGAAGGAAGTTGGCGACAGGTCTGCCTCTCTGTTGATTTCCTTGTGCCAAAGCTATGTTCAAGGAGCGGATCTAGACTGGCAAGCCCTCTATACGACCGGAGGCTGCCAAACCCTGTCGTTACCTTCATCTCCTCTCATGCGGAGAAGCTGTTGGGTTCATAAAACGACAGAACCCTTACAAAATCGGGATAACGCTGTCAGAATCCAGGCGAATGAAATACCGGACTTTCACCCGCTTGTTCAGAACCGAGCTGAAACGAAAGACGGCTTCATTTATTCCAGCTCGTTATCATTGGATCGCAATTGGGAGCTTCGCGACCATCTTGTTGGAGCAAACCATGTGCTGCCGGGAACTGCATGGATCGAAATGGTGGCAACCATCAGTCGACGAGAGTTTCCTTCCTGTACACCGCACATTCGAGATCTCTTGTTCCTATCCCCTTTTATGGTGGAGGTTCAGGAGACGAAGGTCATTCAGACCATCCTGCAGCAGCGTTTCGGCCAGTGGGAATTTATCATCTCCAGCAAATCGGGATCCGATTGGGTGGAGCATGCTTCTGGAATACTGAGCTTTGCGGATTCGAAGGACGATGGCCTTCTTGATCTCGAAGAGATCAAAAGACGCTGCAGCGGATATGAGCGCATTCAGTTCTCGTATGAGCTTGGAAATCAGATTGAAACCGGTCCCCGCTGGGAGAGCATTCAAGAAATCAATGCCGGGCATGGAGAGTATCTTGCCTTCCTGCAGTTGCCCGAACCTTATGTGGCTGAGACAGAGCTGTATACCCTTCATCCCGCCCTGATGGATGAAGCGGTTAATATTGCTCTGAGAACCATTGGTGACGGATTATTTCTTCCCTTTTCTTACAAATCCATGATCATTCGACAACCGCTTCCGGCATCCGTCTACAGCCATGTTATTCTCCAAGAGAATCCTGCCAAACATGCGGATACAGCGACCTTTCAAGTTACGCTGTCAGACAGGAGTGGGAACATTTGCGCTTCGATTGAAGGCTATACGGTGAAGAAGGTCCACGATAACCGCTTTGCGAACGGAGATCCGGTTTATCGGCTTAAGTGGGTGGTAGACGACGATCCGTCTCCCCTCCAGGAATCGGTAACAGGAAGATCGCTTCTGGTCTTCCATTCGGGGAGCGACCAAAGTCGGAGGATCATTGCGGAGGCTCGAAAGAATCATCGTGTGACCGAGATCGTCTTCGGCCGCGGCTTTCAAAGAATAGATGCCGACCATTATGTGATGGAAGGCAATGAAGAAGATTATGAGCGCCTCTTCCGAGAAGTGAAAGCCGAGGGATATCAACACATCCTTCACCTGGCATCTGTAGAAGGGAAGGCCGAAATCGATTCATTGTCCGCCTTGAACGTTCGACTCCATACCGGGCTGTACAGCCTGTTTGATTTGACCAAAGCCTTGCTTTGGTCGCAAATGAAGTCGGTTAAGAGTGTGACGGTTCTGTCCAGCTACGCTCAACAAGTTACCGGAGAGGAAGAAAGCATCCATCCGCATTCTTCTGCGATAGCCGGATTGTGCAAGGTGGCTGGCCAAGAGAATGCTCACTTAAAGTATCGTTTCGTGGATATCGATGAAGCTACCGAACCGGATTTGGTATTACGGGAAGTGTTTACCCAACAAGGCCGCGATGAGGTAAGTTTCCGGCAAGGTATCAGATATGTCAGGCAGATAGAGCGAGCAAGTTTTCATCAGATTCCGAAGCCGGTCCAATTCCATACCGATGGGGTGTATGTCATCACAGGGGGAATGGGAGGAATCGGTCTTGAACTGTGCAAATTCCTGGCTTCCAAAGAGCATGTCCATCTCGCAGTGATTGGTAGGACGCCGATTGGATTGGAGTCGAGCGTCCAAGATCCTGATTCATCCGCTGCTTCGCCTAGAGCGATCGCGTTGGAGGAAATCAGACGAAGCGGCTCCGAGCTGGAATACGATCAAGGCGATGTATCCGACATGGAATCGATGAGGCCGCTTCTGGAGAAGCTGCGAAATCGATATGGTTCGATTCGAGGGATTTTTCACTGCGCGGGGGTAGCGGGAAACGGATTCCTTATCCATAAGGATAGAGCGACATTTGATCAAGTCATCAAACCGAAGCTGCAGGGAACCTGGGTTTTGGATCATTTGACAGAATCGGATCCGTTGGATTTCTTTGTTCTGTTTTCGTCCATTACCTCTTTCCTGGCAGGCGCCGGACAAGGAGATTATACGGCAGCCAACCAGTATCAGGAGGTTTATGCTTCTTATCGAAATCTCCGTGGGAAGGAAACCTTGTCCATCCAATGGCCGGCTTGGTCGGAAACGGGAATGGCCGTCCAATATGGTACAGATTTGAACGGCGAGATCTTCGAAGCGATGACGACAAAGGATGCTCTTCGGGCCTTTGAAGGGTTGTTGGGCATTTCGGGCTCCTTCATTCCGGGAGTCCTCCATGAAGGAAGGTATTTAAAGCAGCGGGATCATTTGTCGATCCGGTTGTCGGATAGCCTGGAGTCCTCCTTCCGACGTTCAGAGCGTTCCGCTGATGGTCGAGAGGATCTTACGCATAGGGAAGCTCCTATCAGGAGAGATGCTAACGGGCTTTCGAGCGAGGATGTGGAGAAGTCCATTTCCGAGATCTGGTCGGAGATATTGGGAATGGATTTCATCGATCCCTACAGAAGCTTTTTCAACATGGGCGGAGACTCGATTTTGGCCACCTTCTTGCTGAAGGCGCTGGACAAACGCTTTCCAGGCGTTGTGGATATTAGCGATATTTTTACGTATCCAACGGTGATGGAAATGGCGGCGTTCATCAAAGAGAAGAAAGGGGTCTCTACGCTTATCGCGGTTACGGTAGCGGAGCAAACGGAAATCTCCGATACTTCTTCGACTCTTTCGTACGAGAATTCAAAAGACATCGCGATCATTGGCATGTCGGGGAGATTTCCGCAAGCAGCGAACCTTTCTCAATTTTGGGAAAACCTGATATCGGAAGTGGACTGTATTCGGGACTATCCAGAGGAACGGGTGAAGGATATTCCGGAGGGGCTCTCCAAGGATCCCGAAACCTTTTACAAAGGCGGGTTTCTGGACCGTATCGATTTATTTGATCCCGATTTTTTCACGATCGCTCAACGCGAAGCCGAATTTATGTCTCCTGCCCAACGAATGATGCTGGAGGTTGCCTACGAAGCGATGGAGGATGCCGGATTCGGAGGAACGGCACTAGTGGGGTCCCGCACCGGTGTCTATATCGGCATGGATCATACGAACCGAATGACCTTTATCCCGGATGAGCTTACCCACGACCCCTTGGCGGTTCCGGGTAAGTGGACGGGGCTGCTATCCAGCCGCATTTCCTATACCTTCAATCTGAAAGGCCCCAGCGTAGTTGTGGATACGGCATGTTCCTCTGGTTTGGTCAGTGTACACCTGGCCTGCAAATCGATCTTGAACGGCGAGTGTGATCTAGCCATTGCCGGCGGCATCTGTTTGGAAACATCCCCATCTGTCAAGGGAGACCCTCTGGAAAGCGTCACTTCCGAAGACGAAAAGGTCAGACCCTTCGATGAGAAAGCGAACGGGACGGTATGGGGAGAAGGGGCGGGTGCCATTATCCTCAAGTCCTACTCAGCGGCTCTTGCGGATGGAGATCCGATCTATGCCGTGATCAAAGGCTCTGCAATGAACAACGACGGGGCGTCACATGGCGGCATTACCGCTCCTGACGCACTCGCCCAGGAAGAAGTGATTGTAGCGGCATGGAAGGATGCGGGCGTCGATCCGACGACGATCTCCTTTCTGGAGGCGCATGGAACCGGGACGAAATTGGGTGACCCTATCGAAATCAAGGGACTGACGAACGCTTTTCGCAGGTTCACGAATCAGAAGCAGTTTTGCGCTGTTGGTTCCGTTAAGGGTAATATCGGACATACCGTGGCGGCGTCCGGCATCGCCTCGTTGATCAAGGTGGTGTTATCGCTGGAGCATAAAATGATTCCGACCACTCTTCATTATGAACGGCCGAACTCTTTTATTGATTTTCAGCAAAGTCCTCTGTTCGTGAACAATAGAATCTTGAATTGGACGGTTGATCATCGGCCGCGAAGGGCGGGGGTAAGCTCCTTTGGATTTAGCGGAACGAACTGTCACATGGTACTGGAAGACGCCTCTTCGTTGAATCGGAAGCATGTACTCGACAATGGACTTCCGGGTATTTTCGTCATCTCCGCCAAAACCAAAGCCTCGCTTCGAGCCTTGCTCAACAACTTTGCGGATTACTTTACCAAGCAGGAGCCCGACTTGAGAGACGCCTGTTATACAACTCAGGTTGGGAGGGGCCATTACACGTATCGGTTTGCATTATTGGTGAGTGATGTCCGAGATTTAATCGGTAAGATCCATACCCTCCTGTCGGAGGATTGGGATGATGGCGAGCACACGTTTGGACAGAATCGGTCCGTCTATTACGGTCAAGTTGCGAAGCATCCAGCTAATGCCCGCTTCAACCAGCAAGCGGAAGCTCTCGTGGAGCAAATACGAAGTCAAGGCATGAACTCCGTTTCCCTGTTAGAGGAGCTGTGCAGCCGGTATGCAGGGGGAGCCGACATCCCGTGGTCTCGTCTTTATCAGGATCGAACTTCTAACCGAAGAATCCATTTGCCGGTTTATGCCTTTGAGAGAAGGCGCTGCTGGCCCGGTAACCGCGCCCAGGAAGCTGATAGATCGGAATGGTCGCGGAAGGACAAGCTTCTTCACATCTATGAAGAGGTGTTGGGCACGGCTGCCTTCGATCGGGACGACAGCTTCGAGAATCTAGGCGGCAATTCCATTCTAGCCATAAAACTGGTGGATGAGATCAATGCCGTGTTCCCGGATGCCGTCGTAATCACGGATGTGTATTCCCACCCCTCCTTTCATCACATGTACCGTTTTCTTGAAGAACAATCGGCAATTCCGGGCGGAATCGAAAAGAACGAGCCAACGTCAGTGGGAAGAGATACCGCCACTGAGCTTCGGGAGCTGTTGCAAAAGATCAAGAAGGGCCGCTTGAGCGTCAATGATGCATTGCGAACGATGGAAGCGGGGAGGCACAGAGAATGAGACGGAATGCGGAACTGCCCAAGTTGATTCTGGAGCAATTCAGAGATGGACATATCGAGGAACAAGCCGCTTTGACGCTGCTCGCGTCCTGCGAGGAAGTCGCTCTGGAAGAGATTGCGGTAATCGGAATGGCTTGTCGATTCGCGGATGCAGAAGATCCGGAGCAATACTGGCAGTTGTTGAAGTCAGGGGCTTCCAGTATCGGAGAATTTCCTGTCTCGCGACTGCGTGATCTACCTATGCAAATGAAAGATCCGGAAGAATGGGCTCTCAGCGGATATTTGCCGACGATTTCCGATTTCGATGCGGAGTTTTTCCGGATCTCTCCAGGGGAAGCCAGGCTGATGAATCCGGTCCAGCGGATCTTCCTGGAGGAAGCATACGCGGCTATTGAGGATTCAGGCTACGGGGGTACGAAATTATCCGGTACTCGAACCGGTGTCTATGTTGGACTCGATTCCAGTCAGCAATCCCAATACCTGAACCTGGCAGACAGCTCCGATTTTCTCGCATTGTCCGGATCGGTGACTGGAGTCCTGTCCGGGAGGCTTTCGTATATTTTGAATCTGAAGGGGCCGAATATGGTGATCGATACGGCCTGTTCCTCCGGTTTAGTAGCCGTTCATACCGCATGCCAGGCAATCCGCAGCGGAGAATGCGACATGGCGATTGCCGGAGGGGTGCAGCTATCCGTTCTTCCCCAAACCGCCGATCACCCCAATGAAATTGAAGCCCATGACGGAATCTTACGGGCCTTTGCCAGAGATGCTTGCGGAACCGTTTGGGGGGAAGGCGCAGGAGTTGTTGTGCTTAAGCTCTTGTCAAAGGCTTTAGAGGATAAGGATCCGATATTGGCGGTGATCAAGGGCAGTGCGGTGAATTGCGACGGAGCTTCCAACGGACTTACGGCTCCCAACGCGGATGCCCAGGCTGAATTATTAACCCAAGCGTGGAATTCGTCAGGGATTCATCCCGAGACCTTGTCTTATATCGAGACCCATGGAACAGGGACTCCGCTGGGAGATCCCATTGAAATCAAAGGCCTGATGAAAGCCTTCGAGTTGTATACGGACAAGAAACAATTTTGCGGAATCGGTTCGGTTAAGGCGAATATCGGTCACACTGTCGGAGCTTCCGGCATGGCCTCTTTGCTAAAAGTCATTTTGTGCATGAACAAGGGAGAAATCCCGCCTCTGCTCCATTTTCAAGAATCCAATCCCCACATTTCGTTTCCTGAAACGGCGCTTTATGTGAATGATAAACGGCGAGTCTGGGAGCAGGATAAGGGCATAAGAAGAGCGGGAGTCAGCTCCTTTGGATTCAGCGGCACCAATTGCCATGTCGTTTTGGAAGAGCCGCCACCCCTAGACGAAGCGGCACCTGTATCGTCCGAGCCGCAAATTCTGACTCTCTCCGCAAAGAATAAAGAATCGTTGGCTATGCTGGTGAAGGCGTTTCATCGATTCGTCAAGGAAGGCACTCGACTCCGACTGGAAGACCTCTGTTATACAGCCAATACGGGACGAGGTCATTACTCGCACAGAATCGCTTTTGTCTTCGAGCACCATCACGAGTTGACGAACCAACTGGAACGAATGGTTGCGAGTGGAAATTTTTCCTCCGATGCGACTCCAGGGATCTTCTGCGGACATGTTCAAACCTACAGGTTGTCCGAAGCGGAGCTTGAACGTCTGCAGCAGAAGGCGGCTATGGCGATGGCTCCGATCACCTCGGGGATGATTTCCTCCGATCTCCGATCTCGGCAACTGTCCAAGCTGGCGGACATGTACGTTCAAGGCGCTTCAATCGAATGGGAAGGACTGTACGTTCAATCGGACGCGAGAAGAGTCCGGCTTCCGGTTTATCCTTTTCAAAGGAAGCCCTTATGGATAGAAAAGCTTGAATACCGCGGTTCGGCGAACCGGCATTCGTTATTAGGGAGATGCGTTTCCCGTTCCGATGCCGCCACGATCTATGAAGCGAACTATTCACCGACTACTCATTGGGTGCTGGCCGATCACAAGATCTTCGATAAGCATGTCATTCCGGGTACGACTTATCTGGAGATGGCGAGAGCCGCTGGTGAACTGTTTTTCGGGAACGGAGACCTGCAGATTCGCGATGTGATATTCCTGGCTCCGTTGATCTTGAATTCTGGAGAATCCCGAACCGTTCGCACGGTGGTGTCCGAATCGGCAGCGGGTTTGGAATTTACCATCACCAGCATCTCCTCTTCATTTGAAGGAGAGGAAGAGAAGGTTCACGCGAGCGGTAGAATTCGCAGGAATCAACAGGCTGCCCGCGACGATGGCCGGGGCCGAATCGAGACCATTCGGCAGGAGAATAACCGGAGAGAGGATCTTGCTTCGCTGGCCGGAGAGCCATTTTCATTCGGTCCCAGATGGCGGACGTTCTCGTCCGATGCCTATTATCACGATGGAATAGCGCTGGCGGAGTTGGTTCTGCCCGATGAAATTCAGGCTGACCTAGCCGAGCTGCCGCTTCATCCGGCTCTGTTGGACAATGCCGTAAATCTTCTCAGTCCCAACACATCCAATGCGATGTATCTGCCGCTGTCTTATGGAAGCATTGAGGTTTACCGGCCGATAACGGCGCAAATGTACAGCCTTGTTCAACGGCGTGAGGCGACGCTCCTGCAGGAAGAGACCGCTAGTTTCGATATTACGCTCTATGACAAGGCCGGTCATGTGTTGGTTGATATCCAGGACTATGTCGTCAAAAAGGTACATGCCTCAATGCAAAATTCTCTCGCCGGATTCGGAGGGAGCATCCCGCTTCATGCTATGCGCTGGAGCGTCCTTCCTTCGCTGGAGAAGGAGATGACCGTCTCCGGCGGACGATGGATCCTATTCGCCAATCAAGGGGAGCAGTCAAGTCCCTGGATCGAACGGCTTCGCGAGAAGGCGGACCAGCTGATCGTCGTTCACGATGGAGACCGCTATGCCAAGCACTCCGACGATCACTATAGCGTCGGAACTGATCCTGAGGATTATCTCGCCTTGTTCCGGGATTTGGCCGGGAAGCCCTTCACCAAGGTGATTCACGCCTTCTCCCTCTATGAAGCTCAGCAGACGGAGGACGACGCTCCCTATGTTCGGGGTAATGCGAAAGGGGTTAACAGCCTTTTCTATATCGTCAAAGCGTTATTAGCCAATCGGATCAAGCAAAGCTTGGACATCATCCTCCTGGCGGATTACGTTCAATCGGTAACGGGAGAGGAGCCCGATTTGAATCCATGCGCAGCAGCATTGTTCGGACTTGGATCGGTCGTTGGCAGAGAATATTCTTTCCTTCCGTGCAGAAGCATCGATGTGGATCATCATACCGAATGGACCTCTCTCGTTCATGAGATTGTCGCCAAGGTACCCCTGAACTCGGTCACCTATCGAAACGGCATCCGATATAGCAGCGAGCTTGCCGAAATTCCTCCGAGCGGTTCATCGGAAAGAAACATAACCCTTAAGAAGGATGGAGCTTACCTGATTTCGGGAGGCTTGGGGGGAGTTGGACTGACGCTGGCCGGGTATCTCTCCGCCATGGAGAAGGTCCACTTGATTCTTTTGCAGCGGACTCCGTTTCCGGAGAGAAGGCAATGGCAAGCGATTCTGGAGGAAGGCGAGGATGAACGGATCTGTGCGCAAATCCGTTCTCTTCAGAGCTTGGAGGAAGCGGGATCGAGGGTTCACCTCTATTCCTGCGATATAACCCGATTGGCCGATGTGAATAAGGTAATGGCTGATCTGAAGCAAAAGCAGCTTACGGTTCACGGTATCATTCACAGCGCAGGCATTGCTGGCGACGGATTTCTCATTCATAAGGAAGAAGCCGTCTTCCGGAATGTAATGGATCCGAAGATCTACGGAGCCGTTTATCTCGATCTTGCAACCCGCGAAGAGCCGTTGGATTTCTTTGTTCTATGCTCCTCGATAGCGTCTCTTTTCCCGGAGGCCGGGCAAGGAGATTACACCGCAGCTAACGCCTTCCTTGATGCTTACGCCGCCAAGCGGGCCAAAGCCGGGAAGCCGGTCCAGTCCGTTAACTGGCCCGCTTGGAAAGAAGTTGGAATGGCTGCCCGCTACGGTCGCGACGACTTGGAGGACACCTTCCAGGCCATTACTCCCGCATCAGCGGTTCTGGCTTTTGAACGATTGCTTCAGCTCGGAATCAGCAACGTGGCCGTAGGGATGCTAACCTCACGAGTTGTACGAAAAGAGACTCATGAGGAGAGACGCTTGATCGATCCGGAAGAGTCCGTCTCTGCGGTTACTTTATTGGGGAGACCGGACGGGTTATACAGTGAGATGGAGGTAAGTCTTGCTCGGATGTGGAGCAGGGTGTTGGCGATCGATGAAATGAACATATACCAGAGCTTCAACAGCCTTGGCGGAGATTCTTTGCAGGTCATGCGTCTTCATCGGCTTATTGAGGAGCAATATCCCGGAAGGATCGTCATCTCGGATGTATTTACCTATCCAACTCTCAATAAGTTGTCCCGTTATTTGGAGCAGACCTTTCAGGAAGAGGAGAGTCATTCGACGGAAGCGGATGAAATCGATCTGCTGTTGGATCAGGTAAAAAGCGGTACATTCACCTTTTGACGACAAGCCAAGGGTTGGGGGTAGTGGCAGTGGAGGCTCTGAAAGCCTATATTCTTAAGCAATACGCGCAGGACCGGATTGACCGACAGACGGCGAAAGAACTCTTGAAGCATCTTGAGAGACTGAAGCTGGAGAAGCAGGAGACGGATATAGCCATAATCGGCATGGCCGCCAGATTCCCGGGTATTGAGAATCCGAAAGATCTGTGGAGGACAGCCGTCAATGGAATAAACCGGGTCGGTCCCATGTCGGCAAGAAGAGTGAAGGACATGCAGCAGCTATCCGGGCAGACGGGTCGGAACTACGTGAAGCAAGGCGGATTTCTAGACCGGATCGATGAGTTTGATGCGGAGAGCTTTGGGATTTCCGATATCGAAGCGCTTCATATGGACCCCTATCAACGAATATTGCTGGAGCTTAGCCGGGAGTGCCTGGGAGATGCTGGCTTGTTGGCGGAGGATATAAAGGGAACCTCCACGGGGGTTTTTATCGGAAGAGATCACACCAATCACTCCCCCTACGGAGATCTTTTGCAAGAATGGACTCTTCACGCGGAATCGGGCAATTGGAGCGGCGTTCTCGCAAGCCGAATTTCCTATACGTACGATTTGAAGGGACCTGCCATCGTCTCGGATACGGCTTGTTCTTCCGCATTGGTTTCGGTATATGCTGCTTGCCGGGATCTCCGAAACGGCCAATGTTCGATGGCGTTAGCCGGTGGAATCTCACTGGACTTCTACCCGGATAACGCCAGTCTCGCCATGGAGAACTATGTGGAGTCGCCGGATGGGATTTTGAGACCGTTTGGACGGGAAGCGACCGGTACGGTATGGGGAGAAGGAGCGGGCCTTGTCTTGTTAAAGCCTCTTCGGACAGCCCTGCGGGACGGAGACAATATTCAAGCTGTCATTAAGGGAATCGCCCTTAACAATGACGGACAATCCAACGGAATATTCGCACCGAATCCGGAAGCCCAAACAGAAGCGATAAAACGAGCTTGGCAAGAAGCGGGGATCGACCCGGAGCATATCGGATACATGGAAGCCCACGGAACCGGCACTCGATTGGGAGACCCGATCGAATTGAAGGGAATCACCTCCTCGTTTCGGAAGCATACGAATAAAAGGCAGTTCTGTGCGATCGGCGCGATCAAAGCGAATATCGGACACTCTCAAGCTGCTTCTGGAATGGCTTCCCTGATCAAAGCCGTGATGACGATTAAAGAGGGAATCCTTCCACCCAGCATAAATTTTAACGGTCCTAATCAATTGATTTCCTTTTGTGATTCGCCCGTGTATCTCAATGATCGGGTTAGAAAATGGGAACCGGACTGGAAAAGGATCGCCACGGTCAGCAATTTTGGCTTTACCGGCACGAATTGCCACATGGTGCTGCAGGAAGAGGAGGAATCCTCATTGCCGATAGAAGAGAGAAGAGGACCGCATCTCTTCACCCTTTCCGCTTATCGGGAAGAGGATCTGATCGAGTGGATCGGAAGATTCGCAGAGGAATATCGGTACGGTGAGCACTACGATTCCGATGACATTTGTTTTACCTCGAATGCAGGAAGAGCCCAGCTTCCATACAGACTTGCTTTTATCTTTGAACAGAAACGAGAGTTCATTCAGCAATTGAAGCTGTATCAAGATGGCGTATTGGCCGATGGAGTTTATGCCGGTTCCGGTGATCCGATCTCGAAGGGCAAGGAGCGTCTTGCTCGAGATCATATTGGCCACTTTCGGGAAACAAGGGGAAAGGAAGAGCTGACTGAATTGGCCAAGCTCTACGTCGGAGGCTGCCACGTGGATTGGATGGGGTTGTACCAGGGGATGCCAACCAAGCGCATCAGCTTGCCGCTTCAGAAATACAGGCGTAAGCGCTATTGGCCGGAACGCTTATCTTCAAATGATTCGCATCGGGCGAACCCGATCTCCGATCAGACAAGAGGCGAAACAGTCATGCCCGCCGACTTATGGGAAAGTACCCTTCATCGCATCTGGCTAGAAGTGCTAGGCGAGGAGATAGGCTTAACCGAAATCTCGGTATTGGATGATTACTTGGAAATTGGAGGAAATTCGGTGCTGGCTGTGAAAATCGAGGTCTTGATGGAACGGGAAGGAATGCCTATGCAAAGCTCGGATTTATATCGGTATCGTACCATTCGGGAGTTGGCCAATGAATGGAGGAGCCGATCATGATGACGATATTGCCGAACATCCAGCCATTTAACGAATTGTTTCACAGGAACTGCTTTTACAATTCCCTGTATCCGATTATGAATGCGTTCGGCCTCGGGACCTTGCCTGTGCTCGTGAATGATATCCCGGTGTGCGAATACGACTCGAAGGATCCTATCGAAAGCTTTTCTATCGAATACATGCCTCGTTTGTCGTTGCCTGATGTGCTTCAACAACATCATGTGGAAAGTCACGACCAACTTCAAAGTTCACGACTCATCGAAGATATTAAACATTGCATTCGGGAACAAAGACCGGTGATTGTATGGGTGGATTGCTATTACGCAGCTTCCCGTTTGGATACCTATCAGAAGAGACATATTCCCCATGCCTGGCTGATTTATGGCTATGATGAGCTTCAGAAAAAGGTCTTTATTCTGGATCATAATTACCGCGATACCCTTATGTACAAGCCTAAAGAGATTCCTTATGAGGAACTGGAAGAATGCTATCAAGGCTATATCAACAACTATTTGAAGGATTGCGGGAATCCGGCATCGCAGGGATGTGATAAGTATTGCGGAAGAGGCAAGCAACCGGGTTATCAAGAACGATGTGCCCTTCCTCAAGTATTGAACGTTCCGGGGGTGAACGGGATCATCCCAACCTTCTCCTCTTATTCACTGAAGCCTGGCGATGGAGATGCTGTTCCGCTAAGCGACTACCGGGAGATGGACATCCGGTATTACCGGAGTATGGAGGGAACGATCCGTAAAAGCTTGGATTACTACCCGGACTATCTCGGGCATCTGAAAAGCATCCTCTGCTCGGAATCCGCCTTGCGTGAAAACATGGAGAAGCTATTGAAGCACTGCAACGAATCCATTAATGCGAAGCGGTTCGACAAGTACAAATTCACCGAGCTCTACGGCGAGCAGGATGCCTTATTACCTCTTATCGATCAAGTCATTCAATCCTATGACATCGTCCGAAATGTGATCATGAAATATTCGCTGACGCTCCGTTACCCGAGCGAGAAGCAGGCTGAATGGATCGCAAACCTGAACCAACTGGAACTATATGAGCTTCGGTATCAGCAGGCTTTGCTCAAAAGGGTCTCGTAGGATGGGGTTCTCATGAAGATAACCATGCTGAGCCTGAACCGAACCTTCGGAGGAACGGAAAGCCATGTTCTCAACTTGATGAGAGGACTTCAAGAGCAAGGCCATGAATGCCACTTCTTGACGCCTCAAGCCGATAAGTTGCCTGGAAGAGAAGGAGTACTCGAATCGCTTCTTCCACTGGACCTTGGATCCACGCTTCGATGCGCAAGGCAAATTCGACACGCCTGTGAGAAGAATTGTGACTTGTTTCACGTGCACGGTTGGGATGCATTACCTGTCGCCTCACCTATTCTGTCGGATTTGTCGGTTCCTCTGGTATGCACCTTCCATTCGGTATTCAAACCAGAGACTCTGGTCATTCGCGAAGCGCTCGTCGAAACCGGACAGCTGATTCAACCCTTACTTGCCAAGACACGCAAGATCATCGCAATATCAGATGCCATAAAAGCCTCCCTTGTCAAGCTGGGGACAGCCCCTGATCGAATCGAGACGATCTATAACGGTACAGCGGCGATTTCCCATTCCGCTCGCAAAAACTCGATTCCGGTCAACTCGATTCCGGTCATCGGATATCTGGGACGTCTCCACGTTGAAAAAGGACCTGATTTGCTTCTTGAAGCGATCGCACGGCTCCGCAGCAGAGCGTCAAGCTTAAAGTTTCGCGTCGAAATTGTTGGCGAGGGGCCACTGGAGCAGGAATTGAGGTTGCAGTCGCATTCTCTTGGTTTGGACTCCTGCTGCACCTTCAAGGGCTTTTCCAGCAAGCCTCACGAGGAGCTATCCGGCTTCGATGTACTGGTGCTTCCTTCGCGGGATGAAGGAATGGGACTCGCGATTCTGGAGGCGATGAGCTGCGGCGTTCCCGTCATTGCGTCAAGGACGGGGGGAATCGTCGAAGCGGTGGAACCCGAGAGGAATGGACTTCTCTTCCCTTCCGGGGATGCCGAGGCGTTAGCCCATTCCCTAGAGCGCCTTTTGCTCGATCCGGCTCTTTCCGAAAGATTGGCTTACATGGGTCGTCAAAAATGGGAAGCTGCCTTTCGGCTGGATTTGTTTATCCGCAAGCACCTTCATCTCTATGAATCGATCATCCACTCTTGCTAGATAAGGGGGCAGGGACTCATGAGCAAGAATAAAGCGGATTCCTCCGTTAGAACCTTACGGACGTTCCTCTCCTCTATCGAGGGGTATCGAACATTTTTGATGGTGTGTACCGCGTTTTCCTTTCCGGTAATGGCGCTTAATTTATCCGAGGCCTTCTTCATCGAGAAGATGACGGATGTTTCCCTCGACTCCAAGTGGGATGACTTGTACCGCCTGATCGCGCTCATGCTGGGCGTGGTTGTCGCCGGCGTACTTCTTACCTTTTTTCAGAAGGTGGTGAGTGGGTACTATAGCTCGCGGACCCTCTACCGGTTTCGAATGAACGTCTTGCGCAAGGTTCAAAGGTTGCCGGTGTCCGTGCTAAAGGATCAGCACACAGGCGATGTTCTCTCGCGAATGACGGAGGATATCAAGCTAGTCGAACACTTTATCGGCAATCAGCTTGTGAACATCCTATTCCAAGCGGTGATGTTCCTCGGTGTCTTTGTGTATACGTCAACCCTTCATTTCAAGCTCATACTGGTCAGCGTATTTGTTCCGGTGATCGTTGCTGCGGTGGTAAATGTGCTCAGCAAAGATGTGCGCCACAGCACCCGCAAGGAGCAAGAGCATCTGGGGAGAGCCAGTTCCGTTTTACAGGATATGCTGGGAGGGATGCTGCTTGTAAAGGCTTACCGATTAACGGGTCGGCTTCATCAGAAATACAGCTCGGAGCTGGATGCGGCGCTGCGATACAACATGAGAATTACTCGATTCGTTTCCTACACGACACCGCTTCACACCCTTTTGTATGCTGCACCTTTTCTGATCTGCATCAGCTACGGAGGCATTCTTACCATTCAGGGAGCCTTGTCACCGGGGGAATTGCTCGCCATTGTCGTCCTTCTCGATTATATGACAGGGCCTTTAGCGGGAGCTCCCGAGATGATCATAGCTGTTCAAAGGATGCTCGGCGCCTCCGATCGTCTCTTGGAGCTGATCAACCTGGACCCGGAAAGAAGCAGCGGGCTGGAGCCGACCATTCAAAGCGATCAGCCTGTTGTGGAGTTCCATAACGTGTCCTTCTCCTATGGGGGGCAGAAGCCGGTTCTCCAAGGAATCAGCTTCCAACTGCGAAAGGGGGAGAAAATCGGTCTCGCCGGTTACAGCGGCAGTGGAAAAAGCACGATTCTGAAGCTGATTTGCGGGTTCTACCCGCCAGAGCAAGGAAATGTCAACGTATACGGGACCGATGTTAACCAGTGGTGGTTGGAGAAGCTTCGCTCTGAAATTGCCGTGATCAATCAGGATTGCTATCTGTTCCCCGTCACGATCGGGGAGAACATCTCCTATGGACGATTAGGGGCATCGCAGACGGAGATCGAGAAGGCGGCAGGAATGGCGGACCTTCAGGAGACGATCGATGAATTTCAAGACGGGTATGACACTCTTGTTCAGGAAAGAGGAATGAGATTGTCGGGAGGGCAACGGCAGCGCTTGGCTTTAGCCAGAGCCATCTTGAAGCAGGCAGACCTGGTGCTGCTGGATGAACCGACGTCCGCTTTGGATTTGCAGACGGAGAAATCGGTGCAGCAAGCGATGGAGAGCGCCTTGCGCGGCAAAACCGTGCTCACGATCGCTCACCGCTTGTCCACCATTCAGGATTGCGACCGGATTCTGGTGCTGGACGAAGGAAGGATTGTCGAAGCGGGTACCCATCAGGAGTTAATGAGTTTGGACGGAGTCTACAGACGCTTATATCTGAAGCAATCGATGATGGATTCGGCTATTGCCAATTGAGAAGGTGAAGTCATGTTATCGAGAAAGCAAGCGAATGAATTCATTCGGATTCTTCAGCTCATCCGCCCCAGAGCCTTTCCCTATGCGATGGGGGTCATCGGATCCTCCCTGATGGAGGCCAGCGTCTACGTCACACTTCCGTTCGTGTATAAGCGATTGATTGATGCGGCTATTCAGGAAGACATGCGTTCGCTGACATCATCCATTCTTATGTTCGGCATACAACTCGCCGTCATCTCCGTGTTCTTTATCGGGACCAGCTACTTGTACAAAAGCAATGTCGCCAAAATCATTCGAGGCATCCGGTTGAGGCTGTTTCAGCACGTCGGACAGCTGCCCGCATCTTTCTTCGACAAAAACCATTCCGGTGACATTGCATCCAGCTTTACGAATGATCTGTATCTCGTAAATGGAATGATCGGTTGGAACATGAGAGCCTTCTTGCTGGCTTTGTTCACGGGCTTGAGCTCCATTGCAGGCATGTTCATTCTGAGCTGGCAGGGCGCGGGCCTTATTCTCTTGATGTCGATTGTCTTTGGTCTTGTCAACATGGTCTTCACTACGAAAGTTCGGAACATCAGCGACAGAATCCAGCAAAGAGAAGCTGACTTATCGGAGAGCATCGTGGACCAGATCGCCGGCTGCGAGGTCATTCGCATGTTCCAGCTGGAAGAAGTGATGCTGGAGCAAACGGACCGGATCAATCGTCATCTGATGAAGGAACGAATGCATAACAACCGAATAACCGCGAGCATGGAAAGCTTCAATTTTCTGGTCGGCTGGATGAATTTCGCCGGCATCATCGCAGCCGGAGCCATGCTTGTATTAAACGGCTTCACCCAATTCGGCACGGTCGTTGCCATGTTGAATTTGTTGGCAGGCGTCAATATGATGATCCGAAGTGTGAGCGGATTGTCCGCAGAAATCCAAGTTGCCATGGCCGGTGGCAAGCGTATTTTGGACTTGCTGCACCAACAGCCGGAAGGAACCGACTCATCGGATCCTGCTGATGAAAAGATGGTTCGGGATGATGAGCATGACCCTGTAATCGAGATGAAGCACGTGTCCTTTCATTACGAAGCGTTGAATGCTCCTGTGATCCGGAATCTCAGCATGAGTGTATACAAAGGACAAACAGTCGCCCTGGTTGGCCCTAGCGGTGAAGGCAAAAGCACGTTGATCAAGCTTCTATTAGGATACTATTTGGCGGACAGCGGAGAAATCAAGGTAAGCAGAATCCCGATTCGAGGATCTACGCTCGGTCAGATCCGTGAGAAGATGGCGTATGTTCCGCAGGAACCTTACTTGTTTGACGGAACTGTGGAAGAAAACATCCGCATGGGAAGGGAGGATGCGTCAAATGAGGATGTGAGGGAAGCGGCGAAAGCGGCTCATGCCCATGACTTCATCATGGAATTTCCCGAAGGGTATCAAACCGCTCTTGGGGAAAGAGGCGCTAAGCTGTCTATGGGACAGCGGCAGAGAATATCGATCGCCAGAGCCATTCTCAAGAAGAGCCCGATCCTGCTGCTGGATGAAGCTACCGCATCTCTAGATACGCACAGCGAATTAATCATTCAGGAATCCCTTCAACAGCTCATGAAAGAGAAAACCGTCATTCTGATTGCCCATCGGCTCTCCACTACCGAACATGCTGACGTGATCCATGTTATTGACCATGGAACCATTCAGGAATCGGGGACTCATCAACAGCTCATCGCTCTTAACGGAATCTATCGCAGCCTATATGAAAGTCAATTCGAATCCACTACCAGATCCGAGGAAGCTGCCATATGCCAATAATCGAGACCTACCAAGCTCAAAAAGGGAAACTTTGCTTTACCTCGGCTTTGCATAACATCCTGCTACATAAAGGGATTGAGGTTTCGGAGGAAGAGGTATTCTTCCATTGCGAGGGCTTAAATCTGGTGTTTTTCACCAAAGACCATTTTTTCGGGCTCTCTCCCCATGAGCAATTTGAGAATTTGACTCGTTCAACTGGAATCCCGACCGTTTTTTCCTATTGCATCGATCAGGAGGACAAGTCCGCTGTCTTTCTGCAAATCGAGAACCAGCTTCATCTAGGAAATCCGGTTTTGTTGTACTGCGGAACACATGGGCTGGATTATCATCCTGAATACTCTGCCGCATTCAAGACGGAGCATGCTCTCGTCATCTACGGAATGGATGAAGCGAGCAATCGCGCCTATGTGGCGGACACGTATATCGTAGGCGCCGACAAGGAAATTACCTTCTATCAAGGCAGTATGAAGCTGGATGGACTCATGAAGGGAACATTCGGATTCGGTTGGGTGGAGGAAAGGGAAGGGTCAAGCCATGCTCTTCTTGAGGATGCGTCCTATGTCGCTAAGCGCAATCTGATGCTCTATTTGAAGGGGGATTCCTTTGGAGAAAGGCAATTTAAAGGAATCTTCGCCGTTCAACGCTTTATGGATTATTTGGATGAAATACCAACGTATGACGAAGTATTGATGCGTAGGGATTGCATCGAGGTATGTCATCGGCTGCGGCACGGTGCCCTGATCAGCAGCCTTCAATACCTCCATGATTATATGAATAACGACAGCAGAAGGAACGAGCCGTCCGCTTTGGCTGCCCGAACGGAACTTTCGGAGTTGATCGGCAAATGGAGAAGGAACACAACGGTCATCTTGCGCTCCGGATTAGCGGGAAGAAGCGAGATGTTAGCCAAAGCGGTACAGGACTTCCATATATATGCACAGCAGCAAGAAAGGGTATTCCGGGATATCCTGGACGCCTTAGGCCGCACGTAATCCCCCGTCTCTCGCAATAAAGTGGCTCTTTTGAAATGCGATCCCATCGAAAGGAGGTGATTTGGATGACCTACAAAAAGCCGGTTGTGAAAGCAGAAGTGAACAAGAAGAACCCTTCCTTGGGCTATTGCGCTTGTGCATGCTAATAATCGATAAGTAATAAGCCGATTTACGCATTTCAAAAGACCACTTTATTATATATCACCATTCCGCCTTGAAGAGGAGCTTTACAATCCGATAAAAAGGGTGGCTTGAATCTGCAAGGTGGGAAACCGAAAGCCACGGATTCTATTCGATGCTTCATAGAACAGGACCGTGGCTTTGGTATTTACCACCTGTCTTACCAATCCATTGTTAAGGAGATTTCCAAGATGCTGGGAGCTAGGCTGGATACGATTTGGGAGCAGGCTATAATCGAAGACCTGAAGTGCTTTGATATCGGTGAGAGCTATGCGTTGCGATCCTCCAAGCCCAAATCGAAGTATATCCTTCTGGAAGATTTGGGGAAGGAAATTTGGGACAGCCTGACAGGTGATCGCGACTGGAATAAAATGGTCGACTGGATTACCCATGAGTTTATTGTGGATCGGGAAACTGTCATGCAGGACCTTTACGATTTCGCATTGACCTTGATCCATCAAGGTTTGATTCATTGTGAAGAAGCGTCAGGCTGGACAAAAGAAGCATATGGAAGTGGAGAATCACATGGAGAAGAGCCTGCCGCCACCAATTATGATGTCATCTACAACAAGTATATGGAGGGCAGAAAGCCCTTTAAACTGTTTGTCGAGCTGACCTACGGCTGCAATTTGACCTGTAAGCACTGTTATCTTGGCGAACCCTCGACGGCAGCAGGATTGTCATTGGATAAATACATCGAGATCCTCGATCAAATGAAAGAATACGGCGTAGTTGAACTGACCTTTACCGGGGGCGAAGCGGCGCTTCATCCGAATTACTTGGACATCGTGGAATATGCCAGCCGAAAAGGTTTCGTTGTCACGTTGCTGACCAATGGAACCCTCCTAACCGAGCAGGAGACGAATAGACTTAAAAAGCTCGAGCTTCATGAGGTGCGAATTTCGATATATGGTTTCGAGCAATTTCATGATGAATTTGTCGGCATGAAGGGCGCTTTTGAGAAATCCCTCCACAGTCTTCAACAGTTGGGGGAATTGGGGACCGCCGCGATTGTGCTTACAGGGGATAATGTCGATGAGATGAATCGGTTGATTCCGTTCTTGACCAGCCTAGGAATTGAGGCATCGTATACTCCGCTCATTACGCCGACCATATATGGAGGTACGGAGCCTATGGGCCATCGGTTAACTGGCGAGAGGTTGAGGCAATGCATAGAGGACTTGCAGCTTCGGCTTGGCGGAAGCATTTGCACCGCGGGCATCAGCCGATTCCGGATTACGCCGGAAGGAGAAATCAACCCGTGTGAAATGTTGAGAACGATTGAATTCGGCAATCTGAGGGAGCACTCTTTCTCCAATATTATGGAATCAGCCGAGAGGCAGCAATGGATGGAGCGCTTTGCGTCATTAACCGCATCGCCATGCAGCGGTTGTGGAATGAAAAAATATTGCACCAATTGTATCGGTCTGGCGTTATTAGAGACAGGGGATATGAGCGGAATATCGTCCTTTGCCTGTGAATTGGCGGCAGCACAACATCACTATTGGGAGAAATCCTAGAAGGGAAAAACTCGGATGGAGATTGTTGATCACACGCTGGTGTTTCATTACAACGGGGAAAAAATGAACGTTCCTCTCCTTACCCCATGGGAACTGTACACGGGCGATCTCGTGCCAGCAAGGGAATATGTGGAGCAGGTCGACCGGAAGGTCGATCAAGTGATCAATTATGTTACCTTTCACATTACAGAAAAATGCAATATGGCTTGCACGTATTGCTTCGAGAAGGATAAAAGCAGCAAAACGAGCAATCTTGGCGTAACCAGGGGGTTAATTGATTTAATCGAGAAGCATCAGCCCGAGGTCTTCAACATTCGCTTTATTGGCGGGGAACCCTTAACCGAATTGGATTTTTTGGAGGATTCCATTCGCCTGATCGAAGGCGAAGTGAAGAAGAGGGGGATATCAACCAAAATTCAATATAACCTCTTTACAAATGCAACGATCATCAATCAAAGAGCGCTCGATTTAATCAGGACGTATAAGATCGTTGTGATCTGCAGCATGGATTGCTGTCAATCCATTCATGACAAGTATCGGGTCTATCGCAACGGGCAAGGAACGTTTCAAACCGTTGTAGAGAACATCCTGCGATTAAAGCAGGCACTTCCGGAGCAGCGGATTCTGTGCCGTGCGGTCTATACCGATGACATTTCACTGATCGAGATTGTGGACGAGCTGGAGCGCTTGGATTTCGACGAAATATCAGTCGGTATTCCCTTTCTTCCCGATGACTCGGAGCTGGCGCTAACCCGGGAAAAAACGGAGCAGATGAAAGCGAGAATTTTGGAATTCACCCAGGAGTCCATAAGACGAATCGAACGCAAGGACTTTTCCTGGATGAGGATCGTCCCTATTACTAGAATGATCTCTTTCTTGGGCAGGCAAAAAAATATTTTGTCCAACCGGGCGTGCTTAGCCGGATGTTCGCAATTCGCAATTTCACCCGATGGGGAGCTCTACCCTTGTCATATGTTTGTGGGCTATGACCAATTCAAGCTGGGGAATCTGAATGAAGGAGTGACCAATCTCGACTTGCAAACCGCGTTCCTGAACTACTCCACCGAGAATGCTCCCGCTTGCCAATCTTGTCCCATTCAATATTTGTGCATCGGAAATTGTATGGGAGAAGCCCTCCTGTATCGAGGGAACATAAATCAACCGAATCCCTATAAGTGTGAGATCCAAAAAGAATACGTGAAAAGCGCGTTCTATCTCTATTCTCATATCAAGCAGAACCCGTTAGCAGCACGGTACATTCGCTATTACTCCAAACAAAGCCAAAAATTATTCGGCTATGTGTGACTGAGTCGAAAGGAAGGAGTGATCCGGAGTCCTAATGAAAAAGATCATGATCGCATCCTGCGTCAGGAAAAAGCCGGAAATACTGGCTTGCTATCTTTCCTCACTTGCGAGCTTGGAAATCCGCGAAGCGGATATTCATTATTGCTTCATAGATGATAATGATGACGAAACAAGCCGGTTTCTCCTGAAACAGTTTCAACAGGACCACCCCTGCGTAACCATTCTCCCCGGAGAGAACGCGGACGCCTATGTTTGCGACGATGAAACCCATTATTGGACGGATCGGTTGGTTGAGAAAGTAACCCAGTACAAAAATCGCTTCCTTTCCTTATCCAGGGAGAGAGACTGCGACTACTTGTTTTTGGCTGACGCCGATCTGGTGTTTCATCCCTTGACTTTACAAAGCTTGATGGATTCCGGCAAGGATATCATATCCGAGATCTTCTGGACCAAATGGGACCCGAATGATCGGATGCCGATGCCCAATGTTTGGCTTATCGACAATTACTCCACCTACGTACAGGGAAAAGACGAGAGGTTGTCCGCAACCCATAAAGCGTTACGGTCCATGGAATTTCTTCATCAGCTCCGGTCTCCTGGGGTATATCGGGTTGGCGGATTAGGGGCCAGCACGCTGGTAAGCAAGAAAGCCATTCAATCTCCGTTGAATTTCAACAAAATCTATAACATCTCCTTTTGGGGAGAGGATCGGCATTTCTGTATTCGGGCAGTCGTCCTCGGATTTACCCTATACGTGGATACCCACTACCCGGCTTATCATATTTATCGCGACGCGGATTTGAGTGGCGTTGAAGATTATGTTAACCGTTGTCGGGACATGAAATCTTCTAATAGAAGTGGAGGGCTGGAAAGTGGAGCTGCTGCTAAGTAGACAGCAAGTGGAGGACATGGCAGGAGCCATCATCATCCGTGTTATGAAGGAGGAGATGGGGCTCGAGAGTATCGCTTCAAATGAAAATTTCGAGGAACTGGGAATCAGTTCATTAAATTTTATCAAGGCCCTTGTGATCATGGAAGCGGAATTTGATCTTGAATTTGAGGACCGCGATTTGAATATTAAGCATTTTCAGAATCTTGGCACTTTGGCTGATTTTATTTGGCAAAAGCTAAATCCGTCTTGAAGGAGCCGCCCCTATGTCAAATTCACGGATACTCGAGGGGATGGAACCCTTTAACGATATCTTTTATCTGAATTGCTTCTACAATTCTTTCTTTCCTGTCGTGGCCTTTTTTAAGAAGGAGATCACTCGATTCTTGGTGAACGACATTCTTATTTATCATTATGAAGAGAGTGAGGATCTGCTTGGATTTAGTGCAAGGTCTGTGATCTGTACCGAGGTTCAAGAAATGATGGAGCAGACAGGAATCCATCTCCGCCATTCCGATCAAGTGGCGTCCGTAACGGATGAGATCGTGAGAGCCATCAATCTAAATCGGCCTGTCATCCTCTGGATCGATTGTTATTATGAATCCATTCGCAAGGACACCTTTCAGAAAAAGCATTGGCCCCATACGCTGCTCTTCTATGGGTATGATCTTGATCAGCAGCGATTTCGTGTGATCGAACATAAGCATATCGAAAATCTCGAATATGACCATGAGTGGATTAGCTTTCAGGATGTGGAGATGGCTTATGCAGGGTATCTTCAAACCTTTCATCAAGCGGTAGGGAGCAGCACCTATTATGAGTTTTCTCTTCGTGAAGGGGAATCGAGTTCAAGCGGTGCCTTAACCCCCACAAACGGATTGCTGGACGTATACAAGCACAATCTGAACCAAAACAAAGTGTTTTTGCAGAACAGCTTGAGGAATTTAAAGCGGTTTTGCAGCCAATTCGAGGAGATCATTGCGAATGAGGCTTCCTTGTTTGCCTATACGGACGAATTGATTCAAGCCAGCAACAACATCATGAACCGGAAAACCTGCGAGAAATACAAGATGGATAAGTTGGCAGGGGAAAATTCAGTTCTATCCGAGACCGTTGGGAACATCATTCAGCATTGGTTCCGAATCCGCAAAGAATTGCTCAAGTACAAATACACGTCCCTCTATGCGCCAACAGCGCTTCAAAGCTTGCTTGAGAGAGTAAGGGATTTGGATCGATTGGAGAAGCAATACTACAGCGATTTGGGGATAGATCTCACTTCATAACCTTGAGGGAGTCTGAATGCGATGAATGGATGGAAGATACCCATGGAGCAACTGGAGGAAAGGCTTAAGCGGATCTGGCAGGAGGTATTGAATCTGGATGAAGGAGGCGAGGAGGACAACTTCTATGCTTGCGGCGGAAATTCGATTAAAGCCATCGAACTGGAAGTCAAGATCAGCTCGGAGTTTGCGATTTCCTTGCCCAGCGGCTTCATCTTTCGTCATCCTGCCTTGTCGGAACTGATTCAAGGGCTTTCAGAGCTTTCTCCGGAAGCTTCTCCCGCCCTTTGTAGGGCACCGGAGCAGGACGATTATCCGCTGACCTGGATTCAAAGGTCCGTTTATCTGATCGCCCAGCAGCTCAGTGATTCCACCGGTTTTAATCTTCCGTTGATTCAGCCTTTGGATGGAGAAATCGATGTCGAGGGGCTTGAAGCGTGCTTTCGAAAACTGATTGAGAAGCATGAAACGCTGCGGACTTCTTTTCATCTTGTTGACGGCTCTCCTGTTCAAAGGGTTCATCCTGCGGTTTCGTTTGAGCTTGAGCGGTTCTATTCCGACGAAGAGAGTGCGGAAAAGATCATCCGTACGTTCATCCGTCCCTTCGATCTCGGCTCCGCCCCACTCATAAGAGGCGGACTCATCACGTTGGCAGAAACGAAGCATATCCTTCTGATCGATATTCACCATATTGTCTCGGATGGAACATCCATTCATATTCTGAGCAAAGAGCTATTGGAGCTGTCACGGGGGAACGCTGTGCAGCCATTATCGATTCAATATCGAGATTTTGCCTATTGGCAGAATGGGCTGGAACATACTGATTACATGACCAAGAGAGATGAATATTGGAAAAACCGCTTCTCCGGGGAGTTGCCTATTCTGAGTTTTCCGTATGACCACCCGGAAAAGCAAATCTTGCCTTATGAAGGCGATTGCCTCACGTTCGAGCTTTCAGCCGAGACAACTGAAAAACTGCGCAGACTTGCGACCCGAGCTAACGTGACTCTGCATACTGTGATCTTTGCTCTATATACCCTTGTCTTATCCGTGTACGCCCAGCAGAAGGATATCGTGGTTGGGTCCATCTCTGCCGGAAGACAATTGCCGGGCCTGGAGAGCATCATCGGTATGTTCATCACGGTCATACCGGTCCGGATGTGGATCGATTCCAAGCTGCCCTTCTCGCGGTTTCTAACCTATACCCAGAATGTTCTGTTAGGCGCTTATGATCATCAATACTACCCTTTCGATCAATTGTTGGAACTCCTTCCGGCTAGCAGAAAGCAGAAGGTTTACCCGTTATTCGATACGATGCTGATCTACCACAACCAAGCCGAGAGCCTTGTTACCGAGGACGCTGATTCCTCCTACTCCTTCGATAAAAATGAATCCGGCATCCATCTGGGGCTCGATGTCTATAATCATAGCTCGGGCAAATTGGTATGCCAGTTAGAATATAACAAGCACTTGCTGAATCCGGATACCGTCGGGCGCTTTGCGGAACATGTTGTTCATGCCGCTACAAGGTTCGCGGAAGAGCCCGATCAGCGCATAGGCAGAATCAGCTTGCTTACCGAGCAGGAAGAGAAGCGGGTTCTATGCGATTTTAACCGCACGATTTGCGATTTTCCCCGGGATCTTACGGTACTTCAGTTGATTGAAGAGCAGGCCCGTAGATCGCCCGGCAGCATTGCCATACATTCAGGCGATGCCTCGATCACTTATGAAGAATTGCTCCATCGGGCTATGCGAATAGCAGAGGAATTGCGCAAATCGGGCCTAACTCCCCATGATATTGTACCGGTGCTTGCAGAGAGATCCGTGGATGCCTTTGCAGCCGCTCTCGGCGTTTGGAGAGCGGGAGGAGCCTTTTTGCCGCTGGACCCCACCCTGCCTGCTCAGCGGCTTGAGTACATGATCGAAGCCTCCGAATCCCGCATTATGCTTGTTCAGAGCGCTCCGCGATTCCATGTCGCCGACGGAATTCGCATTCTATCCATTCAGGACTCCGGAACCGGTCCATCCGACTATTCAATGGAAGTGTGCGGAGGCGGGAGGTCCGGAGAGTTGGCTTATGTCATCTTTACATCCGGCACTACGGGGCAGCCGAAGGGGGTTGCCGTTGAGCATCGAAGCCTTCTGAATATGGCGTATGGCTGGCGTAAGGAATACCAATTTGCAGATCACCCGCCAAAGCTTCTTCAATTGGCCAATTACGGATTTGACGTTTTTATTGGAGATCTGGTGAGAGCTCTCGCGAACGGCGGAGAGATCGTGATTTGCCCGAATCACACGAGGCTTGATTTTCCACAATTGTATGCCCTGATCCGTACGCATCAAATCAGCTTCATCGAATCTACTCCCTCTTTGCTCCTTCCTTTCATGGACTACGTTTATAGCAACCGGCTGCCTATCGAATGCCTCCGTTTGCTAGTGCTCGGATCGGATAGCTGTCCGGTTGAACCCTATAAGGAGCTGTTGAGAAGGTACGGGCACGAGATGAGAATCATCAATAGCTTTGGCGTAACCGAAGCTACGATCGATTCCTCCTATTACGAAGCTCTCTCGGAAGAGGTGCCTGATTCCGGCTATGTCCCCATCGGTAAACCGCTGCCCAATACGACCTTCTATATTCTGGATGAGCAAATGAATGTGCTGCCTCCCGGCATCAAGGGAGAATTGTACATCGGCGGCGCGGGTGTTGCCAGAGGATACGTAGGCCAGCCTGAAAGAACAGCCGAACGCTTTCTCAATAATCCGTTCAAACCTGATGAGCGTCTTTATCGAACAGGTGATTTGGGCAGATGGCTTCCGGATGGGAATGTCGAGTTTTTTGGACGCTCCGATTACCAGGTCAAGGTAAGAGGCTATCGCATTGAATTGGGTGAGGTTGAATCGGTGATCCGCGGCCTTCCTGAGATCGCCGACGTTGCCGTGGTCGTGAAGGAATCCGATGAAATGGCCGCACTTGTCGCTTATGTAGTCGGCAAATCAGGCAGCAAGCTTGCGGTACCTCAGCTGAGGAAAAGCTTGGGGGAACGCCTTCCTTCCTATATGATTCCGGAGAAATTCGTATTTATCAGTGAAATCCCTCTATCGTATAACGGGAAAGTGGATAAAAAGGCCCTCATGAATCTGACTGATCAAGAGCATGAAGAATCGCGGTTATCCGATCCGGAAGGAGAGATGTCTGGGCCTATCAGTCCGGTCGAAGAACAACTGGTAGAGATCTTGAAACGGGTACTCAAAAAACTGGTGCTCCGAGTGGAGGACGATTTCTTTGATGCGGGAGGTAATTCTCTGAAGGCAATTCTCGCGGTTAAGGAAATCAATAAAGCCTTTCAAAAAAACATTACCGTTCGTCAGCTCTTTGAAAACCCGACCATTCGCGGGTTAGCGGCTTTGGTAGTAGAAACGAAAGAGGCCTCCTTCGCGGCAATTGAACCGGCTCCTCGAACAGAAGATCACGGCTATCCCGTCTCCCCGGCGCAAAAAAGACTGTTTGTCCTCAGTCAATTCGAGCAGTCGGGGACGGCTTACAACATTCCTCTCTTCCTTGAGATCGCCGCTCCTATCGAGAGGACGCGGTTGGAGGAAGCGATACGGGCGTTGACGGAAAGGCACGAAGCTTTGCGAACCTCCTTCGAATGGAGGGATGGACAGCCGATTCAGCGGATTCATGATGGCGTTACGATCCGGTGCGGATATTGGGAAGCCACCGAAGCGGAAGCTCCGTCCATTGCCGAGCAATTCGTCCGCCCGTTTGACGTTCGAGAAGCTCCTTTAATCCGTGTCGGGCTCGTTCGGGTGAATGAGAATCGGCACCTCTTGCTCATGGACATGCACCATCTGATCGCCGATGGGATTTCCACCTTCCTGCTGCTTAACGACTTGGCCGCTTTGTATCAAGAGAAGGCTTTGCCGGAGATCAAAATTCGGTATACCGATTACGCGGTATGGCAAAACAAGGTGATGCAATCCGCCTATGGAAAAAAACAGGAGGCTTATTGGTTGGAGCAATTCGCCAACAGCGGTCCCGTCCTTACACTTCCCACGGATTATCCCAGACCTGTTAGTCAGAGCTTTGAGGGAGATGTTCTGCAAACTGAGATCGGTTCCCCGCTGGTACAGGAACTGAAGAGCCATGCAGCCCGGATGGGCGTAACCCTGTATATGTACGGATTAGCCGTCTATTTCTTATTGCTGTCCGGTTATTCCGGACAGGATGACATCACCGTCGGGACTCCCATTGCAGGAAGATCGCATCCCGATCTTCTTCAGGTCGTTGGCATGTTTGTCAATACTCTTGCCATTCGCAGCGTATTGAAGCGGTCGCTATCATTTGAGGAATATCTGCAGACGGTTAAGGATCAATGCCTGAAGGCTTTCGATCATCAGGATTATCCCTTCGAGGAATTGGTGGAAAAGGTTGTCCAGACAAGAGATCCCGGCCGCAATCCGCTCTTTGATACGATGTTTTCCTTCCTCCACTACGAGGCAGAAGTGGAGGATGCATCTCGGTCATTTCTAAATCGGGAGATTGATGGTCCGAAGACGTCCAAGTTCGACCTGACGCTGGAGGTGCGGGAGACGGAGGACGGACTGGAACTGGGATGGGAGTATGGGACGCGGCTGTTCCGTCGGGAGACGATCGAGCGGATGGCGCGGCACTTCGTCCACATCCTGAGGCAGACGGTGCACAATCCGGGCATCCATCTGTCGGAGATCGAGCTGGCGGAGGAAGCGGAGAAGCAGCAGCAGCTCGAAGCGTTCAACCGGACAGCGACTGCGTATCCGAAGGAGGTGTCGCTCGTTCGCCTGTTCGAAGAACAGGTGCGCCGTACGCCGGAAGCGATCGCCATTGTGAGCGGGGAGCGGGTACTCCGCGCATCGGAAGGAACCGCTCAGGCGAGCGTGGAAGAGACGCTGACCTACCGGGAGCTAAACGAGCGGAGCAACCGGCTGGCGTGGTATCTCCGGGAGCGGGGGATCGGGGCGAACCTCGTCGTAGGCGTCATGGTGGAACGGTCGTTTGAGCTGCTGATCAGCCTGTTGGGGATTCTGAAAGCAGGCGGAGCCTATGTCAGCATCGATCCGGAGTATCCGGCGGAGCGAATCCGCTATATTGCCGAGAACTCACGGGCGGCCCTGGTGCTCAGCCAGCGGAAATTCGCAGACTCATGCAGGGAGCTGTCCGCAGAGACAGTCTATTGCGAGGACGTACTGGCCGCAGACGGCTATTCAACCGAGAACCCGGATGTGCCCTACGATCCGGAACGCTTGATGTATCTGCTGTACACCTCGGGCTCGACGGGCCAGCCGAAGGGGGCGATGATCGCGTGTCACGCGTTCGTGAACCTGCTGAGCTGGTATACGCGGGAATTCGCGATCGGAGCGGACGATCGGACGCTGCTGATCGCACCGGCGAGCTTCGACCTGGCTCAGAAGAATCTGTACAGTCCGCTGATTACGGGAGGGCGGCTCGTGCTGTTCCGTCCGGGGCTGTACGACTACGAGGAGATGTCGGAGGTGATCCGCCGGGAAGGGATCACGCTGCTGAACGCGACGCCGAGCGCGGTGTATCCGCTGGTGGAAGTCAACCGGGAGAGCGGATACCGTCGACTGGAGAGCCTGCGCTGCGTCTTCCTGGGAGGCGAGCCGATCAATCTGAAGAAGCTGAGACCATGGACGGCGTCGGAGGCGTGGGGTGGCGAGATCGTCAATACCTACGGACCGACGGAATGCACGGATATCGCCACCTTCTGCCGGGTGGGAAAGCAGGAAATGGCCGATCTAGAGAGCGTGCCCATCGGCAGGCCGGTGGACAATGTCCGGGTGTATATCCTGGACGCGAACCGGCAGGTGACGCCCGTAGGGGTGCCGGGGGAAATCTGGATCGGCGGAGCGGGCGTAGGGCTCGGCTATTACGAGCGGGAGAAACTGACACAGGAGAAATTCGTCCATGTGGAAGGCCTGCCGGAGGCGCGGATGTACCGGACGGGAGACCTGGGAAGATGGCAAGCGGACGGGAATGTGGAGTACCTGGGCCGAGCGGACAGCCAGGTGAAGATTCGAGGCTATCGGATCGAGCTGGGAGAGATCGAAGCGCGGCTGAACCGGCTGGCCTTCATCCGGGAAGCGGTTGTCACGGTAGAGCGAGATTACAGGGACAACGTGGGCAATGGGGGTAACGAGGGCAACCTGAACAACGGTGACAACGTGGATAATGAGGACAACGAGGATGACGGAGGCAACGAGGCTACCGAGAACAACGTAGGCGACGCTTACTTGTGCGCCTATATCGAATGCGAGGGAGAGGGCGGAGCCAAGCGGGCGAGAAGCGAGCTGGCGCGAGAGCTGCCAGGATACATGCTGCCGCAGTGCATCATGGAGCTGGATAAGCTGCCGCTCACGCCAAACGGGAAGATCGACCGGAAGGCGCTGCCGAAGCCGGAGTTTGCGGTGGGAAGGGAGACGGCGTACGAGGGGCCGAGCAATGAGCGGGAAGCGAAGCTGGTTCGGATCTGGGAAGAGGTGCTGGGCGTGTCCCCGATCGGCATTCATGACAGCTTCTTCGACCTCGGCGGCAACTCCCTCAAGATCATCGATATGGTTCACCGAACCCGCAAGCAATTCGGAGTGCAGATTGCGGCAGGTCGAGTTTATCAGAAGCCTGTGATAGCGGACATGGCGGTGTACTTGGAAAGCGCAGCAGCAGTGGATTCGAATCGTGCGGTAGGGCTCGAGGATGATCAGTTGGTTCTGCTCAGATCAGGTCAGTCGAAAGACAAGCATGTCTTTTTCATTCATGAAGGCAGCGGTGAGATTGATGGCTACGTCGGTTTCGTCAATGATTTGCATGAGGAAGGAAACTACTGGGGAATCCGCGCGGCTCGTAACGGTCAGATCGGACCTCAAAGCCTATCCATCCGCGAGGTTGCCCGCTTCTATGTTGAGTTAATCCGCGAGCTTCAACCGGAAGGCCCTTATTATTTGGCCGGGTGGAGCCTAGGTGGGACTCTTGCTTTTGAGATGGCGCTGCAGTTGGAGAGCATGGGTGAAGAGATTGGATTCCTCGCCTTGTTCGATTCCGCTCCTCCAATCGAAACATGGGGCGAACAATCGGATTTCGGAAGCCTTCAAGAGGAAAAGAACCGGATTAAGGAGTTTCTGGGCAAGGATGAGGAGGTCATATCCCAAATCAACGCCTTCACATCCAGTGACGCTCTGTATCGATGGCTATCCGACTATGTCGAGGCCAAAGGTCTCAATCGCCAATTTATGGACCAAATGCAGACCTTGCCATGGATGCCGTCGATTCCGGAATATGCCCGGACTCATCCCGCCATACTCCTCGCCTACATCAACATCATTCGAAGCTTCGATGCCGCGAGGGCGAATTACATGCCCTCCGGTATGCTGCAGGCGAATCTGTATTATTTTCACGCGGTAATGTCCGTCGATACGGACTGGAAATTGTGGAGTGCGCATTGCAGCAAGCCTCCCCGCTGTTATCCGTGTTCCGGCAATCACTATTCCATGTTTCACCATCCCTACCGTTCGGAGTGGATCTCTCATTTCGAGAATGTACTGCGCAACCTGGAGTGCGAGCCAATAAATTGATCGGCAAAGGAGCCTTGATTTGACGATGAATCCCCTTTTATCCGTAGAGATGCAAAGAGAACAGATTCTTCATGCATTTAACCGGGAGGGCATTCCCTTTGAAAGCATCGCCCTGAACGAAGGGCTTGAAAGAAGCGCCGAGCGATTCCCGCATAGAAGGGCCATTACTCACCGGGAGCAGATCTTAACTTATGAGGATTTGAATCGGAAGGCCAACCGATTAGCCCGTTTCTTAGCGAATCAGGGAATCGTCAAGGGGGATCGAGTGGGCATGCTCACCGAACGATCCGAGGTCACACTTGTGATGATCATGGCCGTGCTCAAAGCCGGAGCGGCTTATATCCCTATTGACCCGGACTATCCGGCGGAACGCATCGCCCATATGGTTTCGGACAGTCAGCCTCGCAAGCTTTTGATCCATTTGCCTACAAAGCCTTCTCTGCGCGAGAAGCTTCAAACAAGTCTGGCTCCTATTCTCTTGGAATATTCGGAGAAGGATTACTTTCATCTGGATGCTTCCAATCTCGCCAAGAATACCACGATCGATTCCGAAGCTTATGTCATTTACACATCCGGAACAACAGGGATGCCGAAAGGGATCCGGGTCACGCATCGAAACGTATTGGCTTATATCCAGGCGTTTTCGCATGAATTCGCAATTGGGGAAAAGGATGTCGTTTTGCAGCAAGCAGCTATTTCCTTTGATATTTTTGTAGAGGAAGTGTTTCCGGCTCTCTTTCACGGAAGCAGCCTCGTCATAGCCGATAAAGAAGATATTTTGGATGGGGAGAACCTTGTCCGCTTGATGACCACTCATGGGGTCACGCTTGTGAGCTGCACCCCTCAACTGCTTCGGGAATTGAACCGCTTGCCTCTCGTTCCCAGTGTCCATACCTATATCAGCGGAGGAGATGTTCTCAAGAGAGAGCATTTCACCCATCTGCTTCACCAAGCAAGGGTGTATAACACCTATGGCCCCTCCGAGACGACGGTTTGCGCGACTTACCATCGCTGCCAAGCGGATGAGGACGGGATTGTCCCTATCGGGCGACCCATCCTCAATTCTTTCGTTTACATCTTGGATCATTCGATGGAATTGGCAAGCATAGGCGAAGTCGGAGAAATTTGCATTTCGGGAGAAGGAGTAAGCCTAGGCTATTTGAACCGGCCGGAATCGAGCGAAGCCTGCTTTATTCCGGATCCCTTTCGGCCTCAGCACCGGATGTACAGGACAGGGGATCTTGGGAAATGGCTCCCTGACGGCAGCATCGTTTTTATCGGGCGGGCCGACCGCCAAGTGAAAATAAGAGGGCATCGTATCGAGCTAAGCGAAATCGAGAATGGCTTGCTGAAGCATCCCGATGTGACAGAAGCGGTGGTGATCGACCGGGTAGACCTAGCAGGAGATCCTTATCTATGTGCGTACTTTGAGAGTGAACGCGCTGTCGATTCCGCAGCCCTTCATGACTTTTCGTCGAAAGTTCTGCCGGCTTATATGGTTCCCTCCTTCTTTATTCCGTTGGAAAAAATTCCGGTCACCGTCCATGGCAAACTCGATCGAAGCGCCTTACCTGAGCCTAATCAGGTTCATATCTCATACGAGGACGAAGCGATGCCGCAAAATTCGCTGGAACAAGGCTTGTGGGAGACGTGGGCGGAGCTATTGGGGCATCGTCGCTTTGGGATCGATCACAGCTTCTTTCATGTCGGCGGCCATTCCTTAAGATGCGCCGCATTGGCGTCGGCGATCCGACTGAAGTTCCAGGTTGATATTCGAATCCGCCAAGTATTTGAGAGGCCGACCATTCTATTGCAAGCGGAGTTTATCCGGGCAGCAGTGAAGTCCGTGGAAGAGAGGATCGCCCCCGCGGTAGAAGCGGAGGACTACATTGCATCGCCGGTGCAGAGGCGGTTGTACGCCTTATGTCAAATGGAAGAGGCAGATGCAAGCTATCACATTCCGTCTGCGTTCGTGATCGAGGGGAACCTGGATATTTCGAGAATGGAGAAAGCGTTCCGCCAAGTGGTGGAACGCCATGAGATTCTGCGAACCTCGTATCTTGTCATCGACGGGGGGGTGAGGCAGAAGGTCCATCGAGAGGTTTCCTTCGAGCTGGAGAGGCTGGAAGGAGAGGATTCGCCGGAAGATACCGTCGTCGCTTTCATCCGACCCTTCGATTGGGAGAAGCCGCCTTTCCTGCGAGCAGGCGTGAAGCGCCTGGGAGCGGATCGGCATCTGCTTGTGACGGATCTCCATCATATCGCGGTGGATGGCATTGCCTGCTCCATCGTGATGAAGGAAGTGGCGGCGATCTACCGGACGGCAGAAGCTTTACCACCTCCGCGTCTCCAGTACAAGGACTACTGCGTCTGGCGAGAAAAGCGAGTCGGCTCGGCCGAGCATGCGAAGCAGGAAGCTCACTGGCTCGAGGTCTTCTCCGCAGAGCGGGGAGAGCTTCCTGTCCTGCACCTTGCCGGGGATTTCCCGAGACCGGCGCTGCAAGGCTTCGAGGGGGAAACCATCCGAGCGCGGATAGACGGGGATCTGGCAAGGTCGCTTGGCACCTTGGCGGCAGAGCGGCAAGCGACCCTGTACATGGTGCTGTTAGCGGCCTTCCATGTGCTGCTGCACAAATATACGGGACAGAGCGACATCGTCATTGGCTCGCCGGCAGCGGCAAGAGGACGGGAGGATCTGAACGCGGTCGTGGGCATGTTTGCCAATACGCTGGCGATGAGGAACCGCTGTGAAACCGGCGAAAGCTTCGAGGCGTTTCTGGCGAAGGTTCGGGCGGATGCATTGAAGGCCTATGAGAACGAAGAGTACGAGCTGGAAGAGCTGATCAAGAAGCTGGGCCTAAAGAAGGATCCGAGCCGCAACCCGTTGTTTGATGTGATGCTCGTCCTGCAGAACAAGGAAGACGAAGAGCTGGAGCTTGAGGGGCTGCGGGTTACGCCCCAGCCCTACAGCTCGAAGACGTCCAAGTTCGACCTAACGCTGGAGGTACGGGAGACGGAGGACGGACTGGAGCTGGGCTGGGAGTATGGGACACGGCTGTTCCGCCGGGAGACGATCGAGCGAATGGCGCGGCACTTCGTCCACATCCTGAGGCAGACGGTGCACAATCCGGGCATCCATCTGTCGGAGATCGAGCTGGCGGAGGAAGCGGAGAAGCGGCAGCTGCTCGAAGCGTTCAACCGGACGGCGACTGCGTATCCGAAGGAGGTGTCGCTCGTTCGCCTGTTCGAAGAACAGGTGCTCCGTACGCCGGAAGCGATCGCTTTGGTGCGTGAGGAGCGGGTACTCCGCACGTCAGATGGGACCGCTCAGGCGGGTGAGGAGCGGATACTCCACGCATCGGATAGGACCGCTCAGGCGAGCGTTGAAAAGACGCTGACCTACCGGGAGCTGAACGAGCGGAGCAACCGGCTGGCGTGGTATCTCCGGGAGCGGGGGATCGGGGCGAACCTCGTCGTAGGCGTCATGGTGGAACGGTCGTTTGAGCTGCTGATCAGCCTGTTGGGGATTCTGAAGGCAGGCGGAGCCTATGTCAGCATCGATCCGGAGTATCCGGCGGAGCGGATCCGCTATATTGCCGAGAACTCGCGGGCGGCCCTGGTGCTCAGCCAGCGGAAATTCGCAGGCTCATGCGGGGAGCTGTCCGGAGAGACGGTCTATTGCGAAGACGTTCTCGCCGCAGACGGCTATTCAACCGAGAATCCGGATGTGCCCTACGATCCGGAGCGCTTAATGTACCTGCTGTACACCTCGGGCTCGACGGGCCAGCCGAAGGGGGCGATGATCGCGTGTCACGCGTTCGTGAACCTGCTGAGCTGGTATACGCGGGAATTCGCGATCGGAGCGGACGACCGGACGCTGCTGATCGCACCGGCAAGCTTTGACCTGGCCCAGAAGAATCTGTACAGTCCGCTCATTACAGGAGGGCGGCTGGTGCTGTTCCGTCCGGGGCTGTACGACTACGAGGAGATGGCGGAGGTAATTCGCCGGGAAGGGATCACGCTGTTGAACGCGACGCCGAGCGCGGTGTATCCGCTGGTGGAAGTCAACCGGGAGAGCGGATACCGCCGACTGGAGAGCCTGCGCTGCGTCTTCCTGGGAGGCGAGCCGATCAACCTGAAGAAGCTGAGACCATGGACGGCATCGGAAGCGTGGCGTGGCGAAATCGTCAATACCTACGGACCGACGGAATGCACGGATATCGCCACCTTCTGCCGGGTGGGGAAGCAGGAGCTGGCCGATCTAGAGAGCGTGCCCATCGGCAGGCCGGTGGACAATGTCCGGGTGTATATCCTGGACGCGAACCGGCAGGTGACGCCCGTAGGGGTGCCGGGGGAGATCTGGATCGGTGGAGCGGGCGTAGGGCTCGGCTATTACGAGCGGGAGGAACTGACACAGGAGAAATTCGTCCATGTGGAAGGCCTGCCGGAGGCGCGAGTGTACCGGACGGGAGACCTGGGAAGATGGCAAGCGGACGGGAATGTGGAGTACCTGGGCCGAGCGGACAGCCAGGTGAAGATTCGAGGCTATCGGATCGAGCTGGGAGAGATCGAAGCGCGGCTGAACCGGCTGGCCTTCATCCGGGAAGCGGTTGTCACGGTGGAGCGAGATTACAGGGACAACGTGGGCAACCGGAACAACGGAGACAACGTGGATAATGAGGACAACGAGGATGACGGAGGCAACGAGGGTACCGAGAACAACAGAGGCGACGCTTACTTGTGCGCCTATATCGAATGCGAAGGAGAGGGCGGAGCCAAGCGGGCGAGAAGCGAGCTGGCGCGGGAGCTGCCAGGATACATGCTACCGCAGTGCATCATGGAGATGGACAAGCTGCCGCTCACACCAAACGGGAAGATCGACCGGAAGGCGCTGCCGAAGCCGGAGTTTGCGACGGGAAGGGAGACGGCATTCGAGGGTCCGCGCAATGAGAGGGAAGCGAAGCTGGTTCGGATCTGGGAAGAGGTGCTGGGCGTGTCTCCGATCGGCATCCATAATAGCTTCTTCGACCTCGGCGGCAACTCCTTGAAGGCGGTCACCCTTCAGGACCGGATCAAGCGAACATTTGCTGTCCGACTCCCGATGGCAGCGGTTTTTCTGGCTTCGGTTTTGGAGCAAGCTGAGCACATCGGGGAAGCAACGAAAACCGCGACGGAAACCGTGGAAGAGAGGATCGCCCCCGCGGAAGAAGCGGAGGACTATGCTCCATCGCCGGTGCAGAGGCGGTTGTACGCCTTATGTCAAATGGAAGAGGCAGATGCAAGCTATCACATTCCGTCTGCGTTCGTGATCGAGGGGAACCTGGATATTTCGAGAATGGAGAAAGCGTTTCGCCAAGTGGTGGAACGCCATGAGATTCTGCGAACCTCGTATCTTGTCATCGACGGGGGGGTGAGGCAGAAGATCCATCGAGAGGTTTCCTTCGAGCTGGAGAGGCTGGAAGGAGAGGATTCGCCGGAAGATACCGTCGTCGCCTTCATCCGTCCCTTCGATTGGGAGAAGCCGCCTTTCCTGCGAGCAGGCGTGAAGCGCCTGGGAGCGGATCGGCATCTGCTTGTGACGGATCTCCATCATATCGCGGCAGATGGCATTGCCTGCTCCATCGTGATGAAGGAAGTGGCGGCGATCTACCGGACGGCAGAAGCCTTGCCGCCTCCGCGTCTCCAGTACAAGGACTACTGCGTCTGGCGAGAAAAGCGAGTCGGCTCGGCCGAGCATGCGAAGCAGGAAGCTCACTGGCTCGAGGTCTTCTCCGCAGAGCGGGGAGAGCTTCCCGTCCTGCACCTAGCCGGGGATTTCCCGAGACCGGCGCTGCAAGGCTTCGAGGGGGAAACCATCCGAGCGCGGATAGACGGGGATCTGGCAAGGTCGCTTGGCACCTTGGCGGCGGATCGGCAAGCGACCCTGTACATGATGCTGTTAGCGGCCTTCCATGTGCTGCTGCACAAATATACGGGACAGAGCGACATCGTCATTGGCTCGCCGGCAGCAGCAAGAGGACGGGAGGATCTGAACGCGGTCGTGGGCATGTTTGCCAATACGCTGGCGATGAGGAACCGCTGTGAAACCGGCGAAAGCTTCGAGGCGTTTCTGGCGAAGGTTCGGGCGGATGCATTGAAGGCCTATGAGAACGAAGAGTACGAGCTGGAAGAGCTGATCAAGAAGCTGGGCCTAAAGAAGGATCCGAGCCGCAACCCGTTGTTTGATGTGATGCTCGTCCTGCAGAACAAGGAAGACGAAGAGCTGGAGCTTGAGGGGCTGCGGGTTACGCCCCGGCTCTACAATTCGAAGACGTCTAAGTTCGATCTGACGCTGGAGGTACGGGAGACGGAGGACGGACTGGAGCTGGGCTGGGAGTATGGGACACGGCTGTTCCGCCAGGAGACGATCGAGCGAATGGCGCGGCACTACGTCCACATTCTGAGGCAGACGGTGCACAATCCGGGCATCCGTCTGTCGGAGATCGAGCTGGCGGAGGAAGCGGAAAAGCGGCAGCTGCTCGAAGCGTTCAACCAGACGGCGACTGCGTATCCGAAGGAGGTGTCGCTCATTCGCCTATTCGAAGAACAGGTGCGCCGTACGCCGGAAGCGATCGCCCTGGTGCGTGAGGAGCGGATACTCCGCACGTCAGATGGGATCGCCCAGGCGGGTGAGGAGCGGATACTCCACGCATCGGAAGGGACCGCTCAGGCGAGCGTTGAAAAGACGCTGACCTACCGGGAGCTGAACGAACGGAGCAACCGGCTGGCGTGGTATCTCCGGGAGCGGGGGATCGGGGCGAACCTCGTCGTAGGCGTCATGGTGGAACGGTCGTTTGAGCTGCTGATCAGCCTGTTGGGGATTCTGAAGGCAGGCGGAGCCTATGTCAGCATCGATCCGGAGTATCCGGCGGAGCGGATCCGCTATATTGCCGAGAACTCGCGGGCGGCCCTGGTGCTCAGCCAGCGGAAATTCGCAGGCTCAAGCGGGGAGCTGTCCGCAGAGACGGTCTATTGCGAGGACGTACTGGCGGCAGACGGCTATTCGACCGAGAACCCGGATGTGCCCTACGATCCGGAGCGCCTGATGTACCTGCTGTACACCTCGGGGTCGACGGGCCAGCCGAAGGGGGCGATGATCGCGTGTCACGCGTTCGTGAACCTGCTGAGCTGGTATACGCGGGAGTTCGCGATCGGAGTGGACGACCGGACGCTGCTGATCGCACCGGCGAGCTTCGACCTGGCTCAGAAGAATCTGTACAGCCCACTCATTACGGGAGGGCGGCTCGTGTTGTTCCGTCCGGGGTTGTACGACTACGAGGAGATGGCGGAGGTGATCCGCCGGGAAGGGATCACGCTGTTGAACGCGACGCCGAGCGCGGTGTATCCGCTGGTGGAAGTCAACCGAGAGAGCGGGTACCGCCGACTGGAGAGCCTGCGCTGCGTTTTCCTAGGAGGCGAGCCGATCAACCTGAAGAAGCTGAGGCCGTGGACGGCGTCGGAAGCGTGGCGGGGCGAAATCGTCAATACCTACGGACCGACGGAATGCACGGATATCGCCACCTTCTGCCGGGTGGGGAAGCAGGAGCTGATCGATCTAGAGAGCGTGCCCATCGGCAGGCCGGTGGACAATGTCCGGGTGTATATCCTGGACGCGAACCGGCAGGTGACGCCCGTAGGGGTGCCGGGGGAGATCTGGATCGGCGGAGCGGGCGTAGGGCTCGGCTATTACGAGCGGGAGGAACTGACAAGGGAGAAATTCGTCCATGTGGAAGGTCTGCCGGAGGCGCGGGTGTACCGGACGGGGGACCTGGGAAGATGGCAAGCGGACGGGAATGTGGAGTACCTGGGTCGAGCGGACAGCCAGGTGAAGATTCGGGGTTACCGGATCGAGCTGGGAGAGATCGAAGCGCGGCTGAACCGGCTGGCCTTCATCAGGGAAGCGGTTGTCACGGTAGAGCGAGATTATGGGCATCACATCGACAACGTTGGCAACGGGAACAACGGAGATAACGAGGACAACGAGGATAACGGAGGCAATGGGGGGGACGAGGGCAACGGGAACAACGGGAACAACGAGAACAACGGGAACAACGGGAACAACGGAGGCGACACCTACCTGTGCGCCTATATCGAATGCGAAGGAGAGGGCGGAGCCAAGCGGGCGAGAAGCGAGCTGGCGCGGGAGCTGCCAGGATACATGCTGCCGCAGTGCATCATGGAGCTGGACAAGCTGCCGCTCACACCAAACGGGAAGATCGACCGGAAGGCGTTGCCGAAGCCGGAGTTTGCGACGGGAAGGGAGACGGCATTCGAGGGGCCGAGCAATGAGAGGGAAGCGAAGCTGGTTCGGATCTGGGAAGAGGTGCTGGGCGTGTCTCCGATCGGCATCCATGACAGCTTCTTCGACCTCGGCGGCAACTCCTTGAAGGCGGTAAGACTCCAGCATTTGATCCAACAAGGATTTCAGGTTCGCCTCCCCGTCAAGGAAATCTTTCGCTCAGCAACGGTTTCCGATCAGGCTCACTCCATTTTTCTGCATCGTTGCTCTTATTTGCCGAGCCCTCCCGCTCCTTATACAGAATGCTATTATGATGAGGCTCCTGACTGTTACCCGGTCTCATCGGCCCAGCTTCGAATGTATATTCTTGAACAGTTTTCGGAGGGAGCCGCGAATTACAACGTCCCTGAGGTTCGAAGAATTCGCGGTCCTCTGGACAGAACCAAATTCGAACAAGCATGGACCCGATTGATCCACAGGCATGAAGCGCTGCGAACATCATTTGATCTTTTTGGAGATGAGGTCGTTCAAAGAGTTCATCCCCCGATGCTGTTTTCTGTAGAGTACAGAGACCTGTCCCATATGCCGCTATCCGAGAAAGAGCTGACTGCGCTCATGAGCGGATTCGTACAGACGTTTGATCTCTCCGAGGTCCCGTTGCTGCGAGGATTCTTGATAAAACTAAACCAGGATGAGCATTTGATTCTACTCGACATGCATCATATCGTTACGGATCATATCTCCAACACCGTTTTATTCCGGGAATGGAAGGAGCTCTATCATGGGCAAGAACTCCCGGCCCCTCATTTTCAATACAAGGATTATGCCATCTGGGAGAAGCGGCAGGAACAATCCCCATGGATGGAGAGGCAAAAGGAATATTGGCTCAAAGCCTTAGAAGCTCCTTTGCCGGAGATGGACTTCCCTGTTGAAGCAACGAGAACCGAAATCGATCCGGCTTCCAGTATCGGGAGAAAGCTTCCTCTAAGCCTCGAACTCTCTCAGCGTCTGATCGACTATTCCCGGGACATGAAGACGACTTTGTTTGTCATCCTAACCGCGGCTGCGAATCTGCTCCTTGTCAAGATCTTGAAGCAGGATGACATTATCGTCGGAATTCCGGTCACCGGGAGAAATCAGCCGGAGTTCGAGGACGTTGTCGGAGTCTTTATCAATACGATAGCTCTGCGGAATCGTCCATCTTCGGAGAAAACCGTAACCCAATTCGTGGATGAAGTGAAGGAGAGCGTCTATCACGCGCTTGAAAATCAAAGCTATCCCTTTGATCAGCTTGTCGAACGGCTTGGGGTTTCCAGAACCTTCGGGGAAAATCCCTTGTTCCATGCTATGGTCGATTTCCACGAAGAGGAGGATGCGAACGAAAACGGCCTCGTGATCGAGAACAACGAGTTTGATCCGCCCCATGCTTCTAAGGTGGACCTTCTCATTGAAGGCGAACGGAAGGGAAATCAAATCACCTTATTTGCGGATTGCAAAGCCATGCGATTCAATGCTTTTGAGGCGGAGCGGATCCTAGTTGAACTGACGGCTATTTGTGAACGAATTGTTGGCACAGACGATACACAAACGATAGCCCAAATGCTCTCCAAGCTGTGAGGGGTCCCGTTCGGATCATCAATTCGCGAATAAGAAGGATCGTTCTAGAGAGCAAGACAGGATAACGAAGGGGAGAGCAAACCGGATGATGAGAAAAAGCTGGAATTTCACCCTTGTTTTCTTCAAAATGATGCTGCATGAGAAACTGCCGTATCTATGGACGTTGTTGGCTCCTGTACTCTTTTTCATTTACAATAAATGGGAGTGGAAAGAGCAGCCTCCCGGCGATGCAGATGTACTGAGGCAAATGGGCTTCTATTGGAGCTATATCATCATCACGGTACTCGTTAACGGGTTGAGTATTTCGCTTGTGTATCAAAAAGATTCCGGCTTTCTAAAAACCTATCAATTCCTTGCCGGATCCAAACTGCCCATAGTGCTGGGTCTTGCTATGACCTATACACTGCAGGCTTGGTTTTGTCTGATCGTATTCACGACTGCAAGCAGCGTTGTCTTCGGATTGGCATGGCCACAGCTCATCCTATTGGCCTCCCTTACTCTTCTGGCCGTCGTAATCCCCATCGGCTTTCTGGTTATCACCATTCCGGTTTTGGTTAAAAAATCGGCATCCGCTGCCGTGTTGATGAACATCGTCATCATTGCTCTGATCTATATATCCGGAGAGCGTGGAAGCGAACTTGGGTTTTGGGCGGTGTTGTTGCGAGATCTCAATCCGTTTGCGTTCACTGCGGGCTGGTCTTCCTTGTTATCCCAATGGGTGGGGTATGACACAGGTGCGTCTGCCGCTCGCCTCCTTCCGTTATTGATCGTTTTTGTTGTCTATCTTGTGATCGGAAGGGGCTTCTGGAGAAGATTCCGGTCACTTTCCACCACTACCCGAACTTAAGGAATGCGGAGGCGTTGGCTATGCTCACCCTTGAAAACTTGATTTTCCGATACCCTAAAGCAACGGCCAATACACTCGATCATGTAACGCTGCCTCTCTGTGAGAAGAAAGTCAATGTGCTGCTCGGAATGAATGGAGCAGGGAAAACCACTTTGTTCGATTTGATTACGGGCGTCCTTCCGTCGAAAAGGACGTATCTAAATGTCACCACCGAGCAAATCGTGTACCAGACCCAAGGGACATATATCTCTCCTGTGATCCGAGCAAGCGATTTTGTTCGACTGATCTGCGGAATCGGGGGCTTGACGATTGCCAAGCAGCCGGAAGGGTTGGACCATTACTCCGCGCTCGAGCCGGTGGAACAGAAGCTGATCAGCAAGATTTGGAAAATGAAGCTAGGGGCGCTTTCGGTAGGGGAGCGAAGATGGTTATTTGTTACAGCGGTAGGGTGGCTGGACCGCGAGATGTATATCTTTGACGAGCCAACGACTGCGGTCGATCCTTCCTCCCGCATCAAAATCATGCGAAGGATGGACAGTCTGGTCAAGCAATCGAAGCTGGTGTTGATCTCCACTCATCAGCTTCATGAGCTTCAAGATATTGATTGCTTGATCTCTCTTCTGCACGAAGGCAAGATCATTTTCCACGGCTCCTACGATCAATTTCTTAACCAGGGTGGGTCAGATTCCCCCGACCGGGCTTTTGAAGCTTTTATTACATGTTGAAGGATTGGAAAGGGGAGTGAGGAATCATGCCTTCTCTTCACATAAGCGGCTTACGAATCCCCCCGCATGTGGAACCCACTCTATTCGCACAGTTAAGTATCCTCATTTCGGAGGAAAGAAGGAATCGGCTGAATCAATTCCGTTTCGCCGCAGATGCCTATCGCTCCCTTTTTGCCGAGCTGCTGCTTCTCATCACCTTTCGCGACATAACAGGACGGACTCCGACGATGCTTCGGTTCGGCAAAAACGAGTATGGGAAGCCGTTTTTTGAGAATGAACGCTCCATTCACTTTAACTTGTCCCATTCAGGGGATTGGGTGGTGGCCGTGATGGGCAGCCAGCCGGTTGGGATCGACGTGGAGCAAATGAAGGAAATGGATTACCATTCGATAGCGCGCAGTTTCTTTGCCATCGATGAGTACAACGATCTTTTAGAGCAACCTGCCAACAAGCAATTGGACTATTTTTATTCGCTGTGGACTCGGAAGGAGAGTTACATTAAGCAACGCGGGTTAGGGTTGTCGATCCCTCTGGATTCTTTCGCGATGAGTAGGATCGAGAAGGCAGAAGATGCTTTTATTCCAGCCGAAAACCTGGAGGGACATGTTTGCTTTCTATCGAGGACGCTCGACGAACAACACCGTATGGCTGTTTGCATCCCTGAAGAGCTGCTTAAGGAACCCGTTCTCGATAAACTTATGACAATGGATACCTTAATCGCAGAATGCAACGATCTCCTTCAACAGGACGATCAATAGAATCGTGACCTTCCATCCCAAACAGCAAAAAGGTTCCGCCGATAGGCGAAACCTTTTTGTTGTTTGGCGTTTACGGCTCAGGGCTATCCTCAACCTGCAACGATCCTCGTAATTGCGTGCATCGCATCCTTATTCGTGGATCTTAGCTTGGCTGGCTACCTCATGTGACTTCGCTGCTACCTGCTCGGGGTCGCCGAGATAGAAGCGGCGGATCGGCTTCATTTCATCGTCCAACTCATACACGAGCGGAATGCCTGTCGGAATGTTGAGGCCGAGAAGCTCTTTCTCCTCTGTGTCCTCCATGTATTTGATAAGCGCTCGCAAGGTGTTGCCATGCGCGGATATCAGCACCCGTTCCTTCTTGATGACGAGGGGGACAATTCGTTCCCTCCAGAAGCTCCCGACCCGGCGAACGGTGTCCTCCAGACTCTCTCCGCGAGGTAGATCTTCCTTGGCGATTTCGTGATATCGTCTATCGTTCAAGGCATATCGCGGATCGTCTGGCGTGAGCAGCGGAGGCCGAACGGACAAGCTGCGTCGCCAGAGGAGCAATTGCTCCTCGCCGTATTTCTCCGCCGTCTCCGACTTGCTGAGTCCTTGCAGCGCCCCATAGTGACGCTCGTTCAGCTTCCACGATTTCTCCACGGGAATCCACAGCAGATCCAGCTCTTCCAGCACCAGCTGAAGCGTTTTGATGGAGCGCTTCAAAACCGATGCGAAGGCCAGATCGAACGTATAACCGGCTTCCTTTAACAGCTTGCCCGCACTTTGGGCCTCGTGAAATCCTTTCTCCGTCAGATCGGGATCGCTCCAGCCGGTAAACAAATTTTGCCGGTTGTACTCGCTTTCTCCATGCCGGATTAACACGATTTGATACATACGCGGCTCTCCTTTCCGAATCCGTTTGTAACGGGACACCTCTATTTTGATCTTTTTCAAGAGCGAGGGCAAGTCGTGCAGATGAAGGGTGCGGAGTCGAAGAGGAGACGCTCAAGATAGAACCTTTGCATAGCTATGAGAACCTTATTTTATCAGGCAGTTGAAGGATAAGGCGCTTTTGATTCATCCCGCAGCGGATAGGAAACAAGCATCCGAAATGCTATGAAAATGGTTATGAAAAGTCGTTGACAGAATCCGATGGGAACACTATACTTTACTACATTAATCCGACGTAAAAGGTGTGAATAAATCGGCGTTCCGAAGGAGAAGAAGCTATGCCGCAACTAAGCAATCGACTGGATGGATTTACCGAATCGATTATTCGCAAGATGACCCGCGTAGCCAATCAGTTCGGCGCTATTAATTTGTCTCAAGGCTATCCCGATTTCGACCCTCCCCATGAATTGACGGACGAGCTCCGCAAAGTGGCTGAGGAAGGTCCTCATCAATACGAGATCACGTGGGGGTCCGAGCTTTTTCGTGAAAAGCTTGCGATAAAACAAAGCAAATGGATGGGGATTCCGATTGATCCGGCTTCGAATATCGTGGTCACCTGCGGGAGCACCGAAGCGATGATGGCCGCGATGATGACGGTATGCAACCCGGGTGACAAGGTGATCGTGTTCTCACCCTTTTATGAGAACTATACGGCGGATGCGATCTTAACGGGGGTTACCCCGATCTACGTGCCGCTCGTTCCACCGGAATTTCAATTTGACCTCGCGGAATTGCGTCGAGCTTTCGAACAGGGAGTCAAAGCGATCGTGCTCTGCAATCCCTCGAACCCGACCGGCAAGGTGTTCACTCGAACCGAGCTCGAAGAGATCGCAAGTCTTGCCGTAGAGTTCGACACCTTCGTGATCACAGATGAAGTGTACGAGCATATCGTCTTTGCGCCCCATGAGCATACCTACATGGCGTCCCTGCCCGGGATGTTCGAGCGGACGCTCTCCTGCAGCTCGCTGTCGAAGACCTATTCGATCACAGGATGGAGACTGGGCTATATCATCGGACCGGCGGAGGTTATCGAGGTCTGTCGCAAGGTGCATGATTTCCTCACTGTCGGAGCAGCGGCTCCGCTTCAGAAGGCGGCTCTAAAAGGGCTCGAGATGGAGGAATCTTATTACCGAGAGCTCACTGATTTGTACGAGCGGAAGCGCACGCTGTTCCTGGATGGGCTGGACCGACTCGGCCTCAAGTATTACAAGCCCCAAGGCGCTTATTACGTGCTGGTGGATATCAGCGAATTCGGCGAACCGGACGATTATCGGTTCTGCGAATGGCTGGCTGAGGAGATCGGGGTTGCCGCAGTTCCGGGGTCCAGCTTTTTCCGGGAGGATGTGCGCCAGTACATCCGGTTCCATTTTGCCAAGAAAGAAGAAACGCTGCTCGAGGCGCTAAAACGGCTGGAGAAGCTTGTTCCTTATCGCAAGACCGGTCTTCCTACTCATGTAAATCGAAGGGGTGTCTAACGTGAAAGTAATGAAAAGATGGCTCGTTCTAACTCTGGTTATCGCTCTTGTGGGGCTGCTGGCCGCATGCGGCAGTAAAAGCGAGAGCGGCGCTTCTGCGAACACCAACAAAAACATCAAGATCGGGATATCGCCAGGTCCTTACGGCGACATGATCAAGCAAGCGATCGCCCCTTACATGGAAAAGCAGGGGTATACCATCGAGGTCGTGCAGTTCTCCGATTATGTGCAGCCTGACAAGGCGCTCGCAAGCGGAGATATCGATGCCAATCTGATGCAGCATACCGTCTATCTGGAGAAATTCGCTAAAGACAACAAGCTGGACATCGGCAAGATCATATCCGTACCGACAGCAGGAATGGGCGTCTATTCCAACAAGCTTAAAGACTTGAAGGAGCTGCCGGACGGCGCACAGGTCGCAATCGCTGCGGATGCCTCCAACCTGGCCCGCTCGCTGCGCTTCTTGAAGGCGCTCGGGCTGATTGATCTGAAGGCAGATATCGACGCCACCAAGGCGACTGTGCACGATGTATCCGACAATCCGCACAACCTGAAATTCCAGACTCTTGATGCCGCTCAGATCTCCCGCAGCTTGGACAGCATAGAGATCGGGCTCATTCCCGGTAACTTCGCCATTGCGGCCAAACTGAACCTGGCGGATGCGCTTGGCATTGAGAAGCTGTCCGAGGATTACAAGAATGTCGTTGCCGTGCGCACGGCCGATATCGACGGGAAGTTGGGCAAGGATTTGAAGGCGGCGGTGGAATCCGATGAATTCCATCAGGCGATCGAAGACGAGAACGGGATATTCAAAGCTTTCGACAAGCCGGAATGGTACACAACGAAATACGCCAAGTAATCGGCGATATCGTTACGATATACGGCTGAACCGGAAGGAGAGCTCAAGGTGATTGTCCTCGATAAAGTCAGCGTGAGTTTCAAACAGAAGGGCCGGATCATATCCGCCGTCAAGGAAGCCTCTCTCACCGTGGCCAAAGGCGAAATTTTCGGAATCGTCGGAACGAGCGGGGCGGGGAAAAGTACGCTGGTGCGGGTGATCAACCTGCTCCAGCCCCCCGGCTCCGGGAGGGTGCTGATCGGCGGAGAGGACATTACTGCGTTCAAGGGCGCGTCCTTGCGTAACATGCGGCTGAAGATGGGAATGATCTTTCAACATTTCAATCTGATCAGCGGAGCGACGGTCTATGACAACATCGCTTTCGCGCTTAAGGCGAACTGCTGCCCCGAAGCGGCGATAGCCGGCAAGGTCCATGCACTTCTTGAGCAGGTTAACCTGACGGACAAGGCTCAAGTTTACCCGGCCAGCCTAAGCGGCGGCCAGAAGCAGCGGGTAGCCATCGCTCGGGCGCTCGCTAACGATCCCGAGATCTTGCTGTGCGATGAGGCGACATCGGCTCTCGATTTGGAGAATACGGAAGAGATCATCCGCATCCTACGACGGATCAACAAGGAAACCTCAATCACCATCGTCTTTATCACCCATGAGATGGATGTGGCGCGCAAGCTGTTCGACCGCATCGCGGTGATGGCCGATGGCGAAATCGTGGAGGCAGGGGACACCTATCAGATCTTTACGGAGCCCCGCCATCCGATGAGCCAAGCTCTTGTTTCCCGGGTGCTGAATATAGAGGTTCCCGAGCATCTTGAGCTAGAGGCGAGTGAAGAATTGTTGAAGATTACGTACACCGGCGAGAAGGCCTATGAGCCTCTCATCAGCAAGGTGTCCAAGGAATTTGATGTCTTGGTTGACATTCTGCATGGCAAGATCGAGTACATTCAGGGCAAGCCGCTCGGTGTTCTGCTGATTAAGCTGAACGGTCCTGAAGCTGAAATTGTCAATGCTCGCAGCTACATCGCCGGACAGGTATTCAAACTCGAACGGCTATCCGCCGGAGGAAAGGGGGAGGAGCGGATTGGATAGCACAACGGATATCCTTCGCCTGGAACTCTTCCCCGCCGTTTGGGAAACAACCATCATGGTAGCCATCGCCACGGGCGCTTCCTTGGTGTTCGGTCTGCTCATCGGGCTGGTGCTTTATTTGACCGCAAGCCCGTTGTTTTTCCCCAATCGCTTCCTGAATACGGTGATGGGCGTGGTCGTGAATATCATTCGTTCCGTCCCGTTTGTCATTCTGCTGGTGCTTCTCATCCCCGTGACGGATTTGATTGTCGGTACCACTATCGGCCCGATCGCTGCTTCGGTTCCTCTCGCTTTCGCTTCCGTGGCTTTCTTTGCCCGGCTGGTCGAGGGGGCGTTCAGCGAGGTGGACAAGGGTGTTCTGGAAGCGGCGATCGCGACTGGCGCGGGCCTCGGCTTGATCCTGCGGAAGGTTCTGTTCGTGGAGGCGATGCCAGGCTTGATCCGGGCAACCACCGTCACCGTCATCAGCCTCATCGGGTATTCCGCCATGGCGGGTCTCGTAGGAGGCGGGGGAATCGGCGACCTGGCGATCCAGTACGGGTATTATCGCTATGAGACGGGTGTCATGATCGCGACTGTCTTGCTGTTGATCGTGATTGTGCAAGGCGCGCAATTTATTGGCGATTGGCTGGCGCGGCGCTTTACGAGAAGATAGAGGTGGATGGAATGGAAGAACTGTACCGCATGGTGGCTGATCCATCGAGGGTCAAGCTGAGCGGGATCGAGGAAAAGTATGTGTCGGACCACTTGGGCCGCCTCCGCGGAACCTGCGACGCCCTGGTGTTTCCGATCCGCTCGGAGGAGGTCAGCGCGGTCCTGAAATGGGCGTATGACCGTTCCATTCCGGTGACTCCGCGCGGAGCGGGTACGAACCTGGTTGGCTCTACAGTTCCGGAGCGAGGCGGCATCGTGCTGGACCTGTCCCGGATGAACCGCATTCTGGAACTTGATGAGCAAACATTGACTGTGACGGTCGAGCCCGGCGTCGTTCTCGCCGATCTGCAGGCCTATGTGGAGGAGCGAGGGCTGTTCTATCCGCCTGATCCCGGAGAGAAACAGGCGACGATCGGAGGCAACATCAGCACCAATGCCGGCGGCATGCGTGCCGTCAAATACGGCGTGACCCGTGATTACGTGCGTGGATTGACCGCCGTTCTGCCAAACGGCGAAGTCATTCGTACCGGAGGCAAGGTGGTGAAGGATAGCTCGGGGTTGTCGCTCAAGCATCTCTTGATCGGTTCGGAAGGGACGCTTGGCGTCATCACCGAATGCGTCTTGAAGCTCATTCCGAAGCCGACCTTTGTGTTGGGGGCACTTGTGCCGTTTGCGGATTTGAAGACGGGGATCGATGCGGTCATCCGGTTGATCCATGAGAAGGCATCCCCGACCGCGATTGAATTCATGGAACGCAAGGTGGTTGCCCTTGGCGAGCAATACATGGGCACATTCTTTCCGTTTCCTGATGCGGCGGCTTACATTTTGCTGTCCTTCGACGGGAACAGCGACAGCGAAGTGCGCGCGCATGCGGACAATGCCCGGCAATCCGTACTACAGAGCGGGGCGCTTGACTTTCTACCGCTGGACGATCCGGCGGTATTGGATCAGGTTTGGAAGGTGCGAGGCTCTCTGGTGAAAGCGGTGGAGGCCGTTTCCGAGCAGGAGCCGGTGGACATCGTCGTGCCGATCGACAAGACGGCGGAGTTCATCGCGTACGCCAATGAGGTGGAGCGGGAAACGGGCGTTCAATTGATCAGCTTCGGCCATGCCGGTGACGGCAACGTGCATCTGTGCGTCGTGCGCGGAGAACGCGATACGGAAGCTTGGCAGCGCGATCTCAAGGAGGTTATGAGCCGTATTTATGGAAAAAGCCAGGAGCTTGGCGGCTTAACCTCGGGCGAGCACGGCATCGGTCTCACCAAGAAGCCCTATTTTGCCAAAGCGACCGATCCGGTAGTACTCGCGGCCATGCGAAGTGTCAAAGCTTCTCTTGATGATCGGAATATCTTGAATGCGGGCAAAATTTTCTAAGAAAGACACGTGGAGAAGAGGCATCTCAGGCGAGGTGCTTCTTTTTTATGACATGCATAGTGATGATTAGAGGCACTCTTGAGTTTCGTACGGAAACGAGTGCAGCTTACATAATCAATGAATACGCAAGGTAACGGTTGGGGGGTGCGGGCCATTCAGCGCCTCATGCGGAATCAGAAATGGGTTCCCACTGCTTACTGATCCGATTCTCTGACCAGTTGAGCTTTGTGATTCTTCCTGACTCCCACAACGAGCAAACCGAATCCCCCGATCACAAGCCCCGATAAGGCCGTCGTTCCTCCTGCCAAGGATAGGCATGACGCGGCTCCTCCGACCAAAACCTGGCTGAGCGGTCCTCCGATGTTGCCGAGAGTATTCGATACTCCCGAGATCGAGGCGAGATGCTCCCGTTCGACCTCGCGAGCGAACATGGCCCCGTATTTGGGGGACAACGCTCCCACACAGGCGCAAGCGAGCATGTACATAAGCAGGGTCAAACCCAACTGTCCGGTCCATAACCCCAAGCAAAATCCGAATACCGCGATATAATTGCTACCGATAATTCCGGTTAGAGGGACGGTTCGGAGCCATTTTCCCGTCAGCACATTCCCCAGAACGACTCCTGCCGAGCCCAGACTCGAAAAAAGAGCAAGCGTGAATGAGAAGCTTCGGATGATAAACCCGTCGCCGGCGGCAGCATACATGGTAAAGAGCGCGGTGAGTGGAAACAGAGCTGCGTTGATCAGGGTGACCTGCACCACAAGGAAAAACACAGGCTTGTTCCGGTACAACAGCTTTATGGACTGCTTGAGATCACTCCAATAGGAGGGAGCGGCTTCCCCTTCCTCCGGCTTTTTCGTTTTCTGGAGCTTCGCATTCTCGATATGAACGAGTCTTTTGGAAATGCTTAGAAGGAGGAGCCCGCCTATGGCGAATGTCGCGCCGTTAAACCAAGCCAACGATCGATAACTGAACCAAAGAATAAGGAAGGTTCCCGTAAATTGAGCGGAGACGCCCATGATTCTTTCAACGGCGGACTTCCAGCCGTTTGCTTCTTCCAATTCGTTGTCTTGTACAATCTGAACGAAGAAGGGCGTCATCAAGCTGGAGGCAAGCTTGCCGAAGAGATCCGATCCGAAATTGAGCAGCGCAATGACCGCAATCAAGGGGAGCGACGGAGCGTAGCCGATGAGAATGCCGACAGCCAAATAGCAGAGAGTCCGATACCCGTATGTACGAAGAAGACGGTTCGTTCTATTCGTCGACCGATCCGCAAGCACCCCGAAAAAGGCATAAAGCATACCCGGCAGCATTTCGGACAGCGAGATCCACCATATCGCCTGCGAGCTGTTGGGAAGCTGACTTGCATACGTCATTAAAGCGATGTAATAAATGGCATCTCCTGCTACGGATAGAGCATCGGCTGCGAGCACCCTGCGGTAGAGCAGGTTTTTGCGAAACAAGTTCATCGATATCCGTCCTCTCTGGATGTGAATCTATCTTTCTTTCGATTCCCAAGTATAGATTCGAATCATTGGCTTACAGCGAAAAGTATAGTATCGTTGACCAAAATGAGGGTGAATTTGAAGCCATTGACTCGATGGAGCTGATGAGGATAGAGGCCGAGAGGGGGGGCAGGATGGATCATCCGGGAATAACGGCTCGCACCATACGCTTGTCTAAAGGGTTTTCACAAAAAGAAATCTATACAGGCATCATCTCCAAAAGCTTCGCCATCTCATTTGAGCAAGGCAAGGTGATGCTGAATTATTTCGATTTCATCCAGGTTCTAGATCGGCTCAGCCTGAGCTGGAACGAGTTTGAATTCATCCGCGGGGGTTATCAGAACCCGGAGAATGTTTCTCTGTGGCGGCAGTTCGCGGAAGCAGCCAATACGAAAAACCGGGTGCAGCTGGAGGACATCTACCGCGTTCATCAAGCAGACAAATCCGATTTCGGCAAGGTGGTCGCGTATTTGTCTCGCGCCTTCCTTCACAACATGATGCCCGAATCCGTTCCGCCTTCCGAACCTTGCACCGATAAAGAAACCCAGTTTCTCATTCACTATTTGATCGATAAAGAATCCTGGACGCTGGATGAAACGAACCTGTTCACCTCGTTCTACTACCTGTTCGAGGAGCGCACTCAAGAGGTGTTGATTCGAATCTGTTATCGCAGCCTGCAGCGCTATCGGGAGTATCCGGGTTATCCCGAGAGGATGTACAACCTGCTTACCAATTACATAGCGCATTGCTATGAGACTCTCAGAAGGAGTGAGGGGGATGAATGGCTGAATCGGCTGCGCGAAATACCTCGTTCGAAAGCTTATCTTCATCAAGCGACGAATGCCCGACTTTGCGAAGCCATTCACTGTGCAGCCCATGGTCGGGAAGAAGAGGGACGGAAAACAGCCGAAGAGTGCTCCACGGTATTCCAAGTGCTCGGATTTCCGCAGGAGGCGAAGGCCGCTCTGGAAGAGTTTGAAGAGATTCTTGCTCTCTATCGAGGGAACGAACACCGAGAGAAGCGTGGTTGAGCAGGATTCTATCGGGTCAGTGATAGATCGCAGAAGCAGCACGAAAAAGAGATCGAACGGCTTAGCGAACCGTTCGATCTCTCGATTTCATAAGGACGCTCAATTCTTCTTTTTCAAAATGAGATATCGTTAGAAATTCACATCGTCTCGATAGACGATGCGATGTCTAGCCTTTTCCTCGCGGACGGCTTTGCGGATGATGTCCTTGACCTCATGCACATCCTTGACATCCTCCAGTATAAGCTCCGGAGTACGCGGGTCTTCCGATAGGATGGTAATGTTCCCAACACCGAAGAGGCGTTCGCGGACCGACTGCTGAATCGACAAGTCCTTCACTCGCAGCAGCTCAATCTCTTCGACCTTTTTGCCGATAAGGCCCGACTTACGGATGACGCGCTGATTGGTGATCGTATAGTCCGTTGTGTTCAAATGCGCCATATTCTTCAACCGGTCCTCGAAATCGGCAGGCTTGCCTTCCCACAATACCGCTTCCTCGTCCGATCCCGGTGCCGGTGCCGAAGAATATGAGGGGGTATCGCGCTCGTCGCTCTGCGCTTCCTTGCCGCCTACTTGAGTCCCGCAACTGGAGCAAAATTTGACTTCGGGCAGAAGCTCTTGCCCGCAATTCGAACAAAAGGCCACTTGAATTCCTCCTTCGAGATCTCTGGTCTGTTCGTCCCGTTCCTGATGTATTCACCGAACTCTACCGCCATTATAACGAAAAAGCGCGGGCTTGAATACACGGACGTCAAACACCTGTGTGAGCGTCGGGGCACAAATAAGCCGCGTCATTCTTGACTTTTACCGGCGAATGAAGTAAGCTTTCAAAGAGATTTGGAGTCTCATGGTGCCATACATACGTCTAAGCACCCCTGTGGGGTGCTTTATTTTATAAGGACGATTGAAAGGAAGAAATGACCGATGATGCGCTACAAGCAACTGGTGAGCAGCCTGGTCGCCGCTCAATTCGACGGAATGGATGATAACACGATTCTGGAACTGCTTGAATACCCTCCGAACCCGGAGATGGGCGACCTCTCGCTGCCCTGCTTCAAGCTGAGCAAGGCTCTGCGTAAATCGCCGCAGGCCATTGCGGACGGGCTGAAGGATTCGCTTCAGCATGATGCCCTCGAACGGGTCGATTCGGTTTCGGGCTACCTGAATATCTTTCTGGACAAATCGCGCTTTATCTCCGAGCAGATTGCGGAGATTCTGACTGCGGGTCCGGTTTATGGCTCGCGCGACATCGGCAAGGGCGGGACGGTCGTCATCGACTACTCGTCGCCGAATATCGCCAAGCCGTTCCACATCGGTCATCTTCGTTCCACCGTCATCGGCAACTCGCTTAAGAAAATTCACCGGTTTCTCGGCTTCAACGTGGTGGGGGTCAATCACCTGGGCGACTGGGGTACACAGTTCGGCAAGCTGATCGTGGCTTATACCCGTTGGGGAGAGGAAGCCAAGGTCGAATCCGACGGCATCGACGAGCTTCTTCGCCTGTACGTGAAGTTCCATGACGAGGCGGAGAAGGAACCTTATCTCGAAGAAGAAGCGCGTTCCTGGTTTGTCCGCATTGAGAACGGGGATGAAGAAGCGATCCGCCTGTGGAAGTGGTTCGTCTCCATCAGCCTCAAGGAATTTAAGAAGATCTATGACCTTCTTGGAGTGGACTTCGAATCCTTTGCTGGAGAAAGCTTCTATAACGACAAGATGGCAGCCGTTATTGAAGAGTTGAGCGCGAAAAACCTTCTCGAAGAGGATGACGGGGCCAAGCTCGTCCGTCTGGAGGAGTACAACATGTCTCCCGCCCTCATGCTGAAGAAGGATGGAAGCTCGCTCTACCATACCCGCGATGTAGCGGCGGCTCTGTACCGGAAGAAAACCTATGACTTCGTCAAATCTCTCTACGTAACCGACTATGCGCAAAATCTACATTTTCAGCAGCTGTTCAAGATCGTCGAGCTGATGGGCTACGATTGGGCGAAGGATATGGCCCATGTGCCGTTCGGCCGTGTGAGCCTGGAAGGCATGAGCCTGTCCACGCGCAAAGGCAACGTCATCAAGCTGGAGGATCTGCTTCTGCAAGCCATTGACAAGACCCGCGAGATTATTGAGAGCAAGAATCCGAACATGCCGAACAAGGACGAAGTCGCCCGTCAAGTCGGCGTCGGCGCGATTGTGTTCAACGATCTGTATGCAAACCGGATCAAAGACGTCGTCTTCTCCTGGGAAGAGGCGCTCAACTTCGAAGGCGAATCCGGCCCTTACGTCCAGTACACGCACGCTCGCGTCTGCAGCGTACTTCGCAAAGCGAACGGCGGGGAGTCAATCGAACTGCCGGTTGGCGGTGCCCTCGATGCGTCGAAACTGCTCAATGTTGAGGCGATCGGTGTTCTCCGCGAGCTGTCCCGCTTTGGGGAACGCGTCGAGCAAGCGATGGTGAAGCTGGAGCCGTCCATGATCAGCCGCTATCTGATCGATGTCGCACAGAGCTTCAACCGCTTCTATCATGAATGCCCGATCCTCGTGGACGATCCGGCTGTGCGCGCTTCGCGCCTCGCCCTCGTCAAATGCGTGCAGATCACGCTCTCGACAGGCCTCGGCCTCATCGGGTTGGAAACACCGGAGAAGATTTAACCTTCGCGGTTATGTTGACAATGAATAAGCCTGTCCGAGATACGCAGTCTTCTGCGTGATCGGGCAGGCTTTTTTGGTTACTGCTAAAAAGGACTGACGGCGAGAATCCGGCATAAAATCTCCGCGGTCCGGGAAAACTGGTAGCATACGGAGGTGGGCGGATGGCATCCAAGCGCGACGATCTCGTGAAGTACATTACGGAGCGAGTTGTGATCTATATCGATACGCCGAAAGAACAACGGAGGGCCGCACGGGAAGCGGTGAAGCCGAAAGAACCTTGGAAGGTGCGTTGGTTCGGGATGATTCCGGATTCGCTCCGACTCTTGTTTGGCGGAAAACGAAAATAGCCGATAACCAAAACAACCCAACATTCGAGCCGAAAGCTCAAGTGCCGGGTTGTACGTTTATTTGAGCAGGAAGAAGGATTCCACCATAGGATTCACCGTAACGCAAGCTGTCCGGATTCATGCATGGGATTATTTCAAGGCCGCCCGTTCCTCTGGTATGCTCCGAGGAAAAACGCCTCCTTCAACGGGCTGCCGGACATGCTCAGCAATCTTCGCAGGCGGTGCTCGCGCTCGTTTTTGTCAGCCGGGTGGGGTGAACCTTGAAATTCCATGCCGGCGATAAAGCCGGCACAATAATCAAACCAGTTGTTGTATTGACGGCGGGCAAGCTTGATCGCTTGCTCGATGATTGCCGAAGCTTCTTCCTTTGCCAGCCAGCCGAGCCTCTCGCCGGCCTTACTGAAATAGACGATAAAGCTCGCATCAAACGCCGCCACTCCACCAGTCAGCCGCCACAAATAGGATTCGGCAACGGCCAGTTTGCTTCTAAGCGGCTCAGAGGTTTCTGCTGCGATCCTTTGCGTTCGTTCCGTAGTCGTCAGCAGCTCGAGATCCTGACGGATCGTATTGAATTCGCGGCGGATTCCATTCGAAACTCTCCATTTCAAGTGCTCCCTAAGCTCATGGGAAGAGGTTACTTTTGCCAGAGCCTCCAATTCCTTTTCGAGTTGACGCTTGTCTCTGAACAGTTGTCTGGGATGATAGCTATCGAAATCGGAGAGGGGCCCCTGCGGGATAAAAGCCAGTAAAGCATGTGCGGAAGTCTTCTCATTCATCTTATGTCCAGGAACCGATTGGGACATGGGATGATCCCTCCATCCTCGTTATCTGTAACGGATAAACCGCCAGTTTTTCTTGAAATACACGATCAGAAGCAGGTACATAAAGAGGAGAAGGATCATATAAATCTGCGCAGATGCGGGAAGTTCCAACTCAAATTGGCTGCCCTCCAGCTCGTCCCGGATGTTGAGGAACACCGTATTTTTGAGGAGAGCATAGCTGAACTGGAGATGGTCATCCTGATAGGTCCTGAACTCTCTCCATTCCGGAGACGAAGGGTCCTGCACGACACCCACAACCTCATAAGGGAATTTCGTTTCATACAGAGTTAGGGCTTGTGTGTAATTGGTCAGCAGGATCACGGAGGTCATGTCCATCTTGGTCTGCCCAATGAAACCCTCCAAGTCGTTTATAGTCCCGTTTGCTTCTGCTTCATTCTGCAGAATAAACGAGGGTCGTTTGACCCCGAACTCGAGTTTATCCTTCAATCGAATAATGCCCGTATAGTCACCGCTTGTCAGCTTTAAGCGAACGGCAGTGCCGGGAGGAGCGGCTTTCAGCTCTTCGCCTGTTAGAACGAGCGGGATCTGCGGTTTCGTAATGGTATTCTTGAGATATTCGCTGACAGATAGATCGAGGTTGTTACGGATCGACAGGGCGAACAGGATGTGCAGCAGGATGATCAGCGAGAGAAGGACTCCGCTTTTTACCAAGAAGGTCACACTGTTCTTAACCGTTACAGCAAGCGACTGCCTGCCCCATTCCTTTCGGATTTGCCTGGCTAGCTTTCGCTTGGATGTCAGGCGCTTCCTCCCCTTCAGAATGAGCGCATCCGTCTTGGCCAGCCCGGCAAAGGCATCGGCGTCACCCGGATGCAGCACGAGCATTCGGCTGTATACCTCGCGGGCAGACTCGATTTGCTCCAGCCGGAGATAACATTGTCCGAGCAAGGACAGCAGCAGGGGGGGATCAGTCTGTGTGCGTTGAAGCGACTGGAGCAAATCCAGAGCCTCCTGCGGACGGCTCAGATCGAGCAGCAGACCCGCCTGCCAAAGCGGGATTTCCTCATCATCCGGATAGAGATCGATGTATTCCCGGCACAGCTGAAGAGCCTTTTCCCATTCGACATTCTCACGGTAAAAGAGGATGATCATGCGGAGAAGGGAAGGATTCTTATCCGGAACGGGGAGCAGATTGGCGAGAGCTCGCTCGGCTGCTTCCAGATCGCGGACAGACAAAGCTAATGCAAAGCTCTCGCAGTTTCGGAGATGCGCTTCAGGATCGATCCCCCTGATGGTAAGGATCTCCTTGTCGCTCAATCGGGCCGCCCAGGAGTTCCGCGATAGGCCTTCGATCACTTTGGGGTAATCCCTGCGGAAGGATGCCGAATCGGAGGAGAAGAGCTCCTTGATGCCGAAGGCATGATCCAAGAGAACCCAGACTTCGTCGGGAAGGAAGTAATGCTCGTTCAGAAAGGACAGCATCCGCTTAGTCAGGCTGCGCTGACACTCCAATACCCACATGATTTCATGGTTTAACAGCGTAGTCCATGAGCTGATCGATATTCGAGATGAGACATCTGCATACAAAAGAACAACCAGCTCCATAAACGCATCGACCTGTTGGATCGGTGACAGTCGTTGCGGCTCCAGATGCAGGGGCAGCTTGGGCGGCTGGGTCCAAGAAGGCACCGATTCTGTCGCCTCGCTCTCCGTTTCTGCGAATTCCATCTCAGCTTTCTCTGTTTCTTCCTCCTCATCGGTTAGAAATCGTTGCTTGGCCAAGCGCATCGCCATGTCAAAGGCTTCCCGAAGCTGCTGATAGCCTTCCGGATCATCCTCAGGATGATGGATTTTTAACAGGCGAGCGTAGGCTTTGCGTATTTGTGTCGTATCCTCCGTAGGATGGATCTCGAGGATTTCCCAAATTCTCAACAGGTGCTCCCTCCACTTTTCCCGATAGGTTTGTCGCTTCCATTCCTCTGATGCCTTTATGTAAACGTGGTACGATGATCATGATCGACAGAACTCTCTCCAAGTTTTATCGGAAGGCTATGAGAATTCTGTGAAAGCTGTCAAAAAATTGTGCGAACTTGCCGATATTTTCTAGAGCGTGTATGCAAACACGCTCCTACAACCATTCAAATGAGAGGGAACATATGGCCAAAATTGGGATCGATTTAGGAACCTCGAACAGCCTGGTCGCTTATTGGACCGATGAAGGTCCTGTCATCATCCCCAATTCCTTGGGGATGCGGTTGACCCCATCCGTGATCAGCATCGATGACAATCAGGACATTCTCGTCGGACAGATCGCCAAGGAGCGGATGATCACTCACCCTCATCTGACGGCTTCCGCCTTCAAACGGTTTATGGGCACCGATAAGCATTATTCGCTCGGAGAGCATACCTTCTCGCCGGAGGACCTGTCTTCCTTCGTTCTGCGCTCCTTGAAGGAAGATGCGGAAGCTTATCTGAATGAGCCTGTTGATGAGGCGGTCATCAGCGTGCCGGCCTATTTTAACGACGCGCAGCGTAAGGCGACCTTGCGGGCAGCTGCGATCGCCGGCCTTCATGTGGAGCGGCTCATCAGTGAGCCTACTGCTGCGGCGATCGCCTACGGCTTGCATCAGGAAGAATCCGATACCCGCTTCCTCGTCTTCGATCTCGGTGGCGGGACCTTTGATGTGTCTGTCCTGGAGCTTTTTGAAGGCGTCATGCAGGTGCAGTCCATTGCTGGAGACAACTACCTTGGCGGAGAGGATTTCACGGAGGTGCTGACGGCTCATTTTGTCGAGACACACGGATTAGATTACGTGCACTTGCCCAGCAAAGAAAAGTCCGCGCTCAAGAAGCAGGCGGAGCTGTGCAAGCTGGTTTTGGGGCAGGAGCCTGCGGGAGAAATGATGTTGACGCACCAGGGAGAGACCCTGCAGCTGGCTGTCAGCCGGACGCAATACGAGCAATTGGCTTCCCAGCTGCTCCTGCGTCTGCGAACGCCTATCGAACGAGCGCTCCGCGACGCGTCTTACGCTCCGCAGGATTTGGACGCCGTTATTCTCATCGGCGGGGCTACCCGTATGCCGATCATCAAATCCGTCGTGAGCCGCATGTTCGGCAAGCTTCCCTATACCCAGATCAATCCCGATGAGGCCGTCGCATTGGGGGCCGCCGTCCAGGTGGCTCTCAAGGAACGCAAGGAGAGCTTAAAGGAATTGATCCTGACGGATGTGTGCCCCTTTTCTCTTGGAACGAGCGTATCCAAGCAAATTCGGCCTGACCACTACGAAGGCGGGCATTATCTCCCCATCATCGAACGAAATACACCGATTCCCGTAAGCAAGGTGGAACGCTTTTACACACTCCGGGACAACCAGACCCAGTTGGTGGTTGATATTTATCAGGGCGAAAGCCGCAGAGTGGAAAATAATATCCATCTCGGGGATTTGGATATCCATGTAGCGGCATCACCGGCCGGGGAACAGAGCATTGATGTCCGGTATACCTACGACATCAACGGCGTGCTGGAGGTTGAAGTGACAACGGTCAAAACCGGAGAGAAGAAGACGGTCATCATCGAGAAAAATCCGGGTCAGTCAACGCCTGAGCAGATCAAAGCCCGTCTGGAGGAGCTGCAGCATCTGAAGATCCATCCGCGTGACCGCAACGAAAATCGCCTGCTGTTGGCGCGCGGTGAGCGATTGTATGAAGAATCGCTGAGAGAGAAAAGGGATTACATCGGAAGCTTGATCCTGGAATTTGAACGCGTGCTCGCCTCCCAGAATGAACAGGAGATCAAGAAGCAGGCCGTGCTATTCAAGCAAAAGCTGGATTCGCTGGACCGATGGTCTGATTTCTGATCAGGTGCGACTTCACAGCGGCTCTTGTTCAGCGGAATATAAATTGAGTTCCAAAACCAAACACCCCGATACTTGAGCCGAGAACTCAAGTACCGGGGTGTCGGTTTATTCGAAGCGGTGGAGGTAAACATCCTTCAAATTGGGCTTCACGGGAACGGCGGTCTTCTCGATAGGCCTTTCGTCTCCAACAACCCGGATGGTGGGTTATAGGGAAGGAAGGGAGAAGCTACCTTGGGCCGCCGCCGTCCAAGGGATAAACCGGCTTCCATCCTGATCAACGGAGACATAAGCGGTGCCATCCGTCCAAAGGTGCAAGCCGCTAACGGCAAAGGGATAGATGCATTGCCCGCCGTACAGGACGAAGGACAGGTTGACCGGCTGCTTGCTCAGAATCGGAAGAAGAGCCTCTGCGTTGGCAAAATGCTTGGCATGAGCATCTGGCTTCATCCAGCCGCTATCATCGAGAGGATCGGAGGGGCTTTCTGAGGAATGCCATTCGGTCTTGATCAGCTTCGCTCCGCTGAGCAAGGATAAGCTCGCCTCATCATCGGCTTGAGAGAGAAGCGGGAGCAAGGGAGCGGTCAGTTCCGGCAGCCGTTCTCCGGATTTGGCATCCAGGTATAGCGGCTCTTCGCCTGTTTCGACGATCCAGTAGCTTTCGAGAGGTCCGAGATAGTTCTTATGCAGAACGTCGGAGGAATCGGATAAAAGAACAAGTCCGCGCTGCGCCAGAATGCGGTGCAGCGTAGTCATACTGAACAAAGGATAGGGACCGTTGCCATATTCGGCCAAACCAAGCTCCCCATCGGGTGAGTATGTTGCGACCAGATATCCGGTCTCTTTGTTGTCCTGGATAATGGTGACAAGCCAGGAATGGGTGCCGGGACCAAGGACTTCCGTCCGGTGATCGGCGTTCTTCCAGCTTTCAAATCCAGGCTGCCGCGATAGCTCTTCGATCCAAGCGGAGATCCGCTCCTCTCGTTTCCTTTCCGACTCGGAAGGGAAGGGTTCCAGCGTAGCAGTAGAGGATGCTCTGGCGTCAACCGTCGCTCCGTGGATCGGAACGGGAGATTCGGCTCCGGAGGAACCGGTTGGGTCCGGAGCCGCAGCTGCGGCCCCTGGAACGGATACCGTTCCCGAAGCGGCTGCGATCATAAGAGCAGCTGTTAAGAGGAGTGCGGTGCGGGACACCGCCGTTGCGATTCGGTTCAAGCGTTCACCGCCATTTCATAAGGTTCCTGTATATGCTGTCATTGTACAAGCTATGCCGGGAGAAGTTTGTTTATTCGTGGGTGGCGAAGAGCCGTTTTCTTTCCGGGATTATGCCGGGGTTTAGCGGCTTTCGTCGCCTCCTCCGACTCGTATCCACACGATTAGGGTTGAAAGCTTACGAGATGCAATATCGCGCAGTTCACGGCGGATACGTGAATGCGCGGCGCATACTGCCATTCAGCCTCCTCCCGGCGAAGCGTGTGCTGCTGCTGCCCTTCGGCCAATTGATCCTCTTCCAGCCCTTTTAAGGAGTCCTCATAAAAGCCGTCGATCCGCGCCAGTTCTTCGGATAACCTGTCGCGAGCTTCCTCCGCCCAGCGATAATCGTAAGCTTTCAGTTTCTTTTCAAGGTAGGCTTCAAGCAGAGTTGAGGCACGGTTCAAGGTGAACTTAGCGGGCAGCAGATGAATACCGGCTGGAATGCGGGTAGTCAGCTTGCGCTTTTTGGCGATATCCCAGAACCGTTCGACCACTTGGCCCGTCCCGAGATGAAGTCCCAAGGAATGGAGTTCTTCCCGCTTCATATCGGAGATCAGCTCGATGCGGTAATGGACGCATAGCCATGGATGAGCGGAAACGGGCGTTGCGGCAGGCTTGCCCGTATCCTCGAACAGGCGGATGCAGCTTCCCTTCTGCTGAGCCACTTGGAAAATCTGATTCAGTCTCCTGCTGCCGAAGACAACAGAGTCGGTTGGAATCCGGCTGATGGGGGGCAGATTGACTCCGAAATACCGGCCCAGGATGGAATCCGGCGCGGATGCTGACGAAGCTGCTGTCGGCGGGGATGTCATCCCCGGCGGAGCAGCCATCGGTGGCAGTCCGCTCGTACCTGGTGCGGCTACGGTTCCGATCCGCGCTTCCGCTGCCGGATCAAAGACGAAGCGCATCGTCATCGTTTCGGCGGGAACGCCGGTCTTCTCGACGAAGCTCCAATAATAGGAGCGGCCGGTGAGCTCCTTGTCTGCCTCCGGAGAGAGCTTGACCAGAAGCGAGGAGGATGTCTTCTCCTGAATCACGCAGTTCATGGCTTCAAGGAAGCGAATCATGTAGCGCTCCACTTGCTTGCTGTTCATGAATCCACCTCCTTGGCTGAACTCACGGTTGTCTCTTCGTCAATGGCGGCTGCGGCAACGGTGCCGCTGTCAGGCAGGAACCCGTAGGATGTAAGCCCGCTCTTGACCGGAGCGGAACGGGAGGGAGCTGCTTCTCGCTCCCGACGAAGCGCAGAATTACGACTGGATGCAGAGGTCTTGTCCTTGCTCCTCGTTCCGCCTGCCCCTTCGCCAGCGGGTTCAGCCCCGCTCACGGCGAGCACACCGTCCCCGAACCGGCTCAACCGGTTTTTCAAATCCTGCTCTCCGTCCGCCTCCATGACGAGCTTCATCAGATCGCTTTCGAGCGCCGTTTTCTTTTCCATCGATTCGAGGATTTGATCCAGCCCGCCGATGACCAGCTCGAACATGTTGATCTTCTCATGTAGGAGGTTCAGGATATGCTCTTCGATCGTTCCTCGGGTAGACAGGTTATAGATGCAGACGTCATGCTCCTGGCCGAGCCGGTGGACGCGTCCGATTCTCTGCTCCAGCCGCATCGGATTCCACGGCAGGTCGAAGTTGATCATGTGATGGCAAAACTGCAGGTTGATTCCTTCGCCTCCCGCCTCCGTGGCGACGAGCACCTGGGCGCGCCCGCGAAAAAGATCCATCATCCAATCCTTCTTGCCCCGGTTCATCCCGCCCCGGTAGGGAACGGCGGACAGTCCGTGATCCTTGAGAAATTTGAGCAAATATTCTTGAGAAGCGCGATATTCGGTGAAGATGATCACCTTGTCTTGAATGGCTTGCACGAGCTCCATCACCTTCTCGGCCTTGCTGTTCGATTGAATGCCGCGGATCAGCTCGACAAGCTCCCACACCTTCGGCCGCATAGGCGAATCCTCGGGAAGCTTCTTGAACAGGTTAACGAGGGTGACGAACACAGCATCCCGGCTGCTGCACACTTCTCGCTGCAGGGTGACCAATGTAAAGGCGCTCGCCGTCTGACGACCCATCTCGTCATAACGTTCTTTGACGAACCGGGTGACGCCGTCATACAGTGCCTGTTCATCCGAAGTCAGTGTCAGCGGGATGTTCCGCACCAACCGCTTCGTGAAGTCCACGCCGCCATCCGAGCGCCGGTTGCGGATCATAACTTTGGACAGCTCCGTTTGCAGAAGCCCTTCGTTCTTAGGCGTACGTTTCTCGACGACGAATTTATCCTGAAAGCTTCCTTGGCCCCCAAGCTGGCCCGGCTTCAAGACATTGATCAGATTGTACAGCTCATCCATGTCGTTCTGAACCGGGGTAGCGGTGAGCAGTAGGCAGTATTTGCGGCGAAGTCCGTTGACAAATTGATAGTTTGTCGTCTTCTTGTTCTTCAGCTTGTGCGCTTCGTCGATGATCAACATGTCGTAATCCAACCCCAACACAACGTCCCGGTGCGGAGAACGCTTGGCGGTATCCATAGAGGCAACGATGACATCGGTCGTAGCCCACATGTATTCTTTCTTTTGAGCGCTGGCTGTGATTCCGAACTTCTGATTCAGCTCGCGCACCCATTGCAGCACGAGAGAGGCAGGGACGAGAATGAGAGCTTTTTTGACTAGGCCTCGAATCATATACTCCTTGAGAACGAGCCCGGCTTCGATGGTTTTGCCGAGTCCGACCTCGTCAGCGAGAATGGCGCGTCCGCACATGCCGAACAGCACTTTGCGGGCAGTTTCGACTTGATGGGGAAGGGGAGCGAAGCCGGGAAGATGGGAGAGGCATTGCAGATCATCGAACGATTTCACGAGACGAGCTTCCTCGGATTCCAGAGCGAGCTGAAACAGCGCGGCGTTGTCCCAGGGGCCATTGTGGTCCATACGGTTCTGAAGATCGCCGAGCCAATCGCGTTCGAAATGGATCGGTAGCCCGTGGCCCAAGGTTTTGCTGACGGCGCTTGATTCCGGTTGGCGCATCGGGGTTCCTCCGTTTTCGCTTTGTGAGATTAGTATGGTCGAAGGAAAGGATTTTCATAACCAAAAAGCCTGGCCAGTGTGATCAAATCCCTGTTGACTTCGAGTGCACTTGAGGGTGTAAGATGAAGGCGAGTTCGATGTCCCGAAGCGAAGAGGAGGAAGCAAGGATGGCTTATACCATCAAAGAAGCTGCCGAGCAGTCCGGGCTTACTGTTCACACGCTGCGCTATTATGAGCAGGAAGGGCTAATGCCCGCCGTTGCGCGGGATGAGCGGGGAAACCGGATGTTTGAGGCGGGAGATATGGAGTGGCTGCATTTTATCTGCTGCTTGCGGGATACCGGAATGCCGGTGGCTCAGGTGAAGCATTTTGCCGAGCTTGCCTTTCTCGGAGACCACACCATGAGAGAGCGCCTGCAGATCCTTCAGGAGCACAAGCAGCTGACCGAGAAGAAAATGGAGGAAATGGACGGATTCCTGCAAAAAATCACGCATAAAACGGAATGGTACGAGAGACTCGTTCGAGAGACGGAAGCAGCTGCTGTGAAAAAGCTCGGTTGAGACCAAGCGCCGATCGATCGAGAGATCAACTTCGTACTAGATCACGCCTTTCAATGTGAAAAATGTCACAAATTTTATCAGGGGGAATCATCGATGTTATATCGTACGTATGGTAAAACCAACGAACAGGTGTCCGTTCTCGGCTTCGGCTGTATGAGGCTTCCGGTGCTGGACGGCATTGCCCGCAATATCGACGACGAGAAAGCGATCGCCATGCTGCGGCATGCCATTGACAATGGCGTCAACTATGTGGATACGGCTTATCCCTACCATGGAGACGGAATGGGAGGGGGCGGAGCAAGCGAGCCGTTCGTCGCCCGAGCGTTAAAGGACGGCTATCGGGACAAGGTGATGATCGCCACGAAGCTTCCTTCATGGCTCATCAAGACGAGAGAGGATATGGATCGTTATCTGAACGAGCAGCTGGAGCGTCTGGAAACGGATCACATCGATTTCTATCTGGTTCATGCTCTCAACGCAGGCACTTGGAAAACGATGAAGGAGCTGAATGTCGGCGAATTCCTCGATCGCGCGATGGAGGACGGCCGTATTCGTCATGCGGGATTCTCCTTCCATGATGAGCTCCCCCTGTTCAAGGAGATCGTCGATGCCTACGACTGGAGCTTCTGTCAGGTGCAGTACAACTACCTGGACGAGTACTATCAAGCGGGGATTGAAGGCTTGGAATACGCGGCAGCCAAAGGCATCGGCATCGCAGTCATGGAGCCGCTGCGCGGAGGGAAGCTTGTGCGCGACGTCCCTAACGGCGTTCAAGCCGCCTTTGATAAGGCGGAGCCGAAGCGGACTCCCGCCGAATGGGCACTTCGCTGGGTGTGGAACAACCCGAATGTGGCCGTCACCCTCAGCGGCATGAGCACGATGGAGCAGGTCGTCGAAAACCTGAAGATCGCTAGCGTTGCCGAGCCGAACTCGCTGAACCAGCAAGAGCTGGAGATCGTCGGCGAAGCCAGAGACGCTTTCCGCCGGATGAAGGTCAACTGCACCGCTTGCGCCTACTGCATGCCTTGTCCGGCCGGCGTCAACATTCCCGGCAACTTTTCTCTCATCAACGAATATTACTTCCTCGACAACGATAGACAGAAGCAGGGGCTCAAGAGTGCCTATACGTCCCGCATGGAGGAAGAACACAGCGCTTCGATGTGCGTGGAATGCGGCACCTGCGAGGAGCACTGCCCGCAAAATCTCTCGATTATCGAGGAGCTAAAGCATGTAGTCGAAGTATTCGCTTAAGCGCGAATTAGAGGAGGGCTTCATGCATATTCCCGATCATTACTTGAGCCCGTCCACTTGCGCGGTTCTAGCCGCCGCGATGCTGCCTGTCTGGGGCTGGGCAGGCGGACGAGTGAAGCGAGAGCTGTCACGTAAGAAGATTCCTTATATCGGAGTCGGGGCCGCCTTTTCTTTTCTGATCATGATGGTGAACTTGCCTCTGCCCGGCGGAACAAGCGGACATGCAGTAGGAGCCGCTCTAGCTGCGATTCTGTGGGGACCCGCCTTCGCGGTCATCTCCACCTCGGTCGCGCTGGCCATCCAAGCGCTCGTGTTCGGAGACGGCGGAATTCTCGCCTTCGGAGCCAACTGCTTCAACATGGCGTTCGCGATGCCGCTGATCGCATACGGGCTGTTCAAGCTGATTGGCGGACGGAATGCTGGGCCAAAACGCAAGTCAATCGCAGCTTTTATTGCCGGTTACGTCTCTCTCAACGCCGCAGCTTTCCTGACTTCATTGGAGTTCGGCATTCAACCCTTGCTCTTTACGGACAAGGCGGGGTTGCCGCTGTACGGACCTTACGGCTTGGATGTCGCCATCCCGGCCATGATGATCCCACATCTGCTGGTCATCGGAATCGTGGAGGGGCTGGTAACGGCGGGCGTGTACCGGTACGTGAGCAAGGCATCTCCCGATTTTCTCTATGAAGGCAGCCGTAAGTCGCTTAAAACAGCGTATCTCTACCTCGGCGGTCTCCTCGCGCTTACCCCGCTTGGCCTCCTGGCTGCAGGAACGGCTTGGGGAGAATGGGGGACGGATGAAATCCGGAGCCTGCTCGGTTTTATCCCTCAAGGGATGAAGAGTGGCATGAATTGGAGGGCACCCTTCACCGATTATTCCTTGACGGGGATCCATCAAATTGCGGGGTACCTGATGTCCGGTGTGATCGGCGTCCTGTTGATCGGCTTGATGATTTGGCTCGCGGGCAAGCTGTCCACCGCGAAGACGGATGAATCGCGTGAGTGAGGATTGGCTGTACGTCCCCGAGAATTACAACCCGCCTAAGGAACGGGACAAGTTCCTTGACAAGAGCCTGCTTTCGTTTCTTCGGGGGCTCACCGTTATTCGCAGCCGGGGGGAACGGCGAGCCTTCTTTGAAGTTCGGCCTTCGTTGCGAATTCTGGGAGCTCTGATTCTTTTGATCCTGATCGCTTTAACAAGGCAATTTCCCTTCCTGCTGGTTCTGGATGGAATTGGACTCTGGATGCTTTGGTGGAAAAGCGGAAGGTTCGAGAATGGAGAAGAAGAAAGCAGCGGTTCACCTGGGTATGGGGAACGAATGAGCAAACGGCTCCGGAAAGGGGGTCGGGAGCTGGCGCTCTGTCTCCTTTTTCCATTGGCGATGCTCGTAGCGCTCGTTCCGGCTATCCTCCACGGAAACGGGATGAACAGCCTTCTCCTCGTGCTGAAAATGGCGACAAGCCTCCTCGCGGTAAGGCTTCTTCTCATGGATGGCAGCTGGAGCGAGCTGATCCGAGGTTTGAAAGGGTTGTACTTGCCCGACATGCTGATCTGGATTCTTGAGATGGCATTCCGTTCGATCCTGCTGCTCGGGGAACTCGGCTTCGCTCTTCTGCAGGCGTTGAAGCTGAGAAGGGTTGGAACACCTCGCGGAACATATCGGTCGCTGACCGGAATCATGGGGAGCTTGTTCCTGAACAGTGCGCGGATGAGCGAGGAGATGGCGGATGCGATGGAATGCCGCGGCTTTGTTGGAGTTTATCGGGCGGATTCGGGGGGAAGCAAATTCCGTTTAGTCGAAGGGATCTACATGGCGAGTCTCTTTGGCATCGCCGTCCTCTATTGGGTTTGGTGAAGGAGAAAAAGGATGCTGGATTTGCAAGACGTTTCCTATCAGTATCGGGGTAAGTTCGCGCTCGATGGGATTACTTTGAGGATTGAGCAAGGCGGGGCCGTGGCCTTCATCGGTCCGAACGGCAGCGGGAAATCGACTCTCTTTAAGCTCATGAACGGGCTGCTTTTTCCGAGCCGAGGCCGTTACCGATTTGATTCCGAGGAGATCACGGAAGACAAGCTCAAGGATGTCGCGTTCTCTCGGAGATTTCATCAGCGGATCGGCTTTGTTTTTCAAAACCCGGATACCCAGCTGTTCTGCTCCAGCGTTCAGGAAGAGATCGCGTTCGGACCACATCAGATGGGACTGGCGGAGTCGGACGTGAATCGGAGAGTCGAGGATTGCCTGGAGCTTTTGCAGATAAAGAAGCTTCGCGGTGAACATCCCTGGAACTTGAGCGGCGGTGAGAAAAAGCGGGTAGCGATCGCGGCCGTCCTGGCCATGAACCCAGATGTGCTGGTCTTGGACGAACCGATGAACGGGATCGATCCGAAGGGGAAAGCCTTCTTGAGAGAGCTTTTGCTGCGTTTGCATGCCAGCGGCAAGACCATTGTTGCTGCTACTCATGATTTTGCTTATGTGGAGGGGATCTTCCGGCGTGCGGTCGTCCTAACCGAGGATCACCGGCTGGTGAGAGACGATGAAGCGGAACGGGTTATGAGCGACTCGGTTTTCTTGAAGCAGCACAATATCATGTAGAGCGTATCTTCGAACCCGATTTCATGCCGATTTACGATATCGGTTCAGGCCATGCTCATCCATGATTCGATCAAATCATAGGTTCGAAGATACGCTCTGATCGATACGGATCGGCAGCGTGGGCTAAGTTTGAACGATAGGAGATAACCAATGAAGATTCTCTATTATGATTGCTTCGCAGGCATCAGCGGGGATATGAACCTGGGTGCGCTCATCGACGCCGGAGTCGATCCCGACTACTTCCTACGGGAGATTGCCAAGCTCAATCTGCAGGGAGAGTTCGAAGTCCGCATTGCCAAGGCCTTGAAAAAGGGAATCAGCGGCACCAAAGTCGATGTCCTGCTGACGGGCGGCGGTCACACGGAAGCTTCCCATGAACGTGTGAAGCCGATAGCCGTGAAGCCTCTGCAGGCGGGAAGCCGCTTCAAGATGGTATCGGCGCATTCTCACGAGCATGAGCACAGTCATACACACGCCCATGAGCATGACCATGACCACTTGAATGCCCATTCCCACACACATGATCACAGCCACGATCACCATCACCGCAACGTGCGTGACATTGAGCGGATTATCGCAGCGAGCTCCCTTTCGGATTCGGTCAAGGAAGTTAGTATGAAGATCTTCATGCAGGTGGCGCTCGCGGAGGCGAAGGTGCATGGCAAGCCGCTGGAGGAGGTTCATTTCCACGAGGTCGGCGCTATCGATTCCATCGTCGATATCGTCGGCGCGGCGATCTGCCTCGATTATCTCCAAGTGGACAAGGTGTTGGCTTCTCCCGTTCAAGTCGGCGGCGGTTTCGTGCGCTGCGCCCACGGTTTGATTCCGGTTCCCGCTCCCGCTACGGTTGAAATTCTTAAGGGCATCCCGGTGAAAGCGGGCCTCGTTCCCTTCGAGACGACGACGCCGACAGGCGCAGCCATTCTTGCCGCCGTTGTAGACGAATTTACCGATAAAACCGATTTTGTCATGGAAGCGGTGGGTTACGGTCTTGGCACACGGGAGCTGGAAATCCCCAATGTCCTTCGCGTATTCTTGGGCCGTATAGAAGAGAAGAGGGAGTCTGCACCCGGGCCGATCCTGCTCGAGACGAACATCGACGATATGAACCCGGAACTATACGGGTATGTGGAGGAACAGCTTTTTGCCCACGGGGCATCGGATGTATTTAAAACTCCAATCATCATGAAAAAGGGCCGCCCCGCCGTCAAGCTGAGCGTGCTCGTAAGCTCGAAGCGGGAGAAGGAGGTCTTGGAGGTGATTTTCCGGGAAACCACTTCTCTGGGCGTTCGGAAGTTCCCGGTAGGCAAGGCGATGCTGGACCGTCGCTTCGTTAAGCACAACACCCGTTACGGCGAGGTGACGATCAAGAATTCTTATTATGAAGGCAAGCTCGTCAAGTACAAGCCGGAGTATGAAGATTGCAAGCGTCTGGCTCAAGAGAACGGAGTCCCGATCTCCAAGATCTATCGGGAAATCTATACGAGCTACGAGGTGAACCTGGATGAATCCGAACCCGAAGTATGAGGCGTTGTTGACGTATTTGAAGCAGCTTGACCGGGTCGTACTGGCTTTTTCCGGAGGGGTGGACAGCACCTTCTTGCTGCGGGCAGCGAAGGAAGCGCTCGGAGACAACCTGAAGGCAGTCACGATCCTGTCCCCCTACATTCCCAAATGGGAGATCGAAGAGGCGAAGGAGCTTGTCGGTGAGCTCGGGGTAGATTATGAGATCATCGAAGCTCCCTTGATCGATTCGATCAAGTTCAACCCGGAGGATCGCTGCTATCTGTGCAAAACCGCTGTGTTCAGCATGATCAAGGAAAATGCGGCAAGAGGCGGCTACAAGTATGTCATCGATGGAACCAACTTCGACGACATTCAAGATTACCGGCCAGGGCTAAAGGCGCTAGGCGAATTAGGCGTGAAGAGCCCGCTGCGAGACTGTGAGCTGACTAAGGCTGAGATTCGCAGCCTGTCCAAGGAGCTTGGACTTCCTACCTGGGATAAGCCGCCGTATGCCTGTCTGTTGACTCGCATTCCGTACGGTAACGAGCTGAAGGTCGAAGACTTCGAGAAGATTGAGCGGGCGGAAACATACATGATGGACCTCGGCTTCCGGGCCATCCGCGTTCGCTGCCACGGAGATCTGGCTCGCATCGAAGTAGGACGGAGCGACCGCAGCCGTCTGTTCGACGAGGAGCTTATGGACCAGATCTCGGAGAAATTGAAGGAGTTCGGCTTCCGCTACGTTTCCCTCGATCTGGCGGGCTACAAGACGGGCAGCCTGAACGCTGCGATCGGCGTCGGGGTAACAGGGTGACGCACAATGGATAAGGAAGCGCTCCGCAAGCTGTTGACGTCCGTCCGCACAGGCGAGGTCGAGATTGAGGACGCCTTGGGCGATCTGGAGGACCTGCCGTTCAAGGATCTCGGCATGGCGCTCATCGACAATCATCGGGAGGTGCGGACCGGAGCGCCCGAGGTTGTCTATGGCGCGGGGAAGACAGTCGAGCAGGTGAAGGAGATCGTTCGTTACATGCTCACGCGCGACAATAACATCCTCGTTACCCGGGCGAGCATCGAGATGTATGAAGCGGTGAGAGAGGTCTGCCCGGAGGCCGCGTACAACACGCTCGGTCGGACGATCACGATCTGGCGCAAGCCGCAGGAGTTGACGGAAAGCTATATCGTCGTCGTCTCGGCGGGCACCTCCGACCTGCCGGTCGTCGAGGAGGCGGTCGAGACGGCCCGCATACTCGGCAACCGCGTCGAGAAGATCACAGATGTCGGCGTGGCTGGCATCCATCGGCTGTTCGCTCGTCTCGACGTCATCCGTGGCGCCAAGGTCGTCGTGGTCGTCGCCGGGATGGAAGGCGCTCTCGCCAGCGTCATGGGCGGGCTGGTCGAGAAACCCGTAATCGCCGTTCCGACCAGCGTAGGTTATGGCGCGAATTTCGGCGGCTTGTCCGCCTTGCTGTCCATGCTCAACAGCTGCGCGAGCGGCGTGAGCGTGGTCAACATCGACAACGGGTACGGCGCCGCCTGCTGCGCAAGCATGATCAACAAGCTGTAAGGAAGCGAGCAGGGAGGAACTTCTCGGCTTCGGTTTCGGCGAGATGGTCAATTGGAGCCTATGCCATCCGTAGCTAGGAAGGATCAAAGATCTATTCCGGATAACAAAAGGGGCAGTTCAAAAGCAGATTTCGCCTGCTTTTAACTGCCCCTTTTGATTGGCTGGACGGTAGCAAGGGAACGAATCATGCAGACGGAATTGCTGCGCTTCATTCGCTCCTTTTTGTTCCCAGCCCAAGTATCAATTCAGAGCTTGAAGCTCATTCCACACTTTATCGAATACGGACGCATCCACTTGAAAGATAACGTCTGCCATACCGTAGGAGACATATCCCGGCTTAAACAAGCGCAGCTCAACCTCGGAGCCGTCCTTCATGTGCAGCCGCAGGAAAGCCTGATCGGCTTCGTTGTCGTAGAGTCCTGCCTCCACGAGCGGCATTTTCTCAAGAGGCTTCGCCGAATACAAGGCATCTACGAACGCATCGACGCCGGATTGGTTCGTCAAAGGGATCAGCTTCTCGATGCCGTTGTTCCAGCTGTCAAAAGGCAGATAGTCCGCGGAAGCCACCCGGCCTTTCACTTGCAGCAGATCGAACAGGTCAGCTCCGGACGAAATCACCCGGTCATTCAGATTCTCATACAGCTCCGCATAGACTTGACCGTCCAGCATCTGATAACCCATCAGCCGGAAGCCGGGATCATAGCCCTTGACGGTGTAGATGTCCGTCTCGCCGATCGTCGCTGCGAACTCGGTCGCGTAGTCCTCCTGCTTGCTCCATTCGTCGATGCCGCCTTTGGTTCGGCCAAGCTTCTCCCCGCGAAGCGTTTCTGCCAGCTCGGGGGCGATTTTCGTACCCGCTTGGGTATAAATGTGCCCTTTGTAGACGAATAGGCCGATCATGTCCATCAAGACCCCGCTGTTTTCGGGAAGCTTGATCTTGGGCAGGGTGACAGCTCCCGATACCGGAGCCGTTTGGGAGCTGTCTAGACTATTTGCAGGTGTGGATGCTCCCGGCCCTATGGTGCCTACAGCGGAGGGAGAAACAGCCGCAACTGGCGGATTCCCTTCGGCACTCTTCTTCGAATCCCAGGCGGAGAAGCCGATGCCGACGGCTGCAACGAGCACAATGCCGGCAGCCGCTGCGGCGAAGGGAGCACGGCTTTTGCCCTCAAGCGGTGCGCGGCCCTTAGGTGGGCTGACCCTAGTTTGTGAACGATCTCCCTGCAGCGTGCCGTCTGCCACATTCATCACGGAGCGTTCGATTCGAGCTTTCAAATCTACAGATGGTTGAATGCCGGTTATGGAGTGTTTCAAGTCTTCTTTTTTCATAGGTCTTCCTCCTCCAGTTCGAGCCGGAGCAGCTCTCTTCCGCGCTTAAGCCGCATTTTGACAGCGGAGACTCCGATCTTCAGCATATCGGCGATCTCCTTTACCGGATAATCCTCGTAGTAATGCAGATAGACGACCGTTTTATAACGAAACGGCAGCTGCATCACCTGCTCCAGCACCTGCCGGTCGGCAGCGCTGCCTTCGTAATGGTCAAGGTTCTCCCGTTTGTCTACGCGGCGGCTCCACAGGCTGCTCCGCAAGGTTTTACAGTGGTTCGTGATGACGCGAATCAACCAGGCCTTCTCGTGACCGGGATCGTGAAAGGCGGGAGCTTTGTACAGCAGCTTCAGGAACGTGTCCTGCACCGCTTCCTCCGCATCGGCCCGATTCCCCAGATAGACCATGGCGATCCTGAAGAGCATGGTGCCGTAAGCTTCATATTTCTCGGAAAAGCGCTCGTCCGGCCGGGACGTCTCAACATGCATCGCGCGTTGCCCTCCTTTACAACCTGAACACGAACGGGAGGCTCATTTGGTCACATTTTACCATAAGAAAAATTATCACATGAAAAAGGCCAACCGGAAACCGGCTGACCCGTCATGCAAACATACCTAGTGCGAAACACCAGTTAGAGGGACTCGTTTGAACTTCCCACAACTTAGCGTTATGTCTTGGCTGTTGGTGTTGATGGTGGAATGTGTGGATTGATTCGTTTGAACTTCACTCAAAGCTCGTCCCCAGCCGATTCAGTCCTTAATCGGATTATAGAAGGAAGACAAGCTCCCTTTACTCTTATGAACCCGGGCTTCCTATCTCAATCCACATCTGTAAGCTTATAGACGACTAACCCACGGTCGTTGGTTGACGCCCAGTAGACGCTACCGTCCCGGTATGTAACCGAATCGCCCATGTTGAGCCGCGCTCCGCGAATTTCCTTGGCGGGACTAATCACCGATCCGTCCGAGGAGACGATCATGTAAAAGGTCGTGAGATAGGTCAAGAGTTCGGGGTTCGCTTTGGTCGCCCCCATCTTCTCCCAGAGGATCAAGAAGCGGTCTCCGCCCAGAGCGGTCACTTTCGGATGCGCCGCATTTTCGAACGCCTTCTCTTTGTAATCAGTCAGCCAAACAACGCCCTTGTTCGAAGCCGTATAGTCCCATCCGTGAACGGACACATGGAACTCCTGAGTGTCTCCCTTGGATAGAACCGGCTCGCTGCCGTTCTCGAATTGCTTGGAGACGAGCTGCAGGAACAGGTTCCGCGATTCGTTGTGATGGCTGCCCGCCTTGCTGGCACTCATCGTCTTTTCCGAAGAGCCTACGAGCACGTAACCGTTGCTCGCCGAAGCGATTCCTCCGAGCTCGGAGAAGGTCAACTGATAAGCGGCGGTTCCATTCTTGAAGGAAAAGGGAGTGACGCTGTCCAGCTTGTTCAGGAGCCGATTGACCTTGGTCAGGGTGAATCCCCGGTCGTACACATCGCCGCGTTCTGCAAAAATCAGGTTGTCTCCGTCGAACAGAATATCCTGATCGAACGAATGACTGGAATAGGGAATCGGCAGGGTGACCTCCTGCATCGTTGCTGCGTTCACATATAAGGCCGTAGAGGATTGATGGTTCAATCCATCTCCAGACTGGAACATCACGCGACCGAAAAAGGCGACGACCAGTCCGTTCTGGCAGCGAAGCTTGGCATTCGCGAAGTTGAACGGTTCTTTGGTTCCCTTGGCGCTTTGCTTGCCCGCCTCAAAAGCGGTCTCCCCAAGCTTGGTCCCCTCTGGTGAATATTTGCTGATCTTCACGCTCGGCAGGGCGGATTCGTTTTCCTCCATCCTTTTGCCACAGAGGACATAGACATTCCCCTGCTCATCCAGCGTGAAGGAGCCGAAGAGCGGCATTTCCATCGCCAGGCTGAAGGAGGACAGTTTCCGCAAAGTGGAGTCGTAGGTATCAAGATGAAGCCGAGGCAGCTTGTCGCTATCCACCCATGCGACATGAACGGCTCCCGCAGCATCCACAACTGAAGCGACGGATGGCGTCAGGTTGCTGTAGGAGGAGAGAAAGTCTGATCCTCTGTCAATGGTGCTCAACAGGGAAGCGGGAGCTGCCATCCGAACGGTTTGGACATGCGCGATCGGATTGTACAGATAGACCGTGGAGTTCGCCGCATCCCATTCCAGCTCTACCCCAAGCAGCCCCGCCATCGCCCGCATTGGCAAATAAGTCGTACCGTTCGTGAGAATGGCAGGTAGCGAGGAAGCGGCCAGCTTGCCATCAATTTGGACCGACAGAGGGAGGAAGGAGACCGACAATTTCTTGGTTTCCCGATAATAGTAATCATACCAATCGTCTGACTCCGATAACGTCTTGTTCCCCGAGAGCGACAAGGTGGAGGTTTTGGCATCCCATGCAACGTTCTTGCCAAATGCTTCCGCTATCGAACGGACAGGCAGATAGGTGGTTCCTTGGTAGACAAAAGGAAGGCGGGCTGAATCGCTCAGCTTCAAAGCCTTCCCGTCAATCTGGATCGCAATGCCACCCTGCGTAACCGTAATTTCGGTGTTTGTGTAGGCGGCGGCACCGTACGAATAGGGTGCGGGAACGAGGAGCGTGATGGCGAGCAGCGCAAGCAGCAGGGGTTTCTTCTTGCTTTTATTCCTCGGCACGGTTCAGACTCGCCTCTATTTGGCTCATGTGGTGGTGGTCATGCGAAGCAAAATCCACGATGTATTCTTCGATATCAAAGCGGTGTCCAGCTTCGTCCAAGTACCCTTGCTCCGGCAGGAACAGCTCGTCCGGCAGGCGGTCGAGAAGGGTGAGAATACCCTCGCGGGCAGCGATCGCTTCCTCCAGCAGCTTTCGCGGCTCGGTTGTCGTGCCGTATGCAGCGGCTTTCTGGTTGAAATCGTTAAAGTCGGTGTTTTCCAGCGTGATGAGACCTTGCTCTACCGCCGGACGAACTGCCCGTTCCAGGAAATATTCGTCCCATTTTAAGAGATGAGCCACCGCTTCGGCAGCGGACCATTTGCCGGGTTCCAGGGGTTTTCTCCACTTGTCCTCGCTAACCTGCTTCCATTCTTCAGCTCGTCGGGGCCATACGTTCATCGTTTCAATCAATTCTTGTTTGGATTTATTCATTGATTATGCTGATCCTCCCATAGTTGATGTCGATTTGCTTCTTGGAACTATTCGCGCCGTCAACCAGAAATTCCTTGTTGTGAGGGGATGGAAATCGATCTGCCGGTTGCGGTAAGATAAGAGAACTGACTTTTTCACGAAAATTGAAAAAATGCGAGAGTGGAAGAGAAAGGGACAAACAGGAGCCGCTTCTGACGGTTTTTGCCGGAAAAATGATTCCTTGCCCACTCGTAACACAAAATGTTGTGAGGTATAATGGATTTTGTCACTACATCTGGAGGGGACCAACCGTTCGCTAGTTAGGATATCCTGTTTCGGAGCAAGTGGCGTTTTTTTGTGGAAGAAAAAGGCTGCCTCTGTCCATGGACAAGCAGCGCATGTATAGGAGGAGATTGTCGAATGAGCACGCTCACGCCAAATCGTTTGGAAGGACTCAGCGAGAAGATTTTTCTGGACCGTTACGCCCGCAAGGATGCGGACACGAATCATACGAAGCCCGGAGATGTCGTCCTGGTACTCACCAAGGATGATCCGAAATTTCCGGCAAAAGAAGTAGGCGAAGTCATCGAACGGACAGGCCGCGAGGTGAAAGTGCGCCTGCGGAATGGAGATGTCGTTCATTCGGATATCGATAAATTGACGCTCACCCTGGAGAAATCCCCCGAGGAGCTGTGGGATCGACTTGCTGCCGCGATGGCTTCCGTTGAAACCCCTGAGAAGCGAAAGGAATGGACCGAGAAGTTTCGCTACATCCTCGATGACTGGAAGCTTGTACCCGGTGGTCGGATCGCTGCGGGCGCAGGCGCCAGCGACGAGCTTACCCTGTTCAACTGCTACGTCATTCCGTCTCCCGCCGACAGCCGCGGTGGCATCATGGCAACCTTGAGTGAAATGACGGAGATTATGTCTCGCGGCGGCGGCGTGGGCATCAACCTGTCCTCGCTTCGTCCTCGTCGGGCAATCGTCAAGGGTGTGAACGGTTCATCCTCCGGCGCGGTATCCTGGGGCGGCCTGTTCAGCTATACGACCGGACTCATTGAGCAGGGCGGCAGCCGTCGAGGCGCGCTCATGCTGATGCTGAACGACTGGCATCCGGATCTGCTCGATTTCATCACGGTCAAGCAGACGATGGGTCAGGTGACGAACGCCAATCTGTCCGTATGCGTGAGCAACGGATTCATGAAAGCCGTGAAAGAGGACCTGGATTGGGATCTCGTCTTCCCGGACACTTCGGTCGAGGATTACAACGCGACCTGGGACGGCGACCTGGACAAGTGGCGCAAAGCCGGCAAGCCGGTCAAAGTCTACCGCACGGTCAAAGCGCGTGAGGTATGGCACACGATCATCGAATCGGCTTGGAAATCCGCCGAGCCCGGCGTCGTGTTCATGGAATACTACAACCAGATGTCGAACAGCTGGTACTTCAATCCGATCATCTGCACCAATCCATGCGGCGAGCAGGGGCTTCCGGCTTGGGGCGTCTGCAACCTGTCGGCGGTGAACCTGTCGAAGTTCTATGACGCCGATACGAAGGATGTCGCTTGGGACGAGCTCGGCAAGGTTGTTCGCTGGTCCACCCGATTCCTGGATAACGTCATTGACACAACTCCGTATCACTTTGAGGAAAACCGCATCAACCAGCAGGGCGAACGCCGCGTCGGTCTCGGCACGATGGGACTCGCCGAGCTGATGATCAAGCTGGAGATCCGCTATGGCAGCCCGGAATCCCTGGAATTCCTCGACAAGCTGTACGGCTTCATGGCGAAGGAAGCCTATCTGTCCTCTTCTGAAATCGCAGGGGAGAAGGGCTCGTTCAAGCATTTCGATACGGAGCTCTATCTGCAAAGCGGCTTCATGAAGAACCTGATCGAAGTTTACCCGGAAGTGGCGGAAGCGATCCGCGAGCAAGGCATGCGGAACGTGACGGTCATCACCCAGGCTCCAACCGGAAGCACGGGCACGATGGTCGGCACCTCGACCGGAATCGAACCGTATTTCGCCTTCGAATACTATCGTCAGAGCCGCCTCGGCTTCGACAAGCAATACGTTCCGATCGCTCAGGAATGGCTAGAGAAGCATCCCGGCAAAGAGCTACCAGAGCATTTCGTAACGGCCATGACGCTGTCCGCTGAGGATCACATCCGCGCTCAAGCGGCGATCCAGCGCTGGGTAGACAGCTCGATATCGAAGACGGCGAACGCTCCGAACGACTTCACAGTCGAAGACACGAAGAAGCTGTACGAGCTGGCCTTCGATCTCGGCTGCAAAGGCGTCACGATCTACCGCGACGGCAGCCGCAATGAGCAGGTCTTGTCCACCGAGAAGAAGGAGGACAAGAAGGAAGAAGCTGCGAAACCCGAAGCAGTGGAAGAGGCACATCCTGCTGCGCCTGTGAATGAAGCTGCTGCAGCCATCACCGATACCGCGATCACGGCGCTTGCTGCGTCTTCAAATTCAAACGGCGGGACCAAGGTCATCGACAAGGAATACAAGCGCCGCCCGCAAATTCTGAAGGGTGCGACGTATAAGATCAACACACCGTTCGGCATGGCTTACATCACGATCAACGACCTGAACGGTGCGCCGAGCGAAATCTTCCTGAACGTCGGCAAGGCCGGCTCTGACGTCTTCGCCATGGCGGAAGCGCTCGGCCGCGTGTGCTCGCTGTTCCTACGCTACGGCGACCATGGCAACAAAGTGAGCCTTTTGATCAAGCACCTGAAGGGCATCGGCGGCTCCGGCGCGATCGGCTTCGGCGCGAACCGCGTGGAGTCCATCGCCGACGCGGTCGCGAAGGCGCTGGAAATCCACATCAGCGATTCCGATTTGGCGGCTCCTGCTGCAGTGCATTTGTCGCACGGCTACGCCGTCAGCGCTGCACCTGCTGAGCCAGCTCCTGCAGCTGAACCCGCGGATTCGGCATCGGAGGAGGATGCGCATGCCGGACATGCACACGCAGGCACCTACGACGATGGCAACAAGGATATCTGCCCCGCCTGCGGTTCGATCTCGCTGATCAACACCGAGGGCTGCAAATCCTGCGTCAACTGCGGTTATAGCAAGTGCGGTTGAGGCAGCATTGTTGAATGCAGACGGAATGTGTTCATGGATATAAGGTGAGAATTGTTGCGCACAATGTGTGAAAAATTCGTCATCAATAATGAGAAAAACGATCGCATGCAAGAATATGTATAAATATTTACAAATGCATTTCGGCGCATAAATAATGCAAACAAAAAACAGCTTGAAGCGGCAACCATTGCCGCTTCAAGCTGTTTTTAATAGATGAAAAAGAGTAACGAATAGAATGCCGTCAGGTGGCAATTGATCTGGTGGCGGGTATCACTCAACTCTGCTTGTGTATTTGAAATTCGGGATATTCAATTCTGCAAACTCGATTAGAGCCTCGGCAAAAGGCTCTCTACCCATCAAATAGAAGCTTTGAATGATGTGCGTCATATTCGGGTCAAAGGTTCGGAGTTCAGTTATACATTCGATAAAAGCATAAGCGAGCGAGTGGTCCAGTCTGAATCACTTAAAATTCGGGACTTCAAAAAAGTTCGGTCCGCTTCGGAAATCTCCCCAGAATGATCGGTAATCTCCTTTAAAACCTCCAGCAAGGTAATAAAAACTTTCTTTTCAGAGTCAGACAGCCCCTTGTGATTTCGTGCTATATGCTCCAGTTGTGCGAGCTCAGCAATTTTGTTGTCATAAAAGAGTTGATACATTTGCCCCTCCAGAAGCGATAAAAGGAGAATGACCATGCACGTTTACTTTTCGAACAGACCCTTTCGGCAAATCGCGACGGCAACCATTTTCTCAACGATCGGGGACAAAATGTATGATCTGGCCATGCTGACTTTTGTCAGTACACTTCTTAACGCGCAGTTAGCAATTGGCCTCGTGACAGCATCTGAATTAATTCCGCAGCTATTCTCCTCGTACACGGGGGATCGCGCAGACCAAACGCACAAGGTAGCTAGAAATCTAATTTGGGCTGATCTCATCCGAGTCATCTTGTATTTCATCGTCGGCTTGTTATTTTGTTCAACCCTTGAGAAATGGATGGTGTTACTAGGCATCGTCCTATTGAATTTCCTCTCCGATTTCACAGGATCGTACGCATGTGGCTTGTGGCTGCCGCTTATCGTGAAAGTTACTGGACAAGAGGATTATCCTCAAGCCAGCGGCTTCAATCAGGGCATTTCCCAAATCGTCGGAATGATTTCCCAAATCGTAACCGCCTCCTTGCTGCTCGTTGTGTCCTACTCCTTTTTAGCCTGGACGAATGCTGCCAACTTTCTATTTTCTTGCTTGATTATGCTGAGTTTTTTAGAAGAAGCCCACAGTTCACAACAAAGGCTGTAACCGAAGTGCAGCAAGGGCATAAAGGAGACGGCTATTTCAAAAACCTGAAGGCGAGCTTTACAGTCTTAACAAAGGAAACCAAGCTTTTCGGCGTAATTCTTGCCATTATCGTGCTTAATGCCATGCTTTCGTCGCTCACACCCCTCATTCAAATGATCATTGTGTCGGCTAAAAAGGAGATGGTGATTTATTTCTATCCCTTCACAATAGCTGTACTTAGCACGGTAATTTCACTTTCACTGGCTGCTGGCGGACTGCTCGGAACGAAACTACTCAAGCACATGCATTTGCAGCAAGTAGTAATGATCTGCTTAGGGTTTACTACAATCTTTTACCCTGCGCTACTTCTAAAAAAGATACTGATCATTCTGCCGATGCTGGTGCCTGTTTGTTTCCTGGTCGGAGCGATCATACCCAAGCTATCCGGCTGGATCGTGTCCGTTGTAGAAGGGAACAGGCTGGCAACGACGATTGGTATCATAAATACACTTTTGGTAGGCCTCGCACCGCTAACCACCTTTTTATTCGTGACGCTATCCGCTGCGGTCTCTCCAAATTTGACCATAGCGATTTTATTCGTCAGCTCCCTGGCCTTGATGACCTATCAAATCAAGAGCAGGCGAGTCGATAAAAGCGAGCAGTATGTGAATCTCCGGTAGTGTGAGGATTACTGACGAATGGTAAGGGTGGCATTATAAAGAAAGGCGGAAAAGAACCTGCTTCGAATGCTCAAGCGCAGGTTCTTTCGTATGCAATCCATTTATTTATGAGAAATTGACTCGGGTTGATGATTCCCGCTAGGACGATGGCGGATACGAGGAATCCGGCATGGTAACCACTAAACTATTAGCAATTGTCGGATGCGACCCTTGTTTGACCATTGGTTAACGGTTTGCAGTCAGTCTACGGGAATCCATTTAATCGTATCCTGTCCATTCGTCTCATGCGCCAAATTATACAGTACGGTTCCATCACTAGCGTAGGCCGTGCCTCGTAATTCCGAATCTTTAATCATCCCGTTCCAAGTGCCGGTACCATCCCATTTTCCTGTCTCATCCCAGAAGAAAACCGATATTGGAGAATCAACATTCTGCCGCTGCATCTTGCCCTCTTTACCAAGCTCCATATAAGCTACACGCGCGTCATTAACCGCTACAGCAAATAGGATGTATAACGATTTATTAATTGAATTGGCATAGCCCCCTCTTGTAATCAACTGTACCCCTGAGTTTGGGTCCGCGATAGTTCGGTTTGGCCATTTATAACTATACGTCCAGAAAGGGAAATGATAAATCACATCAATATCGCGGTACAGCCCATCATCATCATAGATATATAATATGCGTTCCTTGCCCATAGGTACTGTGGCCAGCAATCGCGCATTCTTATCAATGACATTGCCGGCATGCGCAGCGCTTATAGGGTCAAAACGGTTACCATCCGCATACATCAGGGATACAGAAATCATGCAGCCAAGGAGAAGTCCGATACAAAGCCTCCAATACCATTTTGCTCTGCGAATCCTTTTGGCAAGAGAGAGATAACCGCCTGCGTTATCTGATTTAGGTGGAGACTTGAATTGGATATCGGTAGCTTTCTTCACTTCGTCATAATAGCGGCAGCATTCGTCACATTCATTCAAATGTTCGTCAACAATCTTTGAACTATAATCACTGGTTGCTTTGTCATGGTATAACGGCAATAAATCTTTAATCAGATCGCAATCATATTTCATATCCATACTCCTCCCGAAGCTTATTCTGCAACTTACACTTGCCACGCATGAAAATAACTTTTGCTGAGCTTTCGTTTATTTTAAGCAGGGCACTTATTTGTGCATAGGTGAGTTCTGAAAATATGCGGTAAATCAAAACATCCCTCGTTGTGTCATCGAGCTGTATAATCACTTTTATTGCGTGGTCAATCAATTCTTTTGTTTCATAATCAGTAGCAACGGAATCGAAAGCAAGCGCCGCGTGATCAACATATTCTTCATGAGAAACCAGTCTAACTTTCTTATCTTTACGAATTGTATTGAAATAGATATTTTTAGCTATTTGACACAGCCAGGTTTTTATCTGACATTCTCCTCTATACCTGTGAAAAGATATCATAGCTTGATAGAAAGTTTCTTGCATCATTTCCTCAGCAAGCTGCCGCTGATATCCCGTAAGCCGAAAAAGGAAGCGGAAAACGTCTTGCCTATATTCGTCATATAAACATTCAAATTGGCTCATACGTTTCCTCCTTTTCCTGCACTTGCCAATAATCAAAGATGTTCCGATGGTTCTAACGTGTTAACGTATATGTATGAGACATGTCTTGTTCTCTCCTGCATAGGGTCGTTGGTGGTACTTTTTTTTTCGCGGAGATCAAATGGGTCTCTTTTTTACATTTCATGGAACCTGTTTTGAGCAAATACAACTTTTATTGTTCTATATACTGAGTAACAAAAATCCTACTAAAGTTACAACCCCACATAAATCATTAGTATCCTAAAACCATAATACTTGATAATTCAACTTTCGCAGCAAGAAATCGGCAGACATGCCTTGATCGAGCTGGGCAAAGCCGAGTTGAGCTTCACAATTGGTTATGGTTGTGAAGTGGGAAATTTATTCTTATTTGGACATTGGACACAAACGAGCATTCTATGACAGGATAAATAGAAGCCTTCATGCTACCCTAACTCTCAGGAGGGTGTGGAACCTATGGATTGGATCCAGAGCATTCAACATGCATTGAACTATATCGAGAATCACTTATTAGACGAAGAATTAGACAACAACAGCGTCGCAAAACATTCCTACTCGTCAAACGCAAATTTTCAACGCACATTCAGCATCGTTACAGGGGTGACGATTGCGGATTACATCCGTTGCCGCAGATTGACGCTGGCAGGCGAAGAATTAGCGAAAACTGATTCAAAGGTCATAGATGCTGCGTTGAAATACCGGTATGATTCACCGGAAAGTTTCTCCAAAGCATTTGCTCGGTTCCACGGCATTACACCGTCTGAAGCAAAACGCAGTTCGAACAATCTGAAATGCTTTGCCCCCATCTTTCTAAGAATCGAAGTACGAGGAGGCCTTAATATGAACACAAAAATGATTCCGCACATTCCCCGAGTTTTTTTCAATAGGGGCGGGGAGAACTACCATTTCAACAGTGCGGCACGGTATGTCATGGATTGCATTGGCGAAATGAAATTTGCGGATTATTCGCTGATTGCCGGTATAACGGGTGACAGTTTCGTTCAATTCTATTCCCTAAAGAGCTTTAAAGGTGACAGCGCATCCGATTATTATTTAGGATTACGTAAACTCCCAAGTGTTTTTGATAAGTTAGGTTACACCGCCGAATCCATATCCATTCGTGAACTTCAATCAGAGAAAGAAAAATGTATAAAAAGGATTACGGCAAGCATCGACAAGGGGGTGCCTGTTATCTTATATCACGGTGGCCCTCCAGGAGTTATTGTTGGTTATGAAGGTGATGGCGCTACACTCCTGTATTTGCGCGAAAACATGACAGAGCCGAAACAGTTGGTTCTTGATGACAAATGTTTTGAAAATGAAGATTATGACACAAAGGGATGGGTAGTGACAGGCAATAAAAACCGCGAGGTGCCGCTAAAACAAATCTACCGTGAAGCTGTCATCCAGTTGCCCAAATTGCTAACCCTGAGAACGGATGATTATGTATTCGGCGCAGAAGCGTTTCGTATGTGGGCAAATGACATTGAAGATGGTAAATTTGACAAAGTAAACGTGGATTTTTTCACCTATGAAGTCTATGTTTTGAATTTGGCGACCAACAGCGGAGGGAGTCAAGAGTTTCTTGATAAAGCCCAAGAACTGAACCCGGATTTCACATTCTTGGAGGACGTGCGTAAGCAGTATCGAATGATGAACTATTTGTGGAATGGCGGTCATTGGATAAAGGATGTTCACTCGCCCGAAGAACGCGAAGAAATGAAACAAGTATATGGTGATGATAATCTTGAAGCGCTTGGTGGTGCTTTTGGTTGTAAAAATGAAACCTTACAAGATAAAGAAAAACGCGACCTCATCGTCAAACAAATACGCAGATTTGCAGATTGCATGGGTGAAGTTGTGCGGATTTTAAATGACAATTTGAAGGAACATTAAAAACCAAGGAGCCAAGCGGTCTATCTTCGCTTGACTCCTTGATTTCTCTCGTTCTTTGGTTGACTATTTACTGCTCCACAACGATACACGATCCTTGACATACTTGGTGAAGCCTTGCTCCATTTTCTTTACTCCGGCTTTATCCAATTCAGCCATGTACGCATCCCAGATCTTATCGAAATCAGCTGGTTTTGCCAAAATCGCTTCAGGAATGCGTTTCCAAGTAATGTCCTTCATCTTGTTCCCCAAAATCATGACTTCATCCTCGCCAGGAATGGTAATGTTCCATGCGGCGCCATAGGCTTTTTCCGAGAATTCCTCTTCCTTCGGGAACAGGTCTTTCCAGGTGGTGGATTTGTATGCCGTCAAGGTTTCTTTTTCAGCATCGCTGTATCCGAGCACCAGTTGCTCCGGGAAATTCTTGGTATAGTAATTACCCGTAGAATCCTTCGCACCGTCGCCGTAGTGAACCATCACATTCCAATAGAAGCCGATCCCGGATTCTTTGGTAAATGCGGTGTTGTCGTTATTGATTCGTTCCTGCACTTCCGCGGGAACAACGCGTTTGCCGTTCTCCACTACATAGTGTTTGCCTTCGACTCCCCAGTTGTTCAAAATTTGTCCTTCGTCGGAAGCGAGGAAATCAAGGAACTTGATCGTCCGGATAGGATCGGGATTCTTGGACGAGATTGAAATACCATATCCACCCATAAAGCCAGTCGGCCAAAAACTCGTTTCTTTAAAATCCTTCGATAAGGTTACCGGATAGTGACCATACGTTTGATCGAATTTTCCCGCTGTTTTCAAAGCTTGCTGAGCATCATTATAATCCCAGTCCTGATCGATAAGCCCAAGCACACGTCCCGTGGCGACTTTCGCTTTATACTGATCGTACTTTTGCACGAAGCTCTCTTTATCCAAGAGGCCAATATCATTCATGTGGTTCAACCAGCGGAAATACTCTTTCTCTTCCGGACGGCGGAAATGATAAATCGCTTCATGCGTCTTCTGATCAATGTAATATTCCCCGTCATCCGATCCGCCCGTTGTGGCAACAGCTGGATTGGTGACAGAAATATACATGTGCCAATCATCCGCATTAAGGGAAAGCCCGATGTTTTTATTGCCATTCTCATCGGTAGGATGCTTTTCCAAGTAAGCTTTGATTGCGTTTTCATAATCTGTCAGCGTACGAATTTCCGGATAGCCCGCTTCTTTGACTACACGATGCTGCAGTTCAAATCCACCGCCAGCGACAAATTTCTTCTCATCGACTGCCGACCATGTTGGGATCGCATAGATGGACTGGTCTTCATTGGTATATTTAGCACGAGCAAGATTATCGCCGAGCACTCGTTTTATGTTGGGGGCATACTTGTCGATCAAGTCAGTCAGATCAATTACCGCTCCGGCATCCACCAGTTTTCCAATATCCCCTTTTGCCGAGATGATGTCCGGGTAATCCCCGCCAGCAGCGATAAGGGCAATTTTTTGCTGTGGATCGCCGACAGCGAATTCGGCATCAAGCGTAACACCCGTCTTCTCCGTAATGACTTTGCTGATATCATCCTGCATGTTGTTCCAGTTCGGATTCGGATCTTCCGCAAAGAAGGTAAGCTTCAGCGGACTTAGATCTTCGGATTTCGTAGCTGCCGTGGTCGGCTTTGGGCTATCGGTGTTGGATCCTGTGTTGTCTGCTGTGCTCTTGGAGCTTCCTGAGCAGCCTGCCAGCATACTGATCAGCAGCGTCATGGCCATTACCATCGCATACGAGTTGGTTTTCTTTCTCGACATGGATAAAATTCCTCCCTTTTATGATGAAAGCGATATTGTACAAACAGGCAGAGCCTGAACGTACCAAAGGTGGACTAGCTTTTCACGGAACCGAGTGTCATGCCCTTGACGAAGTAGCGCTGTAAAAAGGGGTAGACGACCAAGATAGGAACCGTGACGACGATGGTGATTGCCATTTTGATTGATTCCGGGGAAATTTGAGCCATAACCTCCGTCATGTTGCGTCCGCGGAAATTATCCGCGTTGGTCGTTGTGCTTTGAATAACCTTCATTAGCTCAAACTGCAAGGTGGTCAAGTGTTGCTTGGATCCGTTATAGAGATAGGTATCGATCCAAGAGTTCCACTGACCGACAGCCAAGAACAAGGCGATGGTTGCAAGCGCGGGTTTTGTCAACGGGAGGATGACTCTCCAGAAAATCGTAAAGTCATTGGCCCCATCCAGTTTGGCGGATTCTTGTAGCGCATAAGGGAGACCATCGATAAAAGAGCGGATAACGAATACATTGAATGCACTTACGAGAGAAGGGAGGACGTATACAGAGAATGTTCCGATCATGTTTAAATTTTTGACTAGAATGTAGAAGGGAATCAAACCTCCCGAGACGTACATCGTCAAGGCGAGAAAGGTAGAGATGAACTTGCGTGCTTGATAATCAGTTCGACTCAAGGTGAAGGCCAGCATGGATGCGCTGATCAACCCGAGCAGGGTGCCGATCAAAGTACGCAGGACAGATATTTTAAAGCCCGTCAGCAGCCCGGAGTATGCAAATATGGTTTCATAGTTTTTCAGCGTGAACATACGAGGGAATACGGTTATCCCGCCTTTTATGCTGTCCGTGGAGTCGTTGAAAGAGATCGCGAGTACGTTGAGGAAGGGATACAGGGTGGCAATCGTCACGACGGTAATTACCAGATAGACAGCCAAATCGAAGATGCGGTCTGACCAGCTCGTGGCGGCCAGTCTTTTCATTTTCATAAAAGAGGCCTCCTAAATAATACTTTCCTTCGTGATTTTTTTGAAAATACCATTGGTTAAAAAGAGCAAGATAACACTAACCACAGAATTGAAGATATTGATAGCTGTCCCGAACGAGAACCGTCCCATACCCAAACCGTAATTAAGGGCATATAGATCCAGGGTTTGGGAGTAATCACGCACCAGGTTGTTCCCAAGAAGAAACTGCTTTTCAAATCCGATGCTGATTAAATGCCCCATGGACATAATAAGCAGAATAATAATCGTCGTTCGAATACCTGGTAAAGTGATATGCCACACTTGCTTCAATCGGCTGGCTCCATCCACTTTTGCCGCTTCATACAGCTCTGGACCGATACCCGCTATCGCTGCAAGGTAAATAATCGCATTCCAGCCTGTCTCCTTCCATACATCGGAAGCTGTGACAATACCCCAGAACAAGTGGCCTTTCGCCATGAATTGAATGGGTTCATGGATGAGATGAAGAGAGAGCAGGAGATCATTAACTGCTCCGTTGTCGGTAGAAAGCATTTTTGTAATAATGCCAGCGGCAACAACCCAGGACACGAAGTGAGGAAGATAAGAAACCGTCTGCACAAACCGTTTTAACACCTGGATCCGCAGCTCATTCAAAAGAACGGCGAAGATGATGGGAATGGTAAATCCGGCGATCAAACCCATGAAGCTCATAGCCAACGTGTTCCGTAGTGCTTGATAGAATTGCTCATCATGAAATAGCTCTCTGAAATACTGCAGCCCTACCCAGGTCTGATCAAAAAAGGGTTTGCCCGCCTTATATTTTTGAAATGCCATGGTCCATCCCCAAAGGGGCAAATAGTTGAACACAAAAGCCCAGAGAACAAATGGAATGGACATCATGTAAAGGTATTTCTGCTGTAGGAATTTGGCCCAAAAGTGGGATTGCGGTTTCTTAAGCTCCGCTTGTTTTATGTCGGTAATCGCTTTCATTTTGATTCCCCCTTCGATAGTAATAATCATAGTATCCGTAGAGAGCAGGAAACACCTGAACATTTTCGAAGGAAAACAGGGAAAAACCTGTCATTTTTCGTAAGCGCTTTCTGAAAAAACGATATCTATTCATCTCGATTTTTTCTACGGTAATCGGAGGGAGAAATACCTTCAAACTTCTTGAATTTATCACGGAAATAATCGACGTCACTGAAACCGACTTCATTGGCGGCTTGATGAATCTTGTATCCCTGATCAAGCAACTCCTTAGCTTTTTCAATGCGAACTCTATCCAAATAGCTGTTGAAGGAGTGACCCATGTTGTTCTTGAAAAGCTTGCCTAGATAGGCGCTGCTGTAGGCAAACACATCCGCAAGCGTTTCGAGTTTCAAATTTTCGCTATAACGACGATGAATAAGATCCACCATCCGTTTCATTAGAACATCCATATTGTCACGAACAATGACGCTGCTGTATTGCTCCAGTAGAGATACCATATAACGCTGAAGGCTTAATAGAGAGGTGTGTCTGTAGATATGCTGGATTTGTTCATCCATACGGGTATGAAAGAACTCAGTCTCTCTGTAATGAGGGGAAAGCTTGTTGAGGAGGAATGTAACGATACGCACAAATCGTGATTTCACGGCCATCTCGGAATAACGAGCGCCGATCATCAGTTCGCCGGCTTCTTGGATCAATCGTTGGATGACACCCTTGCTTCCGGTATCCATAGCAAAATACAATCGTTCCACGACAGAATCAAGCTTTCTCTCCAATTCTTCTATTCCAACTTGATTCTCCAGCTTAAGTCTAACGGAATCGGGTCCAATCATGCCGGTGTCGTCATAGAAGAAATGATCTCTCATTCGTGTCAAAGCTGTTTGATGCGATAGTGGAATTTCCTCCAAGGTTTCGACCATATCACCTGCAGTGATCATACAGGCCAGGCCGTGAGCGGTAACCGTTTCACGTATTGATTGCACCAGCGCTTTTCGTTCCAGCTCTTTCTGAAATGAGAACTGAATCAGAACTCCTACATAGGAGTCAATTGAGAAAACGATACCCCATTCATGTTCTTCGAAGCTCGTTGCAAGCTCTGTCTTCACGGCTGTGGAAGGCCCATTATCCGTTTGGTCCTGAAGAAGCAGTCGAATCAATATGATTTGGTAGGTATCTCCCCTTATCCCCGCCTCTACGAATAACCTTTGCGCAACGGGCATAGCTGCCCGGTCATTCTCCAACAGCAGCGATTGAACCAACATTTCACGACTCCAGCCTTTGACGGCGGCATGCTTTTGGCGATCTAATGTTCTTGCGTCCAACCTGGCACATATATTAACTAAGCATTGATGCAATTCGCCTTCATCTACGGGTTTAAGCAGGTAGTTATGAATCCCATATGCCATAGCGGATTTGGCATAGCTAAAGTCGGCGTAGCCACTGAGGATAATGATAGACAGCTGTGAGTCCAATTCTCGCAGTTCCCGAATTAACTCAAGTCCGCTTTGTCCAGGCATCCGGATGTCAATGATCATCAAGTCAGGGGAATAGAGTTTATATTTATAGTGAGCTTCTATAGCATTGGCTGCCGTCTCTGGAACCCGAAATCCAAGGGAGGCCCAATCAAGTAAAGTGGTCAGCCCTTCGCGGATCCCTAGTTCATCATCAACAATCAATACACTGTACATATCAATCTCCCCTTATTGGAATCTCGAAGCTGACTTGAGTTCCGTACCCGTATTGACTTGCAATGGTCAGCCCATATTCTGGACCATACGTTAGCTGGAGTCGCATATGAATGTTCCTCAGACCGATATGAGGGGATTCATCATCATCCTTATTCGCCAATAGTTGTTGGATTTCGTCCATTCGCGTTTTTTTGATGCCGACTCCGTTATCGTATACCTGCACAAAAAGCAGCTTATGCTCGATGCGGATGTCTACCCGGACCACTCCCCCATCAATCTGGTTCTCCAGCCCATGAATGACGCAGTTTTCAATAAGCGGCTGAATGATGAGAGGAGGAACGAGAATTGGATTAGCCAGCGGGTCAACCTGCAACTCATAAGCAAGCCTATCGTCATACCGGAATTTTTGAATCATGAGATAGCATTCAACCGTCTCCAGCTCGCTTTGCAGGCTGATCAAACTGTTTCCGACCTCCAGGTTTTTGCGCATCATTTTTCCAAGCAGGCGGACGACTTGCGATATATCGGACTGGCCCCGCACATGAGCTTTCATTCGGATGGCTTCTAAGGCGTTAAACAAGAAATGGGGGTTTATCTGGTTCGCCATCATTTTAAATTTGATTTCGTTTTGCTTCGCCTCAATCGCATTTTTTTGCCGGTTGGTTTCCTGTACCTCGCTCATCAGGCTGTTAATGTTCCGCACCATGTTGTTGAATTGTCTGGCAAGGTGGCCGATTTCATCTTTTCCGTCAATCACGATCGTTGCCGCTAAATTACCGGAGGCGACTTTGGTGAAATGCTTGCTTAATAAGAGAATTCGTCCGGTAAGCAGCCGCGAAAAAAAGGTGATGAGCAGAATAGCCAAAATGAAAGCGGACAGGATGACAGTGAAGGCCATGAACATGATCCGGTTAGGTTCTTGGACAGTACTAGCAACTGAAAAGATGGAAATAATGCGAAGACTGTTAAGACTTCCGCCGGGATACCAGTTGTCAATCATCATTTTAAAAGGCTTACCATCAATGGTTACATTGAAAAGACCTTGTTTGGAAGCGATCGTATCTGGCTTCCAATTAATCTCATTCAGTGATTTTCCCAGAATATTGCTAAAGTTCGAGGCGACAATATGATCACTCTCGTCCACAATGATGGTCTCAAAGGTCTCCTGGTTCAGAATCGTGTTAAGCTTATTCGTATTTAAATTGATAACAAGTACACCGGTTGTTCTCTGTTTTGCAAAATCTACTCTGCGGATCAGGCTTAGATAGTAGCGATCGTTGCGGCTATCCTGTAGGTATTTCCAGGCAACCTGATTCTTTTGAGCCATAGCGGTTTGATACCACGGCTCTTGTGTGAGCTGCTCATCGATCTGAATAAATTCCCAATTGTTTATAATTGTTGGATTGTTTATATACAATCGGATACTTGAGATCTCTTTGTTGTAAAGAGATACAAACTCTCGAAAATCGGGATAATCCCAGTATCCCTTCACAACATCGTAGACAGATTCATATTGGTGATTGGCAGCTTCCTCAAGACGGCTGTCGTTGGATAGACGGTATGCAATGTCTAGAGGAATGTTTAGCATTTCACCCGTTCGCTTCTTAACACGGTCAACATTGGCTGTAATTTGCTTCAATGTGTTGTCCATAGCCATCTCATGAAGTTCCCTTGTCAGAAACATTCCAACAAGTAGAACAGGGATCAAGGCTGCGCAGGCAAATGAAACAAAAAGCTTTGTTCGAAGCTTTAAATTGTTAATCCAGTTGATGATACGAGACCACATAGAAATGACAACCTCCATCATCGGATACAACATTAATAAATCACGGTTATGTGAAACGAAATCCGCAGCTCAAGCTTTTCAATAGGATTGGTCGAATCAATGGGGGGTCTTGTTGAAGTGTTGTCTGACTGCAGCATTAAGGAACAGGCAGACAACACGGTATATCTGAGAAGGATGGAACGGAGGACGTAATGATGAAGTCATATGAATGTGTTAAGAATCTTATAGGTATTCCAAATTGAATTTTGTGAACTCTGCTAAAGAGTCTTTTCCATATGCGTATAACCCAATGATAACGCCTGTAAAACCTCCTGCGACTTCAGAAGAAAGGTATTTTGTCTGTGCTGTTCCCAAGAGAATTTCTTTGTCATTTGTGTGAGCGAGGAACGTATAGCGTTCATTGCTGGACCGAATAATAAGTGTTGCATGATTGCTTCCTTCCAGGGCAATTTCATTCATAATGGTTTTTACATCCCCAATATTTATACGCTCGATGAGCTTATAGACGCCTCCGTCATAGCGGATAGCTAGATCATAATGATGATGTTCATCCATATAGATCGTGATACCCGACTCTCCAATTGTTAGATTAACGTTGCAAGATATCGAAACATTGAAATCCTTTTGGCGGATACCGATGAAGGTTGGGGAGTCGGCTTGATCAAGGCTGATTTCGGTTCCTTTTAGCGTGATTTGGTTTTGCTCGAGACTGTAATTTTGCTTATGTGGCAGACGAAGGAAGCACCAATCTTTGTCCCAATTGGTATTCTCAAATGTATATCTTTGCTTATCTTGTTGTACAACAGCAGTTGGAATGCGATCGGTTTCAAAAAACGTTCTCGTAACACCGTTATCTCCTGCGGTAAACCACCCATCATCACCAAAAGTAACTGGCGTAAGGAATACCTCTCGGCCAAGGTGATGGTAGGGAAGCCATTGACCGCTTTGTCGGAACCCCAAATGGAGCATCCACCAATGACCATTATTATCTTCAATAAGATCGCCATGGCCAACAGCCTGTATGTGATAACCGCCCATGTTCCGGTTTGTTAATACCGGATTATGAGGGTAAGATTTGAAAGGCCCATGGATAGAATCGCCGCATGCATAGGTGACCATATGGCCAAATTCAGTACCGCCTTCAGCCGCTACAAGATAATACTTGTTGTTAATCTTGTACATATGGGGAGCTTCAAGAAAACGTCCGCCTGTTCCAGTCCAAATCGTGCGACTTGGCGTTATCTTTCGTCCCGTTCTAATGTCAATTTCACACTGAACGATGCCATCAATATTAAAATCATCTTTTCCATTACTCATAAAGAAGGTTTTTCCATTTTCGAAATACAAATCCGGGTCGATGCCTTGTTGATCGACAAAAATAGGTTCAGACCACTCGCCGTATATATCATCGGTCCAAACATAAAAATTTTGACGAGTAGTGTCATTGGTCGTGGTCATATAAAATCGACCGTTATCATGTCGGATTGTAGGAGCAAATACACCGCCCGAGCTGTTCACCTGATCAAGTTGGATCTGACTAGCTCTTGTTAAGCAATGACCGATTTGCTTCCAATTGATTAAATCTTTGCTTTCAAAAAGAGGAACACCCGGGAAATACTGCATTGAACTACACACGAGATAATAAGTGTCTTCTACTTTGCATACGCTAGGATCCGGATAAAACCCCTTGATGACCGGATTGGAATATCTCATTTCATCACCTCATCATAAAATCACATGAATATGAATCACGCTGCTAAAAAAATTAAACAACATCATTCGGTAACTTACAATGTAGTTAGATTGAAAGCGCTTGTTAAATCTATTAAAATAATAAAAATGTGAATTTAGTCTTGTTGGTTAGGAGATCATAAGCATGATAAAGGCGAATGGAGAAGCCAAGTATTTGCCCTTGTATGAGGCGCTTGCTAGCGAAGTGAGATGGAAGATCATGAAATTGATTGCTGACAAAGAAATGAACGTGAAAGATATAGCTGTCGCGTTAGAGCTGAGCCCGTCCATTGTTACGATGCACATTCGAAAACTTGAACGAGCCGGTTTAATCGAAAGTCGCAGAGTGAGACTTAATGGAGGAACGCACAAGCTGTGTACACTCAAACTACAAACAGTTGAAGTTGAGTTGCCATTAGCCAAAAAGGAGGAGAAGTTCAAAGAACAGACCATATCCGTCGGCCATTATACCGCATTTGAAATCTATCCGACGTGTGGTCTAGGCACGCTCGAAAAGGAAATCGGGGTTTGGGATGATCCGCGCTATTTTATGGATCCTGAAAGGGTGAATGCAGCCATTCTGTGGTTTGGCAGGGGTTATGTGGAATACAAAACACCTAACTATCTGCTTCCCGATCAAACTGCCGATTTTCTTGAAATATCAATGGAATTGGCTTCGGAAGCACCTGGCTTGAGGGATCATTGGCCATCTGATATAAGATTCATATTTAATGGAGTTTCTCTTGGAACGTGGACAAGTCCTGCTGATTTTGGAAGAGCGGCTCGTGGGAGATATACGCCGAAGTGGTGGCATCGAAATGTAAATCAATATGGGCTATTGAAGACGATCCGTGTCGACGCCTTAGGTACTTTTATAGATGGGGAATGGATGTCGGATGTGACCGTGGGAGATATCAAGCTGGAGGAACCCTTTTGGACACTTCGTTTCACAGTAGACGAACAAGCGGTTCACATAGGTGGTTTGACACTCTATGGAGCAGGGTTTGGTAATCATGATCAGGACATTGTGATTCGGGTGCACCTGTCATGACCTTCAATATCCTTCAAGTTTATGGTGGCTTCTCATTGCCCATATAGCTAGGATTTATCGTGTATTGATCGTTGAAGTAATGCCTACTTCCTTAAAAACATGTTGTCACGCTTGCCTCTGATTGGCGATAGGACCAGTAATGAGCGAGTACCTTTTAACACCCTTTAAAGGCTACTAATCAACCCCGCCGTTACATAATAAAATGAAAGAGGCCCAAGCAATGACGCTTGGGCCTTTTTGACGTGGACAGGGGTCTGCCGTGTTGCAGCTCAGACTTCCGTCAATTGAATCTCCGGACTGATGCGAAGCGTGTTGCTGATCGTGCACAACAGCTCCACCTTTTTGAGCAGCTTTTCCTTAACTTCCGGGCTGATTGACTTCGGTAGAGAGACCTCCAGATTGAAATCGGAGAAGCGGCTGTTGACCCCGCTTCTCTTTGACGCGGCTACTTTCACCACAATCTCCGACGGGTCGGCCTGGATTCCGTTCAGCTCCAGCTGCTTTTGCAGGGTTATGGAGATGCACAGCCCTAAAGACGCCTCCAGCAATTCCTTGGGATTGAGTCCTTCCAAGTTGGGAGCTGTCGTTCCGATCAGCTGAAAGCCTTGTTCGTTGTAAATTTCATTTTGGCCGTCGTTATAGCGAATAGTCGTCATGCGAATCATTCCTTTCCAAGGTTTAAATCAACAGGCAGGCTGCTTTATGGCCGGGTCGGATTTCTCTCAATTCCGGAGTCTCTCGCTTGCATCGTTCGGTAGCGAGCGGGCAACGCGTATGGAAGGCGCAGCCGGAAGGAGGAGAGAGAGGAGAGGGGATTTCGCCCTTCAGGACGATCCGTTCTCTTCGGCCAACACGCGCGGCATCCGGTACCGCCGAGAACAGAGCGCGAGTATACGGATGGAGCTGATCACGGAATAATGCATCGGTGGGGGCTTCTTCCACGATTCGCCCGAGGTACATAATACCGATCCGGTCCGAGATGTACCGGACTACGCTGATGTCATGGGTGATAAACAGCATGGTCAGCTTTCGTTCCCGCTGCAGCTGTCTCAGCCTATTAAGCATCTGCGATTGGATCGACACATCGAGGGCCGATACCGGCTCATCCAGCACCAGAATTTTCGGGTTGAGGATCAGCGCCCTCGCGAGCCCGAGGCGCTGCCGCTGTCCACCAGAGAACTCATGCGGATAACGGAAATAGTGCTCGGGTTGAAGGCCAACCGCTTCGAGGATCTCGAATGCCATCTCTTGACGTTCCCGCTTGCTGCCGATCCCGTGAATGATCAGCGGTTCTTCTAAGATAGAGCCAATTCGCTTGCGCGGATTGAGAGAAGAGAAGGGGTCCTGGAAGACGAGCTGGAGCTCTTTCCGCATCTGCTGAAGCTCTCGGTTCGACAGCTTGGTCAGATCGCGCTCCTCATACCAAACCTCGCCCGAGGTTGCGGAAGTCAGACCAAGCAAGGTGCGCCCGGTTGTGCTTTTGCCTGAGCCGGATTCTCCTACGAGACCATAGGTCTCGCCTTCATAGAGCTGGAAGGACACATCCGCAACCGCCTGGACGCTCTTGCGCGGGCCCAATAGCTTGCCGAACGGGCTATGGACCGGATAGTGCTTGCTCAATTGGCTCACATTCAACAGAGGGGCTGGCTTCGACATGACTTCCTTTACGGTTCCCCTATCATGGACGGTCGTCATGGGCTAACACCTTCTCCCTCCTGCTGAAGATTCGCATAATGCCAGCATTTCACCTTGTGATTCTCTGTAGCATTCTCGAGAGGCGGCTCCTCCTGCCGGCATTTGTCATCGGCAAAGGGACAGCGTGTGGAGAAGCGGCATCCCTTCGGGATATGGTGCAGGGACGGAACCGTACCGGTAATGACGCTCAGCGGCTCGTCTCGGTTGGTGTCCAGGCGCGGAAGCGATTGAAGGAGGCCTTGCGTGTACGGGTGAAGCGGTGAACGGAAGAGTTCACGGACGGGTGCATCCTCGATGATCTGGCCCAAATACATGACCTTCACGGTAGTGCAAATCTCCGAAACGACACCGAGGTCATGGGTGATAAAGACGACGCCCATGTGCAGCTGTTCATTCAAGCTGAGGATGAGGTCGAGGATCTGGGCTTGGATGGTTACATCGAGCGCTGTGGTCGGCTCATCTGCAATCAGCAGCTTGGGCTGACAGGCAAGGGCTATCGCGATCATCGCCCGCTGCTGCATGCCTCCGGACAGCTCATGAGGGTAGCTGTCCACCCGAGTCTCCGGAGATGAAATGCCCGTCAACCGTAGAATCTCGATGCTTCTCTTCCGGGCTTCCTTGCGGGACAAGCCTTGATGCTGGATTAATCCTTCCGCAATCTGATTGCCGATGGTGTAGACCGGGTTCAGTGAGGTTAACGGGTCTTGAAAGATCATCGACAGCTCATTGCCGCGGATTTCTCGCATGCGAGAGAGCGGAAGCTCCAACAGATTCCGTCCTTGAAAGCGAACCTCGCCCTCATACTCGATGGCATCGGTATGATCCAAGAGCCGCATCAGCGACTGGGCCATCACGCTTTTCCCCGAACCCGATTCACCCACTACCCCGACAATTTCTCCGGGATGGACGGTGAAGCTGACTCCGTCGACGGCAGTGACTCTTCCGCGATCCGTATAAAAATGAGTACGTAAATCCTTGATTTCCAACAGGGGTTCTATCGGCATGGAACTTCCTCCAGTATCTAGCAAACTAGCGATTTGGTCGAGGGGCAGGCGAGCTTCAACCTTTCTTGCGCAAGCTCCATTTCCTAGGGCGCTGCGGCTTGATGTGGGGATCCCAATAATCCCGGAGGCCATCCCCCAGAAGGTTGAGTGCAAGCACGGACAGAATCAGCGCTGTGCCGGGAAAGACGACCATCCACCAAGCCTTGTAGATGACCAGCTTGCCAGCCTGGAGGATATTGCCCCAGCTTGCGGCAGGGGCGGGAATGCCGACTCCGAGAAAGCTGAGTGCGGCTTCCGAGATAATCGCTTCCGCAAAGACGAAGGTGGCCTGGACGAGCAGGATGGACAAGGTGTTGGGGGCGATATGCCCCCAGATGATCCGGCTTGCTCCCGCTCCTTGGGACTTGATCGCTTCGATATAGGTTTGCTCCCGGACGACGAGCGCTCGAGAGCGAACGACCCTGGCAATGTTGGGGGTGAATACCACCGTCAGAGCGATGATGACGTTCAGGGCCGATGCTCCCAGCGCAGACATTAAGGCGATAGCCAGCAGAATGGCCGGAATGGCGACCAGGCCGTCACAAATGCGCATCAGGATGTGATCGAGTGCGCGATAGTAGCTGGCATACAAGCCGATAATCAAGCCGAGCGTAGAGGAGATCAGCGCAACCGCCAAGCCGACGCTCATCGAGACCTGGGCGCCGTAGACAAGCCGAGTCAGCAGATCGCGCCCAAACTCATCCGTCCCGAGCAGATGCTCCGCTCCTGGAGGCTTCAGTCGCTCGACGATCTTCATTTCGTTTGGTGAATAGGAGGTGAGAAAAGGTCCGAGAAGCGCGAGTGCCAGCAGGAGAATGAGCAACCCGGCTCCGATCACCAGAGCATAGTTGGTTCGAAGCTTCTGATTCCGCAGCCCTCGCTGTTCCTTCACTAATTTTTTGCGCATTTCCGCAATGTCCTCATGCGAATGGAGAGTGCTCATGGCATGCATTCCTTTCTATTTCCGGTCCAGCCGAACGCGCGGGTCAACCGCCCCATATAACAGATCGATGATCAGATTGATGCCGATGACGATCAGCGTTACGACCAGAACAACCCCCTGAATGACGGCGAAATCCCGGCGAACGATGGAATTCAGGATGAGCTGGCCTAGCCCGGGAATCGTAAAGATCGATTCCACCACGACCGCTCCGGTAACCAGAGAACCGAAGGTCTGACCAACGATGGTGAGGATGGGGAGGAAGGCATTGCGGAAGGCATGCTTGAGCAGTACCTTTTGCTCCTTAAGCCCTTTGGCTCTAGCTGTTTTGATGAAATTTAGGTTCAAGACCTCCAGCATGGAGGAGCGAGTCATTCGGGTGATAAGCGCAGCTTGAATGATTCCAAGCGACAATGCCGGCAGGATCAAATAGTGCAGATGAATCCAGAACCCTGCAGATAGGGGCTCATAACCGGCAACGGGGAGCCATTCCAGCCTCACTCCGATCACCAGCATAAAAAAAAGTGCCAGCAAAAAGCTGGGGATGGCCGTTCCGACCAGCGATAGGCCCATCAGAGTCACATCTGTGAAAGTGCCTCGCTTGTAGGCGGCAATGATGCCAAAGGGGATGGACAGAATCAGCGCGAACAGCTGAGCCAATACGGCAAGTGAGAAGGTAGGACCTATATGCTCTCGGATCGCTTGCAAGACAGGCTGCTTCATGAAGATCGAATCACCTAAGTCTCCTCTTACCACATTGGAGATCCAGTGTACATACTGCTCCTGAATGGGCCGGTCCAGCCCCAATTCATGGCTGAGCTGGCGAATCTCCTCTGGTGAAGCTTCGAGTCCGAGAATGGTCGCGGCCGGATCGCCTGGGGTGATGTGAATGATCAAAAATATCACCAGCGTCACAACAAACAAGACAGGTATCAACGACAGGAGCCGTTTTGCCACATAAGCGAGCATGGGAATCCCTCATTCATCTAAGTTCTGGAAACAATCAGGGTGTTTCCTTGTCATTCGCAAGGAACACCCTGATGTGCTGGATTATTCAGGTACTTTGGCATTCCAGACGATCAGGCTGTCTTGAATCTGGAACCCTTCAATCGATTTCACTGTAGCGATTACGCCGTTGTAGTGGCTCAGTACCGTTGCGGCGCCGTATTCGTAAAGGGTTTTCTGAACGTTCTCCCACTGCTTCTTGGCATCCTCAGGAGTAGCTGCCTCACGAATGGCGACGACCGAATTCTTCACCGTTTCATTGTTGAGACCTGCCCAGTCCGGATTGACAGCGAGAATTTGCGGAGGAGTCAATTGGTAACCGGTGCTGGCGACGAACAAGTCCCACTTGCTGCGATCGCCCTTCGTCTCCAGGAAGGTTGGGAAGTCATAATTGTCCACCTTGACCTTCATGCCGATCTTGGTTAATTGCTCTTGAATGACAAGGGTGGCCGTGTACATCTCCGCATAGTCCTTGGTGGTGAGCAGGGTGATTTCCTGCCCGTTGTAGCCGGCTTCCTTAAGAAGCTGCTTCGCCTTATCTGTGTTCGCCTGGTTGTACAATTCACCGCCTGCGTCGGTCGACCATTGCGCTTGTTTCGGGTTCATGAAGCCCGGCGCCAATGAATACAGCTCCGGTTTCACATAGCTTGCGAGCGATATTTCTTCGTCGTTCAGAGCCGCCAGAATCGCTTGACGGTATTTGTCGTTCGAGGCGAGGAGACCGTTGCTGGTATTGAGAAACGCGGTTAGCGCACCGCCAGGATACGTATGCAGCTCAATTTTGGTATTCGCGGCCAATTCGTCATAGCTTTCGCTCGGTATGCTGGCCGCTACATCGTATTTGCCCGTCTTGATTCCAGCGATTCGAGTTGACGCATCGGAGACGAAGTGAAAGGTTAAGGTCTTGGTCGGCGCTTCCTTGGCCCCTGAATAGCCGCTTGCTTCGGCTGTTACGCCTTGATAGTCGTCGAACTTCTCCAGCGAGATGTACTGGTCCTGTTTCCATTCCTTGAATTTGTAAGGACCCGTTCCGATGTATTCCTTAATTCCGTCTGCTGTGGCGGATTCTACTGCCTCCTTGGGCATGATCGACGGGAACTGTGCGTGAGATGAGAGCAAGAGCAGCACATCGGAGGTTGCCTTTTCCACTGTCAGTTTGACAGAGTATGGATCAACTTGCTCGAACTTGGCGTTCGGGAGCAGCAGCTTTGCCCGGGAGTTGGTCGTCAACCAGCGATTCATGGAGGCGACGACATCTTCGGCGGTCATTTCTTTGCCATTATGGAACTTCACTCCATGACGAAGGGCGAACGTATAGGTTAAACCGTCGGTACTCGTCTCAACCGATTCGGCAAGCTGCGGTACCGGCTCATAGTTTGCGTTCAGCGTATACAGCTGCTCGAAGATGTTGCCGGAGATATCGAATGTGATCGCCGATACGGTTATGGCCGTGTCCAGCGTGGGAGGCTGAGCGGTGACCGCAATATTCAATTCATTTTTGAAGGTTTGCGATTGTGTAGCTTCTGATGGTGCGGTGCTGTTGCCAGCCGGAGAGTTGGTGGCGGCGTCCTTACCGCCGGAGCTGCAAGCGCTAAGAGCTGTTGCCAGTGCCAGCACGGCAGCCCATAATCCCATTTTCTTGAATTTCATGACAGAACCCCCTGATCTCGATTAATTCATAGTTTTCTTATATGAATTATTAACGATGATAGTCGATAGAGTCGGAATATGTCAATAAAAAGCCACATAAAAATTTAAAAAGAGTCTATCTGCGTGATTCTTATCGCTGATAGACCCAAATGTTCTCAATTGGTTTCCCGCTTGATCTTGATTACTGATAAGATCGCCGGGTTTTTAAGTTGATGACGTACCCCAATAATCATGTAATGGGCGGCTTCAATATGTCGAATCAAAAGGGTTACGAATTGTAGTGGTATGGCATGTGAATGCTATCCATATTCGCTGAATAACTTCCCGGGATCTCGCTAACGATAGGTGAAGGGCTAATTGCTTCAAAACCATCCACAAGCATCATGCTGTGCCCCGAAGTGTTCACCGCAATTCAAGTCAGGAACTCGGAAATAACTTTAATTTAGTAAGTTGCTTGACTAAAATTATCAAATTACATATAATTATCACAAGGCATCATTAAGAAATCAAAAATAAGGGTGATTTTCATGGGTTGGTTGAACACATTATTCGGCGGAAAAACCGCCAAGGAGGAAACGACGATGACGAAATTGAACATTGGTATTATTTTGGGAAGCACACGGGAAGGTCGGGTAAGCCCGCAAGTGGGAGCATGGGTGAAGAGCATTGCCGATAAGCGCGGGGATGCGAACTATGAGATCGTGGATATCGCGGACTACAAGCTTCCGCTGCTAGGAGAAGCTGATGCTCCTCAAGCTGGAGCCTGGAATGAGAAGCTGGCGAGCCTGGACGGCTTTGTCTTCATCGTACAGGAGTATAACCACAGCATTTCCGCCTCTTTGAAGAATGCTCTCGATTATGCTCGCGAAGCCTGGAATAACAAGTCTGCCGGCATCGTCAGCTATGGCTCGGTCGGCGGCGCTCGCGCAGCCGAACATCTGCGCGGCATTCTCGGCGAACTATCGGTTGCAGACGTTCGCGTTCATCCGGCACTGTCGCTCTTTACGGACTTTGACAACGGAACGTTCAAGCCTGCGGATCTGCATCTGACGAACGTAAACGGCATGCTGGATCAGGTGCTCGCTTGGGGCGGCGCTTTGAAGACGATTCGCCAATGATCCTCGATCCTCAATGATCGGCAACCGCCGATCCGGCTCAGGTCTCGAACCTGAGCCGGATCGGTTTCTTTATTTTGATCATTATTTTCCCATATAAAGAAGCCGAACTCATTCGATTCCCTGATGGGACCAAAGGTTGATCTTGAGTTTGTGGCGGGAAGTTCTCAAATCATACTCATGGATGGCGGAACGTTCACCAAATACGTCGAATTCGGACTGTTGAAGCCGCTTGATGATGCCGTCCTTCAGAATCAGATCGACCTGGGTCCGAACCCATCGGTCAAGGTTCAAATCGAGGATTCCAACGGGGCTCATATTTATGCCATACCGCTGAAAACAATTTCCATGTTCAGAAATATGGATTCCCCGCGGATGATTATGATTCCGACATCCGAAAGCCAGCCGACGAGAAAACATCTCCCAAAAACGCGAATGCTCATGCCATTCTGAATGAACTCCTCGCAACCCCGCAATCCTAATGATAGGACAAATCCTAACAAGCGAGAGAGCGTGCCAGCCGGAATCCGGAGGCACGCTTTTCCTTTGCTGCCCTTCTTGAAATTTCCTCTTTAGAGAAGTAGGAATTATGACGATAATCATTATAAACATTCACAATAACCCTCACATCTAGGAGATGCCGCATGGACAAATTGACCGCGTTGATATTGGCTGCACCCCTGTTTAAACAGATTCATTCCCAGGATATTATGATTGGCATTACGGACAAAGAGGTCTTTCATTATTATGAGCCTAGCAAAATCTTGAACTTCGGGCTTACGAAGGGGAGCCCCATTCCTTCAGAAGATCCCACACTGGCGAATGCCCTCGCGGGAAACGCCACGACAAATCGTCTATCCCCAGAGCTATACGGAACCTCCGTGATCTCCTCTGCGGTTCCGATTTTCGGTGAGGAGGGAGAGGTCATCGGCGCTTTTGCGCTCGCCTATACTCTGGAGAACGAAGATAAAATGGAGCAGCTAACGGATAGCATTAACCACATCAGCGGTCAACTGGTCGACATGGTTCAAAACGTAGCAGCCCAGTCCGAAGAGCTTTCGGCTACGACAGCCCAAATCCTGGAGAATTCGCGCAAGACGGTGGAAGAATCGAAGCAGGTGAACAAGGTGGCCGGTTTTATCCGGGAAATCTCGGACCAGACGAACCTGCTTGGCCTCAATGCCGCAATTGAAGCGGCCCGCGTTGGAGAGCAGGGCGCCGGCTTCGGTGTAGTGGCGGCCGAAGTACGCAAGCTGTCGGTCAATACGAAGGAAGCGACGAAGACAATCGATGAATCGCTGAGCTTGGTTCAGCGCTCCATTCGGCAGATGGAGCAGGAAATCGAAGCCATAGCCGCCTCATCCTACGCGCAGGCCGAGCTTGTCACTGAATTCAGCAATGTCATCGAGCGCTTGAACGAGACGAGCAGCGAGATGGCGCGGTTCATTTCCTCTGTTCTGCACTAGAATCGGCTAGAAGTACTCGAATAAACAAGCGGCCGCCCTGCGACGGCCGCTTTGTTGTGTCTGATTACCCAAAAATCATGCTTCATTCCCTATGCCGATGGCTTAGGCTGTTCGCGCTTCGTCCGTATAGTACTGCGCCTGGGCATCGAAGCTGCGGTCTTCGCTCCAGGCAAAGAAGAAGCTCTCCGCTGAGGAATAGGAGGAAACAGCGGCTGAGATGCCGGCACGATCCGACCACAATGCGGTCATGGCAGCGAGCAGCTCCACTTGCGCCGGTTCGTCGTCACAGATGGCAACACGAATCATGGGATATCGTTCTCCTTGAGGATGGATGAGGAATCGTCAGCAGTCTGTCGTACTCCATAAATCTACTGCTTATGATAACAGGAATGCGAATCGTACAGAACTATCTTTTTCCAAGAGGAGTGAAAGGGTCGGTTTGATGAGGATTGGGCACATTTCTCTTGAAAATGAAAGAAATCCCTCCCACGGACCGGCGCTCCGCAGGAGGGATTCCTTTCGTTTCTATGTCATCACGATCGCTTATACACCCGGACATAATCCACCAGCATCTTTGTGGGGAGCTTCGCATTGGCGATGTTCCCGCCCCATTCACCAACCTCAGCGGTCACCTTGAGGTAGGAAGGGGCTTGTGAAACCCCGCCCGCCGAGGTCCGCCAAGTCTCTTGGCCATCGATCGAGAAGATGTATTCGTTCTCGTTCCATTCCAGCGCGAAGGTGTGAAAGCCTTCGTAGATTCCGGGCACATGCACGGCTAGTTCCTCCGTGCGGTGATGCTCGCCATAGCCGTCCCAGTGGAGGGCGTGGTTGATCCGGCTGTCGCGCAAATAGGGAGATTCATAAATGTCAATTTCCGTTCCGTCGCGGCCGTCGTCTCCGACCTGAAAGACCGTGTCGGACATGAGCCAGAAGGCGGTCCAGAAGCCCTCCTCCGATGGAAGCTGGCAGCGGATTTCATAATAGCCGTAAGCCTGCTCGAATTTGCCTTTGGAGCGGATTGCACCGGAATAATAGGTACCATTCCGTTCACTGATCTGAATGACCAGATGGCCGTCTCCGTCCACAAAGGAGTCTTGATCCGACCAAAGGCCATCCTTGCGCACCTCTTCCGGGCAGTGGGACCATTTCGATCCGTCCAGCTCCCGCCCTTCGAAGGTATCCTCGAAGGTGAGCGTCCAACCCGATTTTTCGCTGACCTTCCCCTGTTTCGTCGTCATTTCGAACTTCCTCCTCTTCAGCCGAGCTCGACGGTGATTTGATGAACCCGACCGTCTCCCCGGACTGGAATCGTGGTGCCGGAGACGAGGTCTCCGTCGATCAAAATGCTCTTCACACCGGATTGAACGCGATGCGGATTCAGAATGCGCACATCATAGATATCTCCGCGGAAATTTCGCTTGATGCGGCATTCCTCCCAGTGTTCGGGAATGACGGGATGAAGCGTGAAGGAGTCATAGCCAGGGTGGAAGCCGAGCATGTATTGGGCGGCGGAGCGGAACATCCAGCCGGCCGTGCCCGTCACCCAGGCGAACATCGTCTGTCCGGCGCGCGGATTATCCGGTCCAAAATACATGTTGGTCAAGGCGTAGGGCTCGCAGCCCGAATGCTCAGATGGGTTCGATTCGCTGTCCGGCATGATCTTGAGCATCGTTTCATAAGCCGAATTTCCCCGATTTAAGCAGCAATCCGCAACAATTTTGAACGTGCCGCCGTGACAGTAGGGAGTGCCGTTCTCCCAAATGCCGGGAACGAAGCCGGTCAAGCGTCCGATTTCCGGTTTGTAGCTTGTGTAGGTCGGATACAGGGTGAGCGGACCATAAGGAGAATCAAGCCTTTCATCGACGGCCTTCAAGCATTTATCTATGCGGTCGCCCTCGACGATTCCCGCCATTAGCGCCCACGTTTGGCTGTTCAGGTAGATGCTTCCTTCCTGCTCAGCATGGGTACCGACTTTCTCACCCGCATCATTGTAACCGGCCAGATACCACTCTCCATCCCAGCCTGTATCGTTGACTGCCTGCTTGATCCTGGCCGCTCGTCGTTGAAATTCGTCGCTCATTTCTTGATCTTTGCGAATGCTTCGGGCGATCTCGGCGGCCTGGTTGAGCGCATAGAAGAGAGCGATGGAGGTCCAGACGCTCTCGCCTTTGCCTCCGATGCCGATGCCATTGAGCGAATCGTTCCAGTCGCCATCATGAGCGAGTACGAGATTCCGTTCACCGATATCCTCTGAGGAATAGCGCACCGCCGTGACGATATGCTCCCATACGGTACCTACGCCTTCGTCCAGATAAGGAACCAACAGGTTGAGGAAGCCGAAGTCTCCCGTTTCTTTGAGATACGCATTAATGGTAGGAGCGATCCAGGTCGGCCCATCTGAGTAGATATGCGGGTCCAAAGGAAGCCAACCGCGCACGCAACGGCCGTCCCGATACTGATAGCGCAAGGTTTCGACGATTTTCTCTTTGGCAAGCTCCGGATTGAAGGAGGCGATGGCCCATGCGTCTTGAAGCTGATCGCGGAACCCTTTGCCGGTATCGCGTCCAGCCTCGGCGCACAGCTGAACCTGCTGCTTGATCCAGCTATTGACGAGATGATTGACTTTCTCATCGGGCGTTTCAATCTCGATGGTTTCGCGCATGATTCTACGGGACTCCAGCAGCTCCGTGTAATCCCGTTCGATACGTCCCGCGGTAAACAGCTTATCGACGATTCCGCAAGCGGTTTCTGGCGTGTCGGCAGCGCCGATCAGAACGGAGTAACTGTACGTCTCACCAGGCTTAAGAGAGATGGTGTTTTCCAGGACACCCACCATGTCCTCGTTGGAGGCCAAGCTATTGGAACAAGTTCCGCGAACAACGGTTTCCGGAGCGCTGATCTGGCCGTAGCTGCCGATAAATGCCTTCCTTCCCGTCTCGAAGCCGCTGACCGGAGCGGAGGAGGCGATAAAGCCGTTGAACCAGGAGTGGGTACGGTCCTGAGTTGTATTGTGGGCGAAGATCATCCGGTGCGAGGGATGGTATTCGCCAAAGAGGTTGGAATAATAATTGCTGTAGATCTTGTAGCCGATCAATGAAAATTCCGCGAAGGAATAGACGCGGAGCTTGCGCTCCCGGTCGCTGAGATTGGCGAGGGTGAGCGTCCAGATCTCCGCCGGGTCCTCCTGATTGATGAAGACGCGGGCATCGGTTTCGATCCCGCCGTACGTTCCCGACAGCTTGGTATAGCCGAGCCCATGGGTACACCGATAGGCATCGAGCTCGCGATTGACCGGATACCAGCCCGGGTTCCAGAACTCTCCGGTTTCTTCGTCGCGGATGTAGAAATACCGGTTGCCGTTCTTGAGAATAACGGCTCTGCCTTTTCCCTCCGGGTCGATGTATGCGGCCGCCCGGTCGCCGTATGCGCCTGTGCCGCCTCCAAGCTGGTTGACACCCGACAGCAGCAGCGGGTTCCACAGGTAATTCATCATCGGGCGCGGAGTGCGGGGTGTGGTGAAGTGAAATTCAGTGCCGTCCTGCGAAAAATGGCCAAAGCTACTCATGTAATCATCCTCCTGTTTTTGGTAGGGAACGTTCCCTATTTGGGGTAAAAGGAAACGCCTCGGCTTCCACGCGGAAGCCGGACGTCTATCGATGCGATAAGCTGCGCGCTATCATGCAGCACGTCGTGATCGTTTGAATGCTACAGGTGCCACAGTGCCACTAGATGAGAATTCAATGCCATTCGTCCCGGTATGCCTTCCTATTCCGGATCGGATGCGCGCTCGGGAGGCAACGTCCGGCAGGTATTGCCTTCCTTCAGCTCCGGCCAGAAGAGACGCACCTTCTCTTGCGGGGCATTACCCGCAACCAACGCAGCCACCAGGTCGATAGCGGCTGCCGCCACATCGGACAGAGGCTGTGAGAGAGAGGTGAGCTCAAGCGGCCCCGGCTTGAAGCTTAGCAGACCGACCAGATGGTCGAAGCCAACGACGGACAAGTCTTCGGGAATACGGCATCTGGCCTGGTGGAGAGCATCCATCATTTCATAAGCAATCAGATCGTTGAAGACAAAGACGGCCGTCGGCCGCTCTTTCATGGCGAGAAGCTGCGCCGCCGCTTTCGTCCCGCAGCCAATTGTGCCTTCCGTTGACAGGAGTCTTTCCGGTGGAGCCGAGAGGCCGTGTTCTTCCATCGCCTTGACAAAGCCGTCTCTGCGGTCAACCGCGACCTTGTGCAGAAGGTTGCCCGTTACATGAGCGATGGCGCGGTGTCCACGCTCATAGAGGTAGTCGACCGCTTGAGCCGCTCCCGAGAGATTGTCGATCAGCACATTGGGTATGGAGAGATGCTCCACGTGATTCTCGATGACGGCACAAGGATAATCCACCGCCGTTACCTGGTCGAGGATGGCTTCGTCGCCCTCGGCACTTCCGAATAGAATGATGCCGTCTGCCGCGCCTCCCATGAAATAGCGGATATAGCCGCTTTTCGCATCCGGGTCTTCGTTGCAGCTGCAGAACACCAAACGGTAACCGCTCACCATTGCATGATGCTCCAGCTGCGTCGCCAGTTCCATGTAGAGCGGGGAACGGAAGGAGTCGTAGACGACTCCGATGACGCCGGACTTGCTCATGACGAGGCTGCGTGCCGCGATGTTGGGGGTGTAATGCAGGGCTTCTGCCGCCTCCAGCACCCGCTTGCGAGTTTCGGCATGGACTCCGTACTGCCGATTCAGCACCTTGGATACCGTCGTCTTGGAGACGCCGGCTTTTTTGGCAATATCCAGAATGCTTGCGATGGCGGGTCCTCCTTCCGATATGAGGTGTAAGGCTAGATAGGGAACGTTCCCCAAGATGATCCTATCCCATTTCCATCTAAAGCACAAGAAAGAAATTCAACGATCCAAAGAGAATAATCGCCACTTGAACAGCGAGAGCTTCTTGATGGCCAAAGAAAGAGAGCTTACCGAGTAAGGACCGGCAAGCTCTCTTCGAACCGGGTCAATGATTCATTCCCGGCATTCCAGCCATATCGCCGACGATTTCGGGATTGATCATTCCGAAGATCATGGCGATGTGCGCCACCACCAAAAAACCGCTGACAAGAATAAAATGCAGCTTCATTCTCTCCTCTTCGGAACGCTTTCGCCCGATGAGGCCGAGATCCAGGAAAGCGAGCGGCAAGAGGAAGAGGACTCCGCTGAGGTAAAAGCCTACGGCAACGACATCAACCCACGTATGCCATTCTCCATTGATGGTGAGCGGAACGAATGCGGTTGGGAAGAGGTACAGAAAGATTCCCGTGAAGTACAAGCCGGCTGCGATACTGCAAATCCGATTAAACGCTCTCAATTTGCCATCTAGCTTTTTGCCGAACAGGATGAAAAATTCGGTGACCGTGATCGTTTCGGCGAAGATGACCGGAATAGCCATGAACAGAATGAGATTCCACGGCTGATTGTCCGCTAGCAGTGACATGTAATGCGTCATGTTCATAGACGAGCTTCCCCCAATAAGTGAAATACAGACATCGATAAGAATACGGGAAAAATGTGTGGAAAGGATGAAGATGGAACCGGCTTCCGGGGTACTGACTTGTACCAAGGTAGCCGAGGCACTTTCACGAGATCAGCATGGGTAGATGATAGCCATACGATGTAGAAAAAGAGGTTGTTCTTTGTGGGATGCCACTTGGAACAGCCTCTTTGCATTTACCTGGTTCGATGTTCGCTGCCGCTTTATCCGTGCTTCTGAGAATAGAGGAATTCGCTCACCGCCTGGCTGCGCAGCAGGGTGATGCAGGCGAAGCAGGCATAAACGATTTCCGCTAGCATGACCGCTATGAACCAGCCTGGCAGCGGAACCGGACTGGAAGCCAACACATAGATGCCTGACAAGGCATTTAGCGCGAGCCCTGCGGCAAACAGGTAGCGAACCCAAACGACGCCCGCAAACAAAGCGAGAGACAAGGCGATGCTGATCAGCAGCGAAAACAGACGAAAGTGATAAAAGGAGGACAACAGAGCTAGCAGTACATTGATCGCTGCGATGGCGATCACCGTCACCTTGCCTCGCAGGAATTGCCTTTCCTGGCGTTTGAGATATTGTCGGTATTCTTCTTCGCGTTCTTCCTTGCTGATGCCGTCCAGTCGTCCAAAGTCAGGCTCGATATCCCGAGCCGGAAGCGCGAGAGTCTCCGACAAGTCGCGGAGGCTGGCGGCCAGCATGGCCGCATCCGTAAGCTGGTCCACCTGGACGGTGTTCAGCCTCTTGAGAATCGCATCCTTAGCCGTCACATCCGCGTCCAATTTCCTTCTGTATGTTTCTATGACTTCTTCAATCCGATCTGGCGTCTCCCGCATGATTCGGATTTCTTCAATAGTGAAGAACAGCTTACGGAGTTCGGCCACGGTTTCCAGCTCTGCTACATCCTGCTCTGAATAATCGCGGTATTCCCGGCCGCCCGAGATAGTTGTATGCGGATGAATAAGCCCTTGTTCTCCATAAAAGCGGACCGTCCGTTCCGTTAAACCGGTACGCGCGCACACTTCCTTTATTTTCAAGAAATCCCTCCGTCCTTCCTAGAATATACCATACTCTCGATGGATTCGGCCCTACTATACAATCTTACGTAAGGGAAGTGTCAAGAAAAACATATGGATTCACCCTAATTCTGCTGTAAACTACCCATTGGCCCGGACAAGAAGCAGGATGAAACTAGAGATGAGTTTCAGGATGAGACGAATAGGTAACTAATGTGATGTGATGAACGGGTTTGGGAACGTGTAGAGAGAAGCTGCGGAGAGAAAGGTTGCACTTAAAAACGTTATATCGTAATATTACGATATAACGATAAAGAAGAGGTGCAAGGCAAATGAATGAACCCGATTTCAAATCCTACACAGCTGCAGCCGAAATGCTGAAAGCTTTGGCCCACCCGGTGCGGCTCTGCATCGTGCGGGGTCTGCTTCAGAAGAAGCAATGCAACGTCAGCTATATGCAGGAATGCCTGAACCTCCCCCAATCCACCGTGTCCCAGCATCTGCAGAAGCTGCGAAGCGCAGGAATCGTGGAGACGGAGCGGAGCGGGCTGGAAATCAAATACACCATAGCGGATGAACGCGTGAAGCAGCTGATCGTCTTATTGCTGCCGAAGGAGGATGCGATCTATGAGTAAAAAGGTTCTGATCGTGGGAGGAGTAGCGGGAGGAGCTTCGGCGGCAGCACGGCTGCGCCGCCTCGATGAAGATGCGGAGATCGTCTTGTTCGAGCGGGACGCTTATATTTCATTTGCCAACTGCGGGCTTCCCTACTATATCGGCGATGCCATCAAGGACCGCTCGAAGCTGCTCGTTCAAACGCCGGAGGCCATGCGCAGCCGGTTTCGTCTCGATGTAAGAACAGAGAGCGAAGTTGTCTCGATCGATCCGGTTGGCAAAACCGTCAAGGTCCGCAGCAGGGAGAGAGGCGACTACACCGAAAGCTACGACGCTTTGATCCTGTCTCCCGGAGCCAAGCCCGTTCGGCCGAACCTTCCCGGAATCGGTAGTCCTCTCATCCATTCCCTCCGAAACATTCCCGATACAGACCGCATCAAACAAAAGGTAATGGAGCAGGGGACCCAATCGGCTGTCGTGATCGGTGGAGGCTTCATCGGAGTAGAGATGGCCGAGAATTTGCGAGAGATCGGCATAAACGTTACCCTCGTGGAAGGCGGATCCCAGATTCTCGCGCCGTTCGATGCCGATATGGCTGGCGCTCTCACCAAGGAGCTGGAGGAAAATGGAGTGAAGGTGCTTCTAGCCCAAACGGTGACGGCATTTCAAGAGAACGCGGGCGGACAGATCACCGTTCAGCTTGGCAGCGGGCTGTCTTTGGTCAGCGACATCGCGATCCTGGCCATCGGGGTTGCTCCGGATACTTCTTTCCTCAAGGACAGTGGCCTGTTGCTCGGACCGCGCGGGCATATCCAGGTGGATGACTATTTGATGACGAATCTGGAGGACGTGTATGCGGTCGGGGACGCGGTGGAAATCACCGACTTCGTGAACGGGAGCAAGGCGGCTATACCGTTGGCAGGCCCTGCGAACAAGCAGGGGAGAATCGCGGCTGACAACGTATGTGGGCTACGTACGGCTTACAAAGGCTCTCAAGGAACCTCTATCATCAAAGTGTTCAGCTTGACTGGGGCAGCAACGGGGAACAATGAGAAGACGCTGCAGAGGCTTGGAATTCCTTATCGGGTATCGATCGTTCATCCGAGCTCTCATGCGTCCTACTATCCAGGATCTTCTCCCATGACCTTGAAGCTGCTATTCGGGAATGACGGGAAGGCGCTCGGCGCTCAAGGGATAGGGGTGAAGGGAGTCGACAAACGGATCGACGACTTGGCAACGGTCATTCGCTTTCGAGGCGCGGTCTCTGACCTTACGGAGCTCGAGCTTGCTTATGCCCCACCTTTTTCCTCCGCGAAGGATCCGGTCAATATGGCTGGTTATGCGGCTGAAAATATTTTATATGGACGGACATCGGTGTATCTTCCTGTCGATTTGAAGGAGCGGGACCCGCAGACGACCCTGCTTGTGGATGTGCGCAGCGAGCTGGAGCATGCGAACGGCCACATCCCGAATTCCATCAACATACCCGTAGATGATCTCCGGGGTCGCTTGAACGAGCTCGATTCCACCAAGGAAATCTGGGTCTACTGTCAGGTGGGGCTGAGAGGCTACACCGCTTCTCGTATCCTTCAGCAAAAGGGCTTCCGCGTTCGCAACCTCACCGGTGGCTATCGGACCTATCAAATGGCCGTTTATCAGCCGGGACAAGGGGATGAGGGCAGCTTGCAGTTGGGAAGCTCCGTCTTCTCCGCAGGGGCAGAGCGGCAAATCGTGGCGGCGGTGGAATCGGGCTCGAGCAGAGAGACCGCAACGGTCTGCTCGTTGGCTGATGCCTCCGCTGCGCAAGGACTGACCGGCGAGATTGCCGCCGATTTCGAGCTGGACGCTTGCGGCCTCTGCTGCCCGGGACCACTCGTGCAGGTGAAGCAACGGATGGAAGAGATGAAGGCGGGGCAGGTGCTGCGCGTGACCGCCTCTGACCCCGGCTTCTATCGGGATATCGAAGCTTGGGCCGGGATGGCCCGGCAGGAGCTTCTTCGCGTGAGCAAAAATCCGGATGGCGTGATCGAAGCTTACCTTCGCAAGCGGGGATTGGATGCTGCTCCCGCTTCGGCTGTACCGGCCGTAAGCGAAGCCACTCCGGAAGGAAGCACGATGGTTGTCTTCAGCGGCGATCTGGACAAAGCCATCGCCTCCTTCATCATCGCGAACGGCGCAGCGGCGAGCGGTAAGAAGGTGACCCTGTTCTTCACCTTCTGGGGGCTCAACATCATCCGCAAGACGGGCAAGGTGCGCGTCTCTAAATCCTTCATCGGCCGCATGTTCGGCCAAATGATGCCGAGAGGCAGCCGCAAGCTCGGCCTGTCTCGGATGAACCTGCTGGGAATGGGGCCGAAGATGATCCGCGGGGTCATGAAGAGCAGGAATGTTTCGTCCTTAGAGGAACTCATCGATACGGCGATCAAGCAAGGCGTGGAGCTCGTTGCCTGTCAAATGTCGATGGACGTCATGGGAATTCAACAGGAAGAACTGCTCGACGGTGTTCAAGTTGCCGGCGTCGGATATTATCTCGGGAAAGCAGACCGTTCGTCCGTGAACTTGTTTATCTAGTAAGCTGTCAGCAGGTCATGCAGGATCAACGTCCGGGTTTATGGGTAACGCCATGAGCCCGGTTGATTACTGCTCAAATCCGCAATCAGGTGTATAATCATGGAAATCGGACAGATAAGGATGAAGTGAAATGAACAAGTCGGACCCGTTTGCGCAATCAGCGGACGCCTATCTGCAATACACCGAGATGCCGTGGGGACGGTTATTTTACCAGACCGCTTGGCATCAGATCGATCACCATTTTATCCGTAACGGGCAGACCGTACTGGATGTCGGCAGCGGATTCGGATTAACGACGGAGCATTATGCGGCCAAAGGAAACGATGTGACCGGAATTGAGCCATCCGCAGCCTTATTGGCGAAGGCCGCCGAACGGAATTCCTCGGTGCATTTCATCTGCCGGAGCTTTGAGGAGATGGATGACCTTGAGCGTCCGTTCGATTGGATTTTTTGCCATAACGTCTTGGAATATGTGGAGAGCCCTCAGGCCTTTTTATCCCGACTCGGCCGCTGTCAGAACCCGGGGGGTTATCTCTCCCTCATCGCCCACAACCCTGCGGGGAAGGTCATGAAGAAAGCGATCATCCTGAAAGACCCGGAGGCTGCGCTTGTTGGCTTGGATCAAGACCAGGAGTACAGTGGGATCATTCGGACGGCTATCACCACCTATCCCCGCGAACGCTTGACGGAATGGCTGGAGGGGGAAGGCTATGAGCTTGTCGAGTACTATGGAATTCATAATCTGTACGGTTATATTGCGGATAACGAAATCAAGCGTGATGAGGCTTGGCACGAAAAGGCGACGGCCATGGAGCTTGCGCTTGGGGAACGCAGCCCGTTCAGAGACGTTTCGGTATTCACTCACTTGATCGCAAGAAAGCGAGGGTGATCGGATGGAACAAGCTGATGAAATAAATCCAAGGATCGAAAGGAAGGATAGCATGAAATTCAACGGGATTTGCTTGATTACCGATGATGTACCCGGGATGGCTGCGTTTTACAAGGACACGCTTCAGGTTGAAGCGGAGGGGGACGAGACGACAGCCCGTATCCATGTGGAAGGGGCGATCCTTGATCTCTGCTCCCGCTCGGCGATGGAAAGCTTGGCGCCGGGAAGCACCGAGGGAATCGGCCGAGGCGGGTTTTCGATCGAGCTGGAGGTCGTCGACACGGACGCGGTATATGAACGGCTGAAGGATAAGGCAGTCCTCGTTAAGCCGCCGCAGACTTATCCTTGGGGCAGGCGTTCGGTCTGGTTCCGCGATCCGGATGGCAATGTCTTGAACTTCTTTTCCAATAGGTAAGCTTATTCCACTAATCCGAGCGATACATAATCCTGGAAGCTTACGACACCGTCGATGGGCAGGTCGTTTGCTTTCTCATACAGCTTCATGGCGTATTCCGTCGAAGAGTCAAATTTGCCGTTGCATACCCCTTTGTAATAGGCTCCTCCGCGCAGACGGTTTTGCAGCAAAAGCACTTCTCCTCCCGAGTCGCCTTTGGCTAGAGGGCGCGGGTTCAAATGGGGTTCGCCGAGGACATGTCCACGAATCGTTACCTTCGTTCCGATCTCCACCAGCTCATAGAGGGCTTCCACATGCTTGTTGAGCATCCGGATACAGCCATGGCTCGCATCATGGCCGATGGAATGGGGACGATTGGTTCCATGAATGCCGTAGGTTCCCCAAGGGACATTCAGACCGATCCAGCGCGTTCCAAAACCCGATCCCCAATTTTTGTATTTGTTGATCACAACATAATCCCCTGTAGGGGTCGGCGTTTTGGGTGTTCCGAGGGCGATGGGATAGCTTTTCAGAGCGTTTCCCTGCGCGTCTACAATCAAGAGCTTGTTTTTAAGTGGATCGATCTGAATGGAGATGTAGCCTGGAACGGCTGCCTGGGTATGGGACGGCGCCGCCTCCGCAGGGGAATGAAGAAAAGCGAGGAATAGGATGAGGGCCATTGCCCGTTTCGCGAAAAGCATGCCAAGAAATCCTCCGTTATCCGCCATTCGCAGGTAAAGGTAGCTTACCCGCTCAATCCCCGATCAGGTATGTCACAACAAGCCGGACTCCCCTTTCTTTTGGAAGGAGAGTCCGGCTTGATTTTGTATAGAGAGCTTAAAACCCTTTATATTGAGGTTCCTCGTTTTCCAGCTGTTGTACGCGGCTTTCCACCTGTTGGACGATTTGCTGCGTTTGTGAAGCAGCATTCGTGAACAGCGTTTTGGCTTCTTGATTCTGGGTGGACAAAGCGAATTGCTCTAGACTGGCTTGCGCGCTTTTCAGGGAAGAAACGCAGGTTTTCACTTGGGATGCGACCGTCATCGCAAACACCTCCTTTGAGTAAGTAACGAAGGTTAATGTCCCTCACTTCCTCCGGAATCATTCATGGAAATAAGTTCAATTGCTAGCAAATGATTATGGGATTGATGACGGCCATTTGATCAAATAATGGGACTAGTACGCTTACAACCCTAATCGATCGTGCGGTATATCGCGCTTAACGAAGGAGGTTATGATTGTGCCGTTATGGGTAGAGGTATCTCTGCGAACGCTGGCGGCCATCCTGGTGCTCTTTACCATGACGAAATTGCTCGGCAAGAGACAAGTGTCCCAGCTCTCCTTTTTCGAGTACATCACCGGGATTACCATCGGCAGCTTGGCCGCCTATGTATCGCTCGACATCCAAATGGACTGGTACCTCGGGCTGATCTCTCTGGGCGTATGGGTTCTCGTATCGATCGGCATCGAATTTTTGCAGATGAAGAGTAAGAATGCACGGGACTTCATCGACAGCAAACCGACGGTCCTCATCAAGGACGGGAAGGTGCTGGATGACAACTTGAAGAAAGAACGCCTCACGACCGACGAGCTGCTCGAGCAACTGCGGGCGAAGGACGTTTTTAAGGTGGCGGATGTCGAATTTGCGGTGATGGAACCGAATGGAGACATCAATGTGCTGCTCACTCGAGAGAATCAGCCATTAACGCCTAAGCATCTGGGCATCAAGGTCGGGCCGGAGCAAGAGCCGCAAACGGTCATTATGGACGGCAAAATTCTGAATGAGCCTTTGGCAACCCTCGGTTTGAGCCGGGGATGGTTGAACACCGAGCTCGAAAAAATGGGCGTAATCCTCGAAAATGTTTTTCTTGGGCAAGTGGATGGATATGGACAGTTTTACGCAGATTTATTCGATGACCAGCTCAAGGTTCCCGAGCCGCAGATCAAGGCGCAGGTGTATGCTACCTTGAAAAAATGCGAAGCGGATCTGGAGATGTTCGGTTTGTCGACGGACAACCCGGAAGCGAAAACCCTCTATGAGCAAAGTGCTGCCGGCATGCGGGAAATTCTCGCCGAGGTTAAGCCGCTCCTGCATCATTAAGAATGAATGCATGCATGTAGAAGGGGACCAAGGGTCCGACAATTTGACGAGCAGTTTGAATCACATAAGGGGGGCTGAATCATGCTGAAGGGTCATCAAAGCTGGGTATTCGAACATCTTCCCTCCATCATCGGCACGGCAACCGTCGTCGGTCCGTTCGAAGGAGATGGACCGCTTTCCGCAGATTTTGACATCGTGCATGGGGATATCCGGCTCGGACAGGACAGCTGGGAGAAGGCTGAAAAAACGTTCCTGGAGGAAGCGGCCAAGCTTGCGATCGAGAATGCCGGACTCACGAAGGAGCAGATCAATTTCTTCGTCGGCGGTGATTTGATGAATCAAATCATCAGCACGAGCTTTGCCGCGCGGAGCTTGATGATCCCTTACCTGGGTGTGTTCGGAGCTTGCTCGACTTCCATGGAAAGCTTGGCGGTGGCAGCCAATCTGATCAATTCGCGTTCGGCGAAGTTCGCCTTGTCCAGCGCGTGCAGTCATAACGCGACAGCGGAGAAGCAATTCCGCTACCCGACCGAATACGGATCGCAAAAGCCTCCTACGGCTCAGTATACGGTGACCGGAGCGGGTGCCAGCGTTGTTGCTCAGGAGGGACAAGGTCCTTATGTCACTTCTGCGACAATTGGTCGGGTGATCGACATGGGCATCACCGATCCGTTCAATATGGGCGCTGCGATGGCTCCCGCCGCAGTGGATACCATGCAAGCCCATTTCCGCGATTTCGAGATCGAGCCCGGCCACTACGACCTGATCGTCACGGGTGACCTTGCCAAGGTGGGGTATGAAATCGCCTGCGAGCTCTTCGATGAGCATAAGGTGCCGATTCGGCAAACGGATTTCCGCGATTGCGGCATGATGATCTTCGATTACGAGAAGCAATCGGTGCAGGCCGGGGCAAGCGGCTGCGGCTGCTCCGCGGTTGTGACCTACGGCCACCTGCTCCGGCGCATGCGTGATCAGGAGTGGAACCGAATTCTGGTCGTGGCTACCGGGGCGCTGCTTTCGCCGCTTTCTTATCAACAGGGAGAGAGCATCCCTTGCATCGCCCATGCCGTATCCATCGAACGTGAACCGAAGAAAGCGTAACTCAACCTAAAACGCAGTCAGCTTAAAACCGTCCTCTCCGCAGAACTTCCCATACCCATTGACGCCGATTCTTATCCACTCGATTAGAGCTGACGGCGTACTAGAAGCAGCTCCTGTTCTTGCTTGTGGCTCAACAAGCGGAATCAGGAGTTTCTTTAGGTTGAAAATCTATAAAAACGGACTTAAAAATCGTCTGGCACTTTAGGTTCTCCATAGTATGATTAGATTAGTTTCACGTTTACTTGGTTGAAAATTTGAAACCAGTCAGAAGGAGAGTGCCGATGATGAACGTTCAAAAGGCGAGGATGATCGTAGACAAGGAGTACAAGCTGGCGGAGGCGGACCCCCGCCTGTACAGCTCCTTCATTGAACATTTGGGGCGTGCCGTATATGGAGGCATTTATGAACCGGATCATCCGGAGTCGGATGAATACGGCTTTCGCAAGGATGTTGCTGCTATGATTCAGGAGGTTGGCGTCCCGCTCATCCGTTATCCCGGCGGGAATTTTGTATCCGGTTACAATTGGGAGGACGGAGTCGGTCCGGTTGAATCTCGCCCACGCAGGCTGGAGCTTGCGTGGCGGACGATCGAACCGAATGAAGTGGGGACGAACGAATTCATCCGCTGGGCAAAAGGACTGTCCTCCGATGTCATGATGGCGGTCAACCTGGGGACGCGCGGAGTGGACGCGGCGCGCAATCTGGTCGAGTATTGCAACCATCCCTCCGGTTCTACTTACAGCGACCTGCGAATCTCGCACGGGTTCACGGAGCCACATAAGATCAAAACCTGGTGTCTCGGCAACGAGATGGACGGCCCTTGGCAGATCGGTCAGAAGACGGCTGACGAATATGGAAGGCTCGCCGCTGAGACGGCAAAGGCCATGAGACTGGTCGATCCGACCATCGAGCTGGTCGCCTGCGGCAGCTCGTTCCGCTCGATGCCGACCTATGCCCAGTGGGAAGCGACGGTGCTCGACCACACGTATGAGCAGGTGGATTACTTGTCCCTGCATTCCTATTACGGCAATCCGGAGGGAAATACGGCCAATTACTTGGCCAAATCGCTCGATATGGACCATTTTATCTGCGAGATCGTTGCCGTCTGCGATTATATCAAAGCGAAGAAGCGCAGCAAGAAGACGCTGCACTTGTCCTTCGACGAATGGAACATCTGGTTCCATACCCTCGAATCCGACAAAGCGATAGAGCCTTGGCAGGTAGCCCCTTCTCAGTTGGAAGATTGCTACACCTTCGAGGACGCTCTGCTTGTCGGAAGCTTGCTGATCACCCTGCTCAACCATGCCGATCGGGTCAAGATCGCCTGTCTCGCCCAATTGGTTAATGTCATTGCGCCAATCATGACGGAAACGGGGGGGAGGGCTTGGAAGCAGACCATCTTCTATCCTTATCTTCATGCTTCGCTATACGGCAGGGGAACCGTTTTGCTGCCGGTTATCTCTTCCCCTCTCTATGACAGCAAGGACTATACGGACGTGCCGATGCTCGATTCGGCTGTCGTCTTCCGGGAAGAAGCGGAAGAGCTCGTCGTATTTGCCGTAAACAAGAGCCTGGATTCCGCCCTCCTGCTGGATTGCGACGTCCGCGGGTTCCAGGATTACCGGGTGCAGGAGCATATCGTCCTGGAAAACAAAGACGTATCGGCTGTGAATACCGCCGAAGAGCCGGATAAGGTTCGTCCGCACAATCGAGGAGATGCCGCGGTCGCGGACGGCCGACTGACCGCCTCTCTGCCAAAGCTGTCCTGGAATGTGATCCGTCTTGCGCGGCGTTCGTCTCTCTAACAAGCCTACCTGTCGCGGGTGAATTTGCTGCGGAAGGCGGTAGGAGAGATTCCCTCCTTCTTGGAAAAGCATGCTGAATAGTGCGAGACATGACGGAAACCCACCTCTTCCGCAATGCGGACAACCGGCCAACCGGTCTGGAGCAGCAGCCGCTTGGACTGCTCCAGCCGGTAATGCTTCAGGTAGGCCATTGGGGTCATTCCATATGCTTTGAGCATGCACTTGGCCAAATAATTCGAATGGTAATTCAATTCCTTCTGAAGCAGGGGATTGGTTATATCACCCGCATAATTCTGGCGGATAAACAGCTCGATCTGTTCTGCGATATGGATGGCGGTGGCGTCGGAGGGGGATGCGAGATCGCGGTCCAGGTGCTGCAGGAAGAGCTGGAAGGAAGCCTGCCTTTTCCAATTACGCATCGACTGAGGCTCGTGCTCTTGCTGGAAGAAGAGGTCCAACACCTCTTTGGCGCGGCCGGATATCCTCATGTGCTTGGGGATGAAGATGGAGCAGACATCGGCGTGATTCAGGTACGCTTTCTGCTTGTGGTTCTCGATCAATTGCGCCTGATTATCCAAGCATTCGTTCATATCGCTGCATTCCTTCCAGGAGCCGAAGGTCTGAAAATGAATCCAGATGATTTCTGTGTCTGTTGTACAAGGGGCCGAACCGTAATGATGGCCGTCCGGCCGGAGGATGAGGCTCTCTCCCTCCTTCAATTCCCAGTTCAGATGATCCTCACCGATCGGCAACACTCCTTTCTCGACAACGATGAGATCGAATACCCCGATGCAATTGCGGCTGATATGCGTATCTCCGGCGCTGTAAGCGGCATGCCCGCAATCCACGAAATAGGGAATAGGTGGCGAAATAAAATGCAGAATGGGCGAGGACATTGAATTCCCTCCTATAGGTTGTAAATCTATAAAATCAGGTTGGAATCTCCCGTTTATCATTCATGATACTCCATGTAATATAATAAATAAAGCGCTTACTTACAAGTTGTAATCCTATAACTCACGATCCGTTTTTCTTTTAATTGATAACGCTTTCGAAAATCAGTTTCCGGGCTGGCTTATCCCCTTAATCGGGCTAAGTATAAATCATTCAAGGAGGAAGTTGAATGAAAAAGGCACTGCTTAAGGCCACCGTCTTTACATTAGCAATGGCAATGGGGCTCTCCGGCTGCAGCGGAGGAAAGCAATCTACAGAGAAAACCTCCAACAGCCCATCGGCACAAAGCGCAACCGACAACTCCGCAAAAGAAACGGCGAAGGCATCCGGCGAAGCGCAGAAGGTCGTGTTCTGGACGTTTGTGGACGCTCATCAGAAGTTTTATGAAAGCATGGCGGAGAGCTGGAATCAAAGCCATCCCGACAAGACAATCAAGCTCGATGCGACGACCATTCCTTACGATGACATGCATACCAAACTCCTGGTTGCCCTGCAATCGGGAGTCGGAGCTCCGGATTTGGTCGATATCGAGCAGAGCAAATTTCCTAATTTCATGAAGGGAACTCCACAGCTCGTCTCCTTGAATGACATCGTGGAACCGGAGCTGACTAACATCGTCAAGTCGCGCGTGGACATTTACAGCAAAGATAGCACGTACTACGGCATCGATTATCACGTCGGCGCGACGGTCATGTATTACAACAAGGAAATGCTCGACAAAGCCGGTTTAAAAGCGGACGACATCAAGACCTGGGCCGATTTCGAAGCAGCCGGCAAGCAGATGCTGGAGAAGACCGGCAAGCCGATGATCACATTCGAGGGGAACGGCAACTGGTCCTGGTGGCCGGCCATCAGCCAACAGGGTTCCGATCAGGTAGACAAGGACGGTCATGTAACCGTGGACACTCCGGTCAATGTGAAGACGATGGAGTTCTTCCAGAAGCTCGTCAAGGAAGGCGTAGCGGCGGTTGCTCCCGGAGCCGGTCATGACACCGAAGAATACTTCGGCTATATGGATTCGCAGAGCGCCGCATCCGTCTTCATGCCCTTCTGGTTCATGAACCGTTTCACGGACCATATGCCGGATCTCAAGGGGAAGATCATCATCCGCCCGATGCCAGCTTGGAGCGAAGGTGGCAACCGCTCGGCGGGCATGGGAGGAACGGCGACTTCCATCACGAACCAAGCGAAGAATCCGGAGTTAATCAAGGAATTCCTGGCTTATGCGAAGCTGTCCAAGGAAGGCAATATCCAGGTTTGGAAGCAGCTCGGCTTCGACCCGATTCGTACGGACGTTTGGACCGATCCGGCCATGAAGGAATCCAACAAATATACCGAGTACTTCGGAACGGACATCTTCGATACGCTGCTCAGCGTGAAGGATCAGATCGCTCCGGTGAATATTCGCGAGAAGTCGCCGGAAGTATTCGACGCTGTCCGCAACAAGGCGATGCCGGAAATCTTCATTAATATGAAGGACCCGGCCCAGGTTCTGAAGGATGTCCAAGCAAGTCTGAAATGAGGTCGTGCTTGTCCTTGAACGGAACGGGGAGGGGAGGTGCCTTTCTTCCCCGTCCTTCGTTCGGGTTCCTTTGTCTAATCGGGAGGAGCCCTTCTACATGACTCGAGTGGAGGCATTAACATGCAGATAGAAAGAGAGCCTATGCGTCCGAGCAAGCAGCGAAGGCATTTGGTAAGCTCGCAAAAGATAGCGCCTTACGTGTTCGTTATGCCCTTTCTATTATCGTTTCTCATCTTCTTCGCCTATCCGTTGATCAGCGCGGGGGTGATGAGCTTTCAACAGATCGTTCCAGGGGAGACCACCTTTGTCGGTTGGGACAATTACAGACACTTGTGGAACGATGACTTTGGATCGGCGTTGCTCAACAGCAGCCGGTATACCGTTTGGACCTTGCTCTTGTTGATTCCGGTTCCGATGGTGCTCGCTGTCTTCTTAAACTCCAAGAAGATGATCGCCAGCAATTTCTTCCGCTCCACCTTGTTTATACCCGCCTTGACATCCGTTGTGGTCGCCGGCGTCATCTTCCGTCTGATCTTCGGAGAGCTGGACGGAGCCTTGATGAACACCGTACTTCATACGTTTGGCATCCCCAGCCAGCGCTGGTTGTACAGCTCCCATCTGTCGATGCTCGCCCTCGTCATCTTGGCCGGATGGCGGTGGATTGGCATCAATCTGCTCTATTTTCTGTCCGCCCTGCAGAGCATTCCCGTCGAGTTGTACGAGGCTGCCGAAATCGATGGAGCGGGCAGGCTGCGAAGATTTTGTTCCATCACCGTTCCGATGCTTAAACCGATCACGGTCTATGTCGTGACGATTACCATATACGGCGGCTTCTCCATGTTCACCGAGAGCTACATGCTGTGGGCCGGCAAGCCCTCCCCGCAAAATATCGGCCTTACCTTGGTCGGTTACATCTATCAGCAGGGCTTCCAATACTTTAACCTCGGCTTTGGCTCCGCAATCGGACTAACCCTTTTGGCCATCACGCTAGTGGTCAGTCTGGTGCAGCTCACATTGACCGGCTTGTTCAAGAGGGAGGACTAGACGATGAAGGAAAAAAAGCCATTCTCATTCACTCCCACATCCATTCTGCTGCTCGTTCTCTTTGTTCTTCTTGGCGCCATCATGCTGTTTCCGCTCTACGCGCTGTTCCTGGCTTCCTTGAAGCCCGCGACCGAATTGTTCCGCTACGGGCTGAACGTTCGTCTTGATTTTCATTTGATGAGCTTCGAAAATTACAAAATTGTGTTCCTGGGCAAAGGCGCGGCGAGCCATTATTTTGAATGGTACAAAAACAGCGTCGTCATCACCATGATCTTTACCTTACTCAGCCTGCTGCTGTCCTCGATGGTCGGCTACGGACTCGGGATGTATCGATTCAAGGGCCGGGATCTGATCTTTACCCTGGTGCTGGTCGTGATGATGATTCCGGTGGAGATCATCCTGCTGCCGCTCTACAAGCTGATGATCACGTTGAAGTTGATCAATTCGATTTGGGGTGTTATTTTGCCCTTTGCCGTCGCTCCGCTGCCGATCTTTTTCTTCCGTCAGTTTGCGCTCGGGCTGCCGAAGGATTTCATGGATGCCGGCCGCATCGACGGCTGCACGGAATACGGGATCTTCTTCCGAATCATGGTTCCGCTGATGGCACCGGCGTTTGGAGCGATCACCATCCTGCAAGCGATGAACAGCTGGAACAACTTCCTCTGGCCGCTCATCGTGCTTCGGACCACCGACCAATTCACTCTGCCGATCGGGCTCGCTTCGTTTGTGTCCCCGCTCAGCAGCAATTATGAAGCCCTAATCGCAGGCTCGGTACTGGCCATCTTGCCGATTCTGCTCCTGTTCTTGTTCTTCCAGCGTTATTTTATTGAAGGATTGACAGTCGGGGGAGTCAAGGGGTAAGACCCAGAGGAGAGAGGAGAGTTTCATCCATGAAAGCAGCACAGACGAGTCCGACCCACAATATTCAGATCGAGGATCCCTTCTGGTCCGATTACATTCGCTTGGTGCGGGAGGTCATGGTTCCTTATCAATGGGAAGCCTTGAACGATCGGGTTCAAGACGCCGAGCCAAGTCATGCCATTCGCAACTTCAAGATTGCCGCAGGCCTGGAAGCCGGCGAGTTTCATGGCATGGTGTTTCAGGACAGCGACGTGGCAAAATGGCTGGAAGCGGCAGCTTATCTTCTGGAGACTCGCCGAGATTCCGCATTAGAAGAGATCGCTGACGGTGTCATCGATATTGTCGTGGGAGCGCAGCGAGAAGACGGCTATCTCAATACGTACTTCACGCTCAAGGAACCGGGCAAGGAATGGAGCAACCTCGCGGAATGTCATGAGCTTTACTGCGCCGGTCATTTCATCGAGGCAGGCACAGCCTACTTCCGGGCGACCGGCAAGCGGAAGCTGCTGGACGCGGTCAGCCGATTTGCGGACTATATCGATTCCGTATTTGGCCGAGAGCCCGGTAAGCTTCACGGATACGATGGCCACCAGGAGATCGAGCTGGCGCTCGTCAAGCTGTACCGAACAACCGGCAACGAGAAGTATTTGAACCTAAGCCGCTTTTTCCTGGACCAGCGGGGAACGATGCCGCATTATTTCGAAGAAGAGTGGGAGAAGCGGGGAAGAACCGTCCATTTTCCACAGCTATCCATGGTTCACGATCATTCGTACAGCCAGTCGTATCTGCCTGTCCGCGAGCAGATGGATGCGGAAGGGCATGCCGTCCGCCTCGTCTACATGTGCACGGCGATGGCTGATATCGCTGCCGAGACGGGGGACGCGCAGATGCTCTCCGCCTGCAAGAAGCTGTGGGACAGCATCACCGGCAAACGGATGTACATCACCGGCAGCATCGGCTCCATGGAGCAAGGGGAATCGTTCAGCGCGGATTACGACCTCCCGGGAGATTTGGCTTATGCGGAGACCTGCGCATCGGTTGGCTTGATGTTTTTCGCAAGGAGAATGCTCAAGCTGCACCGTAGCAGCCGCTATGCCGATGTGATGGAGCGGGCGCTGTATAATACGGTGATCGGCGGAATGTCGCTCGATGGAACCCGGTTTTTCTACGTGAATCCGTTGGAGGTCTATCCCGATGTGATCGGCAAGAACAAGAATTATGATCATATCAAAGCGGAGCGTCAAGGCTGGTTCAGCTGCGCTTGCTGCCCGCCTAATGTCGCCCGACTCCTGGCGTCGCTCGGTGAATATATCTTCACCTTGCAAGATGATGCCTTATATGTCGAACTCTATATCGGCGCTCGTACCCGAGTGGAGCTTGGCGGCCAAATGGTTGATGTAGAGCTTCATTCTGACTATGTGTCAGAGGGCAAAGTGCGCCTCGTGGTTAATCCGGAACGGAACGGAGAATTCACGCTGGCGCTGCGTATGCCGGAGTGGACCGACCGTGTGGATATCCTCGCAGGGGGGGAGACGGAGAGTGTGACCTGCGCAGGAGAGGACGGGTACATCCGCTTGACTCGAAAATGGCACCCGGGAGATACGGTGGAGCTGACATTCTCCATGCCGGTTAGACGGATGAAGAGCCACCCGCTCGTCAGGCAAACCTATTCCAAAGTGGCGCTTCAGCGCGGTCCGTTCGTGTATTGCCTGGAAGAGGCGGATAATGGGAAGCGGCTTTACCAGCTTCGCCTCAAGGAAGACGGGGAATATACCCTCGGAGAAGAAGAAGAGTTTCCCAAAGGAGTCAAGACGCTTCAGACGGCCGGCTATCGGGTATCGTCGGAAGGAAAGTGGACGAACCGTCTATACCAGAGCGATACGGGCTATGTCTGCGAGCCTGTCGATTTGAAGCTCATCCCGTACTTTGCTTGGGCGAATCGGGGGATTGGAGAAATGTCGGTGTGGATCTTCGAGGATACAAGGCTTGATCCAACCGAGAAAATCCTATCGCCTTGATCTTGCAAAAGAACCTTCCATCCCGTTGAAGCCACGGGTTGGAAGGTTCTTTTTGCTCGAAGGATTATGCTCTCGTTTTCCGCTTAAGGATGCGTACGCCATATCGGGGAAGCGCAAGCGCACCGGTGATGGCTTCGCCGCTCTCCAGATCGACGTAAGGCTCCGCGTCGAGCGTAATCCCTTCTTCCTGTCCGGAGAAGTTGAGCACAAAGACATAATCGGATTCGCCGTCGCTGCGGAGCTGGGCGGTTACGCCCTCGGGAAGCTCGGTCTCGAGGGTGCGGCAAATACCGGCATCCCGGATCAACTTGCCGTAAAAGGCACGATAAAAGGAGGGATCGCTGACGCGCGCCGCCAAGTAATAGGCTTTGCCGTTCCCGTGCCGGTGCTCGGTCAGAGCAGGCTCGCCTCGGTAGAAGTCATCCCCATATACGGCGATGACTTCCGCGCCTTCCGAGTGGATACGTTCGCACAGCTCGCGGATTTCGTAGCTGCCCGGGAACCAGGAAGAGTCCTTGCCGTTTCCGAACATGATCAGCCGGTTGCTTTCGTCATCGTACAGCCCCTCGATTTCCTCCGCCCAAATGCCGAGTGTGTTTCGCAGCGGGCCGGGGAAGCCGCCGAGATGGCACAGGTCGCTGTCTCCGACAATGCCCGACCAATAAGTGGTCACTAGCGTGCCGCCGCCTTGGACGAACCGATCAATGGCGGCTCCGGTTTCTTCACGGAGCAGATAAGCCATCGGCAGAATGAGTAGCTTGTAGGCGGAGAAGTCGTCCTGAGAGCCGACGATATCGGTTGGAACGCCCATTTCCCAGAGTGCCCGGTACTGCTGCAGAACGGTCTCTTCATAATGGAGGCCGCTGTTGCGCGGGCCTTGTGCATCCTTGACCGCCCAGCGGTTGTCCCAGTCGCAGAGGATGGCGGTCTCCACAACCGGAACGGTTCCGATCAGCTCCGTCAGCCCCTTGAGGGTGGCTCCCAGCCGGGCGACATCGGAGAAGACGCGGGTGTGTTCATGCCCGGCATGATCGACGACAGCTCCGTGGAATTTCTCGCTGGAGCCGCGGCTCTTGCGCCACTGGAAGTATTGGACCGTATCCGAGCCGTGAGCGACCGCTTGCAAGGAAGACAAGCGGTGCATGCCCGGCTTCTTCAGCTTGCTGATCGGCTGCCAGTTGGTCAGGCTGGGCGTGCTTTCCATGAGCATGAAGGGCTTCTTCTTGAGCGAGCGGAACAGATCGTGATTGAAGGCGAACCAGGCGGCGATATCGCCCTCTGAGGCGGGTTTGTGCCAAGTGGGATAGGCATCCCACGAGATGACATCGACCGCTTCCGCGAATCGGCGGTAGTCCAAGCCCTCGAACCAGTCCATGAAATTGGTCGTGCAGGGCAGCTCCGGATTGACGGCCTTCAAAGGCGCGATCTCATGCTTGTAAAAGTCGATCGTCTGATCCGTGACGAATCTCCGCCAATCGAGATTTTGGCCGTGGACCATGCTTTCTCCGTGCGGAGCGGGGGATTCCACCTGGGTCCAAGAGGTATAAGTGTGGCTCCAGAAGGCTGCCCACCAGGCCGCATTGAGGTTGTCCAGGCTGCCGTACTTTTGCTTCAGCCAGGCTCGGAACGCTTCTTGGCAGTAGTCGCAATGGCATTCACCGCCGAATTCATTGGAGATGTGCCAGCCCACGACGGCGGGATGCCGAGAGTAGCGCTCGGCCAGCTTCGCGTTCAGAATGGCGGTTTTCTCCCGGTAGACCGGCGAGGTGAAGCAATGATTATGCCGCATGCCGTGCAGGTTGCGCCGGCGATTGCTTTCGACGCGCAGAACCTCCGGATACTTCTCGGACATCCATGCGGGGCGGGCGCCGCTCGGGGTCGCAAGCCAAGCGAAAATGCCGTTATCGGCCAAACGGTCCAGCAAGCGGTCCATCCATTCGAAGGTGAAGACGCCTTCCTCGGGCTCCAACGCCGACCAGGCAAAAATACCGATGGAAACCACATTGCAGCCGGCCAACTTCATGAGTCGAATGTCTTCCTCTAGGACGGCCGGATCGTGCAGCCATTGGTCCGGGTTATAATCGGCGCCGTGCATGAAGACCGGCAGCTTGAAGCTGATCGGGGGATAGAGAGTCGTCATGAGCCATTCTCCTTTGTTGTAGGGAATAGGGAGCAGCGGTGGAAGAGAAAAGGGGAGACAGGTGTCTCCCCGATACCTGTTGGCGTTACTTGGCCTGCTTCGCCAGGAATTCGTCAACCTGTTTTTGAATTTCGGCGATGATGGCGTCGATTCCTGCGGCCTTCACTTGCTTTTGCAGGTCGGCCAAGCCCTTATCTACATCCTGAACGGCTCCGTATTCGAGCGGGATGCCATAGCGCAGCATGACGTTGCTGACGTTGGCGACTTGGGTTTTCACCTTGCTGTTGTCGAAGACGAAGGTTTCAAGCGGGTAATGGTAGATTTCACTGTTCCATTTATCCGTCAAAGCTGTTCCTTCCGCTGGGAATGCCGAATCGTCGCGGTTCAGCGGGGAGTTGAAGCCCCAGTTGGAGAAGCCGGTATAGTTGGTGCCCTTCTCCAAGGTCTTGTACTTGTCGTCGCCAACGGCTTCGTAGTGGGTTCCGGCAATGCCATACATGATCAGGTCATGAATTTCCTTGTCGTTCTGCAGGAGGTCGAGGGCCATCAGAGCGCGTTCCCCATTCTTCGAGGTCGCGTGGATGGCGACGCCGTTTTGGGTGGCGACGGCTTGTGATTTTTTCTTGTCGGGTGTGATATCGGCCAGCGCTACCTCAAACGGAGAGTTGTTCCGTCTCATTTCCGTGACGATGGAACCGAGCGTACCGAGGTTGTGCGTGATGGAGGCCGTCTTGCCTTCCTTGAAATCCTGCTGATGGTCGTTTTTGTTGTTCAGGACGTTCTTCGACCAAGCGTTGTTGTCGGCCAAGTCTTTGTAGTAGAGAACGAGCTCCTTGAATTCGGGTGTTTCATAGACATTGAAGATCTTGCCTGTCGGATCGTCAATCTTAAAGCCGACTGGGAGATCGAAATCAAGCATGTTCCAATTGTTTTTCTGCTTGAGCAGGATACGGTCCAGGTTGTGGAGCTTCCAATCGCCGGTCTCCGGGGTGAAGGGAGTGACTCCCTTTTCACTCGCTGCAATCGTTTTCAAATAAGTGGCATAAGCTTCCGGGCTGTTGATTTCCGGGAGGTTGTACTTTTTGCGCAGGTCCTCGCGATACACGATCAGCTTCTCGACCGATTCTCCGCGGTTTTGCGGAACCATGTAGAGCTTGCCGTTGACTTTGGCTTGATCCCAGTTGACCTGCGGCATGTTCTTCCAGGTTTGCGGCATGTACTTCTGCAGCAGATCATCGGTCAGTTCAAGGAAGCCGCCCTTCAGCGCTTGGTCATTGTAGCTGGCCCAGTTCGCCGCGTAAATCATATCGAAATTTTCGTTGGCGGCCAGCTTGAGCGGATACTTCTGCGCCCAGTCGGACCAGTCGAGGAATTCGCCATCAATCGTCGTGTTGATCTTCTCCCGGAGCTTTTTGTTGACTTCGGCAAATACCGTATCGTAGTCAACCGGCTTCGGTCCGACGAACACCATCTTAAGCGACACGGGCTTGGAGGTATCAATCGCTCCCGTTTCACCCGTTGCAGAGGAAGCTGCCGGCGCTTTGCTCGCTTCAGGAGAGCTTGAGTCAGACGACTTGGAGCTGCTGCAGGCTCCGAGAACCATGGTTGTGGACAGTACGAACGCGAGCGCTGCCATCCCTTTTCGTTTTAACATGTTTCCATTTCCCCCTAGAGAATAATGGTAAGTGGTTCTATGATAATCCGGCGAACCGGGATCATCCCTTGACAGCGCCGATCGTGAGACCGGTGACGAAGTACTTTTGGACGAACGGATAAGCGAGAAGAATCGGTCCGCATGCTACGATGGTCATGGCCATCTTCAGCCCTTCAGTCGGCAGGCTTGTCGTAACGACAGCACCTGAACCCATCATGGCCTTGCGCATGCCGTCCATGTTGCCGAGCATCTTGTACAGGTAATATTGGAGAGGCATGAGCTTGTCGTTCGAGACGAACAGAAGCGCGTTGTACCAATCATTCCAGTATGCAAGTGCGAGCAAGAGGCCGATGGTGGCGAGGGCCGGCTTCGCGAGCGGAAGAATCAGCTTGCGGTAGATCAGGAAATCGCCGGCTCCGTCGATCTTGGCGGATTCGGTGATGGCCTCTGGGATGCCGTTCATGAATGACTTGAGCACGATGATGTAGAAGACGTTCAGGAGCAGCGGCACAATGAGGACGATCATTCGATCCTTCAGGTGAAGGTAATTCGTCATGAGCAGATACCACGGAACGAGCCCCCCGTTGAACAGGGTTGTGAAGAAGAAGAAGAAGGAGAACTGATTGCGCCATTTAAAGTCTTTGCGGGACAGGCAATAGGCAGTCATCGAGTTGAGAAACAGGCCGAATAAGGTGCCGATGGCGGTAACCGCGATGGTTACGAGGTAAGCGTTGATGATCTGATCCGGGTATTTGAACAGAATCCGATAAGCCTCGGTGGAGAAGACGGAAGGCCAGAACTGGAACCCCTTCAATACGATGACACTCTCTTTGGTGAGCGATGAAGACAGGATCAGGATGAACGGCAGGACGCATGCGACGGAGAGAAAGATCAACGACACGTAACCGATCGCCGAGAAGAGGGTGCGGTCGAGATGGCGGATCTTCTTCGGCCGGCCGGTACCCGTTGCAGCTGCTGGAGCATGTGCACTCATGATGGTGCCCTCCTTTATTAATAGAGTGCCCGGTCTTTGTCATAGCGGCGAACGGCATAGTTCACCAGGGTGATCGTGACAAAGCCAAGTACAGATTGGTAAAAGCCGGCTGCGGCGGACATGCCCACATCATTCGTGGTCAGAAGCGAGCGGAAGACATAGGTGTCGATGACGTCGGTGGCGGAGAACAGGACCCCGTTGCTGCCGACCATGTTGTAAAACATCCCGAAGTCTCCGCGGAAGATGTTGCCGACTGCAAGCAGGATGAGAATAATCATCGTCGGGTACAAGCAAGGAATCGTGATCTTGCGTACACGTTGAAAAATGTTGGCGCCGTCGATCTCAGCAGCCTCGTACATCTCGGTGTCGATGCTGGTAATGGCAGCCAGGTACATGATCGTGCCGTACCCGAGCCCCTTCCAGGCGGAGACGATGACGAGAATGTAAGGCCAGTACTGGGGGCTGTTGTAGATGTCGATTGGCGCAAGGCCGAAGCTTCGCAGCATGGAGTTAATCGTTCCGATATCGAAGTTCAAGAAGTTATAGGCAATCGCTCCCACGACAACCCACGAGATGAAGTAGGGCAGGAACATGGCGGATTGGGCAATCTTGCGGAACCATTTGCCTCCAACCTCGAACAGGAAAATCGCCGTGACGATTTGAAGCGCGTTGTTGATGACGATGAAAACCAGGTTATACAGAGCGGTGTTGCGGGTTACCCGCCACCCGTCTCCCGATTCGAAAAAGAATCGGAAGTTGTCCCACCCATTCCACGGACTTCCAAAGACGCCTCCCGCGTAATCGTACCGCTTGAACGCCATGACAATCCCCGCCATCGGCAAGTAGGCGAACAAGAGGTAAAACAGCACTGCCGGCGCGAGCATGAGCAGGATCGTCCGGTATTTCACGACGTCTCGGAAGAAGCCATGCCGTTTCATGAACACTCTCTCCTCTCGGTGAATCAGAGTCTGTCTATCTGATTTCATTATAGAGAGCGGAGGAAACCGAGAAAATTCAGGGGAACAACGAAAATGGTTACGTTTTCAATGGTCTTTATTAAGCTCAGGTTAAGAAAAAAAGCTCGGTCCATTTGACCGGGCTTCCGAAGAGAGATTAGATTCGCTGCTTCTTTCGGTATTCACCTGGTGTCATGGACAGGGTCTGCTTGAATTGCCGATTGAAGTAGATGATATTCTTATAGCCGACTTGCTCAGCGATTTCATAAATCTTGAGGGAAGGGTCGGCAAGCAGTTCGCAGGCTCTCTTCATGCGCAGCTCATTGAGATAGTCGCTGAAGAGGATGCCCGTCTCCAGCTTGAAGAGCTGGCCGAGGTAGTTGGGCGTAAAGCTGAAGTGGGCCGCTACTTCGTTGAGCGTGATCTTGGTATCCAGCCGCTCCTCCACGAAATGGGTGATGTTGTCGATCAGCTTGCGCTTCTGTCGCTGTTTCTTCAGGTAAAGCAGCTCAGAGAGCTCAAAAAATCTTCTCCTCAGCCAGGAGACAACGTCCTGTACGGTTTCGAATTGAAAGAGCACGGATGATTGCCGGGCATCCCAATTTAGGATGTCGTACAAATGCTCGTTCATTTGCAGCAAGTCGGCGTGCAGCTTGGAAGTTATGCGGATGATGAGGTCGTAGATATCGTTCTTGCGGGTCAACGGATTGTCTCCCCCGAACAGCTCGTGAAGGCAGTCGTCGATCGCCACCAGATCATACTCGAGCATGGCTTTCAGCATCTGGTCGACCTTGTCCTCCAGATTTGGAGCGATTCGCTCCTTCGGGATCCATTCGGTAGCATCCTCGATCAACCGATTTTTGCCTACGATCCATTTGATGCTGAGCGCGGCCTGTGCCTGCCGATACGAATCGCGCAGCTTGGACAGCTCGATGGTGGGCATGCCGGTTCCGATGGTGATCGTATAGGGAAACCGTTTGCCGAATTCTCCGATCAGCTCCTGCAGCGGGATCGAGATCCGCTCCTTGTGTTCGGCGACGAGCAGCACGAAATGAAAATCGTACCCCTTGATGACGGTGCCTAAATGATACGTAGCGGAGAAGCTGCGGATAAACTCCGCCATCGAGGCCTTCAGCGATCGTTGTTCATCCTCGGGGAGCTCCTTCATCCGCCAGGTGAGATCGTCGATTTCGATCAAGGCCACCGTGAGACCGCCGTTCAGCATCGGCTCGAGGAAGCCGTGAACATGAGCTTCGGCCTGTGCGGGAGTCTCTTCGTTAAGCCAACGGAAGATCAGCTCCTGGTTAACCAAGGATAAAGTGTCGGAGAGTGCCTTGTCTTGGGCCCGCTCATGAGCGATTCGGGCGATCAGCTCGGCAATCTTGGCATTCAGCTCGCCATCGTCCACCGGCTTCAAGAGATACCCATCCGCATTCATTTGGATGGCTTCCTTCGCGTAGGCGAAGTCCTGATGCCCGCTGATGAACACAAGATGAATGCGGGGATTGATCTCCTTGGCTTTGCGGGCAAATTCCATCCCCGACATGATCGGCATGCGAATATCGGAGAAAAGTAAGTCGATTTGCTTCTCCTCCATGATCTTGAGGGCGGCAAAGCCGCTTGATGCAGTTACTACGTTAGCATCGGTTAATTGCGGGTTGCCCGTTACGCGGCGTCTCAGCCATTCCAAGTCGACGAATTCATCGTCCACAAGCAAGACGGTTAGGTTATGCATACACTTCACGCTCCATGTAGGTCATCGGGCAGATCGGTCAATACCGGGTATCACGGATCGCTCTCATCGAGGGACAATTGCTGATCCTGAACCGGCAGGAGGATGCGAATGGTCGTTCCCGCCCCATACAAGCTTCGGACTTTGATCCCGTATTCGGGTCCGTACCGCAGCTTGATCCGGTCTTCTACGTTTTTGAGGCCGTAGCCGCTGGCCTGCACGGTGCTCTTCAGCAAGCTTTGCAAGGCTTCGGGCTGCATGCCGATCCCATTGTCGATCACCTTCAGCTCCAGCAGTTCTCCAAGACGCTTGCCCGTGATGCGGATGGCGATCGTCTCTCCAAACCACGCATGCTTGAACACATTTTCAACGAAGGGCTGTAAAATCAGCTTGATGATCGGCAGCGGCCTGATCTCCGGTTCGATGTCGATCGTAACCGTAAACGCGTCAGCGTACTTCACTCGTTGAATTTCCAGATAAGCTTCCACCTGCTCCAATTCCTTCTCCAGTGGAATGACGCTTTGTCCCTCGCTCAAGGTCAACCGGTAAAAACGGGATAACGCTTGTACCATCTGCGTCACCTTCTGTACCTCACCGAGATTGGACAAGCTGCCGATGGCAGACAAGGTATTGTACAGAAAATGAGGACTGATTTGGGCTTGGAGCGCATCGAGCTCCGCCTGCTTCTTCTGCTGGCCCTGTTCGTAGACATCGTGGATCAAGAGCTCGATGCTGGTCGCCATCTGGTTAAAGGAGTTCGCGATGTGAACGAACTCGTCGTTGCCGGTGAATTCGATGCGCTTCTCCAGGTTGCCGTCCTTGAAGGAGCGAACGAGCTTCAGAATTCGTTTCATCTTCTTGCCCGATACGCGCGCCACAACGAACCCGATGCCCGCCATCACGACGAAGCTGATTCCGCAAATGGCGACGATGACGCGTTGCAGCCGGCTCGCATCCTTATTCAGGTACGTGTGAGGCACTTGAGCTTCCATGACGAAGCCGGTGTCCGGCATATCTTCTTCAATGCTCAAATAATCCGATTGATCCTTTGAAGTTCCTTCAAGAGAATGGCCCTTCTCATACAGGATGCGGCCTTGGTTGTCGAATAAACGGAGACGCATCCCCTGTTCGAATGGAAAGGTATTGTTTGTTGTGCTGAGCAGATCATCCAAACGGGCAGTTATCTGCACGTAGCCGATAACGGTAGGTCCTGCCCCCGATGTAACCAGCTTGCGGAAGTGCGATAGATTGCCGAGCTCCTTGTCGGTGCCGAGCTGAATCCACAGATTGTCAGCGTACGCTCCCTGCAAATAGCGGAACCAATCGGTGTCCACGATCCGCGAGAAATTCAAGACGTAATAATCCCTTCGTTGAATCGGTGCGGCCATATCGTCACCGGGAACTTCAAGGATCTCCTCATTCACGGTATAGAGGGCGAGCCGCAGGTTGTTGCCGTAGAGGAGCAGAGGTCCCTTCATCTGAGGAACGATGTTGTCCCTAATGTTCAGCATGACATCGCGTTGGTTGCCCGTAAATTGCAGAGCCGTCTGCAGCGACAAGCTGCTGAAGAGGGTGTCGGACATGCGCTGAATCTCGTCCATTTGATACGTCATGTTGTTGCGGGTCTGCTTAACGAGCGTGCGGATGTTGGTCTCCGCCATTTCCGTCCGAGATTCCACGAGCATGGTATAGGAGATGTATCCGATGAGAAGGTCGGTTAGCAGAACGAGAATCAGGTAGGGAATCATGATCTTGTACGTAAAGGGAATGAATCTCTTTTTGGTCCAGAAAGGGCGCATGTTCATCTTCCCCTCGATTCGACATGAACTTCCTTTACTATATCAGAAAATGCACAGAAAACGAGCCGGATCGCCTTACCGCAAATTTCCATTCCGAGCCGAAGGATTTTCAGGTAAAATGAGGAAAGTTATTGCCGAACGATTCAGCCTCCGAGTTCGCTTGATGCTTGGACGTTGCAGATCAGGGACTGCTATCGAAATTTGGCAACCATCTCTGGAGGGCCTACCCTATGAATAAAGTGGTCCAGTTTCTGGATAGCAAGGAAGTGCTGTTTGAAATCATCACGCAAGAACGGACCCTCCATTCGGCTCAGGAGGGAGCCGATTATTTCGGTATATCTCTCGGTCAGACCGCGCCAGCCTTGTTGGTGAAGTCGGAGAAGGGGTATGCTTGCTTGATCCTATCGGGCGACCGCGGGCCGGTGAACTGGGATGAGCTCAAGCTGGTGCTGGGGGTTGAAGGGGTAAAGCTGGCGAAGCCGAAGGAAGTCGAGCAAGTGACGGGAAGCTCGGTCGGAGATGTCGCTTTGATCCAACCGGAGCTCCCAGTTGTAATCGACCGGAGGTTATTCCGGTATGACCTGATCTACGGAGGAACGGGCAGTCCGCGGACCACCTTGAAGATTTCGCCCAAGGATGTGGAGCGCCTGCATACGGTTGTTGGGTATCTCTAACTTGGGTATCCCTAACAAAGGGAATTCACAAAGGGAGTAACATAGGAAATGGGAGGGAGGGCTTTGATGGACCGGATAGCTATTCTTTCGGACATCCATGGAAATGTTCCGGCTCTCGAAGCGGTGCTTGAGGATATCCGCATGCGGGACGTTACCCGTATTTATTGCTTGGGGGATTTGGTGGGGAAAGGGCCTGAATCCGACTTGACGGTCGATCTCGTCCGGGACCGATGCGAACGGATTGTGCGAGGGAATTGGGATGATTTCGTTCCGAATGTGACCGATAGCAAGACGATAAATTGGCATCAGCAAGTGCTTGGCAAAGAACGGCTTGCTTTCCTGCACACGCTGCCGTTCGTGATTGAAGAGTACATAAGCGGTCGTTATGTCCGGTTGTTTCACGCTTCCCCCCGCAGCCTCTATGAGCGGATTCAGCCTTGGGATGAGGAAGAGAAGAGGATGTCTCTCTTTGCGGCTTCCGAATGGATGATGGAACAAGTAACGGCGGATGTCGTCGGGTATGGAGACATTCATCAAGCTTATCTTCAGCATTTGCCGGAGGGCAAAACATTGTTCAACACAGGGAGCGTAGGAAATCCGCTCGATCTGACCCAAGCCTCCTATGTCATCCTGGAGGGGGTATGCGGCAGTAAAACGCCTGGACCATTCGGGCTTCAGTTCGTCCGCGTGCCCTACGACATTGAGCGAGCGGTGCAGCTGGCGGTAAGATCGGCAATGCCGGAAGCGGAAGCGTACATAAATGAGCTTCGTACCGCGAAGTACCGGGGTTTGAAGCCAAAACTGCAGGAGGACTACCATCCGTGACAACGACGATATACTTTATCCGTCATGCGCAATCGGATTCCACCGTTCGGGAGGATGCCATAAGACCTTTAACGGAACGAGGACAAGAAGACTCGGTTGAACTTGCTCGAGTCTTCAAGGGAAGGGGCATCAGGCGAGTCTATTCCAGCCCTTATCGCCGGACCGTGGATACCGTTCAAGGCTTGGCCGATGAATGCGGACTTGAGATCCGCGAAGTCGAGGGTCTCCGCGAGCGGCGGGTAGGCGGTTGGGTAGAGGACTTCCTCGCGTATGCACAGGAGCAGTGGAGCGACTTCACCTTCAAGCTCGAAGGAGGCGAATGTCTTCAAGAGGTGCAGGAGCGCAACTGCGTGCACTTCATGCCATCCTTAACGACAACGAAGGAAGCACGGTGGCGATCGGAACGCATGGCACGGCGCTCGGTACAATCATTCACCACTACGACCCATCCTTCGGCTGGCAAGGCTTCTGCCGCATCGTCAACCGGATGCCCTATGTGCTTCGCATGCGGTTTGAGGGATCAACCTTTCTGGATGTAGCTGAAATCGAATGGGACAGCCGGATTGGCGGCAGCCCTGCACAGGCCTAATTGTCGGATCAGAGCTGCTTTTCCATGCAGATGCTGGACTCACAGCATTGATACTCTCCGTATCGAGGGATGAAGGCGTATCCGAGCTTTTGATAGAGGCGGACGGCTTCCAGCTGTGGCTCTCCGGTTTCGAGGCGCATGAGCTTGTATCCCTGTTGAAGGGCCGATTGCTCCAGCTCTCCGATGAGTCCGGAAGCTATGCCGCGATTGCGGTATTCCGGATCGACGAAGACCCGCTTGATTTCCGCCGATTCGTGATCAAGCGGTTTGAAAGCACCGCAGCCAACAGGCGTCTCTTCGAGATAGGCGACCAGGAAGGTCACATCCTCAATATGCGGATCCGAAAAGTCGAGTAAGAAGATTTCATCGGGAGGGTAGATCTGCTGTAGGTAGTGGTCGAGCATAGCAATCAGGCGGTGCAGGTCTTCGTCGCGTGCGGAGACTTGCTTCCATTGAATGGCTTCTGTCATAAGGATCTTCCCTCCAGGTTGGGCGTCGTAGATAATTGACCTAACGATACCTGATGAAGGGTCGTTTGCCAAGTGAAAACACTCGAATAGGAGAATTGGCGATGCTTGAAGTTGTGATTGCGGTTGTTTTTGCCTTTTGTCTGATCCTCTTCCTCGGCAATTTTGGAGTGATTGTGCTCGCTTGCCTCGCGTTCGGCTTACTGGTAGGTTTCTTCGTAAGAGCGGGACAAACCCGTGAGGATTTGAAGGTGATCAAACGCAAGCTGGGGATTACCGATCCCGAGTCCGACTATCCGCTGGAGGATGTAGATGCGGCGGAGAAGGCAGGGGTTTGGCAGGAGGCTGAGGAGGAGGAGCATCCCGAAGATTGTGGGGATGATTTTCCGCTTGCAGACCCTGAAACGGAAAGGCTCCGTCGGATCAATCAAGAGATCGAAAGAGAGCTGGAAGACTACGCGAACCAGCAGTCGGATCTGATGGAAGGAACAGATGCGAAACGGGATACTACTTGCGATCGGTGATCCGATCTCCTTCCTCATGAATACCGAGGAGAAAGGGGGAAGTCGGATCATGAGCGGCGCGGTTCGCGAGTGCGACTCCAAGGCTTGCATTGGCATAACAGTACAGGCATTGGTGCGTACAGGTGTTGTACGCGCCGAGATCAATGGACGGGAGGCAGTGACAGCCCGTCCGTTGATTTTTATCCGAGTGGGCCGAAATCTCACGGCCCAAGATGCGGAACAGCATCTGAGGATCGATGCAGCTTCCTGGAGCTACGCCGCAGTTGTTGTAGTCTTCGGGCTCCGTGCAGGCTTCGATCCGTAAGCCATGTCTCCGGGAGATTTCCGCGAGCCGGGAAGCAAGTTCCCTCCGTTCCTCCAAGTTCGGAGAAAGGATGCCGAGGTCCTTCGTGTTTCGCTTGGTTTTCGCATATTCGTCCAGGAAACTGATCACGACCTTCTCGGTGTACGGATGAAGCTGCTGGATCAGCTTGGTGAAGGCTTGGACATGGAACTCCGCGGTATATTGGTCTGTAAAGAGAATCGGATCGTACCGCCAGACGACTCGATGGGCCCCGACCAGCTTGGACAATTGAATGAAGGTGTCCGTGAGCATCTCCTTATCGGGAAGATTCTGTTCCACTTCGGGGCCATATGGAGTCAAGGTGACTTGGTAATAAGAGGGGTAGGCTTCCAATTGAGGCACCGCATGCAGGAACGGACGGGGATTTTTGGTCCAGAAGACGAAGGCATCAACGGCCTCAGGAGTGAGTCGAACGCGGCCGACCTGATGGCGGTTCATCGGATTCCGCACCAGTGCGTATCCCTCACGTATCCTATTCAGCAACCAATCCCCGTATAGGGCGGGGATGTCGGTTCTCCGGCTGACGCTGATGATCATGTGCGCTTCTCCTCGCTTCATAGCTTTTTTGAGATGAGTTGTCACTTGTTTCTTCAGAAATATATCGGAATCAACAAACGGCCGTCCTCGAGTGGCTTTCCCGTTCCTTCCATATTAACATCTTCTTGCCGGGAGGGTATAATGCAAGGAAAGAAAACGGAAGGAAGTGATAGGGGTGAGTGCAGGTAAAACCAATGCCATGCGCATGCTGGATAAAGCAGAGGTGGCTTATCAGCTGCATTCGTACGACCCCGAGGATGGCCAAATCCATGGAACCGCTGTTGCGCAGAAGATTGGACTTCCTCCAGAGCAAGTGTTCAAGACATTAGTTGCTCATCACGGGAACAGCTTGTTTGTGTTTGTCATTCCGGTTGCGCTGGAGCTGGATTTGAAGAAGGCAGCCAAAGCCGCCGGTGTCAAGAATATCGAAATGCTGCCTGTAAAGGACCTGCAAAAGTGGACGGGCTATATTCGAGGCGGCTGCTCTCCGGTCGGGATGAAGAAGCTTTATCCCACCTATCTCGATAGCAGCGCGGACGAGCAGGAGAAGATCGCCGTCAGCGCAGGGAAGATTGGATTCCAGCTTGAGCTTGCTCCGCAGGTGCTGGCGGAGCAGGTATCAGCGAAATTTGTGGACTTGACGCGAGAGGAAGGCTGAAGGATGGGGGAGAAGCCGGAGGAGATCATCAAGCTGTATACCGTATGCATGATTGCGGACGGGGAGCGGGTTCTGCTGCTGAACCGGCAGCACGATTCCTTTAAGGGATACATTGCTCCAGGCGGTCGTGTAGATTATCCGGAAAGCCCGCTTGAAGGCGCCATCCGCGAGGTGAAGGAGGAGACCGGACTGACGGTTCGAAATCTCGTCTTCAAGGGGCTATCGGAATACATAAATCCAGGCGGGGAACGGTACATGATCTTTAATTATTTGAGCCGCGATTATGAGGGGGAACTCGTGACCGAAAGTCGGGAAGGAGTACCGGAATGGGTGCCGCTCGCGACTCTTGGACAGGTGAACATGCAGGACAATTTCCGCCGGAGGGTGCCGCTGTTTTTTGCGGAGGGGACGTTCGAAACTCATATGAATCGCTTAAACCCGGAAGGAGTCTACGAGAAGGTGCGCCAGCTATAAGCAGCGAGAATGCAGAACCCTCGTTTCGGCTGGTCGAAGCGGGATGGCTCGAAAATATCATAGATTGGAATGATAAGCCCGGAACAACAACCATGCAGCCGAAGGAGATGTCATCATGACTCATGAAGTCGAAATCCTCGAAGTGAAGAAGCTGGATACGATACTTGAAAAAAGCTTAAGCGAGCTATTGATCGATGTCGTCGGAGATGGAGCCTCAATTGGTTTTCTCCCTCCTCTTGCTCGGGAGGAAGCTGCTGCGTATTGGAAGGGAGTGCTCCAGAAAGGCGTTCGACTATGGATCGCTAAGAAGAACAATCGGGTCATTGGCACCGTTCAGCTGCACCTGGCTTTGAAAGAAAACGGCCGTCATCGGGCGGAGGTCGCGAAACTGATGGTCCATCCGATCGGGCGGGGAGAAGGCACGGGCCGCAAGCTTATGCAGACTATAGAAAAGGCCGCGCTCGAAGAGGAGAGGTCGCTTTTGGTGCTCGATACGCGTGCGGGAGACCCGTCAAATGCCTTGTACCGTTCTCTTGGATACTTGGAGGCGGGACGGATTCCTCACTATGCAAGATCGGCTAACGGGATGCTGCACGATACGATCTTTTACTACAAGGAGCTCAACTAATCCGTCTCGATGAAGCAGAGGAGGCTTGGCATCATGAATGACGGCAAGGATTTCGAAGGAGATCCGGCGACCCTGGAACGGCTCCGCCCATTGGAATCGGCCGAGCGGTTGGCACAGCTTCCGCCGGAGCGGCTGCTTGATCGGTTGGAACCGGTAGGCGCCGATTCCGTTCTCGATGTGGGAGCGGGCGGCGGATACTTGACCTTCCCGGCAGCTAGACGGACGACCGGGACCGTGTACGCGATGGATGCCGATCCGAATATACGCAAGGTTCTGGAATACCGTTCTATCGAATACGGTGCTGCAAACGTAAAGGTTATAGAAGGGCGAGTGGAACAGATTCCACTCCCGGATTCATCGGTCGACAAGGGCATGGCCTCATTAATCTTTCATATTTTGGATGATCCGAGCGAGGGAGTGAACGAGCTTCTTCGGGTAATCAAGCCCGGAGGAAGCGGGCTGATCATCGAATGGGCGAAGCCTCGACCGGACGGAAGAGCGGGGCATCGCATCTATGAAGAGGAGATGCTTCGGCTCTTGCTTGCGGCTGGTGCGGAGAACGTGAGCAGGGAGGAGTGGGCGGATACTTACTATTCGCTGACGTTCCGTAAACCGTAAACCTGAAACCGTAAACCACTTTATCGATGCCTGCGATAATCGGATCCGATTGACTCTTAACGAATAACAGGGCGCGCGAAAAGCCGAGCTTACGGCTTTCTGTGTGCCCTGTTGGTTTCTACCAAACGCATTAAGAAGAGAAGTGACCGGTGAAGGTGACGCGCACCTTGATCGGAGTCGTACCGTCATTGCGGAGAATGAGCAGGTCGGTCAATGCGGGATCGACATACCAATAAGCGTAATTGATCGATTGGGATGCCACTCCGGTAACCGTCTTCATCTGCGCGAGCTCTTTGCCATCTCGAAGAAGAGCCGCATACCCGCCAAGGCCGGTGCTGACTGTCCCGATCTGCGAGATCGTGACGGTGACGGCAAGTGGATGCCCGCCCGGTGGTACAAACAGCACGGGGCGCACCTCATTCGGCTGGATGGTCAACTCGATGGGGGAATTGTAGGCATGGACGACGGATAGAGCATGAGCGGGACGGGCAGCGACGAAGAAAAGCCCAAAAGCGAGAATGGCACAAAAAAGCGCTTTCATAGAACGCATCTTCTTTTCCTCCTTCTCATGGGATATGGGATGTATAACAAGCGTTTCTATTATTTAGTATAATAGATTTATCGGTAACTGTAAAATATTAGTTTTAATAGGGCATAATATACATTTGCTCGTGACCAACCCAATCCTTGCAGAAATCCGCTCGCAACATCCATCGCTCAGACCATCAAAAAAGAGGTGCACCCAAAAGGAAATACATTTCCTTTGGATGCACCCCCTTGCAGGTAGAGGGTGTATTTTTTTTGAGAGCAAACTTTATTCAAGGGGTGTATTGCTGTACGATCTTCACGACTTTTCCGTCTTTTAAGGTGAGGTGGTAAGGAAACGCCTTTTGGTCGGGAGTTCCTTTGCCATCCAAGGCCTCGATAAATTGATTCAAGGTGATCTCTTCGTTCCACTTGATGGTATAGGGATCATAGAGCTGCATCAGCACTTGCGCTTGGGCGCTCACGTCGAAGGTTTCCAATGTCTTCTCGTCATTGACGATATAGTAACCGTCCGGTACACGGCCGATTTCGGCAGCCCCTTCAGGATCCCGTTCCGCAAACACTTTGTCGGCTTCTGCTCCTTGATACCATTCAATCGGATCGGCCGTCAAGATCAATTGGCCGTTCTTGTTCTCCAGGGAGGAGATGAGGACGGTTACGGTGGTCTCAGGAGTCGCACCGACTGACGATCGTTTGCCCACAGCATTCGCCGTGGATACCATCGATAATAACAAAACCGCTGTCAGACTTCCGTACAGAATACGCTTGGCCTGTCCGTGAATCTTCATCTTGCTTCTCCCCTTTGAGCCCGCTCCATCATTCGGGTCTTGCTTCTTCTTACCCCGGCGGAAGCCGCTCTAACCGTTATTCTATGTATAAAACGGATCGGGAAGACAAAATGTTTCATCGATTTTCGATTTTTTTAGAAAAAATGATCCGCGGAACGCTCAGGAATTAAGGTTCTTCTTGAAACCGGATTCGTGGTAGAATAGGGACGAGGAGGAATTCATTCATGTCGCAAAAGGAAAACGAAACGGCACAGGCCACCGAGCAGGAAAAGGCGGAGGCCATCGGAGCCTTGTTCACGCATTGCAGAAACATGCTTCTTCAAAGCTTTGACGGATCGGATGTGGAAGGACAGGTCGGCGAGCATCCGCTTTTCGGGCCGCTGTTCATCTTTACGCTTAAACTGAATCAGCAAGCCTACTCTTGCGGTTTTCTCGTTGGAGAAGTGGCGCGCACGATGCAAAATAATCCTCATCCAGAAGTCTGGATCTCCTCCTTCTTTGTGGATATGGTTCGGGAAGGGACAAGCCGTCCGCTGCCGAGCCAGCCGAGCTCTGAGGAAGAGAGCAAAGCCTTTGTAGAGCAAAAGGTGCTGCCTGCTTGCGCTAACGGAATCCGGGAGGAATTTACCGATCGGTCCGTCCATCTGGAAGTCGTGATGCACCCGGAATACGGCCCCATCCTGGAAGCGGGCTTCCCGGAATACAAGGATGGCTCCAATACGGCAGGGCTTCCGATTCATTTTCTGTTCACCCTGTACCTGTTGAACCGCGATCCTGCGGAGCCTGTTATCGAGGCCCTCTACCGAGTTCTCTCGGAGCAAGAAGCGGTAGAAGCCCATTGATCCGATCCACACAGCACGCTTCCAATCCTTATCGTGTGGATATGGTTTAGCGTCACTAAAAACAACACACAACCAAACGGGATCCTTCCTGCTGCCGATTCGAACGGTGGTGGAGAGGGTCCCTTTCCTTTGTTATCGATGCAATCAAAGGCGGCGTCACCACCCGGCTTGGAAGAACGTGGAATCAGAATAGCACCCAACGACCATACTACTTCTGCAGCAATCAAAAATTGCTTGGAGAGGGTGTTTCACGAATGGATTCGGTGACTCTGTCCCGGGCGTTGTTCGGGACTTCCATGGCCTTCCATATCATTTTTGCGACTCTCGGCGTCGGGTTGCCGCTGATGATTCTGCTCGCTGAGCTCATGTTCCAGAAAACGAAGGATGCGGATTATGAGCTCATGGCGAGGCGCTGGACCAAAGCCTTCGGAATTCTGCTCGGGGTCGGCATCCCTTCCGGCACCATCGTAGGGGTGTTGATTTCGCTTTTGTTTCCGGGCTTTATGCAGATTGTCGGCCAAGTCATCGCCCTGCCTTTTCAAATCGAGATTTGGGCGTTCTTCCTGGAAGCCCTCTTCATGACCATCTATGTCTATGCCGCCGCTCGGTTAAGTCCGGCTCTCCGAATCACAAGCTTGGCGCTCGTCGCCTTCGGGGCGCTCATGTCGGCTGTATTGATCACCGACGCGCAGGCTTGGATGAACACGCCGACCGGCTTCCGCATGGTGAATGGGCAGGTGACGGATGTCGATCCGTGGGCCGCGTTCTTCAACCCGGCGTTTCCCTTCTCGGCTTCGCATGTCGGAATATCAGCGTTCCTGACCGGGTCGTTCGCCGCCGTATCCGCTGGGGCCTGGATGCTCCTGAAGCCGAACCGGACGGAGCGGGAGAGGGCCTACCACGGCAAAGGGCTGCGGCTCGCGCTGACGGTCGGAGGGGTTTTTGCCATCCTTACAGCAGTGAACGGACATGCCGTCGCACAAGCTCTCGCCCGCCATAACCCGGAGAAGCTGGCGGCGGCGGAAGCCCTCTTCGAAACCCGGACTCACGCTCCGCTCTCCCTACTGGGCATCGCAGATCCCGACACGCGGACGCTCAAGTATGCGATTGAGATTCCCGGTGGACTCAGCTTCCTTGCCACCAACCGCTTCGACGGCGTCGTCAAAGGGCTTGATCAGGTTCCCCGTGAGGACTGGCCGCCGCTCTATACCCATACCCTCTTTAACGGAATGGTGGGGATCGGGTTCTTCCTCATCCTCGTCCCCCTTGCGGTATGGGCGTTCAGACGCTTCCGCCGGAAGGAACTGCCGCGCTGGCTCCTCTATGTATGCGCGGTATCGGGACCGCTTGCGATGCTGGGCACGGAGTTTGGTTGGATCTTCAGCTGCTCCGGGCGCCAGCCTTGGACGATCTACCATATTCAAAGGACGACGGAAGCCGCGACGAAAACCGGGAATATCGGAACCTTGTTTCTCTTGTTCGCCGGGCTCTATCTCTTCCTGTTTGTTGCGACCGGATTTGTGATGTACTTCTACTTTCGAACCCATCCGGTCGCGCGGGAATGGAACTCCGCCCCAGAAACGGGGGTTCAGTCATGAACGGGTCACAGCTCGCCATCACCGTCATTTGGGTGATTCTGTTCACCTATTCCATTCTTGGCTCCATCGATTTCGGCTCAGGATTTTGGGCGATGGTCTACGGCCGTCCCGACTCCGAGGCATCGCTTGTCGCCAATCGCTTCCTGTCTCCCTCCTGGAAGGTGACGAACGTCTTTCTTGTCCTGCTTGTGGTAGCGTTGGTCGGATTTTTCCCTCACGCCGCTTATATGCTGGGAACCATCCTGCTGCTGCCAGCAGGTCTCGTGTTGATTCTGCTCACGATCCGCAGCTCCTTTATGGTGTTCTCCTATTCGGTCTCCGGTCGCTACGCCGCCATCTTAAGAGTCGTATCGGGAGTGACCGGGCTGTTGATTCCTGCGCTCCTGCTCAGTGTCCTGCCGATATCCCTCGGCGGCTTCGTCTCCATGGACAGCGGCTATCCGCAGCTTCATTTCGGTCGTCTCCTGCTGAGCGGTACCGAGTACGCGCATCTCGCCTTCGGCCTCGCGACGGAGCTGTTTCTGTCCGCGCTCTTTCTCGCTTCTTATGCAGAGGAGAGCGGGCGCGAGGGGGCTTACCGCTTCTATCGGAAGGCGTCGCTCTGGCTTGGTCCGGTCACCCTGATCATGGCTATGCTCACGGCTTTGACTTTTGCGCCGGAAGCCTCCTGGATCGTGCCGAACATGCGCAGAACGGCTCCTTTCTTCAGCTTGTCGCTGGCTGCCTTTGCAATAGGGTATAGTGCGCTTTGGTGGAAGGGAAGGCAGGGGAGAATGGGCCGGCCGAAAGCGGCCGTCATCCTCATCGCCGTTCAATACGGATTGGCGGTCTTCTCTTATGGCGCAGCCCATATGCCCTATATCGTATATCCTTATCTTTCCATAGAGCAAGGGTTCACCAACGAAATCATGTTCCGGCAGCTGCTCATCGGCTATGGCGTCAGTACGCTGCTTTTGGTTCCCATCTTTGTCTGGTTTTGGCGGTTGTTCTTTCGCGATCCGACTTACCTGGCCAAGGAGTGAGCATTCAGTACGCTGTCCGCTTAAAAACCGTGATCTCCGCACAACTTCCCATACCAATTGACGCCGATTCATATCCACACGATTAGGGCTGATAGCGTACCAAGAAGGAAAAACATCCCATTTGTCGAATAGATTATCGTTCGACCTATTCTTGATCGGGAACTGATGGATGCTCATGAACCAGTCTACTTTTCGAACGACGCTGCAGCTTCGCGGGATGGTGCTTTATGTTCTTCTCGGAGCGGCTGCTTTGCTTGGCTATGCGTTTCCGGTCCGGCTTTTGTTTGGCTCGGAATTTATCTTTGCTGCTCTGTTTCTCTATATAACGGGACGGTTATACGGGCTCACTTGGTCACTGCTGCAAGTTGCTGTCGTCCATATTACCGGCTTCTTCCTGTTCGGTCCGTCGATCGGCCTTTTTTTGCATGGGACGGAGATTCTTCTCGTCATCCTCCTCTGCGGAAAGTCCAGACGAAAGGACTTTTTTTTCGGTGATCTCCTCTTTTGGCTCGTGCTTGGCGGCCCTATTCTGACCTTCGGGATCCTTAAGAGCGGCCAGATTTTTTCCATGGAATCGACTTTGTACGTTCTCGTACCGGTGCTGGGCGGACTCATGAATGCGCTGATCGCGGAGCTGCTCATCACCTATCTCACCATCTCGCGGTGGCGCATCCGCGTCCGCAGAAGCTCGTCCGGTAAGATTCGACTCGCAAGGCTGCTGAAGCAGATTACCTTCGCTTGTATCTTCGCGTCCAGTTTTTTCTATTTGCTGAATAGCAGCCGCACACTCGAAAGCAATATCATGAATCAGGTGAACGGAGAAGCGGCCGGTTCGAGCCGGATGATTGAGGAGAACTTTAACACCTGGACGGCGGAGGAAAAGCGGGGAATTCCGCTGCGGAGCCTACTCACCTATGGCCATATGCGGGAGCTGGTCCAAAACTCCTCTTTGTCGGCTGACTATGAGTGGGCGGTAATCGATCAAAAGGGAGAATGCTTGCTATCCTATCCCTCCAAAGACGTTGACCCTGAATGGGTGCATTCCGGACGCTGGAGTCGGCTGTCACCGATCATCTTCGAGTGGAAGCCGGAGCTGTCCGTGCTGAGACTGGGCGAGAATGACTGGAAACGAAACGGCTTTATCTATTCATCGGAGATGGGGGCGAATACCTTATATGTCAAAATCCCCTTATCCAAGTTCCGATCGGATGTCTTTGGAATCTACGCCGCTCAATTCAAAAACTTGCTGATCCTCATTTTGATGCTGACCTTGTTCGCGTATCTGATCCAGAATTTCTTCTTGAAGACGATTCGCCAGCTCGCGTCCAGCACCGAGAACATTCCACGAAGGCTGAAGTCGCGGACGAAGATCGATTGGCCTCATTCCCGGATAGAAGAGGTCCATTCGCTCATCGGGAATATTCGCTCTGTAACCGACAAGCTGGCCGATATGCTGAACGATTCATGGCAGATGGCCTATTACGATACATTGACGGGGCTTCCCAACCGCCGTCATTTTACCGAGCATTTGCGCATGACCTTGAAATCGGATGAGGTCCGAACGACGAAGCTCGCCGTTCTGTTCATCGACCTGGACCGGTTTAAACAGATCAATGATACCTTGGGGCACGGGATCGGAGACGAGCTGCTGCGCCAGGTAGGCGGACGGTTATCCTCCTTCCTGAGTGACGAAGCGTTTATCGCCCGCCTTGGGGGAGACGAGTTCGTCATCGTCATGGAATACGAGGAGGAATCGATGCCGGCGGAGATTGCAGAGCGGCTGCTAGGCGAGCTGAACCGCTCCTTCCAAGTCGGGGATAATGAACTGTACGTTTCGGCCAGCATCGGCATCAGCCGCACCGAGATCCGAGAAGAGTGGGAGCTGGACGATCTGCTGAAGAAAGCCGATTCTGCCATGTACGACGCTAAGGGAAGTGGAGGAAACGCCTATTGTTATTATGCAAGCGGCCATTCCCAAACGATGTCCGAGCAGATGAAGCTCGAATTCGAGTTGAGGAAGGCGCTGGTTCATCATCAGCTGACCCTCTTCTATCAACCGATCGTAGATGCAGACAGCGGAGTTGTGAATGCGGTGGAAGCGCTTCTTCGCTGGAACCATCCGGAGCTCGGAGCCATTCAGCCGGCAAAATTCATCCCCGTCGCCGAGAGCAGCGGTCTCATCAAGGCGATCGGAGAGTGGACGCTCCGGGAGGCATGTAGGCAAAATCAAGTCTGGGCGCAAATGTCCTCCAAGCCATTCCGCGTTGCCGTCAATCTATCGCCAAGCCAGTTTCGGCAGGGCTCTGTCTTCGAACTGGTTGAACATGTCTTGAAGGAGACCGGGCTGCCCGCAGAGCTGCTCGAGCTTGAAATCACCGAGGCCGTCGTCGTGAATCATGTCGGTAAGGTTATGGAGGAGCTTCATAAGCTTAAGAAGCTCGGGGTACGCATCTGGATCGACGATTTTGGAACCGGCTATTCCTCTCTCGGGATGCTGAAGACTTTGCCTGTGGACGGCTTCAAAATCGACCAATCGTTCGTCCGGGGAATACCGGTTGACCGCGACAATCTATCCATCGTCCGAACGATCGTCTCCTTGGCTGAATCCCGGCAGTGGAGCGTGATTGCGGAAGGAGTCGAAACCGAGCGGGAATCGGAGACGCTTGTCGCTCTCGGCTGCCTGGAGCAGCAAGGCTATTATTTCAGCTATCCAATATCGGCTGACCAGATTCAAGAGGAGTACGTCATTCCCTTTTGCTGCTCCCGGAAGGAGGAAGAAGCATGAACCGTCGGGTTGTTCGGATCGCACTGCTGTTCGGGCTTATGATGATGTCCGGTTGTTCCCGCACCCTTCAGGTTGCCAACCCTATACCGGTTCCTGCAGAGGCTCCTGTTCATTCCGATACGCCTTCTTCGGAGCAGAAGCTGGTCATCCTCGCTCCGAGCGATATGCCTCCGGCATGGCAGGCGGAATGCCGCAAGCTTGAATCGTTCATTCCCATCACCTGGATCAACGCGAGCAAGACCGATTCAGGCGCTTATTTGGATGCGCTATCCAAGAAGCAGCCGCCTGATCTGATCCTGTTCGATGCCTCCCTGCTGGGAGAACTTCGCGGGAACGATGTGTTTGAGGATTTGGCCAGCAGTGCCTATGGAGCTTTTTCGTATAATACCGTGTTCCCGGGACTCCGTCTCGATGCTTACAAATCGCTGGACGGGCACCGACTTGTTGCCTTTCCGCTCAGCCTATACGCGCAAGTGACCTTCTACCGAGCGGATCTGATCTCCGCTGCTGGTTATCCTGCAGACCCCGATGAGCTGGGCAAGCTGCTGGAAGACCCCAAGCAGTGGCTCCAGCTCGGGATGAAGCTCAAGTCCGAAGGGCTGTGGATTCAAGAGCAGATAACGGACGGGATAGACATTGCCGTTGCAGGACAGAGCTACTTTAACGAGGACGGCTCCTTCGTGAGGAGCACCGGCGAACTGGTGAAGAAGCTTGACGCCGTTCAGCGGGCAGCCCGAGCCAGCATGGCCGCTCAGATCAACTTGGATTCGAGGACAGGCTATGAGACGTTAAAGGCCGGAAAATACGCCATGCTGTACGGGGCGGAATGGAGGCTCGACGCTTTGCGAGAGGCCGATCCAGAAAAAGCGGAGGAGTGGCGACTCACCCGGCTTCCCTTCAACGCGTATGGACCAAGCGAAGAGCTGCTGTTCGCAATTCCGAGCGAAGGGAGCAATCCGGAGAAGGCATGGGCATTCGCAAAAGCCTGGCTCGAAGATGAAAAGGCGAAGGGAGAGGCGACTCAAGCCCGAAAATGGTATTCCCGGTTCCCGAATTCATGGCCGACCCCGCTCGATAAGAGAGCCGATAAGCTATGGCGGGCTACCTTGACAGAATACCTGTTCAACGACAGCAAGACACCGACCCAAGCGGTAGCAACGGCTTATGCGAGGACCATCCCCGGCCTTGGGGCTGATTATCGCATCTTATTTGAAGAAGTCGCCAGGTCGTCAAGATAAGCCTTTCATAACATGCTATAATAGAGCAATAGCTTTTTTAGCGATAACGGTTGGAGTGGTTCGATGACAAAGAAAGTTACCATGCAGCAAATCGCCGACCATTTGGGCGTGTCGAAGTTCGTTGTGTCAAAGGCATTGTCGGGAAAGGGTGGAGTCAGCACAGCGGCGAAGGAACGGGTTCTTGAAGCAGCCGCTCAGCTCGGCTATTTCACTCAGCACAACGGAAACCGCCTTCGCGGCAAGCGGGAAGAGAAAGCGCCGAAGCTGCCGACTCCCAAGCACTCCATTCTTGTTCTAATGCCGAATGTCCGCTACCAGACGATGGATTCGACCTATTGGGGCAAGATCATTGACGGCATTTCGGCCAATTTGAGCGAATACGGCTGCGGGATGGTCATACTATCGGAGCAAAAAGTAGAGAACCTGCGCAATATCCTCAATTTGGACGGCATTCTCGGAATGATTGGGGTAGGGGTCATCTCCTCTGCTATCCTCCTGGAGATTCACCGGCTGGGTCTGCCGATGGTGCTCGTCGATCATGAGGATTCGCTGATTCCAGCTGACACGTTATTCCTCAACAACATCGACAGCATGAATCGGTTAACCCGTCACCTCCTTGCGATCGGTCACCGGAACCTGCAATTTATCGGCAATGTCGGGTTCTCGCGCAGCTTTCAGGACCGATTTGCAGGATATCGGGCGGCGATGGAAGAGGCCGGTCTGACTCTTGGCGGCGAAGCTCACGGCTATCTCAGTCTGGATGGCCTCGATCACTATGAGGATCAGCTGGTTCCATGGCTTTCGAGCAAGAAGGAGGAAGGTCGCTTGCCAACCGCGCTCGTCTGTGCGAATGATTCCATCGCCTTGGGTGCGATCGAAGCGCTGACGAGGCTTGGGTTATCCGTTCCCGATGATGTATCGGTCACCGGGTTTGACAATATTGAGGATTCCGTCTGGTCTTCTCCTCCGCTTACGACCGTCCACGTACCAAAGGAAGCGTTGGGTCGCAGAGCGGTGCGACAGCTGATGGATCGCATTCACGCGGGGAAAGATCCCTACGAGAAAATTCTGCTCGCAGGCGAAATCGTCTATCGCGGTTCGATTCGCGAGTGGGGAAACCCTATGCCCGATAACGATAATTAACGGCGGACTTATTCTTATAGGTTGCTCAATTCCAGGACAAATGAATATCGATCGAATAGACGCATCCATCACCACCGTGACAGGGGAGATGAGATGCGCCTTTTTGTTAGCGAGCTATGGAAAAAAAGGCTTCCCTATCTGAAAACGTCGATAGGGAAGCCAGGTTCGTTACTGCGTTATGGTAAGGTTGGAGGGTTACGAATGCTTCTTCTCCAAGCGCTCAATCATTTCCATGCAGGCCCGGCCATTGTGATACGGGCATTTCCATGCGCTGACCTTGGATTGGTCGATGACCGGCTTCCCATCCGCGGTCACACCCCAATACCACTCTCCATTCGTGCGGTCCGCGATATACTGATCGATGAAGGACCAGGAACGCACGGCGGCATCTTCAAAGCGGGTGTCTTCGGTCATCTGGTACGCATTGTAGAAGCCGACCATCGCTTCCGCCTGCGGCCACCAATCCTTGTTGGGGTCCAACAGCGTTCCATCCGCCGACGCTTCGTTCCAAATTCCACCGTCTTTGTCCACTCCTTCTTGCAGAGTAGCTTCTGCCATTCGGATCGCAACTTCCTTGACGCGTTCGGTCAGTTCGTCGTTGCCAAGCACCTCGGCGGCTTCCACGAGCAGCCAGCTTCCTTCGATGTCATGGCCGTAGGAGATATGATGCGACTTGATCGCCCATTCTTCATCGAAGAACAGCAGGAAGTGAGCCGTCTTCGGATCAACGATATACTGGATCGTCACTTCGATGAGCTCTTTCAGCGTTTTCTGCAGAGCAGCCGAAGGCCAGACGCGGTACAGGTTGGTGTAGCCTTCCAGCACATGGAGGTGGGTGTTCATCGATTTCGGTTCATTCAGATCCTTGCCGCTCAGACTGAGCTCTTCCGTCGGAGACCAATCGCGGTTCAGCGCTTCGACATACCCTTTGTTAACGGGATCGTAAGCGTATTTTTCCAGAAGTTCGAACAGCTTGACCGCCTCATCGAGCGCAGCTTGATCTTTTGTAGCCCGGTACCATTCGGAGAGGGCATAGATCACAAAGGATTGGCCGTACACTTGCTTCTTCGTTTCGGCGGGGTTGCCCTTGGCATCGACGCCCCAATAGAAGCCACCGTGAACGGGATCCTGGAAACGTTCCTTCAAGTAGCCAAGCGCCCGTTCCGCCATTTGGCGGTAAGCGGGATCCGGGAACAGGCGGTAAGCGGAAGAGAACGTCCACAGAATGCGAGCATTCAAGACGAGGCTTTTATGCGCATCAGCCACGACGGACAGATCGTTGCGGATTTCGCCGCGAAAGCCGCCGTTCTCCTCATCCAGCGCATGGTTCATCCAGAATGCCAGAATGTTGTCCTTCAGTTCCTTTTCCACTTGGGGAAGCAAGGTTTCGTTTAAATTCGTCATCGGGTTTCCTCCTTGAACATCTTCGTTTTGTCATGATAATAGGAGCGGATCGTCGCTTCCGCCTTCTTGCCGTACACCGAGTAGCCGCCTGTTCGGGGAGCAACTTCAAGAGAGGGAAGCTTAACCGGCCAATCCCAGAGCATGAAGCCCTCCACCCAAGGACGTTTCTCGCAGGAAGTGAACATCGCACGGTAAAACGCATCCTGAGCTTCCTCGGAGGGGGCACCATCCATCGCCCAATCGTTGGGCAAATAGTCGGAGCCTTCCTGGCTCATGCAGCCCGCTTCCATGAAGAAGAACGGCTTGCCAAAGGAACGGACAACCGGTTCGATCCGGTCGAGATTTTCCTCCCAGGCATCGACGGGATAATACCCGCTTGAGGAGATGTAGTCGACGGCGTCCCACCACTTGACATGGTTCTCCTGATATTTGTCGCAATTGTAGGTGATCGGTCCGGAATATACCTTGCGAACCTCCGCAATGAGCTGCCGCCATTCCTGTTCCCGATGGTCGGTGGAGACCATCTCACAGCCGATGCAGAACAGATCGCAGCCGGTTTCCTCGGCCAGCCGGGCATGGTGGAGAATATAGCGGGAGTACGAGTGGAACCAGTCAGACCATTTCGGTTCGCAAGGTACATCCATCTCGAAAAAATGGATATGGGCACGCCAAGTTCCGTTCCGCACGTTGACGACCGGTTTCAGGCAAACCTTAAGGCCGAGCTGCTTGGCCTTCTTGATGGCAAGCCGGATCTCTTCGTCGGTTACGGTGGGAGCGCTCTCATAATCGATGCGTGTCGACTGAGGATGATCCTGCAGTGCTGCAAAAGCGACGGTGACCCAATTCACCTCAAGCTTATCGGCCATGATCTCCATGGAGCGCATAGCTTGCTCGGTATTCCAGGTGTCGCGGATGCCGGTCTATCCCCAGGTCATTCCGGCCTTGTAGGTCTGCATGGCTTCGTTCATGGTATCCCTTCCTTCTCTGAGCCGCCATTGAAGTTAGCATAACAGAATACAAATAATATAACAACGACGGATTGCGCCTGATAATAGTGAAAAGACAGCGCATTTTCTGCTTATTTTTGTTAGCCTTGAAAGAATAACAGCATCGGTTCTTCTTTCGACGATTTCCTCTTGTTTTTTGCAATTCAATATGGTTATTCTTACAAGGATGTTACCCTTTCATTCAACCAACAGGGAGAGGACAGACACATGAAGAAGTGGCCGGAATGGAATCAAGTCGGTTATTTACCGACAGAACGAAAGCGCTTTAACGTACAAGGCTCGGAGGAACGGTTCGAGATCGTGGAGGCCAAAACCGGCACCGTGGTTTGGAGAGGAACCACTTCTCCCGGCTTGACGGATAAAGCGAGTGGAGAACAAGCAGCGAAGGGGGATTTCAGCGATTTGCGCGAACCCGGTACTTATCTGATCCATACAGCCCGCTTTGAAGACGCGGAGCTGACGATCGCAGACGATTGTTATCACGAGCTTCATCAGGCGCTGCTTCGGGCTTTCTATTATTTGCGGTGCGGGATGGAATTGACCGAGCCCTTCGCCGGTCCCTGGACCCACGGAGCATGTCATCGGCGCCAAGCCTTGATCTATGGTACCGATGAATACCGGGAAGTGAACGGAGGCTGGCACGACGCGGGGGATTACGGCAAATATACGGTAGCGGCAGCGGTCGCAGTTGCCGACCTGCTGCTCGCCTACGAATTCAATCCGGCTGCATTCGTGAGGCCGCTCCCGCTTCCAGAGACGGGCAGCGTGCAGGGAATGCCGGATGTCCTGCACGAATGCCGCTATGAGCTGGAGTTCCTGCTGAAGATGCAGGCTTCGGACGGCGGCGCCTTTCACAAAGTGACCACCTACAATTTCTGCGGCCTTGATGTCATGCCGGAGGACGATCGGCTGCCGCTCGTGCTGTCGCCGGTTTCGTCAACGGCAACGGGAGATTTGGCTGCGATTCTGGCGCTCGCCGCACGGATCTACGAGCCTTGGGATGCCGACTTCACCTCTCGTTGCCTGGACGCGGCTGAGTCGGCTTGGTCCTGGATGCTTCGCCATCCCGAAGGAGTGCCGTTCCACAATCCGCCGGAAATTAAAACGGGGGAATACGGCGACAAATGCGACCGCGATGAACGGTTCTGGGCGGCTGCTGAGCTATTCCGGACGACCGGTAAAGAGGACTATCATGACGCGTTGAAGCAGGCCGTTGAGGGGGGAGGCTTTGACCGGTGCGAGCTCGGTTGGGTAGAGGTAGGAGGGTACGGAACCATCGCGTATCTGTTCACGGACCGACTGAAGACAGATGCGCATTTGCGCAGCAAGCTTCGCGAGGAATGGTTGAAAAGAGCTCGCCGCTACCAAGAGACGGCGGAGCGGGACGGCTACGGGGTAGCGCTTGAGCCGGACGAATACAAATGGGGCAGCAACATGACGATTCTGAATCATGCGCAGCTGCTGCTGATCGCTTCGATCGAGGCATCCGATGCGCTGTATCGGCAGACGGCGCTTGAGCAGCTTCATTACTTGCTCGGCCGCAATGTGCTCGGGCAATCGTATGTGACCGGATTCGGCAAGAATCCGATCCGGCATCCGCACTATCGCCCGGGCGTGGGAGACGGGATCGAAGAAGCGGTGCCGGGCATGGTTTCCGGCGGAGCAAACCCGGGGCTGCATGATGACTATGCGCGCGAGCATCTTACCGGCAGACCGCCGGCTGCCAGCTTTGTGGATCATGAGCTGTGCTATTCCTGTAACGAAATCACGATCTATTGGAATTCTCCGGCCGTCTTCGTTACGTCGTTCTTCGTCTCATTCGCTTAAGCCTTGTAATACGTCCGAAAGAAGATATCCTGTTCATAATTGCCGAAGCCTTTCCCATATAGGGTTAAGCCGCCGACATGCCGGGCGGAATCGGGAACCGCGATCTTCAAGGTCCAATCGGTTTTTGTCCCGGTAAAATCTTGGAGCGAAACATCGGACAACCACTGCCCGTCCACGTAGGTACCGTCCTCCGTTACCCGGAGAACCTTAAGCCAGCCATGCTGATTAACCGTCCACCAAGACGGATTCAGCCTTCCCTTGCTCTCTCCGGGATCTCCGGGGCTCGTCCAGAATCCGAGAAGGATTCCGTTCAGATAGAAATGGATATCGGAGGGCCAATCCGCCCGCGTCCCCGGAGCCTCCGAGCCGATCTCTAGCGAGATTTCGATCTCCTCAAGCGATTGGCTGGCTAGCAAATAATTCGGAATGCGATATTCGATGAAGCCGGAGCCGAACCAGAGCACCTCGGCATGCATCCGCTCGGGATCAAGGAAATAGCGGGTATCGTCAAACTGGCCGATGATTCGCTCCTTCCGGGCAAGACCGCAGGTCGGAAGGACCTCAACGCTGGAATAATGACCGACGGGAACGGATACCTCGTGATAACGGCGAACGGGCGTGCTTCTATCGGGAAGAAGAATCTCCACGCGGTCGACAGCGATCGAGCACATTTTGTGGGTGCCGCCGTTCCGCCGCACGAGCTCCGTTTGGATCAGCTTTCCCTTTTCCAGCTTCTTCACGTGCATGGTGACGATCGCGCTACTTAAGCCGAGAGCCTCCGCCAAATCCTTGATATTCATCGGAGCAACCGCAAGCATGTTGAGGATGCGAAGCCTTACTTCGCTGGCGAGCGCTTCATAGAGTGGAAGCCATTCCGCATCGGTCGTTGCGCGAAACATGGTCATCACCTTTTTCTGTCGTTTAACAATTAGATTAATCCATTTCATTGGAAAAGAAAAGACCATCCTTCCGGGGAGAAACCCGGTTTTGGAAGGTCTTTGGATGAATGGATTTGCGATGTTCTTCATGATTATGTGAAGAAGCTTACGGCAGTTACTGATTCAACAAACTGCGTGCCTTCTTGTTCAACGCGGCAACATCAGGACCAGAGGCGGCATCGTCGGTCAAGCCGAACTTCAGCTTGAGGCGGAGAATCCGCTCCACGCTTTCATCCAGACGTTCGGGCGAAATTCGGCCGTCTTTAACCGCTTGGACAAGAGCGTCCAGAACGAGCTTTTCCTTCGCTGCATCGTGACACACCAGCACGATATCGCCGCCTGCAAGAATGGCATCGACCGCGGCTGTGCTCAGGTCGTAATTTTCCGCTACAGCGCCCATTGTCATGTCGTCCGTGAAGACGACACCTTGGAAGCCGAGCTCCTTCCGGAGGAGGCCGCCGATGACTTCTTTGGAGAAGGAAGCCGGGTATTTCCCATCCAGCTTCGGCAATAAAATATGCGCGACCATGACCGCATCCGCTCCTTGCTCGATAGCGGCTTTAAACGGAACGAGCTCTACCTTGTCGAGCCGATCCCGGCCGTAATTCACGACTGGAAGCCCGATATGCGAATCGACGGAGGTATCGCCGTGACCGGGGAAATGCTTGATGACGGGGACGACCTTCTTCTCGGCGATCCCTTTCATCGTCGCTGTTCCGAGCTTGCTGACAAGCGCAGGGGAGCTTCCGAAGGAGCGATCGCCGATCACGGGATTGTCGGGATTGCTGTTCACGTCCATCACGGGAGCGAAGTCGAGATTATACCCGAAGCCGCTTAGCTGCTCTCCGATCAGATTGCCGATTTGACGCGAGAAAGACGCGCTGTTAGCCTTGCCGATGGCCAGGTTCGTCGGGAATTTGACGAATTCCTCCGGGAGTCGGGTCACGCGTCCGCCTTCTTGATCCAGACTGAGCCAGAGCGGGATGGGATTCTCGCGGTTCGCAGCCTTTAATTCATTGGAGAGGGCGAGCATCTGCTTCGTATCGTGAAGATTGGGCTTAAAGAAGATGATGCCTCCCACATGGCGCTTCACGATCATGCTGCGGGTCGTTTCGTCCATGGAAGTGCCGTCCATTCCGATGATGACAAGCTGACCGATCTTCTCCTCTGTCGTCAGACGGCTTACTCGCTCGGCGATTTCGTCAGCCGGAGTGCTTGGAGTAGCAGGCTCGACTGCGGAAGGAGTCGCCGTGCTCAAGGCGGATGGGGAACTGGCTGGAAGGACGGAAGGCTTCTCGGAAGGAACGGCACTAGAAGCAGAAGCTGCAGGCTGACTCGGCGAAAGCGGCGGCGTGCTTGCAGCCTCGGGAGAGCGAGACGTGCAGCCTGAGAGTGAACCTGCGGTCAGGAGCAGAAGCAGGCTTCCGACGACCAGGCTGCGTTTCGTGATGCGGACGGAATTCATAATCATCCTTCTTTCCGGGTATAGGATGCGATTACCGAGCGAGAGTGGTATTCTTTAAACAACTTAAGGAGAGGAGCCAACCATCATATGGATTTGGGACTTCAAGGGAAAGTGGCTGTGATCACAGGTTCGAGCAAAGGGATTGGATACGCAACCGCGCGTCTGCTCGCAGGTGAAGGAGCATCCGTCGTTCTCTGCGCACGAAGGGAGGACGAGTTGTCGGCCGCTGCCGATCGCATCCGCCAGGAAACGGGGGCATCGGTTCTAGCGGTTGTGGCGGACGTCACTCGGCAGGAGGATTGCCGCAACGTGATCGCCCGCGCCGTCGAAGCCTTCGGACGGCTCGACATTCTCGTCAACAATGCCGGCACGTCGGCGGCGGCTCCCTTCGATACGGTGAGCGCCGAGAAATGGCAAGCCGATCTGGATTTGAAGCTGTTCGGCGCCATCCATTGCTCACAGGCGGCTATCGAGCCCATGCGCAAGGCGGGCGGCGGAGCGATTGTCAATATCGCCACCTCTTCGGCAAAGACGCCGCCGGCCTCCTCGCTGCCCACGACGGTCAGCCGAGCCGCAGGACTCGCACTGACCAAGGCGATGAGCCGCGATTTGGCCAAAGATAACATCCGCGTCAATGCGGTCTGCATCGGGCTCATTCGCAGCGAGCAGATCGAGAAGAAATGGCGGCAATCCGCTCCAGGGCTCAGTTGGGAGGAATTCGCAGCGCTGCCGGATCACGATATTCCGCTCAGGCGGATCGGCAATACGGAGGAAGCGGCCCGCGTTATTGCTTTCCTTGCATCCGAGGCGGCTTCCTATGTAACCGGCACTGCAGTCAATGTGGACGGAGGCAAAGGCCCCGCTTTATAAAGGATTCGGTTTCCGTGCCCATTGCATTCGCATCGGCTGAAGCTTCGATGATTTGTCTCCATTTGGGCATGCTAGAAGTAATCCAGCGGCTGTTGCCGCAGACAGGAGCGCTGATATGAAACTCGATGTTACACCTTCCGCTGCGTCTTTGTTCAAGAACGAATGGGGCTTCCAGCAAGGCGACCGCATTCGCGTGTTTGTCCGTTACAACGGAGAGGGGGACGATGCGTTCGCCTTCGGGATCACCCGCGATGAGCCGAGTTATCCGGCTGTTTCGGTGGAGAAGGATGATCTGCACTTTTTCATGGAGAACAACGATGTCTGGTACTTGGACGGCGGCGATCTTACCATAGATTGCGCGGATGACGGCATCGTATTCAACCGGATCTAGACGGATCGGGATCAACGCTATTACTATAGCATGAGGTACATCGAATGCAAAAAAGAGCCTTCCCTTATCGGAGGTCCACTGGGACCGCTTCCCGTCTGCATAACCGGGGGCAGTCCCTATTGGACCTCTCGGGGAAGGCTTATTTGTCAGATGGGGTCCACCTGTACAGCAGCCTGTTTGCCGCTGACTTGTACGCCCGTCTTGGGCCGTCCGAGCGGCTTCAAATCCCGAATTAAACTCTCGCATAGCTCACGCGCTTGCTGGCCCTGCTTGCCCGAGATCTTGACGGTCAGAAGCACGCTGTCACCGGCTTTGAGAATCCGCTCGGCCTGCAGCCTTTTCGTATCCAGATCATGCTCTTCGATCTGCGGAGTGAGCCGCAGCTCCTTCACCTTCGACTTCCGTTCTCGGGAAGCTTGCTCCTGCTCTTTCGCCTTGCCCTTGGCAATCAGACGGCAGGGGGGAGGACTCGTCAGGAGCGAGGTGCACATCAAATCCACCTTGTGTTTTTTGGCCAGCTCCAACGCCTCTCGGGTGGGGACGATGCCGAGGTCCTCGCCTTCGAGTCCAAACAGGTGAACATCGGCGGCTTTGATTTTTTCATTGGCGATCATTGGATAACCTCCGGACTTCCGATATAATTACACCATATTACCGCCTTGCGGAAGGATTGGCAATTCCTTGCGGCAAGGGAGTGAAGGGAAGAGATCCGTTTGAACCCGAAAGAGAGAGAAGCGGAGATGATTCGCCGCTTTCAACAGGATGAAGAAATGATGATTCTGGTATTCGCCCAGTGGTGCGTGAATCACGGGTTGGACCCGCTCGCCTTGTATACACGCGCTTACCCGCAGCAAGCGGCGAATCCCGCTTTGGCGCATGCCCTCGAGTTGACTGTGCCGAAGGAGGAAGCGGGAGACATTGCGGATGACACGCTCTTGTCGGTGTTGTCGCTATACGATAACGCGGACCTGGCGTTTGTCGTGAGCGAGGAGATCGCCCGGAGGAAGCGCGGATGATCCGCATCGGACTCGCGGGCTGGGGCGATCACGATAGCTTCCATGTCAAACGGGTTGCCCCGAAGGACCGACTGCGCGAATACGCAGCGCATTTTCCGGTCGTGGAGGTGGACAGCAGCTTTTACGCCGTTCAGCCGGAGAAGAACTTCGCGAAATGGGTGAGTGATACGCCCGACGGCTTTGGCTTCATGGTCAAAGCCTATCAGGGCATGACCGGGCATTTGCGCGGGAAGCCTTCCTATACAAGCGATGCGGATATGTACACCGCATTTGTGGAATCGCTTACTCCTGCCATCCGGGAAGATCGATTGGTCTGCGTGCTCTTTCAATATCCACCTTGGTTTGCCTGCACCCGAGAGAACGTCGCTCAGCTGCGGGAGGCTCGCGAGCGGATGGGGGAAATCCCCTGTGCGCTTGAATTTCGGCATCAGAGCTGGTTCACGGAGGACATGCTTCCGCGGACGCTCGATTTTATGCGCAAGGAAGGCTGGGTTCATACGGTGTGCGATGAGCCTCAGGTTCCGCCCGGCTCCGTTCCGGCGGTGCTCGCCGCCACCAGTGAGGAGTTGACTCTGGTTCGTCTGCATGGTCGGAATGCTGCCGGTTGGGTGAAGAGTACGGATGCCAACTGGCGGGAGGTGCGCTATCTCTATCGGTACAGCACGGATGAGTTGGCAGATTGGATGGAGCGGCTTGAGCTGCTGAAGACGATGAGCCGGCAGGTGTGCGTCATCTTCAATAACAACTCAGGCGGAGACGCGGCGGACAACGCCCTGGAGCTAATGGGGATGCTTCCGGGGGCTGGCGGAGGACCCGCGCCGCGTCAATTGGATTTGTTTTAAGGCGAGTGGATGTTCATTGGGGAGAAGAGAGGCGCGAGATGAGTCAGATCGAAGTGAGGGAACTGAGCAAGGAATTCCGATATGCGGTGAAGGAGCCGGGGCTGAAGGGGGCGGTCAAGCATTTGTTTACCCAACAGTACCGGGATAAGCTGGCCGTGGACCGGATCAACCTGACGATCGAGCAGGGGGAGGCTGTCGCTTACGTCGGACCGAACGGAGCCGGGAAATCGACGACCATTAAGATGCTGACGGGAATTCTTGTCCCTTCTGCCGGCACGGTTCGGGTGAATGGCCTTGATCCGCATAAAGACCGGATCGAAAACGCAAAGAAGATCGGAGCGGTCTTTGGCCAACGGACCCAGCTGTGGTGGGACATTCCAGTGGCGGAATCCTTTGCGCTAATCAAAGATATCTATGAAATTCCCGATTTGGAGTACAAAAGGAACATGGAAATCTTCACGGAGCTGCTTGATCTGAACGACTATATCCATCTATCCGGCCGCAAGCTTTCGCTCGGTCAGCGGATGCGGGCGGACCTGGCGGCCGCATTGCTTCATAATCCCGAGATCGTCTATCTGGACGAGCCGACCATCGGCTTGGATGTGGCGGTGAAGGAACGGATTCGCCGCTTCATCAAGCATATCAACCAGGAGAACAAGACGACCATCATGCTGACGACGCATGACCTCGGCGATATCGAGGATCTGTGCAAGCGGCTCGTCATCATCGACAAAGGAAGGATCATTTACGACGGCACCTTGCAGGCGGTTAAGGATGCTTTCGCGCGCGAGAGGGTCCTTCACGTGCAAGTGAAGGAGCCGGCGCCCGTCTTACTGGAGGCGATTGAACGCCTCCCCGGTGCGAATCTCAGCGAAGAGACCCGGAACGGATTACTGAACGGCGGCAAGCAGCTGTCCATCGCATTCGACCGTTTTCGGATTTCGGCGGGAGACGTCGCAGGCGCCATCATGAAGGTGGCGGAGATCGTCGATTTTCGGATCGACGAGCCGAGTGTGGAGCAAATCATCCGGCGCGTCTACGAAGGTGAGTTGGACCTGGCTTCCGCGGGCAAGGGGGCTTGACCATGGGGAAAGCGAAGAAGTATTTGTCCATTGCCGGAAAAAGTGTTCAAAACACGATCTCTTATCGGCTATCCTATTTCATGAACCTCTTTGCCGGATGGATCGGTCTGTTCTCGATGTACTACCTCTGGAAAGCCATCTATTCCGGCCGCAGCGAGCTCGCCGGTTTTACCTGGGAGGAGATGAAGGCGTACCTCGTCGTCACCTTCATCGCCAACTCGCTGCTTTCTTATTACTCGGAGACTCGAATCTCCAGCAAAATCCTGGATGGAAGCGTCGCGATCGACCTGCTGAAGCCGATCGATTTTCAGAAGGCGCGGTTCGCGGAGACGCTCGGCTCCTGCTTGATCGAAGGAGCGGTAGGTGCGGTTCTCGTCGGTATTCTCGGCCTTGCGGTGATCGATGTCCGGCTATCGATGGATTGGCAGACCGGAGGCTTGCTTATGATCAGCCTCGCTTGCTCCCTGCTGGTGAAATTCGGTATTGTGTATTTGACCGCTCTTCTGTGCTTTTGGACGACCGGCTCCCTCGGTCTGGTATGGGCGCGGCAAGCCGTGACGAATCTGCTGTCGGGAGCGTTGGTTCCGCTCGCCTTTTTCCCAACCGGTCTGGAGCGCTTCGCGCTTGTCCTGCCGTTCCAGAGTATCGTCCACACGCCCGCAAGCCTCGCACTCGGAAATCTGTCTGGCGCCGCCGCCCTGGAAATGGTCGGTCTTCAGCTCTTCTGGGCCATCTTCCTCTGGTTTGCAGGGAAGCTCCTGTGGAGCCGGGCGGTTAGACAGATTACCATTCACGGGGGGTGAGGAGAAGATGAGAGTGCGGCGTTCGCTCTATTTGTACCGCAGGTTATTCGGGCAGCAGCTGAAGGCCATATTGGAATACCAGGCGGATTTTCTGATTCTGCTTGTCGCAGCTGCCCTTCAGCAGGTGCTCGGGTTTGTTTTTCTCCGGGTTGTGTATGGGCGCATTCCCGATATCAACGGCTGGGGCTTCTGGGAAATCGCCTTCATCTACGCCATGATCTTCTTCACAGAGGGAGTCGGTTCTCTTTTCTTCGAAGGGACCTGGAGAATCGGTCGGTTGGTGAACATGGGAGAATTGGACCGGTATCTTCTTCGTCCGGTATCGCCGGTTCTACAGATTTTTACAACGGGGATCGGGATGAACGGGCTCGGCAATATTTTACTCGGACTCTTCATCATGATTCAGTCGCTCGTTCGGGCAGGAGTGGAATGGACTCCCGGCAAAGTGGCGGCGGGGATTCTGCTGATTCTCTCCGCCGTGGTCATACGCGTGTCCATTAATCTGGCGGCGAATTGCTCGGGCTTTTGGATCAAGAACGCGGGGAATTCCTTTCCGCTCCTCATCCATAACTTGAGCGACTTCGCCAAGTATCCGCTCACCATCTTTGCTCCCGGGCTGAAGGTGCTGATTTCCGTGTTCATCCCGTTTGCGTTCGTCAGCTTTTTTCCCGCCTCTTACCTGTTTGATAAAGGCGGATGGAAATGGATCGCCTTCGCGGCCCCTGCCGTTGCGATTTACTGCGCGGCTGTGGCCTACGGCGTTCTTCGAATCGGGTTAAAAAAATACGAGAGTGTCGGGAACTGATGGTTTCCGAAATACAGGAGGTGCAGCAGATGGGTCAGCAGCATGAGCAACAAGCAATCGTGAGGAAAGACTCCGTTCTTCACAAAGAAGGAGATTCCCTATACGGGCTGTTTTTCGGAACCTATGCTTCTGCACAGGAGACGGGAGTTCATTATGCCCAGTTTGATGCGGGCAGCGGTGAAATCAAGCTGGCGGAAGGAATCGCTGGGATCGAGAACCCGTCCTTTCTTCATTATGACAAGGATAGCTCGGTGCTCTATGCAGTCAGCGAAGCAATGGAACAGCAAGGAGAGGTGGCTTCCTACGCTTGGCTGCGGGAGGAGAAGCGGTTGGAGCTGCTCGGTACTCAGCCAAGCGGGGGGATGTTCCCTTGCCACATCCGCAAGAATCCACTGCAGCCCTGCATCGCCTTGGCCAACTACGGAGCCGGCGGTGTCAGCCTGTACCCTGTGGAGCTAGACGGTCGCATCGGACCGGCGGCATGCCGGATCGAAGAGGAGGGCAGCGGCCCGCGCTTGGACCGTCAGGAAGGCCCGCATCCGCATTCCGCCAATTGGAGCTCGGATGGCCGCTTCCTCTACGTGCCCGATCTCGGCACGGACAAGATCCGGGTATACCGGCTGGACACGGACGAGGCGGGAACGGGTGACGCTAGCGTGAAGCCATCAAACGCTTATCGCTTGCAGATCGTCTCTTCTGTAAGCTTAAAACCGGGCTCAGGACCGCGGCATTTCGTTCTTCATCCGCATCTGCCCATCGCTTATTCGATCCAGGAGCTGGATTCGACGGTCGCTCGCTTCCGCATCGAGGAAGGCGGCGCGCAGCTCACCACCCGGGAAGTTCTGCCGAGCTTGCCTGCCGATTACCAAGGAAGAAATGACTCCGCAGACCTGCATCTCTCCCGAGACGCTCGGTTCCTCTACGCCTCCAACCGGGGGCATGACAGCATAGCCGTGTATTCGGCTGCTCCGGAGGATGGTAGGCTAACGCTCGTCGAGATCGTACCGACTGGCGGCAGCAATCCGCGCAATTTCGCTCTTTCCCCGGATGAAGCCTACTTGCTTTCGGCGAATCAGGGCTCGGATTCGATTACCGTATTCCGCCGCGATCCGCAGACGGGCAAGCTCACGGGGCCGATATCGACGGTCACCGGGATCAAGCAGCCGGTCTGCATCGAATGGGAGTGAGCGTAAGCAGATGAGGGGGAATGGAGCCGAACGATCGCTCTTCTCTATGAACGCTATCTGGATGCGGCGGCTGATGCGGAACGAAGACTTGCCGAGCAGATTCGCAACACTCCGGGCGAGTATTTTCTTATCAGCCCCTCTTGAAAATCAGACGATGAATGATAGGATGGGAGAGACCATTCTTCTCATGAAAGGAAGATCCCTGTGACCGCCCATTATCACATTCTTGGAGCCAAGCAATTTAACCGGACCGAGTTGGAGGAGCTGTTCGATTCCGCAGCCCGTATGGAAGACCGAGAAACCTGGAACACAGACCCGCGTTTTGCCGGCAAAATCATGACCACTCTGTTCTTCGAATCGAGCACAAGAACACGCTTATCCTTCGAGTCCGCCATGAGTCGTCTGGGAGGCAAAGTCATCGGCACCGAAAATGCCGCACAATTTTCTTCCACCATCAAGGGAGAGACACTGGAGGATACGATCCGCATCGTATCCGGCTACAGCGATATCATCGTGCTGCGGCATACCGATATCGGAGCGGCGGAACGGGCAGCCAAGGTCGCCGATGTGCCGATCATCAATGCGGGAGACGGAGCCGGGGAGCATCCGACCCAAGCTCTGCTCGACCTGTATTCCATCCGCAAGGAATGCGGCCGAATCGACGGCTTGACCATCGCGATGATCGGGGATTTGACCTACGGTCGGACCGTTCATTCCTTGAGCTACATGCTCGCCAATTTCCAGAATATCAAGCTGCTCTTCGTTTCACCGGAAAATGTCGGCATCCCGTCCTATGTGAAGCACTATCTGGAGGAGCAGGGTGTCGCCTACAGCGAAACGGAAAATTTCGAAGATGCGCTTCAGTCGGCGGAAGTTCTCTATCAGACGCGGATTCAGAAGGAGCGCTTTCCGTCTATTGAAGAGTACCGCAAGGCGGAAGGACGGTATATCATCAACCGCGATATTCTGAGCCGGATGCGCAAGGATTCCATCATCCTTCACCCGCTTCCGAGAGCCGGGGAGATCGCTCCCGAGGTGGACGAGGATCCCCGCGCCGCTTACTTCCGACAAGCGCAGAACGGGTTGTATATCCGCATGGCACTCGTGGAGAAATGCTTAACCTTTTAACCGAAGCGAAGAATCTCAAAAGCTTGCGATTGGCTTCCTGTACGGCTTAGTGCCGCTGCAGGAAGCTTTTTTTTGTCGAAGGAAAACGCATTTACAAATAATTAAAATGAAATCCACATCCCCTTAACAAATCCAAAATCATCCATTAACAATCCGATGCGAGAATGAGGATGTAGGTTACATATCCTTTATTCGGAAAAGGTGAAACCATGAAGCCAAGCTGGCAAAAGACGATGTTGGCATTAACGGTAGGCGGGGTTAGCATCACCGGAATGGTTCTTCCGGCAACAGCGGCGACCAAACCGGTCGTAAGCGAAGTGAAGGTTAACGTGGATGGGCAGCAAGCCGGGATTCGTACGATTCAAGCGGGAAGCGTCCGTTTGGTCTCGGTTCGGGATTTGTCGGGAAGCTTCGGAATCGTACCGGAATATTCGGCGGGCAACATCATTTTGAATACGGAAAACACGGTGGAATTGAAGGTCGGTTCTTTGGCTTACACCGTGAATGGAGAAACGAAGCAGTTCGTTACCGCTCCCTTTGAAGCGGGCGGCACTGTCTTTGTAGAACTGAACTCGCTGGTTGAAGCTTTGGGTGGCAGCGTAGAAGCGAACGGACAAGAAACACTCATCCACAGCTTCCAGTTGCAGGAGGGAGACTTCATTTCCGCTCGCTGGATCGGCGAAAACCGCATTTTGGCCGTCCGCGACGACGACAAAGCCGTGTTCCTGATCGACGCTCAAACGAAGAGAAGCACTCTGCTGGTTGTAGACGAAGATGCTGCGGGCATGGTGATTTCTCCCGATGGCAAAACCGGCGTCTATACTTTACCGAGCGGAGCCGTGAAGACGATAAATCTGCAAAACGGCAAAATCAAGACGATCTCCACGGATAACACGGTGAAGACCGATTTGGTTTGGTCCGCGGACGGCAGCACCGTCTACTTCATCCAGGGAGACAACCAAGAGAAATTAGCCAGCGTGAAGCTGGAAACCGGCGCCATCACCAAGCTTCTGGAAGATAAAGTGAACTACAAATCCAACCTGCGGGTTTCGGCGGACAGCAAAACGCTGCTCTACATCGTCAATGTGACCGGGGTTGCCAAGAACGACAGCGACAGCACCGAAGAATCGCTCACGATCGATTACAGCGTCGCCGGGACTCAGCTTGCCTCCCTTGCCCTTGACAAGAAGGATGCCAAGCCCGTGATTCTTGCCGCAGGCAATACGAACAAGCTCTATCCTCAGCTTCTCAAGGATGGAAGCGCCGCTTTCATCAGCATTGACCCAACCGCACAGGAGCCGGTCGGCTCGCTCCAGCTTGTGGCCGCCGCCGATAAAGTGACTTCGGCTCTCTCCGAATTGGATGCGGAAGAAACCGTCCTGACCGCAGCCGGCGACCTTCTTGTAGCCGGACTTAACAAGAGCGGACAGTTTGAACTGATTCAAGTCCAAGCCGATGGCAGCAAGAAGGCAGTCGCTTCTTATTCCGCAGAATTGACCGGTCTGGCTCTTTCCGCGAGCGGACAAACGGTGGGGATTGAAGCCGGTAAAGTCGTTCTCGCGACTTCCGCTGGACTCACCTACTTGACCCGATAATCGAACCGCATGGCGGGTAAACAACCAAAACTAACAATTATCTATGAGGTGAAAATGATGAGCTGGTTCAAAAAAGCATCCGTTCTTGCACTTTCGCTGGCCCTTCTCACAACGGCCGCTGTTACGGTGGAAGCCAAATCCACACTGAAAGGCCGCGTCACGATCAATGGCTCCACGGCTCTCCTGCCGATGACCCTGCAAGCGAAAAAAGAATTTGAAAAGCTGAATCCCAAAGTATCGATCGTTGCCTCGGGCAAGGGCTCCGTTACCGGACCTCAATCCGTAAGCAAAGGAATCGCCGACATCGGCGCTTGCGACTGGGATGCGAGCGTCGACGTTCCCGGATTCAAAGCCTTCAAAGGACAAGTCGCTCATAAGGTCGCAGTCATTCCATTCGCCGCTGTCGTCAACAAAAACGTGACCGTCAGCAACCTCACCACCGAGCAGCTGCAAGGAATCTTCACCGGCAAGATCACCAACTGGAAGCAAGTCGGCGGCCAAGATGCAGATATCGTCGTCATCAACCGTTCCTTCGGATCCGGTACCCGCGTCAATTTTCAATTGAAGGCTCTGGACGGCAAAGAGACCGTGAAGAAGGATAAGAACTACAAGGAAGTCGGCTCCAGCGGCGACATGAAGACGAATGTGTCCACGACCCCCGGCGCAATCGGGTACATCGACCTTGCCTACGTGAACAGCGACATGAAGGCCGTTAAGATCAATGATGTCGAGCCGACGACGGATAACGTCATCAACGGCAAGTACAAGGTATGGTCGTACGGCTACTACATGACGAAAGGCCAACCGACCGGCGCTACCAAAGCCTTCATCGAATATGTGCAAAGCAAAACCTTCCAAGAAGGATCGCTGAAAAAAATGAAATTCATCCCGATCTCGGCGATGAAATAATAAGAACCACGCCTTGAGGATGTGGAAGGAATCCGCGGGCAGGCCGACCTGGCGACTGGCAGGTCGGCCTGCTTCACTTGGAGGTCTTATCGTGAACAAACAAAGCCAACTCATTACCGGCGAGAGCGGCGCCATGGCGGCGCCGGCTCGTCGGTCCTCTTCGGCCAGCACTCGCAAGAAACGCGTACAAGCGCAAAACGCTTGGTTCGGGCGTTATGTCAAGCTCAGCATCTTCTCGCTATGCTTTGTGTTGGCCATGGTCTTGATCCTGGTTGGGAAAACCGGGCTTTCGACCTTTGCTTCATTATCCCCAGCCGACTTCTTCTTTTCGCTCGATTGGACACCGGAAGAGGATCGCTTTGGAGCAGGCTCGCTCATCATCGGGACCTTGCTGCTGACGTTCTTGACCCTCCTCATCTCGGTTCCGGTCTCGGTAGGAATCGCCGTTTTTCTCTCGGAAATCTGCCCGAGCTGGATGAAGCGGATTTACCGTTCCATGCTCGATATTCTCGTCGGAATTCCATCGGTCGTCTATGGGTATCTGGGGTTGACTGTGCTGCTTCCGATCATTCGGCAAGCTTCTGGCGAGAATCTGGGGGACGGACTGCTCGCCGCCTCGCTCGTCTTGTCCCTCATGATCCTGCCGACGATCAGCCGCGTAAGCGATGACGCACTCACCGCCGTTCCTGGCTCGTATCGGGAAGCGGCCTACGCGCTTGGTTCGACTCGGCTTCAAGCGATTGTGAAGGTGATTCTGCCCTGCGCATCACGCGGAATCCTCTCCGCCATCATTCTTGGAATGGCCCGGGCGATCGGAGAAACGATGGCCGTCGTCATGGTCATCGGCAACACGGCCCAGCTGCCGCGCGATCTGGTGACCCCGACATCCGTGCTGACAAGCACGATCGTCATGCAAATCTCGAATGTCGAGTTCACTTCCACTTGGAGCCACGCCTTGTATATGATGGCCTTCCTGCTTCTCGTGATCTCGCTCGGGCTCATCATTCTGCTGCGCGTCATCCGCTCGAAAGGGGAGTCCCAAGCATGATCCAGTCCGGTACCCGCATTCAGATGAATTCAAAGCGTCACAATCGGAGCGTTCGCGCTTTGAACCGGGCGGCGACAGCAGGCTTTTGGCTGCTCGGCCTGGTGCTCATGGCTCTCATCTTATGGCTTCTCGTAACCATTCTGAAAAACGGCCTCTTCCGTATCGATTTCTCCTTTTTAACGCGGGTTCCCGAGGAGTTGGATACGGGCGGCGGTATCGGTCCGGTGCTGTTTAACTCCTTCTACATCCTGATATTGTCTCTTATCATCTCCATTCCGATCGGGATCGGTGCCGGGGTCTATCTTGCCGAATATGCACCGCAAGGGAAGCTGACCGAATTTCTCCGGATCTGCGTGGAGGGACTCGCGTCCGTGCCTTCCATCGTATTCGGGCTTCTCGGCATCGCGATCTTCGTGGAAGCTTTCGGAATTGGGCTTACCGTGCTTGGGGGTGCGGTGACCCTCGCCTTTCTTAATTTGCCGGTGCTGACGCGGGTAACCGAAGAGGCGGTTCGCGCCGTACCCGAGGAATACCGCAATGCCGCTTATGCGCTCGGCTCGACGAAGTTCCAATGCATCTGGCGCGTCGTGCTGCCGGCTGCTTTGTCCGGTATTGTAACGGGGATCTGTCTAACCGCAGGGCGAGCTTTCGGGGAATCCGCCGTAATCATCCTTACCGCAGGACTTAGCACATCCGGGAAAATGTGGGACTTCAACCTATTCTCGCCGGGTGAAACCTTGGCGGTCCATCTCTGGTACGTGCAGTCGGAAGCGCTGGTGGAGGATGCGCGGGACATCGCTGACAAATCGGCGGCGGTTCTCGTCATTGTCGTGCTGCTGCTCAATATGCTCTTTCGAATTCCGCTTTGGTTCCGTTCTCGCAGATTGAGGTAAAGATATCCACTATCCCCGTAAGCGTTTTTAAGTATGAGGATTATTTGAACGATTGTTTGCGCAAGAAGAAAGAACAACCGTAATGGTTTACTCCTCCTACCGATCAGGTGTAAACTGATGCGGGAGATGAAAACCATGAAAAAACTCGCAATCCTGCTGCTGCAAGTAGCGGCTCTCGCACTATTTTCCTACATTGGCAACTTATTAACAGCTTTACTTCATCTGCCGATTCCCGGTACTCTGATCGCCATTCTTCTGGTGTTTCTCCTGCTTAGCACCGGGGTGATCAAGCTGTCCTGGCTTGAAGCCGGAGCGGACTTCCTGATCGCGAACTTGGTCTTATTCTTCATTCCTTCCGCCGTCGTGCTGATGAAGCACACGGAATATTTGCAGACGAACGCTGTCGGCATTCTGCTCGTCGTTGTTGTCGGAACCTTCGTCATCATGGCCATATCGGGAACCCTAACGGAACGGTTGATCACCAAGAGAAGGGATGAACGGCAGCTATGATGGCACTGGTGATGGGGCTTTTCTATTTCTTTCTGACGCTCGGCGCGTATTTGATTTCTCGATTGCTGTACCGGAAGACGAATTTACTGCTCTTCACTCCGTTTTTGATCGCACCGCTTGCCTTGGCGCTTCTGCTCATGGGAACCGGCGTCGAATATGAGACCTACAACAAGGGTGCGGCTTACTTGACGAAGCTGCTGCAGCCGGCGACGGTTGCGTTCGCGATTCCCTTGTACCGTTACTCGGGACTACTCCGCAAGCATTGGAAGCCGATGGTCGTCGGCATTGTCTGCGGCATTCTCATTTCACTAGGCACCACCCTGCTGCTCACCCGTCTCGCTCAAATGGATGCCAGCACGGTCAAAAGCCTGCTACCCCATACCGTGACGACTCCACTCGCTATGATCTTATCGGAGACCTTGAAGGGCGATCCCCAAATCTCCGTGCTGTTTACGATCATGACCGGCATTTGCGGAATGGTGCTCGGTCCGCTAGTTATCCGGATCTTCAAGATCAAGCACGAGGTATCCAAAGGGCTTCTTCTCGGCGTAGGCGCCCATGCGGCGGGCACCGCCAAAGCCTTTGAGTTGGGGGAGCAGGAGGGAGCGATCGCAAGCGTAGTGACGATTGTCACGGCTTTGCTCACCATCGTTGTGGCTCCAACTCTCCTGCATTTGATCGGATTCACCTGAATGAAAGAAATCAAAGAGGACCGGACGTTACCGATTGCGGGAGCGGCCGGTTTTTCATGAAGTTTTCCGATTTGGAAAGAGAAATTGAAATTGTGATTTAGATTACAGAAACGTGCGAGTCCATCCGGTACTCTGGGAAGGATATGTCGAGAAGAGGAAGTGAACGCCGTGGCAGTGGTAAGAAGCAATATCCGACTCGCTTCGGATGTCTATGTCCTGGAAGCGGAGGGACGGTTTGACGGAGAGATGGGGCAATTCTATATGCTCCGCGGATGGGACAGCTACCCGCTATTGTCCCGCCCGATCAGCATCCATGACGTGAGACCCGACAGCATTTCCTTTCTTTATCGGATTGCGGGGTACGGGACGGAACGGTTATCCCGCTTGAAGCCGGGTGATGAGATCGGACTCGAAGGACCTTTCGGCAACGGATTTCCAAAAGTCGAAGGGCGGGTTGCTCTCGTTGGAGGCGGGATGGGAACGGCTCCGCTTTATTATGCCGCTAGGCAGCTTGAGAACCCGGATGTTTATCTCGGCTTCAGCTCGGAAGCATTCGGAGTCGACCGCTTTGAACAGGTGGCGCGGTCGGTGAAGGTGAACGTGGGCGGTTACATCGTGGAGGATATCGACCCTGCCGGATATGACGCGGTCTTTACGTGCGGACCGCTGCCTATGATGCGGGCATTGTCTTCGAAGATGGAAGGGACAGGCGTTCCCTTGTATGTTTCGCTGGAGAAGAGAATGGCCTGCGGTATCGGAGCTTGTCTGGTGTGTAGCTGCGCCACGAAGAACGGCAACCGGAAGGTATGCGCCGATGGGCCGGTTTTTCGGGCAGAGGAGGTAGAGCTGAATGACGAATTCCACATTCACTGAGATCGCCGGAGTCCGGTTCAAGAATCCGTTTATCATGGCATCGGGAACCTATGGCTTCGGCAAGGAATACTCACGGTTCGTGGATTTGAATAAGCTCGGAGGAATCTCCGGCAAGGGCTTAACCTTACATCCGAAGGCCGGTAATAAAGGAATCCGCGTCTATGAGACGGCAGCCGGGATGATGAACAGCGTCGGGCTGGAAAACCCAGGAATCGAAGCGTTTCTCACCAAGGAGCTGGACCGGATGACGGCCTGGGATACGGCGATTCTCATCAATCTGGGCGGCGGAACGCTTGATGAATATCGGGAGGGAGCGGCTCTGATTGAAGCCGACCGATTGAGAAGAGAGCGCGACAACAAGCGCGGAGCGGATATGATCGAGCTGAATATCTCCTGCCCGAACGTGAAGGAGGGGGGGATCGCCTTCGGCATCGACACGGAGGCCGCCCGCAAGGTCGTTCGGGAGGTTCGTCGCGCGACGAAGCTGCCCCTTGCTGTGAAGTTGTCGCCGGGTGCGAAGGATATCGCGGAGATGGCTTCCATGTGCGAGGATGAGGGAGCAGATGCGGTATCCTTGATCAATACCTTCTCGGCGATGAAGATTGATGTCCGCAATAGAAAAAGCGTATTCGCGAACGGATACGCCGGTCTCTCGGGCCCGGCCATCAAGCCGATTGCCCTGCGTATGGTCCACCAGGCGGCGAAAGCGGTCCGCATTCCGGTTATTGGAATGGGTGGCATCTCGTCAGCCGAGGATGCGGTGGAATTTATTATGGCCGGAGCCCATGCCGTTCAAATCGGCACGTACAACTTCGTCAATCTTCGGGCCGGAGCCGAGCTGGCTCAAGATCTCGTCACCTTCATGGAGGAGGAAGGTATCTCTTCCCTGGATGAAATCCGCGGGATCATCTGATGATCGGAAGGGTGATTTCCACCGTGGTTCCGACGCCTTGCGTGCTGCGGAGGGTCATCTTTCCTCCGTGGTTTCGAATGATCTCATGGCTGATCATCATCCCGAGGCCGGTTCCCGACTCCTTCGTCGAGTAAAACATTTGCCCAATCTTCTCCAGGTTTTCCTGAGAGATACCGATTCCTTGATCGGTGATTTGGATGAGCACCGAATTGGCTCCGTTGTAGTCGGTCTTGAGCGTGATTTTGCCTCCGCTCGGCATCGCTTCAATGGCGTTCTTCAATAGATTGATGAGGACCTGCTTGATTTGGTTCTCATCGCAATAGAGCTGCATGGAACCCTCTTGATAGTGCTGCTCGATCTCGATCTGATACAGGATCGCTTGCGTATTGATCAGGGTGATCACATGGTCCAGCAGAGGGTACAGCTCCGCCACCGTGTAGGTAACCGGATGCGGCTTGGATAGGAAAAGGAGCTCTTTCACGATGCTGTCGATTCTCGAGAGCTCCGACAGAATGATCTCATAAAACTCCTCTTTCACCGTCCCATTCTTCATGAGCTGGATGAACCCCTTGATCGCGGTCAGGGGGTTTCGAATTTCATGGGCAATCCCGGCCGCGAGCCCTCCGACAGCGGTAAGCTTATCCGAATTGAGCGCATGCTCGTGGATGTTCTTTACCTCCGTATGATCTCTCGCTACCAGCAGGTAGGTTCCGGCCGGGGCGATGCCTTCTGGCATAGAGAGGATGGCTGCTTCCAGCCAAAGAATGGAGCCGGTTCGGGTTCGGCAGCGGAAGGTGACCGGCTGCCCCTGAGAGAGATTCATGTGGGAACGAACGAATTGGATATCTTCTGGAGGAATTATCTGCTCGATCGGAATCGTAAGAACATCCTCTTCCGAATAACCCGTGAGGGAATAGAAGGACTTCGACAAGCCGGATATCGTAAAATCTTGATGAATCAAGCAGACGATATCTTGAAAGGCATCATGGATGCGCATAGTCAGCAGCTGCTGTTGACGAACACTGTACTTTGCCTGTTCCAGCTCCGTCACATCATGAAAAGTCCCCGCCCAATACGAATCGGCATCCTCCTCGTCGCATATCCATTCGCCCGAAACCCGAATCAACCGGAAGCTGTCATTCATGCATCGAATGCGGAAATTGGCGGAGAAGGACTTATCCTTCGAGATTTCCGGAAATCTCATCAGGTCATCGGGGTGTAGTCTTTCGATCATTTGCTCCCCGGTAAGCTCCCCGCCCATGGGCTCCATGCCAAGTATGGAATAAATTCCAGCAGAGCAATAAAGACTTGGAATTCGGTTCTTACTCCATTCCCAGCAGCCGGCTAAAGCGGCTTGCTCGGCGGCGAGCGCTCGTCTTCGCCTTTGCCGTTCAAGCTTGTCTCGCTTTTTCGCTTGCGATAGATCCTTATAGGAAGCGAGGAACCAGGATGTCGGGTTCTTGGTGGAATCCATCTTGGTTAAGACGACCTGCATGGGACGCGTTGACCCGTCTTGAAGCTGCCAGTTGATTTCATAAAGGATCTCAACCTCATCGGAGACGGTAAAGCTGCGGTATTTCTCTCGCTCCTCCCATTGGTCTTCGTGGTGGGTGAGCGCGAAGATCGGAAACCCGATCAGCTCCGGGACAGGTATGCCGCAAAGAACGCTGAAAGCTTCGTTCGCTTGCAGAATGATCCCCTTGCGATTGATTACCGAAATTCCGTATGGAGCATGGCGAAAGAATGAGGAATATACCAATCGTACGACATCGGTTTCCATGCAGACGGCAAACCTCCCAAAATAGGTAACATTTCCTATTCTCCTTTGATTGTATAGGCTTATGGATTGGAATACAACTAAAATCGTTAGGTTATGCAAGGAATAATGAAGGGCGGGAGCGGGTAATTCCCTAACATGGTTGGAAGGACAGACAGCGGAGCCTATTGCGCGAATGGATAAGCTGAACGGGGAAGAGGATTACGCTGACCACGGATTAAGGTGCTTCCGAAAGCAAGGGGATCTAGGACTTGTGACCTTGCGGTCAACCCTATATTGTGAACGTTTAGCGAAATATTCCTTTTTTCAACCTGTATTCTATGCTATACTTGCTGATAGAAGGGCGCTATCAGCCGATGTTCACCAACCAATGCGCAGCAGCATCCGGAAGGGAGATGAAGTTCGGATGGAACAAGGCCTGCAGCAATTTGTCGGATCTCCGATTGAGATCATCTATCTGGAGGAAGACAACCGAACCATTCAGAGAAGAATCGATATCCTCACAGCGGGAGCCCAATGCGTCTATGCGTATTGCTTTACCCGCAGAGAACCGGAATTGTTCCGCAACCGCGACATTCTGGCCGTTCTCCCTGTCGAAACGCGAAGCCATTGAACGGCCCGCGAGGAGGAATCCTCTGCGGCCTATTCTTGTTTCATAACCAAAAAAACCGATGATCGCCCCGGGCAATCATCGGTTTTTCTTTAGATTCGGCATACATTAGAGGGGCAGTTCTCGCATTGGCAGATCGTTCGTAATCCGTCCAAATCCTTGATGATAATATGACTGCTCTCCTGATCGATAATCCCATCCTTTTTGAGATCGCCGAGCATGCGGTTTACGCTTTCCCGGGTTGCCCCGATCATATCGGCGAGCTCGCTGTTGGTCAGCTTCTTGGTGATGAGGATATCATCGCCGCGCACCGTTCCATACGTGTTCGACAGGCGAATCAGCATCGAGCAGAGGGCGCCGGGCTTGCCAAACATCATCAGGTCGCGAAGCTTGGCTTGGGTCATCCGGTGCATCATGCCCATCCATTTCATGAATTCGACCGCGAGGGCGCCGTGCTGCCACATGAGAACCTCCAGGTCCTTGCTCAAGATAGAGCAGATGACGCTGTCCTCGGTGATCTCCGCAGTCATGGTATGGGTTGAACCGTGCAGGCCGTCCAATTGGCCGAAGAGGTCACCGGTCTGGTGCATATACAGGATGAACTGTTTCCCTTCGTCGTTGGATTTGGTGATCTGAACGCTGCCTTGCTTAATATAGAAAAATTTGTCGGCAGGGTCTCCTTCCCAATACAGATGAGTGCCCGCAGCTAATTTCGTCTCGTACATGATCTCTTCGATCAATTTGAAGTTTTCTTGGGAAAAGACCTCCGTATTGCGGTTAGATGTCACTTCCGACTGAGTTTGCTTAGCCATCACAGGCCTCCTCCCCTCAAATTACCATTATTATACCACATCTTTATCTTATTGTGTGACTAAACTCACTCATGTTGCAACAAAATGTGAATTATTTCACGTTATGTACACAAATTTGTAGAAGAGCGAGGGAAACACCGAGGATAGACATTTTCTACCCTGTATTGATAAAAAATAGTAATGAAGTGATAAAAATCATTGTTTGCCCTACTCCTGCATGTTACACTTGCATCAACAGGATACGAATACACTGAATGGCAAGGAAATGGGGGCCCCGAGATGGGAACAAGTCAAACGCCGGTGCTGGAATCTGCTCGGCCTACCGTATTATCGGCTCACTTGGAACGGTTGGAAGCCGAACATGCAGAGCTGTCGCTGAAGCTTTCGAACTGGTCAAAGGCGGCTCAATGTGCCGATTCGCCGATTGAAGGAGTTTCCCTGGACCGAACAATTTCCAATCTTCGAATAGAAACATCCGTCTTTATGGATGAGCTGGAAGCTCATCTTGCATGGGGGAGAAGCGACTTGTTCCCTCTCATCGGAACGTATGCCGGAGCCGATCTGCTGCCTACCCTTAATCCCTCCTTGTGGGGACTTGATAAAAATTATGAATTAGCCAAGCGTTATGTCACCGCATTCCAGAAGGAGGCGGCAGTAACGGGAGCGAACATCAATAGCCAAGTCGTTCAAGAGCTATCGTCCCATTTGCTGCACGCGGCCGTCATTCTTAAAGATTATTTGGCCATGGAGAAAAACCTGCTGTTTCCGATTGCAGAGGATTTGCTGACAGATCTGGACTATTTGTTCTCCTAATATCGTTAGATACCTCACAGTCAGAAGGGTCGTTAAAGCGGCCTTTTTTTGTGCGGTTTCCATCCTAAACGAGAAGAGCAGGAGAGGCTTTTTGGTCGAAGATGCGTCAGCGAAGGTAAGCTCCATTCTGATACCGACGATGAGTATTTTGCAGGGGCGCATCATCCCGGTTATAATGAACGAAAGCAGACGGCTGCCCACGCAGATCCGTCTCGCCGCAATTCGACAGAATCAGGTGAAACGAATGAGCAGACAAGCCAAGCCCGCTTCCGTGAGAGCGGCCCAAGCTCCCGTCCGCTTTTACAGGAAATATATCTCTCCGCTGAAGCCGCCGAGGTGCCGCTATTATCCGACATGCTCGCAATATGCGCTCGATGCGCTCGAGGAATATGGGGCGGTTCAGGGAATGTGGATGGCGACGAAACGCATCTGCCGCTGTCACCCGTTCCATCCGGGCGGAATCGATCCCGTTCCGCCTAATCCGCGGAAGCGCACAAACCCGGCGGAGGGCAAAGAGCCAAAGGGTTCTTGACAGCTGAAAGAACGGGCGCGTATGATGAAAAGCAGATAAGGCAACAATGAGTCTCAGCGAAGCTTGAGCGATTGAAATTTCATAGCGTCATTCTGTGAAGGGATGAGTAAGGGAAGCGACTGTTGCAGAGAGCCGGAAGAAATGCTGCGAGCCGGTACAGGACAACCCTGAATATGGTCCCGGAGAATTCCTTTTCGAGCAGCCAAACCCTCGGTTCGACCGTGAGGAAAGGACGTTTCCCGCGTTAAGGGACGGTCGCAAGACCGGCAGAGCCCTGTTCTGTGAAGAATGGGGGAACCTGGGTGGTACCACGTGAGCAGAAGCTTTCGTCCCAAGATGGACGAGGGCTTTTTTTATTTTGCTAGATGAAGCATTTGAAGGAGGAACAAGCAGTGAGCGAGTATTCCAAAACCTTTTACCTGACAACCCCGATTTATTATCCGAGCGATAAGCTGCATATCGGCCATGCGTATACGACGGTGGCTGGAGATGCGATGGCGCGCTACAAGCGGCTGCGCGGATACGATGTCATGTTCCTGACTGGAACGGACGAGCACGGACAAAAGATCGAAGAAAAAGCTCGGCAAAAGGGTGTTCATCCCCAAGAATTTGTCGACGGAATCGTCGCGGGCATCAAGTCGCTGTGGGACAAGCTCGACGTTTCGTATGACGACTTCATTCGGACGACTGAAGCGCGGCATAAAGAATCGGTCCAGGCGATCTTTGCCAAATTCCTCAAGCAAGGCGACATTTATAAAGGAGAATACGAGGGCTGGTACAGCATTCCCGATGAAACCTATTATACGGAATCCCAGCTCGCCGATGTCGTCCGCAATGAGAAGGGCGAAGTCGTCGGCGGGAAGAGCCCGGACAGCGGCCACCCGGTTGAGCTTGTCAAGGAAGAGTGCTACTTCTTCCGCATGAGCAAATATGCCGATCGGCTGCTCGAGTACTACGAGGAAAATCCGGAGTTTATCCAGCCGGAAGCGCGCAAAAATGAGATGATCAACAATTTCATCAAGCCGGGACTTGAAGATCTCGCCGTATCCCGCAGCTCGTTCAAGTGGGGCATTCCGGTCCCAGGCGATGAGAATCACGTCATCTATGTCTGGATCGACGCACTCTCCAACTACATCACGGCTCTTGGTTACGGTTCCGACGATCCGCAGAAGTATTACAAGTATTGGCCGGCCGATGTTCACCTCGTCGGCAAGGAAATCGTTCGCTTCCATACGATCTACTGGCCGATCATGTTGATGGCGCTCGGCCTGCCGCTGCCGAAGAAAGTGTTCGGGCACGGCTGGCTGCTCATGAAGGATGGCAAAATGTCCAAGTCCAAAGGCAATGTCGTCGATCCGGTCACGCTGATCGACCGCTACGGGCTGGATGCTCTCCGTTACTACCTGCTGCGGGAAGTGCCCTTCGGTTCTGACGGCACGTTCACCCCGGAGAGCTTTGTCGAACGGGTGAATTATGACCTGGCAAATGACCTCGGCAATCTGTTGAATCGAACGGTGGCGATGATCGACAAGTATTTCGACGGAGTCGTTCCGGCATACGTGCCGAATGCGACGGAGTATGATGCGGAGCTGCTTGCCGTTGCGGAAGCTACTGTCCAGAAGGCTGAGGCAGCGCTTGAGAAGATGGAGTTCTCCGTCGCACTCGCATCCATTTGGACGCTGGTTAGCCGATCCAACAAATACATCGACGAGACGAAGCCTTGGGCGCTTGCCAAGGACGATAGCAAGCGCGCAGAGCTGGGCTCTGTCATGTATGCCCTCGCGGAATCGCTGCGCATCGTGTCCGTGCTCCTGCGGCCGTTTCTTACATCCACTCCGGCGAAGATCTGGGAACAGCTCGGGCTGGAGGAAGAAGCGCGCGAACAAGCGACCTCCTGGGACAGCCTGCAGAGCTTTGGCGGGCTGCCGGCAGGCATCCGCGTGAAGAAGGGGGACCCGATCTTCCCGCGGCTTGATGCCGAGCAGGAGATCGCCGCGATCGCCGGCGCGATGGGCGGAGCTGCCGCGAAGGCGCCAGCCGCGCCGGAGGAAGCGGCGGCGGCCGATGCGAAGCCCGTTGCTCCTGCGGAAGAAGCGAGCCCGGCCAAGGACGAAATCGGCATTGACGATTTCGCCAAGGTCGAGCTTCGCGTCGCGCAGGTGCTGGCGGCGGAGCCGGTGCCGAAGGCCGACAAGCTGCTGAAGCTGCAGCTTGACCTCGGCACCGAGCAGCGGCAGGTCGTATCCGGCATCGCGAAGTACTACAAGCCGGAGGAGCTGGTCGGCCGCAAGGTCATCTGCGTGGTCAACCTGAAGCCGGTGAAGCTGCGCGGCGAGCTGTCGCGCGGCATGATTCTGGCGGCTTCGGTAGGCGACCAGCTGACCCTCGCAACAGTTCCCGACGACATGCCGAACGGAGCTATCGTGAAATAACAGACAGATAGGAACAGGCTGCTCTCTAAGTAGGATTAATCTACTTAGAGGAGCAGCCTTTCCTGTCTGTCATGCAAAGTGCCGGTTTCGTAGGCGATTCTCCGTTTCGTGATGAATGGGGTTTTACATAGACTACTTTCATCTGATTCTTCATGAAGAAAGGAGAAGCCTATGAAAATTCGAGTATCGGGAATTGTAACGAATTCCGGAAAAGAGGAGGATTCCCATTCCCATCGACTCCAGATCACTTCTTGGGGGGGAGTTCCCGTTCATGTCCATGCTTTCGGCGGGGTAACCTCGGTGGAAGACGGGCATGCTCATGAATACGGGAGCTTGACCGCTCCCGCTCCGACAGGCGTGCCTCATGTCCACGAGTACCGGACGGTGACTTCGCTGGATAACGGTCATACCCATCTCATCACAGGGACAACAGGGCCGGCCATTGATCTTCTCGGCGGCGGACACTATCACTTATTTGAAGGCTATACGACGATCAATGGACGTTATCCTCACACGCATAAGTATTGCGGCCGGACAGGGCTTTAAAGCTTCGTAGAAGAGCGAGTGCGAGTCTCTCTTCAATATTATTATAAGGTTGAGGCAGATGATGCTTTTCAATCCCTTCCGAGCAGTCCTCGTTTACGGCTTGGAAGCCATCGGATAAGCGGTTCCCGAATAGGGCGAGACCGCCGGAGCCGAATACGTCATAGGTGCTTGCGCCGCGGAAGCCGGCATTTCGTGCTCCAGGAACATTTTGTGACAGTACATCTTATCAAGGCGCGGAATATTGACGGTGCTGCCTGCGGTCAGAGCATGAGGGTTTTGAATGTGCGGATTCATCGCTTCCAGAATGGGCTCAGGGCAATTGTACATGTGGGCCAAGGTTGCAAAGGATTCTCCATCCTGACTTTGGTGCGGCATGAAATACATCCCGTCTCGGTCCTCTTCTCCCCGGAAAAACGGAAAAAAGAACGGAGAAAGGAAGAAAAACGGGAAGAAGCGGCGGCGAGGAAAAAAGAAGGGATGAAAAAACGGCGGGAAGAACGGCCCGTGCCCGAACCCTCCGCCTGGTCCAAATCCGCCCGGTCCAAAGCCTCCGCCTGGTCCAAATCCTACACCCGGTCCAAAGCTTCCGCCTGGTCCAAATCCGCCTGGCCCAAAGCCTCCGCCGGGAAACATTTGACGATCCATAAAAAAACCTCCTTCATAAAGTTGGCGTTCTGCTGTACCGTGCCCATGCTCACGAACAAGCGAAGTATAAGTCTAATCGCCTGTCAGCTTTATCTGATTCCGCAGTTTGCGTCTTGGAGAGCATGGGCTTGATAACGGCTCATCACGTCATGGTCTCCCATACCATATGTGCGAATGCCCAAATCCGTAACTCCTACTGGGCATACGCCTAGGGCGTGTTTTCAAACCGAATTTCGGACGGTTGGACATGAAGATTTCACCTGGTATGCTTGGCGATACGAGGAAATAGGGTGAGCATCAAGCTGCCCCCATCAAGCAATCCCTTGTCACTTACGACATTCGGGATTGCTTTTTTTGTCGAGAGATTTGACACGTTTTCACGGAACTCTTATAATTCTACTGTAAATCGTTATGATTACGGTTAAGAGAAAGGGAATCGAATGAAAGAGCAGCGCTTCAAGAAACGGTGGGCGGCTAGCCTCTTGGCGGTCGTGATGATCGCTATGATGCTCGCGGGCTGTACCGCGGGATCTCCCAAATTGGCTAAAGATAAACTGAATATAACGGCTAGCATTTATCCCCTGGCCGATTTTGCCGCCAAGATCGGCGGAGAACATGCGAATGTCATCACTATCGTTCCTTCGGGCGTAGAACCGCATGACTGGTCGCCCAAGCTTCGGGATATCAGCATCATGGCTCGTTCCCAGCTTTTGCTCTATCAAGGAGGAGGCTTGGAGGCGTGGGTGACAGATTTTCTGGAAAGCCTGCCTTCTGATTCGCCTCTCCTGACGTTGGAGGTCAGCCAAGGCTTGGCTGTTCACCATGAGGAGGCGGAAGAAGAGGAACATGAGGAGCATGCCACAGAGCCGCATGGCCATGAGGAGAATGAAGTGGACCCTCATACGTGGCTCAGTCCGGCTCTAGCTAAGCAGATGGCGGAAAAAATCAAGGAAGCCATGATCGCCGCCGACCCGGCAAATCAAGCCGATTACGAAGCCAATTACAAAGCGCTTGCCACCCGCTTTGACGAGCTGGAAGCTCATTACCGGGCGGAGCTTGAGCCTTTGCCGCGCAAAGACATTATCGTTCAGCATGCCGCATTCGGGTACCTGAGCCGGGAATTCGGATTGACGCAACGGGCGATCATGGGTCTTTCTCCCGATGCGGAGCCAACGGCGAGAGAGATGAAGGCGGTCAAAGAATTTGTCAAAGAGAACGGCGTCCGTTATATTTTCTTTGAGGAGCTCGTATCGGATAAGCTGGCGAAGACGCTGGCGAAGGAGACCGGGGTGCAAACGCTCGTGCTTAGCCCGATTGAAGGGCGCACACCGGAGCAGGAACAGGCCGGGGATGATTATTTCTCGCTCATGGAGCGGAATTTGGAGCATCTCGTCCAAGCCTTGCAATAATGAGAGTCAGAGCGTGTTTGCAATCACGCGCTAGAAGGAGCTTAAAACATGGGTGCAGCATTTCTAAATCAAGCGGAACGGGTATTGTGCCACGATCCGATCCTTTCGTTGGAGGATGTTTCGTTCTCCTATGAAGGAATGAAAGTGATCGATCACCTTAATTTTATCGCCCAGGAGCGGGACTTTGTCGGGCTGGCGGGTTCCAATGGGGCGGGAAAATCGACCTTGCTCAAAATGATTGTCGGCCTTCTGAAGCCGGAATCCGGACGTATCCGGTTATTTGGTACGCCTCTGGATGATTTCCGGGACTGGCAGAGGGTCGGTTATGTCCCGCAGAAGTCGAACTTCAATCCGCTGTTCCCGGCCACCGTCAGCGAGGTCGTTACCTCGGGCCTTTATAACCGCAACACGATGTTCAAGCGCAACGGAGCTTCCGAATCCCGAAAATGCACAGCGGCCCTCGAAGCCTTAGACATTACATCGCTAGCCGACCGCAAGATCGGCCAGCTGTCGGGCGGCCAACAGCAGCGCGTCTTTCTCGCCAGGGCGCTTGTCGGGAGCCCGGAGCTGTTGATCCTTGATGAACCGACAGTGGGGGTCGATGTGGAGACCCAGGAATCGTTCTTTCATCTCTTGACTCATCTTCATCAGCATCACCACCTGACCTTTCTCATGGTTACCCATGACCGGGAGATGCTTTCGTCCATTCTTGGCGACGATCCGGCCAGCACATCGGGAAAACTCAAATTCTTTGTCAAACACACGCACGCCCCTGAGGATTGTGACGTGAAGGACCTGTCGCATGGGGGAGGCAATCGCTAAATGGACATTTTACTGGATTCATTCTTTCAACGGGCGCTCGCCGGGGGTGTGCTCATCGGATTGACGGCCCCGCTCATCGGGATTTTTCTCGTGCTGAGAAGGCTGTCCATGATCGGAGATACATTGTCCCATGTCTCGATCGCAGGGGTTGCGCTCGGTATGCTCATCAACGTCTATCCGCTTGGCATGGGCCTTGTCTTCGCGTTGGCCGCATCCTTCGCCATCGAGAAGCTGCGTAAGGAGTACAAGACCTACGCCGAGCTGTCTATCGCTATCATCATGTCGGCGGGCATCGCTCTTGCCACCCTGTTCTTTTCGCTGGGCAAGGGCTTTAATATCAGCGTATCCGGTTATCTGTTCGGTAACATCTATACGCTGGACCGCCTCGATCTCATCCTGGTGGGTGCGGTGACCGTCTTGACCGTCCTGTTCGTCACTCTGAACTACAAAGAGATGTTCCTGCTCTTCTTCGATGAGGAAGCCGCCGCAGTAAGCGGACTGCCGATACGGTTCTACAATGTCGCGGTGACGATGCTGACGGCGCTCGTCATCAGCGTGGCAATCAAGATCGTGGGAGCTCTGCTCGTCTCCTCTCTCGTCACCATCCCGGTTGCAGCGAGCCTGCGTCTGGCCAAGAGCTTTAAGCATTCGGTCATTCTTGCGGTGGTCTTCTCGGAGCTTGCTGTTGTCCTAGGACTCGTCCTGGCTGCTCTGTTCAATCTGGCTCCCGGCGCATCGGTCGTTCTGCTCCTGATCGTCTTCCTCTTGGGTACCTTTCTGATCAAAGGAAAAATCCGGGTGTAACGCCCGGATCGGCTGCTTCCGGCTGTTTCAGGTAAAATAATCGATTGTGGCATCCGGAAATTTCTCTTGGATGTGGGTGTATAGAAAGTCCTTAAGCAGCCCGGCCTGCTCATCCGGGTAAACATATTTGCCTTGACCCCAACGACCCCATTTGTACTTGCGGGTCTCTTCCTGCATGTCCAGCTTGGTCTTCGGATAGCGCTTCAGGATGACGTTCTTGGCTGTCTTCGTATAGCGATGCTGGATCAGCTCGAAGCTGAGCGTCTTATAGATGCTTCTTGGAATGGCGCGACTGAGCTTCTCAAGCAGCTCATGATACCCGTCCTGCCAGCCTTCGTACCAGATGATCGGCGCGATGATGAAGCCGAGCGGATACCCCGCTTCCGCGATCTTGCCAGCCGCTTCGATCCGCTCCTGAAAGCGGGAAGTGCCCGGCTCGAAGTTCTTGATCACGTAATCGGAGTTTACGCTGAAACGGATGCGGGTGTGGTTGTTATGCTTGAGCCCGAGCAGCGGCTCCACATGATGGAATTTGGTCACGAACCGCAGACGTCCATATTCCTGGTCCGCCATGAATGCGATCAGCTCGGCCAAGGAGCCAGAGATATGCTCGAGTCCGACCGGATCGGAGGTGCAAGCCGCCTCGAAACGAGTGATCTCGGGCACCCGCTCGGCAATATAACCCGCCGCGGCTTCCAAGATTTGATCCGTATTCACGTAGATTCGGACATAAGGCTTGGCACCGAGCGTTGTCTGCAGGTAGCAATAATGGCAGTGAGCCATACAGCCGGTTGCGATGGGGATCGCGTATTCCGCTGATGGCTTCGAAGTGTCGAATTTTAGCGTCTTGCGCACTCCGACAACAAGGGTCCTCTTGGCAATCCGGTATTTAGCTAGCTCGGTGTCGCCCGGAAGATCGGTGATCCGGTTATGCGAGGTCGTCATGTGGATCGGCAGACCGTGGGCGTTGGCCCAGTCGCGAATTTTTTTGCCCTTGGGATACAGAAGTGCATCCGGTTCGAAATAAACCAATTCAGGGAGAAAGACGCCAGTTTCGGTTGAGGAGCGAATGAGTTCGGCGGTCGTCGACATGGAAGGCGGCTCCTTTCGAATGCGGAACTCTTCGTAGCATCTGCCGAGGACCGATCGTTGAAACGTGGGAAAAGCTGTCCGTCAAGCGAGGAGCTTGGCGGTTTTTTGTGTGGAATCTTGTTTAATCGACCGATTGGATGTTACCGATAGCTCGAAGTGTGAAAACGGTCCGCTGAGCTGGGAAAATGGTCTTATGTTCGCTTACGGATCTCCGCAAACGAGCATCCGCCTTCTCACACGGATAGGCCTTTTTATTTGCTAGAATGTAAGCGTTAACAATCATAGAGGATGGGAGATACCCTTATGGAACTGCCTTCGGAAGGAGTCGTTCGTACGGTGGAGCCAGATCGACGACCGCGAAGAAAAATGCAAAACAAATACAAGCTTTTTTTCATGGCGCTTCCTTTTTTTCTGATCACGTTCATCTTTTACTATCTGCCAATATCCGGATGGATTTACGCCTTCTATGATTTCATCCCTGGCATTCCGCTTTCGGACACCCCGTTCGTCGGCTTGCAGTGGTTCAAGTCGATGGTGGCCAATCCCACGCAAACTGCAGAAGTACTGCGAGTGCTTAAGAATACGTTGGCGATGAGCTCGCTCGGGCTGATAACCTCGGTCTTTCCCGTCGTGTTTGCGATCCTGCTGTCCGAAATCCGATCGGGCTGGTACCGCAAGCTGGTTCAAACCTTGACCACCATTCCAAATTTCATCAGCTGGATTCTCGTCTACGCACTCGCTTTTTCCTTGTTCTCCGTTGACAGCGGCGTCGTAACCAACATTCTGTCCCGTTTGGGAATTGTGCCGGAAGGCTACAACTTTCTTGCTTCCGACAGCTACATCTGGCTGAAGATGATCATCTGGTATTGGTGGAAATCGCTCGGCTGGGGCGCCATTCTGTATCTCGCCGCCATCGCTGGCATCGATCAGGATCTGTACGAAGCGGCGGAGACGGACGGTGCGAGCCGATTCCGCAAAATCTGGCATATCACGATTCCGGGTTTGATGCCGACGTTCTTTGTCCTGCTTCTCTTGTCGATCGGGAACTTCGTCAACAACGGTATGGAGCAGTACTTCGCTTTCCAGAACGCCATGAACAAGGATTCGATCGAAGTGCTCGACCTGTACGTGTACAATATTGCGTTTGCTAATAATTTTCCGTTCGCCACGGCGGTCAGCATGCTCAAATCGCTCGTCAGCGTCTTTCTCTTGTTCATGGCTAACGGGCTGTCCAAGCTGATTCGCGGCGAATCCATCATTTAAGGAGCGGGAGGATAACGATGCGTACACGATTCTCAAAGGGAGATTTCCTTTTTCAGGCGTGCCTCTATCTGCTCTTCGGGTTGTTCACCCTCAGCTGCCTGTATCCCTTTTATTATTTGTTCATCAACACGATCAGCGCTAACGACCTGAGCTCGGCAGGCGAAATCAAGTTCTACCCGCGCGGCATTCACTTCGGCAATTACATCAAGGTGCTGTCCATCAGCGGGCTCAGCCATGCGGCCCTCGTCTCGGTGTACCGGACGGTGTGCGGAACTTTGCTCACGGTAGGGTCATCCGCCTTCCTGGGGTATCTCTTTACCAAGAAAGAAATGTGGGCGCGCACATTCGGCTACCGGTTTATTGTGATCACGATGTATTTCAGCGCCGGGCTGATCCCGTGGTACATCACGATGAACAATCTTCATCTGACCAACAATTACTTGGCGTATATCCTGCCGACGATCATCACGCCTTTCAATATTATTCTGGTCAAAACCTTTATCGAAGCGATTCCACCTTCGCTGGAGGAATCCGCCGCGATCGACGGAGCCGGATACCTGCGCTGCTTCTGGAGCATCATCGTCCCTTTGGTTACGCCGATTCTGGCGACCATTACGATTTTCTCGGCGGTCAATCAGTGGAATTCGTTCGTTGATACCGCGTTCCTGATGACGGATAACAAGTATTTCACTCTGCAATTTCTACTGTGGCGGTACTTGAACGAATCGAGCTCGCTCGCTGCCTTGATTCGCAGCTCGCCCGATATGGCTGCGAGCATCCAGAACATGCAGACGCCGACATCCGTCCGCATGACGGTCACGATGATCGTCGTTATGCCGATTCTGATTGTGTATCCTTTCTTTCAGCGCTTTTTCGTCAAGGGCATCATGATCGGCGCCGTGAAAGGATGACCGTTTTCGGGTTTCTCTCCGCCATCCGGCGGGGTTGATCCATAAGCAGGAACTATAAATTATGGGAGGCAAAGAGCGATGAAAGGTAAACGGATATCCCTTATTCTGCTGGCTGTTATGATGGTTTTCGTCATGGCCGCATGCAGCAAAGGAGAAAAGAAAGGTGACACCCCTTCCGCCAAACCGGAGGGAACGGCTTCCGCCGCTGCAACGAGCACTGTCGCTTCGCCCGCTGCTACGGATGAAGGGAAGCTGGATCACACCAAGCCGTTGAAGCTGACCGTCTTCTCAACAACGGCCAACTATGCGGGACCGCAAACCGGATGGTTCGGCAAGATTCTCAAAGACAAGTTCAACATCGAACTGGATATTGTCGCATCCAATCTCACCGGCGGTGATACGAAGATAGCTGCCATGATGGCTTCAGGTGACCTGGGAGACATCATCATCTTCGGAGACGACAAAAACCATTATCCCAATGCGATCAAAGGGAATCTGCTGCTTGATTGGACCAAAGACGGCCTCTTGGACAAGTATGGCACCGAGATCGTCAAGTCATTCCCGAAAGCGGTGGAGAAAGCGAAGGTGGCGTTCGGCAGTGGATCGGCCATCTATGGCATCGGCAACAGCGTAGCCACGAACCCGACCGGGCCTTCCGAGGGCAAGGATATGACCTGGGGACCGGATCTCCGTTGGGATTTGTATCAAAAAGCCGGAGCGCCTGAAATCAACTCCGTTGAAGACTACCTGACGGTGTTGAAGAAAATGCAGGAGCTTGAGCCGAAGAACGAACAGGGCAAGAAGACGTATGCGTTCTCCCTGTGGTCCGACTGGGACGGCAACTACAAGATGACGCTCGCCAAGCAATTTGCCAACATGTTCGGCTATGACGAAATTCCCGATACCGCCGTCTATGTAAAGGCCGATGAAGAAAAGTACTATGATTTCCTCTCGGAAGAAAGCTGGTACATGAAATCGCTGAAGCTGTATTTCGAAGCGAATCAAATGGGACTCTTGGATCCTGATTCCTTGACGCAGAAATTCGACGATGTCGTTGCCAAATACAAGGAAGGCCGCCTGCTCTTCTCCTGGTTCCCGTGGCTTGGAGCCGCCAACTACAATACGGCGGAGCGCACGGCGGAAGGTAAAGGCTTTGCGCTTGTGCCCTTCAAGAATGAGCTGATGTATTCCACCGGCTTCAATGTATACGGAGGCAACGGGATTATCGCCATCGGCGCTAAGGCGAAGGAACCGGCTCGGATCATGGAATTCATCAACTGGATGTATACGCCGGAAGGCGCGATGATTTCCGCAGGCAGCGGGACCGCCGTCCCCAATGGACCGAAAGGGCTTACCTGGGATATCGATGCCAACGGCAAACCGGTTGTAACGGAGTTTGGCTGGAAGGCATATGCCGATCAGCAGGGCACGAAGATCCCCGAAGAATATGGCGGTGGAGATTACTACTACGGCTCCAACCAGATGAACTTCTCCTTTGTCGTGCCGGCCATGCAGAACCCCGAGACGAGCGAGCCGTACGACCACAACCTGTGGAAGACGACCTTGGAACGCAATCCCTCCAAGCTTGACAGCTCTTGGAGAGAGAAGATGGGCGTGCTCACGGCGAAGGAATATTTTGAGAAGAACAACCTGCTTGCCGTCGCTCCGCAAGGATTTACCGGTAAAGAGCCGCTCACGATGGACAAAACGCTGGAGCAGAAGAACAAACAGATCGGGACGGTCATTCAGCAAATGTCCTGGAAGATGGTGTTCGCGAAGAACCAGGCCGAATTCGATAAGCTGAACAAAGAAATGCACGATAAGGTCAACGGTCTGGGTTATGCCGAAGTGCTCGATTTCTCGATCAAAAAAGCGCAGGAGCTGTTCGAAGCGCGCAAGAGTGTGAAATAGAGCAGCAGCATAACGGATCGAACGCGATAACGATGAATTCAGGCAGAACGGCAGCCGGCTGTTCTGCCTGATTCTATCCGTCACAAGCTCGTATGAAACCGGATTCCATTCCGGATTCTTTGTGTTATTCTGGAACTAGTACAGTGTAATAGAGACTGGATGTTGCCGCATAAGGGAGTAGAACGATATGCTTGCAAAGCGAAAAGGGCCGGGGGCGCTTGGTTCAAGGGTCAAGTCGCTCCGAAAGATACTGGTGCTTTATTTGCTGGCGGGGGCACTGCTCCCCTTGCTGATTGTCGGATTCGTCGCTTATTATTCGATCGATTCGATCCTGACCGGCAAGATCGCGAGCGGGATCAATGCCAGCTTGCAGCAGCAGGCGTACCGGTTGGAAAATGCATTCGACAATCTGGATTACGCCTCCAAGCAATTTGCGCTGGACGGCCAGATCGTAGAAGAGATGTCCACTTATCTGCAGGAGAAGCAGATTTATCGGAAATCACAGCTGATGACCTCGATCAACGAGAAAATCAACCTCGTCAATTTCACAAATCCCTACATCGGGTTGACGGCCTATCTCGAACCGGACAGCGAGGACCCGGTGCTGTTTACGAGCCTCAGCGCACGCAGGGATTTCAAGCTGGATCATTTGCCGCTGTTTATGCACTACAATGGAGCGGATTATTACGGGCCTCATCCAACCCTTTATTCGGTCGGGGACAACCTGGTTCTGTCGGAGAGGCGAATGGTGAAAGTGGGCGGATCGCATCCCTTATACATCTACTTGGAGACGAATTACGGTCTTCTGCGCCGGGTTTTCGACCAGAAGAGCTATGGCATGAAGATGCAGCATCTGCTCGTGAACGAGAGCGGTGACAATGTCCATGTCATTGAAGGAGAGCTACCTGACGGCGTTATCCGCGCAGCCGCCAAACCTTCAAAGAACGTGCATGAGGAACTGCAAGGGTACCATCTCTTCCGATACACAAGTCCGCAGGGCTGGCAGCTGATAGCGGTGGTCAAACGGTCCGTGTTTAATAGCGAAATCTACTCCTGGATCTATAAAGTGCTCGTGCTGGCTCTGCTCACTCTCCTCTTCGCGGGGATATTGGCGGGCCTCGTCTGGAGGCGGATCTACGGTCCCCTGCGCAAGCTGAATCTCGAAATCAACCGTATGGCGGAAAATGTAACCGCTCCCGTAGCCCTCACCCAAGTGGAGGAATTCGATTTCGTCCTGCGAAACTTTCAGCAGATGAAGGAGCAGGTGAACGAGCTCATTCAAGCCGTCGCCCGCAACGAGAAACAGAAAAGCCAGTTCGAAGTCGAGAAGCTGCTGAGCCAGATCAACCCCCATTTCTTGCATAACACACTGAACACCGTCCAATGGCTGGCCCGCCTCAATGGGCAAAAGGATATCGACCGGCTCGTGACGCTGCTCGTGAAGGTTCTGCATTACAATCTCGGCAAGAACAGCTTGATCGTCACAATTAGCGAAGAGATCGAAGCCATCCGCAATTATATGGAGCTACAGCGGATTCGGTACGATTACGAATTCGAGTTCTACGTGGAAGCGGATGAAGAGGTGTTAGCGTCCGCCGTGCCGCGATTCCTGCTTCAGCCGTTAGTTGAGAACTCGATCTACCACGGGATGAGTGACAATGGGAAGGTTGAGGTCCGCATCACCAAGCACGGTGGGAATGCGATCATGCTCGTGGTGAGCGACAATGGAGCCGGAATGAATGAGGAAGAAATTGCGGCGCTTCTGCGAGGACCTTCAACCGAGAAGAAGGGCTTGGGGATCGGATTTTCCTATGTGTACCGGATGCTTCAAACCTATTACGGAGACCTGATGAAGCTGGAAATTCAAAGCAAGCCCGAGCATGGCACAACCGTAACCATTGTGATTCCCCGCAAGAGGAAGGAGGATTTCGATGATCAAAGCGGCGGTAGTAGATGATGAACGACTTGTACGCAAAGGGTTTATCTCCTTCATCGACTGGGCTGCCTTCGGAGTTGTCATCGTGGGAGAAGCCGGCGACGGGAGAGAAGCCTTGAAGCTGCTGGAGAGCCAGGACATCGATTTGCTCTTCGTGGACATTTCCATGCCCGGCATGTCTGGCTTTGAGCTGATCCGGCATATCCGGCTGCTCTATCCGCATACCCGGTCGGTCGTGCTGACCTGCCACCATGAGTTTGACTATGTTCAGGAGGCGCTGCGGCTAGGAGCGGTCGATTATATCGTCAAGACGCTGCTTGAGGCGGAAAATGCCGATGAAACGATCGGCCGTCTGGTCGAGCGGTTGAAATGGGAAGACAGCATTCGCCATACATCTCCTCGCGGAGAAGCCGAACGAATCACGACGGACAAAGCGCTGGTATTCGCTTCGCTCTCTCCCGATGAGGGCGTGGAGAAGCTGATCCGACTTGCCTTCATGAAAAACATATCGATTCTGACATTAGGAGACATGTGGATTTCCCCGCTGAATCCATCCTTCTCGCTCGAGGAAGCCCGCCGGGAGCTTCAGGCTGCCCATTACGGACAATGGCTGGTTGCGCAGATCTCCGGTCTTCGAAATGTGGCGTTCCGAGAGTTGGAGGAGGAGTGTGCAGCAAAGCTGCGCCAAGCGGTTTTTTACAGCTTGGACGGACATGCCGCGATCTCTTGTCTTCCTTATACGGAGCTGAAGAGTACGGCTTCAGAAGCAGCGAAGCCCTCGTGTGCGGATGCTTTGGAAGGCGTGCAGGAGCTGCGCTGGACGCTTGATCAAACGGAGTGGGAGAAGCTGATGACCAGCTTCCATCAGCAGAAGCCACATTACACCCGTTTCTCGGCCTGCGGGCGGCAGCTCTTGCAGGTCTGGAGCCCCTTTCTACTGCAGCCAGATGAGCAGCTGTCTCTGGAGCAAGGCCTATCCGAGAACCGAAGCTTGCGGCAATGGAAGAACTGGCTGCGAGGCTTTGCGGACATCTCTGCTCGCAGAATGATCGAACTCGGCTTCACCAAGGAAGTCATGACTTGCATGTTCCGCGCAGTTCGGTATATGGCGGAGTATGCTGGCCAAAAAATCAATCAGAACGATGTCGCCACCTCCATCGGAATGAGCCGCGGGTATTTCAGCCATTGTTATGCGAGGTTCGCCGGAATCCCCTTCGGGGAAAGCTTACGCAATATGCGCATAGAGCGCGCCAAACGATGGTTGAAGGAAACGGATCTGGCGGTCGGAGAAGTGGCGTTTCGCTCAGGATTTGAGGATGAACGCTATTTCAGCAGGCTGTTCCGGGAACGCATTGGAGTGCTCCCCAGTGAATATCGAGCCGGGAGGGATAATCATCGTGAGAAACCGTAAGCGAGGCTTGCTTCTCCTGCTCGTAGCCTTGGGCTTGACCGCGTGCCGCGAAACGGGAACCGAGACTAGCGCGAAGCGGCCGGCAGAGACGGAGTCCCTGGCCGAGGTCGCCGCTTATAGCAAGCTAAGCAAACCGATTACGATGCGAATCGGCTTCAAGATCCCCGACTCTCGGCTTGAAGCCGGAGACAGCAACGACAACAATCCGATTACGAACTATTTGGAGGGCATCACCAACATCAAGGTGATCCATTATTGGGAAGCCAAAGGCGATGATCCGTATTTCCAAAGAGTCGATATGGCCATCGACAGCAACGATCTGCCAGACGCTCTGGTCGTGAACCAGGAGCAGCTTCAACGCCTGATCGATAATGAAATGATTGAGGATCTGACGGCAATCTTCGAGGAATATGGCTCCAAGCTCATCAAGGAGATGTACAGCTCCACCGAAGGCGATGCCGAGCGGGACGCTTCCCGAAACGGTAAGCTGTATGGGCTGCCCAACGTGGCCCTGAAGGCGGATTCCGCAATCCTGCTGTGGGTGCGCGAGGATTGGCTCTCCAAGCTGGGTCTGCGTCCACCCGAGACCTTGGATGAGATCGAGGCGATCGCGAAGGCGTTCGTGGAACGAGACCCGGATGGGAACGGCAAGCGCGATACGGTGGGGATCGGCGGCTACCGGAATATCGTTTATGGCCAGAAGCCGAATGTGAATGGGTTTGATTCTATATTTCACGCCTTCGGAGCTTACCCGGGCAATTGGATCCGCAACAAGGAGGGCGAGATCGTATACGGCTCGACTACGGCGGAAGCCAAGCAGGCGCTCGGCAGGCTCGCGGATTGGTACAAGCGCGGGTTGATCGATCCTGATTTTCCGCTCTATCAGGAAACGCAGGAACCGATTCTGACAAGCCGGACAGGGATGTTCTTCGGTCCTTGGTGGATGCCGTATTATCCGCTGTCTGAGGCAGTAAGGAGAGGCACGACCGCGGAATGGCGCGCTTATGCCGTGCCTCTGAATGCAAGCGGGCAATTTGAGGTCCATCTTGCGTCAGCAACCGATCGTTATTTGGTGGTGCGCAAGGGTTATGAGCATCCGGAGGCGGTGGTAAAGCTCGTTAACGCCTTTACGCGGCTCGAGCGAAGACAGGACCCCAATACAGCCGAAGTGCGGAAGCTGGAAGACTTCTCCGCACAGACCGGCATTCAGCTGCGCACGTATTATCCGTTCGATCTGCTGATCGATGATGCCGGAGCCATCGAGAAAAATTATGCCGAGCTTCAGCAAGCCCTGCACGGGAAGGCTGACCCCGAGCTGCTGACCCCGGATAGCCGATTGATTTACAATCAATGGATCAGGGAGGAAGAGCAGCCCAAGAAGGACATGGAAGGCTGGAAGGCGGCCAATGCTTACAAATACGGGGTCGGGGTGCTTGCGAGAACCCCCAGCATCCAATCCAAAAGCGTCTTCTACGGAGTGACCGATACGATGCGCACCAAGTGGAAGTCGCTGCAAAGGATGGAGAACGAAACCTTTCTGAAGATCGTCGTAGGCGATTCTCCCATGAGCGAATTCGACACCTTTGTGTCGGAATGGAAAAGGCACGGCGGGGAGCAAATCACAGAAGAAGTGAAGCGAGCGGTAGGTCGTCCGTGAGCAGGCGTCAGGATGCCCATTCGCATGTGTGGCGGCCCTCGGTCGATCAACTGGGAAAAGACGGTACGGTTGTTGCGTTGTCCGTCATATTCTTTTATGATGAAGAGGGTTGATTCGAAGGGGGAACACACGCATGGTGGCCACACCGAGTATGGAAGATTACTTGGAACGTATCTATAAGCTCATCGATGAAAAGGGCTATGCCCGGGTCTCGGATATCGCGGAAGGACTCGACGTCCATCCCTCATCCGTTACCAAGATGATTCAAAAGCTGGACAAGGATGACTACCTTGTCTACGAGAAATACCGGGGGCTGATCCTCACCTCCAAGGGCAAGAAAATGGGCAAGCGGCTGATGGATCGACATAAGCTCCTGGAGAGCTTCCTCACCGTGATCGGCGTCAAGGAAGAGAACATCTATCCCGATGTAGAGGGGATCGAGCATCACCTGAGCTGGGAATCCATCACCTGCATCGAGAATCTGGTCGATTACTTCACATCTAACCCCACCCGGTTGGAAGAGCTGATGCATCAACTGCACGGTGACGCGGAAACGGAATCCGCCGCCGAATAATCCAATAAGAACGAGCCAAAGACGGGATATCCCGTCTTTTTTTGTATGGGGGTGCCCCGAGTGCGTATTCTCTAGCCGGTAAAAGACCGGACGCGGGAGTGACCAAGTCCTCGTGTAGTTAGGGTTCCTGCGTACGGCGAGATCTGGGCGTAGAAGCATACTGACGAAAGTACCTGTCAGACAGGGCGAGTAACCGACCAGGCTGTAATCCTCAAATTGGTCGGGCAAATGCTCGAAGCCGGATACAGGGAAGGTGGAAAGAAATTCGCGACACCTCAAGTAATCGCAGTTATAAGGTAGAATGGTTAGTTTCTGAAGCAGAGGCTGTGAAGCAATTGACAAATCTATTTAAATCAAAGAATATCGATATTATTGTAAAATACTTCCCTGAGTAAAGGTTAGGAGTTGTATATGAAAATTTTAAAAGAAGACGAAGTAAGACAGTTTATTTCTGATGAAAAACTGAGACAGTATTACAATGAAAATATTGAAGATGCCCACTTGAATGAGTTGTTATCACGCTATTCTTTTTTTAAGAAAAATGCTAACTCAATACCTTTGGACAAACCGAGTATTTATTATAGTATTTATTTTTGGTTCGTACAGTTTAAAGAACGCTATTTTGAATTACATGGGCATGACGAAGGAATCGAGCAAGAAGGCTTTAAATTATTAGAAGAGATAGATATTGAGCTTGAAGATGGAGTAGACTGGGCTGTGATTGAAAAAATAGAAAATAAGTCTATTTAACTGTTGAGAATGCACATTTATAACCTAAATAACGCTCTATTCATTCAAACAATTTTTCAATGCTTCATAAACATACATATCATTTTGGCGTATTGTCTCGAAAATTAGCACAATTTTATTTCTTACTTCTGGTGTTCGAAAAGGTTCAACAAATTCTTCTTTAAAATCGAAGCCATCACCCGAAGTTCTCCAAACTTTCCAACACTGCCTATGTGTATCATGGAAATATCGGTCAACTATTCCTTTAAATTGCCAATAACTTTCTGGAATTTCTGATTTACAGTATTTAATAAAATGATTTCCAATTGCTCCGGCTGTATATACTCGACATTCTGGGAGTCCACCGCCCATTCCTCTAACAATATCATATGCTCTTAAAAGACTTTGACTATCAGCCTTTTCAAAATAATCATCATCTTTCAGCAATTTAATGAATGCATCATGGGCTTTAAATCCACAATAAAGTTTTTCAGTACCGTTCATTTCCATTATAGACAACCAATAAGGAACAAAGTCCATCACAGATAACGGTTCTTTGTTTTTACCCTCAATAACAACAAGCTGTTTTATAGATTTATACCAATTTTCTTTGTAAAACATTCCGTTTTCACAAAAACCATCTGCTGGATTATTGTCAAGCATGAACTCATCAGGTATCCAATTACAAACAGGATGGTATCCTACTATAGTTTCAGTTTTGCTATTATATCCAGATATGATACTCCACAACCGGCCAACCACTTTTTCCGCTAATAATGGTATTTCATTGTTAATAGAGGTTTGAATGTAATTGAACATTTCATCTTTATTTTCACCATTATTTTTTATGATTTTGAAGTTATATCCTAAAAACTTCATTGTGTATTTTATATAATCATCATTTGGTAAAGCGTCAGGATAATAATTGGCATATTTTTTATTTGGATTATAAAGCCATTCGTTGTCAAAAGTATGGAGAAAACCTATTCCACTTGCGGCTAAGCATAAAGACATAGAGTTTATTAAATTCTTACTCTTGGTTTCATCACTTGCTTTGCTCTTCTTAATCTTCATGTCAACGCAAGCACACATTGCAGGGAATGTCATAGGAATAGGTTGGTCTATACGGAATGTACTGGGGATAATATCTTCTATAATTTTTGTGTTTATAGTATTTAACATTACTAAATCCTCCATTTTTAACGGCGGACACGTAAGTTGTATTGTTTTTTCATTAACCCATTGTGCTCTGCCGTTTATTAGAGACCTTTTGCTCTACGCAAATATGTTGAATTTTGTTCTACATTATTTTCATCTAATACAATTATGTTTTTTTCGATGGGTTCATCCCCCTTGTAATAAAATTCATACTTTTCTGTTTGTTTTAATGGGTCTCGTATCGAAAAGTAGGTACTCCTAGCGAAAATTAAATACATGAATGCACATCAAGTTTTCCTTCATGTTTATGATTGACAATAATTTTAACAAGTTTGTTTTCTTTTCTATTGCCTGACCATCATTTTTTTGACCCCATTCTTCTATGATGTTGTTTAAAATGCCTTCCAATTGGAATTCACCACACATGAGCATCAACCAAATTGTATCTGATCATTTCACGATATACCTTAATATTCCTATTGTTGAAATCATATTCATAATAAAGCAATATTGCAAGCTTCGCTATCACTCACACAAGCTAGAATAAAAAGTGGACACGCCATAATTGACTGCAGCTAATGAAACCAACGGAGGTGTGTTCACATGGGCGAACAGCGGCAATGATACAACGAGGAATTCAAAAAGCAGACGGTGCGGTTCATTCAGGAGCAAACAAAAACAGTCGCGGATCTTGCAGAAGAACTCAACATTCCTAGGGGTACCCTGCACCAATGGATGGGCCAGTACCGGGAACTGAAGTATGAACCGGCAGCCAGCGGCGACCGCGTACGCGAAATGGAAGCAAAAGTGAGGGAAATGAACCGACAACTTCAAGAGAAAGAGCAAAAGCTCGCGGACGTGGAAGAAGAGCTCGCCATCGTAAAAAGCAGTGCACATCTTCAGCAAACCAAAGAACTGAGATTCCGGTTTATTGAGGATCATCGCTCCGCTGAAGAGCCCGGTGAGGGAGATCCATACACCAGATTCTGTGGGGATTCGGGCCACCGGTTGGGTGTCAATCTACCCAGAGAGCTGGTTTATCAGCCCTTTACTCCAGCATATGGACATTCCCCTAAATCATAAGGTTGAAATAAGCGGGTATACGGGAATGCGGCAAGCGGAAGGAGAGGAATGCCGATGGAAGTCAACGCGGTATTTCAAGGGGGCGGGGTCAAAGCCATTGGACTCGCGGGAGCGGTCTGTTCTGCGGAAAAGCACGGGATCGCGTTTGGCCGGCTTGCCGGAACCTCTTCGGGCTCCATCATCGCCTCGCTGCTCGCGGCAGGCTATACGGGCGAAGAGCTGAAGGACATCATCATGAAGACGCCGTTCTCTCATTTCCTGAAGCATACGGCGTTTCATCAAATTCGTTGGCTCGGCCCGGCCGTGCGGCTCTATATGAAGAAGGGGCTTTACTCCGGTGAACGGTTGGAGGCATGGGCAGCCAACCTGCTCGCAGCAAGAGGCGTTCGCCGCTTCGGTGATCTTTCTAACGGGAAGCTGCAAATCATCGCATCCGACATCAGCACCGGACGGCTGTTGGTGCTGCCGGATGATATCGTCAAATACGGGATCGAGCCGGATCTCTTTTCCGTCTCCCGTGCGATCCGGATGAGCACTAGCATTCCGTTCTTCTTCGACCCCGTCATCCTGCGCAAGCGATATCGGAGCGGAGAAAAGCATGAGGCCTTCCGTGACCAGTTCGTCTATGTCGTAGATGGGGGACTGCTCAGTAACTTCCCGCTGTGGCTGTTTGACAAGGACACCCACAACCTGGTGGATCCCGTTCCGACGCTCGGGTTTCAACTGGTCGGACGCGCCGAGCAACAGCCGAATCGGATCGTCGGGCCGCTCACCATGTTCCGTGCATTGTTCAGCACGATGATGGATGCCCACGATGAGCGATACATAGACGAATCACAAGGGTTTCGGACGATTAAGATTCCGTCTGCCAACGTCCATACGACGGAGTTCAACATCAGTAGCGAGAAGAGCGCCGATCTGTTCCAAGCCGGGGTTAAAGCGGGTGACAAATTCTTTCGAACCTTCACCTTGGATCGGTATACCAAGCTGTATGCTCAGAGAGTTAAGCAAGGCTAGCCGCCCTCAGCTATCGTCAAAAAAACACGCTGTGCGGACTGGGCTGGGAGATAGCTGAACCTGCTGATCATGGCGGCCTGACTGCAGCTCGATGACAAGCTTTACTTTTGCAACATGCAAAACGGACCGTCCCTTAACCAGCGAGCAGCTGTGAAAGGGACGGTCCGTTTGTTGCAGCTTGAAGATCATCTTCCAGTGCTTAATGAACCTTCGGTTCGTCATCCGAATCCTTGGTGCCGGGAATGACGCGGAAGGGGACGGTCTTGCTCTTCTTCCTCGCATCGGCGAACCGGTTGGAGGAAGGGCGTGCGCTGGAAGTCGGGCGATACCCGCGGCTACGGTTGCCCAGGTACCGGTTATAAGCGAATAATCCCCCGATGATCAGGATCGGGATCAGAATGGCGAGAAGGTTCTTGAACAAGGACATGAGGACTCCCACAATCGCAAGCCCATAGATCACATAATCGGTTGGGGTAAACGACATCTGTCTGCGGTTCATGAGCGACTCCTCCTTTTGTCGTTAAGAGAGGTATAGGGGTGTTGGTCACTGGCGCTATCAGCTGGCGAAGCTTGGTCGAGCCGGTTCGACGGAGAGCTCCTTGTCCAGCTCCATCATCCGGTTGAAGGAAGCGAGCGAAACCTCCACCATGGAATCCTCCGGTTCCTTCGTCGTCAGTTTTTGCAGCCAGAGCCCCGGATATCCGAGATAGCGGAGCAGTGGAATGTCGCGAACGGAATTGGTAAACTTCAGCACTTCGTACGAAACGCCGATGACAACCGGAATCAAAGCGATCCGCTGAATCATCCGTTCGATGATGGAATGGTACTCAAATATCGGAAAGGAGTAAATAATAACGCCGATGATGACGGTGAGCACCATGAAGCTGCTTCCGCATCGGTAATGCAGTCGGCTGTGCTGTTGAATGTTGGGGACGGTCATCTCGACCCCGGCTTCATAAGCGCTGATAACCTTGTGCTCGGCTCCATGGTATTGGAACAACCGCTTGACGGGCGGCGTCAACCCGATGAGATAGATGTAAAGGAGCAGCAGCGCGATTTTGAGGACACCTTCGAGCAGGTTATGAATGATGAAGTTGGAGAAGAGCTTGCCAAACAGGAAATACTCAACGAACATGGGAACCAGTGTGAACAGCAGCTTGCCGGCGAGAAACGAGAGAATCCCGACGACGGCTACGCCGATGACGAGACCGAATTTCTCTAAGAATCCAGGTTCCTTGGCGGAGGCCTTCGAATCACCCTCCTCTTCCGCGAAGATATCGGCGGAGAAATTCAAATGAGTCGTCCCTTTGACGGAGGATTCCAATATGGCGACGATCCCCCGGAGTAGCGGGATTTTCTTAAGGGCTTGCACCCAGCCGATGTCTTCTCTCGGAACTTCGAGATAGGCAAGCTCGGAATTTTTGCGCCGCACCGCCGTGACATTGACTTTTTGACCGGCGAACATGACGCCTTCAAGGACGGCTTGCCCGCCGTAGGATGGGGTTTTCGGTTGAGACAAATGGGTCACCTCTTTGGATGGGGTCAGCTAGTGTGTATGCTTTCTTACATTGTAACCATTTTCGAGTTCAGATGCTACTTGTTTGGGATTCTCCTTCTATGAAAGCTGCGAAAAAGAAGTTCTCAAAACCGGGATTCCTATGGTAAAATGGCTAAAGTTATCCGCGTTGGACGGTATGGAGGACGGTTATGCGAAGCATTCTTGTAGTAAACGGCCCCAATCTGAACATGCTTGGTGTGCGGGAGCCGGAAGTATACGGGTCCGAGACCTTGGCCGATATCGAATCCCGCCTCTCGGAGCTGGCTTTGGAGCTCGATCTTCAGTTGGAATTCGTGCAATCGAATTACGAAGGCGATCTCATTACCAAGATTCATGAGGCTTACGCAACCAAAGACGGTATCGTCATTAACCCGGGAGCGTTCACCCATTACAGCTACGCGCTGAGGGACGCTCTCTCTTCTGTTGCTCTGCCTGCCGTCGAGGTGCATCTATCCAACATCTACAAGCGGGAGGAATTTCGTCATCACTCGGTGACGGCTCCCGTAGTTCTCGGACAGATCAGTGGACTGGGATCCTATGGATATGAGCTTGCCTTGATGGCGCTAGTCCGTTATTTTGAGGAAAAGGGTGAATAGAGATGGAACCTGTACGTTTGCAAAAATTGCGCAAGGAACTGGAGGAACGCAAGCTTGATGCGATCCTGATTACCAATGCGTTCAACCGGCGTTACATCAGCGGATTTACCGGATCCTCCGGCTATGTCCTCGTTACGGCGGATCGGGCTTGGTTCCTAACGGACTTCCGCTATACGGAACAAGCTGCCCAACAAGCGGTAGGATTTGAAATCATCATGCATCAGCCGAATGTGATTCTGTCGGTGAAGGAACTGCTTGAAGGCGTACATATCACGAAGGTGGCCTTTGAGCAGGACGATCTCTCCTACGGAACGTATCAAGCTTATGCCCGTGATCTTGGCGGCATTGAGCTCGTCCCGGTATCCGGTTTGGTTGAAAAGCTCCGCATGTACAAAGATGAAGCGGAACTCGACATCCTCCAGCAAGCCGCCGATCTGGCGGATAAGACCTTCACGCATATCCTGGGCTTCCTGAAGCCAGGCGTGACCGAGATCGACACGGCGCTGGAGATGGAGTTCTTCATGCGGAAGAACGGAGCGACTTCTTCTTCGTTCGATACCATCGTCGCTTCCGGCGTGCGCTCTGCGCTTCCTCACGGGGTTGCGTCTGAAAAAGCGATTCAAACCGGCGATCTGGTCACGATGGACTTCGGCGCTCTTTACAAGGCTTACTGCTCCGATATCACGCGCACCGTCGGCATCGGCAAGGTAAGTCCCAAGCATCGCGAAATCTACGACATCGTTCTCGAAGCGAACCTGCATACCTTGGCCAACCTGAAGCCAGGTATGACCGGCAAGGAAGGCGACGCCTTGGCGCGCAGCGTCATTGAAAAGGCGGGGTACGGAGACCGCTTCGGTCATGGAACCGGCCACTCAGTTGGACTCGAGGTTCATGAACAGCCCCGACTTTCCCTTTACTGCGACACGGTTCTCGAACCAGGAATGGTCGTCACGGTAGAACCGGGCATCTATCTGCCTGGCTTCGGTGGAGTCCGCATTGAGGACGATGTCGTCATCACGGAAACCGGCATTCGGGTTTTGACTCGTTCCACCAAAGAATTTTTGGAAATCGGGTAAAAATTCGTTATACTAGGGACGCTTGCTATTAGCAAGCGTCTTAGGGTGGGTGAATTCCGGCTCGCCCGAACTGGCAAGTCCCCATTTTTGAGGAGGTTGTAATAGTGATTTCAGTCAACGATTTTAAAACAGGCCTTACTATTGAATACGATGGAGATTTGTTCTCGGTCGTCGAATTCCAACACGTGAAACCGGGCAAGGGAGCCGCATTCGTCCGCTCGAAGCTGAAAAACCTGCGCAACGGCAACGTGGTTGAAAAGACGTTCCGCGCCGGTGAAACCGTAGCTCGTGCCCATGTGGAAAACCGGGCGACCCAATTCCTGTACTCGGCCGGAACCGAGCATACATTCATGGACACCGAATCCTATGATCAATTCGTCCTCACCTCCAAGCAATTGGAATGGGAACTGAAATTCCTCAAGGAAAACATGAGTGTCAACATCATCAGCTACCAAGGCGAAATCCTCGGAATCAACCTTCCGAACAGCGTTGTGCTGAAGGTCACCGAAGCCGATCCGAGCGTGAAGGGCAACACCGCTACCGGTGCCAGCAAGAACGCTACGGTTGAAACCGGCCTGGTCGTTCAAGTGCCGCTCTTCATCAATGAAGGCGACGAGCTTCTGATCGATACCCGGGAAGGCAAGTACATCTCCCGCGCTTAGTACGGGATGGCAGTACGGAGAAGAACGGGCGGACCGTCAGGGCCGCCCGCCTTTCTGTATCTGTAAAGCCGGATCATTCGGATACTAGGATCGAAGGTTCGCTCTGTTGAATAGAATGAATGACAGTAGAAGGACTCCATCAAATTACACCTGCTTAAGATGAGCGGGTTACCATGCGAGCTCATACTTTATCGCCGCAATGCGGCATTTCTATAAAGGATTTTTATGGAAGTCTATGATCATGTTTATCGAAAGAGGTGGGCGGGTTGTCTTTGGTCGTGATGAAATTCGGTGGAAGCTCGGTTGGGGATGCCGAGCGGATGAAGCGGGTAGCGACTCGGATCGTGGAGCGGAAGAGAGAGGGAAACCGCTGTGTCGTTGTCGTATCCGCAATGGGAGATACCACGGATGATCTGATTGATTTGAGCCGTCAAATTGCTGGAAGTACGCCTCCGGCGAGAGAAATGGATATGCTGCTCACTACCGGGGAGCAGATGTCGGTGGCTCTTCTCGCGATGGCCATCCGGGAACTCGGCGAAGAAGCGATGTCGTTTACCGGCTGGCAGGCCGGAATCCGCACAGAAGCGGTCCATGGGAAAGCCAGGATTCAAGAGATTCGCCCGGATCGGCTCCTTAAGGCGCTCGAAGAAGATCAAATCGTCGTTGTAGCCGGCTTCCAAGGGCTGACCGAGGACGGAGAGATCACGACCTTGGGACGCGGAGGCTCGGATACGACCGCCGTGGCCGTCGCAGCTGCGATCCAAGCGGATTTGTGCGAGATTTATACCGACGTGGATGGCGTGTACTCGACCGACCCCCGGATCGTCAAGGTAGCCCGCAAGCTGAAGGAGATTTCCTACGATGAGATGCTGGAGCTTGCCAATCTTGGAGCGGCTGTTTTGCATCCGAGAGCGGTCGAATGCGCCAAGCACAACAAGGTCAACCTCGTCGTCCGATCGAGCTTTACCCATAACGAGGGAACAACGGTGAAGGAGGAAGCGATCATGGAACAGGGAATCGTCGTGAGCGGTATCGCTTATGACAAGAATATTGCCAGAATCAGCATTCTGGGAGTGCCGGAGAGAACCGGCCAGCTTGCCGCCGTCTTTTCTGCGCTTGCCAAAGAGAAGATTGACGTGGACATTATCGTACAGAGCGGCATTGTGGAGAGTCAGGCCGAGTTTTCCTTTTCGCTCTCCGGTACGGATGTGGAGAGAGCGCTGCAAGTGATCGAAAACCTCCGTCCGGTCGTGGGCTTCCGCAGCGTCACCTCCGAGACCGGCCTCGTGAAGGTCTCGATCGTCGGAGCAGGCATGGTCAGTACGCCAGGCGTCGCCGCAAAAATGTTTGAAACGATCTCGGAACTCGGCATTTCCATCAACATGGTCAGCACCTCCGAGATCAAGACATCCTGCGTGATCAGCGGCGAACGGCTGCATGATGTCATTCAAGCGCTGCATACCGCTTACGGGCTGGATACCGATTCGACGGTATTTGTCGGCGGACCGTCCGACCGTCGGTAGTGTTGCGAATCCGATCTTACAGAATGCATATTCGGGGATAGTCCCTCACACACGAAAGAAAAACAATACACCTTCAGGAGAATTCGACTTTATCGAAAGATAAGGAATTCATCCCGGAGGTGTTTTTGCGTGCGCAATAAATTGCGAATAATGAACGAGAAGCAAACGAATGGGCGATGGTTACCCGGCTTGTTTTTCACCCGGTTTCAGCCCGGCTATCGCGAGGATTCCCAGGATCACCAGACATCCTCCCACCCATTGAGCTCCCGTAATCGTTTCTCTCAATAGCAGATAAGAGAGCAGCATGGACGTCAGGGGCATAAGGCTGGAATAAGCGGCGGCGGTATATGCGCTGCACCTTTTGATTCCGGCATACCATAAGATATAAGCCAGCATCGTAACAACCAAACCATACCATCCGATCGACAGCCACCCTTGGAGATGAAGCTCCTGCATGGATGAGAAGGGATGTTCAAAGAGCGCGGGAAGAAGGCATAAGGCAAACGCAATGGCCGCCACGAGCAGAGATTGAACCACGGGATCAAGCTTAACGGTGCTGCGAGGCGTTTTATGCGCGCTGTGAATCCGGGACAGAATCGTAAAGAAGGATCCGCTTGCGGCTGCGCATAAGACCAGCAAATTTCCGAGCAACCCCGAAAAGCTTAGCTCCATAAGCTGAATTCCTTGCAGCAGGATAATTCCGATAACCGCGCATAGAATGCCTGCCGCCATTTTTTTGCCCGCTTTTTCCCTTAAGATAAAACGTACGAACAGGCAGGTTAATACCGGCTCACTGCCGATCAGGATGCCGGCTTCTGCAGTGCTGGTATGCCGCAAGCCAAACAATAAGAAGGCTCGAAACAGGAAAATGCCGAAGAAGGCCTGCAGGACCATCAGAATCCAATCCTGTTGGTTCATCTGGCGGACGGATTCTATGATTTTTGTCCGATAGAAGGGAGCGAATGCGAGGAGAGCAATCAACAGACTGCAAGCCGTGATGGTAAAGGCGCCGATTCCGGCAATGAAGCGAACGGCAATGACGGAGGTTCCCGCAAGTGAAAAGGATAAAACCAAATAGAGCTGACCCCTTGATCGTTCCAAAATAGACACCCCTTTACTGGTAAAAAACGGTATGCTACAATCCTAGCAAGCGAACTGGAATGCTTCCATATCCAGTTCAGCACGGATGTTTCATACCAGTTGGAGGGCCTATGTGGGATATCGTCCTATCGAAGCAGCGGGAAGTTTCGTTATCCCGGCAGCTTTTCTATCAGATCAAGAATTTGATTCTGGCAGACAAATTAAAGGCTGGAGAAGCTTTGCCCTCCAGCCGCTCACTTGCAAAGGATATGTCTGTCTCACGGAGCACGGTTAACGAAGCTTATGACATGCTGCTTGCCGAGGGCTTTGTGACCAGCCGCCAAGGCTCCCGCGTACGAGTCAAAGAAGGCTTGTGTTTGGAAGCTTCGAGTGTGCGAGTTTATACCGAAGAAACGCCTCGGGAATCGAGGACGTTTTCGGTTGATTTTCAAACGGGACAACCCGATATTCGAAGCTTCCCTCATTATTTGTGGCGGCAGATGCTTCTAACCGCTTACGATAAGCTGCAAGATGATCATTTCGGTTATAGCGAAACAGCGGGGTATGGCCCTCTTAGGGAAGAAATCTGCCAATGGCTGTTTCGAACTCGCGGAATCTCTACCGATCCTCGGAATCTCTTTATCACTTCCGGGACCACGCATGCCATAACGATTCTTGCACCCTTGCTAGTCAAAAAGGGCCTTCCTTTTGCAATCGAAGACCCGTGCCATCATGGCATCATCGAAATTTTGAAACACAGAGGAATTTCCTATGCGGGCGTTCCCGTGGATGATCAGGGCCTTCGTACGGAGTTGCTGAGGGAAGGAAGGTATTCCGCTGTCTACGTGACGCCTTCTCACCAGTTTCCGCTCGGGGGTATTCTTCCTGCCGAACGCAGGGCCGAGCTGATCCGTCTTGCCCGCAAGCAGGGAATGTATATCATCGAAGATGATTATGACAGTGAATTCCGGTATGGAGGGGCTCCCATTTCCCCGCTTTATTCGATGGATAGCGAGCGTGTTCTCTATGCAGGCACATTTAGCAAAACCATGTTTCCAGCGCTTCGAGTGGGCTTTGTCATCCTGCCCTCCGAGCTTCATGCTCCGTGGCTTCATGGTAGGTTGTATACGGACGTGCAGAATCCGATCATGGAACAGGCTGCACTTGCGGAGTTTTTGAACAAGCGAAAACTGGATCGTTACCTCCAGCAGCTAGGTCAACAGTATGCAGATAAACGGCGAGTGCTGTCGGAGAGCATTTCTCGGTATTTTGGAAGTGGGGCGATTTTTCATGGCGATCAATCCGGGCTGCATCTGGTCCTGCAGCTGCCAGGGCTCCATTTCGATGAGGAATTCCTTGCGAAAAGTCAATCCGTGGGTATTCGTGCCATTCCCGTCGAATCGTATTGCCTGGTGAAAGGAAAGCATCAGGATAAGATCATGCTTGGTTATGGGCATTTGAACATGGATGAGATCGAGAACAAGGTCGAAAGGTTCTATCACTTTATCAGCCAACATTATGGTCCGTCAAAGGGTTAGAAGGAGGAATGCGGTTCAGAAGAATCGGCCGAATAGAAAATGGAAGGCTTTCAAGAGGAGTGCCGTCAACCCTGCGGCCATCAAGGGGCCGACCGGAATGCCTTTCAAAAACACGATGCCGAAGATGGAACCGATCACTAACCCGACGACAATCTGAGGATCGAGACGAAGCATTTCGAGTCCCCTGCCATTCATATACGCAGCGATCGCCCCTCCGGCGAGAGCCATGATGCCCGGAAGCGTCAGGAGCACCGAACCGACGTCGCGAAACGTAAGCTTGCCGTTTGCAAAGGGAACCAGCACACCGATCGTGAGAAAAAGCAAACCGAGCTCAAGCCCTCTGCGCTCCATAGTCGGAAGAAAACGCTCCAGGCTGAGCAGCTTGACGGCGAGCAGGACACAGGCGGCGGTGGTGATGATGTTGGACCGGCCGGCTAAGCCGACGAGAATAAGAATGAGCAGCATCTCATTGCCGTTCATAGGGAAGACCACTCTCCGATAGGGAATCCCTAACCTTTGACGAAAGGGGAGAACCCGCGATCAAGTTTTCTCCAATACCTATGAGAGACAAGCAGGGGTTAGAACGGCCCGTCAAGAGCAGCAGGTTCTCGTTAATCGATAGGAGAGAGGTCGGATGACCGGGACACAAGCTCCCCGTTGACGAAACAAGGCACGGTGCAATAGCGATTGAGTTGGGCGCAGAAGGCCACGTCCTTCGAAAAGCCAAGCTTCGTGAGCCGCCGCCCCGAATCGCTGCGGTAGAGCTCAGCGGCGAGATTATCTCGATGAGCTGCAAAATACCCAAGCATGACGCGGCAGTAATCATCCATGTCGCAATCGTGGAGAGCATGAGGTCCCGTCTGCATCTTCCCGAGAAGCTCCGCCAGAACGGCTCCCGCAGCAAGCCCATCCTCTGCGCAAAATAAGTTCCTCGTACCGGCGCATAGGATAACCGTATCACCTCCGACTGAAGCGATCGCTTCTGCGCTGGCGCGTGCGTTCAATAAGCTTGCGGCTAATAACCGCTTGGCGGAAGCTGCAGCCGCAATCGCCCGCGTTCCGTTGGTCGTCGTCAGGATGATGCGACGGCCGAGGAGGTCGGGCCTTTCGTACTCACTCGGGCTGTTGCCGAGCTCGAAGCCGGGAATCGGAATGGCCCCGCGCTCTCCTCCCCGCATGTCCCCCGGCTGCCAAAGGGTCTGAGCCTCTTCCCGGGTCGCGGCCGGGACGATGGCGCGGACCCCCGACGTCAGCGCGGTCACGATATTACTGGTTGCGCGCAGGGTGTCGATGACGATCACCGTCTTGCCGTCAAAAGCGAATTCGTCTGCTTCTCCAAGAGAGGGAATGAGCTCGAGCTTCATCGATTACCTTCTCCGATTGGGAATTAGTTCCATCGTATCGGAGCGGAGCCCTCGACGCAGCGCTTCAAGAGCAAGCGCATCCGTTGGTGCGACGTTCCCGAGATTCACCCGGTTCCCTAGCAGCAGGAGGAGATGGGCCTGCTGGTCCTTATGTGGAGCTTCCCAGAGCAGAAGGGATGAGGGAACCCGGCTCGTCACCTCCAAAATCTCCTCATCTCTGCACTGTCCGCTTTCGTCGTAGATTCCAACCCCGGCTCCTGATTCTCTCCCCTCAATCGTCACCGTCTCCGCTCCGTCTTCCACGTCCGATAGGACGGTCTCCACCAGCTCGTTCATCGCGATCCGCGAACCCCCGCTCTTCTTGCCGTATTCCGTGAAGACTCGAAGGCCGAGCTCGGCTGCCCGCCGAACCAAAGCCGAACGCCGAGCGGGGGTCAGCGCAATCGTCCCGTCGGAAATCTCGACTCCCTCGAAGCCTAAAGCCGCTGTCTTTTCCAGATAAGAGTCGTCTTCTCCAAGCCGAATCGCCGCCTCCAAAAAGGTCCCTCCCGGATGAAGACAGACACCCGCGTCCCGGCATAACTGAATCTTTTCCCGCAAGATCTGGGGAGGGTATAGCGCGGCCGTGCCAAACCCCAGCTTGATTCGATCCAGATGATCGCCGGCCGTATCCAGCAGATCCCGAAATGCGTGCATGCCGAGACCCTTGTCCATGACCATCGTCAATCCGCTCGTGCGTGGTTTCCCGCTTCTTGTGCCTGTCGGCTCTGTCATCGTGTCGGACCAGAATGCGGTCACGCCGCTTTTTTCCGGCATGTAGAATCTCCTCGCTTCCTTATATCCTTCTATCACTTCCTTATCGTATGCAGGCGTTTGCCGGGGGTGAGCTCCTGACGGACCCGATTCCATTCAAGCTGAGGAACCCGAAGCTTATCCTAAAACGGCTTCGATTCGCATAAAGTGGAGGGAAAAGGAGGTGTCCCGTGCTGAACAAATTCGTAACGGGAATGGCGTCCCTTCGGTTTCTGTCCGGCACCCTTGAGATTTTGGCCGCCCTCTTGATGCTGAAGCTGGGGAGGGTGGACCGGGCGCTCCTGGTCAATTCAGGGCTTGCCGTTGTCGGACCTCTCATCCTGCTCGCAACGACGAGCATCGGGTTGATTGGGCTTGCGGATAAGCTGTCTTATTCCAAATTAGCCTGGATTCTGCTTGGGGTGAGCTTTATCTTTTTTGGGATTTTAAAAAAATGAGAGAGTTATATTTTTGCGGACGGGGCATATATTTGGATCAGACAGGCTAGGAGGGACGCCTTATGACTGATTCCATTAATGATCTGCTGCCGCCCGGAGTCAAATCGGTAATGTCCAAGCTGCCTGCGGAGGTCACTCTGCGCCTGGAAGAAATCCGAATTCGCGAGGGGCGCCCTCTGGAAATTCTGTATGGAGGAAAGCATGCTTTCCCCGATTCGCTCGGGAGGCTGTTCGCTTCTCCTCAAAACGCATATGTGCCCGGCCGCGAGGAATGCAGCCGTCTGTTGGATCTCTTGACCCGGCATTCTCTGTACAGCTATGAGGAAGAGCTTCGGCGCGGCTATATCACCATCGCGGGAGGCCATCGCATCGGGCTAGCAGGCCGGGCGATCCTCGAAGGTGGCAAAGTCAAGCTGTTGAAGGATGTCACTTCCTTCAACATCCGCTATGCCCGGCAGGTGAAGGGTTGCGGGGTGAAGGTGCTGCCGCTCCTCATAGACCCGGATTCGAGTTCGATTCATCACACCCTCGTCCTGTCTCCGCCGCAGCAGGGCAAAACCACGCTCATTCGCGATCTCGTCCGGCTTCTCAGTGAAGGCACTCGCGAGCTGCCGGGAGGGCGAAAGGTCGGAGTGGTGGATGAGCGCTCGGAGATCGCCGCCTGCGTACGCGGGGTTCCCACCTTCGATCTCGGGCCGCGAACCGATGTGCTGGATGGCTGTCCGAAGGCGGAAGGCATGATGATGATGATCCGCTCCATGTCGCCGGAGATTCTCGTGGTGGACGAGATCGGAACTGCTGAGGATGCGGAGGCCGTGTGGGAAGCGATGAATGCGGGCATCCGGGTCATCGCTACGGCGCATGGACGCGACCTTGCAGAGGGAAGCAGCCGCCCGGCTCTCAAGCGGCTGCTGCAGGAAGGGATTTTTACCCGGCTGGTCCAGTTAACCCGCCAGGGGGAGCGTTTTGAAACCAAGGTGCGCGAGCTGGCCGGACAAAGACTGAGGCAGGCCCGGGCGCCTGATGAACGGGAGGCGAGGCCATGCTGAAGACATTCGGAGCACTCCTGCTGCTCGTCGCGGGATTGCTTCTCGGGCTGTACCAGTCGCAAACCCTCAGCCGCAGGCCGAAGCAAATCCGCCAGCTGGTTCTCGCTTTGCAGCGGCTGGAAACGGAAATCGGCTACGGCTCCACTCCCTTGCCGGATGCGTTAAGAGCTTGCGCCGTCTCGCTATCTCCGCCCCTTGCCGCGATCTTCCTGGACGCTGCCGAACGGATGGCGGAGTCGGGAAGCGGCCGTACGGCGGCCGAAAGCTGGGAGAAGGCAGTTCTTGTAGGCTTCCGGAGAACCGCGATGAAGGAACCGGAACGGGAAGCGCTCCTGCAGCTTGGAGCAACGCTCGGCATATCGGATACCCGGGATCAACTGAAGCATCTTCGTCTCGCCGTGAGCCATCTGTCGGTGGAGGAGAGCAATGCGTCCGACGAGGAGAAGCGGTACGGCAAGATGTGGAAGAGCTTGGGAGTGCTTGGGGCGGCGCTCGTCGTCGTGATCATGTTTTAAAAGACTGGGGTGTCCTATGAATATCGATGTCAATGCGATATTTCAAATAGCCGGCATCGGGATCATCATCGCGATGATTCATACCGTGCTGAAGCAGATGGGCAAGGAGGATATGGCCAGCTGGGTGACGCTGATCGGCTTCGTGGTGGTGCTGTTCATGGTCGTCAATATGCTGAGCACTCTCTTCAAGGAAATCAAAACCATCTTTTTGTTCCAATAGGAGGACACCGTGGAAATCGTCCAGCTCGTCGGCATCGCCATCATCGCCACCGTGCTCATTCTGATCGTGAAAGAGCAGAAGCCGATGTTCGCCTTCCTCCTGGCCATGTTCACGGGCATCCTGATCTTCCTGTTCCTGCTCGGCAAAATCTCATCCGTGATTCAAGTGCTGGAGGATTTGGCCACCAAATCCCAGGTGAAGCCGGTTTTCTTCAAGACGATCCTCAAAATCATCGGCATCGCCTATATCGCCGAATTCGGCGGTCAGATCGTACGAGATGCGGGACAAGAGGCGATTGCATCGAAGATCGAGCTCGCCGGGAAAATCCTGATCATGGTGATGGCGATCCCGATCATCACGGTCATCGTCGAGACGGTGATCCGCTTGATTCCCGCTTGATGGAGCAACGCCGATTCACCGGAGGGGTGCTGAAGTGCGCTACAAAAAAACGTTCTTGCTCATGGCGATGCTCTTCCTTCTCGTCGCAGGCGGGCAGGCCCTCGCTGCCGAATCATCCGGCAATCCGGTCCAGCAACAAGTACTTGCTGTTGGTTCACCTAACACGTTGAACCAACAGCAAGGGCAGAATGTGCCGACCGATGGAGTTGAAGCCTATTGGAACCAACTGATGCGCGATTACGGAGGGTATTTTCCGGATAGCCGGATGCCGACGTTCAAGGAACTGATCGCATCCCACGGCTTTAGCTTGAAGCGTGTGCTGAGCGGTCTCTTGAACTATTTCTTTCACGAGGTGATCGTCGGCGGACGACTGCTCGCCACCATCGTCGCTCTCGCAGTGTTCAGCATGATTCTGGAGACGCTCCAGACCGCTTTCGAGAAGCAGTCGGTGAGCAAGATCGCTTACTCCATCTGTTACCTGGTGCTGATGGTGCTTGCTGTAAACAGCTTCAACTTGGGGATCGGGTATGCCAAAGCGGCCATTGCGGGCATGGTGAACTTCATGATGGCCCTCGTGCCGCTGCTTCTCTCGTTGGTCGGCTCCATGGGGAATGTAGCGTCGGTCACCGTCTTGCATCCGTTCATCATCTTTATGATTCACGCGGTCAGTACGCTGATCTACGTCTTCGTGTTTCCGCTTCTGTTCTTCTCGACGCTGCTCAGCATCGTCAGCTCGATCAGCGAGCGGTTCAAGGTCACCCAACTCGCCAAGCTCCTCCGAAATGTAGGAGTCGGCATACTCGGGCTTGCGGTGACCGTCTTTCTCGGCGTCCTGTCCGTTCAAGGAGCGACGAGCGCCGTCACCGATGGCGTGACGCTCCGGGCAGCGAAATATGTGGCCGGCAACTTCATCCCGGTTGTCGGACGAATGTTCACCGATGCATCGGATACGGTTATCGGGGCTTCTCTCCTGGTCAAGAATACGATCGGACTCGCCGGAGTGCTCATCGTGATCCTGATCTGCGCCTTTCCGGCTTTGAAGATCATGGCTCTCGCTTTTATCTATCAGATCGCGGCCGCCATCATCCAGCCGCTCGGGGACAGTCCGATCATCGGCTGCCTGCAGACCATCGGCAAAAACATGATGTATGTCTTCGCGGCGCTGGCGGCGGTCGGCCTGATGTTCTTCCTCGCCATCACGATCATGATCGCGGCAGGGAACGTCTCGCTCATGATGCGATAGAAGGAGGAGAACCGAATGGCTTGGCTGAGCGCTTGGATCAAGGAAATCATCGTGGTCGTTCTCATCGCTTCGTTTGCCGATATGCTGCTCCCGAACAAATCGATGCAGCGGTATGTGAAGACCGTGATCGGGCTGTTCCTTCTGATGATCCTGCTCTCCCCGGTTCTCCGCTTGTTCCGGATGGATTGGAACACCGATCAACTGCTTCGTTCCATTCAGCAGCAGAGCACACTCAACCTCGTGCAGCCTGCCTTCGGGCAAAGTGCGGCCTCCGCTTCTCTGGAAGCGATCCAACAGGAGGCGGCGCGGCTGAAAGCGCAGGACAATGCCGCCGCGATGAAGCTCGTAGAGGAACGGGTGGCCGAATCCGTGAAGGAGGAAGTGGAAAGTCGCTTCGGCGATAGAGCTTCGGAGGTCAAAGTCTTGACGGTCTTGGACTCCGCCGGGTCGCTTCATGTGGCCTCGATGAAAGTTGTTTTGGAAGCGCCCGGGCGCACCTTACCCGCTTGGTCAAATGTCCAACCGATCCAGCCGATCTCATCGATGGCTCCCATCGTCCTTGGCGGGACAGCCGAGAGAGCCATCACCGCTTCGACAAGTGTCGATACGAAGGATTCGAAGGAAATAGACCGCGTAAAGAATCCAGATGCCGTTACACAATACCTTGCGTCAACCTGGCAGGTAGAACCGGAGAATATCGAAATTGTCCGCCCTGAGGCGGAAGAAGGATCGAATCGGAGGTGAACATCGAGCGTGAGCAACTGGAGAAAGCGGTTGGAAGATTTACTGGGGGGAGGGGCCAAAGGAGAGAATCGGCCGAAGCTGCTTCGCTTCCTGATCTTGATCGGATTGGTCGGAGCCCTGCTGATGGTTTTGAGCCAGATCCGCGTGAAGGAGGTGGACCCCGGTGCGACCGGCAGAGCTTCTCCGCCGGAAGCGAACGAATCGACAGCTCCCGCATGGGGGACGGAAAGCAAGGGCCAATCACCCTTCAAGGATTATGAACAAGCCTATGAAACCCGCCTCAAAGACATCATGGAGAACATCGTCGGTGTCGGAGAAGTGGAGGTCATGGTGACCATCGATTCTACCGAAGAGGCAGTTGTCGAGAAATCGATGAAGCAGACCCAACAGACGACGAACGAAAAGGATCAGGCCGGAGCAACCCGGCACATCACGGACGTCACGAGCAGCGGCGAAGTCGTCCTCTATCAGGTCTCCGGGAATCAAACCCCGCTGATCACCAAAACCATCAAGCCAAAGATCCGCGGAGTCGTTGTGGTGGCGGTTGGAGCGGAGAATGTAACCGTCAAGAAGCTTCTCCTCGAAGCCGTCTCACGAGGCTTGGACGTTCCGGTTAGCCGCGTCTCCATCATTCCGCGAAAGCAATAAGCTCGTGAACGATTTGAATAAGGTACGATCCGCACGCAGCGGAACCCAATACTAAGGAGGAATCCCGCAATGAATTCCAAACGTCAAACCATTTGGCTTGTCTCCATGCTCAGCTTGATGGTCGTCTTGTCCGCTTACTATCTCTTCACCGAGGATGTCGACAAGCTGAAGAATACGGCGGACCCGGCTCAAACGGAACAGGTCTCGGTCAATCACGATCAGACGGATGCAGCGGCGGCGAATACGGGCAAAGCTGCCGCCGATCAAACGGTAGCCGATCCAACAGCCCAGGATCAAGCCGCTCAAGATCAAGCCGCTGCAGATCAGGCTCCCGCAGATCAGAGCACTGCCGATCAAGCTGCCGGAGGAGATCTGCCGGCTAACGCGCAGCAGCATTCTGATGCAGCCACAGGCACCGCAGCAGACAAAGCCAAGCAGACCAATGAGGAGATTCTGAATAAAGTAGCCAATCAGGGTTCGTCCGAAGAAGATTACTTCGTCTTCAATCAGATGACACAAGAAGATCAGCTGTCGCAGAAGCTGGTCAAGCTCCAGGATATCATGACGGATTCCACAAAGGGCTATGAAGCGCAAGCGAAGGCGAATGAAGAATACGATATGCTGGAGAAACAGCAGGCGAAGATGACGAGCATCGTCGAACAGCTGCAAAAGGATGGTTACTCCAACGCTATCGTCCAGCAGGACAGCGGTAAATGGAAGATTATCGTGCAGTCCAGCAAGCTGGAGAAGAGCCAGGCGGTCAGCATCGTCGATCTTGTCACCGAAGTCTTGAACGTAGGCCCGGACAAAGTAGCTATTCAGTACCACAAATAATCCGAATGCTCGAAATCGAGTGAAACGGCCCACTCCGGGGGAATCCCGGGGTGGGTTATTCCTTACAAGCGCCTCAATATCGTTTTTAGCTGTGTAAATCCTCTCTTATTTATTTAGGTCAGCTCTTAATAGCAACTAATAATTATACACGGGTAGGATATGTGGTATAATACGAGCGTTATGGATGGCCACCGGTCCTCCGGACGTTCCGGATGTAAGCATTTAGCCGGCAGGCAGCACTTAAAAGGAGTGAAAGTCCTTGTTCAAGCTGAATGAAATCAAAGAATTGATCAAGCTTGTCGATCAATCGTCTCTGCAGGAATTGGAGATCCAAAACGAGGGCTTTAAGCTCTTTTTACGCAAACCCGGCAAGACCGAATCGGTTCTTGTATCTACTGCGCCGCTTGTACCGGGATACGGCGCTCCCATCCCAACCCCAACTTCCGCCGAGCCGCAAGTCGAACGCAGCTCTGCAGGCTCGTCCGAAGCGCCTGCCGCTACCCCGTCGTCGGCCGATATACATACGGTCGTTTCTCCGATGGTAGGAACCTTTTACAGCTCGCCTTCACCTGATACTCCCTCCTTTGTAGGTCCAGGCAGCAAAGTGACCGAGAAAACCGTGGTGTGCATCATCGAAGCGATGAAGCTGATGAACGAGATCGAAGCGGAAGCGAAAGGGGAAATCGTGGAGGTACTCGTGGACAACGGACAGCTGGTTGAATACGGACAGCCCCTTTTCCTGATGAAGAAGCAGTGACTCAGGAGGACTATCAATGAAATTTCATAAAATACTGGTCGCCAATCGCGGTGAAATCGCCGTCCGGATCATTCGGGCTTGCCGAGAAATGGGCATTTACACCGTTGCCGTCTACTCCGAAGCCGACAGGGACTCTCTGCATGTCCGACTTGCGGATGAAGCGTATTGCATCGGACCCGTCTTGTCCAAAGACAGCTACCTGAACTTGACGAATATCATGAGCGTCGCTACCCTGACCGAAACGGATGCGATTCATCCGGGCTACGGGTTCCTCGCCGAGAATGCGGATTTCGCGGAAATCTGCGCACGCTGCGGCATCGTATTCATCGGTCCCTCTCCGGATGCAATCAACCGTATGGGGGATAAAGCGGTCGCGAAGCAGACGATGAAGGAAGCGAAGGTCCCTGTCATTCCGGGTTCGGACGGACTTATTGAGGACGTGGAGGAAGCGGTGCGCATCGCCCGTGAAATCGGCTATCCCGTCATCATCAAAGCGACGGCGGGCGGAGGCGGCAAGGGCATTCGCATTGCAGAGGACGAGGAGACACTCGTTCAGCAGATCTCGATGGCCCAGCAGGAAGCACAGAAAGCCTTCGGCAACGCCGGAGTTTATCTCGAGAAATATTTGACCGGAATGAAGCATGTCGAGATTCAGATCATCGCCGACAGCTTCGGCAATGTGGTTCACCTAGGCGAACGGGATTGCTCGGTTCAGCGGCGCAGACAGAAGCTCGTGGAGGAAGCTCCTTGCTCCATCCTCACTCCCGAGCTGAGAAGCGCGATGGGACAAGCGGCTGTGCGGGCAGCGGAAGCTGTCGGGTATACGGGCGCGGGCACTTTGGAATTTCTCCTTAGCCCGGACGGCAAGTTCTATTTCATGGAGATGAACACGCGCATTCAGGTGGAACATCCGGTTACGGAATACGTAACTGGGGTCGATCTGATCAAGGAAATGATCCGGGTTGCGGAAGGCGAAGCTTTGTCGTTCCGCCAGGAAGATATCCGCTGGAACGGCTGGGCGATTGAGTGCCGCATCAATGCGGAAGACCCGGAGAGGAATTTCATGCCTTCACCGGGCCAAATCCAGTTTTACCTTCCGCCGGGAGGACTCGGGGTTCGCGTGGACAGCGCAGCTTATCCCGGTTATACGATTCCGCCGCACTATGACTCCATGATTGCCAAGCTGATCGTGTGGGGCCAGACGCGAGAGGAAGCCATCAACCGGATGAAACGCGCTCTTATGGAATTTGCGATCGAGGGAGTGGCGACCACCATTCCTTTCCACATGAAGCTGCTGGAGCATGAACGCTTTTTGAACGGAGACTTTGATATCAAGTTCCTGGAAGAGCATGATGTCAACGATCCGCGCTCCTGAGCTCCGTTTCAGACGAGGCCAGCAAAAGATTCTCGGGTTTGTCATATCCGGCCCGAAATGCTATAGTAATGTAATAAGACAAACTTTGCCTGTTCACGTATGGGTGGAGGTATCCCGGATGGCGAAAGCTTCGGATTGCTTCCCAGTCACGCAGGAGGTTTGCATCGCTTCACGTGGAGGTTAAGAGGAGACATGAGCACAATTATCCCCGATTACGAGAAAACGGATATGGGCAATATTCAGATTGCTCCCGAGGTTATTGAAGTGATTGCCGGGCTTGCGGCTGTCGAAGTGGAAGGCGTTGCCGGAATGAGCGGCGGATTTGCCAGCGGCGTGGCAGAATTACTCGGCCGTAAAAACCTTGCCAAAGGAGTCAAGGTCGAGGTTGGACAGCGGGAAGCGGCAGTTGACGTTTCCATCGTAATCGAATATGGCTTCAAAATCCCTGAAGTCGCCGGCAAGATTCAAGACAACGTCAAGAAGGCCATCGAATCCATGACCGGCCTTGATGTCGTCGAAGTGAATGTGCACATCCATGACGTTCAATTCAAAGGTCAAGAGAAGGTTCCGGAAGAGGATACCGCTGTTAACCGCGTCAAGTAATCGACCGTTAGGCACACCAATTGATTTGAATGAACCCCCTCTGCTATCAGGTGCATCCTGGAGCGGGGGGGTCCTTTAGTTCAGGAGGGACAAACCATCGTGGCCAAAATCATTGACCGCTTTTTGCTCTTCATCTTCAGTCTGGTTGTCATCTTCGCCTTGGTTATCCTATTGCTATGTTCTTTCGGCGTAATCTCCTTCGAGGATTCGAGAACGTTTCTGCATGATGTGTATTTCGATACGAGGACGGCGGCATTCCTCATCGCAGGCTGCTGCATCCTGTTGATTGTGGCGGTGCGATTGTTCTACCTATCGGTGAGAACTTCAACTCCGAATGTTCCGTCCATCGATCAGCGTACGGAGTTCGGCGATATCCGCATCTCGCTCGATACGGTGGAGAATCTGGCCTTGAAGGCGGCTTCCCGCACCCGAGGCTTGAAGGATTTGAAAGCGAGAATCAAGGTGGATCAAGCGGGGCTGGAGATTGAGCTTCGCACGGTAGTCGACGGGGAAACGTCCATTCCGGCCATAACGGAAGAGGTCCAAACCGCGATCAAGAGCTACATTGAAGACATTACCGGTATTCCGGTCGCCCGGGTATCCGTTTACGTGGCCAACGTCGTCCAAAGCGCACCCGCCTTTAAGAGCCGGGTGGAATAGGAGGGATGCTGCGTCATGTGGCGGGAATTGTGGGAAAAGCACAGCGGCAAGCTCATCGGCACCGCCAGCGGACTGATTCTCGGAATCGTCTATCTTATAGCCGGATTTTGGGATATGCTGATCTTTGCTTTCCTCGTGTTTATCGGTTATTATGTGGGAAGAAAGCTGGACCGGCGTGAGCCGCTGTTTGAACGGGAAGAGCTTCTTCAGTGGCTGACGGAGAGATGGCGAATGTTCAGATGATGACAAAGGGACGGCCTATTTCGGGCTGTTCTTTTTTTGGAGGGTATGGATAATGAAACGAAGAGTTGCGAGAGAGATCGCAATCCAGAGCTTGTACCAGATGCAGATGAATGAAGTGAATTCCCATGATGCCATCGTGGCAGCCGTGACGGAAGCCGAGCATGATAACGAAGCGGAGCTGAAGGTGGAAGGGGAAAGCATCGCCATCGAGTTCATCCAGGAGCTTGTGCAGGGCACGACGGATCGGATCACGCCGATCGATGAGATGCTGAACGATTATTTGAAGGGCTGGAAAATGGACCGGCTGTCGAAGATCGACCGGGAGGTCCTTCGTCTCGCCGCTTATGAAATGGTCTATCGCGATGATGCGCCTCCTAAGGTTGTCGTCAATGAAGCCATTGAGCTGGCCAAGCATTTCGGAACCGAGGAATCCGGCAAGTTCGTCAACGGCGTTCTCGGCAAAATGATCTTGGAGCTCGACGCCCTGAAGGCGAAATACGCCGGTACAAAGACTCCCGAATAGGAGTGGCGGAAAGCAACGGACTGATGTGTCCGAACTTGAGGAAGGGGAGAGTCCAATGACCGCACAGATCATCAATGGAAAAGAACTGGTTCGATCCATCCGCGAAGAGATTAAGCAGGAAGTACAAGAGATGGCCCATGAGGGTACACAACCGGGCTTGGCCGTCGTGCTTGTGGGAGAGGATCCCGCTTCCTCCGTATACGTCCGGAACAAAGCGAAGGCCTGTGAAGAAGTGGGCATCTATTCCGAGGTGCACAAGCTCCCAGCCGAGACGACGGAGCTTGAACTGCTCACGCTCATCGGTCAATTGAACAAAGACGAGAAGATTCACGGCATTCTTGTCCAACTGCCCCTTCCGAAGCATATTGACGAGGACATCGTCATCGATAGCATCTCCGTGCACAAGGATGTCGATTGCTTCCATCCCGTGAACGTTGGCAACCTCGTCATCGGCAAGCCGGGTATGCTTCCTTGTACGCCATCGGGGGTCATCGAGATCTTGCACCGTATGGAGGTTCCGCTTGCCGGCAAACATGCGGTTGTTATCGGCCGTAGTAACATTGTAGGCAAACCAATGGCACTGCTTTTGCTCCAGGAGCATGCGACGGTCACGATCTGTCATTCCCGCACGAAGGATTTAGCGGAGATTACCAAGCAAGCGGATGTCCTCGTTGCAGCCGTAGGCCGCGCGAAGATGATCAAGAGGGAGCACGTGAAGGAAGGCGCGGTCGTCATCGACGTTGGAATGAATCGGGACGAGCACGGCAAGCTCTGTGGAGACGTCGACTTGGATGATGTGTTGGAAACGGCGGGAATGATCACTCCCGTTCCTGGCTGCGTCGGGCCGATGACCATCACCATGCTGCTCAAAAATACCGTGGCAGCCGCCAAGCAGGCAGGAGCCTATGGATCTCATAGCTAACGGCATGCCGGAGGAGAACGGACAAGCTATCCTGTCCATTCGCGACCTGAATCGGCTGATCAAGCGCAAGCTGGAGGGGGAAGCCCTTCTTCAGGACATTTGGATTCGGGGTGAAATCTCAAACTTCACCCATCATTCCAGCGGCCATATGTATTTCACCTTGAAGGACGCAGACAGCCGTTTAAAAAGCATCATGTTCGCTTCGTACAACTCTCGGCTTCCTTTCCTTCCGAGGGAGGGAACGCGGGTGCTCGCCCGGGGCAGCATATCCGTCTACGAACGGGACGGCCAATATCAGTTTTACGTCACCCAGATGCAGCCGGACGGCATTGGAAGCCTGTATCTTGCTTATGAGCAGCTGAAAAAGAAGCTGGAGCAGGAGGGCTTGTTTGCCTCTGAACGCAAAAAACCGCTCCCCAAGTACCCGCACACGATCGGGGTCATCACTTCGCCAACAGGAGCGGCGGTACGGGATATTCTGATCACGCTGAAACGGCGCAGCCCTTCGGTAAACATTCTTCTTTATCCGGTTCTTGTTCAAGGGAAGGGCTCCGCCTCCTCTATTGCGGCCGCTATCGACCAGATGAACCGGATGGACGAGGCGGACGTTCTGATCGTGGGTCGCGGCGGCGGTTCCCTAGAGGAGCTGTGGGCGTTCAACGAAGAAGTTGTCGCACGAAGCGTGTTTGCTTCCCGGATTCCGATCGTTTCGGCGGTCGGTCATGAGACGGATTTTACCATCTGCGATTTTGTCGCAGATTTGAGGGCGGCCACCCCGACTGCGGCGGCGGAGCTGACGGTTCCCCATCACCTCGAGCTGAAGCAGCAGATCGCTGCGCAGACCGCACAGATGCAGCGGGCGCTGCTCACGAAGCTGGACAGGCAGCGGGACCGGCTCGCCAAGGTGCGCCGTTCGCAGGCGTTGACGAATCCTCAGCGGATTCTGCTTCAACCGACGGAGCGAAACGACCGCCTTCGTGAGCAGCTCCTGTTTCGCATGCGTAACGCAGTGGCATCCGCTCATCAGATGAATCTGCGGTTGGAGCGTCGGCTTACGGCACGCAGTCCGAAGGAGCAGGCCAGTCTCGCCCGGTCGCGCGCGAATACGGCCCATAAGCTGCTGCTCCAAGCGATGGTGGGGATTCGAAAGAATAAGAGCCGGGAATGGGAGTCGACCATTCGGCAGCTCGACGCTCTGAGCCCACTGAAGGTGATGGCTCGCGGATACAGCCTTGTGTATGAAGAGGGAGAGAAGAAACTGGTTCGATCGGTTAAGCAGGTTCAGCCAGGCGATCTCCTGCGCGTCCGTCTCGGAGACGGGAAGCTCGCCGCATCCGTATGGGCTATTGAGCCAAACGGCGAGGCGGAAGAAGGATAGGGAAATCGCAGCGAACGAGAACCATAAGGGGAGGGAATACGGATGAGCTCACAACCGAATGCAGATTCGGCCAAATCTGGACAATCGGCGGAAGAACAAGCCTTGACGTTTGAAGAAGCGATGGAACGGCTTGAGGGGATCGTCACGCGACTCGAATCCGGAGATGTTCCGCTTGAGCAAGCGATCGAGTGGTTCCAGGAAGGGATGAAGCTGTCTCAGCTGTGCGGGCAGAAGCTGGAGCAGGTGGAACGAAAGATCGAAATGCTGGTGGCGGAGAACGGCTCACTGGTCAAACGGCCGTTTCCTGTAGAAGGCGACGACAGGCTGTAAATCAGGCGGCCTTCCTTGAGGTAAAGGCGAGGAGGCCATTTGGACGGGATTAGCCTGTCCCCATAGATCAGTGATGGAGGACTGTGATGACGATGACGGAGAAGTCGATAGCGTTCCGAGAATATTTGGCTGATCGGGTAAGCCGCGTGGAAACGGAGCTGGCTGCGGTATGGCCGACCGATTGGGAGATTCCCGCCAATTTGGAAGAATCGATGAAGTATTCTCTTCTCGCCGGGGGAAAGCGGATGCGGCCGATCCTGGCCCTCACCGCTGCTGAGGCATTGGGAGGCCGGCTGGAAGCTGCTCTGCCGGCTGCATGCGCTGTGGAGCTTGTCCATACCTATTCGTTAATTCATGACGATCTTCCGGCCATGGATAACGATGACTATCGGCGGGGGCGTCTGACGAATCACAAAGTTTATGGCGACGCTATGGCCATCTTGGCTGGCGACGGGTTGCTGACTCATGCCTTCTATCTTGTCGCCGATACGGCTCGGTTTGGGGTGCCCGCAGAGGCTTGCCTAGCCATCGTATCCGATTTATCGCGATTAGCCGGTCCGCTCGGAATGGTGGGCGGTCAGGCAGCCGATATGGAGGGCGTTCAGGGGATTACGGATGCGCGGCAGCTGCAGGCGATTCATACGCACAAAACCGGCGATCTCATTGTTTTTTCCCTGCTGGCTGGAGCCCGGTGCGCGGGGGCTGATGAACGTCAGTTGGAGGCGCTCCGTACGTACGGATATTCGATCGGACTCGCTTTTCAGATTCAGGATGATATTCTGGATTTGACCGGAGATGAAGCGAAGCTGGGCAAGCCGGTGAAGAGCGATGAGAGACAGCATAAGGTGACGTACCCTTATCTGTTGGGATTGGAGGCTTCCCGCCAAAGAGTCGTGGAGTTAACCGAAACTGCCAAACAGGCGGTATGCGATGCCGGGTTTCCGAGCCCGGAGCGCCTGTTGGAATTAGCGGACTACTTAATGAATCGGGACCATTAACGGTCCCCAAACCGCCGAGTGAATCAACTTGGTGGTTTTTTTATTTTCGATCCCGCATACAAGAACGAATGTGTCGTACAATATCACTTATCCGACAATTCTCAACATGATTCCTCAGCAAATCCACTATTAATTTCCCATATTATACGACTTTTACATTATATACTCTTGAAGGCTGTCATGCACGAAATCGGGCGCTCCCTTTTTTAATTGTTCAACGGTATGTAAATATCTCTGGGTCGTGTTGATGTGCGAATGACCTAACGATTCCTGAACCTGCTGGAGAGAAGCTCCCTGCAAAAGAGCAAGTGTGGCGTTTGTATGTCGCAGCCAGTGAGGCGTTACCTTTTTCTCAATGGAGCATGCGCGAGCCGCATACTTGATGATCCGCTCGATTTGTCTAACCGAGATAGGGAAAAGGATAAGGTCGTCCTGAGGTGCGGAGGAAGCGTTTTCGTTTGAGAGCGACTCCGCATATTCTCGAAAGCTATTCCATAAGAAAGCGGGCACTTTTACATCGCGCGTTTTCCCGCCTTTCGCCTTTTTTACACTTAGAAAAACGGACGATTCAAGCAGATCGGCCTGGAAGTCCCCCCAGCGGATATTCGCCAATTCGGATACACGCAATCCGAGAAGCAGCAAGGACAATCCGATCAAATAATTGCGCAATCCGCTCTTTTTGAGTGCTTCAAGAAGCTTCCCCACTTCTTTTTTTGTTAAATAGTGGTTGCGGCTTGTTATGGTGATCGTAGGGATTCGGACGGATAGCGTTGGGTTTTGCCGGAAAAGGCCGATGTTCGGATCGCTTCCCCACCGGTACAGTGATTTAAGCGGTGCTAAAAAGGCAGCTACGCTTGCGGGGGCAAATTTTCTATCCGGTTCTATGCCATGTTGAAGCGAAAGCTTAAATGCTTCGACTTCTCTCCAAGTAATTTGAGACAAGGTCATGTGCGGCACAAAATCACGAAAGCGTTTTATCGCTCGGCTGTAATTACGTTTGGTGTTGCTTGAGGAACAGCAGACCGAGAGGAACATTTGAATGATTTGATCATCCGTAAACGCCTTTCCTTTGCGGGGAGTTTCGGACAGCCACTGGTTTGAATTCTCGTTGGTCATGATTCATTTTCTCTCCCTCTGGTTGATTTGTGTCGGATAAGTGATATTGTACGACATCCTGGAAACGGGAGGACAATATTCGTCAGGCAAAGGGGAAACGGAAATCTTGGACGAACTACATCACTATAACGATTTATATCGGCAAGCTCCTAAGCAGAATGCGATGGAATGGATGGAGTTTTTGTCGAGAAAGTACCCGGCGACCTATCGGCACTGCGTAAGAGTCGCGATCTTGGCCGAGAAGCTGGCTGATGGTATGGCTATCGGTGAAGAGGAGAAGAAGAAGCTCGTGATCGGATGTTTTTTGCATGATGTAGGTAAAGGATTGTTGCCGACTGAGCTATGGAATCAGCAAGCCTCGTTATCGCCAGAGCAATGGGATACCCTCAAGCTTCATCCGAATGCAGGGGCAGATCTAATTCGAACGAGCTCCGAGCTTAACCCCGATATCTTGGGCATCATCCGGCATCATCACGAGCATTGGGATGGAACAGGGTATCCAAGTGGCTTAAAGGGAGAAGAGATTCCTTATTTAGCGAGGATATGCGCGGTGTTGGATGCGTTTGACTCCATGGTTTCCGAGCATCCGTATGCCGAGATGAAATCGTTGGATGAAGCGAAGGAAGAATTGGTTCGCTGCAGCTCCACCCAGTTTGACGAGACCATCGTACAAGCTTTTTTACAGCTACCCAATTCCATGCTAGGGATTTATATGGACACCTCCCACTAGACCTTATGCCTGACGAGAAGAAGTATGAAGTCGGTTCCATTGAGAACCGGCTTCTTTTTGTGCTATAATGAAAGTTGCCATATTGCCATTCATTGACTCCGCAAGGAGTATTTTTATATCAGCTTTCGTTTGACGACCAAAGAATGATGACAACGGGAAACGGGGGAACCTTACGTGCTCGAACGAATTCAAGAGCCTCAGGACCTTAAAGCGCTCTCGATTGAAGAATTGGAAGCCTTGGCCCATGAAATTCGCCAGTTCTTGATTGAGAAGCTTTCGGTTACCGGCGGGCACTTGTCCTCCAATCTGGGGATTGTTGAATTGACTATTGCCCTGCACTATTATTTTAACAGCCCAAACGATAAACTCATATTTGATGTCGGCCATCAATCCTATGTTCACAAAATATTAACCGGTCGCAAGGATGAATTTGATACTCTTCGCAAGTATCACGGGATGTGCGGGTTCATCAAACGCTCCGAGAGCGAGCACGATGTATGGGAAGCCGGACACAGCAGCACCTCGTTGTCCGCTGCGATGGGCATGGCCATGGCACGGGATTTCCAAGGCAAGGACAATCAGGTGATTGCCCTGATCGGCGATGGAGCCCTGACCGGCGGAATGGCCTTTGAAGCGCTTAACCACATCGGTCATGAACAGAAAAAGCTGATGGTCATCCTGAACGATAATGAGATGTCCATCGCGCCCAATGTCGGCGCCATGCACAACTACTTGATGAAGATCCGCGCCGGAAGACACTATAAGAAAGCCAAAGAAGAAATCGAAGGCTTGCTGAAGCGAATCCCCGCTGTCGGCGAGACGTTGGCCAAGACTGCCGAACGACTCAAGGACGGAATGAAATATTTGCTTGTCCCCGGCATTCTCTTCGAGGAATTGGGCTTCACCTATTTTGGCCCAGTAGACGGGCATAACGTCTCGCAGCTTCTCGATACGTTCCGTCAAGCGGAAAAAGTGAAGGGTCCCGTCTTCGTTCATGTTCTGACCTTGAAAGGCAAAGGTTACACCCATGCCGAGGCAGACTCGCACGCCTGGCATGGTGCCAGCGCTTACAAGATCGAATCCGGACAGATGATCAAAGCCGTCGGTGCTCCGATGTATACGGAAGTATTCGGCAACATGCTGATGGAGCTAGCCGCTCAGGATGAACGAATCGTGGCGGTGACGCCCGCTATGCCGGGAGGATCGGGGCTGATGAAATTCGCCGAACGGTTCCCAGGTCGGATGATCGATGTGGGCATTGCCGAGCAGCACGCGGCAACCCTGTGTGCTGCGCTTGCCCAGGAAGGGATGAAGCCGGTATTCGCCGTTTATTCCACCTTCCTGCAGAGGGCGTACGATCAGGTTGTCCATGACATTTGCCGTCCCAAATTGAATGTCACCTTCGCGATCGACCGCGCAGGATTCGTCGGACCGGATGGGGAGACCCATCAAGGGATATACGATATCGCATTCTTACGCAGCCTGCCCCATATGGTGCTGATGATGCCGAAGGATGAGAATGAGCTCCGACGTATGATGGTGACGGCCCAACAGTATTCAGACGGCCCCATCGCTTACCGGTATCCCCGGGTGAACGGGACCGGAGTGAAGCCGGAATCGATTGTCGAGCCGATCCCCATCGGAACATGGGAGACGGTAAGAGCCGGGGAACGCATGGCGGTCCTCGCGGTAGGCCCGATGGTTCAACTAGCCGAAGAGGCCGCTGACATGCTTCGTCCGCTCGGCATTCAGCTTCATATCGTCAACGCGAGATTCATCAAGCCGCTTGATGAAGCGATGCTGCTCCAATTGGCGAAGAATCGCTTCCAGATCATTACGATCGAGGAAGGCGTTCGTCTCGGCGGATTTGGAAGTGCCGTCCAGGAATTTTATGCCGATCACGGGCTTCACGGCATTTCGATCAAATGCCTCGCGGTTCCGGATTATTTCGTCGAACACGGGTCCATTAAAGAACAACGCAAGGAAGTCGGCCTGACGGCCGAAAATTTGGCCGCACAGGTGCAGGCCATGCTTCCCCGAACAAACCGGCAGCGGGCATGACCGCTTGTTTACTGTAGAGAAGGAGACGAACACTCTGAACGATAAAGAACGAATTGACGTCCTGCTAGTCGAGCAGGGCTTCTACGAGAGCCGGGAAAAGGCGAAGGCCGCGCTCATGGCAGGACTTGTGCTGGCGGATGACGAGCCCATTGAGAAGGCGGGAACGAAAATTCCAAGGACCTCGGTGCTGAAAGTGAAGGGGGCTCTGCATCCCTATGTCAGCCGAGGGGGCTTGAAGCTGGAGAAAGCTCTCAAGCACTTCGACCTTCAGATCAGCGGTGCTATCATGCTCGACATCGGAGCCTCCACAGGCGGATTCACCGACTGCGCACTGCAAAATGGAGCCCGCCATGTCTATGCGGTCGATGTCGGCTACAATCAGCTCGATTGGTCGCTTCGCAATGATTCCCGGGTCACGGTGATGGAACGAACGAATTTTCGCTATTTGACGCGCGCGGACCTGCCGGCGGAGACACCTGATTTTGCGACCATCGATGTGTCGTTTATCTCCTTGAAATTGATCTTGCCACCGCTTGGCGGCATTCTTGAGCCGAACGGGCAAGTGGTGGCCTTGATTAAGCCACAGTTCGAAGCGGGTAAAGAAAAGGTAGGAAAGTCCGGCGTCATCCGCGACAGCTCCGTCCATCGTGAGGTTTTGCAGACGGTTCTTGGATTTGCAGCGGAAACCGGATTCCAGCTGAAGGGGTTAACCTTTTCACCGATCACAGGCGGAGAGGGCAATATCGAATTCCTCGCCTTGTGGGAGTGGATCGGGGAAGCTCAAACGCTTCCCGTCGATATCGACCGGCTGATTGCGGAGACCGTCAGCACCGCAGCAGGCACCTTTACATCATGAGAAGCATAGGAAATTCGATCAAGACTCATCTCTGGATGGGTCTTTTTTTGAAAAAGGCGAATCGTCAAGCTAGCTGGCAGGAGTTTCACCAAAAAAGGCGAATATATATTCGGGTGATTCGATGAAAAATGGCGATGGATTTGTCCTTCTTCTCCTGCTTATCGTGTTTGCGATATGGGGCTGGTTTCTGCTGAAGCGCTGGTGGAATTCCTTGCCTGACCGTAAAATGGCCATAGAAGCGGACGAGGAAATTCCGGTGACGGAGGCGGTGGCGCTTCTCGAGAATGCCGGTTATGAAGTCATGACGCTGAAGCGGCGAATCCCGCTCTACATTCGGGTGGATGGAGGGACGGATGCCGGTGGCGAGGATATGGAAAGCCGTCTGTTTATCGATCACTGGGCGAGATGCGACGATGAGCTTTATTTGATCAAGGTGGAACGGGAACGGCAGCCTTACGAATGGACAGGCAGCGGTCTCCGGGATCGGCTTCTCCCTTATGCTCTGTTGTATGAGGATGCCGCTGGAATTGTAGTGGTCAATCCGCTGACCGGGCGGATACGCAAGGTCGAGTTTGAAATAGATCGCTAAGATGCGAAAAGAGAGGTTATCGGTATGAAAGGAAAACGACACCTGAAAATCAAGGAAATCCTCAATTCCTTCGAAATCGAAACGCAGGAGGACCTGGTGGATGCTCTTCGCGAGGCGGGCTTTAATGTGACGCAAGCAACCGTATCCCGCGATATCAAGGAAATGCATCTGATCAAGACCCCGACTGCGGACGGTCGTTACAAATATGCGGTTCCCGCCGAGCAGCGCTTCAATCCCGAGCAGCGGCTGAAGCGGGCGCTTATGGATCAATTTGTGGGAATCGATTACACCGAGAACCTGGTCGTCATGAAATGTACTCCTGGCACGGCGAATGCACTTGGGGCGATACTTGACGTGATGGATTGGGAAGGCATGATGGGGACGATCTGCGGAGACGATACCATCCTCGTGATCTGCCGAACGAAGGAACGCAGCGAGGAATTTGTCAATGAAATCATGAGCTTGTTGGGGTGATACGATGCTGAGGGAACTAACGATCCGTAACTTGGCCGTTATTGAATCGGTGCAATTGACCTTTGACGCGGGCTTCCAGGTTCTGACCGGGGAGACCGGAGCAGGGAAATCCATCATCATCGATGCGCTTGGCTTGATCGCCGGAGGACGCGCATCGGCCGATCTCGTGCGCTACGGGCAGGATAAGGCGGAGATGGAAGCCTTGTTCGATATGGATGCGGATCACCCGGTTTGGCAGGCTTTGGAACGGATCGGCATAGCGGTCGACCGCTCGGAACCCCTGATGATTCGACGTGAGGTAACGGTAGCTGGCAAAAGCACGAGCCGAATCAACGGCCAGATGGTCAACCAGAGCATGCTGAGGGAGATCGGGGAGTGGCTTGTAAATATTCACGGTCAACACGAGCATCAATCGCTCTTACGGCCGGAGGGTCACATCGGCTGGCTTGATCTGTTTGGAGGATCTGCGGTTGCGGAAGCCTCGGCTCGTTACCGCGAGTCGTATGAGCGGTATTCGGGATTGCTGCGCCAATTGAGGGAACTGCAGGATAGCGGCAAGCAGGCGCTCCAGATGCAGGACCTGTACCGGTTTCAGGTGGAGGAGATTGCTTCCGCCAAGCTTAAGCCGGGAGAAGAAGAGAAGCTGCTGGAGGAGAAACGCAAGCTGGCGAATGCGGAAAAGCTGTTTTCCAGCATCAATGATTCCTATGAGGCGCTTGCCTCTGGGAAAGGCTTGCAGGCTGCCGGCAAAGCGATGCAGAAACTGCAGGACATTGCCGGACTCGACTCCTCGGTGCTGCAGCCGCTATTGGAGCAGATCCAATCGGCTTATTATCAATTAGAGGATGCTTCGTTTCAGCTTCGCGATTACCGCGATCAGATTGAATTCAATCCAGCGCGGATCGATCAGATTGAGCGGCGGCTGGATGTCTTATCGACCCTGAGACGCAAATACGGAGATACGGTGGAGGAAATCCTGCAGTACTACGAATCCATCCAACGGGAGCTGTCTCTCCTCGATAATAAAGACGAGCATATTCGCAGGCTCCAAACGGAGCTGGAGGCTGAGCAGCAGGTACTGCTGGATGCGGCGGCTTCCTTGTCCGCCCTGCGCAGGAAGGCTGCGGACGAGCTGGCTGGAGCCATTGAACAAGAGCTGCAGGACCTGCAGATGCAGCGCACCCGCTTTGCGGTGCGGATCGAAACGATGGAGGATGCGAACGGTCCGGAGCTCGAAGGTCGGCGGATTCGTCTGACCGCAAGCGGGATGGACGATGTGGAGTTCTTGATCTCGGCTAATCCGGGTGAACCGCTTCGCAGCATCAGCCGAATTGCTTCCGGTGGCGAGCTGTCTCGGATCATGCTGGCCATGAAGACGATCTTTGCCAAGGTCGATCGGATTCCCGTCCTTGTCTTCGACGAAGTGGATACCGGCGTGAGCGGAAGAGCGGCTCAGGCGATCGCCGAGAAGCTGTCCCGCTTGTCTGCGGACTGTCAAGTGTTCTCCATCACGCATTTGCCGCAAGTCGCTTGTATGGCGGACGAGCATTACCTCATCCAGAAGGGAATCGAGGGAGAACGAACCTATACCCGCGTCTTCCGCTTGGATCACGAAGGTCGGGTCATGGAACTGGCCCGCATGCTTGGAGGCGTCGAGGTTACGGAGACAACGAAGCGTCACGCCGAGGAAATGATCTCCATGGCGAGCCGCCAGAAATCTCCTTGACAAGATGGGAAAAGCCGAGGAATGACGCGGGTTTCCCGGTAACATTTTGATTCATAAAACCGAAGAGCCGGGGTTACCTTATAGTTACGCTGATGACGAGGTCCATCGTACATCGGGCAGAACAGACGATAAGGAGCGTGATCCGCTTGAACCCCGGCAAACGGTACAGATGGGTGGGGTACATCCTCTCCCTGGCCATCCTCCTCTTGGGTTTCTCCACGCCCTTCCAAAGCCTGGCCTCCTTTCCTTCCCATTACCGCATGTTCAACGGCCAGGAAGCCCGGCTCTCCCTCTCGGTGCCGGTATCGGCCCAGGTGTCCGTTGAGAATCCGGACGTCCTTCATATCAACGGCCTCTTTCGTTATTTTTCCCAAGTCAGCTTAAAAGATCCCATCCGCGTCGCTTCGGCGGGAACCGGCCATACCGACATGCAGCTGAAGCTGTTTGGCAAAATCCCGATTCGTACGGTTCATGTCCAGGTGATTCCCGAGCTCAAGGTCATTCCCGGCGGACAGACCATTGGTGTTAAGCTGAAGTCAGCAGGAATCCTTGTGGTAGGTCACCACCAAGTCACAGCTTCCGGCAATCGCAAGGTGTCTCCTGGCGAGGAAGCCCGCTTGCAGCTCGGGGATATGATCATCAGCATCAATGGGGTTCCGATCAAAGAAGTCGAGAAGGTCGGTGCATTTACCGAAGAAGCAGGCAAAAGCGGCAAGCCACTCGAGCTTGGTGTTATGCGAAGGGGAGAGAAGCTGACGGTCAAGCTGATGCCGGCGTACGACATTCTGGACCGCTCTTACCGGCTTGGCTTGTACATCAGGGACTCTGCCGCAGGAGTTGGGACGCTTACCTTCTACGCACCATCACGCAACACCTACGGAGCTTTAGGTCATGTGATCACGGACATGGACACGCAGATGCCCATTGCTGTCGGCGGCGGAGAAATCGTCCATTCGAATGTGACGTCCATTGCCAAGAGCCAAAATGGTGATCCGGGTGAGAAGATCGCCCACTTCTTCCGGGAGGGCAAGACGCTCGGCAACATCGAGAAGAACACTTCCTTTGGGATCTTCGGAAAAATGAATGCCTCTCCCGATCATGGAGTCGCAGAGTCGGCCATTCCTGTCGCCTTTGCCCATGAGGTTAAGCCAGGTCCAGCACAGATCTATACGGTCGTGAGTGGGCAGAAGGTGGAGAAATTCGATATTGAAATCACCCATGTGTCTCGACAAGACTTTCCGGCAACAAAAGGGCTCGTCCTAAAGATCACCGATAAGCGGTTGTTGGAGAGAACCGGAGGAATCGTTCAGGGGATGAGCGGCAGTCCCATCATTCAAAACGGGAAAATGGTCGGAGCCGTCACTCATGTCTTCGTCAATAATCCGACCAACGGATATGGCTGCTTTATTGAGTGGATGCTGAGGGATGCGGGCCTTCTGGATGATCGTTCGGCCCAGGAGGAAGGCAAACAGGCAAGCTGAGCGGAATCCGAGTACTCCTGATGTCAGGCACCCCAAATGTGGGGGCAGGCATCAGGAGTTTATTTTTGCAGCATCTCCGTTCTCCTTCATTTGTCGAAAAAAATCAGAACGGGTCTAAAATAATTCAGTATACTCAATAATCAAAAAAAATGAAATAAAAAAATGTTTCGACAGAAGGAATCCTCGTTGTTATGTCGAATACATTTACTGGAAGGGGCGAAAAGAGGAAAGAGGAGGATATGATCTTGCAGAAAATCGATGTGCTTTTGGCAGATGACAACCGAGAATTTACTTCTTTGTTATCGGAATTCATCAACGATCAGGATGATATGTCTGTTGTTGGGGTAGCCTATAACGGGAATGAAGTCATTCGCTTGATGGAACAAGCGAAGAAACTTCCCGATGTGCTTATTCTTGACATCATCATGCCGCACTTGGACGGTCTGGGCGTACTTGAACAGCTTCGGGAAATGAATCTTCATCCGATGCCCAAGATCATTATGCTCACGGCCTTTGGCCAAGAAAACATCACGCAGAAAGCGGTGCAGCTCGGCGCCTCGTATTACATCCTGAAGCCATTCGATATGGATGTTCTCACGAATCGCATCCGCCAGCTGGTCGGCACTTCGCCGTCATCGGTCACCAGCTCCATTTCCTCCAAGACCAACGTCGTCCCGATGAACAAGGGCAAGAACCTGGATGCCAATATTACGAGCATCATTCACGAAATCGGTGTTCCGGCCCATATCAAGGGCTATCAATACCTGCGTGAAGCGATCACGATGGTGTACAACAACATCGAAATCCTCGGTGCCATCACGAAGACGCTGTACCCGGCGATCGCTGAGCGCTACAAGACGACGCCAAGCCGCGTCGAACGCGCCATCCGCCATGCCATCGAAGTGGCCTGGACGCGCGGCAACATCGACAGCATCAGCTTCATCTTCGGCTACACGATCAACATCAGCAAGTCGAAGCCGACCAACAGCGAGTTCATCGCGATGGTCGCAGACAAGCTGCGGATTGAGCATAAGGTGAGCTGAACGGACGAGTAATAGAGGGACAGCAAGGGATTTCGGGTTTTGGAAACGGCATCCAGCCAGTGCAATTTTGGCTACTAATATCCGAGAATGCCTGTTTCAACCCGATAGACTTTCAAAGCTCAAATCAACCAAGACCACTTATTTATTGGTGTTCCATACACTAATGAAGGAGTGGTTTTTCTATGACGGATTTTGAATTTCAGTTGGACAATTTTATGCTTTACTGCTCGTCAAAGAACTTGTCCAGAAAGACATTGGCCAGCTATGAGCAAACACTGAAGTTGTTTGGGAAGTACCTGTCTGAGCAGTTTCAGATTGAGGATGTAAAAAAGGTGCAATCTGGCCATTTGCGGCAGTACATCAAATATTTGAAGGAGAGAGGCAAGTACACGGTTGTAAATAAAGAACAAAGTAAGAATGTTAATCATCCTGAGAACCGCAGTGATTTCAAGAAGGAAGTCTCTATGACGACCATTGCCAATTATGTACGGAATATCAAGGTTTTCTTCAATTACTTATATGATGTGGAAAAAGAGATATCCAAGAACCCGGTAGACAACATTGAGAATCCCAAAGTAGAACGGAAGATGAAAAAAACACTTACAGCTGAAGAACTGAAAAAGGTATTCGGGCAATTTGATACATCGACTTTTCATGGATACCGCAATTACACCATCAGCAGAATATTACTGGACACAGGAATGAGAATTGGTGAATGTCTCACCTTACAACCGGAGGACTTTGATTTCAAGCATAAAAGTATCCATATCCGTAATCCGAAGAACAATCAGGAACGTTTCGTTTACTTCTCATTCAAATCATTCAATGAAATCAAGCAATGGATACGGTACAAAGATCGGTATTCGGATAGCCCGTTTCTCTTCCCAACAACAAGGGGAACCCAGTTGGAGATCCGCAACTATGAGAGGGCATTGAAGGAAGCAGGAGAGAGAGTGGGCATAGCCATCCATCCTCACCAGTTGCGAAACAACTTTGCGAAGTATTACATCTTGAATAACGGGGACTGGTTTAGTCTATGCCGAATTCTGGGGCATTCCTCCGTCGAGGTCACTCAAAAAGCATATCTGGATTTCTCTGATGAGGAAATTGCCAGAAAATACCAAAAGCATAGCCCTCTTACTTATTTAGAGATATAAGCATGACCGAGATGAAGAAAGAAGCATGCTGCTGTGGGGGATGATCTATTGTGGCTGAAAAGCTCCTGCCTGACCGTTAGAAGACATTGCAAGCTCTCGTTGGCGAATTAATTAAAAACACGAAAAAGGAACAAATAAAACATCAGGGAGCTTCCGAACGTGGAGCTCCCTTGCTATTTCCCCCTTCGGAGATATCATTTGTCGGTGTTCTCCTTCCATGCCTGCCGAATCCATCAGAAGCCCTCTCGCGGCGGCCATGGAACATTGTCCATCGTTACTCTCCCAGCTCCTTGATTGTGGTTATGGGAATCGGATAGTTGGACAAGACCAGCAACGAACATATGAATGACTTTGGCCCGGCCAAAGGCCTGAATCAACTTCGTTTCAATCTCCCACAACTGGATTTCCCGGATCAGCTTATTGACTGACGTGTTGAACCAGAACTCGTAGCCATAACGCTCGGTTAAGCGGTATTGAGAAAATACAGGTCGGCCGAGAGGTGCCCTTAAAGGGATTATTACGTATTAGAAATCGCCTTTACACAATGCTTAGCTGCTTGTTTGAAGGATTTGCTGAAGAATGCTGCTGCTAAAGGCTTTTTGACGAGAGAAAACTAAAAAAATGCAATGTTCTTCCGTTTTGACGAAAACGGCGATTTTGCGTCCTTTTCTCCGGATGGACCTGGATGAATCCCTATTGGTATTTCAAAAAATGCAATATCTCCGAGAAGAAATAGGTTTTTGTAGTCCTTTTTTGAGATTTGAATTCGAGCCCCAGGGGGTTCAGTTTGGATTGGTGTTCACTGGGACGAGAAGTATGCTATTTTTCTTTGTCATCGACCTGTGTCTACGCGATTCTGCGTGGAGGCAGGCCTTTTTGCTTTCCGGCTTAACAGCGAAGACAAGGAGCGTGAGAGGGCTCTACACCATTCAGAGGAGTAGATGGGAATGCAGATTCGGATTTGTGTAGCAAGAAGAACTGATGGGAGCAATGAAAAGCTCCACGGGGGGGAATGGTTGTCCTTGCCAATGCCAGTCAACGAGCTAGATAAGAAGCTAAGACGAATTGACGGCACTCCGGCTGATTGGATCATTACGGATTGGGAAGCACCGTTCTGGATTGAACCCGTTGAAGATGTGTACTGGATCAATGAAGCTGCTTACGCGATTGCGGGGTATGACAAGCGACTTGTATACGCTCTGTGCGGCTGCTTGGAGAATCTGGATATGTTGCTCACGGTGCTAACGACAGGCCTTTACTACGTGCATTACGATGTGCAGAACCTTCAGGATGTAGCCGAGCGGCTGATGCAATCAGGGTGTTATGGCACCGTTCCGACGGCTATCTGGCGGTACATTGACATGGACAAGCTGGTTCAGGATTTGGTGAACAAGGGTTGGCATATGCAAAATGAGGTCAATACGGCTATTTTGCCGCTGCCTTGACGTTCGTTGGTTGCTGATGAATTCAATGTGGAGGAATGGGATACTTGCTGGGAATGTGACAACGAATGGCCTGTGTCTACGCTGTAGTGCGTGGATACGGGCCTTTTTTGTTTTGCCGCTTTTTCTTGCAAGACAGTGACTACGCGGAAGATGAGAAGCTTCCAAGAAGGGAGATGAGCCATATGGACATGAACTGGAATCAGTTGCAATACCGGCTCTCGGAATTGTTGATATGGGAGCGTGTGTTACGGACTACAGACATGCGGCAGTCAATGAATGCAGCCAACTTGGAAAAGAACCTGAAGGAGCAGGCGGAGATTGATGCAGCGATTCAAGATTGGAAAGCCCAGCGAAGAGCGGAGTGTCACATCAATCCGAATTGCTCCATTTGATGCTATGAAGCTGTTCCCCATTTCTGGGGATCAGTGATCAATTTTCGATATGGCATTTAAGTGAGAGTAAAGCACATTCCCCAAATTTGGGGAGTGAGATTCTATGAAAGGAGGTGTTAACAATGGTCGTTAAACGAGGCTTACCAGAGGACATGACAGTTCTGCTCCGGCAGCTTGTTATGAATGGACACATTCGTATAGCCGGAACTGTGCTCTATGTCTACTTCGTTCGGTGCTGGCAGTTGGATGAAGAGTGTGCCGCGTACTACATGCAGCGATATTTTCAGAAGTATTATGCTTCACAGCTTCAGAAACACAAGCAACGCTCAATCAAGACGTGATCCGTGTTCTTACTATTAAGAAGGGAGGTGAAATACATGAACAATCTAACACAGGCTACGCAACGCAAGAATCAACGTAAAGGGACTCCGCGGCTTAATTCATCCGAAGGCCGTCAGTACATGCTGGCTCTTGTCCTCTCCGTTCTGCATCAAATGAAACTTGAAGAAAAGAAAAAAGGTGGCCCACAAAAGGAGCACACCAAGTAAATAACCTGTAGTCAGCTTACCAAATTTCCATAACAGCTACAAGCGGGGGAGGCCATTCCGGTCTCCTCTGTTTGCATTTCAATCATGCCTAATTGGAGGTTACGACTCATGCAATCATACCATATGAACACGCTCAAGAACCTGTTGGCGGATACTCTGTGCGAAAAGACCAGCAGCTACATTATTGAAGAGATTTTCTGCCGTTTCTCCACGTTGTCGGAGCTATTTAACGCTTCCGAACCGGAGCTGCTTGCGATCAAGGGGGTTGGCAAGGTGAAGGCACGCCAGATCGTGTCGGCCTTGAAGCTGGCCCGTGCTCTAAACGTGCCAACAGGCGAGCCTTATGTCATTCGCAGTCCAAAGGATGCGGCTCTTCTCATGACGCCGGAGCTCGGATATCTGCAACGGGAAGAGTTCCACTGCATCTATCTGAACACCAAGAATCAGGTCATTGGCACGGAAGGCATCTCTGTTGGCTCATTGAATGCCTCCATTGTTCACCCAAGGGAGGTATTTAAGTCAGCCATTAAAAAAAGCTCCTGCTCGATCATTTGTGTTCATAATCATCCCAGCGGCGATCCGACCCCCAGCCAGGAAGATATCGTTCTGACCAAGCGTTTGGTTGATGCCGGGGAGATTATCGGGATTGATGTATTGGATCACTTGGTAATCAGCAGCCACAGTTACTGCTCCATGAAGGAGAAGGGCTATATGTAACAGCAAGCAAGTTATGTTAGTGCCGCCCTTGACACGGAGCCTCTGTCGCCATGATACAAGGCGATAAGGCGATGCCATGAACCAGCATCGCCAAGGCATCAGCCTATCATGGCGACCCCTCCGTATAAAGGGCTTTGGAGTTGCTACCTGCTATCATTAACTTTCATTTTCGAGATGAGGAAGCAAAGCTCTAACCAGGTCGACAACCATTCGCTTCTGCTTGGGTGTAAGTCTTTTTGTAAGGTGGATTAACTGATTTTCCTCAACATCCTGTTCAATGTTTACGGAATCTTGCACAAGAGAATCAACTGTCACTCCTGAAGCCAGTTTAATGAGCGTTTCGACTGATAGCTTACGCTCACCTCTTTCAATATGTCCGAGATAAGGTTCCGAGATCCCAACTATTTCCGAAAGCTTTTCTAATGTTAAACCGAGCTTATGTCTTTCAGCTCGTATTCTTGTTCCCAATTCATAATAGTTCATTAAGTCATCCCCTCTTACCAAAACTGTAGAGGAAATGGGGCGACTCATTAATTCACTATAAGACTTCTTATATACTCCTATAAGCATTGACGACATTTGGTGATTTTTGTATGCTTGTGAAGAATCACGCGTTTTATCTTCATTTATCACAACGGAGGGATGCAAGATGGCAGTACAGAACGGTCATGGCACCGAGTATTATCCCAGCGGCTGCGTCAAGTACGTAGGGGATTTCAAAAATGGTGTCTACCACGGGAAAGGCAAATTCTATTGGGAAACGTTTGAAGGAGTTACGCTCCGTAGAATGGACGGAACCATTGCAAAGCCGCATGATGCCAATGGGTTTCTGATGTATGAAGGCGAGTTCAGGAACGGGGACTTCAACGGGCAAGGCACATCTTATTTTAGCGACGGCAGACTGTGTCATTCGGGAATGTTTCGGGATGGCCGACCAGCCTAATTCTAATTCAGGGAGGTATAAGCAATGAATGTTCAGGATGCTGTGAATCTGGTACAGCAAGCGGTTCAATACAAACGATTGGGAAATTATCAGGCATCGCTCGCCAACTATTTGCAGGCGGAGAAAGTGCTGGGCAACGAACCGGAGCTGTATAAAGGCTTGGGGAAGGTCTATTACATATTGGGGCAGTACCAGAAAGCCGTGGAAAGTTACATGAAGTGCGTCCGGTTAACCGGAGATGCGGATATCAACATGCTCATGCACATGGGCCATGCCATTTGCGATCCCGAGGCATCCTCTTTGGAGGAGAAAGCTATGGCAGAGAACTATCGCTGTTCTATTGACCCTTTCTTTGAGCAATCGGGTAATCGGAAATACAGACAAACCCGAATCGGATATGATGCTGAAGAAAACTACGATCGGCGTTGTATCAATACTGCGGCCTCTATGTTCAGATAAGTCGTCATGAAAGAGGGTTTGGTACATGTTGATGGCGTCTTACTTTGATTCATATTGCTGCAAATGCGGGTTTCCGATTTTGAAAGGAGACATGTTCGATTATCAGCCGGAGAATCGCAGTGGAGATGATGCTTATTGCTTGATCTGCCATGCAGGAATTCCTCCAGAGACTCCATGTCCGCATCTTGCGGTTTGGACAACGGGTTATCAGTACTCATCCTCCAGAAAGATCAGGCACGGCCCGTGGAGTGGAGAGACAACGATTATATGCGAGGTATGCCATGCCAAGTTATCTGAATTTCCTGAAACTACCCTTGCAGTGAAGACAATGTTGACAATGCAGCATGGAGGCATGCGGCCGGTCACTAAAACCGAATTAACCATCATGCACCACCTTTTTTCCAGACACATTCACCGATTTAATATGGTTGCTGCGGCCTTATGGAATCTGATACAACAAAATGAGCTTTCGGAATCACTAATGATTGCTACCGAAGCACATTTTGACAAGCTACTTCGGATGCTGCCGGACTGAGATCAATAAAAAATCAAACTGACAAATGGAGTGATGGAAATGCTCACGCTTAATCAAGTCAAGAGTCTGGAATCACTGAGCCCGGCAGAAGTTTATTTCACAATTAGCAGCGTATTTGACTCATTGCAAGGATTGGGGTGCTCCAGCGGCTCCGTAGATGCTGGAGTTCTTTTCTATCTTGCTTATCAGGGTGATGGCGATGAGTTGCTCGATGATATTGTGAAACACATTCGTCGTTACGGAAGCTCGCAAGACTCCCGCATCTTTGCCCATGTCATAACGGAATTATCCATGCAGATGAAGTTGACCGTGGCACAAAGTCAGCAACTCTCAAGCCTGGTGGAGGGTATTATCAAAAAAATGTATATGTAAGCTATTCATGAACGAGGTGACACAAATGCGAAGCTTTAAGGAAGCTTATACGTTTATGGCTCAAAAGTCTCCATTGGAAATTTTCTATGAAGTCCTTCCTTATGTGTTGGAAGCAGAATCGCGGGGAAAACGATTTGGTGATGATAAAATCGCCATGCTGACAGCCGCGTTTGGAGGGAAATTTGATAAGCAGGTGCTCAATGATCCGCCTATTCGTGATCTGCTGGAAATAAGCGACTGGGGGTGGAACAACCCTGGAACATCTTCAATCCGTTGGGGAGAAAAGTATGCAAAATCCCAAGCGGAACAGTTGCACTATAACGCAATTTGCAACTTGATCGGCAGCAAGTCAGATCAGGTATATGAATATCTCGTTGAAAATGCTCGCACTGGTTTTGCTTATCGTCCAGGATGTCAATTTGACATGAACTCTTTCTGAATGCGTAGGAATTTTAACTGCTTACATATCGCAAACGACTAAGATCAGGATGGTGTTACGATTGAGAAGAACAACAAAGTGCTGGATGATGTTGTTATGTCTATTGTTGCTTACCACGAGCTTTGTTGGTATCGCTTCTGCGGACAATGGACGTCCGATTCGCTTGATGCTTAACGGAAAGTATATCAACTATGCCCAGCCGGTGTCTAAGAATGGGCGGATTCTCGTCCCAATCCGGGCGATAAGCGAAGGACTTCAAGCAACGGTCCAGTACAAGGCTGCGAATCAGCCTATCGTTATCAAGCTGGGCAAGAACTCGCTGCAATTTACGCTTGGGAAGAAGCAAGCCTATGTCAACGGGAAGACCGTCCAGCTTGATGTACCGGCTCAGGCTATTGGCGACACAACTTATGTTCCGATCCGCTTCATTTCGGAAGGATTGAATACGGATGTTGAATGGAACGAGGCGGCCCAGGTCGTTGCTGTTGAAGCCAAGCATACGGCAGGGGAGAAGGTGCTGAGTGTTCAGGAAGCCCAGGCCATTGTGCAAAAAGAGGCAGGAAACGGGGTTACCCTGAAAGCAAACGGCACTCAGTTCCTTCGCTTTTACAGCTTCAAGGCGAATGATAATTATGTTACTTATGATTTTCTCTACTTGGTCGATAAGTATAGCGGCGAACTGTTCACCTACGATATGGCAGGAACCTTCAAAAGCTTGACCAGAGCAAAGGTGTTCGAGCTTGTACAGGCCAAGATTGAGCCGATCATCGAGTATTCGGGTAAAATGCCTAATATCTCGGATGATGGGTTTGAAGAAACCGTGAATGGGAAATCTCTTTACAGCTTTGATATTTGCTATGTAGGAGCTAAGAATCCTTACTATTACATCACAACCGTCTACGCCGACAAAGATGGGACTATCCTCTATATGTTGGATATGAGCGAAAAGATCACCACCTTCTCCGATAAGCAGTTCAAGGAGCTTGTGCAGGCTGCAATAAAATAAGGTTAATCCACAAATCATGAAAGATTCGTGAATAGTCCCAGCTATAGAAGGCTTTTGGTCGAAATGTACCGAAAGCCTTTCGTATATCCAAAAACAGCCATTATTCAAACTGATCTGAAAAGGAGAGCAAATCGTGAATAAAAGAGTCATAAAGTTGTTTATGGTATTCATCTTGGCAATTACTGGTATTGGGGTTTCCCCAACACTGAACTCCCCTTCTGTAGAAGCAGCTTCTTCCACTTCCGCCCAGTCCGAACAAGGAAGCATCACTATTGTTATCGTCAACCCCGATACCAAACAGCCGGTTCCTGACCTTCATCTGTACATCGACGGCAAGGATGTTGGCACCACGGATAAGAACGGCTCGGTTTTCCTCGATAACCTGAAGCTGGGGCATTACGATGTAGAGCTTCGGCCGGCAGGTACAACCAGCGGCACCACGAACGGCTTTTACGTAACAGGAGAAGGGGATCGGACAGAACTCTGGTATTCCGGTTCGGTGTCATCGGATTCGTCTGTTTCGTCCGGCTCTCGTTTTAGGCCGATTGTTGTCAATACGACCCCTTCTCTTCCGGCGGCTAACCGAGATACGACAGTTACCATATCCTTCGACAACTCTATTCCTGCGGCGATTCAGACCTACATAAAAAAGTTGGCGGTGGATCTTGACCCCGTCGTGCGAAATTATCTCGGTGCTCCGATCAAGAGCGGCAACCTCATGCTGAAATACGCAGCGGGCTCTCATACGACCCTCAGTCAGGACAAAGCCGTCATGACCTTTGGCAAGTTGCCCAATACGGCCAAGGAAAACGACAAGGATTGGGATGAAATCTTCCTGGTGAACTACATTCATAAGTATTTGGACGGAGGCAATATTCCTATTCCCGGTGTCCGCTATACGGAGAACCTGGCACATTCCATTAAGGAATTAGTGGCAGAATCCATCACCGCCAAGGGGACCCGAGCCGTGGCATTCCGCGGCATCAACTACTACCTGGAGGCGTATCCCGCTTTTCAGAGCCTTAAGCCCGAGCTTGTGCTGAATACGGGCAACACCAGCGATGCCGCTTCCGCTTTTAATAGCGGCAATTTCCTGCTTACAAACAACGCTTATGACAAGCTAAATGCTTTTACCATCGAGTATGCCAAGTCTGTATGGCTGAAGCTGGCCTACGCTCGTTATCTGGAATCCGGTTCCTGGGATTTCTTTTACCAGTTGAAAGAGCAATTGGTGCAGAAGAAGCCACTGGATCGAACAGGGTTTGAAAGCATGATCACGGTACTTGTAGCAGTGGTAGATGGCAAGGCTACTCCGGAATGGATGACAACACAAGCCTTGTTCCGTGGTAGCATTCAGGACAAGCTTGCGATCAGCCTGCTTGTAGCCGATGGAGATTTCTTCAATGTGGCAGGTCGCAATAACCCCGACATGATCTATCCCTTTGTCATCAGCCGTACACCTGGCGAAATTGTCGATACAGATGTAAAGGTTACGGTGAAGAGCAGTAAGGGTGGCGTGATTCTGAACCAAACGGTAAAGAGTGGATTCTCCCACGATGGAAAGATAGGCGTTAAGCTTCCCCAAGACAAATTGACACCGGGAACCTATACGGCGACGGCGGAAACTACCTACCAAGGAACTACCGTGAAAGACTCGCAGACGTTCGTGGTCTATTCAACGGACGGCACGGATGGCTATTGGCTCAACTTGAACGGATCAGATGACAGTCGGAACACGAAAGTAGCCGTCACCTACGATGCATCGATTCCCGCCGCCAGCAAAGGCTATATCGATCTTCTGATCAAAGAGCTCGATCCGGTCATTCGACAGATTGCCGGAGCTCCACAAGCCAACAACAACCTTTTGATCAAGTATGATCCAAAGGGACTGGCCGGAATGAACGGCGACATGACCCAATTGAATCTGACCTATTTGCCGAAGGCAGGCAGCAAACTGGATACAAACTTCGATGCTTTCTTCTTCATCGAGTATTATCACATGTTCCATAAGGGCACCACGATCCCAATCGAAAACGCACGGTACACGGAGAACATCAGCCAAGCCATGAAGATCGTGATCTCCCATGTTCTGAAGCAGAACGGCATCCGCGATACCAGTGTGCCTTCTATACCGTATTATCTGAACTTGAACAAAGTGTTGGAGAACCTGGGACCGGGCATACTGGTGAACCTGGGCCGTACAAACGGCAACGCCGGTGGCGGGAACCTCGATGTGCGTGCTCAATGGAAGGAAAGCTCTAAATTTATGATGGGCATGAACGTGTTCACACTGGAGTATGGCCCAACCCCTTGGTTGGTGCTGGCGGATGCTTACTATAAACGCAACGGAGACTATGGGTTCTTCCGGGAGCTGCAAAACGCCTTGGCCAAGAAGACTCCCGCTTCCGCAGAAGAGTTCTACAAGCTTATAGATGCTCTTGTTCCCGCTAAGATTAACGGGAAGAAAGCCGGGGATTGGTTGAAAGGTACGGCTTTATTCCAGGAGCTGCCGAAAGAAACCTTGTTCGTGAAGCCGTTGCCGATTCAGGGAACCAGCCGCTTGATTTATGGCATGGACAACCCCGGGGCAATCTTGCCATTGGCAGTTTCTCGCAAGGGAGCCGCAGAGATCATTGAGCAGGAGTATACCGTGTCTGTCGTGAACAGTAACGGGAAGACGGTATTCACCCAAAAGGTTAAGCCGGAGCTGGACGGAGATATGGGCTTACCCAAAGCTGTGAAGCTGCCGAAGCTGGTAGCGGGCAAGTACAAGGCTGTGCTTGCTGTAGTGGTTGACGGGGAGGTAGTTTCTGGAGAGCAGGCTTTTGCGGTAACCAAATAAGATTCCTGACTAACGAGGTCGCTGTCATACGATGGCGACCTCTCTAGCTGTTAATAGAAAAAGCCGCTCTATTCATCATGTGCGACACTGTATTGAAACAAAATGAAAGGTGAAGAGAAAGGATGATGGGCATTCCCGTTAGAAGTAAGTAGGTATGAATCAAAATCAAATAGTCGATCACCTACTAAGGAGCAGAATGATGGATTCTTTAATACATCTGGACGAGCTTGTTTGCATAGCGATCTATGAGGCAGATATCTTTAGGTCGATGTGCGAAGAGTTGGACATTCACCCAGCAACAACATTCTTGATGTCGATATCTGATGATGAGCAGAGGCAGTATGCTGTTTTCCGAATCAATGGCTGCGTCACGGACCAGAGAGTCAGGAAAGTTGCTGTTGCCTGCCTGCAGGTGCTTCTCAATGGTAGCTACAATAGACGGAAGCTCCAGAAACGTTTAGCGATGTTCCAGAACGAGCACGACCGGATTTCCACGCACCTTTCCATTTCGGATCAAGTCCCGGTTGGAAGGCTGGACATGGTATATCTGATCGAAACGGCATGTTGTAAAATCAATCATGAATCATCCGGCGGCAATGGAGCCAAAAGCATTAAGGACTTCTTAAACGATATTGGATTGAGGCTGAACAAGAACGATGCTGATTTGGAGGTTGTTCGGAGACCGATGAATCCGCAAGCTGAAATTACGAAATCATGTGGGCCCCTATTATATATATTAGACACCGGGCACAATTTCGTAAAAATCAATTTTGCTGTTAATAGCCAAATGGATCAACAGGTTGATGGCGATCCAGAAACAGATCGTACCCGTTCACGCCTTGCCTGGGATGATACTGATCGAATTGATTCCTTAGTAGCGAATGAATCAACAGCATGTCGCCTGCTGCAAGCTCTTGATCGACAACAGAAGTTGACTATGAGTGAGTTGAACGGGCTGTGCCAATCACTATGTAACATTAAAGCGGCAGCAACAAGGTTGAAGCAGTGGATGAGGCTAACCGATATGTACTCAGAATTGCAAATCGCGGTGATTGATCGTCTAATGTCACGCTACAGAAGAATTGGCTATCCGCACAATGCGATTCGCTGCAAAAGCTTTTGTCCTTACCATGAGGATTGTAGGCAAAGGCAAGAAATCGTGTTTTGTTGTGTCTCTGATCTGCTGAAGCAACGCCAAAACCATATCGCTACGATGAAATCATCCGGAAGACAGCGTAAAGCTCCTGAAACGATTCGGAATGAAATGAGGGAGCAATTTGACCGAGATTTGAATTCAGATGAGAACAAGGCCTACGTGTATAAGTGCTTCGTTGGAATCGGTAAGACACAAATGTATCTGGAGAGGATTAATAGCTTCATTCAAGATGAAGTGACGGTCATTATTGCTTTACCAACTCATCAGCTCAAGAACGATGTAATGAGAAGACTTGCTGAGCACGTTAACCAGGAAGTCATTTCGGAAAGAATTGTGAATGTGCCTGACCTACCCAAAGTAAACGAGAGTTTCGAGGAAGAAGTTAAAAGCTATTATCGGATTGGGAACAGTTCTGGAGCCCGTAAATACATCGAAGACTATTGGAGGGCAAATATTGCTCCCAAGGACCACAATGAGCTAACTGATGAAGAGTGCGAACTGGAGCAATATCTACAAGTAACCTCCAGTCTGCATGACAAGGATCAAATGTTGGGCAAAATCATACTGACAACTCATGAGCGGTTATTCTCTCTGGTACATATCCAGCCGGATATCGTTATTATCGATGAAGATATTACGCCGTCCCTGCTAAAGCAGGAGAGTGTTGGGAAAAGTGAGCTGTCCTCCCTGAAGCAGTTGGAGGAGCTTTTGCAGAATGACTCAACGCGGAAGGCGAACCATCAGACCATCATCACCCGGCTAAATGAAATCATCAACGCTGTACCCAACAGGCTGTATACTTTGACCAGGCTTAACGATAACAGCCTGAAAGCGGCCATACTGCACACCGTATCTCAACAGAGAAAAGAGCTATTCCAAAGCCGAGTCGTGGAGTTGTTGTTTAATGCTACGGAGTTCGTCACCCATGCAAGGGTCAATGAAGAGGATGAGGAGGAGGCAAATAAGGTCAGTTTTGTAGTACGAAGAGAGCTGCCTTTTCAATGTAAGACATTCATTATGTCGGCAACCGCAGATAGGGAGGTTTATGAACGGTTATTTCAGCCAGAGAAGGTCATCTTTGTTGAATTTGAACTGCCTATAGTGGCGGCGGCTATAACAATGAGGCATGATTATTCGTTCTCTAGAACGTGGTTTAAGGAGAAAGCCAGTGAACTGGACGACTTCCTCCAATATGCCCAACTGCTTCGTGATTATGAATTAGATCGTTCACAGGGGCTTGTACGGAGGCAAAGCAAGAATCAACCTCTAATTATCACGTTCAAAACTTTTGAGGATGATTTCAAACGGCGTGACTTTGATCTTACCCTGCACTATGGGAAAGTATCCGGGATCGACGAGTATGCAGGAAGGAGTATTGTGGTATTCGGGACTCCGAATGCACACTCGGCTATCTATGCCCTTTATGTCAATGTTCTTTTTCCTGAACACCGGTTGCAGAACATTCCGGCCTATACAGGGCAGATAGTCAACAACGGCAGATACCAGTTCCATTTTCGAACGGACAAGGACAACGAGAAGTTTCGGAAGATTCACATGTGGATGGTCGAGAGTGAGTTGGTACAGGCGGTAGGAAGAGCAAGGCCCATAACCAATAAAGCACCGATTCGAATCTATTCCAACTATCCTCCGTCTGTGTTCGATCTTACCTATTTGAATAACCAATCCAAGAAATAACCGTATTGACAAGAAGCTGGAGTCCAATCGAAGGATTCCAGCTTCTTGTCTCATTTAATCCGTCTCACAGCAAAATCCTCGAACCAGTTGCTCCCGCAAGCTTGGCAGATGATGAATTCTCCAGCTACGTGGTATTGTCACCGGATTGATCCCAATACTCCGAAGTCTCTGTAATCCGCGTTGAAACGAAGTTCGACTTCCTTGAATGAATCGCCCCTCGATGCTTATTCCTTGCTCATACTGCTTTCGGGCAGTTTCCACGTTCCTCGCTTGAGCAACGAGATTCAGAATGTCATACATGGTTTGTTTGGTTCGGTCCTGCAAGTCCGTTTCTTTAATTCGTTTTCTTGCTTCATACAGACTGTAGAAGTCCCCACAGCCGATGCTTTTGTCGTAATAGCCCACAAGCAGCTTCTCGGCCAGAAGAGGATTGAGGAAGTGCTGGACTTTTTTGGATTCAAAGCCCTCCCGTTGCTTGATGTAATTCGTCTTATCCCGCAGACATTGAATTTCCAAACGTAACAGGTTCTGAGCTGTATCAAGGTGCTCCTTAGTAATGCGTGTATCCTGGTGCTGCATTCGCTTGGCCAGTTCATCCTGCTTGTTGTAGAAGTTTATCGTAACGGAACCTGACTTGGCATAAGCACTGCCGGACAGCTTGTTCTTAGCCTCGAAGTATCGGTTCGGCACGGCTGAGCGTTGAAAGAGCCGAATGTATTCGTCAACGTGCTCTGAGCTAATATCCACGCAATAGTCGATGCGTTTGCAGGTCCAGTGATCAAAGCCAGGCAAAAGGGAAGCTGTCCTGCCAAAGATGATGTGTATCTCATTATCGAACGACTCTGCAATTCGACTTATTTCCGTACATAACGTGGACTGAATGATATTGTGCGGGTTCAGCAGCACCTGAGGATTCAGCCTAATCTCAAGTCCTCTATACGTACGTCCAGTCTCGCCGTGGTGATGGACCAGACTGATCTCCCGGAAGCCGATTCTGCTGTAGTAAGTGCATGTATGCTTTCCGGCGATGGTTGGTAACTCAAGTTGCTCTGCAATAGCTCTAAAGCATTGAGGATCGGATACAGGCGTTGTCAGGAGCATGGTATGGAGCATTGGACGTCCTTCTTTCTCGTTCATTGTAGTGGCTTTGGTAAAAGCTGATGAGGCCATGAAGCCTTATGTAGCAAGGGTTGAGGGAAAGTCAGAGTACAGGGAACATGTCGTGATCATGTAGATGCTGTTTAGATTTTTATTACTGCTGCGAAGAAGTCATCTACATGATCTTGATTGTGTCCATTATGTGAATTTTGATTTGCTCATTTTTGATTAGACCCGTTTATCACGAAAGTTCCAGCGGTTATCGCTGTTCACATAGATATCGCAGTAAAGCAAAGAGTTGAGAGAAGAAACCACATACGTGCTGTTTCGGCCAGGGGAGCGATCCTCTGGCTTTTTTGCGTTTTACGCAGGACCAACATTCCAGACAGGAGCCGATCAATATGAACATTGTGATTTACCTGAGAGTATCGAGTGAGCAGCAAGCGAATAAAGAGTTGTCCATTCCTGCACAAAGAGAGGCATTGCACCAATACGCTTCCGAGCATAATTGGGACATCGTCAAGGAGTATGTTGATGAGGCAAAATCGGCCAAGACTGCCGATCGCCCTGAGTTTCAGAAAATGATAGCGGCAGCTCAGCAGGCTGAGAAGGATTTTACCGGCATTCTCGTCCATAAGTTCGACCGGTTTAGCCGCAGCCGAGCGGATCATGTGGTTTACAAGGCTCTTCTGAAGAAGCACGGAATAAATGTTTTCTCTGCAATGGAACCAACGGAGCCGGACACGCCACATGGAATGCTGTTAGTAGGGATGCTGGAGGTGATCAGTGAGTTCTACAATGTGAATTTGAAACACGAGACATTGAAGGTGATGAGAGAAAATGTAACTCAGGGTTTTCATTGCGGGGGAAGAGCTCCATTTGGATATCGTCTAGTTAGGTCAGGCAGTAAAGTGAATTATGAATTCGGTCCAGATGAGGAGGTGAAGATCATCAAGCAGATATTTAGAATGGCTACCGAGGGAATGGGTGGAAAGAAGATTTCCCGTATACTCAACGAGCAGAACATCCCTACTGGTTGCAAATGGCTCCCTTCAACCATCTTAGCCATACTTGGTAACGAAGCTTATCTCGGATATCGCATATGGAATAAGAAATTCTGAAGTGAATGGCCGCAAGAACCCACAGTCTGAATGGATTATCACAATAGATTTCCATCCAGCGATTATTGAGAATAGAGTATGGGAAATAGCCCAAGAACTATTAGGATTAAGAAGGGATGAGAATTACTTCTGCACTCATAATAGACACATTTGACAAAGGAATTTGTGGTGTGTTATATTTTAAATGTGAAGCAGATCTGAACACGTCTAAATCACATAAAGGAGCGTGTCCTGTATGATTAAAGTATGGCTACTTCGCCCATTGCCTCACGGTACAAACCAAATGCAGTACTTCTTGGACAACAACAGGATAGCCGTTGGTTACCCTGTAGGTGGCTCCTTGGCTAATCTCAGCCACGATGAACTCCGAGAACGACTTAGAAACGCTCCCAATAATGAGAACTGGGAGTCCGGTATAGGTAACGTTGTGAGGTTAGTTAGATTCATGAAACCTGGTGACATCGTTGTTGTTCCAGATGAAAATGCTCGGGATGTCTACCTTGCAGAAATCATAAGCGATTATATCTTCGAGCCACATCTAGACGAAAATCGAGAAGGTACTGGATTCCCGCATCAGCGTGAGGTAAGATGGTTCTTCGATAAGCAGCCTGTCATGCGAAATGAATTGCCTGAAGCATTGCTAAAGTCTCTTCGTTTCCCAGGAGCTACTGCCGAACTCTCAAAGCATCTGCCTCTAATTGCTGAGATAATAGGTGATGCAAATCTAGTTGAGACTGAGCACCAGCCTGATACAAACATCGGGCACCTAATCGACAAAGCTCTTCAAGTGCTAGAGGATGCTCTTAATAGTCCTGATGTAAATGTCTCACTCCAAGCAGCTGATATCGTATTACGGTACTCAAAACTATAGCAGATGCATTAACAGGCACGCCCAAACGGTGTGTCTGTTTTTTTACCCAAAAACCACTATACGAAGGAGATGTCTGTAGATGAAAGTTGCAATCTATGCCCGTGTGTCGTCAGATCGTCAAGCTGAGAAGGAGTTATCCATTCCAGCACAGGTCAAAGATATTCAGCAGTGTTGTCATAATAAAGGGTGGATCATTACTCAGGAGTTCATCGAGAAGGGGAAATCGGTAAAGACCGATAATCGTCCTGAGTTTCAACGGATGATTGCGATGGCGAAACGAACCAGTAAGAACTTTTAGGCGATCCTAGTTCATAAGTTTGACCGCTTCTCCCGTAATCGAGATGATCATGTGATTTACAAGGCATTATTGCAAAAGTATGGAGTAAAGGTGATGTCTGTTACGGAGCAAACCGAAGCGGAGAAACCACAGGACATGTTGCTGGAAGGAATGTTGGAGGTTATTTCGGAATTCTTCATTGCCAACCTTGCTGTCGAGGTTCGTAAGGGGATGAACCAGAATGCCAAGCAAGGATACAACAATGGAGGCACACCGCCATACGGCTATCGGACGGAGCATCTTGCTCTTGGGAACCAGAAGACGAAAGCAGTATGGTTACTTGGTCCACGTGAAGAGATTGATACCGTCCGTTTCATATTCAGCCAGTACTTTTCGGGTCATCATTCACAATGAATCATATATTGGCCGCAAAATATGGAACAAGCAGGATTATCAGACTACAGGGGTCAAGTGGCGGGATCGGTCGGAATGGGTCATCACGGAGAATGCTCATCCGCCATTACTAATGAAGAGTTATTTACCTTTGCAAAAAACGGTCGGAAGGCAGGCATACAGGCGGCGGTGTAACTCATAATTCTTATCAGATCAAGCCCGCATCTCCATTCTGGCTGCGTGAAATCTTCACTTGTGACAAGTGTGGGCCTAAGATGGTTGGTAACTCAACAGCTTCCACGAAGAAGTATGGTGGTCAGAAATACTATGTATGCGGGGGATACATGCGGAAGGGTAAAGAATATTGCCCGTATGTGGGCTGGCGGAAGGAGAGGGTTGAAGAAGTTGTCACCAACAAGTTACGTACAACGTTGTTGCGGCTGTCGCTGGATAATCATCTGGAAGAAGAAATCCGCATGTACCACAACGAGAAGAACAAGCATGTCATCGCTCAGGCATCGAGCTGGCGGCGGAGATTGCGTTCTTGGAGAAACGTGTGGATGCCATTAAAGACGATATACAGATGGGTAAGAGTAAGGCGTTCCATCAGGAGATGCTTGATGAGATGCAGACGGAATTGATTGATACATTGCGTCTGTGAAGTATGACATCCAGACATTGATTGGATTTCTGGATGCTGAGGTGCAGAATCCTCAGATGTTGCATCCATTGATCGGCAAGTTTGTATCGCTTATACAAGTGGTGAGGAAGAAAAAGCAAATGTACATCACATTACGGTTTGCGAATGCAGATGAGGTATTGTATGAGAAACTTATTGTAACGGGAATGTAGTTTTTATACTGCATACGAAACGGCTAATAATTCTTTTGACAGTGAGTTCACGGTATGGGAGTATTGGTTTATCATATTCCAATATCTTGAAGGTCTTGTTGACTAAATTTCGTATCAGTAATTAGGTGGGGATCTACCTTCACGGGTCACGGGTGATTAGAACAGTAATAACAGATAATAATCTTCCTGTTGAACTCAATCATCAAATTGCCATGCTCGGTACCTCTCGCGATTGTGTTCATTAACATGGCCTGGGAGGTGAAAGCTGGCGATAATGTTATTCTTGTTGTACCTATACTAATAACATATATACTATTAAAGAAGGGGAAATAAAATGCATTCCAAAGCGTACTTGGAGAAAGTGATTTATGAGATTCATCAGGCCAGTTCCTTTTTCTTAACCTCTAAGGCTTGGTCATCTCCAACTCATGGCTTTTCCTATGATCAATCGAGAAGTATTAAGTACATGGACGCATTAATGAAAGCAGGCTTGGTTAAAGAGAAACGCTCTGATGTAATCTGCATTCTGGGCGATTGGGAAAATGTTGCGGAAGGAATCATATTTACAGACAAAGCTCTATACGTTAAATCTCCCAAGAACAGAAGTAAGAATTTCAGGGTTTGTTATAGCGAAATTGCAAAAATAAATTATGATTCTGCCTCCGTAGAGTTGAAAATTTCAACAAGAAGCAACAGTGTATTTTATATCGATACTCCGATGTGGAGTAAAAGAAACATCAAGATATTTCTGGAGGTTGCGTCTGGAATTATGGAATTTGATGATGAAGACCGGAGGCGTCTAAAACAAATTGAATTGCCGAAGCAAGTGCATGAATCTTTTGCGGATATTGCTGCTGGAACTGTCTACGGCAATGTCAGCAACGCAAGTACGCTCTATGGCCAGGATAAGTTTGGAACACCAAGAGGCCACGGTTTTGCGGCAGAACGGGCAAATCATCTTTTTGATATGATGACAGGTAAGGATGCCAAAATTATTGGAGACGACAATGCCAAATATGGGGCAGACCGTGTCGTAAAAGGTATTAATATCCAATCGAAATATTGCAACAGCGGTTCAAAGTGTATTCAGGAGTGTTTTGAGAACGGCAGACTGAAGTATATCAATGCAGATGGATCACCGATGCAAATTGAGGTGCCATCAGATAAATATGAGGCTGCTATATCCGCAATGGAGAACCGCATTACTAAAGGAGAAGTATCTGGTGTAACCGATCCGGCTGAAGCTAAAAACATTGTTCGGAAAGGTCATTTTACATACGAGCAAGCAAGAAATATTGCAAAGTTTGGCACAGTTGAATCCATAACTTATGATGCTGTTAACGGGGCTGTCATATCTACATACGCATTTGGAATTAGCACTGTTCTTTCTTTTGCAGTTTCAGTATTGAATGATGAGGACTTAACCGAGTCGCTTAAAAAGGCTTCGTATTCAGGTTTAAAGGTAGGAGGTACGACATTTGTCACCGCCGTGCTCTCTAGCCAATTATCAAAAGCTGGTTTGAACAGTTTGCTCGTAGGTAGTTCCGAAGCCATTGTTAATGTGATGGGGCCGAAAGCTTCAGCTATGCTTGTTAACGCTTTACGAAGCGGAACGAATATATACGGAGCTGCTGCGATGAAGAGTGCTGCAAAGCTTTTACGGTCGAATGCGATTACAGCGGGTGTGTCTATTGTCGTGTTGTCGTCTGTTGATGTGGTCAATATTTTCAGAGGAAGAATCTCAGGAACGCAGCTTTTTAAAAATATTACAAATACAGCAGCATCTGTAGGGGGGGGGGCAGCCGGATGGGTTGGTGGTGCAGCTGCTGGGGCTGCAATCGGCTCAGCTGTTCCAATTATCGGTACAGCCATTGGCGGATTCGTCGGCGGATTAGCAGGAGCTTTCGCTGGAGGAAGTCTTGCAGGGAAAGCCTCGGACTCTTTGCTTGGTGTGTTTATTGAAGATGATGCTAAGCAAATGATTGAGATTATCGAGAAGTCGTTTATACAGCTCGCTGAGGATTATTTACTGAATAAAACTGAGGCTGAACGTATTATCGATGCCCTAAAAGAAGACCTGACCGGGGCTTCACTGAAAGATATGTTTGCCAGTAGCGACAGACAAACGTTCGCTCAGAATCTACTAGTGCCACATATCGAGAATGAAGTACGGACTCGCAAGCGGGTTAATCTTCCAAGCACTGATCAAATGATACAAGGTTTACGAGACGTATTAGAAGAAATTGCAGATCAGGAACAATCTATATTGTGAACCAACAAGGGATTGGTCTCCGCCTGGGATGAGCGGAAGAAGACAATCAGGCTGACCCGAAGGGAATCCGGTGACGGGGAGTTACTAAGGTGACATCAAAACTGTCACTACACCCGTAGAAGTCTATGTTGCGTTTCTTGGATAGTGGTTTGCACAATGGAAGACTAGACCTAAATATTGACAAAATGTCATAGCCTCAGCTATGCTCAGACTAAGGCAATTTGAGCAATAAATAATACCAATGAAACCCGATAAATATCTGGTTTTGCTTGTATTTAAGCTTCTTGAAAGTACCTTGCAACCATCACCAAATCCCTTTACCCGGCCATCGCGGAGAAATTCAAAACGACCCCGAGCCGCGTCGAGCGGGCTATCCGCCACGCCATTGAAGTGGCCTGGACCCGAGGCAACATCGACAGCATCAGCTTCATCTTCGGCTACACGATCAACATCAGCAAGTCGAAGCCGACCAACAGCGAGTTCATCGCGATGGTCGCAGACAAGCTGCGGATCGAGCATAAGGTGTCGTAAATCATTAGCTGTTCTGTAACGCCATTCCTTCAAGGAGTGGCGTTTTATTTTTTGTAAAATGAACTCACACTCATTCAATTTTTAGCTCCCAATCTCATCCATATTCTAACTCCCATTGAAAGTTCGGCCATTTGGATAAACAATTATGCGATTTTTTTGTCATGATATAAAATCTAGAATATCGGGATATCCCTTGATATACTGGACGTGTCCGGTTTCATTTCGATAACCAGATAAGGGAGTGAGCAAAATGATGGCGATCCTAGGCGCGATAACGTTTGGCTTTGCAGTGATTATATATTTGCTCTTGGCTTTCGGTTTTCCATTTGGTGAGTTCGCTTTTGGAGGGCAATACAGAGTGTTGCCGACGAAATTAAGATGGCTATGTGGGTTTTCGATCTTTATTCAACTCTTTGCGGTTCTGATCATTTTGCAAACAGGTAAAATCCTGCCACTACTTTTTTCCTTACCCATCACGAGAGGAATTTGTTTCTTCTTTGCCGGCTATTTGACGATAAACGTGATCATGAATCTTCTATCCAAAAGTAAAAAAGAAAGGTTGATTGTGGGTCCGTTCTCCTTCATAACAGCGCTCTGTTATTGGATAACTGCAATAGAATAAGGGGATTCCAGCATTTTCAATTCGGGGGTATGTCTAATTGTGAAACCGAACAGCTTTACGCGGAGGGACAGGCATGATAGGCTAACCTAGCCTGGCGATGCCAGCGAAACACAGTTCCCTAACGAGGTAGAAAATGAACTGACATACATAAGGAGCGCAAGCATGAACACATCGGAGTTTCAGCAATATGTGAAGGAATACAGCAAGCTTAAAGGGTTCGATACGAGTACGATTGAGCAGAGGATGCTGTACTTAATGACGGAAGTGGGGGAGCTGGCGAAGGAGGTCTTGAACGTTTCTTTTGCTCCTGAGGAGGAGAAGAGCGAGAACCTGGGATTTGAAATGTACGATGTGGTGTGGAATATCTTCGATCTCGCCAATAAGCTGGGGATTGACCTTGATCAAGCCTTCAAGAAGAAGCTGGAGATCAACGAACAGAGAACATGGTAATTAACAGAGAGGCCCTGTCCGATAAGACTCGCACCACTTTTATGATAGGTTGGTAGATGATAACTGAGGAGGTCTTAAGGAATGGAAAAGGAAGAGTTGAGAGCGATCGCGAAGAACGGATTCGCCATCCCCGACGGAAGCGAGGCGTATGCCGTCATTCGCGAGGTCATCGACCTGCTGGCGTCGCCTGACCCTGAGCTTCGGGACGAGCTTGCTTATGGTGCACTTTACCATTGGCTGCTCCTTGATGAGCTTCTCCAAGGACCGCAATTGGAAGAGCTGCTTAGGCTTGCGATTTCGGAGGACATGTTGTTTTCCGGCATCGGAGAAGAGGGGACGGACAGCGTCTTTTTACGGACGTTTTCCTCTCTGTTAATCGCTTTGCTGCTCGCACGTGATAACCGGGAAGCGATCTTTGCGAGAGAAACTTATGACTTTACCTTGGACGCCTTGGTTCGCTACTGCTTGAGCGAGAGGGACTTTCGCGGGTATGTGGAAGTCAAGGGCTGGGCGCATGCGGCCGCCCATTGCGCAGATGCGCTTGATGAGTGCGCAGCGAGCCGTTATGCCGGTATGGAAGAATGCGAACGGATCTGGACCGGGCTTCGCGCTCTGCTGGACCGAGCACCGCAGGTCTATCAAGCGGAAGAGGATGAACGGATTGCTACGGCGGTTTTTACCATGATCCATAGCGGGAACGTTACTTTGGCGCAGGTATGCGAATGGGCAAAAGCCTTGAATACATTACCCTCGAAGGAGCTCTCGGATCGGTATAGGACGACGAATGGGAAGCACTTCATTCGAAGCTTGTTCATGCGTTTACAAACAGATGAATACCGTTCACAAGCAGAGCAACTGCTGGAGCTGGAAGAAGATTTCAATCGGTTTCGGCAGTAGTTCTAATTACCCATTTTGAGACTTTTGCAATGGAATATGCAGGAACTTCTATCTACTTTGTCGAATTTAGTCCAGCACTTTTCTGCATAATCCACTACATACGAAGAAGAGAGGGTAATGATGAACAAGAGAGTAAGAAGCCTCCTCACCGTCGCGCTCGCGACAACCCTGTTTGCCGGAATCGCCCCGGCTGCGTTGGCCGCCTCGGCGCCTGCACAAGCAAGCCCGACCGTCTTTATCGACGGAACCCAGCTTGGTTTTTCCAATCAACAGCCTGTGGTGCTGAAGGGGAGAACGCTCGTCCCGATGCGGGCCATTTTTGAAGCTTTGGGTGCCAGCATCCAATACGATTCCAAGACAGGAACCGTGACCGCGACCAAAAAGGATACATCCTACAATACCTATATGGGAGACAAGACCGTCACCTTGAAGATCGGTTCCACGAAGGCGCATGTGAAGGCCGTACCGTCGAAGGAATGGTCGGAGAATGCTATTGATAAGGATGTTATTCTCGATGTACCGGCTCAGACCATCAAGGGCAGCACGATGGTTCCGCTCGCTTTTGTCGGACAAGCGCTGGACTGCCACGTAAAGTGGGATGGCAAGAATAACCGCATCAACATTTACAAACCGCAATTGAAAGAATATTGGTACCAACAGGATTCGAACACCGAAGAGTTGATTCAACGGTACGATCTGCATTCGTATACCCATCCGGACCCGATCCCCACGGATAAAGAGCAGGTATACCTGCGTACGATCGCATACGGCGACGAGAAGACAACGACGTTTTATGCTTATCTCCTCACTCGGGTCAATGTGGAGGAGGGAGATCCAGTCACGGTGGACGTCATGGTTGACGGGGCTATCAAAGAAGGACTTTGGGACAGCAAATACACCATCACCGTTTATAATCCGGAGACGGGAGATTATGATTCCTCTGTCAGTGAATCGACGGTCCTTATCTCCTATGTTGGTAAAGACGGAGAGCCCGATTTGACGGCGATCCCGTTCTCGGTCTATGCCGCAATCTCGGATGCAGATGATAAAGGGCTGTTTGGTGAATAGGACTTACCCGAGTGTGAAATGAGGCAAGTATTGCTCGAACCTCAATAGCCAAAGAAAAAGGTCTTCAGCTCCGGTCATGGATCGGATGCGGGAGACCTTTTTTGGGATCAGAATAGTTGAAAGCCTGCAAAGGTGCGGGCCGCGGAATACAAAACTAAGAGGAGCAAGAGATAGCCGATGATCGTCAGCACGACGAACTTTCGTTTTTTTCGCAATTTCTTCTTCTTCTCCTTGTCGTCCCAGTCGTCCTGGACATCCAGACGAGCCTGCTGCCTTACTTTTTCCTCCAGATAGATCGGATCCGATTTGTCCATGCTTGTCCGGCCCCTCCTTCCTCCATAAGAGTGTATGAGGTGAAAGAACGAAATATGAAACATGCGCGGGCTTATTCCCAAATGCCAAGTATTACATATATATAAAGTATATACGGAATGATATACTGAACAGGCAAGCGATAGCTTGCTTCATAACCTTTTTTTCTCCGATTTAACCGCCGGAAGTTGGATCCGGCGGTTTTTTTACGTTTACATAGAGGGATAAAACAAAATAATCCCGGGTAGGAGGTTCTTCCTATAAACCGGGATGACCACTATTTGGCTATTGTTAATGTTTTTTTTGCGTGATAACTTAGTAAAGTAAGGAAAACCATTTGCCGAATCCGGTTCATTCGCGCCGGTACGGGGGATTTTTTTGTCGGGTGTGCCAAAACGAAGAGCGGAAGACATCCGCTAGGTTTGGCAGGCCATACGACGTAACCAAGCGCTCTGATTGTTTTCGCATGAATGGGACAGCTTGGTTAGGGGGGTGAATGCTTGCGGGGTAACCCGGCGAGCTAGGGAGAGAACCTCTTCCCGAATCCGTCAACTAACCTCGGAGGCACTAGGAGGAACTGAAACTGAATAAAGTCACCAAGAGCATTTTGCTGTCGTCTGCTGTCTTTGCGTCCGGACTCCTGTTTGTCCAGCAGAGTGAAGCCGCATCGTCCCCCGTCAAGGTTCAGATCAACGACACGATCGTTTCCTTTCCTGATGCCCAGCCGTTCGTCGATTCCAATAGCCGTACCCAGATTCCGGTTCGCGTCGTTTCGGAGAAAATGGGATACTCGGTTACTTCTATAGACGAGGGAAAGCAAGTAAAGGTTACAATCTCGGGAAAAAATCGCACCATCATTTTAAAAACGGGTGAACAAACCGCTACCGTCAACGGAGAGACGATCAGCCTCGACACGAAAGCACTCATCTCCAAAAACCGTACTTATGTACCGCTCCGCTTTATCTCCGAATCGTTCGGGACCGAGGTGAACTGGGATTCCAAGACCCAGCTTGCTATCGTTAACGCAGACGGAAAGGACCATGCACCCGCAATCAAGGCGGAGAGCTCGGCTGCCCTGCTTGTTGCGAACTCCAAGAAATATCTCGGGATTCCTTACATGTGGGGAGGTTCGACACCAAGCGGCTTCGACTGCTCCGGATTCGTCGCCTATCTCCTCAATCAGCAGAAGGTGACCGTTCCCCGCACGGCGGACGGAATGCGCGCCAACACCGGGACAAGCGTATTCCAGCCACAGCCGGGAGACCTGGTTTTCTTCTCTAACACGCAAAAGGCTCCAGCCAATCATGTCGGCATCTATATCGGCAGCGGCAAATTCATCTCCGCCACCAACTCGAACGGCATTCATATCGATCCGTTGACGACCGGCTACTGGGGCAACCGCTATTTCACCGCCAAACGCGTCTTTTCTTCATGAGCGGACTTATCAACCATTGCTAGCGGTTGAATGGTTCCGTTCGATGAGCGCTCCTTCCGGGAGCGCTTTTTCGATTTGGATTGTAATTCTTCGGGACAAACGGGTACAATGGGGAGCGTAGTAAGCCGATATGGAGGGGATTGCATTGTCCAAATCCTATGAGATCGTCGTCTTGGGCGGTGGAGTTGGGGGATATACCGCCGCGATTCGCGCGGCTCAGCTCGGCAAGAGCGTAGCGCTGGTGGAGAAGGAGAAGCTCGGAGGCACCTGCCTGCATCGGGGGTGCATCCCGACGAAGGCCCTGCTTCGCAGCGCCGAGGTGTACGCGGAGTTTCACGAGGCCGAGGATTACGGCATCGAAGCGGAAGCGTTCCGCGTGAACATGGGCAAGGTTCAAGAGCGGAAAAACCGGATTGTCGAACAGCTGCACAAGGGTGTGCAGTTTCTGATGAAGAAAAATAAAATCGATGTCTACGCCGGAATGGGACGGCTGATCGGGCCTTCGATCTTCTCGCCGCGCGCGGGCAGCGTTGCGGTCGAGCTGGCCGACGGCGAGACGGAGACGCTGGTGCCGGAGCATCTCATTCTGGCGACGGGCTCGCGTCCCCGTTCGCTTCCGGGACTCGTTCCGGATGGCAAGCGAATTCTAACCAGCGACGAAGCCTTGGAGCTACCGGAGATTCCCCGCTCGGTCATCATCATCGGCGGCGGCGTCATTGGCTGCGAATTCGCTTCACTCCTCTCCGATATGGGAGCGGAGGTCACGATGGTCGAATATGCCGACCGACTCCTACCAATGGAAGACAAGGACATTTCGGCGGAGCTCGCCCGCCGATTCAAGAAAGATGGCATCCGCGTGTTGACCGGAGCTCGCGTCCTGCCGGAAACGGTATCCGCAGATGAGCGGGAGGTCAGGCTTAATGCAGAGCAGTCCTCCGGGACGGTGGAGCTGACGGCTGACATTGCCATCGTAGCGGTGGGCCGGATCGCCAACACCGAGGGCATCGGCCTTGAGAACACCGATATCGTCCTCGACCGGGGCTTCATTCGAACCGACGATTATTTGCAGACGGCCGAGAATCATATCTACGCCGTCGGCGATGTGAACGGCAAGATGCAGCTGGCGCACGCCGCCGCTCACCAGGCTGTCGCGGCGGTCGAGCGGATTGCCGGAATGGCGGCGCATCCGTTCCGCGTGCAGGAGGTGCCACGCTGCGTGTATACGCGGTTGCAGGTGGCGAGCCTGGGGATCTCCGAGCAGGAAGCGAAGGATGCCGGCCGGAGCGTCAAGATCGGGAAGTTTCCTTTCAAAGCGCTCGGCAAGGCGCTCGTTCAAGGCGAGACGGGCGGCTTCGTCAAGGTGGTCGCCGACAGAGAATCGGACGACATTCTCGGCGTCCATATGATCGGCGGTCATGTGACCGAGCTGATCGGCGAAGCCTCTCTCGCCGGCTTCCTGAATGCGTCTGCCTGGGAAGCGGGACAAGCCATCCATCCTCACCCGACTCTGTCGGAGGCGCTGGCGGAAGCGATGCTGGCGGTGGACGGCAAAGCATTAAATTTGTAAGAAGAGAAGCCCTGTGCGCAGGGCTTTTTCCATCGGGTGTGATGAGAACCGTACGTAAACGATGGTTTCATGCGGATATTCCGAAAAAATGTGCATCCAAAGGTCGGACTGTGCTATAGTATCTTATAGGGTCAAGTATTAGGACCAGGTAATAAAAAACACATTCCTTCCGGATGATCCCAAGAGAAGGTAGACCGGGGGAATAAGGAGGCAAGCTCCCTTGACGATCGGTCAAATGACAAAGCATCGCAGCCTAGGGATATCGGACGAAAAAGCCGTACAGATGTATGAGCTGATGGTAAAGGCGCGCAAATTCGATGAGATGGTCATGCTGCTTCAGAGAACGGGGAAAGTGGCATTTTTCGTATCGGGAATCGGGCAGGAGGCCTGTCAGGTTGCCGCTGCTTTGGCTTTAGAGCCGCATAAGGATTATTTTTTACCGTATTATCGTGATTACGGGTTTGTCCTGTCCGTGGGTATGACCTTGAAGGAGCTCATGCTCTCCGCATTCAGCAAGGGTGACGATCCCACCAGCGGAGGCCGGCAGATGGTCGGTCATTTCAGCCACAGAGAGCATCACATCGTCACGGGATCGAGTCCGGTGACGACCCAAGTGCCGCATGCAGTCGGCTTTGCTCTTGCCGCGAAGATGAAGAAGCAGGATTTCGTATCGTACGTCACCTTCGGGGAAGGCTCCAGCAATCAGGGGGATTTCCACGAGGGTTGTAATTTTGCCGGAGTGAATAAGCTTCCGGTCATCTTTCTCTGCGAAAACAATCAATACGCCATCTCCATCCCGGCTCACCGGCAATTAGGTGGGCAGGTGAGCGATCGAGCGCTGGGCTACGGTTTCCCGGGCATTCGCGTGGACGGCAACGATCCGTTAGAAGTATACCGAGTGGTGAAGGAAGCTCGCGCGCGCGCCATTCACGGAGAAGGTCCGACGCTGATCGAAGCGATGATGTATCGGCTTTCGCCGCACTCCACCTCGGACAATGATCTTCTGTATCGCACCAAGGAAGAAGTCGAGACCAACCGCAAGCAAGACGGAGTGCCGCGTTATCGCGATTACTTGATCGAATGCGGGCTATGGAGCGAAGAACAGGACCGGGAACTGCTCGCGGCGGTTGACCGGGAGGTACGGGAAGCGGCGAAATTCGCCGAGGACGCTCCTCATGCAAAGGCCGAAGACCTGCACCGCCACCTGTATGCCGAAACGGAGGAGATCTGACTATGGCGGTTATCACATACCTGGAAGCAATCCGCAGCGCCATGCTGGAAGAGATGGAGCGGGATGAGAATGTATTCGTATTAGGAGAAGACGTCGGCAAGGGCGGCGTGTTCAATGCGACCAAGGGCTTCCGAGATCGGTTCGGCGAGGATCGCTGCCTCGATACCCCGCTTGCCGAGTCGGCCATCGCAGGCGTCGCCATCGGGGCGGCCATGTACGGGATGAAGCCGATTGCAGAGATGCAGTTTGCCGATTTCATCCTCCCGGCAACCAACCAGATCATCAGCGAAGCGGCCAAAATCCGCTATCGTTCCAATAACGACTGGAACTGTCCGGTCGTCATCCGGGCTCCGTTCGGCGCTACAGGCGGCAGCGCCCTCTACCATTCGCAATGCACCGAGTCCATCTTCTTCGGAACGCCTGGACTTCAAATGGTGGCACCTTCCAATCCCTACGATGCCAAAGGGTTGATGAAGGCAGCTATCCGCAGCGAAGACCCGGTGCTCTACTTTGAGCACAAGAAGTGCTACCTGTCGATTACCGGGGAAGTACCGGATGACGATTATATCGTGCCGATCGGCAAAGCGCGGGTGGCGCGAGAAGGAGAGGACATCACGGTCATTTCTTATGGGATGGCTGTGAACCTGACGCTGAAAGCAGCGGAGGAGCTGGCGAAGGAGGGCATCAGCGTCCATGTGCTGGATCTCCGTTCGTTGGCGCCGCTCGATAACGAAGCCATCCTTGAAGCTGCTGCCAAGACGGGCAAGGTACTGGTGGTCCACGAGGACAACAAGACCGGCGGTGTAGGAGCCGAGGTGTCGGCCATCATCTCGGAGGAGCTGTTCTATGATTTGGACGCTCCGATCATGCGGCTTTGCGGGCCGGACGTTCCTGCAGTCAGCATGAGTCCGGTGCAGGAGAAGGCTTTCCTGCTCACCCCAGAAAAGATCGCCGCAGCCATGCGCAAGCTGGCCGAAATTTAACTGCTCAGGCGGAGAGGATCGCGATCAACCCATCTTCTCCGCTTTCGAACGTGAAAGCGAAGGAATTTTGAAGGAAACGAGGGATTGAGCCATGAGTGGCAAGGACAGCCGAGGCACAGCCGTGCCTGTTCCCCATCTGGCGGAGAGCCTGGTCGCCGCAACGGTCGGCAAATGGCTGAAGCAGCCGGGGGATTACGTCGTGCAATATGAAGTGCTCTGCGAGCTCATTACGGAGAAGGTCGTCGTGGAAATGCCGTCTCCGATAGAAGGAACGTTAACCGAATTTGTGGTCGCCGAAGGGGAAACTGCCCAGGTCGGTGACCCGATCTGCTACATTCGCGAGCAGGGAGATGCGGAAGCGGCAATCACTGCTCCGCCGTCCGACTCGGCGGCTGGACATGGCGTCAGCGGAGGAGGGATTCCCTCATCCGCAGCCGAAGCGGCGGCTCCGGTGGCGGCCCAAGGCGGCGAGCACAGCGCGCGGTTCTCGCCGGCCGTGCTGAAGCTCGCCGCCGAGCGCGGCATTCAGCTCGCCGATGTGCCGGGAACCGGTCTCGGCGGACGGATCACGCGCAAGGACGTGCTCGCCTACGCGGAACGCGGTCCGGCAAGCCGTCCGGTCGCTCCCGCGCAGGCAGCCGTGCAGCCGAGCGCTCCGGCGCATGCTTCTTACGCCGCGCCGTCTGCTCCGCCTGCGCCTGCTGAGAGCGAATACCGCTCGCCGATGATGCCGCAGCAAGCGCCAGCAGGCCCGGTACGTTCAACCGGCCTGCACCTGACCTCCAACCCGCCGACGCCGTTCAGCGAAGCCGATCGGGTCGAGAGCCGCGGCGAATATTTCATCGATGTGACTCCGGTGCGGGACACCATCGCCAGCCGCATGCGGCAGAGCGCGACAGAAATCCCTCACGCCTGGACGATCGTGGAGGTGGACGTCACCAATCTCGTTCAGCTGCGTACGAAGCTGAAGGACGAGTTCATGCGTAAGGAAGGCATCAACCTGACGTACTTGGCGTTCGTACTGAAGGCGGTCGTCGGGGCCATTAAGGACTATCCGATCTTGAATTCCGTCTGGGCGGTCGATAAGATCATCGTCAAACGGGATATCAACATTTCCCTCGCCGTAGGGACCGAGGATTCCGTCATTACGCCCGTTATCAAGAAAGCGGATCAGAAGAACATCGCAGGCCTTGCCCGGGAAGTGGATGAGCTCACTCGCAAGGCGCGCTCCGGCAAGCTGTCCTTGAATGATCTTCAGGGCGGTACGTTTACCTTGAACAATACGGGCTCGTTCGGATCGCTGCTGTCCTACCCGATCATCAACTATCCGCAGGCGGCGATTTTAACCTTCGAATCCATCGTGAAGAAGCCGGTTGTCATTAACGATATGATCGCCGTGCGCTCGATGGTGAATCTCTGCTTGTCGCTCGACCATCGGATTCTGGACGGGGTAATCTGCGGTCGCTTCTTGCAGCGAGTCAAGGAGAACCTCGAAAGCTACGGACCGGACACTCAGTTGTATTAAATACGGAGAGATCGGCCATCCTTCAAGAAATGAATCAGATACGCTCTTGCTCGTGGAGGATGAGGGAAGCCGACCGATTGCCAGCCTCCCGACAATCCTGAGACCGGCTGGACCGGACGGCGATCCATCTCTTGCTTAGGCATTGGCTCCGGCAAACAAATAAGCCGTCATTCCCGGATATCTTGTGGGAATGACGGCTTTCTGTTCTAGGCTCGCCTCAGAACGGTTGAACGAAGGCTTCGAGAACATACATGAGCGTGGAGATCAGCATGCTGCCGATCATGAGCCAGAGAACGACACGGAACCAGAACTTTGAAGACTTCAAAAAGCGACTCCCCTTTTCAGGTGATTTGGAAACGAGTAAGATAAAGAAAGCGCCTAGCGCGCAGGAACGTTTGTCCTATGACCTTAGTTTACCTAATAGAAGCGATGGAGGGAAGACCCATGGTGCAGCATGACCGGATTATCGGTGAATTTATGGAGCTCGTTCAAGTTGACAGCGAGACGAAACATGAGGAAGCGATCGCCGAAGTTCTGAAGAAGAAATTCGCGGATCTCGGTCTTCACGTGCAGGAGGATGACAGCAAGGAGAAAACTGGACACGGAGCAGGAAATCTGATCTGCACCCTTCCGGCCAAAGGAAAAGGCGTCGACGCGCCCAAATTGCTGTTTACCTGCCACATGGATACGGTAACGCCGGGCAAAGGCATCAAGCCGGAGCTTGGAGTCGATGGATACATACGCAGCGACGGTACGACGATTCTCGGCAGCGACGACAAAGCAGGGCTAGCCGTGCTGCTGGAAGGCATCCGCGTTCTTCAAGAGCAGGGGACCGAGCATCCGCAGCTGCAATTCGTCATCACGGCTGGTGAGGAATCCGGCTTGAACGGCTCGCGGGCGATGGACCCGAAGTGGCTGGATGCCGACTTTGGTTATGCGCTTGATTCCAGCGGAGAGATCGGTGGAATCGCAGTTGCGGCGCCGTCGCAGCAGAAGATCTTTATCACCTTCTATGGCAAATCGGCACATGCCGGTGTCAATCCGGAAGATGGCGTCAGCGCGATCACCGTGGCCAGCAGAGCCGTATCGAAGATGACGCTCGGCCGCATCGACAAAGAGACGACCGCCAACATCGGCAGCTTCTCCGGCGGCATCGTCGGAGCGACCAACATCGTTTGCGACAAGGTGATGCTGGAAGCGGAAGCTCGCAGTCTGGATACAGAGAAGCTGAACAAGCAGGTCGCTTCGATGCAAAAGGCTTGTGAGGATGCGGCGGCTGAAATGGGCGCGACCTGTGAATTCCGCAGCCATCTGCTGTACCCTTCCTTCAAGTTCACGGATGAAGCACCGGTTGTTCAATTGGCCAAGCGTGCCATTACGCGTGTTGGGTTGGATCCTCTGACCTTTCACTCCGGCGGCGGCAGCGACGCCAACGTCTTCAACGGTCACGGCGTTCCCACCGTCAACCTGGCTGTCGGCTACGAGTATATCCACACCAAGAAGGAACAGATCAAAGCCGAAGATATCGTCAAGCTGGCTACGGTTTTCGTCGCTCTCGTTGAAGAAGTCGGAAAAGAAACCCGCTAAGGCTAACGAAACATAATCAGCCTCATGCAAATGAAGAGCCACGAGGACCTTTCCCTTAACGGGATAGGTATTCGTGGCTTTCTTTATTGGGGGCTGCATCCGTTCAATAACAAGCGATCATGGCTGGGGGTACCCTAGCTTCTCCTTTATCTTTCGGCTGTTTCATCACGGTGTTGCCTTCGGCGATACTCTTCCGGTGTGAAGTCGGTTCTCTTCTTGAACAGCGTGATGAAGTAGGGGATGTTGCGAAAGCCCACCGCTTCGCCGATCCCGGCAATCGAGTTGCTCGTGGAGATTAGAAGTCGCTTGGCATTGTGCAAGCGCGTCTGTTGAATATAAGCGAGCGGCGTTATACCCATGACCCTCTTAAACGTTCGGTGCAAATGATAAGGTGTGCCGTGGCAGAGGACCGCGAGTTGTTCCAGCGATAGCGGTTCCGCATAATGAGTGTCGATATAGTCGGTCACCACCGTGATCCATTCCTCATCGGGAAGACGTTTTCCGGTTGGCTTACAGCGTTTGCAGGGCCGATATCGAGCGGCAAGCGCTTCTTCGGAGGATGGGTAAATCTCGATGTTTTCCTGCTTCGGGGGCTTGGATTTGCAGGACGGTCGGCAAAAGATCCCCGTTGTTTTAACCGCGTAAAAGAATGTTCCGTCATAAGCCGCATCGTTTGCTAGAATCGCATTCAACTGTTCAACCGTAGGCGTGGTGTGACGCTCTGTCATATCCGATTCACCTCCATCCTCAGTATAACCGCAATCGCGGGTAATGGATTTCATTATCTTGCTCTTCTATTCCGCAAGCCTTACAGGACGGTGAGAAAAGGATATACTCAGAAAAGAGGTGATCTTGTGATAAATATGGATTCGAAGCTTTATTGGTCGCTGCTTGTGAACAAGGATTGGAGCCTTCATCTTGCGGCGACCGCAGAGGGGCTCTGTTATGTCAGCCCGGCCAATCGGCCGTTTGAGGAGTTGGCTGAGTGGGCTAGATCCCGTTTCCCCGGTTCGGAGTTGGTGCAGGACGACCGGATGTTGGAGCCGTACGCCAACGAGCTGGACGAGTATTTGCATGGAACACGCCGGAGCTTTTCCGGTTCACGGGTATTCAAGGGGACGCTGTTTCAACAACGCGTCTGGGATGCTCTGTGCCGAATCCCATATGGAGAGACCCGCTCTTACTCCGATATCGCTGCGGCGATTGGTAAACCATCCTCCGTTAGAGCCGTTGGAGCAGCGATTGGAGCGAATCCGATCCTGATCACGGTTCCTTGCCATCGGGTGATCGGCAAGAATGGTGCATTGACGGGGTTTCGCGGAGGACTTGACATGAAGACGCGTTTGCTTCAACTGGAACAGGGGTAAGGGAAAGGCCGATTCACTCGCATGAACGGGAGGGCTGCTCTTGGCAACGGTTGTGACCAAGGTCTTTGAGTATGGGCAATTGGAGATGGACTACCTATGCCGTGCAGATGTCGCATTGGGGGAGGCGATCCGGCGTTTGGGGAAGATTGAACGCTTCGTCATCCCCGATCTCTTCGCCGCTCTTGTCTACGCTATCGTGGGTCAGCTCATCTCCACGAAGGCAGTCCAAACGATATGGGCGAGGATGCAGGATAGGCTGGGGGAGATTACCCCGCATCGGTTGGCGACTTGTCCTGTCGAAGAGATTCAGCAATGCGGCATCACCATGAAGAAAGCGACCTGCATCGCTGAGATCGCCCAGCAAGTGGCGGAAGGTCGCTTTGATTTGGAAGGATTATCCGTCCTGCCGGACGAGGAAGTGATCCAGAGGCTGTCGAAGCTGAAGGGGATCGGCCGGTGGACGGCCGAAATGCTGTTGCTTCTTTCCATGGAGCGGAGCGATGTGGTCAGTTGGGGAGACATCGCCATTCGCAGAGGCATGATGAAGCTGTATGGGCTGCCCTCGCTTTCGAAAGATCAATTTGAGGGTTACCGAAAAACATATTCACCTTATGGCTCGGTGGCATCGCTTTATCTATGGGTGGTCTCCTTTGAATAGCCGCTAGGTATAGTCTAAGCGACCGAAACAAGAAGAGGAGCAGATGAATGGAGAGTCTCATTCGGGACCAATTGAGTGCATGGGTCGATGAAGATTACCGCAAGTTTTCCGCAGCGCTGATTCCTACTATCACGAATGTGATGGGGGTCCGGCTGCCGGAGCTTCGCAAGCTGGCAAGAAGGATAGCCCGAAGCGATTGGCGAGCCTATCTCGCCCAAGCTGAGGATGACTTCTTTGAAGAAACGATGCTGCAGGGCATGGTGATCGGTTATGCGAAGATGGAGATTGACGAGCGACTTCTCTATATCGCTCAATTCGTGCCGAAGATCGACAATTGGTCGGTGTGCGACAGCTTCTGCTCCGGGTTGAAGATGACCGCTTCTCACCCGGAAACGATGTGGCTGTTCTTGCAGCCGTATCTGAGATCGGATAAAGAGTTCGAGCTCCGATACGGTGTTGTCATGCTGCTAAACTACTATGTATCGGAGCTCTATATCCAGGAAGTGTTGGATCGTTTGAACCGCATTCGCCATGAGGGCTACTACGTGAAGATGGCTGTAGCCTGGGCGATCTCCATCTGCTTCATCAAGCTTCCCGAGCCCACGATGGCGCTTTTGCAGAACAATTCTTTGGATGATTTCACCTACAACAAAGCGCTGGCCAAAATTACGGAGTCGCTCCGCGTTGACCCAGAAACCAAGAAGCGGATTCGCAGCATGAGACGTTCGGTTACCGTATGCGAAGTGTAAAGCCACTCCTTGACTTACCTTGAGAGGCGGGATACCAAGCTTACAGCACATCGCGGACGCGAGTGTGCTTCTTTTGCAATTGGGTAAGGAAGAACTTAAGAATGGCCACGGTCAAGATGAAGAACAAGCCGGTTCCGAGCAGGATATGCGGATAGAATTGGATGAACCGTGTGCCGTACGAGATGAGGGCGCACCATTCCCCGCTACGACTTTGCTGGATAGTCGGCATGCCGTCTTCCAGATTCACGATCTCGGAGCCTCCGAGGAAAATACCGAGAACGGCCAACTGCCCGAGCAAGAACAACACCTGAATCAGCTCGGCCAAAAAAGCGAAGAGAAGCTCCGGTGCGAGATTTGGCAGGATGTGGCGGCGGGCGATTCGCACCCTTCCCGCCCCCATGAGGCGGGCGGCGGATACGTATTCCTTGTTGGTGAAGAAGCGAGTCCGTTCCGCAACCTGGTCCGCAACCGGAGCAATGCCGAGGAACGAAACGGATCCGAACAGCATCACGCTGAAGAGGGTCAGCTTCCATTCCTGGCCGGGAATCACCATGCTTAGATTCAAAATGTAATAGGCCATATAGAGGGCAGGGAATAGCAGAATCAAAGCGGGAACGGCCGAGGTTGTCATTTGAATGATACGAATGAAGGAGCGCCCGAACCGGCTGCTGCCTCCCCATAGCCCGAGCGGCACACCGATGAGGAAGCGGCACAGTGCAATGCTGAGGGAAAATCCGAGAGTGAGCTTCATACCGTTCAGTAGAAGGCTGAGAAGATCGATCCCCCGGTGATCGGTCCCGAGGAGGAATTCGCTGTTCGGTTTGACCGGAGGAGTTGTATAGACGGTTTGGCCGTCAACAAGCTCTTGACGGAATTGGAACTTCTCCGAATCCGCGATGCTGTGAGGCATAAGCCATGTCCCAAGAACAGCTGTCAGAATGAGCAAACCGAAGAGAACCCATGCGGTCAGATAAGCGGGAGAATGCTTGGATAAACGCTTCACCATCGACTTCATGGGATTTTTCGAAGAGCTGCCGATCACCTGACGCGCGCGCTCAACTTCGCTTAGCGCCTTGCTGTCGGCAGGTGCAAAGCCACCGGGAGTAACAGGCGGATAACCTGCGGAGGTTGAAGAGGCCTGTCCGGTAGAAGCAGGAGTTACAGAAGATCCAGATTGATAAGCTTTCGGCTGCCAACGGTTTCGATGAGCCATCAGATCTGAACCTCCCTTTTGTCAACGTGCAGAAGTCTCTTTAAGATGGCGTAGAACAGATTAAGAGCGAAGGTGAGGAGCCCGAGGATCAGGCAGACGGAGATGAGCGACTCGCCCGGATTGTACCGAGGACTGTTCACGATTCCGCCCAAGCCGAATATTTGGCAGAGTACCTCCACCATCACCATCCCGGCTACCGCAAGCCCGGTCGCTTTTGGCAGGACGGCAAACAAGTCATCCGCCACGTTGCGTAAAACATGACGAAGGATGATCAAACGGCGGGTAAGGCCCTTGGAGCGCGCGGTGACGATGTAATCCTCGGCCCACTCGCGGCGGACAGCAACGCGCAGGGTGCCGTATATGAGCGCTCCCGGGATCAGAGCGATCGTGGCAAACGGGATGAGGAATGGAGTCCGATCATTGAATTCTACGATGAGGTAGAAGGGACGGTCAAAGCTCTGCGCGAGAAAGATACAGAGGATCTGCAGTAGACAGACGACCACAAAATCGGGAAGCGCCATTAAGATGGCATGGATGCTGTCAAAGCATTTTCCGAGCCAAGGCTTAAAGGATGCGATGAGGGCGCTTGCGGTGCCGGCTGCAATCGCTAGAGCAAGGGCAGGCAGAAGGTAACGGAGTGTTTTGGGCAAAAGCTCCCCCAGCTTGTCCGCAAAGGGAACTTCTGCGGTTGCTTGTCTTCTCGAGGAATAGCTAGGATATAAATTGCCAAGGTTACCGTGAAAATAGCGATCAAGGCTGCCCTTCATCGCCTTGCCATAGCTTGTCAGGGAGAAGGTTGGACGCCCTTCTACGGGCAAGACTTCATTGACACCGAATTCATTTAAGAGGATTGCCGCATAGTCTTCGATTTTACCGGAAGGAATCTGCAAGGTTCCCGGCATGGAACGATTCCCGTCCTTGATCACCACGGTTTCAGGATGCTTGACGGGAATGCTGTGCAGAACGCTCGCGTCGGCAACGACGCGGATCTGATCATCCGCGATAGTCGGTTTAAGCCCCGCACCCAAATGACTGAACAAGAAGATACCGATGAGCATGCAAATGCCTGTTAAGATCGTGCTTCGAATAGACTTCAATCGTGTTCACCCCGAACTTATAAGAAAATATAACCCATTCTACCACAAAAAGGGACCGTGTGGTCGGATATTTTCTTCGGTCAACGAATACCGAACTCGAAGAAGAAAGCCGACTTAGCGGTCCTGATTATCTATGCCATTTTCGACGTAATCTTTTTAACGCAGTTTTTAAAACGGCCCATAAAGTGGGTAATGCCTTTTTACTAGCAACCCTACCAGCCACCCTTGTGGTAGTGACAATGGAAGTGATTGTGCATGTTCCGAGGTTCGAATGGCTCGATCGTGTTGTATCCGAAATAATGTTGAAACAGTTGCCCATACTAATTGCTGGCGTACCCATATATAGCATCGGAATGTTGATTGAATATCGGGTATCCTCAAATCGTTTTGAGCAGGTCGATTTGTAAGACTTTTGCCTAGTTCAGGCATGGACGAGTCTGACCGGCTTGATGGATTTAGGGGAACGGGTAGAGGCGCATGTTTTGCATCTCTACCTGTTCTTTTTCGTCTTCTTCTCTTTCTCCGATTTCGGCAAAAGGGATGTCACGGGGACATCCGAGTCGGTGCTTCGCGAGAACTCCTTCAGCTTGCTGCGAACCTCCCAAGCCTTTCCGACCATTCGAAAGCCGCCGTCTGAGAGATACACTTTCATTGTCATCGCCTCCTTCTCAAGGATTCTGCCGGAAGGGTCCGGATGTGTTACAATCCTATGTAGGGAAAGAGAGAACTATGACGCTTGTCCAAAAGGAAGTTCCGTTTTGGGCAGCCGTCCGAATTCAACGAGCCGCTGAGGAGTGAATGAAACGATGAGCACCGATAATCAGAACGGGATCAAGGAGAAGCCATTCGAAGAAGTAACGTTGGAGGTCAAACCGATCTTTCAAGGGAAGATCATCAACCTTGATGTGGAGACGGTTAAGTTACCGGACGGGGGAACTGCGACGAGGGAAATCGTCCGCCATCCTGGAGCGGTATGTGTACTAGCGCGTCTCGGAGAACGCATTCTTGTGGTGGAGCAATACCGTAAAGCGCTCGGCCGCAATCTCGTCGAGATTCCGGCAGGCAAGCTGGAGCGGGGAGAGAATCCACTGGAAGCCGCAGAGCGGGAGCTTCAGGAAGAAACCGGCTATACGGCGGGAAGGATCAAAAAGCTCACTTCCTTCTATTCCGCGCCTGGATTCTGCGACGAGCTGCTTCATCTCTATCTGGCGGATGAACTCGTAGCGGGCGAATCCCACCCGGACGAGGATGAGTTCCTCGAATGCGGTGCCCTCACTCTTGAGGAAGCCAAGAGCCTGATCGCGGATGGGGGAATCGCCGATGCGAAGACGATTCTTGCCGTTCAAGCCTGGGAGCTTCTCCTATTGAGGGAGAGCAAGCAAGCGTAATGAAGGATTATTTCGCGGACCTGCATATCCACATCGGCCGTACCGAGCGCGGTATTCCTGTCAAAATCACGGGAGCGCGCAACCTGACCTTTCAGAATATTGCCCGGGAAGCATCGGAGCGCAAGGGTATGGACATCGTTGGAATCATTGACTGCGCTTCTCCTGCCGTTCAGGAGGATATTCGGGCTTGCCTTCAGCGCGGAGAGATGGAGGAGGTGCGGCGAGGCGGTTTGCGGTACCGCAATACCGTCCTCTTGCTGGGCTGCGAAATTGAAGTGCATGACCCGGGCTTCGGTCCCGCTCATGTTCTATGTTATTTGCCGGGGCTAAAGGAGATGGAGGATTTTACGGAGTGGCTGAAGCCGCGTATGACCAATGTGACCCTCAGCACTCAGAGGCTCAGGGCAACCGCCAGAGAGCTGCAGGAAACGGTTCTCTCCCGACAAGGCATCATCATTCCTGCCCATATCTTCACTCCCCACAAAGGCTTGTACGGAAGCGCTACGGACCGGATGATTGATCTTCTCGACCTGTCAGGCGTGATTGCGGTAGAGTTGGGTCTAAGTGCGGACACGGCCATGGCCGAGCGCTTCAGCGAGCTCGATGCCTTCCCGTTCGTCACCAATTCCGATGCCCATTCGCTCGGCAAGATCGGAAGAGAGTATAATCGGATGAAGCTTGCCGAACCCAGCTTTGCCGAGCTCGTCAAGGCACTCAGAAGCCGGGATGGACGGGCCATCACTGCCAATTACGGGCTGAACCCCCGTCTCGGCAAGTATCACCGCACCTATTGTGAGGCTTGCTCTCGCATCGTGGACGAGCCCAGGCAGGCGGCTGATCAATGCTTGTATTGCGGCAGCCGGAGGATCGTTCGGGGTGTGATGGACCGCATCGAGGAGATTGCTGACAGAGCTACTTCTCTTCATGCTGCTTCCCGGCCTCCGTACATCCATCAGGTCCCGCTCGAATTCATTCCCGGCCTCGGCCCCAAGCTGCTCGAGAAGCTGCTCGCTCGCTTCGGAACCGAAATGAGCATTCTTCACCGCGCCGCCGCAGGAGAGCTTGCCGAAGTGGCAGGTACCCGGATCGCGGACGCTATCGTCGCATCCCGGGAAGGCAGGTTGGCTGTTGACGCGGGCGGCGGCGGCCGATACGGTCGGGTATCTGTCACCTGATCGGTTGGGAGCTGTTACCAAGGGGTATTCTCCTCTTCTTGATCCGATGGGCTTGCCGAGCAATTGAGAGCGTAAGCTTCCAAGTTCAGTTGTGAGGAACGGGAGACAGACGAATAACGGGGTGAATTCTACCGTAGCGAGTTGCAAGCTTCTGGCTCGAATAATGCGGATCAAATTCGATTCTAGCTATGATGAACGTAAAGGAAAACAGCACCTCCAAATTTGCTCGAATCGTAGGTTAAAATGGAGTTGTCCCCACCATTTCAGAGCTACAAGCAAAAGGAGATGCTGATACCATGAAGTTTACCACAAAATATATTGGTTTAGATGTCTCAAAAGAAAAAATAGCGGTGGCAATTGCAGATGCGGGAACAGAAGCCCCCCGTTATTACGGCACAATTTCGCATACCCCAGCTGCAATACGGAAGCTGCTTAAGGAGCTTGGGCCGGCGAATAGCTTGGCGTTCTGTTACGAAGCGGGACCCACCGGGTACGAAACCCATCGCTGGATTGAATCCATGGGTGCCAGCTGCACGGTTATTGCTCCCTCACTCATCCCCAAACGGGCAGGAGACCACGTTAAGACAGATCGCCGGGACGCCGAGCAACTGGCACGACTATTCCGCGCAGGGGAACTGACAGCCGTTCACGTGCCGACAAGAGAAGATGAAGCCTTACGTGACCTTGTCCGCACGCGCGAAGCAGCAAGGGAGGATATCCATCGTGCCAGGCAGCGCCTGTTGAAGTTTCTGCTTCGGCACCACATCCATCCGCCAGTTACCATCAAACGGAGGTGGACAAAAAAGTACCGCGAATGGCTGACTCAGCTCACGTTCGAGCATGAGGGAATGCAAGTTGCTTTTACGGAAATGCTCCATGCGATCGATGAAGTCGATCAGCGCATGGCCCGCTTGGAAAAAGCGCTGCTCGTACAAGCCACGAAGGGAGCGAAGGCTCCCGTCATTCAGGTCCTTCAATCTTTGCGCGGCGTCGCTCTTCTCACAGCCGTTACGATTGCGGCAGAGATCGGTTCCTTCGCTCGTTTTCGTTCCCCCGCCCAACTCATGGCTTACTTAGGATTGGTTCCTCGCGAGTATTCAACCGGACAGCGCACACGTCGAGGATCGATGACCAAAGCGGGCAATAGCCATTTGCGACGCGTCCTCATTGAAGCAGCATGGAGTTACCGCTATCGTCCCGCAGTAAAAGGGGAGCTTGAGAAACGCTTGGATGGGCTGTCGGGTGAAGTCCAAATGCTTTCATGGAAAGCACAGGAACGATTACATCGCAAATATCGGTACTTGGTGTTTGGCAAGAACAAGCAAAAAAATGTAGCGATCGGTGCGGTTGCGCGAGAACTGGTTGGGTTTGTATGGGCGGTTGCGCGGACGGTGGAACCATCGCCGACGGCTTAACCCTTAAGGGGAAACGCAGGGGACTCGCCCCCTGCACCCCCACACTCGCCGTGAGGCACCTCCAACAGCAAGCTGTTGGAAGGAACGACAGTGTTACCTGCAGAACAACCGCTTGTCAAGGAATCCACTTGACAAGCTCCCACTCGAGCATTAAGCCCAGGAGCAAATGAAAGGTTTCAGGAGAGAATTCGCGACTTCCGTTTGCACTAGACGAGTCATCGTCGAATGTGCGTTTCTAGCTAGCGTTTGCTCTCCCTGACGAAGGCATTACATGTGGTACCCAACCCACGGATAGCAGCGTGCCGACCGTCGCTCGCATATTTGCTCCTGCGCTTAGTGCTTAAGTTGAATAAATGCAAATGATGAAGGGCTTGACTAAAACGTTCATAGCAACGGAAGCAGCAACTGTTAAGCAGCTTTATAAAGCACCCTCATCCAGCTAACGGAAATGGAAGCAGTTATTTTGCTTCAATTGAAGTGGATATCGTCAATTGCCCCAAATAGCAGCGTGCAGCTCCGTTAGAATCTCAAAACTCTACAAATCGATTAAATAGCGGCTAGGGCCGCCATTAGAAAACACGAGCCCCCGGTCGCGCTAATGGCCGAGTAGTTTTTTCACGACCACAACGTGTTCGAGAAGGCAGCAAACGACAATCAAGCACAATAGGGAGCGAATCATGCCGGTTCACCTTGCCCGCTTCATTCGCCCCTATCTTACATCTAATCGGGGGCTGACCCCAAAGCAGGAAAAACCTGCTTTGGGGTCAGCTCCTTTTTTGTGTTTGGTCGTCACGGCTCCTGAGTAGGCCGAGCCGGGTCCAACGCCTTTGCCGCGTCGAAGAGAGGAGCGAGCCGCTTCGGAGTTTCGGTGAGCGCCATCCCGTCGATATGACGGCGGTCCATGAACAGAGCCTGCTTCGTTGCCTTCAGATAAGGCGTCGGCCCAACTGAGCAGAACACCCGGAAGCCCCGGTCTTCCAGCAGCTTTAATTTGTCGGGGTCTCGGTCAACCGAGCTTCCAAACGGATAGATGTAGATGGCGGTCGGGCCGATGAGCGGCTCGACTTCCTTCAGCCAACGATCCGTATCCTCGGCGAGATGAGCCTTGGTGATCTTCCTGGCATCGCGATGGCCCCAGCTGTGGGATGCGAAGGACCAGCCGGTCGCTTTTAATTCATGGACGACTCGCTCGACGTCGGTTTTGTCTTGTTCATAGGTAGAGGAGGACGGATCATTGGTACGGTAGCCGAGAATCCCTTCATAACCTGTGAGCGCCAATATTCCTTTGGCTCCTTGGAAGGAAAAATCAGGATGAGCGGCGACGAAATCATCGAGGATCGGAACAATGTCATTGTCGCGGGCGGTGATTTCGCGGCCTGATGGATCGATGGCATAACCCGCGATTCGCCCGTCTTTATCGACGACGAGCTTTTGGATGTTCCCGTTTTTTCGCATGTAATCGTAATAGTTGTTGTCGTCCACAGAGAGGATGAGAGGTTTCTTTCCTTCTGGCAGAAGAAGCTCCTTCGTGTAGACCTCCGGTTTGTTCTCCTTATCGGTTCGGACGCCGTACAGAGAATCCATCCCGATCAGAATGTAACCGTTCCGATAGAGATCCTCCAGGATACTGCGGAATTCTTTTGCCGTCACGAACCAATCAAAATACCCTTTGGCCATGCTATCTCCATCGAACGCAAGCTCGGGATACACGACGAGCGGATGAAAAAACAGATGCTCCACGCATCCCTTGTAGGGAACAAGCGGAACAGCGGGCGTGGCGCTTGTTCCGGGAGAACCGGATGTCGTGACGCTAGGACCGGGGGAACCGGATACTGTTGAGGGAGCCGATGAGTTCGAGGCAACCGGAGTTGAGGACGGAATTGTCGATGGAGCAGCGGAAGGAGCGGCGGATGCCTGTTGAGTTGGTTTTGCGCTTTGACTCGATGAGGGGATTGCTTCTGGAGAAGCTGCTCCATCGGTTGAATGGCCCCCAGATGAGTCTGACGCCTCACCTGCAGCAGCGCCTCCGCCACTAGGCGCGAGCGCACGCCCCGTTGGCATTTGATACAGAATCCATCCAATCGCAATCGCCAATGCGGCGAGAGTTACGAGCAGCACTCCGGTTTTTTTACGCCCGCTCTTCATTTTGCCTACCTCCTAAAGGTTTCTTCCCAATAGACGATAGAGCGAGACGGTCGGTTGCTGATTGCTCGGAGCCTGCATGTTTCGCCCGCTTGAATCATAAGCATTAGGGATGGGACAAGGATGGAGGCAAGGAGGCTGCTCGACATGCAGGCGAATCGCAAGCTTGCTACGCACGTGAAATCGTATCTTTCCTTTTATATTTTCGTATCCGCGATCTTCGTTACGGGTGTCATCTTCGGGGTTGTGCTGGTCAGCGCCTTAACGCTCGATATGACGCAGGAAATTCGCCGTCATTTGGGTCACTTCTTCGAGACGATGAATCAAGGAGAGGAACTCGATGCCGTCCGTTCCTTCTGGTCGATATTCGGGATGAATGTCAAATGGGTCCTACTCATTTGGTTGTTCGGCTTGTCAGTGATCGGTCTTCCGCTCATCCTGGTACTCGATTTCTTTAAAGGCGCACTCATCGGGTTTACGGTCGGGTTCCTGGCGGGACAATATGCTTGGAAGGGATTATTGTTCTCGCTTGCCTCCGTTGTTCCTCAAAACCTGATTCTCATTCCGGTGATGCTGATCGGCAGTGTATCCGCCTTGTCTTTCAGCGTCTATTTGGTCAAAAATCGCTTTCTGAAACAGAGAGGAACCCTCTATCAACCTCTATTTCGCTATTGCGCGCTAGCGCTCCTTCTCGTGATTTTGACCGCAGCCGTTTCCTTGTATGAGGCTTATTTGTCACCGGAATTGATGAAGCAATTAACGCCGTCCCTCGTCACCCTGTTCGGCTTCGTGAAGGAAACTGTTTGACTTTGCGATAAGACTCCTCCTATAATAAATAGTAGCAACTTGCGTCCGGGGAGGAAGATTATGGAAGCCCGTATTGAGAAAATTAAACATCAATTGCAGTCTCAGGGCTACAAACTGACACCTCAGCGAGAAGCCACCGTCCGGGTACTCTTGGAGAACGAAGAGGACCATTTGAGTGCAGAAGACGTTTTTATGCTCGTTAAGGACAAAGCGCCCGAGATTGGGCTGGCAACCGTCTATCGAACACTCGAATTGCTGAGCGAGCTTCATGTGCTGGAGAAAATGAACTTTGGTGACGGAGTTGCCCGTTACGATCTCCGCAATGACCGAGCCCGGCACCATCACCACCATATGATCTGCGTGCAATGTGGATCGGTGAATGAGATTATGGAGGACTGGCTGTCACCGCTGGAGAATAAACTGGAAGAGGAATTCGGCTTCAAAGTCCTCGATCACCGCCTGGATTTCCAGGGGATATGCAGAGCCTGTGCGGAGAAGAACAAGCAGAAGGTTCCTCCCGTTCCATACACCAGCAGCACCCTCTGATGCGCACCCGCGCAGCAGGAGGGTGTTCTTTATTTGAATAGGTTCCGCTTCTCCTTCATAGGCTTTAACAAGAAGTCAATATGAAGCTGCGAGGAGGATCGTGATGGTACTTTCCCTAAGGAAGTTGATTCGGCGGACAACCTTCCTTCTTCTTCTCATTCTGGGTTCCTATCTCTTGCACGACTTAACGGCGAACTTGAGAGAGTGGACGAAGGTTCCCCCGACAAATGGCGATGGAACAACGGTTACTGCCGCGTTCCATGCGGACGACAAACCCGCGTACGGACTGTCGCGTTTGGAGCGGTTGAAGCTGTTTTACCGGCTTGGGGAATGAGGAAAAGAAACATGAAGAGCAAATTCCGGGAGGATCAAGCAGGAATTTCCTTCGGTTGTGTGGAATGAAATGGGCGGGGGTTTTATTCCGGGAACCATAGGACAAGGGGCATCGATGTTATGGAAGCATGGCTTCAAACCTTCATTCATCATCTATCCGCCGAAAAAGGCTTGGCGCCTAATACCTTGGATTCGTACGAGCGGGACATCAGCCAATATCTTGCTTATTTGCAAGAGGATGGCATCATCGACATCCGCGATTCTAGACGAGTCCATATCCAAAAGTATCTGCATGAACTGAAAAATCGCGGAAGAGCGGCTTCGACCGTGTCGCGGTCTCTCGTATCCATTCGTTCCTTCTATCAGTACCTTTCGAATGAGAACGTCATCTCGGGTGGCAATCCGGCGCTTCAATTGGATGCTCCCAAGCTGGACAAGAGGCTCCCTCATGTGCTCAGCGTCGATCAGGTGATCAAGCTTCTGGAAGCTCCTGAGACGGGCACACCGGCAGGCGTTCGGGACAAGGCAATGCTCGAAATGCTGTATGCGACCGGCATGCGTGTGACCGAGCTGATCTCTCTGGATATCTCGAAGGTGAATCCCGAGCTCGGTTTCATCGAGTGCAGCGGGAAGAACAAGGAACGGGTCATCCCGATTGGGAAAACGGCGGCCAAATGGCTGCGGCTCTATCTCTCGGAGATGCGGACCCTTATGTTGAAGCAGCAGGGCGACGAGCCGGCCTTGTTTGTCAATCATCTCGGTACGCGGCTCACTCGGCAAGGCTTTTGGAAGATCATGAAGAAATACGCTAGAGAAGCCCGGATCGAGCAGGAGATCACTCCGCACACCCTTCGTCATTCGTTTGCGACTCACCTTCTGGACAATGGCGCCGATATTCGCTCCGTTCAGGAGATGCTGGGGCATGCGGATATCTCCACGACCCAGATCTACATCCAGACGATGAAAAGCAATCTGAAGGAAGTCTATGATCGGGCACATCCCCGCGCCAAGGAAGAGATTTCGTCACAATCGATTTAGTGGGTGTGGAATCGGGTAAATTTGTACAAGGGGTACAAACTAAGAACGGCATGTCTTCCGGTTTACGGAAGACGATGGAACGTTTTGTCATGTAGTCGATTACTGGAAAAAGCTCCTGCGACGGAGCTTTTTACCTTCAAGGAGGAGCTTTTGCATGAGTTTTCGCAGAATTTGCTTGATTGTATTGGATAGCGTGGGAATCGGCGAACTGCCGGATGCACCGGACTTTCATGATGAGGGAGCACACACGCTTGGACATATCGCGGAGAGAGTCGAAGGCTTCTCGCTGCCGAATCTCCAGAAGCTCGGCTTGGGAAATATCGCAAAGCTGAAGAATGTCCTGGCGGCCGCTAAACCGGAAGGGTATTTCGGCAAGCTGGCGGAGGTATCGGTAGGGAAGGACACGATGACGGGACACTGGGAGATCATGGGGTTGAAGGTGGATGTCCCGTTCAATACGTACCCGGACGGCTTCCCGGATGCTTTGCTGGAGGAGTTTGTGAAGAGAACCGGACGCAAGGTCATCGGCAACAAGCCGGCATCCGGTACGGAAATTCTCGACGAGCTTGGCGAAGAACAAATGAAAACAGGCGCGTGGATCGTCTACACATCGGCGGACAGCGTTTTCCAAATTGCTGCCCATGAAGATATCATTCCGCTCGACGAGCTGTATCGTGCCTGCAAGATTGCCCGAGAGCTGACCATGAGCGAAGAATATTCGGTCGGACGGGTCATCGCCCGTCCTTACAAAGGGGAGCCGGGGAATTTCAAGCGGACACCTAACCGGCATGACTATGCGGTCAAGCCGCCGGCCCCTACCGTCATGAACAAGCTGCAGGAAGCCGGGCTCGATGTAATCGCCATCGGCAAAATCAATGATATTTTCGTCGGCGAAGGGGTTACGGAGGCGACTCCCACCAAGAGCAACGAGCATGGCGTCGAGGTGACGATCGAGACGATGGGACGTGATTTCCGTGGACTTGCATTCACCAACCTTGTCGATTTTGACTCCCTGTACGGTCATCGCCGCGATCCGCAGGGCTATGGACAAGCGCTCATGGATTTCGACCGTTCCTTACCGGACATCATGGCTAAGCTGACGAAGGAGGATCTGCTCATTCTCACCGCCGACCACGGCAACGACCCGATCCATGCCGGAACGGATCATACCCGCGAATATACCCCGCTCCTGGTTTGGAGCCCTGCTTTCGCGGAAGGTGGAGAACTTGGCATTCGCGCCACGTTCAGCGATATCGGAGCCACGGTAGCCGATAACTTTGGCGTCAGCCTGCCGGAATACGGGACGAGCTTCTTGTCCGAATTGAAGAAAGGCTGATCTTCACGATCAAGTCCAAGCTCTAAGCAACAGTCAACTTTGATGGAGGCATTCGAAACCTATGCGCACAGTCGATCTGATCCAGAAGAAACGCGACGGGCATGAACTGTCCGAGGAAGAGATCGCTTTTCTCATTGATGGATACACAAAGGGGGAAATCCCCGATTATCAAATGGCCGCTTGGGCGATGGCGGTTTATTTTCAAGGCATGACGGCGGCAGAGACGGCCCAGCTCACGATGGCGATGGTCCGCTCGGGCGAACAGATGGATCTGAGCGGAATCCCTGGAGTGAAGGTCGACAAGCATTCCACGGGGGGAGTTGGCGATACGACGAGCCTGCTGCTCGTTCCGCTCCTTGCCGCTGCCGGGGTTCCGGTCGCCAAAATGTCAGGCCGCGGCCTTGGGCATACGGGCGGAACCATCGATAAGCTGGAAGCCATACCGGGATTCCGCACCGAGCTGACGCGGGACGAATTCATCGATCAAGTGAAAGCGGTCGGAGCTTCGATCATTGGACAATCCGGCAACTTCACTCCGGCCGACAAGAAGCTGTATGGCCTGCGCGATGTTACCGCGACAGTGAATTCCATTCCGCTCATCGCAAGCTCCATCATGAGCAAGAAGATCGCTGCGGGAGCGGATGCCATCCTCCTCGATGTGAAGACGGGCGGCGGCGCCTTCATGAAGACGCTCGACGATTCGATCAAGCTGGCGCAAGCGATGGTCGCCATCGGCACGGAAGTCGGCAGGGAGACCGTAGCGCTCATCACCGGTATGGAACAGCCGCTCGGCAGCTCCGTAGGCAATGCGCTTGAGGTGAAGGAAGCGATTGAAGCCCTGCATGGCCTTGGTTCGCCTCGGCTGCAGGAAGTAGCCCTGACGCTCGGTTCCCATATGCTCGTGCTCGGCAGGAAAGCGAGTGATTTGGCCGAAGCGCGGAAGACCTTAGCCGAACGGATTACCGACGGCTCTGCGCTTGCGAAGCTGAAGGAGCTGGCTACTGCTCAGGGAGGAGATGCCTCGGTCATCGACGATCCGTCGCTTTTGCCGGCGGCTTCCCGTGTGGAAGTGATCCCTTCCGGCGAAGATGGATACGTGCAGGCCATCGAAGCGGAAGAGATCGGATTGGCTGCGATGATGCTGGGAGCGGGGAGGCCGACGAAGGAGGCCAATATCGATCTGGCGGTCGGCATCGTTCTTCACAAGGGGATCGGAGACGCTGTGAAAAAAGGTGAACCGCTTGCGGAGCTTCATGTCAACTCGCCTGAGCCTGTGGTGGCGGAGGTTGTTGACCGGGTGATTCGAGCTTTTACGCTGTCTTCGCAGCCGGTTGAGAAGCCGCCTTTGGTCTATGCGGTTGTCTCGAAGAATGGCGTGGAACGGCTGGACGGTGTCCGCACATGAGCGATTCACCGAGCCGAATGAGCGACAAGAGCTGCTGCCAAGACGAAATGCTGGCCAAACCGTTGGTTTGGCCAGATCCGCTGGAGCTTCTCGACCGATCCGCCGAATTGGACGACTCGGATATCGCCCTCCCTTTCGCGCTCGATGAGCTGCTTTGCAAGCGCGTTGGAGAAGGAGGACAGCCGATCGTTCACCTGTGGCGGCATCCCCGGGCATTCGTGATGGGGCTTCGGGACAGAAGGCTGCCGCATGCCGAGGAAGCCATGAACGGGTTGAAGGAACAAGGCTATCAGGTTCTTGTGCGCAATTCGGGAGGAGCGGCAGTACCGCTTGATCCCGGGGTCGTCAATGTCTCGCTGATCCTGCCGAATCCGACGAGGTCGCTTGCCTTCCGCCAAGACTTCCGCTATATGGTGGAGCTCGTCAAAGGAGCGCTCGCCGCGTCCGGGAGAACGGTGGAAGCGGGAGAGATTGGCGGCGCTTATTGTCCCGGCGATTATGACCTAAGCATCGACGGACGGAAGTTTTGCGGGATCGCACAGCGCAGACAAACCAAAGCGTTCGTCGTCCAGGGCTTTATCGTCGCCGATGGCAGTGGGAAAGCCAGAGCGGAGCTTGTCCGCTGGTTCTACGAACGAGCGGTGGGAGCGTCAACTGCCAGAGTGGTGGAGCCTGTTCCTCAACCATCGAGCGGCAGCCCGATCGAAAGCTCCCAGTCCGTTGACAGCCGGGAACCGGATTACCCCGTGGTCCATCCGGAGACGATGGCTAGCCTCATCGAGCTCGGGGTTCCGGATGGCGCTGAAGGTTTTCTGTCCGGGATGCTGGGTTGGCTTCAGAAACAGGGCCAAGTGATACGGCTTGACGGTTCGGGTGTTTCACCGGAGGATGCAGAAGCGATGATAATGAAGCTGCGCAGCAGATACGATAGGTGAAAATAATCACAATTAATAATCGAATCTGGATTGGTACAGAGGATTTGCTAAGGAATTAAATCAAAGTCTGGAACTGTCCCGATCATGCACGAAGGACCTCACCCCCCCACCGTAAAGTGGAGAGTGAGGTCCTTTCTTTTTTTCTTGGGATTAGCCAAGAAAGTGGCGGATTCCTTCCGCAAGCCGGTTTTGCCAAAAGCCCCAAAGGTGCTTGCCGTCCGCTTCGACATAGGCCGTATCCGCTCCGCGCTCCTCCAAAAGCTTCTTGGCTTTGCGGTTACAGTCCAGGAAGTCAAAGGTTCCCCGGTCTGTTTTGACCTCCTCCTCCTGAAGACCGATCAGTTGGTACAGCTCCAAGCGGGACAAATCGGTTTCCTGCTCCAGCCTTTGGAGGGTGGGCTGCAAAAAGGCGCCGGATAGGGACAGTATCTTGTGAAAGAGCTCTGGGTAATCCAATGCAAGATGCAGAGAAACGGTGGCTCCAAGCGAGTCGCCTGCGAGAATGCGACCTTCCGCTTCGTTTTGTACGGGGAATTCCCGCTCAATGGAAGGAAGAACTTCTTCCACGACAAACCGGCTATAAGCGGTAAATCGGCTTCCGTCCGGAGAGTATTCTTCCGTGCGTACCGGCAGATCGACTTCAATTCCAACGATAACCGGTGAAACAATTCCTTCTTCTAGGACAAGATAATTGGTATGGGTGGCAATCCGGCCAAAGTTAAGGAATTCCAGACCGTCCTGGCAGTAGATGACCGGATAGGTAGCTAGCTCCGTGTAGCCGGGCGGCAGGTATACCCACAAACTCCGTTCCTTTTGGAGGTGACTTGAGGCGATCTGCCGTTTGAGTATGGTTCTTTTGTTGTATGACGCGCTGTCCAAAAACCGATCCCCCTTTGTACAAGTTGTTGTTCAACAATTCTTCAATTATAACAAGTTCATGTTCGATTCACCATTTTTTCGAACGGGTAATAACTAGGCGAGGTGTTTCAACTGTATCACTAATATTATAACGCTGTTTCGTAACAGATGATTAAAATAATGTGATAAAGTTAACTTTTTTAGTGGCTTTTTTGCTGAGACAGTATTATAATATCGGTATAACAGCAAAACGATAAATTTCCAAGCGAGGTGCGGGAATTCATGAGTAAGGACTATGAAGTAACAGCAGGAGAAGTGAAGGCTCTTACCATCATCTCTCCAGAAGGAAAACTCATAAACGAAGCAGAAATGCCTGAGCTTAGCGATGAACAACTGAAAGAAATCATGCGCCGCATGGTGTTTACCCGGACATGGGATGAGCGGGCCATCAATTTGGGCCGCCAAGGTCGACTCGGCTTCTACGCGCCGGTATCCGGCCAAGAAGCTTCGATGGTCGGCAGCGAATTTGCACTCGAAAAAGAAGATTTCGTCTGCCCCGGCTACCGTGACATGCCTCAACTGGTCTGGCACGGACTTCCGCTATACCAAGCGTTCCTGTATTCCCGTGGTCATCAACACGGGGGACAAATTCCCGAAGGCGTCAACGTACTCATGCCGCAGATCATCATCGGCGCTCAAGTGCTTCACGCAATGGGAATCGCAATGGGCTTCAAGAAGCGCGGCAAGAAAAACGTCGCCATCACCTACACCGGGGACGGCGGTTCCTCCGAAGGCGATTTCTATGAAGCGTTGAACTTCGCCGGCGTATTCAAGCTCCCCGCCATCTTCGTGGTGCAGAACAACGGCTACGCCATCACCACTCCGTTCTCGAAGCAGACGGCCGCTCATTCGGTCGCACACAAATCCGTCGCTGCCGGTATTCGCGGCGTACAAGTAGACGGTATGGATGTCGTCGCCGTATACAAAGCCGTCAAGGAAGCAGCGGACCGCGGTCGCAACGGCGAAGGCCCGACGCTGATCGAAATTCTTACTTATCGCTTTAAGCCACACTCCTTGTCCGACGACACGACGAAGTATCGGACGAAGGAAGAAGAAAGCGAATGGGGTCACAAGGATCCCATCATCCGCTTCGGAGCATTCTTGGAATCGAAGGGCCTGTGGACGGAAGAAGACACGGCCCGAGTGAAGGATGAGGCCAAGGCCACAGTTGCCGAGCACATCAAGAAGGCCGAAGCAACGGAGAAGATGACGATTCCGGGTCTGATCGACAGCATGTTCGAAACCCCGACTCCTCAGCTGGCCGAGCAAAAAGCGGAATTTGCCTGATCCTTGCCTGATCCAGCTTCCCGGTCGGCATGACCAATGCGCCGGGTTTGGCTGAATAATAGAAAATAGCGGCATCACACAAGCAAGATTAGAACCCTGTGTAACTTAAGGAGGATATCGGTTGTCATGGCCCAAATGAACCTGAAAGAAGCGATCCGCGACGCCATCCGCGTCGAGTTGAAACGCGATGAGAACGTGCTCCTGTTTGGAGAAGACGTTGGACATGTAGGCGGCGTCTTCCGTGCGACGGAAGGGCTGCAAAAGGAATTCGGCGAAGAGCGAGTCTTCGATACGCCGCTAGCGGAATCGGCGATCGGCGGCCTTGCGGTCGGCCTCGCTGTTCAAGGCTTCCGTCCCATCGCCGAGATTCAATTCGTCGGCTTTATCTATGAAGCGCTGGACCAAATGCTTGTTCAATCCGCTCGTCTGCGCTACCGCTCCGGCGGCCGCTATAACGCCCCGATCGTATTCCGTACTCCGTTCGGCGGAGGCGTCAAAGCAGCTGAGCTGCATACCGACTCGCTGGAAGGCTTGGCCATCCAAACCCCCGGTATCAAGGTTGTCATTCCTTCCAATCCTTACGATGCCAAGGGCTTGATGATCTCGGCCATCCGCGACAACGACCCGGTCTTCTTCATGGAGCATCTGAATCTGTACCATGCGTTCCGTGCGGAAGTTCCGGAAGGCGAGTACACCGTGCCGATCGGCAAAGCCAATGTTGTTCGCGAAGGCAAGCACGCGACGATCTTGACCTACGGCCAAATGGTTCACAAATCCTTGCAAGCGGCGGAAGAGATCAAGAAATCGCGCGGAGTGGAAGTAGAGGTCATCGACCTGCGCACGCTCAGTCCGCTTGACATCGATACCATCGTCGAATCGATCAAGAAGACGAATCGCGCCATCGTCGTTCAAGAAGCTCAACGCATGGCTGGTGCGGCTCCGGAGATCATCGCGCAAATCAATGAAAAAGCCATTCTTCACCTGGAAGCACCGGTTCTTCGCGTAGGCGCTCCGGATACCATCTATCCGTTTGCCCAAATCGAAGATTCCTGGCTGCCGAATCCGGCTCGCATTGTGGAAGGCTTGAATAAAGTTCTGGACTTTTAATACAAGGAGGATAAGCTTGTGGCCAGATTTGAATATAAGTTTCCTGAACTGGGCGAAGGCCTGCATGAAGGCGAAATCGTCAAGATTCATATTAACGTCGGTGATACGGTGACCGATGAAGACATCATCATGGACGTCCAAAACGACAAAGCCGTCGTCGAGGTTCCTTGTCCGGTTAACGGGAAGGTATTGGAAGTCCGCGTGAAGGACGGACAGGTTTGCCACGTTGGCGAAGTTGTCGCCGTCATTGACGCGGAAGGCGATCTACCCGATCAGCCGGTTGATGAATCCCAAGATAGCGGCACGACCCATGCCCCCGAGAGCGAAGAGCAGATCAAGGGCAACATCGGGCAAGCCGTCGTCGAAAATGTAAAAGATCCGGCAATCGATGCACAGCCAGTTGCTCAAGCAGCGGCCGCAGCACCAGCCAAAGACCCGTCCGAAGTGCTCGCCACTCCGAGCGTGCGCAAGCTGGCTCGTGAGAAAGGCGTGAACATCGGTGCCGTTCCGGCTACCGGCAAGAACGAGCACGTCACCCGTGAGGACGTTCTGGCCTTCGCCGAAGGCAAGACCGCTCCGGCTGTCGCTCCCCAAGCTGCAGCATCGGCTGCTCCTGCTGCAGAAGCGGCTCCACAAGCCGCCAAGGCTGCCCCGGCATCGGTACCTGCAGGTCCTGGCGAAGAAGAGCGCGTACCGTTCAAGGGCATTCGCAAGGTGATCGCGAACGCCATGGTGAAGTCCGCTTACACCGCTCCGCACGTCACCTTGATGGACGAAGTGGACGTCACCAAGCTGGTTGAGTTCCGCAACCGCATGAAGCCGCTCGCCGAGAAGAAGGGCGTTAAGGTAACCTACCTGCCGTTCATCGTCAAGGCATTGGTCGCGGCATGCCGCGAATTCCCGATCTTGAACTCGACGCTGGATGAAGCTGCAGGCGAGATCGTGCTTAAGAAGTACTACAACATCGGAATCGCCACGGATACCGACAACGGCTTGATCGTTCCGGTCATCCATGACGCGGACCGCAAGAATCTGTTCAAGATTGCCGAATCGATTAAGGACTTGGCTTCCCGCGGTCGTGATGGCAAGCTCGCTCCGAACGAAATGAAGGGAAGCACCATCTCCATCACCAACATCGGCTCTGCCGGCGGCATGTTCTTCACCCCGATCATCAACTTCCCCGAAGTGGCGATCTTGGGTACCGGACGCATCACCGAGAAGCCGGTTGTGCGCAATGGAGAAGTCGTGGCCGCTCCGGTCATGGCGTTGTCTCTCAGCTTTGACCACCGCCTGATTGACGGTGCGACGGCCCAGAACTTCCTCAATCTGGTGAAGAACCTGTTGGCCGATCCTGATCTGTTCCTTATGGAGGTGTAAGCGATCATGGTAGTAGGTGACGCTTCTGTAGATATTGACGTAGTGGTAATCGGTGCGGGACCTGGCGGCTATGTGGCCGCCATCCGCGCCGCACAGCTCGGCAAGAGCGTGCTTGTCGTGGAAAAAGAATACATCGGCGGGGTTTGCTTGAATGTAGGGTGTATCCCTTCCAAGGCTCTGATCTCGGCAGGCCATCAGCTTGAAACGATCCAGCATGCAACCGATATCGGGATCAGCGCGGGAGAAACGAAAGTGGATTGGGACAAGGTTCAGGAATGGAAAGGCTCCGTCGTCAAGAAGCTTACCGGCGGCGTAGGAGCCCTGCTCAAGAAGAACAAAATCCAAGTCTATAACGGCGAAGCGATGTTCATCAACGAGCAGGAAATCCGCGTGTTCAATGACGAAGGTCAAGCGCGCTACCGCTTCAAGGACTGCATCATCGCCGTCGGCTCCCGGCCGATCGAGCTGAAGGCATTCCCCTTCGGCCCGCGGATCGTATCGTCGACCGGTGCGCTTGCTCTTAAAGAAATTCCGAAGAGCCTCGTGGTCATCGGCGGCGGCTACATCGGCATCGAGCTCAGCCAAGCGCTGGCCAAATTCGGCACGAAGCTGACGATTCTGGAAGGCTCGGGAACGATCTTACCCGGCTTCGAGAAAGACCTGTCCCAACTGGTCGTCAAGAAGCTGAAGGCATCTGGCGCTGAAATCTACACGGAAGCGATGGCGCAATCGTCTGAAGTCACCGACAAGGACGTCACCGTCACCTTCACCGTGAAGGGCGAAGAGAAGAAGGTAACTGCCGATTATGTGCTGGTGACCGTCGGACGCCGCCCGAACACCGACAACGAAGACTTCGGTCTTGGCATGATCGGCATCGAGATGGGCGATCGCGGCTTGATCAAGGTTGACAAGCAGGGCCGCACCAACAAGCCGCACATCTACGCCATCGGCGACATCGTCGCTGGACCGGCCCTCGCCCACAAAGCCTCCTACGAAGGCAAAGTAGCGGCGGAAGCCATCGGCGGATTGCCGAGTGAAGTCGAATACCGGGCCATCCCGCTCGTCGTCTTCTCCGATCCCGAGATCTCCAGTGTCGGTCTCAGCGAGACGGAAGCCAAGGAAAAGGGAATCGACGTCAAGGTATCCAAATTCCCGTTCGTGGGCAACGGCCGTGCACTGTCGCTTAACGCAGGAGAAGGCTTCATGAAGCTCGTTACGGCGAAGGATACCGGCCTTGTGCTCGGCTGCCAAATCGTCGGCATCGAAGCCTCCAATCTGATCGCCGAGCTCGGTCTCGCGATTGAGATGGGCGCAACTGCCGAAGACATCGCTCTCACCATCCACGCTCACCCGACCCTGGGCGAGATCACGATGGAAGCGGCGGAGGTCGCCCTCGGCCATCCCATTCACATCTAAGCCGGTCAGCTTCGCCTTTCGATAGGCGAAGCCTCCGGATGGTTTCCTCCATAAATAGATGAAATAAGGACCTTCATCGCCACTTGTTCAGCGGCTTTGAAGGTCCTTATTGCGTAGAGACGTGTAATAGAACACAAGGGATGTATGCCGTTTATGCCTTCGTGGATCTCCTTGTTCTTGGCTTTCTTTTTGTGGCCGGAGTCTCAACAAGCGTTTCAGCGGGTGTGTTTGTCGGAGCTTCGAATTCCGCACGATCCGCATTCGCAGCAGATCCTTTCGCGGTTCGTCTCCTTGTTTTTGTCGGAGGACGGTTTGCTTCCGCTGCTACGGTGGCTTCGGTTACGGCTAACTTAGCAGATTCACCCTTAGCCTCTACTACAGCCGCCTTCTCGGTTGAATCATCCTTAGCGTCAACAACAGGCTTCCCGGCTGCTCCATCCTGAGCGTCAGCCACTGTTTCATCGGCTGGCAATCCGGCTGCTTTCGCAGCGGTTCCTTTAGGGCCTCTCTTCCTCGGTTTTGCAGGAGGAAGCTTTTCGACGGCAGCCTCTTCAGCTGTATCTGAGGGTTCCGCCGTCCCAATGACATCGTCCGCAGCTGTCTTTGCAGCCGGTGCAAGGTCAGCTTCCGCAGTTTCTTCCACAGATCCAGTTAAGCTGGCGCTTGGCTTCTCTGCGTCCTCCAGCTCAGCTGTTAAGCTGGCATAGGATACCGACTCGGGCTTCAAAATCGCTTCCGCAGCCTGCGGATCGGCCTCTTCCGGCTCGGGCTCCGGAAATCCTCCTAGCAGGGTATCGAGGGCTCGGCTGTATTTTTTCAGCCGATCTTTGTCCTTTGATGATTTCTTGCGATTGCGCAGGGGAGCCATGTTGTCCTGGAGATCAAGAATTTTTACGCGACGCGCCAAGGAATTTTGCTTGATGCGGAGAATAAAATCCTCGTAGGATTCTTTCTTTCGCCGGGAGAGAGCGTCGATCGCACTTACGATCCGCTCGTCGAAGCCTTCCTCCCGGAGTTGCTCAAGGGTGAGATCGGTGTCTTCGATGGTGTCGTGAAGAACGGCGATGATTTGCTCATCCTCTGTCAACGCGTTCAACATCAGACGCAGCGGGTGAAACAGATAAGGCTGGTTTCCTTTGTCCTTTTGTCCATCGTGATGCTTGGCGGCAAGTACGATCGCTCGGGTTAACGTTGCCATTCCCATTCATCCTTTCCATCCATCGGAAATCAAGACTTTGGAGCGCTTTTTTCCATTTTCCCATATTTTCTGAAAGAAAGATATTCCTTCCGTTTCAAACTCATTAATATCGGCTTAACAATTCCATGGCATACTAGAAGTGAATACCGAATCTTGTCGACGTAGGACGTCGAAAACGGGTGGTACATAATGAAAACCGAAGAAACCATGCAGGAAATAACCCGCTACATCAATCGGGAGTTAAGCTGGATCGAATTTAACCGCCGCGTGCTGGAGGAAGCTCAGGATAAAGACACCCCTCTCCTGGAGAAGGCAAAATTCCTCGGCATCACCGCATCCAATCTCGACGAGTTCATGAGCGTCCGGGTGGCGGGACTGCTTGATCTGCAAAAAAGTGGGTATAGCAAAAAGGACTTTACCGGCTACGCTCCCGCGAGTCTCTTGCGTAGAATCTTCAAACGAACCTCCGGGTTCGTTACGGAGCAGTACAAGGCCTACAAGGATTTGACCAGGCAGCTGGCCCGGCACGGCATTCGCATTCATACCTTTGAAGAGCTGTCGCAAACTCAGCAAAAAGCAGCCAATCAGTATTACCATCAGATCGTGTTTCCGGTATTGACGCCGATGGCGATCGATCAGTCGCGACCTTTTCCGCTCATCAACAGCTTGGGGATTTATTTAGCAGTCGTGCTCGTTCGCAATGAGGATGCGGGAGTAGAGGACGCTCCGCTTCATTTCGCGGTCGTGCGGGTTCCGGCCAACTTTTCCCGGCTCGTTCAAGTTCCCTCACGCGGGAAGGCAAAAGCTCATTTTATCTTCTTGGAAGAGCTGATCCGCGAGCATATCGAGACTCTGTTCAACGGCTACGCGCCCATCTCCGTCCATGCCTTCCGCTTGACCCGCAATTCCGACTTGGCTTTGGATGAAGAAGCGGCGGAGGATCTTCTGGAAGAGATTGAGAAGGAACTGCGCAAACGGCGCTGGGGAACGCCGGTCCGGCTTGAGGTCGAGAAGGGAATTCATCCTTATGCCCTCGAACAGCTGATTGAGGAGTTTGAAATCTCTTCCGCCACTGTCTTTGAGATCGACGGTGGGCCGCTGGATCTCGGCTGCTTGACCCGAATGCCGGATCTCATCAAAGAGAACACCAGTCTGAAATACCCGGAAATTATACCGAGTTATCCGCAGGAATTTCTGGAAGAGGATTCGCTCTTTGATGTGATTCGCAAGAAAGACGTTCTTATCTATCATCCTTATGAGTCGTTCCAAGCGGTGAATGATTTCGTGATCGAAGCGGCAGAGGACCCCCAAGTTCTTGCCATCAAGATTACACTGTACCGGGTTAGCGGCAACTCGCTGCTCGTTCGTGCTTTGGAACGTGCAGCCGAGTATGGCAAGCAGGTGACCGTCGTGCTGGAGCTAAAGGCGCGATTTGATGAAGAGCGTAATATCGCATGGGCGAAACGGCTTGAAAAAGCGGGCTGTCACGTCGTCTACGGGCTCGTCGGCTTGAAGACGCATGCGAAGGTCACCCAGATCATCCGCCAGGAAGAGGATGGACTGCGCCGGTACATGCATGTGGGGACGGGCAACTACAATGAAAATACGGCGAAGCTGTACACGGATGTCGGATTGTTCACCGCCGATTCGGAAATCGGTGAGGATGCATCTTCTCTGTTCAATGAGATAACCGGTTATTCTTCCGCCCCCCGGATGAACCAGCTGATCCCGGCGCCGACCTGGATGGCTCAGGAGTTTGCCCGGCTCATCCAGCGGGAGACTCTGAACGCGCAGCAGGGGAAGCCGGCACGCATCATCGCCAAGGTGAATTCCTTGTCCAATCAAGACATCATCGATCTTCTGTATGAAGCGTCTCAGGCAGGAGTACAGATTGATCTGATCGTGAGAGGCGTCTGCTGCTTGCGTCCGGGTGTGCAGGGCTTGAGCGAGAATATCACGGTCCGCAGCATCATCGACCGTTATTTGGAGCATTCCCGGCTCTTCTATTTCGAGAATGACGGCGATCCGGAAGCGTGGTTGTCCAGTGCAGACTGGATGACGCGAAACTTGACCAGACGGGTGGAAGTCATGTGTCCGGTGCGCAATCGCTGTACGCGCGACACTCTCTTCCGCATCTTGAAGCTGCATCTGAAGGATACGGTGAAGGCTCGCCATCTTCAGCAAAACGGAACCTATATCCGCATGGCAGACGAAGGAGTCGCGTTCCGCAGCCAGTTTGAGGCCGTGAAGATCAAGTCGTGGAAGAAGCCGCTGAAACGGAGTTAAAGCGGGATGTAATCTCGGCAATAATCGTAAATTGGGTGAAATCGGGATGAAACTGGGGAAATCCGTTTAGAATCGCATTGGAACGTTGAGCCAAAAAGAAGCGTTCGCCTATCACTGAAACAGTGTCAGGCGGACGCTTCTTTATGTGGTTCGAAGTCATCTATGTTCCTGTAGCAAGCGCTTATGCTTGTTGCTCTTTAACAGCGAATCGGAGCGGGAAGCCCCAAGTCTTGCGGAAATCATCCGAAAGCTTCATCGCGGCATCAAGTTCCGCATCGGGAGCCGATTTGCAGGTCAGTCGAAGCAGCGGAGCGCCGTCGGACGTGACGATTTCAATCCGGGATACACAGCTTTGGCGTCCGGAATCGAGGGCAGAGGCGAGCTGCAGCAAGGTTCCGAGCGCAACCGCTGTTGACAAATCCGCCTCCGTCAGCAAATCCTGATGGGCGAGAAAGGCTTTGCGCGACTTTTTCTTGCCGGTATGGGCCGCAATCAAAGCGGCCAGGACGACCTCGCGATGCTCCAGCCCGTTCAAACGAGAATGGGTGATCCAATAGAACGTATGGGCCGGATAGGTATAGTAATTGATGGCGGCTCCGATCCGGAACAGCTTGGAGGCGGCGTAGAGGCTGTTCCGGGCATCGCTTCCGAGCCGGTGATAGGCCTTCAGCCCGTCGAACAGCTGCAGGGCCAAACGATGAACTTGCTCCACATGAGGAGTCGATTCGATCCCGGCATTGTGCATGAGAATCTGGATGCTGTGAGCAAGCACATGATCCGTCATGGGTTGATCTGGACAAGAGGTTTCGTAATAAACCCCTTCGCGCAGCCCGGTTCCACTGACTATGCAGGTTGAGGCTCCCGTATGCATAAGTGCGGTCTGGAGCAGAACGAGCCCTGGTACCAGAATGTCTGCGCGATCCGCATTCAAGCCGTCTACCTTCAGCTTCTGTGCCAGCGTCATGCTGCCGAGCAGGTCGATGGTTTCATGTACGGTAATAAGGGGAATGCGGTAATTATGGGTGAGCGGCAAGGAATACCCGGATCGCTTCTGGGTAAGCTTGGCCAAAGTCCGAATCGTGCCTCCGAGCCCGATCAGCGGCAGACCCGGATGCTGGCGCAGCCAAGGCTGCTGCTCGAACAGCGTTTCCGCCATCACGCGAATGTCACGCAGACTGGTTTCATCCGTTACCCCATTAGGTGTGAAGCGCTTGGCCGTATTTACAGCCCCGAATGGGAAAGAAACCGAATGAATGATTTTACGGTCGCGGAACAACGTGATCTCTGAGCTTCCACCTCCGATATCGATCAGGAAGCCGTCAGAGATATCCATGGCATTCATGACGCCGATGAAGCCGTAACGCGCTTCGTCCTCATCGCTTGCGATTTCGATGACAAGCCCCGTCGCTTCGTGAAGCGCATCCACGACTTCGTGGGAGTTCGTTGCGTTGCGAATGGCCGCTGTGGCGACAGAACGGATAAAATCAGCGCGGTACGCTTCGCAGAGAGAGCGAAAGTGAAGCAGCGTGGCGATAAGCTCATCCAATTGATCGAGCGGCAGAGACCCGTCGCGGGCGACCTTGCTGATCAGACGGATCGTTTTTTTGCTTTCTTCCACAATGCGGTGAATGCCGTGTCCGGCATCCTCGTACAGCACTAAGCGTACGGAGTTGGAGCCGATATCGATGATGCCGAACAGCCGGGTTTGAGTCATGCTGTATCCTCCTGTAGACGGATTTCGATTGTCCTCTATTCTACCACGGATGGGTCATTCACCCAAAGGATGAAACTCATTTTTTTCACGGACGATCTTTTTGACAACTAAAAAATGGATTAGTTAAATAAGAGGGTGATAAGAATATTTAGGTCTACTCTTTTTTATGGTGTCGTTGTTGTACTGGCCTCACTCCTTCTTGCGCAGTTTAATCCGCAATTAGCAATTCGATTGACAGGTCTTTGCGCAGGTGTTCCGATCATTCTCGCTATGATTTTTTCCGGATCATTGAACTCCGGAGACCGTCTGAGGGCCAATTATTCAAGAGAAACTCAAAGCGAGCGCGACCAAAGATATTATTTGAGCGGAGCGTTATTCAAGTTCGGAATCCCCAATCTGCTGCTTGCTATCCATTTATTTTACAAGCATTATATTCCCTGATTTTGGGAGAAGTCGGTTTTTGCATCCTTATGTAGCGCTTAGTAGCGGAGGCAAAACTCCGCAGCGAAGAAATCGATAAACGGGTCGTGAGGCGTGAGATCGAGCCGGAGCCGGTTTGGGGATACCAAGTGCAACCGAAGCTTTAAGCGATTTCTGCTTCGAGGCTTACCGATGGTGAGTCAGAAGGTCAGGTGGCTTTTCCTTGTCCACAATCTGCTCAAGAAGGCAGCGATAGACACCAAAAACGAAGGAGCTAAGCGAAAACAAACCGCTTAGCTCCTTCGTCTCGTTTCTTTGGTTGTTTCATTTGTTCATGGGTCGTTCCAAAGCTTACTTTTAAGACACCCTCATCATGTTTATGACAATCGTTCCACTCACCTATTCTTACGGCTTCGAAGAGGCAGCGGGAGCTTTAGCCGAATCGGCAGATGAACTGGATGTCGAGCTGCTCGCCTGCGGGCTGATGCTGTCGAGGTCGATGAACGGAGTAGCTCCGCCGGTAACCGTGGGGAGCTTGCCGTCCCACTTCTCGAGCGCTTTCTCCTGCACTTCAATCTGCTTGAGCTGAATCAGCTCCGGCGTAACTTCCTGCTTCTTCAACCGCAGTGATTCGGCTTCGGCCTGCGCTTGGGCGATCTTTTGCTTCGCTTCGATTTCAATCCGCTTCAGGTCGTTCTCGGCCTGCATCGCCTTTTGGGATGCGATCTGCTTCGCTTCGATCGAAGCGTTGAAGGCATCGGCAAATTCGAAGTTGACGATACTGATATCGGTTACGATCAGCTGATAATTGCCAAGCCGCTTGGACAAGCCTTCCTTGACCTCAACGGCGACCGTATCGCGCTTCTGGATCAACTCCTCCGCGGTGAACTTACTCGTCACGGATTTTAACACTTCCTGGATGGCTGGAGCGACGATGCGGCTTGCATAGTCGGGACCTACGTTGTTGTACAGCTTGTAAGCGCCCGCTGCGTCAACTCGGTAGTTGACCGCGATGTTCGTATGGGTGATCTGCAGATCGCGGGAAGCCGCCGCGGCTTCTGCTTCGGATTTGGTTACCTGAACATTGACGGGGATGATCGTCTGAACGAACGGAACCTTCAGGTGCAGCCCTTCCTTCAACGTCTCGCTGCTCATTTTCCCGAGCGTCTTGCGGATGCCCACATGGCCGTATTCAACAACGGCAAAACTGTTGAACAGCACGATGACAATGACGAGAGCGAGCGCGGTCCATCCGATGATGCGGGGCGCCGGATTCTTCTTTCCCTTATAGGGAACTTCTGTACTCATGGATATGTCCTCCTCTATCTTTTTCACGATGTGCTGTTACATACGGAAGAAGGGACCCCCTCGTTTCACTCGCAAGGGAATATTATCGGATATTTCCGTCAAGAATGGAAAAGAAGGAATACCGGATATTTCCAATATGGGAGGAACTTCCACAATGAAGAAGATGCTAGCTTTCTCAGTTGCGCTCCTGCTGACGTTGAGCGCTGCGCTTCCCGTACTCCATGCCGATGAGAAAAAAGCGGTTCCCGTCGCCGATTATGCACCAGGTGCCAAGTCCGCCGTCTTGATTGACAGCGATACAGGAACCGTCCTCTACGAGAAGAACAAAGATACGAAGCTGCCCCCGGCCAGCATCACCAAGATCATGACGATGCTTCTCATCATGGAGGCGCTGGACCAAGGGAAGATCGCGATGACGGACAAGGTGAGGACGAGCGAAAACGCGGCCTCGATGGGCGGTTCGCAAATCTTTTTGGAGCCGGGCGAGGAAATGACGGTGGAGGAGATGCTCAAGGGCATCGCGATGGCCTCGGGAAATGACGCTTCGGTCGCGATGGCGGAGAAGCTTGCCGGAAGCGAAGAGGCGTTCGTCGCCCAGATGAATGCCCGCGCCAAGGAGCTCGGGATGAACAACACGCATTTTTCTAACTGCAACGGTCTTCCGGTTGACAATCATTATACGTCGGCCTATGACATTGCCATCATGTCGCGCGAGCTGCTCAAGCATCCGGAGATCACCAAATTTACGGGAGCCTATCAGGATTACCTGCGGAAAAACTCCGCAAAGCCGTTCTGGCTCGTCAACACGAATAAGCTCGTGCGCTTCTACCCCGGAGCGGATGGGCTCAAGACCGGATTCACAGCGGAAGCTCGCTTCTGTCTCTCTGCAACGGCCAAGAAAGAAAGCTTGCGTGTAATCGCGGTCGTCATGGGAGAGCCGGATACGAAGACGCGCAATGCCGAAGTGTCCAAGCTGTTTGATTACGCCTTTGCTCAATTTGCCAGCCATCCGATTCTGAAGGCAGGCGATGTCATCGGAACCGTCAAGGTGGACAAAGGGATGGAGAAGCAGGTGACCCTCAAAGCCAAGACCCCTTACAGCATCCTGCTGAAGAAAGGCGAGGAGAAGGGGGATGTCCGCTTTGAGCTGAAGCTGGAGAGCCAGGTGAAGGCTCCGCTCCATGCTGGAGACAAGGTCGGGACGCTTGCCATTTACCGCAATAACGCTCTGCTGAGCGAGGTGCCGGTGGAGAGTCCTGCAAACGTAGCCAAGGCGGGTTGGTGGACCCTCTTTAAACGAACCTTTGAGCAGTTGGTCACCTTTTGAAGACATTGTCGGACTATGCCAGGTTTCTTCTAGTTTTGTTGCGTCAGTTCTAGTTTTGTCGGCCAGGCAGGAGAAGTATTTTGAGGTGTAGAAATCAATGTTCATGCCAAGGAAGGAGTGAGCTGAACGTTGAGTTTGCACATCGAAATCGAGAAAGGCGGACGCAAAACCTTGATCGTCCGACTGGCCGGCGAGCTGGATCACCACACCTCCGAGATTGTGAGATTGAAGATGGAAGAAGCCCTGCAGCGGGAGGGCAGCATCCACGTGATCTTGAGCATGAAGGATTTGACCTTCATGGACAGCTCAGGGCTCGGAGTCATTCTGGGCCGGTATAAGCAGATTACCGGTATGGGCGGCAAGATGGTCGTCTGCGACATTCATCCTTCCGTGCACCGGCTCTTCGAGATGTCCGGTCTCTACAAGATCGTATCCGTTAAGGAGAACGAGCGGCAAGCGGTATCCAGTCTGGAGGTCGTATCATGACAATGACAGGCTCCAATTTCATGAGGCTGGAATTTGCCAGCCGTTCCGAGAACGAAGCCTTCGCCCGGGTAGCAGTCGCCTCCTTCGCTTCCCAGCTGGACCCCGATATGAACGAACTGACTGACATCAAGACCGTCGTCTCCGAAGCCGTAACGAATTCGATCATTCACGGGTACGACAACCGTCCGGATCGGGTCGTGACGATCACGGCCCGCATTGAGGAGGATGTCCTCTATCTGACGGTGGAAGACGACGGAGCCGGTATTGCAGACCCCGAGCAGGCCCGTCAGCCCCTCTACACCTCGAAGCCCGAGTTGGAGCGCTCCGGCATGGGCTTTACCATCATGGAGAATTTCATGGATCGGGTGGAGATCGAAACGGAAGTCGGCAAGGGAACCGTCGTGCGCATGGTGAAGCGCATCGAATCGAAGAAAGCTCTATATAACTAAAGCAGGTTTGGGAATCTGCAGAAGAAGCCTGTAGTAGTCAGAAGGGGCATCAAGCGGGAAAAGGTGTTTATGAGTTGATCACGTACTAGGAGTCGAGCCTATGAATGGGGATTTGAAGCACGCTTCCGGGAGCTACCTGGACGACAGTGAAGTCAAACGCTTGATCGCCCTCAGCCAAGCGGGTGACGGCGTTGCCCGCGACACGCTGGTGAACTGCAACATTCGCCTCGTTTGGTCGGTGGTGCAGCGCTTCCTCAACCGGGGATACGAAGCCGAGGATCTGTTTCAGATCGGCTGTATCGGGCTCTTAAAAGCGGTTGATAAGTTTGACTTGTCCTTCGACGTCAAGTTCTCGACTTATGCCGTTCCGATGATCATCGGGGAAATTCAGCGCTTTCTAAGGGATGACGGCACTCTTAAGGTCAGCCGCTCCCTCAAGGAGCTCGCCAACAAAGTTCGGAAGGTAAAGGACGAGCTCTCCAAACAGTTCGGACGGCTGCCCACCATCAAGGAGGTGGCCGACGAGCTCGGAATATCGCCTGAAGATGTGGTGTTTGCCCAAGAAGCAAATAAGCCGCCTTCCTCGATACACGAGACCGTGTTCGAGAATGACGGCGATCCCATCACGCTGATGGATCAAATATCTGATGATTCGCAAGAGAAATGGTTCGACAAAATGGCTCTTGGCGAAGCGATTGAACGGTTGAACGAACGCGAGCGGCTTATCGTCTATCTCCGGTATTACCGGGATCAGACACAGTCCGAGGTAGCGGGGCGGCTTGGCATCTCACAGGTGCAGGTCTCCCGTCTGGAGAAGAAGATCCTTCAGTCGATCCGCGACCAGATCGCCCAGTAGGCAGAAGAGGATTACGCGCTAAACCTTCTTTTTTGCTGATAGCGGACGATGAGCTGATCCAGCTCTTCACTGAGACGGACCACCTGTGGGTGCGCGAGGTTGTCTCGTCGGCCTGCAAGCCGATTCAACTGTTCCCGGAGCATCTCGATTTGATCGGAAATATGCGATAGGTCCATGTTCGTCTGGAAGGCTCCTTTCCAAAATAGCATGACTATCATATATAACCATATTAACCACCTATAGTAAAATGAATCTTTTCGTAACTTCGGTCATTTTGCAAAAAAAGAGCGAAGTGTCCCATATCGTTCATATTTTGTCAGTTTCCCGCCGGCTTGCAAAGGCCGGTTTTTCTTTGAAACGGAATGTTGAGCCAAACCGTATTACCGAAGTGACCTATGAAATGAGACAAACCCTACCAGCAGGTGCGGCAGTCCGCAAATTGAACATCGGGAGAGAAGACAAGTGATGGATACCTTGGAGATCACGGAACAAGCCGTTCGGTCTATGAATACGAAAATGATCAATGATTGGAAAAATTGGCTCCTCGTCTACAAATTCGCCCTGGACGAAGTCAACACGAAGCTCGAAATCTTGAATGAAGAATTCCAGTTCATCCACAATTACAATCCGATTGAGCACATGAAGTCCCGCTTGAAATCCCCAGAGAGCATCATCTCCAAGCTGAGGCGCAAGCAGCTGGATGTGACGATGGAGAACGCTCGCGAGCATATCCGCGACATTGCAGGAATTCGTATCATTTGCTCGTTTACGACGGACATTTATAAGATCATCGACCTGCTGTCCCGCCAAAGCGACGTTCAGGTGCTGAAGGTGAAGGATTACATCCAAAATCCGAAGCCGAACGGGTACCGCAGCGCCCATATGATCATCCTGATCCCTGTTTTCCTGACGGACCGAGTGGAGCAGGTTCCGGTTGAGATTCAGATTCGAACGGTCGCCATGGACTTCTGGGCGAGCCTGGAGCACAAAATCTACTACAAATTTGAAAGCGAGGTTCCCCAATCCATCACCGATCAGCTGAAGGATTCGGCGGAGCTCATCGATCTGCTCGACAAGCGGATGCTAGCCATTAATGAAGAGGTATCGGAATACAAGCAGGAAGAGAAGGAGCCTTCTCCGTTCCGGTTTTAACCGACAGGCCAAAACCTGACGCAGAAAGAGTACACATCCGCAGATTTTGGCATACTTCCCATTAGAGCGTGTTGTCTGATCGTCTGATCCCCGGTTTGATAGCGCGCTCGAGGATGATCGGGGAGGCGATGCCCATTGACGGTAGATCGGTATGAACATCAGGTGCTCTATCTCCGTTTCCGCAAACGGGTGTGTCTGGAAAAGGGCGAGGCGCTGACGCTCGGCAAAGCCGCCCGGTTGATCGCCGACCCCGACCGCGAGCCAGAGCTGAAGAGGATGGTGCTCACCCGCCCGGAGCATCGGGATGGCAACATGGTCCTCGTGGATGTCTTGCATATCGTGGAGCTTGTCCGTGAGCGCTATCCCGACATGCGCATCGAGCATTTCGGCGAGCCCTTCGTTCTGGTCGAGGTCAAATCCCGACAGGAGCGGATTCCCGGTTGGTTGCTCGTCACCGTAGTCTGGCTCTTGCTGTTCATCGGCTCGGGTCTTACCATCATGAACTTTCATGCCGATGTGAGCATGCAGGCGGCTCACCGGAGAATGTACCAGCTCATAACGGGGAAATCGGAGCTTAGGCCCTACGCGCTGCAAATTCCGTATTCGCTTGGAATCGGGATCGGGATGGCGCTGTTCTTCAACCGATTTTTCAAGAAAACGTTCAATGAGGAACCAAGCCCCCTGGAAGTAGAAATGTTCCTCTATCAGGAGAACATGAACCAGTATATCGTCACGGAGGAATACGGCAAGCTGGCGGCAAAAGAAGGGGATCGCCATGGCGATTGTCCGTGAGCTTGGGGCCGCGTTCGTCGGGCTGGCCTGGGGGCTTGCCGTCGGCAGCGGCTTTGTGGCGTTCATCGCCGTGCTGGACATTCTTCCCCGCCTCGCGCAGGTCACCCGTACGTATGCAACCATTCGCCTGTACGAACGGGCCTTGATCGCGGGCTCCGTATATTGGACGCTAGCGGATTTATACAGCTGGATGTTCCCGTTGCACCAGGCGGCTGTTACGATAACGGGGCTTCTCTCTGGCATGTTCGTCGGATTGCTTGCGGGAGGACTCACGGAAGTCGTCAACGTTTTACCTATTTTAGCGAAACGCCTCGGGCTTGCCTCTCATATCGGGCTGCTCTTGTTCGCGATGATTCTCGGCAAGGTCATTGGATCGCTTTTCGAATGGTTGTTCTATTGAGGCTAATTCCCTTATTTTTGGGCCGGAAACGCCTTGCATAATGATTGTCAACCCCCCAGCCATGTGATAAGTTTAGAGTAAACTTTTTTAGGGGGAGCGCACGCGTTATGTTTTTGCATGGAACCAGTACGATTAATGGACGGGGGCATCTGGAGATTGGCGGATGCGACGCGACCGTCCTCGCCGAGTCGTTCGGAACCCCCCTGTATGTGATGGATGAAGAATTGATCCGCAGGCGCTGCCGGGAGTTCACCCAAGCATTCAAGGAGTCCGGACTTGATTACCAGGTGGCTTTTGCCAGTAAAGCGTTTTGCGTTATGGCCATGTGCCGGCTTATCGAGGAGGAAGGACTCACGCTTGACGTGGTGTCGGATGGTGAGCTGTACACAGCGCTGCAGGCGGGCTTTCCGCCAGAACGCATTCACTTCCACGGTAACAACAAGACTCCGGACGAGATCGCATTCGGGGTGGATGCGGGAATCGGCGTCTTTGTGGTGGACAACTTTCACGAGCTCGCTCTCTTAAACGCGATCGCAGGCTCCAAGAAAAAGACGGTGAAGATCTTGCTGCGCGTATCTCCGGGTGTGGAGGCGCACACGCATGATTATATGCTGACCGGCAACGAGGATTCGAAATTCGGCTTTGATCTAGGCAGTGGAGGGGCGATGGAAGCGGCGAAGCAGGCGCTTGAACAGCCTCATCTGAAGCTGCTTGGCATTCATTCGCACATCGGCTCGCAGATCTTCGAGGTGGACGGCTTCCGCATGGCGGTCGATAAGCTGATGCAGTTCTGCCTCGCGGTCCGTACCGAGACGGGGGCGGAATTCCGCGTGCTCAATCTGGGCGGGGGCTTTGGCGTCCGCTATGTAGAGGGCGACAAGCCGCTTGAAATCGCGGATTATGTCAAAGCGATTACGGCCAATATCTATTCGACGTTTACGGACAACGGCTATCCGGTGCCGTCCATCTGGGTCGAGCCGGGACGAACCATCGTCGGGGATGCCGGGACGACGCTCTATACGATCGGGTCCATGAAGGAGCTTCCGGGTATTCGCAAGTATGTGTCCGTTGACGGCGGTATGACCGATAACCCTCGTCCCGCCCTCTATCAAGCCAAATATGAGGCGATGCTGGCGAACCGAGGCCACGATGCGAACGAAGAGACGGTCTCCATCGCGGGCAAATGCTGCGAGAGCGGCGATATGCTGATCTGGGATTTGGAGCTTCCGAAGGCCGAAGCTGGAGACATCCTCGCCGTGTCGTGCACCGGCGCGTACAATTACTCCATGGCGAGCAATTACAACCGCATCCGCAAGCCGGCCGTCGTCTTCGTGAAGGACGGAGAAGCGGAAGTGGTGGTTCGGAGGGAGACGCATGCCGATCTGATCGCTGGCGACGTTATCCCAGCCCGCATGCACAAGGCGCCTTCGGAGGCGGGCATTCGCTAAGAAATCGGCGATTTGTATTTTTGCGCTTTTCCCCGTACAATGGTAACCGAGTTCGTCAACTTGAAGGAGATGATTTCCACATGGCTAAACAAGCGAATATTACGATGGAAAATGGGGAGCAAGTCGTGATCGATCTGTTCGAGCAGGACGCTCCCAATACGGTCGCTAACTTTGAGAAGCTGGCTAACAGCGGCTTTTACAACGGTCTCGTTTTTCACCGGGTCATCCCGGGGTTTGTCGCTCAAGGCGGCTGTCCCCAAGGAACCGGCACCGGCGGTCCCGGCTACACGATCAACTGCGAGATCAACCCGAACAAGCATGAGCGCGGCACTCTCGCCATGGCCCATGCCGGACGCAACACCGGCGGAAGCCAATTCTACATCTGCTATGCGCCGCAGCCTCACCTGGACGGACAACACACGGTGTTCGGCAAAGTGGTGAGCGGCATGGACGCAGTGGACAAGTTCCACGGCCGCGACAAGATGGCCAAGGTTGAAGTAGTCGAAGCCTGATTTTGAAAGGAACCGGAGTCCCGGGTGCGGTTCGTTCTGCACCGGGACTCTTTTCGTTTCGAGCACAAATCAGCTTCCAAGCAACTTTTCGATTCGGGAAACCGTCTGTTCTTTCGTGAACCGATCTTATTTTTCACATACGGCCCATACAGTAAAGATAAGCGGCCGTGTCCACCGGAAGGGACAAGCGTGGGTACCGGGTTGAGAGAAGGGGGAAATCATGAAAAAACCAATGAAACGAATCATTTTATTCGTAGGCTTGCTTCTTATTGTCTTTCTTGCGGTCTATGCTTACCGCATCTATGATTCTCTGAACGGTCTAAGCAAAGGCAAAACCGTCGCAGTGGAAGGGATAACCGATTGGAACGGAAAGGATCGCGTGAATGTCCTGCTTCTTGGCGGAGACTCCCGCGACAGCGGGAAGGATCAAAATCCGCGCTCGGATACGATCATGATCGCGTCGGTTGACCCGGCAGAGAAGAGCATCGTTCTCTTTTCCGTCTTGCGCGATACGTATGTGAGCATCCCCGATCACGGGAAGGGCAAGATCAATGCGGCTCTTGCGCTCGGCGGTCCGTCACTTGCGATCCAAACCGTCAGCAATTTGCTCGATATTCCGATTCATTACTATGTGTACACGGACTTCCAGGGTTTCATGTCGCTTATTGACGCCATTGGAGGCATTGAGATCGACGTAGAAAAAAACATGGATTACGAGGATGCGGCCGACGGCCACAAATTCGATATCCATTTGAAAAAAGGCTTGCAGGATATGGATGGGAAGACCGCCTTGCAATACGTGCGGTTCCGTCATGACGCGACATCCGACTTTACCCGTACGGAACGGCAGCGCAAGCTGATCGCCGCCGTCACCGAAAAGCTGCAAAACGCCTCTTCGCTGGTGAAGCTGCCCGGAATCATCAAATCGGTTAGCCCCTATGTCGATACGAACATGAAGCCGACCGACATGCTGAAGCTAGGCCGGCTTGGCTTATCTGCCAAGGGCAACGGGATCGACAGTGTTCAACTGCCTCCCACCAATCTGATCCAAAACATTCGCACCAAAAGCGGGGCCGCTCTCAGTGCCGATCCTGCTGCTCTCCAGGGGTTCGTTTCATCTACTCTGGAACAGGCGAATGAGCAGGCTTCCGGCAAGGGAGAGAAAGACGGGAAGTAGTCGTAGGAAACGGAATTCGCTTGGAGGGTAAGTTAACACCCCATGAGATAAACTCGACATGACAGCTCCAGGAATCGGGGGCTGTCATTCGCGCCTGTCTTGCTTTTATACCGAATGCAGTGGTAGAATCTCCGTAGTACGGTAAAACGTACGAGATGAATTTCCTTCGGGGCAGGGTGCAATTCCCTACCGGCGGTGACCGCAGACTGGATTTACTCCACATGCGGAAGTCCGTGACCCGTGTGGATGAACAGCCTTCGAGCTGCTGCATCTACGCGGCTGATCCGGTGCAAGTCCGGGACCGACAGTTACAGTCTGGATGGGAGAAGGAAATACGGAGATTCAACCGCGTGCCATTGTTGTACTTTTTTTCACATTCCCTTTGCGGGATAAATGGCTGCTGTTGATCCGTTCGTGTTTCAGAACCCCTACGCCCCCGAAAAACAAACGGGGGCTTTTTTGTGTACAGCTTCCGATTCTGGGAAGGGAGCGACGAGATGTGGATGTGCTGAACGACGACTATTACATGGGGTTGGCGCTCGATCTCGCGCGCGGCACGTCCGGTCAGACCGGGATAAATCCGGCTGTCGGCTGTGTGATCGTCAAGGAAGGCCGGATCATCGGCCTTGGGGCGCATTTGCGCCGAGGAACGGCTCATGCGGAGGTTCATGCACTCAACATGGCTGGAGCCGATGCGGAAGGGGCAACCGTCTACGTCACCCTGGAACCATGCAGCCACTACGGGAAAACGCCTCCTTGCGCCGAGAAGCTCGTCGCCGAGAAGGTGGCGAGGGTGGTGGTGGCGGCCAGCGACCCCAACCCCCGTGTTGCGGGCCGGGGAATTGATCGATTGCGGGAGAACGGGATCGAAGTGGTCACGGGAGTTCGGGAGTCGGAGGCCCGCGACCTGAACGAGGCGTTCAACAAGTATATCGTCACCGGGATGCCTTTCGTCACCTTGAAGACGGCCAGCACCTTGGATGGCCGCATCGCCAGCCGGACCGGGGACAGCAAGTGGATCACGAATCCGCATTCGCGCGAATACGTCCACTTGCTCCGCCACCGCCATCAGGCGGTGATGACCGGCAGCGGTACGGTGCTTGCGGACGATCCTGAGCTGACGACTCGTCTCTCCGTACCGGGCCTTCAACCGGTGCGGGTCATCGTCGACTCGGCCTTGCGGCTGCCGCCGGAGGCGCGCCTTCTGGCGGCCGACTCCGGCGGACCGGTCCTGGTGCTCACGCGGGCAGGAGCCAACCCCGAGCGAGCCAAACGCTTGGAGGCGCTAGGCGCGGAGATTATTCCGATCGAAGGGGCTGGACCTCAAGTCGATTTGACCGCCGGTCTTAAGGTGCTCGGCGAACGAGAAATTGGCTCGATTCTCTTGGAGGGGGGAGGGCGCTTGAATGGAGCTATGCTTGAGCGTCGGCTCATCGACAAGATCGTGCTCTTCTTCGCCCCGAAGATCATCGGCGGCTCCGATGCGCCGGCCAGCTTCGCCTTTGACGGCTTCGAGCGCATGGACGAAGCCATCCGGTTAACCCGAACAAGCGTCGAGCTGTTCGGTGAGGACATCTGCCTCACGGGATATCCGGATTTTCGCTTGTAAGAAGGTGACGTTACAGGAAGGAGGCTGGCCCCATGTTTACGGGGATCATTGAAGAAATCGGCACGATGAAGGGGATCAAGCGACAAGGTCAAGCCCTCGTGTTGACCGTTGGAGCCTCGCGCATTCTAGAGGATGTACATCTGGGAGACAGCATCGCAGTGAACGGCGTCTGCCTCACAGTGATCAGCTTCGATGCCGCGAGCGTCTCGATGGATGTGATGCCGGAGACGTACCGCAAGACCAGCCTAAGGCTGCTCCAGCCCGGAAGCCGGGTGAATCTGGAGCGGGCAATGGCGGCTGGCGGCCGTTACGGAGGCCATATGGTTCAGGGACATGTGGATACGACTGGGACGATTCGGAACCGCGAACGGGAAGAGAATGCGGTGGTGTATACGATCGAACCGGAGAAGCCGGAAGTGCTGCGTTATATCATTCCGCAGGGCTCCGTGGCGATTGACGGCATCAGCTTGACGGTCGTCGATACAGCCGACCGAACGTTTACCGTGTCGATTATTCCCCATACCTTGCAGGAAACGATATTAGCAGACAAATATGCAGGAGACACGGTGAACCTCGAATGCGACATTCTAGGCAAGTACATTGAACGGCTGCTGCGTTACCCGGCTGCAGCCGCGAGCAGCCATAAACAAAGCGGGCTCACCGAGCAGTTTCTCGCCGAGAACGGCTTTCTTTGAGAAGCCAATCCGAATGACAGGAGGAAATCACGATGGACGATATCCGGTTTGATTCCATCGAGGAAGCGATCTATGACCTCATGCAAGGAAAAGTCATCATCGTTGTGGATGACGAAGATCGCGAGAACGAAGGGGATTTCATCGCTCTCGCCGAAAAGGCAACCCCGGATGTGATCAATTATATGATTCGCGAAGGGCGCGGGCTCGTCTGCGTCCCAATCACGGAAGAGCGGGCAGCTGAATTGGAGCTTCGCCCGATGGTCGAGCGAAATACGGACAATCACGGGACAGCCTTTACGGTTTCGGTCGATCACGTCACGACGACGACGGGAATCTCCGCACACGAACGCTCCGCTACGGTTCAAGCGTTGATCGACGGCAAAGCGAAGCCGGCGGATTTCCGCCGTCCCGGGCATATCTTCCCGCTGATCGCCAAGAAGGGCGGCGTTCTGCGCCGGGCCGGACATACGGAAGCGGCGGTCGATTTGGCCCGGATGTGCGGCGCGTATCCCGCTGCCGTGATCTGCGAGGTCATCAAGGAAGACGGGACGATGGCAAGGGTTCCCGACCTGATGAAGCTCAAGCAGACGGGGGACCATAAAATCATTACGATTCGGGATTTGATCCACTACCGTAACGAGAAGGATAAGCTCGTCAATCGGGAAGTCGAAGTCAAGCTGCCGACCGATTATGGAACCTTCCGCGCAATCGCTTATTCCAATGATGTGGATGGCAAAGAGCATGTCGCTCTTGTAAAAGGAACCCTCGATCCGGCCGCTCCGGTGCTGGTCCGCGTTCATTCCGAATGCTTGACGGGTGACGTCTTCCACTCTCACCGGTGCGATTGCGGTCCACAGCTGGAAGCCGCACTCGCTCAAATTGAACAGGAAGGCTCCGGTGTGCTGCTCTATATGCGCCAGGAGGGGCGAGGAATCGGCCTCATCAACAAATTGCGCGCGTATAAGCTTCAGGAAGAAGGACTTGACACCGTCGACGCGAATATTAAACTAGGCTTTGCAGCCGATTTACGCGACTACGGCATCGGAGCGCAGATTCTTCGCGATCTCGGCATCCGCCAAATCCGGCTTTTGACCAACAATCCCCGTAAGATCACCGGTCTGGAAGGCTACGGGCTGCAAGTGACGGAACGGGTTCCCCTACAAATGCAGGAAAACGAAGACAATACCCGCTATCTGCATACGAAGAAGCAGAAGCTTGGTCATCTCTTGAACTTTGTGGAACAAAATGAAACCCAACCAACCAAATGACGAAAGGAAGATTTCAATGACGCGCATTTTTGAAGGCAAGCTCATCTCCGAGAATAGCAAATACGCCATTGTGGCGGGACGTTTCAATGAATTTATCGTAGGCAAGCTGGTATCCGGAGCACTTGATGCTCTGAATCGCCATGGAGCGGGAGAAGAAGACGTGGATGTGGCTTGGGTGCCTGGAGCTTTTGAAATCCCCCTCGTCGCCAAAAAGCTGGCGGAAAGCGGCAAATACGATGCGGTCATCACGCTGGGCGCCGTGATCCGGGGGTCAACGCCGCACTTCGATTATGTGGCGAGCGAAGTGTCCAAGGGAGTTGCGTCGATCGGACTCTCCACGGGAGTTCCTACCGTATTTGGCGTCCTGACGACGGATTCCATCGAGCAGGCCATCGAACGCGCCGGTACGAAAGCCGGCAACAAAGGCTGGGAAGCGGCGACGACTGCAATTGAAATGGTGAACTTGATCAAACAGATTCAGGCTTAAGGGAGATTACGGAGAACCGCATGAATGGACCTACCGAGGAAAACCAAATCGCTTCACAAGAGCATCCGCAGGCAATCGTACAGACGGAGGCGCTTGACCAGCCGAACGCGGAAAGAGGGCAGGGAGCGGAGACCTCTGAGCTCAATGAGCCTGTAGGGGCCGCTGAGCTTGAGGGGTCAGAAAAAGCCACTGAGGGCGAAGGGCTTGAAAAGCCGCTTGAGGCTGCTGAGGTCGACGAATTCGGCGAGCCAGTAAAACTCGCCGAAGGCGATCCTGCTGCCGACGCGCATCCTTCCGCCAAGGTGACGTTCAAGCTCGAGGCCTTCGAGGGTCCGCTTGATCTCCTGCTGCATCTGATCGACAAGAACGAAGTCGACATCTACGATATTCCGATCAAGACGATTACCGATCAGTACATGGAGTACCTTGATCTGTTCCAGGAGCTGGAGCTCGATATCACGAGCGAGTTCCTGGTCATGGCCGCAACCCTCTTGTCGATCAAGAGCAAGATGCTTCTGCCGAAGCCGCCCGTCATCGAGATGGATTGGGAGGACGGCATGGAGGATCCGGATTTGGACCCGCGTGCGGAATTGGTTCGACAGCTGATGGAGTACAAAAAGTACAAGGAGATTGCCGATCAACTGCGGGAGATGGAAGAGGAGCGCAGCCATATCTTCACCCGCGAACCGGCGGACTTGACTCCCTATGTGGTGACCGTAAAGGAGAATCCGGTAGAAGGCTTGCTTCCGGCGGATCTCCTGCTCGCCTTTCGGCGGGCGCTCCGAAAGATGGCGAGCCGGAATTCTGTCGCGCGCATTCGCCGGGACGAAATCTCGGTGAAGGAACGGATTCGCCAAGTCATGCGCCAGCTGAAACGCGAAGGCGGCCGCGTTTTGTTCTCCCGTCTGCTGGAAGACGGTTTTTCCCGGGAGGAAGTCGTGACGACGTTCCTCGTCCTTCTGGAGCTGATGAAGATGAAGCGGATCGTCTGCTTTCAGCACCGCTTGTTTGATGACATAGTAATTGAAGCCAGAGAGGATGGAAGTGCGGTTGTCCCTGAATCCGATGTTACCGATTATTGAAGGCCTGCTGTTCGCAGCAGGCGATGAAGGCCTTGATGCCAGGCAGCTTGCGGAAGTGCTGGAGATCAGCGCAGCCGCTTCGCGAGAGCTGGTGGAGAGCCTTCGCCACAATCTGCGAGAAACCGGCAGAGGGGTTCAGATCGTGGAACTCGCCGGCTCCTTCCAGATGACGACAGTGGCCGAGCATGCTCCCTATTTCGAGAAGCTGGCCGAATCACCATCCCGTTCTTCTCTGTCTCAAGCCTCTCTTGAAACGCTGTCGATCGTCGCCTACCGCCAGCCGATCACGCGGGTGGAGATCGAGGAGATACGCGGCGTGAAATGCGATCGGGCACTGCAAACCCTTGTAGCCAAGGAACTCATCGAGGAGACGGGGCGCGCGGAAGCGGTAGGCCGGCCCATCCTGTATGGAACCACCAAACCATTTCTCGATTATTTCGGCTTATCCAGCTTGGATGACCTGCCGGATTCGTCGATCATCGAACAGTCGCTTAGCTTGGAGGAGGAGGATCGGCTTCTCTTCGATCGGGCCGAAGCCAAACAGATCACATTTGAAGATTTGGCCGCTGCTCCCAAGCCTGACGATTTTGCACAGGAGTTTGAAGCCTTGGAAGAGTCCTTTCTCGCACTCGATCAGGAGCCGCTCTCGAAGCTTGACGAAGAGTAAGCTCCGGTTGTGCATTTTTTCCAAAAGAGGGTGCATACTAACCCGTGTTCTCCGGCTTATGCTTGGAGAGTGCGGGTTATTTGCGTGCGAGACTGTTTCGATCGGAAAGGGGCTCTTCCATGGGTTGGCTCATCGCTCTGCTGCTGCTCCTCCTGTTTCTCCTTCTTCTTGCGGCTGTGCTGACGAGTCAGATCCGCATCGAATTCCGGTTCCGAAGAGTGCATGATGACGACCGGCTGGAGGTCGATGTGAAAGCACTCTTTGGCTTCGTCCATTACCGCTATGAAGTTCCCTCAATCGATTATCGCGGTATCCTCACAGGCTTTCGTTTCTTCGGCAAAGAGAAAGGGATTGCCAAACCGGAGACCCAAGCCGATGCGGCCGTTGAAGATTTGAACAAGCAGGATGTGGAGTGGGGAAAAGCTGTCTTTAAGACCTTTCAAGAGAATTTCCGCGATTATAACGGCTGGCTATCGGATATGATGGCGAATATCACCTGTACCGGCTTCCGTTGGTCCTCCAGCGTCGGCGTAGGCAGTCCGGCGAACACGGCGGTGCTTGTCGGTGCTGGTTGGGGGCTGAAGTCGTTTCTGCTCGGAAGATTGACCGATAAGCTTGCGTTTAAGAGCAGGCCGATTCTACTGGTGACGCCTTGTTACAACCGATCGTCCTTCTCGACGGATCTCGAAATGAGGCTGCAAATGAGAGCGGGAGCTCTTGCCGCTTCCGGGTGGAAGCTGCTGCGCCGAATGGGCGGCCTGGGTCATACGAGACAGGTTCTGATGGGGATCAGGCGTACGCTGCAAGCAAGACCTTCCTAATAAAAAGTGGAAACCCGGAACGGCATGCCGCCTGGGTTTCCACTTTTTCCGTAATATCGAAGGGGGTAAGCGCGATCAACCTGTTGTGGCAGCCGGAATCTGATCCGGCTGAGTCTCTCAGGATCGGGTTAGCGGGACATTCGGTTCGACTTCAACCGCATAATCGAGATCCGGAACCCCGAAGCCAAACAGGTGAAGGAAGTCATTACGATAGCCTTCGAGATCGGCGAGCTCGCCTAGATTGTCGGCATCGACCTTTTCCCAAAGTGCAGCGACCTCGCTCTGAACGTCTTCCCGCATCTCCCAATCGTCGATGCGGATGCGCCCGGTTTCATCCACGGGGGTATCCGTTGCGTACAGTCGGTCGGCATAGAGACGGTACATCTGCTCGATGGTTCCTTCGTGAAGTCCCTTTTCTTTCATCACCTTGAAGAGCAGGGAGATGTAGAGGGGGACGATGGGAATGGCCGAGCTGGATTGGGTGACAAGCGCTTTGTTTACCGAAACGAACGCACTGCCGCTGATCTTGCCGCGGAGGAGATCGTTCAATTGATGGGCCTTTGCCTCAAGATCGTCCTTGGATCTTCCGATCGTGCCTTCCCGGTAAATCGGGTATGTGATCTGCGGACCGATGTAGGAATAGGCAACGGTTTTGGCGCCTTCCGCAAGCACTCCGGCTTCCAGAAGATCCTCGATCCAGAACTGCCAGTCCTCTCCGCCCATAACGGCGATGGTTTGCCGGATTTCATCCTCCGTCGCTGGAGCGACGGACACCGTGGAGACCGCTCCGGTCATAAAATTGACCGTCTTGTTCTCATAGTCGCCGCCGATCGGCTTGATGACCGAAGTAAACGCTTCTCCCGTCTTCGGATGGGTACGGCGGGGAGAGGCGAGGCTGTACACGACGAGATCGACTTGGCCGAGCTTCTCTTTAATCAAGGCGATCGTCTCCTGCTTGATCTCATCGGAGAAGGCGTTGCCGTTGATGCTTTCGGCAACAAGCCCTTCCGCTCGTGCGGCAGCTTCAAGTGCGGCCGTATTGTACCAGCCGGCGGAAGCGGTGCGGTCCTTCTCGGCCGGGCGCTCGAAGAAGACGCCGAGGGTGTCGGCGCCGAATCCGAAAGCGGCTGCGATCCGGCTGGCAAGGCCGAAGCCGGTGGATGCTCCGATGACGAGGACCCGTTTCGGTCCGTTCAGCTTCGGTTGTTCTTTTATGTACCGGATTTGCTCGCCTACCTGCCGGGCGCAGCCTTCCGGATGTGCGTTGGTGCAGATAAACCCGCGAATTTTCGGTTGAATGATCATCGGTATGCTCCTTTATCGGGGATTGAAAATGGGGGATCGCCGAAACGCTGTTCGTACGAACTCCGGCTTCCTGTTATTGCGTGGTATCAGTATACCATGTCCTGCTGCGTTTTGCCGCTCAGCGGTCACGGTGAGCGGACAATCGGCAAAAAAATCATCTTGTGTTGCCACCATACCGCGATCCCACTCTAGCGCGAGTACACATACTGACCACCTGATTGGAACACACTACAGAAAGCATAAATCATTGAATCCGAATCAAGGAGGAGGTACTACCATGTCCGACCATCCCATTCAAGGTCTCATGAAGACCGCCATGGAACAGATTACGGAAATGGTCAATGTCAACACCATTGTCGGCGATGCCATTGAAACCGGCGACGGCGATGTGATCATGCCGATTTCGCGCGTAAACTTCGGTTTCGCGGCAGGCGGCAGCGATTTTAACACGGAGAAGAGCAAGGAAGTAGGCGAGGAAGCGAAGCATGCTTCCGTTCAGCTCCCATTTGGCGGCGGCAGCGGCGGCGGGGTATCGATTACCCCGATCGCCTTCCTTGTCGTCGGAAAGCAGGGAGTTCGCGTCGTTCCGTTGGACAACCAAACGCATATCGTCGAACGGCTGATTGATTCCGCTCCGCATGTGGTAGACCGCATTCAGGGGATGCTGCAAAGCTTTGGAGCAACCAACCGGACAGCAAGTGTAGGCGTAAAGGGCCAAGCCTATTCGACCGGGGCACCGGGAAGCGGATCGGCTGCTCCTGCGCCCGGCGGCTATACCGGAAATAATACCGGCGGCGGTTCATTCGGCGGTTATTCGGGAATGGGCAGCACGGGCAGCGGCTTTACGAACGCGGCCGAAGTTTACCCGATCGCCGCAACCGATAATCCGGTCTCCGCTGCTGGGGCAGCCAGCACCGTATCCGGTATCGATACTAACTGATCATCCTGCAGAGTGAAGTACGAAGTCCTCTCTGGCAACAAGCAAGCCGAAGCCGTTCTCGCGCGGAATAATCCGCCGTGAGACGGCTTTTCTCTTGCTATCGGGGATCGAATCTAATGCGGACATGTTCCTGCCGATCCAGGCATATACATGGGTAGAAACAGACCCATTGAACCGGGAGTGAGACCATGACTCGTGTGGTGCTATGTTTGGCTGCGTTCCTTCTCCTGTTCCTGCCCGCATCCCACCTTGAAGCCTCGGGGGACGAGCCTGGATCGGCCGTGCGTCCTGCAACAGCGGACCCGTCAAAAGCTTCACCAAGTAAGAAAACGGTCGAGACAAATGCGGAAGCGGCTGCCTTGGTCGATGTCGCTTCCGGCCGGATTCTCTTCAGTAAGCAGGGAGAGAAGCGGATGCGGATCGCCAGCACGACCAAGATCATGACCGCGATAATTGCCATTGAGTACGGTCATTTGTCGGACAAGGTTACCGTGAGCAAGAATGCGTTCGGCAAGGAAGGCTCCTCGATCTATTTGAAGCTTGGAGAAGAGATGAGCTTGAACGACCTGCTGTACGGGCTCATGCTCCGCTCCGGCAACGATGCCGCAACCGCAATCTCGGAGCATGTGGGAGGGTCTCAGGATGGCTTTGTTTACCTGATGAACCGAAAAGCGGAAGAGCTCGGCATGTCCGGCTCACATTTCGCGAATCCGAGCGGGCTCGATGCTAATGACCATTATTCCACCGCCAATGATATGGTGCGGCTCGCAGCTTACGCCCTCAAGAATTCAACCTTTCGCGAGATCGTGAAGACGAAATCCAAGCGGGTCTCGCGCGAGGATGAACCGTGGGATACCGTCTGGACCAATAAGAACAAGATGCTGACGCTTTACCCGGGCTCGGATGGCGTGAAGACCGGGTTTACCCAGCTGTCTCGCCGCTGCTTGGTCTCCTCTGCCACCCGAAACGGGCAGCAGCTCGCGGCGGTCACCTTGAACGATGGAAGCGACTGGGCCGATCACAGTCGGATGCTGGACTATGGCTTTCAGAATTACCCGCAGCAGACAATCGTCAAGAAAGGGGAATCGCTTGGCGGCCTATTTGTCGCGGCCGAAGCTTTCACCTATCCTTTGACCGAGGAAGAGCTTGATGCCGTTCAAAGAAAAGTGATCGCAGCCGATCCGAAGAGTGCGGATTACCGCCTGGGAGAACGGGGGAATCTGCTTCTGCTCTTGAACGGCGAAACAATCGGCAAGGTGCGAATTACGGTACAAGCGAAAACGGACGGCGGCAAGGGGGCAGCGAGTGGCAGTATCTCAAGCTTACAGCTCGGAGGAGCGGGTCTTTCGAATTCCGTGAAGAAAGAAGATTGGATTCACAAATGGACCCTAGCCTTCCGGCAGGTTTGGAGCGGGCTCATCCCCGGAGAGAAGAGGGGGTAGAACGATGGTCAACTACATCTGGCTGTTCTTTCTTGTCGTCGGTTTCGTCGTCGCCGCAGTTCAGGGCAATATCGATGTGGTGACCAAGGCTGTATTTGAAGGCGCCGAGAACGGGGTAACGGTCTCTCTCGGCTTGATCAGCATCCTGACGTTTTGGATGGGGATGATGCGAATTGCCGAAGACGGTGGTTTGATTCAAGCGTTGTCCAAGCTTCTGAGGCCCGTCGTTCGCTTTCTCTTTCCGAGCGTACCGATCAATCACCCGGCAGCGGGGTACATCATGTCCAACATGAGCGCGAATTTGCTCGGTCTTGGCAATGCGGCTACCCCGATGGGCATCAAGGCTATGCAGGAGCTGCAGAAGCTCAATCCCGATAAGGATAGGGCCAGTCCCGCGATGAGCACGCTGCTCGCCTTGAACACGGCCAGCATCACCTTGATCCCGACGACCCTCATCGCCATCCGGATGAATCTGCATTCGGGCAATCCCGCCGAGATCATCGGGACGACCCTGCTCGCCACGGCCGTTTCGACTCTCGCTGCCATCGTTGTGGATCGCTGGTATCGAAAGCGTGAAGGTCCCATGCCGCCAACAGGAGGAGGGTAAGCCATGTTCGCCGTCGTATCCGCCATCTCCGCTTGGGCGATTCCTGTCCTGCTGGTCTTCATCCCCCTATATTCTGCATACCGCAAGGTTCCGGTCTATGAATCGTTTGTGGATGGAGCCAAGGACGGCTTTCAGACCGCGGTATCCATTATTCCTTCCTTGGTCGGCATGATGGTGGCCATCAACGTATTCCGCATGTCAGGAGCGATGGATCTATTCGTGAATGCCCTGAAGCCGATCCTGAACTGGGCGGGTATACCGGGAGAAGTATTGCCTCTCGCCATTCTGCGGCCGATCACAGGAGCGGGATCGCTTGCGTTTACCACCGATCTGATGAAGCATTTCGGTCCGGATTCTCTCATTGGCCGAATCGCTTCCACTGTTCAGGGCAGCACGGACACGACTCTCTATGTGATCACGGTTTACTTCGGAGCGGTTGGCATCCGCAAGGCCGGCTATGCTCTTAAGGTGGGACTCATCAGCGATGCGGTCGGCTTCATCGCTTCTGTAGCGGTCTGTTACCTGGTGTTCGGCTAAAATCTGCGTGAAACCGACTTTTTTCCATCCGATCGTCAGGGTTTCCTTAGGGAAGCCCTGTTTTGCTTGTGATTTTGGTCCTAACTGGGTATGATTACGAATGAGGTGAACCGACAAATGGAACGTTTGCAAAAGGTGCTGGCTCAGGCTGGCATCGCTTCACGGCGAAAATGCGAAGAAATTATCAGCTCCGGCCGGGTTCAAGTGAATGGAACGGTAGTCAAGGAGCTTGGGGTTAAAGTGGATCCGAAGGCGGATGTCATCCTGGTTGACGGCAAGCCGATCAAAAATGAGCAAACGCTTTACTTGCTTCTGCACAAACCGAAGGGTGTTATTACGAGCGCTAAGGATACCAAGGGACGAAAGGTTGTGAGCGACTATCTTCCCGGGATCAAGGAACGCGTCTATCCGGTCGGGCGGCTTGATTATGACACAGAGGGGCTGCTCATCCTGACCAATGACGGCGAGTTCGCTTACCTGATGACCCATCCCCGTCATCATGTGCCTCGGACCTATCGGGCAACGGTCGAGGGCACGCCGCACGGCAGTGTCTTGGAAAAGCTGGCCAAAGGAATCAAGCTGGAGGACGGGATGACGGCGCCCGCCATCGTCGATTATCATGACGTTAATCCAGAGAAGAAGGAGACCGTCATCTCCATCACGATCTTTGAAGGACGCAACCGGCAGGTCCGGCGGATGTTCGAGGCGGTTCATTATCCGGTCATCCGGCTGAAACGGGTTCAATTTGGCCCACTTCATCTGGGAACCTTGGCTCGCGGTAAGTTCCGCCACCTGACCCCGCAAGAAGTTGAGGAGCTGCGCAAAGCAGCGCTGGAAGCGGAAAGTCCGGCAGCTGCAGCAGACGAGTCACAATCCGTTCAAAAAAAGAATTAACGAAATCGCCAAAATTCGCTATAATGAGGGAATGATTTGAATATTCCGTGACAGCGAGCGGCGATGTCGGTCACGTCTCCTGTTTAACGGCCTGGATATACATTTCATCGGGAAGTTTTAGGAGGAGCTTTTTTATGGCAGATAACATGGAAAGCATATTGGTCGTGGATGATGAGGAACGGATCCGCCGGCTCCTTCGCATGTACCTTGAGAAAGAAGGCTATGCCGTCGATGAAGCCGAGGACGGAGAGTCGGCTCTGCAGAAAGCGATCGATCACGATTACGACCTCATCCTGCTCGATCTGATGCTGCCGGGAATCGACGGTCTGGAAGTATGCGCCCGTCTGCGGCAGGTGAAGGCGACGCCGGTCATCATCTTGACAGCCAAAGGGGAAGAATCCAATCGGGTGCAGGGCTTTGAAGCCGGAACGGATGATTATGTGGTCAAGCCCTTCAGCCCGCGCGAGGTGATCTATCGCGTGAAGGCGATTCTGCGCCGCTCCTCGGCGACGGCTTATCTCTCCAAGGGGGCTAACTCGAGCAATAACATTGTATTCCCCCATCTGCTCATCGAGCATGACGCTCATCGCGTGACGGCGGGGGGACATGAAATTGCTCTGACTCCCAAGGAATACGAGCTGCTGCATTACCTTGCCGTTTCTCCGGACAAGGTGTTTTCCCGGGAAGAGCTTCTGAAAGATGTCTGGAATTATGAATTTTTTGGTGATCTTCGAACGGTGGATACCCATGTCAAGAGACTGCGCGAAAAGCTGAACAAGGTTTCTCCGGATGCAGCCGCCATGATCACAACCGTCTGGGGAGTCGGATACAAGCTCGAGGTACCCAAATAATGTTCCTATTCAGGAGCGTCGTAGGCAAGCTCTGGATGACGATCATCACAATGGTGGCTGTGGTGCTGATCATCTTGGGCTTGCTTCTTTTTCGTTACATCGACACGAGCTTTCCTGATCAGTCAGGCTCTTTACTGAACACAGCCGAGAAGCTGGCAAGCAGCTATCGGCAGCATTCGGGAGATTCCGCATTCGTTAAGTCGGCCAATGAAATCCTGGCTGCGGAAGACGCGGGCATGGTCGTTCTGGACCTTCAGAGCCCGTCGCAAGAGAACCGATTTTCTTTTGACGGTACGGTGATACCGGCTGATGAAGTCTTCAATCCCAAGGAGCTGAATGCCATTCGCAGCGGCGATCGGCTTAAAGCGACGTACGCTCTGCCGGGAAAATCGGACTCCAGCTATTTGCTCGTAACGGTTCCGGCCCTTGTGAAGGACGGAGAGACGCTGACGCACAGCCTCGTTCTTTTTCAATCGAAAAAAAGCATTGAGAACCTTCAGTACTACGTCAAGAATCTCTTCGTGTATGCCTGCATCCTCGGCTTCACGCTTACAACCTGCTTCGCCTTTTTCTTGATCACACAAATTAATCGACCTCTGTTGGAGTTGAAAAAAGCCGCCGAAAATATCCGTACGGGAAATTACAATCGCAAGGTGGTGATCCACTCCCGAGATGAAATTGGGGAGTTGGGTACAACCTTCAACCTGATGGCGGATCAGCTTGATCACACCATACGTGACCTTCATCTAGAAAAAGACAATCTGGCAAGCGTGCTAAGGAGCATGGCCGATGCGGTCATTTCGTTTGATCTCGAGGGCAGGATCATCTTCCTCAATCCGGGCGGCGAAAAGGTTCTTGCCGATTGGTCCCGCTTCCGTACCTACGATGGGGAGAACGGCGAGGTTCCGCAGGAAAAGAATGTCATTCCCGATCCGTTGCAACCGCTCTTCCAATCGGTGACTTCGGAAACGAGGGAGATTGCCACCCGCCTTCATGTAGAGAAGGGGGTATGGTATGCCGCGATGACTCCGCTCTATTCCGACGGTACGGTGCGCGGCGCGGTTGCCGTGCTTCGCGACGTCACCGATGAATACCGCGCGGAAAAGATGAAGACCGACTTCGTGGCCAATGTGTCTCACGAGCTGCGAACGCCTTTGTCGATGCTGCAAGGCTATAGCGAGGCACTCATCGATGATATCGCAGGCTCTCCAGAGGAGCGCAAGGAACTGGCCCAGATCATTTATGACGAATCGTTGCGGATGGGCCGCCTCGTGCACGATCTGTTGGATCTGTCACGGCTGGAGACCGGTCACATGACCATGCATTTTCGGGAGACGGAGGTTCATCAGCTCATTACCCGGATGCAGAAGAAATTCGCCGCGATGTGCAGGGACAAGGAAATTGAGCTTAGGCTGGAATATGTGCCGAATGCGGAGGTATCGATTCAAGCGGATGAAGACCGGCTTGAGCAGATCTTGACCAATCTGCTGGATAACGCGATCCGCCATACGCCAGCAGGGGCCGCGATCACTCTGCGCTCTTACCCGGCGATATGGAAGGGGGAGCCGGCCGTGACCATGGAAGTGCAGGATGAAGGGGAGGGAATCCCGGCGGATGATCTGCCCTATGTGTTTGAACGCTTCTACAAGGCGGATAAAGCGAGAAAGCGGGGCAGCTCCGGCGGAACCGGACTCGGTCTTGCCATTGCGAAGAACATCGCCGAGCTGCACAGAGGCTCGATCGAGGTGAAGAGCAAGCTCGGTACCGGCACAACCTTTACTTTACTCGTGCCGCTCCATTAAGGAGCAGGATAATAGGAAACGGGACCCCATGTGGGTCCCGTTTCCCTGTTCCTAGAGCGTGTTCGCAAATCCGACCTTCGGTCGAATTAGTCGAGTGGGTTCTCTTGACTTTAGCCACATATGGCTAATCTTCAGGTGACTCTCACCTGCTATTCGAACGGTTCATGGGTCTACAAGCACGCTTAGTCCAAACGCTTAGCGAACGAACAGCTTTTTTGACAGAAGAGGAGATAGAATCTTGTTTTTCGTGGAACATCTTTATCGATTTAAAGCGTTAATTCTTTGACTCTATCGATTTCGTCCAGCTTTTCTAATTGCTCAAGGGCTTGATTGTCCGCATGCTTGTCGATGGTCAGCACCATGATCGCGGGGCCTCCCACATCCTTGCGGCCAACTTGCATGGAGGCAATGTTGACGTTGTTGATGCCAAGCAGCGTCCCTACCTTGCCGATAATTCCCGGTTTGTCGGTATGGGAGACGAGCAGCAGCGTTCCTTCCGGAGCGATATCCACCGGGAACTCATTGACCTTGACGATGCGTTCTCCGAAGCCTGCGAGCAAGGTCCCGGCCAACGTGAGATCGCCCGCCTTGGTCTTCAACGTTACCGTGACGAGATTTTTGTAATTTTCGGCCGTGGCGGTCTTCTGGACAAGGACATTCACCCCGCGGGATTTCGCAAGATGCGTGGCGTTGACCAGGTTGACTTCATTGCCGAGATGCGCCGAGAGGACACCTTTCACCACGTAACGGGTGAGGGGATTCGTATCGAGATCCATCAGTTCTCCGGAATAGCTGACCACGATATCCGATACCGGAGCTTCCGCCATGCGAGCCACGAACAAGCCGAGCTTCTCACCGAGCTTGAAGTAAGGCTGAAGTTTATTCAGCACGACAGCCGGTACAGGCGGCATATTGACGGCGTTTTTGTACGGTTGATCGCGAAGGATGTTCAGAACCTCTTCCGATACATCGATGGCGACATTCTCCTGTGCTTCTACCGTTGAAGCGCCAAGGTGAGGGGTGACGATGATGTTCGGATGCTTGGTGAAGGGATGACCTTCGGGAAGCGGCTCTTGCGTGTATACGTCGAAGGCAGCTCCTGCCACAATGCCTTCCTCCACGGCGGCAACAAGCGCTTCTTCGTTGATGATCCCGCCGCGTGCGCAGTTGATGATGCGAACGCCTTTCTTCATCTTTGCGAATTGCGGCTGATCCAGAATGTTGCGAGTGTCGTTGGTGAGCGGGGTATGAACCGTGATGAAGTCGGACTGCTCGACGATATCTTGGACCGTCGCTGCGATGACGCCCAGCTTCTCAGCCCGTTCTTCAGTCAGGAACGGGTCGTACCCAAGTACCTTCATACCGAAGACTTTGGCCCGTTTGGCTACTTCGCTGCCGATGCGTCCCATGCCGATGACGCCAAGGGTCTTGCCGCGAAGCTCTACGCCAACGAAGGTCTTGCGGTCCCATTCTCCGCCGATCGTCTTCTTGTAGGCCTGAGGAATCATGCGCGCCGTCGCCATCATCATGGCGAAGGAGAGCTCAGCCGTCGCGATGGTATTGCCGTCGGGAGCATTGACAACGACGATGCCCTTCTGGGTGGCGGCTTCGAGGTTGATATTGTCAACGCCTACGCCGGCACGGCCTATAACCTTGAGGCGGGGAGCCGCAGCCATGATCTTCTCCGTCACCTTCGTTTGGCTGCGGACGAGCAAAGCGTCATAATCGCCGATGATGGCAACGAGTTCATCTTCCTTAAGTCCCGTTTTCTTATCGACCTGCACGTCCTCTGCATCGTGAAGCTGCTGAATCCCCATGTCGCTGATCGGATCTGAAACCAATACTTTAAACATTTTCGGTTACCCTCCTCATCATGATAAAAAGCGGATCATGCCAAAAAAGCTCCCGTCCTCACACGGATCATCCATGTGAAGGGACGAGAGCTTAACTTCGCGGTGCCACCCTTGGTTTGTCGTTTCCACTCGCGCAGAAAGACCTCACGGTCTGAAGAATCAGACCCGGACGGGTAACGGTGTCCACTACCGGCAGCGCCTACTTGGGTTCAGCGCCACAACTCGGGATTGCTCCACGCTCTTCTCCTCACCGGTTTGCACCGACCACCGGCTCTCTGAGAGGGTCCAAACGCTTCCTTCCGTCATCGTTCTTTCGTTCATCGTTTTTTTCATACTTTATCACGTCGAAGCGGAAGTGTCAATAGGCGATTTCACTTAAAAATTCCTTAATCAGGGTGAAACAAGCTCCTTTTCGCCCAGAAACCGAACGTTAAAATCGTTAATAAAGATAATGTTCGTAAATAGAAAAGAAGCTCCTGGAAAAGGAGCTTCTTCATGCGGCTTTTCATTTGCCAGCCGATTTGATATTCTTTCTTTTATCGCTGAACCTTGCGCACGACCTTCTTTATGAAAAGAAAGGGATGAGAGGCAGCGTTTCATTCGGGTAACGCTTCGCTTTCAATCGCGAAAAATCATCATCGCGCACCGCTCCGGTTGCACTCAGCAGATCGATAGCATCTTGGACGTTGGTCAGCTTCATTTTGTCCGTGTGGCCTTCGGTGATCAGCATATCGATTTGCGCCGTGAGATCTTGTGGAGCATAATTGGTGAAGAGCGGAGCCGCTGCTAGCGCCTTGGCCAAATACATGTTCTTCTGGTTGAGGGACAACAAGCTCCAATTCTTAAGGGAAATGCTCTTTTCTTTGAGCAGCTCGGAATGTTTCATGCCGGGGACGGCGTTCATATTCCATTGCAGGATCGCAGCGAAATATTCTTCCTGTGCCTGCATGGCAAAACGCTTAGCTTCGGTAAGGCCCGCATCCTTGTTCATCTGCACAACCAGTTTGGATCCGTCCGTGCTACGGGCATCTGTCTCATACTTCGCGATTTCTTGTGAGAATAGCTTTAAGCTCTTGAGCAGATGGGTATGGGCGTCATTAAGCAAGGGTGAATGCTCCGGCATCGTTCCCTCGCCAATGCGATCGAAGGAGCTTTTGGCCTGCTTCCGGATCTGTTCGAGGAGAGAGGAGGATTCCTTGCCGCTGGAAGCCGATTCCAGAGCGTTCAGGTTGTCAAACCAAACGGCTCGGAAGTCCTCGTAGGGCAAGTAAGCGAGATGATAGTAAGAGGCGAGGCTGGTCTGGTCGTAAGCCCCCGCCTGATTGAGGGGGTCGTTTTTCTCAGCGAGCAGCGTCTTGTACTTCGCTTCCACCTTATCGGTTCCGGTAAGAAAGCCATAAAAGAACGCAACCGCAACGCAAACCAACATAAAGATGAAAGACATGACGAAAGCATACTCTGTTCGGGACCATTGCTTTTTCAAGGGAAACACCTACTGTTTTTTCTTCCAGTATAGGGGAATGGGAGGGAAAATGGAATACATCTTTCGACATAGCTGGAAGGGTACCTATGAAAAAATGGGATTTTCGTAATATAAAATTCAAATATGTGTCGATCGATGACTTGGACGATCGGCTGCTTCTTCTCAACCTGTACATCACCCAACTTTTAACTTTTTTAGTCGGCTTTCTGCTCACAAGTGTGCAAAGAAATTTCATCTGGACACTCTTTCCTCTGAAGCTGCCGACGATGGTTCTCTGGGGTGTTGGCTTGGCGGTCGCTGTGGTCATTGCTGACATGGTCGTATCGCGTTTCGTTAATGAGGACATTTCCGATGACGGTGGAATCAATGAAATGCTTTTTGCAAAGCGGCCGCTTTGGCACATCGCTTTGATCTGCCTCATCGTCGCCTTTTGCGAGGAAATCCTGTTTCGCGGCGCGATTCAGCATTGGCTTGGCCCGTATTGGACGAGCATTTTGTTCGCAGCTATCCATGTCCGCTATTTGCAGCATTGGCTCATGACCGGACTCGTGTTCTCGATCAGCTACGGACTCGGATGGGTCTATGTGCATACGGGAACGCTCTGGACGCCGGTCATCGCTCATTTCCTGATCGATTTCATCATGGGCTGCCTCATCCGGTATCATGCTAAGGATTCTGATGAATAAGATCTATCTGCGTAGAAAAGGAACCAAGCCGCTGCTCTCGGGTCGGCGGCTTGGTTCCTTTTTCGTAATGAACTCGCTTATTTAGCGGCTTCCGGCTTCAGCGTCTCAATCCGGTTCGGATCGAGGAAGGAGTAGCCCTTCTGTTCAAGCTGAGTCAGAAGGCTATCTAAGGCTTCTCCGGTCCAGGCAAGCTCGTGCATCAGGATGTTGGAGCCGGAATGAAGCTGGTCCATGACATTCTGGATGACCTTCTCGGGCTTGTTGGGCGTACTGAATTTCATGGTCCAGTCCAACGATCCGTTCGACCAGTTCATGCGAAGGATGCCTTCTTTCTTCAGCTTCTCCCGCAAGTATTCGTTGGACAGCCCGTTGGGAGGACGCATGAAGACGGGAGCGCTGCCGGTCAGCTCTTCGACCTGTTTCTGGACGGTGTCGATCTGATAATCAATGGAGTTGTTGCTTTCTTCGCTAAGATGGATATGATCGTACGAATGATTGCCGATGATTTGGCCGCGTTCATGAATCAATTTGAGCAGTTCGGGCTTTTCCTTGATTCGATACCCGTTGACGAAGAAGATCGCCTTCGCTTTATGCTTATCGAGGGTATCAAGAATCGGGAGCAGGGTTTCCTCCGCCTTCGGACCGTCATCGAAGGTGAGCAGGATCACCTTCTTATCCCCGTCTTCCTTGATCGGGACGACATCGTAATTTTGGTTCACCCGGTAATCGGCCGTCACTTCGGGTGAAGGGCTAGGGCTAGGCGTTGGAGACGGAACGATCGTAGGCGAAGGAGTGGCGGGAGGCAGGGTTGCCTCAGCCGTCGCTGTAGCCGACGAAGGCGAAACGGTTGCTGACGGTTGTCCCGGAGCTGCGGATTTGGCGCCGCATGCGGAAAGGACAAGCGAGAGTGCGGCGGCGGCACTTAAGACCGCCCATGGTTTTTTCATGATCATCACCTTTAAAATTTGAAGGATGAGTAGGAAAAATACAAAGTCGTTGTCATTATACCACATAGACGGATTTAACCGTCCCTTAGTTCCAAGCCACTTTATGGGCGGCTTCGAGCGGGAAACCAGCCCTGCTTGGATCGTCATGTTGTCGCGCATGGGTTTCCTTTATTTCACTCGCATAGGTCATTCCTTCCGGTAAATGCTAGCTGTGTAGTACTTACCCTACAAGAGGAGGATGGAACATGCGCTTGAGCGGATTTGTTGTCGGAACGGTTGTCGGCGCGCTCACGGCTCGGTATTTTATGCGAGGAGGCCGGGTATCGCAGCTCATTCCCGGCATCGCAGGTATAGGCACCGGTTTGGGCAAGGCGGTCGGCCAAATAAAATTTGGTCATGCCGCCGTATCGGACAGTCAAGGGGCTGGACTCGGACAAGTGAATGAGATCCTGAACCAAGATCCCAAGGTGAAAGCACAGGTGAGCGAAATTCTTAAGCAGAACGGGGAAAAAACGGCGGAACTACAGTAAGCTTTCGCGTGAAATAACACAATTCCGCACGGGGAATTGTGTTATTTTTCCGTTCAGGGTGGAATAAATTTTTTACAAGGTTCCCGATTTCGGCTTCATGGAGGCCAGTCCGTTTTCCAAACCGGAAGGTGGCATGATATAATAGGAGTAATCAGATAGAAAGCTTGCGCAGATGATCACAAAAACAGCAGGATTTCATAATCTGTAAGAAACAACGTTCGTTTGGCCATCCCCCAAAGCTTGAAGGAAAAGGAGGATCCTGTATGAAAATTGAACGACTCGGTGTGGATAAAATTAGGATTTTCCTTACATTCGACGATTTGACGGAGCGTGGAATCAAAAAGGACGATATGTGGCGAGAAGTGCCTAAGGTTCATGAGCTCTTCAGCGAAATGATGGAGCAGGCGTATTCCGAGCTGGGATTTGATGCAAGCGGTCCTCTAGCCGTCGAGGTGTTTGCTCTTCCTGCTCAGGGAATGGTCGTCATCGTCACACGCAGCAAGAACGTCGAACGGGATGAAGATCGGTTTGATGACGAAGATGGCTACGAGATGGAAGTGACGCTCGAGCATAGCGATGTGATTGTATATGCCTTTCGCGACCTCGAGGATTTGATCCGAATGGCCAAGGTGATCCAGCCCCAAACGGAAGCGGGCGGAACCTTATACTCCTATAAAGATCGTTGGGTTTTGTTGTTCGACACCCCCGATATGGATGAGAATGAGCCCAAATACCAAGCCCTTATTGCGATCCTATCCGAATATGGGGAAGCGACCTCCGTCACGCAAGCCGTTCTTGAGGAATATGGAAAGACGGTCATTGTAGAGGATGCCGTCCACGTGCTTTGCACTCATTTTAGCTGAAAGCCGCCGAACCGAACTGAAGAGTCTCCAGCCTGCCGAACCGGCGGAAACTGGAGGCTTTTTTGGTTGTGGGATAGCCCTTGCGGGTTTCTGCTGGAGAGAGACACGAACGTCGAAACGGCCATTCGGGCGAAAAGTAACCGTAGGGGACATGTAAGCCGAGCAAGCGTCCGATTTTGCCTGGAAAAGGCCGTCATTTCCGACATTTCGGACCGGTTCCAACCAAATACCAAGGGAAAAGAATAGCACCGAGGAGGATTACACGGTATAATGGAAGTATTTTAATGGATGAGGTTGAGTGAATGGTACTTTCCATAATCGCCGCGGCGGCGGCTCCCGGCTGTGCTCTTCTGGCCTACCTGTACCTCAAGGACCGATATGATCCCGAGCCGGTGAACCTGGTTCTTCGAATGTTTCTGTGCGGCGCGCTGGCCGTATTTCCTTTGATGGTGCTGCAGCGCTCCTTCGTATTGGGCTTCGGAGAAAATCATTTCCTGTTTTCGTTCGTCTACTCGTCTGGCATGGAGGAGGCAGTCAAGTGGCTCATTCTCTATGTGATTATTTATAAGCATGTTGCCTTTGACGAGCCCTATGACGGAATCGTTTATGCGGCTGCGGTCTCGCTTGGATACGCCACTGTTGAGAATATCATCTACGCGCTGGTGAATTACTCTACCTTCTCCCAGATCATGATGAGAGCGCTCCTGCCGGTATCGGGCCATGCGTTGTTCGCCGTGTTCATGGGCTATTACTTGGGCAAAGCGAAGTTCGAGCCTGCAACCGCGAAGAAAACGCTCGCTCTTTCGTTCCTGCTCCCTGTTCTGTACCACGGGATGTTCGATTACATTCTGATCGATTACGATTCTCGCTGGGTGTGGCTGATCGGGCCGTTCATGCTGTTCTTGTGGGGCCGATCTCTCTGGAAGATCAAAAACGCGAATTCCGCATCTCCCTTGCGTGTGACCCTGGATGACGAGTATAAACTTCCGGTGTAGAAGCCATACTGTACGGTATAGATCTCCTGGGAGGGTATACCATGTCTTCACGGGTAAAGGTACGGATCCGTTGCCGCAAATGCGGAGAGAATTTTGTTCTGAAAGGCGTTCGCTCCAAGGGGCGAATCGATACGGGGTTCAGGCGCTGTCTGTGCGATAATGACCGAGACCTCGACGTAGAAGAGGTTGAATGAAGGAGCTTGCCGGAAGGCGGGCTCTTTTTTTTGCTCAAAAAGGCTCCTTCAGATTTTGGGTTGAATTGAATAAAGCGGCTTCACGCGAAGAAACCTATGCGAGAGGAATAATTCAGCAGGGAAGGAGCAGTTACCATGTATAAATCCATCAGCGCGGTAGTGATGCCCATAGCGGTTCTGGTCGCCATCGGACTTGGCGTGTGGGGGTATCAGGTGAACACGGAGAAGAACACGATTCTGATCAAAGCGGAGAACCAATATCAGCGGTCCTTCCATGACTTGTCTCATAACCTGGGGCAATTACAAGATGAGCTGGGAGGGATGGTCGCCGTCAATCCGACCAAGCAAGCCTATTACCGCAGGCAGATGATCAACGTTTGGCGAATTACCAATCAAGCGAAGACCAACATCACCCAATTGCCGCTCACCATGCTTCCTTTTGACAAAACCCAGGAGCTGCTGCATCGGTTGTCCAAATTCTCCTATCAGACCTCCATCCGCGATCTTGAGGCGAAGCCGTTAACCGCCGCGGAGAAGAAAACGTTAGCCTCGCTCTATGAGTGCACGAAGGATATCGATAAGGAATTGAGCCAGGTGCAAACCAAGATCCTCTCCAGCAATTTGCGGTGGATGGATGTGGAGGCCGCTCTGGCCAGCCAGAAGGAAAATCAGGACAATGTCATCATCGACGGCTTCAAAACGCTCAACAAGAAGGCGGAGGGATACGGTGAGCTTGATTTCGGACCGTCCGCCATGCAGACGAGCACCCGTCAAGATTTAAACAAGCTGCCTGGCAAGGAACTGAGTGCGATGGAGATTCGTAAGAAAGCGCAGCAGTTCCTCGGGCTGTCGGACGGCTCCGCGCTGAAAGTCACGGAGAACGGACCGGGAACGGAATTCAACTCCTATACCGTTGCTTACCCCGTTGGCGGTAATAATGAGGAGCTGACCCTCGATTATTCCAAAAAGGGCGGACATCTGCTGCAGTTCATGAGGCCGCGCTCCATCGGCAACAAAGTCCTTGATGCCAAAGGGGCTCAAGAAGCGGCAAAGGATTTTCTGAATGAGCACGGCTTTGCCGACATGAAATTGATCAATTATGACGAGTATCAGCGCACCGCGGCGCTTACCTTTGCTCATGAGCAGAATGGCGTGCTCGTGTATCCCGAATCCGTCATGCTGAACGTGGCTCTGGATAACGGTCAGGTGACGGACATGCGTGCGGCCAATTATCATTTCGAGAAGAAGGATCGCACGTTCGACAAGCCGAAAATGACGTTGAAGGAAGCGAGCAAAGAGTTGAATCCGAATTTCAACGTTCTTTCGACCCGGCAGTCGCTCATCGAAGGCGAGCTTGGCGATCAGGTTCGCTGCTACGAATTCCTCGGTAAAATCAACGGCAAGCTCTATCGAGTTTACATTAATGGAGAAACCGGTTATGAGGAAAAGGTAGAGAGCTTGCATGACGGTTCGGCCATCTGATTCCCCCTCCTTGAACTTTCCCGATATTCAGCGGAAGCAACCTCATGGTATAATCTTCTCGTGTGTTGCCAGATGAGCAACATTTGGCAGTTTTCAACATTCGGGGGGTGCAGAGGTTTGCTTCCAAGCATTAATCAGCTTCTTTACATGCAGGTCAATTCCATTGACGAAGCGGAAGCGAGTCAAGAATACAAAGCCCGAATTGCCGATATCGGGGAAGAACAGATCGCGATCGAGATCCCTCTTAACGAGAAGACGGGTAAGTTAAAGCGTCTAGTCCAAGGAGACGAGCTGTCAGCCTATTTCGTGACGGCGGACGGCTATAAGCATTATTTCACGACGGAAGTGACCGGTTTTTCAGAGGATGGCATCCGCTTGGTTCTTCTGCGCAAGCCTACTCAAGAAGAGATCACGAAGGTGCAGCGCAGAAGCTTCCTTCGGGTGGCCGCCGATCTTGAAATCTCCGTCAAGCTTCCGACCGGCCGCTTCTATGTAGGCCGAACCGATGATGTCGGTGGCGGAGGCGTATCCTTCTACTCCGATAAGGACACGGTGTTCGAGCCGGATCAAGAGGTCTCCTGCTGGCTTCTCGTTCCGCAGCGCGGCAAGATCGATCATGTCCGGTTCACCGGCGAGGTGATTCGCGAGAACATGATGGAGACGCGTAAAATCTGCATGCTGCGCTACAAATTGATCTCGGACAAGGATCGTCAGAAGATCATTCGCTTTTGTTTTGAACGTCAGATTGAATCACGCAAGTACTAACTTCGCAAGGTATTTCCGATAAGCAGCTCGGCTTTACAGCAAGGGTTTGGTTTTGGTATACTTTTTGTTGTTGGCAGGCAAGCGCCTGCTTTTTTCGTCGAGGGAACGCCATCTCTCGAGCACCTGCGCAAGCTTGCAGGCGCACGCATTATGTTTTCGGCGCGCTTGACCGGCTGGACGGATGAGGTCATAGCGGCCGATTGGGGGCTTTTCATCTTGAATCGGTTCAACATTGCTCTCGACGGGCCGGCAGGAGCAGGCAAGAGCACGGTAGCGCGTCTGGTGGCAAGCTCTTTAGGTTTCGTCTACGTCGATACCGGAGCCATGTACCGGGCCGTGACCTGGAAGGTTCTGCAGCTCGGACTTCGCCCGGACGATGCCGAGGAAGTAGCCCGGGCAACACGGGAAATGGACATCAAGCTGGCACGTTCGGATCGCGGTCAGTTGGTCTACGTCGACGGAGAAGACATAACGGATTACATACGCTCGGCGGAGATCAACAAATGCGTTTCGCTGATTGCGTCAAATCCGCAGGTTCGGGAGCTGCTTGTCGACAAGCAGAAGGCTCTGGCCGAAGGAAAAGGCGTCGTCATGGACGGACGGGACATTGGAACGAAAGTCCTTCCCGATGCCGAAGTAAAGGTATTTTTGACCGCGAGCGCAAGGCGCCGCGCAGAACGCCGGTACGCGGAAGCGGCCAGACCGGATCAGACGATTGAGGAGATGGAAGCGGAGATATCGAACCGGGACCGGATCGATTCGAGCCGCGAGGTCTCTCCACTGCGCAAAGCCGATGACGCGGTTCTTCTCGATACGACGGAGATGGAGCTTGCGGAGGTTGTGGACGCCGTCTTGTCTCTGTGTCGATCTTATGTGTAGCGGGGGAACAGTCGATGTTTTATGAATTTGCCCGAGCGGTGACGGGAGCTTACTACAGAACCCTATACCGGCTGAAAGCAAAAGGCCTGGAGAATATTCCGAAGACAGGGCCCGTGATTCTCTGCGCAAACCATATCAGCAATCATGATCCGCTGGTGGTGGCCATCTTGATGAAGCGCCAGGTCAACTTTATGGCAAAGGCGGAGCTGTTCCGCGTCCCGCTGCTCGGACCGATCATCAAGAGACTCGGAGCGTTTCCCGTGAAGCGCGGCGGAGTGAGCAAGGAATCGATCAAGCACTCCATCGATCTGCTCAAATCGGGTAAGATCATCACCATCTTTCCGGAAGGAACCCGCTCGAATGCGGGGGGAGCCGGCAAGAAGGGGGCGGCGATGCTGGCGCTTCGTTCTCAAGCGGCAGTCGTCCCCGTAGCGATTGTTGGCAGCTATGCGCCATTTCAAAAAATGACAGTCATTTACGGACCGCCCGTTGATTTGAAGGAATTTGCGGACGGGGGTTCCGACCAGCTGGAGGCAGCCACTGAAAAAATCATGGCCGTCATCCGAAACATGGTTACAACGCATGAAAAGCTGGGTAAAAATTGATTGAAGTGAATGGAAATGGTATCTTGGATCTATACTACTCATACATTATGTTTATTTTACCCATTTCGTAGCTGTTGGGTTGTTAAACGTTAGGAGGTTATCGGTTATGACGGAAGAAAACAAAGTGCAAGGAAACTCGACACCTGAAACGGGAGTAAACCCGGAAATCGTGCCTGCTGCCACCGGTGAAGAAACCGTAGCTCAAGTGGAGCCCGAAACGGTGGAAGAAGCGAATGTGACGGCGGAAACGTCGGCCCCGGAATTGGATGGGGACGCTTATAGCGTCGCGCAGCTCAAAAAAGGAACGGTCGTCCGCGGCAAAATCGTCAAGGTGGACGATGACCAAGCATTTGTCGATATCGGCTACAAGTATGACGGCGTCATCCCGATCCGCGAGCTGTCCTCGGTTCAACTGGGAAGCGCGCAGGACGCGGTTGAAGTCGGCCAAGAAGTCGAACTCAAAGTCGTTTCGCTGAATGACGAGAAGGAGAAGCTCGTTCTCTCCAAACGCGCCATCGACAGCGAGAATGCCTGGAGCGATCTTCAAGCGAAGCAAGATTCGAAGGAAATCATCGAAGCCAAGGTGGTTGACGTGGTCAAGGGTGGACTCGTCGTTGACGTAGGTCTGCGCGGCTTCATTCCGGCCTCCATGGTCGAACGCCATTTCGTTGAGGATTTCAGCGATTATAAGGGCCGCGAGCTTCGCCTGCGCGTCAAAGAGCTTGACCGCGAGAAGAACAAGGTTATCCTGTCTCAGAAGGATGTTCTTGACGAAGAGTACGAAGCCAAGAAACAAGATGTGATGGGTGGACTCACCCCCGGACAAGAAATTGAAGGAACCGTTCAACGGCTCACCCCGTTCGGCGTATTCGTCGATGTGGGCGGAGTTGACGGACTGGTACACATCTCCGAAATGTCTTGGAGCCATGTCGAGCATCCGTCTGAACTCGTTAAGGAAGGCGATCAAGTGCGCGTGAAAGTGCTCAAGGTCGATCCGGCTAACGAACGCATCAGCCTGAGCTTGAAGGCCGCTCAACCGGGCCCGTGGCAGCGCGTCAAGGAAGAATTGGAAATCGGTTCGATCGTGACCGGTACCGTGAAACGTCTTGCCAGCTTCGGCGCATTCGTTGAAGTTCTTCCGGGTGTAGAAGGTCTCGTGCACATTTCGCAAATCGCTCATCGCCATATTGGCACTCCGCATGAAGTGCTGAAGGAAGGCGAGCAAGTGAACGTGAAGATTCTGGATATCAATCCGGATGAAAAGCGCGTCAGCCTCTCCATCAAAGAAACGGAAGAAGCTCCTGCACCGGCGCCTCGTCCGGAACGCGGCGAACGCCGTGCACCGAAGGAAACGATCTCCGAGGAGTACAGCCAAGCTCTTAACCTGACGCTGGGCGAACGCTTTGGCGACAAGCTGAGCAAATTCAAATGATGGACTTGAACTAATCAGGCGGAGGTAGAGATATGCGCACTTCGCGCAAGATGGAGCACATCCGCTTAACATTGGAGCAGGAGCCGGAGGGGTCGAATGGTCTTCAAGACATTCTTCCCATTCCCGCCGGTCTGCCCGAGATGGCGCTTGCTTCCGTATCTCTCGCTACCCAATTCGGCGAACTCACCTTGAGTTCGCCGATTGTCGTTAATGCGATGACAGGCGGAGCCGAGGAGACGGTTGCCATCAACCGCTCTCTGGCAGAAGCGGCAGCGGCGAGCGGGATGGCGATGGCCGTGGGGTCTCAGATGGCGGCCTTGAAGGACCCTGCCGTTGAAGAAAGCTACCGGGTGGTGCGCAGGATTCACCAGAATGGAATCCTGTTTGCCAACCTCGGTACCGAAGCGACGGTAGAGCAGGCGAAGCGAGCCGTGGACATGCTGGAAGCGAATGCTCTGCAGCTTCATTTAAATGCGATGCAGGAGCTCGTCATGCCGGAAGGAGACCGAGATTTCAGCGGCGCCTGTCGGAGAATCGAGGCCATTGTAAAGGATGTAGGCGTTCCGGTCGTGGTCAAGGAGGTTGGCTTCGGCATGTCGCGGGAAACGGCCCGGAGGCTTATTAATCTCGGCGTCCGCATGGTGGATGTCGGGGGGCGCGGAGGTACGGATTTCGCCGCGATCGAGAATGCCCGCCGACCGGTTCCGCTCGACTGGTTGAACGGCTGGGGGCTGAAGACGAGTGTTTCCCTGCTCGAGACGGTGCCGTGTTTTCCTGCTGGGCATGTGATGGCGAGCGGAGGTTTGCGGACGAGCCTCGACATCGTCACAGCTCTTTTGCTCGGCGCAAGCGCGGCGGGAATGGCTGGAAATCTGCTGTTCATCGTCCAGCAGGAGGGAACCGAGGGGCTGATCGCGTTTCTTCGGCGCGTCGAGGAAGGAATCCGCCTGCTGATGACAGCTCTCGGAGCAAGGAGCATACCGGAGCTATGGCAGGTTCCTGCGGTCATTTCCGGCGAAACCGCCCATTGGTGCCGGGAGCGCGATGTCAACACTCGGACATTTGCGGAACGAGCCCGATAAAAACAGCAGGAAAACGATCATACTACTCTCATACACCGATACCCGAAGAGGGGGCGGAAGGGTTCCATGCATGCGGGTGCTTTGGGGTATGTATATTTGATCGCTACGCTAATCCTGTTTACGACGGGCTGGGAGAGCGTCTTAGCGGGTGGGGTGCGGCATCGCCAGGTCTATCTTTTCTGCGGTCTGGCCGCCCTCTTCTCCTTCTCGCACTTTCCTTTTACCGGCTTGACGATCCGGGGAACGGCCTTTATCCTGCTCCTCTTCGTCACCTATGATCTCCTGAGATTGAAAACGGGGCTGGAACGGGCTGTAGTTGTATCCACCGGAGTCTTTCTGGCGGCCGCCGGACATTTGACGGGGGAGTGGGCGGAGGTTACTCCTTCCATGGTGCTGACCACACCGGAGATCGACTTCTCTTTGGTGCTGGCCGGCATCCTCGGCTTGTGTCTGCGAAATCCGGATTATCAGCTCCCCGTCATGACGATCTCCTTGCTGCTGCTTGACTTGATTAATATCGTCGAGCTGCCGGTTTATGCCGAGCGAGAATGGGCGGGCCGCGCATTCTGGGACGAATGGTGGATGACGCTCTGGACAGCCCGCATCCTATCGGTAGTCACGATTCTTCACATCGGCTTATGGCGCGTAATACGCGGAAAATGGCGAATTCCACGTGAACGCGGTGCTCGCTAGTGGGAGCATGAGGTAGTCTAAAGTAGCCAAGCTAGGTCAATTTTGGTATGATGAAGCTTGCCAATTGATTGCCCCTGCTCTTCGAGCGGGTTTAGTAGGATAATCATCATGGTGTGTAATTTAATGGACAGGAGTGAACCCCATGGCAAAACCCGTTATTGCCATTGTCGGCCGCCCGAATGTGGGCAAGTCGACGATCTTCAACCGATTGGTCGGGGATCGGCTGGCCATCGTCGAAGACCGCCCGGGCATCACCCGGGATCGGCTGTACGGGACGGGGGAATGGCTGGATCGGCCATTCAGCGTCATTGATACCGGCGGCATCGAGATCGACGGAGAGGATGAAATGCTTAAGTCCATCCGCGTTCAAGCCGAGCTGGCGATCGAGGAAGCGGACGTCATCATCTTTATGGTAGACGCGAAGGCAGGGCTGACCCCTGCTGATGAAGAAGTCGGACAGCTGTTGTACCGCTCCGGCAAGCCCGTCATCGTTGCGGTCAATAAAACCGACAATATCAAGCTGCAAGAAAGCATTTACGAGTTCTACAGCCTCGGATTCGGTGATCCGATCCCGATATCCGGAGCCCACGGAATCGGCATCGGCGATCTGTTGGAGGAAACCGTCAAGCATTTTCCAGAGGAAGAGGAAGATCCTTACGGAGACGAAGTGATTCGCGTTGCGCTCATCGGACGCCCGAACGTAGGTAAATCCTCTCTGGTCAATGCGATTCTCGGCGAAGACCGAGTGATCGTAAGTCCCGTGGCCGGAACGACCCGGGATGCGATCGATTCTCCGTTTGAACGAGATGGACAGAAATTTGTCCTCATCGATACGGCAGGGATGCGCAAACGCGGCAAGGTTTATGAGAATGTCGAGAAGTACAGCGTCATGCGGGCGATGAAAGCGATCGAGCGCGCGGACGTCGTACTCGTGGTGCTGAACGGCGAGGAAGGTATCATCGAGCAGGACAAGCACATCGCGGGCTTCGCACATGAAGCCGGCAAGGCTTGCCTATTTGTGGTGAACAAATGGGACATCGTCGAGAAGGACGACAAGACGATGCAGCGGTTCACGCAGACGATTCGCGATCATTTCCTCTTCATGTCGTATGCGCCTGTCGTGTTCCTCTCCGCCAAGACGAAGCAGCGTCTGCACAAGCTGACGCCGGTCATAACAGAAGTAGCGGAACATCACGCGATGCGGATCCCCACCTCGGTGCTGAACGATGTCGTGAACGATGCGGTATCCGTAACGCCTCCCCCGACGGACAAAGGAAGAAGGCTGCGGATCAATTATGCTACTCAGGTGACGGTGAAGCCGCCGACCATCGTGCTTTTTGTCAACGATCCCGAGCTCATGCACTTCTCGTATACCCGGTTTTTGGAAAATCGGCTGCGGGAAGCCTTTAATTTCGAAGGGACGCCGCTTAGGCTCATCACGCGCAGAAAAGCGGCGGACGAATAGGAGACGGTCACCATGCAGGTTGTTGCCATTTTGATCAGTTATCTTCTCGGCTCCATCAGCTTCAGCGTACTGATCGGCAAGTTGAAGGGGATTGACATTCGCCAGCACGGGAGCGGCAATGCAGGTGCGACGAATACTTTGCGGGTTCTCGGCAAGGGACCCGGTTTTCTCGTTCTCGCATTGGACGTGATGAAGGGGATTGCGGCCGTTTGGATCGGCCGCCTCCTCGGCGGTGATCAGATCTGGATTGAAATCCTCTGCGGTCTCGCCGTCATCATCGGCCACAACTGGCCGGTGTTTTTTCGATTTAAAGGCGGCAAGGGCATCGCGTCGACCATCGGCGTTCTGGCGACCCTATGCTTTTGGCCTGCGCTGTTCGCAGGAATTTTTGCGATTCTATCGATTGCGATCACTCGTTATGTATCGCTAGGAGCGCTCATCTTCACTTTTCTAACGCCGATCTTTCTCCTGTTGTCCAATGCCGAGCCTGAGCTGATCTGGTGCAGCCTGTTGATCATGGTCTTCGCCTTTTATCGTCATCGCTCGAACATCGTACGGCTGTGGCAGAGGAAGGAAAACAAATTAGGCGCTAAACGGTAGCCATAACGGATTGCTCGGGAAAAGGAGGATGCAGATTGTCGAGGAAAGTTGCAGTATTGGTTGCAGGAAGCTGGGGAACCGCCCTGGCTTCGGTTCTGGCGGACAACGGACATGAGGTTGTCATCTGGTCCAGAAACCAGAAGCAGGTCGATGAGATCAACAACGACCATACGAACGGTAAATTCCTTCCAAAGGTCATTTTGTCCGACCGGATCCAAGCGACTTCCTCCATGCAGGAAGCACTCAAGAACGCCGAGGCTGCGGTTCTCGCGGCTCCTTCCTCCGCCATGCGTGATGTGGCTGCCCATGTTGGCCGCCATCTCGAACCGCAGACCTTGCTCATTCACGCCACAAAAGGCTTTGAGCCGGAATCGCTTAAGCGGATGACCCGGGTCATATCGGAAGAAATTCCTTCCTATGACCCGGCCCGCATCGTCGTCCTGTCCGGTCCAAGTCACGCCGAGGAAGTGATACTGCACTGCCCGACGACGGTCGTTGTGGCTGCAGAAGACACGAGCGCGGCTGAAGAGGCGCAGGATTTGTTCATGAGCGGCTATTTTCGCGTCTACACCAACCCGGATGTAACCGGAGTCGAAATCGGCGGAGCTCTGAAAAACATCATTGCCCTCGGAGTCGGCATGTCGGACGGGCTTGGCTTCGGCGACAATGCCAAAGCGGCGCTCATGACGAGGGGACTGGCTGAAATCGGCCGTCTTGGCGTGGAGTTGGAGGCGAACCCGCTGACCTTTGCCGGTCTAGCCGGGATCGGCGACCTGATCGTAACCTGCACGAGCCGGCACAGCCGGAACTGGAACGCCGGATATCTGCTCGGACAGGGCAAGCCGCTCGCAGAGGTGCTGGAGCATATGGGCATGGTCGTCGAAGGCGTGAAGACGACTCGTTCGGCATATACATTGGCTCGCTCCATGAACGTTCCCATGCCGATAACGGATGCGCTTTACGCCGTTTTATTTGAAGCCAAAAACCCGAAGGAAGCGGTGGAGGATCTGATGGGACGTGTCCGCAAGCATGAGATCGAAGAAGTTGCCCAAGCTGCCGCATCCAACTGGATTCAAGGCGAGGATACCTAAAACCTCGCATTCCTAGCCCACACGAGCGGAGGAAACAGCTCATACCATACCATAGTCGGTCGACTACGGAGGAGGTAGGGGCATGGGCAAGAACGTTTCCAAAGACGTGCTGAACCTGGTGAAGAATAAAACGGGCAAAAGCGTCACGGAAAAGGATATCAAATCGATAGCGGATGGCGTAACGCCGAGCACGACTCAAGACGAGCAGCAGCTGCGCAAGCTGATTAAGCAAGTATCGGCCATGGTGAATGTTCCCGTGTCGGAGGAAACGACGAAGGAAATCATTCAGGCTGTCAAAGGAACGGGCGGAAAAATGAATTTGGGCCTTGATTCCTTGATGAAGATCCTTGCAAAGAAAAAATAACGCAGCTCTGTGCGGTTCGACCGGACTCCCCTGGGAGCCGGTTCTTTTTCAATGACGAGTGGGACAGGCATCCCCGTTCCTTTGGAGGAAGCTTTCTCTCACGGAAAACCGTTCTATAGAAAGGAAAACCGCATATGACGATGCATCGTGTGCATTTCGAACCGATGGATGTGGTAGTGGAGGTCCGTCCCGGGACCTCCTTGTTGGAAGCGGCACGCAAGGGCAATGTTACCATTCGAACGCGCTGTGCGGGTGTCGCCGGCTGTCTCATGTGCAAGGTAACGGCGGAGGATCAAAGCGGCCTGTCCCCGCTCGGCAGGGCGGAGCAGCAAAAGCTAGGCTCCCAGACGAGCCGCGGTATTCGACTCGCTTGTCAGGCTCGTGTTCAAGGAGATGTCACGGTCCAAGTTCCGGAGGATCCGCTGAAAGCGGCGATCCGCGCTCAACTGGCCAAGCAGAAGGAAGAAGACACCCTCTGGTAATTCTTTGGTGAGTCTCTGTTGATACTTTGGCGAGTCTCTGGCGGAATCGATTGCCAGATTGAAAGAGTTGCCTAGCATGTATAATGAAAACCTGTTCGCCTTCCATTCTCCTTAGGAGGAAGGTAACAGGTTTTTTTGTTGTTCAATTTAAGCCGCTTGAGGGAATTGGCTTTCTTTTGCCGAACTCCTCTCCGTCTTCCGCCGGATTCTATAAGCCGAGTTTCAGATTTGCTGGCATATTCTATGAACAGGCACATATATTTTTACCAGTATAAAGGATTGTACGAGTGTGGTCGCGTGACGAGCCGTCCCATGGAACCGTTCCATGGCCGAAGTCATTCCCGCTTCGGACCGGTTCTTACCTTATGGTTCGCAGGCTTCCGCTTGCTTCGTTACATCAACCTGTAGGAGGAGATCTCAATTGGAGAAAGTTGATATCTTTAAGGACATCGCAGAACGAACCGGCGGGGATATCTACCTGGGGGTCGTGGGGGCCGTACGCACCGGCAAATCCACCTTCATCAAACGCTTCATGGAAGCGGGAGTGCTGCCGAACATCCGGAATGAAGCGGACCGGCTCCGTGCCATCGATGAACTGCCCCAAAGTGCGGCTGGACGAACTATCATGACAACCGAACCGAAATTCGTACCGAACAACGCGGTACAGATCACGGTTGCCGAAGGGCTGAACGTGAATGTCCGGCTGGTGGATTGCGTTGGATACGCAGTAGAAGGCGCTAAGGGGTACGAGGACGAGAACGGTCCGCGGATGATCAATACCCCTTGGTTTGAGGAGCCGATTCCTTTCGAGGAGGCGGCCGAGATTGGAACCCGCAAGGTGATTCAAGAGCATTCCACCTTGGGAGTCGTGGTGACGACAGACGGAACGATCTCCGAAATTCCCCGCTCCTCTTACGTTCTCGCCGAAGAACGGGTTGTAGCCGAATTGAAGGAGGTTGGCAAACCGTTCATTCTGATCATCAACTCCGCTAAGCCGAACGGCGAAGCCGCCCAGGAGCTGCGAGGCGAGCTGTCCGCCAAATACGACATCCCCGTTATGGCGCTGAGCGCCGCCACGATGGGCGAGGATGAAGTTATGTCGGTTCTGCGCGAGGTCCTGTATGAATTCCCGGTTCATGAAGTAAACGTCAACCTGCCGAGCTGGGTGATGGTGCTGAAGGAGAATCACTGGCTGCGCAACAGCTTTGAAAACTCCGTGCGCGACACCGTCCAGGATATCCGCCGCCTCCGCGATGTGGATCGCGTAGTCAGCCACTTCTCGGCGTACGACTTCATTGACCGGGCAGCCCTCGCGGATATGAACATGGGGCAGGGGGTAGCGGAAATCGATTTGTATGCCCCGGATGAGCTCTACGATCAGATCCTGATGGAAGTGGTCGGTGTTGAAATCCGCGGCAAGGACCATCTGCTGCAGCTCATGCAGGAGTTCACCCATGCCAAGCGCGAGTACGACCAATTCGCCGAAGCGCTGGAGATGGTCAAGACGACGGGCTACGGCATCGCTCCGCCGACGCTGGCGGAGATGGCGCTCGATGAGCCTGAGCTGATCCGCCAAGGCCCACGGTTCGGGGTGAAACTGAAGGCGACCGCCCCTTCGATTCATATGATCCGCGTTGATGTGGAGTCGGAATTCTCCCCGATCATCGGAACCGAAAAGCAAAGCGAGGAACTGGTGCGCTACCTCATGCAGGATTTTGAGGAAAATCCGCTTAAAATTTGGGATTCCGATATCTTCGGGCGTTCGCTTCACTCCATCGTCCGGGAAGGCATCCAGGGCAAGCTCGCGATGATGCCGGACAACGCCCGCTACAAGCTGCAGGAAACGCTCGGACGAATCATCAATGAAGGCTCCGGCGGTCTCATCGCCATCATCCTATAAAATAGCTTTGTTACTGGCTCTGCGGCTCAGGCTGCAGAGCTTGTTTGTTTAGACGCAGGATGGAGAGCATTTTTCATCACATGCAAGTTCGTTGCTCATGGGTATGGTTTTACAAAATCAGTTAGAGCTCGTTGATTTAACTAAAGTTATTTCGGCTTGACGGATGGACTCCGGGAGAGTCTATGATCCTTTTTCCACGCACTTGCCTCTTCGGGAGTACAAAAGATTGATCAAAAGGAAAAAGCTGGGCGGTTAAGGCCATTTTGGGAAGGTGGACACTTGAAATTGCCTCGGTGGTGTATTACTATAAATTTGTTCCTAAAAGCGAGGCTTATTAAGGAATTTTCGCGGATTTACGTATATTTAGTTACGAAAACGTGAAGACAGATTGATAGGTACTTCTTCATCCTTAAGGAGGTGAATGACATGAATAAAACGGATTTGATCACGAAAGTCGCGGAATCGTCCGAGCTGTCCAAAAAAGACGCTACCAAGGCGGTAGAAGCCGTATTCGAAGCCATCACGGAAGCTCTTCAAGCTGGTGACAAGGTTCAACTCGTCGGCTTCGGTAACTTTGAAGTTCGTGAACGTTCCGCCCGCAAAGGTCGCAACCCGCAAACCGGGGAAGAAATCGATATCGAAGCGAGCAAGGTCGCATCCTTCAAAGCTGGCAAGACGCTGAGAGAGGGCCTTCGTTAATCTCTTTCGGATCGAAGCAGGTTCGGATCAACTTCGGTCATACATACGTTGACTATCGTTATCGAACCTTCATTCATCACCACCCAAAAAACCGTGCGGCTCTTCGGAGCGCACGTTTTTTTATCAAAGGGGGGAGAAGAAATAGCTGTTGACATACGTGCGTCGATGTTATAAACTCTTTCTTGCGGCCCAAAAAGGCAGCGAATTCAGAGTGTCGGGGTATAGCGCAGTCTGGTAGCGCGCACCCTTGGGGTGGGTGAGGTCGCACGTTCAAATCGTGTTACTCCGACCATGAGAAGGACATCGTCATGACGATGTCCTTTTCCTATTTTTATGAACGCCAGCGGGTTTGACTTCCAGCCTGTTTTCCCTCATGATGAAGGCTGAGAACGATGAGGAAGAGGGCGAACCGGAAGTGGAACCGAAGGAATTTGAATATGTCGTGATCAAGGCCAAAGAAAATGGCGTTCATGTCATCGGCCTGACGCGCGGGCAGGATACTCGCTTTCATCACACGGAGAAGCTGGACAAGGGCGAAGTGATGATCGCCCAGTTCACCGAGCATACTTCTGCCATTAAGGTTCGCGGAAAGGCGACCATTCTTACACGTCACGGGACAGTCGAATCGAACGATTGACAAAAAAGCGGAATAGCCCGCTTTTTTTGTTTGTACAATGAGGTAAAACGTTTTTTCGGGAGTGAATCCTCATGAATGGGATTACCCGGTTTGCCATCATAACCCTTCTATCTGCGGCGATCGGAATCGGATTATCCATGCTGCCCCGTATCGATTCGGAGAGCGAAAGCCGTCCTGCATCCGCTGGAACAGAGGCAACTTCACGCTATTTGTCCTCCTCCAATCTCGTCGATCATCTCGAAGCCTTGCCGTTCTATCTCAACTTGCGCCATGTTGCTTGGGAAGCGCCGATGCTGACTGTCGATTTCAATGCTCCTTCTGCAGTCGATGTAGCGGCGGTCTATTCGGACCTGTATCGCTTGATCCGCCACGGCTTGGAGGATACGACCAATGTAGAAGAGGTGCGCATTCGAGTCTATGGCAAGAAGCTCGGATCGTCCGCTCAAGCGCCTCTCCTGCTCGCGGCCGATGCCCGCAGGGAGGACGAAATTCGTTTTAGCAAGAAGCAGGTTGGGAGTACGGAGCAGCTCAAACGGTTTCTTGAAACGCGCTGCAGGCTGACGGAAACGGAACGCTGGCGCAGCATGCTGTCGGACTGAGGAGGGCCTGCCGAAAGGGGCTCATCTCGCTTCGAAAGTGCGATTCCTTTCGCATTATGTTATAATTATGTGTCGGAACTGAGAACGAATTTGTGGCGACGCCCGGAGGAGCAGGATGACCATTACCCACATCGAAAAGCAGGTTAAACGCTACACCGAATACGATGTCATTCAGACCTATACGGATCTGCCGGATTTTCCGGAGTTTCGTGTTCGGCTCCTGTACGCCTTTCTAAATGAAACGGACCTCGCTTCCAAGAACAGCGAGCTGTACTCCCTGGTAACCGCCATCGTTCAGATGGGGCTGGATACGCATGACCAAGTGCCGGAGCATAATACCGCCAAGACGAAGCCCGAAGCCCGTTCCAGGCAGCTCAAGGTGCTCGCCGGCGATTATTTCAGCTCGCGCTACTACAACCTGCTTGCCGAGGCAGGAGAAGTCACAGCCGTACGCCTGCTGGCTGCATCCGTCTGCGAAATCAATCGGCTGAAGCTCAATTTCTATACCGGAATCAAGCAGATGAAGATTACAGCGGAAGACTACATACACGACCTGGTTCAGATCAAATCCCACATGTTCCTGTCTCTAGCCGGATTGCTACCCGAGTGGGCGAAGCGCGCCATGACTGATCTTGTACACGGGGTAGCCCGATTTGAAGTGCTGAATGCCGAAATGAACCGGCTAAAGGACGACAAGGACATCCCGGAAAGCTGGGCGTATTGGCATATCCTCGACCACGGCAGCCGAGAGGACCGGAAACTGTTGAAAAATGGGGGGGCAGATTCATCCAAGCTGCGCTCGCTGCTCTTGAAATACAAAGCGGGTGCACAGCTTCAGCGGATGCTGGAGGAGCAGCTGGAACAGCTATCGGCGAAGCTGCGCGAGCTGAGCTCCGAACGCTTGCTTCAGGAGCTGCAGCCCTTGACTGATGTACTGAACCGGTACATCGGCAAGCCCCGAATTCTGGAGGAACGTTGAGGTGAACGCTTTGAAGCCCGTTAAGCCCAAAGAAGAGTTTGTACATTCCGTATTTGAGAGCATCGCTCCTAAGTATGATCGGATGAATGATATCCTGAGCTTTCAGCGCCACCGCTATTGGCGCAAATTCACGATGGACAAGCTGGCGATCCACCCGGGAGCTTCCGCTCTCGACTTGTGCTGCGGAACCTGCGATTGGACCATTTCCCTTGCGGAAGCGAGCGGAACCGGGCGCATCGTTGGCCTTGATTTCAGTCAAAACATGCTCGATATCGGGCAGGAAAAGGTGCGGGAAGCAGGCTTGTCCGATCGGATTGAGCTGATTCAAGGCAATGCGATGCAGCTTCCTTTCGCAGACAACCTGTTTGATCTCGTGACGATCGGCTTCGGCCTGCGAAATGTCCCGGATATCGAGCAGGTGCTGCTGGAGATGCAGCGAGTGGTGAAGCCGGGAGGCCGCGTCGTCTGCCTGGAATTGTCCAAACCGACCTGGCAGCCGTTCAAAGCCCTCTATTATTTCTACTTCCGTAAAGTGCTGCCGCTGCTCGGCAAGCTGATTGCCAAGCGTTATGAGGAATACAGGTGGCTTCCCGAATCGTTGATTCAATTTCCCGATCACCGCGAGCTGGCGGCTATGTTCCGCGGAACCGGACTGGTGCAAGTGGAAGCCTATCCGCTGACAGGCGGAATAGCCGCTCTGCACATCGGTGCCAAGAATCAATCGAAATAGAATCCGTAGATCCGAGGGACCTTCATGCTGAGAAAGTTTAAGATTTTTCTGGAAATGATCAAATTTGAACATACCCTGTTCGCCTTGCCCTTTGCTTATATGGGCGCCGTTCTCGGTTCGGTTGTCATGCTGGGAAGACTGCCCTCCTGGCCGGAGATCGGCTGGATCACCTTGGCGATGGTCGGGGCGCGCAGCGCCGCGATGGGGCTCAATCGGATCATCGACCGGACCATCGACAAGAAGAATCCCCGAACCGCAGGAAGAGCGATCCCGGCCGGGCTGCTCTCCTTCAAGGAAGTGATGATTTTCGTCGTCGGTTCCTTTGCCCTTCTGTTCTTGGCTACGAGCCATCTCAGTCCGTTAGCCGTCAAGCTTCTGCCAGTAGCGGTGTTCATGCTGGTCGCTTATTCTTATACGAAACGAATCACCTGGCTGTGTCATTTGTTTCTTGGGCTCACCATTGCGTTGGCACCGGCGGGAGGCTGGTTAGCGGTAACGGGGCAGGGAAGCTGGACTTCGCTTATCTTTTATCTCTCCATCGCATTGTGGACGACGGGCTTCGATATTATCTACGCCTGCCAGGACGTCGACTTCGACCTCAAGGAAGGACTGAAATCGATCCCGGCTCGCTTCGGGGTCAGGAAATCGCTTTGGATCGCAAAGGTTTGTCATTTTCTCACAGCGATCGGTCTCACGAGCCTCTTTTTCTTGGCTGACTTAAGCTGGTGGTATTTTGCGGGGATTCTCATCTCCTATGGAATTCTTTTTTACGAGCACGCGATTGTTAACGAAAACGATCTCTCTCGGGCGAACACGGCCTTCTTTACCATGAATGGCGCTCTCAGCTGCGTGGTGTTCGCCTTCACTCTGGTGGATACGGCGGTCCGATACCTATGAGCAAGCGATGGGTTGTCGGAATGACGGGGGCCAGTGGGGCCATCTATGGGGTCAAGCTTGTGCGTTATCTGCTTCAAGCGGATTACACGGTTCACTTGGTCGTGACGGACGCCGGCTGGCGGGTGCTGCATGACGAGTTGGGCTGGAACGCGGCAAAGCGAAAGGAAACCTTGAACGGACAGTTCTCGGAGGGATATGCCAATCTGGTTTATCATCCCATTCAGGATATCGGGGCGAGCATTGCGAGCGGTTCTTTCCGTACGGAAGGTATGGTCGTGCTTCCCTGCTCCATGGGTACGCTCTCGGGTATCGCTCACGGTGCCTCCGGGAATTTGCTGGAACGGGCGGCCGATGTTATGCTGAAGGAAAACCGCAAGCTGCTCCTCGTTCCGAGAGAAACGCCCTTATCCGTCATTCATTTGGAAAATATGCTTCGTCTCGCCCGGCTTGGGGTGGCGATCATACCGGCGATGCCGGCTTTTTATCAGCAGCCGTCTTCTCTCGAAGAACTGACCGATTTCATGGTCGGTCGGGTTCTGGATTCGATGAAGATCGAACATGACTTATACCGAAGATGGGGAGAGGCTTAGCGATGACACAGACCTTGCGGATCGGTAGGATTCTCTACACCAATGTCTGGCCGATCTTTCACCATTTTCCCGCAGATCGCTTTGCGGGCCGCATCGAATTGCACACCGAGGTGCCTTCCACCTTGAACCGCGCGATGGCGGAGGGCCGCATCGACATGGGGCCGATCTCTTCATTCGCGTATGGGGAGCATGCTGAGGAATACTTGTTGTTTCCGGATTTATCCGTAAGCGCCTTCGGCCGGGTGAACTCCATTCTGCTCTTCCATAAGAAGCCTCTTACGGAGATCGCAGCGGGAGGCCGGATCATGCTGGCGAATACGTCCGCTGCATCGGTCAATCTTCTCAAAATCCTGATGGCCAAACGCTTCGCAGGAAATCCCGTCTACCGGTTTGACGAAGCGCGGCTGTCGAGCATGCGTCCAGACGAGGATGCCGCTCTCTTAATCGGGGACGACGCTATACGAGCGGACTGGAGCAACTCGGATTTTGAGGTTACCGATCTCGGTGAGCTGTGGAGGGAGTGGACCGGCAGGTGGATGTCCTTCGCGGTTTGGGCCGTGCGCGAAGATGCCGCAGAGCGTCACCCAGAGCTGCTCTCGGATGTGTACCGCGCTTTTCTTGAGAGCAAGCGTCAAGGCCTTGCACAACCGGAAGAGATGATCCGGCATGCCGTCCAAACCGTCGGGGGCAGCGAAGCGTATTGGCGCTCCTACTTTGGCGGGCTCTCCTTCGATTTTGGAGAGGAACAAAGAAAGGGCCTGCAGCTGTATTATGACTTCGCGTATGAACTCGGGCTGCTTAACCGCCCCGCCGCCATCCGCTTATGGCAAGACATTCCGTCCTACAGGTGAATCCATGAAGCTTATCGACATTTACTCACGCGTAAAAAAAGATTTGAATGCGATTGAAAAAGAACTGGAAAAGAGCGTTTATTCCGATCATATCCTGCTGAGAGAGGCATCCGTGCATCTATTGAAGGCAGGGGGAAAGCGGATTCGGCCCGTATTCGTCTTGCTCTCCGGAGAATTTGGGACTTACACGCTGGAGCAGATGAAGAAAGTCGCCGTCCCCCTGGAGCTGATCCACATGGCCTCTCTCGTTCATGACGATGTCATTGACGATGCCGATACTCGGCGCGGGCAGCTCACCGTCCGCTCTAAATGGGATAACCGGATCGCCATGTACACGGGCGATTACATCTTCGGCAAAGCACTCGGGGTCATCACCGAGCTCGAAAATCCGGAGATCCACCGGATCATGTCCCGGGCGATCGTACAGATGAGCATCGGGGAAATGGAGCAGGTACGCTTCTTTTTCCACACGGAGCAGACCGTTCGGGATTATCTGCTCCGCATTAAGCGCAAGACGGCCCTGCTCATCGCGGTGAGCTGCCAGCTTGGCGCGCTCGCTGCCGGGGCCTCCAAGGAAACGGCGGAGCGGTTGTATTCCTTTGGGTTCAACGTGGGCATGGCTTTCCAAATCCGCGACGACCTGCTTGATCTGAGCGGCACGGAGGAACAGATCGGCAAGCCTCCCGGCAGCGACATCAAGCAGGGAAACCTGACGCTTCCGGTGTTGTATGCGCTCCGCGAGCCGCAGCTGCGAAAGCCGCTGCTTGACGAAATCGAACGGATTCGTCAAGCGGACGGACAGACGGATGTCTCCCGGTTTTTGGATCTCGTCCGTGGCAGCGCCGGTCTCCATGAAGCCGAACAACTGGCAGACCGCTATATTGACAAGGCGATTCGCCATTTGGACCGATTGCCCGACATTCAAGCCCGCCGCGATCTGATCGGTGTCGCTCATTTCGTGGGGGAACGCTCGTACTGATTCATAAGGAACACGTTTCATTCAGACCCGATCCACCTATTCCAGAGAAGAAGGTGAATGAGATGGAACGCACATTTTTAATGGTCAAACCGGATGGGGTGCAGCGCGGCCTCATAGGAGAAATCGTAAGTCGATTCGAAGTGAAGGGATTTCGGATGGTCGGAGCTAAACTGATGCATATGAGCCGTGAGACGGCGGAAAGGCATTATGCCGAGCATGTAGGAAAGCCCTTTTTTGAAACCCTCGTCGGCTTTATCACGTCCGGACCTGTTTTTGCCATGGTGTGGGAAGGCGAACGCGTCATTCCTCTGTGTCGTTCCATGATGGGGAAGACGGATGCTCTGGAGGCTGCGCCGGGAACCATTCGCGGCGATTATGCCGTACATAAAAATTTTAATTTGATTCACGGGTCCGACTCGGAAGAAAGCGCAGTGCGGGAGATCGGTATCTTTTTCCGGGATGAAGAGCTTCTGAACTATGAGAAAGTCATTTCAATTTGGGTTTAGCCGGGTAGACCGTCGGTGGGGGGAGCAGAATGGAGAACGGGGATCTCGATTTTACGCGTTTTGTTAAGAGCATCAAAGAGCTGACAGGAATAGATCTTACCCTGTACAAGGAAGCACAAATGAAGCGGCGTTTGACCACGCTTCGAATGAAGCTGGGGTTTTCAAGTTTTGATGCTTACTTTTCAGCGCTTACCAAGGATAAGAATCTGCTGGACGAATTTTTGGACCGGATGACGATCAACGTATCCGAATTCTGGCGCAACCCGAACCGCTGGTCGGTGCTGAAGGATCGCTTTTTTCGCGAGCTCGCCGGGAGCGGCAAACGCTTGAAGGTGTGGAGCGCCGCTTGCTCGACGGGGGAAGAACCTTATACGCTGGCTATGATCATGAATGAGTTGGGCCTTCTGGCGGGAAATAGCATCCTGGCGACCGATCTGGATGAAGGCGTTTTGGCCAAAGCCAAACAGGGCATCTATCTGGACCGCTCCATCCGCGATGTTCCTCCGGACTTTCTGAAGCGCTATTTTCAGAAGGAAGGGATTCTGTATCATATTTCCCCGGAGTTGAAGAACCATATCGCCTACAAGAAACAGGATCTGCTTGCAGATAAATTCGATACGTCCTTCGACCTCATTGTTTGCCGCAATGTGATGATCTATTTTACGGAAGAGGCCAAGGACAAGCTGTATCAGAAATTCTCGGAGGCGCTTCGCCCGGGAGGCTTGCTGTTCGTGGGCAGCACCGAGCAAATATTCACCCCTTCCCGCTACAAGTTTGAGCTTGCGGATACGTTCTTTTACCGTAAAATCGAATAGGGCCAACGGGCAAATCCGCTTAATATGGAATAGAGCGCACGCTTCCGGTTAACGCTAGAGAAAACCAAGCGGGAGGCAAGCCATGGATAAACGGTTGATCATCGGCGCGTATCGCCAAGGAATCTTGACTCGGGAGCAATGCGCTCAGATTCTTGGGATCGAGTCGGAGTCTCTGCTCGGTTTGGTCAGCGGCGAGCCGGACCGGTCGGTTACCCCGGCTGATCGGAGTGCGATTCTCAGTAGAAACAGAGGCCGAGCCGGTAGTGTGCGGAATGGGTCCATCCGGTTCTAGGGGGAAGCAGCCGGTTTCTAGCGATTGTGGAACAGGAAGACGGGTATACAACAGCAGTGGAAACCGCCGTGTGGATTGCGGCGGTTTTGCTGCATCCGCCTGCATCGAGCTGAACGGCCCGAGTTTGATAAACCCAGATGGTTACCCCTGGTGTGTGGCTAGCGGTACGATTGTAGGTGTGGGAAACGCTGCGGAATCCATAGGCTTAGAAAGTGAAATCGTTCGAGGTCGAAACGAAATCGACGCCTGCAGGGCTTGACATCCTTCGGATATTCTTGTCAAAGCTAGAGAGCTATATTATAATTAGCGCATAAAAGCGCTAAAGCGCTAATGATAAATCAAGAACGAATAGAGAATACCTTCGGCAAAAAGATCTTTGCCGGATGCGGAGGGGGAGCCGATTTGCGTTATTTGACAGCGGGGGAAACTCACGGGCCGCAGTTGACGGCCATTATTGAAGGACTGCCAAGCAATCTGCCGCTTGCTGCGGAAACGATCAATGAAGAGCTGGGTCGTCGGCAGAAGGGCCACGGCCGCGGACTGCGGATGCAGATTGAGAAGGATACCGTTCAGCTTGTAGGCGGGGTTCGTCACGGTACAACAACGGGGGCTCCGGTCGCTCTTGTCGTCGAGAATAAGGACTGGACGCATTGGACGAAGATTATGGGCGCTGAGCCTGCCGCGGAAGAAAATGAAGGCAAACGGAGAATTTTGCGTCCCCGTCCCGGCCATGCGGATTTGAACGGCGGATTGAAATACAACCAGAAGGATCTGCGCAACATTCTGGAGCGTTCCAGCGCACGGGAGACGACCATGCGAGTCGCCGTTGGCGGAGTGGCGAAGCAGCTGCTCGCTTCCTTTGGCATCACCATCGCCTGTCAGGTTCTCCGGATCGGCGATGTGACGGCTGAGCGCTCTTCTCTGACGGCTGCAGAGCTTGCTGCCATTACAGAGGATTCGCCTGTTCGCGTAACGGACAAAGCGGCTGAAGCGCGTATGGTCGCTGCCATCGACGCAGCCAAGGAAGACGGAGATACGCTCGGAGGAGTCGTCGAGGTCGTAGTGGAAGGAGTTCCGGTCGGCCTAGGCAGCCATGTGCAGTGGGATCGCAAGCTGGACGGGAAGATCGCACAAGCGGTGTTGTCGATCCAAGCCTTCAAGGGCGTGGAATTTGGCATCGGGTTCGAAGCGGCAGAAAAACGCGGGTCCCAGGTGCATGACGCGATTCTCTATAGCGAGGAGAAGGGCTTTCATCGTGAAAGCAACCGGGCAGGAGGGCTGGAAGGCGGCATGACAACCGGCGAGCCCATCGTCGTGCGCGCGGTCATGAAGCCGATATCGACGTTGTATAAGCCGCTGTTAAGCGTCGATATCGATACGAAGGAAGCCTTCTCCGCTCAAGTCGAGCGTTCCGATACGTGTGCAGTTCCGGCTGCGGCCGTCATCATGGAGAATGTAGTCGCCTGGGAAGTGGCCAATGCCTTTATGGAGAAATTCGGCGGTGACTCCCTGGAGGAAATCGCGGCGAACCTTACCAACTACAAAGCCCAAGTGGAGCGGTATTGATATGAGAAAATTGACGGTCGACCTTGGTGAACGCTCTTATCCCATCTTAATCGGGCAAGGAATTTCGGAGCAGATAACCCGGCACTTGTCGGACAGGGGAATCTTGCCCTCCTCTCCGCTTCTCATCGTGACGGACGATAACGTCGCTTCCTTTCACCTGCAGAAGCTGAAAGCCGCGCTTGAGGCCGGAGGCTATCGGACCTGCGATTTCATCGTGTCCGCCGGCGAAACGAGCAAGTCGCTCGCCATGCTGGAGGAAATCATTCGCGTCGCACTCGAAGCGGGCCTCGACCGGAATTCGGTCATCGTGGCGCTCGGCGGCGGCGTTGTCGGCGATCTGGCCGGTTTTGCCGCAGCCAGCTATATGCGCGGTATTCGGTTTGTCCAGGTTCCGACGACCATTCTGGCTCATGACAGCAGCGTCGGCGGGAAAGTGGCGGTCAATCACCGCTTGGCCAAGAACGTAATCGGCGCTTTTCATCAGCCGGAGCTGGTGCTCTATGATACGGCTCTGCTGCAAACCTTGCCTCCTCGGGATGTTCGGGCTGGATTTGCCGAGGTTATCAAGGAAGGGTTGATCCTGGATAAGGAATACGTCGAATGGTTCTCGGATCATCTCGATGCGCTCCTGGCTCTTGACCCGCCGACTTTGGAGAAGGCCCTGTTTGAGGCTTGCAGGATTAAAGCCGAGGTGGTATCGCAGGATGAACGCGAGAACGGGCTTCGCGAGATTCTGAATCTGGGCCACACCATCGGTCATGCTTTGGAGGCGGTGGCGGGGTATGGAACCCTTCTGCATGGCGAAGCAATTTCAATCGGAATGGTTGGGGCGGCACAGCTCTCCGAGGAGTTCGGGCGCTCCCAGTCGATCACCGATACGACCCGAGATCTTCTGAAGCGCATCGGCTGCCCGGTTACAATTCCACGCGAGCTGGACACCGACGCCATCATGGAGGCTTTGATGCATGACAAGAAATTCCGGGAGGGCAAGCTGACGTTTATCCTCCCGCTCGATATCGGAAGAGTCGAGATCAACAAGCAAGTAACCAAAGAACAGGTTCGCCGAATCGTTGACGGGCTCAAGCAGGAGGAATAGCCATGTGGGTTAGGGGAATTCGAGGAGCGACGACGGTCGAGCAGGATAACAAGGAAGAAGTCCTGAAGGCGACCGCCGAGCTGCTCAAAAGCATAGTGGATGCCAACGACGTCGTGCCGGAAGACATCTGCAGTGTCTTCGTGACGACGACGGACGATCTGACGGCGGCTTTTCCGGCGATGGCCATCCGCCAGCTGAGCGGCTGGGAGCTCGTCCCGCTCATGTGCGCGCTGGAGATTCCGGTCAAGCCGAGCCTGCCGCGCTGCATTCGGCTGATGGTTCATGTGAATACGATGCGCAGCCAAGCGGAGATTCGGCATATTTACATGAACGAGGCGAAGAAGCTGCGGCCGGATATCGTGGCAGGAAGTGGGAAGTAAGGGGATCGATGCGATTATTGATCTCGTATAGGTTATCGAGTAAAAACCGTTTCCTCTGTTGAGGGAACGGTTTTTTGGCGTTTGATACAATTTGGAACAATGGTTTGTTTGGAAGACGACTACCTTGACCCCTTAAAAGAAACGTCCTATTCTGTATAGAAGAAAATGGGGTGGTTGAAAATGGAAGGGGGGATAGATGATATTTTGCTCTGGGGGCAGCATTCAATTTCTTAAAGCTACCAAGGCTAATTTGATGATCATCCTATCATCTTGTTTCTGCCAGCAGAAGTGACTACATAATCCATTTTTATTAATGAGAATGTAAGTACGGGAGGGGATAAGCTAGCATATGGAATGTGAATGATCAAGATAGAGAACATAAAATTTGGAGTAGGGAGTACGGTATATGTTCAAACTTAAAAGTCTTAAGACACAAATGATGGTAACCTTTTCCCTGATTCTTTTGTTTAGTATCCTATGTATTACATTATTGTCCTTCCAATTATCCTCAAAAGCATTGACTGGACGAGCGACGGAATCAATGAACGACATGGCCAATGAAGGGGCAAAGGTGATCAAGTCACGAATAACGAGTGTTTTTAACTCTATGAATTCAATAGCGAACATCCATATTGTTCAGAATTTTTCGACTAATCCTGATCTTGCAATGGATGTGCTTAAGAACGAAACAAAACGTAGCGGACATTTGCGTATGGGTCTTGGCGATTTGAATGGAAATCTTGTTTTTACGGATGGTACGAAGGCCAACTTAGCCAAAGACGACAACTACAATCAAGTGCTTAACGGAAAAGAATTGATCGGAGGTCCGGCAGTCAGCGCCGTGAACAAGACCGTGATTTTGGTATATTTTGTACCGATCAGGCAAGATGGCAAAGTGGTAGGAGTCTTGACCGCCTCAAGAGATGGAAACGCGCTAAGCGATATGGTCAGTGATATTAAATACGGGAAATCGGGCTTTGCTGGGTTGGTAAATAAAACGGGAACCTTTGTTGCTCATCCCAATAAGCAGTATGTGTTGGATCAGATGAATGCCATCGAGAAGGCGAAGGATGAGCCGGACTTTCTTGAACTGGGTAACTTGACTTCAAAGATGACAAAGGAAGAATCGGTTAAAGGAACGTATACGAAAGATAATATTGAATATATGTTGGTTTCAACGGCCATACCGGAATATAACTGGGATCTTTTTATCACCGTACCAAAGGGTGAGATTGTAGCCGATGCCCATAAGCAAAGGAATCTACTGGTGTTGCTGTCGAGTATCTTTATTGTTCTGGGAGCCATTGTTACTTATATGGTCGCCACTCGAATTTGCAGACCGCTTACGAAAGCATCCAAGCAGCTTTCAATTCTGGCAACGGGTGATTTTACGTCGGAGATTTCGGATTCCTTGTTGAAGACGAAATATGAAACGGGCGATCTGATTCGTTCTATGGCCCAAATGCAAGGTTCGATAAGACATATTTTGGCACAGGTCGCCGAAGAGTCTGCAGCTGTTAATGATGTACTTGTGGGCATTAATGTGAATGTGGAGCATTTGAATCAGGATATGGGGAAGATTAGTGCAACAACACAAGAGATTTCCTCGGGCATGGAAGAAAGTGCGGCGTCTACGGAACAAATGAATGCAACGTTGGAGGAGATCGAGAAATCTGCGGAATCGATTGCGACCAAGGCGCAGGACAGTACGGTTGTTGTTCAGGAGGCTTATGAGCTTGCATCACGCATGCGGAATGACTCTACCTCCTCTTATCAGGAAACATCCGATATTTACATAAGGGAAAAAGCGGTCCTAGAGCAGGCGATTAGCGAATCGAATGCGGTTTACCAAGTGACGGAGCTGTCGCAAACGATATTGGACATTGCCGCTCAGACGAACTTGCTGGCGCTCAATGCCTCGATTGAAGCCGCTCGCGCCGGTGAAGCTGGCAGAGGGTTTTCTGTGGTGTCGGGTGAAATTCGCAAGTTAGCCGAGCATTCGAAAGTCACGGCTGAACGAATTCAAGTCATTTCAAGTTCTGTTTTGGATGCGGTCCAACGACTTGCGGAATCCTCCAACCAGATTATCGGATTTATTGACAAGCGGGTCATCGTGGATTATGGGAATATTGTTAATTCCAGCGAACAGGTTAGTGAACAATCTCAGAGTATGAATGATGCGGTAATGGACTTCGGGGCTACTTCCGAGGAACTCCTGGCATCGATTCAGAGCATGGTGAGCGCCATTAGTGAAATATCACAAGCGGTCAATCATGGAGCGGACTCCGCTTCCGCAATCGCAGATAAAACCTCAAGCGTATCGGATTTGTCGGGTGGCATTGTTGAAATGGCCGAGAAAGCCAAACAAATATCGCTGCGTCTGTCCGAGTCTGTTTCCCAGTTTAAGCTGTGAGATCGATAGGCACTTCATGCCATCCATTGAATCCCAAAAACCGTTCCCTCCGCTGAAGAGAACGGTTTTTGTTTGGACAAGTACGCTGATAAGGGACGGAAGCCATACAGACCATCACGTCTTTAGAAATCCGAGGTATAGAGCGAAACCTGATTGGTCTTGGTATCAACCAGACAGAAGATGATGTTGTAATAAGCCGCTTGAAAAAAGTCATCCCCGGTCATGATTTCTCCCTTGCGGGTTTTCAGGAGAGAATAGCCATCCTGAGCACCGAAGTTCCGCCGGTTGGGAATGTCCTCGTCGTAGGGATCAGCAAACAGCTCGTGCAGGGCCTTGACCCGCTGGGGTCTCATCGGCAGCTCGGTCCATGTCTGGTCTATCTTTTGCTTTTGGAGGAGCTGCGTCATTTCTTCCTCCGTGAGCTGATAGATCGTCAGCATGGTTCCGTCTCCGTGAAACCCTCCATGCGTATCTTTGTGAAAGACGATCGTCGGTTTACCAGGTAAGGAGAAGCCCATGGAGTCGCGAAAAATCCGCAAGCTTCTCGACTGGGAATCTAGAAATGAATAGGGATACATTTGAATGAAGGAATAACTTATGAATCACTCATCTTTGAGCATCTATAGTAGAGCTGTCTATTTAATAACCTTCCCAAGGAAAGAAATGTTGCGAATGGAAAGAAATAATGACGTGCCTATCGTTGTTGTGAATAAGCGACTTCTGTCGTGAGGAATCGTGGTGAATCGATTTGCGAGCCGTGATCAGCATGTGGAAAATATAAGAATACGATGAGGGCAAACCTCCGCTTGACGCTCGCTTCTGCCATCGTGTATAGTGGGGAATAAGAAACCGGATTTGGGCGGGAGCGCCCGGATCGGTAGAGCGCAAGAATCGTAAGTAGAGCTGAGTAGAGTTGAGTCAAGTCGAGCAGAGTAGAGCTGAGCATATTGCTGTGCGTCCCCATGAGACAAGGAGCGGCTGCCTTCGTGCAGAACGTTTGTCTTCATGCAATCGCATGGTTTGCTAATGGCTTGTTCATGTTCCTTGAATACGACCCGAAACCTCTACTTGCGTAGAGGTTTTTTTATTATTCTTTAAGGAGATGAACGCCGACATGTACCAGCCCGAGCTTGCCGAAGTTGTGCGTCTGGCCGAGCATTACAACCTCATTCCCGTTGCCCGCAGAATTCTGGCTGACACGGAAACGCCCATACGCGTGTTCCGTCATTTTTCCGATGAGCCGAAGGCTTTCCTGCTGGAAAGTGTGGAGGGCGGGGTCAAGTGGGCGCGCTACTCCTTCATCGGCTCCTCTCCCTTCCTCACGCTGGAAGGGAAGAAGGGGAAGACTCGGGTGACGACAGGCGGAGAAACGCGGGTTCACGACGAGCGCCCGCTGGAAGTGCTGAAGGGCTATCATCGGGCCTATCGGAGCCCTTCGCTTCCGGGTCTTCCCCGGTTGACCGGCGGAGCAGTCGGGTTCTTCGGCTATGATCTCCTGCAGGATTATGAGAAGCTTCCCGAGCATCGGGATGACGATATGCACATGCAGGATTTGCGCTTTCTCTTCTGCGACAGGCTGGTCGTGTTCGATCACTTCCGCCAGGAGCTGGTTGTGATCGGAAATGTGCATGTGACACCGGGAGCGACGGACAAGGAAATTGCGGCGGAATATGAGCGAGTATGCCGGATGATCGACGCTACGGTCGAAAAGCTGCAGCAGGCTCCTCCCGCGCTGAGCCGCCCGCTTCGGCCGATGCCGGAGGAGGTTGAGCTTGATGGAATTCGCTCCAATCTGACCAAAGAGGAATATATGGCGAATGTAGAACGGGCGAAGGAGTACATTCGGGCGGGGGATATCTTTCAAGTGGTGCTATCCCAGCGCTTCGAAAAGAAAACCGAGATCGATCCGCTTCAGGTTTACCGGGTTCTGCGGACGACCAATCCATCCCCGTACATGTATTACCTCAAGTTCGACGAAGAGATCATCGTCGGAACGTCGCCGGAGCTGTTCGTCCGGGTGGAGGATGGCAAGGTCGAAACGAGGCCGATTGCGGGAACGCGTCCACGGGGAGGCAGCGATGAAGAGGATGCGGCGCTTGAGCGGGAGCTTCTGGCCGATGAGAAGGAGCGGGCGGAGCATCTGATGCTGGTCGACCTCGGCCGCAACGACATCGGGAGGGTGGCTCGGTTTGGCTCTGTGCATTGCGACACGTTCATGGAGATCGAACGTTACTCGCATGTGATGCACATCGTATCCAACGTGAGCGGACAGCTCCGCGAGGACAAAGACTTCTTCGACGCCTTCATCTCCTGCCTGCCGGCGGGTACCGTATCCGGTGCTCCGAAGCTGAGAGCGATGGAGATCATCGCCGAGATGGAGAAGGAAGCGCGAGGGGCGTATGCGGGAGCGATCGGGTATCTCGGCTTCTCCGGCAATCTGGATACGTGCATCACGATCCGGACGATCATCTTTAAGAACGGTAAAGCTTATGTGCAGGCGGGAGCGGGTATCGTCTGGGATTCGGTACCGGAAAAGGAATACGAGGAAACGATCAACAAGGCGAAAGCGATGCTGCGGGCGATTCGACTAGCGGAGGAAATGTTCCTCGAAAAGCGCGAGCGAGACTTGGAGCCGATCATCAACGGTGATTACTATTACGCATGATGGGAATGCGTGGTGCAGCGGACGACAGCGACCGCAATAGACGAGCAGAGACCCGTAGAGGAGGGAACGATATGGAGATGATCGATAACCAGACGTTCACGGTGAGGCAGGCGATCGCCAAGGTTGCGGACGGACGAGATTTGAGCCGCACGGAGGCAAGGCAAGCGATGGCGGAGATCATGGAAGGGCAAGCCACGGCAGCCCAAATCGGCAGCTTGATCACTGCGCTGCGGATGAAGGGGGAAACCGCTGAGGAGATAACCGGCTTCGCGGAGCTGATGCGGCTTAAAGCGAACCGGGTGAACACGGAGCAGAACGATCTGCTCGATACGTGCGGAACGGGCGGAGACGGAGCCAAGACGTTCAATATCTCGACCGCTTCGGCGCTTGTAGCTGCGGCAGGTGGAATTCGGGTAGCGAAGCACGGCAATCGCGCCATGTCCAGCGCGAGCGGGAGCGCGGATGTGCTGGAAGCGCTTGGCGTCAACATTTACTTGGATCAGGCGCAAGCGGCGGAATGCCTGTCTCGCATAGGCATCTGTTTTCTCTTCGCGCAAACCTATCACGGCTCGATGAAGCATGCGGCCGGTCCTCGCAAGGAGCTCGGTATCCGCACAGTCTTCAACCTGCTCGGTCCGCTGACCAATCCGGCAGGAGCCGACCGCCAGCTGCTCGGCCTCTTCGACCGCAGCAAGACGGAACTGATCGCGGAAGTCATGCGATCACTCGGAGTATCGCGCGGCCTGGTGGTGGGCAGTCTGGACGGCCTCGACGAGATCAGCGTATCCGCTCCGACGAAGATCACGGAGCTCCGCGATGGAAGCATCGCAACGAAGGAGATTGCTCCGGAAGAGCTCGGTCTCGGCACTTATGAGCTGAGCGAGCTTGCGGGAGGCGATGCTGCGGTCAATGCGGAGATCATTCGCCGCGTCCTGAAGGGGGAGCGGGGAGCTGCACGAGATGTCGTGCTGGCGAACGCGGGCGCTTGCTTCTATGTAGCCGGGCGAACAGACAGCTTGCGGCAAGGGGTTGTTTTGGCCGAAGCGGTCATCGATTCGGGCCGCGCCGCCGCCAAGCTGGCGGAGCTTGTCGCCTGCACCCGGGAGGCGAGCCATGTTTCTTGAGCGCATTCGCAAGACGAAGGAAACCGAAGTTAGCGAGCTGAGCGAGCGGTTTGACCTCGGAGAAGCGGAGCGGAGTATCCGGGATTTGCCGCCTTGCCGAGGATTCGAAAAGGCTCTGTCGGAGAATCGGAAACGGCCGATGGGACTTATCGCAGAAGTGAAGAAGGCCTCCCCGTCAAAGGGGCTCATCCGCGCCGATTTCGATCCCGCAGCTATCGCGGGCGCTTACGAGGCGGCAGGCGCGGACTGTATCTCGGTTTTGACGGATCGAAATTACTTTCAAGGCGGCAATGACTACTTGAGAGCGGTTCGCGGGACTGTACAAGTACCGATCCTGCGCAAGGATTTCATCATCGCTCCGGTTCAAATCTTCGAAGCGCGTTTGATCGGCGCGGATGCTATCCTTCTGATCGCGGCGATGCTGACGTCGGAAGAACTGGAGAGCTTCCTACGTTTAAGCCGTGAGCTTGGATTGGATGCCCTCGTGGAGATTCACAACCGCGAAGAGCTAGAACGAGTATTGGAGCTCGAGTCCGCGCCGAAGCTGATCGGTATCAACAACCGCAACCTGCATACCTTCGAGACGGATCTCCGCACAACTGGCGAGCTGGCTGCTCTGATTCCGACAGGCCGGGTAATCGTCAGCGAGAGCGGAATATCAGGGCCTGATGATATTCACCGGCTCCATAAGGATGGAGCGCAAGCGGTGCTAGTCGGCGAGCATTTCATGCGACAGGTCGACATCAGCCAAGCGGTGCAGGATTTGCTTGGCCCGGTGAAGGAAGTGGAGAGGATTTGATCGAATGGGCGGAGCACCGACTGTAAAAATATGTGGAATCCGGGAGGAAGCGACGCTTCGAGCGCTGCTCCAGCTTCCGGTCGATCAGATCGGCTTTGTCTTTGCGAAGAGCCGTAGGCGGGTGACTCCCGAGCAGGCGGGCGAGCTTATCCGTATCGTGAAGGAACAGAGACGGGATAACGGGCTGCCTAAAACGGTGGGCGTGTTCGTCGAGCCGGATAGAGAAGAACTGATTGCGGTTCTTGAACAAGCTCCCGTGGATATCGTTCAGCTACACAGCGAGGAGCCGCCCGAGTTTTGCAGGTGGATCAAGGAGCGCTTCGGGACGGAGATTTATCGGGTCATCTCGCTTTCCGGCCATCAAGATGCGGGTAAGGAGAATGAAATGGCGGAACGGCATCCGACTCAACCACTTGGACAGAGTACAAAAGCCAATTCGCAACCGGAGCAGAACTCTGAACGGAATCAAAGCTCCGTTTCGACTCCATCTTTGAGCCAGACGATGGACGACGACCTTTTTCATAAGCTCATGCCGTATTCAGGCGTTGTGGATGCGATTCTGCTGGACACATTTGATCCGGTTACCATCGGCGGCAGTGGGAGGACTTTTCCGTGGACGAAAATACCCCCTTATCGGGAAGCCGCCCATCGCCTCGGCATTAAGCTGATCGCGGCTGGCGGACTGAATGCAGATAACGTATGTGAGCTGCTCGCGATCGGACAGCCGGACGGCGTGGACGTGTCAGGCGGAGTAGAGACGGACGGCAGCAAGGATATCGACAAAATCATAACTTTTGTAGGAAGGGTGAAGGTCTTTGAGTAAGCTATCTGAACAACTGCAATCGAGTGGAACTCGCAGCTATCCCGATGCAAACGGCCGTTTCGGCAAATTCGGCGGGAAGTACGTTCCCGAAACGTTAATGAACGCTTTGATCGAACTGGAGGAAGCGTACAAGCTCCATTCCGCAGATCCGACCTTTCAGGAGGAAATCGCTTATCTCCTCAAGGAATACTCGGGCCGTCCCACCTCGCTCTATTATGCTGAACGGTTAACGAAGCAACTGGGCGGAGCCAAAATCTATCTCAAGCGTGAGGACTTGAACCATACCGGCGCTCACAAGATCAACAATGCCATCGGACAGGCGGTTCTCGCCAAACGGATGGGGAAGACGAAGCTGATCGCCGAAACCGGAGCCGGTCAACACGGAGTAGCCACCGCTACGGTTGCCGCTTTGATGGGGTTTGAATGCAAAGTCTTCATGGGAGAAGAGGACACCAAGCGCCAGCAGCTCAATGTCTTCCGGATGAATATGCTCGGCACGGAGGTCGTGCCCGTCATGTCCGGGACGCGGACGCTGAAGGATGCGTGCAATGAGACGCTGCGTTATTGGGTGAGCCATGTTGAGGATACGTATTACATCCTCGGCTCCGTAACGGGTCCTCATCCTTATCCGATGATGGTTCGTGACTTTCAGCGGATTATCGGAGATGAAGCCCGCAGGCAGATCCTCGAAAAGGAAGAGCGGCTTCCGGATCTAGTCATCGCCTGCGTAGGCGGCGGAAGCAATGCGATGGGGATCTTTTACCCGTTCGTGCAGGATGCGGGCGTTCGGCTCATGGGCGTCGAAGCGGCGGGGAAGGGCGTCGATACCGAGGAGCATGCGGCGACCATGACGAAAGGCAGCCACGGCGTGTTCCAAGGCTCGCTCAGCTACCTGCTGCAGGATGAGCACGGCCAGGTGCTGCCGGCCCATTCCATATCGGCGGGCCTGGATTATCCGGGCGTCGGTCCGGAGCATGCTTACCTGAAGGATTCAGGCCGCGCCGAATACGTCCCGATCACGGATGCGGAAGCACTGGATGCCCTGAATCTGCTGTCTCGCACGGAAGGTATTATTCCGGCGCTCGAAAGCGCGCATGCCATTGCCCAGACGGTGAAAGTAGCGCCGACGATGGAGAAAGATCAGATTATCATCGTCAGCTTATCTGGCCGGGGAGACAAAGACGTCGAATCAATCATGAGCTACCAAAAGGGGGAGCAGGCATGAACCAGACCCGTCAAACGATCAATCGAATCGATCAAGCATTTCGTACGGCTAAAGAAGAGGGACGTTCGACGCTCATTCCCTTCCTCTCCGTAGGAGATCCCGATTTGGCTACATCGGCAGAGATCATCCTGGAGCTGGAAAAAGCAGGGGCAGATCTCGTCGAGCTGGGCGTCCCGTATTCCGACCCGCTCGCCGACGGCCCGGTCATTCAACGTTCCTCACTTCGCGCGTTGGAAAGTCGCGTCACCATCTCAGACTGTATCCGGATTGCCCGGATCTGCCGCGACAAGGGAAGCCAGCTTCCTTTCATACTCTTCACCTACTTCAATCCCGTGCTTCAATTCGGCTTGGACCGATTCTTCGCCGAACTAACCGCTCATGACATCAGCGGTTTGATTATTCCCGATCTTCCAGTAGAAGAGAGTGGCCCTGTCCGGGAGCTTGCCGCCAAGACCGGAATCCATCTCATTCCTCTGGTCGCCCCGACTTCTCGGGAGCGGATCGCGAAGATCGCACAGGAAGCATCTGGGTTCATTTATGCCGTTTCCTCGCTTGGCGTAACCGGAACACGCAGCGAGTTCGCGTCGGGCATTGAAGACTTCCTCGCAGCAGTCAAGCAGGCGACACCGCTGCCGGTAGCCGTCGGCTTCGGGATATCGAGCGCTGAGCAAGTAAAGCGGTTCTCGCAAATCTGCGACGGGGTAGTGGTCGGCAGCGCCATCGTTCGCCGTATCGAAGAATCACTGCCGCTGCTCATGAACTCAGACAGCAAAGCGGAGGGGCTCTTGCAAATCCGTGAATTTGTGAGACAATTGAAAGAATAATTTCATGCCCGTTTGGGGGTCATGGAATCGCCATCGCAAAGGAGTGTCCGTTTTGCAGCCGAAACCCTCTATTGTTCACCTGCCGGTCTACCAGCCGGGCAAACCGATTGAAGATGTAAAGCGAGAGCTGGGACTGGATAAGGTCATCAAGCTCGCCTCCAACGAGAACCCGTTTGGCTGTTCGCCAAAAGCGAAGGAAGCAATCATCCGCGAGCTGGATCAGCTCAGCCTTTATCCCGACGGAGCGGCTATCTCACTAACGGAAGAAGTTGCCAAGAGGAATGGAGTTCGGCCCGATCAGATCATCTTCGGATGCGGCTCGGATGAAGTCATCGAGATGATCGCCAAAGCTTTCTTCCTGCCTGGAGACGAAACGGTGATGGCCACCCATACCTTCTCGCAATATCGGCACAATGCCGAGGTGGAAGGGGCCGTCATTGTCGAAGCGGAGATGAAGGACGGCACGCATGATCTGGATGCGATGCTGGCCAAGGTGACCGATAAGACGAAAATCGTCTGGATCTGCAATCCCAACAATCCGACCGGCACGATGCTCCCTCATCAGACTGTTGCCGACTTCTTGAACAAGATATCCGCCGAAATCCTCGTGGTACTGGATGAGGCTTATATTGAATATGTCACAGCTCCCGATTTCCCGAACGGCCTTGAGCTCCTGAAGCAGCACAAGAATTTGATCCTACTGCGCACCTTTTCCAAAATCTATGGGCTGGCCGCTCTGCGGATCGGCTACGGCATCGGTCACCCCGACATCATTAAGCTGGTAGCGCAAGTTCGGCCGCCGTTCAACACGACGCGTACCGCCCAAGCCGCCGCTTTAGCCGCCATACAGGACGTTGAGTTCGTCGCTCGCTGCCGGGAAGCCAATGCGGAAGGCATCCAGTATTTAACGGGTGAATTTGACCGGATGGGGCTTCGCCATTTCCCGGCCCACGGCAACTTTATCATGGTGGAGGTTGGCAGACCTTCCAAGGATGTATTCGACGCTTTGTTGAGAAAAGGGTACATTATTCGTGCAGGGCATGCGCTCGGATTTCCTACATCCATTCGGGTGACAGTAGGCAGCCGGGAGCAGAACGAAGGCTTCATTGCGGCTCTCTCCGAGGTTTTGGCACAGAGTGCAGTAGAAGCTTAGAACGTGTTAGCAGACCCGGTGTCCGGTTGATTCGGCTGAGTCGTTTCACCTTTAGGGAACCGTGGATCGAACCGTTATAGAACATACATGTTAAAGGTTGATGAAGGTGAAGAAAATCGCAATCTACGGGGTGGGACTCATGGGTGGGTCCCTCGCCCTTTGTTTTAAGGGAAAACCCGGTCTCCATGTCGTGGGACATTCGCCAAATCCGGTTTCCGCCGCCAAATACGTCAAACGGGGAGTTGTCGATGAGGCAACTTCATCATTCGAGGATGCTGCGAGCGAAGCCGACTTTATTTTTCTCTGTGTACCTGTCGGCTTGTTGGAGGAATATCTGCATAAGCTCGGCCAGCTCCGCCTGAAGCCCGGTTGCATCATCACCGATGTCGGCAGCACGAAGGCGGAGGTGTGCCGGGCGGCGGCGAAGGTCGATCTTGGGGAAGCTTGGTTCATCGGAGGTCATCCGATGGCGGGGTCCGAACGCTCCGGCGTGGAGGCGGCTTCTGTCGATCTCTACGAGAATGCCTTTTACATCCTGACTCCGCTTCCGGGCGTTCCGGAGGAAGTGGTCAGCGAGCTGGAGAAGCTGCTCGAATGGACGAGAGCGCAGATCGTCCGCGTTGATGCGGAAGAGCATGATGCGATCGTAGGCGGAGTCAGCCATCTGCCACATATCGTGGCCGTGGCGTTGGTCAATCTGATCGCCAAGCATAACGAGGAGAACGGCCTCTACCACAGCCTGGCGGCGGGCGGATTCCGCGACATCACCCGCATCGCGGCGAGCGAGCCTGTCGTGTGGCGTGACATCCTGCTCAGCAACCGGCAGGTCGTGCTCGAGCTTCTGCAGGAATGGATCGCGGAGTCGAAGAAGTTCGTTAAACTGTTGGAGCAGGAGGACGGAGACGGCATCATCGATGAGTTCAGCCGCTCCCGAGCATTCCGCAACTCCATCCCCGATCGCCGCAAAGGCGCACTCAAAGGGTGGTTCGATCTGTATGTGGACGTACCCGATCATCCCGGGATTATCGGGCACATCGCTTCCCGACTTGGGGAGGAACGCATTAACCTGCGGAACATTCAAGTGATCGAGAGCCGGGCGGATGCGCCGGGGGTGCTGCGGTTGTCCTTCGACCATCAAGAGGCGCAGGACCGGGCGGAAGCCTTGCTAGGACAATCCTATGCGGTGCATAAATAAAGGGTTTCGCTCGTAATCGGCCGGAATTCGGATTTGAAGACACGCTCCAGAGCCTATCGCTCTCCTTATCTAGGGGGAGTGAGGGTTCTTTTTCATGCCTCCGAAAGGGCGGGGCGGATGTTCGGGTAGGGTTATCACGATATGTAGGGTAAATAATAAAAGCAAGATTTTTGATTTTTCAATGAGGGATAGAGCCATGGAGGCGTTTAAATCTATTGTGCTTGATGATGCTACGACGATCTGACTAGCTTCCGTTACCAGACAGAAGAGGGAATAGCTTATTAATGGGATGATATCTCAAATGGTATATTTATTTCAAAGGTACAACCGCCTCCTGGCGTATCTTTCAAATGAATACTACCTTGGTGAAGTTTTATAATTTCCAGTGCAATACTCAATCCCATACCATAATGGTCTTTATTTGTTCTTGATGAATCGCCACAATAAAAGCGCTCAAATACCTTTTCTTTTTCGGTATCGGCAATACCGCAGCCATGGTCAATGACATAGAACATCATCTGTTTGGTCTGTACTTTTGCACCTATTTGAATAGATAAACCAGGCTTTGAATAGGTTAGGGCATTATCCAACAGAATACTGAAAACTTGAGTAAGCCGCTCCTTATCGCAGCTAAGTTTTGGATAATCTTCATCAATAGTTAGATCCAGACGGACATTTTGCTTTCGTGCGCTTTCTATAAACATTTCCCACGTTTCAATTAAAAGTGTGTCTATATCGGCGTCTCGTACATTCATTTTCCAGTTACCCGCATCACTTGAAGCTAACGCAAGCATAGATTTAAGGAGATTGTTCATTCGCGCGCACTCTTCAAGAATCACCCTTTTTTTCTGCTCAGAAGCTGCATCAAAGTGATTCATATCAAGGGTTTCTGTATTGACCTGTATGACGGCCAAAGGTGCTTTTAGCTCATGGGACGCAGATGCAATAAACTCTTTTTGGCTTATCATGGCATTTTCCGCTGGTTGTACTGCTTTTTTAATCAAAATATGGCTTATCAGATACATGAATGCAAATACTCCCAACCACAACAGGGGATACCAGCCGCAATAGCTCCGGATTATAGCCCAAAATGGGGATTGAGGATAAATGATAATAAAATCGTATTTAGTACCCGAATAGGAAAGAAAAGGACTGTGCACTCCATAATACGTTTCATTTTTTGATCCAGCTATTAAATGAAGGGTACGGTAGCTTTCTTGATTCGCATACTTTTCCGTTGTGGCTTGCATGGAAACAACAGATTTCCCCGACCTTATCTGATTTAGCAAGCTATCTAATGAAGCAGAAAAAAAATCGGGACCCGACTGTTCGGCGAGACCGTCTGATAGATAGATCCAGGTATGAAACTTAGTAGCATAGAAGGACAAATCTAGATTAGCAATTTTTTCTCCATGTTGCACCTGCTCGATAATACGATCCGTCATGTTGTTTACATACTCAACCTCAGAACCCTGTATGCTTGCCACTGTGTTACTCATCATAATAAACATGGCGACGGTAAATATAAGCATAGTTAGGGTCAAAAACAGGGTCATTAGCTTTTTGCGAAGTTTATTGATCATGGTGTTCTCCTAACTGATACCCCGTGCCATAAATTGTTTTTATGCTGGCTTTACAGCCTATTTGACGCAGTCGCTTTCTCAAAAAGTGAATATAGTTATCAATATTACCCTCCTCCACATCTGAGCCTCCTCCCCAAACTTTCCATAATAAATGGCTACGGTTATGGGTTTTGTCCGGCTGCTCCATAAAAACCGTCATCATATCCGCTTCTTTTTGCGTAAGCATGACGGATTGATCTGCATAGGTTAAACGTCTATGTTCGGTATCCAACACTAACCCATAGGCCATTAATAGCTTTTTATCCACCATTTCTGCGGGGCGACGAGTCAAGGCTCTAATTCTTGCCAGCAGTTCTTTGACCTGGAACGGCTTAACTAAATAATCATCTGCACCACCGTCAAGACCGTCAATTTTGTCATCAAGCTCACCCAATCCCGTCATGATCAGCACAGGTGTATAAATATGTTTTTGCCGCATCGCCTTCAGAATCGTGAGTCCATCGATAATGGTCAACATTCTGTCCAATAAAATGATGTCATAGCTGCAGCACGAATGTAAGGCATAGTGCAGCGCCATTTCACCATCATAACAACAATCGGTTATATACCCCTCTTTTTGCAGTTGCTCTGCAACGGTGGCTGACAGGCTTTTATCGTCTTCAATGAAAAGGATTCGCATGGCTGGCCCCTCTTCTAAAGTACTCCCTCTATTCTACCCTACCACATCATTCTCTAAAAAAACCTTTAAGAATAGGCACCATTCCTTTTTACATTTACAGGACTTTTAAAAAGAAGAAGCCCTATCATAAGAATGAAAAAACAGGGAGGTGCTTTTATCATGAAGCGTAAAATGATTTTATTCTTATCGGTAATGCTTACCGTATCGGCTTGTACAGGCTGCAGGTATCAGACGCCAACTAAGGACATATCGCAGAATGACCCGGTGAAAACAAGCAATGAGGAAACAAATGGAAATGGACAAAACGTAGGAAGTACTCTGAATAAAAACAACTCCGGCAATAAAACAGATAGAGAACCTGAGAATGGGGATGAACTGCTTGCGAATAGTACACGAATAGGCACGGTTATCGAGTTTTCGGATCATGGCTCTACGATCGCTCCTACTGTTTATGAAGGCGACATCGCTTATGAAGCTGCACCGGGTTATGAAGATAAGCAGAATCAAGTTACAGTTGCTTATGACGAGGACTGTACTTTTCTAATTGCGTATGTGAATGTTCAGACCAAAGCAGTAACCTATGATGCCGCAAGCGAGAGCGATATTAAAAAACAAACCCATCTGGTCATACGCGGCGAGTATGACAGCAACAAGGTTCTCCATGCAAGCGACATTTTCATTTACAGAAATAAGAGGTGAGGACATGACCTTTTATGAACGTGCTTTCCGTTATATCCAGCGCAAAAAAAGCAAAAGTGCTCTTCTTTTATCATGCTTTTTGATCATCAGCATTATGATTTTATGTGCAACGATTGTTTTGCAAACGGCTCAGGCAACAAACCACTCGATTCATGAAAAAATGGGGACAAAGCTTGTTTTGGAAAATCAACAGGGAAAAAATCGCATGACAATCGAAATGGTCTCCCAACTATTGAATTTAACTTCTGTTACTAAAATTAACCGTGTAGCAAGCCATATCGCTTATCCTGCCAACTTTTCGCCCATTATGTTGAAGGAGGGTACGGAAAAGCTTAATTTGGCTGTAACGCTTCATGCATATGACAATACAGAAATTGACGGGCCTTTTGCACAGGAGAAGTACAGATTGCTGGCTGGAGTACCTATTACCGAAAAACAGGATGGTATTTTAATTAACTCTATTCTAGCAGAAGCTAATCAACTCGCTATTGGCGACCAACTTACTTTTGAGACGGAAACCGGAGGCACGGTGTCCGGGAAGGTGATCGGCCTGTTTTTTTCCGGAATGGAACGTAAACAAGAGAATAGCATCCCTTCTGCAAATCGCATAGAAAATCAGATTTTTGTTCATCACAAGCTGTTTCAAACGCTATATGGCGAAGGCGGTTATTCCTCTCTGATCGTTTATACGGACTATCCGGAAAAGCTGGTTGATCTTTATCAGCAGGTCAAATTGGTAATGGACAACTCTACCAGCATGACAACATCAGACACTCTCTACCGGCAAATGCAAGCCCCTCTAAAGCAGATCATTCGGATGACGACACTCATGCTTGCGTTGATTGTAATAACCGCAATGATTGTTATTTCCCTGCTTCTTTGGATGTGGACACGAACGAGATCAAAAGAAATTGCGGTTTTGATCAGCCTAGGTGTATCCAAAATAAATGTATTGCTGCAATCCCTGACCGAAAGCCTTGCTCTATTTGCCCTATCGGTACTGGGCGCAGCAGGATGTAGTGAATTTCTTGCTCGAAGGCTTTTGCAAGGCTTATTTTCGACTGGGGATTTTTCAAGTATGACGAATATCCACTTAGAGGGGCAGCATCTGCTTACCCTGCTTTTATTGGGCAGCATCATTATACTAGTTGCCGTGGGTCTTTCCATTTATCCTACATTACGGGCAAATCCCGGAGATACACTTTCAAAAATGGAGGGATAAACATGAATAGTCTGCAAAGAGCATGGCGTTGTGTTGTTCGCAAGCCAATGAGGAGCTTGCTGCTGCTTTTGGTTATTGTGACGGTTAGTCAGTTTATCCTTTCTGGAATGGCGACGAAACATGCCAGTGTGCAAACACAAGATATTACACGGCAAGCTATAGGAGCAGGCTTGCGATTGGATGCAAATGAAACAAACCGGACGAAAAGGTTAACTGATTTTTCTAGTAGGATTGGCGAGAATATGGAGGGTTCTTATGGCGGTGTACATCAAAAAAAGCTTGAAGGTGCATACGGGACACAATGGCAGGTTTGGACAGATAATTCCTTTGAGTCCTTGCAGGTGGTGGATATTCATAAAATAGCGGGTGTAGCGGGAATAGAGGATTTCAATATTTCGACTTCTATTACCCCTGTGCGTCCTGTCAATTTTGACCGAATTGAAAATCCGGATCTTGATCAATATAACGATTTAGGGGGTGTTTCCCTTATCGGCAACCGTAAAATGGAACTGGATTTTTATGTGCTATCCGGAAACGTGTCCATCAAGGACGGACGTATGATTCGTGAAGATGATAAGAATGTATGCGTCATATCTGAACAGTTAGCAGAGAAAAACTCCCTTAAGGTGGGGGATGCCTTACAATTCAACGACTATCACAACCCGGAAACCTCAAGTATCCATGAAGCAACCCTTATTGGCATTTATCAAACGAAACAAACCATCTCTCCGCTTATGGCAGGCGATACCTTTCGCTCTGAAAATATGATTTTCACTGACTTGCATTTTCCTGAAAAGGCAGAGGGAAACGAAAACGATCCTAGCTTTGAACACGCCTATTTTAAAGTTGGGAATGTAGATGAATACGAAAATGTGAAAGCAACGGTTGAGAGCCTGGATATGGATTGGGAACGCTATGACCTTATTGACCGAAATGGCAACATGTCTACTCTGTCTGCTAATTTTAATGAGTTAGAGAAAATCAGTACCTTGCTTATTGTTATAACGCTCGTTGCCGGCTTTATCATTTTATTTCTGATTTTTGTCTTTTGGGTAAAAAACAGAAATCATGAAATCGGTATTTTCCTTTCACTTGGCTACAGAAAGATCAGTATTTTGGGGCAGATTTTTATGGAGGCTTTAATCATCACGCTCCTTTCCGTTGTAATCACTTTTACTGTAGCCCCACTAGTGTCAAAAGCGGCGGCACATTATTTAGTAGCTGAGCAAGTGGAGCAAGCGGCCCTCCAACAGGATGTGAATGCAGACAAGATTTCGGGTAGTTCTCAATCATCAGATCAGAATGTCATTGGTGTAAACGTAGGCATCACGAATGCCATGTTCCTATCTTGCACTTCAAGCCTGATTGTTCTTTTGGGAGCGTCTATCGGAATTGCAGGAATCAGCATATTGAAAAAAAATCCACGGGATATTTTAGGCGAACGGAGTTAAGGAGGAGAGTGCTATGATTTTAGAAGCGAGAAGGGTGTCGTATTCCTACAAATCACAAAAAGGCAAATTGATTTTAGATAACGTAAGCTATTGTTTTGAGTGTGGGAAAATGTATGCCCTGCTTGGGGCTAGCGGATCGGGTAAAACCACATTCCTTTCGTTGCTGGCGGGGCTTGATTCGCCTGTAAAAGGTGAAATATGCTACAACGGGAAGCCCGTTATCCCGAAAGAGCTGGCGGAATACCGTAGACATCACATTTCTTTGGTATTCCAAAGCTATAATTTAATTGATTATCTGACCCCTATCGAAAATGTAAAACTGGGTGGTTCAAGAAATCCTGAAGCTCTGCTTAACCGTATCGGCATTGGTAAAGAATTGTGGAAACGTAATGTTTTACAGCTTTCCGGTGGACAGCAGCAGCGTGTGGCTATTGCTCGCGCATTAGCCAGCGACGCAAAAATCGTGTTAGCGGATGAACCTACAGGAAATCTGGATGAAGCGACTGCTTGGGACGTAATCGACCTCTTGAAGCGCATTGCACATGAAGAAAATAAATGTGTGATTGTTGTGACCCATAGCAAAGAGCTAGCAGGCGAGGCAGACTCTATTATTCGTATAGGAGGCTAAGCTCGTGGAGGGGACCGTATGGAGTTGGTTGAGACGCTCTGAACCAGATCCTCTCTTTTGAGCAAGTAGAATCAAGTCGTGCGATTTCCATCCCTCTATAATAACGATAGGGTGGTTGAAATGAGGTGAACAGGCGAATGTACGAGTGGCACAAGCAAATCCAAATCATCGTTGATGAAATTGACGAGTGCATTAAAAATCGTAACTGTGAAGCAGTTACGCTGCGTTTTCTTTCTCGCAAGTTAGGATATTCCGAATTTCATACGACGAGAAAATTTAAGGAAATATCGGGTATGCCCTTTCGGGATTATCTGCGGCATCGAAAATTGGCCTTTGCCCTAAAAGAGGTTCGGGACAGCGAAAAAAGCATGTTGGATATTGCTTTTGACTATGGTTTTTCATCACATGAAGCCTTTACGCGCGCTTTCAAGGTAACCTACGGTATTGCTCCAAGCGAGTACCGCAAAAGCCCTAGGCCTGTCGCCCTCCGTACCAAAATTAACCCTTTCGACCGCTACTTTTTTGGGTTTGGAGAGATGGGTATGATGAAATCTACTGAAGATGTGAAAACGTATTTTGTAACCATTCCCGCGCACAAATTTTTACACATCAAAAACTACGAGAGTAGTGGGTATTGGGATTTTTGGCAAAAGCAAAGCCTTATCCCAGGGCAGGACTGCGAAACCATATGCGGCATTCTCGATAGCATCAAGGGCAAATTGGATGACGTTGGCGGGAGTGAAGTGAACAGCGGTAGCGGCCAGATTATGGCGTACATCCACGACCCAGAAGGCAGACTCTGCGATTGGGGGATTCCGCGTACAGAGTGTTATGGTGTACGACTTCCATTTGACTATAAAGGCGAAGTACCCTCACAAATGCTTTTGATTGATGTTCCTGAAGCCGAGTATCTTGTTTTTGAACATGGGCCATTCGATTATGAACAGGAAAATCGCAGTGTCGAGGAAAAGATGGAAAAGGCAATGGCAACCTTTGATTTTACAGACACCGGTTACGGCTTTGATACTACCCCCGGTAGAATGATTTATATGTACCATGATCCGGAGCGGTTTTTTAAGTATATTCGGCCCGTATGGAAGTGACCTCAAGCCAGTTTGTCCTTTAACCATCAGGAAGCGCGGAAGTTTGATGTAAAGACTCTCTCCAGAGCCTATCACTCTCCTTATCTAGGGTGAGTGTGGGCTCTTTTCATGCCTTCGGAAGGTTCGCGATGGAAAACCTTGTCTTTCCCTCTTCACTTTGACGTTGGGTCAAGTGATATAATCTTGAGTAAAAGGAAGGATCATTCCAGTAAAGGAGTCGGTCATGAGCCTCGTTAAAATTACCGAAGTAACGGAGCAATTCGACATTACCTCACGGACTCTTCGCTATTATGAACAGATGGGCATTTTGGCGAGTGTTCGCTTGCCTCTGGAGAAATATCGTTTCTACGACGAAGCGAACCTTAAGCGCTTACAGCAGATCATGGTTCTGCGCAAAATGCAAATTCCGATCAAGGACATCATCAAGATCTACGAAAACCAGGATATGACGGTGCTTGTTCAAATTTTTGTCCAGCGTATCGACGCCATTGATAACGAGATCGAGGCTTTGTCCGAGTTGAAATCCCTTGTGAATGAATTTTTGCAAGCTATGATGGACAATGGAATCTCTCATATCTCTGCCTTGCCGCTGCTCTATGAACGTCTGGAAGATCAGATTCTGGCACAGAGCAAAGAGAAGAAAGGGGCCATGTCTCGCTTAAAGGAAGTATCAGACAAGCTGGCCAAGCCCCTTGAGCTTACCTTACTGGAACTGCCGCCTATGCGTATGCTTTCCTCGAAGAGGAAGGACAGTGGCCAATCGGATGCAGATGGGTTCTGGAACACCCTGGCAAGCCGACAAATTCCTTTTGGAATTCCGGGAAGCCGCGACTTCTTTGAATTCCAGACCGATGAAGACATCATTCTTATGCAAAAGGTTACCGACACTTTTCAAAACGATACCGACTTTTCTGACATTCACATGGAGGGAGGCTTGTTTGCGGTAGGCGCGGCTTACGTAGATGAGGACATGGGCGACCTCCATCAGCGGATGATCCATAGCTTCGATGACAATCTCTATTACGAGGTGGACTATCGCCATGATGGCCGACTCCGTCAGGAAACCTTGGTAGAAGCGGTGATTTCCCAAGACAGCCAAAGGGAACGGGTGCAGCTGTATTTGCCCATAAAAAGACGAATGCTGCAGGCCGAGCACTTTGAGCCATTTCGGCAAATCACCGGACCTTCAGCAGAGGAGATCGTGGCAGCCAACCCTGCTTTACACGAGTATTCCGTTGACTTTCATAAGATAACCCCTATCTATGATCCGCACTATAGGGTGCTTGAGAATGGGGAAGCGGAGTTTATCGCCTGGATCACTCCTCGCATGCTGTCCACCAACATCGCGGTGAAAATCCCTTTTCGAGTGGAGATTGAATTCCTGGCGGAAAGCCAGAGCGAAGCCTATCAATATGGAGCGGATGAAGGAAGCCTGTGGTTTTCTCATGGCAGCCATACCTACACCATGAATGCCCAGAACAATGCAGATCCCCATTTCTCCAAGCACGCGATCAAATTCAATCAGCCGATGATCGGGAACACTTATCTTTATCCCCAGATCGGCAACTTCCAGCACGATCAGTACAACAAGCTAACCTGGATCATTGGGGAAAAGCACTTTGCGGTGATTCTGAACGGCGATGTACGGTTTTGCTCAGACAACATGCCCTACATGGCGCTGGATCTCCATTGGCAAAAACCGCAAACCCTCTTCCTGGGCTCAAATGGGCAGGGAAAAAAGCGGTTCCGTTCCATCACCATTTCCCAATTAAAGACAAGTCCGAAAATCAAATTAAAAAAAGGAGAATTGGTCATGACAGCAACCAAACCAAGCAACAACAGGCTTCCTCATCTTCACCAGCTAATCACCTTGCATTACGGAGAAAACTACTGGTTTAACGGCTGTGCCCGCTTTCTGATGGAATGTCTTGGCGAATCCGATTACGATTACTGGTTTTTTGCTGGCCTTATCGGGGAGAATTTCACGCAGGTGTACTCTCGTAATCATTTCCGAGGGGATGGGCCGTTAGACTATCGTTTAAGCGAAAAAGGCAATTACGAGGTGGTTGAGGAGATCTTTGCACAATGTGGCTATGCCAGCAGCTTTGTCCCGCTCAAGCAGATTTTAAACAACAGGGAGATGTATGTGCAGACGCTGATGGCTTATATCGACAAAGGAATTCCCGTCATCTTCAATGACCACGGCAACAATCCCAATGACCGATACAGCTGGGGAGTGCTTGTGGGGTATGAAGACTATGGCAAGACCCTGCTCTACCTGTTCGGGGATGTGGCCGAGCCGGATCGTATATCCGTGGATGATTTGCTGCCAGCTGATTATTTGGCGGATGGTGACCATTGCAATGGCTGGCTCTTTATTGGCGAGAAGAAAAAGGATGTCTCGCTTGCGGAACTGTATCGGAAGCGGATCGAAACCTTGCCGGAGCTTCTGACCTTTGAAAACCAAAACTATCTCTTTGGAGCGAAGGCTTATCGGGCCTGGGCGGATGATATCGAGAACGGCAAATTTGACTCCATAAAGCCGGAGGTCTTTGACGATTGGGCAATGTATAAGGTGTACGTCTGCAACCTCGCGACGAATAGCGGCGGGAGTCAAGGATTCTTGACGAAGGCGCAGGAGCTGAATCCGGATTTGTCTTTCTTGGAAGAGGTGCGTGAGCAATACCGGCAAACCGGTCATCTGTGGAATGATCAACACGGGGAAGACTTGGAGGCATTAGGCGGAGGCTTCAATATCACCTTGGATACTCTTCAAGATCGGGTGAAGCGCGATCGAATTGTTGCGAAGATCCGGGAGTTTGCCGTCTGCATGGATCAGGTGCAGGCGATATTGAACGAGAATTTAGCTAAGTAAAAAGATAAAAGGATGCTCATTAATGCAAAAATTCATCTAGAGCGTGTCTTCGAACGCATTTGAAGACACGCTCTAATCGAAAAAGGAACTCACCAAATGGAGGTGAAAGGAATTCATCTAAAGTGCCAAACGCCAATCGACCTATATGGAAGACAGGTTTACTTATGAAGAAATCCTCCGAATATGGGTTACCCCAAGATTGGAACAACGATGGAGTATATGGACCCGAGCGATATATTTAAGCTCATATATGGTGTGATGATACGATAAATAAGTATCGCTAATCATGATTTCAAATAGCGGTAAAATGGATGGGGCAATGGCATAGTGAGAAGAAGAATCACAGATTAGAAATCGCTTTCAAAAAAAGATTGACAGAATGAAAACGGATACATATAATAAAAGTACAGTATGGTTTCTCTCCACTCCTATCCGAATTTGCACTCTGTGCACGCCGCCATTGTTGGCGGCTTTTTTTTTATTTCCTGGAGCAATCAAAAAATATTTTTTGCCTAACCTGCAACCTTTAGCGCCGAATCTTCGTCTGGATGAAGGAAACACTTTACAGCTGACGCTTGGTAACGGGAGTTCCCTCTCGATTTCCAGTTAGAAGGATGCTTTACATAGCATTATAGCGATTTTTTCCGACAAAGATCTGGAAATGGCAATTGCTAGATTGCAGGGAATACGTTATCCTAGTAGAAAGCTATGTTTTGATCGACAGATTTCTATCTCCCTTTACATAGAGTCGAGACGTTGGAATTTTTCTTTCTTTTACCGAAACTTTATATCCCGGGCAGAGTCTAATGGTAAGAATAACCTGCCTGCGGGAATTTTTATAGAGCAAGGCAGGAGGCTAACAGGCCATGACCGATTCCCAGTTGATCAGAGAAATCAAGGACGGCAACGCAGAGCTGTATGCGGAATTGATGCAGCGATATGAACGCAAGATTTACGCGTTTATCTTCCATATGCTCAAGAGCGCCAAGATGGAAGCCGCTGTCGATGATCTGTCACAGGAAACGTTTTACAAGGCATACCGGAGCCTTCAGACTTTTCGCGAGGTCGAGGCTTCTTTCTCGACTTGGCTTTACACGATTGCGCGCAATACCGTGCTGAGCGAGCTTCGTAAGCAAAAGCACATCAAGGTGTCTTTGGAGCAAAGCGGACTTACCCCGCTGGCACAGGCGGAGCTCATGCCGGAACATACGGTTCTGCGGAACGAAAAGGTTTCCCTCGTACGGGAAGCGATCAACAATCTTCCGGAGAAGCAGCGTTCCGCCCTGATCCTCCGGGAATACGATCAACTGGACTATCAGGAGATCGCAAGCATTCTCGGTCAAACCGTCAGCGCCGTCAAATCCTTGCTCTTCCGCGCCCGCGCAAGTGTCAAGATCCAGCTCGAGCCCTATTATTTCGATACGATTTTTGACTGATTCATTGTCTGGCTGATCATCGCATTTCCATCTAGCGGTGTACGCTCTTCTTGCGGGCAGTGGATCGGCAGCAAAGGGTGAGCCGCGGATGAATTGCTCGCAAGCAGAAGAGATGCTTGGCGTATATTTTGATTTGCCGGAAGGTGATTCCCGGCGTGCAGAGGTAGAAGAGCACATACGGGAATGTCCCGCCTGTGCGGAAGAATTTCACCTGTGGGAAGAAAGCAGCAGCCTGATCCAAAGTGGGGCATTGCTCGATGAAATGGAGCCGTTGCCTGAATCCGTGAGCTCTCAGGTGATGGCAAGGATCTATCAAGACGAATCCTGGCGCATTCCCGCGAGCGAGAGAACCTATTCCATGCCCTACAAGACACGGCGCAATTTGTTTGCGGTCATCGCGTTGTGCCTCGCTTTGTTTAGCGTAAGCTTCTATTATTCGCTCAGCCATCCGCCGCGAGCGGAGCAAGCCGCCCCCGCAGAGCATAGCGCTCTCTTCGGCTTTCATCAAACGGCCAGCTACTCTCCGGATGATAGGACGGATGTGGATACCTTGTCCAAGTCGGCCGTAGCCAGTTCGAATTCGTTTTTTATCGAACCGGCAAAGCTGGGACCGATTCGCGAAGCCCCGAATTATTGGTTGGCGGTCTCCCTGATGGGCCTCATGTCGACTCTGTTGACCATGAATTGGTTTGCCCGAACAAAAGCATAGCATGCGGAGGAGACGGCGAAAGCCGTCTCTTTTATGTCTAATATTCCATTCGATAGGCGATACTGTTACGAGATAATCGGTGAACAGGGAGGTCTTGAGAATGAACCTAGCGGATATGCTTACGTATGCGGATATTCATGATCTCGGTCGGATTGCGAAAACCTATGAACTGCCCTGCAATCCCCATTCGAAAAATGAATTGATCCAGTCGATCTTGACGGCGATCAGCCGAACCGATCGGCTCGGGGAAGAATTCGGCCGTATGGATTGGAACGAGCTGAGGTTTCTCAATTCCTTGCTGTTCGATGAACGGGATTCCTTTAGTCTAGAGGAACTGACCGGGCGCGTAATGCTCGGCATCCATGATCCCGAAGTCAAGAAGCAGGCGAACGCGCGCGAGACGATTGCCCGTTTTAAGCATCGCGGCTGGCTCTTCGCCGGCCATCATCGCAATAACAAATACTTGTTTTTACTTCCCGAGGATTTGAAAAGACGCTTCCGTGAAGCGCTTAGCCGCCGCTTTCAAGCCGAGCTGGAGCAGAGCCAACAGACGCCTCCGGCCTACCGGGAGGAAGGCGAGCAATTCACAGCCGACTTTTATCAGTTTCTTCACTACCTTTCTCAAAACGAGCTTCTGCTCAATGCGGAAGGCTTTCTTTATAAACGGAGTCTTCAACAACTAACGGACCGATTTTCCATTGAGGAAGAGGCCTTGCCGAAAACGGCTTGGAGATTTGGATATGGCCGTAAGTTCAGAGAATATCCAGCCCGGTTTTCCTTGATGTACGACTACGGCTATTATAACGGGCTCATCGAGGAGCAAGGAAATGTACTGAGGCTTACGGATCCGGGAAGATTCCGCGTGCTGGAAAACCGCAGAGAGGAGCTTACCCAGGTGTACCGATTTTGGCTTCGGCTTTACAAGGGGCCGATTCCAAACCTTTCCTCCTTGGTCCAGTGGATCGCCCTCTTGTCCAAACCGTGGACATCCGTATCCTCGCTCAGCCGAGTGCTCGCTCCACTGATCAAGCCGTTCTACTATGATACTCCGGAAGCGATCCTGACTGATCGTGTCATACCGATGATGATCCATTTGGGCCTCGTGCGCTTCGGGGAGTTCCCTGATCGCGGTTCCTTCCTTCAAGTAACGCGGATGGGAGCGAAAATGGTACAGGGCATAACCGTGTCGGAGGAAGACCGGATCATCCTTCCAGAATGACGAAGCGATGAGGAAAAGAAGGAATGGAGGTCGTCGAAGGCGAAAGAATAGGGAGATTGCGGCTTTCGCTTTCTCAGGCATGTTATCCAACCGTCCAAAATCCGGTTTGAAAACACGCGCTAGCAGACCGAAGGGGGAACATTCAATTTATGCGCAGGCTTTGGAGTTGGGTCCGGATTGTCCTCATCTCGAGGACCATGCTGTGGACCTTATTTGTGATCAATCTGCTGGGCACGATTTACGGGTATTATTGGTATGGAGCACAGCTGGTCGATGTTTCGGAGACGAAGCCGTTATGGATGCTGATCCTTGTCCCGGATAGTCCTACCGGGAGTTTCTTCTTTACCCTTGCCCTCATCGGTTTGTTGATCGATTCTTATCGGCGCGGAGACGGAACGGTCGGAAATCGCTTAGCACCGACATCGAACGGCATGAAGCGGTTGACCGTGCGGAGTGCGATCGAAGCGCTGGCTTGTGCGGCTTCGTTCAAATACGGCATCTGGGCGGTAGCCATTATCGTCGTTTCCGATCTGGCGGGGAGTCCGAACTCCTGGGTGGATGTCATGCTGTCGGTTTCCCATCTTGGAATGGCGTTTGAGGCCGTTCTGTTTGCGAGATATTTCCGTCTGGACGAGCGTTCGCTCGCTATCGGCGCAATCTGGCTTTACGCCAGCGATCTTGTCGATTATACCTTCGGCGTGTATCCGAACTTGTCGGACGTGCTGCTGGACAGTGTTCCCGCTGTAGCCGCTTGGACGACTCTGCTGAGCTCTCTCACAATCTACCTCTTCTGGAGGCTTGGCAAGAAGAAGCCGGACTTGCTGTCATAAAGCGGGACATCCCTCCATAGCATGATAGGGGAGGGGTGAAGGATGAGCTCGAGATTCGGATTGCCCAGAATGCTGTGCAGGGCTTGCGTTATGATTTTAGCGGTGGGGTTGTTGCTCTCAGTATCCGCCTGCGCGAAGGATGCCAAGGCGCCGAGAGGGGCTACTGCGGTAACGACGGAGGAGCAGACCGAGGTCGCTGCATTAGATCGCTTGGCAGAAGAGGCGGAGAAGCTGACGAAGGAGGGCAAGATTGCCGAAGCCCGCATCCGCTTGAATACACTCGGTGAAAAAATGATCGCAACCCGCTTTCATGGAATAACGGGACTTGAAGGGGTACGGTCTTTGTCGGATGCGATCCTTTCCGCTCAACGATCGTATAATCAAGCTCGGTTTTCCGAGACGCGCGCACTTGAAGCGCTCGCACAAATTCGCCTGATTACGGATGCCATGCTTCATTCCGATAATCCCTTATGGCATCGCTCCTATAAGCTGATGAAAGACGGCGTGTCCCGAATGGAAGCGGCAGTGGCGGAAGGCGATTCGGCCGGTTTAAAAGGGGCTTACCAAGACTTGAAGCAGCATTATCAGCAAATCCGTCCCGCGGTTACGGTGAAAACTCCTCCGGAACGAATGGAGAAGCTGGACTCCGTCATCGCCTACTTCGACCGGCAGCTGACGGCAGGTCAACTGTCAGGCGAGGGGGGGCTGGCTGCTCTAAAGCAGCTGGACGGGAGTATAGACGAGCTATTTGATCGTAAGGAAGACCGAACGGCTTATTTGCCGCTATCCCGAGCGGAACGACCGCTTCTCTGGACCTTCGGCATCGGGACGCTCCTGACCGCCGTACTGAGCTTTGTCGGGTGGAGGATGTATCATTCGGACAAGAGGCTCGTACGGGTGAATCGCGACCAGCTTCGTAAGCGAAGCTGAACCGATGCGATAACCACGAGAGAAAGAGAAAGCCGCTCCCGACGGGGGCGGCTTTGCTTGCTATTATCCCTTTTCTTCCCGAAAGCCTTCGCCGAAAACGTCGTGGACATTCCCGATGATGATGAAGGCCGCCGGGTCCTTCGCGTGCACGAGCGCCTTTAATCGGCTCACCTCATGACGGGCGACCACGCAGTAGATAACGTTCTTATCTTGCTTGGAATAAGCGCCGCGGGCTGGGAAAATCGTGACTCCCCGCTCCATTTCGACCGTGATGCGCTCGGCCAGCTCCTCACCATGATCGGAGATAATCGTGAGAGCGCGAGCCGTATAGGCGCCTTCGGTGATAAAGTCGATGGTCTTCGAGCCGACGAACGCGGCAACGAGGGTGTAGAGGATCTTCTCCTTCGGAAGGAAGAACAAGGCGCTGCCGATGATGAGTACGTCGAGGATCAGCATGATCTGCCCCATGCTCCATCCCCGCCACTTGTTGAAGAGCCGGGCGATGATGTCGACTCCGCCTGTCGTACCTCCCATGCGGAAGACGATACCGAGGCCGCTTCCGATGGAGAGACCGGCATAAAGCGTAACGAGGAAATAATCCTCACGCGAAGCGAACGGGATGATCCAGCCTTCCCGGGTCATCACTTCGAAAACCCGCAGGAAGAACGATAAGGATAAAATTCCGAACAGCGTGTAAGCCATCGATTTGCCGCCAAACACGCGGAGGCCGAGTAGAAATAAAGGAATATTCAGCACGAGCGTAGTGATAGAGGGAGAGATCTGCGCCACATAATGGAGAATAAGTGAGATCCCCGTGATGCCCCCTTCCATCAGCTCGTTTGGAATGACGAAATAGTTGATGCCGAATGCGTAGATGGCGGTTCCGAGCATAATGCCGCCGATCCGTTGAAGCAACAAGGTCCAGGTGATTCGTTTCATGCTTTCGCTCCTGTCGAAAAAAGGTAAAATGCGCGTCGGGCTTATTATACCTTTTTTTGCCTGAGGTGAACCAGTGGGTCCTGATGATTGAATTCGGAAGGGCTTTGAGTTAACATGGATGAAGAATCCAAGGCTCTGGAATGGTCCTTATAGGAGGAAGCATCTGATGCAGGAGAAGACGCTCGCCAAACTGCAAAGCGAGGTAGACGACTACATATCCCAGTTCAAGGAGGGCTACTTCAGCCCGCTCGCTCTTGTCGCTCGTATGGCAGAGGAAGTCGGCGAGCTGGCGCGTGAGGTGAATCATACCTACGGAGAGAAGCCGAAGAAGCCAGGCGAACCGGATAATTCGATCGAGCTGGAGCTGGGAGACATTCTGTTCATCACGATTTGTTTTGCCAATTCGCTTGGCATCGATCTGACGGAAGCCCACGATAAGATCATGCACAAATTCAACACTCGTGATGCCGACCGGTGGACACGTGTGAACACCGATTCTCTGTAATCCTCATATGCTGTACCATCTATCAGGTTCTCGTGTATAGAACCGAAGGAGGATGGACCGGTGAGCGGGGACGCTTGGATCAAGGAAGCCTATGAAGCGATATGGATGGGCGATTTCGAGCGTGCTGCAGCCTGTTTTGAACTGGCAATCGCAGAGCAACCGAACTGCGCCTCCTATTATTACAAGCTGTCGGTTACCTGTGCCCGGAGCGGATACCTGGAACGGGCGCTCACTGCCGTACGCCGTGCATCTGAGCTCTCCCCCGAGGAAGACAGTTATCGGCAGCATTTGAATCATGTTCTCGCACTCTGCTATAGGGAACAAGCCAAGAAACGGCTGGAGGATCTAGAAGCCGGGAAGCGGGACGAGAACCGCTTCGAAGCTCTGCAATTGCTCCGAGAAGCGGTTCGCTTAGATCCTTTATCCGCTCAAGCTTACATGGTGATGGCCGCCGTTCTGGAGGAATCCGGTAATAAGCCGGAAGCTCTGCAAGCCGTCCAGGAGGCGCTGCATCTTGACCCGAATTTGAAGGAGGCAGTGGTGCTATCCGCCCGTTTGACTGCGGGCAGACCGCTGTTCCATTAACAACAAGAAGACGAATCGATTGGAGATGACCACGATGACTTTGAACACCGATGATAAGATTCGGATTGCGGTTGCCGGAGCTGGCGGAAAAATGGGGCGGGAAGTTGTCAAATTGGCGCTCACCGATCCCGGATTTGCCCTTGCGGCTGCCATTGATCGATCCCGGCAGGGCATTGATGCCGGTATACTGGCGGGAACCGAGGAATGCGGAGTCTCCGTCACCACGGATTTGGAGCTGGCCCTCGTGGAATCACGTCCCGATGTTCTTGTCGATTTCACCATTCCCGAAGTCGTGATGGGAAATGCCCGCGCCGCCATCCGGCACGGTGTTCGTCCGGTTATCGGAACGACAGGACTGTCCCAGGACGATCTGGCTGAGTTGGACAAGCTATCGCGCGATAAGGGAATCGGGACAATCGTTGGCCCCAACTTCTCGATCGGAGCGATCCTGATGATGAAGTTTGCCGCCGAAGCCGCCAAATATATGCCGTATGTGGAGATTGTCGAATACCACGGCGGGCAGAAGCTAGACGCTCCATCGGGAACGTCGATCAAGACGGCGGAGCTGATCGCGCAAAATCGCGAGGAATTCCGTCAAGGACATCCCTCCGAGAAGGAAGTGATTGAAGGCTCGCGAGGGGGACTGTATGACGGCTTTCGAATCCACAGCGTGCGTCTTCCGGGGATATTTGCCCAGCAGGAGGTTCTCTTCGGCGGAGATGGACAGACCTTGAAGATTCGCCATGATTCCTATGACCGGGCCGGCTACATGCCGGGGGTTGCCGTTGCCGTCAAACGGGTAATGGATGAAACCGGACTGGTTTACGGGATCGAGCATTACTTGACTACATAAATTCCCCTAGAGGGTTTAAGGTAAAAGGAAGTGGAAGATCATGAGTTTGGATATCGCATTTATTGCACATGACCGAATGAAGGATGAAATGGTAAACTTTGTGACGGCTTATGAGCATGTGTTCGCCAAGCAGCATCGTCTTTATGCCACCGGGACAACCGGGCAGCGCATCATGGACAAGACGAGTCTTACCATCACGAGATTCATGTCGGGGCCGCTGGGAGGAGACCAACAGATCGGGGCTCTCGTGGCGGAAAACGTGATGGATCTGGTCATCTTTCTCCGCGATCCGCTGACCGCTCAGCCCCACGAGCCGGACATTACCGCATTGCTCCGCTTGTGTGATGTGCAAGGAATTCCGCTCGCTACGAACGTTGCTACGGCGGAACTGCTCGTTCGCGCTCTGGAACGAGGAGAATTCGGCTGGCGGGAAATAGTTCACAAGTACAAGCCCGATTCTGGAGCTGACAAATGACCGACCGCATGGACATTCTTGTCTTCGGCGCCCACGCGGACGATGCCGAGATCGGAATGGGCGGAACGATCGCCAAGCATGTGCAAGCGGGCTTCAAGGTCGCAGTCTGCGATCTGACCTGCTCCGAGCTATCCTCGAACGGAACGGTCGAGCGCAGGAAGAAGGAGGCAGAAGAAGCCTCCCGCATCTTGGGTCTCGCGGAGCGCAGTAACCTGGGCTTACCGGATCGAGGGATATTCGTTTGCCAAGAGCATATTGAGGCTGTGGCGATGGAGATTCGCAGACTCAGGCCGCGAATTGTCTTCGCGCCTTATTCGTTGGACCGCCATCCCGATCATGTGCTGTGCGGTCAGATCGTAACGGAAGCGGTGTTCAACGCCAAGCTGAGGCGTCTCCGCCCGGATATCGATTCGGTCGCCGTAGAAGCGGTTTATTACTATTACATTAACGATGTGGCCGAGCCCGATCTGATGATCGACATCAGCGACTGCTACGAAACGAAGCAGCGTTCCCTGCTCGCCTATGAGAGTCAGTTTGAGAGCCCGGTTGGCCGGGAGGATGTGGTTTGGACCCCGTTGAATCAAGGCTATCTCGAGCGGGTAGAAGCTCGCGACCGGGTGCTCGGCATGAAGCGACAAGTCGCTTATGCCGAAGGCTTCGCAACCAAGGTCCCTTATTTGACCTCTCTGCTTCTCTAGCATGGAAAGGAGGAATTGCGTTTGGAAAAGCGCCTGAAAATCGGCATCACCTGCTATCCGACCCTTGGAGGCTCCGGAGTCGTTGCGACAGAGCTTGGCAAGATGCTGGCGGAACGGGGACATGAAATTCATTTTATTACCCACAGCATTCCATTTCGCCTCGGACGCTTTCACCGGAATATCTACTTCCATGAGGTGGAAGTCAGCGACTACTATGTCTTTAAATACCCGCCTTATGACCTGGCGCTGGCCAATAAGCTGGCGCAGGTTGCCCAGATGGAGAAGCTGGACCTTCTGCATGTTCACTACGCCATTCCTCATGCCGTTTGCGCTCTGCTCGCCAAGCAGATGGTCGGCGACAGCTTAAAGGTCGTCACCACGCTGCATGGAACGGATATCACCGTTTTGGGAGAAGATCCGTCCATACGCGGATTGATTCAATATGCGATCAACCAGAGCGATGCGGTTACGGCTGTTTCGGACGACTTAATCCAGGAGACCCGCAAGCTGCTGGATATCACAAGGCCGCTGGAGTTGGTCTATAATTTTGTTGACAAGCGAGTCTTTTATCCGCGGGATATGAAAAAGCTGCGGGAGGAATTCGCAGACCCGAACGAGAAAATCTTGCTGCATATGTCCAACTTCCGGCCGGTTAAGCGGGTGATGGATGTGGTGGATATCTTTGCAAAGGTGAACGCCCAAGTTCCATCCCGCCTGCTGATGGTCGGAGACGGACCGGATATTGCAGGGGTCATGAACCGGGTCGAAAAGCTGGGACTGAAGGACCGTGTAATCTTTTGCGGCAAGCAGGATGCCGTTGCGGACATCATCTCGCTATCGGATCTTATGCTGCTGCCTTCGGAGAAGGAAAGCTTCGGGCTGGTCGCTCTTGAGGCGATGGCTTGCGGCGTGCCTACCGTGGGCAGCATGGCGGGCGGAATCCCGGAGCTGGTCGAGAACGGGGTATCCGGATTTCTATCGCCGATCGGCGATACCGCCTCTATGGCGGCCAACGCCATTCGGCTTTTGCAGGATGCAGAGCTTTACGAGCGCGTCTCTCAGGCTTGTCTGCACCGGGCGCGTCACACGTTCTGCAACGATCGGATATCGATGGAATATGAAGATATCTATTACCAAGTCCTGAGCGACACGTCACCCTACCCAAAAGGATTGCCAACAGGCGCGGGCTGTACTGAATGACGACGGAGAAGAGAATGATGGAAGAAGCGGGCCGCGTATTAGCCCGCTTGGAAGAAGCGGGCTACACCGCTTTTTTTGTCGGCGGATTTGTGCGAGATAACGTCAGTGGCAGAGAGATTCACGACATTGATCTCGCTTCATCGGCTTCTCCTGAGAAGGCGCTGGAGCTGTTTCCCAATGCCATTCCCACCGGGCTGAAGCACGGAACGATTACAGTCAAGCAGGGAGGATTCCTTTTCGAGCTGACGACGTTTCGGAAGGAGAGCGAATACGAAGATTTCCGTCGCCCCTCCGGCGTCGAGTTCGTCTCCGAAATCGAAGAGGACTTGCGGCGGCGAGACTTCACGATCAACGCGATGGCGATGGACCGTCACGGCAAGCTGTTCGATCCGTTTGACGGAGCAGGCGATCTGCAGAGAGGCATTCTTCGGGCGGTCGGCGAACCCGACCAGCGCTTTCGCGAGGATGCGCTCCGCATGATGCGCTGCATCCGGTTTGCAGCTAACTACAGGCTGCAAGTGGAGAAGGAAACCTGGCTTGCCTTGCTCGCAAACGCGCGGCTTCTTAAGCATATCGCCATGGAGCGGGTGCGGTCGGAGCTGGAACGCATGATGGAAGGCCCGTTTCCTGAAGACGGACTGAAGCTGCTCGCAGACAGCCGATTGCTGCGCCATACGAAGGAGCGGCTTGCTTTTGAACTCGCGGATTGGACGTCCAATCAGCTTCCTGAAGCCGTCCTTCGCTTGAGCCGCACCACCCCCGAGATCCGTTGGCTGGTGCTGGCTAAAGCGATGAACCTGGGGCAGCTGGATGCCGAGCCGCTGTGGCGGGTCCTCACGTTTCCTGCCAAAGAAGGCAAACGGGTTGCGGCATTTCTCGGTTTTGACCAATTTCTGCATCGTGAGCTCGCAGAAACGGTAGATAGCCAGGGACGGGATCATGCCGACCCGGATTGGCTTACGATCCTTGCAGAAGCTGTACCTGTTCCGTTCAAGAGAGCGGTGCTCCTGTTCGGTGAATCGGCTGCGAAGGAATGGATTCTGACCGCCGACTTTTTAACGCAGACTGGATCGTCTTGGTGGCCGGAGGAAGCTCTTCAGACCGCAGTGGAGAAACTCATCCGGGAAGGCGAAGAGTTCCTTCGCCAAATGCCTGTCAAACGGATGGACGAGCTCGCCTTGGGCGGATCGGAGCTTCAAGCCGCTCTAAACCGTTCTCCCGGCCCATGGATGGGAAAGCTTATGCGCAAGCTGGTTGAAGAGGTAGCCTGCAGCCGGCTGCCTAATGGTAGAGAAGAGCTCTTAAACTGGGCTATGGAACGGCAGGGCGAGTTTACCTGAAACGGAGGGATCCACGTGAACGAAGCTCCTGACCTCAGACCGGAAGACGAGCGGCTGGATGAAGCTCGATTAAAGACCGCTTTTGCCGGAAGGGCTCTCGGCAGATCGCTTCGAGTGTACGAGACGGTTGGCTCCACACAGAATGAAGCGCGCTCCTGGGCGGTTGCCGGCGCTCCCCACGGAGCTTTGGTGATGGCGGAGGAGCAGAGAAGCGGCCGAGGACGCATGGGGAGGGTATGGCATTCCCCGAGCGGCAAGGGACTGTGGATGAGCCTGGTGATCCGCACGGGGTTGACGCTGGAGCAAGCTCCGCATCTCACTCTGGTGACGGCCGTCGCCGTATGTAGAGCGATCCGACAGGCCACAGGAGCGGATGCCCGCTTGAAATGGCCGAATGATATCCTCATCGGGGGACGAAAGATTGCAGGCATCCTGGTTGAACTGCAGGCAACGGAAGCCCGAATGCAGTCGCTCGTCGTCGGAATCGGTATCAGCGTCAATTTGGATCAAGCGGATTTTCCTGACGAGCTGCAGGAGAAGGCGACTTCCTTGCGGCTTGTGACGGGAAATAAGGTGGACCGAACCGGACTTGCCATTCATGTGGTTCATAGCCTGGAGGAGATGACCGGATTTTATCTGAAGGAAGGGTTTCCTCCGGTCGGAAGCCTATGGGAAGCACTTAGCGACACACTTGGCAATCAAGTGCGGGTTGAGACTCCGCTCGGGCCGGTCGTGGGAAAGGCCGCCCGTTTGGATGATAACGGCGCTCTTGTCGTTCGCTTGGATAATGGCGAAGAACGCAAGCTGTACAGCGGAGATCTCATGACGAATCCGGATGGACTACCGGGAACGCAAACAAGCCGGGCCTAAAAAGGCCCGGCTTTATTCATTCCGCAGCTGCTTCCTCATACGAGTTGCAGCAGGCACGCGGCTAATGGAATCGAAGTATCTTCCTCTTGTGTCAGGTACGGAATAATCCCGAAGCAGAAGTTTCTTGCGGGCCAGTCGGCCATTGGCCGGAATGGAGATGCTCTGCGATGTCCTGAGCGATGGCCTCTGCCGAACGGGGGTGACGCAGCCTAGAGATGCTATCGCACATGTGCCGCCGCAGTTCCCCATCACGCAATAACCGGAGGATGAATAAGGACAGGTCTTCGCCGCTATAGGCGATCATGGCGGCTCCTTTGGAAGCGAGATAGTCGGCATTTGCCATCTCTTGCCCGGGAACGGGACGATAAAAGATGCAGGGGAGATTCGCCGTAAGCGCTTCCGAAATCGTCACTCCTCCCGGCTTGGTGACCAAGCCGAAGGAGATGGCCATCAGCATCGGAATATCCTCCACATACCCGAAGACGTGAACGTTGTGTGCCCAATGGTAGGCTTGCTTAAGCTTCTCCGTGAGAGACCGGTTGTTGCCGCAGATGAACACGATTTGGAGGTCGTGAAGGGATAGAAGAACCGGGTCGAGCCGCTCAAGGCCTTTAAGGACGCCATAAGAGCCAGCCATGATCAGCAAGGTCTTCTTGCGGGAGCTGAGACCGAAGCGGTTGTAGATGCGATCGCAGCCGACAGGTCTGCGGAAATTCGCCATCGTCGGAATCCCGCACACCTTCAGCTTCTCGGGAGCAATGCCTCTGTCTCTCAGCTCCTTTGCGAGTTCATGAGTCGCTACGTAATAGGCCGAATTCCTTTTGTGAAGCCATCGGGAGTGAGCGGTGAAATCCGTTAGCACCGTGCTGATCGGAACGGGATATCGACCATTGTGCGTATTGGGAAGGCTCGGCATAGGGAAGGTATTGAGGAGGAGATCGGGTTTTTCTTGATCGATCAGGGTGAGAAGAACCTTTCGCCCGAAACTGTTAACCCATTGAAGGACGAGGTTTCCCGCATGCAAGCGGTTAGTCGATCCGTACAGCCATCCGTACAAATGAGGAAAAACCGAGTAGCTCTTCCTGTAAAAGCGCCGGCAAAAAGCATCGAGGAAAGGATGGGACAGGGCCATCAAATCGATCATAACGGCTTCGATCTCGCGCTCGCTTAAAGCCTCCTTCAGTGCGCGGGAGACTTGCAGATGACCGTCTCCATAGCTTGCATAGAGGATGAGCACCTTAGGATTGGCCATGAGCTTCACCTGCCTCCGGTTGGGTATTTGCACGGGCTGACCGGAATTAGTTTTCGAATTTCAGAAGATTCTTATCCGAGGTTAAGCTTATCTTAAGGTTTGTCCTGTATTCTTTAGATACTCTCTTTTTCACGATATACGTTTCATCCTTACCCCGAACTCCGTTCGGGGCTTTTTTTATAGCAGCCGTTTACCATGAGGGGGTCTCGTGGTCGGGAGGAGAAGAGGAGGGCAAATGTGGCAGCGTCTTCTATGCTTTATGCGGTTCCACTTTTCGTTATGCCGCTCCTTTTCTACTGGATCAGATAACAACTTGAGCTTAATCGCTGTTAACCAAATGATAGGGCTCTCTCCGATGATCTTTGGACCGATATTGGAAATTAGAATGGATCGCCGACAACCTTAACGTCCTTTCAATATTGATTGTTGACTTCGCTTCGGATCATACCGACGAAGGCCTCCGCCACTGGGGAGAGCGGCTCCTGTTTGCGCGTACATACGGCGATCGGATTCATCAGGGTCATGCCGCTGACGAACACCCGTGACACCTCACCCCGCTCCACATAATCCTTTACGGCCAGAGACGAAATAAAGTTCGCCCCGTAGCCCGCAATCACGGCGCGCACCGCCTCGCTGACCCCGTTGAACTGAAGGCCTACCTTCGGTGGGTTCACATTCAAGGCGCGGCACAGAGAGAACAGCCGCTCCCGGGTGGAGCTGCCCTCCTCGCGGAGAATGAAGGGCACTTTCATCATTTCGGACAAGGTAATTTCTTTGCCTGCATAGGGGTGGCGGTTGGGCACAATGAACCACAGCTCATCCTCCAGCAGCTGCTCCCACTCAATGCCCGGCTGCTCTTCCCAACCTCCGCCGTAAACCGCCACCTCCGCATCATAGTTAAGAAGCTGCTCCACAGCCTCACGGGAATTGACGGTGGTCAGCACCACTTCCACCTCGGGATGCTCCTGCTTGTAACGGGCCAGCCACTCGGGAAGCAGCAGGTTGGCGGGAAGATAGGTGGCCACAATGCGCAGCACGCCGCTGAAGCCCGCCTTGTACTCCCGGATGCCCGACTCGATCTCCCGCTCCAACGCAAACAACCGCTTGGCATATCCCGCCACGATAACTCCGCCGTCGGTCAAGAGAACGCCCCGTCCCTTGGGCGCCAGCAGTTGAAACCCCAGCTCCTTCTCCAGGTTGCGGACTTGAGCCGTAACAGCCGGCTGGCTGATCAGAAGCTCCTCGGCAGCGCGGGTCACCCCGCCTTTTTCAGCAACCGCATAAAACAACCTCAGCGCATGCAGATTCATTATCCAGCCCAACTTCCTCATCAAAATTTATGAAAAACGAAAAAATATATATTTTTCTTATGATACACTTTCCGATATTCTAGGATCAAGAGAAAAAATTCACAAGCAAAAAATAGGGAAAACGGACAAGGAGTGGAGAACATGCGCAAAACTAAAATCGTATGCACCATCGGCCCTTCCAGCGAAAGCCCGGAAATGCTCCGCAAGCTGATCCGAGCAGGGATGAACGTAGCCCGGCTCAATTTTGCCCACGGGGAGCCGGAGGAGCATGCAGCCCGCATCCGCAATATCCGCGAAGCCGCCGCCGCCGAGAATCAGTATGTAGCCGTGCTCATCGACACCAAGGGCCCTGAAATCCGCATCGGCAAAATGGAAGAGTCCTTCGTGGAGCTTGTAGAGGGTGAAACCGTCACCCTAACCACGGAGGAGGTGCTTGGCACCAAGGACCGCATTCACGTCACCTACAAGCAGCTTCCCCAGGACGTATTGCCCGGCAGCATCATTCTGATCGACGACGGTCTCGTTCGCCTGGAGGTGGAGCATGCCGAAGGGACCGAGATTGTTTGCCGAATCCGCAACGGCGGCCGCCTGAAGCCCCGCAAGGGCGTCAACGTTCCCGGCGTGAAAACCAGCCTGCCCGGCGTAACCGAGAAGGACATCCGCCACATTCGCTTCGGCGTAGAGCAGAAGATCGATATCATCGCCCAATCCTTTGTCCGCAAGGCGGAGGACATTCTGGAGATCAAGCATATTCTCAATGAGCTGGGCGCAGGACATATACAGGTGGTAGCCAAAATCGAAAATGACGAAGGCGTAGAAAATCTGGACGCCATCATCTCCGTATCCTCCGGCATTATGGTGGCCCGCGGCGACTTGGGCGTAGACTTGCCGGTGGAGGATGTGCCGCTGGTGCAGAAGGACATGATCCGCCGTTGCAACCTGGCAGGCAAACCGGTCATCACCGCCACCCACATGCTGGAGTCCATGCAGCAGAATCCCCGTCCTACACGCGCCGAGGCCGGAGATGTAGCCAACGCCGTATTTGACGGTACCGATGCGGTCATGCTGTCCGGCGAATCTGCCGCAGGCAAGTATCCGCTGGAGTCGGTGGAAACGATGGCCCGCATCGCCGTGAAGGCCGAATCCGCTCTGGACAGTTACAGCTGGCTGACTCTGCAGGCCGCCCGCAAAACGACGGACGTGACCGGAGCCATCGGCCAGGCCGTGGCCCAAGCGGCGCTGGAGCTGGACGCCAAGGCCATTCTGGCCCTGACCGAAAGCGGCTTTACCGCCCGAATGATTGCCAAGCATAAGCCGCAGGCTCCGATTATCGCCGTTTCCTCCAAGCCGTCCGTGCTTCATGCTCTGACGATGAGCTGGGGCGTCATTCCGCTGTTGCGCAGCTCAGACGTCGCCGACAGCGATGCAGCGGTGCTGTCCGCCGTGGAGCTGGCCAAAGCCGGCGGCTACGTCCAGGACGGCGATCTGGTTGTCATCACTGCAGGCGTGCCTGCTGGAGCCTCTGGCACCACGAACCTGCTCCGCATCCATCGGGTAGGAGATTCGCTGTAACTTCCATCGTTTGCCGAAAGCGCCGTCTCAGATTCGGAACAGGTCCTTGCGATCCTCCTCCGAACACGGGAACGGCGCTTTTTATTGCCCGATGCCCTCTACCGTTCGAGCTTCAATGTGTATTGTCCATGAACTGGAATGACCGAAGTCCTCTACCTGCTTGTTCTTCTTCGATTGGATTGGATAAATGTATTGGGTTTGAAGTCATGGTCTAGCTGGAAGATTCAGAGTTCATCCCGAGCTCCGCGCGGCATAATTCGATGTAGCGGCGTGCCTGAAAGCTGCCTGTTCCGCATTCGATCAAATGACGGGTGTCCGCTTCCCCCATTTGAAGGCACCGTTCAAAGACGTCCAGAGCTCCATCAAATCTTCCCATGCGGTATAAGATTACGCCTTTGTAAAAATGGAGATCAACATAGTCGGGATGCAGGGCGATCGCTTTATCGATCCCGGACCCTGCTTGCCCGATATTTCCCTCTGCAAGAAGTGCGGCATACTTCAGCTTGTATAGAAGGGAAGGCGGAATCCGTTTGCTGTGAATAAAGCGCAGGATGGACAAGTTTACGGCTTCTATGGCATCGCGATAACGGCCTGCCCGATAATATTCGTTCGCGAGATGGAATTCCAGCCAAGGATGATCCTCTCCAGACGATAGCGCGGCAAGGAGCATATCCAGGTTGCGGTGGTGCTTCTTGCGCATGAGTTCGGGCTCGTTCAAATAACCGTAATGATGAATCGTGACCGGAACGGAACGAATGTCCGAATTCCAGCCGCCTTTTACCAGGATTTCATCCGCATTTACCATCTCATGGATGCTGTAGGTAAACTTCAAACCGGCTCGATTTCGGAACAAGCGAGTCTGAGCCATTCGATAGCTGCTGTTCTCCTCTGGCGCTCTTCCCGTATAGTGAACAGTGGTTGCCGCCAGCAGCAGATCCTTGTCATCCCGCAGCCAATGGGCGGTCTTCATTTCCTCCGTGCATTCCAACACCTCATCGGCATCCAGCCATAAAATCCAATCGCCTCTTGCCTTCTGAAGTCCATAATTCCGCGCATTTGAAAAATTCCCATCCCAGATATACTCATAGCACAAGTCCGTAAATTCGGATACCACCTCTAAGGTGCCGTCAGAGGACCCCGTATCGACAATGACCATCTCATGGACATGAGGACGCGCGCTCTCAAGGCAGGCTCTGAGGGAAGCCGCTTCATTCTTGACGATCATGCAAAGGGATATCGTCGGTGCCGCCATCTGAATCACCTCCGTGGGAAGCAGGACAAGAGCCTGCTTGCGAACCGGCAACGGTCTGAACCATTTGGGCTCTTCTACATACTATGATGTAGCGAACGGACTCCTCCTTTCGAATAAAGAAGGTGGTGGTTAATCATGTCAATGCCCAACATACCGGATATCAAACCGGAGATCATTCTCTGTCGGCGGGATGTTATCCATTTGCTCTTAACGTCAATCGCTCTGGAGGAAATTGGATTTTCCCACATCATCAACGCCGAGGCGGAAAAAATCCAGCACATGCTGAAAGAAGAGTGCCTGACCTTGGATGATGCTTTGCGTGTGAATGATAGCGTGAATCAGATGCTCCGGGGAATCGTAGCGAACCAGATCCTGCTTCAATTTAAGCTGACTGATGTGCTGGCTATGGATAAGAAGCATCATGAATGCTGTGATGAAGAGTAGCCGGTCATTGGGCAGATCGGGGGAGGACATGCGGATCGGATCGTTCGCAAATAGGGTGCCCGCTGTGCCATTCGAAAGCGCAGTTGTCCATTGGAAAGAAAGCATAGAATACAGCGAAGAAGCATTAAGTAAGCTTCTCTATGCGAAAGCGGAGCAAATCGACGCCTTCCGGGAAGGAAAGCTAAGTGGAGGAAATTTGCCTGAAACGAAGGATGTCGTTCACTTTCATCGATCCATCCTCCGCTTTGCCGATTCGTTGATGATGATGAATTGGATTCTGCTTCATAAGAAAGATGAAGTCTCGGAGCTCGATAGACAGAGCCTGTCCGAGGAGAGTCTCCCCATAAAGAGAGGAGTTTCTTCCGGAAGGCACTTGCTCGATTCAGGCAAAGCCGTTTCGCAGCTGATTCACTCGCTAGCCAACCTGTTGATTCAGGAAATGAGCTTGAGAACGCCTCATGAGGATAAACTGTCCATTGTTCTGGAAGGACAATTTCTTGAGCTCCTTCACGTGATCGTCAGCCTGATCGCTTCTGTGGTAATCCAGGGGAACCAGCAGATCGAATGGAAGGAGCCGCTTAGCATTGCTCTGCTGCGATACCCGTTCCGCTATCCGAGTTCATGCCGAGAGGCGAGAAGAATCCTGCGCGGTCTTGAAGCTTTAAAGCGTTTCGCCGCGCAAGAGGATCTGAACGAAAGGAAGGAACGGCTTCCGCCGCCTTGGTTGAATCAAAAAGCAGCAATCCAGGCGATTACGGATAGAAGCCGTTCCATGATCTAGTAGCCCTTCAGGATGTTAGGTTAACCGGATGATGACCAAGCTTGCTCCCGGAGCCTGCAAGCCCACGGATACCGCTGAGGATACTTGCAATTGAAGCGTTTGACCGGCTGTGATCGGGATGATGGCCTGAGCCTGAAGTGATGTGGTGGTCACGGAGGCCGTTTCTGTTGACGGAATACTGACGTTGCTTAGCAAGATTCGGGAAGACGTTAAGAGCGATGCGGTCATACTGATCGAATAACGAATGAAGTAGTTACCGGTATTGCCGATGGTAAGCGTGTCGTTTGCTCCGTTGATGGTGATGCCAGTGGGAATGTTCTGGTTGTTCGGTAAGGTGACAAGTCCCGAACCGAGAAGCACGGCAATCGTTCCGGATGTGTTCTGTGCGAAAGCATAGTTTCCGGTAACGCTTGTTCCCGTTGCTCCTGTCACTCCGGTCGGCCCTGTAGGGCCGGTACCTCCTGTAGCCCCGGTGGCTCCTGTCGGACCCGTCGGACCGGTTGCTCCCGTGCTGCCCGTCGCTCCGCGCGCCGCCAAAAGCGTATAAGCAGCCGAAGAATCGGGCGTACCGGTAGGTGGAGCGGTATTCACCATGTAAGTAGCTCCATTGTAGGTGACGACTTGACCGACAGGATAGCCGGGAGCAAGCGCAACGTTGAACGATACCGCGCCTCCAAGGCCGATGCCGGTAGCCCCCGTCGGACCGGTTACCCCAATGCTGCCGGTAACACCGGTAGCCCCCGTCGGACCTGTTGGGCCAGCGGCGCCCGCAGCACCCGCTGCCGCCAATAGCGTATAGTTTGGCGAAAAACCAGGTGTCCCCACGGGAGGAGCGGAAGTTACGATATAAGTGCCGCCGTTATAAAAGACAACCTGATCCTGTGGGTAACCCGGAGCAAGCAACGGGTCAAAGACCACGAGACCGCCCAGGCCTGCACCTGCCGCCCCCGTCGGACCGGTCACTCCAGTTGGTCCTACTGCGCCAATCGGTCCGGCGGGGCCGATTGCGCCTGCCGGGCCTATCGCGCCGGTTGGTCCTGTGGCTCCAACGAATCCTGATAACCCGGTCGGTCCCGTCGGCCCTGTAGGACCGACCACTCCGGCGGGACCCGTCGGCCCTACGGGTCCTCCTGAAGGACCTGTAGGTCCCGTTGGTCCTGTAGGTCCGACCAAGGTTGGACTCTGCAAAGCGGTCTCCATTTTGGATTGCAGAAAAATTTGATTGCGCGCCGTACTGTCCAACATGGAGCGAACGCTTTGATTGACTTCCAGCAGTTCCCCGATCGTTGGATTTGGCCCTGATATCCCGGGTATTGTGCCCAGCACGTATTGCAGCTTCTCTCCTTCTGCGTTCAGAATATGGCTCATACCCAATTCTTCCATAGCGATGGAGGAAAGGAGCAGATTCACGGCATCGTCGCGGGTTAAACTCACGGTGGGCGTGATGTTTGGAAGATTCGGCTGTGACAAGAATTCCACCTCCCAAATAGAATACATACAAAGATCAGTCCAATATATGATTGCCGTGCTTCGCTTGTACTGGGATATAGCCCTTGTACGGATAATGATTAGGAGGATGAAAGGACTGAAGCCCCTCCTTCGGGCGTGGCAATCAAATGTGAGGAGATGGTAAGGCAGATGCCCATTCGCGTCCTGATTGCAAGTCCAGTGCAGCAAAAGCCGCAAGTTCTCGAATTGTTTCTGAAATCATTGTCCTTGTTGAAAACCGCCCCCTGTCAGGTCGGATATCTTTTTCTAGATAACAATGACCTCGAGGCATCTAGAGAGCTGCTAAAGGGATTTCAAGCGAAAACGCAAGACGTTACGATCCAGGAACGACCGGCTCAATCCTATGAGCGAGATGAGCATTCCCATTATTGGGATACAGCCCTCATCGACAAAGTGGCAGGCATGAAGGATGCCATTATCGAACATGCCCTTGAGCATCATTATGACGCCTTGTTCCTTGTTGATTCTGATCTCTTGCTATATCCGGATACGCTTCTTCGTCTGCTGGCTGTGGAGAAAGAGATCATCTCTTCGATTTTTTGGACCAAATGGCAGGCTGAAGGAGACCCGCTTCCTCAAGTTTGGCTAATGGATGAATATTTGTTCTTTAAGAACTCCGGCCTGAAGAATGATCGGTCCGAAGAGGAGCAGGCTGCTGCCTTCCTGCAGCAAATGCGGACGCCTGGTATTTATGAAGTGGGGGGGCTTGGCGCATGTACCCTGATCAGGCAGTCCGCGCTGAGCAAGGGAGTACGGTTCCATAGATTGCCCAACCTTTCGTTCATGGGCGAAGATCGGCATTTTTGCATCCGCGCTGCAGCGCTTGGCATTTCGTTGTTTGTGGATACGCGCTACCCGGCCTATCACATTTACCGGGAATCCGATCTCTTGGGCGGGAACGATTTTTTGCGTTCCATCGAGGGTTTTCTTCCGTCTGGCATCACGATCAGCTTATGCATGATCGTAAAGAATGAAGAGGAAGCGCTGGGCAAATGCCTGGAATCGGTTCAGGGCATCGCGGATGAGATCAACATCATCGACACCGGCTCGACCGATCGGACCAAAGAGCTGGCGGAGACGTTTAAGTGCCGGATCTTTGATTATAAATGGCATGATGATTTCTCGGCAGCGAGAAATTTTGCGTTCGATCAAGCGACGAAAGACTATATTCTGTGGTTGGACGCGGATGATGTCCTCTTGGAGGAGGATCGCCTTGCTTTCCTGGCTTTGAAGGGGAAGCTGGATTCGGGTGTGGACAGTGTGATGATGCATTATGTGCTGGCAACCGACAACAACGGCAAGCCTACGATCAGCTTGAAGCGGAACCGGCTGGTGAGGCGAGCTTGCCAGTTTCGATGGATTGGCCCTGTTCATGAATACTTGGAGGTGTTCGGCCGGATTGAGCAGAGTGAAATCCAAGTCACTCACGGGAAGAACAAAGCTTATACCGACCGGAATCTGCAGATCTATCGCAAACGCAAAGAGAAGGGAGATGTATTTTCACCGAGAGATTTGTATTATTTCGCTAATGAGCTAAGGGATCATGCGTTTTATGAAGAAGCAGTGGAGCAGTATGAGTTGTTTTTAGCCGGTAAGAACGGATGGATCGAGGATCAGATCGGCGCATGTCTGAAGCTGGCCGACTCCTACGAGCATGTAAGCAAACGCGATCTGCAGCTCCGATCCTTGTTCCGTACGATGGAGCTCGATCTGCCTCGGGCGGAGAGCTGCTGTGCGCTTGGCAAGCTGTTCCTGTCCGAGCAAAGATTTCATCAAGCCGTCTATTGGTATGAAAAAGCGACACAACTCAGCAAGCCTTCATCGAACGGTGCTTTGGTCGATCATGCCTCTTGGTCGTGGCTTCCTTATCTGCAATTGTGTGTATGCTATGACAAGCTGGGAGAGTATCGGAAAGCGAATGAGTGCAATGAAACCGCACTCGCTTTATGTCCGGGGCATCCGAGCATGCTGATGAATCGGGACTATTTTCGGGAGAGGCTGGGGAAGGAAGAGCGAGGGTGAGGAATGGCTCCGAAGGAGGTTGAAATCTTGCACTCATACGCGTTCCTCTCAATACCTCTAGTTGCGGTACTCCAGTTTTTTCCTGGGCTTAGGGCTAGGAAAAAACTGGACACGAGTATGTTCAAACCAGGGTGGAGCGACTGTTATACTTAGTGATGGTTATCTTTATCCGTGCTTTGAAAAGGGGTCTCCATCATGAAATCAAATGTAGGCCGCAAGCCTGCCGCAGGATCAGCAGGGGAGAAGGAGCGCATTCGTCTTGCTAGGCGAGGACTTCTCGTTTTCTTCTCCATGCTCCTGCCTCTCTCCGTGCTTGGTTATGTGCTGACGATGAAATACCCGATCTTTGTCTTGTTCCTGATGTGGGCGCCAGGACTTTCTTCCATCTTCACGCGATTGCTGCTGCATGAAGGGATCAAGGATATCTCCTTGCGGTTCGGAGGACGACGTACATGGAAGACACTGCCTTTCGTCCTGCTGTTTCCTGCAGTCATCGGCCTGGTTGCTTATGGGGTTGCTTGGAGTACGGGACTGGTACAATACGTCACTCCGGACACGTACATAAAGGCTTCGCCTTTCGTTACCTTCGTGAGCCTCTTGCTCATCCAGATGGTTGTCGGCACATTCGTTGGCCTCATCGGCAGTGTCGGAGAGGAGCTTGGCTGGCGGGGGTTCATGCTCACTCGGCTGATCGACGCCCGCGTTCCTTACCCGATGCTGACCAGCGGGGTCATCTGGGGCATATGGCATCTTCCCTTGATGCTTGGGGGTCAGTATTATTCCGGTCCCTATCCCGTTCTCTCCGTTCTCCTCTTTATGATTTCGGTCACCTCCTTCGGCTACATGATTGGGCGGTTGCGGTTGACAACCGGCAGCATATGGCCTGCTTTCTTCCTGCATGCATCCTGGAATGCCATCATCCAGGAGGTGTTCGATTCCTCCTCCAAAGGGAAGAATGCGCTGCTCTGGACGGGTGAATCGGGGGTTTTTGTGGCACTCGCTTTGCTGGCAGCGGCATGGGTCATCTCGCGGATGCCGATGAGAGTGAGGAAGTTGTAAGCGAGCAGGGCGGGAAAGGATCGTCATAACAATCGCACCAATTCGCCACCAACCCGCCACCTGTACGTCAAAAAAGCCCGCTGATTTCGAAAGAAATCGCGGGCTGTTGCTTGTATCGGGTGCTCGCCGGGTAAGCGAGCACCTTCATGGGAGAGGAGAAACCGGACGAAGCCTTATGGGGAATTAAGTCTTCTCCGCGGTTGTCTTCGGCATCTCGGATGCCGATATTTACAGTTTGTACAACGGGAGGGAAATTTATACTCTTCCTTTCAAAAGAGTTTTGGAGTCGTACCGGGAATGTGATACGATAGCGTGGAATGATGGTATTGGGGGTAAATGAGTCGTGAGAGTGATATCCGGAACGGCAAAAGGAAGAAGCCTGAAAGCTGTGCCCGGTATGGGGACAAGACCGACGACGGACAAAGTGAAGGAAGCGGTCTTCAGCATCATCGGCCCTTATTTTGAGGGAGGAGCCGTTCTCGACCTGTTCGCAGGGACCGGCGGCCTCGGGATTGAGGCCTTAAGCCGCGGGATGGAGCACGGTGTCTTCATCGACGCGGACCGCACGAGTCTTGAGGTGGTCCGGCACAATCTGCAGACTACGCGGCTGGAAGCTCAGGCTGAGGTGTACCGCAATGACGCGGAACGGGCATTGAAAGCTCTAGCCAAGAGGGAGAGGTATTTTCGGCTTGTGTTCCTTGATCCTCCCTACCGCATGAAGACAATCGGTGAGCTGATGCTCTCCATGCATGCCCTCGGTCTGCTGGAAGAGGGAGCAACCGTTGTGGCGGAGTACGATTCCGGACACCGGTATGAGGAAGCCTACGGGCCTTTCCATGAGGTTCGCAAGGCGGTCTACGGGGACACGGCCGTTTCGGTCTACCGCTATGAATCGGGAGTGCAGGAGCAGCCTGTAAATGAAGGACGGACGGAGGAGACGGATGAAACAGATCAAGCATGAACCATCGGTTGCAGTCTGTCCGGGCAGCTTTGACCCGGTGACCTATGGCCATCTGGATATTGTGACGCGAGCGGCGGAAGTATTTGATAAGGTGATTGTGGCGGTTTTGAACAATACGAGCAAACAGCCGCTGTTTACCGTTCAGGAGCGAGTGGATCTTCTGAAGGAAGTCACGAAGGACATTCCGAATGTAGAGGTTGACCACTTTGATGATCTTCTCATCAACTACATGACGGAGAAGAATGCGCATGTCATTGTAAAAGGGCTTCGGGCCGTATCCGATTTTGAATATGAGCTGCAGATGGCTTCGGTGAACCGCAAGCTGAATGAAGAGATCGAAACCTTCTTCATGATGTCGAGCAACCAATATTCGTACCTCAGCTCCAGTGTAGTCAAGCAAATCGCCCGCTTCGGAGGCCCGGTAAACGATCTCGTGCCGGAGTCTGTCGAGCAAGCTTTGCGAGCCAAGTACAGCGAGATGTGATACGGAACAAGTCCATCTAACCATCTAAAGCCATTCGCGATAATTCCGGAACAGTGCCTCTCAATACCGCTTCTTTCTCTTCATCCGATGGATAGGTCGGAAGCAGAGAGCGGTTATTCCGAGCAGTAATCCTGCTGCAGCCAGAGAGAGCCTCAAGGAATCCAGCGCATGCGGCCAACCGGCGAAACTCGGCAAACGGGGGGAGAAGCTTTCTGTTTGACTGAATGCCGGCAAAACCGCCATCGTTTCGGTCGATCCGCCGAGCCAACTGGCGAGCGGAACGGCAAGAGCGAAGGTAAGACCGAAGGCGAGAAGCGATTGGAGCAGCCGGGCAGCGGCATAGGCACCATATCTCGGAGAAGCTGCACCGGAGAGTGCTTTCACCTGGACATGCTGGGAGATTCCTCCCCAAGCGAGAGCCGCAGCGATGACGGCGAGCTGAAGGAGGGAAGGCTCGAGACGGACAGCAGCGGCATAGGCGCCGAGATGTGGCTCAAGCAGAGCTGGAAGCAGCAGGAACCAGCGGCCGATTCCGTCATCCGGAAGCTGCAAAGCTATCATCCGAATCAGAACAGAGAATAAAATGATAAAGCCGCATAAGGTGAACAAGGCTTGGATCGTCGAGGTCACGGCATCGCCTAATAATTGACCGAAGCTCCGCCCGTCTTCCTGTCTCGCTTCGCGCAGCTCTACATAGAAGGTTTTGGACGGTTCGTCTTTCCCGGTATTCCGGGAAGGGACAGAGGACTCCGGCAGGAAAAAGCGCCCGAGCCAACCGGCAACCCCGGCAGACAAGTAATGGATCAGAGCGAGCAGAACGCCTGCTCTTACATTCTGGAGGAATCCGGCACCCACGACGGTGACCAGCAGAGCAGGATTGCACAGGTGCGATGCCGCCAGCATACGAAACGCAGCATAGCGATCTAAGGGGGTCACATCGAGTACCCTTCGAGCCGTCTGAATGCCTTGAGGGAAGCCGCCGAGCAGCCCCGCGATAACGGGAGCGCCCCCGCCTCGGGGAATTCGGAACAAGCGATAGAGCGCCGGTTCGACCAGCGCGCCGAAGGCGCGGGTAAGACCAAAACCGGTAAATAGCTCCATTACGACCAGATAGGGCAGCAATCCGGGGACAAGAACGGTCCACCAAAGCCGGAGGCCGCCGAAGGATGCTTGAAAGGCTTCATCGGGATAAGCGAGAATCAGAACGATGAGAATAAGGGCGGACACTCCGAGTAGAGCGGTCGCCGTCCGGCTGCGGGCGGCGCTGTTTGGCTGCTGCATAGGATCACCTCGACTGCGCGGGGAAACGATTTTGTTATAAATGTACGTAGCGGGTTGTCCGGATAGACCAAGCCTTCACTTGATCGGCAGACATTCCCGGGCGTAGAATCGGGTTAACACAGGGGGGATCACCATGGAGGAAGGACGATTGGAGTCAGTTGGAAAAGATGGAGGAAGAGACAGATTTCCCCGCAAAAAGCGAATGTGGAGCAAATATACCGCCGCTACGCTCGTGGGAATTCTTCTCGCTTATTTTCTCGTCTTTTATCCGCTGCCTTATTTCATTTATCAACCGGGTTCGGCTGAAGACATCAGCCCGATGATTACGACGGCACCCGGCCATCCGCCGGATCGGGGGGTATTTATGCTGACGACGGTAGGGGTGATGGACGCCAATGTCGTCTCCTATCTATGGGCCAAAGCGACCCATCAGGAGATCCGTCCGAAGCAAAAGGTGCTTCAAGGGCAAACGGAGGAGGAATATAACCAAACCCAGGTATACAGCATGTCATCCTCCCAGTCGAACGCCATTCTCGCGGCCTACAAGCATCTTGGGATCGAGTATAGCTATCATACCGACAGCATCATGGTGCTGCATCTCATTCCGGGTATGCCAGCGTCTGAGGTGCTCTCCGTAGGAGACCAGCTGCTTAAGGTGGACGGGAAGGCGCTGGAGGCGCCGGATCAGTTGGTGAACTACCTGAGCGGCAAACAGGTAGGCGATAAGGTGAGCCTGACCTTGAACCGAGGGGGCAAGACGATGGAGGCCGAGGTCAAGCTCGCTTATCTGCCCGCTGAAGCGACGGCGACCGGAGGAGAAGAAAACCGCCGGGTCGGAATGGGCATCACCCAGGCGGTGATGCTGACGGTGCTCTCGAAGATAGACGCAGACCGGATCAGCATCAAGGCCGGGGACATCGGCGGACCTTCCGCCGGGCTGATGTTTACTTTGGAGATCATCAATCGGCTGCTTCCGGAGGATATCGCCAAAGGGCATCGCATTGCCGGGACGGGAACGATCGAAGAAAGCGGCAAGGTCGGTCCGATCGGCGGTATTCAGCATAAGGTCGTGGCGGCGGATCGGGAAGGCGCGGAGATCTTCTTTGCGCCGAAGGATGAGAACGGCTATACGAATTATTCCGATGCCAAGAAGGAAGCGGAGAAGATCGGAACGAAGATGAAGATCATTCCGGTCTCCACCTTGGATGATGCCATCGCCTATCTGAAGGAGCTTCCGCAGCAAGCAGCCGAATAAGCGAATGCCGCGTTCCTTGTGGAATGGAGTAGAGGCTTTCCAATGGCATATTTCGATTGGATAATTCGCCGAGAAGACTGCGCCATGAAGAGCATGTGACCCTTGTGATAGGCGTGTAACGACAAAGACGGATCCTTCCCCTTGGTAAGGCGGCTTAGGATCCGTCTTTGCGCTTGTTAGACGGCTACTATCTTGCGGATGCATTCGGGACATTCTTCGTTTATGCTAAGTATGCTAAGAAGGGATAGGCTCTTCGTTCGGGCGAAGGAATAAGATGAGGGTATCAGGCTTCGGTTTGCAGCGGCGCCTGATAATAGTCCCGAAGCAGCTCGCGGGAGTCCGGCTTGGCGTAGGCGGCGGCATATGCCGAAGCGGCGCGGATGTCCAGCTCCAAGAGCGGGGAAGCTTCCTTCGTGACTTTGGTTACGACAGGAACGGTTGCCGACTCTTTCATCCGCTTCAGCAGCTCGCGGCCGCAAGCCGAAAACCCGAGCACGCGGAGATAGGGCACACCGCGCTCAAGCACCTCCCGGGTCACGTCCTCCTTGCGGCGGTCAAGTAGGATGGAGAGCAAGGCCCGCTGCAGCCTGGCGTGTGTGTAGCGACGGGTTTTGGCTGCCGCGAGGAGCTGCGTTACCCGGTCGTCCCGGCGGAAATCGAGGCCTGGAACCGCTTGGAGAAAGCGGTGCTCGATTCCCTCTGTGATCTCGGCTAACTCCGCGTAGGCGGAAGCCGGGCGGGTAAGCAGGAGGTGAAAGAGCGGGCTCGCGAAGCTCTCCCACTCCATCGGCCCCCGCCCGGCCTCCCATTCCCGCCGCAGGATACGTACCGTATAATCAGGGAGATAGGGAGCGGCAGCGGCAAGCCCCGCCGCTCCCCGCTCCCGCAGCAGCAGCTTTCGCACGGCGGTGGCGCTGGCGATCCCATCGGCTGCGGAAGAGCTCGCCGCTTCCCTGTCATGGTAGCCAGCGCCGAGGCGGGGGATCGTCAGCGGGACGATCCCGCTCTTCAGCCGCTCGAGCGCGAGACAGTATTGCAGGCCGAGGATATTGTTCGGCTGCGCGAGGGTTCCCGCGTCGGGGCCATCTGCGAGCGAGGCGGCAGCCGATGCGTAGGCCGCCGGATAGCTCGCTCCCGCCGCTAGCCGCTCTTTGAGCCGCGCCTTAAGCGCCGGCGGCTCATCGCGAAGGAGAGCGGCGAGCTCGCGAAACCACGCGATGCTGCCGCTCTCGCTGCCGAAGACCAGCGCATCCGCGACTCCCGTTGCCTCAAGCGCCGATACGGCGCCGTAGGCAAACCATTCCGCGGGCTGGACCGCGAACGCGGTGGGCAGCTCGATGACGAGGTCCGCTCCCATATGAAGGGCCATTTCGGCTCTTGCCCATTTGCTGCACAGGGCGGGCTCTCCCCGCTGAAGAAACGGACCGCTCATGACCGCGATGAGCGCATCCGCGCTCGCCGCTAGTTTGGCTTCCCGGTAATGGTGAACATGCCCGTTGTGGAGCGGGTTGTATTCCACGATGATTCCTGCGGTTCTCATTTCGGTATCCTCCGTATGAATCCGGCTTCTCACAGCCATTATACCGGAGAGGACGCCCGGCCGGAAGGCAGGGCTTGTCGCAAGGAATTTTGAGGCTGTCAGTGAGAAAATGTTGACAACCGGTAGGCGCAATGGCTATAATTATTTTTGTTTGTTTGGAGTGATGGATCATGCAGATAAACGTGAAAGAATTGACCCTGAAGGGAAAGAATGTCCAGCTTCATGAGAGCATGGACATGTCCGGGCTTCTCAGCGGTCGTCAGGACCTCGAAGCATTCGGGGTGCTGGAAGCGGATCTCGCCGCTTATGCGGATGGAAACATCGCTGTTGTGGATGGAATGCTCAAGCTGCCCGTGACGATGGTATGCTCGCGCTGCCTCGGCTCGGTTCAGGAGACTCTCTCTATTCCCTTCCGTGAGAAGTTCACGCTAGGGTCCATCTCTGCAGAAGCTGGCGAAGAACAGGATGACCTTCACCAGGTCCAAGAAGACCTGGTCGAGCTTGCTCCCTATGTGGAGGAAGCCGTCTGGATGGCTCTACCGTACATTCCGCTCTGTAAGGAAGACTGCCGCGGGCTGTGCCCCGAATGCGGCACGAACCTCAATGAGCGAGATTGCGGCTGCTCCACGGAGAAAATCGACCCCCGATTGGCGGGTCTGGCCGATCTGTTCAAGGAAACAAGAAAAGACCCGTGATGGTCTTGAATTAAGGCAAGGAGGTGGGAAACAATGGCAGTACCTCAAAGGAGAACGTCCAAAACGCGCCGTGACAAACGCCGCACTCACTTTAAGCTGGCTGTGCCGGGTATGGTGAAATGCGAGCAATGCGGCGAACTGAAGCTGGCTCACCGCGTATGCAAAGTGTGCGGTTCCTACAAAGGCAGAGAGATCATCAAGCAATAATATTGCGGAAGTAGTACTTCATCTTCGGTGGGGTGCTATTTTTTTTGGCGGGGTGAAGTGAGGTACAAGCATCCCGTCCGAAGAGAGGGCGGGGAAACCGCCCTTTTTTTGTGCAGCGGCACATGCCGCATCCGAAAGCTCAGCTTTTGCTTTCTTTTTCGGCTTGATTTTTATATACTACTTTTAGTACCTGGTAATAAGAATGGCAGAAGGAAGAGGAGGTCCCCCATGGAACGGTTGCCGAAACGCGAAAGGCTCAAACAGCTGGCAATCCATATCCAGGAGAATCCCTTCGTTACCGACGAGGATGTTGCACACCACTTTCATGTCAGCATCCAAACGGTTCGGCTGGACCGGATGGAGCTTGGAATTCCCGAGCTTCGGGAACGGTTGAAGACGATGGCGGAGCGTTCGCTTGATGAAGTCCGCTCCCTTCCCCTCGATGAAGTGATCGGGGAAGTGATCGATCTGCAGCTCGACAAGAGCGGCATCTCCCTGCTTGAAGTCAGAGAAGAGCATGTATTCTCGCGGACGGGAATCGCCCGCGGCCATCATATTTTCGCACAAGCCAACTCGCTTGCTGTCGCGGTGATCGACGATGTGATCGCTCTAACGGCGTCTGCGGATATCCGTTATCTCCGGCCGGTCCGGCTCGGAGAGAAATGTGTCGCCAAAGCGCTGGTGAAGCGGAATTCCCGGGGTAACGCCAAGGTGGAGGTTCTCACGACCGTTGGCTCCGAGCTTGTGTTTGAAGGGCAATTTTTGATCCATCATACGAAGACTCAAGAGAAACGGAGCTGATTGACTTGAGAATCGCCATCGATGCCATGGGCGGAGACAATGCCCCGTGGGCGATCACGGAAGGAGTTCTCCTCGCTGCCAAGGAATGGCCGGATACCGAGCTCGTTCTGGTGGGGGACAAAACGAAGCTGGACCCGATCACGGCAAACCGCCCCTCTAACGTGACGGTTCTTCATGCGTCCGAGGCCATACTATCCGATGACGAGCCCGTGAAAGCGGTTCGCCGGAAGAAGGACTCTTCCATGGTGGTCGCGGCCCGACTCGTTCGCGACCAGGAAGCGGATGCGATGATCTCCGCAGGCAATACCGGCGCGCTGATGACGGCGGGCCTCCTCGTGGTCGGGCGTATTCCGGGTATCGAACGCCCGGCGCTGGCTCCGATGATCCCTTCGCTTGACGGTGCCGGTACGCTTGCTCTTGATCTTGGAGCCAACATGGACGCTACACCGGAGCAGCTCCTGCAGTACGCGGTGATGGGAAGCATTTACCGTTCGAAAGTGGACGGGATTGCGAAACCGCGTGTGGGACTCTTGAATGTGGGGACAGAGGACACCAAGGGCAACGAGCTCACGAAAGCGGCCTTCCCGTTGCTGAAGGAAGCGCCGATTCATTTTGTTGGCAACATCGAAGCGCGGAACGTGCTCTATGGAGAATGCGACGTGCTCGTGTGCGACGGGTTCGCCGGAAATATCCTGCTGAAGTCCGTCGAAGGGACGGCTGGAGCGATCTTTAAGGTACTGAAGGAAGAATTCAAGCGCAGCTTGTTAACCAAGGTCGCGGCGGCTGCGCTCGCGCCGGGACTGAAAAACTTTAAGAAGCGGCTCGATTATTCCGAAACCGGGGGGGCCCCGATGCTTGGCTTGAACGGTCTCGTTCTGAAAAGCCACGGCTCCTCGGATGCGGTCGCGATCATGAACGCGGTTCGGCAAGCGCGGATCGCCATCGAAGGCAAGCTGGTTCCTTCGATATCCGCAGAAATCGGCAAAAGCTAAGGAGAGATGAGCATGAATCTGATACCGGTTGGGGTGCTTGGCACGGGGAGATATGTTCCGGAGCGTGTTTTGACGAATCAGGATCTGGAGAAGATGGTGGACACCAATGACGAATGGATCCGCACCCGCACCGGAATGCGCGAGCGGCGTATCGCCCGCCCGGATCAAGCGGCTTCCGATCTTTCGTTTCCGGCGGCACAGGAGGCTCTTCGGAACGCGGGCATCACGGCGGCCGATCTCGATCTCATTATCGTCGCCACGGTAACCCCTGACATGTCGTTTCCGTCGACGGCATGCATCCTGCAAGAGAAGCTGGGCGCGAAGAAGTCGGCGGCGTATGACCTGTCAGCGGCATGCACCGGCTTTATCTACGGCTTGGCGAACGCCTCCAACTTCATCGCGCTCGGGACGTACAAATACGCACTCATCGTCGGCACCGAAGTCTTGTCGAAGATTACGGATTATACCGACCGGAACACCTGCGTTCTCTTCGGAGACGGAGCGGGTGCAGTCGTGATCGGCGCTGTGCCGGAGGGTCGCGGCTTCAAGTCCTTCGAGCTTGGAGCGGACGGAGCAGGCGGCGAGCTTCTCAAGCTGGAGGGGGGCGGCTCCCGTAACCCTTCGTCACCGGCAAGCATCGAGCAGAAGCTGCACTATCTGTACATGGCCGGAGCGGAAGTGTTCAAATTCGCCGTGCGCGTCATGGGCAGCGCAGCGGAGGAAGCGCTTCGCAAGGCCGACCTGACCAAAGAAGACATTGACCTGTTGGTTCCCCATCAGGCGAACATTCGCATCATTCAATCTGCCTTGAATCGGCTGCACGTACCGGAAGAGAAATGCATGATCAACCTTGACCGTTACGGAAATGTCGGCGCTGCCTCTATCCCCATGGCTCTAGCGGAGGCTGCTGAAACGGGGCGGCTCGCTGAAGGCGATCGGATCGTCATGGTAGGCTTCGGAGCAGGTCTCACTTGGGGAGCCAGCGTTCTCGTTTGGTAAGAGGATCAGTTGACGGGAGGACATAGCATTGGGTAAAATCGCATTCGTATTTCCGGGTCAAGGAGCCCAAGCCGTTGGGATGGGACTTGACGCTTGGGAGACCTCTCCCGAAGCCCGCAAGGTGTTTGAGCAAGCGGACGAAGCCTTGGGCTTTAAACTGACGGATCTCGTCTTCAACGGCCCGGATGATCAATTGAAACAGACCTACAACACGCAGCCCGCTCTGCTCACCGTCAGCAGCGCTTATCTGGCCGCACTGCAAGCCAAAGGGGTCCGCGCTGATTTCGTTGCCGGGCACAGCCTGGGGGAATACAGCGCGCTGGTCGCGGCGGGCGTGCTGCCCTTTACGGATGCGGTACGCACCGTTCGCCGGCGCGGCGAGCTGATGGAAGCGGCCGTACCTTCCGGACAGGGAGCCATGGCTGCCGTCCTCGGAGCGGAGCGCGAAGCCCTTGCCGACCTGTGCCGCGAGGTAACGCAAGCCGGAACCGCGGTCGAGCTCGCAAATGTGAACTGCCCGGGGCAGATCGTCATCTCCGGCACGAAGGAAGGCGTTCAGGCGGTTCAAGAGCGGGGCAAGGAGATCGGGGCCAAGCGGGTTTTGCCGCTTGAGGTAAGCGGTCCCTTCCACTCCTCGCTCATGCGTCCAGCGGCCGACAAGCTGGCAGACGAATTGGCGAAGCTGAACCTCCAGGCGCCTGTGGTTCCTGTCATCGCCAATGTGACGGCTGAGCCGGTTACAGATCCGGAGAAGATTCGTTCTCTTCTCGTGGAGCAGGTGTACTCGCCTGTCCTGTGGGAAGACAGCATAACCCGCCTGATTGAGGCTGGAGTCGACACCTTCGTCGAGATTGGATCCGGTTCTGTGCTCACCGGGCTCATTCGCAAGATCGACCGGAATGTCCGGGTCGTCACGGTGAACAGTATGGAAGCTGTAAATCACTATTCGGAATCCAACTGAGGAGGAGACCTATGCTGACAGGCAAAACAGCGCTAGTTACCGGAGCTTCCCGCGGAATCGGCCGCGCGATTGCGGCGGCTCTTGCGGAAGCGGGCGCCGATGTGGTTGTCAACTATGCCGGGAGTGAAGATGCCGCTCAGAAGACGGCTTCTCTCGTCGAGAGCTTCGGGCGGAAGGCGCTCGTCATCCGCGCCGATGTATCCGACGCGTCGCAAGTTGACGAGATGGTGAAACGGACCCTCGAAGAATTCGGGCATGTGGACATCCTTGTCAACAATGCGGGCATCACCCGCGACAATCTGCTCATGCGGATGAAGGAAGAGGAATTTGATGCCGTCATCGCCACGAACCTGAAGGGCGTGTTCAACTGCATGAAGGCGGTGACCCGGCCGATGATGAAGCAAAAGAGCGGCCGCATCATCAACATTTCGTCCGTTGTCGCTTCGCTTGGCAATGCCGGGCAGGCCAACTACGTGGCGGCCAAAGCCGGCATCATCGGCTTGACCAAGTCGGCGGCGCGGGAACTGGCCAGCCGGGGAATTACGGTCAATGCCGTCGCGCCCGGCTTCATCGTCACCGAAATGACCGACAAGCTCGGAACGGAGACGAAGGAGCAGCTGCTCTCGCAAATTCCGCTGTCCCGTCTTGGACAACCGGAGGATATCGCCAAGGCCGTCCGGTACCTTGCCTCTGAGGACGCTTCCTACGTCACGGGGCAGACGCTGCACATTGACGGCGGCATGTACATGTAGAAGCTGCGCTGAACGATCCTGCTGAACGAGCACGGGAAATCTACCCAAAGCGGGCGGATAGCGAGAACATCGATCCGTTCATGCGTCGCAGCCTCGTAAGGCTTTTCAGCTTTCATTTTGTCAAGAAATACGCGCTTATTCAGCGCTGGCGGTCCCCTTCGGGACCCTATGGTAATTTGTCCGCAATTTTCGTATAATACCATGGAGGAGGTGAACCGGATGTCCGACGTTCTTGAACGCGTGAAGCGCATCGTGATCGACCGCCTCGGGGTGGAAGAAGCAGAAGTAACCCTGGAAGCGTCTTTTAAAGATGACTTGGGTGCTGATTCCCTTGATGTAGTGGAATTGGTCATGGAATTAGAAGACGAGTTCGACATGGAAATTTCCGATGAGGATGCAGAGAAGATTACGACGGTGGGAGAAGTTGTGAATTACATACAATCTCATACGTAATCGGTCTCTCCAAAGTCCCGTTGCAGCTTGACGGGACTTCTTCTCCATGTTGAGCCGCATTGGGCGGACTAGTAACGCCAATACGCCGAATTGAGGTGAACCTATGTCTAGACGTGTTGTGGTTACCGGAATGGGGGTCGTCACCGCTCTCGGGCATGACATTGAGACCTTTTGGTCCAATCTCTTAGCAGGTAAATCCGGTGTTTCGTTGATCGAAAGCTTCGACGTAAGCGAGTACCCGACGAAAATTGCCGCTTCCATAAAAGATTTCAACCCGGAAGATTATTTTGAACGCCGCGATTTGAAGCGCATGGACCGGTTCGTGCAGTTTGCCGGGGCCGCGAGCCTCTTGGCTCTGAAGGATGCCGATCTTCGCATCGGCGAGAATGCGGATGCCGAGATGACGGGCGTCTACATCGGTTCAGGAATCGGGGGCCTCTCCACTTGGGAAGAGCAGCACACGATCCTGATGGAAAAAGGACCGAAGCGCATCAGCCCGTTCTTCATCCCGATGATGATCGCGAACATGGGCTCCGGCCAGGTATCGATCCTCACGGGAGCGAAGGGGCCGAACAGCACGGCGGTGACAGCTTGTGCGACCGGCACCAACGCCATCGGCGATTCCTTAAGGCTCATCCAGCGTGGAGATGCGGATGTCATGATCTGCGGCGGCTCGGAAGCGACGGTCACTCCGATGGGGGTCGGCGGCTTCTGCGCGCTGAGGGCCATGTCCACGCGCAACGATGAACCCGAACGGGCCAGTCGCCCGTTTGACAAAGACCGAGACGGCTTTGTCATGGGCGAAGGCGCGGGGATTCTCATCCTCGAAGAGCTGGAGCACGCTCTCGCAAGAGGAGCTCGCATCTATGCGGAGGTAGCCGGTTACGGGATGTCGAGCGATGCCCACCATATGACCGATCCTTCTCCCGGCGGCGAAGGCGCAGCCCGCTGCATGAAACGGGCGCTGAAGGACGCCGGCATCGCTCCGGAGGAAGTTGGCTACATTAACGCCCACGGAACCTCGACCGGCGTCGGCGATATCGCGGAGAGCCAGGGCATCAAGGCCGCATTCGGCGAAGCCGTGCCGCCTGTAAGCTCCACCAAATCGATGACCGGGCATATGCTCGGCGCAGCCGGCGGTGTGGAAGCTATCATCTGTGCGCTGGCCGTACAGGACGGGAAGCTGCCTCCGACGATCAACCTGGAAAATCCCGATCCCGAATGCGATCTGGATTACATCCCGAACGAGTTCCGTACAGCGGATATCCAATATGCCCTGTCCAATTCGTTTGGCTTCGGTGGACATAATGCCACCATTATCATGAAAAAATACGAGGCCTAAACCATGAACCGTGATTTGAAGCAGCTTCAGGAGCAGCTTGGCATTTTTTTCGAGAACCAGGCGATCCTCCGGCAAGCTTTTACCCATTCCTCCTACGTGAACGAGAACCGCTCGGCGGGTGCGAGAGACAACGAGCGATTGGAATTTCTCGGGGATGCTGTTCTCGAATTAACCGTATCCGAATACCTGTTTGAGGCTTATCCGAACCGTTCGGAAGGGGAGCTGACGAAGCTGCGAGCATCGATCGTATGCGAGCCCTCTCTGGTCGTCTTCGCGGAAAATCTGTCTTTCGGGCTGTATGTGCTTCTCGGCAAAGGAGAAGAGCTGACCGGCGGCCGTTCGCGTCCGGCTCTGCTCGCCGACGTGTTCGAATCGTTCGTGGGAGCTCTCTATCTGGATCAGGGACTAGCCGCCGTGAAGAGCTTCCTCAGCAGCTGTCTCTTTCCAAAAATCACGGGAGACGGCAAGCCGCAAATCATCGATTACAAGACCCGGCTGCAGGAGTATGTTCAGCAGCATGGGCTCGGAATTCTGGAGTACCGCATCGCCGGCGAACGCGGTCCCGCGCACGAGAAGGAATTTCTGTCCGAGGTTCTTATGGACGGAAGCCTGCTCGGAGCGGGCTCCGGCCGCTCCAAGAAGGAAGCGGAGCAGCAAGCTGCCCGCGAGGCGCTTGGCAAGATGAAGGTGTCCATGGAGTAAGATAACGCATTACGTTTGGAAGCCGCTTTTCTCCGCGAGGGGGAAGGCGGCTTTTTTCTTAGGCTCAAATAGGATTGCAGAGGGCTGCTTCCGTTCAAGATTCGCTTAGCCGATTCATAAGGTCAATTTAAGCCTCCGTGCATTCTTTCTCCACAATCCAAATCAACATCGTAATATAATCTCCCTCCACTTTCGAAATCACAAATCACTGGATTTATGCAAGGGCATTCCATTCCCAAGAAAGTGTCCGATTCAACAATTCGCGTGTGACTATGGCGAAAAATCCCACTATCAGGCAAATGAATGCGCTGTCAGCGAAAGAAAAGACACCCATTTTCGTAATGTAAACGGTTACTCCACTTTCTCTTCTCCTGCATAATGAGGACGCAAGCAAAAGAGAAGGAGGAACTTCATCATGAAACCATTCAAGAAAGTTTCCCTGGGGGTCATGGCAGCCGTACTCGCCGTAGGCATGTCGGCATGTGGAAGCGGCAAGGAGGGAGCGTCGGATTCCGGAAGCACCGATTCGGCGAGCCCGGCAGCATCATCCGCACCGGCGGCGGACGGCAAGAGAGTGACGATCGAGTACTGGCATACGTACAGCGATGCCGAAGAGAAGGTGCTGATCGAGCAGATCAAGCCGCTGTTTGAAAAACAGAACCCCGGAATCGAGCTGAAGCTCACCCGTATGCCTTACGAAAACCTCAAGCAGCAGGTCATCACCGGGGTAGCCGGCGATGCGGCGCCCGATCTGATGCGGATGGACATCGTCTGGGTTCCGGAGTTCGCCAATATGGGCGCGCTTCTTGATGTCAGCAAGATGGACGGCTTCGCCGAGCTGAAGCCGAAGCTGTTCGAAGCTCCGCTCGCCACGACCTACCTCAAGAACGACAGTGGGGAAGGGTATTACGGGCTTCCGGTCAACACCAATACGAAGGTCGCCATCTACAACAAATCCATTCTGGATCTGATCGGTAAGACCGAAGTTCCGAAGACGATGGCCGAACTCGAAGAGTACGCCAAGCTGGCTAAGGAGAAGGGCAAGGCAACCGGCGGCATCACGATCGGCGGCAACTATCCTTGGGCAAACATCCCTTACTTCTACAGCCTCGGCGGGAAATTCACGAACGACGACTACACGAAGGCAGACGGCTACCTCAACAGTCCCGAAAGCGTGAAAGCGCTTGAAACCTTCATTCGCTGGAACAAGGAAGGGTTGATTTCGCCGCCGATCCTGGGAGGCGAGCCTTCCGCCTGGGACGGCTTGAAGAATAACGATTACCTGATGATCGACGACGGCCCATGGTTCTACAGCCTGCTCATGGCCGAGCAGGAAGGCGGCTTCAAGCCGCTCGAGCAAACCGTTCGCGGTCTGATTCCGGCCGGCGACGGAGGCTCCCGTTCCGTCATCGGCGGCGAGGACCTGGTCATCTTCTCTTCCTCCAAACATCCGAAGGAAGCTTGGACGTTCGCCAAATGGATGCTCCAGCCGGAGCCGCAGAAGATCATGGCCACCCTCGGTCTGATCCCGGCTAACATGGATGCGGCCAATGATCCGAAGGTCATGGAGAATCCGTTCATCAAGGAATACGTCGAGCAGATGAAGACGGCGGTCCCACGGACGCCGGTTCCGCAATTCGGCGAAATGGACAGCATCATCGCGCTGGCCTTCGAGAAGGCCATGCGGGGAGAGATGGAGCCGAAGGCAGCTCTCGACGACGCGGCGAAGCAGATCGATGCTCTCCTAGCGAAGTAAGAATCCGAAGGAAGAAGCCCTGTGAAAACCGGCACTTCACCGGCCCGTCCTGGTGAAGTGCCTCCTTTATCCGGCGGGAGTAACGAGCAAGTCGCTTTAGAAGTCAGGAAGGAGTGTTAACCATGGCAGGCAGAGCACCGGATACGGCGCTGAGACAGATAACGCCTAACTGGAAGAAACGGCTCAAGAAAGGCGGCAAGGAATGGCTGGCCGTATTGCCGTTCATTATTCTCGGGGTGGCGGGGACCGCTGTTTTCGTCATATACCCGATGATCAAGAACATCATCATCAGCTTTCAGGACTACAGCATCATGCCGAACGCGAAGAATCCCTTCATTGGGCTGGACAATTACAAATTCGCATTCGAAGATCCGAACCGCAAATTTTACATGGCGGTGAAGAATACGATCCTCAACGTCATCGTGACGGTGCCGATCAACTGGTTTCTGGCGATCTTCTTCGCCGTTCTGATCAACATGAAATTCGTCAAGAACAAGCTCGTCTGGCGGACGATTTATTATTTGCCGATCATCACCTCGTGGATCGTCGTGGCGTTCTTGTTCCGCTTCTTGTTTGCCAGCGGTGACAACGGATTGGTGAACTTCATTCTGCTCAAGCTTCATCTGATCGACAAGCCCATTTCCTTCCTCGCCAATTATTGGTCGGCCATGATCGTGATCTGGCTCTTCCACATCTGGAAGACGGTCGGGTGGGGGGTCATCATCTACTTAGCTGCTCTCCAAGGAATCTCCAAGGACTACTACGAGGCAGCCGAGCTGGATGGGGCGAACGGAATTCAACAATTTTGGAAAATCACCGTGCCGATGCTCGCTCCCGTGACCGCGTTTATCCTGATCAACCTGATCAACGGGGCGTTCAACTTTTTCCCGCAGGTCTACTTCATCACGAAAGGCGGCCCGATGGACCAAACCCAGACCTTGCCCAGCTTGATGTTCATCCAAGCGTTCACGAACTTCAAGTTCGGTTATGCCGCCGCGCTCAGCGTCATGATGGGGATGGCCATCTTCCTGCTCACCTACACCCAGATGAAAAAATTCGGCAATCAACGGTTCTTATAAAAGGAGGGGATATCCGTGCATACGAAATGGTTCAACAAGGTCATCATCTACGCCTTTATCGTTCTCGGGGCATTGTCCTTCCTGTTCCCGTTCTTCTATATGGTCATGACCAGCTTTATTAAAGGAGCTTTTACCCTCCCGAGGCCGAAGGAGATTTTCTCGGTCGTTCCCAATCTGCACAACTTCGAGATCGTGCTCGGCAAAAACAACTTCGCCCGCTACTTCATGAACAGCATCGTCGTGACGAGCGTCGCCATGTTCGGCAGCCTGTTCCTCGGCTGCTTGACCGCCTACGGGTTCGCCCGCTTCAAATTTCCCGGCAAGGAGCTGCTGTTCCGGCTCTTCCTTCTGACGACCATGATCCCGGGAGCGATCAACATCATCCCTCAATTCCTGATCATCAAGAACCTCGGGCTGGTCAACACGTTCGGCGGCCTGTGGCTTCTGTACATCGGTGGAGGCGTCGTCGGAAGCACCTTTTTCCTGCGCGGCTTTTTCGAGGGCATTCCGAAGGAGCTGGAGGAATCTGTACTGATCGACGGCGGCGGCAGCTGGCGGATTTTCTTCAACATCTATCTGCCTCAGTCGCTCCCCGCCATTGGAACGATGGCCATCTTCGCCTTCCAGGGAACCTGGGAAGAGTATTTCACTGCTCTCGTCATTTTGAAAAAGGAAGCTCTGCGCACGCTGCCCATCGCCCTGCAGGCCTTCAACGACAAATATGCGACCAACTATTCGCAGGTATTCGCCGCTTCCATCATCGCCCTTCTGCCGGTCATTGTCGTGTACCTGATCTTCCAGAAGCGGTTTGTGCAGAGCGGATTCAACGAAGGAGCGGTCAAGGGATAAGAAAGGCCAATCTAAATGGAAAACGGAGGACCATTCACTTCATGAACATGCGGAAATGGGGAATGCGCACTGCCGCCTGCACCGGCGCAGCCTGCCTCTTGCTGGTCGCAGCCGGCTGTAAAGAAGAGGCGGTGCGGATTGAAACGGTACCGGACGGAGAGCTCATCAAGAGTGTGGCGACGGACAAGGCCGCGTATAAGCCGGGGGAACCGGTTAAGTACGAGGCGGTACTGAATGGCAACGTCGGGTCAAGAGGCAAGCTGTTGATCCGATATAAGCACTTGAATGAGGTCGTGAAGGAGCAGACCGTGTCCGTCTCGGGAGAGAAAGCGGCATGGGAATGGACTCCGCCATCCGACAACTACAAAGGGTACTTGACGGAGCTGCTGCTGAAGCAGGACGGGAAATGGACTGATCGCGCGACCATTGCCGTGGATGTTTCGGGCGATTGGTCGAAATATCCGCGCTACGGGTATCTGGCGGATTTTCACAAGCTGGACGAAGGGGAGATGCAGCGGACCGTCGATCGGCTGAATCGGTTCCATATCAACGGGGTTCAGTTCTACGATTGGCAGTATAAGCATCAAACCCCTATCAAGTGGGAAGGCGACAAGCCCGCGTCCACCTGGCCGGATATCGCCAATCGGGAAGTCTCCTTCGATACCGTCAAAGGGTACATTGATCTTCTCCACGGCAAAAGCATGAAGGCGATGAATTACAATCTGCTGTTCGGAGCCTATCAAGATGCCGAGAAGGACGGGGTCAAGAAGGAATGGGGGATGTTCAAGGACCCGCTCCTGCAAAATCAGGATCGTCACCCGCTGCCGGATTCCTGGGCGAGCGACATCTATCTCTATAATCCGGGGAACCTGGACTGGCAGAACTACCTCTTCGCCGCGGAGAAGAAAACCTTCGACACGCTCCCTTTTGACGGCTGGCATGTGGATCAACTGGGAGATCGCGGAGCTCTATGGGACGGCAAAGGGAAGAGCTTTAATCTGGCACTGACGTATAAGGACTTCTTGGCAAACGCGAAGGAGAAGCTGGGCAAGGAAATCGTCATAAATGCGGTCGGGCAATACGGACAGGCGCTGATCGCCAAAGCCCCCGTCCAGTTCCTCTACACAGAGCTCTGGGAGAGCTATCCGGAATACAAGAGCCTGAAGCAAGCCATCGACGAGAACAACAAGTACGGCAGCAGCAAGCTGGCGACGGTCCTCGCCGCCTACATGAACTACAAGCATGCGGATTCCAAAGGGGAGTTCAACGCCCCAGGCGTCCTGCTGACCAATGCGACGATCTTTGCCTCGGGGGGTTCCCATTTGGAGCAGGGTGAGAACATGCTGGCGAAGGAGTATTTTCCGAACCGCAATCTGACGATCCCGGAAGCCTTGGAGAACCAATTGATTGCGTATTACGATTTCCTGACTGCATATGAGAACCTGCTGCGTGATCCGTCTGAGGAGATCAAGCTCGCCGTCACGGCCGGATCCGAGCTGCCGATCAGCGATACACCGAAGAAGGGAAGCGTCTGGTCGCTTGCCAAACAGCAGGCGAATCGGGCGATTGTACAGCTCGTGAATTTCACGGATGCCACCACGATGAACTGGAACGACACGGATGCGACCCAGGCGGAGCCCAAAGTGCGGGAGAACGTGCAGCTCACGATTCCCTCCAGTGAAAAAGTGAAGGCCGTCTGGACGGCATCTCCCGATATCCATCACGGTGCTCCGGTCGCCCTCGATTTCAAACAGGAGAACGGACAGCTGTCGATTACCTTGCCCGAGCTGAAATATTGGGACATGGTCGTTCTGGAATACAAAGGAGACTCGAAATGACACAATACACGGTGAACCTTGACATTTATCCGGACAAAGCCCAATACAAGCCGAACGGTCCGGGACATCTGATCGTAGAGCTGACGGCTTCCGCTGCGGCGCCGTTGACCGTTCGGACCGAAATTCAGCAGCTGGATGAAACGCTGGAGCTCATCCGCTCCGAAATCAGCTGCGAAGCGGACGTGCCGACGACCTTGCGAATCCCGCTCATTACCCGGGGATCGGAGTGGGAATGCTATGGCGTAACGGTGGAAGTATATCGCGAGGGAAGCCTTGTCGCCCGGGCCGCCACGGCCTATGACGTGGCCGATCATTGGCGGCGTGCTCCGCGATATGGTTTCCTGAGCGATTTCCGATCCGGTGAAGAAGGAGATCTTCGCGATGCGGACAGCCTGAACCGGTTTCATCTGAATGTCGTACAGTTCTACGACTGGATGTACAGGCACGACAGCCTCATCCCTCCCGCCGACGAGTTCATCGATCCGATGGGGCGAACGCTCTCCTACAAGGTCGTCCGGGAAAAGGTGGACGCCCTGCATGAGCGCGGAATCGCGGCGATGGCCTACGGCGCGGTATATGCGGCGCTGAAGGATTACCTCCTGGAGCATCCTGAGCTCGGGTTGTACAAACGAAACGGGGAGCCGTTCCACCTGATCGACATCTTCTACATCATGGACATCAGTCCCGATTCGCCGTGGACCGCCCATATCGTAGAGGAGTTCCGCAAGGTGGTCGCCTCTGGTTTCGACGGCATTCACATGGACCAATATGGCTTCCCGAAGAAGGCGGTTCGCAAGGGGAATGGCGAGGAGGAAATCGTTGATCTGGCCGCTTGTTACCCGGCCTTGATCGACCGAACGAAGCAGGCGGTTCGAGAGGTCAATCCGGATGCCGGGCTTATCTTCAATAATGTCAGCAACTATCCGGTGCGGGCGACGGCCGGCTCTGACCAAGAGGCTGTCTATATCGAAGTGTGGCCTCCGGTCATCCACCTTCGGGAGCTGAAGGGCCTGATCGATGAAGCGAAAGCCTACGGCCGCGGCAAGCAGGTCATCCTGTCCGCTTACTTGCCGGCCTTCTATCCGAAGGCGAACAACGACGCGGTTGAGTCGGAGAACGGGGCGGTGCTGACCATGGCGACAATCTTTGCCAGCGGCGGCTATCACCTGCTGCTCGGGGAAGACGAGAAGCTGCTCACCATGGCCTATTATCCGGATTACGCTGAGATGCGCCCTGAATTCGTTCGAGAGACACGAAGGTATTACGATTTCATCGTGCGATACGGAAAGCTGCTCTACGATGCCGGTCTGGAGGATCTGTCGTATACGTACACAGGAGGCGTCAACACGGAGATTCGCTTCGAAGGCGATGCAGAGTTCGCTCCGAACGGGGATGTCGGCAAGGTATGGACGCTTGTCAAGCGGCTGCCCGGTTACCTGGTGATTCATCTGATCAATCTGGTCGGCCTTGAAGATGATCATTGGGAGCATGGAAAAGCAAACCGTCCAACCGCTCAGCGCGAGTTTACGGGGACTGTTCTGATGGAACGGGAGATCGCCGGCTTGTATTGGGCAAGCCCCGACACAGAGGGTGGAGCGCCGCAGGAGCTCCCCTTTGAAAAGGTTCCTCACGATCAAGGGGAAGCAGCTCAGTTTACGGTTCCATGCCTTGACATTTGGACGATGCTATATGTGAAATGGGCCTAATGGCTTCATCGGCAGACCGCCCCGGACGAGCTATTCGTTCCGGGGCGGTTTTATTGCCGGAATATCCGGCCACCTGAGTCGTGATTCATTGGAGGTTATGGAGGAAAGGGGATGGCATGGAAAGTCTACGGCCGCCTTTGAAATCGAGTTGCTCCCGCAAGAGCTATTCCATGGCAACTCGATTTCAACAAGCGGTGGAATGCCACCCCTTCGCCGGAATAACCGGCTACATGAATCATGATTTGTCACTTTTGCTTCTTTCGGACCGACTTTCGCCAATTCCCGGATCGCCATTGGCGGATGATAGGGAATCCGGTACACTAAAGGACGTATGAGACGAGAGGAGGAATGTCATGGGCTTCAAACGGAGGATCGGACATCGTTTTGCCGGCAAGATGATCGCGGCGTTTCTCCTCGCGATTCTCATCCCGCTGATCTTTACAAGCGTGTCTTTTTATCGGGCATCGGAATCCATCGTGAAGGAGAACGTTCGCGGCACCTCGGTCCAGCTCGCCAAGCAAACCGCCGATGCGCTCTCCGGCATCCTGAATGCAGGCTTCGACGCATCCGACTTTCTCTACAGCGATCTGAACGTGCAGACTGCGGTCTCCGATACGAGAATCGGGTCGACCGAATCGGGGACCGGGATGAACGATTACATGGTATCGACCTTAAACAACCTCGCCTATTCAAGCTCGTTCATCAAGCAGATTTACGTGCTGCGCGCAGATGCCATGACCGGCTGGGGCAGCGGCACCTTCTCGATCAGCAAGCTGCAGCAAGCCCGTCTCTCTGAGGAAGAGTGGACCAAGGAAGCTTTCCATGAGGATGGAGAGCCGATCTGGCTGGAGATGCAATATGACCGGTTGAGCGGAGCCGGTACGAATACCGAGCTCGTCCTGCCGGTAGCGAGGGCTTTGAAGAAGTTTACGAGCATGAGCAACATCGGCCTGATCCAGATCAATTTGGATGGAAGAGCCATCCTTGATACGATCAAGCAGCCGAAACTCGGGGAGACCGGGACCTTTTTCGTGGTGGATGAGGGGGGAATCGTTCGGATTGCCTCCGATCTGGCTCGCATCGGCCAACCCGTGAATAATCCGGAGTTGCTAAGCATGCTGACGGGAAGCGATAAAGCGGAGTTCCAGTACAGCCAAGACGGGGTCGATTATTACGGAGTCAAGCAGCCGTTGAATAACGGCTGGCTTCTGACGGGGGTCGTTCCCGTGAAGGAGATCACCGGACCGCTCGATCGGCTGCAATCGCAAATCTTATCCTCTGCCGGCCTTTTCTCCCTCGTCGGCATCCTCATCGGCATCGGCATCGCCGGCTACGTTACCAATCCGGTCAATCGATTGATCCGCGATATGAGGCGGGTACAGCAAGGCGATTTGCAAGTGCGGACTGAAATTCGCTCAACGGACGAAATCGGCCAGCTGAGCCGCCAGTTCAACAAGATGCTGCAGGAGATTAACTCGCTCATCCAGCAGGTGGAGGAAGAGCAGAGCCGCAAGCAGGAAGCGGAGCTGCGAGCGGTCATGCACCGGATACAGCCGCATTTTCTCTTCAATACGCTCAGCACGCTCCGGTGGCTGATCCGCGCTGGCATGTACGAGCGCGCCGATCAGGGGCTGTCGGCGCTGACCCGGCTGCTTGAAGCCAATATGGGCAAAAGCGGCGGGATGATCACCATCGACGAGGAACTGGACATCATCCGCAAATATTTGGTCATCATGGAGCTCCGCTACCAGCTGCCTTTTCGGTTGGATGCGGTCCTCGATTCGGGGGTCGGTCATGTTCATATTCCGCGCATGCTGCTCCAGCCGTTAGTCGAGAACGCCGTGTTCCACGGCTTGGTGCCGAAGAATTCCGGCGGGGATGTGTTCATCTCCATTCAGCGAGCGGGTGAGGGGATTCTATTTCTCGTCAAGAACGATGGCCTTGTGATTGATCCGGACAGGCTGAAGGTTTTACAAAATCCGGATAAAGCGCCGCCAGGCGTCCTCGGCATCGGCTTGAAGCATGTCGACGATACGTTGAGGCTGTATTATCCCCGACGTTCGGAATGGTCGATCGCAAGCGCCCCCGAAGAGGGGACCACCGTACGGATCTTTCTAAAGCCGGAACATGAATGAGGAGGGAAACGGATGAGCTTCGGTTGGCCCAAACGTATACAAGCCGCGATTCTTCCGCTTTTGTCCTTGCTCCTCCTCGGAGGCTGCGGGGAGAGCGGCTTTATCTCAGATCCAGATAAGGTGGCTTCCATAAAGGAATCCACGGAGACGACGATCGAATACTGGCACACCTATAGCGACGAGGAAACTCGGCTCTTGGAGCAGGAGATCATCCCTGCCTTCGAACGGGAGCATCCGGCCATTCATATTAAAGCGGTTCGGCAGGCGAACAACACGGAACTGAAAAACACGCTCATCACAAGGGCGGCGTCTCATCGCGGACCGGATGTCGTGCGCATGGACATCGCCTGGATTCCGGAGTTTATTCACAAGAAGCTGCTGACTCCGCTGGAGGCGAATCCCGGATTTATGGAGACGCGCGAAGCGCTCCGCTCCGATGTCATGGAGCTGGGAGAGCAGGAAGGTCACAGCTATTCTCTCCCGCTGAATGTGAATACGAAGATCGCAATCTACAATCGCGTGCTTCTGGAGAAAGCTGGGTTGTCCGGCCCTCCGGCCTCCCTTCGGGACGCGCTGACGGCGGCGGAACGGACCCACAGCCGCATCGGGATCGGAGGGCTCGACGCCTGGCGACTCATGCCGTATCTATATGCTTTGGGCGGCTCTTTCCTGGACGATACCTATTCGCAGGCATCCGGCTATCTGAACGGTCCGGCTACCGTCAAGGCGGTTGGCGAGCTGGTGGACTATTACCGCAAGGGCGTAATCGATCCTCTGATTGTAAAAGGGGGCGGTGATTTGTGGGCGGGGGTGAAGGGTGGAAACATCCTTATGACGGATGAAGGCCCTTGGTTTTACAGTGTTCTGGATGCCCCCGAGCTGAGCCTCGCCATGCGGGTTACCCAAAGAGCCCCGATGCCGAGCCTGTCTTCAGGCCTGACCGCTTCCATCGTCGGCGGGGAAAACCTCGTGCTCCTGCGAAACACCCAAGCAGCGGAGGACGCCTGGGTCTTCATGAAATGGCTGACGGAATCCGATGCCCAGCTTACCATGGCGAAAACCGGACAGATTCCGACGAATTTGGAAGCAATGAAGAAGCTTTCCTACGAGAAGAATTCCTATACGACGCCTTATTTGGAGGCGCTCCAGAACAGCTTCATCCGCCCGCCTATTCCCAACTGGTCTGAAGTCGACCGTGTGTTTTGGCTCGGAATGAAGAGGATTTTCCAGGAAGAGGTTCCGGTGCAAGAGGGGCTCGATCAATTGGCGGCTCAGCTCGATTCGATGCTTCAGCAATAAAAGGTGGATTATATTACGAGGCTATGGCTCAGAAACGGAATATCCTTCCCCTAGCGGGGGGCATTGACATGATACAATGAAAATGAAGGCGCTTTACTTTTTGAGCGATACCAACGAATGATGAGTGATCACCTCTTCCCAGGCATAATCGACCGAACGAATAAGGTCATCCGTTAGGCTTCATCGGACAGGCAGCTAGAGACAGACATAAGGGGGAAGCGCTATGTACAAGGTCATGATCGTTGATGACGAACCGATCATCCGCATGGGCATTCGGGCTTCTGTCGATTGGACCTCCAAAGGGCTGGAAATGATCGGAGACTACTCGAACGGAGAGGCGGCGCTCGAGGCGCTTAGCAAGGAGCAGGCGGATATCCTAATCACGGATATAAAAATGCCGCTAATGGACGGGTTAGAGCTCACCCGCAGAGCCATGGAGCGGTATCCCGGCATCAAGGTGATTCTCATCAGCAGCTACAATGACTTTCAATATGTGCGGCAAGGTATCGTCCTCGGCGCGATGGACTATATCCTGAAGCTGACCATGGAACCGGAGGAGCTTCTTTCCGTCCTGGATAGATGTGTGGAAGCGATCGAGAAGGAACGCATCGGTGCGGGAGTGAAAGGCACCTGGCGCAACCAGTTGTTGATGGCGGATCGGAAAAACGCGGAGCGGGGGCTTGGCGAATTGATTCGGAACGGAAGCTGCGAGAGGGTTGAGTCCTTCCTACCCGAAGCCTTCGATCAGGGCTGTACGATGGCCAGCCTCATCGTTGACCGCGCGGAGGAGCTCAAGCAGGCAAATGGGTACCTGTTCCTTAGTATGATGGTGGATGAACTGAAGAGGCTGTTCTATAAGCGGTTTGAATCGGGAGTGGCCATCGCCACTAAGGAAAATGAGCTGCTTTTGTTGATCCCGATCCATTTTTCCCTTCCAAACGAGTTGAAGAACATGCTGGAAGCGGAGACCGGTCTGCGGCTGACGATGGGGTATGTGAATGAAGTGCCATCGGATCGCTTGACCCAAAAGATCGCTGAGCTAGAGAAAGCGCACACGTACCGGTTCTATCGGGGAAGTGGCGGGATCTATCGGATCGGTGAGAGATGGAGTTCCGACGGCTGGCAGGCCCCAGATGTTTTTTGTCGAGCGAATTCTTTGGCAACCCATCACCAAATGACGGAAGCTGAAGGCTCTGCGGCGGAGCCCCTGCAGCAGCTTGCGAGGAAAGCGCAGGAATGGGGCAGGGAGCAGAAGGAACCGGAGCGGGTGAAGCGGGAGGCTTGCGATTTTTTCTCCGCCCTTTATTTGAAGGAGCTGGAGCCGAAGCTTGCGCTTGAATATTACCAGGATCTGATGAGCGCCGAGACGCTGAACGAGCTGGTCGATTCCTTGGTCGTCAGCATCCGGGAATGCGAATCGGGCCGAAGCGGCGAAGGCAAGCCGAGTTCGAACCAGCTGATCGTCGATAAGGCAGAGGAGTTTCTCGCGAAGCATTTTACCGAGGGGATCACCCTGCAGATGGTGGCGGATCACGTTCATGTCAGCAAGAATTACTTCAGCTTCCTGTACAAGAAACAAACCAGTCACACCTTTATCGACCAGCTGATTCACCTGCGCATCGAACGGGCGAAGGAGCTGCTTCGCCATCGGGATCTAAAAATTTATGAGATCGCCGAGCAAGCCGGCTTCAATGACGTAAAATATTTCAGCAAGCTGTTCAAGAAGCTGACCGGTTCCTCGCCGGTGGATTATCGAATCAGACTTGACCGGAGCGAGGAAGGCGGCTCGTGCGGTTCCCTTTGAGTCTCGCGCTGATCAGCAAGCCTAAGAATGAGGAATGATGGATCGCAAATGATCCGAACGATAAGACCTGCAGGTACTCTTCCTTCGAGGAGATCACCTTGCAGGTTTTTTTGATCCAAATGGATTCTTGTTACCCGTCCGACCTCCGACAACTCGTCCGTGATCACACCCTATCCTAACTTGTTTAGGTTGCATTTTTTCTCGAATTACCAAGGATTTACTTGGAATGGCTCCTTTGCGAGAGCTTGGAATGTTTTTATACGTGGCATTGCCCGATTATGGTACAATATACGTTGTATTTCCACACCCTGAGGTGAGAGCATGTTCTTGAAACGACTGGAGCTTGCGGGCTTCAAATCCTTTGCCGACCGGACGGAGCTGGAGTTCGTCACCGGCATTACGGCGGTCGTCGGACCGAACGGCAGCGGCAAAAGCAATATTTCCGACAGCATCCGATGGGTGCTCGGCGAGCAGAGCGCGAAGTCTCTGCGCGGCGGTAAAATGGAAGACATCATCTTCGCGGGAAGTGACGCGCGCAAACCAGTCAACTTCGGCGAAGTTTCTTTGACGCTGGACAATTCCGACGAGGCGCTGCCTCTCGGCTTTAGTGAAGTGACGGTCACCCGGCGGGTACACCGCAGCGGGGACAGCGAATATTTGATCAACAAACAGCCGTGCCGGTTGAAGGATATCACCGAGCTGTTCATGGACACCGGTATCGGTAAGGAAGCGTATTCCATCATCGGCCAAGGCCGGATTGAAGAGATCCTGAGCACGAAATCGGAGGACCGGCGGGGGATCTTCGAGGAAGCCTCGGGCATCGTCAAATACAAGTCTCGAAAAAAAGAAGCGGAAAAGCGCCTCGGCGAGACTGAGCAAAATCTGTTGCGGATTCACGACCTGGTCTCCGAGCTGGAGGATCAGATCGAACCGCTGCGCGAGCAGGCGGAGAAAGCGGTTCGCTTCAAGGAATTGAAGCAGGAGCTCAAAACAAACGAGATCTCCATGTACATCTATCAGATCGAGCAGCTCCATCGGCAATGGACGGAGACGGGAGAACGGCTTGCCGCTCTCAAGAGTCGGCAGTTGGAGCTGTCGGCCGAAGTCGGCAAGCATGACGCCCAGCTCGAGAAGCACCGCTGGGAAACGCGGCGGCTTGATGAAGAGCTGGAGAGGCTGCATGCTCTCTTGCTGTCCGTGAGCGAAGAGACGGAGAAATGCGAGGGGCAGGGCGAGGTTCTGAAGGAACGGCGCAAGAACTTGGCCGCCAACCGCGAGCAGCTGACGTTGACGATTGCAACGCGGGACAAGAGCCTCGCGGAGCAAAAGGGCGAAATGACCGCTCAGGAGGAGAAGATTGCCGAGCTGGCGAACGTCTTAAAGGAGCTGCAGGCGTCGGTCCAGACTGAGGAGGCCGGTCTGCTCGGCGTGGCCGGCGGCTTGAGCGGCGACAAGGAGGAACAGCTCAAGGGCGAGCTGCTCACCGTGCTGAACGACCTGGCGCAGGCCCGCAACGAGATCCGTTATGCGGAGCAGCAGATCGAAAGCTTGAAGCGGCGCGGCGAGCGGCTTGGCGAGGATACGGCCAAGTGGCAGGGACAGCGCGAGAAGCTGGCCGAGCGCCGGGTGCAGTTGACCGAACGCCGCGATAAGGCGGCTGCCGACGTCGAGCGGATGCGCGAGGAATATGAGACGCTCACGACGAATATGCGCAACCGGCAGTCGCTGGAGGCGGAAGCCGCCGCAGCCGAGCGCAAGTGGGAGCAGCGGCTCGATGCGCTCGTCTCCCGCCGCGATACGATGCGGGAGCTCTTGAACGATTACGACGGCTTCCAGCACGGCGTCAAGGAAGTGCTCCGAGCCAAAGACCGTCCAGGCGGCCTGAAGGGCATTCACGGCGCTGTGGCCGAGCTGGTCAAGGTGCCGGAGGATGTCGAGCTGGCGGTGGAAACAGCGCTTGGAGCCGCGTTACAGAACATCGTCGTCGACAGCGAGGCGGATGGCCGCGCGGCCATCGCCTTCTTGAAGCAGCGGCAGTTCGGCCGTGCCACCTTCCTGCCGCTCGATGTCATCCGCGGTCGCTGGGTCGGGGATGCCGAGCTGCGCGGGGTGAAGGATCATCCGGGCTTTATTGGGGTCGCAGCCGACCTCGTGGAATATGAAGAGGTGTACAAGCAGGTCGTATATTCCCTGCTCGGCACCGTAATTATCGCACGTACTCTTGAAGATGCGAACAAGATTGCCGCTCGCTGCCAATACCGGTACCGGGTCGTTACCTTAGAGGGAGACGTCGTCAACCCGGGCGGCTCCATGACAGGCGGCAGCCAGCACAAGAAGGCGGCAAGCCTCCTCGGCCGCCAGCGTCAGATCGACGAGCTGGAGGATGAAATCCGCTCCACGCGCAGGCAACTGACGGATCTGCAAGCCAAGAGCCGTAAGCTGAAGGAAGACCTGGCGACCGCCGGGTCCCGGCTTGAGGAGCTTCGGCGGGAAGGCGAGCAGCGGCGGATCGAGCTGGAGCAAGCGACTGCCGAGCTGAATCCGCTGGAGAACGAAGCTCGCAACGCGGAGGACAGCTTGACCGTTCAGCTTCAGGAGAAGGAAGAGGTGGAACACGAGATCGCTTCGTTCTCGCAGCGGCGAGGCACGGCTATCCTCACCGTCGAAGACCTTCTGGAGCGGGAGCAGGAGCTGCGCAAGCTGATTCAAGCCGCGGAGGTGTCGCGAAAAGCGAACGAATCGGCGAAGGAAGAGATGCAGACTCAGCTGACCGACCTCAAGATTCGGGCGGCTTCGCTTGCGCAGGAGAAGCAGTCCTTGTCCGACCAGCTCCGACGGATGCAGGCCGGATACAGCGCAGAGGAGACCGAACGAGAGCATAACCGCCGTTCGCTCACCCAGCTTGATCAGGAGATTGCTCTCGCCGAGCAGGAATCGCTGCTTCAGACGGAGCAGCTCAACAGCATGCGGATCAAGAAGCAGGAATATACGCAGGAGACGGAATTCAAGCGGTCCGAACGGGCACGTTGGACGGCAGAGCTGGAAGAGAAGGAGAACGAAACCCGCGAGCAGCGGAACAGCTTGAAGCAGGTGGAAGAGGACCTCCACCGCTCAGAGGTACAAGCGAACCGGCTCGATGTCGAGCTCGACAACCTGCTGAAGAAGCTGTCGGAGGACTACGAGCTAAGCTATGAGCTGGCGAAGGAACGCTATCCGCTTCCGGAGGACATTGCGACCACCCAGCTTAAGGTTCGGGATCTACGCCGTGCCATTTCGGCTCTCGGCGAGGTGAACCTAGGCGCAATTGATGAATTCGCCCGCGTCAGCGAGCGCTATGAGTTTCTCAGCAGTCAAAAGGCCGACCTGATGGAAGCGAAGGCTACCCTGTATCAAGTTATCCGCGAGATGGACGAGGAGATGTCCAAACGGTTCCACACGACGTTTGAAGCGATTCGAACGCAGTTTGTCGTCGTATTCGCGAAGTTGTTCGGCGGCGGCCGCGCGGATTTGATCCTCTCCGATCCCGAGCATGCGCTTGATACGGGTATCGAAATCGTCGCTCAGCCTCCTGGCAAGAAACTGCAAAACCTTCAGCTTCTCTCCGGCGGCGAGCGAGCGCTGACCGCCATCGCGCTGCTGTTCGCCATCCTGCGAATCAAGCCGGTACCCTTCTGCGTATTGGATGAAGTGGAAGCAGCGCTCGACGAAGCCAATGTCACACGGTTCGCCGAATACCTGCGCGAATTCTCGGACACGACCCAATTCATCGTCGTCACGCACCGCAAAGGGACGATGGAGGAAGCGGATGTTCTGTACGGGGTCACCATGGAGGAAGGCGGAGTCTCCAAGCTCGTATCGGTTCGCCTCGATGAAGAAGAAGCCGTCGTATCGGCTTAGTTGTTGAAAGGTAGCGTTATCTCATGACGCTAGTATGACCTGTAAGGATCCAATTCTAGGAGGATGAAGCATGAGCTTCTTCAAGAAACTGAAGGATAGCATCTCCGGTAAAACGGAGGCCGTCACGAATAAATTCAAGGAAGGTCTCAGCAAAACCCGCGACTTGTTCGTGGAGCGGGTAGAAGACCTCATGTTCCGCCACAAGAAGATCGATGAGGAGTTCTACGAGGAGCTGGAGGAAATTCTCATCGGAGCGGATGTCGGCGTGAACACGGTGATGAAGCTCATCGACGAGCTTCGCGTGGAAGTGAAGAAGCGGAAGATCGAGGAGGCGGCGGAGCTTAAGCCGATCCTCTCGGAGAAGCTCGTGGGGCTGCTGCGCAGCGAGGCGGAGACTTCTCTGCACATGGCGGCGGAGGGCATGACCGTGATCTTGTTCGTCGGCGTCAACGGCGTCGGCAAGACGACGAGCATCGGCAAGCTGGCGCACCGCTTCAAGCAGGAAGGCAAGAAAGTCATGCTCGCGGCGGGGGATACGTTCCGTGCGGGAGCCATCGAGCAGCTGGAGGTTTGGGGCCAGCGGGTCGGCGTGGACGTGATCAAACAGCAAGCGGGGTCAGACCCGGCTGCCGTCATGTTCGACGCCATCCAAGCGGCGAAGACGCGCGGTGTGGATGTCCTGCTGTGCGATACCGCCGGACGCCTTCAGAACAAGGTCAATTTGATGGAAGAGCTGAACAAAATCTACCGCGTGATCAAGCGGGAGGTACCTGACGCACCGCATGAGGTGCTGCTGGTACTGGATGCGACGACCGGGCAGAACGCCCTCAGCCAAGCCAAGCTGTTCGGCGAGAAGACCGGGGTCACCGGTCTTATTCTGACCAAACTGGACGGAACCGCCAAGGGCGGCATCGTCATCGCCATCCGGCAGGAGCTCGACATTCCGGTAAAATTTGTCGGCCTCGGTGAGAAGATGGACGACATGCAGGAGTTTGACTCCGAGCAGTTCGTTCATGCGCTCTTCGCCGGCATGGTGGCGGAAGTGGCGGAAGCGACGGATGGAGAGGGCACAGAAGGTTAACCGTTTTCCCATTGCTCACCGCACCCGCTCTGCCCAATCGCGCAAGCTGTGGCCGTATGGAGTTTACGTGGAATGAATAAAGCCCGGCAAGAAAGGATCGCGTCCTTTCCTGCCGGGCTGTTTTTGCCTATTCGTCATAATCTCTACAGCAAAGGCTTTATTCCGATGGAATGCCCGTATCCGGGTGGGCCGTGGCGTAGTCTACCGCTTTTTGCAGCAGGTCAGCGGCTTCCTGTTGCGTGATCAGAGCCTTCGGAAGGAACTTGCCGTCTTTGTTCAACTCGGTGATGCCCATCTTCAGGGAACGCTGAATAGCGCCTTGATAGCCGGCGGTCATGTCGCTTTCATCGGCGATGGAGGCAGGCACGATCTTGATCAGCGGGTAATGGCGGGATTTCTCCAAAGCCTGCTGCAGGTAGAAGGTGAACTCCTCGCGGGTGAGCGGCTTGGATGGATCGAAGCTTTCGGGGAGCTCGACCCCGTGGCCGTGTGCAATGACGAGAGCATCGGCATAAAACGCATCATTCGAAACCTTCGGGAAGATTTCGTTCGGCAGCGGAACGGAGCTAAAGTCAATCGCCGCGAAGCTCAGCTCAAGATCACGGACAATGCGGTAAATCGCTGAGCCGCCGGTCAATTCAGCTTCCGCTTGATAGGGGTCCTTCGCTTGCTCCTGCTCCAAGTATTCCAAAGACTTGTGGGTCTCAACGAAGGTCAATGCTTGGTAAGCGTAGGTAGCGGCTTCGGCACGGGTCAGAATCGTCTTCGGGTTAAACTTGCCAGCGGTGTCCAACTCGCTGATCTTCATGATCAGGGAGCGTTGAATAGCACCTTGATACAGGGTGGTGAGGGCGTCCTCATCGGCGATGTGGATGTAAATCTTGATCAGCGGGTATCCTCCGGTCGCTTCAATCGCTTGCTGCAGGTAGAAGACGAACTCTTCCTTGGTGAGCGCTTTGTTCGGATCAATGTCTTTCGGAAGGTCGATCCCCTTGTAGTGGGCAACAGAGAATGCGAACGCGTACCAGGCCTTATCGGATACCTTCGTAAAATAGGAGCTCGGTCCAGCCAGCTTCACGGTTTCCAGCCCAAGCTTGTCCCTAAGGGCATTGACGATGAGGGTGATCCCTTCTGCCGCGGTAATTTCCTCGGCAGGGGCAAAGATTCCGTCCTTCACGCCTTGAATCACTCCCCGGTCACGTAAGCTTTCAATCTGCGCCGCATTCTTGACACCTTGCAGATCTTTAAATCCGTCTGCTGCAAATGCTTGACTCGCTACGGAGCCGGCCAGTATGACCGCCAAGGCCGCAGTCATTGTTTTTTTGGAATAGGGCATGCCGTTCACCTCTTCTGTTGTTGGTGGATGTTTCCTGCATCCCCTAGACGGAAAAAAGTGAAAAAGGTTGCAGAGCCGAAGGAATAATGTTTAGCGGAAACCGAAATCGATCAAAATTCGGCTCTAATCCAATCGGATTTTACCTGCGGATAAGGCGGTATCGCCTCTTATTCCATCAACTCGACCCGGCTCTGTTTCTCTCCCCACGCGCACATTTCCTGAACGAGCGGCAACAAGCTTTTTCCTTTTGGGGTAAGGGAATATTCCACCTTTGGCGGCACTTGGGGATACTCGCGGCGCTCGATGATTGACTCGTTTTCAAGCTCCTTCAGCTGCGAGCTCAGCATTTTATGGGTGATCCCGTCAATGTTTCTCTTGATGACGCCATAGCGGACGGTACCCATGCAGGCGAGCAGGTAGATGATTTTCAGCTTCCACTTGCCGCTGATCACCGCTAAGGTGTATTCGAACGGCTCTTTGTTTCCGACGTAGCAGAGGGTATCAGCCATGATCGACACTTTCCTTTCCGATAGTATCATACAAAATAGTGCATACTGGTCATTCAGAAGGGACGAGGCGTACAATAGGAGCCGAAACAGCCGGTATCCATCCATGAAGCGGCTGTTCGGAAAGGGGATTCTTATGATTATTGACGGTCATTCCCATGTCACGCTGCCTCTAGAGCAGCACATCGAGGAGATGGACCGGTGCGGCGTAGACCGAACGGTTCTGTTCTCCACTTCCATTCATCCCGAGACCGCGACTACGGTTGAAGAGATCCGAAATGAAATGGCAGAGCTCGGCAAAATATTGTCCGGTCAAAAGTCACAGACGGAAGCGAGGACACGTGCTCTTCAGGAGCTGCTGCAGGCGGTTCGAAGCTATCCCGACCGGTACATCGGATTCGGCAACGTGCCTATCGGGATGACGCAGGAGGAAACCGACCGCTACATCGAAAAGAACATTGTCGGAAACGGGCTAGCGGGAATGGGGGAGTTTACGCTCGCAAGCGGAAGTGTGGCGAAGTTAACACCGATTTTTCGATCATCTACCGGTTTCGGTTCGCTTCCGATCTGGATTCACGCCTTCCATCCGCTTCATTTGAAGGATATCCAGGATATCGCAGAGCTTGCCGCTCGGCACCCCTCTGTTCCTGTCATAATCGGGCATCTGGGAGGTTTTTTTTGGATGGAGACGCTGGATCTCGTCAAGACGATTCCAAACCTTTACCTCGATACATCCGCTTATTACTCGACCCTCGTTCTCAAGATCGCCATCCATGAGCTTCCCGAAAAATGCTTGTTCGGAGTGGATCGGCCGTATGGAGATCTCGAGCTCGCGCTGGAAGCCTTCCGGAAGCTGTGCGGGGACGAGGCGATCGCGAGAGCGGTGATGGGCGAGAACATGCTCGGCATCCTGAACCGATAATGGAGGAAAGAAAGAGCCTTACCGGAGGTTGGACCAAAGCAGTCAGCTTCGCGGGAGGCTCTTTCGTTGTTCAGATAGCCGATCAAATGAGCTGCTGAAATAGAATCGGATCTTCGTTGAGCTCCCGGAAGGGATACCCTTTGCGGTTCATCCGTTCGAGGAGCGGCTCATAATCGTCACGGTATTTGAGCTCGATGCCGACGAGGGCCGGTCCGTTGTCTTTGTTGTTCTTCTTCGTATATTCGAACAGCACGATATCGTCATTCGGACCGAGCACATCCACCAGGAATTCGCGGAGAGCTCCTGCCCGTTGAGGAAATTGGACGGTAAAGTAATGCTTCAGCCCTTCGTAGATCATCGAGCGCTCCTTAATCTCCTGCATGCGGTCGATGTCATTATTGCCGCCGCTCACAATGCAGACGACATTCTTTCCCTTGATTTCATCCCGGTAGAAGTCGAGTGCTGCAATGGGCAGGGCTCCGGCCGGTTCGGCCACGATGGCATTCTGGTTGTACAGCTCGAGAATGGTCGTGCACACTTTGCCTTCCGGGACGAGGGTGATGTCATCGACGACTTCCCGGGCGATTTTGAAATTGAGGCTGCCGACCCGTTTTACCGCCGCGCCGTCCACAAACTTCTCGATGGTATCCAGGGTGACGACTTCCCCATGCGCAAATGATTCTTTGAGGGAAGCCGCCCCTTCGGGTTCAACCGCAATGAGCTTCGTGTGCGGGCTGATCGCTTTCACATAAGCACCGATCCCCGAGATGAGCCCGCCGCCGCCGACCGTAACAAACATGTAGTCGATGGGAGCCTGCATGTCTTCCATGATCTCCATGGCGATGGTTCCGTTGCCCGCTACAATCCGCGGGTCATCAAACGGATGAACGAAGGTCATGCCGGTTGCCTCGCAGGTTCTCATCGCTTCCGCAAACGCATCGTCGAACGTGTCGCCGGTCAGGATGACTTCCACATTCGATCCGCCGAAAAAGTTCACCTGGGTCACCTTTTGCCGGGGAGTCGTGCTGGGCATGAAGATTTTGCCTTGAATGCCGAGAGCCTGGCAGGAATAAGCCACCCCTTGAGCATGGTTGCCCGCGCTTGCGCAGACGATTCCCTTTTCCCGTTCCTCTGCCGTGAGTGAACGGATGCGATGATAAGCCCCGCGAATCTTGAAGGACCGTACGACCTGCAGGTCTTCCCGTTTCAAATAGACGTTGCAGCCGTATTTGCCAGACAGAAACGAGTCCCGTATGAGCGGCGTCCTCTTGATGACATCCTTCAACATATGATGCGCGTAGACGATTTCCTGCATACCGACACGTTCGTCGGGCTGTGCTCCCACCATGAATATCCCATCCTTCTCGCAAAATAAAAAAGTCCCGTCCACCTAAAGCGTGTTCGCAAGCCCATGAAACGGTCGGGTTTGCAAACACACTCTAAAGGGACGAGACGGGCTTCTCGCGGTACCACCCTTGTTCCGCGTGGAGATGATGCCGGGCTACGATAGACGAATCGGAGACCCGCTCCTGTGCGGCGCTTGGAGCGCTGTTGTGAGCGCGGGTCCGGTAACGGAGGACCAACCGTCAGAGCTTACTTGAACAATCGGGATGATTCGGCTTAAAAGGCCTCTACCCGAGTGCGTTCAGCTCTGCTTCTCCGAGAGGATATCCGGCGGGTCCAGCCATTGGCTCGCAGCAGGCGCCAACTCTCTGGAGGCGGGGGGTTCCGGCGGTGTTGCTCTCTTCGCGGAATTCACTACATCACTTGTATTATTACCAGTTATACCGTGATGTCAGCTTCCTTGTCAAACCGTTATGAAAAGAATACGGGTTTATCCAAAACGATCTCTCTCGACTTCGGCATTTCATACGAATAATCAGGTACAAGGTGGAACGAAATCCCGTCCAGCTTGTCCGGCAGAGGAGGGGAGATGAGAAACCGCAAGGATGCGGAAGCACCAGCGCCTTGATGCCCATAGGAACGGGTCTCATAGTCTTCCGATCCCCGGATTTCCATGCTAAGTCGAGGGAAGACGGTTATGGATTGATCGTCGGTTTCCGGTAAATAGCTTACCTCAATGTGGGCGTAGCTCACATTCTCATGGTTCATGACATGAGTGAAAAAGTATTCGCAATCCTCTTGCGCAGTCTTCTTGAGTACGGGAACAATGCCGGTCAGGTTGCCCTCCGTGGAAGGAAATATCATTCTGCGCGAGGAGCTTTGGAAGGTTTGAAAGAGCCAGCGGATTCGCTCCGGCTGCATCTCAAACCGGTTCGCCCAAGCTTGAATCTGGTCTTCCGGAGGGAAGATGAGCTCACTGCCTGCCGCTATTTTCCTCGCTTGGATAAGCTCCAGCAGCTTCTCGTCGATCTGCCGGATTTCATCTGAATATTCGTATGGAAAACCGATTAACGTGGACCAACTCATGAGCGAACCTCCTCTAACTGAATTGATGCGAATACTCATCCTTGAACCAGTCGAGCATCTTGCGAGCGATGCTGACCCGAGGCGGAATATGCGGCAGATGGTCGGCGTCGAACCAATCCGCCTCGACGATCTCTTCTCCGTCAACCGTGATGTCCCCGCTCTCATAATCGGCAAGAAAGCCGATCATCAGGGAATGGGGGAATGGCCACTGCTGGCTTCCGAAATAGCGAAGATTGCGAACCTCCACTCCGACTTCCTCGCGGATTTCGCGCTTGACGCCATCCTCCAAGGTTTCACCCGGTTCTACGTAACCGGAGACAAGACCGAACATCGTTTCGGGAAAATGTCGGGCTCGCGCAAGCAGAACCTGGTTCCCCTTCAGGATGGCGGTGATGACGGCGGGAGCCAGCCGGGGGTAGTACGAGATTCCGCAGGAAGGGCAGAGCATGGTATGCTCCTTCTTGGAACGAACGGTTGGAGTGCCGCATGTTCCACAGAAGCGATGAGTGCGTGCCCATGCGACGATCTGAACCGCTCTGCCGGCCAAATGAAATAGCCCTTCGCTCATTCGTTCATACAAGCCCCTCAAGGCTTGAAACTGATAAGAAGCAGGGAGTGTGCTAAACTCTCCCGTGAATGGCGCCGTGTAGCAAGGGACCCCCTGCCAAGTGCCTAAATAATGGGTGGTCTCCTGCGAAATCCCCCAGTCGGTGACCGCTTTGGCACAAGTCGCAAGAGGAAGCTCGACCTTTTCTCCCTTTTCCTGAACCAGCAGCTTGTCCTCATAATAGAGGAACCATAATGCTTCTGCAGCGCTGTCGTGATCAGGCTCTACCGCAGGTACATAATGATTATAAATGCTTTCTCTTTTCTGTCGAATGGGAAGGACCCTCTCTTGAATTACTGGGATTGATGGGCGTGGTTATGAATGGGCTCTCTTCATGGATACGCGATTCTTCAGTTCTGATTATGGGAATCTGACAAAACCCGTTCATCAAGCGAATGATTCATCAAGAATACCAAATGGATGAGTGATCTTCAAAGCTGATCGAAAATATTTCTGGGTGACAACGTTTCGTCGTTGACATTCATCCCGTATTCGGGTAAACTGTTCAAGGTTAAAGATGTGTAAAGGTTTTTTTCTTTACGGGGAGGTAGTCTGCATGTCCTCGGACAATGTGCTGGAGAAGACGACCCGAGTGAATCTGCTGTTTGACTTTTACGGACCCCTGCTCACCGAGAAGCAGCAAACCTTCCTTACCTGTTATTTTCTCGATGATCTCTCCTTGGGCGAGATCGCCTCGGAATTTGCGATTAGCCGGCAGGCGGTCTATGAGCACATCCGCCGTGCGGAGGCAACGCTGGAATCCTATGAGGAGAAGCTAGGCCTCGCAGCCAATCACGAGCGGCGAACGGAGCTGCTCGACAGCCTGAAGGAGTCTCTTGCCGTTTGGGACCCCCATGAAGGCGATATGGCTAAGCAGCAGGCTCTCGCTTGCATCGAGCAATTGGAACAAATCGAAGACTAGACCGTAGTACTTCTATTATAGAGCATGAAGATTCGAGCATGAAGACGAACCCGAAAGAGGAGGTGTGGCGATGGCGTTTGAAAGTTTGTCCAACCGACTGCAAAATGTGTTCGGCAAGCTCCGCGGGAAAGGCAAGCTCACCGAAGACGATGTGAATGAAGCCCTCCGCGAAGTGCGTCTGGCCCTCCTGGAAGCGGACGTAAATTTCAAGGTTGTCAAAGAATTGATCGGCAAAATCAAGGAACAGGCCATCGGGCAGGAAGTCATGAAGAGCTTTACGCCCGGCATGGTCGTCATTGATATCGTCAACAAGGAACTGACCGCTCTCATGGGCGGTACCCAAAGCAAGCTAGCCCGCTCGAACCGCCCTCCCACGGTCATCCTGATGGTCGGTTTGCAGGGCGCGGGGAAGACGACGACAACCGGCAAGCTGGCACGGCTTTTGCAAAAGCAGAATCATCGCCCGCTGCTCGCCGCTTGTGACATCTACCGTCCCGCCGCCATCAAGCAGCTGCAGGTGCTGGGAGAGCAGCTCAAAGTTCCGGTGTTCACGATGGGCGACAAGACAAGCCCGGTGGAGATCGCGAAGAACGCCTTGCAGCATGCGAAGGACAACGGCAACGATTACTTGATCGTGGATACGGCAGGCCGTCTTCACATCGATGAAGCCTTGATGGAAGAATTGAAGGATATCCGGGAGACGATTTCTCCCGATGAAATCCTGCTTGTCGTCGACGCCATGACGGGGCAGGATGCCGTCAATGTGGCGGAGAGCTTCAACAAGCAGATGGAGCTGAGCGGCGTCATCCTGACAAAGCTCGACGGAGATACCCGCGGCGGTGCGGCGCTGTCCGTCAAAGCCGTCACCGGCTGCCCGATCAAGTTCGTCGCAACCGGCGAGAAATCGGATGCGCTGGAGCCGTTCTATCCGGATCGGATGGCTTCGCGGATTCTTGGCATGGGCGACGTGCTCACCCTGATCGAGAAAGCCCAGGCCGGCATTGACGCCGAGAAGGCGAAGGAGATGGAGCGCAAGATGCGCACCGCCGAGTTCACCTTCGACGATCTGATCGACCAGATGGAGCAGGTCAAGAAGATGGGGCCGCTCGATGAGCTCATGAACATGATTCCCGGCATGAGCAAGATGAAGGGCATGCAGGACATGAAGGTGGACGACAAGCAGATCGGGCGGGTCACCGCCATCGTCCATTCGATGACCAAGCAGGAGAAGTCGCATCCGGAGCTTCTGAACGCCAGCCGCCGCAAGCGGATCGCGAGCGGCAGCGGAACGACGATTCAGGAAGTCAACAAGCTGATCAAGCAATTTGACGATATGCGCAAGATGATGAAACAGTTTTCCGGCATGATGGGTCCGGGCGGCAAAGGCTTCAAGAACAAGGGCAAAGGCCCGCTCGGCAAGATGGGCAAAAACTTCCGATTCCCCTTCGGCTGATCACCATCTAGCTGAACGAGATCGCGTTGGTTACAATTCCGCAGCTTATGCTGCGTCAGGTTATTCTAGTAAGGAGGTGAATTTTAATCATGGCAGTTCGCATTCGCTTGAAACGTATGGGTGCTCACAAAGCTCCTTTCTACCGCGTTGTTGTCGCTGAATCCCGTTCGCCCCGCGACGGTCGCTTCATCGAAGAAATCGGCACGTACAACCCGCTGACGAAACCGGCTACGGTTACCCTTGACGAAGAGAAAGCGCTGAAGTGGCTCCAAACCGGAGCTCAAGCTTCCGATACCGTCCGCAGCCTGTTCAGCAAGGCTGGCATCATGACGAAATTCCACGAATCCAAACTCCAGAAGTAACCGTACCCGGTTGGAGGAATGCCCATGAAGGATCTAGTGACCGTGATCGCGAAAGCGTTGGTTGACCATCCGGAAGATGTGCGTGTGAACGAAGTGGAAGACAAATATGGCATCGTCTACGAGCTGACGGTGAATCCTTCCGATATCGGCAAGGTCATCGGCAAGCAAGGGCGCATCGCCAAAGCTCTCCGCACGGTCGTCACTTCTGCGGCTGTGAAGGAGAACAAACGCGTGTCTGTGGAGATCATATCCTAACGGATAGAGACCCGGACCGCAGCAGCAGGGGAGTCTGTTTCCGGCAAACCGGGCAGGCTCTTTGTCACTTTCTGGCACGACAATCCGGACGGGTCAAGCTCCGTCCAATCATTCAGGGAGGTTACATGGAAGAGAAACTGTACAATGTTGGCAAAATCGTCAATACCCACGGCATTCGCGGAGAGCTGAAGCTGGTCTCGCAGACCGATTTCCCCGATATCCGATTTCAAAATGGGAGCGAGCTCATTCTGCTCGGGCCTTCTGGAGAACAACTTCCCGTGACCGTGGAGTCGGGACGTCCGCAAAAAAATGTCTGGATGGTCAAATTTAAGGAATTTGCCGACATCAACGCAGCGGAGAAGGTCAAGAACTGGGATGTGAAAGTCCGCGGAGAAAATCTCGTCGATCTCGAGGACGGGGAATACTACTATCATGAGATCATTGGCTGCCGCGTGTTCACGGAAGAAGAAGAGGATCTCGGCACGATCAAGGAAATCCTCACGCCGGGAGCCAATGATGTGTGGATTGTAAAGATGCCGAATGGCAAAGAGCTTCTGCTTCCTTACATTGATGAAGTGGTCCTGAGCGTGAATGTGGTGGACAAGCGGGTGACCGTTCGTCTCATGGAGGGACTCCTGTAAGATGAGAATCGACGTACTGACGCTGTTCCCGGAGATGTTCGAGGGCGTCTTCGGAGCGAGCATACTCGGCAAAGCTCGGGAGAAGGGGCTCGTACAGGTGAACACGGTCAACTTCCGCCGCTATTCGACCAATAAACATAATACCGTAGACGATTATCCCTTTGGCGGCGGTGGCGGGATGGTCTTGAAGCCGGAGCCGATCTTTGCGGCAGTGGAGGACTTGCTCGCTCAGAATGCGGATGATCGCGAAGGGGAGAAGCCCCCCCGCATCATTTTGATGTGTCCGCAGGGAGAGCCCTACACCCAGAGCAAAGCGGAAGAATTCGCCGCCGAGGATCACCTGATCTTTATTTGCGGCCATTATGAGGGCTATGACGAGCGCATTCGCGAGCATCTGGTGACCGACGAGTTGTCCATTGGAGATTATGTGCTCACCGGGGGAGAGCTGCCGGCGATGGTCGTGATCGACAGCGTGGTGCGGCTTCAACCGGGAGCGCTTGGCAACGAGACCTCGGCGGTCACGGATTCCTTCAGTACGGGGCTATTGGAATATCCCCATTATACGCGTCCAGCCAGCTACCGGGAGTGGAACGTACCGGAGGTCCTGATCTCCGGGCATCACCGGAATATCGATGCCTGGCGGCGAGAGCAATCGCTCCGTCGCACTTGGGAGCGGCGTCCCGATTTGCTTCCCTCCGCCGGTCTTACGGCCAAGGAGCAGCAGCTGGTGCGGAAGTGGGAGCAGGAGCGGAAGCTCACTTCAACGCCAGTTGACACTTCCGATACGGACCGCGAGCACGTGTAAGGGGACCCAAACGTCAACAAGCGGCCGGATGCGGTCATTCGATTCCCTCCAGCCGCTTGTTTGCGACGGCTCCACCTTTATCCTGTACATGACTTGACGAGGATTTCTCACCGCTTATCGGTTCCGGCCCCTTTTGACTTTCTATGGCTTTCTTCGAAGGAAATATTGTCTTTTTCGGGCGGATATGCTATCATGATTCGTGTTGTGGTTTTTTAATCCGGTGGTCCTCTGCGCCAACACATTTGGATATTGACATCTTGGAGAGCGCCATGAACACCTGTGGGGAAGGAGGGAATCCTGTGAATTTGATTCAAGAGATTACGAAGGAACAGCTTCGCAAAGACATTCCGAGCTTTCGCCCTGGCGATACGCTGAAGGTCTACGTGAAGGTTATCGAGGGTTCTCGCGAGCGGGTTCAGCTTTTCGAAGGCGTTGTAATTAAACGCCGCGGCGGCGGAATCAGCGAAACGTTTACCGTTCGCAAAATCTCCTACGGAGTAGGCGTTGAGCGTACGCTTCCGCTGCACTCCCCGAAGATTGAGAAAATTGAAGTGGCTCGCCGCGGTAAAGTCCGCCGTGCGAAACTGTACTACTTGCGCGGCCTGCGCGGTAAAGCAGCTAGAATTCAAGAAATCCGCTAAAACGACCAAGGGGCTTGTTATTGTAACAAGCCCCTTTTCGTTGGTAGAAATCCGCACTGGTTAGTCGTAAACGATGACTGCATTCGATGAGGAGAAAGAGAGGCCCCGCCATGGAGTTGGACGAGAAGGACGAGAATACCCAACCGGTCAAGCCTGCTGCAAAGAGTGAAGTCTGGGAGTGGACCAAGGCCATTCTGATCGCCGTGGTACTGGTCATCGTCATTCGGGTTTTCATATTCAAGCCGTTTATCGTTGATGGACCTTCGATGCAGCCGAACTTTTTTACCGGCGAACGGCTGATTGTCAGCGAATGGATCTATCATCTGCGTAAACCCCATCGTGGAGAAGTGGTCGTCTTCCATGCTACCGAGGATAAGGATTATATCAAACGTGTGGTCGCCTTGCCCGGTGAAACCGTTGCGATCTCCGGAGGCAAGGTGCTTGTTAACGGAGAGCCGTTGGAGGAGCCTTACATAGCCGATGCGGTCAAACGGTACAAAGAAGAGACGAATGGCAATTATAATGCGGATTTTCCAGAGGAAACCGTTCCGGAAGGTTCGGTCTTTGTCTTGGGAGATAACCGCGTCGACAGTACGGACAGCCGGATTATCGGTCCTGTCAGCTACAAGAAAATTATCGGTCGGGCGGATATCGTCTTCTGGCCTTTGAACAAAATAACGATAGTCAACCATAAGAATTAACCGGACAGGCTTGCACATACGCCTTTTCCGGCAGTCAGGGAGAGGTGAACCGCTTGACCATTCAATGGTTTCCCGGTCATATGACGCGTGCGCGCCGTCAAATTGAAGAAAAATTGAAGCTGATCGATCTGGCGATTGAGCTCCTCGATGCCCGTGTTCCTTTGTCGAGCCGCAATCCCATGATCGACCAGATCTTGAAGGGCAAGCCCCGGCTCGTGCTCTTGAACAAGCAGGACTTGGCCGATCCGAAGACGACCTCCGACTGGGTCGAATACTTCAAGGAGCAAGGGCTTGAAGCATTGCCCATCGACGCCAGCAGCGGCACGGGAGTGAGGGAGCTCGTTCCCAAGAGCCGCGCGCTGCTTGCCGAGAAGATCGAAGCCCAACGGGCCAGAGGGGTTAATCCCCGTTCGGTGCGCGCGCTCATCGTAGGCATCCCCAACGTGGGGAAGTCCACCTTGATCAACCGGCTAGCTGGAAGGAAGGTCGCGATCACCGGAGACAAACCCGGTGTAACCAAGGGGCAGCAGTGGATCAAGACCCAGGACGGCCTGGATCTGCTGGATACGCCGGGAATCCTGTGGCCCAAGTTCGAGGATCAAGCGGTAGGCGTGAGACTGGCGGCGACCGGTGCGATCCGCGATGAGGTGCTGCATGCTCAGGACGTTGTGTTCTATACGCTGAAATATTTGGCTCCGCATTATGCGGGAGAGTTGAATGAGCGCTATCAGCTCGGGATCGAGCCAGATAAGCTTGATCTGGACAATCCGGACGATGTGGTCGCCCTGATGGAAGGCATCGGCCGCAAGAGGGGCTGTCTGATCAGCGGAGGCCGTGTCGACCTGGAGAAGGCTTCACAGCTGTTCCTGCGGGATCTGCGCGACGGCAAGCTCGGCCGAATCAGTCTGGAGCATCCGGGGGAGCTTGGATAAGCTGAGTTCTTAATAAGAATGGCCCGTTTCTCAAGGGCCGCCGATCAGGCGGGCATCCAGGAGGAACGGGCTTTTCATTATGTTGGTCGGCTTCTTAGATCGCTTCAAAATCGCGAAGAAGAGCTTCGTTGTTTTCCTGTTATTCATAATGTCTCAATAGATAGCTGCTGAAGATAGAGCGTATTGACCGTGTCTTTGATATCGTCCAGACTGTTTTTCTAGTATAATACGAGAATCGAAGATTAGGGAACCCTTGCGAATCCCGACAGGAGAGAACGAGCGAATGAAACGAACGGAAGAGACGACGATCGATCTCTTGGCATACGAAAAGGATTTGTGGAAGCGCGACGACGTTCACCACATTGCTGGAATTGACGAGGTGGGAAGAGGTTGCTTGTTCGGGGATGTCGTGGCGGCGGCAGTGGTGTTGCCGAAAGGTCTCGTGCTCGAAGGAGTCAATGATTCAAAGAAGCTGACCGCGAAGAAGCGCGACGAACTGTTTGATTTGATAAGGGAGCAAGCGATTGCCTATGGGATCGCGGCGGTCTCGAGCGAGATCGTCGACCGGATCAACATCAAGCAGGCAGCTCGGCTTGCCATGAAGCAAGCTCTGGAGCAGTTGGCACCGCAGCCGGATTATCTTCTCGTCGATGCGGAAAAGGTGGATTCTCCCTTGCCGCAGCTTGCCATCATTCACGGGGATGCCTGCAGCCAATCGATAGCAGCCGCGTCGATTCTAGCCAAAGTCACACGCGACCGCATGTGCCTCGAATGGGATAAGCAGTATCCGGAATACGGAATCGCCGTACATAAAGGCTACGCAACGAAACTGCATCGGGAGCAGTTGAAGGCGTTCGGACCGACCCCGCTTCATCGGGTCAGCTTCTTGAAGAACTTGTTTGCGGAGATGGAAGCCGAGCAGCAGGAATTTCAATTGGACCTCTGAAAAGGGACAGCTTCTGCCGATAACTTATCTATCGGACATGATGCGGGAAAGGGGGCGAACGCGATGAACATCGGACAGACGCTGCGTAGCCTAATGGGAGAGCTGCGAACGGGAGAAGCCAGAACATTAGAGCTGAGGCCGGGGCAGATTGTACGCGGTGTCGTGAGCCGCATGACCACGGAGCAGCAGGCGACGGTCACGATCAACGGGGTGTCGGTGCAAGCTTACCTGGAGGCGGGGTTAAAGCCGGGAGAAGCGGCTCTGCTTCAGGTTCAGCCCCCAGGAGCAGACGGTGCCATCAGGCTGAAGCTAGCCCAGAATGCGGCGCAGCTGCCAGACTTTGCAGCTTCATCACAGTCGGATGACCCGCTGTCAAGCTTGGGGTTGGTGGCGTCAAAAGGAAACCGTCAGGCGGCGCAACTGCTGCAGGAGGCGGGTTTGCCCTTGACGAAGGCGGGGATTCAGGAGACAGCCGCTGCGCTGAAGAACATTCCGGCAGGGATCGGCAAGGAAGGCTGGCTGGATACGATCAAGCTGGCTCTCGGCAGGGCCTTGCCCCTATCACAAGGAGCCTTGGAATCCTTGCACAGCGTGACAGCGGGGCCGGGACTCGACCGAACGTTCGCGGCATTGGCGGACCAGATTCGAGCGGCTCTCGATGGAGAAGCGGGTGCAGGAAAGAATAGCGGACTGCTTCGGCAGCTCGGGCAGCTTCTTGAGCAGCTCGCTGCAACGGTGGAAGAAGGCGTGCAGGGGAAAGCACAGGCGGCTGTCGGGAATGCGAACGGAAGAGCGGATTCGTTAGGAGTGCCGATAGGCCGGGAAGCTTCAGGCGATGCGGGCAGCCTGCCGGGAGCTAGTCAAACAGGTCGCGAGAACGGCAAGCCGGGGGTAACGGGTCAACCAGCAGGTACAAATGGCAGCGGTGGCGCGGCAGAAGGCGAAACTGGGGCTTTCAAAAATGCGGGAAGTGCAGGCGGCGCAGGCCCATCGGGGGGAATCGGCAATCTCGCCAATGCCGGAAATTCCAACCATTCTGCAAATTCCATAGCCCCGGGAAATAATGGAAATTCGGGAAGCGTCGGAAATGCAAGCAACCTGAATATGAACTCGACGGAGTCGAATCAGGCGGGACTTGGGTTGGCGAAGGATGCGTCGATGGACCCAACGGATAAGGCAGAGATGACTTCAAAAGGCGTGAATCCCTCCGAAGGGTCGAATGCGGACTCGTCCGCTCAGTCAAGTCGGACGAGTGAACGAGCGGAGAGAGGAAGCTGGCTCAGTCGGATGCTCTCTGATCTTGGAGTCGAGCATGAGCAGAAGCTTGCCAATCTTCCGGTAGGAACCGATATTGGACGAGGTTCGATGGAGCACAGCGGAGACGCTTCTCGGCAAACCTTGAAGGAGCTGCTTCTTCAAGTCGGGAAGCAGGACGATTTGCCGCTTCCGCTGAAGGAGGCGGCGGCGCAGGCGCTGCAGCAGGTCACCGGTCAACAGCTGCTGCTCTCAGGAGACCGGACGCAGCAGCTTGCGCATCTGACGGTGATGATCCCCTTTTACAACGAACAGGGCCGCCAGACGGCTGCCGTTCATGTGGAGTCCAGGCGTAACAATCGGGGCGAGCTTGATGCAGACAATTGCCGCCTGTTGTTCGATTTGTCGATGCGGACGCTTGGTCCGCTTCTGATTGATGTTCAGGTTGCTGACCGCGCGGTAGGGATTCGAATCCTCAATGATCATGGCCAGCTCAAGGGGCTTCTAGATGCAGGCAGAGAAGAGCTTGTATCGACGATGGAAGAGTCGGGCTATCGCTTGTCTTATCTTCATTCCTCTGATTATCCAAATGTGAGCCAAGCAAGCACGGAGGTCGGGGAATCACAAACCGATTCCGCAATTCGTGATCAACTGGATTTTCATCGGAAACCCTACAAAAGCATGGATGTGCGCGTATGAAAAAGGGAAAACCGACAACGAAACAAGCCGTTGCTCTAAAATACAGTCCGATGGACATGCAGGCTCCTTCTGTCGTGGCGAAGGGAAAGGGCATGGTCGCCGATGAGATTCTGCAAAAGGCTAAGGAGCATGGCGTTCCCATCCAGGAGGATGCTTCCTTAGTCGAGGTTCTCGGGCAGCTCGAGCTCAATCAAGAGATTCCGGCAGAGCTATACCAGCTGGTGGCGGAAATTCTCAGCTTTGTATATCGGACGGACGGTCGGGCCAGAGGGGGCATAAAGCCTTGAAGCAAGATAGGTCAAGCGAGAAGCCGCAGACGCTGCGAATCGACGGTAGAAGACTCACTGGCAAGGCGGGAGAGGAAGCCGCAGCGCAGTACTTGCTGGAGCAAGGCCACCTCATCCGCGAGCGAAACTGGCGCTGCCGCTCCGGGGAGCTGGATATCGTTGCGGAAGAAGAGGGATGCCTGGTCATCGTGGAGGTGCGCACCCGCAAGCCGTCCGTCCGGTTCGGGACGCCGCAGGAATCGGTCGATGCGCGCAAGCAGCTGCAGGTCAGGAGAACAGCGGAGGTTTATCTTTATCAGCACCGCCTTACCGAATGCCGTATCCGCTTCGATCTCATCTCGATTCGCTTGAATGCGGACGGATCGATGCAAGCGCTTGAGCATCTCCGGCATGCTTTCTAATGATAGTGCTCTCCTAATTGCGAGAAGCCGCTACTTGATGTAGCGGCTTCTGTATTTGGATGGGGACATTCCGATTCTCTTCGTAAAGCAGCCCGTAAAATAGGGGATATTCTCGAAGCCGACATGGAGGGCGATCTCGCCGATCGGCCATTCGGTCTTGAGCAGAAGAAGCTTGGCTTGTTCCAGCCGGTATTTCATGAGGTATTCCATCGGAGCTAACCCAAATACCTGTTTCATGCAGCGAGTGATGTAGTTGTAATGGAAATTGAGCGCTTCGACCATCATCCAGCTCGTGATCGATGATTGATAATGGGCTTTCAAATAAGCTTCGGCCTTCTCTGCGAGTTCAACGACGGGACCGGCATGTCCTTCATTTTGCCGCAGGTCCATGAGTCGGAGTAGCTCCTCGAACGTCTGTTGTCTTGTCCAGAATGCGCTGGAATGCCGCTCCTTCCCCGACTGGTTCAGCTTGCCGAGCAGTTGGTATACCTGCTCCGGATACGGAAGCCTCCAGGCCTGCTTAATCTGAATGAAATACGGATCGGTGAGATACTGACGGGAATAGTCGTCGTGATCCGGGACGGGTTGCTCCTGAAAGGAGCAATCCCATTGTCCGATCGTGTGGAAATGGACCCATTGAAACACGGTTGTCTCTTCCGTCGGTTTGACCGAGTAGTGATATCGATCCGGCAGCAGGATCACGCTATGCCCTGCGGTCAAGCTCCAGGCTTGACTTTCTTCCCCAAGATGAAGCGTCCCTTGCTCCACAACAATCAGGTCAAACACCCCGATCGATTGGCGATTCGGATGCTGGTCTCCCGGCTCATAGACGGTTTTTCCGCTATCCAGACAATAGGGCAATGGTGGGGCAGTCAAGTTGAGAATCGAAGATGTCTCCATGGTACTCCTCCCGAAACCATTGTGTGAAATTCTATAAGAAATCGGTTTGGATTCATCATATAAAGATGAATTCGTATAGACTACAATCAATAGTAGCAGGAGGAAATAACAGAAGCAAGAGGAGGCAACTGCAATGGAACGCGCATTGAACAGGCTAGCTTTGGAACGGAATTCGAAGGTTCGTACGCATATTCAAGACTCATTCTGGGATGAATATGTGAACCTTGTGCGAGAAGTTGTCGTTCCGTATCAATGGGAGGCCCTTAACGATCGGGTGGAAGGCGCGGAGAAAAGCTATGCCGTGAACAATTTCAAGATCGCTGCTGGCGAGGGAGAAGGCCAATTCGGGGGAATGGTGTTTCAAGACAGCGATGTGGCGAAATGGCTCGAAGCGGTCGGGTATCTCCTGCGATCAAAAAGAGACCCGGAGCTTGAAGCGATCGCAGATGATCTCATCGCGACCATCGGGAAAGCTCAGCAGGCAGACGGGTATCTGAATACGTATTATACTCTCAAAGAACCTGGTAAGCGGTGGACAAACTTAACCGAATGCCATGAGCTTTATGTGGCCGGTCATATGATCGAAGCGGCAGTCGCTTATTACGAAGCTACGGGAAAGCGGCCCATCCTGGATATCGTAATGCCGGATGGCGGATCATATCGCAGAGGTATTCGGGGATGAGCCGGGGCAAATCGCGGGCTATGACGGCCATCAAGAGATCGAGCTCGCGCTTGTCAAGCTGTACAGGACAACGGGAGAAAAGCGTTATTTAGATCTCAGCCGCTATTTTGTGGAGAAGCGTGGGCAAGAGCCTAACTTTCTGATAGCAGAATCGGAGAAACGGGGATGGACGAGCTACTGGCATTCCGGCAAAATCGAAATCGACCCCGCTTATTTTCAAGCGCATAAGCCGGTTTGGGAAATGGATACGGCAGTCGGTCACGCCGTGCGTATGGTCTATATGTGCGCGGGGATGGCGGATGTGGCGCGTGAGAGCGGAGATCGCAGGTTGTATGATGCGTGCGAACGATTATGGGCGGCGATTACGAACCGGCAGATGTACGTAACGGGAGGTATTGGCTCAATGGCGATCGGAGAAGCGTTCTCCGTGAATTACGATCTGCCAAACGACTCAGCTTATTCCGAGACCTGCGCCTCGATCGGCCTGATCTTCTTTGCCCAGAGGATGCTGCAGTTGAATCCTCATTCCAAATACGCAGACGTGATGGAACGGGCTCTCTACAATTCGGTATTGGCGGGTATGGCGAAGGACGGACGCAGCTTCTTCTATGTCAATCCTCTAGAAGTTCATCCTCATGTTTGCAATGGAGGCAACCATGTCTTCGATCATGTTAAGCCCGTTCGCCAAGAGTGGTTTGGCTGCGCTTGCTGCCCGCCTAATGTTGCTCGTCTGATCGCTTCACTGGGGGATTATGTTTATACGGTGAACGATTCGACTATCTTCACGCATTTGTATGTAGGCGGACAAACGGACTTTACCATCGGAGATCACACTGTCACGCTTTCTCAGCAATCCGCTCTTCCTTGGGAAGGAGAGGTTCGCGTTCAAGTCCAGCTTCAAGAATCGACGACCTTCACCCTTGCTATGCGGCTGCCGAGCTGGAGCCCGAACGCCAAGCTTAAGGTGAATGGCAAAGAACGGTCGATAGCTGGCAAGGTTAAAGACGGCTATATGCGCATCGAGAAGGAATGGACTGACGGCGACACAATCGAGCTGACGTTAGAGATGCCCGTTCTGCATATGCACAGTCATCCGCTCGTAAGAGCGGACTCCGGCAAGGTTGCCCTTCAGCGCGGGCCCTTGGTCTACTGCTTGGAAGAGGCAGACAACGGAGCCAATCTCAGCGGATTGCTGCTTCCCCGAGGTGCGCATGGTTCTTCGGAACCGGTAAAGGTCACCTGGAAGGAGAACCTGCTCGGCGGCATGAAACTTCTGGAGACGGAAGCGCTTCGCTTAACCGAGGAATCATGGGGAGAAGAGCTGTATCGGTCCGATTACACACCGTCGTACGAACCCATGAAGGCTATATTTATCCCCTATTACGCATGGGCCAATCGCGGCAAAGGTGAAATGACGGTCTGGGTGAAGGAACAGGTGTGAAGGTTTAGTTAAGCGATAAGGCTAGCTTAATTATGCGAAGAATTAAGGAAGTTCGTATTCAACATAAGAGGCTCTCTCTCCGCGAAGTGGAAGAGGAGAGCCTCTTAATTGGTTGAGAAAATGGAATCAGGCGGCCGTAAAGAAAAAGGACCCTTCCCTACTAAAATCTGAACGTTCGAGACAGTTGATTTCCGACGACTGGTTTAGACTTGTACGGTGTTTTGATATCATTCAGTTTGACCTGAGCTTAGGTTATGAATTTGCATCAAGAGTTGTAATTCTGCAGTGTCTCGCATACTTTTCTAACACAGTAACAACCTCAGCGGTAACGACTAAATAAGCTTTTTCAGTTAAACAAAAATGATGCCCTGACCAATTACCATACGTATTATCCTTAATTGAAATTTTCCCATTAGGCAGCATTCTTAAGAATTCTGGCAACAATTTGTCTTCGTATAGTTCCTCGAATATGCTTGATTCCGATACCAAACATTCCTCAACTGAATAATCCCCTATGTTCAATTGCTTAAAGATCTCATCTAATTCTTTTGTGATGATAAAACACGGAGTTGATGTAATTAAATGATCCCCTAACCAGCCATCAAACTCATAATCGAGAAATTGAACTTTGTCCACTTGCTTTACTCCATAATCTGTTCTATAGATAGTAAATTCTCCATGCCCTCCACTAACCTCAGGCTCCAAAAGGAATAAATTCATATTAACTCTCCTAGTTCATATGTCATCTCACTGGAATGCACACAATATCAATTGTATCACCACACATAAATATAAAGTATCAAGAATAAATACTCATTTTTTACACCATTAATAATCCAACTATTAGTTTTCTTAACGCCTCAATTGTATTTAACCAAATCATGCATAAAGATAGAATCATACTGATGATTATCATGTATACAAAATGATGGGGATTTGCCCTCGGGTGAGTCTAATTATTTCCTCAAATACCTTTTTTTCTATGCTTCGCTTTCTCAAAATCTCTCGAAATTGATGTGTTAGTGTGGGATTGATTCCTCAACAATCCGCAATATGGGGGGATATGACCACCTCCATAGTAATCACCTCTAACTTTGGTAATCAAAAGCGTTTTTAAGTACTTTACTACTATAGACCTTGTAATGCTATCTTCTGTGTGGCGATCTCATTTGCAAAATAGCAGGCTGGTCTTTCAAGATGTTCATACGGTCTTCTTGTCCAAATTGCGATATTGAACGGCTTCGGCGAGATGGCGGACGGCGATTTGTGGTTCATGCTCCAGATCGGCTATGGTGCGCGCAATCTTCAGAATACGATCATGGGCTCGTATACTGAGGCCTAACATTTCAAAGGTGCGCCGGAGGCGTTCTTCAGCTTCCGGCTGAAGACGGCAATGCATGCGAAGAAGCCTCCCGGACAGCTCGCTGTTACTGCCTATGCCAACTCCTTTGAAGCGATTATGTTGAATCTCGCGTGCAGCTAGCACTTGCTCTTTCATGTCCTTCGAAGACAAATTAGGGGCTGAACGGGTCAACTCGTTGAAATCGACTCGTGGCACCTCCACATGTAGATCGATCCGATCAAGCAAGGGACCGGAGATCCGGGAACGGTATTGGAGCAATTTCGCAGGCGAGCAGGTGCAAGGATTGCTCAACGAATCCGCTCCGTGATATCCGCACGGACATGGATTCATCGAACAAACGAGCATGAAGCCTGCGGGGTAGGTAAAAACAGCCTTAGCACGACCAATGGTCACCGTCCGGTCCTCCAAGGGTTGACGCAATACCTCGAGCGTCATGCGGGAGAACTCAGGGAGTTCATCGAGAAACAGCACTCCGTGGTGAGCGAGGCTGACCTCACCTGGGCGGGGAATGGCTCCTCCGCCGATGAGCCCGGCTGATGAAACGGTATGGTGAGGAGAACGAAAAGGGCGGGTCCGCATGAGCTCCGAACGTCTCGACAGCTTGCCAGCGATGCTGTAAATCTTGGTCGTTTCCATCGCTTCCGCGTCGTCCATCTCGGGGAGGATGGTAGGCAGGCGGCGGGCGAGCATGGTTTTGCCGGTTCCCGGCGGTCCGATCAGGAGCAGGTTGTGAAAGCCCGCTGCCGCAATCATCAGCGCCCGCTTTGCGTGGAGCTGCCCGCAAATATCGGCATAGTCCAGTCCGGTCGGAGACAGGGGATCCGATGATTCCTTGTGCCTATTTTCCAGTTCAGGCGGGCGATCCGCCAATACATCCCCATCGTGTTCGATAATCTCTTGGAGCCTTTCACAGGCAAGGGGTTTATCACCGGAGCGATACCAGTTCGTTTCGTTTTGTTCAAGATTGCGGATGTCCTTGAGATTCGCAAGCGGGAGCGCAAGCAAATCATCTGTCAAAAGAGCCTCATTCAGGTTGGCGGCTGGAAGAATGACACGCTTCAGTCCCTGAATCCTTGCATGATGGACCATTGCGAGAACGCCTGGAACAGGACGGAGATCTCCATTTAAGGCGAGTTCCCCAATAAGAAGAGTATCCGACAAACTATGGGATGGCAGTTGGCCGCTCGCTAGGAGCATTCCGAGTGCGATGGCGAGATCATAGGACGTGCCTTCTTTTCGGACGTCGGCAGGTGCGAGGTTTACCGTCACCCGCTCTTGTGGGAAGACAAATCCGCAATTGCGGATCGCGGAGCGGACCCGTTCAACGGATTCCCGAACAGCGGAATCGGGAAGACCGACCAAGTTCACTTGGGGTAAGCCATTTGAGAGATCCACTTCTACTTCGATCAACTGGCCGTCCATCCCGACGACACAAGCGGTCGTTACTTTTGCAAACATCAAAAAAGCCCCTCCTCCATAGGCAACAAACCTTTACGGGTTCATTGCGGCAATCGGAATAGGTGCTTCCTAATTCGCTGCGCGTTGTCAATGATTCCTATTTCTCCATCACCAAGCCAATTCCTGCTTAAGGGTTTGATTTTTTCATGGAAACAAGCTCCTTAAGGACTCAAAACCTTGTAGTCTCTCCATTTCGGTAGAAGCAACCCGATGAGCTCAGATCTACGCAGAGAAGCGAGGCAATCCACCGCTGCCAGAAGATGCTTGAGCCAGCTGTCCTTCAGAGCCATTCACCAACAGCATTTACCTTTTCAGATCTTGCATTAGTAAATCTTTATGCTCTTCCGCAAGCTTCAATAAGGGAAAGTTCCCTTGTTCGATTTGGATAAATAGCTTTTCGGCTTCGTCTTTTGCAAGATGGTACAATCCTTTGTCGATCGAACCGTCCAGTAAAGCCTGCTCTAGTTCTTCTGCGTCCTTCTGAATTACGGTTCCTGAGGGCAGAACGATAATATCCAAGTATAAATCATCCATCCAAGGTATGTTCTCTGTGCTTACCCCATTCCTGTAACAGATATCGATATAGTGCTGTACGATTTGCCCTTCATCATCGAACATCGTTGTCATGGAATGATGTAGGTTTGTTGGGAAGTGCTGAAGCCAATAATAGCCTTGATCCGCAATGCAGAATCTTTGGTCGGTATAAGTCATATGCAACGGCTCCGAGACGTCGCCGATTTCAAGAAGGGATACGTACCCCGTGAAGGTTTCTGTGTCGAGATAAGTCTGAGCGTATCGTTTGTCGAGTACCCGCTTCCAACCCGAACGGTCTCCATATTTTCTTTTCAGGATTCTTCATCTCCATTCTTGGCTTCCGGAACGAGTTAGCGATTTGATCGAATCCTCGTAGCTTTTCATCAGAGAGTATTCGCCTTGAATCCATTCATATTGTTGACTGGGGGTCAATCGCTCGGTATGGAACCCCAGGTAGGAGCCAATGAACTGATTATCCTTTTTGAACAACGTGATTTCAATGTGGTTGAATCCACCTATCTGTTCCTTAACCAGAAATGTTGAAACAATTACTTAAGAAGTGGAATAGGGACTCAAATCAATGCTTCCTCGAGTCATTGTTTCTTCGATGACTTCTTTCGGAACGCCGTTCTCATAAACGACATCGCTTAGGAATTGCTTAGCGTGCCAGCCATAGTTCTCCATATACGTCTGATCTTCATTCGATAGTCCTGCAACACTTCTGGAACAACCGATGATGAAAATAATGAAGACAAAGGAGAGGAGCTTCTTTATAGAGACCACCTCCTAACCATTGGATACTGGGGATGCTTGGCAAAGGTGAATCGAGCCCAGGTGAGAGTCTTCGTTCATTATGGCATATTATACTAAAGTATGCAGTATTTACTTGGTTTGAAATCGCGAATCGTTTAGATTATGACTTGATCATTCGTGATCGAATAGGGGTTCGTGACATACTAATCCACGCGAGGGCATTCGGATGTTCAACCGGCTGCGCTGTTGAAGTGCGTCTTATTATGAGGGTCAAAAGGATAGGCTGGGGGAATTATTAATCGTCACTTTTCCTAGATGCGAATATCAAACTGCGCCATTGGGTACCCTGTACGCGAGGTGATGGTATGGAAGACAAACCCTATTTCTGTCCGAACTGCCGCTCTAACCGCTACAAGTTTAGCCGCATCACGACGTTCTCCACGCCTTTTCGAAAAGATGCGATTACAGGCGTGCTTCTTGAAAAGGATGAGCCGGTCATTGTCCCGGATGTCGAGGATATCATTCAATGCCAGGTATGCCAGTTTACCGGCAACGAGATGCGCTTTATCAAGCAAGCAGAACGGGAACCGCGCACCCAGACGACGGTTCCAACTATGTACACGTAAGGAGCTCGTATAAGAAAAGCAACTCGTGCAGGGAAAAGTAATCAGAGAAGAAAAGCCCGCTCAGACCGTGAAGTGCACCTTCACCGGTAAGCGGGCTTTTCACATTCGCGATTAACAGTTACACTTGTACGTTCCAGCCGAACGTGTCTTCCATTTTACCGGTCTGAATACCGGTGATCGCGTCATACAATCTATGGGACAATTCACCGATGGTTCCGTCGCCGATGCGCATGTCTTCCTTTTTCCAGCTGAGGCGTCCGACCGGAGAGATAACCGCCGCCGTTCCGGTTCCAAAGGCTTCCTCGAGTTCACCTTTCTTATAGGCCTCGGCCAATTCCTCGATGGAAATCTTGCGTTCGGTCACCGGGATGCCCCATTCTTTCAGGAGGCCAATGACGGATTGTCGGGTGATTCCGTCGAGGATGCTTCCGTTCAGGGCAGGGGTGATCACTTCGCCGCCAACCTTAAAGAACACGTTCATGCTGCCGACTTCCTCAATATAACGCTGCTCGATACCGTCGAGCCAGAGGACCTGATCACAGTGATCCTTCTCCTTGGCGATGACTTGAGCCTTGAGGCTGGCAGCATAGTTGCCTGCAGTTTTGGCGAAGCCGGTGCCACCGCGTACGGAGCGGACATATTCGTCTTCTACGCGGATGTGGACGGGCGAAAGGCCTTTGCTATAATAAGCGCCGCTCGGAGACAAGATGACCGAGAACAAATAACGGTTGGACGGGCGAACTCCGAGGCCGGCTTCTGTCGCAATGACAAAAGGACGAATGTAGAGAGAAGAGCCTTCGGCATTCGGGACCCAGTCTTGTTCCACCTCAATCAACGTGCGGATGGACTCCACGAAGAAGGCTTCGTCAAATGCCGGGATGTTCAACCGCTCGCAGGAAACGTTAAAGCGGGCGGCGTTGCGGTCTGGACGGAACAGGAGGATGCGGCCGTCTTCAGCTTTGAAAGCTTTCATTCCTTCGAATACGGTCTGCCCGTAATGAAACACCATGGCGGAAGGATCGAGGGAGAAGGGGCCGTACGGAACGATGCGCGCATCATGCCAGCCTTTCCCTTCGGTGTAGTCGACAAGCAGCATGTGATCCGTAAAAATACGGCCAAAGCCAAGTTGAGTCGGATCCGGTTTCGGCTTCAAGGATTCCGAGCGTACGATCCGAATAGCGGTGGATTGTGCAGGTGAGGCCATGGTTCATCTTCCTTTCCGAATGAATGCCTTTGTTTTCTTTCTTCTAACTATAAAAGAAAATCAGGGCAATGTACAATCCTGCGAGCAAATCGGTTAATCGTCAAATCAAAAGGGATGAAAATTTTACTCGATTTTGATCCATCATTTGGCATGATTTATTTGCTATTTTCCATTTTGTCAATAAAATAGAGTATAGATACAGCTGCTTTTCATCCAGATATATTGCAAATTTGTTACGATTTTCGCATTAATCTGATAGGAGGAACGGTTGATGAACATCCATGAATACCAAGGTAAGGAAGTACTGAGGCAATTTGGTGTGGTCGTTCCCCGGGGAAAGGTTGCATATTCGGTGGAAGAGGCGGTGCAAGTGGCAGAAGAGCTGGGGACGCCGATCACAGTGGTTAAAGCGCAAATTCACGCAGGCGGACGCGGCAAGGCAGGCGGGGTGAAGATTGCCAGATCCCTCGAGGATGTTCGCGTTTATGCCCAAGAGCTTCTGGGTAAGGTGCTGATTACGCATCAAACGGGTCCGGTGGGTAAAGAAGTGAAGAGGCTTTTGATCGAGGAAGGCTGCGATATCCGCAAGGAATATTACATCGGACTCGTTGTCGACCGGACGACAGGACGGGTCGTCCTCATGGGTTCCGAGGAGGGCGGTACAGAGATTGAAGAGGTGGCTGCACGTACTCCTGAGAAGATTATCAAGGAAATCATCGATCCCGCTCTCGGTCTTCAAGTGTTTCAGGCTCGCCGCTTGGCCTATGCCATCGGAATTCCGCCCGAGCTGGTGAATAAGGCGGTTCGCTTTATGACTGGTTTGTACAACGCTTTCATTTCCAAGGATTGCTCCATCGCCGAGATCAATCCGCTTGTCGTCACCGGAGACGGAGAGGTGATGGCGCTTGATGCCAAGCTCAATTTCGACGACAATGCTCTCTTTCGTCATAAGGACATTCAACTGCTGCGCGATTTAGATGAAGAGGACGAGAAGGAGATTCAAGCGTCCAAATACGAATTGTCCTACATCGCTCTGGACGGAAACATCGGCTGCATGGTGAACGGCGCCGGGCTCGCGATGGCGACGATGGATATCATCCATTATTATGGCGGAGAGCCTGCCAATTTCCTTGACGTTGGCGGCGGAGCAACAGCGGAGAAGGTGACCGAGGCTTTCAAGATCATTTTGTCCGATGATCAGGTGAAAGGGATTTTTGTTAACATTTTCGGCGGAATTATGCGCTGTGATGTCATTGCGGACGGGATCGTGCAGGCGGCGAGAGATGTGGGGCTGGACCGGCCGCTTGTCGTCCGTTTGGAAGGCACCAATGTGGAGCTCGGCAAGAAGCTGCTTCACGATTCGGGTCTGCCCATCATCACGGCGGATTCGATGGCGGACGGCGCTCAGAAGATCGTCGGAGAGGTCAAGCGCGCGTCATAGGAGAGGTAAGGAGCGCGTCACAAGAGACGCAATCGAGAGGCAAATGGAGGACTCTCGGAGACGGGAGAACAAATCCGGAAAAATGGGTTGCAAATCGGTCGATAAAAACGGGAGATCAGGGGAAGGGTGTGAATCGGGACATGAGCATCTTGGTAAACAAGGATACCTTGGTGATTACCCAAGGGATCACGGGCTCGACAGGACTTTTTCATACGAAGGGCGCTCTCGAATATGGCACCAAGATGGTGGGGGGAGTAACTCCTGGCAAAGGGGGAACGGAGCTCGATATTACCTTGGACAGCGGGCAAACGGTGCGGCTGCCGATCTTTCATACGGTTGCGGAAGCCAAGAAAGCGACGGGAGCTACAGCGTCGGTCATCTATGTCCCACCCTCGTTTGCCGCCGATTCCATCCTGGAAGCGGTCGATGCGGATCTGGATGTTGTCATCTGCATCACGGAGGGTATTCCCGTGCAGGACATGGTCAAAGTGAAACGATACATGGAGGGAAAACGAACGGTTCTGATCGGACCGAACTGCCCCGGTGTGATTACCCCGGGCGAATGCAAAATCGGCATCATGCCCGGTTATATCCATACTCCCGGTCATGTTGGGGTCGTATCCCGCAGCGGCACGCTCACCTATGAAGCGGTGCATCAGTTGAGCGTGCGCGGCATCGGACAATCAACGGCGGTGGGCATCGGCGGAGATCCTGTCAAGGGCTCGGAGTTCATCGACATTCTGCGCTTGTTTAATGAAGATTCTCGGACGTATGCGGTCATCCTGATCGGCGAGATTGGAGGCAGCGCGGAGGAAGAAGCGGCGGAATGGATCCGCGCCAACATGAAGAAACCGGTTGCCGGCTTCATCGGCGGGCAAACCGCCCCTCCCGGCAAGCGCATGGGGCATGCAGGCGCGATTATTTCCGGAGGCAAAGGTACTGCTGCCGAGAAGGTCGCCGCTTTGGAGGCGGCCGGCATCCGAGTTGCGCCGACTCCATCGCAAATGGGAGAGACGCTCGTCAGCCTGCTGAAGGAAGTAGGTATTTTGGACGAATGTGTGACGGGTAAGACATCAGTAAGCTCGTCAACCGCAGCGGCCAAATAAGGCTTGCGTTTTTGCGTCAGAACGTACTATTCTAAAGGGGCAGTCCTTGCGGCTGCCTTATTGCCATAAGCAATCGGAACGGTAAGCAACCTTTCCCTAGACCCTTCGCGGGCGGGAAAGGTTTTTTTATTGTCCGTGATCCGTTCGGACAGCCGCTGATTCGAATGGACGCCGGAGAAATATGTTTGCCTAGCCGGTGAAACCGGCGGAGCCCTTCTATCGTAAAGGAGTGAATAGGATTGGAGCAGCGCACGGTTCTCCTTGCTTTGCAGGAGATCAAGGGAGTCGGCTGGAAAACGATTCTCCGGTTCGTGTCGGAGCTGGAGGACCTCAACCGTCTATTTGACATGAATACGGGGGAGTTGATGAGTCTCGGGATTCCGGAATCGAAAGCAACCGGACTCTTGACCGCCTTGAATGGAACGGATTGGACAAGATTGGAGGAGAGATATGCGGATAAGAGCATCAGGGCGGTCACCCTCTATGATGAGGAATATCCCGCACTGTTAAAGGAGACCTCGCAGCCTCCATGGGTCTTATATACTATCGGGCGTATCGAGCTTCTTCAACATCCATGCATCGCGGTGGTCGGTACCCGCACACCGACGGCTTACGGGGTTCGTACGGCCGAGGAACTCGGACGCATCCTGGACCAGGCGGGAGCCGTCGCTGTCAGTGGACTTGCGCGAGGGATTGACGGAGCCGTTCACCGAGGCGCGTTGGAGGGAAACGGATCAACCCTTGCCGTAGTCGGAGGCGGACCTGATGTCATCTACCCACCCGAGCACAAGCAGCTGTATGCGGAATTGGCCAAGCGCGGTCTCATCCTCTCCGAGTTCCCTCCCGGAACGCGGATCGCTCCAGGGCTGTTTCCGCTTCGCAATCGAATCATCGCTGGCTTATCGCTCGCGACGGTGGTCGTGGAGGCGGCATTGCGCAGCGGTTCGCTGATCACAGCAGATCAAGCGCTTGATGAATCGCGCGATGTCTTCGCTGTTCCCGGTCCGATCAGCTCACCGAAGAGCCGCGGTACGAACGAGCTGATTCGACAAGGCGCGCGGATCGTTACGGAGCCCGCCGACATCATTCGTGAATATGCGTCCTCTTTTGCGTCGTCGGAATTAGCTTTGGCCGCGTCCAGCTCCCGCGTGAAGCTGCCGGAGCTGACGAAGGAGGAGGCGGAGCTCCTCGCTCGTTTTCCCGATGGCCCCGTCACGATCGATACCCTGCTCGAGGGCACTCAAACAAATTTTGGACATTTGCATGAACTTCTGCTAAATTTAGTTTTGACCAAAAGGATCAAAGCGCTGCCAGGTGCGGCCTATGCCAAAATAGAAGATTGAACACAGTAAGGGAGGTCGGACGCATGGCAGACTCTCTGGTGATCGTAGAATCACCCGCCAAAGCGAAGACGATCGGCAAATATTTGGGAAGTAAATATATCGTCAAAGCCTCGATGGGGCACATCCGCGATCTGCCCAAGAGCCAAATCGGCGTTGAAGTGGAAAACGGGTTTGAGCCGAAGTATATTACGATCCGCGGGAAAGGCTCCGTTCTGAAGGAACTGAAGGACGCAAGCCGCAAAGTTAAAAACATCTATCTCGCAGCTGACCCTGACCGCGAAGGGGAAGCGATCGCATGGCACTTGGCTCATTACTTGGATGTTGATGAAAGCAAGACGTGTCGGGTCGTCTTCAATGAAATTACCAAGCAAGCCGTCAAGGATGCCTTCAAGACACCGCGGCCGATCAATATGGATCTCGTCAATGCCCAACAGGCGAGACGGATTCTGGATCGTCTTGTCGGTTACAAGATCAGTCCGCTCTTGTGGAAGAAGGTCAAAAAAGGATTGTCCGCGGGACGTGTTCAATCCGTGTCCGTCAAGATGATCATCGACCGGGAAAACGAAATCCGTGATTTTATCCCGGAGGAGTACTGGTCGATTACCGCAAAGCTGCATCAAAAGCAAGCTGCGTTCGACGCGAAATATTACGGATCGGACGGCGAGAAACGGGAGCTGGCTTCCGAAGCCGATGTGCAGGAGATCCTCGCTGACCTGAAGAATGCCGACTTCGTCGTCATCGAAGTACGGGAGAAGGAAAGGCTGCGGAATCCGTCCGCTCCGTTCATCACGAGTACGGTTCAGCAGGAAGCGGCGCGCAAGTTGAATTTCCGGGCTGCCAAAACGATGTCCGTCGCTCAGCAATTGTACGAAGGCATCGACCTGGGCAAGGAAGGAACCGTCGGTCTCATCACGTACATGCGTACGGATTCGACGCGGATCTCTCCAGTCGCCCAGGAAGAGGCGAAGGAATTCATCGCAGGCAAATACGGGGAAGCGTACGTTCCAGAGACGCCCCGCGTATACACGAAGAAGAATGCGACGACCCAGGATGCTCATGAAGCCATTCGACCGAGCTCGGTTCTCCGTGAACCGGAGCTTATCAAGGAATTTCTGAGCCGCGACCAATACCGCCTCTATAAGCTCATCTGGGAGCGCTTTGTATCGAGTCAGATGGCATCGGCGGTCATGGATACGGTTACGGCCGAGCTTGCAGCTGGCCGCCATCAATTCCGCGCTGCCGGGTCGCAGGTGAAATTCCCAGGTTTTATGAAGGTTTATATTGAAGGAAGCGACGATGGGGTCACCGAGGAGGAAGGGCTTCTGCCGCCGCTCGTTGCCGACGACCGACCCGAGGTCCAAGGAATCGAGCCTAAGCAGCATTTCACCCAGCCGCCTCCGCGATATACGGAAGCAAGGCTTGTCCGGGCGCTCGAAGAGATGGGAATCGGTCGGCCGAGTACCTACGCTCCTACTCTGGAGACAATCCAAAAGCGCGGGTACGTGGCGCTGGAGGAGAAGAAATTCATGCCCACCGAGCTTGGAGAGCTCATCACGGCCCAGATGGAGGAGTTCTTCCCGGAAATCCTCGACATCGATTTCACCGCCCATATGGAAGAGAACCTTGACCATGTGGAAGAGGGGAAGGAAGACTGGGTGAAGGTGCTTGACTCCTTCTATGTCACCTTTGCGAAGCGGCTGGAATACGCGGAAGAGGAAATGAAGGAGATTGAGATTCAGGATGAAGTCTCCGATGTCCTCTGCGAGAAGTGCGGGAAACCGATGGTCTACAAGATGGGACGCTTCGGCAAATTCCTCGCTTGCTCGGGATTCCCGGATTGCCGCAACACGAAGCCGATCGTCAAGGATACAGGCGTTACCTGCCCTCAGTGTCTCCAAGGTAAGGTCATCGAACGCCGCAGCAAAAAAGGAAGAATCTTCTTCGGCTGCGACCGGTATCCGGATTGTGATTTCGTATCGTGGGATCGTCCGGCCGGCAAGCCCTGCCCGGAATGTGGCGGGCTTATGATCGTGAAGAACACGAAGAACGGACCGATCATTCAATGCACGAAATGCGATTATAAGGAGGAGCCGCAAGAGGAAGACGGCGGCGACGACTTGGAATAATCCCGATTCGTCGGTGAGGTTACGGGAAACGGGCGCCGCCATCTAAGCAACTAGAGGCGGCGAGACCGTTTCTTCTTGTCTTTTCAACCCAGTTTTCGAAAGCAGGAGAGGAGCATACAGATCGTGAGTTCATCAGCAAATACGAACCGGGTAACCGTCATCGGAGCCGGGCTAGCCGGCAGTGAAGCGGCTTGGCAAATCGTTCGGCAAGGAGTCCCCGTGACGCTCTATGAAATGCGTCCCGCGCGGAAAACTCCCGCTCATATCTCGGATAAATTCGCCGAGCTCGTCTGCAGCAATTCGCTGCGCGCGAACGGCTTGACCAATGCAGTAGGCGTTCTCAAGGAAGAAATGCGAATGCTGGATTCGCTGATCATGAAGAGTGCGGACAAGCATGCCGTACCCGCAGGTGGAGCGCTTGCCGTGGACCGCGACGGCTTCTCGGGCGAGGTAACTGAAGCTCTGCGGAATCATCCGCTCGTGGAAGTTGTCAATGAGGAGCTGACCGAGCTGCCCGAAGGGATTACGGTGGTCGCTTCTGGTCCGCTGACATCGCCTGCGCTATCCGAGAAGCTTCGCGGCTTGATCGGCGAAGAGTATCTCTATTTCTATGACGCAGCCGCCCCCATTGTGGAGAAGGATTCCATCGATTTGGACAAGGTGTTCATCGCCTCCCGCTATGATAAGGGAGAAGCGGCGTACATCAACTGTCCGATGTCGGAAGATGAATTTAATGCCTTCTATGACGCTCTCACGACGGCGGAGACGGTCCCCGTGAAGGAATTCGAGAAGGAGATCTATTTCGAGGGCTGCATGCCCGTGGAGATCATGGCGGGGCGCGGAAGGCAGACCCTGCTGTTTGGACCGATGAAACCGGTCGGCCTCCCGGATCCCCGTACCGGCAAACTGCCTCATGCCGTGCTTCAGCTCAGGCAGGATAATGCGGCAGGGACGCTATATAATCTTGTCGGGTTTCAGACCCATCTCAAGTGGGGAGAGCAGAAGCGGGTCTTCTCGCTCATTCCTGGCCTTGAGAAGGCCGAGTTTGTCCGATATGGCGTCATGCATCGGAATACCTTCCTAAACTCACCGAAGCTGCTTAAATCGACGTATCAATACCACTCTCGTGACGATCTGTTCTTCGCCGGGCAGATGACAGGCGTGGAAGGCTATGTGGAATCCGCCGCCTCCGGTCTCCTTGCAGGCATCAATGCAGGCCGGTTAGCCCGAGGGTTAGACCCGCTCGTTCTCCCGCTTGAATCCACGCTGGGAGGAATGGCTCATTACGTCACGAACGCCGATCCGACGGCCTTCCAGCCGATGAACGCCAACTTTGGATTGTTCCCGCCGCTCCCGGAGAAGATACGCAATAAGCAGCAAAAAAATGAAAAGCTGGCGGAACGGGCCCTTGACGCCGTCCGGGCATTTTTGCCCAATCTGCAATAAGGATTGCATCAAAAGATTGCACGATCCCATACGCATGAAACATACGGTTTAGAAGGGACGGCAATGTCAGTTTGCCGTCCTGAAATCGATCGTCGATCAGGCTTTTGCGCTGTGAGGATTCAGCTTGTATGGCCAGGCATCGTTGTGATACGATAGATTTGTTTGTCACAAGCCGACGTTACCCGAACGGTGCTTGTTCTTGCCGTTCTGAATATTCAGTCAATACATCTGAGAACGAAGGGAGGAGCATGCATGGGTGACTTTCATGCCACGACCATATTTGCCATCCGTCATAATGGCAAAGGGGCAATCGCGGGAGATGGTCAAGTGACCTTCGGCAACAGCGTGATTATGAAGGGTACGGCCAAAAAAGTGCGGCGGTTATTCCGGGGCAATGTCGTGGCGGGTTTTGCCGGTTCGGTAGCCGACGCGATTACGCTGTTTGAGAAGTTTGAGGGCAAGCTGGAGGAGCATCACGGAAATCTTCAGCGCTCTGCGGTTGAGCTTGCGAAGGAATGGCGGTCTGATCGCGTCCTGCGAAGGCTTGAAGCGATGCTGATCGTCATGGATAAGGAATCGCTTCTGCTCATCTCTGGCAACGGTGAAATCATCGAACCGGACGACGGTATACTCGCCATCGGATCGGGGGGCAATTTCGCGCTCGCCGCTGGCCGCGCGCTTCATCGGTATTCGCCCGAGATGGAAGCCAAGGATATCGCCAAGGCCGCCCTTGAAATGGCTGCTGAGATTTGTGTTTACACCAACCACAACATCATTGTGGAGGAAATCTGACCTGCGCGTTCCGCGCATCAACCAGAAGGAGGCGGTCTTATGAAAAAGGAGACGGCTCTAACCCCGCGCGAAATCGTGACGGAGCTGGATAAATACATAGTCGGCCAAGCCAAGGCCAAGCGGTCCGTAGCGGTAGCGCTGCGTAATCGTTACCGGCGCAGCAAGCTGGATGAAGCGTTGCGCGATGAAGTAGTGCCCAAAAACATTCTCATGATCGGCCCGACCGGCGTCGGAAAAACGGAAATTGCACGCAGGCTCGCCAAGCTGGTTGGAGCCCCTTTTGTGAAGGTGGAAGCGACCAAGTTTACCGAGGTCGGATATGTCGGACGCGACGTCGAGTCGATGGTTCGCGATCTCGTCGAAACCGCAATCCGCATGGTCAAGGCGGAGAAGGCGGAAGAACTGAAGGACCGAGCTGAAGAATTGGCGGAAGAGCGGCTTGCCGCCATTCTCGTTCCTCATCCGGAAGCAGTCAAATCCTCGAAAAATCCCTTTGAGATGCTCTTCGGGGGGCAGAATTCATCAGCACCCGAGCAGCCGGCGGCTGATCCGGCAATCGACTCGAAACGCCAAGAAATCTTGAAACGACTCCGAGCTAGGGAGCTTGAGAACGAATCAGTGGAAATCGAAGTGGATGACAATTCCCCGAATATGCTAGATATGCTCGCCGGACAGGGAAATGAGCAATTTGGCATGAATATTCAGGAAATGCTCGGATCGATGATGCCGAAACGCCGCAAGAAGCGCCGTCTGCGGGTTTCGGAAGCCAGGCAGGTGCTCATCCAGGAAGAAGCTCAGAAGCTGATGGATATGGATGAGGTCATTCAGAAAGCGCTCAGGAGAGCCGAACAATCGGGGATCATCTTCATCGATGAAATCGACAAGGTGGCAAGCAGCGGTCGCGGCAATGGCCCGGATGTGTCCCGAGAAGGGGTTCAACGCGACATCCTGCCCATTGTGGAGGGTTCAACCATCTCGACGAAATACGGTGCGATTCATACCGATTACGTGCTGTTTATCGCGGCAGGAGCTTTCCATACCTCTAAGCCCTCGGACCTGATTCCGGAGCTTCAGGGACGCTTCCCGATCCGAGTCGAACTGTCTAATTTAAGTGAGAGCGATTTTATCCGTATTTTGACGGAGCCAAGAAATGCTCTAACCAAGCAATATACCGCTTTGCTTGAGACAGAAGGGATTCAAATTGAATTCTCGGAGGAAGCCATCCGGGAAATCGCCAAAATTGCGGCCGAGGTCAACCGCAATACGGAAAATATTGGTGCAAGACGTCTGCACACGATTCTGGAGAAGCTGCTGGAGGATCTTTCCTTCGAAGCACCCGATCTTCAACTGGAGAGCTTCATCATCACTCCTGAATATGTTCGGGATAAACTCATCGAAATTGCAAAGAATCGGGATCTGAGTCAATACATCTTGTAAAAGAGCAGATTTTGTTAATGGGTCTTTAGACCTATATCGGAAACGCATATCGTGGATGGGATTTTATGGGGGTAGAGAGATGAGCTTACTTGGAAAGACACGGACGCTTAACCGGCTTTTGCAGAAAGCCGCTGGGAAAGCAGTTAATTTTAGGGAAATGGCGGAGGTTCTCCGGGATATTCTCGGCGCAAGCGTATATGTGATCAGTCGGCGCGGAAAAATTCTTGGGTTCGCGGTTTCCGGTCCATTTGGGACTGAGGAAGCGGAGCGGCAAATCAGCCAAGAGAGACGAATTCCCTCCGATTACAATCACCATTTGCTGAAGATCGATGAGACGTTATCCAATACGGTGGACCCGCTGCATTCCTTATTTGCTCCGGGCATTCTGACGGTCGTGCCGATTATCGGCGCAGGTGAACGTGTAGGTACGCTCGTCCTCTCGCGTCCGGATGATCCCTTTACGGACGATGATTTGATCTTGGCTGAATATGGCTCAACCATTGTCGGGATGGAGATTTTGCGTGAAAAAGCGGAGGAATACGGCCAAGAAATCCGCAGTCGCACAGTGGTGCAGGTTGCCGTTAATTCCTTGTCCTACAGCGAGCTCGAAGCGGTGGAACATATTTTCGAGGAATTGAACGGGAAGGAAGGCTTGCTCGTCGCCAGCAAGGTTGCAGATCGCGTCGGGATCACCCGCTCGGTTATCGTCAATGCTTTGCGCAAGCTGGAAAGTGCGGGAGTGATCGAGACCCGTTCGCTTGGGATGAAGGGGACGTACATCCGGATTCTCAACGATCAACTGCTGACCGGACTCGACAAAGCGAAAGTTCAATAATTTTTAACAATTAAATTAATATCTACGGACCTAAATTAAGCACTATCTCATTCGAAGATAGTGCTTTTTTCATATTGAATGAAATGGTGAAAAAAGGAATAATCAGAACATGCAGTATTCGTAGTTATGCGACAAAAGTTGCAATTTTAAAAATCATTGTCGAAACAAGAAGGGAATAGTGACCAATCCGACGAATTACACTCCTAAGCAGTGACGGAAGACAGACTACAAAGTAGTCTGGAAGAAAAATCAAAAGGGGGTTAATGACGACCTTGCTAACAAATTCGACTTTTCGACTGCTTGAAAACACACTGGACGCCTCCTCGCTGAGACAGCGCGTTCTGGCGAACAATTTGGCGAATATGGAAACTCCGAACTTTAAACGCTCGGATGTGGACTTCGATCAAGTCTTGAAGAAGGAATTGGATCAAACGTTCTCCATCGAAGCGAAGCGCACAGATGTCCGCCACATTTCTTTCAGCAGTTTAGGTGCTGAGAACGATCCGAGAATTGTCACCGACGAGACTTCCGTTATGAACAACAACAAGAACAATGTTGACGTCGACTCGGAGATGTCTAAGGTGGCGGAGAACCAGCTCAGCTACTACACGTTAATCATGCAAGCCAACTATGATATCAAGCATTTGCGGACAGCCATCGGAGGGAGAGGGTAACAGATGAGACTCAGCACCGGTTTTGACATTAGCGCATCGGCACTCACCGCTGAAAGACTCCGGATGGATGTGGTATCTTCAAATATTTCGAACGCGAATACGACTCGCGGCAAACTGGTAGATGGGAAATGGGTTCCCTATACCCGCAAGATGGTCGTGATGGAGCCCAATTCAAGATCGTTCAACTCCTATCTCCAAACGGAGATGAATAAAGGGGCTGGCGACGGCGTGAAGGCAACCCAGATCACGGAGGACAAAGCTCCTTATAAAATCGTTTATAACCCCACCCATCCGGATGCGGACGAGAACGGGAATGTGCTCATGCCAAATGTCGACATCCTGAAAGAAATGGTGGACATGATCGCGGCGACGCGTTCTTATGAAGCCAATGTAACAGCGCTCAATGCGTCGAAAGCCATGGTAACGAAAGCACTAGAAATCGGCAGATAAAGTCGGCAGATAAGGACGTTAAAAGCATACCTAGCCGGACAGATGGAGGAATCCGTACATGATCAACCCGATATCGATTCAATCGCTTCAAGCAGCGAAAGCTAATACGGCAGGGTCCGTAACTGGTACTGAGCTGGCAGGGCAATTCAGCGATTTTCTCAATGGAGCGCTCACGAAGCTGAATCAGGCCGAACAGGACTCGGCGAACTTGACAACTTCGTTTATTCAAGGAGAGACGACAGATATTCACTCTTTGATGATCGCACAAGAGAAGGTGTCACTCGGACTTGAGCTCACCGTCCAGGCACGCAATAAAATGATAGAGGCTTACCAAGAGATCATGAGGATGCAAATGTAATTAAATCATTTATTGCCTGTTTAGATGGGGTGACACGGTGAACGAAACGATTCAACGATACTGGGGCGGGGCCAAAGACCGCTGGGCCCGTTTCGGAAAAAATCAAAAAATAGCCTTTGTCGCCATTTTGCTGGTAACTGCGATTTCGGTCCCGATGCTGATTATGTATTTTTCCCGGACTGAGTACTCCTTGGCTTTTACCGAACTGCAACCGAATGATGCGGCAGCAATCAAGAACTACCTGGAATCGAGCTCGATTCCTTATCAACTGAGCGATGACGGCAAGAATATTTCGGTACCGCGCAGCAAAGTCGCCGAAGTGAAGATCGATGTCGTACAGCAAGGACTGAACCAGAACGGAGCCATCGGCTACGAATCCTTGAAGGACAGCGCCTTCGGAACGACCGATCGCGAGTTCGATGTCAAGCAGCTGTCCATGCTGCAAGGCGAAGTGGAGAAAATGCTCAATACGTTCGACGCGGTATCCCACTCGAACGTCATGATCAATGTTCCGAAGGAATCGGTCTTTCTCACCGATGCTGAGAAAGAAGCCTCGACGGCGGCCGTTATTCTTACCCTCAAGCCCGGTTATATCCTCGATCAGCAAAAGGTCGACACGATGTATCAGCTGGTTTCTCACAGCGTAAAGAATTTGCCCGTAAGCAATGTAACCATCTCCGAGGCCAATGGGGATTTGCTCCCTTTTTCCAAGTCGGATGAAGCCAATGCCTCTGTCACCACGGCTGCTTCCTTGCAATTTCAGATCAAGAAGCAATTCGAACGGGATATTCAAGCCAATGTTACGAAGATTTTAAGCGAAGTGATTGGTGCGGAAGGTAAGGTCGTTCCGATCGTCGTCGCCAGTCTCAATTTTGATAAGAAGACCAGCGAAGAGAATCTCGTTACGCCTGTCGTGGACAATGAAGGAATTGCGATCAGCGTTCAAGAGATTCAAGAGAACTATTCCAGCGACGGTTCGACTGCCGGCGGGGTTGCGGGGACGGGCGAAACCGATGTTCCCACGTATCCGTCCGGAACGAACAGCGGCAAGACCACTTCCGAGAAGGTTCAGAAGACGATCAACAACGAAGTGAACCGCATTCATAACGTCATTGAGAAGAGCCCGTATTATATTAATGATTTATCCATTTCCGTAGGCATTGAAACACCTGGCGGTCAACAATTGTCCGATGATCTCAAGACGAACATTCAGAAGCTGCTCAAGAGCATCGTCAGCGCATCTCTTGCCAACCGCGAGAACGCTACTGCTCTAACAGACGATGAACTGACCGCAAAGGTTACGGTTTTTGAGAATAATTCGATTGCCGCATCCAACGCTCCCGCCGGAAACGGCATCAACTGGTACTTGGTTGGAGGAATCGGTGCCGCAGCACTCGCTCTCGCCGGGTTTGGCGGCTACGCGCTATCGCGTCGCAAGAAAAAAGCGGAGGCCGCTGCCGAAGAAATGGAACCGGCGCCCACCCGGGTGGAGTATCCGACGATCGATCTGGATACAGAGACCGGAGAAGCTCAAATGCGCAAGCAGCTGGAAATGCTGGCCAAGAAAAAGCCGGACGAATTTGTCAACCTGCTCCGGACTTGGCTGGTAGACGAATAGGGGTGTCGATTCTTGGCTAAAGGTTTCGCTCAACAACAAGGACTGTCGGGCAGACAGAAGGCGGCCATCCTTCTTATCAGTCTCGGCCCGGAAGTATCCGCTCAAATCTTCAAGCATTTGCGCGATGAGGAGATCGAGCAGCTGACGCTTGAAATCGCAAACGTCCGCAAGGTTGACTCTTCGGAGAAGGAAATGATCTTGGCGGAATTTCACCAAATCTGCATGGCCCAGGAATTTATCTCGCAGGGCGGGATCTCGTATGCCAAGGAGATCCTGGAGAAGGCTCTCGGCGCGCAGAAAGCGATCGATATTATCAATCGCCTTACCGCCACCCTGCAGGTGCGTCCGTTTGATTTTGCCCGAAAGGCTGATCCGACTCAGATTTTGAACTTTATTCAGAACGAAAATTCGCAGACCATCGCCCTGGTTTTATCCTATCTGCAAGCCGATCAAGCCTCGATGATTCTTTCCTCGCTTCCACAAGAGAAGCAAGCGGATGTCGCGAAGCGGATCGCTCTGATGGACAGCACCTCTCCCGAGATCATCAGCCAAGTCGAGCGGGTTCTCGAACAGAAGCTGTCCGCAACGGTCACTCAAGATTACACCTCGGCTGGCGGTATTGAGTCGATCGTACAGATCTTGAATGGAGTAGACCGCGGGACAGAGCGGACGATTCTGGATTCGCTTGAAATTCAAGATCCCGAGCTTGCCGAAGAAATCAAGAAGCGGATGTTCGTCTTCGAGGATATCGTCAATATCGACAACCGCTCGATTCAGCGAATTATTCGCGATATCGAGAATGCCGATTTGCAGCTTGCCCTTAAGGTGGCGAGCGAAGAAGTTCGGGAAGTTATTTTCCGGAATATGTCCAAGCGGATGGTCGAAACGTTCCGCGAGGAAATGGAATACATGGGTCCGGTGCGGCTGCGCGATGTAGAAGAAGCTCAAACCCGGATCGTATCGACAATCCGCCGCCTGGAAGAGGCCGGAGAAATTATTATCGCCCGTGGCGGGGGGGACGATGTCATTGTCTAATCTCATCAAGCCGGACGGCTATATTGCCCTGGAGCAAGCGAAGCTCGTGCATCATTTGGAGAACTGGTTATTGGAGCGTCGCGCCGAGAGCATGAAACAGAGTCTGGCCGATGAGGAGAGCCTCCAGTCGGAACAGGAGCTTGCCGAGCTCCAAGCCAGGAAAGACGAAATCATCCGAGACGCAGAGAAGATCGCGGAAGAACAAATCCAACAGGCGCAAGAAGAAGTGTCTCAGCTCCGTGCTGATGCCGAAGCGGAGATCGCGGCTTGGTGGGAAGAACGGCGCACCCATGACGTCGAAGCGGAAGAGGTCGCACGGGAGCAAGGCTACCAGATGGGCTACCGGGAAGGGATTCTGAAGGCCGATGAAGAGGTTCGTCAGGAATATTCTCAGATGACCCAAGAAGCTTCCGATGTACTGGAGCAATCTTATCGGCTGAAGAATCAAATCATCCAGGAAGCGGAGCCTTTTCTCATCGACTTGTCCACAGCCATCGCGGAGAAAATCATCGGACGCCAATTGACCCTTGAGCCCGAATGGATTCGGGAGATGGCGAAATCCGTTCTTTCCCGTAAACGGGAAACGGGAGTCATCACCTTGTGTGTTGCTCCGCAGCATTTCTCGTATTTTCACGATGCTAGAGAAGAGCTGCTGCTCGCGGTTGATTCCCAGGCTGAGCTTGTGATCTTGCCGGATGCAACGGTGTCTGATAACGGCTGTGTCGTGCGCACCGACTTCGGCAGCGTCGATGCCCGAATCGATACCCAGTTGAAGGAAATTAAGCAGGCGTTGGCTTCACTCGCGGCCATGGGAGATGAGTCGGAAGCGGGGGATGCCGAATGAGCAGCCGCTTGGATTCTTCCCGTTACCTCGACCACTTGAAGCAAATCGATCCGGTCATCGTCGGGGGCCGGGTAACCCAAGTCATAGGCCTGACGGTCGAGTCGGAAGGTCCCGATGCCAGCGTAGGCGATGTGTGCTTGATCTATCCGTATAAATCAGGCAAACCGCTGCAGGCGGAAGTTGTCGGATTCCGGGACAACAAGGTCATTCTCATGCCACTCGGTGAGTTGAGCTCGATCGGACCGGGCTGCGAGGTGGTCAGCACCGGCAAGCCTTTGACGGTTCAAGTGGGGCACGAGCTTCTGGGTAAAGTTCTGGATGGGCTCGGACAACCGCTTGATGGTTCGAAGCTCCCATCTCGAATGGCCCATTATTCTACGAACAATCAGCCGGGCAACCCGCTGAAGCGCCCGCGGGTGCTAACTCCGATCAGTGTAGGCATTCGCTGCATCGACGGGTTGCTCACTATCGGCAAAGGTCAGCGCGTTGGGATTTTCGCCGGGTCCGGCGTCGGCAAGAGCACCCTGCTTGGCATGGTGGCTCGGAACACCTCAGCGGACGTCAACGTCATCGCGTTGATTGGAGAACGCGGCCGCGAGGTGCTCGACTTTATCGAGCGTGATCTCGGCCCCGAAGGATTGGCACGTTCCGTCGTCATTGTGGCCACTTCGGATCAACCGGCGCTCATCCGTATCAAAGGCGCGCTTATCGCCACCAGCATCGCCGAATATTTCCGCGACCGGGGCTTGAACGTCATGTTCATGATGGACTCGGTTACCCGGTTCGCCATGGCGCAGCGGGAAGTGGGATTGGCCGTTGGCGAGCCTCCTGCCACCCGCGGCTATACGCCGTCCGTCTTTGCGATGCTGCCCAAGCTGCTCGAACGCTCCGGGACAGGGCCCAAAGGATCGATCACCGCCTTTTACACGGTGCTGGTCGACGGGGATGACATGAATGAGCCGATCGCGGATGCGGTCCGGGGGATCTTGGACGGTCATATCGTGCTAAACCGGGGAATCGCCAACAAAGGGCATTATCCGGCCATCGATGTCCTCGCTAGCATCAGCCGCGTCATGAAGGAGATTGTTCCCGAAGAGCATCAAGACGCCGCGGAATCCCTTAAGAAATTGCTCTCTACTTATAAAGATTCGGAAGACTTGATCAATATCGGGGCTTACCAGCAAGGATCAAATCCTGAAATTGATTTGTCTCTCCAATATATCGGGGCTATCAATCAATTCACCCGGCAGAAAACGCACGAAAAGGTTACCTTCGAGGAAGCTCAGGAACGGCTGATTGCCGAATTTTCAGGAGGTTGATCGCAGTGAAATTCCGTTACGCCTTTCAAAAGATCGTCGACTTGAAATCGAATGAAAAAACTCAGGCGGAGTGGCTGCTCTCCTCCGCGGTAACTCAGCTTCGAGTAGAGGAATCATCCCTAACCGAGCTTCGCATCGAACGACAGGGTATCGAGAACATGTTGATGGATGCATCCGCGAGCAGTACGACGGTGTCGGATCTCCTTCTCTTTCAAAATTATTTGACTCATATGGATCGCCGCATTGACGAGAAGCTGTGCGATGTTCGAACCGCTGAACAGCAGGTCTCCGAGACTCGCAGCAATCTTTCGGAGAAAGCGGTGGAGGAGAAGGTTTGGTTTCGAGCACGAGACAAGGCGCGCGACGTCTTCATGGCAGAATCGCTCAAGAAGGAGCAGGAAACGTTGGACGAGCTGGCGTTAACTCGCTACAAGCGCCCTTCCTAGTCCGCTGCTTGAACAGACTTCAAGGCTACTGCGAGAGAAGGTGAATCGGTTACATGGATACGGAAAAAGCGGAAATGAACGCTCTTGAACGGTTTTTGATCTGGTTTTTGGTCCCGGTGGTATTCGGTATCGTGCTCATCATGGTGCTCATGACTCTCTTCGGAGTCGATATGAAGCAGGAAGCGCGAAATCTGGGCAACCGGATTCCGATTATCGAGAAATGGGTTCCGGACAACAAGAAACCGACTGAAGCAAACCCAACGGGTGATCCGGAAGAGAAGACTCCAACCTCGGAGTTGAAGGAGAAGGAAAAGGAAATCGCCGATCTTAAAACCAAACTCAAGGAGCAGACGGCCGATACGAACCAATTTCAATCCTCCTACCTCAAGAAGGATCAGGAGCTCAAGGATTTGCAAGCGAAATACGACAAGCTTCAAGAAGATGTGAAGAAGATTGAAGCGAGCAATGAGGCTTATGATCAAGCCGTATCCGAAACGAGTAAGATATATGCCGCGATGAGCCCTTCAAAAGCGGCTCCCATCCTCGAAGCGATGACGACGGCGGAGCAAGTGCTGATCTTGAGCGGAATGAAGGTGGATGAACAGACCCGCATTCTTGAGAAGATGACGCCCGCGAAAGCGGCTGATGTTTCGGTCTTGCTGAAGGATCAAGTTCCCGCACGGGACCGTGAGCTTCTTGCTCTTCAGGAGCGGGTGAAGAAGTTGAGCTCCTCGACGGAGAGCGCATCGTTCACCATTAGCGATCTTGGCAAGACGGTATCCGGCATGGACGCCAAGCAAGCCTCGGCCTTGCTGCTCGAGATGTACAAAACAAGTCCGGCAAAGGTCATCGGAGTGATGAAAGCGGCGGATTCCACCGCACGTTCCTCCATTCTCGGAGCGATGACGACGACGGACGCCAAGAAAGCGGCTGAAATCTCAACGAAGCTTGCCCCTTGATCTTATCTACAGCTGATTACTCCATGAAGGGAGGTGAAAACAAATGGAAATCGTATCATCTACACCGGTACCAGCCGCAAACGCGGGAACAGCGCAGGTCGCGAATTCGGGAAAAGGAACAGCCACTGCTTCCACAGCTTCTTCAACCGACGGTTCGAAAGCAAGTCAATCCTCCGGGAAGACCGCATTCAAGGATGTCTTGAATCAAGTGAACACGGTTGGAACGACGTCGGATCAGGAGGCTGGATCGGATAAAGTGCAGGAATCAACGGATTCAGCAGGAACAACCCTTCAGGCCTTATTGGATCCGTTGCTAATGGCTTTGCTGCTGGCCCCGTCCACTCAACAATCGCCGCCTTCGCAAGAGGATCTCAAGAAGCTGATCGAAGCCGTTCTTAACCAGCCGGAAGAGATATCAACGTTGATGCAGACGGAGGACGGTCAAGCCTGGCTCGGTCAAGCTCAGGTACTTCTTCAAGCGATGGGCTATCTGCCAGCGGCTAGTAATCAGACAGATTCCGGCACCGATGCTTTGTTGACAGCAGATCAATCGATTGCGCCGCCGAACCAGGCTGTAAACCCGGAAGAGATCCTCAAAGGGCTGCTTACCGCAATGACCCAGGAGCCGGAGAGTGCACTGCCGGCCCAAATGGCAGAGAGCTTTGCGCGGCTGCTGGCTTCGGAAGGCAGTAAGACAGAAGGAAGCTCTACTGTAAGCAAGCCAGTCTCGGATACATCCGTAAGCGAGAGCCTCCTCACTCCATCGGGCAATGTCAACCGCAGCGATATTCAAATCATCGCCAAGTCTGGTAAGGCGACCCACTCTGCAGCTTCTCTGGAAGCTTTAACCTTCCGCAAAGGGTTGAGTGCAGAACAAGCGCAAGCATTGGCTGCAGCGATGAGAGAAGGCGATGAGGACAGCAAATCTTCTTCTGTGCTCGTATCGGCACTCTCCGGGCATACCGAAGAAGCTGCCTCAACGACCACCGCAGCTCCGCAGCAAGCCGCAACCAAGACCATCGGTGAATCTGCTGAAGACGTGGCCCCAATCGGCAGTCAGCCTGTTGTGACCGAGATCTCGAAGACGTTATCCGATCCGGTGAAATCAGCTAAGCCAGAATTTCCGGTGAATGTGAAGAATTTTGCTGAAGAAGTATCGAGTCTGCTCTTTAAGAACAGCAAGTTAGGCAACCTGGGGACGCTGACCGAAGCAAGGCTTCTTCTGAGGCCGGAGCATCTGGGAGCGGTTGATGTCCGCATTACTCTTCAAAACGGACAGCTTGTCGCCCATTTCGCAGCCCAACAATCGCTGGCCAAGGACGTACTCGAGAATCAGATGGCTCAACTGCGCGTAAACCTTCAGAACCAAGGCTATCAGGTTGAACGGCTGGAAGTCACGCACAGCCCCTCTCTGCAATCCGGAATGTTCCATGGCGATCAAGGCAGACAATTCCGCCAATCCAACGGGAACGGCCAGGAGAGTCGGTCGGGAGCCGCCGGACAGCAAGAGGAAGAATTTGATGCCAGCCTGATGAACACCGAACAGATTCGCCGGGCAGTCGCGGGGGCAACCGTGGACTATACGGCCTAGCTTTTAGTAAGCGTATGGAGGAGGTGACTTATGGCTGACAACGCAATCAGCACAAAAAACGTCTGGCCCTATTATTCTAGCGGAAATACGAGCACGGCTTCCAAGACAGACAATTCGCTCGGCAAAGATGAATTTCTCAAAATTCTCATCGCTCAGCTCAAAAACCAGGATCCGATGAATCCGATGAAGGATCAGGAGTTTATCGCCCAGATGGCTCAATTCAGTTCGGTTGAACAGCTGTCCAATATGGCAAACGAGATGAAGCTGCTTCGCCAATCCGTTGGCCTCAGTCCAGAGCTCATCGATAAAAAGGTGACCTGGGAAGAAACCGATTCGACCGGTGCGATCGTGAGCAAGTCCGGTATCGTCACCAGCCTATCTATGAAAAAAGGTGTGCAATATGTTCAGGTCGACGGCCAAGATATCAAGGCGGAGCTTTTGACCCGAGTCGAGAAAGCGGAGGGTTAAAAGATGAACGAACCCGTATCCGTCGGGAGGTTGTATCCAAGCCCTGTCCCGCCTGGGGTGACCAAACGGTCGAATGCTGCTGTGGAAACGGCGAAACCGGCTGTCCGCTTCCAGGACATGCTGCAGCAGGAGGTTAGGATCAGCAAGCATGCCCAGAACCGGCTGCAGGAGCGGGGAATCAACCTGAAACCCGAGCAAATGGAGCAAATTCGAACGGCTGTGGATAAAGCCGAAGCCAAAGGAGCCAAGGAATCCTTGGTTCTGATGAGAGACATGGCCTTTATCGTCAATGTGAAGAGTAAAACGATCGTCACAGCTATGGATGGTTCCTCGATGAAAGACAATGTGTTTACCCAAATTGACAGTGCGATTGTGATTTAACAAGGGCTGGCCCGAAACGGAAGCCCAGGGACCGTGGATCGACTGAAGCGGCCCATCTCAATATCCATCTAACTCATTCAGGAGGGTAATCAACCTATGCTAAGATCCTTATATTCGGGCATTTCGGGCATGCGCGGCTTCCAAACCAAGCTGGACGTCATCGGTAACAACATCGCGAACGTTAACACGGTCGGCTTTAAGGCCGGACGGGTAATGTTCAAGGACATTCTGAGCCAGACGGTGGCAGGCTCGACGCCTCCGACGGATAATACCGGCGGCGTGAACCCCAAGCAGGTTGGTCTCGGGGTGTCGATCGGCACCATTGATACCGTTCATACACCCGGAAGCGCCATGACGACAAACGTTCCCACCGACCTGCGGATTGACGGTGACGGATTCTTCGCCGTAAAGACGAGCGCGGACACGGATTCCATCTACTTGACCCGTGCAGGCAACTTTACGCTTGATTCTAACCGCAGACTTGTCAACGGAGACGGTATGTTTGTTCTCTCGGCTGAAGACGGAGACGTCATCCAGTTGGATGACACCGTAACCGCCTTTACGATCGGGCAAGACGGATCGCTCATCTCCATCGACGCCGAAGGCAATGCCACGCCGCTCGATGTGAAGATCGGCGTCGTGAAGGTGCCGAATCCGGGCGGACTTGAGAAGCTGGGAGGCAACCTGTACCGTCCGACGACAACAGCAATGGGTGAAGGCATCACGGAAGTAACCGTGGGAACGGCCGGAGCCGAAGGCAACGGCCTCATCATCGCCGGACAGCTTGAAATGTCTAATGTCGACCTGACGAGTGAGTTCAGCGAAATGATCGTTGCACAGCGCGGATTCCAAGCGAACTCCCGCATCATCACGACTTCCGATGAAGTGCTGCAAGAGATCGTCAATCTGAAACGCTAATGCTGATTGCGGACCGGAGCGAAATCGCTCGCTCCGGTCTCCATTAGCAAGCGGCAGATTCGAATCGAGGTATAAGCAAGGAGGGAACTTATGTGATTTCGGTTACGCGGCTTAACGGCAAGATCATAACGATCAATGCCCTTCTCATCGAAAGCGTAGAGGAAACGCCGGATACCATGATCACCCTGACAACAGGGAAAAAGCTCATGGTTCTGGAGCCGATGGTAGAGGTAAATGACAAGATTGCCCTTTATCTCGGGCAGATTGGTCTGCTGCAGGCCAGCGTAAAGAGAATGAAAGTGGAGGAGTCCGAATGATCAAGAAAAAGATGGTACCGCTCGTTTTAGCACTGCTCTGTGTGATTTTCCTGATCGCCTTGGCTGCCGTATGGGTATTCAACACCTTGAACGAGAAGAACAGCATTGCCGATCCGAGTCAAAAAGCTGTGAATTCTGTCGAATCGGTAGAAGGAAAAAAGGTATCGGCCGCCGAAGTGAAGAAGCTTACCGTCTCGATTGAAAATGTGGTGACCAACCTGAGCGAACCGAACAAAGCGGTGAAGGCAAGCTTCGCTTTCGAACTGAGCGGACAAAAAGGGATGAAAGAATTTGAAAACTACGATGCCCGAGTGAAGAGCGTGATCAATATGACTCTCGCGGACCTCACCAATGAACAGTTGGCGGGAAGCAAAGGGCAGGATTATCTGGCATCGCTCCTGATGAACAAGATCAATAGCTTCCTGAGCGAAGGCAAAGTTAGCCGGGTAAACATCACCGAACTGATCGTCCAATAATGACTTCGAAAACATCGCTACGGGGAGGTGACTGATTTGGTAGACGTACTCTCGCAAAATGAGATTGATGCGCTTCTCGCTGCCCTCTCCTCGGGAGAAATGGACGCGGAGGAGCTAAAAAAAGAAGAGACCCAGAAAAAAATACGCGGATACAATTTCAAGAGAGCTACGAGATTTTCCAAGGACCATCTCCGAAGCTTGACGCGGATACATGAGAACTTTGCGAGGTTTTTAACGACCTATTTTTCCACTCAGCTGAGGACCTTCGTCCAGATCAATGTCGTTCAGGTGGAACAGCTGCCTTATGACGAATTCATCCGTTCCATACCCAAGATGACCATTCTGAATATCTTTGAAGCCGAGCCGCTCGAAGGACGGATGGTGCTGGAGGTCAATCCGAACGTCGCATTTGCGATGGTGGATCGGATGCTTGGAGGGATGGGGACCTCAACCGGCAAAGCTACGGTCCTGACGGAAATCGAGACGATGATTATGGAGCGAATGTTTGGTCGCGCACTTGAGAGTCTGCAGGAGGCCTGGAAGACGGTTGCGGACATCAGCCCGAGACTCGATTCCTTGGAGACCAATCCACAGTTCATGCAGATCGCATCCGCTAACGATACGATTGCCCTGATCTCGCTCAGCACGAAGATCGGGGAAACGTCCGGGATGATCAACCTTTGTATCCCGCATGTGGTCATCGAGCCGATGATGCCGCGGTTGTCCGTCCATCATATGTTTGTTACCCAGAAGAAGAGCAAAACTCCGGAAGAATATGAGGCCTTGCATGATCGAGTCAATAAGGCTCACTTGAACATTGTGGCAGAGCTTGGAGAATCCCGGCTCTCCGTCCAGGAATTCCTCAGTCTGTCCCCCGGAGATGTCATTACCTTAAACAAACCGGTGGATGACGGACTTTTGGTTAAGGTAGGCGATCTGACCAAGTACATCGGAAGTCCGGGTACCGTAAAAGGCAAGGTTGCTCTTCAAATCACGCAGATCGTTAGCGAGGGAGTGGAAGAAAATGACGAATAACCGAGACTATCTGTCACAGGAAGAGATCGATGCTTTACTGCGGCAGACATCGGATGACGATGAAGACGCAAATCCGGCCGAATCCTCCCCCGACCTGTCCCAGTATCTGTCCAGCATTGAACAGGACGCTCTAGGTGAGATCGGAAATATTACGTTTGGCAGTGCGGCAACGGCGTTATCGACCTTGCTCGGTAAGAAAGTGGACATCACCACTCCAAAGGTCTCGATTTTACTGAGATCCCAATTGCCCAGTGAGTTTCCCAAACCGCATGTAACGGTACACGTTAACTATGTCGATGGCTTTCACGGTATCAATCTGCTGGTCATCAAAGTTCAGGATGCTCAAGTCATTGCGGATCTCATGATGGGCGGCAACGGCGAAGGGCTTGAGAATACCGAGCTGAATGAGCTGCATATCAGCGCGGTTCAAGAAGCGATGAACCAAATGATGGGGTCCTCCGCGACATCGATGTCCACCATCTTCAATCGTATGGTTAACATCTCTCCTCCAGGAATCGATATTATGGATCTTACTTCAGAAGGAGGAAAAAACACTCTTCCTGCCGAAGAAGTGTTTGTCAAAATATCGTTCCGTCTGAAAATCGGAGATTTGATCGACTCAAATATCATGCAGTTGCTTCCTGTCGATTTTTCCAAAGAGATGGTGAACACGTTGATGGGGGGATCGGATGCCATGGAGTCTGAACCGGGATACACAGCGCCTGCGAATTCGCCGTCAGCCCCTGCGGCTACGCCGCAGCAAGATGCGCCGCCTGCTTATCCTGCACCTGCTGCCGCACAGAACCCGCCACAGCAGATTCCGCAGTCTTATGACGCAACGACGGCCGGAGGCCAAGCGTATCCGCAGCAAAACCCGTATTACCCTCCGCAGCCTTCTCCATACGGGTATCCGCCGTATGCGGGTCAGCCGATGGGAATGCCGGCCCCTGGTCCGCAGAACTACGGCGCACCCGTTAACCGCAACGTAAATGTCCAACCGGCTCAATTCAGCGGGTTTACACCGGGGCTCATACCTCCTGCCGAGGAGAGCAACCTGGGTCTCTTGATGGATATTCCGCTGAAAGTGACGGTTGAGCTCGGTCGGTCGAAGATGCTGATCAAAGACATTCTGCAGCTATCTCAAGGTTCGATTATCGAACTGGACAAGCTGGCAGGGGAACCGGTTGATATTTTGGTCAACAACAAGCTGATTGCCAAAGGTGAAGTCGTGGTCATCGATGAAAACTTTGGGGTCCGTGTAACGGATATCATCAACCAGTGGGAACGAATTCAGAAGATACAATAACCTAGGAGGACTGTTTACTAATGTCGAATCGTATTTTAATCGTGGACGACGCTGCCTTTATGAGAATGATGATCCGGGATATTCTTACCAAGAACGGGTATGAGGTATGCGGTGAAGCCAATGACGGTGCACAAGCCATCGAAAAATTTAAAGAATTCCGCCCCGACTTGATTACGATGGACATTACGATGCCCGAAATGGACGGGATTAACGCTCTCAAGGAAATCAAGAAGCTCGATCCGAACGCAAAAGTCATCATGTGCTCCGCTATGGGACAGCAGGCGATGGTTATCGATGCCATTCAAGCAGGCGCCAAAGACTTCATCGTGAAGCCGTTCCAATCCGACCGCGTGATTGAAGCGATTCGCAAGACTTTGGGTTAACCGTAATGTCGGGCAGCACAACGGAGTATATCCTGCTGGTTATCTTTTATCTCGCGCTCATCATCGGGATGTTTCTATTGATCATCAAACTGATTGCGAGAAGAAACAAGCTGTCGCTCCCGGGGAGAGTCGTCCGTACGCTTGGCGGGTCTGCGATTGGGTCAGGCAAATCCGTGCAGGTTGTTGAAGTCGGAGGGGCTTTCTACATTCTCGGCGTTGGCGAGGACATTCGATTGATCGCCAAGGTGGAGAATCCGGAGGAGATCGAAGCGCTTCGCATGACGGTAGACGGGACCCAGCAAGCTCCCCGATCATTTCTGACATTGAAGGAATGGTGGACAAACCGCAGGAAAGGAAATCAGCCTGCGGAGGAATGGTCCGAATTTGGACAGATTTTTCAAGACAGGATGATGGCCATGAAAGATGGCAGGAAGAGCGTAAGCGAGCTTCTGGAACAGGATTCATCTCGTCAACAACGGAAGGATACAATCGATGAATAGGAAGCTTGCGGTTTTAATTCCGCTGGTTGTGATCGTGGGCTTTCTCTGGATCACGACGGCAATGGCTGCCCCTGAGGTCAGTCCAAGCCCGTCTCCCTCACCCGGATTGACTTTGCCCGACATCAATATTCAGATGGGGACGGATGGAGCCAACGGCTCCGATACCATCTCGATCATTTTGCTGCTGACCGTGCTCAGCTTGGCTCCGGCAATCTTGATTATGATGACCTGCTTCACCCGAATCGTGGTCGTGCTCGGATTCGTCCGGACCTCGCTCGGTACCCAGCAGATGCCGCCTAATCAGGTCTTGATTGGATTAGCCTTGTTCCTGACGATGTTCGTGATGGCTCCTACCTTTGGGACGATTAATGAAACAGCGCTGCAGCCTTATTTGAAGCATGAGATCAACCAGCAGCAGGCATTCGAAAAAGCGGCTGTGCCGATTAAGGAATTTATGGCCAGCCATACGCAGCCGAAGGATCTTCAGCTCTTTCAGGAATATTCGAAATCGCCCAAGCCGAAAACCATCACAGACATCCCTCTGACGACATTGGTTCCCGCTTTTGCCATAAGCGAGTTGAAGAGGGCATTCATGATGGGCTTCATGATCTTCATCCCATTCCTTGTGATCGATATGGTCATATCAAGTACGCTCATGGCGATGGGGATGATGATGCTGCCTCCGGTCATGATTTCGCTTCCCTTTAAGATCTTGCTGTTTGTGTTAGTCGATGGGTGGTATCTGGTCGTCCAATCGCTCCTCAGAAGCTACTGACGACGGACATTTCGTTCAATCGGGACGGAAGGAAGATTCGGCTGCTTTTCGCAGGAGGGAGGATAACGTGAGTACGGAGTTTATTATCAAACTCGCCGGTCAAGCTGTTTACACTGTGCTTAAGGCGAGCGCGCCCATGCTGATCATCGCTCTCGTCATTGGACTCATCATCAGCGTCTTTCAAGCGACGACCCAAATTCAAGAGCAGACGCTGGCTTTCGTGCCCAAGATTCTTGCCGTGCTGCTCAGCCTCTTGATCTTCGGACCGTGGATCCTGGCGACGCTGGTGGATTTCACTTACAATCTGCTCAGCAATTTGTACCAATACGGCGGATAGGAACGGAAGCCATGGACGCCATTGTGAACGCACTGCCTTCTTTTTTGCTTATTTTTTGTCGGATTACCGGTTTTTTTGTCACTGTTCCGGTCTTTTCTTCACGAAACATCCCGGCTCGCTTCAAGATCGGTCTTTCTTTTTTCATCACGCTGATCGCCTATGGGTCCGTGACTGGAGTTAATGTCACCATTGACGGGTTGTTCATTCTCTCCATCGCCAGAGAAACCCTGATCGGCCTGATGTTGGGGTTCGTTGCGTATCTCTTCTTTACGGTCGTCCAGATTGCCGGTTCCTTCATGGACATGCAAATCGGCTTCAGCCTTGCGAACATCATCGACCCGATGAGCGGTACCCCCAGTCCCATCCTCGGTAATTTCAAGTTCATGATCGGCACGATGCTGTTCTTGGCTTTTGACGGTCATCACGCCCTGATCAAGGGAATCATCAAGAGCTACAACTGGGTCCCGCTTGATAACAACGTGTTTGCCAGACTGAGTGATGGCGGTGTGAGTGAATTTCTTGTCAAGTCGGTATCCCAAGCATTCGGATTGGCCTTGCAGATGTCCGCGCCGATCGTAGTCGCACTCTTTCTCGTGGACATCGGATTGGGAATTCTGGCGCGAGTCGCCCCGCAATTCAATATTTTTGTCGTTGGGATTCCCGTCAAGCTGATTGTCGGACTCCTGCTGCTCATTTTGCTCGTATCGGCATTTCCCAACATGTTCCGGGAACTGTTCTCCACCCTGTTTGACTCCATGGAGAATTTGCTCCGCCTGCTTGGCGGGAGTCCCGCATCATAGTGTTCAGCCGATCGAAGGGGAAATTCAATTGTCTACCTTTCGTTACCCGATAAACCTGCAATTGTTTGCCGGTGAGAAGACAGAACCGGCTACGCCGAAGAAACGACGGGAAGCGAGAGAGAAAGGCCAGGTTGCCAAAAGCCAGGAGCTGCCTGGAGCCCTTGTCCTTCTGGCCTGCTTCGCTTCCTTTTCCCTCTTTGGCGGCTTCATGAAGGAGAGGTACATCAAGCTCTTCCAGTCTACCTTTCAAGATTATTTGCTGACAGATATCACCATCCCGAATGTGGTATCTCTGTTCGGCAATCTGGCAAAGGAAGGCCTGCTTCTTCTGACTCCGGTTTTTATGGTCGGCGTATTGGTGGCGCTTCTCGCAAACTTTATGCAGGTTGGGGTTCTTTTTACGGGAGACCCACTCAAAATGAAGTTCAGCAAGATCAATCCGATTGAAGGCTTTAAACGGATGTTCGGCATGAAGGCACTGGTCGAATTCTTGAAGTCCATCTTGAAGATGACCATTATCGGGATTGTGGTCTATCAAACCTTCTGGTCGGAACGGGGCCAGATGCTGGTGCTCGGGCATGTTCCCTTGCGAGAGATCGTCGGTTATGTGGCAGACCTGACGGTTGGCTTGGGAATTAAGATCGGGTTTATCCTGGTCGTACTCGGAGCACTCGATTATTTCTATCAGAAATTTGAATACGAAAAAAATCTCCGGATGTCGAAGCAGGACATTAAGGATGAATATAAGAAAACGGAAGGCGATCCCTTGATCAAGGGGAAGATCCGCGAGAAGCAGCGGAGGATGGCCATGCAGCGGATGATGCAGGAAATTCCGAATGCGGATGTCATCATCACCAACCCTACCCATTTTGCCGTAGCGCTGAAATACGATTCGAATGAAATGGCGGCACCTCGGGTCATTGCCAAAGGAGCGGATTACGTCGCGCTCAAAATCAAGGAAAAGGGCAAGGAGCATGGCATTGTCTTGATGGAGAACAAACCGCTTGCCCGGGCTCTCTACAGCCAGGTCGAAATCGGACAAGCCATTCCCGCCGAGCTGTTCCAGGCGGTTGCGGAGGTGCTCGCTTATGTGTACAAGCTTAAAGGCAAAGCGAAAGCCTAGTGTCGATTCTATTGAGAGGAGGAACGTATCGTGAAGGCCAAAGAGTTTACCGTCTTAATCGGCATCATCGGCATCGTGCTCATGATGATCGTTCCCATTCCCATCGGTCTTCTCGATGTGTTGCTCGTCATCAATATCACGCTCGCGATCCTCATTCTGCTCGTGGCGATGAATACGCAAGAGGCGCTGCAGTTTTCTATTTTTCCATCCCTGCTGTTGATCACGACCTTGTTTCGTCTCGCTCTGAACGTATCGACGACCCGGAATATACTGGCGAAGGGCAAGGCAGGCGATGTCGTTCATACCTTCGGTTCATTCGTCGCCGGAGGAAACCTGATCGTCGGCTTCGTTGTCTTCTTGATTCTCGTCATCGTGCAGTTCATTGTCATCACGAAGGGCTCGGAACGGGTAGCGGAAGTCGCCGCCCGGTTCACCTTGGATGCGATGCCCGGCAAGCAGATGAGCATCGATGCGGACTTGAATGCTGGACTTATCAATGAGCAGCAAGCCCGCGAACGGCGTACGAAAATTGAGAAGGAAGCGGACTTCTACGGCGCCATGGACGGCGCCAGCAAGTTTGTCAAAGGTGACGCAATAGCGAGTATCATCATCTTGATCGTCAACCTCGTCGGCGGATTCATCATCGGAATGATGAACGGCATGGAATTCTCGGACTCCGCCAGCCATTATACGATTCTCTCCATCGGTGACGGCCTCGTTAGCCAGCTTCCGGCGCTCCTCATTTCGACGGCATCCGGCCTCATCGTCACCCGTGCAACCTCGGAAGGAAATCTCGCCAGCGACCTCACTTCGCAGATCTTCGCTTATCCGAAACTGATGTTCATCGCGGCGGGAACTCTCGTCCTCTTGGGAACCTTTACTCCGATCGGCATCGTCTCCACCTATCCGCTTGCAGCACTTCTGATTTATGCGGGCATCAAGATGCAGGGCAACATGCGGAAAAAGCAAGCGATTGACGAACAGCTGGAGGAAGAGCAGCAGATCGAAGAGGTCCGAAGCCCGGAGAGCGTTATCAGTCTCCTGCATGTCGATCCGATCGAATTCGAGTTTGGGTATGGCCTCATTCCGTTGGCCGATGCCCAGCAAGGAGGAGATTTGCTCGACCGGATCATTCTCATCCGTCGGCAATGCGCGCTTGAACTCGGAATTGTCGTTCCCGTTATCCGCATTCGCGACAATATTCAACTAAAACCGAACGAATATGTCATAAAAATTAAAGGAAATTCCGTAGCGCATGGTGAATTACTACTTAATCACTATCTCGCGATGAGTCCTGGGTTCGAGGACGATGCCGTATCGGGGATCGAGACGATTGAACCGGCTTTCGGGCTTCCGGCCATTTGGATCGACGATGCCACGAAGGAGCGAGCTGAATTGTCGGGATACACAGTCGTCGATCCTCCATCCGTTGTGGCGACCCATCTCACCGAAGTGATCAAGCGGCATGCTCACGAGCTTATCGGGCGCCAGGAAACCCGGGCACTTGTGGACAATGTCAAGGAGACCTTTCCGGCTCTTGTGGAGGAGTTGGTTCCGAGCATTCTTACCATCGGCGATATTCAGAAGGTGCTTGCCAAAATGCTCCGCGAGAAAATCTCCGTTCGCGATATGGTGACCATTCTCGAAACCTTGGCGGATTACGGTACCTACACCAAAGATCCCGATATCTTGACGGAATATGTGCGCCAAGCGCTTTCGCGCCAAATCACCCAGCAGTACGCAACGGAAGGTGATTCCCTTAAGGTAATCACCGTGGGCCCGAACCTGGAGCGCAAAATCGCCGAATCTGTGCAGCAGACGGAGCAGGGCTCCTATCTGGCTCTTGATCCTTCTTCATCACAGATGATTCATCACCGCCTATCCGAGCAGATCACCAAAGCCGTCCAATCCGGACAGCAACCGGTTATCTTGACCTCACCGACGATCCGGATGTATTTGAAGCAGCTCTTGGAACGTACCCTCCAGGATGTCCCGGTTTTGTCTTACAGTGAGCTCGAACCGAGCGTTGAAATTCAAAGTCTGGGAGTTGTGAATATATGAGGGTGAAACGATATGTGGTCGATACCATGCCCGAAGCCCTGCAGAGGATTCGCAGCGAGCTCGGCAACGACGCAGTTATCCTCAGTACGAAAGATATCCGGACGGGTGGGTTTCTCGGCTTATTCGGCAAGAAGCGGATTGAAGTGGTCGCTGCCACGGATACCCCGGAAACCGCGCAAGCGGGTCCGGCAAAGCAGAAGCCCGCTCAGTCGACCTTGCAGCCGATGATTAGCGTTCCCAAGCAGTCTGCCGCAAGAGCATATGGCGGCACAGCCACATCGCCGAAGAGCGAGCCGCTCGTGATGCCTCACGTACCCGATGTTCTTGTCGAGCGTGAAGTTGCAGCGGCGGCCGCACCCGTTTCCACACCCGCTCCAGCTCCCGTTCGCCCGACTGCAGGTCAGCCGAATGAAGCGAAGCCGATCAGGTCCGCCGCTTCCAGGCAGGATTCGGAGCTGATGGATGAAATTCGGCAGATGAAAGAAATGATGCGAAATCTTGCCGCTCGTGGTCCATCTGGACCCGAGCGGCATCCGATCATTCAGATGTGGGCGGAGCGTCTCGAAGCTCAAGACTTGTCCAGCAGCGTGATGAACGACATCCTTGGCTCGGTTGAGATGAGAGCGGAGAGCGATCCTGATTTTCTGAATGAAGAGAGCGTAAAGGAACAGATTCGATCCGTGCTGCTCGGGATCATATCCGGCAGGGGAGGGACCCCGATCGCACCCGATATGAAGGTTGTGAATTTCGTTGGCCCGACGGGGGTCGGGAAGACCACGACCATCGCCAAGCTGGCTGCGGATCAAGTTCTTCGTTCTCACCGCAAAACCGGGTTCATCACGGCGGATACTTATCGGATAGCCGCTGTGGAGCAGTTGAAAACCTATGCCACGATCCTCAATGTCCCAATGGAAGTGGTGTTTTCTCCGGCAGATCTGCAGAAGGCGTTCGACCGGTTGGATACGTGCGAGGTTATCTTCATGGATACCGCCGGCCGGAACTACCGCAATGAACGCTATGTATCGGAATTGAACACGTTATTGCAAGCCCGTGGAGGCAGCGAGACTATTCTGGTGCTCAGCCTTACCAATAAATACTCCGACATGAAGGTCATCGCAGACCATTTCTTGAATTACGGCGTCGAGAAGGTGCTCTTCACGAAATGGGATGAGACAGGCTCTTACGGGGCGATCATCAATTTGTTGTATGAATTTCCGCTTCACCTCACCTATGTGACCAACGGGCAAAACGTCCCGGAGGACATTCAACTGCTCTCGGAAGAGCTGCTGGTTGATTGGATCATGGGAGATAAGACCGGATGAGCGATCAAGCAGAACGGCTGCGGCATCTTGTTGAATCTCGCATGCAAGGCGCTCCGGATATGCCGCTCCGGCCGGATAACGAAAGAGAAACTCGTGTCATCACCGTGACCAGCGGCAAGGGAGGAGTCGGCAAATCCAACTTCACCTTGAATTTCTCCATCGCGCTGCAGCAGCTCGGTTATCGCGTTCTCATCTTTGATGCCGATATCGGGCTCGCTAATATCGATGTGTTGATGGGGCTAAGCCCGAATTACAGTCTCTATCATCTATTGAAAAAGGAAAAATCCATTTTCGACATCGTGCAGATTGGGTATGGCGGTGTTCGTTTTATTGCAGGCGGTTCCGGCTTCACCGATTTGCTCCGTCTAAGCGAAAGCGAGCTGAACGAGTTCGCCGAACAAGTGAGTCTGCTGAACGGGCACTTTGATTACATCCTGTTTGATACCGGAGCAGGGCTGTCGAAAGAGACGATGAAATTCATCCTGGCCGCCCACGAGACGTTCGTGGTGACAACACCGGAGCCCACTTCGTTAACAGACGGGTACGCTATCATCAAAATGGTTCATCAACAGGAGGAGGCGGTTCAATTCCGACTCGTTATCAATCGGGTGACCGACGAACAGGAGGGAAAGGCGACGGCCGAGAAAATCTCGCTAGTGGCGAAACGTTTTCTCGACATCGACATCCCCACTCTCGGCTATGTCACCGACGATAGTCATGTTTCTCGGGCGGTGCGTAGACAAATTCCGTTTACCGCCGCTTATCCGAACAGCGATGCAGCTCGCGAGATCATGAGCATTGCTGAGCGGTATGCGGGAATGAATCGATTGAAACGGGAATCCTCCTCTGGCATCAAAGGATTCTTGTCCAAAATGCTCCGTTTGCTGAACAATTCGTAACCTTAGTCATCCCCAGCTTTGGATGAATGAGATGATGACAACCAAGAACGCAAAGGAGGTAACCCGGTGCCTATACAAAGAGACGAACCGACACCGGTCAAAACCGGAAGATCATGGTCAGCTCCGCCTTTTCAGCACTTGATCGCCATCGGCACTTCCACGGGAGGTCCGCGAGCGCTGCATGCCGTACTCACCGCATTGCCGGCTGATTTGCCGGCTCCTGTTCTCGTCGTTCAGCATATGCCGCCGAAATTTACCAAATCATTGGCAGAACGGTTGAATGCGAGCAGTGCGATCACGGTAGTCGAAGGCGCAGACGGAATGATCGTGGAGAAGGGAACCGCTTATATCGCACCCGGAGGCTACCACATGATGATGGTTCGCGATGAAGCAGGCGTCTATCGAATCAAGTTGACCTTGGACGATCCCGTATCCGGTCATCGTCCTTCCGTAAACGTCTTGTTCCAGTCGCTCCTGCCGTTCCAGGAACTCAAGAAGTATGTGGTACTGATGACCGGCATGGGAAGCGATGGGGCAAAAGGGATGCAAGCCTTGGCGTTAGCCGGATCGGTTGCAACGATAGCGGAATCAGAAGAAACCTGCGTGGTTTATGGAATGCCCCGCGCAGCGGTTCAACTTGAATGTGTCACCCATATCCTTCCGCTTCACGAAATTCCCGGCAAATTGTCGGTAATGATACAGGGTTAGAATGACTCGGAGGTGCAACGCCTTTGGAACTGAATCAGTATTTGTCCATGTTTATCGATGAATCCACCGAACATCTGCAATCGATTAATGAAAAGCTTCTGGAATTGGAACAAAGCCCGGATAACCTGGACATCGTCAATGTGATTTTCCGCTCGGCCCATACGCTCAAAGGAATGGCAGCCACGATGGGGTTTGAGGACCTGGCGTCACTGACCCACCAGATGGAAAATGTCTTGGATCTGGTCAGAGGAGGCAAGCTGACCGTCGACTCGTTTATCTTTGACGGCTTGTTCAAGAGTACGGACGCGCTGGAAGCCATGCTGTCCGATATCATTGCCGGCGGAACCGGGAAGGCTGACGTGAGCGGCATTGTCGCCGTGTTGAAGTCTATTGTCAGTGGAGAGTACAAGGAAGCCGTCGGAGCAGCGGCAGCCGCTAGCGAAGGAGCTTCTGGTGAAGATGCCGTCGCTCTCGATCAGTTCCAGCTGTCCGTTCTGGAGCAATCGCTTGATTCCGAATTCCAGGTGTATTTTATCCGCACGGAGCTGACGGAGGAATGCGTACTCAGAGCCGCCCGCGCTTATATGGTATTCCGTCAGTTGGAAGACAACGGGGAGATCATCAAATCGTTCCCTTCGGTTGAAGACATTGAGCAAGACAAATTCGACCGTGCCTTTTCCCTCTATTATGTGTCCAAGCTTCCGCAGGAAGCGATTGTTCATCTGATCGAGGACATTTCCGAAATTCGTTCTGCGACGGTAACGCCACTCGATCATGACAGCCTCCGGCTGATCACCCAGCCGATTCTTACGGCAGCGGAGACCGCAGCAACGGCTGCTGCCCCCGTCAAGCGGGAGGAAACGGCCGCTGCGGCAAAGACGGCTCCGGCTTCATCCGGCCACGCCGTGGCGAACCGCACGATTCGGGTCGATCTGGACCGCCTCGATCACTTGATGAATCTCTTCAGTGAACTTCTGATCGACCGTGTTCGGCTTGAGCAGTTGGCCTCCGAAATTCGCCGCAGCGATTTGACCGAAACCGTAGAGCATATGTCTCGCGTCAGCAGTGACCTGCAGAACATCGTGCTCAACCTGCGCATGGTTCCGATCGATACGGTATTCAATCGGTTCCCGAGAATGATTCGTGACGTCGCCAAGACACTCGGCAAAAAGCTTGAGCTCGTCATCAGCGGTGCGGAAACCGAGCTTGACCGTACAGTTGTCGACGAGATTGGAGACCCGCTTGTTCACCTGCTGCGCAACTCTGCCGATCACGGCATCGAAACCATCGAAAACCGCAAGAAAGCCGGCAAAGACGAGACGGGCACGATTCAACTTCGCGCCTATCACAGCGGGAATCACGTGATCATCGAGGTTTCCGACGACGGGGCCGGCATCAATCGCGCCAAAACGCTGGCCGCCGCCATCAAAAAAGGGGTCGTCACCGAAGAAGCAGCCGAACGGATGTCGGATGAAGAAGTCTATCGCCTTCTCTTTGCGAGCGGCTTCAGCACGGCGGAGAAAATATCTGATCTCTCCGGCCGGGGTGTCGGTCTCGATGTAGTGAAGACCAAGATCGAGTCGCTTGGCGGACAGATCCACATCACCTCGAAGGAAGGCGTGGGCACAACCTTCTCGGTTAATCTTCCGCTTACTCTCTCGATCATTGGAGCTATGCTGATTGAGATAGGCAGCGAAAAATACGCCATCCCGCTCAATTCGATTGTCGAAACGGCTGCTGTCGATATGAATAAGATCCGCAGGATTCACGGAAACGATCACCTGGATTACCGAGGGAGCGTCATTCCCGTGATCGATCTCGGAACGGTTCTGGATGTTCCCGGCTATCAACCGGCGGACAGCGGCGAGTTGAATCTCGTCATTATCCGCAAGCGAGAAAAGCTGGCCGCTCTCATCGTCAGCGATTTTATCGGGCAGCAGGAAATCGTTCTTAAGAACCTCGGCAAGTACCTGAGCAAGGTTTTCGCCGTATCCGGAGCCACCATTCTCGGTGACGGCCAAGTCGCGCTCATCATTAATCCGAATGCCTTGATCAAATAGCAAGACAGACCTGCAGGGAACCGTCTAAGGAGGTAGTTAGTTAATGGGTGAAGAAATCAAAGTGATCGTCTTCAAGCTCGGAGCGGAGGAATACGGGATTGAAGTGGAAAAGGTGGAGACCATCGAACGCATTCAGCATCTGACCCGCGTTCCGAAGACACCTCCTTTCATCAAGGGAGTTATGAATTTGCGGGGCGTCGTAGTTCCGGTGCTCGATCTGCGCGGACGTTTCGGACTTGAGGAGACGGCCTATACCGACAGCAGCCGGATTATCATCATCTCCATCAAAGATTTGAAGGTGGGCATGATCGTCGACTCCGCTGACGATGTCATCGATGTGGACAGCGAAACCATTTCCGATCCTCCCGAAATTGTCGGGGGAGTCAAAGCGAAATACCTGCGCGGCGTGGCGCGTGTTGGAGAGGAACGTCTCCTGATTCTTCTCAATCTGAAGGAAGTTCTCAACAAGGGAGAACTCGTCCAGTTAGAAGAGTTGGAGGAATAGGCTCGTGGCATTTCATTCCCTTGCCGATTTCCATCTAGATGTACTCAAAGAAGTTGGCAACATAGGCGCCGGCCACGCCGCTACGGCGCTGTCTACCTTGCTTGACAAGCCAGTAGACATGCTAGTTCCCCAAGTCAAGCTTGTTCCGTTTGAAGAAATCTCGGAAAGCGTCGGAGGCTCCGAAAAGGTGGTCATCGCGATCTTCCTTCGAGTGGAGGGCGAGACTCCGGGCAACATGTTCTTCATTCTCTCCATGGAATCCGCCAGACACCTGCTCAAGCGGCTCGCCGGGCTGGAATGCGGCGGGAAAGAAGAGTTTGACGAGATGGAGCTCTCCGCTTTGAATGAAATCGGTAATATTCTTGCAGGGTCTTATCTGACCTCGCTGGCTGATTTCACCCGGCTGAACATGGTTCCAACCGTTCCATCTCTTGCTGTGGATATGGCGGGGGCCATTCTCAGCTATGGATTGCTGCAATTCGGTGAAATGGGAGACCATGCCCTTTTCATTGATACCAAATTCCTGCAAAATGGCGACGAGGTGGAAGGGCATTTCTTCCTGATTCCTGATCCGGAATCCTTTGATCGGATTTTTGCTGCATTGGGAGTCGCTGCCGAATGATAGAACGGACCTTGATTAAGATCGGGATGGCTGACCTTAATGTTACGGCTTCCCCAGGTATATTGAAAACCACGGGACTCGGGTCTTGCGTCGGATTAACGCTGTATGATCCGCATGTTAAGATTGCCGGAATGGCGCATGTCATGCTGCCTTCCTCGGATATCGCCAAAGAAGGACAGCTTAATCATGCGAAGTATGCGGATACCGCCATTCCCATGCTCATCCAACGGATGGTGGCGCTCGGTGCAGTCATCAGTCGAATGGAATCGAAAATGGCGGGGGGGGCTCAGATGTTTGCCTTCAGTACGGCCAAAGATACGATGAGAATCGGCCCGAGAAATGTGGAGTCTTGCAAAATGATGCTGAACCAATACAGAATCCCCTTAAAGGGCGAAGATACAGGAGGCAGCTATGGCAGAACCGTTGAATTTGATTCCGCTACGGGTATGCTGCTCATCTCCAGCGTCCAGCAGGGAAGTAAGGAATTGTAGCCCATGAAGGAATCCATCCGTTTGCCGCTTGGCGTGGCTTTAGCCGGCTTTGTGTTTACCTTCTTTTTATCCCTGTCCCGTAATATCTTGAGCACTTCCTTGATTCGAGGGCTGCTCAGTGCTGCACTGCTGTTTCTGCTAGGACTTGCCGTGAAATGGATCTTGGGCGTCTTGTCCGCACCTCCGGCACCCAACCTTTCGGACGCGCTTCGGGACATGCCCGATGATCAGAATGACGTAGGCCGTTCTCTGGATCTGACGACTCCGGCAGAGGATGATGAATTGAATCGCCTCATCATGCATCAAGAACCGGCTGAGCCTTCCTTTGAACCGCTTAAGCCTCCTAAGCTGACAACCAAGACGGAGCAAAGTGCACAACATCTCGCAGATGCGCTCAGGACGATGTCCGAGGAGTAAGGTGGTGAAGAAAAGACCGTGAAAGAAAGCGGCAAATCTCTCAAATCCGGGGTATCCTTGTGGAAGCGATGGAAGGAAGAGGGAGACGAGAACGCCAAAAAGGAACTGATCGAATCCTATCTTTCCCTGGTGGATTACGCTGCGGGACGGCTCGCCATCGGGTTGCCCAAATCCGTCGCCAAAGAAGACCTCATCAGTACCGGAATTCTCGGTTTGATCGACGCTATAGAGAAGTTTGATTACGAACGCGGATTGCAGTTCGAAACGTATGCCTCATGGCGGATTCGCGGAGCGATGATCGACGGGCTCCGGCAGAACGATTGGGTTCCGAGATCCGTTCGGGAAAAGGCCAAGAAGATTGAAGATGCCTACCAAAAGCTAGAGCAGCAATACATGAGAAGCGTGTCAGATCTGGAAATGAGCGAGTTTCTTGGAGTAAACGAGAGCGATTTCCGACAGATGCTGCAGGAGGTTGCGGTCTCCACGATCTCTTCCATTGACGAACCGGTGAAGGACGATGAATACGAATCCCGGCTCGCCTATCTGGTCGACGAAAAGGCAAGGAATCCCGATTATCGGGTGAACGAGTTTTTTCAAAAAGAAACATTGGCGAAAGCGATAGACCGATTGACGGAAAAGGAAAGGACAGTCGTTTCCTTGTTTTATTACGAGGAGCTATCCTTAAGCGAAATTGCCGAAGTGATGAGCCTATCGCCATCCCGAATCTCCCAGCTTCACTCCAAGGCGATTCTTCGGCTAAGAGGGTCCTTAAACCGGTTGAAAGGCCAGTTGCTGAGCGATTGATCCCGGACTTAACACTAGTGCATGTAAGGGGGGAAATCGTGTGGGATCGAGACGATATCCGATCGACCACTATATTAAACTTAAGGTTTCAGACGACAAGCTCACGGTTTGGCTCATCTTGGAGCAAATGGACGAGAGCTTCAGCTGCACCTCGAATGAAGTCATTGAGTTTCTGCGGGGGAATGGCATCGTCTATGGAATTCAGCAGCAAACGATCGATAAACTGGCGGCTTCACCTGGATCTTATCTGAATACACTCATCACGGCGGCAACGGGAACGGCTCCTCAGGATGGTAAGGATGGTTTTATTCGCTTTCTCTTTGACTTGGACGGGCACGTCCGCAAACCGAGAATGCTGGAAGATGGAACGGTGGATTACCGGGAAATGACCCAGATTCTCAACGTGAATCAAGGAGACAAAATCGCGGAACGCATCCTTCCAGAGGATGGCGTTCCGGGCATGACCGTAAAAGGCGATCCCATTCCGTTCAAAAGAGGGAAGGACGCTCGCCTCAAGGTCGGCAAAAACGTCATGACGGATTCGGAGCAGACGGCCTTATTCTCTTCTATCAACGGCGTAATCACCCGGACGGATGGAGACAAGATCAACGTATTTCCCATCTATGAAGTGAACGGCGATGTGGATTACAACATCGGAAATATCGACTTCGTCGGATCGGTGGTCATCCGAGGAAATGTGAGGAGCGGCTTCCGGGTCAAAGCTTCCGGGGACATTCGCATCACTGGCGGAGTCGAAGCGGCCGAGCTTTACGCGGATGGCTCCATTGAAATCAGTGGCGGTATTCTCGGTCAGAACAAAGGGATTGTCAAAGCGGGCAAAAATATCAAGAGTTCCTTTATCCAAGAAGGCCGTGTTGAAGCCGGAGAGGATGTCATCATCACCCAGAGCATCATGCATTCGGTGATCCGTGCGGGCCGAGGAGTTCTGTGCACCGGAGCCAAGGGTTTGATTGTCGGCGGGACCATTCAAGCGGGTGAACGGGTGGAAGCACGGACGATCGGGAATTCTCTGTCTACGGTAACGAACATTGAGGTTGGCGTTCTTCCGGAACGACGCAACGAATTGATTTCCTTACGGACTCAGCTCAAGGAAAACACCGAAGCTCTCCGCAAGACGGAGCAAGCTCTGGCGCTGCTGGATCCCTTGGCGGCGAGCGGGCAGCTTTCCATGGAGAAGATGGCGATGCGGATAAAGCTGAACCACACCAAGCGCAAAGCCGTGGATGAAATCAACTTGATGAAAGAGCGCCTCTTGGAGCTGGAAAGCCTTCAAGAACAGACAAATACGGCTATCATTGAAGTCGGCTCCGTCATATACGGTGGAGCGAAGATCGTGATGGGCCGGTATACTCGCTTTATCAAGGATCCGGTATCCAGGGTGAAGTTCCGTATCATCGATGGGGATATCGGCCTGCTGACCGGAAACTGACGGCTTGCATGTCTGCGGAGCAAAGAGTATTCGATATGCCAGGAGGCGAAGGTGCCATGAGTTTTAAGTCCATCGATATGCAGATCGCTGTACATAAACATCATGATGCAGGTCTCGTTCAAAGACAGCTCTCCGAGAAACCCACCTGGGATCAATCCGCGGCCGCAGCAAGCCAGATGAAGCAAGATGAGGTCCAACGGAAGCGAAGCCCGCAGACAACGAAAGCGGAAGGCGGCTCCATCCGCAGCTCGGAAGAGCGCAAGAAAGGGAAGGGCGGAGGGCAAGCCAAACCGCACTCCTCCACTCTTCCTCCGGAGGAGCAGGAGGGTATGGAAGCCCAGCATCCCTACAAGGGCCATCGGTTGGATATCACATTGTAACGAGGGTCGGTTTCACAGATAGGAGGCTAGTAAAATGGGCGGTTTGGAGCCATGGGTAGTGGTGGTGATCATCGGGATCTTATGCGTTCTGTTCTCCTGGACTCGGAAAGAACCAGAACCGTCGAATCCGGTGACGGCTGACATCGAGAATGCCATGGACTTGGTTACGGCTAGCCTGGAAGAAGAAAATCGCAAGCTTTTGGAAGCCATGAGCAGCATGAAACAGGAATACGCTCTACGGGCTGACGCGTGGGAAGCGAAAACCGTTATTCTTGATTCGCAGATCCAAGAGCTGAGATCACAAGTGGTGCGTCTCACCGAACGAGAAAGCCAACATTCATTCTCACACGGAATAGCGGGACAGGCAGTCTATATGCCGGAGGTCTTCCGGCAAAGAGAATCGGCGCACGCCGTTGCGAAGGAAGAATATCCCACAGAGGAGAATCGTCGACCGGAGGCCAAGGATTCAAGCATTCGCGGCCGTTATCCGGACCTCTTCCAACTCCATGCCGAAGGCAAATCCATTGAGCAGATAGCCCGAAAAATCGGCCTCAGCAAGGGAGAAACGACTTTGATCCTGCAGCTTGCGAAGCAGGAGGAAGAGGATTATGTTTAGAAGCCGAAAATTCTTGTTCGGTCTGGGAACGGGTATTATGATCGGGGCGATCTTGGTCCAGCTAAGCTTTATCGGTTCAACCGCTGTACCGTCCTCTTTGCCGGACGTATCGCCTGTTCCATCTCCGACTTCAACGGCGTGGACTGGAGAGCAGCTGGAGAAAGCCGCAGAAGAGCAGGGTAAGGTCATCCTTACCAAAGAGGACTATGAGCAGCTGCAGAAGCCGACGGCAACTCCAACGTCGACGCCGACTTTATCCCCAACTTCGACCCCGACATCAACTCCGACTTCATCTCCGGAGCAAGCGGCCGAATCAACGAAACGCTACGTATACATCTATAATGGGATGAGCTCCAACACGATTACGGAGTATCTCTCTCAAGCAGGCGTCGTTCAGGATCGGGTTGCTTTTGGCGAACGGCTCAGGGATACCCGTCAGAAGCACAAATTGGTTACAGGCATGCATGTCTTCGAATTGAACTCCGATATCGACAAGGTAGTGGCTGAGCTAACGGGAACGTAATTAGCGAGGCGCTGCCTTCTTTTTTTGGGTCAGTTTGGGATGAAGCGAAAGAGTGAAATGCTGTCGAAGAATGGTTGCATTGGTGAAAGCTTCTGTGGTATAGTAATTAGCGGTGTCAAGAACACACACGCCTTTTAATTCGTACGGAGGTGCTGCCGCACAGGCAGTCCCGGACGAAAATGAGAAAGGCGGAGGACAAAATAAACCATATTGAGGAGGTGTGTGGAGATGGCAGTTATTTCCATGAAACAGCTTCTGGAAGCTGGGGTACACTTCGGTCACCAAACCCGTCGTTGGAACCCGAAAATGGACAAATACATCTTCACCGAAAGAAACGGAATCTACATCATTGACCTGCAAAAGACGGTCAAGAAAGTAGAAGAAGCTTACAACTTTGTTAAGAGTGTTGCGGCTGATGGGGGCACGTTCCTCTTCGTCGGAACCAAGAAGCAAGCTCAGGATTCCGTTAAGGAAGAAGCTGAGCGCTGCGGAATGTACTACATCAACCAACGTTGGCTCGGCGGCACGCTGACCAACTTCCAAACGATTCAAAAACGGATTTCTCGTCTGCACGAGCTCGAGAAATGGGCCGAAGACGGCACGTTCGAACTTCTTCCGAAGAAGGAAGTTATCCTTCTTAAGAAAGAACAAGAACGCCTTGACAAGTTCCTGGGCGGCATCAAAGGCATGAAGAATCTGCCGAGCGCACTCTTCATCATCGACCCCCGCAAAGAACGCATCGCCGTAGCGGAAGCCCGCAAACTCGGTATCCCGATCGTCGGCATCGTCGATACGAACTGCGATCCGGACGAAATCGACTATGTCATTCCGGGTAACGACGACGCTATTCGCGCCGTCAAGCTGCTCACCTCCAAGGTGGCAGACGCCGTTGTCGAAGCGCATCAAGGCGAACAAACAACAGCTTAAATCATGAAATAGCGGGGGTGGGTTGAAGGTCTAAGAACCGACACCCACCCCTTCTTTATATCCGTGAACCCAAAACCAATTCCCCCACATATACAGGAGGTAACACTCATGGCCGTAACAGCAGCCCAAGTCAAAGAATTGCGCGAAAAAACCGGAGCAGGCATGCTCGATTGCAAAAAAGCATTGGACGAAGCAAACGGAGATATCACGAAGGCTTCTGAAATCCTTCGCGAAAAAGGTCTCGCAGCTGCCGCTAACAAAGCGGGCCGCATTGCAACCGAAGGCGCTGTAGGTTCCTACATCCACGCTGGCGGACGGATCGGCGTTCTCGTCGAAGTTAACTGCGAAACGGACTTCGTTGCCAAGACGGATGCTTTCCAAGCGCTGGTTAAGGACATCGCCATGCAAATCTCCGCAACCAACCCGCGTTACGTTCGTCGGGAAGAAGTTCCGGCTGAGGACATCGAGAAGGAACGCGAAATTCTCCGCACCCAAGCCTTGAACGAAGGCAAGCCGGAGAAAATCGTCGACAAGATGGTAGAAGGCCGTCTCAGCAAATTCTACGAAGAGTTCTGCTTGCTGGAACAAGATTTCATCAAGGATCCGGACAAAACGATTTCCCAACTGCTTCATGAAAAAATCAGCACCATCGGGGAAAACATCACGGTTCGCCGTTTCGCTCGCTTCGAGCTGGGCGAAGGTCTTGAGAAGAAACAAGACAACTTTGTAGAAGAAGTTATGGCTCAAGCCAAAATGTAATCGTAAAGTTTCGTTTGAGAGGGAAGGGGCGCCATGCGTGTTCCTTCCTTTGAAATGGAATCCGGCATTTATCTTACTTAATGGAGGTAACCAGGTTTGGAACAGCCCAAGTTTAAACGGATCGTGCTGAAGCTCAGCGGTGAAGCGCTGGCCGGCCAGCTGGGGTATGGAATCGATTCCCAGACCATCAATTCCATAGCGGAACAAGTGAAGAGCGTTCACGAGCTCGGCGTGGAAGTCGCCATCGTATGCGGCGGCGGTAATATCTGGCGGGGAATTGCCGGCAGCGCCAAAGGAATCGACCGGGCAACCGCCGATTACATGGGAATGCTCGCCACCGTCATGAACTCTCTCGCTCTGCAGGATGCGCTTGAAAACGTGGGGGTTCCCACGCGCGTCCAAACCTCGATCTCCATGCAGCAAATTGCGGAGCCTTACATCCGAAGACGGGCTATGCGTCATCTTGAAAAAGGCCGTGTCGTGATTTTCGCGGCAGGAACCGGCAACCCGTTCTTCTCCACCGATACGACGGCCGCTCTCCGCGCCGCCGAAATCGAAGCGGAAGTCATCCTAATGGCTAAAAACAAAGTGGACGGTGTCTACTCCGCCGATCCTTTCAAAGACAAGACGGCGATTAAATACGAAACTCTGACTTATTTAGAAGTCATCAGCAACAACCTCGGTGTCATGGATACAACGGCATCCTCGCTTTGCATGGACAACAACATCCCGCTGATCGTCTTCTCCATTATGGAAGAGGGCAATATCAAGCGAGTGGTGCTGGGTGATAAAATCGGTACAATCGTACAAGGGAGTGTCGTGTAATGCCAGCATCCGTGAAAAAAAGCGCGGAAGAACGCATGGAAAAAGCGATGGTCGCCCTGAAACGGGAAATGGCCAGCCTCCGGGCCGGACGCGCTTCTGCATCCCTCCTGGATCGGATTCAAGTCGAATACTACGGTTCGATGACCCCGCTCAATCAAATGGCCGGGATTACCACCCCCGATTCCCGTACCTTGCTGATTCAGCCTTGGGACAAGTCCGCAATGGGGGCCATCGAGAAGGCGATCCTCAAATCCGAACTCGGTCTTAACCCGTCGAATGACGGAACGGTCATTCGGATCGTCATCCCTGCTTTGACAGAGGAGCGCCGTGCTGAATTGGCCAAGATGACCAAGAAATTCGGGGAAGAGGCCAAGGTGGCCGTCCGGAATATCCGCCGTGATGCCAATGACGACATCAAGAAGCTGGAGAAAACCGACGGCATCTCCGAGGACGAAACTCGCCGGCATCAGGATGAAATCCAGAAGCTGACGGATCGTTACATCGTCGAAGTGGATAAGATCCTCGCTGCCAAAGAAAAAGAGATCATGGAAGTTTAACCCCCGGCTTGCATCTCGTTCGATGCAGCAACCCATTTGCATATCGGTCAAAGAGGCGTTTTTGAGTCCCGGTTCACCGGGTAAGAAAACGCCTCTTTCTGAATGAAGACAAGGCTGCGATACTTCTTGCAGTCTGCGCTGGAGGTAACTATGGTTCGGTTATGGAAAAAGTCGAAGATAGGATCGGACAAAGCTCCTGCGATTGAGCAGGAGAATGTTCCGGAGCATGTTGCCGTCATCATGGACGGGAATGGACGGTGGGCCAAGCAGCGAGGTCTTCCTCGAATCGCAGGGCATCACGCCGGCATGAAGGCGGTGAAACGGGTGACAATCGCCGCCGATTCCATTGGAGTTAAAGCCTTAACGATGTATGCCTTCTCCACGGAGAATTGGAACCGCCCGCAGGAGGAAGTCGATTATCTGATGAAGCTTCCCTCGGAGTTTCTCGCCATTGAACTGCAGGAACTCATCGAGAAGAATGTCCAAGTTCGCATGACCGGCTGGCGGGAAGGACTTCCCGGACACACGTTAGCCGCTCTGGATCAAGCCGAAGCGGATACTCGCCACAATACTGGATTGATCTTGAATTTTGCGCTCAATTACGGCTCACGCCGCGAAATTCTGGAAGCAGTGAAAGCGGTGGCTCGAGAAGCAGCAGAGGGGCAACTTAGCCCGGATAGCATCACCGAATCGCATTTTGCCGGCAAGCTGCTCACAGCTGGGATGCCGGATCCGGATCTGCTTATCCGCACGAGTGGTGAACTTCGGCTCAGCAATTTCATGCTTTGGCAATCGGCCTACACGGAATTCTGGTTCTCCAATCGCTACTGGCCAGAATTCGGAGATGAGGATTTCTTCGAAGCGATTCGTGAATATCAACATCGAACCCGGCGTTACGGCAGATTGAAATGATCGAAGGGAGCCTTTGACTCATGCGCACGCGAATCATCACCGGCGTCCTAGCAGGCGGTGCGTTTATCGGGATGTTGGCTATTGGCGGCTACGCCTATGCAGGCTTAATCACTCTTATGGCACTAATCGGATACGACGAATTCGTTCGAATGAACAAGCTGGGAAGGGTGCAGGCCGCCGTTCTCTGCGGTTATGGGGGACTCGCATTGTTTCTCGTTCCGGCTTTCAAACCGGGTCTCCGTTATGAAGAAGTGGTAACGCCGGAGCGGTTGATCTGGTTTCTGCTATTTCTTCTTCTCAGCGTGACGGTTTTTACCAAGAACCGCACAACCGTCGATCAAGCGGCCTATTTGTTCCTCGGAGCCGCTTATTTGGGAATCGGTTACCGCTACATGATCGAGACTCGGCTGACCGGAGAACACGGGTTGTTCTGGACACTCTTTGTTTTTCTTGCCATCTGGGCATCGGATGCGGGAGCGTATTTCACCGGTAGTCTGATCGGCAAAGCCAAGCTTTGGACACTGACGAAGCTATGGCCTGCGATCAGCCCGAATAAAACGGTAGAGGGTGCGGTCGGCGGCATCGTCATCGCGGTCATCGTTACGATTTCCTTCCACTTCGCGAAACCTGAGTGGGTCAGTCTTGGACATGCTGCGGCCATGGGGGTTGTCATCGCGGTAGTAGGGACCCTTGGAGATCTGATTCAATCCGCTTACAAACGGGTGAAGGGCGTGAAGGATTCCGGCACTCTCCTTCCTGGTCACGGCGGTATCCTCGACCGGACGGACAGCTGGCTGATCGTTTTCCCATTCCTGCATCTGATTGGTTTATTGTGAGGTGAACCTTATGAAGAAACTAGCTATTCTCGGATCGACAGGCTCGGTTGGAACCCAAGCTCTCGATGTCATCGCTCATGATCCGGATCGTTATCAGGTTGAAGCATTAGCCGCAGGCACGAATGTCGATCTGCTCGCCGAGCAAATTTGCCGATTCCAGCCGAAGCTGGTATCTGTACATAATAAAGAAGCTGCAGACCGGCTGCGCACGTTAACCGATTCCTCCGTGAAGATTGTTTGGGGAGCGGAGGGGCTTACGGAGGCCGCCGCTGGTACGGAGGCGGACCTCGTAATCACGGCTGTCGTCGGCAGCATGGGGCTTGGGCCAACGCTTGCAGCGATTGAAGCAGGCAAGGACATCGGACTCGCCAACAAGGAGACCCTCGTCAGCGCCGGCCATCTGGTCACGAAGGCGGCCCAACTGAAGGGAGTCCGCCTGCTGCCCATTGACAGCGAACATTCCGCGATTTTCCAATGCTTGAACGGAGAGAAGCTTGGCGATGTCCGCAAATTGATCATTACCGCCTCCGGCGGTTCTTTCCGCGATCGCACGAGGGACCAGCTTCGCGGAGTTACCGTAGCCGAAGCACTCAATCACCCCAATTGGTCCATGGGAGCCAAGATCACGATCGATTCGGCTACTATGGTCAACAAAGGGCTCGAAGTGATCGAGGCGCATTGGCTGTTTGGTATGGATTACGATCAGATCGATGTGATCCTTCATTCCGAGAGTGTGATCCATTCGATGGTGGAGTTTCAAGACAACAGCGTGATCGCTCAATTGGGTAATCCCGATATGCGCGTGCCTATCCAATACGCGCTCACCTATCCAGACCGGTTTTCGACTCCGACGACGCCTCTCAATCTGGCGCAAATTGGACTCCTTCATTTCCGCGAGATGGATTACGATCGTTATCCCTGCTTGAGATACGCCTATGAATGCGGGAGAGCGGGAGGGACTCTTCCAGCTGTCTTTAATGCTGCGAATGAGACGGCGGTCGCTCGATTCCTGAGGGGAGAAATCTCGTTCCTCGGTATCGAGGATGTTATAGCCGTGACTGTAGAGAGACATGCAACGATCGCAAGCCCTGGGCTTGATGATTTGCTCGCAGCCGATGCCGAAGCAAGACGACATGCGGCGGAGGTGCGGCCGCGCAGCTAATGCCGCTATCCAGGCATCGGAGAACCGCATCGCGCATATGTTTACGTGGAGCGGCCCGGCTTGTATTGTTCTCGGAAAACATGGTAATCTTAGAACAATAAATGGCCGTCAACATCCGCAGCAAGGAGGGTAGAAGCCCATGAATTCCATCCAAATCGCTTTACAGATCATCCTGATGTTTTTTGTCTTGGTATCGCTGCATGAATTCGGACATCTGTATTTTGCTAAGCGCGCAGGCATTCTGGTGAGAGAATTTGCCATTGGCTTCGGCCCGAAGCTATTTTCGTATAAACGCGGCGAGACCCGTTATACTCTTCGGTTGCTGCCGATCGGCGGCTTTGCCCGCATGGCAGGTGAAGACCCCGAGATTCTACAAGTGGCGACTGGGCAAACCGTAGGGATTCGATTGAAGGATAACAAGATTACGGAGCTGCATACGGACCGATTTGAACGCTTGCCGAATCTCCTCGTCGGCGAGATCGAAGATTTTGATCTGGAAGAGCGTCTTTTCGTTGTCCTTCAGGTTGATGGTGAAAGCCATCGGTTTGCTGTAGATCCGAAGGCTGAAATCATCAGCCAAGGAAAAGAGACGCAGATCGCTCCGAAGGACCGTCAATTCGGCGGCAAGACCGTCCTGCAGCGTTTCCTTACGATCTTGGCTGGCCCTGTGATGAACGTTCTGCTCGCATTCGTGCTGTTCTTGATCTATGCCTTATCCGCTGGTATCCCGACTCATATCAAGCTAGGTCAGGTGGAAGCGGGAAGTCCCGCAGCCAAGGCCGATTTGAAGCAGGGAGATGTCATTCTCTCTGTGAACGGAGAAGCCATCGGTCCGAATGGAGACCGTTTGGTCGAGCTGATCCAGCAATCCTCCGGACAACCGGTTCAGCTGATCCTGAATCGCGGAGGAGAACAGCTGCAGAAGGAAGTGACCCCCGTGCAGATGGGCGAGACCGTTCGCATCGGGACCGCCCTCGGTTATGAGACTCGGCGCACCCAAGCGGGAGAAGCCATCACTAACGCATGGAAGGATATGACCTTCATGACCGAGCAGATTCTGGCCGGCTTCAAGAAGCTGGTAATCGGCGACTTCAAGATGGATGACCTTGCTGGTCCTGTGGGAACGGTCAAATTCACGGCCGAGATCGCTTCGGCGGGAGTAGCCCCGATGATCCGCTGGTCCGCGCTGCTCAGTCTTTATCTCGCCATCTTCAATCTGCTGCCGATACCGGCGTTGGACGGAAGTCGGCTCGTGTTTCTCATCATTGAAGCGCTGCGCGGCAAGCCGGTCGATCCGAACCGGGAAAGTCTCGTTCATTTCATCGGGTTTGCCATGCTCATGCTCCTCATGATCGCCGTTACCTACAACGATATTTTGCGTCTGTTTCAAGGTTGATTTCTCTAAACCCTAAACGGAATGCGCGTCAGGGGCTTCCTCGAATGGAGGAGGGTCCTGGCTGTGTCATTTCTATAGGATAGAGTTTGTATGCAGTTCTTGAGAGGTTACTATTTCTAGATGAAACGCGTCTCTTCCCGATGGAGGCGGCGAACGTTGCATCTTGGCTGGAGGTTGCCATGTCGAAGGATAAGGAAAAACAATTCGTCAAAGAGATTACTCCGCAGAGTGAGGATTTCTCCCGCTGGTACATCGATGTCATCAAGAAAGCCGACCTGATGAGCTATTCGCCCGTCCGCGGCTGTATCGTATTCAAGCCGGACAGCTATGAAATTTGGGAGCTTTGTCAGAAGCATCTGGATGCGCGATTCAAGGAAACGGGGCATCGCAACGCCTACTTCCCGCTCTTCATACCGGAGAGCTTCTTTCAAAAGGAAAAGGAGCATGTCGAAGGCTTTAATCCCGAGCTTCCATGGGTGACAGAAGCAGGCGGCGAGAAGCTGGAAGAGCGACTGGCGATCCGGCCGACGTCCGAGACGATGATTGGACATATGTATTCCGAATGGATCAATTCTTACCGGGATCTGCCGCTCTTGATCAATCAATGGGCGAATGTCGTCCGCTGGGAGAAACGTACCCAGCCGTTCCTGAGAACAAGCGAATTCCTGTGGCAAGAAGGGCATACCGCTCACGAAGACGAAACGGACGCCCGCCGGGAAACGATGCAGATGCTGGAGATTTATCGCGAGTTCGTCGAAGAGGTGCTCGCCATTCCGGTCATCATGGGGCAGAAGACTCCATCGGAGAAATTCGCGGGTGCGGTGGACACCTATTCGATCGAAGCGATGATGAAGGACGGCAAGGCGGTACAAGCCGGAACTTCCCACTACTTGGGAACGAACTTCGCCGTTGCTTTCGACATCAAGTACCTGAACCGGGAAAACACCCACACCTTCTGTCATACGACCTCCTGGGGCGTCAGCACCCGTTTGATCGGCGCCATCATCATGGTTCATGGGGATGACCGCGGTCTTGTTCTGCCGCCGAAGGTTGCTCCGACACAGGTGGTCATGATTCCAGTCGGTCCTCCCAAGCTGCGCGAGCCGGTTGTCGCTCGCGTGCAAGAGCTCAACGCCGCATTGAAGCAAGCCGGCGTTCGCAGCAAGGTCGATGACGATCCGAACCAAAGCCCCGGCTGGAAGTTCAACGAATACGAAATGCGCGGAATTCCGCTGCGTATCGAGATCGGTCCCCGCGATATGGAGAGCGGACAAGCCGTCCTCGTCTCCCGCGTCTCCGGCGAGAAGAAAATCGTCTCTCAGGACAATCTTACGGAAGAAGTCCAAGCGATGCTGATCCAAATTCATCAGGAGATGTTCGAGAAGGCGAAGCAGTTCCGTTCAGAGCATTTCACATCCGTAGACACGATGGACGAGCTGAATCGCTTCCTGGAAGAAACGAAGGGGTTTGCTCTTGCTGGCTGGTGCGGATCCGATGCCTGCGAAGCTCAGGTCAAGGAAGAAACCGGTGCGACGAGCCGCAATATCCCGTTCGAAGCCGCCGAGACGAAAGCAACCTGCGTATGCTGCGGCGAGCCTGCTAAGCATACCGTTGTCTTTGGCCGCGCATATTAAGAAGAACAAGCCTTGTCTTCCTTTCCGGAGGACAAGGCTGTTTTGTATTCTCGGCGTACTAGAACCGGCGGTAGGTTGCGTCTCGATCCCCCTGAAACTCCTGAAAGAATGAATGCTGAACGACTGATCGAAACCCATCCAAGAGATCCATTATCTAGAATGAAGCCAACTCAACTGATGCTTGAGTGAAGCGGATCGCACTCTCTCAATCAATGCTTGATAGCCTTTTTACCGGACGAGCCGCTAAGCTAGACTCATCCCAACCGAAAGGAAGATGAACGACATGTTCGACATGAGAGCAGTAGGACAAACCATCAGTGAATTGCGCAAAGAAAGCAATATGACCCAATTGGAGCTCGCGGATCGAATGGGCATCAGCTATCAAGCCGTCAGCAACTGGGAGCGGGGAAATTCGATGCCGGACGTCTCCAAGCTTCCCGAGCTCGCGGAGATCTTTGGAGTGAGCGTGGATCGGCTGCTGGGAGAAACTTCGAATCCCGGTCTGGTACATAGTGTGATCGAGAACAAGGTAGAGGAATACATGAACAACCATGAGGTGAGCTCGAAAGAGGTTGTGGAGATTGCTCCGATCTTAAAACCGCAGCAGGCGGAGAAGGTGGCGGCCCGTATGATGAAAGCAACCCGACTTGAGGATGTCGTGGAGCTTGCACCTTTTCTCAGCCGAGATACCCTCGATCAGCTGGCGGCGGCCTCGGTCGCTTCCGGCGACAAGGAAGGCTTGGAGGATCTCGCTCCCTTTCTCAGCCGGGATCTGCTCGGAGAGATCGCACTCGGAATGGCCGAGAGCGGGGAGGACGTCGAGGATCTCGCCCCGTTTCTCCCTAGAGAATTCATGGACAAGATCCTTCTTGCCCTGATTCGCAACGGAAAAGACATCGAAGACCTCGCCCCTTTTGCCAGCCGAGATACCTTAGCACAGTGCGCTAACATCTTGATGGATCAGGATAAATGGGGTCAGGTCGAGGATTTGTTTCCCTTTCTCGGGAAAGAGGAGCTCGGGCGGATGGCAGAGAAGCTTTACGAGAAGAAAGGACTGGACGCTATCGAAGATATGGCGCCTTTTCTGGATAAGGAAACACTTGGACGCTTAGCAGGCGACACGATGGAGAAGCATGGCATTCGAGCGCTGGAACCGATTCTACCTTTTCTTTCAAAAGGATTTCTGGATGATTATTTGAGGAAGAGCTTCGGAATGAAGTAAGTTGAACCGCTCGACAACGCTTGATCAACTAGCACTTGTTGCGATCGCTGGTGCGTTGTCAGCCCTAATCGTGTGGAGATGAATCGTCATGAAAGGGTATGGGAAGTTCTGCGGAGAGCACGGTTTTAAGCTGACAACGTACGAGGATGAATCCAACTCGAAAGGATTTGACGAGATGTTCGATATGAGACAGGTGGGCCAGACGATCAATGAACTGCGCAAGAAGGCCGACATGACCCAAATGGAGCTCGCTGACCGTCTGGACATCAGCTATCAAGCGGTGAGCAATTGGGAGAGAGGAACCTCGATGCCGGATATCTCCAAGCTGCCGGAATTGGCGGAGCTCTTCGGAGTGAGCGTAGACGCATTGTTAGGAAACTCGCAAGCTTCGGATTCGCTGCAAGTCACACCGGAGAATGAGGTGGAGCCGCTTCGGGCTTCTCTTGACGCCCGAGTGGAGGAAGCGGCGGAGAATGGACAGACCCACGAGCCGACTCAGACGATGCAGACGGAGGAGGAGGTCGACTGGATTGACGCACCGAAGTCGAAGCGGTTATCCGAGCTGGTGCCGCTTGCGCCATTTCTAGGCCGCGAAGCCCTCGATAAGCTTGCCGAGCAGGCGGAATCGGAAGTGGATTACGAGGGTTTGGTCGGGCTTGCTCCCTTTTTGAGCCGGTCGGTGTTGGACAAGCTGGCGGAATCGGCTAGCGGCAAGCCGGGAATCTTACGGCAGCTTCAGCCGCTTGCACCGTTCGTGAGCCGGGAGGTACTCGACCGTTTGGCGATCGATTGGGCTAGGAACGGGCTCGATCACAATCTGATGGCACTCGCTCCTTTTGTCAGCCGGGAGACGCTCGATCATTTGGCGGAGCTGGCGGCGGAGAGAGGGCAGTTTATTCACTTGGCCGGCCTTGCTCCCTTTTTAAGTCGCAAAACGCTTGAAGGACTGGCAGCGCGTAGGTAAAGCATTGAGCGTGTCTTAAAAAAAGAAACCCTAAAAGCTCCGGCGATACCACGGGCTTGAAGACACGCTCTAGATCGGAGTCGAATCTCTTTATTTTTCAAGTGGTAGAAAGCCATTCAATCCGCTACAATAGAAAGAGCACGGGGATGGACTGGGAAACGAGTCCGTTCCTTTGCTCTTTCTTTGTGGCGGTTTCTGCCTAGTAAAAATTTTTTGTGAGAGACTTGAGTTTGAGGTGATCTGATTTGAGCAGTTTGGCGGACAAGAGAACCCGCTTTGAGCAGCTGATGCAGGCTGCCGAAGTTCCGCAGGAAGTGGTGGCGTCCTATTTCGCCGACGGCTATATCGACCAGGTGGAGGTCAGCCAAGAGAACCGCTTCTGGACCATCCATTTGTCTAAAGATACACTGGTTCCGGCGGATGTTTATCGATCCTTTTGCCGGATTATTCAGGAGAAATTTCAACATATTGCGAAAATTCGTTTTGTCATCCGCTACGGGGATGCTTGTCCAAAAGAGAAGCTCGTCGAAGAATATTGGGGGATGCTCATCGAGTGGATCCAGCGGGAGGAAGTCTCCATCAACGGCTGGCTGACGAAGGCGAAAATGGAAGTGGACGGAACGCGCATCACCCTCCATCTGCTTGACAGTATCGGTCTGGATCTCGCCCGCAAGAAGCAGCTCGACCGTCTCATCATCCGCTTCTTCAACGATTACTTCGGACATGCCTGCCAGGTCACGCTTACCGTTTCCGACAACCGCGAGAAGGAAATGGAGCAGTTCGCCAAGCTGATCGAACAGGAAGGTAACAGTGTCGTTCAAGAGATCTTCACCTCCATTGAGAAGGAGAACGAATCCGCGAAGCTGGCAGAGGCGGAAGTCAAGCTGATGCTGGGCTACGACATTAGGGATACCCCGGTTCCGATTCAAACCATTCAGGATGTCGAAAAGAAAATTACGATTCAGGGGATGGTGTTCGGCCTCGATTCCCGAGAGCTGAAGAATGGCAATACCCTGTTCATGTTCAACCTGACGGATTTCACCGATTCGATCATGGTCAAAGCATTTGCTCGCAACAAGGAAGACGCCAAGGTCTACAGCCTGTTGGAAAACGGCAAATGGATCAAGACGCGCGGTAAAATCGAATACGACACGTTCAGCCAACCGCCTGAGCTGATGTTCATGCCGTCGGACCTCTGCGAGGTATCCGCTCCTCCCGCCCGCAAGGATGAAGCTGCAAAGAAGCGGGTTGAGTTCCATCTTCATACGGCCATGAGCACGATGGACGGCATTACGCCGATTGATGAATATATCAAGACCGCGGCCAAATGGGGAATGAAGGCGATCGCGGTCACGGATCACAGCACGGTACAAGCTTTTCCGGAAGCGGGGAAAGCGGCGAAGAAGCATGGCATCAAGGTCATCTACGGCGTGGAAGCGAACGTCGTGAACGATGCGGTCCCCATCGTCATGCAGGCGGATGATCGTTCCCTTACAGACACGGAGTACATGGTGTTCGACATTGAAACCACGGGCTTGTCCGTGGTGAACAACAAGATCATTGAAATCGCCGGGGTGAAGATGCGCGGGGACCAGGTCATCGATCGATTCTCCACCTTCATCGATCCGCATGAAACAATACCGTATAACATCACACAGCTTACGAACATTACCGACGACATGGTGAAAGGAGCTCCGGAGCTTGTGGAGAAGCTGCCGGAATTTGTTGAGTTTGTCGGAGACTGCGTCATCGTCGCTCACAACGCGACGTTCGACATGGGCTTCATTCAAGCCAACCTGAAGCAGCTCGGGATGCCGACATTGTCGAATCCGGTGCTCGACACCATGGAGTTCGCTCGGTTCATGTATCCGGATATGAAGAACCACCGACTCAATACACTCGCAGCCAAGTTCAAGGTAAGCCTGGAGAACCATCACCGCGCTATCGACGACGCTGAAGCGCTGGGGGGTATCCTGCACGGCATGCTCAAGGATGCTGTACAGGAGCGAGGCTTCGCCAAGCTGTCAGCATTAAATGACAACATGGGTAAGGATCTCTCCAACCAGCGGCCATTTCACTGCAACATCTACGCCAAGACGCAGGCTGGCAAGAAGAATCTCTATAAGCTGATCTCCCTGTCACATACCGAAAGCTTTAATCGGGTGCCGACGATTCCTCGCACCAAATTGACTGAATACCGGGAGGGCCTCATGGTCATCTCCGGCTGCGAGAAAGGCGAGTTTTTCGAAACGGTTCTAAACAAAACCCGCGATGAAGCGGAGCGGGTGGCCGAATTTTACGATGTGCTTGAAATCCAGCCGATCGAGATGTACCTGCATCTGCTCGACAAGGGCCTCGTGGGAAGCAAGCTGGATCTGGAAAAAGCGGTGAGGACCATCTGCGAGATCGGGTATAAGCTGGGCAAGCCGGTGATCGCCACTGGCAATGTGCATTACTTGAACCCGCGGGATAAGATTTGCCGCGACATCACGATCAACGGTATCACCGGCTTCAGTCCGCTGAAGGATCAGCGCAAGCCGGACGCCCACTTCCGCACGACGGATGAAATGCTGGAGGAATTCGCGTTCCTCGGAGCGGAGAAGGCCAGAGAGGTCGTCGTCGAAGCGACGGACCGGCTGGCGGACGAGTTCGAGGAGATCAGCCTGTTCCCGCGTAAAGGTGGTCCTACCGACAACGGTCTGTTCTCGCCGATTCTCGAAGGGGCGGAGGAGGAAATCCGCTCCACCTGCTATACGACGGCCAAGGCAATGTATGGCGAGCCGATTCCCGAGATCGTGACGGCGCGTCTCGAGAAGGAATTGAAGCCGATCATTGGCTACGGCTTCTCCGCCAACTACCTGATCTCGGAAAAACTTGTGAAAAAATCGAATGCCGACGGTTATCTGGTCGGCTCCCGGGGTTCGGTCGGCTCCTCGTTCGTGGCGACGATGCTCGGTATCTCTGAGGTTAACCCGCTGCCGCCGCATTATACGTGCCCGGCGTGCAAGTACAGCGAGTTCTTCACCGACGGGAGCATTCCGTCCGGCTTTGACCTTCCGAGCAAGGCTTGCCCGAACTGCGGCGGTCCCTTGAAGGGAGAAGGACAGGACATTCCGTTCGAAACCTTCCTCGGCTTCAAAGGAGACAAGGTTCCTGATATCGACCTTAACTTCTCGGGGGAATACCAACCGGAGGCTCATAACTTCACCAAGGTCATGTTCGGCGAGAAGAACGTCTTCCGGGCGGGCACCATCGGCACGGTAGCCGAGAAGACCGCTTTCGGCTATACGAAGAAATATGAAGAGCATCTTGGTAAAACATGGCGCAAGGCGGAAGTGGAGCGGCTAGCCATGGGCTGTACGGGTGTTCGGCGCAGCACCGGGCAGCACCCCGGCGGTATCGTCGTCGTACCGGATTATATCGATGTCGAGGATGTCACGCCGGTCCAGTACCCCGCGGACGACACGAGCGCGGAATGGATGACGACCCATTTTGACTATCACTCCTTCGAAGAGAACCTGCTGAAGCTCGATATTCTCGGGCACGATGATCCGACGATGATGCGGATGCTCCAGGACTTAACCGGCATCGATCCGACGACGATTCCAATGAATGATCCGAAGGTGATGAGCCTGTTCAGCTCCACCGATGCGCTCGGGGTTACACCTGACCAGATTCGCACTTCGGTTGCCACTTACGGCATTCCCGAGATGGGCACCGGCTTCGTTCGGCAGATGCTCCAGGAGACGCATCCCACCAGCTTTGCCGACCTGTTGCAGATCTCCGGTTTGTCACACGGAACCGGCGTCTGGCTTGGCAACGCCCAGGAACTGATCAAGCGCGGCGTCTGCACCATCAAAACCGTAATCGGCTGCCGGGACGATATCATGCTCTACCTGATCTACAAGGCGGGGATGGATGCGGGTCTCGCCTTCAAAATTACCGAAAGCGTGCGGAAGGGGAGAGGCTTGTCCGAGGAATGGAAAGAGGAAATGCGCAAATGCAACGTTCCGGCTTGGTACATTGATTCCTGCGAGAGAATCAAGTACATGTTCCCGAAGGCGCATGCTTCCGCTTATGTCATTTCTGCGGTACGGACCGCTTACTTCAAGCTCTATCATCCCATCGCCTTCTATGCCACCTATTTTTCGGTACGGGCGGAGGACTTCGATATCGAACTGTTCTGCCAGGGCTATGATGCGATTCTGAAGAAGCTGATCGAAATCGAAGGCAAGGGCTTCCAGGCTGCTCCAAAGGAAAAGGCGATGTGCCCCATCCTCGAGATGGGTCTCGAAATGACGGCACGGGGATTTTCTTTCAAGCCACTCGACTTGTACCGGTCCGATGCCACGAAGTTTCTCGTCGACGGCGACTCCTTGATCCCACCTTTCTCTGCCATAGCCGGGATTGGAGACAATGCGGCCAAGCAGATTGCTGCTTCTAAGGATGAGGGAGACTTCCTATCGGTGGAAGATTTCCAACGGCGTGCTAAGGCTTCAAAGACCGTTGTGGAGCTGCTGACTTCGCTTGGCTGTTTCCGTGGAATGCCGGAGTCGAACCAGCTTTCGCTCTTCTAGTAGGCCTAATCCACAGAACGGATTGACCTGTGAACGGATATGATATGTCCTACACCAACTGGCAGTTTGAATTCGGAGACTTTTTCTGAATCCAATAAATCCGGGCAATTGTAAAGGTTTTTTGCTTTACGGCTATTGTAAGGGTTCACCGGTTATGGTATAATTTTTTTTGGCAATAATGAAAGTAAACGTCCGTTTGCGAGAGAGTGGGGAAACCCACTCTTTACATTTATAAATCAGACCTCATATGTATACGGCAGCCTTGCCGCTCTGATTTGTCGGGTAAACGGCTCCGTTCCTTCGCATCAGGAACGGTTTCGCCGTATATCGTCATGCGTCCGGGAAGGTTGCGGGTCGGATTATTCGTGCGCGCGCCCAGGCGGCTGCGAGAACGGACTTCAGAAAAAGATGGTACAAAGGGGGTTAGCCGCTTGAGCGCGAACATCAAGTCAACCGTAGAAGCATTCGCAATTCCTTGGTTGGAAGAGCAGGGATTCGAACTGGTGGATGTCGAGTACGTAAAGGAAGGCAGCAACTGGTTTCTGCGCATTTATGTCGATAAGGATGGCGGAATTGATATCGACGATTGCGGCCGAATCAGTGAGTTCATGAGCGCGAAGCTGGACGAACTCGATCCGATTTCGGATGCGTATTTTTTGGAGGTTTCCTCGCCGGGCGCAGAGCGGCCGCTTAAGAAGCCCCAGGATTTCGTTAAAGCGCAAGGCAAGCAGGTGCTCATCACGACGTATGAACCGATTCACGGTTTAAAGGAATTCGAAGGCCGCCTGACCGCGGTGAGCGATGATACGCTGACCGTTCAATTGGGGAAGAAGGAATATGACATTCCGCGCGACAAGGTCGCCGGAGCCCGGTTAGCCATCGTCTTTTAACCGCGGGATGTAGCCTGCAATTATTTGGAAGGGGGAACAGAAAAGCGTCATGAATACCGATTTTATCGATGCGCTGCAGGAAATTGAAACCACTAAGGGCATCAGCAAAGACATCTTGATCGATGCGATCGAGGCTGCGCTCATCTCCAGCTACAAACGCAATTTCAATACCGCTCAGAACGTCCGTGTGGACATCAACCGTCAGACGGGGCTCATCAAGGTTTACGCCCGGAAGACCGTCAGTGAGGAAGTGCTGGATCCCCGCCTTGAGATTTCTCTTGAAGCGGCCCGGGAGATCAGCGGGAACTTCGTTCTCGGCGACATCGTCGAAATCGAAGTCACCCCTCGGGATTTCGGACGCATCGCCGCACAGACCGCCAAGCAAGTTGTAACCCAACGCATTCGCGAGGCGGAGCGTGGGTTGATCTACAATGCCTTTATTGAGAAGGAAGAGGACATCGTCACCGGCATTGTGCAGCGGCAGGATACCCGCAGCCTGTTTGTCGATCTCGGCAAGGTGGAAGCGGTGCTCCCGTTGACCGAGCTTATGCCTGGCGAGAAGTTCAAGCACAACGATCGCATCAAAGCCTACATCACCAAGGTGGAGAACACGACAAAAGGACCTCAAATCTTCCTGTCCCGCACCCACCCCGGACTTCTCAAACGGTTGTTCGAGCTGGAAGTGCCGGAAATTTATGACGGTGTAGTTGAAATTCGTTCGGTGGCCCGGGAAGCCGGACTTCGCTCGAAGATTGCCGTTCATTCCCGCAATCCCGAAGTAGATCCGGTCGGATCCTGCGTCGGACCGAAGGGGATCCGTGTGCAGACGATCGTTAATGAGCTGCGCGGCGAAAAAATCGACATCGTGCGTTGGTCCGATTCCGTAGAGGATTACGTGGCAAACGCCCTCAGCCCTTCCAAGGTGCTGGAGGTCAATGTGTTTGAGAACGAGAAGATGTCCCGCGTGATCGTTCCGGATCATCAGCTATCGCTCGCCATCGGCATCAAAGGGCAAAATGCCCGACTGGCTGCCAAGCTGACCGGCTGGAAGATCGATATCAAGAGCGAGACTCAGGCGGAACAGGAATACGGCCGCCCGAAATCGCTGACAGACGAAATACCCCAGGATTCGATCAGCGTCGATTAATCGAGTACGGGAGCACAGGGAACAAGACAGGCGGTGGAACGAATGAAGCAGCGAAAAATCCCCATGCGCAAATGCGTGGCGTGTCAGGAAATGATGCCCAAAAAGGAATTGATCCGAGTCGTCCGCACACCGGAAGGCGAAACCGAGATTGACCTTCGGGGCAAAAAGTCGGGACGCGGCGCCTATCTGTGCGGCAAATTGTCCTGCTTCAAGCTTGCATCGAAGAACAAAGCGCTCGACCGCGCTTTGAAGGCGCCGGTTGGAGCGGACATCTACCGGAGGCTCGAGCAGGACTTCATCAAGTCGGAAGATGAGTTTCGGGCTGTTCAGGCTGAGGCGGGAGATGACGATGAGTAATCTTTTCTATAACCGGCTCGGGCTGGCCATGCGTGCGGGAAAAGTGGTTCATGGCGAACAGGCTGTTCTGGATGCCGTCCGTTCGCAGGAAGCCAAGCTGGTTCTCCTCGCAGCTGATGCGTCGGATAATACCCGAAAAAAGTATGCCGACAAATGCAGCCATTATCATATACCGCTTGTGGAATACGGTACCCGGGACGAGATCGGCGCCGGGATCGGGAAAGAATCTCGGGTTGCTGTGGCAGTCACGGACAGCGGATTTGCTCGGCTGTTAACCGAGAGTCAGGGAAAACCTGCGGAGGTGGAACGATTTGAATAAACAAGACAATAATAAAGATAAGCTCAGGGTGTACGAGTACGCCAAATCCTTGAATATGAGCAGTAAGGAGATTATTACGATTCTTAAACGACTGAATATTTCCGTTAATAACCACATGAGCGTCATGGAGAACGAATCCGTTCATGCCGTCGAGAAATTCTTCCACGATGTTAAATCGAATGCAGCCGCCAAACGCGCACAGGAAAGCGGCAACGGCAACAAGCAGGGCCAAGGCTCCACAGGCCATGCTCACAAAGGCCAGGGTGGGGACCGCTCCAAATCAGGAGGCGGCCAAGGTCAGCCGAACACAGCAGGCAGCAACAACAGCAACCGTCCTGCTAGCACCGGAAATGCGCCGGCCCAAGGGCAAAGCCAAGGAAGTGCTCCAGCGGCGTCCGGATCGGCAGCGGCTTCGAGCAGCAATGGCAGCCAAAGCGAACGCGCTGGCGTAGAGCGCCAAGCTCAAGAAGCTTCCAGCGGGTCGGAACGTCCGCAAGGCGATCAGCCGACGCGGAATGAGCGTCCGCAGGGTCAAGGCGGCTACAACCGCGACGGTCAAGGCAGCCGTCCGCAAGGCCAAGGCAGTTACAACCGCGACGGTCAAGGCAGCCGTCCGCAGGGTCAAGGCGGCTACAACCGCGACGGTCAAGGCAGCCGTCCGCAGGGCCAAGGCGGCTACAACCGCGACGGTCAAGGCAGCCGTCCGCAAGGCCAAGGCGGCTACAACCGCGACGGTCAAGGCAGCCGTCCGCAAGGCCAAGGCGGTTACAACCGCGACGGCCAAGGCAGCCGTCCACAAGGTCAAGGCGGGTTTAACCGTTCCGGCGGCCAAGGTGGTCAAGGTGGCCGTCCGCAGGGCCAAGGCGGAGGCTATGGACAACGTCCGGCAGCCAGTGCTCCCGCTCCGGCAGCTACAACCGCTAACCGACCAGAACCTCGTCGTCTCAAGGAGAAGGAAAAAGAAAAGACCCCGGCGCGCAACCACGATGCTAGCGGACGCCCGAATCGAAATGCGTTCGTTCCCGGCGTGGATGAAATGGATGTCAAAGCCAATGAAGGCGTAGCATCCAAACGCCAGAAGACCGGCAAGCGTTATGACGATCGCGCCGGCGGCAATCGCAACAATCGCGGCAGAGGGCGTAATCAAGCTCCTATGGTCCGTAAGGAAAAGGTGGACAATACGCCGAAAAAAATCATCGTGCGCGGCGCGATGACGGTTGGCGAAATGGCCAAATTGCTGCATAAGGACCTTTCCGAAGTCATCAAAAAGCTTCTGTTGATGGGGACGATGGCCACCATCAACCAAGAGCTTGATCTGGATACCATCCAACTGCTCGCTACTGAATTCGGAGTAGAGGTTGAATTGAAGATCGCCGTCGACGAAGATAATTTCGAAGCCATCGAAGAGGTTGACGACGAAGCCAATCTTCAGGAACGTCCGCCCGTCGTCACCATCATGGGACACGTCGACCACGGGAAGACGACGCTGCTTGATGCTATTCGCGAGTCCAGTGTGACCGAAGGCGAAGCCGGCGGCATCACCCAGCACATCGGGGCTTATCAGGTTGAAGTGAACGGAAGGAAGATCACCTTCCTGGATACCCCAGGTCATGAAGCCTTCACCTTGATGCGTGCGCGCGGCGCTCAAGTCACCGACATCACGATTCTGGTTGTCGCAGCCGACGACGGCGTCATGCCGCAGACGGTCGAAGCTATCAACCACGCGAAAGCGGCTGGTGTACCGATCATCGTCGCGGTGAACAAAATCGATAAGCCGGGCGCTAACCCGGACAAAATTAAACAAGAGCTTACCGAATATGAACTCGTTCCGGAAGAATGGGGCGGAGACACGATCTTCGTCAACATCTCCGCGAAGCAGCGCACCAACCTGGAAGAGTTGCTGGAAATGATCCTTCTCGTCTCCGAAGTCAAGGAGCTTAAAGCGAACCCTGACAAACGCGCCAGAGGTACGGTCATTGAAGCTGAGCTCGACAAGGGCAAAGGCCCGGTCGTTCGCGTGCTGATCCAGAACGGGACGCTCAAGGTCGGCGACAGCTTTATTGCCGGTGTTTGCTTCGGTCGCGTTCGCGCCATGGTAAACGACAAAGGCAAGAAACTTAAGGAGGCGGGGCCTTCAACGCCGGTTGAAATCACCGGTCTCACCGAAGTCCCACATGCTGGCGATCCGTTCCTCGCTTATGAAGATGAACGCAAAGCCCGCGATATCGCTGAGCGCCGCGCAATCACTCTGCGGCAGTCGGAGATGGGCGCCAACGTCCGTGTTACCCTGGATGATCTGTACAAACATATCCAGGAAGGCGAGATCAAGGATCTGTTCGTCATCATCAAAGCAGACGTTCAAGGTTCTGCTGAAGCCCTGCGAAGCTCGCTCGAAAAGATCGACGTACAAGGTGCGCGCGTGAAGATCATTCACACCGGTGTCGGTGCCATTACGGAATCCGACGTTTCGCTCGCTTCGGCATCGAACGCCATCATCATCGGGTTTAACGTTCGTCCGGAACCGCAAGCGAAGCTCGCTGCCGATCAGGAGAAGGTTGATCTTCGTCTGCACCGCATCATCTACAACGTCATCGAGGAAATTGAGCAAGCCATGAAGGGGATGCTCGATCCGATCTTCAAGGAAAGCGTCATCGGCCATGCTGAAGTGCGCAACGTCTTCAAGGTATCCAAGGTTGGCTCGATCGCGGGTTGTATGGTCACGCAAGGCAAGATCTCCCGTTCGGCCGAAGCTCGCTTGATTCGAAACGGCATCGTGGTCTACGAAGGCAAGATCGATTCGTTGAAGCGGTTCAAGGACGACGCGAAGGATGTAGCTCAAGGCTACGAATGCGGCATCACTCTCGAAAAATACAACGACATCAAAGAAGGCGACGTCATCGAAGCCTTCGTTATGGAAACCGTAGAGAGGTGATTGATCAGTGGCCAGAATTCGAACGGGCCGGGTTGCCGAAGAGATCAAGAAGGAACTCAGCCAGATTCTTCAACTGGAGTTTAAAGACCCGCGCATCGGGTTTCTGACAATTACAGGCGTTGAAGTCACGAATGATTTGACGCAAGCCAAGGTCTACCTTAGCGTTCTCGGTTCAGAGGAGCAGCGGGAAGCCACCCTGAAGGCGCTCGCCCGAGGGAAAGGCTTTCTGCGCTCCGAGCTCGGCAAGAAAATCCGGCTTCGGGTCGTTCCAGAGCTGATCTTCAAGTTCGACAATTCCATCGACTATGGAAGCAAGATTGAAGCGATGCTTGCCGAACTGAATGAAGGGAAGGCGGAAGAATGAGCGCAAGCAAGGCGCTTTTCTCCGAGCAGCTGAAAGAAGCCGCCCGCTTTCTCCGCGAGGGGGACGATTTCCTGGTGGTATCCCATGTCAATCCAGACGGGGATGCCATCAGTTCCACCTTGGCGGTGGGGGAAATCCTTACGCAGCTTGGGAAACGGTTTACGATGATCAATGATTCCGGCAACCCGACTAAATTCGCTTTTTTAGCGGGCGACCGCATCATTCTGAATGACTCGCTCCATCCTTCCGTCTCTTTTAAGCAGGTAGTGACGGTGGATTGCGCTGACTACGCCCGAGTTGGTAAGGTTATGGAGCGGATTCCGGAAGGAACTCCGCTTCTTAACATCGATCATCACCGGACGAATGACGGTTTTGGAACGGTGCAACTCTTACACCCGGACGCGGCGGCAACCGCCGAGATTCTATATTCGCTCATTAACGAGTTATCTCTTACCTGGAATCGAGAGTTGGCTACGTTCATTTATACGGGTATGCTCACGGATACAGGCGGGTTTCGCTACGCGAATACGAATCCCGAAGTGATGAAGATCGCCTCCGAACTGTTGCAGTGGGGGGTTCCGGGTAGCGAGCTCGCCGTTCGACTTCTGGAGAGGCTGACCTTATCTCAGGTCAGGCTTCTGCAGAAGGGGCTCGGAAGTCTTTCTTTTTCCCATGGCGGTAAAATTGCTTGGATCTGCATCTCTCATTCCGATATCGAGGAATTGGGAGCGACAAGCGACGATATGGACAACCTAGTCAACTACCCTCGCAACATCGAGGGGGTAGATGTTGGCATCCTGTTTAAAGAAATGAAACCGGGCATTTTCAAAGTGAGCCTGCGTTCTGCGGGTGAAGTGAATGTTGCCGAAGTCGCTAGCTTCTTCGGAGGAGGCGGGCATATCCGCGCAGCCGGTTGTACCGTGACTGGCTCGTTGGAAGAAGTTGTGGCGGACGTGGTTCGGGAAGCAGGGAAAGCATGGGCGTGAATGCGAAGGAATCCAATGGTTCCCATGAATCCTATGAAGGCGTGCTTCCAGTCTGGAAGCCGTCTGGCTTTACCTCTCACGATGTCGTCGCCAAAGTGCGCCGTCTGCTCGGCATCCGCCGAATTGGTCACACCGGAACGCTGGATCCTGCCGTCACGGGAGTTTTGCCTCTTTGCGTGGGTAGAGCGACGCGAGTAGTGGAATATATTCAGGATCTGCCCAAAGAATATGAGGCTGTCCTGACGATCGGCTATTCGACCGACACGGAAGACGCTACGGGAACGGTAATCGATCAGGTGGAGCAGGTAAACCTGTCGGCCGATCAGGTTCACACCATGCTTAAGCGGTTTGTCGGTGTGATTGAGCAGGTTCCGCCGATGTATTCCGCCGTGAAGATCGAAGGAAAGAGACTCTATGAGTTGGCGCGCGCCGGTATGGAAGTCGAACGCAAGCCGCGACAGGTCGAAATCTATTCGATTGAAACGCTCGGGATGAATCTTGAGCAGCCTCATCCGGATATTCGCATCCGCGTCCGATGCTCCAAAGGCACTTATATTCGGACCCTCTGCTCGGATATCGGTCGAGCTCTCGGGTACCCCGCCGTCATGTCCGATCTCGTTCGGACGAGTACAGGGGGGATCGGTCGAGAACGCTGCGTAACACTGGATGAAATTGCGATGCGACGAGACGAGGGGACGCTGGCGTCCTGCTTTATTCCTTCTGATGAAGCTATCTCTTATCTTCCGGCTTGTCGGCTGCCTGCACGGGAAGCTCGATTCGCGCTTCAGGGAAGAACGATACGAGCAGAAGGATTGCCGGACAGCGAGCAATGGGTCGAAGGATTGTATCGGGTTTACGGACAACCGGAGGATTCCGCCGAGAAGGAGCTTTTTCTCGGACTTTTCCGATTAGACCCATCCCGAACCTTGCTTAAGCCGGAAAAAGTATTTACGTAAGCCGAAGAAGGCAAAAATTCTTAAGAACCGGAGACAGACCATGCATGTCATTGAGCTGAATCACCTCTATCAGCTTCCGCTTGATCTTGCCTCTTCGCCGGGCCTTGTGCTTGCCATCGGAGACTTTGACGGTGTCCATCAAGGGCACCGGGAAGTGATTCGCCGGGCGACTACCCGCGCGGAGGAACGGAAGCTTTCATCCGCTGTTATGACCTTTCATCCTCATCCGAGAGAAATTCTTGGAATGGACAAATATCGTCAAATTCTGACTCCGCTCCCGGATAAGCTTGAATTGCTGGACCGGCTGGGACTCACCTATACGTTTCTGGTGAACTTCGACAAGGCTTTCTCCGAGCTGCCACCTGCCGAGTTTGTCGAGAAGATTCTCGTGAAGTTGAATTTGGAGACGGTAGTGGTCGGCTTCGATTTCAAATTCGGCCGTGGCGGGGAAGGAAACCCTGACTCTCTTGCCAACTTAGCGAAGGGGAGATTCGCGGTTGAGGTCATCCGGCCGTTTCACGCGGACGGACAAAAGGTCAGCAGCACGCTCATCCGGGAATATCTCCTTGCTGGCGATGTGGGCGAAGCGAATCTGCTTCTCGACCGTCCGTATACCATCTGCGGGGAAGTGGTAACGGGAGCGGGCAGAGGCCGGACGATCGGCTTTCCCACCGCGAACGTACAGCCCACTCAACCTTACGTGATTCCCGCCAATGGGGTCTATGCCGTACGTGTCCAGACAGATGACGGGGAGTTTGGCGGGGTGATGAATATCGGGGTAAAACCGACCTTTGATGTGGATGAAGGACGCACCTTGGAGGTTCATCTTCTTGATTATTCCGGATCGCTGTACGGCCAAAAGGTGCGCGTCGAATTTCATTCCATGCTGCGGCCGGAACGGAAATTCGCTTCCGTGGACGAGTTGGTTTCTCAGATTGCGCGAGATGCGGAAGAGGCCAAATCCCGTTTAGCGATGATTTAATCCGGTTTGGTATCGAATCATTTACTTCTAACCTTTGGATATGCTATACTGTTTAACGGTATTGCTACCGAACCTTTGCTTGGATGCTCGCACTCACCGGCGGCTTCTGGGCTTACGGGGATGAAACAGAAAGAACAGGAAAAGGAGGTGAGCGTACATGGCATTGACCCAGGAACGGAAACAAGAGTTGATTTCCGAACATAAGGTTCACGAAACGGACACGGGTTCTCCCGAAGTTCAAGTCGCGATCCTGACGGAAAACATCATCAACCTGACCAACCATCTGCGCGTTCACAAGAAGGATCACCACTCTCGTCGAGGCTTGCTCAAAATGGTCGGACAGCGCCGTAAACTGCTGACGTACCTGAAGAACAACGACGTGAGACGGTACAGCGCGCTGATCGAAAAGCTCGGTCTTCGCAGGTAATATCGAAGCGGGAAGCAACCGGTGTTCCCCCATGCCGAATGTATGGGGGACAAGGTTGCTTTTTCTTGGCTTATTCAAGCATCCAGAATGATCCTGCAGCGGAAGAGGACAACCTCCTTTGGCGCATTCTGGAACGCAGTATGACGACTGGAGTTTTTCCGTAAGAAGGGGCAACCCTGCTTTTACGGTTTTCATATTGGATAGGGAAAGCGCTTCTCGTCCATGCACGGGTAAAGGAAGCGATCATCGTTCACCGTTGAAAGGATGGGCTTAGGGACATACTGGCTAATGAAACCGATGTCCGAGGGTCCATATAACGAACTGCAGCGAACAGTTTCTTTGAGTAGGAGGCAGCTATGGAAAAAATCATTCAATTCGATTTGGCGGGGCGGACATTCAGTCTTGAAACCGGCAAATTGGCCAAGCAAGCGAACGGTGCCGTTATGGCCCGTTATGGCGATACGGCGGTTCTCTGTACGGTAACCGCTTCGTCTGAGCCGAAGGATCTCGATTTCTTCCCGCTTACGGTGAATTATGAGGAACGCCTCTATGCCGTCGGCAAAATCCCCGGAGGTTACATCAAGCGCGAAGGAAGGCCGACCCAGAAGGCCATTTTATCGAGCCGCTTGACGGACCGTCCGATTCGTCCGCTGTTCCCGGAAGGGTTCCGTAACGATGTCCAGATCGTCAATCTGGTCATGAGTGTGGATCAGGACTGCGCACCCGATATCGTCGCCATGATCGGAACCTCGGCGGCGTTGACGATCTCCGACGTTCCGTTCAGCGGTCCGATTGGTGGTGTTATTGTCGGTCGGATCGATGGTGAATTCATCATCAATCCAACCGTCGAGCAAGCCGACAAGACAGAACTGTTCCTTGTCGTTGCCGGAACGAAGGATGCCATCATGATGGTTGAGGCCGAAGCTCATGAGGTTCCAGAAGACATTATGCTGGAAGCGATCATGTTCGGCCATGAGGAAATTAAGAAGATCGTTGCGAAGATTGAAGAGTTCTCGCAGGAGACTGGCAAACCGAAGATGGAAGTGGTTCTGCATCAGGTCGATCAAGCGGTAAACCGCGATGTTCGCGACTATGCGGCTGACCGTCTCGTTGAAGCGGTCAGCATCAGTGAGAAACAAGCGCGTCAGGATGCTATCGACGCGATTAACGCGGAAGCCGTCGCGCATTTCGAAGAACGCTATGAGATGGATTCTGATAAGATCGGCGATGTGAAGGAAGTCCTCTACGACATCGTGAAAGAGGAAGTTCGCCGTCTAATCACCCATGACAAGGTTCGCCCGGATGGACGAGCATTGGACGAAATTCGCCCGATCAGCTGCGAAACGTCGCTGCTTCCTCGGACGCATGGTTCCGCACTCTTCACGCGCGGCCAGACTCAAGCGCTCAGCGTTTGTACCCTCGGCGCACTCGGCGATGTCCAAATCCTCGACGGCCTCGACTTGGAAGAGTCGAAACGATTCATGCACCATTACAACTTCCCGCCGTTCAGCGTAGGGGAAGCACGGCCTTTGCGTGCTCCAGGTCGCCGAGAAATCGGTCATGGTGCCCTCGGTGAGCGCGCTCTGGGAATGGTACTTCCGGATGAAGCAGAATTCCCGTACGCGATTCGTCTTGTTGCAGAAGTGCTGGAGTCGAACGGCTCCACCTCGCAGGCGAGTATCTGCGCCAGCTGCATGGCGATGATGGATGCCGGTGTTCCGATCAAGGCTCCGGTTGCCGGGGTTGCGATGGGTCTCATCAAGGATGGCGATCATGTCTCCATTCTGACGGATATTCAAGGCATGGAAGACCATCTGGGCGATATGGACTTCAAGGTGGCAGGGACGAGCAAAGGCGTAACCGCCATTCAGATGGATATCAAGATCGACGGCATAAACCGCGAAATCTTGTCTGAAGCTCTCAGCCAAGCGTACAAAGGCCGCTTGTTCATCATGGACAAGATGATGGGTGCTATCAGCGAACCGCGCAAAGAGCTGTCCAAATACGCTCCGAAGATCATCATCATGCAGATCAACCCGGACAAAATTCGGGATGTCATTGGCGCAGGCGGCAAGATCATCAACAAGATCATTGACGAAACCGGCGTGAAGATCGATATCGAGCAAGACGGCAAGGTGTACATCGCTTCCTCCAACCAGGAAATGAACGAGAAGGCTCGCTCCATTATCGAAGGCATCGTACGCGATGTTGTCGTAGGAGAGACGTATCTCGGTACGGTTAAGCGGGTGGAGAAATTCGGCGCCTTTGTTGAGGTCCTTCCCGGTAAGGAAGGGCTCGTCCACATTTCACAGCTTTCAACCGAGCGGGTTGCGAAGGTGGAAGACGTCGTGAACATAGGCGATACGATCACCGTTAAGGTAACGGAAATCGATCCGCAAGGTAGAATCAATCTCTCTCGCAAGGTTGTACTTGATCCGACGGCATCCGCGGAGATCGTACGCACACCTCGCCCCGAAGGACGTCCGTCCGGCGACCGTCCGCGCGGACCGCGCCCAGAGAGAAGATAACAATCATCAATGGAATAAAGTAGTTTAGGGAGACCCCCGAGGTTCTCCCTTTTTTACTTTCACATAAAGGGGAAAGCAGCCTGCTTATGCGGTTTTCTCCAATCTTATCTCGCTTATCGGCAACCGCTGATAAGCTTTTTTCGTGACGGTGGACTTCCTTTGTTCCGCTTCTAAGCTTGGCCTCGTACGCATACGATGGAAGCAAAAGAGGCTCGTACGCTGGCAGCATACTGGGTACATGCCTGAACGGAGGTTTCCCGTGCGAAAGCCGAATGAGCGTATCGCCGTTATTGCCTTTTGCCTGATCCTTATCGTGATTTGGTCGAGCGGTCCGTTGCTTGGTGTGGACGCGTATGTGTCCAAAGTGAAGCAGGGCAAGCTGCAAGCCAGCCGGGCTGCATTATCGGACAATAAGGCCAAGCAAACTCCCCAATCAGAAGAAGCTCTTCGAGAGCGAATCCAAGCTGAAGCCGCAAAGCTGAACAAACCACCGGTAAATGCTCGCATCGACCGGGTATGGAAAGCGATCCCCGGCTACAACGGGCTTGAAGTAGACGTGGAGAAGACGATCAAGCTTGCTCTCGCCCATAAGACGGGAGCGGAGGATCCGTTGCCTTTTGTCTATAACGAGCGTGCTCCTAAAGTGAATCTAACCGATTTGGAGACCCAGCCCATCTACAAGGGAAATCCCGACAAGCCTATGGCTTCGCTAATGATCAACGTGGCGTGGGGAGAAGAATATTTGCCAGCCATGTTGGAAACCTTGCTTAACGAAAACGTTCATGCTACATTCTTCTTTGACGGTTCTTGGCTGTCGAAGCATGTTGAATTGGCCAAGCAAATTGGCTCTGCCGGCCATGAATTGTCTAATCATGCGTATTCTCATCCCAATATGAGCGAGCTTAGCCGCTCTCAGGCTGTCGAACAGATTGCGAAGACGCAAGCGCTGTTGAAAGACAAGCTCGGGGTAACCAACACGCTGTTTGCGCCGCCGTCAGGAGACTTCAATCAGCAAACGGTTTGGATCGCCAAGGAACAAGGCTTGACGACCGTGCTTTGGACGGTGGACACCGTGGATTGGAAGAAACCCGAGCCTTCTGTCATTTTACGCCGGATCAATTCGCGTTTGGAACCGGGTTCCTTGATTCTGATGCATCCGACTGCTTCGACTCGGGACGCCCTTCCCGGAATCATTCGCATGATTAAGCAAAAGGGGCTGGCCCTCGGAACGGTCAGCGAGTTACTCTCAACCAAGAGGGTTTCCCCTATTGAATGGATGGGGAACACGCCTTTACCGGGGATAAGCAACACCTCGGATCCGATTAATGTATATGGAGGTACTCCGTGATCAAACATGAATTATCTAATGGCCTTCGGGTCGTCCTTGAACCGATTAATACCCTGCGTTCCGTCTCGTTCGGCATCTGGGTGAAAGCCGGCTCGCGCAATGAACGTCCCGACCAAAACGGAATCACCCATTTTATCGAGCACATGCTCTTTAAAGGAACCGACCGGCACAGCGCAAAAGATATCGCCGATATCTTCGATGGCATTGGAGGCAACGTGAACGCCTTCACCACGAAAGAGTACACCTGCTACTATGCAAAGGTGCTCGATGAGCATCTACCTATTGCCGTGGATGTGCTGTCCGACATGTTCTTTCATTCCCGTTTCGATCAGGAAGAACTGGACAAAGAGCGGGGAGTCATTCTGGAGGAAATCTCGATGTATGAAGATACCCCTGACGATCTTGTTCACGATCTCATCGCCAAAGCGGCATATGGCTCTCACCCACTCGGGTATACCATCTTGGGAACGGAGTCGAATCTGAAGAGCTTTGCTCCCGATTCCTTACGGAATTATATGTCGGAACGCTATCGGGTTCAAGATACGGTGATTGCGGTAGCAGGCAATTATCCGGCTACGATCCTGGAGCTTCTTGAAGACCGCTTCGGTTCCTTCCGTACGGCAGGAACACCGGCCCAAATTGAGGTTCCTCAGTTTCAAGCGAGCCTGGAGTATCATCGGAAGAAGACCGAACAGAACCACATCTGCCTCGCGCTGCCTGGCTGCGGGCTGAAAGATGAGCGCCTTTACTCCATGGTTCTGTTGAACAATGCAATTGGGGGAGGAATGAGCTCCCGCTTATTTCAGGAGATCCGCGAAAAACGGGGTCTAGCCTACTCGGTTTATTCCTATCATTCCGCTCATGCCGACAGTGGCATGTTCACGATTTATGCCGGAACCGCTCCGAAGCAAACCGATGAGGTATTGAAGCTGACCCTGGAGCTCTTGCAGGAAGTGCTGGAGCAAGGCTTAACCCCAGAAGAGCTGAGGCGGGGCAAGGAACAGCTGAAGGGAAGCCTCATCCTCGGACTGGAAAGCTCCGGCAGCCGGATGAACCGCATCGGGAAGAACGAGCTCATGCTCGGGAAGCATGAACCGATCGATTCGATTCTGGCCCGTATTGAGGCGGTGTCCATGGAGGATGTCCAAGGCCTAACCCGCGAGCTGTTCTCGCATCCGTTCGCTGCCGCCATGGTAGGCGGAAGCGACAAAGCCATTCAGGCGGTTAGGAGGGATTGCTTTGCTTCATCAAGTGCTCATTAAGAAGCTTCCCGGTTCAGACGACATTCCGCTGCCCGAACGAATGTCCGAGCTGGCAGCAGGCTTCGATCTGTATGCCGCTGTCGCTGAGCCTGTCGAGCTGAAGCCAGGAGAGCGGACGCTCATTCCGACCGGCTTTCAGCTGGCGATGCCGGCTGTACTTGAAGCTCAGATTCGCCCGCGCAGCGGGCTCGCCCTGAAGCATGGAATCACCTGTTTGAACTCGCCCGGAACGATTGACGCGGATTACCGGGGAGAAGTGAAGGTGCTCTTGGCAAACCTCGGAAGCGAGCCGTTTGTGATCAATCGGAGAGAGCGGATCGCGCAGATGGTCTTTCAGCTCGTGCCGCAAGTGGAGCTGCTTGAAGCGGACGAGCTTCCTGAAACCGATAGAGGAGCAGGCGGTTTCGGTCACACCGGCAAACGTTAAACCCAATTTAGTAGGCAGAGGCTGCCCGCTCGGGCAGCCTGTTTTTGTTTGGTTGTGGCATCCGATCTTGAAAAAAACGGAAACCAAGTGTAAGCTTATGCCGTATTACGAAACTGGCGGTAAATGGAATTAAGCAGTGGATACAAGTTGGCGTTAATTGGTATGGTAAAGAGGGCGGGTACTTTCGTTTTAAGTTGAAAGCGTACTAAGTGAGACTAAGGCGTGTTTTCAAACTGCGGGGATGTCCGAAACGGACAAACATAATCGTTTGAAGAATGAGCAGGACGAGCAAATACCCGCGATTTCTTTAAGTCCAACCAACGGGAATCCGGTTTAACACGCCCTAGGCAAGTCAGCTGTACCCATGTGGCCGGGAGGAAATCATCATGCAACGTGAAGCAAGCAAGCCGTTTTACACCACACCGTTTTTTGTTTTTACCATCCTGATGATCTTTAAGATTTACTTGTCCTGGTTTGTCATCTTTGGAGCTTCGGTGGAAGCTCTCCCGCTTGTGACAGCGATCTTCTCCATTTGGGTGCTGTTCTGCTTGATCGAGCGCTTTTCCGATAAGCGGAAGATGGTTTGCTACATGATCGTCAACATCGTGCTGACCTCCATCTATTTTGCAGCGATTATGTATTACAAATATTATGGGGTTATCGTGACCTATCGTGCACTACAGCAGGCCAATCAAGTGACGCAGGTCAAAGGAAGCGTCTTTCATTTGATGCATCCTTACTTTCTGTTGATCTACGTGGACATCGTCGTTATGCTGCTGCTGCAAGCCTTTTCCCGTAAGTTCCGGACTTGGGGGCGCGCGAAAGCCCGTTATCGGACGTGGATTTCTCTCGGCTTTATCGTTTCCTTGGTCTTTTCGTTCGGAGCGGTTTGGTTTAACCGGGATATCGTCAATGAAGTGAAGCAGGCGCAGCATATGGGTATCCTCAATTACGAGGTATACACGATTGCTTCCGACCTTTTTAAAGGCTCTGACAAACCCGTTCAGGTAACGCCGGAGATGGTGAAGGCACTCAAGGGTGAGAATGCGCTTGATCCTACTCAGCCCGCGCAGTTCAAGGGGCTAGCCAAAGGACGCAATGTCATCGTCATTCAGTTAGAAGCTTTCCAAGACATCCTGATTGGCAAATCCATCGATGGCATTGAGCTGACCCCGAACATGAACAAGCTGGCGAAGGAAAATGTGTATTTCAAAAACTTCTTCCAGCAAGCGGGGCAGGGGAATACCTCTGACGCTGAATATCTGTTGAATACTTCTCTCTTTGTTCCGCCGAACGGAGCAGCAGCTCAGACTTATGTGGATAAGGCGCTGCCGAGTTTGCCGAAGCTGTTCAAGACCGAAGGGTACGATGCGGTTACCTTCCATACGAATGATGTGGAGTTTTGGAACCGCAAGGAGCTGTATGCAGCACTTGGCTTCGACCGCCATTACGATAAAACCTTTTTCAAGGATGAGGATTTTCTCTTCTTCGGGGCTTCGGACCCGGTACTCTACCGGAAAACCGCTGAGGAGATGGGCCGCCTGCAAAAGGAAGGCACAAAATTTTACGCAAACGTCATCTCCATGTCGAGCCATCATCCCTTCGACCTGCCGGAAGAGCGCCGCTTGATCAAGCTGCCGGACAAGTACCAGGGAACCTTCGTGAACGACTATATTACGGCGGAGAACTACGCGGACCATGCCCTTGGCCAATTTATCGAGGAATTAAAGGCGAATGGGGTTTGGGATAACAGCTTGATCGTCATCTACGGGGATCATATGGGGATGCCGGTGTATTCCTTGACCGACCATGAGAAGGATCTGCTGAAGGAATATTTGGGCCGGGAATACAATTATCAGGATATGCTGAATATTCCGCTGATCATCTCTGTGCCGGGCAAGCTGGAAGCGCGGACCTACAGTCATGTCGGAGGCCAGATCGACCTCCTGCCGACGATTGCCAATCTCATGGACTTGTCCCTGAAGAATCAGGTCGTGTTCGGACAGGACATTCTGAACAACCGGAACGATCTGCTCCCCGAGCGTTATTATTTGCCCTCAGGTTCCTTCATTACGAACAAAGCTATCTTCGTACCGGGTAAAGGGTATGAGGACGGCGAAACGTATCCTCTGCCGGAGGGTGAGGAGCCGCAGGGAGGCCCGAATGAGACCACGAAGGATGAATATGACCGTGCGCTTCAATTGATCAAACTGTGCGATGATTACGTGAAAACCTTGCCGGAACGATACTGATTGCTCCGGAATGACGAACCGTCTGCTGCCCTAATCGGCACAGGCGGTTTTTTTCATGGAGTCGAACGACAATCATCCCCTCGATTTCAAAAGCGTGGGGAATCACCCATCCCGCCCGCAAGGCATAGGATACGTTATCGACAAAGGCCAAAAAGGGTGTGACCACATGCTTACCGGTACCCGGGTAACCATCATCGGCGGGGATGCGAGACAATTGGAGGTGATCCGACGGCTCAGTGAAATGGATGCGGCCGTTCAGATTATCGGTTTTGATAATTGGGAGTGCCGCTTGAGCGGAGTGAGGCAGGCGGAACTGACGGCCGAGGCGATCTCCCGCTCCGACGCGATACTTTTGCCGGCGGTGGGAACGGACGACACCGGCCGCATTGATTCCCTGTTTTCGGCAAAGCCCCTTGTTCTCACGGAGGAATTGATTTCCGCCGCTCCTGCGCATGTTCACATTTTCACGGGAATGGCGAAGCCTTATTTAAGAAAGCTGTGCGAGCTTCATTCCATTCGGCTGACGGAGCTGTTCGACCGTGACGACGTGGCGATCCTGAATTCGATTCCGACAGCGGAAGGGGCTCTCATGATCGCCGTGCAAAACACCGACTTCACCATCCACGGTTCGCGCAGCCTGGTGCTGGGCTTCGGTCGCACGGGGATCACGATGGCTCGCGTCTTGCAAGGCCTCGGCTCCAAGGTGGCGGTGATGGTTCGCAAGCCCGAGCACTACGCCCGTGCTTATGAAATGGGGTTTTATCCCTTCTATCCGAATTCACTGGCCGATGAAGCCATTCAAGCCGACTTAATCTTCAACACGATTCCGTCGCTCGTGCTGACGGCGAATGTGATCGCCAAGCTTCCGGCCCATGCCTTCATCCTGGATCTCGCGAGCAAGCCTGGCGGTACGGATTTCCGTTATGCAGAGAAGCGCGGGATCAAAGCGATGCTCGCTCCGGGCCTTCCGGGAATCGTTGCACCAAGAACGGCGGGCAAAATCATCGGGGAAACCCTCAGTCAACTGTTGACCGAAGAACAAGGAAATGGGAGGAGACCCACATGAATTTCCAGGGAATAACCGTCGGCTTCGCCCTCACCGGCTCTCACTGCACTTTCGCGGAGGTTATGCCGCAAATCGACCGGCTGGTAAGTGCTGGAGCGAACGTTGTGCCACTTGCATCCCAGACGCTCATGACGACGGATACCCGTTTTGGAACAAGCGATTCCTGGCAAAAAGAGTTGAAAGAACGTACCGGAAATGATATCATTTCTACAATTGTGGAGGCGGAGCCGCTCGGTCCTTCCAAGCGGTTTGACGTACTCGTCATCGCGCCCTGCACCGGGAACACCACCAGCAAACTGGCTAATGCCATGACAGACGGAGCCGTCCTGATGGCGGCCAAAGCTCAGATGCGCAACCAGCGCCCGCTCGTGCTTGCCATCTCCACGAACGACGGCCTCGGACTAAACGCAGCGAATATCGCCAAGCTTCTCACGGCCAAATTCCTCTATTTCGTACCCTTTGGTCAGGACGCCCCGCTCGCGAAGCCCAATTCTCTCGTAGCCAAGATGGAGCTGATTCCCGAAACCTGCGAAGCGGCATTAGCCGGCAAGCAGCTGCAGCCGCTCATCATCGAGCGATTCCACTAATCATTTGCCAGATTCATACCATACATCGCAATAAAAAAGGGGAGTGTCGGAGCAATGTCGGAACAAAAGGCGTTCAATGTTGCCGTCGTCGGGATTACCGGAGCGGTCGGCCAGCAGATTATCCGCTTGTTGGAGGAGAGGAATTTCCCGGTAGGTGAGCTCAAGCTGCTTGCGTCCGCTCGTTCGGCTGGCAAGAAGATTCAGTTTAAGGACAGGGAAATCACCGTGGAAGAAGCGACTCCGGACAGCTTTGCCGGTGTGCAGATCGCTTTCTTCAGCGCGGGCGGAGATATCAGCAAGGAGCTGGTTCCGGCTGCCGTGAAGGCGGGGGCCGTCTGCATCGACAACACGAACGCGTTCCGCATGGACCCGGAGACTCCCTTGGTCGTTCCGGAAGTGAATATCGGCGAAGCCGACAAGAACAAGGGGATCATCGCCAACCCGAACTGCTCGACGATTCAAATGGTGGCGACGCTCAAACCGCTTTATGATCGGTATGGGATCGATAAAATCATCGTTTCTACTTATCAAGCCGTATCCGGCGCCGGCGCCCGCGCCATCGAGGAGCTGAAGCGGCAATCGACGGAGGCTGTGAGCGGTAATCCGGTCAATCCGGACATTCTTCCTGTATCTTCCTTGCCAGTGAAGCATCAAATCGCGTTTAACGCCATTCCTCAAATCGATAAATTTCTCGACAACGGCTTCACGAACGAGGAAATGAAGATGATTCGCGAGACGAAGAAAATCATGGGAGACGAGAGCCTCAAGGTAACCGCGACATGCGTGCGCATTCCGGTCTATTATGGGCATTCGGAATCCGTTTATGTTGAATTGAAGAGCGATTTTGACATCGAAGAGGTTAAAGAGCTGTTGGCGAACTCTCCGGGAATCGTGCTGGAGGATGAACCGGCTGCCCAGCGGTATCCGCTCGCAACGAATGCGGCCGGTAAGCTGGATACCTTCGTCGGACGCGTCCGCCGCGATCTGGAGAACCCGCGCGCGCTGAATCTGTGGATCGTTTCGGATAATCTTCTGAAGGGCGCTGCATGGAATGCCGTTCAGATCGGAGAATACCTGGTCCAACAGCAGAACTAAGCCGACTTAAGGCTTTGGAATTTCAATACGTACCGTGAGGCAGGAAAGAGGGAGAACCGTGCGGATTCTCGTGCAGAAGTTCGGTGGCACATCCGTATCGAACGCGGAAGCAAGGAAGCATGTCATCCGGCATATCCGGAAGGCGCTTCAGGAGGAATACAAACTGGTGGTCGTGGTGTCGGCCATGGGACGCAAAGGCGAGCCCTATGCGACCGACACCCTGTTGGAGCTCGTCTCCGACACGGGGAGCCGATTGCCAGAACGGGAAAAGGATATGCTGTTGTACTGCGGGGAGATGATCTCCGCGGTTACGCTATGCGGTTTGCTTCATGCGGAAGGAATCCCCGCATCTGTATTGAACGGAGGACAAGCGGGAATTTTGACGAACGATACGTTCGGCAATGCTCAAATTTTGTCCATCAATCCGGCTCGGGTCATGGATCTCCTCCAAGAGGGACAGGTCGTCATCGTGACGGGCTTCCAGGGCAGAACCGCAACCGATGATATTACGACGCTCGGCCGTGGCGGCAGCGACACGACCGCCACGGCGCTTGGCGTTGCGCTTCATGCGGACATCGTCGACATCTTCACCGACGTCGACGGTATCTTGACCGCGGATCCGAAGATCGTACACGATGCGCGCCAACTGCCGCAAATCTCCTTTACCGAGATTTGCAATATGGCTTACAATGGAGCTAAGGTCATTCATCCCAGAGCTGTCGAAATCGCCATGCAGGCGAATATGCCGGTTCGGGTGCGTTCCACCTTCGCGGAGTCGGAGGGAACGCTTGTGACCGGTCTGTCGGAAGCGCGCGAAGCAGGCGGACGGGTCGGCGATCGAACCGTGACCGCCATCGCTCATGTGGCAAATGTGACCCAGATCCAGATCAGCCAAGAGGAAGGGCAATATGACCTTCAACTTAAAGTCTTTAAAGCGATGGCGCAGGAGTCCATCAGCGTGGACTTTATCAATGTCTATCCATCCGGATTGGTCTTTACGGTATCCGACCAAGTGGCGGACCGCGCTGCAACTACTTTGCGGGAAATGGGTTACGATCCCAAGGTTTTGACCGGCTGCGCGAAGGTGTCGGTCATCGGCGGGGGGATTACAGGCGTTCCCGGCATCATGGCTCGGATCGTCGAAGCCCTCACCGAACAAGACGTCACCATTTTGCAATCGGCAGACTCGAACATTACGATTTGGGTGCTGGTTCATGGCAAGGATATGATCCGAGCCGTACAGGCGCTGCACACGAAATTTTTGCTTAACGAATAGTCGGGAGACCTTGTTCCCGAGGAATCGATGCTAGTCAGGAACGGAGGAACTGCTTTGGATTTCGGAAGATTGATTACAGCCATGGTAACCCCTTTTGATAATGATCTTCAGATTGATTGGGAGCAGTTGGAGCGTCTGATTGATTACTTAATTGAAGAACAGAAGAGCGATGCTCTCATCGTCAGCGGCACAACCGGAGAATCCGGCACGCTAACCGATGATGAGAAGGAAGGTTTGTTCCGCGAGACGGTGCGCATCGCCGCTGGGCGCTGCAAGGTCATCGCAGGTACAGGCAGCAACGATACGGCGCACAGCGTCGAAATGACCAAGCGGGCGAAAGCGGTAGGAGCGGATGGGATTCTGCTCGTTGCTCCTTATTATGTGCGCCCAACCCAGGAAGGCATCTACTCGCACTTTAAGGCTGTGGCGGAAGCATCCGATCTGCCGGTTATGCTTTATAACATTCCGGGCCGGACCGGCGTTAACGTGGAGCTGGAGACCGTTCTTCGGATTGCCGAGCTGCCGAACGTCGTCGCAACGAAGGAAGCGCATGAAGATCTCAATCACATTACGCAGCTGCTGCTGTCGCTTCCATCGGGATTCAAGGTCTATTGCGGAGAAGATGCACTGACCTTGCCTTATCTGTCCATTGGGGCGCATGGAGTGGTCAGCGTAGCCAGTCATGTCATCGGTGCGAAGATGAAGGAAATGATCGAAACTTATTTGGCCGGCGATATAGCAGGAGCTGCCGCCATGCACCACAAGCTGTATCCGGTATTCAAGGGGCTGTTCTTCTGTCCGCATCGGGTTGCGAGCCCGGCTCCGGTCAAGAACGCGCTGATACACCACGGATACCAGGTTGGCGGGCTTCGGCTACCGCTCGTTCCCGTTACCGAATCGGAAAGCCGCTTCATCCGTGAGCTGTTTCCGGAGCTTCAGGCCTAAGCGGATTCATAGTGACCCTCGATTTACGAAAAACCAGTGCTTGAGAGCTTGAAAGCACTGGTTTTTTTTGTCGTCGAATCACAGGAAAACCGCTTGCGAAATCGGCATGTTATCCCTTCGGTTTGGTAACACTACTCACACCAGCTTGTAATTGCCGATTTCCATCATGTATAATGGAAACAAGTGACTGGTGCGGTTCATATAGGTTTGGCATATAAAATCGTCGTCCAATTCAAGAAGGAGGAACTGTTTTGGCTAAAAAGAACGCAGACAAACTGCAGGTCTTTGCCCTTGGCGGCGTGGGCGAGATCGGTAAAAATATGTATTGCATACAATATGGCAACGATATCGTCGTTGTCGACTCGGGCTTGAAATTCCCGGAAGAGGACATGCTCGGTGTAGACATTGTCATTCCGGACATCTCTTATCTGATCGAGAACCGGGATAAGGTTCGCGCCATTCTTCTCACTCACGGCCATGAAGACCATATCGGTGGGCTGCCCTATGTACTTCGGCAATTAAACGTGCCCGTATACGGCACGAAGCTGACGCTGGGGCTTGTTGAGGGGAAGCTGAAGGAAGCTGGGCTTCTCGGTGAAACCAAGCGGATTCTCATCGACGCGAGCTCGGAGTTAACGCTTGGCTCCATCAAGGCGAGCTTTTTCCGGACGAACCACAGCATCCCCGATTCGGTCGGGATCGTGCTGGAGACTCCGGAGGGCGTGGTAGTCCATACCGGAGACTTTAAATTCGACCAGACTCCCGTAAATGGGCAGTATGCCGATTTGCACCGGATGGCGGAGATCGGCCAGAATGGCGTCCTGCTCTTGCTCTCGGACAGCACGAATGCAGAACGCCCAGGCTATACGGGTTCGGAGAAGAGCGTCGGAGCCGAACTGGTGGATGTATTTCGTCGAGCCAAGCAACGGGTAGTCGTTGCTACGTTCGCATCGAATGTGCATCGGATCCAACAGGTCATCGACGCAGCGGAAATCAACCGCCGTAAGGTAACCGTAGTCGGACGCAGCATGGTGAATGTAGTCTCCATCGCTTCCGAGCTCGGCTATCTGCGCATACCAGACGGAATGCTGATCGAACCGGAAGAAATCAACAAGATGGCGGCCGATCGCGTTGTCATTTTGTCTACGGGCAGCCAGGGAGAACCGATGTCTGCGCTCACGCGGATGGCCCGCAATACCCACCGCAAGGTTGAAATTCTTCCCGGAGACACGGTTGTCATCTCGGCAACACCGATTCCGGGGAATGAAAAATACGTCGGTCGAACCGTTGATGAACTCTTCCGCCTCGGCGCGCATGTCATCTACGGACCAGGTTCGGTTTCCGGCGTTCACGTATCGGGACACGGCAGCCAAGAAGAGCTCAAGCTGATGCTCAACTTGATGCGGCCCCGCTACTTCATGCCGATTCACGGGGAATACCGGATGCTGCGCCAGCACGGCAAGCTGGCGGAATCGGTCGGAGTAGATCCAGAAGACATCTTCCTTACCGATAATGGAGATATCCTGGAAGTCCAGAACGGTGTCGCCCGCAAGAGCGGCAAGGTCCAAGCCGGCAACATTCTGATCGACGGTCTTGGCATCGGAGATGTAGGGAATATCGTCTTGCGTGACCGCAAGCTGCTGTCGCAGGACGGGATTCTGGTGGTCGTCGTCACCCTCAGCAAGCAGGAGGGAGTCATTCTGTCCGGACCGGATATCATCTCGCGCGGCTTCGTCTATGTACGGGAGTCGGAAGGCTTGCTGGAGGAATCCAGCCGGATTGTAACGAGCACTTTGAACAAATTAATGAGCGAAAATGTAAATGAATGGGCTTCCCTCAAAACTCATGTGAAAGAAGCCCTTGGACGCTTTTTATATGAACAAACCAGAAGAAGGCCGATGATCCTCCCGATTATTATGGAGGTTTGAAGCCGGGCCCATCAGTCAGTCACTTGAACGTTACCCAGACCACTTGCTCTCCGGACCTTCGTCCGGGGAGCTTTTTTTGGCTTCACATGGATTTCCGGGGATCCCCAGAGGATTTCCCCCTCGAAGGAGGAGCGATTGAACAAGTCGAGAAGAACGAGAAGGGATCGTAAAGTCCGGGCATACTAGGGGCATGACTTCGCCAATTTGCCAGAGGAGGAAATATGATGGACTATCGCAGTGAACAGACCCCGCCTGAACAAAATCCGGATGAAGCGAAACGCGGTCCCGTCGATACCATTCAACAGCTCGGCCAAATCAATGTTCCGAATATGGAGAGCAACATCTTTTGCATGTCAGTAATCGGCCAGGTGGAAGGGCATATGATCCTCCCGCCGCAAAACAAGACGACCAAATACGAGCATCTCATCCCGCAGTTGGTGGCGGCGGAGCAAAATCCGCGCATCGAAGGTGTGCTGATCATCCTGAACACCGTAGGAGGAGATGTCGAAGCGGGCTTGGCGATTGCGGAGATGATCGCCAGTCTGACGAAACCGACGGTTACCCTGGTGATGGGAGGCGGCCATAGCATCGGAGTTCCGATTGCCGTATCCGCGGATTATTCGATTATAGCGGAATCGGCGACCATGACCATCCATCCGATTCGAATGACCGGTCTCGTTATTAGCGTTCCACAGACCTTCGAATACCTGGACAAGATGCAGGAGCGGGTCAATCGCTTCATCGTCAACCATTCCCGAATTTCGGAAGAGAAGCTGAAGGAGCTGCTGTTCAAGACTGGGGAGGTTCCCCGGGATATCGGCGCGACGGTTGGAGGACCGGATGCTGTCCGGTTCGGTCTCATCAATCAAGTGGGAGGGATCGGAGAAGCCATCGCCGTGTTGAACCGGCAAATCGAAGAGCGCCGAAGCAAACAGCCTGCAGCGGAGGTGCCACTGCAATGACCTTGCATACGATCCTTCCTCATGAGCTGGTATTGGCTGGAATCGAAGACGCCTCCTATGCTTATCAGGATGCCGTGATCGACGGAATCTGTATGCAGGTTGAATTTCTCGGTTCTGCACGGGCGAGGATCATCCGTCTTTACAGTGCCAATCTGGCCGATTACCTGAATCCACTCTACGCGCCAGGTACAGTGATTCATTATCAACCCACATCGATCAGGGAATAAGTCGCTGATCGGCTGAGCCTATCTGAACCTCCGGTGCTTGTGCTATAATGCTTAACGGAGGTGAAAATATTGGCAGCGAAGAGCAGGAAGCGCAAAACATCCAAGAAGAAAACAAAGACCGTTCTCAAATATGAATTGTACGGCATAGGCATGCTGATATTTTCCGCAATCGCCTTGTTTCGGGCCGGCTCTGTCGGTCGCTCACTCACCATACTTTTTCGATTTCTGATCGGGGTGCTGGATTGGGTCATTCCGCTCATGGTCATATATGTCGCTTTCTTTGTGATGATCAATCGGGCATGGCCGCGCAAATGGACTCCGAAGAAGACCGGATTGCTCCTTTTGCTCATTGGATTCGTCCTGTTGATGGAAATGGCGATGATGCGCAAGCTTGTCGTACATCCGGGCGATGTCACTCCGTCCTTTATATGGAATGAAACGTGGAACATTCTATCCGAGGGAATCCGATTGTATCCTTCGGAAAGTGACATCCTGGTTCGCCAGGTGGGCGGGGGAGTGTTGGGAGCGGCCTTGTATGCCACTCTTGACTATCTGTTCAGCTACGAGGGAACCGTTATCGTCGTGATCGCCTTGTTTGCAGTGGGCATCATGCTCGTAACCGGCATTTCCTTTGTCGAGGTGGGGAGGCAGATCCGTGCTTTCTTCCGGTCGGTGAACAAGGGCATCCGCAGGAAAATCGGCTTCCCAAAACGCAAGAAGAGCTCCAGCGGCACTGTGAAAAAGAAACCCGCCTTTCTGCACGGTTCCATCCCGGACGATGCCTTCGACGAGGACGAGGAAGAAGAGGATGCATCTCATGGCGCCGTCCTTCCCGTCTTGAAGAAGGAGAAGGGAAATCGAAAGGGAAGAACCATTGTCGACGTCACCCCGTTGGCACCCGCTGAAGAGAGCGCTTTTACCGATGAGATTCCAACTGGCGATGAGAGGGCAGAAGAAACTCCGTTTATCCGCGATTTTCTCGATCATGTTGAACCGTCACTGGATGAAACAGACATGCCCTCCGGTATGCCTTTTGTTGGGAATGAGCCTGCCGTACAGAGCGCACCTCCGCAAGGCGCACAATCGCCGGCTGCTGATTCGGCTGCAGGCGTCGATGCCGGTGAAGTCGTGTTGAATCTGCAGCAGGTCCCTCCGCCGAAGCCTTATCAAATGCCGGGAATGAACCTGCTGACCCGACCGGCTGCAGCGGGCAAAGGATCGGAGCTGAGCGATTACAAAGCGAATGCCCGCAAGCTGGAAGCGACCTTGGAAAGCTTCGGCGTTCGCGCGAAGGTTCTGGAAGTGGTACGCGGACCGGCTGTCACTCGCTACGAAGTCCAGCCCGATGTCGGCGTGAAGGTCAGCCGCATCGTCAGCTTGACGGACGACATTGCATTGGCGCTTGCTGCCAAGGACATTCGGATGGAAGCACCGATTCCCGGCAAGTCCGCCATCGGCATTGAGGTGCCGAATTCCGAAGTGTCCATCGTCACGCTGCGGGAAGTCATGGAGACCTCGCTCTTTCAGGATGCGACGGCCAAGCTGACGGTTGTGCTGGGGCGCGACATCTCCGGGCAGCCCATCGTCGGCAATTTGGCCAAAATGCCTCACGTGTTGGTAGCCGGCGCGACGGGTTCGGGTAAATCGGTATGCATTAACGGGATCATTACGAGTATCCTGTACAAGGCTAAGCCGGATGAGGTCAAATTCCTGATGGTCGACCCGAAGATGGTCGAACTCAATGTGTACAATGGGATTCCCCATCTGCTTGCACCGGTCGTTACCGATCCGCGCCGAGCTTCCCTCGCCCTGAAGAAGATCGTGGTGGAGATGGAAAAGCGCTACGAGCTGTTTTCCAAAACCGGTACGCGGAATATCGAAGGATATAATTCGCACGTGACCGATCCGAACAACCCGAATCCCGAAGCTCCGCTGCCGCTGATTGTCGTCATCGTGGATGAGCTTGCCGATTTGATGATGGTGGCGGCGGGAGATGTGGAAGACGCTATATGCCGACTCGCGCAAATGGCCCGGGCTGCAGGCATCCATCTGATCATCGCCACTCAGCGACCATCGGTGGATGTCATCACGGGTGTCATCAAGGCGAATATTCCGTCGCGCGTCGCCTTCGGAGTCTCCTCTCAGGTCGACTCCCGGACGATTCTCGACATGGCTGGGGCAGAGAAGCTGCTCGGCCGCGGCGATATGCTGTATTTGCCGGTCGGAGCCTCGAAGCCGGTTCGCGTGCAAGGTGCTTTCCTATCAGACCAAGAGGTGGAGTCGGTGGTGGGCTTCGTGAGCCATCAGGAGAAGGCGCAGTATCAGGAGGACCTGGTGCCGCAGCTTGACGAAACTCCCGAGCAAGAGGACTTGTTTGCAGACGAGTTGTACGATCAAGCGGTTCAAATCGTCGTGGAAGCGAAGCAGGCTTCCGTCTCTCTGCTTCAGAGGAGAATGCGGGTTGGCTATACTCGTGCCGCCAGACTGATCGATGCCATGGAAGCCAAAGGCGTTGTCGGCCCTTATGAAGGCAGCAAACCCCGCGAAGTTCTCGTCTCGATCGAGCAATTCCAGCAGACACGCATCAGCTCATAACCCCACTTCATGATGAAACTCGCCTCGTGGTTCCTTATCCGGGACCACGGGGCTTTTCTTATCTGTTCGTCCTGCCGCCTTCGCATAGAAATCACCGGAAGTTGAATACTAAGCCAGACAAAGGAACCACGAACAGGAAGGAAGGGTATGCGCATGACGAAGAAGAACTACACCTACCGTTATCTCATCCTCTCCATGGCGTTGATTCTGGCTCTGGTGGCAGTCGTTCAGATCAAGCAAGGAGCAGGGCCTGCTCAGGAAGTCTTCAGTAAACAGACGGTACGCTACGGCACAACTGGCTCGGATGTGTACGAGCTGCAAGGCAGGCTGCACTATCTCGGTTTCTATGCGGGCAAGCTGGACGGCATCTATGGCTGGCGCACCTTGAAATCGGTGAAATGGTTTCAAGGCGAATTCGGCCTCCAGGCCGACGGCATCGTCGGAGGGAAAACGAAGCTGAAGCTATGGCAGGCGACAAAAAACTGGAAGCCCACCGGAGCGTATAAACCCGAATCCGGCGGCGGAGGAACGGCAGCGGATACAGGCTCAACCGCCAGCTCCCATCCCGGAATCAGCGAGAACGACATCAAGATCATGTCCAATGCGGTATATGGCGAGAGCCGCGGCGAGCCTTATCGGGGACAAGTCGCGGTAGCGGCGGTCATTCTTAACCGGGTGGGGGACTCCAACTTCCCCAATTCCGTTTCGGGCGTTATCTTCCAGCCGGGTGCCTTCACGGCGGTAGCCGACGGGCAAATTTGGCTCACTCCGAACGATACGTCCAGAAGAGCCGTCCAGGACGCCATCAACGGCGTCGATCCGACTAACGGCTGCACCTATTACTTTAACCCGGAAACTGCTACTTCCAAGTGGATATGGAGCCGTCCGCAGGTGATGAAGATCGGCAAGCATATCTTTTGCAAATGAGAATGGTAGGAGTGGAACCGGTAAACAGGAGAAGAAGCGGCCCGTCAGGTTGCTTCTTTTCTTGCGCAAGGAATATAATGGATACACCTGAACTTAAGAAGGAGAGTGCACGGATTTGACGGAAACTGCATTTCGCCGAACCACAGTCGGGAATGTCCGGCTGCATGTTTTACCGACGGACCGTTTTAAGACGTTTGCCGTCGCCTTGTATATCGGAACTCCTCTCCGAGAAGAGAAAGTTACGCTTAACGCGATCGCTCCGTTCGTCCTGAGGAGAGGAACCCGATCCTATCCGACTACTCAGCAATTCCGGGAGAAGCAAGCGGACCTGTACGGCGCTGGATTCGGATTCGACGTCTATAAGCGGGGAGATTCCCAGCTCGTTCAATTTCAGCTGGACATCGTGGACGACAAGTTCGTAACCGAACGGGAATCCTTGCTGCGGCAAGGCCTGCAATTTCTTGGGGAAGCGGTGACCAAGCCGGCTCTTCAGGACGGACATTTTGTCAGTAAATATGTGGAAGACGAGAAGGAAACGGTTCGCAAAAAGCTCGAAGCGATCGTCAATGACAAAATCCGTTATGCGGCTGAACGCTGCATGGAGGAAATGTGCAAGAACGAACCTTATCGTCTTCACCCTCTCGGCCAACTCTCGGCGATTGCCGCCATTACACCGGAGGCTTTGTACGAGAATTACCTCACCTGGCTGAAGGAATCGCCGATGGATTTGTACATAGTAGGGAACACAACGGAAGAGGAAGCGAAAGCTCTCGTTGAGGAAACCTTTGATTTCCCGGCGAGAACGGGAATACCCGGCTATCCAAACTCGGTAATCTCCGGGAAAACCGGCGACGTCAATACCGTGATCGAGAAGCTTGATGTCAATCAAGGCAAGCTGAACATGGGTCTTCGCAGCGGGGTTACCTATTCCGACGATCGCTACGCCGCCGCCTTGATGTACAACGGGATTCTCGGGGCTTATCCCCACTCCAAGCTGTTTCTGAACGTCCGGGAGAAGGCGAGCCTCGCCTATTACGCGGCTTCCCGCTTCGACGGACACAAGGGGATTATGACGATCCAATCCGGCATTGAAGTCGGCAATTATGAGAAAGCCTGCACGATTATTCAGGAGCAGCTGGCCGATATGAAGGCGGGAAAATACAGCGAAACCGAGCTGACCCAAACGAGAGCCATGATCACCAATCAGCTGCGCGAAATCAACGATTCCGCTTATGAAATGATCGCCTTCGACTTCAACACCGTGCTGTCCGGCAAAAAGAGGACGGCAGCGGAGCTCGCCGCGGAAGTGGCGGCTTGCACTCCGGAAGCCATTCAAGAGGTGGCGCAAACGGTAGAACTCGATACGATCTACTTCTTGCGCGACCGGAAGGGGGACTGACCGATGGACGTCATTCAGATCGACCGCCTGCAGGAGAAGCTGTACAAGGAGGAGCTTCCAAACGGCTTGACCGTTTATGTTCTCCCTAAGCCCGGCTTCAGCAAAACGTATGCGACGTTTACGACCGATTTCGGTTCCGTCGACAATCATTTCCGTCTTGACGGAGGCAAGGATATCCGTGTTCCCGACGGAATCGCCCATTTCCTCGAGCACAAGATGTTTGAAGAACCAGAAGGCGATATCTTCGCGACCTTCGCCTCCCATGGGGCTTCAGCGAACGCCTTCACCGGCTTCGAGAGAACGACCTATCTCTTTTCCGCCACGGATCATGTGTATGAGAATTTGAAGACGCTGGTGGATTTCGTCCAGCATCCCTATTTCACGGATCAGAACGTGGAGAAAGAGAAGGGGATCATCGGCCAAGAAATCAAAATGTACGACGATAACCCGGATTGGCGCTCGTATTTCGGCTTGATCTCCGCCATGTATCAGGAACATCCGGTGCGGATTGATATCGCCGGTACGGTGGAAACCATCTCCCATATCGACAAGGAAACCCTGTACGAATGCTACAAAACCTTTTACCATCCGAGCAATATGATCCTGTTTGTCGTTGGCGGCGTAGAGCCAGAGAAAGTGTTCGACCTTGTCCGCGCCAATCAAGCGGCGAAGAATTATGAACCGCAAGGCGCAATCGAACGGCTGCAGCCCCAAGAGCCGGCCCAAGTGGGGCAGAAGAAAGTGGTCGTCCATCTGCCGGTCTCCTTGCCGAAGATGTTCTTCGGTTTTAAGGAACCGTCCGGCACTCCCGTTGGTGAGAAGCTGGTGCGCCGAGAGCTGGCGGTTAAGGTGATGCTCGACGCGCTTCTCGGGCCGAGCACGCCCTTGTACCAGTCCTTGTACGACGAGCACCTGATCTCGGATTCGTTCGGCCATGAGTATAACCTCTCGCCGGATTACGCCTTTTCGATCATCGGCGGCGATACGCCAGATCCCGATCGATTGCTCGCCCGCTTCCGCGAACGGATCGAGCCGGTTCTCGCTTCCGGAATCAGCGAGGCGGATTTCGAACGGACGAGGCGGAAGAGGATCGGCTCCTATCTGCGCATGTTGAACTCTCCGGAAGCCATTGCGAACGAATTCACCCGCTATCGGTTTAGCGGCGGCGATCTGTTCGAGCTGCTGCCCCTGTATGATTCCTTGACATTGGACGAAATCAACGGACTTCTGCGGGAGCATTTCGATTGGAATCGGCTGGCGGTATGCATTGTCAGAAGCGAGGAAGCATGAGCAAAGCTTTCCCGGAACAAACGGTCCTGATCACGGGGGCAAGCCGCGGCATCGGAGCTGCGATCGCTGAGCGGTTTGCCTCCGCCCGGCTTCCCCTCATTCTGCATTACCTGAATTCGCATGAAGCGGCCAATGAGGTGGCACGGCGCTGTATGGAGCTGGGCTCACGGGTACTCACGGTTTCCTGCGATATTCGTTCCAGGGAGCAGATCCAACAAATGAAGGAGAAGATCGCTTCTCACGGATTCTCTTCTCCAGATATCCTTGTGAACAATGCAGGGGTTTCCCACTACGGCCTCCTCTCGGATCTCACGGACGAGGAATGGGACCGGGTTATGGAGATCAACTTGAAGGGAGCCTTCCTTACCACTCAACTGTTTATGAACGAGATGGTCCGGAACAAATACGGCCGCATCATCAATGTTTCATCCATTTGGGGAATGGCTGGCGCTTCCTGTGAGGTCGCGTATTCGACCTCTAAGGGGGGCCTTAACGCCTTCACAAAAGCACTCGCCAAGGAACTGGCTCCTTCCGGTGTAACCGTGAATGCCGTTGCGCCGGGTCCGGTCGACACCGAAATGATGAAAGGATTCAGCACCGAGGAGAAGCAAGCCATCGAGCAGGAAATTCCGGCTGGCCGCTTCGCCCGTCCGGATGAAATCGCTTCGCTGGTCTATTACCTTTCCCTCCCGGAATCGGGATACATCACTGGCCAAATCGTCAGTGCGAACGGCGGTTGGATCACCTGATCCAAGACTGATCTAAGGAACGCATAACGCTTTCTCTTTCGGGAAATCCTAACGACTGCTTTCATCTATCCGAGAGAGGAGTGGTTACGGATGGCAACGATACTCAAGTCCTTCGAGAAATGGCAGAGCTTTCTGGGCGACCGGATTAAAGCAGCGGAGAGGGTCGGCATTAACGATCAAACCCTCGTCAATCTGGCGACCGAGATCGGCGGCTATCTCTCCGATAAGATCGATCCGGAAAATGCGGAAGAGCGCTTATTGAAGGACATGTGGGAAGCGGGCGACGAACAAGAACGTAAAAGCATCGCCAGCGTGATGGTGAAGCTGGCCAAAGCGGCCAAATAACCCGGATTTCGATCGGGGCAGCAGCCAGTACATCTTTGAGCGAGACCTCCCAAGCAAGGCCGGGAGGTCTCCCTTGTTTGACGGAGTATCATACGTTTTCGCTGAGCTATTGAAGCTTACTGTCTTATCCTGTAGAATAATGAACGGAACCATTCTAGCCTTAAGGAACGGGTGTTTTGTGTGGAAATGAAACAGTGGTACATGGAGTACAAAATTCATAAAAATCGGCCTGGCTTGCTGGGGGATATCGCCTCTCTGATGGGGATGCTTGAAATCAACATCATCACCATCAATGGGGTAGAGGACCGCACACGCGGGATGCTCCTGCAAACGAACGATGATGAGAAGATCGAATTGTTGGGTAAGTTATTGCAGAAAGTGGACAACATTACCGTCAATGCCCTTCGCGCCACGAAGCTCGTTGACATTTTGGCCGTTCGCCACGGGCGGTACATAGAGCGGGATTCAGACGACCGGAAGACCTTTCGCTTTACCCGAGACGAACTCGGCCTTCTCGTGGATTTCTTAGGTGAAATCTTCAAGAGAGAAGGCAATCAGGTGATCGGTCTGCGCGGCATGCCGCGCGTGGGCAAGACCGAATCGATCATTGCCGGAAGCGTATGTTCAAACAAGAGATGGACCTTCGTCTCCTCGACGCTGCTTCGCCAAACCGTCCGCAGCCAGCTGTCGGACGACGAAATGAATCCGAACAACGTGTTCATCATCGATGGGATCGTATCGACCATCCGGTCGAACGAGAAGCATTTTGCCCTTTTGCAAGACATCATGAAGGCGCCGTCCACCAAGGTAATCGAGCACCCGGACATCTTCGTTCGCGAATCCGAATACGAGTACAGTGACTTCGACTACATCATCGAGCTGCGCAATTCGGTGGATGAAGTGATCTCCTATGATGCGTTTGCCGATCAATATGAAGGATTCTGAATCCTAAAGCCGATTAGGATCGTCTATATTCAAGGGATAGATGCGCAATCCACTTACGATGGGCTGCGTTACGATATAAGGAGGTGACGTGCGTGTTCGAACTTGGCCAGATGCTGAAAAAGGCAAGGCTCGACAAAGGCATCACCATGGAGGATCTTCAAGAGACGACGAAGATTCGCAAAAGGTACTTGGAAGCGATTGAAGAAGGAAATTTCAAAGTTCTGCCGGGGAATTTCTATGTCCGCGCGTTCATCAAGAGCTATGCGGAAGCAGTCGGGCTTGACCCGAATGAAGTCCTCGGCCTCTATAAAAATGTAATTCCCGCCTCGGTTCCAGAGACAACACAGGAGCCGCTTCGAAGGACCCGTTCCAAGCCGAAGGTGCCGATCAAATGGGGAAGCTGGATCACCGGCCTCTTGCTTTGGGCTTTTTTCATTCTGATCGTCGCGGTTCTCTATTATTTCATCAGCAAGGACGGGAACGACCCGTCGAAGACCGTAACCGACCGGGATCAGAACAAGATCACCGAGAAGACGCCGGCCCCGACACTGAACAATGCGAGTGCGCTGCTCCCCAGCGAAACTCCGACTCCTTCGGCGACGGCGACTCCCACTCCGACCCCCGAAGCAACCGTCAAGCTGATCAAATCGGAAGGCTCAACCGATTTCTACCAGATCAGCGGCTCGGCAACCATGAAGCTCGATTTGGAGATCATCGGAGACGCTTGCTGGTTTAGCTTGGAGACGATCACGAACGGGAAGAAGGAGCTGGTGGAGCAAGGCTCGCTTGTGAATGCGGACAAACGCACATGGGAATCCAGCAAGGCTCTCTTCCTGAGATTAGGTCGGGCGAACGCAGCGAAGGTGACGGTGAACGGGCAGGATCTGCCGGTAGGACCGAACCCCAGCACGAAAAAATTTCAGCTCGAATTCGGGACGGCTTCCGTATCGCCGTCGCCTGAAACGAGTGGCGAATAAAGGGAGTGGAACGGATGGCGAATGAAAATTCGTTTGATGTGGTATCCAAGATCGATATGCAGGAACTGAACAATGCGCTTAATCAGGCTTCCAGAGAGATTGAGACGCGTTTTGATTTCAAGGGCAGCAAGAGCAGCATCACGCTGGAAAAGGAAGAGCTGGTCGTTCTCTCGGATGACGAGTTTAAGCTGCAGAACGTGCTTGATATTCTCACCTCCAAGATGGCCAAACGCGGAATTTCGCTGAAAAATCTCGATTACGGCAAGGTGGAGCCGGCTTCCGGCAGCTTGGTCAGGCAGAAGATTAAGCTTCGTCAAGGGATCGACCAAGAAATCGCCAAGAAGATCAACATCATGATCCGCGATTCCAAGCGTAAGGTCACGAGCCAGATTCAGGGAGATCAAGTCCGGGTTACCGGCAAAAGCAGAGACGACCTCCAAGCGATCATCCAGCTTTTGAAGCAGGCGGATCTTCCGGTCGAATTGCAATTCCTCAACTTCCGATAAGGCTTTTTTGAGCAAACGCGAGGCTGCCGGTTAAGGCTGAAACCGGTGGCCTCGCTTATTTTGACACGATTTCAGGCATGTATTATACTTGTAACGAAAGTTTAAGGGACATCATTGGAGGCTCCGCCATGACTGAAAAGATCAAGGTGGTTACGCTCGGGTGCGAGAAGAATCTCGTCGACTCGGAGATCATGTCCGGCTTGATCCACGAACGCGGTTATTCGCTGACGGACAAGTCGGAAGAGGCGACCGTAATCATCGTTAATACCTGCGGATTTATTGATGCGGCCAAGGAAGAATCGGTTAATACGATTCTCGATTTGGCGGATCTCAAGGAAACCGCAGAGTTGAAAGCCCTCATTGTATCCGGCTGCCTGACGCAGCGGTACAAGGAAGAACTGCTTAACGAGATGCCCGAGATCGACGGTATCGTCGGGACCGGCGATTTCGATAAGATCAACGAAATCATCGACAAGGCATTAGAAGGCCAGAAACCCGCCTACGTAGGCAACCCGATTTTTGACTATGAACAAAGACTGCCCCGCAAGCTCTCCACACCTCGGCATACCGCTTATGTGAAGATAGCCGAAGGCTGTGACAATGCCTGCACCTTTTGCAGCATACCGCTGATGAGAGGGGCCTTCCGCAGCCGCTCGATGGAATCCATTTTGGAGGAAGTCCACAGCTTGACAGCCCAGGGAGTGAAGGAGATCAGCCTGATCGCTCAGGATTCCACCAATTATGGAATGGACCTGTTCGGAGAGCATCGCCTGCCGGAGCTGATCCGGCGTGTGAGTGAAGTTGAAGGAGTCCGCTGGGTGCGGCTGCATTATGCGTATCCGGGCTTTTTCACGGATGAGCTGATCGAAGAGATGGCATCCAATCCGAAGGTGTGCAACTACATCGATCTTCCGCTGCAGCACAGCGAGGATTCGATTCTGAGGCGAATGAGAAGACCCGGCAGGCAGCGTGACGTGCGCGGGCTGATCGCCAAGATCCGCGAGCGGATTCCCCAAGTATCCCTTCGCACCTCGATGATCGTCGGCTTCCCCGGAGAGACGGAAGAGGACTTCGAGCGGCTCGTAGCCTTCGTCAAGGAAGTCAAATTTGATCGCCTTGGGGTCTTTACCTACTCCCAAGAAGAAGATACTCCTGCTTCCCGGCTGCCAGCTCAGGTTCCAGATGACGTGAAGGAGCTTCGTGCCAACCGGCTGATGGAGATTCAACGAGAGATTGCGAACGAAAGAAACGGTAGGATGATCGGAGAAGAGATCGAGGTCCTGATTGAGAAATACGATGGCCGCAATGACATTTACGTTGGCCGCTCCCAATATGACGCTCCAGAAATCGATGGAGAAGTGTTCGTGGCGGGCTGCCGGACCAGCATTGGGGAGATTGCCAAGGTGCGCATCACACATTCGTTCGAATTCGATTTGTCCGGGGAGGAAATCGCATGAACCTCCCCAACAAGATCACTCTGGCACGAATCTTTCTTGTGCCGATCATTGTCATCATTCTCCTCATGAATGTCAAATTGCCGACGATTGAATTCGCTGATTTCGAAATCACGTACAATCAGCTGATCGGCACATTGATCTTCATCCTGGCGGCCAGCACGGACAGCCTGGACGGGTACATCGCCCGCAAGAATAAGATGGTTACTAATCTGGGCAAGCTGCTGGACCCGCTGGCCGACAAGCTGCTGGTGACCGCAGTACTTATCTGCCTCGTCGAGCTGGACAAATGCCCGGCCTGGATGACTATCATCATCATCAGCCGGGAATGGGCGGTCACGATGCTTCGCCAGGTCGCTGCGCTGGAAGGCCAAGCACTCGCCGCGAGCAAGTGGGGCAAATGGAAGACGGCGACGCAGATCACCGCGATCATCGCGCTGCTGCTCAACAATTTCCCGTTTGCGCTTATTGATTTTCCTTTTGATGATATCTCCATGTGGATCGCTGTTGTTATTACGATCTACTCCGGTATCGATTATTTTGTGAAGAACAAAGATTTGCTCAATCACGATCATTCTTGATTTTGACAGCTCCTTGCCGTTACTCCCTAGTATTATCCGATTCTTCAACGGATCGGATAGTGCCAGGAAGAAGGGAAGGAGCTTTTACTTCTAGGGTACATAGATGATCTTTGCCGTTAATCAGGAAGGGGAAGAGTAGATGAAAGCAGAATTAATCGCCGTAGGCACGGAGCTGCTGCTCGGCCAGATCGTTAACAGCAATGCGCAGTATCTCTCCCGGCAATGCGCTGCGATTGGAGTTGACGTCTACTTCCAGACCGTAGTCGGAGACAATCCCGACCGCTTGAAGCAGGCGCTTGCCATTGCTGAGTCTCGGGCGGAGCTCATCATTTGCACCGGAGGCCTTGGACCGACATTGGACGATCTCACCAAGGATGTGCTTGCCGAGCGGCTCGGTCGTGCGCTTGTCGTCGACCAACCCGCCATGGACAAGATGACGAAGTTCTTTGCCGAACGGAATGTCGTGATGGTGGCAAGCAACACTCGTCAAGCCATGACCCTTGAAGGAAGCGTCTCGCTCACGAATGATACCGGTCTTGCCATCGGCACAGCCGTTACCCAGGACGGTAAGAGCTATATTCTGCTTCCTGGTCCCCCAAAAGAAATGATCCCGATGTTCCGCGATTACGCACTGCCCTGGATTCGCAGTATCATGACGGACGAATTGCCGCTCTTTAGCAAGATGCTCAAGTTCGCGGGTATCGGCGAATCGAATCTGGAGCATGCGCTGCTCGATCTGATTCAGGAGCAGACCGATCCGACCATCGCCCCGTATGCCAAGGAAGGGGAAGTGACGATCCGTCTCACGAGCCGTGCAGCTACCGAAGATGAGGCCTTCTCCAAAATGGAGCCAGTGAAGGCGAAGATCGTGAGCCGCGTCGGCGAATACTTGTATGCCGAAGAGGATGTCACGATTGAGGAAGTGATCTTCCGCAAGCTGAAGGATAACAAGAAGACGCTAGCCGTAGCAGAGAGCTGCACAGGCGGATTGCTGTCCGATCTGCTGACGGCGATTCCGGGAAGCTCTACGGTGTTCAAAGGCGGTGTCGTCTCTTACTCCAATGAGCTGAAGGCCGCTTTCCTGGGAGTCCCTGCGGAGTTGCTTGAGGGAGTGGAAGCGCCAGGGGCCGTAAGCTCCGAGACGGCGCTGGCGATGGCACAAGGGCTGCTCGAACGGGCGGAGACCGATTATGCGGTCTCCATCACAGGCGTTGCCGGACCCGATCCATCCGAAGGGAAGCCGGTGGGCTTGGTCTATTTCGGCGTTGCCTCCATGAACGCTCAAGCGGAGGTTATCGAGGCCCGCTTTAACGGCAGCCGCGAGACGATCAAGCTGAAGGCAGCCAAATCGGCGTTGTATTACTTATGGAAGCAATTGAAGGCATAAAGGAATCTCCTTCTCATGCTCTCGCGATCAAGCATCATGTACGTCGGTAACCTTACTTGCGCGGGTCTGTGCTAGCGTAAAATCGCTTGCAGAACGACTGAGATCGGCTTATAATGAGGACAACGAGCAGCGGAAGCACCGCAGCGAAGGGGTTCATCCTTCGCTGCGGTGCTTGTCTTTTAAGCTGAGTCGTATGGACAGAGGCTTTTGAACAGAAGGATTAAAAATGCGAATATATGTTCGAAAAATGCTTGGCAAACGCATAGGAATCGAGTAAAATAAACCTATACAGTTGAGAGAGGGATGTGAGTCGATTGTCAGATCGTCGCGCGGCGTTGGAGATGGCATTACGCAACATTGAGAAACAGTTCGGCAAGGGATCCATCATGAAGCTCGGAGAATCCACCCACATGCAAGTGGAGACGGTACCGAGCGGTTCCCTGGCTCTTGATATAGCCCTCGGAACCGGCGGGTTCCCAAGAGGAAGAATCATTGAAATCTACGGCCCGGAATCCTCCGGTAAGACCACGATCGCTCTGCATGCGATCGCAGAAGTACAGAAGACGGGAGGACAAGCTGCCTTCATCGATGCGGAGCATGCCCTTGATCCGCTCTATGCCCGCAAGCTGGGCATCAACATCGACGAGCTGCTCTTGTCCCAGCCGGATACGGGAGAGCAGGCGCTTGAGATTGCCGAAGCATTGGTGCGCAGCGGCGCAGTTGACATCATTGTCATTGACTCCGTGGCCGCCCTCGTGCCGAAGGCCGAAATCGAAGGAGAGATGGGCGATTCCCATGTCGGCCTGCAAGCCCGCTTGATGTCCCAGGCTCTGCGGAAGCTGTCGGGCGCCATCAACAAATCGAAGGTTATCGCCATCTTCATCAACCAATTGCGTGAGAAAGTCGGCGTCATGTTTGGCAACCCCGAGGTAACGCCGGGCGGACGCGCACTCAAGTTCTATTCAACCGTCCGGCTTGACGTTCGTCGCGTCGAGTCGATCAAGCAAGGGAATGACATGGTGGGTAACCGCACGCGCATCAAGGTCGTGAAGAATAAAGTGGCTCCTCCGTTTAAACAAGCGGATGTCGATATGATGTACGGCGAAGGCATTTCCAAGGAAGGAAGCCTGGTTGATATCGGGACGGAGATGGATATCGTCGACAAGAGCGGTGCGTGGTATTCCTTTGAAGGCGAACGGCTTGGTCAAGGCCGTGAGAATGCCAAACAGTTCTTGAAGGACAATCCGAAGATTTCGGAAACCATCGAACGGAAGATTCGGGAGAACAGCAATCTTTCCACTGTCATTCCGTCGGCTCAAGCGGAAGAAGAGGAAGACGACGAATTAGCCTTCGAAGAAGAGTAAGAGGAAGAGCAAGCGGCTCTAGCAGCCGAATTCGATTCGTCAGTCGTGCCGCAACCGGTGTATTCCGGCTGCGGCATTTGCCTATCCGGAGACGTGAACGATGAAGCATAAGGAGTCGGAATCAGCATGGCGGAGCAAGAAGAACAGACGGTGGCGGTTATTACACAGGTTGAGCAGCAGAAAAAGAACCGCAGTCGATACAATCTGTATCTGGATGGAGAATATGCGCTATCCGTCCATGAGGATCTGTTGATCCAATACCGCTTGTTAAAGGGCGAAAGCGTGGATAAGATCAGGCTGGAGGAAATCCTGCAGGCCGATGAGAAACATCGGGCTTACCTCGATGCGATTCGCTTCATCAGTGTGCGGTCGCGGTCGATCGATGAGGTGCGTAAAAAGCTGAAGACTCGGGGGTATGAGCCTCCGATGATCCAACAGGTTCTGGATCAGCTTGGCGAGCAAGGTTATCTGAACGATCTGGATTTTGCCGAGCTGTGGACCAAGGAACGGATTACTTTGCAAAAGAAAGGTCGGAAATGGGTCGAGCAAGAGCTGCGACAGAAGGGCGTGAACAAGCAGATCATCTCCGATGCCATCGGTCGGATCGATCCTGAGGAAGAGAAGCAGCAGGCGCTTACGGTTGCAACCAAGCGATGGAAGCTTCTCTCCGGCGAGCCTGCGGACAAAAAGCGTAAGCTCTTCGCCTTTTTGGCCCGCAGAGGGTATTCTCCGCAGCTTGTCTCTGCGGTGGTCAAAGAAGTGAGTGCCGGAGAAACGATTTCGGATGACTGGGAATGGGAGCAAGAGTAACGCTCGCAGCACGGTTTTTCATCATTTTGGTACCGTATGGTTCCGATGTGAGTCTTGGGTTTGGGCGAATTTCAAGCTTCCTCTGTCGGGAAACTTGACAAGAATCTGAACAAAAAGATAAAATATTGATAACTCTTTATGACAAGAGGGAGATTCGCAAAGTAAAATCGCCAATTTTTACTTTTTATTCTGTATTCCTGCGAATCGAAGGCCGGATAAATCGAAGGCCGGCACCAAACATGAGAATCCAGATATTCCTGGAAATGGAATGGGTTAAAAACCGAACAAATCCCAAGCTACTCTATAGGGAATAGCGAGGAGGTGAAACAGCAGATGTCTAGCATGCCAACATGGCTTGCGGCATTGATCTCCCTTCTCGTTGGCCTTCTTGGCGCTGGGATTGGATATTTTATCCGGAAATCTCTTGCTGAAGCGAAGATTTCAAGCGCCGAACGTGCGGCTGAATTGATTGTCGAACAGGCGAAAAAGGACGCCGACGCCTTGAAAAAGGAAACGGTGCTCGAAGCGAAGGACGAAATTCACAAACTTCGGACCGAAGCGGAAAAAGAAATTCGCGAACGTCGAAACGAAACTGCTCGTCAAGAGCGGCGGTTGTTACAAAAAGAGGAATCACTGGATAAAAAACACGATTCTCTGGAACGCAAAGAAGAACAAATGGCCAACAAAGAGAAGCGGATCGATGAAACGCAAGCACAGATCGATCAGCTCTTGAAGAGTCAGGTTGCCGAGCTGGAACGGATCTCTGGGCTTACTTTGGAAGATGCGAAGAACATCATCTTGACCAATGTTGAGCAGGAAATCCGTCATGAGACGGCACAGATGATCAAAGAGATTGAGACACAGGCCAAGGAAGAAGCAGACAAGAAGGCCCGGGAGATCATCTCCCTCGCCATTCAGCGATGCGCAGCCGATCATGTGGCGGAAACCACCGTATCGGTTGTCACCTTGCCGAATGAAGAAATGAAAGGCCGGATTATCGGTCGAGAAGGTCGTAATATTCGGGCTTTGGAAACGCTCACCGGTATTGACCTTATCATCGACGACACGCCTGAAGCGGTCATCCTGTCCGGCTTCGATCCCATTCGCCGCGAAGTTGCCCGGAATGCTCTGGAGAAGCTCGTTGCAGACGGACGGATTCACCCCGCCCGCATCGAGGAAATGGTGGAGAAATCCCGCAAGGAAGTGGACGAACGGATTCGCGAATACGGGGAACAGGCTACCTTCGAGGTTGGCGTTCACGGTCTGCATCCGGACCTCATCAAGATTTTGGGCCGTTTGCGTTTTCGGACCAGCTACGGTCAAAATGTACTCAAGCACTCAATGGAAGTTGCCTACCTGGCGGGACTTATGGCAGGAGAACTCGGGGAAGACGTTACTTTGGCGAAACGTTCCGGACTTCTGCACGATATCGGCAAAGCGCTTGACCATGAAGTGGAAGGTTCCCATGTGGAAATCGGCGTAGAAATCGCACGCAAATACAGGGAACATCCGGTCGTGATCAACAGCATTGCTTCCCACCATGGAGATACGGAAGCTACATCAGTCATCGCGATGCTTGTCGGGGCGGCAGACGCCTTGTCTGCAGCAAGACCCGGAGCACGTCGGGAGACACTGGAAACGTACATCAAGCGGTTGGAAAGGCTGGAGGACATCTCCGAATCCTTCGAAGGAGTCGAGAAATCCTACGCCATTCAAGCAGGTCGCGAGATTCGCGTCATGGTGCAGCCCGAGAAGATCGACGACACGGAAGCATTCCGTTTGGCTCGGGACATTACGAAGAAAATCGAGAACGAACTCGATTATCCGGGGCATATTAAGGTCACGGTTATTCGCGAGACCCGCGCGGTGGAATACGCCAAATAACAATCCATTCGAAAAGTGGCCGAATCGGCCACTTTTCATCTTTCCGCCGGGTTTTGAACATGGACCGCTATCCATCATACAAGTAATCAGGTTTAATTGTAACGAACAGGGTGGAGGAAGGAGCTAAGAGTCTGCTATGAGAATTCTGTTTATCGGAGACGTAGTCGGATCGGTCGGCCGAGAAGCGCTCCGCAAGCGGCTGCCTGGACTTAAGAGCAAGCATCGCCCGGATTTTATCGTGGTGAACGGTGAGAATGCTGCCCATGGAAGAGGAATTACCAAACCGATCGTGACCAGCTTTTTTGAATGGGGGATTCATGGGATCACGATGGGCAATCATACCTGGGATCAGAGGGAAATCTATGAGTTTATCGATGAAGAGCCTCGCCTGATTCGTCCGGCCAATTTTCCGGATAACAACCCCGGTGCCGGTTGGGCTGTTTTGAAAGCAGGAGGGAAAGAGCTGGCCATCATCAGCCTGCAAGGGAGGACCTTCCTGCCCCCCATGGATTGCCCCTTCCGTAAAGCGGACGAAATCCTGGAGCAGCTTGCGAGCCGCAGAATTCCGATCCTCGTCGATTTTCATGCGGAAGCGACATCCGAGAAGATTGCCATGGGCTGGTACCTGGACGGTCGGGTATCGGCTGTGGTCGGTACGCATACGCATGTCCAGAGTCATGACGAGCGAGTGCTGCCGGATGGTACGGCTTATGTGACCGATGTCGGAATGACTGGCCCGCTGAATGGCATTCTGGGGATGGAGAAGGAAGCGGTACTCAGTAAATTTTTGAGCGGCATGCCTGTCCGCTTCACGGTGGATGAAGGAAAATGGCAGTTGAACGGTGTTCTGATCGAAACCGACGACGCAACCCAGCGTGCCAAATCCATTCAATTGGTTCGGATGGATGAGGACCGAACGATTATCGAGTAAGCATCAGGGACCGCGACGAGCTTGATTCGATTCGGATCGAACGATGATCCCGATCGTGCTGGCATGAATGACCTCTCATGCGAATAGGATGAATATTGGAAACCATTCATCATTCCTGAGGAGGTACCTTTCATGGAAGTATTGAAAGTTTCAGCAAAATCCAATCCAAACTCCGTAGCCGGCGCTTTGGCTGGCGTTCTCAGGGAGCGCGGGGCCGCTGAACTGCAAGCAATAGGAGCCGGAGCACTCAATCAAGCCATTAAGGCTGTTGCCATTGCCCGGGGGTTTGTCGCACCGAGCGGAGTGGATCTGATCTGCATTCCGGCTTTTACCGATATTGTGATCGATGGGGAAGACCGCACCGCCATCAAATTGATTGTCGAGCCTCGTTAAGGAGTGACCAATTACAAAGTGGACGGGTCCTGTTTACTTTCGGGTAAACAGGTTTTTCCTGCGTCAGTTCCTTCAGTTAATGACTCCTATTCATTTTTTTTATTCTAATATCTTGTAAGCGGTTAACATTTCGAAAACAATCTATCTATGATATGGAATTCATCTAATAATGCTATACCTTTCCAAGGCAGATCCCCTTGCCTTTTGATAATAATTCTCATAATCTTGAAGTAGAGAATGTGACAAAATTGTTAACGAACGAAGGATTTCCCAAACCATTGCAGGATCATTCAAAGGGGATGAACGATCTGTGAAGAGGGAATTGTCTTGGAAGATCGGCGGACAACAAGGAGAAGGCGTGGAGAGCACCGACCGGATCTTTTCCACGGCTTTGAATCGATTGGGGTATTATCTGTACGGGTATCGTCATTTTTCATCGCGCATTAAAGGCGGGCACACGAATAATAAGATTCGCATCAGTATTGAACCGCTGCGTGCCATTGCGGATGAGCTGGATATTTTGGTTGCCTTCGATCAAGAAAGCATTGATTTGAATGCGACTGAACTAACGGGAGATGGAGTCATCGTTGCCGATGCGAAGTTTAACCCGGTCTTGCCCACCGGGGTAGAGGTGCGGCTTTATTCCGTTCCGATCACTCAAATCGCAGAAGAGCTTGGCACTTCTCTGATGAAAAATATGGTCGCTACCGGAGCATCCTGGGCGCTGCTTGGCCTGCCTCTCGAGGTTTTGAACCGAGCGGTCGAAGAAGAGTTTGCCCGTAAGGGCCTCCAAGTTGTGGCGAAAAATCTGGAAGCGGTTCAACGCGGTGCTGAATACGTCCTAGAGCTTGCAGGAGGTCCATTGGACGAATTTCGGCTCGGTCAAGCCGATGGCAAGCAGAAGCTGTTCCTGATCGGCAATGATGCAATCGGACTTGGAGCTGTCGCAGCCGGCTGCCGGTTCATGGCCGCTTACCCGATCACTCCGGCTTCCGAGATCATGGAATATTTGATCAAAGTGCTTCCCAAGCTCGGAGGCACCGTTATTCAAACCGAAGATGAAATCGCTGCCATTACCATGGCGATCGGTGCCAATTACGGAGGAGCTCGTGCATTGACGGCTTCGGCGGGACCGGGCTTGTCGCTCATGATGGAAGCGATCGGGCTGGCTGGCATGACCGAGACGCCCGTAGTAATCGTGGACACTCAGCGAGGCGGGCCCTCGACAGGGCTTCCGACGAAGCAGGAGCAGAGCGACATCAATGCCATGATCTACGGAACACATGGAGAGATCCCCAAGATCGTCATCGCTCCGAGCACAGTGGAGGAATGCTTCTACGATACGGTGGAAGCCTTCAATCTGGCGGAAATTTATCAATGCCCGGTCATTCTGGTGACGGATCTGCAGCTGAGTCTCGGCAAGCAATCGGCGGAGCCCTTCGATTATCATCGGATCTCCATCAACCGCGGGAAGCTGCAAGCCGAGATCGAACCCCGCGAGAATGGCAGCCTGTTCAAGCGTTACGAAGCGACGGAGGACGGAATCTCACCGCGATCCATACCCGGACAAAAGAACGGGATTCATCATGTTACCGGCGTAGAGCATGGGGAAGACGGGCGGCCCTCCGAAAGCTCAACCAACCGCTTGAAGATGATGAACAAGAGGCTGTCTAAGCTCGCCAAGCTGCGCATGACGGATCCGATTGTCGCCGAGTCTCTGCATGAGCAGCCGGACCTCCTGATCATCGGGATGGGCTCTACCGGCGGTACCATTGACGAAGCCCGGAACCGCCTGCGAGAAGAGGGAATCACCTCCAATCATGTGACAGTGCGCCTTCTGCATCCTTTCCCGATTGAAGAGATGAAGCCGCAGATGGATCGCGCCAAACGGATCGTTGTCGTGGAGAACAATGCGACCGGCCAATTGGCGAACCTGATCAAGATGCATCTGCCCGAATATGCCGACCGGATTCGCAATCAATTGAAATACGACGGAAATCCATTTTTGCCTTCGGAAATCTACTCCGCTTGCAAGGAGATGTTCGCATGGCAACCGTAAAGGACTTTCGGAACCAAGTGAAGCCGAATTGGTGCCCGGGCTGCGGCGACTTCTCCGTCCAGGCGGCCATTCAACGAGCAGCGGCAAATGTCGGGCTTGAGCCGGAAAATCTCGCCATCATATCCGGAATCGGCTGCTCCGGGAGAATATCCGGGTACGTGAACGCTTATGGCTTCCATGGGGTTCACGGCCGTTCTCTACCCCTAGCACAAGGAGTGAAGATGGCGAACCGGGGGCTGACCGTCATCGCATCCGGAGGAGACGGAGACGGATTTGCCATCGGCATGGGGCATACGGTTCATGCGGTTCGCCGCAATATCGATATGACTTATATTGTGATGGACAATCAGATCTATGGGCTGACCAAGGGACAGACATCGCCTCGCAGCGCCGTCGGGTTCAAAACCAAGAGCACGCCTCAAGGCTCCGTTGAAGCAGCCTTGTCTCCGCTCGAAATCGCTCTCGCTTCCGGAGCGACCTTCGTGGCGCAGTCCTTTTCCAGTAGCATCAAGCAGCTCACCGAGCTCATCGAGGAAGCAATCAAGCATAAAGGGTTTTCCTTGGTGAACGTATTCAGCCCGTGCGTCACCTTCAACAAAGTGAATACCTACGAATGGTTTAAAGATAACCTGAAGGATGTGGAGGCTATTCCCGATTATGATCCCGGCAATCGGATCATGGCGATGACTTCCCTTATGGAGGCGGGAGGGCTTTTAACCGGATTGATCTATCAGGATAAATCTCGATCCCCGTATGAGGAGCTCGTTCCCGGCTTCCGGCAAGAGCCGCTTGTCCTTCAGGATATCGAACTAACCGAGCAGCAATTCCATGAACTTGCAGCCGAATTTTATTAATGATTTTAAATGTTAACCGGATTAATCATACGATAGCAAAAAAGTGGCAGGTGTGTGATGCATCTGCCTTTTCTTTTGGGTAAAAAAGAGTAAAATAAGAAGGGGATTTTCAAGACCGTCCCAATTCCGGCTGAACCAAGATGCGACGATCGCGGACGAGCCTTGATATCCATATCCCTGCTGTCCCAATACAAGCAAGCCTTGGCACGAATCGAAGGCTGTGCTCTTGAAACCCAAGGAGTGAAGAGACCATGAAACAAGTTCCTGTCGGCGTATCCGCACGACATATCCACGTAACCCAGAAGGATCTGGAAACCTTGTTCGGCGCAGGCGCCGAATTGCATGTCATGAAAGACCTTTCCCAGCCCGGCCAATTCGCCGCTGAAGAAACCGTCGCTGTCATCGGACCGAAGGGCAAGTTTGACAAGGTTCGCATTCTCGGCCCGGTCCGCAAAGCGACCCAGCTTGAAATTTCCCGCACCGACTCCTTTGCGATCGGTGTGAAGGCACCGGTTCGCGAGTCCGGCGATATCACCGGAACTCCGGGAATCAAGGTCGTGGGTCCCGCAGGCGAAGTCGAGCTGACCGAAGGAGCCATTGTTGCCGCCCGGCACATCCACTTCCATACGACGGACGCCGAAAAATGGGGCATTCAAGACAAGCAATTGCTGAAAGTTCGCGTAAACACCGAGCGCCCGCTCGTATTCGAAGACGTCATCGCCCGCGTATCGGACAGCTTTGCGCTGGATTTCCACATCGATACGGATGAAGCCAATGCAGCCGGCGCCAAAACCGGAGATCTGGCTGAAATCATCGGCTAAGCCGAAGCAACAACCCTCGCATGAGCCAAAGCCAAAGCCGTTTCCTGAAGAGGAAGCGGCTTTTCCTGTTTGAGGGAGCTCATTCAGCCGACCGGTGATGCATTGGGATGACCGGCTTTCGTAGATCAGGCCGTCCTCCTTATGGTATACTTATGTACTGGACTTCGATCCAACGAATCACCGATCCGAAATTCGTCAGCAAACCATGGTAACGATAATAGAGGATGTGACTTCATGAAAGAGGAAAAGCGCTCACCGGACTTAAAATCCGGCAAGGGTGAGAAGGACTACTCGAAATACTTTGATTTCTCGGATGCCAAAGTTTTAGCCGAAGAAGACGGTAAAACGACTTACCGCATCAAAGGGCGGACCGTACAGATCAATTCGCGCCCTGACTTTAAGGAAGGCAAACGCCGCGGGAAAGAATCTATCGAAGTTCATTATGACTTTCAAGTTCCCAAAGATATGCAGACCATTGGTGAAGGTAAGCTCTATCACCTGACGACCTACGGCTGCCAGATGAATGAGCATGATTCGGAGACGATGCGCGGTCTGCTTGAAGAGATGGGATACACCGCGACGGAAGACCGTCGGGAGGCGGATATCATTCTGCTGAACACCTGTGCGATCCGGGAGAACGCCGAGGACAAGGTCTTCGGCGAGCTCGGTCATCTTAAGCATTTGAAGCTGGAGAAGCCGTCACTTATTCTCGGCGTATGCGGCTGTATGTCGCAGGAAGAAGCCGTTGTCGGCCGGATCATGAAGAAGCATCCGTTCGTCGATTTGATCTTCGGAACGCATAATCTCCATCGCCTGCCCGATCTGCTAAGGGAAGCGATGTTCAGCAAAGAAATGGTGATCGAGGTATGGTCGAAGGAAGGCGACATCGTCGAGAATCTGCCTAAGAAGCGGGAAGGCATCAAGGCATGGGTCAACATCATGTATGGCTGCGATAAATTCTGCACGTATTGCATCGTCCCGTTCACACGGGGGAAGGAACGCAGCCGCCGTCCCGAGGATATTCTCGCCGAAGTGCGCGATTTGGCTCGTCAAGGCTTCAAGGAGATCATGCTCCTCGGTCAGAATGTCAACGCCTACGGCAAAGACTTTGAGGATCTCGAATACCGGTTTGGCGATCTCATGGACGATATTCGCAAAATCGATATTCCCCGCGTTCGGTTCACGACCTCGCATCCCCGCGACTTCGACGATCATCTGATTGAGGTGCTTGCCAAGAAAGGGAACCTGATGGAGCACATCCATCTGCCGGTTCAATCGGGCAGCTCCGAAATCTTGAAGAAGATGAGCCGCAAATACAACCGGGAACAGTACCTGGAGCTCGTTCGCAAGATTCGGATTGCGATTCCGGATGCCATTCTCACGACGGATATCATTGTCGGGTTTCCGGGCGAGACGGAGGAGCAGTTCGATGAAACCTTGTCGCTTGTGCGGGAGGTCGGCTTTGACAGCGCGTATACGTTTATCTATTCGCCTCGGGAGGGAACTCCGGCTGCTGGCATGGCCGATGACATCACCGAAGAAACGAAGAAAAAGCGGCTGGCTCAATTGAATGAGACGTTGAATGAATTCAGCCGCCACAGCAACGATATCCTGAAGGATCAGGTTGTCGAGGTGCTGGTGGAAGGTGAGAGCAAGATGAACCCAGAGATTCTCTCCGCCCGGACTCGCACCAACAAGCTCGTTCATTTTGCGGGGCCGAAGGGGCTGATTGGACAACTGGTTCAAGTGAAGATCACCGAACCGCAAACCTGGCTGCTGCGAGCGGAGCTAGTCGAAGAGCCGGCTCTCCGCCGCGCATGAGAGGGGCCGATATGACAGTGAATGAGACGAAGCGTGAAGAGATTCTGGCCAAAGCACAGGAGCTTGCCGCGTTGATCGCCCGATCAGACGAAGCGGATTTCTATCGGAAAGCGGAAGAGAAAATCTCTCGCAATGAGCATGTTCAAGCGTTAATTAGCGCCATTAAGAAAAAGCAGAAGGAAATCGTCGGCTTCGAAGCGCTCGGCAACAAAAAGATGGCAGAGAAGATTGAGCAGGAAATTGCTGTCCTGCAGGAGGAGATGGACAATATCCCACTCGTGCGAGAGTTCCAGCAGATGCAGGTGGAGATGAACGACCTTCTCCAATCCACGGTCGGCGCTGTTCGGGATACCGTTTCCGAAAGAATCGATTTCGACAAAAAGTAACGGACCGATCATTTGAAGCGGCTGCGCCTCCGAGGGGCGCACCGCTTCTTTTTTTGTCCACGGAAGAGGTTCAGGACTTTGGCATAGAGAAATGGTAAGGGAATGATAACGACTTGAAGGACAATTGGAGGATCAATTCATGCGTCTCATTGAGAATCGATTCACGAGAAAGCAACTGTTCATTGGACTTGCCGCGTGCAGCTTGCTTCTGATCGGCGGCATCGGATTTGGATTCTGGAGACAGCAGACATCGGAGAAGCCGCCGGAATGGCCGACACCTAACGACTATTCCTACGGGTCCTATACCGCATCGAACGGGATCGAGCTGCACGGCATATGGACCGATCCGGACAATATTCAATTAACGGCGATCGATCGGAATCTGAACGATAGTCCCTATTTCGGAATCAATGGGGGATTCTTTTATCAAAAGGCGCTGCTCAGCATTGCCGTAAACGACGGAGTTCCCGTAATCGGAAAAAAACAAGACTATGGCTCAGGTTGGAGCAATGAAAAGTACGCGCGGGGAACCTTCGTCTGGGATCGCGCAAGCAGGCAGTTTTCGGTACAGAAGGTCTCCTCGGTGGAAGAGCTGACTTTGTCGGATCACGAACGCTATTGGGCGCAAGGCGGAATCAGCATGAACCTGCAGGATGAAGCTAACTGGCATAGGCTAGCAGAGGATGAACACATGCCCGGAATCGATGAATGGCATATGCGGACAGGGCTTGTTTATGACATAAAGAATAAGGTGGTCCTCCTCGTTACCAATGACCTTTGCACGGCGGAGAACTTCCGTGCGGCTGTCCGGGAGTGGGGCGGTGAGGATTATAGGGATGGGATCTTTCTCGATGGAGACGGCTCCTCCCAATTCAAAAGCAAAGAGGCTCAGCTTCCTGGAGATCACCGGGAAGTTCGGCAAATCTTGAATGTAATCCGGTAAGAATCGTTTGCTCCAGTAGGCTATGAAAAAAGTGCTGAATGCGGTGAACGAATGGGGAGAGCTGTACGTCAAATGAACGTAAGTAGGATAAGTTCGGGGGTGGAAGCGGAGTGGACATGGATAACCGGCTTGCGGAGCGCGCCCGGAGCGGGGATCTAAACGCCCTCGCGGAACTGCTCAAAGAGAACTATTCCTTTCTATACCGATATTTGCTCAAAATCACCCTGAACCCCGATAAGGCTGCTGACTATACCCAAGAGACGATGCTTCGGTCCGTGGAGAAAATCAGGCTGTTTGACGGGAAAGCCAAGTTCTCCACCTGGTTGATCACCATCGCTACTCGGCTCGTGATTGATGCGGAACGCCGGAAGGGGAGAGAAAGACGGTTCTTGCTGCGGCATGCGCAGGAAGAAGAGCAGACCGGTCGACTTCTAAAGTGGCGGCTTGAAGCGGCGGGAGCCGAATGGCTTGATGTGCTGGATGCCCTTTCCACCATGGGGGCTGACAGCCGGTTAGCCGTTGTACTCAAGCATTATTACGGCTATTCACAGCAGGAAATTGCCGCCATGACCGGAGTCCCAGAAGGAACCGTGAAATCCCGCATTCATCATGGATTGATTTGGCTGAGAAAGGAGCTGACCGAGCATGAAGAGAAGACAGATCAACCGGTTTAACCCGCATGAACGCAGCATGGTCCCTCAACAAGCCGATTGGAGAGAGCCGTCTTCAGCTTCGGATAACATCATTCCTGCCGACACGGAGCTTCTTGAGATGCTGCGGACGGGGCTGTCCAGTCTGGATGATGCCGTCAAACCGGTGGAGCCGAGTCTGCCTCAGCTTACCGCTCTGCTGCAAGCTCAGCAAACCGTATCGCGCCGCCGTTCCCGAATCGAAACCATCGGTTTTCTCAGCATGGCGGTTGCGATCCTGAGCGTATTCTTCCTCATGCTCCATTATGCGCCACGCATTGTCCTTCCTCTCCAAATTGGATGCACCGTGTTTCCGCTGCTATTGCTTACACTCCGGTTTCTGCGGAACGGAGAGGGAAGGAAGGCGAAGCCATGAGCGGGCTTCTGGATATCCTTATGGCCGAGCTTCCGGCCCATTCCGAAGAGAGTCTGCCGGTCTGGGCTTGGCTCTTGGTTGCTCTGTTGTTGCTGACGCAGGGGACGTGGCTCTTTCGGGATGCGAAGAAGCGAGGGGCATGGCATTGGTTCTGGGGACTGTGGGGCTGCATCCAGTTTCCCACTCCCTTGATCGTATATTGGCTGGTGGTTCGGGGGGGAGCGGGTAACATCCAAAGGCGCTGGCAAAGCCGGCGTCGACCGAATGGAGAGGATTCTGATGAACGAATTGACCGATAAGCTTGGGTTTGATTGGAAGCTGCTGCTTCCTGTACTGGTAATTCAATTGGTCCTCATGATCGTTGCCTTGACGGATTTGATTCGAAACGATCCCGCCCGTATCCGTGGACCGAAGTGGGTTTGGGCGGTCATCATTGTGCTGGGCGAAATCCTCGGACCGGTCGTTTATTTCATCTTCGGCAGGAGGAATGACTGATGGCGCCGATCCTTACGGTCTCTAATCTGACCAAGCGGTTCGGAGAGGTGACAGCCGTAAGCGACATCTCTTTCACTCTTGCAAAAGGCCGCTCCGCGGCTTTGCTCGGGCCGAACGGGGCCGGCAAAACAACCACGCTGTCCATGCTGTGCGGCCTTCTGCCTCCAACTTCGGGACAAATCGCGTTAAATCGAGAAGAAGCGAGAGACAGAAGAGAACGGATCGGCTATTTGCCGCAGCAGCCCGTCTTCTTCAATTGGATGACCGGCAAGGAATACATGCAGTTTGCCGGTCAATTGTTTGGCTTGCACGGGAAGAAGCTGACTGAACGCGCCGATGAGCTGCTGGAGCGGCTCGGGTTGAAGGATGCGGCGAAACGCCGGATCGGAGGCTATTCCGGAGGCATGAAGCAGCGGCTCGGCATTGCCCAGGCGATGGTTCACCGGCCGGAGCTGCTCGTTCTTGACGAGCCGGTATCCGCCCTTGATCCGGTAGGCCGGCGGGAGCTGATCGACCTGCTTCGAGAAATGAAGGAGGAGACGAATCTGCTGTTCTCCACTCATGTTTTGCACGATGCGGAAGAGCTATGCGACGATGTCCTGATTCTAAACAGGGGGAGCATCGCCCTTGCCGGAGCATTGGACGATCTCCGGCGCATGCATCAGAAGCCACAGATTGAGATCACCTCCGAGAAATCGCTCATTGATTATGCTGCCGGATTGACCCGGTATCCCTTCATTAACAGCGTTAAGTTATCCGAAGATCAGTGCTCTTTGTCTCTTCAGGTGGACAACCGGGAAGAAGCACGGGCAGTACTCCTTACCGAGCTTGCCCGAGAAGCCATTCCCGTTGTGCGGTTTGAAGCCTCTTATGCCTCCTTGGAGGCGCTCTTCCTGGAGGTGGTCGGAGCATGATGGCTTGGTCGGTATTATTTCGCAAGGAATGGCTGGAATTCCGCCGCAGCTACAAATGGATCTGGATTCCGCTTGTCTTTCTTCTTCTGGGCATTTCACAGCCGGTATCCTCGTATCTGTTGCCGGATCTGATTAAATCCGCTGGCAATTTGCCCGAAGGAGCTGTTATGGAGATTCCGGTGCCGAAGCCGATGGAAGTGATGGCCGGGACGTTGTCCAATTTCAGTTCAATCGGGCTGCTCGTTGTCGTCTTAGCGGCCATGTCCGCCGTCGCCGGCGAGCGAAACCGGGGAGTAACGGGCATGATCATGGCGAAGCCGGTCTCTCCCCTTACCTACATCACATCCAAATGGCTTGCTTATCAACTGCTATCGCTCGGCTCGCTTTTACTCGGGTATTTGGGAGCCTGGTTTTATACGGATATGCTGATCGGTTCTGTCGATGCAGGCAGGGCGATGGAGGGCTTTGGCTTATATGGCTTGTGGTTCGCCTTTTACTTGACCGTGACGCTGCTGCTCAGCACCCTGTTGCGATCAGCACCAGCCGCGGCGGCGGTCACACTTGTGAGTGCGGCGGTTCTCTCGATCCTTTCCGGAACCTTATCGTCGTGGATGACCTGGAGTCCTGGAAGACTCACGATTCATGCGCGTGAGTTTCTGCTTAACGGAAACGGAACCGATCACTTCCCGCTCTGTATCTCTGTCTCGGTCGTTCTGCTTGTTTTGATCCTGGCGTTTACTGTTTTTGCATTCAGGCGGATGGCTTTAACGGCCAGCGATTGATCGGCTCGTTCTGCTTCCCGGTTTGCTTTTGTCCCTGCAATATGATAAACAGGTAGCATAGCATGGACATCAGGCACAGTTGCCGGAAAAGAGGACATGAATCGCGATGAAATCGCATCGGTATCGACTAGCTTTGCTTGTTCTACTTCTGTTGTCCGGCTGCGCTCAAGCCTCGAAGGAGAGCGGGAAATCGCAGATTCGCCCGGAGCAAGTGAGCGCGGAGTTTGCTACCCAACCGACCAAGATTGCCGCCGGGACCAAAGCCGAGCTTTCCATTCGTTTGAAGGGGCCGATCACCTTTAACGACACCGAGGTATATATCGAGGTGAAGAAGCTTGTGGAAAATGGCAGCGGAGAACGAATCGATTTCAGCGCCACCTCGGACCAACCGGATCTGTTCACGGCAAAGCATGCGTTTGCGGAGCCGGGAACTTACACCGCGATGATTCACATCTACGCCCCGGAAGTCCATAAAATGCAGGATGCGAACTTTTACGTCGGGGAGAAGGAGACAGCGCAGACTTCAGGAGAAGATGCAAAGCCTGCTTCAACAGCGGCTCGGGTTGCGCTGGAGGCGCCGATTCTTCTCGGTACGGCGGCAGCTGACATCGATGGCGACGGGCAGCAGGAAGCGATTCGATTCACGATGGTGAGCGGCGCCGAGGTGACGGATCCGAATCCCGGTCCGTATGAAGGAACCTTCTATACCGGCCACTGCGAGTTGACCGTCGCCCGTGGAGACAAGGTGCTATTTCGACTTGGGCTCGAGGAGGAACAATCCTTCCGCAAACGGAATGCGCCCTTTGCGCTTCAAGTGGCGGATTACAACGGAGACGGGCAGTCGGATTTCTCGCTCGGCCAATGGGCAGGAAGCAATGGCAGCTTCTACGACTTGTATACGATCCGCCACGACGGTATTCAATTGCTGGAATCCGGTATCTACTCCGCAGGCCATTGGGATTCGCTGCTCTATCCGATGGAAGGTCAGAACGGTTTCGCGAACATCTATTACAGCAATGGGGATACAACCGGATACTTCAAAGTAATTCGCACGTGGAATGGGAGTGCCTTCGACAAAGGGGAACTTCTCCCGGCAACGGATCAGGAAGTAAAAGCCTTCGCCTCTGTCCAGTGAGCCGATCCGGGGTTGATGATGATTCTTATATGCACCTGAATCATCTTTGCGGAACACTTGACCGATACGATCGTAAGGAAGAACGATTTGAACCGAACCCAAAAGAGGCTTCTCCGCCCACCGCTCATGGCGGGCTGAGAAGCCTCTTTTCGTATTCGGTCGGACATCACTAGCCCAGAAAAAAACCAGAAAGATACAAATGCAATATTGACTAATATGTTGTATATATTTATTATTCATTATGAGTCGGAGTTTTCGATTCTCTCCCGCACGATAAGGGAGGTTGGTTTGGATGATCAAAAGAAATGTAAGCGAATTCAAAAACAATCGAAAGGAGCTTCACCATGTTCAAGCGACTCAAACGAAAGGGAATCACCATGGTTTCATCCGCTATTCTTTGTATTTCCCTCCTCATCCCGCCATCTCTAGCCGACGCCGCCGTTTCATGGCCGGCCTCGCAAATTCTGCCCACCCTGTCAGCGCCTGCGGCTACCCTTGACGCCATTGGCCTCAAGACCAGCTATTCGTACAGCGCGACGGGAACACAAGTTTTCCACGAAACGGGACAGGAGCAAACCAGCAATCGACAGAAATATTGGACAGCCCGCACTTCCATCGATACGCCGAATAAAATGCTCGCTTACGGTCCTTATGCAACTGACATTCCGACAGGGTACAATACGGCCTACTACAATCTGCTAGTAGACAACAACACCGCCAACAACCAGGATGTCGTCGTTATCGATGTGCGTGACAATACCACCGGTCAGGTGCTTGCAACGCAGACACTCACCCGCCAGATGTGGAACTCCGCCAACTCCTTCCAGCGCTTCGAGCTGCCCTACACCAACGCGGTGGCCGGCCATTCTCTCGAATTCCGGGTTCGCTGGCTTGGGACCTCTCTCGTCAGCGTATCCAGCGTCGGAACGACCCCCCGCAGCCTGGTCGATCTCTCCAACCTGTTCACCTCATTGAAGGGCCTTTTGGCCAAAGACCAGCCCCGCATGTACACGCTGGGTGAAGAAGAAGGAAGTTATACTTGGGCCAACTCCCTTGGGCTTGGCTATGCCGATGTCACGGACAAATGGTCGCTCATCACCAAATATCGCAGCGAGATCAGCGGCATCGTCGTCTATGACTATAATGTCCCGGACACCCTTAACCTTGCGGCAACCATCGCGAGCGTCAAGAACGGCATTGTGGCAGGGCCCGAGCTGGTGTCGATGCTGACCTCCGCTCCTTACAACCTGCCGATTCTCGATGATTTGCAGAACCAGTTTGCCAACAAGCTTGAGGTTTATCACTATTTGAAAACCAATTATTGGCCGCAAACGACCAAACGGGTAATAGTCGGTCTCGATCCGAAATTGCCGGGACATCTGCGCGACTACTCCGCTGCTATCGGAGCTTCAGTCGTTTGGCTGGACCCGAGAATTCCCGCCGAGGATACCTTATTGCGGCAATTCCTTGCAGAAATGGCCCCTGGCACCGCCTACATGGGCTGGTGGCCGGATGAAGCTTCCGGGGTTGAACGGGTTTCGGAATACGGCTTGTCAACCATTGCCGCCGATTATTCCACCAATCTGACGGTGTTCGGCGGAACTTCCCGCAACGTTGCCGTCAAATCTACACCGAACAAAATCCCGTTGGATAATAAAATTTACGTTTCGCTCATCATGAGCGACGGCGACAATCTGCAATATATGGAGCGCCACTTCCGCAATTTGTGGGACAGCCCGGGCCGGGGCAGCGTCCCCCTCGGCTGGACCGTATCGCCCGCTATGCTCGATGCGATGCCCGGCGTACTGAACTATTACTACAATACCGCTACCGCCAACGACGTTTTTATTTCCGGCCCCAGCGGCATTGGGTATACCTATCCGAATTTCTGGAGCAATCAAACGTACCTTGACTCGTTTATCACCCAGTCCAATGATTACATGAAGCGCTCAGGATTGAAAATTGCCACCATCTGGAACTTTATCAATGGCGGCATTAACGGCAATGTCGGCAACAGCTTTGCCAATAACGCCCCCTCCTTGCTGGGCTTGACGACGCAGCAAGCAGGCGGCAGCATTTCGATTTACAACAACCTTTTGCCCGTTCAGGGATTGAATACAACCTATGGAGATTCCGCCGACGCCTTAATCAATACCATCTCCCAGGCGAATGTTGGCTGGAACGGACAACAACCGTTGTTCCTCACCGTTCAGGCCAATCCGTGGCAAACGAATTACCAGGATATTCTCGATACCGCCAATCACTTTGCGTCCAACGCCAACATTGTCTTTGTCCGGACCGACACGTATTTTCAACTGGTCCGCGAATACTACGGGCTGCCGGTTGATCCGGATACCCTCGTTGCGCGATTGGAAGCCGAAAACACAACCTACGCATCCTCACCGTTCAGCCATAGCGTAGGCCGCGCCGGCACAAACGGTTGGACTGCCAACGTCGCTCAAGACAGCCCGGGTTATATGCTGTGGGGCGGGTACTCAACCGCTAATCCTGCAGGGGGATTGACGGCGACCTTCCGGATCAATATCGATTCGCTTGCCGGCAATAACGACAAGGTTCTGACCTTAGATGTGCGAGATAATACGACCGGACAGGTGCTCAAATCCTCTGACGTGTACCGCAATCAATTCAAGGCTGCCGGGCTCCATCAGGATTTCAGCCTGGCCTTCGACAATCCCGCCGGACATGAAGTGGAATTTAGAGCCTATTATCACGATGTGGCTGCCGTCAATATTGACAAGGTGACGGTCACGAAAAACATTGGAAAATACGAAGCCGAGGGTACCGTCGTCGCTCACTCGGTCGGCCGTGCGGTAAGTGACGGATGGCAGGCAAACCCAACCCAGGACAACAGCGGACATATGCTGTATGGTCCGTATGACTCCAATGTCCCGGTCGGCTCGCGGGCCGTTACCTTCCGTCTGAAGGTGGACAACAACACCGCCGATAACGATGTCGTCGCCGTAATCGACGTTCGCGACGCCAATACCGGCAGCACTCTCGTCCAAAGCTCGCTTACCCGGCAGCAGTTCACTGTCGCCAACCAATACCAGGATTTCACCCTCTCCTTCGAGCAAACGCTGGGACGCAAGCTGGAATACCGTGTCTATTTTGCGGATAAGGCAACCGTAACGGTGGATAACGTGGTGATTCGTTAGGATCATGCAAATAGCGTTATCGGTTCGATGATGGGGTAACCTATATCAAACCCATGCTTATCCGTAATGCTCTTTGAAATTGCCAGCTCGAAACCATCGCCATTTCCATCGGAAAAGGTCGATCCACTGACAAAAGGCTCAAACCGCTTCGTCTGATGCTAAGAGGCTTCTCCGCCCACCGTTTTCATGGTGGGTGGAGAAGCCTCTTTTTTTTGATCATCATACAGAAACGATTTGTTTATGAGCTTTACTAGGACTAGGACACGGGTAACTCAGAGTTGGCAGTACCGTTGTTGGATGCTTGCGCAGCCGATGCGGCTGTAGCTTCTCTCGATTCCGCAGCAAGCTCTCCAACCCTGATGGTGTTTCCCTTCATAAACAGCCAAACGCCGGCCAAGAGCAGGAAGCCCGCACTTCCTTGCAGTATGGTAACAGATTCATCCAGCAAGAAGTAGGCCAATATCGTCGAGCCTACCGGCTCTCCCAGGATGGACATCGACACGGTCGAGGCCCGTAAATATTTGAGCAACCAATTAAAGAGGTAATGGCCAAACAGGGTCGGCACGGCGGCGAGGAGAAAGAACATGCCCCAATCTCGGCTCGCATAACCCGTGAAGGAATAGCCGAGAAAGAGGTTATAGACCATCAATACTCCTGCCCCGAGCAGAAAAACAAAAAAGCTGTAGACGAAGGTGGACATCGTCTCACGAAGCTTAGACCCGAGCAGGACGTGGATGACGACGGCGACCGTTCCGATGAAGGAGAGCAGATCGCCATAGAGGTTTCGGCTGGAGAGGCCAAAATCCCCCCACCCGATTAGTACGGCTCCGCCTATCGCAATCAGCATGCCGATCACCGCTAGGGGATGGTTTTTCTCCCGGAATGCCCAATAGGACCCGAGCATGACCAGCACCGGCTCCAAGGCGACGATGGCCGTCGAACTCGCAACGGAGGTATAGCGCAGCGAACCCATCCAGAACAAGAAGTGCAAGCCGAGAGCGAGGCCGGAAGCGGTCAGGAGCAGCCATTGCCGGAAGGAGATGCGGCGGATCTCCGCGCGATGGCGAATGAGGAAGGGCGATAGAATCGCGCAGGTCATCGCTAGTCTATACATGCCGATCACCGAGACGGGAGCGGAGGACCATTTGATGAAGATGGACGAGAAGGAGATGGCGATGATGCCGATTAGCATCAGCAGACCATAGAAGCTATTGCTGCGTTTCGTAGTGGAGGAGAGGGAGGACACAGGCAAGTTTCCTTTCCGGATGATGATAAGGCCAATTGAGGCCTTCTCCATTATACACGCGGCTTCCCGCTTGTCACTTCCAATTTGGATTTCCCGAGCGGTTATTTCCCAGGCAACCGCAGAATATGAGCAGATTCAAGCCTTATCGCCAAAGACAGCTACAGAATGTATCTGCACTTGACAGCAGTCTTTCTCTTTTTCACACAAAGGGCATTGTTGGTCCCTTCGTTTCGTGGTAAAACTAAGGTAGCAGTTTTCAATGGAAAAGGAGAGACTACTGTGAAACTCGAATATAAAGATAAGCTGGTCATGATCGGAGATTCCATAACGGATTGCGGGCGCAGCCGGCCTGTAGGAGAGGGGCTCTTCGAAGCCATTGGCAAAGGCTATGTTTCCCTGGTGGATGGCCTGCTCGGCTCCGTTTACCCGGAACGGAACATCCGTGTGGTCAACATGGGAACCGGCGGGGATACGGTCCGCCACTTGAAGGCGCGCTGGGAGACGGATGTCACGGCGCTCAACCCCGATTGGCTCTCCATCCTGATCGGTATCAACGATGTGTGGCGCCAATTTGACACCCCTCATATAACCGAAGGTCATGTTTATGTCGAAGAATATGAATCGACGCTGGAAGAACTGGTCGCTCAGACAAGACCTCAGGTGAAGGGCCTCGTTCTCATGACCCCGTTCTATCTGGAAAAGAACGGCTCCGATCCGATGCGGGCAACGATGGACTTGTACGGGAAGGCTGTTAAACGGATCGCCGCGAAATATGATTGCGTCTATGTGGATCTGCAAGAAGCGCTCGATAAAATGCTTCGTCATATCTATCCGGCCACCCTGGCTTGGGATCGGGTTCACCCGAATGTTCCCGGTCATATGTGCATCGCAAGAGCTTTTCTGAATGCAGTAGATTTCTCCTGGAATGGGGAAGAAGAGTAACCATCCTAATAGATGAAAATAGGCAGTGCATAACAAAAGCCATCCTCCGGTTTTTCATCATCCGGAAGGATGGCTTCTATTTTGGTGCCAAATCTCTTATGCGCCCAAGCGCCGGTTGCGAGTCAACATGCGCTGTACAGTCGGGAACAGGATGACAAGAAAGCAGAGAGAGCCGAAGACGCGGCCGATGCTTGAGACGTACATCGTTCCATGGAAGGACAGCCATTCATAGACCTGCATGCCGAGAATCGGTGCGAAGATCGCGGAGATCTGCGATAGGGTCGTATAGAAGGCGATCGCCTTCTGCCGGGAAGGGGCAGGCAGAATCTCCAACTGGCGGTTAAACAGGGACTGCGTATAGCCTGCCGTTACGAACGCCCCGAGAATATCAGCGACATAGACTTCGTTCATGGAATTGGCAAACAGCCACATGATCGGATTACAGGCGATCCCCAAGGTGGCGAGGAAGAGGGTCAGTCCGTTTCCCTTGCGATCCGCCACCTTCAGCCAAACGCGGAACCCGATCAAGGAGCCGATCGCGGAGGCAACGGTGTCGATGCTAATCTGCATGTTCGTCGCGTGAAGGATGTCCACCTTAATCTTCGTGAATACCGGCCAAGCCATCATCCAGGCGAAGGTGAAGATCATGGCGGCTGTGCAGAACAGATAGAACTCCGGACCTGCTTGGAAACGGAACGTATTCGTAAACGCCTTCAAACGCTCGCGAGCGGTTGCCCGGCGTTCCAATGGCTCCTCTTCCGCATCGCCGGAACCGATAGCAGCGGGCTGTGGGAGATCCTCGCTCGGAACGATCAGCCGGATGAAGTAGAAGCATTCCAACAGCCCGCAGACTGTTCCCAGCACATAGGCAGTCTGATAGCCATAGGGAAAAGAGAAGTGATCGATGTACCAGCCCGCCAGGAGCACGACACCCATCCCGATGAAGTTGGAAAAAATGTTTCGCTGTGCGAACACTTTGTTGCGGTATTGAATGGGGATCAGCTCTCCCATGATGGCCTGCCAGCTAACCGTGGAGATGGCATTTGCCGCCGTATAGAGTCCGACCAGGAGGATCAGCATCTGAACCTGCTGGAAGTGGAACAACGGGAGCAAAGCCATGAGCAGGAAGGAGAGGCGGCTCGCTAGCATAATCCCGGCGGCGATGCGCTTTTGGTGCCGGAAGCGACCGATAATCGCGGAAGCTGGCAAAGTGGCGATGATCGTCATAAGAGCCGGAACCGAGTTCAGCAAGGCGTAGTCCGTGTTCGTCGCACCGAATTTGGCGGCGATGACCGCGAAGAACGGCACCGTGAAATTGATGCATGAGGCTGAGGCGATGCCCATGTTCAAATTGTTGCGGATGTTATTCCGGAGATACCGGTACGTAAGGTCCATTGGGAGCCTCTTCTTCCTGGTGGATTTCACACACAAGCTTCATTGTAACTTACCCGTTTCTCTCCCGCATCTCCCATTTTGTGAACGAAAAGTGACAGACAGTTTATTTTATCGCTTTGAGAAAGCGGATTTTTGGAAACGCTATCGGTAGTAACCATGTTGCCGGGTACCCATCGAGAAGATACGTGGTATAAGGACTACTGCAGGGTCTTGTCTGGTTGGTTTGAATAAAAAAGAACCTCTTGATCCGATAGATGCGGGGCAGATTCCCGTGCGGGTCGAAGGTTCTTTTGGTTCTACTAGCAGTGTAAGCCTTATTTGCGGTTGTCGATGGCATCCGACATCGTTTTGTCTGTCAGGTGAGCATAGATTTGTGTCGTGTCGGGAGAAGCGTGGCCGAGCTGCTCCTGGGTGCGGTACAGATCGTTCTGCAAGTAATAGTCGGTTGCAAACGAATGCCGCAGCTTATGAACGGTGAGGTATGGCTTCCCGAAGCGCTTGGCGTATTTGATGACCATCTCCTGGATGGCTCGGCGCGTCATCCGCTTGCCTTCCTTCTGTCCGTTCGGAATCGTGAGGAAGAGTGCCTTTTCTTTTTTGGGCGGACGGTAATGGGCGTTGCGCTGCTCCAGGTAAAGGGTCAGGTCCTCAAGCGCGTTCCCGCGAAAGTAGACAGGCGTCTTGAAGGTGTCGTCATTTTTCCCCTTGCGGTATACATGAGCGGTTTTCTTTTTCAGATCCAGGTCGTCCAGGTTTAGGTTAACGACCTCCGAGACGCGAAGCCCGGAATTGAGAATCAGGCTGACGATGCAGGCGTCCCGGATCTTGTTGAGCTGGTAAGCGTACAGAGCTTGCTTATTCTGAGCGATGTCCTCCTCGAACCCGGAACGGATGTAATCGATGAACTCGACGATCTCCGATTCCTGCAGGAGCTTGCCCTCCAGCTTCGCGGCGGTGTCCTTGGGCCGGTGCGTGCGCTTGATCTCCACCTTGGCCATGATATTGCGCTTCAATAGAGGATAAAAATCGTCATCCTCGGCAATTTGGCTCAAATAGTGGAACAAGGAGCGCAACGAAGAGAGCTTCCGGGAGATTGTCGTTTTGGTATTGGCGCTGTCCTTCTTGGAGGCGAGGAACATGCGGAAATGGTCGATGGTGTCCATATGAAGCCGTTCGAGCACCTCGATCGGGATATCCTGCATGCGGGTGGCATCGGTTAGTCCCTCGGCCATCAGAAAGTGGAAGAAGGTCTCATAATCCCGCGTATATTCTAAGAGAGACGAGGGGGACAGGTCAGGCAGCTTGTACATGATGAACTTTTCCACATACCAAGGCATGAAGGGGATCCGCTTCTCGAGCTCCTCCCGGTCTTTGGCTTTGATGATATTCATGGAAGGCACCTCTTGGCGAATGAGTTAATCGAACTGCCTCTATTGTACAGGATGAAAAGGACCCGGAAAAGCAAAAAGCCGATCAATTACAGGATGTAATTCGAAGTGAAAACAAGTACAATGGAAGTCGGACTCATCCGAAATTATACAAAAGAGGGATAGAGAGATGCATGATAAAAAGGGGAAATGGCGGGCAGGGTGGCTGTTGATCATTGTCCTGCTCATCATGACAGGGTGTTCGAAGCCATCTGCGGAAGAAACGAGAGTGCCGACGCAAGCCGCTACAGCGGAAGCTACAACTACAGCGACAGCGACTCCGCAGCCGACGGCAGTACCTTCGGTTCCGGAGACGGAAACCAGAATTTCGCTTTCTGCTATCGGGGATGTTTTAATCCACTCTTCCGTATGGAAGGACGCGCGAAAGGAAGACGGATCGTATGACTTCCGCCCGATGTTTCAGCAGGTGAAAGAAAAGCTTGAAGCGACTGACATCACCTTTGCCAATTCGGAAAGCATCATCGGGGGCGAAAGCCTCGGATTGTCCAGCTACCCGGCATTTAACAGTCCCTTCGAGGTGGGAGATGCCCTGAAGGACGCCGGTGTGGATATCGTGTCGATGGCGAACAATCATACGTTGGATTTTCGCGAGAAGGCCATTGTACAGGCTGCGGACCATTGGGATAAGCTGGGGATTCTCTTTGCGGGGGCGAACCGCAGCGAAGAGGAGCGGAACCGCATTCGGATCATCGAGCGCAAGGGTGTGAAGATCGCTTTCCTCGCTTATACGTACGGAACGAACGGGATCCCGGTGCCTGCAGGCAAGGAATACCTGGTCAATCTGCTGGATAAGGACCGGCTCATCGCCGATATCCGTCAAGCGAAGCAGGAAGCGGATGCGGTCGTGGTCAGCATGCACTGGGGGATCGAATACGCCCGAATCCCGAACGAGGAGCAGCGGCAGTGGGCTCAACTGGCCGCCGATGAAGGGGCAGCCGTGGTGATCGGTCATCATCCGCATGTCCTTCAGCCGGTGGAATGGGTGCAGGGGAAGGACGGAAACCGGACGTTGGTTTTTTACTCCCTCGGCAATTTTCTGGCCGCTCAGGAGAAATTGGATCCTTACCGTCAAATCGGTGGAATCGCCCGAATGGATTTGGTGTTCAAGCATTCTGCTTCGGGAACAGAGGTTTCCGTGGAGAATCCCGGCATACTGCCGACCTACATTCAATTTCGCAATTGGAAGGGGTATAGGATCGTGCCTTTGCATACCGCTTCTCTGGAAATTTTACCGGAGCGATCCAAGTACGAGAAGGACACCCTCCAATTGCTCACCAAGTACATGCCGGAGCTTTCCGTTGGCGAATAAGGACCGTCATACGAAACGAAGCCGCTCACCCGAATTCAGGTGAGCGGCTTTTTTGTATCCTCAGCGGAGAACCGAACGGAAGCCTCGGCTCTGCCTGCTGGTTAGAACGAGGAAGTTTTCTTTTCCAGGTAATCGTAAGCCCCTATGCGCGATTGCGGCCCATGGAGCGGAGAATAAGGCTTACGATGAAGACGAGGACCACAGCGCCGATCAAAGCCGGGACAAGGTAGAAACCGCCGGTTTCCGGTCCGAATTTCCCGAGGATCAGGCTGCCGAGCCAAGCCCCGATGAAGCCCGCGATGATGTTTCCGATGATTCCGCCGGGGACGTCACGCCCGATAATGAGGCCCGCAAGCCATCCGATGATCCCACCGATAATCAACGACCAGATAAATCCCATTGTTTGTTTCCTCCTTTTGAGTTGAGCTGCTCTTTATTGATGGTTCTCATTGATGGTAACTATTAACCCGTCCGATTCGCAGCTAAACAGGAAACCCTTTCATGCTCTGTAAATACGGGTACGGGCGAAACCTGTAAGCATAGTATGGGCATCCGCCTTTGTCCTTATACTTCCTCAGCTTTTGACCATGAAAAGAGGACTGCCCACGCGCAGCTTGAACTCTGCACGGGAGCAGTCCCTGATTCGAACGGAGTTTTGATGAGTTGGGGCTGGTTAAGGATACACTTTGGCCGGATCGCGGCTCGGAAGCGGCAGGAACAGCAGGTTCACCGGCAGGTTGGACCCAAGACCGGTCATGAACGTCATCTCAACCGTTTCGTCCTCATTGCCCGTTCGGTAAAGCACGCATACTTGATTCGGATTGGTCAGCATGCTTTCGTCCGTTACCGAGACGACCTTGCCGTTGACTTCCGTAACGCCTGCGAACAATCCGCCGCGAGCATTTATGGCAATCATCGTATTGGCTTTGACCTTCAAGGTAGCACGGTACAGAATGCCATAATTGCCACCGCTGTTCTCCGTACGTCCGGTCAGCATGTCGGCTCCGAACATGTACGGATCGCGCTTGTTGTCCCCATACAGGATGCGATCCGCTTGTTCACCCAAAGTCTGCTTGACATAGAACGTCCGATCCGCGCCCATGAAGGTACCGCGCACATGGCCGTCCCGATCCAGGGGCTTCAGCGTGGGCAAGGTTAAGAGCGGATCGTCGCCATCCTTGACCACGAAAGCGGTCAGACGAATCGGAGAAGTCGTGTGCAGGTCAGCATGAATGGACAAAACATCTTTATAATTCAATGCGACGGAGCCGATGGAAGGCATGATGAGCTTGGTTTCTCCCGGCTTCAGCACCGTTTCGGTCTCCGTACCGGTAAGCCGATTTTCAAAATAGCGGGCGGCGGCGACTTTACCGGTATAAGCGCCAACCGGATTTGGACCGGCCTTCCCGGTCGCGCCAAGGGTGACGATCTCGGTCGTTTTCCCTTCATTGGTTGCAGCCAGGAAGATGCGCAGAGGCTGTTGAACGGCGCTCTCATGGTAGATAAACATGCTGAGATTGCCTTCCTGAGAATCGCTGTACAGAATACCGGGCTGAGTCAGCCGTTCCGGGCTGTCCGAGATCATGAGTACTCGCTCGGTATCGGAATATTGGTAAGGAACGTCGGTCATTTTGAGGACGGTGCTGCCGACGATATCGAATTTTTTGCCGACAGGCGTAAACATCAGATTGAACTCGTCCTTGGTGTACATCACATCCGAAGTAACGGTGATGGTTCGGCTGTAATCGGAAGAGAATCCGTGCTTATCTTCCACGCGAAGGCTGATGGTGTAGTCGCCCGCCGCAAAGAATGCGGGTTCGTTGTTCGTCCATTCGGTCTTGGTGATGGCATCCTCGTCATCGGTGGACATATCGGTCAGGAAGATGGGCTCCCCGATCTTGTACGTCGTTTTATCCGTTTCAAAATAGGCATGCGGAGCTTCATTGGGAGGCTTAACCTGAACCGTAACCGAATAAGGAGCGCTCCAGCCGCCGGTAATGTCATAAACCGAATGGGTGACGGTGTACGTGCCCGCCTCGGGGAAGATGGTCTCATTCCCCATCCATTCTTCATCCAAGATGCGGCTCGGGTTCACCGATTTGCTCGTGTAAGTGACAGCGGTTTGTGTGGCATAAATTTCTTTCGGAGACACTTCGAACTCGGCTGTCGCTTTTTTCTGCCCCCAAGCGAGAGTCAGCGTTTTGCCGCTAGCCGTGAGTGTCGATCCGGTCGCTTGCGCCCAGGCTCTCACCGGGATCATCGTAACTCCGCTTTTCTCATAAACTTTGCCGGTGAAGGCGACGGGAGTGCCGTTCAGGCGATAAGCGGATGTGCCCGTTTTGAAGCGCAGTTCTTTGCCTTCTCCTGTAACGACCGCTTCCTTAGAGGTTCCGTCAAAACGGATGGAATAGCCATAGCGGGCCGTTAAAGTCTTGAGAGGAGCGTACGTGACACCGGATTGAACCACCGTCGGAAGAGCGGAGGAAAAGGTGGTTCCGTTCAAGGAAACCTTGGCCTGATTGACATAAAGAGTCAATATGTACTCCGGCACAATGCCAACCGCATGCACAGGTGGTACACTCGTGAGCAGGAGGGTCAGCATCAACAATACGGGAAGAACGCGTTTGAATAGTCTGGCTGTTGCTTTCATCATACTCTCCTTCTGTGATTTCATTTTGGATGAATGAGGAATTTTGGCGACATTGGATAGACGAAGTTCCGAAGAAAAAGTTGCGTTTTTGTAAATTATCCATCACATTTGTACTAAACCTGTTTTTAAAGCGGCTTGCGAACGGCTCAACTTGAATATTTCGCCCGATGGACGCTCCACGATCCGAATGCTCCGGCGTTTCTTCTCGTCTGATCCATACGTCTTAGCAGTTTGATTACACGTTCTATTGTAGAAAGCAACCCAGTTGAAGCGCTTGGAGTGATGAAAGTGTCGGCTATGCCGATTGATCCGGTATTGCCGGAATTGTGCAGGATGCTGCGGGACCCGGGGATGGCGGTGCTCGTTGCTCCCCCGGGAGCCGGGAAAACCACGCAGGTCCCGCTCGCGCTCTTAACCGAACCCTGGCTCGACGGCAAGAAGCTTCTTATGCTTGAACCGCGCCGATTAGCGGCCCGCAGCGCCGCCCGCTACATGGCAAGCAAGCTCGGAGAGCAAGTTGGGGAAACCATTGGCTATCGAGTTCGTATGGATACACGTACGGGTCCTTCTACCCGAATTGAAGTGGTCACAGAAGGTGTTCTCACGCGCATGCTGCAGGATGACCCCAGTTTGGAAGGAGTTGGGGGCGTCCTGTTCGATGAATTTCATGAACGAAATCTGCATGCCGATCTCGGGCTTGCTCTTTGTTTACAGTCGCGCGAGCTTCTGCGCGAAGATTTGCGCCTGGTCGTGATGTCCGCAACTCTGGAGCCGGAGCCGGTTGCTCTGCTGATGGGAGGAGCGCCAGTTCTCGTTAGCAGCGGACGATCTTATCCGGTCGATACCGTCTACCGGGAGCGGCCGCTGGAGGGCGGATTCGGCGCTTTGGAAACGGCGGTTGCCCGTACCGTTCTGACCGCGCTCGATCAGCATCCCGGGGATGCGCTTGTCTTCCTTCCCGGATTGGCCGAAATCCGCCGGACGGAAGAACGGCTGACCGAATGGTTGGCTGATGGACGAAGAGGTCCGGTTCTCCTTGCTCCGCTGTATGGCGACCTGAGCTCGGAGGAGCAGGATCGGGCCTTGACACCCGCCTCTCCGGGAATGCGCAAGGTCGTCCTCGCCACCTCGATCGCCGAGACGAGCCTTACGGTGGAAGGGGTGCGCATCGTCGTGGACAGCGGCTTAATGCGCGTGTCCCGCTTCTCCCCCCGAACGGGGATGACGCGGCTCGTCACCGTACCCGTCTCGGGACCGGCCGCCGATCAGCGGCGCGGGCGAGCGGGGCGCGTAGCCCCGGGCGTCTGCTACCGCTTATGGACGGCGGACGAACAGAGTCGCCTCGCCCCGCGCAGCACACCGGAGATGCACGAAGCGGACCTCGCGCCGCTCGCGCTTGAGCTGGCCGCCTGGGGCGCGTGCCGTCCGAGGAAGAGGAGGCGAGCGGGCTCCTGCTCGCCTTCGCGTACCCGGACCGGATCGCCGAACGGCAGGACGGCGGACGCTATCGCTTGTCCGGCGGGCGCGGTGCCGTTCTTCCCGGTCCGCAGGTGCTGTCCGCCTCGCGTTACCTCGTCGTGGCGGACTTGGACGATCGGGGCAGCGACGGACGAATCCGTCTCGCCGCCCCCTTGTCCGAGCAGGAGATCGCGGAGCATGCCGCCGAGCTCATCCATGAAGAGGCCGCGATCGAATGGGACCCGGCCGCTCAAGCCGTTCGCGCACGTCAGCGGCGCTGCTTGGGGGCGCTCGTCCTGCGGGAAGCGCCGCTGCCCTCCCCCGATCCGGAGCGGGTGCAAGCCGCTCTGCTCGCGGGAATCCGTCTGACCGGCCTGGATATTCTTCTTTGGTCGAAGGGAACCCGGCAATGGGTGGACCGGGTTCATTTTCTCGGCAGGCTGGACCCGGATTGGCCCGACGTATCGTCGGAGGGGCTGCTTGCCACGCTGCCCGATTGGCTGGGGCCGCATCTCACCGGAATGAAGAGCCGATCGGATTTAAACCGTCTCCATCTGCAGGCCGCTTTGAATTCCTTGCTCCCTTGGAGCAAACAGCGATTGTTGGATGAATGGGCGCCCACGCATCTCGTTGTCCCGAGCGGATCTCGAATCCCAGTCGATTACAGCGACCCTGAATCTCCTGTTCTTGCCGTACGCCTGCAAGAAGTGTTCGGGTTGAAGGAGACTCCGCGAATCGGCAACGGTCGAGTCCCGGTGCTGCTCCATCTGCTGTCGCCGGCGCAGCGTCCGGTTCAAGTGACTCGTGATCTCGCGAGCTTTTGGCAATCCGGTTATTTCGAGGTGAAGAAGGATCTGAAGGGTAGGTACCCGAAGCATTATTGGCCTGATGACCCGACCGCCGCCATACCGACAAACCGTGTTCGCCCGCGAAGCTGATATATTTCGCAATCTCGCTTATGACTGGTACGCTGTCATCCTTAATCGTTGGATACATGGGAGTAGCAAGGAGGGGTGTGGGTGGACCGCATGGCATTTTTGATTCTGACAGAACAGGAGACCCTCCTGCCGGTATATTCGAAGAGCGTCGGTCATTGGGATCATCAGGAGAAGACAGTACGCAAGGAGGGATACCCTTCCTTCCAATGGCTGTTCTGCAGCTCGGGCAGCGGTGTCCTTCGCGTTCGGGAGGAAGAAATCCCGGTGCTTCCCGGTACGGGCATGTTTCTGTATCCCCATGAGCCTCATGAATATGAAGGCATCGAACCGTGGGAAGTGGATTGGATTACCCTATATGGGCCCCAGGTAGAGCCGCTTGCAAAGCTGGCAGGTCTGACCCGATCCGGGGTGTACAAGGTTCAGCAGCCGGCTCCGCTGCTCGCCCACCTTCGCAGCGCCCAAGCCATCGCGCTGTCCAACCGGCCGCTCATCGGGCTCGAATGCTCGAAGGCTGCCTATTCGCTTCTCCTGGACATGACACGTTACCTAAGCTGGGGTTCCACCGGCAGTCATGAGAGCGGCTCGGAACGGCTTCAGCCTGTTTTCGACTATATGGAAACCCATTACCCGCTCCCCGTTACGCTGGAAGAATTGGCGGAGGTGATCGGCGTGTCGGCTAAACATTTTTGCTTGATCTTTCGCCGCACAGTCAAGATGCGTCCGATGGAATATTTAAACTTGCTGCGCATCCGCAAAAGCAAAGAAATCATGCTGCAGGAACGAAATCTCCCGCTTAAAGAGATAGCGGGAATGGTTGGCTTCGAGACGCCGGGTTATTTTAGCCTTCTATTCAAAAAAGCCGAGGGCATGACCCCGGATCTGTTCCGCAGGTTAAATCGATTATCCTAATCCCGAGAAGGAGGAATTTGTATGCCGCCAGAGGAGCAAAACGGTAAGCAAAAAACACCAGCCGTCACTCCAGAGGAACCATCCATCAACGAAACGGCAGCTTGGGCTGCCAGTCACAGCGCCCTTGAGCGAACACTGCAGGCCGGAATTCATGGGGCTCCCGAGCTGCGCCGAGATGAGAAGCGTTATTTTCTTGGAGAGTTTCGTGAGCGGGTGCTCAAGGTTTTGACGAAGAAACAGATGGCGGAGCCAGAAATCTATGAAGAAATCCGCGTTGCCTTGACAGATCCTCGAGCAGATAAGCTTATCATCGACGGGAGCACACCGGATCGGCACAACGACAAATATGAGCACCTGGCCGCTTCCCTCGGCAAACAAAGCACCACTCGCCGGGATTCGGAATTTCAAGGGGATTTGGCGCTGGTGGTGGTCAGCGATCAAGCAGTCGATGTGCCTGATGAGGAGATTCGAATCAAGACGAGAGAAGAAAAGCTGAGGGACAAAGGAATCCCGGATCTCCTGATCCAAGCGGCGGGGAAAAAAATCTGCCTGAACTGCTACTCCCTCATCCAAGAGAAAGCTCCTGAAGAGAAGGGGCACTACCGCGTGATGTCTATGCTGGACCGATTATTTGGCGAGAAATGTCCCGGTCACGAGGGATGATCTTCATGGGGAAGTGGAGCGGGGAGTGGCGGGAAAATAAGACATCATTCCATGACACAGATCTTTAAAACCTCTGTAACAGGAGGGAGTGTTACTGGCGATTTTCGTCCCTATGGGACGTTGATTGTCCCATAAATGTGACCGTTTTCACAAATAAAACCTAACAAATTTCCTTTGGCTCCTCGTTTTCGTTTCGGTTGAAAGGCAAATACAGAGCGGACTTGAGGTTCGCTATGAGAAAGTTTGAGAACGTTTTCTTTTTTCGCCGTGATACAAATCATTTCACGCCTTGATCCCTGTGCAGTACAATTTAAAACAGGGAGGCGATAATGATGAAACAGTATTTTATTCATGCCGATATGTTCGATGAAGATTACCAGCAGCTCTACGTTCGAGAAGAAAATGCCGTTCAAACTGAAACCGCTTACGAGTTGGTTCGCGAAGAGACGCGTTCGGTTCTTCTTGTACCGAAATCGTCCTGTCTGGAAATCACCGAAGAAGAATACGGCCGCCTTAGGAGCTTGGGTGAAGGCTCCTCCGTTTTCGGACGCGAGGCTTTTGCCGTCATCACCTCCAAGCTGGAGAAGGAGCTCCAATCCATATAGGCACTCCCCATTAGTCGCATAGTCACTCCTCAACAAGGAAGGTATTTACAGATTGAGTGCAATCCGTTATAATCGTCCACAAGAAGTTCCTCGTGGATAAGGATTGCACGTTCAGGAAGCACCTGAATCAGCCGTTAGTGGCTGTTTGGGTGCTTTTTTTGTTGTCTGCGAACAAGGACGGGAAAGGGGGATATCGGTGCGCAGGTGGATCATTGGAATTTCCGGAGCCTTGCTGATGGCATTATCTGTTCTCGGGTATCTGCTGTTTATGAATCATCTCGAGCATAGCAAAAGCACGGTGGAGACCCTCATGCCGGTAAGGACCCTGCTCAGCGGTGAAGTTGTGGATGTCTCTCTCCTTCACTCCGTAACGGTTTCGTCGGCTGCTCATCGTGCGGATGCCGTGATGGATCCGAACGAGCTGATCGGCAAGCAGGTTGTCGTGCCGATTGGTCGAGATGAGGAATTTGCAGCCTGGAAGCTGTCCGAGGTGAAGCTGACGCCGATGACTGGCGAACGGTATTACAGTTTCAAAACCGACGCGGCAACCAACGTGAATAACATGGTCCGGCGCGGTGATCGCGTCGATGTCTGGGTGGAGTGGAAGGGACAGACAAGCGATCAGAGAGAAGAACGGATCACCGCGGTGAAAATCATTGAAAGCTTGCCAGTGGCTGGCGTAAAGACGGCGGAAGGGGTCGAGGTCGGAGACAAATTCGGAGTCGATTCGATGCTGGCGGGGGATGCCGCCCAGCTTGCGTCATCGAGAGGTCGAGCTCCCGGCAAGCCGGAACTCAATACGTATATCATGAGCGACGAAGTATATGCCGCTTTTGCGGCGGCTTCCGTTCACGGGACGATCCGCCTCGCGCTGCCTAACCTGACGGAGGCGAACAGCGAGCCGGCGCGGGTCACGTCCGAATTCGCCGATTGGCTGGCGCACAACGCCGTCAAACCCGAATTGCTCAATCTCGAATCGGAAGGAGTCAAACCATGAAGCTGTTAGTGGGAACGCGAAACCCGGATGCGTATTTGCGGCTGATGGATGTCAAGCCTGGTTTGTTCCAAGTTCATACTGCAGCAAGCCGCGAGCAATTGCTGTTTCGCATGGAAGAGAAGTTTGATCATATTGCTGTCGATCTTCAGCTTTTTGCAGACGGGTACCCCTGGGATGTCATTCGCGAGCTGTCGGTCCACAGATGCGGCGCGGAATTGACCGTGATCCCCGACGGTCGCGTGTACGATTCCCTTTTTCTCGAGGTACTGACTCGTCTCGCTGCAGAGGCGGACATATCCGTCCTGTCGCTTGCGTTGTCTGCCGAGGAAGCAGCAGCCCAATTCTATGACCGATTGGGGCTGCCTGAGCCTTCCGCGTTGGCGAGACTGGACGGAAAGGTGATTGCGGTCTGGTCTGCAGCGAGCGGAGACGGGGCGTCAACGGTGGCGGTCAATACGGCCCTTACTCTCGCGGCGAACAGCGAGCTCAGCATCGGCCTGCTCGATTTGAACCTGAAGAACCCTACCTTGAGCGCCAACCTGAACCTGAAAGCGGCCACTGCCACCAACGTGAAGCTTCGGCCGCGCTTGCAGACGCAATCCCTTACTGCGGATGAACTGCTGGCAGGCTGCATCACAAATTCGAAGCTGAGGCGGCTGTTCATCCTTCCGGGAAGTCCCCGCAGAGATTCCGCCGCGGATTTCACGCCGGAGATGATCGATCGCCTGTTGACGGTATCGCGGAAAGCCTTCGATTTGACGCTGCTAGATCTCAACGGTTATCCGGACAATGCCGCTACGGTTTGCGGGGTGCGCGGCGCAGATGTGCGCTGGCTGGTCACGCGTCCTCGATATGACTCTTACCGAATCAGCTGGAGTGAATGGTATGCCTGCTATTGGAAGTACTGCGGCTTGAAGACGAGCGACATCCGCTTTGTCATGAATCAGTCGCTAGGCAAGGGAGAAGCGGCCGCCGCATCCGCACATCTGAACATGGAGATGGCGGCGGAGCTGCCGATGCTGCCCCTGGAGCTCGGAGCCAAAGCGGTGGATGAAGGAGTGCCGTTTTACAATCAGCCCGGAGCTGAAAGCTTCAACGAAGCCGTCTCCCGGCTAGCGGCCGAAGCCGCGGGTGCTGCGGGAATCGAAATGGAATCGAAGCCGGTGCGCAGGAAACACCTGTGGCAGCGCTTTGGTCGCCGCATCGCCTGGGATTGATCGGACAGGAGTGAAATCATGGAACCCGTTGGAAGACAGGATCGGATGAAGCCCCGACAGCTTTTTCGGGCGGATGCCTATTTGGAAGACATCAAGCAGCAGGCGGTTTGGAGCTCGAGCGGGCGGAAGCGTTCCGATGTGCCGATTGGCGGCAGGAGAATGGGCTTGAGAGAAGCGGCAGTGGTCGTCCATGAGCATTTGACAGGCCGAGCCGCGAAGGACTCCGAGCTGCATCACGACATTTTACAGGCGGGTCTGGGAGATCCTCAAGCTCGCGATAGCATGAAGGCTCTCATTGAGACGCTGATCATGGAATATCGCATCGATGTCGATCCTTCCACCTTGATCGACGGCTGCAGCGCGACGGACAGCATCTATGCGGAAACCTGCGGCGCCAGTCTCATTGAGGATCTGCTGCAGCTTCCCGATGTCGAAGAGGTGCAGGTTATCGGACGAGACATCTTCCTGCTGCGCAACGGAGAGCAATTCCTTCATCATCGGAGCTTTGCTTCCCTCGACGATGTTCGCATCCTCCAGGAGAGGCTCGCCCTTTGCGGTAAAAAACCGATTCACGAGCGGCAGCCGGTCCTTCAAACCTATCTTTGGAACCGCTCGCGGCTTGTCATGACGAGGGAACCCTACACCGATGTGCCGAGCATCCATATTCGCAACTTCATCGTTAAGGATGTCAGCTTGGACAAGCTGGTCGAGCTTGGAACGATTGACATTCCTTCTGCGGAGCTCCTGAAACAGCTCGTCCATTATCATGCCAGCTTCCTGATCGGCGGCTCCACCAATACGGGGAAGACCACCTTTCTCTATGCGCTAGCCCAGGAAACAGGGGAGCAGGAACGGTTGCGCACCTTGGAAAAGGATTTTGAAATCTCTCTTCGCGATCGGCTGAGGGGGAAGCGCAACATATTGGCAGCCCGGGAGGCGGAAGACGTTCGATTGACGATGGAAGAAGCCTATAAACCGCTCCTGGTGATGTCCCCGCATTGGGTGATTCTGGGGGAAGCGAAAGGAGCCGAGGTTGCCCAAGCGGTTCAAGGCGCGTTGAGAGGCCATGACGTGATGGCAACGATGCATACGAAATACCGGGACTCCTTTCTGTCTGATGTGGAAGATATGATCCGGCAAGACGGACGGGATCATGATCATCGAGATACCCAAAGTCGAATCGCTCGCGCATTCAATATCGTCGTTTTTCTCAGGCTCTTACGGATTAACGGGACGAATCGAAGAGTCGTGACCGAGATAACGGAGCTTTATGTGGATGAATGTGGGGAAGCGAAGGCGAAACCGCTTGTCGAGTGGTGCTATTCCTCACAGACTTGGTGGCGAACCGGCGAAGCGATAAGCCACCCTCTCCAACAGCATTTGATTGCGAATGGGGCAACAACATCCGTCCTGCAGAATCTGGGGGTGATGGTTCATGAGCGGTAATTCACTGCCGGAATCTCTGGTGCAGGGAGCAGCTCAAGGACTCTTCCTCAGTCTGTGGATCATCGGGACGGCGATGCTGATCCTGGTCATTGGACCATCCCTTTCTCGCCGAATGGCACGGAGGCGAAGGATTCGCCGTTATCGGGACGCGGTAACGGCGGAGAATCATCGTTACTTGCTCCGGTATCCCGTCGTCAGACGGTTGGCGGCGGACATGGAATTCGCCGAATGGAAAGCGGCACCCGAGTGGCTTCTGTCAATGATGCTAGCTGTTTTCCTTATCGGAAGCTTCGGTGCGCAAGCGGCGGTTGGGATCCTTCAGCAGCATTATGCGACCGGCGCCGATCGTTTCGTGCGTGCGAATCCGTGGCTGATGAACCTGTTTGCCGGGAGTTTGCTCGCATCACTGCCGCTCTTTTATTTGAAGTTCCGCGTGCAGAAGAAGCGGAATCGGATCGCAACCCGTATGATTATGCTGGTTCAGAACATCATCGGGCATTACAATCCTGCGCTGACTTTAAATGAAATGCTTGTGAAGGCTTCAGGAACGATGCCCGCCGATGTCCGCAGGGAGTGGAATCGTCTCGTGGTGAACCTGCACATGCAGACGACTCAGGAAGCCTTACACGATTTCGCTAAGCGGATCGACAATCACTGGGCGGATGATCTGGCCGATCTGCTATTGATGGGAGCTCATTATGGCACCGACATTACGGAAGCCCTCCATAAGCTTGTCGCCCATATGCAGACGGCCAAAAGCAACGAAGAAAAGCGAATGGCGATGATCACGGCTTACCGCATCGGCACGACGCTGATGGTCGGCTTTGCCGCCTTCGTGGTGCTGTTCAATATCTACGCGGATACCGGCAATTTTCGTCACTATTTCTTGGAGCCGGGAGGGAAGAAGGTGATGACGATCTCCATTGTCGTACTCTTTGCTTCCTTGCTCATGGTGGTGCGATCTGGGCGCAAACCCTTTTAGCCCATACGCTTTCAACACAATACCCTTTGTATTCGCACGACTTCTCAACCGATTAACGCCGCTTCATATCCACGCGATTAGAGTTGACAGCGATTGTGTTGAATGGGGTGAAAACCGAGTAAAGGAGGGATTTTGATGGTGTTGGCTCTGTGGAGGCTGAGTCCGGTTCCGCTAGTCTTGTTCGTGCTCTTTCTGTGCGGGAGTGCGCTATTTTGGCTGCCGCTTGTCAGCGGAGTCCGGATCAACCGGATGAGTCGAATCGGTACGTTGAAAAGCAGGCTGGCCCATGCCCGGGAATCGCCTGCGAGTTTGATGAAGGGGGAACCCACAGACAAGTTATCCGCTTCGAGCCGAGCCTATTTGGATCGCGCGAGGTTGGCCGGTATCGGAGTAAGCTGGTCGTATAAGCGATTCCAACTGCTGAAGGTCGGGACAGCCCTTTTTCTTGGGGCGATGACGGTATTGTTGAGGGAAGCGCAGAATGGCTTTGTTTTATCGGGTCAAGCCTTAACAGGAAAGGCGCTGGCTATCGGCATTATCGGCGGTTCGATCGGCTGGTGGCTGCCCGATCTCCTTCTCCTGGTGTTTGCCTCCCGGGCTCGAAGCCGCTACCTGTTTGAAATCTCCAAGCTGGCGGAACGCCTGGCCTTATGCGTGAGTGAGAACGCCGATATCCGGGATGTGCTGCTTCGTGCGAGCCGACCGCTCGTCTTACTAAAGCCGCATATTCTCGAATTAGCCGCCATGTGGGGGAAAAACCAACAGGAAGCGATATGGCGGTTCAAGGAAGCGGTCGGGATATCGGAGGTTTTTCCCTTGGTCAATGCTTTGTACGCATTAAGCCGAGCGGAGACCAAGGACGTGGTGAAAGTCCTGCAAGAGCAGGCGCGAAGCATTGAGGCGACTTTGGAGTCGGATGTCGCCCGCAGGCTGGAAAATGCTCCGATTTGGATCAGCTTTTATATCATGATTCCCTTCAGCTGTGTCGTTCTTCTGTTTCTCTATCCATGGCTCATCACCGTTCAGACCCAGCTGTGGAGCAATTATTCCATCCCGTAAAGGGAAAGAAGGTAGGATATCGATGAGCAAGCTCGTTGTCAGCGTTCTGCTGACGGTTCTGCTGGCGGGAGCGGTCCTGGTCGTGATCGGAAGCCAGCTTATTCCTGCCGCACAGTCAGCAGGAACCCATACTCGAACCCAAATCGGGGATGCATTCCAATAAGAATGAAGGATCAACCAAACTAGGAAAGTAGGGATTTCTCCATGGCTAAGTTAATCGTAACGATTTGCCTCACGGTATTGCTGGCAGGCGCTGCTCTGTATGTAGGAGGAAAGCAGGTAGCTCCCGGCGTCGTCACCAAGGGAGGCACCATCAACACGGCTTTAACGACGACTACCGTGAATACGACGACGGGCAACGTAACCCTCTCGGCGCCGTAACCCATTCATGAGCAAATTAGTGACCACCCTGCTGATGACGGTTTTGCTTTTTGGCCTTGCAGTGTACCTGTTCAACGGAGGTGGAAGTCTCAAGGACTCGCTCCGCTCCGGTCACGGCCAGGTGAGCCATTCGCTGCGCAGCTTTGATTATGTTACGGATTAGAGGAGTTGGGCTTGAAGTCACACTCCAGACCGATCGGTGAAGGAGGAGGGGGGGCATCATGAAGACTCTCGGGCAGCGGCGTAATGGTTCTAGGAAGCGAAGGGGATTTCTGTCCAATGAGAAAGGAATGTCCAATCTGCTCGTCACCCTCATGATCATGCCCGTCCTTCTGTTTCTCTGCTTGATCATCGTTCCCTTCTTCGTGTACACGATGAAGCTGGATCATTTGAACACCATCGCCAATCATGCGCTGAAAGAGGCGGAAGCGGTCGGCTATTTCAGCCCGGCAATCGCCGTATCCACCACAGACCGCTTGGATCACTTAGGGATGGGCGAGGTGACAGTGAAGGGGAATAGCTATCCGGATTACTCAGGCAGCACTCCGGTCAAAGTGTTGAGGGATTCACCGGACCCGACGGTGACTGTCGTCATCCGGTATCCCGCGCCAACCTTGGCTCGCATGCTGGCGGCTATCGGGGGTTCGGCCTCGTCCAACCAATCAGAAGGATACTTTCAAGTCACTCTATACGGTCGAAGCGAGGCATACGAATGAAGAGGAAGCGATATGGAACCGGACGGCGCATTTCCATTTGGCGCAATGAACGAGGAGGAGTGGCGATTCTGCTCCTTGCTCTTCTCGCTATTCTTTCTTTGACGGCCATATGGCTTGCCTCGTTTAATTGGAGCAAGCAGACCCTCAGCGTAAACAAAGCAAAGCCCATCCTGGATTTGGCGACCCGAGCGGCATCCTTGGACGTGAACCCGGATGCTCTCGCAGAGGGAAGATTGGAATGGGATGAGGAAGCGGGACAGCGGCATTTCACCGAATATTTGTATCGGAATCTCCGTTTGGACGACCTGGGCGATCCTCTTCCGGGCAGTTTTCTCGCTCGGAGGCCGGCGGTTCATACCCTCGAATTCGTGACAGCCCTGACGTATCCGGTTACTCTTCATCGGAGCCTTGTTCTCTATGAAGCAAGTCTGGACGAGACTGTCCGAACCGTCGATGTTACGATATACGGTCCGTCGGTAGTCGCTATCGTCGAGTTTCGGATATCCGCCATCGGCTCAACCCGGCTTGAGCCGCTCATCCTCAGCAGCGTATCCAGTATCCGCTTTCGCTAAATATAAGCGGAGTGGGGGAATCGAAGATAACTATTAAGTACATGAATGATCCTTTGAATTACATCTCCGTCGAAAACAGGACTGCCGTGACGTCCCGAAAGGACGATGCGGAAGTCCTGTTTGAATTCCTAAGCGACTTATGAACATCAGGAGGCGGAACCTGCCGCCGAGGATGACGTAGTAGTGGAAGAGAGGGAATCACTGCCAGATGTGGACGATCCCGGAGAAGCGGATTCCTGGCTTGCTTCGGCAGACGGCCGTTTCACTTCCGTGAGCAGGATTCCGAGCAGGATCAAGCAGGCGCCGATCAAAGCCTGAATCGTCATGCGTTCGCCTGCAACTAGATAACCGCCTATGGCCGCGAATATCGGCTCCGAGGCAAAGATCAAAGCGGTATGGCTTGGGGAGGTGAAGCGCTGGAAATACGTTTGCGCCCAATAAGCGAAGGTCGTCGCGAAGAGCGAGCCCATGACCAAAGCGAAAGCGACCTTCGGATCGAGCAGGACATCGAGGCGGTAGACATGCCGCCAGTCTTCCGCTGCGAAGGAAGTTGCGAAGCAGAGGATCGATACCGTTAACAGCTGAACCCACACCAGGGGATAGGTATCGTGCAGCGCGGTTATCCGGTCCGTAAGGATGATATGGACGGCAAAAGCCAGCGCTCCCAGAAGAATGACCCCATCGCCCCATTGAAAGGGCTCCGCTTTGTCGATCGACAACAAGCCGAGTCCAATAAACGCAATGCCGATTCCGATGCTCATGGAAACCGTAATGCGGGTTTTAAAGAACAGCCGTGAAAGAAGCGGAACGATGATGACCAGAAACCCAGTGAGAAACCCGGCCCGGGATGCGGTCGTATACAGAAGCCCCACCGTCTGACCTGTAAATCCTCCATAGAGGAAGAAGCCGAGAACGATCCCGCTCCAAATGGTGCTCTTTTTCAGGCGGCCTCGGGATTTCTTCGGGGATAACCGCCATACGGCCAGCATGAACAGGGAAGCCAAACCAAAGCGGATGGCCAAATACGTGATCGCTGGCATCACATCAAGAGCATTCTTAACCACGATAAACATGAAGCCCCAAATAATGGTAACGCCTAACAGGACTGCATCCGCGACGTAAGATTTTTTCACAACCGCATCCTCCGACCCCATTTATCTTTTGCAGATTGTAGCATAGCACGTTACATCGGGCAATGAATTTCGCTCTTGGAAGAAGTTTCCCTTACGGCCGAGTGACCTGCGAAAGGATGGGGAAGCCTAGTGACATTCCTTGAAATTGGGTTTAAGGAATAGAAGGGTGTATATTGCCTCCATGAACTGAACGAGGAGGCGAGGCACGAATGCTACTTCATATGAAGGAGGTACTCGGGTGAAGAACGGGAATTATCATACTCTGAGCGAGGCCGAAGTCGTAACATCGCTGACAACGAGCGAATCCGGATTGACGGACGTGGAAGCGGCAGCAAGGCTGACTCAATATGGCAAGAATGAATTGAAGGAGGGGGAGCATAAATCCCTGCTTCAAAAGTTTTTTGAGCAGTTCAAGGATTTTATGGTCATCGTCCTCCTCGCTGCGGCGATTGTCTCCGGCATTCTAGGGGAGATTGCGGATTCCGTGATCATTTTTCTTGTCGTGATTCTGAATGCGGCTTTGGGCGTCTTTCAGGAGGCGAAGGCGGAGAAAGCCCTTGACGCTCTGAAAAAGATGTCTTCACCGCATGCCCGCGTGAAGCGAAACGGAAGGGTAGCCGATATTCGTGCGGATGAGCTCGTACCGGGGGATATCGTCCTCATTGAAGCAGGGGATTACATACCGGCGGATATGCGGCTTATCGAAGCAGCGAGCCTGAAGATCGAAGAAGCCGCGCTTACCGGTGAATCGGTCCCGGCTGAGAAAGGGACGGCTCCTCTCGAGAAAGAAGACATTGTGATCGGCGATCGCGTCAACATGGCTTATCTGGGAAGCAGCGTCACCTACGGTCGGGGTATCGGGGTCGTCACCTCGACGGGAATGTCGACGGAAGTGGGGAAGATCGCCGGCTATTTGACCGGCGGGGATCCGGAAATAACTCCCTTGCAGAGAAAGCTGACGGAGCTTGGCAAAACCCTCACCATCGGGGTGCTGATCATCGCGGCGGTTATCTTTGCGGCAGGTATTTTTCAAGGACGGGGCTACCTGGATATGTTCTTGACCGCAGTCAGCTTGGCTGTTGCGGCCATACCCGAGGGACTACCCGCCATCGTGACCATCGTGCTGGCCATGGGCGTTCAGAAGATGGCGAAGCAGAATGCGATCATCCGCAAGCTTCCTGCCGTCGAAACGCTTGGAAGCACGGAAATCATCTGCTCCGACAAAACCGGTACCCTCACTCAGAACAAGATGACCGTCAAACGTCTTTATTCCGGAAATGGATGGCTGGAGGAGCAGGGAACCTTCAAGGATTCCCTGGAAGGCGAGCGCCTGATGCAGATCATGAGCCTTTGCAATGATGCGAAGGTGGATGAATCCGGATCCGGGAATGGAGAAGAAGATGCTAAGCTGATCGGCGATCCGACGGAAACCGCTTTGGTGGCGTATGCGAAGACGCAGGGGTATTCCAAACCGGAATGGGAGGCAAAGCTTCCGCGAAAGGCGGAAATTCCGTTTGACAGCGATCGCAAGCTCATGACGACCTTCCACGAAACGGAGCCCGGCAAATACCTCGTCTTCGTCAAGGGGGCGCCGGATGTTCTGGCAGAACGGTGCACGCAAATCGCCGTTCAAGGCCGAATAGAAGGCTTTAGTTCCGAGCGCAAAGAGCAGGTTCATGCGGCAAACCGGGAGATGGCGAGTGAGGCGCTGCGCGTGCTCGCTCTAGCCTATCGGGAAACGGAGACGCTGCCGGACAACCCGAAGCCGGAAGATTGGGAGAAGGAGCTCACCTTTGTTGGGCTGACTGGAATGATCGATCCTCCGCGCGAAGAAGTGAAGGCCGCTGTGGAAGTATGCCGAACCGCCGGAATACGTCCGGTGATGATTACAGGCGATCACAAGGATACGGCCTCCGCCATCGCGCGTGAGCTGGGCATATTGGCTCCGGGTGACGAGGCAATCACCGGCAGCGAGCTGGATCGGATTCCGCCTGACGAGTTTATTCAAAAGGTGGAGCAGTACTCGGTCTACGCGCGGGTATCCCCCGAGCATAAGGTCAGGATTGTAAAAGCATGGAAAGAGAAGGGCAAGGTCGTCGCCATGACAGGAGACGGGGTGAATGACGCCCCCGCTCTCAAGACTGCCGATATCGGAGTGGGCATGGGGATCACAGGAACCGATGTCTCCAAAGGAGTCTCGGATATGGTGCTGTCTGATGACAACTTCTCGACGATCGTCGTTGCTGTGGAGGAAGGCCGCAAAGTATATAGCAATATCAAGAAGGCGATTCAATATTTGCTCTCGGCGAATATTGGAGAAGTCCTCACCTTATTTATCGCGACTATGTTCGGAGCGGTCATCCTGTTCCCGATTCATATTCTTTGGATCAACCTGGTCACGGACACCTTCCCCGCCCTCGCACTCGGGGTTGAGAAGACAGAGAAGGGTGTCATGAAACGACCCCCTCGACCGGCCAATGCCAGTGTCTTCGCGGAAGGGGCGGGCTGGACCATCCTTTATCAGGGCATTCTGGAAGCGGCCATCGTTCTCGGCGTGTTCTTTTATGCTCTGGATCGCTATAGCTCGCCTGAAGCGATCACGATGGCATTCGGCACCCTTGGCTTTATTCAGGTCACGCATGCCTTTAACGTTCGCTCTCAGAGAGAATCGATCTTCAAGATCGGTTTGTTCTCGAACCGATACATGCTGCTAGCCGCCGCCGCATCGACTCTGCTGATCCTCATCGTGATGCTCGTTCCGTTCTTCCAGGATATTTTCAGCTTGACGGTATTGAGCTGGGAGCAATGGAGCCTGATTATCGGAGGAGCGCTGCTCATCGTAGTCGTTGTGGAGATCATCAAGATCTTCAAGAAGAAGGAGATGGTTCCGCCCATCGTTTAAGACTTCTTATGGTTACACGGCTAATAGGCCGCTGCCTGGTTCAGGTGCGGCCTTTTGCATGGGAAATTTTCCGATTTCATTACGCTTAGCCTTGCCGGGTGGAAATCATTGCCCTTACAATGGAGGAAATCGTGGAATGACAAAGGATGTGGCAAGAGCACGTGGAAAAGGCTGTAGAGATCGTTTATACCGAAGGGATCATGGATCAAGCGCTGGACGCCTTTGGCTTGTCCCGAGAAGGGCTCAAGCTGCTGGGTGACTTTGAGAACTATGTATACGAAGCCACGAAGGACGGCAAAGCCTACATCCTTCGACTGACTCACAGCAGCCATCGGAGTCCGGAGGAGGTCGAGAGCGAACTCGACTGGGTGAACCATCTGATCGATAACGGAGTGGAGGTGCAGGCTCCGCTGCCTTCTCTGGATGAACGGTATGTAGTGCCGGTTCAAGCGGAGGATGATACGGTATTCAGCGTTTCCCTCTTTGAGAAAGCGGAAGGGCATCATCCGCGCTATTCGGACCCGGATGAATGGAACAGTAGGCTGTTCCGGGAATGGGGTAGGAAGACAGGGGAAATTCATCGAGCGACCCAGACATACGTTCGGCCGGAACACCTCCCAAGCCGCCCGCATTGGGACGAAGATGAATTGAAGGATCATGCGAGAGATTACATTAACGAAGGAGAGGAATGGATGCTCGACCGGCTGAACGCCTTGTTCGATCATCTTCATTCTCTGCCGAGAGATTCGAGCTCTTATGGTCTCCTTCATACCGATATTCATCCGGGTAACTTCTTTGTAGACGGTGCTAAGCTTCGCGTGTTTGATTTCGACGATTGCAGCTATAATTGGTACGTTCATGATCTGGCGATTCCGCTATATTATTCGGTAGCCTGGGGGCTGCCGGAGTCTTATGAAGGGAGCCGGGACCGATTTGCGGCGGATTTTTTCCGAGCGTTTTGGGATGGGTATTATCAGGAATTCAAGCTCGACCCGGTATGGCTAAAAGAGATTCCTTACCTCCTCAAGCTGAGGGATTTGACCTTGTATATGGTAATTAACAAGAAGGTAAGCCCGGAGGAGCTAGCGAAGAATGAGAGGCTTACCCGCACTCAGACGGAAGCCCGCGATCGCATCTACCGGGATGTACCCATTGCTTCTCTGGACGACGAACAGCTCATCGGAGGCTAAGGCCACAAGGAGAAGATTTTCTTTCTAACGAGCGAGTTCCTACGTTTCTGAGGAGTTCTCATTCACTCGTATACCTAGAGTTGCTTTTCATAAGGAGATGAACGACAATGACGGCATGGACTTCAAACCATTTTACATTGGAAGCGGTTGGGAAAGGGATCTACGCAGCTCTAGCGCGGGAAGATGGAGCTGCCATGGGAAATGGCGGATTCGTGGACCTGGGAGACCGGATTATCGTGTTTGATACGTTCAACGCTCCCCAAGCTGCCCAGGATTTAAAGGAAGCGGCGATTCACTTCACGGGTCACACGGAATTTATCGTCGTGAACAGTCACTGGCATGGGGATCACATTCGCGGCAATCAAGTGTTTGAAGCGGCTCCTGTTCTTTCCACCCCGGTAACCAAGGAGTGGATTGAGAGGGAACACCCCGGGCGAATCCGCAAACAGCAGAGCATGCTGCCCCAGCTGGATGAGGACATTCTTGAGCTAGCCCGCAAGCTTGAGCAAGATACCCTATCCGATGCAGAACGCGCGGCTTTAAGGAACCAGCTGTCTTTTTTGAAGGAGATGAGGATTGCTCTGCCTGAGCTTCGCCTCGTTTCGCCAACGGATGTAATTGAGGACGAACGGATCATCGAGGGAACCGATCGCCGGGTTCGCCTTTTCTCCTGCGGCTCCGGGCACAGTTCGTCCGATCTGGCCATGGAGGTTCTTGATGAAGGGGTGCTTTTTGCCGGTGATCTGGTGTCGATCGACAATCATCCCATGCTGGATGGCGGTGACCCGCAGAACTGGGTGAAGATTCTCAATTGCTTGGAAGCTGACAACTACTCTCAAGTGATTCCCGGGCACGGTCCGGTTGGCGACAGCCGTTCGATTGCAGTCATGAGACGATATATCGAAGATCTGTTTAAGCAAGCAGAGCATGTGGATGAACTGGATGAAATCCCCCAATCTTATCAGTCTTGGAAAGCGGATTTTTTGTACAAGTCGAATTTGAATTACATAAGAACGAGAACAACCCTATAACGAAAGAAACATCTTTGGAGGAAGAGACACATGTCGGAATCAAAGCAGATGAGCATTGGAGTGGACGCTGGAGGAACCCTGATCAAGATCGCCTATAGCGGAAAGCATACGAATCGTGGAGCGGAACCGGAGACGATGAAAATCCCAACCTCCCGCATTCGGGAAGCGGCGGATTGGATCGCCCGGCATCCAGAAGCGAAGGTTTGCTTGACCGGGGGAAAGAGCCGTGTCCTCACAAGCTTGCTGCAGAGAGAAACATCGCAACTAGGAGAATTTGACGCGACGGTAGGCGGAGCCTTGTATTTGCTGAAGCGGGATGGAGTTGAGCTGGACTCCTTCATTCTGACGAACGCGGGAACGGGAACCTCCGTGCATCATGTTGCGAGCAGCGGCTCTCATCGGATCATCGGGACCGGTGTCGGCGGGGGGACGGTCATGGGCTTGTCGGCTCTCTTGACGGGAGAGAGCGATTTCGATTCCATCGTCAAGGCTTCCGCTGACGGTGACCGCGAGCGAGTCGACTTGCTTGTGAGCCACATCTATGAAGGGGCAATTCCGCCAATACCGGGAGATTTGACGGCGAGCAATTTTGGCTATGTGCTTCAGAGCAAGGAGACTCCGCAAAAAGCCGATGTCCTCGCTTCGGTGCTCGGCCTCGTCGGGGAAACGATCACAACGGTCAGTGTAATGGCGGCGGCTTTGGCCGGAACGAACCAGGTGGTTTATGCCGGGTCGCTGTTCGATGTCAACCCGCCGCTTACCGAAATCGTTGCGCGCTACACCCGCATTCGGGAATGCGAGCCCGTCATGCTGGCAAACGGCGGCTTCTGTGGAGCGATCGGAGCTTGGCTGACTTTTGCTTAAGGCCATTAAAGACCTTAAAACTTAATTCTTTCGGGTTCTCCGTTGAATGTCGTACAGACTCGCCGGTTGATCGGTTTGGTTGAAATAGAGCTCTCCGTTTTGGATATGATCGATATAGAGGATGCCGTCCAAATGATCGATTTCATGCTGAATGCACCGGGCCAAATACCCGCTTGCCTCTAGCTCCCGCAAAGCTCCGCTGCGATCCATCGTCGTGAGTTTTACTTGTTCGGAACGCTTTACTTTCCCGTAATACCCCGGATAGGACAAGCAGCCCTCGGTTCCGTATTGCTCGCCGCTGCGTTCGATGATCACCGGATTGACGAGCTCGATCAGCCCGTCCCCGCAGTCCATGACAATCACTCTTCGGAGGATGCCGATCTGCGGGGCGGCAAGTCCTGCGCGTCCTTCGGCTGCATAAAGCGTCTCTCCCAGGTCATCCAGCAAACGGGACAGTCGGTCATTCCATTCCGTTACGGGGCGTGCGGTCTTTCTCAGAATAGGATCTCCGAAGGGGAGAATCGGTCGAGTCGTCATCGGGTCATACTTCCTTTCTCATCTTGTAATTTCCTGTTCTTCGTCAGGGGTAAAGCTCCACAGATCGTTTGGCGTACAGGCTAGGGCTGTGCATAAAGCATTCATGGTGTCTGCTTTCATCTGTTTGGGCTCTCCCGATACTAAGGCGCTGATGGAAGGGGCGGACAGCTCATAACCCGCTCTTTCCTTCAACAGCCGTCCGAGTGCCGCGCCGGACCAGATTCCTCTAGCAGCCATCACTTGTCGAAGCATCCATACCAGCAAGATCTTCACCCCTGTTGTTAAGGTTACGCCATAGAATAGTAGGCGGTGCCTAATTTTATTCGTACATGACTAACTATACCCGATTGATATCGAAAGGAAAAGAGGGAACGGCGACGCCTCATGCCGGTTTGATTGAATAGTGACGGATAAAGGGCAATACTAAGAGCAAGCCAATGGGGAGGAATGAACCATGCTGCAGCGTTATCGGATTGACGGGAAAACCGAAGGATTGCTGACCAAGTTCGATCCGGAGGATACGGGAAAATATACCGACCGCGATGAGATTGCCGAGGAATTCGAGAAATTGAAGGAAGAGCTCAAGGAAGAGCAGGAAAAGCTGTTTGCGAGCAAAACGAACGGGGTTCTGATCCTGTTTCAGGGGATGGACTGCAGCGGCAAAGACGGCGTCATCAAGAAGGTGTTGTCCGAACTCAATCCGCAGGGATTTCGAGCGGAGAGCTTCAAAGCGCCAACGACGGAGGAAGCCGCCCACGATTTTTTGTGGAGGACGCACAAGGTAACACCTCCCAAAGGCTTTATCACCGCATTCAACCGTTCCTATTATGAAGATGTCTTGATCACGCGCGTCCACAAGCTGGTGGACGACAACGAAGTCGAAAGGCGCTTCAAGCATATCGCCCGATTCGAAAAGCTGCTGACGGACAGCGGCATCGCGATCGTGAAGATCTTCCTTCACATCTCTCCTGATTTTCAGCTCAAGAAAATCGAGGAGCGGATGGTCAACCCGGAAAAGCTGTGGAAATTCGATCACAGCGATTTGGAAGAACGGCGGTATTGGAACGAGTATCAGCAAGCGTATAACGATGTATTCGCCAAGACGTCGACCAAACACAACCCGTGGCATATCGTTCCAGCCAACCATCGCTGGTTTCGGGATTACCTCACGCTCAAGATCATCGTATCCGCCTTCAAGGATTTGAAGCTGGACTACCCGCAAGTGGACTTAAGCCGATACGAATCCTTGATCCATGAGGATCCGTTAGCGAAGCGGAAGGCTGCGAAGCCGGTGAAAGAGCGATCGGCAAAGCAAGGGGAGAATAGGGAATAGGGTAATTCTTAGCATTTTCTTGCAAACCGGAATAACTGGTAACTCATAAAGGCGTACAAGAGGAGCAGGTTCCTCTTCGTACGCCTTTATTGATGCGCGTGGCGCAGGTCATGTCTCTGTGACTCGTTTAATTCCGCTCGCGTCCCGTCATTTGCTGCCAGACGGAACCCGCTGCCGCCTCGCCGCCTTCGATCCGCTGGATCGCCATCTGGATCTGCATGCGGATTTCGAATTCCGCGTCGTTCTCCGCAGCACGCAGAGCAGGCAGAGAGCGCTCATCGCCCGCTTCATACAAGAATCGCGCGGCTCTCCAGCGCACGAGCTTGTTCCGGTCACGGAGAGCCGCTGCCATTGGCACCGCTGCTTCGGGATCGCCGATGTCGGACAGCGTATCGCCTACTGTCCGCCTGACGATGGGAGACGGGTCCTGAAGCGCTGAATAAAGCAGCTGCATGGCTTCCGGAGTCCGCACATCTCCCAAATAGACAGCCGCCAAGCGGCGAATGGACACTTTTTCGTCTTGAAGGGCCTTCCTCAAGAACGGAATCGATTCCTCCTGCGGTTTGATTCTCTCCAAAGCCGCGTAGCGGATTCTCCAATCCGGATTACTCCAGACATCGTCGGAAACCGGGAGAGAGGATTTGCCCTCCATGGGAGTTTCGCCGGGAGCGAGCTCGCCTGCGCTTGCAACCAGGTGGGCAAGTCGCTCCTCGGAATAAGCGGCGTCGAGTTCGGCTGAAACTTCTCCGAGTACGTCCTGCAGCTCGCCGTAACGCACTCCGTGCTCCTCCAGCTTGCGCTCCTTGATCAGATTGGGGGAGGCGAGACCGGCCTGAATTGCTGCTTCCGCGAAGCGGCCGGGGAGTCCCAAGCGTTCCTCGCGCTCGCCGGAGTAAACGCGGATCTGCATCGGGATTCCCCGGAAGTACTGAACGGCGACACGCACCTCTCCCCAAGAGTCGGACGGGCCAACCACCTGATGATCCGTATCGAGAAGAATTGTCCCTCCACGAGACGAATCTCCAGTGTTTGGAGCTTCTCCCATAATGGCTCTAACCTGACGCAAGATCGGCTGCCAGTCGCTCTTCGGATGCCGATCGATGGCCATAAAATCGGCCGCATGGTATAACCCGGTCACACCGGGAATCGTGAACAGCTTCCGCACCTCTTCGGGGGCTTGCTCCAGCGTATCGGGAGTATAGGTTCGGCGGTCTCCCGCCGGTAGAGTCTCATCCAGATTCAGCTTCATGGAATTCGGACTTGGCGTCGGTTCAATGGATATGAGCTTCATACGGACACTCCTCTGCTGGAATAGATGCTTTTGTCTTTTATGATACCATAAGGAGATTGCTTGAAAGAAGCGACAAGCGAAAGCTGTCATGACCATCGAAATTGACGGTAAAAATGGTTATAGCCAATTATTACAGCGGATATTCACCGAAATTGAATTGCATTCTGGAGTCATTTCAGGTAAAGTATGTACTTGTGTTGCAGAGTTAATATCCTAATTTCAGGAATTTAATTCTGCAAGAACGATAGAGAGAGGGGTATACCAAATGTACAAGAAACTTGCTTTAGGAGCACTCATTCTTTCCTTATCCATTTCCGCAGCAGCATGCTCGTCGGACAACAAGAACGCGGAATCCGCATCTCCGACGCAGTCGGCAGCAGCCGCGACGGTCGCTCCGACCGCAGCGCCTGCCGAAGACGCAAGCCTGTACCAAGCGAAGGCTTACATCGCCGGCCGTCTTGCTGAAGAAAAAATTAACCAGCTCTTCACGAAAGAAACGACCGAGGACGGCAAACCGGTTCTGACCTCCACCATTGCCAAAAATAAAGAAGAAGCCGCTGCATTCTTGAATGCTTACCTCGATCCGGCCCTTACGGAAAAAGTGCTTGCGCACTACCTGACGGACGAAAAAGCCGGTGAAGCCATCGTCGTGAAAGCCGATCCGTTCGTAACGGCATCGATTCTTGCTACGGCTTCCCAGGATGACGTTACGTTTGCCGGAAGCGCGGACGAAGTGAAGATGACCTTGAAGGACGGCGGAGTTTACACCGCCAAGAAAACCGCTGAAGGCGGATACGTGATCAGCGACATCGCCAAGTAAGGATGCGCAAATCCATAGGAATGCCAAAAGCCGGAACCCCATGATGCGGGTTCCGGCTTTTTTTGCGATCAATTCGATCAGCTGTTTCTGTTCAACAGGGGTTCTGACGCGCTCCACTCGGCCCTAGGCCAAATGATCAGTCAGCGGAGGGTTCAGCCTGCGGCCCCGCTTGCACGCGCTCATGGCCCATGAAGGCGACGGCGAGAGCGGCTAGCGCTAACGGAACGAGGGCGAGCAGGAAGATATGGGTGATCGAAGAGGACATCGCCTGGACGATCTTCTCCAGAATGAGCGGAGGGATTTTGGCGCGTTCGGTATCCGTAAATAACGTTCGAACATCGTCCACCTGGAAGGGCATTCCGCCGTTTCCGGCTCCGGACGTTCCTTGTCCTCCGGACATACCCTTGAACTGCTCGGTCAGATTGGTGAGGAAGGCCCGATTCTGGATCGTACCGAACAGGGTGACGCCGAGGGTCATTCCAAGCGAGCGGAGAAACGAATTGGTGGAGTTGGCGGTACCCCGGTAACGCGGCTCCAGCTTATGCGTGGAGGCGGTTGGCAGGAGCGAGAAGGAAAAGCCGGTTCCGAAGCCGGCCAAGGTCATATACAGCGTCAAGAAGATGCGCTGCGTGTCCGGAGTCAAGGTGCTGAGCAGGAACATGCCGGCGATAAACGCGATGACGGAGACGATCATCAGGTTGCGGAAGCTGGTCTTGGTCTGGAAAACGCCGCCGATGGCGCTGCCGGCAACGGAACCAAGCATCATCGGCGTCAAGATGAGTCCCGCTGAGGTGGCGCTTCCTCCATAGACAGCTTGTACGTAGATAGGGATGTACACCGTCAAAATAATGAACGTGGCTCCATACAGCAGCGCGAGCACTTGGGAGTAGGCGAAGAGCCTCTTGCGAAATAGCCAGAAGGAGATGATCGGTTCTTCTGCTTTGCGTTCGATCCAAAAGAATGCAGCCAGGAATACGGCGAAGCTGGCGAAGAGCGCGAGGATCGGTACAGAGCTCCAAGCGAGTTCCTTACCTCCCAATTCGAGCGCGAACATCAAACTGACGACGGAGACCACCAGCGTAACGGCTCCCCACCAGTCAATCGTTTGCTTCGAATGAACGGGAGATTCCTGATAATGACGCAGGATGAGCAGAAGAGAGACAACCCCGATTGGAACGTTCACGTAGAACACCCAATGCCAGCTGATGTACTCCGTGATATAAGCCCCGAGCAGCGGGCCGAGCACGCTCGCGGCGCCGAAGGTTGCTCCGAGCAAAGCGGTCATTTTGCCTCTTCTCTCCGGGGGGAAGATGTCGAATACGATGGTAAAGGCAATCGGCATCAATGCGCCGCCACCTATCCCTTGAATCGCCCGAAAGATGCTGAGCTCCACGATATTCTGTGAGATTCCGCAGAGCATGGAGCCGAGGAGAAAGAACACGAGCCCGAAGACAAAAAAACGCTTCCGGCCATACATATCGGAAAGCTTGCCGAAGATCGGCATACCTGCCATCGTCGCGACCATGTACGCCGACGTCACCCATACGAACTGATTGTAACCGCCGAGATCCCCGACGATGGTACCCATCGCCGTAGCCACGATCGTATTGTCCATGGCCGACATGAGAATCGCAAGGAGCAAGCCGGTGATCACGAATTTAATGGATCCTTCTTTTATTGTCATGGGACCAACTCCTTTCGTTTGTTTGTTCTGCTTTCTTCATCCGGTGAACTAGATCAAGTGTATGAATGGCCATCCTCAAAGTCAAGCGAGCGTCCTTCACATTCCGTCCATAAAGCAGAGAGCAGGTTACGGGTCAAGGGGCTTTCGTTGCTTTCGGAAAAATAGAACCGGAATTGGTGACAGCTTGACGAAATTTAGCCGATGACCCCGACGGATGATAGGGGCAAAAGCCGGAGTTTACCGCGCCGTTATCCGATTTTTGCGGCTCTCTTATCCCTCAGAGAAGCCAAGCCCGGATGCTTGACACCTACCATATCTTGAAGTAATCTTTGTTTTGCGAACTACATATAGACAAACAAACGGTTTTACCCCTACGAAAGCAAAGATAACCAGCCGCGTTATTCCAGATAGGCTGCGGCTGTATACGCTTCTTTTTTTTCTGCTTTTTTCGGTAAAACCGGCCACTTTTTTCATGTTGGGAGAGCGTCATTATGCTGATGAAAATCCAGAAGAGAGACGGACGGGAAGCGCCGTTCGCCATTGAGAAGATCGGGCAAGCCATCTTGAAGGCGGCCTCCGCAACCGGAGAAGCCGGCTATGAGCAGTCACTTCGGCTGGCGGAGCAAGTCACGGTGGAATTGGAAAACGATAAAGCGGGTCGTACTCCGCATGTGGAAGATATTCAGGATACCGTGGAACGAGTACTGATCAAATCCGGACTTACCGAAACGTCGAAAGCCTATATCTTGTATCGAGCCGAGCGCACCCGCGCCCGCGAGATGAATATGCGGCTCATGAAGGTTTATGAGGATCTCACCTACCAGGATGCCGAGAACAACGATTTGAAGCGGGAAAATGCCAACATCGACGGCAACACGGCGATGGGAACCATGCTGAAGTATGGCTCCGAAGGTGCCAAGCAGTTTTATGAGCTGTTTGTCCTCAATCCCGATCATGCGCGCGCACACAAGCAGGGCGATATCCATATCCATGATCTCGATTTCCTGACCCTCACTACCACCTGCTGCCAGATCGACATCCAAAAGCTGTTCGAAGGCGGCTTTGGCACCGGACACGGCGAGCTGCGGGAACCGAACGACATCAATAGCTACTCCGCGCTCGCTTGCATCGCCATTCAATCCAATCAGAACGATCAGCATGGCGGACAGAGCATCCCCAATTTCGATTACGGCATGGCGAAGGGCGTCGCCAAGACCTACAGCCGTCACTATAAGAATAATCTGCTGAAGGCGGTTGAGCTGCTGTGCGATCGCCCCGAAGAAGCGAAAACACGTCTTGCCGACCTGCTGGGGGAATGGAAATTGCGGGGAGTGTACCCGCAAATGGTGAGGACGGAGCTAGAACTGGAAGCCGAGCGCCTTGAACTGACGGACGTCACCGGTGATTCGGCGGCTGCTCGGAAGATGCAGCAGTTTGCCCTTACCGAAGCGCTCGCGGAGACAGAACGCAGCACGTATCAGGCTATGGAAGCTTTGATTCACAATTTAAACACGATGCACAGCCGGGCGGGAGCTCAAATTCCGTTCAGCTCAATCAATTATGGTACGGATACGACGCCGGAAGGACGACTTGTTGTCCGCAGCATCCTGCTTGCTACGGAGGCGGGACTGGGCCATGGGGAAACCCCGATATTCCCTATTCAGATCTACCGTGTGAAGGAAGGCATCAACTACAATCCGGAAGATCCGAACTACGATCTGTTCCAGCTCGCCTGCCGCGTCAGCGCGAAACGGTTGTTCCCGAACTTCTCATTTATCGACGCGCCCTTCAACCTGCAATATTATAAGGAAGGACGTCCGGAGACGGAGATCGCCTACATGGGCTGCCGGACCCGCGTCATCGGCAATATCCATGACCGCGATCGGGAAGTGACGCACGGCCGGGGGAACCTGAGCTTCACGACGATTCCTTTGCCGCGCCTCGCCATCAAGCATCCCTCGGATGTGGACGGGTTCTTCAAGGAGCTGGACGAGAAGATCGATCTGGTGATCGAACAGCTGCTGGAGCGCTTTGAAATCCAAGCCTCGAAGAAGGTGAAGAACTTCCCCTTCCTGATGGGACAAGGCATATGGATCGATTCCGAGAAGCTCGGTCGGGAAGATACGATCCGAGAAGTGCTCAAGCACGGAAGCTTGTCAGTCGGCTTTATCGGACTCGCAGAATGCTTGAAGGCGCTCATTGGCGAGCATCATGGCGAATCGGAGGAAGCCCGTGCAATGGGGCTTCGCATCATCGGTCACATGCGCGATCGGATGGAAGAAGCGAGCGAACGCTATCAGTTGAACTTCAGCCTGCTCGCGACACCGGCGGAAGGGACAGCCGGTCGCTTCGTCAAGATGGACCGCAAACGCTTTGGAAACATTCCCGGCGTAACGGATCGAGATTATTACACCAACGGATTCCATGTTCCGGTTTATCACAAGCTGACGGCCTATGAGAAAATCCAAATCGAAGCTCCCTATCATGCGATGACCAATGCTGGCCATATCACGTATGTTGAGCTCGATGGAGATCCGACCTTCAACCTTCCGGCATTCGAGAAGATTGTCCGGGCGATGAAGGAAGCCGGCATCGGTTATGGCTCCATCAACCATCCGCTCGACCGCGATCCGGTCTGCGGTTATTCTGGAGTCATCGAGGATTCCTGCCCATCCTGCGGACGGACGGAAGCGGACGGACGCGGCAATTTCGAGCGCATCCGCCGGATTACCGGCTACCTGGTCGGCACCCTCGACCGCTTTAACGATGCGAAGAAAGCGGAAGAACGCGATCGGGTCAAGCATGGATAAGGATTACGCATCGAACGTGACTTCCTCCACTTTGCCTGCTTCTGCTCCCGAACTGGGAAGACAAGCTTGTGCGGAATTGACGGAAGCCTCTCTTCTCCGAATCGCCGATTGGGTGGAGGATTCCATCACGGACGGACCAGGCTTACGCTTCACCCTGTTCACCCAGGGCTGCCCTCACGCTTGTCCGGGCTGCCACAACCCACAGACTCATGCCTATGAGGGTGGACGGCTGGTCACGGTGGAGACGGTGCTGAACAAGATTCGGGCGAATCCCCTCCTGGACGGTGTAACTCTGAGTGGAGGAGACCCTTTTGAACAGCCGGAAGTATTGGCGTACCTCGCGGAGAAGGTTCATGAGCTGGGGCTGTCCGTCATGACTTACACCGGGTACACGTATGAACGGCTAAGTTCTCCGATCGGAGCGGAACGGGGCTGGCATCGCTTGCTAGAGCAGACGGACCTTCTGGTGGATGGCCGATTCATGGCCCAACTGCGGGATCCCTTGCTTCTGTTCCGCGGTTCTTCCAATCAGCGCATTCTGAACGTCGCGGAATCCCGCCGGGTCGGACACGCGGTTTCGGCCGACCTGGTACGCTGTCAGCCCTAATTGTGTGGATGTGTATCGGCGTCAATAGGTATGGGAAGTTGTGCGGAGATCACGGCTTTTCAGCTGACAGCGTACTGGATCGACAAGCCGCCGGAAGCTTTCTATAATGAAACGTATAAAGTATCCTTCAAGAGAACCCTACTGGATTTACTGTTAGGGTTTTCTCTTTTTATGAGGTTAGTCCATTCCGATGGATTCCAATACATCGTTCATTATGATGAGGGACAGCTTTCGTCATAACTTGAGGAGATCCAAATGAGCCAGACCCTTCGTTTCCGAAATGAAAAAGCGGCACTTTATGAGAATGAACATGGCAAGCTCAGCTTGCACAAACAAAACGAGCAATCCGTAACCGTTCTTGTCCGCTGCGGCCAAGACTTTGTCTTGATTCGGCAGTTCCGACAGCCGGTACAAGATTGGATCATTCAATTGCCCGGAGGCGGCGTTGAAGAAGGCGAGGCCTTGGAGGATGCTTGCCGGAGAGAGCTGAAGGAGGAGACGGGCTTGTGCTGCGGGAGCCTGCTCTACCTGGGTAAAATGTACTCCGCCTCCTGGCTTAGCAACGAAGTGACTCATGTGTTCTACACAGAGGAAATCTTGCAGCAGGAAGACCAACAGCTTATGGCGCATGAAGCGAATATTGAGGTGCTCCGAATTCCCGTTGCGGATTGTTTGAATGAAATCCGTGCAGGACGAATTCAAGATTCGGAGCTTGTGTTTGCCGTGCTCCAAGCTCTGCTGCAAGGAATTATGCATCTATGACGGAAGGAAGATGACATGGACTACCGATTTGCGACCACGAAGAGAAACGAAGAAGATTTCGCAAGCGGACGCGTTCTATATGGCGCTCATGGCACGACGGCATTTCCCGTTCGATTGGCGAGTGAACTCGTGCAGCGGGGAGTGGAACAGCTTCGGTTATCGGGGAAGACTGCGCCTTACCGGCTGTACGATCCATTCTGCGGGGGAGGATACTTGGCTGCTCTTCTCGGATTTCTGCAGCCGGGTCTATTCGCGCGAATAGACGGAGCGGATCTGAATGACGATGTGCTCTCAGTCGCGCGCCGCAATCTGTCGCTCTTAACTCCGGTAGGGATGGAGGAGCGAATCGCACAACTCCAAGAATTGGAGCGACTCTACGGAAAGCCTTCTCACCGGGAAGCGTTAATCAGCGCTAGTGTGCTTGCTGAGATTGTCAGCAAGCAGGAGCGTATCCCAGATTGGGCGGTGCACCATCACGACAGTACGGGAGCTGTCCCGCCGGAAGAGGTCAAAGAGGTGGATCTGGTCGTTACGGATCTTCCCTACGGAGGGTTGGTTTCTTGGCAAGGAGAAGCGGATGCGCCGGTCCAGGCGTTCCTGTCGCAATTGACCCGATGCCTGAATCGTGATGCCATCGTCATTGTGGTTGCGGATAAAGGGCAGAAACTGACCCATGAGGCTTACAAACGGCTGCAAGCCGGCAAGGTCGGGAAGCGGCAGTACGCGATATTCCGTTGGATAGGAGGACAGCAGGATGGAACAACCCTCTGAATCAACGCTCGGTACAGCTTCCGATGAAGCCGAGAAAATCGGAGAGTATTGGGAGCGACGTTTCGCACAGGAAGGATTGATCTGGAGCGCGGAGCCGAGTCCGACCGCCCAGGCTGCAGCCGATTGGTTTGAACGCTTCAATGTCCGGTCTCTTCTCGTACCAGGCGCAGGCTACGGTCGCAATACAAGGGTATTCTCTGCATCGTTTGAGGTGGACGGGATCGAAATCTCGCCATCTGCCGTTCAGCTTGGCACGAATTTTGATCCGCACACGCGGTTTAGGGTCGGATCAATCTTCGAGGCAGACCTTGTTCCGAAGCGATATGACGGAATCTACTGCTACGATCTTCTACATCTGTTTATGGAAACGGACAGACGGCGCTTGATGAAGTTCATTCTCTCCCATCTGAAACCGGGTGGAATCCTGTACTTGACCGTCTTTTCCAATGAAGACGACAACTGTGGGAAGGGGGAGCGGCTGGAGCAGGGCACTTACCTGTACAAGCCTGGGAAGTACGCTCATTTCTACAGCGAAGAGGAATTGCGCGGCTTGGTGCCGGACTTTGAGGTCCTGGAGACGCGCGATTGGCTGGAAGCTTTTCCGCCGGAGGGAGATGCTCCCCGTTCCTATCGACTGCGGAGCTTGACCGCACGAAGAGAGCAGGAATCTTAAGCGACAGAGATCAAACCTGAAACGTCATGAGCAAGTTTTCGTATAGAAACCCATATTATGGAGGTGGAAGAATGCATATAGCCGGTATCTTATCGTTATTTTACATGCTCTTCTGTTTAGCCGGGCTCGTGGCTGTCATTTACTTGTTTGTTCTCGTCGTGAAGCTTGCCCATCGGGGCATCACCGCACTCGATCTCTACATTGAGGAGAAAAGGAGAACCCCACGGTTTTAATCCAAACAGATGAAAGGAATGAATAGGCGGAGCTTACAGACTGACCAAGTAAGCCAAACGTATGCGCTTATTGAATTGAGCTTATCGATAAGTCAAACGTTTAAGCTGACAGAAAATTAGCTGAGGAACGGTATGGGCGGACTGCGCATACACTGCTTAGGAATCTTCCGGCAAAGGAGGATGGCCCTTGCCTTCGATCGTTGGCAGCTTCAAGATCAACACGGTTGGACCCAGCTCGATCATTCATATCGGCGATTCTCTGGTGCTCAGTCCGACCAGTTCCTCCAAATCGTACGCCGGTTCAGGTTCATTCAATACGGGAGATTTTCCGGTGACGAACAATGCGCTCAGCTCGACGAACACCTTTGACCCCGACGGGGTAGACGATTCGGTGAAAAAGGTGGCGAGCATATGAACATGACCGTCTACCAGACCATTGGCATCCATTATTTGCGCATCGATCTGGTCAGCAACGCTTCCGTTGTTCAGATCGGGACGGCTGGGGCCATTCAGGCGCTTGCCAATCTACATGATACGGGCGGATTTGGAACGACGAGCGCAACAGAAGAAACCGCTGGTATTGAACCGATTGTCGTTCCCTTGCCCTCTCCGACCGGTTGAGGGCATTTGCTTTTTCCAAGGCTTGGAGGAGCGTTTGCCTTGCCCTGTATGCGGCCTCTTCTGCCCGCATAGACTGGTAGGGAGAGGGGAGAACGGGATGATGTCGTGGGACGCGCGGCTCTATCAACTGCAGCAGCAGATCGCTTGGCAAACGGGGAAGATCGTTGAGTTGGAGAGCATGATTAAGGAACTCATGAATCAGGTAGAAAAGCTCGGAACAGTTCCGCAAATGAAAATCGATAAGATCGAATATACGTTTGATCAGTTGAAGGTCGAGAAATTGGAAGGAGCGCTTCATATCGGCATCTCCCCTCCCGGGACGAAGGATTTGTTGAATCAATGGCAGAATGGGTCTAAGGAAGCCTTCGACGTGCATTGGTCGGATGAGGCAGGTGCAGCAGGCGGTTCTCCGAACGGTAACGGCGGAGACAACAGCGGCATCAGTGGCGCCACAGGAACAGCCGTCGATGCAGGCATGACGACCGCTCCAAGTGCGACAAGTGGATTCTATAAACCAAATGAGGGAGGGCAAGTTCGCGCTTCCGGGTCAACTCCTATGGCAGATGCGGAGCCTTACCGCTCGGTTGACCGGTTCATGGCCGAAGATGTACCGCCGCTCATCGAACAGTATGCGAATGCGTATCGGCTTTCGCTCGATTCCGCTTACCGCGACCAGATGGCCCGCTCTCTGCATGATCAAATCGGAGACCGGGTGAATTATTACCTTTCCACGGCGCAAGGGCCGCTTGATCCCGCAGGCCTCGCCGATTTGGAGCAGATCGTCGAGAAAGTCAAACGGGATGTGGCAACTGCGATTCATCAGCATATGGAGCAAATGCAAAGAGCCGCGGCAGAGGAGGAGGAACAGGATGATGAATCTTCAGGTGGTGAATAAAGATATCCGGGTCGGTTCCATTCGGGTCATTGGGGTCGCAAGCTCCTCTCTCCTGCTGGTGGGAGATGTGTGCAATGTGAACCTGTCTGCGATGGCGGATACGCCGCCAGAAGCGGTAGGTCCTGTCGTTCCGCTTCCGCCGGCGAGGTGAACCGGATGTCACGAATGAGTATCATCGGTTTTCTCGACGTCGATACGGTTGCCTTTGCTTCCACGATCTTTATTGGGGACAATCGGCTCATTACTCCCCGGACCCGCGCGATTGCGGTTCGCAGGGATATCATCAACAACCTCGGTGATGAAGGGCATTATGAGGATTATCCGATCTTTCAACGTCAATTTCCGCGGCTGCCGGTTCCAGCGGGCATTCATTTTACCAAGCGGGATGAGGGAAGCATTCAAGTTCAGCGCATTCGGGTAAACAGCGTGTCCACCTCCGCCGTTCTCCAAGCAGGGTCGACCCATACGATCCGCTCCGAATCCCGAATCAAGCAGTTCAGGCAGCTGGCGGAGTTGAACCAGCCGGTTCAACCGGACACGAAATGACCCGGCCCTTGAACTGTTCTGCGCGGGTCGGGTTTCTGTTATAATGAAGTCGATCGCTGAGGTGAGTATATGATGGCCAAGAAGAAGAAACCGAACCCTGCTCCTCGAGTCATTTCGTCGGACAAGCCTACCACATTGGAAGATCTAATCCGGCCCGAGATCCGGGAGAAGCTGAAGGAACAAGCCAAAAGCCAGTCGGAAGCTTTGAAGGCGGCGGAAGAAGCTCGCAGGCAGGAAGAGCGGCGAAAAGCGGAGGAAGCCCGCAAAGCGGAAGAAGACCGACGGAATAATGATTTTGCCTACTTGCTTGAGAATAGCAAACAGGACTGGAAATCCTACAAATAAGAAAGTGGAGAAAGGAAGGAACCCGCAAATGGAAGACTGCCTTTTTTGCAAAATTATCCGGGGAGAGCTGCCCTCGAAGAAGGTATATGAGGATGATGATGTCCTCGCATTTTGGGATATTTCACCGCTCGCGCCGGTGCACGTCTTAACCGTTCCCAAGAAGCATATCGAGTCGGCCATGAAGCTCGGCGATGCCGACGCGGAGCTGCTGGCTCGCCTGCATCACGGGATTCGCGAGGTGGCACGTGCAACCGGCATCGAAGAGAGCGGCTTCCGCATCGTTTCCAATGTGGGCTCGGATGGTCAGCAGACGGTTCCGCATCTTCATTTTCATGTCATCGGCGGGCGCCAGCTGGAGTGGAAGGCTTAACGCGCGTCTTCAAACGCGATTTTTGTGACAATTTTGTTTGCATTCTGCGGAATAGTGGTAAGAAATGTTATAATACGAGTGGAGAACGGCTTGTCTCCTTACATAACCGGGTAACTTCTTGTCCGGGCACTGGTTTGCGGATTTCATGAATTCCGAATTCCTTATAAAAGAAAGGTGAGTGGATGGAATGGTAAGTGAAGAATTGCTGGAGAAGTTAAACGATCAGATGAATTTCGAATTTTTCTCCTCGCACGCGTACTTGGCGCTGGCCGCCTATTGTGCCTCCGAGAGCTGGGAAGGGTTCTCGAACTGGTTCGTTCGGCAGGCGGAGGAAGAACAAGCACATGGGATGAAGATCTTCAACTTCATCAATGACCTTGGCAAGCGTGCAACCATCTCCGGAATGGAGAGCCCGAAGAACGATACCCACTCGGTGCTCGAAGCATTTGAATCGGCTTACGCACACGAGCAAGAGGTCACCCGCCGTATTTATGCCCTCTCGGATATCGCTTTGAACGAACGCGAGCATGCGACCTACCAATTCCTCAAATGGTTTATCGATGAGCAGGTCGAAGAGGAATCCACCGTCGACAGCATCGTTCAGCGGCTGCGCCGCATCGGCAACGACGGCAACGCCCTGTTTATCCTGGATGCCGAGCTTGGCAAACGCGGTGCGGCTCCGGCTGCACAATAAACGCTTAGGAAACAACGCCAGTCCTCTTTTGGAGGACTGGTTTTTTATTTGTAGGAAAGCGAGTCTCCGATATCGAGCTTTCGCCAGGAGTTGGATTTGAATGCTCCTATCCCTTGGGGTATACTGATGAACGAGATTCGTTCTCAATGAGTGCGTGTTAGGGTTGAAGACACACTCAAGCTCAAAAATCAGACCGAATGGTGATGAGAATGGAGCAAACGGCAGTACATAAAGAGATTCGAGTCGGCTGGCTGGGAAGAATCGATTACCAGAAGGCATGGGATCTGCAAAAGCGACTCGTAACCGAAGTGGACGGGGGAAGCGTAAGCGACACGCTGCTGCTTCTGGAGCATCCGCCCACGTACACCATTGGCACCCAAAAGCATCCGGAGCATTTGCTTCTAGATGCGGAGCAGCTTGCTGAACGCGGTATCTCCTTGTATGAAATCGACCGAGGAGGAGACATCACCTATCATGGACCCGGTCAATTGGTCGGCTATCCGATTCTGGCACTCGAAGGGGCTCGCGTCGATCTTCACGGGTATCTGCGGGCCTTGGAGGAAGTGATCATCCGGTATTTGGGTTCTCACGGTATCACAGCCGGCCGAAAATCCGAGTATACCGGGGTGTGGGTCGGGGAACGGAAGATCGCGGCAATCGGTGTCAAAGCCAATCGCGGGCGAAGCCGTAGATGCTTTATCACGAGCCATGGGTTTGCATTCAACATCAAAGCCGGTATCGAACAAGAAGGTTTCACGGGAATCATCCCTTGTGGAATCCGTGATTATGGGGTAACCTCGCTTGAGGAATGCCTGGGAACATCGATTACCGTTGAGGAAGCCGCCAAGGAGCTTCTGCCTTATTTTCTGGAGACATTCGGGTATTCACCCGAAACACCGTTCATAACCGAGAAGGAGGAAGAGGAGTGGAAAAGCTGCCAAAGCCAGATTGGATTCGCATAAAGCTGTCCAAAGGCGAGAACTATCAGGACATTAAAGACATGATGCGCGACAAGACGCTCCACACGGTCTGCGAGGAGGCTCGCTGCCCCAATCTATTCGAGTGCTGGGCGAACCGGACCGCGACCTTCATGATTCTCGGCAGCATCTGCACGAGAGCGTGCCGGTTCTGTGCGGTGACAACCGGTCAACCGACCGAATATGATCGGGAAGAGCCGGAACGGGTAGCGGATACCGCAGCCAAAATGGGGCTGCGGCACTGCGTCATCACCTCGGTAGCCCGTGACGATCTATCCGACGGAGGCGCGGCCATCTTCGCGGCGACCATCCGTGCCGTGCGCAAACGGCTGCCTCTCTGTTCTGTCGAAGTGCTGATTCCCGATTTTCAAGGGAACCGGGAGGCACTCCAGATCGTGATGGACGCAAAGCCGGACATCCTCAACCACAACATCGAGACGGTCGAGCGCTTATCCGATCGCGTTCGCGCCAAAGCGAAATATCGCCGGTCGCTTGAGCTTCTTAAGAGAGCGAAGGAGATGGAACCGAATATCCCGACCAAGTCGAGCATCATGCTGGGAGTCGGAGAGGAATGGGACGAGATTCTCCAAGCGATGGAGGATCTGCGTGAAGTGGACTGTTCCATCCTAACGGTCGGCCAATATCTACAGCCTTCCTCGAAGCATTTGCAGGTGGAACGCTATTACCACCCAGATGAATTCGTCCAATTGAAGCAGGAGGGGCTGGCTCGAGGCTTTCAGCACGTAGAGTCCGGTCCGCTCGTACGCAGCTCCTATCACGCGCATGAACAGGTACAGTCCGCCTCCAAGCATTTGCAGCAGGCTGCTTCGGCAGAATAAGATACGCTCTCATGAAACGGTTTTGATTAGCGGCGATTAATGCCGCGGTCAAAGCCGTTTTTTTGTGTTGGGCGCATACATTCCTACCGGCTGCATGGTTTGCGAGCCAACAGGGAATAATTCCCTGGATGATGTTTGATCAATCCTTCTGCAAAGGAGGTAAGCCAATGGAAGCGTTCCGTCTAAGTCAATCACTTGATGACAATATCCAGATGATCCAGGACAGGTTCCAGGGAGATGAGGCGCTTAAGACTCGTCGGATTCCCTTACCCTTTTCGACGCCAATAGCAGGAGCTCTGTTCTATATAGAGGGGTTGACCAATGAGGATCAGGTGAATCGGTTTATCGTGCAGCCGATCCTTCTGGGTACTCTCAAGGAGGGGGCGGAGAACAACGGACGACTCACCAGCTTGATCGATCGTCTGATCATCAGCGGGAGCGTGGAACGCACAGCAGAGCCTGAACGAATCATGCTCGCCCTCTTTACGGGGGATTCGCTTCTGCTTGCGGAAGGCGAGGCGGAAGTGCTGATCATCGGTACGGCGAAACCGGAAACCCGATCGGTTCAAGAGCCGGAATCGGAGAAGCTGGTACGCGGTCCGCGCGAGGGTTTTACGGAAGTGCTGACGACCAATCTGTCCATGATCCGAAAGAGGATCAAACAGCCGGAATTGAAATTCCAATACAGGGAAATGGGAAAACGAACCCGAACCCGCGTATGCATCGCCTATATAGAAGACATCGTCTCCGATAAAATCCTGCAAGAAGTAAACAAGCGCCTCGATGACATCGATATTGACGGAATCCTCGACTCCGGCTATATCCAGGAAATGATAAAGGATTACCCGTCTTCTCCATTTGAGACCATTGGCTATTCCGAACGGCCCGATGTCATCGCCGGAAAACTACTGGAGGGCCGTATTGCGATCTTTGTAGACGGCAGTCCAGCGGTTCTCAGCGTCCCTTTCCTATTTGTCGAATATTTTCAGGTGTCTGGCGACTACTATTCCAACTACTTCACGTCATCCTTCAACCGCTTGCTTCGCTTCATGGGAGCGCTCTTGTCCATCAGCATCCCGGCTGTTTATGTGGCGCTGGTCACCTTCAATCAGGAGATGATTCCCACCCAGCTTCTTCTCAGCATCTCTTCCTCTCGCAGTGGAATTCCGTTTCCAACTGTGCTGGAGGCGATCATGATGATCGTGATCTTCGAAATTTTGCTCGAAGCGGGAACGCGAATTCCGGCCCCCATCGGTCAAGCGGTCAGCATTGTCGGAGCGCTCGTGCTTGGGCAAGCCGCTGTGAATGCCCGCATTGTCAGCGCTCCTATGGTCATCGTGGTCGGGTTGACCGGGATCACGGGGCTGCTTACGATCCGGCTTCAAGGAGCAACCTTGATCTTGCGTTTTCTATTGTTGGGATGCGGTTCGTTTCTCGGACTTTATGGCTATCTCATGGGCCTCATCGGCTTGCTGATCCATTTGATGAGCATCAAAACGTTCGGAGTCAACTATATGTATCCGCTCTCCACCATCCAACCGGATATGGTGAAGGATACGCTATTACGTGCTCCGTGGTGGGACATGACCGTGAGAAGCAAGAGGATCGCGGTAAAAAACCACATCAGACAAGCGGTGCGAAGCGGAGGAAAGCCTCATGGCCGGCAATGAGCGGCGGTTAGCCGGACTCTTCGCCGTTCTTGTGTTGCTGACCACAATAACCGGCTGCTGGAGCTATAAAGAGATCGATGACCTGATGATTGTCAGCGGCCTGGCGATCGACAAGGGAGAGAAAGACGGAGAGATCATGCTGACGGTTGAAATCGTTGATGTGGAGAGTGCGACCAATTCCAATTCGATCAATCGTGCCAAGGTGATCAGCCTGTCCGGCAAATCCATGTTCGACATCGTGAGGACTATGATTTCGATGATCGGCAAAAGGCTCTATTGGAGTCATGCCAAAACCATCATCATAAGCAAGGACATCGCCAGGGAAGGAGTGGCGCCGTATTTGGACTGGTTTTGCCGAGATACGGAGACAAGAGCAGACATGTACATCATGATCACCAAGGATGGCATGGCCAAAGATATTCTTCATTCAACCTCCGTCGGCAGACAGATCGTATCCTTCGAAGCCAGTGAAATTCTGAGGAATCAAAAAAGCGTAGGGAAAGCACCGATCATGGAAATCTGGGATATGGTGGACCAGATCGAACGAGCCGGCAAAACACCGATCGCTCCCCTCGTTTATTTATCTCCCTATAAGAACCGTTCCACGGTTACTTTGGAGGGTTCGGCCATCATGGAGTTGGGCAAGTATAGAGGGGCTCTGAATGGGGAAGAAACGTTATATTGCCAGTTTGTGAAGGACGAGATTAAAGGCGGGGTTCTGTTGATCGATGGAGCTAACAAAGCTAATGCGATCAGCCTGGAGATCCTAAAGAACAAAACGTCCCTAAAGTTGATCCATAAGAAGGATCGCTTGCCTTCTATTGCGATTAAGGTGAAGACGGATGTGTCTATGGATGAAATCCGCGATGAAGAACCCTTCATGACGGTAAAAGATCGGGAAGCTATTGAACGAAGAGTAGCTAGAGCCCTTGAATATCGGATTGAAGATCTGATTACTCGGATTCAGGAAAAATACGGCTCCGACATTTTTGGTTTTGGAGCTTACCTGCATGAGCATGATCCGAAATTGTGGAGAACGGTAGAAAATAACTGGAGGGAAGCCTTTACTCAATTGGATGTGAACGTTTCGGTTGAAGTCCATCTCCGGAGCACGGCGAAGACTTCGCGCTCCATTCAAGTGAGGGAGTGAAGTTCATGATTGTCTTGGTTCTGCTTGTTTATTCGGTCATGGCCATCGAATCGTACGGACTCCTTCGCAAAGGTTGGAGGAAGGATTTCACCGTCAATGCCATCCTTCTGGTTCTTGGATTATCAACGGCGATTGCACTTCAAGCCGGAGTCAATCTCCCCAGCCCAGCCACTTCCTTGAGACAACTGGTTGAGCTCGTCATCGGGAGCAAAAGCTGAAAGGAGTTCATTTTCTTGGAGAAACTGTCGGGGCTGCAAGCTTTTTCGGTGCTATCTCTCTTCCTGATCGGGACCTCGCTCTTCATGGGAAGCGCCGGTGGAACCATGAGCGACAATTGGCTGGCGATCCTAGTTGGAATGCTGTATGCGTTGCCCATGATGCTGGCATACGGTCGGCTGCTGGTGCTTTATCCGGGACAAGATTTGTTCGGAATTCTCTTTGCTGCTCTCGGGCCGTGGATCGGCCGGGTCGTCTCGGTTTTCTATATTTGGTTCGCCTTTCATCTCGGTTCCCTCGTCTTGCGCAATTTCGGAGAATTTAATAAATCGGTCGCTTATACAGAAACCCCTATGTTTGTGCCGATGCTGTTGGTCGGCCTCCTGTGCATCTGGGTTGTTGTTGCAGGTCAGGAGGTGATTGGCCGGACCGCGGCGATCTTATTTATAGGTGTGATATTCGTCTACCTATCCGTCCAATTGCTCAGCCTTCCGAAGTATAAGCTTCATTATTTGCTGCCGATCCTCGAGCATGGCTGGAAGCCTGTACTGATCCATGGGTTTTCGGCATTTTCCTTCCCTTTTGCGGAATCGGTGTTGTTCTTAACCTTGTTTTCATCCTTAAAAAAGCCGAGCCAAGGCTACAAAGTATTACTAGCGAGCCTCGTTCTGGCCGCGGTAACCATGATCTTGACATCGCTCCGAAACACCATGATCATGGGATCCGATATTGCTGGAAGCTTGTATTTTCCAACTTATGTGGCAACAAGCCGGATTCAAGTAGGGAACTTTCTCCAGCGGATCGAAGGCTCGTCGGCGGTTGTTTTTCTCAGCGCGCTTTTCGTGAAAGTGAGTGTCTGCCTCCTCACAGCATGCGTCGGCCTCTCTCGCGTACTTGGCTTGAAGAACTACCGCTCCATCGTTCTGCAAGTGGGCTTACTCATGGTCTATCTGGCGACCTTCATTTACTCCAGCATGATGGAGATGGCCGAGTGGGCGTATGATATCTATCAGTATTACGCATTCCCCTTCCAAGTCGTTTTGCCTCTTCTCGTTTTGGCGGTTGCGGAATTCCGCTCCTATCGGAAGAAACCTCAACAAGCCGCGACAAGCGGCTCTTGAAACCCGAACGGACGTGCGGCTCATTCTCCTCAGGCTGGAAGAAATCTTTCGAGCCTTTTTTCGAAAATTGTGATACAACTTAGAGATGAGCAAACTTTTTCAAACCCTGCATCGTCTATACTGTGGGGGGTTAGGGGATGAGCATTCGGGTGGAATGGGATTATCTTAAATCCATGACAGACAGCGACGATCGCAAGACGATTATCGCCGATCTGATGAATTCATATGGAAACGATGTTTGGAACTATGCGTTTAGCATTACCCGCAAGCGAGACCTGGCCGATGACATCACCCAAGATGTCTTTCTTAAGGCGTACAAAAGCTTGTTTACCTTGCGCAAGGAAGGTTCCTTGAAATCTTGGCTGCTTACGATCACGAGGAACACGGCATACGATTATCGGCGTTCCGCCTTCTTCCGCAAGGTCGTCTTGTTCGAAACGATCGACGAATCCGCTTCGGAACAATCGGCGGAGGAAGCGGTCATGGGCCAATATGCGGTATCGGAGATTTGGGATCTCGTCATGAAGCTTCCGGTCAAGTACAGGGAGGTTCTCATTCTGTATGGCCATCATCAATTATCCATGAAGGAAATAGCCAGTATGCTGTCGATTACGGAAGGGGCCGTTAAATCCAGATTGTTCCACGCCCGTTCCAAAATCATGAAGATGAAGGAGGACCAGTCTCATGAATAATGAACACGACGATTGGTTCAAAGGACTTGAACAGGACCCGTTTCCCCAGAAGGGCTTCCAACCCGAATTGAAGCGCAGAATTATGAGAGAGCTGGATCGCAAGCCGGTGAGCAAGAGACCCCATTACCGCTTTGCTGCGATAGCTGGAGCGTGCACGCTCGTCATCTGCCTGCTGATCATCTTGAGGGTTCAACTGCTGCCGCCTTCCTCTCCTTTGGCGGAGGGGTTGTCGAAAAGCGCGGAATCGCCAAAAACCGAGGCTTTGGCCAAAAAGGAGATTCAGTCGGTTCTGCTGCTCGGCTTGCGGCAGGATAAGGAGAATAATGAGGCATCGTACCGCAGCCTGATGTTTGCCAATCAGGATGGTCGGGTGAAGGCAGTGGCGGCAGGCAGCGGCATACTGATTCCTTACGGGCAGGTCTTCTGGAAGCTCGATAATGCAGCCGATCCGGCTGGGGAAGGGAAGTCGTTGCATATCGAGCAGGCCGGAAAAGCGAGCATCCAAGCGAAAGCTTCGACGGATGCGCAATCCGAGCCGTTAAACGAGACGGTTCGATTGGAAAAGCTGCTCTATGCGGGTAATAAGTATTTGTCCTTCGAGACGAAGAGCGAAGCGACAGCCGTTCCAAGTCAGCTGTGGAATGTAGATCTGAAGGAATATGCCAAAGGCGCTGCACCTGATGAGAATCGCTTGAACTTGACCGAGTTTACGGAAGGCCGTTATTATGCGGATTCTTGGACGGTGTTCCGGGAGGCGGGGAATTGGAAGGCCGCTTACAAGAATGCGCTCGATATCCAACCCGTTACCGGTCGCACGGTCCATTCACCAGGCGGGATCGGGCTTACTCTGTTGAGTACGGAGCTATCCGATCGGCTCGTCAATCATGATACTCTCGATCGGCCCTGGAACGAGATTGTCGAGATCGAGCCCAATGCGCTCGATTCCGTAACCTCGCCCGATCACGATATGATGGCGATCTTCACGGAATCCTCTATTAAGCTGTATGAATATTCGGCTCATGGCGGCGACCAGCCGCTGCTCACGGTTTCCCGGAACAAGGGCGAGCAGCTTGTCATGGTCCAGTGGGCACTGGAAAAGTACGCGTCCAAGTGGATTTCGGCTGGAGAGCAGGAATTGAACGGGAAGTGACGACTCCGTTCGGCCAAGCCAAAGCCGCTCTACCGGATGAACGCCGTCAAGCAGCATGGTAAAACTCGCTTAAATAAAGGGGGCTGTGCCACTAGCAGGTTTTTTACCTGCTTGGGTACAGTCCCAATTTTTTTTGAATGATGAAATAGGGGAGCAAATCAAGCGAGTGGGTTTGTCGGGCTTGCTTGATTCGCTTTCATATAGAATCAATCGCGGCCTTCTCGAACACCTTGTAGGCGATAGGCGATCGAAAGGCGTCTTCTGGAACACCTTGTAGGCAAGTGAAAGACGCCCTCTGGAACACTTTGTAGTCGAGTGAAAGGCGCCTTCTGGAACACCTTGTAGGCGATCGAAAGCCTCCCGGCTTTTAGGTTGTTAGGGTGCTTTTTTCGAACGCAGTAAGGATGCGTTTTATGCTAACGGCGACGATAGCCGCTATATAATCAATAGGCAGGGAGTTGAAAATCTAACGGAACTAGACGCAGCTATTTGCCGCCAACCGCCGATTTTCACTCCGCAGCTAGTCAAATAACTGCATCCATTTCCATTAGGTGGAAAAGCGCTCCACTTTGAGCTATTTAACTGCTTCTGCTTCCGCTAGAATCGAATCAGGATCATTCTTCTAATGTGGATTGTGCGGCTTCCGCTAGAATCATATCTGGACCATTAATCGATGCAGGTTGCTAAGCTGCGCCATTCTCGTCCATCTACAGGCCCCTCCTTGTGCTCTAAAGCGAAGAAGAAGGCTTGGTGCTGGCTGTGGGCGCATTATCGAACATAGAGTCCGTGTTAGAGGATATGAAAAACAACCGGGGCTTGAAAAGGTTTCTGGTTTCTTCTTTGAAACATACCCAAAGTAAGCTTGGAGGTCGGGGGCTTTCCGTTGCCCACCATCTGCTCGAGAAGTTGGCGATAGACGTTAAGAAGCCAAGAAGCTAAGAAGCTAAGAAGCTAAGAAGCCAAGAAGCTAAGAAGCCAAGAAGCCAAGAAGCCAAGAAGCCAAGAAGCCAAGAAGCCAAGAAGCCAAGAAGCCAAGAAGCCAAGAAGCCAAGAAGCCAAGAAGCCAAGAAGCTAAGACGCCAAGAAGCTAAGACTCCAAGAAGCCAAGAAGCTAAGCGAGAACAAGCCGCTTAGCTCCTTGGCTTCTTTTAAATATCGTCCTATGTTGTTTCTAAGGGGGGGCAAAGTTTCCTATTGGGACACTCTCTTTTGTGCGCTTACAGCTGCGGCGGCAGAGCCCTGAGCGGGTCGACACCAACCGATTTCAAGCGTTTCACCGAGAGATAGAGCTTATAGTTGCCGTATTGAAGAACCTCATCGAGAAACGCGTCCAGCTCCGGCAGGCCAGGCATTCGAACCCGCAGCCAATAGCAGCCGTCACCGCTGATTCGATGAGCCTCTTCAACCGGTTCGGCCTTCTGGATGAAGTCTTGAAACCGTTCGTGCTCCATTGGGGACTTCAAAAAAATGAGCACAAATCCCTCCATGCCAAGTCCGAGGAGGGGAGCCGACAAACGAGCGGAATAGCCCTCGATGATTCCGGCATCCTCCAGCTTGCGGACTCTGAGTCCGACCGCTTGACCGGATAAATGGACGCGCGAGCCAATTTCCTTATGGGTTAGAGTTGCGTTCTCAGCCAAGCATTGCAGGATCAACAAATCCGACCGATCGATGGAAACGTCCATGAGCATTCCTTTCATTTTGAAACGAAATCGTGATTCTTCCTTTCACCAGATCATTCCCCGGTTTCACTCCGTCCGCTATGATTGATTGTATCAAAGGACGATCCAGGAAGGAAGATCGAACATGAAAGCAGCTGTTCAATTGATTCGCCATGCAACGATTCGGATTTGGTATGGAGGACAAGAGGTTTTACTCGATCCGATGCTGGATGATGCCGGGGCGCAGCCTCCGATTCACCATACAGCCAATGCTCTTCGAAATCCGCTTGTGACACTGCCGCTGGCCAAGTCTTCGCTAGTCCGGCCAGATGCCGTTCTGGTCACTCATCGGCATCCCGATCACTGGGATCTGTCGGCGGCCAGCAGCTTGGACCATGCGATACCCGTGTACACCCAACCCGGAACCGAGCAAGCTTTTCGCGATGAAGGCTTCACGTCGGTCATCGAAGTGCAAGCGTCCGAACGCATCGGAGAAGTGCTGCTGAGCCGAACTTCCGGTCGGCATGGGACAGGAGAGGTCGGGGAGCGGATGGGTCCGGTTTCCGGGTTTGTTCTTCAAGCGGCTGGTCTGCCGACGGTTTATGTAGCGGGGGATACCATTTGGTGCGAGGAAGTTCGGACAGCGTTGGATGAATTCCGTCCGGATTGGATCGTACTGAATGCGGGCGGAGCGCGTTTTCTCGATGGAGATGTAATCACGATGGAAACGGAAGATGTGGCTAAGGTAGCTCGTTACGCTCCCAAGAGTCGGATTATTGCCGTTCACATGGAAGCGATCAATCATTGCCACCTCACCCGGAACGAATTGAGAGAAGGGCTATTGCAAGAAGGGCTAACCGATCGGGTAATTATTCCTCAGGATGGAGAAACCATTGATCTTCTCTAGAAAGAGTGTTCAGTTCGGCGATTGCTGGGTATAAATAGGTGTAAGTCTGCCCATCAACGACGGACGGAGGAATCGGCAATGACGAACGGCGAAGCGAAGAGGTCGCCCTGGGCGTTCTTCAGCGGCCCCAATCTGGGGTATGTTCTGGAGCAATACGATCGTTATGTGGAAGATCCGCAGTCGGTAGACGTTACGTTTCGCAAGTCATTTGAAGAATGGGGGCCGCCGGAGACCGCTTCCGCAGCTACTTCTCGAAGGAAACGGGAAGAAGGAACTTTAAGCGAAAGGCTCTCCGGCATGGGCCTCGCCGATACGGCGGCAGATCGGTATCAAGCTGATAAGCTGGCGATTGCCATTGCCGCAGGCAAGCTGGTCTCGCAAATTCGTACATACGGCCACTTGGCGGCCGATACCGATCCGCTTGGTTTGCGAGCTCCATCCGACGCCAGCATACTGAGTCTTCAGACGTATGGATTGACGCGCGAAGCTCTGGAAAGGTTACCGGCTGAGCTTATCTGGGAGTATTCGAGTGAGAAAACGCCTAATAGTTGGGAAGCGATCGAGAGCCTGAAAAGGCTCTATTCGGGTTCCATCGCCTATGAATTCAGCCATGTTCATGAGCGGGAAGAACGGGAATGGTTGAACAGGAGAGTGGAAAGCCCGGGCGCTGTCGAGCCATTGTCTCGGGTGGAACGAATGGCACTTCTCACAAGTCTAAGCCGGACCGAGCGATTTGAGCATTTCCTCCACAAGACGTTTGTCGGCCAAAAGCGATTTTCAATCGAAGGCGTGGATATGCTCGTCCCGATGCTGGAAGAGATCGTTAAGATTTTTGCTGGCGGTGGCGCCCGGCATCTTCTGATGGGAATGGCTCATCGGGGAAGGCTCAATGTGCTGGCTCACATACTCGGAAAACCGTATGAGAAGATCTTCTCCGAGTTCCATCATTCTCCCAACAAGGATATGATTCCGTCCGAAGGCTCGATGGGCATTAACTTTGGCTGGACCGGCGATGTGAAATATCACCTGGGCGGCTTCCGAATGCTGAGGGAAGGCCGAGAGGCCGAGATTCGCATCACGCTTGCCAACAATCCGAGCCATCTCGAGTTTGTCAATCCGGTTGTGGAAGGCTTTGCCCGCGCCGCTCAGGATGACCGCAGCGAGAGAGGATACCCGCAGCAGGACTCAGGCAAAGCCGTTGCCGTGCTGATTCACGGAGACGCCGCCTTCCCCGGCGAAGGCATTGTTGCGGAGACGCTTAACTTTTCCAATCTGAAGGGGTATCGCAGCGGAGGAACTCTTCATATCATCGCCAATAACCGGCTTGGCTTCACGACGGAGAGCCGGGATTCCCGCTCGACCCACTACGCAAGCGATCTGGCGAAAGGGTACGAAATTCCGATCGTCCATGTGAATGCAGACGATCCGGAGGCCTGTCTGTCTGCGGTTAGGCTGGCCTGCGACTATCGGAATACGTTTGGGAAAGACTTTTTGATCGATCTTGTCGGTTACCGCCGGTATGGTCATAATGAATCGGATGATCCGGAAGCGACTCAACCGCTTATGGTTGGCAAGATACGCTCTCATTCATCGGTAGGGAAGCTTTATTCGGATCATTTGATCCGGGAAGAGGTCACTTCATCCGAGAAAGTCGATGAAATCAAACGGGAGATCGAGGAGTCCCTCCAAGACGCGTACGAGAGGATGAAGCGAGGAGCGGGGGCGGATGAAGGCGACTATCTCATCGAGCCGCTTGGCGGGCACCCACAAGAGAAGCTCTCGACCGGGGTGCCATTGGAGCGGCTTCAAGAGATCGGCCAAGAGCTACTGAAGTTCCCGGACGGTTTTGCGGTCTATCCCAAGCTGAAGAAAATACTGGAGCGGCGATCGGACAGTCTTCGCGAAGGCGGAAGGGTGGATTGGGCCTTCGCCGAAACGCTTGCATTCGCGACCCTTCTATCCGAAGGGACCCCGATCCGGTTAACGGGTCAGGACTCGGAGCGGGGGACGTTCGCTCACCGGCATCTGCTGCTTCACGACGAAGAGAATGGCTTGACCTATTCGCCGCTTCATCGCTTGATGCAGGCGGACGCTTCCTTTGCCATACACAACAGCCCGTTGTCAGAGGCTTCTGTGCTCGGGTTCGAATACGGATACAGCGTGTATTCTCCGGATACCTTCGTCCTCTGGGAGGCTCAGTTCGGCGACTTCACCAATGCGGCGCAGGTCATCCTTGACCAGTTTCTCTCCGTCGGCCGCGTGAAATGGTCGCAGAGCTCGAGCCTGGTCATGCTGCTGCCGCACGGCTATGAAGGGCAAGGGCCAGAGCATTCCAGCGCGCGGCTGGAACGGTTTTTGCAGTGCTCGGCGGAGGGCAACTGGATCGTCGCCAACGTCACGACAGCCGCACAATATTTCCATCTGCTGCGCAGGCAAGCCGCCTTGTGCCATACCGAATATGCTCGTCCGCTCATCGTAATGGCCCCCAAGAGCTTGATTCGCAACCGCTTGGTCGCTTCACCCGTCGAAGAGCTCTCCACAGGAGCTTTTCAACCTGTAATCGACCGCCTGCTGCCGGGGCAAAAAGAATCCGATGTCCGGAGACTCCTGCTTACCAGCGGAAAAATCGCCGTTGAGCTGGAGGAGACCCGACCAGCGGATTTGGCCGCTCTTCATCTGGTGCGAATCGAGCAGCTCTATCCTTTTCCTCAGAAGGAGCTCGAGCAGGTGCTCACGCGTTATCCGAACCTCTCGGAAGTGGTCTGGGTCCAGGAGGAACCGAAGAACATGGGAGCGTGGTCCTTCATGGACAACCGGATGAGGAAGCTGCTTTCTTCCGAAATGGCGCTGCGCTACATAGGCCGACCCTCCCGTTCCAGTCCGGCGAGCGGGTATCAGCATATTCACCGGTTAGAACAGCAGAGGATCCTTGCGGAAGCGCTAAAAATCGACGGGTAAGTGGGGAGGAGAAGCGGTATGGAGATCAAGATACCCGAGCTCGGAGAGTCGATTACGGAGGGAACCATCGCCAAGTGGCTGACATCAGAAGGTGAATCCGTTCGATTCGGCGATGCTCTCCTGGAGCTGGAGACGGATAAGGTCAATGTGGAGATTACGGCCGAAGCGGATGGAACCTTGGACAAAATCATCCGCAGGGAAGGGGAGACCGTTGCGATCGGTGAAGCCGTTGGAATCATCCGCCCGGAAGGAGCGACGCTTTCTGTAACTCCGGAAGAAGCGGGTTCGACACCGGGTAAGGTCGCTGCGCCTGCCCAGAAACCACCCGCAACTCAAACGCACGGCAGGATAGACGAGACAGAGACGGCGAGCGGCAGCCTATATTTGAGCAAAGAAGGAATCAGCTCCCCTTCGGGGGCCGAGGCAGTGGCCCCTCCCTCTATACGCAGGCTAGCCCGGGAAAAAGGAATCACCACTCAGGAAGCCCGGCTGCTCGCCGCTCGCGGCCATGAGCCGGGAGCCTTGATCGCGGCTGAACGGGAACTTAAGCCAGGAGAGGGAAAGGCAGCGCCGGCGCCGGAGATCGAGAAAGTCAAGACGGCTTCCGTCGTGGATTCGGCAGCGACGGAGAAGCCCGTTGAGCGGATTCGAATGACAAGGAGAAGACAGACCATTGCGGCAAGACTGGTGCAAGCGCAACAAACCGCCGCAATGCTCACCACGTTCAACGAAGTGGATATGACCGCTATTCTGGATATTCGCAAGCGAAGGAAGCAGGAATTTCACGACCGATTCGAAGTCGGACTCGGCTTCATGTCCTTTTTCACCAAAGCGGTGATCGGGGCACTCAAGCGCTTCCCGCTCTTAAATGCGGAGATCGACGGCACAGATATCCTCGTGAAGAAGTATTACGACATCGGGATCGCCGTATCCGCAGAGGAAGGGCTCGTCGTTCCGGTGGTGCGCGACGCAGACCGGCTCAGCTTCGCCGATATCGAGAAGCGCATCGCCGAGTTAGCGGGGAGGGCGCGCAGCAATACGCTGTCGCTTAACGATCTGAACGGAGGGACCTTCACCATCACGAATGGGGGAATATTCGGCTCGCTCTTGTCCACTCCGATTCTGAATGCCCCGCAGGTGGGGATCCTGGGGATGCACACCATTCAAAGGAGACCGGTCGCCATCGATGAAGAACGGATGGCGAACCGACCGATGATGTATATTGCCCTTTCGTATGACCATCGGATCGTCGACGGAAGCGAAGCGGTTCGCTTTCTCCGTACGGTCAAAGAGCTTTTGGAGGACCCGGAGAAGCTTTTGCTGGAAGGATAGAGAGCGCCGAGGCGGCTTGACATGCCGACAATTTCTGCGGCACAATGGGCTTAAAGCGTGTTTGCATACCCGACCTTCGGTCGTGCGACTCTCACCTGTTATTCGACTGTTTCATGGGTTTGCAAACACGCTCTAGGAACGCGAAAGAAGGGATTGCCGGATGACCGAGAAGCAGCAGGAACAGGATATGGTCGATGCCATGGCGCAAAGCGGCTGGAGAATCACGGATCAGCGCCGCTCGCTTGCGAGAATCTTTTCCGGAACAGAGGGGTATCTCTCTCCAAAGGATGTCTATGATCAAATGCGGCTCACCTACCCGGGTGTGAGCTTCGATACCGTATACCGCAATTTGCGAATGCTGAGCGAGATGGGCGTGCTGGAGCAGGTCTATTTTCAAGAAGGCGGATTAAAGTTCAAAGCTAACTGCCTTCATCATCATCATCACCACTTGATCTGCGTAAACTGTGAGAAGACGCTCACCTTCGATTACTGTCCCATGAATCAGATGCTTTCCTTGCCGGGCAACTTTAAAATCATCAATCATCGGTTTGAGATCTACGGCTTGTGTGAGGAATGCCGCCAGGACGGGGTTTCATCCCTGGATTAATCCGGGGGTTTGCGCCAACTTCATACTCCTACTGCCCTTTGCAGCCTAACCGCAGAACGCAGGATCGAATCGTCGATCAAGCTCTGCGGTTTTTTCGTTTCATGATGAAACTTAGGACGAAGGTTCGACGTCTTTTTTAATGAGAAGATAAGGGGAAGAGGTGAGAAGCATGAGTAAGACGAAAACATGAGCGATCTTAACAAAAACTTCAATCATTCGTTCCTTTCCTTCGGGCAGCGTATTTGTCACCACTCAAAAATGTCGAATAATGTCGAAAAATTATTCATAACTTTCCATTCCTATGTGTAAAAGAGAGAAAAGGAGATCGACCCGTCATCATGAGCAATCCTTCCCCCACCCCATGGATCCCTTCTGTCTGCCTGATTGTCTGTCGGATAGGCGGTGAATCCGCATGAAACAGCCGCAAGCTTCATCCCTTCGTTACATGGGCGGCCTAGATGGGCTCCGGGCGATCGCCGTGCTTATCGTCATTTTGTACCATTTGAATACGCGGTGGGCTCCCGGCGGTTTGCTCGGAGTCGGAATCTTCTTTGTCCTGTCCGGCTATTTGATCACAGACATCCTCATCTCCGGCTGGAAAAAGAACGGCTCCTTCGAGCTTAAAGATTTTTGGCTTCGACGCGCCCGAAGGCTCTTGCCAGGCATGTTTACCGTTCTTGCGGCCGTCCTGGCATGGACCTCCTTCACGGGCGCTGCCATTCCCTCTCTAAGAGGGGACACCCTTGCCTCTCTCTTTTACGTCAACAACTGGTGGCTCATCTTTCACAAGGTTTCATACTTTGATAGCTTTGGGACTCCGTCGCCCTTGGGCCATCTTTGGTCGCTTGCGGTAGAAGAACAGTTTTACGTGATCTGGCCTCTCGTTTTGGCATTCGCCCTGCGGACTCCTCCGAAACGGGGCAGACTTCTTGCTCTCACCTTGTCGATTGCAGGGATATCCGCTCTTCTGATGAAGCTGCTGTTCGAACCGGGTATGGACCCGAGTCGCATCTATTACGGGACGGACACCCGAGCGTTCGGCATGCTGATCGGCGCCGCACTTGCTATGATTTGGCCGAGCGCCCGTCTTTCGGCGGACCGCATTCGTCCGGCAACTAAGCTCGCACTGGACGGAATCGGGATCACCGCTCTTGCCGCCATCCTGGTGATGGTAGGGCACACGGATCAATACAGCGAATCGCTGTATCCCGGTGGCTTGCTGCTCTTGTCTATCCTTACGGCTGTGCTGATTGCGGTCCTGGCCCATCCGGCGAGCCTTCTCGGTAATCTGCTTGGAGCAAGGCCTCTGAAATGGCTCGGCAAACGGTCTTACGGCATTTATCTTTGGCATTACCCGGTAATTGTCCTCACAACTCCGGCTATTCATACGGAAGGTCCTTCGATGGTGCGCGTGATCTTACAAGTCGCTGCCACCCTCGTCTTCGCGGCCCTCTCTTACAAATACATCGAAAATCCGATCCGTCACGGAGCGCTGTCACGACTGCGGAAAAGCTTGTCAAATGCAAAAGGAAGAAGACTCATCCTGAGAAGAGCCGGTTATCTCTTTATCGGATTTGCCTTGTTCTTCGGCGGAGCATCTCAGGTGTTCCCGAGCGCCTTGGCAAGCGGCATGGATGCGGGAACGAAGCAGGAAACGAAACCAACACCTGACAACACGCCAAGCCCTTCCGTCACACCGAGCCCTAGTCCGGCGGTTACCCCTTCAGAAGGAGTCGTTTCCGAGAAACCAGCTAAACCGGCAGAAACGGGAACGGAATCTACGAAGCCGACGGGGTCCCAATCGACTCCAGGCAGCGGAAAGCCTTCTTCAGGCATTGGCAAGGCCCCGACCGCCAGTCCTTCCAAAGCCCCCACCGCAACACCTGAGCCGGAAAAACCGAAGGATGATGGAGAGAAGGGCTCGCCGGATGGGACTCATCCCGCGTCCCCAACGCCCGGTTCACCGAGTTCGGCACCGAACAGCCCTTCGCCCAAACCCGGCGCCACGCATTCGAAAGGGAAGGGGCAAGGAACAACCGCCATCGGCGATTCCGTTATGCTGGATGCGGAACCCTATTTTCAAGAGCTCGCCCCTGGAATATCCGTCGACGGCAAGATCGGCCGCCAAATGTGGGATGCCCAGGAGATCGTCGATGGGCTTAAAGAGTCAGGTTCGCTCGGGAAACGGGTGATCTTCAATCTGGGAACAAACGGAGCCTTCACCAAGAAGCAATTGGAAGCCCTGCTCGATTCCTTGAAGGAAGTTGACCAGGTGATCTTTGTTAACGTGCGGGTTCCCCGGCCTTGGGAGTCCAATGTAAATTCCATGCTCTCTCATGTCGTCCCGAATTATGCAAATGCCACCCTCATCAATTGGTATGAGGCGAGCGCCGGCCATGACGAGTACTTTGCACCCGACGGCGTTCATTTAAACCCTTCCGGAGCAAAGGCATACGCCAAGCTGGTTTACGCTGAATTCCAATAATCGACCCCCAGGCTGTCGCTACGATGCGGCAGCCTGTTTTGCTTGGCTTAACGAGAAAAATGTAATGAAAAATACACCGTTTTCCTGTAAGCTGATGGAAGAAGTTTGCCTACACGGAATAAGGAGCGGACGAACAGCTATGAAGCCCTTTCAAAAGGTTTATCTCGAAATCACCAGTGTCTGCAACCTGTCCTGTTCCTTCTGTCCGCCTACGGAACGGCGCGCGGAGTTCATCAAGCCCGATGAGTTCCGCCGCCGCCTTCAAGAAGTGAAGCTGCATACCTCGCTTGTTGCTCTTCATGTGAAAGGCGAGCCGCTCTTGCATCCAAAGCTGGATCATTTGCTCGACGCCTGCAAGGAAGAGGGGCTGCAAGCGGTGATCACAACGAACGGAACCTTGATCGGCAAAATGCGGGACAAGCTTCTCGGCAAGCCGGCTCTCCGTCAGGTGAACCTATCGCTGCACAGCTTTGAGGGAAACGATCCCGAGCGGCTTGACGCTTATTTGGCCCCTCTCTTTGCATTTGCCAGAGATGCGGCAGATTCCGGAATCCATGTGTCCTTTCGGCTATGGAATGGAGAAGAGAAGGAGGAAGGCGCTTCGTACTGGTCACATAACCGTCTGCTGTTGGAACGCTTGTCTGCGTACTATCCGACCGCGGGGGAGTTGTCGCGTCCGCTTGCTCCGGGAAGCGGGATCAAGCTGGCAGAGCGGGTCTATCTCAACCGCGATCTCGTCTTTGAATGGCCAAGCCTGAACGCTCCCGAGGACGATGGAGCGGGATTTTGCTATGGGCTGAGAACCCAAGCCGCTGTCTTGGCTAACGGCACGGTAGTTCCCTGCTGTCTGGACGGAGAAGGCGTCATCAATCTGGGGAATCTTCAGGAAGCATCCTTTGCCGACATTATCGAATCGGAACGGGCACTCCGTTTGAAGGAGGGATTTTCCAGACGGACAGCCGTTGAGGAACTGTGCAGGAAGTGCGGGTACCGGAGAAAATTTGGCTGAACGCTGTAGGGATAAGGCATGTGTTCAAACCGCTTAGAGGAACGAAATGGACAGTAATGGCCGTTTGAATTTGAGCTAAAGCGGTTTCTTTTTGGCATAATCCGAAGAGTCTACTTTCCGGCTACCCGTTTATTAACTCGGCCTGGCAAATTCCGGAACGTTTTTCTTCGTTCCCCGTATCAATCATCGGGAATCACGCCGCGTCCAAGAGGACGAACAGGCGAAGGATAGGAGGGCTGAAGATTGGATAACGGAATCGATGTCGTTCTGTATCAAAAGCTGGAGACAGGAGAGCTGTTTCTGCTGGAGGAACGGACCTGGAACACGAACATGGTCGCGGCTTTGGAGCACATCAATTATCTGATTGTGGATGGTCAAGAGTACGAAACGCTTGAAGGGCGGCTGAATGTGGATACGAATAAGCTTGAGCTGCTCCTGGTGTCGGTAAGGCATGATTGAGGCAAGAATAGGGGGAAAGAGCGCAATGAACGAAGAGAGTCAAAACGAACGCCGCCCTGACCAAGCTGCTCCTGCGACAGCTCAGAAAGCGATGACGGCAGTCGATCTTACACCGATCGGAGCGGTATCGCCTGCAGGCGGGTCACCGGAAGGCAAGCCGTTAAAGGTGCTGTCCACGTCCCTTGGGATCGCGTTGTTTGCGAATGCGTTTCTTGGAACGGGAGCGGCGGTAGCCGAAGCGAACAGCTCGGCCGCATCGGCGGATGAGCCGCAGCTTGTTTCCTGGTCAACGGAAGAGGTGAAGGCGTACTTCGACAAGAATGCCGACTGGAGCCTTCCCCTTGAAGAAATTGAGAAAAATCAAGAAACCGAAGGAGCTTCTGGCGGATCGGGAACCGGGACGGGGACTGGATCGAACACAACCGTGATCAATCAGTACGGAGGCTACCACTCAGGTTTCGGCTGGGATGACGTGCTTTTGTACCACATGCTGTTCAACAGCGGTGCACGTTATTCGACAACGAACTATTACACGGATCACAAAGGCTATTACGCGGGAAGCAATCGCACCTACAAACCCGCAACGTATTCCAGCGATAAATTCCAGAATAAAGCAGTGGCGGGTTCAGCCGTTAAACCGAAGACATCCTCCACAAGCGGCACCTTCAAAAAGCGGGCGACGTCTTCGAAATCGGGAAGCATCGGAGGAACCTCAAGCAGTCTTAGCTCATCGAGTTCCAGCAGCAAATCAACCAGCAGCTCCAGCTCATCGAAATCCGTCAGCAAATCCAGCTCCAAATCGAGCTTTTCCAGCTCGAAGTCGACCAGTCGGGGGAGCTTTGGCGGATGACAATCGGAGAAGGAAGCCCAGTTTTTACCGTAACGGGGCAGCCACGGCCTGATCGTGATCGGCTTGTTCAAGAGCTGGCTGACATTGGCTTTACCTGGGCCGATCTGGAGGAGGAAGCTTATTGGATCGATCAGATCGTGCTCCTGGATCGATCGGTCTATGAGGAGCTTGAAGCTGCGGCAGCCGTGCTCTGGATCGTTCTCGACAAAGCAGCCCGTTACGTGCATCGAAATCACGTTCTCTATGATCTGATCGGTATTCCTGAGGTCCTCTGGAAAATGCTTGATGTTTGCCCGCTGCCTCCTCCCGGCTTGATCAGCCGGTATGCGCGGTTTGACTTCGCAGTCAGCGATGCGGGGGAACTCAAGCTATTGGAGCTGAACGCGGATACTCCAACCGGCTATGTGGAGGCCTCCATCGCCACTCCCTGGCTCTGCAGGCAGGCCGGAATCGAATGTGTGAATGATGGAATGGCGGATGCCGTCCACGATGCATGGGCGGAATATCGTCCCGATACGGTCGCTTGTGTCGATTATGGAAGCCACTTGGAGGATACTGGCACGGTTGAAGCGCTTGCCCGTCACAGCGGTCTTGAGGTGCAATTTGCCGACTGCCTCGATCTCTCCATCGACAAAGGCATCGTGAAGGACGCAAACGGCCGAGAGATCGACCGAATGTTCGCCCTGTATCCGAAGGAATGGATGGCCGTCGATGAGGGGGGAGAAGCGCTCGCCTACGGGATCGAAACCGGCCGCATCGCTTTGTTCAACCCGCCGCACAGCATTCTGCTGCAATCGAAGGGACTTGTGGCGGCGGCTTGGGGCTTATACGAGCTCGGTCTTCTGTTCACGCCGGAAGAGCGCGCCGCTATCGAACGCTATCTGCTGCCGACGTACAACAAGGCGGTCTTCTCGGGCAGCTTCGTATCCAAATCGATGTTCGGCCGCGAAGGCGGTTCTGTCCGCATGTATGACCGGCAGGGAAACCTGGAGATCGAAGACCAAGACGGCTTCGACACCAGCACCTTATTCCCGACAGTGTTCCAGAAAAGGGCGGAGCTTGCCCGCGTCGAAACAGCGGAAGGAGAGCTTCACCTCTTGACCGGACTGTTCATGCTTAACGGGAAGCCCTGCGGCTTGCTCGGCCGTGCGGGCGGGCCGATCACTGGCAATACGAGTCATTTTATACCTATAGGGGTGAGATCATCATGCAAGTAGAGAGTCGGATATCGGAAGTAGGCGCAGCTACAAGCAAGCGCCGCTCCCGCCTGAGCCGAACCACGTTAGGGATGGCGGCAGTGCTGCTCGCTGTCGGGTTGACGGCGTGCACGAATAATCCCGACAGCGTCTTCAGCACCGTCGAGAGCAAGGAAACGACCGCTTCGGCGGATGTCGAGAGCATCCCTTGGGATTATCGAATCGTTGAGAATACCGTAGGCGATCTGGTAGGCAGTGATATGACCGTTCTACCCGACAATGAGCTGCTGCCGAACGACGACAACTACGCTACTGGAGACAAGATCTGGACCATGCAGTACATGGATGCGCAGATGAGCGTCAACGAAGAACAGCGGACCGACATCAAGCTATCCGCCTGGAACACGATCAAATCTTACAAGGAAAAAGCCAAGGCTGAAGAAGATTTGGCGAATTTGAAGGTAACGGTTAAGACGGATGTCGGAGTTGTTGGAGTCTACAAGACGAAATACAAGGACAAAACGCGCAACTTTGCCGTGCTGGAGCTGCCATCGGGCAATCAGGTCAAGCAGCCGATTGATGATGACCGGTATAAGAAGCTGGAAAAAGCGAAAACGGCCGAAGTCGTTCTCGAGCAGGTTCATGATTTTACGGATTATGACGCGGCATATGCCAAATTCCGGGGGTGGGCGAATTAATGGTTGTCTTGAATATCGTCGTTAGCGTAGTGGTCATTATTTTGTTGCAATTGCTGGGAATGGTCATCTTTCATTGGATGACGCCGTTCAATGATATGGAAGAGTTAAAGAAAGGCAATGTTGCGGTGGGGCTCGCGCTCGGCGGGAAGTTCCTTGCTACAGCAATCATTCTGGGAGTTGCCGCTTTCACCAATACGTCCATCTGGTTCATGATGCTTTGGTTCGCCATCGGCTATGTTTGCTTGATCGCGGCCTATTGGATTTTTGAGCTGGTCACTCTCGGCTTCAACGTCTCCAAGGAGCTGGAAAAGGGAAATGTCGCCGTCGGGATTATGCTGTGTCTGGTTTTCATCGGAAGCGCTTTTGCGGTGAGCAGCTTGATCATTTAATAGAAGGCGGGAACGGCCTTGCATTTTATTGTGCGTCTCACGAGAAGCATGCTTCGGGTGAGCAAAAAGCATCTCGGCATCCTCATCGTTTCGTTCGTATTGGTCAGCGCCAGCTTGGCCTATTTGCTGGAGCCGGATACGTTTGGCAACTGGTTCAATGCGTTTTATTGGGTGCTGACGACGATGGCTACGGTGGGCTACGGCGATTATTTTGCTCACTCCGCGGTTGGTAAGGGCTTTACGATCTTTTTGTACATTTTCGGAATCGGTCTGCTAAGCCTCGTCATCGGCAAGGTGATCGACGGGTTCGGATCGGTTCACCGTCAGAGGAGAGCAGGAGAATTGACCTTTCGTGGCAAGGATCACATCATCATTATCAATTGGAACCGAAAAGCGCAAGCAGCCGTGGAGGAAATTGCCGCCTATCAAGCTGATCTGCCCATCGTTCTGATCGACGAATCCGGTCAGCATCCGATGGAACAGCTGCCGGGTGTCCACTTTGTCAAAGGCGATCCCTCTGACGATGAGGTGCTGATCAAGGCGGGAATTACCAACGCGAAGGCGGCCATCGTTTTTGCAGACCTGCGCATCGACGAGACGTCGCTCGCCGACGGAAAAACGCTGCTCATCGTCTCCAGCATCGAGCGGATCGCTCCGAAGGTTCACACGACCGTAGAAATTCTTCTGGAGAAGAACATCCAGAATTTCCGACATGTTCAGGTGAACGAGTTTATCTTGTCGCATGATGCGATTTCGCGCCTTGCCGTCCGGGCTGCTCTGCAGGAAGGAAACGCCGAGGTGCTTCAGCAGCTCATCAGCCGCCAGCATGGCGACGATCTCTATGAGGTTCCGGCTGATCCGGCCTGGAGCACCTATGCGGACGCGTTTCACGGTTTTCTGCAACAGGGAGCGACCTTGCTCTCCGACCGCGGCGATCTCAGCATCAATCGCAAGCTTGGCGAGCGGATTCCAGCGGAAGCGCGGCTCTATGTCGTTGCGGATGAGGACACCTATCGAAGAATAGTGGGCGGACGCCGAACCGGTTCTTGATGAAGGACAAACCTTGCATGACCCATTTGACCCGCACGACACGACTAATGCCCGCACGGCGGGGGGAGAGTATCTTCCCCGCTCATGCGGGTTTTTCTTTATCTTCGCAAGCCTTCGAGGCAGAAGTACATGAACCAAAGGCCAACTCCTTCCTAGACTTTGGTCGCGGTTTCGCCCTCAACCCGGGTTAGAAGACAATCGCTTCCGAAAGCTCTATTCTGATCAAGGAAACCTACATAGAAGACAGTAGTAAGCCAAATCAAAAAAGAGAGTGGAAGGAGCCATTATCATGAACCGCATTACCCGTTGGTCTTTTCGCAACAAATCGGCGGTCGGCCTATTGATTGTCATGGTCCTCGTCGTCGGCATTCTGAGTTATTTCCGTCTGCCTATGGAATTGGTGCCGTCAGCGGACGATACCACGCTAACTATCACCGTCATTGGACCGGGCTATGACGCCAAATCGATGGAAAGCGAGGTTACCGCTCCGTTAGAGCAAGCCTTAAACGGGCTAAAGGGCAAGAAGAATGCCTTCTCCACATCCGGAGATGGGTACACGAAGATCGACCTGTATTTTGAGTCGGATACGAAGATGAAAGAAGCTAAGCAGGAAGCCGAAGAGGCCCTCAGTCAGGTTCAGCTTCCGGAACGAGTATCGAAGCCCTACGTCATGCAATATAACACCAGCATGATCCCGATCTCTCAGCTCTCCATCGCGTTCGCAGACGGATTGTCTTCCAAGGAACAGGAACAGCTGCAGAAGGATGTCGTGAACCAGCTGCAAAAAGTCAAAGGCGTCGCTAACGTCATGCTGGACGGAAAAAGCGCCCCTGTCGTATCGGTTAAGGCCGATCCCGCAAAAATGGCGCAAGCCGCGGTTCCCTATCAAAACTTGTTCACTCTCCTGCAGGGGCGGAACAGCTCGGTCTCCGCAGGTGAGCTGACATTGGATGGCCAAAGCGGTAACCTGCAGGTCACGTCCTCCTTAAGCAGTCTGGATGCTTTGAAGGATTTGCCGATCCTGCCGGGCGTACCCTTGAAGAATGTAGCGGATGTCACCACCAAGGATGTCACGGAAAGCATCAGCCGCTTGAATGGCAATGATGCACTGTTCGCCGCGGTCAATAAAGAAGCGAAGGCCAATGCCGTTACGGTCAGTAAGGAAATCGCCAAGACGGTTGAACGGTTGAACAAAGAATACAGCGGGAAGCTGCAGATGGACATCTTCTTCGATACCTCGGACTTTATCGTCGATTCCGTAAACAGCATGATGCGCGAGGTGCTGCTCGGCGCGCTGTTCGCAACGATCGTCATTCTGTTCTTCCTGCGCAGCCTGCGGATTACACTCATCACGATCGTTTCCATTCCGCTGTCTCTAGCGCTTACCCTGTATCTGCTGAGTCTATCCGGCGTCACGCTGAACATCATCACCCTCGGCGGGGTTGCGGTTGCCGTCGGCCGTCTCGTAGACGATAGCATTGTCGTCATCGAGAACATCTACCGGCGTCTGCAAAAGGAGAAATTCTCCGTCGACATGCTCATCGATGCGACCAAGGAAGTGGCAACGGCCATCACGGCATCGACCATCACGACCGTCGCTGTCTTTCTGCCGATGGGGCTCCTCAAGGGCAACATGCAAGCCCTGCTGCTGCCGTTTGCCTTGACGGTCACCTATTCGCTTCTCGGATCCTTATTTGTCGCCTTAACGGTAGTTCCTCTGCTCGGTTCGGTGCTGTTACGCAAGGCGCCATTGAAGGAGCATAAGCCGCCGCAATCGTTCATCCGCTTCCTGGATTGGAATTTGCAGCACAAAGCTATTCCGCTCATCCTGGTTCTTGTCGTCTTCGTCGGCTCGATCGCCGCTTATATCAAGCTGCCGAAGGGAGCTGTCAGTACCCAGGATTCCACTTTCATGAGCGTGGAACTGAACTATCCGAGCGATACCCCCGTAAGCAAGGTTATCGAAGAGGGCAAGCGCCTGGAAAGCTACCTGATCGCACAGCCGGAACGCAAATACGTTCTGATGCAAAGCGGAAACAGCTCGGAGAATGCCAAATGGGGATCTGTCGTCTCCCCAACCCTTGTCAGTTACTCGATCATTCTCAAGGATGGAAAGGAAGCCAAGGCGTTTGAGGAGCGCATAAAAGCAACCAAGGATCAATATCCGGGCGGTACGCTAACGGCTGGAGTACTGAATCTAATGGGAGGAAGCTCAACCAGCGTCTATGTGGATATCGTCGGCGATGACGCATCCCAACTCGGTGCGGTAGCCAAGGAAGCCGTTGATAAGATCAAACCGGTATCCGGCGTGGATAAGGTGGAAAGCAACGAGCAGAATACGAAGCCGGTCTTCAAGATCGAAGTCAATCCGTCTGAGGCAAATGGCTCGGAAGTCGCACAGCAGCTGCAAGGCATGCTGAATCCGATCCCGCTTGGAACGATCACGCTGGAGAACCGCACATCCACCGTCCAATTGGAGCCGCTTGCCTCTCCGCAGAAGCTGGATGAGCTCAAAAATCTGACCATCACCACGGCTGCAGGACCGGTCTCTCTCACCCAAGTGGCATCGATTCACTCCGAGAACGAGCCGAGTATGCTATACCACAAGGATGGCAAACCGTATGTCCGCATCTCCGCTCAGGCCGATCCCAACAAGCTTTCGGAAGTAGGGAAGGACATTCAGAAAGCGGTGGATCAGCTGACTGTTCCGAAAGGTGTTGACGTTCTTGTCGGGGGTGCGTCTGCGGATCAGTCCTCCGATATGTCCAGCTTGTTCATGGTGCTTCTCGTCTCGATCGGTTTGGTTTATCTGATCATGGTTCTAACTTTCAAGACGCTGCGCGCGCCCTTTGCCATCATCATGTCTCTGCCGCTCGCAGCAATCGGAGCCGTCATCGGGCTGATCGTAGCACGCGTAACTCCGGATTATACCGCAATCTTCGGCGCATTGATGCTCGTGGGCATCGTCGTGACGAACGCCATCGTGCTCATCGATCGGGTGAAGCACAACGAAGAGCACATGTCCATTCGCGAATCGCTCCTGGAAGCGGCCGGCACCCGGATGCGGCCGATTCTAATGACCGCGCTCGCCACCATTTGCGCTATGCTCCCGCTGCTGTTCGGTGAAACCGAGATGGGCAGCATCGTATCGAAGAGCCTCGCCATCGTCGTTGTCGGAGGATTGACCGCTGCGACCTTCCTTACACTGGTCATTGTTCCTGCTGTATACGAGCTGCTGCACTTCCGTAAATCGGCGCGTCAACGTCGAGAAGGAACGGCTGCCGTTGCCGCCGTTGCCGCTGCTCAAGATACTTCGACCTTCTAACTAGAACTTTCGCACATGTGCGAAGATACTAAACTCATTATGATGGCAGTATAATGCGAGCGCACTTTTGTTGCTCGGGTAGACGGCAGGGGAACCGGTGATGGTTCCCCTGCCGTTTTGCATGGTTTAAAAGCTTCTTCCCTGGGTAAGGTGAGAGTAACGGGATAGTCCCATGTGGGGTATCCGATATTTGATCCAGAGCGAGGAGGGGCCGCGTTGATCAAGAACAACAAGAAGAAGGCTTCTCAAGAGGAGCTTCGGGAGAACATTCGCACGAGCGCCGAAGAGACGAAGAGCAAGCTGAGGGAGCTGTCGGAGAAAATGAATGGGATTATCGGCAAGCTGAACGAGATGCCGGATGGCTTCGGCCTGCCGCTCGCTCGCCGTTCTCGCGATTTGGCGATGGATTCCGCTCACTCCCTGCATCCTTCTGGAAGAGGTGGTACTCATGGGCTCCATCCATCAGGTTTGGGCGGCACACATGAACTCCATCCCTCGGAACGCTTGCTTGTAGAGGAATGGAATCGGTCGAATTCGCGTGAACCTTAAAGAGCTGGAAGCCCTATCAGGCTGATGCTGTCAGTATAGGGATCGCAGAAACGAACGAAATGAAACCGGAAGCGAGCTTTTCTGCTTCCGGTTTTTTTGATTCGCGGAGATTTCAAAGGAAGGATTTCGGTTTGAAAACACGCTCCAGGCATATGTATCAGGTAGGAAAGGATTATCGGGAGGAGAGGAAGCCGTTATGACGTTCAAGCTGCCGGGTGATCAAGTGTCTCTGATGACCGTTCGGCCGGAAGATGCCTCGCGAATTGCAGCTTGGCTCAATGATCTGGAAGTGACCCTGCCGCTTGGAGGAGAGGCATACACGCCAATTTATGCCGAACGGATGCGCAGGGAAATCGAAAGCGACGGACAAAGCCATTCGTTTCTCATCATCCACAATGAGAGCGGGCTGCCTATTGGCCGATGCTTGCTGTTCTCTCTGGACTTCATCAACAACAGCGGCAAGCTTGGTATTTTCATTGGAGACAAGGAGTACTGGAACAAGGGGTACGGGAAAGAAGCCCTGACGCTGCTCCTCGATTATGGCTTCAACCTGCTGAACTTGAACAGCATGATGCTCGGAGTGTTTGCTTTCAATGAGAAGGCGATTCGTTGTTATCATAACGTGGGCTTTAAAGAGATCGGAAGGCTAAGGCAAGCCCGGCTTATTGCCGGCCACTATCACGATGCTATTCTGATGGACATACTGGCGGGGGAATTTACGGCGGGGAGACTCGGTTCGATTATCGAGCAATCCGGTGCACGCTCAGCAGAGAACACCGCCGAATAAGAAGAGGCTGTTGAACTCGACAGCCTCTTCTTATTCCTGAATGATCCGCTGAATCCAACTGTCGCGAAGGAGGGTATCGATTTCGTAATCGGAAGGATACTCGGTGGGATACTCCGAAGGCTGGAGTCGGATGTCGGGCTGGGTTCCGTAGATCTCATTGGTTTGACCGTTTTGATTCCAGTTCCGTTCGGGTTCGAGGCGGAAGAGGATGCCGCTGTTGGGTAGAGAGAAGCGATATGGCTCCAAGTATTCCGAGTCCCCTCCGGCTGTCGGAGTCCCAACCAGCGTTCCGAGCTTCAGCTTTTGCATGGTCATGGCAAAGCTGTCCGCCGCGGAAAAGCTGTTCCCGTCAATAAGCACATAGACGTTTCCGTTGAACGGGAATGAATCCAAAGGCGTTAGATGCTTATTGACCCGGTAGGTTACCCATGTGTCATCCAGATCGGAGGGATTTGCGATCTTCTCGACGCTGCTCACTCCATAAAGCTTGGCATTGGTAAGCGTCGAAGTGACGAATTTGCGATAGATCGTAAAACGGAACCCGAGTCGTTCTTTGAAACGGCTCTTTATGGCCCCATCGAACTCTGCGTCTATCGGTTCCTTCAATAGGGGGCGGAGAAGGAGATCCGTCCAATAATCCTGCTCACCTCCGCCGTTGCCCCTTACATCGAGGATGAGCTTGTCCAAGTCTTGCCCATATTTGCGCATGAACTCCTGAATGATACTCCGATCCGCTTCCTTGGACGAGCGGCCGAATGAAAATATCTTGATATATCCCGTTTTCGTTCCGTCCAATTGGCGAGTAATCACGTTTGTATTCTGGGAGTATGTCTGATCCGTTGCCATGCGGTCGGCATATCCGGTAAGCTTTGGAACCTCAAGAACGACATGTTCGCCATTTGGCTTAAGAAAGTCGACCTCCCAATCCAAGACGTTCTCACCCGGATCGACGGCGAACAAATCCTGCACAAACAGCTTGTCCAGCAGCGGATCTAGCGTGAGCCTGATCCGGGACATCAGACTGCGCACATAATCATCAGTGAGCAACCCGTCGATTTTGAGAATCTGAGTTCCAGGTGGCAAGGTCACCCCATCCAGTTGCGCTTCCTCAACAAGCTCGTAGGTACCGTTCCGATACCGGACGTTCAAGCTGGAATGGGAATAGAAGGGAAGCGAAGAGGCCAATCGGCTCCAATAATGTTGGGTCCGATAAGCGTTCTTGGGAATTCGGTAGCAATAGCTTAAGACCGGATTATAGGATTCGGAGTAGAGGATTTCTGCGTGACCGGCTTGTTGAAGGGTGATCATATACTCGTATAGGAGGGAAAGGAAGGCCTTGTTATCGGATGTCTTTTCGGCTTTTGCCACGTATTCGTCGGCCCGCTCGTTGATGTCGATAAGACCCTTCTCCTGTTTAACGGCATCGGCAAAAGGGTAGACGTCTGCGACCAATTGGGTTAGATAGCGGAAGTCCTCGGCCTTTTGCTGTGGGGTGAGTTCTTTGACTTCAATCTGCGGGCCTGGGATCGTGATATATCGATACAAGCTTAACCCTCCGATTCCAATCAACACGAATAAAACTGTGAACAGCAACCGTTTCTTCTTACGCCGCCGCTTCTGCACCAATTCCGCAGGAAGTACCATTTGCGTTTCAGGCATGGCCGATGTGCTGCAAGGTCTGCATAAAAATCTGTTCGATGTGCGCGTCATCGAGGGAATAATAAGCCGTCTTGCCTTGCTTGCGGCGTTTAACAATCCGCCGATTTCGCAGCTCGCGCAGCTGATGGGAGACAGCGGATTGTCCCATTTCAAGCAGCACGGTCAGGTCATGGACACAAAGCTCTTTTTGCAGGAGGGCGGAGATGATGCGGATGTGGGTCGGGTCACTGAAGGCTTTAAACCAGTCGGCCATCTCCGTAGCAGCTTCCCTGTCGGTCATCCCGATTTTCACGCTTTTCAAGTCGGAAACGGTACCTGGACATGAGGCATCGCATTCCTCTTGCGTATCGAATTCTTGTGGCATAATAACCTCCACGGTTGGAGTTCTTACCTGTTCCTATTATATCCAAAGCCAAAGAAGAGCGAAATGAACATTTATTAAGGTTCCACCAGAATTGATGGGAAGATTGATTGAAAGATGGATTGACAATTCGGCAAGGTGGTGAATATACTATATATGAACAATTGCTCATACGTTATTGAGTGGAGGAATGAATATGGCAACCTCAAGGGAATTGATCCGGCGTGAGCTGTCTTTGGAAGGGCTAGACTGCGCCCATTGCGCGGCAAAAATCGAACGGGGCGTACAGGAGATCGATGGCGTGACCCGTTGCTCCGTAAATTTTGCAAATCAGACCATGGTTCTGGAAATCCCGCATGAGAAGGAAGAGGACCTGTTGACGAAGGCCACAGATGTCGTTCTCCGATTGGAGCCGCATGTGAAGGTGAAAGTCAACCGGACAGGCCGTCAGCGAGAAAGTGGGGCTCACGATCATGACCACGAACACGAACATGGACATGATCATGCACACGGGCACGATCATGAGCATTCCGCTTCCGGAAACCGACTGCTCATCGGTCGTCTGATTGCCGGTGCCGCGATTACGGCAGTCGCTTGGACACTGCCTGAATCGACCTTTAGTATTCTTCTGTTCGTCGCAGCGTATTTGCTGGTCGGTGCGGATATTGTGTTCCAGGCTCTGAAAAACATCAGCCGCGGTCAAGTGTTCGATGAATTTTTCCTTATGTCGCTGGCAACCATCGGTGCGTTTGCCGTCGGGCAATATCCGGAAGGCGTAGCGGTCATGCTGTTTTATCAGGTCGGAGAGCTGTTCCAGAGCATGGCTGTCAACCGGTCACGCCGTTCGATCAAATCGCTCCTGGCCATTCGTCCGGATTATGCCAACGTATTGACGGATCATGGAGAGGCTCGTCTTTCTCCTGAGGAGGTACAAGTCGGTGACCGCATTCTGGTGAAGCCCGGTGAACGCGTGCCGTTGGATGGTATCGTCCTTGAGGGAAGCTCGTTCCTCGATACTTCCGCTCTGACCGGCGAATCGGTTCCCCGGGAAGCCTCGGCGGGGAGCGTGGTGCTCAGCGGGTCCATCAACGGAAGCGGTCTGTTGAAGGTAGAGGTCACAAAGGAATTTGCGGAATCCACCGCATCGAAAATTCTTGAGCTGGTACAGAACGCCAGCGCCAACAAGGCGAAGACGGAAAACTTTATCACCAAATTTGCCCGCTATTATACTCCGGTCGTCGTCATTACGGCACTTCTTCTGGCTTTGATTCCGCCTCTCGTGGTGAACGGAGCCGAGTTCCAGGATTGGATTTACCGCGCATTGATCTTCCTCGTCATCTCCTGCCCTTGTGCGCTTGTGGTCTCGATTCCGCTCGGGTTCTTCGGCGGCATCGGCGCGGCATCCAAGGAAGGGATTTTGGTCAAAGGAAGCAACTATTTGGAAGCACTGTACGACGCGAAGTACGTCGTGTTTGACAAGACCGGCACCCTGACCAAAGGCGTATTCCAGGTGGATCAAATCTCGCCGGAAGCTCCTTACACAGCCGATGAACTCTTGGAATATGCGGCTTATGCAGAAGCCTATTCCAGCCATCCGATCGCCGTGTCCATTCGGAGCAAATACGGAAGAACTATTCGCCAGGAAGAGCTGTCGGATTATAACGAAATTTCCGGTCACGGTGTTCAAGTTCGCTTTAGCGGGAAAACGCTTCTGGCCGGCAATGCGAAGCTGATGGAGCGGGAAGGCGTCGTTTGGACCGCAGCGGAATCCGCGGGCACCGTCGTTCATTTGGCCATCGATGGTAAATACGCCGGGTTCCTCTCGATCGCCGATCAGGTGAAGGAGGACTCCGCTGAAGCCATCCGCGAGCTGAAACGACTCGGCATTCGCAAAACCGTCATGCTGACGGGCGATTCCCGCGCCGTCGGTGAAGCGGTTGGACGGAAGCTGGGGCTCGATGAGGTGCACAGCGAGCTGTTACCTGCCGACAAGGTGAAGGAAATCGAACAGCTAGAACGGATGAAGAGTGCTAAGGATAAGATTCTCTTCGTTGGAGACGGCATCAACGACACTCCGGTGTTGGCGAGAGCCGATGTGGGCATTGCGATGGGGGGGCTCGGATCGGATGCGGCCATTGAAGCGGCCGATGTCGTGATTATGACGGACCAACCGTCTAAGATCGCGACCGCCATTCAGATCGCGCGCCGTACGAGACGGATTGTTTGGCAGAACATTATCTTTGCACTCGGCGTGAAGGGCATCTTTCTCATCCTTGGAGCCTTCGGGTTCGCGACGATGTGGGAGGCGGTTTTCTCCGATGTCGGAGTGACAGTATTGGCGGTTCTCAACAGCATGAGAGTGCTTCGAGCCCAGTCCCGGCCTTCCGTGTAAGGTTTCGACTCCATCGACAGCTTATGTCAGAAAATGCTCCCTATTCAAGTGCCAGTTGATAGAAGAATCTGGTATAATGGGGAAAGCGAAGGACGAAATCAGCTTGGACAAACGCATAATTCTCGTCCATCCTAACAACCATGGAAGGGGATGTGACATGAAGCTGAGCGCCAGAAACCAATTGAGCGGCAAAGTGCTGGAAGTCCAAAAAGGTCAAGTGAATGCGAAGGTCATACTCGAAATTGCCGGAGGAGAACGCCTTACCTCCATCATCTCCTTAGACGCGGCGGAAGAGCTGGAGCTTACGGAAGGCAAAGAGGTCACGGCAGTCATCAAATCATCTTCCATTTTACTGATGACCGAGTAGCCCTGATTAATCGAATGATGCAAGCAAGCAGCAAAATAAGAAGACGATCCCATAAGGGACCGCCTTCTTATTTTAATTGGATTGCCGGGATTAATAGAAGGATTTGAGAATGATGACCAGCAGAACGAAGAGCACCAGTACAAAAGCGAAGGAAGAACCGTATCCCCCTGCAACAACTCCCATCGTTACTCACCCCTTCCAATGAAACTTCAGCATTATATGGCGGAGAGGATGGAACGGTATGGTCATTCCCCCATTCAAACCGCGCCGACTGAACTTTTTGTTGGAGAGAGGTGAAGGACTACCTCCGCATCAGCAAGGGATGGAAAAGAGCCTATCTTCCTTCTCAAGAAGGACAGGCTCTTGCGAATGAAGGATGCGATACCATACGCTGAAATCAACTATGCCGCTGCAGCCTTCCGTTCAGCCACTTTAGCACCGCTTCAGAGACGATAGATCGATCCGTCTCATTGTGCAGCTCATGCTTCATTCCCGGCCATTCCATGAATTCGCATAACTCGCCGGCACGTTCCGCAAATCGACGGCTGGCCGCAATCGAGGTGACCTGATCGGCCCCTCCATGCATGAGAAGGAGCGGAACTTGAAGGCGCGTTGCGTTGGCGAGTGCCCATAATCCAGCTTTCTGCACACCGCAGAAGAATCCGGCCGTAATCTGTCCATGACCGAGCGGATCTTCCAAATACCTCTTCTGCATGTCCAGATCAGCAGTCAAATCCTCCGCCTTCATCGGTCTCTGGCTGGTATACGTCGGATAAAGCACAGATGCAACCCGGGCGGCCGCCAATTGATGCAGCGGTGGCTTGAAGGCGAGCTCCAGCCAAGGACCGCTGACGACAGCGCCGGCAATCTGTGGACGTCGACGCAGCAAATAATTCAGCGTCGTGTTGCCGCCCATACTGTGGCCGTAGAGAAAGAAGGGGAGTCCGGGATAGTAGTGGTCCGCTTCCTGAACGAGACGGTCGATGCCTTCAAGAAGCGCATCATACGAAGGGGTATGGCCTCGGTCGCCGACGGTTCGGCCATGGCCGCGTTGATCAAAGGTGATTACGGCATAGCCGGCATGATTCAAATAGGCGGCAACATGCTCATAACGGCCGGAATGTTCGCCCATCCCATGCACGATACCGACAACGCCTTGGACTTGTTGAGCATCCTCGGGATCGGACCGCCAAGCATACATGCGAGTTCCATCCGCGAGGCTCCATCTTAAATCGATTCGAGTGGACAAGTAATCTTTCATAAGGCGCCTTCCTTTCAAAATTGAAATTGAAAGCGTTCACGAATCTCTCTTCATCCTGTATGATTAGTTTATCAAACTTACATTGGAAACGGGAGACCAACAATATGAACAGTACCATGAAGAGCAAGCTTACAATCGAGCAAATCCAGAGGATCACAGCGGAGACCATGAAGGAAAAAGTCGTATCTTTGAAGGAGTTGTCGGACGGATGGGCCAATACGGCCTATGCGATCCAACTGGAGGACGACCGCAAGGTCATCCTGAAGGCCGCACCTGTAAAAGGCTTCAAGACGATGCGCTGCGAGCGGGATAATATGCGGGCGGAGGTGGAGGCGCTCCGACTCGTTCAGGCCCAATCAAACGGAGTTCCTATTCCGCAAGTGTATACCTACGATCCATCGGGCAGCCTGGTGCCATGCGAGTATTTCCTGATGGAATATCTGGAGGGCGAGCCCTACAACAAAGTCAAGGAAGCTCTTTCACCCGAGGCGAGAGATGGAATCGAATTTGCTCTCGGCGATTATAACCGGCGGATCAACGCCATACAAGGAAAGCGGTTTGGTTATTTTTGCTTGGAAAATGGCTCGGCTTCGACGTGGAAGGACGCTTTCCAAATCCTGATGGAGGATCTTCTGCTTGACGGTAAGGAGGCTGGAATCGAGCTGCCTCTGTCTTATGAAGCCTTGGAGCGCGAGGTGGAGAGCCGGCTCGATGCCTGCTCCGAAGTGAACGTCCCGCAGCTTGTTCATTGGGATCTATGGGACGGTAATGTGTTTGTGAAGGACGAACGGATCGTCGGGATCATCGATTTTGAGCGCTCACTTTGGGCGGATCCGCTTATGGAAGTTTATTTCGGGAAGTTCAATTCTTCCTCGACTGCATATCGACGCGGATACGGAAAGGAACATTTCACCGAAGCGGAACGAGTTCGCCGGGACCTATACGTTCTCTATCTGGATCTGGTGATGGTCATTGAATGTTATTATCGGCAGTATGAGAACAAAGATCATATCGCTTGGGCTCATTCCAACCTGAAGGAAGGGTTGGAGGCCCTGAAAATGAAGTGAAACCTTGCCTGCCCATTCCCGTATGGTAGCCTATGACTACGGGGATGAACACGAGGAGGAGAAGAGAGAGAGAAATGCGCATCGGAAACGGATTGAAATCCATCCTGCAGGCGAATCTGCTGGTCAGAACCTTGCTGGTTCTGCTGTTGATCGGGGTGACCATTCTGGTCTACTCCAAAATCGGATTTGTGTTTAAACCATTGACCGTTCTGTTCAAGACGGTTGCCCTGCCCTTAATTTTGACCGGTATTGCCTATTACCTGCTGAATCCTATCGTGGATTTTCTGGAGTCGAAGAAGATCAAGCGGGGGTACAGCATACTCGGCTTGTACCTGGTGATTGCCGGGCTGCTTGTCGTCCTGTTCCTGAACGTCATTCCTTTTTTGGCAGGGCAAGTGAATGGGCTGATTGGGAACTTCCCTCGCTACAGCGAACAAGCCCAAGAGCAGGTCAGCAAATTCATGAGCAGCAGCTATTTGAGTCAATTCAATCAATGGACGGGGACCGATCCATCCTCTTGGACGCAAGACCTGTCCGGTAAAGTAAGCGGCTTTTTGCAGGATGCAGTGACGGGGGTCGGGTCGTTCATTAACGTCCTTAAGGATATCGTTCTCGCCTTGGTTACCCTACCGTTCATTCTGTTCTATCTGCTAAAGGATGGGCGGAAGCTGCCCAAGTTCATTCTTGGTATAGCACCTACCCGGATGCGCGGTTATTCCTTCCGAATCATGTCCGAGATGAACCGTCAGATCAGCTCCTACATTCGTGGACAGATTACGGTCAGCTTCTGCATCGGTGCGCTTCTGTATATCGGCTACCTGATCATCGGCTTGAAATACTCGCTTACGCTTGCCCTGATCGCCGCTTGTACGAGCGTCATTCCTTATCTCGGGCCGGCCATCGCTATCACACCTGCGCTCATCGTCGCGATCGTCACCTCCCCGGCGATGCTGCTGAAGATGATCGTGATCTGGACGCTCGTTCAATTGATCGAGGGGAAATTCATTTCGCCGCAGATCATGGGCAAGAGTCTGCACATCCATCCGGTGACCATCATCTTCGTGATCTTGACGGCAGGCAATCTATTCGGATTTGTCGGAATTGTCCTAGCCGTACCCGGATATGCTATCCTGAAGGTAATCGTCACGAACGCCTTCGCCTGGTTCCGGGAGCGGTCCGGCTGGTATGCCCCGATTCCGGCAGCGGTTGACGGTCCTGCTTCTCCGCCACCACAGCCATAAGCTGAATAAGGAAACGCAGCCCAAAAAGGAGACCCATTTCATTCGAAAGGGCCTCCTTTTCATTTCCCTGGAGATGAGTCATTGTACGATCGGGCTGGTCTATTCCACGAATTCCTCCACCTTTTCCGCGAGAAACAGCCGATAGAGCAGCACGACGATAATCTTCGCAACGAGGTAGATGGGAAGAGCGGCCAGGATGCCGACGATGCCGAGAAGATCGCCGCCGACGAGAACGAGCACGACAGTCGTCAACGGATGGACATCCAGCCGCTTGCCGTAGATATGCGGTGCCAGCAAGTTCCCTTCAATCTGTTGCGCGACCAGGATGATGACGAGAACCCAGATCGCCGTCGTGGGAGAATCAATGAATCCGACGATCAGACAAGGGATCGCACCGAGAAATTGTCCGATGTACGGAATCAGATTGAAGAAGAGCGAAACCACCGCAAGCAGCAGAGAGTAGGGCAATCCAATAAAGAGGAACCCGATGTACATCATCAAGGCAAGCAGCGAAGTGATGATCACCCGGCCTACGATGTACCCGCTCAGCGCTCCATCCATATCAGATAAGGCTTCCTTGACATCCTTGCGATAAGCTCGTGGGGTAACCTTAAGCACCGCTTTGGAGAGCTTGCCGCCCTCCTTCAGCATATAGTAGAGAATGAACGGCACCGTCGAGATCACAAATAAGAAATTCGTAAACGCCGATACGGAATTGGACAAGTAGTTGGTGACGTAAGTAATACTCGAGTCGAGGTATTTGGTCAGGTTTTGCGTCCAATCCGTTTCGTTTGGTCCCAGCATGGAGAAGAACCGGCTGTCCTGGAGCTGATTCAGTTGGATTTGAAAGCCGCTGACGAGTTGAGGAATGTTGTTCATCAGATTCTGTACCTGGGTTCTGAGCAGCGGCCACACGAGAATCGCCAGTAAGGTAATGAACCCGGCGAGGACGAAATAGAGCAGCAGAATCGCAGCGGACCGGTTTACCTTTCTTCGGGTCAAATAATTAACCAAGGGCCGAAACATGTAATAAAAAAAGCCCGCCAGCATGAAGGGGAGCGCCAAAATCTTGATCATGGAAATGATCGGATTGAGCAGAAAGCTCACCTTGGTCGTCAAAAAAATGATTAACAGGACGGCAATTATCTTGAGAGAGTTGCGGAAAAAGCGGCTCTGCAGCATTAGGGCACCCCAATCGTTATCCATCGGTCTAGTAATGAATCATTACCCCAAAAGCTCGGGCGTATAACCTATTCCCCAAGATGATAACGAATTCCTGCTAATACGCGGTCAACCTAATCGTGTGGATACGAAGCGGCGTCAATCGGTATGTCATGGGCCGGCCTCGAACGGAGAGCCTCCAGTTCGAGGCGGGCATAACCGACCGTTTCTCTGCTAGCGCTTGAATTTGATCAGGTCCGTATTCTCGACAAATGTGGAGGTGTTGAACAGCAGCAGGACGTCCGTGATTCCATTTTGCTGTACATACGAAGCCAGGCTGCCGTTGTAATAGCGAATATCGATCACATCGATCTCTGCCACATGCTGCGTCAAGAAAGGAATGGAGCTGTGTGCGTAAGAGTCTTTGATGACGAGAAGCTTTTCATTCGTTGCCTTGCCGGAAGGCAAATCCGTGCGAATCTGAACAAGAGCATGAACGCCGCCTAGGAAATAGGAGTATTTGTCTTTCTTTTGCAGGAAATCTGGGAAATACAAGCTGTCGAATGTTTCTCCCGTATCGACAACCGTCATGGTGCTGGCCACAGGCTGCTTAGGCTGATACACTTGGATGGAATCCGGGGTCAACCCGGCGAATTGGCTGCGGGTATGGAAGCTTCCGAGGAAACGATCCGTTACCGTTTCAATCGAGAAGTCCTCTGGAGCAAGCGGTACCCAACCCATTTGAGCGGCATAAGCCCGGTAAGCCTGATAGGCTCCGGAAGTCGTCCAATGATGATCCGTTCGATAATAGAGCGGCTGCTCGGAATTTGCTTGGGCGGTCAAGAAATCGAATCCGTTCAAGTAATCGAGCTGCCCATTTACTTGATTGCCGATATACTCGTTGACTTTCTCCTCTGGATAGACCTCGGCAAACGGAGGGAGCTTGTCCGCATTCAGTCCAATCGAATTGGGTGCGAGCAGGAAACGAATGTTCACTCCTGGGAGCTTGTGGACGAAGGTCTTGATGGCATCCGTGTATTTGGCGATGGTCGCATAATCCGGCTCTAGGAACGTCTCCAGCAGATAGCCATCCTTGCCTTTGAAGATGCCGTTGTTTTCTTGTTGAAGACGCAGCTGCTCGATCCGCGACTTTAGCGCAACCCATTGATCCCGGAAGGGGAAATGATCCGAAATGTAGCGTTCGATCCCGTCCGTAAAACTTTTGTCCTGTAAGCTTGTCCAGGACCATTGTGGAAATGCCTGCAAACGGCGGTTCTCCGTCTCTGAGAAGCCCTGCACCGGGAGTGCGAGAAACAGGAGGGCGGCGGCAAAGAGAATCGCAACAAAACCGGCTGATAGAAGCTTGCTTTGCTTTGGGGTCATGAAGGTCCCTCCTCAGAAACGGAAATAGAGAAACGGATTGTAGCTGGCATCCACGAGATAAGCGACCGACAGGAAAAAGAGCAGACCGAGACTTAGTGCGGACAAACCAAACGGAAGCTTGCGGCAAATGACCCGGATTACCTGGGGAGCCGGGAGAGAGGCGCCGATCAGCATGATGAGAAGGAGGCCGTTGGTATAGAGCAGGTACAGGGTTCTCTCGTTCCACAAAGCCTGGTGGTTCAAACCGGTCAATGCACGGAAAAAGTCTCCCATCGCGCCAAGATCCGTAAAGGCGAAGAAGACCCAGCCGATCAGGATCATCACGATGGCATAGGAATGCTGCACGAACCGCGGCGAACGCTCCAGCCAGCGAAGCCAGATGAGCTTCTCGAAGCTCAGTACGAATCCGAAGTACAGCCCCCAAAGGACAAAATTCCAGCTCGCGCCGTGCCAGAAGCCGGTGAGCAGCCAGACGATCAGAATATTCCTCAGCTGCGCAGCCAGCCCGTGGCGGTTGCCTCCGAGCGGGATATAGACGTAATCGCGAAACCAGGTGCCGAGTGATATATGCCATCTGCGCCAAAAATCCGTGATGCTGCGGGAGGCGTAGGGCTTGTTGAAATTTTCACGGAACCGGAAGCCGAACATCAACCCAAGGCCGATGGCCATATCCGAGTAGCCGCTGAAATCGAAGTAGATTTGAAAAGCGAAGGCGACGAGTCCGAGCCACGCCGTGAAGACGGGAAGGCTATCAGGTGAAAGGGAAGCGATGCCGTCCCAGACGAGACCAATATTGTTGGCGAGCAGCACTTTCTTGGCGAGCCCGATGACGAAGCGGCGAGCTCCTTCTGCAAATTGCTCGAAGGTCTCCCTGCGCGATCTCAACTGCTCCGCAATCGTGTTGTAGGTGACGATCGGTCCGGCAACCAGCTGCGGAAAAAGCGCCACGAACGCGCCGAAATCGATCCAGTTTCGCTGAGCCTTCGTCTTGCCACGATAGACGTCGATGATATAGGACATCGATTGAAAGGTGTAGAAGGAAATCCCGATTGGCAGCGGAAGGTCAGTGGCTGGAATCGCTGTGCCGACCAGCGAATTGACTGTACCGATCAGGAAGTCCGCATATTTAAAAAAGCCAAGCAGACCTAGATTCACGATAACGGACGAGGCAACGATCCGCTTCCGCGCGCGAGGAGACCGATTTGGCTGATCGAGCAGCAAGCCGAAGCTGTAATCGGTGATCGTGGATAGAAGCATGATGCCGATATAGATCGGCTCTCCCCAGGCATAAAAAAGCAGGCTCGTCAGAAACAGGACCAGGTTGCGAATACGTCGGGGCGAAGCGTAATAGAGAAGCAGAACGGTCGGCAGAAACAGGAAGAGAAAGATCAGGCTGCTGAATACCATGATGGGTTACTTTCCAGCCGGGAAGTAGCCTTCAAACAAGCTAACGATTTTATCCGCATCCTCGGAGATGACGAACAGCACATAATTTCCTTTGGTGACTAGCTTGTAGTTCTTGGCGTTTTCGTATTGATCGGGTAAATAGGTCTCAAACTGCTTTTGCACGGCTTCCGCTCTTTTCTTCACACCAGCTTCCACCGTCGGAAGGTCCTTCTCCTCTTTCACCTGAAGGATTGCGAGCTCATTGGTTTTGATGTTCATCATCGGCATTTTGATGACATACGTTTCAAGCAGAGCCGGGTCGATGTCATACATGTCCTTAACGGCATCGGCTTGAATGTCGATGAGGGAGGGCTGCTCGACCTGCTTGAGGATATCATCGACCATCTCCTGGGGGGGCAGCGTAGGCTCAGCTGCAGCAGTCTTTTTCATATTGGTACAGCCTGCGGCGGCAAGACTAAGAAGAACTACGAGAATCAACAGCATGCTCTTGCGGGAAGTGAGGTTCATTTTGGGGTCGACTCCTTAATGGTTTTGGTTGATTGGTTGTCGCTCTCTCAAACGGCAATCGCTTCTCGATTGTTGCAGCATCATGGCTGTTATCTTTTTCCACTGTTCGGTAAAGCCTAGAATACGGAGAGGAAACTCGCCGTACATCCTGGTAAAAGAGGAGAAGCGCGCCTGCCTGTCGAAGGTAGTGGTGGAGAGAATTTATTCCATATTGGAGGGTAAGAAACGATGGATTTCGAAAAATGTCTTGAAAATTACGCGGAGCTTACGGTGAAGGTTGGCTTGAATGTGCAGCCCGGCGAAACCGTATGGATCAATACCTCGCTGCACCAGCCGGAATTCGTGCGCCTGGTCGTGCGTAAAGCCTATGAAGCAGGAGCGAAGCTTGTCCAAGTTGAGTGGGTGGATGACGAAGTGACCCGTCTTCGTTATAAGCTCGCACCGGAGGATTCCTTCGCGGAATACCCGCAATGGAGAGCAGATGCGATTACCAAGGTCGCGGCGGAGGGTGGAGCCTACCTGCTGATCGAATCTCGCGATCCCGATCTGTTGAGCGGTACGGCGCCATCGCGTACCACCGCATTCCAGAAAGCGGCCGGTGCAGCTCTCGCCAAATGGCGCGAATATACGTTCACCGACCGGGCAACCTGGTCGATTATCGCCGCTCCGTCCGTTGCCTGGGCTGAGAAGGTATTTCCGGAGCTTAAGGGAGAAGCAGCGGTCCGCGCTCTCTGGGAAGCTATCTTCCGCGCAACCCGTGCCGACCAAGAGGATCCGGTCGCCGCTTGGAAAGCTCATAATGGAGCTCTGAATGAGCGAATCGAGCAGCTGAACGCCAAGCAATTTAAGAAGCTCCATTACCGCGCGCCGGGGACGAAGCTTACGGTAGCGCTGCCTGATCGCCATATTTGGAGCGGTGGCAAGTCGGCCAATGCCAAGGGCAACGATTTCAATGCGAACGTTCCGACGGAAGAAGTATTTATTTCCCCGCATCGGGAAGGAACCGAAGGCTATGTAACCAGCACGAAGCCGCTCAGCTACAACGGCAACTTGATCGAGAATTTCACGCTCACCTTTGAGAAGGGCCGGGTGGTCGATTTCAAAGCGGAGAAGGGCTATGAAAGCTTGAAGGCGCTGATCGAGCTGGATGAAGGCTCTCATTACCTCGGGGAAGCGGCGCTCGTACAGCACAATTCGCCGATCTCGAACTCCAACCTGATCTTCTTCAATACCTTGTTCGACGAAAATGCCTCCAATCATCTGGCGATCGGCCGGGCATTTTCCAGCTCCGTTGAAGGAGGCGCTGATCTCTCGCCGCAGGAGCTTGCTGCGCTTGGGTTGAATGAAAGCCTGACGCATGTCGACTTCATGATCGGCTCAGCCGAAATGGATATCGACGGAGAATTAGCGGATGGAACGCTGGAACCGGTATTTCGGTCCGGCAACTGGGCGCTGATTTAATTGAACGAAAGGACCTCTCATCCACGGTGGAGAAGAGGTCCTATTTTGCAGGAATATTCGGAATTACAGTGATTTTTCTTGGCTGTATATTTGAGCAGGAGGAAAAGTAATGGTAAGAACCATGATGCAAATGTATCTCAAGAATAGTGTTGAAGCAGTAAAAATGTATCAAAAGGCTTTTGATGCTAAGTTATTACATGAAAGTAAGAACGAAGATGGAAGCTATCTTCATGCTGAATTAGAGGCCTACGGGCAAGTGTTAGCTATATCAGAGGCACTTGATGAGAGGGAAAATGGTAATACTATGCAATTTTGCTTCCACTTTGGTGAAGGTAATGAAGAAAATGTAAAGAGAGCCTATGAAGTTTTAAAAGATGGTGCAAAAATCGATTATCCATTGGGACCTTATATTGAACAATTGTGAAGCAAGAGAGGGAAATGAACGAATGCGGTTGGTTGTCCTTCGGGCTTCTATTCTTCTAGTCTAGCTTACTCTGCTGGCTTTATTGTCAGTGAGCTTTCCCCTTTACTTTTACGAACGAGCAGCCTTTTCACCACGAGCGGAAGGTGCATAGCCAAACATGCATCAATGGTTAGATTCGAGATAGGCCCTGCGATGTCGAACCATTTATTAAACGTCGACAACCCATAACCAACTCCGGCAAAAAAATGAAGGATCATCAAGACAATCACGATCCCCGTATGATACTCCCAAAGAAAACCGGTCTGACTCCTTGATATGATCAAAATGAGTACGAATAGTAGGATCGCCGTACACGTCGCGATTATCGAAATAACGGCAAAAGAATCATACTTGTCTTTCGCCCATTCTACGAATGTGGAGTCAAAATCCCGACGGCTCGCGCTGTACTTTAACCTCTCCATAAATTGAGGGCGTGCTACCATCATCTCCACAATACCCACGAGGGAGAAGATAGAAGACAGGAGAATAAAGCTCGTATTCATCAGCTTGCTTTTTCCGAAGCTAAAAATTACGTTGCCTATAACCAACGCAATCCCTACGAAGGCAATCGGCGGAATCGAAATCGATACTCCCATTCGGTACCTCACTGTTTTTAGCTTATTTTACCACAATGGACGGTAAAAAGAGGTGTTGGCATTCCGAAACGGAAAGATGTAGCGAATTTCTTCATGCATGTATAGCGAAAGCAGACGAATAGGTGGTACAGATGCCTTTCATCTCTTTGTATATACGTAAATATTACGATTATGCTATAATGACTCCATTCGCAGCCTGCAACGAACGATCCTTGTGATTTTGAAAGGAGCTTCACCTCTTGCGCCGCTCTGCAGCTAATTTCGGTATTCATTTGTTGTTTGGACTTGCCATGTTCCTCATCATTTGGATCGCGATGAATCCAGGGGGAATCTTGAAGGTTCCTTCCTTTGGAACCGAAGGCGTACAGACCTTCAAGACCATGTTCATCAGCATCTTTCTCGAAGCGCTTCCTTATCTCATCATCGGAGTATTGGTATCCGCCATCCTGCAAGTGGTGGTTCCGGAAGCTTGGATCCGCCGCTTCGTTCCGAAGAATCCGATTCTCGGCATTGCTTTCGGCTGTCTGCTCGGTATCCTTTTCCCCTTATGCGAATGCGGGATGATTCCGGTAGTCCGGCGGCTGATACGAAAAGGCATGCCGCTCTATGTAGGAGTCGTATTCATTCTGGTCGGACCGATCGTGAATCCCATCGTTTTCGCCGCGACCTATACGGCGTTCCGAATTCGCCCGGAGATGGTGTATGCGCGGATGGGACTCGCTCTCTTGGTTGGGCTGGTCATTGGACTCATCCTTTATGCCTTCGTTAAAAGCGATCCACTCAAAACGACCAAGGAGGATTTGTACCGAAGCGAGGCGGCAGAATCTGGGGAAGGTCCCGAAGAGGAATCTGGCACTCAGGCAAAAGGCATGGGCAAGCTGTTCGCCGTGATGGAGCAAGCCGGCGGTGAAATCTTCGACATGGGCAAGTACCTCATCTTCGGCTCGGTGATGACCTCGCTGATCCAGGCCTTTGTTCCGAGGGCGGGGATGGCGGAGATCGGACAGCAGCCGATTGTGTCGCATCTATTCATGATCGGGTTCGCTTACGTGCTGTCCCTTTGCTCCACCTCGGATGCGTTCGTCGCGTCTTCGTTTGCCCGGACGTTCTCGTCCGGTTCGCTGCTCACCTTTCTCGTCTTCGGACCGATGCTTGATTTCAAGAGCACCTTGATGCTGCTGTCGGTCTTCAAGCCTCGGTTTGTCCTACTGCTCGCGGGGTTGATTACGGTGACCGTGCTGATTGGCTCCCTCATCCTGTCCCATTATGCATTGTGGTAGCAAGCTTACGACTATGAAAGAGGAGCGCGTTTATGAATGATACCCGAAGAGAGTCCCTTCATTATCTGGCTCGAGCCGCTATCTTGATGGGGCTGTCCGCGTATATCGCTTATCTGGTCCAGATCGGAAAGCTGTCGTATTACATCATTCCCCGGCTGGAGCAGCAGGTGAAATATGCGGGAGTCGCGCTGTTCATCATCGGCGCCTTTCAAGCGTATTTCGGCCTGTTCGGCAAGCCGAAGGAAGGAGCGTGCGGCTGCTGCACGCACGCTCCTTCAAGGTCACTCCTGCGCAATGTGGTAACGTATGGTTTATTTGTGCTGCCGCTCAGCCTCGGCCTTCTGCTGCCGGATTCAGTGATGGGCGCAAGCGTTGCCGCTGTCAAGGGGATGAACCTGAACGCGAATGTGTTAGCGGTCAAGAAGGCCAAGCTCCTCGCCGAATCGGCTCCGTCGAAGGAGCCGGTGAGTCGGGCGAGTGCGGCAGTTCCATCTGCCGAGAGCTGGAGCTCTACAGACGAAGAGGGGAGAGCGGCTTTCGAAAGCCCAGATGCCGATGGAGAGAATGCCGCTTCTACTGGCTCCCTTCCTACGGCATCACCGGGCGAGGGAGATATTACCCCGCCGAACGGTTCGTTGCCTGAGGCTCAGAGTACGGGCGATGATCCTTTTGCTACCACGGATCCCTACATGGAGGACTATGCCAGGCTCGGCAGAAAATTGGCCGCACACTCCCTCGTCGATGTGAAGGAAACCGGCTTTATGGAGATACTCGGAGCGCTGGATCTGTTCAAGGAACCGTTTCTTGGCAAGAAGATCCGTCTCAGCGGGTTCGTATATCGAGAGAAGGATATGGGAGAGGGGAGCTTTGTCGTATCACGCCTAGCCATGCAATGCTGCTCTGCCGACGCGGCGCCATATGGACTTCTCGTCCGGTCGTCGATGTCCACTACGTATCAGAAGGACGATTGGGTCACCGTGACGGGGACCATCGAGAGCTCCACTTATCAAGGTCAGGAGATCATCACCGTGAAGGCTGAATCCATCAGCCGGATCCAAGCGCCGGACTCTCCCTATGTCTATCCGTATATGGGCGATTTTGCTGAGCTGTCTGGATCGGGTAATTAGCTTCTGGCTGTTTCCTTCGATACCCCTGTCGGAAAGAGAGCCTCCCATTCTGTTCGCAACCGCTTCTCATCCAGATCGAGTCCGATGAGCACCAGGTAGGGGGCTTCTTCATATCGAGCGGGAGTCCATTCGGCCCGCTTACCGGCATATTGCAGCAACTGGGTACCCTTGCTGGAATGAGGGACATAGCCCTTTGCTCGCAGGAGACCCTGACCCCAAAGGGACAAATAACGTTCGATCTTGGGAAGCGGCAGTCCGGCTCCGTTCGGAAATTCGAGCAGGAAGGTCCGGATGCGGGAGAAGGAAGCAGGCTGCTCCTTCTGTACAGGAGGGTTTTCCCGGTTCATTACCATCGGAACTGCTCCGGTTGATACGCGAAGAGGGCGGCGGACGGGGATAGCGCCGCTTTCACCCGGTCGAATTCCTTCGAAGAGAGGGGGCAGCTCCATTTGACTCATGCGAGTCGGAATCAGCGGAGCCCGATCATTCAGCTTGCGGATCGCCTTCTCAAGCTTGGGCAGCAGAGCAGGCTTTACCCGGTCGATCTTGTTGAGAAGGATCTGGTCTGCGACTTCAATTTGCCTGCGCAGCGTTCTCACCAGCTCCTTGTCCGAGGCAAAGATGCTGTTGTACTCAAGGGTGTGCTCCGCATCCAGTACAGTGACGATTTGCTTGATTTTCACTTTTCCGAGCAGTTCGGGTTCGGTCAAGGCATCGGCCACTTCCTCCGGATTGGCAACGCCGGTGAGTTCAATGATCAGAAGATCGGGCTTGGTCCGCAATAGGGAAGCGAGACTTCCGGCCAGCTCGCTTTTTTTCGTGCAGCAGACGCAGCCGTCCAGGAGTCGCGATAGGGCGATATCGGACGTTTCGCTTACAATTTGTCCGTCGACATCCCGTTTTCCGAGTTCATTCATCAAGACGCCGGCACGAAGACCGCGGGCATCCGCTTCCTCCAGAAGGTGGAGGAGAAGAGTCGTTTTGCCGCTTCCGAGAAAGCCGCTCAGGATCAGGACAGGGATGCTCATCGCAAGGTTCCTTTCTCAAGTGAATTAGTAATATTTACGATTAAATCTTACTCTCGAATCATGGATTTGGCAAAGGGTTTGGTAAAAGATATTTGTCAAGAGCGGTGTTTTATGCTTTAATCGTATTATATAGTAATAATTACGAATAAGAGGAGGCGCCAGATATGGCCAAAACATCGAAGATCATGAAAGAACGCAAACGGCAGGAGCTGGTAGCCCGCTATGCGGACAAACGGAGAGAGCTTATGCTCCAGGGGAACCTGGAAGCCCTCCGCAAGCTGCCGCGGGATTCCTCTCCGACTCGATTGAAGAGCCGCTGTGAAGTGTCAGGACGACCGCGAGGCTATCTGCGGAAGTTCCATGTATCCCGAATCGTATTCCGGGAGTTGGCCCACAAGGGGCAAATCCCTGGCGTGACCAAGTCCAGCTGGTGAGAAGCATCGTTTGGCTGGTTGAGGCTTTGAAGTCAGGGTGAACGCTCACAAGACCATGGATAACGCGCATTGCAGGCGGATTGTACGGATTATAGGGAGACTCCGGACATAACCTGTCCTCACTCCGAATAGGGTATAGGTAAGACAAACGGTCCGGCAAGGGGGCTGGACGGAGAGGATTGCCTATGCGCACTGGGAGCTTCAGAACGAGTATACCCTGGCTATTCCTATTGGTCATCTGTACAGCCGGGACGGTGATCCGGTTAAGCCCGAACCACCGCGCCTTGACGATGACACTTCCGGCTGCGGATATCATCATGTCCTTTAAGACGATGCTGATCGGCATCGTTCTGGAGGCGCTGCCCTTCATGCTGCTCGGAGTTGCGGTATCTGCGTTCATGCAGGTCTTCGTTAGCGAACAGACCCTTCGGAAGCTCATTCCGAACCATCCGCTCGGAGGGATCGCGGTTGCCTGTCTTCTCTGCGTCTTGTTTCCGCTCTGCGAATGCGGCATTGTTCCCATCGTGCGCCGCTTGATGGCGAAGGGAATGCCGGTTTATATCGGCGTTGTCTTCCTGCTGGTCGGCCCAATTGTCAATCCGGTTGTCTATGCGGCAACCTTAACGGCTTTCCGCTCCAATCCGGAGATGAGCTACGCCCGGATGGGCTTTGGCCTGCTCGTCGGATGCGGAATCGCACTCGTCGTGTATGCGATCAAAATCCGGCAGCCGCTTAAGCTTGATAAGGAGCAGCTCTACGCACAAGCTCAGCAAGCTCGGCAGGAAGGGAGTACACCGACAGCGATCGGACATCGCCTCTCGCAGGCGTTCTCACACATGGGCCATGAGTTTTTTGAGATGGGCAAGTATTTGCTCCTGGGCTCCGTGCTAACGGCAGCCATTCAGACGGGGGTACCTCGCTCGGCGATCACCGGGATCGGAAGCCATCCGCTCACCGGAAGCCTAGTAATGATGGGGTTCGCCTTTGTCCTCTCGCTGTGCTCCACCTCAGACGCTTTTGTGGCCGCCTCCTTCACCGGAGCCTTTCCACCGAGCGCGCTTCTCGCGTTTCTTGTGCTGGGACCGATGCTCGATTTGAAAGGAACTTTGATGCTGCTCTCGGTTTTTCGGGGAAAATTCGTGCTGCTGCTTTCGATTCTAGTCGTTCTGTTCGTCCTCGGCGGAGTCCTGCTGATTCATCAATTTGGGTCCGCTCTGGGCTTGACTTGAGAAGGAGGACTCTAGATGCGAGAGGAAACACGAATGAACCATGAGGCTGGACATCCAGCAGATAGCCGCATGGTCCGCCACTATCTGTTTCGAGCCTTGCTGCTGCTTGCTTATTCTCTCTACATTCTCTATCTCGTTCAGAGCGGCAATCTCTTTCATTACATCGCTCCTCGGATGGAGACGCTCGTCAAGCTTGCTGCACTGGGATTGATTGTTGTGGCGGGAGCTCAAATCTGGTTGGCGCTCGGAACACGCCGGGAGGAGCGGATGGATTGCGACTGCTGTGCGCCGGACCCGGCTTCAAGAGGTCGGTCCAGCGGGCTGCTCTATCTCTTGTTTCTGCTGCCGCTCCTAACAGGATTTCTGCTTCCAGACGGGGTTTCAGGAAGCGAATTGACCGCCGTCAAAGGAATATCCCTGAGCGGCCCGGATGGGACAGTCGGGTTTCTGTCTGCGTCATCTTCTACGGCAAAAGGTGTTTCGGCTGCCGGGCCTTTCGATTCGGGAGGGTTTTCGACCGGAGCTTCAGAGGATGTTCAAACTGACGGCTACAATGAGGATTTCATTTGGCTCGCCAAGCGGCTCTATAACCAAGATCGAATCTCGGTACCGGATGAGGGGTACTTGGAGGTTCTCCGCGCGGTCGATTTGGATCTCGATCGCTTTGTCGGGAAGACCATGACGATCAGTGGATTTGTCTACCGGGATAAAACAATGAAGGGCGACGAATTCGCCGTCGCTCGACTGGTCATGTCCTGCTGCGCGGCGGATTCCTCCTCCTATGGCGTGCTTGTTCGGGATGTGAATAGCCGCGATTGGAAGCAGGACGAATGGGTTTCCGTGACTGGAACCATCAGCAAAGTGAAGGTTGATGGAAAACCGGTTTTGGCTCTGGCTGATGGTAGCGTTGTTCCGTCTACGGCTCCCGCGAATCCTTACGTCTATCTCTATACCGGGGATTATCAAGATCTAATTCGGTAATACAGTCGATCCACGCCGATTCCTATCCACACGATTAGGGCTGACAGCGCACTCGTTGAATCGGCTAAGCGAATGCATCGTGCAATATCGTAATTATTACGTATAAGAAAAGACTGCTTTTGACATACGCCGATGCTGGCGGCAAAGCAGGGAAAGGTGATGAACATGGAGATCGTCAAGATGGAGGAAGTGGTCTTCGGGTATGGAGACGTTCCTTCGCTGGTCAATGCCAGCCTGTCGATCCGGCAGGGCGAGTTCGTTGCGTTAACCGGCCCGAACGGCGCATCCAAATCTACAGCGTTGCGGCTTATGCTCGGTTTGCTGAAGCCTTGGAGTGGATTGATTCAATTGGCAGATCGATGCGCCGATAGCAGACCCCTCACAGTTGGGTACGTACCCCAGCAGCTCTCCGCATTTAACAGTGGGTTTCCCAGCACGGTGAAGGAGTTTGTCCTCTCCGGACGATACCGGAAAGGCGCTTGGCTGAAGCGGCTGCTGCCGGAGGATCACCGCAAGGTGGAGGAAGGCTTGCGACAGGTCGGCATGTGGGAGCATCGCGGGAATCGGATCGGCGAGCTGTCGGGAGGTCAGAAACAGCGGATCTGCATCGCCCGGACGCTCGTACAGGAGCCGGATTTCTTCGTCCTGGATGAGCCAGTCACCGGCATGGATAAGAACAGTCGCATGGATTTTTACCAACTGATGGAGGAGCAAGTTCGCGGCAGAGGAAGCACCGTTCTGATGGTGACCCATAACCTGGAGGAGGTCAAGGATCGGCTCGATCGGATCATCGAACTGGAGCGAACGGAGGAGGGGGGATGGCGATGCTGCACTACGACTTCATGCAGAGGGCATTTTATGCCGGCGGGATGATTGCGGTCCTGGCCTCGACGCTCGGGGTCTATCTGATGCTGCGCCGTCAAGCGCTGATGGCGGACATGCTGTCTCATGTTTCCCTCGCTGGAGTTGCAGCTGGCGCCTATTTCGGGTTTAACCCCACGCTTGCCGGATTTCTGACCGCCGTACTCGGCGCAGTGGCCGTTGAATATGTGCGGCGGAGCTATAAATCCTACAGCGAAATTTCCATCGCCATCATCATGATCGGCGGACTCTCTCTTGCGGTTGTGCTGATGAGCCTGAACAAAAGCTTGACCCGGAGCTTTTCCTCCTACTTGTTCGGAACAGTTGTAGCGGTAAATACCACAGAGCTATTGCTTCTCGCGATTGTGACCGTAATCGGTGGTTTATTCTTCGCCTTGTTTCGCCGGCCGCTCTATCTGTTGACCTTCGATGAGGAAACAGCGCGTTCCATCGGAGTACCTGTTAATCGCTTGACCTTTGCCTTCAGCGTATTGACCGGCATGATCGTCGCGTCGGCGATGCCGATTGTCGGAGTCCTGCTCGTTTCTTCCCTCATCGTTTTGCCTGCCGCTCTGGCGATTCGCTTATCCCGGTCTTTTGCATGGTCGATTGTCATCTCCATCGGCATCGGGATGACTGGCGTTTTCTCGGGGCTTACGGCTTCTTATGAATGGAGCACGCCCCCTGGTGGAACGATTGCCCTCGTGCTGCTCTGCATCTGGCTGGTCGGTACGGGGATTCATCAAGGCTGGAAACGGTTTGGTTCCAAGAACAGCAAGAAAGCAAAGTCGTCGCCTTCTCGAAAAGGGCAGAATCTACACGGCTCGGAAAAGGGACTGGACTACTAATCTTCCCCATTCAATATCATTCATCTCATTAGGAGGAACACCTGTGAAACCATCGATCTCATCCCCTGTTAAATTTTCCTTTTCTGTCATCCTCGCCAGCGCTGTACTATTGACCGGCTGCGGTAAAGCCACCCCATCGGCGGCGACCGATTCTTCAACTGTCTCCGCATCTCCAAGTTCAGCAGTAACGGCATCCGCCTCACCCGCACCGGCTGAAGGCAAGAAATTGAAGGTTGTGGCTAGCTTTTATCCGATGTACGAATTCGCTCGCCAGGTTGGCGGAGATTACGCGGAGGTCACCGCACTCATTGGAGGCGGAGTTGAGCCGCATGATTGGGAACCGACGCCGAAGGATGTCGCGGCTATTCAAGAAGCGGATCTCTTTGTCTACAACGGCATCGTAGAAGGCTGGGCGGACAAGGTGATCACAAGTGCTGCGAGCGACAAGCGAGTCGATGTGAAAGCTAGCGAAGGCATTACGCTTGCGGAAGGGGAAGACGAGCATGACCACGACCATGAAGGGGAAGCGGGTCACGAGGAAGATAACCATGATTCTACAGGTGAAGGTAGCCATGAGGAAGAGGAGCATGGCTTGGATCCCCATGTCTGGCTGAGCCCCGTGCTCGCCCAGAAAGAGGTTCAAACCATCGCTGAGGCATACAAGAAAGCCGACCCTGCGCACAAGGACGAATACCAGAAGAACGCCGACGCTTATATCGCGAAGCTGAAAGAGCTGGATGAAGCCTTTAAAACGGATCTTCAAAACGTACTGCGCAAGGACTTCATTACCCAACACGCCGCTTTCGCTTATCTGGCAAAGGAATACGGACTCACGCAGGTTCCCATTGCGGGTCTATCCCCTGAGCAGGAGCCTTCTCCGGAGCAAATGGCAGAGGTCATTACGTTTGCTCAAGACCATCAGGTGAAGACCATCTTCTTCGAAACGTTGGTGGAGCCTAAGATCGCCGAAACCATCGCCAAGGAGATCGGTGCGAAGACCGATGTGCTCAATCCGCTCGAAGGGCTTACGGATGAGGAGCGGCAGAAGGGACTCGACTACATCGGCATCATGAAGAACAACCTGGAAGCCCTCAAGAAGGCGTTATCCGAATAGGCACCAGCTAAGAATGAAAAAGGAGGGAATCAGGAGATGCGAGTGATCGTAACATTAGCTTGTACGGAATGCGGAGACCGAAACTATATCACTACGAAGAACAAGAAGAATACGCCTGGTCGGCTAGAGTTGGTGAAGTATTGCCCGAGGTTGGCGAGACAAACCCTGCATAGGGAAACTCGTTAATGCAACAAAATATAAATATAATTAATGAAACCCTCTTCGGAATCCCATCGATCCGGAGAGGGTTTTTCAATTCGGAATTTTGTCCCTTTGTTTAGGCAAATTAATCGTCATCGCAATCAACAGAATGGAACTTTCTTGAAACCCAAATCGTCTATTCCTATGATTCGGTTCCCTGATCCTGGAGTGAAGAAGAAGTGTACCGATTGGATGCATGAGCTTCCCTCCTTTCGGAGATACCGAATGACGAGGGGCAGGATTACCTGCCCAACCCAAACGCGCAAAGGAGATATCCGTATGAAAGTCATCCAACCTCAACCCAACCGCCAATCTGTCAAACGCTTTGCCCCAACCAAATGGATATCGGTTCCTTTAGCCGTATCGCTGCTTGCCGGAGGAAGCCTTTCTATCATCCCGACTTCCGCCCTGACGGCCCATGCGGCTTCCACTTATTCGGGAGAAGAGACGCAAGCTGCGGCGAATGCCATCCTTCCGAAAACTCTCACGATGAAAATTAACGGCCAAGTGCAATCCGTTCCCGGGGCCGTCTCGAAGAATGGCGATACCACGTACGTCGCTCTCCGTTTTCTCAGTGACAAGCTGGGGCTGAAAGTCAGCTGGGACCCTGCGACCAAATCCTCCACCGTCAGCGGCCGTAATGTCACCATCGTGACGAAGGAAAGCGATCCGCGCCCCTATACGATTAACGGTCAAAAGATATATGGCACATCGCCAGTGATCCGGAATGGAACGACCTACATTCCGCTGCGGTTTTTCCTGGAGACCTTGGGCTATAACGTCGATTATAACGCCAACAAGCAGATTACGATTACGGCGCTGCCGATCAATGCTTTGACGATCACGACGAAGACCATCAACGAAACGACCAGCAAGCAGGAATTCGAGATTCAATACCCGCAGCTCACTGGATTGGCTGATAAAGCCGTTCAGGACAAGATCAATAGCTTTCTGAAAACGGAAGTCGAAAAAATGGCCGCAGAAGCCCGTAAGGATCTGAAGGAATCTGAACCGGGGGCCGCTCCGAACAGCTTCACCGTGAATTACTTCATCAAATCGAACGTCCATGACAAGCTGAGCCTCTATTTAGAGTCTTACCTGTATCTAGGCGGGGCGCATGGGTCACCTGCACGGATTCCCTTCACCTTTGATCTCAAAACCGGCAAAGTCTTGACGCTTCAAGAGGCAGCGCTCGGCAACCCGAACTACAAAACCATCATCAACAAAGAGATCAAGAAGAGATTCGCCAATCAGGATTATTTGCTGACGCCGTTCGAATCCATTAAGGATAACCAGTCGTTCTACCTGCAAAACGATGCGATCGTCGTCTTCTTCGATCCGTACGAATACACGCCTTACGCAGCGGGCTTCCCGGAGTTCACGCTTCCGCTCCGTCTGTTCCGGTAAATGCGGTGATATTCTTACGCTGAATAGGGAGCAGCGCGCTCCGATCTAGTGATACAGGACCTATGCAAAGAAGCTTCCATTGCCGCAATAGCTGCGGTTTTGGAAGCTTCTTTCGCATGTTCGCTCTTCTTCTTGCTAAGTCTCCGTTATCCTAGAAATTGCGATAGACGTAAGGATTCTTGGGTGCTTCAATCCGATCCCAAGAGGTGACTTCCAGCACAGGCAGCGTTTGCTTGAAGGGCTGGTACAGCTCCGACGAGAGAGTACCGGTGACATGGACCCAATCATCATCCTTCAGCTCGGTACCTTTGGGAAAATCGACCAGCATCCCGAACACACCAGAATCGGCGGCGCAATGGATGAAGCCGAAGCGGAAGACGAAGTAATGATTGCCTTCGACCTGTTCTCCTTTGTAAGCGAAGCCGTCGAAGGAGACGGTCTTGCTCATAAACTCTCCAGGGAAATTATATAGAACTTCCATCCCCTTCAAATAATCCGTTTCGTTCAGCGGAATCTCGTCCTTGCCCGCAAATTCGGCCAATTCCTTTTTCTTCAGCTTCTCGTACCCGTCCTTGCCGTAGAAGATGCTCGTATCCGGCCGCAGGAATTGATGATTGCCGGGATTGTCGGCGGACACATCGAGGCTGGGAAAGGAAAATCCCTTTGCCTTCACAAAGCTTGAGTCGAGGGTCTGAATAGGCAAAAAGATGCCGGTGTAAATGGGAACGCAGAGGATGAGATACGTAATCGCACGCTGAAGACGGGTCGTATTACCATGCGAATGGCCATCGTGGTCATGGGCGTGGGAATGCCCCATTTGATCGTGATCGTGAGCATGTCCGTGGTTATGCGCATGGTGATCGTGATCATGAATGTGATCATGATTGTGCGCATGATGGTCGTGATCATGCGCACGTTCGTGATCGTGAGCATGATGGTCGTGATCATGAATCTGGTTGCTAACAAGTGAATGGTTATCGTGTATCTCTGAGCCCGTATCCCGGTAGGTACTTTCCTGTAGATAAGGTTGACTGGGGTCATCCTGTTCTTCGTTATCGTGATGCTTCTCAGCCTTCTGTCGGCTCTCTTCTTCTGTGGCTTCCAGCGCTTTCCGCCGCTCTTCGGCGCGCTCTTCCCGGAAGACCCGGATGAATTCGACGACGCAGAGCAAGGAGAGGATGGCGATGGTCATATCGGACAAGTAGGCGTATTTGGTGTTGATGTACATGTTCAGATTGCCTTCCACACGAATGAACACGAACATCAGAACAAAACCAAGCATGATGACAAATCGTTTCATCCGAATAACCTCCCAACGATGAGAGAACCGATCAGCGTGAAGCATGTGACGAGGGCGATCAAGGCGATGACGAAGCGTTTGCGGAATGCGCCCAAGAGCATCAAGGTATTCTTGATGTCGATCATCGGTCCGTAGACGAGAAAGGCAGAGAGCGGACCGACAGAGAAGGTGCTGCGGAAGGAGGAGGCGATAAACGCATCCGCTTCGGAGCACAGCGACATCGTGAAGGCGAGTCCGATCATCACAAGCGATGCCATTAATGGGCTATTGCCCAGCTTCATCAACGACGAGGTGGGGATGAAGGTTTGCATGGAAGCGGCGATAAAGGCGCCGATGATCACATATTTGCCTACGGAAAAGAACTCGTCGATCGCATGAAGGCAAACGTGGTACAGCCTGCTCATCACCTCTCGGCTGCGGTTACGGTTGCGAGAAGCTCGATCACGAACGTCCGAGCGGGAGTTCAAGGTCGACTCTGAAGCGCAGGCCGTTTCCTCCGTATCGAGATGAACACGCGATCCACTCCCATCGGCGAGAGGCTTAGCGCCATTCGGATGAGAGGAAGGCTGTTTATAATCGCGAAGCGGCATAACCGGAAAGAGCAAGCCCAGAACGAGGGATACGCAGACAGCGACGACAAACGCCATTCCGGATCGAATCAGCACCATCTTCCAGCTGTTGCCGAAGGCGATATACGTAGCGAACAGGACGACCGGGTTGATGATCGGACCGGTCAGCATGAATCCGATTCCCGCTTGCAAAGGAACGCCTTTGTTCAGCAATCTTTTCGTGATCGGAACGATCCCGCATTCGCAGGAGGGGAAGAACACTCCGATACTCGCTCCGAACAACGTGGAGAGGAACCGATTCCTCGGCATGATTCGCGCAATCCAACGTTCAGAGAGAAAGGATTGAATGACGCCGGAGATCAGAACGCCAACTAGCACGAAGGGGATCGCTTCCATAATCATGCTGAGAAAGATTGTATTGAGTTGATAGAAGGTTTTCACTAGCCCACCGCCAATTCGGAAGTTTACGCATTCTCTACTATACTCCGATTTTGCGTGTGGGCAACTCATTTACGTTACTCTAGCCGTTCGAGTCGTTCCCGAATAAAAGAGCCGATGTGCTCGATGGCAGCCGTTGCCTCCGGCAGCAGGAACGCCATCGTTTGGAAGGCACACCACATGCTCTCCCAAATCTCCAACCGGACGGAGACGTCTACCGACTCCGCTGCGGTAGCAAATCGGACGGCGTCGCTCAACAAGACCTCGTCGCTGCCTACCTGGATGAGCAGAGGCGGAAGACCGGACAGATCGCAGCGAAGCGGGGAGAGGAGCAGAGGGATATCGGTTCCTCTGTCCTGCCAATAAGCCGATAAGAGCCGCTCATTCGCCTCCCGGCTTCCGGTGGGATCGTTCTTGGCATTCGATTCATACGATTCTCCGTCCAAATGTACGAGGTCGGTGTGCGGCGACAGCAAGAAAGCGCCGGAGGGAAGAGGGGCTGCTTCATCGCGCAGCTGGAGCAACGTCATCAGGACGAGACTGGCGCCGATGGAATCTCCCCCGAGAAGGATTCGTTCCGGCGCAAACCCAAGGCGGATGAGCGCTCGATAAGCGTTGAGGCAGTCCTCGTGGGCAGCCGGATAAGGGTGTTCGGGAGCCAGCCGATAATTGACGGTCAGCACGGGGGTTCTGCTTGTCCGTGAAATCCTGGCCGCCAGATCACGGTACACGGTCGCGCTGCCCGCCACGAAGCCGCCTCCATGCAGGTAGAGGATGACACTGTCGGACGCCAGCTGGGTCCCATCCTCCACATGGACCCATTCGCCAGCGATTCCTTCGGCGCCCGCTTCTCGGTATACCACTCCCGGAAGAGGGGGCAGCTGCTCGGCTTGTTTCACCAAGCCTTCGCGGATTTCGCTCACTGTTTGCTGGGAAAAGCCGGTTGTTTGCCTTAGCTGTTCTTTTACTTTCTCTGCTAACGGTTTGTTGGTCGCTTCAATCACTGTTTTCATCTCTTGCAGCCTCCTTCATTCGCTCATTAACCAGAGCGTATGCGCCCAGTTTAAAGCCTGTAGGTAGCTACAAGGTCAAGGTCAAAATCAAGGTAAAGGTCAAGGTCAAGTCGAGATCGAGTTTATCCCTCATCGGGTTCAACAGGTGCTTCATCCATCCGAAGCTCCCGCAAAGTCGCTCGAATATCCGGTTGTGGGTCCGTGCTGAGGATTTCCTGTTTCAAGTGGCGAAGGATCGTTTTCCGGACCTCCAATGCAGCGATTTCCTTCTCGGTAGAGGCCAGCTTGCGGTCAATGACTTGGGCAAATTCCTCAAGCGGGATGCCGACGCTGCCCGACTTCACCAGCGCCTTCCGGATTTCCTTCAACGTAAATCCGCAGCTTTTGGCATTCTTGACGAAGGTTAAGCGAAGCAGGGCTTCCTCTGTATACAAGCGATAACCGGTGTCGCTTCGGCGGGGAGGCGGCAGCAGGCCTTTCTCTTCGTAATAGCGCAAGGTTTCAAGATTGACTCCGGCGAGCTCGGCCAACTGGCCTCGCAAGTATTCGGTCATGAGGACTCCTCCCGGATAATGGGTTCTTTTTTCAGAATAGTCCTCCCTGCGGAAAGTATCCACTGCTCTTTTTTAAGTGGCATTGTCGTTGCAGCACTTTGGCTTATGCATTGGCAAAGCCTCGTTGAGGACGAGTAGGAACCGTTGCTTTCGGGTACCACTATGAGGAAGGAAAGGCAATAGGTGGGGTGAGTGAATGAGCGTCTACAAGCCGATGCTCTCGAAATCGCTAAGGGACAATCTGAACGAGCTGCGCAAACTTCTTCATAATCCGGATGATCTCCAAGTGAAATTCATCAAAGCCGGTGGAACGGATGATCCGTGCTTGGTTCTCTATATGGATGGCTTGGCAGATGATCGGCTCATCCAAGAGGACATCATTCATCTTCTGCAGACGATGAAGGAGGAGCGGGGGAAAGGAGACAGGGAAGCGGCTATCGGTAAGCTTCTGGATGATATGGAAGCGAGAGTGCTACCCGTTGGGATCGCGCGCCGTACGACATTATGGCAGGATTTGATTCCGGCGGTTTTGTCCGGCGATACGGTGCTTCTGATCGAGGGATGCGAGCAGGGGGTAGTCGTCAAGAGCCGGAAGTGGCCGGAACGAGCGATTGAGGAGCCGCAAACGGAGGCGTTGGTGCGGGGTCCGAGAATCGGCTTCACGGAAAGCATCTTCCGGAATTTGGCGCTCTTGCGCAGGCAAATTCGGGATAAGGAGCTTGTGTTTGAAACCCAAAGCATTGGCCGAAGATCGAATCAGGTATTAGCCATCTGTTACATTCAAGACATCGTGAACCTCAACATCGTCGAAGAAGTGAAGCGACGGCTGGCTTCGGTCGATATCGAATCGGCTCCTGAGTCCGGAACGGTGGAGCAGTGGATTGAAGACAGCTTTCTGTCTCCGTTCCCACAGCTCCTTCATACAGAGCGGCCGGATAAGGTCGTCTCCTCCATGCTTCAAGGAAAAGTGGCGATCCTGGTGGACGGGTCTCCATTCGCGCTTATTTTACCAACCACCTTCGTGTCGCTCATCCAATCCCCAGAGGATTACAACGAGCGCTGGCTGATCGGATCGCTCATTCGGCTGCTTCGCGTCATTGCCATTTTCATCACGCTGTTTTTGCCGGCTGTCTACATCGCTCTCGTGTCGTTTCATCAGGGGCTGATCCCGTTTACCTTGGTCTTCTCGGTGGCGGCAGCCCGCGAAGGCGTGCCTTTTCCCGCATTCGTGGAAGCCGTCCTGATGGAAGGGACGCTGGAGCTCTTGCGGGAAGCCGGGCTTCGGATGCCGAAACCGATGGGTCAAACCATTAGCATTGTGGGTGGTCTCGTCATTGGAGAGACGGCCATTCAAGCAGGCTTGGTCAGTCCGGTGATGCTCATCGTCGTAGCGGTAACGGCGGTTGCTTCTTTTGCCATCCCCTCCTACAGTGCCGGAATTACCTTCCGAATTCTTCGGTTTTGCACGATGATCGCCTCGGCGATATTCGGCTTTTTCGGAATCATTCTCGTCGCGATCATGATCGTGATCCATCTTCTGCGCCTGGAAAGCTTCGGAGTGCCCTATACAGCGCCCATCGCTCCTCAGCTCGGCTCGGACTGGCGCGATTTATTCATACGCGCTCCCCTTACCATGCTGAAGAATCGCCCCCATTTCATGCAGCCCCGCAATGCTCAACGAGCAAGCGAGGCGGGAAAGAGGAAATCGCCATGAGCTCTGTCGGCTATGCAGACCCGCTCGTCAGCCCGCGAGTTGTCACTTTTACCGTGAGTAAAATGATCATCGGAATCGGAATACTCACCTTGCCAGATGCGTTGACGAGCAGTACACATACAACGGACGGCTGGATCTCCATCCTGCTGGGCGGCTTGGTTGCCATCCTCTTCTCCGTACTTCTTGCGCAGCTTACGACAAGGTTTCCGCAAGCGAACTATCACGACATGATCAGCCGGATCACTCATCCCTTCGTGGCGCATGTTGCAGTGGGACTGTTCGCTCTCTACATGTTTCTATTCACAACCTATGAGATCCGGGGGTTGTCCAGCATCTCCAAGCTTTACCTGTTTGATGAAACGCCGGTTGAAGCCATCTGCCTCGTCTTCCTGCTTGTTCTTGTGTATGGGGCCTCTGGTTCCAGCTTGACTCTGCTCAGGCTGAATACGCTTTTCCTGCCTGTCGTTCTGATTGTTCTGTTCATCCTGCTGATGTTCGGTATGAAGGCTTTCCACATCCAAGAGCTTAAGCCGATGTTCATCACCCCTGCATGGAGTATTGCGGCAGCCTCCAAGACAACGGTTTTTTCCTATCTCGGGGCGGAGATTCTTCTCTTCTACAATGTCCACATCGGTAAACCGGAACATACGAAGAGGGCGGTTGTCATTGGGATGATCATCCCGATTGCAGTTTACCTGTCGCTCTTTCTTGTGGCGATCGGGGTGTTCAGCGAAGTCGTCGTAGAGAACACCCTATATCCGATAGCCGAGCTGGCGAAGCAGGTGGAGGTTCCCGGCGGTTTGATCGAGCGGTTCGAATCGTTTTTTTTCCTCAGTTGGGTGCTCAGCTTGTTTTGTACGGCTGTGATGGCGCTCGATGTGACGATTCTCGCGATCCAATCGCTGCGGCCGCGAACCGAGCGAATACGGCTTCTGCTCATTCTGGCTCCATTGTTGTTTCTCGTGTCCTTACAGCCGCGTAATCTACTCGAATCTCGAACTTATGGCGAATGGATCAGCTACATGGGGATTGTGGTTGGGTGGATTCTGCCTGCGTTTTTCCTGCTACTCGCTGTTCTCCGGGGGATTAAAGGAGACGCGAAGTCGCAATGAGCGATAGAAGGAGGGGACAGGATGATAACGCGCATCTACAGATTACCGCTCGGCCTCAGCGTTATCCTTCTTCTGACCGGCTGCTGGGACAAGATCGAAATCGAGGACCGCGGCTTCATCGTGGCGACGGCCATCGATCAAGCTCCAGAGCGGAAGCTGAAGGTGACCTATCAAATGGTAGTTCCCAAAGCCATGCAAAATAAATCTTCAGAGGGCGGGCCTGAGGAGCCTTTCTTTAATCTCTCAGCAGTCGCGAATACTCTCTTCCTCGCAACCCGGGATATGTCCAACACGTCCAGCAGGCCGCCTTATCTGGAGCATAATCGCGTGATTTTATTATCCGAAAAACTATCCCGGGAAGGGGATATCGGCAATGTCCTGGACTTGCTCGTTCGCGACTCGGAGACGAGGAGGGCGGCCAAGGTTATGGTAACGAAAGGAGAAGCGGCCCAAATTCTCTCCATCAGGCCCCGGCTCGAATCTCTGCCTGCCCAGTACATCGACTCCACCGCCGAAAATCCGCGGAAGACGGGTTCGATCACACCACCGACCAATATTGGAGATGTTCACCGGTTTCTGCTGCGCAAGGCTAGCTTCGCTATGCCGGTTATCGCCGGGTTTCCGGATGACCATAAGATCATGTTGAGCGGAGCGGCCGTTTTTCACGGCAAAGACAACCGATTGAGGGGGTTTTTGAATGCGGAAGAGACCACAAGCCGGAATCTGATCACCGGGTCGATCAAATCCACCGCGATTGAAACAAAGCTGGAGGACGATTACATCGTGTATGAGGTAAAGAAGCTGAAACGACGTATACGGGCAAATACCGCGAGTCCGAGGCACCCCGTATTTGATATCGACATCGAGACCCAAGGCAACTTGGGTGAGTCACACTTGGAGCTGTCCGTGTTGGATCATTCACTTATTCAGAAATCGGAGCAAGCGTTCGAGCGTAAGATCGTGCAAATGACCGAAGAAGTGATCCGCAAGCTTCAATCGGAATACAAGAGCGACATCTTAGGGCTGGGTGAATTCCTTGACAAGAATCACCACCGAATCTGGGAGCAGATTGAACCGGATTGGGAGGACGGAGAGCAGCTGTTCTCCAACTGCGAGGTTCGCGTTCATGTCCGTGTCGAGGCTGCCTTCGTCGGTTCCATTCTCAAAACGGAGTAGAGGAGGGGAAGCATGCAAGCCTTCATGCGCATTCCATCAATCGAGGTAATGGGGTATACGGTGCTAGCCTTTCTTATTCCTTATGCGGTCTATCGAGTGAATCAGCTCCTCCATCAGTATGGAGATCCTCCGTGGAAGAAGGAAACTCCGGATACCCAAAAAGAAAAATCGAACGACTCCGATACTTTGTGAAATTTGGAACGTCATAAGAATGTCACTTGATTTTCGTAAGTGACTGGGTTATGCTCGGAATAAGAAAATCAAATGAAAACAAAGATCTTCGGGGCAGGGTGCAAGTCCCTACCGGCGGTAACGTCTTCGGACGAAGCCCGCGACTCCCGCACATGCAGGGACTGATCTGGTGCAATTCCAGGGCCGACGGTGAAAGTCCGGATGGTAGAAGATCGACAAGCCGCTTAGCGGAGCTCTGCTTCCGTACGCTTGTTTGACCAGGCCCCTTATCTGCGAACACGCAGGGAGGGGCCTTTTTTACCGCAATGTCTCGAAAGTCAGAAGGAGCCGCTCATGAGTCAGATGAACAATGTCCAAGTACCCGTTTCACCCGCTATGCGCATGCCGCGCGTGCGCAAGGAATTCTGGTTTGTTGTAATCGGCGCGGCCCTGTGGGGCGTCGATCCGCTGTTCCGCAACCTGCTGCTGCAGCACATGACTTCGACGCAGCTCGTCTTCCTGGAGCATATCCTGCTCGTGCTCGTCGCCGCACCGGTGCTCTGGAAAAATCGCGCTGATCTGAAGGGGATCGGCATCCGCCAGCTTGGCGCGCTACTCTTCGTCTCATGGGGAGGGTCGGCCATCGCGACCGTCCTGTTCACTCGAGGCGTCGCCTACGGAGATTTGAATGCGGTCCTGCTGCTGCAAAAGCTTCAGCCGATCATGGCCATCCTGCTCGCAAGACTCGTTCTCAAAGAAGCCCTGCCGAAATCGTTCGGGGTGTTTGTTGCCATCGCTCTCGCCGGCACGTATCTGCTGACGTTCGGTTGGACGCTGCCTTTCGGGGACCACATGGAATTCATCAAAGCCGGAAATTTGTATTCGATCGGAGCCGCTGTCCTCTGGGGCGGATCCACGGTTATGGGAAGCTACCTGCTTCGTTCCATGAAATATGAAACGGTAACGTCGCTCCGATTCACGATGGCTCTTCCGCTCTTGTTCGTCATGGTGCTGGTCACCCGCGATGCCTGGCATTTGCCGACTGAGCTCGGACCTATCGCCGGAGTTACCGTCAATCTGCTGCTGCAAGCGCTCCTGCCGGGCCTCCTCAGCATGCTGCTGTATTACAAAGGGCTCAGCGCCATCAAAGCCTCTTACGCCACCTTGGCCGAGCTCAGTTTCCCGATGGCGGGGATCTTGATCAATTGGCTCGCGTATCATCTCGGCTGGCTTGCCGACAAGCAGGTCGTTACCACGGCTCAAATCACGGGCTTCCTGTTGATCTGGGGGGTCTTGTACTTGATTTCGAGGCAAAAGCAAAGCGCGAACGAACTGCCCAATTGAGCGAAGGTTCAGACTCGTTAATGTCGTTCCATCATCATATAATTAGGCAAAAAAAGGAACGGTCTCCGCTAAGGAGGCCGTTTTTCATTTGTTGTTGCTTCTATAGGTTCGGTAACTTCATCATTTCCACACATTTGATGGGTAAAGTAGGTTATAAAGTGACAAACATCACATCGAGTAGTGTGGAGGGATTCAGATGAACAAAGCCATCAAAGCAGCGGGGACTCTTCTGCTGATCGGTTCCATCCTGGCGGGATGCACGATTGACAAGCGTGACAAGGAAGCGACCGAGCAGGCTTCGCAAACGGAAACTGGAGCGGCTGCACCGTCAGCAACGGCAGCACAACCTGCAACGGGCACACTAACAGCTGTCCCTTGGCTGGCAACCAAGAACACAACCCGCATTCAAACCTCCGATCCGGTAGAAGCCGCGATCTTGGTTTCTCGGACCTTGTGGCCCGCCTTGTCGGAAGCGAGCCGTACCGCAAGCGTCGTGCTGACCGATCCGGCGAATTGGCAGATTGCGGCTGTCAGCGCCGACTTGATTCACCATCCGAGCAATGGTCCTGTGCTCTTTCTCACGAAGGATGAAGTGCCGTCCGCAACGCTTGCCGAGCTGAAGCGGTTGAATCCGTTGGGTGCGGAAGGGAATAGGGGCATTCAGGTTGTCATCGTAGGCGATGTAGGAGAAAATGTAATCCATCAGCTAACGGAGGCAGGCTGGAAGACCGACGCGATACCCGGCAGCGATCCGGCGCAGGTGGCGCAGGCGGTTGACGCCTATTACGCCAAGGTTGCAGGCGAAATGCCGGAAGGCGTAATCATCGGCTCTTCGGAAGAGGCGGACTACACGCTACCGGCGGTCAACTGGATCGCCCATATGCCGGAACCGCTGCTCTATGTCGCGAAGGACGAAATTCCCGCGGCGACAGCGGAAGCCTTGAAGAACCGCAACGGCAAGGCGCAACTTTACGTTCTCGGTCAGTCTACCGTCATCTCTGACAAAGTTGTCAACGAGCTGAAAAACTATGGCACGGTGACGCGTATTGCCGGTAAGAATCCTTATGAGAATGCGGTAGCCTTTGCAGCCTTCAAGGATCAAGCGACGGACTTCGGCTGGGGAATCACGACGCCTGGGCACAATTTCTCGTTTGTCGCCAAGGGACAAGCGGCGCTCGCCATAGCGGCGGCCTCCTTTTCCCATCTGGGCAAGCATGCGCCTCTCCTGCTGACAGACAAAACCGGAATGCCAGCTCCGGTTATGGAGTACGTCATGAGTCTACAGCCGAAATTTAAGGACTCCCCAGCGGAGGGACCGTACAATCACGCTTGGCTGACGGGGGATGCAGCTGCCATCAGCGTTAAAGCGCAGGATGAAATCGATCAAATGCTAGAAATTGCTTCGGACAACGGAGCCAACCCGCACTCCGGGCATTAATTTGGAAAGAAGAGGGATCGCATGAGCGGGCTATCGGTTCTTATCGTGGATGACGAATGGAACATGCGCAATCTGCTCAAAATCTTTTTGCGCAAGGAAGGCTTTACCGTATACGAGGCAGCAAACGGGCGAGAAGCGCTCGCTCTCATCGGTAAGCAGTCGTTCGCGATCGTTCTGCTGGATGTCATGCTGCCGGACATGGACGGGTGGCAGGTTTGCCGCAAGATCCGGGAGGAGAACAACGTCCCGCTTCTCATGCTGACGGCCCGTACAGATACGAAGGACAAGGTGCAGGGCCTTCGCATCGGAGCGGATGATTACGTGACCAAGCCGTTCGAGCCGGAGGAGCTGATCGCCCGAATCCATTCGCTGCTTCGCCGCACGGGAGTCCAGCGCAGTCAGCCAGCGAACCGTGTTCTCCACTATTCGGAGATGGAGATTGACCCGGAAGGAAGGCGGGTGATGATCGCGGGCAAGGAAGCGGATTTCACTCCGAAGGAGTTTGAGCTCTTCTGTCTCCTGGGGGAGAATCCGCGGCGTACTTTCACCCGCGAGGAGATTGTCGAGCGATTGTGGGGACTTGAGTTTGAAGGGGAATCGCGTGTCGTGGATACCCATGTGAAGAATCTTCGGGAGAAAGCGCAGCGAGCCGGACTTTCTTACCAACCGATCCGAACGGTTTGGGGAGTCGGTTACAAATTTCATGCGGATGGTGCGGGGGAATGAGGCTTACTAAGCTTGGATTACGGCTTGGCTTGGCGATGCTCTCTCTGTTAATGGTGATCATTCTCCTGCTCGGTCTGACCATCGACCGCATGTTTGCGACCTTCTACGAAGCGGAGATGAAGACGGAGCTGGACGAACTGGCAAGCCATTTTATCTCGATGGCTTCGTCAGGAGAGGTGGACTTGGCTCATTCGCTGGATACCTTCGCGGAGTTCTCCGATGTGACCCTGATTGAGGTTGACAATAGCGGGCGCTCCGTTCTTCATTCCGGCAGTCATGATCCCGGCGATCTGACGTTTATCCGTTCCGAGGATCTTACCTCCATCCAGGCAGGCGAATCCATCCGCTTTTTCCACCGAACAGCTGGAGGCGAGAGGTTCCTCGTTGCAGGCCAGCCCTTTGATGCGCCAGGCAAGGAGCGGACTGCGCTCTATGTCTTGTCCTCCACTCGGCATATGGATGAATCGCTGCACGCGATTCGCAACCTCCTCGGCTTTTCGGCTGCTGGAGCTATCCTGCTCGCCCTCGGCCTAATCTGGATTCTTGCGGGTGCTCTGACAAGGCCGCTCGTGACCATGCAGCAGGCTACTCGAAGGATCGCAGTAGGCCGGCTTGAGACGCGGATTGAAGCGGAACGTCGAGACGAAATGGGAGATTTGGCGCGCGCAATTAACGAAATGGCCTCCGAGCTGGAGAGAAACCGAGATACGAAGCAGGAGTTTTTCGCCACCATCTCCCATGAGCTGCGGACCCCGATCACGTATCTGGAGGGCTACAGCCGTGTCCTGCAGGAGGGGTTGTACGATAATGAAGAGGAGCGAGATCATTACCTGACTATTGTCCGTCAGGAGGCAAACCGGCTGCACCGCTTAGTGGACGATCTGTTCGAGCTTTCGCGGATGGAGGAAGGGAATCTCGATATCACCCTGGAAAGGGTAGATTTGAATGGGCTTGCGGTCAAAACGGCGGAAAGAATCGGCAATCGAGCGCGGGACAAAGGACTTTCGGTCAAACTGCTCCTGTCCGGAGAACCCATTCTGATTCAAGGTGACCCGCAGCGGATGGAACAGGTGCTGCTCAATTTGGCCGAGAACGCCATTCGTTACACCGAACGTGGAGAGATCCGCTTCCGCGTCGCTGTGGAATTGAATGCGACCGCTCTTCTCGCGGTTGAAGACACCGGAATCGGGATTGCGCCGGAAGAACTGCCGTATTTGTTTGAGCGGTTTTACCGAGTGGAAAAATCTCGCTCGCGAGAATACGGAGGCAGCGGCATCGGACTGGCCCTCGTTAAGCAAATGACGGAGCTTCAGGGAGGAACCGTTCATGTGGACAGCGTTCCCGGGGAAGGCAGTCGGTTTGAGCTGCGCTTTCCGCGCTTGAGGGAGCAGGAGGGAGACCCGCAATGAGAAAGAAGGACGTCTTCATGGCTCTGCTGCTGATCGCGATGGGGCTTGCCTGCCTCAGCTTGTCTGCATATTCTTTTCGCTATGAAGGTCTGTTCACTCCACGAGGTTATATGCGTTCCTTTTGTGGTTGGACGTTCGGTCTGCTTGTGCTCGGCTGGCTGGTCTACACCGGTGTAAAAGGGTGGAGAGCGCGGAGGTCCCGGCGCTGATGGGAGCTAAGCGGATCGATCCGGCGAATCGCATTTCCGGGATAGCCAAAAGGGTCCTCTTGTATTAAGCTGGGTAGAAACAAGTTTTAGGAGGACAGCTAGAAATGAACGCCATTGCGAGAAGGATCAAAGATCTTGAAGGATATAGGCCTGAACGGACGGCTCAGCCGGATCTGGAGGCTTTTTGGGAGAATACGCTTCAGGAAGAGCGAGCAGCCGAGCTTAAGGGAGAAAGAACGAAAGTGGACTCTCCGCTCTGCGGAACGACCGTTTATGATACGGTGTACGCCGGTTTTGCCGGAACACCCATTCACGGCTGGCTGCTCCTCCCGGAAAATGCTCCTCGCCGTCCGCTTCCCTGCATCGTGCTGTATCACGGATATACCGGTTCGCGCGAGCTGCCTGAGCATCATGCCGCATGGCTGTTGATGGGATATGCAGTCTTTGCGATGGATGTTCGCGGACAAGGCGGAATCACCGGCAATACGCTGGATCAGACCAACGGGATGTCCAAGGGGTGGGTAACGCAAAATATCCATGACAAGGATTCCTATTACTACAAAGCCATCACGGTCGATGCGATGCGGGCGGTGAGGTTTGTTCGCGAGCAGCCAGAGATTGATTCCGAAAGGATCATCGTCATGGGAACGAGCCAGGGGGGCGGACTTACTCTCATGGTCAGCGCCCTCATGCCCGAGGAGATCTGCGTTTCGGTTGCTTCCTTGCCGAATATGTGCCATCTCGATCACGGGATTCTGAATTCGGCAGGCTCGATCTCAGAAGCGGCGGATTATGTGGGAAGACATCCGGAGCAGCTCGATCTTGTCCTGGAGACGCTCAGCTATTTCGATGCCATGAACCTGGCGCATCGAATCGAGAAGCCGCTGCTCTGTTCGGTCAGCCTGAAGGACCCGGTCTGTTCGCCGGATACCATCTATGCTGCTTACAACCGGATTCCGACTCAGCAAAAAGAGATGGTCGTGTACCCGTTCAACGGGCATTGGACAGGACCGGATCACATGCGGAGAGCTCATGAATTCATCCGCAAGCATTTGGAGCAAGTATGAGCCAAGGGCGGAAAGCCAAAGGAATCCTTCTCGTATTGACCGCCGCCTCCTTGTGGGGGATATCGGGCTCTGTCGCTCAATATCTGTTTGAGCAGCACCATCTCCGACCGGAATGGCTGGTCGATGTCCGACTGCTTGTCGCCGGCCTCGCCATGCTGTTGATCGTTTCGGTCCGCAGCCCGGGCCGAATCTGGCGGATATGGGCATCGCCGAAGGACGTGCTGGAGCTGCTCCTGTTCAGCCTGCTCGGCATGCTGGCGGTTCAATACACGTATTTCGCCGCGATCCGCCATGCCAACGCGGCGACCGCGACGGTCTTGCAGTATTTGGCTCCCGCCCTCATCTGCTGTTACCTTGCTTTGCGGCGGCGGACAATGCCGACCGCGCGCGAGCTGACCGCCGTTGCCCTCTCCTTCGCAGGCACGCTGCTGCTTGCGACCCACGGCCGGATCGGTTCGCTTTCGATGACACCCGCTGCGCTAATCTGGGGCATCGTTTCAGCGATTGCCCTTGCCTTTTACACGCTACAGCCAATTCGGCTTCTGCGGGAATGGGGTTCCGGAACGGTAGTCGGGTGGGGGATGCTTCTCGGAGGGATCGCGCTAAGCTTTGTACAACCTCCCTGGCGATTTTCCGGGGATTGGAACCTGTCAAGCGGTCTCGGTGTAGGCTTTATCATCCTCTTTGGGACGCTGATCGCTTTCTTCTGCTATATGGAGAGCTTAAACATTCTGGATGCTTCCGAGACCAGCGTCCTCGCTTGCCTGGAGCCTTTGACCGCTGCCTTGCTCGGTGTGTTGTGGCTGGGCAGTGCCTTCGGTCCGATCGACTGGCTGGGAGCCCTGTGCATCATCGGCACAGTGGTGCTTCTATCCCTTTCTCAGAGCCAAGCCCGGAACAAAGTCATGAAGAGAACCCGGCAGGAGGCGGCCGTTCTTGCCGATCCGCCGCTGCAAGCAAGAGAATGAAAGGAGGAAATCAATTATGAATGCGGTACATATTGTCAATTCGGAAGTGATGGACGGGATTCAAGCTTACCGTGCCAAAGCGGAAGATGCGGATGCCCTGTCGGAACTCATGCTATCTACAGCGCGCTGGCTGAAAAGCACCGGCTCGACCCAATGGAACAAGCTGCTGAGCGGGGAAGACGATCACCGCATGCCCGATGCGATCGCGAGGGGAGATGTGTTCGGATTTCGCGACCCCGACAAGGCTGAGTGGGCCGGAATGATGATCCTCCAATGGAACCCGAGCGATTGGGATCACCGGCTGTGGGGGAATGAAGACGGCCGGATCGAGCAGGCGGTTTACATCCATCGGCTGATGGTGAACCGCGACTATTCGGGCAAGGGTCTGGGAAGCGCCTTTTTGAAATGGGCCGAAACCGGGGCAAGCTATCCCGGTAAGGAGTTCCTCCGGTTGGATTGCATCGGGCATAACCAAGCCCTCAACCGTTTTTATCCATCCTGCGGCTTCCGCTATTGCGGAGAGAAGGATGGCTTCCATCTGTATGACAAACCGATTCCGAATAAGTGAGACAAATGAAAATGTACAGAGTACAGCGGCTCTCCTAATGGGGGAGCCGTTTTCATCTATCAAAACCGCGTAACGGCGTCATACGGCTTGATCCGACGATTTTGTGAATATCCCCACATTCCCATCGGGATTTGCTACACTTAGCAAAAAGCAAAAAGCAAAAAGCAAAGAGAAGGAGGCAACCTATGGAGTGGCAGGAGATCGTAGAGAGCCGTTACAGCGTGCGATCCTATGACAACTCGAAGCCGGTCGAATCGGAGAAGCTGGAGCGGGTGCTGCAAGCGGCGCTGCTCGCGCCAACCGCGGCGAATCGGCAGCCCTTTCGAGTGTTCGTGATTCCGACTGCTGACTATAAGGACGCCTTACAGGCGGTCTATCCTCGCGATTGGTTTATTGAAGCGCCTTATGTTCTGGCGGTTTGCTCCGTTCCGGGGGAAGCCTGGGTCCATCGGGATGGCAAAAGCTACAGCGACGTCGATGCGGCAATCGTGATGGATCATCTCGTTCTGGCGGCAACTGCTGAAGGGCTCGGCACTTGCTGGGTGGCAGCCTTTACCATTGAAGCCGCCCGCAGCTTGCTCGGTATAGACAGAGGAATGGAGCCGATCGCTTTCACTCCGCTCGGTTATGCCGCAGGGAAGCGAACGGCTGAACGGACACGCAAATCGATGGAGGAACGAATCATTCGTTTGGGTAACCAGACAAAGGAGGCGGCAAAATGACGGAGGAATTTGATGAAATTAGCCCCAACGAGCTAACGGATAACATCTTTCGCCTGATTGGTGATGAGTGGATGCTCATCACGGCGGGGACACTCGGCAACTGCAACACGATGACCGCAAGCTGGGGAGGAACCGGCATCCTCTGGCATAAGCCGGTCGCTACCTGTGTCGTCCGGCCGACCCGATACACCTATGAGTTCCTTGAAGCTAGTGAAACCTTCACGCTATCTTTCTTTTCGGAGGAATATCGGAAGGCGCTGGAGATTTGCGGCAAGAAATCCGGTCGCGATGGAGATAAATTCGAAGCGGCTGGAATCACACCGGTGGAAGAGAAGCCGGGGCTGGTTTCGTTCCAGGAAGCTCGGCTCGTCTTGGAATGCCGCAAATTATATGTCCATGATCTTCAACCGGATCATTTCGTCGATCCGTCTCTTGACAAGTTTTACCCGAACAAGGATTACCATCGGATGTACATAGGGGAAATCACCCGCTGCTTGGTGAAGAGGCGCTCATAATCGAATAGTCGCATCCATCCGGCCGCTCGAAACGAGCGGCTTTTTCTATCTATCCGTAACCGACCGATTCCCCTATTGACATTCAAGGATTACAAATGTAATATCAATTTGCGGATTACTGATGTAGTCCAAGTGAGGGAGGCTTTTACGATGTCATTGCCCAGAATATCCGAAGCGGAGTGGGAAGTGATGAAGATCATCTGGTCCGCGCCGCCGCGAACAGCTAACGAGGTGATCGAAGAGCTGGAGGGGAGCAAGGACTGGAGTCCCAAAACCGTGCGAACGCTGATCAAGCGCTTAGTGGAAAAACAAGCGCTCGGGTATGTCCAGGACGGAAGAATCTATTCGTATTATCCACTTGTTAAGGAAGAAGAGTGCGTGAGGGCGGAGACCCAATCCTTTCTCAAACGCCTGTACGGTGGGACACCGAAGGCCATGTTGGTTCATTTCTTGAAAGAGGAGAAGCTGTCTCGGGAGGACATCGCCGACCTGAAACGCATTCTGGACGACAGGGAGGAGAAGAAATGAATCCGGCACTCGGTGAAGGGTTCTCTTGGATCGCGAGCGTTTCCCTGAAAGCGACCCTGTTGATTCTGCTGATCCTGCTAGCTCGCGTGCTGCTTCGGCGCTGGCTTAATCCCCGTGCCATTTCTTGGCTGTGGCTGCTCGTGATCGTGAGGCTTCTAGTGCCTTGGACTCCCGAGAGCCCACTGAGTCTCTATAATCTTTACGCCATGGATCAATCGGGAGGAAACTCCACTTCGACGGATCAGGTTCCTCAGAAGGGAAGCTTCGTCACTCAGCCTGGTACCGAAGAGGTGAAGGGGCTTCCTGAAGCCAAAACATCAACCTTATCTGCACAGGAGAGCCGCGATTTCGCAGCAAAGGCCACAGAACCGGATAAAGCCGCTAAGAATGGGATCGAAAAGCTCCCCGAAGCGATTCCTCGGTTATGGCTTGCGGGTGTCGGTTTCATGTTGAGCCTATTTGCCATTCCGAGCCTCCGCTTCGCTTCACGTGTCCGCATAACGTCTGCTGCCCCCTCCGAAAGAGTGTTGGAGATCAGCCGGGCCTGTGCGCAGGAGATGAGAATCCGAAGGTCCTTCGCTGTAATGGAAACGGATGCGGTGACAGGTCCCGCTCTCTTTGGAATCGTGAAGCCGAAGATTCTATTGCCAAGGGTAGCCGGCAGCCTTCGAGATGAAGAGCTTCGTCACCTCTTTCTGCATGAGCTCGCGCATCTAAAGCGAAAAGATCTGATGATTAACGGAATCTTTTCCTTCCTCGTTGCCGTACATTGGTTTAATCCGCTGCTCTGGTACGCTTATCGGAAAATGCGGGAGGACCAGGAGCTCGCATGCGATTCCTTGGTTCTCTCAACGATCGGTTCAGAACAGTCTCAGAGCTATGGAAATACAATCATACGCCTTTTGGAGACAATGAACACTCCTGTCCGGTACGCCGGTTCAGCTGGAGGAATATCGGGCGGCAAGAAGGAGCTTAGGCGAAGGCTTAAGCGGATCGCATCGGCTGAGACAAAGGCTTACAAGCTATCCGTTCTCGGGATGGTTGTTGTCCTTGTCCTCGGTGGCTGTGCCATGACGAAGGCGGTAACAGGGAGCGCTTCTTCCGGGGCGAACCCGGCACCTTCCGCGTTAATCCCTACAGCAGATGCCGGACAGTCGGCTGCTCCGGCGGCAACCGCCCAAGCGGATAAACCGTCCGGTCCGCTCGCGATAGTCAAGGAAATCTCCTTGTTCGCTCCTTCCGGAGCAAAAGGAGACGTTTATAAGGGGCTCACGGTAAGCTATGGAAACACAACGAAGAGCTTTCCCTGGATCACGGTGACCAATCCGACCTATGCCCCTGAGATTCATGCCTTCACATTAACCGGGAATGGGGAGGAGCAAGCGGCTATTATCTTGACAGAAGGCTATGGAACGGGCATTATTCAGCAGACCCTTCACGTTCTTCAGTTTCCGGATTTCCGCGAGCTGACTATCGAAAATTCACTCGATGCGATTCGCCGGGAAGTCTCAATCGCCATCATGAAACGAAGCGAAAAGGTGTACTTGAGCGCCTCGTCATCCGGGAAGCAGTGGGGGCGTGTGTATCCCGAAGCGGTTGCGGGTCACTGGAGCGAGGGCATTTCGTTCGGTTCGCGTGTGAAGTATACGGTTGAAGGGAACCGGATTCAAGCGTTGGCGGAGGGAGCCGCTTCTCCCGGAGATTTTCCGGTTCAAGCCATCGCCGAATATGGAAGTGATCTGTTGGTTAAACAGGTGCTAGTCGTTCCTTTCGCTATCGAATCCAGCTTGGATGAAGCGACGACCAAGCGTTTGATGGCAGAGAGGATGGGAACGGAGGGCTGGACATTCGCGATGAAGGACGATCAGTATTCGTTTACCTCTCATCCGCAGGAGACAGATGTGCAAGGGATGACCTATCGGGTCAATCCGATAACCGGAACCGTGTATGACGAAACCTCAGGCGGACCCCAAACGAATCTACTGATTGAGAATGCTCCGAATCTGAAGGATATCACGAGCGGAACTGCTTATCTGGAGAAGCTCAAGAGCCTTTCGCTCCCTTTCCTCAGCGATTTCGGGCTGACTCCGGTGGGAGAGGACTGGCTGGGCGGGGGCTACGGGGACGGATACCTCTATGGGACCGTCAAAAAGGACGGCGAGACGATAGAAATCAAATTCGATGTATTTACCCAGGAATGGGAGGCCCTTCCGCGATAAGCGGAAGGTTTTTTTTCTGACCCCATAGTGGGTTTGCTGTATACTGAAGAAGGTTGTTTCTGGTAGACGACGGCCCAGTATGCAATAAACCTTGGGAGTAAAGAAGGGACATCATGAGCTTGCTTGTTAAAGAACCTGCCTTTTACAAACGATTTTTTGGACTTACCGTCCTGATTGGCTTGCAAAACCTCATCTCGCTCAGTGTGGGGCTTTCGGATAATGTGCTGCTTGGAGCTTACAGCGAACCCGCGCTGTCTGGAGTAGCTTTGGCCAACCAGATTCAGTTTTTGCTGCAAATGCTTGTCATGGGCGCCGCCGAAGGCGTAGTTATCCTTTCGTCACGGTTTTGGGGCGCTCGAGATCTCGCTTCGGTTCGGCAAGCGACGAGTATCGGAATGAGAATCGCTCTGTTTGTCGCACTCGTGCTCGGAATCACTGTTTTTCTATTCCCTCATGCTTCTCTCGCTCTCTTTACGAATGGAGAGGCGGCGATCACGGAGGGAGTCAAATACCTGAGGATCATCTGCTTCTCCTACCTGTTCTTCTCGGCGACCAACATTCTGCTGGCTTCCCTTCGCAGCGTGGAAATCGTCCGCATCGGGTTCGTCGTATCTGCATCTACTCTGATCATCAATGTATGCCTGAATTATTTGCTCATTTATGGTCACTTTGGTTTTCCAAGGCTCGGAGTTCAAGGATCGGCCATTGCGACTTTGACCGCGAGGATCATCGAGTTCGTCATCGTTTGCTTCTTCCTGAAGCGGTATGATTCTCGCATTCAGCTGCGTTTGAAAGATTTCTTGTCCATCGATCTCGCCTTGGTGAAATCTTACATTCGAATCGGCTCCCCGATTCTCGGCTCGAACGCCTTGTGGGGAGTCGCAATGGCTGCTCAAACCTCTATACTCGGCCACATGGGGGAGGCTGCCATCGCTGCAAACAGCATTGCCACCACGATCTTTCAAATGGTAACGGTCGTGACCTATGCCTCAGCCAGCGCTACGGCGGTGATCATCGGCAAGAGCATCGGGGAAGGAAAGGTCGATAAGGTGAAGGGCTACGCGATTTCCTTACAGGTTCTCTATGTAGGGATAGGGTTATTAACGGGGTTAATACTTTATGTCATAAAAGGACAAGTTCTCGGCTTCTATTCCGTCACCCCCGAAGCCAAATCGCTTGCCCTGCAGTTCATGACGGTCTTGTCGATAACGGCTGTAGGCACAGCCTATCAGATGCCGGTGCTCACCGGAATCGTTCGCAGCGGCGGCGATACCCGGTTTGTGCTGTACAACGATTTTATCTTCATGTGGCTCATTGTGCTCCCGATTTCGGCCCTTTGCGCCTTCGTCTGGAACTTATCTCCCATGTTCGTTTTCGTCTGTTTGAAATCCGATCAAATTCTCAAATGCTTCGTCGCTATCGTGAAAGTAAACCGGTTCCGTTGGATACACGCCTTTGATGCGAGGAAGCAGGAGCCGGATATCGCCTAGTACGCTCTCAACTTCAACCGTGTGGATACGAAGCGGCGTCTATCGGTATGTGAAGGGGGGCGAAAAATATGGTTTTTGAGTTAGCAGCGTATTAGATCGGTTTGCATACACACTATTATAAAAGGAGTGCACTTATGCCTCATATCACATTCGGAGGAAAGTATGTTTACGGCTGGTTGACCGTTAACGATGACGGTTCTATTCTGCTTCCACAGGAAGCCCTTATGGATTATCAATTAATCGGCAACAAGAAGGTTCTTCTGATGTCGGGCAGCCGGACCTCGAAGGGCTTTAGCGTCATGTCCTTGGAGTTGATGAAGACATATGAATCCCATATGTTGACCGTTGTTGCGCCGGCGCTTGAAGGCGATGATCTTAGGCAAGACGAGGTCTTCTTTCGGCAAAAGGGGAGGACTTTTGCTTCTGCTGGCTTGGATAACGAGGGGCGGCTTTCTTTGCCTGACCAAGCGAAGGAAGCGTTCGGCATTCATCCTGACAGCCGTCTGCTCAGCATACGTTCTAGCAACGTGGCTTTTGTGAATATCTTCGAAGGCCCCATCGTAGAAAGAGCCCGGCAGCATTCAGAGCTTCCGGTATTTGAAGCGTAATGCGCGTCAACTGAAAATCCATGGTTTCCCTCTGCCGATTGAAAGTCTTCGGTATTGGGCTGGATATCCTCCTCGTCATCATAGGCCGCAATGACGGTGCCCGATACAGGCGAGAGTACCTCCTGGTTCCGGATCCCGTAGCTTTCTAACCGTGAGTCTCCGGTGTTGTATGGTTCCATGACCAAATCATAAGCCCAGCGTTCCGATGCCCATATGACATGGGGTAAATTAACGGCGGTCGTATCTCCGCCCCAACCCACGACTGTCTTTTCTTTGAGCGGCCATTTCACCGTAACGGCGGGCGAGAGCTTCGCAACATCTGCAGGATAAGCCCAAGGGATCACATTCATGGTCAAAAGAAGGGGAAGGGCCAGTATTATGCTAAGCAGCAACGAAAAAGTTTGGCGGCGGATGCTGTTCCTTCTCCGGAGCTTTACCACTAAGACTACCAGTTGAATAACAAAAACAGGATGCCGACGAACGGCAGGAACAGCTTGAGCAATCCTTCTTCATCCGAATCTCCATTCTGCTTTCATATAAGCTTGAATTCCATCTTCTTCTAGTAACTAGAATACCAGAGCAAACTTTCCTCATTCTTAAACTGAATCTCGTCCAGCAAGCTTCCAGCGGCAGGTCATGACGAGGTTCTCGCCGTTTCGCTGAGCGGTCAGCGTACCGCCCATCTTGCTCATCAGGCTTTTGGCAATCGAAAGACCGAGTCCCGATCCTCCAGCGGATCGAGTTCGGTCGGCGGTGTAGAACCGGTCAAATAGCAGGGAGACATCTTGATCGGAGAGGTTCTTCGCTTCGTTCATGATCGTCAGAACGACTGTCTCCTGCTCGCTTTCGAGGCGGATGACCACATGACCAGTGGCATGGTTGATCGTGTTGATAAGCAAATTTTCGACGACTCTGCGAACAGCGGATTCGTCAGCGTATACCGGAAGGATCTCGTCCGGCAGCCAGACGGAGGATGTGAGTTCGCGCTCGATAAACGAATCATAGAAGCTGACTAGAATCTCTGAGAGAAGGGCAGTCATCCCTAGTCGTTTGGATTTGAGCGGATAATCCAACGACTCGATCATAGATAGCTCGAAGAAATCGCTGATCAGGGCTTGCAGCCTTTTGGCTCGGTTTTTGACGATAGCGAGGTATTCAATCCTCTCCTCCGGAGTTAACGTCTCCGTCTCCATCAATTGGATGTAGCCGGATATGGAAGTGAGCGGAGTGCGAATATCGTGTGAGATGTTCGCAATTGCTTGTCGAAGCTCATTCTCGCTTCTCCGCTCGCGGGCTTCCGCTTCCACGATCCGCTCGCTTTGCCGATTGATTTGCTCCGCAAGCGCTTCGAGCTTTCGATCAAATAGGGTGACCGTCATTTTCTTGCCGGTTTCCCGCTCATTGCAACGTCGCAGCTGCTCAGTCATCTGTTCCAGCTCGCGCCGTGTCAAGAACAGGCGAAGGAGCAGAAGAGCCGCCGCCAGAACGGATAGGATCATGAGGAAGAGCATCTCTTTCTGCTCCTTACCAGGTTATTTGATTTCTTTTCGCCGGAAGACGAGAATGCCGAGCAGCCCGCATCCGACAAAGGTCAGAAGGGGGACCAGCAGGATGGCGGACCAATCTCCGCTGTCGATGCTGGGCTTGCCGATATCTGCCACCAGCTTGAAGATGGAATAGTCGTAGACGGTGTCCACGAATGCGACTTTGGAACCGATTGCGGCCAGCGCCATATCGATCATGATGAAGAAGATGACCAGGAAGCTGATCGTCTTTCCGCTATCCGTCAGAATCACAGTGAACAGAGCTCCAATGGCCGCATAACCCGCCGTGTAGAGCAAGGTGAGCCCAAGGGTTCGTGGAAGGAAGAAGAGAGACACTCCTTCTGGTACATTCCCAAAGCCGGATAGCATGGTCACTTCGATCGTGCTGACGACCGGGAAGACGAGGGAGAGCGCCATCGCTCCGACGGCGAATACGAGCAGCTTGGCTGTGAACAGCTGCCCCCGGGTGTGACCCGATGAAGCGATGGTTTTCATGACACCCGTCGAGTACTCGTTCGAGATGAAGAATCCTGCGAGAACCGCTACTCCGAATTTAAGAACATAGGCGTTGCTGGACAAGAAGGTCAACAAAAACTCGATGCCGGTGTACTGAAGGGTTCCGCTGTTTTGCCGATCGAAGTAATACAGCAGGGGATAGAGCAGCGAGATCGCGGCAATGGTGAACACCAATACCCAATATGACCGGTTTTTGCGCAGTTTGAACAACTCGACTCGGATCAGATTAATCATGGGAAGGACCTCCGATCCGCTTCGTGAAATAGCTCTCCAAGTCCTCGCCCATGGGCATAAATTGCTCAATGGTCAGACCGGCCGTGAACAACAGCGAGGATATGACGCCGGGCTGTTCGATGCGTTTAAACAGCTTAATTGCACCATCTGGCATCACTTCAAAATCAGATGTCCCCAGCTCGCTTCGAATGACCGTGGCCGCCTTATCGGGTTGGTCTACTTTTATGAGCAGATAGTGCTGACATTTCTCATCCAGCTCTTTGGCAGTCAGTTGCTCCAGCAGCCGGCCATGATGAATGATGCCGTAATGGGTCGCCATCAAGTGCAGCTCGCTCAGGATATGGCTTGAGATGAGAATGGTAATCCCGAGCTCTCGGTTTAGCTTCTTGAGCAATTCCCGCATTTCCACGACGCCCATCGGATCAAGTCCGTTGGTCGGCTCGTCCAGAATCAGAAATTCGGGATTACCGAGCAGGGCAATGGCCAGACCGAGGCGTTGCTTCATTCCGAGCGAGAAGTTTTTCGCCTTCTTCTTGCCTGCTCCTTGAAGCCCGACCTGCTCCAGCATCCTCGAAACGCATTCTTTGCCGGGGATGCCGCGTAGAATACGGTTGGCTTCCAAATTCTCGCTGGCGGACATGTGCGGGAACAAAGCCGGGCTCTCGATGATGCAGCCCATTCGCTTCCGGGCTTCGATGAGCGCTCGCTCGTCGCTTGCTCCAAACAGCTCGATTGTCCCTTTCGTTGGGAAGGAAAGTCCGGTTATCATACGTATAAGCGTGGATTTGCCTGCTCCATTCTGGCCAATAAAGCCATAAATCGAGCCTTTGTGAATGGACAGGCTGACTTTGTCCAACGCCGTGTGGTTCTTGAAGGTTTTGGTGATTTGGTTCGTTCGTAACACATACTCGTGCATCTTCGTCTTGGCCTCCTTCATGTGATAGACCAAGTGTAGAAACCGGACCATAAGAAGAGCTTAAGCCGAATCTTAAGAATCTCTTAAGACAATAGGGTTACGGCTTGAGACGATAACCCATCCCCCAAACGGTCTCAATCCACTCTTGTCCCGGAGCAGCTTTGGCTAGCTTCCCGCGGAGATTGCTCACATGAACATTCATCGTGTTATCGTCCCCGTGAAAGGGCTCGTTCCACACGCTCTCGTACAAATTCGCTTTTGTAAAGACCTTTTTTGGCGAAGACATGAGGAGTGCAAGAATCTCAAACTCCCGTGCGGTGAGCATGAGCACCGTTCCCTCGGCTATGACGGACTTGGCGCTAAGATCAACGACAAGCCCCTTATGCTGCAGTACGGCAGGCAAGGCCGGTTGCGCTAATCGAGCATATAAACGCAGATGAGTATCGATCCGAGCGGATACTTCTTCGATATCGAATGGCTTCGTTATGTAATCGATTGCCCCTCCGCGCAAGGCAAGCACCTTGCTCTCTTGCTCCACTTTGGCGGATAGAATCATGACCGGTATATCGCCATACTCACCGATCCGTTCGAGGAGCTCTTCTCCAGACATCCCCGGAAGCATGAGATCAAGCAGCACCATACTCCAGTGCCTTTGCTCCAGATAGAGGAGGGCCTCCGTTCCGGAAAAGGCGGGCTGCGGGATATAACCGCTCTTTTTCATCATACTGCACAGCAGCTTGCTAATGTCGCTGTCATCTTCCGCGACGAGGATGTGTATCGGTTGGTTCATAGAAGCTCCTTTCGCTTCTAGTGGATTCGAAAAACAGCGACTCATTTCCACATGAGATGGTTTTCCAGCAGAATCAGCATAACATAAGTCAGCGACTCGCTGCGAATGAGAGATCATCGGGACCGCTCTACTGCAAAAAGGGGTTGAAGGCAAGATTTCATGCAGTGGCAAGTAGGCGGACTTCCACATACACTAACCAAGACATTTGCGTTGGATATCTCGATTCAAATCATCCCGATCCGGGAAAGGAGCGTGTGTCATGCCGTCTCTCGTCATCGGAGGAATCAAAATCAACAGTGTGGCTTCCGGCTCCAATGTGCAGATCGGCGACACGGGCTTCATCAACTTGTCGAGCAACTGCAAAATTTTTGCAGGTGCAGACTCCTTTTCACCGGGCGATAGTTTCTTTAGCACCACAGCAATTGGCAATGGCAGTACGAATACGATCGATCCTGATATCGTGGATACGCCTAATGCAAATCAACAGATCTAAATAGGCATGGAAAAGGAAGGAAAACGCTGGTCTTCCGCGAAGTAGTAGGAGGGAGCAAGCGGACAAGCATAGAAATCAAAATAAAGTAAACATAATTAATGTTATGTTAACTTTGATTTTGAATCCCTATCCGATTGAGAGGAGCCCTTGAATGGCGACAAGATTCCAAATTGATTCCTTGCCCTTAACCCAAAAGCAATCTCCCGTTCCTGAATTCGCTTGGCATACGAGTGAGAGACTTTCTCGCCTCGCACAGTCCAAGCATTTGACGTTCGACATCCGGTCGCTCGACCCCGACAAGTATTCGTACCCTTATCACTACCACCACAGTTCAGAAGAACTGTTCGTCATCCTGGAAGGAGCCGCAATGCTTCGCACACCCATAGGGGTAGAAGAAGTAAAAGCGGGCGATCTGCTCTTCTTTGAGACGGGGCCAAGCGGGGCGCATCAGTTGTTTAACCATACGGACCTGCCCTGCAAGTACTTGGATATTCGGACAGAGAACGGGTTAGACGCAGTGGAATATCCGGATTCCGGCAAGATCAACATCATGCTTGCTGAGCAGCGAATCTATGACGTCGACAGCGAAGTAGATTATTTCAAAGGAGAAACCGAAGTACGCAATAAATGGAAGGGATTGCGCTTACCCGATTAAGGAGATAAGGAGATGATTATGTGATGGAACGATGGGAATACAAGACGATTCAAGTGAAAACCAGCGGTTTCTGGGGAGGCAAGCTCGATGACAATGAGTTTGAATTGCATCTAAACGCGCTTGGGAATGAAGGATGGGAGCTTGTCTCCGTCTTTGACACAAATCAAGCGCAAGGCGCAACCATGATGGTCGTTGCCGTATTCAAACGCAGAAAGTGACGAAAGCGGGAGTATCGGGCGAATTGCGCAAATACGTGGAGTTCGGCATCGGGAATCGCTGGCTGCTCCGAACGGAGCTCGAGCATGAGGATGGAACGGAAACGGAAGTCAAGGGATTTCAGCGGCCTTTTCGCTGCCATTCGGTTTACATGAGGCTGTGGATCGGGCACCGGGTCCTCATATTAGATAGCCGGGAAGGTCTCAAGCTTACTCGAAAGCCTTCCAGAAAATTCAAGTGGATCATCGGTTTAAGCGGAGAATAAGAGAAGAGAGCGGCGCACACACGGTTTCCACACAAATGGCTGTTAGTATGGGTTCAACAAGCCAACTCTGGAGGGATACCGATGAACTGCTGCGGCAATCATGATTCGCAGGAACCAAACCTAGAAAAGACCGATTCTCATAACGCCAAATCCCATCACAAAAAGCACGGCTGGATGATGTTACTCTGCTGCATCGTCCCCATGCTCCTATTAGGAGGGCTCTTCGCCTTCAATGCGAGCCGGGGACAAGCGACGAGCATTCTCGGCTTCGGTATGGTATTGCTTTGTCCGTTGATGCATTTGCTCATGATTCCACTATTCATGGGCAAGAAGAAATAAAGAGCTGTTCTCCGACAGCCGCTCTCCCCGCCTGAGGGTCTCCCGAATGGCGAGCAGAGCGGTGTCTGCTTGTTTAAGGCGGCTTAACAGCCTCTTTTCCTCGTCGCTCGTTGTCAAGACCTGAACGATTCCGCCGCCGCTGAGAGTGATTCGCCGATGAGCGGCGAGAGCGAGCAGCGGATCATGAGTGGCCATGAGGACGATCTTCCCAACGCGAACCAGCATCCGGAGCGCTTCATCGCGGTAGATGCCTGCATTTTCCAGCTCATCGATCAGGACGATCGGACTGTCCGACAGCAGGGCTGTGTCCGCGATCATCAAGGCCCGCGATTGCCCTCCGCTGAGAGCGGTCAGGGGAGAAGAGGGAGACAACGGTTCTCCGGTTAGCCGGTTGGCGGAGCTAACCACTTGGTGGATCAATTCGTTTCGATCGCTTGCATCACCTTCCCCTTTGCCGTCCTCCCGGCACTCCGCATGCATGACAATGAATTCTTCCACTGTGGCATCCATGACGAAGTTCATGTTCTGCGACAATTGTGCGATCAGCTTACTTCCTCGGGAAAAGCGGGTCTTGGAGTCGGGAACGTCTCCGTTGATCAGAATCTGTCTGCCGCTTGGCGTATCCACCTGCGCCAAATACTCGATATCAGCAAGGAGACGGCTTTTTCCTGAGCCTGTCGCCCCGACAATCGCGGTGATATCGCCTGGCACAAGTGTGATCTCAACCGCTTCCGGTGCCCCATTCTTGAAACGCCCTCCGCGTATCGTAACGGACTCGATCATCGCTTATGACGCTCCTTCCGCATCGGGGCGGTCCGCAGCCGGAATCACCATGCTCTTCACATTCCCCATCTGATAGTCACTACCAATCCTCGTCTCTCCGAGGCAATAGGAGCATACGGCTGCGGGCATCGAGAACCGCAGCCTGCTGCCATTCAAGCTCTCCAGCTCCGCACCTTCCTCAAACAGCCGGGCCAGCCTTTCGGTTCCCTGTCCCGTCAGCCCGTTCACCTGAAGCACCTCGGCGCGGTTATTGACCTGGCGGACCCGGTATTCAAATACTTCCCGTTCCGCTTGCGAGACGATGTCCCCCTTCGTTACAGCGACGACATCGGCCTGCTTCAAGAGTGGCCCCATCTTGGCCGGCGTATTCATTCCAGAGAGATTGTCGATCACACAGAGGGCGACCGAGCCGCGAATGAAGGGCGAGCAACGGTTGCACAAGCCAGCGCTTTCGCTGATCAAGAGATCAAACCCCTGCGAGATTCCCCACTGCAAGCAATCCTCGATGTTCGTGACAAAAAAATGATCGGGACACAAGTTCCCCGCGAGTCCGAGCAGGACAGGAACATCCTTCTCCGCATACCGTTCCTTATCCGCCGAAGCGATGCAGTCGAATTTGACGACCCCTGCCTTAAGCCCGCGCTCCTTCAAGAACGGAATGATCCGCAGCATGACCGAGGTTTTGCCGGAGGATGGGGGACCTGCGACCGTGATCAACTTCATGGTGTATTCTCCTCGAAGCCGCGAAGGAACTCGGCATTCGCCTGTTCTGTAAGGCGGCCGATCTCTTTGTTCCACACCGTATCCCAGCCCATCCAGCAGAGTGGCTGACCGGCTGTCTGGGAGGAAGCGGATGAGCGCTCGGAAGAGAAGGGGGATGGAAACATCGCCTGCTCGCATAGCTCCGCCGTCTCTTCCGATAAAAAGAACCGCGCGATGCTTCGGGAGACGTTGGAGGCGTTCCGCTTCATTAGCATCAGGACGGGACTGGCGATAGCTCCGTCCTCTGGCCACACCACCCGGACCCGCTCCTTGCGGCGAATCATCTTTGCATAGAAATAGGGCATGATGTAGACAGCGGTCGCACCCGGCTGATCCGACCCGGCGAGCTTGGCCATTTGGCCGGGATGCATGCCTGCCGCGACATTGGAGCCAAGCTGGTGCAGTGAATCGTCACCCAAGGTATGCCGCAGGGTGAGCAGGACGGTCTCGCAGAAGCTGCCCTGATGACCTCTCATCGTGATCTGTTTGCGATACAGCGGAGAGAGGAGGTCGCTCCACCGGGAGGGCAGAGGATGGCCATCCAGCTTGCCGGTATCAATTACCATCACGAGCGGATTCACGCAGAGCAGGGTGGTTCTGCCCGTCGGGTCAAGCAGCCCGGCAGCTTGAAACCGTTCGTTCGGCGTGCATACAGATGCGTCGGCAAACACCTCCGTATCCAGAAACCGGCTTCGGAAGTCCGCATGGAAGAAGCTGCTGATCCCCGGCGAGATGATGATGTCCGGGAGCTCATCAACATCCTTAAGGTCACTCACTTTGTTATAAAATTCACTTTGGTTGGCGTTTCCTTCAAAGCGAATGTCCCCGGAATCCCCTTCAACTCCAGCGGGAAGCAATGCTTCCCGCTGCAGTAGGTAGGCCTCTTCGAGCGGCACTTTTAGCGGGCAAGGGAGAAGCGCTAGCAGATGCTTAGGCATTCGTTCAAGATCGAGTACGGTATCGGATTTCATGCCATTCACCTCCGATTTTCCCCATTATAAGGCTCGCTGTCAGTCCGAACAATTTGATCGCGGAAGAATATATGACAATTCCATAAACAATAGGGGAGACAACCTGCAATTATGGTGGTTAACTTACGTCACCCTAACGCGAATAGGTTACGGTGAAGAGAGGTATCGCGAATGAAGTTGGCTTAACTGACCTGCCATGTTCGTCCGCTATCCTTTCCGAAAGCTAAGCTCATGGAAGCGAGTGATTTCTCGGAACAGCGCTTTCCCGTCATCCTGGACAAGGGCGTTCAGATCGAGTGGGAGGAGCAGAGCGCGATAGGGTTCCGGCACCCATCGGTATTGATGGATATACGAGGTGCTTTGAAAGCCGAGACATTCCCAAAATTGCATGCGTTTCCGGTTCTCCGGGGTGTCCTCCGCTTCAGCCTCGATTAAAATCGAGCCGATGCCTTCAGAAGCGACGGCCCAAGCCTTCAAGCCGTCGAACAACTGCTTGCCGATCCCGAGTCCGCGGATGTCTTGTCGTACCGCCAAGTAATCGATGATCATCCTCGGTTTTTGCTCCTTGTCCGTATCATCCACATCATCCGCCTCTTCCCGGCTAAAGCCCGTCACCGCCATCCCGACGGCTTCACCCTTCCGATAGGCGCCGTGGAGAACGGCAAGACCCCGGTCGATCATTCGCCGAAGAATGGCTTCCGGCTTCGCGCCATGCGGAAAGCTGTCTCGATAGATCGGGCCAAGCTCACTCCAAGCGGCTTCCTCCCAGCGGGGATAGGCTATTATCTCAATCTTCATTCATTCGTCTCCCAACGCCGTTGGATCGGCCCCATATGAATTCATGGTATCATAAGATGAACAATTTCCCTATTTTCCCCGTTCTGAGGACATATGTCCTATCCTCTTCACGGGATCTGTCTTTTAATGAGAAGGAGAAAAAGACAGGGGGAGAATCATGAAAGGAATCATCTATGCTCTTCTGGGAGGAGCATTCATCACATTGCAAGGGGTTGCCAATACGACCATCGGGAAGGATATCGGCACCTGGCAGGCGGCGACCCTCACCCAGCTTACCGGCTTTCTGGCAGCGCTACTCATTCTAATGATCGTAAGAGACGGCAATCGACAAGGGATCAAACAGGTGAAGCCTCTGTACCGGATAAGCGGAGCCTTCGCTGCGGTGATCATCTTCAACGAGGTCACAGCCATTGAAACGATCGGCGCAACCGTCGCCATCGCCGTCCTCTTGATTGCCCAACTCGGCTTGACCTTCTTGATCGATAAGAACGGCTGGTTCGAGGTTGTCAAACAAAACATGAAGCTGCCGCAATTCATCGGGCTTGGGCTCATGATCACCGGCATTGTCGTTCTTAATCTGTAATTGAGCGGGAGGATAACTATGAAGGAACGGTCAAAGCCCTCCGATCTGGAGCAGGAGCTGGCTCATTACAAGTTGCTTCCGTTGTTTCCTGAGCCGTTGCGGGCTCACTTGACGTTCTGCAACTTCGGCGAAGGAGACTTAATCTGCTCGCAGGGAGAAATGCCCGCTTATCTGTACGTGCTCGTCAAAGGGAAAATAAAAGTGTACACAACCTCGGAGGAAGGAAACACCTTGATTCTCTCGTTTCTCACTCCGATTGAAGTGATCGGCGACATTGAATATATCCAAGGAATTCCCATCATGAACACCGTGGAGGCGGTAACTCCGGTCCGCATGATCCGGGTACCCTTCCGTTCTGTGAACGAGTTCGGGCGGGATCACGCTCCGCTGCTTCGCTTTTTGCTCAAAATCATCGCTGAGAAGTTCCAACGCAAATCGAGCTCGCTCAGCTTCAATCTGCTGCATTCGGTTGAAGCGAGGCTTGCCAGCTATCTGCTGTCTGTTTGCTATGACAAGAATGACGTCCAGTTCGAGGGACATGTCAGCTTGGCCAGCCTTAAGGACACCGCCAACCTGATCGGCACCAGCTACCGCCATCTGAATCGGGTGTTGAAGAAGCTCAGTGCGGAAGGGCTGATCAAACGTGACAAGGGCTTCCTTCAAATCCTCGATCGGGAAGGCCTTCGCTTGGTTGCGGGCGATAACATGTACGAATAAGAAACATTTGGATCAAAGGAGAGAATGGTATGGCAATGGGAATTATTTTGGCGCTAGTGGCCGGCTCTTTGGTCAGCCTGCAAAATATCTTTAACAGCAAAATGAACGAGAAGACCGGATCATGGTCGACGACCGCCATCGTTCTCGGTCTGGGCTTTCTCGCTTCCTTTACACTTGGTGCGATTTCGGAAGGCGCAGCCTTCTTCCGGGTGTCGAGCATAAAGCCCTGGTACCTCTTCAGCGGCTTGATCGGTGTCGGCGTGGTCATCTGCTTGGTTCGGGCGTTTCGCCTCGCCGGCCCAACATTCTCCGTATCGTTGGTCATGACTGCTCAGCTCGGCACGGCTTTGATTCTCGATTCTGTCGGTGCGCTCGGTCTTGAACGGGTTCCCTTTTCCACGAACAAGCTCATCGGTGTTCTCATCATCATCGGTGGAGTGCTCGTCTATCAAATGGGAGGGAAAATGAATCCTTTACATGCCTTTGCCCGTAAGAGTATTATTACTAACGAATTGAGTAAGGATACGAACGGAAAAGGGCGGGAGATACCATCGTGGACATCAAAGAAGCATATGAGCGACTCGGATTGAATGAAGCGACGTCTCAGGAAGAGCTGGACCGCAGGTTTGACCTGCTGTTGAAACGGGAGAAAGCCGCTTCCGTCAGCGGGAATGCGGATGCTTTGCAAGAGATGGAGGCGGATATCGAAGCCTACCGCACCATATTCGATTACCGAGCCAAGCGCGTGGTGAATGAAGCGGAGGAAGAGCGCCTCAAAAAATTCGGAAAGCTGTCCGGCACCGTCAGCCGTTCGGAGGACTTCTTCCGGATCAACCGGACGAAGATTTTGATGATCCTTGCTGCCCTCGTTGTGATTGTTGGGGTCGGCTCCTTCGTTTGGAATATCGTGGAGGATCGCAGGCGAGAGGCTGCTTTGCCCCCAGTCGACTTGAATATTATGTTCCTCGGATCGTATCAGGCGGAGGATCAGAGTCAGGAAAGCGAGCTGGTCCAACAGGCGCTGCTGAAGGCTTTCCCCGAATGGAAGCGAGTGCAGGTTCGCGTGCTGTTTCTGCCTTCGTCCAAATCGGCTGGAGGAGGCTTCGATATGGCCAATACGCAGAAAGCGATGGCCGAGCTCATGGCCGATTACCCGGACGTCCTCGTCTTGGACAAGGATAGCTTGAACTGGATGGCAGGACAGGATTCGATCGCTGATCTCACGAAACCGGAATTTGCTAAGATCTATGAAGAAGCTGTAAAGCGAGGGACGATTGTTAAGGCAGCTAATAATCAAACGGGTGAAGAGCTTGAATACGGCATTGACTTTACGAATACGACTTTTGGCAAATCGCTTCCGATCCTTAATGACGGCTTGATTGCCGTAGCAAACCCGGGTCAGGTGAACAATGAGAAGGTGCTCGCTTTTCTGGAAAAGTGCGCAGGGTTGCGCTAGACGATTAACTTAAGCAAATGAATGGGAGAGGGGCGCGGCATGAGCACATCTATCGATAAAATCGCCTGGGTTCACATTCGGGACGGTAAAGTACTGTGCGCCAGATCGGCGGGAAAAGCTGCGTTTTATCTTCCCGGCGGCAAGAGAGAGCAGGGAGAAACGGACGAGGAAACCTTGTGTCGAGAAATTGCGGAGGAGATCTCCGTTCGCATCCTCTCGGAGAGCATTTCCTTGTTCGGAACCTTCGAAGCGCCTGCTCACGGCAAGGCGGTCGGAATCCAAGTCCGAATGACATGCTACATGGCGGATTACGTTGGAGAGCTGCAGCCCGCAGCCGAGATCGAAGAGCTAGCTTGGCTTTCTTATGCAGACCGGGATCAGGTGTCGGCAGTGAGCCAGTTGATCTTCGAGCAGCTGCACCAATTGGCATTGATCGCATAATAATGGTTCTGAATCGGATAAATGGCTTCAAAGTGTCGAAAGCCTATCGTTTCCTTGTCACCAAGGAAAGCGATAGGCTTTTTTATAGGCAGTTTCGGCGACCCAAGGTGCAATCTTCCTTGACTTCCTCTATTTAATTGTTTACAATTTAATGAGACCAGCATGCGAGTGGATCAAGGAGGAATCGTGCAATGAACGACAAACTCACCGTACCGGCAAGTGAACGGATGAAGCTGGACAATCAGATCTGCTTCGCTTTTTATGTATGCTCGAAGGAGATTATTAAGAAATACAGACCGCTGCTCACGCCGCTTGGGCTGACTTATACCGGATATATCACCATGCTGGCTCTCTGGGAGAAGGATAAGATCCCGGTAAAGGCTCTTGGCGAGAAGCTGTATCTCGATTCAGGAACGTTGACCCCGCTGTTGAAGAAGCTGGAAAGCCAAGGCTTCGTCAAGCGTTCCCGCAGCGAGATCGACGAGCGCCAAGTGATCGTATCCTTGACCGAAGCGGGGCATGAGCTGCAGCAGAAGGCTGCGGCCATTCCCGAGCGGTTAGTCCATTCCTTCGAGATGGATGAAGTGCAAGCCAAGCAAATGATCGAATCCCTTCATTTCATGATGAAGCAAGCGCCCTGCTGAACCAATGGCGCTTTCCGCTCGCCGATATCACGAGAACATGTGATTTACGAGAGCCGTTCACAACCAATGAGCCATCCGACCGTTCCCCGCGACTTCAGCGATTCGCTGAGGAGGGAACGTTCTGGATGGCTTTTTCATTCTCTGCGGGATGGTCGGGTCCCAAACCCTTCATCCAAGGTGAATGGAATCCAGCAATGTCTTTAAGAGAAGCAAAGCTGTACACCAGATGAAGATAGCCGAGCAGCGGTTGATCGTTCGGAGAAGCCGAGCCGATTTATCCAGCTTCTTAAAGGCCGAACCAACGAAGACTAAGCCGATAAACCAACACCAGGATACGGATATACAAGTGACGGCGAATACGAGCCGTTCGGCTCCCGCATAGCGCAAAGAGCTCGTTCCGATCACACCAATCGTGTCGAGAATGGCATGAGGGTTTAGAAGCGACACCGACAGGGTGAAGAGAATTTGTTTCTTGAGCGGCATTCCGCCACCCGTCTCAAGTGATTCGACCTTCGCCTTCCAGATAGAACCCCCCATAATAAGAAGGAAGACGATTCCGACGCCCATCAAGCCCAGACGCAGCCACTCCAGCCGTAGTACGACCCAAGCGAGGCCGAATATCGCAGAGGAGATGAGCAGCGTGTCGCAAGCACCGGCTGTCAAAGCGGCTGGCAGAGCTTTGCGAATCGTCAGTTGATTGGCCCCCTGTGAAAACACAAACACGTTTTGAACCCCGAGAGGAAAGATGAGCCCGAGCGACAGGAAAAAGCCGTGAAGAACCGTTTGCATGGAAGAATCTCCTTTCCCCCTTACTTTAAACGTGTTAAAAAGAAGAGGGAACCACCAATTGGTTGGGATTTGACCCATCCAATTTGAAAGGAGGGCTTGTATGCATTGGAAGCCGAACCGTTCGGCTGAGCTGACCCTGCATGAACAGATCCGCCATTGGGTGCTCATTCGAATCGAACAAGGCGAATGGCCGGCTGGGACAAGACTTCCTTCCCAGAGAAAGCTGGCGGAGATGCTGGAGGTGAACCGCAGCACCCTTATTCCGGTTCTGGATGAGCTTAAGGCGGACGGGATTCTCAAAGCCCAAATGGGAGGAGGAACTTATGTCGCTGACAACGGCTGGAACTTGCTTGTAAGCCGCACCGATCCCAACTGGCCCAAACGCATTCATGCGAGCCTTCACGAGCCGAACCAGCAAACGATTCAGCTCATCAATGAGCATGAACAGGACGCTTCCATCATTCGGCTCGGCACGGGAGAGCTCTCCCCCGAGCTGCTGCCGGTAGCCGCCATCGAGCAGTCGTTACAGGCGATCACTCTGGATGCCAGAGATATCGGTTATTCATCGCCTCGTGGAAGTCTGGCTCTGCGCGAGGCCATCAGCCGCTATTTACGAGAGAATCGGGGTATTCAAGCTTCCCCCGACTGCATCCTCATCGTCTCGGGGGCGCTTCAAGCGCTTCAGTTGATTTCGGTGGGCGTACTTGAGCCGCAGGCGGTTGTCCTTCATGAAGCCCCGTCGTATTTGAACTCGGTCCGATCCTTTCATTCGGCTGGCATGCGGGTGCTGTCGGTCGATGGTGGGGGTTCCTTGACCGAAGCCTTGAAGAGACAGAGGAGCAATCGGCAAATCCTCTTGTATACCGTACCGACTCTTCACAATCCGACGGGACGCGTGATGACGAACGAGGATCGGGTTGAATTGATGGCAGCCTGCCAGGCAATGCGCATCCCCGTCATCGAGGATGATGTATATCATGAACTATTGTTTGGAGAGGCGCCGCCTGCCTTGAAGGCGCTGGATAGCTCCGGTCAAGTGCTCTACCTCGGCAGCGTATCCAAATGGCTAAGCCCCGGTCTCCGAATCGGCTGGGTGGTTGCGCCGGAGCCTGTGATCCAGCGGTTGGCGGATATCAAAATGCAGACGGACTACGGCGCAAGCACCATCGCCCAGAAGGTCGTCACGGATTGGCTGATAAGCGGACGGTACAAAGCGCATCTCTTGGAGCTGCGCGCCAACTTGCGGAAACGCGCGGAGGCAGTGGAGGAGCTTCTACAGCGGGATTATGCCGCCATCGCGGCTTGGGAGAAGCCGAAGGGCGGTTTTTATATCTGGCTTCGCTTCCATGAACCGGTTGTGAACAAGGCGCTATTTCTTCAACTGCTTAAACAGAAGGTATTGATTAATCCCGGATACATCTACGACCCAAACGATGATCATCACCTTCGCTTGTCCTTCGCTTACGCTTCCCTCGCCGATATTGAACATGGATTGCGGATCTTGCGGGAATCCATCGGAAGAACTGAATAAGCTCGGTCGATACCGCTGAGCTCATCCGGGACTCGTCTGCTTGACCGAAGAAGAAGGAGCAGGAGATTCAGGATTCATGTGGAAGTAAGTACGATTCCTTCCTAAATTGCGAGGTAAAAAATGACATCGATAACCGAGGCTTATGTAGACAGCTTAGCGCCGAATGCGGCGGCGATGAAGAACGGCCGCGATTTGGTGAAGAAGAACAGCTTTGCCGCACTCCGCGTAACCGAAGATGAAACGCTGCTGTTCGGCGAATGTAAGGGCAGCGGCAAGGACCCGTACCGCTGCTCCGCTGATTTCAACCAGGAAAGCGCTCCGGTGTTCCGTTGCTCCTGCCCGAGCAGGCAGTTCCCCTGTAAGCATACGCTAGGCTTGCTGTATGCGCATGCACTCGGAAAGCCTTTTGAGAAGGCCGAGATTCCGCAGGACATTGCGGAGAAACGCGAGAAGGCAGAGAAGCGCGAAGAGAAGAAGAAGGAGACGGCGGCTTTAGAAACGGAAGGCGACAGCCCGAAAGCGAAGCGCAAAGGGACGTCGAAGAGCGCGTTCCTCAAGAAAAGGAACGCTCAGTTGGAAGGCTTGAATCTCTTGGAGAAGCTGGTGCTTCAGCTTGTCCAGACCGGGCTAGGAGGAGTGGACGCCAAATCGCTCAAATTGCTTGAGGATCAAGCCAAGGAGCTGGGGAACTACTATGTTCCCGGCGCGCAAGCCGAGCTTCGCGAGCTGGTGCTTATTCTGAAGGAAGAGACCGATCAAGAAGCTGTCTACTCTCGAATGATCGAGCAGATCATTCGCTTGCAAGCCTTGGTGAAGAAAGGCAAAGCGTATTTGGAGCAGCGGTCGGCGGAGCCGGAGCTGCCGATGGATAGCGTTACGACGATCGAGGAGCAACTGGGACATGCCTGGCAGCTTGCCGAGCTGCGGGAAGCTGGCCGAACCAAGGCGGAAGCGGAGCTGATGCAGCTGTCCTTCTTGTCGTACGAGGATCAAGCCCGCGGCGAATACGTCGATACTGGCTGGTGGATAGACCTCCAGGACGGCGTTCTTTACACGACCCGGACCATGCGTCCGTTCCGCGCAGCCAAATATATCAAGGAAGAGGACACGGTTCAGGAGATCATTCAAGCCGAGGAGCTGTTCATCTACCCCGGCGAGACGAATCCCCGGGTCAGATGGGAGAAAGCGCGATTCCGGGAGCGGAGCGGGCATGATTGCGACGCGGTGAAAGCATTGGCGGCTGATTCTTTCCCTGAGGTGATCAAGCGGGTGAAGAATGACATCAAGAATCCGCTGGCGGAGAAAAACCCCGTGTATCTACTTGCCTATCATAGCATTGAAAGAATCGGAGATTCCTATGTCTTTCGGGATGCTCAAGGCAAACAGCTCCCTGTCTCGGAGAGAGATATCGTCATGGCTCCGCAGCAGGCTCGGAATCTCCTTCCCTTGTTGAAGGAAGAGGACTTGCGGGACCAGGCCGCGCTCGTCATGTTCCGACATGATCTCGACAGCGGACGCCTGGAAGTTCAAATCATGAGTCTTATCACGGACCGCCGGATCATTCGGCTGTTGTATTAAGGAGTGACGAACATGAGTGTAGATCTATTGTCGGACTTGCAGCTGGAAGTTCGCCGCCTGTTTATCGCCGGAAGCGCATTGGCCGAAGGCGACATGCGAGTGAGCAAGCTGCTCCCTCTGCTCCGAAAGCTCGGCGAATCTGCTCCGGTATTCAACCGGCTGGCCGATGCGGCCGAGACTCTCGTTTCTTCTTCCCGCGAAGAGAGTCCGGTTAAGCTGCTGGAGCTGGCGACACTTCTGAGCGCCGTACTCCATACCCAAGGTAAGACGGAAACGGCAGGAGAGCTGCAGACGATTGACGGTGCAGGTCTTACGCTGACCACGGACATTTCCTACCGAAAGCTGCAGCCGTTGATCGAAGCGCTCACTACCAAAGGACAAGGCAGGCTGGAACAGCTTCGACAGGCGGATGAGGATCGCAGCTTCCTGGATCTGCGCGCGCTCCCGGCTGCTTGCTCGGCTCTCGATGACAGCTATGCGGAAATACCGGATTACATCCAAGAGAACTGGATTCCGGAATACGGCATCCAAGCGGTACCGGTGCTCCGGAGCCAGCTCGATCTACACGGTGGCAAAGGGGATGCTCGCCGACTTCGATTGCTTCACCGTTTGCAGGGTGCCGCTGTACAGGAGCTTCTCTTGGAGGCTGCCACCACAGGCTCACCCGAATTGAAGGTAGCAGCGATCTCGATGCTCGGTGAATACAAGGAGCATGAAGCCCTGCTCCTCGAGGTGAGCCGAGAGAAGCGCAAGGAAGTTCGGGCAGCCGCTTATTCTGCATTATCCAAACTGGGCTCGGCTAAGGCCATCGATCGTTTGTTCGAGGCTGTGACGTCCAAGGACCGAGAGCTGGCGCTCGAAGCCGTTCAGGAATGCCGCTCCGTTGAGCTTCACAGAAGATTGATCGCCCAGGCGGATGAAGATCTCGATCGCTTCCTCGGGAGTGCGGGCAGCGAGCTAGAGGCAGCGCTACAGCAGCTTCATATCGATCTGCGCAGTCTTGAAGAGGCGGACCGAGAGCTGTCGGACGACATCTTCGTTTATCTGCGCAAGCTGCTTTCCACAAAAGCGTTTCTCGTGCCGGAGACCGAAGCTGTTCAAGAGGAAGCCGCCGAGCTGCTGCTCGGGCTGGACATCCTGGAAGCAAACCAATTTGTGCTGGACCTTCAGCAGATTAACAAGAATCGGTTCATCCGGTACAGCTTCCTGGCTGCTTATCGCTTGCTCACACCGAAGGAGGTTTTCGACCGCTTCTCTCCCGAAATGAAAGGACGTACGGTCGCTTCCAAGGAATTGCAGCGGGCAATTAATCGGTTAACAGCTACACAACTGCAAAATTTGGACGACGAAGCGGAGGCGGTTGTGCCTGAGGACGCGTGGGACCCGCGCTGGGCGAAGCATTTTGCCCAGATAGACCTGCTCGATTTCGTCTGTGTCTTCGCACATCGCGCTGACCGCGAGATCACGTCTTATTTAACCGCCAAGCTGGATAGCTCTGCCCGTTTCCACGACCTAACAACCCGGAATACGCTGCTTGCACTGTTCCGAATCGGCTATAAGAAGGCGCCGGAGCTGCTCCTGAAGGTGCTGAATGACAGCTCGTCGCGCAGCATCTACTACGTGGACTGGCGAATGAAGAAGCTGCTCGCCTCCATGCCGAAATCCGAAGCGCCGGAAATCCGTTGGTATGTGGAGAATCTCGCTTACGAATCGGTCAGAAACGAATTGCTTGAAATCGTCGAAGCGCTTGAAGCGGCGTCGGATGAACCAGAGGAGAGTGGAAAGGGGTTATGGGGATGGATCAAAAGCAAACGGTCTTAAGACTTTCTGCGGAAAAGCTATATGCACAAGAGCTGGAGGCTCTTCGGGAATCCGACCGGGATGCCAAGCCGGCAGGGTGGCAGCTTTCGCCCAAGGCGGTACTCACGTTCATCACAGGCGGTAAAGCGGGAGGAACTCTGATCACACCCAAATATATCGGCAACAAACGCCTCATCGAAATGGCGATCGCCACCCTGCTCACCGACCGGGCGCTGCTCCTGATCGGGGAACCGGGAACGGCCAAGTCCTGGCTGTCCGAGAATCTGACGGCGGCCATTCACGGGGATTCTTCCAAGGTGGTGCAGGGAACGGCGGGCACGAGCGAGGAGCATGTGCGTTATTCCTGGAATTACGCGCTGCTGCTGGCTCAAGGTCCCTCGGATCAAGCGCTGATTCGCAGCCCGATTCTCCGCGCGATGGAGAGCGGCGGTATCGCACGCTTTGAGGAGATATCCCGCTGCGCATCGGAGGTGCAGGATGCCCTGATCTCCATCCTCTCGGAGAAGACGATCTCGATACCGGAGCTCGGTCGAGAGGTCGCCGCCGAGCGCGGGTTCTCCATCATCGCGACGGCCAATACGCGCGACCGCGGCGTCAACGAGATGTCCGCCGCCTTGAAGCGGCGCTTTAATATCCTCGTGCTTCCGTCACCTTCGAGCATCGAGACGGAGATTGATATCGTACGCAGGCGCGTCGCTGAAATCTCCGCGAATTACGAGCTGAAGGCTGCACAGCCGGACGATGAGGCGATCCGCAAGGTGGTAACCATCTTCCGGGAGCTGCGGAGCGGGCTGACGCTGGACGGCAAAGAGAAGATTAAACCGCCGAGCGGCGTCATCTCCACCGCCGAAGCGATCTCGCTCTTGACGGGCAGCATGGCGCTGGCTGGGAGCTTCGGCAGCGGCCAACTGAGCGACGAGGATGTGGCGGCCGGGCTGCAGGGAGCGATCGTCAAGGACGAGGAGAAGGATCGGATCGTCTGGAAGGAATACTTGGAGAATGTCATGAAAAAGCGGGGGGCGTCATGGCGGAGCCTGTACAGCGCGTGCACGGAGATGAACGGGTGAGCGGCTCGGCCGGACCGCATTATTTCGGCATTCGTCACCTGTCGCCGGCCGGCTCTCATCACCTGCTCGCTCTGCTTCAGGAGGTGAAGCCGACGGCCGTCCTCATCGAAGGACCGAGCGATGCCGGGCTGCTGGCGACTCAGCTCGTCTCGCGCGGAGTCGTTCCGCCGGTCGCTCTCTTGGCCTACACGGAGCAACTTCCCGTTCGAACGCTGCTGTATCCATTCGCCGAGTACTCTCCCGAATACCAAGCGCTCAAGTGGGCCGCCCAAAACGGCTCTCATGCGGAATTTATCGATCTGCCGACGGATATCTCCTTGGCGCTCATGGAACGCCGGCGAACGGTGGTGGCCGATGCTATCGAAGATCTTGATCCCGCGGCGAAGGCAGATGGGTCTGAAGAGGAGGAAGGAGAGGGTGGCGATGCGCCTTCTCGATTAGCTGAGCGAGGCTTCGCTTCTCTTCAACGAAACCTGTATGATCGGATCGCGGAGCTCTCCGGCGAGCCGGATTACGAATCGTATTGGGAGCGTTGCTTCGAACACCAGCTGCAGCCGGGCTCTTACCAGAGCGCCATCCTTCACTATTCCAGCGAAATGAGAGACTTGACGGAGGAGGATGAGCGAAAGCTGGCTCCGCAGGAATCGGCCTACAATGAAATTCGCGAAGCGTTCATGCGGCGCAGGATTGAAGCCGCCGTAACAGCCGGACATTTGCCAGAGCGGATTGTCGTCGTAAGTGGCGCTCATCATACTCCGGCTTTGAACAGTCGTTATTCGGCCATGACCGACGAAGAGCTGGACAAGCTGCCTCGAGTTGCCACGCGAATGACCTTAATGCCTTATTCGTATTATAAGCTGTCCTCGCATTCCGGTTATGGTGCGGGGAATGCCGCCCCGGCTTATTTTGAGCTGTTATGGCAATGCATGAAGCAGGACGAGCTGGATAAGCTGCCCGCCTTGTACCTGTCATCGGTTGCTCGGCACTTACGCGAGCAGGGTACATGGCGGTCAACCGCTTCCGTCATCGAAGGAGTGCGGCTGGCGGTAGCGCTCGCTGCTCTGCATGATGGAGACCAGCCAACTTGGAAGGATCTTCGGGATGCGGCCACCGTGCTGTTCGGTTATGGAGACTTCGCAGTCATCGCCGAAGCTCTGGCGCGAACAGATATCGGCACCGCCATCGGCAGCTTGCCGGAGGGGGTCAGCCAAACACCCGTTCAGGATGATCTGAACCGCGAGTTGAAGCGGCTGAAGCTGGAGAAATACAAATCTTTGGTTGCAGCCGATCTGGAGCTGGATCTAAGAGAAAACCGCAAGGTGAAATCGGAGGAATCGGCTTTTCTCGATTTGAACCGCTCGATCTTCCTGCATCGCCTGGCCGCGCTCGGAATCCGATTCGCCCGCAAGCAGCAGATCCGGCAGGCGGATGCCTCCTGGGCGGAGCATTGGGTGCTGCAATGGTCGCCGGAGGCTGAGATCGAAACGGTGGAATCGACACTGAAGGGTGAGACCGTCGAGTTGGCTACGGCTTACGCACTTCATGAAGAGCTGTCCGCCTGCAGCGATATTGCCGAGGCTGCGCGATTGATTCGCAAATCATGCGAATGCGGGCTGCCGCAGATCATGGGGCAAGCGACGGGAACCCTACAAGGGCTTGCCGTTGATTCCGGGAACTTCGAGCAGATTGCGGCTACCGTTCACGAGCTGTCGGTTCTGCTTCAGTTCGGCTCCATTCGAAGGATGGATACGCAAGCGCTCGTTCCGATTCTCCAACAGCTGTTCCTGCGCGGTTCCCTGATGCTTCTGGAAGCTGCGAATTGTAATGATGATGCCGCGGCAAGCAAGATGGAAGCCATCCGTGCCATGCACGGGGTTGCCCGAGAGCATGCTGAGACCGTGGCAGAACAGCTCTGGATGGCGAAGCTGAAGGAGTTGGCGGCTCGGGACGACCGGAATGCCAAGCTGTCGGGATATGCCTTTTCCATCCTTCTTGAGCTTAACGATATCGGAGAAGAAGAGTGTGCCCGGGAAGTATCGCGTCGACTGTCGCCGGGCATTCCGGCGGATCTCGGCGCCGGCTGGTTCGAGGGGCTGGCTATGCGCAACCGGTACGCGCTGTTGTCTCGTGACTATCTGTGGAGACAGCTTGATTCCTACATCGCCTCCTTGGATGTGGATGCGTTCAAGCGGTCGCTCGTGTTTCTCCGCAGAGCCTTCGGGACGTTCGAGCCGCGAGAGAAGGCGACCATCGCCGAATTGATGGGCGATCTCTGGGGTGTCGGCTCTGAACAGACGGGTGAAGTCCTTCAGCAGCCACTTAACGAGGAAGAGAAGGAGCAGCTCGATGAACTTAACGATTTTGACTTTGGAGACTTGTAGCCTATGACCACACTCGATCCGGAACAAGTAAAACGCTGGAGGCTCATTCTGGGAGCCGCCTCCGAAGAACGGCTGCAGCAGGCGGTAGGAGATGCCGCAGGGCAGGCTCTTCTAGACGGGGAGGGTGCCCTGATGGATGACGCGCTTGCGGCCATCTATGACGGGACGTCCGGGGCTTCCGGCTCCGATTCTGGCAGCTCGAATACGGGGCCAGCCCGTTCGCGCACAGCCGGCCTCGGTGCATCCTCACCCAAGCTCGCCAAATGGCTGGGCGATGTTCGATCCTTTTTTCCGCCGGACATCGTGTCGGTTATCCAGGCGGATGCAGTGGAGCGGAAAGGGCTGACTCAGCTCTTGTTCGAACCCGAGCTGCTATCGCAGGTGAAGCCTGATATCGGCATGGTTGCGACTCTCTTGACGTTGAAAGGACAAATACCCGAGCGCACGAAGGAGACGGCTCGGAAGCTCGTCCGAGAGGTCGTCGATGATATTGTGAAGCGGTTGGCACAGGACTTGACCCGCGCAGTAACGGGAGCTCTCAACCGCAGGCAGCATTCGCCGTTGCCTTCCTCAACCGGTCTTGATTGGACCACCACGATCCGTAAGAACTTGAAGCATTATGACGCCGAGCGCAAGCTGCTGATTCCGGAGAAGGTCTACTTTTTTGACCGCGCCCGCAGAAGCAAGGAATGGACGGTCATCCTCGATATCGACCAAAGCGGCTCCATGGCGAACTCCGTCATCTACGCATCCATCGCAGGCTCGATCTTTGCAAGCCTCCCGTCACTGGACACACATGTGGTCGCCTTCGATACCGAGGTCGTCGACCTGAGCGAGCAATGTGCGGATGACCCCGTCGACATGCTGTTCGGCATTCAACTGGGTGGAGGAACGGACATCAACAAATCGATCACCTATTGCGAAAGCTTCATCACGGAACCGAGAAAGACGATCTTCCTCTTGATCTCCGATCTCTACGAAGGCGGCAATCGGACAGAGATGATCCGCAGACTCAGAGACATGCATGAATCCGGAGTGAAGACGATCTGCTTGCTCGCACTGGCGGATGATGGCGTTCCTTCCTATGATGAAGATGTTGCGAAGAAGCTGGCCCAATTCGGCATTCCCTGCTTCGGCTGCTCTCCCGACAAGCTGCCGGAGCTCATCGAAGGCGCGCTCAAGGGGGTCGATCTGCAGCGGCTTGCCGAGCGTACCGGAACTTGAATGAGCAGCCTGTGATTTGGGTGCAATGCAAATAAGCGAGTCGATCGTTTTGCCGATCAGGAACATATCGTTCTTGATCGGTTTTTATTAATGAGATCGGGCACATAGCGAAGTGAGAAGATGAAATCTTGAACGATTCAAGAAACGGTGAAGGACGGGGAATAAAGACCAAGCTCTGCTCCATAGGAATGGGAGGAAGATATCCAAGGAGGAGTGCTGCCGATGTCGGATGAATTTGTGGCGCGGTCGCTGGAAGAGCTGCGATTTTGGTCGCGAATCATGAAGGAGCATTCATTGTTTTTGCGGTTGGGATTTCGTTGCGAAGATACGCAATTAATTAATGAGGCTAATGGCTTTTATGCGGTCTTCGAGAAAATCGAAAATCAGGCGAATGCGTTCACCATCGGCACCGATCCGAATGTGATCAAGCGCTTTAACCAAGAGGTGCATACGGCAGTCTCCCATATTTGGGCTTTCAAGAGGAAGATCCTTGGCTTGATCTTGACCTGCCAGCTCCCCGGTGCAAACAACTTTCCTCTTCTTGTAGACCACGTGAGCCGCGAGGCGAACTATTTCCGAAATCGGCTGGAGGAGTTAAATCAGGGAAGACTGGAACCCTTGCCCGACGCCATCATTGACGAAAACGTATTCTTCCTGAGAATTATGGCGGACCATGCGAAGTTCATCAGCCATTTGCTCGACCCTTCCGAGCGCAAGCTCGTGGACCAGGCCAACCATTTCAGCGATGAGTTTGACCAGTTATTGTTCCAGGCAAGGGATTTGGATTCCATGCGCCCACAATCGCAGACGAAGCCGCTTCTCGGCCAGTTCCTGGACCAAAACCGGGTATCCGTGAAAGCTCTCCGTGACTTTAAGAAAACAGCAAAAGACCTCATTGAAGCCTGCCGAATCAAAAGCATCATTCATCCGCTCTTGGCGGACCATGTTTTCCGAGAAGCCCAGCATTTTCTTGAGATCATCGATAGCTTTGAAGCAAGCTTGGCCGGAAAATCAGGCCTGCCAGCGACTCCATGAGATTCAGCAGCATAGAACAATTGAATCAAGAAAGACCAAGCACCTGAACAGGAGGATACTTGGTCTTTTTGCATTGTTCTTTCTTCCTATGAAATGCCATGTTCATGAAAGTCGGAAGGCAGATGGAAATTGCCGGACAATCCCTCTTGTCATCACATCCGCCATTCCGAGCGCTTGGGCTTCGATGGGATCGCTTAAGGCGACATTTTGCGCATAATTTCCAGCAAGACGAGTGGAGACTTCCTCGGTCGTAAGCCGCAAGTGCTCATAGAGCATCTTTCGCCACTCTTCCTTGGACCAAAAAGGATTGATGCGGCTAAGAAAATCGGCGATTTCATCCGCGTTGGCATACCAGCGCTTGTTGGCATCCGCCGCTGCCCGAGAATCCCCGTCACGCAAAGCTTTCACAAGCTCGGCCGCAAGGGTCAGATGCTCCGTAAACAGCTGGGCAAACCGATTGGCGATTACGGCGCCATAATACGGCTTTAATGCTGCCGCGAAATCCTTCGGGTTTCGAAGAAGCCTTTCCAGCGTCGCCTTTTCATCGGGAAGCTTCCCGACGATGCTGTTCACCGCCAGTCGGGTCCAATACACATGCTGAGACCATAACAAACGCAAATCTTGATTCAATTTCACCATTGCCGGTGTCCATATCGTTGCAGGAGCCGGTCTATACGCATAGGAATACTCATTTGGCGAGTAAGAGTACATGCTGGGAATCACACCGCCTTTTGCCATTTTCCACAGTATATAGGCAGGGCGGTTTCCGGGTGCTTGACTATAGAAGTCAGTGAAGCATTTGATTTTTTGGCTCATCTATCGTATATTCCATTTATCAAAATTAATTGATCAACCTCTTGAAAAGGAATCATCTGCGCAACAAGCCATGTAGCCGTTAGCTGCCAAGTGAGGAGGGATGCAGATGGAGACGCCTCTACCTGTCGACCAACATTCTGCTGTAGACATCGAAGGCTTCGAAGGGAAATTCAAGGCCTTGGCCGATCAGAAGCGGCTTCAAATCCTGTTCGAGCTATGCCGAAGAGAAGAGGTTTGCGTCTGTGAATTGAGTGACCGAGTCGGCATGCAACAATCAAAGCTGTCGTATCATTTGAAAATTCTATTGGATGCGAATCTCATTTTAAAGAAAACGAAGGGTACCTGGAGCTATTACAGCTTGAATCATGAGGAGATGAATCACTTGCTTTCTCCGTCTCTGTGCTGCCTTTTCCGGGACCAATCCTGAATATTCAAATTACCCCTAACGAAAGAGGTGTTCGTAACTCATGACAAACAACTTGGCGGAAAAATGCAGCTGTGACGTCATCCATGAGGATGTTGTGAATAAAGTGAAAGAAAAAATGCCTCAAGAAGAATCGTTGTACGACTTGGCCGAGCTCTTTAAGGTGTTTGGTGATTCGACCCGGATTAAGATTCTTTGGGCGTTGGACGAAGCGGAAATGTGCGTGTGCGACATCGCCGCTCTGCTCAATATGACCCAATCCGCGATCTCCCATCAGCTGCGGGTGTTAAAGCAAGCGAAGCTGGTGAAGAACCGGAAGGAAGGGAAAATCGTCTATTACTCCTTGGATGATGAGCATGTCAAACAGATTTTTGACCAAGGCTTGGTTCATATTAGCGAGCTGAGAGGGTAATATCGAGCGTAAGTCAACTTCGTCTGTAGCAAAGAACCGCTGATCGAATTGAAAGATTATTGGATTAGCGGTTTTTTTACGCTCGTCATCCGCTCGGTTGATGAATGCGGTTATTCGAATTCGAAGTGAGGGTTAGGAGGTCGAGTTTGAGTGCCTTATGTTCAAGTAAAAGACTTGGATATGTATTACGAGAAAATGGGGAGAGGCGCTCCCGTCATCTTCTTACATAGCAGCTATTCACGCGGGATATTGGCTTTTGCCAGTCAGCTGTTGGATTTTCAAAAGAACTACGCTTGCTATTACCCGGACTTCCGCGGCCATGGAAGGACTCGATGTGAGAGTCTGTCTTGGTCCACTCCTCAGCTTGCAGAGGATATCGTGGCGTTCATGGAGCAACTCGGCATTTCGTCCGCCCATCTCATCGGGTACAGTCTTGGCGCAAATGTCGGTCTCTATGCTGCGGTTCGGCACCCAGATCGAATTGCTTCTTTGACCACGATCGGGACGAGCGGGATTTGCGATCCGGCCGGGGCAGACGAGTATGAACCCGAATGGCTCATCGAGCATGGAAAGCAGGATACGATCGAGCAAATGATCGAACGGCACGAGGAAGCGCATCGAGGAAATTGGCAGGAATACATGAGGCAATCCGCCCGTGATTGGCGCCTGTACCCGCAGTTGACGAGTGATGAGCTAGGCTGCATTTCGTGTCCGACACTTTTCATCACGGGGGAACGGGACCCGTTTGCCGGGGAGGCGAAAGTCAAGGAGTTGGCTTCACTCGTTCCAGGTTCTTCTTATCTCGTTGTTGAGGGCGGAAATCATGGCCCGCATATGGTACGAGAGTACCCGATCGCGGTGAATGATGCCATTCTTTTGTTTCTGGAATCTGTACAGGCAAGGCAAAGAGCGGCGAATGCCATCCGGGGTTAACGGAGCGCAGTCGCCGCTCTTCTCATCCATACTCTTAAACGCAGGTAAACGATTGAATGAACCTTAAGTCAAGCCCCGAGTAAACCCAGGTCCTTCCCGTCCAACGGAAGCCGGCAACGGAAGTGCGTCCGACGAACGTCGGGAAAAACCAAAAACCGTTTCCGAATCGCGGCCAGATGAAGGTATACCGGAACAGACATCCCGATATCGCTCCGGGATCAACGGCAAAAGCAGTTGCTGCGGGCTGTTGGGGTGTAAATTGCGGAGGAGGAGAGGTGGGGGCTTGCTGCATTCCTTGCGGTCCTTGCGGCGGCATAAACGCCATGTCGGTTCACTCCTTGGTTATAGTTAGATAAGCAAAGTAATGACGAGCAGCTCGAAAAGGACGAGAGTCAAGATATCGGAGCTTGCGGAATAAGGCATAAACCGGTGAACGGCAACTGCCCCCGATTGCCTTAAGAAGAGAACCCCGTTGCTGCAGCCTAAGAGAATCCCTTCAAAAACGTCTCCATCGAGCGTCTGCACACGAATCAGGTGGTTCACATACTGCTTGCATACCTGATGAAGACGATCTCGCGTAGCTTTTATCGTGTTCACTGTAGAGGAATCAGCTTGATACAACACTTGTTCGGTTTGCCCTGCTTGCTGGATACTCATCATTTACCCTCCGCATGCATGAGATTTCTGTACTACATTCAGCATATGCGTTTGCCTAGAAGAGGTGCTGACTCCAATCGAAAACAGCGGCAGACGATGACTCCGTAAAGAAAGTCATGGTCTGCCGCTGCTTCCTGACGACGCACAAGAGAATGATGTTGGTTTTACGATTATCACAAGGCACGCAGCTACCAAATCCAAATGAGGAGGAAATGGAGTGTCGAAAAGCCGAGAACCGCATAGTCAACCGCTTGAAACCGGTAGTTGCGGATGGGAGTTCGTCCTTCATCGCCTTGATAGCAGCGGGATTCCATGGCGATAGCCAACTCTTTGGCTCGTAGGATCGACATGACGAACAAAGGCATGAGCATCGGCAGGACACCGCCGAAACGGGTGAACACGCCTTTGCGGTGAAACCCGCCGCCTCTGGCGATCTGAGCTTTGCGAATCTTGTCAAATTCTTCGACCAGGATGGGCAAGAACCGCAGTGCGATGGAGAACATCATGACCGCTTCGTGGACGGGCAACCGCCACCTTGTGAGCGGCTTCAGCAGCAGCTCCAACCCTTCGGCGAGTACGATCGGTGAGGTCGTTCGAACCAAGAGCGACAGCAGCAGCACGATTCCGGCGATCTGCTCGCACATCATGAGACCGTTAAGCGCTCCTCGGGTCGAGAAATGCAGCGGGCCTGCGGCAATGAAGACATCGGCTGGATCGGATAACAGAATCGCTTGATAGATCATAGTGGATGCAAAAAATAGAGTAAGGGAAAGCAGAGTATACAGAAGCGTGCGCCAAGGCAAGCGTGCCATACCCCATACGATAAAGAGAAGCAGGAGCTGCACGGTCTTAAGCTCGGGATTGCGTGTGATCAGCAGGGCAGCTCCGAACAGGAGGACGCTCACAATTTTGATCCGAGGATCCCAACGCTCCGGCCATGAATTCCGTTTCTGATACAGGTAAAATGCTGTGCTGGACATCCCGATTCCCTCTTTTCCTTAAACTGACGAAGGTTTAGCGGCTTGCTTCCGTCAGCGGCTTGGCTTGACGATAACGGATGATCGCTTCGGCAGCTTCCTCACTGGTGAGCGGCCGATCCTCCCGGACGATGCCATATTCCCTCAAAAGGCGGGTAACAACCAGAGCAGGAGGCTCTTCCCAGCCGAATGCATCAAGCAGCCGAGGATCGGATAGCAGAATGGAAGGGGGACCGTCCGCAATAAAACGACCGGCTTGCAGCGCAATCATCCGATTGGCGTGTGCAAGAATCTCTTCCAATTGATGGCTGACCCAGATCACCGTAATTCCTTGCTCGCGGTTCATGGCATGCAGCAGCTCGAACAGAGCCGTCCGCGATTGCAGATCAAGCCCGGCTGTCGGCTCATCGAGAATCATGACCTCCGGCTCCAGGACCACGACTCCGGCAATCGCCACACGCCGCTTTTCGCCACCGCTCAGCTCAAAGGGACTGCGATCCTTGAACTGTTCATAATCCAGCCCAACGGCCTGCATGGCCTGATGGACTCTTGCCTCCACTACCTCTGGTGACAGTTTGGCGCTTCTCAAGCCGAAGGCGATATCGTCGAATACGGTGGTGGAGAAGAGCTGATGCTCTGGATATTGAAAAATGAAGCCGACCCGGTCGAACCGTTCGGACTTGCGGTTCAGCCGTGGATCGGTTCCATCCAGAAGGAGGCTGCCCTTGGAAGGAGCCAGAAACCCCTTGATCAATTGAAGAAAGGTCGATTTGCCCGAACCCGATTTGCCGGCGACGGCAAGCATTTCGCCGCGTTCCACCATCAGCTCCAGATCAGCGAGCACCAATGGCTCCGGGAGCGGTTTGTTTCTACGCTGTTTCCCGTAGGAATAGAAGACATGGTCTAATTGGATCTGCATAAGACACCTCGCAATTCCGCCTCATCCAGCGAGGAAGTGACGGGTATTCCATGTTGGCGCAGCCGTTCGGCTAAGGCGTGATAATAGGGCAGCTCCAGTCCGCATTCCTCCAGCAGACTTTCATCCCGTTCCAACTTTGCGGGAGACCCGGATGCGACCAAGCTTCCCTCGCGGAACAGCATCCAGCGGTCGGCTGTCATCACTTCCTCCAAATGGTGGGTGATATAAAGTAAGGTGAACGGGAAGCGAGCTCTCACTTCGTGCAGGGTTTCAACAAATTGCTTTCTCGCGACCGGATCGAGCATGGATGTCGCTTCATCCAGAATGAGATACTGCGGAGCTAGCGCGAGCACAGAGGCAAGAGCAAGCTTCTGTTTCTCACCGCCGGACAAATGGCTGACCGGACGTTCCTCATCGGCTTCCAGACCAACAAGCTGGATAGCCCAGGTGATCCGGTCTGCCATCTTCTCCTGAGGATAGCCGATATTGGACAAACCAAAGGCGATGTCTTCGCCTACGGTCAAGCCTACCTGCTGATTTTCCGGGTTTTGAAAGACGATTTGCACCGCCCGGCGAACCGCTGAAATCGAATGAGGTTCAGTTGTCGCCAGCCCGTTAACGACAACTTCGCCTTCGGTCGGAAGCTCGATTCCATTCAACAAGCGTGAAAGAGAGGATTTACCTGAACCGTTGCGGCCCAGGAAGGCAACGAACTCACCCGGCATTATATCGAGCGTAAGATGGGACAATGCCGGCTTAACGCCGGCATTGTCAGAAGGTTCACTGGTTTCGTCATAGAAGAACGTAACATCCTGAATCTTGATCATGAGGAGGATCCGCCTTCCGCATGTGAGATCGAGCGGGTGGGTCCGAAGCGGCTGCCCGGATCGTGCGGATCGAAATGCCCTTCCGGTGTATTGGGAATCTGCCAGAAGAAATCGATATCGACCCCCGCTTCAGCCGTCAGCTCCAGAAAAATTCGTATGAATACGCCTTTACCAGGATCGCATGAGGGACTACCGGCAATACCAAGTCCGCCTACAAGGGTATACCCGTGATCTTGATAGGTCTTCAATTGCTCCACTACTGGCTGCAGAATCTTCCGATTATGTGCGCGGAATTCAGGTGTATCATATTCCTCAAACGTCATCGGCGGACGCTCCGGGCCGAGGAAGGTAAATTCCGGGCAGGGCAGCTGGAACAGTCCGTACCCTTGCTCGTAGGTCCAGTCGACTGCCGCTTTCATGACGCCTGGACTACGAGCCTCGCCTCCTACTACCGCATTCTGATTGATTACGCAGTGGGAGGCGACGAGGATTTTCTTACTACGCTGCACGGGAGCTGCCCTTTCGGACCGATGGTCGTTTGATCAAGGATTGCGGCAAATTTTTCACGACATAGTAGACAAGCAAAGCCGATAGGATCTTATCGATCAGATTCTCGCCGAGGCGCGGCAGGAAGGCTGCCGCAAACAAGCTGGTTCCCGCCTGCTTCAGCCAGAGAACGGCAACGTCCTGCACGCCGCCGGTCAATCCGCCGAATAAGCCGATGGCGATAACCGAACCGACAGCCGGGCACAAGACGCCCAGAATGATGCCGGAGAAGAGAGCGGAAGAGAAGGTGAAGCCTTTTTTACGGGAGGCATAACCGACAACGAGGCCGACAATAATATTGACCAGTGCGAAAGGGATGGCGGTGTAGCCGGAGGTGACGCCGAGCACAAGGTTCGTCAGTAAACCGACAACCCCTCCCCAAAGCGGACCGAACGTAGCTGCCATGAAGATGGTGCCGACCGTGTCGAGGAAGAGAAAAGGGATTTTCAAGTTGCTGACAACCGTCCCCGCAATGACATTGATGGCAATGGCGAGGGCTCCAAGGGTGATGACAAGTGTTCTCTGCTTCATCGATTTTCCTCCTAAAGATTCATAGATTCATAAAAGTACCCGCAATCAAACTCATGATGCAGTGAATATGAATCAGAAGCCCCCTTTGTACATAACGAGCGCGACGGATATGTTAGGTCCGCGCTACAGACGATTTAATATCCAAGTAAATGCATGGGTATTATTGAGTTTTATTTTAATCAGAAATTCCGCTGCGTCAATGGTATTTATTTCAATTATGATTCATTCCGTGATGTGATGAAGGGGGTGGAGAGGATAAAACGCAGGTAATCAAGTATACTGAAATGGTTAAAAGAAAATAATCGTTACAGATTTCTTCATATCCGAAGGGAGAACCGCAGATGATCCATCAAATTGGACAGGTCATGCTATATGTCAATGACCAAGATCAAGCCAAGCGATTCTGGACGGAGAAGGTTGGGTTTGTTATCGTGTCTGAAGAAGATAATGGCCAAGGAATGCATTGGATTGAAATCGCTCCGACTATTGAAGCGGAGACGACATTCATTCTGCACAACAAGGAACTCGTGGCCAAGATGGATCCGTCGATGAACCTTGGCACCCCTTCCATCATGTTTTTCTCGGACAAGCTTGATGCCCTGTATCAAGACTTTGCGGAGAAAGGAATTACGGTGGGAGAGATGGTCACCCTACCCTCGGGAAGAGTGTTCAATTTTGCAGACGATGAAAACAACTATTTTGCGGTCATGGAAAAATAAACTCAAAAAGCATCTAATACGTGACGAACATCCATCAATCCTGATGGATGTTCTTTTTAATGCCGATCTGCTTGTAATTATCGCTTGACTTCGAGTGAACTCGATGTGCCATAATATCGCTAACTGCCGTACTTCGAATCAAATTCTTTGATACGTCTGAAAGAAACATTCATTCAAAAAATGATCCGTCGTAAAACGGGCTGCCGACCTTACATGGTTCGTTAGCCTTTTGCTGTTCGCTTACGTACCCACCCAGCCCATATCGTGATAGAATTAGGTAGAAGGGATGAGCCTTATGAGAGTAATTGAAAATGAAACCTTTGAGGGAGAACGGCCTTTGTACAAGGTTCGTGATGTGATCATCAAGGATAGCGAGTTTCTTCCCGGGGAATCCGCGATTAAAGAGAGCCGGAATGTGCAGGCGATCGATTGCTTTTTCTCGAGCAAATATCCATTCTGGCATCATACGGGAGTCGATATTCAGGATTGCTATTTCGCTGACGGCAGTCGTGCGGCGATCTGGTACACCAGCGAGGTATTCATGAGCAACTGCCGAGTGGATGCGCCAAAAATATTCCGGGATGCTCATACGATCACCATCCAAAAAACCATCATGAATACGAATGAAACGTTGTGGGACTGTGCCAACGTAAAGATTTCGGATTCGGACTTCAAGGGCAACTACTTATTGCTGCATGGCAGCGATATCGACTTGGATTACTTCCGATTAGAGGGTGATTATTCCTTTCAGCATGTTAAGAAAGGAGTAGTTCGAAACAGCACGATTCTTTCCAAGGATGCTTTTTGGAATTCGGAGGATATTACGGTCTATGACTCGGTTCTCGATGGAGAATACCTCGGTTGGTATTCCAAAAACCTGCGGCTCGTGAACTGCAAAATCAAAGGAACACAGCCCTTGTGTTACACGGAGAACCTGGTTATGGAAAATTGCGAGATGATCGATACGGACTTATGCTTTGAGTATTCCACTGTTCAAGCGGATATCAAGAACACGATTCACAGCGTGAAGAATCCACTCGGTGGAGTCATACAGGCTGAGGGGATCGATGAGCTTATTTGGGACGATCCCGAACTGGACGGCTCCAATACGCAGATTATTATCCACGCGAAGGTTGATCGATAAACAAAGAGGAGGCATTTCATTGAAGTACGATTTTGATCAAATCCTGGATAGAAGAAACTCGAATAGTGTGAAGTGGGCGAACACAAAAGAGCGAGACATTCTCCCCATGTGGGTTGCGGATATGGACTTCAAGGCCGCCGAGCCGATCATTCAAGCCTTAGAAGAACGGGTACGGCACGGCATATTTGGTTATGCCACTCTTCCTAATGCCTATTATGAAGCTGAGATTGGCTGGTGGAAGAAGCGTCATCAATTTACAATCAAGAAGGAATGGATTGAAGCCAGTACGGGAGTCATCCCCTCGCTTTCCGCGATTGTACAAGCTTTTACGGAGCCGGGGGATCGCATCCTGATTCAAACCCCTGTCTACAATCACTTTGCGTCTTCCATTACCAATAATGGTTGCGTAATCGTCGAAAACGAGCTTACGTTCAATGGAGTTTCGTACGAGATCGATTTTGCCGATTTTGAGGAAAAGGCATCCCATGAGAAAGTAAAGCTCTTCATTCTGTGCAATCCTCACAACCCCGTAGGGAGAGTCTGGAGCGAGGACGAGCTGAAACGCTTAGGCGATATCTGCTTGCGCCATAACGTTTTGGTTGTGGTCGATGAAATTCACCGGGACTTGGTGTATAAAGGTACTCGATTTATTCCATTCGCCTCTTTAAGTGAACCTTTTCTCATGAACTCCGTCACATGTACAGCTCCCAGCAAAACCTTCAACATCGCCGGTCTCAAAACCTCCAATATCATCGCGGCAAACGCCGAGAATCGCCAGAAAATCAATCGATCATTAAACAGAAATGAGGCGATCGAACCGAATGTCTTTGGAATTGAAGGCTTGATCTCCGCTTATACATGGGGGGAGGAATGGCTGGATCAATTGCTGGACTATCTCGAGGGAAATCGCGATTTTTTCATGGCCTTTCTTAAGGAAAGGATGCCGAAAGTGAAGACCGTACTCCCGGAAGCCACTTACTTGATGTGGGTCGATTGTAGAAGCCTTGGGATAAGCTCAAAAGAGCTCAGCCAAAAAATCCTGGAGAAAGGGCGCCTACGAATAACGGACGGCGTCATATACGGGGAAGCGGGCGAAGGATTTCTTCGGATCAATATCGCATGTCCAAGAGCGCGATTGGCTGAGGGCTTGGAAAGACTGGCGAGCGTCGTGTCATCGGTATGTTAAATTTCTCGTTACACATCCCAACGAAAATCATTTTTGGCAAAGGCGAAGTAGGCAGAACAGGCGAAATTGTGAGAGAGCACGCCAAAAAGGTACTTGTGGTCACCGGCCGTTCCTCGACGAAAAAAACGGGGGCTCTAGACAAGGTGATCAAGTCACTTGAGGGAGCTGGTGTCGGATTCGTTGTATTTGATCAGGTCGAGCCTAACCCGCGAGCCGAGACAGTAGATCGAGGCGGACAAATGGCTCGCGATGAGAATTGTGATTTGATTCTCGCTTTAGGCGGCGGTTCTGCAATGGATGCTGCCAAAGCCATCGCGACTGTTGCCATTTCCGGTAGACCCATTCATGAATATATTCGGGGAAACAAGACAGGCCTCTGGAAAGAATTGCAGCCCGTTAAGGAAGCTCTTCCTGTCATTACGATTCCGACTTTGGCGGCAACGGGTTCTGAAGCGAATTCGAATGCGGTCATCACCAACTGGGAAACAAAGGAAAAGGCTGGAGTATCAGGACCGGCATTATTCCCCCGAGTTGCGATTCTTGATCCGGAATTAACGTATACCGTCCCAGCCCATTACACGGCAGACGGGGCCGTAGACATCTTCGCTCATCTGTACGAGGGATATATGACGGGAGATGAGAATGCGGATGTACAGGATGAACTTACAGAGGGCCTTATGCGCAATGTGGTGAAATACGCCAAACCGGCGCTTGAGAACCCAGAAGATGATCATGCTCGCGCTCATCTGATATGGACCAGCACCCTCGCCTTAATCGGCCTAACCAGTGCAGGAAGAGAAGGGAGCAATCCGGTCCACAAAATCGAACATACCTTGTCCGCCTTTTATGATATCTCTCATGGCCGTGGGATAGCCGTCCTTACACCGGCCTATTTTCGCCAAATCATTCGCAAAGATCGTCCCCAGCGTTTAGCACGTTTGGGCCGTCAAGTTTTTCAGGTCAAGCACGAAGATGATCTGGAAGCTTGCGATGCGACGATCGAAGCGGTGCAGGAATGGTTTAAGGAAATTGGGACCTTGGACACTCTGAAGAACCTGGGTATAAAACAAGAGGCTCTGAAGGTGATGGCCGAGGAGACGATCCGGGTAGGGGGCTTGGGCCACAATTTCTTAGCGGCAACTCATCCCTTAACCGCCGACGAAGTCCTTCACCTCTACGAGGAAGTGTTTGAGTAAATGGAAGGGGAAGGCGAACGCCTGCCGGTTATACGATCCATTCCATGCGACAGGTATTCGCTTATTTGAGACGTTCTCTTTGGGAGAATGTCTCTTTTATTTCGACTTTCCGATTGATTCCACACCTTTTCGTTCAACGAATTCGCCGCCATTATAAGGATGAGCCGATCCAAAACCATAAAAGAGGGATTGACGAACGAAAAAAGATGTCATACACTTCATTTATTAAAACAGTTATAAGAAGTATTGGATAATGGGGTGAGCAAAAAATAGAACCGGTTACGCACAATACGATTCAAGTAAAAAAAATGAATGTGGAGCTCGTCAAGAACACGCTGAAGGCACAGGGGATCGGAACCAAGGCGTCGATCGCCAGCCTCACCAAGCTGAGCGTGGCCACCTGCGGCACCATCTTGAACGAGCTAGTTGCATCAGGCGAAGTCATTGAGCTGGAGCCGGAAGAATCAAGCGGCGGGAGGCCGGCCAAACCGTATAAGTATAACGCTGACTTCGGCAGTGTCGTTTGTTTGCTGGTAAAGACGGAGGGTGGCATACACTCCATCCATTGCCGCATCGTCGATCTGGTTGGAGATGTCATCCGAGAAGAGTCAAAGGTACTGTCGCATATCGATGTCGATGTGCTGGATGAGCTTATCGAAAAGCTGGTTAGCGAAAACCGTAATGTTCAAGCGATCGGCATCGGAATCCCGGGTGTCGTCCATCGTGGAGTCATCGGCGTCTGCGATGTTCCGGATCTTGCAGGCAAGCCGTTAGGTGCCTATTTCGAAGATAAATACGAGCTGTCCGTCACCATCGAAAACGATATGAACATGACGGTTTACGGCTTTTACCTTTTGCAAAACTTCGAAGAGGAAAAAACGTTTGCCATCGTTACGTTTCCGAAAAATCATTTTCCCGGAGCCGGTTTCATCGTAGACGGACGTATTTTATCCGGCAACACCAAATTTGGCGGCGAGGTTTCCTTTTTACCCTTTGGAGTCTCGCGCGAGGAACAATTGCAGCAGTTGGATACCGATGAAGGGTTTGTCCGGTTAGCTGTCCATACGTTAACCTCCATCATCGCGATCATCAACCCGGTAACGATCGCGATAACCGGCGAGCTTCCCCATGAGAGTCAATTGAACAACCTCTATGAGGGCTGCTTGAAGGACATTCCGCAAAAGCATATGCCGGAGCTCTTTATTCAAAGAGATACGCAGCAGGAATACATGAAAGGGTTGGTGACGGCGACTTTGGAGTCCTTAACCTACCGGTTGCAGCTCATCGAGAAAAGATAGAACCGAAGGAGAAACCATCGAGTGGAGAAAAAGTCTAGTAAATTCAACAAAATTTATGCCATGCAGCTGGCAACCATCTTTTTGGGATTCGTCATATTTGGCTTTTCGGAAAATATCAAAGGACCGGCCATTCCACGCATCCAGTATGACTTTATGCTGAATGAATCACAGCTCGGCACCTTGCTATCCCTTAACGCTCTCGGCTATTTGATCGCTTGTTCCTTCACGGCTTATCTAACTCGGATATGGGGAATTAAGCTGGTCACGATTATGGCGTTCGCATCGATGACGCTCTCAGGTGTGCTTATCTTCTTTTCCCATCACTATTTCATGTTCTCGGCATCGTACTTCCTGATGTATATTGGCAACGGGATGCTGGAGATCGGGTTAGCTATCCTCGGTGCTCGAATCTTTGTGAAAAACACAGGTACGATGATGAACTTATCCCACGGCTTCTATGGCCTTAGCTCGACAGTTGCACCGCTCATCGCAACAGGCCTGATGGGAATTACTGTCAACGGATATACGCTCGACTGGCGCGGGATGTATCTCGTGATGCTTCTCTTGTCTCTAGTGCCGATCGTATTCGCCTTGTTCAGTACGTTTCCGGGGGATGACATTCAGCATGAGGATCGTATTCCCTTGAAAGCGTTGATGAAGGATCCGGTATTATGGCTCATGGTGTTTGTGCTTTCGTTTGGCGTCGTATCGGAATTGGCCGTCGGAGGCTGGCTCGTCAACTTCCTGGAAAAGGCTTATCATTGGGATACGGTTAAGGCTTCGGGCATGCTTTCTGCCTTTTTCTTATGCTTTGCACTTGCGCGACTTTTGCTCGGTCCTCTGACCGATCGAATCGGCTTTACCTTATCGTTGATCCTTTTTTCGGGTTTTTCAGCGGTTTGCACGTTTGCCGGCATTATCGGCGGGGAAGGTTTCGCGTTCCTTTTTGCTGCGGCGGGGATAGGCATTGCGATGATCTATCCAACGGTTATGGCGTTTATTGCCAAACGATACCCGAACGGAAGCGATACCGCCATCACCTTTACGGTTACGTTGATGGGTCTTGGCAGTGTGATCGGCAATTATCTCATCGGGGGAGTCATCGAAACCGTCAAGAAGCTTGCCGGCGCTGATTCTCAAGTCGGGCTGCTGCGCGGCCTTCAGGCCGGTTATGGTGTGATCGGGTTATGCGCGGCGTTATGTGCCGTGACCGGGTTGATATTGTACGGTTATTTGTCTAAGCGGAGAGAGCTCATTTAGTAGAAGAGGGAATTTCTGTTTATTGAAAATATAATATTTAACTGAGTTAGGAGTCGACACATTGAATGCTGCGTGAGGATTGAAAGGCTGAAAGATTGATGAATAAAGGGATGTAGGCGATTCGCAAAGCTATTAATTTCGTGCGATCCTAATAAAAGATGAGGGATAAGTTATGCCAAAAAAAGATAATATGCTGGCAATTCTATGGATGTTGAATTCGGGCGTGAAAATGACTGCGAAACAAATATCCGAAAAGTTAGAAATAAATATAAGGACAGTTTATCGGTATATTGATGCATTATGTGCCAGTGGAGTGCCTATAATATCCGACACAGGTCATAATGGCGGGTATAGCTTGCTGAATCATTTTATCAGAGCACCTCTGCTATTTGATATTGAAGAAAAAAAGGCACTCCTTCATGCTGCTGCTTTTGCAAAAGAAGCCGGATACCCTTTGAGTGAGGCATTAGGCAATGCGACATGCAAATTGAAAATGTATTCGAATCAGGAGCAGGAAAGTATACTTAGCCGTCATTTGGCTGGATTTGAAGTTATAAACCGTATGGGAGACCCTTCTATTCAGCCAGTATTGGCGGAATTGGAGCACGCTGTAGCAAACGAATTCTCTGTAGAAATTGATTATCGCACACGTCGTGATGATCAATCCAAGACTAGGGTGATAGATCCCTATGGAATGGTTTACTGGAACAACAAATGGTATATTGTTGCATTTTGCCACCTGAGAAATGAGATCCGCAGTTTCCGGGTAGGACGGATTTTACAAATCAAGCGTACTCAAAACATATTTAAGCGTTCCGAAGCTTTTTCGGCTCGGGAATTTTTTGTGCGAAATCTATTACCTGATTTAGTCGGTAAGGACGGGTTAATTGCTTTAATTATCGAAGGTAGGTCAGAGGCGTTGGATGACTTATGCCTGCATTGGTTTTTGGGGCATCATCTGAAAGAGCGTACATCAAATCAAGCAATCTTTTTACTTGAGGAAAAATCAATTCATACTTATGTTCCTTATTTTCTCTTATCCTACGGGAAATCCATTCAAGTAATCGAACCACAGAGTTTGAAGGAAAAACTAGTTGGTGTTGTGTCGGAGTTAATGGAATATTATCAACTTTAATGACTTCACTGACAGCGGATGTCAGTGAAGTCATTTTATTATGATGATAATCATTGATTACCGATCGATGAATGGTTGGTATCACTTGATGAATTGTAAAATAAGGAGAACTTGCAAATGAATAATACGGTATATCTTTATGTGTTTGACACAATGGCAGACTGGGAAATAGGCTACTTAACTGCCGAACTGAACTCGGGAAGATATTATAAAAAGGGACTGGCCCCATCAAAAATAGTTACCGTGGGAATTGATAAAACTCCAGTAACTACAATGGGCGGATTGAACATACTGCCTGACATCAAATTGGATGAGTGCCGCATTGAAAGATCAGATCTATTGATTTTACCCGGTGGAACGACATGGACAGAAACCATTCACCACCCCCTCTTAAAAATCGCTGAGAGGTGTTTAAAGGAAGGTATCTGGGTTGCAGCGATTTGTGGTGCTACACTGGCACTTGCCCAGACAGGATTGCTGAATTCACGTGGGCATACAAGCAATGATCTGGAATACCTTAAAATGATCTGTCCCACTTATGCAGGAGAAAAGTATTACAAGACGGAGTCTGCTGTAACGGATGGAAAACTGATCACAGCATCTGGAATAGCTCCGTTGGAATTTTCTGTACACGTCTTGAAAGCTCTGGGTGTGTTTTCTTCAAAAACAGTAGATGCCTGGTATAGGCTAAATAAGACTCATGAATCCAAATACTTCTTTGAGTTGATGAATTCAATCCAATGAAGGGTTCAGCATTTAAGGAGGAGTAAAAGTACGGGAAGCGGTTGTAAACTTTGTTTCAGTTGATCGATTCGGAAGTATATTGGATCCTTTTGGAGTAAGAGGGTCGATTATGACCAGGATTGAGGATTTGTCAGAAGAAGAAAGTAGTCGCAGGGTAGCTGAATGGGCCAAAAGCTTTAGTGGAGAATAAATGTAATACCTGTATTAAATAGTTGGCCATCGTTGGGCTGAATACCCACACTGGCCGGAATTCTGGCCGCAAGCGCGATACCAATTGGAATCGCGTTTTTTATTTGACAATTCATTAGTCGTATTCTAACATAACACTAATATCTTTGAGGAAATGGAGGGTGTCCATGATTGAACAATTGCGGAAGCTCGGGCTGTCAGAGCTAGAAGCGAAATGCTATCTGGTTTTGCATGAGAAGCCCCATATCTCCGGGTATGAAGTAGCCAAGCATGTATCGGTATCCCGAACGAACGTCTATTCCGCGCTCCGCATTCTGCATGAGAGAGGCATTTGTCGCATTCTTGAGGGAGATCCGGTGTTATACGAGGCTGTGCCGATCAAACAGGTTATTAAGCTGCTGCAATCCGATTTTGATCGGACAGCCCGCACGCTGCTGGATGAACTAACCGCCCCGCCTAGTACACCGCCTTTTTTTGCGAATTGGAAGGGCAACAAGCTGGTCCATCAAACGGTCCGGCGATTAATAGCCAACACCGAGCAGACGATTCTCCTTGATATATGGGCGGAGGATCTGCATCTGATGGAAGCTTCCCTCTTGGAAGCGGAGAGAAGGGGAGTATCCGTTTATTTGATCGTGATAGGCGAATGCCACACTTCACTCGATCACGTCATCATTCACCAGCGTCCGAAGGAGAAACCGAACCGGATCCGACACTTCACTTTATTATGCGATAAGGAAAATGCGCTTGTGGGCAGCCTTTGTGGAAATCCTGAGGAATCCGTGCTGGAGAGCAACCATCCCAGCATCGTGAAGCTGCTAGTCAGCTCTTATGAGCATGATTTGATCCTTACGCAGATTGAGCAGGATTTTGGCCTAGAACTGCTTCAGAAATACGGTGAACATTATCAGATCATCAAGCAGGAACATCCAGAGATGTGGAATGCCTAACAGACAGAGAAGATAGAGAGTAGGAGGGGTAACCATCACTGCATCAAGTCCATCCGTCCTCCGAACAAACCGCTCATACCGTCATTTGTGGTTTGCCCGGATCTTTACAACAACCGCCTTTCAAATGCTGACGGTTGCCATCAGCTGGCAAATGTATGCCTTAACCGGTGACGCCTTTAGTCTGGGCTTAGTAGGTCTCGTGGAATTCATCCCCATGCTTCTGCTTACGTTGATTGCGGGTCAAGTAGCAGACCGGTTCGAACGTCGTAAGATTGTGTTCATCTGTCAGATCATGGAATGCGGCGTTGTTGCCTTGCTGGTTACGGCAAGCCTCGGCGATTGGATTCAAAGCTATCATATTTTGATCGCTGCCGCGGTTCTCGGTGCGTCCCGTTCCTTTGAGAATCCAACGACATCCGCACTCGTTCCGGATCTCGTGGATCGCGAAAGCTTGCCGCAAGCGGCTGCTTGGACTGCATCGGCTAGCCAAACCGCTTCGATCGTTGGGCCTTCTTTAGGGGGATTGCTGCTCGTGTTCGGGCCTTCTACCGTCTACCTTATATCGATTGTAGCTCTTTTGATATCCGCATTCTTGATCTTGACCTTGAAAGTCAGCCGAATCGATCACAAAAAAGAAGCGGCGAGCATGGATTCCTTGCTCACGGGGTTGCGCTTTGTCTTCAAGCGGAAAATCATACTGGGCACGATCTCGCTTGATTTGTTTGCCGTTCTGCTCGGAGGCGCAACCGCTCTTCTGCCTATTTTCTCAGAAGATATCCTCCGGACCGGAAGCTGGGGATTGGGCTTGATGAGGACGGCGCCAGCTGTCGGTGCTTTGCTTATGTCATTCGTGCTTGCTCGTTATTCCATCCAGAACGCAATTGGTAAATACCTGTTCAGTTCGTTGGCCGTATTCGGCTTGTCCACCATCTTGTTCGCCGTGTCGACCAATCTCACTCTATCTTTGGTCGCCCTATTCTTCATCGGCGCTTCTGACGTGGTGAGTGTAGTCATCCGCACGACGCTGGTTCAATTAAATACTCCGCATGACATGCAAGGACGAGTGAATGCGGTCAACATGCTGTTCATCGGCACCTCCAATCAATTGGGGGAATTTGAATCGGGTACAATGGCAGGATGGTTTGGCGCAGTGAATGCGACGATTATCGGCGGCTTCGGTACGATTGCTGTCGCGTTCTTGTGGATGTACATGTTCCCGGAGTTGAGGACTTTGAAGACGTATTACGACAATAGCCCAACCATTAAGGAAGGATTAGAAGGATCGGGTCGGTAAAGTTTTCGATCTAATGGCCGCACAAAAGATGATTTCCTGTAGCGCAAGCTCAGGGGTCATCTTTTTTTGCATCTCACCGTTCTATGCTATAATAAAGTGCACAAAACAAGAGTTTTGCGCACTTTCGATTCTAAGCGACTTTTTGGGGAATAGAGAGAGGAGAAGGCCGTTTGTCTCGCGATTATGAAGTCGAAGAAGAGTACGGAGATCAAATTCGTGCCTTCCGAATATGGATGCAGCAAGCCGGGTTCACTGACACAACCCAACGGGAGTACATGAGGGAAGCGAAGGCTTTCCTAGAGTCCTTAAATGGACTTTCTGCCGCAGCAGCCGTTAAAATGAATGTGATTGAATTTCTGGTCTCCAAGAGGAACATCGGTGATCGGGCGAGAAATCGAACTCTATCTGCGATCCGGTCATTCTATGTGGCCCTGATGGATTTTGAACTGGCGACTCGGAACCCTGCATTAGAAGTCAAAAAATCAAAGACCGAAAAGAACAAGAAACCGGTCTATCTCGAAGAGGAAGACCTCGTCGAGTCCCTGAACTATTTCGAAGGGCGTTACCGGCATCGCAACATTGCCATTTTTCTTCTGATGGGGTACTGCGGCTTGCGGGTGGGAGAGGTGCATCGCTTAAACCTCAAGGACTTTAAGAAGGCGAAGGGAACGATCGAAGTGTTTGGAAAAGGGAGGAAATGGAACGAAATCCCCGTCCCCGAGCTTCTGATGAACTATTTGATCGAGGTCGAGAAGGAACGGATCACCCCTTACAGCACGAAGGAGGACGCTTTTTTTGTTTCCCAGAAAGGGAAACGTCTCTCGATCCGGCAAATTCAGAAGATCGCATCCCAAACGTTTCAGGCCTTCAAGGAGCACAACCCCAAAGTGACGGACATGAAGCTGTCTTGCCATAAGCTTCGCCATTCATTTGCGACTATGCTGCTTAAGAACGGCGTGGACATTCGGGTTGTCAAAGAGCTGCTGGGGCATGCTTCCATTGAAACCACGATGATTTACACACACGTCAATGACGATCAAAAGAAGCTTGCCATGTCGACCGTAACGATCCCCAAATCCATCGTATCGTAAACGGATGTGTTAAGCCGATGGAGGAGCCCAAGTGCAGGATTCAGCTGCAAAGATTCGTCATGAAGTACAGAGAACACAGCCAGTTGATGACGTTTCGTCAAAAGGTTAATGACATGAAATGAAGTTGAGGTAATGTGATGAACTATATACGATTGGAGTTAGAAAACCATGTATCGGACGTTAGAAGAATGCCTGATTGATTTGGAGAAGCATGGACATTTGGTCCGTGTCAAGGAAGAAGTAGATCCTTATCTGGAGATGGCCGCCATTCACTTGAAAGTGTATGAGGCAGGCGGGCCAGCCATTTTGTTCGAGCGGGTAAAAGGCTCCAGCTTTCGCGCTGTGTCCAACCTGTTTGGCTCCCTCGAGCGCAGCAAGTTTATATTCCGCCATACATGGGAAGCTGTACATCAGGTAATGGCCGTTCGCAACGAACCGATTAATGCCATTAAGCATCCTTTTGCTCATCTTGCTACTGGACTCACAGCGTTTAAAGCGCTGCCCATTAAGAATCGCGGCCGGCTTCCGGTGATGGCGCAAGAGATTCGCATTTCTGATCTTCCCCTCATCCACCATTGGCCGAACGATGGCGGTGCCTTTGTTACACTGCCGCAGGTTTACTCCGAAGACCCCGATAAACCTGGAATCATGAATTCCAACCTAGGGATGTACCGGATGCAGCTTAGCGGAAATCAATATGTAATGAATCAGGAGATTGGTCTGCACTATCAGATCCATCGCGGGATCGGCATTCACCAGGCTAAAGCCAATCAGCATGGAGCTCCGCTGAAGGTAAGCTGCTTTGTCGGCGGGCCTCCGGCGCATACCTTGGCAGCTGTCATGCCGCTGCCGGAAGGGTTGAGCGAAATGACCGTGGCCGGCATGCTGGCAGGGCGCAATTTCCGCTATAACTACGTCGATGGCCATTGTATCAGCAGCGATGCGGATTTTGTGATCACGGGGGAAATCTATCCCGGAGAAACGAAACCCGAAGGGCCGTTTGGCGATCATTTGGGCTATTACAGCCTGGTACATCCCTTTCCCGTTATGAAAATCCATAAAGTGTACGCCAAACCCAACGCGATTTGGCCTTTTACGGTCGTAGGAAGACCTCCGCAGGAGGATACGGCGTTTGGCAAGCTCATCCATGAGTTGACCGGCGATTCGATCAAATATGAGATTCCCGGGGTAAAAGAGGTCCACGCCGTCGATGCTGCGGGGGTTCATCCGCTGCTTTTTGCGATCGGCAGCGAACGATACACACCCTATCAGAGGGTGAAGAAGCCTGCTGAGCTCCTAACCTTGGCCAATCGGATACTGGGCACAGGACAATTAAGCCTGGCAAAGTACTTGTTCATCACGGCAGAAGAGAATGAACCGCTCGATTCCCATCAGGAAGTCAAATTCCTTGCTCACATCTTGGAGCGGATCGATCTGCGTCGAGACATTCATTTCCACACGAACACGACGATCGATACCCTCGATTACTCGGGGACGGGATTGAACAGCGGAAGTAAAGTTGTTCTCGCAGCCTATGGCGACAAACAAAGAGAACTGTGCCGAGAGGTCCCGGACTCCCTAAAGAACATTCGCGGCTATGAAGCCGTTCAGCTCATTATGCCGGGCATTGTGGCGATACAAGGTCCTGCCTTTACGAGCTACGCTGATGCAGAGGTTGAATTGCGCGGTCTGTGCGACGCGCTCCGAGAGAAGGGACCCATTCCGTCTTGTCCGATGATCATCTTATGCGATGATAGTTCGTTTCTCAGCGAGTCTATCGGCAACTTCCTGTGGGCGACCTTTACGCGCAGCAATCCTTCCCACGACATGTACGGCGTGAACAGCTTCCATGAGCATAAGCATTGGGGCTGCGACAATCTCATCATTGATGCCCGGACCAAACCGCATCAAGCACCGCCGTTAATCCCTGATCCGACGGTTGAGAAGAGGATCGAACGTTTGTTTGCCAAAGGGGCAAGTTTGGAAGGGATTTTGAAATAAGTAGACATATAATATATTATGTTAACTATGTGAATTTGAACTTACTTGCTTTAGTTTGATTTCGAACTAATTCGCTTAAGAGCTAAAAATCCAGCATTTTCGGAGTTTTCACTCTCACGTCGATACCGAATCGATGAGTGCTCTTCACGAAAGGAAAAATCTGCTTCTCAACATTTCGAAAAAACCTTGGTAAGGTATAAGAACCCAAGGATTCGAGGTGAAGAGCTGTTATGAATAAGAAGCACTGCTTGTTCTGCGACGAGATCGTTCCCACGATACCGGAAGGCGATTATGATCGATATATGAGCTGCTCATGCTCTCCGGGCGGCTCCTATCGTCTGTTGAGGGCTAGCTACGAACCGGTCCAAGCCCTCCCGCAGAAGATGAAACGCGACATGTTCCACATCCTATCGGCGTATATCCGAGAGAGGACGGATTGTGGGGATAAGATCTCCCTATCTGCAAGCGATTTGGAACCCATTACGAATGATCCGAGTATTCCATTGACCCTTCAAGAGAAAGGGAACCGGCTGCTGCACTTTTTGTACAGACATTCAGATGGCGCAGGCAAACCGGTTGTCATTCATCCACTCTCCAGCAGCTATAACCTGACGTACTCTCCCAATCTGCAAGAGTTGGTCTATCTCATCGATATGCTGATAAATGAGCAGTTGCTTCTCAGGGAGGGCATGACCTTTCGGCTCACCGAAAAAGGGTGGGGCGAAGCCATCGCAAGCGCGGGTGATAAAAGAAAAGAGCCCTGCTTCTTGCTTATCCCCGACGAAGAGGATTTGCGCACCGAATGGTCGGATAAGCTGCTCCCCAAAATCGAGCAATGCGGGTATCAACCCCATTTGCTCAGCTATTGGAAGACGCAAAGTCAGGATAAGATTTCACTGGAGCTTATCGCAGACAGTAAACTGATAATCGCTGATATAACTGATCGAGCCCCCGAGGTGTATCTTATGGCTGGTTACGCACTCGCGTTGAAAATCCCGGTGATATGGACTGTAAACAACAGGGATGCTGATACCCTTCATTCACAAGTGGAAGATATCCGGCCATTGGTATGGAACACGGCTGAGGAATTAACAGACGTGCTCGTTCAGAGGCTAAAAGGCTGAACCGAGCAGCTGCCTCTTCATGCGGCAAGATACTTAAGGAGGCTTTACGAATGACAGCCCATACCCATGACCGCATCAAAATCCCGCCAGGATTCTGGACCGGTTTGCGCGAATTGGGAATATCCGCTTACGAAGTCGTTCTTCAGGCGCGGCTGCCGCTCGCGATTGTTAACGAGCCAGCTGGGGTCACCACCGCCCAGTATTTCGCGATCTGGCAAGCCTATTCCGATCTCATCGGCGACATCTCCCTTGCAATCATCAAGCTTTCGACTGTGTTTGATACCGCGCAGTATCCGCCGTCTGTCTTGGCGACTTACCATGCTCGCGATTATCGCGACGCTCTAACCCGAATGGTCCGGTACAAACAGCTGTGTCCGCCTGAGAGGTTGCGGCTTACCGAAGAAGGGGAAAGCTGCAGAATCGAGCTGGAGTGGCAGAATACGGAGCTTTCCGGTCCGACGGTGCTGATCGGGATCACGCTCGCCACACTTCTGGAGCTTGGGCGGCGGGGTACCGGCCAGCCGTTGACTGCCAAACTCGTCGAATTCTCACAACCAATGGGCGACGTTAAGACGTTGGATGCGTACTTCGGCTGCCGAATCCAGACTGGTGCAGAATGCAACCGATTGACGCTGCATCGAAAGGATTTGGATCTTCCCTTCGTCACCTATAATGAAGAGCTGTTGGAGATCCTGACTCCCGCTCTGGATCATCGTTTGGATGAACGGCAAGGCGGTCGCTCCATTATCGAAACGGTCAAATGGATCATGAAACGCAGCCTCACTGGAGGGCGCCCCGATATTCAAGCGGTAGCTCGTGAACTCGGGATGAGCGACCGCACCTTACAGCGTCGACTCACGGACGAAGTCACGAGCTTCAAGCAGCTGTTGACGCAAGCTCGACATGAGCAAGCTCTGGAATACTTAGCGGATCCCTCGCTCGACATTAAAGAAGTAGCCTTCCTTACCGGCTATGAGGACCAGAACTCGTTTTACCGTGCTTTCCGCCAATGGGAGGGGAATACTCCATCCCTTTGGCGTACTGAACATAAGGTCTTAACGTTCCGTTGATATACGAAGTTGGCGTGTCCGGTAAGAAGAATGGCGCGCTAAACTAGTTACCGAACGACCCGGACAAGGTAGAATAATCCCTATCCCAAGCATCAAGTAGATAAGGAGATGGGGAAATGGATATGGGATTAGCCAACAAAACAGCACTTGTGACAGGATCGACGAAAGGGATCGGCAAGGCGATTGCCATCGAGCTAGCCCGAGAAGGCGTTGATGTACTGATTAATGGGCGAAACGCGGAAGAGGTTGAACGAACGGTACAGGAAATCAAGGCAAAATTCCCGACCACTTCTCCTCGGAATGCGGTAGCCGATATCGTAGATAAGGGACAAAGGGAAGCTTTATTCGAGAAATATCCCATCGTAGATATTTTGGTAAACAATATGGGCATTTACGAAATCATGCGATATGAGGATGTGACCGATGAAGTCTGGGAAACCTACTTCCGAACCAATGTTCTCGCCGCAAATGGATTGGCGAAATTGTATCTCCCGAAGATGTTGAACAACGATTATGGGCGGATCATCTTTATTGCGAGCGAGGAAGCCATCATGCCTTCTGGTCAGATGCCCCAGTACTGCATGACCAAATCGATGCTGTTGTCCTTGTCCAAAAGTCTATCCAAATTGACAGCGGGTACGGAAGTGACGGTCAATACGATCATGCCGGGACCCACGCTATCCGAAAATGTACAGCAAATCATCGAGAGCATTTACTCAAATGAAGATATGACGTTTACGGATAAAGAAAAAGCCTTCATGAAGACAAACCTGCCTCAATCTGAAATTCAGCGCTTCATCAAGCCGATGGAAATCGGCCGACTGGCTGCTTTCGTATGTAGTCCTTATGCTTCCGCGTTTAAAGGCTCTCCAATCCGGATGGATGGGGGCATGGTGCCGACCATTTTCTAATCAACGGTATGAGGCAGGGCATGTAAATTACGGTATTTGAGCTAACAACAACTAGGCGCATGAACTCACTCTTCACGGGTAGTTCTTGCGCCTTTTCAATATAAGTCACTGGTACAAAAATAAGGGTTGCTTTCAAGTGCACTTTAAGGCTTAGGATTTTGCACAAACGACAGAAAGAACTTGTTGAAGCGATTGATGCGGTGAATAACAAGCTGGCCATCTATGAGGATATGGAGAAGGGCAGGATCCGTTCGGAAAGCGACCTATTAAACCAACTGGAAAATCAACAAAACACATCTACCGATCGAGAGGGAAAACTTGATGAAGCAAAGGAAATTAGGAAATAGCGACATGGTCGTATCTTCCATTGGTCTTGGAATCATGGGGATGTCTCCTGGCATGTATGGGGAAACGAATGATGAGCAATCCATCCGAACAATACACCGTGCTCTGGAAATAGGCGTCACGTTGTTCGATACCGCTGACGTTTATGGAAATGGACATAACGAGGAACTTCTTGGCAAGGCGCTCAAGGGACGAAGAGATCAGGCCGTCATTGCGACAAAGTTTTCGTACACGCCCAATTATGAAACGATTAGTGGTCATCCCGATTACGTTAAACAAGCAATAGAAGAGAGCCTGCGTCGATTAAATGTAGACTATATCGATCTGTACTACCAGCATCGGGTTGATCCAAATGTCCCTATTGAGGAAACGGTTGGAGCCATGGCGGAGCTGGTGAGGGCGGGAAAGGTTCGCTATCTTGGCCTTTCGGAAGCATCTGCTTCCACCATTCGTCGTGCACATGCTGTACATCCGATCTCAGCTTTACAAAGCGAATACTCTCTTTGGAGCCGGGACATTGAGGAAGAAGTTCTCCCTACGACAAGAGAATTGGGAATTACCCATGTCGCCTACAGTCCACTAAGCAGAGGCTTTATTACGGGTGAACTGCGAACGTTTGAGGATTTGGATGAACATGACCTTCGCCGGTATATGCCACGGTTCCAAGGGGAGAATTTCAAGAAAAACGTTGAAATCGTAGATAAAATCAAGGAAATCGCTATGGAAAAGAAGTGCACGGCTTCTCAATTGGCCCTGGCTTGGACCTTAGCTAATGGTGCTCTACCGATCCCAGGAACCAAACGAATCAACTATCTAGAGGAAAATGCTGCTTCTGTGGAAGTTGAACTTACTTCAGAGGATTTGGCCCGTATTGAGGCCGTAAGCCCCAAAAACGTCGTTCAAGGTACCCGATACATGAAAGAGCAGATGACGCTACTTAATGGATAAAGAAACCTAGGCTAACAGGCTAACGTGACTCTCAGTGGAGGGTCACGTTTGTTCATGATTTCATCGATTACCGGCAGGTTCATGGAAGCAATCAGATAGTCCGCGGGACCATACTCATAGCGTTCTTGAAACGCAATTATCAATCGAAAAAAGGAAGGGCTGCCGTTATCGCCGTAGGAACTTGAAATCTACGAAGCATGGAGAAAGAGAAGAACCGATCAACACGGGGAATGGCGGCATGAGAAAAAGGCGGTCTTATTATGATTAAACCAAAACCCTCATCTAAAAGCGGCCAGCAGCTCGTTGTAAAACCCAGCATACTTACGAATCATTTCACAGACAGGCTGCATTAATTCGCGGTCTTTCAGTTTGTACTCCTCCATACCGAAGCCGCCCTCAAGTCTACAAAACTCATCCATATGCGCGCACATTTTTTCCATGACCGCATTGATTGCCGGCAGTTCCTTTATATCGGGACATAATTCCTTCGCCCTGTTTAGGAAATGTGGGCATGATACATTGGATGCAATGATACACAGATATGCGCCGTAATGCGGCCAACAGTCCAAATCCTCAACGGGAATATCGTCAAACTTCCCATTTTCTAAGGCTTCAGCCCAGTCAAGAAATGCGTGCGCTCCAAACGATACACCGTTCCGAGGCGAAGCTAAGTTAAGCGAAGGGATGTTCGCAATCGCCTGGCGGTATACTTCCGGCAGTGTTGGCGCTTTCTTTTTTTCTTCGGAAAATACAAGCGTATAAGGAATATCCAACGGGAAGGGTGTGGGGGTAGTTGAAGTATCCGGCAAGTACAACAAGACTTGCCCTCCGTTTTCATAACCTACGATGCAGGAAATTTCCTCGACCGGATACAGCCTACCTTCAAACGGGAAGCCGAGCCCCTTGACAATGACGGGCAAATCACGGTCAATATGGCTGACAACTTTTTGTAGATATTTCTCTCTGTTTGCGGAGAACGACTCCGGAGTGACGAATGTGTAGTCGTACCCGCAAGCGTCGAATACACGTTTTATCAAGTGCTCGTCGAAGCAAGCGTGTGACAGGCATTGATACCACTTGGTCAGGTCTTGACCGTAGACTTGCGTGAAACAGTCGCCAGAAACGCCCGAGAAGAACCAGTAGTCATAGTCTTTGCTTTCGCCGAGGTATTTCATCAGCAATGCCATACAGGCGTTGAATGCGTAATTCTGTCCTTGATATTTGTCCATCAACGGATGGAAGTGGTGATCAGAACCAGCGTGCGGTTGATGCCACTTGGTTTTGAGAACCTTGTTTGATTGGTTCATGGTCACATCTCCTTTAACTCGTTTGATAAATGGGGTAAAGGAGATGCGGTCATAATCAGGAAGAATCGCGTTTGTGTCTCTCGCCGCCGTCGGTGTCATACCGTATCTTCTTTTGAACGCCACGCAAAATGTATCGGAAGAATCATAGCCATATTTTATGGCTATATCAATCACTTTCTCTTGGCCGCCGCGCACATCGTACGCAGCACGAGCGAGCCGTCTTAAGCGCACATATTCTGTTAATGTGGCGCCTGTCATCAATACGAATAGACGTTGTAGCACGGCGAGCGGACACACCGCTATACGGGATAATGTTTGGTTGTCTATCTCTCCGTCAAGGTTTTCCTCGACATACGAGATTAACTTGTTCAATCTTTCCAACGATTCCATATCACCGCCCTCCTTTCTGTATCCATAATACAATAATCAAAAAGGGAGTACCCATTATTATGAATATGAAAAATGTCGATGTATTGTTTTTATCCGTTTTTCGTTCTCTCACTCTTGTCCCTGCACGTTCCCCATGGGCAAGGTTGAAGCGACACGCCGACAGGCGGGGCGGTTCGCACGACATCCTGTGCCATTTGGACAAAGGGGAGAAGCGGACGAGCGAATTGAAGAGATTGATGCGCGGCATTACCCAAAAGATGCTTGCCCAGCAATTGCGCGAGCTGGAAGCGGACGGTGTCGTAAAGCAGACGATATACGAGCAGATCCCTCCTAAAGTGGTTTATTCGCTGACCGACTATGGATGGGAATGCCGATTTGGGATATGAGTCAACGCTCGCCGCTTATGACAGGAGCTTGAACAAACTAGGTCTCGATTACCTGGATTTGTACCTGATTCACTGGCCGGTTGAAGGGAAATTCAAGGAAGCCTGGCGAGCGTTGGAAACCATTTTTTCGACTTATCGGATAAAAAGAAGCTATGAGTTGGTAATGTCGATGAACTATAGGGTAACCGAAATCGCTCTAGGAGCTGACACTTGTGCACGATCATAAATGGAACAGGGAATCGTGTTTTGGGTGACAAAACTCAGCCATATGTAAAAGGGGATGTATGTGTCGTTAGGAAGCGACACATACATCCCCTTTGCTGTTTTGAAAAGCGCCAAGGCGCTTTTAGGATTGACATGAACGGTAAAACAGAATAAACTATTTGGTGATTAATTAATCATTTATTATATCACACTTTAGCCTTAATGTCAATCATTAATTTCTCATTTTCAGTAAAATTTGAGGCTGTAAGTTGCATGGAATGTCCATAAAAAGCCGAAGGGAGGACATCCGCATGTTTTTATCTCGCATGTTCAACTCCTTGAGCATGTCTATGCAGGAGCAATATAAGATCGAATTACTGGACATGAACAAGAAGACCCAAGATTACGGACTGATCCTGAACCTTGAGGACGTCGAGCTGCTTTTGGCGGGGAGAAGTCAGGTCTTGTACAGCTATGGGCGTGTGGAGCTGAGCATCGAGGTGACCAAGGAGCTCATCGAAGCATTCTCAACGTCCTCGTTCATCCAGCAGGAGAACTATGCGAATACACTCCAGGAGCTGCATGAACTCTTTTACTACCTGAAAAATGAAACCGAAGACAGAATCAGCGACCGGATGCTCATGAGCAGAATGAAGGAAGCGTTCGAAGAGGATTGCGAGGGTTCTTTGGAACTGGCAAAGAGCAGACTCGAAGAGTATGCCGCAGAGTTTCGAAGTAGCTTGCAGCGAAATGAAATGCTTCAAGAAGGAGAGGATGACGATTGGGATCGGAACATCTAAAAGGCGGGAGTGAACTGACCGTTCGGTGCGGCATCCGCAAATCCCGGCTGCATCGTAATCAATATACGATCTCCTTACTAAACGAAGGTTTGCAAGCAGGACTGCTGACAAGCCCGGAGATGGCGCGTATTCAGCATGCGTTCATGCAGATCCTGCAGGAGCAGATCGGAAAATTCACCCGAGGCGAGAGCACCTCAGTCAGCACGGAGACAGTAGAAAGCATCCTGAGCTCCATCATGTATGCGACGGATGCGTATCTATTCAGCTTGGTGACACCGGAGAAGGCGATCCTGTATCTCAAAACGATTGATGTTCGCCACATTTATGAAAGAGGCGTCAAAAAGGTCTCCCAATGCTTTGAAGAAGCAAAGCAGCTATATAAAGAAATAAAAAGGACTAAGCTGGAGGTTCCGGTCGACGCGTACAACCTAACCATCGATGAGTCATTGCCTATCTTTCTTCGAAAATACGGAATCGTCTTCGATGCCCACAACACGATGGCGAGCATTGATTATCCTCTGGCTATCGATGACATGCAGCTTCAGGGTGTTTTCTATATGAAACAGTACCTGGAACGGTTGAAGCTGGAGAACGATTTTTGCGCAAGGTTCGATCGACAGGAACTGTTGGAATTGCTTACCCTCTACGGAAGGGAGTGCCGGTTTAATTATCGAATCGAGCTGTTCAATATTTTCGAACTCGTATTTCATCAAGCGATATTCTCGATTGGTTCAGGGGGAGCGGCAGATACGATCACGATATCGGAGTCTCAATACAACCGGTTGGAGCAGAAATTCATAAGCCTCCCGATACCACAAATTCGATCCTTTCTTTCCGCTGCGGCAGATAAGCTTCAACAGGAATTGTCCGTTCATTCGCAAATGAAGGAATACATGGAAGCAAGTTTAGAACCACTTGTCCAACGAGTGGAGAATGCCGCGAAGCATAACAGCTTGCGGGCTGTTATCCTGACACAGAGGGAAGCGAGTGCGATTTCACCCGTCATTTCCTTCAGCGAAGAAGACCGAATGAGCGATATCGAGCTAAGAAGGCTTATGCACGAGATCATGGCAGTCGAGAGGAAAGAAGACAAGGTTAAGCTGATCTTAGCAAGCTTCCATTCCTTGCATGACTACCTCGATATGCTTGAATCCGACAGCTTATATGGGGATGAATTTGATGCCCTGTTCCATGCATTTGGCGATATGGAGTTGGCCGTTCTGGCCAAAATCGTTTTCTATGAAGAGCTTCGAAGCGAAGCTCCGGATTTGCCCTCGATCTTGCACTTGGGGAACGAGTATCCAATGGAGTGGCAGATGCAATTTGTCCGGTGTCTGCAAGGGATGAACCGGGGACGGCTGCAGGCCATTGAGGAAGCCATGGATCAGATCGACTATGAGCAATTGAACGAATACGCTGTCAACCTTAATTAGGCGAAGACGTAACGGCGTAAATCGGTATGAGAGTGATATGATAACCACTAGTTTTTGAAATGACAGCGTACTAGAGCTTGTTTGCTAACACGCTCTAGCTGTCGCGACGGGGATGTCTCCCGAATGAACGGTTATTTGCAGAGAGATAGACTCCTGCAAAGACGAGCAGACCGCCGATGATTTGCGAGACTTCGATCCCATTTCCCATCAGAACGCTCAGGATCGCCGTAAATACGGTAATCAGGTTCATGTATATACTCGAGCGACTTGCTCCAATTTCCCGAATGCCGGCGTTCCAAAAGATAAACGATGCGACGGAAGGGAATATCCCGATATAAACGATACCGATGACCGCTTTTCCACTCAAGGGGAACGGATTGCCCGAAGCTAGGAAAAAGGGTAGGACTACCAGCAGTCCGAGCAGGGCGGATACGGCAATCGCGGCAATCGGCGGAATCCCTTTGGCTCTGCGACCCAACAAGGAATAGGTGGTCCACACGGATATCGCGGCCAGCATCAGCAAATCTCCGGCGTTATATGCCATTTGAAAGATGAAACCCGGCTGACCTTTAGTCAGGACCAACAGCACCCCAACAAGCGAGACGAGCAAGCCGAGAACGGAGTACTTCGAAAGCCGTTCCTTCAGGAAGAGCGCGGCACAAAACACAATCAGAGCGGGATTCATCGCATTGACCAGAGAAGCATTGAGCGACGTAGTGAAACGTAAAGCTTCATAGAGAAGCAGATTATAGCCGATTACCCCCAGCAGCCCCATGAGCAGGAGCAGAGGCCAGTTTTTCCAAACCGCTTTCCAGGCAGGCTTCTCCACCCATTGGGCAATTGGAAACAACAAGCAGACCGCAATCAGCCAACGGCAGAACGTCATCTGGATGGGAGAGAGTTCCGCTACAACCAATTTGCCAAATATGTAGTTTCCCGCCCAGAACAGGTTGGCCAACACTAAGAAGAGATACACTTTACGTTTGTTCATGATGAATTTTCCTTCCACTACCATTCATTTCAATCCTCTACCTTGGCCATTATAACGCAGCTCGAACGGCGAGTGGCAAAGAATTTGCATAAAAACGATGAACATTGGATTGAACCGGAATATGAGTTCATGCTAACCGCTCAGCTATCGAACCACGAGAAATGGTACAATGTGATTGATAAGCTGACAAAGGACTTAGCCTGCACGATTAAAATAACGAACCGAACGCTGAGTGAAAGATTACATTTGATTCCATATTTCATGTGTATTATGATCATAACATCAAATTAATTTGATTAATAGCCAAGGAAGGCGCATGTAACGATAAAGACTGATGAATAATCGAGTAGGTGAAAGGTATGAAGTATACTACCGAAAATATTTGGCAAGAGTTCAATTCAAGTCTTCGATCTTTTATTTCTAAAAAAGTCTCCAATCCTTCTGTTGTCGAGGATCTATTACAGGATGTTTTTATTAAAATTCATACTAATATTGATTCGCTAAAGGAGGATATAAGAGTCCGCAGTTGGGTTTATCAAATCACACGAAATACAATTATCGATTATTATCGTAAGCATAAAAACAAGGAAGAGGACATTGATGCGATACCTTTAGTAGATCAAGGGCTCGGGAGCTCCGAAAATGATTGGATTGAATTTGGCCCAGCTCATGAGGTGGCTGCTGGTTTATTAGGAATGATCCATGACCTTCCTGTAAAATATTCACAAGCGCTTATTCTGGTCGAATTTGAAGAGTTAACCATGGCAGAACTGGCTAGCACACTAGGGATTTCCGTATCGGGGGCTAAGTCTCGTGTCCAACGAGGACGTGAAATGTTAAGAAATAATCTAATGAAGTGCTGTCATTTTGAACTTGATCGCTTTGGAACCATTATTAATATTCACCCTCTTTGTAGCTGCTGCTCCTTGAATGAAAAGTAATTAACGATTTTTGCGTCTTTTCACTTCGATCTTCGTCTTCCTATATGAGCTAGTGTAAGCCCATGTTTACACGGGAAGGCAGGTGAAGAACAGATGAAATCAAATTTCATTCAGACGGAAGACGGTCAATTTGTCCTTCATAACAAAGAAATCATGTTAAGAGGGGTATCCATCGGATCATGGATGGACTTAGAAAACTTTATGATCAAAATACCCGGAACCGAAAGGAGCATTCGTCATGCGTATTCGGAAGTGTACGGAAAGGAAAATGCTGAACAATTCTTTGATGATTTTTTGCATCATTTTATTACCGAGGACGATTTCATTTTCTTGAAGAGTCTAGGAATTAACGTAATTAGGCTTCCTTTCGATTACAGGCATTTTGTGGAGGATCAGTCACCCGGTCTTATTAAAATGGATGGGTTTACCCATTTGGACCGTGTCCTTGAGCTCTGCAACAAGTTTGAAATCTATGCCATTCTGGATTTGCACTCCTCTCCAGGAGGACAAAATCCTGATTCACATGGCGGAGGGGAGACCGGTGTCAGCGGGTTCTGGCAAGACGCTTCTTTGAGAGAAAGGATGATTCATCTATGGAGGGTCATCGCCCGCAGGTATAAAGATCAGGAAATCATCGCTGGTTATGATATCCTCAATGAACCCTCTTTTGTGTCCGATCGAGATGCATTCAATGATTTCTATGAGAAAGTAATTCATGCGATAAGAGAAGAAGATCCCCATCATATTTTGTTCCTTGAAGGCGACGATTGGGCTAAAGATTTCAGTATCTTTACTAGCTTGGGAGGATATCAGCAAGCCCTTTCATTCCACTTTTACCCCGGTCAGCATGTATATCTAAATACGGAAGTTGAGAAGAGACGAGCGGAGTTGGAAGCGAAGATTGCTTATTTTACCGAGTTGCGCAAGCAGACTGGAATGCCTCTTTGGGCAGGAGAAACAGGTGGACATTTTCCCAACGAACATTTATGGGAAGGATTGCTTTTGATTAAGGATTGCTTAGACCTATTTGAGAAGAACCGAATTTCGTGGACTCTGTGGTCGTATAAAGACGCTGGAGCAATGGGGATGGTTCGCCCTCAGGAGGACACGGATTGGATGTCATTTGCAAAGACATTAAGGTATCAATGGGAGAGGAAAGATCGCAGTTATTCCACCATTGCCAAAGAGATCTTTGAAATGCTGGAAATGAAGTTTTCTTACATCATTGAGGACAGCTCAAGAGAGAGCTTGAAATTTAGAATCTTCTCCCTCCTTAATGAGCTGCACATTCATCATCTCGTTAAACCTACGCTGAGATCCATCCCCTGGGAAGAAATGAAGAGGTACCCCGAATCATTCCTGTTCATGAATTGTGAGGGAGGAGAAGAACTGGTCGAACTTGTAAAATCCTATACAGGAGTACTACCGAAAAGAGCGGAATGATTGATAAAGGAATGTTAACCAGGGCATTAGTTGCATTGTGCAATTAATAGGTTGTTCAAATGATAAAACAAGGAGGAAGGCTGGATGTTCAAAATTAAGAAAGCCAGGATTGGTATTACGAAAGAAGAGGAATTTGACTGCTCGTGCTGCGGTTCTAAGGAAAATCGGGTCTCGGTTGAAGCCTCTGGAGTCAAGTCAAGCTGTGGCTCCGATAAAAACACAAGCTGCGAGGCAGCGAGTAATTCTTGCTGTGGACTTGAAGATGTTACCTCAGAACAAGAGCCAACAGGAAGTAACTTCAAAGGTACTTGCGGGAAGTCTTGCTAACGGGAAAAAGTCAAACTCGGTTCCAGATCTGGAACCGGGTTTTCTTATGCCTGACCGGTTGTATATATAATCAGATAATTATATAATGATCTAAGAAAATAAGACGAAGGGGAGATGAACCTATGATCTCCATTGAAAAGCTAGCTGAGGAATTAAAGCTGACAGGAGATAAAACGAGATTAACCATATTATCCTTCTTACGTGAACGGGAATGCTGTGTATGTGAGTTGGCTGAACTGCTGCAAACAAGCCAGCCAAACGTAAGCCAACATATGCGAAAATTAAAAGACGGTGGACTTGTAAGCGAAAGTCGGAGAGGACAATGGATCTACTATCGTTTAAAGCTCCAAGAAAAACCATACCTGGAGGAATTGCTGCGAGTGCTCCCTTCTCAAAAAGAGAAAACAGATCAGGTTTGCGCAGAAGATTGCTGCAAATAAACAACGAGGGAAGGTGAGGTGGGCTGAAATGAGCGCTACAGCAAGAAAAAAGCTTTCATTTTTAGACCGCTATTTAACGTTATGGATCTTCTTAGCAATGGGGATTGGGATTGGATTAAGCTACGGGTATCCGGATTTCGTTGATTATCTGAATCACTATCAAACCGGGACGACATCGATTCCGATCGCGATTGGCCTCATGTTAATGATGTACCCCCCTCTAGCAAAGGTTCGTTATGAAGAGCTGGGACGAGTTTTTCGCGACTGGAAGGTCTTGCTCCTGTCCCTCGTTCAAAACTGGGTCATTGGCCCGATTCTAATGTTCCTCCTGGCCATCGTCTTTCTGAATGGTTATCCGGAATATATGGTGGGGCTAATCATGATCGGCCTGGCTCGCTGCATCGCTATGGTGATTGTATGGAATGATTTGTGCAAAGGCGACACCGAGTATGCCGCCGGATTAGTTGCTTTCAACTCGATTTTCCAAGTGTTGTTCTACTCCATCTACGCTTATGTGTTTGTGAAGATCTTGCCCGAGTGGTTTGGTTTACAAGGAATGTCCGTTTCCATCACGATCGGAGAAGTCGGGAAGAGTGTATTGATCTATCTAGGAATTCCTTTCTTTGCCGGGATGATAACCCGGCTCATCGTTGTCAAGGCCAAAGGCCGGGTTTGGTACGAAAAGGTGTTTATCCCGAAAATCAGCCCGCTCACCCTCATCGCACTCTTGTTCACGATCATCGTTATGTTCTCGCTTAAAGGCAATACGATTGTGGAGCTGCCGCTTGATGCTGTGCGGATTGCGATCCCGCTGCTGATCTATTTTGTCATCATGTTCCTGATTTCGTTCTACATGGGCAAGAGAATGGGAGCTGGTTATCCCGTAACTTCTACTCTGGCTTTCACGGCAGCAAGCAACAATTTCGAACTAGCCATAGCCGTCGCAGTAGGTGTTTTCGGCATTCATTCCGGAGCCGCTTTCGCTGCGGTAATCGGACCATTGGTGGAAGTACCCGTCATGATTGCTCTGGTTAACGTAGCTCTACAGTTTCAGCGTAAATATTTCCAAACGAAAGCTCTCAAAAACTAACCCACAGAGGGAGAATGACACTCATGGACAACAAAAAGCTGGTTTATTTTCTTTGCACAGGAAACTCCTGCCGCAGCCAAATGGCAGATGGATTTCTGCAGGCCCTTGGAGGAGAGAAGTATATCGTTAAAAGCGCCGGTTTGGAGGCTCATGGCTTGAATCCTCGAGCCGTTCAAGTCATGCATGACGCGGGTGTAGATATCAGCACGCATACATCCAAGGTGATCGATCCTGAAATTTTGAACAAAGCGGATTATGTGATTACCTTATGCGGCCATGCGGATGAACATTGTCCGGTGATCTCCAACAAGAACGTGGTGAAATGGCATTGGGGATTTGACGACCCCGCCAAAGCAACAGGAACCGAAGATGAAATCATGGAGAAATTCCGGGAAGTGCGGGATGCAGTGAAGGCAAGAATTGAAGCGTTTGTGGGAGAAGACAAGTAACTTCGAAGCAAAGGGGATCATCATGAGTCATTCCTACCATGCATTAGTGAACGAAAGCATATTTATGGGCGGTGCGAATGATTTGCAGGAGATGGTCATGTGAAACCGGCTCAATGGGAAGCTTTGCATAACATTTATAAGAAATAAGCCCTTGAACGCAAAGAAACCGGTGGTCCCCAGAAGAGACTACTCGGTTTCTCTGCGTTCCCTGTTTATAAGGATCACAATATCTTTTCCATAGCCATCACATCAATAAATTGCCCTTTCAGTATTCCTTGCTTTTCAAAAACATCAACCTCTCGGTACCCAGCTTTATGTTCAAAGGGTTGGCTTTATTGCTTTAATGACGGCGGAGACAAGGAATTGGTCGAGATCAGAGCCTGGCAGCCATTCTTTAATAAAGCTCTTGGAGCTATCCTTAGGCTCAATTGAAATAGCAGTAAAACCGCTCTTCTTCAACAGCCTTTCGAGCTCTTGAATGGAAGAAGCGCCCGAAATACAGCCCGAATAAAGCGCATCAATATCATCTCGAATAGCAGGAGGAAGCTCAGCCGTAACAACAACATCCGCGATGGCTAACCGCCCACCCGGCCGGAGGACACGGAACGCTTCAAGAAACACTTGCTGCTTATCCGGTGAAAGATTGACTACGCAATTGGAGATGATGGCATCCACGGTTTGATCGGCCACAGGCAACTGTTCGATTTCACCAAGGCGAAATTCGGTGTTGATGAAATGGCCTTTCGTAGCGTTACTACGCGCCCGGCTGATCATTTCCGGTGTCATATCAACTCCAATCACCTTTCCTTCAACACCAACTTGACGAGAAGCCAGGAAGCAATCAAATCCACCTCCACTGCCCAAATCCAATACCGTCTCACCGAGCTTAATTTCTGCAATAGCTTGAGGATTGCCGCAACCGAGGCCCAGATTCGCCCCAACTGGAACGGAAGAGAAATCATCTTGCGAATAACCGAGTTGCTCGGATACAAGATTCGCATCTTTACCTTGATCACAACACGCAGGGCTTTGGCAGCATGTGCTTCCTTGGCTTTCTTGCAGGGCAATTTGACGGTAACGGCCACGGACATTATGTCGAATTTGATCATGGGATAGCGGGGTCATGGAATTCCCTCCTCATTTTTTTTACCAGTAAGGTTGCACAGAGCAGCAAACAGAACCTCCTTTCAATTAATTGTACTTTGCAAGTATTAGGTGAAATGAGGTCAGCCCATTATTGGCCGACAACACTTATCAGACTTCGCCATAGCCTCATTAAGCAGATGAATCGAACGAAGGACCATTTCTTGATCCGCTAAGCTCATATACGAAAAGGCTTCATCCAGGTAATCATTCATTTGCTTATCAATCGTAGTAGCGACATATTTCCCTTCAGGTGTTAAAGACAAGGTGTAGACTCGGCGATCCGAGGGATCGGGTGTCTTATTTAACAAATTCATCTTGATCAAAGCTTGAATTTGCCGACTGAAGGTTGTGATATCTGTACCTAACGTGTTGGCAATTTGCTGCATGGAGGGTTTATGCTGTCGATCTACTTCATAAAGAATATGGCTTTGGATAGGGGAGATGTCACAGCCGCCTATCGTGCAGCAATTCTTATTGAGCAGGCCGAATCGACGGGTCATGATTTGAAACAACTCGCGTTTGTTATCCATTCGAACTTCACCTCACAGGAAAGTTATACCATCTTTATTTGCATTATGCAAGTATTTATCGCGTGAGAACGTCAAAGCTTAGTTTGGAGAATCATGCTTTTGATTGGATTACTCGCAGATTCTTTCCAACAAGGTACCCAATTGTTCGGCTAACACTTGATAAGAGACGGGCCTCTCGTTCGTAAACCACCATTCGACTATGCCTACATACGAGGATGCAACAAAATGAACGACAAGATCTTTATTTAATCCTTCGTTCTTGCCCTTGGTGTTATCCACTTCATTTTGAAACTCTTCAACGAGAAAATCCAGAAATCGATTGCGGAAGAAAGGGGCTCCCTTGCTTGCTAGCATCGTGGCGAAAAAGGTGTAATTATCCTCAAAATATTCCGTCCAAACCACCGAACCCGTTACAAAATCCAAATCAGCTGCTGCTTCGCATCGCACCCGAAGCTCTTGGATATGAGTCTCGATCAATTTGTCCAGCAAGTCGTATTTATCCATGTAATGGAGATAGATCGTTCCTCGGCTCACATTTGCTTTATCCGAGAGATCTTGAATGGTAATATCATCGAAATTTTTCTCGGCCATGAGTTCAATCACGGCCGTTTTCAAGGCTTCTTGTGTTTTGAGAATTCTTCTGTCCACTTTCGACATCTCGCTCACCGAACTTTCTTATGTCGTCATTAGTAACGGATCATTGTTCTATTATGAACTTGCTTATAATTATAAACAAACGTTTATTATCTTATCAATACAATAATAATGAACAATTTTCTAGAATCTATCCATTACTGTACAAATCGCTTCGAATTAACAATAGGCAACAACTTTAATCGGATTATAATAATAGACATGTGCACATTATAATAATTGTGCTTAAAAATAATGTTGCCAAACGGGATGCAGCGATAACTGGCCAAGTCCGGCAAGCGATAAGCCAGTTTTATTGAATCGACTGGAGGGGCAAGCAATGGAAATAACCGAAGCAGCGAAAAAGTACCATGAACGATTGTTTCCGGGCTATCCATCCAAGCTGTTGGAGACGGATCCGGAATTCATTGAACGATTTGACAACTTCGCATTTGATGAGGTCGTCAATCAGGACGACCTGGATGATCGTACCCGCATGATGGCTATTTTGTCCGTTCTGGTCGGCAGTCAAAGCATAGATGAGTTTAAAGCCATGCTTCCGGTAGCACTGAACTTTGGCGTTACGCCTGTTGAAGCTAAAGAAGTGGTTTATCAGTCCGTTCCTTATCTTGGCATCGGAAGAGTGGTTCCTTTTCTGCATGCTATAAATGAGATCTTGATCGCACGAGGGGTGGAGCTGCCTTTGCCAGGTCAAGCAACAACGACCTTGGATAACCGCTTGGAGGCGGGAAATCAGGCGCAGGTGGACATTTTTGGAGATGGCATGCGGGATTTCTGGCAATCAGGCCCGGAGGAGAGCCGGCACATCAATCGTTGGCTCGCCGCTAACTGCTTCGGGGATTTCTATACGCGAAAAGGTCTCGATTATAAGGACAGAGAGATGATAACCTTCTGCTTTCTATTGGCCCAGGGCGGATGCGAGCCACAGTTGATCAGCCATGCCGCAGCCAATATGAGGCTTGGAAACGATAAGTTGTTCCTGATTAAGGTGATCTCCCAATGCCTGCCTTTCATTGGTTATCCGCGCAGTTTGAATGCTCTGCGCTGTGTGAATGAGGTAGCTTCTACGGATTTTCCCGCAGGAGAATAAGCGGAACAATTAAATTTGAATGAAAGAAGGGATCCACCATGGAAAATGAACATCTTAGTAAGAGCACCATTTTTCCGTTGGGAGAAAAGGTTATCGTCAACTTTACAGGCGACGCCTACCTACAGATGGTGTTTACGGATCCGGCTCCTCTGAATACGGCAATCGGAAACGTAACCTTTGCTCCAGGGGCACGAAATAACTGGCATGCTCATCGGGCGGGACAAGTTCTGTTGGTTACAGGCGGCAAGGGCTGGTATCAGGAAGAAGACAAGCCAGCTCGCCTGCTCCAAACCGGTGATGTAATCAACATTCCTCCTAACGTGAAACACTGGCATGGCGCGACCAAAGACAGCTGGTTTGTCCATCTGGCCATGACGCCAGGGGATACCGAATGGTTTGAAGCCGTCGAGGATAAATGGTTTGATCAGCTCTAATATCTTGAACTTCGAAAACGGAGGTCTTACGAATGGAATACATCAAATTTGGCAATACCGGAATGGACGTCTCCCGAATCTGCCTCGGGTGCATGAGCTTCGGAGAGGCGCTACCGGAATGGCATCAATGGGTGTTGGATGAGGAACAGAGCCGTACTGTGATCAAAAGAGCCCTTGAGCTCGGCATCAATTTCTTTGATACAGCCAACATCTATGCGGGAGGGACTAGCGAAGAAATCACAGGACGGGCGCTCAAGGACTACGCCAATCGCGATGAGATTGTCCTGGCAACAAAGGTATGGGGACGCATGCATCAAGGCCCCAATGGAGCGGGGCTTTCTCGAAAGGCCATCCTGAGTGAAATCGACAAAAGCTTAAAGCGATTGGGCACCGATTATGTGGATCTTTACATCATCCATCGCTGGGATTACAACACACCCATTGAAGAAACCATGGAAGCTCTACACGATGTGGTGAAGTCCGGAAAGGCTCGCTACATCGGCGCTTCGGCTATGTATGCTTGGCAATTTCAGAAAGCTCAGCATGTGGCGGAGAATAGGGGCTGGACGCGTTTTGTCTCCATGCAAAATCACCTGAACCTCATGTACCGGGAAGAGGAGCGGGAGATGATGCCGCTATGCAAGGACCAGAACATTGCGGTCACTCCTTACAGCCCGCTGGCATCGGGAAGACTGATCCGCGACTGGTCGGAAACCACCCATCGGTCCGAAACCGACTATATTCAAAAATCCAAGTACGATGCGACCGCCGATGTGGATCGGGTAATCGTGGAGCGCGTGGCGTCCATCGCTAAGGAGCGTGGCGTATCCCACGTCCATATCGCGCTTGCCTGGCTTCTGCAAAAAGAATCGGTTGCCGCCCCCATTGTCGGCGTAACGAAACTAGCGCAGCTGGAGGATGCGGTAGGCGCTCTTGCGGTGAAGCTAACCCCGGAAGAGGTTGCTTTCCTGGAAGAACCGTATGTCCCGCATCGGGTAGTGGGAGCTCAGTAAGGCAGAGATGAATGGCTATAACAAGCAAGGAGGAGGAACAACAAATGGAATATGTAACGTTAAATAACGGAGTAAAGATGCCCATTCTGGGCTATGGGGTTTACCAGATTCCGGATCCGGCAGAATGCGAACGATGTGTGCGGGATGCGATAAGTGTCGGTTACCGTTCCATTGATACTGCGCAAGCTTATCGGAATGAAGAAGCCGTTGGCCGTGCGGTTAAGGAAAGCGGAATACCTAGAGAGGATTTCTTCATCACCACGAAGGTTTGGATTTCGAATGCGGGCTATGACAAGGCGAAAGCATCTCTTGAGGAATCCTTGAGAAAGCTTCAGCTTGATTACTTGGACTTGGTTCTTATCCATCAGCCCTTCAATGACTACTATGGCACTTACCGTGCGATGGAGGAGCTCTACAAGGCGGGGACAATCAAGGCGATCGGCGTCAGCAACTTCTACCCGGACCGATACATCGACCTTGTTCAATTCAGCGAAGTGGTGCCGGCCGTCAACCAGGTAGAAACCCATGTCTTCAACCAGCAAGTGAAGGCGAATGAAATTATGAAGAAATATAACACCCAGATTGAATCCTGGGGGCCTTTCGCCGAAGGAAGAAACGATTTGTTTACGAACGCGACCCTCAAAGAAATTGGAGACAAGGTTCAGAAATCGACAGCCCAAGTTGCTTTACGCTTCTTGATTCAGAGTGGCGTGGTTGTTATTCCAAAGACAGTAAACAAAACGCGTATGGAAGAAAACTTCAACGTGTTTGATTTCGAACTGACGGCAGAAGATATGGTGAAACTAACCTCGCTGGATACGGGAGAAAGTGCATTTTTCTCTCACTATGATCCGCAAACGGTTGAGTTTTTAACGGATTACGCCAAAAAAGGGCTGGAATAAAGCTCCTCGGGCATGAAAACAAGCAAGATGCTGTCCTGTACAGTAAATTCGATGAAGAGGTGGAAACAAAGAATGAAGGCCAATATTATGTATGCTGCAGGCGATGTTCGCGTGGAGGAAATCCCCGTACCACAATTGCAGGAACCGACCGATGCGATTCTGAAGGTGGTTGCCGCCTGTATTTGCGGAAGCGACCTGCATCCTTATCACAACATGCACGCCCATGAGCATGGCGAAGGCGAAGCGATGGGCCATGAAGTGATCGGACGAATCGAAGAAATGGGCTCGGAGGTTTCTGGGTTTACCAAAGGCGATTTGGTCATCGTGCCTTTTGCCGTCGGAGATAACACCTGCCCCTTTTGTAAAGAAGGACTTATGACGTCCTGCATCCACGGAAGCTTTATGTCGGGCTGCCAAGCCGAATATGTTCGAATTCCTCAAGCACAGGGGAGCATGTTTAAACTGCCTGATGAAATCGATGAGAATTCTCCCTTGCTGCCATCCCTGCTAACCTTGTCAGACGTCTATGGCACCGGCTATCACGCGGCGGTGAAGGGCGGAGTGAACGAGAATACGACGGTAACCGTTATCGGCGATGGAGCTGTCGGCCTACTCGCCGTCCTGTCAGCGAAGAAGCTCGGCGCGAGGAAAATCATTCTGATGGGCCGTCATAAGAAACGGACCGATCTTGGCATTGAATTTGGCGCAACCCATGTTGTTCCGGAACGCGGAGAAGAAGGAATCGCGAAGGTCCGGGAGCTGACGAATGGGGAAGGGACACATGTGGTCCTCGAATGTGTCGGGCTGATGCCAGCTTATGAAATGAGTCTTGGAGCTGTCCGGGCGGGCGGGGTGATCAGCCGCGTTGGCGTGCCGCAGTATGAGAATGCTCCCGTCGGTTTTGCAAGTCTGTTCGGGCGCAATATCACACTCACGGGAGGACCGGCGCCAACACGCGCCTACATGGATGAATTGCTGCCGGACATTCTTGACGGAAGCCTTGAACCGGGCCGAGTCTTTGACGTAACAGTCGATCTGGACGGCGTTCCGGAGGGCTATCGCGCCATGGACAATCGGGAAGCACTCAAAGTGTTAATCAGGCCTTAACAAGTGCTGAAGCCATAAACCAGGAGATGTACCACAAGCCATTAATGGGTAGTGGTACATCTCCTTTTATTCTTTACCGATCGTTCCCGATATGTTATAGTATGGACGGGAGGGAAAGGGAATGGCGAGGAGCAAGGAATTTGAAGAGAACGAAGTATTGGAGAAAGCGATGAGGCTGTTCTGGGAACAGGGCTACGAGAAGACATCCATGTCCGATCTGACCGATCACATGGGAATCCATCGTAGAAGCTTGTATGACACGTTTGGCGATAAGCATTCGCTGTTTCTCAAAGCCATGGATCGTTATGGCGATAAAGTCAGCGCTGCGCTTACAGGAGAAATTAAGCGATCCAAGTCGGCTAAACAAGCTCTGCAGATCATCTTTAGCTTTATGATTCTCGAAGACGAGGAAACCCCACCCGGCTGCCTAATGGTAAATTCTGCGGTGGAATTGGCAGCGCGCGATGCCGATGTTGATTCGAAGTCCACAAGATCGTTCACCCTAGCAGAGCAGCTGCTCAAAGAAATCATTGTTTGGGGGCAGCGAAATGGAGAATTCACCCTTGATAAAGATGCTGAGGAACTGGCAGAATATCTGCATAATGTGTGGGTTGGGTTAAGGGTTATGGCCCGTACCTCGATCTCCGAAGAAAAACTTCGCCGGATAGCCAATACTTCAATGGAATTTTTGGAGGTTTGATCTTTCTGGTGCGAGTTTTTTTCACCCATTCTAGAATGATCATTCTCAATAAAGGGAGCGCTCGACATTTTTGATTATCCTCCCCCCATATCTACTACAAACGATAAAGGAGATCAATAAAATGAACATTTCCGAGCAAGTGGCTTTCGTTACTGGCGCGAACCGAGGTTTTGGTCGTCATCTGGCTCTTGAACTTCTATCCCGAGGAGCTAAGGTGTACGCCGCGGCACGAAATCCGGAGTCCGTTGACATTCCGGGAGCTATACCTGTCAGGCTCGATATTACCAACCCTCAGGAAGTATCGGAAGCTGCTGAAGTCGCGAAGGATGTGACGATTCTCATCAACAATGCCGGATCGTCTACAGGCGCTTCTTTGCTTGACGGTGACCTCAATCAAATCCATTTGGAGATGAATACGCACTTCTTCGGCACCCTTTCCATGGTTCGAAGCTTTGCGCCCATCCTTGCAAATAACGGGGGAGGGGCCATTCTAAACATTCTCTCCGCGTTATCATGGGTAAGTACGGGTACTATTGGAGCTTTTTCCTCCGCGAAATCGGCAGAGTGGGCGCTAACGAACGATCTGCGCATCAGTCTGCATCCTCAAAACATTCGAGTAGCCGGCCTGCATGTTGGCTATATGGAGACAGACATGACAACGGGGGTGAATGCTCCCAAGTCCAACCCTGCGGAAATTGCCAAAATCGCTATCGATGGCATAGCTTCCGGGAGCTATGAGATTATTGCCGACGACACGAGCCGCAAGATAAAAAATGCGTTGACCGGCGGAGTCGCAGCGATTTACCCACATTTTGCTTAAGCTCAAATAGAGAGGAGTTTGTCAATGGAAAAGATATGGAGTAAAACAACGGTTGGAAGAATGGAATTGCCCCATCGGTTGGCGATGGCGCCAATGACTCGCAGTCGTGCGCAAGGCGACGGTACACCGGGAGAATTAAGCTCCTTGTATTATGCACAGAGAGCATCCATGGGGTTGCTTATTACAGAAGGCACGCAGCCTTCCGATGATGGCCAAGGGTACTTAGGTTCGCCCGGAATCTATACGGACAAGCATATTGAAGGATGGAGAAAGGTGACAGATGCAATTCACCAGGCTGGTGGGTATGTGTATATCCAACTTATGCACGCCGGGCGCATGTCCCATCCAGACAATACACCGCATCATCGTCAGCCCGTAGCTCCATCGGCTGTCGCACCCGCTGCGCAGATGTTTACGGCCAAAGGGATGCAAAAGATCCCCATTCCGCGCGAGTTAACCGAGGCAGACATTCGTACGACGATCGATGACTTCCGCCGGGCAGCAGCGGCAGCGATCGAATCAGGTTCGGACGGAGTCGAAATTCACGGGGCCAACGGTTATCTCATCAATCAATTTATCAGCGAAAATTCGAATAGACGAACGGATGCCTATGGCGGATCCGCGATAAATCGAGCTCGCTTCGCGATTGAGGTAGTTAAAGCTGTCGTCGAAGAGATCGGGGCCGATCGAACGGGCTTCCGAATCTCTCCAGGGACAACGCTCGGAGGAATTGATGAAGGAGAGCAAGGCTTTGAAGTGTATCGTTATCTGATCAAACAAATAGCCCAATTCGATCTGGCTTACCTTCATGTCATGCATCTCGGCAATGACGCTCTGCTCCGGGAAATCCGTTCGTTATGGCCCAATTCGTTATTGGTCAATCGGGCTGGGCGGGCACTTGACGACCTTTGCGTCGATCTGGATAATGGCCTTGCCGATGTGGTGCCTGTCGGGGTATGGTCATTAGCCAATCCTGATTTCGTCGAACGTCTTCAATCCGGTTATCCATTAAATGAAGCAGACCGAGCTAGTTTGTACTTTGGTCATGGAAGCAAAGGGTATACAGACTATCCGACGATGAAGGAATTAGAACAACCATAAGGGTAAACAAATCATAAAGGGTCCGCTCTCAGAGCGGATCCTTTATGATTTGTTAATATCACTACCTGGAAATCATTCGCTCGGGAAAGTTTAGTCCCCCAAGAAAACGATACTTTTAGCCGGGTCATACCTTTCCTTTAATTGTTTCATGTCAGATCTGGGCGGTGAACCAAACATACGGGAATATTCACGGCTGAATTGGGAGGCGCTCTCATAACCGACTCGGAAAGCAACTTCAGCAGCTTCCGCAGATTCGGTAAGCAATAAACGCCGTGCCTCCTGCAACCTCAATTGCTTTTGAAATTGAATAGGACTCATACCCGTTACTTCCTTAAAATTACGGTGGAAAGAGGAGAGACTCATACTCGCTGTTTCGGCTAGCTCTTCAACACGTATGGATTGATCGAAATTTGTACTCATGTAATCAATTGCTTCTCTAATCCGATAAGTATTGCTGCCGATCATGGCGATTTGACCCAGCGCAACACCATAAGGCCCCTTCAAAAGGGTATACAAAATCTCCTTTGTAATTAGTGGAGCAAGGAACGGAATGTCTTCTGGTCGGGTAAGCAATTCGATAAGTCTTAGCGTCGCATCCATCAAGGAATGCTCCATTTGCCCTACAAACAGGGCACGCTTTGTATTATCATTCGGCACTATTTGAACATTAGCCTCGTTAATCACCTCTACTATCTGATCATTGGTAAATTCTAATTTAATGCTCAGATAAGGGACCTCGGTTGAAGCTCTAATAATTTGGCCAACGACAGGCAAATTCATAGAAGCAATCAAATAATCAGTTGATCCATATTCAAATCGTTCCTCCGCCAAGAGCACCTCTTTAACCCCTTGGGCAATTACGCAATAAGAAGGCTTATACACCCTGTACGCAGGTTCAGATACTTCGGAGTATTGGAGATAAATAGATTGGGAATAGCGGTCTCAAACACACCATCTTTAGGTGAAAATTGCTGAATGAGCTTTGCCATTTTTTTTGCTGATGAAGGATTGCCTCAGACATGATGTTATTCCTCCCGTTATCTTTTCTCGATTATAAACAAAAATGATCCGTATCGTTATCGATATGACAGGAATAGGCAATCATTTAGTACGATCAGGATAACGGTTATTTGCTTTTTCGTACATAATTAGATGATAGGACAAAATCATAATGAGAGGATCAATCAAGGAAATGAATAATAACTGGAAAATATACATGCTCGCCTTAATCAGTTTCTTGGTAGGAACGACGCAATTCTGTATTGTAGGGATGCTTGATAAAATAGCTGCGTCCGCCGGAGTATCCGTATCCACTGCAGGTCAGCTGATCACTGCATTCGCACTCAGTAATGCGATTGGAACCCCTATCGTAATGATAGCCACAGCGAAGATGAACCAACGCAAGCAATTAGTAATGGCGCTTATTATCATTTTGCTCGGAATTGCTTCAACACTTACGCTTCCGGGCTTTATCCTATTGATGGCATCTCGTGTTGTTCTTGGACTCGGGACCGGAATTTTCGTAGTTACAGCCTATTCGCTGGCCTCAAAGCTAGCCGCTCCCGGACGACAAGGCTCTGCGATGTCCAATGTGGCAATGGGATTCAGCTCCTCACTTGTGTTCGGAGTTCCAATCGGCCGTATCATCGCAGCCTCCTATACTTGGCAGGCCATATTCTGGGGCATAGGTTTATTATGCCTACTGGCGGTCTTTTTCGTGGCGAAAGTTATTCCAGCGATGGAAGGGGAAGCTTCTGTGCCGTTATCCCGGCGGCTCTCTTTCCTGAAGCAGCCGCAGATTGCAATCACCTTGGGTGTGACTTTCTTTGTATTTGTCGGCTTTTCAGTGGTAGATACCTATATTACACCCTTTCTCGCTGCAGATATGCCAACGATGGAAAGCAGGATGAGTGTCATCCTCCTAACATTAGGAATAGGCAGCTTAATAGGTTCCAGATTAGGCGGCTTCCTGGCGGATCGTATTGGTGTTACTCGTACACTTTTCTGTTCGATGGCTATTCAAGCGCTTGCCTTGGTGCTGCAATCCACCGTTTCTGGATGGATAATCGTCACTATAGTGTTCCTTGTGGTTTGGGAAATATCCGTCTGGACGTTCGGTCCAACCCAGAATTTTAAACTTGTTTCGCTTGCCCCTGAGGCTTCCAGTATTGTTCTAAGTTTAAACAGCTCGTTCGTACAGATGGGCTTTGCTGCAGGAGCGGGAATAGGGGGGATAGCGATTAGAAGTTTTTCAATCATGGCGATTCCTTGGATCAGTGTCATTTCGGTAGTGCTTGCTGCCATTATCGCAGTTCTATCGCTAAGCCGGAGCCGTTCTGCTGTAAACTCGAAAGGTTAATTTCCAAGTAGAAAACAGCGTAGGAGGCGACACTTTTGAAAAAAAGCACAACAATCCCTTTACTTTTGATTCTTGTGTTATCAATGACACTGCTTGCAGCATGTGATGACAACCGTACCGAAGAACTGCCGAATATCGCGGCCAGCCAAAGCACACTTCCTGTTCCACCTGTATGCAAGCCAGTAGATGATGGGCAGACTGACCGTGGACCCGGTAAAGCTCTCATCGTTTATTTCACCAAAGTAGGATCTATCTCCTCTTCCGAAGATGCAGATGCGGTATCCGGGGCAAGCTTGAGAGTCGGTGATACAAGCAAAGCTGGAACTACAGAAGTGATTGCCGGTATGGTGCAGGCAGCAGTGGGCGGCGATCTATTCCGGATTGAAACTGTAGAACCTTATCCGGAGGATTATCAATCAACGGTGAAGCAGGCGACGGAAGAAAGAAGGGCAGGGGACAAGCCGTCGCTAAAAACGAAAGTAAATAAAATGGATGACTACGATGTCGTGTACCTGGGATATCCTATATGGGGAATGAGTCTCCCTGCGCCACTCGTATCGTTTTTGTCCGAATATGATTTTTCGGGTAAAACCATCATCCCTTTTTGCACGCATGCGGGGTATGGACCGGGGCAGACTGTTTCAGCCATTAGAGAGCTTGTCCCTGGGGCAGCTGTCCTAGATGGCTTTGAAATAGAACGTACTAAAGTCTCAAACGCAGAAGAAGCCGTATCCGCGTGGCTGCGTGAAATTAGGAACGAAACAAGAGCAGATGCAAAGTAAGCATTCTGCTCTTGTCGTTATCTCTTACGTTTGTCAGATATCCAATTTGCGGTTAGAAAGAGACTTAACCATTTCAGGATCGCGATGGGAGAAGAAGAGACTCTGCTTCGTATCTAATACAGTAATCAAGTCCATATCTTCCTGGCTCAGTTCAAAGTCGAAGATAGTAAAGTTTTCAACCATTCGCTCTTTACGGATAGACTTGGGAATCACGACAACATCTCTTTGAATCAACCAGCGCAGAACGACCTGAGCAACAGATTTATTATACTTTTCAGCTATGGCAGTCAACAGTTCATTCTGGAACAGGTTATTTTTCCCTTCAGCAAATGGCGCCCAGGACTCGATCTGGACCTTGTTCTCCTTCATGAAGGCAGCACTTTCAATTTGTTGATTGAACGGATGCGTTTCAATCTGGTTTACGGCAGGAACAACATCGTTGTGAATAATGAAATCAATCAAACGATCCATATGAAAATTACTTACTCCAATTGCCCGGATTTTACCTTCCCGATACAACTCCTCCATCGCGCGCCAAGAGCCATATACATCACCAAACGGCTGATGGATTAAATACAAATCTAGATAATCCAATTGTAGCCGGTTTAGTGATTTTTCAACCGCTCTTTTGGTTTTCTCATAACCTGTATCCTGAACCCAAAGCTTCGTAGTGATAAATAACTCATCCCTTGCTACACCGCCACGTTTAATTGCTCTGCCGACGGCTTCTTCATTTAAATAGGATGCAGCTGTATCAATCAGCCGATAACCTGTAGATATCGCGTTATACACGCTTTGTTCACACTGACTTTGATCGGCAATTTGAAACACACCAAAACCAAGTACTGGCATCTCCACACCGTTGTTTAAGATTACTTTTCGCACAGCAAACCCTCCATATGTTTTGATCTATTGTTTCTCAAATGCTGAATATCTATCCACCACATGCTTATTATGATCCAGATGATAGGAGAATCGGTATATCATTCATGCCGTATACTTGCCTAATTCTCCTAAGTGATGTCCGGGCTATCCGTGAGACTCTGCGGGAAGAAGAGGCTATGGCTAAATCAAGTTCGGCGATCATGCGTTCGACTTGAACGCGATAGGTCGGTAAAAGCAGATCGTTACGAGTCTTGAGCTTTCGGGAGCGCATTCCGATGTTCGTGAACTGCCGCAACTAAAATGTATGCGTTCCGATCACGGAGCCAGAAGCCGTAATAATGGCTTCGAGTTCATTGCGAAGTAGATTTCGTTGATCCATGAAAATCGAACCTCAAAACTGGAAGTAACAAATGGGGGCAAAGGTTCCAAAAACGGCCTGATCCCAAAATGTCTGAGATCAGGTCGCGAGAAAGCCGTATACACATATGTATAAAATACGGGTTTTGCGAACATGTATAGTCGAATCGCTGCGACTATGACTCATATATCAACTTCATGCTTCTTCCTTAAACTAACGAATTTGCGCTCAGTTCTTCTGCTTTTTTAATGAAATATAATTGTATGTCATCTTATCATTCTCAAATTGGATGCAATCATTCGCCTGAGTGAAAAACACTCCAGGTTCATGGCCGATTAACTCTTGATTGTTGCAATATAATTTTCCGTTTCGAGGATACACAGCCAGCTTCCAAGAACCGCCATTGTAGGCGGCTTCATATATTCCGACATATTGGACATCTGCTTCATTAAGAGGCTTACAATCTTCAAGCCCTAGATCTTGCATTTCAAAAATGTCAGTCCACGTATTCCGAACCATGCTAAGCTGAATGTTTGGATGATTCACAGAGTTGGTTAAAGATACAGCGCCCAAGCCGCTCTCGGGCAAAATATCTTGTGTTGCATAAAAGCCAAAACCGCCACCATTATGGTTAAGCAGCGGCCTTTTCTTCCATAAGCCGATCTCCATTCCAAGATGATAGGTCCATGAATCGGATATTGGATACTCGTTGTACATGGACCGAAGGATCTCGTTGTTCATGATTTTCCGGCCATTATATTCACCTTGATTAAGGAAGCATGTTACAAAATGAGCCATATCGTTAACGCAGGAATACATCCCTCCCGCTCCCAGCATCGATATGGGATGTTTCGGCAAGGAAGTCTTGTCGTGACCAAACGCACTATCCATATGTACAAGAAATTCGCTTTGGCTAAAGGTGCTGCTGGTCATCTCAAGGGGAATAAATACTTTTTCCTTCATGTATTCGTCAAACGGCATATCATAAATCTTTTCCAATGCATAGGCAACAAGGTCAATGCCCAGATTTGAATAAGAATATTGTTCATCCGGCTTAAATCGCAGATAAGTATTGTTGATGCTGCTAATATGTTCATCAAATGCACCATAAACAAAGTTATTACCAACGGGTGCCTCATGAGCCAGACCGGATCGGTGCTTCAGCAGATGACGAAATGTAATCTCCGATGAATAATCTTGCCCGTCTTTACTCTTTACTGCAAAGGCTGGAACATGTTTCTTTAAAGCATCATCCAATGATACTTTACCGTCTTGAATAGCCAACATAAACCCAAACGCCGTATACGTTTTTGATATTGATTGCACACTGAATTGCGTGTTTGGCGTGATCGGCGATCCTTTCGTCAAATCACAATAACCATAAGCATCCGAAAATATAATTTCCTCGTTCCTTACAAAAGCGATGGATAATCCAGGTAAGTTGTGCTCATCCATTAACAACGGAATAGCCGTTTTTAACTGTTCAAAGTAGTTGGGGCACTGCACGACAAGGTCCTCCTCTGCACCTGGATCTAGTTATCTTTTAGTTTACGAATCAAAGCTAGAATTCGGTTATTCTTTGTTTCTTCCTTCTTTGCAAGTTCAATATAATTGATCTGTTCTCGCTTCATGTAATCAGGTTGACTTTGAAATGTATCCAGAATATCGTGATCTTCAAGGTTTCTACACAAAGTTCGAAGTTTTATATTACTTCACGCTGTTGTGCAGTGATCCATTCTATTTAAATGTATTGTTGAATCCATTCCTTGATTTGAATTGCAACCTCACTAACGTCATGATTAGCCGTGTCGACTATCGGCATTGGCGGTTTGTAAGCTTTATCAGCATTTTCAATCAACCATTTGGCGAAACTTAGATGTTCTTGAATCATTTCTTCGGACCAATTTCTTTGCCGTAATCGTAATTCTCTCGTTTCATCATCACAATGAAGATTCAGATAATAAACATGTTTAAAACTATGATAATCCACACACTCTTCAAGATCCCACGGCATCAAAGTTCCGCAAATGATGGTCATTCGTCCGCTAGAAGCAATATTTCGTGCAACTCGAAGCCAAATATTCCTCATCTTCTCCCAATCAAACCCAATGAATTCGATTAGGTTATCATACTCGAAAATATCAAATTCAGGCATGATTCTCCTTAGTTCGCTAATGACAAATGATTTTCCGGATCCGCTGGCTCCTGTCACAATAAATAACGGCAACTTCTTCTCCATTCGTTATCTCCCTGAAATCGTATTAGATGAAATTATTATGACGAGTATCTTCTCATCTGCATTCGTCATTTAGCCACTGCTCTAGTTCAGTCACCATACTCGCATATCGTTTTATGGAATCGATTGTTGCGATAACTTGTTCTGTTCCCACCTGCTGTTCATTCTCGTCTGTGCATTCGATTCGTAAGGACCGCTTTAAGCTATATTCCAGCCAACCTAATTTCCCCATAAACCCATTCTCTACTACCGTCTTCCAATCCGCTTGAACGGGTCCTTGCTTCTTTTTATATCCCGATAGAAAAGCGGAAAGTCTCATTTTGTCTAAGCTGCCTGTTTCATCTTCTGACCAATAGATAGCGGTTTCAAGTAAGTCTTGCATTGGATTTATAGATCCGGCTGCTTCCCAGTCAATGAGTATAGGATTGTTTTGGTTCCACATCACATTCTTAGAATCTAAATCTCGATGGCTGATAACGGTGTTTGACCCAAGCAGCAGTCCAGCATGAATCGCTTTCCTATTCCAATCGTAAAGCTGTTCGATTGTTTCTTGCATCGAACTAGCCCACTCCGAATGATTCGCTAGCCCTTGTTGCAAATAAGAATTCCAATCGGTTGGCTGCGCTTCAACAAGAAGTTCATCTTTCGTATTTGCCAGATCTGTGAAATCCGTCCTATGGATATCCGCTAGAAGATCACCCATGATTTCGCAGTGAACCGTAGTGATTTCATTGGGTTTCAGACTTCTCCCCTCTACCCAATCGAACACGAGAAAATATTGATGGTCTACCTGCTGCACAGCTGTATTGTTAAATCGTTTTGCGGGATGTGCTGAGACGTTTTTTGCTGCAGCAGCTGCAATGTTTTCGGAATGGATAAAGTTATGCATAGCTGTTGGCCTACACATGATTTGAGGATTTAACGCTTTTATGGCATATTTCCCTTGAGTTGTTTGGATAGCAAACATTTTATGCAAGAGGCCGCCGGTTAACGCTACTGGCGCACCAACCAGCTCGCCAAGCTCTACCATCATGCATAGTTTTTCAAAATTCAATTGGTAGGATAAGTTACTCAAGTTATACCCTTCTTTCATCCTGATTCCATGAAGTCGCTTCAAATCTAACAGTAGAGCTCTTGGCCACAACGTGTCAATGAAGGTTACGGTTATAATCATTTTTTCCATCATTATGAAAACTGTTTGATATCGACTTTCACTAGTTAACATAACATTTGTTATGTCTACATTTTAATCCTGCTTTCTCTCTCCCCCCTGATGGAGGTATAATAAAGCATTCCACGACACTCATCACACTAAAGGAGTCACTCTTCCCGCCATGAATCTGACCGCATTTTTCCTCGGATTTATTCTTGTATTGAATATGCTCTTTGCTCTTGTCGTCATCTTCCAGGAGCGTAAGGACGCAGGCTCCACATGGGCGTGGCTGCTCGTCTTGTATTTTATCCCGATCTTAGGGTTTGTGTTGTATGCTTTGTTCGCTCAAAACTTCCGCAGGGTTCCCCTCTTCCATTGGGACAGCCGGCAAAAGCTTATGCTCGAGGAAGCCGTTGTCGCTCAATTGGATGAAATTCGCACCGGCGATTATCGGTTCCATAACCCCTCCTCGTTCCATAATCGGGACCTCATCTACATGTTCTTGAACAATAACCATGCCATTTTATCGGAAACGAACAAGATCGACCTGTTTACAGACGGGCATGACAAATTCGATCAGCTATTTAAGGACATTAACAATGCGACCGAATACATTCATGTTCAATATTATATCTTCCAGAAGGACTGGCTCGGGGAAAAGCTGATCGATCTGCTCACCCAGAAAGCCAGGGAAGGCGTATGTGTCCGGGTGCTGTACGATGAACTCGGTTCACGCCGCTTGAATAAAGCGTTTTTCCGTGAGTTTCGGGAAGCGGGCGGACAAGCCCAAGCCTTCTTCCCATCCAAATTGCGTTTGATCAACACCCGGCTGAATTACCGAAATCACCGAAAGCTCGTCATTCTGGACGGACGGATCGGCTATGTCGGCGGGTTCAATGTCGGCGAAGAATACTTGGGGCTTGATCCGAAATTCGGCTATTGGCGCGATACTCATCTTCGTATTCAAGGTCCTTCGGTTTTCTTCATGCATTGCCGGTTCATGCTGGACTGGAATCAAGCGGCGCCGTCTCGGACATTCAATTTCTTTCCGCAGCTGCTTCCAGGCCAGCTTGAGCAAGGGAGCGCCGGAGTCCAGATTGTTACCAGCGGTCCCGATTCGGTCTGGGAGGTGATCAAGGACGGGTATATCAAGATGATCTCGTCTGCGAAGCGCTCCATCTACATTCAAACGCCGTATTTCATTCCGGATGCCAGCATGATGGATGCCCTGCGCATCGCGGCTCTATCGGGTCTGGACGTGACGCTGATGATCCCCGACAAACCGGATCATCCCTTTGTGCATTGGGCGACGCTCTCCTATGTCGGAGAGATGCTCAAAGCGGGAGCGCGCGTCTATCTGTACGAGAATGGCTTCATTCATGCGAAAACCCTTGTCGTCGACGAGGAAGTGGCTTCGGTTGGGACAGCTAACATCGATGTCCGCAGCTTCCGCCTCAATTTTGAGGTCAATGCGTTCGTATATGACGAGGAATTATCGAAGAAGCTCATCCGCAGCTTTCAGGAGGATATCGAGATGTCCCGCCTGCTCACGCTGGACCAATATATCCACCGTCCGAAATGGGTCAAAATCAAGGAATCGGTCAGCCGCCTACTCTCCCCCATTCTCTAAGCTTTCCCTAGTCAAAGATCGAACGGCGAGTCAGCAAAAACAGATCATTGACAGCATAAGTCCAGGTTGAGGTCGATTGCTTCGGCCCATCCCGCTCCGGATCGAATGCGGACGTCGGGCGCAATCGTTGCAGATACTGGACGGTTTGATCTTCGACGCGACCGGGCAGATCCGTAAACGAACGGATCAGATTCACGTTGAATTCATCAAGTGGATTGCGGTTGCTGATGCTGCTCAAATGGACGCTTTCCTTCAAGTAATTCATATAGTCAAGGTGATCGGTCCACACCTTGTCCATATAATGAAGAGCGGCGATTTTTTCGATTTTGCGCAGGGTATCTTCACCTAGAATCGAAAGCAGCCGTTCATAACAAGCCGGATCAAATACAGATAGAGGCGACGAGATGACACGGTCGAATAGGACGTCCTCGCGCTCCTTCCGGAAAATTCGCCGCTGTTCTTCAAGCGTATCGGAATAAGAGTTGAGATTTTTGCGCGCTTCAAACTGATGGCCGTTGGCAACCCGCTGAATGTGAGTGAGCTTTCGCTCTAATGCAGGCGTATTCACCGGTTCTGCTTGGCGAAGGCCCGTCATGTTATCGGGCAGCTCATCCTTCAGTCCATAACGTACCAGAAGATCGTCTTCCAGGGAGACCATGAACTGGGTGGTACCGGGATCACCTTGGCGCCCCGCTCTCCCGCGGAGCTGATTGTCGATCCGCAAGCTTTCATGCAGATGGGTCCCGATCACATAGAGTCCGCCAAGCGCTTTGACTTGAGCATACTCCACTTCGCGGCCTCCTCCGAGCAGGATATCTACTCCTCGTCCGGCCATATTCGTCGACACGGTTACCGCTCCGAGCTCTCCGGCTCTGGCGATGATTCCCGCTTCCTCCTTGTCGTTCCGGGCATTCAAAACCCGGCATGGAACCGCAGCCTCCTCAAGCCGAACGGCAAGCTGCTCGGACTCCTCGACACTGGCCGTACCAAGAAGAACCGGACGACCGGATCGATGAATATCGAGCACCTTCTGCACGATCGCATTCCGTTTGCTATCGGGATGTGTATAGATCAAAGGCGGCATGTCCTCACGAATGTTGGACCGATGCGGAGGAATGACGACAACATCAAGCGAGTAAGTTTCCTTGAACTCATCGGCCGAGGTCAAGGCCGTTCCGGTCATCCCCGCCATACTCGGATACAGGCTGAGATAATGCTGCAGAGGAATCGTTCCGAGCACCTGCCCCCGGGTCTGTGGCTCCAGCCCTTCCTTGGCTTCCACGGCAGCTTGCAGCCCGTCCGGCCAACGCCGATTCTCAGCAACCCGACCGGTTGCAGAATCCACCTGCTCGGCCCTTCCCTCCCGTACGATATAATCCACATCTCGGACAAGAAGAACTTTGGCGTGCAAAGCACAATTGAGGCCCGTCAGCTCAGCTAGATGCTCCGAAGCGTATAGACTCTCAATGCCAAGTAGCCGCTCTGCTTTCTGGGCACCCTCATCCGTCAGAAAAACATTCCGTTTGAACTCATCCGTATCATAATCCGCATCGGCTTCAAGCTGGGCAGCGATCGCGGCCATTCGTGCGGAAGGGTTGGCTTCCGCAGGTTTTTCGCCGGCAATAACAAGCGGAACTCGGGCTTCATCGATCAGGATGGAATCCGCTTCATCCACGAGCACGAAATGCAAGGCCCGGTGCAGCAGATCTTCTGGCTTGCGAGCAAGTCCGTCACGCAGGTAATCAAATCCGGCTTCCTTGGCCGTCACATACGTCACGTCGGCTGAATAGGCGGTACGGCGTGACTCCGGGCTCATATCCGCTTGGACGCTCGAGACGGTAAGACCGAGCGCGGCATAAACCGGACTCATCCAACGGGCATCCCGCTCCGCCAAGTAATCATTGAAGGTGAAGACGTGAACTCCTTGTCCGCATAAAGCATGAAGGTACACAGCGAAGACTGCGGCAAGCGTTTTACCTTCACCCGTCTGCATTTCCGCCAGCTTGCGGTCAGCAAGCGCGGCTCCTGCCAGCAGCTGTGTATCAAAGGGGACTAACCCGAGCTTTCGCTCAGACACTTCCGCTACGAGCGCAAATGCTGGAACGAGCAGCTCTTGTGTGGTCTCTCCGGCATTTGCCCGCTCCCGAAGCTCTAGCGACTGTCGGAGCAGATCCGCATCGGAATATCCAGAATAATCCAAACGGCGAACTTCTGACAACGTCTTGATATAAGCTTTCAAGCGATGGTTGCGTATCGACTGATCGATTCGCTCGCTCAGTTTCCCGAATATAGGCATCGAAAAGTTCCTTTCTACAAGCAAGATGGGCGATCTACACCTAGTACGCAGCAGACGGACAACCCGTTGCGCATCTGAGCGTGTTTGCAAACACGCTCTATCAAAAAACGGCATGCGCTCGGCGCATGCCGTTTATTTCATCAGCTTCTGAATGGTGATCAGGAGCTCATCAATGACTTCCTTGTCTCCCTCCTGCAGCCTCTCGGTGACACAGGATTTCATGTGCCCCTCGAGCAGCAGCTTGCCGACGCCGGAGAGTGCGGATTGAATGGCGCTGATCTGATTCAGGACATCGTCGCAGTAGGTGTCTTTTTCGATCATGCCCTTGATCCCACGCACTTGTCCCTCAATCCGGTTCAACCGGGTGACGAGATTCGCTTTCAGCTTGTCGCTATGATGGCTCTTCCTCGTTCCAACGGCATCCGGTTCATGCGAACAAGCTTCGCAGCCGGTTACTTCCATCGATTCCATACCAAACGAACTCCTTTCTCCAGGATGCAGGAGGAGAAGAGGATCTGCTCTCCCCTCCAGGCACCTCGGTTCCATTCCCTTACCCTACCACATCGTAGCCTTGGTCTTCAATGGCCGATTTCAGGGCGTCCACGGTTACTTGATTTTCTTCGTAATCGACCGAAACCTTCTTCTCGGCCAGCTCGACCTTCACCTTATCGACTCCGCTCAGCTTACCAAGAGCCTTCTCTACGGCTTGAACACAATGATTGCAGGACATGCCTTCCACATTCAATACGACTTGTGCCATGATCGTCACTTCTCCTTTTCATTTCAACATGAATTTATGCAAACCCTCAGTGAGGAGGAATGCCTGAACTTGCTGCTTACAGCTTAACCCGCTTCAGCCGGAGAGCATTCATCACAACCGATACCGAGCTGAATGCCATCGCCGCCCCGGCGATCCAGGGAGCCAAGAGACCGGCAGCCGCAACAGGGATACCGACGGAATTGTAAAAGAACGCCCAAAACAAGTTTTGCCGGATGTTGCGCATGGTCTTGCGGCTGAGCTCAATGGCATCGACGATGCTCGCGAGATCGCCGCGCATCAGGGTGATGTCGGCGGCTTCAATGGCCACATCCGTTCCGGTGCCGATCGCCATGCCGACATCCGCCAAGGCGAGCGCAGGCGCGTCGTTGATGCCGTCGCCGACCATCGCAACCTTAGCTCCCCGGTCCTTCAGTTTCTTCACTTCTCCCGCTTTGTCTTGCGGCAGAACCTCCGCCAGCACCTCGGTTATCCCGACCTGGCGGGCAATGGCTTCCGCCGTTCGCCGGTTGTCCCCGGTAATCATCAGAACCTGAAGCCCGAGCTTCTGCAAGCGGCGAATAGCATCGGCCGATCCTTCCTTCACGGTATCCGCTACCGCGATGAGACCGGCAGCTTGCCCGTCGACGCCGATGAGCATGGCCGTTTTCCCTTCGGATTCTAGGCGTTCCATGGTACCCTCCAGGCTTCCGATGTCCATCCCTTCCTGCTGGAACAGCTTGCGGGTTCCCATGTGAACCTGACGGCCGCTAACCGCCGCCACCAGGCCATAGCCGGGAATGGCTTCGAAGGAATCTGGATGGCTGAGGGTCAAGCCTCGGGCTTCCGCTCCCTTGACGATCGCTTCCGCCAGAGGATGCTCAGAGCCCTTCTCCGCGCTGGCTGCCAAGGTGAGCAGGTCGTTCTCGTCCCACTCTCCGATAACCTGCAAATCCGTTAGCTCTGGTTTGCCCTTGGTGATCGTGCCGGTTTTGTCGAGAATGATCGCGGTCAGCCGGTGGGCTGCTTCGAGATGCTCGCCGCCTTTGATGAGTATACCATGCTCCGCTCCCTTGCCTGTTCCGACCATGATGGAAGTAGGCGTCGCAAGTCCGAGTGCACAGGGGCAGGCGATCACCAATACAGCGATGCCGTTCTCGAAGGCACGGGTGAAGTTGCCCGGATCGAAGACAAAGAACCAAAGTGCGAACACGAGGACTGCAGCTCCAACCACGACCGGAACGAAGATGCCGGAGATTCGGTCGGCGAGCCGTTGAATTGGAGCCTTGGAGCCTTGGGCTTCCTCGACGATCCGGATGATCTGGGCGAGCGCCGTCTCTTTGCCGATCTTGCCCGCTTCCATGATCAATGAACCGTTCTTGTTTATCGTCGCGCCGATGAGCGCATCGCCAGTTTTTTTGTCCACCGGAAGGCTTTCCCCGGTCAGCATCGATTCATCGACAGCAGACGCGCCTTCAAGAACGACCCCGTCGACGGGAATCTTCTCACCGGGACGCACCCGGATGCGATCCCCCACCTTCACTTCATCTACGGGAATGAGCAAATCCTGGCCATCTCGAATGACAGTTGCGTTCTTCGGAGCCAGTCCCATCAGTTTCTTGATCGCTTCTGAGGTACGGCCTTTGGCGAGCGATTCAAACCATTTGCCGAGCAGAATCAGCGTCACGAGGATAACACTCACTTCGAAATACAGCTGCGGCATCTCCATGTGATGGCCGGAGGCTTCCTGTGCATAACGGATCGTTTCGATCACGCTGTAGAGATAGGCGGCCGAGGTGCCGAGAGAGACGAGCACATCCATGTTCGCGCTGCCGTTCTTGAGCGCCTTATAAGCGCTGCGGTAGAATGGCCAGCCGATAACGAATTGCACCGGAGTGGCGATCGCGAATTGGAACCAGGGATTGGTGAACAGCTCCGGAACGTACAACCCGAGTCCGAAGTGAGCGAACATCGCCCACAGCAGCGGAATGGACAATACCGCCGAGATACCGAAACGGAGCTTGAGCATCCGCAGATGACGATCCTTCTCTTCCTTTTGCCCATCCTCCGACACATGGGGCTTGGCTCCATACCCAATCGTTTCAATCTTAGCGATCAGCTCCGGCACGGTAACCTGTGTCTGATTATAATGGATCGTCGCTCTCTCCATAGCCAGGTTCACGTTCGCTTCTACGCCTGGAAGCTTGTTCAGCACCTTCTCGATCCTTGCGGAGCAAGCGGCGCAGGTCATTCCAGTGATATCGAGCTCTGCCTTATCCCGGCGAATCCCGTAACCCAGATCCGCAACTTTATGCTCGATCACGTCCTGAGTGACAGAGACGGAATCGTAGACCACTGAAGCTTTCTCGGTTGCCAGATTCACATTCGCTTCAACGACACCGGGAAGCTTGGAGATTCCCTTCTCGATGCGAGAAGCACAAGCGGCGCAGGTCATACCGGTAATCGAGAACGTCAAATGCTCATTAGCTTTCGTATGATTTTCGTTCATTTACTATACCCCCCTACCCTATGTCATCACTATATCACCAATGAGAAACATTTTCAAGCTATGCTTTCCACATCTATACAAAAAAACTCCAGCCGCCGCGACGAGCGACTGCTGGAGTCCAATCTGACACTTGTTAGATTTTGAATCGGCTGAGGGTGAGCTGAAGCTGCTCGGCAAGGGAAGCGAGCGCCATCGACGAGCTGGCGATTTCCTGCATGGCGGCCAGCTGTTCCTCGCAAGAAGCCGATACTTGCTGAGTCGCTTCGGTGGCTTGATCTGCCGCGTTGTTCACATCCGACATCATGGCCGCCAAATCCTTGGTGCTATCATTCACCGTCTGGACCGATGAGGCTGCTCCCTTCAGCTTGTCCGTCACATCCGTTACCTTGGCAAGAATGGAACCCAGCGCTTCGTTGATCCGTTCCGTCTTCTCCGTACCCGCAATGACAGCCTCACGGTCAGCTGTAATCCATTCCTTGGCTTGCGCGGTGTCGGTCAGAATGACCTCGACCAGCTCGGCCACCTGCTGTGCAGAAGCCGCCGATTGCTCGGCAAGCTTACGGATTTCCGTTGCAACGACCGCGAATCCTCGCCCGCTCTCGCCAGCGCGGGAGGCTTCGATCGCGGCGTTAAGCGCGAGAAGGTTGGTCTGCTTGGACAGATTGGTCATGATCTGGGCGATTCCCCCGATCTCGCCGGAGCGCTCCGCAAGCTTGCCAATGGAGGCGTACGTCTGATCCGTAGACTTCATCACTTCCCGCATCTGCTCGAGCACCTCGCGGCCTTCATCGAATCCGATATTCGCTTCCTTTGCGGTCTGAATCATTCCCTGAACGGCAACCACGGATAGCTCGGACATGGAGCGCAATTCGCCGGTTATCTCTTCAAGCGTGTCTGAGGTCCGTTTCACCAGCTGCATCTGCTGCTCCGCACTATCCGCTAAATTCTCGGTGAGCGAACCGACATGCTCCGTCGAAGCGCTCGTTTGCTCGGCAATCGCAGAAAGCTCCTCAGAGGACGCGGCGACCTGATGGGAAACGTCGCTGATGTTGGTGACGATCGTTTTCAAATCCTCGTTCATCTGATTCACGCTGTGCGACAAGCTGTCGATCTCATCCCGATGTCCGGCTGCGACAGAAGGGGAGGTCAAATCCCCAGCCGTAACCAACGACAGCTTGGTCTCGATTCTCTCCAGCTTCTTCTTGATTCTAAAGGAGTACAAGGCCGTCACAAGGAGGGCGATCAGAACAACAACCAGCTCGATAAGAAGAGTCAGCTTCAAGGGCTCTTTCCAGGAGTCTTCGAGGTTTTTCTTAAGCTCCGGATCTCCGAGAAACATCATGCCGACGATTTTTCCGTCCTTGGTCTTTACGGGTTCATAAGCGGAATACATAATCGTTCCCGCCACATTGGCGTTTCCGTAATAAGGCTTGCCTTCCTGAAGAACCTGTTTGGCAATCTCGGCATCTGCTTGGGTGCCGGTTCTCCGATTTCCTTGATCGTCCTTAACGGAAGTGGCAATGCGCGTATCGTTTAAAAAGAGAGTAGCTAGATTCCCGCTTGATTCAGAAATAAAATCCATGATCTCATTGTTATCGTTAAGGGTTACGCCGCCTTTGAGGAGCTGATTGTCCTTCACTTCCCAATCGCCTTGGTATTTCAGATCAAACATAGCTCTTTCCATGGCGATCAATTCGCTCATAGAAATTTTCGCGTCTGACTTCATTCGGTTGGTCTCCCGCTGTACAACGACGCCTCCCATGAACAATACGGCTAACAATACCAGTACAAGCACGATGACAAACACTTGCCAGCCGATCCCGAATCGCTTTCTCGCTTTTTCTTTCATTTCTTTTCCCCCGTCTCAGGCTCCCCAATTATCGCCATTTCTCATGGTTGGCAAAACTCATTATAAAGCATAAAGAGATCGTAATCGACAATCATTTTCATGATTCAGCGGAGGATATTGCTTCCAACGAAAAGGCGATTAATAGCCCCTGGATAAATCGACGATATTGGGGAGAAGCTTCCCTTCCTCGCGGAGCTTAAGTGTGGAAAGGAAGCATTCCGCGCCTTCCCCTGGCGGTGTAACGGCAGAGATGTGTGGGGTGATCATCACTCCAGGGTGCGTCCAGAGCGGGGACTCTTGCGGCAGTGGCTCGGTAACCGTCACATCCAACACGGCCGTATGGAGCTGCTTCCGATCGAGCGCATCAAGCAGATCCGTTTCTACCACCGTTTTCCCTCTGCCGACATTGATGAAACCCGCTTGGTCCAATGAAGCGAATATTTCACGGTTGAAGAACCGTTCTGTTTCATCGGTAAGTGGCAGGGTGCTGATCACCCAGTCGGCTCGCTTTAACACCTGTTTGCATGCATCGGTTTTGGTTACGGTGACGAAGGGGGCTTTCGCTTCCCCAGATCGGGAGACTCCATCCACATGCATCCCCAGATCCGACAGCATCTGCGCCACCTCGGTACCGATGACGCCTGTCCCGAACACGACGACACGTTTGCCGCGAATCGTCTCCGGCAACTCTTCGCGGCCGCCCCAACGTGCTTTCTGCTGCAATTCATGGAAGGTAGCATGGCGTTGGTAATGACGGAGCAGATGACCCAGACAGTACTCGCTGATCATCCTTCCGAAGGAGCAGATCGTTCGGGTGAGCAGGATGTCTTCGGGCCATTCGCGGTCCTTTACGAAGAAATCGACCCCCGCGCTTAAGGTGTGGACCCAGCGAACATTCCCGAACCCCGCCTTCTCGGGGAACCGGCTTCCGACATACGTATCCGCCCATTCCATGTCCTCGGGAGTCACCTCGGTCGCTTTTTGCAGGCGAAGCTCCTTGCCCATGGTACGGAGGGCTTCCTCCAGCTCCGGTGTCGATGTGCCTGTGTACAGAATTCGTTTGATGGTCATCGGGATATCTCCTCTCCGCTGTCTAGGTTGTGATAAACGGGTTCCTGTTTGCCTCGTTGGGAATGCCGGTACAGTCCCGCGTAGTAACCGTTTAAGGCTAACAAAGCTTTGTGCGTGCCGGACTCGGCAATTCGGCCGTCCCGCATGACGGCGATGCGGTCCGCCTTCTGAATGGTGGACAAGCGGTGGGCGATGACCAGCGTCGTTCTCCCGACGGATACGACTCCAAGCGCTTGCTGGATCATCTTCTCGGTATGAGAATCCAGGTTCGCTGTGGCCTCGTCCAGAATGAGAATACGTGGCTTGAAGACGACGATGCGGGCGAAGCTGATCAACTGCCGCTCACCTGCCGATAACCCGCTTCCTCTCTCGGATAACAGAGTGTCGTACCCATGCTTTAAGCGGCTGATCCAACGGTCAGCCCCGACAAGCCGGCAAGCCTCCTCGGCTTCTTCACGAGCGATATCCGGCCGGAACAGCCGGACGTTGTCGATGATCGAGCCAGAGAACAAGAACGGCTCCTGTTGGACGAGACCGACAAACCGGTGCAGGTCCGTTTGCGGAAGCATGCGGATATCGGTGCCGTCGATCCGGACGCTGCCCGATGTGACATCATAGAAGCGGGTCAGCAGACCGACGAGGGAGCTTTTACCGGCTCCTGTCTCCCCAACGATTCCGACGAATTCTCCCGGATCGAGATGGAGATCCAAGCCGTGAAGCACCTCGGTGCCAGGCTGATAGGAGAAATGAATGGCATCGAAGTCGATTCGGCCCTTCATGCCATCTTCCTCAATCCGAACCGCCGATTCCGCTGCGGGTTCTTGGACATCGGGCTCGCGGGAGAAGATGGCCCATAGCCTTTCGACAGACACAAAGGTGGACTGCAGCGTGTTCCACTGCTGAGTGATGCTGTTGATCGGCTGAAAGAACTGGCGGATATAAGCGATGAAGGCATACAGGACGCCAAATTCCAGCCGCTGCTTCAAAACCGCCTCTCCCCCCGCCCAAACGACGAAAGCGACGGTCAGGTTACCGAGCACATCGAAGGAGCGGTTGAACAGCACGGTCGACCTCACTTCCTTCAGGGTTGCCCGCCGATAGAGGTGGTTATGCTCGCGGAAGCGGTCCGTCTGTTCTTTTTCCTGATGGAAGGTCTGAATCAATCCCATGCCCGCAAGATTCTCCGCGAGAAAAGCGATCAGCCTGGAGAGCCGGGAACGCGACGCTTTATACGATTCGCGCAGCATGCGGCGGAATAGAATCGTGATACATAGGATAATCGGAAATAACAGCAAGCAATACAGAGCAAGCTGCGCATCGAGTGCGAACATGAATCCGACGATGAGAAAGAGCGACAGTCCATCCTTCACGAGACTTTGCAGGACACCGGTAAAAAATTGGTTAATCGTCTCGGTGTCGCTCGATTCGTTGGTTACGAGCGAACCGCTCGGATGGCGGTCAAAGAAAGCCATTGATTGGCGGGTAATATGCCGAAACAAATCGTTGCGTAACGTAGCCACAATCCCCTGGCCCGCCCGCTGCAGCAGATTGAGCTGCAGATAGGTAAAAATAAGAGCGATGATGGCAAGCAGCAGGTACAGGCCGCCGATGACGAAGATTCGGCTGATGCCGTGACTCCCGGTGAGCAGCTTCTCATCGATCACGGTCTTGATCAGATAGGGCTGCAGCAGGTCAGCCGACAGAGCGAACAGAGAGCAGAACACCACCGCCACAAAGGTTCGTTTATAGGGAGCTGCATAAGCGAGAAGCGCCCGAAACCCATCTCTTCGATTAGATTTACCCGATTTACCCGGCATCGGCATCTCCTCCTTCCTGCAGCTTATGGAGAGAGGCGTAGAAGCCGCCCATGGCGAGCAGCTCTTCATGGGTTCCCTGCTCGGTGATTTCTCCCTTGTCCAATACGACGATCAGATCCGCCTTCTTCACGGCGCTGATCCGGTGAGCGATAATCAAGGTGGTCTTTCCCGCACGCACCTTGCGCAGATTGGCGAGAATGCGTGATTCCGTGACCGCATCCACCGCGCTGACACTGTCGTCGAGAAGCAGAAGAGACGCATCCTTCAGCAGCCCCCTCGCGATGCTGGACCGCTGGCGTTGGCCGCCGGACAAGGTCATTCCCCTCTCTCCAAGACGGGTATCAAACCCTTGCGGAAAGCTTGTGATGCTCTCATAGATTTCGGCGAGCTTCGCCGCATGTTCAACTTGCTCCAGGGTGGCGGATCGGTCGTAAAAGGCGATGTTGTCCCGAATCGTCGAGCTGAACAGGAAGCCGTCCTGTGGGACATAGGCAATCCGGCCGCGAAGGCTTGCAAGCCTCACATCGAGAATATCCCGTCCCCCGATTCGTATCGCTCCTTTGGGCGGATCATAGACGCGAAGCAGCAGCTTCACCAGCGTTGATTTACCGCTCCCTGTCTTGCCTACGATCCCAAGCGTCTGACCGGGCTTTAAGGAGATCGAGATGTTTCTTAACGCCGGTTGCGTCGCTTCGGGATAAGTAAAGGTGAGCCCGTGGATATCGAGACTTGAATCGTGCAAGGGCAGGTCGACCGCATGTTCCGCATCCCGGATATCCGGCTTCATGGCCAGAAGCTGGTCGATCCGGTCGAGCGAGGCGCGTGAGCGTTGTAGGATGTTGAACACATTGCCGATCTGCTGTAGCGGGGTCACAATCATCTTCATATAGAAGGTCAGTTCGACGAAACGCCCGAGGGAGATCGCTCCGTTCGCAGCCAAGTATCCGCCGTAGGCGATCGCAATGGCAAGCGAGATCCCACCAGCAAAAGGAATCAACGCCTGAAATAACGAGGACGCTTGAACAAGCCGAAGCTGCTTCTCCCGTATCGCCTCCACCTTTTGGCCGAACCGATCCCAGGCGATGCCTTCTACCGCAAACGTCTTCGTAACGCGAATTCCGCCAAAATGCTCTTCGGCTGACTCGGTCATGTCCGCAAGCGACTCCTGCACCTGTCTAGATCGTTCCCGAATCCGCGGACCAAAGAAGACGACGAGAAACGGAATGGTGAGGAGCGGCAAGGCACAGACCCCGATCAGGTATAACGGAATCCCGCTGAGCGACATCATCACCAGGACCGAAATGAGAAGAACGATCGCATTCGTCAGTTGATTAAGCCCATTCGCGATCGATTCACGAATCGTCGTCACATCATTCATGACATAGCTGAGCAGTTTGCCGATTCCGTTACGAGAGTAATAAGCCTCGCTGAGTGTAGAAAAATGAGAGAACAGCTTCTCCCGCGTGCGAAATTCAAACCATCGGCCCATCTGGTGATTGAGGTACTGGCCGATTCCGAACAGCCCTCCATAGCCGATGGCGATCGCCACCAAATAGAGGCTGTAGCGGAGGATAGCGGTTGAAGTGAGGCCATTCTGTTCCAAGGCCGTTGTAAAATCCCCGAGTACCTTCGGAAAAAACGAATACACGACATTCGCGCAAGCGAGTAACGCAAATGCACATCCATAGACGGGTAATCGGCCGAGCACATGCTTTTTCAGCAGCGCTCTACCTTCCGAGTTGCCGCTTTCCAATACGGGTTCAGCTCCTTCTCAAGTGGTTTTCTTTCTCGTATCCCTCCTTTGCAGAGTGTTGTACCGGGAATCTGATTCGAAAACACGTCATAGGCCGACAAAAAGAAAAGAAATTCTCGAGTTGAAAGAATTCCTCCGTGCCCTCTATCTTGGGTCGCAACACCCGTTCGGCTAAGCCCTTTTCCTGCTTTTTAATGCTATGCGATGATCCGAAGTCGGTTTTCAGCGGTGATTCCCGGCACTTGAAGGTTTCTTTCAGTATAGAGGACCGCCGATCATCTAACAATGACGAAATGAAAATTGACAAGGATTGTTTTCAAAATGAACGGGTTAGACAGGGCATTCATAGAAAGCAAGATGACCCCGGATTATCCCGGAGTCATCTCGAAGCAGCCAAGCCCTATTCTCAATTCCAACCCCACGGTTATCATGATCGCGAAGGTAAAGCATCATTAAACCTGCAAAAGGATCGTCGCAGCTGCGCCGTCCTGCAAAGCACTGCCAGCCGTCACTTTAACGGACAACAGATCGCATTGATTCACTTGAAGGTTGCCGGTTGCGGAACCGCAGCAATCAGGTGCCGTTATCGTGACCTTGATTCCGGTTGCAACGGAGGTTACTCCGCAATCCACGCTCCTGAAGATTTCTCCCGTGATCTCGTCGGTGTCCTCCAACTCTTCATCGCGGATGCTGAAGACCAATCCTGTAATGGTTGCTGTTTGCGGCACTACTACGGTGTTTCGGACAAAACCCTTTGATCCTCCCTGAGAGGTACCAAGTCCCAAAAAGTCATTGGGAGATACCGACTGGTCGGACCCTAAAAAAATCGCCAACAGCCCGGGCCCAGCTGGTCCTTCGGGTCCTTCAGGCCCTTCGGGTCCCTGCGCCCCTGCTGGCCCTTGTGCTCCTGCCGGTCCTTGCGCCCCAGCTGGCCCCTGCTCTCCCGCTGGCCCTTGTCCTCCCGCTGGCCCCTGCTCTCCTGCCGGTCCTCTTGGTCCAGGCGGGCCTGGAGGACATGGACATTTCCCCATCTTTAATCACGCTCCCTTTTGGATGTCCGTACAAAATATGCGATAGGAGCCTTCAGCGGAAAGAACACTTACCTACTTAACGGAAATAAGGCATCTGCCCCAATCGAGCTTGCCGCCCTTCTTTCACCCCTTCCATCTGTCCATACAGATTGATCTCAGCCTTCATAAAGTGATACAAATCCCAACCGTGCGGAAAGGTGGGTTTCTATGAGTAGGAGAAAGTATATCGGGATTATGGTTGCCACTCCCGGGCAGAGAACACAAGCCTTACAGACGTATTCTAAATACTTGCCTCCGAGTCTTCACATGTTTGCCTTTACGCCTTCCTCGATCAAGCCGAATAAAAAGGGACTGCTGGCCCTTTCCTATGCGAACAAGGAGTTTAAACAGATATGGGTTCCTCTTCCCAATGTTGTGTATAATCGCTGCTACAATTCGAAACGATCTCCCACTTCGAATGAAGACTTCAACCAGATTCCGCAGTTCAATCAAATCAATCATTTCAACAAATTAGAGACGGACCTCATGCTTCGAGATGCCCATCTATCCGATTATTTGCCTGAAACCCTTCCCTATAGCTTTGAAAACCTTACTCGTATGCTTGCCCAATACCAAGCCATTTTTTTGAAACCAACCCTCGGATACAAAGGGCGTGGCGTATACCGAATCGAGCGGAAAGCCCCTCGGGAACTTCATATTTCGCAGCATTATCATGACCCGTTCCTCATTCTTATGGACCCATCTCAGTTCGAGCTAGAAATCAACAAGCTTCTTGGATCGAACGAGTATTTGATTCAACAAGAAATATCGCTGCTCCAGTTGGACGGTAAGCAGGTTGATATTCGGGTACTCGTTCAGAAAAGCGGGTTCGGGCAATGGGGAGTGACAAATTCCGTCTGCCGAATCGCTCATGACGGCCTCTTTAATACGAGTATGTGCAGGAGCGTATCTTCTGCGGATGAAAAGCTGCAAGAGTCATTATCCAAAGAAGCCACTCCCATCCTGCTAAATAAACTCGAAGAAACTAGCTTGTTAACCGCTTCGAGTATCGAACAGCAAGGCGGGTTGCATCTCGGTGAAATTTCCGTCGATTTTGGAGTGAATTCCGATGGGGATTTCAAGATAATTGAGGTGAATGGTTTTCCGCAAAAAAACATCTATAAGCGGCAGAAGCAATCCCGATCCGTCTATCAGAATCCGATTGCTTATGCGGCATATCTGCTGTCTCACGGCCGTAACCGTTCAGTCAAGCCCTGAGCCTGAGATCATGCACCACTGGAAAGCCCACTCATTCGGTTAAGAAAAAGACTCCCCCGCATCACCGGGTGGAGTCTTCCTTCAATTTACTTATCGGTTTGTTTATCGTTTGGCATAAGAGCCGCTTTTCTTCTCGGCGATAAACACATAGTAACCGTCCTGTTCATGAATTCTCACCCCTCCGAAGGTGGAGATAAGCTTGTTCTTATACCAATCCTTGCGCTTTGTAACCATGATCATCTGTCCGCCGAGCTTCAAGCGATTGAAGCCCTTCTCGATAAACCCCTTGGCCACGCTGAAATCCGTATGGTAAGGAGGGTTGGACAATATCTTCGTAAATCCAAACTCCGGAACGGAAGCTAATCCGTCGCTGACATACATTCGGATTCCCGCAACCCCGTTTCGTTCTGCATTGGCGGTAGCCATCTCTACGGCCAGGGGATTCACATCCGCCATCACGACGCGCTCCGCTCCAATTTGTTTAGCCGCCGTGATCCCGACAACGCCGTAGCCGCACCCTAGATCCAGAACGAGATCATCCGGTTGAAACTCGGTAACGGACAGCATCGCCAGCGTTCCAAGATCAATTCTTTGTGGCGAAAACAATTCCTGCGATGTATCGAAGCATAGATTTTCATTTCCGATTGTTGCTTGAATCATCCGGTAAACCTGCTTTCTAATGGGAGAATGAACTCGCAAAAGAGGTAAAGGGGAGAATACACCTCTTTATAATACCTTTTTCCAGAAGGGGATGAAATGCTAAATCATCAGCAGCCCTACGAGTTGCATTTTCCCATATCTTGATGTATGCTCGAAGTGAAGCCACTTACATAAAGGAGGTTCATTACAATATGTCAGCCAACTTTTCTGAAGCATTGAAAACCAGAAGATCCGTTTATGGAATCAGCAAAGATATTCCGGTATCCGAAGCACGAATTGAAGAAGTCATCGGGGAAGCCGTCAAACATACTCCTTCCGCATTTAACTCGCAAAGCGCTCGCGTGGTCGTCTTGTTCGGAGAGCAGCATGATAAGCTGTGGACGATCGTCAAGGAAACACTCCGCAAGATCGTTCCGGCGGATAACTTCTCTTCCACGGAACAGAAGCTTGCCTCTTTTCAAAGCGGCTATGGTACGGTCTTGTTCTTCGAGGATCAAGCCGTCGTCGAAGGTCTTCAGGAGCAATTCGCGCTATACAAAGATAATTTCCCAGTATGGTCGAATCAATCCTCCGGTATGCTCCAATTCGTTGTCTGGACCGCTCTTGCTGCGGAAGGCATCGGAGCGTCGCTCCAGCATTACAATCCATTGATCGATGACGAAGTCAAGCAAACCTGGAGCCTCCCTGCAAGCTGGAAGCTGATTGCACAGCTCCCCTTTGGCGCTCCTACTGCCGAGCCCGGCGACAAGGCGTTTAGCCCGGTGGAAGATCGTTTGAAGGTTTTTAAGTAATGGATTTCATTTGACCGGATGGATGGGGATCCACCTAAAGCCGATTCCATCTGCAAGGCGATAGCTACTCTTCTTTATGTGAAAAGCTCCCGTATGAATGGGAGCTTTTTTTGTATGGTCCGGGTATAGTTCAAGGTGGGCAGCCCGTTCCTTTGTGCATGCTGACAATGGAGTCGAGCTTCAATTCATTACGTACACAAACCAATTAGTTAATCACATAAAGGATCTGATGAGCCGATCATTTTGATTTAGGTTACATAATCATTGTTATGTTACTTTTACGACAGAACTAGACTTCTTCTACCCTTGAGCGTATATAAACAGAAGGAGAGCGCCGAGAGCCCCTACTATGAGAAGCAAGCCATCTTTCAACGATAATCGGTAAGCATAAGAGGGAGCAGCTTGCCTCTCCCCCATGTAACCTCTTGCTTCCAAAGCAAGAGCGGTCTGTTCCCCCATATGCAGAACGGACAGAAAGAAAGGAAGCATCAGGGGGCGGATGTCCTGAAGCTTCAACCAGCGGCTCCCTCTCTTCCCTGTCCTGCGAGTTTTGGCGATCTGCGCGTATTTCTTCCATTCTTCCCCGATGACCGCAATATATCGGAACAACAGCATGATCCCTAGGGAAACCGCCTCCACCGGAAAGCCCATTCTGCCAAGCGGCCGCAAGGTTTGAGTGAGCACGCTCCTCAATTGAAGCTGGCTCTGGGTCAAGGGAAGCAGCAAACCAAGCCACATAACGAGGTAGAGCTGAAATAGACGCCGGAAAGTCTCTCCCGCTTCCATGAACGAAAAGCCCACTCGTCCACCTAGAAAAGCAATGTCTCCGCCCTTCCATGTTAGGCCAGCCAAAATGGTCGAGAAAATGGCAAGCCATGCGTAGTAGCGGCTCAATCGGAACATCGTTTTCGCCGGGACTTGAAAAACACGGATCACCGTTAGAGTGATCAGAAGGCCGATGGCGATGCCGCTCCATTCTCGCTGAAACCAGACGCCAAGTCCGAGCAGCATCGTGAAGCCCCATACGGCTCTCGGATCAAACTTCTTCATCCTCGATTCACGAGTGGGTTTGATCTCTTGGACCGTAGTTTTCTCAGTAGGAGCATCTTCACTTCTGCTAAGCGGAAGTAACGGCTCATTCACGATCAGGGCTAGCCCCATATCTGAATCAACGGGCTTCTCAAGAGAACGGTTTGGCCCCTTCTGCAGTAGAGCCTGAGCAAGATGATCCGCTGACTCCTGAAGAGAAGTTCCCAGACCGGGAAGATCAAACCCGGCCTCCCTAAGCCGATTTGCGAGCTGCATCGATTCGGGGACAGCCAAGCCTGCACGCCACAAATGACGGGGGTCTCGCCAAATGCTCTCCGGTGTTCCGTCAAAAACAAGCTTCCCCTGCTGAAGAATGAGAACCCGATCTGCAATCGGGAGGAAATAATCCGCGTCATGACTGGCGATCAGGACGCCGCCTATGTGAGGTGACCGGAAGCTTTGGATGGCAGGGAGCAGCCGGTCTTTCCCCTCCGCATCCAATCCAGAGGTCGGCTCATCAAGAAGAAGCCAATTCGGCTCTAGGAGCAAGGTGCCAGCGAGGGCTAATCTCCGTTTCTGCCCGCCGCTTAAGGAAAATGGTGACCGGTTGAGGAAATCGTCTGTATCGGGAAGCCCCATTTCTCGAAGGACTTTTCTTATACGGTCCAACCGTTCCGCTAGGAGCGTTCGTTTCGTCCTCCATCCGAGACTGTAAGTGAGCTCGTCCAAGACGGAATCGGCAAACAGCTGCTGCTCCGGTTGCGGTCCCATATATCCGATGGAGCAATTCCCCATGAGTTGCTCCGCACACAAAAGACCTGATTCGGTTGGAGGTGTAACCGTTTGAACACAGCCTGAAAAAAGCGGAAGCAAACCAGCGGCGGCAAGCAAAAGGGTCGATTTTCCGGCGCCGCATTCTCCAAGCAGGAGAGTGACTGTGCCCTTCTGAATATGGAGCTCTTTACCGGACAGGTCGAGAGCTATCTGATGATCCCGCTTGACGGTTATTCCATCTACCAACAAATCCAAGGATCAGCTCTCCCTTCCGTTCTTCCTACCGCTCTTCCATTCCGCCAGTCTCTCCATGAACGCATCCACCGTGAGAGGAGGCGGAGTCAAATAAATTCCCCGATCCGCGAGGGCAAGTGCAAGCAGGACCGGATGCGGAGCTTGAAGGCCAAGCTGTTCACTGGCAGATTCCACACCGTTTCGACCATAAAAAAAATCGACCGCCGTGCCGTCATCGTTAACAGCCCCGCCCCGTAGAGAAATCACCCGCTTCGCCTCGACAGCTTCCACCGGATTCTGGGTGCTCCAGACAACGGTTCGCCCTTCAGCGCACAGCGCAGAAGCCAAGTGGAGTACCCGTTTCGCCTCAAGCGGATCGAGATAGGCGGTCACTTCGTCAAACAAGAGCAGCCGGGCATCGAGAGCCAAGCCTCCGGCTATGGCGGCAAGCTGCTTTTGTCCGCTTGACAGGCTTCGCAGCGGCTGCTTTTCCAACCCGGTCAGGCCGCATTGGCGTAGCAGGTTCATGAGCTTTGCCTCTCTACAATCCGCAGGGACATCCGCTTGTTCAAGCGAGAATCGCAGATCCTCCTCCACCGTCTCTCCGAGCAGCTGCGCCTCGGGGTTCTGCAAGACTATCGCCTTCCGGCAAGCCTTTGACCAGCCGAAATCCAGCTCTCCGCTTGACAAAGGAAGCAACCCCGCCAAAACCTTCAGCAAGGTGCTCTTCCCACTGCCGTTGGTTCCAATGAGCGCAACAAATTCGCCGGGTACCAGCTGCAGATTCACCCCATCCAAAGCTAGCTGGATTCCGGTTCCATTACGAAAAGCGACACTCGCCTTATTCAAGAGTAACGGGTTCGGGTCCTTCATGATAACCTCCAGCATCGATGTTTCGTAAGACAAGAATAGCGGGATATGCTATAATCACGGCGACTCTTCCGTGAAAGGATGCGTGAACCGCATGAAGCAAAATCAAACACCGCCTGTACGCGCAATCGCTTATGTTGCGCTGTTCGCGGCGATATTTGTGGTGCTCAGCGCCGTTACCATTCCGCTTGGCTTCACACCTGTGCCGATATCGCTGCAAACCTTGGCCATCCTGCTCACCGGAGCGATGATCGGAGGAGGCTATGCCTTTCTTTCCATTGGCATCGTCCTTGTTCTGACTCTGCTTGGCTTCCCTCTGCTGCATGGCGCAGGAGGGCTCTCGTTCATTCTTGGACCGACAGGCGGCTTTATCTGGATGTTCCCCATCTCCGCCTTCGTAACGGGCCGCCTTGTTTCCCGAATTCAGGGGAACGGTCCCTTCTCGGTCGTCCTGATGGCTGCGGCGATGATCGTTGGCAGCGGGCTCGTCTATTTGACCGGAGTTCCTTGGTATGCCCACTTGGCAGGAATATCCCTTGGCAAAGCTTTCGCGCTCGTCTGCGTTCCTTTTATACCCGGTGACTTGATCAAGGTGGGGGCCGCCGTACTCATCACGGCCACGGTGCGCAAGCTGAATCTGCTGCCTCGGCTGTCCGCTCAGGATCAAGTCGTACCTCTTGATTAACCTGAAATTGTCATCACTCGCAACCGGCCTATTCCTTCTCTTGGGGATTGCCGGTTGTTTCATTCTTCAGAGGCAGAAGCTTGACCATATGGTAATACACCTGATGGTCCAAGAGCATTCGTTCCCCATCCTTCTGATAGCCCAATGAGCGGTACAGGGCTTCCGCTTTCGGTTTGTCCTGGGATACGAGCAGCGAAGCCTTCCGGTACTGTCGCTGGGCTGCCTCCGCTTCGAAATCGCGGATAAGCTCCGTACCGATCCCTTTCCCCCGAGCCTCCGCTGAAACCGCAAGAGAATCGAGGTAGAACTCATCTTCGCATGCCTCTGCCGGAAAAGCTTCCAGAGCTTGCGGACTCATCTCCCGCAGGTGAGCCAGAAGCGGAGCATCTAGCGTCGAACCATGCTCTCCTGGGTACATGAGCGCCATCCCGGTTACACGGCCATTATCGACAGCCACACGGATATTCTCATAACTGAGCCGGTTGCCCGGACGAAGAAACCAGTCCTCTACCGCTCGCAAGGCATGCTCCGGAGATTCGGTTCCGGTTAAATACAAGGCGATATCATCAATCGCGTCCAGGATAAGGGAACTCACCCAAGGCGCGTCATCTCGAACAGCAGCACGAATCATGTCATCCTCCCAATGAAAAAAGCACGTTTCAGACGTGCTTGGTCTCTCCTCCAGTATAGCTTGTCGGCTCGCTTCTTGCATCTGCACTCAAGACAGTGGGATTGTTCCTTGTCCTTGTCCTTGTCCTTATCCTCATCAACAAGGAGGTTCTCCTATGAAGTGGAAGGTATCCTGCATCCAGATGACGATTGCCTTCGGTCAACCCGAAGCGAATTACGCGAAAGCGGAAGAAATGATCCGATTGGCCGCAGCAGCAAATGCCTGTGAGCGCGGAAATGGAAACTCCTCTTTGGATCGTGAAACCGGAGAATCTTGCGCTTCCCTCTTCCTGCTGCCAGAGCTGTGGACGACCGGTTATGATCTGCCCCGTTTGTCTGTCATAGCGGACCCGGAGGGCGACCAAACGATTGCTTTCTTAAGCTCACTTGCTCGGACCTATCAGACCACCGTGATTGGCGGCTCCTATGCTCGGCTAACGGCGAATGGAATCTACAACTCCATGCCGTTCATTGATCGTGATGGGCGATTATTGGGTCATTATGATAAGCTGCATCTCTTCGGGCTCATGAACGAGCCCAGCTATCTGAAGCCGGGAAGCCATAAAGGACTGTTCCAGTTGGACGGCATCGTCAGCGCGGGCGTCATCTGTTACGACATCCGGTTTCCCGAATGGATCCGGGCGCACGTGCTTGCAGGCGCTGAGGTGCTGTTCGTTGCTGCAGAATGGCCTGACGTCCGCTTGGAGCATTGGCGTGCATTGTTGATCGCGCGGGCCATTGAGAACCAATGCTACGTGATCGCCTGCAATCGGGCCGGAATAGACCCAGACAACCGATTCGCCGGGCATTCGCTCATCATTGATCCATGGGGCGAAGTGATCGCCGAAGCCGGGCTGGATGAAGAGGTGCTTACGGCGATCATCGATCTGAATCGGGTTAAGGAAGCCCGCTCACGCATTCCCGTCTTCAAAGATCGCCGTCCCGATTGCTATACCAAATCTTAATCCGTAATACGAAGACCGTATTGCATTTTGAAGTTATCCTCAATGACCTCCATCATAAATCGATCATGTAAATATTGGGCCTCATAACTGTCATATGGTCTTTGCGCCAGTGGTGGAATGGACCCCGTGATGTCCGTGCCCGTAATCGCTGCGTCAAACGGGTTATTCGGATAGGGGTTAGGCTGATCCACAAACATGTCAGAGCTATTGCCTTGACCTGATCCGGATGGGCTCAATTGGGATTGGAGCGCGAGGCGATTGGTTTGAAAGTCCTCGCTAAAGCGAGTGAAATTGAGCTGGTAGTTCTGCTTAAGATAAGCAAGGAAGGTATCGGGGTTTCCTTTAAAGTAATTTTCAATAAAGTTCCTTACATCAAACGAGTCCAGTCCTACTTTGGCGACGTCGAACCCCAACTCGTTTAAATAGGCCATCATGGTTGTGGTTGCAAGCTTTTCTCTAGTTTCATAGGCATACTGCGCAACCATATCCTTCAAAAAGGCAACTTTGTCGATGTCTTCAACGACTATTTCCTGATACCATTCCCAAAATTGATTCAGATCCCCATCCTGATATTCAGCAATATAGCCGAGCAAGTCCGTCGGATCGATCTCCGCTGAAGCGACGTCAAACCCCTTGTCTCCCAATGCCTGCACGAGAATGCGTTCTGCCGCCCATTGATCAAACTCCTGAAGAATGAGCGGAAAGTCATTGCCGTACAATTTGATGAGTACCATGAGAAATTCATTAGGATCTCCGCTAAATTGATCGTCTATGTAAGCTGAGAACACCTCAGGATCAATCTTGTAGCGGGATAGATCAATCTTGTGCTCCTCCAGGAGCTTCTTTAGCGTATTCGCTTTGGCGGACACTTCCCCTGTGCTTGGCACTGGTGAGGCTATCGGTTCACTGCTCGCGGGTAACTGAACATCCGATTCGGGAGGGGTTGTCTCGTTGGCTGTCATCGCTTCGGAGGAGGAACTTGCTCTTTCATTGCCGGCGCTCCAACAACCCGTTAGGATACTGCAAAGGACTATACTGCCGAAGATCATTTTTCCGCTCAACCAGCGGGTTTTCATCGATCATCCCTCCCCAGCTCTCATGTGCTCCTTTTCACGTATATCTTTACCATAATCTTTGGCATGTGTATCCGTCAATCCCATATTTATACAAAAAACGGAACCGACTTCGCACGACATCATCCGTGCTAAAGCAGGTTCCGTTTTGATAAAATCCGACATTAAAGAACTGCAATTCTCTGCTTGATGCGGGGAAATACATCGAAGGCATTGCGGTAGAATACAGCCTCATGGAAACGGTCAGGAACAAGACGTCGGACGAATTCCGCGTAAAGTCCGATAGGTGCGAGCGGCCAGTCGGTTCCGAACAGCATCTTCTCGTAATGATCCGAGTAGACGAGCGCTCGACGGAAATGATCCATAAACAGCGGCTCGTTCATAAAGCGCTCGAAATGGGCGGCATCTCCGACCACGAGACCGGACAAATCCGCATAGACGTTCGGATTCTTTGCCACCACCTCCGCAGCATCCATCACCCAAGGATCTCCAAGATGGCAGATCATGAAGTTAACTCCGCGCTGCTGCAGAGCCAGTTCATCCACGGTAAGCGGATGAGAGTACTTCAAGAGTCCGTTCATGGAATAGGTATCACCGGTATGAATGACGACGGGAACCCGGTACCTCTCCGCAAGCTCATAGATCGGGCCATAGATTTTGTCGTAGACAAAATGATGATAATAACCGGCGTACAGCTTGATCCCGGCCACTTCGGGAGCTTGTAGGCGCGCTTCGATCTTATCCAGTTCCTCCAGCGCATGCTCTCCAGTGAGACGGTTCGGATTGATTCCCACACATTCCATGAGAAAGGGAGGAACACTCGGCTCCAAATCAAGTCCCATCGGATTGGGCGAGGACGAATCGGGAAAGGCTCCCTTCGTCTGCTCCGTCACCCCCATGCCAATGCCGAGGACGACTCCGTTCTTGTCAAATTCCGCCTTCAAGCCTGCCGCCGTGTAGTCAACACTAGACAAATCGATAGCAGTTCGGCGGAAGCTTTCAATGTCCGACAGGTGGATGTGAATATCAATGATGGACAAGTCGTCCCCTCCTTTTGTTCATGCCGTTAATTGATGGCATGAATTCTTTTATTTAACCCCGTTAAAAGTAACCCTCAACAGGCTTTGTACTTCTTCCTGATGCAGCTCTTGCTCTCCCATCACCAGGAATGAAGGCTGACTCCAGCGAGTTTGGCCGCCGGGAAGCTCCATGCCGTGATGGAGGACATGATTCAGTACTTTGTTATTCAAATAGGCCCAGGCTCTTTGCTGATGATGATGAACCGCGTGAAGCAGGCCGCTCCGGTTCACCGCTCCGATGCGCAGCAAGCCTTCGAGGGTGATCTCGGCTTCGACTTGGCCCATGTGGAACCGATTCTCGCCCGGAATCTCCATCCATCCTTCGGAGAATTCCGGCGAAGGGCGGAAGAAGTTGCGGCTAATCAACATGAAATTCGGATGATACAGCCCGGTTCCATTGGTGACAGAATAGAGTGTGCACAAGACAGGAGCTCCGGGGAGCATCAGCTGGTATTGATCGACGGTGATTCCCCGATTCCCTTCATGCTTCTCGATGCGGGTAGTCAGGCGAAGTCCTGTCCATTCATTGCCGAAATCGTCCGTGAGCTTGGCCCAGGAGGCGCTTCTCGGCTCTTCCTGCAGGGAGAAGCCGTTGATACCGGGTACTTCCAAACCAAGTCCCCCATGCCATGGATTCCACCAGGACCTTGGGCAGGGTTCGGGGAAGGAGCTGTCCAGCCACTCCACTCCATTCTGTTTCAAGGAGTGTACCACATTCCCGAATGCCGGCGTTGCCGCGATCGACAGTACACCGTTGGATACCGAGTAAGTTGTACCAGCCGAGGTTTCCTCCATGCTGCAATCGACGGGCTCATCGCCGGTCTGGAAGAAGAGCGCGGTCCGCCGCTGGGTCCAATCTTCTCCCTGATATTCCGCTTGAATCTTTGATTCCTTACCGCTCGATGCGAACACTTCCGGCTTCAAGATGAGCCTGCCCGTGTGCACGTCTGCTTGAGGCAATTCGACTCGTGCGGCTTCCCGTTCTTGACCGTCCCCGCTAACCAGAGAGAGTGAATAGGTGCCGGCCATCTCGACATTCTTCCGTTCGATCAATTCGACTGTTACTTCTCCGCTTCCGAAAGGATTCCCACCGTTCACGACGAGGTCGAGAGGGCGATCCAGTACCGGAATAATCGGATCCCGGCGTTTCTGAGCAAAGCAGCGGAAATCCCACCAATGCCCGAAGGTGCCAATGGCGATGAAAGTCGATGAAGTGCGTACGGAGGCTTTTGCTCCGATCTTCCCGAGAGGGATCTCAAGCCCATTGAACCATTCGGTCTTCACGAGCGGCAGTGAGGCATCCCAACAGATGCCGTAGGAATAGTGATCGCCTTTGCAGAACATCCAATTTTCCGTTAGCTCACCTGCATCCCAATGGTCCGAACTGCCGGAATATTCATCCATCATGTCCACATAGCGGCCGCGATACGGCAAAATGAAATGCTCTCCGAAAAAGCCGAAGTTATTCAGAAGAGTCAAGCTTTCTTCCGCTTCTTCATCCCCGGTATTGCAGACCTCGTAATAATGCTCAACCAAGCCGCTTCCGAGCAGCTTCGCCACCGACTTGATCTGATAGCCGGGGAAATCCTCCGATTCGAATAGAATCTCCATCGTCAAGCTGTTCGACTCTTCATGAATCTTCACGTCTTCCGCTTGCTTCTTCGAAAACTCGGCTGAGAACGGCTTGCCAAGCTTGGGGTACATCCACCAGGCACTATGGTTGAAGTGGGGATAATCGATCCAGAGATCGTTGTTTTGCTTCGTTAAGTGAAGCGCAAGAGGACCGTTCACCGCCGACCAATGCTCGCCTGCATCCCCTCCGAAAAGCCCGTTCAAGCCTTTGATCAGCACATGCAGCTTGCGTTTAAAGGTTACTTCCGCTTGGCTGACAGGTTTCGCTTGAACATCCACCTCGTGAGTGAACAGGCCATACCGCTTCAAGATGAAAGGGACCGGAACGGAAGCTTTCCCTTTGGCGGGCACGCGGATGGATACGCCCGGCTTCTCCCATTCTACCGCATCGTCTGCCGGCAATCCAAATGCAAACTCGGCTTCCTCCCGGAAGTTGTTTTCGATATTCAGGTAAAGCTCGGCCGGCACTCCGGGAAACAGCTCTCGGTTCGGCAGGGTCATCGTAATCTTCGCGGGGAATTTCGGAGCGACGCCCAGCCTGAATTCGGCCCGCAGTCCGTCGATCAACCATTCACTCATGACCACCGGATGGGTTTTCCAATCATTTTGTTCTTCCTCAATGGGATCCAGAGCAAACTCGCCTTCAATCGTTTCAACTGCACCTGGCGCAACCGTGATTGTACAGCTGGAAGCGAACCGGATGTTTTTGTCATCCCTTCCCTTCATCTCAATCGCCAAGGGCGCAGCTGATTTATTGGCAATCCGGTAGAGGACCTTGTAGCGGCCGCCGAACACCAGATCATGATCTTCGACCTCAGTCGATATTTCGTACTCCGGCGTTGTCAGCCCAGTCAGCCCGCGGCCGGTTTTCTCGAACTCGGCTCTAAGAGAAAGTCCATTCTTTTGCCAGGTGTATTCAAAGAAGTCAAATCCTCTTACCCGGCGGCCATCCGGTTCAATTACAAGCTTGCGTGTGCTGTCCGCATACCAATCCACTTTCTTGAAATACGCGGCAAGAGCTTCCGTCTGCAGGACGGTCGGAATGAAGTTCATGAGGTGCACGGAATTGTCTTTCTTTTCCCAGAAAAAGCCGCATTTCTTATACATCGGAACCGCTTTGGTATTGCCTGCCCAAGTAAACAAGTCCAGCCGCGGCCAGCCCATCTCCACGGTCTTGCGAACGGCATTCAGTATAAGGTTCCGACCCACCTTCCGCCCGTGATAATCGGGACGAACGTTGAGCAGTGGAACATAGAGCGCGCCTTCATCCGATTTGTAATGGGAAAAGCTGCAGAAGCCCACAACCTCTTCCCCGTCAATGGCGAGAAACACATGGAGATTAGTCGAGTTTTCCATATCACTGCGCACGCTGTCCTCGGTTCGTTGGCTGTTGCCTCCTCCCCAGCTTTCGTTGCTGCGGTTCCACATGTCCGCAACCGCTCGCGCATACGAATGATCATACTCGACAATACGGACCGAGTCCGTCTTTTCTTGGGTTAACATTCTATGTAACAACTCCTTTTATGAAATACCATAATTGAAATAATCTTGAACCGCCGTCTCTCGGAATCCGCAGGAGTGGTACAACCCGAGCGCATTCCGATTCTCACATTCCACTTCCAGTCGGATGGACGTACAACCCTCGGAACGAACAAGCTGGATCGATTCCCGAAGGATATTTCGTCCGAAGCCTTGGCCGCGCCATTCCGGCAGCACGGAGAAGCCAAAGATAAACGCGGCTCCTTCTTTCAATTGGATGCAGATTTTCCCAATGGGCTGCCCGTCTTCTTGAAATGCGGCGTAAATTCGGTCTTCCGGACTGTTCTCAAGCACTTGATCCACATACAGCTCCGCATCTTCCCGAGGCATGTCGTACCCGCCCATATCAAGCGTTATAATCAATTCTCGCTCAGTCGCTCCACAAAAGCGAAGAGAGATCCCGCTTTTATCCGCCTGCTTTCCCAAGTCATCCGACTCGGACCATTTCATCACATATTCGGAGAAGCTGCGTTGGATTTCAAGCGAATTTATGTAAGCCTGTCCGGAAGCAGAGTTCTCTGGGCAGATCAAGATCAGCTTGCTCATCCCCTGAGCGGCCGCTTCTACTTTTGCGGTTTTGAACAGCTCAGTCATGATCCCTTGACGCCGCTGATCCGGATGCACCATAGCGACTACCTCCGCTGAATCCGTTTCGAAGCTGTTAAGCCCCAAATAACCGACAAGCGTTCCTTCTGAATCCCGCCATAGAAAATCTCGCCGCTCTCCCGGCTTGCGATTTTCCAACATGCTTATGTGCAGCTTGAGGCTAATGCCTTCGTATTGATTGCATACATGTGCAAGCTCATGGATTTCAATCTTCATATCGGCGCTCATTTCCTGCGGCAACATCCATTGGCCGATTGGAGAATGAGCACTCGTCGATTCCGTCAAACGGATCCCTCCTGTCTTATCCTACCATTTCATATTTTCTCCCCTAACGATACGCTATTCTACGACAGGATCAAAGGGGAACTTTGTATAAACGGATTATCTCCCATCTCTTTGCAACAATTTTAGTAAGTGCAGCATTGAGTTTCCCCCGGTTCTCCGCTTATAATCAGAAGGACTATACCATGACAGGGAGCTTGAATCGAAGACCATGAGCATTCTCACCGTAAAAAATATCAGCCACGGGTTTGGCGACCGGGCCATCTTCAATGACGTATCGTTCCGCTTGCTTAAGGGCGAGCACATCGGACTGGTCGGCGCAAACGGCGAAGGCAAGTCGACTTTCATGAACATTATCACCGGTAAGCTGGAGCCGGATGCGGGCAAAGTGGAATGGTCCAAGAACGTGAGGGTCGGTTATCTCGATCAGCATGCCGTTCTGCAAAAAGGACAGTCCATCCGCGATGCGCTGCGCCTGGCCTTTTCCTACCTGTTTGAGCTGGAAGCCAAGATGAATCAGCTATACACCGATATGGGCTCTGCTTCTCCGGATGAACTCGACCGCATGCTGGAGGAAGTCGGCACGATCCAGGATACGCTGACGAATCATGATTTCTATGTCATCGACGCCAAGGTTGAGGAAGTGGCACGCGGACTCGGGTTGGACGAAATTGGCCTTGACCGGGACGTCCATGACTTGAGCGGCGGTCAGCGGACGAAGATTTTGCTCGCAAAGCTGCTTCTCGAGAAGCCGGACATCCTCCTGTTGGACGAACCGACGAACTATTTGGACGAGCAGCATATCGAATGGCTAAAGCGCTATTTGCAGGACTATGAGAACGCCTTTATCCTCATTTCTCATGATGTTCCGTTCCTAAACAGTGTCATCAACTTGATCTACCACATGGAGAATCAGGAGCTCAACCGCTACGTAGGCGACTATGATACCTTCGAGCAACAGCATGAGGCGAAGAAAATGCAGCTCGAATCCGCCTTCAAGCGCCAGCAACAGGAAATCTCCGACCTGAAGGACTTCGTTGCCCGCAACAAAGCGCGGGTATCGACCCGCAACATGGCCATGTCTCGTCAGAAAAAGCTCGACAGCATGGATATTATCGAGCTGGCCAAGGAAAAGCCGAAGCCGGTCTTTCAGTTCAAGGAATCACGGACATCCGGTCGGACGATCTTTGAAACCAAGGATCTCGTCATCGGCTACAACGAACCGCTTTCCCGCCCGCTCACCCTCCTCATGGAACGCGGACAGAAAATCGCCTTAACCGGGGCGAATGGTATCGGTAAAACGACATTGCTTCGCAGCATCCTGGGCGAAATCCACGCTCTCTCCGGTACTGTAGAGCTGGGGGATTATCTGCATATCGGCTATTTCGAGCAGGAAGTGAAGACTGCTAACTCCAACACCTGCATTGAGGAAGTCTGGAACGAGTTTCCCTCCCTCAACCAGTTTGAAGTTCGCGCAGCCCTTGCCAAATGCGGATTAACGACCAAGCATATCGAGAGCAAGATCGAGGTGCTGAGCGGCGGCGAAAAAGCCAAGGTGCGCCTCTGCAAGCTGCTCAATAACGAAACGAACCTTCTCGTCCTTGACGAACCGACGAACCACCTGGACGTCGATGCCAAGGAGGAGCTGATGCGCGCGCTTAAAGCCTACAAGGGCAGCGTTCTGCTGATCAGCCACGAACCAGAGTTTTACCGCGAGATCGCAACCGACGTTTGGAACTGCGAATCGTGGACCACGAAGGTATTTTAATTCGATCTGCTAACAGAACAAGAGCCGCCTTGCCTTCACATTGCGTGATGGCCGGGCGGCTCCTTTTGCATGCTCTCTTGTCAAACCGTATCGTTAGATAATTACACAAATAAAAAAAGCACTCCTTCCGCCCGATTTAAGCGGTGGATTGCATTCCAAATCAAAACATGCTACACTAAATCAGCCATTGTCTGTATAAACAGAAAAAGAGATACACACTTCGTATCTGTCATTTATTATACCAGTGTGTACGCGCCGTTGTCAATCCTTATTTTTAGAAGCAAGGAATGCGATCAGATTGAGGAAAGGGTGAGTCGAAATGTCTGACAACCAACACGAATCGGTAACGAATGCGGATTGGGAGACAGAAACTACGCGGATAGCGAAAGTGGAAACGCTGCTTCAGCAGGAAATTGAGCATCTGGAACCGATCGTGGGAAGCCTTCGCGAGCAAGTCGTCGATATTCGAAAGCATTTCTGGGACGGGGTTTCCATCGACCTCGGCACGGCCGATGATGTCATCGAAACGTACGCTTCCATGCGTCAGCAGGCGGAGGTGCTTACGGAGCGGGAAATCGGCCACCGCAATCAAGCGGATCGGTTAAAGAAAATGATCCGTCTCCTCCCTTCTCCCTATTTTGGCCGAATCGACTTTACCGAGACCGGGGAAAGCGACTCGGAGCCGTTCTATATCGGACTCGCCACGTTCCAGAATGAAGAGACGGGAGCCTTCTACGTCTACGATTGGCGGACGCCGGTTGCCAGTCTTTATTATGATCATTCACCCGGCCCTGCCAGCTATGAGACTCCCGTGATGACGATCACTGGAACGATGGATATGAAGCGCCAGTATGTCATCCGAAACGGACAGCTTGAGATGATGTTCGATACCGGCGTAACCATCGGAGACGAGCTGCTGCAGCAGGCGCTCAGCCGCGGCGCGGATTCGCAGATGAAGAGCATCGTCGCGACCATCCAGAAGGAGCAAAACCGCATCATCCGCAACCTGACCAGCCCGATGCTCATCGTTCAAGGAGCGGCCGGCAGCGGGAAAACCTCTGCCGCACTTCAGCGGGTGGCTTATCTTCTCTACCGGCACCGGAGCTATTTAAAGGCGGACCAGATCATCCTCTTCTCCCCGAACCCGATGTTCAACAGCTATGTGGCCTCCGTACTTCCAGAGCTCGGAGAAGAAAACATGCTGCAGACTACTTTTCAAGAATACTTGGATCATTCGCTCCAGCCGGAATATCAGGTGGAAGATCCTTACGATCAGATGGAATATGTACTGGGACAAACGGATGACTCCACTTATGAAGCCCGCCTCGAAGGAATCCGCTTCAAGGCATCGGAAGCCTATTTGGATGCCATTCGCAATCATGTGCTCCAATCCGGCAGATCTGGCCTCTTCTTTCACAGCCTGGAGCAGAACGGACGCGTCTACATCGACGCCTCTGAAATCCGCGATTGCTTCTACCGCCTGGATAAATCCATTCAGGTGTCAAACCGGATGGATCTAACCCGGCAGTCGCTGCTGGAACGGTTGAAGGAGTTGGAGAAAGCCGAACGTTCCGAAGACTGGGTTACGGATGAGCTTGATTATCAGGATCGGGACCGGTACCAGCAAGCTTATGTCCAATTCCGCAAGAGGCTGAAGGAGAAGGATCCTTCCTTCGAGGACAGCCTACAGGAAGAAGATATTCTTCGCAGGATGATCGTCAAGGATCATTTTGCTCCTTTGCGTCGTTCTGTGCAGCAGTTGGAGTTCATCGATCTTCATTCGCTCTATCTGGAGCTGTTCCGAGATCCCGCGAAGATGGTCGGCTTGACGAATGGTCATGCGCTGCCGAACGCGTGGCCGGAAATTTGCCGGATTACCGTAGAACGATTGAATGCGAAGCGGCTCCCGCATGAGGATGCCACTCCTCTTCTCTATCTCACCGAGCTTGTGAAGGGCTTCCAGACGAATACGCAAATCCGTCATGTCGTGATCGACGAAGCGCAGGATTATTCGGCTTTCCAATTTGAATTTCTGAAACGACTGTTCCCGCGGGCGAGAATGACGGTGCTCGGCGACTTTAATCAAGCCATCTTCACCCATTCCACAACCCTATCGGGACGAACTCCGCTTTTGCAGCTTTTTGGACCGGATAAGACCGAGACGATTCATTTAACTCAGAGCTACCGCTCCACCTGGGAGATCGTCGAGTTTACCCGCAGCATGCTGGACGGTAATGAAGAGATCGTTCCCTTCCGGCGCTATGGGGAGAAGCCCTTGGTCGTCCGGCTTGCGGACGGAAACAGCCGACGGGATCGAATCGTTAAAGATACCCAAGCGCTTCAGGAGCAAGGGTATGAAACTGTCGCTATCCTCTGTCGAACTGCAGCCGAGAGCCGAAGCGCATATGAGGAATTGAAGGATGCTTTGCCGGTCCGTCTGATCTCGAAGGACAGCCAATCCTTCTCGAAGGGGCTATCGGTGATTCCCTCCTATCTGGCAAAAGGCGTGGAGTTCGACGCTGTGCTGATCTATGATGCTTCGGAAGCCGCCTATTCCTCTGAAAGCGAACGAAAGCTGTTTTACACCGCTTGCACGAGAGCGATGCATCATTTGACCCTCTACAGTCCTGGACCGTTAAATCCATTCTTGCGTGACGCAGATTCCGAGACGTTCACGGTCGAGCAGCAAAGGTAACGATATCGTAAACAAGCGTTCCTCCTTCGGCAGTCCAGAAGGAGGAACGCTTGTTTTAAGGATGATTCTTTGATTCGTATCGATAAGAGCGACTTTGGATTTGGTGACATACAGACATACGCTAGGTTGAAGGTGTTTCCTATTCGTTATCCGTAAATATTATTTTATAACGCGAGTCCCTTGGATGAACCGATTTTTCCAGTTGCCGCTCGACATGTCGCTGATGACCACATCATATTTCGGGCTGAGGTTGTGAATGAACTTGCCGTTGCCGATGTAGATTCCGACATGACCGATCTTGCCCGGTGTGCTCACGCTGAAGTGAACGAGATCTCCCGGCTTCAAATTGGAGATTTTGGTGATCTTCGTTCCATACTTGGTTTGCATATTCGCGCCCCAAGGAAGTTTGATTCCTGCCTTCTTGTATACAAACTGCGTGAAGGACGAGCAGTCGAAGATCAATTTGCTTTCGTTGCGAACGCCATATTCATATTGAACCTTGCCTTGATAGGATTTGGCAATGGAAATGACCTTGCTTGCAGTCGAGGATGCCGTAGCAGCCTCCGCCTTGGGTGCGGCAATCATCGTAGCAGCCCCGAAGGTGAGGACGGCGGCAAGCAACAGTGCGGTGAACTTCTTCATCTGTTTCATGTTCATCTCTCCTCTCGGTGTCTGGCATCAGACTAACAGGGATTCCGGGCGAAAGGAACCGGGAATCCTTGCCACCGAAAGGCAGGAAAGCTTGAAAACCGGATGAAAGCCTGTCCACGCAAAGGGTTTCACCCGCCCACGATTATCCATGGGAAATGATTCTGGAAGGTTGAAGAGGTGCTTTTTTGGGTACAAGCTCGGTTTATGAAGGCGAAATCAAGCTTCTACATCGAAATTGCAGTTTTCCAGCTTAACCACCTTTGTCTTCTTCGTCCATTTGTATCCGAGCCAGAAGGCCAGGAAGACCGGAATTCCAATGTAAGAGGCGACCAGCAGCTGCCAATCCACGGCTCCGTCCGAGAATGCGGACAGGCTTTGGCCAATGATGACCACGAGGCAGAGCGCGAACGCGAACAAAGGACCGAACGGGTACCATTTCGCTTTATAGGGAAGGTCGGCGAGCGATTTCCCTTGAGCGAGATAAGCCTTGCGGAAGCGGTAATGGCTGATGGCGATGCCGAGCCATGCGATAAAGCCCGTCATGCCGGAAGCGTTGAGCAGCCACAAATAAACAACACCGTCCCCGAAGAAGGATGCGAGAAACGCGAGCAGGCCGAAGGCTGCGGTAACGAGAAGCGCATAGACCGGAACCCCGCCCCTGTTCAGCTTCGTGAGAAACCGAGGCGCTTTGCCTTCCTTGGCCAGAACCCAGAGCATCCGCGTCGAAGCATACATGCCGGAGTTCCCCGCCGATAGGACGGAGGTCAAGATGATGGCGTTCATGACTGACGCTGCAAATGCGAGCCCCGCCTTCTCGAACAGAATGGTGAACGGGCTCATCTGAACGGCATCACTGGCAAGATTCTCATTGGTGTAGGGAATGAGCATGCCGATGATGAAGATGGCCAAAATATAAAACAACAGGATACGCCAGAAGACGGAACGAATGGCACGAGGAATGCTCTTGCGCGGGTTCTCGCTTTCGCCTGCTGCGATGCCGACCAGCTCCGTCCCCTGGAACGAGAATCCGGCAGCCATAAAGACTCCGAGAGCAGCCAGAAAGCCGCCGTGAAACGGTGCGTCGCCCCTGGTGAAGTTGGTGAAGCCGACTGCTTCTCCGCCAAGGATTCCGAAGATCATCAGAATACCGACGATGATAAAGACGATAACCGTGACGATCTTGATGGTAGCAAACCAATACTCGGACTCGCCATACCCTTTGACCGATAACAGATTGAGCCCGATCATCAGCACGAGGAACAAGGCGCTCCAGATGAACGAAGAACTGTCCGGCAACCAAAACTTCATGATTAGCGTTGCAGCGGACAGCTCAGCTGCGATCGTAATCGCCCAGTTGTACCAGTAATTCCAGCCGATGGCAAACCCGAAGGCCGGATCGACAAACCGGTCCGCATAGGTGCTGAATGCACCGGACACCGGCATATAGGTAGCCATTTCGCCAAGACTGGTCACGAGGAAATAGACCATAATGCCAATGACGCCGTATGCGAGCAGCGCTCCTCCGGGGCCAGCCGAATGGATCGCCCCTCCGCTGGCCAGGAACAGCCCCGTGCCGATGGCTCCCCCTAGCGAGATCATCGTCATGTGTCGAGATTTGAGGCCGCGGCGCAGCTGATTCTGATCGTACTGCCCAGCCTTGTCCGGATTCACCTGCGTAGGTGCATGCGCTTCCATTTCTTTGGGATTTCTCACTTGCTCGAACACTCCTTTTTGTGGTTTGGTCCCCTTGTTACGACCGCGCCAACGTCAGGAAGGAATGTGCGGAACACACAGAAACACAGAAAGACCGCGGGAACCAAACATCCGTCTCCGCGGTCAGGCTTATCGTCCTAACATCCGCATCAAAAGGCCTTCCATGAAGATAGCACAACACACGGCGAGCTTGGAAAAGCTCCGTGTGACAGTTCCGCTCCTTTCGGATACGGCCCCAGCGCCCGCAGTCTGACTGCTGCAAACACTTCGGCGGTGGTTCCCTTCAATCGGTATCATAGGCGTGTCAGCGCCTTCCCCGATCTACTCATAACTACCGCGACCTCTACCCCATCCAGAGTCTGTGATGAGGGCATTGTTCAATTGTCGTACGTTCCCCATTATATAACAAGGCGCGTCAGGTGACAATGTTCCATCATCTAGAAAAATTTGCCCACGGTAAGGCTGAATTTGCTAAACTAGAAGGAAGCATGACCCATACTGGCATCGATTGGGGGGTGGCGCAACTTGATCAAAATCGCCTTTTGCACCAGTGACGGGAAATCCGTTAATATGCATTTTGGGCTAACCCACCGCTTTGCAGTATACGGTCTCGACAAGGAACAGCTGACCCGTTTCCCCGATACCATCGTGGGCAGCGTCCACTCGCTGGAGGATATTCCTCCGCTCGGTCATGACCGGGACAAAATCGCTCAGCGCATCCATGCTCTTTCGGACTGTCTCCTCGTGTACAGCACCCGGATCGGGTCTGCCGCTGCCGCCCGGCTAACCGCTCAGCGCTTGATGCCCATCCAAGTGGCCGATGGGACATCCATTCTTGCTGAGCTGGAAAAGCTTCAGGATGTGCTCAAAAAAACGCCTCCTCCCTGGTTGGAGAAGGCGCTAAAGCAAAGCCAAAGAAAACCATAACCTTAAGTCCTTCGCTCAAATCCGACGATACGAGCCGGATAAATCGACAAGTCTACCTCTCCATGAGCAGCCGATTTCCAATTCGATGAATCAGATCCAGCGTTCCCTTATACCCTACGTTTGACGTAAGCGGATAGCCCAACCGGCGAAGGACCGGAAACCCGATCGGATAGAACGGAATCCCCCTGTTTTTTGCCCACCACTCTCCCCTTGAACTGCTCAGCCACAAGTCGGCCCCGTCTGCCGCAATCCGGTCAAGCTCCTCCAAATCCCCCATTTGAAGACTACCGGAAGGGTTCAAGTTCCTCGAATGATCCGGTACGACACAGCAAAAGGAACTCACACCCATTTCCTTCAACCAGCCCTGCATAACAGCCGCATGATCGGGCTCAAGCGCCCCCACGACTTTCTTGTCCCGATAGACGGAGCAGGCGTCGAGCATCCCATCCAGCAGAAATTCTCTTTGCCAGCGGTATTTTAACGGAGGTGCCGCCCCTCTGCCATAGCTTTGGAGAAACGAAAAAAAATCATCGGTAGCCTTGAGTCCCGTCACTCCTGGGAACACCTGATAAGGTATTCGAAAGGCGGTTTCCATCCGTCTGGCGGCATTTTCCATACAGGAGCCGATGGCAATCGTAAAGCCGGAAGAGGGCACCTCCTTCAAATGCTCAATCGGAGTTCCTCCTCGTGTCAGAGCACTGTGGCCCATAAGCAGATGTCCCGGCAGCGACAGCGACAAATCGGGAAGAGTGAGAACCTCCAAATCGAAGGAAGCGATGATCTCCTTCAGCTCAATGACATCCCCCGGCGTCAAATGTGGACCTGGAAGCAGATTGATCCGGTTGCGCTGTTTCTTGCGAACAATTTGCTTGTTGAGCTCGATAATGCCGTCGATGACCGCTTCCGTCACTTGGGCATACCCGGTCTCCATCCAGCCTTCCTCATCGGAAGCCTGAACCTGAAACACGATCCGATTGCGCAGATAAGCTTGATTTACCTTGCGCAGCGATTGGAGATTGCGCTGCAAATCTTCCCCCACCATATCCGTAAGGGTTGTCCCGATCAGGCCGATCACATCCGGCTTGTGATGGGTGATCGCCAGATCGAAGGCTTCCTGAATGCTGTCGCCACTGCCGAAGACATGGTTATATTCATGCATGGCGATCCCTTGCAGCGTGATGGGCTCGCGGAAATGATTCATCAGCATCGTCTTAATCGACTCGGCGCAGCCCTCCGCCCCATGCAGGATCGGGATTCCCCGATAAAACCCCTGCATGGCCAGGACGGCACCGAGCGAGGGACTGACTTGGATCGGATTCACCGTGAGCGGCTTCCTCTGTCGAGCCCCCTCCTCTTGAAGGGGGCATTCAGGTTCATTCCTTATCATCCGGCTCACCGTCCCATGGCGCTTTCCATTTCAGCATCTCCCAGATCGGATGCTCCAGCTGACTCAGCACATCCTGGCCCAGCTTATGCACGCCCTCGTAGCCGGTATAAGCGGCTCGCTTCTCTGTGTTAATCTCCAAGAACGGCAGCTTTTCCTTGATGGGCAAATACGTATGGCTTCCGCTGACGATCATCAAATCGGCTTTCCGCACACGGAATGCCTTGACGATCGCGGAATCGTCGCCATCCGGTATCAAATGGGTATCCGTACCGGCCCGCTCCCGAATCCGGGACAAATCCTCCTGATTGCTGCCGTTCGTGCCGATGGCGATCAATCGCAGGCCAAGCTCCTGCAAAGCGGAGATAAACGCCCAGCTTTCTATCCCCTCGGTGTAGAGAAGAACCCGTTTCCCTTTCAGCTTCTTGACCAAGTCAACGAGGTCCTTCAAGAGCGCTCTCTCTTTCTTGCGGATGAAGCGGGCAATGCGCAGATCGAGCTCCCGGTTCTGAAAATGAAAGGCGATCTGCCGCAAACTGAACCGGATCTCCCTTGATCCATAGAATGAACCTTCAAAATAGGGGATTCCGTAGCTTTCCTTCATCCGGCGAGCAAGCGTGATCATCGAGCGGTTGCAGAGGACCATGTTGACCTTGGCCTGGTGAGCGTTCTGAATATTGGCGAATCGACTATCTCGCCCAAAGCTGGCCAACACGCGAACGCCGATCTTGGACAGAAGGTCCTCGATGGCTTTACCTTCGGCTTCTCCGAGGTTATTACCGATGAGATTCACATGGAAGGAGCCTGCTCTCAAAGGGGCGTTAAGGTCGGACTTGCCGATAACCTGATGGAACAAGGCTTCTCCGGCCAAGCGATTCCCCATGTTCCTGCTGCCCATGTTGCCGGCGCTGTGAATCGGTACGACGGGGATTCCCCACCGCTCCGCCGCCTGCCGGCATGCCGTATCCAGATCCTCCATCGCAAGCACGGTGGCACATGTGTCATAGACGAAGATGACGGGAGGCTTGAATCGCTCTGCAATGTAGTCGATGGCGCTCCGAAGCTTCGCTTCTCCCCCCTCGATAAGATCAAGGCGGGAAAGTCCAGTGGAAAACCCGTACCGAGCAGTTCCGGCTTCCTCACGCATGGCCTCGGCGTGCTCCCAATTGTTATCGAGGCAGCTCATGGTTCCGTGGACGAGATGCGCGGCGTCCTCAATGGCCAGAAGCGTCGAAAGTGAGCCCTCAAACGCGCATCCTCCCATGGAGGAGTCTCCTGCCTTCGATCGCATACAGCCCCTCTTCTCCTGCCGACCGTTATGCTCGCAATCCGGTTCGAAGAAATAATTACGGTTTCCCTTTGGCACATTCGTCCCTCCTTCCCGGTAGAGCGGGCATGATCGGATTATGATGAGAGGACTACTGAAGGGGGGCAAAGAGCCGGTACAAGCGTGCGCTCTCCACGAGCTGCTCCTGGATCGCTCCCTTTCGCACGAGCGGAAGAACACCTGCTCTCTGCAGATTCTCCGCTGGATGCGGGCCGATCCCCGAGCAGAGCAGGAGCTCACAATCCTTCACCAGCTCGATTAACTCCTCCAGATGAGCCGCCTTCCTGCTCCCGCTTCCGTCTCCACATTCCGCCGTTCCGTTGCAGTAAGCCTGCACCTTACGGGCGCCCAAAAGCCGGATCGAACGGTCCATCACCTCGTAGACGAGGAATTCCCGGGCATGACCGAAATGCTGGTTGATCATACCCGAACCCCTTGTCGCAACTGCAATTCGAACCGCGTTCTTCCATTCACAGTCGGCAGGCTCTCCGTTTCCACATCCCCTGCGAGACCGATCGGCAAGCTCCTCTTGAAGGGTCAAGCGTTCCTCTCGCTCATAACGGATGGTTTGCGGCAGGCGGTCCAGCTCCTGGCTCATGTCGGCTCCGATCAATCCGATCGCATCGGCGCGGCACTGCCGGCAATGCCGCATGACAGGCATAATTTGAGAGGAAGCCTGCTGGACGCGGATCATTTCTTCGGCAGCAGGCGGCCTCATCCCAATCTTCTCGAACAAGCTTCCGGGCGAGAGAATGAGCGGCATGATATTGTGAGAAAAAGCGCCAAGCTCCTTGACGGTCCGGCTGACCTCTGCCATCTGCTCCTCCCCGAATTCTGGAATGAATACAGAGTTGACTTTGACCAGCACATCCCTCTCCGCCATCATCCGAATGCCTTCCAGCTGCTGAGCGATCAGGATTTCGCCGGCTTCCCGCCCTCTGTAGGCTTTTCCCCGATAGGAGATTCCGGTATAGATCTGCGCAGCGATTGCGGGATCAACCGTGTTCATCGTGACTGTGACATGGCTTACGCCAAGCTTCACGAGCTCATCCGCGTAGTCGGGCAGCGCCAAGCCATTCGTGCTGAGACAGAGCTGCATTTCGGGATAGACAGCCGCGATTAGGCGGAAGGTGCGAAAGGTTTCATTTGGATTAGCCAACGGGTCTCCGGGACCGGCGATTCCGACAACGCTGAGAGATGGCAGGCGAGCGGCCGTCTCCGAAACGCGCTCAAAAGCTTCCTCCGGCGTCAAAACGCGGCTGGTTACACCTGGGCGACTTTCGTTCACACAGTCGCATTTACGATTGCAGTAGTTGCAGCTTATGTTGCATTTCGGTGCTACCGCTGCATGCATACGGGCAAAATGATGATGTGCACTCTCATTGTAACAAGGATGCTTAAGAGCCGCTGTGTCCATCTTCACCTCTCTCCTTTCGATTTGCGTTGTTTTTTCACGCCGTTGCCCCTATTAAATCAACGCCGAACTGTGGCGAATAGCGAATAGCAGGCTCTGTTCTTGCTCCTCTATCCGAACATTTTTTTCACTTCGGTGCACATCGAGAGTACTCGCTCCGCATCCTTCGGCTCCGGCGTGCCGTGGAAATAATCATCCAAGGAACAGATGCCGAAGATAATATCAAGCGACTGAATGTCTTTGCTTAATCCTTTTGGAAAATCCATCACCGACTCCACCGAGTTCATCAGGCAGATGAAGTTGTGGTTAAGCGGCTCTATGCCGTGAAGCTTGCATAAGGCGACGAGATAGCATTCCAATGCGACCGAAGCTAGGTTGAAGATCAGGCTGTGCCTTCTCCCCTCCGAGACGAACTGCTCTGCTCGCCGGTGATACTGGGTCGCATGGCTTAGCGGTTCAAGGTAATCGGAGCCGTCGTCTTCCCCGATATCGACCATTTGCGCTTCCATTTTTCCGCCTCCCCTTTGATGGAAAGAAGGATTCCACCCGTCCGGAACCGTTCCGAATCGGGTAGAATCCGTTTGTCTTCCTCACCAGACATTCAAGATCCATTCCTTGTTGCGCTTGTATTCCATATCGGTGAAGAGGGTGTTCGCCATCTCCTCCGCGAGCCAGATTGCTCCTTCATAACCCACTACCGGATGGCGATAGAAACCGGCGCGGTCGTAAACCGGAAATCCGACGCGAACCATCGGCACGTTGTTATCGATGGCGACAAATCGCCCCTTGGAATGACCGAGAATCAAGTCAAGCTCCAGCTTCTTCTCCTTGATCCGGTTCTCCAACACCATCAAGTCCGCGTTCAGCACAATTTCCATGTCGAAATCGACGTTGGCTTGAAGCTGCTTAATGCGGGGATCATTCTTGTAAGTGGTGTTGTCGTCTCCCAAGAGCAGCAGGACCGGCTTCATCTCCAAGTCGATGCAGAATTCCGCAAGCCCGATCACCAGATCCGGATGTCCGTAAATGGCCACCTTCTTGTCTGCAAGGAACATATGCACCAGATCAGCCAGCGCATCAATGGCAACCCCGCGTTCATGCACAAGGGATTTGGGAATGGACTTTCCCGTCAGTCTCTTAACGTTGTTAAGGAACAGGTCGGTGTTGCGGATACCGATCGGTGTCGGCCCGATGATGGCCGGAATGTCAAATTCATTTTCCAAGTACTTGGCAGCCTTGCCGCCTTCGTACTTATTCAAAGCGATCGTTCCGAGGGCGTTCGCCGTTCCCTGCAAATCCTCCACCGTCGTGCTGCCGTGCGATTCTCCGCTCTTGTCAGGAAGAATCGGGGAATCGAACGATTCGATCTCGAAGAGGACGGTCGCATCGACCTCCATGACAGCAAGCAGGTGCTTCAAGGCTTTGACGTCTCCCGGATTCACCCAGCCCGTGATCAGATTGAGCTTGCCGTTCGGCTTATCTTTCTTCGCAAAGTGAGAGACGAAGGACTCCACCGCGACGTCATACCCGCTCACTTGGCTCCCGATGAAGCTCGGACTGTGAATGGGGACCAGATGGACTTCCCGGCCCGCATACTTATCCTTCAGCAGTCCCCGATTTAGCTTGTTCACGACCCCGTCGACGTCATCGCCGATGACCTCGGTCGAGCAGGTAGTGATGATCGGGACAACCTTCACATCCGGGTAGCGCATGAGCAGCACATCAACAGCCGTTTCCACCCGATCCAGCGCTCCGAATACCGCGCCGTCCTCGTGCACAGAAGAGGAGGCAAGCAAGAAATTATCTTTAAAATGTTGGGAGAACAGCAGGCGAACGAACATGACGCAGCCTTGCCCCCCGTGGACGATGCCGATGCAATCCTTGATGCCGATGCTCGCATATTGCGCGCCTGCCGGCTGGCAAGTAAAGATCGGGTTGATGACGCCGTTTCGCTCCTTTTGGACGACTTCACAACTCATGCTATCCCTCCCATCGAATGGCTTCTCAATATTGCTTTACGGTCAATTCTTCGTTTAATGAATGAGTGATGGTCACGTAATCGATCCGGTCCTTCAAGGCTTGCATGAGCTCCTTGATCGCGTCCTTTTCCATCGATGCAATCCATGGAAAATGAGTCTGATAAGCTTCCGCCAGCACAACTGCGTCCACCCAATAGCACCGTTCGGCGGGAGTGGAATTGTCGACCGGCTCTCCAGTGAGAAGCTGCATCGTCTTCGTCAGGATCCGTTCGTTTTGCCGTTCCCGGTCCCAAGCGCGGGAGTGGAACTGCCACAAGCATTTTTTCATGATGTAGTTTTCGAGCTGAGCGACACGGTCCTTCATCAAATCGTCCATGTTCCGTCCTCCCTCCTGTTCAGGCTTTGGTCACTTGCCGTTCAAATTCCGGATAGCTGCGTTCCCGCAGCTTGCTGACCGAATCGAAGCCGCCCGAGTATTGGCGAAGTTCTGTCGAAGACTTGATTTCTTCGCTCAATGTGACGTCGGACAGCATGCGCTGGGTCTTGAAGTTGTGGTCCGTCGGGATTTCATCCTCGCTGATATCGAGACCGGACAACTGATGAATCGGCGAATAGATGCCATTGTAGATGTCGCGGGCGAACCGGACCCAGCCTTCAAAGCCTTTGTACGGGCCGTTGTGGTAGGCATGAGCATTCAGATAAGGCACGCGCAGCTTCTTGGCGACTTCACCCGGCCGTTTACCGGTGAAGATGATGTCCGGCTTCAGCGTATTCATCGCTTCGATGCCTTCCAGCTCATTCGGATCGTCGATGGCGAGCGCCCCTTCCTCGCAGCGGGCGATGCCCTTCTCCATGTCGCCTTGGTGGCCGAATTTCGTGTATACCGAGACAACCTCGACCCCCATTTCCTCATGGATGACGTTGGCCCAATGCCACAGCTTAGAGCCACCCGGCCAGAGGCATACCTTCTTGCCCTTCAGCCGCTCCTTGTACCAATCCAGCTCCGGCTTCCACTTGGCTGTTTCCTCGGCGATGATCGCTTCCGCCCGATCCTCGATCCCGAAGAACAAGCCGATCTTCCGAAGGGAGGCGGATAGCGGCTCAAAGCCGAATCCGTCGATATCAAGCCGGGGAATGCCGTAGCGGACACGAAGCTCGTTGCAGATGTACTCAGCCGAACGGGCGCATTCCAGAACGTTCAAATGAGCGCGATGCATGGCCCGAAGATCATCGTAGGAGCCGTTGCCGGTAAAGGTCGAGAGCACCTGGATGCCCATCCGCTTGAAGTAATCCTGCATAACTTCTTGATCGCCCTGGATGTTGTACTCGCCCACGTAATTGATGACGTAATCGCTTGTGATCTCCGGTTCGACATTTCCTACCTTTTGGTTAATCCAAGCGATGTTGATCTTGTGATGCCCTCCGGATTGGCTCGGGCCCGCGAAGCCGGGGGAGTTGCAGACGAAGATATCCACCTCCGGCATTTCGTCCATCACTTCCTGGGCGACGGCATTGATATCATCGCCGATCAGAGCTGTAGCGCAAGTTTGATAGATCGTCATCCGCTTGATATCAGGGAAGGCTTGGAACGCTTCAACGATATTCTGCTTAAGCAGCCGCTCGGCACCGAAGACGATATGCTTCTCCTTTACATCCGTTGCGAAGGTATTCTTGAGCTGGAAGTTGTCGTTGTCGCTGATATACCGTTTGGTCTGCCAGGTGTCATAGGTACAGCCGACCGGCCCGTGGCTCATGTGAATGACGTCCTTCATGGGAGTGCCGATCACATGCTTCGCACCGCAATAGGCACAGCCCCGTTCCGAGATCGACCCCGGAATGGTATTCAGGTAACCGAGCGGAAGCGCCGACGTCAGATCCTCACAGGGTCCTTTTGACACGGCATGCTTTCCACGCTCCGGAATGCACTCGCTGCATTTGAATGTATGATAGGGCATGATTCCATTCCTCCTTTATCGTTAGAATGAACCGTTAATCCGCGATACCGTATTTCACGACCATCGCTTCCAACTCATCCATGTTGAGCGGCTTCGGGATGACGAACATCTCGTTCTCGATGATCTTCCTGCCGAGCTCGCCATATTCCTTCGCTTGTTCGTGGTCGGCATCGTATTCGACGACCGTCTTCTTGTTGAACTCCGCCTTCTGAACGATGTTGTTGCGCGGCATGAAGTGGATCATTTGGGTGCCGATCGCCGCTGTGAATTCCTCCAGGAACTCTCGTTCCCGATCCACGTTCCGGCTGTTGCAGATGATCCCGCCAAGCCGCACGCCGCTCTGCTTCGCATATTTGACAAGCCCTTTACAGATGTTGTTGGCTGCATAGATCGCCATCATTTCGCCGGAGGCAACGATGTATACCTCCTGGGCCTTTCCGTCGCGGATCGGCATGGCGAACCCGCCGCAGACGACGTCGCCGAGAACATCGAAGAAGACGAAGTCGAGATCATCCGTGTACGCTCCGTTGGCTTCCATCAAATCGATGGCGGTGATAACCCCGCGACCCGCACAGCCGACTCCCGGCTCCGGACCGCCGGATTCGACGCACTGGATATCCATGAAGCCGGACTTGACGATCTTATCGGTCGTGATGTTCTCCGCTCCGTCATCGCGAAGCATATCCATCAAGGTCTTCTGGTTCATCCCGCCAAGGATCATCCGCGTGGAATCGGCTTTCGGATCACAGCCGTGAATGAACACTTTCTTCTTGTAGTAATAAGCCATTGCCGCCGCCGTGTTTTGTTGCGTCGTCGATTTGCCGATACCGCCTTTTCCGTAGATCGCAATTTTTCTCATCGTCCTAGCTCCTCTCGTTTTTCGAATATTCTGATTTCTCTCTTTACGGAGATCGGTCACAATCTCCGCTCCGCCGTTCTTCCTATCCTGCGCCCTATGCCCTCGCTCACCTCCACGGCTTGATGGTTTCCATCTCTTTCGGTCGGTTGTCAGCTTTATCCGAATGATATTGCGTTATGTTTGTTAACATCAACATGTTGCTTGTTTGTTGGATTACACCTATACTAGCGAGATTTACCGGAAAACGTCAATAAAGTAAGCGCTTCACGAAAACGGATTAGAAATATGTACAAAATTAATGTTAGATTATATTACATATCGCATTTTTCTTTCCATCCCTTCCCTTTTTCAATACGCTTTCAAAACCAGCTATTCCCGGGGTGACCTCGAATCAGCGAAAAATGGGGAACCCATCGTGTTCCTCCCTTCATTCCCCGTCTCTCATTCGCTTTATTCCAAAAAAATAAACCGGGTCAAAGACCCGGCTGACATCATGCGAGCGATCCTCTATCCTCCAACAAAGCTGCTCTTCAAGAGTGTTGGCCATGCTTAAAAAGAGCCTGAGGATCCGCAGCGTTCTCTTTGGCGGTCAAATGCTTCGGAACAATCCGGTAGACAGCAACTTTGTTTCCATCCATGGAAGAACGGTATCTCTCAACCAGGAGAGGGGCGATCGGCTGCTTGTAGAAGCCTGGGGTGAATTTCTCCATCAGCTTCTGCAACGCCTCTGCTGCTTCCTCCGCCTCCTTCACCTTCTCGGCAGTTCCGAAGAGCATGACGCTCATGTAGGAGGTGTCGGCCTTGCAGGGAACGGGATCGGTAACCGTTCCGTATTCATGATAAACGGTAAAGCTGACGTTCGGATTTTGCTCCAGCAGACGGACCTTTTTGCCCGAGCCCATTCCGTGAAAATAGATGGAATCCCGGTGCCAAACATAGTTTACAGGAACGGCATAGGGGTATTCATCACCGGAAATTCCTACAACCCCGACGCGAGTCTCTGCCAAGAAAGCATGGATCTTCTCTTTGTCCTCGCAGTTTCTCTGCTTATAACCGACATGCTCCATCTCGTTCCCCCTCCTGATCCTTATCCTTTGAAGCGAACTTCTCTTCCAGACGGCTGAGAAAGGTATCCATCCATGCTTGATTCGCCGTTACATCGTCGGGATGAGCCAGGATCTCGTCCGGGAGCTGAATATACTCTCCCCCGCTCAATACCTCGGGAGAAGCTTCAATATAGCCCTTCAGCAGCTCATCGGTATTCTCAAGGTGAAATTGGAAGCCAAACACATGATCCCGGTAGGAAAAGGCTTGTTGGCGACAAGCCGTGCTCGCCGCGAGTATCTTCGCATCCGGCGGGAGCACGCTAAACGTGTCATAATGCCAATGAAAGACGACGGAAGTCGCCGGAAAATGGGAAAACAGAGGATTCGTCTGCGCATCCTCCGTCCACACAATCGGCCACCAGCCGATCTCAGGAAGGGGATTGGCCGTTACCCTACCTCCGATTACATCGGCGATGAGCTGGCTCCCGAGACAGATGCCGAGAACCGGCTTAGCCAGGTCAATGGCTTCCCGGATAAACGCCTTCTCGGCAGACAGCCATGGATAATGCTCTTCCTCGTAAATATTCATCGGCCCGCCCATGATGACGAGCCAATCGAAGTCTGTCTGATCGGGAAGGCTCTCTCCAGCGCTGAATAGAGTGCGGGTGACCGAATGGCCGTGCGACTCAGCCCAGTGCAGGATGCTCCCCGGCGATTCAAGCTCAATGTGCTGCAAGTAATGTAGCCTCATGCTTCTTCTCCCTTCTCATCATCATCGGAACGGAGCATTGCCCTCAGCAGCCAGAGCGGTGGATGCTCCATGAGCATCAGGCGCATCTTCTCCAGCTGGGCGATAATCTCCGTCCCTGCATTCACCTTAATCGTCATGATCCCGGCGTTCATCAGCCGCTGGACAGCCTCATTGCCAATGGTGCTGACGAACAGCAGCTTGCAATCTCGAATCGCATCGACTCGACTTTGGATTCGCTCATGTCCATGCGTTTCTTCCGAATACTCTGGCATCGAACGAGATTCCAGCCATTTGTAGCCGTTTGCCGAGAAGGAGAAAATCGAAAAAGACGAGCATTGGCCAAAATGACAGTCCAGGTATTTCCCGTTGATCGAGGCGAATGCGATCTTCAACTCCAAGATCTCCTTTCATTTTTAACCCATCATACTTCCCCCTCTCTTCTATTTTCAATGGATTTTTCCTTTCGTTTGGTACTTTGTCATTTTTTACGTGAGCTTTTCTTACAAAATTCTATCATTTTGAACCTAAACCTCAAGATGATAACGCTATCAGACAAAGGGATGGTGAATGGAAAAAGAATGCTCCCCGGGTGCTCAACGATAGCAAAAAAAACAGCCCGAACGAAATCGAACGGGCTGGGGTCGGAATGATTAGGATGACATGAAGTCACCTATAGTCTCGTGCATACGAAGTGACGTATCCGATTTACTTGTGCTTTGGAAGCTGCTTGACATATTCGTCCGAGAGCTTCATCCATTCCAGGATATACTCGTAATCTCCCTTGTACTTGGAGAAATCTTCGATCTTTTCATGTGTTTTCAGCGAGTAGGCGGTGCCATCCTCAAAGCCCGTACCGGGGATGAACAGAATCTCATCATTGTAAAAGGAGCCGGTTGGCAAGTAATACCGCATCCCGACGACGTTCCGTTCCGCATTGAGCAGATCTCGTCCAAAGGGAACAAATTCATCCTCCGACCAGGAAAGGCCAAGCAAATTCGCCACCGTCGGCAGGATATCCACTTGTCCGCCTGTCCGTTCGACTCTCTTCCCCTCTTGACCCGGGGCATGAATGATGAGCGGAATGCTGAAGCGTGTAATTTGCGAGTGATAATCGATTCCGAGCTTCTTCGATACATCTGCCGGATCGTTATCTTTCGCCTGCAAGCCAAAGTGATCACCATAGAGAACAAGGATGGTATTGTCCCACAGCCCTTGATCCTTCAAGCCTTGAATGAGCTTGCCAAGCGCTTTGTCCGTGTAATGGACGGCCTGCAGGTAGTTACCAAGTTGGGTGCCGGCGATATCCTCAGGAAGGGTGAGCTCCTGCTTGTCCTCCGGAATTTCAAAGGGATGGTGGCTGGACAGCGAGACGAACTGGGCATAGAAGGGTTTTCCAGCAGCCGATGCTTCCTTTATCTTTTCCAGCCCGACCCGGTACAATTCTTCATCGGATGCACCGAAGCTATTGAAATGATCGTTGGTGAAAAAGGGCTTATCGTAATAGGTTGAAAAGCCGAGAGCGGGATACAGCTTGTCCCGATCCCAGAAGGTTACGTCATTGGGATGGAGCGTCATGGTCGTATAGCCCTGTGCGCCGAGCAGCTTGGGCAGCGACGGAAGGTCCTTATCTGAATAGCCCTTGGACATGGCGACGGCCGCAGTCGGATAGATGGACGTGTTCGACATAAACTCGGCATCCGACGTATTTCCTTGGCCGATCTGCTGGAACACCTGCGGAAAATAGAAGCTATCACTCACCAGCCCGTTCATCACCGGCGTGATCTCTTGACCGGCGACGCTCAACCCGATGACGAAGTTCTGAGTCGCTTCAAGCTGAACCATGATCAGGTTCTTTCCCTTTTCGCTGCCGAAGTAAGCAGGATTCTCCACGGTGCTTGTCGAAGAGGAAGAAGCAAAGGCGGGTACCACCTGCTCCTCCAGCTTCTCTTTGGTTGCGGGAATATCCTTCAAAGCCACATCGGGCTTTTCCCTCTTGGCGGAAAAGGCATTCCAGAGAACCGAGGCCTGATAGTTCGTGAAGCCGACCAGCTCCGCTCTCTTCAGTTCATTGGTCGTGTCGGCGGATGCCCGTACCGTAAATACCGAGAATATCAGAGCGATTGAAACCAGCACGGTAGCGACGGAATAAGGCAATTTGAATGGAGCCGGGACCTGCTCATAAGCGAGCATCCACTGGTCTCTCCGTTTTTTCCAAAGATGAATGCCCCAACCGATCGCAAACAAAACGAGATCTGCGAAATACAATGCCTCCAGCGGCGTAATCAGCGATTTAACGGAGCTCTTGACGGCTGGAAGCTGGTTCAACTCAAACAGAGTCGTATAGGTCGCGACGGATCCAAAATAGCGGAAGTATACCGTGGCTCCCAGCAAAGTCAGCGTTGCGATCAGCCAATACACACCGTATAGGACTTGCCTTACCCGGCGATGCGGGATAAGCTCAATGATACAAGAAATGAGAAGTGCGCTTAAAAGATCAATGATGAGACTGCGAGGGCTTGTACCCGAAAAAACCGTGAATCGAAAAAGCTCTGCCTTAGCCAACACGAGTAACGTGACGATGAAAAAGGGGCTTTTTCGTATAAGGCGTGCGAGTTCGGACACGACCTCCCCCTCCTTTTGCGATTGGATTTCGAAGCATGCCGAAAATGCCGTGCTGCGGAAAGCTAGCATCTCAACAGATAAACAAAATTGTAGCAAAATTGCACAGCGGTCGCTAGCGATTGTAAAAAATTTATTAATTTCGCCACGGCCTTAAGGAGGATAAATGGAAATTGCCTTCCAAAACAGTAGTGCCTGCCGTAATGGTTTTGATATGCTTAACTGTTCTGGCTGTCTATGTCGTTCAATCTCAGTGGAATCCCGGCGCAAGGCCGTTGAGTGCGTCCGGAGTGCCCGTGGACGGTAATGTGGACGTTAAAGAGCCAGTCGCTCCGACAACCCGAAACGAACAAGCCGTCATCGCATCCGCCGACTATTCCAAGCTCCCCGCATCGGCTCGCCTTGATGTGCCCATTGTTTCCCAGTTGCCCGAGCTGTTCAACGGCTGTGAAGTTACCAGCCTTACCATGATGCTGATGTTCGCGGGGATCGATACCGATAAAATGACTCTCGCTCGAATGATTGATAAGGACACATCCAACCTCATCTACAACCCAGATGGCTCCATCCTCTCGTGGGGAAATCCGCACAAAGGCTTCGTCGGGGATATCACCGGGAATTCAAAGGGCTTCGGGGTCTATCATGAACCGATCGCCAAGCTGCTGAATGACATCGCGCCCGATCAAGCTCTCGACCTCACCGGTAAACCGTTTGAAGAAGCGCTTGTTCAGGTGGCTGCGGGGAAGCCCGTCATTCTCTGGGTCAGCTCCAACTTCGGCCCACTCCAAAGCGACAGCTGGGTGACTTGGAACAGCAAGGAAGGCAAGGTCCGCATTACGTGGAAGGAGCATGCGGTCGTCTTGACCGGCTATGACGAGAAAAATCTCTTCATTAATGATCCGCTCGACGGAACCAAGGACAAGAAGGTCAACCGGGAGCTGTTCATTCAGTCCTGGAAGCAGATGGGCGAACAGACCGTAACGTTTAAGTGAATGCGGAAATACAAAGCGCAAGGCTTCCCTGCTCTGGGAGCCTTGCGCTTTTTTGGTTCTCAGATCATGTAAAAATTAACGTCATGTTCAAGGAAAGATGCGGGCCGCTCTCAGCCGTTCGCTGTTTCCACTTCCGGGAGGGAGGTGCGATTTCCAGCTGCTTGGATGACGTTACGGGCAATCCAGACTCCCGCCGCGCCCGCTTGTGCAAGCCCCCGGGTAATTCCCGCGCCGTCTCCCCCGCAGTAGAGGCCGCCGATCTCCGATTCGAACGTCTCCTTCAGCTTCGGCCGCGCCGAATAGAACTTCGCTTCTACTCCGTAGAACAAGGTATGTTCAGACGCTATGCCAGGCGTCACCTTTTCAAGAGCCTGCATCATTTCTATCAGGCTTTTCATCGTATTGTAAGGAAGCACCAAGCCGAGATCTCCGGGCACTGCTTCAGGCAGGGTCGGCTCGAGGAAGCCTTCCTTAATGCGAGCTGCGGTGGAGCGCCGACTTTTGAGAATATCCCCGTACTTCTGAACGATCACCCCGCCGCTGGACAGATCATTGGCCCGCTTGCAGATTTCCCGCGCGTATTCATTCGGCTTGTCGAACGGGTCTGTGAAGGTATGGGATACCAGGAGCGCAAAGTTCGTGTTGGCGGAACCGAGGGCGGGGTCCTTGTAGGAATGCCCGTTCGCGGCCATGATGCCGGAATGGTTCTCGACGACGACATGTCCCGAAGGGTTGCTGCAGAATGTACGAACCCGGGTACCGACCGATGTATTGAAGATAAACTTGCCTTCATACAAATGCTCGTTGATCTCGCGCATCACGACATCAGAGGTTTCTACGCGTACGCCGACATCCACCTGGTTGTTGTACATGTGAAGCCTGCGCTTTTTCAAGAGCTGCGTCAGCCATGCGCTGCCGTCTCTCCCCGGTGCGATCATCACGGCTTCAGCCTGAAGGCTTTCGCCGTTCTTCAGCTTGATTCCCGTCACCCGGTGGGTATCCCCCTCCTTGACGGTTTCGATATCTTCCACTTCCGTCTTGAATCTCATTTCGACCTTGCCCTGCAAATAGTCATAGATCGACTTCAGGATGAGCAGGTTCTCTTCCGTTCCCAGATGACGGACTTCCGCACGCAGCAGCTTCAAGCCAGCCGCATAGGCACGCTGCTCGATGCTGCGCACCGCTTCGGTTCCAGGATCGGTCAAGACGGGAGTCGCGCCATGATTCAAATTGATCTCATCCACATAGCGGATCAGCTCCTTCACCTTCGAGGGAGCGAGATAGTCCGTCATCCAGCCGCCGAATTCGGTCGTGATGTTGAACTTCCCGTCACTGTAAGCGCCCGCTCCGCCGAAGCCGCTGGTGATCGAGCAGGCAGGCAGACAACCGGCAAATTCCTTTCTTCCGGCCGGAGGCGGGCAAAGCTGTATTTTCTCTTGCAGAATGGGGCAATTGCGTCTATGGATATCATGTCCTTTATCAATGAGGAGCACCTTGGCTCCCGGCGCTTTCAGCGTCATTTCGTAGCAAGCGAAGATCCCGGCAGGGCCGGCACCGACCACAATCAGATCGTAGGGTTTCATCCGCTTCATCCTCCTTTATCGGATTAACGACAACAAAAAATCCCAGAAACGCAGCTGCCGCAGGAATAACGGACAAAGTCTGCGCTGGGAATCGGGATCGTTTCTCTCTCTTTCTCTCTTCCCTAGTTACTATATCCGAACAATCTTGTTTTGTCAAACATTAACGTTCGGATTTATGGCATTATTCTAAGAGACTGCCTGATCATATCAGCTGAACACGTCTGTTTTGGCATATTATTGCGTCGGAGGTATAATGAGAAAAAACCGTTAATACGAAGGGAAGCGCAGGAATATGCCCATCATGGAAGTAACCATCGTTCCGGTCGGAACGGAAAGTCCAAGTGTGAGCCGGTATGTGGCTGACATTCACCGGGTGCTGGAGAGTGCGATAGAGCCGGTGAAGGTTCAACTCACACCCATGAGCACCATCCTGGAGGGAACCCTTGAGGATTTATTCGCGGTCGTCCGCCGAATGCACGAGGTGCCTTTTGAGAAAGGTGCTATGCGGGTGAATACGTCCATTCGGATCGACGAACGCCGAGACAAGGAATCCACCATGGAATCCAAGCTCGCTTCCGTCCGCGAAAAACTGCAGGAGTAGCCACTTTCGATGCATCCAGAGTATGGAAAACATAAAACCTCCACTCCCCTTTCATCCATGGGATGATCGAGGTGTGGAGGTTTTGAATGATTTGAAGCTTATTAGCAACCCGATTCAGGGTTTAAACTTCTACCGTTTCAAGCCCTTGTCGGATGCGCTCGCTAAATTCTTCTCCGAGCTTCTCCGCTGTGGGGACTCTTGGCAGCCCGGGCATGGTCATGATATCACCGGTTAGCGCGACGATAAAACCAGCTCCGGCGGACAGTCTCACTTCGCGGATGGTTACCGTAAAGCCTTCCGGACGTCCGAGAAGCTTCGGATTATCGGACAGCGAGTATTGAGTCTTCGCCATGCAGACGGGGAGATCGCCGTAGCCGATCTCGGCAAATTTCTTCAAGGAGCGCTCGGCAGCAGGAGTGAACAGCGCTTCGGCTCCGCCATAGATCTCACGGACGATACGGCTGATCTTCTCCTTAACGGGAAGCTCACGTTCGTAGAGGTAACGGAAGCCCGGACCTCCTTCCTCGACCAACCGAACCAAGGTGCGAGCGAGCTCAGCCCCTCCAGGTCCGCCATTCGCCCAGACCTGTGACAGCTCGGCCGGAACGCCGGCTGCCGCACACAAGAGCTTCAGCTCCGACAGCTCAGCATCCGTGTCGGTTTGAAACCGGTTGACGGCAACCAGCACCGGAACGCCGAATTTGCGGACATTCTCGATATGCTTCTCCAGATTGCGGAAGCCTCTGCGCAGCGCATCCAGATTTTCACTTTGGAGCTCGTCCTTGGCGGCGCCTCCGTTGTATTTAAGCGCCTTGACCGTCGCGACGATGACAGCCGCTGCAGGGGTAAAGCTGCCCGACCGGCACTTGATATCGAAAAACTTCTCCGCGCCGAGGTCCGCGCCAAAGCCGGCTTCTGTCACCACGTAGTCCGCGGTTTTTAGAGCGAGCCGGGTTGCGGCAACCGAGCTGCAGCCGTGTGCGATGTTCGCGAACGGACCGCCATGAACAAACGCCGGACAGCCGTCAATCGTCTGAACCAGATTCGGCTTAATCGCATCCTTCAGAAGCAGTGCCATGGCTCCATCCGCTTTCAACTCGCGGGCCGTTACCGGGCGCCCGTCATACGTATAGCCGATAATCATTTGGCCAAGCCGCTCTTGCAGGTCCTCCAGATCAAGGCTGAGGCACAGGATCGCCATGATCTCCGAAGCTACCGTGATAATAAAGCCGTCCTCCCGGGTTTGTCCGTTGCTCTCCCCGAGTCCGATCACGATATTCCGAAGGGACCGGTCGTTCATATCGACCGCTCGCTTCCATACGATCTTGTTCAGATTGATGCCAAGCGCGTTGCCGTAATGAATATGATTGTCGATCATGGCGGCAAGGAGATTGTTTGCTGCCGTAATGGCATGCATATCTCCGGTGAAATGGAGGTTGATGTCTTCCGCCGGAACGATCTGAGCCATGCCGCTACCGGTGGCTCCTCCCTTCATGCCCATGCAGGGTCCGAGGGATGGCTCACGGAGAGCCGCCGCCGCATTGATCCCGATATGATTGAGCGCTTGCGTCAAGCCGATAGTGGTGAGCGTCTTTCCTTCGCCAGCCGGCGTTGGATTCATTGCCGTCACCAGGATCAGCTTGCCGTCCTCCTTGTCCTTCACCCGGTCCCAAACTTCGGGAGCGATCTTTGCCTTGTATTTGCCGTACAGTTCCAAATCGTCTTCGTTCATGCCTAGCTTTGCCGCTGCCGCCTTGATCGGGTTCATTTCTCGCTTCACAGCTCCTATGGATGAGATCTTTCCGTCCATTATAGGATAGCCTCTCTCCAAAAGGCAATAACCGATTCCCCAACATTTGGCCGAACTCTCCATCTTTCGCTATAATAAAGCCATTCTTATCGAATGGAGGAAAGGAACTGCTCATGCCGATCCGCAAATGGGCTTGGATCATCTTGCCCTTGTTCCTGCTCTTTGCCTACGTATTAACCCAGTTTGTAACCACCTCTGTTCGAATAAAGGAATGGGTTGATCCGCTACGACCCGTTCCAGTGACGGAAGCTGCTTCGAAACGTGTGGTGCTCATCTCTCAGGAGCTTGACAATCCTTATTGGCGCTCGATCGGCGACAGCGCGTTAGCCGAAAGCAAACGCGTCGGCCTTGAACTTGATTACGTAGGACCGCTGCGCATCAATGCGGAAGAGCAGCTATCCCTGTTGGAGCAGGCGATCGCCTCTAAAGCGGATGCGATTCTTGTTCAAGGAACCGGCCTGGAGCGCTCCCGGGCTCTCATCGATCAAGCGGCAGAAGCCGGAATTCCCGTGCTCACGCTTGACGCGGATGAGCCCGATTCCCGTAGAGCTTCCTATATCGGAACCGATAACCGGGAGGCGGGAAAACAGATGGGCCGTCTGATCGCAGAAGCCGCGGACGGGAAGGCCGTTGTCGGAGTTCTGATCGGCACCACGGCGAGCGACAGCCAGAAGCTTCGTCTGGAAGGGCTGCAGAGCATCCTCTCGACCTATCCCGGCATCCGAGTGGCTGAAGTTCGCACCTCGAACATATCTCGGCTTCAAGCCGCCAGCGAAACCCGGCTCATGCTGGAGGCCCATCCTGCGATCACGGATGTGGTCGGGTTGAGCTCACTGGATGCGCTTGGCGCGATGGATGCAGTGGAGAGCTTGAAGGCGGAAGCCAGAACCCGGATCTACGCCTTCGATGATCTGCCGGACACCCGCAATGCGATCGAGGCTAGCAAAATCTCGCTCTCCCTTGTGCAGAAGCCTGAGCAAATGGGTGCGGAAGCGATTGTGATAACGGCAGACCTGCTTCGTGGAATATCGGTCCCCGCCAATCGGTATACACCGGTCACTGTTTTAGCTCCATCGGCAGCCGGGACGAAGGGAGCGGATTCGCCATGACCATTCGCACCCGCTTGCTCATCATCCTCCCTCTTCTCGTCCTGTTGATGAACCTCGTTGCGTTTTTTCTGTTTCAAAGCAGCAACCGGGTTCAAGACAGCTACAATCTGACGATGAAACGGGTTCTGCTCTACCAAAATACCGTCTCCGCCTCCGATCAGAGCTTGAAGCAGCTGTATGCCTTCCTGCTTCATCCAGTCGAAAGCATGACGCCAAGAGAAGCAGTTCCGGCTGATTCCACTTTGAGCGGGGTAAGAACGGAACTGAAGGCTAACGGGACAATTCAGACCGGCACATCGATCTTAACCGGGTTCGTTCATCTGACAGAAACCTTGTCCGAACAGATGGACCAATCCTTTCATCTCGCGGTTCAGGGGAACAGCGAGCAGGCGCTGAGCCGCTATCTCGCAGCCGAGAAGACAGCTGGCTTCATTCGATCGGAAGCACAAAGGCTGACCGATACGGAGCTCGCCTTTTTTCAACCGGTGTATGAGAACATTCACCGCGAGAATGCTAAGCTGTTCGGATACGGCATTGCGGTCTTCGCCTTTGGGACGGCTCTGACCCTTGCTCTGGCAAGCTGGATATCGCGCAGTGTGACCAAACCGGTTACCGAGTTGATGAAGGTAGCTTCTCGGGTATCAGCAGGAGAACTAGACGTAACGCTACCCGAGAATCCGTCCAATGACGAAATCGGCAGCCTGTACCGGTCCATCAACCACATGCTGGAGGAGCTCAAACGATCCATCGAACGGGATAATGATCTTCACGAGAAGGAAAGGCTGGTGAAGACGCTTGAGCTAGAAGCGCTCCAAAGCCAGATTCATCCGCACTTTCTGTTCAATACGCTGAACGTATTATCCAAGCTGGCGCTGCTTGAAAACGCCGAGCAGACAAGCGATCTCATCGTCTCGCTCTCCAATCTGCTCCGCTACAATTTGCAAACCTTGGACCGGCCGGTAACCATTCGGGACGAGCTTCGCCATGTACAGGAATATATCGCCATTCAAAAAGCGCGTTTTCGCGATCGGGTTTCCTTTGAGCTTACCGTAGATGAGAGCATGCTGGACCGCAGCGTCCCTTCTCTCCTGCTTCAGCCATTGGTTGAAAATGCCTTTACTCATGGGATTGCCGATATGGTAAGCGGAGCTGTCATCTCCATCGATGTTCGTGGTGAAGGCCTTGATCTTCTATTGACCGTTCGTGATAACGGAAAAGGGATGAGCGAGGAAACGCGCCGCGCTCTCCTGTCCGATGCGCAGCCGTCCTCACTGTCAAAAGGAGCTTCCACCGGGATCGGAACCCGAAACGTATTTAAGCGGCTGGAGCTACTCTACAACCGGAACGATCTCGTCGCAATCGAAAGCTCTCCAGGCCATGGAACTACCGTCAGGCTGATCATTCCAGCAGCCGGAAAGGACAATACCGATGTACCGAATTCTCCTAGCAGATGATGAAGACTTGGAACGAGAAGGCTTGGAGTGGATTATCCGACGCTCCTTCCCCGATCGCTTTGAGGTCATCCATGCCGCGAACGGACGAGCGGCCATAGAGAAAGCCGAGGACTTGCGGCCGCAAGTCGTCTTCATGGATGTGAATATGCCCGGCATTCAAGGCCTGGCCGCCCTACGCGAAATCCGCAGCCGTGCTCCTGAAACCAAGCTGGTTTTGGTGACGGCTTATGACTATTTTTCCTATGCCAAGGAAGCCGTCTCCCTCGGTGTGAAGGAATACATCGTGAAGCCGGCTCGGCAGGACCAAATCGTAACCCTGCTGCGCCAGCTTCTGGAAGAGCTGGACCAGGATAAGCTCAAGCGCGCCGAAGAGCTGGAGCTTCGCGACCGAATGTCCCAGCTCATGCCGCTTGTTGAGAATGAACTCGCGCTGATGGTTATGGCGAAACCGGCTTTGGATGACGAAGGCAAGCAGTTTGCCGCCTGGCTCCGGTATCCGCTCGACCGCGGAATTGCCGTTGTCGCCGCTTTCCCGGATTCCGGGCATGTCGGTCAGGAGAAGAAGCTGTTTCGCTCCTTCCATGGACTGGCGACAGCCTTCGGCCCCTCAGTCAGCAGCGCACTCATTAACCGACATATGGCCATCTTCCTGCGCAAGCCTCCAGGACCATCCGAGACAGATTGGCTCCAGGAGATCCGTTTCTTTGGCGAACAGCTGATCCGACAAGCCCAGCAGCTCTTCCACTTGTTTGTTACCATCGGCATCGGCACCTTGAGCACCGGTACGGAGGGGCTTCATCAGTCGTACTTTGAAGCCGTCTTTGCCTCGACATTCGGCGAGGAAGGCAATGAGCTCTGGCTGTTTGATGAGCTCAAGTCAGAGGACAGCGCTCGGTTCAAGCAGCATAAGGACCGACTCGCTTCTCCCGATGCAAGCCCGCTTTATGTCACACAAGCGCTCGAGCAGATTCGGGAAGAGCGCGAGCAAGAGACCGTTAGCGTGTTGGATAAGGCCCGTCAGTATATCCGCGAGCGATACGCGGAAGAGCTGTCGCTCGATGAGGTCGCGGATTACGTGCACCTCAATGCCTTCTATTTCAGCAAAATCTTCAAGCAGCAGTATGGTGAAACGTTCATCGATTATTTGACAGGCTTGCGTATCGCGAAGGCCAAGGAGCTCATTGAACGGGGCGAGCTGAGTCTGAAAGAAATTTGCTTCCGTGTCGGCTACAAGGACCCCAATTACTTCAGCCGGGTTTTTCGCAAGGTCACCGGAATTGCGCCGAGTGATTATCGGGAACGGCAAAGCTGACGAAATCAGACGCCTTCTTCCGCCACTCTCTCTTGTTTTTCGCTTGAAATCGTTGAAGTCCGGACCGATCGGTCTGGACTTTTTTGCTTTTCCCTGACAAAAGGATGCTAGCCGTCTTAAATATCGCTTTTGAAAGCCGTTCAGCGCATAGAAATGCGGGTTCCGGATAAATTCGTGCAGGTGATCGTTTCTCATGAATCATGAACCGCTTGTTATACTAAGCCCATAAGAAAGTGAGCGGCAGTCTTGATTCAGGATTGCCACATGAGAGGAGTCCACTGTGATGAGTACTTCCACGATCCCAACAGATTCGGGACCTCGTATGAAATTCGTCTTCCTGGTCACGGCCGTCGCTGCGCTTGGCGGTTTCCTGGCTGGTTTTGACACCGCTGCCATGTCCGGTGCGAACGCATTTTTGCGTGAACGCTTTGCTCTTAGCGACTTTATGCTTGGCTGGACCGTATCTTGCTTGATCATCGGCTGCGCGATTGGCGCCGCCTTCGCCGGAGCGCTCGGCGACCGGCTTGGCCGTAAGAAGGTGCTGATCGGCGCTAGCCTTCTCTTCATCGCCGGTATTGCCGTATCCGCACTGTCGCCAAGCCTCCCTCTTCTGATCGTCTTCCGGATGATCGAAGGGCTTGGACTCGGCCTAACTTCTGCCTTATGTCCGCTCTATAATGCCGAGATCGCCCCGGCCAAATACCGCGGCAGATTGGTCGCCATGAACCAATTGGCGCTGGTGACCGGGATCTTCCTCGGTTCGCTTCTCGCATACGGGATCACCGGCCTCGGTGACGAGCTGTGGAATCAGGCGACCGGCTGGCGGATTCTGCTCGGCATCGGCGTCGTTCCAGGTGTTCTCTTCCTGCTTTTGCTGTTTCTCGTTCCGGAGAGCCCTCGCTGGCTGATCAAGCAGGGCAAGCCGGAGAAGGCGCTGCCGATTCTGCTCAAGATTCACGGAGAAGAGCTGGCGCGCAAGGAAGTACTTGATATCAAGCAATCCTTCAAGCAAGAAGAAGGATTGGGGCATGCGACCTTGAAGGAATTGTTTGCATCCAAGCACCGGATCATCCTCGTCGTCGGCGTTATGATGGCCGTTCTACAGCAGGTGACCGGCATCAATGCGATCATGTATTATGCACCGACGATTTTCCGGCAGGCAGGAGCTGGAACGAGCGGTTCGTTGACGCAAGCCATCTTCGTCGGATTGGTCAATCTGCTCTTCACGATTCTATCGCTGTGGCTCGTCGATAAAGCCGGTCGCAAGCTGCTGATCTTGATCGGCTCCGCCTTTATGACCGTCAGCTTGACCGTGATCGGGTATGCCTTCTACAGCGGCAACACCTCCGGTCCACTCGTTCTAGCCGCCATTCTGGTCTATGTTGCCGCCTTTGCCGTATCGCTCGGCGCTGTCGTCTGGGTGATTCTCGCCGAGATATTCCCGAACCGCATCCGCGGCCTGGCTACAGCTGTCTGTACGATGGCCCTCTGGGCGATGGACTTTGTCGTCTCCCAGTCGTTCCCTTCTCTGATCTCTACCGCAGGCCCAGCTGTCACCTTCTGGATGTTTGCCGCGACTTCCTTGTTCACGTTCCTCTTTACCTTAGGAGTCGTTCCGGAGACGAAGGGAAAATCGCTCGAGGAGATCGAAGCGATGTGGGAGACTCATCGGCAAGACAAAGAAAACAAGGACAGATTGAAGACCAGTCTTCAGAAATCGTGATTGCTTTCATGAAGGAACGGGTATGGGAATCCTCCCGTTCATAAGCTCTGTCGATCGTTAGCAGGCACTGCAAAAAGACTTTCGCCCTCGGCACGAGAGGAAAGTCTTTTTGCGTTCAGTTTAGCGGGAAGCTCACTTATTCAAAGATAAAGTCATCATCGGTGAGCGGCTCCACATTGAGCGCACGCACGTAGCCGTTTCCCTTTTTGGAGAAAAAATCATGCTGCTTGGTGTGGGTGCTGATACCATTGAACACGATCGGATTGACTTCCTCCTCTGGGAACAGAGGGTCGAAGCCGAGGTTCATCATCGCTTTGTTGGCGTTGTAGCGAAGAAAAACTTTAACTTCATCGACGAGGCCGATCTCCGTGTAGATTTGCTCGGTATACTGCTCCTCGTTGGTATGCAGGTAGCGGAGAAGGCCGACGAGGGTTTCGTATACGCCTTTTTGCTCCTCCTCATCCAGCTCGGCGTAGATCTCCTGCGCGAGAACGCCCACATACACGCCGTGAATGCTCTCGTCCCGGAGGATGAGATCGATGATCTCGCCGCTGCAGGTCATTTTGCCCTGTCCCGCCAGGTAAAGTGGATAGAAGAAGCCGCTGTAGAACAAGTAGCTCTCCAGCAAAACCGATGCCGACATCGCAAGGAAAAGCTGCTTTGGCGATTGGATATTCGTGTAGTATTGACGGATCGTCTCCGCTTTCTTTTGCAGGAAGGGATTCTCCTCCACCCACTTGAAGACGGCGTCGATCTCCTCCGTCGAAGCCAGCGTCGTAAAGATGCTGCTGTAGGACTTGGCGTGGATCTGCTCCATCATCCCCATGAAGGCGAGCACGGCCTTGCGCTGCAAGCCATCCACATGCTCCATGATCTGCGGCATGCCCACTCCGCCCTGGATCGTATCGAGGAGCGTCAAGCCTCCCAGCACCTTCATATAGGCATCTCGCTGCTCCGGGCTCAACGTCACCCATACCATCTTGTCGTCTGACAAGGGGATTTCATCGTCGGTCCAAAATTGCATGATGTTCTGATCCCAGAACATCTTCGAATAATCATCATCCGGCCGGTTCCAATTCACGGCTTTGATCGCGCTCATCACCTTGCTCCTCCTATCTGCCTAACTCATGTATACAAACACACCCTAGCGAGGTCTTTGAACGAGGTGAATCGCGGAGACATGCTCCAGAAAGAGAGTTGTCCCCGCCCTCCGTTACACCGAACAGGTCAAGCATTCCTCGACGGACAGCTTGTTGGTCCGGGTGTAGTAAAGCGACTTCAGCCCTTTATGCGCCGCATACAAGTAATAACGGGCGAGCTGCCGGGTCGTCACATTGCTGTTCACGTGCAGCACCGTGGAGATGCCTTGGTCGACGTGAGCTTGAATCTCCGCGATCAGATCGAGCACCTTGAACTGATCCATCTGGTAAGCGGACTTGTAGTAGAACAGGTTGTCCGGCTGCAAATAAGGCATCGGGTAGTAGGTCGTCGAATTGGCGTACGTGCGCGTTTCGATGCGCTCGACAACGGGCATGACGCTGGACGTCGCATTCTGAATGTAGGAAATGCTCGCTGTCGGAGCAATCGCCATCCGGTAGGCGTGATAGAGGCCGTTCGTCATGACCTTCGTCTTCAACTCCGCCCACTCGGCCGGTCCCGGGAGCTCGATTCCTTCGAAGAGCGCTTTGACGCGCTCGCTGATCGGTCGGTAATCCGTCGTGAGGTAACGGTCGAAGTAAACCCCCGTGGCGTAATCCGACCGCTCGAAATCGCAGAAGGTATCCCCTCGTTCAGCCGCGATGTCGCTGCTCTTCTCGAGCGAATAGAAGTTCATCGCCATGAAGAAGGCGCGTGCGAATTCTTGGGCCTCCCCGCTCTCATAAGCGATCTTGTTCTTCGTCAGATAGCCATGCAGGTTCATGACACCCAATCCTACCGAATGCATCTCCCGGTTCGCCTTCACCACGCCTGGCGCGTTCTGGATCGTCGTCATATCGCTGACTGCCGTTAGGCCGATCATGCCCTCATGAACCGATTCCCGAAGTTTGCGCTTCTCCATGACATTCACGATGTTGAGCGAGGCCAGGTTGCAGCTGATGTCCCGGCGGATGGTGTCCGCCTGGCCGTAGTCGGCGATTTCGGTCGTCTCCTGCAGCTGGAAGATCTCCGTGCACAGGTTCGACATTTTGATCTGGCCAATTCCTCCGAGCGCATGTCCCTTGTTCGCATTCGAACGATTCATGATGTACGGGTATCCCGATTCCAGCTGGACGGAGGCGATCTTTGTCAGCATGTCCCGCGCACTCATGATCGCCTTCTTCTTCACACGGCTGTCAGCGAGGAGCGTGTCGTACATATCATCCAGGTTCATGTCGTCGAGATGAATCCCATACGCCTTATAGACGCTGAATGGAGCGAAGATATGCAGCGGTTCGTTGTCCTGCGCCAGCTTGTAGAAGCGGTTCGGTACGATGAGGCCGATCGACAGCGTTTTGAGCCGCGTCCGCTCGTCGGCGTTGATCTTCTTGCTGTCGAGGATCTCCATGACATCCCAGCCGAAAATGTTGTAATACGCGGCGCCCGAGCCCTTGCGCTGTCCCATCTGATCGGCGTAGGAGAAAGCATCCTCCATCAGCTTGAGCACCGGCATGATGCCCTTCGCAGCGCCTTCCACACCCTTGATCGGCTCGCCTCGGCCACGCAGCTTCGAGAGATTTACGGCGACGCCTCCGCCGATCTTGGACAGCTGCATGCAGGTGTTGAGCACATAGTTAATGGAGTTAAGCGTATCGTCCATCTCCAGGAGGAAGCAGGAGACCATCTCTCCACGACGGCTCTTGCCTGCGTTCAGGAAGGTCGGCGTAGCCGGTTGAAGCCGCTGCTCCATCATGGAACGGGCGAGCGTCAACGCGGTCTCGACATTCCCTCTGCCGAGATGCAAGGCGACGACTGCCACGCGGTCTGGATAATGCTCCAAGTACTGCGAGCGATCATTCGTCTTCACTGCATAATCGGTATAGAATTTGGATGCCGCCATGTAGGAAGGAAATTCGAATCCGTAGACGTGGCTGGTTTCATACACCCGCTCGATTTCCTCCATCGAATAATGGGCAAGCATATCCTCATAATAGTCATTCTGAATCATATAACGGACCTTCTCGGCCGTGTCGCGGAACGTCAAGCTCTTCGCCCCGACCTCTTCCATAAACACCCTTACCGCCTCGCGGTCCTTGTCCAGCTGGTAAAATCCGTTCGGATCCAGCTTCATCAGCATGTTGTTCAATTCAATATGCCGCAACCCGGCTCACCTCCATACGAAATCGTTCCGCATCTCCCATTGTGCCGGACAATTCAAACTTACCGATCACGGGAACCTCATATTTCTCCGCGATCAAATCTGCGCTGCGGGCGAACTTGTCTCCCCAATTGCGATTGCCGCTTGCAGCAACACCCAGCAGAAGATCGTGGTTCTCTCGAAGAAAAGCGGAGACCCGCTCCGGCACTTGACCGAAGCCGGTCGTATACGTCACCAATACATAAGGTTCTTCCAGCTTCAGGGAGTCATGAATTTGGATGGCGGGAAGTTTCAGCTTCTGCACGAACCTCTTCACATTGCCCGTCTTGGAATCAAAAACGACTACCATTCCTGTACTCCCCTTCCTTGCTAGTCCGATCGAGCATTGGCTGAATCCTTGCTTCGAACCGCATAAAAACCCTTGTCTTCTATACACACCGAACAATTGTTCGAAACACCATATGTAGTCGGTACTACTTAATTTAACGTCAATATGTAGTGATGTCAATCACATTTTGTCGGCTCGACCGATGTTTTTTTGCTCGATAATTACCTATGAAAACCATGAAAACCAGCGGTGAAAGTGTAGGTTTTCGACCTATTTTTCATGCTCATCCCTATGCCGTCAGTATTTTTTCAGCAAAAAGAGCTGCTCGAGGGAGCAGCTCCAAATGGGAAAAGATCAACGTTTTCATTTGTGATGGTATTCACAACATCGATGCGATTTATTTAACCGCCTTAATCGTTATCGTCCTAAATCGCATGGAGGTAAGCTTGTCAATCTGCACGTAATCGTTATTCCGTATCCGTTGTCCGAAAAACCTTCACATTCATTTTGTCGGCCAAGAAGGAAGGGGCAAATCGACCAAAGCTTTGGAAGTGCTCGGATGCGTTATGAGCATCGACCGCTTCCTGGTCCTTCCACTCCTCCACCATCGTATAAGCAGTCTCATCTCCCACAAGCTGCATCAACGTGTAGCGGATACAGCCAGCCTCCGCCTGCGAACCTTGAACCAACGGTTGAACCGCCTCCAAGAATGACTGCTTCTTGTCGGGGAACACCTTAAAATCGGCATGAATGATAATCATCGTTCCTTCTCCTCCTTCTCTATTCCGGATGAATCATCAGCCGCGCTATCCTTGCCGACCAAATAAACCGCATCGGCCGATTCCGCGATCCGCGGGGACGCCATCTCCGTCAGATGCTTCCAATAGCGCTTGGGCATATGATTCATACGCCCTCTCGGGTTTATTCTTTCCTGAATGGCTATGGTTTCGTAGAACCTTTGCCACATTGTGCGATACGCTTCTTCATCGCGGCTCGCCTCCGGTAAGGTCAACTCGTCCACCTCCATGATAACATGTTCACCCGGCCGGTGCACGAGCGCCTTCTTATGGGTACGGTCATAAATGAGGAAGGCCTCCCTCTCATACCGGTCACAGAAATGGGGAGCCAGGAGCGGCAGGACCTCGTTCAAGGGTTCGATTTCGGCGACTAGCACTTGGCCGTAAGCGGAAAAACGAATGAATCCCATCCACTTGTTCACCTCACGGTTCAGGCCCTGAACCGCCTTGTGCAGGGAGTGAACGGTATCATCCGCCAGACGGTTGAGGGCATCTTGCCCTTCCCGTAAACCAAGGCGAACGTAGCGCAGCACGACCAGCTCCTTATGCGGGTGGCACGTCAAGATGCCATTCTGAATCAGATCGAGAGCTTCCTGGCCGAGCTTGCTGCGAATCCCCTGCTCGACTCTTCTCGCTTTCTCTTCGACGGTCGGAATCTCGATCACGTCAAAGAGAACCGGCTCAGCGGAACCTTCCGGTTGAATATCAATAGGGATGATCTTGCGAGCGTAGCTCTCGAAGATACAGGTCAGCAAACCGTCTGCGGTGCCATCATAGACGAAGACTACATCTGTCCGGTAAGGCATTGCACCACATCCTCCCGGCTAACCGCTGTATTCAGCGGATTCTTCGGGTCGAGCTCGTCAAAGAAGGTGAGCTGCTCCACTTCCGGTTTGTGCAAATGCTTCTTACGCATATTGTCGGACACAAGCGCTCTCAGAGCCGAGTCTGGACTGATCCGCAAGCCTTCCAGGGTTCTCCCGCTGCAGAGAATAAAATATTGAGCGCGCTTAAGAACCACTCCGAGCTTCTTCAGCCCGGCGAAGTCAAGGGCCCCCGTCCTCCGGGCTTTCAGGATTCGTTGAGCGCTTGTTACCCCAATACCAGGAACCCGGAGAAGCATTTCGTAAGGGGCCTTGTTGATTTCGACCGGGAACAGCTCCATATGGTGGATGGCCCAGTTGCATTTGGGATCCATCAAGGGATTGAAGTTGGGATTCTTCTCGTCAAGCAGCTCCTTCGCTTCGAAGCCATAGAACCGAAGAAGCCAATCCGCCTGATAAAGCCGATGCTCTCTCAGAAGCGGCGGCTTCGATTCGAGAGCCGGAAGAAGCGAATGCTCAAGAACGGGCGTGTAAGCGGAATAGAAGACACGCTTCAGCTTGTATTTGCGGTAGAGGCCTTCGCTCAGATTCAAGATGCGGTAATCCGTATCCGGAGTCGCACCCACGATCATCTGCGTGCTTTGACCAGCCGGTACAAACTTGGTCGCATGGCGGTATTTGACGATATCCTTGCTGTTCTCGGCGATCCGCTCCTTCATGTGGCCCATCGGCAACAGAATCGATTCCTTCGTCTTGTCCGGTGCAAGCAGCTTCAGGCTTTCCTGCGAGGGAAGCTCAATGTTCACGCTCATCCGATCGGCCAAATGCCCCAACCGGGTCAACAGCTCCGGATCGGCTCCCGGTATCGCTTTCACATGAATATAGCCCCCGAACCGGTATTCGGTTCGCAGCAGCTCCAAGGTTTCAATTAATCGCTCCGTTGTATAATCGGGATTCCTCATTACTCCCGAGCTGAGAAACAATCCCTCTATGTAATTGCGCCGATAGAACTGGATGGTCAGGTCGGCCAATTCCTGCGGGGTGAAGGCCGCTCGCCTTGTGTCGTTCGATTTCCGGTTGACACAGTAAGCACAGTCGTAGATGCAAACGTTGGTCATCAGCACCTTGAGGAGCGAAATGCAACGACCGTCCGCAGAGAAGCTGTGACAGATGCCCATGGATACGGCGTTTCCTAACGTACCGGGCGTATTCTTACGGTCAACTCCGCTTGATGTGCAGGCCACATCATATTTGGCGGAGTCAGTCAGGATAGTCAGTTTATCGATGACGTCCATATCGGTTCCTCCTGTCTTATCCAGTATAGATAAGAACGTTTGTTCTTGTCAAGAAAGACTCCATGAATGTCTCTCGTTAGCCGCTCCGTTATCCCTGCTCCTGGTGCATACCCAAAGCAACAGCCAAAAGAACAACAAAAAGCACATCCTCAAGGATGTGCTTACTTGTTGTTGCGTTATGACAGAGTTCGATCAACTTGATCTCAGCTTCCTAGACGCATCATCATCTTCTCTTCGACGATTTCACCATTGACGAAGTGATCTTCGACGATCTGCGGAACATCCTCAGGCGTAAGGTCATAGTACCAAACCCCTTCTGGATATACGAGCATGAACGCACCGTTCCCACATAGGCCCAAACAACTGCACTTGTTGATCTTTACCTCTTTCATAATCCCATGCTCGACCAACTGCTCTTTAAAGGCCTCCATCACGGGCTCCGTCTCCTGGTTGTTGCAATGCTCGCTGCTGCAAAAGAACACATGATGCTTCAAGGCTTTCATCCGCATATTCATTCTCGTCCGCCTCCATGTCATCTATCGTGACTGATTTGCCGAGAATTATAGGGGATGTTCACCGTTTTGCTTATGATATTTCTTACAGAAGCGGATCCATTTCGAAATTGTTTCAAAATGTCCTTAATCTGCGTCAGCTAACTTTACACGAACGTTCGACTGCAGCTTGATAGACGGCCTTCGAACGCAGTCCGACCAGCTTATCCACCGGTGAACCCTTATAAAAAAGGATCACCGTCGGCATGCTCATAACTCCGTAAGTGGATGCAAGCTCGGGCGAATCATCGACATCCACCTTCGCGATTGGCAGGGAAGCTCCGTATTCTGCGCTCATCTCGTCCAGAATAGGACCTAACGCCCGGCAAGGAGCACACCAGCTTGCACCAAATTCGATCAATGCCGTTTCCCCCGAGTTCACGATCTGTTCGAACCCTTCTTGATTTACGGTAGGTACGTTCATGATTTGTCGCTCCCTTCGTTTTCTTCAAGGATGGAGGTAATCCGCTCGGCGAGATTGGCGCGTATACCGGTCAAAAGCCCAATTTGAGCATCGAGCTCGGCCATCTTCTGGCGGTAGATCGGAAGGATTTCTTGGCAAAAGGCTTCCTTGTTCTTCATGACGCAGGTCAAGAAACCGGATATTTCTTCGGTAGTCAGCCCGAGCGATAGATAAAATCGGATGGTCTTAACCTGCTCAACCGCCGTGAGGTTGTACTCCCGGTAGCCGCTATCCGAGCGATCCGACTTCAACAAACCCTGCTGTTCATAATAACGCAAGGACCGAATGCTGGCTCCCGTCAGCTGCGATAGCTCTCCAATTCTCACCGATGGCTCCTCCTTTCCTTGACTTGCCCTCATTATAAACCCTGACATTAGTGTCAGAGTCAAGCGAAAGCTATACTTCTTGTACTTATAGGTTGCCCGGAAATTCACATGCTTCGCTAAGCCTTGCGTTCAAGCGTGTCCAACCATCCGAAATCCAGATTGAAAACAAAACCTAGTCGACCGTTCGTGGTTGTGGAATAATAAGGGAATCCTTGATTCATTCAAAGGATCATGGGATAGAAGTTGAGGAGGTTGGCATTCGTGCTAGAGCTTGAAAAAAACAATTATTTTACTCTTCAGAACGTGGCAGCCGGGATTTGGGCCGCGATAGCCGAACCTGGCAGCGGGGCGGCGGCCAACTCCGTCATCTTGGATCTGGGCGACACAACCGTCATCGTCGATACCTTCAGCTTACCTCAAGCGGCTGATCATTTGCGCGAAGCCGCCGAGAGGCTGACAAACAGGCCAGCAGCGTTCATCGTCAACACGCATTTTCATGGAGATCATCATTATGGCAATCAATCCTTCCCTGGCAGCCGGATCATCGCATCCATAAGAACCAAGGAACTGCTGGATCAGAATCCGCGCGGGGAGACTGCCGACTGGCAGGATGGGCTGCGGCGGCAAATCGATGGCTTGTCGGAAGTGAGAGACGCTGCTTTCGATCCCAGAGTTCGCCTTGCTTTGGACCATGAAATCGGGGATAAAACAAACCTGTTCGAGGCTGCCCCCTCTATTCAACGGGTTGGCGCTTCGCTAACCTTGAAGGATGAGTTATGGATTCATGGCTCCGAGCGAAGCATCCGCTTGTTTACGTATGGAGGAGGACATACCGAGAGCGACCTTCTCGTATACGTGCCCGATGCCAAGGTATTGATCTCTGGCGACTTGATCCTCGGGAGATCGCATCCCGCTATGCTGCATGGCGAACCGAAGGAATGGGTATCCATCATTCAAAGGATAGACAATGAACTGGATATTCATAAGGTGATCCCTGGTCATGGGGAAGTTGCGGACCGGAGCTGTCTAAGGGACATGACAAGCTATCTGACGGATATTCAAGCCTATGCAGAGCAAGCAGCCAAGAGCAGCATAGACGTTGAGTTCTGGCTGGCGAAGGGTGTTCCCGCTCCTTATGATGAATGGCGCTTATCCCATGTGTTCGAGTGGAACTTCCGTTGGCTGTTCGCCAAAAGCCAATAACCCCCTCAAGTCCGGGTTAGGGATCATCCCAAGGAATGATCGAGTGCAGCCGGATGAAGGGGCATTCTGGGAATGCGGATTCAACACATTCTCATTTATAGACGATTCTTCTTGGTTCGCTGCCGTACGGATGAGCTTTGGATGTGCCGCCAAACCATTCGTAGGGGATATCGTTTTCTTTTTTTCCTTCACAGACTTCTTTCACAGCATTCCGATGCGCTTCATAGAGTGACGCATCCTCCAAGTCTCTGCTATGCCCGGTTAAAATGAAATCATATTCGCCGCGTATACTCTTCAGCGTGTCTAGAGACTGTAAAAACACCTCCATGGGCAGACTTTCCTCCAACTGCATCCATGTCTGTTCAATGATGCTGTCACCGGTAAACAAGATTCGATCCTGGCGGTCCAGCAAGCAAATGCCTCCCGGGGTATGTCCCGGAACACCGTAGACTTCCAGCTCGAGTCCTCCCAGGTCGATCACATCTCCTGCGTGAATCGGTCGAAAATCCGCCGGTTTCAGCTTCATTTGTTCAATCGCTTCTGTAAACATCGGCTCCTGATAGAATTGCTGTGCCAATGCCAGATCGTCCGGATGGAGATACGCTTCCTCGAAATAAATGTTGCCGTAGATATGATCAGGATGACCATGGGTGTTCACAACCATTAGCGGTAAGCTTGTAATCGTTTCCGCAATTTCTCTCACATTCTCATAGCCGTTCATCGTATCGATGATCAATGCTTTCTGGGAGCCAATCACAAGATATCCGGTTGCTTCGTCGTTGTCATTCATTAACCAGATGTGATCCTTGATTGGCTTCATTTTTACTCGCTCGAACATGGTTTCACCCTCGTCTGTTTCTTAAGATAGAAGACAATCCGCAACACCAAAAAAGCAATTCTAGTTTATACCAAATTCATCGCAACCGCCAATCTTGAATGCCCGCATGAAAGGGAGATCTTCCGATCCATACAAGAAAGGACCAAAAAATCCACGGCGAAGTAGATTTTCAGGTCCTTTCGATTCAAGTAAATCAAACGTTAAGCGGAGCACATCATGTCATATAATGACGGTGATACCGCCTCCACACTACTTTCATTCCATTCTTATTAGTGGGAGGAAACGGCCTTCAGCCGGAAGACCTTGCTGGCATAATCGCCTTTCAACGGTTCGAAGGACAGGCCGACATTCATCAAGCGGTCTCCCCCGTAGGTTCCGACTCCTTCGACGACGTAATCCCGCTCGGGATCAAGCCCTTTCAGGTGTAAGGACGCTTTCGGCCCAAACGGTTCGGCCAGCACCTTGAAGAAGAAGACCACCGCATCGGAACGGTCCTCGCTGACGAACATCCACGCCGTCTCCTTGTGCTCGAACGGGCTGCGCAGGCGGTATAGCTCACCTTGCTGGATGATACCGCGAATTTCCTTGTACATCGCAACCTGACGCTTTACCTCGACCCGTTCCTCTTCCGTGAACTTGGTGAGGTCCAGCTCATAGCCGAAATTGCCGGACATGGCCACGTCGCCGCGCATGGACAACGGCGTGAAGCGGCCCACTTGATGGTTGGGAACGGCGGATACGTGAGCTCCCATTGTGCTGGCCGGATAGACCAGGCTCGTTCCATATTGGATCTTGAGGCGCTCGACGCTATCCGTGTCATCGCTCGTCCAGGTCTGCGGCATGTAATAGAGCATGCCCGGGTCGAAACGGCCGCCGCCGCTAGAGCAGCTTTCGAAGAGGACATGCGGGAACGCCGTGGTGATCCGCTCCATCAGCTCGTACACGCCGAGCATGTAGCGGTGAGCGATTTCGCCTTGCCGTTCGGCAGGCGCAGCGGCGGAGCCGATCTCGGTCAAGCTGCGATTCATGTCCCATTTGACATAGCTGATCGATACGCTGCTGAAGATTTTACTGAGCGTGTCATAGATATAGTCCACCACTTCCTGGCGTGACAAATCCAATACGAGCTGGGTCCGCGCTTCCGTTCTTCTACGGCCCTCCACATGCAGACACCAATCCGGATGAGCGCGGTACAACTCGCTGTCCGGAGAGATCATCTCCGGTTCGACCCACAGGCCGAACTTGAGCCCTTGGTTATTGATCCGCTCCGCGAGATTGCCGAGACCAAGCGGCAGCTTCTTCTCGTTCACAAACCAGTCACCAAGCGATGTCGTATCATCGTTGCGTTTACCGAACCAGCCGTCGTCGAGTACGAACAGCTCGATCCCGAGCTCCGCTCCGACCTTGGCGATATCCTCGATCTTGTCGGCGGTAAAATCAAAATACGTCGCTTCCCAGTTGTTCACGAGGATAGGGCGGACTTGGTCACGATATTGTCCGCGGCAGAGACGAGTCCGATACAGCTTGTGGTATGTACGGGACATGCCGCCAAGCCCTTCCGCCGAATAGACGAGAATCGCTTCGGGAGTTTGGAACGAATCCCCCGCTTCCAGAACCCAATCGAAATCGAACGGGTTCAGCCCGATCTGCACCCGCACCTTCTTCATGAAATCCACTTCGGCCTCCGCAAGGAAATTGCCGCTGTAGACGAAGCTGAAGCCGAACACATCGCCTTGATCTTCATCCGCGCCCTTGCTTGCCAGCGCAACGAAAGGATTCAGCTGGTGTCCGCTCATGCCGCGGCGGCTTTCGAGCCGGGTGCTGCCGGGACCCAGCGGACGGCGCTGCATATGCGCTTCCCTGGACCATGCTCCCGCCAGATACACCACATCATAATCAGATACATCCAGATCGACGCTGGCGCTGAGGGCACGCAGAAGGTGGAGACGTTTCTCTCCGCCATTTACAAGCTTGGCCGAACGAGCGACCGCGTCGGAACCAGCGAATACGCTGTAGCTGAGCACAACCGTGAGGCCGGAATAAGCATCCTTCGCGGTGATTTCAAGCGTGAGTGCTTCTTCGTCTTGCTCGGCGTAAACCCCAGGAAGCCCTTTCAATTCCGGTTTGCCCGGAACGATCCGATACCCTTCATACAGCAGCTCCGTGATGCGGGTTCCGTCCTCCAGCTTGACCTGATAAGCCGGTACGCGGAAGTCTCCGTTGCCATACTGCGGATACTCTTGACTGGTCATGTCGAGATTGGCTTGTGTGGGATAATTCGGAAGCTGAGCAAGGTTGCCCGAATCCCGCAGCTTCTTGCCCCAATACTGGTGCACGAGCACCCCGTTCACGACTTGCACGATGTAGCTGACTTTATCTCCTTGCAAATGAAACAGCAGTTCGTTTTCATGGACTAAAATCTTCACCGATTGAACACTCCCGTTCTCGCATAATTCCCGCACGGAGCCGAATGCCGGAGATATTCGCGGCAAAACGGCGATCGACGGAACCTTACACGATGAATTATACCGAACCGGAGAAGTCGAATGAATGTCATAGTGTCGGGAAGACCTGTCATGATGTACCGGAGGCTACCACGGACGCTCGCTGTCCATCCAGCCTTCCCGAACCCAATGCTCCCGGTCGAGCGGATTCCATTTGTTCCCCTTTTGGCTCAGTCTCATGATTCGAAAGATCATCCGGGTTTTGAAGCCTGGACGAGCAGAGTTGACCTCCTTGCGGATTTGCTTCGCCAGCTTTGACGCTTTTCGCTCAATTCGCTGAATGGTCTCCGGTTTCACGCTCTGCCAGTTGAAGGCCGCCACCTTTACGCTCCAGCGGTGGATGACTGGCACCCCCCAGAAAAAGAGTTGCGTCCGAAGATCCTTGGTCACCTTGGAAGCTCCTGCGCCTGCGGCGGTAGAAATCACGAGGCCGACCTTGCGAAACATGGTGGCACTCGGCCGATGAGACATCCAGAGATAGCCCACGTGATCGAGGGTTGTCTTGAGCTGGCCGGTCATCCCGAAGACATAACAAGGAGAATCGAGAATGATGACATCGGCTTCTTCCAGTGCCGCGACGATGGGTTGAACCGCATCTGAATGGGGGCATTTCATTTCCCCTTCCATAAAACACTTGTAACAGCCGACACAGTAGCCTGGCGTATCGCGCGGCATGAAGAATTCGCGAATCTCTGCTCCTTCACCGCCTAACCGATCAAGCACCGAGTGAGTCAAGTGATACGTGCTTCCCCGGTGCATCTGTCCGTGCAGAACGGCAATTTTCATCCGTTATCCCCTCGCTCCCCCATATACCCTGCGGAATTGAATCACATGCTGCTTCACTCTCTCCAGCGCTTCCTCCTCCTTCTCCGGGTGACCGTCGTAGAGGCAGAGCAGAAGGTAGAGCGGCGAATAAAAATGCAAGGCAGCGATGTCAGGATCTTCTTCTCGAAACGCTCCGCCGTTCATGAGCCCTGCAAACAGGAGGCTCTGATAATGGAGCGGACCGTTCAGGAAGGTATCTGTAAATGCGCTCCCCGCTGCATTGTTCCGATACTGCTCGATGGAGAGCATTCTCCGGAACTTGGCCGCGTAATCGTCGCGAAGGTAATACCGAAACAAGGCACAACTCATTTCGATGAGAGCCTCTTCGGTGATTTCTGAATAGACGATAACTGGATCGAACTCCACTCCCTGCTTTGCTTCGCTAACTGGAGCGACAGCCGCTCCGGGGATTCCCAAAGCGCTTTCCATCGTATGGTAGCGTTCGTTCATCTCTTCGAGAAGGGTGTCAAAGATGGCCTGCTTGTTCCGATAATGCTTGTAGAGAGAGCTCTCCTTGATCCCAACAGCCCCCGCTATATCGCGCACCGATACCCCTTCATACCCATGAACCGAGAAGAGAGTCAAAGCTTCTGTCAAAATTCGTTCCTTGGTGGTGGGCTGCTCACCGGCATCCAAAGCTGCGGCTGGTGTCCTATCCTTGCCATTCATTCGAAATCCCTCATTTGGCTAACAGTTGATAGCCACATTATAGCGAACAATCGTTAGCCTGACAATCACCCACTTACGAATCAGCGGAATCTTCAAAATCCGAAGACTCGTAAACTGGCCGAAAGAAAAACCGCTTCTGAATCGGTCTCCCCCCATGATTAGAGAGGCGGTTCCGATTGAAGCGGTTTTCTTTTTCAAACCTAAATCATAGCGGCTTTTTTGAAATCATCAACCGTCAATTCATAATCGATAAAGGATTGTGGCTCGCCAAGCTGATCCCTCCATGAATCCATGCGAACGTCGGCTTGTCGAAAGCCTAGCTTCTCATAGACATGCTGAGCCCGCTTATTCTTCACGTTTGTATCCAAGATGATTGTGGTATATCCCATCTGCTCAAATAAAAAGCGAATCAGCATCGATAAATAGAGAGTTCCATAGCCCTTCTCCTGTTGCTCAAAATCGCAGATTTTGATGCCAATCCCTGCCGTATTCTCTTTAACGGTACTGTAGCTCATTTCCCCGATAGAGATGCCATCGACTTCCAGTATCAGTCGTCGGCTGCTGTCATTATCAGCTAGAATGCGATTCAAGACTTCCTGCTCCGTGGTGCCAATCCCATTCGGAAAGCCAGCGTGAGCCATAATCGCTCCATCGTTCCACCATTTGCATAACGTTCGCGCATCCTCCGCATTCGCATTTCGGATGACGAGTCGGTCCATAACCAGTTTCATTTCATTTCCTCCCTAATTAGTGGGAAGGCTAACGAATTGCAACCCTCCCGGGTATCATACAAGCGGACAACATCGACTTTTTCATGACTCTCATCCTTTCTCTTTACTCTTTCGCAGTAGACAGATAAAGCTCGACCCTTCTCGAAATGGTCGTCATTTCCCGTCCCTCTTCCTTATCCTAGCATGAGCAGGGCATTCCTTTTACGGAGAGTTTCCTTTATAGGAATGGATTCCGTCGCTCGATTCCAAACGAATTCCAGCCGTGTTTCTTTCAGCAAGAGGATCGAGGTTCACGATTAATCCGTAATCAAGCTGGTTACACTGATCTTGCGGACCCGCCGCGAGACGAGCATAGATACCACACAGGAAACCGCCAAGAGTCCCAAGCACAGAAGCGACACCTCCGGCAGGTTCACGCTGAACTCCACGTTGTAGATGCCGAGACTTGACAGCAGCAACATAAACAATCGATCGGAGTACAAATAGCCGAGAAGGCTTCCAACCGCTACTCCCATGAGGATGACCGGCAAAAGGCTTAAGGTAATCTGCGTCATCAATTGATGGGAGGTATGCCCTAACCCCTTGAGGATCCCAAGCTCTCTTTTTCGTCGAATGACAAGCGTCTTGATGACCAGATACAGGATCAGGCTGACCACAAACAGGGTAACCGCCGTTACGGTCCACGTGATGGTCGAGATGGCATAGGTAAAGGTCCGCAAAGTCCCCTCCAGCCATTCTTCCATATTCATGGTGATCCAAACTCCTGGGAACCGTTCTTCCAGCTCCTGAACGAAAGCTTGCGGATCTGTCCCCTCCTTTAAGTACAAGTCCAAGGTTTTGGCCGTATAGTCCGGCATCAATTTGACGAAGCCCTCCTCCGTCATCGAGGCGACCATTCCCAATTGGGTGATCTGCTGACTGAGGCCGGTAATTATGTAGGTGTGAGTGATTCCGTTCGCCATGACCGGGACCTCATCCCCGATGGACTTGCCGATCCGCTTCGCCACCATCCCCGACAAGGAAATTTCGTTATCGTATAACGGATGTCTGCCTTTGTAGACCGTTTGGGTCTCCAGCTTGCTGAAATCATTGGACACTTGCAGGAGGACCATTTGGTTCTCAATCGTTGCGTTCATCCCATCCAGCAGAGCCAGCTTCCGAACCCCTTCCATGGAGGACAGCTCGTTGTACCTTTCCGGAGTGATCTTCCCCTGCTTCGGCGCGAGCTTCACGTTGCTGCGTTCGATCCCGACCAGCTTGATCACTTCCGTGTTGTCCCTCGTCATATTGAAGTTCAGAATCAGGCAAAAGACGCTGGAAAACGTAAGTCCCGTCACGATGAGGACCAGCATTGCGTTCTGCTTCGTTTGCCGAATAAGAGCCTTCAGCCCCAAAGCCAGCTGCAAGGGAAGCCGCGAATTCGCTAGAGGAAGCGGATTTCGTTTGAAATTATGCGTTTGGAGCCCGCTTTGCAACGCGGCAATCGGAGTGATGCCTCCAATTCTCCTGCTGGATAGGAAGGCAACCAAGAGCAGCAAGCCTACGATGGTCATGAGGCTCACCACCGCACTGATCGAATCAAAGGAAGGCGACCACAGAAGCCCAAGGGAAGCTGAAATCATATTTCCGACAAACGGCATCACCACTGCGGATAACCCCAGACTGGGCAAAGCCGCGGTGAGCCCGATGAAGAGAAACTGCAGCAGAATGGAGCTTCTGATTTGCCGTGAGGTATATCCATTTGCTTTTAGGACCCCAATATTGACCATGGAATCTTCAATTTGCACCAGGATCTGAAACCGCATGACCACGAGGGCTATGCTCACGATCAAGAGAGAGAAGACCACGAGAATGGCAGCTAGCATGCGAACCATAAACTGGTTCCCCTCCATGGCAGCCCCCCCATCGAGGATGGTATAGTTGCCGCTTGCATCGGAGGCGGTTAGCTTCTCAGACAAGTCTTGGCATAGCTTATTAACCGATTGACTGGGATTGTCCAAGATACCAGAGAGGAGCTCATATCGAGCCTCTTGGCCCAGCACCTTCTCTAGCTGACGGTAAGCCGATTCGTTCGCGAATAGCTTCACAGGTCCGTTCGTAAACGATCCAAGCAGAGCTTCCTCGAAGAAGCCTCCGATCATAAAGGAATACGAGCTGCCTTTGATCGGAATGGTGAAGGTGTTGCCTGCTTTGTACCCGCCGGACAGCTGAAACATGTAAGGCAGATAAATCAGCGCCTTCCCAGCCGGTTCCGCATGCGGATCAACCTCCGTATAGGGCGACAGCGATCTCGGAGCATCCTTATTCAGAATAAGCAAGCTGGCCAGAACCTCCGAGTCTGCATAACGGATCTTGCTCTCTCCGACTTGCAGAGCACGCTCGGCTTCCCAATGGAGGGTAGCCGGATCGTTCTTGACTACCTCTTGAAACGAGGAAACCTCCCTGCTTTCTTTGTAAAAGGCAATTATGTCAGGAACGTTCAGTTCCTCCTTCTTATGCTCTTGAAACGAACCGAGTCGCAGCATAACAGACAAGCCGATATAGAGAAGCATCACAGACAGTAAAATCAAAATCATGAACGTGATGGCGGCGCTTTTGCGCTTGCGGATATTGGACCAAGCTACCTTACTTATCGCGTATCCCATCCGTTACCACCCCAGCTTCGCCAAGAAGTCTTGAAGCTGCGCAAGCCGCTCCGAATCGGAATTTCCACGATAAGAGGGCAAGCGCAGCTCATCCATGACGATCCCGTCTTGCAAATAGAGAATCCGATTGCCTCGCAAGGCGGTTTTGACATCGTGGGTCACCATCACAATGCTCTGTCCCTGTTCGTTGACTTCCGTCAACAGCTCTAGTACGCTTTCACTCGCTGCACGGTTCAGGGCTCCAGTGGGCTCATCGGCAAAAATCGCCTTCGGGCTGTTGATCAAGGCCCGGATGATCGCTGCCCGCTGCGCTTCGCCGCCGGAAATCTGCGAGGGGAATCGCTTCTGCGTGTTGGCGTCGAGTCCCACTCGGGTCAACATCTCTCGGGCTATGCGGACCGCCTCGGCCCGGTTTTTCTGGACCAGATAGGCGCTGGTCAGCACATTGTCCAGCACGCTCATCGTATCGAGCATGTGGATCTGCTGAAACACAAACCCGCAATGGCTTCTGCGGAAAACCGCCAGTTGGTCATTGCTCATTCGGGTCATCTCTGAGCCTCCGAACGAGATCTCACCTAATGTCGGCTTATCCATTCCCGACAAGGCATAGAGCAAGGTGGACTTCCCCGACCCGGAGCTTCCCATGATGACCGTGAAATCACCCTCATAAAGGAGTAAATCCAGATTCTTCAACACGTGCTGCTGGGTTCCTCCGTGAGAGAAGGTCTTCACCAGCTTTTTGGTTTGCAGCAAAACGCGTCTTTCGGCGTCCTTATCACTTGCTATCATCCTCGAAACCACCCCATCCGGTTGATGCTCATTACGGGCCTTCTCTATCAGGCATAATAATGAGGGTGTCCCAAAAGCAAGCTTTGGAACAACCTCAGGAGCAAATGGGATAGCAAAAAAAACGAAACGAAGGAGCTAAGCGGACCGTTCTCGCTTAGCTCCTTCGTTTTTGGCGTCTATCGCTGCCTTCTTGAGCAAATTGTGGGCAAGCGACAACCACCCGACCTCGAGGCTCACCTTTGGTAAGCCTCGAAGCAGGAATCGTCTAAAGCCCCGGTTGTTCTTGATATCGCCAAACACAGGCTCTGGCTCAATCATGCGTTGTACGGCTAAGGCGTACCCTTCTGCACTGCGGAGCTTCTGTCTGGCCTGGTTCTTGAGCTGCATATATTTCATGCTGACCCTAATCTCACGATTCCCTTGTGCTTTCGTACACTGTGATTTCAGCGGACAGTCCTCGCAGCTTGTGCTTCGGTAATGCCGGTATTCGATTTCATATCCGCTTTCCGTCAGTACCTTGCTCGTTCGACGAAAATGAAGCGTCTGCCCGGCCGCACATGTCCAGGTGTCCGATTCGCTGTCATGGCTCCAGTTGTCGATCTTGCTGATGTCATTCTGCCATGCCTTACTCGTCTCCCGATGATACGTGCTGTATTTGACGATCGCTTCGACTTCACTTTGCTCCAGATAGTCGTAGTTCTCTTCACCGCCATATCCCGCATCGGCAATCACGGTGCTCGGCAGTTTCCCGAGCTGAGCCTTGATCTTTTCGAGATGAGGGATGAGGCAGCGCGTATCGGTCGGTCGCTGGTGGACGCTGTACCCGAGAATGAACTGGTTTTCGGTACCGACCTGCACATTGTAGCCCGGCTTGAGCTGGCCGTTTCCCATGTGGTCTTCCTTCATCCGCATAAACGTCGCGTCATGATCCGTTTTACTGTAGCTGTTTCGCGTGCCTAAGATGGCTTGGTGTGTTTCGTACCTCTGAAGCCGGGGAAGCAAGTCCTTTCGGAGCGCGCGCACGGCTTTCTTGAGCGGTTTGTCCTTGGGCTTTTCCTGCAGGCGTTCTTCCAACTGTCGGACCGCCTGCTCCAGCTTTTCACTGGTAACGGCTGCCGACTCGCCCACTTCGAGAAGATCCCGGCCCTTGTGCACGCCTTCCTCTTGCTTCTCCGCCTCTTCAATTGTCGCAAATAGCGTTTGGACCTTCTCCTGGAGCTTGGCCTTGTGCTTCACGACTGCTTTCCCCCACACAAAGGTATACCGATTCGCGTTGGCTTCAATCTTGGTACCATCCACGAAGTAATGCTCCAATTGCACGTAGTTCTCCTCCGCCAGAAAGTGAAGAACGGCGGTAAACACGGTCTCCAGCACGGTTTTCATACGCTCCGAGCGAAACCGATTGATGGTACGGAAGTCCGGTCGTTGTCGGCCTGCGATCCACATGAACATGATGTTTTCGCGCACGGCTTTGGCAATCTGACGAGAGGAGTAGATGCGCTGGGTGTAGGCGTAGATGATGACTTTAGTGAGCATCTTGGGATGGTAGCTATCTCGTCCTCCTCCAGGGTACGCCGCGTCGAAGATGGCGTCGTCGAGACGATTGACGGCGGCGTTTACCACGCGAACGAGGTGATTTGCGGGAATGTCTTCCTCCAAATCCATTGGTAAGCACAGTTGATCCATGCTATATTGAATGTACAAAGAAACCGACTCCTTTTGGTTTATGGTTGGGTGGTACCTCCATTTTACCAAAGAGTGGTTTCTTTTTGTTTGTCCAAATGAGAAAGAGGGCGCCCCTCTGTCATCCTTGATGACTTTTGGGACACCCTCTTATCGTACAATAGAAGTTCTTAGCGGGTCTTTGTCGATTCCTTAATCATTCCTTAATTCGTTCCCGTAAGTGGAATAATCAGCTTCACCGTAAATCCGTCGGGACGGTTATAGCACTCGATCTCCCCCTGCATTCTCCGCATCAGATGGCGAGACAGGTATAAGCCGAGACCTGCTCCGCTCTGGTTGACCGCCCGACTCCCTCGATAGTATTGATGAAACAACAGGGGCAGCTCTTCTTCCTCAACTCCCGGTCCTCCGTCTGCGAACTCCGCCTCCAAGAAGCCTTCGCGGATCAAGAAGCTTACGGCAACACCCGTTCCGGCATATTTGCGGGCATTGTGCACGACATTGTCCACGACCTGCTGAAGGCGGATGGCATCCACTGCCAACAGACAGGAAGGCACGGGCTGAGCGGTGATTACGCCGGAGTAGTCGGCATTGCGAATGATCTCATTCAGGAGCTCGCTACTCTCCTCTGTGATGTTGACCTTCAACTCGTTCAATTCCTCCAGGGTGGAATGGAACATATCGGTCACCAGTTGGTCGATTTGGTCTGCTTTGGAGTAGAGCGTCTGCAGTTGCCTTTCCGTCTTCTCATCCGCGACATTGATCAGCATCAGTTCAGTGATGGCCTTGATCGAGGCGACGGGCGTTTTGATGTCGTGGCTCAGGCCGGCCACCAGCTCCTTTTTGCTTTTGTTGGCCAAATATTCGTTTTGCCTCGCGACCGCCAGCTCCTCCCGCATCATATCGAAGCTCTCGGTGAAGGCTCCGAACAGATGGTTCCGGTCCATCTCCAGCGGCAGATCGAGATCACCTTTGGCGATATGACGGGCAAACCGCTGCATTTTTGAAAAAGGGCGCAGGACGTTCTTGTTCAAATAGAGGATGTAGCCCAAGCCTAACAGGAACGGGAGAACCATCATCGCGCCGCTCAAGAGAGTCAATCGCATCTTCAGGCGATGGAAAGCGGCCTCGTGGTCATTGTGAATAATGATCTTGCCGACTAGCTGACCGTTCACCATGATATCGATCGGGGTCTCCCGGTTGAGAAGCGCTTCATTCACTGAGCGGGAAAGCCCCTCTGCCGACTGGAACAGAACCGCTCCAGATTGATCCAGAAGGGTATACGCATAGGGACCTTCCAAGCGTTCTAGCGTTTCGGGTATCCCCCAGTTGATTTCGGTCTGCTGCACCATCGCATTGATCGCAACCCGGTCTAGCGGCGTCTCCTCCTTGAGTTGAGCCAGAAACCCGAATACGGCAACGCCTCCCGTCAAAGCAACCACCACCAGCAGAAGCATCAATTTGCGGAACATGCGGCGCGCTCCTCAAAGACATAACCAATTCCCCATACCGTGCGGATATGGGCAGGTTCATTGGGATTCTGCTCGATCTTTTCCCGCAAATGACGGATATGTACATTCAAGGTCCCATCCCCGGCGAAGACATCTCCCCAAACGCTGGCGAAAAGCTCTTCTTTGGGAATGACGCGGTTTTTGTTCTGGACCAAGTAGCTGAGCAATTTGAACTCCATCGTTTTCAATTTTAGCGGTTCCCCGTTCAAGGTGGCCTTTTGCAAATCCGGATCGATCCGGACCGGCCCCGCTGTCCACCCTTCTCGCTCGGGCTCCGGCGTGTCCTTGCTCCAGCGCTTCAGAACGGCCTTCACTTTGGCCAGAAGCACCCGAAGGGTATACGGCTTGTGGATGTAATCATCTCCGCCGATCTCAAGAGCAACCAGCACATCGTCCTCCGAAGTGCGTGCGCTGATAAACAGAATCGGGATGCCGGTTTCCTGACGGAGCTCTTTGCACAGCTGGAAGCCCGAGGTCTCATCCAGATTGATATCTAGCAGCAATAAAGACACCGAGTTTTCTCGCAAGAACGCACGGCATTCCTCTGCACTCGTCACATAAGCCGTTCGCACATCGAACAAGTTGAAATATTCACTTGTGCTCTCTGCGAGCTCCCGCTCGTCATCCACGATCAAGCAATCATAATTCATGGCATTCTCCCGCTGACAGAAGTTTGCCTCTATTCTAGCATAATTAAGCTAACGGAGGAGTTGCTGATCTTACCATCACATACCAATAAGGCTGCTTTCCACCATAGGTGTAATCTCCGCTTTTCCATTCCACAAAGAGATAGTCAGTCTCGTCTATCCTTCTGACCTCATAAGTTTCGGCAATTTCATTATTCGAATCAAGCAAAAGGCCTTTCGTCCATGAACGTTCATAAGGTTCCTTTTGACCATACTTCGCGATGGCTCTTCCATCCTTCTTAAATTCTATCCGTTCAAAATATAGCTCTTCCTTCGGGAAGCTTTGCTTTGCTGGATCAAAATCCATTGGGTTCAAAACGAAATCACGGACTTTCCACGATCCGAGTAGGGTCTCATCCGGAACAAATGGATAGTCGGTATTGTCGCGAATCCGGATCTCGTCTCTAGAAAAAGCTCGGTCTGAAACCTTTTCATACACCCAAACGATCGGCATCCCGCCGCGAGCCTCATGCTCGTAATCCTTCATGTGAAGGAACATCAGTTTTTTCCCCTGATGAGTCCGGAGGGTGTAGCGATTTTTGTAGATTCGTTCAGGGTATCCGCTCGAAGTAAACAGCCACCCCTTCGTCCAACCTCCGACTGCCCAAAACGGTTCACCGTTCGGAAGGAAGTACAGCTCTTGAAGCCATACGCCCTGATTTGATTTCTCCTGTCCATATCGAAATTGTTCTTCACTCGGTACGACATCAAGGAATTTCCATTTGCCGACTGCATCCGAATCATCCTCAAACGGCAGGTTGATATCATCGTTGATCATCGCCGGATAGGCTTTCTCCAGCTCCTGCCTTTTGCATACCAAAGTAGCTACATCAGACTGCACTAGAATGACTTTGTCCTCAAAGGCGAAGTCATCCGGCAGCCTACCTGTAATTTCAACGCAGGAGCCAAGGTCAAACTGGCTTTCGCGGTATTCGGTTTCATAATTAATGATCACTTCCCTTCTACCAAGCAGGTTCTTTGGCAGCAGGCTTTTCATTTTCGCGATTTCTGCAAAGGCCTCTTCTTTCTCCGCGTAGACTTTTCTTAGCACTGCAACACGCAGGGTATCCGCGCTTCTGATGATAAGATCGAACGTCTCCGTTTCCCCCTCCGACATGACTTGTTTGACCGCTTCGAGCCGGTTGAGCCGCGACTCGGTCAGCATGAGGGTATTTTTCAGCTCATCCTGCTTTGCTTCAATCAGGGCGATAATCCGGTCTGCTGAGTCAGCCTCCATCCGAAGCTTAATCTCTTCAAGCGTAAAGCCAAGCTCTTTCAGTGCAACGATCCGATAACAGTCGGCAAGGCGAGAGGCTGAATAATAGCGATAGCCCGTAAAACGGTCGATTTCATCCGGAATAAGCAGCCCTTCGCTGTCATAATACCGCAAGGTTTTGACGGGTATTTTGCTCAGCTTTGAAAGCTCTCCTATTTTGTACATCGGGTCACCATCCTTTCTGCCGCAATTTTGAACCATCTGGGTGATCGAAAAAACGATCTATCTCATTCTTATCATTACACTCAACGGGAGAGTCTAGAGTCTTTTAAAGAGATGTTACATTCCCTTGTCACTCTGTCTGTAAGCTCATCTTAGGAAACAACAAAACCGAATGCAATGTATATTCATATATCTTTCATTAAGGCATTCATTGCCTATTGCGGATCAAAAAAACAAGCGCTAGATTCCGAGGAATCTGCGCCTGAGTGTATCGAGTAGAGTCTGCTCCGTCTGCTTCAGTTCCTGCATGGCGGCTTCAAACCGGTCAACATTTCGATTGCTCCCTCCGCCTGTTTTCCCTCGCATCAGCTGCCCGCGAGCCGTAAAAGCTGCCTTTTTCGACCGTTGAATCAGGATCCCGAGTCCATCATCCAAATCAGTGGCTGTCAAGAATCGACCGAACAGCTCTCTGGATGAAGCCAGAAAAAAGAGAGTTCGCTCCAGCCCAATCATCCGATTCAAGTGCAAGCCTTCTCCGTTGGGGGATTCCCTCACCATCGCGCAAATGGAGTCGTAGAGGGCGAAGTCGTCCAAATACATATCCAGATACTCTTCCAGAGGTTGGCGAAAGTTGGATCGATCCAGCGAATCCAGCTTTTCTCGATCGATCTCGTAATACGCTATGTAATGGGCGAACGGATACTCAGCTTTGTCATAGCAATCGCGGACGATCGATTCCGCATACCAATCGAAGAAATCCGGCCTCGCATGATCTTGGACAAACCATTCCGGACCGTTCTCGTCCGTTCGATACCCCGTGAGCATAAAATTATGCGGCTGCAGCCGAATGCCATAGGTTTCGATTCGATGAGGAACATAGAACCCGTCACCTGAAAAGAAAACCGCCTTCCCTTCCGCCAATCGCCTCAGAATGCTTGGCTTCGCAAGCTCATAAGTGGGATAGACTTCTTGGAAGGTGCGAACCCCAAGTAGGTGAAGATCGAAGTAGGGGGAAGGAAAATGCCAGCGGTCTCTCCCATGCACGACAAAGCTGTGATAGATCCGCTGCAGGGGCTCCAGGCATTTGTAGAAGACAAGCTCCACCGGCACGTTCAGGAGCTTGAGGTAGCTGAGCAGATGCCCCATGTAGCAGTTGAAGAAATCCTCATCATAGCGAGGAATGATCCCTATGGCTTCTATGACCTCTATACCTTCCACTGTCGTCCCTCCGAATATCTCAAAACCGATCGGCCATCGTCTCCAGCTTGCGGTTCAACTCATCCACGCGCTCCCAATTCTCCGCAATAACCAACGCAAACAGCCGTCCATGATACTTGCCGGTGGATTCATCGGCTCTCAGAGGGAGGGTGCCTGAGGTATAAACCAACACTCCTTCATCGATTGAACGGTTGTAAAGCAATCCTCCTCTCTCTAGCCTTCGGCATACATCAGCGTAGGAAAGGGATTCGTCGCTGACGAGCTTGAAATAGCGGCTGATGAATTTCGCTCGTTCTCCGAGCACACGAGTGAGAAAGGAGATGTACGTGGAGAGCGTAAACCGCCCGTTGATTTCAATGACAGGGATAATCTCCCCCTGCTCCGTGATGATCGAATCGATCCCAGCAACTCCTGTATAGCCGATGGAATGCAGGCTTTGTCCAATTTGCTCGCCGAAGCGGCGATACAACTGTTCCTCTTCACCTTCCCAAGGTACAGGAAACCGGGAGCCGATATACACCGTATCTCGGAGCATCTGCTGCTTGATGGAAAAGACTTCTGTCTCGCCTTCTGGAGAAACGTAGATTTGATAATTGACGTCGGCCAGCTTGGAGTACCAGCCTTCCACCAGCCAGCGGGCGTCGGGATGGCTTCGGGCATATCGGTTCAAGCGAAGCAGAAGCGTCTGAAGCTTCTCAGGGGAATCGACGATGTACAACCCTTTGCCGGAAGCTCCGTACGGTTCCTTGATAATCACCTTCTCAAACGCCGGTTCTCCGGTTGTTAATGCCATGTAGGCCTCGCGAATCTCATCGACGCTCTCACAGATCCGCCCCTTGCAGACGGGGAGTCCAAGCCTTTCGGCGATTTCGCGGTTGCCGATCTTGTCGTTGACAGCCGCGTTGACCGCAGCCGGTGCGGAAAATAAGGACAGGCCGCAGCGTTCGGCGATTTCTTCCTCCAAGCGGGTTGCCGCGTAAGGAACAAAGGCGACATCCGCCTCTGTCTCCGCCAGTCGCTTCAACTCCTGCAACAATTCGTCATCGCTTAGAACTAGCTCGGAGATTCCGGCCCGTTCGTCGCCAGAGGCAGGAACAAGAATCCGCGGGATAGAGAATCCCCATTCGCGAAGCTGCTCCAAGTACTCCGGGTTCGGTGCCTCGCGCAGGATAAGGATATCCTGTTCTCGGCAGAGCAGCAGATTCATTTCCTCCATCCGGCTTACAATGCGGTCTTCATTCACATCGACGATTCCGGGCTGTACCTGGTTCCAGAACCTCTCCGCTCCGATATTAAACAGCCAGACGATGATTCCTTTGCAACGTTCCTCCGTCAGCCAACGGATCAAATGGAACGAATCAGACATGAATCACGCGGTCTTCCTCCCGGCAGCCGATTCCATTCTGGCCGCGCAGGAAATCTTCCGCTTCCCCCCTTTCTCTCAGAACGTGATCTTCTCCCTCATAATGGAGAACCTCCGCTGGCAGCGAATGGCTTAGAAATAACGCCGGACTGTGGGTCAAGCCGTAAGCCCCCGAGCATTCAACTGCTAGGAAATCTCCTGGCATGGGAGGAGACAAGCGGACCTTCTGCCCGATCACATCGGTTGGGGTGCACAGAGGGCCGACAACGGTCAGCTCCTCCTTAGCTTCTTCGCCCGGCAAGCTATAGGCGGATCCTGCAGCTGCAAGAACTCGTTCTTCGCTTCCGTCTGAGTGATCATGAAGGCTGGCTGACTCCTCCGCAGCCGCAACCAGCCGCATTGGGAAATTGTTGCGGACGTATCTGCCAAGGAAGGCGCTCGCAGCATGTTGGTTTGATCCACCGTCGCAGACGGCAAATTTCGTTCCCTTGCAGCTTTTGACATCCAGGACGCGGGTTAAGAAGGTGCCTGCTTCCGCGAGCAGGAAGCGCCCGCTCTCCACGCCAATGCGGACGCCCGCCAGACTCTCGGCGTAACGAGACCAGATGGCGGCAAGCTCTCGTTTCAAGAGATCGCAATCCAGGGGCTGCTCGCCTGGGAAATAAGGAACGCCGAAGCCGCCGCCCAGATCCAGGAACTGCAGGCGGATTCCGACGGCTTCGCTAAGAGACAGGGCGAGGCGGATGATCTGCTCCATCGTCTCTGCCAAGACCCCGGCATCGAGCACCTGCGACCCAGTGAAGACATGCAGCCCGATGAGCTCAATACCCGGAAGCGCCGCGATTTCCTTCAGAGCCGCTTCCGCTGTCCCCTGATCGATTCCAAATTGCGTCGGAACGCCGGTCATCTTCAAGCCCGCTCCCGCGGCATGGAAATCCGGGTTGATTCGCGCCGAGATCCGGACCGTTGTTCCCTTGGCTTCGGCTAGTCGACTGATCGTCCGCGCTTCCGTCACGGACTCCACGTTAATGCTGTAGATTTCCTTATCGATCGCAGCCGCTAGCTCCCGCTCCGTCTTGCCCGGACTCGTCCAGACGATCGAACTCGGTGGAAACCCGGCTGCAAGCGCGACATGCAGCTCGCCAGCCGATGCGATCTCCATGGAGCTGCCCAACCTCCGAAGCAGCTGGCAGATTCCAAGCAGCGGGTTGCACTTGGCCGAATAGAATACCTCGAATGGTTCCGGCAAGCAGCTCTTGAGCCGCCTGTATTGCCGCTCGATCCAATCGCCGTCGTAGACATACAGCGGTGTTCCATATTGTTCGGCGAACTGCCGCAACCGCTTGTCTGTTCCTACCTCCGGCATTTCCGCTTCCTTCCTCATCGAACACCCTCCCCCGCAGCAGGAACGACCGAACCGCCAAAGCCGGTCCGCAACCGTCCCCGATGATAGATCAAAGCATTGTAATAGAACACGGGATTCGTATCAAAGCTGTTTAAGAGAGCGATCCACTCCTCTTCCACAGCGTCCGTATTGGTCACAGCGAACAATACCATACGATCCGGACGATACGGATTTGCCGTACACACCATGGCGAAATATTCACCTTCGACAGCTTCTTCTCCCCAACAGATACCGGAGGCTTCCGCAGTCAGCCCTACGTCGTTAAGCAGCCTCTGCTGCAAAGGTGTCTTGTCTCTTGCGTCCACTAACACGATCAAATGACGCTCGCCCGGTTCCTCCAGCGAGAGCTCCGCCTCCCGGCAAGTATCATACCGGTAGAAAATGTATCGATCCTTTATTGGATTCTGCAGCAGATAAGCGAGCTTGCTGAAGAGCGAACTGCGGACGGCGGGCCGGACAACGGCGCATTTGCCCAGGTAGATCCGTTTCATTCCCATCTGATTCTCGTCGATGAGGATGTCTTGGTACCACTTCTCGAATGCTTCTGGTGTCATAAGCTCGGTTGAAACGATGCGGGCTTCAGCGCTCGATGTATCGAGTTCAATCGAGGTATACCCACCTAGATGGATGCTGCAAACGGAGCCGTTCACGAAGAGCACCACATCCTCGTCCAAACCGAGGTCTTTTCGACTCAGCACTACCCGGAGCCGATCAATATTCCGAGTTTCGAGCTCGATCCTCTCGGACGAGAGGATATCGGCCTGCACACGGGTAGAATCACCAGGAACACTGAGCCAGATGATCTGAACCCAGTGCGACTTCACAAAGCAGGGATCGGGCGGAGCAAAGGCGATCCATCTCGGAAAGCGGTCCTTCTGGAAGGTCAGGAGCTGCCTCAGCAAAACCCGAGAATTATGAAGCGCATTCAGCTCGTTGTGCATAAATCCGCTGTAGACCGCCGTGCGCGCTTCTGGCAGTCGGCCCCACAAATCGATGAGGCGCGTGCTGTTGAAGAACCAGTTCTCGTAAGCGCAGACGCCGAGTACCGGCATATCGCCGAGATTGTCGAGCCAGGCGTATTCCGGCTTGTGGATGTTCAGCGCGATCTCTCCGGCTACCGATGCGATTGCAGCGAACAGATCAGGCACGGCGAAGGCGGTCCGGTACGTCTTGTGCGTTCCGGTACAGAAGCCGATGCCATATAGCCGATCCCGGTCGAGCTTCCATTCGGCTGCGACATGCCGGATGGTCCGAACCGTCTGAAGATCATCCGTATAATTGCTGCGTCCGATGCCTACGATTTGGATGATCACGGCTTCCGATTGAGACAGATCCTTGATCCAAGGCAAATCCACGGGATAATTGCGCGCCATCGCATCGTGAAAAAAGAACACGCCCGGGTAGCTCTTGCCCGGATCGTACCCATCCGGCAAAAGCACCGTATAGGCCAAGTAGGCGTCGCCTGTTTCTCTTAGCCGATACCGGATAATTCTGCGCGAAGCCGCGGCGGAAAGAGCCAAGCGGTTGGTTGCGAGCGCGGTTTCCATCTCGTCCAGCTTCTCCAACAAGGTCTCCCGAATGTCATAGGGCATATACTGATTTAACGATTCGAACGCATGCGGCAGCTGCATGAGCTGACGGAAGGATTCCGCCTCCCCGGCAGATAGCTGTGTCGTTAACGCGACTTCGGAAAGCAATTTTTCTCTCATTGCCGCTTCATCGCCTGCGAACAGGAAAACCGCTTTCGCGGATAGTCCTGCACCACGCGCCTTCAGAACGAGCACGCCTGACGCCGTCTTCGGAATGGCGAGTGCGCAGACGCTTCCGACTTGGGCAGTTTCGGAAGTAAGCCGCTCGCCGGATCGGGTCTCCAGAATCACCTCGATCGGTTTCCCGGTATGGCCGACTCCAGCATAGCGGGGAACGACGGTTATCCGCAGCAGTTCTCCTGGAGCGACCTTCCATTTCTCCGGATACAGGACCAAGCTCCGCTTCATTCCCTCGAATCGCTCCCAATCCAGATAAGCATAGGCATCCTTTTCCCTCTCCAGTCTGGCGAGGGGCTGAAAGCGAAGGAGGAACTCCTGGGATGTGAGCGGATAACGCAGACCCAGTGGCAGCTCAACCAGAATCGGATTATTACCTTGCTTTAACCGGACGCGAACAAGGAGGTCCTTCACAACCCAATCCTCGCTCGCGAGGATGATCGGCTCGCCGTTAATCCACAGCCTCAGCGGAGATGGCAGGAAGGTAATGACATACAGAAGCATCTCCACAGGCGAAGGGCTGTACATGTTGGTGACGGCGTAGAGGTAACGGTCGGGCCTGCGCTCGAACCGTTTGCTCGGCTCGTTCGGCTCCTGAAACGAACCGATGATATCGGAATTGTAATAGCTCCAATTGTCTTCCAGCTCGCTGCCAGCGAGCAGATTCGCTTCAGCCGTGAGCAGAATTCGACCGGACTCGTCGAGGTAAGGCTTATCCCCCCAAGAACGGGACGCCGGCTTGGTCACGGCTCGGACCAGCCAACGGGAGAGCGAAACGGGATCGTGGGGACCGAAGGTAACCGGTAAATGAACCGTCGTCAGCAATTTCTCCAAAAACTCGGTCAATGCCATCGTCTGTCCTCCTTCGCTTAGGAAAGCTAGAACCGATTTTCAACGATGATCGGCAGCCTGCTCCTGCCGATCAGCCGTAGTGGCGATTTCACGGGAAGCGGCCCAGCTCTGCTTGCGCTCGATGAGCGCCCATACGTCTCCCAGCACCTCGGCCGCAGTGAAATCCTGAACGATTCGCGGAGGTGGCTGGCCCTTTCCCGAAGCCTCCGCAAACAGCTTCAAATAACACTCCCGCATGTTTTCCAAATAGAGCAGCTCTTTATGGGGCTCCGCAGTGAGCTGATACTTGCGGCTCGGATGATACAGCGCTTTACCTCGTAAGGCGATCCGATGGAAGCAGACGGCAGGAGGAGTATCGCAGAAGACGATCAAATCAGGCAGCGGCGCCCCTGTGTACCAAGGCCGTCCGATCCACCCAGCAGCGCCGTTTACGTTGTCTCGGGCCATGCCCGTATAGATGTACCGATCGGCAATAACCACTTCTCCCCGCTTCAGGCGGGGTTTCATGAGGGTCTGATAGCTCCGATGAAATCCGATCCATTGAAGAAGGCTGTATACAGCAGGGTTCATGATCCGACAGACGTCCAGAATCCGGACGAGCCTGCGAATAACCGGATTGGCATTCCATTCCGCGACGGAAACCGTCACTCCCCGATTTACAAGCTCGCGTGTTAACCGGTTGATTCCCTCGCTTTTGCCGGAACCGCTCACTCCCTCGAATACGATCAGGCAGCCCGTCGCGCGAGCTTTCCTCGCTTTTCCTTTCACATTCCCCCCCCTGTCCCTCTATAGGTAATAGGCCGAGTGCGACGGAGGACGGACCCTCCCTAAACGTGCTTTGGCTGGATCACTCCTCCTGCCAACCGGCGGGAGTAAGCCAAAGCCAGATCGGGTTTGGATTCGCGCGCAGCGGCCAGCCGCTCATACAAGCGGATTAATGGCTCATCGGAGAACCCTGATTCCTTCCATTTCTCATAAGAGATGCCGAAGCCCAAGGCTTCCCATAACTCGGCATTCCGCTTCTCATGCTCGCCGAACGGCTCCAGCAGCACCAACGGAGTCGCGGAGCCAAGTGAATCGATCATGGTCCCGGCGCCCGGCTTGCCGATAATCGCCTTCACCCGGGAGGCGATATCGAAGAGCCCATGATGATCGCTACCGATGCGGTAATCGGCAGTCCCGTCTTCATGGATTCGGCCGAAGGGCGGAAACGTAAAGTGATCCTCCGCATTCCTCAGCCATGGAGACCAATCCGGATCGATTCGGAACACGCGGTCGCCGGGGGCTGCTTCCTTCTCTTCCCCATGCTCGTATGCGACGAGGTCAAGCTCAAAGCCGTGCTCGCGAAGCTCGGGGATCTTCGTCCGGTAGGTTCCCATCCCCCAGCCTCCGCCGTGAATCAGGCAGCGGTTTAGCCTATCCCCGTAAGGAACGGGCCGCGTGCAGCCGACTTGAATCGGGTGGAGCAGTTCCGCCCGTTCAGTGTCGTACAGGCGGAGTTCTCCGTAATGTCGAGCATAATCCGGTTCGTAGTGGCGGACGCTCTCCCAGGAAGGCGGCAACCCTCCGTCCACATAGAGGATATCCGCATGAATCTCAACGGGGCTTCTGCGCTGCCGGTAGTGGTTGACGATATGCAGCCAATGCCCGGAGAGCAGCAGGAAATGCCGGCGGTCCTCCGCCTCCCATTCGCCTATCAGTCGTTCAACCGCTTCGGGATCCACGCTCTTCGCAATATCCATCGGCATGCGCGCGGACATCTTGGCTACTGCGAAGCTGCGGTGGCAGGCCTGCTTGCTGCGAAGGATTCCTTCCTGCTTATCCGCTTGAATGGCCGTCTCGAATACCTCGACAACCGTTTTCCGTCCAAGAGACCGAAGACGGTCGGCGATGAGCAGGCCGGGAATATAAAGCCCGAGCCCGAAACCGGAGCACAAGACCGTGATGACCGCCGACTCATCTGCCCCTTCGGTCCTCAACTGGATTTCACCGTCTGAAAACGCTTGAAATTGTCTGCCGCGTTACCATCAACGCTCAGGATTCGGTTCACATCGAACAGCCGGGTGAAGAAATCGTATTCCCAAACGGACGGCTCTTCGTTCTCAATTGCATATTGATCCAGATAGGTCAGATCATCTGGTGCGAAGGCCTTCGCAATGCTCTCGGGAACGATCTGCGGGAACATCAGGCCGATATAGTGGAAGTTGTAGGAAACGACCTTTTCCAATTGGTAATGCTTCACCCGCTCCGTAAATAGCTCCCAGTCGATCTCTGCGGCAAATTAGCGGATGTACATGTACAGGTCTGCGAACTTGTACAGCTTCAAATCCTTGAGGCTGGAGATCCACACCATGAGCACCGCTTCCTTGTACAGATGGCAGCACAGTTGGATCAGGTTGTCGGCATGGTCCAGTCGGTATCCCTTTGCACCGTATAGATTGATCGGAACGGCACGGCTGATTAGCTCCCGCGTCGGTACTTTGTAAGGGCAATTTCCGCGCCAGAGGATATCGTGATTGACATCCACCTCCACAACGGAAGCGAACGGATTGTCGCAGAGCTGGATGAACTCCTGAATTTCGTGAGTTGTCATCTGATGGACCATTTTGGCTTTACGCGAAGATACATGGATCTCGTGACGGTCCGCCGCATACTCACCTTGGACATACCCCAAGCCTTCGAGCACATCCGTCACCCGGTTCACATCCTCCAGCTGCATCAGGAAATCCAGGTCGTTGAAGGTGCGCGTCTCCAGGGACGGATAGACGGTATTCACGAGAAGATTTCCCTTCAGGACCGTCAGGACAAGCTCCTTTTCGGCAAAAGCGTGGAGGATTTCAGTCAGCTTGGCGGCGTAGAAGCCATTCCGCTCACGGTATGCCGCCCATTGCAGGTTCAAAACACGCTTCAGCTCTCCCTCGAGCTGTTCGAATAGGCCGAATTTCTTGAGATTGTAGGTCAGCATGTTAAGGGTGCGGTGCGTGATCATCTGATAGACGACCTCCGACCAATCAAGCGGCGAAGCGAGGATTTTCTCCAGCTGTTCCCTCTCGTTCTCGTCAATCTCCACCGAAGCCATCAGAATCAGTTGACGCTCCAAAGACAGTTCCCGTCTATTCATATCAATAGCCCTCCTCATCAAGAGTTTATTGCCGAGCAGCTGTTCATTCTGACGGTTTATCTTCATCGTTTATCACAAAACGGATGCCGATTTCGGGTCGTTCAGCCTCAAAGCCGATTAACTGCCCGTCTGCAGCAGGCTATCGTACATCGCTTTGACTTCCTTCTTGTTGATCTTGCCGATGACATTGCGTGGAATGCTCGCGACGATGTGAATTTCCTTTGGCACCTTGCGGTCCTCTAATTGCGCGGCGCACCACCGGAACAGCTCCGCACTTGCCGCCTGACGACCCTCTTTCAAACAGACAAAAGCGACGATCCGCTGCCCAAGCTTACGGTCCTCAACGCCGAGTACCACGGCTTCGCTGATGGCTTCGTGCCGCAGCAGAACCTCCTCGATGTCCGCTGGGTATGCGCGGCTGCCTCCCTGCGAGATCATGTCGTCGCTGCGGCTCAGCACATAAAATCGTCCTTCCGCATCCCGGTACCCAATGTCCTTCACACGCAGGCCGTTCGGAGTAAGCACCTCGCGGGTGGCCTGTTCCTGCTTGTAATAGCCATCCATGAGGTAATCACTCTGAATAAACAGCTCCCCGATCTCGTCAACCTCCGCTTCGGTTCCGTCTTCGCGGAGAATCTTGATCGAGCAGCCGTCGATCGGTTTGCCGATCACCCAAGGCAGGTTGATCACTTCGTCATGCAACCCGAGAGTGACGCGGGCTACCGCTTCCGAGGCGCCATAAGCGTTATACACCTTAGCCTCTGGCGCACAACGAGCTGCTTCCTGATAGATGCCAATCGGATTGATCATGCCGCCGATCAAGATTCGCTTGAGCGAATGAAGGTCATAGGATTTAAGTCCGGGATACTCGAGCATCTGCAGCAGCATGGTCCGTACGATATAGAACTGGTTCGCTCCGTGATCCTGAATGGCTTTCAGGAAGATCGCCGGGTGAAAGACGTTGTTCATCAGGATGATCGCACCGCCCCGGCTGATCGCCATAAAGACATCTCCCGCAATGGGACTCGCCTGCGCGAGCGATCGGGGAAGAATCGTGCGGTCACCTTCTTGAAAATCCAAGCGTTCAGCAATGGCGCAAGCATTTCCGACCACGGCGCGATTGGAGAGAAGAATTCCTTTCGGCCGCGCAGTGGAACCTGACGTAAAGCAGATGCCGAAGGTGTCGGCCCCGAGCTCCGGAAGCGGCCGCGGAAGCTTGTCCGGCACTTCATGGACGCGGAAGGTTTCGTCCGCCTGTACTTCAAGAACGACGCGGACATTGTGGGAGTCGGACCGATCCCTGATCGCTTCCCAGCCCTTCGTATCGGTGATCAGCAGTTCCACATCTGCGTAATCCAAGAGCTCGATCAGTGCATCTCCCTTGAACTGATACGACAAGGAGACGAACACTTTCCCGCTTGCGTTCAGGCCCAGCATACTGATGAGAAAAGCGGGACAATTGGGGAGATAAACGCCGCCCATCCGAAAGCTCCACTTCCCGATCAGCTCCGAGAAGCGAACCGCCTGTTCATAGATCTCTTCATAGCTGTAAGTTCGGTCGTTGTAGATCAAGACCAGTTCTTGCCTGTATTTCCCGCAGCTCTCCACAAATAGCTCCCAGGGCGAATTCGCCTTCTTCATGTGCAAACTCCTCCTCTTGCGTTGTCATCCTTCTCCGTAAGAATATGAAGCGTGAGCGCGGCGTCGATCCGCATGGAAACCGGATGTGGATACCTTCGTTGTGAGGTCGACAACGTACTAGGGAGTCCCCATTGGTATTGCTGCTGGTAACTACGCCAGCGTCTCCAGCCAAGCGACCAGGCGCTCCTCCGCTTCCCGGGCCAGAACGAGCTGCTCCGCCATGTCCACAAGAAGTTGAGGCTTGCCCGTCAAGCCAAACTTTAAGGCGAGATTGGCGACGATGTCATACCGCATGGAGGCTTCCTTGAGGCATTCTTCTGCGGACTCCTCCAACGACCAGCCAAACTCCGTCCGGGCAGCCGTTAGGAATGCGAGGAACCGTTTGCGTTGGCGGGCGACCGACTTCCATGCAGAATTGTAATAGAACCGGAATTGATTCCGATCCTCCTGCTCGATCGGTTTTTCAAGCTTGGCATGGAGTGCCGTGATGAAAGCATCCAGCGCACGAAACCCGCAGACTTGACCGAGCACCTCTTCCTCCCCCCTCATTCTTCGGCAGCTTCCGAGCACCAGCTCCTTCGCGAGAAGCTCAGTCAACCGGAAGGACGGATGCAGATGGAGCTCCATCCAGAGGTTCTCCATGGGGCGCACCGTGGTTCCGCTCACCGGATTAACCGTCACGCTCGGTGTAGTCCGCCCTGCGACAACTTCCTCTATCGGAAGGGTACCGTCAAAATCACTGCTCGACATCGTATATTTGTCGAACAGGTAATACACGCCCTCTTCCAAGTCATAGCCGGTTATCACGACGGCATGGACGCCATGCTGCTGCTTGTAGGCGCGGTGATAACTGATTTCGTACAGATTGACAACGACGATCACCGCTTCCCCTTCGTCGATCAGCTGCTTCAGCCGATCATGAGCCACTTGAGGATCCTCGTGCGTATACAGCCGGATTTGGAAATGCTCGGCATCAACCGCTGAGACGGCCTTCCCCTCTAGGTACGCGGACGTTGCTGGCAAATAACCATAGGCCATCGAAGAGTTCAGCTCTTCTTCCGTGAAATAGAAGGTGGCCGAGGCATGGTTTAGAAAGTTCACTCCGATGTATTCGCTGTCCGGGTCATACATGAACGACAGGTAATCCGCCAAAGCCAAGGCGGGATTGATTCCTTTGCGCTGCAGCAAAGCGCCGTAAGCGTTATAGAAGCAGTCGTTGACATAAGGCTCGTAATAGCGCGGAACATCCTCAAGCACTCGCCGCTTCGGAATCGCTTGGCCGCTCGCCTCCATTCAAGCCGCCTCCAGCTTCCCGCTGACATAAGTAGCGATAACGCCCGCCGTCGAGAAGAACTCATCGGTTAACGAACTGCTGTCGAAGAGAATGCCGAACGCCTCCTCGATCTCCACGAGCAGCTCCACCAGCACCAGGGAATCCACACCGTAGGTCTCGCGCAGATTCGCATCAGGCCGGATGCCTTCCCCTCCAAGCGGTGCAAAACTCGCGATGATCTCGCATACCTGTTGTTCCACCTGTTCTTTGCTCATGGTCATGCGTTCTTCCTCCTTCATTCATGGTCAATCGTCATGGTCAAACGTCTATTTGTATCGCTTATTCGTTACGGTGATGCGTCCTTCCGTTTCAGGAGAGACCGTCCCCTTTTCCTTCAAGTAAGCTGCGAGCACGTCGCGCAGAAGTGCGCCCTTGCTGAGCCGCTTCGCATTCTCGAACTCGGTGAAGTTGTCGCCCCCGGTGACCAAATAGTCGTTCGTGGCTACCTTGTATTTCTTCTCCTTGTCGAGCGGCTGGTCGTTCATCGTGACGCTGACCAGCCGCTTGCCTGCCGGCTTGGAGCCGTCAAAGGTATAGGCAATCCCCGATACCTGCAGGAAGCCGCCGTTGCTGGAGCCGTAAGGCCAAGCCCGAAGCCCGCGCTCAATAGCCTCGTAGATCTTCTCCCCCTCCACTTCGACGGTCATCAAGGAGTTGACGAAGGGCAGCGGCTTGCCGACATCATAGAGCGTGATGTCTCCCTTGCTTATGCTCTCGCGAATACCTCCTCCGTTCAGCAGCGCAAGGTCCGCCTTGCCCTCCTCGCGCATGGCGTCCGTGATCAGATTGGCGAGATTAGTTTCCTCCGTCCGGACATGTGTCCGCATTCCGTCCAGCTCGACTTTCGAATGACCGACAACCGCTTTGCCCTTCTCGAGAGCGATGGCATGGTACTTCTCCGCGACGGCGGCAACGGCTTTGTCTTCCTTGGACACATCCTTGGATTGATGGATGGACCATTCGACATGCTTGACCTTGCCGTTCTTGAAGTACAGCTCGGCCAAACCGACATGCGTGCTGTACGAACCGGCTTCAACGAGATAGGTGTCGCCGATCTTCTCCGCCTTCTTGTACAGCCAGTGGTGGTGGCCGCAGAGCACCAGGTCGATGCCGGGCACCTTGCTCACGAGCTCCTTGTCCAGATCGTCGCCCAAGTGAGAAACGAACACGATGGCGTTCACGCCTTGTTCCTGGAGCTCGGCTACAATCTTGCGGGCTTCCGCCTCCGGTTCAGTGAAGGAGACATCCGGTTCTCCGAACACGTTCATGTTCGACAGGGAATCCGGGACGGTCAGACCGAAGATGCCGATCTTGAGGCCCCCTTTTTCCTTGATGATATAGGAAGGAAACGCATGCTCCCCTTTGTAGAACGTATTGCCGGACAGAATGGGATAGTTCAGCTCCTGCTTGATCTCCAGCATGCGCTTGAAGCCGAAATCGAAATCGTGGTTCCCGGCGACCATGGCATCATAGCCCATCATATTCGCCACTTCGACGATGCCCTTCGCTTCATCGACATTCGCTTCATTCGTACCGTGGAACATGTCTCCACTATCGAGAAACAGGGAATTCTTGTTTTTCGCGCGAAGCTCGTCGGCTACCCCCTTCATGAGGGGCATGCCCATTTCCACATTTACCTCGTCAAGGGTGTAGTAGCCTCCATTCACTTCGTTATAGACAATGTTTCCGTGGATGTCCGCCGTGTTGATGACCGCTAGCTTGTCGTCATAAAAACCGGCCTTCAGCTTCCAGTCCTCAAGAGGTGCAAACCGATAGGTCAGATAGCCGATGACTCCTAACAGCAATACCGTCAACACCAGAATCGGAGTGTAGGAGCGTTTGGTCGCCTTCGCGTTCATGTACCAACCTGCCTTCCGCTTGATCGGGCATGAGCGCCCGTCCTCAGCCATACATGGAATTGCCTGTGCTCGTGTAGCTGCGGACCCCTCTGCGCCAAATCAGATACACCAGGATGAACATCAGGATTCCGACAACCGGGGTCAGATAAAGGTAACCCTCCCAAAAAGGCGCGAAATCGCTTTTGCGCAGGAAATACTGAGCCGGAAAAAAATTAACGAATGAAAAAGGAACCGCAAAGATCAACAGCTTCTGAATGAAAACCGGATAGAAGGTGATCGGGTACCCCGCGATGCGCCGGGAATTGAAAAACAGCAAATTGCGCACGTTCTCCGTCTTGATCGCCCAGAAGCTGAAGCAGGCTGACAGTAAAAATAGAGATGCCTGAATCAAGGTGCCTCCGATGATCACGAGGACATAGTACAAGGCGTTCTTCCAGGTCCAATCGATACCGACCGAGAAGGCTGTGTTCATGAAAAGCAGTACACCGACGACCCCATGGCCGATTGTGGCGGAGAAATCGATGCGCGCCGCTACGATCTGGAACATGAGCCCGACTGGCCGCGTCAGCAGGCGGTCAAACTCTCCGGAATGCACCATGCCGTCAAAATCCCGAATACCCGCGAACAAGAAGACGAACAGGCTGTAGCTGAGGAAGAGAAAGCTGTAGAGAAACAGCAGCTCGTTCAAATCCCAGCCGCGGATGTGGAGGAACCTCAGAAGAATCAGCAGCATGACGACCACGCTGATCATCTCCCGGCAAAAGATCGCGATGGCGATCAAGCTGCGGTTCAGCTTGTATTCCAGCACCAGCTTCATATTGAGCTGCGAATAGCGGAACAGCAGAGCCGCTTTTTCGGCCAGAGTATGCTTAGGCACGGCTCATCCCCCCTGTACGCTCAGCTTGCGGGAAGCCCTATGCCACAGTACAATCCCGGCCAAGCCCAGAATCAATACCCAAGCCAGTTGTCGAAGCATGCCCGTCACAATTTCATCCTCGGGGATCATGCCGAGATAGATCTGGATCGGCGTGGAATAGATCGAGGCAAACGGGGTGGCTTGGACGAAATCGGCGAGCCACTCCGGCATGAACCAAACGGGAATCAACGCGCCGGAGAAGATCAACACCGCCGCATCCTTAATCGTGACGAGGCTGAACGTCCAGTAGAACCAGAAGGAGCTGATCCAGACGAGGAAGTTCAAGTTGTACAGCACCAGGAAGCCGAGCAAGGCGCTGACGGCGAAATAGAGTGCCATCTGCACGGAAAACGGCGGCAGCATTTGAAACAAAATGATCGACAACAGCAGAGCCGGGCTCAGTTGAAGCAAGAGACGGAAGACGAGCGTACCGAGCGTGTTAGAGAAGACGAACATCCGGAAGCTGATCGGCTTTAAGAGATCGGAGGAGATCAGTCCGCTTCGCACCTTCACCTCGATAAAATATTCATCCATCACATACAGGGTCTGCAGCAGAAAGGAGAGCACAACGTATGTCGCCATCATCTTGAACTGCAGCCCTTCGAGAGCTCCCTCTTCTTCGTAAATTGCCCGCCATATCGAAATGTTGACGAAAATCATGACGATGGCGTTCAGCACCCCGGCGATATATTCGGCGCGGTAGACCAGGTTGTTCTGAAAGGACTTCTTAGCCAACTCCAGATAAGCTCGGCTCAATCCGGATCCCCCCAAGGTAAATTTCCCGGATGAGCGCTTCGATGTCGGGCTCCTGCACCGTCAAATCCACGATGCTATAGCTCTGCGACAAGCGGTTGATCAGCTGGGAAACTTGAATTTCGTCCTTGCGGAACTTCAACCACAGCTTGCTGCCCTGCCGATCCACGGTCTCAACCCCTGGATAACTTAACGGTTCCACCTTCTCGGCGAATTCCACAGCGAGGATTCGTTCCTTTCCGTATGCCGCTTTGATCGCGTCCATGGAACCGTCATAGATCTTGCTTCCGTGATCGATGATGATCAGCCTTTTGCAGGTCTGTTCGATATCATCCATGTCATGCGTCGTGAAGAGCATCGTCGTCTGCTTCTCCCGATTCACGTAACGCAAGAACTCCCGGATCTTCTCCTTGGCGACCACGTCGAGCCCGATGGTCGGCTCGTCGAAGAAGATAATCTCTGGATCGTGCAAGAGCGCCGCCGCAATATCCGCCCGCATCTTCTGCCCGAGGCTCAACTGCCGCACCGGAGTCTTGATAAAGTCCTGAAGCCCGAGCAGCTCGCTGAACATGTCCAAATTCCGCATGTACACCGGCTTCGGAATCTTGTAGATGTGCTTGAGTAACTCGTACGTATCGAGCACCGGCAGATCCCACCAGAGCTGGGTCTTCTGCCCGAAGACGACGCCCATGCGGGCCGCGATCCGCTTCCGTTCCTTTTCCGGGTTCATGCCGCATACTTCTATGCTTCCGGAGGTAGGAGACAGGATGCCGGTCAGCATCTTGACCGTCGTCGATTTGCCGGCGCCGTTCGGGCCGATGAAGCCGACCGTCTCTCCCTTCTCGATCGCGAAGCTGATACCGTCCACCGCGCGGACATGCTTGAATTCCGGTATCAGCAAGCTTTTGACCGCTCCTGCGATGCCTTTGGAGCGGACGCTAACGCGATATTCCTTCACCAGCTCCTGTATCTGAATAGCTGCCATGCTCTCAACCGCCTCCCGTCGATAGAAGGGCCTGCTTGGTCTCCACGATCAACCGCAGCTTCTTGACCGTGTTCAGACTGTCCAGGAGAAGCTCTTCATCTTCAAACACAATGCCGAACTCTTCCTCCAGATTGACGACGATGTCCATACAATTGAGCGAGTCAAGGCCAAGAACCCCCAGCGGCTCATCGTCCGAACGGGTTTTGACATTTTGCGGCTCTACTCGGAATACCATCGCAACAATCTCACAGATTTTGTCTCGAATATCCAAATTTCGCTTCACTCCTTTCCCGTTCCCCGATTTCTGCACGACTTTGCTACACGGTGCCGTTTCTTGTTGATGGTATAAAAATACCGCAATCTGCATGATTGCCCCAGATGCCGACCGTCACCAACTCCCCATCCAACCTGCATGGCAAGATGGACAAAAAGAAGGACGCATTGCCAAACCTTCTGGCTTTGCGTCCTCTTCCATAATATGGTATAGGTAATCAGACTCACTGCTCGTTACGCCCCGATATCATGCTCCACGGCAAAGATGGCGAGCTGGACTCGCGTTTTCAGATTCAGCTTTTTCAAGATGGAGGAAATGGTGTTCTTGACCGTTCCTTCCGAAAGGTACAAGCTGCGGGCGATCTCACGGTTTTCCTTGCCCAGCTTGATCTCGCGGATGACCTCGGTCTCCCGCTTGGTCAGGGGGTATGTCACTTCTGGCTTGTCAAGTGAAGGTGAAGAGTCCGTTGTGCCGTTCAGGCTGCGAACGATGCTTTGCAGCGTATGTCCTTGGATGACGCTCAGCCCCATGGCGACGATTTTTACCGTCATGACGAGCTCCGTCGGATCGATCTCCCAGCAGACGCTCCCCGTTGCTCCCCGCTGTATTCCCCAAGCGATCTTCTCCTCGTCGTGCGTATTCGACAACAGGATCGTCTTGGTATTCGGATGGGGCATCATGCGCCAATCCCGATCGCTTGTCATCCCTTCGGTGAGTTCGGCATTCATCAGCAGGATATCCGGTTTCTCCCTTTCGCACAAAAGGAATGCATTCTCAAGAGAAGCAGCCGCACCGATCACGCAGAGATCCGTATCTTTTTCAAGAATCAATCGGATTCCTTCCCGCATTATCTTTCGGTTTTCCGCCAATACCACCTTGATCATAATCCTTAGCCTCCCTGTTCATTGAAATGGCTCCTGCTCAAACTCGGTTCGCACTCTCCGTTCCGCATCAGTTATACAACCATGCCTATTATGGTGGCTAGCGACTCTTACCTGGTTTTGCCCAAGGATTGGACATCCATCTCTATTATAGAGAAGAATGACATATATTGCCTTTTAGATAGATGATAAAAAGACAAGAAAACTGTCTTTCTTTCCATATGGGTTCATTTTCCATGCCATCGGACGACTAAGTAAACAAAAGGGTTGGCCAACAAGTCACGTTTCGCAGCTTGTCGGTCAACCCTTTTGACATTTCGCATGTCAAATGTTACCATTCATCGTCTATCCATAAGTACAAACGGCCTCAAGTTACCGCTCTTTCCTGAGACGGCGGCCTAGCCAAAGGTCCTATCGCTTCCGATAACGCACGAACCCGATTACGCCGATTCCGAGAATCAGAACCAAACCTCCTGCCGTAATCAGATCGTTGCGGATATTCGGAACATAGAGAGCCAACTGAATCGGATTGGAATCCTGGAGTGCGACATGCCAAGTCAAAGTACGGCCGGATTGTTCGTCCGCATTGTTGGCACCGTACAGATTATAGGGCAGGGTTAATTTGAAGTCGAATGCAAGCCCCTTCATCAGCAGGCGGATAACCGATTGGGACAAAAGATTCGTGCCCGCGATCCCCAGCGATTGATCGACATAAGCATCCATTTTCGGTTGAACATGGATGTCGTACTTTGTATACAGCCAGTTCTTTGTCACTTGGACATTCGTGTCGGCCAGATCAAGACCCTCAGCAGATTGGATCGATTCGAAAGAGGAGTACGTCTTCGTGAATTGATACCGAGTCGACTGTCCATCCGGAATCTCCTTAAGCTCGATTCCAGAGCCTTCCAGACGGCTCGCCAGTTGTTCTTCCAGCTTGTCCCCTACAAGCTTTTTCACCTTCGAGTTTAGCAGCAGCTCAGCCGAAAGATCGATGCTTCCATTGCGGTTTACCGTGAGATGCATCGTCCCGTTTGAGCATCCGGCAAGTATAGTCAGCGACAATAATAGTCCGATGACGATGACACATCTTCTAGTCAAGGTCTCTCCCTCCCTGTATCCCAGTATAAAGGGAACCCGATAGGAATAGAAACATCCTCTGTGGGCCGCTTGGTCGGGAAGTATTGAAGCCAGAAAAAGATTGAATGGGCGAACCAAACGGGATAAAATAAAGAGAACGATCCTACCTAAATGAGGGAAACAAGTGGAAGCCATCCAGAAATTTTTTGCCCATCCGATTGTGAAACGCATCACCTTTGTTTTACTTGCTTGTTTACTGCTGTACAGCGTCCGCCATCTGCTGAACCTTCTGCTGCTTCTCTTCGTCGTCACCTTCGTCATGGGGAGACTGCAGAATTTCGTCGTCCGCAAGCTAAACCGATTTTTCCCCGTCTCGAATACTCTGGTTACCGTCCTGCTGTATATTTTGCTGGTCGCCGGACTCCTTTCGGCCATCTTCAATTACGTGCCGCGGATCGTGGGTCAGGTCGCCGATCTGATCAACAACATCACCCGTTTCCTGGATAACTCCCAGAATGACGAGACACTGCAAAAGCTGAACACTCTCCTCGAAAAGATCAACTATGAAGCTTATTTGGGCAACGTTGTGACCTACATCAAGCTGCTTGGCAAATGGCTGGAGATCATTCTGATGGTCATCATCCTCAGCTTTTTCTACCTCCTGCAGAAGCACAGCATCTCGGCCTTCACCGAAAAATTCCGCACTAGCAAGATCAGCTGGCTGTATGGAGAGTTTGAATATTACGGTCGCAAATTCGTCGCTTCGTTCGGCAAGGTCATCGAGGTTCAGCTCTTGATCGCCGTCTTCAATACCATCCTGACGATGATCGGCCTTATCCTCTTGGGCTTTCCTTATCTGGTCGCCCTGAGCGCACTGGTCTTCCTGCTCAGCTTGATCCCGGTTGCCGGGGTGGTCATCTCCTTCATCCCCATCGGTATCATCGGGTACCAGATCGGCGGGTATCCAACCGTCATTTGGGCCGTCGTGATGATCCTGGTCATCCATGCGCTGGAAACCTACTTCCTCAATCCGCGGCTGTACGCGCACAAAACGAAGCTGCCGATGTTCTACACCTTCATTGTGCTCATCATTTCGCAGCATTATATGGGCATTTGGGGATTAATCATCGGCATTCCCATCTTCATGTTCCTGTTGGATCTGCTGGATGTGAATCAGCCTTTGGATCCGTTGGACCCGGAAGAACTCGAACCGATTGATCCACTAAAGAAAACCAATGAATAACTTAAGAGTGCTAGAAGGATAATCGTCATGAATAGCATAGAAAAGCCAGAAGGCTCAGCGTCCTTCTGGCTTTCTTTTTATTAATTCCGTTCCTACACTCCATCCCATCATTAGTGATTTATTGATCAATAACTAAACTTGCCGCTGTTTGGCCTTTCTTTCCATCCGTTCTCGAATCGTGGCGGCGATCCCCTCTTCGAAATCCGTCCTCGGAATCGGACCAATGAAACGCTCGTACTTCTCCCCGCTCAAAACGAACGGCTCTTCGGTCAAGTAGAGCATCTCCACAACCTCCTTCATAACCGGCAGCCCGATGCCTAACAAAGACAGGCCAACTCTTCCCAACGGAAGAACGGGGCGCCGGCTTCCGCTTGCCTTTTGTGCGATTCGGATAATCTCCTTGCCGGAGACAAGCCCGGAGCCTGGAATATGCCAGTTCTGCCCATAAGCAGCTTCTCTGTCTGCCAGCTCGATAATCATCCTTGCCGCATCGGGCAGGTATACATATTCGCGGGGAACGCGTGTATTGCCGATGAAGAAAGCGGGTTTACCGGCCGCGATCGCCTCAAGCGTGGAACCTAGATAAGAAGCGTCATTCGCGGTTGGTCCGTAATAATCCGGCAAGCGAACGATCATGACCGCAGCTCGTTGCCAACGGCTGTCGAACAGCATCCGTTCATAATCAAGTCGAATTCTTCCCTTCCTCGTGTTCGGTTCCTTGGGATGCTCTTCGGTCGCTCTCTCCATCTTCCTTCTTCCGTATGGATAGATCCCGTCAATGGCGACCACCTTGCTGCCCAATCGATCCGCCGCTTCCATAACCGACTCGCCTAAAGGGATGAGCTTATTTACCATCTCATGGTAAGGGACGTTCGCACAATGAAAGAAGACATCGACCTCATTCGCTGCTGCGATCAGATCATCCTGACGAAAAGCATCTCCGAGAGCAATCGTCAACTGCTTGGGATGACCCAATCTGCTCTTCAACTCCTCCAACTTCCGAGAAGACCGACCGAAGGCTATGGTTGGAATGCCACGATTCACTAGCTCCTCGGTGATTGCAGCGCCCGTGCCTCCCGCCGCACCAATTACGATCGCTTTTTGCATAAGCAGCTCCGCCCTTCATCATTTGTAATTGATCAATCACTAACATAATTTCACTATACTCAGTCGTGATTGATTAGTCAATAACCAAAATCGAATGACCAAAGAAGAAGGTGGTTTAAAACCATCCTACTTCTCGTTCAATTCCGGTAAATCCAATGCCATCGACACATTGCAGAGCATCCCTCGAGCGAGGAACAGCAATGTCCGCTCCTCCGGATTGGGTATTTGAGCTCTCCGAAAAGCATCCAGAACCATTTGCCGAACCTCGCGAAACCCCTCGCGCATCGTTGTTCGTATCGCTTCTTCCCCGATCGTCTGGGCCTGCATCTGCAGCAAGACTTCTTTCTGATGCATGCCCATAATTTCTTCGTAGGCTTGAATCAATCCGATTTCCAGTTGCTCTGGAGAAGCCGATTCGACAACTTGCCGGAACGCTTGAAGCATTCTTGACCAGGACACCTCCAGCGCGGATAGCAATAAGGCTTCCTTCGTCGCAAAGAAGCGAAAAATATAGGGTTGTGAGATTTGAGCCCTCTGAGCAACCAGAGCCGTTGTCGCGCGATAATACCCGACTTCTGCAAAAACCTCGATTGCAGCCGAAATGATGTCCGCCTTCCGATTTACAGATGTTCCTGCAGCTTTTGCCATTCTCGTTTCCACCCCTCTTCATGAAAAGTGATTCATCAATAACTCATTCAGTATATCGGATCATTTTTGCCGTCGCAACATAAAGAGGCTCCAAGTTATGGAGCCCCAACGCATGGAAATGGGATACGAATTCCTTATCCCTCTCCTTATTTAACCTTCTCCAGGTGCTCGGCCAGCCTGTCCCACGTTTCCGTTATTCCTTGGAGCATCCCCATCTCCAATACAGTATTCAGCGCTTCCCCCGACTCGAATTCGGCGCGATTCATGACCCGCGTCTTGCCGGAGGAATCCTCAAATTGCAGCGTGATCAGCGTGTCCGGCATGCCTTCAGCCGTATTGCCCTCTTCGTCCGAGAAATAATCCGTATAGACGATCCGCTCCGGAGCCTCGATTTCCCGATAGATTGCCTTGCCCCAGGATTCCATGCCATAGAACTCCCCCATGCCCTCGTCTATGCATTTCATACAGTAGTGCCATACCCCTTCAGGCCGAAAATCGACCTTGCATACCGGGAGATCCCAGCCTCGGGGTCCCCACCATTCCTTCAAATGATTCGCTTCGGAAAAGCAGGAGAAGACGAGCTGTCGCGGAGCGTCAAATGTTCGTTCCAATACGAGAAAACGTTCTTCCTCTACCCAGGATTTCATGGATTCGTCAGAAGTGGGAATCGTCATCGGCCAGGCCTCCTCAATCAAGTTGAGATTATCGCGGCAATCTTGCCGGGATGTCTCTACTATAGCACAAGCCTAGGCCTTGGAGTATTTCCGGTACGAGTACCGCTATCAATTGTAGGGAGTCATTTCAACCCGTGCGTAAGTCCGATCATCACCAGCAAGCCAATGATAAAAGAAAAGGTCGCAGCCCGCTCATTGCCGTCCCCATGACTTTCAGGGATCAGCTCCTTGTAGACGACGAACAGCATCGCACCTGCCGCAAATGCGAGTCCATAAGGGACGATACCCAGAAAACGATGCGAGAAGATATATCCGATCAAGCAAAAGACAAGCTCGACGATCCCGGTCGCAGCCGATGCCAGCAAAGCTGCTCTTCTCCGAAAGCCTTGAGTAAGCAGGAACAGGGCAATCAGAAATCCTTCGGGCAAGTTTTGCAGCCCGATGCTCAAGGCGACGATGCTGCTGAGGCTTCCTTCCAAGCTCCCGTAACTGATCCCGACGGACAGCCCTTCTGGGAGATTGTGGAGCATCATGGCGGACATAAAGAGCAAGGCCCCGTTGTGCGATACGCTCCCGGAGCCGGAATGCCGCGGATCCTGATGAGGAAGCACGCGTTCCAGTAGCATCAGAACGGCTGTTCCGAACAGAATCCCGGCCGTCAAAACGGCCAGATTGGACAGCTTCAAGGCGGACGGAATGAGACCGTAAGTCGAAGCGGCGACCATGATTCCCGCGGTAAAGGCCAGCAGAATGTCCTTGCCGCGATGAGTTACCCGGGTGAACAGCAGGGCCGGACATGCTCCGAGTGCCGTACACAACGCTGTGGCTGAGCTGCCAAGCAAAATTTCATTCATCGATTGGCTCCCTTCCGGACGGACATGCTCTCTCGTCCATCCTATGAGCGCAACCTGAAAAAGATGAAGAGATTGGATCTTGTCCAGATGACCTGGTTCCGGTTGGACAAAAAAAGCTAATGGATACCAGCCAAATAAATGCTGACATCCATTAGCCTATTAAGAATGATTGACTGCTGCCGACAGCTTACAGTCGAGGCGAAACGAGGATTTTCACTTGATTTTTTTCCTTGAGCAAGGCCTCGAATCCTTGTTCCACGACTTCGTCCAATTGGATCTTCTTCGTGACTAGCTTGTCCGCCGAGAAGAAGCCCTTCTCCATCAAAGAGAGGACGGCAGGGAAAACGTCGCGGTAACCGATAATCCCGGTCATATTGCGTTCCTTCAGCACGATGTCGTTTGGCATAATCGTCGCGCCTTTTTCGAAAATGCTGACGATCATGATCTGTCCGCCCAATTTGGTGGAGCTGATCGCTTGCGTGAGAACGACCGGAACTCCGGTCACCTCATAAGCGACATCCACGCCGCCGTTCGTTCGGGTTTGCAGTTCTTGTACAACATCGAATTGCTTCGGATCGAGGACAATGGCGCCAAGCTCTTCCGCCTTCGCCTTGCGCTCCTCCGACAGCTCGATGACATAGATCTCCGAAGCTCCGGAAGCTCTCAACGCTTCAATGACCAACAAGCCGATTGGACCTGCGCCAAAAACCGCTGCCTTGTCGCCGACCTTCAATTGGCTTTGACGAACGGCATGAAGTGCAACAGCAGATGGTTCGACCAATGCCCCTTGTTCAAAGGATAACGAATCTGGAATTTTATGAACCATATCAGCGTTTACGGAAACGTATTCGGAGAATCCTCCCCCGCCTCCCGCCAATCCGAGAAAGCCCATTTTTTCGCAGAGGTTGTATTTGCCCTGCTTGCAAGCCTCGCATGTGCCGCAGGAGAAGATCGGTTCCACAACAACCCGATCGCCGAGAGCAAATTCCTTCACACCTTCACCGAGCTCGATAATTTCACCGGAAAATTCATGGCCCATCGTGATCGGAGCCTGCTCACCCGTAAGCGGATGCGCTGTGCCTTGGGGAATAAAGATCGGACCAGCCACATACTCGTGAAGGTCGCTGCCGCAAATTCCGCACCACTCAACGCGGATCTTCACTTGTCCTTGTAGCGTTGTGGGCACTTCAATGGATTCCAACCGCAAGTCTTTTACATTATGCCATCTCAATGCTCGCATTCTGTCCATCTCCCATTTGCTTATAGTTGCATTACCGGAATCGTTTCCGGAATCAATACTCGCACACGCACGAACCATTGTCAATAAAGATGCGTTCCAATTAAGAAAATGAACCGGAAATTGTGAAAAAAGCTTGTATACAATTTTTCCCTTCACCATTCTCCCGCCGCTTGGGTTATGGTATCGTAGAGGTAATGAGATCGGATCGAAAGGACGTTCCTATGAAGGACAAACGCAAGATCACCATTGGAGATGTAGCCAAGAAGGCCCAAGTCGGAATAGCGACCGTATCCAGGGCTATCAATAACTCCGGGGAAATCAACCCCGAAACGCGCGTCCGCATTCTTAAGATCATTGAAGAGATGGGGTTTTCCCCGAACACGGCCGCCCAGAGCTTGAAGATCCGGCAGACCAAGCAAATCGCGCTTGCCGTTCCTGACATTCGCAATGCCATCATTCCGGATATCGCCTGGTCTGTCGAACAGACAGCCAAGCAGTACGATTACCGGGTCATCCAGATCAACACCTCCGGCAATCCGAGAGCCGAGCTGGACACGATCCGCGACATCAACCGACTTCATGTAGATGGGGTATTGATCATGCCTTTGGCTTATCCTAAAACCTTGAGCGCCCTGATCAACAATTGCCCGCTCCCCGTCTCCATTCTGAATTATGGTAAGCGGCTACATGATGGAATGAAAGCGGATATCGTCCGTTTATCCCGGATGGAGGGCAAGCTGGTGATGGACCATCTCCACGGTATCGGACGGACGAGGATCGCTTACGCCGGCCCATCCAAAAAGCTGATTGAAGATCGGTATATCGCCTACGAGGAATCCTTAACCGCAGCGGATGAAGCCCTCGTCTTCCTCGATGAAGAATTATCGACTCAAATGGGAGAACGAGCCGCCGATTCCTTCCTTGGACTGGAGAACAGGCCGGATGCCATTTACGCAGCCAATGATATGGTCGCCATCGGCCTCATCAATCGGTTTAAGAAGCTGGGCATTCGCGTGCCGGAGGATATCGCCGTCGTCGGAATCGACAATAATCCGATGACGACCCTCATCGAACCTCAGGTCAGCTCCGTGTCGATCATGGGAGCCGAAGCCGCCAGCCTTGCCACCGAGCTGCTCTTGAAGCGCATCGTCGAGAACCCGCAGCGCGAATACGAGACCGTGCAGCTGGAGCCTCGGCTGATCGTCCGGCAATCAAGCCTTTCTGTAGTGCGTGTCTGAAGCTAAAACCTATCTCCTGTTCATCCATGGAAAAAGGCGTTCAGGTCTTAACGGCCTGGACGCCTTGATTATGTAATCGGGAAAAAACCCTTTATGTGGTTGATCCTTAGAATGACCGCAACCGATTACTGCATCAGCATGCTTTCCACCAATTGTTTAAGGCTCTCGCTCGTCTCATTCAACAGCTCGACATTCTCTACAAAATGAGAAATCAGCTGCGCTTGTTCTGCCGTTGCAAATGTGATTTGAGCGATTTCCGACTCCATGGTACGGATGGTTTTCTGCACCCGATTAAGGGATTCTTCAATATGTACGGCGGCATTCTTGGTATGTTCAGACAATTTACGGACTTCCTTGGCTACGACGCCAAAGCCGGCTCCCGCTTCACCGATACGGGCGGCCTCAATCAAAGCGTTCAGGCCGAGGAGATTCGTCTGATCGGACACTTCTCGAATCAGACCTGTGACCTCGGCAACCGCGGAGGAATCCTGAACGGCTTGTTGGGAGTTTTTCCGAATCTCGTCTGCCGTTGCGGAAAGCTCTTGCGATTGCGCAGCAATCTGTTCGATGGCACTCAATAATGATGAGATGGAGTCATTGGTTTGACTCGTTATTTTCTCCAGGTGCGCTTGCTTTTCCAAGGAATAGTTGATTCCGATTTGAGCGACGATCTCCTCCTGCTCATTGAACACGGGAATCAAGATAGCCACGAAAGGAACCCCGAAGACTTCCTCCGGAATGGTATTGATGATTTTCTCCTTCTTCCCGCCAAGCCCTTTGAAATCTTGATATTCCGGCAGCAGAGGATCTCCGGCTTTTATCCCTAAATGTAGGTTTTCTGTCTCGGAGAAGTAAAGAACATGCGTCCTGTCATTAAGGGAGAGAGAGACCTCGTCCCGAAACAATTGCTGAATGTAAGGAAAACTTTGGAGCAGTGAATCCACAATATTCATCGTATGACATCCTTTCATGATGGAGGAGAGAATACCCACTATATCGGCAGCATGGTTGTCCATACCAAGTAAGATCCTTCCAAAGCGATGAATATTATGTGAATGCTCTTATGAACCGTTACCGGTTTGCCATAATTCCATCAAAAGCAGAGGTTACCAATATCCTCACATAAGCGTCATCCACAGGATCGCCGGTAATCAACAATCGGTAGAAGATCGGGCCATAGATCAGATCGATGCAAACTTCGACGTCGAGCTCCTTCTTCAGATCCCCACGCTCAATCCCCCGCTCCAAAAGATGGCGAGCTTCTTGCCTCCGAGGCTGAAAGTATCGGGTCCGGTAAGCCTCAGCGAGTCCGAGGTCGGATTGCCCTTCCCCTATCAGTTCCGTAATAACGGTTCCCTCTCGGCTTGTCATGAACCGGGAGACATTGGCCGCATGCATAAGAATATCCTCTAGAGCGGATCCTGTGTCGGGAACGGGAAGCCTCGCCTCAGCGGCAAATAAGAAACCGTCCATGACAACGGCAGCCTTGTTGGGCCACCATTTGTATATGGTCGCTTTGCTGACCCCCGCACGCTCAGCGATTTTCTCCACCGTGACCGATCCAAATCCCTTTTCCAACAGCAAATCATAAGAAGCCGTCAGAATCGCTTTCTGTGTTTCTACATTGCGCGGACGCCCTCTTTTGGCATTCACAAGAATCTCCTCCCTTATTCAAGTCATCCTTAAATAAAATACTATACGTTCAATATACAAAATAATCGAAAAAAAGAACAGCAAAATGCCTATTTACAAAACCGTACGTTCAGTATATTATTTAGCTATTATTTATTGAACTGTACGTACATTATTTAATTTCAATGGAATGCGAGGAGGAATTATCATGAAAGCAAATGAAACAGCTAAAGAAAACCGGCTTTCAAATGGATTGATGTTTCTGTTGGCAGCTGCTTGCGGTCTTATCGTGGCCAATCTTTATTACTCCCAGACTCTTGTCGGTCCGATTCGGATTGCTACTGGGCTCTCTTCCGCAGCAGCGGGGTTAATCGTTACACTGACTCAAATCGGGTATGTACTCGGTCTCTTGTTCATCGTTCCGCTAAGCGACCTCTTGGAAAATCGGCGTCTCGCCGTCCTATCCCTTCTTGTCGCAGCTAGCGCTCTGGTTGCCGCTGCATTCGCATCGAACGCTCCGATGTTCCTAACGGCCTCCCTGTTTATCGGACTCGGCTCCGTTGTCGCTCAAATACTCGTCCCCTATGCGACCTACTTGTCTTCAGAGGAGCAGCGCGGCCGCGTAGTAGGTAACGTGATGAGTGGACTTCTGCTCGGTATTATGTTCGCCCGTCCGGTTGCAAGCTTTATCGCCAGCTTGTGGAATTGGCAAGCCGTGTTTGCCCTCTCAGCTATCGTCATCACGCTGCTCGCCATCATCTTGTGGCGCGTGCTTCCTCGTCGCAGACCGCTCCGGGTGATGAACTATGGCCAGTTAATCGTATCCTTAGGGGTTCTCTTCAAGCAGACACCGATTCTGCGCCGCAGAGCCTTCTACCAAGCCTGCTTGTTTGGGGCCTTCAGCCTCTTCTGGACGACGGTTCCCCTTCGCTTGGCAGATGATTTTGGCTTGTCTCAGCAAGGGATTGCCCTCTTTGCACTTGTCGGCGTAGGTGGCGCAATCGCCGCACCGATTGCCGGGAGATTGGCGGATAAAGGCTGGACCCGCTTCATGACCGGCCTTGCCATGATCATTGCCGCCCTCTCGTTCCTGCTGATCTTGCTGGTTCACAGCCATTCCACGTTTGCGCTAGTCCTGCTCTTTGTGTCCGCGATTACGCTGGATATGTCCGTATCGGGAAATCTGGTCTTGGGACAGCGCGCTATCTATTCGCTCGGAAGCGAAGCGAGAGGCCGCTTGAACGGACTCTTCATGTCGATCTTCTTCATTGGCGGCGCCATTGGCTCCTCTTTGGGTGGATGGTCTTATGCCCATGGGGGTTGGAGCTTAACAGCTCTCATCGGTTTCCTGCTCCCCCTTATCGCTTTCCTCTATTTCTTAACGGAAAGAAAACAAACGAAGAGCGCATAAGCCGCTCTTCGTGATCGCTTTATTACCGCTCAAGCGTTAGCTCACAATTCCCTGTCCTTGATGGATTTTCAAATCTCTCATCACCCAAAAAAACCATAAAAAAGCAAAGCTGCCCGAACAGCAGCTTTGCTTTTTAATTCATATTCGAAATTATTTTTTACTGGCGAGGAATTCATCCAATTGTTTTTGCTTTTCAGCGATGACCTTATCGAGACCTGCCGATTTTTGAGCGGCGATGAACTTCGGCAGCTCTTGCTCCGGATCAACGGATCCCGTTTCAAGTACCCTCTGATACTCTCTGATGACGTTGGCAAGAGCCCCAACCTCCGACTTGACCGGTTCGCTGTTAAAGGTGAAGCCCAGTGCCGGTGAAGATTTGGCACCTTCATTGAACTTTTTGAACTGCTCCCACTTGTCCGCAGCTTCCGTATTCCATACGTAGTTAATGAACTGATTTCCCAGCTCCCAAGCTACTCCCGGTGCGTACTGCCCAGACTTATCCGTCGGAGTCATAACGTTGCCATTCAGCGTAAAGTGTGTGCCTTCAATCCCGAAATTCAACAAGTTGACGATCTCTTTATCCGTATGCAGCAGGTTGATTAACATCATCGCTCGTTCGGGATTTTCGGAGGTCGAAGAGATCGCGAGCATCGCGCCGGTCGTTTCCGACGTCGCTACCGTTTTACCCGTCATCGTAATCTGAGCAAGCTTGCCCTCAAGACCTGTCGCTGTAGCCAGCTCATCGGCTTTACCGGGCTTCAATGGCTCGACAGTGGAGAATACATTGCCGGTCTTATAGGCGTCGAGGGTAGACGTTTGGGAGGTAGCGGCATCTTTGTTGATATAGCCCTTCTTGAAGTAGTCATGGGTGACTTTCAGAGCGTTCAGGTATTGGGGGAATTCTTCCGCCGGTTTGACCTTCGCATCGGTGCTGTTCTTGTCAATGGCGCCGGGAATCGTCGTATCGCCGAGATAATCCAGCTCGACGAAGGAGTGGGCGGCGAATGTTGCGCTCGTTGTGTACAACGGGTACATGGTCGGCTTCTTCTCCTTGACCACCTTATAAACCGCGTCGAGATCCTCGATCGTTTTGACCTTGCTCATGTCGATGCCGAGTTCATCGGCGATGTCTTTGCGGTACACAATGCCGCCGGAAGACGCCAACTCTTTATTTGTTGGGACCGCGTAGTTTTTACCGTTGATTTTTGAACCATTCAGGAAAGCCGGGTCCAAGGTGTCTTTGATTCCTTGGCCATACTTATCGAGCAAGGGACCGAGATCGATATAAGCACCTTTGGTTACGTTCTTCGCATAGCCGTTCCATGAAGCCGTAAACATGACGTCAACAGGGTCGCGAGAAGCGATCATGAGGTTGATCTTATCGTCCCATGCCCCCCAGTCGACAGCAATGATATCGATCGTTGCGTTGATTTTTTCCTGAAGAATCTTGTTCAGAGCTTCTTCGACCACCGCTTCATCCGCTTGCGGTGCGCCTTCATAAACCAGTTTAAGCTTGTAGGGCTTCAGATTCGAGGCATCGGGTGCTTCTGCGTTCTTTGAACTGCCTTTAGGGCTGCCGCAAGCCGAAATAGCTAGAGTCAAGGCAAGCAATAGCATAAAAAGCATCGACACTTTTCGTTTCGAGTGTTTCATCTTCGATTAATCCCCCCATATAGGAAATGGTATATGCTTAACCGTACATCGGTTATAGCCATTGCGAGCGGGTGAACGTTGCCGATGATGTGGAAAAAGTAGGATTGGCATTGGCTTGCAGAATTCATCCCTTGACGGAGCCGACAGTCAAGCCCTTGATAAAGTACTTCTGGAAAAACGGATAAGCGAAGACGATGGGTCCGACGCCTATGATCACTACCGCCATCCGAACGGTCTCACTCGGGAAGTTAATCATTCCGCCGGCTCGGATAATCTCGGACATCGCATTCGGATTGGTCGAGAGGTACTGGATATTTACCATCATCTTGTACAAAAAGTACTGTACGGATATGTTGTGGTTATCCGTGATAAACACCAGGCTCAGAAACCAGTCGTTCCAATACGTCAGCGTTTGGAACAGCGCGACCGTCGCCATAACTGGCAGCGACAACGGCAGCACAATTCGGAGAAATATCCTCAGTTCCCCTGCCCCATCGATTTTTGCCGACTCCAGTACCGCGCCGGGCACGGTCTCCTTGAAAAATGTGCGCATGATCAGCACCCAGAATGCCGACATAATGAGCGGCATAATCAGTGCCCACAGCGTATTTCTCAGTCCTAGCATCTGGACATAGACCAAATACCAAGGAACCAGTCCGCCTGAAAGCAGCATGGTAAAGAACGCGAAGAAGGTAAAGAACTTGGCCTGCGGGAAATGACTTCTCGAAATCGGGTACGCATACAGAGAAATCACCATTACACTCAGAACCGTACCGATCAATGTGACGCTAATCGATATCCCGTAGGAATGAACAATCTGGCTGAGATCCTTAATCAGAAATTTATAAGCCGCCAGATTGAAATTTTCCGGGAGAAACCGATAGCCGTGCGTCATGACGGACTGCTCATCGGAGAACGATACCGAAACAATAAGGAGCAGCGGAAGAACACAAAGAGCCGAATAGATCGCGAAGAAGATGTTGATAAAAGCGGATGCCCACCCCGGCAGCTGATTATTCGGATTGGGACCGGACAAAGCTTTGCTCGTAGTATTAGCCATTGGGGATCCTCTCCTAGAACAGTGCGTTCTCGCGATTAAAGCGGCGAACGACCCAATTCGATATAAAGACCAACGCGAAACCGACAATCGATTGGAACAGACCTGCCGCCGATGAAAGGCCAATATCGCCAACGGTCAGGAATGTGCGATATACATAGGTGTCGATTACATTTGTTACCGAGAATAACGCCCCCGATTCGCGCGGTACCTGGAAGAAAAGGCCGAAGTCCGCATTGAAGATCCGACCGATCTGCAGCAAAGTCATAATCGTGATGATTGGCATGATCAACGGAATCGTGATCCTTTTCATTTGCTGCCACCTGCTTGCCCCATCGATCGTAGCCGCTTCGTAATAATCGTCATCGATTCCGATGATGGCCGCCAAATACACGACCATGTAATACCCCATATTTTTCCATGTATTAATTAACGGCAAGACAAACGGCCACACTTCCTTCGTGAAGTACCAACGTACCGGCTCCAGGCCCAGCGCCGGCAACAGAGTGCTGTTCAAGTATCCGCGTTCGTCGCTCATGAACCCATACACCAGATACGAGATTACAATCATGGACAGGAAATACGGCAGGAATATGAGCGTCTGATGCAGCTTCGACAGAAACCGGTTCTTCATCTCGTTAAGCATCAACGCGAACGCCAGCGGAAACACCAGGTTCAAAACAATGAATAGCGAGTTGTATAGCAGGGTGTTGCGAATGATGATGTACGAATCCTTCGAGGCAAACAGGTATTCGAAATTCTTCATGCCCACCCAAGGACTTCCTAGAATTCCGTCCTGATAGTTAATCGATTTAAAGGCAATAACGATGCCGAACATCGGGATGTAATTATTGATCACGAATAGAATGATCCCCGGCAGCAGCATCAGATAAAACATCCAGTAAGTGCGGAGATTCTTCACGATAGGGTTCTTTCGCGCTGAGGGCTGATTCGCAGCAAGTGATGTGGCTTTCATTCGTTTCTCACTTTCTTCTTCGGTTTATTTGTGAAAAGGGTCTCTGTCACGGTTGTTGTTGCACTCCTTCCGCAGAATAAGTTGGAAACTTTCGCTGCTCTAGCCATTCTTCTTCGCTAATTAATCGGTTGATTGCAGTTGCAATCGCTTACAAAGATAATTTACCTCCACCCTTTTCCTCATCATATAGAACAATTTCATTCTTATAGAAGAGAACAAGCGCGTACTCTTAGGAGGGCAGCAATACAAAACCCCCATTCCGCTGTTCTAGCGAAAATGGGGGTTTCATGATTCCCGCTCTAGCAGCGGGATATGGCGGTTGGGGTTCCCTACAACCGAATTCAAGCTCATTTCTTCTAGATGACCGTAGCGACATTAGGGTCGGTTATTCTTGTACCAGTCATTCACTTCCCTTGTGATTTCATCGCCGCCATTCTTGTAAAATTGGGCTACGAACTCATCGAAATAAGAGAGTGGCTTCTCTCCATAAATGATGCTCAAGTAGCTCTCCGTCGCCAGTTTCTGCAGGAACGCTCTGTGCTTCTCCATGCCTTCCGTCAGCGGTCCGTAATACCGGTTCGGGATTTCTAGCGGTTGCTCCGATATCGCGAGACCAGCCGCCTTAAGTTGTGACGAATTCAATCCCTTGATGCTCTGTTCGATCGGAGTCGTCACTTCAACATTTGAATTTTCCACGATTTTTTTAATCGCCTCTGTGTTCATATACGGCAGCACCGGTGCGCTGCCAGTCAGCGGATACAGCATCCATCGTACGTCGATGGACGAACCATCCGCAAGCGGCCATTGGTCACTCGGCACGCCTTCGGATTCGTAATTGACGGTGATCACCTTGCCGTCTTTGATTACGTAATCGTAGCCTTCATGAAACCCCTTTTCGAAGCGAGGATCGAAGTACGGATCCTCCGGTCCGAGATTCTTGGCAAGCAGCTTGTTGTAATAGGCAAACCAGGCTTCAATATTATTGAAGTCATTGCTAAACACCGTGTATATGCCGTACAAAGGCTTTTGTGCCTTGCCCTTTAGCCCGTCCGGTCCTGCGGGAAGCGGATAGGCCTGCCAGTTCGCCTTCGGATCGACCTTCGCGGTGTCGCCGAGCGGCCAGCCTCCCATCCAATAGGGGCCGAACATGACGCCGGCTCTGCCTTCGGTCGCCAGTCCGGCTGCCTTGCTCGGGTCCATCATACCGGCATCCTTGTCCATGTAGCCCTTGGCCATCCAGGACGCCATCGTCTCCAGATATTTTTTGGCGTCCGGATGAACAGCGCCATATACGAGGTTCCCATTCTCATCCTCATTCCAGAACAGCTTGATGTCGAAGGTGCTTAGCATTTGTTTGGAAAAAGCGCCAGCGATTACATCGGTCTGCCCCATCCAGCTCCACGGGCCTTCCTTCAGCGAGGCCGCCAAACCGACTTCATCGTCTATGCCATTTCCATTGGGGTCCTGCTCGGAGAACGCCTTCAGCACATTTTCAAGCTCGATAATCGTTGAAGGTGGGGATAACGACAGCTTCTCTAGCCAATCCTTGCGGATCCACATGACGGTTCCCTCATCTCCTGAGTAGAAATGGGGCAGTCCATAAATCTTACCGTCTTTGGTCACCTCCGTCATGGTATACGCATACTTCTCAATCGCTTCCTTTAGCTTTGGATGAGCATACTTCTCGATCGCATCGTTCAGTGGAAGCAATTTGTCAGCTTTGAGCAAATCGTTCAGGATTTGACCATCTGCGAGAAACGTATCCGGCAGCTTGCCATTCACCGCCAGCGCCAGCCGAATTTTTGTATTCGCGTCCTCGATGTTACTGACAATCCAGTCAAACTTCGTGATGATCCCCAGGTTTTCTTCCATCCAGCGAGTGTGAACATTGTTCGTAAGGCTTTCCCCCGGCTTGAACGCATTCGGCCGGTTTTCGTCCACGATGGAGGTCGTAATCGTGATCGGCGGATTGTATTTAAAGTCCCACAACGGCTTAGCTTCGCCAGCCGCTGAAAGGGCTCCTGTCATCTTCCCGTTTTTTTCGAAAGACGTCTTTGGATCGTCCTTCTCTTCATTGCCGCTGCCACTGCTGGTTGAACAAGCAGCCAGCATCAGAACCGCCAAAAGAATGAGAGTTCCGCTTCTTCGTCTCTTCACCAGCCCGCTCTCCCCCTTATATGAACAGCCGACTTCTGTTACGCATCGCATTTCAATCCGATCACTCCGTTCGGTTTGAACCCCTCACTCCGTTCCGGAACGGTATCGATCTCTGAATTCCTGCGGTGTCACCTGGTAATATTCACGGAATTTGCGGATGAACCAGTTGGTATTGGGATAACCAACGCCTATTCCGATTTGGTATATTTTGTCGTTGGTTTGCTTAAGAAGCTCACAGGCCTTGAGCATACGCTGCTCGTAAATGAACTGCGAAACTGTAGAACCCGTGCATTGCTTGAAAAGTCTGGACAAATGATTCGGGTGTACGAAGACGTGTCGAGCCAACAGCGTAAGCGACAAGTCCTTGTCTAGCTCCTTTCGGATGAAAGACTGCGTCTTTCGGACGATAATCTGGTTGTGGTCCTCGGATTCCTCGCCCAGCTTATCGCGAAGCGTGCGCAACGAGTCCAGTGCCCAGACCTCCAGCTGCGCTGCATGCAGCATCGCTTTCCCTTTTATAAAAGCGGTTTGTTGGGGAGTGAGCATCTGCGTAAGCGTCCTGCCTCTGCGGTTCGCGATATACTGGAACGCATTCGATAAGAAAAAAAAGACATCGCGCATCAGATCCGGTGAATCCGTGTGCAGGAGCGAAGATACGAACGCGCGGATTTTCGCCTCCGCTTCCTCCCATTTTTCCGTCTCCAAAAGATGCGTCAAGAGAGGCGGCTCGTAGAGCTTGCGCATGATGCGCGACTCTTCCTCGTTCAGCTTCGGCAGCTGAACAGGCCAACGGCCGCTCCTGTCCAGCCGAGATTTAGCCGACATGTAACCGGCGTGTAACCCGTCCGGGAAAAGACAGTGTTCCGTCTCTTCTACGAATATTTCGCCCTTCAGTAAGGTCTGTACTTCTCGGCGCAGCTGATCGATCCGCACATGCACCCATCCTGAATCCGGCGGAGCGCCTGACAGGTCATACACCAGAACCAGCAGATTTCCTTCGTCGTCTGCCGCCGACCAGCAATCATAACGCTCCATCAGCAGCTCCTCTAGCATATTCGTTACCGCAAATCGGATCAGGGACTGCGAATGGAGATCCTGTCCGGCGAAAGGAGGACCCAACCGGATGAGGCACAATGCGACGTGACTCTGAATGGATAACGGAAGGTCATACAGCTTCAACTTCTCGACAAGCACATCACCGTACAGCTTGCCGCTCAACGCCTTGAGCATCAAGCTTGCCCTCAGCTCTGCGCTGTTGTCCCGGTAAATACGAAAGCCCTGTTCGATCGCCCGCTCCTGCTCGAGCTTCTTGACGATCCGGCTCATCGCCTCCAGCAGCTCCTCGTCCTTGGCCGGTTTCATTAGATAATCGAGCGCTTGGAGCTCAATCGCTTTGCGTGCATAATCGAAATCGGCGTACCCCGTGAGCAGAAGACATTTCAAATGGGGCATGCGTCCCCTGGCTTGCTCGATCAGCTCCAGGCCGTTCATACGCGGCATCCGAATATCCGTCATGAGGATATCGACGGGACGCGCGTCCATTAAGGCCAGTGCCTCGATCGCACTGTACGCCTTCCAAACCTGAGAGATGCCGAGCTTCGCCCATGGAATCGTATCCGCCAGACTGTCTGCATAGTGCTTCTCATCATCGACGACGAGCAGGCTCTTCATGGCTATTCCCCCTTACCCTTGTCTTTAACGTTCTCCAATCTCCAGACCAGCCTTACAGCTAACCCGCCCAGTCTGGATGGACTCACTTCGATTTTGGCGTCAGCGCCGTAATAGCCTTGCAGTCGCTGATACACGTTCCATAGACCGCAGCCGGCATAATCGCCAGCCGGAATACGGAGGTTCATGAGCAGTTGGTCGAGCTGCTCCTTGTCCATCCCCTTACCGTTATCCTCCACTACCAGGTTCACAAGGCCATCCTTGACAGAAGCCTTGATTTCCACCTGGCCCGGGTAATCGACGTTCTCAAGTCCGTGCACAAGCGCGTTCTCCACGATCGGCTGGATAAGGAGTCGGGGAATGCGCTGCTCCGCCAGCGTATCCGGCAGCTCGATGCTGTAGGTCAGCGTCTCATTGCGAAGCCGGAGAATCTCCAGGTGAATGCGAACGAAGGCAAGCTCTTCCGAGATTCGAACTCCTTGATTGTCCATTCGCGTTGTATAGCGATAATAGTCAGCCAGGTGATGCGCCATGTCGATGACGGCTCGATCTTTTCCCATCTTGGTCATATTGATGATGAATCCGAGACTATTGTAGAGAAAATGCGGGTGGATCTGCGCCTGAAGCTGCTTCAGCGTTGCATCACGCGCATGGATACGCGATTGCAGGACATTCTCGATCAGATCTTGGATCTGTTCCGCCATCTCGTTGAAGTTCTCCATCAGAAATGCGAACTCATTGTTCGACTTCGTTGGCAGCCGGTAAGCGTAATCCCCTCGTTTGATTCGCTGCACACCGCGGATAAGATGGAAGATCGGCCTCTGGACGTTCCAGTACAAAACAGATGCGGCAGCAATACCGGTTATGAGCAGAATGATCGAGGATGCGCTGAACAACACCCGCTGCTGAACGATCGGTCCGATAATCTGGTCAAGGGGCACAAAATCGATCAGATGCCAGTCCAGGAGGTTCGAATAATAATAAGTAATGAGATAACGCTTGCCATCGAATGTATGGATCAAAAACCCAGACGTCTGGCCATTGACCTTGTCCCCCAGCTCTGCGACAATATCGTCTAACTTCAAGCTTTCGGCAGACCGGCTCGTGATGTACTCGTATCCAGCCTTGTAGAAGAACGGATTATCAGAGTGGCCCGATTTGTAGGTGTCAAGCAGATTCTCGAAGCTCCACTTGTACAGGTTAATGCGCACAGCCAGGTTTAGATCATCCGGATTAGCCGATTTGTGACCGGTCGTGATATAGGTCCGTGTAAACCCAGATCCTATACTCAAATCTTCACTATAGCTCCACCCGAGCGAGAAGCGGTTCACAAGCTCTTCATGATCATATTCATAGGAAGGAGAAGTAGAAATGGCTTCGCCTCGTTGAGGAAAATAGACGGTTACATCGTTTCGCCAATTACCCGATACGCTTGCCAACGACAACTTTTCCTGGATTAGCAGTCGGGTTTTCATCTGGGAATAATCGCTCATCTTGAAGTTGTACAGGTATTCAAGCACGTTTGAATCGATGAGCATGGGGGCGGAAATCAGCTCGAATTTTTCGATGCTGGCATCCAATTGCGCCATGAATAGCTCCATCCGGTTCAGGCTCGACTTGATGAGCTCCTCTTGGATGATCGTGATGCTTTTGTTCATGGAATAATAGTACAGCGCTTGGACCGGTATCAACAGAATCAGCAGCAGCACAACCATTTTTTGAAAAATGTTGAGTTTGATCCGCATATCGGTTCCATCCTTATTTTGGCATTCTCACTGTTTCCGCTATTTTAAAATAATATGTAATCGTTTACAATACAATTTGGTTTGGAATTCTATTTTCGCATGATAATTCTACATCTTCCAACTCTGTTGGATTTCAAAATCGTCAGCTTTTGATAAATAAGTTTAAGACTGATCCATTTCTGTCAATTATTTTTTACATCTCAGATAATACCCAAAGCCCATATTTTCGGATTCATTATCAACTCTGGTTGTTCTTTCTATTTCAAAATAATTTTGAAGCATACTCTCAAATTCTTCAGGTAATAAATTGAATTTGTCAGGTCGTCCAAGATATTCTTCTATTAACATCATAATTCTACCAGTCGGGCTTTTAATGTTTGGAATATCAAGTACAAGTTTTCCGTTAGGTTTTAGTATCCGATGAGCTTCCATGATTGCTTTTTCAACAAAACCTTTTTCAAAATATTCAAGTACCCCGATACATGCCCCAATGTCAAAATAGTTGTCCTCGTAGGGTGTTTCATGTATGCTTCCATGATATAAATCGCCTATGACTAAACTCTTTTTATCGACAAATTCATTAAGCACTTGAATAGTTTCTTTGCTTATATCAACACCATAATATGTTGAAGGCCATTCGTCATATCCCTTAAACATGAAGTTTAAACAACAACCAAGGTCAATAAAATTCATATTTGTACGGGGTAATAGATAATCCTTAATACTACTACATTCACTACCTCCCGACCCCGTTTCTAATTCCGCTTTATATAAAGAATAGTCAGGGTCATTTGTAATAGAATCAGGTAAATTATCGTAACCTGGGGCATCCTTTTTTCCATATTCAATAAAATGTCTGTCGTATGATTTAGCAACCAATTCCAGTTGATTTTCCATTTGGCTATGCTCCTTTCAAAATATAATCTGTCGTTCACTATAGTCACCAATTACGAAACACATTACTGCAAAATCCTTTTTTGACCAGAATAGAACGAGTTGATCTCCGTGGTTATCTACTGTCTTTGTTCAACCGTCCGTTTAATCACAGCCTCGAACTCTTTCGAGTTGATCAGCTTCCTTCGTGACCTCCTTGTTATATCTTACCTTTAGTTAAATATACCATACTACGTTATCATGCCCGTTAGCTTAATGAAGCGTCGTCTGTGTAACGGTTCACAAGCATTTGGGGGTTGCACGGGGAGACCAAACAGGAGCACAATGGATAGCGTGAAACGTTACCTTAATCGTTTGGAAGTGATTGAAATGTGGATTCTCTATGCTTTCGGTTCAGCCTTGTTTGCAGGTCTAACCTCGATCCTGGCAAAGGTGGGGATTAAAGATACCGACTCTAATCTGGCTACGGCACTGCGAACCATCGTCGTACTGCTGTTTTCCTGGCTCATGGTTGCGGTTGTCGGCTCGCAATCCTCTATCCAAGCCCTATCGGGACGCACCCTTCTCTTCTTGGTATTATCCGGCTTTGCGACAGGGGCATCGTGGCTATGCTATTTCAGAGCCCTGCAGCTCGGCAACGTGAACCAGGTGACCCCCATTGACAAAAGCAGCACGATTCTGACCATGCTCCTCGCGTTTTTATTCCTGAAGGAGATCCCTACTCCATTCATGTGGGCCGGGATTGTCGTCTTGGCGATCGGTACCTACCTGATGATTCAGAAAAAAGAAACAGAGCCGTCGAACGCCAACGGAAAGTCCTGGCTGTTCTATGCTCTCTTGTCCGCCGTCTTTGCCGCTCTCACCTCCATCCTCGGCAAGATCGGAATCCAAGACGTCGAATCGAATTTAGGGACAGCCATCCGGACGGTCGTTGTCCTGGCGATGGCTTGGGGAATTGTTTTCTTCCAGAAAAAGCAGGGGCTTGTAAAAGCCATCGACCGGAAAAGCTGGCTCTTCATCGGCTTATCCGGATTAGCAACCGGTCTATCCTGGCTTTGTTATTACCGTGCGCTGCAGATAGGCAAGGCCAGCTTGGTCGTACCGATCGATAAGCTGAGCATTGTCGTTACTGTTCTGTTCTCCTATGTCTTTCTGAAAGAAAAACTTTCGGGCAAGGCGACAGTAGGCCTGCTTCTCGTCGTTTCCGGAACCTTGCTGCTGCTGCTCTAGAAGGAGGCTTATCTGCTAAGGGCGAAATCGGGGAGAACAGGTTTTCGCCGCCGATCCTATGCATTCTACACGTTCAATTCGGACACTTCCTTCGTATGCTCCTTTTCTTTCTCCTCAGAGCTATGCAGCGGTGTCGAGACTTGTATCGATATTATCGATTAATAGTATCGATACGATTCATTATACAGATGAAAATGAAGTTTGCTATTATAGATGAGACTTGTAAGGTGTTGTTTTAAGTCGAGAGGATGAGACATACGGAGATCAGGCAGATTAAAACATTTATTAGCATTGCGGGATTAAACAGCTTCACACAAGCAGCCAAAGAACTTGGATATGCGCAATCGTCAATAACCAAGCAAATTCAATTGTTAGAAAAAGAACTAGGCGTGCTGCTCTTCGAACGGCTTGGCAAAACGATCTCCCTTACTTCCGCAGGGAATGATTTTCTCGTCTATTCCAGACAAATGCTGAATCTATGGGAAGAAGCCAAAGGTTCTATTCGCGAAGCAGACAAGCCAACGGGAAGACTAATCATCGGTGCAGAGGAATCCATCTGCGGGTATAAGCTTCCTGAACTATTGAAGGAATACAACAGGCGTTATCCGGACGTGGAACTTATCCTAAAAATCGCATCCGGGTCTACTATCGAGCCTCTGCTCAGGGAAAATAATATGGATGTAGCCATTATTTCAGACACGAAACGATCATCACACGACCTTGTCGTCGAAATGGCGCAGGATGAACCTTTTGCTCTGTTAACCTCCCCCAGTCATTTATTGGCACATAAAAATGAAATCACCCTTGAAGATTTGTCTGTCTATCCATTACTAATGCCTGGTCAAGGATGCAGCTGGCAGGAGTTATTTCGAAAAGAGCTCGAAGAATCCAATGTAACGTTTAAGTTCATGGCTTTTGAAGGCAGCAATCACACCCTAAAGCAATTAGCTGTAAATGGACTTGGTATAGCCCTACTACCTTTATATACGGTTACTCAAGAGCTCGAAGAAAAGAAATTGGTCATGATTCCTTATCGGGACAAGCACTTCAAGCTAATCACCCAAGTCGTTTATCACAAGGACAAATGGAAATCCTCGGCGATTAATGCCTTTTTGGCATTATACAAAGAGTGGAATTTTTAACTTATCCATTATGTTCTTTCAACATGATTGTTAGGAGTCTGATGAATGGAAACGGTAATTTTTTATTTTTCAGGGACTGGCAATAGCCTCACGGTTGCACGTGACATAGCTAATAAGCTTGGACATACAAGGATCATATCCATAGCGGAAGCGATTCAGGAAAACCACATTGAATTGCATGAGGAACGCATTGGATTCGTTTTTCCGGTTCACGATCTTCGTGTCCCTTCGATTGTGAAGAGATTTATAAGGAAGTTGAAGTTCAATACGTCACATTACATTTTCAGTGTAGCTACATTTGGTGGGTTATATGGAATAGCTTTTTACGAATTGGATCAATACGTCAAGGAAAGCGGCGGACGCCTGCATGCGGGTTTCCCTGTCATCATGCCGGGCAATTCAATTCATCTCTACAATGCCTACCCTCCTGTGATTCAGAACCTGTTTTTCAAATGGGCAAAGAAAAAGGCGGGAAGCATTTCAGAAATGGTTAGGGAGAAACGTTCCCACCGAATCCCCAAGGGGAGTCTTTTACTTCGGCATTATTTAGGCTCTGATCCTAAACCAATTGAGGATTCGAGCAAGATGGCTGAGAAATTTCATGCGAATGAAACCTGTATCGGGTGCAAAACCTGCGAAAGGATTTGTCCGGTAAGCAATATCAAGATGGTGGATAAGAAGCCGATTTGGGGTATTGCTTGTGAGCAGTGTGTAGCCTGTATTCAGTGGTGCCCTGTAAAAGCAATCGAATATTCGACTAAAACAGCAACAAGAAAGCAATACAGACATCCTGAAGTGAAACTATCGGATATGTTACCATGAACGCGTTCTTCATCTCATGGGTATCTATCCAATCTGGCACTCAACCTCCTCCAATCATCTTCCCCCATAGGGAACTGCACCTTCCGCCAGCTCCACCAATGACACTCGGGATAGAGGCTTACTGCTTGAGATCGAGAAAGAGTACCCGTCCTTCGCCCAGATTACAAGGGAATAAAGACCGTTGCTTCCTTTTATCGTCCACTCTCCATACTCGTTGGAAACCGTCTCGATTTGAGTGTAGGTGTTGTAATCACCGCTCACATCGTTCTTTCCCGGTGCCATCCGCATGGTTAGTTGTTCCGTTCCGTTCGAGTAGTTCAGTTGGGCGATTTCTCCGAACCATACAGAACCGCTTTCCCATTTGTACCCATCGGGCAACGTTTCAAGGTCGTATAACGGAAACGCAAGGTGCTGAGACAAGTCAGATAGGTTTTGATACTGGGCGATAGGTAAAGGAATCTGTACGGGAGGGGCAGGTGACTTTGAAGTCATAAGAGAAGGCAATGCCACGACCAAACCAATCGCGAGAGCGAAGCAAGCGGCAAATGAGAGAACGGCCTTTCGAGAGATGCGTAAAGCAATCTTTCTCCTCTCGGATCGAGGCCGCTCTGCTTGTGTTAACCGCGCCAGGATACGCTGTTCCATTTCGGGGGTTACCGAAATCAATTCTTGCACTTGTTGATATTTATTCCTCAAAGTCATACACCTCCTTCAACTGATCCTTCAAAACCATCCGGCCCCGGCGCAGCAAGGAACGGACCGTCGATTCCTGCTTGTTGAGCAGATTGGCAATCTGCGCCGTGGTCATGTCTTCCTGATAATACAGGTGAATGACTTCTCGATACTTAACCGGGAGCAAACTCACAGCCTCCCACACATATGAGAGATCCTCCCTTAGCTCACAAGTGATCGCGAGGCGGGAATAGCGAAGCGAGCATAAAGCGCCATCGTGATAAGATGAAATGAAAAGCGACCTTTACCCCGTTTATGTATGGGAAAGGCAGCCGCAGCAGGACAATGTTATTCGTAAGAGGCTCCCCCTTTTATTCTCTGGAAATGATCAAGAGGCGGCCCGGATATGAAGCACGATCCGGCCACCACGACTGCTCGTACATCAGCCTTAGTGAACGCTCTTGATAATCGTCTGAACTTTCTCAACGGAAAGGGCGTTATCTGCCATCACACAATAGGTGAAGCCACCCGCTTCCCAAGAGGCAACGGAAACAAGTCCTTTATCCCCTTTAAGGGTAACCTTGCTCTCCCCGATGGTAACCGTGTTGGTGTTCTCATAGACGTTATAATCGCCGCTAATGTTGCCCGTTCCCTGAGATACACGATAGTGGACAGTGTTCTCTCCGTCCCTATAGATGATCTGTGCCATTTCGGTGCCGCTCATAACAGAAATTTCAGCCTGCTTGTAGGAATCGGGAAGTTCAGAAGGAACCGCGAAAGTCACGCCCATCGCCTTTCTTGCCGCTTCTACCGTGTCATAGGTTACAAAAGGGTCCGGGATCTGTATATTCTTAGATTCTTTGTTGATGATGATTTTCCCATCCTTTACAACAACGGCATCCGAATGGTTTCCCAGCACAATGCTGAACAACTTAACAGGGACATAGACAGACCCGCCGATTCGGACAGGGGCTGCACCGAGAGGGCCGGGAGCTGTCATGCCGAGGGAGTTCGTACTATAGGCAATATACTGGTCGAGCCCGATCACAACATCCGTTTCTCTCTCCATTTTCTGCATGTATGGTTTGCTCTTTCTCGTTCCATGTAATGGTAAAGCCAAGGGCTTCAAATACAGCCCGAGCCGGCACCATCGTAACTCCTTTAATCACCTTCGGCTCCAGCTTGATCTCTTTTTGCGTGATCGTGACTTGGTTATCTTGATGAGGGGCGATCAGCATCGTATCCGATGGTTCAGCTGCAAGTGCAGACATCGGCAATGCAAGGGTAAGTGCGCAGGCCATCATCGTAGTCGAGAGTTTTTTCATCGTTTCGTTCTCCTTTCATCTTCAACCGTTTAATCGGTTCTACACTCTAAACACAATTGACGTCCGAAAATTGTTGCATGAGTTCCATTATTCTTAAAAAGGCTCGAACAAGAAGGGAACAAAAAAAGGCTCGCATAATTGCTTGATAAGCAATTTGCGAACCATAGTTGTAAGGTTGGTGCGGTCGAGAGGACTTGAACCTCCACGGCTGTTTCACCACTAGAACCCATTATATGTACCCCTCAAGCCCGCCGATGTACGTGTTTTACAGTATTATTTATTTCATTTCGTCCTTTAATGAGGGATTGGTACAACAGTGTTTTATCTTGAATACGATTGTTTGGTCGCGTTAGAGTAAGCTATACAACCGTTCTGAACGGAGTTCTGCCATTGTCTCCTGTTCCAATGAAGGCGTTGCCTCTCATTCAGTATGAGACATGCCCGTTGGGGCTTGACAAAAGGTTGCGCTACTTCAAACAATAACCCTGTAATCTCCAATTGCAACTTGTGAATTTCAGCCTGTGAGTGTTCATTTTCGGCAGGAACCAGATTCTATTCCATATGCATAGCATGTCTCAATCGTTCCCGCTTACCAAGCATTTTCATCATCTCCTTATCAGATTCATATTATCAACATTCCAGTAGCATATAATCACTCCAAATTATTAATCCATCGTACCTATTCCATAGCCAAACTGTGTAAAACGCTAAAAAACCCTTCTCAAGAAGAGTTTTAATTGAATGTATGGTACGAGTGTTCTTAAAGCATTTTCACGAAAAGCCCCGTAATATCATTGGTTTCAGGGCAGTCAGAAAGCTGTATTTACTTAAAAAGATTACTTAACGATTGTATTGGGGGCTATTTCAAATATGGCGTGATCCCGGACAGGACAGTTCCAAAAAAGAGTTTTCTTTGTGCCTGAATGATACAGGATTCTGGAACACCAATACTCTTTAAGACAACTGCAATTATAACTGCTTGAAAAAAGCGATTGACTTTTCCGAAGTCTTGTATTGAAAAAGCTCGCTTTTCTTTAGCTTTACTATAATGTGTATAGTAATTCCGAGTGTCTGAGGCCCTGGTCGCAAGAGTATCAATTTCATCTGGTTCCAACAGAAACACTCCATTTGTATACCCTAAAATATCTACTATACGATGCTTTAGAGCAAGGCTCTTTTCATTCTTAGGGTTTTTCGTGTGATATTCAATAAAAACTTTTCGGGCTTCAATCTCCCGATTCCTGCAAGAATATGTTTCTAATGCCTGCATTAGATTCAAAAACTGATTGCTCCACCGAGAATGGTTGCTGATAACCTCAAAAAATAAGTTATTCAAGGGCTCGTGATTTTCTACGAACGTCGTCCAGGCAGTCCAGATCTTCTGAAAACAATCCTTAATATCTGTGTAAGTTATCGGATATGGAAGTTCCCGATCTCTCTTCACCTTTTTTTGAAAATTTAGATGATAACGGCATTCCGCATTGTATTCATTTGTGAAATTGATGCCATAGCAGTCAAGATTTTCTCCGGAAAAATAGAGCAGAAGATTCCTCAGCGAATAAACTTTTGAACGGGCATCTAATAAAGTAGTTGGATTATGAAAGAGAAATTCTACTGTAATTTGATTGGTCAACTCCAATTTCTTCACCGTCTTATAATTTTGAAGCATGCCAAAATTAAATTTGATTCGACATAGCTTGTCACTTATAGAGACTTCTTCTGGTTTTACTAATTCTACAATAATTGAATTTTGACCATACGTTGGTTTGAAAACACAAGACATAAACCAATTTTCTAGATCTGTGTAATGGGCCTCCATTTTCATGACGTAAAAGTTTTCATTTGAATAATGAGCGCCGATAATAACTTCATTCGGAGAGAACAGCGCAGAACACTTTGTGGAAAGCATACCGCTACTTCTTGTTTTGCAGTACGCTGATAACAAGGTAACCTTTTGGCCATCCACATTACCATTGATCATTTGTGGGGCAATTTCATCTGTATTTCCTATTAAAGTCCACTCAATATAACACTCCAAAGCAATACTTCCGTCTTGATCAACTAATTTTCCGGTAAAGCCCTGTGTTTCTTTACCTACAAGCCAAAAATCACCAAACTTATTTAGAATATTGATAAAGTCCATTTTATTTTTCTCCTTCTCAAGAGACTACCTATTTTATTTCAAATTCAAAATCATAGTTAACAGTAGGTCCAATTCCAGTTCGCTCAACAAACTTTCCACATAAATTTTCATATTCAATCCCAGCTAATCTGACAAATTCTATTGATTGAATATCTGGAACAGATAGTGAAATATTTGCCTGATATGCGCCGGGAGCATAGCCAAGACCTTCATTGCTGAACACTGCAAAAGAGAACTGCCCATCTGAAACATCTGACGTGTCTTGCCCTAATAATCTACTATTTTGCCTTACGGAAAGCATGATATTTGCGGCATTAAATAGATTAGTTGTACCAGAAATTTTGAATCTTTTATCTGCTAAGACAGAAACGTGAACGTTAAAATCAACATGAAGCGCATTAGGGTTTAATGGTATTGTCTGTGTATATTGGTATACATGCTTTGGTCTGTTATAAACATCAATACTTGCGAAATCTTCATCTGATACGCCAATTTGATTTTTCCAAAGGGAGGCCTTCTCGTTGATAGTATCAGCAAATTTCTTTGCTTGTTTTAAACAAGATTCATATTGATATTGACTTGCACGTTCATTCACTTTGTCGTTTTCAAGCCAGAGATGCAGATCATCAATTGCACTAACGGCATGGTCATAATTATACAAAAAATCGTCAAATTCTTTATTTTTTGAGTGCCCGAAATCTTGTAACAGCATATACAATTTAGAAATTTGTCTCTGTTGTTGAATGACTTCGTCAATAAAAGCTTTGATATCACCGGTTTTATAGGATTGTGTCAACAGATTATAAATCGGAGTGAACTCATCCCACACCTTTTGGTGGTATACAAATAAGTTTTTATCGCTGTCAAAGACAAATTCATTATAATAATCAGACAATGTGCTATAAGAGTTACCGCTTTCCCAGTAATAACCCCTTCCGTCAGCTTCTTTTAACGTAAATGGACGGTAACGTTCATCCAATTTAGAGCTAATCCATTGACAGCGCAAAACCCAATTGGAAACAATATAATCTTCGCCAGTTTTGGCGACGTATACCCATACCACATCTTGATTTTCTTTATATACATTCATTACATCAACTGCAACAGTACGAATCTGATCAATACGAAGCTGAGCATTGAGCACGATAATCACAGAAATTCTTCGTACAAATCCATGAGAAAGAATTTTGGTATGAACAATGTTGTATTTACCATCAGGTGAAAAATTCTCTTTTTTATACTTCCTCTTGATGTAATCTGCAACGGAAGGCAGTTCTGGATAGATTGATACGTTATTAATCCCATACCTTTCATCTATTTCATATTTAATTAATCGCTTATATTCATATGGTATGCGGATGGTCATGTTGGGTTTAAGTGTATCTAGTGATTTCAAGTTATTTGTAATAGTTTTATCGACAGTCTCGTTTCCACAAATCAAAAATGCCCCATGTTGATTATATAGCCGAGGATTTAATTCTTTTAGCTCGTCACAATGTTTAATAAATATAGGTTCTTTTATATAAGTTAAGGCAATGTCAATGGTAATAGCATCTCCAAACACATTTTTATATTCAGTCACAACATGGTCTATGTTATGGTCTGGCAAAGTGGCTAAAAGAGATAGTAATCTTGCATGGTTACTGTCAAAGCCGTGCCCAGCATTGAGATATAGATGTACGTTACCATCGGAGGGATCATCAACATTTTCTACAGCAAAATAAAGTGCAATTAATGGATCAACCGTAACATCTACTAATCTTGTTGGGATACCATAATGCTGTAACTTTGATAATTTTTGGAGTGGAAAAAGAAGTGGTGTAAACTCATCGGCTTTCATCTTCACTGATTCGTGAAAGATCAAACTTTCATTGGACAAATAACCTTCATCACGTGCTATGGATGGCGGGATACTGGGATATCTCTCAAGCTGACCTCTATAGAACATTTCTGTATACCCGTTATAGCGTTCGAGTAACTTAAGATAACGATCTATGCTATTAGCTTGCTCCATTGCTACACCCTCTTATTGTCCGTTTCGTACAGCAGCTCTATTGATCTCCACATTCCTCATCTTGCTTGAACATTTTACTTATTGCACCTATGACAATACCGCATATGCGGGAAACATCATCCGGGTTAAGCGGTTCGTTATGTTCAACAAAATAAGGTTTGCCATCAAAGAGAAATGCCGATATGTACGCCTCGTCATACGGCTGGTTTATTCTCTCTTCAGCCCCTGCAAAGTTTTTAAAATCAATCCCTGACCAAGACATTGCCTGCCGATTGCTATTTTTCTCTGTATAATACATAGCTAATCCACCACAACAATATGTCTTTACTACCTTTTCACATGCATAAACCATTAAAACGCTGATAATATCATCTAGGGTCATTAGTGGTAATTGCTGTAACAACTCATCCATTTTTTCTGAATCAATATATTGATGTTTAACAACATTGAATGCAGCTGGCGTTTTTCTTTCTTCGGTAATAAACGAATCATAGTTTGACTGATAAAAAACAGTTGTTTTATACGCATCAATAGTCTCTTGACCAATGTATTCATCCACAAAGTCTTCACTATATGGATCGGTCATTGAATCATAGCAACGGTATAGTATTTCTTCATCCATTAGGAGGACAGGAAAAGGATCAATTGTTAATCGCATTACTGCTACAACACCAATACTCATTCTGAGATAATATTGAAAATTCTTAATGAAATTTTCTTGTGACTTGTTGTTTAGAGGATGGTTTCTGGAAATATAAAAATGACGAAATCCTTGCTTATGTACATATTTATTTAATTCAGAACTTAGCCTTTTCGCCCTTTCAAAGAAGGTAGGCATCTTGTTCATCATGTCTGTGAATACATTTCCCTTGCTTGATAGCTGTTTTATCATTTGCCCTTGCATAGGAAAGTCTTTAGTTTCCTTCCATGCATCTAGAAATATATCTCGATCTTCATCAGGCATATCAGATAAAAAAGCCATGGTGGTTGATATATCAACTGCAGATCGAAGTGAATAGTATGCACTATCAAAATAGCCTTGCTCGAAGAGTTCCATTGCATTTATTAATTGTTGCTCCGCTTCCATAATAAATGTATTTCCGGTACTCCAAGTATCCATTCTACCAGACCAACTTTGCTCGATGTTGATTAAATCCATATAGAATTTTCTTTTGTTTGGCAGAATAACTGGTTGAATATTCTCATTTTTTCGCCACTCAATATACCCATCACTCATCTATATCACCTTCCGAATTTTTGTCAGAAAAGGCCTCAGTTTTTATCATCTTCGATGAAATCATAAATAAGCCGACATAAAAACTGAGAAGCTTTGTAGTAATCTTCGGTTGTTCTATGCATTGTTGGAGGGCGCAACGAAAAACCCAAAAGGCGACATTGATGTAATACTTGGTGCATTTCTATGTGTTATCTCCGATTTCAGGTTTGCTTTTTCAAAGTGTTTTAGGTTTGGCAAATAAATTATACCGTCTTCTATTCGTATATACCTGCAGCCTGGACACAAAAGAAAATATCTACCAAAAATATTATTCGACGGATTTCCTTAAAGACCCTTCCAACTTTCTACTATTATTCGTTAAAGGTTTCTTTATCCCTCCCACTATAAATTAATGTTTTCTTCCATTTGCTCACGTTTTCTTAGATTTACAACATCGACTTTGTAAAGAGATGGAGATATCATGTTGGCATGACATTTTTTTCTGGAGGAGCCGGTTGCGGGAATAGAGCTTGGAACCCTTTTTCCAATCTGTGGATGCTACTTATGGTCGCACCTTGGATATCCACACCATTCCCTCGACGGTTTACCCTCCCATGTCACACGGGGTCTATGCCCTCACATTCCTTCGTTCTACCTCTCAAGGGGTGGACGCCGCTTCTTGCTCCTTTACTGGGTCATTGCCCTTATGGATGATGATCTGCGGCTGCTCCGTGCTTCTATTGTCATTTGTAAAACTCTAAGCGTGGGTTAAGCAAAATGAATATTCCGGTTTGAATTAAGCAGCCATCTGAAGCTGAGACTGGCGTACCGGCCCCAAAACATCTGTTGCGTTGTAACGAATTTGTTTCGTCCCCAATGTGTGCAAGACTCGAATGAGCTTTCCGCATAGGGCTACAATAGATTGTTTCTTCTTCAGTGGATTCTGAGTTCGTTTCGTGTAATAGTGGTGCAGGGCTTTAAACTCCGCGTTTTTCGCCACCATGGGCATCACCGCGCGGAACAACAATGCCCGAAGCCGGGATCGTCCCCGTTTGGTTATGGTGGACTTGCCTTTCTTCTTGCCTGAGCTGTTTTCCCGTAGATTGAAGCCTGCAAGTCGTATGATTTGTTGACTGTGGTCATAGCCCTGCAGATCGCCTACTTCAGCTAGAAATCCAGCTAATGTAACGACTCCGACGCCCGGAACTGTGAGCATTTCTTCCGCACCAGGTATCTGTTCAAGAAGCTGCTCCACCTGCTGCATGACGTCGTCGCTCTGCCGGGCAAACAAGGTATATTGCTCCAGCAGGTCCTTCAATTCGATCTTGGCTGCCGTTAGGCCCTCTCGAAGGCCGATTGAACTCCGAGCGGCTTGAACCAGCTTCTCCGCCCGCTTCATGCCTACCGCCCTTTTAACCTCTTGTTTCCACCGCTTTAGGACCGCAAAGGCGCCGAGCGTGACGATTTCTTGTGGGGTAGGGAATTCAGTAAGCGTGATGAGAGAGGCTTTTCCTTCCCAGTCTGCAAATACCCTATGGTATTCGGGGAAGAACCGGTCCAGCCAATTTTGAATTCTCCTCTGGGTTTGGCCCAGGTTTAACATGACCTTTTCCCGATGGTTCATGAGAATACGTAAATCGGCGTAGATCCTTTTCGGAAGTCTAGGCTCCGAATAATGGCCGTTACGGATGAGATCTGCTATGACCTTGGCATCCTTGTAGTCGTTTTTCGTCGGTGAATTGTCTTGAAGTTCTTTGCTCTTGTTCACGTGGTGAGGATTGACGATAACGAGTTGGATGCCCTCATTCTGTAGAAATTCCGCTAGAGTAAACCAGTAGTGTCCGGTTGGTTCAATGCCGAAGATGACGTCGGTCTTGGCATGCTCCCGTTGTAGTTCCTTCATCCACGATACCAGCTTTTCCAAGCCCAAACGGTCGTTTTGAAACACACATTCCTTGCCCAACTCGATGCCCCGGAAGTCGATCCCCCGTGACACGTGGGTTTCTTTGGCGATGTCTGCTCCGATTACCAGGGTGTTTTCGGTAATTCGAGTAATCCGTTGATTCTGCTTCTTCGATTGCTTATACTTCATGGTAGAGTGCCTCCTGTGCTGAGTTGTTCTTTGGTCGGAACCCAGTATACAGAAGGTGCTCTTTTCATTCAAACCTCAAATTAATTCATTACAGGAATGGCTCCTTTAAGCTATAGTCCAATCAAAGTTTTATAAGAGGTGCATTTCTCTGTTTATGAGCGTAATAACAAGTCATTTAGATAAAAGAAAAAACCCTTCCGAAGAAGAGTTTGTTTTTAAGATGTGGTGCGGTCGAGAGGACTTGAACCTCCACGGCTGTTACACCACTAGAACCTGAATCTAGCGCGTCTGCCAATTCCGCCACGACCGCACATTTCGTGCATTTGCTGCTGTTCGACTTGGCTTGTCGAACAACCGAGGATTACTATAGCATGACCCTCGGTTGTTTGGCAAGCTGTAGGCTCAAAGTCGCGCTAGCCAAACAATTCAGCCAATTCACGCTCAATTCGGCCTAACATGAAGCAACTGCGGGCCTTTAGGAATTTTGAATATCCACAAACCCTTTGCCGAAGACATCCTGCAGATTGTGAATCGTAAGGAACGCCTCACGATCCGTGGCTTTGACGATTTTCTTCAGCATGGCGATCTCCTGTTTGCTGAGCACGATATAGAGAACACCCATCGAGGCCTTCGTATAATGCCCCTGGCCGCTTAATACCGTTACGCCCCGATCCATCAGCTTGTTCACCTGATCCGCGATCCGTTCCTGCTCCTTGGAGATGATCGTCACAGCCTTCGTCGGGTTCAGCCCGGCAATGACGAGCTCCATCACCTTGGTGGCCACAACCAGCATGATGATGGTGAACATCAGCCGTTCCGGTCCGATGATAAAGTAGGAGCACAAGGCAACAAGCACATCGCAGAACAAAAGGGCGTAGCTGATGTTCCAATCCCAAAACTTGTTCAAGAACTTGGCAATGATGACGGTGCCTGCCGTGGTGCCCCCTACCCGAACGATGAGCCCGATGCCCGCCCCAATGATGGCTCCACCGAAGATGGCGTTGACCATTTGATCGTTCGCAACGATCCGCCACCCCTCCGTTAGGTGGAGGAACAATGAATGGCAGGAGACGGCAACGATCGTATAGACGATCGTTTTCTTGGGAAGGAAGCGATACCCAATCGCTAGCAGCAGCATATTGATGATCAAGCTGGTCAAGCCCGGCGGCCATTCCAGCATGTAGTATAAAATGATCGTAACGCCAACCACGCCGCCCTCACCGAATTCGTGAGGGATAACAAATACGTTTATGCCGAGCGCAAAGGCGAAAGCCCCCAATAGGATAACGAGTAAATCCAAAAGTGTTCTTTTCATCTCTTCCACACAGCCTACTCTCCGCAATCGTTCTCGTGACCCTACCCAGCCGGGTCACGCTTCATTCCTTCATTTAATCACGGATTTCGCAGCCTCTCAAGCCGCTGTGCTACCATGCTACTAGTTTACCAAACTGAAGACTGGGGCCTGGAGCAGAGTTGGAGCGTCAAGATTGAGCTGCACGGTAAACCTCTTCCCCTAACACATCGTTAACGGCCTTAATGAAATTCACATAAGCATAGTCGTGATCCACTCGCCCCGAATAGGATAATGAAAGGATCTGCTCCACCTTCGCAGAGTCGAATTGATAGCTGTCCGACAGCAATCGTTTCAATTCCTCTGCCGACCCACCTGCAGCAAACAAGCGTGCAGCCCTGTACACGGCATTTTCTTCGTAATGCCGCTGCCCCCAACCTTTCGACAACCGCTGCACCTCCAAACGAACTGCGATCCTCTTCGCCGCATACAGAACCGTCAGAATGATGCACAACAATCCCAAGATATGCAGCCCTTCATTCATGATGGGCTCCCTCCCTTTTCCCTAGAAGTTTTGCTACGCCCCAAAGCTTAGCATTTCCGATGTAAGCATGGGATTAAGGGAGCGGCCCTAGGTGTTAAAATCGTGTAAAGAAAAAGAGCCCTGAACGGGCTCTATTAATACTTATTAGAAGGACTGGATCAAATAAACCATTGCTAGCTTTTACGGACATGGTTTACTCAATTCCACTCAGTTCCCGATATAGCATTCTTGCATACGAATCAGTCATGCCGCTGATCTGCAGCAGAAAGATTTATTTCTGAATTGTATTATGCCTTAGACAGAATTCGAAAAGCTTGTGCAATTACCTTCAAAATTTTCAAGATCACTAATCATCTCTTCAGACAGCAGAACTCTTAATGCATCTCTTATACCAAATTGATTTTCCAGAATACAAAACAAAAAAAGAGTTCCGGCAAATTTGCTCGAAGCTCTTCATTGTAATGCGGTCAAGAGGACTTGAACCTCCACGTCATTGCTGACACTAGAACCTGAATCTAGCGCGTCTGCCAATTCCGCCATGACCGCGCAATATAGAATTTCCATTGTCCGACTAGGCTTGTCGAACAACCGAGGATCACTATAACATGATCCTCGGTCGCTTGGCAAGCTTTAATTTAAACAAATAGCTTCCTATACTCCCCGTAACCTTCTTCTTCCAGCTTGTCAATCGGCACGAAACGAAGAGCCGCGGAGTTGATGCAGTAACGCAAGCCGCCTTGATCCTGAGGACCGTCCGTGAAGACATGGCCGAGGTGGGAATCCGCTTCCTTACTGCGCACTTCGGTTCGGACCATGAAGTGGCTGTAATCGCCTTTCTCCTTCACTTTGTCGGCCTCGACCGGCTTGGTGAAGCTCGGCCAACCGCAGCCGGAATCGTACTTATCGAGCGATGTGAAGAGCGGCTCGCCAGAGACGATGTCCACGTACAGCCCCTCCTCACGATGATCGAAGAACTCATTGCGGAATGCCGGCTCGGTGGCGTTATTCTGCGTCACCTCATATTGCAGCGGGGTCAGCCTGTGCTTCAGCTCCTCCGGGCTCTCCTGCTTGGCCTTCTGAGACCAATGCTCCTCCAGAAAGCGATCCCGACCTGAGCCCTTGCGGTATTGCTTGTAGTGAGACGGATTCTTCTTATGAAAGTCCTGGTGGTACTCTTCCGCCGGATAGAAGGGCATGGCCGGTACGATCGGGGTGACGATCGGATGGCTGAAGCGGCCGCTTTCATTCAGCTTCTGCTTGGATTTCTCGGCAATGACTTTTTGCTCGTCGCTAAACGTAAAGATCGCGGTCCGATACGAATCTCCCCGATCGCAGAATTGCCCTTCCGCGTCGGTCGGATCGATCTGCTGCCAGAACACCTCCACCAGCTCCTCATAAGGGAAGATCGCGGGGTCGAAGGTGATTTGAACCGCTTCGGTATGCCCCGTCGTGCCGGAGCACACCTCCTTGTAGGTCGGATTTTCTTTATGGCCACCTGTATAGCCGGAGACGACCGAGATGATTCCGGGGCGCTCCTCAAAGGGAGTGATCATGCACCAGAAGCAGCCCCCTGCGAAGGTTGCCTTTTCCAATGAGTGGCCGGATTCCGGTAATATGCTGTCGTTCATTTGCCTATGCCTCCTGTCCTTAAACAAAGTTCTGCCGTTTCAGTATAGCATTTCACATGAGAGGGGCTCAAATGAACGATTCCCTCTCTTTCCCCTGTTCGAACCCAACAAAACACGCTATAATCGGGAAATGCTGTTTTTTAGAAAGAAGGAGGAACCGCAATGCCGCACGCACTCGCAAAGCCGACGCAAAATCGGCTGCAAGTTTTGATCAGCATCGTTCTCGCCATGCTGGTCGCTTCCATGGATACCACCATCATCAACACCACCATGCCGATCATCGTGAAGGATCTGGGGGGCTATCACCTCTATGCCTGGGCTTTCGCCTCTTATATGATCTTCTCCACGGTGCTGACCCCGATTGCCGGACGAATTTCGGATTTGTACGGCCGGAAGAACATATTAGCCATGGGAATCATCGTATTCCTATTCGGATCGCTCCTGTGCGGCCTTAGCCAAACCATGCTTCAATTGATTCTGTTCCGTGCGATTCAAGGGATTGGCGCCGGGATCATGAATCCTTTCCCCGCCATCATCGCGGGTGACCTGTACCCCATCGAAGAACGCGGCAAGATTCAAGCGCTCTTCTCCGCCATGTGGGGGATTTCGGCGGTAATCGCCCCTCTCTTCGGAGCGATGTTCACCGAATATGCCACTTGGCGGTGGATCTTCTACATCAACATACCCATCTGTCTCTTGTCGCTGTTCTTCCTTCGCGCGTACAAGGAAGAATATGAGCCGAGACCGGCGGCCGTCGATTATGGCGGAGCAGCGCTCTTCACCGTTGGCGTCAGCCTCACGCTCGCCGCAACCGCATTCGAGAAAGAGGCCGTCTGGCTCGTCCTCTCCGGGGTCGCGGTGCTCGCGCTGTTCGTCTGGTATGAGCGCCGACAAAAGTCGCCGATCGTGCCGCTCTCTCTGTTCAGAGGCGTGCCGATTCGGAGAATGAACATCAATGCCTTCCTCTCCAACGCTGCTTTATTTGGGACAGCCAGCTATGCGCCGACCTTCCTTCAGGAGCAGGGACACTCCACCTTCATCAGCGGTGTCGCCCTTCTCGCTCAATCTGTCGGTTGGATGCTGATGTCGGTTCCCGCCGGAAAACTGATCATGCGGTTCGGTTATGCGAAGCTCATGATCGTAGGGAACATTCTGCTTGTGTTGTCAGGCATTCAATTGTATTTCCTAACCGGAACCAGCAGTTACATCTATATGCTGCTCGCCTTGTTCATTCAAGGAATGGCCTTCGGCATTCTTGTTACCGTGACCATCATCGGAGCTCAACAATTCGTCGATGGTGATCAGAAGGGGGTCTCCACCTCGCTCATGATGTTTTCACGCAACATTGGCACCGCGGTCGGCGTAACCGTGATGGGAAGCCTGCTAACTGGGGCCGCCCAATTCATGACCGGCATCCATAACCTGTTCCTGTATGGATTGATCGTCAGCGTTCTCTCCTTGGCAACGTCCTTCCTGGTGCCGAATGAAACGCCGGCTGCTGAAAGTACACCGAACGCAGCCTAAAGGAACTCCGGAAGTTAGCTATTTGCTGTGGTTGACCAGTAAAGGCAGTCGCAACCGAATTGTTGGACAACCCCCAATCGGTCTCTAAACTACCCTAATTCGCATCATGGTTTTTCGATACAAATATCAATAAAGAAGCCCATCCGAAACGGATGGGCTTCTTTTCCTTCATCTTCATCAACTCAAAATTAGTTCGTGAATTCTTGCACCCAAGCGCCGTTGTAGTACCCTACTCCGATCTTGGTGTAATGCGTGTTCAAGATATTGGCTTTGTGTCCGGCGCTGTTCATCCAGGCGGTCATGACTTCCTGCGGAGTGCGCTGACCTTTGGCAATGTTCTCGCCTGCATAGGAATGCGGGATGCCATATCGGGTCATCATATCAAAAGGCGATCCGTACGTCGGAGACGTATGGCTGAAGTAATTGTTTACGATCATGTCCTTCGCCTTGTCGACGGCCATCTTGGAGAGGGCGGAGTCGAAGGTGAGCGGGCTCAGTCCGGCAGCGGCGCGTTCCTGGTTGACAATCGTTGCAACCTGCTTCGCATACGAAGTTGCCGTGTCTTCCTTGGCCGGCGTCGTTTGGGTCGGCGTCGAAGGAGCCGTCGTCGTCTTGCTCGGAATCGTGACGCTCATGCCTTCCCAGATGATATTAGGATTCTTGATCTGGGTGTTGGCCTGGATCAAAGACTGCAGAGACACTCCGTGGCTGACCGCGATCTTCCACATCGTATCGTTGGATTTCACGGTATATGCGGACGCCGCATCGGCGGTACCTGCGGTGAGAAACGGAGCGGCAAACAAGCTGCCCGCGAGTGCGGTTGTAAGCAGACGACGGGAGATAACAGCGGTTGTTCTATTCTTCAAAACGTACACTCTCCTTTGGCGGCCTGCGAGGTTAGCTGACGGATTCGGGAATAAGAGAGAGCTTCCCGGACGCTTTCGTCGATACGAGTCCAGCGTCTTCACCCCTAAAATGGGTTCCCCCGCGCTCCGGTCAAGAGCTTCGGCCTGAATGGTGTTCCTTGACCGCCTCTATTCTATCATAAGGAGAATGCGAAATGGCCCGGTAAATAATAGAAACCGGCTCTCCCCTAGAGAGAGAACCAGTTCTTCATGGGTTGTGCATGCGACGCCCTGAGGTGAATATAGTCATTTGTTTGCGGGTCGTAGCGGTAGTCCTTTCGCCATAACGGAGCGAATCGGATAACCTGCCGAAGTGCATGTAGAATGGTTCGTACTTCGGCATCTTGAATGATCGGATGCAGCGATAGCCGGACCCAGCCTGGTTTCTCCAGAAGGTTGCCCTTCTCGACCTGACGGCGGATGCGTTCCGATTCGTCCTTGGAGAGTCCGAAGAGAAAGTGACCGTACGTGCCCGCGCAGGAGCAGCCGCCGCGGGATTGAATGCCGAATCGGTCGTTCAACAGCCGGACGATCAATGGATAATGAATCGTCTCACAGGTAAAGGATACGACGGGAAGCCGCTCGCGAAGCTCATGATCGAGGATTCGGATTCCCGGTATCGCGTCCATCCCATTCAGCAATAGCTCCGTCAGCTGACATTCCCGCTCGCAGATTTCATCGGCCCCCATCTGCTCCTTCAAAGCGAAAGCGAGAGCCGCTTTCGCCGCCTGCAGGTAACCGGGCGTCCCTCCATCTTCTCGTTCTTCTTTGTCTTCCAAGTAAGTGACGCCGCCCCAGCGGTCGGTCCATAATACGGTTCCTCCACCCGGGAGGTCTGGAACCGGACCGACAACGAGCTTGGAATTGACCGCAAGCACGCCGCTCGAGCCCGGCCCGCCAAGAAATTTATGGGGAGAAAAATAAACAGCGTCCAACGCTTCCTCCGGATCATCCGGATGCATAGTCAACCGCGAATAGGGAGCAGAGGCGGTCCAATCGGCAAAGACAATTCCACCGTGCCGGTGCATGACTCGCGCCAGCTTGCCGAGCTCCGGCATGATCCCGGTCACGTTGGAGCACGAGGTAAAGGCTCCGATCTTTCTTTTGCGATGAGAATAGCTCTGAACGGCCTCTTCCAGTCGCTGCGCGCTGACTTGACCGCCTTCATCTGGCTCCAGCACAATCACATCCGCGATCGTCTCCTGCCAGGAGATCTGGTTGGAATGATGTTCCATATGCGTCACGAAGACGACCGGTCTCTCCTCCTCCGGGAGATCGACAGTCGGTTCCCAACCCGTCGGCATGCGCAAGCCGAGCAGTCTCTGCAGTTTGTTGACCGCAGCCGTCATGCCATTGCCGCAGAACAGCAGCAGATCATCCGGCCCCGCATGAATCTCATGCTTGATGAGGCGCTTGGCCTCCCGATAAGCATTCGTCACCATAGCACCGGTAAACGTTGCCTCGCTGTGGGTATTGGCCGCATAAGGACCGAAATCCTCGATCAGCTTCCGCTCGATCGGCCCATACATGCGGCCGCTTGCCGCCCAGTCCGCATACAGAATTCGCTGGATGCCATACGGAGTGCGGAACAATCCGTTGTATCCCAGAGTCTGTCGGCGAAATCGGGAAAAATGCTGCTCAAGCTCCCGGTGGCTCCTCGTGTAGTTGTCCAGTCGGCAAACTTCCTTCACCTACAGCCCCTCCGTTATTCCATGTAAGAGCAGAATATGCGGGGACTTCTCATGAGGTTTGCCTTTTGGCTGAAAACGAATTAAATGAACAGCTGCATATCCGCTTCAAGCGCATCCTTCAAGTACGTCTTCGCCTCGACAATTTCAAGCTCGGGTATGAACTCTTCCGGCTGAAAGCCCATGATCTCCACCGATAGCTTGCAGGCGTAGAACTTAATGTTCTTTTTGCGAGCACCCTTCAAGAAAGCAGACAAGGGCGGAGCATCATCGTCTTCCATCATCTCCAGGAGCATTTTCTTGCCGAGACCTGCATAGTTCATCCGCGACAAAGGCAGTTCATCCGGCCCCTTCGGGGTCATACGGCCGAGCATCTTTTCATAGAGCGTCTTGTCCTCATCGGTCAGCTTGTCCGGATCGCGTACGAGGAACAAGCCCCAGAAGGCGAAAAACATCGTCACCTCCACGTCCAGCTCGCGAGCGCTGTTCGCCAGAATCAAGGCGGCCATCGCTTTGTCGTATTCCCCGCTAAATACAAGCAGATTCATTCGTTTGTCCATCGTTGCTTCACTCCTCTTCGCTCCGTCTTCTGTCATTCGCCGTCTTCACGACCGCAATGATCTTGCGTTAGTTTTCACGAAGGGGAATCCAGGTATGCGCAAGCACCAGAAAACCAAGGCTGCAGCTGTGATAAATGCCATTATTCTTCACCAAACTCTATGTAAAAGGAAAACCCCCTTCGAGCGTAACGCGACGCTGAAGGGGGCGATTTCCTATCTATCGAAATGGCAGGATCTTGATAATGAAAAGAAGGATTATTCGTAGTAAGCGTTGATCATGCGGCCGATCTCCGAACCGGCTTGCTCTTCGTCAACCGGAATTCCTTGCTCGGCCCAACAATGGCGGCAAATCTCTTCACTGGCACAGGCGGCGGCATCATCGCAGGTGTAGCAAAATTGCAGCAGGTTCATCGTTACCTGATCGTTGTTCATCTCTTTCATCTCAATCACTCCCATCGTTGTTTACAAGTACATTGTAACACATTTCACAAAGAATAAAGTGATTTTTTTCACACTACTTATAAAATCTTTCTTTTCCCTGTTTCCCCTCTCGCCTGACATTTGTCACCCTCAACTCCTGACACCTCATACTGATGTTTCTCTCTTCTAAAAGCTAAGATAAGGACATGAAATTGATCGACGGTATGAACAAGAAGGAGCGGATGCGGCCTCATGGAAACCATCATTGAACTGGATAAAGTCAGCAAAACCTTTCAAGGCAAGAAAGCGGTAAACGGAATCAGCTTCCGCATCGATCAAGGCGAAATCGTCGCGATTCTCGGACCGAACGGGGCTGGCAAAACAACAACCCTCTCCATGCTGCTCGGCCTGCTTCGACCGACGGAAGGAACGATCCGTTTATTTGGACATGAGCCGGGCAAACGCGAGGTGCGGGAACGGATCGGAGCCATGCTGCAGGAAGTGAGCGTGATGGACCGGCTCCGTGTCCACGAATTGATTAGCTTGATCCGGTCGTATTACCCTCATCCCCTCACCCTGGAAGAATTAACTACGATCACGGGTCTCGCTAAAACCGACTTGAACCGCTACGCGGAGAAGCTCTCCGGCGGGCAAAAACGCAACCTGGGCTTTGCCCTCGCCCTTGCAGGAGATCCCGACCTTCTGTTCTTCGATGAGCCGACGGTAGGCTTGGATATCACAGCGAGACGTCGGTTCTGGGAGCAAGCGAGGCGGTTGGCTGATCAAGGCAAGACGATCGTATTCACCACTCACTATTTGCAGGAAGCAGATGATTTCGCCAAACGAATTCTGCTGTTCAACCAAGGGGAGCTCATTGCGGACGGAACTCCCGAGGAGATTAAATCCCGGATTCTCAAGCAATCGGTCTCTTTCCACTCCAATGAGGACAACCCAGAGCTTAGAGCGAAGCTGGCCGCACTGCCCGAGATCGACGATTGCTACTTCAAGGAAGGACGAATTACCGTCACAACTGACAATACGGACAAGGCTTTGACCGCCCTCATTCTCGGCCGATTCCCGATCCATGACATCCGGATCGATTCCGGCCGTTTAGATGAAGCCTTTGAACAATTGACCCATATCGCGGAGGAGAACTAAACCCATGATGACGATATTGAAAGCCCAATGCCGTGCAGAGCTGTTGCGCATTTTCCGAAACCCCTATTATGTCTTCTGGTCCCTCGCCATGCCGATCCTGTTCTATATCATCTTCACCCGCATTGTGAATACCGGAGCGGATAATCCCGGTTTATGGGAAGCTCATTATCTGATGTCGATGACCGCTTTTAGCGTAATGGGCTCCTCCATCATGACCCTCGGGATCCGCATGGTGCAGGAAAGAACAAACGGCTGGTCCACCTACCTGCGGATCACCCCGCTGCCCGGTTCTGTTTCCTTCGCAGGCAAAATGTTCGGGCAGACGATGATGCATCTCTTTTCCATCGCGATGATCTTCCTGGCGGGTTATCTGATCAATGGGGTAACCTTGAGCGCGGGTCAATGGTTGGCATGCGGGATTTGGATCTTGATCGCTTCTCTCCCCTTCCTCGCCCTGGGAACCATCATCGGCTCCATGCGTCGGGTCGACACGGCAAGCGGCGTCAGCAACGCGATCTACATGATCCTCGCCATAAGTGGAGGGATGTGGATGCCGATCGACATTCTCCCGAAGGTCATGCAGCACATTGCCAAGTGGCTGCCCTCGTATAATTTTGGCAGCGGAGCTTGGGAGATCGTGCGCGGGGCGCGTCCGGAATGGCATGCGGTCATGATCCTACTGGGCTACCTGGTCTTGTTTATGGTACTATCCTTCTATATTCGAAAAAAACAAGAAGTCGCATAGGAGCTGTCCGGTATGAAGAGATTCTCGGTCTTCCCCAAAAAATACGGCTATTATCCATTCATATGGCCAATCTACCTCATTCTTCCCGTCATCAATTTGCAGGGGGAAACCGGAGGGAAGCTCATTCTCGGCTACTTCATGCTGCTCGTGTTCCTCGTTTCATACCGTCAGCTCTACTGGGTGCACGGTAAAGCCTTTTCGATATGGCTTGGAATCCAGATGGCGATCACCGTCATTTTAGGCGTCTTATATAACCCCTACTGCTTATACCTGGGTTTCTTCTCTGCTAATTTCATCGGCTGGCATTCGTCAAAGACGGCTTTTAACCGGGCATATGCCACGTTTGCCGCATCGATCCTGCTCCCGCTGATCCTGCAAATCCGGCAATTGTCGGGAACTGATTTCATCTACCTCCTGCCGTTCTTTATGATCATGCTCGTATCTCCTTTCGGAATCCGCTCCCTCGGACGCAAGCAGCAGCTGGAAAAGGACCTTGGAGCGGCAAGGGAGCAGATTGCGGAGCTGGTCAAGCATGAGGAACGCGTTCGGATTGCCAGGGATTTACATGATACCTTGGGGCACACCTTGTCCTTAATCACCTTAAAGAGTCAGCTTGTCGAGAAACTCATCGCCAAAAATCCGGAGAGAGCCGCCCAGGAAGCTCGGGACATCGAACAGACCTCCCGCGCCGCCCTTCGTCAAGTGCGCGAGCTGGTATCCAATATGCGGGCTTTGACCATCACGGAGGAGCTTGCTTCCTCCACGGATATTCTGGATGCAGCCGGAATCACTCTCCGGACGAACTACCCGGGAGACTTATCGGCGGTGAACGGCTTGACGCAGAATATCCTGGGCCTCTGCATCAAGGAAGCGGTCACCAACATCGTCAAACACAGCGGGGCAAAGGAATGCCTCATTCAGGTGAAGCTTTCCCCCTCCTTGATCACCCTGTCCATTGAGGATGACGGGTTCGGGTTGGGCTCAAAGCCGCATTCGAACGGCAACGGGATCAAGGGGATGCAGGAACGCCTTGCCTTGATCGAAGGCACACTGGAGATTGGATCGAGAATGGGGAATCCGGGAACACGGCTCTCGGTTCGCGTTCCTATTGTGCAAAAAGGAAAAAAGGAAGGTGATACGGCATGATCCGTATCGTCATTGCCGAAGATCAGGGAATGCTCCGGGGTGCGCTTGCCTCCCTGCTGGAGCTCGAAAGTGATCTGGAGGTTGTCGCGCAAGCGAGAAACGGAGAGGAAGCCCTTGCCTTCATCGAGGAATATAAGCCGGATGTAAGCTTGCTCGACATCGAGATGCCGTTGAAGAGCGGATTGGACGTTGCCGAGCATATCCGGGAACGCGGCTTGCCGACTCGTGTCATGATCCTCACGACCTTCCAACGCCCCGGCTATTTCGAACGCGCCGTGAAAGCGGGAGTGCTCGGTTATCTGCTTAAGGATGAACCTAGCGACCGATTGGCCGAAGCGATCCGCCGGGTAGCGGCAGGTTATCGGGAGGTCTCACCCGAGTTGGCGTTTGGCATCATGCGGGACGAGAACCCGCTTACCGAGCGTGAGCGTGAGATTTTACGGCTCGCCGGCAGCGGTCTAGCCGCTGGCCAGATCGCTGAAACCTTGTTCCTCTCGCATGGAACCGTGCGCAACTATATCTCGGAAATCCTCAGTAAGCTTGAAGTGAAGAGTCGGATCGAGGCCGTGCGTTTAGCGGAAGAAAAGGGTTGGATCTAACGAAGAGCAGACCACCCCTTTTTGGAGAGCTGTTCCGAATTCCATCTCATTGAACTCAAGCTCTAACCAAAAAAAGAAGGAGCAGCATCCTGCAATGAATGAGAATGAACAAGCCTATTATCTAACGATCTTAGCCAACTACTCCCTGCCCAAGGTTCTTTCGGTTGAAACGCGGGACAGCGGCATGAACAACACCACCCGGTACGCCGTCCTCGAGGATAGAAGCGTCCGGGTGCTGCGCATTTATGAGAATCATCAAGATCTGGATAAGCTGCGTGCTGAGCACGAAGTCCTTCTGCAGTTGCAACGGCAGGTGCTCCCTTTCGCTGTTCCTTATCCGGTGACCACGAAATCCGGCCTTACTTGGGTAGAGGCCGAGGACGGCAAACTCGCCTCCCTCTTCCCGTATCTGAACGGAAGCAGGCCTTCCTCGGACCTGCACGAAATGGCTAGTGAATACGGCCGTGTAGTTGGCTCCCTTGTTCAAGCTATGGCTGTTCTGGAAGTGAAGGAGTCGCCTGCCTATCCTCCCTATGACGAACGGTTGGATACTCCCCGTGAAATCTTGCTTGCTGTCGAAAACGACTTTGAAACCCATCCCGTGCTGGCATCACTTATGGAAGACGTCCGTTATCTGATTGATCGATTCAAAGCGTTACAAGAAAAAGCCGAGGAAGTTCGCGGACTTCCCCGGCAATGGATTCACGGCGACTTCTCTTATGCAAATGCATTAGTGGAAGGGAATCGGGTGTCCGCTGTTCTCGATTTCGAATTCGCCACGCGGGATATCCGCGCCATGGAGTTGGCGGTCTGCCTCGCGGAGCAGCTATCAGCTCCCGGAGGTATATCCTCATCCAGCATGACGGACATGCTCTCCGGTTACCAGAGCGTTTTTCCTCTCGAAGCCTCCGAGCTTCGCCTACTCCCGCCATTGATCCAGCTTCGCAAGCTAGACGTCTTCCTGCATTTCTGGGAGCGTTTCACGGCTGGGTTGGACCCGGTTCAGGTGCTGATGGAGCAAACGGAGCGGGCCGCTGCCGTCTGCCGCTTCGTCGATGAGCACGTATCCTCGTTCATCGCAGATTAACGAACCGCGACCTCCAATACTTCCCCCATGTTATCGCGAATAATCAAATCTGCTGCACGGTCATACGCAGTAGCTGTCTTGTTCAACAGCACAAGCTGGTTTCCTCGGAAGTATCGAACAAGAGCTGCTGCGGGTGTAACCGTGAGCGAGGTTCCTCCAACCATCAGCAGATCCGCTTCTTGTAACAGCTGGACCGCCTGCTCTAGCGTTGAGAGATCAAGGCTTTCTTCATAGAGGACGACATCCGGTTTGATGATTCCGCTGCAGGCCGGACAATGCGGAACAATTTCGCTGCTTCCGGTAACGGTAGACAGCGGGTGCTTATGTCCGCAGTTCATGCAAGTGTTGCGCAGCACAGAGCCGTGCAGCTCAACGACTCGACGGCTTCCCGCCAACTGATGAAGCCCGTCGATGTTCTGCGTGATGATGCCGGTAAGCCGCCCTTCCCGCTCTAACCGGGCGAGCGCCCGATGGGCGCCGCTCGGCTTGGAGTCGGGATGCAGCATCTTCGCACGATAGAACGCGAAGAACTCGTCGGGATGGCGGTCGAAGAAGCTGCGGCTGAGCATCGTCTCCGGTGGATATTCGAAGCCGCTCTCCGTTCGATAGAGCCCCGAGGCTGAACGGAAATCGGGAATCCCGCTTTCGGTGGACGTTCCCGCCCCTCCAAAGAAAACGATACGTTCGGCTCCCTGGATGATCCTCGCGAGCTTCTCGGCTGATTCCATCACAGGCACACTCTCTCCCCCTATCCGCACCTGTTAAACCGCTTTGTTCCCTCTCTAAACACATTTCTTACAACGAGATGGAATGTTGCGCTTCCTTTAAAACCTCCGCGGAGGCTTTCAGCTTCCGGCGTTCGTCCTCCGTGAGATCCAGATGAAGAACTTCAACGATACCGCTTCGTCCGACCACGCAAGGCATTCCCAAGTACAGATCGTCCAATCCGTATTGCTCCTTGATTAAGGTGGAAACCGTCAGAATGGAATGCTCGTCGCGAAGGATGCACTTGGTCAATTTGGCGAGGGCAACGGCAATTCCGTAATAGGTCGCGCCTTTGAGCTGGATGATTTGATAAGCGGCGTCGCGAACATTGGCGAAGATTTCATCCAGTTCCTCAGGCTTCGGAGCCTTGTCCGGGTTCGCCTTGCCATATTCCGGCAAGCGCAGTCCGCCGATGTTGGCATGGCTCCACACCGGAAGCTCCGTATCCCCATGCTCCCCGATGATATAAGCGTGGACGTTGCGGGTATCTACCTGCAGATGTTGCCCGAGCAAGAAGCGGAGTCTGGCGGTATCCAGAATCGTACCGGACCCGATTACACGTTCGGCTGGGAGACCCGAGTATTTCCAGGTGGCGTAAGTCAGCACATCTACGGGATTCGTCGCGATCAGGAAAATGCCATTGAACCCGCTGTTCATCACTTCCTCCACGATGCCGCGGAAGATTTTCGAATTCTTGCCGATCAGATCGAGGCGGGTTTCGCCCGGTCCTTGATTCGCTCCAGCTGTGATAACGACGATATCCGCGTCCTTGCAATCGGAATAATCGCCTGCCCAGATTTTTATTGGAGAGACAAAAGGAAGTCCGTGATTCAGATCCTTGACGTCACCGAGTGCCTTGTCCTTGTTTTTATCGATAATGACCAGTTCCTTTGCAATTCCGCGGTTCAGCAATGCAAACGCATAGCTTGCCCCGACTTGTCCGGCACCGATCAGCACCACACGATCGCCCTTTTTGCTCATGTCCTTCAGCTCCTTAAGTATGTATGGTTCTCTTCTACCGAAGAGAATAGCAGATTCGCCAACGCCATGCAATTTCTTTGCCCGCTCTTCCGCCCCCTTGCAAAAACGCCTGGATCTCCTGACGGAGTATCCAGACGTCTTCTATACATTATGGCTCTCGCCAATTCTTAGAGGTAGGGGCTTTCGTTCTTCGCTTTCAGCATGTTCCAGCGCCGCTCCACTTCCTGTTCGAAGGAAGCATACGCATCCGCATATTCCGGCTTCAACAGATGGCGAGTCTTGCCCATCGATTTCAGCCAATCGGACAGAGGAATTCTCTTGCTCTTCTCTTCCGGGTTATACGTAAGGGTCGTAACGCCATGCTCGACCTCGTAGAGCGGGAAGAAGCAGGAGTTCACCGCTTCGCTCACGATCTCCGTTCCCATGTCGTCCTCAGACAGCCAGTTCAACGGGCAGGCGATGAGGATTTTGCCGTAGACGAGCCCTTCATTCTGGGCATAGTATTGCGCTTTGGCCGCTTTCTTCACCAGATCCTGCGGATAAGCTTCGCTGCCGGTGAACACGTACGGGATATGCGTCGCCGCCATGATCTGTGCGGTGTCCTTGTGATGGAAGGGCTTGCCGCCTTTCTCCTTGCCTACGTTCGAGGTGGAGGTCCGATGCCCCATCGGTGTGGAGTAGGAAAGCTGGGCTCCCGTGTTCATATAGCCCTCGTTATCGTACTCGATGATGATCATTTTGTGGTTGCGAAGCGCTGCGCCGATCGCCGGTCCCATGCCGATGTCCATCCCACCGTCTCCGGTCACCATGACGAAGGTAAAGTCGTCCTTCAGGCCGAGATGATCCAATTCCCCTCTGCGCTTGCGTTCCCAGAACATCTCGACGACGCCGGATAGGGTTGCCGCACCGTTCTGGAACAGGTTGTGAATGTAAGTCGCCTTGTGCGAGGAATACGGGTAGCCGGTCGTGACGACCATCGCGCAGCCTGTATGGAATAGCGTCACGATATCCCCTTCAATGCCCTTGAAGAACAGCTCAAGGCCGGAGAAGATCCCGCAGCCCGGACATGCCCCGTGGCCGGGAGCGACCCGCTTCGGTTTCTTCGCAAGGGAGCGCAAGGGAGGAATCTTCACGTTCACTTTGCCGCTCACCGCATCGCGGGACACCTGGATAAGCCCCGTGTTGACATCCTCGTAACGGAGCGGTTCCACCACTCGCTGAGGCGCCTTGTCGGGGTCGCCCGGGGTGTGCCCGTAATAATCAAACGGTTTTTCTACATATCCCTTCTCTACCGCATCCTGAGCGAACGCAAAGAAGTTGTGGCCGTCTTCGGCGAAGAAATCTTTCCCACCGAGGCCGTAAATGCGGCTGATCACGAGCGTGTCCTTGTTGCCGTGCGTGAACAGCGCGGCTTTGATCTCGTTGACCATGTTGCCGCCGTGTCCGCCGTATGAATCCGCCCGATCGCCTACCGTGACCGCTTTTACCCCGCGCAGCGCCTCGGCAATCTCCTTGGCCGGGAACGGTCTGATGATATTTGGCGCGATGGAACCGGCCTTGATCCCTTGGGCGCGAAGCTGATCCACCACGTCCTTAATGAGCTCGGATGCGGAATTCATCAGGAAGACCGCTACTTCAGCATCCTCCATCCGGTACAGATCCAGCATGGGATAATCGCGTCCCGTCAGGTCGGCATATTCCTTGCGGATGCGGTCGAAGACCTCACCCGCCTTGTACATGGCCATGGATTGCTGGTAGCAGTTGTTGATGAAGTCCGGTTCGTTCATATAAGGACCGACTGTGATCGGGTTGTCGCGGTCGAGTGTATGAGCGAAGCCTTCCGGAGGAAGCTCGCCGATGAAAGCATGCACATCTTCACGGTTCGCGAAGGTCGAAACGCGCCGCTTCTGGTGAGAGGTGAAATAGCCGTCTGATGCCACCATGACGGGCAAGCGGACTTCCGGGTCCTCTGCGAGCTTGATCGCCATGATATTCATGTCGTATACGGCCTGTGGATCGCGGCACATGAGGATCGGCCAGCCGGTATTGAGCGCATAATACAAATCCGAATGGTCACCGTGGATATCGAGTGGACCGGAGACGGACCGACAGACAAGATTCAACACCATCGGGAAACGAGTCCCGGATTGAACCGGCATTTGCTCGAGCATGTACAGGTAGCCGTTCGCGCTCGTCGCGTTAAAGACGCGGCCCCCGGCTGTCGATGCTCCGTAGCAGATCCCGGCGGAGCCATGTTCCCCGTCGGCTGCGATCAGCTTGATGTCATGCTTGCCCTTCACCTTCATCAGGTCGAGGAATTGGGCAACCTCGGTAGAAGGAGAAATCGGATAATACCCCATGATATGATAGTTGATCTGATGAGCGGCATAAGCAGCCATTTCGTTGCCGGACTCATAGACAATTTTCTCTTCGACTCTCTTCATTCGCGTTTCGTTTTCGATATCGATCGCCATAACGGCCTCCTCTCGATCCGCTGCACGCCTTCTTGCTTCCTTGGCATGCGCGAATCGTTCTCCTTACGCCTTCGTACCGGCCAGCCGGTCGACAAGACGGAATGAATGTGGAACACGGTGTTCATCGGCATAGCCGTCCGTCTCCCGGTAGGATGACAACGCATCGGTCGGGCAAGCCTTGATGCATTTCAGGCAGCCCTTGCAATATTGATAGTCGATGCCCTGTAGAAACAGCTGCGGCCGCCCCTTCTTGTCGGGCTTCTCCTCCCATACGAAGCAGAAGTCCGGGCATACGGTGTCGCAGGATGCACAGTGGATGCATTTGTCTTCATCGAATGCAGGCATCATGCCGGACCGCGAAATGCTCAAATCCTTCAGCATGCTATTGCCGGGGTTCGTGATAAGACCCCCGATCGGTTGGGTTTCATAGCCGAGCACCGGAGTGTCCCAACGCTTGAATTCCGGCATCGCACTGCCCTCCGGAACGGCAAACGTCTGAAAGACCACTTGGTTGTAGCCTCTCTCGAATGTATTCAACGCCGGTTGAACGGCGGTCGGATATTTGCTTTCCAGAGATTTGCGGATGACATCCTTCATCTGCTCCGCGTCGAGAAACGGGCATAGCCGGAACAATGCTCCGAGCATAGCCATGTTGACGCGGTTCTTCTCCTCGAGCGCGATGGCGGTGGCATCCACGACAGCAATGGTGCCGCCGATCAGCTTCATCTTCGCCTTCAGCTCTTCCGGCGTTTTGGCGGAGTTGACCAGAACCGTGCTATTCTCATAGATTCCGCTGATGACATTGACCGTCTTGGAGAGCGACTCATGAAAAACGCCGACCACATGCGGACGTTCAACAGGGGAGGTGTCGCGGATCGGGGTTCCCATTTCGCAGAAGCGGATATGCGCTTTAACCGGAGAGCCCTTTTTCTCCGACCCGTAGGAGGAGAAGCTCACCCCGTTAAAGTTCGAGCCCGACACACCGGCTTCCGCGAGCATTTTGCCCGCCAGGTTAGCTCCAAGTCCGCCAATCGATTCCAGCCGGATTTCAAAAAAGCCTAACTCATTCACCCGAGGCAATGAGGTCATGCTTGCATCTTCCTCTCTTCTTTCCATTAGAAAACGTGCCTACTCTTCATTATTGAGGATGATCGGCGATTAAATCAAGGAAAAAAACGCGATTGTGGTATCATTTCTGTGAATGTCGTCACAGTATTTTGCTTATACCTTCGCAATTTTGACAAACTAGCAAACAACAAGCCTGCAAGTCCGGAGGCTTTCTCCCGATATGCAGGCTTTACTCATTCTGGTAATCTCTCAAACTCTCAAGCTATCAAATCTCGTTAAAAGGCCACACCGATACCGCCCTCTCCTGCATAGGTTCCGATGATCGGCCCCATGTCCGAGAGAATGACTTCGCAAAACGGATATTTGGCGAGAATCGCTTTGATCACATCGCGCGCTCGTTCTTCGCAATTGCTGTGGCAGACGGCGAGAACCGCTTTTTCGAAATTGTGCTGCTTCTCCTCTAACCGTTTGATCAAGCTGTTCAAGGACGCCTGCATCCCCCGGTTCTTCTCCACCACCTCAACCGTTCCTTCTTCGCTAATGCGCATCAACAGCTTGATGTTGAGCACAGAAGCCACTGTACCGCGAAGCCGGTCGAGGCGGCCGCCTTTGATGACATTTTCCAGGGTATCGAGGGTAAAATAAGCCCTTACCTCCTTAGCCTGGTGCGCAGCCCATTGCTTAAGCTCCTGGAAAGACGTTCCCGCATGGGCCATTTTGGCAGTTAGCGCTACCAAAAGGCCGAGTCCGAGGGAGAAGGTTTTGGTGTCGAGCACTTCGATCGTATTGGTATGACCCTCATCCAGGTACATTTCCTTGGCGATCAAGGCATTCTGGTAGGTGCTGCTGATATTGGACGACAAGCACATCACGAGAATGTCCGTCCCGTCCTCCACTGACTTGAATTTTTCTAGAAAATCATAAGGGCTGGGGCTCGCCGTGGTCGGGAGCGCCTTTGTTTCCCTCATTTTCTTGTAAAACTCCGGCGCTTCCATGTCGGACGGCATTTTCTCATGATCAAAATGAACCGATAAGGGAACGATGGAGATATCATGACGTTCAAGGTATTCTTTCGGTAAATCCGCGCCGCTGTCCGTAATGATCTTGATGGTCAATCTTATCTCTCCTTAGGCTTTCATATAAAAGATCCCTACGGTCTGCCGTCCGCAATGGCTTGAAATCACACAGCCCGCTTCTGTGATGGGAATGTCCTTCTCCCCTGTCGCTCTCGCTAATTCATCGCGAAGATATTCCGCTTCCTCCAATGCATACGAATGTGCGACATAAAGGGTTCCTGGAACCATTTGCCTCGCGTTCACAAGCGCATTGTCCAGTAACTGTTGGAGCGCCTTCTCTCGTTTGCCGCGGATCTTGACAGGCACGATCATCTTCCCGTCGACGACCTTCACAATCGGCCGAATTTTGAGCATATTTCCGATAAGGGCTTGTACGCTGGAGCAGCGACCGCCTTTGTGCAGATAGTCGAGAGTATCGATAAGAAACTCGCTTTCGATGTCTCCACGCTTGTTGAGCAAATAGGTTGTGATTTCCTGAACCGTCTTCCCCTCTTCCGCCAACCGGGCAGCCTGTACGACTTGAAGCCCGATGCCGGTGCATAAATTGCGAGAATCGATGACGGTGATTCGCCCTTCCTCAAACTGGTTGGCGGCGATCGTCGCATTTTGAATCGTCGATGAAATTTCGGAGGACAATCCGATGTAGAGAATATCGAAGCCATCCTGAATGAAAGGCTCGAAATGCGATAGGAAATCTCCAGGTGAAGGAGCCGAGGTTTTCGGCAAATTGCCGGTTTCATCAACCAGCCGGTACAGCGTGCCGGGAACCATGTCGACTCCGTCGCGGTAAGAGGTTTCGCCAAATACGACGTACAATGGAACGATTCCGATATCGAAGCGTTCCAGCAGCTTTGGCGTCAAGTCGCTGGTGCTATCGGTAAAGATCTTTATTTTCCTCATAAAATCAGGTGTTCCTCCTGTCTCGGGTAAGGGCGGCTCAACGTTACCTTTGTCCATTTCATCAAGGGGACATCTGTCAGCTGCTTGTCCCATGCCGACCCTTGCTGCTGTGCGGAGACTGTATCCGGGTACACTTGCGTGTGCCGTTATCACCCCTCCATTGTGGTTTCCCACCCACCTATTATACTTTTAGATGAAGATCGGTTACAATAACAAACATTATGCTCACGACATCGTGGATGGAAATGAGGGTAAACCATGAATCGAGCGGTATTTCTCGATCGGGACGGTGTGATCAACGAATGCCAAACCGACCGTGTGCGTCACGTGAATCATCCTCACCAGCTGTTCCTGTTCCCGGGCGTACCGGAGGCGATCAAAGCATTAAACGATGCCGGCTACTTGGTTTTTGTCGTAACCAATCAAGGCGGGATCGGGTTTGGTTTTATGAAGGAAGCGTCGCTGCATGCCATTCATGAACGCATGACAAAGCTTCTCTTGGAAAAGGGAGCGATTCTCACCGACATCGCTTATTGCCCGCATCGTCCGAAAGCGGGCTGCGAGTGCCGCAAGCCGAAACCGGGCATGCTAAAACGTCTAGCTGAAAAGCATGCCATCGACATGTCCGCCAGCATCATGGTTGGGGACCGGGATACGGACATCATGGCTGGCCGGGCTGCTGGCTGCAAGACGGTTCGAATCGGAGCTCCAGACCTGGACGCCGACCATTCCGCACCAAGCTTGGCGGAAGCGGTACCTTGGCTTCTCGGCCAACTCGTACGCTGTCAACCTTAGCCGTGTGGATACGAAGCGGCGTCAATCGTTATGAAAAGTGGGTTGAACAAGAATAGCGGTGACGGAAACGGATTGATTGCAAACACTTGTTCGGTTCTGGTACAATAAAACCGCACGTAAATCCCAACCGAGGAGATGACGAAAGAATGCTATCGATTACCGCTTACCTGACCCTGGATGGAACCGCCAAAGATGCTATCGCTTTTTACGAACAGGCACTGGGAGCGAAGGTGATTTCCCAGATGTCCTTTGGTGAAATGCCAGAGACCCCGGAATATCCGATCTCCGAGGATATCAAAGACCGAATCAGCCATGCCATGATTCAGATAGGCGAATCTCAGCTCATGTTCTCCGACACGTTCCCCGGTCAACCCGTCACTCCCGGCAATCTGATCAGTCTATGTATCACGGCTGACGGCTTTGAGAAATCCAAAAAGCTCTTCGATGCATTAGCCAATGGTGGACAAGTTCTCATGCCGTTCCAGGAGACCTTCTTCAGTCCCGGCTACGGCTCGGTCGTCGATAAATTCGGAGTGAACTTTCAAGTGTTCACCGAATCTAACCATTAAGTACGAAAACGGCTCCGGATGCGTTTCTTCCGGAGCCGTTTTATTTTTTGGAAGGATAGGACTCCATCTCGACCAGATCCATGGAACCCGAAATTCCGGGACTCCAGAGTGCCTAGCTCCTGTCCGCCTTCATCGTGAAATAGATGTCCTGCTTAAGCGATGCAAACTCTGCAAGCAAGGATATACCTTCCTTGCGCGGCCTTTCGAAGGGCACTTTTACTTCTTTCAGGATGTGAGTCGGTTTCTCGGAGAACACATAGATTCGGTCCGATAGCAGGATGGCTTCATCTATGCTGTGTGTGATAAAAAGCACCGACCTTCTCTCCTGCTCCCAAATATCGAGAAGCCAGCGCTGCATATCGAGTCGGGTCAATTCATCGAGCGAACCGAAGGGTTCGTCGAGGATCAACAGCTCCTGAGGGCTGAGCAGAGCTCGAACAAAAGACACCCGCTGCTTCATACCTCCAGACAGCAGATGCGGATAACGGTCCGCGTAATCGGCAAGTCCGGCTCTTTCCAGCCAGCGGTCCGCTTCTCTGCGCACCTCGCTTTTACGTCGGCCGGACAGCTCCTGGGACAGGATGACATTGTTTCGGACTGTCCGCCAAGGCAAGAGGGCGTGCTGCTGCGGCATGTAGCTGATATGCCCGACATCCCCCGTGATCTCGGTCCCATCCAGCAGAATGTGGCCGGAATTCGGCTTCAGCAAGCCGCCGATCAGGTGAAACAAAGTGCTTTTCCCCGAACCGGACGGCCCGATGATCGAGACGAACTCCCCTTTGTCGACGTGAAGGCTGATTTCATTCAACACTCGTTCTTCGCGACCTCGGTCGCTGAAGGTCATGCTGATCCGGTCGATGGTCAGATGATCGTGTCTCTCCGACTTCGGATTTCCATTAGGATTCAACGGCTGTCCTCCTTCCGGCTGACGGCTGGCCTTACGATCGCTTTTTCCAGTAATCCAACCAGCGCGAACAGGGCCATACTGATAAAGACAACCATGAAAATGGCGACGAACATCCGATCCGCCCGATAGGTGGCTTTGGCGTTCATCATGAAGACCCCGATCCCCTTCTCCGCCCCCATCCACTCGGAGATGACCGCTCCCATCACGCTGTAGGTTGCGGAGATTTTTAGCCCCGAGAAGAGAGCCGGCAGAGCATTTGGAAATTCCAGCTTGAAGAAGATTTGCCGCTTGTTTGCACCTGACATGCGAAAGTAATCCATCATGGCTTCATCGGTTCGGGCGAATCCTCCAAGCAGCGCGACAGACACCGGGAAGAAGCAAACCAATGTGATGAGAATCAGCTTCGGCAAGAGGCCAAATCCAAACCAAACGACGAGAAGCGGAGCCAGTGCGACCGTCGGAATGTTCTGGGAGAGGATGAGCAGCGGATAGAAGCCTTCCTTCATTCCCGGAACGGCATGAAGCAGACAGGCGACCGCTATCCCGGTCAAGGACCCGACCGTAAATCCGGCGAGCGTTATGCCAATCGTTGATTCCGTGTGCATCCATAACCGGGGAAATACATTTATCCCCTCGTGAAGGATCTGCAATGGACTTGGCAGAACCCAGCCCGGAGTTGCGAACAGCGACACGGCTGCTTGCCACACGCAGAGGAATCCGGCGAATACCGCGAGGGGTGGCCAGATACCTCTGCTTAGTCGTTGCCTTCTCATTCGTCGTACTTTTCCGTCAGCTTCTCGATGGAAGCTCCTGAAGGATTGTGGTAAATCTTCACCTGGGAGATCACATTCGGGCTGCCCATCTCGAGCATAGCCTCATTCATTTTCTTTACGACCGCCAGCAGCTCTTCAAAGCTGCCTTCCATCGTCGTCTCCAGTGGACCGACGCGATGCTTGATTCCCGCTTGCTGAATCACTTCGATCGCACGATCCACATAAGGGATAACATCTTCTCCATGCGGAGTCTTGGGAATGATTTGAATGGATAATAACGTATCGGCCATGATTAGTTCCCCTTTCCTTGTCCTGGCAAGAAATCATTCGTGAAGGCTTTTGCCGAGTCAAACGGCTTATCCAAAATCTTGTGTTCCTTCATCCAGTCGGCATACCCTTGATATACCTCCAGCTTTTGAATCCCCCACTGAGAGGCTTCTGCCTTGTACTGCTTGCTGATCCATTCTTGGCTTGCCTTCACGAGCTTGGAGTCCAAATCGGGAGCCCCCTTGAGCAGCAAGTCAGCAGCTTCATCCGGATGCTCAATCGCAAAATCATAGCCTTGCGCGGTTGCCGCCATGAAAGCTTTGACGGTATCGGGATTATCCTGAATCATCTTCTCATTAGTGACGAGAAGAGGCGTATAGTAATCGAGCTTGGGCGAGAAGTCCTTCATGTAGATCATATCGAGCGGTTCGTTTCGCAGCTCTGCTTCGATCCCGGTCCACCCATAGTAAATCCATGAAAAATCGACATCTCGTTTCACGGCGGTAAAATAATCGGCCGAGCCGATGTTTATGACCTTAACCGTCGAGGAATCCGCATGATCCGCTTCCATCAGCGTCTGCAAAATCGCCGTCTCCGACGGACCGCCGAAGCCGCCGTACGTTTTGCCGGCGAAATCCTTGGGGGACTTGATGTTCTTCGCAACCGGAGCCGCAAAACCGGATGTATTATGCTGGATGACGGCCGCAAGAGATACAAGCGGAACCCCTTCCGTACGAGCATAGGTCAAGCCTTCCTGATAGCTGATGCCGAATGGAACTTCACCGGAGGCTACCATGGTATCCGCTCCCGCTTCTCCCGGCTGAATGATCGAGACGTTCAAACCCTGTTCTTCATAGTACCCTTTTTCCTTGGCTACATACAGGCCGGTATGATTGGTATTCGGAGTCCAATCCAGCACCACCTTGACGTCTTTCAGCTCTTTCTTGCCATCACCTGCAGATTTGGCTCCATTCTCTTGTCCGCAGCCGGCAATGACCAGTGCCAACGCGATCACCATCGAAGCTGTGGCATAGCTTTTTCTCTTCACTTGTTTCTCCCTCTCCTTCTTCTCACTTGGCTTGTTCGTGATCCGGAGATGCTGGGAGCATGCCGGTTGCCGGGCTTATTCGCACGTAATAAAAGCCGTGCGGAATAACCGGACGGCTTACATACCCATGCTATTCTCTACGCTGGCATTACCCAGATCAGATTTCCGGTCAGCGACACAAGGTCGCAATCTCAGCCTGACTTCATCAAGCTCCCGGTGCCTATGAAATTGTTGCTTCTACCATAGCGCTTTTTACTCGATATTGCAAGCCCACCGGATTGCTGCTAGCGGTTCTTCGCGGTGAAGATTGACTTCGTGATCCAGAGCCCTTCTTCCAAGACTGGGGCCGGAAGCGGGCGGCTGATGAGATAGCCTTGCGCCAAATCGCAATTCCGCACGATCAAATCGTTCAGCTGGACCTCCGTTTCCACGCCTTCCGCCACGACCTTCATGTTTAGATTGTGAGCAAGATCGATGAGGGTCCCGATGATCAGTTGGTCCTTCATGTCCCGATGCATTTCCTGTATGAAGGAACGATCAATTTTGAGCGTATCGAATGGAAAATGTTTCAAGTAGCTGAGCGAGGAATAACCGACGCCAAAGTCGTCAATGGAAATCCGCACTCCAATCTCTTTCAATTCCCCCAGCAGTCTCATCGTCCGGTTGGTATTCTGCAAGAGAATCCCCTCGGTGATCTCAAGCTCCAGCAGCTGCGGGGAAAGGCCGGTATCCGCCAATACAGACCGCACCGTTTGAATGATATCATCGCTTAGGAATTGGACGGATGACAGGTTCACAGACATGGAAATCGGAGGATACCCTTGAGCTTGCCAAGCTACACACTGCCGACACGCTTCGCGCAGCACCCACTCCCCGATTGGGATAATAAGCCGGCTTCGTTCTGCCTCCGGGATGAAGTTGGCGGGTGAGACGCTCCCGAGCTCGCTGTTCGTCCAGCGAATCAAAGCTTCTACGCCAATGACTTCTCCGTTGATCAGATCAAGCTGAGGCTGATAGACCAGTGAAAATTCATTTTTCTCCATCGCTTTGCGAAGGTTGGTTTGGAGTACGACTCGCTCTTCAATCACTTTCTGAAGCTCCGAGGAATAGAGGCAATACCCGTCGCCTCCCGAATCCTTGGCTTTATACATGGCGGTATCGGCATTCTTGACGAGGGTTTGCGAATCCAATCCGCTGTCCGGGTAGAGGCTGATCCCGATGCTGGTTGTGATGTAGACATCTTGTCCATTCAATAGAAACGGAGCCGCGAGCGAATACCGGATCGACCGGGCCACGCGGATGCATTCTTCTTCCCCTTGAATTCTGGATAGCAGGACGGTGAATTCATCGCCGCCTAAGCGGGAAATAAAGCTGCTGCTCTGAATGGCCTCCAGCAGCCTTCTCGAAACCTGCACGAGCAGGTTGTCTCCGCTGTGATGCCCTTGAGTATCATTGATGTACTTGAATTGATCCAAATCCAGATAGAGCAAGCCAAAGCGGCCTTCGGTCGATTCGGCGATCTCCAGTAATTCGCCCAATTTCTTGTGAAAATACGCGCGGTTCGGCAATCCCGTTACGGAATCGAAGTAAGCCATCCGGTGAATGATCCGTTCAGCTTCTTTATCGGCCGTTCGATCCTTGGCAATTCCATATGCCCCTACTACCCGATTGTCTACGATGGTAGGTCCGCTTGTTATATCAAATTCCCGGAGAATCCCATTTTTGTGGTAGATGGTTAACGGGAAGTTTTGAGGCTTGCCAGTTTGGAGCTGTACCAATCGCTCATGAAAGCGATCCACCTCCAGAACATGGAATGCCTGGTCGAATCTCTTGTTAAGGACATCCGATTCCTTGTAACCGAGATTTTTCTCCAACATGGGATTCGCGCTTGTGATGCGTTGCTCCATATCCATGGTAAATACGATGTCGGGATTTTGTTCGAATAGGGATTTATATCGCTGGTTGCTCTCTTCAAGGAGCTGATTTTGCTTCGTCATCGAATTATTGTAGCGATTGATAATGGTCATCACAATGATAGCAAAGATAATTTCGACCATCTGATAGGTATGGTTAACCTGATAAACGATCTTCAAAAACAAAATTAAGCCGAACATAAACGGCAATTGCAGGTTCCAGATTTGTCTGAAATTTATTTTTTCTTTTGATACACTGACTGATTTTGTGATTAATGTCCGAATAATGATATTGGCTACTTCAAAAACGCCATAGCATAGAATTGCTTTTATCAAAAAAGGTGTATTGTCGAAGATGTAAATCGCAAGCCAACTCATTAGTGCGGATATGTAAATCATTCCGAAGTTAGAGAACATGCGAAACCAATTTATTTTTTTGCGATTTGGAGTCCATATGACAAAGAAGGCGATAACGGACATAATAATCGCCGCTATACTGGCATTCAAATCGTATTCAAACAGAAGAAAAACAATCATGATTCCGCTTCCAGTAAACGAAAGACTTCCGGGGAACATAATAGGAACGATTTGAAACAGAATAGCAAATAACAGGAATATAAGGATATTATTCCAATCACTTAGATGGAACATATAGTAAATAAAGTGAATACAGGCTGCCAGCCCAAAAGCAAACAATAAGTTCGTGACAAGATTTTTATCTTTCATATGTTCCTCGGAATGGATAGATTATTTTACACAAAAAGATTAAATCCATTATCGCAGATAATCGTTATTTTTAGTAGATAAAAATAAAAATCAGGCTGGTTAGCCTGATTTTTGTCACTTACGGTCCCCAATAGAGAGTCAACAAAGAGATAAGTCCGAACAACATACTTAGCCCTCCCTTTTTAAGTTTTCTACTTCCTTAAACCATTATACTAGACCATATATTACCTAACAAGAGCCTAATCGGAATTTTTTTACAGTATCGCCATGCTTTATTTATAATCTGTCACAATTATTCGAACTTTGAGGAGCGCATAAATATACAATGCTATAAAACTGCAAAAGACCCTCGCCTTTTTGAGAGCAAAAAGACGAGAGCCTTCCATTAGAGAGCGATCATTCTACTCCGTCGTAGACGGATTACTTCAGATTCTCCGGATTTAGCACATCCAGCTCCGGAAGAACGAAACGGCCGTCCTTGCGGATCAGCTTGCCGTCAAACCAGATTTCTCCCCCGCCGTATTCGGGACGCTGAATGGTGACCATGTCCCAGTGAACGGACGATTTGTTGCCGTTGTAGGCATCGTCATAGCAGGTTCCGGGAGTGAAATGGAAGCTGCCGTCGATCTTCTCGTCGAACAGGATGTCCTTCATCGGTTCGCGGATAAAAGGATTCACTCCGATGGCAAATTCGCCGATATAGCGTGCGCCTTCGTCGGTATCAAGGATTTTGTTCAGCCGATCCGTGTCGTTGGCCGTCGCATGAATGATCTTGCCATCCTTGAATTCAAGCCGGACATTCTCAAAGGTGAAGCCATCATATGGCGTCGGAGCATTATGTGAAATCACACCATTAACGGAATCGCGCACCGGCGCGGTGTATACTTCTCCGTCCGGAATATTCATTTCGCCTGAACACTTGATGGCTCCGATGCCTTTAATGGAGAACGTCAGATCCGTACCCGGACCCTTCAGCTGAACTCGATCCGTACGGTCCATGAGCTCCTTGAGCGGGTCCATCGCTCGGGACATTTTGGCGTAGTCGAGCAAGCATACCTTGAAGTAAAAGTCCTCGAATGCTTCCGTACTCATGGACGACAGCTGCGCCATGGAAGGAGTCGGATAACGGAGCACGACCCATTTGGTTTTCTTGATCCGCGTTTCAAAATGAACCGGATGGGTGTAGAAGGAGGAGTACATACGCAGATTCTCAGAGGGAACGTCGGACAGCTCGGTGATATTCTCGCCGCCGCGCACCGATATGTAAGCTTGCATCTGTTCCATCTGATGATTGTCAATCTCCGCCCAGGTACGAATCTGTTCTTCGGCTGCATCGAGCAGCAATGCGCGAGTGACCTTCGGGTGACGCAGATTTACATAAGGATAAGCTCCGGCGAGGCGAACCGCTTTGACGAGCTCCGCGACAAGGGGAGTATCGATTCCCGTAGCTTCAATCAGAACGTTCTCGCCAGGTTCTGCCTTAATGGAATAGCCGACAAGGCCTTTGGCCAATTGGGTCAATCTTGGATCGAACATGCTTCAATTCCTTCTTTCTGTACGGTGGATAGAGGGCCATAGCCCCATCTATTCTAACACGAATCGTTGGAATTAGCAGTCCAATCGCACCGCTAGTCCCGATTCCGGGAGGGATCCGGAAGATTCAAAAGCTCGGGGACGGTGACCAGCCGGTAGCTTCTTGCTTTCAATTCCCGGATGATCTGCGGCAAGGCTTGAATGGTTCCTTGCAGCCGCTCCCCTCTGCCCCCTCCGGCATGCTGCAGGACGATCACGCCCGGTCCTACGCTTTTCATCACGTTGGCGTACACTTGTCCGGCCTTGAGGTTGCGCCAATCGAGCGAATCGGAGCTCCAGTTGATCGCATAAAAACCATGCTGACCCAACCAAATGAGCTGACTTTCCTTTATTTCACCATAAGGTGGCCGGACGAGGTTCGGGGTATAACCGGCAAGCTTCGTCAGAATGGCGTTTGTTCTCAGCACCTGGTCGCGAAATCGCGAATCGGATAACCGGGAGAAATCAGGATGATCGTAGGAATGTCCGCCGACGGCATGCCCTTCCCGGATCATGCGCCTGACTAGCTCCGGGTGCCTCTCCGCCCGGTACCCGACAATAAAAAAGGTTGCCTTCACATCCTGAGCTTTCAGGATATCGAGAATCTGTGGCGTAAATCGGGGATCAGGCGCATCGTCAAAGGTCAACGCGATCTGACGCTTCCCGGGATTCCCCCGCAGATAAAAGAGCCTCGGATACTTCGCCCGAAGCTCCGCCAAGGACAGCTCTTCAGATCGGACTCGCTGAACGGGGCGATGCGGTTTCTGAGGAACCTCAATTCCGCTCTGCTCACTCGCTTCAACAAGCATGCCTGGATCAACAGCAACCGGTTCGGCGCGGTTCCGGCTTGGCAATGGAGTGCCAAACCCTGATAAGGTAAGCAATACGGCGAGTATCGCCGGTTTCATTGAGATCATAAGAACCCCTCCGCAAGCAAAGTATGGTCGGGACGGTATTTCATTAGCCTGCCCCATCTACTTGTGGAGATGCGAAGCCTGGATGAAAATTCAATCATGACAGAATGATGAAATCGCTTACTTTAGTCAAACTTTCCCTTTTCTTTTTCAGATCTAGTGATATAATTAATTTGTAAGCCTGATAAATGGAGGTTATCTACTATGAGTATCCAATTGGTTCTGGACGAAAGGAAAATGCAGCTCGGCTCGCAAATGTTTCATCTCGTCTCCTCCAAGGTTCTCATGCTTCTTGATGCCGGACAGATGGATGCCCGCACTTTCGCCAATCTGCTGAAAGAAGAAGGCATTGTGGATCTCGGGGTACTGAGAGAAGGGTTCCTGAAGGAATGCGCCAAGCATCGCTTCAGCTTGAATGAAGCCGAATATCTCTTTTCCAGCACAAGACGTCTCGTCGAGAGCAAAATGATCTAATCCGCTACCCTTACAAACAGATGGATTCGGACAATAGATAAAGCCCGGGAACGCCTCAATCGTTTCCCGGGCTTTTTGTATACAGGCTGTTACCGGCTGACTGTTGCTGCCAGCTTGCTCTTGATCTCGCGAACAAACGCCGGTTCATCCGCAGGAGTGCGGGAAGTGACGAAGTTGGTATCCACCACGACTTCCTGATCCACAAACTTGGCTCCTGCATTCACCATATCATCCTTCAATGGCGGGTAGCTGGTGATGGTGCGCCCCTTAAGCAGGTTAGCACTAATCAGGATCTGCGGTCCGTGGCAGATGGCTGCGACCAGCTTGCCTGTCCGGTTCATCTCCTTCACAAAGCGGAGAATCGCTTCGTTTGAACGAAGACCTTCTGGAGAGGATCCTCCCGGAATCACGACGGCGTCAAAATCAGACGCATTTACATTCTCAATAGCGGCTTCCGTTGTATAGCGCGCCTTTTGGTTTTTGCCTTGTACCTCTTCGCCCTGCTTCAAGCCAATAATCAGGGTCTCATGGCCGTCTTTCTTCAATTCATCGTATGGCACCTGCATTTCCGAATCCTCGAACTCACTTGCCAGCAAAAATGCGATTTTACTCATGAGGTCACTCCTCTTCGATTTGGGATTGGACAAACGTACCTTCTTTAGTTACCCCAATAATCGAAGAGTTCAAACAATCGCGCAGCTTCCCTTGACCTGAAATCAGTTTCCTTCTCGCCTTGCGCTTGGATTCCTCAATCCAAGACAGCGCTCATATGAGCTTTCGTTATGGACCAATGAGAGGTGTTCCAATACGGCTGCTGCTTTTTCAAGCAGATAATCTGAGGAGACTCGTGCTTGATCCCCGTGTCCTCAGCGATTTGATTGGATACGGGACGAGATTCAATGACTTTGACCAAATAGTAATCGGCATTCGCATCGGGCTTGTCCGCTAAATAACTGTCATATTCCCGCAGAGCATTCGCGCTGACCGGGCAAGTCGTGCTGTGCTTGAGCACAACAACGGTCTTTTCTTTCGAGCTTTCTTTTATCGCGTCCCATTCTTCCTTCGTCGTCAGTTCTGTCCAATTCAAGATGGCTCCCCCTCGTCAGGTTTTGTCTGAATAATAGCTATGCTTCACAGTAAACCCACTGCTTCCGATCTCAAGGATTCCATACGAATAGCGAGGCTCTCGTCGCTTGTCCATTGCAGATCCCGGATTGAAGAGGAGCACGCCGTTCAATTCGCCTTTCCAGGGTGTATGGGAATGTCCGAAGACAATCAGATCGACATCCTCCTTGGAAAAGGACCTCCTCGCCGTCTCTTCGGTCGGTCGGGCAAACCCATCTCCATGCACGAGACCGATTCGAGTGCCGTCAACGGTCAACAGCTTCCGCCGGCCAAAACGGGAATAAATCTCCGCGTCGTCATTGTTGCCGGTTACCCCATCCACCGGAGCGATGGATGCAAATAAATCCACGACGTAAGGAGCCGTCCAATCTCCGGCATGCAGGATCAAATCAACCCCGGCGATTCCTTCGAAAAGCGCCTTGGGTAAATCCTTCCCCCGGTGAGGCATATGGGTATCCGATACAAGGGCAATTCGCGTTCGAACGCTCATCTTCACTCTCCTCTCTCGTCCATGGATGAGGTGCTGACCGATTACGATTCATTATACCGGGAACCTCAACTCGAAACAAACGCGGCAAGGCGCACCGATCCCGGTAAGAGGGTCGATGCGCCTTGCGGGGTGCATAACGTTACATTAGCAGATCGGGATGCGCAGGATGATCACGAGCAGGATGAACAGAACAAGCACGTAATCCATGCCGCTCCGCGCAGGAGCGACAGCGGTACAAGGATTGTAGGCGGCAGCAGCTACCGGCATGATCGGCATATTGCTGGCATACGGAGATACCATCGGCGCATTTTCATACGGGGATACCATCGGCATGTTGGCATACGGATTCATCGGTTACCCTCTCCTCTTCTGAATGGACTGTGCGAATACACCATATCCTATGTCAGGAGCGGAAGGGCGTCTGTGCTTCCACCTATGAAACCGGCCCAATCTTATCATTTCCCGTTCATTCCGTGAATCGTTCCCTCAAACCAATCCCAACCGGCCGCCACATCCTCCGGTTTATGGGCATCCGAACCGAACACGCACGGAATGCCCGAAGCCATGCACTTCTCGATCAGCCAAACGGGTACATAAACTTCTCCGCAGGTCGGAACACGCAAACCGGCCGTATTGATGTCGAGACCGAGCCCTGTACGTTGAAGAAGAGGAACGACCCGAGACAGACGCTCCTTCACTTGTTCATTGTCCATCTCCGGCAAGGCGTTCTGGAATTTTCGTATGAGATTGATGTGGCCGAGCCGTTTTTGACCTGGCAGAGAAGCGGCCCATTCCAACGCTTGCTCCACCTGATCGTAGTAAGCATCGACAACGGCCTCTATCGAACCGTAATAGCTGAGAAGATTCTCGCGAAAATCGGCCGGTGTGAAATCGATGCAGCGCATGCCGCCTCGACCCCGCAAGTAATGAACGGAGACGAGCAAGTCTTCTAGACGGCCCTCCGTTTGCTCCAGGATTCCTTCCGAATACCCGGTCCGACCTTCGAGATAGTCCAGCTCCAGTCCCACAAGGATCTCCAATCGATCTGCGAAACGCTGCTTCACCCCGGTCGCTGCATCAAGATAAGCGGGCAATTCGTGCTCTTCCATCGCTAATTCCCGCATGAGGGGTTCATCCGGGATCCATCCAACCGGAAGCGGCGGATGTTCGCTGAGGGTGTACCGCTTGAAGCCGTGCTTCATCGCCGTTTCGATATAATCCTCCATAGGAGCGGAGCTTCCGTGCCGGCAAAAATCAGTGTGAGTGTGTCCGTTCCACTTGAGTTCCGTATTCATCATGATCAATCACCGTCCAGCAGATTGCCGAGCCCGCCCAGGATGCTGCCTTCTTCCTTGCGTCCGCCGACCCGAGATGCCGATATGATGCGATCCGCCATCCGGCTGAAGGGCAGCGATTGCACCCACACCTTGCCCGGACCGGTCAAGGTTGCGAAAAACAAGCCTTCGCCACCGAACACAGCGGTTTTGATTCCTTTGACAAACTCGATATTATAATTGATGGATGGCGTCATTGCCACAAGACAGCCAGTATCAAGCCGGAGGGTTTCTCCGGGGGCTAGGGTCTTCTCCATGACATACCCTCCGGAATGGACAAACGCGAGCCCATCTCCTTCCAGCTTCTGCATGATAAATCCTTCGCCGCCAAAGAAGCCGGTCCCTAGCTTGCGCTGAAACTCGATTCCAACGGAAACCCCCTTTGCCGCGCAGAGGAAGGCGTCCTTCTGGCAAATCATCTTACCCCCGAGGTAGCGGAGATCAAGCGGAATGATCCGGCCGGGATACGGAGCGGCAAACGTCACGCTTTGCCTGTTATAACCTTGATTGGTGAAGATCGTCATGAATAGGCTTTCGCCTGTGAGGAGTCGCTTGCCCGCACCCATCAGCTTACCCATGAAGCCCTGCTGAACGGAAGAGGAGCCGTCTCCAAAGATGGTCTGCATGTGAATGTCAGTGTCCATCATCATGAAGCTTCCCGCTTCGGCTACCACGCTTTCCGAGGGATCAAGAACGATCTCCACGCATTGCATTTCTTCCCCCATAATTTGATAATCGATTTCATGGGAATTCATTCATTTATCATCTCCCGAATCTTCTCGTGAAAAGTAATCTTGCTGCAGGATCCGAAGCTCATCCAATGCCCGGCTGGCATAATGAAGCTGCTCCCGAAGCTCTCCGATTTCCAGCTCCAACGCCGCTTTCAGCGACTGCTTGTAATCGGGAATCACTCCCGAATACAAGAGCAGGGTCGGCAGGGGCATGAGCGCGATCTCTTGATAAGCCAAAGCCCTGCGCTGATGAAACAGGTTCACATCCGCTCTCCTGGGATGATGCAAATCCCCTTGGGCCGGATGCTTCAGAACCGCGAGCACGCGAACCGCCGCTTTGCGTTCGGTTAGTTCGACAACTTCACCGATGTATTCTCCGCTTTTGAACGATGCTTTAACGAGATCTCCAACTGTGATAACAGGCATATCCGAATCCTTCCTCCTTATGGGCGATAGGTCGGATGGCCACTCTCCAGTCCATTTCTCTCTCTAGCTTCCGAATCGGGCCGTATAAGCGGCCCAACCTTCCCGTACTTCCTCTAGCGGCAATCCGCCTTGCTCGAGTTCTTCCGGACTTCGTTCAAGCAAGCTCTCGTAAAAACGGTTACCGGCTGCCGCCGCAGAATCAGACTCGACGAACGGACCTTCGCCGTCCGCAAGCTCGAACAAGCAGTCCTCCGCTTTGGCAAACTCTCCGGCTTTTAAGTAATGGGCGATCAACCGCTCCTGTACGGATGCAGGCAGATCATATGCCCTCAAGGTGGCGTGTATTTCTCTTACGGTTTCCTTACAGAAGTCCGATGGAGTGTCTTCCAACTCCGATACCCCAAGAGACAGCAGCAGTCCCTTCAGGTATCTTCGGACACTTTCCTCGTTCTCTCCTAAACTCTCGTGTAGGGAGCCTTCTTCCCTTAAAACTCTTGAGAGGGTTAGCACCTTCTCCGCTTCAAGAAATCCGTTAGCCGAAAACATAGCGAGGATATCCTTCTCCGAGAGGGCATTCAGGAGCTTCGAATTCATCCGGAAAAAGCGGCCCAGCAAATCATCCACGGCAGAAAAAGCCTGCTCCTGCTTGTGCTGTTTTTTGAGTCCGGATACGGTAGCGATCATCTCAGTCAATTCCTGCATCATCCGAACGATGTAATCCCGTTGAAACATGATATCCTCCTCTCCGTCAACATTCCGGCTAAGCCGGCAAAGGGTCATCGTACCATTTACGAAGCAACCAAAGGATCGGTTTCATCCACCGTCCGACAGCCGTGCCAGCGTTTCGGTGATGTGGGTTAAAAAGCGCGGAATGTCCCCAATCACACTTTCGTCAAAGCTGCGCTGGAAATCGAGATCGATCCGATTGCGAAGAAGGGTTGATTCCTGGCCGTATTCATACGAGAGCGTCTGGGTGAATTTCGGCTCGGTTCCCCATAGCTTCTTCATCAAGGAATCAATTCGTTTGCATTCCAATTCCGAATTCGCAACGGTGCAAGAGAAGCTGACCTGAAGACGGCACCCTGGGGTCCGGTCTCGAAGCTCAAGGATCTCGGCAGCCAAATCCTCCGAATCCGCAGACAGTGTGAGCTCGGCCTCCGGTTTCTCGTCGGCATGCGACCGTGTGAATCGAATCCGATAACTGCGAGACATGGATGCCAAATCGACTGTGTCCTTGCGGCCGCTGATCAGAACCTTTCCATCGGAGTCAAGGTCATAAGCGGCGCCTTCCAGCACAACTTTAACGTTTTCATAAATGGTGGGATCGAACATAGGCACCCTTCCTAGTTTCACTATAAAAATCCTTCATCTTGCTTGTACTGGGCTGTTGCCTTACAATAACACTATATCACAGATAAAGCAGGTGGTAGTATGACAAACACCCCGCAAGATCAGCAATTGAACGAGGGAGCGTCGCAGGCCGAAACGAAGAAAGTCAGCCTCGCTGACGCAATCCGCAAACAGCTGGAACAGAAGAAGAAAAACCAGCAGGCGGATAAAGGCAATAACAATCAGCGTGCTGGGAATTTGACGGCCAAGAGTCAAATGACCAAGAAGGTCAACAATCAGCGCCGACGTACGGGTGGGAGCTAATTGAAGCATGAAGTCGCATAGGTGAGCCGAAGAACCACCGTCTCCAGAAGGAGCGGCGGTTCTTTTGCGTTTTTCAGCCTTAAGCATGTTCTTATAAGCCGATAACCCAGCTTCTCGCTATCCGCACCCTCTAGAGCAAAAACATCAGGGTAATGACCAGATAAGAGAGCTTCCCATTACGACGCAATGCCAGATAGACAAGCCCGTAAAGAATGGAGAGAACGAACGTGAACAATCCGGTTGTAGCACCCTGAGTCAGAATGTGAATCAATCCCCAAGTGAGGGCCAGCAGCAATCCGCCATAGGGGATATTCTTGCGTGTCTTGAACCACACTTCAAACGCTTTCTGGCCAAATGCGATGATCATGGTGATGAGCATTCCCTCAAATAGGTAATAGACATACTGCCCGATGAATTTGACCGCTCCGAGAGAGACGAACTCCTCGTAAGGCTTAAATCCTTCCCAAACCCAGGACGTATAGAGAATGGCAATAACGGCAAGGATTCCCGCAATCAACCCGTTCTTGGCTGTGACCGGAGCTCCATCAGACGGAAGCCGCTTTGCCAGCATTAACGTCATCCCACCCCAAAGGAGGCAGGTTAGTCCCCAGTGAAGGAGGTGTTGAGAGACCGACCATTTCCCAGAGGATCCATACACTTGATTTTCAACCATCATAAGCAGGATTTCCAGACCCAGCCCCCCGAAAGCGTAAAGAGCATAGGAGAAGTAATCATAACCTGTCGGTTCTTTCTTTGTGTTCATCTTGGTATCCCCTTTTCCACGGTCATTTGAAATAAACCTCATTATGTAATCGGTTTCAATTATGTATAGACGGAATCGCACTCTATTAATTAGGTTTTTCTAGCTTATAAAGTCTCAGGATATTCTTCGTGCCCTCTTCTTCATATTCTCGTATAAACTGCATAGGTGAACGATCTAGAATTTTTACAGAATAAATGTTTTCCTTGTCGACAATAGAAATTATATTATTCATAGCTAAATCAGTAAGACAAAAATGAAGCAATCCATTCAAAATTTCCGAACCATACCCCTTCCCCCAATATTTTTCGGAAAACCTGTATCCAACTTCAAATGCTCCGTTTTCACTTTTTACTACTGCACATGCTCCCATTATGCGGCGATTTTCATCATTTCTCTCAGAAATAGCCATAATTAGTGGATCCGTATAATCATCGTTGTAACTCTCGATAATTCTCTGTAATTCATTTGCATTTTCCGTCCTTGTTTTACCTCTTCCAATTATATACTTCATAACATTCTCATTGCTCTGCATTTCGTGGAAATCCTCAAAATCATCGATTTCAAATTTTCTCGTAGAAAGTCGCTCAGTCTCAAAGAACATATTCTCCCCACCTCCTCCCTTAAGTTTTTCCTACAGAGCCTATGTAAAAAAGGCTCCTCTCTTCGTTTAAAAAGAGAGGAGCCTGATCAGGTACAGTCCATCCCCCAGATGCTAAGCCTTCGTCCAGCCGAGTCCTCGTCCTTACGCGTAGTACTCTTCCCGCAGCTTTAGCACATCCGGATTTTCCAGATATTCATCGAACGAAGCGAGTCGATCGATGGTCCCCTTCGGGGCAATTTCGATGACGCGGTTCCCCACGGTCTGCAACAGCTGATGGTCATGGGATACGATCATCAAGGTGCCGTCAAAATCGGACAGGCCGTTGTTGAGCGACGTGATCGATTCGAGATCCAAGTGGTTGGTCGGCTCATCGAACAGAAGAACATTCGATCCGGTCAGCATCATCCGCGCGAACATACAGCGGACCTTTTCGCCCCCGGAGAGTACGCTGGCTTTCTTGACGGCTTCTTCACCCGAGAAGAGCATCCGCCCGAGATAGCCGCGAATGAACTGCTCATCTTGGTCCTTGGAGAATTGGCGCAGCCAGTCGACGAGGCTCAGTTCGACTCCATCAAAGTACTTCGAATTTTCCTTCGGGAAATAAGCCTGCGTAGTCGTGACGCCCCAAGTGAAGCTGCCGCTGTCCGCTTCCAGCTCTCCGATCAGAATTTGGAACAGGGTCGTCTTAGCGATGCCATCGGGTCCAGCCAACACGACCTTGTCGCCTTTGTTTAGCGTAAAGCTGACGTTGTCCAGCACTTGAACCCCGTCGATCGTTTTGGAGAGGTTTTCCACGGTCAGAATCTGTTTGCCCGCTTCACGCTCCGGCTTGAAGTTGATGAACGGATATTTCCGGTTGGATGGACGGATATCGTCCAAGGTGAGTTTTTCCAATTGCTTCTTGCGAGAGGTCGCTTGCTTGGACTTGGAGGCATTCGCGCTGAATCGGCGGATAAACTCCTCCAATTCCTTGCGCTTCTCTTCGATCTTCTTGTTCTTGTCGGAGATGAGGCGAGTTGCCAGCTGGCTCGACTCGTACCAGAAGTCATAGTTGCCTACATAGAGCTGGATTTTGCCGAAATCAATGTCCGCGATGTGCGTACAAACCTGATTCAGGAAGTGACGGTCATGGGACACGACGATGACGGTGCCTTCGAATTTCGCGAGAAAGCTCTCCAGCCAGTTGATCGATTCCAGATCCAAGTGGTTGGTCGGTTCGTCCAAGAGCAGGATGTTGGGGTTGCCGAACAGCGCCTGAGCGAGCAGTACCCGCACCTTCTCGTTGCCGTCCAGCTCCTTCATCAGCTTGTCATGCATCGGCTTCGGAATGCCAAGGCCAATCAAGAGCTCGGCCGCATCGGCTTCAGCTTCCCAGCCGTTCAGATCGGCGAAATCGCCCTCAAGCTCAGCCGCGCGCATGCCGTCTTCATCGGAGAAATCGGCTTTCGCGTAAATGGCGTCCTTCTCTTCCATAATGGCATAGAGCTTGGCGTGGCCCATGATGACGGTTTTCAAAACCGGGAATTCGTCATATTCAAAATGGTTCTGCTTGAGCACGGCCATCCGTTCGCCCGGAGTGATGCTGACTTCCCCGCGCGATGCATCGATTTCACCGGAGAGAATCTTCAGGAACGTCGATTTGCCCGCCCCGTTCGCTCCGATCAGGCCGTAGCAATTGCCTGGGGTGAACTTGATGTTAACGTCCTCAAAGAGGGGGCGACTCCCGTAACGGAGTGTGATTCCATTGGTACTGATCATGTACATACCGCCTTTGCATTAAGGTAAGGAATTGGGTTATGGCCGGGACAGCTCTTCGATCAACTCGGATAGCACCGTCCAGCGCTCCATGGCCTGATCCAGCTCATCGGTCACCTTCCGATCTTCTTCGAAGAGGTCTCGCACCTTGTCATAATCGCTGCCGAAAGCTTCAATCAGCTGCTTCAACTCTGCGCTTCTCGCTTCCAAAGCCGCGATCTTTCCTTCAATTTCGTCCCATTCTTTCTGATCTTTATAAGAGAGCTTGCGCGGCTTGTCGCTTCGGGGCCGGGCCGTTTCAGCCTGCGGAGCTCCCGAAGCTTGCGGGTTGGCTGCCGCCCCGCCGCCAATCGCTTCTTCCCTAGCGGCTGCATCCAAATACTCGGTGTAATTCCCCTCAAATTTGCGAATACCGCCTGCACCGTCGAAGACGAACAGCCGGTCCGATGTCCGATCGAGGAAATACCGGTCATGGGATACAGACAACACGGCTCCCGGAAAATGATCCAGGTAGTCCTCCAGCACCGACAAGGTCTGAATATCCAGATCGTTGGTCGGTTCGTCCAAAAGAAGAACGTTAGGCTCACCCATAAGGGTCTTCAAAAGGTAGAGGCGGCGCTTCTCTCCCCCGGACAAACGGGAAATCGGCGTCCACTGCTGGGGCCCCGTAAACAGGAAGCGCTCCAGCATCTGAGAAGCCGTTATGGTTTCTCCGTCGATGGTATGGATGACTTCCGCCACTTCCTTTATATATTCAATGACGCGGAGGCTCCCGTCAAGCTCTTCATTTTCTTGGGTGTAAAAAGCGAGCTTCACGGTCGTCCCTGTCTCCACCGTTCCTTCATCCGGCGACAGCCGGCCTGCGATGACATTGAGCAGCGTCGTTTTGCCGCTCCCATTCGGTCCGATGATGCCGATCCGCTCTCCGGGCAATACGATGTGCGTGAAATCATTCACCAGCTTGCGGTCGCCAATGCGGATACCGACGTCTTCCAGCTCAACGACCTTCTTGCCGAGCCGGCTGCCGCCTACCGCAAAATCGATCGCTTCGTCCGGGCGGTCCACCTTACGGTCGCGAAGCTCTTCCGTACGCTCGATGCGAGCTTTTTGCTTGGTGGTGCGGGCTTTCGCTCCTCGTTTCAGCCATTCCAACTCACGGCGCAGCAGGTTCTGCCGTTTCGCTTCCGACGATGCCTCTTGTTCCTCGCGCTCCGCTTTCTTCTCCAGGAAGACGGAGTAATTGCCTTCATACGTATGCAACCGTCCGCGATGCAGCTCAAAGATCCGATTCGTAACCCGGTCGAGGAAATACCGGTCATGGGTGACGAGCAGGAGTGCGCCGCGGTATCGGGACAGCTCTTCCTCCAACCACTGGACCGTTTGGTTATCGATGTGGTTGGTCGGTTCGTCCAAAAGCAGCAGGTCGGCGGGCTGAATGAGGGCGCTGGCGAGCGCTACTCGCTTGCGTTGGCCGCCAGAGAGAGCCGCTACTTCTTTCCCGTAATCGCGGATGCCGAGCTTGCCCAGGATGCTTTTGGCCTGCGCTTCCGCTTCCCATGCGTTCTCAGAATCCATTCGCTGTTGAATGGCAAACAGCTTTTCCTGCTTTTTCGGATGGGACGGATCGGCTTCCAGTTCTGCGAGAGCCGCTTCGTAGTCCCGCAGCGTGCGCATCAACGGATTATCGCCGCGAAAGATATGCTCCAGCACCGTGATCCCCGCAGCAAATTCGGGTGTCTGGGCCAGATACTCGATGCGGTACTCTTTGGCGTGCAGCGCTTTTCCGCCGTCTGGAGGCTCAATGCCAGCGACCGCCCGGAGGAGGGACGATTTACCGGTTCCGTTCACTCCGATCAGCCCGATCCTCTGTCTCTCGGCGATGGAGAAGGAGATGCCGTCGAACAGCACCTTCTCTCCATAACTCTTCGTAAAGTTCTCAATGTTCAAGATGCTCATACATCACTCCGTCACATACGCTGCCAGCAGCGCGATCGTGTTCCACAAGGCTTCCTCATGCGTCCGTTCCATTCCGTGCGAGGCGTGAACCCCCGGACCAATCAATGCCGCGCGGAGGTTGCTGCCTCCCCGGAGCGCCGCCGATGCGTCCGACCCGTAGCTTGGATAGATATCCACCGCATAAGCGATACCATCCCGCTCGGCTAAGCGGATCAGCTTGGTGGTCATCTCGTAATCATAGGGACCCGACGAATCCTTGGCGCAGATCGATACGTCCTTCTCGGTGCAGCTCAGATCATCGCCCATCGCCCCCATATCGACGGCCAGCAGCTCGCGGATATCTTCCGGCAAGTAAGAAGCGCCGTGACCCACTTCCTCGTAGGTGGTTACGCAGATTTTGAGCGTCTTCGCCGGTGTGATCCCTTCCCGCTTGAGCAGCTCCAGGAGTCCGAGCAGAGAGGCTACACCCGCCTTATCGTCCAGATGCCGGGATTTCAAGAACCCGTTCACCCAGCGAGTGCGCGGATCGAAGGAGATGATATCGCCTACACGAATGCCGAGCTTCTGAACATCTCCTCGATTGGCCACATCCGCGTCCAATCGAACCTCCATGTTCGCTTCATCGCGTTTCTGATCTCTTGCATCCGGATAGACATGCACGGACGGATGGGTCGTGAGAACCGTTCCGCTGACGGTGTGGCCTTCTCTCGTATGAACCTGAACATACTCTCCTTCGATCGAGTTCATCATATATCCGCCGAGCGGCGTCAAGCGGAGCGTTCCCCTGTCCTTGATGGAACGAACCATCGCCCCGAGTGTATCGACATGCCCCGTCAAGCCGAGCACATCGCCGGTTTGCCCCGGCACGGTGATGATTCCCATGCCCTTGGGTGTCGTTTCGAACGCATATCCTAGCTTCTTCGCTTCTTCGCCAACCTTTTCGATGGCCTTTCGGGCATACCCGGTGGGACTTGGGATTGCGAGCAGTTGTTCAAGTACGGTCTTCACGTATTCCTGATTGATCCGGTTCTTCATCGGTCCATCCCCGCTCTTCTGCAGCCTTTGCGCTGCGGCTATTATTGGCATACACACAGCAAAACAGTGTAGCTGACCCGAAGGAGCTACACTGCGCGACCTTGTCTGTTGTCCGGCAGAGGCGCCAAGGCGAAGCTTCGGCTCCCACTGACGGGCTCTATTGTTCAAGCAGTCGGTAAAGCATTGCCCATCATCGGAGCCTTGATCAGGTTGATTCCGAATTGGGTGATTTTAGCGACTAACTGACCATTCTCGTCTTTAAACCGAATTAACCCTTTATCAGCTAAATATTCCAACGCGAAAAATTTTTCCGGATCCCGGTCCTCCAGGTTTCCAGGAATGAGCGCTTTTTTTCCCCTCTCCGAGAGGTGGAACTGATAAAGCTCATCCAGCATATCCATTCGCAGCTTCTTACGTTTTTCTGAAGCCATGGCGTTTCACTCCCTTATCGACACATGATAGCCCCCATAATGAAATGAGATTTCTCCACTAAAAAAACTTCAGTGTCTATGATATATGAAGTTGACCGCTACGTCAATTGTATGTAGAATAGTGGGTCGTGTTTTTTAACCGGTCGATGACTACTTCGACAGCCGTTATGACCGATAACGACAAATTCGAAATGTTTCTGTCATGAAAAGACTTCAATCGTTGGACGAAAGAAGGACAAACCGCTCTCCTTCAACTGCGCAATCCATAAAAAAACGACGGTTTCCAAACCTATTCTCCTACAAATTAACGCCGGTTCGTATCCACACAAGTAGGGTTGAAAGCGTGCTAGGATTCAAAATCGACGGACACGGACGGTTCTCTTCTCGCCTCGTTCATATACTCGATCAACTTTAGATGCTCGGGATGCACTTGATAAGCATCTAGAGCAGCAAGGCTCGGAAACTTTGTGATCAGCGCCAGGTCGTAAGCACGGCTCTGGGCGACGACGTTTACTCCCACCTCCATATGGAGTACATCGGGTATTTTATCTTTGAGGTCTAAAATGAGATCTCTGGTTTTGGCCAATCCCTCCGAGCTGGTATCCTTCATGCGAAAAAAAACAAGGTGAGTGATCATAGTCGGCAAGCTCCTCTCCACCGCTGCCCCTTCTTACTTTGGACAGCTCATAGCTAGACTCTTTTCCGATAGTATACCACTTCCTCGTGTACAATCAAAACTTATTGATGAAAGACAAAGGACAATCCGGCAAAGTCCAGTCGATCTCCTTGTTGGATAGGATATTCCTTATAGGGAATCAAGGGAGAGCCATTGAGCGAGGTTCCATTCTTCGATCCCAGATCCCGAAGCAGCCATTCTTCCTCATTCCGAAGTACCTCGCAATGCTGCCGGGATAGTTCTTTCGTTTCTCCACATAGCGGCAAGCCATCTGATTCGCGTCCGATCACGAGGCTTGCTTCGGCAATGAGCAGGCGTACGGGAGGCTCACTTTCCCTTTTCATCTCCAAATAGGCATCTCTTTTCTCTAACCCCGCACTCCCGTGGTTCTTCAACAGCACCGTTGCATTCGGATCGGCAAAGCATACGGTCCGGTTGGACAGATCCTCGTAATACTCCGAATTTGCCGGTTCTCTCTGAGCAATCATGGCAGGTAGTAAAGGCGTTTCCGTAAAGCCGGATGTGGGGCGAGGAATAGGGGCCGGTTGATTCGAAACGGAAGCAAGCGGCAACTCGGGCTTCAAAGAAGCCGCTCTTCTCCAGAGGTGATAGCCGATGGATAACAGGAAAACCGTTACTCCACAAGCAAGGTAGAGCAGCGGCTCCGTTAGGAACCAAGCATAGAACCCCCAACTGACCAAGAAAGGCAAGCCAAAGAGCAGTACCGTTTTTTGCGACATGAACTCACGGGGTTCACTTGTGAAGGGAGAGGGGGCGGCATCATCCATAGAAGACGATAGCGAGGGGTCGGCGTGCCGGTTAATCATCGGGGGAACCCCAGCAACGGCGGCGGGTTTTCTTCTCGCTGCTTCTTTCATCGCCGGAACCGCATTTTCCGGAGCGATTGCCGCTTTCCGTTCCGTGTGCTGCGGGTTCATCGTCGGCTGCAGGGCGGCAAGCAGAGACCGTTTATAATCGGCAGGAGCAGCCGATTGTTCCATCAGCCTTGGAATGACCTCGTATCCCTTTCCTTCTTTCCCATTGACGGCCGCCCATAAAGACCGGATCAGCTCGTTCCAACGCTGGAGGAAGTCCGGTTCTTGGTCCATGCACGTTAAGGGAAGATAAACCAGTTCCAAATTCCGTACATCTCCATTCAAATAGATATGCTCGGGATCGAGTACAAATCGATGAGCTTGAAGCAGATGCTTCAGGCTGTTCTCCAAAATGAAAACCAGGTCGATGATCAAACGAGCAAATTCGTCCGCCGAGAGAGACCGGAAGCGCAGCTCCTGCGAAAGCGGGCGTCGCCCCGTGTAATCGTACAGAAGCGTGATATCCAGATCCTGCTCCTCTACGATGACCGGAAGCAGCCCTTGGATGGCATGACGCTCCAGCATCATCCGCTCCGTCCGATTGACATCCACTCTTGTCAAAGGAGATTCCTCTCGCCGTATAACAAGGTAATGACCTCCTCGATCCATCCGTTCCCCGGTTAATCCATGCAGCTTGATCAAAGAAATCCCCATCCTTTTCCTGTAAAGCTATCCGCTGCCATAAGCACGATGGCTGGCGCTGCCGCATACATAAAGGGGAATCGAAGCATATCTCTGCGGTTAGCGGATGCAAGCGGCTGTACATCCTTCAATCCGATCAAGGTCATAAGCAAATATCCGATTCGCCCGAAGCGGTCTTTCACCAGTCTTCGAGCGATCAAAATGACAATTCCGATGAGTCCCGCAAACAAGATCGAATAGAAGGCGCAATTCAGTGCGAAGACTCCGCCCGAGATCGCTCCGATCGCAGCGAACAGCTTGACATCCCCGGCACCCAAAGCCCCGAAGAGATACAGCAAAAACAAGGGAGCAAATCCGATCATGAGCCCGAGGATCGAGTTCCAAGCTCCGCTCCAGCCGGCCATCGCCAGCTGTAAGACGATTCCCGCTCCCGCTCCCGTGATCGTGATCGCATTGGGTATGCGGCTCCTGCGAATATCGGTAACCCCCGCTGCTGTGATCAAAGCCCCTAATAGAACCCACTCCATGAGCTTCCTCCTGTCTTTCACTTCTTTATTGCTCTTCTAGCGCTTTCCCACCCATGCGCGTTCCATCGCCTTTTTCTTAACCGTGACGGTCTTCTTCACAAACGGAACCGGCAATCGGTATTGGTATTCTACCTCTACTCCGAACCAGGGCTCCCCAGAAGCATTCAAATCAGGGATGGTCACCTTCGTGATGCGAAAATGGTCTTTTCGAAGAACCCGTTCATCTGCGTAATGCCAAACAACCGGCTGGAAGGCCGCGTTCAAGACGGGATCGATACACGTTTCGACGACCTGATCCACCGTCTCCTGACCTGATGCTTCAAGCTGCTGCCTCCGCTTTTGTTCCCATTCCAGCAATTGAACGATCGGTTCGGGGATGAGGGAAGCATAGGATTGAGCGCTGTTCTCAGCTTCGATCGCCGCTTGTCTGGCTGCTTTAATTTGATCGATGACGGAGGTTAGCACCTCGGCGGTTTTGGTGTTTCCCGCCGCTTGCTTGGCCTTTAAATACAACCGATCTACCGGAGCGTAATGCGTAGCAATTTCCTTCACCGATTCGGAGGCCGCCGCTTGCACTTTGGCTTCCGTGACGGACAGCCGGATCAGAACATGGAGTCCAAGAACAAAGAGCAAGAAGAACGGCAGGATAAGGGCGGCTTCCAGGGTCAAGCTTCCGTTCGAACCGCGCAGGAATCGTCGTCTTCCTTTAATAAGTCATCACCGCCGTCGCCACAACTTTACTGCGACCGCCGTCCCCGGCACCCAGCCAGCTCTCCCCGAGCTTTGCTGCGATTCCCGGAAGAAACCAGAGCCGGAATGAAGTCTCAGCTGAAACCTGGATATAGGTGGTTTGTCGGGTAAGATCCAGTCCTGAATCCGCTTCGATAAGCGCCTGCATTCGTGCCATCATTTTCTTGTCATTGCTGTGGATCAAATAGAAGATCCGCAGGAAGTCCTTGTAGGTGACGGTCACGGCCGGCAGCTTCTTCACGAGCGGAACGGCTTTGCCATCCACCAGCTTTTGCATGTCTAGAAACGCCGCCCCCGCTCCTTTAACTGCAGCAGCGAGTAACACCAGAAGTGGAGAGCCGATGGATAGGATCTCGGTTTGCGGTTCGAGCATCGCCTCTACTGTTCGAATGGCAAAGAGCAGCAGCAACATCTCTCCATAGGCAGCGGAGTAGTTCTCCAGACAGGAATCGAAGCCGTATAAGATAAATTCCGCTTCTTGTCCGGCTAAAGACCGGTCGGAAAAATCATCTAAATTGGCCGTTCGGTAAGAGAATCTCTGCAAGGCATACTCATTCAAGTAGAGCTCCCCTCTCGCGTCGACAAGAAAGCTTTGAATCCGTTCCCCAAAATTCAATGACTTCTTAATGCTGCCTTTGGGAGAGGAGGTGTCTAGGTTGTCCACCCCACCCGACCCTATGTCCGGCGCTCCAGCCGCATTAAACCGCATGTACTTGGCATACAAACCAGACTCCCGGTTTTGTGGAGTGCCGGTTAGCCGCTCATAGACCGACTTATAGGCATCGCTGTTGAATATCCCGATCGATTTGCTTTGATCAAGCAGCTTCTTAAGCTCCGATTCCTGTGTTTTCTGCTGATCGGCTTGTTGATTACGCTTAGACATGCGGCTGTTCTCAATCGGAGCTTGCTTGGAGACAAACTGATCCGACTGCCGAATGGCATCCACGATGGCCGCATTCAAGGTTTCATAATCGTCACCCGAATAAAAAGTGGCATCGTTCCAATGGATGGCGAGAGTATGAAACGCAGATAGCATTTTCCCGCAGTCGATCTGGTAATGCATGAAATAATCTTCCTCAAATACGGAAACCGCTTTATAGATGCTGGAGGCAGCTTCGCTTTTCCCCGAGCTCTCCGCGATCAGCCGTTCCTTCTCCGCTCGGAGCTCGGAATTGAGCTTCTGTGCGACCCCGATTTGATCGTTCACCTCGCGTTGCAGCTCGATAAGCGCCTCCTGATCGGAGGCCAGGCTTGCTTTGGAGGCCGTGACTTTCAAAGCATAGGCAGCGAGATCCTTCACGAGCTGCTCGATATCGGCCTTTTTCTGCGACAGTTCAGTGATGGAATGGTTTAAATCGGATATGCTCTTCTGCATGGAGGCGATAGAATCCTGAAGCTGACGGATTCGCTCTGCGTTTTTTTTCGCATCCTTTTGCAGCTCCTTGAGAGTCGATTCGGTTTGGTTGAGGGATGTGGACAGACCGGTTATAGCCGATTGCGCATCCTCAAGAGACTTTTCGATCTGGGTGAGCGAACTCTCTGCATCTGCAACCGTGGTCAAGCCCGTTTTATCGGACAACTCCTTAAGTTCCTGCAAGGTGACCTTATAGCTCTCCGCCTTCTCCTTCACCTGAACGCTTAACTCCTGAGCCAAATCCCAGCCCTTGTCCAATTCATCGTTGATGGCGATCCATTTTTTCTCGAGATCATTGGAATGATCATACAGATCGGAGGCCGAATCCATTCCTTCGACTGCCCCGTTCTTTTTGAACTTCCCGGCCAATTCAATCGCGAATTCGATAGGAGCCTGATACTTCATATCCTCATTCACCTGATTGCGAAATACCTGTTGATTGGCAAGGCTGTACATGGATGAGATCCGTTCGCTGCCTGCTTGATAAGTCGAATTCAAATAGGCAAAATCCGCATTCGAGTCGGATGAGATGACGTTCTTCTCCATCATGGCGACAAACAAACTCTTCATCTCTTCCAGATCATCCGAACGGCCAAACAATCCATAGTCCCGGAGCTTTCCTTCGTATTCCGACATGACGGAGCGAGCGGCCGCTTTCACGGCGCGTTCCGTCTCCCGTTCCGCCAGTTGGTAGCGAACAAGATCAATGAGCACCGCATTAAAGAAAAAGATCGGGAGAAGGATCACAATCAGATAGACCGAAACGGATCCATCCGCTTTGAACAGGAACCGCTTAAGCGGTCGTCGCCGCATGAGCTTCCCTCCCTACAGTTCGTGAATGACGATGACAATCCCATTCTCCTCTAGCTCCTTGCGAAGCGCGGGGGTGAGATCGGCACCTTTGTTGTTCTTCTTGACCTGAAAGAAATGCCAGACACAACCTTTAATTTTTCCACTCTTAATTAGCTCGACATCCTTCTGGATCTGCTCGAGCGCATCTTTCTTATTTACCGTATACTTCGCATCGTGAGCGATCCCATCCGGATCGACCGCATCGTATTGGCGCTCTTTTCCCGCCGTGCTGGTTGGAAAAGCTTTAGGCTTTCCGTTAACGAGCTCTTGAACATACACTTTCGCTTTGGCTTCACTATCAATATACGGGGCGGGCTTATCCTCTGAAAATGGATCAAGCGGTTCCGCATCCTTCTTATTCAGATACTCATATAAACGGGTCGCGTAGCTGGTCAGTAGATCCAGATTACGGATAAATTCAGCTGGTTCGGTAACGTAGGAAATGGCCGAGCCTCCTGCAGATTGCTCGGGAAGAAGAGCTCCAAATCGCTTCGGAATACCCGAAGCCCGGTTCAACGACACCTGTACGCTTCTCTCCAACAGGCTATTCTTGTACGTGAGCGTTCCTCCGGTATCTGCAGTCAAACCCATCGTCTGCTTGAACAGCTTCCTCTGACTGAGACCAAGCCCCTCGCCGGTAAAAGCCGGCAGTGTAAGCTTGCTGGACGAGCCGCTCGATAGACGAAACAGCGAAGACAACTCGGATAAAGAGGTTCTCCAATAGAGACCGTCCCGGTTGCTTATGGAATAGGCTCCGCTCACCGACTCCCGATACGAATTGTCCCAATTGTAGGCAGCCCGCTCGGCTGCTGCATCGGCGCGTAGCTCAAGTTGAGCCGATCTCCACATGAACAAGCTGACAAAAAGGAGCATGAAGCTGATCAGCAACACGAGCGGAAAAACCATCGTCGTTTCCAATGTGAAGCTTCCTTCCTGACGATGAAGGAAGCAGTCTTTACGAAAAAATGGATGGATTCTTGCAAACGAGTCTGAGCTGCCGATCATGATGGGATTGAAACCGGAGGCGTCGTTTCAATCATGTTTTTATTGGTGGATTTGAACAAATCATTCACCCAGCTAATAATCCATTTGCGGAAGGCAATGGCAATGATGACCAACACGGCGAGGATGAGCAGCAATTCCAACGTGCCCAGCCCCTCCTCGTTTTTCCAGAACCCGATAAGCTTTTCTTTCATGTCCATCTACTCCTTCTCTTAGAATTCGCCCATCATCAGAATTGCGGGCGCGGCGACGATAATCGTTACGATGAGAAAGATCATCACCATGGGAAAAACCAGCTTGGAAGAAGCCTCCTCTCCGAGAATCTTCGCTTGCGCCTTCCGCCGTTCCCAGAGTCCCCGGTTCAGCTCGCGCAAGCTGGTCACAAAATCGTCTCCGCCCCGTCGGTAATTCAACAGGATGGTGTTGCTGAACAAGGAAACCTCTTGTACCCCGCAGCGTTTGCTGAAATTATCAAGTCCGACGGGAAGCGAGATTTGGTTGTTCAGCTCCGCCATGAGCTGCAGCAGCTCTTTCTGTAAGGGAGTAGGCTCTTCTGCATCCCGCGATATTCGTCCGCCGCATTTGGCCAAAGCTTGCTGGACGGTCTCCCCGGCATTCACAAGCAGCACCAATTGATTCAACAGCTCGGGAAGTTCCGCGACGATGCTTCGCTTCTTGAACAGAATGCGCTTGTTCAGACCGGTAAAGAGCATGACTGGAAGAAAACAGGCGAGGACAACGCAAGCGAGCAAGAGGGTTTGGTCCTGTAGCGCAAGCCCAAGCCCGGTAGCCAGTAATATGGCGAGCAAGGTTTTGGATAATGAATCCCGGATGAATTTCCGAGCGCGATCGGAATCGGCGGAGGGGCCTTCCAACTGCAGGAATGCGAGTTGGATGCGCGTAAATAACGAAGGAAGACGACGCTCTGCGCGGGTTGCCCGCAAGAGGGCATCTGACAGCGGCGCCAGCCGATCCCATAGGTTTACTGGAGCCTTCATAACGATCCTTCTCCTCTTAAACGTTCAAATTCATGATTTTCTTGCTAACCCACAGACAACCGAATAAAGCAATCAGGCAAACCGTCATGATCGCTGCTCCCCGTGCGTTCCCGTATAAGGGCTGCATATAATCGGGTGAAGCGAGCGACAGGAAGGCGACGATGGCGAGCGGTGCGCTGCCGAGGACTCGCGATTCGAACTTTTTCTGAGCCAACAACACCGCAATTTCCTGCTTGACCTCAATTTTCTCCGCGATGATTTGCGTGGAGCGCCGGACGACCTCGACGAGATTCCCTCCTGTTCGTTTGCTGATGGAGAAAACGTTGGCGAAATTCATGATGTCCTCCACCCCGCTGCGTGTACCAAAATCCGAAAGGGCTTCTTCAATCGTAATCCCATGCTCCATTCGTCGAACAATGCGTTCCATTTCTCGAATGATCGGCGTCTCCGGATTCGGATAGATCAAGAGTAGATCCCGACAGATTCCCCGGAAGGCATTTTCCACCGATTGACCCGCAGACAATAGCGAAGAAAGGGAGTAGAGCGCTTGCTTGAATTGGGCGCTTAACTCATCCCTTCTCTTCTCTGCCACCCGTGCGGCGCGGTGAGGCGGATAAAGAAAACCTGCCAGAAAGAAGAGAGCCGATACCCATATGCTTCGATAAAAGAGATAACCAAACAACGAAGCGGCTAGCCCGGCTGCAATAATAGCCGTCGCGTACTCCCCTCGGCTAAGCGTATAGCTCCGGTAGTCCCACTCTGCTCCCAAGTGAACCTCTTCCGCTTTAGGAAGTTCATGAGGCTCTTCAACGGAAGACGAAGATTTTTTTCCGAAAAAACGATCGGCTGCCATCCTCCCGCCAAGCAGGAGGACGATCATGGCGGCCAGTCCGATGAGGACTCTCTCTATCATTCACGTCCCACCTCCTCCAGCTTCAAGCTGGCAAAGTCCAGCTTCTGGGAATGATTAAGCCGGTTCGCAGTCCGTACCAAACCAGGGGAAGAACCGTCTTTCTCTTGATACAGGTAGAGCGGGTTCAACTGGATTTCCCCTTCCTCCACCCCGAGAACCTCATGAATCTCGGTAACCTTGCGCGACTTGTCTCTCATCCGGCTCAAATGGATGAGGATATCCAGTGCGGAAGCAATCTGCTTTCTCACCACTTGCAGAGGCAGTTCGGCTCCACTCAGCACCATCGTCTCCAGCCGGCTGAGCATATCTACGGACGAATTCGCATGACCGGTGCTGATCGAGCCTTCATGACCGGTGTTCATGGCCGATAGCATATCCAGCGCCTCCGCCCCGCGCACTTCTCCAACCAAAATCCGGTTTGGGCGCATGCGGAGCGAAGACCGGATCAAATCCTTGATGGTTATTTCCCCCCTTCCTTCCGTGTTCGCGTTTCGGGTTTCCAGCCCGACGAGATTGGGTATGTTGCGGATTTGAAGCTCCGCAGAGTCCTCAATGGTAATGATCCGCTCGTCGTAAGGAATGTATCCTGCGAGCGCATTGAGGAAGGTCGTTTTTCCTGAGCCTGTACCACCCCCAATAAAAATGTTGTATTTGCATTCCACCAGCTTGCTGAGGTCCGATGCTGCCTCTCTCGTAATAGCTCCCATCCCGATCAAGTCCTCCATTGTCAAAGGTCGGGAAGGGAACTTTCGAATGGTCATCGTCGGACCTTTCAGCGCGACAGGCGGGAGCACCACATTTACCCGAGAGCCGTCCGACAATCTCGCATCGACAATCGGACTGCTTTCGTTGACGGTTCGATTCACTTTGGAGACGACCGCCTGAATGACATCCTCCAGCTTCTCTTTGCTGTCAAAGCGCGCCTCAACCCGCGAGACGGCTCCGTTCTGCTCAATAAAAATCTCCTCGTGGCTGTTGATCATGATCTCGGTGATGATCGGATCATCGAGCAGCGGCTGCAAGATGTCTAAGCCCCGAAAAGAGTGAAAAACACGTTCCACCAGCTTCCATTTCTCATGAGCGGACAAGTAATTTTTCTGTGAGAAGAGGAAAACTTCTTCTTCGATCAGATTGCGCAGTTCTTGGTCCGTTCTCGTCGGTCCTTCCTCTAAGAGACTCAAGATCCGGCCACGGATTGACTTGGCTGCCTCCTCAAGCACGGACTAACGCCTCCTTATCTGCAAAGAAGCCGGTGACAGCCATGATCAAGGTATCTTGAATGGAGGAATCGGACAAAAGTTGGCTCATCGACGATAACGACTTCCATTCTGGAAGGTAGGGCAGATAGAAGTCAGGTGTAAGACCACCAGGCTCGATGCGGTTGCTCAACGTCCCTGTATACCGATTGATCCCTAGCATAGCTTTATCTCGAATAGAAGCAGTCAACCTCTTCTCCCATTCGCGAAGAGCTTTGTCCGTCTTGGACAAACATCCGATGTCATCCGTCACGAGCCAGAGGATCAAGTCGCACTCCGTGAGAGAAGCGGCTGTTCGTTCATCCAACGAGGAGGACAAATCGAGGATCACATAATCAAATCCTCCGCTCTTTAAGCTTGTGATCAAGGTTTGCGTATCCTCTCGGGAAAGGCAGTCTAAATCCCCGCTGTACGAAGGCGGCTCCAGATAGGCCAAGCCGGATCGGGGATCAAATTGGGTTAACCCCTTCATTCGGGTCGAAAGACTTGCCGGATCGGCTTTTAAGTAATAAAGGAGCTTACCGAACCGATCTTCTCCGCTCGGTGAGCCGAAAGGAAGCTCAGAGGGGATGGCCTCCAGGCTAAGCAGCAGTGTCTTACTGCCGAAATATGCAAGCCCGTTAGCCAAATTCCAAGCGGTCATGGATTTGCCGCATCCACCGGAAGCGGAATAGACGGCAATGACTCGGCCTTCGGAAGCCTTATCGATCTCGATGCTCTTGGCGATACGTTCGGTTGATGTCATCTGTTTTAATACAGCCATCAATTGGTCCAGAGGTTGATATTTGGCGATAAAAGGAATATCCAGAGCCGCATTCCCGATGACGGAGTCTCCCTCGCCAATCTCACAGCAGAAGGAAGCGAATTCGACCAAGCTCGCAGCCTCATTCCGATAAGTCGTTCCGATCAGCAGGATATCGAGTTTGCCGGATTCCGCGCAGTGCGACTTAACGGCATTCGCCTTGGTAAAGGCGACCAAGGTATGAGATTTTGCCACGTCTCCGCTGCGAAAAAAAGCCTTCAAAGGTTCCAAATACTCCCTGTCATCTTCCAGAATCCCGAGTCTCAATGGCCTCAAGATCATCTCCTCCTTTCCCAATTTTCCCTACCTATCGACGCCAAACCATTTCTACACATTTATGGTTAACCGATCACTAGTGAACCAGCCTCCATAAACCCGTAAGGATGACCAGAGTCGTCATCGCCGCGAAGATGAGCTGATAACGGTCCCGAAACCAATGCTCCATGCTTCCTCCTCCAGTCGAGCAACCGATATTTCGGCTTTCGGACGTAAAAAAGCGCCGCCAACGCAGAAGGAGAACTTCTGCATCGGCGGCGCTTCCGCTCGATATCCATGAATTGGCTTGAGTATATCATAAACGGCAAATATTGCAAGCAGTACTTTTCGAAAGACGTTAGGACGATGACTTGCCTTGAAAGAAGGAGCGAAGTCTTGACTGTCTTTGGCCCGCATTCAGGAGCGAACCGGGGAGGAGCTCCTTCAAAAGCGGTCGCAGCGCTTCCGCGAGAGCAGCGCCATGGACAGGATCATCCTGAATACGGAGCCCCTTCCACTCCGCTTCCAGGGTAGCGGAACCTGGCAGCTCAGGCAAAGCCACCACAGGGGCATCCGGCAGGCAATCCAGCCACTCCCTCCTTCCGACGAAGTCACTGTCGCGGTTACCTGCGATTCGAACAGGTCTGCCGGATTTTTGCCACTCCGTCAACAGCTTCACATTCCTGCGGCAGACCGGGGCTGCCAGCTTGGAAGGATGCGGGCTCGCTACCGCCACAATGGCATCCGCAAGGGCGATCCATTCCTTCGCTGCCGGATGGTCCCAATGCCGCGATAGATCGAGGATCACAAAGGAGCTCTTGACGGAAGACAGCAATCGGAGGAAGGAGTCCGGGTTTGGAACGGCTCGGTCCGGATCAAGCGGGAGCCACTCACTGCATCCCGAAGTCCAGGAACGCCGATCTGTCGCGCTCGTTCCCTCCAGCAGATCTTGAACAACCCTAACCCTTGACGGAGCGTTCTTGCTTCCGTGAAGGAGGTTAAACAGCTCTGGCTCGTTGGCGGGAAATTCAATCAGGGTATGGCCGATCCCCGACCGGTGTAGCGCTCTGCACAAGGCCAGTGAGAAGAATGTGGAGCCGGCGCCTGGATACATTCCTCCGACGACGAGGATTTGCCGATTTAACGGGTAAGCGGCATCTGTGGATCGAGAACCGATCTGATCCGCATTCTCGCTTGAATGCGAGATGCTCGCATTCCTCAAGAGCCTGGATATCTCCGCACCTAGCTCTTTGGCGGATTGAAAGCGGCGATCCGGATTTCTCTCCAACAGCCGGGTGAGCAGCTTTCGGAATTCCGCCGGAACAAGAGAGGAATCGGGCAGTTCTCCTCCCTTGTAGTAGGTTCCTTGGTAGAGCAAGTAATAGATCATTGCGCCAAGGGAATACAAGTCGCTGCGCACATCCGTCGCGCCCCCGTCCAGCTGTTCGGGAGACGCGAAGCCAATTGTACCGAAGCTGACGGTATCCGCATGAGCCCCAGCCGTATAGGTGCGGGCTATGCCGAAGTCAATCAGCCGAACATGCTCCTGTTCGTCGAGCATGACATTGCTTGGCTTCAAATCGCGGTAGATGACCGGCTTCGGCTTTAAGCGGTGGAGGTAATCGAACAGCTCGCATAGCTGAACGGCTATGTCCATCACCCGTCGAACGGTCAGCTCTCCTTTTTCAAAACGGGCTTGAAGTGTCTCCCCCTTGATGAAATCTGTTACCAGATAGCTGTATCCGGTGTCATCTGGAGGAAAAAAATCCGCGACCTTTGACAGGAAAGGATGATCGAGAGCCGCAAGCATCCTCGCTTCCTCCTCGAATCCTCGCGGATCGTACGCATGCCGCAGAGACGCTTTGACGGCCCACTGCTTGCCGGGCAGCCGGACGTCCTCGGCCAGGTACACGTAACTCATCCCTCCCCGGCCGACGGTTTCTTCAATGCGATATCGCCCTCCGATCAGATCCCCCCGCTTGAGAGGCTCTGAGCTGTGTTTCGGATCATACAAACGTAACCGTTCCCCCTTTCCACGCCATATGCCCCACAGTATAAGTTTCCTATGGTAATATTGTCCAGAGGAAAATCGCGTGAATCAGGCTTTGACCTTCATGAGAAAACGGTTATCCAAACGATTAATATCATTAATTATATTATTTAACGAGATTAAATATGCACGTTTACAGCCCAACTTTTACCCACGGACGGCCTTGGAACCATTCAAGTCGAATCGGAACTCCGAACGCTTGCGACAAGGCTTCCGCCTGCAGCACCTCCTCCTTTCGCCCCACCTTAAGCAGCTTTCCTTCCTCTAAAAGAGCGCAATGGGTGAAGGAAGGCATGATTTCTTCAATGTGATGAGTAACATAGAGCATGAGCAGCTTGGGGTCTCTTTTCCTCAACAGCTCGACATTGGCGAGAAACCGTTCCCGTTCATAGAGATCGAGACCTGCACATGGCTCGTCCATGATGAGAATGGAGGGTTCGACCATAAGCGTTCGGGCAAGCATGATCTTCTTTCTTTCCCCTTGAGACAAAGTCCCAAGCGGTTGATTCTTTACCTTCGATAAGTCGACAAACTCCAGGAGCTCTAAAGCCTTCTCTTTGACTTCGGAAGGGATCTGTTGATAGAAACGGAGGAAGGCATAAGCACCGGTAGCCACAACCTCCCACACCGGATCGCGCAGTGACATTTTTTCAAATAAGGACTGACTGATGTACCCGATCCGCTTGCGTATCTCGCGGAGATCTGTCTCTCCATACCATTCTCCTAGCACCCGAACCTTGCCAGAGGTAGGAAAGAGATAGCCGTTCATCATTTCAAGCAGGGTTGTCTTGCCAGAGCCATTGCGCCCAAGAATCACCCAATGCTCTCCCGGTGTCAGGGTCATCGAAACATCCTGCAGAATGGTTCTTTCAGCTCGATGAAAGGTAATATTGCTCAGTTCAATGATCGGATCCACTGGACATTCCTCGCTTTACAGGCTTATGAAAAAAAAGGTGATCCCTTCATTTTAGCCCGGTGTGATGCAGATTTCCAGAATCATGCCGATTAAGAAAAGCTCGCAGGACGATAATGGGTCATGAAGGCGTCCCTCTCGCCCACTCTTGCGCCATTTGAATCTCTTCGTGATGCGTTCCGTCAGCACCAACGCCGGTTTCAAGCACAAACGGAACTTCTCGTAAAAGCGGACATTCCAACACTTCTCTAAGCTGGCTCTCTCCGATCGCCCCGCATCCGATGCCCGCATGACGATCCTTGCGCGAAGCGAATGGATACACGGAATCGTTCAAATGAATCGCTCCGACCTCTCTCCAATACCCCAATTGATTGCCGATCTCCACAAGCTCCTTCCAGCCTCCCGGTCTCCAAAGTCCTGACGCGTATGCATGGCAGGTATCGAAGCAGAACCCGAGCTTTTCCGGAAAAGAAGCAAGGCTGCGAATTTGCACCAGCTCGTGCAACGTCGTTCCCATCGGGCTTCCGTCACCAGCTTGATTCTCAATCAGCAGTTTTGCGCGGCCCTTCCATTCCTTTAGCACCTCATCAAGGGCGGCGAGTATTTGTCGATAATCGGTGAGGGGATCAGCAGATTTGCCTTTGCCGAAATGAACCACCACTCCGATTGAGCCGCAAGCTTCTGCAATTATCAGATCATTGAGCAAGGATTCGACGGTCTTGTTCATTAAACCGGGATCATGAACAGCCAAATTGGTTGGATATGGCGTATGGGCAATGGAGACGAGCCCGTATTCCTTGCTGTAGGAAGCGCAGGAGAGAGCGTCCGCCATGTTGAAGGACTTGACTGACAAGGAACGGGGATTCTTCGGAAAATATTGATAAGCGCCTGCTCCAAGAAGATAGGCCGAGTGCGCAGCTTCTAAATACCCTTTGCGAATGCTGATGTGACAGCCAATCTTAGGTGTATCCTGTTCATTCGACTTCATCGTTGACAGCCCGCGCTGTAAAACAGCTTTCGCCCCGCAAGCTCGGTTTGAACGATCGTATCGCCGCAGCGATTGCATCGCTCTCCTCCTCGATCATATACTTGGCACAGCTCGTTGAAGCCGCCTGTCAACCGGTCACCCGTATACAGAGGATTCTCCATGTAGCCACCGCTTGCGATTCCTTTAGTCAATATCGTCTTCATGGAATCATATAAATTCGAGACTTCCTCAGCAGACAAATCATGGATTCGCCGATCCGGTCGGATTCCTGCATGAAAGCAGATTTCGTCGGTATAACAGTTTCCGATGCCCGAGAGAAACCTCTGGTCCAGGAAGGCAGCTTTAATTGTGCTCCTCCGAGCCAACAGAAGGTTACGGAATTGCTGCGCCGAAAGCTCAAGAGGATTCGGACCTAAAGCTGCCAACTTATGCTGCGCATCGGCATCGCTTAGCAGATGGAGGTAGCCGAGCCGAAGACCGATAAAGTACAAATGCTTCGAGCCAAAAGACAGCTGGACTTGAACAGTCCGATCCGGCTTCTCTTCCTCTGTTCCCCAGAACATCCAACCGCCGAGCATTAGATGTAAAAGCAAAAGCTTTTCATCGGGAAGATGAAACAGCAGATGCTTTCCTCTCCGCTCTATCCTTGTAACAGATAAGCCGATTAAGCTCTCCTTCCAGACCGCTACGGGAACATTGATCGATTTCTCCCGGTTGATCTCGGTATCCGTGATCGGATGGCCGCATACCCGCGGAGTCAGCCCCGTGAGATACGTCTCCATTTCGGGAAGCTCAGGCATTTTACATTCTCCTTCCAGCACGGTATCCGAAGCGGCCGATGTCCGGTGCGCCGCTCGAAACGCTATAGGGATGGTATGTCCTTCCATCCCGCTTTTTAATCGAGAAAAATGCATAAGCTGGAAGGAGGGTCGTAATGAGCAAAGACTCGTTGCAACCAAAAAAGCCTTGGTCGATGGGTATCGTCCAAGGCTATCCGCTAAGCATCCTGCATGATGTTAATATACTGTTTATTCGAAAATCGTGGTATCTGCACCCTATCTCATACCGATTGACGCCGACTCGTATCCGCACGAATAAATATGACGGCGTACTATTCAAAGAGGGAGCCCGCATAGCTCACGGGAGCGGAACCTGACTTCTTGCTGCGGCTGACCGAACGGCCACTCTCTACCGCACGCGGCTTGGAGGCCTTGCGCCGCAGCCGTTCCGCCCGCTTCTCCAGCGCATCCAGCTCCGCTCGCTGTTTGTCGGACATACGGGAGAGGGAAAGCCGTCTCCTCACCGCCGTCAATGAATCCTCCGCATAAGCGAGTGCTTGTGCGTAGTCCTTCCGGGCATGCTCGTAATACATGGCAAGCTCCACATAAGGCTCTACTGGAAGCAAAGTCCGTTCTTGGCTTGGGTCCACCGCCCGTTTCCAGAGTTCTACCGCGAGCTCGGTCTGCTTAAGTTTCTTGTAGTAAAGTCCGAGCGGGTACCAATACTCGAAGCACTCCGCTGCCGGGCGAGCCAGCAGATGACGGAACGCCTTCTCCGCCAACTCTTCCTTCCCCATCTTCGCCAACCAAAGGCCTAGCCGATAGACCTCCTCGCTGTCCATGTCCGCCATGGCTTCCGATTCTTGACATCCATCCAGTATGAATCCGAAATGAATGGCCAATCCGGCAAGCGATAAAATATCCCATTCATTATGAAGGAATACCCCCCGCATGATTTCCGGGTCTTTTTCTGCTAGATAGCGGAAATACAAGGTTGGAGCAAGAGATCCGGGAACGTCTTCGACACGCTGAAAGCCAAGCTTCTCCTCTTCCACCCTGCCAAGCTTGCAGGAAGGGAGCGTGTGCTTCCACAAGCTCCTTGAAGGATGGAGAAAATCCAGATGCACGGCAGGCGAGCGATCCGGTTTCAATCGATTCATGACGAACCGATTCAATACGAGCGGCCAGTCGAACGACCGACCGTTGTAAGACACCAGATGGCTGTGTTCGGCGAGCTTCCCGCTCAAGTAGGCAAGCATGGCAAGCTCTTCCGCCGGATTACGGATGAACAGCTGCTCCAGAATAAACTCATGGTCTCCATAAAATCCGAGACCGATCATGAAGGGAACATTTCCGGCTCCCTGGCCCAGCCCTGTGGTCTCTGTATCAAAGAACAACAGCGATTCCGGTTGAACGGCCACCGGGCTGCCAAAAGCATCAAGCCCCGAGATTGAAGCGGCAAGCTCGTTCAGCCTGTAATGCCCGTGGCGATGTTGAAGCGGATAACGGACGGTGCGGCGGATGAAGGGTCCCCACTCCGTATCCAGCCATTCCGCACCTAATGCGGCCCATTCATCGGAACCGGCGATTCCCGCTTCCGCATTCTCGTATGATGCAGCCTTCTCACCCGATACAGGCGGGACTTCGGCAAGGGCTTCCTGCCCGGATGATCTCTCGTCGCGTTCCGTCTCTTCCGAAGACGAAGATGAAGATGAAGGTGACGTCGTCCCTTTCATCCGGTTGAGCCGTTCCCGCAAGCTGCTCATGACGGGGTTCCTCCCGTTATGAGACGAAGCATATCAAGCGCTTGCTTCTTGCCGAGCAGGCCAACCTCCTCAATTGGGCCGACACAAGCCGGACAGCCGCTCAGACAGCCGCAGCGCGAGATCAGCTCCTCCGCCTGCCGCAACAAAGTCCCGTGCACATCATACAAACGTTCGCTTAATCCTACCCCTCCGGGATAGCGATCATAGAAGAAGAGCGTAGGAAGCTTGTTGTGAACGGCTCTCACCTGAGCGACCACGCGGATGTCCTGCGGGTCGCACATGAGAAAGAGCGGAGCGATGTGGACGAGAACGTTGGACAGCCCGAGCAGCGCGCTCTGGACATCGTTCGGCCTCATATCAGCCGTAAGCTCCTCGCTCAGGGTGATCCAATACGAGCTGGTATGGAGCTCTTCCTCTGGGAGATGAATCGGCCCTGAGCCGATATTCTCATGTGTGCGCAGCCGGAGCTTCTTGAAGATGGTCGGCTTGGCGTTGACGGTCACTTCTCCGTACTGCCGCTGAATCCCATGAATCTCTTCCTCCCGGTGGACATGCAGCACCTTAAGCTGGACGGCCAAGGAGGCATCCGTGAAGTAATCCACGCTGACTTCCCGCACGTAGGCTTTCTTCTCCTCCCAATCCAGCTTCTCTACCTGGAATTGAACGCCTTCATGAATGTAGATGGCTTCCTCATGGATCAGCGTAGGAGCTCCGAATCGATCCACCTCGCCCAAAACTCGACTGCCGTGGGAGATGTCGATGATGATGAAGTTTTCCTGCGCCGCTGAGCGGAGAGAAATGTCGTGAGCGGGGAACGATTGCTCCATCCAATACCAGCGGTTTCGGACGTGATGAAGCACCTTCTCGTCCGTTAGAAACTCCAGAATGTCGGAGAGCGATTCACCGCCGAAGGTCTCTCCTTCCTCAAAAGGCAGCTCGTACGCCGCGCACTTCACATGATCGACGAGAATAATGAGATTCTCAGGGTGAATCAACGCCCTCTCCGGCGGCTTGTTGAAGAAGAAATCCGGGTTCTCGATCACGTATTGATCGAGCGGGTTGCTGCTCGCCACCAGGAAGGTGATCGAGCTTTCCTGCCGCCTGCCCGCACGCCCCGACTGCTGCCAGGTGCTGGCAATCGTGCCCGGATAGCCGTTCAGCACGCAGGCTTGCAGCTGACCGATGTCGATGCCGAGCTCAAGTGCGTTGGTGCTGACGACGCCCTGGATCTCGCCGCTGCGCAGCCCGCGCTCGATCTCGCGCCGTTCCCGTGGCAAATAGCCTCCGCGGTATCCGCGAATCGTCTTCGGGCCAAGCTCCTGCTTGATGAGATCCTGCAGATAAGTCAGCAGAATCTCCATGCGCACCCGGCTGCGAGCGAAGACGATCGTCTGGATGCCGTTCTTCAAGAGCGAGCCGGCGATCTTGCGCGTCTCCAGGACGCTGCTCTTGCGGATGCCGAGCTGCTGGTTCACGACCGGCGGGTTGTAGAACACGAAGTGCTTTTCACCCGTTGGAGCTCCGTTGTTGTCCACCAATGTCATGGGACAGCCCGTCAGCCTCTCCGCGTGCTCGCGAGGGTTCTCAATGGTAGCGGAGGCGCAAATAAACTGCGGCTTGGAGCCGTAAAACCGACAGATGCGGAGCAGCCTTCGGATCACATTCGCTACATGGCTGCCGAACACGCCTCGGTAAGAATGCAGCTCGTCAATGACGATATAGCGCAGGTTCTCGAACAGCTTCACCCACTTCGTATGATGCGGAAGGATCGCCGAATGCAGCATATCCGGATTGGTCACGACGATATGACCCGCATTGCGAATCGCCGTCCTCACGGTGGGAGCCGTGTCGCCATCGTAGGTATGCGCCTTGATGTCCGCACCGAGGATATTGACGACCTCCAGCAGCTCGGACACCTGGTCCTGCGCAAGCGCTTTGGTCGGAAACAGGTACAGAGCGCGCGCCTCCGTATCGTTGAGAATGGTGTTCAACACCGGCAGATTGTAGCACATCGTCTTACCTGACGCCGTAGGCGTCACCGCGACGACATGGTCGCCGTTCGTGGCCGCTTCAAAGGCAGCGGCTTGATGCGTATATAAAGCGGAGACTCCGCGCTGCCGGAGTACCTCCGCAATCCGAGGATCGAGTCCTGTGGGAAAATCGGCATAATGCGGCTCCTTCGGCGGAATCGTCCGCCAATGGGTCACCTGGTTCATGATCTCCGGCGTACTGCGGATGGTATCGATCATCTCGGCGACGTTTGACACTTTGCCGGTCAATGGGTTCATGGCTATGTACCGCCTTTCCCTAAATGGGTATCCTCTTTAGTTTACAGAATGTACGTTCGCATGACAACCGTATTTTTTTGATGATCGGGCTTTTTTTCTTTTATCATTTTTTCTATTGCAGCCCTTCGGAACGGAATGATAAGATGCGTTTGTGCTTGAGATAGAAAAAAAAGGAGGGAAACCCTCATGAAGTTGTTTTCGCGCCTCTTCGGTTTTGTTAAACCGTATTCAGGCCGCGCCTTGTTTGCGCTTTCACTGATGACTCTCGGTGTTTCATTCGATCTTCTTGCCCCATGGTTGCTGCAGCTTGCCGTGGACAACGGGATCAAAGGCGGAAGCATGAAGATCGTCATTCAATTTTGCCTACTGCTCGCGGCCGGCCAAATCATGAAGACCGTTATCAGCTACCTTCAAGGGTATAACCAAGAGCTCGTTGGGCAAAATGTCATCTTCGACATGCGCGAGAAACTGTACGCCCATCTGCAGAAACTATCCTTCTCGTATTACGACAAGGCGCAGACCGGACAAATCATGTCACGGATGACCGGAGATATCGATTCGATCAAGAACTTTATTTCCTTCGGCTTTATCAATATGGTCCTTGGCGTCCTCACTTTCGGGGGTACCATCGTCGTGATGATGCTGCTTAACTGGAAGGTCACCCTGATCAGCATGACCACCGTGCCTCTGCTCATTCTGGTTCTCTATCAGTTCAACAAAAAGGTAGGACCGGCATGGGGAGAGATCCGGGAGCAGATGGGCAAGCTGACCACCACCCTCCAAGAAAACATCGCAGGGATCCGCGTCGTCAAAGCCTTCGCCCAAGAAAAGCTCGAGCGCAAAAAATTCGGCGTCCGCAACGAGGTCAACTTTGACACAAACATGAGCCGCGCCAAACTGGAAGCCAATTCATTCCCCGTGATGAACCTGTTCGGCGGAGCCGTCTTCCTGCTGATGAACTGGGTCGGCGGCATCTATGTGATCAAAGGCGAGATGACCATCGGAACGCTGACCGCTTTCCAATGGTATGCTTGGGGGCTCATCTGGCCACTGCAGATGATGGGTTGGATCGTGAATGTGATGCAGCAGGCCTTCAAGGCGGCTCCTCGCGTCTTCGAAATTCTCGATACCCCGATCGCCGTGGAATCTCCTGCAGACGGCGGCCGTCCTGCCGATGGCGTACAGGGTAATGTGGAATTTCGCTCCGTCTCCTTCCGGTATTCTGAAGAGACGAAACCGCTGGATGGCGAGCAGGAAAAGGCGAATTCGTCTGAGCCAGGCGAAGCGCGCTCGAAGGATGTGCTCGATTCCATCAGCTTGAAGGTTCATGCGGGGGAAGCGATTGCCATCCTCGGCGGGACCGGTTCGGGCAAGAGTTCGTTGATCCAGATGCTCGCTCGCTTCTATGACGTCTCGGACGGAGCCGTCTTCATCGATGGAGTCGACGTTCGCGAGTACAACCTGGGCCAGCTTCGCAAGGCAATCGGTATCGTCCCGCAGGAGACCTTCCTCTTCTCCGCGACCATCCGGGAGAACATCGCCTTCGGCTGCCCGGAAGCCACGCAGGAAGAGATCGAAGAAGCGGCGCGTCGGGCGCAGATTCACGACTTCATCCAGACGATGCCGGACGGATACGATACCGTCATTGGCGAACGCGGTGTCGGCCTCTCCGGCGGTCAGCGCCAACGGGTCGCACTTGCGCGCGCTGTATTGCTCAACCCGCCCATTCTCGTACTGGATGAAGCAACCGCCAGCGTCGATACAGCGACGGAATCCGCCATCCATGAAGCTTTGGCTGATGTCATGAAAGGCCGCACAACCTTCATCGTGGCGCAGCGCCTGTCCTCCATCCAGAGGGCGGACCGCATCATTGTACTGGAAGATGGGCACATCGCCGAGCAAGGCACCCACAAAGAGCTGATGGCCAATGACGGCTTTTTCCGCAAGCTCTATCAGCTTCAGCAAGATGCCGAAGGCTTTAACGCCTCGATGGAACTGACCCAACATGCAAATACAGCCGTATCCGGCGCTTGGGAGGTGAAGGCATGAGTCAGATCGAATGGGATTCCGACGAAGAGGAATCTGAGAAAGGCTTTAATAAAGATTACATGGTTCGCATGCTCAGCTATCTGAAGCCCCACAAGAAGACCTTGCTGATCGTAGCGGTTGTCGTCATCATCAGCATGCTGCTGAGCCTTATGGAACCGATGCTGATCCGCTATGCGATCGACGAAGGTATGGCCAAGAAGAACATGAGCGTCATTCACATCTTCGCCGCGTCCATCTTCGGCATTCGCCTGGTCTCCTTCTTCCTTCAACGGATTCAGATCCGTAAGGTGAATTACACCGGACAGCGGATTCTCTTTGAGATTCGCCAACAGCTGTTCGATCATCTGCAGACCTTGTCCTTCCGTTTCTTCGACGGACGTCCGGCAGGGAAAATCATGTCCCGCGTAACGAACGATACGAACGCCATCGGCGAACTGATCAATGGCGGCTTGGTCACGATCATCATGGAGCTGACCCATCTGGTCGGGATCGTCATCATTCTGCTCTATTGGGACTGGAAGCTGGCCCTTATGGCCTTTACGGTGCTGCCGTTTCTTGTCCTGCTCGTCACAGGCTTTCGCACTCGCATCGAGAGCGCCTGGACGCGTTCGCGCAAAACGATGTCAGCCATCAATGGCAACCTGAACGAAACCATCCAAGGCGTTCGGGTCATTCAAGCCTTCTCTCGCGGTCCGGTCAACGAGGAGAAATTTACCGACATTAACAATCGCAACCGCAAAGCGTTTATGCGCGCTGTAAGCCTGGAGCTGACGGTATGGCCGCTCGTCGAGCTGATCGGCATGATCGGCACCGTCATCGTGCTGTGGTACGGCTCCAGCCGGGTCATCTCCGGCGAGCTGACAGTCGGCTTCATCGTCGCTTTCATCAATTACCTGTGGCGCTTCTGGGGTCCTCTCTCCGCTCTGTCCAAGGTGTACAGCCAGCTGCTGTCCGCCATGGCCTCCGCCGAACGAATTTTCGAGATTCTCGACACCGAGCCGGAGATCAAGGACAAAGCCGATGCCCGCGACATGCCGCCGATCCAGGGCCATGTCGTCTTCGAAAATGTCAAGTTCCGCTACGAGCCTTCGAAGCCGGATGTCATCAAGGGCCTCAACTTCGAAGTGAAGCCGGGTGAGAGAATCGCTCTCGTTGGACCGACCGGGGCGGGTAAGAGCACCATCGTCAACCTTCTGATGCGGTTTTACGATCCGAGCGAAGGTCGGGTCATCATCGATGGGATCGATTTGACGGACGTCTCGCTCCCTTCTCTCCGCAGCCAGATGGGGATCGTGCTTCAGGACTCCTTCATCTTCTCCGGAACGATTGAAGAGAACCTTCGCTACGGCAAAAAGGATGCCACCGACGAGGAATTAAAGCGGGCCGCAGCAAGCGTTCGGGTGGACCGGATCGCGGACCGCTTCCCGGACGGCTATCAGACGCAGGTGGAAGAGCGCGGCTCGAAGCTTTCCGTCGGCCAACGCCAGCTGCTCGCCTTCGGTCGGGTGCTGCTCGCCGATCCCCGCATCCTCATTCTGGATGAAGCGACATCCAGTGTCGATACAGAGACCGAACAGCACATCCAAGACGCTCTCGACACGCTGTTGGAAGGCCGTACCTCCTTCATCATCGCTCACCGCCTCTCCACCATCCGCAGCGCAGACAAGATTCTGGTCATTCGCGACGGCGAAATTGCAGAGAGCGGCAACCACGAGGAGCTGTTGAAGCACCGCGGGATCTACGCGAACCTGTATTACACCCAGTTCGCCATGCAGCAAAAGCTGGCACAGCGGGCGGTTGGGGAAGAGTAATTGCCCCCTCAACGGCTCATGAAGAAGGCGCTTCTTGCTCCAAGCAAGAGGCGCTTTCTTTTATCATCGGTGGCACATGAATAACGATTACAGCCTTCAACTCCTATCCTGTGGAGATCTATCGGCGGCAATTGATGCAGCAATTGGCACGACATCTGGGATTACGCCTCCTTCGGTAGACAAGGATCGACCCTCTGTCATTTCCTGCGCTTTCCCGGGAAAAGTTAACGGCTGAGCAGCGGGTCAAGCTCAGGTTAAGACTCCCTGAGGTTCCTTTCCTGCAGCAGACAACTGCGCTACGCAACACAAAAAAAGGATCGGCTCTGCCGATCCTCGTCTTCTCTGCTTTCGATAGGCTATTTTGCGGATGATGCAATGGATGATACTGCGGCAAGCGGAGCATTCATCAAGGCTTTCTCTTCCGTATAACGCAAATTCGCGCCAAGCTGATTGAATAGACTGATGACATCCTCATAGCCCCGTTCAATATGTTCCGTACCGCCGATCATGGTTTTCCCTTCCGCGACCAGACCCGCCATAATCAAAGATGTTCCTGCCCGGACATCCGATGCATGAACGATGCCGCCCGTGAGCGGCGCCCCTCCTTGAATGAAGGCAGAGCCACGGCGCACGTCAATGCGGGCTCCCATCTTCTTGAGCTGCGGGACATGGCTGAAGCGTTCCGGATAGACCTTCTCCGTCACGATGCTGCGGCCTTGCGCCATAAGCAGCAGAGCGGTAATCGGCTGCTGTAAATCTGTTGCGAAAGCCGGATACATGCCGGTACGGACGCGAGTTGCGTGCAGCTTGACATCTCCGTACGCGGTGATGCTGCTGTCCTTCACTTCAATGTGCAGTCCGATCTCGCGCATCTTGGCAATGGCGCTGCCCAGGTGCTCGGGAATGACGTCTTCGACGGTTATCGTTCCGCGCGTGATGCCCGCGGACATCAAGAAGGCGCCGGCAATCAACCGGTCGGGAATGACGGTGTACTCCACTGCGCTTAACTGTTTCACGCCTTCAATGCGGATGGTATCGGTACCCGCCCCGTAGATTCGGGCTCCCATCTGATTCAACAGATTGGCCGTATCCACCACTTCCGGATCCTTGGCCGCATTGTGCAGCTCCGTTACTCCTTCGGCTAGGGAAGCAGCCAAGAGAGCGTTGATCGTGGCGCCCATCGTAATCGTATCGAAGAAGATGACCGCGCCGCGAAGGCGCTTCGCTTCTACCGTATAGTATCCTTCGGAGAAAACAAAGTGCGCACCGAGTGCTTCGAGCGCCTTAATGTGCTGATCAATCGGACGCGAAACGAAGTTGTCTCCGCCCGGATAGCCGATGGTCACCTTGCCCATCTTAGCCAAAAGCGCGCCTATGAAATAATAAGACGCTCGGTACGAGGACGTTTTTTCCCGATTCAAATCGCTGGAGTTCATCTTCGAAGCATCCATGACGACATCCCGATTCGGTTCGCGAACCATGGTGATGCCGATGCCCGAAACAATTTCTTCGATGTAACGAAAATCCAAAATATTCGGAATCCCTTTCAACCTTACCGGCCCGTCGGCCATGCAGGCTGCTGCAAGCAAAGCGAGGGAACTATTCTTGGAACCCGATACTTTCACGCTGCCGCTGAGCGGTCCCGATTGCCCCACTTCAATGAACTTCATCTCGGCTGCCTCCCCCTGATATACGGACGATGTGCTCTTATCTGTATTAGCCAAATCAACCGAATTTAACCCTCGCCGACTCTCTGCAAGCATCCGTTCTGAGCGACGTATTAGGGTTCATTCTGTCCTTGCTTAGAGAGACAAACCAGCCTAGAGGGACAAAATACGTCCCATAACAGTCTCGCAAGCTCTCCATTCCTCTCCTACCATCCGCCTATTCTTCTTATTGAAGTAGGCAATGTTCCAATCCGCTATGTTTAAGTACCGCCTCTGCGGCTTTTCATTCTATAGTTACCCTTAACCCCGTCTAGGCGAATCAAACGCCGCCCATTATTCACCGGAACTAAAGGATTCGGTTCGCTTTAGGGAATTCACTACCAAAAACTCAGGATTTAGCTTACCACATTTTTATAGTGGGGGGAATGATAAATTGTCTCGGTCAGGAAATTTTTTTGATTTCTTTTTTTTCATAGAGAAAAGCTCCGCCTGCGCTCAACGGAAACCGTCAAAAAATCCTCTGCATAATCGCTGGCAGGAAAAATCTCGCGCGCTTCCTGAAGCAATGCTTCTTCCCCGCCTTGGTAGCGGGCGCTCACATGTGTCATCACCAAACGACGAACGTTTGCCTTCATGGCGATTTCAGCTGCTTGCCGAGCAGTGGAATGACCATAGTCGAAGGCCATATCGACTTTATCATTCGTAAAAGTCGCCTCGTGAACCAGAAGATCGGCCTCCTCGGCTAGCCGGATCGAGGAAGGATGGGGTCGAGTATCCCCAATAATGGCAACGATTCGTCCGGGTTGAACGGGTCCGACATATCTTGCTCCATCAATCCTTCTGCCGTCCGAGAGAATGACGGTCTCCCCTCTCTTCAATGCGGCAAAATGTGGCCCGGCCGGTACTCCGTCCGCCTTCAGGGCATCGGCGTCCAGCGTCCCCGGACGATCCTTCTCGCACACTCGAAAGCCAAAGCATTCGATCCGATGATCCACTCGGGCCGCTTCAACCGTGAAGTATTCGTCTTCGAAGATGACCCCTTCGTCGATCTCCACGATAGTTACCGGATATTTCATTCGGGATTCACTCAGGCGCAGCGAGGTTTGGATATAGTCAGCGATCCCTTTCGGACCGTAGACGACGAGCGGTAGCTCGGCTCCATGATTGGACCGGGTTGATAGAAGTCCGGGAATGCCAAAGATGTGATCCCCGTGCAGATGGGTCACGAACAGTTTGGTCATGCGGCTCATTCGAAGCGACGAATGCAGCAGTTGATGCTGGGTGCCTTCGCCGCAATCGAACATCCAGGAGACGCCGCATTCCTTCTGAAGATTCAACACCGAGGAAGTGACATTGCGAAATTTGGTCGGAGTCCCCGCGCCGGTGCCGAGAAAAGTGAGTTCCATAGTGCTTGTGTCCGCCCCTTCATGCCTTTCTGATGAGTTGAAAGAGATCCAGTGCCCTGCTCGAAAAAAGTGGATAGACGTGCCTATGGTTAGTCATGGACACGCCGATCCGCTTTTAAACCTTATCCACGTTAAAATAGTGAGCCTGCGGGTGGGCGAAGACCATCGCCGAGACAGAAGCCTCCGGGTCCATCATAAAGCCCTCCGTAAGATGGATCCCGATATCCTCCGGCTTCAGCAGTCGGAACAACAGCTCTTGGTCTTCCAGGTTGGGACAAGCCGGGTAACCGAAGGATACGCGAATTCCTTGGTAACGGGCGCCGTGGCGCTGCTTCATCGTCATATTCGCGGGATCGGGGAAGCCCCAGCTGTCGCGCATGATCTGATGGACGCGTTCCGCGAACGATTCGGCGATTTCCAGCGCACAAGCTTGAACCGCATGGGAGCGCAGATAATCGCCATTGATCTTATATCGTTCCGACAGCTCGCGGATGCCGTGCCCCGCCGTAACGGTCAGAAATCCGACATAATCCATCACGCCGCTTTCGACGGGCTTCAAGAAGTCCGACAAGCACAGGTAGGGCTCCACTTCTTGGCGTGGAAAAGAAAAGCGTTCCAAGATCCGGGTTTGATCCTCCGGATCATAGATCAAGATATCGTTGCCGTCTCCTTGAGCAGGGTAAAACCGATAAATGGCATGCGCGTTGATGTAGCCTTCTTTTTCCGCATCGGCAAAAATACTGTCCACGGTCTCCTTCAGTTGGACGGCCTTCGCATCGTCTTCCTTTAGGAGCTTTTCGACAGAGCCTCTAAGTCCCAGATGCTTGCCGAGCAGCATCTCCCAGTTCACATAGTGAATCAAGTATGGGAGCGGGTAATTGCGTAAAATATGCCGTTCCATGTCCGGCGCCTCGTAGACCTTCGTTTCTTTGTCAATGGATGTGTTGCGGGCGCGAGTGAGCACGATCTCATCCGCTTTCTTGTTGCCGGATTCCTGGACATGCGAAGCCTTGGCTTCGCGCAGCTCCTGTACGAGAAGTTCCCGCTTCTCAGGGTCCGTGACCCGATTCGCCAGGTCCAGTCCCTCCATGGCATCCTTCGCGTAGAGAACCATCCCTTCATATTCGGGCTGAATCCGGGTCTTCGTGAATTTGCGGGTGAGCGCGGCTCCGCCAACCATGATCGGCACATCGATCCCCGCCGTCTTCAGATCCTGCGCCGTGAGAACCATCTGCTGCGCCGATTTGACCAGCAAGCCGGACAATCCGATCACATCGGGCTTTTCCTCCCGGTACGCTTCAATGATCTGTTCAGGCGGAACCTTGATGCCCAGATTCACGATTTGATAGCCGTTGTTGGCGAGAATGATTTCAACCAGGTTTTTGCCGATATCATGCACGTCGCCCTTAACCGTAGCAAGCAAAATCTTCCCCTTGACGGCACTGTCCTTCTTCTCCAGATAAGGCTCCAAGTAAGCGACGGAGGCTTTCATCACCTCGGCGGACTGCAGCACTTCCGCCACGATCAGCTCGTTGTTATTGAACAGTCGTCCAACCTCTTCCATCCCTTTCATGAGGGGACCGTTGATGATTTCGAGAGGAGGGTACTTGCCGAGAGCTTCGTCCAGATCGGTCGTCAGCCCATCTTTCGAGCCTTCCACAACATAACCGGCGAGCCTTTCCTCTAGAGTAAGGTTGGATACCTGTACGGTCTTGACGATTTTTTTCTCCCGGAAAGCCGCCACAAATCGGGCAAGCGTATCGTCGTTCGTACGGAAGATCAGATCCTCCGCTAGTGTTCGTTCTTCCTCCGGAATAGAGGCATATCGTTCCAGCTTCTCGGTGTTGACGATGGCATAATCGAGCCCCGCCTTGGTGCAGTGATACAGGAAAACGGCGTTCAACACCTCGCGTCCAGCCTCGGGCAGCCCGAACGATACGTTGCTGAGGCCGAGAATCGTCTGACAGCGGGGCATGGCTTCCTTGATCAGCCGAATGCCCTCGATCGTCTCGCCGGCGGAGCCGATATATTGCTGGTCGCCGGTCCCAACTGGAAAGACGAGCGGATCGAAGATGAGATCCTCATCCTTTAGCCCGTACTTATTGACGAGCAGCTCTCGGGAGCGAAGCGCTACTTCAAGTTTATCCTTGGCGGTGATCGCCTGGCCTCGTTCATCGATTGTCCCCACCACAACAGCGGCTCCATAGCGATGGATGAGCGGAACGACGCGATGGAACTTTTCCTCCCCCTCCTCCAAATTAATGGAGTTAATGATCGATTTGCCTTGGGTATAGGTGAGAGCAAGCTCAAGCACCTTCGTGTCGGTCGTATCGATCATGAGCGGAACCTTAACTTTCTTCACCACAAGCTGCAGGAAGCGTTCCATATCCTCCGCTTCGTCCCGGTCCGGGTCCTGGAGGCAGACATCAATGACATGTGCCCCTTTCTTCACCTGTGCTCTTGCAATTTCGGAGGCTTCCTCGTATTTGCCATCTGCAATCATGCGTTTAAATTTCCGCGAGCCAAGTACGTTTGTCCGCTCTCCCACCATATAGGGACGGCCTTCCGGCTCAATATAGACGGTATCGATCCCCGATACGGCCGGTGCGTGGACACCGTCCGCCTGTCGTGGCGGATAAGCCTTTAAGGTATCAGCGAGCGCCCGGATGTGATCCGGTGTCGTTCCGCAGCAGCCGCCTGCCACGTTCAGCCAGCCCTGTTCGGCAAAACCGGCCATCTTCTTCGCCAGGGAATCCGGGGACTCGTGGTAATGCCCATCCTCGTCGGGAAGCCCTGCATTCGGATAGCAACTGATCGCGCTGTGCGAGATTTGAGAGAGGGTTCGAATGTGATCGCGCATGAACTCCGGTCCGGTCGCACAGTTTAGTCCGATGGAGACAGGGTCCAGGTGTTCCAGCGAAATATAGAAGGATTCGATGGATTGACCAGCTAAAGTGGTTCCCATCGGTTCGATTGTTCCGGAGATCATAATGGGTACCGATTGCCCAACCGATTCCATGGCTCTGCGAACGGCGATGCTCGCTGCTTTTACATTTAAGGTGTCCTGAGAAGTCTCAATAAGAAGCGCGTCGACTCCACATTTGATGAGTGCGACCGCTTGCTCATAATAGCTGACTTCCAGCTGCTCGAAGGTAACGCCACCCGTGACCGACAACGTCTTCGTCGTTGGTCCGAGTGCTCCCGCCACATATCTCGGCCATTGCGGCGTAGAATAACGGGCTGCCGCTTCAACCGCGAGCCGAGCCGCAGCTCGGTTTATTTCATCCGCACGGGACTCTACTCCATATTCTGCCAGCACCACGCTTGTTGCCCCGAAGGTGTTGGTCTCGAGAATATCCGAACCCGCTTCCAGATACGCTTCGTGGATGCGGGAGATGACGTCGGGACGGGTCAGCACGAGCATCTCGTTACAGCCTTCCAGCTCTTCTCCGCCAAAATCTTCGGCCATCAGAGGTTCCCGTTGAATCATGGTCCCCATCGCGCCGTCCAAAATCATGATTTTCTTGGTCATCTGCTCTTTCAATGATGGTTTGCCCACGTTCCTACTCCCTTTCCGCCGATCCGATGAACAATCTGTTACAATTCATGAAATGTAATCAAAGTGTACCAGAATCAATCCGCGAACAAAAGAGCTTTATACGAATCATTCCGATCCATTCACGAAGGCTGTTTCGACTTATTCCGAATGCGCGATCGTTTCAACGAGCTCAGGCAGCCAATCTCCCAAAGTGAGGAAGGTGAAGCCCGCATTTGCCGCTTTTCGGTTGGATGCCGTCCAGGATTCGGGTACTCCGAAGGGAGACATACCCGCCTCCTCCGTTTCGGGAACGAGCTGCGCAGTTTTCCCTGTCTCAGCCTCAATCCGCTTGATGAGAGCTTCAAGCGCGATCGAACCGTTCGAGCAAGCATTAAACGGGCCTGTCAAAGAAGCGTCCGCCTGCCAGAGAAGAAACCGGGCGGCTTCGTCTGATCGAATAAAGACCATTTCCGCTTGCGGATTCGGCATTCCAATCGGCAGTTCCTTGGACACGCGCTCGATATGAACATGTAAGCGGCGTGTGTAATCGTCGGTTCCGAGCACGATGGGAAACCGGACGGCGCTTACCGGAAAAGCTGCTTGCTGGAAGTAAACCGCTTCGGCCAATCGTTTTGCTTCTCCATATGGAAAATCGCTCCGAGTGCCCATTATTATCGGATAGGTATAAGGATCGAAGACATCCTCAGTCAATCCAGCTCCCAGATCATAGACGCTCATACTGGAGGTGTATACATATTTTCCTACCCGATCTTTGAACAACTCACAAGCATCAAGTGCTGAATTGGGCGAGTAGCAAATATTATCGAAGACCGTATCCCACTCGCCTGTCCCCAGCCCGGCTTCCAACGAGCTGCGGTCTTCCCGATCCAATTGGATTCGGGTTACCCGCTCTCCGAAAGAATCTGCGGTCTGACCGCGAGTAGCGATCGTCGTTTCTACTCCTTGCTCAAGCAGCAATTCCACAAGCCGTTTACCGAAAAAACGCGTTCCTCCGAAAACCAATGCCTTTTTCATCCGTTCTCCTCCTCGGTTCTTTGGTTTGAGTCATGGGAATTTCTCAATCTTTAGAAAAAAGGCGAACCTCCTCTTGTTGTCTGAGTGAGATTCGCCTCTAATTACCTTTGATGATAATCAGGATTCGAGCTTTTGAAGAATGTCGAGAAGCTCGCGGAGCCGAGTAATCTCCCAGGTGGGGAGGGCATCACCCGTTTGTGTCATTCCGTGGGCGTTAATCCATACATTCGACATCCCGATCGAGCCGGAGCCAAGAATATCGGTCGTCAGCTTGTCGCCAACCATGATTCCTTCTTCCGGGTAAATATCGAGAAGCTGAACCGCATTTCGGAAGATGCTGGGTGATGGTTTCCCTTCGCCAAACTCGCCTGAAATGATGATGTGGTCGAAATAGGCGGCCAGCTGCGGAAAGCCTGCAATCTTTTCCTTCTGCAGATCGGGAGCTCCATTGGTTAACAGGAGCAGCTTATATCTCCCTTTCAGAGCATCCAAAACCTCAAACGTCTCTTCGTAGGCGAGCGGACGAGCTCTGCGTTCGGCAGGAAAACGCTCGGCAAGAATCGAGCCTAGCTCGGCATCGTCGATCCCCACCGCCTTCAAGCCACGGGTCCAAGACTCCTCCCGATAGCCTGGAGCGAACGCCTGCAGCTTGCGGAAGCCTTCCAGCTCTCCGCCGCTGAATTCCGCCCAAAGCGCTTCGAACGGATTAATGCCGATCATCTTGGTGAAAGGAAAGGTGTCGAACGATTCATAGAGCGCTCTCGCTTCCCTGCGAACCTCGGCTTCCAGCTGCTCCGGGTCCAATTCCGCATGCTGTTCGGCAGCGAACACGCATGTGGCTTCGAACGCTTCCTTAACGCTTCGTTCATCCCAGAGCAGGGTATCATCCAAATCAAATAAAACGGCCTTAATCCCCATGTTCTCCTACCCCCACATCATTACTGGTTATCATCAGCCAAGGCAATGTGATTCACTTCGGCAAACTCCCGAAGCCTTTCTGAGACGGAGGCTATTGGGAACCAATGAGTGATTTTCGTGTAGACCCAACGTTTCTTCTTCGTCTTCAGTCGAATCACGACGGCATTCTTCATCAATTGAATCTCTTCAATGTCAGCTGCCGTAGCCGTTTGAAAGCTTGCGAACCGGCGAGATGTGATCGAGCTGCGCCCGATTGACAGTGTCGGGCGATTCATGAACAGCAGCAGAACAGCCAGCAAAATGTAGACCGCGAAAGTGATCCAATTTCCTCTCGTCATTGCATCCTGTCGAATGAACATGACGATGTTCAGAATCGTGATCAGGACCAGGAAAAACGGAAGCATCCAGTTCATTCCCTTAAAGGCTTCTTTGGCTTCCTTGGCCTTCGCCGATACCGGAGAAAGTCCTTCCTTCTTTCGTTTCGCATTGATCGTTTTCTGATTCTTCTCAACCATACGCTCCCATTTACGGGACATTGTTCTCTTCATCCTCTACATATTTGATGGAGTCCAGTTGATACTTCAAGGACCTCTTGAAAGCGTCAATATAGATCCGACGAAGAGCGTTGCGTTCTTCCAGTTCTTCGTCCGTCAGCCCGACCGTTTTGGCTTTGCGTGCCAACTCGTTAATACGGGCAACCGTTTCGTCTATGCTCATGAAAGCACCTCCCTGATGCGAGTTTCTCTATTACTTTGCCATTCGGACAATGCCTTGTCAAGCGTAGATCCGACCGAGTCGGTGAAACGGCGGAACGCACAAAAAAGCAGGTATCCTCAGGTCTCAAAGGGAAGGATACCCGCTTGTATCATCTTGGTAGTAACATAGCCTGATTAGGAAGGCTGCGCGCTCAGTACCTCGTCATGCTCACTTCTCGTCAGGCAAAACAAGCAGTTGCCCAACTTGCAATTCGCTTGAAGCGAGATCATTGAGTTCGATCAATTCTCTCATATAAGAAGGAATCGTTCGTCCCTTCGAATATTCCTTCGCGATGCTCCACAGGCTGTCCCCTGGTGCTACATCAATGATCTGCAGTCCGCTAGCGGTATCATTGGCTAGTAAAGCTGCTGCTACACTCGTAGAACCCGTTGAATTCTTGCTCGCGGGCAAATCCGACGTCGCATAAGCGGTAACAAGAAAACCGCTGAACAAGGATAGTGTGATCAGCAGAGCAAGAACAAACGTTCGTGACGGATGAAGGCTGCTGCTGCTCATGATTCCGGTTTGGCGATCCTTCGTTCGGGGCCTCAAAACAACGGTGATCTCCCTTCCACTCGTGCGGGGGGCAGCAGGTTCACAATAATAGTAAGAGCTCATCGGTCAACAACCTCCAAACATTTGTTCTGTTTTCAATATAACGCGAACATACGTTCATGTCAACATGAAAAACGAACTTATGTTTGTACGAACTTTTATTCTATGGTATACTTTTCTTATTAATTCCCCCTGATGGAGTGATAATCGTGACGAAACTATCGGGCCGACAACAGGCCATTCTAGAATTTATCCGCAACGAGGTCCGGGCTAAGGGTTATCCTCCCTCCGTTCGCGAAATCGGAGAGGCTGTAGGCCTTGCTTCCAGCTCGACCGTCCACGGACATTTGGACCGCTTGGAGAAGAAGGGAATGATTCGTCGAGACCCGACGAAGCCGCGCGCGATCGAGCTTCTCGGAACCGGCGACGATACGGTATCGCAATTTTCCTTCTCGATTGCCCGCGTTCCCCTGATCGGGAAGGTTACCGCCGGCGTACCGATCACAGCTACAGAGAACATCGAGGATTACTTCCCTCTCCCCGAGCATTATGTCGGGGATCACACGGTATTCATGCTGACGGTCCAAGGAGAGAGCATGATCGATGCCGGAATTCATGACGGCGATTATGTAATCGTTCGCCAGCAAAGCACTGCGAATAACGGCGATATCGTCGTCGCGATGAATGAGGACGATGAAGCGACGGTAAAGACCTTCTATAAAGAGAAGGACTACATACGCCTACAACCGCAGAACACAACCATGCAGCCGATTCTTCTGAAGAACGTCTCCATACTGGGCAAGGTCGTTGGAGTTTTCCGCGATATTCACTGATCTCCCCCCCATATAAGCCAAACGCAAAGCCTCTCCTACAGACGCATCCTTATGCAATCGGAGAGGCTTTGTTTTATTTCAATGACATCTCATATGAAAGCAGGTAAACGACCATGACTGAACATGCAGGGATCAGTTCATCCTTCCAAGCTTTTCTGACGGAAGCATCCGAGCATCAAGCCGCCTGGATGGAAGCCGTTCAGAAGCTGGGGGCCGCAAGCAAGCTCGATCCGAAGACGGAAGAGCTGACCTATTTAGCTGTACTGGCCGCAAGCCGAATGGAGAGCGGCGTCCCCTTTCACGTCAAGCATGCCAAAGCCCTCGGAGCCACCCGCGAAGAGATCATCAGCGCCATCCTGGTGGGGCTTCCCGCCGTCGGACAGAGCGTGATTCAATCATTACCGGCTGCGCTCGCCGCCTATGACATGGAAGAGTAAAACAGAACCCTTGAAGCTGGCTGCAGCGGCTTCAAGGGTTTTGTTGATGACGGATCTTGTTCACCACAAAACCTTATCCAGTGTCCTCATGTTTTCTCAGAGTCGACATCACTCTTATCTTTGATAAGCTCAGTTGCCCGATTCCTGCTTAAAGTGTGTTAGCATTTGTACTTCGCCGTGCTTTAGTTGCAAGATGACATCTGCCTGTTTTGCAAGCTCATACGAGTGGGTAACAATGACCACGCATTTATTTAATTGATGAGCACTCTCTTGCAGGATCGTGAAGATTCCTTTTGCCGTATCTTCGTCAAGATTTCCCGTTGGTTCGTCCGCAAGGATGATCGGAGCCTCCGAAGCCAAAGCACGGGCTATCGCCACGCGTTGTTGTTGACCGCCAGACAATTTCAGAACATTCCGATGGGCTTCCTCTTTGGTCAATCCCAATTTTTCCAAAACCGGCCATGCAGGCAATCTTGTGGAAAGTCTGACGTTTTCAACAGCTGTCATATAGTCGATAAGGTTATAGCTTTGGAAAATGAAAGCAACATGGTTTTTACGGTAGTCGGAAAGATCGGTTTTTTTTAGCTCCTTACCCTTAAACAAGATCTGGCCTCCGGTAGGGCAATCTAGACCACCCAAAAGGGAAAGCAATGTGGTTTTACCGCAACCGGATGGACCAAGGATCGCATACATCTTGCTCGTTTCCAGCTGGATATGAATATCCTTTAACACCTTTTTCTTATTGTCATAGGAGTATTGAACTCCCTTTCCTTCTAAAATACACATCTCCTACATCCTCCTTAGCTCATTCTGGTTAAAATCTCTTTAGGTTTCATTCGCATAACAGGATAAGCCGCAAGTGATACGGACAGCAGAATGATCCCCGTTCCAATGACATAGACAAGCAGCAAATTTGACCCGGATACGTTCATTTTTATGGAAGTTAGTGAAAACAGTTTGTCTACCTCCTTATCATTTGCGGCTTCATCTGTTAGATTCATTAGCTTAACTTGCTCTTTGGCGGTTGCTTGTTGAAGGAAATGATTACCGACTCTTTGCGCCAAAAGTGAGCTTGTTCCGAAAGACAACGCAAAGGCAAGAGCAGCAACCATCAGGATTTCCAAAATATGCTGCATCAGAATATCTCCCTTGTTAATACCCATTGCTAAGAGCACACCCGCTTCATGAACACGGTCTCGTGTCCACAAGGACAAAATTAAAATGAGAAGCACAACGCTAACTGCTATCAGTACACAGACTATCGTTGTTACCAATCTCTGTAAGGCTTCCAAGGCCGTTTTTGCATTCTGGTAATCCGCATCATTTTTTGAATAAATACACTCATCTCCGTTTAATCCAGTAATGCTTTTTACATTGGAAATGACGTTGTCCAGTTCAGCCGGATCATCAACATAAAAATCACCGTATTGATAATGTTCGATGCCATCCCCATAGGAAAGCTGTGAATAGGTCGCATGATCTGAGAAAGCAATATTCTCATACAAATCATAGGAGGGTATCATTCCATAAGCATCTTGAGGAACGGTATTCGTGAAAATACCGATAATTTCAACCTCAGCCTGACGGTTTGTTTCCCCTGTTGCTCCAAAAATGAGATGATCATCGAGAGATAACATATTACGCTGTGCAAATTCTTCATGAATAAGAGCGACATTTCTATCCTCTGCGGTTATATGCCGTCCTTTTTTAAGTTTAAATCCTGCTTCCGTGAAATAGGGATCTGCATCGGAATGTGTATTGCTAATTATTTTACCTGCATGTTCATACCCTTTCGGAACATCCAAAGCCCCATCAGTAGTGATTTCAAGCGCTTGTCCATCCAAACTGCGGTAATCCGCTCGAAAATAGGAACGGAGGTTATAGTGGGTAGTCAAGCCATCGATATTCAAAATCTCGGTCACAACAGAATCTTCCAGCTGCATATCCAGTTGTTTTGCATTGATGGTAAAGCTCCCCATAAGGGATTTCCGAATGTTTAGGGCTGTCACGCTTGTTGCGGTCCGTATCGCAAGGCAAGTCAAAAGCAAGGTGGATACAATCAGCAGGATACTAAAAATGAGGATGGTTTTTCCTTTTTTTCGGGTTGTATGAAGGTAGGCCCGCTTCCATGAGTTCATAGGGCATACCTCCTGTCAGCTCATTTTGGATAGGATTTCTTTTGGCTTTACTCTCATGGTAGAAATGCTTGAAATAAGAATGGATAAAATCAAAATGACTGCACCAAGACTGGAAACGAAACCGAAGTGCCTTGACGTAACAATTACACGATCTGTTGTCATTCCAAAAAGGCTGCCGACATTTCCGGCTACTCCTTTACTGAACCAATAGGACAGTGAGAAACCGAATATGGCGATGAATCCAACTTCAGAAATTTGCTGTAGCAAAATGGATCGTTTTGATATACCAGCGGCCAGCAGGATACCCGTTTCTCTGATGCGACTTTTCACCCACATGGTAAGAATTAACGTAACGATGCCCATACTAATTCCTACAATCACGATAATCAATGCCCGTATCAGAGAACTCATATCCGACATCGAATGAGCGGTTCGTTCGTAGACCTCATTATTCGCAGACACCGTGAAGTTGTTCCAGTTGATGCTATCTTTTTTATGTACCTCCATGATGATGGTTTCTAACTGCGTAGGGTCAGTAACAAAAAAGTCGGCGGAAGAATAGCCTTCGCTCGGCCCATCCGGAAAGTTCTTAAGGACATTTGCCATTGCTTTGATGTCCATAAATGCATAGTTTTCATAATCATAATAAGATGCCATATTGTAGCTATTCTTCTCGTCAGTCTTATCCGAGACGACATCAAAGATACCGATGATAGTAAATTCCTCAGAGAGATCATTGACGGCAACAATGGGATCTCCAAGGTGCAACTTATGTTTATCGGCGATAGCCTTGCTGATTAGAAGAACATTATGATCAGAATTTGTAATATGACGTCCTTCGACCAACGTAAATGCGTGGGACAAAAACATCGATGAATATTCGGAGTGCATAGTACCGATGGAATAATATTGATCATCAACCATACTCTGTCCTATGGGATTGATATGCTCATAATCGTGACCATCTGTGTCAAAAAACTCGAAGATGGTCGCATAAGTTGCATTATAGGCTTCAATACCTTCAACAGTAGCAATTTTCTTTACCATTTCATCGGTAATAAATTCCTGAGTGCTATACGAGCCGCCTTTTCCACTCCCCCATCCGCCTGTTGACAAATTTCGGCTAACCGTAAAACTGGCACCGGTAGTACCACGAAGCTCCACAGAAGTTTTTTCCTCTGCATCCAACGATGCCAAACCACAAAGAACAAGGGTCGAAATGACAAAGATAATGGAAAACAACAGTAAGCTTTTCCCCCATTTCCTAGTGACATAAAGGAAAGCCCTTATTAGTAAATTCATTCTTTAAACCTCCATTTCTAGGATAGCTTGATTTTCGAAAATTATGGTGGAGTTAAGGTGGAGTACAGGAGGATTTTAGATGAAGCTGCAAAAAAAGAGGATATCTCAAATGTCATCGTTCAATCTACTCCTGATGGCAGTGGGAGACGCAAAAAACCAAGGAGCTAAGCAAAAAACGTCGCTTAGCTCCTTGGTTTCTCCTCAAATGTCAAGCTATGTTGTTTCTTAAACTGACGATGAAGTGAACACCCTTATCAGTATTTTCAATTTTATAGGGTAGTCCATGCTGGTCAAAAACCGTCTTCACGATGTACAATCCAAGACCACTACCGCCTGTATTTCGATTATGCGATTGCTCTACGCGATAAAAGGGTTGATAGATTTGCCTTAAATCCGATTGGTTAATCTGAACGCCTGTATTCTCTGCTCGAAACAAACCGTCTTTAAAGGAAACGGTAATGGCTGCACCCGTAGGTGAATGGGATACTGCGTTGCTGATAATATTAGAGAAAGCTTTTTTTAACATAGCTTCATCGCCGCGATAAAGAAAAGGATTTTCGATCTCATAAATGAAGGTCATTTCCTTATCTTCCGCCAAGCCCTGCAGCTTTCGGCAGCAATTTGTAATCAATTGTCCGTCATTGATTGTTGACAATGATGAAGTAAGGTCATCGGCTGCCATACGAGAAGCAGCCATAATTTCTTTCAGCAGATGCTCCATTTCAAGTACTGTTCCCATGGAGTGCTTGAGGTAAGTATCTCTATCTTTATAGTCTCCAACAGCATAGATCATCCCCTCCAACTCCCCCTTCAAAACCGTAATCGGGGTTTTCAATTCATGAGAAACAGCCCTGAAAAAGTCCACACGTTGTTTCTCCTGCTGCCGCTCTCGTTCAATATCTCCCTTCAACCTCTCGTTAGCAGATTTCAGTTCCTCAAGAGTATTGTTCAACTTTTCTGCCATTGTGTTGAGATTGGAAGCCAAACTACCAATTTCATCGGAACGCCTGATCTTACAACGCCATGTCATATCAAGGGCTGTCATTCTCTTTGAGCTATTGCTGATTTCAATAATCGGTTTTGATAAGAAGCGGGAACAGAAAAAAGCAGCAATCGCAGAAATAATGAGAATGATTCCTGCGATGATTGGAAGTAACTTCAAAAATGTCTGTTTAATTTGATCAGCTGTATTACTGGCAATGGATATGCTCAAAAGATAGTTTTCTGAAGTCCCGCTAAAATGCAGTGAGATCGTTGTCGTTTGAGTTGGATTATCATCCCTGTACTCTTTTATGCTATTTCCTCCGAAGGACATTTCCGTTCCATTACCGGACAAGATGGCTACTGCACTATTCACGATACAGAAGTCATAGATTTTGGGAATGGCATCCTCCAATGTGCCGCTTTCTAATTTGGAAGTAAGCTGACTGATTTGGACCGTATAATTTGATGTGGCAAGGTTTCGATAACTTACTGGCATTACTGCCATCATGATGCCGTACAATATGAAGCTGACCACAAATAAAACAACCGCAATTGTCAGAAAGATTTTGGCAACAAGACTGTTATTAATCCTTCTTATCAATTCTATACCCTACCCCTCTTATCGTTTCGATGCAGTCAACCTCAAGTTTCTTGCGAATATTCTTGATGTGGGTATTGACGATTTTTTCATCCCCCAAAAAATGATAGTTCCAAATCTGATTTAACAGGTTGTCCCTTGTAAAAACACGTCCTTTATTCTCCAATAGCAACCGTAGAATTTCAAATTCACGAGCAGTCAAACCCACTTCACTACCGGATACAAAGACCTTATACTTCTCCGTATCAAGTTGAATTTCCTTATGAGTTAGAATGGTCGGATTCTCGTTGCAGTTCCTTGTCCGTCGCAGAACAGCTTCAATTCTTCGCAACACCAGTGGCATGGAAAATGGCTTTGTTATGTAATCGTCAGCCAAAAGATCGAAGCCTTTCATCTGGCTCTCATCATCATCTAAGGCTGTAAGGAGAATAATGGGGATCTTGCTCTCGTTTCGTATCATTTCGCAGACGATATAGCCATCTACTCTCGGCATCATAATATCCAGCAACACAAGGTCATAGGTATCTTTATGAAAAGCCGAGATCCCTTCCAAGCCATTATCCGCAAGACAGACCTCGTATCCTGCATCAATCAAAAATGCTTTTAGGATATGTTGAATTGATTTTTCATCCTCAATGATTAGAATTTTTATTGACAAGTAATCACCTCCTGGTCAACAGTACCCATTTGCTATTCAAGGCGGACCCATGCATTGTTACAGTTCTCTAGATTTTACATTTGGAACCATCCTCTGTCCAACCAAAAAAATTGCGAAATTCCCAAAAAAAAAACCTCGGCATTGGATGCCGAGGTTAACCCTCTCTTAATACAGCGTCATGTAATGATCGCGTTCCCATTGGTGAACTTGTGTGCGATACATATCCCATTCGATCTCCTTCAGCTCGAAGAAGTAGGAAAGAGCGTGATCGCCGAGGGCTTCGCAGATGACATCGTCGCGAAGAAGCTCGTTCAGGGCTTCCTTCAGATCACTCGGCAGGCTGGGAATGCCCTGCTCAATCCGTTCGTCCTCCGTCATGACGTAAATGTTCCGGTCGACAGGGGCCGGCAGCTGCGTCTTGTGGCGAATGCCGTCCAGACCCGCCTTCAGCATGACCGCCATCGTCAGATAGGGGTTAGCCGCCGGATCGGGATTCCGAACTTCGATGCGCGTGCTGAGTCCGCGGGATGCCGGAATGCGGATCATCGGGCTGCGGTTGCTCGCCGACCAAGCGACGTAGCACGGAGCTTCATAGCCGGGAACGAGCCGCTTGTACGAATTAACCGTAGGATTCGTTACGGCTGCGAACGAACGGGCGTGCTTCAGAATACCGGCCATGTAATAGCGGGCGTCCTGGCTGAGTCCCAGCTTGTCGTCTTCGTCGTAGAAGGCGTTGTCCTTGCCGCGGAAAAGCGATTGGTGGCAGTGCATGCCGGAGCCGTTCACGCCGAACAGCGGTTTCGGCATGAAGGACGCATGCAGCCCATGCTGACGGGCCACGGTCTTGACCACGAGCTTGAACGTTTGAATCGAATCGGCCGCTTTCAGTGCATCGGCATATTTGAAGTCAATTTCATGCTGGCCGGGAGCAACCTCATGGTGAGAAGCTTCGATTTCGAAGCCCATCTCTTCCAGGGTAAGAACGATCTCACGGCGGCAGTTCTCGCCGAGATCGGTCGGAGCCAAATCGAAATATCCGCCTTGGTCGTTCAGCTCGGTCGTCGGATTGCCCTTCTCATCCGTCTTGAAGAGGAAGAATTCCGGCTCCGGACCCACGTTCATGGTGGTGTAGCCCATTTCCTCGGCTTCCTTCAAGGCGCGTCTCAGAATGCCGCGGGGGTCTCCGGGGAAAGGAGTGCCATCCGGCAGATAGATATCACAGATCAGGCGAGCGATGCGATCTTCCGTTACCCAAGGGAAGATTACCCAGGTATCAAGATCCGGGTACAGGTACATGTCGGATTCTTCGATCCGCACATACCCTTCGATGGACGAGCCGTCGAACATCATTTTGTTGTCGAGCGCTTTTTCCAGTTGGCTTACCGGGATTTCCACATTCTTGATCGTTCCGAGCAAATCCGTAAATTGCAGACGGATAAACCGGACGTTCTCTTCCTTCGCAATGCGAAGAATATCTTCTTTGCTGTACCCTTTGGTCGTCACGAAACCGATTCCTCCCTATTGGTAAGTACATGTCCGTATTCGATGGCTGTAAAAGGATTCTGATGAATGCGATACCAATTTAGAGCAAAGATAACGGCTGCCGGTACCAATCGGAACCCGCCGCTTCTTTATCCCGGTATCGAAAGCTCTCCGCTTGCTCAATGGAAGAAGCGGGACAGCTCTCCTTGAATCAAAGAAACCTGGTTGGGGCGTTTGTTGCCCGTAAATAGCTGCTGCTTAAGCATCTTGTGAAGCTGCGAATCCGACAATTCCTTGCGTTTCTGTTCGGTTTCCACGGTGATAACCGTCGCTTCCTCGGAATTCTGGGTGATCGGAGACAGAACCTGCTTGATTCCAGCGATGTTCACGCCCTTCTCGATCAAGTTCTTGATCTCCAGGAGCCGTTCCACATCGATAAAGGAATACAGCCGTTGGTTCCCGCCTGTCCGTGCCGGCTTCACCAGTTCATGCTGCTCATAATAACGGATTTGTCTGGCGGTGAGGTCGGTCAGCTTCATCACGATCCCGATCGGAAACAGCGCCATGTTCCTGCGGATTTCATCATTGTTCAAGTCCAATCACTCCTGTGACTGATATTCTTCCTCATCTTACACTGAGAACGAAAACGTGTCAACCTGTGTTAGGTTTAATTACAATAAGTTTCGATTTTTCATATTTTCCAATGCGCGAATAACTCCAAGCTTGGCGTGGGCATAAGTCAGTCCGCCCTGCATGTAAGCAATGTAAGGTTCGCGAACAGGAGCGTCGGCAGAAAGCTCCAGGCTGCCGCCTTGAATGAAGGTTCCCGCCGCCATAATCACCGGATCGTCATAGCCCGGCATATCCCAAGGCTCCGGAACGACATGCGAGTCAACTGCCGATGCCTTCTGGATGCCCTGAACGAAGGCGATCAGGTGCTCCGGCCCGGTAAACCGGATCGCTTGAATGAGATCCGTACGGGAATCCTGCCACCCCGGCTTCGTATCGAATCCTAGTTGTTCGAACAGGGCCGCAGCGAATACGCTTCCCTTGAGTGCCTGTCCGACCAGATGAGGGGCAAGAAAAAGGCCTTGAAACAAGCTGCGCATCGTTCCGAGCATCGCCCCCACTTCTCCGCCGATCCCCGGAGCGGTCAAACGGAATGCGGCCTTCTCCACGAGCTCCGCTCTGCCCGCGATATAGCCGCCGGTGGGAGCGATCCCTCCGCCTGGATTCTTGATCAGCGAGCCCGCAATCAGATCGGCCCCCGCCTCGGTCGGCTCATGAAGCTCGGTGAATTCGCCATAACAGTTATCTACGAAGACGATTGCCTCCGGTTTCTTCTTTTTCACAAAGCGAACCATTTCCCCAATCTCTTCCACGGTAAAAGAGGAGCGCCAAGCATAGCCTCGAGAACGCTGAATGCCGATGACGCGAGTATCCGCGGTCAAAGCGGCATCGATGGCCTCCCAGTCAGGCTTTCCATCCTCCTTCAGGTCCACTTTCCCGTAGCGGATGCCAAAGTCGGCCAAAGACCCAGAGCCGTCCTTGCCGCTGCCGATCACGTTATGAAGAGTGTCGTAAGGGTCCCCGGTTATGTAAAGAAGCTTGTCACCCGGACGCAGAACACCAAACAGTGCCGTTCCGATCGTATGGGTACCGGATACGAAGTGCGGACGAACAAGAGCCGCTTCCGCGCCGAATACATCAGCATAGACGAGGTCGAGAACCTCACGGCCCCGGTCGTTGTACCCATAGCCCGTCGATCCGGCAAAATGGAAATCGCTCACCTTATGCTTTTGAAAAGCTTCGATTACCTTCCATTGATTGGTTTCCGCGAGGCGGTCAAGCTCCTTCAACCTGCTAGCGGCTTTTTCTTCGGCCGCTTCGGCTACCTTGAGGATATCTTCAGACACATGCATGTTCAGGTCTCCCTTATCATGGATGAAAGCGCAAAACAGGAGCTTACCATGTTTTTGGTTCATGGTCAACTCCTCGATGCGCCACTTTCTTTGCTTATGATGAAGTGAATACTCCCAATCCCGTTCCATTGCATGGAAACTTCGATGAATGTGCCTATTCCAATTCGGAAGTCGTCTGGCTGACAGGAGCAGCACTAGGGGAGCCATCCCGATAAGGGGCGAGCGGCCCGCCGAATTTCTGCGAGTCAGCGGAGTCCAACCGCACGCTCAACACCATATCATCCTCATCCACCGCACTGTCTTGAACCGTCCCGATGCGATAAGCGAGGGCAATCAAATCCCCCTTATCGGCGGGAATTCGGAACCGGGCGACGCCGCCCGAAAGCTTGTGCTCCAAGAGCGCCTGTAAAGCCTCTAGATCGCCTTCATTTAAGGCAGATAGACGAAGATACTCGCCGGGCGCGGTGAGCAAATTCCGCTCGTTCTCGTCGATCCGATCCACCTTGTTAAACAGGGTTACGGTCTCTTTATCATGGGCGCCGAGCTCGCGGAGAACTTCGCCGACGACTCGCATCTGTTCGTCCCGCATCTCGGAGGAGCTGTCCACCACATGCAGGATGAGATCGGCTTCGTTCGCTTCCTCCAAGGTCGCCCGGAAGGCGGCTATCAAGTCATGGGGGAGATTTTGGATAAAGCCTACGGTATCGGTGACCACAATCTCCTTGCCTCCCGGAAGCGTCAAGTTCCGCGAGGTCGGATCAAGGGTAGCGAACAGCTTGTTCTCCACATACACATCAGCTTGGGTCAGCTGCTTGAGCAGCGTCGATTTCCCCGCGTTCGTATATCCGACGAGAGCGACCTGAAACACGCCGGTCTTCTTGCGCCGTTCGCGGTGAAGGTTGCGCAGGCGGACCACTTCCTGCAGCTGTCTTTTCAGTGTGGAGATTCGTTCCCGGATATGCCGGCGGTCCGTCTCCAGCTTGGTTTCGCCACCGCCGAAGCGCGTTCCGACGCCGCCGCCCTGCCGGGACAGGTTCTTGCCTTGTCCGGACAAACGGGGCAGCAAATAGCTGAGATGCGCGAGCTCCACCTGAAGAATCCCTTCGCGGGTTTTGGCTCGCTGGGCGAAAATGTCGAGAATCAGCTGCGTGCGGTCAATGATCTTGGCGTCGAGGAGCTCCTCCAGGTTGCGAACCTGAGCGCCGGATAGCTCTTGGTCAAACACGACGATGTTCGCACCGGTTTGAATGACCATCTGCTTGACCTCTTCCGCCTTGCCTTTGCCGATAAACCATTTGGAATCGGCGGTTTCACGATTCTGGGTGATCACACCGAGCACTTCCAGCCCTGCGGTCTCCGCCAAATTGATCAATTCGTTCAAGGAATGCTTGGCCATCTCGGCCGTCCATCTCAGGTCGTCCGTGACGAGACTGACCAGGATCGCTTTTTCTTCGGTAACGCCTTCTACTTCGTGTGAAGTTGGTTTCATAGGGCCTCCTTGCAGCCGGAGCGATTGGGAGCCGATGCGGCCCCCCGTCCAGATGTCTCATATTAAGTAAGGGTACAGGTATGGATAGATCTTCCGGTATCAGGATTCGCTTCCGGCAGGCTGCCTATACCTCAGGCAGCTTAGGCTGGTGTTAGGTTTGCTTCTGATGAAAAGTGCTTGCTCCACTCTAGCCCCACAAGCCCGCTCTGTCAAAAGGATAGCATGAGCTTCTCCCGAGGCGCAGGAGCTGCCTGCGGCAAATCTTCCGGCCTCAGCTCCATCAGCTCCTGTTTGGTGGGTGTGCCGCTATGCCGCAGCAAGCGGACGGCTTGGTTGCGCAGAGCTTTCTCCATCAGATTCCGGATGAAGCGGCCGTTGCTGAACGCCTCCAGGCAGGTGTCCTTCTCCCGTTGGATTTGCTGCCTCAGCTTCCATTCCGCCTGGGGCGTCAGCACGTACTGCCTTTCCTTCAACATAAGGCCGGCGATTTGAACCAGTTGATCGACCGAATAGTCAGGAAACTCAATCATGACGGGAAACCGGGAAGGCAATCCCGGATTTGTGCTGAGAAATTCATCCATTTCATCCGGGTATCCGGCAAGGATGAGAATGAACTGATTTTTATGATCCTCCATGGCTTTGACCATCGCATCGAACCTGCGAGGAAAGAGGCAGCCGGTAGCGAATTTCGATGCGCAGTTCGGGATCGGCGATGAAGATGACCTCTTCGACCGCGAGCTCGAATACCTCGCGGCGCAGCTTGAAATCCGCGGCGGCTAGAGCGCCGCTGATGCGCAGGCGGGCGGCGGGCGCACGGCCTTCGGCGGCGCTCTGGCGCCCCGTGCGGCCTTGGCTGCGGCCTGCGGCTAGCGTTCGCGCCGCCGCATCAAACAGCGCCTCGTCGACAAGCGCCTCGACCGGCAGCGGGTATTGCTCCTCGGGCGCACGCTCGCGGCGGTAGCCGAGGTGATAATCGACCTTGTAGGCCATGTAGGTTCCGAGGTAGCTCCGGTTGCGGAGGATCCGGCTGACCGTCGAGCCGTACCAGCGGGTTCCCCGGGGAGCCGGGCAGCTCTCGGCCTGCAGCTCCCGTGAGATCGCGGCAGCGCTCTTGCCAGCTGCTGCCATGAGAAACATCCGGCGGACGACATCCGCTTCCTCCGCATGAGGGACGAGCACGTCCTCCTCCGTATCGAATCGGTAGCCGTACAGCCGCGGATCCCCGCTCAGCTTCCCGTAGTGCTTGAGCTTGGCCAGCCGGCCGCGGATCGTCCGTTCCCGGATCTTCTCCCGTTCGAATTCCGCGAACATTCCGCGAAGCTGATAAAACAAGCGTCCCTCAGGTGTATTGTTCCATGTGAAGTTCACAAATTCAAGGGTGATTTTCCCTTTAACGATTTCCTCAGTGAGAAGAAGCTGATGTGACAGCTTCCTCGCAAGCCTATCCGGATCGAAGACGATGACCGTTTCGATCCCGCTTGGAACCGAGACAAGCTCTCGCATACGGCTCAAGCCCGGACGATCAAGCAGCGTTCCCGATGCTTCGTCAGCCAATAGGAGGACGTCCTCCGGTGCATAACCGAGCTCTGCTGCGCGCTTGATGCAATCCTCCCTCTGAGCGTCCAGGCTGTAGCCCCGTTCCGCCTGCTCCTCCGTAGACACGCGCGTATAGATAACAGCCTTCCACGGACGCATGGCGGCCCCACCCTCCAAATACGAGGAAAAGGAGGTCATCCCCATCGGATAACCTCCTTTCTCACTGAAAGCCATGTTCGGTTCTGCCCGCTTATCCTCTCGCTAAAGCTGCCTTTCCGTCCGGCCGTTCGCCAACTCCAACCTGCACCAACCGTGAATCGGACTCGCTCAACCTCGCTCCGTTTGCGTTGGCAAGGTACCGGCCTCATCGCCAGCTTGCTCCCCTGCCTTCCAGACATCCGGTTCCATAAGCAAAAAGACTAGCCGGGCCACCAAATTTCCGTCATCCGAACCGCCATGCCCGAACGTCTCCAGACAAGCGATATCGGCCTTGCGGAGCGGCCTGCGCGCCATGTGCTCCCCTCCTGCTCTCACTATATGACGCCTTCGGAATGTCCCATTCCTTTGACGATGCCCCCAAAATGAAAAACCGTCAGCGCAAGCCGCTCAGGCTCGAACTGACGGTCGTTCTTTGTTCTGCATCAAGGTCTCTTACGGGAAAGCTGCGTTTTTGGTGGAGTTCATCAGAACGGGAAGCAGCCGAATCTCCTGCGCCATAGCCGAACCACAGAGAGGGCAGACAGGTTCTTCCTGAAACACGAAGTTCGTTCTCATCCATCCCTTGCAATCCCCGCTGATACAGGACCAGACGGAGGTATCTTCTTCGGGCAGCGCTTCGGGAATCTTTTTGGAAAACATATCAATCCCTCCTTCATCGATATGGGATGACCGCCAATGAATTCACCTTCCGGCGGGCTGCCGGGAGCGAGCTTTATGCAAGTTCACGGGAAGCTACAGCCGAACCACATTCTCCGCCTGCGGCCCCCGGTTTCCTTGGGTCACATTCAGTTGGACGCGCTCGCCTTCGTTCAGGGATTTAAAACCATCCGCTTGAATCGCGCTGAAATGAACGAAGACGTCCTTTCCATCCTCCACCTCGATAAAGCCGTATCCTTTTTCTGCGTTGAACCATTTCACCGTACCGGTCGTCATTCTCGTACTACCTCCAACATGGATTAGCCAGGGAAACCCCGGCTCTAAATAGTATGCGGGGACGAGCCAAAATATATACAAAGTTGGCAAAAAGGCGAAGAAAAACCGAAAAAACCGGCATGTGCCTGCCGGTTCATTCATCGCATATTCAATTCCTTGGTTTTGACCATCGCATCGATGGCTTCCTTGCCGAAGTCCTTCTCGCCGCCGCGAGCGAGGCTGTACGCCTCGTCGATGAACAAGACGCCGCCCATCGCCCGCTTAATCAATTCGCGGGTTTTAATCGCAGTGTGTCCAATGTATTCGCCGACCAGGTCGGCTCTTTCCGCTTCGATTAAATGCCCCTTCGACAGCAGGCCCATCTCCTGAAAGAGCTTCGCGGCCATGCGGGCAACCGTCGTCTTGCCCGTCCCGGGATTCCCTTTGAAGATCATATGGTAAACCTGAGGTTGAATCGCAAGTCCGGCTTCGGAGCGGTAGCGTTTCACCGTCAGCATGGCATAGATTTCGTACAGGAAGTCCTTGACCTCCTCCAGCCCGATCATCCGGTCAAATTCCTGCATCATATCGGCAAAAGGCTCCGCTTTCCGGACAGTCGCAGCGGAGGATTCACTCAACGCTTCCTCCCGCGGTCCCGGTTTCGTCTGGCGCAGGACGACGCTGATCTGCCGGGAAGGTCTCTCTTTCGTCGCCGGATCCAGGGGCATTCTATTCTCGCTCACGCTCATGCGCATTCACCTCTCCCTTCAGGTGTAAGCAGTATACGCAGGAGCCCAGAAATGGGTTCGACTATAACCGAAAGAGGGTGAGCACAAGCCCGACCAGAAAGCCGCAGATGGCCCCGTTCAGCCGGATCCATTGAAGGTCGGTGCCGATCTTCTCCTCCAGCATCTCGACGAGCGCTTTGTCATCCAGCTTATTCAAGTTGTCGCGCACCAGATTGCCGATGCGGTAATGATTGCGCTCCACGAGCGTAACAAGCGCGTCCGCCAGCTGGCGTTCCCACTTGTCCGTCGTCTCCGGCATCGCCCGAAGCTTTTCCAGCACGTAGCGCAATAAAGGTACCACCTTCTTGCCGCCAAGGCGCGCTTCCTCATCGAGCCGGTTCAGCAGTTGACTGCGCAGCTCCTCCAGGCGCTCCAGCAGCCAGCTCTCCGTCGCTTCCTCCTCCAGCTTGCCAAGCCCCCAGCTGCGCAGCTGTTCCGTCAGCGCCGAGTCGTTGACCGCCGTGAACGCATGCGACCGAATCTCTTCAAGCAGTCGGAGGCGCATTGGCGCCGACGAGGCCTGCATGTCCCATAATGCCGAGCGCAGCATCCCCTTTAACATATTTCCGAGCTTATCCGGGCTGAGGAAGCCGGCTGCCGCCTGAAAAGCGAAGCCCATGAATCCTCCTACCTGCAGCTCTCGCAGCTTCGCGTGAGCCATCTGGCCGAGCAGAGCCTCCGTCTCCGGCCGCTCCACCCATTCGCCGCCTGCCCGCAGCACCGCATCGAGGGCGCGCTCGTCCCATCCCTCGCGGATTCCCGCTTCCGCAAGACGCACGAGCAGCGGTTGGATATCGGCTTTGGTCAGCGTGGAAGACAGCCCGTTCTGAATGACGGCGGCCGTCTTGTCCAAAGGAATGGCACGTACGATGGCGGCGGCTCCCTGAACCGCCGCCACCCGCGAGCTTCGCTTGCCGGCCTGCTTGACGATACCGGATGCCGCAAGGGGCAGAAGGCGGACTTCCGTCAGCTTACGCTGGATGCTCTCTTTGTTGAGCAGCTCCGTCTCCATGGCGCCGATCAAGGACTCAATGATCCGGTTACGGTTTTTGAGCAGGAGCGAGGTGTGCGGAATCGGAATCCCCATGGGATGCCGGAAGAGTGCCGTCACGGCGAACCAGTCTGCCAAGCCCCCTACGAGACCGGCTTCAAAGCCGCCGGATAGAATCCGAAAGAATGGAGTTTCGGGAAGAAACAAGCTGCCGACAAAGCCTCCGCCCATGACCAAGAGCGAGACCGTCGCCATTTTACGTGTGTTGCTTTTCGGGGCTTGCGCTGCTTCGGCCGCTTCACGGCTCCTGCTGTCATATGATGCTGCGGCTTTTCGTTTGGTTCGGATTGCCATAACCCCCTTCGTTACGGACGAGACCCGCTACCTGTTAAAGTGATAGGGAACGGTGGCGATGACGACATCCTTTTGCGTAAACAGATAGGCACGGATCAGGATACTCGTCTGGTTGTGCAGCAGATTTTGCCACCAGTGCTTGGTGATGAATTGCGGAATGAGAATGGTGATGTGGTCCGTGTCCGATGTCTTCCATTCCACCGTATTGATAAACCGCGTGAGCGGGCGCAGAATGCTGCGATACCGGGAACGGAGGGTGATCAGGCGGACGCCGGGATTCCACAGCTCCCATTTCTCTTCCATGCGCTTGATCTCGTCTTCGTCAAATCCAACGTAAACCGCGACCACGTTGTCTGTCAAGGATTTGGCGTAACTGATCGTGTGAAGCACGACGCGGGTGACGCCCGCAACGGGTACGATGATCGTGCTGCCCTTGATGACCGGCTTTTCCTTCTCGAGATCGATCCGCAAGAGGTCCGCCGTATTTTTGTAATGCTGGCTAATCCGTTTAAACAGATAAATGACGGCCGGGAGAAACACGAATACTCCCCAGATGTGAGTGAACTTCGTGATCACGAAGATCATCGTGATGGTGAGCGTCGTCAGCATCCCAATGGTATTGATGGCGAATTTGATCATCCAGCCGCTCGGACGCAAGCGGAACCAGCGAACCATCATTCCGAGCTGAGAGATCGTAAACGGAATGAAGACCCCCACCGCATATAGCGGAATCAGGCTGGTCGTGTCCCCTCCGGAGCCGATAATAAGCAGCGCTGACATCACGCCGAGGAAGATGATGCCGTTCGAGAACCCGAGGCGGTCTCCCCGCACCTGAAAGGCATGGGGCAGAAATTTATCCTTGGACAACATGAAGGCGAGCAGCGGAAAAGCGGCATAGCCGGTGTTCGCGGCCAGAAACAGAATGACGGCCGTGATTCCTTGAATCCAGAAGAACAGAACATGACGACCAAACGTCGCTTCGGTAATCTGCGAGACGACCGTCATCTTCTCGTTGGGAAGAACACCGTTCCAATAGGCGAGAAGGCTGATGCCGAGAAACATAAAGCCGAGGATGGCCCCCATCATCATGAGGGTCTTCGCCGCGTTCTTCTCAGCAGGCTTACGAAAGTTGGGAATGGCATTGGATACCGCTTCGACGCCGGTCAATGCGGTACAGCCCGAGCTGAATGCCTTGAGCAAGAGAAACAAGCTCATGCTGGATACGGTCGTTCCCATAGCCGGAACATGCGCAGGCGCCCCGTACATGAAATACTTGATCACGCCCGATACGATCAGGACGGCGATCGACGTGATAAACAGGTACACGGGAACTGCAAGAAAGCTCGCCGATTCCGTCGTTCCCCGTAAATTGATCAGGGTGAGGAAGATGATCATAACAAGGGCGATCAGCACTCGGTAATCATGTAGAGAAGGAAACGCCGATGTGATGGCGTCCGTGCCGGCGGATGAGCTAACCGCAACGGTCAGAATGTAATCGACGAGCAGCGAGCCTCCCGCCATCAGGCTGGTCGTCTGTCCGAGATTGTCTTTGGCAACGATGTACGCTCCGCCTCCGGAAGGATAGGCGTAGATCGTCTGCCGATAGGAAAGAATGAGCACGAGCAACAAAGCGAGTACCGCAAAAGAAATGGGGATCGAATACCAGATCGCAACAGCTCCGGCGGCCATCAGGGCGATGAGAATCTGCTCCGTGCCGTATGCAACCGATGAGAGAGCATCAGAAGAAAGAACGGCCAGCGCTTTAAGCTTTGTCAATTTTTCGTCTTCCAGTTCGGTCGATTTCATAGGCCGACCGATCAAAAAGCGCTTCAGTTGATTGGCCATTGCAGCAAAACTCCTTTTCCAAATTCAGTGGATAATGGGGTATCCTAGACCCGATTTCTAATCATAAAGTAACGCAATTTATCCGTAAAGAATCGGTTAGAGAGGTTTTACCGACCTGAATCTCTTGAAAACGCATCCTTTTGCCGCCTTCTATGCTTAACCCCAATTTCTCGCGCGCAATCCCCCTTCTATCTTGCCAATGCTTCCGTTCTCGCATTCATTCCGTTTGAAATGGTCAACGATTCAACCTTCGACGGCAGAACGGGTTGCTTGGAAGGCTGGGGTGAAACGATCCTTTATCCAAGCAGCCGGAATAGGTATAAAAAACCTTCCGAACCTTAGGTCCGGAAGGAATTGAAAGCTTTTACGAATCTGAACATTACGGTTTTGAACCGAAACGACGAGACTTAATCATGAGTCTTGATGACGAGCTTGTCGATCGTAACCTTCTCAGCGGGAACGCTGACTTCAGTGCCATTCGAATTAAGGGCGACCGGAGTTGCCGCGATCTTCTTCACCACATCCATCCCCGAGCTTACCTTGCCGAAGATCGAGTATTTGGCGTAACGGGAATCGTTCAAGCCCTGACTGTCGTCTCCCGTACAGATGAAGAACTGGCTCCCGCCTGTCCCCGGACCCGCGTTCGCCATAGCGACGATCCCGGTCTCATAGGTATGGCCGTTGTTCAGCTCATCTGGGATCGAATAGCCGGGACCGCCTGAGCCTGTACCCGTACGATCTCCTGTCTGAATCATGAAACTCTCGATGATCCGATGAAAGGTCACCCCGTCGAAATAATGCTGTTCCGCTAAAAAAACAAAGTTATTGACCGTAATCGGAGCATCTTTCGCGAACAGCTCGACCGTAAAGGTCCCTTTGTTCGTTTCGAATACCGCTTCGTAGCTCTTGGTCTTATCGATCGTCATCTCCGGAGAGGTGGACCATTGGAACGGTTCGGAGCTAGCCGGAGAAACCGACGGGACCGGTTGGCTGGACTCCGGATTGTTCGAGGTTCGAGTTCCGCATCCAACTGCCGTCAGCAGAAGGAGAACGGCGATTGTGTATCCGACAAGCTTTCTCGGTTGGATCCTCAATTCCCTCCGCCTCCATTCCCAGTGCCATTGCCGTTTCCGTTCCCATTTCCATTGCCATTCCCATTTCCGTTTCCGTTGCCGCTTCCGGCTTCATTGCCGGAGACCGGCGTTGCCGTCACTCCCGGTTCTCCTTCGTTTCCCGTCGGAGTGGGAGTTGGATTTGCCGTGTCGGTGGGAGACAGCGTCGGCTCCGTTCCCGGCTCTCCTCCGTTGTTCTCCGTGTCCGTCGGAGTTGGCGTAGCGGTTTCCTCCGGGCTCACGGTCGGACTTTCCGAAGGACTTTCCGATGGAGTCGGGCTGCCCGCATCCGCGGGGATTTCGATCACCGCCGTATTGGAAGGCGTCCCCTCCTGGCCGTTCTCGGGGTCGTAGGTGGTTACGAAGTATTCGTATTTGCCCCCGGGTACGATGGTCATGTCTTCGAACTCTGTTACCCCGGAAAGCTCCTGCAGCACGGCAGGTTCAGCATCCTCTGCTTCCTTGCGGTAGATCCGGAAGGTAAGCTTGCTTGCGTCTTCCGGAGACTTCCACGCCAGCTTCACGTGCACGGTCTCCAGATCGAAGGTGGCGGACAATTCCGTCACTCCCTTCGGAGGCGTAGACGCGTCCTGTACCCCGTCGGGGCGATCAAAGGCCTTCACCTTATAGCCGGCTAGCGCTTGCTCCATGACCGCCTTGAAGACCGCTGCCGCACTACCGCTCGATATGGTAATGTAATGGTTTTTGTCTGTGGTGTCGAAGCCCATCCAGACGGCGGCGGTCCATTCCGGGGTATAGCCGGCGAACCAAAGGTCGGTGTTGTACTTTTCAAGCCCCTTGATGGTCATTTGTGTCGAGCCGGTCTTGCCCGCCACCGGCCGGTTCATCGCCGCCTTCGTCCCTGTTCCGCCTTTTTGAACGACGGTTTCCAGAATTTGCGTCATGTTCCACGCCGTCTCCGCACTCATGACCTGCTTGGCTTTTGTTTTAAAGGAAGCGGTGGTGTCTCCGTCGACATTTACAATTTCTGTAATCGCGTGGGCCTCATGAAGAACTCCGTTATTCGGGAAGGCACTGTAAGCTTGTGCCATCTGCAGCGGAGAGACCCCATGCGCCATTCCTCCGAGCGCGAGCGCCAGGTTATTGTCGGTTTTATCAAAGGTGATGCCGAGCTTCTCGGCGAAGGTCTTGCCCGTCTTCACGCCGATGTCCTTCAATACAGCGACCGCAGGTACGTTCTTGGACTTCTTGACGGCATATTCCAGCGAGATTTTCCCCTCGTATTTGCCGTCGGCATTGCGGGGACTGTACCCGTTGAAATCGGTCCGAACATCGTCCAGCTGGCTGTAGCGGGTATACTTGCCGCTCTCGAGCGCCGGCCCGTAGACGAGAATCGGTTTAATGGACGAGCCCGGAGAGCGGGTCATGTTCATAGCGCGGTTGAAGGTCATCTTGTACTCGTAATCCCGTCCGCCTATCATCGCGACGATCCCGCCGCTGGCGTTGTCCAGGATGACCATGCTGCTCTGCATGCTTTCCCCGTTCATGTCTTTTTGAAACAATTCATCGTTCTTGTACGCCGTATCCATTACTTTCTGAGCGTTCCGGTTCAGCGTGGTATAGATCTTGTACCCGCCGCGAGCTAGCTTATCTTCTTCGATACCGTACTTGTCGGCCGCTTCCTGCAAGACATAATCTTTGAAGCTGTCGAACATGGACGTGCTCGAAGCGGTTGTGCTCTTGGCCGGACGAACGTACTCCACCTTGGATGCTTGCTCCAGCTGGTCTTTGGTGATATAGCCCTGGTTATACATCAGCGTCAATACAACTTCTCGACGCTCCATCGACTTGTCGGGATTCTTGATCGGATTGTAATAGGAAGGAGCCTTCGGCATGGCGGCAAGCGTTGCGATCTGCCAGAGCTCAAGCTTCTTCAAGTCGGTCACGCCAAAATAGGTTTTGGCGGCTGTCTTCACTCCCCAGGAGCTGTTGCCGAAAAAGATCCGATTCAGATACATCTCCATGATTTCCTTCTTGTCAAAGCGCTCCTCAAGAGCCATGGCCATAGACATTTCCGTCGCTTTGCGGAAGAAGGTTTTGTCGGAGTTGAGGAACATGTTCTTGGCTAGCTGCTGGGTGATCGTGCTTCCGCCTTCCACCGCGCTGCGGTGAACGATATCCTTGACAATCGCCCGGGCGATAGACTGCGGGTCAACCCCGGAGTGATCCCAGTAGCGCTTGTCTTCCGTGGCGACGAACGCGTCGATCAGCAGATCGGGAAACTCTTCGTATTTCGCGATCTCGCGGTTCCCTTCCTGGTCATACAGCTTGGCGATTTCATTCCCATCGACGTCATAGATGGTTGAGGCTTGCGACATGACGAAATTATTCTCATTTGCCTTCAATTGCTTCTGTCCGCTGTAAAGGATGAACACATATCCGGACAGGCCGATCACGATGGCGAGTGCAGCCGCAATGAGCACAAAGGTAAACACTTTCTTCTTGTTCAGTCGTTTCTTCTTCTTGAGCGGCGGTTTCTTCTGCGGCCCTCGATTCGACATGTGGGATTCCCCCTATTCCTATTTTCTCTCTATGGCCAACCGTAAAATATACGAGTCAAACGGCGAATATGTTTCGTTTTTCCTAAATTCGATGCGCCTAAAACAAAGAACAACCCCAGCGCGATGACTTGGGTTGCTCTTCATGGGTTCCTTGAAGCATCTATCGAAGCGGGTTGTTCTGATCATTCTACATCCCTTACTCAGCGTTGGAATCGGACAGGAAAGAGACCGAACGGAGCGGAGTAAAGGTCGAGATCGCGTGCTTGTACACCATCTGCTGCCGACCTTCGCTGTCGATGATGATCGTGAAGTTATCGAAGGCTTTGACAAGACCCCGGATTTGAAACCCGTTGGTGAGGTATACCGTAACCGGGATATTCTCTTTGCGCAGCGAGTTCAAAAAATTATCTTGGATGTTGATCGACTTGTTCATTCAAGATCCCCTTTCCTGGTAGAAAACTTAACCGTCCCCGCAACGGACTGTTCGGTTTATGTTGTATTGGAATGATTCGCTTTATAAATTGATCTTTCCTGCTATTATAGCATCAATTTCTTGCATTTGCTTGGAAAAGTTTTTTCCTCCATCGACCTCAACCCACGAGATTTCCTTCATATGGCGGAACCAGGACAGCTGGCGTTTGGCAAATCTCCGGGTATTTCGCTTTAATAAAGCAACCGCTTCATCCAGGCTTGATTCACCGGCAAGGTAGGCGGTCATCTCTTTGTAGCCAAGCCCCTGCATGGATGGCAGCTCGCGTCCGTAGCCCTCCGCCAGAAGCCGCCGAACCTCACCCTCGAAGCCGTCCGCCAGCATCAGGTCCACCCGGTCCTCGATCCGCTTGTATAGCGTTTCGCGTTCCATGGTGAGCCCGAGCAAACAGAGCCGATAAGGCGATTCCTTGCGCTGCCTGGCAAGATGCTCGGATTGGGGGATGCCGGTCAGATGTGTGACCTCAAGAGCGCGGATCACCCGGCGATGATCGTTCGGATGAAGCCGATCGGCAGTCACGGGATCTATCTCCCTCAGCTTATCATGCAGAGCCTGCTCTCCATGCTCGATCAGGTAGGCCTGTTGCTCCCTGCGAAACGCTTCGTCGGCTCCTCCTTCGCTGAATTCATAGCCATAGATCAGCGATTCGATATAGAGCCCGGTCCCTCCAACGAGAAAAGGCAGCTTCCCCCTTGAGGCGATCTTCTCGATCGTTTCGCCTGCTTGCTTCTGAAAATCAGCGGTGTTGAATGTTTCGTCGGGATTTACGATGTCGAGGAAATGATGGGGGATCCCCTCCATCTCCTCCGGGCGGATCTTCGCCGTCCCGATGTCCATGCCTCGGTAGACCTGCATGGAATCGCCGGACAGGATCTCGCAATTCCATGCTTTGGCAATGGAGATGCTCAGCTTCGTCTTGCCGACTGCCGTCGGACCGACCAGCACGATGAGCGGTGGTTTGCTCGCTTCCGGTCCAGGCGATCCTCCCGTTTCCCTTTCGCTCAAAGCTCGATCACCCCGTATGCGATTTTCGTGCGGGAACGGTGCTTGAGAAAACCGAGACGCTCATATTCGGGGCTGTCTCGATGCTCCTTCAACAGAACCCGCCGAATGGCAACGCGCTTGGCCTCCTCCACTGCTTCCAAGGTAAGGGGATCCGGGTTCGCGATCTCGCGGTACGGAGAGATGGAACTGGACTCCTCCACCGGAATGCGGAACATCGGATCGAAATAAACGATGTCGTAGCTCTTATCGGGCAGCTTGCGCAAGTAGTCAAGGTGAAACGTATGGACCACCTCGATGCGACGCATCGCCTCATTGACGGCCTGAAATTTGGCTTCGTAATGAACGAGGCCCTCCTCCAGCAGCAGCACGGTGATCGCTTCGCTCTCCAGCGCGGTCACTTTGCCGCTATCGCCGACGGCGTGGGCGAAGACGATCGAATCGCTGGCGAGGCCTGCGGTGCAATCCAGCACGCGATCGCCCGGACGGACGCCGGAAAGATCGACGAGCGGGTCGCTTTCTCCTTTCGTCATCCGTTTCACCCGAATGTAAGCGGTGCTTGGGTGAAAATAGATCGGGTCGCCTGAAACGGGACAATACATCATCTTCTCTTCGGTAAGTAACAGGATTCCCTGATCCCCGTACTTCTTCCGTAAATCAGGTAACGAATCTCTTCTCCTGTCCACATAACGGCCTCCGGACTTGGCTGCAAGCCGCCGGGCTTCCTCCCGTGTGGACGGAGTCGCGTAATACGAAGTGGTTACAAGCATGGAATCCCTCTTTATGTAGTGATTATTGTTTTCTGAGACGGACAAACCCGAGCCCAAGAAGCAGCATGCTGTACCAAATAGGCGCCGCAAGCTTGGTCAGGTACTCTCCCGTCGAAAGGACGTCACTGTTCAGAAGAGCGTCATTTACTCGAAAAACCGGCGGCAGGATCCAACCCGCAAACCGCAGGCTCTCCGGCAGCTCTGCAAGAATGCCCTGTCCTCCTATGGACAAAGCTATGAATAGGATGAGCAAAAACAAGTTGTTCATGTAATTCCGCTTTCCGTCACCTTCGATCACCCAAACAAGTGAAATCATGAGCAAGGAAAGGGAGAGATGAGAATAGAAGCCGGTGAGAAGCTCGGCTCCCGACGGCCGAAGCTGAAACGCTCCACGGAGCAGCGGATAAAATGTCGCGAAGAGGCTGAGCCCCGTGACAAGCAGACCTGCAGCCGCAAGACGCGCCCACTCATATCGGATCCGTTTCCCGACATGCAGAATCGATAGCTGCCCCTGCACGACCGGCTCACTTCGAAGCAAATTAAGCGTCAGCCACGCAGTAATGGCATACAATAGAGTTGACGTTGTGGAGTAGCTTTCGAGCACCGGATTGGGTACGATGGTATACAGCCAACCCACGAACCCTACATAACAAAACATGGGAATGAAATACCGGTGCGAGCGATAGAAATCCTTCAGCAGAAAAGCGACGAGAGCTCTCATCCGATTTGCCCTCCCCCCTTCTCCGGGACCAGGGCTGGCACATGTTCCCTTACAGAGCGGACAGACCCGCCGCTTCGAAGAAGAGCAAGGAGCAGCTCATCCGAATAAGCGGGGTCCGCCTCGATGCGGAGTCCGGTCAAGGTGGACGTCGCTTCCCGAATGGCTGCCGCCTGCAGAGGAGGCAATTCATCCGCGAGCTTACAGGCGACAGTCTCTGGTAAATGCTCGACTTCGATGATGAGCCGGGTGTAAAAGTCACGGTCCCCCTCACTTGCTTCTTGAAGAAGGAGCATCCCGTTCTCCAGTTGATACACCCGATCCGCCAACTTGGTGACCCAATGGTCCTCATGGGATGAGAATAGGATCGCCATCCCCTCGGAACGCAGCCGGCTGAGAAACAAGAGAACATCTTCCCGGGACGATTTGTCGAGTCCCGACATCGGCTCGTCCATGAGCAGCAGCTGCGGCTGCTCGATGAGCGCTTGGAGGATGGCGCTTTTTTGCAGCATGCCTTTCGAATAGTAACGAATCTGACGGTCGGCATCGGCCGTCAAACCCGCGAAGGAAGCGAGCTCCTGAACCCGTCGTTGAAGCTTGTTCGGGCTCATGCCGCGGATACGTCCCATGTACGTCAAATACTCGTTCAAGGTAAACCTCAGATGGGGAAACCGATCGGGAACGTAGCCGATCTCTCGCTTGGCGACTCCGAACTCCACCCGACCCGATGAAGGCCGGTCGATTCCAGCGGCTAAGCGCAGAAGCGTGCTTTTCCCCATTCCGTTCCTGCCTTTGATCGCCACGCATTCCCCCGAACCGATTGACAGATCGATCGATTCCAGCACCTGCTTGCTTCCGAACCGTTTCCCCGCCTGATCCAGTTGCAGGATCATCTTCAAAGGCTTCCCCTTCTCTCCCCTATCAGGCATCGTCTAAAATCGTGGTACCGCACCCTTTCCCATACCGATGACGCCAACTCCTATCCACCTGGTAAGGTTGATAGCTTACTATTTCCTGCTTACTCCACAGAAAGCTTCGGAGAAGCGAAGAAGTTGGCGATCGCGATGGAAGCGGCTCCCAGGACCGTTGCCCGATCCCCCAGCTGCGAGAAACGAATATCCAGCTTTGCGCGCGGATACGGAAGCGATCGACTTTCTACGAAATGCTGGAGCGGCTCCGAAAGCCATTTCTCCGCCGCTGCCAGCCTCCCTCCCAGAATGATGAGCTCCGGATTAAAGCTGTTTATGATATTAATGAGTCCCACGCCCAAATAACGGGCATGTTCTTCAAGGAGCTGAAGAGCGAGCTCTTCTCCCTGCTCCGCTTTTTCCAGTAGACCGTCCAGGGTGATATCGGGATCTTCATACTCCTTTCGCGCTGCGTCGACGAGCGCGTTCTCCGAGGCATACAGCTCCCAACAGCCGACGTTGCCGCAGCGGCAAGGCTTGCCATCCGGATGGATCGAGATATGACCCATTTCACCGGAAAATCCGGAAGCTCCGCGGTACAGCTCTCCTTTCAGCAGAATGCCCGTCCCGATCCCAGCTCCGATACTGACGTGAACGAGGTTGGCTGTGCCCTTGGCCAGGCCGTACCGGCTTTCGCCGAGCGCACCGACATTCGCTTCGTTCTCAATGACGATGGGCAGATTGTATTCCTGCTCGAGAAGTGACTGGAGCGGCACATTCTCCCATCCGAGATTAGGAGCGAACAGCACGTTGCCGGCTTCGTCGCTGAAGCCGGGAATGCCAATTCCGATACCGATGATCCCGTAGGGACTGGTCGGCGCGCTATCCATCAGCTCGCGGATACAGCTCCCGAGAACCGCTATGGCGGACAACGTCTCCCGATTGTTGTTTTTCTTTCGTCTTTCATCGACAATCGTTCCGTTCAGATCGGTGAGCACGGCCGTCATCCCGTCTGTCCCGAGGTCGATGCCGATCGCATAGCCGGCCTTTTCCTGAAAGAGCAAGGTCACGGGCTTCCGGCCGCCTCGCGATTCGCCTGCACCGCTCTCATAGGCCAGATTGGCGTCGATCAGCTCCGTAACGAGGCTGGATACGGTCGCCTTGGTCAGCCCCGTCTTCTCGGCTATCCGTGCCCGGGAGGTCGGAGATTCATGACGGATCAACTCGAGAACGAGCGCTTTATTCAATTTTTTCATCAGGCTCAAATCGCCGGTTTGCTTCATGACTTCCCCCAAAACCATTCAATATCCCTCGATTTTATCATGTTTGGGAAAGGAATTCATCTTTCTTTCCACAAAGTTAGTTTACTCAATTTACAAAGTCATTACCAAGTGGTATGATGATTTTGAAAGCGTTTCTCCCTTGAGGCGAGCGCCAATCTATTACCGGAGGGAATCATCCATGAGCTATTTCGGCAATGTGGACAAAATTAAATACGAAGGCAAGACCTCAACCAATCCGCTTGCATTTAAACACTACAACCCGGATCAAGTCGTACTCGGCAAGACGATGCGCGAGCATCTGCGCTTTGCCGTCGCCTACTGGCATTCTTATACCTACAACGGCAGCGATCCGTTCGGCGCTGGCACGATGCTCCGCGGCTACGACAAATTTACCGGCATGGACCTGGCCAAAGCTCGCGTGGAAGCCAACTTCGAGCTTCTGAACATCCTGGACGCCGATTACTTCTGCTTCCATGACCGCGACATCGCTCCGGAAGGCGCAACGCTGCAAGAAACGAACAAGAACCTCGATGAAATCGTCGCCCTGATCCAATCCAACATGAAGGCGACTGGCAAGAAGCTGCTCTGGAACACGGCCAACATGTTCACCAACCCGCGTTTTGTGCATGGCGCATCCACGACGAGCAACGCGGACGTATACGCTTATGCTGCAGCCCAAGTGAAAAAAGCTCTCGAGCACGGCAAAGAGCTGGGCGGCGAAAACTATGTGTTCTGGGGCGGTCGCGAAGGCTATGAATCCCTCCTCAACACCGATATGGCCCTCGAGCTGGACAACATGGCCCGCTTTATGCACATGGCGGTCGACTATGCGAAGGAAATCGGCTTTGACGCCCAATTCCTGATCGAACCGAAACCGAAAGAGCCGTCCAAGCACCAATATGACTTTGATGCTGCGACGTCCATCTCCTTCCTGCAAAAATACGATCTGCTCAAGCACTTCAAGCTGAACATCGAAGCGAACCACGCCACGCTGGCCGGTCATACCTTCGAGCATGAGCTGCATGTATCCCGCATCAACGGAGCCCTCGGTTCCATCGACGCCAACCAAGGCGACGTGCTGCTGGGCTGGGATACCGACGAATTCCCGACCGATCTGTACTCGACGACGCTCGCCATGTACGAAATCCTCCAAAACGAAGGCGGCATCGGCCGCGGCGGCGTGAACTTCGACGCTAAGGTTCGCCGTCAATCGTTCGAACCGATCGACGTGGTCTACGGACACATCGCCGGAATGGACTCCTTCGCTCGCGGGCTCGTTGTTGCTGCGAAGCTGCTGGAAGACCGCGCCCTGGTTCATGTGATCGACAACAAGTACGCTTCCTTCAAGTCCGGCATCGGCGCCGACATCGTCGCTGGCAAAGTCGACTTCAAGTCGCTGGAAGCTTACGCTCTGCAAAACAACCCGATCGTCAACAAATCCGGCAACCTGGAACTGGTTCGCGCGATCGTCAACCAATACCTGTTGAACGCGTAATCGGCTGATCGCCATACGGTTCGTTCGCACAGCAAAAACGCCTCTTCCCCGATTGGGGTTGGAGGCGTTTTTGCTCGCTCTTCTAAAAGAAATGAATGCCTTTATCTGCAATTTGTAAACGGTCGAAGATGAACTCGTCAATGTTCTCCTTCACATGACGCGCTTGAACATTTTTTCCAGCTCGTAGAGGGTAAAGCTGACGAGAATCGGCCTTCCGTGCGGGCAGGTGTACGGATTGCGGCAGGCGGACAGTCGATCGAGCAAGGCTTCCATCTCCGAATGGGTGATGGGCTGATTCGCCTTTATTGATGCCTTACAGGAACACATCGCGGCAGCCGCATCCCGGAACGCGGAGAGATCGACTGCCTTCTTCTCGGCGAGGACCCAGTCGATCATCTCTTCGACTAGATCCTTCTCTTCCCCGACAGGAAGCCAATGCGGGTAAGCTCGCACGAGGAAGGACGTTCCCCCGAACGGTTCCAGGTACAGGCCGGCCTGCTCCAAGAGTGAGAGCCGGGTCTCCAGGACAGCTGCTTCGGCAGACGTAAAATCGAGAGTGAGCGGCAGCAGCAGCTCCTGGCTCGCCTCCTCCGGCTTCCCGAATTTCTCCCGGTAATATTCGTAATTGATCCGCTCATGAGCCGCATGCTGGTCGATCAGATACATGCCCTCTTCGTTTTGCGCGACGAGGTAGGTGCCGTGGAGCTGGCCCACCGGATCGAGCTTCGGAAAAGCAGGCATCGCCGGAGCGGAGCCATCCGAAGGAGCCACGATGCGGGCAAGCTGTTCCGCTGTGATCGGTGCGGATAAGCCGGCGGATGCCGGGCGACCCGGGAAAACGCCGAAAGAGCCCGATGATGCGCGGGTTGCGGATGGAGTGCCGGCAATGGAACGGTCTGCATAGGCGGCAGACGATCCTGGCATAGGCGAGCGGCCTTGCTCGGAGCGGTCCGAGCGGTCTGATCCAGCGAAGGAAGAACGCTGCGCGTCTGACGAACTCTCCGGTGAAAAAGAACGGGAATCGGCACTCCGTTCTTCCGGCCAAGACGGTCGGCTGGTGGTGCCGTCCGTGAAGGAAGCTCCGGTGGACATCTTGCCAAAGGAAGCAGTAGGCGAAACAGAAACGCCAGAAGCTTCGCCGAATCTTCTCTCCCCGCTCCCGGAGAACTCCGAAGCTGTGGAAGCAACTCCGGTTCCACTCCCTCCGCTGGCTGCTGTGAGCTCAGGAGGCTCAGGCAGCGGTGCATTCGCGGGCACCGGACCGCTGTCCTCCGATGGGCGGTAGAGGGCAAATTGCTCCTGGACAACGGCATTTTTGCCGATGGCTGTTTTGCCGCCTGCCGGAATTAACGTCTGCCGACCGAGAGCGGCACGGACTGCAGCTTCAATCAAGGAGACGAGCTCCACTTCCTTGCTGAAGCGGACCTCCAGCTTAGACGGATGGACATTCACATCCAAGAGAGAAGGGTCCATCGTCAGATGCAAGGCTCCCACCGGATAACGATTGACCGGCAAGAGCGTATGATATGCGCGCAGAATCGCCTGGGTGACCGCGTAGCTGCGGATATAGCGCCCGTTGACAACAAGAGTCAACGCCGCTCTTCCCGTACGGGTCGTCTCCGGACGGGAGACGAAGCCGTGGACGACATAGTCCAGATCTTCCGCTTGGACTTCCACCATGCTCTTCGCGGTGGAAGCCCCATAGACAGCAGCCAGCACCCCCAATAAATCCCCGTTGCCGAGCGTATTCAGGAGCGTATGGCCGTTATGCCGAAGTGTAAACGCAATTTCAGGATGTGCCATGGCGATGCGGTAGAGATAATCAGATACATGTCCAAGCTCTGTCTGGATCGTCTTCATGTATTTCAACCGCGCCGGTGTATTGTAAAACAGCTCCCGAACCCGGATATCCGTCCCGCGCTCCGCCGCCGTTTCCTCGACGGAGACGAGCGTACCGCCTTCGATAGCGATGCGTCTCCCCAGGCCATCCGTGCGGCCGGTGGTGATACATTCCACCTTGGCGACGGCTGCGATACTGGGTAGGGCTTCGCCCCGGAACCCAAGCGTTCGAATCTGGAACAGTTCCTTGCCGCTTCTGATCTTGCTCGTCGCATGGCGGGCAAAGGCGATTTCGCAATCGTCGTCCGCGATCCCTGTGCCGTTGTCCTTGACCCGAATGAGCTGCAAGCCGCCTTCTTCGATCGTAACGTCGACGCGGGTGCTGCCCGCATCGACTGAGTTTTCCACCAGTTCCTTGACGACGGAAGACGGTCGTTCGACCACTTCACCCGCCGCAATCTGGTTCGCGATATGATCGTCCAACAGTCGGATGATCCCCATCAAGACTCCCCCTTCCATCCCCTATTCGACTTTCGAAGCAAGATCGTTATTTCCCGGCTTTCGCTTCCGCTTCGCTCAGCTTCTGCTTCAGCTCAAAGAGGAAGTTCATCGCGGCAAGCGGCGTCATGTTGATCAGATCCGCTCCGCGAAGGCGATCCGCCAACAGCTGCAGCTTGGCATCGCTCTTCCGAGAATGACCCGAATCCGGCTCCGGTTCACCGAATAGGCTGAGCTGAATGATCTCTCCGTTGCCGGAAGCCTGTGTACTTGTGGATGAGTTTGAATCCCCGGAGGCTCCTGCTTGCACGGATTGTGCGGTTTGAGTTTCTAGTTGTTCTCGCGAAAGAGACTGCCCAGGCAGCTCCGTGCGTGCTGTGGCCGCTTCTGATACGGCGGCCTGCTCCTCGGCCCCTTTCGTTTCAAACACATTCAACAGCGTATAGGAGCGCTCGATGACTGATTCCGGCAGACCGGCTAGTCGCGCGCAATAAATGCCGTAGCTGGTGCTCGCCGCACCAGGGATGAGCTTGCGCAAGAAGGTGACATCCTGGCCGCTCTCCTTCACCGCCATGCAAGCATTGTGCAGGTAAGCAAGGGTCTCCTCCAGATGCGCCAACTCATGAAAATGAGTGGAAACGAGTGTCTTGCAGCCGATCCGGTCATGGAGGTATTCAATCACAGCCTGTGCGATCGCCATTCCTTCGCCGGTCGAGGTACCTCGCCCGAGCTCGTCGATGATGACCAGGCTGCGCTCGGTCGCCTTCTCGGTCATGACGCGAATGTCCATCATCTCGACCATGAAGGTGCTCTGGCCGCCGATCAGGTCATCCGCCGCGCCAATGCGCGTGAAGATGCGGTCGATGAGCGGCAGCTCCGCCTTCTCGGCCGGGACGAAGCAGCCGATCTGCGCCATGATCGACAGCACCGCCACCTGCCGCATGTAGGTGCTCTTCCCGGCCATATTCGGGCCGGTGATCAAGAGCATGCGGGTGTCCTCACGGGAAAGCCGGGTGCCGTTAGCGATAAAGGCGTTATCGCCCATAACGGCTTCGACCACCGGATGCCTTCCACTCTCGACGATCAAGTCATAGCCTTCCGTCACGACCGGGCGAGTAAAGCGATTTGCGGCGCTGACAGCAGCGAAGGATTGCAGAACATCGACGGCCGCCACGACCTCCGCAAGCTTTTGCAGACGGCGTGTTTCCCGGGCGATCCGGTCACGAAGCTCGCAGAACAGCTCGTACTCGAGCCCGAACATCTTCTCCTCCGCCTCGAGGATCAGCGCTTCCTTTTCTTTCAGCTCCGGGGTGATATATCGTTCCGCATTAGCTAGCGTCTGCTTGCGCTCGTAGAGTCCTTCCGGCAAGGAGGCGATATGGGAGCGGGTGACTTCGATGTAATAGCCAAACACTTTGTTGAAGCCGACCTTGAGCGACTTGATGCCGGTCCGCTCCCTCTCCTGGCGCTCCAGCGCGGCGATCCAGCTTTTGCCGTCGCGACTCGCTACTTTAAGCTTGTCCAGATGGTCATGGTACCCGTCGCGGATGATGCCGCCTTCCTTCACAGATAAGGCCGGTTCTTCCACGAGCGCCGCCGAAATCCATTCCCGCACGTCGGCGCATTCATCGAGATTCTCCGCCAACCGGGTCAGCGTCTCCGATCCGCTGGCGAGGCAAGCAGCGCGGAATGCCGGCATCTGCTCCAGCGAGCGGCGAAGCGCCGCAAGATCCCGGCCGTTGGCGCTGCCGTACGAGACGCGTCCGACGAGCCGTTCCAGGTCGTACACGTCGCGCAGGACGCCGCGCAGCTCTTCCCGCTCGATCAAGCGGTTCACCAGCTTGTCCACGGCTTCCAGCCGTTCTTCAATGCGACCCTTGTTGAAGAGCGGCTTCTCGATCCAGCGGCGCAGAAGCCGCCCGCCCATCGCGGTCTCCGTCTTGTCGAGCAGCCAGAAGAGCGAGCCCTTCTTCGCCCGTTCGCGGACCGTCTCCGTAAGCTCCAGATTCCGCCGCGTGAACGGGTCCATCGTCATGAACTCATCCGGCTCGTAGAAACGGATTTCCGTAATATGCGAGAGGGACCGCTTCTGAGTCTCCTTCAGGTAAGTCATCAACAGCACGACGGATTCCCGCGCAGCCGGATCGAGCCGATCCAGCGCGTCCGCTGCAAAATGGCCGCGTACGAACTCCTCGTCGCGCCGGTTCCAATCCGTCCGCGGCACGCCTGCCATCATCGGCAGCTTGCGGAGCGTGTCCAGCATCTCTCCGTGGGCAAGCAGCTCAGCCGGTTGAAAGGCGGTCAGCTCGTCCGCCAAGCGGTCCGATGACCGTTCCAGCCAGGTCACATGAAGCTCGCCCGTGGACAAATCGCAGGCGGCGAACCCATACCGGCTGCCGTATTCCGACGCGCAGGCGATGTAGTTATTCGCTCGTTCATTCAGCAGCTTGCCTTCCATCAGCGTTCCAGGAGTCACGATCCGGACGATCTCGCGCCGCACCATCCCCTTGGTCGTAGCCGGGTCCTCCATTTGTTCGCAGATGGCGACCTTGTAGCCTTTTTCAATCAGACGGGAAATATATCCTTCAGCAGAGTGATACGGAACGCCGCACATGGGTACGCGTTCTCCTCCCCCGCCCTCTCGTCCGGTCAAAGTCAATTCCAACTCGCGCGACGCTTGAATGGCGTCATCAAAAAACATTTCATAGAAATCGCCTAGCCGAAAGAAAAGAAACGCGTCCGGCACTTCGGCCTTCACGCTTAAGTATTGTTCCATCATCGGGGTATATGCCAACAGATCCAGCCTCCAACACCTTTGGGACAAGGACAGCTCACTTGCTGCCCAGCGCCCTTAATCTCGCAATTGATGCTTGCTTATTCTTAAATCCAGTATACCATAGCCCGCCCTTTTCGTTGAGCATCCAGACGCTGGAGTGAAATCACGATCTCGAAACCATTCCCCCCAGCAGATAGCCACTCGACTGGATCTCTTCGACGGCGAAGCCGTCTTCATCCGCATTTGGTGATTAAAACTGAACTCCTGTATTTATTGACAAATGGAGCGAAGATAAACATACTATATATACTGATTTATTTATTTGGTATACATAAAACGTGAACAAGGATAACGAAGATCCATTTCTATCATCAAAACGAAGAGGTGAATCGGATGCAGACAACGAATAGGAAGGATTGGCCCCCCATTTCAGAGACGCTATTCATTCCTTTGGCAGCAAGAGCTGCGGAAACGACTCGGAAGAATCCGATCTTTACAGACGAAAAATCATTGGAGATGCTCCGTACGATTGACACCAGCACTACCGTAACCGATGGCGGCGAACTCGCAACGCAGGGCATTCTTGCGCGAACAAAAGTAATCGATGACGAGGTAAAAAAGATTATTGCGCAAACGCCGAACGCTGTCATTCTCAATCTCGGGGCAGGGTTGGATACGCGAATGAACCGAATCGATAACGGACTCTTAACCTGGTTTGACCTGGATTTACCGGAGGTCATCTCGCTTCGCAGCCGCTTTTTCTCGGAGAATGACCGTGTCCGCTTTATCTCGAAATCAGTATTGGATGCTTCATGGGTAGAAGAGATCCCCCTGCCGGAGAACAGCACGGTTGTCATTGTTGCGGAGGGCTTGCTCATGTACTTTCCGGAGGAAGACGTCATTCGGTTTTTTACTCTCTTAGCGAAGCGCTTCTCGGGTGCGCATCTGTTTTTTGACGTGGTCCACCGCTTTTTCGTAAACAAAAAAATGAGCAGCCCTTTTTTGTGGGGGCTTGACCGCGCAAAAGATATTGAAAAGCTGAACGAGCAGGTACGTCTGGTTCAAGCGTGGAGTACCGGAAACCTGCTTAAGGAGCGCCAATCTATGCTTATACGGATTCTGAATCTTCTGCCCTCCACCCGAAATCGAAGTCAAATTCTTCATATTCAATTCGCCCGGGAGGATGCACAATCGAACAGGAGGTAGCTATGCCGCGTTTTAGCGAGAAAGAAAAGGAACGAATCCGCGAGAGGCTGCTCGTCGAGGGTGAACGGTTATTTACCGCGCATGGGATCAAAAAAGTGACGATTGATGACTTGGTCGGCGCCGTCGGGATCGCCAAGGCTTCGTTTTATACATTTTATGAAAGCAAGGAATATCTGTTTTTGGACATTACTCAAGGCCTTCAGAAAACCATCTTTAACGAGCTGAACTTGTTATTGGACTCCAATGGCGGACTGCCCCGTAAAGAGCGCGTTCGGCAAGTGTTTGCCGCAATGGCAAACGGGATGCTCCGTTATCCGATCCTCAGCCAAATCGACACGATTACGGTGGAACAAATCGCCCGCAAGGTTTCGAAAGAACGGCTTCTGGCCTTCGATGGTCAGCAACTGGACGCCGCACAATCTCTGCATGACCACGGCATCCCGTTCACATGCGACATTCAGACCGCCTCTTATGCCTTTCAGGCCCTTTACCACAGCTGGATGTTCTTGCAGGAGAAAGGCGAAGCTGTCCAAACATCTGTTATTGAGCTTATGCTCAATGGGGTTATCGATCAGATTGTTGTGGAGTGAACGGCAAGTGTACCGATGTACCCCTGCCTCGGGCGCTTCAATCGATAACCGCCGCCTGCTGGCCAACGTAGACTCTTTCGCAACGGCAAGACGCCTCCATCCGCTTGCTTTCGGGATAGGGAGGCGTCTTCCTCGTTCAGGGGTCACACGTATAGCAGCGCCTGCGAGGTAAGCGTCGGCACGACTGCCGCCTGTGTGCGGGTGCTGACCGTAAGGGGCAGCCCGGAGACGGCAAGGGGGCGAGCGGGATCGAAGCTCGCTTTGCCCGCGGGGGCTTCATAATCCGCCGGTCCGATGCCCCAAGCGGCGCGGAAGTCTCCGGACGCGTCGATGAGTCCGGCTTCGGGCGGCGCGTCGAAGAGCTGCCGCTTCAGCCAGGAGAGCTCGCGCTCCTGCTCGCTGTAAGCGGCAAGCGGCTCCAGCTCCGCCCACAGGCGGGCGGCCACCTCTTGGAGCGGCCGGGTCTCGCCGCGATAGTAATGCAGCCGCAGGCCGGGGTGCCGGAGCGGGTCCTGGCGCAGCTCGCGCCAATGGATCCGGGCTCGGGTCCGGGCGAAGCTCGGCCAGCGGCAGGATGATCCGGTGGCCGCTCAGAATCACCGCGTCGCAGCCCACCTTGCCCTGCCGCTCCATGAACCGGGACGCGGGGACGACCTTCCCGTCCGATCCCATCAGAACAAATTCCGGATCGGCTCCGAGCATGAGCGCGGACTCTTTCGGCCATTCTGCAGCCACGAACCGATTAAGCGCCTCCGCGAACGGATCGATCCACTCGCGGGTCGAATCCGGCACCGGATCGACCCGTTCGATCAACGTGTCTCCGTCCGCCGTAGAGACGACCGTAACCAGGCCATAATCCAAGCCCAGCGCATAGACGGCTCGCACAGCGTCTCGCATCGCCCGCTTCGCACGGAAATGCCGCTCCGCTTCCGGCAGTTCCCCATAGCTGTGCTCCTCCCGCCGAACAAGCATCCCGTTTCCGGGAGGAGCCGACTTCCTGGCGTACATCGTAAGAGCGTCCTGCTGAAAGACCGGTATCCGATATTCCCAGGCGGCAGGAGCCTCCGTTGACGGCACGTTAGGACCATGCGTGCGCACAGCCGCATCGCGGGCGAAACTCTCTTCGAGACGGAGCGGTTTAGCTGAATGCCTTGCTCCAAGTCCTCGGCCGGTCTTCAACCCGCACTGCCTCAGCAGCTCGCCGCAGGTCTCCTGCTTACCCGCCCGCAGAATGGGAGCGAGCCGCCCGATGACGACCGGTCCCTCCGGCTCGTCGGCCAGCGTTCCATATCGGATGACTGCGTCCCAAGCATCGCCCCTCGGCAGCTTGCGACCGCTCGGAAACGTCAACCGCTCCGCCAACCGCTCGGCTCCTTTTTCCCCGGCATGAAGAAAAAAACACTTCACCTACGTCCCCTCCCTGCTCCGTTCAAGAATTCGCTCATGTCCTGCACAGGCTCATCTCGCCACGCTAGCGCTGATTTTTCATACAAAAGAGGGCATCCGCCCTCAGCAGTTGCCCCTTGACTTGCATATGCTGTACAAAATCTCAGGTCAGTTCTTCATCAAGAAGCTCCAAATCCAGCTCGTCGTATTCCGCTTCGTCGGAACCGTCGAAATCATAGTTCTTCTCATCTCCGTAGCCTCCGTTTGGGTTGACGAGAACCCACACCTTGGTCTCGGCTGTCATCTCCACCTGGAATTCCCGCTCCACGCGAATGACCACACCGTCTCCCGAAATGCTCGCTTCCACGCAGTTCGGGTCGGTCACCGCAACGGCATAAACCTCGGCCGTCGCCGGCTTATGTTTTTTGTCCAAGTAAGAGAGCGGGACCACATCAACGTACGAAATCGTTTCCTTCGCCACATCCGTCTTCGTGTTCCGGTCGTACGAGTACCAGATGTTGATATCATACGACCCTATTACTTCTACGCCGCTCGTGGAGTGGACCGCTTCATACTGGTTATTGATGATCCAGGCGCCCAGGATGCTGGTTGGAGCGTTAGAAGGAGTTACGGTATGGCTCACCTGACTGAATTTACGACCTTTGCCGCATACAGCTTTTGTTATAATTTCTCTGCTTTGCAAGTCCTTATCTGTGAACGACATGTTTCAACCTCCTCCATACAATCATTCTTTTAGAAGTGTATGCAGGACATGGGCAGATGTTGATTACCCGGGCGGAAGTCGGCCAAGATATTTTTCAAAAGCCGATGGATGCTCTGTTTTTTCCACCGGATGAGCTGCGTGGCAAGGAAGAAGCGGCCCTTCGATTCGGACCGCTTCGTCTCTCTTTCTATCTTATTCTTCCTTCTCGATTGGATCCCTAACACATTTCATCCCTGTTGCGTTATTGCAGCGCCTCGGCACGCCCTTGCGGCCGCTTCTTCTTCAGTTGCTTCGCGATGGACAAGAACGTCTTCAGCTCCAGGTTGATCTGCAGAAGAGCCGATCGGACCTCGAATTCGCGGCGGTTCTCCGGCAGCGGCATCGTCTTGAACGCGGCGTCCAGCTTGGACAGCTCCTCGTCGATCCGGCCTGTGTAATAGGGATTCTTCAAATCCTCGGCGAGTGAATCAAACAGCTCGGCAACGGCTTCGCCATGCGGCAGGTTTTGATAGACCTGAGAGACGAGGTCCAGCATGCGTTGAATCGAAAAAAGCTGCTGCCGGCGCATCTCGAAATAGGTGTGCCATTCCCCTTTGTTCTGAAACAGCGCGTTCTCGTCCGCATTCATGGCGAGCTTACCGCCTTCGTCCACCTTCTCCATCGCCGTGAGGAGCTCGGTGCCGTTCCAAACCCGGTTAAAATCGCGCAGGTGTCCGGCAATCTCCCGTAAAATGGCCGAAAAATTCGCCTCCACCGCTTCCTTCGTCTGCATCATCTGCTTCTCGGAACGCGGTGTATAGATGAGGTTAATGATCGCCGCCACTCCCAGACCCATGGCGAGCAGCATCACCTCGTTGCCGATCAGCTTCAGCGTCGTTTCCCCGGCCGCGTAGAGATGCAGCATGATGACGGAGCTCATGACGATGCCGTCCTGCATCTTCATCTTGTACAAGGCTAAGTACTGCACAAAGATGTAAAGTCCGATAACCCATACATGATAGCCGAGCAGATAAAAAGCGGCCGTCGCCACCAGGAGCCCGATGACCGAAGCGATGAAGCGGATGATGATGCTCTGCACGCTGCGTTTCTTAGTCGTATCGATGCCCAGAATGGCGAACAGACCGGCCGTATACGAGTTGCTCAATCCAAGCAGCAGCGAGCCTTCGATGGCTGCGGCGGCCGCAACGGACGATTTGACGACACGGACAAGCATGTTCCATAACCCCCCGTTTCTGTTTTCCCCCGATGAATAATTGCTTTCGACAGGGATTCTCTGGAATCCCTCATCAGAAATATCTTTTGACAGTATACGCGTTTCCTTCGCCGCCAACAAGAATCATTCGGTCGAATCCTTATCGGATGATGCCTTAGATCGCCTTAGATCTGGAAGAGAAGCTTCCGTGGGGCTATGTAAACTCAAAGGGAGTAGATGGATATCTACCGGGGAACACTACCCACATGCCTGCCTGAAGGAAACCCATCTATATGGTGAATGCGGCTACCTTACCGATGACCCGATAGGAGGACAGACCATGACCAAGCATGAAAAAAGGCCGGGAGATGAGCCAGACAAAGTCAAACACACGGGTGAAAAGAGAAACGGCCGCAAAAGCATGATCAAGAATGAAAGCACGACGGACTCGCTCTATCCGAATGAGTACGTTACGGAAGACCAGTAAATGGAGCCGCTTCCCAACAAGTGCGCAGCCGGAGACCGATGTCTCCGGTTTTTCCTTCTTCAAGAGTACGAGCTGCATGACACTTCCTCCCATTGCCAAGTGAGTGGTCAATCCCTATAATCGAGAGGAACGCTTGACCATCAATATGTGGAAAAGGATGTTTACCCATGTCATCATTCGCACCCGATCTCGTCCGCTATTCCTCGATCCTTATCGTCTTTGTCTGCCTCTGCGTCCTGCTCGTCAAATTCGTTCAGGAATACATAGGCGGAACTTTGCATGTAGGCAAACCCGGAGACCGGCTCACCTATCGGGATGCGGATTCCTCCACTTTTCAACCTTTGCCGCGCGCCAAGCTTTGGAAGATCCTCTTCTTCTATTTTGCAGTTTCTCGGATCCTGATTTTTGTAGGCACTTACTGTTATAAAGCAATAACGATCAAGGCTTGGCCGCCACTGGTCGCCACCTTCATCAAGATGTTCAAGATCTACGATACGGAATGGTACCTCGGTATCGCCCAATTCGGGTATCGGACGACCGGCCATGATCGGCTGTCGATCTGCTTTTACCCGCTGTATCCGGCTCTCGTTAAGCTGTTTCACTATGTCATACCTGGTTATTTCACCGCAGGAGTCGTTGTCTCCAACCTGTTCCTACTGATCGCTCTTTATTACCTGGTTCGACTTGTGGAGGGGGAGTACAAAGATTCGCAGACGGGCATTCTTGCGGCGAAGCTTCTCCTTCTCTTCCCGTTCTCCTTCTTCTTCAGCATCGCGTATACGGAATCCGTGTTCATCGCGTTTACGATTCTTACGTTCTATGCCCTACGGCGCAAGAAATGGCTGCTTGCCGGATTGTTCGCCATGCTGGCGTCGCTCACCCGCAACCAAGGGGTACTGCTCGTGCTGCCGATCCTGATCGAGATCCTCTACGATCATGAGTTCATTCGCAGCTACCGGAATGAGCGGGGCTATCGCAAGGGATTCCTGAGCGGCATGCTTCAACGAATTGCTGCCGTCCTGTTCCCCTTCGTCGGGATCGGTATCTATGTGGTCATCAATAAGGTGGTCACCGGTCACTGGTTTCAGTTCCTCGTGTATCAACGAGAGCATTGGAAGCAAAAATTCGGATTCTTCGCAGACCTGCTCGCTCGACATACCGGCAAAATCTTTACCGGTGAGACCCGTTATGCTTTCGGAATTTGGATGCCAGGTATTCTGTTGTTCTTCGTCGGAATGATCCTGATCATCGTTTGCGCGAAGAAGCTGCGTCTCTCCTATGCGGCGTACGCCCTCGTCTATCTGGTCATTTCCTTCTCGCCGACGGGGCTTCTGAGCGGTCCCCGCTATGTCGGCGGATTATTCGTGCTCTATCTAATGGGCGCCCTGCTTCTGAGGAAAGCGCCGAATTACGTCCGATCCGGCGTTGATATCATTCTGGCGTTCACCCTTTGCTTCTATTCAATTCTGTTTGTTCTAAAGTTCGTCTTCTAACAAGGCGGATTGGATTCAAAGCAGTGGATGACCGGACACCTCCATGAATCAAGCTGTGCTGCAGGATGTGTAGAACGCGCAGGCTTAGCCAATCGAGCCGCCAGCACATGGCCCCTTTCCTGTGGGACTAAATGAAACAGAAGACTCCAGCGCCCAATAAACGTGGCGTTGGAGTCTTTTTGGTTCGTTGCCAGGATAACCTTTTCCTTAAGCGAAGGTGCCTTCCCTCACTTAAGGCTACCGTCAGATGAAGAGCATGATCAGCTATTTCCAGCTGCAGGCGCTATCCTTCACCCCCTTGTTCCTGTCTTATTGCGGTGCCGAGCCGTACACCAATGAGCCATTGTGATAGAGCTCAACGCGGCTCCAATCGGTCAAGTTCGTCTTGGTCGCATCAAAGGAGTAGTCGTTCGTTTCATCAAAGTTGGACCAGTCTCCCTTGTGGAAGCGGGTTTGGATCACGCCGCTTTGGCCTCCGCCCGCCAGACTTCCGGCTCCAGCCTTAAAGGAGATTTCCAGATACGTGTCCGCCGTGGCTGTTGGGGTTGCCATGGATACGAACTGTCCTTGAATATTGCTGCCTCCAACCTGCGCATAGTCGCAGAAGAAGTTGAGAGCGGCGTTTGCCGTATCCTTCGTGAAGTAATAGCGAATCTTCAACGAGCTGAGATCCACCGCACCCGTCCCCGTGTTCACGATATTGAAATGGGGCGAGATGGCGTTGTTGGTCGCGTTTGTGTCACCCGCTTTGTACTGCACCTTCAGGCTGACCGGAGGCGTTGTCGGGGTAGCGGTTGGTGTTGCAGTCGGCGTTGCTGTAGGTGTGGCCGTCGGTGTTGCTGTCGGTGTTGCCGTTGGCGTGGCAGTCGGCGTTGCTGTAGGTGTGGCCGTCGGTGTTGCTGTCGGTGTTGTCGTCGGCGTGGCCGTCGGCGTTACGGTCGGTGTGGCAGTCGGTGTGGCAGTCGGCGTGGCCGTTGGTGTCGGCGTCGGAGACGGGCCCGAGCTGCCGATGAGCCGGTCGAATTCGGCATAGGCCGTTGCGATATCCACCTGAGACCAGAACCGGTGGTACTTGAAGGTGGGGGTTCCGTGCTCCCACTTCTTCGTTACCGGATTCCAGGACGTGTTGTACAGGTTGAGCAGATATTGCCATTGCGGATCCTGGGTGATTTTCGGCCGAAGATCGGCAAAGCTAACGTAGACCCCATTACCGCCCTTCGCCGGATCGGAGGCGACGGCTCCCGAACCGGGAATCGTATTGCCTTGTCCGAATTTGCCCGTCCAACCGCTGGGCAGATAAACTTCCTTCGTGAAGTAACGGTAAGCGTCGCCTTTGGTTTCTTCCGTCACAATGCCTACTCCATCGTTAAAGTTCCATGCAACGTCAAGCAGCTGCGCCGCAAGCGTCTTCGCTTGAGCTCCGAGCGCCGTATCCGTTCCACCCGTTTCGGCACGGCTCCCTGCTGCGAAGAAGGTCAGGGCCTTGATGTAGCTGCCGAGTACGCCGACATCCTGTCCGGGACTCTTCGTGACTGCGTGATAATTGGTATTGCCGCTGAAGGAAGAGAACCCATTCCAGGTGTCGGGCTGCCCCTGCCATTCAAGCGAGCTCGGAATGGAAAACTGGCCGGGATCGGCGGTCGTTGCCACGACCGGGTTAGTCCCGCCGAGGATACGCTGTCCGGCTGCGTTCAGGTAGTACCCGTCCGCATCCGTGACCGGCTTCTGGTTGACGAAGGTGTAATCCATCGCCCAATCCACCCATTTGGAGATAACCGTCTTCGCCATCTTGAAATTGTCGGAGGTGATGTCCCCGTTCGAAGCGAGAATGTAATACAGCTCCGCTACCCGTTCCAGCGGCCAGGCTTGGAAGCCGAACCATGTATTCGAATCTGGATCGCGATAGACCGGAGCTTCCTGATAGGCCATTCCGTAGAAAGTACTGACGCCCGCAGGATACTTGGCATAGCTTCCGTTGTAGCTGTTTGTGGCGCCTCCGCCGACAGCCCCTTCATTTGAGAGCAGCCAGGTATAGAATTCCAGCTGGCGCTTCAGTGAAGCGTTCCAGTCCGTTTGGGCCGTTGCAGAAGACGGAATCAAGCCGCCTGCCGATTGCGACAGAGCATACGCGGCAACCGGGTTTTGGTACCCTTGGTGAGCATGGCTGGCTCCAATTCTCCAAGCCCAGTTACCGCTTCCGTTCTCGCCGAGCCCGCCGCCCCAAGCGGTGTACCAGGCCATGAGATACATATTGGAATCTTTGCCGGTCCCGGCCGTAGGCGTTCCGCCGGAAGCGCTTCCGACCTTTTGGAAGTACTTGTCGTACATATCATATCGCAGGAAGTCGCCCATCTTCTTGGCTTTGTTGAGATAAGTCGCGTTATTGTACCCCATTTTCTTCGCCCAGTACATAACCTGGACTACGCGAGCGTCCGCGTCCGATGCGTTCGTGTACCGCCATTGCGCCGAGGGAGCCTGGCTTTCCTTCGTAAATAAGCTCATGAAGCCTTCGCCGGTTTTCCCGAACGTCTTGTTGTCCTGCGAAGGATGCGGCACCGTCTCCCAGACAGATTCCTGTTCCCCCCGCTGATAGGTGTTGACGTAAGTGACGGTGTGGCTCGGGTTCAGGAGGTTGCCGTACCCGTACCAGTTGTCCACGTCGATCAGCCAGTGCATGAGGTACGTCTGGTTGTTGCCGTAAGTGGCCTTAAGCTCGGCATCGATTGGATCTTTCCCGGCCGCAAACTGGCCAGACAGCTGAGACGGATACTGATCCGGTTGAGGCTTCTCCGCCGCGTAGGTTGCCGGGCTATTCGGGTTGTAGAAGCTCATGGTCGGCTGTTCTTCCTTGCCGTCTCCTTCATTCACCGGAATGATATACTTTTCCATGTTGTCCCAAGCCGCTTCGAGCTTGGTCCAATCTCCGGTGTAGTGCCCGTACAACGTCTCCATCCACAGCCAATAACTGTAAGCTTCCGATGTGCTCATATGGCCGTAATCGGGCGCCTCGCTGAGCAGGGTTTCAATGGAGTGGTAGGGAATGCCTTCAGGAGAAAAGTATCCGTTAGCCGGGTTCTTAATCTGGTTGTACATTTGCATGAATCGGGTCTGGTATTCGGTCTCGGCCGCCACCGCTTTTTGCGGACGCAAGCCAGCGAATCCCGTCAGAAGAAGTGCGGAACTGAGAACGAGGGCAAGACCGGTGCGAAGCTTTTTCTTCTTCATCTTCTTACAGCCTCCTCTTCCATTTGGATTTCATTACGGAGTCGTGCCATATACGAGATTTCCATTCTGATACAAGGCCACTTGATTCCAATCGGCCAGATTAAGTTTCGTTCCGTCATAGGAGTAGTCATTTGCTTCGTTGAAATTCGACCAATCCGCCTTGTGGAAGCGGGTTTGGATGACACCGCTCTGCCCTCCTGCCGCAACGGTTCCTGCTGCTGTTTTGAAGGAAATCTCCAGGTAGGTATCTGCCGTTGTCGTAGGCGTCGCCATCGTCACAAACTGCGCCTGGATATTTGCGCTTCCAACCTGTGCGTAGTCACAGAAGAAGTTGAGTGCGGTCTGGCTGTCCTTGGTGAAGTAATAGCGGATGGTGATCGTGCTGAGATCAACCGCGGACGACCCGTTGTTCACGATATTGAAGTGCGGCATGATCGCATTGTTGGTCGTGTTGGTGTCCCCCGCTTTATACTGCAGCTTGAGACTTCCCGGTGTTGCCGTCGGCGTAGCCGTCGGTGTAGCCGTTGGCGTTGCAGTCGGTGTCGCCGTCGGCGTGGCCGTCGGTGTCGCCGTCGGCGTGGCCGTCGGTGTCGCCGTCGGTGTAGCCGTTGGCGTTGCAGTCGGCGTAGCCGTCGGTGTGGCCGTCGGTGTAGCCGTTGGTGTCGCAGTCGGCGTAGCCGTCGGTGTGGCCGTTGGTGTGGCTGTCGGCGTAGCCGTCGGTGTAGGTGTCGGAGTTACTCCTCCCGGCTCTTGGCCGAATACCCGCACTCCCGCATCGTACACCGGAATCTTCGCCGTCTTTTGCACCGCGGAGCTGGTCAGACCCGTGAAGGAGTAGTCGTTAGACGCATCCCACGCTCCTTGCGGACCGCTGATCCGGAACTGGATCTCCTTGCGGTAATACGGTTGACCTCCGGGATAGATCTTCGTTCCGGTGAAGTCCACGTTCACATAGTAAATTTTGTTGGCGGTATCATAGGGAAGCACTTTTGAGACGACGGCTCCTTGGTTATAGTTCGAGACTACCGTCACCTGATCAGCCGTATATCCAGCCGCGTAGACCTCGCTCAGATCGAGGAAATACTTGAAGGACAGCTTATCCCCCATCTTCGCCGGCCAGCCGGATTGATTGTTGAGATAAGCCTTGATTTCGGTGAAGTTGGAGCTAGCTTGATTGATGGATGCTTCGACGAAGAACTCGTCCGTTTTCGTCTCCAGCGCAGGGAAGCTCGCAAGTGGAAGCTGCCCGGCTCCATACATCAGATTCATCTTCGCAAGCGCTCCGGTGAAGCCGGCGTTGTAATCCGTCGCCACCTCGTTGCTCACGTAGTCGGTAACGCTGTCGGCATATCCGTCTGTAGCATCCGGACCGCCGACAAGCGCTCCGTACAGGATGTGCCGGTGGTTTGCCGGATTGGACAAGCTGTCCGTCCAGGAGCTGTGCGCTGTCCGGTGATGAGGATGCTGAGGCGGGTTATTGCCGTATCCCACCACATAACTTCGATTCGAAGGATTGTCGCCCAGCATATAGCGGATTTGACTCACTCCGAAGTCGCGGTAGCGTGCTTTTTTCACACTATCAGTAACAAAATCGGAATAGACGAACGCGAGGAACGAAGCATTCGCTGAGTAGCGGAGCGAACCCCACGTATCCAGCCAAGCAAGGCCGCCCGGGGTGTATTTGACCTTTTGCCCGCCAGTGCCCACGGTCCAGAAATCGAGGTTGCGTTCGGTTTCCCGGACAAAGGTTTGTGCTTCCGGCATGCCAAGCTCGCTCGTGATCCGAGCCAGCAGCAATTGGGCGCCGTAACGCTTGTCATCCCAGTTGATCGTCCACTTGACCGGCCAGCTGCCGTCCTGTTCTTTGCCCCAATTTGCGGTAGCCGCAATCGCTTTGGTCAGGTAGGCGGTATCCTTTGTCGCCAAGTAGAGCCATGCCGCTCCCCACGTCAGCTCATCCTGATAGCCGCTCCACGATTTGTAGAATTGGCCGGCATCCGTGATGCTGTCTGAATAGCTGCCGCGGTACGTGTCCGCGAAGGTATAGAGCGTCTTCGCATGGGTTAGCAGCTTATCGGCATAAGCGGCGTCCGTCGGACGGAAGACCAGTGAAGCAGCGGCAAGAGCGGCGGCCGTTTCCCCGGCCAAGTCAGAGCCCGGATGAGTCGCGTCGATCTTATACGATTTACGCGCCATCTGCATCACTTCTGCAGGTCCCCACCAAGCGTGATCGATTCCCCCTGTGCCGACCTGACCCCACAGCTCATTAGGGGCTGTATGCGCTTTCACAAAATAGTCGGTCGCCCACTTCAGATTCTCGAGCAGCTTGTCGAGTTGTCCGGATTGGGCGTAGCCATCCCGGTACTCATATGCCGACCAGGCCAGCATGGTGGCGGAGAAGGCCATCGGGAAGCCGAACTTCACATGATCTCCGGCATCGTACCAGCCGCCCGTCAGATCCACGCCTACATCGGCGCCGTCCGTCAAACCTGAATCGCCGCGCCATTCCACTCGATTGTTCGTCGGCAATACTCCTGAACGCTGAGCTTCGTAGAAATACAGTGCTTTTTGCAAGGCCTCCGCATAGTTGTAGCTACCTGCCGCCTGGGTAATCCCGCCGATCCGCAGTGCGGGAAAAGCTCCCGCCGCTAAACAGATGGTCAACAGCCACATGCTTACTCGCTTGAAATTCCGGCTCTTGCGTCTCATCCTTTCACCCTCTTTCTCAAGATGGAAGCCACATTCCGGTTAACTTGAAGCGCTTTCACTTCCTCCTTTCCCTTTATTTATCAGAGGAGGAATTCCATCTGACAAGCCCAGTATTACCTTTATTTAACATATTTCATAGGGTGATAAAGTGACTTTTCTATAAAAAATACAACCTTTTTCCCAATTGCCTTCCATTTTGATCGACTTTTCTTCCTTCCGTTCGCCAATTGTCTTCAGACATGCGAGTACCTCATTGATCCATATTGGACAGAACGGCTCGTCCTCATCGTGCTCGATCATTCTTTCGATGCTTTTGGCTGCGTCAACGTCATCCGCGACTAGAAACCATCTGTGCAATGATGGAGATGTGCGTTACAATCCCCCTATATCCCCGTGTAAACCTGTACGCTGAAAACAGGATGCGAGCCGAACCGTTTTGATATTCTTGTGTTGGAAAGGGGCGAGACCATGGAATGGGTTGACCGAATGAACCGTGCGATGGATTATCTGGAAGCGCATTTGACGGAGGAGGTGAATCCCGATGAATTAAATCGAATCTTGGCATGTCCATATTCCGTCTTTCAGCGTTCGTTTGCTCCGATCACCGGAATGCAGCTATCGGACTATCTTCGCCGTAGACGATTGACCCGTGCTGCATATGACCTTCAGAACACAGACAAACGCGTGATCGATGTTGCGGTCAAATATGGCTATGATTCTGCAGATGCATTTACGGCTGCATTTAAACGGATGCACGGGATCACCCCGCATGAAGCGCGCAAACCGGAGGCCAACCTGAAATTTCATCCCCGCCTTACTTTCACATTTAGGATTACGGGGGTAAGTGAAATGAATTATCGTTACATAGAAAAGGAACCTTTTGGAGTTCTGGGCATCCGCCGCACCACACCGCAAGGCGGCGGCACATGGGCAATCGTCAAAACAGATGGGTCAGCTGAGCAATTGCGTGACATCAGTGGGCATTCCTGTGATTTGGGGCTGTGCTTCGGCTTCGATCAGGAAGACAATAACGATTACATGTGCGGAGTCGAATATGAAGGAACGGCTGTACCGGGTTTTGATCACTACCACTATCCTGCAACCGCATGGCTTGTCTTCACAGCGGAAGGAGCGATTACAAGCGAAGTTCTTGGACAGACCTGGAAGCGGATCTACGGTGAATTTATGCCTCAAAGTCCCTACAAGCAATTGGACTTACCCACCATCGAGAAATACATTGAATGGGACGATGTTTCCGATCGTAGTCATGTTGAGATCTACATCCCCGTTCAAAAATGACCTCCTGAACTATAGGCAGCTTTAACCCAGTCCCATTCATGGCTCGAACGGCTCTCCCGCTCGAAACAAGCCGGATGGGACTGGGTTATTGACTCTGCTCCTGCGTCGTAGTTTAAGATAGGTCTTGAGCATGTCAGCTAATTGGAATCCCGACGGTTGCGATTCGTCAACATGCTCCATTCAGAGCAAGAGCGTGTTTGCAAGCACGCTTTAGGAGGGAGATTGCATTGTCCGTTCCATTGTTTAAGGTTAGAGAAGTTTCCCTGAAGTATGACATCACCACCCGGGCATTGAAATATTACGAGGAAATGGGGCTGATCACGAGCACTCACGTCGAGGATTACTCCTATCGCTGCTACGACGCGGAGGCCGTAAAGCGCATTGAGCAAATTCTGATTTTGCGCAAGCTGGACATCAGTATCAAGGACATCCAACGGATCTTTGCATCCGCTAATGCGGCCGTACTCATCGACGTCCTAGGTGAAAAAATCGGCAAAATCGATCACGAGACGGAACTGCTGCAGCATGTGAAGACCATCATCATCGCATTGATCGAACAGATCCAAGACTTCGACACTCAAGATGAAGTGAATCTCAAGCTTCTGTATGAGAAAGCCAATGAAGTGGGGCAGTACATTGAAGGCTATCAGGATGCGGTGAAGGCGCAGCCGGTCCATCAGCTGATCGAAGCCGTCGATAAGCTTGAGAAAAAGCCGGATATCCGCATCGTTAACCTTCCATCCGTCAGAATGGCGCGATCCGGCAAGAACAATCTGGAGGCGTTCGACAAATGGTTTAGTACGATCAAGCCTCCGCAAAATCTTTTCCCACGAGATTTCATGTGGTTTCATCCCCAACTCAACGATTTTGAATGGTTATTTGCCCTTCCCGAAGACATGACGGATTCGAACGGCTTCGAGGTGTTTGATTTCCCAGGCGGACTCTATGCGGCGGCAGTCGCCTTCGACGACGACGACGTTACACGAGTCAATCGGCTGGTACACCGCTGGGTGGACGAAAGTCAGGTGTATGCGGCATCCTCGCTGGAAAACGACGAATTCGAGCGGTATGACATGGGGCATATCATCGGCGCGATGCATTTCGCAGACGGAACGATGAAAGAGCAGATGGACTTGTTCATCCCGATTGTCAAAAAACAGCATGACCTCTCTCTTCGCGGTCACGAAACGTAAACCAGCTCCTTCGAAGTGAGCAGCTTATCGAACCGACTGTCCGCCGCATTCCTCGGAATACATGACCCGCTGCCTGTTCGAACGTTAGCAGTAGACGGTCGCGGGTCCGAGCGATAACCAATCCGCGGGTCGGCTTCCTTCTAACCTAAAAAAGAAGAGAAGCCTCTTTCGCTTCTCTTCTTCCCCTTGCTCATTTAAGTGGTCATCCGCTTATTTTTTGCTTAAGCCAGTAGGAAAACTCATCGGTTTCATGCGTTTTCTCAAATCCAAGCTTCTCCAGCACACGGATGGAGGCGATGTTATCCCTCTCCGTCTCGGCGGTAACTCCCGCCACGTTCATTTCATCGAGGGCCCAACGGACAAGACGTCCGTTCCCTTCGGTTGCGTATCCGCGTCTCTGCTCGTCATCCGATATGCCATAGCCAATTTCCACATAACCGTTCTCATTGGGCTTGCCTTTGAACAGCCCCCCGCCAACGATCTTGTTTTCGGATTTTTCATAAAAAGTCCAAGTCCTGTACCAGATCAGGTCTTCTTCGGCAAATAAGCCCTGCTCCGCTAATTCCCTGTGATACTTGTAAGCATGGCTGAAGTCGATGGCCAACTCATCGCCCTGCTCGGCTGTCCGGCACATCGCTTCATAGGTGTCACATACCAATACCAGCCGTTCCGAATTCAATTCAAGCTCGGAAATCCCCATGTATTCTCCTTCTCGTAAGCCTGTGGTTGGATTAGCTACTCCATCCGCTTGCTGATCGAAAAGGGAAGGAGTGGTTAATTACTCTAAAAGTACCTCACCGCTTTTTTCCAGTCAATCCCTTTAGATCTCTATAATAAAAAAATCCTGAAATGCCGTCTTGCCCATCATTTCGACCGGATCAACCGCTTCTCCAGCCATGCCACGGCTTGGTACATCAAAGTAGCCACGATGGCGATCAGGAACAGCGTTCCGAGCACGAGGGTGAAGTTGAATACCTGGAAGCCGTAGACGATAAGATAGCCGAGTCCTTTCTGGGAGACGAGGAATTCTCCCACAATGACCCCGATCCAAGACAGCCCGACATTCACCTTGAGCGTCGAGACGATGGCCGGATATGCGGCGGGCAGGATGACCTTGCTGAACACCTGTGCGCGGGAGCCGCCGAGAAGGCGGACCACCTTGCTGTAGCCGGATTCAACCTCCCGGAAACTGGCGAAGATGACCAAGGTCGTGATGATCACATTGACTGCAAGTGTTGTCCCGATGATCGATAGCATCCCCGGACCAAGCCCGACGATGAACAGCGGGCCGAGGGCGACTTTGGGCATGCTGTTCAGAACAACAATGTAAGGGTCAAGCACCTTCTCCACGAAAGGAGACCACCACAAGAGAATTGCCAGCGCCGTCCCTACCAGGGTGCCGAGAAGAAATCCGATCACCGTTTCGGTCACCGTCATCCCGATATGGGGAAAGATCGAACCGTCCCGCGTCATCTCGGCAAGCAGGGAGAGGATCTTGCTCGGGTAGCTGAACAGCAGCACATCGATGGCTTTCGCGCGGCCCGCCCATTCCCACAGCCCGAAGAAGATTACGAGAATCGCGAGCTGGGTTAGGCGAACCCGGCTGCGCAGACGCTTTCTGTCCGCCAAATAGGTTTTATGGGCATCAATTGTCAGCTTGAGCTTGTCGTTATCCGCCATCACCTGCTTCATGGACGCCCCTCCTTGCGATCCGGATCTTCAAGCTCTCTCCAGATTTCATGGAAGAGAGGATGAAAGCCGGTCAGCTCTCTCGCCTCAATCGGTCCGGCCGCCCGAATCGGATCGGGAATGCGAATCTCATGGCGGATACGGCCCGGCCCTCGCTCCATGACGAGCACCCGGTCACTCATTGCGACCGCCTCCGAGATGTCATGGGTAACGAGAAGCGCCGTTTTCTTGTGCGCCTTCAGAATGTCAAGAATCAGCTCCTCGAGCTGAAGGCGAGTCTGGTAATCCAACGCTGAGAAAGGCTCGTCAAGCAGCAGCAGATCCGGCTCGGTCGCAAGGGTTCTCACGAGCGCGGCCCGCTGCCGCATTCCCCCGGACAGCTGATGAGGATAGCTGTCCCGCACCGGCAGGAGACCGAGCTCGTCGAGCAGATGCAGAATCCATTTGCGCCTCGTATCATCGGCTTTGCCGTGCAGCTCGAGCCCGAGCATGACATTGTCGAGGATCGTCCGCCATGGAAACAGGTAATCCTGCTGAAGCATGTAGCCGATACGCGGAGAGGGCTTCCCCGCCTCTTTGCCTGCGACTCGAATATCCCCAAGTGTTGGTTTAATCAAACCGGCAATGATCGAGAGGAGTGTCGTCTTGCCGCAGCCGCTTGGACCGACCAGGCTGACAAATTCGCCCGGGTGGATGGCGAAGGTGATATCGTCCACCGCCAGCGACGCCCCCCGTTCGGTGACATAGACATGCGTGATCCCGTCAAGAAGCAAAGAAGGCTCGCTCATCGTTCCATCCCTCCTTACGCGCTTCTCCTCCCGTGACTCCTTTACTTGCCGGTTTCGATCGCCTTTTCGGCATAGGTGTTATCCACGAGCTTTTTATAGTCGGCATGGGCTTTCAGCTCACCCGCCTGCTCCATTACATCCTGCAGATTGTTCCATTCCGCTTCGTCGATGACCGGATTCAAGGCGTAAGAGCCTTGCTCCTTATAGCGTTTCACAACGGAATTCATGATCTCTTTGTCCGTATTCGGGAAGTATTCCGCAATCGCCTCAACGATTTTATCGACCGGCTGTTCCTCCACCCATTTCTGAGCGCGGTACAGGGCATTCGTAAATTTCTGGGCGATCTCCGGATTCTTCGTCAGGAAGCTCTTCTTCGCCATAAATACCGTATACGGGAGATGCCCGCTCTCCACGCCGAAGGAAGCGACGACCGTCCCTTTGCCTTCTTTCTCGATGACCGAAGCCTGCGGCTCGAACAGCTGGACGTATTCGCCCGTACCGGAAGCGAAGGCTGTCGCGATATTGGCGAATTCCACGTTCTGAATCAGCTTCATATCCTTCTGCGGGTCAATCCCGTGCTTGCGGAGCGTGAATTCGCCTGCCATTTGCGGCATGCCGCCTTTTCTCTGTCCGAGGAAAGTCGTTCCCTTCAGCTCGTTCCAATCAAACGATTCCTTCTTCTCGCGAGCAACCAGGAAAGTCCCGTCCGTCTGCGTCAATTGAGCGAAGTTGATTACCGGATCCTCCGAGCCTTGCTGCTCCACATAAATGGAGGTTTCGGAGCCGACAAGCCCGATATCGACCACACCAGAGAGAATTGCTGTCATCGTTTTGTCGCCGCCCGCCGTTGTTTGAAGCTCCACATCAAGCCCTTCATCCTTGAAGAAGCCTTGCGTCAGCGCCACATACTGCGGTGCGTAAAAAATCGAGCGCGTCACTTCCCCGACCTTGACCTTCGAAGCGTCCTTCTTGCCGCAGCCGCTAAGCGCCAAAGACAGCGCCAGCACGGCAAGTGCGGCTACCTTCAAGCTTTTCGTCATCTCCATACCTCCCATGTCATTCTGGCTTACGACAGTGTATGCGCCTATGGGCGAAGGGGTCCATGAAAAAAGCCCTGAAGGAAGCTCTTCCCTTCATCAGGGGAGAAACTTCCCACAGAGCTTCCTGCGGTTGTTTGTCTACTGCATGTTATCAAACCATGGATAGGAATGAACCGGACGATCATAACCGCGTGAAGAATGAGCCTAAGGCGCTCATATCAAGTAAAATCTTCATGTCTATTCGTCCGGAATTCGGTTTAAAACACGCCATAACTAACAAATCCTGTTGATCGAATAGCTGGTCTTACGACGGTCTTCTTTTGCTGGCCAGCTCGCGAATATTGGAGGCCTCCATTCGGCCGGGAACGCTTTGCAGGGGTTGGTGCTGTTGCTGTTTCGTGACGAAGTCGCGGACAATATACAGCGGTCTTCCTTTCGATTCGTCGTAGATTCGGCCGATGTATTCGCCAACCGCCCCAAGCATGATCAAGGTAAAGCCGCTGAAGAAGAGTTGGATGATCATGAGAGAAGACCAGCCCGGGACAACCTGATCGGTGAACAGCTTTTGATAGAAGACCGTCATCATATAGAGGAACCCCGCAACTGAGCACAGGAAACCGGCATAACCCGCCAGCTTGAGCGGTTTGTAGGAAAAGGATGTGATTCCGTCGAGGCACAGCTTGATCATCTTTTTAAGCGGATACTTCGTCTCCCCGGCCAACCTTTCGTCGCGGACATACTCGATGGCCGTCTGCCGAAAGCCGACCCAACTGACCAAACCGCGAACGAAGCGATTGTTTTCCGGGAGTCGTTTCATCTCCTCGCATACCCGACGGTCAATCAGCCGAAAATCACCGGTATCCACCGGAATGTCAATCTCCGTTGAAGCACGCAGGACGCGGTAGAACATGCGCGCCGTCGTTTTTTTGAACCACGTCTCCCCCTTGCGAGCAATCCGCTTGGCATAAACGACCTCGAAGCCTTCTTTCCATTTGGCGATCATGTCGAGGATAAGCTCGGGAGGGTCCTGCAGGTCCGCATCAATGACGACGACCGCTTCCCCACACGCATAATCCATGCCTGCTGTTATGGCGACCTGATGACCGAAATTACGAGAAAAATCAATGAGCTTCACGTTATCGTCCACGGAGCAGAAGCCCCTCAAGATCTCGACTGTGCGGTCCCGGCTGCCGTCGTTGACGAACAGCAGCTCGTACGTCTCGCCTGTTGTATCCATGACAGTCTGCAAGCGCCGATACGTTTCATGAATCACAGCTTCCTCGTTATAGACCGGAATGACGATGCTGTAACGCACTTGTCCATCCATTGCTGACTCTCCTCCTCCGTCTTATTTTTTGATTTCGTAGAGCGTGGTTCCGCCAAAGCCGCCCATCCCCATCACTCCGCTGGTGCTGTCCGTCGAAGTCGGCGTATCCGTCGCGCTCTTCCATTCACTTTCCGTAATCGCGGTGCTGTTCTCGATAATCCAGGAGGTGACTTCGGACGATCCACCACGACCACCGCCACCTTCACCGGACAGCAGGAAATACTTCACATCGCCGTTTGCGACCATCTGCTTGAGTTTGTCGACGGTCAAGATCGGGTCCGAACCGGAGAAGCCGCCCATAGCCATAACCGCTTTGCGGGTTTGAATGATGTAAGGAGCGGCCGTCTGCGAGCTGGTCGTGGCAAACAGGTATTTTTCCCCCGTATTGTTCACGGTCAAGTAGTTGATGAGATCCTGATCCACCGAGGAAGCACCCCGCGAGAAGTTGAAGCCTCCTCCGCTATTAGCCGCGCTGGTGTCCGTCCGGTTTGAGTCGGTCGGGGTCTGGCCGTCCTGGTTTGTTCCAGTTTGGTTTGACCCGCCTTGGTTAGTACCGAAAGGGTTCGTTCCGTTCGCGTTCAATCGCTCCCGGTTACCATCTCGTTCGCCGAAGTTGCCAATCATCCCAGCCATTACGTTCCGGTTCCCCATTCCGAATCCCGTCGAACCCGTCGGTCCCGCCGCCGGAACGGAGGAATTTGGGTTGTCCTGGGTTGAAGGAAGATAAGACCAATAACCCGGAGCGGCGAGCAGCACGAGCATCCCCAGAACAGATGCGGCAAAAGCCAGACGATTCTCAAGAAGGCGAAGCAGCAGGAGAAGCGCTACGACGATCCCGCCTGCTCCGACCCCGATGACCCAGCCTTTGCCCATCGTTTCCGAATAGGGATTCAGCACGTAAAGCTCAAAGGCGGTTGTGACAAGGAGCGCAGCCGGTAGAATCCATGCTTTCCAGCCTTGCTTGTCGCGGTAAAAGGACCACAGAGCGCTCCAGCCAGCACCGGCAAGTGCTGCGACCGGAGGAGCCAGCATGATCAGATAATACTGGTGGAAGAAGCCGGCAATACTGAAGAAGCCGCCGACCGGGATGAGCCAGGCCAACCAGAACAATGTCTCCTTCTCCCGATCCGTCATGCTTCTGCGGAAGCGGATGCCGGAGAGCAGGCCGATGCTCGCAAGCAGCGCAAAGGGAAGCAGCCAGCTCGCTTGGCCGGAAAGCTCGGATTGGAATAGCCGGAATACTCCAGCCTGACCGGTGTTGAACATTCCGCCGCCCCCACCGCTGCGATTCGTGCCGCCGTCTCCGCCGGGCATTTGGCCCATTCCGCCCGGCACTTGCCCGCCAGCTCCGCCGTCATCCCCGAAGCCGGGCTGTTGACCCTGCTCCCCGTCGGTTCCTTGGGAAGCCGCGGCTACCGCATCGTTGCCGGTCGTTCCTGTTGTTCCGGTTGTCCCCGCTTGGCCATCCCGTCCTCCCTGCGGCATCGTTCCTCCGTTGCCGCCGTTCTGGCTGCCTCCGGGAGCTTGGCCATTTTGCCCAGATTGACCATCCCGCCCAAATGGAGCAGTCTGTCCTTGGTTATTGCCATTTGCTCCGGCAGGGGCCTGCCCCCCATCGGCTCCACTCGTTCCGTTTTGTGCGCCGGACCGATCGGAACGCTCGATCGAACCGCTTGGCGCTTGTCCGCCAAAGCCTCCTCCGCCGCCGTTATTTCGATCCCCCGTCAGGCGGCTTACTCCGTTATAGCCAAATGCAAGCTCGAGAACCGAGTTGGTTTGGCTGCTGCCGATATAGGGTCGTTTGTCAGCGGGAATCGAATCGACAATGACTGCCCAAGAAACGGAGATCACCAACATCACAGCCGTTGCTCCGGAGAGAATGCCAAGCTTCTTTTTCCAGTTGAGCTTAACGGCTATCCAATAAAAGAGATAAAAGGCGGGAACAATCATATACGCCTGAAGCATCTTCATGTTGAACGCGACTCCGATCATGGCAAAAGCGCCGATGATCCAGCCCGCCTTCTTGTCGCGAACGCCCTTCATCAGCATCCAGGTGCCAAGCAGTAGCGCGAAGACCAGCATCCCGTCGATGTTGTTGGAGCGGCTGATCACAACCGCGATCGGCGTTAACGCCAGAATGAGCGCCCCCATCCGCGCCGCCAGCTTGCCGAATGTCGGCTTAAGCAGGAAGTACAACAGCAGCACCGAACCCACATTCGCGAGCGCCTGCGGAAGGATGACGCTCCAGCCGTAAAGGCCGAAGATCTTCGCAAACAAGGTCTGGATCCAGAAGACAACCGGCGGTTTATCCACCGTCACGAATCCGACCGGATCAAGCGAGCCGAAGAAAAACGATTTAAAGTTCTCCATCATGCTCGCAACAGCAGCCGTGTAATACGAGTTCGAGTATTTATCCTTCCAGATGCCAAATACGTTCAAGAATAACGACATCACCGTTATCGCGGTTAAATACCAGTCGATTTTTCTCCCTTTCTTCTCCATCCCCACCGACTCCTTCTCTCATCCATGCATCCGCATCTCGCGGCTTGTTTTCTGTATTGTGAACCTTCCTCCTTAACCGCACGTTATCGTTAGCTTAAAAGAACCTTAAGAGCGAAAATAATCATCCGAGTCGTTCATCTTCTGCATAAGAAAATGACCGACAACTAAGCAGATTCTTCTGCGCATTTATCGATCAGCCGAGCTTCAAGCTTAAACCCTTTCGATGATCGAATGAACTAAAAGGTCTGTGAAAACCTCACCCTGGAAAAATCCAACATGATATGTTACATTTGAATCAATTGATTGGCGTGAAGCACATGCCGCTTTGATACGATCAGCTCATTTGAGCTAACTTCGTATGAGGGCGGCTTTTTGTTTATTCCGAGGGGATGTGTGATGAGATGAGTTTGTTCGATGACGCTTGTGAGCAATGGATGACTAAGCAGATCGCCGAGGAAAGGAACCCCAGAAGGCGGGAACTTCTGAAAAAAGGATTAGGACATAGTACCATAGCCTATTTGAGCTCGATATGGTTCCCTGCCGTTGGAAACTTCGATCATCTATACCCAGAGTACGAGGTTCGGGACATGAACAACAGCTTCCGATATCTTGATCTGGCTTACATCCTGCCAGGGGCCAAGGGCTGTATTGAGATCCAGGATTACCGAACTCACGCCCGAGACATTGAAACCGGTCGATTTAAGGATTTATGTTTGAAGCAAGCCTTGCTCACGCTGGATGATTGGCTCTTCTTACCCATTGCTTACTTGTCAATTCGAGACGACCCTGCTGTATGCAAACAACTGACGCTTGCCTTTGTTGGGAAATTTCTGTCCACCGCAACTCCGTCCGAGTTAAACTGGGGTGAAGCCGAAACTCTTCGCTTCGCCCGTAGATTGATGCGTCCTTTCCTGCCACGAGAGCTTTCAGCCCATCTAAGGTTATCCGATCGCCACACAAGGGACATTCTTCATCATTTAGTTAACAAAAAAATGCTTGTTGTCGCTAGCGGCAATCAGCGATATCGCACCTATCGGCTCGGACAGTAAGTGGGGGGTAACCTCCTTTTTCTCGTATTCGGAAGGTGGGGCAGCCGAACTCGTTCGAATTTTCTAACGGCGGCAAGAGCCACTATTTTATCGATAGAGAGTGCTTTGAATTTCTAACGGAGCTACACGCAGCTAATTGCAGTCAATGGCCGCCTTTTACTCAGAAGTATGACAAATAGCATCGCACACTTCCGTTAGAGTTGAAAAGGTGCCTTTTTGAGCTAATTAGCTGCAGCTGTTTCCGTTAGAAAAATCGCATCATCCTTCGACGCGGATCGCGAAGAGAAAACCCCTCATATGCCTTCGATGTGGATCGCATTCGCTGTAGATCCCAAAGGTAATTTGCGACGTCGCTCTCCTAGTCACCCTCATCGCTGAGGTATTCCATATTGTACTGTGCTTATTACTTATCCGCCTTAATGGTTCGCGCGAACGGCGAGCTTCCTGCATCCCCTCTATCATAATTCGAGCATTATCCTGCGCTTATAACTCCCTCTGTACAGAGCTTCCTCCTTGTCGGGGTCATTCTCCATCCGCAGCATCACCAATACAGAAGAAGCCAACCCTCACATAGGTTGGCTTCTTCTGCTTTTTTATGTGCGCCAGGGTAGTGTATGAACGAACCTTACCAATATCACCATCAGCGATAGGCTCTTCAAATGTGTAATCTTAATCACCATCGGCGATAGGCTCTTCAAAATCGCGTAATCATCATCCCTATGGCGATACGCTCATCAAATCGTGTATAGAGCTCACCGAATGCTAGTATGCACCCGGTTTACGCCAGCTGATAAGCATCCTTGTACTTCTTCGTCAGATACTGAGCCAGGTAATCCGGGTTCAGCTCTTCGCCGGTCACTCCGGTGATCAGCTCGTACGGAGTCTTCAGCCCGCCGTGACGGTAGATCTTCTCCGTCAGCCATGCCTTGATCGGACGGAAATCTCCGCCTCGAACGTGCTCGTCAAGATTCGGGATCTCCTTCCGCAGGGTGCGTTCAAACTGAGCGGCGTACATGTTGCCGAGGGCATACGACGGGAAGTAACCGAAGCTTCCTCCAGCCCAATGCACGTCCTGCAGGATGCCCAGCGTGTTGTTCGGAGGCGTCACGCCGAGGTATTCCTCATACTTGGCATTCCACAGAGCCGGAAGCTCGTCAACCGTCACCTTGCCGCCGATGATGTCCTTCTCCAGCTCATAACGAATCATGATGTGGAGGTTATAGGTCAGCTCATCGGATTCCGTACGGATCAACGAAGGCTTCGCTTCGTTCATGGCGAGGTAGAAGGCTTCCTCCGAGATGCCAGCCAGCTGCTCGGGGAATTGCTTTTGCAGATCGGCATAATACCGGTCCCAGAACGGACGGCTGCGGCCGATCATATTTTCCCAGAAGCGGGATTGCGATTCGTGAATGCCCATCGACGTGCCCGAGCAAAGCAGAGTTCCGTCCAGCTCCGGCGAGATGTTCTGTTCGTAGAGAGCGTGTCCGCATTCGTGAATCGTGCTGAACAGCGCATCCGCGAAATGATGCTCCTTGTAATGCGTCGTAATCCGCACGTCGCCAAGGTTCAACCCGGTCGCAAACGGATGCTCCGTCTCATCCACCCGGCCCGCTTCAAAGTCATACCCGAGCTGGTTCAAGATATAGCGGTTGAAGACCTTTTGATCGTCGATCGGATAGGATTTGTAGAGGAAGTCCGTTTGCGGCTTGTGCTCGGCATTCTGAACCGCATGAACAAGCGGAACGAGCTTCTCGCGCAAGGACCCGAACACTTCATCCAGCTTGGCCACCGTCATTCCCGGCTCATATTGATCGAGCAGAGAGTCGTAAGGATGCGCGTCATAGCCCCAGATCTCCACGAATTCCCGCGTGAACGCGATGATCTTCTCCAGATAAGGGCTGAACTTTCCGTAATCGTCCGCATGCTTGGCTTCTTCCCAAGCCGATTCGGCCTGCGAGGTCAGAACCACATACTCCTTATAGCGATCGGACGGAATTTTCACACTGCGGTCGTATTGCTTGCGGCATTCTTCCACCAGCTTCTTCGTGATCGGATCGCTCTGCTTCGCATTCTCTTCCTCTTCGAAGAAAGCGAGGTATCCGGCCATCTCCTCGGAGATGGACATCTTGAACGCTTCAGTGGACAAGAGACCGATGGCCTCGGAGCGGGTTGGAACCCCCTTCTTCGGAGCGCCTGTCCGCAGATCCCAATACATCACGCCGACTGCCTCATAATAGCTCTTCATCCTGCGGATTAATTCCATAAAACCTTTTTGTTTGTCTTCAAAAACACCCATGGTTTCGCCTCATTTCCGATATGTACTCTATACGATCTTACTGATTTTCGGAAATAATTTCAATTCGTCATTGATTTGGAGCCGCAGCCGCGCTTGTGCTACACTGAATAACAACCGAACACCCATCTCATTCTCATCCCAAAAGGAGGGACACCATGTCGCGTCTGACAGAAATCCTGGAATTCAACCGCTCGTTTGTGCAAAACCATGAATTTGAAGCTTTCCGTACCACCAAATTTCCCGAAAAGAAAATGGTCATTCTTACGTGCATGGACACCCGCCTCGTGGAGCTTCTTCCCAAAGCGATGGATCTCAAGAACGGCGACGCCAAGATCATCAAAAGCGCAGGAGCCATCGTCGCCCACCCATTCGGCAGTATCATGCGCAGCATTCTCGTCGCCATCTACTCCCTCGGGGCCGAGGAAGTCTATGTGATCGGCCATCACGACTGCGGGATGACCAGCCTGAACTCGGAGGAAGTGCTGAATCAGGCGGCGGCTCGCGGCATTTCGAGCGAAACCATCCGTACCTTGGAGAATTCCGGCATCAACCTTCAACGGTTTCTGACCGGCTTTCATTCGGTCTCGGATGCTGTCGCCGACAGCGTGCGCGTCATCCGCAATCACCCGCTCCTGCCTTCCGATATCGGCGTTCACGGGCTTGTGATGAACCCCGAGACGGGCGAGCTCAGCATCGTCACACGCGGCAAAGAGCAAGAAGGCGAGGATTCTTCGGCAATCCCGGTTCATCATCATCCGCACGAATAATCACGCCGTCCTACTCGGGTCTACCCTCGTGACTTAAAGAAAAGGCCGCTCCCCATCGGAGCGGCCACTTGTATTCAACTAGAGCTATCCATTCAAAATTCCAAGGTTTCGCACCTTTTCCAATATCCCATATCCATTGACGCCCGCTTCTACCGACACGATTAGGATTGTGAGTGAACGACCGGAAGAAGTTCGTCCAGCACCCGGTTCATCTCCTCTCGAACGGTCTGTACGGCCAGTTCGATATCAGAGCGAGACGCCGCCTCAATGTGGATTCCCATGACCACGGTAACCGTAGCGCTAAGCCGGGTGCAGGCCATACCCGCGCATTCCAAGGCCAGCCTGTCTTCCCGATGTCCGGGAACAACGGCAAGCTCCGTATGGATCTTGCCGTCCTGATAAAAAGCCATCGCGGTCGCACCGATGTGAGCTTCTCCACCTGTTATGAGAAACAAGTAATCCTTCCCCATCCGCTCGGTATGGATACGGATATCAAACGGCGGTTTCGCTGCCTTGTTCATTCGGTTTCCCCCATTCCTGAGAATGATTACATCATTGCGAAACGTTCTCAACGTCTCTTTTCCATTGTATGCGCATTCACTTCAACTTTCAAATGAGTGTGACCTTTTTCATACCTATTTTTTGAATTTTTTCAATGAAAGGGCAATCGCCCTTAAGCGATTGCCCGCTGCCTCGCATTACAGTCCATACAATTCGAGCTTACTCACGTACCTACGTTTGTTGCAGTCAGTTCGTAATAGCCCGCTCCCTCATACCTTGAACGTGTCCACATATCCTTTCAGTCGCTCCGTGCTTTCGCGGTTGGAATCTGCATTCACCTGCAGCCGATTCACTTGCTCGAGCATTTCACCCGTTTGACCGCTGATTTCCTCGATCGAGCTGGCACTTGTCACAATCTTCTTCGCAACGTCATCGGTGCGAGCCGCAACTTCGTTTGCAGCTGCGCTGATCTCCTCCGAAGTAGCAGACAGCTCCATGATCACATGATGGATGCTCTCCGCATCCAGCCGATATTGCTGGCAGTATTCGACCAGCTTCTCATACCCGGTTAAAATGTCTTCTTCGATGAACCCCATGATCCCTTGCGAGGAGTGAACCAGCGACTCCACCGCTTGCAGAGCTTCCTGAGTCAATTGTTGAATGCTCTGGGCCGTCGAATTCGAGCTATCGGACAGCTTGCGAATCTCCGCCGCCACGACCGCAAAGCCCTTGCCCGCTTCTCCAGCGCGGGCGCTCTCAATTGCCGCATTCAAGGACAACAGATTTATCTGATTGGATATTTGCGAGACGGCTTCACTGAGAAGAGTAATCTCCTCCGCCTTCCCCACATCCGCAATCGCCAGTCTCATCTTCTCCTTCGCTTCCTCGTAGACTTCACGGGTGCGGGTGATGGCTTGCAGGGATGTCTCCTGAAGCACTCTCGCGCGTTCGCTTGTTTCGTTGGACTTGGCTGCACTTGCCTCGGTTCGGACGGCAATGGAGCTGACCGCTTCATCGACTTGCTCGAGCGTCGCGGCAATCTGCTCGGTCGATCCAGCGATATCGTCCATCACCTCCGCGAGTTGAGCCGTTTTATCGTTGGTATCACGGGTGCTCGTCTGAACATGCTCCGCGATGTCGTTCACCTGCCGCGCATTGTCCGCAAGCTGTTCCGTGCTCGTCCTGGCTTCCTGGACAAACTGCCGAATCTGCTCCGTCATCTGGTTCAACGCCCGAGCCACCATGCCGATTTCATCACGGGTCTTGACCGCAATCGGTTGAATGTCGAATCGACCTTGATCATCCTGATGAATGGATTGCACAATCTCCAGGAGCGGCCGGGAAATTCGGGCGCTGAGCCACAAGCCGACGATCGCAATGACGAGCAAGACAGCGCCGATGAAAGAAACGGTTACGATCAGGCTTTTTTGAAATTCGTTCTCCAGCTGGTGATTTTTCGCCGTGATCAGGGCTTCGATGTCATCCACATAATTTCCCGTGCTGACTACCCAATCGTAGGGAGCGAAATAGCGAGAATAAGCGCGCTTGGGTTGAACTTGGGTCCCACCGTCATCACCGGGCTTATCCCAGAGGTAATTCGTATATCCGCCCTTCTCATTAGCCTTCGCCGCTTCGATGAGGTTCTTGATCAATTCCGTTCCTTCTGAATCTTTGATCGCGATCCGGTTCTTGCCTTCATCTTGCGGATTCATCGGGTGGGCCACCAGCACCCCATCGGACTGATCGATCCAGAAGTAACCCGCTTCTCCGTAGCGCAAGCTCTTGATCGCATCCACGGCGGCCTGCTTGGCCTCTTTCTCGGTCAGCCCCTTCTCCTTCTCCTGCTTTTGATAAGAAGCGATCAGGCTGTATGCGCTGTCCACTTCACTCTTGATCAATTTATCATACTGCTCGTAGAGCTCATCCCGGTAGCTTGCCAGCTCCCGATGATGATTCCTTTCCAGCACAACCACATTGTACCCGCCAAACAATCCGGTTAGCAGCAAGCTGCTGATCAGGAAAGCGAGCAAAATCTTGTAACGAATCTTTCGCATGAATCTCTACCCCATTCCCGTTTCTAAACTCTCTATCTGTTGCTCTGCGCAATGAGTTCATTATAAGAAACAGAGTAGGTCTTTGGAAGGATAATTTCGCCAAAAAGTCGTTTTGAAGCAGTTCCCTGGTCATTTCGTCCCAAGATTTCATTGACAGCCTTACCAAACCACCAAATAATAGAAGCTAACTATCAAAGTGTGAGTTGGAAGAGGGGATGTCATGGAGACCAAGGTACCCGCACGCGAGAAGCTGTTCTACATGGGAGGGCTACTCGGGCAAAACATTCTGTACAGCTTCATGTCTGCGTACATCCTTTTTTTCTACACCGATCTGCTCGGCATTAAGGCTGCGACGGCCAGCCTCATTCTGGTCGCAGCCAGTATCGTGGACGCCTGTCTCGATCCGGTCATGGGCATGATCGCCGATAAAACACGGACACGCTGGGGCAAGTTCCGGCCTTATCTGCTCTTTGCTCCTTTCCTGATCGCCGCCGTTACCGTCGTTTGCTTTACGGATTTTCAAGGCTCTGCTACGGCAACCCTGCTCCTAGCAGCGGCTTCGTACCTCCTGTGGGGAATGCTTTATACCGTTTGCGATACTCCGCTGTGGGCGTTATCATCCGTCGTCACAAAAGAGCCGAAGGAACGCAACTTGATCGTAACCCTCGGCAAAATCGGAGGCACTCTCGGCGCGGTGATCGTGACGATCGGCGGCATCCAGCTCTTACTCGCTTTCGGCGGTGAGCGAAACCCTTCCGCCTACCAGTACTCTGCAATCATCATCGCCGTCATTGCCGCGCTCGCCATTTTCCTGACCGGGCTTACCTCCCGTGAGCGAGTAGCCCCCTCCATCGAAAAGATCCCCTTTCGCCGTAATCTGCAAACGATCTATACGAACAAGCCGCTCCTCACCCTGCTCGGATCGCTCCTCATCATCAACATGATCATCGGCATACGGCAGGCCATCCAACTCTATTACGTCATCTATGTATGGGGCGATGCCGCCTATGTCACCCAGCTCGGCTTGAGCCTCGTCGTCGGGATGCTGCTTGGCATGATCGTAACCCCTAAGCTGCTGAATGTCTTTTCCAAAAAGCTGCTGTTCATCACCTCCTGCCTCCTGGGAAGCCTTTCGTGCCTGATCCCTTACCTCGCAGGCGACAGCCAGATTCTGCCTACGCTCATCTGGTTCGCGGTCAGCTTCTTCTTCTCGGGGATGACGACCATCGTGAGCACCTCCATGCTGCTCGACACCATCGATTATTCCGAGTGGAAGCTCGGCTTCCGCGGAGAAGGGATCGTCTTCTCCACCAATACCTTCATCACCAAATTTAGCGGCGCGCTCTCTCGCATGATCATCGGAGCAGGCCTCGGCATCCTGAATTACGTGGAAAATCAGTCGGTCACGCCACAGCTTCAACACGGTCTCAGCCTGATCATGTTTATCCTTCCCGCCATCTGCTTTGCCGCTGCCGTTCTGCCGATCCTCTTCTACAGCATAACAGATAAGAAGCGCGTGCAAATTCTTCACGAATTGGATCAGAGCCGGAGCTCTTAACGGGTTTGAGAACCGGTCTGAAACGGATGATCCCGATGGTCCAGACGAAATCCATATAGTAACGAAACTACACATAAGGAGTGAATTTCGATGGACTCTTCCGCCCTGCAAGCTCTCATGTCCCCACCTGATCTCACCGCCTGTCGTAAAATTCTCTGCGTCCAGCCGCATCCGGACGACAACGAGGTCGGCATGGGGGCGATCATCGCTTCTTTCGCGGCGCGCGGCTGCGAAATCCATTATGTGACGGTAACGAACGGCGATCTGGGAGCGCTTGACCCGGCCCTATCCCACGAGGAGATCGCCGCAATACGCGCACGTGAGCTGGAGGACGCCGGACGCCATCTCGGCGTATCGGTGTTCCACAGCCTCGGGCATGGCGACGGCACGCTCGACAGCATCCCGACACTCGCCGCCGAGCTGGCCGAGGTCATCCGGACCGTTCAGCCGGATGCCGTCTTTTGCCCCGATCCGTGGTTGACTTATGAAGCGCATCACGATCACGTCATCACCGGTAAAGCGACCGCGCAGGCGTTCCTCTCCTCGGGCCTTCCGCTCTATCCGCGCGGAACCTCGACTAAGCCTTGGCAGCCTTCAGCCATCGGCTTCTATTTTACTGCCCAACCGAACACGGTTATCGAGGCCGCATCCTTCTTCGAGCGGAAATTCGAAGCGATGGCAATGCATGCTAGCCAGTTCAACGCTGAGATATTGGCGATGTATCGCTTCTATTTCGGGCAAAAAGGCAAGCAGCTCGCCGCCGATCGGGGCTTCGAATGGGGAGAAGGCCTGAAGGTGCTATCTCCGCTTCATCTCCACTGCTTCGTGGATGCTTCCTTGATTTAAAGGTCAGAGCATCAGCTCCCTGGTTGCTAAACTCTTCCAAAATCAAGGCTCCTTTCGTAAATCGCTTTATTGCGTGAGAACTTTATCTTTATTGATTTTATTAAGTTTTTTACGCATAATTGCAACTGAGGGAGTTGATTCCAAGTTGAGCAAGCCGAATATTAGCACAACCGTTTCAGGAGATTTAATTGTTACCCATCTAATTGGCAAGATTACAACAGATGATGTTAACGAATGGTTTGTTGGCTTCGAGCAGGTTTGTCAGCAATTCATTTCCGAGGGTCGGAAATACAAATTGTTAGTCGATCGAAAAGGGTACACTCCTGATCATTTTTCCGTTCAAAAAGCATGGAAAGATAAGTTCTTCAATGAAATCATTTTGAATCATAGTAAGGCAATCGCATTTCTCCTTGAAGAAGGAGAGATAATGAATTATTTACAACAATCCAATACAAAAGAATCCGTAAAATTTTTTGATAATGATGAACAAGCATTTATTTGGTTAAATGGATATCCAATATGAAAACCTATATTGAACCATTTGCTCATCGCAGATTCTAACAGCTGGAACAAAATCACAGACTTATCATTAGCATCACTATTTTCGAAAAGAACCAAAAACAAAGAAGGCTGACCCCGAATAGAGGGTTCAGCCTTCTTGCTTTTACAGCACTAAGCTATTAGATCATTCTTAGCACCGTCAGATTCTCCGGAGTTTGATGATGCCCTCAAGAAACCACATGGACGAGCGAGTATTGCATAGGCTGCAAGGTGAGCTCTGCATCCGGGCTTAAGTGGAGCACTTCATTTGTAAGAAGATCAACCGCATGCTTGCCCGCTACATTCGCCGGCCAAGGAATCGTCACCGGACGATTCCCGTTATTCAAGGCGACCAGAACTGTCTCCTTTTCATAGCTCCGGCTAAATACGAGATAGTTAGCGTCGCCATCCGCTTCAAGGATGGACAGCTGGGAGGATGCGTACAACGGCTTCACATTTTTTCTGAGATAGATCAGCTTTTGCATGAAAGCAAACAAGTTCCGATCCTGCTTCTCCTTATCCCATTCCATACATTTCCGGTAGTATGAAAAGTCTCCACCGTCCCCATCTAATCCAATCTCATCCCCATAGTAGATGGTAGGGGCACCGGTGTACGTCAACAGCAGCAGGAAAGCCAGTCGCAGCTTATCCTTATCATCTCCGCAAACACTTAAGATCCGGGGAGTATCGTGGCTGCCCAACAGATTAAAGGCGACCTCATTCGCATTGGCGGAATGATTGTGCAGCTGCTTCACCACTTCATTCGCATACTGCTCGGCATTGATGCGATTTTTGGCGATGAAGTCGACCACCATCTCTGTAAACGGATAGTTCATGACCGCATCGAATTGATCCCCTTGAAGCCAAGCGTTGGCGTCATGGGCTACTTCTCCAATAATATACGTGTCAGGGTTAGCCTCCCGCACCGCTTGACGGAACGAGCGCCAGAAGGCATGATCCACCTCATTGGCCACGTCCAGACGCCAGCCGTCCGTGCCAAACTCCTCTACCCAATATTTCGCCACATCCAGCAAATATTGCTTCATTTCCGGATTTTCCGTGTTCAGCTTCGGCATTTCCTTCACATAAGCAAAGGTTTCGTAAACCGGATCTCCCTCTTCAGGAAGCTCCTGAATGTGGAAGTGGTTCACATAAGGAGACTGGCCCTTATGCGTGAGAACGTGCTGGAACTTTTCAAACAAGAACCCGCTGTGATTGAAGACCGCATCCAGGATGATATGGATTCCCCGCTCGTGACAGGCATCGACCAGTTGGCGGAACGTCTCTTTATCTCCAAACTGAGGGTCGATCTCGAAATAATCGATCGTATCGTATTTGTGATCCGACGGGGATTTGAAGATTGGTGTTAAATAGATGCCGTTTACCCCAAGCTCTACCAAATGATCGAGATGATCGATAATGCCTTGAAGATCGCCGCCAAACACCGCACCCGGCAGTGACTCCGTTCCCCATTCACTGAGCTTGCCGGTCTTTCCTTCGGGATTGCCGTTCGCAAAGCGATCCGGATAAATCTGGTACCAGATGGTCCGCTTCACCCAGTCCGGCGCTTTGAAGACATCGGTTTCATTCAAATAAGGGAAGCGGAAAATCCGGTTCCGGGCTTTCTCTGCGGTAAAGCCTCTCTCCCCATAGATCAGCGTCTCTTGTCCGTCCGATACTTCAAACAGATAGGAAAACCGTTTGACCGGAATGGAAATGGCAGCAAACCAATAATCGAACAAGTCATCCGTACCGGAGAGTGACATCGCCATCTTCTCCATCACCTGTTCCCCGTCAGCCCAATAATAGGGATCTCCGTACAGCAAGTTCACGTTTGTCAGATCGCCCTTTTTACTCTTGAGGGAAATGTGCAGGGTGTTGTTGTCGTAGGCATAGGCATAATTGCTTTTGGGCGTGTGAAAAATGGCTTCCTTGAACATAGACAAATCCTCCTCCAAACGATTTCATGATTGATGACTGCGCTTACAGACCGCTCTGAATAAGCTCTCGGAAAAACAAAAAAACACAATCCCGAAGAAGTGCTCGGGGTTGTGTTTTCCATCCGCGTTGGATAAAAACAGGCATTGCCCTTTAATTTTTGACCATTACTATCTAGAGTATAGATTCGTTCGTTCGCAATGTCCAGTTTTTTCTTATCCTGCAATGGCTTAGTATCGAGGCTCGCCCAAATGGATAAGCCCCACCTTATAAAATCGTGAGAATTTGCGGGCCGTTGTCCGTAATGGCAACCGTATGCTCGAATTGAACGCAGATCGAACGATCCACTGTGCGGGCCGTCCAACCGTCACTTTCGATGACGGCGCGCCACCCGCCGAGCGTGAACATCGGCTCAATCGCGATCACCATGCCCTTTTTCAGCCGGGTCCCCTTTTCCTTCATGCCATAATTTGGAACACTCGGTTCTTCCCAGATATCCTTTCCGATTCCATGCCCCGAAAATTCCTTCACGTTCCCGTATCCGAACTTCTTGGCGTTCATGTCGATCGCATAACCGATATCCCCGATTCGTTTGCCCTCCCGTGCTTGATCGATCCCAAGAAGCAAGCTTTGATGACAGACCTTCATGAGCTGCTTTCGCTCACGGGATATCTCTCCAACCGCATAAGTCCAACCGGAATCACCATGATAGCCCTTGTAGCATGCTCCCAAGTCGATGGTCACCACATCGCCTTCCATCAGGCGATTGGAATCCGGGAAGCCGTGGCAGATCACTTCATTGCGCGCTACGCAGATCGAAGCTGGAAATCCTTGATGCCCTTTAAAGCTGGGAATCGCCCCCCGTGAACGGATCTTCTCCTCCACCAGTTGGTCCAGCGTTAACGTATCTACTCCTGGCTTAATGACGTCTGCAAGCATCTCATGGCATTCGGCAACGATCCGACCCGCTTCCCGCATCAGCTTGATCTCTTCATCGGACTTCAAGATGATCATGATCATCCTCCCGTTTCTTCTTGGCAAGCAAGTAATGATAACGATTGCGACATTTGGTGCTGCAAAACCAGGTTACCTGTGCTCGTTCGTACGGAATAAACCAACTGCCGCACTGCCTGCAGGTTTGCAGGTCCAACGGCTTCCTCTCCATCGTCTCCAGCAAGCTGATGATGGCTTCCATATACATTCTCTTAAGATGGTCGGGTCCGTCGGTAAAATCTGTGTACAGCAAAATGGACTGCCGTTCTCCTGTGACATGCCGCTCATTCGGAGCATGCTCGGCCCCATCCCCCGTCGACGGCACAATCCTAAGCTTAAGATGGATGGCTTGATATTGCTCGAATAGAAAGTTAATTCGCTGGATCATCGCTTCCGTAAAGCTCCGCTTCTCAAGCACCATATGGGCAAGGTCAAGCAAAAGCTGCTGCAGCTCCTGCTCCAGACTGCCCGCATCTACTCGATGCTCCTCTATACGATTGATCACGGTCAGAAAGTAATTTTCCCGCGACAAAGTGGGACTCATGGTTAGCTGCTCCTTATTAGTCTATGTTGGATTAAATGGATTGATACACTCAATGCATTTATACCACACTTCTGTGTTTCAATCAATCGCTGATCGAAGATTGGAATCCGCCTACTAGTAGCAATGCAACTCTTTTTGCAATTTCCTCTTTACTCTCCATGGTATTCCCGGTGACCCATTGAATAGCCCCTTCGTGGATGGCTTGCGCAAAGATAGAGCCATATAAATGCTTCATGTTATTTGTGAAAGCTCTGCAATCCAAGCCTTTCATCAAATAGGCCTTCAATTCATGTACCATCTTGTCTTTCAATTGGGGCACGATTAATCCTACATAACTGCTGCGACATTGCATGTCGGGTTGTTGATAGAAATCACAGACCGCTAGAACAAGCTGCTCCATGCTCTCCAAATCAAATTTAGCTTCTCCATTCGTTTGTTTTGCGATGGCCGCTAATGCGGAATCTCCCATGATGTAATCCAGCATTTCAAATTTATCTTGAAAATGGGCATAGAATGTCGCCCGGTTTACGTTTGCTCCTGCAGCTATATCTGAAATGGTGATTTTATCAAAATCCTTTTTGGATACCAGGTCAAAAAAGGAATTGATGAGCGATCCCTTCGTTTGAGTCATCCGGATATTCATCATTTTATTAGCCATGCTTCCTCCTGCTCAACAATTGTTTAATTTTGTTGCTATAGCAACATTCGCAATACGGTTGTTGGTTGTTACGGCGAATTGTCCGATGTATAGTTCTTATTAAAGCAACACGTGTTACTTTACTATATCACAGATAAGGAGCCGATCTATTGTGAATACGAAAACGATTGTAATCGTTGGGGCTGGACCTGGTTTGGGCTTGTCTCTAGCCAAAAAATTCGGTGAAAAGGGATTTCAAATCGCCGTTATTTCGCGTAATCCTGTGAAATTATCGATTCTCATGAAGGAACTTAAAGAACTAGCGATTACAGCGCGATCTTTTGTAGCTGACGTTACGGATTTGGCTGCTTTAAAACAAGCTCTTCAAGCTGTGAAAACCGAATTTGGTTCCATCGATGTCTTGGAGTTTAGCCCCTATGCGGGCTGGCATACGTTCACAAATGTGCTGGAAACAACACCCGCAAGTGTATTAGAGCAAATAAACAGCTATCTACTCCCCGCTGTTCTTTCCGTCAATGAGGTGCTGCCCGATATGATGAACACCGATTCAGGAGCTATTCTATTTACAACAGGATTATCTGCTATGTACCCATTACCTTTTGTTGGGAATGGCGGAATCGTAATGTCGGGTATTCGAAATTATGCAACAAACTTGCACAATGAGTTGAAAGATAAGGGTATATATGTCGGACTTCTTTCAATCGGGACCGCTATCCAAGCCGGAACAGCTGGTGACCCCGATCTCATTGCTGAGCTTTGGTATAGCTTATATGAGAAGCAAGACCGCTTTGAAGAACTTTTCCCACAAGGCTTTGATCCGACTAACCTCTGAAATAATAAGCATTTTGAAAAAAAGACAGCCATGTGGAAATGGCTGTCCTTTTGCATTTTTACAGGATCATTCATCATCGGCCAATACACATTTATTTTGTGAGTGCACCGCCTCTGTTCCATAATCAATAGCCGTTTTGAAATACCAAATCTTATACTCAATTTTCTCCATATACTTTTCGAGTTCCGCTATTTTCTCCATAACAGCTTTTTTATGGATTTCAAAGACTTCAAGACGCTGCTGTAACGTACCGTCTCCTTCCATGCTCCAATCCACAAACTCTCTGATTTTTTTCACGGGCATGCCGCTCTTTTTCAAGCAGGTTATGACGGCAAGCCATTCAAAGTCGCTCTCTTTAAAATCTCGATTCCCTGCCTTATTCCGATCAACGAAGGGCAATAAGCCTTCCTTGTCATAAAAACGCAAGGTGTGTGCCGTTATTCCTGTCTTATCCGCAACCTGACTAATTGTGTATCCCAATGTATAAGCCACCTTCTTTACGAAATAATATTGATTGTATAGGTTAGAGTATACTCTAAGTCAAAAAAGAGTATCCAAAACCTTGATCATCTCAAGAAAAGATGTTTGCCTTAGAGTTTTCTCTAAGGCTTATCGTTAATGGATAGCAGATTTTTAAGGAGGATCTTTTATGAAAACAGAAATGGAAAAATACCTTGCTGGCGAAGCTTTTTGCTTTCTCGACCCAGAGATTGCTGCGATGAAAGAGAATGCAAGGCGCCTTTGTAAAAAATTCAATGAGATTGATACGTCCGATTTGGAAGAGCAAAATAAAGTGATTCAGGAGTTATTCGGATCCTACCGAAACAAGGTGTACATGCAGCCACCCTTCAACTGTGATGTAGGCAAAAACATTCATGTAGGAGAAGATTTTCTAACCAATTATAACGTTACCATTCTTGATGTTGACCAAGTTAGGATCGGTGACTTTTGCATGATCGGGCCTAATAGCATAATTTCCACAGTCAATCATCCTATGACAGCTAAAGGGAGAAGAGAAAAGTTATCCATCATCAAACCTGTGACGATTGGCAACGATGTTTGGATCGGCGCGAACTGTGTCATTCTTCCGGGAGTGACCATTGGCAATAATGTCATTATTGCGGCTGGAGCTGTCGTTACGAAAGATGTTCCCGATCATTGCGTTGTGGGAGGAGTGCCTGCTAAGTTCATCAAAGAGTTAGAATCGTAGGTCATGTCGATAAGCATTTAAATGCTTGACTTCGAGCAGTCTCTAAGGATTAGAGTTTGTTTGCATCAAAAAACTTTATTCTTAAGGAGAGAAACAAATGAGGAATAACAGGGTTTGGTTGATCACGGGATGTTCCACTGGATTCGGCAGAGAACTCGCAAAAGCAACGATTCAAGCAGGCTATCCTGTTGTTGTTACCGCGAGGAATCTCCCATCCATTGCTGATCTTGTCCGTGGGAATCCGGACAATGTGCTGGCCATGGAGCTAGATGTTACAAAGCCCGATCAAATTGAAAAAACAGTGAATGCGACAATAGAGAAATTTGGTCGGATTGACGTGCTGGTCAATAACGCTGGGATCGGGTATTTTAGTTCCGTTGAGGAAGCTGTTGAAGAAGAAACACGGAAAATGTTTGAAATCAACGTATGGGGTCTCATGCATATGACCAATGCTGTTTTGCCGCATATGAGAAACCAACGGTCGGGACACGTTATCAACATCTCGTCCATTGGTGGATTAGCTTCATTCCCTGGGGTGGGCTATTACAATGGTACCAAATATGCGGTTGAAGGTATTTCTGAGGGCCTTGCCCAAGAGATTGCTCCTTTCAATATCCGCGTAACGTTGATTGAACCGAGCGGCTTCCGTACGGATTGGTCCGGACGCTCGGCAGCGAAAACCAAATCAGCTATCAAGGAGTATGCGGATCTCATCTCTCCATTTGTAAATGAAGAAAACCACGGAAAAGAACCCGGTGATCCTAAAAAAGCTGCAGAGGCAATCGTTAGCATTGTGCAGTCTGAAGAGCCGCCGCTTCGTTTGCTGCTTGGATCGGATGCTTATCATATCGCAGTGAACAAATATACGGAGTTACTGAAAACCATTGAAAAATGGAAAGAGGTATCGGTGAACGCCGATTTCCAAGATTGAACGAAAAAACATAAAAAGAAACCTGAAAATCGATTGATTTTCAGGTTTCTTTTTACGGTTCATGATTATCCCAGCTTTACTGCGAATGCCTCATAAGGCCTCAAGGTCAATGAATGGAAATCAACCGTTTCCCGTTCGTAGTTGCTGATAATGACTTCATGATTCTGGCCTCTATCCGGCAAATGCAGCACGGTTTCTTCCTCTCCGAAGTTTGCTACAACCGCCCATGTCTGATTCTCGTACTGGCGCAAGTACATAAAGACATGATCCGGTACATCCGTAACGAGCTCGAAGTCGCCCCAGATCACGATCGGGTGATCCTTTCGCAGCTGAATCAGCTTCCGATAGCAATGGAAGATCGAATTCGGATTGGCCAGATTGGCTTGCACATTGATGCTCTTATAGTTGGGATTGACATGGAGCCAAGGGGTTCCAGTTGTGAAGCCGCCATTCTCGGAATCATCCCACTGGATCGGTGTTCGGGCATTGTCCCTTCCCTTGGCGTTAATGGAAACCAGAATCTCTTCTTTGGAGTATCCGTTGGCCAAGCGCTCGTTGTACATATTTATACTTTCGATATCATTCAATTCGCTTACATCTTGAACCGGATAATTGGTCATCCCGATCTCTTCACCTTGATAGATGTAGGGAGTCCCCTTCATCAGATGCAGCAGGATCGCGAACATTTTCGCGCTTTCCACCTGATAGCTCTTGTCATTGCCCCAACGCGAAACAATTCGGGGCAGGTCATGGTTGTTCCAGAACAAGCTGTTCCAGCCTTCATTGCCTAACGCAGTCTGCCATTTGCTCAGAACTCGCTTCAATTCTTGGATATCCAATGGCTTGAGATCCCATTTATCTTTTCCGTCTTGTTGATCCAGCCCCACATGTTCGAATTGAAAGACCATCGACAATTCATTTCGCTTCGGATCGGAATAAAGTTTGGCGATGTCCGGGGTTGCCCCCCACGTTTCCCCTACGGTCAGCACATCATGATTGCCGAAGGTTTCGCGATTCATCTCCTGCAAATACTCATGCAGCTTCGGGCCGTTCCCCGTTATTTCTTCATCGGGAATTTTACCGACAAGATCAATGACATCCATGCGGAATCCACCGATCCCCTTGTCCAACCAAAAGTTCATCATCTTCCAAACCTCTTGCCGGACCTTTTCATTCTCCCAGTTCAGGTCAGGCTGTCTCTTGCTGAAGAGGTGTAGAAAATATTGACCCGTCTGCTCGTCAAACTCCCACGCCGAGCCGCTGAACGTCGAACGAAGAGAATTCGGTACGTCACCTTCAACCGGATCGCGCCAGATGTAATAGTCTCGATACGGGTTGTCCTTGCTTTTCCGAGCTTCGATAAACCACCGGTGTTCATCCGATGTATGATTCACGACAAGGTCCATGATGATTTTAATATTGCGGAGATTGGCCTCATGAATGAGCTCTTCCATATCTTCCATCGTTCCGAATTCCGTCATGATCGCCTGATAATCGCTGATGTCGTAGCCATTATCATCATTCGGAGATTGATACACGGGACTGAGCCAAATTGCCGTAATCCCAAGAGTCTCCAAATAGTCTAAGCGGCGGATGATGCCTTTCAAATCCCCAATTCCATCACCGTTGCTATCCTGAAAGCTTCGCGGATAAATCTGATAAATGACTGCGGAATGCCACCATTTTGATTTCAATTTCCTCACTCCTAAGCTTAATGATTTCAGTAAACGTTTACGTCCTGATGCATGGTGAAGCATAAGTCATGAACAATCCGGGGGATTTCGCATGTATACTCTTTCACAGCTTTTACAGTAAACGTTTACGTAAGAGCTCAAAAAAATATCTTTTTCGATATACGTAAACGTTTACCTGGAGTGTACAATGATTTTATTTTGTTGTCAATGAATTCGTGCTCGTTTCATTCGTCACTTCGAATTCACGAATTCACGATGGTCGATGCAAGGGAGATACGCTCTCTCTTTCGATCAATTTGTGAGCCACCATACTGCTCGCGACATCTTCCCCGTCATCAATAAGCGCAATCAGCTTCTCGCACGCCATTCGTCCCATTTGAGCAAGAGGCTGATGGATTGTCGTTAAAGAAGGATAAACCGCTCTGGAAAGCTCAAGGTCATCGAAGCCGATTACAGAGAGCTCCTCGGGAATGGTGATCCCCTTCTTCATTGCGGCTCCCATGGCTCCAATCGCCATTTCGTCGCTTGCAGCAAACACAGCCGTAAACGATACCCCCCCCTCAAGCAGACGCTCCATCGCTTGTGATCCGCTTTCCATATTAAAAGTGCCGTAAGCAATTCTTGATTCTACGCAAGCAATCCCGTGGTCCTCTAATGCTTGACGATACCCCTCAAGTCTAGGAGAACCTGCAATCCTGTCCCCTACCGTTCCGCTGATCATCGCAATCTCGCGATGCCCGTTCTGAATCAAGTAAGAGGTTGCTTGGTAAGCCGCCAGACGATCGTCTATTTTCACGTACGGGATTATCTGTTTCTGGGAAAAGGTGTTCACGAGCACAACCGGTACGCGCATCTCAGAGATCGCTTGATCGTATTCATCCTTAACCTCTGCGCTGGCAAAAATGATCCCATCCACCTGCTTCTCTCGAAGGACTTGCAAATACTTCATCGTTCGCTTGCCGTCATCTTGCGTATTGCAGACAATTACGCTGAATCCCTTGCTATGGGCATATTCCTCAATCCCATGCAAGAGAGTGGATGAAAAGTAACCGGATACCGCTGGGAATAAGACTCCTATGGTTTGAGTTCGTTTATTGACAAGCCCCCGAGCAATCGCATTCGGCTGATAACCGAGCTCCTCAATCGCATCCAGAATCTTATCCTTGGTTGCACTCGAATAACCCGATAAGTTGTGCAGAACTCTCGAGACGGTGGCTACGGATACGTTGGCTCTTTTGGCTACATCTTTAATCGTTGGCGGGTTTTTCATTATGACCTCTTTGCTAGAGCCGGATTGCATCTACGCTCTAAGTGAAAGTTATTTTGCTGGTTAAAGTAAACGTTTAATCCGAGTATAGAAAATTGGCCGACTGAATGTCAATTTAATCATTCAAGTGCTCGCCCATGAAAGGAAGGATCGTAACCCGGTGGCGGTTTGGCTAATTTCATCGTATCGAAAAGAGCAGAAATCGCGCGTGCCTTCCAGCAAGCGTGTTTTCTGCTCTCTGCCGATGAATATAGGAGGGCGCCGGTCACCCAAGCCGCTCCAGGAACGTCTCATAATCGGTTGCGGGAGCAAGGCACGCGAACCGCTCACAGACGTAAGCTGTCGCCTTACCGTTCAGCATGCCCTTGTCCTGTACGAGCGGACACAGCTTGCGGAGAGCGTCCCCTTCCTCGCCGTTTGGAAGGAACAGGATCAGATCACCCGGCGCATATCGTCTTCTGCTCTCTGCAAGCATGGCGCGGACCGTCGGATCATCCACAGCGCCAGCAATGATAATTTCCTTGCCAGGTGCCATCGCCACTTGAGCGGACGCCAGGAACAGGGAATGGCCCGGCGGATACGTCTCCACCTCCTTCGCAAAGACGGTCACGAGCCGCTCGGCGGTTTCGCTCCACTCGCTATTATCCAGATAGCGCGAAAGCTTGCTCAGGACCAGCAGGGCTGCGGAGTTGCCGGCCGGCATCGCTCCGTCATAGATCTCCTTCGGCCGCAGGAACAGGCTTTCACCATCGCTGCCCGTGAAGTAGAACCCGCCGTTCTGCGCGTCCCAGAACAACCGGAGCATCTCCTCCACAAGCTTGGCCGCCTGCTCCAGATGCTCTGCCTTCCCGGTGGCTTCGAACAGCTCCACCAGCCCCCAGGCTAGAAAGGCATAGTCATCCAGATATGCCGGGTAAGCGGCTTCCCCGTCCCGGTAGCGGGCCAGCAGCCTTCCATCCTCCCGAATCAGATGCTTTCGGATAAATCGAGCCGCCCGCTCCGCCGCTTCCGTATAGCCGGGTTCATGAAGCGCCTTGGCGCCTTTGGCAAGCGCCATGATCATCAGGCCGTTCCAGGCGGTCAAGATTTTGTCGTCCTTGTGGGGATGAATCCGCTTATCTCGGTGCAGAAATAGCTTCTGCCGAGAAGCCTCTACGCGAGTGTGCAGTTCTGTTTCAGTCAAACCATGCCGTTCTGCGAACTCTGCCAAGTTCATACCGATCAAGTTCGGAATGCTACTGCCTTCGAAGTTCCCCTCCTGCGTGATTGCGAAGAGATCACAATAGAGCGAACCGTCCTCCTCGCCCAGCACTTCCTGAACTTCCTCCGGCGTCCATATGTAGAACTTGCCTTCGACTCCCTCCGAATCGGCATCCTCCGCCGAATAGAAGGACCCTTCCGTATCGGTCATGTCCCGCAGCACATAAGTGAAGATTTCTTTGGCCGTCTCCGCATAGCTTTCATTACCCGTAAGTTGGTAAGCCTCGATATAGGTCATGGCCAACAAGGCATTGTCATACAGCATCTTCTCAAAATGCGGCACCAGCCACCTCTCATCGGTGGAATACCGCGCGAATCCGAAGCCCACGTGATCGTAGATGCCGCCCCTTCTCATCGCATCCAGCGTTTTCTCGACCATCTCAAGCGCAGCAGCGCTGCCGACTTCATGAGAATACCTCAGCAGGAGCGAAAGATTGTGTGAAGCCGGAAATTTCGGCGCTCCGCCGAATCCACCGTGAATGGGATCATAGGAGCGGTCATACATCGTGAAGGCCCGATCCAACACCGTCCGCATCCATTCAGCCGTGACGCCATCCCCCTCTGGAGCCGTCCTTGCTTCAAAGCCGCTCAGCTGCTGAACGGCTTTCTCCGCTGTCCCTCGAATGCTGTCCGGGTCTTCTCGCCATTTCTCCGCCAGCCCTTCGAGAATCTCCATCAAGCCGTACCGCCCGTATTTCCTCCGTTTTGGAAAATACGTCCCGGCATAAAACGGTTTCTTGTCCGGCGTCATAAGAACGGTTAGCGGCCAGCCTCCCTGGCCCGTCATCGCTTGGCAGACTGCCATGTAGACTTGATCCACATCGGGACGCTCTTCGCGGTCCACCTTGATCGCGATATATTCGCGGTTAAGCAGCTCCGCGACTTCCTCGTCCTCGAAGCTCTCCCGCTCCATGACATGGCACCAATGACAAGTGGAATAGCCAATGGAGAGGAACACCGGCTTGTCCTCTCTAATCGCCGCCGCGAATGCTTCTTCCGACCAAGGAAACCAGTTCACGGGATTATGGGCATGTTGTAGCAAGTACGGCGACTTTTCCTTGGCTAATCGATTGGGTACTTGTTGAGTTGTCATGGGGCATCACCTCTTTACGGTGGGATTTGGGTAAAACATGGGATTTGGGCAAAACCATCCTTAGCTTTAGTTTACCCAAAATGGCGCGGGAAAGCGCAAGGAGATGGAAGTCCGTCATCAGCGGAATTTTTGGATTACGTTACCATCTTCGCAGTTCCAGCCATGCTTGGCGATAAGTCCCCAGCAATCGGGTCGCGATCCATCGATATCCGTGACATGATAGAACTCGGCAAGCTGGCGGGCTGTTAGTATGCTTCCTGCATATCGTGAATTCTCCGGGTCGGCTGCCAGTTTGGCAATGCCTCGAGCAACATAGGTTGGCGACTCGGATATCGCAAACCCAGGTGTGGTTTGACAAACTTCCCGCCATGTTTGCTCGGTTACACCGAAATTTTGAAGCATGGCTTCGGATCTAAGCCATCCTGGAGTAACTCCAAGAGCCGTCACGGGAGCATTAGCTAATTCGTACGTAAGCCCTTTCACAATACGCGCGACGTTTGATTTTGCTAAGTCATAATAGAATCCTACGTTTTGCCGGAACTCCGTATTTGCCTCCGCTGTTCCATCGGTCATTTCAATGACGATCCCTTTTTCTCCCCGAAGCATTAATGGCAATGCATAATGCAGAGTGATTAGATGGGTATCGATACCCATGCGCATCATTTTGAGCCCACCGTTCAAGTCATGCTCCCACAGCCGTTTATCCCACTGAGCATACCGATCGCCGCCAAAAATATCATTAACTACGATATCGAGACGATGGTGCCGATCGTCAATCTGTTGGATAAGGGAACGAACTTCTTCGGGGTTTAGATGATCCGTTCGGATAGCAAGTCCCTCTCCCCCGACACTTCGGATTAACTCTTCAGTCTCTTCAATGGTTTCCGGACGATTAATATCGGAAGGACCCTCTTTGCGGCTGCTTCGCCCTGTGGCATAAACAAAAGCCCCGGCACGGGCGAGTTCAACTGCAATCGCTCGACCCGCACCTCGAGTCGCTCCAGCAACTAGCGCGATATGATTATCCAATATTTTGCCCATCCTTGATTTCATCTCCTTATTGTCATTTTACAGGAAAAGCCCACTCCAGGGAGCGGGCCTTTATACTGATTTCAATAAACCTTATTTGTCTTTTGCGGTGACCGTATACAGGTTGGTTTTGGCATCATACGTTAACTTGACCGTGACATCGCGATCCTTCATATAGGGGATGATCGGCTTGATGGACTTGTCGGTCACGCGGAAGGTCAGCTTGTATCCATCCGTCCAAACAAAATTTTGCATCAGATAAGCTCTTATTTCATCCTGCGATTTCAATTTCAACGGATCGAGATTCTTGAACAGCTCGGGCTCAGGGACGCCCATGATCGGATCATGATCGCTCATGAAGCTATACCGATCCTTCAGGAAATACGTATACTTGATTTTGCTGCTGTCATCATCGTCCCAAGTCGTATCCACGAACAACCACTGCCCATTGACAAATACCGAATTCCACGCATGCTCCATCTCAACGCTAGCCTCATAGACGCATGGAATGGAGGCTCGTCGGCACAGGTACATGAACAGGAGAGCATAGTCGCCGCAGACGCCTTTTCCCTTGTCGATGGAGACCAGAATGCTTTCCACCGTCTGTTCATCGCGCAGCTTGATGTCATAGGAAACATGGGTTACCACATAATCGTGAATCGCCTTCACCTTTTGCTGGTCCGTCATGTTCGGCTTGAAGATCTTGGCTAGAATGGCGTCCAGCTTCGGATTCAGCTTCTTGTTGATAGCATCGGGCTGGATTGTCATATCCAGCTTATCGCTCGCTTTGACGACTTTCGGCTCGATGGTGTATTCCATTCCCGGACCGTAGGAGCCTTCTTTCAGATCAAAGAAGGTCACGCCCGATTTCATCGTAAATTTCACACCGTTCTCCGGTGTATACAGCTCGATCACCGCGCCGCCTGTATCCACCTTGGTGTACTTCCCGTTCGGGTTGATTTTGTTCAGGACTGTATCATCCAAATAATCCTCGACATAGGAGGTAACATCTTCCTTCGTATCAAACAGCAGGTGGATGGTGTTCTTTCCAAGGATGACCTGCGAGACTAATCTTTCACCAATGGGAATATTATAGCCTCGCAAGCCATCAAACGGAAAGTATTCGTTGTCCCTGATCGCTTCTTGTTTGGTATAGCTGCCCTGTGGATCAAAGTTATCGTTACGGGTGCCCATGCCGCCGGTTATCGTGATGGACACTACCTTCTGATCGGCAACCGGGATTTTGTTCGCATCGGTAATTCTCAACCAATTGTTAAAGCCGGTGTCATAGATCGTACCGTCAACCAGATGCCTGGCCGCTTCCAGCCGAGTCATCGGCTTGGTCAGGTTTTTCGTATTATCCAGCATACCGTAGATGTAGGCTTGTTTAATATAATCGGGGCTATCTGCAGAAACGGCAGGATCATCAATGACAAATTTCTCGTTGAATTCCCGATTATTAAAATACAGCTTCGCCAATTCATCCAAGGTGATGGCTTTCGAAAACCCGGATGTAAATGACTCAGATAACTCTTCATTAAGGATTCGCTTGGTTATGTAATCTTTGAAATCGAAGGAAGGCACATCGGCAGGGTACTCGAAATTTTCCAGCTCCATTTCCTTCTCCCTGTCCTGAACCGCCCATTCTGCCCATGTGCCCATGCTGTCGATCAGATCTTCTACCGATTCCGTTCCGTCATACTTGGTTTCTTCCGGATTAAAGATATTATCATGGATGATCGCCAACACCCGAGAAGCGACAATCTTCGAATAGCCCTGCTCTACGAACAGCTTCTCCACTTCACCGGGCAGCCGCTTCAGGATATCTGCTCCAACCTTGTTCCCCTTCTGGATCGATTGATTCAAATACCGGTCGATCTTACTTTTGACCAGCAAATCAGACTTGCTGACCTGGTCCTTTTCCTTGCCCATGCGGGCAAGGTTGCCCACCAAGCCTTTGAAATCATAGAGCCCTTCTTCTCTGATGTCCAGATAGAAGCTGACCTTCTTGCCCGCTATATCCCAGCCGTAGCTGCTGAGTTTGCCTAGAAGCATTTGCTGGGCCAGATGGTCCGCAATGATCTTGTATTCCTGTGCAGAAAGTCCGCCTAATTCCTCTTCCTTGATCTCGATGTTGGCCCGGAGCTCATTCAGTTTCCGCTCTGCAGCTTCTTTCTTCTGCTGATCGGATATTTTCTTCACCGTTCGAGTGACCTTGTCCTTCTTATCATCTTCGTCGCCGATGAGTTCATAGTATTCCAAGGGAACGACCTCATCTTTGGGATATTGCAGAAATTGCTTCTCCAATTGTTGAAAAATGCTGTTCAGTGCCGCATTGTTTGAAAAATAAGGCGCAGCCGCTGAAGCGGTACTTCTTGGCAGTACGGCCATCACGGTCAATAGTACAGCCATCAGGAATGCCGATCGTTTCTTCACGTCGCTATTGCCACCTCTTGATCCCTTAATAGTATGTATGACCCTAGCTTATTACAAAATCTCGGGTGATTCTATGATAAACTACCTAAAATCAACCAAGAGAATGGCTAAAATTCGACAATATTATCCTTTTTGAATTTGAGGCTTCGGGATGTACTGATTGTGCAAATTACAGCTTCAACCACAAAGCGGGACGGACACCACCTGTACATTTGCCATCGCTGAGGTTGCCTTTCAATATATTGTTGCCTTGGATCCCTATATTACCGTCCGTCCCGAAGATGTATACGGCTTTTACATTAACGCGGCCGGGCGACCGAAGCCACCACCACCAACCCCATTCTTTACCCAGAAGCTTTGCTAGTCGATTCCTGTTGTTTTCATCTTTTCTTTCAAACCAATATCTTTGATTTTTTCCTGGGTTGTACAGTTTTGAAAGGCTATCACCGAAATAGGTGCACACTTCCTCAAGGCTTAATAGAAAGATATTGTCCTGAGTATCTGTTCCGCCCTTTGAACCATACCACTGGTTATCAGGATTTTTATTTAACACCGGAATGATTCTTGACTTATCCGTTGCGCAGAATTTGTCATAGAATTCACCGTTCAAATATTTTCTTAACGCGCAGTCAGCCCATGTTATATCTTTATAAGCATCATGGTAAGGGCGTTGTTCAATAATATTTTCGGTTATAATCAATGCCGTCTTGTTTTGAATGTCAAGTACACGCCAAATATAACCGCCGAATGATAATAAGGAGTCGATTGTAATCTCTTCCATTTAAGCCCTTCTTTCTTTGTAATAGGTAATCTGCCTTAAACACTCCTTCTACCGAGACTCAAATTGTCCTATAGACTCTGCACTTATTATACAATGAAATGGAAAAATATGACGAGCAATGTCCTTTTCCATCAAAATAAAAAGCCTCCGCCAAATCCAACGGCGAAAGCAACATAAAATGGACCCACGCGAACATCCCATCAATGAAATGTACGTGTGGGTCAATAATTAGCTATACCTAATAAATATGAAGACAGGTTTGTTGTGGTGTTTGGCGACTTCAAAAGCCTCTTCTGACCAAGGGAACCAATTCACCGGATTATGTGCGTGTTGCAGCAAATATGGTGACTTTTCCTTAGCTAATCTATTGGGTATCTTTTGAGTTGCCATGGGGCATCACCTCTTCGGTGGGATTTTGGTGAAGTATTACTTAGGGTTAGTTTACCCAAAAAGGTGGGAGAAAGCGCAGGTAAAGCAAACAAAGTACCTCCATATGGTATGGGTTACCTGTCATGATTGCTCCCAAGCTTTAACTTAAATATTTTTGTAGAACTCAATCGCCCTTTCTTATAGTACTCAACATAAACTTCACTTCTTTTAATGTTGACTTCATAATAAATACCTAATTTATATCTACACACATGCTCAGGAAGATTTGTTCCGTCAAATGACCAAACATCATCGAACGTTTCTTTAGTTAGAGCTATCAAACGATTCTTATCCTTTATCTTTTCAGAATTTCTATTTGTGGATTTTTTCATTTCTATTGCAATTATATTATCTTGTTCAGGAATCTCGCCACGGCTATGCACTATGATATCACAATTAATAGGTATTACTTCGATGTTTTGATCAATAATGGTCTTTACTTTCCCATTGTTTCTGTTATATTCCACATCCACATGATATTTCGAATAATTAGTTTCTTTAATCTCTTCCTGAAGATATTTCATTAAAGAACCGCATAATGTTCGTTCTGAGACACCACTAAGAATCAAATCCACTTCATTATTTAAGAATTTTTTATTTGCATTTTCAAATATAATAGTTGTATTTTTCATAATTCTCCTTAAAACAGTTAAAAATCCAATTCTTTGAGTATGTAAGTACGCCACTCATTCTCTTCTTTTACTGTCTTAATATATCCTAAATCTCTAAGAGTTTTTTTGAATTTCTCCACCATTTCATAGCCCATATGATCCGGAGTTCCTTCATATACAAAATTTAGCATTTCCCGAGTATTTGCTTTGCTCCAACCCATATTTCCTGCATTGGAATTTTGTAAAATATAATTGTAAGTATTCACCATATATCTTCTATAATTACCTGACGTAGGATTCTCTTTTTGATTGCGAAGATAACTTAGTTCTCTAATTTTCTGCTCTTCGTTCATAATAAAAAACTCCTTAGATGATAATTATTCCAACCCTGATCCGTGTCATATAAATCGACCTAAAGAACCCTTTCGAATTAACTCTAGCATTATGTTTCCATTTTATTTCAAACAACCATCTATTCTCTCTCTTAATAATATTTCCAATTAATCAAGAGTAGTAGTTTCACTATTCTAATTACTTCTGTTAAGAACGTATTCTAAATCAACACATGTATCATTATAAAAGAGCAACGCATCTTCCACTTTTTCCAAAAATCTCTTTTTAATATTTATTTCTATCATAAAAAAATCTTCAACTAAACTAAACATCGCTTTAAAAGTTCCTATACATACTGAAATAAATAATGCTACAGTAAAAGTTACAAAAACACTGGTTGATTCATTGAATTTTGTACTATCAAAAGCTTTAAAAAAGAATACAGCATATTGTGACCAAACTGGTATAAATAACGCTAAAAAAGCACCGGGAGCTAAAAAGGTTGGGGGTTTACTTCGTACGATTTCTTTTTCTAATATTTTAATTAATAAATTCAACTTTTCCTCAGAATATAATCCCTTACTTTTCAAATATTCAGATAGAAATTTTCTCTGCATATCTTCAAACTGCTCTGTTCTCCACCCCCCTTTTTTAACTTGAATAGAATAATGATTATTCAAAATTCTTTTAGCCTTTGTGTTAAAAAAACTTATTACTAGTATTGACAGAATCAATATTCCTCCGAAAAAAATAGCTGACCCTTTAACATAACTTGGAGCAGCGAAACTTAATGGTAAGATTATTATCAGAATGTAGCCGGAAATTATAAGTAATACGAACAGGAATGAGACCATAGCATTTAAAAATGGCATATACTTGAACACTAATGAATAGGTTGATAAGTTACTCTTATAGTATTTCAATAACTCGTCTATCATTTTCTTCTCCCTATTATCTGCTAAAAACTCCGAGAAACTTCTGGGAGTCATTAGTTTAGTTATTTCATTAATTGGAAATGAGTACGTTTAATATCTTTGGTTCCTGTGGAATGATTCTAATCGCTAATGAAATATTTATGTTTCAGTTCTTACAATGTCAAACAGTGATTTTAACTTCTTCGACTCTTTTTCGGATAATGTTGGCACATTGATAAATAAACGATCGGTAGCTCTGCTTATTGCTACATAGTTTATTCTTTGCTCTTCTTTATCGTTATCGTTTAAGTTAGGATTAAGTAAAAATTCGATGTCGCTCTCTTCTTTTAGAACAACCAAGACATTTTTAAATTCATCTCCCTTTGCTTTGTGAATTGTTTTGTGTCTGCTAGTATCTTCATCAATTCTTACACACAAAGCCAATTGCCGGTAACTATGATTTTCATAGAAAGTTTTAGCTGCGCCCCTTGATAAATTTGATATATCAGGTTTTATTATTCTTTTTACAAAAGAATGGAATTCTAGTAGGCTTTTTTCTTTAAAGTCCCCATACTGAGAAAGGAGTACACAAAGAAATTTCAAAGCTTCTTTTCTCCCTTTATCTTTGTCATTCTTATCTTTGAAAATTCTCTCTAATTCTTTTATTGCACTTTTAAATTCGTTCTGGCGAGCTAGCTCAGTTGCCTTTATACAAGCAATAATCACTTTACTTCTGTATTTATTGCTACTGCTAGGATTATCTTCGGTTAAAAGTTCTTCAATTAGCTTATCGTTAAATAAATCTCCTTTTATTTCATTTTTCATTACATTCGAGATTATATTTATTCTTGACAAAGAATTTACCAACTCGTTATTACTCTCTTCTTTAGCTAATCTTAGAGCATCAAGCCGCTCTCCCACAATGATTATGGGTTTTTCTCCATTTATATTTCTGTATTTGTTTTGTTTTATATCTACACGTACTGTATTTAAAATATCTATAATTTGATCTGTGCTTCGTCTGTTATCTTCCATTACATAGTCAACTATGTTGTTTAAGCTAAATGAATGAAACTGAGATGGTTCTGCTCCTTGAAAGCTATAGATAGACTGAGCTTTATCACCAATTATCCCAACTATCGTTTCTTCTTTGCCAATTAACCCCATAATCTTAACTTGTATAGGATTTGAATCCTGGAATTCATCAACAAAAAAGTATGGGAATTTGGATTGTAACACTTTTAAAATAAATGGATGCTTCTTAATTAATTGATAACTAAAAAAGAGTACATCATCGTGGTGAATTATACCTCTTTCCCAAGCCATTTTTTTATATTCATAGTACGAATCATTCTTGATAGAATATTTACCAATCTTACGAGGATAATCAGGCTTTACTACTAAATTTCCTAAATCATCAAATTTCCATTTTGTTGAATTAAGAGCTTCAACAATTAATTTATCTTCCTTGAATCTTTGCTGTTGAGTTCGGTCTTTCCATTCGTTTAAAAAAGAATAATTTGATAAAATAATATCATCATGTCCGTCTATTGCTTCCACTTTTAATCCATAATCATCAACAAGGAAAACAGCGTATGGTTTTACAATATGTTTGTATAGAAAGCTATGGATAGTAGATACTTCCACTTGGTTTATTGTAGTGTTTAAACGGTTCAAAATCGTTTCTACTCCAATATTAGTGTACGTAATGCACGCTACTTTACGAGTTTTCTCTAATCTTGTTGATTTATGGAGAACATTTTTAATATGTTCAACTAACCAATGAGTCTTCCCTGCCCCTGGACCCGCAGAGACTCGAAAATGGTGCTCAATAGGAATCAATGTATCAGAGTTTATTGGGATCATTTACATAACCACGCAATGGCTTCTTTTATGTAATCAGGAACAATAAAATTTAAATATTTATCAGTTCCTTTGTTTTCAAAATTTTCATTCAAAATATATGCAAGCTCCAAAGCGTTTTCTCCTTTCCCTACTAAATTAAGATATCGTGAAGCAATTAATCCTCTACATTTTTGCTTCTCGCTCCAAGAAGTATTTTGATTAATACCTTCATTAATTCTATTATTCTCATCGCTTTTTCTCAGTATGGATTCGTAATCGGTCTGTGGTTTTTGGTATGCATAAAGCTGCATTAAGTTTTTAATTTCATCTTGATTTTTCATAGAATCTGTCACTAATATTTCTAGGGAAGGGTTAAATAAAATCAAATCATATTCAAATGTCTTTCCTTCAACTTCATCTTGACTAAAAAATGCAATATTAGGGTGAGTACCTGGTTGATATGATATAGTGTTTCTTTTATACTCATACTCTTTAGTATTAGCGTCGTATTCAAACGGATAGCATTTTTTGAAATTAGTGTTAGATGATTTTTTCTTTCTTTCAGGGTCTTGATCTGTCAAACAAACAATTTTTTTGCTTATAGTATTTATTTTCTCACTGTCAAACAGATGTAAAAAATGATTGAAATATCTACCACCCACATTTATAACTGCAATATGATTTTCTTCTAAAGAAACACCTTCATATTTAGCGAAAACTGACAGCAACAATTGTTCTGCTAAACCCTCTACTAAAATTACTTTTTGAGCAAAAAGCATATCTGATTTGGTCGCATCTAAAAATCGCTGTACATATTTTTTACTACTTTCATCAGTGGAAAATACTTTTCCTGGATATCCAACAGAGGTGTTTCCTCCATCGCTATGCAAACAAATCATCTCATCTAGAGAAACAGAGGAGGTAATATGTGTTGAATGAGTAGTAACAAAAACTTGTCTAACCTTTTTTTCATTTTTATTCTTCTTTAAGAATTTTAAAAACTGATACTGCATGGCTGGATGCAGGTGTGCTTCAGGCTCTTCAATTGCCAATATCGGAAATACCTTCGCATTACTCCCTAGATATTTTCCGTCAGCATTGACTTGCATTTTTGATAGAAGCAGTGACATAAAAATTAAGTTATTATATCCGAGACCGTTATGTGTAGCCGGTATCTTTATACCGGATTCATATTCAACAATAAGCCTAAGTGCAGAGAAAATTTCCACATCTGAGAGACTTCCTTCAAAATTAGGTATTGCTTTGTTAAATGAAGCTCCCGTATCTTTGGCATATGATAAAATCTGTTCCTTACCAACACTCATTCTGTTTTGTAAGTCACGTAACAACGTATCTGCAATCTCACTAAAATCCTTCTTTTTCTGCTTAATCTCCATTTTCTTAACTTCCTCAGATTTATCTAAATCTGATTTGATTTCGTAATCCATAAAAAAGTCCAACACATCTCTAAGAAGAGAATTTCTTCCTGAAAGCATATCTCTCTCAACATCACGGATGGCATCTAAAAATTGAAAATCAAACTTCTGTAATGATTCACTATCAGCAACGTTTCGAGTAGTCTTATCTCCACCCCATATTTTATAGACATAGTGCCTTATAAAGTCATGATTAATTATTTTCCAAGCTATATCTAAATCAGGGGCATTTCTAATAGCTTCTACATAACTAACTCTTTCTTTTTCAGGAAGAAAAAAATCGTAGGTTAATACTGCCTCGTATGGTTCGTCTAACTTGGTAAGCCAATTCCCAACTGTCACTAAATCATCAGAATTCAAATTTTCATTTAAGCTCTGCTTTATTACTAAAGATATGTTAATTTGAGGTGGATTCTCTATCAATTCTGCCAGTGTAACATTTTTATTGAAATCATATACATTCAATCTCTTTGTTCTTTGAGAATCAAGTACCAAAGCTAATGCTTTAAATAAATTTGACTTTCCAGCATTATTATGACCAATAATTACATTCACTCCATCATTAAATTCTATTACTTGTTCTTTGAAATTTCTAAAATTATTAATCATCATTTTATGTATATACATGGTTAACCTCCTCGTTTCATGAGATATAACGATCAAATCATACTTATAGTTATCCATTTCCAAAATCAGCAAATTACTAAATGTGCTTCTAAATTACGATTCTATGTCTGATAATAGCTAATTTAGGTATATTGTACCATACGAATAAATGGCCCGCAGCGAAGATACGGTGTTATAAGATGTCAACGCCTAATTTGGATAAACTCATCAGATTTTCTCACTATATAATTGAAACTTATTTTCACTCATTTTCATTTGATATATTGGTATATTTCTTCTTTCACTAATCATTAATAATTTCTCTCTGTCTTTATTAAGTACTTTTACACCCAGATAGATTGCTTTTGGTTTTGGAACTACAAAGACGCATTCTTTCTCAAATACTCCATTAGAAGATACTATTCTCCATTCTTTCTCATATGCCCATTCAGACGATTTTACTATCGAAGCGTATAGTGCGACAAAAATATTAGTAGAATTATTTATTAATGTATCAGGATTAAAAAATGAAGATAGATCAAACATGTCGTTTCTATACACAACAGGTTCTAACATCCTGAATCTCATATCAGAAAGACCTAATGATTTAAAATCATATCCTATACAAAAGCCTCTATGATAATCTGCATAATGGCTCCACATAAGAATTGATTCATAAGTTTCACTAAAACATGAAACATAGTTACTACTCAAAATCATATTCTTATGATTTTCTATCATTATCTTGTGCTCATTTTGAAAGTAGTTATTCATACTCTGAGCAAAGAGTTTTACATCCTCACCAGTTAGCTTGATATCTATTTTAGAAAAAGTAAGTGAAAAAAATCGTGAACAAAATTATTACTACTTTCAAGAAACAAAATATCTTTTTCACTTAGATTAACACCCATATAACTTCCAATATCATTTAGCTTGGAACGTAGTAAAGAAACTAGAAGTGATTCCGATTTAAATGAAATACCACAATCATATGGATCGTTAAAGTTAACAGGGTTTGACATCCAAATACAGTCTTCTTCTAGGTTCTTAAAGGAATACTCATTACAGCTCCTAAATTTATAGAGTGAATTTGGAGTGTTATTAAATTTAAGTTTTAATGCCTCTTCAATTTTCAAATCACTATTAGATATTGGAAATAGTAGCTTAATATATTCATCAATCCATGAATCTGGTTGCATGCTTTAGCTCCTATCAATATAATGTGCGTGGATTTCTTATAACGTAATATTCACGAAGTTTGTTAATCTCCCACGAGACTCAAATTGTCCTATAGACTTTGCACTTATTATACAATGAAATGGAAAAATATGACGAACGATGTCCTTTTCCACCAAAATAAAAAGCCTCCGCCAAATCCAACGGCGAAAGCATCAAAAATAGACCCGCGCGAACATCCCATCAATGAGAAGTACGTGTGGGAAGACAGGCTTGTATCACCCATTACCTATCTATTGAACAATTCGGATAACCTCGCTGTGAACTCCTCAACCATCCTCGTAGCTTGTTCCTTTTTTCTAGTGATCCTTCCTAAAAAAACCGGTTTTGAATGATACTGCTTCAATGGAATCGTCACGATCTGTTCTTGATAACTCGAAGGCAAGGAATGAATGATAAAATCAGGTCCAATCGTAATGGTGTCCCCATGAACAACCATTTGATATAAGGCATCCATATTATTGGTAGAGAGGGCAATGCGATTTGTAGGATGTGCAGATATCAATTCTTGAGCAATCAATTCAATAAATTCATCTTTATAAAGGACAAATCCTTCATTCTCTAAATCTTCAGCAGTTACAGCATCTAAAAAACGCAGAGAGGACTTCTTATTCACGATCAACACGGCTTTACCTTGAATGATCGGCATCCACTCCATAGAATCATCCTGCTGTTCAGAACTGTAAGAAATCACCCCCATGCTTGCATACCCTTCATTGACGTGATTTAGTACGGTCTGCGTATCCCCCTCGATCATTTGAACATTGAGTAAAGGATATTTTTTAGCAAATTCAATCGTCGTTTGGACAACTTGTGGAACCATTCCAGGTATGGTGGAAATAATAATCGTTTCTGAAGAGTCCTCTTTAAGTTGGGATAGTTCTTGTTTCATCATCTCCACATTTTTGAGAACTGATGCTGCGTGTTTAAGGATCAGTTGTCCTTCTTTCGTTGGAACGATCCCTTTCTTCGTGCGATGAAAGATAACAGTATCCAATTCATCTTCTAACTGCCGTATCGATTGGCTAATCGTAGGCACTGTCATATGATGCATACTGGCCGCCTTAGTGAAAGTTCCACAACTAGCAGCCGTAATCAAATAGTGGAGTTGCGTGATATTCATGCTCCCTCATCCTAAATAAATAATTTATATAAGTAAATTTTAATTAAATTTATTTTACCACAATTCATTGGTATGATACATAAATCAAGGGTACTTATTATAGACTTAGTTTTTTTATTCACAGCAAGGAGGTCATCAGGATGAGAAGTTGGCAAAGTTTTCTTGTCGAACGGTTACTTTTCCTAAATAAAAAACAAATCAACACCTCTACTTATATGGAACAAAGAAGGATAGCCAATGAAACCCCTTATGTACTACCCGCTAAGCTGAAGCAAAACTATAACATCCTGATTAATAATTCCTATTCATTAGATACCTACATGTTGAAATCAGCCTTACACCCGGATACCCGACAAATTCTGTATCTGCATGGTGGAGGGTATATTGAACAACCCCTTTCCTGGCATTGGCGTTTTTTGGACAAGTTATCCCAAAAGTTGAATGGAACAATAACGGTACCCGTGTATCCCAAAGCACCGAATCATCAGTACAAGGAAGCTTTCGAGAAGGTCCTTCCCATTTATGAAGACTTGCTAACTAAGACTTCGCCAGACAATATTGTCTTGATGGGTGACTCCGCTGGGGGTGGCTTTGCACTTGCTTTAGCACAACTCTTGTTGGAAAAGGGCATTCCCCAGCCAGGCAATATCATCCTTCTCTCCCCATGGCTGGACATCTCATTACAGAACCCGAAAATAACCGCAATGGAAGCGAAAGAACCTATGCTTGATGTAAATCTTTTGATTGAGGTTGGCAAAACGTTTGCTGGGGATACGAAAACAAGTAACTTTTTATTAAGTCCGATTAACGGACCTCTTCAAGGCTTAGGTAAAATTTCATTATTCGTTGGTACTCACGAATTGTTCTTGCCGGATGCCCGAAAATTCAAGACTCTAGCTGATAAAGAAAAAGTATTCATCCATTATCACGAGTACCCCAAAATGAACCATGTGTTCCCTGTATTCCCCATTCCAGAAGCAAAAAAAGCTATGCAAAAAATGATAGAAATCATTATGGATTAACCTAAGCTCTCAACTTCCATTAAAGTGAAGTTCATCGCACTCCCTCCAACCTTGACTTCATGAATTTCATGATCTTTTACAACTAAAGAAACCCGAATTTCAGATGGCTTGCTCATGGAATACCCTTGTTCAAAGATTATGTTTGAGGCTTGTTTGTCATTGATCTTTCCATAATGATACAAGTAGCAACCAAGTGCGCCATTTGATGTTCCTGTTGCCGATTCCTCCGGGATCTCATAGAGCGGAGCAAAGTTTCTACAATGAGCATTAGCACCATATAAGGATTCTAGGGTAAAAACATGATAGCCAACTGCGTTGTACTTCCTGCTGATTTCCTTAATCTTCTCTCTATCAGGTTGGATTGCATGTAGAACCTCCATACTAGCTACCGGAACCAGAATATCGCGAAGTCCTGTTGATACAACTTGTGCCGGCAAATGTTCTAGAAGCTGCGAAGGCTTGATGTTTAATGAATCTGCAAGCTCATCTTTATCGATGATTTCCGAAAAAACAAGGGCGGACTGATTCATCATGATGGAGTTATCTTCATTAATTTCGATTCCCAGTATCCCAGCCTTGGTTTCCTGTTTATAGAATCCTTGTTTTACCCATCCCAGACTTGCCATGGCATAGAAGGTTGCGATCGTAGCATGACCGCATAAATCCACCTCCTGATTAGGTGTAAAGAATCTTACCCGAAAGTCGGCCACGTCTGATTGCATCACAAACGCAGTTTCACTGAATCCTAGAAAAGCAGCAATTCTTTTCATTTCTAGCTCTGATAATGAATCTGCGTTCATGACAACCCCTGCAGCGTTTCCGCCTTCTTTTGTTTTCGCAAATGCATGTAAGGTATATACCTTTATTTCCATCTTTTTCCCACACTCCTATTGCTTCGATCAAGACACAAATCCGTCATAAAATGATTGTGTCTCTCAACTTTTCACATGGAAATCCCACTATAATGACTAGAAGAAGGCATTAACTTTAATCGTTCTTGTTCGTTATGTTTTTCAATCCACTCGTCCACCAATTCTCCATTTGAGACGACTCGCTTCCCATCGATTGACACATCGCCTTTAAACACGATATCCGTATGGTACGCGCAATGGTTTTGACCGCCAAATAGGCTGTTCATTCCAAGACCGATATGGCAGGTGCCATATGCTTTTTCATCAAAGACCGGAAAGCCAGTAAGTTCATCGATGTTTAGGTTTAAACCAATTCCAAACTCGCATAGAACATTCGCACGTTCAGGCAGTTGTTCGATCACGTCATTGAGATCGTCATGATTCGTAGATGCAAGAATCCCGTCGCTAAATACGAGAATCAGCTCTCGATAGGAGGTCCCCTCGAAGAAAGCCTCCTTCATGAACAAACTGCCCTTAGCGGATGCTTCCAAAGGTGCTATGTAGACTTCGCCAGAAGGGAAATCGCCATTCCCGGCATCTTTGTACCACTCTCTGCCTTCAACGGATAAAGTCAACGTATGTTGGTTGTCCGTCACAATTTCAATCGATTTCGTTCCTTTAAAGCGGCTGATTGCCGTTTCACATCGGTCCTTCAGGTCGTCATAATCGACTGCATAGGCATTTTCTAGCATGCGGCTAAATTTCGGATAGGCGACCCCGGATTCCATCGCCATCTCTATCGTAGGAAGTCGAAGCTGGATAAAAGTTTCTTTGGATGCCAAAGCCGTCATTAAGCTTCTCATATATCGCTTATACGAATTCATTTTGGTTATTGGAAAATCTGGATGGGGAACGGCCGGTTGGTAAGCCATTAAATCAATCACAACCGTTACGGGCTCAAAGACCTTGAAATAATCTTCCGTATAACAGTCGGCGTCCTCCGGTGTCCGTTCGAAAATGTCCTTGTAAAGCAATCTTGAATGCTGCAGCTTGATAAATGCGGCTCCCCATGAGGCAATTTCTACACAGAAGTCATCGAGAGTTCCGAGCTGCTCATTTTCTCCCCACAACTGCACCAGAACGATATCCTCTCTCTTCAATTCCATACTCTTCACTAAATTTGCGATCAGCATCTTGTTCATAACAGCCTCTCTCCTCTATCTTTTCTTAAAATCGCAAGAATCCAGTCTACCTCAGGTGAAGGCAGCTCCGGGTTGACGGCAACCCTCTCCGCTATCCCTTGAATCGCATCCCAAAAAACAAGGGCCAACGCCAAAGAATTTCCTTCCCGAATTTCGCCCAATGCTTGTCCCTTCTCGATAAGGGGAACGCTTCGAGTGACCACATCCACTTGAGCCATCAAGTCTCTTGATGCGGCCGGTATGCTGTCGTTGCGCAAAGCTTCCCCCAACAAAACAAAGATTTTCCCGGCATCCGGTTCATCTCTCAACTTATCGAAGATGCTTTGGGCTACAGCTTCAAATATAGCCAGTGGAGAGCCTTCACCATTCAGCTCATAATTGATCGTATGGTAACCCGTTTTGATGAGCTCGTGGTAGAGCTGCTCCTTGGATCCAAAATAATGAAACAGAAGTCCCATACTGATCTTTGCCTGTTCGACAATATCAACGATTCGGGTTGCCCCGTAGCCATTTTTAACAAACAAATCCAAGGCTGCAGTCAGGATTTCATTGCGGCGTTGTTCCTTTTGCTCCTCGCGTTTGCCCATACCTTTCACCTCGGAAGGATTTTTGTTGAGAAATTTCTCATTGAGATTATTTTCAATAAAATCATATCACTGATGATTTCCAATTTCAAGAGCAGCGCACAAAAACGAGCAAGCACCGATCCCCTTTCCGAATCATACATGGATAAGGAAGGGAGGTGGGCTTGGGATGCTCCGAAAATCCGACATTGAACAGCGGGCGATCTTTCTCGCCGCAGTCTGCTCCCAGACCTATGCGCAATACTCGAATCCGAACGGCTCGTTCGTTCTTCCGGAGGGCTATTCGCTTCGGCATACGATCCAAGCGACCTCGTTCAGCTCGGCTTGGGAGCCCTTCGGGTTTATCCTGGAATCGCCGCTGGAGATTCTCATCGCTTTTCGGGGCACCAGCTCCGCCAATGATTGGATATCGGACGTCATCGCCTCGCAACAGAAGTTCCGCTATGTCCATGAGCTCTGTATGACCCATCGGGGCTTTACCGACATTTATTCGTCCGCACGCGACGGGATCTTCACCGCTCTGACGCAATTGCCAACGGATAAAGGAGTGACCATAACCGGACACAGCCTCGGCGCGGCGCTTGCGACTTTATGTGCCTTTGACATCGCCACGAATACGGATTTCCCGTCCTTCAGCCTCTACACCTTCGGCTCTCCCCGCGTAGGCGATCCGGCGTTCTCCGAAGCTTTTGCGGGCTATGTGCCCGACAGCTATCGCTTTGCCAATCTCTTCGATGTTGTCACCTATGTCCCTCCAACCGCCTACAAGCTCCCCAAGCAAGAGATAACCTACTTCTATCGCCACGTTCCCGGTCACATCTCCATGTCCTTCCAGAACGGTGCCTTCGGTCTCAACCATGTCATCTCCAGCTATTTTACTGAGCTCGCCAAGCTTCAGCCCACCTATGCACTAGCATTATGCAGGGCGAATCCAGGCTTCTGTCCGGCTATGAAAGAAGATCAACCCTTGACTCCTGGAAAAGATAGGGATAGGATTGAAACGGTTAAATTTTGAGGAAAGGAGAGGATCGATGTGTTATCCAAAATGAATGAGGGGAAAGAAGCCTGACGATCTTAGATCCGATTGACCTAAGGATTAGAATCTTTGTTTCTTCCCTCCACGAAATAGGGATCGTAATGAGGTTATCAGACCCTTTTGAGACAAAACGGATGAAATTCCGCTTGCTTACTCATGCAGATATAGAGGCTGTTCATAGGCAATTCTCCGACCCGGATATGTGCAGCTATTTCAGTGAACCGCCTTGTGATCGAGAAGAAGCCATCGCTATCATTGACCATTACCTGCAACCAGAGGGAAAAGACTACCTTCGTTATGGAATGTTCGATATAGAAACCGATGCGTTTATTGGAACATGCGGGTATCATTATTGGGATCAAGAGCGGAAGCAAGACCCACCCCCATAACCAAGCATCGATCGCAAGTGCCAGAAAGTTTGGGGTTACCGAATGCGAGCCTTGCCGAAAGCCTGACACGGAACCGCAGCTCTGTATGAAGGTCTCACGTTCCGAATGATGTACGAATAAATGAATACGAGCCGCTTATCTCTTTGATAGAGGTAGGCGGCTTTTCTATCATTCTGCTCATCAGTCCTGTGATTGGTTGTAATTGCTCCATTCACTATTTTGTCAAACTTAATATCGCTTACAATACCATTATTTCTAAATTCATATTCACATTCTTTAATTTTAATTGTAGAATCACTAAATAATAGATCATTTAGGTAATTATATCCATTTTGCGAGAGGGGTGATGCCCTAAGCCCAATAATCTAGCTTCCGGTTCCGTTGCCTGTCGTCCTGTCGCGATTTTCTTTGCCTCTTAGATCGCACCTGGAATCAGCCAAGAAGAATGCCTATGTGTCAGTTCATTACCCAAAATCCAACTATTCAGATTGGAGGAATTATGATTTATGAAAAAGAAAATGGCAACCCTTCTTGCAGGCTTTCTAGCTTTGGGTTCATTCGCTTCGGCGGGAACTGCGGCTGAGCGTGAAGATTACGGCAAACCGAGCGAGCTTTTCACGGAATCGTCGACCATCACTTTATCGGGTGATGCTTGGAAGGCACCTGCGGGAATCAGCTCAGAGGACAAGGTTTGGGCCTATCTGGACAGCGTCAAAGACAGCTTAAAGGTCAATGCACAAGACGATATCCGCAATCAATTTGTCATCCAAGAACAGCAAACGAACAGCGCTACGGGAACGACACATTATCGGTTAACCCAGACCATCTCCGGCATCCCGGTATATGGAGCGGACCAAACGCTGCACGTGGATAAGGATGGGAATGTAACCGCCTTGCTGGGCAGTGTGGTTCAAACCGTCTATCAGACGTATCCGCTAACTCTATCGAAAGCCAGCCTCTTATCCGAGAAGGATGCCATCTTGGCTGCCGATAAGGATGCCGCACTAGAGTATGGACCGCTTGGCGAGGATGAGCTTACTCCGAAAGCAGATCTGTATTATTTCTTCGTTGATGGCGTGCCCAAGCTGGCCTATAAAACGGAGGTCAATGTCCTGGAACCGGAACCGCTCCGCATTCGCTATTTCATCTCCGCCGAAGATGGGAGCGTCCTCTTTAAGTACAACATTCTCGAAAATGTTACCGGCACAGGGACCGGGGTGCTGGGAGATACCAAGACCTTCGAGACTCGCCTTTCCGGTTCCACCTATCAGCTCTATGACAGCACCCGGGGGAAAGGCATCGTAACCTATACGGCCAAGAACAAGACTTCTCTGCCCGGAACGCTCTTGACCAGCACCACCAACGTCTGGACCGATCGTGCTGGGGTCGATGCCCATGCTTATGCGGAAAAAGTTTATGACTACTACCTCTCGCATTTTGGCCGTAAGAGCTTGGATGGCAGCGGGCTGCAAATCAAATCCACCGTGCATTACTCCAGCTCGTATAACAATGCCTTTTGGAATGGCTCCCAGATTGTTTATGGAGACGGAGATGGCGTTACCTTCCGAGCTCTGTCCGGCGATCTGGATGTAGTCGGCCATGAGCTCACCCACGGTGTAACCGAGCATACCGCCAACCTGGAGTATTACGGGGAACCGGGAGCGCTCAATGAATCCTTTTCCGACATCATCGGGAACTCAATTGAAGCCGACGGCTGGCTGATCGGAGACGATGTGTACACTCCGGGAGTAACGGGAGACGCCCTCCGCTCTCTGGCTAACCCCACCCTGTACGGTCAACCAGACAAGTACGCTAACCGTTATACCGGCAGCAGCGATAACGGCGGCGTTCATACCAACAGCGGAATCAACAACAAAGCCTTCTACCTGGCTGTCCAAGGCGGAACGTTCAACGGCGTAACGATCACGGGGATCGGACGTGAGGCTGCCGTGCAAATCTACTACAACGCACTCGTCCACTACCTGACGACCTCCTCCAACTTCTCGGCCGCCCGCGCAGCGGTGATTCAATCGGCAATCGAGCTGTACGGTTCCGGTTCGGCTCAAGTGACCGCCGTCACCAAGGCGTATACGGCGGTTGGCGTGAATTAAGAGCAACGATTAACAAGGATTTCAGGCGCTCTTCAGACAAGTACCCATGAAGGAAAAGGACGCTCCCGCTGAGGAGCGTCCTTATTATGATGTTACGTGTATGATCCAAGCGCACGGTGTGAGCTAGAGCGCCTTCACGGCTATTTGCGGCGATTCCTCCGAACCATCACCACTACGAGCCCCAGCAAAATCAACAGCAATGCGATTCCGCCACCCCAATAATAAATCTGATGGCTCGACTCCCCTTGGCTTGCCGGTTTCACATCAGGAGCTGGCGTTGTTGTTGCCGCAGCGGCAGGTGTAGGAGAAACCGTCGCTTCCTTGCTTTCTTGTGCAACCTTCTCGTCGGTTGGCGACGTGCCGATTACTTGGCTGCCGCTGACAGACAGCTTGTAATCGAGTACGTTGCCGCTCCAAAAATGCAGCTTGATCTGCACATCGCCGTCCTTCACTTGCTCGAAGAATGCTTTTGGCAGCTTGATGAGATTGTTCTCGTAGTCGAGTTCGAAGGCTTTGCCGAATTCCTTGTAAGGCGTCCAATCATCTGGTCCCGCATTGCCTCCCGCCGTATAGGCGGCTTCCATGGTCGCCAGCCGATCTCCATTGAACTTGACCGGGATAACCGACAAGTCCCGCGTCCCTTCCGCGCTTCGCGTAACCGGCGTATCATAACGGATTACATGGAATTGCCAGTCGGCTCCCGATGAGAAGGAACAGGTGAGTGTGGCCTTGCTTCCAAGTTCCTCCGCCGCTAGAGAACGCAGCAGATCCGCCTTCAAGATCAGGCTCTCCCCGTTCATGACATAATCGGTTCCGGCTGCGAGCACACGATCGCCGGACTTGATGCCGGTTAGCGTATTGCCGTTCAAGTTCATCGGAACCGTAACATCTTGAATCTCCTCTCCCTTCCGCAGATAGATGGAGTCGGAGAGCGCATTGGACGATCGTCCGGTAAGACCCGCTTTCATGACGGCGTAGAAGTCGGGATTTTTCCACAAGAAGGCATTCCGGTCGAAATGCTGGCCGTTATCCCACAGCATGGCGGGCATCTTCTTCTCTCGAGCATAATACGTGACGTACTCCAGATACTTCAACACTTCTCCGTGCTGGATCGTTTCCACACTTTTGTCAAAGCCCAAGAGTCCAAATTCACCGATAATGACGGGGATTCCGCGAGCGACGAAGGTGTTATAGGCGCGGTCGAATGCATCGGTAACCTCCTTCTTGGCCGTCTCGTCGAAAGTGGTCGACCCGGCAACATTGACGCTGAAAGGATAGTAGCCGTAGTAGTGGAACGTCGCAATCAGATTGGGATCGTTCAGCTTCTTGATCGTCTTGTACAGCTCATCGAGCCTCGCCTGAGTATGATTCGCAGTTATTGGGGAGAGGACAAGCGGACGTGTTCGGTTCTTCCCTCCGCTCTCCCTTACGAGCTTGGTAAACGAAGTGTTCAATTCATCCACCATCTCGAAATACGTAGGATCATCCTTGTTCCAATCGTCAGAGAATCGCGGTTCATTGACGCTTTCGAACAGGAGCGTGTTCGGGTAGTCTTTGAAATGAGCCGCGATCTGACGCCATACCGCGTTGTATTTGCTCATAACCGTATCGTGCTCGGTCGCCATGTTCAGCATCCAGTGAGAATCATGGTGCACGTTGATGATAACCGCTAATCCCGCAGCAAGGGACCAATCGACAACCTCTTGAATCCGGGACATGAATTCATCCTGGATTTTATAGTCTGGCGCGTCTCCCAATCGGTGATTCCACGTGATCGGAATCCGGATGCTGCGATAGCCCTGGTCTTTGATCGCCTGGATCAGTTCCTTCGTCACAGCGGGATTACCCCATGACGTCTCATCACCGCTCGCCTCGAAGGTATTGCCCATATTCCAGCCCGGCTGCATAGCCTCGACAAAATGCTGCAAGTCGCTGGCCGCTTCGGACGGATCGGCGTTAACGGATCGAGTCGGCAGTCCGATCCCCAACAAGCCCATGCATAGACAAATCAACAGAAAAGCGCTTCCAAATCGGTGTGCTCTCATTCTCCGCATGCTAATGGATACTCTCCCTTATTCAAGACCTGGTTGTACTGTCGTCAGACGCTCATTCGGAACTCGATTCCTTCTTCATTTCGCGACCCCAAATGCCAGAATAGAAAACTCCTTTGTCTCCGAGCCCAAACCCATACGAATCTCAATCCGATGTTTTCCGGCTTTCTCTTCTTGGAAGACAAGCTTCGTCGCGGGATTGTTCCAGCCGGAGGTGTTGTATCCGTCAATCGAGAGCTTTGGCTCGCCATCGACCAGAATGACGATGGTACCGGTCGAAGCATCATTGCTTTCCTTCGTCACGATGAATAGACTGCTGGCTGTCAGCTCAAGCACGAAGCTGTCGTTTCCCCCATCCGCCCGATGAGTCCAGCCGCTCGGGAACTGCTGAATCGTCGCCTCTTCGGCGAAGCTTCCCGTTGTAACCGCTTTCGTATTTGTGGCATCCAGCATCACCATGTTCTCAAAGACTTTGCCGTAGACGGTCGTATCGGGGATCACCGGTTTGTTGTCTTTCTCCTCGCTTTCGAGGACCTGATAATAATGCCGGACGAATTCCGTGATGAGCGCGTGTCCCTTCACATCCGGATGAACCGTGTCGTCGGAATAGTCAAGCCAAGTCATGGCGCCCGCCTCGATCTCCGGCATGATCGCATCTTTCACGCTGATCATCGGCAAGTCGTAATGGCGCCCAATGCTCTCCATTTCCTTCTGAGCGGAGTATCCGGTATCGGTTACTGTAAAAATCAGCACCACAGCCGGCTGTTTCTTGCTATCCAGGATTCGGCGCAAGAGACTTTCGTAAGCGGTCATGTTCAGCTCGTCATTCGCGTCATTGACCGCGAACTCGACGAAGACGATATCCGGTTCATGCTGCAGCACATCGCGCTCCGCTCGGATCAACCCGAGCATGGAGGGGGTGCCGGCCATCCCCGCGTTGACGTACTTGACGTTGTCGCCTGTTCCATACTGATCGGCAAAGGATTGGAAGGAAAGCTTCGCGTAGTTCTCCTCTCCTCCGTTGAACCCCTGCGTGATCGATCCTCCCAAATAGGCGATGGTGGTTTCCTGCCCGCTGCGGGCTTTTTCAATGGCCTTTTTCATCCGGTAGGTATTGCCGGTGCTAACGAGGGATCGCTCCACCATGGTTTGGTTATCCGGATTGGCTGTCAAAGAGGGCTCAGGCTGCACGGTGTTCTCCTTCTCGATCTGTTTTGTGGATGCAGGACTGCTCTCGGAAGAACGTTCGCTCGATGAGCAGCCTGCTAGTTGAAGCATCGTAAAGGCTAATCCAATTAACACGATTTTTTTGGAAATTGCCAATGGACATCATCCTTTGGAAAGTGATGGCTCATGACCAGTTCATGAGTTCCTTGATTCGAGCAATCAGCTTCGCGGCTGCTTTGGTTTGGGTCACTTCCGACGGATGCCAATCTGCTCCATAACCATCCTCTGCCAGCTGGACATCAAACTTCATCGTAGCGATATGGGAATCTCCTGTCTCGCTCGTATAATCGGCAACCGCTTTTTCAACAAAGGGATACAGCCGGTCTCCCATGATCCCGAGAGCACAGAGAATCATGGCGTCGGTATTATGACTTCTGATCTGCTTAAGAAATTCCACGTACCGGCTGGCATACTCCGCCTGTTTGTCCTCATCATCTTTGGTGTAGGAGTCGTCATTCGTACCCAGATTCAGCACGATCAGATCGGGCACGAAGGTCGTGAAATCCCAAGGGAGAGACTCTACCTCTACCGTGCCGTCGAAATGACCGGAAGACAAGCCGATTTTCTTGTAGTAGAGAGGAACCCTCATCGTGTCAGATCGTTGATCATTGCTGGTATAGCCCGATAGTACGCCGAACCCGCTGTAAGCCACAATGCTGTAATCGGCCTGAAGCGCTTGCACCGTTTTGTATGCATAGGTTTTCGTAACGTCCTCGGTTACCGTCGAGAACGGCCGCAGCTCATTCTCCGCGTCAACCCCATAGCCAGCGGTGATGGAATCGCCGATGAACTCGATTTTGCGTGCATGCTCAGGGGTTGGCTTGATCCCGCCTTCGGCATCCACTCGAATTTCGTGAATCCCGATCGTGGACATGCCCTCGGATAATTTGATGACCTGAACCGTTACGTTTTGTGCGGTATCGCTCTCGAATACGGTATACGTCTTCAACGGAGCGTCCACCTGATCGTCGATCACGCGTTCGCCGTTGACAACGATCCCGATTCTCGTATGATTGGTGGGGCTGACAGCGATTTCATCCCCCTTTATGGCGATCTCCGCCTTTTTCCCATAGAAACGAAATTCAACGCCGCAACCGGACAAGGCCATCCATAATGCATCGTTATGGAAGTAAGTCCGCCCGATTTTTTTGACCGTGTCATCATTCGCTTTAAAGACTTGAAGAGTTGCGGCTTCTCCATCTATTGGCGCCGGCTGAGAGAAGCTGTTGGATGCTGCATCGTTTGACATGGTGGAACGTCCTTCCTGAATGGTATGGTTGGTGCGAGAGAATGGCAGATAGGAAATACGTAAGTAATCTTACTTTATCAAATTGTGCATTCATAACCAAATTGGTATATTGATATAAAACCTATAATCAGGAGACTATATGACGGAGCAGCAAATCCACTACTTTCTCACTCTCGTGGAAGAGAAATCATTCTCCAAGGCGGCCAAAAGGCTCTACGTAACCCAGCCCTCCTTCAGTCAATTTATCATGAAAATCGAAAACCAGCTCGGCGCGAAGCTGATTGATCGAAAATCCTCCCCCGTAAAGCTGACGGCGGCCGGCGAGGCCTATTATCAGGCTGCACTGCAAACAAAGGCCATTCACGACAACCTCAAAAACCGGATTGCGGATCTGGAGGACTTGAAGTACGGCACCTTGCGAATCGGGACCACTCCATTCCGGGGGTCGACCCTCCTCTCGAAAAGCGTCTATCAGTTTCATAAGGAATACCCTACTGTCGCGATTTCGATTTTCGAGGGGACCGTTGAGGAGGTATCACACGGAGTGCAAAACGGCGAAATCGATATCGGCATTGCCTCCGGTGAATTCGATGAACAGGTGTTCCATGTCGAGGTTCTGTCGGGAGAAAAATTGTACCTGGCGGTCCCGGATGGAAATCGGCTGTCCGATCAGCTCGCGGAGTACCGGATCACGGCGGATGATATCCTTCACAATACTTTGCGACTGTTAAAAGTGCCCGATTGCAGCATCAGCGATTTTCAACAGGAAAGCTTTATCGTATTTGAACAAGGCGAGAATATTACCCGCCTGACCGCGAAGCTGCTTGCCGAAGCGAACCTGCAGCCGACCATATCCCTCCGGACAAGAAATCTCAACACGGTCATGTCCTTCGTTCTCGCTGGAATGGGGATTGCCTTGATCCCCGATAGTTTCATCAAATATGGAAACCTCAGGCTGCATCCGTCCTATTACAGCATCAAGAGCCGATACGTCCAGAATGAGATCTGCTTGATCATGCGAAAAAATCGCTATCTGACCAAGGCGGCGATGATGTACAGCCAAATCCTCAAGCAGCTGATATCAAGCGGAACATGGAGAGTTTATGGATAACAGGGAGTATCGCATGATGCTGGATCAAGCGATTGTGTGGCCGCGAACCAACTCAAGATTCATTCAGCAGGTTAAGAAGAAATCCCCTCATCAACTGTCTTTCCTCGGAGGCTCGATTACCTATGGGTATGACCCGAACGGTCTTATGGAGGCATGCTATCCGAAGCTTGTCACAGACGGCTGCCGCAAATACTTGGCAGATGCTTGTGTTGTCGAGCATGAGAATTGGGGATTATCGGGCTATAACTCCGATATGGGGATCGCCACCGCTGCAAAAGAGCTCGGTCGCAGCAGGCCTTCGATGGTATTTGTGGAATTCGCCGTGAATAACGGCTTCGATAAGGAGAGCGCCGACAGCTTTGAGAGCTTGATCCGAAGAATCCTGCTCGAAGATCCGCAGGTGGCTGTTGTCATCATCTGTACGCTTCTGGAATCGGGTTATACCTGCGAACCCTATATGGCCGAAATCGCGCAGCATTACGACTTGCCTCTCATCAGTGTAAGAGCGGCGATTGATTATGGACGGGAGCATGGGATGCTGTGGTCGGACTACTCCTGGGATACCGTGCATCCCACCGAAGAAGGTCACAGGCTGATCGCGGATTGTATCCTGCGTTTATTCGAAGAATCAGCCTCATCCGACCAAGCCGCTTCTGTTCAAGCTCTCCCTCCCATCCCCCGGGATTGCTGTTATGGCAATTCTCTTGAACGGCTGATGTATTACGATAACAAGACTCTGCCCGTTCATGCCTTAGGCGGATGCCTTCCTTCGCTTACACACGAACGGTTTCCAAACGGCTGGACCTATCAGCCGAATAAAAATGGTAGCCTATCGTTATCGCTTCGCTGCAGCAAATTGTTTCTTGTCTATGAGGTGAGCAGCCAGCATCTGGAGTATGGCAAGCTCTCGGTGAGCGTGAATGGGATCGTGGCGGCAACCGTTAACGGGGAGAGCCTATACGGCTGGCACAATCCCGTATGCAGTAGAGTCATTGACGGTCCCGATCCGCAGGATTATGAGATTGTCCTTAGCATGGCCGAGGATTCCGAAGCGATGGGGTTTGTCTTGCTTGGCGTATTGGTCGTGTAGCACACGATTTAGGATGACATCGGAGTTAACTGTGTAATACTAAATCCTTCCCCAACAATAGCTCATCCCGAATTGGAATGCCGTTATCGGCCATAAGGGGGATTTCGGGTTTGATTTTCCTTGCCTTCTCAACGGCATTGGGAAACAACTCCATAAGCCTGTACCCTCTCCTTTGATAAAAGGCCAGCGCATGCACATTGTCGTTCGTTGTAATCAGCCTTACTCTTTGGCAGCCTCTTGCTTCGGCTTCCTCTTCCACTCGCTTCATCAGAGCCGTCCCGATTCCTTTGTTTTCCTCCAAACTGTCCAGCGAGATGATTTCACAGTCGTCTCCCTCTACCGTATAGGTACATAAGCCGATTAGGCTTCCCGCATCACTCATCGCAACGAAGCCATCCAACTCATCACAGATATAAACTCCGCTTGAGAGGACCATTCGGGGACTTCCCCAATGAACGGTAAAGAAATCGGTAAGCAGGCGTTTCTCCACTTCATTCGTGGCAATAATCTTCATATCTCTGGTCCTCTGCTAATCTTCATGATCATGATCGTTACCCGCTCCATTCTCCTGAAGAGGATAATCGAACAACCGCTTCGCCGGATGAAATTCAATCAATCCGATCCGATCCAAGCTTCCGTTGAAAGGCAGCGGCGATTCCAGCAAGAGGCGAGTCGCTTTGTCCAGCTTGTTCGGTTCAAGCCCGATCGTCAAGAAGCAGTCCGGCTTCCAGATCCCTTGGTCGAAATAAGGCCCGGCAGATCGCGTCCCGAATGAAGCAAACACCTCTTGAATAGCTAACTGCAGGTTTAAAATTTCGATTGTCGCGGAAATATCCAGAAACACGATGGGCCGTTCGTTCGGGTACAAGCCATAATTTTTGAAATGAAGCTCAAGCTTCTTTGTCTGCCGAGTGATATCGGCAAGCCTAGCCCGAGTCTCCTCAATATCGACCGAATCAAACATCGCAAACTTGATATGGGGATGATTGTCCGAGCGATGCAAGTAATCGCAGACGCCAGTGTCTGCGAATGTTTTCCATAATGCATGAACGGCCTTGTCCGAATCCGGATCAAAGTAACCAACTATTGCAAAAGGCATTGTTTTCCTCTCCCCATCTGGTATCTAGTGTTTATCGAAAATGGTGGTCCTGTTGGAAATAGGCGCATATGCTTGATCCCCTCAGTAAATGCGATCAAGTTGACGTAAGTACTGTGGGTGGTTTCACTCCTAAGAAATCTCGCAATTTCGTGCAAAAAAAGAGAGGAATATCCTTCCACTCTACGCTATTCTAACAAAGAAGGAGATGATGGCATGGAATGGATGGACCGATTAAATCAAGCCTTGAAGTATATCGAAGAGAACTTGTCTGGCGAAATCAACTGCGAGCAGGCCGCGAAGATCGCTTGCTGCTCCCCCTTTCATTTTCAACGAATGTTCTCGTACATAGCCGGTATTCCTCTATCCGAGTACATCCGGCGCAGAAGAATGACGGCGGCTGCGTTTGATCTGCAGACAAGCGATGTGAAAATCGTCGATCTCGCCTTAAAGTACGGGTATGACTCTCCGACTTCATTTAACCGGGCCTTTCAGAGTTTGCATGGGATCGCCCCGTCTGCCGCCCGTAAAGAAGGAATCGCTCTAAAAGCCTACCCCCGCATCACCTTCACCCTATCGATCAAAGGAGAAGAGGAAATGAACTATCGGATCGAAAGCAAAGCCTCGTTTCGCATTGTTGGCGTGAACGAACAGATGGACATCAACCTGGAAGAGAACTTCACGAAAGTGCCGTTGTTCTGGCAGCAAACCGCACAGAGCGGGATGCTTCCCCAGATCATCGGGCTGATGAACCAGCCTCCCTTCGGCGTGCTCGGGGTTAGCACCTGCATGAACGGAACCGATCTCGCCTACTACATTGCGGTCGCATCAGACCTTCCGGCACCGGAGGGGATGGCTTCCTATGAAGTTCCGGCTGCAACCTGGGCTGTGTTCGAGTGTATAGGTCCGCTGCCGCACGCCATGCAAGAGCTTCAGAAGCGGATCATTACGGAATGGCTGCCTACCTCCGGGTACGAGTATGCAGATGCTCCCGACATCGAAGTTTACTCGGATGGGGATCAGCAAGCCCCAACCTACCGCTCCGAAATCTGGCTCCCGATCGTGAAGAAAGGGGCTACAGCATCTTTGTGAGCAACTGCAAAGCTCCTGCTATTCTCAATGGCAGGAGCTTTGACCGTTCAATAGGATGAGGCTGATGAACCGTCGCCTATAACCGACCTGCATAAAGTCGTTCATCAGGACTCCTTTTGGCAGGTAAGCGATTCTTTTCCTTTTTCGAAATAGAGGGAATCTACCCCGTCCTCCGTGAAAGCTTCCATTTCTTGAAATCCAAGCTTCTTCAACACTCCGATTGATCGGAAATTATTGGCGTAGGTGAAGGCCCCCACCTTATCGATAGCGAATTTGCCGAATACCTCTTCGAGAAACCTAGCGATTGCCGGCGCCGCTATTCCTTTGCCCCACCATTCTTTTGCAAAGAGAACAAAGCTGACCATCGCCATTTTCTCATCCTGCTCATCTATGCCGTAGCACCAGACATCTCCGATATAGGTTCCCTCGTACTCCACCACTCTGCCATAGCTGGAGGCTCCTTCTTTGAGAGTTTCTTCAAAAAGAAGCAACGCTTGATCCAGCGATTCCACGCCAGAGGGTAGCCATCTGCTGATTTCTTCGTCCTGAATCCGATCCCAATACATCGTGACATGTTCCCTCGTTCGAGGCTTTAGCGAAATGTTCACAGAATCCCCTCTTATCTTAATGTATAAGCCGATGAACTCGGCCCCTATCACGCCTCCGCCAACAGCTGCTCCACTTCTCCCAAATGGTGCAGGACCTCTTCCTTCTGCTTGTTCAGTGTTACGATGCTGCACTCGATCGATTCGCATTTGGCTTGCAGCATGTCACGTGCATAAACTATTAATTCAACAGAGCCGCAGCCTGTACGTTCCTTGTGTTCAAACAGCTCCTGGATCTCCTTCATCGCAAATCCCCATTCCTTCAGTTGGACGATCGTTTCGAAGTTGTCCATTTCCCGTTGAGTGAAGTCGTAACGGTTATTCTTCAGCTCGGGACGTAGCAGAGACAGCTCCATGTAATACCGAACCGTATCCAAGGTCGTACTCATCTGGTTCACATATTGCCCCATCCGCATGGAACTCCCCCCTTGCCATGGGGTTAACCCCCTATGGTTTACTTCTTCTATACCACATCTAGGGGGCCTGTGAATATGATTCTTCTCATGATCCTTGCATACGCCGTTCTAATGAGTATCGCGGCGGTATCTCAGCGTAAAAAGCTCGGCATTCGCTTAACCACAGCAAATCTATTGTTTTCCTGCAGCTTGGTCGGAGGTGTTCTCTCTTCTATATTCATCCCAATCGGGCTGTTGGGGCTTCTCTTCTGTGCGGGTCTGAATGGAATCGTCCTGAATGGCCGGATAAATCCTGTACACCTCGCGATTCGGTGCGTGATATCCGTCAGCCTGCTGTTGGGATATTTCCTTTAGAGCATCCTCATTTCAGGAAGTTTCCAGAGAAAATCAAAAACAGGCGCCTCTCCTCCGCTGGGAGGTGGGCACCTGATTTGGGGGCATTAGCGGTTACTAAAAGAACCTATTTACGGGGCCGGGGTTATCCCAGCATCAACGCGACCTCTTCGCTCGTCCGGATCCGGCCAATTCTCGGGAAGATGGTTTTGCAGACATAGTCATGTTCTTCTCGGGTCGAAGCGGTCATGGCATCCTCCGCGAATACGAGTTGATAGCCATGCTGATAAGCGTCTCTCGCTGTCGTATCGACTCCGATCGAAGTCGATATGCCGCACAGCACAATCGTGTCGATCCCGCGGCGGCGAAGCTGCAAGTCAAGATCCGTGCCGTAGAAGGCTCCCCATTGCCGTTTCGTAACCAGATGGGTGTTCTTGGCGTTCGCCAATGCGGGGACAATGCTGTTCCAGCCTACCGGCGTGGGGGTGTTGGGCAGCTCTACATCAAGATTCGGCCTCAGCATATCTTTGCCATCCGCGAAGGAAACCCGGACAAGCACCACGAAAGCTCCTACTTCCGTGAATGCGTCCACCAGACCGGCGGCCTTCTCGATCACCTGCTCACCTGAATAAGGGGCAAGGCCGGGCCGGAATGCGATTCCCTCTTGCAGGTCGATTACAACCAGTGCTGTTTTCCCAGCGTTCAAGCTTCCTTCTGCCTTTGCATGAGTTTCCTTCATTTCGATCTCTCCTTTTCATTGGGTTGTCGGTAGAATAGGTGCAGCCGACAGCTTTCTGTATACGTTGTAATAGACCCAGACCGCATTGAGCAGTAGCAGGGCGCTCGTGATGACGAAGACATAGCGGGTTCCGAACCAGCCGGCGATCTGTCCACCGAGAACGGACCCGGCGAATACACCCAAATATCCCGCCGACATCGTATAACCAAATACTCTCCCGGTTAGCTCCGAAGGCGTAATTTTCTTGACGAGAATATTCACGGAGGGATTCAAGCCAGCCGCTGTTAACCCCAACAAAAAACGAAGGCCCATCAATTGCCAAACCTGATGAACAAAGGCTTGGGGGATAAAGAGAATACCGGCCGCAAGAAGGGAAACGAGAATGACCTTATGCGCTCCGATCTTGTCGGAAAGCTTGCCCAGCCTCGTTGCGGCCAAGATATTGGCCAGCCCGGATGCGGAGAAGGTAATGCCGGCGAGAAGGGCAACATGTCGGGTATTCGGAGCAAGCTCGGCAACATAGACGGTGATGATGGGCTCAACGGAATACAAGGCGACACTCAGGACAAAGAATGTCACGAATAAGGTGATCGTCAGCCCTTTCTCGGGCACCATTCCCCATACGTCCCTGATACCAGGTACATGCTGATCCTCACGAACGAACGCTTCCTTTACGAACAAAGCAGTGGTGAGAAAGGCGATCAACATCAGCCCGCCGGTGATAAAGAACACGTTCTGCGCTCCGAGATTCACTTCGATAAACCCGCCGATCGTCGGTCCGAGCAGAGAACCCGCAATGTTCGCGGTTGACAGGGTTCCTAATGCATAGCCGGCGTGCTCCTGATCCGTTTGGGTCGCGATCAAAGTCGTGCAGGCTGTGCTGTATCCGGTAATAACCCCCTGCAGCAGACGAAGTCCGATCAAGGTGTATACGTTTGGGGCAAAGCCCATGAGTCCGATGACCACCGCCATCCCCAAGCTTGCTCGCGAAAGCATCGGCTTGCGTCCGTATTTATCCGCGAGGCGCCCCCAAATCGGCGAGAAGATCGCCGAGACGATGAACGTGATGCCAAACGCGATCCCCGACAATTGGGCGACGGACGCAGGATCGTTCACGCCTAGCTGCTTGATGAAGATTGGCATGACCGGAGCGATCTGACTCATTCCCACGCCGGTTACGAACATGCCGAACCAGCAGACCCACAAATTACGTTTCCATAACGGCATGCGGACAAGCCTTCCTTTCCATGACCATTTCGATCCTCATTATCGCACTGAAATCAGGCTTATCCCATGCATCATCTTATAATCCATGGACTTTTTTGCTGGAATATTCGGAGGGGCTGATCCCTTCCATTCGCTTAAATAGCCTGCTGAAGTAGAATTCATCTGAATAGCCGAGCGCCTGCGCCACTTCCTTGACCTTACGGTTCCCTTCGATCAGGAGCTCCTTGGCCTTGTCCATCTTGATCTTGTTGAAATACTCAATTGGAGAATACCCTGTTGTTTCCTTAAACATGCGGGACAGATAAGCCGGAGACAAATCCACCTGACCCGACAGCTCCTTCAGCGTGATCTTCTGTTGGCTATTTTGATGCATGAAGTGAATCATCTTCTCTACTTTTTGAGAAGCAGCAAAATTCGGCGTCTGTTTTCGCTCATCCTGATACAGGGTGATGATCAGCTGCTGAAGCAAGGTTTTTGCCATAAATTCATAGCCGGGCAGCTTCGTATTCCAGCAATCGATCAATTTACCAAACGTATCCTCAACCGGATAATACTCCTTAACGACTTGAACAGGCTGCAGCGACAGCGCGGGCGTCTCGTCGCTTATGTCCCATTTCCCCTCCTGGAGGCTCACTCGCGCATAACTGAAATGAACCGTCAAAAAGAGGGCGGGGTCTTCATGATCTCGCTCTAAGATGTGGGGAACGCCTGGGGCGATATAGAACAACATGCCCACTTTGGCCGGATGCCGATGATCTCCCACTTGGAGAACTCCCTTCCCTTCGGTAACCAATGCGAGCATATGATGCTGGAGTGTCCGCGAAATGTGCCGGGAATACGCTGCGGGAGCTTTCCCACTCCTTCCGTTGCAGGTATGAATGTGAAAAAAGAGATGTGGCAAAATCATACTATCCTCCTTCGAGATAAGCAAAAACCATGAGGGGCTGCGAGGCTCCATCATGGTTTTCGTGATGTGATCTGTTAAGGATTGAAAGCCCCCTTGTAAATCCAGAATTGGAGGGGAGCTTCTACATAATCGATCATTTCGTCCTTTTTCGTCATGGGATTCTTGTAGGTAAGCTCAAGATTCTTGTAGGTGGCTAAGAAGAGGGACTTCCCGGAAGAAGAGAGATGAATCTGCTCGATGAAGGCCCCTTCGGAAAACTTGGTGAAGATGGAGTACGTTTTGCTCCCTTTCGTCGTCTCGCATTTTCCTTTGTAACAGGTCGTATCGGTTGTCGTTGACTTCCCGCCTTCCTCGATCCGCTTTTTCCAGCTATCTGGTATTGGAGCATTTTGCGGCCCGGTAACAAACGGTTCTGCCGATTCATCCAGCTTGGCCCATAGAGCCGAAGCGGATAACCAGAGAGAATTCATCTTGCTGCCGCTTAGTGATACCGCTGCTCCTACGGCTGACACTCTCGACCCTCGGATTTGCGTATTCTGCAGATCATCATATGGGGTTCCGGTTGCTTTTACCCAGGAGTCTCCCGCCAGTTTGTAGGCCCCAAAGGATTCCCCGACGCCATATACCGAGTCACCCTGAACAAAGAGACGATCCAGTTTTATCCCGGCCCCCTTCAAGGGTTGAGCTTGTCCATTCGAGTATCTCCAGGCTTCATGATTCGAATTGATCATATACCAGCTGTCGGATTGGATGACGACGTCGCTGATGGTTCCTGCCTGATCGGAACCGGGAAGCTGAGTCCACTGATGATCCCGGTATTGCCAGAGTCCTCCGAAGTTCACTCCATATTTCCAGGAACCAAATGATGCTGTGAGCGCACCGTCTGAGGTCCAGTTCAGATACCAAAGATCGTCGCTGAATACGGCGGCTTTAATGGGCTGCCCCCCTAATGAACTCGTTGCTTGAGGAAGCGGGATTTTACTCCAGATTCCCTTCTCGTACATCCACAAATAATCGAGCTTGTTCTCCTCTTGCACGACGGCGACAAGCTTCCCGTCCTCAGACCATTTCAGATCTTTGACAAACCGGTTCGAAACGGGGGAACCGGCTCCCCCGAAGCTCTCCCAATTACCCGAAGCGTACTGTTGAATCCCTTCGTTCGTACCGATCGTCAACAGGCCGTCAGGGGACCAGGCTACAGAGGTGATCGCCGTAACTTTCGGTTTCGGAAGCTGCTCCCATTTGCTTGAGTAGGTAATGGTGACGGTATTGGCCGACGAGTTCCACTTCACATCCGCATCCATAGCCTCTGAGATAAACCTCAGCGGTACCATCGTACTCCCGTTTAGGAGCTGCGGTGCTGTCGAGAGGCTAACGCTCTTATTGTTCACATGGGCCGTTTTGGACCCGATCGTGAGCTGGATGTTGGTAAAATCCTTCGTCGCAGTCACGCGCTGGTTGGCATTGTCCCAGTTTACCGTAGCCTTCAGCTTTTCGAAAATGCTTCGCATAGGCACAAGTACGGAGCCATTCACCAATCGGGCAGGGGTATCGAACGTTTGCGCGGTCCCGTTGATGATGATTTTGATCGGCCTCTCCCCGGCTGCATCCGCTTGCGGAAGAACAGGAATGAAGATAAGAAGGCATATCAGAAGAGAAAGGACTAGAGACCGTTTCGACAGCTTCATACGCTCATCCGCTCCCATCCCTTGGTGCAATCGATTATGCTGGTTTCGCTCAGCGTTTCAGATGCCTCATTTGATCGTATTATGCCTTTCATTGAGTTCCTCCTCGTGCTTCATCCTATAATTTCGAATTATATGGTTTTTTGTCGATGTCCGTCTATACATAATTTCCCTAAAGTCAACCCGCATCATCAATTGCGAAGTCATTCTGCAGATTCTGAATTCCGGATGTCCTTTACTCGATCATTGAGAATCTGGCTGATCAAAGCATTCGCTTCGTCGGCGATTTCATGGTTGAGTCCATGTCCGACTCCCGGATAAAACCTTACATTCATGTTCATTTGAAGCAATGCGTCCTTGCCGCCCAGCTTTTGAAAAGGATCTTCTTCCCCGACGATGTAATAGGCATCCGGTTTTATTCGTTCGATCTGCTCCGGGGTAAAATAACCAACTTTGTGGAATTTCATCGCCATGTTGTTGAAACCTCTCAAGAGCTCGGTATAATGCTTCATGATTGTTTCGTGCTCCGTAAACACAGAATATCGGTCTCCCGTAAGCTTTCTCAACAAGCGAATGATGTTTTTTCGCGTGGGAAACAGAGCCTCCGGCATGAAAATTTTCATCATGGTCTTGAGAACCGAACCCACCTTCTCCACCGGAACGGTTGAAGAGATAACGATAGCCTTACCTGCTTGATCAGGGCGTTCCGCTTTGTACAACTGGGCTAAATAACCGCCATTCGAGACCCCCATCAGATCAGGTTTTACGAGAGATAGGCCGGACAACACTTCATCGATCCAGGTGACGTCGTCAAACTCTTTGCCATAATGATCATTCGGTCGGCTTTTCCCCGGTCCGCCGATCGTATCAACGGCATACAAGCGAAATTCTCCTGCCAATGCCTTCATGTTATAGATCCACATAAGCGCGGAATCATCTCCGACACCGTGAAAAAGGACAACCGGTTTTCCTTCTTCTTTCCCGCAAACGATGACATGGGTCGTACCATAGGTAGTCGCAATCTCCTTTTCTTCGAAATCCGTCCCCCACTGCTGCAGAAGTTCGTCATAGGATTTCATGATCCGCTGTTCGGCTTTTGCGCTTCGGTAAATGTTCATAGAATGGACCCTCCTGTTTGATAACGGGCAAAAAAGGTATGAGCGAAGCCGCTTAGCTCCTGTTGAACGTTCTGCATCCGTTGCGCGCGATCTTCCGCATTCGATTCCGCGTTGCCCAAATTCCGTTGATAGAGAAAACAAATCATTCCGTAATACTCGCTGGCGAGCCGGCCGGGATCGGCTTCGATAAAAAACCCGCGCTCGATCATTCTGGCAAACGTCTTCCGGCACTGATTCCAGGGCTGTTCAAACATCAATCGATTATAAAGCTCTGCAGCTTCGCGGCTCCTAAACTGTTCAATCGTCAGCATGCGCAGCATTTTGTTGATGGGTTCATGCATAAGGTAGCCTTGTACGATGCCGATCGCCACCAAGGCAAATTCATCCGGCCATATTTCATTGACCGTATCAAAGCGATCATCAAACATCCTTTGCATGTGATCCATTCGAACCTGGACCTGCTGCAGCAAATGGTCGAAAATGTCCTGTTTGTTCTTAAAGTGATAATAGATGGCGCTCTCCTTCATACCGATGGCGCCGCTGATGGTACGAATGGATACCGCTTGGTAGCCGTTTATCGAAAATAATTCCAATGCCGTGTCTAGAATGAGCTGCTTCGTATCGGTTCGATCCTCGTCTCCCTTTACCATTACAGACATTACTCCTTCCAATTGGAATCGATTAAGACTCATCTCCACTTTACTTAACGTTCGTTAAGTAATCAAGATAAATTTGGCATCAACTAAAAAAACTTCTCCCCGCCTATGCGGTGAAGAAGTTTTCCTTCGTTATAAATGCTAGGATTCGGATACCTAATCCCGAATAGGTACTTAGAGCAGCGCCTTGAAGGCATGGCGGATCACGTCGCCTCGGCTGATGATACCGACCAGCACCCCGTTCCGCTCGACCGGAACCTTCTTGATCCGCTTCTTGCCGAGGATGGCGGCGATCTTCTCGATCTCCTCGTCCCATTGCACAGTAATGACCTTCTTCTTGGCGATGGACATGACATGAAGATCGAGCAGCTTCCGGGCACGTTCCTCGAATTCGTCGTCATCCCCTTTGAGAAGGACGGTGTGGAAATAAAAATCAACAATTAAATCCTCATGCTTGCCCAAGCAGCGCATGATGTCGCCGTCGCTCAGATAAGCGACGATCTCATTTCGTTCGTTCACAACGGGCATGCCGCTGATGCGATAAGTAATGCATTTCTCGATAAACGTCCGAACCGTGTCGGTCTCTTTGATTTTATAAACCTGCTGGATCATGATTTCATGAGCCTTCATGCGTCCACTCCATTGTCGATCAGTCTGATTGCCGTACTCTTACAGGATGCAATAAAAAGTATACGCTTTCGTATCATCTTTCTGCAATATGGCAGGTTTAGAGTTCCCTCGCAGAGTATATGGATATATTGATTTTTTGTGAACGACAAATGATTACATTATTCACAGTAGCTCGTTTTTTTCAGAATGTTATAGTGATAAGGTGGATCTGGAATATCAGGTATTTTTGGGGGGCAAACAAGATGAAACAGAAGGAATCGAGAAGACTTTACCCTATCGGTCTGGTATTCCTGGCCCTGCTACTCGCGGGGGGGATTGTATGGTATAAATTCCCCTATACAGCTGATCGGTATCTCCCGCCTGAGGAAAAGATTCAAGCGATTATGTATGGGACCTTCTATGCAGATAGAGAGTTTAAGGGTAGGGACATTTATATCAAGGATCGGGAAAGGATCTCGGAGTTTTATGATAAATTTCGTGAAGTGCGTGGCGTCCGGTTGCTGGGAGGACGAAATGGCATTGTTGCCCCAAAGTCCATGATGATGATTCTGGTTTGCGTGGATGACGGCAAGGAAAAACACGTGAGTCTGGTCATAAGCAGCGAAGGCGACATTAGCCTGAACGGTGGAAAAAAAGCGATTCGTTTGCGGTCCCGCCCGAAGGACACCCTCTTTACAAGCTTGAAAGCCTTCTTTTCGGATGATGAATGAGGCTGGACCGTCAACCACCCTCTATAAAAAATCGCCCGTCTTCTTGGCATCTCAGCCAAGCGGAGGGCGATTTTTTTGCGAAGTGGGTAAGGAGAGACCGTCTGTGAGGCATAATGCCGATCCCTTTTGCAGAGAACTGCGGGAACACGACCGAGCATCCCTACCCCACCTTATGAGGAGCCATCGCGTGAAGCTAGATAGGCCAGAATGGCCGCTTCCGCTTCATCCGCATTCCGAACGTCAAAGATGATCTTCTCGACGTTCTCCCTAATCGGAGAGGAATGCTCATACCTCGGGTCATAGTAATGCTCTAGCAAGAGGGATACCGCTTCCCCGAACTCGTCGTTTCCTAAACATTGTTCAATCTCGGCTGCAACCGGAATATGTATCCGCCCTTTGATGAACCGGAACGCTTCGAGATAAGCTTCCTTATGCTCTTCCGGTCGATAATCCGCAAGAATTTGACGTACGCGGGCTTCGAGCGGCATTTCAATCCAGAGCTGCGTCGCCTGATCCTTCTGTTCCGCGAGAAAAGGAGGCATGACGACTTTGCCGATCCGTTTGCTCTCAGCTTCGAATAAGAGATACCGACGATGTTGGTGCCCCAGCAGCTCTTCTGCGAGAAGGGCATCGAAGGTCTTCTGGTTGTTCGCTTGAAGACCAATTTGACCGAATACAGAGCCGCGATGTCCGGCCATCCCTTCCAAGTCAAGCACCGGGTACCCTTTCGCCTTTAGTCGCCGCAGCAGATTCGTTTTCCCAGTGCCCGTCAAGCCGTGGATGACATACGGTTTGGGCTGGAAATCGAAGGCTTCCAGCTTGTCCAACACCCATTGCCGGTAAGCCCGATAACCGCCTGACAAGCGATAGACATGGATATCCATCAAGGATAGCACCGTCGCAACCGTCTTGCTGCGCATACCGCCCCGCCAGCAGAAAACAGCCTTGTCGCCCGGAATGGCGGCGAATTCCTTAACGAACTGCGGCAGCTTGGCGGAGGCGATTTCGAGCCCTCGTTCCTTGGCGGCATGCACGCCTACTTGAACATACAAGGTTCCCACTTCGGCACGCTCATCATCTGTGAAGAACGGGATGTTTCGACTCCCGGGAATGGTCGCATCTCTGAACTCCGAAGGGGAGCGCACATCGATCAATGCGACGGGTTTGGTGGCTTGACGCTCCTTTATTTTCTCAATTGAAAGGTCCTGGAACAAGAGATTCTCTCCTTCTGCCCGATTACGGTCCGGCGTTCAGCATGGGGAACTTGTCTAGTTCGAATCGGCCAGGACCGTGATCTCTCCGGGATGCTGGACGGTAACTTCACCGATCAGGGCGGCCTCGACGCCGGCTTCCTTCAGCTTGGCCAAAAGCTCATCGCTGTCCTCCGGAGCAACGGCAATCAATAACCCGCCTGAGGTGACCGCATCGCAGAGGATGTAGCGGTCGAGTTGGTCCATCTCTTCCGGAAAGCGGATGCTCCCTTCCAGGTGGGCGAAGTTATTCCGCGTTCCGCCCGGTACGAAGCCCTGCTCGGCCAATTCGCGGACACGCGGCAGGATGGGCACAGCCGCCTTGCGGATGATGAGCCCCATTCCGCTTCCCTTTGCCATCTCGGAGCCATGCCCGAGCAGACCGAAGCCGGTGACATCCGTGCAAGCATGCACATCATAGGAAGCCATGATGGACGCTGCCGTTTTATTTAAGGTCGACATGACCGAGGTGAGGCGTTTCGTTTCTTCTTCGGTAAGCTGATCCTTCTTGATGGAGGTCGTCAGGATTCCAACTCCGATCGGCTTGGTAAGAATCAACTGGTCTCCCGGCTTCGCACCAGCATTGGTCCGCACCTTGTCCGGGTGAACGAGTCCGGTAACGGCAAGCCCGAATTTCGGCTCCTTGTCGTCAATCGAGTGCCCTCCAACCAGCGTCGCACCGGCTTCCTTCACTTTGTCTGCCGCCCCGCGGAGAATGTCCGCGAGGATGCTCTTATCTAGCGTAGAGATCGGGAACGCCACGATATTGAGCACCGTTAAGGGCTCGCCGCCCATCGCATAGATATCACTGAGCGCGTTTGCCGCGGCAATCTGCCCGAAGGAGTACGGATCGTCCACGATTGGTGTGAAGAAGTCGACGGTTTGAACGATTGCCAGCTCGTCCGTCAGCCGGTAAACTCCCGCATCATCGCTTGTGTCGAGTCCAACTAGCAGATTTGGATTGGGAACGGCAGGCGGCAGACTGCGGATGACCTCCATCAGATCGGCAGGTCCGATTTTGCAGCCGCAGCCTCCTTTTGAAGAGAGAGAAGTCAATTTGATCGGTTCGGCTTGATTCATTCTATTTCCGCTCCTTTATGCCGGATTCGGCCTATGCCTCCATCTTACATCATGTTTCGAGTTTGTCCAAACGGGTTCATCATCTGCTAGAGTGTGTTTGTCTTCGCCTGAATCACCTGCTCAATCCCCAACAGGATCAACTTTACGCCGAATTCAAATGCCCCATCCGTCCCCATCAGATCGAACAACCCGCTCTTGTAGATCCTCCGGAACAGTCCCGCTTCCGTCTCGCTCATGGAATCCAGAAGACGGATCATCTCCCTGTTCGAATGCTCTCCCTGCTCCTTAAGAATAGCGGAGACATTACGCTGATGCTGATAATCGTCCAGAACGAAGAAGAAGACATAGTTCACAAGCGTAAGAACCGCTTGTAATTTCTGCTCTTCCTCTAGCGGCGTCGATTCCACGCAGAGCAGCATACGGTTGGTGAACCGGATCATGTCCGGTTCGTGGGGCAGCGTCATCATCATGAGCTGTGTGGAGCAAGGATACCGACTGAGCACACTCCGTATGGTTACCGCAAGGTCTGTCAGCTGCTCCTTCCAATCCCCCTCAGAGAGGAGCTCCTCCAGGATAATCTTCGATACTTGGTTGGCCAGACGGTAGTAAAGATCCTGCTTGCTCTTAAAATACCAGTACAAAGAGGGAGCCTGAATCCCCAGCCGGTCGGCCAATCGTCTCAGGCTGAATTTCTCGATGTCCTCCTCCCCCAGAAGCTTCCATGAGGCATCCAAAATCATATCCTCTGAAATCTGAGGCTGCTGCTTTTTCATCAACATCCGCCCTTTTATCTAACAGTGTAAGTTTATGCTTTACAGCTTCTTAGGTTCATGATATCATCTAACACTGTAAGGTTCAATCTAACACCGTTAGATTAACACTAAACTAAAGAAAGCAGTGATCCGCATGGATGCAGAAAACCTTCATTATTTTGAAAAAGCACCCATCACAAAAGCCGTAGCTCACTTCGCTGTACCGATGATGCTAGGCACGTCAATGAGTGTTATCTATTCCATCTTGAATGCCTATTTCCTTGGTACACTCCACAATACGGCCATGTTAACCGCCCTCGCACTAACCTTGCCGTTATTTGCAGTCATTATGGCTCTAGGCAACTTGATTGGCATCGGTAGCGGGACATTCATCTCCCGTTTGTTGGGAGAGAAAAATGATGAGGATGTCAAGCATGTGTCTTCCTTCGCTTTTTACAGCAGTTTGGTTCTTGGTCTTATCGTGGTGGTTATCGGTCTCCCGTTCATCGATCCTATCGTTCATGGTCTGGGGGCAACGCCGGATTCCTTCGGATATACAAAGGATTATGTCACGATTATGCTTATCGGTTCACCCATCGTCGTATTATTCTTCACGCTGGAGAATATCGTACGCTCGGAGGGTGCTGCCATCACATCGATGATCGGTATGATTCTCAGTGTTGTTGTGAATATGATTCTCGATGCGCTTGTCATCTTCGTCTTCCATTGGGGCGTGATTGGCGTTGCGTCTGCAACGGTCCTTTCAAACTTGGTTGCGACTGTCTTTTTCGCCTTCCATATCGGATATAAGAGCCCCTTCTTAACGATCTCTATAAAATGGTTCAAGGCTACCAAGGAGATTCTGAGCAATGTATTCAAAATCGGAGTTCCCGTCTTTGTGATGAGCATCTTCTTGGGGGCCATGTCACTCATCTTTAACCATTATCTTGTCGAATATGGGGATCAAGCCGTAGCGGCTTACGGAATTTCATCCCGTTTATTGCAATTTCCTGAGTTTATTCTGATGGGATTATGCGAGGGAGTCGTACCGCTCATTGCCTTCTCATTTACAGCGAATAAATTACGCATGAAGCATACCATTCAATTCACGATCAAAGCGATTGTGGCGTTAGCCGTCGTGTTCGGCATTATCGTTTATTTGATTTCCGACCACTTAATTGGTTTGTTTACGAATGACCCTCAATTAATTGAAATGGGCAGCTACATTCTGCATGTGACGTTCTTATCCTTGTTCATCACAGGAATGACCACATTGTTTACAGGAATCTTCCAAGCAACTGCGCAAGGAACCGCCGCGTTTGTTATGTCCGTTACTCAAGGAGTTACGCTAATTCCCGTGCTGTATATAGCCAATCGAATGAATGGCTTCCACGGAGTGGTCTGGTCGCTCGTCTTTGCGGATGCCGTCGCATTCCTGGTTGGAGCCATCATGTTGTATGTTCTGCGGAACAAATTACAGCCGGATTTGGATGCTCTAGCCCAATAGAAACCATAACACGCAAGAAGGTAGGATAAGGGTGCTCCCTGATCCTACCTTCTTTATGTACATGAGCGGGAATACTCCGGAGGATCACAGATGATTCCCGGGATCAGAAGCCGTTTCTTCGAGATAGCGGAAATCATCCCGGAAACGCCAACGCTCCCTCTGCATAGGGATCAAAAAGCTGAATCGTCATGATGAGTCCATTGTAAAAGGTATATACATCGCCGGTGTATTTATCCACCCAGAAATCGTAGACGACGGGTATCACATAGAAACGATCATTCTCGGATCGAATGGATAAATTCGTGATGATCTTCCGCATGGATGCCCCATCGTCCTGCTGGTTCACCGCCAGAGGAACAAAAAGGCCGTATCTCTTCTCATAGGCCTCAATCAACTGATTCTTCACTTTCGCGAGAGCTTCCTCTGCCGTTAGCTTCACGGCTTCCTCCGGATAACGGCTGATCATCACATGGGGCAGACGGGGGATGATTCGAAGCGGACTGTCGTCGATTCCGCTGAAGTAAGAAGCCTCTCCCTGCAGAGCATCCGTCACAAACTCAAGCGGAACGAAGAGCTCCCCGTCTATGCGTTCGGGAGAAGTCGTCAATTGGATCGCTTTCCCGTCCAGGTAGACCGTTTTTTCCCCTGGTGTAAGCTCAATTGTCCGGTTGCCGTCGGATAAAGCAACCTTTTCCTGCCCCTCCTTTTCCATCATGGAAATATCGAATCGTTCCACGATCGGATGGAGAGCAACAAATGGCTGGCTCTCCACCATCTTGACCTTCGCCTGCTTGACGATCGACCCGTTGAGAAACAAGCCCACGTAGCCAGGTTGAATCTTTTCCTTCGTACCGTCTTCATACTGGATAAAGTAGTCATCGTCGTTGGATGATTCATTCGGGAAAATCTGCACCTGATCCAGATGAACTCCAGGAACCGTGGCTTGCACCTCCTGCATCACCGGCTCCGACCTGCACCCCAACATAACCATAAGAAGAGTGCTGACAATCATCAACAGTAGACCCTTCCTCACATTTTCCACTCCTTCATTGGAAACTTCATCCTTTCCCCTTACTTAAAGAACGAAAACTCCCGCCTTTCTGTTGCAAAAAAACGAGCCATTCTCGCCAAATATGCGATTAACGAACCGTTTGAACTGGCGGGAACGAATATTCCGGCCTATTTCTCACGATAAGGCTTGTAGAAGGAACGAATGTCTTGGGCAAAAAGCTCTGGCTCCTCCATGGCCGTAAAATGACCGCCGCGAGCCATTGTCGTCCAGCGAGTAATCGTTAAATTTCGCATGGCCCACTCTTTTGGCGGTAATACAATATCTGCTGGGAATAAGGCAAGTCCAGTGGGTACTTTTATATAGCCTAATGGCGGCAGAGAATGTGAATTTTCATAATACATACGCGTAGATGACCCTATTGTGTTCGTAAGCCAATAAACCATAATATGAGTAATGAGCTCATCTTCGGTATAGCTTTGCTGGAGGTCGCCTCCACAATCACTCCAAGCACGAAATTTTTCAAGAATCCAGCCCGCTAAGCCTGCTGGTGAATCCGAAAGTCCATACGCAAGCGTCTGTGGACGTGTCGATTGGATCGACATGTACCCTCCCTCTTGGGAAATCCATTCCGATGCTTTTTTCTTATAGTGAAGCTCTTCTTCTGATAATTCCCCCTGCCCATGAGGCGCAAGGAGATCTCTTATGATGCCAATATCCGTTAGGTGGATTCCATATAAAAGCTCAGGATGGTTATACGCCAGATATCTTGTAACTCCGGAGCCTATATCCCCGCCCGCTGCAGCAAATTTTTCGTATCCTAATTCTTTTGTCATTAAAGTTGCCCACATCTCGGAGACCTGATCATTGTTGACACCAGGACGGTCAGGGCAGCTAGAGAACCCAAATCCTGGTAAGGACGGGACAATGACATCAAAGGAATCTGCAGGATCTCCGCCATAGCTCGCTGGATCTGTAAGAAGGGGAATGACCTTCTGATATCGAAGGTAACTGTCTGGCCATCCGTGAGTGAGAATAAGGGGCATGGGATTCGGTCCCTTGCCGCGCTCATGAACAAAGTGCACGTCCATTCCCTCGATGCTGCAGCGAAACTGCGAAAAGCGGTTTAACTGAGCTTCCTGCTTGCGCCAATCATACTGTTCCCGCCAATACGAAACAAGCGACTCTAAACAAGATAAATCGGTTCCTTGATCCCAGCCCGAGCTTACCTGTTGACCCGGCCAACGGATGTGATGTAATCTTCTTTTTACATCATCCAGGACTTCATCTGTGATGTGAATGTGAAAACGTTCAATGGTCATGAGGCTTCCCACCTTTTTCGTCGATATCGCAAATGATATCCCTTCACCTTTAGGGGTACAATGTCAAAAACGAAGCATCTCACTATACTATTTGATAGGGGAATCGTATGCCGCAGACCGACCGTTACAAAAATCGATCCGTGAACATTGAATTTTTCCCCGTGGAGGATTTTAGCAACCTTCCTTATGCTAGGCGGTTCACGATTATCTTAGTTACCTCAGGAACCTTGAACGGGCTTTTAAATGGGCATCCTCTATCCATAGTCGCTCCGGGTGTCCTTTGCTTGAGTGAAGATGACGTTATCCAGATCAACGAGAAGCTTAACGTAGCGGCGCAATCCTTTTGTTATGATAACGATTTTCTCAACACCGTTACACTTTCCGATACGCAAGGGTTTTATCCAACGGGTCCGAGAATACTAACCGGTCTTTCCCTTTTTCAACGGGATCATCCTCTTCTAGGTGTTCCTCGTATAACTGAAAAGGCGTTTCCGTTTCTATTTGATTGTTTTTTTATACTGGGTATGGAAGTTCAGGCGCAAAGCGATTCAAACTGGGTATGCCGAATTAAGAAGTACCTTATCCAGATTATGGGGTTGCTTGAGGAGTTAAGCCGGACCCATGAACGATCTCCTGTGGATTTTGCATTAGAATACATACACACGAACTACTCGAGGAAGATTTCATTGGAGGATTTGACGAAATGTGCTCATTTGAACCGTGTAACGCTAAACAAATTATTTCAGGAAAGATGCGGAAAAACGTCAATCGGTTACCTGCTTGACTATCGGTTGAAGGTTGCGTGTGATCTTTTGACCCATACCGATATGAAGCTGAATGACATTGCACATGCTACGGGGTTTGAGTATGACACCTACTTGATCAAGCAGTTTAAAGCTAAAAAAGGGATGTCCCCTACCCAATATCGGATCATAACTCGAAAGGTTGCCCATGCCCAATGACTTCTCGTGCGTATCAACTCAAAAACCATCGTTTGCGCACCCCTTCTCATAAAGCGTAAAGGGAGGCCTGTTCACAATATCTCCACAACTTCGTTCTGACATTTTTTGTAGAATAAATGAGTATGTTTCACACGAGCATAGGGGGAATCTGTCAACGTGAACGAAGTCAAGCCTGCTAAACCGGAGACCGTCTCGGTCACGGCTGCCGACCCGTCCGCTATCGGACTGTTCGGCCTTGCCATGGTCACACTGGTCGCATCCAGCCAGAAGCTGGAATGGACGAACGGCGTGTCCGGCATCATCCCTTGGGCGATATTTCTCGGGGCTTGCGCCCAGCTCTTCGCCTGTATCAACGATTCGAAACGCAACAATACCTTCGGGACGACGGCATTCGGCGCTTATGCCTTCTTCTGGCTCGGCGTCGCCTTCACCTGGATGATCAAGCTTGGCGTCTTCGGGGCCGCAATGGCAAGCGCTTATGATCCCAAGCAGCTCGGCTTCGCCTTCCTCGGGTATCTCATCTTCACCGTCTACATGACGATAGGAGCGATGGAAGCGAATAAGGTTCTCTTCGTCATCTTTTTCCTCATCATCTTCCTGTTCCTCGGGCTTACGCTGAACGCCTTCGGGATCGCGGAGCATGCCAGCCACCGGATGGCGGCAATTGCGGAATTCCTGATCGCGATCGCTTCGTTTTACGGTTCCGCGGCATCGGTTCTCAACACCCATTTCGGGCGGGTCTTCCTGCCGGTGGGCAAGCCTTTTGGCATCTTCAAGAAATGAAACGATGACCTGAAGGCCGGGGTTAAGGAGACATCTCCTCAGCCCCGGTCTTTTTTATTTTTCACCTCTTGTTCAGGGATTTTTCACTTCCTTTTAAGCAATTTCTCCTATGATGACAGTAGATTTACTTCATCCCGAAGGAGCGATCCTCATGAAAAAGCTGATCTCCCTGATGTCGGTCTTAATGCTCTCTGTGGGCTTGGCAGGCTGTAGCTACTCCCCTTCCATCCCCAATACGGTAATTCCCAGTATAGAGGAATCCTCCTCTTATCATACGAGCGCAAATTCATACTCTGCGGATTCGGCTGTCAACTCATTGGAGCAGACGAATGAATCACTTGCCTGAAATCTTTTTTTGACCTGATTCCACCTCTATAATGGATAAAGGATTTCTGTGTTCATGATTTGGGTAAAGGTTTCACAGGCTCTACTAACCGGTGTTTGTAAAAAATCTCGGAAGGCTTGACCCTCTCCCTCTCTAAGATTATCGCCGGAAATAAGGGAGACCGAGACATTAAGCAACCATCTTAGAGTCGAAAGAACTTTGAAATAATCAAGGTTCTTTATTTCCTTTCCCAATAATTGGGTATAGGCGGCCAGCGCTTCTGCTGCAAAAGAATCAAATCCTCCTCTCTCCATCAAACCAAGGGTCCATGCAAGGTCAAATCGGTAATCGCCAATTCCCCACACCCAATCAATGACGACCGGCTGTTGGTTCTCGTTCAGGATCACATTCCATGGATGGTAATCCCGATGAAGGATGGCCGGGCTCAAATCCTCTACCGTTTGCTTGTTAGTTTGCAGCCAGAAATAAACGGGATATAGCTGTTCAATCTGATTGTGATCCAATAACGCTTTTATTTCCGCCAATTCGTTATCAATCAGGCTCATCGAGGCCGTTTCCGTATACTCCATTTTTGCAATTCCTATGTCCTTTTTATGGAGTTCATAAAGCAATCTGCTAAATGTTTTTACCATATCCTTCTTTTGATCGGAGTCCACTTCCGCGTAAACATCCCAAAACATCCTTCCGTTAATCCGCTCCATTACGAGAAAGGCGTTATTCCCTTCACTCATCGATAGATCATGCCCCAAATATTCGGGTACAGGGTAACCGCTCTTGCCTAAAAAGATAAGTGCCTGACATTCTTTTTCAACACTTTCTACTCCGCTTTTAGTTCCGGAATAGATTTTTAGGATATAGTCCTTCTTTTCTTTATCGTTATTCTTATCAACGGCTATCGTAAATGAATAAACGCTTCCCGCCCATCCGGACTTAAGCGGAGTAATCGTGTTCTCTTGCAGCTCATAATTGGGATACATGGTGTCCAACATTTTCTTGATCATTCTTTTAATAGCTTCCATTTGTTCACCTCCAGATCTATCTTTGGAAATCGACAATATGCGAGCAGAAATAGCAAAACGGGATGAAGCAGAAAGAATTTCTGTTCATCCCGTTGTTGGATATAGTCGATGTGGCTTACGTAATTAAACCTCTTGATTGCGCAGAGCGGCGAGTCCGAGCGCCAACGATCCGGCCAAGCCGGCATTGTCTCCGAGTCCGGGTGCCACGATGTAGTCATCGAGACCATCCAGCAATTCCTTGGCGCTGACATAGCCGTTCAAGTTCTTCCGCACTTCCGCGCGAATCAGGGGGAACAGCTGCTCCTGCTTCATGACTCCGCCGCCCAATACAATCTTCTCCGGGGAAATCACCAGGAGGGTATTGGAGATCGATTGCGCCAGATAAAAAGCTTCCATCTCCCAAGCGGCATGATCCTTCGGGATGTCGCTGCCTTTGATCTGCCAACGCTTCTCAATAGCGGGACCTGCCGCCATTCCTTCCAGGCAATCGTTGTGGTACGGGCAGAAGCCTACATAGCTGTCGTTCGGATGACGGCGGGTCAGCACATGTCCGCCTTCCGGATGTACCAGCCCATGGACGAGTCGGCCTTGGGAATATACCCCGACCCCGATGCCCGTTCCTACCGTGTAATAGACACAGCTGTTCATTCCCTTGGCAGCTCCCCAAATCGCTTCGCCGTATGCCGCTGCATTGACATCGGTATCCCAGCCGAACGGAACGTCATATGCGGCCTTCATGGCTCCGAGAAAATCATAACCGTTCCAGCCTGGCTTCGGGGTAGTCGTCACATGCCCGTAGTTGGGGCTGTTTTTGTCAACGCCGAGCGGACCAAACGAGCCGATACCGATGGCCTCTACCTGCTTGTCCTTGAAATACTCGATTACCTGTGGGAGAGTGGTCTCCGGCATCCCTGTCGGGAAGCTGATGCGGTCCTCAATGACGCCCTCCTCATTGCCCACTCCACAAACAAACTTTGTTCCTCCAGCTTCAACTGCCCCGATGCGCATGGTGAATTCCTCCTTGGGTTGGGTTCCTTCCTGCAGAACCCTATAAATTCGAATCGCTGTTCTCGCGATGAAGATCAGACGATCCAGATGATAAGCCGCATTCGTATCCGACGTGGCTGCCTCTTCAAAAGGTCACGTCATGTTGTATCGCCTTCGCGATAATAGACCGGCAGCCGGTAGACCTTCTCCTCCAAGCTTTGTCCCGCGATAAGCTGAAGCAGCAGACGAACCGACATCCGCGCCATCTCTTCCACCGGCTGGCGGATGGTCGACAGATTCGGATGAAAGAGTCCGTCATTCTGGATTCCGTCGTATCCAATGAGCTTTACGTCCTCCGGAACGCGGATTCCCCGCTTTGCAGCTCGAATGATGTAGTTGGCAGCCAAAAGATCGTTGATGGCGAAAAGACCGTCGATCTCTTCCGCTACTTCAAAGAACCCAGCGAAATAGGTGTCCTCGTCCACAATCGGTTCATCCGGTTCATAGACGATGACCTCCAGCCCGGCTTGGGCTGCCGCTTGCACGAAGCCTTCCCGGCGCAAGGTGATCTCGCTCGAGACCTGGGGCGTGCTGCCGAGAAAAGCTGGCTTCCGCACTCCCGCCTTTCGGAGCTCATGCAATGCCATGCGTCCTCCCGTCTGGTTATCCGATGTAACGCAAGCGATATTCGATCGGAAATGACGATCGATGCTGATCATGGGAATGTCGTGCTTGACCGCATGATCCAAATTGTTGTACGAAATTCCGAGAATGCCTGCAACCTTGTTCTGCTCCAGCATATCGAGGTAATAGCTCTCTTTCCAAGGCTTCCCTCCGCTGTTGCACAGCAGGAGCTTGTACCCACAGTCGTCGAGTTCATCTTCAACATAATAAGCCAGCTCCGAGAAAAAGGGATGCCAAACGGTAGGCAGAAGCAGGGCGATCAAATTCGATTTTTGCATTTTGAAATTGCGTGCGACTTCATTTGGCACATACTTCAATTGTTCAATTGCAGCGATGACTCGATTCCGGATCTCCGGGGTGACAGTCCCATTGTTGTTGATGACGCGGGATACCGTACCTACCGCCACACCGGCAAGGGCGGCAACGTCCTTGATGCTCGGCATGAGGACTCCACCTGCTTTACTAAGAATGTAAATCAATGGAACCGAGATTCCGTTCATCCGTCAAACCCAACAATCGGATTATACCACCTCAAATGAAACGTTTCAACACATTCATTTCCGGTTGGCAGTCTGCTCAATCCAAATCCAATTTTCATTGATTTCCAGTATGTGAATTTTCTCTCAAGCCTTTTCTTCCCCCTTCTGCTATGCTTTAATGGTAGAAAGCGCTTTGATGCTGAATCAAGCCATACCAAGCAAAGGAGCTGAACACCATGAAGGTCTCATCCTTTCTCTTGTCAAAAGAACAGGTGTCCTATCTCGCTTCCACCATCAGTATGCTGGAGGCGGCCGAACATCTGGAGCGGCATCTATATACCGCAATTCCGATCATTGACGATCACGGGAAATATATCGGCACCTTGTCGGAAGGCGATTTGCTCTGGAAGATGAAGAGAACGCCGGGTCTCACCTTCGCTAATATGGACCAAGTGCCTCTATCGGAGGTGGAACAGCGATTCCAGCTGGAGAGCGTTCAGATCGATGCCAAAATGGAAGACATGCTGAGCTTGGCCGCTGACCAAAATTTTATACCGGTTGTCGACAAAGACGGTCTTTTTCTCGGCATCATCCGGCGCAAGGATATCATTGAATACTACAACGAAAGCATCATGGATTGATCGGGAGGCGATGGAATGGCACGTGAAATCTTATCCAACAATGTGGAACGATTTTCCGGGTTCAGCAGCCTGTATGGTCAAAATCGGCCCATTCCTCCCACGGAAGTCATTCGCATTCTGACGAGTTACGTGGAAGAAACGCCCGAATTGGTCGTAGACGTCGGATGCGGGACAGGCCTCTCCTCGTTCATCTGGCTCGATCATGCGAAGAGAATTATCGGCGTCGAACCTAATGACGATATGCGCGCCGAAGCTCTAGCTCGACTTGACGAAGAAAAACGAACGGAAGCTTTGAGCTTCATTCGCGGGTATTCGCATGAGCTTGATCTGGCGGATGCAGAAGCGGATCTCATCACCTGCTCCCAGTCCTTTCACTGGATGAACCCTCAGCCGACCTTGAAGGAGTTCGCCCGGGTACTGAGAACAGGCGGCGTCTTTGCCGCCTACGACTGCGACTGGCCGCCGGTACTCAACTGGGAAGTTGAGAGCGCCTATCTATCCCTGCAGGAAGAGGTCAAACGGCTGTTAGCGGCTCATCCGGACCCAGACAGCCTTGCCAAACCGTGGGATAAGGAAGGCCATCTGCAGCAGATCCGCGAATCCGGCTTGTTCCGGTATAGCCGGGAAATCGTCTTTCACAATTGGGAGCCCTGTACGGCGGAACGGTATGTGAACATCGCCCTCAGCCAAGGGGGACTGCAAGCTGTGCTCCGTACCGATGCGGATGCCTTGACGGAGGCGGTTGCGGAATTCCGCGAACGGGCGGAGCGGGCCTTCGGCGATGAACCCAAGGATGTGCTCTTCTGCTATCGAATGAGAATTGGCGTGAAATAATCTGGGGTATTTCCGGGAAACTATCAGGAGGGGAAAGAAATGAGTGAACGCAGTTATGGCCGAGAATTCGGTTTTATGACCCGTGCTGTCCATACGGGTAACGATGTGGACAAGGACACTGGCGCCATAAAGAGGCCGATCACGATGGGCAACAGCTACGAGCTTCCCTACGATCCTTCGGACATCAATTGGAGCAGCGCCGAGAAAGCGCTCTATACCCGTAACGGAGGGGTTAATCAGAACTACCTGCAGGAGAAGTTGGCCGCTCTGGCAGGAACGGAGGATTGCGTCGTACTGGCTTCGGGGGTAGCGGCCTTATCCGGCATCTTCTTCACCTTCCTGAAATCGGGCGATCATGTCGTATGCTCGAACGTCACCTATATCGCAGTATACCGGCTTTTAACGGATCAACTGAAGACCAAATACGGCATTGATACCACTTTGGTGGACTCCTCGGACCTGGAAGCGGTGAAAGCCGCAATCCGCCCGAACACCAAGCTGGTCCATATCGAGACGCCAGGCAACCCTGCCATGACGATCAGCGACATTCGGGAGATCGCCGCCATCGCTCATTCCGCAGGTGCCCTTTTCTCTGTGGACAACACGTTTGCTTCTCCCTATCATCAACGTCCGGCTGAGCTTGGAGCTGACCTCACGGTGGAAAGCTTGACGAAGTACATCAACGGGCATGGAGACGCCATGGGAGGCGCCGTTATGGGCGCGAAGGAGTTGATCGACCGCATCCGGGCGGACGCCATGGTCAATCAGGGAGGCTGCATCAGCCCCTTCAACGCTTGGCTGATCATGCGCGGGGCCGTCACCCTCCCGCTGCGGATGAGGCAGCACAGTGAAAGCGCGCTTGCGATCGCCCACTTCCTGGAGGGTCTGCCATCCATCCGGTTCGTCGCCTATCCCGGTCTGGCCAGCCACAAGGGCCATCGGATCGCATCCGCTCAGATGCAGAAGGGCTTCTCCGGCATGATGTCGTTTGGGCTGGATGCGGATGCGGACACCCACAACCGCTTTGTCAGCCATCTGAAGGTCATCACCTCGGCGGTATCTCTCGGACATGACGAGAGTCTGATCGTTTTCCTTGGACCTGACGACGAACGGCAATATTTGTACCCGGAGGAATTCCACCGCGGCTTCTTCCGATTCAGCGTTGGGCTTGAGGACGTGGAAGACATTATTCACGACATTCAACAAGCGCTTCAGCAAGTGGGGCTGTTGTGAGCGGAACTACACTTCTGCCGGAAGAGCGGGCATCCAATGATGAGTTGTGAACTGCACCCCGTCAAGTAGACAGTTCAAATAAGAAAAGATGTTTAAGCGGCCTTGGTCCTGAATTCCATCGGACTGAGGCCGTTTTTTTGGGCCTGTAACTATTCGTTATTGTAAAAATGGATCTACTCTTCAATGTCCCGTTGGAGTTCTTGTTATCATCATACAGCCAGAATGATGCCAAGAACGTTATCCCACATGATGTCTGAAATTCACTCTTGACCTTCAAGTGTGGTTTAAGGTTTATACTAACAAAGTCACCGATCGGGAGCCGATTTCACATCAATCGAGGGGCAGTATCCTATCAATGATTCTAGTCATGGAGGTCTTTAAATGAAACATAAACATGTAAAAAGGTTACTCATGGGTTCAATTTTATTCATCCTTGCTTCTTTCATTTATCTCGCTTCGGAAGCAATAACAGCTAACGCCTGGAGCACTCCAGAATATAGTTATTCTTATAATTATATAAGCGATCTAGGCGTTTCCAAACACTTGATAGTAGAAGGGAGGGAAGTACTCTCCCCTTTAGCCTATGTGATGAACTTCGGCTTTAAATCACACGGGATTCTATTCCTTATCGCTTATTTACTGGTCCTGCCATTGCTTAGAGGCAAGTCGAAAATCATTGGATTAATTCCTGTCTTTGTTCACTCGATTGGTATCATTTTGGTATCGGAGTTCCCAGGTGAAACCTACGATAAAGTAAGTACTCATGTCATCGGTGCTACAATGGCCATACTGGGTGGGAATCTTGCCTTGATTATGATTGGATTGGCGGGTAGACACTTATTTCCTCGACTACGTACTGTGAGCATGATAATAGGAATGGTCGGTATTTTTGCTTTAGTCATGATGGTGACCCACAATCTAGGGTATCCTGCTGTATTCGAAAGAATGTCGGTTTATACAATCATCGCATGGGATCTTTTCTTTGGATTTAACATCCTGAGGAATTATTACAGGCAGAGCAAAGTGGAACTAAACTGATCGTATGAAAAAGCCTACGTTTCCGATTGAAGGAAACTAGGCTTTACGTGATTTATATGATTATTCATCTTCTCTGAAGAGTTGGAGATACTCGCTTACTTCTTCAGAGGAGGATTTTAATAAATCCAAGATGCTTCTCTTAACTGTTTTTAGAGCAGCGATTTGCCGATCGATTTCTTCAAATTTATCCTTCAGTAAAAGTCTAATCGTTTTTTCATCCATGTTGCCTGCTAACATGTTTAATATTTCTTTGATTTCATTTAAGGAGTATCCTAATAACTTGGCATTTTGAATAAGTTCAAGTTTGATTAGGTAATCTTCAGAATATACCCTGTACCCGTTGTCCGAGCGTTTAGGCGCAGGTAATATCCCCTGTTCCTCGTAGTAACGTATCGTGGAACTGTTTACGCCAGATCGCTTGGCTAATACACTTATTCTCATTCCTTCCATCACACTTCCCCTAATCGTTCAAAATTCTTTTCACTATTTCTAATATAACAAAACCTATTTTAAGTGCAAAATGTTTGAAAAGAGCGGAATTCCTTTAATTCAACTTATATAGGTTGGAGCAAATTGGAGCTGAGTGAAGGAATGAGAGGTTAGTCCCCGCTCTAAATGAATAAAAATATAGCAACGGCACTATAGGACTTTGATGGTAAAGTCTTAGAGTGCCGTTGCTTTTATAAGGCTATCGTTCGGCATGTAGCTCCTCATCAACAAAGTTAAGCTTCATGAGGATCATCCAAGAAGAGCGGATTAAATAAACATGCGGGTATCATTGTTACGCCCGAAGCGGTAGATGGCGATGAGGCTGAAGACGAGGGCGAAAGCAAGCAGGATCGCCACATTCAATCCGAGGCTGGACAAGGAAGTCCCCTCTTGCAGCCGTGTGATCGCATCGAGAACGTAGTGCTGCGGCATGAAGGCCGCTGCTCGCTGCACCGCCTTCGGCATGATCTCCATCGGGAAGAAGCAGCCGGCAAGCAGGCAGGTAGGCACGATCACCAGACTTTGCATAGAGCTTAGGCTGCTGCTCGATTTGGAATAGGCGACAAGCAAGAGGGCCAGACTGATCGCCACCAGGCTGAAGACAAGCAGGACCAACAGGATCTTCCAGTAAGCGACGCCGGGATCGATACCGAGTACCTCGTTCATGATCAAGAGGGTAAAGACATTCTGGACGAATAGGAAGATCAAGCTGACGATGGCATTCGAGAGCACATAAGCCCGGGCTGACATGGGGGAAGACATCAGCCTCAGATACGTCCGGTTTTCCTTTTCAAGAAGGATGAGCTGAGTCATGTTGCTTGCGGAGAAAAGCATGAACATGACCAGAAAACCAATTGCTTGATAGGTGATTCTCAGCGCAGCGACCGGATCCTTAATCGGTTCGGAATGTACGACAAAGCTCTGATTCTGAAAGCTGGTGTAGAGCTGTTCGAAAGCATCCCGGTCTTTGTCAGCCGCTTTGCCGATGGACGTCAGATTGCCCGTGTACTGTTGAAGCATGGCTTTGATGAAAGCAGTCGATTCCGCTCCCTTCATCGACCTCAGCTCCAACCCTTCCAGCTCTCCCCGATACAGGCTTTCCGTATAACCCGCTCTCAAGATGACTCCCGCATCCAGGTCTCCGGCTGAGATTTTGGAATTCAGCTCTTCCTCGGTCATTTCCGTTAAGGCGACTTGTTGCAGCCCGGACAAATAGCCGATCGTATCCTTCGCAATCGTCTCTTGCCCATCCTGATTCACGACTCCGATTCGAAGCGGCATCGTCCCGCTGCTCGCATACAGCATCATCGAGAGGAGAACTCCGATCATGGGCATGAAGAAAAAGATGATCCAGCTGCCTTTTTTGCGAAACGTATTCTTGTAGATCTTTCGAATAAGCCATAGAATATTCTGCATCTCAGAGCCCTTCCTTTCGCCGCATGAGTACAGCCGAAATGGCCAATAGCAACACGGAAACGCCAATATTGAGTGAGATGGGTAAAACAGCTGCGCTCACCTGGTTGTTGTACACAATATCGATGAGGGCTTGATGAGCCCATCGAATCGGTGAAATCCAGGCGATTTTCGTGAACACATCGCCCAATTCCGAAATTGGGAAGTAAGCCCCTCCAAGGAAGGAAATAATCTGCGTGATGATGATCATCGCAGCTTCTCCGCCTTCTCCCTTGATCAAATAACTGGATGCCAGACCGAGACTTACCGCGAACAGAACTTCGGTGAACAGCACAGCCAGAATGATCAAGTAATGACTGCCCCACTCGGCTTTAAAGACGAGTCGGCTGAACAAAACCACGATCAAGACGAGAATAAAATTCACGACGGTTGACCCGATCACCTTCCCCGCGAAGAGTTCGGCTTTCGAAAGCGGGGATGAAAGAAGCCGGATATCGGTGTGGCGGACTCTCTCCCCCCGAATCAGATAGTTGCTGGAGATACAAGCATAGAAAGCGATCATGGTGGACATTGCCATCGCGTAATAATCCATCGCCCCGGGTTCCCGATCCGGATTGAGAGAAGATTCCTTGATGGTGGGGACGTTATCCATTCCAGCCTTAACAATCTCCGCTCCGATTTCGGGCGATTGTCCGAAGGCGGCAATCGTCAGATTATATCGGTCGGCAAAGGAGATGAGCATCCCTTGAACAATGTTGTTCTCTACCCCGCCTGTCTCTCGATTGACATAGCGAATTCCGTCATCGCTCACCTCCAGATAAGCGGTGTACCGGTCATGAGCTACTTCCTTCGTTCCGTCTACGGCAGGCTTGATCTCCTCCCATTTCATTCCCCGTTCTTCCAACCCTGTCTTAAAGCTTTGCCACGCTTGCTGAAGCTGCGCATTCTGCACCGTATCTTTGTAGAGGAGTTCGATATGCCCCATTGAAGGTTGGCTGGAGAATGAACTCGACAGAGCAAAGCCAAGCACCATCATCAAAGCGATAGGAAACGCAACCATGAACGCAAAGGTTTGCTTGTGCCGTAAATAGACCTTGATCTCTTTCCATGCAATTTGTAAGGTGTTCCTCATCGGGATTTCCTCCTGTCCGTTGTCAACTCAATCCCTTTGGACCTGCACAAGATTTGCTGCCGATCGATGTCCAAATTCTGTTATTTGCAGGACATGGATCGCCACTTAATCCCGCAGGTTGCGTCCCGTCAAGGTGAGGAACACCGCTTCTAGATTAGGCGCCTTCTCGTCGACGGAGCGAATCTCGATCCCATCGTGAATGAGCTGCTGGATGATCCCGTTCAAGTTGCTCACTTCCGCTTTGGATATGATTTTCAAGGTCTGGTCTTCCAGTTGAACAGCGGTAACGCCCGGCAGGCGATTCAGCGCTGTGAAATCGGGATTATCCTCCAGCTTGAGTCCGATCCAGATTTCCTTGGAGTCGGTGATCGTCGCCTTCAGTTGCTCCGACGTTCCCTCCGCTATGATCTTGCCGTGATCCACAATGGCGATGCGCGTGCACAGCTCCTCCGCTTCCTCCATGTAGTGGGTCGTGTAAATGATCGTGCTTCCCATCTCATTCAGCTTGCGGACCGATTTCAGGATGTAATTACGGGATTGCGGATCGATGCCCACGGTAGGTTCATCCATAATGATGAGCTGAGGCCGATGAGCGATTGCGCATGCGATGTTCAATCTCCGCTTCATGCCGCCTGAGAAATTTTTGGGCATCCCCTTCATGCGGTCGCCGAGTCCGACAAATTCGAGCGCTTCCTCTGTCCGTTCCTTGAGTGTGCTGCCGCGCAAGCCGTAGAGTCCCGCAAAAAAACTGACATTCTCATAAGCCGTCATGTCCTCGTAAATCGCCAGCTCCTGCGGGACGATTCCGGTATTCATCTTGGCATAATGCCGTTCGGAGTCGATGCTCTTCCCATTCAACAGAATTTCGCCCCGCGTGTACCTCAGCAAAGAAGCGATCATGTTGATCGTCGTGCTTTTACCGGCTCCGTTGGCGCCGAGAAAGCCGAAGATTTCCCCCTGCTGCACGTTCAGATTCATATTGTCGACTGCAACGAAGTCGCCGAATTTCTTGGTTAGATTGCGAATCTCCAAAATGTTCATCCATCGTTCCCCCCATACCGTTCGTTCATGTCTTCATTGTAAAAAAAGGGATGCCCCTCTGCCAGTGCAGAAGTTCATCCCTTGGATAGGAATTATTCAGACAGCCCGTGAGTTTTCTCATGATTTGCCGGAGTGGGTTCGATCGGAACGCGGAAGCAGAGTTGTCACATAAAACCCGTTCGTTCCGTCAACGGTGACGGTTCCTCCAAGCGTGGCAGCCCGTTCCTCCATCCCGACAATACCAAGCCCCTTCACAACCTTCTCCGCTCCGCGGCCGTTGTCCGAGACAACCGATTTTACGAAGCGATTGAGCACCTGCACCTCCAGATGGACCGCGCTGCCTTGGCTGTAACGAAGGGAATTGGTCACGGATTCCATCGCATTCTCGTGAATGACCTTCCATTGCAGCGCCGTCACCTCACTCATATCCCCGCTGCAGGAGACCGTCGCTTGAAAGAGATGCTCGGCGGAGACCTTCTCCGCGAACAGCCGCAGCCGTTGGACGCCGAGCTCCTCCGCCTTCGGCTTGACATCCTTCAAGGTCAGTCGGATGCGGTCGAGGCCTTCCTTGGAGATCGCGATGGCATTGCCAAGCAGCTCATCCGCTCGGCTGGTGTCTTGAGACATCAGCCTCCTGGCCGCTTCCATCTGAATAAGTGCTCCCGCCATCGAATGGCCGAGATCGTCATGGATCTGCTGAGAGAGGCGATTCCTCTCTTCCAGCTTGATGGTATAGGCGGATTGACGGAACAACTCGCTGTTCTCGCGAAGCGAGCGAGTGAGCCCGGCGAGCTTGGCCTTCATCTGCTCCGCTTCCTCTTCTTGTTTAGTCAAGCGTGCCGTGAATCTAGCTATCCCGTACTGAAGAAGATACGTAAGCAGAGCCGTCAGGCCATATTCCGGCAAAAGGTCCAATGGCAGGAAGAGTGCCGGAAGAAGAATCGCAGCCAGAGTCACTGGCCAGCGAATGCGATGCTCGAAGTTCAGCTCACACAAGGTAATCGGCAGAAGCAAGTAGAACGGCTCCTCCAAGCGAATGGCGCACAGCAGCACATAAACTGCCGATACACCTGCAAGCAATCGATAAGGAATCCGCCACATATGGGCGATCGCGACGGCAAGAGCGAAGGCCAAATAGAGAAGAATAGCAAGGATCTGCAGCGAGGCCGATCCCGTCCGGTTCCAGTAAAGATCCATCAGCAGAAAGATGACAATCGCGATTTTATTACCGAGTGACCACAGCTCTGATCTCGGCATTCTCTATTCCTCCGTCAAATGGACTTCCCCAGTCAAGTAATAGATGGCAATCTGGGTTCGATGAGAGAGCCCCGTCTTGCCGAGAATGGATGTAATGTGATTGGCGACCGTTCCTTCCGACAGAAAGAGCTTTCGAGCGATTCCCTTATTGGACAGTCCCTTCGCAATGAGCTCCATAATATCGAGCTCCCGTTCCGTAAACAGAGAACGGTCGATCGGGCCGTCAGAAGGTCCAATCGATTGTCCACCTGAAGGTCCCCCCGATGACCTTTCCTGGGCCGAGGGACGGCCAAGCTCCTTATCCGGCGCGGAGGAAGGAACCGAGGAAGATGCGGCGGCCGCCAGGCTCGCCCGGATCTTCTCCACCACTACGTCCTGAAGGACGTGATGATCGTGATGGACCGTCTTGATCGCGTCGCGGATGCGTTCGGGATCATTATTTTTGAGCAGGTAGCCCTTCGCCCCCGCTTGGATCGCTTCCAGGATGAATTCGTCGTCATCGAAGGTGGTTAGCATGAGCGGCTTCGCCTGCGTTTCTGCGACGATCCGACGCGCGGCTTCCACTCCGGTCATATTCGGCATGCGAATATCGAGCAAGACGACATCCACCGGATTCGCCTTGCAGTAGTCAACCGCCTGTACGCCATCCTCCACAGCCGCGACCACCTCGAATTCCTCGAAGCTGGTCAGGATGATGCGCATGCCTTCCCGGATGAAGGAATTGTCATCGGCAATCAGCACTTTAATCTTCACAGGGTGTTCTCCTTCCCAACAGCGTGTGTTCATACCGTATGGAACTAGCAACAAGCTCCCGAAAGAGAGTTGTTCTCGCTTCAGTTCCCTTTGCGTATCAACACGCCCTAGCAACGGCTTTATTAGACAATATTCCTTCTGCAAAAGCAAGACATTTTCTAGCAATCGGGTGAGGAGCGGGTTTTCCGAATTGTGCGTTCACGAATCCTTGGCCCATGCCATGTTCAGTTTCTCCATTCGATGGTGAGTTTCGACTATCAAGCGAAACGAAAAACGCCATACGGCGATGAATAACTCATCAGCCGTATGGCGCATTCTGGAAGAAAAAGAGAGGCAGGCTATTCCGTCTTGATGGCCTCAAGAGCGCTCAGCTTCATGGCCCGGCGGGCCGGGTAGAAGCCGGAGATCAATCCGACCAATGTAGCGAAGACGATGGCTGAACCCATCAGCCACGTCGGGATGATGGAGCTCTTGAGCGGTGCCCCGCTCGGATCATACATGCCTCCACCCATCGAACCGAACAGGCTTCCGCCGAATTTGTTCAACAGATAGGAGGCTCCAATGCTGAACAGAACGCCCATCACGCCGCCCAGGAAACCGATAAATCCGGCTTCCAACAGGAATAAGCGGCGTATATCCTTCAGCTCGCAGCCGAGCACCTTCATGATACCGATCTCGCGGGTCCGCTCATAGATCGACATGATCATCGTGTTGGCGATCCCGATGGCCGCTACCAAGAGGGAGATCGCGCCGATGCTCCCAAGAAGGGTCTGCATCATCTTGGATTGCTGCTGCAACCCCTTTAGGACATCGGTCAGAGCACTCGTGCTGAAGCCTAGCGTCTTGATCTCATCGCGAACCGGCTCCACATATTTCATGTCGGTGACTTGGACAATCGCCCGCTGATACCCCTGCTGGGTGCTGTTGTTCATGCCTTGGTTCTTCTGCACCTTCGCATTTTCTCGAATCAGCTTGTTTAGATGCTCCAGGTTCATATACACGGACCAGTCCCGCTCATTACGCGATTCCGCGAGAATCCCGCTCGCTTTGATCTTATACAGCTTGGCGGGCTGCTTTTCCTCTTGTCCAGGGTTTTCGGAATTCCCGACGTTTTCCCCGTACATGGTATCGAATGTTAACTGCAGCTTTTCGGTCATGAGGTCGATCTTAGGGGGCTGCTGATAGCCTCGGGCTTTCGGATTATAAAAGTTGTTCGTGATCCCGAAGCCAAACAGCAGCGAATCCGTATCGGTCTCGGTGAGGAGCCGACCCGCGGATACCTGATACCCCAGCTTCTCCAACGCCTCCGGCCTTATCCCGATGAGATTGAGCCAGGCGATATATTTGCCTGCAACCAGCTTAGCAGAGGTTTGGACAAGGGGAGTCGCCACCTTAACCCCCTTCATGGTGCTTATCGTTTGGATAGCCCGGTCGTCAAGCTTCGCTGTACTGCCTCCCGTGGAATTTCCGTACATTCCTCCGTTGCCGCCGGGGTAGACATCAATGGTGGTCAAACTTCCCATCTGGCTGACCTGTTGCTTGAAGCTCTCGTTCTGACCAATCCCGATGGACAGCATGACGACGATCGATGCGGTTCCGATCACCACGCCGAGTATCGTCAAGAACGAGCGAATCTTGCTTCTCAGGAAATTGATCGTCGCCAGACGAATCAGATCGAAGCTATTCATCCAGCTCGAGTTCCTTTCTGCGGCGACGTTTCTTCCGGATGATCAGTCCCGCCGTCAAAGCGCCGAGAACGACGGCTGCAGGAACGCCGATCCAGAGTGGCTTCTTCCATTTGATCTTGCCGGGTGTCATAGGCGGCTCCATTCCCGGCTGCCCACCTGCTCCGGGGTCTATCACCGGCGGCTCGACGACATTCAGGTTGAATTCCTTGCGGATCTCCGTCTGTTTGCCTGCCGCATCCTCGAAGGTGAAGACGATATTGCCCTTCACTTGGCCCGCCGCATTCGGGATAATCGATACGTCGTACGTATCCGTTCGGCCCGAAGCAAAGTTGCCGACGTAATAGCTGCCGCCGGTCATGGTGAAGTCACCTTCGGCCTTGATCATGAGGTTGTACAGAATGGATTTGCCCATGTTGTAGAAGTCGAGGTTCAGCGGAACGGGCTGCCCGGGGAATGCCTCGCCGAGCACATTCACTTCTCCCGCGACTAAACGATTGTTCTGCATGACGGGAATGCTAACCGTTTCCTTGGAGGTGAACGGATTCCCTTTCTCGTCCTCGTATTCGAAGTTCAGCGAGATGGCGTACATCTTCGGATCGGCATCCGGTTTAGCACGCAGCTTCACTTCCCGTTCTACCGATGCGTTCTGCCCGATGTTTTCCAAGAAGAAGGTATTGCTACCGTCCACCGTAAAGGTCCCGTCATCCGAGGTCACGGTCAGCTTGATATTGCGTACGTTGGTGAGACGGCTCGTATTGAGAATGGACATGGACAAGAGAGCGTCCTGTCCCGCAAGCACCGATTGCGGATCAAACTGATACTTGCTGATGATGATGCGAGGAACGGTCTTGTTTTCCCCATCCGCGGCCGGCGTTTTGCCTTCGACATAGACGCCAACGTATTGGTTCAGCGTATTCTTGACAGGCTCACCCGTCGATTTTGTCTCGTCATATTCCACTGCTATTCCAATGGGATAGCTCTTCGTTGCCGCATCCGGCGCGATCTCAAACGCGAAGGTGAGCTTCTTGCTCTCCCCCGGACCTAGCGATGGGATGACGACCGTGCTGAGCGATTTCGGGATCACTTCTTTGTCCGTGGTAAGCGCCGTCTTGATGTTCTGGGTCTTGGCGGTTCCTGTATTCTTCACGACAAAGGAAACCGTTAAGGCATCCTTCGGCAGAAGAGTAGCTTGCGGCGCTTGGATGTTGTCGAGGGTCAACACCGCTTGCCCGGATGTTTTCGATGCGACCGGAATGAAGATTTGGCTCTCTTCGGTCACAACGGTGCCGTTCTCATCCTTGTACTGCCATTTGACGCCAAGAGGCTGGCTGCCTCCGGCAATTGCAGAGGACACGCTCAGCGGATAGCTGACGCTTTCCATGCTGTACCCCTTCACCTGATTGATCTTGCGGACATCGGTGGAGCTATCCAGCGTAAATCCGTCAGGCTTCAAACCCGTCAACGTAACGCGAACGTCGTTCGCCGCAAGGCTTCCCGAGTTTGACAATGACACCTTCAGCGTGACCTTGCCTCCCGGAACAGCCTGGGAAGGCTGCTTCTCGACCTTCTCCAAGGTGAGGACCGGGCTTGTCGAGTCGTTGTTCACCTTGACATAGACCGTCTCCGTGTACGTCTGCGGGTCGCCAAACCCGTTGGAGAATTGGAGATTTACCTTAATGGCATAAACTCCGGATGCGGCTTCCGCCTTGATGGGAATGGAGAAGTCGGCCGACTTCGTCATATTCCCAGGGATGGAGTCGATGAATACCTGCAGGTTCGTCATTCCCGGCTGGAAAGGGATCTTGGTCTTATCCTCCGGTTCGAGGGTAGCTGTAACGTTTTGTGCCCCGTACATGGCAGAATTCTTGATCGGCAGCTTGAGTTCAAGAGTCTCTCCCGCCTTGACCGTCGGGATCGTACCGGAACCGACGATGCTGAGCCGCGGAACGATCTTGCTCGTATCGATGTTGATCGGCGTAGGCGCGGGTGTCGGTGATGGAATATCGCTATTAGAAACTGCTTCATTAATGTTTAGTGTTTGTTGAATGTTTCCCGTTGTTCCATCATCCAGCGTATAAGTTAAGGTGACCTTCAATTTATTTCCATCACCTGTGTATACGAGAGGCAGTAGAATTGAAGGATCCTTTATATCTTCATCTTTCGCAGGAATTGTATTTGAATTTTGTCCGTAAAATGAACTTGACTCATCAATTTCTGCAATTAACTTTGTTATAACTTCGCTGTTTGAGTTTATAGTTAGACGAATACTCACTTTTTCTTTTGCTTTTATTTGAGTCACTCCGGTTGGCAAACTATACTTTTGCACATATAATTCCGGTCCTGCCGCAAAGGAGACCTTTGCTGGAAGTATCCAGGACATCATGCAGACCATTGCCAATACCGCTACCCATACTTTCCGTTTCACTTAACCACCCCGACCGATTCATTCATGTGTTTGACTTCAATTCCTTCAATGTTGCCGTCCCGAATCCGGACGATCCGATCCGCGTAAGAGGCAATCTCCAAATCATGCGTGACGATCACCAGCGTCTGATTTTTTTGCCGAGCGAGATTCTTCATGAGCTCCATGACTTCAATGGTCGTCTTCGTGTCCAGGTTGCCTGTCGGCTCGTCCGCGAAGATGATCTCCGGATTCGCCGCGAAGGCGCGGGCGATCCCCACCCGTTGCTGCTGACCGCCGCTCATCTGCGAAGGCTTGTGCTTGATGCGCGTACCGAGTCCGACCGCTTCGAGTAGCTTGCTCGCACGTTTCTCCCGAACTCTACGAGAAATCCCTTTGAAGGTGAGCGGCAAACTGACATTTTCTAGCGCGCTGAGCGAAGGCAGCAGGTTGTACGATTGAAAAATAAAACCCAGATAGTCTTGGCGGAAGCGCGCCAGCTTCTTCTCGCTCATGGCATTCACCAGCTCGCCGCGAATCGCCACCGTTCCTTTGGTCGGCTTTTCCAAGCCGGCCATCATGTTGAGGAGCGTCGACTTCCCTGAGCCGGATGTGCCGAGCAGGCAGCAGCACTCTCCCTTTTCGATGGTGAGGTTGATCGAGTTGAGAGCGACGACCTTTTCGCTCCCGATCCGATAGACTTTGCGCAAATCCTTGATTTCAATGATGGGTGTCCCCACGATGCATGTGTTCCCTCCTGTCCCCCATGGTTCTTACTTATGTATGGCAGGCGATGCCTTTTACGAAAGGCAGCACCCATAGATTAGACGCTAAAAGAGCCTTCAATGTTTCATGTAGAATGGAAAAACTACCATTTTTGTCGAAGCAGCCGACCAAGAATTGATCATGTATGACCGGTTCGACGCAGCCTTCAATCTTGGCTCTGGATCGGTTGCTGCGGCAGGCTGATTTCCCCCTCCAGATCGGGGTTCTCCACCGGAAGCTCGTATTTCACTTCCGCAAAGTTACTGATCAACTTCTCTTCCTTCGTCGTCCATCCGGTCTTTCGGTCGACAACGGTTCTCCAGATTTCGTTTTGCCGATAGTTGCGTCCGTTCTTGCGAAGAAACCGGTGATTCCGTTCTTCCACGTGATAGCAAAGAGGCCACTCCTCTTCAGAGGAGAGCGAACCTTTTAAATGGCGGTCCGTCAACCACAATTTCACCTGAAACGTGGAGGAAGTCGGGTTATAGAATCGAAGATCGATGTAATTGAAAAAGACGCTGGCCCCGCTCCCGAATGGGAGGACGCGATGATCATCCGGAAAAGGATCAAAGCTGTGATGGTGACGTTCGATTACCTCCAACGGAGAATGAAGAGCCATCCAATAGAGAAGATTCGCGAGCTGGCAAAGTCCTCCGCCAACACCGGTCTTTACTTCTCCCTGGGACAAGAGCAATCCCTCAATGTACCCTTTATCGGCGGTCGGCTTACCGACGAGCTTCCAAAAGGAGAACGTTTCTCCTGGCCGAATTAGAATCCCGTCCATGGTGGCGACAGCCAGCTTCAGGTTGGTCACTTTGTTTTCCTGCAGCTGAGGATCGCTTGAGCCGAGCCTTCTCCGAAGCAGAGACTGGTGCTTTTTGCAGGTGTAAGGGTAAGCTTCAGGTTTTCGAGAGCTTGCGAATGTAATCGCAGGACTGTGGTCACTCAACCGTCTAGTCATGCGCAGTTGGTTGACTCTGAGGTTATACAGGATCGGAAAATGTTTTAGAAGAGCTTGTTTCATGAGAACCCCCCTCTTACTCTCTTTCGCATAATAATAACGTTGAAAGCAGCCAAAACGTTGCATGATTTTTCCTTTTTCAAGCCCATTCATTTGAATAGTCGATAGCATCTTCGGATGAAAAGAAACCTGCCTCCTTCATGTACTTGGAGGCAGGTTCCGGATTCGTCCTTTAAAATCCGTATGACTTCATCGGTCACACTTGGGTAATCGACATGCAGGGTACGAGTACAGGCCCTCTAACACACGAAAAGACCTCATCCTTCACGCTAAAGCGGAGGGCGAGGTCCTTCTAAATAAGAAATTGGGCTTCATCCGTTATCCGGCGATCTTCAACACGCCATTGTCCAAATGGAGAACCCGATCGCAGTGATGAAGGACGCGGTCGTCATGGGTAACCATGACAGCGGAGCTTCCCTCCTGCTTCACCTGCTCGGCGATCAGCTTTACGACCTCTTGGCCTCTTGCGGCATCCAGGCTGGCCGTCGGTTCGTCGGCAAACAGGATATCCGGCTTGTTCATGAACGCGCGAGCGATGGCAACCCGCTGCTTTTCGCCGCCAGACAGCCTCTCCGGATAGGCTTTGCGCCTGTCGCCGAGACCAAGCCGGTTCAGCAGCTCCTTCGCACGAGCTTTCGCCTCGGAAGGACTCATCCCCGCCAGTTTGCCGACAAACAGCAGCTGTTCCTCCACCTTCAAGTAAGGAACGAGGTGAGCGCTCTGAAAGATAAACCCGAACTTGTGAAGACGAAGATCCGCGAGCTCCTTGTCCGTCTTGTCTGCAAGCGATTCACTATCGACTCGCACCTCGCCGCCAGTCGGCGTAAGCAGCGCGGCCGCTATCGACAAAAACGTGCTTTTGCCAGAGCCGGAAGGCCCCATGACAGCGATAAATTCGCCTTGCTTCACGTCCAGCGACAACTCGCGGAGAATCGATCGCTCATCTGTCCCATCGTGATACGAATGCGTAACCTTGTCGAGTGCAAGCTTCGTCTTCATCCGGCAACCCTCCCCATCGCTTCCAGCGCATCGGTGCGCGCAACCTTACCTACGGATAACAGCGAACCGAGAATCGCCACCAGGACAAACCCGACGCTTGTGAGTCCCATCGTCGTCGCGCTGAGGCGAAACGGCATCGTATCCGGCAGCGCCTGCATCATCATTCGTACCAGCAGAAGGCTGATTCCCATGCTTCCGACGGACAACAAGAGCACCTGAATGATAAGCCCTGAAGCCAATACTTTCGTACGGGCTCCGATCGCTTTCAGAATGCCGAATTGACTTGTCTTCTGAATCGTCATGACATAGAAGAACACAGCCAGTACGAAGGCAGCGATGACATACAGGAAGGCGATCATCATATTGAGTGAGCCTTGTTCCTCGCTGTAACCGGGAATCGCCGAGATGGCGTCTCCCTTCGTGATGACCTCCGTCCCCGGCACCTGATCCGCCAGCTTTGCGGCTTGGTCCGCGGTTGCTTTCACTGCAATCACATTGTAGTTTACTTTCCCCTCGTCACCGGAGGCTTGCGTTCCCGATGCGTCTAGAAGCTTCGCCCCCTCCTTTTCGTTCAAGAATAGGACCGGTTGATGGCTGTAGGAGGACTGATCCACAAAACCGCTTACCGTCCAGGTAAGTCCGGTGGCTTGATCCTTCACGATGCTGCCGAGCTCAACTCCCGAGCTCTTGAGCTTTTTGTCAGCGAGCACCTGTCCGGAGGCTTCACCGGGTAACGAGTTCCCTTCCATCACATTTGGCATCAGCCAGCTGTCGGAATCCACGATGAACAAAGCCACATCCTTCTTGACACCGTCCTGATTGCTTACGGTAGTCATGCGTACGGAAAGTGGTGTGACATTGTCGGCTCCGAGCGCGTTTTTCGCTTCATCCAGTTGATTCTCGGATAAGATGGAGCGTCCAAAGCGCTGCTCAGAGCCCTGCTCCAAAATGAAATGATCGGCCTTCATCGTCTCCAAAGCGGATGTCGTATCGTAAGCCAATCCGCGGGCAAGCCCGGTCACGAACAAGACCAGAAACGAAACCAGCAGCATGATCGTTACGATCAGCGCGAAGCGCAGCTTGGCATAGCGCATTTCTCTAAGGGCCAAATACATGTAAGATTTCCCTCCTGTCTGTATGAAACCAGTATAGGAGGCGAATATGAATTCCGTATGAACATCCCGTTACAGCTGCGGCAAAATCACGGTAAAGACCGTTCCTTCACCAAGCCGGCTCTCCACATCCAATGTTCCTCCGTGAAGCCGGACGATCTTCATGGCGATACTGAGGCCAAGACCAGTGTTTCCGGATTCCCGTTCTCGAGCCGGATCGACCCGATAAAACCGGTCAAACAGGAAGGGGAGATGTTCGGGAGCGATCCCTTCGCCGGTATCCGCTATTCGAATCACGTTTCGGCTTGGTTCCTTCTCCGCCTTCACCTGAATGGAACGGCCCGCCGGTATGTGCTGGATGGCGTTGCCGAGCAAGTTCATCCACACCTGCATGAGCAGCACGTCGTCTCCCTCCAGCTCCATACGGTCTGGCACCGAAAGCGACACAGCCAGCTCCTTTTGCTCCAGCTGCCATTCAAGCACCTGAAGCGCTTCCCGCAGCTGGGCCTTCAGCGAGAAGCGCCTCACATGGAGACCTTCCTTGCCCTGCTCGATGGCAGACAGCGTCAACAGCTCCTTGCCGAGCCGGGACAGGCGGCGGCTCTCCTGTGCGATGACCTCTGCATAGCGCCTCTGCTCCTCGTCCGGCAGCTCGCTGTCGGCGAGCACCTGCGCAAAGCCTTGGATGGAGGTGAGCGGAGATTGAATTTCATGAGAGACGTTAGCGACGAACTGCTGCCTGGCAAGCTCGGCCCGTTCCAGCTCACGGCTCATCTTCGCAAAATGCACGGCCAATTGGCCGATCTCATCCTTACGGCGTTCCGGCAGCTTATTATGAAAACGCCCTTCCGCCATTTCCTGGGTCGCTTCGGTCAAGCGGGTAATCGGCTTCACGATAAATCGGGTGCTGAAGAGAAAAAACACGAGGCTGCAAAACACGGTCAGTGCACCGATCAACGCGAAGAAAATGCGCAGCTCGCCGAATTGCAGCAAAACATCGGGGCGAAGAAACAGAGCGTAAACCGCCCCGTCCCCCCGGATCGGAACGCCGATGGTATTGGTCAGCCGGTTGTCAAAAAAACCAGTGATAAACGGCTTGTTAGGAAATTGGGCTACCCCGTGGTAAATCTCCCCCGCAAGCACACTCGCAATGATCTCTTGCGGCAAATTGGCATTGCGGAACGGGCTTCCAAAAAAGCGGCCGTTTCCCTTGGCATCGACCAAATACATCTCATAACCGAGCGCAGCGGAATTTTGCAGATACTCCGTCAAGTCCTCCGGATGCTTCTCCGCATATTGTTGAATGGTTTCGGTGATGGAGGTCAGCTTTTCATCGTTATAGGGCTTCAGCTTGATATGATAGTAGATATTCGAGATCAGGAACGCAAAGAGGCTGCTGAACAGAACCGTACAGATGGTGATGAGAAAAACTCGCGAGTAGAGCGATTTCATCGTCCCGGCACCTCGATCTTGTACCCGAGTCCCCGGACAGTCTCAATGCTGAAATCCTCTTCATAGGCGGAGAAACGCTGGCGCAGCCGCTTGATGTGAACATCCACGGTTCGGTCGTCTCCTTCGTAATCCGCTCCCCAGATGAGCCGGATCAGCTCTTCGCGGGAAAAGACCCTTCCCGGAAATTGAGCCAGCTGCGACAAAAGCTCAAGCTCCTTAAGCGGCAGCAGAAAGACCGTGTCTCCGTCGGTCACCTCTGCCGTCTTTCGGTCGATGACAATCCGATTCATACGGATGCGATCATTTGAGGTGCGCAGGTAACGCCGAAAAAGCGCCTTAATCCGAAACAGCAGCTCTTCGGGTTCAAAGGGCTTCGTTACGTAATCATCCGTTCCGTGGAGATACCCTTTCTCCTTGTCGGTCAACTGGTCTCTTGCCGTCAACAAAATAATGGGAATATCCTCCCGTTCTCGAAGCCGTTCGCAGAGGGTAAACCCGTCTAGTCCAGGCATCATGACATCGAGAATCGCCAAATCAAAGCGTTCCTGTTGGCTCAGCTTGTCCGCGGCCAGACCGTCTTCCGCTTCCGTAACGCGATATCCTTCCCGCAGCAAGACATGCCGGAGCAAGGCTCGAATATGGAGATCGTCATCCGCGATCAGTAAGTGCTTCATCCTTATCTTCCTCCTGTCAGGACAAGAATAGCATACCTTGCGAGGCAGACAAACCCGGTTCTTTAACCTGAAGATGAATGATTCGCCTGGATAATGGGTAAGAATAAACGGGAAATGCCGATGTAATCAGCATCCAAAGGAGGAGTTCGAATGGCAAACGAAGAGCAAGTCCGCAACAAGCTGGATGAAGCAGGCGATTCCCTCGCGGAGAAGAAAAAAATCGAAAGCGGCGTCGATATCGAGCCGGAAGCCGATGAATGGGTGGCTAAGCCCGCCGCAAGCCTGGATGCCGAAGATTTGGTTGAAGACGAACCGTAAACCGATAGTAACCGATATAGCCGAAAAGCCCCCTTTGTCCCGCTCCTTTGCGGAGCCGGACAAAGGGGGCTTCTGTTTAATCTCCCTCATCCCTGCGTTCTTGCTCTTGTCCCATAACACCTCAACAGGATGCTGTTCGTTAAGACTGCTTCCTTGGCCATATAAAATAGCTGGTGGTGATCAGCAAATCAATCCCAAGGATGACGGCCCAACCCTGCGTTACCCCTGACAGCGCGGTCGTACGGGGAGGGGTATCAATAAGAGCGACAAGCCCCAGCAACAGAGCGGAGCCGATCAGATAAGCGCCCACATGCTTCAGGAATCCCTTGAAATAGTGGCGCGAATGCTCCAAGCCGAAACGCTTGACGGGCTTCGAACCTGTCCGAATGAGGTAATACTTGAATCGTTCATCGGCCCAGCGAATCAGATCACGACCGAACATGACCGATACGGCAATGTAGACCGCGGCGAGTCCATGAGCCGTTGTGGCAGTCGCTCCGCGGTATAGGTCATAACCAGTCAGTACGAGCAGTATCAAATCGAAGCAACTTGGCGGGTCATTCTGCGGGATGGAATGCAAGGTGCAACCGTGCGGAACATCGCCGCCGAGGCCGGCATTTCCCTTGGCGCGCTGCGCCATTATTTCTCGGCGCAAGAAGAGCTGCTGTCCTTTGCCATGAACCTGGTGAGGGAACGCGGAGAAGCGCGAATCCGGAGTGGATCACAGCTCGATCTGCCTCCAAAGGAGAAGGCGTTCCGCCTTCTCTTGGAATTAGTACCGGTCAATGAGGAGAAAATGGCGGAGATGGATGTTTGGTTTGCCTTTACCCACCAACGAAACCATGCCAAAAAGCTGTCTGGAACAGAACCGGACGTCATTCTAAGTTTGGTGGAGTGGGTGTTGGACGAGTTGGACAGGCAAGGTCAGCTGCGGCCGGAGGTTAACAAGGAATTGGAGGTGGAACGGTTGTATGCTGTGGTTGACGGCCTCGCCTTGCATGCACTGCTCGAGCCGGACCGGCTGGGACCGGAGCGGCTCATCCGGGTGCTGTCCTCTCATATCGACGGACTTTGCCTCCCATGACGATACCGCTCGCTCCATGACCCTCTCACACCTCTCCCGTTCACAACCTACTTCCCATCCTTCCAAGCCGCCCGCAGACTCGCATATAGCTCTCGCGTCTCCTGCGGGTTTTTCTTGTTGAAAACCACATGCATGTCACTCAGTTCAACCACCAGGTAGGGTGGATTATTCCGGTAGATATACACCTTCGAGCGTCCCCAGCCGTCGAGCCGGAAGTTGCCCCGAGCCGTTTGATCGGTCCCCAAGCCGTTTGTACGCTTACCGCGAGGCAAGCTGTCGGTCAAGGAAACGGACTTCACTTGATCCAGGTCAAACGAATACGAGTATACCGGATAATCAATGCGAACCTTGCCGTTCGAATGAAGCTCCATCCTAGGCGGGACACTATCCAGCACTCCGATCAGAATCCCTGCGCCTAGAACTAGGAACACTGTCAGCCCGAGGCTACCCTTCAGGATTGCCCGCCCCTTCCTCGTGGCGAAATTCACGGTTGTTCCGAAGCCGGTCCGATCCTCGACGAACACCGCTGGATTGTCGGGATTGCAGTAATAGAGTCCATCCACCCAATAGTCGTCCTCATCCAAGAGAATGGAAGCGTCCTCCCTCTCTTCGGGCAAGACCCGGTTCTTAACAGCTTCCCAATAACGCAGAAAAAAGATCAAGAGAAGCACCGGAACGGCCACCATCAGCACACCCCAGAGCGGAAAAGCTCCTTCACCATTGCTCTCTCCTTCAATCGATATGGCGAAGAGGAAGGAGAACACCGCTTCAAACAGGGCCAGCAGCAGCCAAAACAGCGATTGCACATGGAGCTTCTTCTGCCGGAGTTCAAGGTTTAAGGAGCTGTCCGAGTGATAGACCCGAGCTTTCAGCCTGCGGGATTGCATTGTCATCATCAGAGAAAGCAAGGTCATCAGGATTGAGACCGTGCTGGAGAGAAGGACAGGAATTTGCCCAGTCTGTGCGCTGTGGACAAGCAGCAGAACGGCCGGGATCAACGGCAGCAAGAACCAAGCAAGCGGCAGGGCGCCTCGTTCCTTGTCGCGGGAGACCCGCAGGTCGGCCTGAACCAATCGAGTGCTGCCGGAGCTCCATCCCCGTTCCCTCTTGATCCGCTTCAGCGCGCGGTTTGCCAGTATGAAGGGCCGGCTGGACAGGAGAAAAGCCATCATCAGCCACACGAAGAAATACGCGTAATTGACGGCAAAATACTCGCGCGAAAAGAAGAATGGAGCGAGGACCGCCAAGAGGAACAGCATAGCTTTGAGGGAGCTCCGGCGAAACTCGGCTCGGACGCTCTCCACCTCGGTATCTTCCATACCGTCGGGAGGAAGCGTCACGCCGCACAGCCGTCCCTTGCGATACTTCGCTTGATAGTGCCAAACGGACGAAAAGATTCCTCCGATTCCAAGCGCAACCGCAAACAGAGTATAGCTGATCATTCCATTCCCTCCCCTATGCCGCTCGCCGCAGCAGGCATCCCCGCAAAGATCGCCGAACAGAGCCGTATGAAATCCGGTTTGCGCATTCCCCGCAGCATGGCTTCACTGATCACCAGCTTGAGGTCCTTCTCCAGCTTCACTTGGAATGCTTCGGCCGCCGCGCCGCTCAGCGGCTCCGCGCCTCTTACGACGGCACCTCGCCTTCGGTCGATCTCAATGAAGCCTTCCTGCTTGAGCTCGGCATATGCTTTGTTCACCGTCATGGGGTTGATCCCGAGATCCTCCGCCAGCTGGCGTACAGTAGGGAGCCGTTCCCCTTCCCCCAGCTCCCCGGCTCCGATGCCGAGGACGATCTGATTGCGCAGTTGGAGATAGAGCGGCAGATCGCTGCCGAAATCCAGAGTCACGATCAAGAGGTTCACCTTCTCCACGAATTTTATCTTACTTGTATTATAACAAGTAATACTTAATTCCAACAAGTCGAATCCTTCGGCTGCCGCCAACGCAGCAAGACATTCAAAACCCGCTAACCTTTGTCGGTAGCGGGTTTATGTTTTGCTATGTTTTTCGCGTCAAATGGTAGGGGATGGAGTCAGGTGACTTCTCTTTTGAGTCGATACGCTTTTTTTCGGAAAAGCTGCATCTAAAGCCGCTCAACCGTAAGTAAGGTTATTTCCTTGCTCGCATAGGTCCCCTTCAACTGCTCTTCCGTTATCGCGCCCAGCTTCAACAGGCTGGCAATTTTCGCCGGGTCCGCTTTGGACGCAAGCCTCCACAGCTCCGCATCCGGAAGGGCTTCATAGAGCTTCCGGTCATCAAACTCCTTGCGCTCCTGATGGACCAGCTTCAGCCGATACCCTTCTCCGAACAGCTCAGAGCATTCCTGCTCCTCGCATTCGCGAAGCAGGCTCTCCCGCAGCCCAGCCAACTCCCTTTCCGCTTCGCGAACAAGTCCCTTCAGCTCATAATAGCGTGCCAATTCCTCTTTCATAGCACTTCCTCCTATCCGCGTCCTTTCCTATAACTGTATGCGGACAGGAGTACGATTACGCCTGATCTGTTGTCAACTCCAGTACGACGAGCTGCCAGTCCCAGCATCTTCCCCCTCAACGCCGTTTCGTATCCATGCGAGTAAGGCTGCATGAACGAGGCATGCGGGAATCGCAGGGCAGATCAAGCCTCGACCTGCTCCTCTCCTGCCCGTTTGCGAGCATTCAACATCCGCCAGCCTGTAATCACGGCGGCAACTACGCAGATGGACGAGGAGACGAGGAAGACGACATGCATCCCGGAGAGGAAAATATCCGGCCGATCCGGGATGAGCCCGGTGACTCGGTATCCCGCACGAAGACTCATGACATGGAACAAAGTCGAGGTAGCCACGGTAATCCCGACGACCATTCCCACATTGCGCACAAGGGAATTTACACTGCCCGCCAGCCCGAGCTGAGTGCGCGGAATCTTCGACATGACGAGCGAGTTGTTCGGCGATTGGAACAACCCGCTGCCGATACCCAGCATGGCGATCCAGAGGCCAACCAGAGCGATCGGGCTTCCTTCATGCAGGTTGGCGAAGCCGAGCTGAGCGACGACCATCACGAGCAGGCCGGCGAAGGTCAGCGGCTCTGACCCGATCTTGTCGGAGAGTGCACCGCTCAGTGGAGCGACCACCACCATCATGATCGGAAACAGCATCAGCAAGAGACCCGCATGGGACGGCGACAGGTTCAGCATGTTTTGAGCATAGAAAGGCGCGATAATATTGAAGCAAAAGTTAGCGACGAAAACGAGAAACCCGCAAATAATGCTGATCGTGAAGAGCGAATTCTTAAACAGTGGAAGATGAAGCAGCGGTTCGCTCCTCTTCCCCTCTACCCGTAAAAATACGAGGAAAGCGACAATGGCGATCGCAAGCGCTGCGATGATGCGGATATCCCCATACCCGACCTGCTGACCGAGCAGCAAAGCGGCGAAAAAGGCGAGAATGAAGAAGCTGAACAGCAGGCTTCCCGGAACATCGATTCGGGTCTTCGTCTTCGTGTAATCCGGCGGCAGGAACTTCCACCCGAACGCAAGCGCGATGACTCCAAGCGGAACGTTGACCCAGAAGATTGACTGCCAACCCAAGTTCGAGACGAGAATGCCGCCGAGACTTGGTCCGGCGATACTCCCGAGCGATACGAAGGTCCCAACTAGTCCGAGCGCTTTCCCTCTTTCATTAGAAGGAAAAATATCTGTCACGATGCCCTGGCTGTTCGCCATGGTCATCGACGCTCCGATGGCTTGGAAGATCCGGGAAGCCACCAGCATCGTCAAGCTGTCGCTGAGTCCGCACAAGAGCGAGCCGATAATGAAGATGACGGTGCCGATTTTGAAGATTTTAATTTTGCCGATGATGTCTCCGAGCTTCCCGAAGAAGAGGATGGCCGCACAGATCGCCATCAGATAGCTCGTTGTTACCCATTCAATCTGGGCTAAGGGGAGCTTGAGAGCCTTCGACAGAGTGGGCAGCGCGATGTTGACGATGCTGCCGTCGAGAGTGGACATGAACGTGAACAAATTCATGACCACGAGAATGACCCAGCGGCGCCGTTGAATGTCCGGATTTTCCTGATAAGTGCGATAAGTGGTTGACATGGTGTTCCCCTCCGTATCCTTGATTCTAACCGGTTCCCGTCTCTATATGCGGGATATCCGTAATCTCTCCTTAAGCAACCGTTGTGCGCTCCAAGGGGTTATCTTCTCGTACCTACGAAGCCCTTATTAGTTGCGGGCGCAACAAATTGCAGTTCCCAGTATAGTCCAAATTAGTTGCGTACGCAACTGGTTTGCGCTATTGTTTTTGATAGAAACCCGAACGCATTCGATCCAAAGGTGGGAAATCCATGAAAAAGCGAGCTTATAAAGAGCCGATCTCCCGACTGCTTTCCATCATTCACCGGCAAAATCAAAAGAATATCGCCAAGCTTCTTCAACCCTATGGAATTGGCGGAGGTCACCACTATATCTTCCTCATCAATGTCCTCAAAAAACCCGGAATTAACCAGGACCAGTTAACCTGTGAGTTAAAATTCGACAAAGCGACAACAGCCCGCTCGATTAAACAGCTGGAAGAATTGGGATACGTGGACAGGAAGATTGATCCAGGCGATCGCCGTTCTTACCAGCTCCATCCAACCGAAAAGGCGCTGCAGTTCGATCCGACCCTCCGATCTCTTCTCGAACAAGCGAACCGCAAGCTGACTCGAGGTCTTACCGAGGAGGAAGAGGTCGAGCTTATTATGCTCCTACAGAAGGTGAATCAAGCCTCCATTCAGGAGGAAGTTTGATTTTTTTCGACATCCCCAATCCCGCCCCCAGCAAGGGTTTCTAGCTTCCGCTTCCGAGATTGCCAGGATTTACTGCTAGTTTTAGAGGAAATGGGGTTGTTACAATACGGGCAGAAGGTGTTTCCAACAAAACCAAGGGCATGATGATTTCTCCTAACTTTGGATTATTGTCATGCTCCCACATCATGGAGGTAGCTTTTGAAAAAACAACTTCTGTCCGCATCTGTCGCTCTGTCCCTTCTAGCAGGAAGCATTGCGCTCCCTACCATTCCGGCCGCTCATGCAGCAACAAGCACCGCATCTCAGACGGGAACCATTATTAACGGAAGTCCATACTTCCACAAAACTCCCAAGAGCGGAGAAGCGACGATGGGCTTTGTCAAAAAAGGCTCTGTCGTAAAAGTGGTTGAAGTCACCAACAAATACTGGGTCAAAATCGTGTACAACGGCACCACCGGTTGGGTATCATCCAACTATATAAAAGTGTCTTCGACCACGTCCTCGTCTACCCCGACGCCGACCCCGACTCCGGCTCCCACTCAAAGCTGGGAAAAATCGGCTGACAAGCTGATTGCGTACGCCAAGAGCCTCGTGGGTAAGGTAGAGTACAAGTATTCGGGACGCAACACCGACAATCCGAACAAACTGATCCTCGACTGCTCTTCGTATACACAATATGTGTTCAAGCAGGCGCTCGGCATCACGATGAAATGGGGAGCCAACCTCCAGCACGACGCGTTTCCGCACGTCTCCAAGAGCAACCTTCGTAAAGGCGATCTTGTCTTCTTCTCGGTAAGCACCCCGGGCAAAATCGGCCACGTCGGGATCTACATCGGAGATGGCAAATTCATTCACAACCTCAATCCTGCTAATGATGTTGTGATCAGCGATATCAACTCCACTTATTGGAAAAATCACTATATTGACGCTGCGCGAGTTATTAAGTAAACAGTGAACTTGACTTTTCAAGCCATCCCATAAGGGTTTGCATTTGGCGGGAACAACCCCGTTCATGCACGAAAGGACCTCATCCTTCACAGGTAAGTGGAGGGTGAGGTCCTTTTCTTTTGATGAGAGTGGGACAATGATTGAGCAATTCCTTTTGGGACTGCGCTGGGGATGGATTTACCTTGTGCTGCGCAACCTGGAAATAGAACCGCTTAGGTTTCGTTCGATCGACACCGCGAGTAGCGATTCGTCACTCCGGCATGGCACAAACCAAACGAATTAGTTTCGTTGCCGTTCCTTCGCCATCTCCCGATCAATCAACTCCGCAAACAAGCTATTTGCCCAGGCGAACCAAGGCCGACTGTACTGCCTCGGATCATCCACATGGAAGCCTTCGTGCATGAAGCCGGTGCCAGCGTCTGTCCGTTGAAGAACATCGAGAATTTCCTTGGTTTCCAATCCTTCGATGTCGGTAAGCGCCTGCATGATCAACGCGATCGGCCAGACGAAACCGGGCGGCGTATGCGGACTGCCGATTCCCCTCGCGCAACCTCCTTCATAATAGTAGGGATTGAAGCGGCTCAAGACGAATCTTCGGGTATTCAGATAGATCGGATCGTCGGCTGGCGCATATCCGAGGTAAGGAATGGACAGTAAGCTGGGAACGTTAGCGTCGTCCATCAGGTTATAATTCCCGAATCCGTCCGTCTCATAGGCATAGATGCGACCGAAGACAGGATGCTCCACGATTCCATAAGCTTGAATTCCGTTATCGATCTCGATCTGGAGCCCCCGCGCCATACGAGCAAGTCCCTCATCCTTCAACACGCTGCGGGCAATTTCGGTCAGATAGCCGAGCACGACCACCGCGAACATATTAGAAGGAATCAGATAACCGAACCGGCAAGCGTCGTCGCTTGGCCGAAAGCCGCTCCAGGACATGCCGGTGTCATTCACCGCTGTCCCGAGTCCGTCGCCCGACAAGCTATCGGTGATGTTGCCATCCAGCCGCTGGAAGCGATAGAGGGATGCCTGCATGTGCCGCTGCTCCGCCTTTATCGTTCGCACGATGATTCGAGCGGCGCATTGGAACTCATAAGTGAAGACGGAATCCTTGCCGGTTGCTTTCCAATACTTGTAGATCAATTCAAGCGGGTAGCAGAGCGAATCCAGCTCGTATTTGCGTTCCCAGACCCAGGGGTTCCGCTCGGTCTCGTCTTCCCATATGCCGTTGATCGGCTTTTCGTTAAAGGCGTTGGCATACGGATCCATGAGAATGCAGCGCAGTTGGCGGGTGATGACGCCCTCGATGATCTGCGCCAGCTCGGGATCATTCGCCGCAAGCGGAAGGTAATGCTTGACCTGGGCGCTGGAATCGCGCAGCCACATGGCGGCGATGTCGCCTGTGATGACGAACGCGCTGCCGTCTTCGGCGAGGTTCAATGTGGTTTCCAACGTATTCGGGTAACAGTTCGTGTACAGTTCCAGCAGCTTGGGTCGATCTTTCAGCGCTTTCTCGGCAAGCTCCAAATGCTGGTTTACACTCTCGGGAAGTTGCATACCGCTCTTCCTTCCTTTCGCTATTCGTGATGAGGAATTGGATCAAGCCTAACCGGCAAGCCTCGCTTGTCATCAGGTCTGGGGAGCGCTACCCTTCATTAGCCGGGTAACGCTCATCCCTCTTCATGTCGTCCTGGATCAGCGTTCAATCCCGCATATGCGAATTCGCGCATCTTGAGGATGATGTTGGTAGCGAATCAATACGGTTTCGGTCGCATCGTCCCATTCGAAGTCGAGGGCTTCGCTCTTCCCTCCTGCGGTGTATTCCACGCTTACCGGACGGAACGAGCAGCGCAGCCGGGCTGCCGCGAGAATGCCGGATGGACCACGAACCTCGAACGAAACCGATGTTCCTTGCTCGACCAGCTCTTCGATGCGTGACGATGCGGCAATAACCGCAAAGCCCTTCGATGGGCTTGTCTCGCCTCGTACGACGCGGGTATCCGCGTTCAAGGAGCGTTCGGGTTCATCCAGATCGTAGACGAGCGCCTGCTGTCCCGGCATTACTGTCAACCTGTGCTTGATCGGGAGCTGCGGATCGAACAGGTCAACAAAGCAGCCGGTGAGCTCCAGCGGTTCTGCGTCGGCCGATTCCTCCATGACGGATGCGATCCGATAAGGACCGCGCCGCAGCAGGAACCGGTTGGATTCCTGCCATACGCCGGGCTTCCCAATCGCCTCTAATGCAGCCTTCACAGCCGATCGAAGTCGATCTGCCGCTTCTGCGCTCCCCGTCAGCTGCTCGGGATGCACCTTCAAATAGACGAGTGCGCCTTTCCCGACCGAATGGATTCCGCCCTCGGCATCGGCATCAGCATCAGCATTTGCATCGGTATCGGTATCGACCGTAACCCCCAAGCATTCAAACAAATGCTCGCGAGGGGAAGCATACCGCTTGCTGCCTTGATTCCACCATTCCCGCACCTGGTGATACGGATCGCTGTCGTCGCCTACATAGACGAGTGCGCCTCCGTCGCGGACCCATTGAGCTAATGTGCTGTGAATGTCCGGATACTCCGGCTTCATGAACTCGTAGCTTAGAACGAGCAGTTGATGCTCGTCCAGATACCCCGGAAGCCGACGGATATTGTCCAGCTGAACCGGGCGCACCGGCAAGCCGCGCTTGACGAGCGGCAGCGTCAGGCCGTAGAAGGAAGAGAAATTGAGCAGCTTCACGGCGTATTCATCGCTCAGCTCGACCTCATTGGTTCCGTCATACTTCAGCATGAAGCCTGCTGTCGGGACGCCTGGCGATTTACGCTGATACATAGCGGAATCCGCTAAGAGAACTCCCGCTGTTCCCGCAAACCCGGACATCTCCACATCAGGCTGCTCCATGTTGGCCAGCGTATGCATCAAGGTCAGCAGCTCCGTCGCATAATCCGAAGGGATCGTCTCCTTGCCCGACCCGCTGTCGCTTGGATATTCGCCTGTGAACACACGCCCTGGCCAAGGAGATACCTCGTACCGGGAGACGGCCGGATGCAGCAGAGATGCCACAAGCGTCTTGCGGTAATTGGCGCGATAGTCGCTCCAGGTCCGCTTCGGATCGTCTTCCACCGGGTCGTGAAGGAACCACATGCGGCGATCCGTTCCCCGAACCAGCTCCTGCATGATCCCATATTCGAGGAACGCCGTCTCGAAGGTCCGCTCTGCGCGGGTGCCTTCATAGACATTGGCCGTGCGCGACGTGCCCGTCCAGATTTGCGCGATGTAGCCGTCAATCGACGGCACGTCGAGCAGATGTGATTCGGGGCTGACGATCCGCCACTGCGAGTAGTTGATCAGGCTATGCGTCGGAACATAGAAGCGCAGCGGCCGGTTGTACCGGAGAAGCGAATAGTCCTTCAGCGCCGAGCAGAGCCGGTCAAGGCAGCGGGTATAGAGATAGGCTTTCAGCTTCGATGCCCGATATTGGGCATCCTCCGAGCTATCCGGGTCTTGCCAAGGTTCCCGGTAATAATTGCGCCATTCGCGCTTGAACGCTTCGGAATAGCCGCCCTCCACCCAAAATTCAGGCTCCTCCAGATGGATGGCGTCCACCCCCGCGTCTACGGCGGGGCGGATTTTCTCGATCAAGTAATTGGCGTAGGAGAGGGTGGGCACCATATAGGGTATGTCCTGCGAGGTGCCGTGAATGATCGTTTCTCCGCTCTTGTACGTCTGGGCCTCATCCCAATGCGGACGCCCATCGAACTGTCCGTTCAAGTAATCCTGATAGCCTCCCCAGGATACCCCGGTCATGAGGTGTACGCGATACCCTCGTTCCGCCCACTCCCGGATGCGTTCGGGCATGGAAGGTCCAATTCCGTAGACCATGACGAAATCCGTCTGTAGGTCGTACGCTTCTCCAAAAGCTCCGCCTTCCTGAAAACCGGTGCGTTCCATTTCGCGTCCGCTCATAAGCGTTCCCTCCCTTCGGCTTCCGGACAAGCCGGGACAGGGACAGCAAGCTCCGCTGTCACCGGATAATGGTCTGACAAATAGAGCCGGTCCGCCAGATCAGTGACCGTTCGGAAACGGAGTACCCGTACCGGGTGGCTGACCAGCAAATAATCGATCGGCTTGAGCTCACTCCAGAGCGCACCCGAGCGAAAATCGGTAAAGGTCCCCTCCGGACCGTAAGCAGGCGATTGTGCCGCGAGCCGTGCGTCGGTCAGCGCATCAGCCAGCATGCGATACGCCCGCTCCGTGCGGGGCGAGTTGAAATCGCCGGAGAGAACGACCGGCATATCCGCTGGCAGCTTCGCGATCCTCTCCGCGAGCAAGAGGGCGCCTTGATAGCGCGCCTCCTCTACCTCGTGATCCAGATGCGTATTCAGGAACATGAGCAGCGTGCCCGTCTCCCGGCAGCGCAGCTTCAACCAGGTACAAATGCGATAGCAGCCGGATTCCCAGGAGCGGGAAGGCCGGTCGGGCGTGAGAGACAGCCAGAAGGTGCCCCCCTCCACCCGCTCGAACCGATCCTTGCGGTAAAAGATCGGGTTGTATTCCCCCAGACTGCCTCCTTCCCGGCCTTCTCCTTCATATGAATAATCGGGCAGACCAGCGGCAAGCTCAGCCAATGGTCCGTGCAGCACCTCCTGAAAACCGATCACATCCCAAGCGTAGTAATTCAATAAATCCAGCAGCCCTGTTTTCCGATAAAACCAACCGTTTGCTCCGTCCACCGGATTATCATAGCGGATGTTAAAAGAAGCCGAATGAAACCGAATCTCCTTCATGACCCTATCCCTCCTAAGCGCTCAGCTGTTGAATTCGACGCGCAGCGTGCGAATTTCGAACGGCTTGAAGGCGAGCTCAAGCTCGGACACCTTCTCGCCCAGCAGCTCGGTCGGCTCCTCCATAAGATTCGCCTCTTCGATCGTAGTGCAAGGGAGGCCGAAGGAAAGGCGAGTATTGGCGTGAGCTCCTGCCGTTTCATACAACCGGATGATCAGATGGTCGCTGTCTTCGGCCTTTTTTACCGCTTCCAGCATGATTCTCGGATTCTCAACGGTTACGAGGGCGATCGGTTGCTTGCTCTGGACTTGCCCTGCTGTTCCCTCTGGGCCTTCTGCGAGAACAAGCGGGACATTGAGCTCATATCCGAGCCGTCCAACCTGGGCATCGACCACATCTCCGGCATGAGGATACAGATAATAGCAAAATTCATGATGGGCACGATCCGCCTCGGGATCGGGATAATGCGGACTGCGCAGCAGGTTCAGGTCCAGCACATGGCCGCGGACGCTATGTCCATACTTGCAATCGTTCAGGAGCGCCACTCCGTAATCCTTCTCCGAGAGATCGATATAGCGGTGAGCGCAAATTTCGTCCCGAGCGAATTCCAGCAGGTTGTTGCGCGTGGTCGGCCGTTTGATCGAGCCGAACTGGATGTCGCACGTCACCTCGTCGGCGAAGACGTTCACTGGGAAGGATACGCGCAACATCTTGCCCGATTCGTTCCAATCCGCCTCCGTCTCAAACCGCAGCACCGTCTCCCCCGCTGACAACCGGATTCGCTGCGTGAGCTTCGAATCGCCGAAGGCGTATGTCTGCTCAAGCACCGCATGCGGTCCGTCCACATAAGCCCGGCTTGCCGTCAGCTGCATCATCCCGGCCAAACGCTCGCGATAATCCTGCGGGAAATCCCAGGCATCGCCGTCATCGTGATAGATCGAGAAGACATTGGCACGGCCTCCCGGATAGAGGGTTTCCCGCCGGTTGCGCTTGTCATACAGCGATTCGATATGGCCTTCGGCGCCAAAGCGCACGGATAGCGCTTCGTTCTCCAGCACCTGTTCGGTAGCGGTCCGTTCTGCAGGCAGCTCTTCCGACTGAACAGACGCCGCGAGCGTGAGCGAGCCCATCGCAGGTACGGCCACCCGTTTCCAGCTGCCATCCCGGTTGATCCATTCCTTGCGGTCCCACGGCAGCGAGTTAAAGACCGCCGCCTCTCCGCTCCATCCGAATCGCGCGGCCAAGTGCTCGTAAGCTTGGCGGATCAAGCCCGACAGCTCTTCGGCAAGTGCTTCGTAGCGCTCCAGCGATTCCGTGTACACGCGCGTAATCGAGGAACCCGGCAAAATGTCATGGAATTGGTAGAGCAGAACTTCCTTCCAGATCCGCTCCAGCTTATCGGCTGGGTAAGAATCGCCCTCCAGCACCCATAGCAGCGATGCGGCGTACTCCAGCTCGCGCAAGGCGATTTCCAACTTGCGGTTGTACCGCTTATTGCGACCCTGCGTGGTGAGCGTCCCTTGATGCTTCTCCAGGTATAGCTCTCCCTTGAACGCCTGGAAACGATGGGCTTCTTCCTCCAGCTTACTGAAGAAGGCCAGTGAGCTTTCCTGTACGACGCGCGGCAACCCGAGGAGATTCTTCATCCGCGACAACCGCTCCAGGTGCTCTTCGCCGGGACCGCCGCCGCCATCGCCGATGCCAAACAGCATGAGCGCATGCTCCGAGACGTTGCTATCGAGGTAATGACTTTCGATCTTGGCTACCGATCGCGGTGCCGCTGGACTGTTGTAGGTGTCCTCCGGCGGCAGGTGGGTGAGCACCCGGGTTCCGTCGATTCCTTCCCAATAAAAGCTGTGATGGGGATGGGTGTTATAGACGCTCCAGGACAGCTTCTGCGTCATCATGTAATCGACGCCTGCCTTCTTCAAGAGCTGCGGCAAAGAGCCGCTGTAACCAAACACATCCGGCAGCCACAGCACCTTCATATCGCGCCCGAATTCCTCACGGAAGAAGCGTTTGCCGTAGAGGATCTGGCGCACCAGAGCTTCGCCGCCGGAGATATTGGTATCCGGCTCCACCCACATCGCGCCTTGCGCTTCCCAGCGCCCCTCGCTGATCCGTTCCTTAACCTGTTTGTAGAGGCCCGGATAACGCTCCTTCATCCATTGATAGAGCTGGGGCTGGCTGGCTCCGAACACGTAATCCGGGTCATTCTCCATGTTGCGCAGTGCGGTGGCGAAGGTACGTGCTCCCTTTCGGATCGTTTCGCGTATGGGCCACAGCCAAGCCAGGTCGATATGCGCGTGTCCGATGGCGCTCACTTCGAGCGCCGTATCGCCGTTCTTGCGGCTGAGCTCCTTGTCCAACATACCCGCCGCGCGGACGGCAGATTCCGGATTGAGATCGGCCAGCACAAGAGAGGCCTCATACAAGGTCTGCAGCACTTGGGCTCTGCGCGCTCCCGTCTCCGGCAACTGCTCGATGAGCTCCGTCAAGACTTCCCAGTCATAATACAAACGTCTGTAGCTTTCGTTACAGATCGCGATAGTCGCTTCTTTGATCGTCCCGCCTGTAAACTTCCCAAACAGGTCGTTGCAGGCCGCATCGGCCCAAAAATCAATGCGTTCTCCACCTTCAGCCGGGTTGCCAATCAGAAGCTCCCGCTTGCATGGCGATCCAAGAATCAGATCGAAAGTGGATCTTTTCGTTGTCAGTCCCCGATAGGGAACTCCGCAGTCGTCCACGACACAAAGCTCGCCGTTCACATCCAGCAATACGACCACCTTATGCCCGGCAACTGACCGGGGCACTTCCCCTGTCACATGCATCCAGGCGCATTCCCACAGACTCGCCCATTCATCCTCGGTGCGCAGGAGACCAATAGGGGTTCCCGACATTCGGTCTGCAAACGGTACCGGCTCCTTCGTCAACCAAGCCTCAATCGCAAGTTCCCCGACCGGTTCATAGATGGCCTCCCGCAACCGGGGCAAAATGGCTTTTGCCTTATCTAACATGATTCTGCTTGTCTCGTACGGCACAGATCATCACTCCCTAGCTCCTCCAATATCAATCCTCTGTGGTGAGAAGGGAGAGCGGACCCGCCCGCTCTCCTCATCCCGCGTTTCATTCTTTATTTGGTTACGGATTCCGCTTTCTTCTGGGCGTCATCCAGAATCGCCTGGATATCTCCCTTTGTCATGATGGACTTGACGACCGCATCGCCAAAGGTTTGCCACGCTTTGGAATTGTCCTTCGCAAAGGTCGGCAGACCTTGAACGTTGCCGCTCATCGCCAGGTAGTGGTTATACATCTCGGGATGCTGGGCCTTGTAATCGGCGCTGTCGGCAACTTCCTTCAAGACCGGCGAGCGGTTGTTGGAGTCGGCGACAATTTGTTGAATTTCCTTGCTGAACATCGTTTTGATGTATTCAAACGCCGCTTCCTTGTTCTTGGCGTCCTTCGGAACCGAATAGAACGCCGCGCCGATCGTGATGTTCCCGGCCTTGCCGTTCGGCGAGAGCGGGATTGGAGCCATTCCGACATCAATTCCCTTATCCCGAGATTGCTGCGCTCCCCAAGGGCCGTCGATGTTGTAGGCGAGCTGTCCCTTATACCAAGCGTCGAAGAAAGTTCCTTCACTCGTGGCGACCATGACGCCCGGAGGGAAGTTGGCGTTCAAATCGCGCAGGAACTGGACCGTCTCCACATTCTGGGCCGTGTTGAAGGCAGGCTGTCCGTCGGTCGCGAAGCCGCCGCCATTGATGACGAGCAACGGACCGAAACGGAGATACCCGCCGGCGTTCGCTCCGGCATAGACACCGCCGCCGTAATACTTGCCTTTGCCTGCGGCCGTGACCTTCTTGATGTTGTCCAGCAGTTCCTCCCAGCTCGCGGGAGCCTTATCGGGATCGATCCCTGCTTCCTTGACCAGCTTCTTGTTCCAGAACAGGCTGCTGACGCCTGGCTGTGCGGCCAAACCGTAAATCTTGCCGTTGTACTCCATTGGCTTCCAGGACGCTTCTACTACCTTATCCCGAATCTCGTTCGCGAGATCATCCGGGAACGGTTCAAGCAACCCTTGTTGGGCGAATCCCGGCATCTGCGTTTCCCCTACGATCAAATCAGGAACGTTTTGGGCCAAGAAAGCAGCCGTTTCCTTCTGGATCAGATTGTCGGCCCAGCCCCAGTCTTCATAATTAACGCTGATGTTCTTCGCTTGCAGTTGGTTGTACATGGATTTGTTGAACAGGTAGCCGAAAGCATCGACCGCGAACGATTTACCCGGGGTGTATTCGACGCTGATGCCTTTGCCCTTCAGCTCCTCTTCCTTCGGGGCAAACAGATCGGCCAAGTTACCGGAACCGATGTTCGTCGAGCCTTCACTTAAAACGGTGATCGTTACAGGAGCGCCGCTTGCAGCCGTAGGCGCTGTCGAGGCAGTCGCCGCATCCGTCGCCGCAGCCGAGGGTGAGGTTGAATCGGTCGCGCTTGGACTCGGACTGTTGCTTTCCTTAGTCCCTCCGCCGCAGCCGGCAAGACTCGTTGCCAGCAAGGCTGTGACGGCGAGAACTGCCACATTGTTCTTCTTCATGAGAACCCCTCCAAGTTATTGTGATAAAGCGTTTACACAAACAACATATCATATATTATTTTAATATTCAATATGTTTTACATATGTCATTTGAATCTTTTTATCCTTTGATACCGGTATTCGCCAATCCCTGCACAATGTACTTTTGGAAGAAGAAGAAGATCAGGAGCGCGGGGATCGTCGTTCCTAGTCCGAGCGTAATGATCAGCGGGTAGTTGGGCGTGCCGAACGCGCCAGTCGCCGCTGCCGTCAACCGCGTGATGGCGGCGGGTAAGGTTTGCAAACGGTCGCTGCTGGTATAGAAAAAGGGGGTTGCAAAGTCATTCCAGGTTCCGAGTGCTGTCGTAATCGCTATATAAGCCATAATAGGAAGCTGTAGCGGGAACAACACCTGGAAGAGAATGCGGAAGGGACCCGCGCCATCGACCTTTGCCGCTTCATCAAGTTCAATCGGCACCTTTTCCATGGACTGCTTCACCAGGAACGTACCCATGATGTTGATCGCCGGTCCGCCGATCAAATAGACCCACCAGGTGTTCAAAATCCCCGTTCCTCCAGTGAAAACGTCGTTTCCACCAGCAAACGGCCAGCGGGCGAGCTGCAGGTAGGTCGGCATCAAAGCCACGACGCCTGGAATCATCTGGGTCGCAAGCAGGGCGAGAAACAAGCCTTCCTTTCCCTTAAAGCGCAGTCGTCCGAACGCGTAACCGCCCAGAAAGGAAGTCAGCACCGCGCAGATCGTGCTGTAGATCGTCCGGATCAACGAATTGCGAACGTAGAGCTGAATGTGACTATCCGAGGAGCCCATAACCAGCACCTTGAAGTTCCACCAGGTCGGCTCATGAGCAATCGGAAACAAGCCGAGAATGCGGCTCGCGAATTCATCCTTGGTGAAAAAGCCGGCCATGATCATAAAGATCAAAGGGTACAGCAGGGTGAAGCCGACCCCGGCAAGCACGAGATGAGCCAGCAGATGACTGGTCTTGATCCTGCGCCTGGTGGTTTTTGTGGATAGAGCGGTTGCTGCCATGGTCTATCTCCCCTTCCTGCTCGTGATCGGGATGGTCATGCTGCGATCATCCTTCGTCTGCTTGCGATAATAGAGGACGGTGACGAAGATGACGATCAGCGCCATGACCACCGAGGACGTGCCTGCCATCCCGAGGTTGAAATCCCAGAACGCATCTCGGTAAATTCGGAAGACGAGCACCTCGGTCTTCCCGTAAGGACCACCGCCGGTCAGGAACATCACCTGCTCGTAGATCTGGATCGCTCCGATCAGGCTGGTGATGATGATGTAGGTCGCGATCGGCTTCAAGCCGGGAAGCGTTACATGCTTCAGCTTTTGGCGCTTATTGGCGCCGTCGATCTCAGCCGCTTCATAGAGGGTCGCGTCCACGGATTGAAGGCCCGCCAGCCAGATGAGCGCCGAGCCGCCGACGCCCTTCCAAGCCGAGTAGACGACGATCCAGAAGATGCTCCATGGTACGGAAAAAGCCCAGACGATCGGCTCGTGGCCGAACTTTTTGAGGAGGTTGTTGATGATTCCATTATTCGGATCGAGGAAAAAGTTGAAGATCTGAGTTGTCGCAACCGTCGAAGTTACCGCCGGTATATACCAGATCGAACGATAGATCCCTTTACCGAAGAGCGGCATGTTCATAAGCAGCGCCGCTCCGAAGCCGGCGGCCAGCGTTACGACCGTCACAAGCCCGCCCATCCAGACGGATCGCCAGAGAGCCTCGTAATACATCGGGTCGTGAAAGAACCGGATGTAGTTATCAAACCAAATGAATTTTGGTTTGGACTGAATGCCAACCCAATCGAAGAAGCCGAGGACAAACCCGAACAACGTAGGAAAAAGGCTGACGACAGCCCACCATACCAGCATCGGTCCGAGAATAATCGCCGCCACAATGGCGTCCTTGTGGCGAATGTAAAAGCTCTTCTGTTTGGATTGGGTTTTGTGCTGCAATGGAACAAGTGGTTCCATTCGATTCCCTCCTATCATCATTTATGCATATTAAATATATATAATATTATTATAATGGTCAATGCTATTTTTCCAGTCATGTTTGACTAGCTTTCTCTCCTCGCCAGCGAGCGGTTGAATTTCGTACAACCAGTTCAGGCAGCAGGATGATTTTGCTGTAAGGGCGATGTCCATGCGAAGGTGAGGATTCCAGCTGGTCAAGCAGAATCGCCGCCGCTTCCCGCCCCATTTTCTTCTCTGACTGGGAAATGTGCGTGTATGTCCCAAATTCGTCGTATCCGGATGACGGGTCATCAAAGGTTAGTACCGATACATCTTCTGGAACCCGCAGTCCCACTTGCTTGGCTGCATGAGAAAGGTAAACCCCGAGCCGAGCATTAAGCGTTATGAAAGCGGTTGCGGTTTGGTTTTGGATGAACTGATGCAAGGGGTGCTGCTCATTGAAATCGGAATAGTCCACCCGAAAGTCCGTGAGAATCAGCGCCGGATCGATCAAAGCTCCATGCTCCTTGGCCGCCTCCATATATCCGTTGATGCGATCGCTTACGGTAATGGTCGGAAGCGGCGTATCAGAGCAGATCGCAATCTTCCGGTGCCCCAGGCTCCAAAGGTGATGGAAGGCCAGCTTCGTCCCGCTCATGCTGTCCGCGCACACATAATTCGTTTCGATGCCTGGAAGCGTCCGGTCGATCAGCACGAACGGATAATTAGCTAACTTCAGCGCCAAGATTTCTTCGTTATAGGTTTCCGCATCGGACGGGAAGATGAGCAATCCCGCCGTCCCCTTCTCCAGACATTCCAGGATCAGACGTTTCTCTATCTCGATCGAGTTGTTGCTCAAGGCAACAAAGAGAGAGTAGCCTCTCGCGCTCAGGATCTCATCGATACCGGAAATCAGACGCAAAGCAAAGTGATCTTCCAGCATCGGCAGGATGAGGCCGATCATTTTCCTTCTGCCGGACTGTCGATCCCGTTCCTCTGCAGCCGTAGCCAGCTCATCCGGTATAAGCCTCACGCTGCCGGATGCGGCGAGCTCACCACTTCCAGCACCTTCCTTGACAAAGCTGCCCTTCCCTGGAATGCGATAAATCCACCCTTCCTCCGCCAGTTGGGTCAACGCATTGGCGACCGTGATCCGGCTTACGCCGAACTGCTCCATCAGCTCCTTTTCCGGCGGAATCCTGTCGTTCGGCTTCAAGAGACCGCTTACAATTCGCTGTCGAAAAAAGTCCTGGATCTGCATGTATAGCGGTTGTCGCTCCGTTTGCATAGCCATTCTCCTTATCTGCACTATATTACATAATCATAATATGTCATTTATATCATAACGTCAATAAAAAATCCTCAATCCGCCTGGAGGCAGAATTGAGGATTAGAGGGGATCGACTCTTTTTTTTGGTTACAGTTACACTAAGAAACGGTATGTCCTTTTGCGAATGCACGCTGTCATTTCACCTTGGGTACAGGCCCAGTGGAAGAGCGCATCACCAGCTCCGGTTCCAGAACGATTTTACTGTATTTGGCCGGCCTTGCCTTCTCTTCCAAAAGATCGACCAAAATCTCGGCTGCTTCCCGCCCCATCCGTTCTTCCGATTGGGAGATGTGCGTGTAGGTTCCGAATTCGTCAAAGCCGGAAGACGGATCGTCAAAGGTGACGATCGAAAGATCCTCCGGTGCACGCAGCCCGATCTGCTTGGCAACTGTGGAAATGTAAACCCCGAGCCGAGCATTCAAGGTGATGTAGGCGGTCGCCATGCGGTTGCGAATGAAGCGATACAGCGGATGTTTGGGATCAAGCTCGGAGTAGTTGACCGCAAAATCGGTCAGAATCATCGCCGGATTAATCAGCGCACCGTGCTCCTTCAGCCCTTCCATATAGCCGTTGATCCGGTCGCTGACGGTAATCGTCGGCAAGGGTGTGTCCGAGCAGATGGCAATGTCTCGGTGACCCAATTCCCAGAGATGGCTAAGCGCCAGCTTGGCGCCGTTCATGCCGTTCGTGCACACAAAATTCGTCTCCACGCCCGCCATATACCGATCGATCAGCACAAAGGGATAATTGGCCATTTTGAGCGCCAGAATCTCTTCGTTGTAAGTCTCCGCGTCGCTCGGAAAAATGATCAGGCCGGCCGTCTCGTTGGCCAGGCATTCCTGGATCAGAATCTTCTCCGTCTCAATCGAGTTGTGGGTGAGCGCAATGTACAGGTAATAGCCTCTGTCGGATAGCACTCGGCTGATGCCTGAAATGAGCCGGATGGCAAAGTAATCCGTCATCGTCGGGATGATCAGCCCGATCATTCGCTTCTTCGTTCGCGTAGGCCGCAGAGGCACCGCTGCATCGGTCGAAGGTATCACGGCCGCATCCGCCTGGCGGACAGTCCTGGACTCCAATGTCGGCTCACTCACGAAGCTGCCGCGGCCGGGGATGCGATAAATCCAGCCGTCCTTCGCTAATTGAACGAGAGCGTTCGCCACTGTGATCCGGCTCACATCGAACCGCTCCATCAATTCCTTTTCCGCCGGTATTTTATCGCCTGTCTGCAGTTGTCCGTTCTTGATCTGATCCTTGAAATAGTCTTGGATTTGCATGTAAAGCGGTTGTCGATCGTTTAACATGGTTTTGCTCCCGTAATTGATATTGATAAGAAAAATCATATATCATTTATGGCTTTTCGTCAAACGAGTTTAAGAGGCCGGATCGACCGGGAGACCCTTGCTTTGCCGAATCAACTCGAAATAGACGTCCGGTCGGACGAACACGATCTCAGGATCATCCTTCAGGTGCTGGTAAGCGTTGACAAAATTCGCATAGGTCGTATGCCAGGGATCGACCTGAACGCCAACAAACAGAGGAGACTTCCGATCCCATTTCTTCATCGCGCCCTGCACCGGATTGATGAGGTCTCCTTCGGTGGAGCCATATCCCTTATTCAGTTCCTGCATGGGCATGGATTGATCATACACGCTGATCTGGCCGGTGTTCCCTTGGGAAGTGAAGCCGAGGAGCGATGGCGCATACTTGGCGATCACGTTCGCCGATCGTTCGTCCATTTTGGCGGTGACGCCGTTCCAGATGGTCAAGACCCGCAATCCGGCTCGCTTCATATAATCATTCGTCCGCATGTAAAACGAAGCCAACCCCTCATCGTCCGACCAGTTGACTGGATAGGTATAGCCGAGACCCGATGGTCCGGAGACGAGCACATCGTTGTCCGTGGCCGTTCGATTCAAGTAATCGAGCACTCCGGGCATTGCATCGACCATCAGAGGAGAGACAGTCCATCCCAATGGAACTTCTCCCCTGTCGGGAGAAGACCAATAGCTTCGGAAGGCTCCTTCCATATACTGCAGATTGTCACCGTCGCTCAGGAAATAGGCTACATACGCTTTGTTCTCCAGCTTAGGTTTCGTCGGCGTCGGTTTAGGCGGTGTGATCTCTCGCGAAGTACCGCTTAATACCGTCAGGTTGGCGGACCAATCGGCTGCGACAGTGGCCAATCCAAACTTGGAAGTCTCCCGAACGCCGGCTCCTTCCTCCGGCCACCAACCGAGATAGAGCCCGGACCCGGATGGCATATCGGCGAAGAATTTGCTGAGGAGCTTCTCTTCTTCCGGCACATCGGGATTCAGCCAAATCACAGAGGCTTGAATGGCGATGGCGTATTCGCGCAGGTTCGTCTTCATCTCCGGCGTGAGACCGACAATTACCCGATGGGTTGTCTGGCTCCAATAATGGTCGTAGAGATCGCTGTAAACATCGAGGTTCGTTTTGTATTTGCCGCGCAAATCGTCTAGGATCGGATAGCGGTAGGGCTCGCCAGACAGCTTCTCGACCAGGGAGGGCGAGACGACCAGCGCTTCCTTCAAGCCGGCGATCGTCGTAGCGAGGTTATAGGTGTCCGGCACATCGGGATCGTAGACGACGAGCCCTTTACTAGCGGAACGGTACTTGTCGAGCAGCGTCCAAATATCCTTGACCGGCTTGTAGTCCAGCTTGAGCGCATCCAGCCAGAAGGCTGCGGTGGACGAGCCGTCATTTTTGTACATGCGCGGTTCGGTCTTATTCACCAGTCCCTGCAAGGTGTAGAACATCGCTACCTCTTCCGCCCGGCTCGGTGACGAGAATTCGACCTTATCGAAGACAAGAGTCGAATGTCCCGTCCAGATCACCTGGAACTCAAGCGGGTGACCGGATTCGGGAACCGTAAACGGGACATCGAAGGAGTGGCCGCTGTTCAGATTGTTGAAGTCCCAGGCATTCACGTCCAGCTTGCCAAGCTCGACACCGGATTGTTCATCTTTCACGACGAGCGTCGCCACTACCCCGTTCTCGTCGGCAAAATGGTCCACGCTCAGGACGAAGGTACCTTTCGTCTCGCCTGCAGGGAGATCGGTAATCGTTTTGGCATCGAACAGAAGCGCTCCCGGCTTGTCGATCCCGGTCACAGCCTTCCAAGCACTTCCGTCCGCCTGCCCCGTCTCGTGTTCGTAATCGGTATTCTCTCCTTCATAGACTAGCTTTTCCTGGTAGTTCACGAAATCCAGCGTCGGCGCCGGCGTCTTGAAGGAAGGCAGCGCCTGATCTTTGGGCCAGTTCACTCCCAACGTCTTCTTTGGCCAAATGAAAGAAGCGGCAACGACAGCAAGGACCAGAATGGCAGCCGCTGCAGCCCACGCAAACTTTTTCAACAGAAGTTCCCCCTTTTCGTTAACAACCACCCGCTCCACTGCAATCCTAGCTATTTAGCCGAATCGCCTCCTAATGCAAACAAAACGTAGGCATTCAAGAAAAAAGCGCTTCTTTTTTGCTTTGGCCAATACAACCCCTGACGGGGCGGCAGTGATCGAGATCAAAAAAAGAGCGCTGTATCATTAATTATAATATATATATCATATATATTTGTAAATGACTATTTTTGATTGGTTTTCAACCATCCTCCTTCATCGTTATCTATATCAAGCGTCATCTCCGCGACACGCCTTGCATTCACCTCGGTCCGCCGCTTTCCTTGCGGAAGTGGCTCGGAGAACGTCCAGCAAATCGTTTAAACGCATTCGAAAAATAATGCTCGTCCGCGAACTGCAGCTCTAGCGCAATCTGGCGGATGCCCATATTCGTATTTTGCAAAAGCAGAGAAGCGGTGCTCAGTCTCCGCTGGGTCAGATAATGATAGGGGCTCTGTCCGTACTCACGCTTAAAGATGCGGATCACCTGCGACGGAGACTTGAACACCAGCCGGGAAAGATCGGGAAGCCGAATGGGGCTGCGGATATGCTCATCCAGGTACAGCTTGATCTTTTCGGCATCGGATGACTCCGTCTTCGTCCGACTGGCCGCGATCGCTGCCACCAGCTCATGAAAGGCGATGGGCAAGAGCGACTTGTTCTCCTCTACGCCCCCGCGCAAAAGGGAGAAGATGGTCTCAAAGCAAGCGGAAACGCGGCAGTGCGGGAAGAGTCCGCTGTGAAGGCCATAGGCAGCGATCAAGTTGTCAGCGAGCGTCCCGCGAACATTGATGAAATGCTTAACCCAAGGGTCATGGGCGGAAGAACGGTACCAATGAGGTTCATCCCGCTTCAGGAAATAAGCGCTGCCTGCCTCCGGATGCAGAGCTTGCCCTTCGCAGATAATCGTGCCGGAACCGCTCTCGACGTATTCCAGCACATGACAACCGGAGCGCTCGCGACGAATGCTATAGGTTCCGTCGCAGTAAGAGGTTCCTGCCAGTTCAATCTGCAGGAAGGCCTCTCCCTCGTTTGCATTACAGTAGACGATTTCCTCATGCATGCGCATATTCCTCACTTCTTCGCGTGATTTCCTCATTCAACTATACGGGAACGCGAGAGATAATGAAAGCGAAATCAAAACCCATATAGAGAAAGGAACGGTGCACGATCGTGACAATACCAAGACCAGAATACCCCCGCCCAGACCTGAAACGGGATCAATGGATGAACCTGAATGGAGAATGGGAATTTGAAAAAGATCCCGGAAACTCCGGTGTCGAGCGCAAATTCTACAACCGTACAACCTTACAAGACAAGATCATCGTTCCGTTTGCACCGGAATCCAGGCTGTCCGGTATCGAGGATACCGACTTCATGCAGACGGTCTGGTACCGCCGCACCTTTGCCGTTAAGCCGGAATGGCAGACAAGTGGACGTACCCTGCTCCACTTTGGCGCAGTGGATTATACCGCCGACGTTTGGGTCAACGGCAAGAAGGCGGGTACTCATAACGGTGGCTATACTCCCTTTGCGCTGGATGTGACCGCCTTGGTACAGGACGGCGAGAACGTCGTCGTCGTACGCGCCTTCGATGATGTGAAGAATCCGTTGCAGCCCACCGGGAAGCAATCTCCCGAATATCACAACTTCAGCTGTCTCTACACCCGCAGTACCGGCATTTGGCAGACGGTTTGGCTTGAGCACGTCCCTTCCCTCTATATCCAAAAGCTGCGACTGACTCCCGATGTCGACAACGAGTGCTTGCGCGGGCTGGCGGTTCTAAACGAATATGCAGGCGGTCAGCTTCTATCAGCGGAAGCAACGCTTGATGGCAATTGCGTCTCCAGCGTGAAGGCCAAGACAACAGGAACGCATGTGGAATTCACCCTGCCGATAGCCGATCCGAAGCTGTGGAATCCAGGGTCGCCTGTGCTGTACGACCTTGTCCTGCAGATCGGCGAAGATCGAGTTGAGAGCTATTTCGGAATGCGGAAGGTGGAGATCCATGGTGGAGCAATCGAGATCAATGGCGTCCCGGTGTTCCAACGGCTGATCCTTGATCAGGGTTATTATCCCGACGGCATCTATACCGCCCCTTCGGATGAAGCGCTTGAGAAGGATATCGACCTCGCCATGGCTGCCGGCTTCAACGGCGCTCGGCTGCACATGAAAATTTTCGAGCCCCGCCTCCTCTATCATGCGGACCGGAAGGGCTATCTCGTATGGGGGGAGTACCCCAATTGGGGGTTAAGCGAGAGTGATCCGCGGGCGTTGCAGGCTATGCTGCCGGAGTGGATCGAAGAATTGGAGCGCGATTATAACCACCCCGCCATCGTCGGATGGTGCCCGTTTAACGAAACCGGAACCGGGCGGCTCGCTTCCTTGTTCCGAACCGTCTATGACGTAACGAAAGCGATTGATCCTACGCGACCTGTAATCGACACCAGCGGCTATGTCCATGCGATCACGGACATTTATGACGTTCACGATTATGATCAGGACCCGGTGACGTTCGCGAAGAGGTATGAGGCGCTGGTGAATGGCGGCGAGGTGTTCCAAAACTTCCCTGAGCATGAAACCTATGAGGGACAGCCCTATTTCGTCTCGGAATTCGGGGGAATCTATTGGAACGAAACCCGGGATGACGGTGGTTGGGGGTATGGCCAAAAGCCAGCGGACAAGGAGGAATTCATCTACCGCTATGAAGGAATGATCAACGCCCTGCTGGATAACTCGAAGATCTGCGCATTCTGCTATACGCAGCTCACCGATGTCATGCAAGAACAGAACGGCCTCTATGACTTCGACCGGCAGCCCAAATTCGACGTGGCCTGGCTCCATTCCGTCAACACGAAGAAAGCGGCGATCGAGAAGCTATCCTTCTAAGCTGTTACTCGATTCGGACAGGTTCCAGGTTGTTGTCTGCTTAAGCCCATGTATAACCGTGATGAACACGCTTGTCGTGTAGATCACGGTTTTCTCTTTTTCGGATACCCGATTGCACCTTTCTTCCCAACCTTCATTCGGATACCGGAGGACGAGCGGCTTAACGAACAATAATCCCGAAGCAGACAACGAACAAGGCGCTTTCCATTTCATGCTGGATAGCGCCTTGTTCTAATCGATTTCGCTTGATGATTCACGATCCACGCTTGTTCATCGGGAGACTTTCCATCTCGATGCGGAAGGGATTCATCCCGGTTCAGGCGCTGCCCCCCGCTCTCTTCATCCGCAGCATTCGATAGACAACGACCAGCAGCCCGAGTGTGCCGAGTACGACAAAGACTTTCCAGCCGTGAAGCTCAATCAAGTGAAACACGCTTTCCCAGCGCGGGCCAAAACCAAACCCCAAGAACGCAAAGCTGGCAACCCAAAACAAGGCGCCTAAATAGGTATACAGGATGAAGGTTCGAAACGGTATGCCCATAATTCCGGACAGATACCCGGTGAAATGGCGCACTCCCGGAATGAAATAACCGATAAACAGCAGCTTGGGGCCATACCGCAAAAACCATCTTCGGGTTTTCAACAGTTTGGCGGGGGTGAGGAGTATCCATTTTCCATACTTATTAAGAAAGGGCATGCCGGCGCTTCGCCCGATCCAATAAGTTAAGGTCATGCCCAGGCTTGTCCCGATGAAGCCGATCCCGATCACAGGGGCGAGATGAAGAATCCCTTTGTAGGACAAGTAACCGGAATAGGTAAGCGTCGTTTCTCCGGGAAAGGGCAAGGCAATAAATTCCAGAAACAGCCCGGCGAACAACACACCGTATCCATAGATTTCGAACAATTTCTCCACATAGGCAAAGTTCATTCGCAATCCTCTTCTTCCAGCCAATTGATCGCTTCTACGCCAACTCGTCTCACAGAAGCTTCTTCCAGTTTACATCAAAGGAAACGGAGATGCATCTCAAACCGAAAACCCTGTCATTCCAGCTTCCGCAAGGGAAGGGAATAACAGGGTTCTCGGCTGCCTTATTCGCGCGGTCCTCCCATTGGAGGACGAGGTACTCCGCCCGGCCCGCCAGGGCCTCCTGGTCCACCGGGACCGCCCGGACCCCAAGGACCACCCGGTCCACCAGGACCGCCCGGACCCCAAGGACCACCGGGACCGCCAGGTCCTCCAGGACCTCCGGGACCTCCGGGACCGCCGGGTCCTCCAGGACCCCAGGGGCCGCCATGACCGCCGCCTGGCCAAGGATGCCAGGGGTTCCACGGATGCCAAGGATTCCACTGCTGCCAGGGATTCCACGGGTTCCATGGATTCCATGGATTCCATGGGTTCCACGGATTCCAGCCCGGGCGGGGAGGCGGCATGAAGCCAGATGTGCTGCCCGCTGCGGAAGGAACCGTCACGGTCCGGGTTTCTCCTTCCTCAGGTAAATGCTCCGGATAAACGTACGCCATTCGATTCACCATGCTTTCTTTATAGGTTAAATAAGGAGAGTAAGAACAAGCAGGTTATACAAGGCAAGCGGCAATATGACATTCGGATTTGGTCCAAACGGAGGATAATAAGCCCGGTCCATCTTCAAAGGTTGAACTGCATTCAAATACAAGTGGGTTTCATCGACGTGGGCAATGATTCCGTCATAGACCTCACCCTTGACCGTCTGGACTCGCACCGGTTTATTCAGATGCTTCTGGCCAATCTCCGCGAGCTGATCCTGCATGGTCCGAACGGCCTTCATCACGTCAGGATTCGCCTGATAGATCACGTTTGACTTCGTTTTTCGTTGATCGGTCACTCGGGAATCTCCTTTCGCTGGTTCGTACTGTCAGCATATGCGAATCCCCGCAATGGGTTCATGCCCGGCACGGCATTCGCGGAAGAATAGGCGGCGGGATGAAAAAGAGGCTATCCCCGGAGCGCATACAGCGCTTACCCGAGGTTAGCCTCTACGATGTACTTGATAACGTTCGGCTCAGCCACGTTCAAGCACAAGAAAGGATCGCTTCCCTCCGACTCCCTCGGAGAGGACAGCGATCCTTATTGCGATCAAACCGAAGCCAACGGCCGATTATCTCTTCACTGCTGAACGAGCCGGCTATACAGCTGCTTGTACGGCTTGGCTGCTTGCCCCCAGCCGAAATCGGTCTTGGTGATCGTGCCGACGAGCTTTCCCCATTTCTCTGGCTCGGCATAGACCGCGAGCGCCTGCTTCAGCGTGAACAGCAGCTCGTGCGCATTGTAATTGGCGAAGCTGAAGCCGGTGCCTTCTCCCGTGAATTCGTTGTAAGGAATGACCGTATCCTTCAATCCGCCGGTTTCTCGTACAACGGGAACCGTCCGGTAGCGGAAGGCAATCAGCTGCCCCAACCCACACGGCTCGAATTGCGAGGGCATGAGGAACAGATCGGATGCAGCATAAATCTTGTGCGCCAGCGATTCCTGAAAGCGGATGTGAGCCGATACCTTATTCGGGTAACGCCCCGCCGCATCCTTGAACAGCTGTTCATACTTCCACTCGCCGGTGCCAAGCAGCAGGAATTGGATGTCCTCCTGCAGCAGCTCATGAAGGATATGCTCGATGAGATCGAGCCCCTTCTGCTCGACTAGCCGGGAGACAAGCCCGATGACCGGAATCTCCGGCCGCACGGGAAGTCCGAATTCCTCCTGAAAGGCGGTCTTGTTCAACCGTTTCTTGGAGAGGGAGTTGCGATAGTTCACCGCAATCGCCGGGTCCTTCATCGGATCGTAGAAATCATTGTCGAGTCCATTCACGATGCCGATCAGATCTCCGGAGCGCGCCCGGAGAATGCCATCCAGCCCTTCCCCGTAATACGGGGTTTTGATTTCTTCCGCATAGGTCTCGCTCACCGTCGTGATCAGGTCAGAGTAAACCAAAGCCCCCTTCATGCAGCTTCCATCTCCGTAAAACTCCAGCCCTTCCTTGTGGAAATAGCTGTCGCCCACTCCCAGTAGATCCTGCAGCAGCTCCCTTGAGAATCGCCCCTGGTATTTGAGATTATGGATGGTGAAGACTGTCTTGAAGCTGCGATACGACTCGATGTGATGATAGTGGGCCTTCAGAATAAACGGAACCAGCCCCGTCTGCCAATCGTGGCAATGAATCACATCCGGCTGGAATTCCATATGTTGAATCGCTTCGCATACGGCTCGGGAGAAGAAGACAAATCGCTCCGCATCGTCTCCATACCCATAGATGCCTTGCCGCTTAAAGTAATACTCGTTGTCGATAAAATAATAATGGATGCCGTCATGCACCAGCTCCTGCAGACCGCAGTACTGCTGTCTCCATCCCACGTAAACGCTGAATTCCTTGACCGTGACCATCTGGTCGCGAATGTTGGCCGGAATCTCCTCATACTTGGGCAGAACGATGCGGACGTCCACTCCGGATGCCTGTAAGGCTCGCGGCAAGGAGCCGATGACATCGGCAAGACCTCCAGATTTGACAAAAGGTACGGCTTCCGATGCGGCGAATAACACATTCATGCAAGGCTCCTCCTCCACTTTTGTTCATTATATGATCTTCGATTTCTCCGCAATATAAGGCGCTTTCGGATCGCCGATCAGCGTCGTGTCGTTGGTGATGCGAACGTCCTTATCCAGAATGACATTCTGCAGGACCGCCCGCTCCATCACTTGTCCGTTTTGCAGAATGATGCAGTTCTTCAGCTGCGCACCCGCGTGGACCTTCACGCCCCGGAACAGAATGCAGTTCTCAATGCTGCCGTCGATGACGCAGCCGTTGGCGATCAGGCTGTTCTTCACGCGCGCTCGCTGCGAATATTTTGTCGGCGGCTCATCCTTTACCTTCGTCAGGATAGGAGCCGGCTGGAAGAAGAGCTGCTGGTAAACCTCCGGATCGAGCAAATTCATGCTGTGTCGGAAGTAAGCCGGAATGGAGTTGACTACAGCCAGATACCCTTTAAATGGATAGCCGCGGACATCCAACCGTTCGAGGTTCTTCATCACCGCATTGCGCACGAAATGATCATAGCCCTGCGCAAGCGACGTCTCTACGAGATCGAGCAGCAGGTCTTTTCGCAAGACATAGATCTCCATCGAGACCTTATCGCTCTCCGAACGGCCGAAATGATCCTGAAGCACGGTGATCCTTCCTTCGGCGTTCGTTTGAATCCGGCGGCAGCGGGCCGTGTCCTGTGTCTTATCTTCCTTGTACACCAAGGTGATGTCCGCCTTCGTTTCTTTGTGAGCCTCCACCACTTCGGCCAGATCGATGTTGCACACCATATGGCTTCGGGCTAGTACGACATAATCGCAGGAGCTGCGCAGGAAATAGTCCTTGTTCTTATGAAAATGAAAGAGGTCGCCTTTGAGTGATTCCTGAACTTCTTCGATGGACGGCGGCAGGAAGAATAGGCCGTTGCGCTTGCGCGCGAGATCCCAGCTTTTGCCCGAGCCGACATGGTCCATCAGCGAACGGTACTTGGCATGAGTGAACAGGGCGACATTACGAATCCCGGAGTTCACCATGCTCGACAGCATGAAGTCAATCAAACGGTACCTTCCGCCAAAGGGCACAGAAGCGACGGCGCGATGATACGTCAATTCCTCAAGATCGTCCGGCTCATTGATTAAATTGATCACACCCATTACGTCCTTCATCGTTTTCCCACCTATACCGGTATATTGGCTCTTGCTTCGATAACCATAAGGGGTTTCACGCGAAAGCATCCGCCGTCGTTACATCAGCGTTTCATAGCTGCCGACGAGCGCGATGTCATCCGAATCGGGACTGCCGACCTTCTGCCCGTCTTCGATCACGCAGCCCTCTCCGACGATCGCGCGGTAAATGGTGACGTTATCTCCTACTTTGGCGCCAGGCATCAGCACCGAGTCCTTGATCGTGCTGTTCCGACCGATGCGGACTCCGTACGAGATGACGGAATGCTCCACCTCGCCAAGCAGGACGCAACCTTCATTGACAATCGAGCTTTTCACCTTGGCCTCCGGCGAGATGAACTGAGGAGGCTGAACCGGGTTGACGGAATAGATCCGCCAATCGCGGTCGTTCAGGTTCATGTCCGGCTCGGTCTCGAGAAGGTCCATGCTGGCCTCCCACAAGCTCTTGATCGTGCCGACGTCCTTCCAATAGCCTTTAAACGGATAGGCTTGCAAATTCAACCCATCGCCCAGCATCGCCGGAATGACATCCTTCCCGAAGTCATGAGAGGAACCTGCCTTCCGTGCATCCGCCTGTAAATAGTCCTTCAATACCTTCTTATTGAAAATATAGATCCCCATCGAAGCGAGATTGCTCCTCGGTTCCTTCGGTTTCTCGGCGAATTCCTCGATCCGATACTCATCATCCGTATTCATGATGCCGAAGCGGCTTGCTTCCTCCCACGGAACCGGGATGACGGCGATGGTGACATCCGCCTGCTTTTTCTTGTGATAGGAGAGCATTTTGTCGTAATCCATCTTGTAGATGTGGTCGCCGGAGAGAACGAGGACATAGTCGGGGTCATATTGATCGATGAATGAGAGGTTCTGATAGATGGCATTGGCCGTTCCGGAGTACCACGACCCGCCCTCCTGCCCGACGAAGGGAGGCAGCACCATCACTCCGCCCTCCTGGCGGTCCAGATCCCAGGGAGTTCCGATGCCCAGATAGGCATGAAGCACGAGATGCTGATATTGGGTGAGCACCCCGACGGTATCGATGCCGGAATTTGCGCAATTGCTAAGCGGAAAATCGATGATACGATACTTCCCGCCGAAGTGGACGGCTGGTTTTGCCAAGTTGCTGGTCAACGCTCCGAGCCGGGTTCCTTGACCTCCGGCCAACAGCATAGCCACGCATTCTTTTCTGCGCATGACGGATTCATCCCTTCGCTACAGTTTGGGGTCGGGCAGGCCGGGCGATTTTCGGGTCGGGCGTCGGTTTCCGAGCAAACCGCCGGAAGGCCGTTTTCTGGCTAGGGAGGCGCCGCGTGGAGGGGGGGTAGCGTTCGATTCTTCGCTGTCTATTCTTGCTTCGCGCTCCGCTATATCCCTGTACCCGTCACTCTCTCCATTCCGGACTCCATCTCGGGCCTCCCCTACTTCGTCTCTTCCTTCATGTTCGGCTTCGTTCACAGCTTCCTCTTTGACACCCTTCTCGGCTTCATTCTCTGGACTTTTCTCTCGCACCGCTGTAGGTAGTCTCTTCAGAATCACGGTGCCGAGCGGCGGTACGGTGATCTCGGCGCTATGCTTTTTGCCATGAAACGGAGTAGCCTCAGCCAAGATGGGCCATGCATTGAGTTGACCGGAGCCGCCAAATTCGCGGTCATCCGTATTGAGCAGCTCGCGGTATTCTCCCTTAGCCGGCAGGCCGATCCGGTACTGATGATACGTAGCCGGGGTAAAGTTGATGACGACGACCAGCTCCTCCTTGCGTTTCTTGCCGCGGCGGATAAAGGAAATGATGCTCTGCTCCGCATTGTCCGGATCAATCCATTCGAAGCCCTCGTACCGGTGATCGTCCTCCCAGAGCGCGTTCTCCTCGCGGTACAACGCGTTCAATCGCTTCGCGAAAGCATGGAAACGGCGGTGCATGTCGTAATCGAACAGGAGCCAATCGAGCTGGTCCCGGTCCTTCCATTCGATGAACTGGGCGAATTCCCCGCCCATAAACAGAAGCTTCTTGCCGGGGTGAGTCATCAGGTAAGCGAGAAGGGTGCGATAGTTGGCGAATTTCTGCCAGTAATCTCCGGGCATCTTGTTCAGCAGCGAGCGCTTGCCATGAACCACCTCGTCATGCGAGAACGGCAGGATGAAGTTCTCGTTGAACGCATACATGATCGAGAAGGTGATCAGGTTGTGATGATGCTTCCGCTCGCCCGGTTCCTTCTGTATATACCGAAGAATATCATTCATCCAGCCCATGTTCCACTTGTAATTAAAGCCTAGTCCGCCGCTTGTGGTAGGTGCGGTTACGCCCGGACGATCCGAAGAATCCTCGGCGATCATGAGTGCTTCCGGATAGTAGGCGAAGACGGCTTCATTGAGCTTTTTCAAGAAAGCGACGGCTTCCCGATTCTCAGAGCCTCCATCGGGATTATAGGTCCACATGGAGCGCGGTTTGTCGAAGTTGTAGCTCATCATGCTTGCCACTGCATCGACGCGAATGCCGTCAACATGGTACTCATCGAACCAGAAGAGCGCATTGGAGATGAGAAAGGACAGCACCTCGGGCCGGCCAAAATCAAAGGATAACGTACCCCAGAGCGGTTTTTCGGCCCGTTTGGGATCTGCATATTCGTAGCAGGGGTCCCCGTCAAACAGCCGGAGCCCGTGAGCATCCTTGCAAAAATGACCCGGAACCCAATCGAGGATGACACCGATTCCCGACTCGTGACAGCGGTTGACGAAGGCTTTGAACTGCTCGGGAGTGCCATACCGGCTTGTCACCGCATAATACCCCGTCGTTTGATACCCCCAGGAGCCGTCGAAGGGGTGCTCGGCAAGCGGAAGCAATTCGATATGCGTGTAACCCATCTCCACCACATAATTAACCAAGTGCTCGGCTAACTCTTCATATGTATAAAAATTTTCCGGCCCATAGAACTTCCAGGAGCCCAGATGCACCTCATAGATGTTCATTGGCTTTCCGTAGATCGGCTTTCGTTTCTTAGCTTGCAGCCACTTCCGGTCGGTCCACTTGAAGGAGGTTCCGCTCATGACGACGGATGCCGTATTCGGTCTCAGCTCGGAGCGGAAGGCGTAAGGATCGGCCTTCAGAAAGGTTTGACCGTGCCTGGAGACCATCTCATATTTATACAAGGAACCCGGCCCAATTCCCGGAAAAAAGCCGGACCAAAGACCATTGCCGCTAATCCGTTCCAATTCGTGTCCGGAAGCTTCCCAACCGTTGAAATCTCCGGCTGCCCTCACCGTGACGGCATGAGGCGCCCATACGGTGAAGCGAACTCCTTCTACGCCGTTCTCGCGACAGAGATGAGCGCCCAATTGCCGATAGCTTTGGTAAAGGCTCCCCTGGTGGAACAGATATTGATCATGCTCAGAGATAAGGGTAGATGTCAAAGGCGAACTCTCCTTCGGTCTTGTATCTCTAATGATAGTAAACTTTGCGGTTCAATTCAAAACAGAAACGGGCGGTGGATATTCTCGCACTTGGTGTTGTAGAATAGGGAAGATATCGGAAAGGAAGGGAACCATGCAGGTAGCGGAAAATTGGAAAGACTATGAATTGATGGACACAGGCGGCGGCGAGAAGCTGGAGCGCTGGGGAGGGTTTGTTTTGCGCCGGCCCGATCCGCAGATCATCTGGCCTCTTACGAAGGAAACCGAAATTTGGACCAAGGTGAGCGCCCACTATCACCGCAGCTCTAGCGGCGGAGGTCAATGGGAAGAAAAGGTCAAGCTTCCCGAACGCTGGACGATCTCTTACAAGGAGCTCCGCTTTCATATCAAGCCGACGAGCTTCAAGCATACGGGACTGTTTCCCGAACAAGCGGCCAACTGGGACTGGATGATGGACAAGATCCGTAGCGCTAACCGTCCCATCCGTGTGCTCAATCTGTTTGCGTATACGGGCGGCGCCACCGTCGCTTGCTCGGCCGCCGGAGCGGAGGTGGTTCATGTCGACGCTGCGAAAGGAATGGTTCAGTGGGCCAAGGAGAACGCGGCTCTGTCCGGGCTTGCGGAGCGGCCGATCCGTTACATCACGGATGATGTGTTCAAATTCGTCGCCCGCGAGGAGCGCAGAGGCAGCAAATACGATGCGATCATCATGGACCCGCCTTCTTATGGACGCGGACCGAACGGCGAAATGTGGAAGCTGGAAACCGACCTCTACCGATTCGTGGAGAGCGCATCGCGGATTCTGAGCGACAATCCGCTCTTCTTCCTGATCAATTCGTACACCACCGGAATCTCGGCGACCGTCCTCACGAACATCCTCTCCCTTTCGCTCAAGGACCGCTTCGGCGGATCGCTGATGAGCGATGAAATCGGCCTGCCGATTACAGCGAGCGGCCTGAGGCTACCATGCGGGATTTTGGGCCGCTGGGAGGCTTGAAGCCGATGGCGCCAACCCAACCGAAATCGGCCATTCCGGTCCTCTATGAGGACAACCATGTCCTCGTCGTGGTCAAGCCGGTCAATATGCCGACTCAGGAGGACGAATCCGGAGACCGCGATCTCCTCACCGCCTTGAAGGACGATCTGAAAGTCCGGCACAACAAGCCGGGCAACGTCTTTCTCGGCCTGGTGCATCGGCTCGACCGACCCGTTGGAGGCGCGATGGTCTTCGCGAAGACGAGCAAGGCGGCCTCTCGGCTGGCGGATGCGGTCAGGACCCGAACCTTTGGCAAAAGCTATCTGGCCGTCGTCCACGGCAGCCCGAAGCACTCCGCCGGAAGGCTTGTCCACCATCTCCTCAAGGACAGCCGGACCAATACGGTCACGGCTGTTCCGGCGGGAACAGCCGGAGCCAAAGAAGCGATTCTCGATTACGAGGTGATCGGTCAAGCGGACGGCCTCACGCTGGTAAAGGTCATGCTCCTGACCGGCCGTTCGCATCAAATCCGCGTCCAGTTCGCTACCATCGGCTGCCCGCTCTACGGCGATCAGCGTTATGGTGCGGGAAGAAATAAAACGGGCCAACAGATCGCCCTCTGGTCCGTCTTGGTCTCCTTTGATCATCCGACCCGTGCAGAGCGGTTATCTTTTGAATCGTCACCACCAGCCGACTATCCGTGGACTCTGTGGACGGACCGGATGCCCACACCGCTTAAGTAAGTTTTCTTCATCCCGTCAACTTTTGCTTGCGGCAGAACGACTCTGGTATCCCAAATCATACCGTATCGGCTGCCGCAAGTCCATTCATTCAATCCTCTCTAGTGGCCAAAGCCAACGATCTTCCACCCGGTTTGAGGAGATTCATAGACCATGCTGCAATCCCATGACTGCTCTCCGCTGAAGACGGACAACAAATTCTTATACTGAAGGTTCACGGTTACCCTGTAGGTTATCCCGTTGTTATCGCGTTCGTCAATCGGTTCAACCTTGGACAGCTTTGCTAGCTTTAAGTTATCAAAACTTGATTTCGATTGAGGATCGGAATCCGTTAAAGGCAATGCGACCCGCTCGTTATATAAATTCTCATTTTGCATATTTGCTGTCAAATTCTCCAACAGGGTTTTCTTCGAGATACAAGCTCCAGCCATCTCAGCATCTTTATTTTCCAGCGCCGTGAAATATTCCTCGATCACCTGTTCCGGTTTTAGCTTGGCCAGCCTCTCTTCCATTCCGTCCGCTTTCACCCTGTCTGCCATCCACTCATTTACCGTTCGGCCCGTTACCTTTTCGAAGCGATTTCCCTTCAAGCTGATCGCATTAAACGCGCTATGCCGTCCGGCGCTGATATACGCGCCTATGATTTTACCGCCTTTTCTCAGTACAATGCCTCTGCTGTCCTTGATCGGATTAAATTCCTGCGGCATTCTCTCATGGATTCGGTAAATCTCTACCCTAACGTCTGAGGTATTCGAGTATTCGCTCATGTCCAGGCCAATATCCTTCGAAAGCTCATTGTTATAGGCGAAATAATACGCATTTGGCTGAAAGGAGGAGAGGACGTTGATATCGCTCAGCTTGCTGGTGATCGCGTTTATCCGGTAATCGAGCGTCCATCCATAGGACTTGAACAGCGCGACGGCGTCCGGGTTATCGATTGGTAAGGTTATGTGTGAGTTCTCCAAAAATGAATCAATATAACGCGCAAAATCGGTATCTGTTTCGTAAAGACCGCCGTCTTTTACAAGATAAGCTTTATCATACAGCGTATCGTAGTAAAGCTTACAGCTATAGCCTCCATGATCATTAGCTAATTTTACCGCATACTGATTGGTATAATAGTTGTTCAGGTCTTTTTCTTCCGTTGGCGTTTGGCTGGTTTTCAGTATTGTGTCTATGTATGCGATTGTTCTGGGATCCGTTGTACTAAATCCGGTTGTCGCTTTAAATCCGATCATCTCGGAAAGAAATTCAATACTCACACTCGAATACATCGTTTGATTAGACGCTTCCGGTGTACTTGTAGGACTGTCTGAGTTTGCGCTTTGCTCGGCTGATGGGGTTTGATTGGCTGGAGTTTGGTCTGTGGACGGGGTTTGCGTGGCGCCTTGATTGGGCATGCTGCCGGGCGTCTCTTCCCTCTGCTTGCTAACGACAAGAGAAAGACTGACCGCAGCAACGAGCACAACCGATACTACACTTACCCAAAACGCGGGCTTTTTGTATTGCAAAACATTCTTCACCCTCTTCTTAACTCCCGTTTCGCCAAAAGCGAGGGGGCTGAGCAGCCCGCTTTTTTTAACCGACAGCGCAAGAAGAGAATGGGAATAACGGCCTCGGATATCCTCGTCATACCGCTTCATGACACTCTCGTCTGCCGATAACTCCATATCCCTTGCCATAAGGGCATATGAAATCCAGACAAGGGGATTGAACCAATGGAAGCAGGCGACCAGGAAAGCAATCGGCTTAATCAGATAGTCAAAGCGCTTGATATGCGTCCGCTCATGCTCGATCACGTATTCCAGCTCTTGTTCCCCAAGCCCTGTGGGGATATAGATCTTGGGTCGGATCAATCCCAGCACGAACGGCGTTTGGATAAGATCGGTTTCATAGATATTGTCATGAACGCGGATTGCGGTCATAACCCGCTTTTTTATATGCAGATAGCTGGTCATTCCATAGATCAGAAGCGCGAGAAAACCCGCCAGCCAAAGATAACTCCCGATCTCCAGCGCGATTTGAATTGGATTGACGCTCTTTGAGGGACTCGCAGGGGGCAAAGACCTTTCAATCGCAGTATTTACGGCCTGATCAACAACGGGCAATCCGCTTTGGATAGATGGACTCTCCGAATAAACGATGTTATGCGGGATGGCCTGCGGCTGCACGGGAACGGCACTCACAGGCAACTGGAATGTAAACGGGCAAACGAGCCGGAAGAGGACAACAGCCCACAGAACATAGGAGTAGATCTTCGGAGCTTTTCTCAGGGGCAATCGAATCAGCATGACGATCAGCGCGACGAAGCTGGCGCTCAGGCTCATGTTCAAGAGTTCGATAAAAAAGCCCCTCATTTCGTCGCCTCCTCAATCATTTTCTTGATTTGTTCAGCCTCGTCCTGGGTGATTTTCTTATCCTGCAAAAAGGCGGCGACGAAGCTGGGCAGAGAGTTGTCAAAGGTCTTTTCCAGCACTTGCTCGCTCTCAAATTTCTGTACCTGTTTGCGTTTGACGAGGGCTGTTACAAACGCGTTTTCGTTTTTTAACACGCCTCGCTCTGACAGTCGCTTGATCACCGAATAGGTCGTGGATTTCTTCCACCCAAATTCGCCCTGACACAGCTTAACAAGCTCCGTCGAGTTGACCGGCTCTTTTTCCCAGACCAAGCACATGAAGCGGTATTCGGCGTCAAATATTTTCAATTGTTCCATTTGAAATCCTCCTGTAAAGTCGAATGCGTTAGACCTATTATGAGTCTAACGCATTCGACCTGCACATATCAAGAGAATTTTTCCAAAAACCTTCTTATGCTTATAGCTGAAAACGCCTCAAATCCAATTGACTCCTTTTGGATTTGAGGCGTTCTCTTTCCCTATAGTTGGAATCTTGAAGATCGAAAGGTCTAGGCCAGCCCTCTTCAACGTCCTATCTCTTCCTTGGGTATTCTTCCCTGGGCATTCTTCTTCCCTTGGGCTTTCCTCTTCCCTTGGCCTTACTCTTCTGTCGTAAGTAACCTTGCTAATTTGCCACTTTCCCAAGCAGATAGACGAGCAGCTGTTGATTGTGGCTGGAGATATTTCCCAGGTGAGCTTCGACATACCGCTTGCGCACATCGATGCCGCGGTCACATTCGGATTTTCCCTTGTCGGTAACCGTGATCCAGACCAGCCGACGGTCCTTCTCATCTCGTTCCCGCTGGATGAGGCTGCCCTTCTCCATCCGGTCGAGCAGCGTCGTGACGGCAGCCGGAGTCGTCTCCAGAATCTCGACGAGATCGGACGGCTTCATTCGGTTCTCGGCGCCAAGCAGAAGCTCCAGCACCTGAAGCTGTCCCTCGGTCAGCGGCGCCAATTCGTCTTCCAAATGCTGTTTCATATCCTTGGACAGCTTGTGCCACAGGCGGATAAAATCGGCAGAATACAAATCAAACCTCTCCTCTATTCAGCCTGTTTTGCCGGATTCTTGCGGGTTACCCGTATTATAGCACCCGTTTCCCGCACATAAAAGGTTAATCAGATTAATATTTTAATTCATTAATCGATAAGTTTCGCCATCCCCCATTCGTCACCATAGGCGACAATTCGCATATACTAGCACCGTTAGCGTGCACATCCCGAAGGAGGCAAAACGATGGGACAACATGTCGGTTCGGAGCTGCTTCGTCTGGCGATAAAAGAGGGGCTTGTAGAAAACGACCCAAGCTGGAAAGATTCTCTTGAGGAACCATTGCCGGCCTGGGTCGTTCTGGATATCGCCTTAAAGCTATTGGAGCGGATTGATCCGCCGTCGGAAACTTATGATTGAGGCAGTTGCAGCGATAAGGCCGGGAATACCTCCCGCACCGTCTCGCCTTTGGTCAGCGGCAGGAGCTGCCGTCCCGTCGATCTCCGTTCCTCAATCGGCGCTTTCTCGGTATGGAAGTCATACCGAGCTCCCCCGGCGGTAACCGTCGTTACGTCGAAGGGCTCTCGGACGACATAAGCTCCGGACAATACAGTCCCGTTCGGCTTAACGCGCTTGCCTTCTTTAAATTCGAAGGTGGCGATGCCCTTTCCTCCCCGCCCTTGCGCAGGATAATCGCAGAGCAGCGATCGCTTCACATAGCCATGATCCGACACAACCAAGAGCTCTCCTTCATCGCTGGATACCCGTTCCGCCGCGACCAGCTCGTCGCCGTCCTTGAGGGTTATTCCTTTGACTCCGCCTGCAGCCCGTCCCATCTGGCTCACTTCGTCTTCCTTGAAGCGGATGCTGAACCCCAGTTTGGTGATCAGAAGCAGATCGGCTCCGCCCGGCGTCTCCAGAACCCGGATCACCTCGTCGCCATCCCCCACTTTGCAGGCGACGATCGCGCCGGACCGGTTTGTATGGTACTCCTTCAGCTCGGTCCGCTTCACCTGTCCCTTGCGGGTTACAAACAGAAGGGACCGTTCCGGCTGTTCGAAATCCTTCACCGGTAGGGCGGTGACAATTCGGTCTTCCTTCGCGAGCGGAATGACGTTGACGATGGCCGTCCCGTTCTCCTTCCACTTGTACTCGGGAATCTGATGAACCGGCAGCAGGAAGTACTGCCCCCGCTGGGTAAAGACCAACAGATTCTCGATGGTGTTGATCTCGTACAGGAACCGGAGGTAATCCCCTTCCTTGGTGCCCGATGCCGCCAGCTCACCACCTGAGCGGGTGAACGAGAGGCGGCTCGTCCGCTTGATGTAGCCTTGATGGCTGATGGCTACCAGCACCTCTTCCGCCGGTACCAGCACCTCCAGATTGACCTTCAGCTCCTCGATTTCACCTTGAATCTCTGAACGGCGTTCCACACCGTACTTGTCGCGGATTTCGGACATCTCGTCCTTGATCACTTTAAGAAGACGAGCATTGCTCGACAGAATCCCTTCGAGATAATCGATCGTTCGCCGGGTTTCCTTCAGTTCCTTTTCCAGCGTCGTGATTTCGAGATTCGTCAGCCGGTATAACTGCAGCGTCAGGATCGCATCCGCTTGCCGCTCCGTGAATCCGAAGCGATCGCACAGATTCTTCTGCGCGTCTTGACGGTTCTTCGACGCCTTGATCTCGGCGATGACCTCGTCGAGAATGTTGAGCGCTTTGACGAGCCCTTCGAGCACATGGGCGCGATCGCGTGCCTTCTCCAGCTCGAACTCAGTCCGGCGCGTGACAACCTCTTTCTGATGCTCGATATAGGCGGTCAGCATGGGGCGCAGCCCAAGCTGCTGCGGAGCGCGGTCCACAATGGAGACCATGTTGTAGCTGTAAGCGACCTGCAGATCGGTCTTCTTCAGCAAATAAGCGAGAATGCCGGCCGCATCTGCGTCCTTCTTCAGCTCGACGACGATGCGCAGGCCATCGCGCCCGCTTTCATCGCGCACTTCGGCGATGCCCTCCACCTTTTTCTCCAAGCGGATGTTCTCCATGGCGGTGACCATCCGGCTCTTGACCACGCCGTAAGGAATCTCTGTAACGACGATCTGCTGCTTGCCGCCGCGCAGGTCTTCGATCGCCGTCCGCGAACGGATGTAGATCCGCCCTTTGCCGGTTTGGAATGCCTCGCGGATGCCGTCGCCTCCCATGATGATGCCGCCGGTGGGAAAGTCCGGTCCGATGACCGTCTTCATGATCTCATCGAGCGTCAAATCTGGGTTATCCATCAGCTGGATGCAGGCATCGACGATCTCCATCAGGTTATGCGGCGGAATTTCCGTCGCGAAGCCGGAGGAGATCCCGCTAACGCCGTTTACTAGCAGATTCGGATAACGGGAAGGAAGCACGACCGGCTCCTTCACCGTATTGTCGAAGTTATCCTTGAAGAGGACTGTCCGCTTCTCGATATCCCGGAGCAGCTCCATGGCGATCGGCGACAGCCGGGCTTCCGTATACCGCATCGCCGCCGCAGGGTCATCGTCCATCGATCCCCAGTTGCCATGGCCGTCGACGAGCACATGCCCCATTTTCCAGGGCTGCGCCATCCGCACCATGCCCTCGTAGATGGAGGAATCGCCGTGCGGGTGATAGTTCGCCATCACGTCGCCGACGGTCTTCGCCGATTTGCGGTACGGCTTGTCCGGTGTATTGCCCGCCTCGTACATGGAATAGAGAATGCGCCGCTGAACCGGCTTGAGGCCGTCGCGGACATCGGGAATGGCCCGGTCTTGAATAATGTATTTGGAATACCGGCCGAAGCGGTCGCTGACCACTTCCTCCAGAAAAGCCGGCAAAAATTGCTCAGAAATCCCCATCAGACACGTTCTCCTTATTCTTCATACTCCGTAAAATCGACATTCTCGATGATCCAGCGCTTGCGAGGGTCGACCTTGTCGCCCATCAGCGTCGTGACGCGCCGCTCCGCCTTGGCCGCATCTTCGATCTGCACCTGGAACAGCTTGCGTTCCTGCGGATCCATCGTCGTCGCCCACAGCTGCTCCGGATTCATCTCGCCGAGCCCTTTGTAGCGCTGCAGCTCGACATTCCGGCCGAGCTCCTTGATGACCGACTGAAGCTCTTCATCCGAGTAGACATAGCGCGCAGCAGCCGTCCGGGAGCCCTTCTTGGTAACCTTGTACAGGGGTGGTTGGGCGATGAAGACTTTACCGGCGTCGATGAGAGGCTTCATGTACCGGTAAAAGAAGGTGAGCAGCAACACCTGAATATGCGCGCCGTCCGTATCGGCATCCGTCATGATGATGATCTTGCCGTAATTGCTCTCCGCTTGCTCAAATTCAGAACCGATGCCCGCTCCGATTGCCGAGATGATCGCTCGGTACTCGTCGTTCTTGAGGATGTCCCCGAGCTTCGCTTTCTCGGGATTCATCGGCTTGCCCTTCAGCGGCAGGATCGCCTGGTGCTTGGAATCGCGCCCTTGCTTGGCCGAACCGCCGGCGGAATCGCCTTCCACGATGAACAGCTCGTTCATCGCGTAATCCTTGGACTGCGCCGGGCTCAGCTTGCCGTTCAGGTTGGAGCTTTCGCTCTTGCCCTTCCTGCCGCTGCGCACCTCGTCGCGAGCCTTCCGCGCCGCTTCGCGGGCTTTGGCGGATTGAACCGCCTTCTTCAGCAGGCTTTGGCCGACGGACGGATTCTCTTCAAGGAATACCGTCATCTTCTCGGAGACGACCGCATCCACCGCACTTCGCGCCGAAGCGCTGCCGAGCTGGTCCTTGGTCTGCCCGACGAACTCAACCTCCGACATCTTGATGTTGATGACGGCCATCAGCCCTTCGCGCAGATCCGAGCCCTCCAGATTCTTCTCCTTCTCCTTCAAAATGCCCGCTTTACGGGCATAATCATTCATCACCCGCGTAAAAGCGGTTTTAAAGCCGGTTTCATGCGTTCCGCCGCCACGGGTCGGGATGGAGTTGACGAAGGAGGCAATCGTTTCGGTATAACCGTCGTTGTACTGCAAAGCGATCTCGACTTCGATCTCTTCCTTCTCGGCGACGAAATGAATGACGTCGCTCAGGACCGTCTTCTCTTCGTTGAGAAACTGGACGAATTGGCTGGCGCCTCCTTCGTACAGGTAAATGTCTTCTTTGCCGCTGCGTTCATCCTTGATCGCCATCTTCAGGCCGGAGTTGAGGAACGCGATCTCTTGCAGGCGTTCCGACAGCGTATCGTAGTTCACGGCGATCCCGCCGTGGAATACGCGCTTGTCCGGCTTGAATGTGACCTTCGTGCCCGTCTTGCGGGTATTCCCCGTAACTTCCAGGCCGGTCACCGGCTCTCCGACATGCTCGGTCCCGTCCGGATCAGCCCAGTAGGAAAACTTCATCCGATGAATTTTGCCCTCCTGGTAGATCTCGACCTCAAGCCACTCGGATAAGGCGTTCGTCACCGAAGCGCCAACGCCGTGCAGGCCGCCGGACTTCTTGTATCCCCCGCCGCCGAATTTGCCGCCTGCATGCAGCTTGGTGAACACCACCTGCGGGGTGGGAATGCCGGTTTTGTGCATGCCGGTAGGAATGCCGTGCCCGTTATCGAGGACAGTGATCGACTGATCGGCGTGCAGCGTGACCAGAATCTCCGAACAGCGTCCGGCGAGGTGCTCGTCCACGGCATTATCGACGATTTCCCACACGAGGTGATGAAGCCCCGAGGAGCTCGTGCTGCCGATGTACATCCCAGGGCGCTTACGCACCGCGACAAGGCCTTCCAGCACCTGTATATCATCCGCTCCGTAGCTGCTATCAAGCGGCGCTTGTTCGCTTCTAAACCTATCCAACTGCTCGTTCAATGGAAATCCTCCGCTAATCAAAATCGTTATTCAAAACCGTTAATCAAATCAAATAAGAACAAACGTTCTTGCGCATATCTTCTATTTTACCCCAATACATCGCGCCTCGTAAAGACTCCAAAGGACACAACCAGGCTGGCTAGTGCCCAAATCGCCAGAACCGTCAAGGAAAAATCAAGACTCAATCCGGGAACAGGCGGTATCGATCCGGCGAGAAACGAGATCGTATCGAGATTGATCATAAACAAATATTTGGCGCTCTCCCAGGAAGACACCATGTTCGTGAGAATCATCCCGGCGATGAGAACTGCGAGCATGATCCCCATCCCCGCCGCCGTGCTCCGCACAAGCACCGAGATCATCAGAGAGAGACAGGCAACCACCAGACAGGAAAACCAAGCGAGCCCCAGCTCCATCAGCAAAAAGCGCCATTGTTCCACAATCTGCACATGAGAAGTATCGAGCTGATCGCCGCTCACCTGAAAGCCCGTCAAGACGGGCGCTTGCCAGCCTCCATAGCCGAAGGCAAGCCCGGAGATCAAATACGTTAAGATCGCAGTGGTAACGACGATCAGCGAGACGAACAGCACGAGCGTCAAGAGCTTGCTCATCAGGATCTTCCATCGCCTCACCGGACGGGTGAGCAGCAGCTTGATGGTACCGGTCGATTGCTCCGACGATACGATATCCGATGCAATAACCGCCACAAGTAAAGGTAGGAACAAGCCGATGGAGTTGCGGATGAAGGTGCTTGTAAACGTGACAGAATTCGGGGATTCGGGATCCACATTCCGCTCCAGCGAATACTGCAGCCGCTGAATCTCGACCTTCCGGTACACCTTCCAATCCTCGGGAATGTTGCTGTTCATGGTGTTGCTCATATCGGAGATCCGCTTTTCGGCGCGTATGCGCCAATCCGCATCGCCCAGCTGCTTGCGGCTGTTCTCGGTTACTTTCACCTGCGCATAAACAAAAATCGGAATGAGCGCCGCCACGATGAGCACGATCACTTGAAACCGGCGCTTCCGGAGCATTTTGATCGTCTCGTTCTTTACGAGAGGATATAGACTAACCAATCGTTTCACCCTCCGTCAGCTGCAAGAACAGCTCTTCCAAAGTCGGGGTCTTCACCGTGATGGAGAACACGTCCACTCCCGCCGCCACCAGCCTGCGGGTCATCTCCGGGATTTGGTCGAATGGCATTCGCACCGCGATCTCTCTAGCGCTGCCATCTTCTCCCGAAGCTTGTCCTACTGAGTGCCCACTCGAATCCTCCAGATAAGCCGAAAAGAACGGGAGCGCCCGTTCCAGCGGCTCGGCCTGCCAGACGACGCGATTGCCGTTTTCGTGCAGGAGCTCGTCGACATCCCCCACTGCGATCACTTCTCCATGAGAGATAATCGCCACCCGGTCGCACATCAGTTGAATTTCGCTCAGGAGATGGCTGGAGACGAACACGCTGAGCCCGGTGGAGGCTAGCTCCCGAATGAATTCCCGCATCTCCTTGATTCCTTGCGGATCAAGACCATTCGTGGGCTCATCCAGAATGAGCAGCTTTGGCCTTCCAAGCAGAGCCTGCGCGATTCCAAGCCGCTGGCGCATACCGAGCGAGTAGGTTTTCACTTTATCGCGAATACGTGCGTCGAGTCCGACGATCTTCACCACTTCGCGGATGCGGTCCTCCCCTACGTCCGAGAACATCCGGGCGAAGTGCTCCAGGTTTTCGAGGCCGCTCATGTACCCGTACATTTCCGGATTCTCCACGATGCAGCCGATATGGCTCAGCGCCTTCTCCGGCTCTCTCTGAACGGACAGCCCACAGACGGTTATCGTTCCCTCCGTCGGTCGGATTAAATTCACCAGCATGCGGATGGTCGTCGTTTTCCCGGCTCCGTTCGGCCCGAGGAAACCAAAGACCTCTCCCTCCTGCACATCAAAGGTAATCCCCTTAATGATTTCTTTGCCGCGTATCGATTTCTTCAATCCTTGAACCGCCAGAACGGTCGGCTTGTCTCCCATCGCATCCGCCTCCTTCAAGCGCGTGCTTGCATACCCGGTCTCGTACGCTGTCAACTCAAAAGCCTTGATTATCGTACTACTTTTCTTACCGATTGACGCCACATCATATCCATACGAGTCAAGTTGACAGCGTGCTAGCTCTAACAGACAATCCGGTCATCAATACAGCGTCTGAAGCACCCGCTCGGCGATCCGCTCGTAGCCTTCCGCATTCGGATGGAAGTGATCGGTATACAAGTATTTTTGCGGGGTCTGATCAAAGAGATCGAATGTCGGAACGACCGTCACATTGCCGAGCCGGTTGGCCGTCTCGAACGCTTTCGCATACCACTGCTGCACGAGCAGAGCGCCGATCCGCTCTTTGTCGTAATCAAGGAATGGATGATAAAACATGACGTAGACGATCTTGGCGTTCGGATTCAACTCCGACAACCGGGTCAGACCAGCTTCCAGACGCTTTAAAGCATCGGGTAGATTCTTCTGAACGGAATCGTAATCCACGGTCAGCTTGCCTGCATTTGCAGCAGCCTCCGGATCAGTGATCCCCATCTGAAAAAGATCATTCCCGCCGATCGTCAAGAGAATAACATTTGCTTTTTTTGCCGCATCTGGGATGGCATCGCTCTTCCCTTGCAGCTGCTCAAGCAGATCGGCTGTCTTCGCCCCGGACACAGCCAGATTCCAGACATAGACGTCCTTGCCCAGCTCCGTTTTGAGACCATCCTTCACCCGGTCCACGTATCCACCCTTCCCGGACGTGTCACCGAGTCCTCGGGTCAGCGAATCGCCTACCGCCAGGATGTTGATATGGCTCGCAGCGTCGAGATCGCCGCTGGCGGCACTCGACACTGGCGTTTCCGATGGAACAGGAGCCGTTGAAGGTGAGCTTGCTTGACCCGGAAACACGACGGTCCGTACGGCGTAGCCGAAACCGGCAATCAAGAGAAGAGTGGCCGCCAGCGCCGCCGTTCCTGCGATTCTCCATAAGGCTTTTGTCGACAACAATGCTTGTCCCTCCCGTTTCGGCCGTAAAATCGCTCTTCTTAGAGTAAAACTTTGGTTGCCGTTTTGCAACCGCTCACGTTTCGCAGTGGCAGGCTTTAGGAAGTCATCCCCCTCGAAAAAAAGCGCAAGTGGAGGAGCGCTTTCAACCGCGGCTGTGAAGCGAATGGGATGCCAAAAACGGGAGCCCGAGTCAATTTCGGGCTCGGGCTCTTTCTTGATCGAAGGAAATGATTTCCATTATTCGCAATCCTTGCTTCAGCGGCCCAGACGAGCCACGGTGGACGAACAGAGGGATTACTCCTGAAGTGAACCTGTCCCTTCACCACAACCATATACCGACCTGACTTCTCCCTCCAGGCCCTCCTCCAGCTCGCGAAGCTTTTGCACAACTGCGCTCCACTCTGCCTTTTTCTCCTGTGCTGGCGGGCTTGAGGCTTGCTCCTCGCGATAGCGGACGAAATTCTCTCGCAGCCAAATCGATGCCTCTTGAAGCTGATTGCGAAGCAGGGAAACGTAATGGCTTGTCATGGTTTCACGGCATTCACTCAGATAAGCTCCGATTTCGTCCCGAACCTGGACAGCTAGCTCCTTGCGAAGCTCATCGCTTCCTCCGCCTTCGAAAAAATGCTTGCTGTTCTTATAGAAGCCGATCAGCCAGCGCACCGGCCGGTCCGTGAAGGAGATGTCTTCTTTGACCGAAGGAGTTGGAAGGCGGGCTTCTTCGGCCTCCTCAAACGGAAAATCGGGAAAGCCCGCTTCCATACTCCGCTGAACCTCCCGAAGCGCATCGTCCCGTAGGAGAAGCGCCGCTTTCTCGATCCTTAAGGAAGCGGCTAGCGCTTCCTGAGACAAGCTTCTGGATACGAGCGCCGTCCATTCCTGCCAAGCCGCCCGCAGGATGAGGCGTTCGTTCGCTCCGTTCTCCCGGCGCAATGCCGCAGGATTGAAACAGGCTTGATACCATTCGCCGAACCGGTAATCGAACCGCTGGCGAATGTAGTAGAATTGCTCCTGAACTTCTCGGTTCAGCGCCTCGAGGAGTGCTTCGGCTTGCGGGAGATTGGCGATCAGACGAAGGATCGTTGTCGCGTCCAGCTCCCTTTGGGCGGCAACTGCTTCCCGTTCCTCCGCAGCCGCTTCCGCCATGCGCAATCGCTGCTCCAGGCTGCCTCGCGCCCGTGCGATATCGCGGGCAGCGGCGGATTGGGTTTGACCCGCCAGCTCTTCGAAGAGGAATGCCGTGAAGTCGCGCTCAAGATGCCCGAAGCCGGAGCGTTCAAGGGCTTCTTCATCCCCCTCCCGCTTCGCGGCGAGTGCTTCCCGACTGGAGATGGCGTACATGCGCGGCTTTCGGATGCCAAGCTTGGCGAGGCTGCTCTCCGCATGGGCAAGGACCTCTGCCTGCTCCTGCTTGGAGCCAGCCAGATCGGCCGCATTGACGAGAAAAAACATATTGTCGAGCGTCAGGGAGTCTTTCACCCGCCCCAGCTGAAGCAAAAACTCGCGGTCCGCCTGGGAAAAAGCATGGTTGTAATACGTAACGAACAAGATGACGTCGGCATTCTTCATATAATGAAAGGCCAAGCCGGTGTGCCTTCCGTATACGGAATCGGCTCCCGGCGTATCCACCAGGATGGCTCCCCTGCGAGCGAGCGGATTGTCGTAATGGACCTCCAGACTCTCCACATAACAGGCGAGCCGTTCATCCGCCGCATAATCGGCGAAATCATCAAGCCGAGCGGTAAATTCACTGTCGAGCCGCTCTCCCATCCGGCTAAATCCTTGGCGCACCGAGCGAAGGAAGGAGGAATGAGTTTTGGCTGGATGCTTTTGAAAAATCACTTCGCCCTGGTCAATGGCTCTAAGGCAAGTGGCCCAATCACCGCCTTCAAGATCGAGGCGGGAGAGTGAAGCGTTCACCTCCTCCAGGAGGAAGGCGGATGCTTTCACGCGCACCGTAACGGTGCCGTGCGGATGGGCTTCGTCCGGCGGCGAGATGCGGCAGATCGCCGCCGTAGTCGGGTTCGGCGAGACGGGCAGCAGCCGTTCGCCGAGAAGCGCGTTCGCGAGCGACGATTTCCCGGCGCTGAAGGCTCCGAACAGCGCCACCGTAAATCGGCTCGCCGCGAGCCGGGCCGCCTTGCCGCGCATAGCGGCGACAGCGCCGCCCATGCCGGGCACGCCCGCGAGGAGCCGCGCGCTCGAGCCAGTCGTGCGCGCGGCGCCGATAAGCCGCCCTCGCCGCATCAGCGGCTTGGCGGGCATAGGTCTGCGCGTACTCGGGCGAGTAGACCGCGCCTGCCTGGACCTGCTCCGCCAGCCACAGGCTGGTGAGGCCAGCCCCCACACCCTCCACGTCGGCGGCAATCGAGCGGCTCTCCTCCGCGGAGAATCCAACCTCGGCCGCGGCTTCCTGAAGCAATGCCGTCAGATGCCCTTCCAGCTCGACTTGCGCATTCTCACGAAAAGCACGCTGCCACTCATCCAGTCGGACGCTTCGTTCCTTTTCCGTGCTTTCCGCTCTCCGAAACCACCCTTTTCGATAGCGGGAATCGCGGCTTTCGAGATACAGTCGGGCAAGCTCCCGGGTATCGGCGGGAATAAAATTTGTGTTTGCGATGAGAGAATCCGCTGTCTTTCTCCCCTCCTGCCGCTTCTTGTCCGTTCGTTCGGTCCAGGCTCGATCCTCGGACTCCAGAGCGGCGATCCGCTCCATCAGCGGCTCCCCCTCCTCTTCCCAATCCGCAAGAGCCACAAGCAGCTCCCCATCCCGGACCGCTTCTCTCTCTTCAAGCTCCGTCACATGCCGATTGACCAGGGCCTCCACCGACTGCCGCATGCTCCACCGAATCCAAGAATCTTTATGCTCCGCAAGCTCATCGATCAAGCGGAAGAGGCGTTCTCCTTCATGTAAGGGATGTCCCTCTTCCTTTAGAGAGAGGAAAAGAAAGCCGTCCGACCGCACTCCCCAGTCAGCGAATGTGTCTTCCGCCTTTTGCCGAAACTGCTCAAACGATAGCTCATCCTCGCGGTGCTTATCCACCTGGTTCACGATCAAGTAAAAGGGCTTCCCTTCTTCTACAAGCCGTTTCGTGAAACGGGCATTCATTTCGGACAGCACATGATTGTAATCCGTCACATAGAACACCAGATCGGCCAGATGCAGGGCCGCTTCCGTCGCTTCCCGGTGCGCATCATCCGTCGAATCGATACCCGGAGTATCGAGGAAGGCAACCGAACTCCCCCAACGGAGCATCGGCACATCAATTTCCACTCGCTCCACTCCGCCGTCTGCACAAAGCATGCTTGCCTGCTCAGGCGACACCTCAGCAGCGGCTTCACCGACGTTTAGCCTATTTCGGGTATTGTCCGCCTGTTTCATCTCAAGCGCTTCTTCCTTTGTCCCGGTCGCCTTCCAGTAGACTCGGGCCTGCCCCTCTTTTCCATACCGAAGAATGACCGTATTCGCGCTAATCGGAACAGGGCCGGAGGGCACCCAATCTCCTCCGCATAATCGGTTGATCAGAGTCGATTTGCCCGCCGAGAAATGTCCGCAAAAGGCCACCATAAGAGGAGAGGCTCCGTTCTTGGCCGCTGCTTCCCCGATTTGCCGAGCGCACCGGGCGTCTCCCGCTTCCTGTACGAGTTCCATGAGTTCCGTCCATTGTTCGTTTGCCATCTCTCTCCTCCGTCTGCCGAAATGGGTGATAACAGCTTTATCGTAGCATGTCAACCATTTCTAGAAAAGAGCGCTTTCAGATTGTGTCCAAACCTTGACGGGGTAAGGGAACGGTGCTATATTATTTTAGTGCTTAATCATTAAGAGCTAAATCATTTAGAAGTTAACGATTCGAACAAGCACGTTTGCACGGCTTTAGGAATTCGTTAGGGGGGGAGGTGCCCAGTTGTCCAATAATGATCATTTGATTGAACTGTCTTCCATGTTTCGAACCTTTCTGAAGGGGGTCTCCCAAGAATGGAACAAGCATGGCTATTCCATGAATCAAACGCAATTTCGAGTGCTTTACATGCTGCATAAGCACGGTCCGCAAAATGTATCCCAACTCGCTTGCTGCCTCACCCTCACCTCAGCCGCCATCACAGGTGCGACGGATTATCTGCTGTCGGGAGGATATGTAGAGAAAACTCGCGATGAAGATGACCGGCGAGTCGTCACCATCAGCCTTTCCGATAAAGGCGAGAAGCTGGTGAAGGAATTTTTAGAGAATCAGCGTGAGGTTATCGAGGCGCATTTCAAAGTGCTGTCCGAAGAGGACATTCAGCATTTGAAGCGCATCTTTGGCATCCTGAACGCAGAATTAGAGAAAATTTAAAAGAACGGATGGAGAAAGAACCATATGGAACATTTAACTCAAAAGCGAAAGCTCACGATCATGATCGCGATCATGGCCGCCATGCTGTTCGCTGCAATCAATCAGACCATCGTCAGCACCGCTATGCCGCGCATTATCTCCATTCTGGATGGAATGGACTACTATACATGGACGATCAACATCTACATGCTGACCTCCACCATCGCGACGGTCCTTGTCGGCAAGCTGTCCGATATGTTCGGTCGCAAGCCCTTCCTACTAGCGGGTATTCTTCTCTTCATGGTCGGCGCTTTCTTGACCGGTACCTCGACAGATGTCTTTCAATTCATCACTTACCGGGGGATTCAAGGGGTAGGAGCCGGGATCATTCAATCGACCTCCTTCACCGCCGTCGGCGATTTGTTCCCGCCGCGTGAGCGCGGCAAATGGATGGGGTTATTGACCGCCGTCTTCGGCTTTTCCAGCGTGCTTGGCCCGACACTCGGCGGCTACCTGGTCGATCACCTCGACTGGCACTGGCTGTTCTGGATCTTCCTGCCGCTCGGCGTTGTTGCCTTTGCCTTGATTGTAGCGCTTTTCCCCAAAGGCAAGCGCGGTCCGTCTGCGAGCATTGACTACATCGGCTCGCTATTGCTCACCCTCTGCATCGTTCCGATGCTCCTGGCCTTCTCCTGGGCCGGCACCGAATATGCCTGGGATTCCTGGCAGATCATTGGACTGCTCGCCGGTTCCATCGTTGCGGGTATCCTCTTCGTTTTCATCGAATCGAAGGCCAGCAATCCGATCCTGCCGCTCAGCCTGTTTAAGAACGGCGTCGTTACCATCTCGAACATTATCGGCTTCATCATGAACTTCGGCATGATGGGTGCCTTGATCTATCTGTCCTTCTTCGTCCAAGGCGTACTCGGGATATCCGCCACTTATGCCGGATATGTGACGATGCCGATGTCGATCGTCATGGTCATTTCGAGTGCCATGACCGGCCAATTGATATCGCGCAAAGGAAAATACAAACGGTATGCCCTGATCGGCATTCCGATCATGATCGCCGGCATGGGGATTATGGTTTTCATGGATAATACGGCTACAGCTGTCATCAGCATGATCGTGTTTGGCCTCGGTCTCGGACTCGGCATGCCGGTCTTTTCGATCGCTTCTCAGAATGCCGTCTCCCATAAAGAGCTCGGCGTCGTCACTGCATCCATCCAGCTGTTCCGCAACCTCGGCGGTACCATCGGCATCGCCGTGATGGGGACGGTCATGTCGAACAACCTTACCCGGCATTTGAAGGAAGCCCTGCAAGCCAAGGCAGGCAGCTTTGCCCAGCTCGATCCGGAGATTGCCAAGAAGATGGCAGCCTTCGCGAATCCGAGAACGCTGATGAACAAGCCTCTTCTGGACGAAACGCAAAAGGCGCTTCCGGCTGACGTTCAACCGATATTCAAGGATATGATTGCCAGCATCCGCGATGCGCTCGGTCAGACGCTATCGACCGTTTTCTTAACCGGCACTCTCGTTCTGGTCGTCGCCTTCGTCCTCGTCTTCTTCCTGAAGGAGCTTCCGCTGCGCACAAGCAACCATTCCGCAGCCAAACCAGAGGAACAAGCGGAGGCGGTCCAGCCTTCCGTGGTCCTGGACTAACCGCCATCTTCTCGCTCCAAATCGAATAGGGAGGCCCCTGCAAGCATCTAACGCTTGCAGGGGCCTCCCTTGTTCTATCGTATACGCCATATTCGATCGGCTGTTGTCTTCTAAACCAAGCTTGCTGGATTACTGCAGGACAGCGTGCTCTTCTTCTTCAGGAATCAAGATTTCGAACACATCTCCATGCTGGAGAATCGTGATTGGCTGGCCCTTCACTTTCATGACGACAACTTCGGGCTTTGCCTTCATCCGGCTCAAGTAGTTTTCCGGAACCTGACCGGATTCGCTGATCATGACGCCTTCGACTTCTTTTTCTTCATTGTCCGCAAGCGGTGTATTCAACACTTGTTCGTAAATATCGGAAAATTGTTCAAAGTTTTTCGTGTAAACGGCGATGCATTTCATCCACTATCCCATCCTTTTATCAATATCTACTGGTTCGATTTACCTCTATTGCCCGTTCCCTCGAGCCTTCAGCGATGCGATGAAGAAGCATCACAGCCATTCGCTTAGCTCTCATTCTTCCTGTTTGAACCGGCTTTCATACTTGCCGGAGCTTTCATTCTTCGCTTCCCCTCCGGGCAAAAATCAAGCAGCGGACAGCTTGCGCAGCGGGGGCTTTGAGCCTTGCAGTGATACCGCCCAAAGAAGATGAATCGGTGATGCGAAAGCGTCCATTCTTCCCGCGGTACGACCCGGTTTAGCTTTTTCTCGACTTCAAGCACGGAATCATCAGGTTTTGCAAGACCAAGCCGTTTGCTGACCCGTTCCACATGAGTGTCAACAGCGAAAGCCGGAACACCAAAAGCGTTGGATACGACAACATTAGCTGTTTTGCGCCCTACACCGGGAAGCGCCACAAGCGCTTCGTGTGCCTCCGGTACCTGGCTATTCCATTCTTCTACCAATATCCGACACATGCTCTGAATATTTTTGGCCTTGTTGCGGAACAAGCCTATGGTTCGAATATCCTGTTCCAGCTCCGCAAGCGGTACCTTGAGGTAATCCTCGGGAGTACGATACTTGTGGAAGAGGGATGGGGTCAGCCGATTTACCGATTCGTCCGTTGCTTGAGCTGACAGCATCACGGCGACAAGAAGTTCGAAGGGGTTCCTGTGCATCAGTTCGCAATGAGCGTCCGGAAACATCATGCCCATGGTATCGAGGATTCGGCGGATTTTCTTTTCATTCACCGGATATTCCTCACCTCCCTGAACAACCGGAGAATCCCAATAGATTTCAGTCTATCGAACCCAGGGGTAATAATCAATGGCCCATGCCAAGAAAATCCGAACATTTTTCGAACCTGCCCCCTATATTTTCCCTTTTATTCGGGTTAATCGGTTTCGAAGATAGGAAAAGACCGGCTGGCTTCAACCAAACCGGTCTCAACGACACTTTTGACGCTTGATCCTGTTTAATTCACAAGTTGGATTTGAGTGACTTGATCTACGCTTTGTTCATAGGTCAACTTGACCTTTTTGCCAATCGCCACTTGATCGAAGGTGATGGTTTTGCCCGCCGAGTCGAGTACCTTCGTATTCGTCTTCCAAGTGAAGCTGAGCGTTTGACCATCGTCGAGCTTAACCGTGTAGTCTCCGCTATTCAGATCAACGGATGTCACTGTGGCAGTATATTGGCTTGCGATCTTAAGCTTCAAGAGCTTATCGCCTGCAGCAACCAGGTCCAGCTTGCGTCCTTCTACAAGGATGGGGTAAAGGGCCGTATAAAAGACCGATTCCTTCCCATCCGAGCTGATTAAGACGGTTTTATCATCCAGCTTGAACACCTTCGGCGTTCCATTGACGGTAACGGTCAAGTATTTGGAAGTCGCATTGAAGCTTTCGATGCGGGCCTGGTAATAATTCGTCATCGTACTGATCACAACGGAGATGCTGACCGGATTGCCACTCGCATCGAGTTCAATCGCAACCTGATCCCCCTTATACAGATCACTGAGGGTCGCACTCGATTTCAGCGGACTGGTGACCTTCGGCTGAGAAGTTAAGTAGAAGGATGCAAGCTTGCCGTCCGACTTTTTCAACGTGATCAGCGGATCCGTCCCTTTCGGATCAATCGTGACGATCTCGCCCTTGACGACCGGAACGATTTGGGCGGATACCATCTTCGTGCCGTACAGCTGATAACGGATCTTGTCGCCCGCGACGAGGTTCTTCACGGATTCGTAAGCCAATTCCGTCAAGGAATAATCAACTTGTCCGGTGGAAGCAGCAAGTGATATTTTCTTATCCGTCGCATTGAGCGACACGGCAATGCCTTCGCCGTTCGCAACCACCGGCCCTTGATCGCTCTTCCAATCTACGAAATAAGCCGTCGTACCCGAGACGATCACATCAACCAGATTTCCGACCTTAAGGGTGGAAGCCGACAAAAGGGTTTTATCCTTGTAAATTAACGTTTGTCCGGTAAGATCGGCTTGAATGACAACCCCCTCATCCGTCATAAGCGAAAGCTTGGATGAATCCAAATAAGTGACTGTACCGGTAATGGCATTCCCCGGCTTGACAGCGAGGAAAACCGAAGCCCGGTTCAAAAGTGCGGCTGCCTGGGAGCGGGTAACCGCAACGGCGGGACGGAACGTCCCATCTTCAAAGCCATTGACGATTCCCAGGTCGACGGCTTCATTGACATATCCGACGAGCTCATCCGTGATGCTGTCCCCATCCTTGAAGGCGGTAGGAGCCAGCGTTTTGCTCAAAGCTTCCGAATCCTTGTCAGCCAACCGGATAATCACCCTTGCGATCCATTCCCGACTCGCAGAGGAGATCCCCCAGTTCGCATCGTGTTCCGGGATTTCCGCAAGTCCGATCAGATTATGATCCAGGGCGACTTTCACGTAAGGCTTGGCGTAATCGCTTAACCCAAAAGAGAACACAAGGGGAATGCTGCTATTCTTGATAGTAAGAGCTTCCTCCTCATACCCCATCATCCGCACGGCCATGACGATAGCGTCCTGATGAGATACTTCCTTTTCGGGTGTAAAGCTGCCGTTATAGCCCTGGACGATCCCCAACATGGAAAGCTTGGCGATGTCCTTCGCTCCCCAATAGGTGCTTTTGACATCCAAGAATTGGTTTGCCGCTTGAATCTTCCAGCTCACGGCCGCCGTTCCCGCCGCAGTGTCAGCAAATGCGGTCGCAGGTATAACGGAGCCGGTAAGAACAGCCAGGGTCAAGGCTGTCTTCGCCGTCCAATGGGTCATGCGTTTCATCTTCTTTTCCTCCCGGATCATCGTATCAATTAGAGCGTGTCTTCAAATCGATTTTAGGCCGCTTCTACTAGGCAAGCTCCCTATCCTTATTGTCGTTTGATGGGATGCTCCAATTCCACATGCCCCATGAGGCTTTCAATTTGCTTCCCGTCCACCAGGATCTCGAGAGCGTTGATCTCTGCAAATTGAAAGACCGTTTTTTGGAGAGCATCCATGAGGAGTACTTCGCCGCCGGAGCCTAATCTTCCTTCATCCAATATCGAAAGATCCACGGTCAAGGTTCCGTCTTCCAGCTCAGCAGATTTGAATTGCAGCCCTTTGGCCAGAGGAAAGAGATTGCTGTCATCGGTGCTGGTCAAAACCTTCAAGGTGTTGAGATATTTATCATCGGCTTTGTCCGCTTGAATCGTCACCGTCTTCTCGACAAGCTCGGTGCCGTCTGCATTCGCATAATAGGCTTTAATCGTCTCTGTTTTCTGTTCGGGTGTTGCCGTCGGCGCTTCGCTGATCGTTGAGGTCGCCGCAGGTGAAGCGGCTTCGGTCGGTTTCGGGTCGGCCGAGCTCGGAGTGTTTTTCGCCGAACACCCTGCAGCCGCGAGCATGGAACCGAGAAGAATTACCGTCAGGATGGTACGTATACGCATGGAACACTCTCCTTATTGAATGTTGAAATACTCCTTGATACCGTCGACAATGGAAGCCGCTACTTTATACTGAAAATCCGGAGTGTACATGAGCGCTTCTTCCACTGCATTGCTCAAAAATCCGACTTCGATGAGAATGCCGGGCATCTTGGTTGCTTTTACAACGCGAAAATCATTCTTCTGAACTTTGCGGTCGGGGAATCCTGTTGCCGCCAGCACATGCTTGTGCACGATATCAGCCAAAGTCTTGCTGTACGAATTCCAGTAATAGGTCTCCGTTCCGCGGCTCGATGCTGTAAAGTTGTTGCCGTGAATGGAGATGAACGCATCAGCGCCGAGCGAGTTCGCAAAGTCCGCCCTTCCGTCCAAGGAAACAAAAGTATCGTCAGAACGGGTCATATACGTTTCCACTTGCTTAACATTGCCGAGAAGCTCATTCACTTTAAGCGCGATCGCCAGATTAAAGTCCTTTTCATTGCGCTTGGTGATGGAGATCGCTCCCGGGTCCGTATCGCCGTGACCGGCATCGATCACAATCTTGTACTTTGCGTCCGAGAATAACAGAGAGAAGGCCCCATCGGTGCCGTTCATTCCCACATGATAGCTGGTCTTCGCCTTCAAATCAGCCACGATGCGAATGGTTCGGGTAACCGGGTCAAAATTGGAGTATCGCACCTTCGCCACAAGCGGATGATCAACGGCGACCAGGCCCTCCGAGGTCGAAATCGGTCTCGGGACCGAATCGCTGAACGTCACAGCCGGCACATCGATGACAAGCCGATCCGGGCTGCTGACATAGCTCACCTTCGGAGCCAAGGGACCGTCGGCATAAAGAGTCAAGCTGCTATCCGTCACTTCAATGCCCATCAGCTTCGTGTAGCCAGCCTCCGAATTTGCTTGGGATGGAGGGGGCGTTGTTCCCGGTTCATACAGGTTGGGATCAGGGGTGGTCGTCCCTGTCGGGCTTGTGGGGCTGGGAGTAGCTGTCGGCGTCGAAGCCGGCGTTGGCGTAGCCGTCGGGCTTGGTGTAGCTGTTGGTGTCGGTGTCGGCGTTGGTGTAGCCGAGGGAGTAGGCGAGGGAACCGGTACAGGCGCCTGAGCGGTCGTCAGAATCACCGTCTGGGTCTTGTTGATCCATTGTACGCTGATCCCCATTCCATTCGCAACGAATCGAACCGGCACCAGCGCTCGGCCATCAATCACAACCGGGGCCGCATCCAGTGCAAACGGCTCTGCGTTGATCAAAGCTGTCTTTTTCCCAATGAAAAGCTCGATCAGCTTGCCATCCTTCTTCACTATCACCTTCTGCTCGACTCCGCGGTATTCGACAGAAGCGCCGAAATTTTGGGAGATCAGCCTGAGCGGAACCATGACGTAATCGTTAACTTTTTGAGCGGGAACATCCGATTTCAACGTCTGGCCGTTCAGAACGAGCGATACGCTGCTGCTCGTGGCGGCATGCGACACTTGCGGCAGGATGAGGAAGAGCAACAGTAAGGAGAGCAGCGAGCAAACAAGCTTTTTCATCTTCCACCTCGAAGAATTGGGATAAGAACATACAAGAATAGACGCGGGATTTGGAAAAAAGTTGCGAATCGCCGCCTTTCTTGCCTCCCTCAGAGATTCGACATGGTACTGCGATATTCCTACCTTTCCAACAAAAAAACACGCCATCGCAGGCGTGTTCGCTGTGTACTTCTCCTACTTGTCCCTCAGCATCAGGAGAATGTCCGGGATATGCATCGAGGATCCTTCGATCCGATAGTAGCACTGCCCGTCCTCTTCGATCTTAACTTGCACAGGCAGGTGACTTAATGCCGATTCTACGACCGTTTCCGGCAGCTTGCATTGGATCTCAAGCTCCTTTAAACTGACAAACCGATCAAAGTCCTTTTTGGTTAACTCATAGAGCCCGAACAGGACAGTCAGTACGTCTTTCTCTTGATACACAGCCATAGTGTTGTAGATCTCTCGAATCTTTACGGGAGTGATTGGAGCGGCAAGCGAATGATCAGCAATAAACACAGCTCTGCCGATGTGAATCGTTGCCCCCTCCGGCTCGGAGCAGGCGGAATAGTTCCATTCATGATCGACTCCCGACATTCCATGATTTTTGCCGGTCTCCCAAGGCACAAACCCTTTATAGCCCCTTGAAACAGCTCCTTCGTGCAATAGCGCAGCCAGCCTGTAGGCGATGGCGAATGATTCTTCAGCGGGCGAAGCTTCAAATAATCCTTTAATACCTAGATATACGCTGCCAAAAGTATCGGCGGGCTTATACCCGAGAAGCTCATCGACCGTAATGCCGAAATAAGTCGCGATATTGGGCAAGAGCTGAAGATCGGGGCAGCAGATCGCCGATTCCCATTTGGATACGGATTGGTTCGTGACCCCGAGTGCTTTGGCTAATTCCTCTTGCGTGATCCCCTTTTGCTTGCGCAGAAAGGCGATCTGTTCATGAATTCGAAGCTCGGACATAGCGATTAAGCTCCATTCCATTGGATTTGCGGCCGCATCCTTATGGTAGACCATCCGATCTCCATGACGCAATAACGTTATGGTTTGACAAGGCTGGTTCAAATCCAACCGACGGTTGGAGCCTCTTCTTTTATTGGTCAAGTTTCCTCCAGGATTGGACTTCCACATGTCCGTTATTGACCGCTTGAGAAGAAAGTGAAACCGAACACTTGCCAAATCGAAGCGGCTCCTTTACTTTCATGGAAGAGGAGGTTGATCCTGACGATGAAGGAACCCTTTTATTTCCATCAACATGAAGCCGATGCGATTCAAAATCGATTCGGTACCGATTTTTACGATAAGGTGAAGAGAGATATTGAAGAGTATACGGCAAAATGGAAATTATCCTCCATTCGCTTCATTCCCTCCTATTCGGCTAACCTTGTTTTTCGCTGCCATTCGGAAGCCTTTGGGGACGCCGTACTCAAACTCGGCAATCTCGCGTACCCGGAGATTAAAACAGAGATTCATGCTTTGTGTCAATACGGAGGCGGACGCTATTGCCAAGTCTTTGCCGATGATCGTGAGAACGGGGTCATCCTAGAAGAATGGATTCAACCCGGGACTCCCTTAAGGGACGAGAACTCGCTTGAACAGAGGCTCACCGTGTTCTGTTCTCTGTACAAGGGGCTGCACATCAACCCGACACATGCTGACTGCTTTCCCACTTACACGGAATGGGTAGGCCGGATAACCGACTACATGAGCACCCGGCAGGACTGCCCCGAATTATATCACCATATGCGGCAGGCGAATGAGATCTGCGGCTCGGTAGCCGGCTCGTATTCGCGGCAAATGCTCCTGCACGGCGACCTTCATCATGATAATATTCTGCTGGGCAAAGAGGGAGAGTATCGAATCATCGACCCCAAAGGGGTTGTTGGCGATCCCATTTTTGATGTTGCGCGGTTCATCCTTAACGAATTCGGCGATGAAATCACGGAGGACTTACACGAGAAGATTCTAGGCATCATTACCTTTTTGGCAAAAGAACTCGTCATTCCGCCGGATATTCTTAAGAAATGCCTTTATGTGGAAACGGCAATGGGGATGTGTTGGAGCGTCGAAGACGTGACCCCTTCCGAGGAGTATCGAAAACTCCTCAGTTGGGCCGATTTTGCGGAAACGGTCATGAAAGCTTGAATGCGGATTGCCGCAGCCTGTAGATGCCCCTTCTTATTCGCTTCTTAATGAAAAGATGCAAGTCCTGTTCGGCAGGACTTGCATCTTTTTTGGTTGTGTTACTAGCACTTGCCTCTTTGTCTTGATCCGCTTATCGATGGGTTGCCTCATAGGCTGCAATGGCATCCTCATGCTGCAACGTCAGTCCGATGTCGTCCAGACCGAGCAGAAGAAATTGCCGGCGGTGTTCATCAAGCTCAAACGGAATCACAAGGCCGTGCTCGTCGGTGATCGTCTTCGCTTCGAGATTGACGGTAAGCTGGTAGCCGACTTCCTTGTCCGTGCGCTTGAACAATTCCTCGACTTCCTCTTCCGAGAGTCGAATCGGCAGAATGCTGTTCTTGAAGCAGTTGTTATAGAAGATATCGGCAAAGGAAGGTGCGATGACGACCTTGAAGCCGTAATCCTGAATCGCCCAAGGAGCATGTTCGCGGGAAGAACCGCAACCGAAGTTGGCACGGGCAAGAAGGACCGAAGCTCCTTGGTAGCGAGGCTGATTGAGCGGGAACTGCTCGATCACTTGGCCGTCTTCATCCCAACGCCATTCAAAGAACAGAAACTGTCCAAAGCCCGTTCGTTCGATTCGCTTTAGAAATTGCTTCGGGATGATGGCATCCGTATCGATATTCACCCGATCCACGGGAACGGCAAGACCGGTGTGGCTATTAAATGCTTCCATGTTCGTGTTACCCCTTCCCTTATTGGAACTGCCATTCGCGAACATCGGTGAAATGTCCGGAAATTGCCGCCGCTGCCGCCATTTCCGGAGAGACGAGATGGGTGCGTCCGCCCCGTCCCTGACGGCCTTCAAAATTGCGGTTCGAGGTGGATGCACAGCGCTGTCCCGGAGTCAGCACATCGGGATTCATCGCGAGGCACATGCTGCAACCAGCATCCCGCCATTCGAATCCGGCATCCTCGAAGATCCGGTCAAGCCCTTCTTCCTCGGCTTGCAGCTTCACGCGTCCGGAGCCCGGGACTACGATGGCCTGTACCGAAGGCTTCACCTTGTAGCCTCTGGCGACGGCCGCTGCCGCTCGCAAATCCTCGATTCGTCCGTTCGTGCAGGACCCGATAAACACGACATCCACTGCAAGGTCGGACATGGACGTTCCTGGAGTCAGTCCCATGTATTCCAAAGCCTTCTCGGCCGCTTTTCGTTCGTTCTCGGTTTGGAAGCTGCTCGGATCCGGTACGGTCGCGTTGATTCCCGTCCCCATTCCTGGGCTCGTTCCCCAGGTTACCTGCGGAACAAGCGTATCTGCATTGAAATCCAGCACTAGATCATATTCGGCGTCAGGATCGGTGACAAGCTGCTTCCACTTCTCGACAGCCTCATCATAGGCTTCACCCTGAGGCGCATACAGCCGACCGCGCAGATAGGCGAACGTCGTTTCATCCGGCGCGATCAAGCCCGCTCGTGCTCCAGCCTCGATGGACATGTTGCAGACAGTCATCCGCTCTTCCATCGTAAGCCCGCGGATGGCTTCACCCGTATATTCAATGACATAGCCCGTTCCGAAATCCGTTCCGTACTTGGCAATGATACCGAGGATCAAATCCTTGGCAGTGACGCCTGGACGCCTTTTGCCGAGCACCCGAACCTCCATGGTCTTCGATTTCGCTTGCTGTAGGCATTGCGTAGCCAGCACATGCTCGACCTCGCTCGTTCCGATCCCGAAGGCGAGTGCTCCGAACGCTCCGTGTGTAGCGGTATGGCTGTCGCCGCAAACAATCGTTTTGCCGGGAGCGGTAAGCCCTTGTTCGGGTCCCATCACATGAACGACCCCTTGGTCAATACTGTCGAGGCCAAATAGGGTCACCCCAAATTCCTCGCAGTTCTTCTCCAGAGTCTCGATCTGCTGACGCGAGATCGGATCAGAGATGTTGAAGCGGTCTTTCGTCGGTACGTTGTGATCGATCGTAGCAAAGGTCAGATCGGGGCGACGGACCTTGCGTCCCGCCAACCGAAGTCCTTCAAAGGCTTGCGGGGATGTAACCTCATGGACCAATTGAAGATCGATATACAAAATCGCTTGTTTGCCTTCTTGATAAATGGCATGTGATTCCCAAATTTTCTCGTACAGCGTTTTGGCCATTCGTTTCACCTCATGGTAATAGCGTGCGTTTCGTCTTTGCTTATCTTATCACCTCTCCTTCTATCCGGCTAAGATATAAAAGCTATTGACTTTATAACAAATACCTATAGGATAAAACCAATAGGATTGTTCGATCCGAACGATTATGTTGGGACCTGGGAGCTGAACGAAAATGGAATTCCGCCAATTGAATTATGCCGTGCGCATCGCAGCCGAGAAAAACTTTTCCCGAGCGGCCGAGAAGCTGCACATCGCCCAGCCCTCTCTCAGTCAGCAGCTCTCCAAGCTGGAAAAAGAGATCGGCGTTCTTCTCTTCCAGAGAAGCACCAATTCCGTCGAATTGACTCATGCCGGAGAAGTGTTCATCGAAAAGGCGCAAGCCATCCTCGATCAGGTGAACCAATTGAGTCGGGAGATGGAGGACATCTCACAGATGAAAAAAGGACGCCTCATCATCGGAAGCCTGCCGATCACGGGCTCTCATATCCTTCCGCTCGTTCTCCCCGTCTTCCGCAAAAGCTACCCCGGCATCGAACTGACGCTAGCCGAAGACAATACGGCGAGATTGGAGAAGTTCACCTCCAACGGTCAGACGGATATCGCAATTCTGACACTGCCTGTCGAAGAACCTTCTCTCGATTACACTCCGCTCATCCGGGAGGAGTTGTGGCTGACCGTCCCCCATTCCCATCCCCTCGCACAAAAAAAGCCCTTGGAGCCGATCGATATTGCGGAGTTAAAGGACGAGCCCTTCATCCTGCTCAAGATGGGCCAAGCCTTCCGAAAAATCAGCCTCGAGCTGTGTCGAAACGCGGGATTCGAGCCCAACATCGTCTTCGAGAGCAGCAATATCGAAACCGTCCAATCGCTGGTTGCAACCGGTATGGGAATCGCGTTCATTCCCTCGATGATTGCTCGCGATCCTTCTATCCCCTACACGCCGGCCTATCTCACGTTAAAAGGGAATCCTTATCGAACGCTGGTTATCGCCTATCGGAAAGGGCGCTACCGATCGCAGGCAGTCCAAGCCTTCATCGATGTGACCCTGAGCGCTCTCAGCAAAGAAGGCTTCCCGCTTGTGGACAAAGCGGAAAGCCTTTGAATTCCTTCTAGTACTTAACTTTTATGCGCAGTCAGCCCTAATCGTGTAGATATGAATCGGCGTCAATTGGTATGGGAAGTTATGCGGAGAACACGGTTCTTGAGCTGACAGCGTACTAGGTCTAACGACTAGTCAACAACTTCCAATACCGCCATTGCAATCCCGTCTAGAACGAGCTTGTTATCTAGGACTGTTGAGCGACCGTCTGTGACGAATAGAGGCTCCCACGTCCCTAATGCCGGCAGCTTCAACTCCACCTTATCTTTCCGTCCATGGTAGACGACGTAAAGGTGCCGAGACGAATCACCGCCAGCATGCTCCCTGAGGGTAAAAGCGACGGTGCCGTCCGGAGCTTCCTCAAAATGCAGGTGATTGCGGATTTCCTTTGCAGAGCGAAGACGGAAGGCCGGATGAGACCGGCGAAGGGTAATGAGAGTCCTCATGTATTCCACATCGGCTTGCCGCTCCGCACAGCGGTCCCAATCCAGCCAGTTGATCGGGTCCAGCGACCTGTAGCTGTTCTCTACGTGATTTTTGGTCCTCATGAATTCTTGACCCGCATGCAGGAAGGCGATGCCTTGACTCGTCATGACCATTCCGGAAGCCAGCCGATGCATCGCATCAAGCTCTTCCTCTTCGTAGCCATTCGTCACTTCAAGCTTATCCCACAGGGTATAATTGTCGTGACACTCCACATAATTCACGCATTGATCCGGTTCTGTGGCATAGGATCGAACGTCTTCCCTGTACCGGACAGCACCGGCCGCTCCGGCGCGAACCTCTTGTTCAAGATGGATTCCGCCGTCAACGAATCCGTGTTCAATGTGATGATAATGGCTTCCTTTAATGGCATTCCGCATATGGTCATTGAACTGCCCGATTCGCGGCAGACGATCGGCATTCCGCTGGGAAGCTCGCATTTCATCGGGAATCCCGCAATCCATGTGCCAGCCTTCCCCGATAACCAGAATCGATGGATCAATCTCATCAAGTCGGCTGCGGATCTCCTGCATCGTTCCCACATCGAGCAGCCCCATCAGATCGAACCGGAAGCCGTCGATTCGGTACTCCCTCGCCCAATAAAGAATGGATTCTACGATGTACTTTCGGACCATGAAGCGCTCCGATGCGACCTCGTTCCCGCAAAAGGCTCCATCCGACAAGGTACCGTCTTCGCGATACCGGAAATAATACCCCGGAACCAGCTTGGTAAAATGAATCCGGTACCCGTCATAGACATGGTTGTAGACCACATCCATTATGACCCTCAGCCCGCGGTCATGCAAAGCCTGCACCATCTGCTTCATCTCCCGAATCCGCGCAGCCGGATCAAAAGGGTCGCTAGCGTAAGAGCCTTCGGGAGCATTATAGTTTTTCGGATCGTAGCCCCAGTTGTAGGATTGCTCCGGGAATCGCTCATCGACGCTTTCCGTGCTGTAATCGAAAATGGGAAGAAACTGAATATGCGTCACCCCAAGGCTTGCCACATGGTCAAGTCCACTTAAGATTCCATTCGTGCTTCGGATCCCAGCCTCACCTACGCCCAGGAACTTTCCACGATTTACAACGCCGCTATGCGGATGGCTGGACAAATCCCGCACGTGAAGCTCATAGATCACCGCATCCACCGGAGAACGGAAGGGCGGCATCCTGTCATTCCAGCCTTCCGGGTCGGTTTCGGCAAGATTTAAGATCGCGGCTCGATCTCCGTTAATCCCAACGGCTTTGGCGTAAGGATCGCAAGCCTCATTCCACGTATCCCCGATTTTGACGCGATACGTATAGAACATTCCTTTCAGATCTTCCGCGACCTCCGCTTGCCAAGTGCCCATCGTACTGCGTCTCATCGCAATGAACCGAGCTTCATCGGTCTCCGCATCCGTGTATAAGGCTAGTGCCACTTCGGAGGCGGTCGGCGCCCAAAGACGAAAAGCACTAGCTGAAGAAGCATAGGTAACGCCTAAATCATTTCCCGTATAAGCAAACGCCCGGTCAAATTCCGGGGAGAAGACGGATAATCCTCCGGTTACTGCGGGATCTCCATAGTGGATCGAAAAATCAAGCTCTTTTTGAACCGCCATACCTTTCTCTGCACCCCATTCAAGTAGACATGCTTTGCTTCCTCTTTACTATATATCGACTACAGTTCCAGAAACGGTGATATATGTAACATGAATTATAGCATATCATGGAATATTTCAACCGTGAATTAAGCGGGAATCCCTTTGATAACGTATGCGTTCATTTATAGCCTCACCACTAAAGTCAGCATTCAAACCTCCTGGATGTCGACTGTTGCTTATTCTGTTAGGCGTTAAGCTTTTTGTGAATTTGATGGTTGTGATGTCCCCCCCACTCCTTCGCTTGCGCGGTGGCGATGGAGATCGCGTGTCCCTCTTCATCCCCTTCCTCCATCAGGACGTTGGCAATGTCAATCGCCTTGTTCCTCACAGGTGCCTTGAAGCTCTTCAACGATTCGGGATAGTCGTCTTTGGTCCCAGGCGTGCTTGAACCTCCTTCGATCGGATTGCCTACCTTTACCCAAGAACCCTTTGTTTGTTAATCGATCTTCTGCTTACGGATTCATGCATCGGTGTCAATAGTCAGCAAAAAATGATCTTATCGCAAACCAATCGAAACAACAAAAAAGCCTGCACGGTATGTGCAGACTTGATTGTGCTTGGCGACGTCCTACTCTCCCAGGACCCTGCGGTCCAAGTACCATTGGCGCTGGAGGGCTTAACGGTCGTGTTCGAGATGGGAACGCGTGGTTCCCCTCCGCCATTATCACCAAACAGTCAGAGATATTTTTATTCCCTGAAAACTGGATGCGAAGCAACTCGCTTGGAACATTCCTACCTGTGTGTCCCCTTGTTATCGGGGCCCCCGCAAAGTACTCGGCATCCGCTTCGTCAGCGTCTGCTTCACTATGTGGGGTCTATTTGGATAAGCCCTCGACCGATTAGTATCCGTCAGCTGCATGCGTTGCCGCACTTCCACCTCGGACCTATCAACCTGGTCGTCTTCCAGGGGTCTTACGAATTGGGAAATCTCATCTTGAGGGGGGCTTCACGCTTAGATGCTTTCAGCGCTTATCCCGTCCGTACTTGGCTACCCAGCGATGCTCCTGGCGGAACAACTGGTACACCAGCGGTACGTCCATCCCGGTC